>CAWAWG010000008.1:0-206592 GCA_963785645.1 uncultured Actinomycetota bacterium
ATTCGAGCGGCGCCAACCGCCGCCCCGGCGATCGTGTAGTTGGTCCGGGCAGGTCGGCCTGCGCCGAGGGTCGATGTCCTCTTTACCCTTAGTCAGCCAGCCAGCCCTCTCCAACCGTACGAGCATGGGGTAGAGCGAGCCGCTTGCCATCCCGGTGAGCTTCATCAACTCGAAGCCGTAGCGCGGCTGGTCCGGGTTCTCGAGGAAGACCTTGAGTACCGTCGCCATCCTGGGTGTGATGTCGAGGTCTTGCACGAGCCTTACGGTACACGATCTACATAGGGTCTGCTCGTCATCTACATAGGGTCAGGCCAGGGAACCTGGCGCCTCGTCAAGAAGAGGTCAGGGGCGCCTTCCCGGTTAATTTCGGGTGGGGCGGGTGGGGCTCGAACCCACGACCGGCAGATTATGAGTCCGACGTCTTGTTCGAACTGCTGTTGCCGCCTAGCCGCGCCGCAACCCTCCGACCTCAATAAACCTGGTCACGGCCTATTAGACTAGCTTAAGCCAATTCAAACTAGTACGCCCGAGGACTCCCGGGTACACCGGAGGACTGCAACTCAAACTGCAACCGACGTAGCCAGCAAGCCGACTACGCGCGATCGAGTAACGTCATGCGGCGCTGGTCCCCCGTGAGAAAGCGGCCATGACCGCTGACGCTTACTTGTCAGCGGTCATGGCCGCTTTCGGCATCCGCCAAGCCTTCGTTCCTAGCGTGCGCACGCTGGCCGCCCTCGGCTGGGTCGCCCTGGTCCTGGAGCTCGCCGCCGTCGCTCCTGCGTACCTTCGCTAGCCAGGCAGGCAGGTAAGTCTCGTGAAGTCAGGTACCGCAGGACGGCGACGTCACCGACTGGCAGCACCTCGGCTAGCTGCATCCTGCGGCTTGGGCCGTCGGCAAAGGTCCCAGCGCCGACGAAACTTGGCGCTGACGGGTCCCCCAGGAAGAACGGGGCCACCGCAAGTTGGATCTCGTCGACAGTGTCGGCCTCAAGGAACTGTGTGTGTATCGTTTCCCCACCTTCGACCATGAGGCGGCGGACACCTCGGCTCCAGAGGTCGCTGAGCAGCGGTTCGACTTCCACGCCGCCAGAGAGGCCGCAGACGTCGGCTAGGCCGTTCAGTTGTTCACGGACCTTCCCCGCGACTTGCTCGGGGCAGTAAACGAGCTTGCCACCGCCGAAGTGCCAGAATCGCAGGCTTGGATCCAGGTTGCCGCTCCGTGTCATCGTGACCTTGAGCGGGAACGCAGGCAGGCCCCGCGACTCGCGAGCTGCCCGGCGTTCCTCAGAGTTGACTAGGAGGCGAGGGTTGTCCCGTCGCATGGTCTCGGCACCGATCAGGATGGCGTCACATTCTGCGCGGACCGCGTCGACACGGTCCAGATCGGCCTGATTGGACAGGATCAGCCTTTGAGTGGTGGTGTCGTCGATATATCCGTCGATTGACATCGCACAGCTAAGCAGAACGTACGGGCGGGTCGTCAAAGTGCCTCCGTTTCTTGCGGGATGACGCTAGTGAGAGCGTCGCGAAAGTCGGCGACAGCTGGCACCTGGCTCCAACGGGCAATGAGGGTATCGAGTTCGGCAAGCTCGTTCACGATCCTCCCGGAACCTGTTTCCTCCGCGATGCCGAGGGCCTCGCTTCCGGCGGCGGCTGCTTGCTCGGGGACGCCCGCGCCTGCGTAGGCTTGAGCTTCCCCGTGCCAGATAGATGCCGCGGTCGCGCCGGAATGATGGCGGGAGGTTCCGAATTGCGGTCTGGAAGACCTCCGCCGCCTGGTCGTGACTCCCCACGACGGCAAGGCAGCGCCCCCTTTGCACGTTGACGTACGCCTCGTCTAGCCAGACCGCCCAGGGCCCATCTTCAGGAACAGCCGCAAGGCTGCTCGCCTGATCTAGGCCGCAGAGGGCTTGCTTCGGCTCGTGCGCTAGAGCGTAACCGTACGCCTTATAGGTCTCGGCGGTGGCGTGCAGACGGCTCCCGGAATGGGTCATCGCGATCGCTGCAATCAGCGAGGTCGATAGCGTTCCGGAAGTCACGCATGTCGCCAGCGAGTTGGCTCTGCGTGCCAAGATATATACGCTCATTTCCCGGTCCGCGACTGCATGAGACCAATCAAGCGCTCGGTCTAGCCAGAACTGTGCCTGTTGGAAGTCGCCACTGTCCTGGTGCAACCAACCGGCGAACTCGGCGAACTGGGCTTGCAGATAAAGCAGCGCCCGCCCGTCGGCGCCCGAGCGTCCCGCGCGCAACTGCCGAATGATCTGAATGTGCTCATGGACGGTCGGGATAATATGCCCAGGGCCGAGCAGGTTATCCGATTCAATAAGCATCTGCCGCATCCGCTGAAGATGCTCGATAGGACTGATATCGCTAGTAGTAGCGATCTGCCTGACGCTCCGGGTGACCGGACGCATGGCCAGAGCTGCGGTAGCTGACACTCCTCCAAGTAGGAATGTCCTGCGTGGTACGGTCACCCAAACGATCCTTCCGTCCGCGCTGCGGCACGGTACCCTTACCCCGCCGAAATCAATATCCGACGTTGTCTGCCCGGAGTCCACGAATTCGGTAGGTGGATGTGAAGTCTTTTCCTCTGGGCACCCATTGTTTACCAGGACGTCACATGCGGCTAGGACATCCCCGGGTGGCGGTGCTGTCGTGCACTCCCAGGACCGGATAAGGCCCGCCGAGACCTCCCAGCTCAGCAACCGACTGAGTGCGTCGGCGAAATCTCCATGCGAGAGTCCAAGCCGCGTCCTTGTGGCCGCGATCTTGCCGCAGGCCAGACCGTTCACATCAGGCTTGTAGCGTCCGTGACCCGCAGGTCAACCAGTTTGCTCACGTCGGGTGGCCCCTTGCGATTCCGTGGGGGTAGGGCTGTCCCGTTCGGCCGTACAAGTCCATTATCAGCGCCCGCAGGTCTGCGTTGTCTCCCTTCAATCTCCGCAAATCGCTCTTGAAGTTCGCGCAGCTCCAGATTTGGGCGTCGCTAGCTCGGCCGAATCGTGCCGCCGTCGGCCCGGCCTGGCCGGGATCGCGGACGTAGAACGCCGCGGGCCTGCTGCGATACCACAAGGTTCTCGTCCTTAAGCACTCCGTAGCGCGTTCTGGATCGTCTGCCCGGCTACCCCGTACTGGTCTCGCAAGGTCTGCGATGGACGGCAGTGGCTGCCCCAGGGCCAAACTCGCCCTTGCTGATCCTGCTGCGCAGGTCGTCGGCGATCTGGCGGAACGGCCGCCGCGGGTCGTTGGGATCGATCTTCACCAGTCAAGCCTATGGGCTGCGCGGAGTTCCGCCATGACTCGAGCTGCGTCGAGCTAGCCCAGTCCTGTTGCGGCATCGCTTAAAGCTAGCTTAAGCTAGTTCGAACTAGATCTGTTGAGGACTCCCGGCGGACCGCCAGGCGCCGGAGGACTCCGAGACCAGAGCCCGAGGGAGCTTTCGGATGACGGACAGCGGCAAGCCCGCTAGCGGCGACGGGACCGTGTACCTGCTGCACCTCGACCCGCCGGTCAAGCACGCCCGGCACTACACGGGGTGGACGTCCAACCTGGACCAGCGCCTGGAGGCGCACCGCGCGGGCCGCGGCGCCCGGCTGATGGAGGTCGTCAAGGAGGCGGGCGGCACCTTCCGGCTGGCCCGGACCTGGCCGGGCTCCCGGGCCCTGGAGCGCGCGATCAAAGACCGGAAGAGGCGCCGAAGCTCTGCCCGGAGTGCTCGCCCCAGCCGCGCCCGCTCGCCAGGGGCCGCGCCGCCGACGCCAGCCCCCAGCCGGAGGCCGCCCCGGCGACCGCCGGTAGGCCGGAGGCACGGCGACGATTCGTGCCCGAACCCGACCCGCGAGGCCTGGCTGATGCCGTGGCCCGGCCCGCCCCGCCGCCCCCGACGTCTACGCCGATCTCCTGCCCGTCACCGACGGCCTGATCAGCGGATGGCGGGCCGAGCTCGACACGCGAGCCCCCAGCCCGAACCCGAGGCCGACCTGGAGCTCGAGCCATTACCCCAGATCAGCGAACCCGTCCCAGCCCGCTCCCCACCCGAAGGAACAGCCCATGGGCATCTGGAACAGCGGCCCGCCAACCGCCGCTGACCCCGCTCCCCCCGGGCGGGTGGTTTTACGACAAGCCCCTCCCCTACTCCCTGACCCCGAAGGCGGAGGCCGCGCTCGACGACCCCGAGGCGGAGGCGGACATCTAGTGACCGCCCGCCTTCCCTTCCTCCGCTCCGGCCCGCAGCCGAACCGCCAAGTACGCACTGCGGGCCGGGGCCCACCTGCTGGCAGACCAAGAAAGGCACCACCTGTGAGCACTTCCAAGCATCCCACGCGGCCCCGGGCTGTTCGAGGTCACCGACGACCGACGGTGACCGGTGCGATCACCAACATCCGGAAAATCGCCGGCGGCGAGGTCCCCGCCGGGCCGGGGCCTGGTCAACACCGCCACGGTCCTGCTCGGCGTCCTCGACGCTCGGCCTGTTCGCCGTGTCGCTGGCCGCGCAGTACCAGTACATCTTCCGCGCCAAGCACCAGTCCTGGCCCGCGATCATCGAGGCGGTCGCCCTCGACGCCGGAATGATCATCTTCTCGCTGCTCGCGCTCGGCCTGGCCCGCGGCGGGCAGTCCGCCCGGGTCGAGCGGGCCCTGATCCTGGCCTGCGCGCTCGGGTCGGCCGCCATGAACTACGCCGCCGCCGACGTCTCCTCGGCGCGCAGCGTCGCCGCCTACGTCATGCCGCCGGTGTTCCTCGCGATCGTCACCGACCGGGTCATCGCCGTCGTCCGCCGCCACGTGCTCGGCATGGAGGCGGAGCGGTCCGCGTGGGCGGCTCTCGGCCGCGCCGCGCTCGTCGCCGCTGGCCGCTGGCCGGGAAGGCCGTGCTGTACGGGCTGCGGCTGGTCCTGGCGCCCCGGTCCACGGTCAGCGGGGCTCGCCGCCTGCGTCCTGCTCGCCACCCCGCTGCCCGGCACCTCGTCCCTGGGCCTGGTCCTCGACCCGGTCCGCGATCGCCCTGGACGGCAACCTGCGCGACCTGCGCGAGGAGCACCAGTCAGCCTTCACGGCCCTGGCCGGCGGCTTGCCGCCGCGCAGGAGGAGTTCCGCACGGAACTCGGCGGCGTACGGGAAGCGGTCCGCACAGAGACCAGCGCCGTACGGGAAGCGAGCCCGCACGGAGGCGGACAACGCGGCCCGGTCGACGCTCGGCGCGGTCCGCGCGGCGCTCGGCGAGGATCTTCGCGAGCTGCGGCGAGCGGCACGAGCTCGCCGCCTCGAGCCTGGCCGGCGGCATCCGCGCCGCGCAGGAGGAATTCCGCACGGAGCATCGACAGCGTACGGGAGGCGGTCCGCACCGAGACCAGCGCCGTACGGGAGACGCTCCGTACAAGGAGCTCGACGGCCGTACGGGACGCAGCCCGCACAGCCGAGGACGCCGCCCGCAGTCGACCGCGCCGCGGTGGTGGCCGAGCTCGCCGACCAGATCCGCGATGCCATCCGCAGCGGAGAGCGGTGGACACCGGACTACGACGCGCTGATGACCCGCACGGGATACGGCCGCTCCTGGTGCGAGAAAGCCGTGCGGGACGCCCGCGCGCAGGTACTCACCGGACCCTCCCGGATACCCACCCGACCGAAACCACCAGCGGCGCTGACAACCCTGCGCCCGCCGACCCTGAGGAGGCCTCGTGATCGCCAAGCTGATAGCCACCGTCATCACCGCTGTGGGGGCTCGAGCTGGCCGCCGCCGTCGGCGCTTGCCGCCGCCGCGGTGCTGTTCTACCGGCGGGTGATCAGCAAGGAGGCCGCGGCCCGGAACCGGCCCCGCGCGCTGCGCTGGCGGATCAGGCTGAAGCTCCGCCCGGGCCCGGGGTACGCGTCCCTGGTCGAGCTGCTGGTCCGCTGGTCCCGCCCGGCCGCGTTCTTCCACGGCCGCCGGGCCCGGCCCCGGCTCACCTGGCGCGACCGGCTGACCTGCCGCGACCACCGAGTACGCGGTCCGGCTCGGCCGCGCGCAGTACTTCCGCCGCCTGTACGCGCGGCTGGAGGACCAGGTCCTCGTCCTGGCCCCGCAGCGGGTCGGCAAGTCGGGCGTGATCGCCGACCGGATCGTCGACCACCCGGGCGCGGTGCTGGCCACCAGCACCAAGGCGGACCTGTTCGCCACCACCGGCGGCGGACCGGGCCCGGCTCGGCCCGGTCCACGTGTTCAACCCCCAGGGCGTCGGCGACGTCGCCTCGACGCTGCGGTGGGACATGCTCGGCCCCTGCCGGGACCTGGTCATGGCCCGCCGCATGGCGGCCTGGCTGACCGGCGGCACCAAGGGCACCGGCCACGGCAACATCGAGTGGTTCGAGCAGAAGGGCGAGGTAGCCCTCGCCGGGCTGCTGTTCGCCGCCGCCGTCACCGGGTCGACGATCGCCGACGTGTTCCGCTGGGTCCAGCTCGACGGCCACCAGGCCGCGCTCAAGGCCCTGGCCGAGCACGGCACCCCGGAGATGCTCGCCGTCGTCCGCCGGATGCTGGCCGACAACCGGACCGCCGGGTCGGTCCGCGACACGATCGAGCTGTCCCTGGCCTGGGCGGCGATCCCGCGGCCTGGCCGAGGCCGTCACCCCGGCGCCCGGGCGACGCGGTATTCGACGTCGACCGGTTCGCGCTCGGCCGGGGCACGCTGTACATGATCGCGTCCGGCGACGAGGACTCGCCGGTGACCCCGCTGTTCCGGGCGCTGGCCTCCTACGTCCACTACCAGGCCGGGCTGATCGGTACCCGCACCCGGGCGGGCCGCCTCGACCCGCCGCTGCTGATGGCGCTGGACGAGGTCGCGGTGATCTGCCCGGTCGACCTGCCCGCGATGCTCGCCGACGCGGCCGGGAAGGGCATCCTGATCATGCCGGTCGTGCACGGCGTCAGCCAGCTCGAGGACCGGTGGGGCAAGGCCGGCGGCGCCACCATCTGGGCCACCTGCGGCACCAAGGTCCTGCTGCCCGGCATCTCCGACGCCGACACGCTGGAAAACGTGTCCAAGCTGTGCGGGTCGATCACCACCGGAGGTCGCCGCCGAAGCGACCGCGCGGTGCGGGTCGTCCCGCCCGAGCTGCTCCGGACGCTGCCCGACTGGCACGCCCTGGTGGTCCGCATGAACCTCTCCCCGTCGTGGTCGCAGGGTCCGCCCGGTCTGGAAGCGGCCCGAGCGCCGATTCCCGCTCCGCTACCTGCGCAACCGGCCTGACCGCCCGGCGTTCCCTGGCCGGGTCGCGCCGCTGCCGGCCATCTCGACGGCCTGCTCGAGATGGAACCGTCCGCCAATCTTTCCGCGACCTCGTCCCGGCGGCCCGACCGCCTGGCCGCTGACCGGGGAAGGCGGCGGCGAGACTGACCGGCAGAGTGAACCCCGCGAAGCGGCCGAGACCGAAGCGGCGGAACCGCCGAATCGGGGCTCCTGGCCTGGCGGCACCAGCACGGCCGGGACTGCCCTCCTGGCAGGCCGACACGGACTTGGAGCCGATACCAGAAGCCGACATGTTCTAGGCGGCGGTCCCCGCCGACTCGGTAGTACCGGCGGGGACCGGCGCGACTATGGAGACAAACCATGACAAGTGACCAGCACCAGGCTGGCCAGGCAACCGCCAGCCAGGCCTATGCCGTTTATGAGGCCAAGCAGGAGGAGGCCGACGCGGCCCGCGAGATCAGCGACGACCTCAGCACCGACGAAGGAATGAACGCGTACCTCCTGGCGGAGGAAGCGGAGGCGGCCTACGACGAGTATCAGGCCGCGTGGTTCAGCGAGAACTACCCCGGCGGTGCCCTGGAAGTCCAACCGGCCGGTGAACCGGAAATCGAGCCGATCGGCTGAATCAGAGAAGGGAGGCAGCGATGACAACAGCTGACGAACTCTGGGGCCGGGTCCAGGCCGCCGAGGCCGCCGAGCGGACCGCAAGAGCCGCAGTCAGGGAGTTCGGCTCCTTCCACCCGGATTCGTGGTCCCCGGAGGCCGAGGCAGCCCGCGATGCCGAACACGAGGCGTGGCTGGACGGGGAAGAGGCGCGGCATGAGCTTGACGCCTTCCTCAACCCAGAACGGTACGCCGCGAAGGGGTACAGGGCCGAGGCCCTCGACGAGTTCCGCGCCCGGGCCGAAGGCAACGGCGGGTCCGTCCAGCCTGACGCGGAGATAAGTGACGACCTGTGGGCTGGAGTCGCGCCTGACGTTGAGGCGGGTACCGAGGCAGATGCCCACGCGAATGCTGAGGTGGCCGCCGAGATCATGGCCCACGATCTTACGACCATGCTCGATGAATACGGAATGGAACCCGGGGGCGACGATCCGGAGTTCCCGGGTGCCAGGAGCCTCCCGGAGCCAGAGATCGAAATCGAGCCGACCGGCTGAATGACATAAGCAGTGAATACAGTTCCTTAGTTAGGGGCGGCTGGTGCCGCCCCTAACTGCATGAGCGGACGTAAAGGAGACAGGGTTATGGGTGAATACGACGCTGTGTCGGCCTCGCGGCGCTTCAACGTCCTCGCCACGCAGATTGCCAACCTAAGCGAGCAGCTCGGCCAGTCCCGCAAAGAGGTTGAGCTGCTCCGGGCGGAGGTCGTCAGCCTGTCGACCACGGTGAAGAGCCTGCGCGGCGGGAGTGAGGTCAAAACCCCGTCCGCACCGCGCTGGGATGGACTGGACCAGGCCGCCGAAGCCGTTCAGCTCGCCGAGCTGCGCGAGTGGTCGACGGCGTTCTCCGGGTCCAGTACCCCGGCTACGCGCTTGTCGTTGCTGGCCAAATCACCGGGAAGCGCTGTGGGAACTCGGCACCCTCCACGCCGAATGGCAGCGCACCTACGCCGAACCACCCAGCATCGACCTCGACCGGGCGCAGTGGTGGCACGAGCGATGGCTGCCCGGCGCTATCAACCGGCTCGGCAAATCCGTCACTTGCAACGAATTCGCGGGGTGCCACGCCGACGACGTGGCGGCAAGCACCCGGAGAGGGGCATGAGCCCGAAGGCTCGCCCCGCCGCATGTGGGGGGATCAGCCTTACGGGCGGGGGACGGCCTCCAGCCCGGCTTGCGGCTCGGCGTGCATGACCGGCTCGTCGATACCGGCCTGCTCGACCGCGGCCCAGTCGCGGCTTGTTTCTCGGCCAGCTGGCCGGCGGCGGCGTCCGCAGCCTCGCGGTTGGCCTGGATGACGGCCATGGCGTCGGCAGCCTCGGGGTCGAGTCCGGTGAGTTCCCCTCCGTGCTGCTCTACCTCGGCCTCCGCCGTGGCCTGGTTCAGCTCGCTGATCTCGGCCGCCTGCTGTGCGTCTATCTCGTTCCACAGCGCGGCCTCAGGGTCCTCGGCCGCCTGGACCTCACTCGTTCCGTCAACCTGCGCCTCGGCCTGGTGCTCGTCCCAGTGGGCGGGGCCGCGCGCCTCGAGTTCGGCGCGGGCCTGGCTGGCGGCCTCGGCCTGGCCGCGGTGGCCTCGGCCCACTCCTCCCGGGCGGCGTCGGCGACCTGGAGCCGCTCCCCTGTCGGCCTCCATCATCCGGGCCAGCGCCTCAGCCGACCGGGCCAGCTCCTCGTTCCCGCCTCGGGCCGCCTGGCCTGCCGTGCGAGTGCTCCCGCTGCCGCGTGCGCTGTCGAGCTCCGGTCCGGACGTCGGCCGGCGCGGCGGCCTCGGCGCGGGCGTACTCACGTACCCGGGCCTCCAGCTCGCCCCGGCCCATCGCCTTGAGCAAGGCGGCCTCGTCGGCCAGCTGCAGCGCGCGGACGCGCGCGGCGAACGCCTCCGATCATGCCGGCCTGCCGGGCCGGCGCTGGGCCGATCGCCCGGCGCGGGTCGGTGATGCCGGCCAGCTCCCGGTATGACTGGACCACGGCGGCGCGCTGCTTCCAGTCCTCGAGCAGCGCGCCCGGCTCGGCGGCGGCAGCCCCCATGCTTCGACCGCCCACTGCGGCGGCTCGCGCGGCAAGCTGCTCGCCTAGCTCGGCCTGCCGCCGGTCGAGCTCCCGGTAGGCCTCGCGGACCCATGCGGGCGCCGCCCGGGGGCGCGCTCAGCCCAGGTCCGTCGTCTCGCCCCGGGCCGGGGCGGGCTCTTTTCCCGCCCGCCCGTGGAGCACAGCGGCGATCGACCGGGCCCCGTCCAGCGGCGCGCGGTGATCGAGTCCAGCACGTCCGGGATCGGCCGCCCGCCGATCTCGTGGCGCCGCAGCTCCTGGAGGAACGCGGGCCGCTCCGGGTCGGTGAGGTACCGCTGGTAGTCGTGCTCGCCGATCCGCTGGCGCGCACCATGTCGTCGATCTGCGGGACGACGTCCTTCCACCACCCGGCCTCCGCGAGCTCGTACAGGTGCCGGGTGTTGGACTGGGAACTCGCTGAGCGTCGCGCATGTGCCTCGATCGCGGTGCCCAGCGGCTCGTCTCGCTCCATCGCGGCGGCGACGACCGATTCCCACGGCGCCCGGCTCCGCGCATCCCGTCCGGTTCGGGCGGCACCAGCGGCGACGGCCGCGGGCGGCGTCCTGCTCGCCGCGTGCCGCAGCTCAGCCGGCCCGCAGGACGGCGGCCCGGGTGAACGCCTCGGCGTTCGTCGCGGGACAGGTCGGCCGGATCGGGCGGGCCGGTAACGACGTGCGCGAGGTTCTTCTCCCGGCCCCGGGTCATGCCGACGTAGAGCAGGTCGCGGGTCATGCCCTCGCGACACGACCAGGTGCGCGGTGTCGACGGTGCGGCCCTGCGCTACGTACACGTTGCCCGCGTAGGCCAGCTCGGCGTTCTGCTCGAGGTAGGCGGCGGGCACGGTGAACTCGTCCGACCACTCGGCCGTCCGCGCCGGGCTGGTGAGCTGCCGCTGCGCGACGGCTTCCCGGCTCGCGCCCTCGCCCGGTCCAGTCCGGTGATCCTGATGCACGTCGCGGTTGGCGAGCGGCTGGCCGCCGGCGTCGATTTCGGTGTTCAGCCGGGCCCGGACCAGGTCCCCGGCTCGGCCGGGTTCCCGTCGCGCAGGGTGACCTCCCGGCCGCCGGGGATCTGCCCGCGCTCGATCGCGCCGCTGCCCGCACCAGCCCGGCGAGCCGGGCGGCCTCCTCGTTGCTGCGCTGCCAGCAGCAGCGAGGTCTTCCCGGCCGCCGTGTCGGTCAGCCAGAAGTCGACCGCGTCGTCGTGGACGCGGTCCTGCGGGCCCTCGTAGACCCGGCCCCGGGAGCCGTACTCGCCCCACGCGGCCAGCTCCCCGGCCCGCAGCTGCAAGCTGCCTTCGCGCTCCCAAGCCTCGTCGAACCGGCGGACCTCGGCCAGCTGCGTACCGCTCGCCCTCGGCCGCGATCAGCCGGAACATGCCGCCCGCCTCGACCGGGCCGAGCTGCTCGGTGTCGCCGGTCAGGATCACCCGCGCCGCCCGCCCGGCCGGCGCGAGGTTGACGATCCGGGCCAGGTCGGCTGTCGGCACCTGCGACGCCTCGTCGACGACCAGGACGTCGCCCTGGCCGACGGGCACCTTCGTGCGCGAAGAACTGCGCGATGTTCTACGCCTCGGTCATGCCCTCGCCCGCCATGACCCGGGCCGCGTTCTCGGCCAGCGTCAGGCCGACTACCCGGCCACCGGTCTCGGCCGTCCAGACCCGCGCGAACTGCGGCCATCGGGAACGTCTTGCCGGTCCCGGCCGGGGCTACCAGGCACGACACCGCCTGCCGGCTGGTCAGCAGCCCCCGCGCGGCCGCCCGCTGGTCAAAGTCCAGCGCCGTCGCCAGCGACGGCGGCGGCGGCCGCCTCGTCGGAGACCCCTGGACGCGCGGCCGCCTTTGACTGCCGACAGCAGCCACTCCTCGAGGTCCAGGTGCTCGGCGGTCACGTACCGGGCCTCGCCGGGCGGCCGGTAAATGCTGGCGCCGTCCTTGCGGAACCCGAGCCGGGACACGTCGACCACGTCCGGCACCGGCGCGATCTGGAGCACGTTCACGCCCTCGGCGCGGCCCGCCAGCGCGTCGTCGGCCATCTCTGCCAGGTACCGGCCCAGTCGGCGCGCCGCGGGCAGTACCGGCAGCTGCCGGTACAGCTCCCATTCGAGCTTCGCGCGGGTCCACGCGGCGTTCTGCCGCTGCACCTCGGCTACAGCCGCCCGGATGATCTCGGCCCGCTCGGCCTCGCCGGGCAGTTCCGCTCGGCCGCGCTTCGGGGTGCTCGGCGGCGTAGACCTCGACCGCTTCGGGCAGCGCGTCAAGGGCCTGTACCTGCTCGTCGGCCGCGTGGCGGGCCCACGCCTCCAGCTCGGCCTCGGCCGCCGCGGCTCCTGCTCTGCTCGTCGTCCTGCTCGCCAGCGGCGGGCTTGTGCTTGGCCGCGCGGGTCTCCACGGTGACCCGCTTGCGGAGCTTGTACAGCGCCTGCCGGTTCGGCGGCCGCCCGAACATCTGCTCATACTCCGCGATCCGCTCCGCCAGCTTGGCGGCGATCGCCGCGGTGCGCGCGCTGAACGCCTCCATCGTCTCTGCGGCCACGCCGCCGACCTCGTACCCGTTCCCGTCCGCCCGTTTGACCAGCGGGAATCCCATCCGGGCGAGGGCCTGCGCCTCGGCCAGCCCGGCGTAGGCCGCTGCCCCGAGACGCTCGGCCCACAGCGGCCGCCCGTCCAGCGCCCGCCACCGCTCGTCGGCTCCGTCCGCGCGCTGCGCCCGGTTCAGGATCGGGACCTGTACGTGCAGCTGCGGATCACCGGAACGTGATGTGTGCTGCAGGAACTTCGCCGCGACGAACCCGGCTGCGTCGCGGAATTCGCCGCTGCTCGCGCTGTGGTGCCCGGTGCGTACGATCGCTCCGCGCCGCTCCACATGCGCGATCATCGCGTCCGCCCCGGCCATGACCGCCGCTTCGACCGCGCGGGCCCTGCGCTTCGAGCCGCTCCGCGTCCTGCTCGCGGCCCTCCTCCCTGCGCCGTCCGCGCGGCGGCCCGCAGCCCGGCATAGCGCCAGGCTGACGCACTTCTCCGCGCTGAACGTCATGTCGTAGTACGGCGTCCGGGTCCGCGTCTTGGCCCGCTCCTCGAGCCGGATCTTCCGCACCCGCTCGGGCATGGTGCCGCGCCAGCTCGCCGAGCTCGGCCGCCATCCGCTTCTCGATTCTCTCTTGGACCTGCTGATAGGTGCGCTTGGCCTGGTACTTCGGGCTCGCGCTGCGACGTGCCGAGCGGCGTCCCGTCCGGCGCGGTGTCGTGGTGGTACAGCGCCCGCATCACATCCGGGTCAACCTGGCCCACCAGGCCAAGGCCCGGCGCGGCGGACCCGGCCCAGATCCCGGGCGGCTCCCCGGCCGCCGTCAGGTAGTAGTCCGCGCCGACCTGGTCGAGGTAGTAGTCGACGTCGAACCCGGTCTTGATCGTCACCTGAGCCAACGGGAACCACCCTCCTTCCAGGTCGACCATGCACGACGGGTTTCCGATTTTCCGCGATGCGCAGCGAGCGGACCACGGTCTTCGTTCGTGATGCACGTGTCTGTGTTGCCTTAACCTGCCTCATCAAAGCTTACAGCTCAATCCACTGAATTGCCTAGAACGCCTGACCGAACTTGCCCTCGACCACACCGGCCGGTCGACGAGCTGCGGGCCGCGCCGGTCGACGAGCACCAGGCCCTCGACCACACCGGCCGGTCGACGAGCTGCGGGCCGCGCCGGTCGACGAGCACCAGGCCCTCGACCACACCGGCCGGTCGACGAGCTGCGGGCCGCGCCGGTCGACGAGCACCAGGCCCTCGACCACACCGGCCGGTCGACGAGCTGCGGGCCGCGCCGGTCGACGAGCACCAGGCCCTCGACCACACCGGCCCGGTCTTGCCAATACTCTGAACACCATGAATCTCGCGGTCATGGCTGTCCGCGTCGCGGTCACGCAGCGCCCCGCTGCCTCTGACGTTGGGCATGCGACGTTCTACGGAACATGCGCTGGGCTGATCATTGCGGTGCTTGTGGTCTTGTACTTCGGTGAGAAGGTCATCCCGGCCGATCAGCACCCGTCGGCAGTGATCTACCTCGGGGCGATCGTCGGGGCACTGCTCGCCCTTCCGATTCTCGCTCTCGGCGGCTTCGTCGCGGACACTTCCAGCGCCCGCCTGGGTGTCGCCGCGGGAACGCTCTTGTTCCTTCTCTTCGCGTTTCGCGTCGTAGTCACGAACTGGGGACACGAGGACGGGCGGAGACGGGCGGAGGCCGCGCGGCCCCGTCCCGCGCCGGTTTGGGACGCCTCCGCCCTCCTCCCCTCGCCGGACAGCACCGCATCTGCATTGACGGAAAGGGAGCGCGCCGCGCAGGTCTTCGCCGCGGCGTTCCACGTAATCCGGCAACTCAACCCCGACCTCGGCGCGAAGTTGATCGATTCCGGTCAGCTACAGCAGGAAGCGGAGCGGCAGGCCCTGGTCGCGCAGCAGTGGATGCGGGTCGATCCCGTGCTGATCGCCGTCTCCGCCGGATACCCCTCCGCCGCCGTGCGAAAGCAGGTCGCCGTCTTCTACGCGGCCGCCCTGACCGTCATGCAACAGTCGGCCGGACTGCTGGCCGCCGCCCGTGAGGGGCTGGCTGACGAGGAGCGCGCCAAGCGCGCAGAGTCAGCCAAGGGCGCACTAACGTCTTTTGCCTCCGAATGGGATAGCCTCGTCGGCTCTCTCCATCCAGCCGATCCCGGCGCTCCCAAGCCGCCGCCCGCCACCGAACCTCACGGCCGGGCAGTGCGCAGCGGCCGGGCTATTGCGAACGCCAAGCGCCGCAAGTCTCGTCTTCGGCAACCGACCCGCTAGGCGCCGGTCGACGAGCACCAGGCCCTCGACCACCCCGGCCGGTCGACGAGCCGCGGACCGCGCAGCCTGCCCGCTCCCCTGGATCACTCGCCCCGGGCGCGGTCGAGTTCCCGTTCCGCTCGCTCGGCCCGTGCCCGCAGGTCTGCAACTGCCGTTTCGAGGACGGCCGCCCGCTCCTCCAGTGCCGTGCGCAGTTCCTCCCGGTCCTGCGCTGCATCTGTCCTGGCCTGGTCTGCCAGCCGGGTGCCTTCCGACCGGGCCCGGTCAACCTCGGCACGGAGCCGCTCGGCCTCGCGCTCAGACGCGGTCCGGATCTCCGTTGCCTCGGCCCGTGCGGCCTCGGCCCGGGCCTCGGCGGCCGCCGCCCGCCGCTCTGCGTCCTGCGCTAGCCCGAGCTGCCGCGCTGCCTCGACCTCCGCCGCGGCCCTGGCTTCCCCGGCCTCGCTGACCTGGCGCGCCGCTTCGGCCTTGGCCTCCTCGATCGCCCGGCGGGCTCGCTCGGCCGTCTGAGTGATCCGTTCCTCGGTTTCCTCGCGCACTGCGCGGACGTGCTCCTGCGCCTGGAGCCGGGTCTCCTCCTGCGCCGCCTCGGACGCCTCGGCCTGTGCCCGAGCCTCGCCGCGGACCCGGTCCAACTCGGCCCCGTGCGCTGATGCCGCCTCGGTGAGCTGCCGCTCAGCCTCGGCCGTCCGCGCCTGAGCGGCCTCCAGTGCCCGGTTCATCTCCTCAGCAGCCTCGTCCGCGGTGACGCGCATCTTGTCTGCGGTCGCCGCCCGGCGCTCGGCTTCGGCCCGTGCGGCCTCGGCGGTCGCGGCGCGCTGCTCGGCCATCGTCCGGAGCGCCTCGACCTCGACCTCGACGGCCGTCGGGTCGCCCATGGTGGCGGCGGTCTCGGCCAGCCGTGCGCCTGTTGCCGTCAGCCGGTCGGCGAGCGTGCGCATCTCGCGCATCAGCTCGGCTCCGGTTACCCGGGCCATGGTGACGGGCTGCTCAGTTTCCGCGTCCGTGATGACAGTCCCGCGCTCGGCGGCCTCCTGGCGCTTCCGCTCGCGCCATACCCTCATCGCGGTATGCGCGGGGTCGGCGCAGTACTCCTTCGGCCGCCCCGGCTTTCCCGTGGCCTCCGGCGGGTTCTGGCACCCGGGGAACTTGCACGTCACGCTCTCGGTTCGCTGCGCGGCCATAACTTGCCCTCCTCGATCTCGGCTCTGTCTTCATTCTATATCGTTTCGTTTCATATCGCAAGATATGTAACGAAATAAATGATATGAAATGAAACAAATTAGCGTACGCGCTCTGGCGAGGTCATCGACACGCCGCCGCCGACTGCCGAGCGATTTTCGGTCGGACGGGTTCTGTCAAGTGGAGGAGCCAAGATGTTTTCCCGGTTTTGGAAAAGATCTTGGAGCCGGAGCTTGACAGGTTCCGGGAGACATTCACAAATTCCCTCGTGGTGGTTTGGGGAGCGCACTTCTCCCCAAACCACGCAGGTGCCATCTCTTGAATTCCCAGCCGTCTCTCAGTACCCCGGGACTTTGTCCGCTGCTTCGCCCACGACAAAGAGCAGAGGCCGCGGCACCCCAGGGTGCCGCGGCCTCTGCTCTTTGTCCAGGTCGGTCAGTTCCTGGGTACGGGGACGATCAAGGTTCCGTACTGGAGTACCTCGCCGGTTTCGTATCGCGATGGCTTGCGGGTACTGGGTTGCCATGCTTCGCCGTAGGAGTCTGCCAGGCTGGCTAGAGCGGCCTCGATCACGTCGGGCGGGCAGACGATGCGGACGCTGACGACCTCCGCCCGGAAAGCCTCTGCTTCAGTTAGCCTCTTGATCTGGTTCAACGAATTCTCCTTTTCCATTGTCGGCTCGCCTGTCAGTTGCTGATTTCTGGTTCGTCCCGCGCTGCCTCCGCCTCAGGTGTTTCCTGTGCCTCAAGGCTCTGAAGGCAGCAGGCGTCGATGGTCACGCTCTCGCCGTCGTCAAAGGTGACCTGTGCCTGGCCGGTTTCCTTGTCCAGCGAGGTCATCGCGCCGGTTTTGCCGTAGTGGGTCATCTCAGACTTTTTGAATTCCCGGAAGATGACCTTTATTCGCTCGCCCATCTGTATGGCCTTTCCTTCTGTGGGTTAGCGGCCGATTTCAAGTTCGTCCCGGGCCGCCTCTGGTTCTGGCTCGATGGCTGTGCGCGGTTGGCTGGCAAGTGATGGCCTCTGGATTTCCTCGGTCAGTTCCAGTGCCTTCCGCTCGAACTCGTTGATTCCTCGGGTGTCGGCCCAGTCAACGCGGGCCCCGTCGATCCCGTCTAGGGCGGCGACGGCGTGGCGGGTACAGGCGCGGGCGGAATCGCCGGTCGCGTCGGTGACCGTTACCCGGGCGTATGTCGTGCACTGCGGTTCATCGCTGATGGTCAGCGTGCATTGGAACCGGCCCGGAGCGGTCACAGCTCGGCCTCCGCCTCGGGCGTCTGGGTTTCTGCGGTTGCTGCTTCGGCACCGGCGAACCAGGTTTCGGCATTCAGGACTGCGTCCTTCGCCTGACGGATCGGCTGCCCGCCATCGAGGGCGCGACTGTATTCCGGGTCGGCCCACAGGATTTCGTCGGCAGCGTCGGCGCCGTGGCGGCGCTCGGCTTCCTGCCGGACGTCATCGGCCCACACGCCCCAGGCCAGCGACAGGTCCTCGACCGCTTGCCGGGCGTCGGCCAGCCGCCGTTGCAGCGCGGCGGCGTCCCGCTGGCGGAGCCGACCTGCGGCGGTCACAGCTCAGCCTCCGCCTCTGGGTCCGGCTCGGCGTCGCCGGTTACGCGCTGCCGGAAGCGGTCGACGGATTCCCAGGGTTCGCGGAACCCGAAGACGATGGTCTCGGCTTCCACATCGGCCACCGTGTCGCGCAACTCTGACAGC
Organism: uncultured Actinomycetota bacterium; assembly: GCA_963785645.1. GTDB lineage: Bacteria > Actinomycetota > Actinomycetes > Streptosporangiales > Streptosporangiaceae > Trebonia. Next base: position 17,655 of record CAWAWG010000008.1, read on the forward strand.
GTTCCGGCGTAAGAGTCGGCCTCGGGGGTCTGCCACTCCGCGATCCCGGGCCGCATGTCCCCCAGCGTGTCCAGGCCGCCCGCCAGCACAGCGGACAATTCCGCTGCCTCACGGCTAGTCAGCTCTGCGGTGAGTCTTCCGGCCGGTTCGACGCGGCTGGCGTAACGCTCCTGGGCCCATTCCCGGGCCTCACCGTACTCGCGCTCCAGCAGGGCTTGCGGGTCCGTTATGGCCTCCGGCCCGGCCCACGGGTCGGCGGTCATAGCTCAGCCTCGGCCTCGGCCTCCGGGCGGCCGGTTTCTGCCTCGCCCCGGCGGCCGACGTCGCGCGCTGGCCTGACCGGCTTGCGCGGCAGGTCTTCGTCGTCCAGGGCTACGTGGCAGTTGAGCGCGAACACGCCGTCCGGCTCCAGGCCGTAGCCGTCGCCCCAGTCGACGAGCCCGAAGCCGGTGCTCGTGATCACCTGCCCGTTGACGACCTCCGGGTAGCCCGGGTCCGCGGCGTTGACGATGAGCGGGGTCTCATCGGGGATTCCCTCTATCGCCGCCCGAAGCTGGCCGACGGTTGCGACGCGGTTAGGCTCCTGCATAGCGGTCTCCTTTCATTGGGTATCGCTGGGAAGGGCCGGGGCGGTGGTGTAGGAACCGTTGGACCGCCCCGGCCCGCTGAACATGGATGGTTAGAGGCCGATCTCGCTGAAAGCGGCGTCGATCTGGGCGTCGGCTTCCTTCTCGGCCGCCCCGGCCATCAGGCCCTGCCGGGCGAGCATGGCGTCATTCGCGTCGCGGACCGACTGGGGTTCGCCGACGTTGCTGGGCTCGGGGTGCTGGGTGTACCAGGGCATTAGATTTCGGCCTCCCGCTCGGCCTCCTTGGTCCAGGTGTCCAGGACGGCCGCCGCGGCGGGCGCGGGCACTGTGGTTGCGGCATCGAGTTCGCGGACGGATTCCGGTTCGGCCTGGTTCCCGTTGCGCTGCACGCCCCAGTTCTGGCCGGCCCTCGGGTGGTGGACGATCGTCATCTTGGCCATTCGCCGATCTCCTCGGATCGCTGGGAAACGACGGGGGATCAGCGGTGTAGGAGTGGGCCGATCCCCCGCCCGGGCTGATCGCCCGGGGCCGCGCCCGTGCTCTGGGGAAGTGAGCACGGGCGCCGCCCGCGAGCTGTCAGGCCTGCGGCTTGGTTGTTGCGCATCACCATCATAGCAACTTAACCTAGTTCAGACTAGTATGGTTGAGGACTCCGGCGGACCGTCAAGGCTGCCGGAGTACTCGCGCAGACACCCCCGTCAGGAGCCGCCATGAGTGATCACGAGAAGGCCGTGCCGCCTCGCCAGCTGGGCACCGCTGGCAGCGTCCAATCCCCCGAGGTCCGGGTGGGCACAATGCCCGCTATAGTCCCCGGTTCTCAGCTCCTATTCCGTGTCCCAGAGGCCAGGGCGATGCTTTCCCTGGGCCGAAATGAGATGTACAAGGAGCTTCGTGACGGGCGTATCCGTTCGCTGGGCCAAGGCCGTGGGCGTCGCATACCTGCATCGGCCCTCCTTGAGTACGTCAACCTCCTGGAGCGCGAGGAAGCAAAGAAGCGCGCGGTAGCAAAGAAGCAAGTTACCGCTCGTTCACCGCGCGGCCCGCGCCCTACCTCGGGCAGCGCAGCCGGTAAGGAAGGACCCCAGTGAGCACCCTCGGCGGTGGCAGGAAACCGAACGGCCGCTCATCGATCTACGAAGGCAGTGACGGCAAGTGGCACGGCTGGGTGACGATGGGCACCAAGGCGGACGGGAAACCCAACCGCCGGCACCGAACCGGGGCCAATGAAACCGAGGCCACTAAGAAGGTCCAGAAACTGGAGGCCGAACGCGACGCCAACAAGACACGCAAGCCCGGCAAGCCGCCGACGATCGCGCAATGGATGCGAACCTACATAACGGATATCGCGCCTCAGCGCGTTTCGCAGAACACCATTGACAAGACCTACCGGCCGAAAATCGAACGGTGGATAATCCCGAAACTCGGCCGCCACCGCCTCGATCGGCTGGCTCCCGATCACCTTTACAAGTTCTACGCCTCGCTGCGGGACGAAGGACTAGCGCCGAACACGATTGTTCAGATTCACCGCATCCTGTCCCGCGCGCTGAAGATCGCGGTACGGCAGGAAATCATCTTCCGCAACCCCTGCACGCTGATCGACGGGCCGCAGCCCGTGGAAACTGAGAGCGAGACGCTTACCGCTGCTGAGGCTCGCGCGCTCCTGCGGCTGACTGCTGGCCGCCGGAACGGTACCCGGTGGTCGGTCGGCCTCGCGCTCGGGCTGCGACAGCAGGAGGCACTCGGCCTCCGCCGACAGTATGTCGATCTTGATAAGGCCGTCCTGTTCGTCGACTGGCAGCTTAAGCACGACCGCTATAAGCACGGGTGCGCCGATCCGCATTCGTGCGGTGAGAAATGGCACCGTTACCCGTGCCCGGCGAAATGCCCCAAGGCACAGCGCACGTCGGGGCGAAAGCACATCTGCCGGAGGCCGTGTCCGCCCGGCTGCACCGAGCACGGCGGGAGGTGCCCGCAATTTTGCGCGCCTGACTGCAAGCGACACGCGAAAGCGTGCCCTGAGCGGAAAGGCGGCTGGAGGTTCACCAGGCCGAAAGGCGGCCGGAAACGGCCCGTACCCATCCCTTCCCCGCTCGTCCTGATGCTGCGAAAGCACTTCGAGGACCAGGACGCCGAACGCGACGCGGCCGGGTCCGCCTGGGAAAACTGGGACCTGGTCTGGTGCCAGCCGAACGGCCGCCCGCTCGATTCGCATGTCGACTGGGAAGAGTGGAAAGCGCTCCTCAAAGAAGCCGGCATCATGAAAGACGCGCGGCTTCACGACGCGCGCCACACCTGCGGCACGCTGCTCGGCGAGCTGCACGTCGACATGCACGTGATACAGCGGATACTCGGACACGCCCAGATCAGCACCACGCGCATCTACACCGACCCGACTGACCCGCTAACCCGCGACGCGGCCGACCTGATGGGGCGCGCGCTGTGGCCCGACGAAAAGCTACCGGCGGGCCTGTCCGCTGGCGAGGCACGCCACGCGGCGGCGCTGACCGAGGCCCTGGCGAGCGGCGACCCTGAGCGCATCCGGAAGGCTCTCCAGGCCGTCCGCGAGTGAGCGGACAAGCCCGAACCACAACCAGAAGTGCAACCGGGTGGCGTGGACCGGACCTCACGGAGCGAAGAAACCGCAGGTTAAACCAGGTGGGGCAGGTGGGGCTCGAACCCACAACAGACCGGAACCGGCCTGGCGAACCCGGAGATCAAACTGCGAAGGCTTCGCCGCATATGAGGCAGAAAATTCGTGCTGTCGCCTCTTCTGGAACCTTGACCGGTTCCCATGGGTGACATGGAGGCGTAACGATGATCATGTCATTGGGCTCGTGAAGTAGTGCCGCTTGAACCGGCTCATCTTCATAGGAAGGCTTATAGGTCATGCCTTTAACGCCCCGAAATGTGTCTTCCAGCATGTCTGTGACTTCGCGGAACGCATGTCCCGACAGCGACTCCTCGATGAAGGCTGTCTGCTCGTCGGTCCACCACTCATCATGACCGGCGGGGTTTCCGCAGCGTGGGCAGCGATATGCCGCCGGCTCCACTATTCCTTCGGGCTTGTCCGAGGTTGGACCGTTGTGCCATTTGAACTGATGTGAGCAGTGAGGGCACTGTCGGCGCAGAAAGCCGTCATCGTCAAGCGGCATTGGGACAGAGTAGGCGCCCACGTCATACTCCCAGATCGATAAAGATCTCTTGACGTACCGATTCACCGGCCGCTGTCCTGCCTGTAATGGTCAAGTCGAAGAAGGTAAAGCTTCTTGGCGCGGTGATCGAGCAGAGCAGCGTGATGGTCTTGCCTGCGGGAAGCTTGGCAATCGGGAAGCCGGGATCCAGAATTCGGAACCCTTGGAGGTTGTCGGGTAGTTCGATGTCAAGGTCGTGGATGTTCTCCGGACCGTTATTAATTATGACTAGCTGGCTTCCACCTTTGCGGTAATGAAACCTGGCGTCCATTCGTACGCCGGACGTGGTGCTCGGGCTGGGGACACGCTTGCCTAGCGGTAGCCCGCCGCCAGGTGGCGGGGGGGCGCTGAAGTCCCCTGCGGTAAGCCAGTCGTTGCCGGTGAGGGTAATGCTGCAACCGGCACTTTCGAGCCGCTGGGCCAGATCTTTCCGCTTAGCCGGAGAGTCACTAATGCGGACTGCAAGACGACCAGCAACATCACTGAACGCCCGGAGTTGCCCCAATTCGACCAGGACGGTTCGGCTGGCATCTCGCCCTATCGCCATACCAGCCTCGAACAGCACGTTCGGCCGCGCCTGAGCTTGCGGTTCTATCTCCCGATCGTCATCGCCGCTGGCGTACTCAGGACGGAGGTACGCAATATCGTCTGGGGTTAGCAGCACCACAATGGCCTGCGCGGCGCCGAATGCGGCGTCCAGAACGTGGCCGATGTACGGCGATGCCTCGCCGGTCATCCTCACAGCCTCGGACCACTCGATCGGAGCTAGCCCGATCGCTCGCAGGAACGTAAACATGGCCGACCGCGCAGCCTCGTTGCGCCCGTGAACGACGAAGACCTTCCGGGTACGGTCGTCTCCCCCCGAACTGCCGCCCGACTCGCCCGACCGGGCGACCGGATTGAAGATCTGATCGCCGCCTGCCAAGTACGCGTCACGACCCGCTGTGGCTTCCTGCTGACGCCTAATGCGGTCCATGAGTCCATCAGCCACCGTGAACTCGATCCCCTCGTGTGCTCCCCGGGCAACGCTGGGGATGAGCTGTTACTGCCTAACTGCAACCGGGACTGCAACCGGGTAATGACCTGCAAACAGTCTGATCAAACGAACTCGCTGGTCACACCAGGTGGGGCGGGTGGGGCTCGAACCCACGACCGGCAGATTATGAGTCCGCTGCTCTGACCTGCTGAGCTACCGCCCCTTGCCAGGCGCAAGAGTACCGCAAATCTGAGGGGTTCAGCAGCGGTATCCGGCGCGGCGCATGACTTCGAGGTATTGCGGGTAGGACTACCGCACCGCCCAGCGCAGCGACGCGGTGCAGGACGACCACGTTTCGGTGGTGAACGCCAGGGTCCCACCGTCGCGGTAACCAGCGTGGCGCGGATGGTGGCGGTTGAAATCCTGCTGGCCGATCCTGATGCCTTGGACGACAGCGTGCTGGAGAGCTGCCTGCACGTATACCGCAGGAAGCTACGCGCGTCATGACAGCAGACCCCTGTCACGGCCTCGGGCGACGGGGGTCTGCTTACGCCTCGGCTTAGCGTTACGCGGCCGGCCCCGGCTGGGCTAGGGGGAGGTGGACGGCCACTACCGCGGAGCGGCCGCCGCGCACGGCGGCCAGGGCCTCCTTCAGGGTGCCGGGGAGATCGGCCGGGTCCGAGACCGTCGCCGCGAACGCGCCGCCGGCCGCGGCGGCCACGCCCGGGAGGTCGGCCTCGGGGTCGAAGGAGACGTTGAAGTCGTCGGCGGCGGCCGCGGCGCCGGTGGGGTGGACGCCCAGGGTGGACTGCTTGGGGGCGCACCAGCCCCGGTTGTCGTAGATGACCGTCAGAGACGGCGTGCCGTACCTGCGGGCCATCCAGTGCACCGAGGACGGCACGCTGAACAGGTAGGTACCGTCGCCGACCAGAGAAACCACCAGTCGTTCGGGAAATGCTAGCTTGGCACCGACCGCGCCGCCGCCGAACCAGCCGAGCGAACCGCCGCCTGAGCCCAGGTAGGAGCCCGGGGTATTGACCCGCAGGTGCTCGGCGACCGTCTGGAAGTTCGTGACTGCCTCGGTCAGGATCAGCGCGTCCTCGCCCGCCAGGAGTTCACGGACGCAGGCCGTGAGGTACGCGCTGGTGATCACCCCGTCGTCGGAGTACTCCTCGGCTTCCCAGGCGGCGCGCTGCGCGTCATGCTCAGCCGTCACCCTGGCCCGACGCGTCTCGACAACGTCAGAATCAAGACCAGTCTCCCGAACGGACGCGGCAATCTGCTCCACGGCAACCCGGCTGTTGGCGGCGGCACTGCGCCGGGCGGGGACATGCCAGAGCGACATGCTGGGCTTGAGCGGGTCGATGTCGATCACGTAGATCGCCGCGTCGTCGGCCGGCTTGCTGGTTGACTCGATGTACGGGATGTCGCTGTCAAGCACGAGAACTACGTCGGCCGCGGCGAGCAGCGGGTTCTGCTTCGCGGTGGTGAACTGCCATCCTCGGTGCATGGGGTGGTCGGCGGGGAAGTTCATCCGGAAGGCGGCGGACTCGATGACCGGGATCGCCAGGAGGTCGGCGAGATCGGCCAGGGCGGGCACCGCCTCCGGGTCGCGGCCCAGGTGGCCCGTGATGATCAGAGGATTGCGCGCGGCGACGAGCGCAGCCGCGATCTCCTGCGCGACCTCGGCGGTAAGCGCCGCGGGCTCGACCGGGCGGTAGGTGGCCGGGTCCACCGCGTACCCCGTTACCGGTTCCTCCATGACCTCGCGGGCGCCGGTGAGGTAGACGGGGCCCTTGGGCTCGCTGTTCGCGATCTGAAGGGCCCGGTGCACCAGTTCCTTGACGTTCCTGCCGGTGCGGATGTCATTGTCATATTTGACGTAGGGACGCATGATGCCGCGCTGGTCGCGCACGTCCTGGATCCAGTGGATGAACTCGTTGCGGGTGCCGGTCAACTCGCCGTTGAGCGTGTAGGGGGCGGTTCCCGCGAAGACCAGCACGGGTGCCCGGCCGCGGGCGGCGTTGCCGATGGCACCGCCCATGTTCTGGGTGCCCGCGTCCACGTGGACGATGACCGCGCTCGGGGAGCCGCTGACGAGAGCGTAGGCGTGCGCGGCGCTGAGCGCCACCATCTCGTGCGGGCAGATGATCAGCTTGGGCAGGTCACCGTCGCGGCCCTCGGCCCGAGCCTGGGCCAGGGCCTCGATGATGCCGGGGTGATCGCTGCCCAGATTGGCGAAGATGTAGGTGATGCCCGCCTCTGCCAGCGCCTCAAGGAACGCGGTGCTCGTCGTGTAGTAGCGGTCACTCACCTGCGGGGCCCCCTTGTGTCCGGAGTTACCCCCATATTGTGCCGAATTGTGCGAACGATTGCGGCAATCGGCGTAAAACAGATTCGATCTGATTCGATTCCGTGCCCACGCAGCACAGCATCGACGCAATACAGGGCATGCTGAGAGCGGGGCTTGGCAGCACCCCGCTCTAAGAGAGGTTAGTTAGTAACGTCCTGCCGTCTGCATTGACATCGCGTGCTCAACCAGGGTCACGAGCGTGGCCTTGGTCGACTCGCGGTTACGCGCGTCGCACGGGATGATCGGCACGGTCTGCGGGACCGCCAGCGCCTCGCGCACGTCGTTGGAGCGGTGCGGGAACTGCCCGTGAAACCCGTTGATGCCGATGACGAACGGCAGGCCGCTCGCCTCGAAGTAGTCAACCGCCGGGAACGAGTCGGCCAGCCGCCTCGTGTCGACGAGGACCACGGCACCGATCGCGCCCTGGATCAGGTCGTCCCACATGAACCAGAACCGGTGCTGTCCGGGCGTGCCGAACATGTAGAGCACCAGGTCCTTCTCCAGCGTGATCCGGCCGAAGTCCATGGCGACCGTCGTGGTGTTCTTGTCAGGAACATGCGACAGGTCATCGACGTCGGTAGACGCCACGGTCATGACCGCCTCGGTGGTCAGCGGGGTAATCTCCGACACCGAACCGACGAAGGTGGTCTTGCCCACACCAAAGCCGCCGGCGACGACGATCTTCACTGAAGTCATCGCCGACGCGTCGCCGCCTCCGTGCGGCCTGGCGACGCTAGATCTTACGGAGTCCACTAAGCACCCTTTCGAGCAGGTTAAGGTCGGGTCGGCCCTCGGAGTCGTCACGCTGGTGAATGCGGACAAGGCCGTCAGCGCTCATGTCCGCGACCAGAATCCGCGCCACGCCGAGCGGCATCCGCAGCACCGCGGAGATCTCGGCGACGGAGCGCCAGTCAAGGCAGAACTGCAGGATCGCCTGGCACTCCGGGGCAAGCACAGACAAGTCGCGCGGCTCATAGACGGTCGCGCTCACCAAGGCCTCGAGCGCGAGCTTGTACCGCGGCTGCGTCCGGCCGCCGGTAACAGTGTAGGGCCGGACTAGCCGTGTCGAGCCGCTCTCCTCCTCGGCGGGGAACTGCTGCTGCTGCGTCGGAGGATACGGCTGGCGCTGCTGTTGCGGCTCGTCCCATGACCCGGTCCTGGTTTGACCTTGCCATGCGGGCGAACCGCGGTCGTCACCGCCGCGGCCGAGCCCCGACACCACGTCCCCCGAGGTTGAACCGCCTGCGGGTCAGCTCATCGCCTTCCGTCTCCCGGCATGGCTCCCTGCATCACGCCGCCACGCGTTGCAGGGGTGAGCACGCGACCTGCGCGCTCGACCAGCAGGGTCATCTCATAGGCGACGAGCCCGAGATCGCAGGTGGAGGCCGCGAGCACGGCGAGGCTCGCACCATTGCTTATCGCCATGATGACCAGCACGCCGCGCTGCATCTCGACCACGGTCTGGACAACCGCGCCGCCTTCGAAGACCCGGGAAGCACCTTGGGTAAGACTGGTCAGTCCCGACGTGACCGCAGCGAGCTGATCCGCGCGCTCCTGGGGGAACCCCGCGGAGAACGCGAGCGGCAGTCCGTCCGAGGACACGACGACCGCATGGGCCACGTCCGGGACCCGCTCCACGAAGTTCGTGATCAGCCAATTGAGGTCCTGGACCGGGCGTCCTGGCGTGCTCACGCGCGCTCCTCTCCTCGCCCGTACATACAGGCTCCTCCTCTAGTTCCGATGGCTCTATTCGTGGATCTCATGCGTCCTATGGCTCCTCGTTCTGGGGACCGGCGGCACGTGCTTCGCGAACGCCGCGCTGGAAGCTCGACATCCGGTTGCGGATCGTCTCCGCCGACCGAACCGGTGGCGCGTCCTCCGTCTCCTCGCCGCCGCCGCCGACCGAACCGGGCACGAGGTTCGCCCGGGGTACACGCTTTGGCAGTCCGGCCGTGGTTGTCTCTCCCGCTTCCGGCGATGCAACAATACGCGCGGCCCGCCACCCCTCGTCAGCCGGTGAACTCCAGGTCTGACCCGCTGCCGTGGCCGCGGTCGAAGTGAGCGTCTTGCCGCTTCGCCGGAACCAGTCCGACTCCAGGGAGTCGAAGATCGGCAGGCGCTGGTCCGTCGTGGCTCCGACCGTCGGCGGAATGGTCACCTGGCTGCCGTCGGTACCTCCAATGCCGTTGCCGGTGCCTGCCGGGGGAACCTTCGGTATCGGTCCGGTCCCAGCGGATCCTCCGTCACCGCCCAGTGCAGGCATCCGGGTGGTAGAGAAGTCACCACCGGCGAAGGTATCACCACCGAACGCGGTATCACCACCGAACGCGTTACCACCACCCGCCGCCGGGCCGCCGTTCGCGGGCGCGCCCGGTCCCAGCGGATGATTGCCGGGCGTGCGCACGGGAAGCGGACCACCGGGAGAATCGATCGTGCCACTGCCCGGCCCGGTGGCAGCCGGCTGGGCTGCGGTCGGTGCGGGTCCGGCCGGGGCGGGCCTGGCCGAACCGCCGTTGGTACCGAAGGCGCTGAAGCCTCCGCTGCCGTTGCCGTTCCCGCCGCCGTTGCCGTTGCCTGCCGCCGGACCGCCGCCAAGCCGCGGGATCCGGGCCGCGGTCGCGGCCGCACCGGTGAAGCCGCCGTTATTACCGCCGGCCGTCGGCGCCGGTACGCCCGGCAGGGGCGCCGGAGGCGCCGGAGCGGCGAAGGCGCCAGTAGATCCGCCCTGGGTCGGTGCGGACAGGGACGGCGCGGGGCCGTAGTCGTCCGCCTCGAACTTCCGCAGCCGACCGAGCGGCTGGGCGCTGTCCGGGGCGGCGACCGACTCGGGCAGCCAGATCAGCGCGGTGAGACCACCGGACTGCGCGTGCCGCAGCCGGACCCGGACACCGTGCCTGGCCGCCAGGCGGCCGACCACGAACAGACCCATGCGGCGGGACACCGCGACGTCCACCACCGGCGGGTTGTCCAGGCGCCAGTTCGCGTGCGCCATCTCCTGCTCGGAGATGCCGACGCCGTTGTCGGTGATATCGAGCAGCACGCCGCCGCTGGTGAGCGGCTGGCCGGTCACGTATACCTGGGTGTCTTCCGGTGAGAACGTGGTCGCGTTCTCCACGATCTCGGCCACGAGGTGCACGACGTCGTTGACGGCCTGGCCGATGACCTGGATGCCGGGCTGCACGTTGAGCACGACCCGCTCGTACTGCTCAATTTCCGAGATCGCGGCGCGCAGCACGTCGACGAGCGGCACCGGCTGGCTCCACCGCCTGGCTCGCGCCCTCGTGGCCCGCGAGGACCAGGAGGTTCTCCGAGTTACGGCGCATACGAGTCGCCAGGTGGTCAAGGCGGAACAGGCTGGAGAGCCGGTCGGCGTCCTGCTCCGTCTGCTCAAGGTTGTCGATCAGGGAGAGCTGGCGTTCAATGAGCGACTGGCTGCGGCGCGACAGGTTGACGAACATCGCGTTCAGGTTGCCGCGCAGCATTGCTTCGTCGGCGGCCAGCCGGACCGCTTCCCGGTGGACCTGGTCGAACGCCCGCGCCACTTCACCGATCTCGTCGGTGGAGGTCACGCCGATCGGCTCGATCTCGGCGGAGGCGTCGCCGCCCTCGCTCTCGCTCAGCCTGCGGACCATATCCGGCAGCTTGCTGCCGGCGACCTCAAGGGCGTCGGTCCGCAGCTTGCGCAGCGGACGGATCATCGAGCGCGCCACGAAGGTCGTGATGAGCAGGACGATGATCAGCAGGAGCAGCGTGGCGATGGAGACTTCGACCGCGGTGTGCAGCGAGCTCGACTCCAGCGAGTTGGCCTGCGCCGTGATGTCGCCGACCAGTTGGTCACTGACCTGGCGCATGTCGTTGATCTGGGTGGACTGAGTGGACAGCCAGCAGGCCGCCGGGTCCAGGTTGACACACGTCTGCGGCGCGCCGATGGTCAGCGGCTTGCCCGTGTTGGCGGAGGCGACAGCGAGTTCTTCCGAACTCTTCGCCTCGTCAACCTGCGCACCCGCGACCTCGTTGCTCTCGGTCTGCTGCTCGCTGACCGTCGCCGCCTGCTGGAAGGCGGTGGTGTCAGCTTGCTGCTGCTCCGTCGCCTGGTTGAGATCCTGCAGGGCACTCGGCGTAAGGGCCGGCTGCGGGCTGGCGAGCGCCTGGTAGAGGAAGGCGCGCTGCAAGGACGCGTCGTCTTCCATCCGCAGCAGTGCGTTGAGCACCGAGACATCAGACTGGAGCGTCGCGTTGCCGGTGCCGGCCGCGACGTCGTTGCTGAACGTGATGAACGCCTGGATCACACGGTCGTAGTTCGTGATCACCGAAAGCGCCGGGGCCTTCGTCGTCGTCGCCGCCTGCCGGATGAACTGCAGGTCGGTGATGTTGGCGAGCACGCCGTTGTTCAGGTCCAGGACCGTCTGCGCGCGGTACGCGCTGTTGTTGACGATCGACTGAGCCTGCTGGGTGATCTGGCTCGTGACCGCATCGGTCTTGGCCTGGTCGCTCAGCACCGTGTTCTTGAGCGGTGCGGACGCCGCGACGCCCGATTGCCCGCCCGCCGCCACGTAGCCGGCGGTGTCGTCCCGCTCATCGGCGAGCAGGCCCGCCGCGTTGACCACGAGCGCGTTCAGGTTCGCTAGATCCTGTACGCGCTTAAAGGACGAGTAGTTGTTCACCGAGCCGACGATCTGGATCACGCCGAGGATCAGGGCGGTGACTGTCGGCACGGTGATGATCGCGATGAGCCGCCAGCGCACGCGCCAGTTGCTGATCGAGAACATCGAACCCTTGCGCGGTACCGGGCCCGCAGCGGGAACCACGACACCGCCTTGTGGGGACTGGGCAGCGGGAACAGGCAAGTTCGCCGGACCCGGTGGGGCGGCAAAGGCGCCAGATCCCGGGCCACCAGGTCCCGGGCTAACAGCCAACGATCCGCCCTGGGACGGGCTTCCGCCTCCGGTTGCCGGAAGACCGGAAGCCGGCGTCGGCGGGCCGCCGTTTCCGTTGGTCATCGAACGTCTACGCACTGCGCTTCACACCTCGCAGCTTCAAGGGGGCCACCTGGACCAGCACAGGGCAACTCTTCCAGTTAGCGCTACAAAACGGGTAGGGACATATAATCATCAATCGGCAGCCCCCGACCCGGCATTCACCGGGAATCACCCTTAACTTTGGCGGTACCCACCCCGACCGCCACAGTTGAGCTAGACCGATATGGCCCAAGAGGCTTATGGAAGGCTACCTCGCCGGGGGACCGCGTGACATAAGAAACCCGTAACAACAGAGTCACCAGCGACCTTCCCCAGCATCAGGCCTCTCGGCTTGGAAGACTACTGCGCCGAACGCGCATCGGCGGTATGGTAGCTGGCAACGGCTTACCGCCTTAGAGCGAGGAGATGGCGATCCTGACCTGCCCGAACTGCGGCATTAGGGTGCAGCCGGAGGACCTAATCTGCTTCCGGTGTGGCGCCAACCTGCCGCACGCCCCCTACCCAGAAGACGACATCCCGTCGCCGACCGTCTCCCAGCAGTACATCCGAAGAGACGACAGCAGGGCGATCTGCCCGAACTGCGGCACGCCTGTCCAGGATGCCGCCGACGTCGTCTGCATGCAGTGCCGGGCACCGTTGCCCGGCGCCCGGCGGCGTCCGTCCCTAGTGGTGCTGCGGATCGCGTTCCCGACCGGGAACGTCGATGTCCCCGCGGGAACCTCGGTGATCCTCGGCCGAGACCCGGCTCAGTCTCTCGTGGCGGCCGCGTTCGGCCAATACGACAACGTGTCACGACGGCACGCGACCGTAATGGTCGACGACGGCGGCCGGGCCATGATCCGCGACGAGGGATCCACCAACGGGACCTTCGTCAACGGTGAGCGGGTGCATCCCGGCAACGAGGTACGCCTGGTGGACGGTGACCAGATCCGGCTTGCCGCGGACGTGACCGGTGACGTCTCGCTCCCCCAGGGTGAGCCAGACCCGGCCAGCCTTAGCCGCAACGGCTTCGTCTGACGGCGCGTTCGATGCCCCGATATCATCGCTTTTTCATCGGGTTAGGTTCCCGGGGCACGGGGGTCGTTCCCCGGGAACAGAACGGATTAGCTAGCCATGTCGTCTACTTCAGAGCCGCCGTATCCACCCGGAAGGCGGCCGGTTCGCCCTGCGCTGCCTGCCCGCCAGGCGCGTGCGCTGCCCGCCGCGCCGTCTTCTTCCCCGGCCGGCGGTGACGAGGGAGACGATGCCACCTTGCCCGGGGGGGCGGGCGGGTACGCGGGACCGGCAAATAGCCCGGGCGGGCCCCGGGACGCAGCCGACTGGTTCAACGGGACTACCGGGCCGCGGACAGGCGAGCAAGACCAGGCGTACTCCCGACCGGACTTCGACGGGGGCGGGCCCAGCCCGGCCGGTTTCCGCCAGGACGGCTACCGTTCCAGCGGCTATAACGGCAACGCCGGAGCTCCGACCGTGGCAGCGCCGGGCGGGTATCCCGGCCCCGGGCCCGGCTATGCGGGGCAGCAGCGGGGCTACCAGGGGCAGCCGGATGGCTACTCCGGCCAGCGCCCGCCCAGCGGGTATCTCGACCAGCCGCCGGCTGGTTTCCCGGGCCAGGGGACGCAGGGCATGCAAGGCACGCAGGGTCCATGGGATCCGGCCGGGAGGTCGGGTGGGCCGGCCGGCTACGGCGGCGCTCCCGGCGGATACCAGCCTCAACCCGGCTTCGGCCCGCCGCCGGGATTCGCCTCACCGCCCGGGCCGAGTCAGCAACCAGGGACTTTTCCACCGGGGGGGTTCGGCCAGCAGCCGGGCACCGCTGCCCAGTCGGGGTACGGCCCGGACGGGTTCGGACCGCCCGTCGGCTATCCGTCCAGCGGCTTCGGGCCGCCGGGCGGGTATGCGGCGCCTCAGCAACCCGGCTTCGGCCCGCCCGGTTACCCGCAGAACGGCGGCTACGACCAACGGAACGATTACTCGCCGAGCGGGGCGCCCGCCGGGCCGCCGGGCGGTGCCGGCCAATGGCACGGCGCCGCGCCCGGCCAGAACGGGGCCGGGCAGCAGAACGGCTTCGCCCCACCGGGTGGTTCCGCACCGCCACCCGGTTCGAGGCCCGAGAACGGCTTCGCACCCCAGAACGGGTTCGGCCCGCCGGGCGCGGGATCACCACCGGGCGGGTACCAGGGACAGCCTGGAGGGTTCGCGCCGCCACCGGGCGGGTTTCCCGGCGGACAGCCGATGCAGGACCAGTTCCCGCCGGCTGGACAGCAGTTCAAGGGGCAGCAGTTCCACGGAGCACAGCAGTTCCAGGGAGAGGCGCCGCCGACCGCACCGCATCGACCGGGCTTCGACCAGCGCTACGACCAGCGCTTCGGCCCCGGGGGGCCGGGGGGGCCGGGCGGCCCCGGCCCCGCCGTGCGCCGCCGCATCACCGACGCGTGGGCCCGGCTCGGGTCGCTGACCCCGGCGGCAGGCCTGTCTGCCCTGCGGCGAGGCGGCGGTCCAGGTCAGGGGCCAGGTCAGGGTCCGGGCCAAGGTCAGGGTCCAGGTCTAGGCCAAGGTGGTCAGGGTCCAGGCCAGGGCCAGGGCCAGGGTCCGGGTCAGGGCCAGCGTCCCGGTCCTTCAACTAACGTTGCCGATGGAACCAGCCTGGACATCGGCGCGGCCGTGAGGCCGTCCGCCTCGAACGAGAACCCGCCCGCGGACCGGAAGCCGTCTTCGAGCAGGAACAAAGCGCTTATCGCGGGCGCTAGCGTGCTTGCCGTCGTCGCGGTTGGCGCTGTGGTGGTCGCGCCGAAGCTGCTGAGCAGCGGCGGTTCTTCCGATCCAGGCTGCAAGGCGTACTCGGGCACCGCCCTCACCTCGTACAACAAGACCATCCACGACCTGAACGGGCAAGCCACGCAGGCCGTCCTGGCCGTGGACATGTCGACGTCGATCACCGACCTGACGAGCGCGGTCTCCCAGGCGCAGAGCGCTTCCGTCAAGTCGGCCCTGGACCGCCTGCTGACCGAGCTCAAGACGGTCCAGGCCGACGTCAAGTCCGGTTCGGTCCCCACGCCGACGGTGAACACACTGAACGCCGACTCCACCGCCGCCGACCAAGCCTGCTAATCCGATTTTCTTGCTGTTATCTTCCCGCTAACAAGATAGTGGATCGCTGTACGTGCCCTGACGAGTACAGCTATCCACTATCTTCGGTTCCCGACCGAACGTCCCACCCGGGTCAGCCAGAGAAATACACGCGGGTAATTCGGTGAAACACGGCCTCGTTCGGAATAACTAATTCATAACTACTAGGACGAAAACCGGCCGGAAACCTCCATCCTGGACGATCGCCTCGTCGGTGTTTTTAGTTAATGAGGCAAACGTGGGCCTGCCGGCGGCCGGCGAGTTCTCGCGGACCTTGCGGCGCGAGGCGGACCACGCGGCGGCGGACACTGTGCGTGCTCGACCGGTATACCCGGGACTGCTTCGCTGGCGGGTGACTTCGGCTGCGGACCGCGGGCTCGACCCCCGGCGGGCACGCACATCTGGCGGATCCGGCCGCATCGCTTTAGGCGGAAAATGTACTTGGGCGGTCCGTGCGCGTTGGGGTAGCGGGGACCGTAGTGTGGAGTGATCGCACCCGACTCCCCGGAACGGACGCATGGAACCTGAACCGCTCTTGGACAGCCTGCGGAACGCGGTGAACGCGATGCCCGACGACGTGCCGCTTCGCCTTCACCTCGCGACGATGCTGTTGCGCGCCGGGCAGCGTGACGAGGCGGTGCGGCACCTCGGTGCCGTGCTGCAGCGCGACCCGGGGAACGCCGAGGCGATGAGGATGCTCACGTCCCCGGCCGAGGTCCCCGGACCGCCGGCGTCCCCGTCGGCCGACGACGAGGACTCATCCGAACGGGTCCGTGGCTCCGTCTCTCCCGCCACCGGTCCTTCCGCGGTGCAGGGCGGGCCTGCCGCCCCCGAGGCCGCCGACGGCGCGGCGGCGGAAGGCTACGACTGGTCACAGGCCGAGGATGAGCTGCGCGACGTGCTGCCGACGATGTTTGTCGGCGAAGCGGACTCGGTGTCCGCGGGGCTCGACGAGGCCCGTGCGTACGACGCGGAGCATACGGGGCTCACGCTGGCCGACGTGGCCGGGCTCGACGAGGTCAAGAAGCGGCTCGAGGCCGCGTTCCTCGCGCCGATGCGCAATCCCGAGCTCCGCAAGCTCTACGGCAAGTCCCTGCGCGGCGGGCTGCTGTTGTACGGGCCGCCCGGGTGCGGTAAGACGTTCATCGCCCGCGCGGTGGCCGGCGAGCTCGGTGCGCGGTTCATCACGGTGTCGTTCGCGGACCTGATCGACATGTTCGTCGGGCGCTCCGAGCGCAACATCCACGAGCTCTTCGAGGCCGCCCGGCGGAACGCGCCGTGCGTGGTGTTCCTCGACGAGGTCGACGCCATCGGGCAGAAGCGGTCACAGCTCAGGAACACGCCGATGCGCTCGGCCGTCAACCAGCTGCTACTTGAGCTCGACGACGTGGCGTCCGACAACACCGGGGTGTTCCTGCTCGCGGCGACCAACCATCCGTGGGACGTCGACTCCGCCTTGCGGCGGCCCGGGCGCTTTGACCGTACGCTGCTGGTGCTGCCGCCCGACGGGCCGGCCCGCGAGGGCGTGTTCCGCTATCACCTGCGGGACCGGCCGGTCGCCGGGATCGACCTGGCGCGGCTGGCCCGGCTGACCGACGGGTACTCGGGCGCGGACATCGCCCACATCTGCGAGACCGCCGCCGAACGGGCGCTGCTCGACTCGGTCCAGCGCGGCGAGCCCCGGCTGATCGGCCAGGAGGACCTGGAGGCGGCCGCCGGCGAGGTCCGGCCTTCGCTTGGCACCTGGTTCGAGACCGCGCGGAACGTGGCGCTGTTCGCAAACGAGGGCGGAGCATACGATGATCTCGTGGCATACCTGCGTAAAAGGCGCCTGATTTGAGAACCCCTGCCGCCCAGCGGTGGGTCCCGGCGGAACGGGGGATCATCCCTCCGGGGGATCAATGACGGAGATCAAAGAGGAGCTGGCTCGAGCCGCCACAATGCTCGACCTGGGGCGCTACGACGAGGCGTCGACCCTGCTCGCTCGCCTGGTCTCCGCGGACCCCGGCAGTGGCCGCGCCTGGTGCCTGTTCGCCCGCGCCCACCTGGGCGCCGACCGCTTCGCCGAGGCGGTGGAGTCCGCCAACCGGGCCGCGGCCATCGACCCGGTCGAGGAATGGCCGCACCGGCTGGCCTCCAACGCGCTCATGCACCTGGGCAGCCACGGCGAGGCGCTGCGGGCGGCGGCGGAGTCACGGCGGCTCGCCCCCGCCTTCTGGCAGACCCATGTGTGCGTCGCGCAGGCCGCGCTGGCGGCCGGTCAGCCCGCTACCGCCGCCGCCGCGGCGGCCGAGGCAAGAAAGCTCGCGCCAAACGAACCCGACGTCCACTTTCTGTCCGGCAAGGTAGCCCTCGCACGCGGGGATCTAGACGGGGCGCGCGCCCATCAGGAACGCGCCCTGGCCCTTGATCCGTCGCACAGCGGTGCCATGAACGAACTGGGCCGGATCCGGCTGCGGCGCCATGACACGGTCGGCGCGATCAGGCACTTCATCAGTGCGGCGCGGACCACACCAGGCGAGCACATCTACAGCAGGAACATCGACGTGGTCATCGTGCGTTCGGTGTCGCGGATGATCTACGTCTTCGTGCTGGTGGCGATGGTCCTGCTCTGGATCCCGGCGGTGACGCACATAGGCCGGCTGCCGCTGGCCGCCGGATTCGGCACGCTCGCGGCCGCCACCCTGGTGTGCTTTGCCGTCATGTTCACGCGGCTGCCGAGCGAGGCGCGGCAACTGGTCCGCCGGACGGTGCTCAGCCGCCGGGTCATGACCGCCCTGGCCGTCGCCTTCGGCGGCGTGGCGGCCGCGTTCGCCGTCGTCGCGTTCGTGCCGTCGGCCTCGCTGCCCCAGACGCTGCCGATCGCGATCATCATCACGTTCGTCGCCCGGGTCGTCGCCACCGCCCGGCTCCGCGCCCCGCTTGGCGCCAACCCGCCGGGCAACCGGACAAGCCCCACCCAGCCGTTCCCGCCTACCCGCCGAGGCTGACGCGACTAGGTGGGAGAGTCCGCGGCGGCGCCGGTCTTCTGGTTGGGGTCCCAGCGGGAGAGGGTGCGGTCCCAGTTCAACGGGACGGTGAACCCGCCCTCAAGGGCCTGTTCGGCTTCCCAGTCCGCAACGGGAACCCGCCACAGGACTTCGAATTCGATGCCGCTCGGGTCCTTCGCGTAAAGGGACTTGGACACTCGGTGGTCGCTCTCACCGACCAGGGCGCCGGCGTCGATGAGCTTCTGCCTGGTCTCGACCAGGTCGGCGAGCGTGCCGACCTCCCAGGCCAGGTGGTACAGGCCGACCTGGGGGCGGCCGTCGACGTGACCCGCGCCGACCTCGAAGAGGCCCAGGTCGTGGTCGTTGGCCGAGCCCGGGGAGCGCAGGAAGGCCGCCTGGCCGGGAATCTCCACGCTCACCTCGAAACCGAGCGTCTTGGTATAGAACTCAACCTCGCGCGCGAGGCCGTTGACGTACAGCACCGCGTGGTTGAGCCGACGTACTGCCATAAGAGGACTCCCGGGACAGCTACCGCTGGCGCTCGCGGATCGCCCGGAGGCGGCGGCGCTGCGACTTGTCGAGTGCGAGGTAACCGCCGACCGGAATGGCGGCGGCGACGATGATGATGCCGAATGCGGCCCACCACGGGAGAACGGCCAGCAGGATCAGCCCGAGAACGATCCCGGCGATGCCGACCTTGGTGCTCGGTGACATGATGAACTCCATCCGTCCGGACCCACCGGGACCAACAGCCTAGCCCGTGGTTCCAATCTTACCCGGTTACCCTGAAGGGGCGCTGTGCCGATCTCGCTGCCGGTTGACGACGAAGCCAACGAGCTGCTGTCACGGAACGCACTTGCGCTCCTAATCGCGATGCTACTCGATCAACAGGTCCCACTGGAACGGGCATTTTCCGCCCCGCGTGATCTTGTGCGGCGATTGGGGCACGAGCCGACCGCTGAGGAACTTGCCGCCGTTGACCCGGAGGCCCTGGCCGCGGTGTTTAGAAGGCGACCGGGATGTCCTGGGTTGTCGGCGCGAGGTCGAGGACGCTGGCCGGCAGTTGCGTCCACCGGCCGTTGGAGATCACACCGATGACGCTCGTGTACGGACCGCTGTGCGGACCGGGCACGGAGACCATGGCGACCATGACGGACGCCGACTGGCTGGACCAGAGCACGTCGGCGTTCCCGTCGTAGCACTGTCCCTTGAGCTGTTTGGGCACCGGCACCGCGTAGAGCAGCCGGTACGTGGCCGGCACGCCTGAGTAGGCGTAGAAGCTCATCGGCAGCTCCGGGGAAGCGCAGGCGGCGCCCTGTCCCGTCGCGAACTGGGGCGCCATCCCGCATAGCACACCGTCACCGTCGGCGGCCGGCTGCACCATGTCGCAGAGTCCGGGAACCGAGCCGGTCAGCGCCGTGACGAGCGCGCTGTCGGCGATGAGGCCGGTGCCTTGCTTGGTCAGGTCAACCCGCCTGAGCTCCGGAACGGATGTGCCAGCCTGCTGTCCCGTTTGCTGCTCCGCGAACCAGACAAAGGACAGCTCCTGACCGTCGGCCAGCCATCTGATGTCGTCGTTATCGCTGGTGCTGTTGTAGCCCACGTATACGGTCTGTTTTCCGCTCTGCCAGGTGTGCAGCGCCTTCCCGGTGGCGACGGAGTAGACCCGCAGGCTGACGTCGGTACTCACGAGGGGGGTGTTCACCATGAACATGACGGCGAGCTTGGTTCCGTCCGGCGACAGCGCGAACCCGTCGAGAAGGGCGCTGCCTGACAGCGCCGGGATGGGCAGCATGCGGAACGTGTAACCGGTCGCGTCCGGGTTGATCCGCAGCAGACCCCAGCCGAGTGTGGCGTGCATCAAGGACGTGCCTCCAGTGAGCGGTGAGATAGAGATGACGAAGGTCTGATCGTCGGCGGCCGCGGTCACCTGGGTGAACGACGCGCCTTGAGGCGGCTTGACGGTGAACAGGGCCTGGCCGGTGGCGGTCTTGGCGATGGTCACGTCGTAGGGGGCGGTGGCGGCGGTCTTGGTGATCGCGGCGTAGTAGGCCGGCACCTGGTCCGGGATGGGCGCGGACACTTGCGTTGCCACCGGGGACTGGCTGGGCCCAGGCCGAGGCGGGCCGGACAGGGTCCGCACGGCCACCAGCGACACCGCAACCAGGATGACCGCCGCGGCGGCGGCCATCGGGATCAGCCACGTGGTCAGCCAGCGGCGCGGGTCACGCGGGCTGCTGCCGTTCGAGTCGGGCGAGTGCGGCGTGAGATCAAGGTCTGGTAGGTCGCGGACCTGGTCGCCGACCGCGCGGCCCGCCGCGCGAAGTTGGTCTTCCAGGGTCATGACTCCCCCTTGAGCATGCAGTTGATCGCGGCGAGTCCCCGGTGGGTGGCTGACTTGACGGCGCCTTCGGTGATGCCCATGGCTTTCGCCACGTCGTTGACGGACATGTCGAGGCAGTAGCGCAGGGCGACCGCCTCGCGCTGGCGGTCGGGCAGGCGGCGCAGCGCGGCGAGCACCTCGCGGTACTCCTCGCCCAGCACGACCCGCGCCTCGGCCGACTCCACGTCCGGGTCGACGAGCACGAACTGGCGGTTCTTGGCCCGCTTGCGCAGCACCGTGCGGCAGCCGTTGAACACGCTGGAACGGACGTAAGCCAGGGCGCGCTCGGGGTCGTCGAGCGCGCCCCAGCGGCGGAACAGGCCGAGGAAGGCGTCCTGGATGACGTCTTCCGCGGCCTGCCGGTCGCCGAGCATGATCACCGCCAGGCGGAGCAGGCCAAGCGCGTGCGCCTGGTAGAGGGCAGTGACCTGCTCCTCAGGGGTGATCGCGCCGGGGGATGCCGCCGCGTTCGTGATTGACTTCACGTCCCTGAGACGCAGAGCCCCGCACCGGGTTGCTCCCTTTCGCAGCTTTTTGGGCGGGCTAGAAGGCGATGCCGCCGGGGTCGGTGACGGACTGGGACAGATAGCCGGCCACCGGCGCGGACAGCGAAGTGAAATGCCCGGCGGCTATGAGGAAGACGTTGGCACTGTTCGTGTCTTGCCCGCCGCCGGACAACAGACCGATCACCTGGCTGCCCGAGGAATCGGTCCACAGCGGCTGGGCCAGCGAGCCCTGGCACTGGCCGTTGTAACGGTAGAGGACCTGGGGCGGCTTCCCGGTCGTCGGGTAGCTGGTGAACGACGGGTACGAAGCGGTGCATGACGCCTTGTCTTGCTGATCCGGTAGCAGGTACGCGCCGCAGATTACCGTTCGGCCGTCGGGGGCGGCCAGCGAGACGGCGCAGGGTTCGGCCGGAGCGGGGGACGTGGCTCCGAGCGGCGTTTGCAGCACGAGCCTGCTGTCGGTCAGCAGGTCTTGCCCGGGGGCGGTCACGTCGAGAGTGCGGACCGTGACCAGGTGAGTATCGGAATTCTGGGCGTAGGCATCGAACCTGAACTCGATGTGACGGCCGTCGGCGAGCCAGGAAAGGCCGTACGAGTTCGAGCCGGCGAACCTCGGGATCCAGTAGGCGGTGCCGGTGTGCCAGGTGCCGAGCAGCGCACCGGATGATACGGAGTAGGTCTGCAGCTCGATGCCGGCGCCGGCGAACATGACG
This sequence comes from uncultured Actinomycetota bacterium, assembly GCA_963785645.1. Lineage (GTDB taxonomy): Bacteria > Actinomycetota > Actinomycetes > Streptosporangiales > Streptosporangiaceae > Trebonia. Next base: position 39,464 of record CAWAWG010000008.1, read on the forward strand.
GCCAGTTCGCGGCCGTCGGGGGACAGCGCGAGGCCGGCGGGCTGAGCCGCGAGCGGCTTGATGGGGAGCTTCGTCAGATGAGCGCGCATCTCGGCACCGGGAGTGATACGGAGCAGGTACCAGTTGGTCTGCCGCGTGGCGGTGTCGTAACTGCTGAGGACGAACGTCCGGTCGTCGGCGGCACCGGTCACGCCGGTGAAGCTCTGCCCGGAGGGAGAGAGTACCGAGAGGATATAGCCGGTCTGATCATCGCCCACAATCACCCCGGACCGCCCGCTCGCCGTGATGAAGTTTGGCCCGCTCAGGGCCACGTAGTACCTGGGGACGCCGTCAGTGCTGGCCGGGGTTGACGCGCTTGACGAGGGGACCGGCGGTCCTGAGGCCGCGGAGTGGTGCTCGCCGGGCAGGTCGCGGACGACAATCAGCATCGCGGCGACCGCGATCACGGCGACGGCCGCCGACAGCGGGACGAGCCAGTTTCCCCAGCCGAGGGTGCGGCGCCGGTGCGGGCGGGCGGGCCGGGCGGTACCGGGCTGGTCGTCGGGGAGGGTGAGGGGGCGGATCTCGCGGACCGTGGCGGCGGTCGCCTCGGTCGCGATGCGGATGCGGTCGTCGATGCTCACTGGTCCTCCTTGAGCATCCGGGCCAGGGCGGCGCGGCCCCGGGAGGTGGCGGACTTGACCGTGCCGCGGCTGACGCTCATGGCCTGGGCGGTCTCTTCTTCTGTCAGGTCGAGGTAGTAGCGGAGCACGAGGGCCTCGCGCTGCCGGGCGGGCAGGGCGCGCAGCGCGGCCATGACCTCGCGGTTGGCCTCGCCGATCAGGGCGTTCTCCTCGGCCGAGGCGATGTCCGGCGAAGTCGGGGTGAGGCGCAGCGCGCGGTCGTGACGGGTCCGGCCGCGGTACGCGGTCCGGCAGCCGTTGACCACGCTGGCGCGCAGGTAGGCCAGGGCCTGGTCCTGGTGGTTCAGGCCGGGCCACTTGCGGTACAGGCCGAGGAAGGCGTCCTGCACGATGTCCTCGGCCTGCCCCTGGTCGCCGAGCATGACCTTGGCCAGCTTGACCAGGCCGAGCGCGTGCGCCTGGTAGAGCGCGGTCACCCGTTGGCGCGCCTCGGGCGGCGTGCGGGGATCCGGCGGAGCGTGCATCAGCGGTTCCACATCTACTTACATGCCGCTCGCACCCAAAGGTTGCCTGCCGTCGTCTCTGGTTGCCGCCGCGAGATCAGAAGGCGATCGCGCCGGGCGCTTCGTAGCCGCCCGCTATCGACGTGACACGCAGCGAGGTGAATTTGCCCGGGATGGCGATGCCTACGATGCTGGTGACCAGCGAGTTGGGGTTGACTGGCTTGACCGTGATCAACGCAATGGCGAGAGTACCGGAGGGGGCCCACGCGATTTGGGTGGTACCGAATTCGCAACCGCCCTGGTAGCGGTACAGGACGCGTTCCAGCTTGCCCGTCGCCACGGAGTAGGCGTTCAGTGCCAGTTGTCCCGTGGTGCACCATCCGCTGTTTGCCGCGAAGACACCGCAGATCACTGACTTGCCGTCTCCGGTCATCAGCAGGACAGAGTCGCAGGTGTGGCCGGTTGGCACGGAAAACACCGTCCGGCTGTCGGTAATCAGGTTGCTGCCGGGACTGGCGGTATTCAGGGTACGCACGTAGCGTTGCGCGGCCATGTTCGGGTAGACAAACGCGAGCGTGTGACCGTCATTTAGCCAGGACAGGTCCTCGAACGCTTCTAGCGACGAGTCTCGCGCGGGCGCCGTCCAGGAGCGGAGCACTTGGCCCGTGGCCAGCGAGTAGGTCCGGAGCACGGCGGCCCCGGAGGGCTTCACCGTCTGGGAGAATTCGCTGGTGGCCTGGGACAGGACGGCGACCGTACGGCCATCGGGAGACACCGCTACCGCCTGGGTGCCAAGGGGGGAGACGATCGGGACACGGGTCAACCGGGGCTGACCGGCGGCACCCGGGGTCAGGTGGAGTATGTACCAGATGTTCGATGTCGGTCCTGTACCCGTTGCCTCGGAGCCTGCAGGACCAAGGTGAGGGCCCTCCTTGGCTTCCAGGACGAATGTCCTGTCGTCCGCCGAGCCAGCTACGTAAGCGAAGACGGCGTCCGACGGCGGCTTGAAGGTAGTCAGTACCTTGCCTGTGATCGAGTCGCCCAGGAACGCGTTCGCCACCGGTGCACCCCCAGCGCTGGTGCCGGTGGAGGTAAGCGAGACGTAGTAGCGGGGAACGCTGTCGGAAAGCGGTGCGGTGGACGTGGATGTGGCTGGGGACGTGGATCGCGGTCCCGGCCCGGTACCTGTGAGGCCCCTGACCGCTACTAGGGTCGCGGCGACGGCGACGATTGCCGTTGCGGTGGCCAGCGGGATCAGCCAGCCCGACCAGCGGCGCGCCTGGCGGGACCGGCGCTGCTTGACGGGAGCCCTGGCGTGATCGGCGTCCCGCCCGAGGTCGAGCGGGCGGACCGGGCGCATGGCCGCGGTGACGGCGTCGGTGGTGGCGCGGAGGCGGTCTTCGACGGTCACTGGTCCTCCTTCAGGATCCGGGCGAGGGCGCGGAGCCCCCGGTGCGAGGCGGACTTGACGGTCCCCCGGCTGACCTTCATCGCCTGGGCCACTTCCTCTTCCGCGAGACCGAGGCAGTACCGCAGTGCCACCGCCTCCCGCTGCCGGGCGGGCAGGCCGCGCAGGGCCGCTAGGACCTCGCGGTGCTCCTCGCCGAGCAGCATTCGCGCCTCGGCGGATTCCGCGTGCGGTTCCAGCAGGGCGGCCGGGATCTTCCTGGCTTTCCTGCGCAGCGCGTCACGGCAGCCGTTGAGCACGCTTGAGCGGGCGTAGGCGACCGCCCGCGCCGGGTCGTTGAGCCTGTCCCAGTGGCGGTAAAGACCGAGGAAGGCGTCCTGCACCACGTCCTCGGCGGCGCCCTGGTCGCCGCCGAGCATGAACATGGCCAGCCGGACCAGGCCGGTCGCGTGCGCCGTGTACAGCGCGGTCACCTGGCTGCCGGCCGCGGCGTCGTCCCCGGGCAGCGCCGGGGTCCCGGCACCGGCCTCGCCCCCGGCCCCGGTCCAGGACTCGGGGGCCGGGAGGGGTATCTCCGTCAATGGATCCACATATCAGAGACGTACCCCGCACCCCGAAGTTTGCCTGGGGCTGAGCGGTTCCTTGAAGGTTGCTGATGGGACGTGTGGGGCTAGAACGCGATCGCGGTGCCGTTCAGGGGTGTCTCGGGGAGGGGCAGGGCATAGAACCGGCCGCCGACGGTCGCGCCGAGTACGGTCGAGAAAGCGCCGCCGCATGAGGTGGAGAAGAGCCCGATGACGTCGCGGGCCTCCGGGTCGGACCACACCGGGACGGCGGTCCCGGCCTGGCAGGCCTGCCCGTCGCTGGCCAGGGCGCGGACGGGTTTGCCTGGCCGGGACGGAGTAGGCGACGAAGCCAAGCCCCAGTTCCCCGCAGTCACTAGCGGTCTTGCCGTCTTCGGTGGCGACCTGGGTACCGCAGATGGCGGTTCCGCCATCGGGCGTGAGGCTCAGCGCGCCGCAAGATGCCTGGTTCAGCTGGGTCATGGGGAAGATGACCCGGCTGTCTTTCAGCAGGTTGCCGCTCGGTGCCGTGGTGTCTATTTCCCGTTCCTCCGCGCCGGTCGCGGACGTCCCGGCGGTGAAGGCCAGGTGCCGGCTGTCGGACAGCCAGGAAAGCGTGCCGGCGCTCGTGACGGTGCTCGTGGCGGTACCGACGGCGCCTTGCCCGGTGGCGGTCCAGGTGCGCAGCGGCGCTAGCGTCCTCGGCTCGGCCCGGGCCGTTATCAGGTAGGTCTGGAGCCTCGTCGTCACGGTCGTCTTCCCTGTCGCCTTCTCGGACAGGACGGCGAACGCGCGGCCGTCGGGCGAGAGCACCGTGTCGAGGTACGTGGTGGCGCCGGGGTTCGTGGTGTTGACCACGGATGCGAAGGTGAACGTCTTTTCTGACCATAGCTGGCCCTGGTCCGGGAACAGGCGGATCACCGTCGCCGACCAGCTCGATTCGGCACCCACGACGGTCTTGGACGTGTAGAGGAACGTCCGGTCGTCGGCGGCGGCGCTCACGTCGACCATGGTGCTGTCTCCCGGCGCGGCGAAGTCGACGAGCTGCTTGCCGGTGTGGTCGTCGACAATGGCGAAGGCGGTGGTCAAGTCGGCTTGGTTGTTCGGGGTAATGACGGCGTAGTACCGGGGAACGTTTGCCAGTACCGGCGCGGGCGTCACGGGGATCGGCGCCGGGCGGGGTGCCGCCGCGTGACGGACGACGGCCAGGCTGAGGGCCAGCGCCACGATGACGGCAGCGGCGGCGAGCGGGATCAGCCAGGGGCCCCAGCGGCGGGCGCGCTCGGCCCCGGCTCGCCTAGCCCAGTCCCGTTGGGCCCAGGGACCCCGGTCCGCCAAGTGATCGGGGAGTTCGAGGTCGCGGGTGTCGCGGACGAGGGCGGCGCGGGCGCGGGTGGCACTCCGGACGCGGTCCTCGATGTCCCTGCGGTCTTCGATGTTCACCTGGTCTCCCCCTCCTTGAGAATGCGGGCGAGAGCGGCGAGACCCCGGGAGGTGGAGGACTTGACCGTACCACGGGCAACACCCATCGCCTGGGCAACCTGGTCCTCGGTCATGTCCAGGTAATAGCGCAGCACGACGGCTTCGCGCTGCCTGACCGGCAGCCGGCGGAGCGCGGCGATGACCTCGCGGTGCGACTCGCCGAGCATGGCCTCCGCCTCGGCCGAGTCGGCGTCGTCGGGGGGATCGAGGATGATGCCCGCACGGCGGTAACTGACCCGGTGGATCGAGCGGCAGCCGTTCAGGACGCTGGAGCGGAGGTAGCCGATGGCGCTGTCCGCGCTGTGCAGGGCCGACCAGCGGCGGTACAGGCCGAGGAAGGCGTCTTGGACCACGTCTTCCGCGGTGGACTGGTCACCGACCATGAGGACGGCCAGCCGCACCAGGTGGAGGGAATGCGCCTGGTACAAAGCTGAGACGTGCGCTCTGGCGTCCGCGATGGCCGGAAACGCTTCCGTGGGGGTATCCACGCCTTAAGAGATGCGCTGAATGTCCGAACGGTTGCTGCTTCCGGCGGGCGAATATCAGGCGGGCAGGACCAGGGCGGTGGCGGCGATGACGGCGGCGGCCGCGATCACCCGGAGGATCGCGGAGCCCGCGCCCGGGGCCGAGGCGGGGATCATCGCGAAGCCGGCCGCGAGGGCCAGCAGGCAGGCGCCGACGATCAGCAGCTTGGCGTGCCGGCGCAGCAGCGGGGCCGCCTCCGCGCCGGACTCGGCGATGTGCGTCGTCAGCAGGTAGGCCAGCAGTCCGGCACCGAGCGCAGCCGTGGGCCAGGGGCGGACCGGGTGCTGTATCTCAAGCCAGAGAATCGCGAGCACCGCCGTCTCCTCCCAGGGCGGGGTGCGCAGCAGCCGCAGGAACGTCAGCCAGGCGCGCACGTAACCGGGGGCGAAGAAGGCGTCCTCTGGCTGCGGGATGTCGGCGAAGGCGAGCCTGAGGGCGCCGGCGGTCACCGCGACGATCGCGACGAACAGCGCGAACTGGGCCAGGCCCTTGTGCACGAGCGGGGTCGCGGTCCAGGCCACGCACGCCGCACCGAGAAGAGCCGCTGCGATGCGCGTGCCTACCGCCGACGCAAGGCCTGTCCGCCCCCCTGGGTCATAACTGCTCATCGGCGGGTTACCAGGGGGCGGCGGGTGTAGGGGGCGAGCGGAAGGTCGAGCGGCGTTACCCCGTCCCAGGCGGCGACGGGAACGCCCAGCTCGCGGAGGGAGAAGCGGATCGCCTGCTGCTCCATGCGCCAGATCCGGCTGGCGGCGATGTCGGCGAAGCGGCGGCGCACCGGGGGCTCGGTGTTGAGCACGTCGACCACGATCAGGGAGAAGCCGCGCTCGCGCATGTCCCGCAGCGCCTCCACGAAGCGGCCGTCGAGCAACGGGGAAAAGGCGACAACCAGGGAACCGGGCGGCAGCGCGGCGCGGGGCAGCCGGCTGAAGACGCTGCCGCGCGCGTAGCCGGTATCCGACGCGAGCAGCACGTCGAGGATCTTGTAGACCTGGCGGCGGCCGAGCGAAGGGGCGAGCCAGTGCACGCCGCCCCACTGGTAGGTGATCACGCCGACCCGGTCCCGTCCGTTCAGGTAGGCGCGGGCCGCGCCCGCCGCGCCGCGCAGGCCAAGGTCGAGCGCGGACTCGCCGGGCTGGCCGACGTCCGAGGTGGCGTCCACGAGCAGCACCACGTCTTGCGACCGCTCGGCGGCGAACGTGTTTACCTGGAGGCGGCCTCGGCGGGTGGTGGCCGGCCAGTTGATCGAGCGCTGCCGGTCGCCGGGCACGAACTCGCGGATGCCGCTGAACTCCGTTCCGTCGCCCGGCACCCGGGCCCGGTGCTCGCCGAGGCGGTTCGGCAGCCGGGACAGCACGACCTCGGTGCGCTGGACGGCCGGGGACGGGTAGCAGTCGACGGACGGGAGGGGGAAGGTGACCCGGCCTTCGGTCAGCCGCCAGCGGTCATGGAGGGTGAGGGTGGCCGTGCCGATCCCCCGCTTACCCCAGCGCGGTACCTCGAACGCGAACCGGGCCGCGGGGCCGTTGACGCTCACGGCGCTGCCGGCGTCGACGCCCCGGCCGGGTTCGAACGTCCAGCGGGCGTCGTGCTCGTCGTCGGCCACGGACACGTCGACGGCGACCGGCTCGCCCTCGTACATCCGGGTCGAGGTCAGGCCCACGCGCACCCCGATGTGGTCCGGCCGGCCGCTTCCGCCGGAGCGGCCGGGCCCGACCCGGGCCATGCCGAGGAGCAGCAGCGGCGGGCCGGCGACGCCCGCCAGGGCCGGGTTCCTGGTGAGCAGCGCGAGCAGCAGCGCGGCCGCCGCGAGCGTCAGGAGGCGGCGGGCGTGCCTGGACGGCCGCCAGCTGACCTTCACCTCCTCGGCCCGCGCCGGGGACGACGGGCCGAGACTAACCGCGGCGGCCTTGAGGGCAGGGTCATCGCGGTCACGGCCTTTGCGAGCGGGTCCATTGCGGCCCGGACCCACGGGTGCCGCCTCGGACACGGCAGCACCGATCTGGCCGAGCCGGTCACGCAACTTCCGGCCGGAAGGGGACATCAGCTCATCCCTGCCGACGATCTCATTACCCGGCCGCCACACGGAGGAAGAGCGGGGCGGTGGCCAGCCAGGCAAAGACGGTGATCATCGTTACCATGCGCATAGCGCCAACGTCGCATATCGCCCGGCGGGCGAAATATCCGGCGGGCGGCCGGTTGAGCGCCGACCCGCCGGATACGCCCAGCGAAGATGATGGATCGATGAGTGCGCCGGAGGGCTACCAGCGATCTACTCTCCCTGGAGAGCAGGTGCGGCATGGTGCGCTGACTGGTTTCAGTGAAGGACGTGGATCGGCGGCCACAGGCGAGTACCGCTGGCGCTCCGCCGGGCCTGGAGATGACGGGGCGCGAGGGGAGGAAGCCGGGCTCGTTCGGGATGATCATGATTAGCCGGTGACCTGGCGGGCTGCGGCGCGGGCCGTGGCGGGGGCGGCGCGGGGGTCGGTTCTCGGGGTGGGGACGCCGGCCAGGAGCCGGGACACGATGTCGTCGGCGGAGACCTGGCGGACCCACAGCTCGGGGCGGAGGGTGATCCGGTGGGCGAGGGCGGGGACCGCGACCTGCTTGATGTCGTCGGGAATCACGTAGTCGCGCCGGTGCAGCAGGGCCTGGCCGCGGGCGAGCTGGACCAGGGCGAGGCCGCCGCGCGGTGAGGCGCCGACCTGGATCTGCGGGTCCCTGCGGGTCGCGGTCACGATCTTCATCACGTAGTCGAGCAGGTCGTCGCTGATCTCGATTTCCTCGAGCGAGTCGCGCATCGCGAGCAGGCCCCGGGCATCGGTGACCGGGGTCAGCGTTACCTGCTCGGCGGCGCGGTCGACCCGGCGGCGGAGCATGTCCGTCTCGTCGGTCGCGGTGAGGTACCCCAGGCGCAGCCGCATCAGGAACCGGTCGAGCTGGGCCTCGGGGAGTTCGTAGGTGCCCTCGTACTCGATCGGGTTGTCGGTCGCGAGCACGATGAACGGCTGCGGGAGCCTGCGGGATTCGCCGTCCACGCTGACCTGGCCTTCGCCCATGGCTTCGAGCAGGGCGGCCTGGGTCTTCGGCGGTGTGCGGTTGATCTCGTCGGCCAGCAGGAGCTGGGTGAACACCGGGCCCGGGCGGAACACCATCTCGGCGTTGCGCTGGTCGTACAGGGGTGCGCCGACGACGTCGCTCGGCAGCAGGTCGGGGGTGAACTGGATCCTCGCGAAGTCAAGGCCGAGGACCTGGGCGAACGACCTCGCGATGAGCGTCTTGCCCAGGCCGGGCAGGTCCTCGAGCAGGACGTGGCCGCCGGCCAGGATGCCGATGAGGACCAGCTCCAGGGCACGCCGCCGCCCGACGACGGCCTTGCCGAGCTCGTCAAGCACGGCTTCCGCCTGCCGCGCGGTCTCTTCCGTAGCCATCGGCTCTTCCCGGGTCAAAGCTGCTCCAATCGGGTGATCAGCCGGGAGAGGGTCCGGCTGGGGATGCCGTGCGAATTGCCCGGGCGCTCGCCCTCGGCGAGGGTCTGCCGCGGGTCGATCCACGGCCACAGGCTCTCGTCGCCGCTGCGCTGGCAGAACGCCTGCCTGGCCTTGTCCGGCTCGGTGTAGAGGTTGACGGCGTGGTTCTCGGCCAGTCGGGCGGCGAGGATGTGCTCCAGGACGGGCCGCAGGTCCGACTCGTACATCGGACGGCTCTGGAGGCTGGTGGCCACGACGTACTTGCGCTGTGCGTAGCCGGAGATGGGGCGGGCCCGCTGCTTGTCCCGGCGCTGGCGCAGGGTCTGGGCGGCCGACCTGGGGATGACGCCGCGCAGCAGGAGCACGGCGATGACGGTCGTCGCGACGGCCACGACGACGACGCCCGGCCAGCCCGCCACGGCCCCGGCGGCCAGGGCGGCGACGGTGACCGCGACCGCGGCGATGGCCAGTTCGGGCCGGGCCGAGCGCCAGCTCATGCCGGGTCGGCTTCCGGCTTGGCGGCCAGTTCCGCGGCGAGCTCGGCTGCCAGCTCGTCGAGGGCCGCGCTCGCGGCGTCCCGCTGGCCGGCGCTGAGCGGGTGGGTAGAGAAGCGGGCCTCGTAGAACAGCGTGGTCAGACGGCCCGCGGGCCCGCTGCTGACGGCGCCGGACGCCACCGCCCGGGCCAGGAACTCATCGGGGGTATCGGCCGCGCCGCGCGCCGTTCCCCGGTCGGCCAGCCGACGTTCCATCGCCACGTAGCAGGCAATGATCGCCGCCCGGGCATCGTCGATGCTCGCCAGCGCGGCCCGGGCCTCGTCGACGGCTTCGCGCAGTTCCTCGGCGGTCGTGTCCGCGACGAGGTGCGGCGTCACCGCGCGGCGCAGCCGCGTCGACCACCAGATGGTGACGGCCACCGCCGCCACGATGGCGACGATGAGGAGGGTGTACAGGATCGGCCCGAGCGGAATGTTCAGGCTTCCGCTGCCCGCCTTCGGCCCGGACTTCAGGCTTATCCGTGGCTTGCTGATCGGCACCTTGGGGAGACTCCCCTTGGTCAGGAAGTGCAGGTGAAGGTCCGTGAGCAGGGCGATCGCGACGCCGAGGATGCAGGCGGTGAGCAGGTACTTGAGCGTGAAGCGGAGCGCCTGCGGCGGTTCGATGTCCCGCTCGTCGGCCGCGGGGTCGTACGGCCGGGACGCCGCCGCCCGGCTTGCCGCCGCGTCCCTGGCCCGGACCACGACCAGCAGCGCGGCGAAGACAACCTCAAGCGCGATGCCGATCGCGATGCCGTAGGTCCGCAGCGGCCCGTTCCAGCGGGGCACGGGCACCGCGCCCCGCAGCCCGGCGATCACCAGCACGACCAGCAGCACGAGCGGGAGCAGGCGCGCGATCTGCTGCCGGGCTGTCATCGGGGCGGCTCCTAGCCGGGGCGGTTTGCTGCGACATGAACGATACCCCGGACATGTCGCGGTCGCTGCGCCGCTAGTGGCCGGCCACGGTCAGCACGATCTTGCCCCGCACGTGTCCCCGGGCGAGCTGGGCGTAGGCGGCGCGGACGTCGCTGAGCGGGAACGTCTGCGCCAGCGGGATCTCCAGCTGCTTGGTCGCGACCAGGTTGGCGAGCTCGGCCAGCGTCGCCGCGCTCGCCCCGGCGGCGTTGCCCTCGACCTTGACCCCGTACTTCGCCGCGGCGTCGAAGCGGACGATCGTGTCGATGCGCTCCGGGCTCACCTTGAGCTCGTTGAGCGCGATTTCCACGTAGTCGCCGCCGTAGGTGTCGAGGAACGCGTCGACCGCGTCGCCCTCCGGCGTAACGGCGCGGATGCGCTCGGCCAGGTCGTCGCCGTAGGCCACCGGGATGACGCCGTGCCGGGTGAGCCAGTCGTGGTTGGACGGGCCGGCCACGCCGATCACCGTCGCGCCCTTGCGCCGGGCGAGCTGGACGGCGATCGCCCCGACGCCGCCGACGGCGCCGGCCACCACGACCGTGTCGCCGGGCTTGAGGTCGACCGCGCGGACCATGGCCCAGGCCGTGAACCCGGCGACCGGGATCGCGCCCGCGACCTCCCAGGGAAGGCCGGACGGCTTGCGGGCCAGGTTCGGCGCCTCCGCCGCCACGTACTCGGCCTGGCTCGAACGCGTGTCGACCCAGCCGATCACTCCCTCGCCGATCGCGACGGTCGTGACGCCGGGGCCGAGCTTCTCGACCACCCCGGCGAAGTCGCTGCCCTGGCCCGACGGGAACGTGGCCGGCCAGCGCTCGTGCAGCGCTCCCTCCCGGATCTTTGACTCGCCCGGGTTGATGCCCGCCGCCTTGACCCGGACCAGGACCTCGCCTGGTCCCGGCTCGGGCACCGGGACGTCGCGCACGTCAAGCACGTCTACCGGGCCGTATTGGTCGAACTGTACTGCCTTCATCGTCCCCTCCGGTCATCGTTTCGGTTGCCGGGGCACCACGTGGCGTCACCGCCCGGCTTCTGCCCCAACCTAAGCGTGCCACTAGATATGCCCGCCAGCGGTGTGCCCGGCCCAGGACACCGCGCCGGTAATCAGTTGAACGGCGCCGGGCGGGGCCGTGTTCGAACCGGTGCAGCAGCAGCCAGCCGGCGGCAAGCACGGCCGCGAAAGCCGGCAGCCAGGCCAGCCGTTCGGCAATCCAGGCGGCGCCGGCCGGGGCGGTGAGCAGCCCCGGGACCCGGCCGCCGAGCATGGCCGCCGCGGTGACCGTGATGAAGGCGGTCTGGTGCCAGAGGAACAGGGTCATCGCCGACCGGTTGACCGTGGCCACCGCCGCCCAGGCGAGCGGGCGGCGCATCCACCGCGCCAGCCGGTCCCGCGCCAGCAGCGCGAGTCCGCACTGGGCGACGCCGAAGGTCACCGCGGCGAGGGTGGGCGGGTTCAGGTTCGAGATGGCGGCCCCGTTTACGCCGACCATGCTGGCCGGATACCCCGCCGCGGCGATCAGGACAGCGGTGAGCCCGGCGCCGCCGATGAGCATCAGTGCGGGGCCCTGGCGGCCCCGCAGCGACCCGGACGCCCAGGCGACGCCGAGCAGGTAAGGCACGAGCCAGCCCGCGGGGAGGTTGATCCAGCCCACCCAGCCGGGGCCGCCCAGGTGGAACCGGGTCAGGTCGGCGGCGGCCACCACCGCGGCCGGCGCCGCCGCCGCCCACGCGCCGAACCGGCTGACCAGCCAGCAGGCCACCGGGGTGAGCGCGGTCAGCCCGGCGAACACGCCGAGGAACCACAGCGGGTCGATCACCAGCGTCAGCAGGGTATGCACCTCCTGCGCCGGGCAGCCCGGCCAGGCACAGGCCGGCCGTGACCGGCAGCCACACCGCCGCGAGCACCGCTACCGGACGGGCCAGCCGGGCCAGCCGCTTGCCCAGCCAGGCACGGTAGCCGCCGTGGTAGCCGCGGGCCGCTGAATAGCCGCCGACGAGAAAGAACACCGCGAGGGTCTGGAAGACCCAGGAAACCGGGGCCAGCCAGGGCATCGACGCGATCGGGCTGGTGTCGCGCAGCACCGCGGCGCCGCCGGCCGAGCCGGGCACCAGCGCGGTGACCAGCCAGTGGCCGCCGATGACGCCGGCGATCGCGAGCGCGCGCAGCGCGTCTACCGTGCGGTCACGGCTGGCCGGCGTCGCGGCGTCGACGCGGGCGGCGAACTTCCGGACCGTGGCCAAGGGATGCCTGCTCACTGGGTCACCGCCCCGGGGGCGCCGAGCGCGATTTCCGCGAGGTTGCGCAGCGAGACCGACCCCGGGTCCAGATAGGCGCTGTGACCGCCCGGGCCGGCGGCGAAGATGCGCGCCCCGAACGCCGGCGACACCGGGTCCGCGCCGAAGCCGAGCCCGAGCAGCTGGACGTGCGGCACGAACCTGATCGGGTCGCTGGCGCCCCGCCCGGCCCATACCCGGGCCGTGGTGTCAAGCGATTCCGCGGACGACGCGTCCATCCCCGGGCTGCCGAACACGGCGATGTCGGTGACCGGCAGGCTGGGCGCGGCGAGCCCGCAGACCACCGAGCCGTAGCTGTGGCACAGCAGCGCCACCTGGTCGCCGCGCTGTGCGAGGGCGGTCACGAGCGGCCGCAGGGCCTGCGCCCCCGCCTCGGCGTCCCCCGAGGTGAGGACCGCGGTGCTCAGCATGGCCGGGGTCTGGTAGCCGAGCCAGGCGATGACCGCCAGGCGGGCGTCCGGCTGGAGCTGGCGCGCCTGCGCGGCGAGCGCGGCGGCGCCGTCACCGGGCGACGCCGTCCCCCGGGAGAAGAACGTGCTCAGCGTCGTGTCGGAGCCCGGCACCAGGATCGCCACCCGGGAGGCGGTGGCCAGGTTGCCGAACACCACCCCGGCCAGGCCCTGCCCGCGCGGGTCGAAGAACAGCACCTGATGGGCGGCGAGCGATCCCAGGGCGCTGGCCAGCTGCGGGTTCCCCGCTTGCCGGGCCGAGGCCTCATCCGCGGTGACGGCGCGGGAGTCGGCGTGGTAGCGCGCGGTCAGGGCCTGGCTGGTCAGGGCCGGGAGGGGCTGGGGCCGGTCCCCCGGCTGGGCCGCTTCGGCGGGCAGTGCGATGGCGGCCGTGGCGAGCAGGGCGGCGGCGACCGATGCCATGGCCAGACTGCGAAGTTTCATGACGGCGTCCCTTCTGCGTTCTTGAGCTGGCTGGCTCCGAACGCCGAAGTTACGGACGCGGCATGCTCGTCCGCGTCGGCCCGGCGAGCCGTTCTCACCGGCCGTCCCCTGGTATGAGGCGGGGCACGATGCGCGGCCGGCCGGGCCCATACGCGGGCGGGCCACACGGCCGCCGGCTAGTACCACCCCTACGGGAGTAGGGGGTTAGAAATACGTCGCTTGAGTGACGGAATGATCCGCCCTGTTGCCTACGCTGAGGGTGTGGACGTGAACGCTGCGCACAGGATCGCGACGACGTTCGTGACCGACACCACGAGCCCGCCGCCACCGCGCCACCGCTGGCTGGTGCGCGGACGGTTCGACCTCGTCGAGGTCGTCGACGTGATCACCGCGCTGGTCTGCTTCCTCGCCGGGAACTCGTGGCTGAGGAGCCAGCACACCAGCCACGGCGCCGTCGCCGTGAACGCCGGAACCTTGCTGCTTGTCGCCTTCGTCACGAGTGCGCCGCTGGTGCTGCGCACCCGCTTCCCGCTCACCGCCTTGGCCGCGTCCGCGCTGACCATCGTCGGCACGAACGCCGTACTCCCGCCGCACGCGCTGGCTACGTCCGCCTACCTGCCGACCAGCGTGCTGGTCTACGAACTGTGCCTGTACGCGGTGACGGTGCGCTGCCGGCCGCGGATCACGATCGCCGCGACGGTCGCTACCTTGCTCGGAGCCGCGGTCATCGACTGGTCATCGCTGGCCGCCGCCTTCTTCCTCACCGCCATCCCGCTGTTGCTCGGTGCCGTCGTCCGCACGTGGCGCCGCGGCGAGAGCAGGCTGGCCGAGCAAGAACAGCGGCACTCCGGCGAACGGGCGCTGTTCGAGGAGCGCCAGCGCATCGCCAGGGAACTGCATGACGTGGTCGCGCACCACATGTCGGTCATCGCGATCCAGGCCGAGGCCGCGCCGTACAAGACGGAGGCACCGCCGCCGGAGCTGGTGGAGTGTTTCGGCGAGATCCGGACCAGCGCGCTCACCGGGCTGACCGAGCTGCGCCGGGTGCTCGGCGTGCTGCGCACCGACCGGCCGGACACTACGCCGGCGCCCGGTCTTGGCGACCTGGACGCCCTGCTTGAGTCAGCGCGCGGCGGCGGCCTTTCAGTGACGGCTACCACCAGCGGTGATCCCGTCACGCTGCCCGAGGGGGTGGACCTGTCCGCCTACCGCATCGCGCAGGAGGCGCTCAGCAACGCCATGCGGCACGCGCCGGGCTCACAAGTCGCGGTACGGGTCTCCTACCGCGGCAATCACGTCGGCCTCGACATCCGCAACGGTGCCAGGTCGCATGCCGCCGGCCCCGGCGCCACCGGAGTGAGCGCTGACCGCGGCGGCCATGGCATCATCGGCATGCGGGAACGCGCCGCGATGCTCGGCGGCAGCCTGCATACGGGACCGACCGAGGACGGCGGGTTCCACGTGATCGCGATCCTGCCGATAAACGCCGACCGCCATGGGGACGATGCATGACTATCCGGGTGCTGGTGGCCGACGACCAGGGAATGGTGCGCTCCGGCTTTTCCACCCTGCTCAACGCGCAGCCAGACATCGAGGTGATCGGCGAGGCCGTTAACGGGCAGGAAGCCGTCGCCAGCGCGGCCAGACTGAACCCCGACGTCATCCTGATGGATGTCCGCATGCCGGTGCTCGACGGCCTCCAGGCGACGCGGCAGATCGCGGCGACGGACGATCATCCCCGCATTCTCATCCTCACCACGTTCGACCTCGATGACTACGTGTACGAGGCACTGCGCGCCGGCGCCAGCGGCTTCCTGCTCAAGGACGCCTCGGCCAGCGAACTGGCCGAGGCGGTACGGGTGGTGGCGGCCGGCGACGGGTTGCTGGCGCCCGGGGTGACTCGCCGCCTGATCGCGGAGTTCGCCCGGATGGGCGGCCCTCGCGTTCCCGCTCGCAAAAGCGTCAAGGACCTGACTGACCGGGAGACCGAGGTGCTTGCGCTCGTCGCCCGCGGCATGACAAACGGGGAGATCGCCGGCTATCTCGTGGTGGCCGAGCAGACGGTCAAGACGCACGTCAGCCACGTCCTGACGAAACTGGGGCTGCGCGACCGGGCCCAGGCGGTCGTCTTCGCCTACGAAAGCGGCCTGGTCCGCGCGGGCGACTGACACCATGGCCGGTCAGAAAGCAGCGTCTCGAAGAGCACCGTCTCGGATAGCACCGTCGCTGAAAGCACGGCGCCCGCTGCGCCGCCCGGGTGCCCGTCCGCGCGATGCGGCGTTCGCCGTCGCCGCCTGCGCCCTGCTCGCCTGGTACAACAACCTGGCCGGGCGCGAAGACTGGCACCGGCGCTGGTATCCGGCGGTGAACACGGCCGCCGCCGCGGCGGCGCTGTCGGCGGCCGCTGCCGCCGGCCTGACCGCGGACGAACTCGGCCTGAGCCGGGACAAGCTGGCGGCCGGGCTCCGGCTGGGCACGGCGACGGCGGCACCGGTGGCGGCGGCGTTCGCGCTCGCCCCGGTCGTGCCCGCTGCCCGCCCCCTGCTGGGCGACAAGCGGGTCGCCGGGCTGAGCACGCGGCAGCTCGCCTACCAGGTGCTGCTGCGCATTCCCGTCGGCACCGTCGGCTGGGAAGAGATCGCGTTCCGCGGCGTGCTGCACGCGGCGCTGCGCCGGGTGCTGACCGATCGCGCCGCGATCGCGGCGGAAAGCGCCATGTTCGGCATCTGGCATATCCGGCCGACCGCCGAGGCACTCGGCGCCAACCAGCTCGCGACCGGACGCACCGCCCGGATCGCCGGGGTCACCACCGTCGTGGCGGGCACGGCGGCAGCGGGCGTGCTGCTCTCGGCGCTGCGCGGACGCTCCGGCAGCCTGGCCGCGCCCGTCCTGCTGCACCTGACCGCCAACTGCGCCGGGCCGCTGGCCAGCGCCGTCGCCGCGCGGCTGGAGCGCCGCCCGAACGCCGGAAAGATAAAGACGGAAGACGGGAACCGCGGATTCGTTCGGTAGCTGAATTGTCAGGACCGCTGCGCCCACGCGGCCGCGATATCGTTTTCCCAGGTCTGGCATTCTGGGCCGTCCTTACCCGGCGGGGCTATCGCGTACCCGCTGTAGGAGCGGATCGTGTACTGGGTGCTGCCCTGGCGGTATGTCACCTGCTGCCCGATCGCCCACCCGCCCGCGGGGGTCTTCGCCGAGGTATCCAGGACCACCTCGTAGACGTCGCGTGCGTTCGGCCCCGGTCTGGAGACGGTGGAGGTCTCCGGAGGTATCACCGCGCCGGGGACAGCCTGGCGGGCTGCCCACGCGCCGGGATCCGCCCCAACGTGCATCTGGTCCCACCCGCTGCCTTGAACGAGCGGGTGCTCGGAGTGCCGCATCTGGTAAACGAAGGTTCCGTGCAGGACCAGGTTATGAGCGTCGATGAGCGATACTGACTCTATCTCGACCGGGGACGGCGAGCTGTTGTAGTACCAGTCAAGCGCCCAGCCTACGGGCGAGTTCCACGCGGGGATGCCGGTGGCCGGCGCCTCCACGTCGGGTGCCTCGGCGCAGGCCTTCACGCCTTCCTGGACAACTCCCACAGCAAGCGGCTGGCCGGCACTGCCGCCTGCCGAGCAGGCGGCAAGCAGTAGTGCCGTCGCCGCGAGCGCCGCGGCTCTCGAATGCCTGATCATCAGTCCTCGGGTTCGCGGTGCGCCGCATTCAGACTGTCACGCCGAGGCTAATGCGTTTGCAGGTAGCCGGCTGACGGATTGTTCGCGTTAGGGTAGTTGTCCACCCCGCAGATGGGGGCCTGACCTTTGAGGTCGTAGGTGAGAGCAGAACTCCCGGTCCAGCCGTCCTGGGATGACAGGTTGATGCCGATGTAGCTCGAAACGCTGGCTCCAGTGCTCCATTCCGACTGGGTAGTCGTGGTGTATGAAATGGCGACACCCCCGGCCTCCGTGCTGCAGTAGCCGGCTGCCACGGCTGGCGTGCCAGGAGTTCCCCGCTCAGTGTTTACGCTATTCAAAGCGTAGTACCACTCCGTCCACGAGAAACCGGTGACTAGGCAGGCAAGGGTGTCGTTATCCCATGTGCTGTTGACCGTGAAGTAGTTGTTGCTCGAACCGTTGATCTGCGGAAACGGGATTGTTACACCTGAGGTATGCGTGGTCGTCCCGTTAACTGAGAATCCGGTGTTCGCGGCGTTGAGAGAAATTCCAACCCCAGTCGTTTGATCAGCTTCCGAGGTATACGTGTACTGGGAGTAGTTGACGTCCCCTGATTTGGCGTTCGACTTGTAGCCGACTACCAGCGGTACGTTCGCGTTCTCGGTGTGGCTGACTATATAGCAGCCGGATGGCACCCCCGCGGGCGTTGCGCTGACAGCGGCCAAGGCCGTGGCGGCGTTCCCTGCCGGCAACTGCTGCAGTGTGAGTTCAGTGGTCGCGGGCGACTGGGCCGGGGGCGTCGTGGTCGCGGTAGTAGGCGTGGGAATCGTGGCCGTGGGCGTCGCAACCGCCACGGGCACCGTGGCCGTGGGCGTCGCGGCGTCGAGCGGGGCAGGCATGAACCAGTTCGCGATACCGCCCGGGTAGAACGCGATGATGTGCAGGTTCAGACTGTCCGCATCCCCGGCGTTCTGTAGCAACGTTTGCTGCGAAGTCGGCAGGTGGAGCGTGTAATTTCCGTCGGAGTCGGTCGTGGCCCGGGCGACAGGTGTGAGTGGCTGGTCGGCTTCGGTGACCTTCGGGACCGGGAAGACAATAACCGTTGCTCCAGATACCGCCTGTCCCGTTGAGTCGACCAGGTGACCTGTATCGAGCACGGGCGCGGAGCATATTGCGGGACGGCCGACCACGAATTCTGGATGCTTGCCACTGCGGCGGGGCTGGCGATGAATGGGTCCTGGGGGCTGCTGGCGTTCGCACTTACGGGAACAAGAGCAGCGGCTCCAATGCCTATTGCGAACCCCGAAACAGTGAGACTAAACAAACGACGTGAATGAACCTTTGGCAAATTTCCTCCTGGCCGTATTCCAGGGCTCCGGCGCCAGACCGCGGTGCCCAGTGAAGTTTAGGTAAGAATAGGAAATCCGTCAATATTAATCACTTTCAAACTTTTTCCTTCACGGCAGGCGATGGGCGGGTCGCGACAATGCAACCGTTTGCAGGCGGGGCGGTGTGAGTTCTCCCCGGGTGAGATGAACTGACTGGTGGGCTGGTCAGTGGGGTGAGTCGGGAAATCGGCCTCGTAAACGAGATCAGCTATGTCGCTGCGGCACCCTGGAAACCCTTCGGCGGTCTGATCCGCGGCGCTGGTCTAAGCCGGGGCATGGGCGGGAAGATCAAGGGGCGAGTCGACTAGCGTTCGGGAGGCTGGGATGCCGGAGATCGTGCGGGCTGCCCTCGTCCAGCAGGCGTGGACCGGGGACAAGGATTCGATGACCGCGGCCGCGGTCGCGCACATCGAGACGGCGGCGTCCGCCGGGGCGCAGGTCGTCTGCCTGCAGGAGCTGTTCTACGGGCCGTACTTCTGCCAGGTGCAGGACGCCGACTACTACTCCTACACCGAGGCGATCCCCGACGGGCCGACGACCAGGCTGCATGCAGGACGTCGCCAGGCAGCACCACATCGTGATCGTCGCGCCGATGTACGAGGAAGAGCAGCCCGGCCTGTACTACAACACCGCGGCGGTCATCGACGCCGACGGGCACGTACCTCGGGAAATACCGGAAGAACCACCTTCCGCAGGTCAAGGGGTTCTGGGAGAAGTTCTACTTCCGCCCGGGCAACCTGGGCTACCCGGTGTTCGACACCGCCGTCGGCCGGATCGGCGTCTACATCTGCTACGACCGGCACTTCCCTGAGGGCTGGCGGGCGCTCGGCCTGGCCGGCGCGAAGATCGTCTTCAACCCGTCGGCCACCAGCCGCGGGCTCTCGTCGTACCTGTGGCAGCTGGAGCAGCCCGCCGCCGCGGTCGCCAACGAGTACTACATCGGCGCGATCAACCGGGTCGGCATCGAGCCGCTTGGCGACAACGACTTCTACGGCCAGTCCTACTTCGTCGACCCGCGCGGCCAGCTCGTCGGCGACGCCGCCTCGGACAGCGCCGACGAGGTCGTGGTGCGCGACCTCGACATGGAGAAGCTGACCGAGGTCAGGGACCTGTGGCAGTTCTACCGGGACCGCCGCCCGGACTCCTACGAGAGCCTGGTCAAGCCGATGAGCACGCTGATCACCGGCGGCACGGTGGTGACCGCCGAGGGGACGCTGGAGGCGGACGTGCTCATCGTGGGCGAGAAGATCGCCGCGGTGCTCGCCCGGGACCCGGCGACCGACGCGGCGACCTACGCGGCCGAGCACCGCCGCGGCTGACGCGGCGACGACCGCGGCGGACGCGCGGACTCAGGTGATCGACGCCACCGGCCGGTACGTGATCCCCGGCGGCATCGACGCGCACACGCACATGGAGATGCCGTTCGGCGGCACGTTCTCGGCGGACACCTTCGAGACGGGCACCAGGGCCGCCGCGCACGGCGGCACCACGACGATCATCGACTTCGCCGTCCAGGCCAAGGGCACCTGCCTGCTCGCGACGCTGGACAAGTGGCACGAGAAGGCCGACGGCAACTGCGCGGTCGACTACGGCTTCCACATGATCGTCTCCGACGTGAACGACGCCACGCTCAAGGAGATGGAGTCGTGCATCGGCGGCCGGGGTGACCAGCTTCAAGATGTTCATGGCCTACCCCGGGCGTGTTCTACGCGACCGACGGCGAGATCCTGCTCGCGATGCAGCAGGCGCGGCGCACCGGCGCGACGATCATGATGCACGCGGAGAACGGCATCGCGATCGACCAGCTCGTCGCGCAGGCGCGTGGCGGCCGGCCACACCGATCCGGTCGAGCACGGCCTGACCAGGCCGCCGGAGCTCGAGGGCGAGGCGACCAGCCGCGCCATCACGCCTGGCGAAGGTGGCGGGCTGCCCGCTCTACATCGTGCACCTGTCCGCCGCGCAGGCCCTTGAGGCGGTGGCGGAGGCGCGCGACGCGGGCCAGAACGTCTTCGCGGAGACCTGCCCGCAGTACCTGTACCTGACGCTCGACGACCTGGCCAGGCCGGACTTCGAGGGCGCCAAGTTCGTCGCCTCGCCGCCGCTGCGGACGGCAGACCACGCCAACGCCCTGTGGCGCGGCCTGCGCACCAACGACCTCGCGGTCGTCTCGACCGACCACTGCCCGTTCTGCTTCAAGGAGCAGAAGGAGCTCGGCCGGGGCGACTTCTCGAAGATCCCGAACGGCATCCCCGGCGTGGAGCACCGGATGGACCTGCTGCACCAGGGGGTGGTCGACCGGGGAGATCACCCTGCCGCGGTGGGTGGAGACCTGCTCGACCACGCCGGCCCGGATGTTCGGCCTGTACCCGCGCAAGGGCGTCATCGCGCCGGGCGCGGACGCCGACATCGTCATCTACGACCCGGCGGCCAGGCAGACGCTGTCGGCCGCCACCCACCACATGAACGTCGACTACTCCGCCTACGAGGGGATGGAGATCACCGGCAAGGTCGCCGTCACCATGTCCCGCGGCCAGGTGGTGGTGGCGGACGGGGAGTTCCAGCGGCTCCGCCGGGCACGGCAGCTTCCTGTCCCGCGGCCTCAACCAGTACCTAGTCTGACGAACGGGTTCGTGGTTCCAGCGACCGCGCCACGCGGCTTCCCCGACGCGGCGGGCGGATCATGGAGGGGACATGGAGTTCGGGGTGGTGCTGCAGCCGAATCCGCCGGCCACCGGTGTCGTGGCGATGATGAAGCGGGCCGAGGCGGCCGGGTTCGGGTACGGCTGGACGTTCGACTCGCACGTGCTGTGGCAGGAGACGTTCGTGCTGTACCCGCGGATCCTCGCCGAGACGTCGGCGATGGTCGATCGGGCCGATGGTGACCAACCCGGGGACGCGGGACTGGTCGGTGATCGCGTCCATGTTCGCGACGCTGAACGACATGTACGGCAACCGGACGATCTGCGGCATCGGCCGCGGCGACTCGGCCCGCCGGTACATCGGCCAGGCACCGGTCACGCTGGCCACCCTGTCGTCCGCGATGTCGGTCATCAAGGGCCTGGCCGAAGGGCGCGAGGTGATCCACCACGGCCAGCCGCTGCGCATCCCATGGGTCACGCCGGCGGCTCGCTGCCGGTGTGGATGGCCGCCTACGGCCCGAAGGCGCTGCGCCTGGTCGGCGAGCAGGCGGACGGCTTCATCCTGCAGACCGCCGACCCGGACATCGCCCGCTGGACGTTCGGCGCGGTGCGGGAGGCGGCGGCCGACGCGGGCGCGACCCGGCGTCGATCACCATGTGCGTCGCCGCGCCCGCCTACGTGGGGACCGACCTGGCGCACCAGCGGGAACAGCTGCGCTGGTTCGGCGGGATGGTGGGCAACCACGTGGCGGACCTGGTCGCGCGCTACGGCACCGACGGGCCGGTGCCGCGCGCGCTGACCGACTACATCGCCGGGCGCCAGGCCTACGACTACTCGCACCACGGCCAGGCCGGGCAACCCGTCGACGGACTTCGTCCCCGACGAGATCGTCGACCGGTTCTGCCTGCTCGGCCCGGCCGCGGCGCACATCGAGCGGCTGCGCGAGCTGGCCGAGATCGGCGCCGACCAGTTCGCGCTCTACCTCATGCACGACGACGAGGAAGCCACCCTGGACGCCTACGGCGACGAGATCATCCCCGCGCTGAGACCCCGTACTAGCTGACGGCGTGCCAGGCTTCGACAAGATCTGCGGGCCCGTAGGTCCTATCCAGGCCGTCTGTGTCGAACCCAGCACGGCTGACGCCGACCAACGCGGCGTCAGCCGCACCGGGAACGGATGCGCGCTGCTCGATCAGGTCCGCCAGGTCGCGTCGGTTGAACGGGCTTTGCTCGCGCCATTTAACCGATCCGGCCAGGGTGACCTTTCGGGCGTTCGGCCAGCGGTCGACGCCGACGAGGTCAACCTCGACCGTGGTGCTTCTAGTCCAGTAGCCGCCGATGGCGCCCGTCTCAGCCAGGTCCGGGTCGTCGGGCACCAGCCGTTCGACCGACGCTCGGATGATCGGCTCGATGGCTCGCCCCCGGAACCCCGGCCATGAGTCTCGGACCCGCCTGAACGCAAGGTCGGGCCGACCGCGCGCTATGTCCGGGATGGACGGCTCAATGAATCGGAGCCAAAAGCGGAGGTAGGAGTCGGCGACCCGGTAGCGCGGATCATTCCCGGATCTCAGCGACACCGGTCGGTCCGCGCTGACCGCTCGCTTGACCGTGGTGAGCGTTTCAAGGGAGCGGGCCAGTTGCTGCTCGCCGATTCCGGATTGCGCGCTGATCCCCTTGAAGGTGCGTTCTCCCGAACCGATCGCGCTGAGTACGCGAGTGGCCTGAAGATCTGGCGGGAACTCGGCCGCCAGGACGTTGCGCCCCACATCGATCAGTTCGGAGTTCTCGTCGCCGAGCTGTCGGCGGAGAAACGTCAGCGCGTCCGCCGCGCCGCGCCACTCCGCGCATATGCGCGGATAGCCGCCGGTGACAAGCTGAGCGTCGATTGCGACGGCCGGATCGTCCACCGCGATCATCTGGGCGGTATCGCCGAGTTCGAACGGGTTGACTACCAGCTCCTTGACCCGACCGAACAGCGGCCTTTCATAGGTGCCAAGCGCCTCCATCACGGAGATGTCCGACCCGATGAGGATGAACAGCACCGGTCTGCGCTCGAAGATCCGGTCCCAGGCAACCTGTAGCGCACCTTCAAGGTCCGGACTGGTCCCGTGCAGCCACGGGAACTCATCGAAGACGATGACCGATGGGCCGTCAGGCAAGGCGGCGGCGAGCAGCCGCAGTGCCCCCGCCCAGCCGTCAAGCACAACACCGTCGAACAGGCTCGCGCCCGGCAGCGACGATCCGGTGGCTTCAAGCGCGAAACGCGCCAGTTCGGAGCGCGGCTCCGCGAGTCGCGCGCCCGTGAAGAACAACTGCGGCAGCCCTGTCCGGTCGGCGAATTCGGTAACCAGCCGCGACTTGCCCGCCTGCCGGCGACCACGGATGCTCAGCAGGCCCGGCCTTGGCCGTCGTCGGCCACGGCTTCCAAGTGCCGTTGAAGCCGACCCATGTCGCGCTCGCGCCCGATGAAGTGCCGTAGTGAAGCCATACGAGGAGACTAAAATCAAAGTTACTAACATTCAAGTTACTAACATCAATGTTAGTAACTTGAATGCTGACGCGAACAAGACTTGGCACTCAGGGGAGGGTGCGGCTGATGTAGACGACCTTGCCGAGTATGGTCGCCTTGTCGCCGGGGATCGGGTCGTAGGCGGGGTTCTCCGGCATCAGCCAGACATGGCCGCCCGGCACGCCGGAACGTCTTCAGCGTGGCCTCGCCCTCCTCGGGAGAGGTGTCGGTGTCGTCGAACCGGGCGACCACGGTGTCACCGTTCCTGACTTCGCAGCCGCGACGGACTACCACCCGGTCACCGCTGAGGATCGCCTTGCCGATCATCGAGTCGCCGGCCACCTCCAGCGCGAAATGCTCGTACCGGCCGACGAGGTCCGCGGGAACGTACACGTACTCTCCAGCCAGGTCCATTGCCGTTCTCAGTCCGCCGGCCGCGATCCGGCCGATCACCTGCACCCGCGTCTGCCCATCGGCACCAGGCTCAGGCGAGGCCGGGAGCGCGGCCGCTCTTTTCTGGGGGCGCGGCGTGGTCGTGCGGGGCCGGCCCAGGGTCGTGGCACAGGTAACCCCTCTTCTGAAGCTGCTTGATCTGGTAGGAGACGCTTGACGGCGTCTTCAGCCCCACCGCCGCGCCGATCTCCCGCAGGGTGGGCGGGTAGCCGTTTCGCTCGATGTGCTCCGTGCAGAAGCAGACGATGTCCCGCTGCCGGACGGTGAGGTCGGGATGCCGCGGGTCGCCGTCACCAGCGCGTCTCATGTCTCCCCCTGTGTGTAATCGCTCGCGTTTTCGATCGTAGGTCAGCGGATCCGTTCAGTCAAACACTTTCACGGTTACGCACCAGGCTAACGCGCTGGCGGGTCCCATCGGGCCTGCCGCGTACTCCACCGCAGGCATCGGCGCGTCTAGATACACTCGACCATGTATGACCTGTTTCGAGTATCATCTTCTGACTAGGCAACGAGGTGTACGTATGGTGCCACTTCTGCAACGGCAGGCTGAACAGGAGATCAACGCGGCGATCGACGCCGCCGGGGCCGACGACTCCAGCCAGGTGGCCGCCGCCGCCGGCCGCGCGTTCGTTGCCGCTAGCGATGAGTGGTAGTCCTGGCTGGGGAACGTCTGGTTAGGCTCGGGCTAGTTCCGCGGTCAGGGAGTCGAGGCCGAGGGGGCCGAGGCTGAGGGCCGCGGTGTGCCAGCGCTTGAGGTCGAAGCCCGGCTTGCTCGATGCCTCGGCGCGGGCCGCCAGCCAGGCGCGCTCACCGAGCTTGTAGGACGGCGCCTGCCCGGGCCAGCCGAAGTACCGCGTGACCTCCGGCACGACCCGGTACTCCTCGGCCCGGCCGCGCTCGCGGAGCACTTCGCAGGCCTTGTCGAACGACCAGCGCTCACCGTCGGGCAACGGCAGGTCCAGGTGCACGCCGATATCGATGACGACACGGGCGGCGCGCAGCGCCGAGTGGGACAGCATGCCGAGCCGCGAACCGCGCGGGGTGAACCAGCCGAGTTCGTCGGCCAGCCGTTCGGCGTACAGGGCCCAGCCCTCACCGTGTCCGCTGATGAAGGTGTTCTTAGCGAAGCGTGACCGGTGCGGGGACAGGTGGGCGGCGCCCTCCTGGAGATGGTGGCCAGGCACGCCCTCGTGGAACACGGTGGTCAGCTCGCTCCAGGTCGAGAACGACTCCCGGCCGGCCAGCGGCCACCAGGTGCGGCCCGGCCGGGTAAAGTCCTCGCTCGGCGACGTGTAGTAAGCCGCGCCAGACGCCGACCCGCGCGCCAGGACCGCCTCGATACGGCGCAGCGGCTCGGGGATGTCGAAGACGACGCCGTTCAGCCGCTCGACCGCCTCATCGTGCCGGTCCTGCAGCCAGGCCTGGTAGGCCTCCTCGCCCTCGACGAACTCGCTGCCGCTGAGGATCTCCGCGGCCTCCGCCACGGACGCCCCCGGCTTGACCAGGTACGCCTCGTCGGCGAGCTCGTTCTCGATGCGGGCGAGCTCCGCCCAGCCCCACTGGTAGGCCTCGTGCGCATCCAGGTCGGCGCCGAGCGAGAGCCGCGCGCAGACCGCGTACCGCTCCGCGCCGACCCCGTCAACGGCGGTGGCCCGGGGCGCGTACTCCTCGCGGAGATAACGGGCCAGTTCGGCGTAGCCCGCATAGGCGACCTGGGCCGCCGCGGCGAGTTCGCCCGCCAGCGGGCCGTCGCCGTAGGAAGCGACCAGCGTGTCGTGGGTCCTGATGGCCGCGTACTGCTCGGCCTGGGCGGCGGCCCCGAGGGCCTGGCGCCGGGCGGCGGGCAGGCCCGCCCGCAGGCCCTCGTCCAGGCTGGCCCGCCAGGTGGCGAACATGACCGGGACGGCTCCCAGCCGGGACGCGATATCGCGCCAGGCCTGGTCGCCCCCTCGCGGGAGCAGGTCGGCGCTGTCCCTGACCGAGGAGACCCGGCCGATCGGCGCGCGCAGCTCGCGCAGCGGCTCGCCGGTCGCGTGCCACGCGGCCAGCGCTTCCAGCCGTTCCCGCAGCAACTGGGCGGCGAGCCGGTCGGCGTCGTCCGCAACGGCGAGTGCCCCCAACGTGCCGAGCGTCCGCGCAATCAGCTCCGCCCGGGCGGTGTGCCCGTCCGGGCCGTAGTCGGTGGCGGCGCCGAAGGCCCCTGAAAGGCCGCGCATCCCGGCCGCGACCGGATCAAGCGTGGCCCACTGGGTGAGGTATTCATCGCAAAGCCGGAAAACCGGCGACATCCCGTGACCGGTACTCATCCCGCTCAGCGTAACGCAAATGCGACTCCCACGAAGGTACGGCGGCTGAGCTGTCCCTTGACACCCCTGAGTGATCGGCGGAGACTTCCGCACAAGTGGTAACACTACGTCTCGGGGGGGACGAAATGCATTTCGTAATTCTAGGCACACACTCTGCTGAGGTATGCCCGACCAGCAACGCCAAGACCAGGGCACTGCTGCTGGAGGTCGGCCCGGAGATCGCCAATCTCGCCGAGAAGCACGGCGTGAACATCGTGGCGGGTCCGTTCGCCAGCCGTGAGCACATGGTCGTCACGATCGTCGAGACGGACAGCCCCGAGGGCCTTGACCACTTCCTGGTCGAGAGCCGGCTCGCTCACTGGAACCAGGTGCGCGTCATACCCTCGGTTCCCATGCAAACGGCCATGCAGGAAGTGCAAGAGTCAGCGGCTGTGTACTAGCCGCCTGCCCGGCGGCGCCCGCCCTCCCGGTGCGGGAATGGGGCGAGCGCGCGAAGCACGAATACGTTCGGCGATGGTCTGGTCTGGTCATGACTTGACGAAGGGGACGCCTTCCGCGCGCGGGCCGCGCACCTTGCCGACCAGGCCGGCCAGCACGATGATCGTCACCACGTACGGCGTGAGCAGCAGCAGGTTGGACTGGATCGGCACGTTGATGCTGGACAGGATGGACTGAAGCTGCGTGGTGAAGCCGAAGAGGAGCGCCGCGCCGATGGCGCCGAACGGCGTGTACCGGCCGAAGATCATGGCCGCCAGGGCGATGTAGCCCTCGCCGGAGGTCATGTCGATGCCGAACGAGCCGACCGATCCGATCGTGAAGTACGCTCCGCCGATGCCGGCGATCAGCCCGGCCAGGATCACGTTCCGGTACTGCATCGCGATGACCCGGATGCCGACGGTGTCGGCGGCGAGCGGGTGTTCGCCGATCGCCCTGGTGCGCAGGCCCCACCGGGTGCGGAAGAGCCCGACCTGGACGATGGCGAGCACCAGGTACGTGAGGTAGAGGAAGATCGTCGAGTCGAAGAAGACCGGGCCGATGATCGGGATGTCGCCGAGCCCGGGGACCTTCCACGGGCTGAACGTCGACGGGTTGTTCAGCGTGTTGCCGTACGGCACCATGATCGCGTTGTACAGGTAGCCGGTGAGGCCTAGGACCAGCGTGTTGAGCACCACGCCGAGCACGATCTGGTTCACCACGTAGGTGATGGCGAACAGCCCGAGCAGGACAGCGACCAGCGATCCGGCCAGGGCGCCGCATACCAGTCCGAGCCACAGCGAGCCGGTCACCGAGGTGGCGACGGCCGCGCAGAACGCGCCGAGCAGGAGCTGCCCTTCGATCGCGATGTTGATGACACCCGACGTGGAACAGATCACGCCGGTCAGCGCGCCGAGCATGATCGGGATCGAGTCGTTCAGCGTGCCCGACAGCAGGTTCACCACGTTGAACGGGATGGACTGCCCGGCGTCGGCCCAGGCGATCAGCGACAGGACGAACGCGAACAGCACGAAGCCGATGATGACCCGGCGGGCCACCCGCCCCAGCGGCAGCCGCCCGAGCAGGGACAGCAGCCGCACCAGCGCGAGCGCCAGGGTGATCGCGCCGAGCACGAAGCAGGTCGCCGCGGCGGGCAGCGGCAGGTTGGGCACGGTCACCTTGGCGAATTCCGGCGTGAAGGAGAGCACGGCCGTGCCGTGCGCGTGCAGCCCGAACACCAGGATGTCGACGAGAGCGAAGGCCGTGAACGTGACCGGCGCGGCGAACCGCCCGGCCCACGATGCCGCGCCCGCGTCCGCCTCCGGCGGCAGCAGTGCGGGCAGCCGTCCGGCGGCGGGTGCGGTCGAGAAGGAGGTCACGCGTTCCACCCCTTGGACATCGATCGCGCCGACCCCGCCGGCCCGCGCGGTCGCGGAGCCGGAACATGGCCCGGATCAGCGGCGGTGCGGCGACGAACAGGACAATCAGCGCCTGGAGGACCTGGACGATCTGCACCGGCGTGGAGGTGACGGTCTGCATCCCCGGCGAGCCCGCGTGCAGCGCACCGAACAGCAGTCCCGGCGGCCACCACTCCCCCGGGCTTCCCCAGACCGAGCAGCGCGACGGTGATCGCGTCGATGCCGTAGGTGCCGTAACTCTGCGGGTTCAGGGTGAAGTCGGTGCCCTGGATGACGGCGGAGGCGGCCAGCCCGGCGAGCCCGCCCGCGATCAGCATCGCGAGTACCCACGAGCGTTCCACCTTCATGCCGGCCACCCGCGCGGCGGACGGGTTGGCGCCGACGCTGCGGAACTCGAACCCGGTGGTCGTCCGGTTCAGCAGCCACCAGACGCCGAGCGCGCAGGCGAGGGCGATCAGGAACCCGGCGTTGATCCGCAGGTTGCTGCCGAACAGCAGCGGCAGGTGCGCGTCGACGCGATCGCCGGGGTGATCGCGTTGTTCGAGCCGGACGCCTGCATCAGCGACTGCGAGGACAGCAGGTAGGCCAGGAAGTACAGCATCACGTAGTTGAGCATGATCGTGACGATCACCTCGTGCGCGCCGGTGCGGGCCTTGATCTCGCCGGTGAGCCAGCCGATGGCCGCGCCGCCGACGAACCCGCCGATGACGCAGACGACCACGTGCACGAAGACCGGCAGGCTGACGTCGTAGCCGAGCCAGGTTGCCATGATCGCGCCGCCGATGAACTGGCTCTGCGCGCCGATGTTGAACAGGCCCGCCCGGTAGGGCAGCGCCACCGCCAGGCCGGTCAGGATCAGCGGCGTGGACTGGACGGCGGTCTCCGACAGCGGCTGGAAGACGGCCGACAGGTACCCGTCGTGGACCGCGGTGGACAGTGAGGCCTGCTGGAACAGCGCGGCGACGGTGTGCGGGTTGAACACCGATCCCTCGAACAGCGCCACGTAGGTGCCCGAGGCGACGTCCCACGCTCGCGCGATCGTCGCCCCCGCCGTCGGCGCGTGCAGCACCGTGCTATTGGTGAACGCACAGAGGATCCCGCCGAGAACCGTGGCGGTCAGCAGGGCGAGCACCGTGACGGTGAAGGTGTTCCCTTCGAGAAAGGACTCTTTGAGAATTATCCCGAACGATCTCGGCTGGCTTTTTCCCGGTCGCTGATCCGCCCCGGTTGGCGGCGTCGCGGCTGGTTCCGCCTCCGGCGGCGTGGTCACGCTTCCTCCTGCGCGGCAGTCGTGCCTGGCGTGCTGCTCGGGTCCGGCAGCGCCGGCCCGTGGTATCGGGCCCCGTGGTATCGGGCACTGTGGTGTCGGGTATGGTCGCCGCGCCGAGCGCGTTCGCCTCACCCGGCACCGGCGCCACCTCGGCTATGTCCGCATCGGAGACGGGCCCGCCGAACGCGGTCCCGGCGAACGCGGTTCCCCCGGACGCGGCCCCAGCGGACGCGGGCCCGCGGACGCGGGCACAGCGTCGGCGCCGCCGGCCATCAGCCGCCCGAGTTCGGCCGCTGGCACGTCCGGGTCGCGGATGCCGGTGATCTTGCCTTCGTACATGACCGCGATCCGGTCGGCGAGCGCGTAGATCTCGTCGAGTTCGGAGGAGACGATGACCACGGCGACGCCGTGGTCGCGCTGCTGGACGATCCGGCGGTGCACGAACTCGATGGACCCGACGTCGAGACCGCGGGTGGGCTGGCTGGCGATCAGCACCTTGTGCTCGCGGCCGAGTTCCCTGGCCAGAATGACCTTCTGCTGGTTGCCGCCGGACAGCGTGCCGGCCGGGGTGGCGGCCGATCCGGTGCGGACGTCGAACTCGGTGATCCGCTCCGCCGCGTTCTTCGCGATCTCGGGCAGGTTGAGGTTGATACCGGAGGCGAACGGCTTCCTGTCGTACAGGTCGAGTACGAGGTTCTCGGCCACCGAGAACGACCCCACCAGGCCGTCTTCCGTGCGGTCTTCCGGCACGTAAGCGATGCCTGCCCGCAGCCGGTCGCGCGGCGTCGCCCGGGTCAGGTCACGGCCGTCCAGCGTGACCTCGCCGGACGCGGCGGGCCGCAGCCCCATCAGCGTCTCGCACAGCTCGGTCTGCCCGTTGCCCTGCACTCCGGCGATGCCGAGGATCTCCCCGGCCCGCACATCCAGCGACAGCCCGTCCACCCAGGTCCTGCCGTCATCGCCCCGCACGGTCAGGTCCCGCACGCTCAGCATGGCCTCGCCTGGTTGGGCGGGTGCCTTGCTGACCCGGAGCTGGACGTTCCGGCCGACCATGAGGGCCGCGAGGTCGTCCTCGGTCGCGGACGGCTCGCGCTGGCCGACCACCGCGCCCCGGCGCAGCACGGTGATCGTGTCGGCGATCGCCTGGACCTCCCTGAGCTTGTGCGAAATGAAGATGACCGACGTGCCGCCGTCCCTGAGCTGCCGGATGATGCGGAACAGTTCCTCGGTCTCGGCCGGGGTGAGCACCGCCGTCGGCTCGTCGAGAATCAGCACGTTCGCCTGCCGGACAAGCGCCTTGACGATCTCGACGCGCTGCTGTATCCCGACGGGAAGATCCTCCACCAGCGCGTCCGGGTCCACGTCGAGGCCGTAACGGTGCGACAGCTCGGCGACCTCGCGCCGGGTGCGCCGCCGGTCGAGCAGGCCGACCCGGTCGGCCTGCTCGATGCCGAGCGTCACGTTGTCCGCGACCGTGAAGACCGGCACCAGCATGAAGTGCTGGTGCACCATGCCGATGCCGGCCGCGATCGCGTCCTTGGGCGAGTGGAAGCTCGCCGGCCTGCCGTCGATGACGATCTCGCCCTCGTCGGGCTGCATCAGCCCGTAGAGAACGTTCATCAGCGTGGTCTTCCCGCTCCGTTCTCGCCGAGCAGGGCATGCACCTGGCCAGGGGCCACCGAGAGGCTGATCCTGTCGTTCGCTACGAGCGGGCCGAACCTCTTGGTGATGCCCCTGAGCTCAAGTTCCACCGGTGTCGCTACCTCCTGGACGTCCGCGATTGCCTAGGTAACCGGGCTCTTGGTCGGCGTTGCGATCGAGCCGTTCTCGATGCCGGTCTGGATGGTCTTCAGCTCGGCCTGGAGCGCGGCGGGCACCTTGCTGGCGTAGTCGTGGAACGGCGAGAGCACGGCGCCGCCGTTGGCCAGCGTGCCGACGTAGGTGCCGCCCTTGAACGAGCCGGAGGCCGCCGCCGAGCACCGCGTTCTTCACCGCGGCCTGGATGCCCTTGGTCACGCTGCTGACCATGTACTTGCAGTACTGCGCCGCGCTGACGCAGCCGTCGGTGTCCACCCAGAGCATGCTGACGTTGCCGCCCGCGTTGTTGGCGTCCTGGACCGCCTTGGCCGCGCCCAGGCCCACGTTGCCGGCCACCGGGAAGATGATGTCCGCGCCCTCGCTGATGAACGTCTGGGTGACCGTCTGGCCCTTCGTCTGGTTGGTGAAGTCGCCGGTGAACTCGCCCTTCTGGGTCTGCTCGTTCCAGCCGAGGACCGTGACGTTGGTCTTGTGCTGCTTGTTGTAGTACTGCACGCCGTCCCAGAATCCGTCCATGTAGATCGTGACGGTCCCGAAGTCCTCACCGCCGAACGTGGCGACCTTACCGGTCTTGCTCA
Source organism: uncultured Actinomycetota bacterium (assembly GCA_963785645.1). Taxonomy (GTDB): domain Bacteria; phylum Actinomycetota; class Actinomycetes; order Streptosporangiales; family Streptosporangiaceae; genus Trebonia. Next base: position 71,185 of record CAWAWG010000008.1, read on the forward strand.
TGCCCGCGGCCAGGTACCCGCCGAGGAAGCCGTCCTGGACGGTGTTGAACACCAGCTGGTCGATGTTGCTTTCCTGCGTGCCGGTCAGGCACTGCGAGGCGTACGAGCAGTCGACGATCGCGAAGGGCTGGGACGGGTGCGCCTTGGCCGCGGTCTCCGTCGCGGAACCCATCAGGAAGCCGACCGTGACGATGATCCCGCACTTCTGGGCGAGGAACGTGTTGATGTTCGGCACGTAGTCGCTCTGCGACGTCGACTGGAGGTACTTCACCGTGACGTTCGGGTTGGCGGCGGCCGCCTCCTGCATGCCCTGCCACGCCGACTGGTTGAACGACTTGTCGTTGATGCCGCCCGTGTCGGTGACCATGCACCCGAGGAAGCTTCGTGGTCGACCCGCTCGCCGCTCCCGACGCGCTGGCCGAGCTGGTGGAACTGGCCGCACTTGACGACTGATGCCGGGGAGCTGCTGCTGGCGCTCGAGCTGACTGCTGCCGCACGCGGCGATCAGCAGGGTCGCAGCCCCCGCTGCCGCGACCGTGGCTACCAAAGAGGTATGTTTCACCGTGTTCCTCCACTGGACCAGATTGCCGACGCCCAGGCCTGACAAGGGCGTTCCCTAGGTCAGATTGCCCGGAGATTATTTCGTCATCATGTCCAGCGGGAAGAGAGTTGCCCGCCTACGACCACTTCGTTGCGAAATCGCGATCAGAACGATCAAGAACCGTCGGTTTGCCCTCCGTTTAGCCGGGCTCCTTGGCGGGTTCCGCACCGGGGCGGATATTCAAGCCGGCCGCCGGGATGACCGGTTGCCTGCGGGTCAAACTCGGCGCACTGTTGTCTAGATGGAGATCGATTGGGCGCAGCTCCGCGCCGCCGCGGCGGACGTGGCCGGGCGCGCGTACGCCCCTTACTCGCGGCTGCGCGTCGGCGCCGCCGGACTGACCAGCGACGGGCGGGTCGTCACCGGCTGCAACGTGGAGAACGCGTCCGTTCGGCCTCACCCTGTGCGCCGAGTGCGGCCTGGTGTCCGCACTGCACGCGACCCCGCCGACGTCGGAGGGCGCCATCGTGCCCGAGGCTGGGCCGCAGACCCCGGCGGCGCCGGCGCTGGTCGCGGTCGCGGTCGTCGCCGGGGACGGCGACCCGTTGCTGCCCTGCGGCCGGTGCCGTCAGCTGCTCCTTGAGGCCGGCGGCCCGGCGCTGCTGGTCGACACCGCCGCGGGGCCGCTGCCGCTCGCCGAACTGCTTCCCGCCGCCTTCGGCGGCGCGGACCTCTCCCGCCGGGACGACCCGGGAACGGGACACCGACCAGGGAACTGGCCTCTGACCCGCTGTAAGCCTGGCAACCGGCGAGCGACGCGAAATGCCGGATGTCGTATCACTGATACGGGTAAAGCGTGACAATACGCGGCCGTTGACGGAGCAGGAGATCGGCTGGATGTTCGGCGCCTACGCCGATGGCGGTGTGGCCGACGAGCAGATGGCCGCGCTGCTGATGGCCATCTGCTTCAACGGGCTCGACGGCGGCGAGCTCCGGGCCTGGACGGCGGAGATGATCGCGTCGGGCGAGCGCCTGGACTCGCCGGCCTGACCCGGCCGACGGTGGACAAGCACTCCACCGGCGGCGTCGGCGACAAGGTGTCGCTCGTGCTCGCGCCGCTCGTGGCGAGCTGCGGCGCGGCGGTGCCGCAGCTTTCCGGGCGCGGTCTCGGGCACACCGGCGGGACCCTGGACAAGCTGGAGTCGATCCCCGGCTGGCGCGCCGCCTCAGCAACGCGGAGCTGATCACCGCGCTGAGCACGGTCGGCGCGGTGATCGCGGCCGCCGGCAGCGGCCTGGCGCCGGCCGACCGGAGGCTGTACGCGCTGCGCGACGTGACGGGAACGGTCGAGTCGATCCCGCTGATCGCCAGCTCGATCATGTCCAAGAAGATCGCGGAGGGCACCAGGGCGCTGGTCCTCGACGTCAAGACCGGGACCGGCGCTTTCATGCGGGACCGGGAGCAGGCGCTGAGCCTCGCCCGCACCATGGTCACCCTCGGCGAGGAGAACGGCGTCCGTACCAGGGCCCTCGTCACCCGGATGGACACCCCGCTCGGCCGCGCCGTCGGCAACGCCCTCGAGGTCGAGGAGGCCGTCGCCGCGCTGCGCGGCGACGGCCCGCAAGACCTGATGGAGGTGACCTTCGCGCTTGCCGGGCACATGCTCGAGCTGGCCGGGATCGACGCGGACCCGCGGCAGGCGATAGCCAGCGGCCGGGCCCTTGACACCTTCAAGCAGATGATCAGGGTCCAGGGCGGTGACCCGGAAGCCCCGCTGCCCCGGGCCGAGCACCGGCGGGAAGCGCTCCAGGCACCCGCCGACGGCTGGGTCACCCGGCTCGACGCACTGGCCGTCGGCGTCGCGGCGTGGCGGCTCGGCGCGGGCCGCGCGCGCAAGGAGGACGGCGTCAGTCACACCGCCGGCGTCCGCGTGCCGGGCGAAGCCGGGCGACTACGTCCGGCTGGGCGACGCCGTGGTCGAACTCCACGCCGACGACCCCGCCCGCTTCGCCCCGGCGATCGAAGCGCTGGAGGGCGCGCTGACGATCGCCGGCGAGCCGCCGACCACGCCACCGCTCATCGTCGGCCAGGTCGGCCTATAGCTCACCGTGCTCGGTGCGTTGAGATAAGTGCTTCCAGCGTCGCCATGCAGGCAGAGTCCAGCAGGCCGCGAGCGTGCATGTCAGCCACCCAGGTTCCGCTTTCCAAGCTGGATCACCAAGTGAACAGAAATTTGTACAAGTTTCTGCTATGATAATTGAATGAGCAACTCGTCGATGCGCCCCATCGCCCTCCCAGTGCATCCGCTGTCTGAGGTGCGTGAGCGGTTGTCGGGAATTCTTGCCCGTTTCCGCAGGGACGGGGGCGGTGCGGAGCCAGTGGTATTCGGCTCACACCGCAAGCCCGAGGCGATCATCCTTCCCTACCAGGAGTTTGAGGCGCTTACCCGGCAGCGGGAGCGGATGCTGAATGTGCTGGATGTTACGCGGTCGGTTCAGGTTGAGCTGCCCGGCCCCTTCAGCGCGGAGCACGAGCGCCTGATTTCGGCGTATGTGGGTGGCGAGATCGACGCGGACGAGGCATACAGGAGGATGCTGGCGGTTTACCAGCAGGAACACTGATGGCTGATCCGTACTGTGACCCGGAGTCAGGAGTATTGGTCAACAGATTTGGCCTCGTGACACAGGCGGAGCTTGAACGCGTCGAGCGTGACCTGACCAGCTTCGCGCTCCTTCGATTGCGCGACCGCTCCCTTCCCGGCGATTACGACCTGACTCACTTGCAAGGCTTTCACCGGGCTATCTTCGGTGACATCTACCCCTGGGCGGGACAGATCAGGAAAGTCGCCATCTCGAAGGGCAATCTATTCTGCCTGCCCCAGTTCATCGAACCAGCGCGGCAGCGATCTTCGGGTCGCTGCACGGCGAGCGCAACCTGCGCGGACTCGTCCGTAGCACTTTCCTTGACCGCCTCGCTCACTCCTCGGCGAGGTAAACGCACTGCACCCATTCCGGGAAGGCAACGGCCGCGCACAGCGGGCCTTCTTCGATCAACTCGCTCGTGACGCCGGGTACAGCCTTGACTGGCGTCGCCTTGACGCCCAGCGCAACATCGATGCGTCCATCGCCGCCATGAACGGCAACGAAGCGCCACTGCGCACCCTGCTCGACGAACTCGTCTTAGCTTGCTCGAGGGAGTTGGTGATGAGGGGATGGCTGGGGCGGACCATTTGGCTACCGCGGATGTCCAGGTCGGCTAGCTCGGGTTCGGTGACGTAAAGGCCGCGGGACGGGACCGTGGCGCCCAGTTCGACCAGGACGGGGCGCAGGTGGACCTCGACGGCGAGGAGGTGGCCGGGCCAGCCGCCGGTCATCACCGGGACCGCGGTGACGCCGGACAGGCCGTTGCTGCCGTAGCGGTCGAGGAATGCCTTGAGCAGGCCGGTGTAGGCCGCCTTGTAGGTCGGTGAGGCGAAGACCGCGATGTCCGCGGCGGCGACCTGGGCGGTCAGCGCGGTCAGCTCCTCGTCCGACCAGTCGAACAGGCGCGGGGCGTAGCCCGCCAGGTCAACGACGGGATGCGTCTGCGCATCCGGGATTTCCTTCGCCAGGGCATCGGCGACCGCGAGCGCGACCGAGTGGGTTCTGGAGGCCGGTTTGGGGTTGCCGGTGACAACAGCGATCTTCGTCATGGGGCAGTGACCTTGCTTCCTTGCTGGCTGCTTACTTCCTTGCGGCCGGGCTTTTACCCTATAAGTCTACTTTTTCGATGGGTTTAATGTACATCACTCGGGAGCGCGGCAGGCTATGGGGGGATGCGGGGTGTTCGTCTCGATGAAAACCAGAAGGTCCGGCGTATCGTCGCCAGCATGAGGGTGCGCGAGATGCGCAAGGTCGTCAAGCTGCGCACGGTGACTCTCGACGCCACGCAGCGGCGGCTTGGCGCCTGCTATGACGTGGCGGACCTGCGACGAGCGGCCAAACGGCGCATGCCCCCGGCCGGTGTTCGACTACGTGGACGGTGCCGCGGACGAGGAGATCGCGGCCGCGGCGAACACGGCGGCGTTCCGCTCGTGGCGGTTCCTGCCCCGGGTGCTCGCGGGTGTGGGGTCGGCGGACACCGCCGCACCGCTGTTCGGGTCGACGCTGCCGGTGCCGATGCTGCTCGCCCCCGCCGGGTACACCCGGATGCTCACCGGACGGGGAGATCGGCGCGGCCAGGTCGGCGTCGCGGCACGGGGTGCCTTACACCCTGTCCACGATGGCGACCACCGGGATCGAGGAACTGCGGGCCGGGGTGGCCGGTGCCGGCTCGGGCGGCGGGGACCTGTGGTTTCAGTTGTACCTGACCAGGAACCGGGTGCAGGCGTTCGGCCTGGTCTCCCGGGCGGCCGAGGCCGGGTACTCGACGCTGGTGGTGACCGTCGACACGATCGTGGCGGGCAACCGGGTGCGGGACCAGCGCAACGGGCTGACGATCCCGCCCGCGCTGACTCCGCTGACGGTGGCGTCGGTCGCGGTCAAGCCCGCGTACTGGTACCGGCTGCTGACCGGGCCCGCGATCGACTTCGCGAACTTCACCGGCCTGGCGCCGACGACCGTCATGCAGACGGCGGACTTCTTCGACCCCGACCTGAACTGGTCGGAATTTCCGAGCTGCGCGGCCGGTGGCCGGGGAAGTTGCTGCTCAAGGGACCGCTGGGGCCCGCCGATGCGCTGCGGGCGCTCGAGCTTGGCGCGGACGGGGTACAGCTGTCCAATCACGGCGGGCGGCAGCTCGACCGCTGCGTCGCCCCGTTGATCTGATCGCGCCGGTGCGGGAGGCCGTGGGACCGTCGTTCGCTGTTCTGGTGGACTCCGGGGTACGGCACGGCGCGGACGTGGCCGTCGCCCTGGCGCTCGGCGCGGACGCGGCCGTGCTCGGCCGGGCCTACCTGTACGGGCTCATGGCGGGCGGGCGAGGCCGGCGTGGACCGGGCCCTCGACCTGCTGTCCAGGCAGTTCCGGTCCACGATGCAGTTCCTCGGGGCAACGTCGGTCGCCGAGTTGCGCAAGCACGGCCGGGATCTGATCACCCGCGCGGTTGGCTGACAGCGGATGCTGCAAATGTGGGTTCGCCGCCTGCGCCTATGGGGATAAGTTCCAGCCGGGATGCGCCGGCTTTCCGCCGACACAGCTAGGAGTCCGCGATGACGAGGCAGCAGACCAGCCTTGCGGCCCGGGCGTCCGCCTGGCGGGAGGCCGACCCGGATCCGGACACGCGGGCCGAACTTGACCGGTTGCTCGGCCAGATGTCCGGTACCGGGGCCGCCGTGGCGCTGGCGGAACGTTTCGGGGGTTCGCTGGCCTTCGGCACGGCTGGCATCCGGGCCGAGATGGGCGCCGGACCCGCGCGGATGAACAGGATGGTGGCCGGCCGAGTCGCGGCTGGCCTGGCCCGCTACATCGCGGCCGGCGACCCGGCTGCGGCCGGAGACGGGATTGTGGTGGGCTACGACGGACGCGCCAAGTCCAAGGTGTTCGCCACCGACGCCGCCCGGATCCTGTCCCGGGCAGGCATCAGGGTGTGGATGCTGCCCGGGGCGCTGCCCACCCCGGTGCTTGCCTTCTCGGTGCGCCACCTGCGCGCCGCCTACGGGCTGATGGTTACGGCCAGCCACAACCCGCGCCAGGACAACGGGATCAGGTTTACGTGCGCGACGGCGGGCAGCTGCTACCGCCCGCCGACGTGGAAATCGCCGCGGCCATCGACGCCGTGGACCCGGTGCGCCTGCCCGCGGGCTGGGCCGAGGGGCCGTTCGAGTTCACGCCGGCGGATGACGCCGTGACCGCCTACGTCACGGCCGTGGCGGCCAGCGGCCGACGGCCGCCCGGGACGCCGGGGCTTAAGGTCGTGCATACCGCGCTGCACGGCGTCGGGGATGCGACGCTGCGGGCGGTGCTTGCCGCGGCGGGCTGGCCGGCGCCGGTGCCGGTCGCCGCCCAGCAGCATCCGGATCCGGCCTTCCCGACCGCGCCCTACCCCAACCCGGAAGCGCCTGGCGTGCTCGACCTGGCCCGGGCGACCGCCGAGCGAGAGAGCGCCGACCTGGTGCTCGCCAATGACCCGGACGCCGACCGGCTGGCCGTTTTGGTGCCAGGTCCGGGCGGCTGGCGGGCGCTCACCGGGGACGAGCTGGGCGCGCTGCTCGGCGACGCGGTGCTGGCCCGCCTGGCGACCGAACGGGCGGGCACGCGGGCCGGGACGCGGGCGGCGGCCGCCGGTCGTCGCCACCACGGTGGTTTCCGGCTCGCTGCTGCGCCGCCTGGCCGAGGCGGCCGGCGTGCGGTGCGTCACCACGCTGACCGGGTTCAAGTGGATCGCGCGGGCGGGCGGCGACGACGGCACCCTGGTCTACGGGTACGAGCAGGCCCTCGGCTACGCCGTGCGGCCGGACCTGGTGGCCGGACAAGGACGGGATCAGTGCGGCGCTGCTCGCCCTGCAACTCGCCGCCGGCAAGCCAGCGAGGGCCGGACCCTAGCCGACCGGCTCGACGACCTGGCGCTGGCCCACGGCCTGCACGTCACCCGCGAGCGGGCGCTGCGGGCGGACGGCGCGGCGGGCCTTGCCCGGCTCGCCGACGCGGTCGAGCGGGTTAGGAAGGATCCGCCGCGGCTGCTGGCCGGGCAGCCGGTCACCGTGACCGACCTGCGCGAAGACACCCGGGGGCGTAGTGGACCTGGCCGGCGGCCGCGCCGAGCGGTCCCCCGGCCAGCCGATCCGGCCCGCCGACGTGCTGATCTGGCACGCCGGCGCCGACGCCCGGGTGATGATCCGGCCGAGCGGCACCGAACCCGGTGCTCAAGATCTATGCCGAGGTCGCCAGGGCCGTGCGTACGCGGGAAGAACTCGCCGATGCGCGGGCGATCGCCGCCGGGGACGCGGCAAGCTGCTGGCGGCCGCACGACCGTGCTTGAGTCGAATATGGGGACCTAAATCGGAGTTCGACTTCCGGTTGAGTCAAACAACCGGGGCTGAGTTCAGCATCCAGGCTTGAGGCGAACATCAGGGAGACCAGTCATGACGGAGAACGCCAGCATTACCCGGGCCGCGCTTGCCCGCATGATCGACCACACGCTGCTCGCGCCCGAGGCCACCGACGACGACGTGACCCGGCTCGCGCGGCAGGCCGGCCGGCTGGGCGTGGTCGCGATCTGCGTTTCGCCGTCCCGGCTGCCCCTGGTACCCGGGGTGCTCGCGCCGGGGATCGGCGTGGCCGCGGTGACCGGCTTCCCGTCGGGGGCGCACCCGGTGGCGGTTAAGGCCGCCGAGGCCGCCGCCGCCGTTGCGGCCGGGGCCAGCGAGATCGACATGGTCATCGACCTCGGCGCCGCGCTGGAGGACCGCTGGGCGCAGGTGACGGCCGAGGTGGCGGCCGTACGGGCCGCCATCGGGCCCTTGGTGCTGCTGAAGGTCATCATCGAGTCCGCAGCCATCGGCCCCGGCCGGATCGCCGCCGCCTGCCAGGCGGCCGAGGCCGGCGGCGCCGACTTCGTCAAGACCTCCACCGGGTTCCACAAGGCCGGCGGCGCCACCGTCGAGGCGGTGGCGGCGATGGCCGCCGCGGTCGGCGGCCGGCTCGGGGTGAAGGCCTCCGGTGGAATCCGGACGGCCGACGACGCGCTGCGGATGATCGCGGCCGGCGCCACCCGGATCGGCGCCTCAGCGACCGCGGCCATCCTCGACGGCCTGCCGGAGTTACGGGCGGGGCGGGAGGGGCGGGCGGCGCTTGTCCGGGCCGGTGGACGGGTCCGGGAGCGGCGGCCTCGGGTTCTCCTCGAGGAGCGCGAGGGCGCGGTCGACGGCCACCTCCAGCTGGGGGTCGTGCCCGACGGCCCAGTCGTCCGGAGTGATGAGGACCTCCGTGTCCGGGTCGACGCCGTAGTTCTCCACGGACCAGCCGAACTCGTTGAACCAGGACGCGTAGCGCGGGATCGTGATCCTGGTGCCGTCGACGAGACCGTGCCCGGAGCCGTCGATGCCGACCACGCCGCCCCAGGTGCGGGTGCCGATCACCGGGCCGAGGGCAAGCGTCTTGATCGCGGCGGTCACGATGTCGCCGTCGGAGCCGGCGAACTCGTCCGTGATCGCCACGAGGGGACCGCGCCGCGCCTCCTGCGGATAGCTGTAGGGGCGCAGGTGGCGCGGGATCTTCCAGCCGATGATCTCGCGGGCGAGCTTCTCGATGATCAGCTGCGAGGTGTGCCCGCCCCGGTTGCCGCGCACGTCGACGATCAGGGCGTCGCGGCCCATCTCGGCGCGCAGGTCGCGGTGCAGGTGCGCCCACCCCTCCCCCATCATGTCCGGCACGTGCAGGTAGCCGACCCGGCCGTCGGAGCGGGTGCGGACGAACTGGCGGCGCCCCGCCACCCAGTCCTGGTAGCGGAGCCGGCGGTCGTCGGACAGCGGGACGATCACCACGCGGCGCGTCTCGGGGTACTGGAGGGCGGGGGCCGCGGCCGCTTCGCCGGCGGCTGCTTCTTCTGCGTCGGGGCGAGGCTTCCGTGTCACCGGTCCGCGGTAGCCGGGCCTGACTCCGGGCGGTTTCCGGCTCGGCCGGGGCCTCCGCGTCCTCGGCGGCGGAGTCCGGCGATTCCTCGGCCGGGTCCGCTTCCGATTCGGCGGCATCTGATTCAACGGGGGGGCGCGGGACCAGCGACGGGTCGGCGGGCTTGATCGTCAGTTCGACCGGCTTGCCGTGGGTGCCCGCGAGGGCCGGCCACGGGCCGTAGACCGGGTCGAGGGGGCGGCCGTCGACCGCGAGGATTTCGTCGCCCTCCCGGACGGCCACGCCCGGGGCGGCGAACGGCGAGCGGGCCCGGGGATCGGACGACTCGCCCGGCAGCACCCGCTCCACGACCCAGCGCCCGTCCGGACCGCGGACCACGTCGGCGCCGAGCAGTGCGGCGGGCTGGCCGCGGAGCGCGGACCGGGCGGAAAAGGTGTTCGACGCGATCACGTAGGCGTGCGACGTGCCAAGCTCGCCGGCGACCTCCCAGAGCAGGTCGCCGAACTCCGCCGAGGTCCGGACCCGGTCGAGCAGGAAACGGTACTCGTCGAGCACGCCGTCCCAGTCCACGCCGGACATCGTCGGCGTCCAGAAGTCGCGGCGCAGCAGCCGTCCGAACTCCGCGTACGCGTGCCGCCAGAGCGCCGCCGGGTCGGCCTGGAACCGCGCGCGGGTCAGGTCCACGTTGATCACGTCGTCGGACGATCCGTTGTCCGCCTTGCGGTCGGCCGGGACGACCCGCACGTCACCGTGGTCCCCGATCACCAGCCGGGCGCCATCGCCGCTGACCGCGTACCAGCTCACCTCGCCCGCAAGGACGCTCGCATCGCGCTTGCGAAGGTCGAAACGCTCGAGCGCGGGCCTGCGGTGCGCGTCCTCCGGGTCCGCGATGCCCTCGCCGAGCACGCCGGACAGGGGGTAGCGCAGCCAGAGCAGGCCGCCCTTGGCCGCGGCGAGGCTGTAGTACCGCGCCTCGTCCACCGGGACCGCGACCACGCGGGAGGAGATGCCGTCGGTGTCGACAGTCAGCCGGACTCGTTCTGATGAATCCTTCGAGTTCTCCCCCGCGCCGACCGGGCGGCCGCCGGGGAGCGGGCCGAACGGCGACAGCGTGTGAGCGGCGAGCGGGACCAGGTACGGGCGGGCACCGAACGGGAACGACAGGTCGAAGGAGTGCGCGTCGTAAATCGGGTCAAAGGTGCGGCGGGACAGGAATGCCAGGTACAGCCCGTCGACGGTGAATACCGGATCGCTGTCGACGAAACGCCCGTCCGTCACGTCGGCCGTGAAGCCGTCCTCGACCCGGGCGAGCCGGATCCGGGCGAGGGGCCGCGGCCCGGGCTGGGCCCAGGCGAGCCACGCCGAGTCGGGCGACCAGGAGACATCCTCGATGTCGCCGTCATCGTTCGCCGCCAGCTCGGTGACCTGCCCGGACTCGACATCGACGAGCAGGAGCCGGCCGTCGTGCGACGCGGCGGCGAGCTTCTCGCCATCCGGCGATGCCACTAGCTGCGTCACGTTGCCAAGGTCAGCCGAGGTGATCGTCGTGACGGTGGCGGCTGACTCCGGCTCGATTTCCGCGATCTGGATGGCATCTCCCGCCGCCCGCGTCCGTGACCCAGGCGACCTTGCCGGTCGCGGCGAGGGTGCGGGGCAGCCGGGCGCGGGCGTTCGGGTTCACCGACAGCGCGCGAGCCGGACCGTCGGCGTGCGTCAGCCAGTGCACCGTGCCGCGCACCTCGACCACGCTGGCCTGGCCGGTCTCGTCGCAGTCGAGCTCGCCGAGATGGTCGGCGGCGGTGACCACCCGCGGCACCCGGGCGGCGGGCGGCGCGGTGAGCTGGATGTCCAGTTTGCGGGGCCTTGCGTCGGCGGCCAGGCTGTCGAGACGCCAGATGTCCCCCGCCGCGTGGTACACGACGCTGGCCCCGTCGGTCGCCGGGTTGCGGGCGTAGAAGCCGTCGTGGTCGGTGTGCCGGCGCAGGTCGCCGCCGTCAAGGGCGGTCGAATAGAGATTTCCCGTGCCCTCGTGGTCGGACAGGAAGACGAGGCGGTCACCGATGACCATGGGCGCGGCGAGCTGGCCGCCCAGGTTGGACAGGACCCGGGTGAACAGCGGGTCGTCCGCGCTCGCGACCCAGAGCCGGCCGGCGGTGCCGCCGCGGTAGCGCTTCCAGTAGGACGGATCGCCGCGCTGCGCGGTCAGCAGGACGGTCGCGGTCGCGGTGAGCGCCAGATCGTTTACCTGGCCGAAGGGCAGGCGGCGGGGCGGTGCGTCGAGCGGAACCGCGTAGGCCATGGTGCGCTGAGCGGACGGCTCGCCGACGGCGGTGATCGCCAGGACCTCGTCCGGTCCGGTCCAGCCGACGACGCGGGTGCGGGCGTCGCCCCAGTAGGTGCGCCTGGTTGCCGCGCCGCCGTCGGCGTCGCCGGTGATGACGGCCGTGTAGACCTCGGGAATGCCTCCGTCGCGCCAGCTGGTCCAGGCGATCGTGGCGCCGTCCGGCGAGAATCTCGGGTGGCTGGCCTGAGCGCCGTCGGAGGTCAGCCGCCAGGCGCGGCCGCCGTCGGCGGGTGCGAGCCAGACGTCGTCTTCCGCGACGAAGGCGAGCAGGTCATCGTGAAGGTGCGGAAAGCGGAGATAGCCGGGGGTTGCCACGGTTCATCTTATGGCTGGGCGGCAGCGTCACAGCCAGCCGTGGGCCTGGGCCACCCGGATGGCTTCGGCGCGGTTGCTGGCGCCGGTTTTCTGGATGCAGGACGAGAGGTAGTTACGGACCGTGCCTTCGGACAGGTACAGGGCGGCGGCGATCTGGGCGAGGGTCGCGCCCTCGTCCGTCGCGGCCGCGGCCAGCACGTCTTTCTCGCGCGGGGTGAGCGGGCTCGCGCCCTCGGCCAGGGCGGCGGCCGCCAGATCGGGATCGATGACCCGCTTGCCGGCCAGCACGTCGCGGATGGTCCGGACGAGCTTGTCCGCCGGGGAGTCTTTCACGATGAACCCGGATGCGCCCGATTCCATGGCCCGGCGCAGGTAGCCGGGGCGGCCGAAGGTGGTGAGGATGATGATCTTGATGTCCGGGCAGGCCCGGCGCAGCGCCGCGGCGGCGGTGAGGCCGTCCACGCCGGGCATCTCGATGTCGAGCAGCGCGACGTCCGGCTTGGCGTCCTTGGCGGCGCCGGTCACCTCGTCGCCCCGGCCCACCTGGGCGACGACCTCGATGTCGTCCTCGAACGACAGCAGCGCGGCGAGGGCCTCGCGGATCATCGCCTGGTCCTCGGCGAGCAGCACCCGGATCACATCCTCGATGATGTCACCCTGACGGCGGACGGAGCCGGTGGCGCGCCGTGCCGGGACGGTGGCGATCAGGCAGAAGCCCGGGCTGCAGGTCCGGGCGGACTTCCAGGCGGCCGCCGGCCGCGCTCAGCCGCTCGGACATGCCCCGCAACCCGGACGAGGCGGCACCGGCGTCGGCGGGGCGAGGCTGGGCGCCGCCGCCCTCCGACGGGATATGGCCCGTTCCGTCGTCGCGGACCTCCAGGGACACGGTGCCGGCGCGGCGGCTGAGGCTGATGTAGCAGTTCTTCGCGCCCGAGTGGCGGACGACGTTCGTGACCGCCTCGCGCAGGCACCAGGCCAGGGCCGCCTCCGCGTCCGGGTCGAACGTGCCGGACAGCAGCGTGAGGTCCGCGTCGTCCGGGCGGCGATGCCGGCGCTCGCCAGGGCGGCGCGGGCGGTGATGACCTCGACGGCCAGGGTCGGCCGGCGGTAGCCGCTGATCGCCTCGCGGATGTCGCGCAGCGTCTGCCTGCTGACGGCGGCGACCTGCTCGATCTCGTCGCGGACGCGGTCACGGTCGGCGCTCGCGGGCAGGCGGCCGAGCAGCCGGGCGGCGAGCTCGGACTTGAGCGTGATCATCGACAGCGACTGCCCGGTCAGGTCGTGCATGTCGCGGGCGAGACGGAGCCGCTCCTCGCTCGCCGCGAGCTGCACCACCTCCTCGCGGGCCCGGGCCAGCTCGGCGGTCAGCTGGAACTGCCTGCGCAGTCCGATCATGGCGAACCCGATGAACACCACCGGCAGCAGGTTGCTGAGGAAGTTGGTGCTGCCGACGTGGGTGGTCGCGCTGAAGATCACGTAGCAGGCGATGCAGGCGAGGACGGCCCGCACCGCCCAGCGCGGTCCGGCACCAGCAGCCCGGCGGCGGAGGCCATGAAGATCCACAGCGCGACCGGCCGCTGGCCCCGTAGAAAACGCAGGCGAGCCACGGCGAGCAGGGCGAGCACGGCGAGGCCGGGCACCGCGTACCGGTGGGGCGTCGGCCAGAACGGCACCAGAACCACATAGAGGACGGAGAACACCACGATGATCGCCAGCGCCGCCCGCGGTGTACAGCGGGCTGTAGTGGCGCGAGAAAAGGTGCGCGATCCGCCCGATGAGGTAGAGCAGCCAGACTCCGGTGAACACGACCCCGGCTATCCGCGCGCGCCTGTTCGGGTATCCGGCGACGGCTGCCCGCTGGGAAAGCCGCTGGCCGTCATCTGTCCTGTCCATCTTTACCTTCCTACCCCGTCAAGCGGGCCTGCCCCGCCCGCCCGGGGCGGCGCCAGCCGCGACCCTCGTCCATGGCTGGCACCGCCCCGCGGCAGCGGTCAGACCGACTCCGCCATGGAGCGCACCGAGAGGACGGCGAGCCCGGCGAAGATCCCCAGCCAGGCGACGAGGCCGATGGCCAGGTAGGCCGGCACCGACTTGTTGCCGATCACGTCGGTGGAGATGTTGATCGCCTCGAAGGTGGGCGTGCCCTTGCTGATGTTCCCCAGCAAACCCGTGAACGGGAACCAGATCCCGCCGAGGATGCTGAACACCAGGTAGAGCGACAATGTGATCGGCTGAGCCTGGTCCGGCGGGTAGCGGTAACCGATCGCGACCGCGAGCGCGGCGAAGATCGTCGAGCCGAGCCAGATGACGACCGCGATCACGATCCACTGCCAGAGGGGCAGGTGCACGCCTCCTTCAGAACCGGCCGAGCAGCATCACGACGACGATCGACGGGACGGTGGTCGCCATGGAGGTCAGGATCTTGGCGATCACGTAGGCGCTGGCGGGGAGCGGGGTGAGCCGCAGCTGCCTGATCCAGCCGGCCTTGCGCTCCTCGGAGATCCTGATGGCGTTGCCGTTGAGCGTGCCGGCGAACGCGCCGAACGACGCCATCGCGACCATGTAGTAGGCCGCGAAGTCGATGCCGTAGACGGTCTTCCCCGCCTTGGAGAAGATCAGGTAGAGGACCACGGGGGGGCCCACGGTGAAGATGAAGTACCTCCTGTTGCGGCGCAGCCGATTGATCTCGGTCTGCGTCAGCAGCAATATGCTGCGCATTGTGTCTCGTCTCCCCTTAATCGAATGCTGGCTTAGCGCGGGGACCGGCTCGCCGCCGTTGGCCCGGTCGTCTTCCGCGGTAATGGCGATGAACGCCTGCTCAAGGCCGAGGCTGCCGACCTCGATCTCGGTCGGCCGGTAGCCGGCGTCGAGCAGCGCGTACAGCGTGGCGTCGGAGTCGCTGGTCTGGATCTGCACCAGGTCGTGCCTGGTCTCCAGGCTGACCACGCCGGGCAGGCCGAGCAGGGCCGGCTCGTTCGCGCTGGCGAGCCGGAACGACATCCGCTTGTCGCCCGCCCGCTTCTTGATGTCCTCCGGCGAACCGTCGGCCAGCAGGCGGCCGCGGTTGATCACCAGGATGCGGTCGGCGGCCTGGTCGGCCTCCTCCAGGTAGTGCGTGGCGAACAGCAGCGTCGTGCCCTCCGCCACCTCTTCCTTCATGGATGCCCAGAACCGCCGCCTGGTCTCCACGTCCATCGCGGCCGTCGGCTCGTCGAGCACGATCAGGTCGCACTCGCCGACGATCGCGAGCGCGAACCTGACCCGCTGCGTCTGGCCGCCGGACAGCCGGTCCACCCGCTGGTCGGCAACGGACTCGATGCCCGCGCGGCGCAGCGTCGTGTCGACCGGGACCGGCCTCGGGTGCAGCCCGGCGACCAGCGTGACCAGTTCGCGGACGGTCACCTCGGGCATGAGCCCGCCGGACTGGAGCATGGCGCCGACCTGCCCGCTCTTGACGGCGTGGTACGGGTCGCTGCCGAACATCCGGATCGTCCCCGAGGTGGGCTTGCGCAGTGCGAGGAGCATGTCGAGCGAGGTGGACTTGCCCGCGCCGTTCGGGCCGAGCAGGGCGACGGTCTCGCCCCGCGCGTAGCTCGAGGCT
Organism: uncultured Actinomycetota bacterium; assembly: GCA_963785645.1. GTDB lineage: Bacteria > Actinomycetota > Actinomycetes > Streptosporangiales > Streptosporangiaceae > Trebonia. The sequence continues at coordinate 86,535 of CAWAWG010000008.1, forward strand.
CAGCCCGTCGACCGCCTTCAGGCTGCCGTATTGCTTGCTGACGTTGTCGAACGAGACGACCGGTCCCGTTCCGCTGTGGCTCATTTAGCTGCTCCCCGTGATGAGTTGGTTTAGACCGTTGTGCGTACTAACGCAATATCACCATCACGCGGTCGCCCCCGGTAGTGCGGCCGCTCAGCCTTCCCCCATGACAAGTGTCATGGGGGAACCCGTGCGGTACTGACCGCCCGCGTTGACTAGCTGCCCGTTTACCCGCCGCCTGGCTTACCGGCCCCCGGTGCTTACCGCCCCTTGCTTACCGGCCCACGGTGCTTACCGGCCAACCGCGTAGCCCTGCATGCCGCGCGGGTTGGCCGCGGCGTAGAGCACGCCGCCGCGGCGGGCGACCGCGCTGATCCGGCCGAGCGACCACGGCGGCTGGACGTGCACGTCGTGGCCGCGCCGGCGCAGCTCCTCGATCACGTCGTCGCCGACCCTGGACTCCACGTCGAGCCGGCCCGGGTAGGCGTGGCGCGGGTAGAACGACGACGGCATGTGGGCGGAGTGGAACGCCGGGAAGTCGATCGCCTGCTGCAGGTTCATCCCGAAGTTCACGTGGTTCAGGAAGAACCCGAGCGTCCACTGGTCCTGCTGGTCGCCGCCCGGGGTGCCGAACGCCAGGCCCGGCTCGCCGTCGCGCAGCGCCAGCGTCGGCGTCAGCGTGGTCCGCGGCCGCTTGCCCGGCGCGATCGTCGCGGGCAGCCCCGGGGTGAGCGTGAACATCTGCGCCCGGGTACCCAGGCAGAAACCGAGGGACGGGATGACCGGCGACGACTGCAGCCAGCCGCCGCTCGGCGTCGCGGTGACCACGTTGCCCCACCGGTCGGCGACGTCGACGTGGCAGGTGTCGCCGCGGCGCGGGTGCAGGCTTCGGTCCGGCGCGGCCGAGAGGCTCGCCGGTGGCGGGGTCGATCCCCGGGTCGCCGCTCCCCCGCTGGCGCCGGGCTTGAAGATCAAGGTCCGTCATTCCGAACGAGTCCGTGGCGAATTCCGGCAGCTTCGGTTCCCGCCCACCGGGGCGACCTGGTCGCAGGTCCATGCTGGCGGTCTCGCCGATGAGCTTGCGCCGCTCGTCGTTGTAGGCGGCGGACAACAGGTCGTCGAGTGGTACGTCGGTGAACGCGGGGTCGCCGTACCAGGCCTCCCGGTCGGCGAAGGCGAGCTTGGCCGCCTCGGTCACGAGGTGGATGTATTCCGGCGTTCCCGGTCCGAGGGCCGTCAGGTCGATAGCCGCTAAGCAGCGCGAGCTGCTGCAGGAAGACCGGCCCCTGGCCCCAGGGGCCGGTCTTGCACACGGTCAGCCCGCGGTATTCGTAAGCTGGCCGGGCGCTTCCAGGCGGGCGTGCCAGGTGGCCAGGTCGTGACTGGTGAGCAGGCCGCGGTGGCGTTCGCCGGTCACGTCCATCACCGCGGTCGTGGCGAATCGGCCGATCTCCTCGGCGACGAAGCCGTCGTACCAGGCCTGGCGGGCGGCCTCGATCTGGGCGTCGCGGTCACCGCTGGCCGCTTCCGCCTCGGCGAGGATGCGCTCGTAGGTGGCGGCGAGGGCGCGGTTGGCGAACAGGGTGCCGGGCGCGGGCACGCCGCCGTCGGGCAGGTACACCTCGGCCGAGGAGTGCCAGTGCTCGCGGAACAGGTCGGCGACGCTGGCGATCGACCAGCTGATCGCGGGCACGAGCGGGTAGCCGCTCTGCGCGTAGCCGATCGCGTAGCCGAGGACGTCGCGAAGCCTGAGGGTGCCGTACTCGCGCAGCAGCAGCAGCCAGCCGCCGAACGCGCCGGGCACGGTGGCGGCGAGCAGGCCGCTGCCCGGCACGAGGTCAAGGCCGAGGTCGGTGTACGCCTCGATGGCCGCGGCGGCCGGGGCGGTGCCCTGCCCGCAGACGACGAAGGTCTCGCCGCGCCGCGCATCGCAGCCGATCACCGGCACCTCACCGCCGGGGCCGTTCAGATGCGGCTCCACGACCTGGAGGGTGAACCCGGCGGCGACCGCGGCGTCGAAGGCGTTGCCGCCCCGCTCAAGCACGGCCATGCCCGCCGCCGAGGCCAGCCAGTGCGTGGACGCCACCATCCCGAAGGTCCCGGCCAGCTCCGGCCGCGTCGTGAACTCAGGGAGCTGTGCCATCTGAACCTGCCGTCATGCGCGCCGCTCCTCGTGCTCAGTTCTCCTCACCATCCAACAGCAAGTCCCGCGTCCAGGCCAGCGCTCCGCGCTCCACGGGGTAACGTCTGTCGCATGGATGAGCTGGAACCTCGGGTGCGGGCGGTCTGCGACCTCAACGTCGCGGAAGCCCGGGAGTACGGCGGGCGGCACGAGTACGACGGGGTGCCGCAGGACCTGTCGCCAGACGGCGTGGCGGCCGGGCTGGCCCGGCTCGCGGCGGCGCGGGAGGGCCGCCGCGCGCTTGCCGATCCGCACGATGAGGCGCACCTGCGGGCGTTCGAGGACCTGCAGCGCGTTGTCTACGCCGACCTGGAACTGCACCGGCGGAACCCGATTTACCACCTGGGCGAGCTCGACCTCGCCTGCTACGACAAGGACTACGCTCCGGCGGCGGAACGGCACGCGGCCCGCGCCGCGCACCTCGCGGCCTGGCCCGCGGTGATCGACGCCGCCATCGCGTCCCTTGACTCGGTGCCGTCGCCCGTCGCGGCCTCGCTGCTCGGGGGCATCAGAGGGCTCGCCGCGGGCATACCGGCGGACGCCGAGCCGCAGGCGCGGGACGCGGCCAAATCCGCGCACCGGCGGCTGGTCACGCACGTGGAGCGGGCCGCACTCAACGGGCCGCCGGACGCCGCGCTCGGTCCGGCCGCGCTGGCCGCGCTGCTCGGCACCGCCGAGGCGATCGACGTGGACCTCGGCGCGCTGGCCGCCAGGGCCGACGCCGAGCGGGACCGCCTGCGCGACGAGGCTTGACGAATCGGCCGCGCTGATAGACCCGAAGCGGCCGGCCCTGGACGTGGCCAGGGAGCTGGTGAAGGACCACCCGGACCGGGCGGGCGTGATCTCGTCCGCCCGGTACTGGACCGAGCGGTCGATCGAGTTCACCCGGTCGCGCGACCTCATGCCGGTGAACGACGGCGTGTGCCTCGTGGGTGAGGCACCCGAGTCGCGGCGCTGGGCGACGGCGATGATCTCCACGAACGCGCCCGCCGAACCCGACGCGCCGTCCTGGTACTGGATCACCCCGCCGGACGAGGCGTGGCCGGCGGAGGAGACCGAGGAGTGGCTTGAGGTGTTCAGCGCGAGCACGCTGCCGGCCATCACCGTGCACGAGGTCGCGCCCGGGCACTTCTCGCACCACCAGGCGCTGCGCCGGGCGCGCGGCGACGTGCGGCGCACGCTCTTTTCCAGCGCCTTCGTCGAGGGCTGGGCGCATTACGCCGAGGAACTGTGCGTCGAGCAGGGGTTCCTCGCCGACGATCCCCGCTTCGCGGTCGGGGTCTGGCTTGAGGCCCTCGTCCGGGTGACCCGGCTGGCGTGCGCGCTCGGCGTGCACACGGCGGGCTGGACGGTGGAGGATGCGACGGCGCGGTTCGAGGCGGACACCCACCTGGCCGGGTCGGCGGCGGCCTCCGAGGCCCGGCGCGCGACGTTCGACCCCACGTACGGCCGGTATACCTGGGGCAAGCTGGAGATCATGTCGCTGCGCGAAAAGGCGAAGGCGGTCTGGGGCCCCGAATATACCCTCAAGCGCTTCCACACCGCCCTGATGGACCTGGGCTCCCCGCCCCTCGGCCTGATCGGCACCGCGATCGAGCGCGGTTAGATCGACGGCGTTACAAGCCGACCACCGTGACCTGGGCTGGGTGTTCGACCGTGAAGCGGTGGCGGATCACGGATGACTCCCCCGGTGCGAGGTCCACCGTCCAGGTGAGCTCGCCCAGGTCATCGGTGCTAACCGGGGACGGGGCGGCCTCGCGCGCTCGTACCTTGATGTCGCCGTCGGCGGAGACCGGGATGTGGTCGTGGACGCTGACGGTGGCCTTGCGGTCCCGGTGGTTCTCCACGGTGATCTCGTAGGCGATGTCGACCGTCCTGGTGCTGCCGAGGACGGCCTTGCCCGTGGTGCGGCGGCGCAGCTTGCGCTCGACCTTGATCTGGTCGTCGACGCCGAGTTGGACCTCGAACTCCTCACCCGGGGCCACGGAGTCCAGGCGCGTCTCCCCGACGAACTGCTGGCCGTGGAAGATGCGGGCCTGGCCGGGCAGCAGCAGGAGCGGGCCGTTGGTGACGGTGGCCCGCAGGTAGGCTTCCGGTGCCAGCACGGGAACCGTGAGGTAGTCGAGGCTGGCGTCCGCTTCTGACCTCGCGACCAGGGTCTTGTGCGGGTCGCCGTCGCCCGGCACGGCGAGGGGGCGGGCCACCGTGTAGACGAATCCGGCGCCGGACTCGCTCTGGCCCGGCGTGGCGGTCAGCGCCTTGGCCTCGGGGCGCCGCGCCGCGGCCCTCAGTGCCAGGGTCCGCCCGGCGAATGCGCCGTCCTCTTCCTCTCCGGGCGCGACTGCGCTCGCGGCGGCGGCCATCGGCGTGCCCGCGCGCGGTCCGCCCGGCCCGGGGACCGGCGCGGGACGCGGCGGCTGCGGGCGGCTGATGTACCAGGGGCTCAACTCGGGTAGCGTCTGGCGCTGACCCTGACGCGTCGTGGACAGGACGAGGGCGACCTCCGGCCAGTCCTCGCCGGTGCGCTGGGTGATCTCCGCGAGGTAGGAGACGTTGAGCTTGTCGCCGTCGAGCACCAGGTCGTACAGGGGGCGCCAGGAGGCGCCTTTCACGTGGTAGGTCAGCTCGATCTCGGCATCGGCCGCGGCCGCGGCCTCAAGGAGCACCGAGACCTCGGTGAACACGACCGGCTGGTCGGGCTGCTCGGCGCCGGCCAGGCGTTCGAGCGCGGCGTCGAGTTCACGCTGCGCGACGAGCTTGCGGGCGGCGATCTCGCGGCGGCGGCCGAGCGCGGCGGCGGTGGACGCGGACAGGTGGCCGGTCATCCCGGCCAGCTCGTCGTAGCCGGCCCGTCCGCTGCCGAGCGCCCGGGCCAGGGAGGTCGCCGCCGCCTCGGACAGGTGGCTGAGGAAGCCGAGCCCGGCCTGCTCGGCTTCGTCGGCGTCGCTCAGTTCGCTGACCGCGTCGCGGCAGCGCTCGGCGTCCGCCCGCAACTGGGCGAGCGACTCCCGCCGCGGCACCGAGGCGACGCGGCGTTGCACTTCGACGTTGAGCAGGGACAGCGCATTCCCCCTGGCGGCGACCCGGACGGAAGACGGGTCAGCCATTCCGGGCAGGGTGGCGACCACGACGGGACGCACGCCAGCCTGGACCTGGATCACTCCGGTGCGCGTTACCCGGGCCCCGTCCGTGAAGACTGTGACGCCCGTTATCGGCGTCTCTGTGTTCTCCCGCTCAGTCTCTGTCATGGTCACCGACCCTACCCGTGGAACCACCTTCCGTTCGGTATCACTCTCGACGGGACGGTGGCGGACCGATTGGTTCGCGGATTGGCTGCCGGCGGTTCCTGGGGTTTAGCCTTCCTGGTTTCCTGGTTTCCTGGTTTCAGGACTTCAAGATCAAGAGCTTCAGATCAAGAGCTTCAAGGTCAAGAGCTTCAAGGTCAAGAGCTTCAAGGTCAAAGTCAAGACCTAAAGGGGGACGGGCTTTGCCGCCGGGGGATTGCCCGCGACGCTCCTTCGGAAGGTCGCGGGTCAATCCCCCGGACGGCGCCGCCTGCCTTTCGCTTGTGACCGAAGTCGAAAGCCAAGATCAAGATCCAAGAGCAAGAGCAAGATCAAAAGCAAGATCAAAAGCAAGAGCAAAAGAAAGAGCAAAAGCAAGAGCGGGAGAAAGATCGCGAGCAGGGCGGGTTTGGGTTAACGCCTTTGTATTTCTGTGGTGGGGGCTGCCGCTGGCGGACGTGTACTGAGTTTGAGGGGGTGCAAGGATCCTGTGCTTGATTCGTGGCGTCCCTGTCGCTGCCCTGGGTCCTGGCTTGTGCCTGGTGACGGTGTTTCCAGGGTGTCTCGTGAGGCGGACCGCTGGCGTGGCGCTGGTTCCCCGTGCGGCGTAGGGCCGGCAATAGCCGACCTTACTTCACACGGGCGGCAGCCGCTCACCGGTTGACACGACGCGGGTGGGGGGCGGGGGTCGTGCACGGGTGTTTGGGTTTGCATATGCAAATGTGGGGGCTACCTTAGGGACATTTCGGTGATCGTGCGGAGGAGGGCAGGGGGGCGGCGGGAGTTGGTCGCCTGTTCGAAGGCGTAGGCGAGGGCGATTAGGCGCGGCTCGCTCCAGCGGGGGCCGAGGAACGAGACGCCGACTGGGAGCCCGCAGACGCGGCCGAACGGGACGGTGATGGCCGGCCAGCCGGAAACCGCGCCCGGCCTTGACGTGCCGAACACCGAGTGGTCGCCGAGAACGTAGTCGGTCAGCCAGGCCGGGTTCGCGGTCAGCGAGAAGATCGCGTCCAGGTTGTGCTCGACGACCGGCGTCTCCACCGCCGTCCGCGCGAGGATGCTCGCCGCGCCGCGCAACTCCAGGTAAACCGGATCGGCCAGGTCGCCGTTGGTCGCCTGCGCCGCCTCGAAGATCTCCTGGCCGAACCGGGCGAGAACCAGGCGGGCGTTCCGCTCGTTGAACTCGATCAGGTCCGCGAGCGTGCCCGGCAGTTCCAGGTCGGAACTGCCGGTGAATGCGGCCAGGTACTTGAGGTAGGCGTTGATCCCGTGCTTGAACTCGTAGTTCAGCGCGTCGAACTCGGGCTCGGTGACCTTGTCGATGTCGGGCAGGTCGACCGGGTCGACCACGGTGGCGCCGAGCGCGCGGAGGTAGTCCACCGCATCGTCGAGCAGTGCCTCGGTCGCCGCGTCCGCCCCCGCGGAGGCCGTCCGCCAGATGCCGATCCGCGCGCCCTCAATCGCCGCCGGGTCGAGAAATGCCGAGTAGTCGATGAAACCCGGATGGTCGGTCGCGCAGTCGTCTGGATCTTCGGCGGCAATGGCGGACAGCAGCTCCGCCGCGTCCGCGACCGACAAGGCCATCGGTCCGGCGGTGTCCTGCGCCATGGACAGCGGCACGATGCCGGCCCGGCTCGACGAGCCCGAGGGTCGGTTTGATGCCGACCACGCCGCACGCGCTTGACGGGGAGACGATTGACCCGTCGGTCTCCGTGCCGATCGCGAGCGGGGCGAAGCCCGCCGACAGGCCGGCCGCCGAGCCCGAACTCGAACCGGACGGGTTGCGGTCGAGTGCGTACGGATTCGATGTCTGGCCGCCAAGCGTGGACCACCCGCTCGTGGAACGAGTCGACCGGAAGTTCGCCCATTCCGACAGGTTGGCCTTGGCCAGGATGATCGCCCCGGCCGCCCGCAGCCGGGCGACGATAAAGGCGTCCGGCGGCCTGGCGGCGAGCAGGGCCGGCGAGCCCGCCGTCGTGGGCGCACCCACCACCTGCACGTTGTCCTTGACGAGGACCGGGATTCCCTCAAGTACACCGCGCGGCTTCGCGGCCCGCAACGCGGCGTCGCTCGCGGCCGCTTGATCCAGGGCGTCGGGGGTCACCGCGATCACGGCGCCGAGCACGGGGTTCACGGCCGCAATGCGATTCAGGTAACGCTGAGTAAGCGCGGTGGCGGTAAGTTCGCCGGCCAGCATCGCGTGTCGCAGCACGGCCACCGAGGACGAGGCAATATCGATGTACGTGCCAGGGATCTCGGTGGACAGTTCTGACGAACTCTGGAAATCCGGCATGCCGGCAGGATAACGGTTCAATAGCGGTTCCGTAACCGGATATGACCGCTGTAAATGCGTGAGAAAAGCGCTAAATCCGCTGCGCGTGCTCGATGAGCCCGCTGAGCCTGGCGGCAGCCACCCGGACCTGGCCGAGCAGGCGTTCCTGCTGCGCGGACGGGGCGCGGACGAGTGGAGACGGCACGGTGAGCGCCGCCACCGTGGAGCGCCCGTCCGTCACCGCCGCGGATGCGGCCCACACTCCCCGGTCGATCTCCTCCTCGCTGGTCGCCCAGCCGCGGGCCGCGACCTTGGCCACACCCTCCTCGACCCTGGCGGCCGCCGCCGGGTCGGACTGCGCGAGCGGCGCGAGGTACTCGCGCCGCAGGCGATCGGACAGGCCCGCGAGGAGAACGCGTCCGCTCGCGCCGCGCAAGAGCGGCAGCTGCTGGCCCGGTTCGAATGTGGCCCGCAGGTGATGTTCCGATTCGACTCGGTGGACACACACCGGCACGCGGGAGATCAGCCTGACGAAGATCACGGTCTCGCCGCACTCCTGGGCCAGGTCGCGCATGACCGGGTCTGCGAGCTCGATGAGCGTCTCGGCGGCCTCGGCGGCACGGGCAAGCGAGATGAACCGCGCCGACAGGTGGTACGCACCGCGGTCGTCGCCCACCAAGAACCCCGTATCACGCAAAAGAGCGATATATCGGTACATGCTGGGCAACGGAATGGCCGTCGATTCGGCCAGTTCCCGCGCGGTCAGTGTGTGCTGCCGCGGCGAGAAGGCCTGCAGCACGGCAAGAACCCGCCGAGCGCCCTCGGCACCAGAGACGGGAACCGCCAAATCTTGCTCCCCGGGCCGCTGCGGCGCTTGGGAAGCTGAATGAGTGGCCACTGGCCTCTTTCTCAGTTATTCACCAGGTGACTGTCGCGTCACGATAACGAGCTTCTCAGCAGATCGTCAAGCCATCTCCTGATACTGGCGTGAAATGAGGGGCCATAGTCCTTTTCGGCCCGGGAGAACGAAAAGCACCGGTAAGTACGTGAAAACAAGAGGCCGGAGCGGCGGCGCGCCAGGACCCGATATCACGAAATTTCCGGCATGTGACACCGACCCGGCGCGGCGTCTTAACCCCAACCACAACGCCTTGACAGGCGCAACGCTTTAACCCCAACTAAGGCGCTTTGCCCCAGCAAGGGCGTCCTGACCCAGCTACAGCTTCTTGACCCGGCTACAGTTTCTTGACCCAGCTACGCTTCTTGCCCCGGCCACAGCGTCTTAGCCCCCTGGCGCGGCGCGAGGGGTTACGGGTTATGCGGCGTCTTCGCTGTTACATCAGCCAGGAGACGTGGCCTGCTAGGAGGGCGTAGCCGATGAAGGCCACCGCGTCGATGAGCGTGTGGGCGATGATCATCGGGGTCGCGCGGCGCCAGCGCAGGAACAGGGTGCCGAAGATGATGCCCATGATCGCGTTGCCCAGGAAGCCGCCGAAGCCCTGGTAGAGGTGGTAGGAGCCGCGCAGGGTGGCGCTGATCGCCACCGCGTACGACGGGCGGACCCCGAGTTTGCGCAGCCGGGTTAGCAGGTAGCCGGTTACCAGGACCTCTTCGAGCAGGCCGTTCTGGAATGCCGACAGCAGCAGAATCGGGTACCGCCACCAGACGTCGGGTTCGTTCTCGGCGACGACATTCAGCGCGATGCCGGATTTGTAGGCGATGAAGTACAGGCCGAGACCGCTGCCGCCGATCAGCGCCGCGAGCCCGGCGCCGCGCAGGAAGTCGCGCCGGGGCTGGGTACGGTCCACGCCGATCGACTTCGTGTCGCCGGCGCGGGCAAGCAGGTAGAAGGCGAGCACTACCGGGGCGACGCCCGAGGCGATCGAGACGAGTTGCAAGGACAGGTCGAGTAGCGGGCGGCCGGGCGCCTGCGAGCCGTTGAGGGTCACCGACTGCGAGGCGAGCGAGTGATGCGCCGTCAGCGACCCGATCAGCGAGACGAACGCGGAAACCCCGCTGGCGCCGAGCGACACCGCGAAGACGGAAAAGATCTCCCAGCGCAGGAGCACCCGGTCCCGGTGGGACAGCTCGGGCGAGTCATCCGGCCGGGTGAGGTGCAGCGGGTCCCTTGCATCCGCGCCTGAAGCCCCGGGCCCGTAGGTCGTCTGCCCCCGCGGCAGAGTACGCGGGCGGACAAGACGGAGCCATGCCACCGTTCGGGATGACCGGTCTTGGCCTTCTCCCGCGGCTGGCAGTTGCGAACTATCGGATTTCACTGGCACTCCCGCTTATCCGCCGCAACCTCGGACGGTCCGCCCGCGCGCCGACGCGGACACGGCAGGCACAAGGGTCCTTCCGGAAGGCATCGCCGCCTTAGCAGACCCACGATAGCGATCTTAAAACCACGGACGATTCGTCCGTGCGCCAGCACGGACACCGGGGGGTACGGGGGGTCGTCCCCCCGGGAGATATTGCTGCCTTGGCGGGCCGATATGATGGCGATTTTTGCCATCGGCCCGCCAAGGCAGCCCGGCTACGCCAACAGCGGGTCGAAATCGCCGTCTTGGGCGCCGCCGATCAGCGCCTCGATCTCGGCCTTGGTGTAGATCAGGGCCGGCCCGTCGGGGTCCGCCGCGTTGCGGACGGCCACCTGACCGTCGGGGAGCCGGGCCATCTCGACGCCGGTGGCGGCGTCGCCGGCCAGCCGCCACTGAAGGACAGGCAGCTCGGTCGCCGGCATTCCGTTGTAGACACCGTCGGCCATGGGACCTCAGATCTCCTTCAGCATCGCGGACAGGATCTCCCTGGTCCGGTCGGGTGACGTACCCGCGACCGAGAGGCGTTCCATCACCGCGGCGTAACGCTCGACTTCTTCCGGCTTGTCAACGTAGTGCGCGCCGGTCAGGTACTCCATATAGACCACGTCGGGCAGGTCGGTCTCCGGGAACCGCATGATGGTGAACGCGCCGCCCTCGGCCGCGTGCCCACCGTACCTGAACGGCATGACCTGAATGGTGATGTTGGGCTCGCCGACGAGGTCGATGAGGCGCTCGATCTGGCCGACGTGCACGTCGCGGCCGCCCATTGGGCGCCGGAGCGCCGCCTCGTCCATGACGACCCAGTACCGGGGCGGGCTCTCCCGCGTCAGCAGCTTCTGCCGGCCCATCCGCAGCGCCACCCGGCGCTCCACTTCGTCCGGGTCGAGGCCAGGTGCGCCCTGCAGGATGACGGCACGGGCGTACTCTTCGGTCTGCAACAGGCCGGGAACGAACTGAACCTCGTAGACACGGATGAGCTGTGCGGCCTCTTCGAGGCCGACGAAGACGTGGAACCAGTCGGGTACCACATCCTGGAACTTCTGGTACCAGGGCGTCGCGTTCGCCTCACGGGTGAGCTGGACCAGCTTCTCCCGCTCAGCCAGGTCGTTCACTCCGTAGAACTCAAGCAGGTCGGTGACGTCGCGTTCCTTGAACGAAACGCGGCCAAGTTCCATCCGGCTTATCTTGGAGCCCGAGGCACGGATGTGATAGCCGGCATCGTCGCGGGTGACGCTCGCGGTCTCGCGCAGGCGCCTGAGCTGGGCGCCCAGCAGCATCCTGAGCACGGTCGGACCGCCTGCGGGAGCGGCGCCTCCAGGCGCACTAATACTCAACGCGGTCCCTCCCAGGTCTTCCGGTAAGCCGATGATCCCCACCCATCAGCGCTTCTATCATCTTCGCGGCGCATCTGCACGAGCCTCTGCACGGAGGCATCTGCACATGCACGGCGTTGATGACGCTGCGATGATATCGCGCTCAGTGTCGGTACACGAGATTCTGCCAATACTGATAACAAGGGATACATTAGGGGGAGGCGCTTCCTGCCGGGCTGGTCGGTGCTTCGCGCAGATCAGGGCTATGATTCGTCCTCAACGCGTCACGTAAGGGTACCCAATGTTGAAGACATCATCCGGCGGTAGCAGCGGGCAGTCGGGACTGGCCGGCCTCGAGAAGAGGCTCACGGGCAGCGAACCGGACGACTCGCAGGTCCCCAGCCCGGTGTTGAAGGCGACCCGGTGCATGCTGGCCGGGGCGGTTGTGACCATTGTGCTTGGCCTGTTCCAGGTCATCGTGCTGCTCGCGGACAGGAACGCGCTCGGCAGCGTCAGCGGAAAGCCGCCGTCGTCGGCCGAATTGGCGGAGGGCATCGTCATCGTGCTCATCGAGTACGTGATCGAGACGTCACTGTGGGTGCTGATGGCGCGGGTGAACCGCTCGGGAAAGACCTGGGGACGGATCGTCGCCTCGGTGCTATTCGCCCTCTGGACCTTCAACATCTACTCCGTGATCAACTCGCTCCAGAGCGGACAGGTCCTTACCGTCGCCGACATCATCTACATCATCTTGACCGTAGTGATGTGGCTGGCCGGCCTCTTCGCCACCGCTCTGCTCTGGCGGTCGGAGTCGAGCGCGTACTTCAAGGCACGCTCCGCGGCCCGCTAGGACTTGGCCCGCGGTTTGTCACGCACGCGCCTGCGACCCTGCGCGCGAATCGCTTGCCTGGTGTGGCGGGTGTCTTTTGCGGGGCCCGGGCGTTAGCGGAAACCGGGTTGCGCTTCTGCGAACCGCATGGCGAGCAATGACCGTGATTGTTGATTCCTCCGGATTTTCCCGCATTCTCGACGGATTTCGGACCCCCTCTGGACTAATCAGTGCGGCTGACGTAAGCAAGGAGAGAAGTCTGCGGCCTTAAGGGTCTAGACCTTATGGGAGGGGAGCCAGCGTCGTGGCATACGCATGGATGCCGGAAGCAATGCGCATCCGGGCGGAGACTGACGGAGGCCCCCTGGTCGGCGGCGCGCCCCGCGCGGTCTGGCTGACTCTCGGCACCACCCCCGGCGCGGTATCCGTCCAGTCGGCCGCGCAGCGGCTGATCGGCGAGTGCCGCCCGTGCCATCTGGTCTGGGACCCGCTGACCGGTGACATCGCCCAGCTCGTCTCCGTGCTGCGGGCCGGGCGCGCGCTCGGTGCCGCCGATCACCTCGACTGGGCGCCCGGCCGCGTCCGAACGCATCCGGAGAACGTGAACGCCGAAGGCCGGGTGTGCGTGCAAATCGGCGTGCTCGGCCGCCCCTGCCAGCCGTTCACCGGCGGCTCGCTCGTCGGCATCGAGACGATCGTGAGCTGGCTTGACTCATGGGGCGTATCACGCCGCTGGCTGGCCGGCCGGCCGGCGGCGCACCGCATCGAGATGCCGACCGCCACGGCGACCATCGTTGACCGGCGCAGCCGCGTCGCCTGGGCCCGAGGCGGTCACTTCGGCGCGTCGCAGGTGCCCGGGTGCGACAACGCCGGTCCGGGTGTGATCGACATCGACCGGATCACCGGCCCGCACGGGATCGGAGTACGCGCGCATAGCATGATCCCTCGGGCCGAGGCGGCGTTGCCCATACCGGCGTAAGCCGGGGACCGCGCTCACTTCCCTGCCGCTATGCCCCTTATGCCGGACGGATTTGGGTGCCCGCGGCAGCACTGGGCAAGATAGTGGATCGCTGAGCACCCAATGGCGATATCGGCGATCCACTATCTTTTATTCGCTCCCCCGGCGATGCCAGGCGGCTTGCCGGTCGCGTCTCGGGCGACGGCGCGCACGGCGCGAACTGGCCCCCCGAGGGGCGCTTGGAACGACAGCCGGCAGCCGGACCGCCGTTTGCGAGCCCGATCGGCACCAGGCAACCGACGGGCGAGGCGCAGGCCAGGGGTGCCCGGCCCGATGACACTGCTGCCGGTGCACCTCGCGATCTTCAAGCAGGTCGCGCCGGTGACGCCATTCCAGAGAACGGGTACGGGGAGAGGCAGCGCACGTATCCGTTCGGGATAAGGCTTTTTGCCTTTACCCTTGTGGAATGAACGACCGGCTAGTATGGATCGACTGCGAGATGACGGGCCTCGACATCGAGCGGGATGCGCTGATCGAGATCGCGTGCGTAGTCACGGACTCGGACCTGAACCTGCTCGACGGCGGGATCGACCTCATCATCAAGCCGCCTGCCGAGGCACTTGATCAGATGAGTGACGTGGTACGGAAGATGCATACCACCTCTGGGCTGCTCGCCGACCTAGCCGGCGGCATGACGCTCGCGGAGGCCTGCGACGGGGTGCTGGCCTATGTCAAGCACCACGTGCGAGAGGCGCGCAAGGTACCGCTGTGCGGCAACTCGATCGCCACCGACCGCTGGTTCATCGCCCGCGACATGCCCGAGCTCGACAACTGGCTGCACTACCGAATGATCGACGTCTCCTCGGTGAAGGAGCTTGCGCGGCGCTGGTATCCGCGGGCCTACTTCGCCTCCCCGGAGAAGCACGGCGGGCACCGGGCGCTCGCCGACATTATCGAGTCCGTGCGGGAACTGCACTACTACCGGGACACCGTATTCGTGCCGCAGCCAGGGCCGGACTCGGCCACCGCACGGGAGATCGCCGCCCGGTACGTCAAGCCGCAGCCTTAGCGCGCGAACTGGTTCGTGCACTGGTTCCGGTACCGCTATACTCATGACAGCCTTCCGGGGAAGGCACATGGTGGGTGTAGCTCAGCTGGCAGAGCGCCAGGTTGTGGTCCTGGATGTCGTGGGTTCAAGTCCCATCACTCACCCCATGTTGCATGGCGGGTGACCTGCGGTTTGTCAGGTCACCCGTTTTTCTTTCCTGCCAAGTCGTCTGGTTTTCTGGGTTGGTGGCGCGCGGGTACCCGTCGTGGCACGCTGAGAGCGTGAGCGATTACCGTGACGTTGTTCCCGGTTACCGGACGATCCGGGTGGGGCCGCTGGCCAGTCGCGCGGCGCAGGTAGCCGACGATCAGGCCTGGCTGGCGCGGGAGCCGTATCCCGACCTGGCCTTTGCTGGGGGCGCCGCGTTCGGTGTCGCGCACGAGCTTGAGCTCGGCGGCTGGGAGCTGCACCGGTTCTACTCCTGCTCCTACCCGCAGGAGGCCCGCGACGGTCTCGGCTCGGATTTCCGGCGGCTGGCCGCGCAGCACCCCGAGGGCAGCGCCGCGCACGCCGAGTGCATGCGCGCGGCCGAGCGAATGGACCGGGAGGTGGTGGACGAGCTGACCGTGCTCGGCACGCCGTACCGGATCATCCGGGCCGAGCAGTTCATCCGCACCGGCCCGCTCGGGCCCGAGCCACCGCGCCCGACCGACCCCGACCCGGATGAGCCCGGCCCGTCATACGAGCGGCTGGATCCGGCTGAGGGGTTCGTGATCGACCCGGTCAGCGCCACCGGCATGTCCGAGGGGATCTTGAAAACCGAACTGCTCGACATTGCGCGCCAGGTCGGCTCGGTCCCCGAGGAAGTGCGCGATGACCTCAGGCGCGCGGCTCATACCCACCCGGGCGGGGTGCTGCTGCCGCCGGGGTTCACCATCGGCACGCTGACCCGCGGCAAGTGGGGGCCGGTGAGCACTACCGTCTCGGGTAAGTCCGCAGGCCGCCCGCGATAACCTGGTCGGCTACCTGCGCGTCTCGCTTCCGGCCAGGCTTGACCTCTCTGAAGAGAAACGGGCGGTGTACGCGGCCGCGGCGGACGTCATCGAGCAGGACCGGGCCAACGAGGTCACCGCGGCCGGACGCCGGTTCCGGGTGGTACGTGTTGAACGGCTGGTCCGTATCGGCCCGGACGGCCCCGAAGGGCCTCGGCCGTCTGATCCCGATCCCGAGCCGCCGGTGATGCAGCTGCCTCCCGTTCCCGAGGACGAGGAGGACCGGCCCGTCGAGTACAGCGAGGAAACCAAGAGGTTCATCCGGCTGTTCGAGGAGGAAGAGAAACGCCGGGCCGCCCGCCGCGACGAGTTGGCCGACCCTGAGGCTGACAGCTCACAGTGAGAGCTGACCGTGGCGGGCTGGCCATCGTCATGACAGCCGACGAGTGGCGGACGTTCTTGGCCTACACCGCCGCCAGGGAACCGGCCTAACACTCGGCGAACCCAGCAAAGTGGCCTTTGGGCCCGGCAATTACGACCGCGGTTAGGGGCCAGGGTGTCTTGGCCGGAGCAACCAGATTTTTCCAGCCGATTGGTTAGGCGGCTACCCGTCGGCGGCTAGTCGGCTGAGGTCGGACGGTTCCGCGGTTACCGCTGTTCCGTAGGCGGCTACTTCGGACATGATGTCGCCGATTTCGTTGCAGTCGAAGCGCATCGCGACGACCGCGTTAGCGCCTCGCCCGCGAGCTTCCTGCCACATCTGAGGTGTTGAGCTGGGCTGATGCCTTGACATGAAACCAAATGGTTTCATATTCTGGGTGGGTGGAAGGGGTGTTCAAGGCGCTTGCCGATCCGACGCGGCGGGAGCTGCTCGATGAGCTGTTCCGGTGCGACGGGCAGACGTTGGGGGTGCTGGCGGGTCGTTTCACCATGACCCGGGTGGCGGTGGCCAAGCACCTGCGGGTGCTTGAGGAGGCCGGACTGATCTCGACCCGCCGTCAGGGCCGGGAGAAGCTGCACTACCTCAACGCGGTGCCGATCCGGCTCATTTACGACCGGTGGGTGAACAAGTACACCGAGGCCTGGGCGGCTGGCCTCGTCGATCTCAAACGTGACCTGGAGGCGAACGTGGAGAAGGTCTTCGAGATCTACATCCGGACCACACCGGAACGGCTATGGCAGGCGATCACCGACCCGCGAGTCCGGGCGCGCTACCAGTTCGGTGCGCGCATCGTGTCCGACTGGACGGCCGGGTCGAGCTACCAGGTCGCGCACGACGGAGCCGAAGGACCGCTTATCGAGGGCGAGAACCTTGAGATCGATCCTCCGCGCCGGCTGGTGCAGTCCTACCACGCGGTCTGGGACGACGATGTCGCCGCCGAGGGGACCAGCCGGGTCACCTGGCAGATCGAGCCGGTTGGCGACTCGTGCCGGCTCACGGTCACCCACGACCAACTGCACGAGGGCGCTGACGAGCACCTCTACGGCGGATGGCCGATGATCCTGTCCGGGCTCAAGACGTGGCTGGAGACGGGACAAGAACTCACCACCCCGGGCTCACTCATGTACGGAGGATTGTCATGACCACCCATATCACCGGAGTCCGCACCGTCAGCATCCCGGTCGACAACCAGGACGCCGCGCTGCGCTTCTACGCCGACACCCTGGGCTTCACCACGCTGCGCGACAATCCCACCCCTAACGGCGGGCGATGGATCGAACTCGCCCCCGGCACCGACGACGTGATCGTCACCCTCGAACCGGCCTCGCCCGACGTGACCCGCGGCGCCATCGGCATCCGGTTCACCAGCGACGACGCCGAGGCGGCGCACGCGGCGCTGCGAGCCGCCGGAGTCGACACCGACGAGATACTGCGCTGGCCCGGAGTCCCGGCCATGTTCGCCTTCCGCGACCCCGACGGCAACGCGTTCTCCATCACGGAAACCGCCTGACCGGCCCGAAGAAAGAGCCCCGGCATTGCGCCGGGGCTCTTACGTTTTCGAGCCTGGAGGCCCTGGCTACCGGGTCTTCCGGCGCCGGAAACCGACTACCTGGATTCCCGTGCTTCTCTGGGTTCTCTGGGGCGCGGAACCAGCACCTCCGGCCTCACTGGCTCCCGCGGTGCTGGCTCCGAGGAGGCTGGCTCCGAGGGGGCCGGCTCTGGGTGGGAGTGCTCCGGTAGCGGGTCGCGCTTGCGCTGGTGGAGCGTATTGTGCAGGCTCGCCAGGTACTCGTCGGTGAAGCCCTTGGTGCCCTTCTGGTGCATGTCGCCCAGGTGCTCGATCAGGTCGGCTTCGGTGCCGTCCGCGTTGGTAATTTGCGTTGACACGGTTCCCCCTCGTTCCGCCCAGCACCCCGCGGAGCATGGTTCCCGCCTCTTTCAGCGGCTTAATCAGCGAGGCCGCTGGGCAGCGAGTCGGATACCGCGCCAACGCCCGTCATCAACGGATTTCCAGGAATCTGGAAGTTCGGGATACGAGCGGAAGGCCCTGCGTACCGTCGGTAAACTAGCCGCGTATCGCCTGCGTCACGATCCGCGTTCCGGTCCGCCGCCGTCGCTCGCTGTCTCGCCCTGGGACGGCGGAGTTCGCGGATTTTGAACCTGACACCCGGTCCGGACCGTTGTCTGATTCGGGGAAGTTATCCGATTGGGGAAAGCAGACGGCGCGAAGCGGCGAGGCTGACGGCTGGTGGAGGGATGCCCGATGAGCAACGATGAACCCCTGGAAGGGCTGGTACCAGCCTGAGCAGCCGCCTGCCGACGCGCTCGGATCTGACGCGACGCAAGACATGACGTTCTCATCGCGGATGCCGCCTCCCGCTGAGCGGCGGGCGGGGCGGCGGTCCTGGCCCGACCAGCCGCCGCCCTCCTCCGGCGGCGGCGCATCCGGCTCGCCTTATGGCGGTGCCGGGTACCAAGGCGGTTCCGCGTATCAAGGGGGTACTGGGTACCAGGGCGGTTCCGGGTACGGCGGCGGCGCTTCATACGGGGCTTCGACCTACGGCGGCGCGCCGACGCGCGGTGGCGGGCGGCGCTGGCGGTTCTGGGGCCAGCCGGGACGGCGCGGGCGGCGGATCGCGCTGATCCTCTGCATCGTCGTAGTCGTGATCATCGCCGGGACCGGCGGCACCTACTTCTGGATCAACGGGAAGCTGAACCGCACGGTCGCCCTGCCCGCGTTCACCGGCACCTCCGCCGGGACGAACTGGCTGATCGTCGGGGACGACTCGCGCAACGGCATCAGCCGCGCCCAGCAAGACGCGCTGCACCTGGGCACGCAGGGCGCGGACGCCTCCGACTCGCTCATGCTGCTGCACATGGGCACCGGCAAGCCGGTGCTGATCAGCATCCCGCGCGACTCCTACGTGCCGATCCCTGGTCACGGGGACGAACAAGATCAACGCCGCGCTCGCCTTCGGCGGGCCGACGCTGCTCGTCCAGACCGTCGAGCAGGTCACCGGCCTGCGCATCGACCACTACATGGGGATCGGCTTCGAGGGCCTGGCCGACGTCGTGAACACGGTCGGCGGCGTGCGGATCTGCCTGCCAAGACCGCGATCCAGCCGACTCCGGACTCTGGCGTCAACCTCAAGGCGGGCTGCCAGAACCTCAGCGGCACGCAGGCGATCGCGTTCGTCCGTGACCGGCACTCGTTCGCGACCTCGGACCTGCAGCGAATCCAGGACCAGCGGGCGTTCCTGTCGGCGCTGCTGTCCAAGGCGACGAGCCCGAGCGTGTACCTGAACCCGTTCACCGCGCTCCCGTTCGCCTCGACGTCGGCAAGCTCCATCGCCGTCGACAAGGGCGCCAGCCTGTACGACCTGCTCCAGGCGGCCTTCGCGCTGCGCGGCCCGGAGACGGGCACCGTGCCGATCGCGAACGCCAACTACGAGACCAGCGCCGGGGACGCGGTGCTGTGGGATCAGACACAGGCGCTTGAGCTTTTCAACGCGCTGAAGGCGGGCAAGGCGGTCCCGGCCGGCCTGCTGAGCGGCACGAAAGTCGGCTGAGAGACCCAGCGATACGACCCAGGATGGGGCAGGCGATGACGCTTGCTCCACTTTGGGCGGTTTGAGCAACGCCGATTTTGGTGTATCTGTACCTGTAAAGGTAGGTCTTGACATCGTGGCGCGCCGGTGCTTGCGCCTCACGAACTGGCTTAACCGGAGGTCTCATGAGCCGTGCACAGGTTGATGAGCAAACTAGCCTCGGCCTGTCGGCACGCGAGATTGAGGTCATGTCGCTGATCGCAGGCGGGCACACCAACGGAGAGATCGCAGCACACCTGTTCCTCGCCGAGAAGACGGTCAAGAATCACGTCAGACGCATCTACTCCAAGCTCGGCGTGCACAACCGCCCCGCCGCCATCGCGCACTGGCTCTCGACCCGCGCACCCCAGCCTTTGTAGGCTTTCACTTCTGCTGGCCCGAACCCGCCCTTCCCCGGCCGAAGACTGGAAGGCGAGGAACGGGCGGGCGGCCGGTACCGGACTGCCCGGTTTGTCCGAATCGAGGCCCGCAGGCTAAGCCGCATTGAGCTAGGGCAGCATCAAACGCGCATCTACGGGAGTGGAGGTCACTGCTTCGCCAGCGAGTTGGCTTCCGCGGTCGGCTGCCCGGATGAGAGATGACGGGGCGGTGGGCAGTCAGACGCTGTCGTTCGGGATAATCTTGTTTCGCAAGCTGACGATGACCCGAGGTGACCGCGCCGGCGCACTGTGCTGACAAGCGGGGCGACGAGGGGCGTACGCTGGGAAGGCGAAGACGTCCCCGAGGAAACGTTCAGGGTTTCCACAGCTAAGCGAGCGAAAATAGCCATCATGAACACGTCGATCACCGAAGCGGTGGCACCAGCCGACGCGCGGTTGCTGGTCGTCGAAGACGAGCCGAACATTCTTGAGCTTCTCTCGGCGTCCCTCAGGTACGCCGGGTTCGACGTGATCACCGCGTCGGCCGGCACCGAGGCGGTCCAGGCTGCCCAGCGGCACCGGCCCGACCTGATCGTGCTCGACGTGATGCTGCCCGACATGGACGGCTTTGACGTTATCAGGCGGCTGCGCGGCGGCGGTGCCCGGATCCCGGTGGTGTTCCTGACCGCGCGGGACGGTACCGACGACAAGATCCGCGGTCTCACGCTCGGCGGCGACGACTACGTCACCAAGCCGTTCTCGCTGGAAGAGGTCATCGCCAGGATCAAGGCGGTGCTGCGGCGGACGCGGGGTGACGGCGTGGAGCCGACGCCTCGGCTGAAGTTCGCCGACCTTGAGCTGGACGAGGAGAGCCATGAGGTCTGGCGGGGCGGCTCGCAGGTGCAGCTGTCGCCGACCGAGTTCAAGCTGCTGCGGTACTTCATGTCCAACGCCAACCGCGTGCTGTCGAAGATGCAGATCCTCGACCACGTCTGGGACTACGACTTCCGCGGCGACACCGGGATCGTGGAGTCCTACGTGTCGGTACTGCGGCGGAAGATCGACACCAAGGAGCCACGGCTGATCCACACCCTGCGCGGCGTCGGATACGTGCTGCGGCTTCCTTCGTCTTAGGGCGGTGACCTGTCATGGCGGGACAGGAAACGCTGACGAGTCACCTGGATGAGTTGGACCAACCGAAGAAGCGGGGCCACCGGAAGGAACGGAACAGCAAGCGGGGCAGGTTTAAGCAGCTGTCTGACCGGACGCCGCTTCGTACCAAGCTGATCGCGGCCGTCCTGATACTGGTGATTATGGCGCTGTGCGCAATCGGCGTCACCAGCATCTACCAGCTGCGCCGCTACGTGACCACCCAGAATGACACGACGTTGACGGGGGCATTGCACCAGCTTTACCACGAGAGTCTGCCACCGACCGGCTACGCAGAGCCGTTCGCGATGGGTTCCCAGCTAATCGTTGCTATCCAGCCCGCCGGCCAGCAGGTCTCCTGGCTGACTGAGCAAGGGACCCACGCTTTCGGTGGTCCTGAGTTCAACGAGTCGCTGCCCGAACTGCCTACCGGCACCGGATGGGCCGGCTCAGCTAACACGAACAGCACGAAGTTGATCACCGTTCCCTCGAAGTCCGGACCGGATAGCTGGCGAGTGATCGCGCAATCGGGCACCGACCAGAACACCGGCCAGGTAGTCACGCTCGTCGTCGCGATGCCGTTGGGCAACCTGAACGCGCTGACGCAGCAGCTGGTGATCTTCGACCTGATCGTCGGCGGAGCGATCGTCCTCGTCCTCGCGGCTGTCGGCGCTGCCGTCGTGCAGGCGAACCTCCGGCCGCTGAACGACATCGAGCTCACTGCCGGCCAGATCGCCGCCGGTCACCTCGACCACCGGGTGCCGGAAGGCGACCCGCGGACCGAGATCGGCTCACTCGGGAGGTCGCTGAACGCGATGCTGACGCAGATCGAGACGGCTTTCCATGCGCAGGGTGAGGCCGAGCAGTCGGCGCACGAGTCGGAGGAGCGGATGCGCCGGTTTATCGCCGACGCCGCGCACGAACTGCGCACGCCGCTGACCACGATCCGCGGCTTTGCCGCGCACTACCGGCAGCGCGGCGGGGCGAGCCGCCTGCGCGTAGGAGCGCGTCACGGGGCTCGGAAGGGCGGCCGGAGAAGAGCAAAGTCCCTGGTCCCGAACGGAAACGGCTTCCTCTTCCCCGTCGGCGGTTCCGCTGGCGGCGGGGTGTCGCAGGAGGGGATTTCGCCTGAGGAACTCGACCATCTGATGGGCCGGGTCGAGTCGGAGGCGACCCGGATGGGGATGCTCGTCGAGGACCTGCTCACGCTGGCCAGGCTCGACCAGCAGCGGCCGCTCAACTTCGCGCCGGTTGACCTGCTCACGCTGGCCGTCGACGCCGTGCAGGACGCGCGGATCGTCTCACCGGGGCGGCCCATCGACCTGGTTGTCGCGCCTGGCACGGCGTTCCTGGTGAACGGAGACGAGGCCCGGCTGCGGCAGGTGCTCGCCAACCTGGTGAACAATGCGATCACGCATACGCCCGCCGGGACGCCGATACGGGTGAAGATCGGCCGGGGCAGCCTGGAGTCTCATAGGGCCGAAGGGGACGACGGGCGGGCCGACATACCGCGGCAGGGCGACTGGGGCGGCTCGGTCGGGTTTATCGGCGGTGCCGGGGCTGGCCGACCGGTGGTGCCCGCGGTGGTGCTTGACGTCGAGGACGAAGGGCCCGGGATGACCACCGAGCAGGCGCAGCGCGTCTTCGAGCGGTTCTACCGGGCCGACGCGGCGCGCAACCGGGCTTCTGGCGGGTCGGGGCTCGGGCTGGCGATCGTGGCCGGGCTCGTCTCCGCGCACGGCGGCACCGTCTCGGTCCGCACGGCGCCTCGGCAGGGGGCCGACTTCCAGGTCAAGCTGCCCCTCTCCCCCGACGCCCTGGCCATCGACGACCCCGACGACGCCTGACCGCCTACCGGCACGGATCAAACATCCGAAGAGGAATGGCCACACTCGCATCGACCGTGACGGTCACTCACGGTCCGCGTCGATGAGCCCGAAGAGGATGTCGTCATCAACGGGAGTGTCACCAGCCGACACAGGCACGCCGTCCTCCTCGATCAGGCGCGCAGTCTCGCCGACCTGATCCACAACAGCTTCCATGGGACTATCATGCCACCCAGTTCCCATCGAAGCTGGTGGCTGATCCGGGCTAAGCCCCGCAACTCGTTAAGACCCGTTCTCAGGCGGTTCCGACGAGGCGAGTGGGGGGCGGGCGGCGGCGAGCTGGGAAAGCAGGAGGGGCCGGGCGGTCGCTAGGGAGGGGCCGTACCAGGTCAGGCTGCGGCCCTCGACCAGCGCGACGCGCCGGGCCGGGAACGTCTCGGGACCGTCGGACTCGCTGAACTGGTACGGCTCGTCGGGGAGCACGATGAGGTCCGGGCGGCGCGCCGCCACGTCGTCCAGGGTGACGCGGGGATAGCGGTCCGCGGCCGCATCGCGAACAGCGGCATCGTTGGCACTGATGTCGTAGACGTTGTCGAGTCCGAGTCTGGCCGCGACGTCGCCGGTGAACGTGCCGGGGCCGACGACCATCCAGGGATCGCGCCAGACCGGGATCACGGCACGAAGACGGGGACCGGGTACCGGGGAACTCCAGGCTCGTTCCGCGTCGGCGAGCCAGGCCGGCTCTGGCCAGCCGAGTGCCTCGCGGAACATCCGGCGCAGCGACATGAACGCCTCGTCCAGCGTCCGGATCACCGTGACCCAGACCGGGATCCCGGCCGCGCGCAGACGCTCCACGTCGACGCGCCGGTTCTCTTCCTGGTTGGCGAGGACCAGGTCGGGAACGAGCCCGGCGATGGCCGACCGGTCCGGGTTCTTGGTGCCGCGCACCCGCCGCACCCGCAGTCCTGGCGGGTGGGTGCACCAGTCGGTGGCACCCACCAGCGCCTCCGGGCGGCTCAGCGCCACCGACTCGGTCAGCGAAGGCACGAGCGACACCACCCGCCGGACCGGATGCCGCACCGGAACCCGGTAGCCGAGGTCGTCGTGCGGAGGCATGGTGCCGCTCACCGCTGTGTCGCCTGGGTGGGCCGTGAGTCGGCGGCCGCTCCGGCCAGGTTGACCAGTTCTTGAAGTACGGCTGAGGTGATGTCGGCGAGGGACCGCGTCTCGCCGTCGCGGATCCACTGTGCGAAGGCGATTCCGAATACGCTGGCGCCGGATTGTGCCGCCAGGGTGGCGGCCGGCTCGCCGATGCCGCGCGCGTGCAGGGCCTCGGCGACCGTCACGGCCACGCCTGCGATTTTATGCAGTTCGCGTTCGCGCAGCGCCGGGTTCTGGTCGATCACGGTCTGCCGCAGGCGCGAGTGCGGGCGGCGTTCGTCGGGGAAGAGCGATGCCGCCTCGCGCAGCGCGCAGGCGATGGCCTCAAGCGGTGCGGCGTCGGGCGGTGCGGACTTCACCCCGTCAGCGAATGCCTGCATGAACTGCTGCTGACCGTAGAACAGCACCTCGCGCTTGTCGCTGAAGTGCCGGAAGAAGGTGCGCTCGGTCAAGCCGACCGATTGCGCGATCTCGGCGGCCGTCGTCTGTTCGAAGCCGCGAGTGGCGAAGAGTTCGAGTGCCGCCGCTTGCAGGCGCTCTCTTGTACCGGGTTCCCAGCGCACCATGATGCCAAGTTTAGTGATGACAGTGACTGCCGTACATGTGTATGCTGATGTCTGTGACTGACATCAGTCACTGACATCACTGCGTCGGCCGCTCCGTCAGCGACGGAGCGGGAGGGAGACAGTTCCAATGCGCGTTTTCGTTACCGGAGCTTCCGGGTGGATCGGTTCCGCTGTCGTGGATGAGCTCCTAGTGGCCGGGCATGAGGTCACCGGGCTCGCCCGGTCCGACGCTTCCGCCGCCGCGCTCCAGGCCAAGGGAGTGTCCGTCCGCCGCGGCGACCTCGATGATCTCGCCAGCATCCAGGCCGGCGCTGAGGCAGCGGAGGCCGTCATCCACCTCGCGAACAAGCACGACTTCGCTAACCAGGCGGCCTCGAACGCGGCCGAGCGGGCAGCGGTCCAGACCATCGGCGACGCGCTCACCGGGACCGGGCGGCCCTTCCTGGTCGCTGCGGGCGTCGCCGCTCTCGCCCAGGGCAGGCCTGCCACGGAGCACGATGCGTCCCCGTTCCACGGGCCGGATTCGCCCCGCGGGGGCAGCGAGAATCTCGCACTCGGCTTCGTGGACCGCGGTGTGCATACGGTGAGCCTGCGTTTCGCGCCGACCGTGCACGGAGCCCGCGACCACGGGTTTATCGCGGCGATCGCGGCGATCGCCCGGGAAAAGGGCGTCTCCGGTTACCCGGGAGACGGGGCCAACCGGTGGGCCGCGGTGCACCGCTCCGATGCCGCGCGCCTCGTCGCCGCCGGACTCGCGAAGGCCCCGGCCGGCGCCCGCCTGCACGCCGTCGCGGAAGAGGGCGTGCCTGTCCGCCAGATCGCGGAGGCCATCGGGCGAGCCTTCGACCTCCCCGTCACGTCGATCGACCCCGATGACACGCCTGGGCATTTCGGCTGGATCGGCACCTTCTTCAGCATGGATCTGGCGGCGACGAGCGCCGGGACGCGGGAACTTCTCGGCTGGACGCCGACGGGCCCGACTCTCATCGAGGACATCGGCTCCGGCGCGTACTCCGGGTAGCTATCGCGGGGTTGGCCGGATGCCAGGGCTGGGCCCTCTCGCCGCCGGCGTTGAGGGCATCAGCCCGGCGACGGGCCGCAAGGCGGGCCTGCCCGGCGGGCCTCAGGGCCCGCCGGGGCCGATAGCATCAACCCTGGGGGGCAAGGAGCCGGCCAGGAAGCCGGCAACTTCGCCTGAAGGGATCCGCAGCATGGAGAATGCCGAGACCGTACCGGAGCTCGACATTTCGCGGCCGCATATGGCCCGGGTATACGACTACTTCCTCGGCGGTAAGAATCACTTCGCGGCTGACCGGGCCGTCGCGGAACAGATCCTGCAGACCAACCCCGCCATCCGCACCGCGGCGCGTGAGAACCGGGCGTTCCTCGGCCGCGCGGTCAGGTACCTGGTCGAAGAGTGCGGCATACGGCAGTTCCTGGATATCGGGACCGGGCTGCCGTCCACGGACAATGTCCATGAGGTCGCGCAGGCGGCGGTGCCGACGTCCCGTGTCGTGTACGTGGACAACGATCCGCTGGTGCTGGTGCACGCGCGGACGCTGCTGAACTCCGCGCCGACCGGTCGCACCGCCTACATCCATGCCGACCTGCGGGAGCCGCGTCAGATTCTCGATGACCCGGCAACCCGCGAGGTGCTTGACCTCAGCCAGCCGACCGCCCTCATCATGCTGGCCACCTTGCACCTCATCCAGGACGAGGACCGGCCTGCGGAGATCATCGCGACGCTGATCGACGCACTGCCCGCCGGCAGCTACTTCGCTGCCTCGCACATCACGATGGAACATGCCGGGGAAGCGATAGCCGCGGGACAGCGCACCATGCGGAACTCGGGCATCTCGGCGCAGGCCCGTGACTCCGGCGAGTTCGGCCGTCTCGCGTTCTCCGGCCTTGAACTGGTGCCCCCGGGTGTCGTGCTCGTCTCGGAGTGGCGCGCGACGGGCGACGGCCCGCGCCCGGCCCCCGAAGAGATCAACTGCTACGGCGGGGTTGCCCGCAAAAACTGACCCGGGTCGAGCCTGCCGCCTGGCGAATCATGAAATATCCGGCCGGGTCGTGGCGCGCCAGCGCTACGACCGGCCGGATCTGGTAGGGCATTCGCGGCGCTCCGCAGCGGAACGACCAGGCGTTTCAGCTGACGCGAGACCACTTCTTGCTGTTATCTTCATATGGGATCCGGGGCCGTGTTGGCTCAGCCGATACCCGCCGAAGGCTCGGTGCCGACCAGGTGCTCCTGGCGATGACCCGGTGATTTCATCCGATGAATAGCGAGCCAACGTCAGACTCCGCCGGACCAGGACCGTCCCCGAGCTCACCGCAGCTGGGCAGGCAGAATGCCTCAAGCCTCTGCACAACATCACGGTACTGGACGATTTTACTGTTGATTCTTGACCCCTTCTATTAATTGATATATGAAAAGAACGCTGGTTGGTCGGCCGATGACGGCGAGACGGACTGCGTACCGAAGGACTGGAATGAACAGATTGATCCGATGTGTTGTTGCCTGGCTGGCCGTTATACCGCTGGTGGTATTCGCCGTCACCCAGACCGCGCCGGCCGCGAAGGCGGAAGACAACGGCGTGGGCCTCACTCCAGCGATGGGCTGGAGCAGCTGGAGCTTCATCCGCCATGATCCGACCGAGGCCGACATCGAGGCTCAGGCCAAGGCGATGAAGGACAGCGGACTGGCCAGTGTCGGCTACCAGTACGTCAACGTCGACGACTTCTGGTACGAGTGCCCCAGCGGCCAGGGCCCCAACGTCGACCAGTACGGCCGCTGGGTCGTCGACCCGACCAAGTTCCCGTCCAGCGGATCGCTCAGCGGCATCGCGGCCGTCGCCCGTTACGTGCACAGCCTCGGCCTCAAGTTCGGCCTCTACGTGACGCCTGGCATCTCCGAGCAGGCGGTGGCGGAGAACACGCCGATCGAGGGCACCTCCTATACGGCTGACGAGATAGCCGAGCCCTCGGACTCGGAGGCCAACTACAACTGCGGCGGCATGGACGGCATCGACTACAGCAAGCCGGGCGCGCAGGCGTTCATCAACTCCTGGGCCGATGAGCTCGCGTCCTGGGGAGTGGACTACCTCAAGCTCGACGGGGTCGGGTCGTTCGACATTCCGGATGTCCAGGCCTGGTCGAACGCGCTGCGCCAGACCGGCCGGCCGATCCACCTGGAGCTGTCCAACAGCCTCGACACCTCCGACGCGTCCACCTGGCAGCAGTACGCCAACGGCTGGCGGACCGGCGGTGACATCGAGGACTACGGCGACGAGCCGAGCGGCAGCAGCTACCCGCTGACCGACTGGGCGAACGTCGAGTCCCGGTTCGACCAGGTCGCACAGTGGCAGCCCTACGGGGAACCCGGCGCGTACAACGACTACGACTCGGTCGAGGTGGGCAACGGCAGCAACGACGGAATCACGTACGACGAACGGCAGACGCAGCTGAGCCTGTGGTCGCTGGCCTCCGCTCCGCTCCTCCTCGGCAGCGACCTGACCAAACTCAATAAGGACGACCTGAGCCTGCTGCTGAACCGCAGCGTGATCGCGGTGGACCAGGACGGCATCGACGCCTCGCGGCTGGCCAATACCGGCACCGAGCAGGTATTCGCGAAGACGGAAAAGAACGGCACGGTGGTGGCCGGGCTGTTCAACACCAGCGGCAGCTCCGAGGTCATCTCGACCACCGCATCCGCCCTCGGCCTCGGGTCCAGCCCCGACTACCTGCTGAACAACCTGTGGACGCACCAGTCCACGGAGAGCACGGGGACGATGAGCGCCGACGTGCCGTCGCACGGTGTTGCGCTGCTGAGCATCACCCCGACGAAGAATCCCGCCGCCGCCGCACCGGCCGCCACGGTGAACCTCAGCGGTCTCGGCACACTGACCGGCGGCCAGCCGACCACCGCTACCGCGTCGTTCACCAACAACGGGCCGCTGCCCGCCCTCAACGTGCGACTCGGCCTTCAGGTGCCGTCCGGCTGGTCACAGAGCGCGACCACGCCTAGGTCGTTCGCCGCGGTCGGAAGCGGCAAGACCGTCCAGGCCACGTTCAAGGTGACCGCGGTCGCGCCAGACGCGCTGTCCGCGACTTCTTCGGTAACCACGACCGCGGGGTATACCTGGGCCGGGCGATCGCAGCAGTCCCTGTCCGCGCAGCAGCAGGTGACGACCAGCCCGCCGGTGAAGGCGCCGTACTCGACGTATTCCTCCGCGACCGACGCGTCAGCCGTCCTCGGCCAGTACGACCAGGAATTCTCCATCTCCGGCGGCGGCGCGGCCCTGGATTCCGGTACCGACGCGTACAGCACCATCTACCAAAAGGGCGCCGTCGGCAGCACCGCCGCGATCACCACCGAGATCACCTCACAGCAGAACGTGACCGGGTCCGGCGAGGCCGGCATCATCGTGCGCAACGATATGGCCGGATCGGGCAGCACGCCGGAGGGCGTGACCTTGTCCGAATCGCCGTCCGGCGGCATCCAGCTGGCGTGGGACAACGACTCCGGCACCTACCTCAACTCGGTGACCCCCGCTGACGGCACCAATCCCGAACTGCTCCCCCTCTGGCTTGAACTGGTCCGCAGCGGGACCACCTACACCGGCTATTACTCGTTCGACGGGACCAGCTGGATGACCGTCGGCAGCGCCACGGTGCCGGGGCAGGCGGCCACGCAGGATGCGGGCTTGTTCCTGACCTCGGGCACCGCCGGCTCGCCGGGCGAGGCGATATTCAACGGCTTCGGCATCACCGCCAGCGACACCGCCCCGCCGGCCTGCGCCGTCTACGCGGCGGCCTCACCGGCGAACACGCTGGGCGGCTACGCGTCCGTGGGGAGCTGCTCGACCTGCTACGGCGGCGAGAAGGTCGGCTACGTGGGCGTGGAAGGCACGCTCACGTTCAACAACGTGACCGCCGCGACCGCGGGGACCTACACCGTGACGATCGTCTACTGCGACGGCTCGGGCCGGCAGGCCGACGTCAGCGTCAACGGCGGAACCGCGCAGCTGCTGTCGTTCACGCCAACCGGCAGCTTCACCACGGTCGGGGCGAAGACCATCTCCCTGTCGCTGGCGGCCGGCGACAACACGATCGAGATCGACAACCCGACCGACTGGGCACCGGACATCAACGAGATCGTCGTGGCACCCACGCCGGCCGCTTAGCTCATCTCATGAAATATCCGGCATGTCGTGGCGCGCCAGCGCCCGACATGCCGGATGCCCGGATACCCGGATGTCTGGATGCCCGACCGACGCCCTTTACCGCCTGGAGAGATGGTTGGGCGACCGCGAGTAACCAGGTTTCGTTCGGGAGGACTCGGATGCTCGGCGCCCGGCTGCCTCAGCCTTTCCGCAGCGGAAGCAGCACGATCTTGGACGGAAATACCGGACGCCGAGAAACGGTACGTGACCGATTTCTTATCGCTTATGACCGGGGCTGCGCCCGTTCCCATTTCGGTAGCCAGACGTTGGTGTCGGGTGCGTCAGTTTGGATGGAGCCGAGGTAGTCGCGGAACTTGGCTAGCGTCGGGTGCGGGTTGTCCGCGCGCCAGATCAGCGACAGCGGGTAGATCGGGGTCGGATTGCGTATGGGTATGCGTCGCAGGTCGTAGCTGTCTGGCCACAGATACCGCGAGCGTTCGCCGATCAGGGTGGTCAGGTCGCAGGAGCCGGCGATCTCGTCCAGCATGGCTTCGTTTCCGAAGACGGGCCCGACCATGTCGATGGTCAGGCCGAACGCGGCGGCGAGTTCGGCGTAGTAGACGGCCACCTCGCCGCGGCTGGCGATGCCGGGCATCCAGATGCGGTATCCGGCCAGTTGCGCGGGCGTGACCGCACGGGCGTCGGCGAGCGGGTGGCGGGGGCCGACAAGCAGCTGGTGCGCGTCGTCGATCACCTGGGCGGCCTTGACCTTGTCCGGGAGATGCTGGCGCGGGAGAACGGCATGGAAGGTGGCGTCGATCGTCCCGGCTTGGACAGCGGCGACGGCCGCTTCGGTGTCGGCGTCCACGGTCACGACGTCCAGCTCGATCTCGGGGTGCATGCGGTAGAAGTCCTGGAGAAGCACCGCTGGCGCTATCCGCCGGTTGACCACATCCACGCGTAGCACACGACGGCCGGGACGGACGGACGCGTCGGCCCGGTCTGCCACCCGGAGGAGTTCCCTGGCGTGGGGCAGGAACGCCTGGCCGTCGATGGTGAGCTTAGCGCCGCGGGCGGTGCGGGTGAACAGGCGCACGTCCAGGTCTTTTTCCAGCGAGGCGATGCGTTTGGATACGGCCTGCTGGGTGACCGACAGCTCGTCGGCGGCTTCCTGGAACTGGCCTGCGTCCGCAGCGGCGACAAAGGTGCGCACGGCGTCTAGGTCCACCCGCGAGACTTTACTAGGACAACAAACGGTTGTGGCTCGCCGACCGGCAGGTTGTTTGATCCCCCTTCTCAGCCTTGGTTTGATTCGTCGTGATCCACCGGCGGACTGTGTGTAAGGCGAGAGAAAGGTGCGGAGCCTTGCTGGCGAGACGATCCCTGGGGCGGCAGTTCGGCTGGCTGTGGGCGGCCTACGCGGTTAGCGCCTACGGGTCAGGGCTGGGGTTCGGCGCGTTCCCGATCATCGCCGTGCTGGCGCTGCACGCCAGCCCGGCCGAGGTGTCCGCGCTGTCCGCGGTGGGGCCCGCGGTGGGCGCGCTTATCGCGGTGCCGCTCGCGCCGTGGGTGGAGTTCCGCCGCAAGCGGCCGGTCATGATCGCGATGGACCTGACCCGGTTCGCCGTCATGATGACGGTCCCGGTCGCCTACGCCTTCGGCTGGCTGAGTTTCGTCCAGTTGCTCTTCGTCTCGGCCGTGGTCGCCGCGGCCAAGATCGCCTTCAACTCGGCCAGCGGCGCCTACCTCAAGACCCTGGTCAAGCCGGAAGACCTGCTCGTGGCGAACGCCCGGTTCGAGTCCACGAACTGGAGCTCCATCGCGGTCGGACCGCCGCTGGGCGGTGCGGCGATCGGCCTTTTCGGAGTGGTCACCACCGTGGTGGCCGATGCGCTCAGCTACCTGCTTTCCGCGCTGGGCATCACCGCGATCCGCGGCCGGGAAGAAGCGCCGCAACGGACCGGCGAAGGCCGGGTCCAGGTGGGCGCGGTGCTCGACGGCTGGCGGCACATCCTGCGCGATCCCGGTCTTCGGGCGCTCTGGTTCAACAACATGCTCGTCGGCGGTCTGATCATGGCCACCGAGCCGCTGCTGGCCGTGCTCATGCTGCGCCAGCTCGGCTTCCCGCCCTGGCAGTACGGCCTCGCCTTCGCCGTCCCCTGCGCCGGCGGACTGATCGGATCCCGGCTGGCCCGCCGCGTCGTGGCCCGCTACGGCCAGCACCGGGTCTTCCGGACCGTCGGCACCCTGCGCGCCATCTGGCTGATCGGCCTGGCCTTCGTCCGTCCGGGCGTCGCCGGCCTCGTCACCGTGATGGCGGTCGAGCTGGCGATCATCATCAGCATGAGCCTGTACAACCCGGTGCTGGCCACCTACCGGCTCGAACGCACCCCCCGGCACCTCATCGCGCGCACCCTGTCGGCCTGGTCAATCGGCTCGCAGGCGTCCATCGCCGTCTTCACCGCGCTCGGCGGCCTGCTCGCCGACCTCACGAGCCCGCGCACCGCGATCACGGTGGCGGGGCTGCTCATCCTCGTCAACCCGCTGCTGCTGCCCCGCCGCCGGCGTCTTTCGGCCGAGGCCGACCGCGAACTGGCGCCATCCGGCGCCGTCCCGTAGGCCCGTAGGCTCGTTACCAGGGAGCCTGGCCGGCTTCGCGCCGCTGGCGGGCGGCTTCGTAGAGGATGACGGTCGCCGCGCTGGCCGCGTTGAGCGAGCTTGCCGCGCCGGTGATGGGGATGCGGGCGATGACGTCGCAGTCCTGCCGCCAGGCGGCGCTGAGCCCGGTGGTCTCGTTGCCGATGACGAGAACCGCCGGTCCCGTCAGGTCGAGGCGGGCGATGTCCGCCTCGCCTTTCTCGTCGGTTCCGATGATCCTGGCGGCCCTGGCCCGCGCCCAGTCGGTCACGTCGGCGGGGCCGGCCACCCGGACTACCGGCAGCGTGAGCAGGGATCCGGTGGAGGCGCGGACCGACTTCGGATCGTAGGGATCGGCGGCGTGGCCGGTCACGATCAGCCCGTGCGCGCCGAAGGCGTCGGCCGACCGGGCCAGCGTCCCGATGTTGCCCGGGCTTGTGGGCCGGTCGAACACCACGGCGAGCAGGTCCGGGACCCGGGGGACGCGGGAGAAGTCGTCGGGCGGTATGGCCGCCACGGCCACCATCTCGGGTACGCCGCCGTCCTTCTCGCCGAGTTCGCTCAGCAGTTCCGGTGCCATGGCGACCTGGCGCGCGCCGGAGGCGGCCAGCACGTCCGTGGCCCACCGGGACAGCGGCCTGCTCATGTCGTAGAGCACGGCGCGGACCGGCCAGTTGTGCTCGATCGCGAGCGTAATGGGGCGCACGCCCTGGATGATGAACTCCCCCGCCCGCTGGCGCTTGACCCGGTTGGACAGCAGTGCCTGCCACTGCTGGAATGCGGCATTCCGCGTCGTGACCCGCGCTGTGGGCGGCCTGGCTGTCATGACCGTGAGCCTATGCCAGCCGCGGTCATCGCGAGCTCGACCGGGCTCAGCGGCGGGATCAGCGGGAAGTCGTCGTGCAGGGCCACCCCGGGCTGGGCGATGATCCTCGGGTGCCGTCCGGTGTGCGGCCACGACGCGGCGTGCACGAGGAACGGATGGCAGAGGAAAACATCCCCGGCCCGGCCGGTTGCCAGCACCGTCGGCCGGTCGGCGCTGGCCCGCGCGGCCAGCTGGGCCGCCTGCATGAACGGCATCCCGCCGTCGCCGTCACCGTCGCCACCGGCGGCAGTGGCGGCAGTGGCGGCGGCGGCCAGGACACGGGCGGCGTCCCGGTGCGAGCCGGGACGGACCCGGGTTGGCGCACTGTCGCTGTCCACGTCGCTGAACAGGTACAGCACCAGCAGCCCGCGCGCCCGGGACCGGCAGTTGACCCAAGGCTCGCCGTCCTTGGCATAGCTGGACTCGATGTGCCATCCGGCGTCGCCGGGGTCGTCCCGGCTGGGGAACCGCACGGGGAGCGTCCCGCCGACGCCGCGCCTGCGCCACCACCGGCCCTCGCCGATCAGCTGGTCGAACGCCTCCCACAGGACCGGCTGGGTGCCGGCGGCGGCGAACGACTCGCTCTCGGGGCAGGGAATGCGGACCACCGGCGGCCGCCACGTGGACCGGTCCTCGGGTAGCACGCCCAGGCCGCCGAGCGCCGACCAGATCTCCTCCTGGCACGCCCGCAGCACAGCCGCGGGCACCGCGCCCCGGACAGCGACGAACCCGTCGGCGACGAACGAGGCGATCTCGGCCTGGCTGAGCATGCTGCCAGGGTGGCACGCCGCTTAACACGGAGGCCAGCGAATAAACCCGGCCGCCGGGCTCTCAAGTAACACGGGCGTGCGCGCGTCTGCCCGCTTGCCTCGGCTCATCCGCAGCGCCGTGTTCAGCACGGACAGGCCGAGCATGACGATGACCAGGAGCCAGAACAGCCAGGACGGCCACCGGGTCCGTTCGGTAACCTGCCAGGTCTGATCGGCGGCCAGCAGGGTGGCGCCGGCGGCCACGGTGAACCATCCGTTGGCCTTGTTGACGAATCTGGCGAGCTGCTCACGCTGGGCCTGGGTGAGCTCGGCCAGGGCGGCCCGGTGGTACGCACGGCGACGCTGGCGGCTGATCAGGTACGCGGCCGGGGGCAGCAGCCACCACCAGGCGGAAGGCGGATCTGGTCGTGAGACGCGGGCCACCGACGCCTCGATTGCGTCCCGGTCGACGTCTTCCTCATCAAGCTCGATAGCGCCCTGATACAACGGCCCGGCAACCAGCAGCCAAGCTCCGACAAACCCCGCCCAAGCCATCACTTGATCCATGCCAGCCAGACTGCCAGCCCCGGACGGCCTCGGCCGCTTCAACCGCATACACACGGACATCGCGGCGGCCGGGCTTCGCCGTTACCGCACCGAGGGGCTCGCGGGGACGCGGATGATGAGGGCGTCGCCCAGGCCGCCGCCGCCGACGCACAACGCCGCCGCTCCCGTCCCGCCGCCGCGGCGGCGCAGTTCCATGGCCAGGGTGAGAACGATCCGGGCCCCGCTCATGCCGACCGGATGGCCGAGGGCGATCGCGCCGCCGTTCACGTTCACCCGATCGGCCGAGACACCGAGATTTTCCATGGAGGCGAGCGCGGCGCGGACCGCCGCACCGCCCAGAGCGGGCGCGGCGAGGCCGGAGAGCGCGCCGAGGATCTTGCCGATCGGGGTGCGCGCGCCAGCGACAATGACCGGTTGCGGCATGGAGTCTCTCCCTAAATTCAACGTCATGGTCAGTCCGAACGAGCCCGTCTGACTCTTTACTCGCCCACTGGACGCTGACGGCTAATTCACGGCAGCCGCCGCACGCTTTCCCCGTGTGGAGTTCCCGGCCATCAGCGCGCGCCGAGGAGCTGGCGGGCCATCACGACCCGCTGGATCTGGTTGGTGCCCTCGTAGATCTGGGTGATCGTGGACCGGACGGCAGTTTCCGCAGTTAGACGGCGTGCCGGGTAGCCGTGGGTCAGCACGGATTCAGCACCATTCCTGAAACGCCGGTGCTGTCCATGGAGCGTGCTTGTCCGGTAGTCACACCTGCTAGCAGCAACACGGGCTGGGTCAACCGCATGCCACAACCGGGACGATTGTGACTATATTAGAAAGCGGAATCAGGGTGGTTGAGGTTGTCGTCCGGATGACCATCTCGTGGTCGCTTGCGCCGATTAGTTCACCACAGGATTGGCCGGATGGGCCCGTGACCCGAACGAATGATGGTGTGCTGGCGTGCTGCGTCGGCGC
Source organism: uncultured Actinomycetota bacterium (assembly GCA_963785645.1). Taxonomy (GTDB): domain Bacteria; phylum Actinomycetota; class Actinomycetes; order Streptosporangiales; family Streptosporangiaceae; genus Trebonia. The sequence continues at coordinate 121,803 of CAWAWG010000008.1, forward strand.
GAACCAAGTGAGTGCAACCGCGGAAGCCACGATTAGTACGCTCGCGGCGGCTAGCAGAGGAACCCAGTGGAGGGCGTTCGAGACCTTGCCGACCTCGTCGTACGTCCACTGCTCCAAGCCTTCGCCGGTAAGCATGATCTCTTCGCCCGGTGGCCCAGCCAGAGCGCGACTGACCCACATCGTCGCCCAGAGCAACAGAACTAGGGCCAAGGCAAGTAGTGCTGACACTAGGACCTGAAACGGTAGGGTCAGCGCGCTTACGTCGTCTCGACCTTTCACGACAAGGACACCTGTCAACAGAGTGGTCAGTGTCGCGAGCCCAGTGCGCCAGGTATCGGCCTGCTTACGGACTATGTCCAACTGGCTGAACTTTAGATCCTGGGCCAGCACTGCCCAGCGCTTGCGATCCAGACTCATGGAGTGGCCGACGTCTGAGCCGATCCTGCCGACGGCGACTGGCGCTCATCCTCTGGGAGGGAAACCAGCCAGAACCGGCCGCACCCCTTGTCAAGGGCATCCTGCGGCCGGTCGGCGTGCGCATGCCCGCATTCACAAAAAACAGTCACCGGCGTCGGCAAAGTCTGCGTGCGCTGCGCCGAAGTACGAATTCCCTTGCTGCCACCAATGCCCAACGAGAATTGAGTGGCAGTCCGACCACCGCAGGCAGGGCAGTGGCCGGCCACGGTCACGCTCCTGCCCCCGGGTGCCCATGTGGCCGTGAACTGCCCATCCGTTGAGGACTCCGCCTCGGCTTCAACATAAGCAAGTGAATTGTTGTGCTTGTCGATGGTCCCACCGTCGGCCAACGTGGTTCTGCTCCTAGCTAGGGGCTAGTTCGAACTGGAACAGCGGCGCATAGATCCCGAGACGCTCGCGAAGCAAGGCGGCCTTCTCAGGGATCTCCAGCGGCTTGACGTCGAAGATCTCCTCGGCAGCACGCTCAAGGTACATCTGGTCAATCCTGCCGGACGCTACTGGCTCTTGACCGTCAAAGTAAATGGTAAGCGCGAGTAGGTCGTACCAGTAAACGATCTCGTCGGGAAGATCGACTTGTGGGCACTTAAGCTCTAGGCCGATAGGGACCAGGCGCGCGAAACGCTGCTGCGCTTCTGCAAGCGTCCAACCGTACCGTGCAGCAATTTGCAGGAGTTGGAATATCCCTATACTTTGCAAAAATGAAGGATCTCCGAATTCATCGAAACTAGTGAGCATATCCAAGTCGTATTCATCTAGTGCGACTTGATTAAGCTCAAGCCGGATAGATTCATCACAGAAGGGAGCCGGGACGCCGAGTGTTCTGAACTTATCCAGCTCGCAAAGAAGATCCCCTAGAGGTTGGCGCGAGTTAAGTACGGCGTAGACCATAGTGCCTGGGCCAAATTTCCATTCTCGCCGCCTACGCCAGCCCACTAGAGACATGAATACCTCCCAAGAGACCGTCAGCTCGGCGACATCTGGCTCAATCTCAGGAACCGGGATCTCGGGATAGATCTCACTAATTGCCTCGGCCGCCCCAAGTATAGTCTTGTCATTACTAAAAGCAATTTGTATCAAATGGAACCAGCCGACATCGCCGACTGCTGGAAAGATGAATTTAACAAGGCTCTTGGCCAGCTGTTGCTGTGAATCTGTAGAACGTTTGTCGAGAATCGTGTTAATAAGATTAGTCCAAGGTGACTCTATATATTCTTCCTGCCGCCTACCTCGCGAGTACACCAGAATCTGGTTGCCGAGCTCACTCAAGTCCTGACGGGCAGGAGCGAACTCCAAGGGTCCAGTAATCCGCGGTCGAACTAGCAAGCCGGTGCGCTCAAGTCTAGCCAAACCATCATAAGCCGCTCCTACGGAAATCCCAGCTCGACCTGCGATCATGATAACTTGCAGTGGGCTCAATGACTGCCCTGGAGTGGACAAGAAGTGCAATGCCAGAAGCTCAACGAGCTCGAAATCATCCGGATACGCTGCCCTGTTTTCCGCGTGGACTCCCAGTGGCGCTAGCTGGTCACACAATGTAAGGATATCACCTAGCGTGCCGCCAAACTCTTCACTCGCGCGCACAAGATGACGGGGCGAAAGTTCACCTTCGATCCAATCGTGTTGCGACGTGCTAAAGCTGCGCGAAAGAAACCTGGCCTCATCGTACGAGCAGGGGCGATGCGCAATTTCTCCTGATTCAATTATCGGCGCCGACCAATCTTCCCCCGTCATTTCCTGCGCACGTCGCAGAACTTCACTAATTGGTTGAGACAGATAATAGGAGGCCCATAGGATGGGTCCAGCCGAGCTTATTATCGTTACTTCAGAAGATTTTGACCACGATGTGACGACCGGTAGAAGTCTGTCATCATCATCATCGTCCTTGATTATGCGTTCGATAGGGGGAACGCGTCGCGCCCCTGAGACGTCTAGGCCAGTTATCCCATAGCGTCGCAAGCGGCGCAACTGCGAAAGCACGGTCCGTTCCGGGTGAGTCAGCGCCCTTGCTATTCCCGCAGCACTTGGCGGCTCATTCCGATGAAAATAGTTAAGTTTATCAAGAATGTCAGAATCGATCGAATCCGGAACTGGGAATCCATCAGTCTTGCTGGCCGCAACGATGTGCTCTTGATTGGTGGGAGCATTTACGAGATTGGCCCAGACTCCAGCCCTCCATGCCGCGAACCACCGTGCAAAAAAACGCCCATCCTGCGCAAAGAGCCAATTATCACTGGACAGGCAACCCGCAAGGCCGAGACACAGTTTCAGATTTACCCCACGCTTGTCCTACAGTGACACGATGACCGATCGTTAGCGCATAGTCAAAAATCTGCTGACCGACGGTTGGCGTATCGTAAGCAACCTTCCACAGCCATGTGAGAGTGAATCCTGACCACTTAACAAGTGTCGGCAACGAATTCGCAACTTCTTCGTGCACCCATTTCTCATCCCAGGCGCGGAGCGTGTTGCGGTCCACGGTGAACTGTGGGCGCCGTTCGTCGCGAAGGTTGACGACAAGGCCGTAGAACTCTTCTCCTGTTTTGATGCCATCCGCAGCAATACCTCCATCTCCAGCGACCCACCATAGGTCCCGGCCGTGTCGGAGCGGCTGGGAACTCTCCTGTGGTCGCCTCAGCTCGCCGGGATTCCAGGCTTCGCTGCCCTCCGGGCTCGTCGCCTCAACGCGATGTTCTGCAATCCACAGCAAATCGCGCAGCGTGCGGAGCACTGAAACGCCAGTCACGTCGCCACCGAGGTACAGCCGGACTCTCGTACCAGCATCAGGCAATTCGCCCGGTGCTTGCCTGATCTGAATGAGGCTGCCACTGCTCGCAATACGGACCTCATAGGCCTCGGTCGCGACCCCACCGTCACGGCGCTGATGTCTGGTCGTCACGGTAACCTCGTCCGCGAGCATGAAATAGCTAAAGACTCCAACGCCGAACTGGCTATTCGAAATAAGGCGCAGCGGCGGATCAAGTTCGGACCAAGCTACCTGCTCCGCACGGAACTCCTGACCGTAGACGAACCGCTCCCCAGCATTCGCGAACACATGTTTGAGTGTGCGCAGGTCCATACCCACACCGTTGTCCGCGCACTCAATGTATGGGCGTCCGGCTTCATCAGCTCCTTGCGTGAAACGAATGAGCCCGGTCCAGTGCGTCGGCCCGCCGAACTTCTTGCTCCGGTACTCCTGACGAGTCTGCCGCCAGCGACACGCGTCAAGCGCGTTCTGATAAAGCTCGCGGATGGCCAGATTCGGTTCGCCGTAGAGTTGCTTGCCCATGAGGAGTTCACGGACCTTTTCCTCGGCGATCTGGAACCGTGACAACGGCACAGCGTACGCCGGTTCATCATCCTGCTTGGTCGCAGCACGCAACCCAGTCGCCGTGAATGTGAGCGGCAGCCTGGACTCGAGGTCTGATGGCAGCAAGCGTTCTCTGCGGATGACATCTCTCGCGTTGGCTGCTCGCTCGACGATGCTCTCGAAGGCGTCATGCAGAGCAGGATGCTCGCAGACTAGGCACAGGTCGACGCTGCCTGTGTCCTGAGCCGACCAATCGGCTCGCCGTCCGGCGGCGTCTTGAATATCAGTAAATGGGAGCTCCATTCCGGTGCCGAGCAGGTCCGCGACGACCGAAGGCAGCCTCCGCAAGTCCGCAGCCATACTGCCTGCCAGCCAGAGCACAGTGATTACAAGCCGCCAGCGGTCGCTCACGTAGGCAGCGGTGAGCCTGCCTACGAGGCGCTCGTCGGTAGGCTCCGCACCGACCGCGAGAAGCACGGACTGGATGAGCTTGACCGACTCGGGATCGCTGATAGCGCCTTGATCACCTTGAAGCAGCGGCTTACCCAGGCGACACACCTCCTGGGCACCCGATTCTTCCCAGAGCTGTGCGCGGCCACCGATCCACCGGTGGACCAGCCACAGGGCGAGTTGGTCGCTAGCCATAGCATCGGGCGTGCCTGTGTCAGCAGCAAGTGGGCTGGAATCCGTCGTTGGCTCGGCTGTGGCCATCAACCGAGCCGACTTGGCGCGCTCGCGGAGTCCGACTGCGCGGCGCACAAGGTGCTGGTGCATCTCATGAGTGAGTTCGAGGTCGCCGCGGGCCCCCGGAGTGTAGGTACGGTCCAAGTTACCGGGTTGATACCTGCTGCATCATGGATACCGACGGCGAGCACCGCCTCGCGGAGGAACGGCGCCGCGATGAGCAGCGCGACTTCACCGGGACGCAAAGCCATGCTGTCGGTGCTTTCTCGCGGGAGCAGGCCCGAAAATCTCAGCAAGAACTCCGTCCTGCGCAGGACACGGACAGGGTAGTCCTGATCGGTCCATCGATCGGTCAGGCCGGTCCGGGTCCGTAGCACGTCATGGGCGATGCCGCACCGGCGGGCACACTCCGAGACAACCGCCTGGACTTGGTCCGGATGGTCACACAAGGCAAAGAGCGGGGACTGCTCGACGGCCTTGCGCCAAGCGGCTGCACGCTCGTCCCCGTCGCAGACCTGGATCTGACCGGCGAGCTTGAGTACTTCGGGGTAGCGCACCACTGGTTCTTGCGGGTCGCCCTGGCTCTGCCGGGACCGGCGGGCCATATCCCTGGTGACTTCGTTTACTACCTCCGTCAGGCTTCGGGCCGGATTACGTGCGTCAAGTACCTTCGCCAGAGACTGGGTGAAGGCGCTGCCAGTCTCGTCGTATTGGCAGACCTGGTCCGCGCCGCAGCCCATGACTAGGACGAAGTGGCCGCCGCCTGCGAGGAAGGGTAGCTGTCCCCCTGGCTCAGCTCGACTCGGGCGCGCCACATCCTCCTTTGCCAGATCGGTGCGGCAGGCGTCCACGAAGAAGACCACGAGACTGGCCTGGCAGGCTGCGAGGCTCTCAGCTGGAATTACGGGTACCAGACTTTCCACATCCGACTGTATGTCGCTGCGGTAAGCGTCGGTTGGGACCAGGTAGTCCTGGCCACGGATCGTCACACCATGGCCAGAGAAATAGATGAGCAGGACTCCGCCGACTGGCGCGTCCGCGCAGGCGGTCTTGATGGCTCTTCTGATCCGGGTCGGGGTGGCCTCGCCTCGAGCTTCGCCGATTCCGCAGTCAGTTATGTCATAACCCGACTGCTCAAGCGCTGCACGCATCGCCGCAGTGTCAACTGTGACGGCTGCCCCGAGCCGCGGGTCGTCGAACTCCGGGTCCTCATAGTGCGGGACGCCAATGAGGAGGGCATGCCGGTTGGCCACGAAATGAGGCTACTCAGCCTCAGACCCGTATGCTATCCACCTTGCCGAGACGGCGCTAAACCTTACAAAGGTTGATAGCCCAGAGCCCATGCCTTCGCCATCACAGTCAGGCATAACCGCACAATCTGCGTTGCTTGCGGTTTCCAGATCGGCGTCATGAGGTGTTGGATATCAATGGGATCACGGCTTTCGGGAGTAGCTACTGCTTCCGGCTCCTGTGGTAGGCGACGTCGAAGGCAGTTCGGGCGCGATCGAACGAAGGGGGGACGAGGTAGCCATAGATCTGGGGGTGACCTCGATGCTCTTGTGGCCGAGCCAGCGGGACACTTCGGTGATCGGGATTCCCTCAGCCATCGCGGTCGAGGCATACAGGTGGCGGAGCGAGTGCGGGATGAACCCCGGCGGCAGCCCGGCCTTGGCGGTGGCGCGCTGGAAATCTTCCTGATAGCTGCGGCGGACGACGAGCTTGTATTTCCGCCCCTGGAAGAGGTATCCGTCACCGGTGGTGCCGTGCTCTGCGATGTGCTTGTCGATCGCCTCGCTGACGTAATGCGGCAGCGGGAGGTCGCGGAACTCACCCTCCCGGCGGAACTTCAGCGGTCTCAGTTGGGCTGCCGGGTTCACCTGCTCCTTTACACGCAGAGTCTCGCCTCGGTTGATCCGGCAGCGCAGGCTGACGGCGAGCGCCTCGCCGATGCGCAGTCCGCAACCGTGCATCAGCCATACGGTGGCCGCCCAGTCCGACGGCAACCCAGCCGCGACCGCCTCTATCTGCGCGTGAGCGGGGAGGATGAAGTCGGTGGCGGTGACGACGGCGGGTATCTGGACGCCGCTGCAGGGAGACTCGGCAAGCTTCTTGTCCCGCACCGCCTCGGCGAGCACCGCGCTGATGACCAGGTGCGCACAGCCGATCCGGCTCGCGGACAGGCCCTTGCGGTGCATGGCGGCGATCAGCGCCTTGATGTCCTCGCGGCGGATGGCGCCGATCGGCTTGCCGCCGATCGCGGGGTTGATGTGGGCACGCAGCACTGAGCGGTAGGTGGCAATGCTGGAGTCCGCGCCCAGGTGCTGACCGAGCCAAGTATCTGCTGCGTCACGGAACAGGACCCGCCCGGCCTTAGGGTCGACGAAGGTGCGGGCGCGTTTGTCGTGCTCGACCTTGAGCGCGAAGTCCTCGGCCTCGCGCAGGTCGTCGCCGAAGGACTGCTCACGCTGACGGCTGGACCGGCCGCCGGTCGTGCGGTAGCGGACCACCCACTGGTGCGGGCAGCCGTCCCAGTCGCCGCAGTGGCAGCGCTTGAGGATTCTAGCCACGGTCATATCTCCCGGGTCTGGAGCCATTCCTCCACGTGCCGCTCGCGGAACCGCAGGTACCGGCCGACCCGGTAACCCCGCAGGCCCCATTGCCGCCAGCAGCCGTAGACGGTCTTCTCCGGCACGCCCAGGTAGGCAGCCAGCTCCTCGACAGACAGAAGCCGGTTCGAGCCGCCCGCAGGAGCCGTGCGCCGGACAGCCCGGTGCCGGACGGATGCACGCTCACCTGCGGCCACGTCGTCAAGTTCGCGGTTGCCCCGGGCGGTAGCAGCCTCCGCCCGCTGTGAGTGCGGCGTTTCGGTGCGGCGCGGGCTAGGGGCGGGGTTCCCGAGCGGCGGCCGTCGGCGGGCTTGCCGCTGTCCGGCCCGGACACGCCGCACGTGCGCCGCGTCCGCTCGGCTGGGGGGAACGGGGCCGGGGACTGCGCGGCGAGCCGCCGTGGCCGGGCGTTCGGGCGTTCGGGCAGGGCGCCGGCGTCGGCAGCGTGAACGACGGGGAGAACGATCTGGTTTCTGGACAGTGCCCCGGGCAGCGTGGGCGCTGGATGAGGGGATGGCAGTATGGACATGGCACCGGGTCCCGCTGCCGCCGCAAAACGCTGACAACTTATAAATCGGGTTTTCAGCCTCTTTTTTCACCTCCAGTGCTGCTTTTCTTGCCGGCGAAGGCGAAGTGGCTGCTCGAAGACCAGTGAGATCGCCGGTCCGGTCGCCGAGTCGGTGGCGACCGTGTCGGCTGATTCCTGGTACCTCGCCCTGCCGCCTGCCTGCTTGCCGCGTCGCGTACCTGCCCGTGCCAGGCCCTCGCGCCCTCTGCTCAAGGATGAGCATGCGCTTCAGCGCACGGGCAGGGGTCAGACTGCGTCGCTGTCCGGTTCCCTGTCCCGAACGGAGACCATGGGGTTTATGTCACCATGCATGTCCGCCGCGCCATCTCCGATTGTTTTACGGGCTGTGCACGTATATAGGTCTGGGAGTCTACCGGAAGGTTTATTTTCGCCGGGTCCTGCGCATTCTCCGCTGTCAAGTTATACCTGTGTAAGCGGAGTACGGAATAGAGTACGGATTAGCTGGCGGTGCGGAATGGCGACCGGTTCGCGTTCCATCCGTAATTGAACACTGCACCCGATTAAGGTCAAGCGGGCACGCGGCTCAGGCTACGGTCGGTAGGCTCGCACCGGGTGGCCACGGCCGCTGCGGTTCGTGAGATTTGTCCCTCTTGTTGGATCCCGGTAAGGACAGCGATGCAGGCTCTGGTTACGCATGTGCTTGGCGCCCGGCCGAACTTCATGAAGGCCGCGCCGGTCATCCGCGCACTCGGCGAGGCCGACGTCGACCAGGCGCTCATCCACACGGGCCAGCATTACGACGCGCGGATGTCGGATGTGTTCTTCGCCGACCTGGGCCTGCCCGAGCCGGACGTGAACCTGCACGTCGGCTCCGGTGCGCACGGGGAACAGACGGCGGCGGTCATCGCCGGCGTGGAGCGGGAACTGATGGCCCGCCGTCCCGCCCTGCTGGTCGTGTACGGGGACGTGAACTCCACGCTCGGGGCCGCGCTCGCGGCGGCCAAGCTGCACATACCGGTCGCGCATGTCGAGGCGGGGCTGCGGAGCTTCGACAACGCGATGCCGGAGGAGATCAACCGCAGGCTCACCGACCAGCTGTGCGAGCTGCTGTTCGTCACCTCGCCGGAGGCGATGGGGTACCTGGCGGACGAGGGGATCGCCTCGAATGGGGTGCACTTCGTCGGCAACACGATGATCGACACTCTGGTGGCCTGTCTGGGCAAGCTGGACGCCGAGGCGGCCAGGACCGAGTACGGCCTCCCGGAGCGGTACGTGGTGGCAACGCTGCACCGGCCGTTCAACGTAGACAGCCCGGAGGCGGCGGCACTGCTGGTCAAGGCGATGCACCAGGTCGCGGACATGGCGCCCGTGATCATGCCGGTCCACCCGCGCGGCCGGGCGGTGTTCGAGGCGGCCGGGCTAGCGGAGCACCCAGGCATCCGGATGTGCGAGCCGCTCGGCTACCTGGAGTTCATGTCCCTGGTACGCGGCGCAGCCGCCGCCATCACGGACTCGGCCGGGGTGCAGGAGGAGACGACGTTCCTAAGGGTGCCGTGCCTGACCCTGCGCCCGGTAACCGAGCGGCCGGTCACCGTCACCAGCGGCAGCAACCGGCTTGTCCGTGCCGACGAACTGGCATCCGCCGTCCAGGACGCCCTTGTCCAGGGACCGTATACCGGGGAACTGCCGCCGCTATGGGACGGCGCGTCCGGCCCCCGGATCGCCCGCATCATCACCGACTGGCTGGCTAGCCGCTAACGCAATCAGCGCGGGGCAGGCAGCTCGATCTCGGCCATCCGGCGGACTCGCTCGGCAAGCCTGACGGCACCGGCCGCGTCCTCGATCCGGTGGCCGCGGCCCGCGATGATCTCCTGGTAAACGATGGTGTGGAGCCGGGAGTAGTCGGAAAAGTCGCAGATGATGTCTCCGTCGACCGCGATGTACCGGACCGCGCCCGCACGGGTGCCCGACGGTAGGTCGGTTTCCCTGGTCGACAGGATCCAGTCGACGGTGACTGCACCGAACTGGAGCCTGCCCTCGGCGTAGTCTCCAGCGGGGTCGGCGTGCGCCCGGATGACTTCGGGTGCTGCTCCGATCGCCCAGGTGAGGCCGTCGAGCAGGTGGATGCCAATGTTGAAGATGATGGTCCCGCTCCGGGCCGGGTCGCCCTTCCAGGAGGTCCCGAACCACTGTCCTCGGCGGGTGATGTACCTGACGGTGACCTCAACCGGGCGTTCCAGGTTGCGCCATTCCATCATCTTCCTGAACCGCCGCAGGCCGTCGTGGTAGCGCAGTTGCAAGACCGGGTGGATGGCGTGCCCGGACTCGGCTTGCAGTACGGTCAGGGCTTCCACTTCCTGGCCGCTCATCGCTGGCGGCTTTTCGAGGATCACGTCGGCTCCGACCCGCAGGCCGAGTGCCGCGTGCTCGGTATGCAGGTCGTTCGGCGTGCAGACCACGAAATAGTCGGGTCTGCTGCCCGGCTGGCTGAGGAAGTCCTCGAACCGCTTGCCGTCGGTGAAGAACCGCGCGTCCGGGAAGTAGCTGTCGAGGATGCCGACCGAGTCGGTGAGGTCGTGACATGCGATTAAGGTGCCGCCTACCTCCGCGATCGCCTCCAGATGACGGCGGGCGATGTACCCGCGACACCGATCAGCGCGAACGTGGGACCTGCTACCGGAGCATTCATTCCGTACGACCTTCCTGCCTTCGATCGTTGCTCATGGCCGACTGCGTTGTCGGTCGCAGCTGGGATGGCGAGCTCGGCCCAGACGCACTTGCCCGGCCCTGGCCTCGCGGGATGCCATCCCCAGCGGGAACCGGTGATCATGTCAACCAGGTCTAGACCCCGCCCGCTCTCGTCATCGCGCCCAGCGCTGAGACGGACCGGGACACCCGGTGCCTGGTCCCAGACCTCGGCCACCAGCCGCGCCCCGTCTGTGAGCAGGCACAGCCGGATCACGGGCATGCGCCCCGCCAAGTACCTCGGAGCGCCGTCGCCGTCCGCGGACGCGTTGACGCCGTTGGCTACCAGCTCGCTCACGACCAGCTCAAGGACATCAGCGAGGCCGCTCATCCGCCACGTCGCCAGCGTCGCGCGGACGTGAGCCCGCGCCGCCGACGGCGCGGTCGGCAGGGCAGCGAGCGGCGGCATGACGCTGGATGCCGGCCATGCCGGGCCTGGGCGTAGCCCAGGCCCGGCGACGTGCTGTCCTGGCTGTGCCATCGTGCTGCCTTCCGGGGATGCCACGTCGCGTGCGGTCTCGCTGGCACGACGGTACGCTTCCGATTGGTGACGTTGCGATGTCAAAGAGACGTCGTTTAGACGTCTTTTAGGGTGTCGAAATGACGTTACAGATCATGACTGGCGGGGTACTCTCGGGCTCATGGCCCCTAATACCGCGCTGCGGCAGGCGCGCCTGGCCCTGCGCCTGAGCCAGGACGAGATGGCCGTCGCGATACGCGACGCCGGGCAGCGGCTCGGCACGCCGAACGGCTGCTCCAAGCGGCTCGTGCAGCGCTGGGAAGCCGGGCCAGGTGACCCTGCCCCGCGCGGTGTACATCCGCGCGCTGGAGTACGTCACCGGCCAGCCGGTCGCCAGCCTCGGGTTCGACACCGCCGCCGAGCGCTACGGCCTCGACCCCGACGAGGCCCTGGCAACCGGGACAGGCCCGTGGATTCCCGTGGCCGACCCCAAGGCAGAGCCGGGCCCGCTGAGCGGCATCTGGCTCAGCAGCTACGAGTACGAGAGCACCGGACGCGGCGCGACGTTCACCAGTCACCACTACGTCGCCGTCGTCCAGCACGGCACCCGGCTCCAGGTCAGGTCAACGCCGGGGTCGCGCTCCCGGCTCCTGATGGACCTGACCGCCAACGGCCAGGTCCTCACCGGCACCTGGACCGAGGAGACCAGCCCCGCCGGCTACTACAAGGGCGCCGTCTACCACGGCGCGATCCAGCTCCTGCTCGAGCCAACCGGCCGGAAGATGACCGGCAAATGGGTCGGCTTCGGACGCGACTTCGACCTCAACACCGGCCCCTGGACCCTGCAGCTAATCACCAGCACCGTCACCGAAGCTGCCCTCAAGGACTACAGCAAGCCAGCCGACGGCGAGTAAGCGAGCCTCCCCAGCCCGGAGCCCGTCTCCTCGGCCAGTTAGGCGCCGGCGATGACCGGCACTCGCGCCAACAACTCGGTCGGCGACCATGGACCTGCTGTAGACCTGCGATGTACCTCAGTCGGCCTCCGGGCCGGTCTGGCGGCTGGTCGGCAATCGGGTACCGCATGCCGGGCGCCGCTAGGGTCAGCACGGATCCAGCACGGGGTCCGGAAACGACGGGAAGCAACCGGCATCAATCGGACAATCCGAACACGAGAACGGGCCGCAAGACTCGTCGCCATGACGGCCCGCCGCATCCGAGGCTATCCCAAGAAATCGCAGGTCAGCGCCGAAATATACCTACTTCAGCAGCTGGCGGGCCATCACCATGCGCTGGATCTGGTTGGTTCCCTCGTAGATCTGGGTGATCTTGGCGTCGCGCATCATCCGTTCGACCGGGAAGTCCCGCACGTAGCCGTACCCGCCAAGCAGCTGAACCGCGTCGGTGGTGACCGCCATCGCCGTGTCGGACGCGAAGCACTTGGCCGCCGAGGAGGCGAACGTGAGGTCCGGGACCTTCTCCCCCGCCATTGCGCGCTCCGACAGCGCGGCGGCGTGATAGGTCAGCTGACGGGCCGCCTCGAGCTTCATGGCCATGTCGGCGAGCATGAACTGCACCCCCTGGAAGTCCCCGATCGGCCTGGCCGAACTGCTCGCGCTGCCGGACGTAGCCGAGCGCGTAATCCAGCGCCCCCTGGGCGATCCCCAGGGCCTGGGCCGCGATCGTGATCCTGGTGTGGTCGAGCGTGGCGAGCGCGGTCTTGAATCCGGTGCCCTCCTCCCCGATCATCCGGTCCGCCGGGACTGGCGTGTCGGTGAGGATCACGGTGCGCGTGGGCGAACCCTTGATGCCGAGCTTCTTCTCCGGCTCACCGAAGCTCACCCCGGGGTCCGTCTTCTCCACCACGAACGCCGAGATGCCGCGGGCGCCCCGGTCCGGGCTGGTGACGGCCATCACCGTGTAGAACCGCGACTCCCCGGCGTTGGAGATCCACATCTTGGTGCCGTTCAGCACCCAGTGATCACCGTCGCGCACCGCCCTGGTCCGCATCGCCGCCGCATCGGACCCGGCGCCGGCCTCGGACAGGGCGTAGGAGAAGAGCGCCTCGCCGCGAGCGACCGGCGGCAGGTACTTCCGCTTGAGTTCCTCCGAGCCGGACAGCAGCAGGGGCACCGTGCCGAGCTTGTTCACCGCGGGGATCAGCGCGGAACTGGCGCACGCGCGTGCCACCTCCTCGATGATGATCGCGGTGGCGAGCGCGTCCGCGCCCTCGCCGCCGTACACCTCGGGGATGTGCGCGGCGTGCAGTCCCGCACCGGTGAGCGCGTCAAGGGCCTCCGACGGGAACCGCGCGTTCGTGTCGACGTCGGCCGCGGCCGGGGCGATCTTCGCTTCCGCCAGCTCGCGCACGGTCTCCCGCAGCAGCACGTGCTCTTCCGGCAGCTCGTAGGTCATCGCTCGTCCCCGCGGTCGTAGCAGGCTCGGGTGATGTCGCTCATGTTCCGCCTTTCACGTTTCCTGAAATTTCCGGAATGTCGGGCGCGCCAGCGCCCGACATTCCGGAAAGCCGGCCCTGAAATCCTGAGCGAGGAAGCCTGGCGCAGGGATAGTGGATGGCTAGACACGCGATAGCGATAACAACGATCCACTATCTTCTCCGCCCCCCTCAAGACGCGTTGCATTCGGGCGTTGGGGTTAGACGTTGCGGCGGTACTGGCCGCCGACTTCGAAGAACGCTTCGGTGATCTGCTGGAGGCTGCACACCCGGGCGGCGTCCATGAGGACCGCGAACACGTTGCCGCCGGAGCGCGCCGTGTCCTTCAGTGCGGCCAGCGCGGCCTGTGCCTCCTGCCGGTGCCGCCCCTGGAAGTCACGGACCCGGTCAAGCTGCGAGCGCTTCTCCGCTTCGGTGGCCCGGGCCAGCTCGACCTCCCGGACGGAGGCCTGCGAGCCGCCGGGGTTGCGGAAGGTGTTGACGCCGATGACGGGCAGCGTGCCGTCGTGCTTGCGCTGCTCGTACAGCATGGACTCGTCCTGGATCTTCCCGCGCTGGTAACCGGTTTCCATCGCGCCGAGCACGCCGCCGCGCTGGCTGATCCGCTCGAACTCGGCCAGCACGGCCTCTTCTACCAGGTCGGTCAGCTCCTCGACGATGAACGAGCCCTGCAGCGGGTTCTCGTTCATCGCCAGGCCCCACTCGCGGTTGATGATCAGCTGGATCGCCAGGGCCCGGCGCACCGACTCTTCCGACGGGGTGGTGACGGCCTCGTCGTAGGCGTTGGTGTGCAGGCTCTGCGCGTTGTCGTAGATCGCGCACAGCGCCTGCAGCGTGGTGCGGATGTCGTTGAACGACATCTCCTGGGCGTGCAGCGACCGGCCCGAGGTCTGGATGTGGTACTTCAGCTTCTGCGACCGCTCGTCCGCGCCGTACCGGTCCCGCATCGCGACCGCCCAGATCCGCCGGGCCACCCGGCCGATGACCGTGTACTCCGGGTCCATGCCGTTGGAGAAGAAGAACGAGAGGTTCGGCGCGAAGTCGTCGATCTGCATGCCGCGGGCGAGGTAGGCCTCCACGTAGGTGAACCCGTTGGCCAGGGTGAACGCGAGCTGGCTGATCGGGTTGGCGCCGGCTTCGGCGATGTGGTAGCCGGAGATGGACACCGAGTAGAAGTTGCGGACCTGTTCGCCGATGAACCACTCCTGGATGTCGCCCATCATGCGCAGGCTGAAATCCGTGGAGAAGATGCAGGTGTTCTGCCCCTGATCCTCCTTCAGGATGTCCGCCTGCACCGTGCCCCGCACGGTCGCGAGCACCCTCGCGCGCAGCGCCGCGAACTCGTCGGCGTCGGGCTCTCGGAGCTTTTCCGAACGGAACCGGGTGACTGCCTGATCGATCGCCGTATTCAGGAAGAACGCGAGGATCGTCGGGGCGGGCCCGTTGATGGTCATCGACACCGATGTCGTCGGCGAGTCCAGGTCGAAGCCGTCGTACAGGGCCTTCATGTCCTCTAGGGTCGCGATCGACACTCCCGACGTGCCGACCTTCCCGTACACGTCGGGTGACTCACCAGGATCCCGGCCGTACAGGGTCACCGAGTCGAACGCCGTGGACAGCCGGGTCGCCTGGCTGCCCGCCGAGACCAGCTTGAACCGGCGATTGGTGCGGAACGCGTCGCCCTCGCCGGCGAACATCCGCGCCGGGTCCTCACCGTCCCGCTTGAACGGGAACACCCCGGCGGTGAACGGGAAGTAGCCCGGCAGGTTCTCCGTCCGCAGGAACCGCAGCAGCTCGCCGTGGTCCTCGTACCGTGGCAGGGCGACCCTGGGTATGCGGGTACCGGACAGCGACTCGCGGGTCAGCGCGGTGCGCAGCTCCCGGTCCCTGACCCGGACGACCTGCTCGTCGCCCGAGTACGACTTGACCACGGCGGGCCAGTTCTCGACCAGCGCGGCGCTGTCCGGTGAGACGTCGGTCCGCGCCGCGGCCAGGCGTTCCGCGAGCAGGCGGTCAACGGCGGCGCGCTCGGCGGCAGCCCGGTCAGGCGCGGCCCGGTCGGCGGCCGCCCAGCCGGTTTCACCGTCGCCGCCAGCCCAGTCGGCGGCAGGCCGGTCAGCGGCCACCGGGGGCGATTTCATGAAATATCCGGCATGTCGTGGCGCGCCAGCGCCCGACATGCCGGATCGCGGGCGGGCCATGTCCGGAGAGACGGCCCGGTCCGAGGCAGTCCTGTCGGTGTCGGTTCGGTCGGCGAAAGTCCCGTCCACGGAGATTCCGTCCGCGGAGATTCCGTCCGCGGAAGTTCGGTCCACGGAAATTCCGTCCGCGGAGATTCGGGGGGCGGGACGGTGGGCGGCGGGAGGGCTGGGGACGGCTGGGGGCGGTGAGATGGGTTGGGAGGGGGGCGAAGCACGGAATCGTTCGGGGGCGTCTAGGAGGTCGGCTTGCACGGCGGCGAGGCGCTGCACCCGCCGCACCGCCGCGACCTGCCGCTGCGTCTGCTCGTGGTAGCCGCGCACGGTCGCGGCGATCTCGGCCAGGTAGCCCGTTCTCGCGGGCGGGATGACCGAGGCGGCGTCGGTGGACGCGTGGGCGGTCACCGGGGGCAGTACGCCTTCGGCCAGCCGCAGGCCGTGCGCGCCGAGCAGCCCGGACAGGTGCTGGTAGAGGGCGGTCACGCCGCTGTCGTTGAACGTCGCCGCGCTCGTGCCGAAGACGGGCATGTCCTGCGGCCGGGCGCCGAATGCCTCCCGGTTCCTGACCAGCTGCCTGCCCACGTCGCGCAGCGCGTCCGCGCCGCCGCGCCGCTCGAACTTGTTGACCGCTACGACGTCGGCGAAGTCGAGCATGTCGATCTTCTCCAGCTGCGATGCCGCGCCGAACTCGGGCGTCATGACATACAGCGACACGTCCGCCTGCTGGAGGACCGCGGCGTCGCCCTGGCCGATGCCCGGCGTCTCCAGGATCACCAGGTCGTACCCGGCGGCCCGGCAGGCGGTGACGATGTCCCCGGTGCCCTCGGGAAGCTGGCTGGCGCCCCTGGTGGCCATCGAGCGGAAGAAGATGTGCTCGCCGTCAAGGGCGTTCATCCGGATCCGGTCGCCGAGCAGCGCCCCGCCGCCCCGCCGCCGCGTGGGGTCGACGGCGAGCACCGCGATGCGGAGCTTGTCCTGCTGGTCGGTGCGGAAGCGGCGGACAAGCTCGTCGGTCAGCGACGACTTGCCCGAGCCGCCGGTGCCGGTGATCCCGAGTACGGGCACGCCGGCCGCATCGGCGGCCTGCTTGAGCGTGTTCATCGTGTCGCCGGGCAGCGTGCCTGCTTGCAGGCAGGTGATCGCGCGGGCCAGCGCGCGGTGGTCGCCCGCCAGGATCGCCTCCGGCTCGGGCGGCTCGGCCGCGATGTCGGTGTCGGCGTCCCTGATCAGCTCGTTGATCATTCCCGGGAGGCCGAGGCGCTGACCGTCTTCCGGTGAGAAGATGCGCACGCCCGCCTGCGCGAGGCGCTCGATCTCGTCGGCCACGATCACGCCGCCGCCGCCGCCGAAGACCTTGACGTGCCCCGCGCCGGTTTCGGCCAGCCGCCTCGCCAGGTACTCGAAGTACTCGACGTGGCCGCCCTGGTAGGAGCTGACCGCCACGCCCTGCGCGTCCTCCTCGATGACCGCGTCGACCACCTGGGCCACCGAGCGGTCATGGCCGAGGTGGATCACCTCGGCCCCCTGAGACTGGAGGATGCGCCGCATGATGTTGATCGCCGCGTCGTGCCCGTCGAACAGCGCGGTCGCCGTCACGAACCGGACCGGACGGACCGGCACGTACAGCTTGCCACCTGCCATCGCCATGGTTCCCCACCAAATATTTTGACGCTAAATATTTGTATGTTAAAGAGATTAGGTCGACCGCTCCCGGTTGGCAACTCCCGCTCGGCGACTCCCGTTCGGCCAGGGGGGACGCCGCTAATCTCGCGCTGGTCGCGCCGTTGGCATACGGTTGGCGCTGTGCCGGACCATGCTTCCTTCGACCCGATCGCCGAGGCGCACCGCCAGTGGCGCGACCGCTGGCCCGACCAGGCCGACCGGATGGCCGCCGTCACCTCGGTGATGCGCGTCCAGCAGTTGCTGCTGTGGCGGATCGAGGACATACTCAAGCCCTTCGGGCTGACCTTCGCGGCCTACGAGGCGCTGCGACTGCTTGCCTTCACCCGCGCCGGATCGATGCCCATGGGCAAGATGGGCACCAGGCTCATGGTCCACCCCGCCGCCGTCACCAACGCGATCAGCAAGCTCGAGCAGCGCGGACTCGTCCAGCGCAGCATGTCGACCGAGGACCGGCGGGTGGTGCTCGCCACCATCACTTCCGCGGGCCGGGAGTTGGTCGAGGAGGCCACGGCGGCACTGAACGAGGGCTGCTTCGGCATGCCCGGTATCAGCGGAGCGCAGGCGGCCGAGATGGCCGACGCGCTGCGCGCCATCCGGGCGACGGCCGGCGACCTGTAGCGCTTCCGTCAGAGCCGCGGTACATGCCCTTATCGGGAGAGGTCGTTGATTGCGGTGCCTGCGGTGCCCGCGGTGCCCGCGCGCTGCCTGATGCGGTGGCACCACCTCACGTGGTCTCGGTACGGCGGAGTCCGGAGGCGTCGGCCACGCTTACCGGCAGACATGCACTGAGTTTGCGGGGTACAAAGCAGACAAATCCGGCAGGATTACCCCGCCAAGTCAGTGCATGTTGTCTTTGCCGACGGCTGCCCTCGAATTCAAGTGCGCGGGAACTTAGGGAACCGTTGTGGCAGGGCGATTCGGCTTTGTCCTTCCGGCCAGGGCACTCCGGAGCATAGGGCCTGCGCAAAAATAAGCCGTAGGTTTTTCAGGCCCCCGGCCCTGCTCGCTGGCGGTCCGAGTCAACGGGTTATTCCTGCACGGGCTCATAGGGCCATTTCATGCTCCACATAAGCCGCATACAGGGACAGCTACTCGTCAGTACTGGCCCTATGAGGGATTGAAGTGCCGAGGTCCGCACCGCACAGGCACCACAGTGGATGTTTTGCCCACCCCGGTGCAATGTCACTGGCCTAAGGATCTCGCTGCACGGCGGGCGGCCCGGGTGCGTGCCGGATATGCCCGGAAAATCCGGCCACCCCCGCGACGCGGCCCGTTAACGCAGAGATTCCGCAGGTTATAGCCTGCTTTATTGACCAGTAAAGCGAAAACCTTGGCGACCGTTCCATTGCCCGCAGCGCCTCGGCTGCACCGGGACATTCAGGCACGATGCCCCACGTCCATGAGGGCACCCCGGGCGGACGCGCCACGGACCCAGGCCTTTCAACCTCTGTATGTCGCTGGGGTTGGGAAAGCATTAGGGCCGGTGTCTCGGTGCTCAGGTCAAAGTAATTGATGTTAGGGTGCTTAGGCCGATAAATCCGGCTGGCTGCCCTGGGCGACCGTTACGGTTGCGGTCTGCTGGCCATAACCCTGAATAGGTGCGGCGGTGAGTCCCGGGGTGTTGGACTCACCGCCGCACGATTGGCCGCGGCTTACGCCGGGAGCGAGGGGTCTTCGGCGGCGAGGATCTTGGTCATCAGGGCGGCGGCCTCGGTGACGCCTTCGATCTTGTCTTGCATCCAGTCCTCGTTCTCGATGGACAGGACGTCCGTGTAGCCGACTTCCCGCAGCGCGCCGACCAGGTCCGCCCAGAACGCGGGCGGGTGTGCCTTGCCGATGGTGCGGAACCGCCACGCCCGGTGGCCGGACCCGTCGAAGGGGCGCTGGTCGAGCACGCCGGCCAGCGCCACTTCTTCCTCGGCGAGCTCGGTGTCCTTGAGGTGCACGTGATGTACCGCGGGGCCGAGCGCCCGGACGACCTTCAGCGGATCCATCTGCTGCCAGAACATGTGGCTCGGGTCCACGTTCGCCCCGATGACCGGACTGGTGGCCTCGCGCAGGCGCAGCAAGGTCGGGACGTTGTAGGCCAGGTGCAGCGGGTGCAGCTCGAGCGCCACCCGGCGTACCCCGTGGTCCTCGGCGAACGCGCTCAGCTCCTGCCAGAGCGGTATGGCCTGGTCCCACTGCCGCTCCAGCAGGTCCACCGCGTCCTGCGGCCAGGGGTACCAGATCCAGTTGATCGTGGTCGAGCCTGGACCGTCGCCGGGGCACCCGGACATGGTCACGATCTTCTCGACCCCGATCATCTCGGCCAGCCGGATGGTGTTCTTGATCAGCTCGACGTGGGCCTCACCGACCACCGGGTGCATCGGCCAGGCCGAGCAGTTCAGCGCCGCGATGTGCAGCCCGCGCTCGCCGAGCTGCCCGAGCAGCCGCTTGCGTGCCTCGGGGTCATTCACCAGGGCGTTTATGTCGGCGTGGGGCGCCCAGGACTGGCCGCCCATCGCGATCTCGATCCCGGTCGCCCCGATTGCGGCCGCCAGGTCAAACGCTTCCGTGACCGATAGCTTGTCGACCGAGTCGGTGTACAGGCCAAGTTCCATCTGGATGCGAGCCTTTCTCTTCCTATTCGGTTTCATGAAATTTCCGGAATGTCGGGCGCGCCAGCGCCCGACATTCCGGAAGCTGAGGCCGGCGTGGCCCGGGGTCGAGCCGGCGTGGCCCGGGCCGGAGCCGGCGTGCCCCGGGGTCGAGCCGACGCGGCCCGGGGTCGAGCCGACATGCCCCGGGCCGGAGCCGGCGTGCCCCGGGGTCGAGCCGACATGCCCCGGGCCGGAGCCGGCGTGCCCCGGGGTCGAGCCGACATGCCCCGGGTCGGAGCCGGCGTGCCCCGGGGTCGAGCCGACGTGGCCTGGGGTGGGGCCGACGTGGCCTGGGGTGGAGCATGATCGTGTGAATATGGCCATGACCGGGTCGATAAAGCATTGAATAAGCTGCCGAATCTCCGTGATCAGGGGCCTTTAGGTGCCTGGGTCCGCCGGTGCCCGACCATCCGGATGATCACCGGGTGCTGCCTGGCTGGTGCGGGAGCCGGCTGGTGCTACCTGAACAGTTTCTTGCGGGCCACGGGGGACGAACCGCTGATCGGTATCTCCGGCAGGCCTGCCGCTCCGCGCTGGTACACGGGGTCATCGGAGTCGAGCGGAAGCGCCACGGCGGCGGCCCGCGCGGCCGACGAGTAGGTTCCGACGACGGCCTCCAGGGTGCGCAGGCCGGCCTCGCCCTCGGCTCTTGGCGCGCGGCCGGCGGCGAGGCTCTCGGCGAAGTCGGCGAGGACCTGGGGGATGGTGTCCTTGTTCGGGGTGACGTCCAGTTCGCGCGCCCCCTCCTGCGTCACCACGGTGACCGACTCGAGCGGCGAGAACGGGCTCGTCCCGCCGTCGGCGTAGCGGATGTCGACCCTGCCCTTTGAGCCGCTGACCGTCGCACCGCCGGCGCCGAGACCCCAGCCGATGTTTACCAGGGCCGCGTTCTCTTCCGTCTCGAACCGGCACAGGGCGACGGTCTCCACGTGGAAGCCCGGCCGGTGGGAGTCGACGTAGCCGGAGACCGACTTGAACGGCCGACCGCAGAGGTCTTCCGCGATATAGACGAGGTGCATCATGTCCATGAGCACGCCGCCGCCGCCCGCCGCCGGGTCGTGCCGCCAGTTGTACGCTGTCGACGCCGCACCGGGGTTGTCCCATACGCCGAGTGCGTTGATCTCTACGACCTGCACGTCGCCGATCTCGCCGCTCGCTATTACTGCCCTGGCCACCGCGTACTCGGGAAACCACAGGTAGTTGTGGGATACCGCGAGGCGGACGCCGGCGTCCGCGGCCGCACGGATGGCCATGGCCGCGTCGGCGGGCCGCGTCGCCAGCGGTTTCTCGCAGAGCACGTTCTTGCCCGCCTTGGCGGTGGCCACCGCGAACTCGGCTCGTACCTGCGGCGGGGTCAAGACAAGGACCGCGTCCAGGTCGGGTACGCCGACAAGGTCGTGCCCGGACGCGAACCGCGCGGCGGGCGGCAGCCCGAACGCGTCACCCACCAGGTCACGGCGCTCTTCGCTTGGGTCGGCCACGGCCGCGACCGTATACACCCCGGGCATCGCCTGCAACGCGGGCACGTACGCGCCCATGGTCATGGCGCCGCAGCCGATGATGCCGATCCGTAGATTCATAGCCCCTAGCCCTTCAGCGCGCCAGATAGCGTGGCCCGCAATAGGTATCGCCGCACGAGCAGATACATGAGAATGGTAGGAATCATGTAGATGACCGCAGTCGCCGTGAGCAGGCCCCATTTCACCTCGTTGAAACCGACGTAAGCCTGGAACAGCCCGATCGATATGGGGAAGAGGTTCGGCGACTGAAGCAGCACGAGCGGGGTCAGGAAGTCTCCCCAGATGCTGATAAAGGTGAATAGCGCGGCGGCACCGAGGCCCGGCAGGGCAAGCGGGAATACCACCCGGGTGGCGGCACTCCACCGAGTCGCGCCGTCAACCGCCGCCGCTTCTTCCAGGCTTACCGGGATGCTGTCGAAAAAGCCCTTGAGCAGCCACAGCGCTAGCGGCAAGTTGAACGCCGCCTCGACGAGGATGATGCCGAAAAAGCTGTTGTTCAGGTGCAGGTCGAGCACGAGCACGAACAGCGGCGCGATCGTCGCGGTCGGCGGTATCACCCGGATGAGCAATATGCCGAAGAGGATCGTCCGGCGCCCGGGGAAGCGGAACCGGGAGAACGCGTAGCCGCTGAACATGGCGAGGACGATGCACAGGAGCGTTCCGCCGCCGGCGATGATGATGCTGTTGACGAGCAGTTGCGGCGTGCCCGAGGCGGAGAAGAAATCGACGAAGTTGTGCAGGGTCCAGTTCGGCGCCCGCAGGTAGACGCTGGCGTGCGCGTCCACGGAGCCGAGCAGTACCCAGATGAACGGTACGACGCAGAACAACGCCATGACGGCGAGCACCACGTAGACCACGACGTGCCCGACCAGGCGCCGCCCTCGCCCTGGGCTGCTCGTGGCGGCCCGGGCGGCGCTCCGCCCGGTCCGGCGTTCCTTTGACGAGATGGTCACGGCCTCCATCGCGCAGTCACACCTCCGCCCGGGAGAGTCGGACGTAGACGACGCCAAGCACCACGACCGCGAGCAGCAAGACAACCGAGCCCGCGGAGCCCAGGCCGATCTCGAAGAACTGGAAGGCGTAGTTGTAGATGTAGATCGCCACCAGGTTGGTGGCGCCGCCGGGACCGCCCTGGGTCAGGAAGTACACCAGGCCGAATATCGCGAAGGTGGTGATCGTGGATACCAGCATGTAGAGCTGGATCGGCCCCCTGATCAGCGGCAGCGTTATGCGCCACACGATCTGCCAAGCCGAGGCACCGTCGACGCGCGCCGATTCCTCGATTTCCCTCGGGATGCTCTCGATCGCCGCCTGGAACATGATCATCGCGAACGCGATGCCGCGCCAGATGTTGATGATGATGATCGAGAGCATGGGCGCGCTCTGCAGCCAGTCCACCGGTCCGATGCCGAGCCAGCCCAGACCGCGGTTGACGGTGCCGTACTGCCCCTGCGCGAGCATGCTTCCCCAGGCCAGCGCGGCGACCGTCTCCGGCACCACCATGGGGAGCAGGATCGCGGCGCCGAACAGCCCCTTGAAACGGATGGCGGTACGGCTGAGCAGGATGGCGGCGATCATGCCGAGCACGAACTGGCCGACGATGGCGGAGAAGAACACGAACTCCGCCGACAGTCCGATCGACTGCAGGAAACCGCCGTCGGTGAACAGCGTGCGGTAGTTCTGCAGGCCGACCCACTGGGTGTGCAGCGCGCCGGCGCCTTCGAGGGTCTTGTCGGTGAAGCTCAGGTATATCCCGTACGCCGCGGGCGCCACGACGAACAGCCCTATTAGCACGAGTGCCGGACCCGCCATGGCGGCAACCACGGACGCCGTCCGCAGTTGCCGCCCGACGCGGCCCGGCCGGGCGAGCCGTTGGCTCGCCCGGTGGCCTATTGAATTCATCACAGGGGCGAATTCCTCACGATGGCCAGGGCCTTCAGCTTTCTACGTTGCTCGGGCCGAGGAGGACGGTCGCTTGCTGTGCGAAGGTAGAAGCGGCTTGGGCGCCGGTGTCCTTCCCTTCGAGAATGTTGTTTTCTGCCGTCTCGAACGCCTGGTCAACCTTGTCCTGGTTGGTCTCCGGGTTCATCGCCTTGGCGCTGGAGAACCCGGCCTCGGCCTGTAGCAGCTGCGGGTTGCTGCTGTACGGGGCGACGTTGTCCATGCCAGAGCGCGGCGAGGCGGCACCGACGGCCACCAGCTGCTGGGCCAGGGCCGGACCGCTGGTGAGCCACTCGATCAGCTCGGCCGCGGCCTGCGGGTTCTTGCTCGTCTTCGATACGGCCCAGACGTGCCCGTCGGACGCGTCCGCGAAGGGGCTGCCGGTCTCGGACGGGAAGTTCCAGGTCTTGACCTTCGTGGTGAGATCGGGGATGGGCGCGGTGCCCGAGGGACCCCAGTCGTAACTCCAGCCCCAGGTGCCCTGGAAGGAGACCGGCATGGTGCCCTTCGGGAAGTCGACGTACTTGGTCGGCTGCCACGGGTTGGGGTTCAGCAGGTCCTGGGTCGGGATAAGCCCGTCGTTCTTGAGCGTCGCGAGCAGGTTGAAGGTGTAGGTGAGCCCGGAGCTGCTCACGTCCCACTTACCGGTCTTCGAGTCGTACAGCTGGCTGCCCGTGCCGAGCAGGACGTTGTACATGCCCTGCTCCGGCGACGCCCACGCGGTGCCGGCCGGCACGATGAGCGGCGACGACCCGGTCTTGGCCTTGATCTGCTGAAGCCGGCTGATCAGGTCGTTCCACGTCGTGGGCTGGGCGGTCGAGATCCCGTCCTTCTGGAGGATGTCGGCCCGGTAGAAGATCTGCTGCGTGCTGGCCTCGTGCACGAGCGCGTACATCGAACCGTCGGCCGACTGGGCCTGGCTCACGACCGAGGGGTAGAACGAGCTCCAGCCCGACCACTGCTTGAGGTACGGCTCCAGGTTCAGCAGGTAGCCCGCTGCCGCGAAGTCCGGCAGCCAGGTGATGCCGAAGTCAGCGACGTCCGGGGCGGTGCCCGCGTTGTAGTCCTCGGTCAGCAGTGTCTGGTAGTTGTTGTCCGGCACGATGTCCTTGACCAGCTTGACCGTGATGTGCTGGCCCTTCGCGGCCATCGCCGCCTCGAACTGCGGAATCAGCGTCTGGAGGGCCGTGGCCCGGATCTGCTGGTTCTCCAGAAGCGAGATCGTGATGTTGCCGGTGGTGGAGTTATTGGTGCTGCCGGACGACGACGATGTCGAACCGCCGCTGCTGCACGCAGCGAGCAGCGCGACGAGACACGTCGCTCCGACCGTAAGTATCTTGCCTCTTGCGCGGCGCTGAGGGTCCATCTTTGGCTCCTGCCTGCTCCTGCCTGGTCCGATAGATCGGATCATTCTCACGGAACAATGCGCTCAGGAGTTTAGGTTGTCAAGTGGTAATGACAAACTCTTGTCTGGTTGCTTACACCAGGCAGGACGGCCATTCCCACGCGGGCGAACGCCTGTCAAGAGCGCCGCGGTCCCGGCTCACGTGACCGCCAGGCACCAGGTGGCCTGGGACCGCATCGCACTGCTGGTCGAAAATTTTCGCTAGTATCGATAATTTGACTTCTCCACATGGCACAATTATCGATACTAGTCGCGGTAAATATTCACCTTAGTGCGATTATGTGGCAATCCTGGCGGTGCCGCCCAGCACTGTCGCGCGCAGCAGGGCACGCGTTCGCCCGATGGAGCCGCGTTCCCGGCTCGCGCCGGGCGACCACCGGGCGGCCGAGCGGACATAACCCGACAGAGCACACCGCCGACCAGGTTGCGCATGCCGCCAGGAAGAACCCGGGCGGGCAACCGCGGCCGGGAAACCGCCGAGGGATGTGCGGGCGGGGATTAACGGACCGGCGGGCCCCGCCGGTCCGCACAGTGGAACTGGTCCGGCCGTTGATCCGCGCGGCGAAGCGCTTCAGGCCTGTGTCATCGGCCCCAGGGCGATCCGGAACGAGTAGCGTTCCGCCAGGTACGCGTGGACTCCGTACTCGATGACGCGGCCAGCGGGATTGATCGCCACCCGGGCCATCGTCAGCACGGTGCTGTTGCGCGGCGCCTGAAGCAGTGCCGCCTCGGCGACGGTCGCCTTGCGGGCACCGATGACCTCTTCAGCGGAATAAAAGCGGACGCCGTGCTGGCGCAGCGTCTCGTACAGCCCCTGGCGGGACAGCACGGACTCGGCGTCGGTCCCCTGCAGCAGGTCGGCCGGCAGGTAATTGCGCATGACGGCGAGCGGGCTGCCCTCAGCCTCGCGCACCCGGTCGATCCGCAGGACGGCCTGCCCGGGCGGGACGCCGAGGGCCGCCGCGATCTCTTCGTCGGCGGGCACGGAACGCACCGACAGTACCGTCGTGGCCGGCTCCTTGCCGGACGCGCTGAGGTCTTCGTACAGGCTGCTCAGGGCCAGTCTCCGCTGAATGCGGCGGTCCACGATGACCGTGCCTACGCCCCGTTGGCGGACGACGAGACCTTCGTGGGTAAGCCGCTGGATCGCCTGGCGCACCGTGGGGCGGCTCACGCTCAGCCGCTCGCTCAGCTGGATCTCGTTGTCGAGACGCTCGCCGGGCTTGAGCAGGCCGGACTCAATGGCCTTTTTGAGGTTCTCCGCGATCTGGAAGTACAACGGGACGGGGCTCGTCTTGTCGACCGGCCCCCCGGGAACGGGTCCGGCTCCCAGGCCGCCCGCCACCCCCTGGCTGCCTTCCGCCGGCTGGCCGTCTCCGGCCAATGCCAGCGTGGAAGACACTCCGGACTCAGACCGGGACACGAGCATGCGGGGCGTCTGTTGGGCCACGTCCGAAGGGTACCAGTTATGTTACAAAGTGCGACAGCCTAAGATGTCAAGACATCCTCCCTTGAGAACATGTAACAATCGAACCTGATACAAACCATGTGGTGAACTATTAACGACAGCGTTAACGTTTCACCGTTGTCCGCATGATGGCGCGCCAGCGCTCGGGCTGGTCGGCAGGTCACGGCGGCGTCGGTGAGCGGCTGCCGCCAGTGTGGCGGCAGCGGTCCGCCTCACGAGGCACCCTGGAAACACCGTCACCAGGCATAAGGCAGGACCCAGGGCAGCGACGGGGAGGCCGACGAACTAAGCAACCGAGGCCTTTGCAGCCCCGCGAACTCGGTACATATCCCTCGGGGAAGTGACGCGGGCTCCGGCGGACGGACGGCCGGCCGCGAAGCGGGCAGCGCGCCTGTCTCGGACGGCACCGCCGGGAGGGGTAACGAAGTGCGGCCGGTAAGAGCCCGGGGCGGGCGCGCTGGTCATGGGGCGCGGGGGCGCAGCACGGACCCGTTCCCGCACCACTTGACACACACCCTCTTACGCTGGTTCGGATTAATCGATGTCGTTCGCGTGGGACGCGTGGCGGCTGGGGCGGGTGGCCGGGGTGGCGTGACGGGAGCGCAAATGGGTCTGTCAATAGTTTGTCTTGACGTGCAGACTATTGCGGACAGGGAGCCCGGTCCGCGGACGGAGGAAACGTGAACGGTGAACCATGGGCCACAGCGGGACGGGCCAGCGAGCCGACGGGTTCCGAACTGCCCGCGGCCGAACTGCCGGACTCAGGGGTGACGGGGTCCGGGCTGGCGGGTTCCGAACCTGCGGGGTCCGGGGTGACCAGCTCCGGGGTGACCAGCTCCGGACCGGCGGGTTCCGAACCTGCGGGGTCCGGATCGACGGGGTCCGGGGGGACGGGGTCCGGGGGGACGGGGTCCGCGCCGTGGTGGACCAGTGCGGTTGTGTACCAGATCTACCCGCGGTCGTTCCAGGACTCGGACGGCGATGGCGTCGGAGACCTGCGCGGGGTGCTGCGACGAGTGGACTACCTGGCCGCGCTGGGCGTGGACGTGGTGTGGCTGTCGCCGATTTACCGCAGCCCCCAGGACGACAACGGCTACGACATCAGTGACTACCAGGATATCGACCCGCTCTTCGGGACGCTTGAGGATCTGGACCGTCTGGTCGCCGCCCTGCATGAGCGCGGCATCAAGGTCGTCATGGACCAGGTGGTCAACCACACCAGCGACGAACACCCTTGGTTCGCCGAGTCCCGGTCATCGCGGGACAACCCCAAGCGTGACTGGTACTGGTGGCGTCCGGCCCGGGACGCGGCGGGGCCGGGGACACCGGGGGCCGAGCCGAACAACTGGGGCTCGCTATTCTCCGGGCCGGCCTGGGAGTACGACGAGGCGACCGGCGAGTACTACCTGCATTTGTTCAGCCGTAAGCAACCCGACCTGAACTGGGAGAATCCCGAGGTCCGGCTGGCCGTTTACGCGATGATGCGCTGGTGGCTCGACCGTGGCGTGGACGGCTTCCGTATGGACGTGATCAACGCCATCTCCAAGGATGTCGGGGCGGACGGGTCGCTGCCGGACGGCCCGGTCCTTTCCGGTCCCTACGGCGACCCGATCCTGGGCACGTTCAACGGACCCCGGATACACGAGTTTCTGCAGGAGATGCACCACGAGGTGTTCGACGGGCGCCGTGACGCGCTCTTGCTGGTGGGCGAGACACCGGGCACGACGGTCGCGGACGGGCTGCTGTACAGCGACCCGCGGCGCGGCGAACTCGACATGGTGTTCACCTTCGAGCACGTAAGCCTCGACCAGGGCCCGGGCGGCAAGTTCGATCCCAAGCCGCTGGACCTGCGGGACCTCAAGGCGACACTCGGCCGCTGGCAGACCGGCCTGCTCGACGCCGGCTGGAACGCGCTCTACTGGGACAACCACGACCAGCCGCGGATCGTCTCACGGTTCGGGGACGACGGAGCCTTTCGATTCGAGTCGGCCACCATGCTGGCCACCGTCCTGCACCTGCACCGGGGCACCCCGTACGTGTACCAGGGCGAGGAACTCGGCATGACGAATGCCCACTTCACTTCCTTCGATTCATACCGGGATATCGAGTCTTTGCGGTACGTCGCGCAGTCGCGCGAACTCGGGCACCTGAGCGACGACCAGATCCTGGCCGGCCTGGCCGCCGTGAGCAGGGACAACGCCCGCACACCGATGCAGTGGGACAACTCACCCAACGCTGGCTTCACCACCGGGAAACCGTGGATCGCCGTCAACGCCAACTATCCCGCCATCAACGCCGAGGCCGAGCTAGCCGATCCCGGCTCTGTCCTTCACTATTACCGCCGGCTCATCGCGCTGCGGCATGCCGCCCCCGTCGTCCAGCTCGGCGATTTCACGATGCTGCTACCGGAGCACCCGCACGTCTACGCCTTCGTCCGGTCTCTTCAGGGCACGCGGCTGCTCGTGCTCGGCAACTTCTCCGGCGGCGACCAGAAGGCGGACCTCGGGGGGCACCTGGACGCGGGCGAGGTCGTCATCGGCAACTACCCGGAGCCACCGGTCATCGAGAACGGAAGCGTCGCCCTGCGGCCGTGGGAGGCACTCGTCATCCGCGAACTCGGTTAACCGCGGACCGAGGAAGCCGATTCGCACCGGCAGCCTCCTGATCTTTGATTCTCCTGGTGGCGAGCCGCGCCCGCTGGCGGCTCGCGGCGCCCGGACGCGACCAGATCCCACGGTTATCACTTCATCATTATCGATGATTTCCGGTCGGCTCGCACTGCCTTGCGACTAAAGGACCATACCACGGTTCTTGACAATAACTTTGTCATTTGGTGATCTTTGTAACGAGATTACCGTTACTCGCAAGAAAGGCGACACATGGCAAGCGACCCGTTCAATCTGGATATCAGAGTTGCCAAAACCGGTACCGCTGCGACACCGGATGGCTTCCTGAGCTTCGGCTCGACGTGCTGGTCCTGCGAATACACCTGCTATACCAGCCAGGACTGCGGAGATTCGGCAAGCAAGTTTTGCAGTCTGGCTTGCTCAGAGTCCGGCTGCTGCGACCAAGAATAGCGAAATGCAGAATCGGATACAGGCTGCGGCGGGAATTCACTCGCGGTCAGACGCGGGAATTGAGGAAAATCAGCATCGGCTCAAAGTGGCCGCGGCGGTTACCGTCGAACGCCTCGCGGCGCTGGTCGCCGACGACACGGCAGCCGTTACCTTCCAAGGTGCCGGTGCCAGCCTGTATGCCGGGTTCACCGGGATCGCCCTCGCCTTGCGGCTTGCCGCTGATGTGCTTGGCAGCGATTACGCCGAGGCGGCCGCGGCCCGGGCACTGTCCCGGGCCGCGGCCGCCTCGGCCCGGGAACCGCTCGCCCAGCCGGGACTGTTCACCGGAACGGCGGGACTGGCCTGGGTGCTCGCGGTGTTCGCCGACCGGGACGAACGGTACCGGGGCGCGCTCGACCGGCTGACGCCTCAACTCTGCGAGCAGATCCTGGACTGGCACCGGACCGAGCCGGGCAGCGGCGTTCCGTTCGCCGACTTCGACCTGATCTCGGGGGCGGCGGGTCAACTGCTCGCGCTGCTGCATCCCGCGGTGCACCGGGACGGCCTGCACCAGCGCGCGGCGCTGCGGCTGACCGAATACCTCACCCGGCTGACAGAAACCGACGGCGCGGGCAGGCCCGGATGGTTCATCAGCCCGAACTGGCATCCGGCCGGTTTCGACTGGTACCTGGAGGCGTTTCCGCACGGCATGTACAACCTCGGCCTAGCGCACGGCGCGCCGGGCATTCTGCGAGCGCTGTCCGCCGCGGTGACGGCCGGGATCCAGGCCGAGCGCGCGTCGCAGGGGATCCGGGCCCTGGCGGACGACCTGCGCGAGGCCTGCCTGCCCGGGTACGACGCTCCCTGCTGGGCGGCGGGTCTGGCGGCCACGGCGGGAAGCGGGCGGCCTGACCTTCCGGCCACGGGAACGCCCGCCCGCGCCACCTGGTGCTACGGCGCGCCGGGGGTGGCCGCTGCCCTGCTGACCGTGCCCGAGCAGGTCTGCGACGTGACGGACCTGGCGGCGGCCGCGCTCCAGGGCGCCTTCCGCGGCCTGGCCGAGATGCCTGCTGCCGCGCTGCCGGGCGTGCTCTCGCCGACCACGTGCCACGGCCTGTCGGGCAGCGGCACGGTCGCGCTCGCGGCACAGCGCGTATTCGGGAACCGGCGCGTACTCGGGAACCCGGGCGTACTCGGGAACCCGGGCGGAGCCGGCGGGGAAGGCTGGCGCGAGGTGGTCAGCCGGCTGGCCGCGCAGTTGCTTGAGCACGCGGACCCGGACCATCGGTACCTGTTCGCCGACCGCCCCGAGGAAGGCAGGACGCGGGACGATCCCGGGCTGCTCACCGGTGCCGCCGGCGTGCTGTGCACACTGGTCAGCTTGATCTCGGCCGATGCCGCCGCCGATCCGTGGCTCGACCTGCTCTGCGGGCTGCCGTCCGCGGCAGGCTCGCGGTCGTCCGCGGAAGGCCGGCCGTCCCCGGCGGAAAGCCGTCGACCGCTCGCGGAAGGACGACGATGATGCCGGATGCGCCCGTGGTCCCGGAAGTACCAGCGTCGGCTGAGGCACCAGCGCGGCGCTACACACTCGGCTCCGGACTGCCCGGAGACACGCTCGTGGCGGGCCAGGCGAGCGGTAACCAGGCGCTGCTCGACAAGACCGCCCGGCCGCTGCGCGAAGCGAGCACAGCGGCAGGCCGCCACCGCGAGCTCAACCCGAACTACTCACGCACGCGGACGCGGCTCGCTTGGCTGCCCGGCGCCAGGAGGACATCGATGATGGCGGACGTCGCGATGATGCCGGATGCGCCCGTGGTCCCGGAAGTACCAGCGTCGGCTGAGGCACCAGCGCGGCGCTACACACTCGGCTCCGGACTGCTCGGGGACGCGCTCGCGACGCTCATGGCGGGCCGGGCGAGCGGTAACCAGGCACTGTTTGACGAGGCCGCCCGGCTGCTGCGCGAGGCGGGCGCCGCGGCGGGGCGCCACCGCGAGCTGGACCGGGGGCTGTTCACGGGAGCGGACGGGTTCGCGTGGGTCCTGGCCTGCTTCGGGGAGACCGACCCGGCCTACCGGGCCGCCCTTGAGGTGATGACCGACCAGTTGACGGCGGCCGAGCCGGAGCCGCTGCCGCACGGCGCGCCCGCTCGCCGCTGGGACCTCATCTCAGGCTACGCCGGGCAGTTGGCCTGCCTGCTCCGACTGAGGCGGGCCGCGGCGGGCGGGCGGCTCCGGGCGGTCGAGGAACGCGCCCGGCAGCTCACGCGGCAGCTTGTCCGCCGGCCGGGCGGCGGCGCGCCCGGCCTCGGCCTGCTGTACGTGGCGACCGATCACAAGCGGGCGCCGGGCTGGTACCGGGGAATGTACCCCCACGGTCACTATCCGCTCGGCATGGCGCACGGCGCCGCGGGTGTTGTCAGCGTTCTCGCCGCCGCCGCGGCGGACGGCCTAGCGGACGAGGAAACCATGACCTTCATCGATCGCTGTCTCGACGATCTCCTCGGCGTGGCGGTCTCGCGGCCCGGCGGGGCGGTCTGGCATGCCGCCGCGGGCGCTGCGGGCGCTGCCGGCAAGCCGGTGATCAGCGTCAAGCACACCGTCCCGTCCGCCTGGTGCAAGGGGACCGCGGGGGTCGCGGCGGCGCTGGCCGCGGGCGGGGCGGTTACCGGCCGCCGCGACGTCGTGCGGTTCGCGGTGTCGGCCGTGGCGGAGGACGCGCGAGGATGGCAGGGCCGGACCGACCTCGGGCTGTGCCACGGCACGTCGGGTCTCGCCGTGATCTCCGGCTGGATCGCGCGCTTCGCCGAGCCGCCGGAGGCGGGACGGCTGCTGCGCGCGCGGGCGGCGCTGCTGCGCGATGTCGGTACCGGGGCGAGCCGTGAGCCGGGGCTGCTGTGCGGCGTCCACGGCGAGAAGCTGGCTCTCCTCGGCGACCGCGGCGGCGGCGACAGTGCCGGATGGGGCGACAGTGGCGGCTGGGGTGGCTGGGGCCGGCTGCTGGGGCTCGCGTGATGGCCGGCGAGCCGCTGACGTACCGCGCGTGCGGATTCTTCCTGCTCCGCGCGCCCGCGCTGCCCGCGTCGGCGGTCTTGGACGGTCATGCCCGCGCTCGCACGGCCGGCGACGGCTGGCAGCGTGCGTACGAGGACTACCTTGAGTGCCTGTGGCTGAAGGAGCCGGAGGTCGAGCACGCCGTGCGGGTCTCGAGCGCCGGGCTCGCCGCCGCGCTCGACCGGCTGCCCCGGCTGAGTCCGCGTGACCGGTGGCGGGCGCTGAGCAGCCTGGGCCGGTACGTGAACCGGATGGGCATGCGCCCCACGCCGTTCGGGCTGATGGCGGGCGTCGCGGGCGGGCTCGTCGACCCGGCCGCGGCAACCGCGGAACTCGTCCGCGAGACCGGGGGGATGCGGCTGCGGGCCCGGCCGGACATGGCCTGGGTGCTCGGCCTGGCCGAGGCCGCTCCGGCCGGCGACGAACGCTACGTGGCCAACGAACTGGCGTTCACGGCGCGCGGACGGGTCTGGCTGCCCACGTCGGACGCCGCCGGACAGATGAACATGAAAAGCGCGTCGGTCAGGCAGACCGAACCGGTCACGCTGGCCCTTGCGGCGGCGGTTTCCCCGGTGCCGCTCGCGGCGGTCCGCGCGATGCTGGCCGACCGCTTTCCCGGCGCCGGTCCTGAACGTATCGCCGGCCTGGTCGCCAGCCTGGTAGAGCTTGAGTTCCTGGTGAGTGCGCGACGGCCCCGGCTCCAGGTGCCGGCCGGGCCCGGTACCGGGCGTACGTGGCCGCGGCTGGACGAGCGGACCGAGGAACAGCTGGGTACGGCGCTCGGCGAGTTCAACGCGGGCGGCGACGCCACCGGGCTTGAACTGCTCGCGAAGCGCCTGGAGGAAATCGGCGAACCCGTCTCCGGCCAGCATCAGGAGCGCGTGCAGGTGGACGCGGCTCTCGTCATGGCGGCCACGCCGCGGATCCCGGCAGCGGTGGCTGAACTGGCGGAGAAGGCGGTCCAGGCGCTGTCGCTGGTGGGCAGCGTTTACCAGTACCCGCCGCCCCTGGCGCAGTACGCGGCCGCGTTTACCGAGCACTACGGCAGCGGCGCGCTCGTCAGGGTCCTGGACCTCCTCACGCCGGAGACCGGTCTCGGCCCGCCGGAAGGTTACCTGTACCCGGAGCGGGCCTACCCGCTCCCGGAGTCCGGTGACCAGCGCCGGCTGTATACGAAGCGGGAGGGAGTGCTCTGGCAGCTCGTGTGCGGCGCGCTGGCCGGCGGGGACACGGAGATCGACCTGGAGGCCGGCGGGGCGGGCGAACTGGCCCGCATCTCGTCGGGCGCGGACGACAGGCCAGGAGTTCCCGCCATCGACGTCCATCTGCAGGTATGGCATGACCGCCGGTGGCAGGCCGCGGTCTCCGGCTCGGAACTGGTCATGGGCGGCCGCACGTTCGGCCGCTTCCACGACCTGCTCGACGCGGAGACGCGGCACGGGCTGGCCGGGCTGGCCAGCGCCGAGGAGGCACTCGATCCCGGCCTCGATTTCGTCGAGCTGAGCTACCTGCCGAACGCCGCCCGGGCGATGAACGTGGCCATCAAGCCCGCGCTACGGCAGCGCGAGGCCGCGGTTAACGCCGCCTCCTCGGTGCCGGACAAGGACCGGGTACGCCTGGCGGACGTCCTGGTGACGGTCGAAGACGGGCGGCTGGTGCTGGTGCACGCGGTCACCGGCCGACAGCTCTATTTCACCCAGCAGTCACTGCTCAACCCGCTGGTCTCCCCCAATGCCTGCCGCTTCCTGCTGGACGTTTCGGTAGCGCGGTACCGGCCGGTGACGGGTTTTCGCTGGGGAACCCTCGCCGAGCGCGCGCCGCGCCTTCCCCGGCTGCGGTACGGCGATGTCGTGCTCAAGCGCGCGCACTGGACGCTGCGGGCCGGTGATCTGTCCGGTCCGGGCCGGCCGACCGCAGACGACGCGATCGGTGCCTGGCGCGATCGCTGGCGGGTGCCCGACCTCGTGTCCCTGACCAAGTCCGACAACTCCATCATGCTGGACCTCAGCGGGCCGGTCGGCCGGTCGGAGCTGCGGGCCGCGCTCGCCAAGGATCCCGCCGGGGTGGAGCTGCAGGAGCTGCTGCCCCTCCCCGGCCAAGAGATCCTCGTGGGCAGCGACGGAGAGCGTTACCGGTCGGAACTCGTCATCCCGGTGCGGTGCGCCCGTGATCAGGTCCCGGTCCGGCGCCGCCCGCCGGCCGGCGTGCCCGATCCGGCGCTGCGGTTGCGGCCACCAGGCAGCGACTGGGTCTTCCTCAAGCTGTACTGCGAGCGAGACGGCCTGACCGCGCTGGTCACGGAGGCCTTCCCCGAACTCCGGTCGCTCGCGCGGGCGGAGGGTCTGGCCGATCCCTTCTTCATGCGGTACGGCGATCCCGCGGCTCACCTGCGCGTACGGCTACGGGATCCGCGGGCAGGTACTCCCGTCACGGCCGCGGCGCTGCGCTGGGCGGCCGGACTGCTCGCGGACGGCCTGGTCACGGACATCGCGCACGTCACCTACCACCGGGAGCTGGAGAGGTACGGCGGTCCCGAGCTGATCGGCGCCGCCGAGGAGTTCTTCCGCGCGGACTCGACCGCGGTACTCGCGGAGCTGATCGCGCACCGCGACAGCTCCGATGGCGTCGGAAGGCTGCCGCTCGCGGCCCTGACCGTTGACGCCGTGTCCGCCGCGCTCGGGCTGCCGCCGGCGCAGCGGCGCGGGCTGGCGGCGGCCAGCGCCGGCCCGGTGGCGGGCGGCTCCGCGTACCGCGTCGCGGCCGCCGCGCTGTGGGACGCCGCGCACGGCACGGGAGCCGCGGCCGCCGTCCTCGCGGAGGTCACCCCGGTCCTGACGGCCGGCGCGGCCAGCCTGGGGGCGAGATTCGCCGAACGGCGCGACGAGGACGGCCTGGCCGGACAGCACGCCGACATCGTGGCCAGCCTCGTGCACATGCACTGCAACCGCCTCGGCCTGAGCCGCGAGGAGGAACGCGAGACCTACGGCATCTGGCGGCGGTTGCTTGACCGGCAGTCGCGCGGCACCGCGAGGAGGGGATCATGATTGAAGCGGCCCGGGCCGCGCTGCGCCGCCTAGCGGGCAGGCCGCGGCCGACCGCGGCTAAGCCGCGGCAGGCCGGCCGGGGGACGCGGGCGCTGGCGGCGGTGTTCGCCATGGCCTGGCGCAGCGATCCGCTGGGCGCGCTGCAGGTCTTCGGCTGCTCGGCGGCGCTCGGGGGCGCGCCGGCGCTCCAGGTGCACCTCACCATCGGGCTGACGGCGTCGCTGCTTACCTCCGTCGCCGGCGGGCACGTGGCGGGCTCCGCGGTTTTCACCTACCTCGTGGTGATCAGCGTCGTGAGCGTGGTCAGCCAGTGCCTGTCGGCCGTGCAGGGCCGGGCCATGCAGCGCTGCCAGACCAAGCTGAGCGCGGCGATCTCCAGCCGGATCATCAGGAAGTCGGTAGCGCTGTCGGTCCAGCAGGTGGAGGACGCGCAGGTTCAGGACGCGCTGCAGCGCGCTGTGCGCGAGGTCAATTTCCGACCGGGAATGCTCCTGCAGCAGATGACTCAGCTGGCCACACAGGTGGTAACCCTGACGTCGGTGGCGGCCGTGCTGCTCAGCACCGACCCCTGGGTGGCGGCGCTCGCGCTCCTGGCGCCGGTACCCGCCATCGTCGCGCAGGTCGTGGCCGGGAAGAGAAATTACCGGCTTGAATACGCGCGGTCGGCGGACCGGCGCAGGCTCGCCTACTGGCAGCGGCTCGCCACGATGCCCGATTCGGCCAAGGAGGTGACCGCCTTCCGTCTCGGCGACCACATCCTGCGATCCCACGACCGGGTCCTCGACGGCATCATCCGGGCCAACCTCAAGCTGGCCAACCGGAACCTCGCGATGTCCGTTCCGCTGATGCTCGCCACCGCCGCCATCATCTTTCTGTCCCAGGCGGCGGCGGTGCTGCACGGCAGCGGAACCGGGACCATCGCCGCTCTCATGGGGGTCTTCCAGGCCATCGGCACGCTGCAGGGCAGCACGCAGCAACTGTTCACCGCGGTCAGCGGCATGTATGTCAACCAGCTCTACCTGCACAATGTGCTCGCGTTCCTCGACCTCCCCGTCGTCCAGGTACCGTCCGGCAGCCGCGAATTCCCTGAGCGGATCGAGTCCTCGCTTGAGCTGCGCGGCGTTTCCTTCCGCTACCCGAGCGGTCAGCATGATGTGCTGCACGACATCAGCCTCGTGTTCCGGCCGAACGAGACCACGGCGCTGGTCGGCGCCAACGGCGCGGGAAAGTCGACGATCGCTAAGCTCGTCGGCCGGCTCTGGGAGCCGACGGCCGGCACGATCCTCGTCGACGGCCGTCCGCTGCGGGAATACGAGCTGAAATCGCTCCGGGAGCGTGTCTCCTATGTATTCCAGGATTACGTCGAGTACCAGCTCAGCGTGGCGGACAATGTGCGTTTCGGCTCACTGCACGAGCCCGCCGACATCGGCGACCGGGTTGACCGCGCCGTCGACGACGTCGGGCTGACGGCCCACGTGGCCGCCCTGCCGCACGGCCTCGGCACTCAGGCGGGCAGGCTCTTCGACGGCGTGGAGTTCTCCGGCGGCCAGTGGCAGCGCATCGCCATCGCCCGTTCGCTGATCCGGCCGGCCAGCGTGCGGGTGTTCGACGAGCCGACCGCGTCGATCGACCCGGTGGCCGAGTCGATGCTGCTCGCCCGGCTGTCCGAACGGGCGGCGGGGCGGGTGAACATCGTCGTGGCGCACCGCTGGTCCGCCATCAGGCACGCGGACCGTATCGTGGTCATCTCCGACGGGCGCGTCGCCGAGGACGGCACTCACGAGGAACTCCTGGTCCTCGGCGGCCTTTACGCCGAGATGTTCAAAGCCCAGGGACTCGGCGGGGTCCCGGACGCCGGAGACGCCCTTTCCCTACAGGAAATCCTTTCGTGCTGACAACCGTGCTTGAACAGGGCCCGGTGTACCCGGGGAGCACCGCCGCCGAGGCGGCGGCGCAGATCATCGACCTCGGCCGCCGGTTGGCGGCGTTCGGTTACCGCCGGTACTGGATCGCGGAGCACCACGGCCACCGCAACGCGTGCCCGAGTCCTGAGGCCCTGATCGCCGCCGTCGCCGGCGCGACCTCCCCCGCGCTGCGCATCGGCGCGGGCGCCATCCTGCTGCCGTACTACCAGCCGCGCAAGGTCGCGGCCACGTTCCGCATGCTGGCCGGCCTGTACCCGGGACGGATCGACCTGGGCGTCGGCCGCGGCCCGGGCGCGACGGCCGCGGTCGCGGCCGAACTTGGTGGTGATTTTGACAGTTATCTGGGTAAGCTCAGGGCGCTTATCGACAACCTTGGCGCCGAGCGCGCGGCCATCGCGAGGGACGGCTTGGAAACCTGGCACATGGCGAGCGGAGAGAGCGGGATCACGACCGCCGCAAGCCACGGCCTACCGGTCGCGCTGGCCCATTTCGCCAGCCCCCGGGAGCGCCCCGAGTTGCCGGAGCGGTACCGGGACGCCTTCACCGCCGGGTTCGCGCCGTCACCGCGGGTCAGCTTGTGCGTTCGCGTGCTGTGCGCGGACGAACCCGGGGACCTGCACCGGATGGCCGAGCACTTCCTGGCGCTGGCCGCCGGCGCCGGGGACGTCCGGTGGTCCGACCTTGACCCCGGACGCGGCGGTGCGATGCCGGCCCTGCCCGCCCAGGTGGTCTGCGGCCTGCCCCACCAGGTCGCGGACAGGCTGGCCGGGCTGATGCGCGCCTACCGGCCGGACGAACTCGCGGTGACAACGGCCTGCCAGCCGTATCCGCTGCGGGTGCGCTGCCTTGAGCTTGTCGCCCAGGCCGCATGCCTCGCGGCCGGAGCACCGGATCGGCCCGAGTACCGGATCGAAGTGCCCAGGCAGTAGCGGAAAGGGAAGCGTGAACGCACTTGACGTAGCAGGCGTCACCATCGCCCACGGTGGCCGCGCGATCCTGCGTGACGCCTCGTTCACCGTGCCCGCCGGGGCGGTGTGCGCACTCGTCGGGCGGAACGGCGCGGGCAAGACGACGCTGCTGCGCGCCATGACGGGACTGCACTACCTGAGTCAGGGCAGCATCTCGATCGGCGGAGTCCCGGTCCGCCTCTGCGCACCCCCGCTGGCCACGTACCTCGCCCAGGAGCAGCCGCTTTACGGCACGCTCCGGCCCGGGCAGGTGTTCGGGTACGCCGCGGCCATGCACGACGGGTTCGACCCGCGGTTCGCCGCGAGCTGGATCGAACGGTTCGACGTGCCGGACGACCGGCAGTGCGCCCGGCTGTCCGGCGGGCAGCGGACGCAGGTCGCACTGGCCGCGGTCCTCGCGCGGGACGCGCCCCTGTGCCTGCTCGACGAGCCGATGAGCATGCTCGATCCCGTCTCACGGGTCGATGTCGGGGCGGAACTCGCGTCGATCGCGGCGAGCACCGGGCGCGCGTTCATCGTCTCCTCGCACGTGCTCGGCGACCTGGCGGAGTTCTGCGATCACGTGATCGTCCTGGCCGGAGGAACGGTCGCGCTGGCCGGACCCGCGAGCGAAGTCGCGGACGGCACGGGACGCGACCTCGAGCGCACCGTGCTCGAGGTCCTGCGCGCAACGGCCGCCGGAAGTCACTCGCGTTCGGAAGGACGGGCATGACGCGCTACGTGCTGCAACTGGACCGGATGGCCGTCCTCCTGTGCGGGCTGGCGATCGGCGTCTACCTGCTCATGGCGCTCAGCGAGGTGGCGAATCCCGGCAGCAGCGGCATGACGCAGTCGCTGACGCCGTACTACGCGATCCTGGTCGGCGTCGGCTGGGGTGCGCCGGTGCTGGTCAGGGAACTCGAGTCGGGCATGGCGGTCTGGTCGTGGGGCCAGGGCATCAGCCGGGGACGGTGGTTTGTCCGCCGGGTCGGCCCGGGACTGGTGCTCAGCGCCGTCGGCGCGGTGGCCGTTACCCTGCTGGCCTGGCTGTCGACCGCGGAATGGAACCCTGGCATGCGCGCGGACGAGATGACGGCGCCCACCTTGGCGAGTCAGGGCCTGGCACCGCTGTCGTTCGCCATTTTCGCCTTCTGCCTCGGGCTGGCCAGCGGTGCGCTGACCCGGCGGCTGGTTCCCGCCATCGGGATTACCCTGATCGGCGAGGTCGCGGCGGCCTACGTGGTGCCGGAACTCGCGCAGAACCTGGCCCCGACAACCCGCGTGCTGGTCACGGGCATGACGGTGGCGGGACGCCCGGTCAGCGGGACGCCGCATCCGGGCCAGCTGCTCACCATCGCTCCCGATAGCGAATTCTGGAGCTGCGAGGCATTGATCGCCGCGGTGCTGCTCGGCCTGGCCGCCGTGCTTTTCCTGCTTTCATGGCGAGTTCTGCGCCAACTGGGCTAATACTTTAGTGTCTGATACTTAAGTATAATGTCATCGCGGCCACCGGTACGTGGTACCTAAGTCCAGGTTGACATTTTAACGCGATTATATTCTCCTTTAAACTAGAGCGGGCTAACGGTGCGCTAATTCCCTTTACAGCTGTGCCAGTGCGGAGATGATCGCTGCGTGACTAATATGCGGGCAATAACTCATGCCGATGATATCTATCCACTGATAGATGACATATCGGGCGCCCCGGAGGAATACATCCGTGATGTGGCGCACGTTAAGCGCTTCCTGGAAAGATGGGTGATGGACCCGCTTTTCCGTGAGTCGTTCCGCGCCGACGCGGACGCGGCGCTGGCGGAGCTAGGGCTGGCGCTCAGCGCCGACCAGGTGCGGCCGGTCATCGATGACGAGCTCTACCTGCGGGCCGCGAGGAACGTCGCGGAACTCCCCGTTCCCGTCCTGCGCTACCGGGCCTTCATGAACGAGAAGAAGGCCGACCGAGGACGGATGCGGGCCCACGCTGAACCCTCAGGATCCCGCCGGTACACCGCATGGTGGCGCAGGCAGGTGAACCGCTGCCGGGGTGAGCTCGGCCTGGCCCGGGCCGAGCTGATCTCCCACGCGCCGGCCGCGTTCGAACTGTCCAAAGGATGCACGGTCGGCTGCTGGTTCTGCGGGGTGGCGGCGCCGCGGTTCGACAACGCATGGCGGCACACCGCGGACAACGCCGCCCTCTGGCGAGGCGTGCTTGGCGCCCTGTCGCAGGTCGCTGGCCCGGCGGCGCGCGAGGCCTTCCTCTACTGGGCAACAGAGCCGCTTGACAACCCGGATTACGAAAAGTTCTTCACTGACTTTCACGCGGTACTCGGCGGCAGGCCGCGGACGACGACGGCCATCGCGCACAAGGACATCGGCCGCACCCGAGGCCTGCTTGAACTGAGCCATTCGCTCGGACCGGGAATCGACCGGTTCTCGATTATCTCGCTGAGCGTCCTGCGCCGCATTCACGCGGCCCTGAGCCCCGAGGAACTGCTGATGGTCGAGTGCCTGCCGCAAAACCCGGAATCGGCGGTCCCGTTTCCCAAGTCCAACGCGGGGCGCGCGCGCAGGTTCGCGGCCAAGCGCGACAAGGAGCTGGTGAACGACGATGCCAGCTCCACGATCGCCTGCGTGTCCGGATTCCTGCTGAACATGATCGACCGGTCCGTGCGGCTGGTCACCCCGTGTGACGCGAACGACCGGTGGCCGGACGGCTACTGGGTCATCGACCAGGCCACGTTCGGTACCGCGGACGAGGTCGCTGAGGTGATGCGGGCCATGATCGACGCGAACATGCGCGATTCGCTCGCGGCCGATACCGTGGTCCGGCTGCGCCCTGACATCCGGACGGAGGCGGACGGCGAGACGGTGCGCTTCCGATCGCGCGGCCTCGACGTGGCGTTTGAACGGCAGCGGGACGCCGGCGAGCTGGCCGCGCTGATCGGCGGCGGCGCCGCCACCGCGGCGGAGGTGGCGCACCGGCACAGCCGGTCCACGGGCGCCGCGCTCGCGGAGTCGTTCGGGATGCTCGATCAGCTCTTCACGCTGGGAATGCTCGACGAGGAGCCGCTCCCGGGCCCGGAGACGGTACCGGGAGGCGCGGCATGAACGCTAGCGCGGGCGCCCGCCGCGCCGATGTCTGCCTGGTCAACATGCCGTACGCCGCGCTGGCGAGGCCGTCGATCGCCCTGGGGCTGCTCCAGGGGATCCTTGAGCGGGACGGGATCTCGGTCATGGTCGCGCCCGCCTGCCTGTGGTTCGCGGAGATCGTCGGCACCACGCCCTACCACCTGCCGGATGTCAGGATTCCGGTGACCTTCCTGGCGGGCGAGTGGACCTTCGCCGCGGCGGCGTTTCCTGATCAGCGGGAGCGGGACGAGCAGTACCTGGAACAGCTACGGGACGCATTCCCGGTGCTCAAGCGCGGACCAGCGGGCGGCGCCGACGAGATGATCGCCGAGTTGCGCAAGCTCCGGGCGGCGGCCACGGAGTTCATCGACGTCGCGGCGCGCCGCATCCTGGACAGCCGTCCGCTGATCGTGGGCTGCACGTCCACCTTCCAGCAGCAGGTGGCCTCGCTGGCGCTGCTGCGCCGGATCCGTGAGCTGGACCCGAGCGTGATCACCATGCTGGGCGGCGCCAACTGCGAGACCACGATGGGCGAGGCAACGCACCGGAGCTTCCCCTGGGTCGACTATGTCGTCTCCGGCGAGGCTGACGGCGTGATCACGCCGCTGTGCGGTCTCGCCATCAAGCAGGGCCGCGACGTCGCACCCGACGACCTGCCCAGGGGCGTGCTCGGTCCTTGCCACCGCACGCCGGGACGCCGGCCGCGGGTGCTGCCGCGCGCGCTGTACCGGGACCTGGACGCGCTGCCCACGCCGCGCTACGACGACCACCTCGACGCCGTCGCCGGGTCACCGCTGCGGGATGACATCATCCCCGGCCTGCCGCTTGAGACGTCGCGCGGCTGCTGGTGGGGTGCCCGCCACCAGTGCACGTTCTGCGGGCTCAACGGCAGCAGCATGACGTTCCACTCCAAGTCCCCTGACCGGGTGCTGACCGAGATCCGCGAGCTCGAGGAGCGCTATGAGATCAGCAACTTCGAGGTGGTCGACAACATCCTGGACATGACCTACTTCGAGACGCTGCTGCCGCAGCTCGCACGGGAGCGCCCGCGCCGCCTGTTCTACGAGGTGAAGGCGAACCTCGGCCGGCGTCACGTCGAGATGATGGTCAAGGCCGGCGTGATCTGGGCGCAGCCGGGAATCGAGAACCTGCACACCGAGGTGCTGCGCCTGATGGACAAGGGCATCCGCGGCTGGCAGAACGTGCAGCTGCTCAAGTGGTCAAGGGAACTCGGCCTGCGCCTGTCGTGGTCGGTGCTGTGGGACTTTCCCGGTGAGCGGGACGAGTGGTACCGCGAGATGGCCGGCTGGGTGCCCCGGCTCGAGCATCTCCAGCCGCCCGC
The DNA here is from genome assembly GCA_963785645.1 of uncultured Actinomycetota bacterium. GTDB lineage: Bacteria > Actinomycetota > Actinomycetes > Streptosporangiales > Streptosporangiaceae > Trebonia. Next base: position 164,408 of record CAWAWG010000008.1, read on the forward strand.
CGGTCTCGCCCGGCTCCGTTACGACCGGTACAGCGTTTACTTCAACGAAGCGGAACGCATGGGGCTGCGGCTTGAGCCGGTGCCCGCGATGTCGTTCGTATATCCGGTCGACGCCGCGGATCTCGCCCGGCTGACCTATTTCTTCGGCGCGGCGCCGGTGAAGGAGACGGCTCTCGGCGCCGACTCCGGGCTGGCCTCCCGCCCGGGGGTCCGCGCGCTCGGCCTCGCGGTGCGGAAGTGGAATGACAACTTCGACCGCAGCCTGAGCCCGGTGCTGTCCATGCGCGATACCGGCGACCGCCTGCACATCATCGACACCCGGTCGTGCGCGGTGGCGCCGCGGCAGACGCTGACCGGACTCGCGCGGGCGATCTGCCTGGCCGCCGACGCCGCTCCCAGCGAGAACAGGCTCGCGGCGGTCATCAGGCAGCAGTATGACGCGTCCGCCAGCGAGCAGGAGGTCCGCGAGGCCAGCCAGCGCCTCGTCGCCGACGGGCTCATCCTTCCCCTGGACGGTCACCTCGTCGGCCTGGCCATCAAGGACGGTATCCCCCGCCTACTGCCGAATTCCGCGTTCCCCGGCGGCCAGGTGACCGGGGACGGCCAGTGATGCCGGCCTGGCCGCGCGGGCCCGCCGCCGAGCACGGCGACGCTGCCGGGGATGCTGGGCAACGAGTCGCTGGTCGCCCCCGCGCACTCGGTGCACATCCGGGAGCCGCTTGTCCTCGATTGCGGGCGGACGCTCGCCGGGTACACGCTGAGCTTCGAGACCTACGGACGGCTGTCCCCGGCGGCGGATAACGCGGTGCTCGTCTGCCACTCGCTTACCGGCACCGCGCACGCGGCCGGCCGGCACGGCCGGGCGGACCAGCGCCGCGGCTGGTGGGACGGCGCGATCGGTCCCGGCCGGATGATCGACACGAACCGGTACTTCGTGATCTGCTCGGACGCGCTCGCGGCGGGCGCGAGCACCGGCCCCAGGCAGGCGGATCCGGCGACCGGGCGGCCCTATGGCCTCTCGTTTCCCGTTATCACCATCAGGGACATGGTGACCGCCCAGCGGGGGCTGCTTGACTGCCTGGGCATTGCGCGGCTGCACGCGGTGATCGGCGGGTGCATGGGCGGCCAGCAGGCGCTGGAGTGGGCGATCGCGCAGCCGGAGGCGGTGCGGAGCGCCGTCGTGATCACCACCACGCCGGCCACGTCGGCCCACTCCATCGCCATCTTCGCCGTCATGCGAAGGCTGATCCGCTCCGACCCGGCCTGGAACGGCGGCGATTACTACGACGGCCAGCCCCCGCACCGCGGCCTGGGCGACGCCATCACGGCGGCGGTACCGCTGTGGATGAGCCGGGCGGCGATGGAGGCACGGTTCGGACGGCGGACCGCCGACCCGGCTCCGGGGTATTCACTCGGTCACGAGTTCGCCGTCGAGGCGTTCATCGAGCAGCTGGCCAGCCGGGCGCACAGCGAGATCGACCCGAACGGGCTGCTTTACCTGACCCGGGCGGTGGAGTATTTCGACCTCGCGGCCGAGTACGGCGGCATCGACCGGGCCGTGGCGCCGGTCACCGCGTCCGTGCTGTTCGTCAGCTACCGCGAGGACTGGCGGTACCCGGCGGCCGAGACGGAGATACTGCACCGGGCGCTGCGCGACGCGGGGGCCGACTCGCGTCATCTCGTGCTCGACAGCGCGATGGGCCATGGTGCGTTCATCTACGACCTGGCCGGCCTGGCCGGGCCGGTCGGCGCGTTTCTCGCCGGGCAGCGGCCGGCGCGGTTACCGCGGGGCAGGCGTCATGCTGACGCAGCGAGTCTGGTCCCAGATCTGCCAGCACATAGACGGGATCTGCGTGGGATCGACCGTGGCCGCGCTGCTTGAGCGGGGCGCCCTGGAGCTGATCGCGGCCGGCCCGGCGGCGGCCATCGCCCCGCTGGGTGAGCGACTGGGCGCGAATCCCGGCTACTTCCAGGTCGCGGTGCGCCTGCTGGCGGACCAGGGGTGGGTGACCGGGACCGGAGAGCCCGGGGCGGCGGACCAGGCGGTCGCGGTGACCGCGCCCGGGCGGGAGATCCTGACCGAGCTGGCGGTTCACTACCGCGAGGTGCCGCGCTTGCTGCGGGTGGCGGCCCAGACCGGGGCGATGATGAGCGGCCGGGCGGATCCGGCGCCGTTGCGGCGGGCGGTTGCGCTGATGGCGGCCGAATGGCGGGTTCCGCTGCGAACGCGGTCGGCCCGGGCGCGGGTCCAGGTGCTCGCTCACCTGGACGGGCATCTCGCGGCGCCCGTCATGTGCTGGCTGTCCCGGCACCGGCCGCTCGCGGCCGACCAGCCGACACCGTTGGATAACGAGGCACTGCGCGCGGCCTTCCTGGCGCTCGGCCGGCTGGGCTGGGCCCGGGTCGCCGACGGTGCGGGCGTGCTCACCCCGGCGGGGCGGGTCGCGCTGGCGCTCGCGCCGCAGTACTGGCACCCGGTGAGCTACCTGCCGACCTTCCGGGCGGCCCCGGACCTGCTGTTCGGCTCGCCGTCCCAGGCCTGGGCCCAGCTCGCCGGCCAGTCGGAGGATCATCTGGACCGCTCCCTCGACGTGGAGTTCAGCGGGAAGGTCTTCTCCGGTACCTGCCGGGAGGCGTTTCTCGACGTGGTGCTGCCGCTGTTCGACACCGCGCCGCTGGCGGCGCAGCCGCGGGCGGTGGTGGACATCGGATGCGGCGACGGCAGCCTCCTTGAGGCACTCTACTGCGAGGTCAGGAGCCGGACGGTCAGGGGTGAGCGGCTGGCCGACGCCCCGCTGCTCATGATCGGCGCGGAGCCGAGTCCCGCGGCGAGAGGCCTGGCCGCCGCCAGGCTGAGCGCGGCGGGCGTGCCGCACGCGCTCACCGAGGGGGACATCACCGAGCCCGACGGGGTGGCCGGCGCACTCCTGGCCCTCGGCATCGATCCCGCCGGCGCGCTTTACGTGAACAAGTCGGTGCTGCACGACCGCACGTACGATGCCGCGCGGGCCGGGAAGTTCCCGCCGCCGGACGGCCCGCCGCCGCGGTCCGGCGCCGCCTACGCCATGCCGGACGGCCGCCTGCTGTCCCCGGCCGAGGTGGCCGGTGACCTCGCGGCGGTGCTGCGGTCCTGGCGGGACCTGGCCCGCCTGGCACGGCATGGTGGTCGTGGAGGGGCATACGGTTGATTCGGCCGTGACCGCCGGGCTCATCGGGCGGTCGGTCGGCACGGACCTGGACGCCACGCACGGGTATTCCTGCCAGTACCCGGTCGAGGCGGGGGTGCTGGCCTGGGCGGCGCGGACGGCGGGGTACCGCTCGCGGCAGCACCGGGAACCGCTGGCCGACCGGCTCGGCTATGCGAGCATGACGATCGACCACTTCACCGTTGACCAGTAGCCGGTACCAGGGAGTCTTGGACGGTGACGGCGGCGATGTAGTAGGGGTCTCTGGCCAGGAGTTCCTGGTGCGAGCCGGAGTCAACGAGGCGGCCGCCGTCGACGACCAGGATCTGGTCCGCGTGCCCGGCCGACGACACCCGGTGGGTGATGGCGATGACGGTGCGCTTCAGGCCGAATTCGCCGACGGCGGCCTGGACCAGGCGTTCGGTGCGCGGGTCGAGCGCGCTCGTGGCCTCGTCGAGAACGAGCACGGGCGTGTCGCGCAGCATGGCGCGGGCGAGCGCCAGGCGCTGCTTCTCTCCCCCGGACAGCCGGTAGCCCCGCTCCCCCACGACGGTCTGGTAACCGTCAGGCAGGCTCTCGATCACGTCATGGATCTGCGCGGCCCTGGCCGCGGCGACCAGTTCGCCGTCGGTCGCCGCCGGCTTCGCGAACCTGAGGTTGGCGGCGATCGTGTCGTGCACCAGGTACGTCTCCTGGGAGACGAGGCACACGGCACCGCGCAGGGCCTCGAACGTCAGGTCGCGTACGTCGACGTCATCGATGAGGACGCTGCCCGCGCTCGCGTCGTACAGCCGGGCGATCAGATAGCCGATCGTGGTCTTGCCGGCGCTCGTCGGGCCGACGACGGCGGCGCTCGATCCCGCCGGGACGGTCAGGGTGACGTCGCGCAGCGTCGGCTCACCGCCGTCGTAGCTGAAGTCCGCGTGCCGGATCCGGACCTCGCCGCGCCATCCGCCGGCCGGTGCCGGGAGTGCGCCCTCGGCCGGGCCGCCGGGCATGTCGAGATAGGCGAAGACCCGCTCGAACATGGCGAGCGAACTCCGCAGCACTACGTTGAGCTGGAGCAGGGCGCTCGCGGGGGCGAAAAGCGTCTGCTGGAGCATGACGAAGGCGATGATCGTGCCCACCGACGCTACCTTGCTGCCCGCGGCGATCTGCTCGCCGGCGAGCCAGAAGACCACGATGGGGGTGGCCGCCATGATGATCCGCACCAGCGCCTGGAGCCACTGCCCGGCCGTCATCGAGCGCAGTTCGAGACCGGCCAGGACGTCGGACTGCGCGGCGAAGCGGGCGACTGACGCGTCGCCCCGGCCCATCGTCCGGTCCAGCATGATCCCGCTGACCGACAGGGACTCCTCGACCGTGACGGACATCGCCGCGAGCTGGACCTGGCGCGACCGGGAGACGCTCAGCCGGAGCGTACCGACCCGGTGGTTGATGACCAGGAAAACCGGGAGGACGAGGAACGAGAGCAGGGCGAGCTGCCAGTCGAGAGCTATCATCGCGGCGGCGGTCGCGACCACCATGGTCACGTTCGAGACCAGGAGGGTCACCGTCGAGGTGAGCGTCACCTGCAAGCCGCCGATGTCGTTGGCGAGGCGGGACTGGACCTCGCCGGTCTGGGTCCGGGTGAAAAACCCGAAGGGCAGCGCGTGCAGGTGAGAGTACACCCGGACGCGCAGGTCGTTCATGACCTTCTGGCCCACCGCCGCGGAGAGGTACGCCTGCACGACCGCGAGCACGGTGACCACGCACACGATGCCGAGGAGCCCGGCCGACAGCTCGGCCACCAGTCGTCCCTCGTGCCGGGGAATGGCCACGTCGAACATCCGGCGGGTCAGGAAGGGGGCGGCCAGGGTCAGCAGCGACGTGGCGACAAGCAGCAGGACGACGATCGCCAGCTCGCCCCGGTAGGACCGGAACGAGCTGGCGACGCGGCGGCTGACCGACCAGTCGGTCGCCCCCGGCTCCGGAGCGTCCTTCATCGAGCGGAGAGCACCGGGAGCAGCCGGTGCACATCGTCACCGGCCGGGCGCGGCTCCTCGTCGAACAGGCCGTACCTGAACATCGAGTTCAGGATGGCGACAGTGTCGGTGAACGCCAGGCCGTCGCTGGCCTGGAGGGCTCCCGCCACCTCGTGAACCTTCTTGGTCCCGTCCGTCACCTGGGCGGTGAAGGCGGCGGCGGCGGGCGTCCGGTAGGTCGTGGTGAGGCCAAGGGACTTGAAGACCAGCTGGTTGCCGTCAACGGTGACCTTCAGGTCGGGGCGGAGCCTGACGGTGTCGTCGGCCCGCAGGTTGACGCGGCAGTTCTCGGCGATCATCCGCTCGAGCGCTTCGGCGAGCTGCTCCGGCGAGTCGAACCGGGCCTGGTCGACCACCCAGTAGCCGAGCGGCCAGCGCTCGCTCACATTGCACGGAGAGATCAGCTTCACCGACCGTTCCACCATGTTGAACAGGAAGCCGGACACGCACGCGATCGTGGAGCTGGCCTCCTCGTTCACCAGTTCCTTCTCGCGCTTGGCGGCGAACTTCAGCGCCCGGCCGACCCGGGCCTTCGGGTGGCGCGCCGACGCTTCCCGGTTCTGCGGAACGCACTCCACCCGGAGCATCTCCTGCGGCGACAGGCTCTCGTGGACCTTGTTCAGGGAGTTCAGGGAGATGATGGAGAAGCGGTCGATGCAGGAATCGAGGGAGTAGGCCAGTTTCAAGAGCCCGCGCGTGCGTTCGATGTCCTTCTGGGGCTGAGCCGTCGTGGTCTGCGGGCAGCGGCCGAGCACCCGGTAGAAGTCGACCAGGTACCGCTCGTAGTCCCGGTTGTCCAGCGGATCGGTCGCCCAGTAGAGGAAGGCGCGCTGGGCGGCGCGGCCGATCGTGTTGTACAGCACGCGCAGCACGCCGCGCCACAGTTCCCCGTTCTCGTCGGTGTACGGCAGCCAGCTGTCGAACTTCGGCGCCGCCACCCGCAGAACCAGCAGCCGACGGTGCACCCCTGGCTGAGTTCCAGGGCGGCCGGACCGTGGACGATGGCATCCGCCCGGCTGACGCCGAGTTCGCCGACGCTCCGGTTGACCTGCCGCTGTCGCCACGCGGCCAGCCGCGGGTCTTCCGGCGTTCCGTTTTCCCTGGTAAGGCGACGGTGGTCGTATTTTTCCTGTATGAAGTGGCGGTAGCGCAGGACCGAGACGGGGTACGCGTCCGTATTGCCTTCGTCGATGGCCTTACTCAATTCGGCCGCGGCTTCGTCGTCGATAAGCGGTATGACCTGTGCCGAGGTCAACTGGAGACCGAGGGAGGCGATCGCCGCCTCCGGATCGGCCTCGAAGGCCGCCTGAAACGACGGATCCATCGTCCAGCGTTCCAGGAACCGCTTCGAGTACGCGACGTCACGAATGTAGTCGTCCGGGACCGTGGTCAAGTCTCCGGTGGTCAGCGGAAAAAATTCAGAGTCTTCTCGTATTGTCACCGGTCGTCTCCTGAGAACTGTATGACTTGGCGGCGCGGAGATTTACGTAAAGCGGGCGGCACGGCAGCCTGAACCGCTGCCAGGCGGTAGAGGCTGCCGCACCCTGACAGGTAATGCCTAGGTAAAGACCTAGGTAAAGACAAGGCCGATGACGGCGACGACGGCGACTTCAGCCGCCGCGGCGGTAGTGGTGACGGCCGCCTGCGATTCGGCGTACACGTTCACGGCCGCTACATAGTTGACGACCTTGACGGTGTCGTTCACGGGAACGGTGTAGATGAGCTGGGTCTCGGACAGCGTGTCGATGTCCAGGCCGGCCGGCGGCGCGGCGATGACGAGGTACTCGACGGTGTCGGTGCTCTGCACGATGCGGAGCTCCCGGTCGTCCGTCAGGGGGACGAGATCCGCGATAACCGCGACGATCTCCGACTTCGTCGTTCCGTCGGTGAAGTGCACGTACCGGACGGTGTCCGTGTTCACGACGACACGCAGTTCGACGTCCGCCGGGAATTGCATGCCCTCGTCGGCGAGCACTTCCCTTGGATTCCGGACCAGCTCGTCCAGGTACTCTCGGTCGCGCCAGGCCCGGGCCGTGATCATGGCCTCGATGGTCGCGTCACGGTCACTCATTACGGTCATGACTTGCTGCCCTTTCCGCTTGTGCTTCGCATTGCCAGAGAATGCATTGATCAGGTACCGTGGCGGCCGGATCTGATTTCGGAACGCCAGGTGCCGTCGCTGACCGCGGCGGCTAATCTGCTTGGCAAGCGTAAGGCTAGGAAATACCACGCTTAAGGCAGGGTCAACATGGACCTTGGTATGAAAGGCGAAAGGCGACCGGGCGATTCGCACCAAGAGTCGCGCCATTTAGTCCAGACTGTTAAGGTGGGCGCATGCGGGTATTTGGGAAGCGCACGTGAGTATGCTGGCCGCTCGCGGTGTCTCTGCGGGGTATCGGGGAAGAGCGGTGCTCCACGACGTTAATTTGGACCTCGGGGCGGGGCTCCATATCTTGCTCGGGCCGAACGGCGCGGGAAAGACGACCCTGTTCCGCGTTCTCTCCGGAGTGCTCGAGCCTTCGTCGGGCGAGGTCCTGGTCGGCGGCACCGATCCGTTCACCGAGATCAGCGCCAAAACGCGGGTAGGCGTCGCCGCGCACCGGGCGGCGCTGGCCGGGCGGCTCAGCGTCGCGGACAACCTGGAGTACTGGGGCCGCGTGCTCGGCCTTTCCGGCGCCGGCCGGAAGGATGCCGTTGAGCGCACCATCGGCCTGCTGAACCTGGGCAAGATCGCGGCCCAGCGGGCAGGCACCCTGAGCCGCGGGCAGGCACAGCGGGTGAACCTGGCGAAGGCGATGCTCAGCGACCCGGACGTGCTGCTGCTCGACGAGCCATTCTCTGGCGTCGACCCGGAAACCGTCGCCGAGCTGCGCGACCGGTTCCGCGAGTGGGCGGCGGCCGGGCGCACTCTCCTCGCTTCGACCCACGAGCTGGCGGAGGCGAGCGAGATCGGCGACGACGTGACGGTGCTCCGCGCCGGGACGGTCATCGGGCGCGGCACGGCCGCGGAACTCAGGAGCCTGTTCGTCGGGTCCGGGTACAAGCTGCGGATAAAGGCGACCGGTGACCTCAGCGGCGCGCTGACCCGCCTCAACTATCACGCCGAGCCGGCCAGCGGCGGAGCGATCGTGGCGGTCGCCGACGAGGCGGCCGCGGAGAAGCTTCTCACCGACCTCGCGCGGGCCGGAATCGGTATCCGCGAAGCGGCCCCCGCCGCGAACCCGCTCGAAGACATCTACCTGCACATGCAGAAGGAGACCGCCGATGGCAGCTAACGGCGCGGCAACGCTGATGAGCGCGCTGGCGTGGCGATCGCGGCGCGAGGGGATCAGGTACCTGCTCCTGCCCCTGGCCCTGTTCGCCTTCGTGCTGCTCGTCCTCTTCCTCATCACGCTGCCGGATTCCGGGCAGGGGGTCAACGGGGCACAGGAACTCGGTACGTTCGGTGAGCGGTACGGCGCTCACGCCGACAGCATCGTGATCGGCGTGGCGCTGTTGATCGGCCCCGGCCTGGTGGCCGTGTTCGGCAGCTTCGCGGTGCTGCAACTGGTGCGGAACGTAATCGGCGGCGAGTCGAGCAGCGGAGGCATCGAGGCGCTGCTCGCCGCGCCGTACCGGCCGCGCAACATCATGGTGGCGCTGCTCGGATTCGCCGCGGTGGCGGCCGCCGGCTCCTGGGCGGCGATGACGGCCATGCTTGCCCTGGCGGTCGCCCTCATCGCCTGGACGGCGGGTACGAGCGTATCGCTGACCGCGAGCTACCTGCTCGCGGCGCTGCTGGTTCCCCTGCTCAGCGCGCTGTGCGCGACGTCGCTGGCAGTCGGGGTGAACCTGCTCTTCCCGCGGCTGTCCAGGACCGGGAGCTACGGCTTGAACATGGGCGGCGGGGGCATCGGCTACCTGCCCGCGGTAGTCCCCGGCATCGCCGTCATGCTTGTCTTCAGCCTGTGGGGCGCCCACGTGGGTCTGCTGGAACTGCTGGCCGTCGCCGGCGGATCGACGGGAGCGGTCACCGTCGTCACCGTGGCGATGGTCGCCGCCTGGTTCAGTCCCGACGCCGTACTTGAATCCTGACGGGACGACACCGGATCCTAACGGGACGGCACCGGCCGCAGCCGGAACGCGATGAAGAACGGCTCCTGGCTCAGCCGGTCGTAGCCGTCGGGGTCGCGCCCGGCGCCCGCGGGCACCGGGCGCGGCTCGACCAGCCGCTCGATGAGGAACCCGGCTTCGGCAAAATCCGCGCAGACGGCCTCAAGCGGCTCCTTCCAGAACCGCACGGCCACGTCCTGGGTCACCTCCTCGACCACCCGCACGTCGAAGTAGCTCCCGCCGTAGCGTTGCCAGTAGCTGACCGGGTGGGCGCGAGACAGAACGAGCGCGCCGCCGGGTCGCAGCACCCGGCGCAGCTCCCGCAGGGCCGCTACCCGGTTATCGACGTATCCGAAGGCCAGGGCGCACAGCACCAGGTCGGCTGAGGCATCGGGCAGCCAGTCGAGCCGGTCGTTGAGATCGTGGACCCGGAATTCGCCTGGCCGGCAGCGCTCGGCCGAGATCTGGACCATGCGCGGGCTCTGGTCGAAGCCGATGACGCGCGCACCGCGCCGGATCAGTTCGGCGGCGTACAGCCCCGGACCGCAGGCGGCGTCCAGGACCAGCTTGCCGGAGACGTCGCCCAATAGGTCAAGGCAAGCGGGTCTGTCATAATGCGCGTTGAGCAGACTGTCAGCGGCGTACCGCAGGTATGCGTCTGCGAATGCTTCGTGCTGCGCGTCACGGCCCACCTCGGCTGTCATATCGCCATTATTACCCGGTGCACTCGATGGGACTACGGTGCTTGCGACCAAAGGATTAGGGTTTGAAATTCGATGGATACCCTATGGGTCTCATACCTAGGGCCGACCGCGACCCGGGTAGCGAACGGGACCCGGGTAATGGAATACTGGGCTCATGGCTACGGTGCTCCTTCGATGCTCAGATGGGCATCTTTTCACCGCTAATCCCGTGAAGCTGGTCTTCCTGTCCGTCCACCTCGCCGGGAGCGGGTACCTGCGCTGCCCCGTCGACCACAAGTGGCGGATAGCAGAAAAGGTCAGCGTCAACCAATTCACTGAGGCCGAGGTTGAGCAGGCAACGCGCTATCGTTTCTAGCGTCGGCCACCGTTAGCGGCCACGCCGCCTGCCCATGATCGGTGAGGGGTCTGCCCGCGGGTGCGGGCAGACCCCTCGTGGCTACCTGGCCGAAGTCGCGTACGCGGTCAGTCGCGCGTCCGGCGCAGCGGTGCGGGCGGCGGCCAGTAACGGCAGGGCCGATTGGATATGAACCTGCGCTACGAGCCCGATCTGCAAACGGGACTCAAGCCCGAGTTTTATGATTATGTGCCCGACATGAGTCTTCACCGTGCGCTCGGTGATACCGAGCCACCGTCCGATGCGCGCGTTGGAATAGCCAAGCCCCAGGAGTATGAAGACATCGAGTTCACGCGGGCTCAGCAGGCTTATGCATTCCGATTCCAGACTGTGCAGTCGAAGTGCGAGATCACCGCCGGACCTTGGCGTCGTGTCGGCGGTGAATTTTGCGACTCTTTCTTTTATACCGCCCGGCATGATATCGTATTTGCTATCATTTTCCGGGATGGATACTTCCTCTAGTTTCTCGGAAGGCATTCCCGCATCCCCCTTGTGTGAACATTCCTATCTGATGCTCTGGCGCCACGATCAACCCCAGTTAGCTCGGCACCGCATCGCAAGTGAGAGATGATTTTCGCAAATCGGATTATGATATTTATATCATGACCATATGGATGACACCAACGTTTGCGCTATCTGGCTGCCGGCTGGCGACCCGCGGGCATCTGCCTAGTTCACCCGGCCCGGGCGCGTGAATCGGTCGCGGCCAGGGCAGGGGAAACAAATAACCTGCTGATAACCCAGCACAGCGCATGCGGCTAGCCGTTAGCAAAGCGCCGGGACATGACTCGGGCCGGTACCAGAAAGAAATGTCCTTAGTACCAAAGGATGATTTCCATTCTGCGCCATCCGGTTCATTGGGATTGTCGGCTCATCCACGAAAATCAAATTCCCCGGTGATCCGCCGGCTTCCGTTCCCGGCGGCCCCGTCGAGCCGGGGCGGCATACCCGGATCGGGGGCCGCTGTCCCGCCGGCGGTACAGCTAGGCGCGGGCCGCGCTCAGGCCTTGAGCCGGACGGGCAGGGAGCGCAGGCCGTGCGAGCGGATGCTGGGCCGCCAGACCAGGTCTGCGGCCGGGGCGGCCAGCTCCATGTCGGGGTAGCGGCGCAGGGCATGATCGATCGCGATCCGGCCCTCAAGCCGGGCCAGCGGCGCCCCGAGGCAGTGATGGATGCCGTGCCCGAACGACAGGTACCCGAGGTCGCCGCGGTCCGGCACGAAGGCGTCCGGCGATTCGAACCGCGCGGGGTCATGATTGGCGGCTGCCAATGAGACCATCACGGTGTCACCGGCCTCGATGCTCGCCCCGCCCAGCTCCAGGTCCTCGGTGGCGAAACGCCTGATGCTCAGGATCGCCGGCGCGTCGAAGCGGAGCACCTCCTCGACGACCTCCGGTACCGGATGGCGCCCGGTCAGCAGGCCATCCCGGACATCCGGGTCGGTCAGGGTGAGCAGAAGCCCGTTGCCTATCAGGTCTACGGTTGTCTCGTCGCCGGCCCACAGCAGCAGGAAAACGAGGCTGATCAGCTCGTTCTCGTCGAGCTTGTCGTCGCCGTCGCGCGCCTGGATCAGGGCGGAGATCAGGTCATCGCCCGGATCCGCCCGCTTGGCGGCCAGCAGCCCCAGCAGGTAGGTGAGCATCTCGGCCATGGCCCGCCTGGGATCGGCGCCCGCCTGCGGCGCTACCAGGACATCGGTCCAGCTTCTGAAGTCGCGCCGGGCCTGCGGGGGCACGCCGAGCAGATCGCAGATGACGGCGACGGGCAGCGGGAAGGCATATCCGGACATCAGGTCCGCCCCGCCGTCCTGGTCATAGCCGTCCTGGTCGCCGAGCTGGCCGAGCAGCTCGTCCGCGGTCTGCTCGATGGCGGGGGCGAGCCGCTCGATGCGGCGCGCGGTGAATGCCTGGCCGACCAGGCGCCGTATCCGGGTGTGATCGGGCGGATCCATGTTCAGCAGGTTGCGGTCAAGCGCGGCAGGCAGCCCGAACCCGGCATACCCGCTGGCTGAATGCCGCTTGTCCAGCGAGAGCCGGGGATCGGCCAGCGCGACGCGGGCTTCGGAGTAGCGGGTGACCAGCCACAGCGGACTCCCGTCGGGAGTGGTCACCCGGTGGACGGGGCGGTCGTGTCGCAGCCGGGCCATCGCGGGGTAGGGATCGCGAATGTAGCCGGCGTCGAAGGGCATGCTCACGGATGGCGTCCTTCACTAGTGGTCACCCGGTCCGGTGCGGTCCGGCGGTGTGCGGTCCCAAGTATCCGGTCCTGACGCCGGACTGCCTGCGAAACGGCGACGAGCCAGTCCAGTTCGCCCGAGAGGTGGCCCCGGCCGGCTTCTTCGTCTGGCCGGACCGCCGCCGGGGCGGCCGACGGCGGTCCGCCCTGCCCCGGGTTCCGCCGGTAGGCGGCAAGCGCGGCGAGCAGTATCTCAGCCTCCACGGCGGCCCGCCGGCCCAGCTCGCGGCGATCAGGGTGCCCGCCGGGTCCGGCCGTGGACCGTTCCAGGCCAGGGTCGCGGTAAGGCTGCAGTTCCAGCGTGCAGTCCCAGATCAGGGCCAGTCGGCGGGGCAGCGCCCAGTCGCTGAGGTCGCGCAGGGTGATACGCGCGGCCAGCCCCTGCGGAGGGTCTAGGTCCTTGTCCGCGAACGTAATGTACATGACCGACCACAACGGGTAGAGCTGCCGGTAGATACGGACGTTGGCGGCCCAGGCTCGCACCCGGCCCAGCCGAGGTCCCCAGGAAGGCATGGTCCACCCGATGGGCGGCAGCACGACGCCGATCCCGACGGCCAGCCGGGCGACATCCTCCCAGCGGACCGGATCGGCCAGGCCGGTTACCGCGAATATCACATCGGACGCTCGGACCAGGCAGTACACCAGGCCCAGGACCGCCCCGGCAGCGGTGGCCCGCAGGCCGCGCCGCAGCCAGACCCGGCCGCCGACCCGGATGGTACGCAGGCACAGGTAGACGATCTCACCCTGCATCCAGGCAAAGGCGAGAACGTAAACACACAGGTACGCGGAGATATAAGGGACGCCCGCGAACCGCGCCGCGAAGTCGGTGCTGTCTTCTGGCTGGATCGGGGCCAGCAGGAACAGCGTCACCATGACCGCGACCGTTGCCGACGCGATCAGAATCCGGATCCTGACCTTGGGCCGGGCATCCGCCGGCGGATACGCCCACAGCACCATCAGGATCTGGACAATCACCGTCCAGATCATCACGCAGGCCTGGGACAGCAGGAACGAGAGGTTCGGCCACCCGGCCGCCCGATCGATTCCTGACCACACGGCCGGCGTGGAGACCGTGAAGACAATACCGAGAACGCCCAATGCCACGACGAGGGCGACCAGATTCGGGTCGCGGGGGCGGCGGAGCGCCGCCGGAAGCTTATAGGCCGCGGCGGTCCAGGCGATGAGAGCAGCCAGCGGGTACAGAACGGCGTTCATCCGCGGTCTGACTCCAAAGTGCGCTCGATACGGCCGACGATGTCGTCGGCCCCTAGCGCGACGACCCGTGACGAGCGCGGCACCCAGCGGTCTGTCCGCGCGAAGAGCAAGGTCGCGAATGTCTCCGCCGCCTGCTCGCTTTCGAGTGTGTACCGGCTGCGGCCGAGCATGCTGGTGACCGTGGCCGGGTCCACCTGCGGTGCGAGCACCTTGAGCAGGTCCTCGTCGAGCGGCAGGCATTCCTGCGGATCGAACAGGACATGCCCGAGCTCGTGCAGGAGGATCAGGTCCTGGTGCGCGGGACTGGCACTTTCCTGAACGACGAGGTAATCCGTGCGGAAAGTGGCTATCCGGAGCCCGCACACACTGTCCGACGGGAGTTTATGCCGTAGTATGCGAATCGGGCGACCGCGTGATTGCGCGACCCGGTCGCAAATATCCGCCACATTAGCGGCGGTGGGCAGGTCCAAGGCCTCAATTTGACTAAGACAGCGCCGCCTGATCCGGGCAAGACTCATCGCTCACCAACCTTCCGGCAGGACTAGTCGTCGAAACGGCTTCCTGGTGAAGACATAAGCAGACCAGATCGGTTACGTTTATGAACAGGATCAAACGCTTGGACTGTACCGGACGAACAAGTTTCTGTCCAACTTGATAGCGGAGTCCTTCAGTACCGCGCTCTTAGCAACCGCCGCGCCGGGTGAGGTGCCGGCATAGCCATCAGCATCGCGCCTGCTTTTATAGACTCTTGTGACTCTTACGCAAGGGCCCGGTTTCTTCTGGCGTGACGATTGCGGTGTGGGACGGCAGCCCCCAATGACATGGGCTTTAGGTGTTTGACCGGTCGTGGGTAGTTCACGTTTTTGACTACTGCGGGTAGCCGCCTTCCGGAAGGCATGCTGAAGGCCGGCGTTCCGCGCCGGAGACGGCCGGGTCCACGGCCCGGAGGAGGATTTCGAGCGGGCTTACGGGTATTTGCGCTGGTCAGGCCGGGGTGTTGGCCATGGTGATGACGACGGGGGCGGTCCGGGTGGCGGTGTCCTTCGGCGTGGCATGCGGGAAGGACGACGGGGACTTGGACTTGCGGACGCGGTGCCGGTCGCGGTCGACGACGTTCCGGAAGCCGGAGATTTCCCTGGTCACGGCCTGGAAGCGGTCGTGCCCGAGGCGGATCGCGGACAGGACCGCCCGGAGAGCCCGGGCGAAGGACAGGTCCCGGGGCCGGACTTCGAGCCCGGCCCGGCGTCCTTTCCGGGCCGGGCGGGCTGCGCGGGCCGCGGCGAGGACGACGGCGCGGGTCATCGCGGTGCCGGCGGCCCAGGCGGCGAGTTCCTGCCGCACGAGTTCCGGGGAGCCGGAGCGGAGCATCGGCCCGGTGCCGGGGCCGGCGCCGCGCAGGACCGCCTTGGCCTCCCGCAAGGCGGTCTCCGACCCGTCCCACCGCCATTTATAGAGGGCGGCGAGCTCGGGGGCGGGGTATTCCTCCCAGTCCATGAGGTCGGTGACCAGGCAGAACATCTCCGGGACGTCCTGGCCCTCGACCTCGGCCCAGTACTCGATGACGCGGACGGGGACGGTGGCGCCGTCGCCGGACAGCTCTGCCCGGTAGGACCCGTCAGGCAGGATTTCCGAGGTCCGCCGCAGCGGGATGTCGCTCTTGAGCCTGATCAGCACGTGCGTGCGCTCGATCATCCGCGCGATCCTGGGGGCGCCGTGGTAGTTGCGGTCCATCAGCCAGATCCAGTCCGGGGAGAACAGGGCCGGGTAACCGCGCAGGGCCTCGTCCAGGAGCGACTGCTCGGCGGCGGCCTTCTCCGTCCCGGCGGGGCCGTGCGGGATCGCGAACAGGGCCCGGCACGAGCAGCAGGTCACCGGCAGGGCCCTGGCCTGCGGGAACGGCGAGCTGTCGTCCCCGGTGCCGACCGACCCGAAGAACGCCCGGTTCGCGGGCGTGTCCGGCACCCGGATCAGCGTCCCGTCGAACGCCCCGGCCTTCAGCCGCCTCGTCTTCCCGGTGGTGACGGCTCCGGGGCAGCCTTCATCCTGGTGACGGCGCCAGGACAAGCCGAGCACGGTGTCCCGCAGGTCCTCCAGCGGGGCCGGGCCGAGGGCGTTCCGCCAGTTCCCGGCCGCCCGCGCCGAGGCCGGCCGCCACGGCCTTGACCAGGGGACCAGGGCCAGGTCCCCGGCCAGCGCGGCAACCGCGTCCTGGACCCGGGCCTCGGGCATGAGCGTCATCAGCACGATGACCCGTATCATGAAGGCCCTGGCCAGGAGCCTTTCCCGTTCGCCCTTCACGAACCGGCCGTCCAGTCCCGCGTCCTGCGCGATCCCGCTTACGGCGCCGGGGACGCACCCCGTCTCCAGCGGGCCGAGCGTCGCGTGATGCACCGGGCTGCCCTTGGCCCGGACCTGCCCGTCCCGCCTCACCTGGGCCTCCGCGACCGCCACTACCTTGCAGAACACCACGTCATCGCGGGTGCCGATCCTCTTCGTCCCGCCGACGACCAGCGCGGACCGGTCCCCCTCGCCCAGGTCCCGGCCGCTCTTCAGCGGCGACGCGACCAGCTCCAGCGGTACCGCGACGATCATCCCGGCCGAAACGGGCACGGCACACGCCGGGACAAGGTAAGAAAACACAAGAGGCTCCGGTTGAAGAAATGGGACATCGACAATCACACTTCTTAGCCGGAGCCTCACCCGTCTCGCAGGAAACCGGTACGACAAGCCAGCAGCCAGGAACGATCACTCAGCGCGACTGAGAACGGAACCAGCCCCCAACCATTTCGCCTTAAAAGCGCTGGCATTGCGGCAGCCCCTCCTCCGCCCGGATCCGGTCGATGACCTCATGGAGGGTTTCCAGCGCGCTCGGCGAAAGACCCGCGGCGCGCAGCGCGATTTTGGTCACTCCGGCGTCCTGGATGGCCGCTAGATAGGCGAGCTGCTTGTCGGTATCGCGGGCAACGCCGGGATCGTTGAAGTAGTCGATCGGTACACCGAATACCTGGGCCAGGGCGCGTGCCATCTCCAGGGAGGGCGCATGCTTACCAGCGCGCAGCTGACCGATGTACTGCGGCGTGCATCGCACTCCGCGCGCCTGGACCGCCTCGGCCAGCTCCTTGTTGGTATAGGGCGGGCGGCCGCGGCGGTGCACAACGCCGATCAGGCGGTTCAGCTGTTCACCGAACGAGTGTGCGGACAGTTCCGCCTCCCCTAACGAGGCTGTCGCGTGCCGCTGCGAAGAGAGAGCGCCGCACGCGTGCTGATCGTCTCATGATGACTCCACGATCGTCTATCGGTCGTGCCCCTTCCCTCACGTCCTGCCCCTTCCACCTTGCCTCATTCGCCTTGGCCGCGACCATTGACAGGAAGATCCCGCGGCCTGGTAAGCTGCGCCCATGAGAAACTATAGTTTCGCCAAGGGGCGGGCAGGGGAACGGCTCCCGGCCCGGTCCGCACGGTCCTGACGCAGTCGTTAACGGGTGGACCTTGCGTCGCGGTCCCGGTAGAGCACCGTACACGGCACCGGGGCGGCGCCACCATCTCATCTGGGCCGGCCAGGTCAGTCCGGTCATAGCGAAGCCGGATTTCCACGTCCTTCGCTGCCTGACCGCGCACCGAGCAGGCGCACCCAGCCGAATACCAGGACCATGATCAAGTGTGGATGATTATGGCAATACGCGAACTCGTGAATCGGCCTCCAGCCCGGACGTGCCCCGTGCCCGCAATGAAACTGCATCCCTCAGTCGAGGTGACGAAGTCCGGCTTGCTGTTCTCCAATGCTCCCTGTCTTAGTTCCTGGGAGGAAATAGGACGGCAAATAATTTCCATCTCCGACTCCTCTACCTGGTGGATCGCCGACTGGCTGGTTTACGGAGAGAACACTTTCAAGGACCGCTATCTAGAAGCGATCGCGAAGACCGGCCTGAACTACCAGACATTGCGCAACTACGCATGGGTGGCTCGTCGTCTCGGCCACTCAAGGAGGCGGGACAGCCTTAGCTTCGGCCATCACTCCGAGGTGGCTTCCCTTGAGGCGCCGGAGCAGGACTACTGGCTGCGGAAGGCCGAGGAACTGGGCTGGTCGAGAAATGAGTTGCGCCGACAGGTCCGGGACAGTCTGCGGGAACGCGGCAATCTGGCCGCAGTGCCGTCCGGCGCGGACGGAAGCGATGCACCCGGCGCAGATTATGACAAGGACGAGCTGAACCCGGCCGCCGGCACGCTCCGGCTGGTCCTCACCAGCAACCAGATCACGCTGTTTGAGCGCGCCGCGGTGGCGCACAACATGGAACTGCACGAATGGGCGCTCGGCATACTCGAATTCGCTGCCCGTACCTGAAGCCGGCCTCATCTGGGCTGGGGACGCAGGTTGAGGATCGTCTGGGTGACCCAGGAACCCGCCATCGTTCGGGATACTCTTGTTCGTTCTTCCGCTGAGCCTAGGTGGCGGCGTCGGTCACCTGGCCGCCCAACTCGCGCAGGACCTGCGCCAGCTGGAAACGGCTGGTGATGCCGAGCTTGCGGAAGACCTTGCGCAGGTGGTAGTCGACCGTGCTGGCGCTGATGAACAGCTCAGCCGCGATCTCGCGATTGGCGGCTCCCTGGCCGGCGAGCTGCGCGATCCGCGCCTCCTGGGCGCTGAGGCCTTCGCGGGGACCGGTGGCATGCTCGCCGACAGCACGCAGTTCCGACCAGGAGCGCTCGGCGAATGCGCCCATCCCCAGCGTGCTGAACATTTCTCCGGCGATGCGCAGCTGGTCGCGTGCATCGCCCCGGCGGCGCTGGCGGCGCAGCCACTGGCCGTACAGCAGATGCGAGCGAGCCAGTTCGGGCGCGAGGTCAGCGTGCTGGAAGAGCTCTACCGCTTCCTGATACCGCTGCTCCGCGCCGCCGTTGCCGCAGAGCAGCGCCTCGCAGCGGGCCAGCAGGCCGAGGGTCCACGGGGTCCGCAGTGCCAGCCAGCGGGGCCGGACGGCGTCCAGGGCGGCGACGGCGGCTGACCGGTCGCCGGACAGCGCGGCGGCCTCGACCAGCAGCTCCGGCGCGGCGCCGAAGGCAAGTACGGGCTCTTCCTTCAGGGTTTCACCAGCGTGGCGGGCCGCCGCTTGATAGTTCCCCAGGCCAAGCTCAAGGATGGCAAGCGACTTATGGGCCGCCCGGATCCCCAGAGCGCTGCCTCGTTCTACGTACATCTCTTGCAACTCTCCAGCGAGAGCACGCGTATCCGCCTCGCGCCCGCGCCGGGCGAGTATCGCAAGGTCTATGCTCGACAGCTCGTCGGCGGCGTACTGGGAGCTTGCGGTCTTGATGATCGCCCGGCCCTCGGCGACGGCCCCGTCGGCGGCGCGGAACCGGCCCGCGGCCAGTTCGCTCCACGCCAGGAAGGCAAGGCTCATGGTCGTGGTGGCCACGGCGCCGCGCCGGGCGCGCCTGCTCGACCCAGCCGAGGGCCAGTTCGCGGCAGGCCGGGTTGTCGTGCAACTCGGCCGCGGCGAGGCCGAACGCCAGCAGGTGCGCGGGGCTGTCGCCGGCCAGCGGACGGCTGTCCGCTGACCCGGTGGCCGCGCGCAAGACCGGAACCGCCGCCTCGTAACGACCCCGCGCCATGTCGCACAGGGCATCAAGCAGGTCAGCATCCGCCGCGGAACTGCCGCCGGCTGGCCGCAGGGACTGGAAGACCCGCATGACATCCGCGGTCGCGACGCCGGACTCGCCGGTGACCTGGGCCAGCGCGAATGCCTCGAGCAGGGTGTCGCGGGCCAGCCGGTTGTCCTCCGGCGCGAGAGCCTGCGCCGCGTCGAGCAGCGTGCGCGCCGCCTTCGGCAGCTCACCCGCGACGCTCAGGATCTGGCCGTTGAGCCGCCTGGCGTTCGCGACGGTCACCGGTTCTTCAAGTCGCGGCGCGGCGCGGTCGAACAGCACCCGGGCCGCCCCCACCTCGCCCGCGGCCAGCCTCGCCTGCGCTGCGCGGAGCAGACGCCCGGCCTTGCGAACTGGATCAGCACTCAGCTCGGCCGCCCGTTCGAGGAAGGCCGCACCGCTTGACCAGCCGCCCCGAACGCGAGCCTGGTCGAACGACTCCTCAAGCAGGACGGCCGCCTGCTCGTCGCGTTCGCGGGTGGCCCGGGCCAGATGCCAGGCCCGGCGATCCGCCTGCCGCTGGGCGCCGCTGGCCGATGCCAGCGCTTCGTGCGCGCGCATGCGGTCGGCGGAGGATGCTCCGTGATAGACCGCCGATCGTGTCATGGGGTGAATGAACTCAATCCGGGGCGCCAGTCGGACCAGGCGCTCCACGGCCGACAGGTCAAGGGTTTCCGGTCCGATGCCCAGTTGCGCGGCCGCCTGCCAGACCTTGTCCGGGTTACCGAGCTGGTCGGCGGCAGCGATCAGCAGCAGCGTCTGGGCCTCGGCGCTGAGTTCCCGCACCGGTCCCGAGTACAGCTGGCCGAGGCGGACGCCGATCCGCAGCGGCTCGGCCAGCGGCGCAACCCCGGCCAGTTCCTCGTCCGTCAGCGCTTCCACCAGCTCAAGCAGGGCCATCGGATTGCCCGCGGTCTCGGTTACCAGCCGGGCGCTGATCCGGGAATCCACCGGCCCGCGCGCGGCCGCCGCGACCAGGTCGGCGCCGTCCGCCGCCGACAGTCCGTTGATCCGCAGCTGCGGCAGATCACCGAGACCGGCGGGCCGGTCGTCGCCCCCGCGGACAGCGAATACCATGCCTATCCGCTCGGCCGGCAGGCGGCGGGCCACGTAGCCGAGCACCTCAACCGATGTCTGGTCCAGCAGCTGGGCGGAGTCGACGACGCAGAGCACGGGGGACCGCGTCGCCGCGTCGGTGATGAGCGCCAGCGCGGCCAGGGAGATGATGAACATCCCCCGCGGCACCCCGGTAACCCGTCCGAAGACCGACTGGAGCGCGTCCCGCTGCGGCGCGGGCAGCCGGTCAAGCCCGGCCATGAACGGCATCAGCAGCCGGTGCAGGCCGGCGAACTGAAAGCTACGCTCCGATTCGACGCCGTTCACCCGGGCCACCTGGATGTCCGACGCGTGCGCCGTCACCCAGCCGAGCAGCCCGGTCTTGCCGACCCCGGCGTCCCCGCTCAGCACCAGGGCCCTGCTTTCCCCGTCCCGAACGGCCCGCAGCAGTGCCGCAAGCTCGCCGGTCTCCGCACTGCGCCCGACCAGCGTTCCCGGCCCCATCGCCTACCCGGCCACGCGGTTGCGGCCATCGCGGCGCAGGCGGCAATCCCTCATGGAGCCGATTATCCCATGATCCTGGTCCAGTACCGGGCGGCGAGACACCGGCTCCTAACAGACTACGAAAACACATGATTCTGGTCGCCGCCGCGGACCCGGTAGCGTGCCGCCCGGAAATGAGCAGCGACCGCGGGGTCATGCAGACGCCGCTGAATGGAGCTGAATACTGATGCCTGGCCTTCACGGCGGTCCAGACGGAACGCCGCGCTCTTTCCTGAGGCGCCCGGCTGGGCAGCGTTACCAGACGTCGGCGCTGCTTGACCGGGAGGCGGAACGGGCGGCGATCGACGAGGTCCTGGCCGCGGTGCGCGACGGCCTCAGCAGCACGCTGGTCCTGCGCGGCGGCCCCGGGGTCGGGAAGACCACGCTGCTTGAGTACGCGGTCGCCGCGGCGGGCGACCTCACCGTTTCCACCGTCTCCGGGGTTGAGTCGGAGATCAGCCTGGACTTCGGTGCCCTGCACCGGCTGCTGACGCCGTTCCTTCCCGGGCTCGACGAGCTGCCTGCGCCGCAGCGCAGTGCGCTGCGGATCGCGTTCGGCCAGGAGGCGGGGCCGCCGCCGGAGCGGTTCCTGGTCGGTCTGGCGACGCTGACCCTGCTGTCGCAAGCGGCACAGGAAAGGCCGGTCCTGTGTCTTGTCGACGACGCGAACTGGCTCGACGCCGAGTCGGGACAAGTGCTGAGCTTCGTCGCCCGCAGGCTGTACGCGGAGCGGGTCGGACTCATCGCCGCCATCCACGAGCTCTCGGTCCAGCCGGTGTTCGAGTACCTGCCGACGGTCACCGTGGGGGGCCTGCCGGACGCGGAAGCACTTGAACTTCTCAGCTCGGTCGCCGGGATAGCGATCAACTCGGCCGCGGTCGACCGGATCCTGGCGGACACCCACAACAACCCGCTGGCCCTGGTGGAACTCGGCACGGAATACACCGCAGGCCAGCTGTCCGGCAGCGCTGCCCTGCCGGAACCCCTCCCGCTCGGCCAGCGGCTGCGCGAACATTTTCTCCGGCAGGTACGCAGCCTGTCGCCGAATGCCCAGGCATTCGCGCTGCTGGCCGCCGCGGACCCGGAAGGCGACCCCGGCCAGCTGTGGGAGGCGGCGGCCCGCGCAGGCATTGACCCCGATACGGCCTCGGCCGAGGCCGCTCGGCTCGGCCTGCTCAAGTTTCCCGGCAACTCGGTGCAGTTCCGCTACCCGCTGCTCCGCTCGGCGGTGTACCACGGCGCCAGCGACACGGAGCGCAGGAACGCCCACCATGCCTTGAGCCAGACGGGCAGCGAGCAGCTTCGGGCGTGGCATCTCGCCGCGGCAACGCTCGTTCCCGACGAGGCGCTCGCGGCGGACCTGCAGCGCACCGCTGAGCAAGCAGGCGCCCGAGGCGGCTACGCCGCCCGGGCGGCGCTGCTGCGGCGCGCGGTCGACCTGACTCCGGATGACGCGCGCCGGGCGGAGCGCGAGATGGCCCTGGCGGAAGCGCAGCTGATGGCGGGCGACTCCACTGCCGCGCAGTCCCTGGTGGACGTGGCCCAGCCGCGGCTTGTCAGTGCGACCGCACGGGCCGAGGCGGTGCGATTGGAGGGTGAGATCCGCTTCGCCCAGGGTGACGCCGCCGGAGCGGCCCGGTTCCTGGCCAAGGCGTCGACCGCGCTCGCGCACAACGACCGGGCGGCTCGCGACACGATGCTCGGCGCGTTCGAGGCGGCCATCTGGTCGGGCCCGATACTCACGCGGGAGATCGCCCGCCAGGCGCAGGCTTTCCCGCGGGTCACCGGCGCCCCGACCGTGAGCGATCTGCTGCTCGAGGGATACACCGCCCGCTTCACGCTCGGTTACGAGGCCTCCGTGCGACCGTTCCGTGCGGCCGTGGCCGCGCTGCGCGCCGATGACGCCGACCCCTTTGTCGCCCTGCGCTGGTCGGGACTCGTCGCCGCGGCCGCGGGCAGCCTGTACGACGAGGCAGGCGCCAGCGATGTGTCGCAGCGCTGGGTCAATCTCGCGCAGGCCGCCGGCGCCTTCACCATCTTGCCGGTCACCCTGGCGTTCCTCGGCTTCTGCGTGTGTCACGAGGGAAGGCTGCGGGAGGCCCAAAGCCAGTGGGCCATGATGATGGACCTGATGACGGCGACGCACGGTCCCGCCGTGCTCGGTCTCGACAGCCTCAGCAACGGCGTGCTGCTGGCCTACCGCGGCGACTTCGCCGCCGCCCGCGCCTCGGGGCGCGCGCAGACCCGCGAGTCAGCGGAACGAGGCCAGGGCGGGCCCGCGGACCTGGGAAGGTACATCACGTCCGTAGCGGACCTGTTCAGCGGAGACTACGCGGCGGCGGTGTCCAACGCGAGCATCGTGGTCGAGGACGACCCGGCGTTCACCGCTGAGGTGGCCCTGCCGGAGCTGATCGAGGCCGCGGTCCGGCTGGGCCGGCGCGAGGTTGCCGACACCGCGTACGAGACGCTGTCGCAGCGGGCGCTCGCCGTGGGTTCCCCGTGGGCGATGGGGCTGCGGGCCCGGAGCGCGGCGCTCCTCGCGGAGGATTCAACCGCCGAGGAGCATTACCTGGAGGCAATCGGCCAGCTGGAGAATTCCCGGGTCAGGCCTCAGCTGGCCCGCACTCACCTGCTCTACGGGCAATGGCTGCGGCGGATGAAGAGACGACGGGACGCGCGGCAGCAACTGCGCGCGGCCCACGATCTGTTCGCCGCGATGGGTGCGGACTGGCATGCCAAGCAGGCGGCCGCTGAACTGCTCACCACCGGGGAACACGCACGCACGCGGGGGTCGGAGGCGATCACCGACTTCACTCCGCAGGAAGCCCGCATCGCGGAGCTGGTGAGCACCGGGGCTTCCAATGGTGAGATCGCCGCGCAGCTGTTCATCAGCCCAAGCACCGTCGACCATCACCTGCGCCGGGTTTACCGCAAGGTCAACGTCACGTCGCGCGCCCAGCTGGCCGCGCGCATGATATCGGAGCGCTCATGAGTTCGCGGTCCCCGGTCGCGGGGCGCGGGCGGCCGGCCGGGGCGGCAACCGGGGCGGCCGCGCCGAGGCTGCGCGGATGGCTGCACGCCGGGGCGTTCCCGCTGGCTCTGGCGGGCGGGATCATACTGATCGGCCTGGCGCCGACGGCGCGCGCGGCGGCGGGGTGCGCGGTGTTCGCGGCCAGCTCCTGTCTGCTGTTCGGGGTCAGCGCGCTCTACCACCTCAGCCGCGCGGGCACGCGGGCGCGGGCGCGGCTGCGCCGCATCGATCACGCCAACATCTTCCTGGTCATCGCGGGCACGTACACGGCTCTGGCGGCGGTGGCGCGGCCGAGCCGGTTGACGCCGGTGCTACTGGGCTTGGTGTGGGCGGGCGCGCTGACCGGCATCGCGATGAGAACGTTCTGGCTCACCGCCCCGCGCTGGGTCTACGTCCCCTGTTACCTCCTGCTCGGCTGGACCGTCGTGTTCTGCCTGCCCGTTCCGCGGCGCGACGGCGCCGCGGTGGGGAGCCTGATGATCATCGCGGCGGTGCTGTACTCGATCGGCGCTGTGGTCTACGGACTCAAGCGGCCGAATCCATCGCCGCGCTGGTTCGGCTTCCACGAGATCTTCCACGGCTGCACGCTCGCGGGCTTTGCCTGCCAGTACACGGCGATCACGATCGCCGTGTACAGCAGCAGGTAGTACGGCAGGCTCCCGGATGAACGAGCTAACTTAGGCCGAGGTACTCGGCGAGCCGAGCCACGCCGGTCTCGGGCTCGGTGAAGTGGACGGTAGCCATGCCGAGGGCCTGCGCCGGGGGCAGGTAGGGCAGGTTGTCATCGGCGAACACGCACGCGCTGGGGGCGACGCCGAGTTCTCCGGCGGCCAGCACGTAGATGGGCGCATCGGGCTTGCTCATTCCCACCTGGTCGGAGATCACGACCGCATCGAAGCGCGACTCCAGGTCATAGCCGGCGTAGGCGTCGTAACCGCCGTCGGTGCCGCTGCCCCATGAGTTGGACAAGACCCCGACCCTGATTCCGCGGTCCCGGGCGCGGGCCGCTAGGTCCAGGACCGGCTGACAGGGACGGAGATCGGCGCAGAGGCGGCGGGCCAGACCCACGGCGGTGACCCCGAGCGCAGCGCCCATGGCCGCTTCGAGAACCGCCTGGGGAACGCGGCCGCATTCGGCGTCTTTCAATATCGCGCGGACGTCCGGTCTCGTCCGCAGCACGGACTCAATGGCATCGGCGGCAAGGCCCTCACGGACGCAGAACGAGCGCAGCGCACCGTAGAAATCGCTGGTAATCACTCCGCCGAAATCCAGCAAGAGCCCGCGGCGCGGCGTCAAAGCCCGGGTCCCGGAGAGTATTCATCCACGTATTCTTGTCCCGATAGCTGCTGTATCTCATTCATGATTTTATCCGTGATGACACGGAGTGTCTCATGGTCAGGCTCCGCGTTCTCGGCCGGGGGGAAGTCGAGCGGCACACCAATGCGTATGCTCATCAGCGACCTCTGGGGCACGGTGGTGCCGGGCGGCAGAACTTTGTCGGTGCCGATAATGGCCACCGGGACCACCGGGCAGCCAGCGGCCAGCGCCATTCGGGCAACGCCCGTGCGGCCCCGGTACAACCGCCCGTCCGGGGAACGGGTCCCCTCCGGCGCGATCCCGAGCAAGCCGCCCTGCCGTAGCACCTGGATCCCCGCTCGCACCGCGGCATCGCCGGCCGATCCGCCAACGCGATCGACCGGTACCGCGCCCAGGCCACGGAAAATCCGCGCCATCAGCCACCCCTTAACGCCGGGGGCGGTGAAGAGGCTGGACTTCACCAGGAAAGTGACCCGGCGGGGCACGACCGCGGCGAGGAAGAAATCGTCGGAGAACGAGAGATGGTTACAGGCGATGACCGCTGGCCCGCGCGGCAGGTTGCCGGCACCGTCCACCGCGGGGCGAAACCACATCCGCAGCACGGAAAGGACGGTGGCCTTGAAGATCAAGTAGGTCATGGTTCCTTCACGTCTCGTCCTGACGCAGGATCTTACTCCGCGCCTTTACGGCGGCGTCCGCGTATTCCTAGAGTTCATTCACCTGGATAAAGTCTAGCGGCGTACACTTTCTCGAAGATTTAGCCCGCACGAGAAGGGTCGATGATGTATCGGCGCAGGGCGAGGTTCCGGCTGCGGTGCGCAAGCGGCCTGCTCAAAATCCCCACGTTTTCGCTGACCAAGCGAAGCTGGTCGAATCTGTCTAACATTCCGCAGCAAGGCGGCTGCATTGTAGCGGTCAATCACTTGTCGGAGTTCGATCCCCTCGTGGTATGGCACTGCATGAGGGATGCCGGACGCTGGCCACGTTTTCTCACTAAGGTGAGCCTGCTCGAGGTCCCCGTCGTGGGACGGTTCCTCTACCTGGTGGGCTGCATACCGGTCCACCGGGGCGCCGCTGACGCCTCCTCGGCGCTGAACATCGCGGCCGATGCCGTCCGGGCGGGCGACTGCGTCGTCATCTACCCGGAGGGAACTACACCCAAGGAAGGCGACCTGTGGCCGCGGCCGGGAAAGACCGGGGTTGCCCGGCTGTTCCTGGCTACCGGGGCACCGGTGGTGCCACTGGTGACCTGGGGACCGCAGGACGTATTCGACCCCCGTACCCGCAAGTGGCAGCTTCGCCAGCGGACTGCGGTCACCGCGGTCGCGGGTCCCCCGCTTGACCTGTCCAAATGGGCTGGCACGGAGCCGACCGAGACCAGCCTGGCCGAGATCACCGAGCAGGTCATGGCGGCCCTGCATGACCTGCTGGCCGAGGTCAGGGGCAGCGCGGATCAGTTATCCCGGCCCGGTCAGGGTCGCGGCAGCGGCCCTGACCGGCTTGACCTGGATGCGGGCGCTGTCGCTCGGCATGTAGGCGATGGGGATCTCGTTCGGGTCGGTAATGCGGACAGCCGCCGCGGATCCGGGGCAGACTGCCCGGCTTTGGCTACCGGGTCGGCGCCTCCGGGTCGGCGCCTCCGGGTCGGCGCCTCCGGGTCGGCGACGGCGACGGCGCGGCGCCGGGGGCCTGTTCTTCTTGTGCGACGTCTTCGCTGGCAGTGGTCCTGCGGCGCGCGGCTTCACCCCAAGGCACGCGTTCGATTCGCGGGAGTGGCCGATTCTTGCTAACATCACGTTCGTTGCTAGCGCGCCGCTAGCTCAATTGGCAGAGCAGCGGACTCTTAATCCGCGGGTTCGGGGTTCAAGTCCCTGGCGGCGCACCCGTTCTGACCTGGGGTTTTATCGCTCCAGGTCATTTTTTATGTGTCCGTTTTGTCCACATGTTTGCTCCATGTTTGCTCGCGTGCACGGACCCTGCAATCCGGGTCTTGTCAAAAACGGCCCATCCGGCGCCGGATCCGGGGGCACGCGCCCGCGATCCGCGCCGTTTCGCCCGGCCGACGCCGCTCCGACTCCGCTCGAGCCGCCGGCTCAGGGTCCACTAGACCAATGGTCTAGACCTTCACGGCGGGCTCCGGGAGAACCGCCCGTATTCCCCTATGCCGATGCTGTGACGCTCAGTGAGACCCGCTGGTGATAGGCACTCGTATGGCAGACATGTCGCTGGCGCTGGCGATCCAGGCAGGCCAGTTACCCGCCAGAGATGCACGGGAGTGGCTAGGTTCCCCGGTGGCGGTGCCTTGCCGCCGCGGCGCTGGCGCTCGAAGCGGCTAATCCGCTGGGCACTTCCGTCTGTACGCGCTTCCGGCCGAGGCTTGGGTTCTGCGGGGACGACAGCAGCGTGCGCCGGAAATCGGACGTGCCCGGCAAGCTTGGGCGAGGACGGCCGCAGCCGGGCCGGACGCCCAGGGACGACGGGAATGGCGACACCCGGAATGGTCGCGCCCACACGGGGGCTGTGTGCGCCGGGAACGGCCCACGGCCGGGCACCGCTGGCCGCCGGGTGCGGCGGGGAACGGGGTCGCAGGGACCCGGGCCGGCTAGCGCGTCGGGGAATTCTCGCTGAGGGCTGCCGTTCGGGCACGCAGGTTCCGGGCTGGTCACCGACTGAGCCTCCGCGCGCCTGGCCGCCGGGACCCAGGTGAGACCCGGCTTGTCGCAGGCGGCACCTACTGCTTCGCCTTCGGGTAGGTGCGGCGGGCGTCGTCAGGATTGAGCCACGCTGGCGGGACTACGGACAGCACGAGGGCGTACCGCTCGTCCTCGTCATCACCCGTGAAGGTGGTCCAGTTCGCGGCCGTGACTGTCAGCTCCGGGTGGGCCTTGAAGTAGTCGGCGGCCCGCTGGAAGACCTCCGCTTCCTGGACCATGTCGCCGTCCCCGGCGAACGTCACGGTTGCCGTGAGGAACGCGCTGACTCCCTCATGGCCTTCACCGGCAGTCGATACGATTCGCTCCAGGCCGAGCATCTCGTATTCGGGCGTCCCGAACGGCGGCTCTTGCGCGTTCTTCATGGCAGCATGATCAGTGACATGGGCGGGCATGACCAGACGCCACGCCTGATACTGGCCGATGCCAGCTGAGCAGTTCCAGCGCGGGGCTGCCCCCTTGGGTTAGCTGGAAATCACCGGGGCCATCCACCGCTGACCGTCGCAGGTCGGCCGCCACGCTCGCGTGACGGGGGTGCCCGCATTGGCAGTGCGCGCCAGAACGGCCACACGCGGGCCGCGGTGCCGTGCCGGTTCCCAATTTGGCCGTGGTGGACAGCGCGCCGACACGGCCCTGTCCGGCGCGGCAAGCGCGGCATGACCCGCGCCGCGCTCGGCATCCCCGCATCGGTCACGTGCCGGGCCTGATTTCCTCGGCTTGCTGGAGCCGGGCGGCGCTGTTATCGCCCGCTGCGGCGAGGCCGTCGATCAGGTGCCGCCAGCGTGCTGTGTCTGCCTCGCTGGGCAGTGCGGTCCGGATGTCCGCGAGCCACCGCGTCAGGTAGTAGCAGCGGCCTGCGAATGCGGCGTAGTTGCTGCCGATGAGCTGCTCGATCCACTGAAGGCCGGTGGTGGCCTGCCAGGCGGGCGGTGCGCACCGGCCCAGCTTGACGAGGGCGTCGGCTGCCCGTGGATGGCCCTGGGCGACTGGCCGCCAGCGCGTGATCAGGTCGCTGAAGGTGTCTTGGGCTGGCCAGGCTTTGCCGCGCGTGCTCGATGCTGGCGTCGGATTCTGTGTCAGTCAGGCTGGGTTCGGGGGCAGGGATGAGGCCGCCCAGCGCTAGGGGCGACCAGTGCCGGTCGGTGGGCAGCTCGGATGCGGTCTCCATCTCATCGAGAGCGGCTTCCATCACGGGCCGCCATGCCGCGGGCAGGGCCTGGCGCAGCGCATCGTCGTAGGTGAACGTGATGGCCAGGTTGTGGAGCAGCTCAGCCAGCGCACGGGGACTTTGGCGGGTGAAGGCCCGGACGTGCCCGGTGACGGGCTGCGTGTTGCCTGCTGCGGCTGTCTCGGCCAGGACCCGTGCGACTGCCGGGCCGTGCTGATCCCCGGTGGGCGGCCCGTAGTTCTTCCCGGCCCAGTGCACGGCTCCCCGGCGGTGCGCGGTCAGCAGCACGTCAAGGATGCGGCCGGCTTCGGGGACGACGCAGCTGCCGCTGCGGGCTGCGTCCGCCGCGGCGATGAGCGGGCTGGTCAGGCGGTTCACCAGCAGCCGGTCGGTCTGCACGCGGGGCAGCGCCTGGTCGTAGGGCTCGGCCAGCGGCTCGATGAGCCGCCGCTGCGCGGCCTGGTCCCACGCTCCGAGCTGGCAGTCGCGCAGGCCCCCGAGTACCGCGGCCCAGAGAGCGCGGTGGCGGCAGGTGCTTGCGGCCGGGCCGCATGGCGCCGCCCAGACGGCCGCTGAGGCATGCGCGAAGATGATCCGGACTTCGTCTGCGACGCTGGCACCTGTGTGGCGCAGGGCTTCGTCCAGGGCACTGGCGCCGGGGCGGACATGGTCGAGTTCCGGGAGCAGGAGGGCCGGCAGGGCTGCTGCGGCGGACCTGTCTGCGCCCATCTGGTACGTGCTCTTGGGCGTGTTCCTCTTTTCAGACCACGGGTGCACGGCCAGTTCAACGAGCACCTCGGCTGCCCACCGCAGATCATCGTCCGGCACGATGACGCGCCGGCGGGCATGGGCCGTGACGGCGGCGGCGGCAACGGCGGCGATGGGGTCGGCGGGATGAAGCGGCCCTGGAGGCGGATCAGCAGCGAACTGGCGGGCTATCGCAAGGTCGGCGGCCAGGGTATCGGTGGGCGCGTCCCGGAGGTTGGGGGCAGCGTAGGTGTTCAGCAGCCGCAGCGCGGTCCCGCTGCGGCCAAGGGGTTCCTGGAAGGCAGTCATGTCCTGCGTGACATCGTCGGGAGCGTGGAAGACGAACGCGATGCCGTCTTCGGACTGCACGAGGTGGTGGTTCTCCGGGTGCAGGGTCGCCGCCCACCGCCTGGCGATCGTTACCTGCTCCTCGGCGTCCTCGCGGCCCGCTGTCAGGTCTTGCGCCTGCCTGATCAGTGCGTCGCCGATCGCCGCCAAGACAGCGAGGCGCTCGTCGTCGGCGTCGAGCTCGGCCTGAACGGTCAACTCTGCGGCGACGCCGCTGAAGTCCATGATGCGGCGAGCGCGGCCGTGTAGGTCGGCGGGGTCCGGGCCCTGGATGTGCAGCGTATTCGGTCCTTCCCCGAAGGAGCGTTCGGCTTCCAGCCCCCACAGCTCAGGGCGGGTCAGCCATGGGTCCAGCTGACTGCCCGCCACCTCGAGGTGGCGCACTAGCACTCCTGCTGCCAGGCCCGGCATCGCCAGGTTGCGGCAGTCTCGCAGCATCAGCTCGACCACCGTGGAGACGGGTACGCCGGCATTGTCGATGAGGTGGTCGGCCCACTTCTCGACGGCCAGCAGTGCGCTCACGCACGGGGCGGGCGCGGAGGTGCCGCCGCGGTACCACCCCCAGGTCCGCCGTTCGCCGACGCACCGGCGGAGTCCGGCTCCTGGCAGATCCAGGTCAAGCCCCGGCGTCTCGGGGCCGGGAGGCGGAACGGCGCCGACGTGGATCGCGGCCGCGTGGTCCAGGATTCGGTTAACGAGCGTGAGGCCGTCTGCAGGCCGCACCAGCAGCAGGTGGAAGAACGGCCCGTACCACCAGGCTGCGATCGGGGTGGTCGCACGGTGCGGCCGGATGCCGTCGCGGAACCCGAGTGCGCCAAAGCCTTCCTGCGGGTCCATCAGGTAGTACGACGCCGCCAGCGCGACCAGCAGTCCAGGCTGGTAGGCGGTCAGGGCGGCTGCCGGGCCGGGTAGCTCGACCGCGGGCTCCAGGTATCCGCCGGGCACGGCGCGCAGGAAGGCCTCGGTGCGGTCGTCCAGGTCGGGGCCGAGCATGGCCAGGGCCTCGATGGCGAACTCTTTGTCCGGCTCCGGCACGAGGGCGAGGATCCGGTCCCTGACTCGCTGTCGAACAGGATCTGGCCCGCTTCGCGCGGCGATCAGGCCGAGCAGCCAGGCGGTCACCAATCGGCGGATCTGGGCGCCGGTCCCGTGGCGGTCCCACCCGTCGTCTTGCCCGAGGTTGTCATCGCCGCAGTAGGCGAGCTCGACCAGCGGTTCAAGGACCGTTACGTCGCCGGTGCCGCCGGCCACGTACCGCTGGTTAGCCAGGCGCAGGATGGTGCGGAGGCCGGCCTGGTCTGCGGCCAGCAAGGCCGGCCAGGCCCTGGCCATCGTCTGGCGTCCGGCGCCGATCGTCAGCAGCGCCTCGTCGGGGACCTCTGCCCACCGCGTCCCGGCCTGCCCGGCGACCTGGCCGAAGACAGCGTGAAGCTCCGCGCGTGCCTGCTCGATGCCGCTGCCCGCGTCGATGATCATGGCCTGGCAGGCCAGCCGGGCGGCGCGCAGCGCCCACCGGGGTGCCCCGGCGCGGCTCAGCAGTTCCCAGCCCTCGGTGATGAGCAGCCGCGCGACCGCCAGGTCAGCTACCAGGTCGCTGGCGAACCTGTCGCCCCGGGCCCAGGCGCTCGTGGCGCCGACCGGGCGCAGCAGCCCGTCCGAGCGCAGCGCGGGAAGGGCCCCGGCATCCGGCGGCTCGCCCGGGTCGGCCGGGAGCAGCCGGCGCCTGGCCAGGGCGACCAGCGCCTGCTCTCGTGCATCGGGTGCCGGGCCGCCCGGCTCCCGCACCTCGCCGCGCCGCACCAGACGGCCCCAGACCGCAGCGAACACGTCGGCCTCGCACAGCGGCCCCGCCGGCAGGTCACTCGCCGCCCCGGCGCGCAGGAGCAGATCGACAAGGCCAGGGCGGCCGAGCAGCCAGGCCGCCCGCGGCTCGCCGACAAGGCGGCCGAGGACAGGAAAGGCCGCGGCGACCTGGGTAGCCTCGGCTGCCGTCAGCCTCCCCACCATGTGCTCCCCCACCCGAGCGGCCAGATCTGCTGCATGCGCTGCGTCCGCGAGCGCCTGCGATGCGACTCTGGCGCCGTCAGCGCGGGTGACGGCGACAACACCCAGCCCGGCGCGCAGCGCCGTGGTGGCGAGAGCCGTGAGCAGCCTGTCCCGTCCTTCCATGGCGGCCTCGGCCTCGTCAATGAGCAGCATCCGACCGTCTCCGGTGGCGCTCCCGCCGAGCACGTCCGCGAGCGGGGCGCCCAGCCGGCCCTCCAGCTCCAGCACCGTTGCGGGCAGGTCCCGCAGGCTCAGCGTGATCACCGGGGTTCCCATCTCTGACAGCTGGGCTGCGGACTGCAGGGCCAGGACGGACTTGCCGACGTCGGGCTCGCCGGTAACCACGAGGCCAGCCGGCCCGGTGGCAGCCGCCCGCATCGCAGTGACCAGCTCATGGGCTGCCTCGTGCCGCTCCAGGCGCAGTTCCGAGGAGTCATCGGCCAGGACAGCCGGGGTCCCATCGGCGAGCTGGGCGGCGAGCCGGTCCAGCGCATCCCAGGCCCGCGGGTAGCGCGATGACCGGGCCAGCGCGGTGCCCGACAGGTCGCTGCGCAGCGTCGCCTCATCCACGATGGCGCCCGCAGGAGCGTAACGAGCCGACAGCCCTTCCAGCTTGCTGAACAGGGCGTCGGCCGACGCCGCGGTCCCGTCGGCCGTGACCGCCCTCAGCCGGGCGACGGCGAAGGTGCGGTCGGTCATGTCCGCGCCTTCCAGCCGCAGCAGGCGGACTCGCAGCGAGAACAGCCAGCGCCAGGTCAGCTCGCCAGCCGATAGTCCCCCGTCGTGGCCGCCGCGTTGCAAGCGCGGCGGCAACCAGGGCGTCGAGGTGATCAAGACGGTCCCGCAGCTCCTGGTCATGCTCACCCTGGGCTAGCTCTTCCCGGAACGCCGCCTCGCTGCCGGCGGCGCGGGCGATCTCGGCCAGGTCGCCCGCCTGCCGGGCTGCGCTGCTCCAGGACACTGCCGCCAGGCCCAGCCGCCACCGGCCCGCTGTTATCTCATCCCAGGCCCCGGCCACTACCTTGAGGTAGGTGGCGACAAGCCGGACCGTTTTCCCCTCGCCCTCGCCGGGCCTTGACTTCGCCTCGCTCTTGATCAGCTTGGGCGCCCGCCTGACGCCGAACGTGTGGGGTTCCAGAACTCGGCCACTGGTCCTCACCCTGGCTTTTATGCTGCCCGCTCGTACTCATTGATGAGGCCGCCTAGGACGGGTCGGCGCTTGATCCGCTCCTGGGAGAGGTCGGCGACAGGGTGGTCGGGCCGGGGCGGGCGGAGCTGGCTGCTGCGATGGGGCCGCCGCCCGTTGTAATGAGCCTCGTACTTTGCGAGGATCGTCCGCAGATGCCGTTCACCGAAGATCAGCATCCGATCCGTGATCTCCGTCCAGGCGGTGAGCACGAACCGTTCCGCATGAGCATTCGCGCGCGGGCTCCGGCGGCGGGATCTGACGACCTCGATACCAGCGTCGGCCAGGACCGCGTCAAAGGATGTGGTGAACTGCCCGGCCCGGTCGCGGACCAGGAACCGGAAGCCAGCGGCGCGACCGCCCAGATCCATCAGCAGGCTGCGGATCTGCTGCACGGTCCACGGCCCGTCCGGGTTCGCCGTGACGCCGAGGATGTGCACGCAGCAGCGAACCCACCTCTATGGCGAACAGGCGGTACAGACGCTGCAGCGACACTGCGCAGTCCACGTGGAAGAAATCGGTGGCGAGCATCGTCGCTGCCTGCGTGTGCAGGAACTGCCGCCGCGTCGTCTCGGTGTGCCGTTTCGGTGCCGGAGGGATCTTCAGCGTTTTGAGGACCCGGCGGATGGTGGATGCGCTGACCCGGTGGCCGAGCTTGAGCAGCTCGCCCTGGATCCTCTTGTATCCCCACGCGTTGTTCTCCGTGGCGAGCCGCTCGATGAGCGAGGCGATCTCGGCGCTGACCGGTGGCCGTCCCGTCCGGTTCGGGTAGGTCCACTTGCGGGTGACCACGCGGCGGTGCCAGTGCAGGACGGTGCCCGGGCGACCAGCCTGTGCATCCGCGGACTTGCCGGAAGGAGCCGGATGAGTGCGGTGAGGATTGCGCGGTCGGCCCAGTCGAGGCGGGGCCGAGGGTTGGGCGCGACGCAGCACGAGCAGCTCGGCGTTCTTGGAGGCCGATGACCGGCCGAGCAGGATCAGCCAGCCGCAGAGCCGCGCGAAGATTTGATAGAGGAGGCGCAGGGACACGGCTGATCATGATGTCTTACGGCTGATGCTGGTCTTCGCCGCAGCTCGCAGGCCAGGCAGACTTTTGGCACCCCACTGGGCCGGGTCACGCCCGTTGATACGTGGTTTTCCGGCCTCGTCCGGCCATGCTGGCGAACGAGCCCCTGCTCCCGAAGGGCGCGGAGATTTCGGCGGACGGTATCGGCCGATAGCTGGGTCTGGGCCGCAAGTTCCGAGGCCGTGCGCGGCACTCCCGCCAGAAGGTCGTAAATCAGCTGGTCGCGGCCCGACAAGCTTGGTGTCGCAGTTGCGGACGGCGGCGCTGGCGCCAACGAAATCTGGGACTGCTGCCTCAGCATGACCGTGAACCGGATACCGGAATCGAAGTACCGCGCGGGTGCAAGCCCCGCTTCCCTGAGCGCCTCCGTGACCAAGGGGATGCCGCTGGCAAGGGCTTCGACGGCTCGCGCGCCTGTAGCCGCGGAGTAGACGTGCTGGCAGATTTCTACCAGCTGGCGATTGCGGGACGAGGTGACCGGATCGCGTCCCAGCCGCTCGACGTTGATTCCGTACAGGCCGCCTGGATTCGCGATGACGAGCCGGTCGCGCCGGAGCCTGACCTCGATGGCGAGCCCGGCCGACCAGGCATCGGATCGCGGTGGATGAGCCGTTCGCGATCAGTTCCCGGAAGGCGACAAGAGGGTAGGCGTAGCGGTCGTGCACGCTGCCGTCCGCCTCGGTGACGATGAAGGTGTCGAAGGTGCGGCGCGCCCACTCCATCGCCTGGTCGAGCATGTGGGGAATGGGGCCAGCGATCTTGGCCTGGTTACGGGCACGGGCCCCCGCCGGCGCGCCCTGCAGCGGTTCGGCGGCGGCCTGGATGACGAACCGGGGGAAGAACTGCTGCGGATACAGGCCCATCGCCAGAATGCCGGCGACCGTGGCACGTGTCCGCGGTAATAACGCACGCACGCCGGAGAAGCTCCATCCGGTCCCCGAACTTGCCCAGCCCCTCGGGCTCGCCGCGCCTCACGCTCCGCACGTAGGCGTCCACCAGTTCCGGGTCAAGGTCGGAGAAGACCCCCCCTCGACGGGAGCACGATCGAACATCGGCGGCCTGCGCGCCGCGATGAACGCCTGCTCCTCCAGATGCGACAACTGGAAGTCGCCGTCGTAGCCCCGCAGGTACGCCTTGCCGGTCAACGCCACACGGCACGGCTTTGCCGACGGGTCGCACTCGTGCACCAGCGCCACGACCACCGGAGCGCGTCGACTGTCCCGTCGCCGATATCAAGACGGCGAGCAAATGGCCTATCAGCCGCACCTTCGAGGTCGACTTACACCTGACCAACCGCACCGCCAACTTCGCCTGCACGTGCCTAATCACTGAAATCCTGGCCCCGAGCCATAAGGACGCGTGTGGGTGGCCAGCCATTTCCCGGACTACCAACTCGACCACGAGCGAGAGCGGCGCCTGCAGACGGTCCTGGTTGCTCACCCCCTGGAATCCTTGCTGGATGAGTCGCCCGGTCACGTAATCGTCGCTGGCGACCTCGACGCCGACCCCGAGTCGGACAGCATCCGATTCTGGACCGGACGCCACGTCATCGACGACTTCAGCGTGTGCTACCGCAGTGCGTGGGAGTCCACCCACCCAGCCGAGCCGCTGGTCACCTACACCCCGCAGAACCCGTACCAAACCAGCCCGGACTGGCGATTCCGCAGCATCGACCACGTCCTCATCCGCTGCGGCCCCGACGGTCCGACACTATTGGTGCGCAACTGTCAGCGTGTCTTCGACAAGGGGGCCACAACTCCAAGTGACCACTACGGCATCATGGCTGAGTTCGCGGCTCCCACCTAGGCCGCACCAACAGCTGGAACGCCCGTCGGCGATCCGCCTACTCGAATAGGTGACGACCCAGATCGGGTTCCGGCAGGGCGTCGCCTTCCCAGAACGCTTGAGCAGTGACCCCGCTCCCGCGCTCACGCTTTTCCGGTGCCGTGTAGCCGGCATCGAGCAAACGTTGGAAATCCGAACGCCTCACTCGCACCCGGCGCCCGACTCGCAGGGCGGGCAGCTTTCCCTGGTCGATCCAGTTCCTCACCGTCTGCTGGTTAAGCTTCAGTGCGCTCGCAATTTCCGCGACGGTTAGAAATGAGTCCTCGGAGGGCGACGTAATGCGAAGACGCTACCGCCGTCCGCGCCAGTAGGGCTACGAGACCCCGAAGGCGCCGCGCGCCCTCTGAGTCAACTTGGGTCCATTAGACCCGACGAACGGGGGACCCCCGAACGGGTGGGCTGCCTGCAAGGCGACTTGCTCGGCCCCCGCAACGACTGGCAGGATCCCGCGCCTTCCCGCACGGCGAGCCCGGGCACACTCCTAACTACGGGGCACACGGAACCGCGCGGGCCACTCTTCATCCCAAGTCGAAAGGAACGCCGTGTCCGCATCCGCCCCGTCGGTTCATCACTCACCGGTCCTCGCCGACGTCCTACCCGGTGCCAGGACGCGCGACATCGCCCTGGTGCTGCTCGGAGCGGCTCTCACGGCGATCTGTGCCCAGGTGTCAATCCACGTGCCACCCTCGCCGTGCCGATCACAGGGCAGACATTTGCCGTTGTCGTCGCGGGCGCGTCGCTCGGAGCGCGGCGCGGCGGAGCGTCGCAACTGCTTTACATCGCGGCCGGGCTCGCGCTCCCCATCTACGCCGGCGCCGCTCATGGATGGGGCGTTATCTCCGGGCCGACCGGCGGGTACCTGGTCGCGTTCCCGATCGCGGCGTACGTGATCGGCCGCATCGCGGAATACGGTGGCGACCGCCGGTTGGCGACCGCCTTCCCGGCCTACGTCGCCGGCCAGCTGATCATCTTCGGGATCGGAGTGCCGTGGCTGAAGGTCTCGGCGGGACTCGCATGGCCGACCGCGATTCACCAGGGATTCACGATCTTCATCATCGGCGGGCTGATCAAGGCAGCGGCCGCGGGCGTGCTTACTCCCGTCGCCTGGCGAGCCGTCAGCAAACTCGAGCGGTAGCTGCGCGGGCGCCAACCTTTCAGTGCGTGCGACGTGCTCGCGGGTACCACTCCGTAACGGTCCGCTTGCGTGTTGGGCGGAGTCCTCAGTTGGAGTGCCGAGGCCCGAGTCCGCAGTAGCTCGTGAGACGCTCTGGCGCTCCCAGACCGTCGCCGTGTGAGTTCGCATCAGGGGTTGTCCCCTCAGCCCGACGGGCAGCGCGGCAAGCGAGAGTCGATCGGATCCTCGTTCGTCGACACGCCCAGCCGCGCGCCATTCGCGAACTGATTGGCCGCGGCGAACAAGCCCCTCCACGGCGGGGTCGCTATCAGGTAGAGAGCATTGATGCTGGGGATGCCGGTGAAGTTCGATGCCCGGCACACCACCTGCACGCGCTGACCGAATGGAATGTTCGACAGCTGGCTCGGGTTGGCCGAGCTGGCCGGGTAGACCCGGATGCCCGCACGGAGATCGCCGATCTCGGAATGTGTCTCGTGGATCGCCAAAGGCCGAGCTGAACGAGGGGCCCGATTGACCCGCCGACGTGCCGGCGCTCGACCCGGTGCCGTCCGAGCTGTCTCGAAACGGCACGACGCCGACGTAGGCGAGGATCGCGGTGATGCCGGCAACCGCGGCGATCATCCCGGCAGTCGCCTTGATCCACGAGTTGCCTCGTCGGGTTAAGCGGCCAGTGCGGTTTCCGCCATCACGATTGGTTGCGCCTGACCCGGCAATGCGCCGTCCGATATCCCCGGCCGGTCCCATATCCGAATGCTTGTCGCGCGCGCACCTGGTCAAACAGCTTTTTATGGCTTTTGAGCCAGGGACAGATCTGGCAAGACAATCAATCGGTCTGTGCAACGCGCTGCTCGGACGGTCGCGCGGCCACAGGCTCCGCCGATCCAGCTTTCACCAGACGCCGCAGCGTGGCTGTGGCGACTAATCGCTCCCGGAGTGATTCCGTATCCGGGATCACCGATCTGAGCGACGAGGACCCCGAGACATCGCTCGACCGCTTCCGACGGGAGGTCGACGAGATCGGCTCCCGGGCATGGCGGCTGATCCAGCAGGGCGGAGCCCGGGTCGACGAGATCACTCGACAACTCCAAGCGCTGGCAAGGTGGGCGTGCGACAACGGGGGTCTCGGACGGTGCTCGTCGCGCCCTGCTACACGGCGACCGGAATGAGCGACTCCCGGTCCTCGACGATCACGAGAACCCGCTCATGGTCCTATGGCCGGATTGTCACTACCTTCTGACCGGGGTAGACGGTCGGGTCTTTCATTTCGAGACCGACAGATACGCGCGCACCACTCGAGCGTCGGCCTTCCTGTTCAAGGTCGCGGCGAAGCGACGCGTGAGGCTGGAGAGGGCTCAATCGGCGTTGCGAGGGGTGCGGGATATTCCGGACCTCACCCGGCCGCTGCGCACGCTCGAGGACTACGACTCCCACATGGCTCGCCACGGCCAGCCGGTGCAGATCAACCCGGACGACGACGCCGGCCACCTCATCGGCGCCCAATGGGGCGGCCCGGTCGAGAAGGTCAACATGATCTCTCACGAGTCCTAGACAACCGCCACGGGCCGTGGCGGAAGGTCGAGCGGCGCGTCGCCAGGCGCGTCGCCGATCAGCTCAGCGTCCAGCTGGTCGTCGAGCCCCAAAACAGGTCCACGGGTCAGCGACCTGACGGACTCGCGTACTGCTCCCGGTGGCAGGACCACGGCGGAGAGTGGCACTGTCGCGAGACGTCGTGCCCAACCCCGATACGCCGTGACCCGCGACGACGATGCCGGCCGCCAGCGAGCGAGTGCCCTATCGGTCGGTTACGAGTAGCCCATCGGGCGGCTGACCTGCTGGGAGCACGCTGCTCAACAAGGACGCGTACGCCATCTACCGCCTGCTCTTCGCCGCCGACCCGGCGGCCATCCCCGCGCGGCTGGTCGATTTGGCCACTGACGAGCTCTGCGGTCCCGCGACGGCCACGGCGATGGACTACCTGCGCGAGCTCGTCGCGGGCCCGTCCGCGCTCGGGCCGACGCTCGCCGCCGCCGCCGAAGAGCTCGTCGGCGATCCGGCCGTCGCGAGCGCCTCCGCGGCTGTCCTCGCCGGCGATGTCATCGTGGCGATCGACGGCTGACCGGCGGCATCGCCAAACCGCTAGCAGCTGTCGTCGATGTTGGCTCCGTCCGCCGTCCCGGCCACGCGCGAGCACCCACAGCGACGTGTCAGTTCGTCGGCTCATCTCCTCCTATCGAGCCTTCGCTGCGGCGCTTCGGCCCGGGCTCGTCGACCAGGCTGGGTGGCGCGAGTCCCCGGGCGCCCCCTCCGCCACGCGCGCGGCGGCGCCGCAGCGTTCGAACGTATGCTCGCCTGATGCCCGACGGATGAACGCCGCCCGGACGGGACGAACACCTCACCTGATGAGCGGGATCCGGTCCGGTCACGCCGCGTCCGTTGTGTCACACTCAGACCGTGGCGTTCCGTCCGGTCGCAGTGCCAGCCTCAGGCTCGACAATCCATCGATTGTGAGGATCTCATGAGGCCCCGAGGATCGGACGAAGCTGAACGAACGCTGGCAGCAGGCGGGCACCGCTGTGGCCGCCCATGACGATGCCCAGCAGGCGCGGCTGCGCGAGCAGATCGGCAATGCCGAGGCTGCCGTGCTTGAGGTCGTGAGCGCCAGCGACGATCCGCCATCACCCTCACGCGTGCTCGAGCTGCTGGCCCGCCGGCGTAACGGGGTCACGCAGTCGGCGGGCGCGCTGGCGATCCAGCGTCTCGTCGCCCATGGTCGGCTTCGTCTGACCGCCCAGGCGGCGCTCGAGCTCACGTAGGCCTCCTAGCAGTGACCCCGGACTGGGACGGCGAGCGGCCGCCCGAGTATCGCAGCCCGCGCCGGGTCCAAGAGCCGGCGCCAAGCGTCCGCACCGAAACCCAGCGCGACCGCGATCGGATCCTCTACTCCTCGGCTTTCAATCGATTGGCTGGCATCACCCAGGTGGCCAGCTCTTCCCCCGGTGCCTCCTTCCACAACCGCCTCACCCATTCCTTCAAGGTCGCCCAGGTCGCCCGGCGACTCGCCGAACGCCTCAAGGCCGAGCAGCCGGGCGTCGATCTCGTGCACCGCCTGGACATCGATGGCGCCGAGGCCGCCGCGCTTGGGCACGATCTCGGCCATCCCCCGTTCGGGCATCTCGCTGAGGAGATTCTCGGTGAGGCAATGCAGGAGGCCGGGGGCTTTGAGGGCAACGCGCAGAGCTTTCGTATCGTGTGTCGCCTGGCCATGCGCGATCCCGAGCATCCGGGACTGAACCTCACGCCGACGACGCTCAACGGCATGCTCAAGTACCCGTGGCTGGCCGGCGAGCACCCGACCGATCCCGACTCCCCGAAGTTCGGCGCCTACTGGTCAGACCGCGAGCCCTTTCGGGCCGCCCAGGGCAGCTCCACCGTCCGGCCGGGGCAGCGGACGCTCGAGGCAGAGCTGATGGACTGGGCCGACGACATCACCTACGCCGTCCACGACCTCGAGGACTTCTTCCGTGTCGGTCTCGTGCCGCTGGAGCGACTGCGAAGCAACGGCGACGAGCGGAGCCGCTTCTACGAATCCTTCTTCCGCTCTGACGGCACCCTACGCGGCAAGTTCGACGGTGCTGACCCCGATCACCTGCGTGACCGGCTCGACCTGCTGTTCCTCGGTCGCCTGGTGTTCGACCCGTTCGTCGGCACCAGCACCCAGCGAGCCCAGCTGCGTCAGGCCAGCTCGACCCTGATCGGGGACTTCATGAACGCGATCACCGCCGAGGTCACCGCCGAGGAGGCCCAGGCTCGGGTCGTCAAGATCGACGCCGACGCCCAGGCCGACGTGCTGATTCTCAAGGAGCTGACCTGGTTCTACGTCATCAACCGCCCCGCGCTCGCGCTCATCCAGGAGGCCCAGAAAGACGTGGTAGGCCGCCTCTTCGAGACCTATGACCGGGCGGCAGGCCTGGAGGGCGTCGCGAGCTCCTACCCGTCCCGGAGCGTGAGGCGGTCGCCGACAATCCCTCCGACGCGGTCCGCCAGCGCATCATCTGTGACTTCGTGGCCAGCCTGACCGAGATGCGGGCACTCGAGCTGCACGGGCTGCTGACCGGCTCGCGGCAGGGCACCATCCTCGACGCCACCGCCGGGTAGCACCGACCGATGCGGGCGCGCCGGCGCTGCCGCGCGGCGCGGGGGCGGTCGCCATGGCGGTGCTCGTGGAACGCCCGCGCCGGCACCGTCAGGCCCGAACGATTTCTAGGCCGACCCGTCCTCGACCCCGCTGAACAGGCTCCCCTGAATCGCGGGCGAGAACCGCAGGCGCTCGCCGCGCTTGATGCCGGTCGCCGTCGGGCGATCGATCCCGTGCAGCTCGACCAGCTCGCGCAGCATCACGTCATAGTCGGAGGTCCGCCACTCGCCGAAGTACTCGGGCGCGAAGTGCAGATACAACTCCTCGGGCGTCGTGATCCCGCGCTCGAGTCCCCAGCG
>CAWAWG010000009.1:0-555113 GCA_963785645.1 uncultured Actinomycetota bacterium
CGCCTGGCCACGTCGACTTCACCGTCGAGGTGGAGCGCTCGCTGCGGGTACTCGACGGCGCGGTCGCGGTGTTCGACGCGGTGGCCGGCGTGGAGCCCCAGTCCGAGACGGTCTGGCGGCAGGCCAACAAGTACGACGTGCCCCGGATCTGCTTCGTCAACAAGATGGACCGGGTGGGCGCCGAGTTCCACCGCTGCGTGGAGATGATCTCCAGCCGCCTCGGTGCGACCCCGCTCGTCGTCCAGCTCCCGTGGGGCGTCGAGGCCGACTTCCGCGGCGTGATCGACCTGATCCGGATGCGGGCCCTGCTGTGGACGACCGAGGGCAAGGGCGACAAGTACGACGTCGTCGACATCCCGGCCGACCACGCCGAGGCCGCCCGCGAGTGGCGCGACAAGCTGCTGGAGACCATCGCCGAGAACGACGACGAGATGATGGCGATGTACCTCGAGGGCGAGGAGCCCACCGAGGAGCAGCTCGTCGCGGCGATCCGCCGCGCGACGCTGACGTTCGCCGTCACCCCGGTGCTGTGCGGCACGGCCTTCAAGAACAAGGGCGTGCAGCCGATGCTGGACGGGATCGTCGACTACCTGCCGTCCCCGCTGGACATCCCGTCCATCAAGGGTCACGCCGTGCGGCAACGCGGATGAGGTCGTCGAGCGGCACGCGGACCCGGACGAGCCGTTCTCCGCGCTGGCCTTCAAGATCATGGCGGACCCGCACCTGGGCAAGCTCACCTACATCCGCATCTACTCGGGCACGCTCGAGACCGGCACGCAGGTGCTGAACTCGATCAAGGACCGCAAGGAGCGGATCGGCAAGATCTACCAGATGCACGCGAACAAGCGCGAGGAGCGCCCGTACGCGGTCGCAGGGTCGATCGTCGCCGTGATGGGCCTGAAGGACACCACGACCGGCGACACGCTCTGCGACGCGGCCAAGCCGGTGATCCTGGAGTCCATGACCTTCCCGGCGCCCGTCATCAACGTGGCGATCGAGCCGAAGACCAAGGGCGACCAGGAGAAGCTGGGCACCGCGATCCAGCGGCTCGCCGAGGAGGACCCGACCTTCCAGGTCAGGACCGACGAGGAGACCGGGCAGACGATCATCGCCGGCATGGGCGAACTGCACCTTGAGGTGCTGGTCGACCGGATGCGCCGCGAGTTCAAGGTCGAGGCGAACATCGGCCGCCCGCAGGTCGCCTACCGGGAGACCGTGCGCAGGCTGGTCGAGAAGGTCGAGTACACGCACAAGAAGCAGACCGGTGGTTCCGGCCAGTTCGGTCGCGTGATCATCAACCTGGGGCCGACCGGCGGCGACGGCGGCGGCTACGAGTTCGAGAACAAGGTCACCGGCGGCCGTATCCCGCGGGAGTACATCCCGTCGGTGGACGCCGGGTGCCAGGAAGCCGCCGAGTTCGGCGTGCTCGCCGGGTTCCCGATGGTCGACATCAAGGTGACGCTGACCGACGGTGCCTACCACGAGGTGGACTCCTCGGAGCTCGCCTTCAAGATCGCCGGCTCGATGGCCTTCAAGAAGGCCGCCGCGCTGGCCAACCCGGTTCTGCTCGAGCCGGTGATGAGCGTCGAGGTCACTACCCCGGATGACTACATGGGCGAAGTGATCGGCGACCTCAACAGCCGGCGCGGTCAGATCCAGGCCATGGAGGAACGAACCGGGGCCCGGGTGATCAAGGCTCTCGTCCCGCTGTCGGAGATGTTCGGTTACGTCGGTGACCTGCGCAGCAAGACGCAGGGCCGGGCGAACTACAGCATGCAGTTCGACTCGTACGCCGAGGTGCCGCCGAACATCGCCAAGGAGATCATCGCCAAGGCGCGCGGCGAGTAGTAGCTCGTAGCGCGCAACAGCAGGCTAATAGGAACCCAGAAACACTCCAGACCCACCGCGGTGGGCCGGATCGCAACGAGGAGATACCAGTGGCGAAGGCAAAGTTCCAGCGGACTAAGCCGCACGTCAACATCGGCACCATCGGGCACATCGACCACGGTAAGACGACCCTGACCGCGGCGATTACCAAGGTGCTGCACGACAAGTACCCGGATGTCAACCCCTTCTACGCGTTCGACCAGATCGACAACGCGAAGGAAGAGAAGGAGCGCGGCATCACGATCTCGATCTCGCACGTCGAGTACCAGACCGAGAAGCGCCACTACGCGCACGTCGACTGCCCGGGTCACGCG
This sequence comes from uncultured Actinomycetota bacterium, assembly GCA_963785645.1. Classification (GTDB taxonomy): domain Bacteria; phylum Actinomycetota; class Actinomycetes; order Streptosporangiales; family Streptosporangiaceae; genus Trebonia. The sequence continues at coordinate 2,202 of CAWAWG010000009.1, forward strand.
GACTACGTGAAGAACATGATCACCGGTGCCGCGCAGATGGACGGCGCGATCCTCGTGGTCGCCGCCACCGACGGCCCGATGCCGCAGACCCGTGAGCACGTGCTGCTCGCCCGTCAGGTCGGCGTGCCGTACATCGTCGTCGCGCTCAACAAGTGCGACATGGTGGACGACGAGGAGATCCTCGAGCTCGTCGAGCTTGAGGTCCGTGAGCTGCTCACCCAGTACGAGTTCCCGGGCGACGACGTTCCGGTCATCCGCGTGGCGGCCGCACCGGCGCTGCAGGGTGACGAGAAGTGGGGCGAGTCGGTCCTCGAGCTCATGAACGCCGTCGACGACGCCATCCCTGAGCCGGTGCGCGAGGTCGAGAAGCCGTTCCTGATGCCGGTCGAGGACGTGTTCTCGATCACCGGCCGCGGCACCGTCGTGACCGGCCGGATCGAGCGCGGCAAGGTCCACACCGGCGAGGTCGTGGACATCATCGGCATCAAGGAGAAGGCCACCACCACCACCGTCACCGGTGTGGAGATGTTCCGCAAGCTCCTTGACGAGGGCATGGCGGGCGACAACGTGGGGCTGCTGCTCCGCGGCGTCAAGCGCGAGGACGTTGAGCGCGGCCAGGTCATCATCAAGCCGGGCACCAACACCCCGCACACCGAGTTCGAGGGCCAGGTCTACATCCTGTCCAAGGAGGAGGGCGGCCGTCACACGCCGTTCTTCAACAACTACCGTCCGCAGTTCTACTTCCGCACCACCGACGTCACCGGCGTAGTCACGCCTGCCGGAGGGCACGGAGATGGTGATGCCGGGTGACCGCACCGACATGTCGATCTCGCTCATTCAGCCGATCGCCATGGAAGAGGGCCTGAAGTTCGCGATCCGCGAGGGTGGCCGCACCGTCGGCGCCGGCCGGGTCACGAAGATCAACAAGTAGCTAGGCCGTTGCGGCGGCCAGGGGCCGCCAAGGCTCAGGCCGCCGCAACGTTTTATGTCTGGCCCAGGAGGCGACCTCCTGGGAACCCCCGGCTGCGGGGCCTGCATCGGCCCCGCGGTTGCGGTTGCTTCAGGGGCTCAGCCCCTGTGCGTCCGTGGCTGCGGGGCATAGCGGCGCCGCAAACGAGACAGCGGCACGAGAGAGAAGTAGAGGAACCGAGGCCACTATGGCGGGACAGAAGATCCGCATCCGGCTCAAGGCATATGACCACGAGGTCATCGACAGCTCGGCGCGGAAGATCGTCGACACGGTGACCCGTACCGGCGCGAAAGTCGCCGGTCCCGTGCCGCTGCCTACCGAGAAGAACGTGTACTGCGTCATCCGCTCGCCGCACAAGTACAAGGACTCGCGCGAGCACTTCGAGATGCGGACGCACAAGCGGCTGATCGACATCATCGACCCGACGCCGAAGACCGTCGACTCGCTCATGCGGCTCGACCTTCCGGCCGGCGTCTACATCGAGATCAAGCTCTGAGGACTCACTGATCATGGCAATGACAGGGATCCTGGGCACCAAGCTTGGCATGACCCAGGTCTTCGACGAAACCGGGCAGGTAGTGCCTGTCACGGTGGTGCAGGCTGGCCCGTGCGTCGTCACGGCCGTCCGTACCCCGGACAACGACGGCTACTCCGCTGTCCAGATCGGCTTCGGGGAGATCAACCCCCGTAAGGTCACCAAGCCCGTGGCTGGCCTGTTTGAAAAGGCCGGCGTGACGCCGCGCCGTTACGTCGCCGAGATCCGCACCGAGGGCGCCTCCGAGTACACGCTTGGCCAGGAGATCACGGCCACGCTGTTCGAGAAGGGCCAGCGGGTCGACGTGACCGGCAAGTCCAAGGGCAAGGGCACCGCTGGCGTCATGAAGCGGCACGGCTTCAAGGGCCTCTCCGCCTCTCACGGCACGCAGCGCAAGCACCGCTCGCCGGGCTCGATCGGCGCGTGCGCCACGCCGGGTCGCGTCTTCAAGGGCGTGCGGATGGCCGGCCGGATGGGCGCCGAGCGGACGACCGTGCAGAGCCTGACCGTGCACGCCGTGGACAGCGACAAGAACCTGCTCCTCATCAAGGGTGCGGTTCCCGGCCCGCGCGGCGGGCTTGTCGTGGTGCGCTCCGCGGCACGAGAGGGGAACTGATGAGCACCGTCAACGTCGTCTCGCCGTCGAGCGAGGAGGCCGGCACCGCCGAGCTGCCTGACGCGATCTTCGCCGCCAAGGTGAACGTGCCGCTGATCCACCAGGTCGTGGTGGCGCAGCGCGCCGCCGCCCGGCAGGGCACGCACGCGACCAAGACCCGCGGCATGGTCAGCGGCGGCGGCAAGAAGCCGTACCGCCAGAAGGGCACCGGCCGGGCCCGCCAGGGTTCGACCCGCGCGCCGCAGTTCACCGGCGGTGGCGTCGCGCACGGCCCGGTGCCCCGCGACTACACGCCAGAAGACGCCGAAGAAGATGAAGGCCGCGGCGCTGCGCGGCGCGCTGTCCGACCGGGCCGCGAACGAGCGCGTTTACGTTGTCACCTCGTTCGTCGAGGGTGACGTGCCGCGGACCAAGGACGCGCTGGCCGTGCTGGACAAGGTCACCGACAGCGCCGTCAGGAACGTTCTGGTCGTCACCGAGCACGACGACGAGCTGAGCTGGAAGTCGCTGCGCAACATTCCGTTCGTGCACTTGCTCGCCGAGGACCAGCTCAACACCTACGACGTGCTCGCCAGCGACTTCGTGGTCTTCACCAAGGCCGCGCTGGACGCGTTCGTGGAAAGGGGCTCGGAGTGAGCAGGATCTACAATCCCCGGGACATCCTGCTGCGGCCGGTTGTCTCTGAGAAGAGCTACGGCCTGCTCGACGAGGGCAAGTACACGTTCGTCGTCGCGCCCGACGCCAACAAGACGCAGATCAAGCAGGCGGTCGAGGAGGTGTTCCGGGTCAAGGTGACCGGCGTGAACACCTTCAACCGGCAGGGCAAGCGGCGGCGTACCCGGTTCGGCTGGGGCAAGCGCGTGGACACCAAGCGCGCCATCGTGACCCTCGCCGACGGCGACCGGATCGACATCTTCGGCGGACCGGTTAGTTAAGGAGAAGTAGGTGGCAATCCGTAAGTACAAGCCGACCACCCCTGGTCGGCGCGGCGCCAGCGGCTCCGACTTCTCCGAGATCACCCGGAGTGAGCCGGAGAAGTCGCTGGTTCGCCCGCTGCACAGCAAGGGTGGCCGCAACGTCCACGGGCGGGTCACCGCCCGGCACCAGGGCGGCGGGCACAAGCGCGCCTACCGGCTGATCGACTTCCGGCGGCACGACAAGGACGGCGTCCCGGCCAAGGTCGCGCAGATCGAGTACGACCCGAACCGCACCGCGCGGATCGCGCTGCTCCACTACGTGGACGGCGAGAAGCGCTACATCCTCTGCCCGCAGGGACTGCAGCAGGGGGACAGGGTCGAGAACGGCCCCGGGCGCGGACATCAAGCCGGGCAACGCGCTGCCGCTGAGGTCGATCCCGACCGGCACCGTCATCCACGCGATCGAGATGCGCCCCGGTGGCGGCGCGAAGATCGCGCGGTCTGCGGGCTCCGGCGTCCAACTGCTGGCCAAGGAAGGCGCGTACGCGACGCTTCGCATGCCGTCCGGTGAAATCCGCCGGGTGTCCATCGAGTGCCGCGCGACGGTCGGTGAGGTCGGTAACTCCGAGCACGGCAACATCAAGCTCGGCAAGGCGGGCCGCAACCGCTGGAAGGGCAAGCGCCCATCGGTGCGTGGCGTTGCCATGAACCCGATCGATCACCCGCATGGCGGTGGCGAGGGCAAGAGCTCTGGCGGTCGCCACCCGGTCAGCCCGTGGGGCAAGCCGGAAGGGCGTACCCGCCGCGAGCACAAGCCAAGTGACCGGCTCATCAGCCGCCGCCGTAGCCGCGGCAAGAACAAGCGGTAGGAGCAATCGCCGATGCCTCGTAGCCTGAAGAAGGGGCCCTTCGTCGACGACCACCTGATGAAAAAGGTGGACGTGCAGAACGAGAAGGGCACCAAGACTGTTATCAAAACCTGGTCGCGACGGTCCATGATCGTTCCGGCGATGCTTGGTCACACGATCGCCGTCCACGACGGCCGCAAGCACATCCCGGTGTTTGTCACCGAGTCGATGGTTGGCCACAAGCTCGGTGAGTTCGCTCCCACGCGGACATTCCGCAGCCACGTCAAGGAAGACCGGCGCAGCCGGCGATAAGCCTGAGAAGAGGGAAAACACCGATGGAAGCCAAGGCTAGGGCGCGGTACGTCCGCGTTACGCCGATGAAGGCGCGCCGGGTGGTGGACCTGATCCGCGGGCTGCCCGCCGACCAGGCGCAGGCGGTGCTCCAGTTCGCACCGCAGGCCGCGAGCGACACGGTCGGCAAGGTGCTCGCCAGCGCCATCGCCAACGCGGACCACATCAGCGGGCGAGACCGGGGCATGCTCTGGGTTTCAAGCGCCTACGTCGACGAGGGTCCCACGCTCAAGCGGTTCCGGCCGCGGGCGCAGGGCCGCGGTTACCGGATCAACAAGCGGACGAGCCACATCACAGTCGTGGTCTCCGACGAGACCGAGGGAGGGAACCACTAGTGGGACAGAAGGTTAACCCGCACGGGTTCCGCCTGGGCATCACCACCGACTTCAAGAGCCGCTGGTATGCGGAGAAGAAGTACAAGGACTACGTGGCCGAGGACGTGGCGATCCGCCGAATGCTGCAAAAGGGCATGGAGCGGGCAGGCATCTCCAAGGTTGAGATCGAGCGGACGACCGACCGGGTACGGGTGGACATCCACACCGCGCGCCCCGGCATCGTGATCGGCCGCCGCGGCGCGGAGGCCGACCGGATCCGTGGTGACCTGGAGAAGCTGACCGGCAAGCAGATTCAGCTCAACATCCTCGAGGTGAAGAACCCCGAGGTAGACGCGCAACTCGTCGCCCAGGGCGTGGCCGAGCAGCTGTCCAGCCGAGTCTCCTTCCGGCGGGCCATGCGCAAGGCCATGCAGAGCGCGACCAAGGGCGGAGCGAAGGGCATCCGGGTGCAGTGCTCCGGACGCCTCGGCGGCGCCGAGATGTCACGCAGCGAGTTCTACCGCGAGGGCCGGGTCCCGCTGCACACGCTGCGGGCGGACATCGACTTCGGCTTCTACGAGGCGCGGACGACCTTTGGCCGGATCGGCGTCAAGGTCTGGATCTACCGTGGCGACGCCGCCCCGACCAGGGCTGGCCGCGAGGCGCAGCAGGCTGCGCTCCGCGCCGCTCAGCAGCGTCCCGGTGGCGGTGGTGGTCGTGAGCGCCCGCAGGGTCGGCGCCCGCGCCGGGGCGAGCGTCCCGACAACCGGGGCGACCGTCCGGAGCGGACCTCCGCTCCCGCGGCGGAGCCGCAGGCGGAAAGCACTGGGGAGGGCTGATCAATGCTGATCCCGCGTAAGGTCGCCCACCGCAAGCAGCATCGGCCGCACCGGACCGGAGCTGCGAGCGGTGGCACCCGCGTCACGTTCGGCGAGTACGGTATCCAGGCCCTTGAGCACGCTTACGTGACCAACCGCCAGATTGAGGCGGCCCGTATCGCGATGACCCGCCACATCCGTCGTGGCGGCAAGGTGTGGATCAACATCTACCCGGACCGCCCGCTGACCAAGAAGCCGGCCGAGACCCGAATGGGCTCGGGCAAGGGCTCACCCGAGTGGTGGATCGCCAACGTCAAGCCCGGCCGGGTCATGTTCGAGCTGTCCGGCGTGGCCGAGCCAGTGGCTCGCGAGGCGCTGCGCCGCGCGATCCACAAGCTTCCAATGAAGGCAAAGATCGTTAAGCGAGAGGTGGGTGAAGCCTGATGGCTACGGGCTTGACCGCCACAGAGCTGCGCTCCTCTTCTCCGGAGGAGCTGACCAGCAAGCTGGCCGAAGCCAAGGAGGAGCTGTTCAACCTCCGCTTCCAGAGCGCCACGGGCCAGCTGGAGAGCCACGGCCGCCTTCGCGCCGTGCGCAAGGAGATCGCCCGCATCTACACAGTGCTGCGGGAGCGTGAGCTCGGCATCATTATCGACGTCGAGGACGAGACTGCGGATGCCGAAGGGAGCGCGAAGTGAGCACTAATCCGGTCGAGACGGTTGCCGAAGAGCCAACCACCGAAGAGATTGGCGAGCAGCGCGGCTACCGGAAGACCCGCGAGGGCCTCGTGATCAGCGACAAGATGGACAAGACCGTCGTCGTCGCTGTGGAAGACCGCGTTAAGCACCCCAAGTACGGCAAGGTTCTGCGCCGTACCAAGAAGTACAAGGCACACGACGAGAAGAACGAGTGCGGTATCGGCGACCGCGTCCTCCTGATGGAGACCCGGCCGCTGTCCGCCACCAAGCGGTGGCGGGTTGCCGAGATCCTCGAACGGGCGAAGTAGACCCATCAGGTTAAGACGAATCGCCGGCGGAACTCGACCGGCGTGACGAAGCAGGAGTTGACGTGATCCAGCAGGAGTCGCGGCTTAAGGTCGCCGACAACACGGGTGCCAAGGAGATCCTGTGCATCCGCGTGCTCGGCGGCAGTGGCCGGCGATACGCGGGCATCGGTGACGTCATCGTGGCGACCGTCAAGGACGCGCTGCCCGGGGCTGGCGTCAAGAAGGGCGACGTCGTCAAGGCGGTCGTAGTACGTACCCGCAAGGAGCGCCGCCGCGCAGACGGTTCCTACATCCGCTTCGACGAGAACGCTGCCGTCCTGATCAGGGACGGCGGGGATCCGCGCGGCACTCGCATCTTCGGCCCGGTCGGCCGTGAGCTGCGGGAAAAGCGTTTCATGCGGATCATCTCGCTGGCGCCGGAGGTGCTCTAGATGAAGATCAAGAAGGGCGACCACGTGATCGTCCTCGCCGGCAAGGACAAGGGCGCCACGGGCCAGGTCATCTCGGCCCACCCGGCGACCAGCAAGGTCGTTGTCGAGGGCGTGAACATGATCAAGAAGAACAAGAAGGTGACCAACCCGGGCGGACGCAGTGCCAACGAAGGCGGCATCGTCACCCAGGAGGCGCCGATCCACGTGAGCAACGTGGCCCTCGTTGACCCGGAGACCAAGCGTCCGGCCCGAGTGGGTTACAAGATCAACGAGGACGGCACCAAGGTCCGTATCCTGCGTCCGAGCGGGAAGGAAGTCTGATGGCGACCGAGGCGCCGGCCCGGCCCCGGCTCAAGGAGAAGTACCGCGCCGAGATCGCTCCCGCGCTGAAGGACGAGTTCGGGTACGCCAACGTGATGCAGATCCCGGGGCTTACCAAGATCGTCGTGAACATGGGCGTCGGCGAGGCGGCACGGGACGCGAAGCTTATCGATGGTGCGGTCAGGGACCTGGCCGCGATCACCGGGCAGAAGCCGGCCGTGGCGCGCGCTAAGAAGTCCATCGCCCAGTTCAAGCTGCGCGAGGGCATGCCGATCGGCGCGCACGTGACGCTGCGCGGCGATCGGATGTGGGAGTTCCTCGACCGGCTGCTCGCCACCGCGCTGCCGCGCATCCGCGACTTCCGCGGCCTGAACCCGCGGCAGTTCGACGGCAAGGGCAATTACACCTTCGGCCTTGTCGAGCAGGTCATGTTCCACGAGATCGACCCGGACAAGGTTGACCGGCAGCGGGGGATGGACATCACCCTCGTCACCACGGCGACCAACGACGACGAAGGCCGTGCGCTGCTCCGCCGCCTCGGCTTTCCGTTCGCCGAGCCGGGCGCGCTGCCGGAGAAGCTGCGCAAGAAGTCAGGACCGGGACCGCGCTCGGGGAGGAGGGGCTAGCAAATGGCTAAGAAGGCGCTGATCGTCAAGGCGAACCGCAAGCCGAAGTTCGAAGTCCGGGCTTACACGCGGTGCACCCGCTGCGGCCGCCCGCGTGCCGTCTACCGCAAGTTCGGCCTGTGCCGTATCTGCTTCCGCACGATGGCACACCGCGGCGAACTGCCGGGCATCACGAAGTCCAGCTGGTAACAACAATCTCTACGCGCCGTAGGTCCTGGTAACAAGGAAACCGCGGCGAGGAAGGCCAAAACGGCCATGTCAATGACCGACCCAATCGCGGACATGCTGACACGTCTGCGTAACGCCAACTCGGCGTACCACGACAGCGTGGGGATGCCGTACTCGAAGATCAAGTCGCACATCGCGGAGATCCTTCAGCAGGAGGGTTACATCGCGAGTTGGCGTGTTGACGATGCCGAGGTCGGCAAGGATCTCGTGATCACCCTGAAGTACGGCAACACGCGGGAGCGCTCGATCGCCGGGATCAAGCGGGTCTCCAAGCCCGGTCTGCGGGTGTACGCGAAGAAGGACAACCTGCCCCGGGTACTCGGCGGACTCGGCGTCGCGATCATCTCGACATCGGGCGGTCTGATGACCGACAGGCAGGCCAAGAAGAACGGCGTGGGCGGGGAAGTCCTCGCCTACGTCTGGTAAGGGAGGGGAGGAACAACAATGTCACGCATCGGACGTCTCCCCATTCCCGTACCCAGCGGAGTGGACGTGGCCATCGACGGCCAGGCGGTTAGCGTCAAGGGGCCCAAGGGTGCCCTGAGCCTCAGGGTCGCCGAGCCGATCTCTGTGGTGCGAGAGGACACGGTCCTTCGCGTCACCCGGCCGAGCGACGAGGGCAAGGTCCGCGCGCTGCACGGCCTGTCCCGCACGCTCATCGCCAACATGGTGACCGGCGTCACGACCGGGTTCAGCAAGACGCTGGAGATCGTCGGCGTCGGCTACCGCGTCACGGCCAAGGGCAAGGACCTTGAGTTCTCGCTCGGCTTCAGCCACCCGGTCGTCGTCACGCCGCCCGAGGGCATCACCTTCCGCGTCGAGGCACCGACCCGGTTCGTGGTCGAGGGAATCGACAAGCAGTTGGTCGGCGAGACCGCGGCGCGGATCCGCAAGCTCCGCAAGCCCGACCCGTACAAGGCCAAGGGCGTGCGGTACCAGGGTGAAGTCATCCGCCGCAAGGTCGGGAAGGCTGGTAAGTAGTCATGGCTGGTACCCAGGCCAAGAGGTCATCGCTCGAATACGCCACCGGGCGGGTCGGGTCGCGTACCGCGGCCAAGACCCGGGCCCGTGTCCGGCGTCACCTGCGGGTCCGCAAGAAGGTCAGTGGCGACGCGGCACGTCCGCGCCTGGTCGTCAACCGGTCCGCGAAGCACATCTTCGTGCAGATCGTCGACGACACCGCAGGCCGCACTCTCGTGTCGGCGTCCACCCTGGACGCGTCCGTCAAGTCCGCCGAAGGCGACAAGACGGCTAAGGCAAAGCTCGTCGGCGTGCTTGTCGCCGAGCGGGCGAGGGACGCGGGCGTTTCCGCCGTGGTCTTCGACCGTGGCGGCTACAAGTACCACGGCCGTGTGGCCGCGCTCGCGGACAGCGCGCGGGAAGCCGGGCTGACGCTGTGACGATCAATAGGAAGGAAAGCTAATGCCAGGAGCTCCGCGGCGCGGCGGCCAGGGCGGCGGCGAGCGGCGTGAGCGCCGCGACGACCGCCGTGGCGGTCAGACCGAGAAGCAGACTGTCTACCTGGAGCGCGTGGTCACCATCAACCGCGTGGCCAAGGTAGTCAAGGGCGGTCGCCGATTCAGCTTCACCGCGCTCGTCGTGGTGGGCGACGGCAACGGCATGGTCGGCGTCGGCTACGGAAAGGCCAAGGAGGTACCCGCGGCGATCGCCAAGGGCGTCGAGGAGGCCAAGAAGCACTTCTTCCGGGTGCCGCGTATCGCCACGACGATCCCGCACGCCGTGCTCGGCGAGGCCGCGGCCGGCGTGGTGATGCTCAAGCCGGCTAGCCCCGGTACCGGCGTCATCGCCGGCGGTCCGGTCCGGGCCGTGCTCGAGTGCGCCGGGATCAGCGATGTGCTGTCGAAGTCGCAAGGCTCGTCCAATGCGATCAACGTAGTGCACGCGACCGTGGCGGCCCTGAAGGGACTGAGCCGTCCGGAGGAGATCGCGGCCAAGCGCGGCCTGCCGATCGAGGACGTGGCACCGAAGGCGATGCTCGCGGCGCGTGCCGCGGCCAGCGCGTAAAGGAGGGGACACCCGATGGCACAGCTTAAGGTGACCCAGGTCAAGTCGAAGATCGGCGGGAATAGCACCCAGCGGGGCACGCTGCGCTCGCTGGGTCTCCGCAAGATCGGCCAGTCGACGGTCCGGCCGGATACCCCCGTCTTCCGGGGCATGATCCACACCGTCCGCCACCTGGTCCGGGTAGAGGAAGTGGACTAGCCATGCTCAAGCTGCATGACCTACAGCCGGCTCCCGGCGCCCACAAGGCCAAGCAGCGGCTCGGCCGTGGCGAGGGCTCCAAGGGCAAGACGGCAGGCCGTGGTACCAAGGGCACCAAGGCCCGTTACCAGGTGCCGGCCGGGTTCGAGGGCGGCCAGGTGCCGCTGTCCCGGCGGCTGCCGAAGCTCAAGGGGTTCTCGAACGCCCAGTTCAAGACCGTTTACCAGATCGTTAACATCGGGCGGCTCGCGGAGCTGTTCCCGAATGGCGGCGAGGTGACGCCGGAGACCCTGACGGCTAACGGCGCGGTGCGCGGTGGAGAGCTGGTCAAGGTGCTCGGCGACGGTGAGCTGTCCGTTGCGTTGCGGGTCAGCGTACACGCCGTCTCCGCGTCGGCTCGGCAGAAGATCGAGGCGGCGGGCGGAACGGTCACACTGCTCGGTTAGCCTCAATTAGGCCACGTTTGTGGGTAAGAGGTAAGCACCCAATGCTGGCTCGTCCAAGAGGAGGCCTCTTGGACGAGCTAGCTGGTTGGGTGTACCTGCGGGTAGGATACGGAAGCCGTTTAAAACGCAGGTTCCGCCGATGAAGAGGGATCACGCATGCTGACCGCGTTCATCCGGGCGTTCCGGACGCCCGACCTGCGCAAAAAGCTGCTCTTTACGCTGGGCATCATCGCCTTGTTCCGGTTCGGCTCCTCGCTGCCGGCCCCGGGCATCAACGAGGCGAACGTGTCGGTCTGTTCGAACGCGGCGGCCAACTCCGGCCTCGCGGGCACGTTGCAGATCGTCGACCTGCTCAGCGGCAACGCGCTCAAGTACATGTCCGTGTTCGCGCTCGGCATCATGCCGTACATCACCGCGAGCATTATCCTGCAGCTGCTCACCGTGGTCATCCCGCGGCTTGAGACCCTGAAGAACGAGGGCCAGGCCGGTCAGGCGAAGATTACGCAGTACACCAGGTACCTGACCGTCGGCCTCGCCATCCTCCAGTCCACCGGGTATGTCGAACTAGCCCGCAGTGGCACGCTCTTCCCCGGCTGCTCGGTGTCTGTCATCCCGGACGGGTCGGTCTTCCGCATCGCGACGATGGTCATCACCATGGTCGCGGGCACCGCGGTAATCATGTGGATGGGCGAGCTCATTACCGACCGCGGCATCGGCAACGGCATGTCCGTCATGATCTTCACTCAGGTCATCGCGGTCATCCCCGGTGAGCTGCTGACCATCTTCCAGACCAAGAAGGCGTTCACCGGGGTACTTTCTGTGCTGGTGGTCTTCGTCGTCGTCGCGTTCGTGGTCTTCATGGAACAGGCCCAGCGGCGCATTCCGGTCCAGTACGCGAAGCGCATGGTCGGCCGGCGGATGTACGGCGGCACCTCTACCTATATCCCGATGAAGGTCAACCAGGCCGGCGTCATCCCCGTCATCTTCGCCTCGAGCCTGTTGTACATCCCGCAGCTCGCCATCTCCCTGTTCGGCAGCCAGACGCACCCGCAAGGCTGGGTTTCCTGGGTGCAGCGCTACATGGAGGTTGGCAGCAGCACCACCTTGTCGAACATGTGGCTGTACCTAGGCGCGTTCTTCGTCTTGATCGTCGCGTTCACCTTCTTCTACGTGTCAATCACGTTCAACCCGGTTGAAGTCGCGGACAACATGAAGAAGTACGGCGGCTTCATCCCCGGCATCCGGCCGGGACGACCGACGGCCGAATACCTCGGCTATGTGCTCAACCGGCTCACCACCCCTGGTTCGCTCTACCTGGGCGTGGTCGCACTCTTCCCGCTCGTCGCGCTGGCCGCGATCGGTGTGGGCAACCAGTTCCCGTTCAGCGGCGTGAGCCTGCTCATCATGGTCGGCGTTGGCCTTGACACGGTCAAGCAGATCGAGAGCCAGCTGCAGCAGCGTAACTATGAAGGTTTCCTGCGATAGTGCGCATCGTCCTCGTCGGGCCCCCTGGAGCGGGGAAGGGAACTCAGGCCCACTTCATCGCGTCTCACCTGGCGGTCCCGCGTATCTCGACTGGTGACATCTTCCGGTACAACGTCGCGAACAACACCGAGCTTGGCGTCAAGGCCAAGGAGTATATGGACCGCGGCGACCTCGTACCGGATGAAGTGACGGTGGCGATGGTCCGCGACCGGCTCGGCGAAGCCGACGCGAGGGCAGGCTTCCTGCTCGACGGCTTCCCAAGGAACGTGCCCCAGGCCGAGACGCTAAAGAAGATGCTCGCCGAGCTGGACACCAGGCTCACGGTCGTGCTCGAGCTCGTCGTCGACGAGGACGAGGTCGTCCGGCGGCTCTCCGGCCGTCGCACCTGCCGGCGCTGTCAGCGCGTCTGGCACGTGCTGTACGAGCCGCCCGCCGTGCCGGGTGTCTGCGATGACTGCGGCGGTGAGCTCTTCCAGCGCGACGATGACAAGGAAGACGTCATCAGGCACCGGCTTGAGGTCTACAGCTCGCAGACCTCGCCGCTGATCGCCTTCTACGCCGATGAGGGGATCCTGGTGGGGATCGACGCGACCGGGCCGGTGGAAGAGGTCACCGCCCGTGGCCTCTCCGCCCTGCAGCCTTACGTCGGCTGAGCCGTTCTTCTTGGCGCCCGCATCTCTTTACAGTCGCTCATCGGTCGCGGCAACGGCTTGCGGTGGATACCGTTGTAGGGGAGGTGCGACATGCGGCTGCGGAAAGAACCGGAGATTCAGGTTAAGTCTCCCGAGCAGATTGCGCGCATGTACGCGGCCGGGCAAGTGGTCGCCCGTACCCTGTCGCTGCTCAAGGAGGCTGTGGCCCCTGGGGTCACCACGGCTGAGCTTGACTCGATCGCGGAACGCGAGATCCGGGCGGCCGGTGCCGTGCCTTCATTCCTCGGGTACTTCGGATATCCCGCGTCGATTTGCACTTCCGTCAATGAGCAGGTCGTGCACGGCATCCCTAGCCAGGACCAGGTGCTGCGCGCTGGGGACGTGATCTCGATCGACTGCGGGGCAATCCTTGACGGCTGGCACGGGGACTCCGCGCTTTCGGTGGGCGTGGGGGAGATCGACCCCGCGGATCAGGTGATGCTCAAGGCGTGTGAGGCGTCGATGTGGGCCGGAATCGCGCAGGCGGTGCCCGGACGACGGCTGGGCGATATCTCGCACGCGGTAGAGGAGTCGGTGCGTGCTTCTGGAGATTACGGGCTGATTCGCGAATACACCGGGCACGGCATTGGTACTGAAATGCACATGGATCCGGTTGTCAGGAACTACGGGCCGCCGGGGCAGGGGCCCCGGTTGCGCGCTGGGATGGCGCTGGCGATTGAGCCGATGATCACGCGTGGCGGCAGGCACGTCGCGGAGCTTGACGACGGCTGGACGGTTATTACCACGGACCGGTCCCGGGCAGCGCATTTCGAGCACACGGTCGCCATCACCCCGGAGGGGCCGTGGGTGCTCACCGTGCGCGAAGAAGAAAAAGCACAAGAAGCAGATCATCCCGAACGAGTCCGTCTTGCTCGCCGGCGTCCTGCCATTTCTGTTGCCGATGGTACCCGCGATGCCGAGTGACCCGCGGATGCGCGCCTCGGACGCGGAACGGGAGCGGACCGCCGAGTTGCTGCGCGAGCACCATGCCGTCGGCCGGCTGACGGCCGAGGAGTTTGCGGAGCGCCTGAACGAGGCCTTTGCCGCGAAGACGGTCGGCGAATTGGACGAGCTGCTGGCCGACCTGCCCGCGATCGACCTGTATCAGCTGCCATCCGCGGGCATCCGCCCGACGAGGCGCGGCGGCTCGGGCCCGCGGCTGCGCGCCGCCGACACGTCGCTTCCCGCCCGTGTCTGGGCGACCGGCAGCGCGCTGCTCGTCGTCCTCTGGCTGGCCGTCGGCATACTCATCGGCGGTGCGGCCTGGATTCCCTGGTTCGTGCTGGTCATTGTCCCGTGGTGGCTGGCCTTTGGGCGTCGCCCGCCGCACCGGCCGTTAACTTGGCTTGGACGACCGCCACCCTGACCGCGGCGCTGCGCGCGTTATCCGGCCCGACCGCACGGAAGACCGCTGTGGTGGTGAGCGAGGGGCTGCGCAGTCTGAACCCGCCGTGCGGGCCGGTCAGCCCGCTGGCCACCAGCTGCCAGGTGGTCGAGTCGGCGAGCCGTTCGAACAGCCGGACAGGAGCGTCCGCCGCCGCGGCCCCGGCTTCGGTGACCCGTCCGCCCAGTTGGACCGACGTGCCGAAGGGCACCCGCAGACGCGACGCGGTTAGCGTCAGGCGATAGTTGTCGCCGGGCCGGGGCGAGGGCGTCCTCGATGACGCGCCGCCGGACTGCCCGGAGTTGCCGCCGGTCGACACGGTGACGCTGGCGGGCCGCCCGGGCTGTTGCTGGTTCCCCGGGACGCCAAGCGGCGCGAACACGGAATGCGCGAGGTCTTGCGCCGGGCCGGGCAGCACATGCGTGTAGGCCGCCGTGACGACCCCGGCGGCGACGACCAGGGCGGCGCCGATGGCGGCCAGCCGCGGCGGCAACGCGTTAAAAAACGGCCGGGGAAAGGGCAAGCGCCGTCGCGAGGCGGCTCCGTCGGCCGCGCCGCGTCGGCTGGCCGCGCGGAACGCGGCGACGGCGGCCTCGCGGCAGGCCAGCTCATCGGGGCGGCCCTCGGCCGTTAGCGCGGTGACCAGGCGGTCAAGGTCAGGTTTACCGGGAGTACTCACAGATCCACCTCCTCGATCTGCTGGATGCGCGGATCATCCGAGAGCGTGCGCAGTCCGCGGTGCAGGGCGACGCGGACCGCGCCCGGCGTCTTGCGCAGGATGCGGGCGACGGTCTCGGTGTCCAGCCCCGCGATGACACGTAGCGCGACTACTTCGGCCTGATCCTTGGACAGGCCGGCGACCATGGCGACGGCCTGCCGGGTGGAAAGCTCATGGAATACCTCGTCCTCGACGGGGTTTCCCAGCATCGCGGACGCCGGTAGCGGCTCGGTCGCCAGCACCTTGTCGCGGAACCGTTTGCGGGACCGCGCGGCGTCAATGGCCCGGTGCCGCGCGATCGTAAACAGCCAGGCGCGGAACTCGTCCGCATTGTCCTTCTTGAACTTCGGCAGGTCGCGGACCACCTGTAGCCAGGTCTCCGCGGCGGTGTCCTCAACGTCGTCACAGCCGACCACCCGCAAGTACCTCAGCAGCCGTGGCTGAAGCGCGTCCCAGAGGACCAGGAAGCCATTCTCGTCGCCAGCCCTGGCATTGACGAGCGCCTCATCGAGCGAGGTCACGCCCGTATCCCACATTCGCTACCTCGAATAGCAGTGCTCCCGCCGCGAGCCCCCGCGGTTCTGCCGCGCGGGGGGCTGCGGCGCCGGCGGCCTTCGCCAGCAGAACTTCCTCTTCCTGATGATCCTGGGGCCAGGATTGCGCGGCAAGGGCACAGAGAGAGGAGTTCTCGGTCAGGTCCGCCGACGCCGGCTGGCCGCGGCTTGTCGTCGTCCGGCTAGCTGGCAACCGTGATGGTAGCCGGGCCGCTCTGCGCGGCGCCCAGCACCGGCGTGCCCGGGTACACCAGTTTGAAGGTGGCGGTGGCGGACGGCTCGCGCACGAAGCGCACTGCGCCCCGCGGGCCAGTCAGTTCGACCGCCACCCGAACCCACTTCCCGGTCGTGGTGTCATAGCGGGACAGGGACACGATCCGGTGCCGCAGCGGCCTGCCGTCGGCGGTTAGGACGCCGGTGATGTCGGTCGGTTGACCCGACGTGATGCTGGTCGGTGCGGCGCTGATGGACAGCACGGTGGTTCGCTTCACGCCCGACGGGTCAACGGTGATCGTCGCGGTGCCGCTTGTCGCGGCGGCGAGATTCGAAGTCCCGTGGTATACGAGTTCGTACTTGCGGGAGATGAACGGCTCCACGTTGAACGTGACTGCACCGGTCTTGCTGGTCAACTTGACCCTGATGAGGTGCCACCGCTGCCGCCGGTCGTTGTACCGGTACAGTCCGACCACCCGGCCCGGTGCGGGATTGCCGCCGGCAAGCAGTGTGCCGCTGATGGTGTCCCTTTGGCCGGCGTCGATCGTGGACTGCGCGGCCGTGGCCGACAGCGTGGTGCCGGTCTTCGCCGTGATGGTGGTGAGCGCGGCCGTGTTCGTCCCGGTCGTCGCGTCGGCCGTGCTCGTCACCGCGAACGCCGTGGCGCCCGCGAATACCGCAACGGCGCCGCCAACCAGGATCCTGGTGCGGATCTTGCGCATGGTCTGCCTCCCGCTCGGCCCCGCGCGTTGGGCGCGCGGGGTTTACATGCCGACAGCGATTGACCCCTGGTTTCTGTTACCGGTCCAGGTCACGCAACTGAGGTCCGCGCGGGAGCCTGCGGTCGGGTACTCTTGGACGGTAGGCATTTACGCTTGGCCGTGCGTCTAGCGGTTGCCGTGACAGCGTTTCCTGAAATACGGCGCACAGCGGTCCCCGTGGAATATGACGTGCGGTCTTGGTGTTATGCTGCCGGTTTCGCGTTCGCGCGAGGGGTGCAGTAGACTCTGCTGCGGCCCATCGGCTGGCTTCCGTATGACGCCGTGTAGCTGACGCGCTGTGTAGTTAGCACTGTGTAGCTCGGCAGCATGGTTGTCACGGGGAGTATGTCACGTTCAGCCCGGCGTTTCTCGCCGGGGCTGCCGCGGACAGCCGCGATACCAAAAAGGCAAGGCGCTGTTCGGTGGTCTCGGGCCACCTTGCCAGCCGTTTTGCATCGTGTGGGGGGTTACCTCCGCACCCCCAGAAAAACATGACTACGCAGAGATGAAGCGCGGAGGATATGCCCAAGAAAGACGGCGCCATCGAGATCGAGGGCACTGTGGTCGAGACGTTGCCGAACGCCTTCTTCAGAGTGGAGCTGGACAACGGGCACAAGGTACTCGCCCACATCAGCGGGAAGATGCGGATGCACTACATCCGTATACTGCCGGATGACCGGGTGGTCGTCGAGCTCAGTCCGTACGACCTGAGCCGCGGCCGCATCGTCTACCGGTACAAGTAACGGCATCGGTTTTACCCCGAGGCCCGGAGCTCGTGTGGGGGACAGCGCCCCACACCACCATCAGGAAGAAGTTTGCCGTGAAGGTCAAGCCGAGCGTCAAGAAGATCTGCAGCAAGTGTCGGATCATCCGTCGCCACGGCCGCGTCATGGTGATCTGCTCGGACCCTAGGCACAAGCAGCGCCAGGGGTAGTAGGCAGACAGACTAGGAAGAGGCTGCCCGGTGGCTTTGCGCCACCCCCCAGCCGATTTCTACCGTGTGGGGGACCACCCCCACACGCCCCGATGCGCGCTACGCGCGTAGGGGGCACCAAGACGTGAGCCCCAAAGAAAACTGCATATACGAAGTACACGCGCACCGCACTCGGCCCGTGGTCTCCAGCAGACTCGGTGCCGTTACCCCCGGTTGGAGGCCGGGGCCCGCCTCGGGCAGGGGCGGGGAGCGGTGCGAAGACCTCCACCACACGAAGGAGAAACTGCCCGCATGGCACGTCTCTCTGGCGTCGACCTGCCGCGCGAGAAGCGGCTTGAGATCGCGCTTACCTACATCTACGGAATCGGCCGTACCCGGGCCGCCGAGACCCTCGCAGGGACCGGCGTGAGCGGTGACACCCGGGTCCACGCTCTGGCCGAAGAGGACCTGCAGAAGCTGCGCGAGTGGATCGACGCGAACTACCAGGTCGAGGGTGATCTTCGCCGTGAGGTCGCTGCCGATATCCGTCGCAAGATCGAGATCGGCTGCTACCAGGGCATCAGGCACCGCAGGGGTCTGCCGGTGCATGGTCAGCGGACGCAGACCAACGCGCGTACCCGCAAGGGCAAGAAGAAGACCGTCGCCGGCAAGAAGAAGGCCGGAAAGAAGTAGTCGCGTTAGCGATCGATCACCTCAGGAGCAAGGAAGCAGATGCCGCCTCGCAAGAGCAGCCAGCAGGGCGCAGCCAAGAAGGTGCGCCGCAAGGAGCGGAAGAACGTAGCCCACGGGCACGCGCACATCCGGTCTACGTTCAACAACACCATCGTCTCGATCACCGACCCGACCGGGAACGTCATCTCGTGGGCGTCCTCAGGACAGGTCGGGTTCAAGGGTTCGCGCAAGTCGACCCCGTATGCCGCCCAGCAGGCCGCGGAGGCCGCTGCGCGCCGTGCCATGGAGCACGGCATGCGCAAGGTGGACGTCTTCGTCAAGGGGCCAGGCTCCGGCCGGGAGACCGCCATCCGGTCGCTGCAGGCGACCGGCCTTGAGGTCGGTTCGATCCAGGACGTCACCCCCGTTCCGCATAATGGCTGCCGCCCGCCCAAGCGTCGGCGCGTCTGAGGAGAGACTGAACGATGGCTCGTTACACCGGGGCGGACTGCAAGCTGTGCCGCCGTGAGAAGGTCAAGCTTTTCCTCAAGGGTTCCAAGTGCGACTCGCCGAAGTGCCCGATTGAGATCCGCCCCTACCCGCCGGGTGAGCACGGCCGGATCCGTCAGAAGGACAGCGAGTACCTGCTTCAGATCCGCGAGAAGCAGAAGGCCCGCCGCATCTACGGCGTGCTTGAGAAGCAGTTCCACGGCTACTACGAAGAGGCGACCACCAAGTCCGGCCGGACCGGTGAGACGCTGCTCCAGATCCTGGAGAGCCGCCTGGACAACGTCGTGTACCGCGCAGGCTTCGCCAAGAGCCGGGACATGGCTCGCCAGCTCGTGCGGCACGGCCACTTCCTCGTCAACGGTCACCGGGTGGACATCCCGTCCTACCGGGTGACCGAGAACGACGTCGTCGAGGTCACGGCCAAGTCCCTTGAGCTGACCCCGATGATCGTCGCCCGCGCGGAGGCCGGCGAGCGCACGATCCCGGCCTGGCTTGAGGTCATGCCCGACCAGATGCGCATCCTCGTCCACCAGCTTCCGGCCCGGGCCCAGATCGACACCCAGGTCCAGGAACAGCTGATCGTCGAGTACTACTCGAAGTAGGCCAGAGGGTTCAAGTCCCGCGCGGTTTGTGCGCGGGGTCTTGAACACCTCGGTTCAAGTCTCCGGCAAAAGGCGCCGGGTCTTGAACCTATCCGTGAGCGTCATATAGCGGGCGCTCCCGACAAAAGGAAAAATGCAATGCTGATCGCACAGCGCCCCTCCCTCGGGGAGGAGCAGATCGGTGACTACCGGTCTAAGTTCACGATCGAGCCGCTCGAGCCGGGTTTCGGCTACACGATCGGCAACTCGCTCCGGCGCACGCTGCTGTCCTCCATCCCAGGAGCGGCGGTCACCTCGATCCGCATCGAGGGCGTGCTGCACGAGTTCACCACCGTTCCGGGGGTCAAGGAGGACGTCACCGACGTCATCCTCAACCTGAAGCAGCTTGTCGTCTCCTCGGAACACGACGAGCCGGTCGTGATGTACCTGCGCAAGCAGGGCCCGGGCGCGGTTACCGCGGCGGACATCGCACCGCCCGCGGGTGTCGAGGTGCACAACCCTGAGCTGCACATCGCCACGCTGAACGGCAAGGGCAAGCTGGAGATGGAGCTCACGGTCGAGCGCGGCCGTGGCTACGTCTCCGCGACGCAGAACAAGCAGCCGGGCCAGGAGATCGGCCGGATCCCGGTCGACTCCATCTACTCGCCGGTGCTCCGCGTGACCTACAAGGTGGAGGCCACCCGGGTCGAGCAGCGTACCGACTTCGACCGGCTCATCCTGGACGTCGAGACCAAGCAGTGCATGCGTCCCCGTGACGCGGTGGCCAGCGCCGGCAAGACGCTGACCGAGCTGTTCGGTCTGGCCCGGGAGCTGAATGTCGACGCCGAGGGCATCGACATCGGCCCGTCGCCGAGTGACGCCGCCCTGGCACAGGACCTGGCGCTGCCGATCGAGGACCTGAACCTGACGGTTCGCTCCTACAACTGCCTCAAGCGCGAGGGCATCCACACCGTGGGCGAACTCGTCGCCCGCAGCGAGCAGGACCTGCTCGACATCCGCAACTTCGGCGCTAAGTCGATCGAGGAAGTCAAGCAGAAGCTCGTGGACATGGGTCTGTCGCTGAAGGACTCCCCGCCCGGGTTTGACCCGAGCAGCGCCGTGGACTCGTTCACCGGCGATGAAGATGAGAGCTACGTCGAAACCGAGCAGTATTAGCCCGGAACGACCCCCACGTACCCCGCACCCCTCGGTTGCGCGCCCGCTGGTGAAGACCACCAGTTCTATCGGGCGCGTGGCGAGGGTGCGGAGTCTGGGCAAGGGATAGAAAGGGTTTCAATGCCCACGCCAACCAAGGGTGCCCGGATGGGTGGCAGCCCGGCTCACCAGAAGCACATGCTGGCGAACCTGGCGACATCTCTCTTTGAGCACGGGAAGATCACCACGACCGAGGCCCGGGCACGTCGGCTTCGTCCCTATGCGGAGAAGCTGATCACCTTCGCCAAGCGCGGTGACATGCACGCTCGTCGTCAGGTGCTGACCGTGATCACCGACAAGGGCATCGTGCACAACCTGTTCACCGAGATCGGTCCGGCGATGGCGGACCGTCCCGGTGGCTACACCCGGATTACGAAGATCGGTCACCGCAAGGGCGACGCTGCCCCCATGGCCGTGATCGAACTGGTCCGGGAGGAGGCTGGCACGAGCAGCCGGCCACGTCGTCGCACCCGTCGTCCGGCCGCTTCGGCGGTGCCGGAGGCGGTCGCTGAGGCGGCCCTCGAGGCTGAGGCCGAGGCCGACGCGGAGACCGCGGCTGAGCTGGCCGGCGCTGAGGGAGCGGAGAACCTCGACGAGGACGCGGAAGCGGACGTCCAGCGGGCGGCCATCGAAGCGGAAGCCGAGGCCGACGCGGAGACCGCTGCGGACCTGGCGGGCGCTCACGGGGCCGAGAACATCGACGAGGACGCGGACGACGCCTAGGCCTAGGCCTAACGTCGCTCGCTTCGCATCGCGAAGTAGAAACGGGCAGCTCACTTTTGTGAGCTGCCCGTTTCTCGGTAGGTCGGGGAGGTCGACGGCGTGGTTGACGAGTCTGTCGTGCGGGTCAGGATTGATCTCTCCTACGACGGGACGGAGTTCTCGGGGTGGGCGGCTCAGCCTGGGCGGCGGACGGTTGAAGGGGTGCTGTCCGAGACGCTTGGGCATGTGCTGCGGCTGCCTGAGGGCGTGCGGCTCACTGTGGCCGGGCGGACTGATTCCGGGGTGCACGCACGGGGGCAGGCGGCTCATGCTGATTTGCCTGCCGGTGTCTGGGCTGCGCATGCAGACGCCGCGCTTCGGCGGCTTTCGCGGGCGCTGCCGCCTGATCTCCGGGTGCGCTCGATTGGGATCGCGCCAGAAGGGTTTGACGCGCGGTTCTCGGCGCTTTGGCGGCGGTATGCATACCGGATTTGCGATGATCCGGCGCGGGCTGACCCGTTGCGGCGGCGTGACACGCTCTGGAACCCGCGCCCCTTGGACCTTAGCGCCATGAATGAGGCGGCGGCATTGCTGCTTGGGGAGCATGACTTTGCCGCGTTCTGCCGTCAGCGAGAGGGGGCGACGACGGTGCGGGCGTTGCGGCGGCTGGAGTGGGGGCGCGACGCGGACGGGGTGGCCGTTGGGGGCGTGGTCGCGGACGCGTTCTGTCACAACATGGTGCGTGCGCTTGTCGGTGCGCTGCTTCCGGTGGGCGAGGGCAGCCGACCCGTCGTCCTGGCCCGCTGAGGTGCTTGCCACGGCGGTCCGTGACCCGGCCGTACGCGTGGTTTCCCCGCACGGCCTGTCACTGGAAGAGGTCCGCTACCCGGAGCCTGGGCAGCTAGCGGCCAGGGCCGCTCTTACCCGTCGCGTCCGGGAAGCGGGAAGCCTCTTCGCTTACTCGGCTTACTTGGACGCGGTTGGGGTGGCGCGGCCGGGGTAGCGGCGCCGGTGACCATGCGCTGGCTGAGGTCGACGTTGGCCGTGCCCTCTACCAGGTCGTTGCTGAACTGCTCAAGCTGGTTGTCCTCGGCCTTCGTCGTCGGGTCGGTCCCGTTGACGAACTCGGACCAGGTGAGGATCAGGTAGTGGCCCTTGAACTCTGCCTCGACGACGCCGGTGCCGTTGCCGAGCTTGCTCGCGACTCCCTTGGCGGATGTCAGCGGGGCGATGAAGTCGTTCTGGCCGACCACCTTGCCCGCGTCGTGCGCCTCGTTCGTCGTCGACAGGTTGACGACGCCGATCGTGCCCATGATCTTGTTGTCGCCAGACACGTAGCTGGCGCGCACCACCTGAGTGCACTTGCCGGTCTGCAGTGCCTTGATCAGCGTCGGGCCGATCACCGCGTTCTGAGCAGGTCGTGTCCAGCTTGGTGGAGACGAGCGAGTACGAGGTCTTGTCCGTGCTCGTTGGTGAACGCGGGCGGGAAGAGCTCGGCGATGGTGAGCGGCGTGGGGTCGTCAGTCGCGCGCCTCGATGTGGCAGTAGGTGCCAAGCTGCTGCGCGCACGCCTGCTGCGATGGCTGTGCGCCTGACGGTGGGCAGCGGTCCCTGGGCATTGAGGTTGCTCGGCTGGGGAACTCGGCTTAAGCAGGAAGACGTAGGCCGCGACGCCGACGATTCCGACGGCGACGACGGCGATCGCGGCGTAAAGCAGGCGCTTGCCGCTGAGCGGGCCGAGCGCGGCCCGGCTGCCCGACTCCCTGCGCTGTCCTCTCCGCGGTCCTCGGTCGGCTCCCCGGTCGTGTCGGGTCCGACGCCGCCGTAGCGGTCCTGGTAGGGATCGTCGGTCGGTCGTAAGTTCGTCCTCGTAGTCGCGGTACTCGTCGCCGTCAGGGCCGGCGGCTGCGGGTGCGGTCCGGGGACGAGGACGGCTGCCCCGTCGTAGCCGCCGTATCCGGGCGCGGCGTACGCATCAGGCGCGGCGTACCCGCCGCGGGCGTCGGGTCCCGGCGCAACCGCCGGTTGTGCCCTGTCCTGGCCTGCCTGCTGCGGCTCGCGCCTGCCCGTAGCTGCGGGCAGGATCCCGGCCCCTGGCATCACCGCGCGGGTCGCTGCTGGCCGCTCCTGTTGGCCTGCGGTATCCGCGAGCCGGGTCGCGCAGCGCACCGCGGGGTCCAGTGCCGTACTCGTCGATGACCCGGCCGTTGAGCCGGTAGGTGCCCGTGTCGGCGAAGCTCGCGCCGTTCGCGGCGGCGGGCTGGCCGCCGTACCAGTCGTTCCCCGCATCCTCGGCCGGGTAGCCGCCCTGGCCGCTCGGCAGCGCCTGGTAGCTGCCACTGCCGCCCTGCTTTGGGTAGCCGCCGCTGCCGCCGCCTTGCGCCGGGTAAGTGCCGGTGCCGCCTTGCGCTGGGTAGCTGCCGCTCTGGGCCGGATAGCTGCTGGTGCCTGTCCCTGCGCCGGGTAGCTGCTGCCGCCGCCGCTCTGTGCCTGGTAACTGCCGGTGCCTGTCCCCGGTACCGGGTAGCTACTGCTGCCGCTGCCTGCGGGCAGTGCCAGACGCGAAGGAGGCTGGCCGTAGCTGCCGCCCGGATCCTGGTAGCCACCCGGATCCTGGTAGCCACCTCCGGGGGCATATCCGCCCGTGGGCCGCTGATCGTAACCTGGCTGGCCCTGGCCGTATCCGGAGGATGGGCCGGCCCGCGGTCGTGACCGTAGTCGTCCGGCTGGCCGTACTGTCCGTATCCGGCTGTGCCGCTGTATCCCCCGGCGCCGTGCTCTGGCGCGGCCCGGGTCCGTAGCCGTCGTACTGCTCGTAGCCGCTGCTGCCCGTAGCCCTGCTGCCCGTACGGTTCCGTGTACTGGTTGTCCTGTGGCCTGGGCGCCTGCTGGCCTTGCCCGGGGTAGCCGCCGCCTTGGCCGTAGCCGTAGCCGCCGCTGGCCGGATAGCTTCCGTCGTCCGTATAACCTTGCGGCGCGTCTCCCCGGACCCCTGTGTTTCCCTGCGCAACATTTTCCTGAGCTGGATTTCCTGGCCCGTGTTTCCTGCTGCGCCGGACGGCGGTTGCTGCCAAGGCGTTTGGCGCCCCCAGTCCCCGTGCGAGTCGGAGACGTCCTCACCTCGGTATCCCATATCATCGAGAGTAGCGTCCGTACCAGCTCCAACACGCCCGGATGTGTTTTTGCCGTAAGGAGACCGAGGCGGATCGCCATATTCGCTGACCTGGTCAGCTTCCTGCCGCATCCCGGGAGACCGACCTGGACCCAGGCCCCCGTGTAAGGCACTCAGAGGCTGTAAGGTGCGGTAGGCTAGGGGATACACGGCAGGAGAGTCTGCGCGCACTTTGGCAGCGGGCGTGGATTCGAGTATGCTGCGTTGGCGTCATCCGCGACGAGCAGCATTTCCAGCTGCGCTGACCCGGCACCTGGATCTTCCTGGTAGCAGGGTCTTGAGGATCACGAACCACATGCGAAGGCTAAACGACTGTGCGCACTTTCAGCCCGAAGGACAGTGACATCACGCGTCAGTGGCATGTCATCGACGCCACCGACGTCGTGCTCGGCCGCCTGGCCAGCCATGTGGCGGTGCTGCTGCGCGGGCAAGCACAAGCCCATTTTCGCTCCGCACGTTGACACCGGTGACTTCGTCATCGTGATCAACGCGGACAAGATCTCGCTGAGCGGGGCCAAGCTGGAGGACAAGAAGGCCTACCGGCACTCCGGCTACCCGGGCGGTCTCCGAGCGCGTCAGCTACGCGGACCTGATGGCTAAGCACCCGGAGCGCGCGGTCGAGAAGGCGATCAAGGGGATGCTCCCCAAGAACTCCCTCGGCCGTAAGACGCTCAGCAAGCTCAAGGTCTATGCGGGCCCGACGCACCCTCACCAGGCGCAGCAGCCGCAGCCGTACGAGATCCGGCAGATTTCCCAGTAGCGCCGCAAGGAAGCGTGAGGAAGAGCAACGTGGCCGAGCCCACTGGCGTAGAGACGCCCGCAGACGACACGGCATACTTCGACCCGGAGCTTGTCGCTGAGACAGACGAGCTCGACGGCGAGAACGCCCCGTCGGAGTACACCACCGAGTCCCCTGAGGCCTCCGCGCCGCGCACCGCGCGCCGCCCGGTGGTCACCGGTCACGCCAACGGCCTGGGCCGCCGCAAGGAGGCTATCGCCCGCGTGCGCATCGTGCCTGGCACGGGCCAGTGGAAGATCAACGGCCGGACGCTTGAGGCCTACTTCCCGAACAAGGTTCACCAGCAGATCGTCAGCGAGCCGTTCGTGACGCTCGGTGCCGAGGGCAACTTCGACGTTATCGCCGCGCATCGGCGGCGGTGGCGTCTCCGGTCAGGCCGGCGCGCTGCGGCTTGGCGTGGCCCGTGCGCTGACGCTTGTCGACCCGGAGAACCGGCCGCCACTGAAGAAGGCCGGATTCCTCACCCGGGACGCCCGGGCGACGGAGCGGAAGAAGTACGGACTCAAGAAGGCCCGTAAGGCTCCTCAGTACTCCAAGCGCTAGCCATCGGCTGGCCACCCATAGCTACTGATATGGGCCGAATTTTCGGTACTGACGGTGTTCGCGGGGTTGCTGGGGTTGAACTGACCGCCCAGCTTGCTCTCGACCTAGCGGTCGCGGCGGTGCCTGTACTGGTACCTGCCGCGACCGTTTCTGGTCGGACGAGCGCCGCCCAGCCGCCGTCATCGGTCGTGACTCACGGGCTTCCGGTGATTTCCTTGAGGCCGCCGTCGTCGCGGGGCTGGCAAGCTCCGGGGTCGACGTGCTCCGGCTCGGCGTCATCCCGACTCCCGGTGTCGCATACCTCACCGGAGCACTCAACGCGGACTTCGGCGTCGTGCTGTCCGCGAGCCACAACCCCGCCGCTGACAACGGGATCAAGTTCTTCGGTCGATCCGGCGTCAAGCTGCCGGACAAGATGGAAGACGAGATCGAGGCGGGGCTGCGCACTGCCGGTGGTGGCACCCGCGGCGGCGGATCCCACCGTCGGCCTGCCTCACCTTGGCTTCGGGCGAGTCACCGACGCTTACTCCGCGCACGAGACCTACCTGGATCACCTGCTCGCTACGCTGCCCCTGTCGGCGTCGGGGCAGCCTCCGCTGCACGGAATGCGCGTCGTCGTGGACTGCGCGCACGGTGCCGCCTACAGCATCGGCCCGCGTGCGCTGCGCCGGGCCGGCGCCGAGGTCATCGCCATCGGTGCCGCGCCGGACGGACTGAACATCAACGCGAGCGTCGGGTCCACTCACCTGGAGACGCTGGCGGCCGCGGTGCTTGAGCATGGTGCCGATGCCGGCCTCGCCTTCGACGGCGACGCGGATCGCTGCCTGGCGATCGACAACGACGGCCAGCCCCTCGACGGAGATCAGATCCTCGCCGTGCTCGCGTCGCAGCTGAAGCGCAGCAACCAGCTGGTCGGCGACACCGTGGTCGTGACCGTAATGTCCAACCTCGGATTCCATGTCGCGATGCGCGAGTCCGGCATCACGGTGATCGAGACTCCGGTTGGCGACAAGCATGTCTACGCCGCCATGCGGGACGGCGGCTACATCCTCGGCGGCGAGCAATCTGGGCACATCATCCAGATGGGGCACGCCACTACCGGCGATGGCGTGCTGACCGGGTTGCACCTGCTCGCCGCGGTCAACGGCATCGGCGTTCCCGTGTCCGCCGCCGGGAAGATCATGACCAGGTATCCGCAGGTGCTGATCAACGTCCGCGGCAATAAGAACAGGGCGATCGCCGACCCGGCGCTCGCCGAGGCCGTGAGCGCCGCGAAGTCCGAGCTTGGCGACGCCGGGCGAGTGCTGCTGCGGCCTAGCGGGACTGAGCCGGTTATCCGCGTCATGGTCGAGTCGCGGCACGCCGAGATCGCGCACCAGATCGCCGACCGCCTGGCGGACGCGGTCCGTCGGGCGATGTCCTGATTTTCTGCGGATTTTTTACGGCAAGGTCAAGGTCGAAGGCTTAAGTCAAATTCAAAGTCAAGATCAAGGACTTAAGTCAAGTTCAAAGACTTAAGTCAAGATCAAGACCTTAGATCAAGTTCAAAGACTTAAGTCAAGATCAAGACCTTAGGGTGAGTTGGCTGGTACGCGGGAAGATTTCTCGCGACGCTCCTTCGGAAGGTCGCGAGGAAATCTCCCCCGCCCCCGCCCTGTCCTCCGCTCAGAGAAGCCCAGCCCCAACGCTGACGGCCTTCGGCCTGCCATCGGCCGCTCACGCCTCGCGTATCCCCAGTCATTACCTCGCCTTCGGCGTTCGGCTGCCGCTCGCGTATCTCCTAGTCATTACCTCGCCTTCGGCGTCGGGCTGACGCAGCCATCGGGTGTCAAGAGTCTGCCCGTTCGGCTGTCGCTTGCATATCGCCCAGTCATTACTTCGCCTTCGGCGTGAGGCTGGCACAGCCATCGTGGGTCAAGGGTCTGTCGGCTCGGCTGCCGCTTGTGTGGTGTCTGGTTATTGCTGTCGCCTCCGGCGTGGGGCTGGCGCTGCCGTAGCCCGTCAAGAGTCTCCCGACATGGCTGCCGCTTGCGTATCGCCTTGGCTATTGCTTCGCCTTCGGCGTGGGGCTGCCGCGGGGGGGGCATCGGGTGGCGCGATTCGCCGACCTCACCAAAGCCTTCCTGGGGGGCGGCGCGCAGGTCCGTGCTTCCGGCATGTCGGGCGCTGGCGCGCAGGTCCGTGCTTCCGGCATGTCGGGCGCTGGCGCGCCCGACATGCCGGAAATTTCATGAAATCGATGAATGGCCTGACGGGGCTCGGAAAGATAGTGGATCGCTATTATCGCTATGGGGGCTGTTGCAGATTCACTTGCTTCGCCACCGAGATGGGGGAGCTGTCGCCCCGAGGTCGATCCTGCGCCGCCGATGTGGGGAGCACCCCGCTCGGATACGACCAAAGTGCGTGCTGAGTGGGGCGCGAAAACTTGTGAATCGCATTCTGAAACAGCCCCTATGGCGTGTCTAAGCATCCACCATCCTGGCGGCAGCCCACCTGGCTTGACGTTGCACCGGCATGTCGGGCGCTGGCGCGCCGCGACATGCCGGATTTTTCATGAAACGTTCCAGGGCGGTCGCCCTCATGATCGCGAAGGATTTTCCTTTCGTGGAGGATTTGCAGCTCATTTGATGTTTTTCTTCCGTGATCATGAGCCGAGTCGCGGCGACGGCTGGACATCCCGGACAAAGCCCGCACGCGCTGGGGACAGCAAGCCCCAGTCCCGGCGGGTAGGTCCCAGCATCCGGGGTGTCGGGCGCTGGTCCGTCGCGACAAGCCGGGTATTTCACGAAGCGGGCCGCATGATGGCGCGGGCGCTTGAGTGGCAGTGGCAGTGGCAGTGGCGCGGGTCGGGGCGAGGGCTGGGAGACTGGGGTTATGCGGGATGCGTATTCGGTTTCTCAGGTGCGGGCGGCGGAAGCCAAATTGATGGCGCTCGTGCCCGAAGGGGCTCTTATGCAGCGGGCGGCGGCTGGGCTTGCTTCCGTCTGTGCGGGGCTGCTCCGGGACGGCGTGGGCGGGGTGTACGGGGCGCGAGTGGTGATTCTCGCGGGGACGGGGGATAACGGCGGAGACGCGCTGTACGCGGGGGAGCGGCTGGCACGGCGGGGGGCGGCCGTGACCGCTGTGCAGGCGGGGGCGCGCATACACGGGGAGGCTGCCCGGGCGCTGGTGGGCGCTGGGGGCCGAATTGTTGCCGTTGTGCCTCCTGGTCCGGACGCGATGCCGACAGATCTGGGTGGTCCGGCGGGCCAGTCGGGGCACGGTGGGCAAGACCGGTATGACGTTGGGCATGAGGTGCGGAGTGCCATCGGACATGCCGATCTGATCGTCGACGGGCTGCTCGGGATCGGCGGTAAGGGGGGACTCCGGGAGCCCTATGCCACGCTCGCGCAGCTCGCAGCTAGTGCGCGAAACGCCGTAACCGTCGCGGTTGACCTGCCGTCCGGCATCGACGCGGACAGCGGAGCGGTCGCCGGGCCGGCCGTGCGGGCTCAGGTCACGGTCACCTTCGGGGCGGTGAAGCCGGGGCTGCTGATCGACCCGGGTGCGGGCCAGACCGGGGTCGTCGAGTTCGTTGATATCGGACTTGGCCCTTATCTCGACGGGCCGTCGGCCGCAAGCGCGCCCCAGGCCCGCGACATTGCCGCGATGCTTCCGCGCCCGACGGCGGAGTCGGACAAGTACCGGCGCGGCGTGCTCGGCCTGCTGACCGGCAGTGACCGCTACACCGGAGCCGCGCTGCTCTCGACCGGGGGTGCCGTCCACGGCGGGGCGGGCATGGTCCGGCTTGTCACCTTCCCTGGTGCCGCGGCCGCTGTCCGTCCTGTCCACCCCGAGGTGGTCATAACTGAGCTGTCAGGTGAAACACGGACCCGTTCGGAATCACCTCAACCCGGCCCGTCTGACAGTTCCGACTCGTCCGACGGTGGCTCGCTGTTCCCTGACGACGTGGGCCGGGTCCAGGCGTGGACAGTGGGCTCGGGCATGGGGACCGACGACGCGGCGGCCCGGCGGCTTTCGGCCATACTCGCCACCAGCCTGCCGGTACTCATTGACGCGGACGGCCTGACTCTTCTCGCCCGGCACCGGGAACTGCTGCCGCGGACCGCACCGACACTGCTCACCCCGCACGCGGGCGAGCTTGGCAGGCTGCTTGACGCGGACCCGGCCGACATCGAGGCGAGGCGGCTTGAGTACGCGCGGCGCGCGGCCGCCCAGCTCGGTGCCTGCGTGCTGCTTAAGGGCTCGACAACGGTGATCGCGCCGCCAGACGGGCTCGACCCGGTGCTTGTGAACACGACGGGGACGCCGTGGCTCGCTACCGCGGGAAGCGGCGATGTACTCGCCGGGCTGGCCGGCGCGCTGCTCGCGCAGGGCCTGCTGCCGCCCCAGGCCGCGATTTCCGCCGCGTACCTGCACGGGCTGGCCGCCCGAATTGCCGCGCGCGGGGGTACGGAAGGGGAAGCGCCGATCGGCGCCTCCGATGTCGTCCGGGCTCTTCCGCTGGCGTTCCGCGCGGTGTCGGCTCAAATAGCATGATGGGCATGTACGGCCATGCTGAGGCAAGCATCGAGCTCGGCGCGATCACGAGGAACATCGCGGCGCTGCGCGCGCACGTGGCGCCCGCAGCGGTCATGGCGGTCGTCAAGGCCAACGGGTACGGCCACGGAGCGGTTCCCGCGGCCCAGGCCGCCGTGCGCGGCGGCGCGGACTGGCTTGGCGTGGTGCACGTCGCCGAGGCGCTTGAGATTCGCCGGGCAGGCGTAGACGTACCGCTGCTGAGCCTGATGGCGATCGGCACCGATAACCATGTGGAAGCGATCGCCGCTGACGTGGACCTGGCAGCGGGGTCGGCCGGCATGGTGCGGCAGCTTGCCGCCGCCGCCGAGGTTGCCGGACGCCCGGCGCGGGTGCACCTGAAGGCGGACACCGGGCTCAGCCGGGGCGGGGCCACCGCCGCGGACTGGCCCGCAGTACTGGCCGAGGCCCGGCGGGCGCAGGCCGACGGCGGCATTGTCGTCGTCGGAGTCTGGTCGCACTTCGCCTCGGCGGACGAGCCGGGCAACCCGTCGATCGAGGCGCAACTGGACGCGTTCAAGGAGGCTCTGGGAGCCGCCGAGAGCGCGGGCATCACGCCGCAACTGCGCCACATCGCTAATACCGCGGCGGCGCTCGACGTGCCGCAGGCCCGCTACGACCTCGTGCGGATCGGCGGTGGCGGCTATGGCCTGGCCACGCTCCCCGGCGGAGCGCCGGCGTGGCTGCGGCCCGCCATGACGCTGCGGGCCAGGCTGGTCCTGGTGAAGCGGGTACCCGCGGGGACGGGGGTGTCGTACGGGCACCGGTACACAACGCCGCGCGAGACGACACTCGGCCTCGTGCCGCTCGGCTACGCGGACGGGATACCGCGCGCGGCGACCGGCCTGCCGCTCGTGGCCGCTCGCGGCCGCCGGTGGCCGATCGTCGGCACGGTGTGCATGGACCAACTGGTTATCGACTTCGGCGACGAGCCGGTGGCGGAAGGGGAAGAGATCGTGCTCTTCGGGCCGGGGGACGACGGGGAACCGACCGCTCAGGAATGGGGCGAGGCTCTCGGAACGATTTCGTACGAGGTCGTTACGGGTATCGGCGCACGCGTGCCCAGGTCCCACCATGAGTAACGTTTCGCTGACCGTCGCCACGGCCGAGCAGATGCGCTCGCTCGGTCGATCTCTCGCCACGGTGCTGCGCGCCGGGGACCTGGTGATTCTCAGCGGCGGCCTCGGCGCGGGCAAGACCACGCTGACCAAGGGGATCGGTGACGGTCTGGGTGTGCGCGGACCGATCACATCGCCAACATTCGTGATCGCCCGGGTACATCCGCCGGTGGAGCAGGCGTCGGCGGGCATACCGCGGCCCGCGCTCGTGCACGCCGACGCCTACCGGCTCGGCAGCGTGCTCGAACTAGACGACCTTGACCTGGACACCGACTCCGCCGCCGCGGTAACAGTGGTGGAATGGGGCCAAGGACTGGCCGAGGGGCTGGCGGCCGACCGTCTGGAAATCGCGATCACCCCGGAGGCGGCCGACGGTCCCGTGGGTGATGGTGCCGTGCTTGACGACGATCCCGACGACACGGCCGGGGACTTGCCGCGTACGGTGCGAATTTCCGCAGTCGGCGGGCGCTGGGAAGGCATCAAGTTGCCACTCGCGAGCCCCGCCGATCGTCTATAGTTCGGCTTTGTACCGTTCCGCTTTGTACGTTCTACCTGGTACTAGGTCACAACCCTCACCGGAGGCATGCCGTGACTCAGCATGGGTCATTCCCCGGCCGACCGCGTGGCCGCCGGGCACGTCAAGACAGCGACGTGCCTGAGTGGCAGGGGTATGATGCCACGCCGCAGGACCAGCGGGAGTTCCCCGATCTCGCACCGATCCGTCCCCAGGACGCCAGAGCGCGGGACGGCCGTGCGCAAGGAGGTCAGCCGGGGCAGGCCGGACAGCCCGGCGGCTACGGCGGCTACCAGGGTGCTGGCGGACCCGGCCAACCGCCGGGCGGTCAGGCGTCGGCGAACGGCGGTTACGGCGGCGGCCAGTACGGCGGTGCTCGTCCGGATGGGGCCCATCCGGACGGAGCCTATGCCAGGCAGGGGCAGGCGCCCTGGCCGGACCAGCAGGCGCCTCAGTACCCGGCGGATCAGCCGCGGCCAGCGCAGCCGGTCCAGGAGCAGCGGCCGCCGCGCCAGCAAGTCGAAGAGGCACCTTCCTGGGCCGAGCCCGATTCCGTGGAGGCGTTCTCCGAGCGCTGGCACCGACGTGGCCTGGAGTCGCCGGACGAGCAGCGGGCAGGCAGGCGCAAGCGCCGTCGGCTGCTGATCGCGGTCGGAGTTGTGCTCGCCCTGGCGGTCGGGGTCGTCAGCTACCTGTTGAGCGGCGGACCCGGGGCGGCCAACCTCGGTTTCGGTAGCTTCGTGACTAACTTCCTGCCCGGCGAACTGCAGCAGGTGCCCGACCCGTGTACGACGGTTCCGGCCTCGACGCTGAACCAGTTCCTGCCGGGCACGCGTAGCCAGGCCGCCCCGCCGCTTAACTCCGGTGCCAACACGCAGTGCACCTGGACGCTGGATGCCGCGCCGACGTACCGGGTGCTTGAGGTGCAGTTGCAGGCTTACTCGCCGAGCGGGCTCGCTTCAGGAGACGGCAGTGCCACCTTCGCCGCGGAAGATGCCTACCAGGAGTTCGAGAACGGGTACACGTCGCCGGGGCCGAAGAGCGGGCAGCCAAAGGCGACGGTAACGGACCTGACCGGGATGCCAGGCGGTAGCCAGACATCCGCCTTCCAGGCCACCCAGGTATTCGACCGGGGCGGCGCGGTCACGGACGTGGACAACGTCTACGTCCGCTACCGCAACGTCATCATCACCGTCGTGGTGGACGGCCTTGACCAGACCAGCGGCAGCAAGAAGTACGGACCCGTGTCCATCAGCGACCTCACCACCGCGGCGACGACCGTCGCGAACGAAATGGCGTCTCAAATCGCCAAGTAGTCGCTGCGCCGACTACCCTCAATGGTCGTGCTGCTGCTCGGTCTGGACACCGCGACACCCGCGGTGACGGTCGCGTTGCATGACGGCGGCCAGCCGCTGGCCCAGCTCGTCACTGTCGACGCTCACCGCCACGCGGAGTTGCTCGCGCCCGCCATCGCCAAAGTGATCGCCGACGCGGGTGCGTCGCCGCGTGACCTGACTGGCGTCGTGGTCGGAGTAGGCCCCGGTCCCTACACCGGCCTGCGCGTCGGGCTGGTGACCGCGCGCGTGCTTGGCGCCGCGCTCGGCATCCCGGTGTACGGCCTGTGCACCCTGGACGTTATCGCCGCCGATGTGGACTACGGCGGGGAAGATTTCCTCGTGGCCACGGACGCACGGCGGCGAGAGCTTTACTGGGCCCGCTATGACGCCAGCGGACGGCGGATCGTGGGCCCGGAGGTGTCAAAGCCCGCGCTGATCCCCGCATCCGGGCTGCCCGCAGCGGGCGAGGGGCCGATGCTCTACCCCGAGGTGCTCCCGGACGGCCTCGGACCGGCCTTCCCCGCGGCCGCGACGCTTTGCCGGGTGGCGCTGACCGCCCTTGCCGCCGGGGATCCGGACAAGAAGCTGCTCCCGCCCGAGCCGCTGTACCTGCGGCGTCCCGACGCCCGCGAGCCAGGCGCGCCCAAGCGGGTGACCAGTCATCTCCCGGGGGAGCGCCCCCCCGATGTCCGCCCGGTCGGTGATTCCCGGTGAACATTCATCGCGGTCGTAGGACATCATTGTCCGATGACAAGATGACGCCTCCTGGCACCGCGGCGCGGCTGCGGGCGATGGTTCCCGCCGACCTGGTGGACGTTATGGCGCTTGAGCATGAACTGTTTCCGGACGACCCGTGGACGCCGGAGATGTTCGCCGACGAGGTCGCCCAGCCGCGAGAGAGCCGCCTGTACCTCATCGCCGAGGCCGACGCGGGCGACGGCGGGGTCGCGGACAGAGACATCGTGAGCGGGCGCGGCGCTGCCAGCGGACCCGTGATGGCGGGCTACGCCGGGATCATGTTCATTCCCGGCGGGACACAGGCCGATGTGCTGACGATCGCGGTCCGCCAGGCCTACTGGGGCCAGGGAATCGGCTCGGCGCTGCTTGAGACGCTGCTCACCGCCGCCAGGGACCGGGCCTGCCGGGAGGTATTCCTAGAGGTCCGCGCGGACAACCCACGGGCGCACGGCCTCTACCTCCACCGTGGATTCGAGGACCTCGGCGTGCGCCGGGGTTATTACCAGCCCTCAGGAATGGACGCGATCGTGATGCGCAAGGACCTGCGATGAACGCGCGGACAGCTGAGCCGCTGGTGCTTGGCATCGAGACGTCATGCGACGAGACGGGCGTGGGCATCGTCCGAGGCAGAGAACTGCTTGCCAACGAGATCGCATCGTCAATGGACCAGCATGCCAGGTTCGGCGGGGTGGTGCCCGAGGTGGCCAGCCGAGCGCACCTGGAAGCCATGGTTCCGGTCCTCGAGGGCGCGTTCGCCAAGTCAGGCGTCAGGCCGTCCGACATCGACGCCGTCGCGGTGACGGCCGGACCCGGGCTGGCCGGGGCGCTCATGGTGGGCGTCGCCGCCGCGAAGGCCTACGCCTACGCGCTCGGCAAACCGCTCTACGGAGTGAATCACCTGGCGGCACACGTCGCCGTCGACCAGCTTGAGCACGGACCGCTGCCCGCCCCCTGCGTGGCTCTGCTCGTCTCTGGCGGTCATTCGTCGCTGCTGCTCGTGCCGGACGTGACCGGAGAAGTGTGCCCGCTTGGCGCGACGATCGACGACGCGGCCGGCGAGGCCTACGACAAGGTGGCCCGGGTGC
Source organism: uncultured Actinomycetota bacterium (assembly GCA_963785645.1). Taxonomy (GTDB): domain Bacteria; phylum Actinomycetota; class Actinomycetes; order Streptosporangiales; family Streptosporangiaceae; genus Trebonia. Next base: position 37,136 of record CAWAWG010000009.1, read on the forward strand.
TCGGCATGCCGTTCCCCGGCGGTCCGCCGATTGACCGGGCGGCTAAGGAAGGGGCGTCCGACGCGATCAGGTTCCCGCGCGCCAAGATGCACGACGGCACCCTGGACTTCTCTTTCGCGGGCCTTAAGACCGCGGTGGCCCGCTGGGTCGAGGCCCGCGAAGACGCTGGGGAGCCGGTTCCGGTCGCCGACGTCGCCGCCTCCTTCCAGGAGGCGGTCGCCGACGTGCTGACCCGCAAGGCGGTTGCCGCCTGCCGGGGGAATGGGGTCACCGACCTGGTGATCGGCGGCGGCGTAGCGGCCAACTCCCGGCTGCGCGCCCTGGCCGCGGCCCGGTGCGAGAGCGCTGGCATAAGGCTCCGCGTGCCCCGTCCCGGCCTGTGTACGGACAACGGTGCGATGGTGGCGGCACTGGGCGCCTCGGTGGTGGCCGCGGGCCGTCCCCCGTCCACGCTGGCGCTGCCCGCCGACTCGTCCCTCCCGATCACCGAGGTCCTGGTCCCGTAGGCGGCCGGGTGGCGGGCAGCCCGCTAGGACTTCTTCTTCCCGCTGGTCAGCCTGCGGATGACGATCGCGATCACCGCGCCGACGGCCGCGACCGGGATGACACGCTTCAGGACCGGGACGACGACGAACTTGACGGCGTTGAGCGACTCTTCCTGCTTGATTACCGGGGCGGGGGCAGGCTCGGCGGCGTCGGACACGGGCGCTGCCTCGCCGGAAGAGTCGGCCGCCGCCCCGTCGGCCTCGGGGGAGGCGGTCTCCTCGGAAGCCGGAGACGCGTTTTCTGAGGCGATCAGTGCCTCCAGGTTCGATGCAAACTGCGCGATGAGCTTGCCGCTCACCTCGGGCAGCAGCGAACGGCCGAACTGCGCGGGACGGCCGGTCACGTTCAGCGAGGTGTGAATCGACACGAGCGTGCTGCCCGTGTCGTCTGCGGGCTTGAGACTGGCCTGTACGTTCGCTGACGCGGTGCCCGCGCCGCGGGTCTCCTTGCCGGTCGCCTCGATCGCAATCGTGCGGTTCGCCTCGTCCTTACTGGTGAACTTGGCGGTGCCCTTGTAAGTGAGGGAAAGCGGGCCGAGCTTGACCTTGACCTGGCCCTCGATCTCATTGCCGTCATCCGAGATCGACAGGACACTGGCACCGGGCATGCACGGGGCGATCCGCTCAACGTCAAGCAGGACATCCCAGGCCTGCTCGGGCGGCACCGGGACAGTGAATGAATTGTCAAGCTCTATAGCCATGCGGAAAGGTTACTCCTTACTGCGGCGATTAGATGCCGGCGGCCGCGGCGAGGGCGCGGCCGGTGAGGACGCGGGCGAGGTGCCGCCGGTAGTCCGACGCGCCCCGCAGGTCGGTTGGCGGGTTCGTGCCCTCGTCGGCGCGGGCCGCGGCGGCCGCGAGCGCGGCAGTCGACGCGTCGCAGCCGGCCACCGCCTGCTCGACCGCGTGCGCGCGGACCGGTACCGAGCCCATGTTGGTGAGGCCGACCCGGGCCGCGCTCAGGTGCCCGTTGGACCGCTGGGCGACCGCGGCCACCCCGACGATCGCCCAGGCCTGCGCGGTGACGTGGAACTTCTCGTACCGGTAGCCCCAGCCGTCTAGCTTCGGCACCCGGATTGCGGTGAGGATCTCCTCCGGGGCAAGCGAGGTCGTGAGGTAGTCGACGAAGAAGTCCGCCGGCGAAATTGATCGCGATCCACCCGGCCCGGACACGACCAGTGCCGCGTCAAGCGCGGTGATGACGGCGGGCAGGTCCCCGGCCGGGTCGGCGTGCGCGAGCGCTCCGCCGATCGTGCCCCGGTGCCGCACCGCCGGGTCCGCGATCGTCCCCGCCGCCTGCGCGAGCAGGCCGCAATGGGCGGCGATGAGCGGATCGCGGGTTAGCTCGTAGTGCGTGGTGAGCGCGCCGACCTCAAGTGATGAACCGAGGTCGCGGACGCCGCGCAGTTCATCGAGTCCGCCCACGTCGACCAGGACAGACGGATAAGAGAAGCGCAGCCGGAGCAGCGGCAGCAGCGACTGCCCGCCCGCGATCACCTTCGCGTCCTCGTCGCCTGCGGCAAGCGCGGACATCGCCTCGTCGAGCGAGGACGGCCGCGTGTAGTCGAACTTAGCCGGGATCACGGCGCGGCTCCTTCCGAGCGCGTTTCCTGGATGGCCCGCCACACGCGCTCAGGCGTGCAGGGCATGGGAACATCGATCACCCCGAACGGGCGGAGCGCATCGACGATCGCGTTCACCACGGCTGGGGTGGACGCGATCGTGCCGGCCTCGCCGACGCCCTTGACACCGAGCGGGTTCAGCGTGGAGGGGGTTGTGGTCCGCGCCGTCGTGAACGACGGCAGGTCTGCCGCCGAGGGGATCAGGTAGTCCGCGAGCGAGGCGGTGATCAGGTTGCCAGAAGAGTCGTACGCGGCCTCCTCGTACAGCGCCTGCGCGACGCCCTGTGCGATCCCGCCGTGCACCTGGCCCTCGACGATCAGCGGGTTTACCACGACGCCGACGTCGTCGACCGCGACGTAAGAGCGGATGTGCACCTGGCCCGTCTCGGTGTCCACCTCCACCGCGCACAGGTGCGTGCCGTGCGGGAAGGAGAAGTTGTCCGGGTCGTAGGTCGCGTCGGAGTCGAGCGAGGGCTCGACCCCGTCCGGCAGGTCGTGCGCGGCGAACGCGGCGAAGGAGATCTCGCCGATCGACTTTCCCTGGTCGGGGTCACCGCGGACCGCCCAGCGCCCCGCATCCCATTCCAGGTCGTCCGGCGACACTTCGAGCATTGCCGCCGCGATGACGCGGGCCTTGTTCCTCACCTTGTCGCAGGCGTTGACGAGCGCGGTGCCGCCCACGACGAGCGACCGGGACCCGTAGGTGTCCATGCCCTTGGGTGCGATGGCCGTGTCGCCGTGCAGCACGCGGACGTCCTCGAACGGCACGCCAAGCTGGTCGGCCACGATCTGCGACCATGCCGTCTCGTGCCCCTGGCCGTGAGCGCTCGAACCGGTGACGACCTCCACCTTGCCGGTGGGCAGCATCCGGATCGAAGCGTGTTCCCACCCGCCGGCCGCATAGGCGAGCGAACCGAGGACGCGCGACGGCGCGAGTCCGCACATTTCGGTAAATGTCGAGATCCCAATACCGAGGCGCACGGGGGAGACGGCCGAGTTCCGCTCGGACTGCTCCTTGCGCAGCTCGTCGTAGTGGAACAACTGCCTGGCGGTCGCCGTGGCGGCCTCGTAGTTGCCCGAGTCGTAGGTCAGCCCCGCGATCGTGGTGTACGGGAACTCCTCGTGCCTGATCCAGTTCCGCTCGCGCAGTTCAAGCGGGTCCATCCCAAGCTCGGCGGCGAGGTCGTCCATCAGGTGCTCGATGGCGTACGTCGCCTCGGGCCGTCCGGCCCCCCGGTAGGCATCAGTGGGGGTCATGGTGGTGAACACGCCGGTGCAGCTGAACCGGTAGGCCTCCATCTTGTAGATCGCGTTGAACATAAACGCCCCGAGGAGCGGCACGCCCGGCGTGAGCAGCATCAGGTACGCGCCCATGTTCGCGAGCAGGTCGACGTCGAGGGCGAGGACGCGACCGTCGGAGGTAGCCGCCAGCCGCAGCCGCTGTATCTGGTCGCGCCCGTGGTGCACGGCCACGTTGCCCTCTGACCGGGACTCGGTCCACTTCACCGGACGACCCAGCTTGCGCGCGAGCAGCAGTGCCAGCACCTCTTCGGCGGTGACCTGAAGCTTCGAGCCGAAGCCGCCGCCGACATCCGGCGCGATCACGCGCAGCTTGTGCTCGGGGATGCCCGTGACGAGCGCGAGCATCACGCGCAGCACGTGCGGGATCTGCGTGGAGGTCCACATCGTGTACTCGTCCCCGACCCGGGCACAGACGACGGCCCGCGGCTCCATGGCCGACGGGATCAGCCGCTGCTGGCGGTAGGTACGTTCGATCACCACGGGGGCGTCACGGAATGCGCCGTCCAGGTCCCCGTTGACCAGCGTCCAGGTGAACGACTTGTTCCCAGCCTCGTGGACCTTAACGGAGCCAGGGGTCAGAGCGGTCTCCATGTCCAGCACCGGCTCGAGGGCTTCGTACGTCACGTCGACGAGTTCGGCCGCGTCGGCCGCCGCGTACCGATCACGGGCCACCACGCACGCCACGATCTCGCCGCTGTACCGGACGGTATCCACGGCCATCGACGGATGCTCGGGCATCACGATGTCCGGCGTGACCGGCCATGCGCAGGGCAGCGAGCCCTGCTCCGGGGCAAAGTCGGCGCCGGAATAAGCGGCGAGGACGCCAGGCGCCTCGCGTGCGGCGGACACATCGACCGACGTGATCCTGGCGTGCGCGTACGGGCTGCGCACGAAGGCGACGTGCACCAGCCCGGGCAGCGTAATGTTGTCGGTCCAGTTGGTCTGGCCAGTGATCAGCCGGGCGTCTTCCTTGCGGGCGCGTGCCTTTCCGACCTCGGCCGGGGTCTCGTCGACGGTGGTCATGCGGTCACCTCCTCTGCCTCGCTGGCGTGCGCGGCCCGCAGGACCGCGCGGACGATGTTCTGGTAGCCGGTGCATCGGCACAGGTTGCCCTCAAGCCCGTCCCTGACCTCTTCCTCGGTGGGGTGGGGGTTATCGCCGAGCAGGTCGACAGCGGCCATGATCATGCCGGGAGTGCAGTACCCGCACTGGAGCGCGTGCTCCTCGTGGAATGCCCGCTGCAACGGATGCAGTTCGCCCGGGTCGCCGGCGAGCCCCTGGATGGTGGTGATCTCAGCCCCGTCGGCTTGGACCGCCAGCACCGAGCAGCTTTTCACCGACCGGCCGTTCATCAGCACGGTGCACGCACCGCAATTCGAGGTATCGCAGCCGATGGGGGTCCCGGTCCGGCCGGCCTGCTCTCTCAGGTAGTGCACCAGAAGCAGCCGGGGCTCCACATCGTCGTCATAACGGACGCCGTCGATTTTCACGCTGATCCTCATAACGCGGCCTCCTTGCCGTGCCCGCACATCCGATATTTTCGTCTTTATCGGACGTGTCACGTGATGCGGGGGTCGCTCCCGGCAGCTCCCCTCTCCACAAGCTAAGTCCAGCGTCATGACCTGCACCAGCCCCCGTTTCGCGATGTAAAGAATAATTGCCCGAAGCAATTAGTAATTGCGTCGCTTAAGCCCTATTTGCGATAATCCGGGAATGGCGAGCGGTGCTCCTACGAGGAGTCGGAACGGCTGCGGCTGACTCCGGAGGGTCCACGCTCAGCGCGAGACTCGGGTCGGCGGTGTCGAGGCGGCCGCCTGAACCCGGGCAGCCAGGGCAGCCGGGGCGGCCAGGCCGGGAGGTAACGATGGTGACTCGATGCGTTGACGATGCGGGCTGGCCTGGCGATACTTCTGGTTCCGGAGGTTTGGGGCTGGTCACCCGACGGAAAGACTCGCTTAAGATAGGTTGAACTTCGCAAATCGTTGCAAATCATGCGAAAGTGGATAGAGAGTCGGTGAATCATGGCAACCGCTGAAGATGCTCCTCCTGGCGACGTCCCTTCGGGTGTCGCGGAGCAGGTGGCCGACAAGGGTCTCAAGACCGGCGCCCTGGGGCTGGTTTCCAGCGTTGTCATGGGGGTGGCGTCTACTGCTCCCGCTTACAGCCTGGCGGCGACGCTCGGGCTCATCGTGGTGGCCGTGGGCCTCGGCGCGCCGGTCGTCGCCCTCATTGCATTCGTCCCGATGCTCCTCACGTCCATCGGCTACAGCGAGCTGAACAAGGCGGACCCGGACTGCGGCACCACGTTCACGTGGGCGAGCCGCGCGTTCGGCCCGCGGACCGGTTGGGCCGGCGGCTGGGGCATCGTGGCCGCCGACGTCCTCGTCATGATGAGCCTGGCCCAGGTCGCCGGGCAGTACGTGTTCCAGCTCTTCGGGGCGCACGGCATCGGCGGTGACCCGACCAGCGGGTGGGTGCTGCTCGTCGGGATCGTATGGATCGTCGCGATGACCTATATCTGCTACCGGGGCATCGAGGTCTCCGCGATGTTCCAGCGCGTGCTGCTTACCATCGAAGTGGTCATGCTCCTGCTGTTCTCCGTCGTCGCCCTCGTCAGAGTGGGCAACGGGCATCACCCGAGCACCTCGATTACCCCGACGATCTCCTGGCTCAACCCGTTCCATATCTCCAGCTTCTCGGCCTTTGTCAGCGGCGTGATCCTCATGCTGTTCATCTACTGGGGCTGGGACACCGCCGTCGCGGTCAACGAGGAGACCAAGGACCCGGAAAAGACGCCTGGCCGCGCGGCGATCATCTCCACGGTCATCCTGCTGGTCACCTACGTGATCACGATCTTCGCCGCTCAGTCGTTCGCTGGTGTCGGGACCACGGGCACGGGCCTGGCCAACCCGACTAACTCCGGCGACGTCCTGTCGATTCTCGGCGGCGAGGTCTTCGGAGGTTCGGGCTTCGGGCTCTTCCTCGCCCGGTTGCTGATCCTGATGGTGCTCAGTTCCGCGGCGGCGTCCACCCAGACGACGATCCTGCCCACGGCGCGCACCACGCTCTCCATGGCGGCCTACGGCGCGCTGCCGAAGATGTTCGCCAAGATGCACCCCCGTTACCTGACACCTACCGTGTCGACCATCGCCATGGGTGCGATCTCGGTCATTCTGTACATCCCGTTCAACTACCTGTCGGGCGGCTACCTGATCTTCGACGCTGTGACCGCGATCGGGCTCTACATCGCCTTCTACTACGGGCTCACCGGGTTCGCGTGTGCCTGGTATTACCGCAAGACGCTCACCTCGAGCGCCAGGAACCTGTGGATGCAGGGCATCCTGCCGGCCACCGGCGGGTTGATCATGTACTTCGCGGGCGGCTGGTCCTTGTGGGCCGACTGGGACGTAGCATCGGACAACAGCTATACGTCGTGGCTTATGCCGTTCTGGCCGCACTGGTACATCGGCGGCGTCTTCATCATCGCCTTCGTCTCCGCACTCGTCGGCCTGATCGCGGGAATCTACGTCCGGTTCACCCAGCCGGCCTTCTTCCGCAAGGAGACGCTGACCAGGGCTACGCCGACCCTCGTCCCGGAGACATAACCGGCCGCCGCCATTCTGGGCACGGGCACACGCGCGACCTCGCCTGATGAGGGCGAGGTCGCCTGGCGGCACCGGCCGCCGCGCCGCCCTCTGGCCCCGCCTGCCTGCCGGAACGCACGCGGTGGACGGCAGCGCGTATTACAGGTCGTCCAGGACAGACTTGAGTGTGCCTGGGGTCTTGGCGGAGGGTGCTGCCTGCAGGCAGACCTCCTCCATCACCTCGAGGTAGGCGTCGACCTCGGTCGGCTTGTCCAGGTACAGAGCGCTGGTCAGCTGTTCAATGTAGACGACATCGCGCAGGTCGGGCTCGGTGTACCGCAAGATCGTGAACGGACCGCCCATCGCCCGGTGTGCCCCGGCGGAGAAAGGCAGTATCTGCAGCGTCACGGCCGGGTGATCGCATATGTCGATCAGGTGCGCCAGCTGTTTCCGCATGGCTTCCCGGCCGCCGATGACCCGGCGGAGCGCGCCTTCGTCGAGCACGGCCCACATCTTCGGCGGGTACTCGCGGTCGAGGATCTCCTGCCGGGACATCCTGGCCTTCGTGCGGCGTTCGACCTCGTCTTCCGACGGCAGGTTGCCCAGCCGGATGACCGCCCGGGCGTACTCCTCGACCTGGAGCAGGCCGGGGACGAACTGCAGCTCGTACTCGCGGATGAAGGAGGCGGCGGCCTCAAGGCCGAAGTACGGCTCCACCCAGTGCGGCAGGATGTCCGAGTATCCCTGCCACCAGCCGGGCGTGCTGGCCTCCCGGGCGAGTTTGAGCAGTGCCTCGCGCTCGCTGCCTTCTCCGACCCCGTACAGGGTCAGCAGGTCTGAGATGTCGCGTTCCTTGAACCCGACGCGGCCGTGCTCCATGCGGCTGATCTTCGAGTGCGAGCCGCGGATGCTCCCCGCGGCGCGCTCGGTCGTCATGCCTGCCTCTTCACGGAGCCGACGCAGGTGACCGCCGAGCACGAGGCGCTGCACGGTAGGACCCGCCGCACGCGGACTGTAAAGCGGCTGCGGGGTCCCCTCCCAGGCGGAGTCCTCGGACGAGAGCATCGCTACTCCTCGGTGGTGCGTCAGCTCATGAGCACGTGCACGAGGAAGTATCGTCCCATGCGCTGCGGGCATTGCGGAAGAGGAACCGATGACAATTGCGTAGATTGCAACTGCGCTCCGCGTCCGGGACTAACGTCTGCACGCTAGCCCAGCGTGTTACCGCCCACCCGACTTCTGACGGCCGTTGCAGCGAACCGGTGCGCGGCCGAAGGTGTGAGCGTCCCGTGAGGATTAGATCACGTGGTCGAACTCGCCGTCCTTGGCGCCGGCCAGGAACGCGGCTATCTCCGCGCGCGTGTAGACGAGTGCCGGTCCGGTGGGGAAGCGGGAATTGCGCACAGCGATCTCTCCGCCGGGGAGATGCGCTACCTCGACGCACGCGCCGTTGGGGTTGCTGTGCTTGCTCTTCTGCCAGGTGACGCCCGCGAGTTCTGGGGCAGGCATGCCGTTATATGGCTGAGTCATGTTCTGTTCCTTCCAGTGACTGAATCAATGTTGTGTTACTGGACTGGAGAACCCTGCGGCCTGCGAGGATGATGGCCGGTTCTAGCACGTAAGACTGAGTATGCCACGGTCTGTGCTCCGGATGAACGTGCATCTACATTTGCATGAGGCGCATTTCTGCCGTGTGCCATCCAATGGGCGGGTGTCCGTGCACGTGCCGGATGCACGTTCATCCGACCGTGCCTCGGATGAACGTGCATCCGGTCTTGCATCTGCACGGCATATCGGGCACCATATAAAAGGCATATCCCACATACTGTGACAGCACGGTCGGACCTACTCCTTACGACGATGCAGGAAGCGGTTGCGTTGGCTCACCTGAGGGTTGCTGAGTGGGAGCCGGATGATGACGAAGACGAAGTCTTCCCCATCCCGGCTCTTCCGGCGTCCCCTCCGCAGTTCTTCCCGGTGCCGTCGGCCTGGTGGGAGACGCCTGCGGTGACCAGCCGGCCGCTGAGTCCGGTGCCGGAAGAGGCCAGGACGGCCCGCCAGTTCGTCAGGGAACTGCTCACGCGCTGGGGGCTTGGTTATCTCTCGGACGACGCCGAACTCATCATCGCGGAACTGGTCGGCAACGCCGTCAGGCACGGAATGCGCAGCGGTCGGCAGATCATCCCGCTGGGGAGGGAAACGCCTTCGATCCGGCTTTGCCTGCTCCGCCGGGTGGGCGAGGTCATGCTCGCGGTGACCGACCCGAGCGATGAGGCGCCCGCGCCGAAGGCGCCGAGCGCAGAGGGCGAATGCGGTAGGGGCCTGCAGATCGTCGGCGCCCTTAGCTATGTATGGGGCTGGTCGCCCATCGAAGGCAACGGCAAGGCCGTCTGGGCGGTCCTGAAGGCCGTTCAGTAGTATTTACCTCCCCCGGGGGATGACCCCCCGGTGCCCCCCCACTCATGGGGGAGTCCCTCCCCCATAGCCCCCTCGCCGGGGCAAGCCCCGGGACGGCGCCTGCGGCGCCGGGTACGTATCCGGTGGTTGCCGTTGCCGGTCCGCTAACTCCAGTGGTTGCTGTTGTTGGTCCGCTTCCCCGGTTGGGATCCGGAGCGCGTGAGGAAGTCCCTTCCCCGTATCTCTCTCGCCGGGCGGCGCCCGGGACGGCGCCTGCGGCGTCGAGTACGTTCGCGGTTGGGTGCTGTTGTTGGTCCGCTTCCCCGGTTGGGATCTTGAGCGTGTGGGGGAGTCCCTTCCCTGTATCCCCCTCGCCGGGGCAAGCCCCGGGACGGCGCTTGCGGCGCCGGGTACGTATCCAGTGGTTGCTGTTGTTGGTCGGCTAACCCCGTGGTTCTAGGGCCGCTGTAGACGTGCCGACGCCCGCCATATGGCATGGCGGGCGTCGGGTCGAAGCACGCTTCCGTTCGGGATCGCCTTGATTTTGACCGTTGGCCGACGGCGCGGGCGTCCCTAACACTCTTTATCGTGAGACCGGGGTGTCGGTTACATACAGGACGTGCTCGATAAGCGAGATCAGGACTTCCTTAGCCGACTCCCGTGAGCGTGCGTCGCACGGGACGATCGGGACGCTGGAATCGAGGTCGAGCGCGGTGCGGACGTCATCGACCCCGTAGCGGCGGGCACCGTCGAACACGTTCAGCGCGATGATGAACGGTATTTCCCGGCGCTCGAAGTAGTCGATCGCCGGGAAGCAGTCGGCGAGCCTGCGGGTGTCGGCCAGCACCACGGCGCCAAGCGCGCCAAGCGCCAGCTCGTCCCACATGAACCAGAACCGCTCCTGCCCGGGCGTGCCGAACAGGTAGAGCACCAGGTCCTCGCGGAGCGTGATACGACCGAAGTCCATCGCCACCGTGGTGGTGGTCTTTCGCTCCACGCCGATGGTGCTGTCTACCCGCTGGCTGGTCTCCGTCAGCGGTTCCTCGGTGCGCAGCGGCCTGATCTCGCTGACCGCACCGACCAGTGTGGTCTTGCCTACCCCGAACCCACCGGCGAGCAGGATCTTGATCGCACGGTGTCGGCGGCCCGTCGTCCCGCCATTAGTCTCATAGCCCCCGTAGGCCATGGATGACCTCCCTGAGCGTATTTCTGTCTATCTGGTGCGCCTTAACCGGAACTGGTGCCTCTATCACCACGAGGCCGAGTTCGCGCAGGTCAGCAAGGAGTATTCGGACCACGCCGAGCGGAAGATCGACGTCGGAAGCGACATCTACTACCGTCGTCGGTGACCGCGCGAGTTGCAACACCGAGAAGTGCTCAGGACCGAGCCCGGCCGGATCCTCAATCCGGGCGTTGGTCGAGATCACGGTGGCGACTAGGTCGAATGCCGCGCCGGAGTGTCGTGTACGGCCCCGGGTCAGGGCGTACGGCCGGACGACCGGGCCGGCCTCCGCGTCTAGCCACCGTTCGTCGTTCGACGGCATGAGCGCTTGTCCCTAGCGTTGTCAGATATAACGCGGAGCGAGTCCGCACATTGACCTGCAGATGGTCACCGGTTCGCTGGACGAGGATCGCCATTTCGTACGCCACCTGGCCGATGTCGGCATCACCGGTGGTGAGGACGGCGAGGCACGTGCCCTGGCCAGCCGCGGACACGATAAAGAAGCCCGTCGTCATCTCGATAATCGACTGGCGCGCGTCGCCGCCGAACGTGCTGCTCGCGCTCCGGGCCAGCGACTGGAACGCCGACGCGAGCGCGGCCAGGTGATCGATAGCAGCCTGGTCCATGCCCCGGGAGGCGCCGAGGGCCAGGCCGTCCTGGGACAGGAATACCGCCCGAGTGATGTGCGGTACCCGTTTCACCAGGTCATCAAGGAGCCAATCGAGTTGATTGACCGGGTATCTATGGTTGATTTCCATCCACTCAGTCCTCTGTGTCCTTTTGCGTCTGTGACCGGCCTTGCTGCCAGCCGCGCTGCATGGCGGACAGGGTGTTGCGCATGTCAGTCAACGATGCCGCACTAGCCTGCGGAACCCCCGATGACTTCTTCGGGCCCGCCGCCCCGGAAATGCGAAGTTGCGGTGCGAGATTGGCCTGACGGACGCGGCGGGGCAGACCGTTGATGTCACTGATACCGCTGCCACCCGACGCTCCGTTGTCCGGACTCCCAGCACTCTTCCCGTTGTTCCCCGGAGCGGACTCATTCCCGTGAGCTCCACTCTCCCCGTAAGTTACGGCGGCTGCAGGGGTCTCCCTGCTGCCGCCGTACGCCCCGTTGTCCTCGCGGGCGCTATTTCCCTGATAGGGGTCGTCCCCCTGGATAACACTGCCCCCAGGACCGCTGCTGTAGAGGCTTACCTGGGGATCGGCTGCCGAGCCGCCGAAGTCCGGGTACGACTTCGGGTACGCGACGTCGGCGCCAGCGGGGCCGTCTTGCTCGGGCCGCTGGATCGGCGTGAATACATCGAATTCCGGCAACGGCGCTACCTGTGGTCGGCCAACTGGCACCCCGGTGACGACCGGGACCTCATCCGCGCCGTGCCGTCCGCGCCTGCCGCCTGGTTCCGTCGCCTTGGGTACGGGGCCGGTTCCGCTGCTCCTGCTGTAGCCGCCGGCGGTACCGGAACTGCTGGTGCCCTCCACCCGGGGGAACCCACCGGATAGGGTGACGGCCGGCCGGTTTGGGGCCTGATTTCCCCGGCTGTAACCGCTTGAACCGGCTGCGGGCTCGCGCGGTGACTGGTAGCCGCTACCGGATGAAGGCGTACCGCCGCCGTTGTAGGCGGCGGCCGCTGGCCTGCTCGCCGTCCCGTTTCCGCCCGGTTGTGCGGCTGCGGGCCGGATGCCGGGTGCCTCGCTGCCCGAAGTGCCGTTGGCGTAACCGCCGGTGCCATGGGCGCCGTTGGTGCTGTAAGCGCCGTTGGATGTACCGGAACTCGCGGGCGCACGGCCTGACGTGATCGCCGCCGGACCCTCCTCCACGATGAGGGAGAGCGGGATCAGCACGATCGCCGTGGTGCCACCGTAAGGCGACGGACGGAGCATGACCCGGACCCCGTGCCGCCTTGCCAACTGTCCTACTACGAACAGGCCGAGTTGCTCGGTGTTGGCCGGGTTGATGTCCGGCGGCTTCGCCAGCCGCTCGTTGAGTTCCTGCACTCGCTGCACGGCCATCCCGAGGCCGCGGTCCTCGATCTCGATCGCGAATCCGTTGGCCACGGTCTCGCCGCCGACCCGGACCTGCGTGAACGGCGGTGAGAGGCTGGTCGCGTTCTCGATCAGCTCGGCGAGCAGGTGGATCACGTCGGTGACGGCGGATCCGGCCAGTGCCGCGCGGGACTGCGTGGAGACGGTCACCCGGGCGTAGTCCTCAACCTCGGCGACCGCACCGCGCATCACGTCGATCAGCTTCACCGGGGCGGACCACGAGCGGCCGGGAGGGGCACCGGAGAGGATGATGAGGCCTTCCGCGTGCCGCCGCATCCGGGTGGTGAGGTGGTCCATCTTGAATAGCTCTTCGAGCACGTCGGGATCGGTGGCCCGGCGCTCCATCCCGTCGAGCACGGTGAGCTGGCGCTGCAGCAGCGACTGGTTCCGCCTGGCCAGGTTGCGGAACATGTCGTTGACGCCCTGGCGGACCCGCGCCTCGTCGATCGCGGATCTGATGGCGGTCTGCCGCACGGTGTCGATCGCCTGGCCGACCTGGCCGATCTCGTCATCGCCGACCCGCAGCGCCGGCGCCTCGGCCGCGACGTCTACGGACTCACCGCGTCGCAGCCGGGCGACCACCGAGGGCAACTGCTCCTGCGCGAGGGTCAAGGCGGACTGGCGCAGCGTGCCCAGCCGCCGGTTGATGGACCGGCTGAGGAACAGTGAGACGATCAGCGTGAGGATGAGGCCGAGGAGGCCGCCGCCTGCGGTTTCCCACACCCGGTTCTTCGCGTTGGACGCGATCTGCGTGACGGCGTTGAGCGTGGTGCCCGCCGCCTGGGTGGTGGCCTGGTAGTTAGCCTTCTGCCACGTGCTGGTGAGGAGCTGCCAGGTCTCCGAGGAGAGCCCCTGCTGCTGCATCGCCGCCAGCGGGATGTCCGCCTCGACGGCGTCCTGGACCTTGGTCAGGTTGCTCTGGATCGTAGCGGGCGGTGCCAACTGGTTCATCGTGGCGTTGTACGACTGCAACTCGCTCGCGGTAAGCAGGTGCTCGTACAGCAGGGTGTCGTCGAACTGCCGCCCGGACGCCTGGCTGAACGCCGCGCGGTCGGTGCCGGTCAGCGAGTTGGCCGCGAGCGCGCCCGCAAGGACCGCGTCCTGTTCTGAGAGGTCTTCGCGCGCGTTGACCGAGGAGATCAGCCCGAGACCCTGCGACGACGCGCTCGTGTCCGTCATGCTGTTCGACTGGGCTACGAAAATGTTGTCCTGGTCAGCGACGAGCTGGCTATAGGCCTCGAACGTGGCGATCGTGCTGAGCTTGTTGGCGGTGACCTCCGCGCGCAGCCCGCTCATGTTGGTGACGTCGGCGACCATCTTCGTCAGGGCGGCGGTCTCGCTCGGGGTCGCGTTCTGCGTCGTCGCCGGCGAGTTGACTATCCCCTCGAAGCCGGCGAGCCCGTCCTTCGTGGCGGTGACCGTGCCGTTGTACGCGGCCAGGTTGGCGGAGGAGGGCTTCGATTCGTACACGATCGCCGCGCGCCGCTCGTTCTGGATGAACGTGACAAAGTTGGTGATCGGGATCGAGGTCTCGCGGATGAGGACCGGTGCGCGGTCCAGGTTCACCGCGTTGGTGATGGACGTGTAGGCCACGTACCCGAACAGGCCGAGCATCGTGATCAGCGGAATTGCGACCAGGAAGTAGATCCTGAGCCGAATGGATCGGCCGCGCGATCCCATGAGCTATCCCCCTGCTGGTTACGGGTAAAGGCAAGCCAGAATAACGCGTAAGAGCCCATGATCGTGGCCAAATCGGTACATTTCATGATCGAATACTGCTGGTTACGGTGATATTTGGCATCACGCAACGGTCTGGCGAACACTCCTTTGACGGTGGTAGCGCCTACGCTGGAAACCGTGACCACGACCGCGACGCACTCCCTCCTTGACGGCCTCAACCCGCAGCAGCGAGCCGCCGTGACCCACGCCGGCGGACCGCTGCTGATCGTCGCGGGGGCAGGCTCCGGCAAGACCCGGGTTCTCACTCACCGGATCGCCTACCTGTTGGCGGAGCGCGAGGTGGCCCCGGGGGAGATCCTCGCGATCACGTTCACCAACAAGGCGGCCGGCGAGATGGCCGCCCGCGTCGCAGCCCTGGTCGGCGGGCGCCAGGCCCGCGCGATGTGGGTGATGACGTTCCACTCCGCCTGCGTCCGCATCCTGCGTCGTGAGGCCGCCAGGTTCGGCTACCCGTCGAATTTCTCCATCTACGACTCCGCCGACTCCCAGCGGCTGATGGCCTTGGTGTGCCGTGAGCTTGAGCTTGATGCCAGGCAATACCCGCCCAAGTCGATGGCCGCTCAGGTGTCCAACCTCAAGAATGAGCTTGTCGACTACGAGTCGTTCGCATCCAACGCGCGCAGTGCGCGGGAGAAAGCCCTGGCCGAGGCATACGCGGAGTACCAGCGTCGCCTGGTCGCGGCCGGCGCGATGGATTTCGACGACCTGATCATGGTCACCGTCAATCTGTTCCAGGCGTTTCCCGAGGTATCGGAGGCGTACCGGCGCCGCTTCCGCCACGTGCTCGTCGATGAGTACCAGGACACGAACCACGCACAGTACATCCTGGTTCGCGAACTGGTCTCCGGTGGCGGCCCGCTCTTTTCCAGTCAAAGCCGGCATCTATCGCAGCGGTTCCGGCTGACTCACTCGCCGCCCATGACTCCCCGGAGCCGTCCGGGCCCGCTGATGTGCTCGCGCCGTCAGAGCTGTGCGTCGTCGGCGACGCGGATCAGTCCATCTACGCGTTCCGCGGCGCGACGATCAGGAACATCGTCGAGTTTGAGCAGGACTACCCGGACGCGGAGGTGATCCTGCTTGAGCAGAACTACCGCTCGACGCAGAACATCCTCGCGGCAGCGAACGCGGTCGTGTCGCGCAACCCTGGCCGCAAGCCGAAGAACCTGTGGTCCGACGCGGGCGACGGCCCGCCGATCACCGGCTACGTCGCCGACAACGAGCATGATGAGGCCGCGTTCGTCGCCGAAGAGGTCGATCGGCTGAACGACGAGGGCCTGGCGGCCCCCGGTCAGGTGGCGGTCTTTTACCGGACGAACGCGCAGTCCCGTGTCTTCGAGGAAGTGTTCATCAGGGTCGGGCTTCCGTATCGGGTGGTCGGCGGCGTCCGGTTCTACGAGCGACGCGAGGTTCGCGACCTGCTCTCCTACCTGCGGCTGATCGCCAACCCGGTGGACGAGGTGTCGCTGCGCAGGGTGCTCAACGTGCCCAAGCGCGGAATCGGAGAGCGGGCCGAGGAGTATGTCGCCGCCTACGCGCGCGCGAGCGGATCCCGTTCGCGGCAGCGCTGGGGACGCCTTCGGACGTCCCCGGCCTCGCGGCGCGGTCCGCGGCGGCGATCGCGGGGTTCAACGCCATGATCGACGAGTTGCGTGAGCAGGCCGTGGCGGGTGGGCCGGTGGCGGAGCTCGTCGAGGCGGTCCTCGACCGGACCGGGTTGCAGGCCGCGCTGGAGAACTCGGAGGACCTCCAGGACGCCACGCGGGTGGAAAACCTGCAGGAGATGGTCTCGGTGGCCCGAGAGTTCGACGGTTCAGCACCGGACGGGACCCTCGCCGACTTCCTTGAGCGGGTCGCGCTCGTCGCGGACGCGGACGAGATCCCCGACGGTGCGGACCACGGTGGCATGGTGACGTTGATGACGCTGCACACCGCCAAGGGCCTTGAGTTCCCCGTGGTGTTCCTCACCGGCATGGAGGAGGAGGTGTTCCCGCACCAGCGGTCACTGACCAACCAGCGCGAGCTTGAGGAGGAGCGGCGGCTCGCCTATGTCGGGATCACCCGCGCCAGGAGCGGCTGTATCTGACCAGGGCCGCGTCGCGGAACTGGTGGGGGCGGCCGGCCTTCCACACCCCGTCACGGTTCCTGTCGGAGATTCCTGCCTCGCTGATCGAATGGAAGCGGGACGCCAAGGACGTGGCCGCCGCCGCGACGCCCGCATCGGCGCGGATGGCATCACGGCCGGGGACCACCGTAGTCGGCAATCGTCCCGTGCCCGCGCTGACGCCGGGGGACCGGGTCAACCACGACAAGTTCGGGCTTGGCACGGTCGTGTCAACCGATGGCTACGGTGACAGCGCCGAGGCGAAGATCGACTTCGGCGGTTCTTACGGGGTGAAGCACCTCGTGCTCCGCTACGCGCCCCTGGAAAAGCTCTAGCGCTGGGTCCGGCCCTCTGGGGGCTGGCGGCGAGGGGGTGCTGCGGGGCTGGGTCCCGGACGGGCGGGCGTGCGGTTACGCGACTGAGCGGCCGGGCTGCCTTGGTCGTCTGGCCGGTTGTGCGCGGCCGAGCCCGCGGCTGCCGCGGTCGGCCGGGGCGGGGATCCCCCGGGGTCGCGGTCAGTGCGCGGGTCGCAGGCGTGCGGCTCGGGCGGCCGCCGTGGCGCGTTGCGCGGCGGAGTCCCTTGCCGGGTGGCCGGGCTGCCGGACGCGCCGGTCGCGGGGAGGCTCGGTTCCCTGTCGGGTGATGGCCCGGTGCTGGCCGCGGGGCGCTCCGGTGCCTTGCCGCGGGGACGCCCGGTGCCTGGCCGCGGGGACGCTCCGGTCCCTTGCCGTGGGGACGCTCCGCGGTCCCTGCCCGGGTGATGGCCCCGTCCCCTGCCGTGGGGATGCTCCGGTGCCTTGTCCGGGTGATGGCCCGGTCCCTTGCCGTGGGGATGCTCCGGTGCCTTGTCCGGGTGATGGCCCGGTTCCCTGCCGTGGGGATGCTCCGGTGCCTTGCCGGGGAGATGCTCCGGTTCCCTGTCCGGGTGATGGCCCGGTTCCCTGCCGTGGGGATACTCCGGTGCCTGGCCGCGGGGACGTCCGTTCCCTGCCGAGGGGATGCCCCGTTCCCTGCCTGGGTGATGGCCCGGTGCCTGGCCGCGGGGTGCTCCGGTCCCGGCCGCGAGGATGATCCGCCCTCGGAGGAGCGCGGGAGGGGATCGGCGAACAGATTCTCTTCCGCCCAGTCATCGACGGCGGGTCGGCGGTCGCGGGGTGCGGGGCGCGCCTTGCCGGGGCCGGCTGGGCTGTGGACAGCGGCAACTGGCCGCTGACGAGCTGACGGCCGAGCACCCAGCGGCCGCCGCCAACCAGCAGGACGACGATGGTCGCCAGCACCGCGGGGAAGAAGATGCCCGCTATCCACTGCGTGAAGCTCGCGGCGAGCCCCGCCGTTGACGATCCGAGCTTTGCGTCATGGACCTTGCCGGTCACTATGGCCGCCACGAAGAGCGTGAGCGCGGGTGCCGGGAACAGAAGGTAGACCCGGCCGCGGCGTATAAAAAGCGCGGCACCGATCGCGCCCACGATGACGAGGACTCCGAGCACGTCCCCCGGGTCCTGGCCCGCTGCCAGGGTGGCAATGACACCGAGGAGGGCCGCCGGCGGCGAGTACGAGCATGGCTTGCCAAGTCGCCATCCGGCCAATCCACCGCGCGGGACCGCCGGACCGGAAGCCGTCAAAACCGATCTGGTCGCCCACCACACCGCCGCGGCCCGCTGTGCGCTCTTCGGCGGACAGGCGGGGCCGCCCGGCGAAATCATCGGGTAGCGGGCCACGCCGATCGTTGCCGCCCGGATTCCGGGAAGGACGCCCCTGAGGGCCCCGCGGCGCTGGTGAGCCCGCAGGGCCGCCGTCGCGCGGTCCCGGTGCGCGGCCCGGCGTGAAGCTGGGGCCGGCTCCCCGGCCACTTCCCCGCCCCCCGGCCGCCGCACTACCGCTACGTCCCCCTTGCCTTCGGGGGTCAGCGTCGTCGCGCGCCACGCCGCCAGGCCCGCGTGGCGCTCGCCGAGCGGGATCGCCGCGTGTGGGACCGGGCCGGGGCTCCCACCCAGGTGGTGTGCTCATTGCTGGAGAGGGTAACGCATGAATCCTTGAGTTTGCCTTAACCCGCGTTGTGCTGGCCCGCGTCCCGACTACAAGCTGCGACGATGGTGTCAACGCGGATCCATTTGGGCAGCCTGGCTGCTTCCGGGCAAAAGACAACACTAGCATGAGACGGGCGACAATTCGAAAGAACTCATTACGGAGAGCGGTCCTTTCCGGATCGGCGGGTACTATTTACATTACTGAACGTGATTAGCGATGAACGCTACAGCGATGACGCCGGGCAACGAGGTCTAAGGCGGCTCGGTGACCGGCGCCACGAACGCGTGACAAGGCGTCGCCTCCCTGGGCCGACCGGGTAGCTTCGCGAAGAACGGCGCAAGATCAGCCGGAGGGGGACAGAGATTGCTCGGCATGGGCGGCGGTTCACTGATCGCAGGCAAGGTCGGGTATGCGGTGAGCTGCGCGGTCGCCGCTGTCGTGCTTGTCGTGTCCGGCTACGCCTACAAGGTCGTGAGCCTGACAGACCGGGCTCGGCCAGGGGATCGGCATCAGCAACGGCGCCTCGGTCGGCGCGATGAACATCTTGCTGATGGGGCTGGAGAGCCGGACCAACTACCAGGGCCAGACCCTCTCAGCGGGGCTGCTCGCCGCTATGCACGCCGGCAGCGTCAACGGTGTCAACAACGAGGGTGTCGGCGGCCAGGACACCAACACGCTGATTGTCCTGCACATCTTCGCCGGCGGGCAGAAGGCGGTGGGCTTCTCGATCCCCCGCGACGACTGGGTGACTTACCCCCAGGCGCTACGACGGGCAGTCCCAGGGCAAGATCGACCAGGCCTACGGCGACGCCTACTGCGCAGTCTCTCAGCCAGACCGTGGACTCCTCGATGAGCTCCGCCCAGCGTTACCTGAAGGCCAACCAGGCCGGCCAGGCGGCCACGATCGCCACCGTCGAGCGGTGACCGGCGCAGAAGATCGACCACTTCGCCGAGATCAACCTGGCCGGGTTCTACTACCTGGCCGCCGCGTTCGGCGGCATCGAGGCATGCATCATGCCGGAGAACGGCGGTGCAGAACCTCACCGACGCCAACTCCGGCTTCAACGCGATGCTCGACGGCTACAACCGGTCCAAGGGCGGCGCCCAGTACCTGCACCTGAGCGCGCCGCAGGCGCTGGCGTTCGTCCGAGAGCGGGATAACCTGCAAAACGGCGACCTTGACCGGACACACCGGCAGCAGGCGGTCCTTGACTACGTGATCTGGAAGCTTGAGCACGACGGCGTCTTGTCCGACCTCGGTCAGCTCACCTCTCTGCTCAACACCGCGAAGCAGTACCTCATCACCGACTCCACCTGGAAGCTGCTCGACTTCGCACCCCAGATGAAGGCCCTGACCGGGAAGAACCTCCAGTTCTACACGGCGCCGATCGAGGGATACGCGACCATCGACGGTCAGGACGCCAACCAGGTCGACATCCCGACGATCCAGGCGGCCATCGGCCAGAAGTTCACCGCACCGGCGCCCGCGGCACCGTCGGCGAGCACGGCGAAGTCCTACCGCGAAGGCCGCGTCCGTCCCGCCCGCGTCGACCGTCACCGTGGACGTGTACAACGGCGGGATAGCGCCTGGCCTGGCCACCGGCGTCTCGCAGGCGCTTGTCGCCAAGGGTTACAAGGCCGGCGCCGTCACCAACGCGTCGGCGCAGTCGCAGGCCGCCGCCGCGGGCACTCAGGTGTTCTACGGCTCGGGCGCGTCCGGCCAACGCGGCCAAGATCGCGGACTACTTCGGCGCGACCGCCAAGTCGCTCACGTCGCTGGCCGCAGGGCACGTCGAGGTGCTCCTCGGTACGGGTGCCACCGTGGTGCCGTCCGCTCTGGCCCCGGCTTCGGCTGCTCCGCAAAGCGCCGCCTCTGCCTCGACCGGTAACAACGGCGCGGCCGGCGGCGCTGTCACCGTAGGGGCACAGGCGAAGTACGGCATCCCCTGCGTCTACTAGGTGAGGCTGGATCTCTTGCTGATCTTTTCCGCACAGGCTTATCGGGAAAGACTCAGACCAACGGTCCACATCGGAATGTAAGGGTTCGTGGCTACGTGCGCATAGCGAAGCTCATCGCGGGCAAGGTGCTTTACGGGGTGGTGTGCTGCTCGCAGCTGTGCTGCTGGTGGTGGCCGGCTACGCGCACAAGGTGGTCGGCCAGGTCGACGCCACGGGCAAGGGCATCACGATCCAAGGCAGGCAGTAGTGGCCCCTCGGTCGGCGCGATGAACATCCTGGTGATGGGGCTGGAGAGCCGGACCAACTACCAGGGGCAGACGCTGCCGGCCAGCGCTGCTCGCCGCTATGCACGCCGGCAGCGTCAACGGTGTCGACGACGAGGGCGTCGGCAGCCAGGACACGAACACGCTGATCCTCATCCACGTCTACGCCGGCGGGAAGCAGGCCGTCGGCTTCTCGATCTCCCGCGACGACCTGGTCACCTATCCCCAGGCGTACGACGGGCAGACGGAAGGGAAGATCGACGGGGCCTACGCCTACGCCTACACGCAGTACATAAGCGAGAACTACGGCAAGGAAAGCAACAGCGACCTGTACCTGCACGCCAACCAGGCGGGCCAGGCCGCCACGATCGCCACCGTACAGGCCGTCACCGGCCAGCACATCGACCACTTCGTCGAGGTAAACCTGGCCGGGTTCTACAGCCTGGCCGCCGCGTTCGGCGGCATCGAGGTCTGCATCCAGCCGGCCCCGGCGTCCGTCGAGCCGGACGGGTTCGGGACCGGGGGGAACCTGGTTGACCTGCCCTACCCGGGCGCGCCCTTCAGCGACAGCAACTCCGGCTGGAACGCGTACCTTGACGGCTACAAGCAAGGCCAAGGGCGGCGCGCAGTACCTGCACCTGGGCCCGGCCCAGTCGCTGGCGTTCGTCCGGGCGCGGGACACGCTGCCCGGCATCGACCTCGGGCGCACCAAGCGGCAGCAGGCGGTCCTCGACTACGTGATCTACGAGCTCAAGCACGAGGGCGCTGTTCGGCGACGTCGGCAAGTTGAACTCGCTGCTCACCACCGTGGACCAGTACCTGATCACGGACTCGGGCTTCAGCCTGTTCAACTTCGCGACCGAGATGCGCGCGCTGACCGGGCAGAACATGTCCTTCCAGACGCTGCCGTACACGCCGGAGAACAACGTCCCCGTCCCGGGGTACCCGGGTCCGCAGGACGTCAACATCATCGATGTGCCGGCCATCCAGAAGCTCGTGCAGAACACGTTCTACCCGCAGCCGGCCGCGCAGCCGACGGGGACGCAGTCCCCGGGTACGGCCACCGTGAGCCCAAGCGCGTCCGCCCTGCCATCCGCCCTGCCATCCTCGGACGTCACCGTCGACGTCTACAACGGTAATCCGGACGCGTTCGGCCTTGCCGCGCAGATCTCACAGGCGCTCGTCGGTGCTGGCTACAAGGCAGGCAAGGTCGAGAACTCGTCCGCGCAGACGCAGACGGTACAGCCGGGAAATCAGATCTTCTACGGCGCGGGCGCGGCGGCGGACGCGCAGCAGATCGCGGTCCAGTTCGGTGCCACCGCGACGGCGCTGAACAGTCTGCCTGCTGACCACGTGGAGGTGCTGATCGGCTCGATGGTCACCGCCGTACCCACCGGCATCTCGCCGACCAGCACGGCGACCGCGGAGTCGACGGGCGCGCAGGTCATCGGTGGACAAGCGGCCACGAGCCCGACGGCGACGCCCACGCCGACCGCAAGCGCCGCGACGGGCAGCAGTGGCACCGGCGGCACGGTCACCGTCGCCCCCAACGCGCCCTACGGCATTCCCTGCGTGTATTAGGTCGGCTAAACCGGACCCGTTGCCGGAGACCAAAACGCCGCCCGACAAATCCGATTTGTCGGGCGGCGCGGCTAAGTTCGGACGCCTACAGGTTCTTGATGATGTCGCGGACCAGGGTGGCGGTTTCGCTGGGGGTCTTGCCGACGCGGACGCCGGCCTTCTCCAGTGCTTCCTTCTTGGCCTGGGCGGTGCCCGCGGAGCCGGAGATGATGGCTCCGGCGTGGCCCATGGTCTTGCCTTCGGGCGCGGTGAACCCGGCTACGTACCCGACGACGGGCTTGGTCACGCGCTGCTCGATGAACGCGGCGGCCCGCTCTTCGGCGTCGCCGCCGATCTCGCCGATCATCACGATGGCGGCGGTCTCCGGGTCGTCCTGGAAGGCGGCGAGGCAGTCGATGTGCGTGGTGCCGATGATCGGGTCGCCGCCGATGCCGACCGCGGTGGAGAACCCGATGTCACGCAGCTCGTACATCATCTGGTACGTCAGCGTGCCGGACTTCGACACCAGGCCGATCTTCCCCTCCGGGGTAATGTCCGCCGGGATGATCCCCGCGTTCGACTTGCCGGGGGAGGCGAGGCCGGGGCAGTTCGGCCCGAGGATCCGGGTCTTGTTGCCCTGCTCGGTCGCGTACGCCCAGAACTCAGCCGTGTCGTGCACCGGGATGCCTTCGGTGATGACGATCGCCAGCGGGATCTCCGCGTCGATCGCCTCGATGACGGCGGCCTTGGCGCCCGCCGGCGGCACGAAGATCACGGACACGTCCGCGCCGGTCGCCGCCATCGTCTCGGCCACCGTGCCGAACACGGGCACGTCCATCCCGTTCAGCTCGATGGTGGTCCCGGCCTTCTTCGGGTTGGTACCGCCCACCACCTTGCGTGCCGGCCCGGAGCATGCGCGCGCCGTGCTTGCGGCCCTCGGAGCCGGTGATGCCCTGCACCAGGATCCGGCTCTCGGCCGTCAGGAAGATCGCCACCTCATGCTCCCTTCGCGGCGGCCAGCTCGGCCGCGCGGCGCGCCGCGCCGTCCATGGTGTCTACCTGCTCGACGACCGGCAGCGCGGCGTCGGCCAGGATCTGCCTGCCCTCGGCGGCCTTGTTGCCGTCGAGGCGCACGACGATCGGACGGTCCACCGTCTCGCCGCGCTCCTCCAGCAGCGCCACCGCGGACACGATGCCGTTGGCCACCGCGTCACAGGCGGTGATGCCGCCGAAGACGTTCACGAACACCGAGCGCACCGCCGGGTCCGACAGCACGACCTCCAGACCGTTCGCCATGACCTCGGCGGACGCGCCGCCGCCGATGTCGAGGAAGTTCGCCGGCTTGACGCCGCCGAACGCCTCGCCCGCGTAGGCCACCACGTCAAGCGTGGACATGACCAGGCCCGCGCCGTTGCCGATGATGCCGACCTCGCCGTCGAGCTTGACGTAGTTGAGGTGCTTCTCCTTGGCCTTCGCCTCGAGCGCGTCCGTCGAGGCGATGTCGGCGAACCGCGCGTGGTCCTGGCGGAAGGCCGCGTTCTCATCGAGCGTGACCTTGCCGTCGAGCGCGAGCACCCGGCCGTCCGGGGTGAGCACGAGCGGGTTCACCTCGGCGAGCGTCGCGTCCTCGTCGGTGAACATGGCCCACAGGCGCTCGGCCGCGAGGGCGGCGCCCTCCTCGGCCTCCGCCGGGATGCGGCCGGCCCGCACGATCTCCAGCGCCTTGTCATGGTCCACGCCGGCCAGCGGGGAGACCGGGACACGGGCGATCGCGTCCGGGTTGGTGTGCGCGAGCTCCTCGATCTCCATGCCGCCGTCCACCGAGCAGATGGACAGGAACGTGCGGTTCGCGCGGTCGAGGAGGAAGGACAGGTAGTACTCCGACTTGATGTCGGTCGCCTCGGCGATCAGCACCCGGTGCACCGTGTGGCCCTTGATGTCCATGCCGATGATGCGCTGAGCCTTCTCATAGGCATCAACGGGGCCGTCGGCGAGCTTCACGCCGCCCGGCCTTGCCCCGGCCGCCGGTCTTCACCTGCGCCTTGACTACTACTTGGGGGATGCCGTCCGCCGCGAACGCGGTGGTAATCTCCCGCGCCTCCTCGGCGGTGCTGGCGACCTTGTCTTTCGGCACCGGAACGCCGTACTCGGCGAACAGTTCCTTAGCCTGATACTCGAACAGGTCCACTGGGGGTCCGATCTCGGTCCGTTGGCTTGCGTCTGGTCGACGCCACGACAAGCGGCGTTCAATGCAGACTAGCCCGAGGTGACCGGCCGCCGCTGCCTAGGTCACCCATGTCATCCGGTGTGAATTGACTCTCAGTATGACTTAAACGGTACTCAGTCTCAACGTGACGAGACCCCGAGCCCTCGCCGGATCAGGGGTCGGTCCCAAGTCGGGCGCCACCGGGCCCGCAACCCGGCGTGGCGGCGTGCCTTTTGCCCGGTCGATTGCCACGATGGGCATTGTGCACCTGCCTTCCCGCCCCATGCTCATGGCTGGCGGCGTGGCCGCGCTCGCGGCGGCCGGCGGCGGGCTTGCTGTGCTCGCCACCCTGACTTTGATCGGCTGGATCACGGCGCCGCATGTCGGTCTCGGCGGCGGTCTCGCGGGTGCGCTCCGGTCTGCTGGGCTGCTTTGGCTCGTCGCGCACCATGTTGAGGTAACGGTGCAGGGAGTGGGCAAGATCGGCCTGCTTCCGCTCGGTCTTGTGCTACTGCCTGCCGTGCTGATCGAACGGGCCGGCCGGTGGATGACGCGCGAAGGTCACGTGGCGGGCCTGCTGGAGGTCGGCCCAGCCGCGGTCTCGATCGCGCTTCCCTATGCGCTGTTCGCCGGCGCGGTCGCCCTGGCCAGCGGTACCTCGGTCGCGGCACCCTCGCTGTGGCAGGCGGTCATGATGGGTTTCCTCATCGCGCTGCTGGCCGGCGGGTTCGGCGCGGCGCGCGCCCTCGCGCCCTGGCGCAAGCTCGCCCGGCGGGTGCCGCCCCGGCTGCGGTCGGTAATCCTTGGCATGCTCGCGGCGCTCGCGCTGCTTGCCGTCTGCGGGGCGATCCTGAGTGCCGTGTCGCTCATGGTTCATATCAGCGCCTACAAGCAAGCGGTCACCGCGCTCAACCCGGGCATCTTCGGGTCGGTACTGCTGCTGCTCGCTAGCCTCTGCTACCTGCCGAACTCTGTCATCTGGGCGGTCGCGTACGCGCTCGGGCCTGGCTTCTCCTTTGGCATCGGTACCGCGGTCGCCCCCTCGGGTTCGGCGCTCGGCGCGATCCCTGCCTTCCCGATGCTGGCCGCTCTGCCCGTGGGGGAGAAGGCGGCCTTCCCGGCCTGGCTCGGCTTCTTCGTGCTGATCATGCCGTACCTGGCGGGCGCGCTGGCCGGGCTCATGACCGTACGGATCGCGCCGACGCCCACGCTTGAGGCGGCCCCGCTCTGGGGTCTCGTCACCGGGACGCTGACGGCGGTGGTCATCGGATTCGGCGCGAAGTTCTCCGGTGGACCCCTCGGTGCGGGACGGCTCGCCTCGGTCGGCCCGGGCGGCGGCGAGGTCGGCGTGGTCGCCGTACTTGAGGTCGGGGTGACGGCGGCCCTGGTCGCCGGCGCGGCCAACTGGCTGATCATCCGGCACCACATCCGTCGTCTGAACGCCCTGCAAGCCGACGAATCAGGAAATATCCAGATCGACGGCCAGCAGGTTGGACGCAGCATTCCGGTATCGGCACGGGTCAGCGCTCCGCAGGCCGCGCTCATCGTCGACGAGACCGACGACGCGGGCGGCCACCGCATCCACGTCAACCCGTGGGCCGACGAGGCTGCCGACTAGCGAGAACCAGGGCCCCCGGGTACCCGGCAAGAGCGGCGAACGCTCCCCGCCGGACTTATTTGCCGAGGATCGTGATCCGGTTGTCGATCGAGTTCTGGAACTGCTGATCACAGGCATTCTGCGCGGCAACGGTGGACGCACCGTTGAGGCAGCTGGCGTACTGCATGTACTGCGACCAGAACACCAGGATCCCCATAAGCGCGAACGCGGACAACAGGGCACCAATCGCGCTGAGCACCACGCCGGGCGCGGCCGCGCGCGGCCGGCGGGTCCCGGCCCGCTTCGCGGCCTTGATGGTGGAGATCGCGAGAGCCAGTGCGATCACCGCGACGACCAGTGCGACCGCGATCACATAGACGGCGCGCTGCAGGTTACCGATCAGCATCATCGCGATCAGGCTGAGTAGCG
Source organism: uncultured Actinomycetota bacterium (assembly GCA_963785645.1). GTDB lineage: Bacteria > Actinomycetota > Actinomycetes > Streptosporangiales > Streptosporangiaceae > Trebonia. Next base: position 63,737 of record CAWAWG010000009.1, read on the forward strand.
CGAGGACCAGTGCGGCCGCAGCACGTTGCTGTAGCGCGGGGGCGGCAGGCGGAAGCTGCGGCCGCGGCGCTGGCGGAAGGAACGGCGACCTGGGCTGGGGCGGCTGCGATCCCGGCTCCGGGCGGTCAGTGATTCTGGCCATCTCACGACTATTCTGCCCGACCCGCAAACCCCTTTTAGCTCGACGATCCGGGCGAGCTAGATCCCTAGGGCGAAGGGCGAGCTCAAAAGCGTTCGGTTAGGGTAACTGCCATGAACGCGCGGCTGGTTGTGCTGGTCTCCGGGGCAGGGACCAACCTGCAGGCGATCATCGATGCTGGCAATGACCCGGCGTACGGCGCCGACGTCGTGGCGGTCGGCGCCGACCGTGACGGCATCGCCGCCCTGGACCGCGCCAAAGCAGCGAATATCCCGACGTTTGTGCTGAAAGTCCGGGATTTCCCGACCAGGGACGCCTGGGACGAAGCCCTGGCCGGGGCCTGCGCCGAATACGACCCCGACATGATCGTCTGCGCCGGTTTCATGAAGCTCGTGGGGAAGGCGTTCCTCGCGCGGTTCGCGGGCCGCTGCCTGAACACGCACCCGGCGTTGCTACCGTCTTTCCCCGGCATGCACGGGGTCAGGGACGCCCTCGCATACGGGGTGAAGCTGACCGGCTGCACGGTGTTCCTCGTGGACGAAGGCGTCGATGCGGGCCCGGTGGTCGCCCAGGCCGCCGTGCCAGTACACGATGACGACGGCGAGGCGACGCTGCACGAGAGGATCAAGGTCGCCGAGCGTGCGCTGCTCGTCGACACGGTCGGCCGGATGGCCCGCGAGGGCTGGTCCGTCAGCGACGACAGGAAGGTAAGGATCGGCAAATGACGAGGATTCCGATCAGGCGGGCCTTGCTCAGCGTCTACGACAAGACGGGCTTGCCCGAGCTCGCCAAGGCGCTCCACGAGGTCGGCGCCGAGATTGTCTCGACCGGCACCACCGCGCGGACCATCGAGCAGGCGGGCATCCCCGTCACCAGGGTCGAGGACCTCACCGGCTTCCCCGAGTGCCTCGACGGCAGGGTCAAGACGCTGCACCCGCGCGTGCACGCCGGGCTGCTTGCGGACACGACGAATCCGGACCATAACCAGCAGCTCACTGATCTTGGCATCGCGCCGTTTCAGCTGCTGGTCTCGAATCTGTACCCGTTCGAGCAGACCGTGGCTTCCGGCGCGGACAACAGCGAGATCATCGAGCAGATTGACATCGGCGGTCCCGCGATGGTCCGCGCCGCCGCGAAGAACCACGGCAGCGTCGCGGTTGTGACCAGCCCGGATCAGTACGGCGAGCTGTTCAAGGCGATCGCGGATAACGGCTTCACGCTGGAGCAGCGACGACGCCTCGCGGCCCGGGCCTACGCGCACACCGCGGCCTACGACGCAGCGGTGTCCTCCTGGTTCGCCGCCAGCTATGCCCCGGACGAGGTGGCGCTGGAGACCGGCTGGCCGGATTTCATCGCTCAGGCGTGGACCCGCTCCGACGCGCTCCGCTACGGCGAGAATCCGCACCAGCAGGCGGCGATCTACAAGTCGCGGGCGGCTGGCTCTGACAGCCCTGCTGACTCTGGTATCGCCAACGCCGAAGTCCTGCACGGCAAGGCCATGTCGTACAACAACTACGTGGATGCGGACTCGGCCCGCCGGGCCGCCTACGACTTCGCGCAACCGTGCGTCGCGATCATCAAGCACTCCAACCCCTGCGGGATCGCCATCGGCACCAACATCGCCGCCGCGCACGCCAAGGCCCTGGCCTGCGACCCGCTGTCCGCCTTCGGCGGTGTGGTCGCGGCGAACAGCGCGGTCACCGACGCGATGGCCGAGCAGATCATCGAGGGTTTCGCCGAGGTGGTTATCGCACCCGACTTCGACCCGGCGGCGGTAGAGATCCTGGCCGGGAAGTGGAAGAACATCCGGCTGCTGCGCTGCGCTCCGCCTCCCTGGGCAATTGGCGGCGAGGGAGTAAGCCGTAGTCGTTCGGGATCATCTGACTTTGAATTCCGGCCGGTCACCGGCGGAATGCTCGCGCAGACCTGGGACCGCGTCGACGCGCCGGGTGACGACCCCGCGAACTGGGAGCTCAAGGCCGGAGCGGCGGCCGACGCCCCGACCCTGGCGGATCTCGCGTTCGCGTGGCGGGCGTGCCGCGCGGTCAAGTCCAACGCGATCTTGCTCGCCGCGGACGGCGCGTCGGTCGGCGTGGGCATGGGACAGGTGAACCGGGTCGACTCGGCCCGGTTGGCGGTGGCCAGAGCCGGAGACCGCGCCGTCGGATCGGTCGCCGCGTCTGACGCGTATTTCCCGTTTCCTGACGGCTTCGAGATACTTGCCGAGGCAGGTGTCAGCGCGGTGGCCGAACCGGGCGGTTCCATCCGGGACGGTCTCGTGATCGAGGCCGCACAGGCGGCGGGTATCACGCTGTACTTCACCGGTGTCCGGCACTTCTACCACTGAGGGGTCAGGTGCGAGCGAGCCCGGGAACGAGTCCGGGCAGCGAGCGGGCTAGCGCAGGTCCTTTTAGGCAAGCGGAAGGCACAGCATGAGCGCGCAGATTCTCGACGGCAAGGCGACCGCGGCGGCGGTCAAAGCGGACCTGAAGCAGCGCGTGGCCGCGCTCGCGGTGCGGGGCATCGTGCCCGGGCTCGGCACGATCCTGGTCGGCAACGATCCGGGGTCGCTCTCCTACGTGGCCGGCAAGCACCGGGATTGCGCGCAGGTGGGCATCGCCTCGATCCGCCGTGACCTGCCCACCACGGCGTCACAGGCGCAGGTGGAGGAGGCCGTGGCGGAGTTGAACGAGGACCCGGCGTGCACCGGGTACATCGTGCAACTGCCATTGCCCTCCGGACTCGACGAGATGGCCGTGCTGAACCTGATCGACCCGGCGAAGGACGCGGACGGGCTGCACCCGGTCAACCTGGGCAAGCTCGTGCTTGGGCAGCAGGCGCCGCTGCCCTGCACGCCGCACGGCATCGTGGTGCTGCTGCGCAAGTACGGCGTGGAACTCGCCGGGGCGGAAGTGACGGTGATCGGCCGGGGGATCACGGTCGGGCGCTCGCTCGGCCTGCTGCTGACCCGTCGGACGGAGAACTCGACCGTGACGCTGTGCCACACCGGAACCAAGGACCTCGCTTCGCACACGCGCGCCGCTGACATCGTGGTGGTAGCCGCCGGGCGGGCCGGGCTGCTGACCGCGGATATGGTCAAGCCCGGCGCGGCGGTGCTCGACGTGGGCATTACCAGGACCGACGCGGGACTTGTCGGCGATGTCGCGCCGGACGTGGCTTCGGTCGCCGGGTGGGTCGCGCCGAATCCTGGCGGGGTGGGGCCGATGACCCGAGCGATGCTCCTCGCTAATGTGGTGGAGACAGCGGAGGCGCTGTAGCCAGATGAAACGGCCGGTCCCGGTATTTCCTCCGGCGGCAGCAGGCCGGATCCGAGCATCGAAGCTACTCGTGAGTAACATAGACTTCTGCTGAGGAGTCGACTACGCAGGAAGGGCAGCGTTGTCCCATGAATATCGTCGTCTGCGTTAAGCAGGTGCCTGACACGGCGGTGGAGCGTACGCTCACGCCGGAGGGCACGCTGGACCGGGCTTCGCTCGACGGGCTGATCAACGAGCTTGACGAGTACGCGATCGAGGAGGGGCTGAAGATCGCCGAGGCGCACGGCGGCGAGGTGACGGTCTTGTCTATGGGGCCGGCGAAGGCGGCGGAGTCGGTCCGCAAGGCGCTGTCGATGGGGGCGGGCAGGGCGGTGCACGTGCTCGATGACGGGCTGGCGGGGTCGGATGCGCTGGCGACGTCGGCGGCTCTCGCCGCGGCGCTGCGGCAGGTGGGGTTCGACCTGGTGATCTTCGGGTCGGAGTCGACGGACGCGCGGACCGGGGTGGTGCCGGCGATGGTGGCCGAGCGGCTCGGGGTGCCGCAGCTGACGCTGGCGTCGAAGGTCGACATCGACGGGTCTGACGTGACGGTCCGGCGGGTGACCGATGACGGGTACGCGGTGGTGACGGGGCCGCTGCCGGCGGTGGTGTCGGTGGTGGAGAAGATCAACGAGCCGCGGTACCCGACGTTCAAGGGGATCATGGCGGCGAAGAAGAAGCCGGTGCAGGTGCTGACGCTGGCCGACCTGGCCGTGGCCGCGGCCTCGGCCGGGCTGGCGAACGCGGCGACGCGGGTGGCGGACTTCGCGGCCCGCCCGGCGCGGCAGGCCGGGGTAGTCGGTGAAGGACGAGGGGGACGGCGGTAGCAAGGCGGCCGGGTTCCTCGCCGAGCGGAAGTTCATCTAGGGAGGACTGGAGCACATGGCTGAGGTACTGGTCCTCGCGGAGCACGGCGCTGACGGCGAGGTCAAGAAGGTCACCCTGGAACTGCTGACCGCCGCCCGGCGGCTCGGCGAGCCGTCCGTGGTGTGGACGGGGCCGGGCGGGGATGCGGCGGCTGCCCGGCTGGGCGAGTACGGGGCGGAGAAGGTCTACGTGGCCGACTCGCCGGACTTCGCCGATTACGTGGTGGCGCCGGCGGCGGAGCTGCTGGCGCAGCTGGTCGCCGCGGTGGCGCCGGCCGCGGTGCTGGTCGCCGGGACGACCGAGGGCAAGGAGATCGCCGGGCGGCTCGCGGTCAAGACCGGGTCGGGGGTGCTGACCGACGCGGTCAGCGTGACCGCCGGGCGACGACGGGTCCCCGGTGGCGGAGCAGCCGAACTTCGGCGGCGCGATCACCGTGCACTCCACGGTGCGGACCGGGACGCCGGTCATCGCGGTGCGGCCGAACGCGGTCAGCCCGCAGGCGTCGCCGGGCGCGGCCGCGGTCGAGGCGGTGGCGTTCGCCGCCTCGGACGCCGCCAGAACGGCCCGGGTCACCGAGCGGGTGGTGGCGGAGAAGGGCGAGCGGCCGGACCTGACCGAGGCGCAGATCGTGGTCTCCGGCGGGCGGGGCACCGGGTCGCCGGAGGGCTTCAAGATCATCGAGGCGCTCGCCGACTCCCTCGGCGCCGCCGTCGGCGCGTCCCGCGCCGTCACCGACGCCGGCTGGTACCCGCACCAGTTCCAGGTCGGGCAGACCGGCAAGACCGTCTCCCCCCAGCTGTACCTGGCCGTCGGGATCTCCGGCGCCATCCAGCACCGGGCCGGCATGCAGACCTCCAAGACCATCGTCGCGATCAACAAGGACCCCGAGGCCCCCATCTTCGAGATCGCCGACTTCGGCGTCGTCGGCGACCTGTTCACCGTCGTCCCCCAACTCCTCGACGAAATCGCCAAGCGCAAGAGCCTGTAGCCGCTGCTGCTCGCGTGTCCGTGCCCGGCCCGGCACTGCTCCGGCCGGGCACGGGCACATCCATTCGGCGCGCCATAACTCCGGCAGGCACCCCACCGCCCGCCGAACGCACCGGGCGACTCCGCCGAGCAACCCGCATGGTCGACGGCTGGGCAGGACCGAGACAAGATCAAAATCTGCGACTTGAGCGGGGTCGGCGCTCAGTTAGGCTTAACGGTGCGATGAGTACTACGCCGGTTATTTACCTCGACCACGCCGCGACGACGCCAATGCTTCCCGAGGCCATCGCCGCGATGACCGAGGAGCTGGCACACCTCGGCAACCCTTCGTCGCTGCACAGCGCCGGCCGTCGTGCGCGTCGGGTTGTGGAGGAGTCGCGGGAGCAGCTGGCCGAAGTGTTCGGGTCACGGGCCAGCGAGGTGATCTTCACCAGCGGCGGCACCGAGGCGGACAACCTTGCTGTTAAGGGGCTGTACTGGGCTCGTCGGTCGAGCGACGAGCGTCGGCGGCGGGTGCTGACGACCGCCGTTGAGCACCATGCCGTGCTCGACTCGGTGCGGTGGCTCTGTGACGCGCAAGGCGCCTGCGCCGACTGGCTAGCGGTGGATTCGCATGGTGGCGTATCAGCCGAGGTGCTCCGGGCCGCGCTCGCCGCTGATCCTGCGGGTGCCGCGGTCGTCAGCGTCATGTGGGCGAACAACGAGGTGGGCACGGTGCAGCCGGTCGCTGAGCTGGCCGCCGTGGCTCACGAGTTCGGCGTGCCGTTCCACACCGACGCGGTGCAGGCGGCGGCGCAGCTCCCGGTGGACTTCGCCGCTGCGGCGCGGACGCGATGACGGTCACCGCGCACAAGCTCGGCGGCCCGGTCGGGGTCGGCGCGCTGATCCTCGGCAAGAGCGTCACCCCGGTTCCGGTATTGCACGGCGGCGGCCAGGAGCGCGACATCAGGTCGGGCACGCTCGATGCGCCCGCGATCAGAGCGTTCGCGGTGGCGGCGGTCGCAAGCGCGGAACGGCGCTTGCTGGAGACCAAACGGATCGCCGAACTGCGTGATGACCTGATCCGCCAGGTGCTGCTCGCGGTGCCCGATGCCATTCTCAACGGCCCGCCACCCGGACCGGACCGGCTGCCGGGCAACGCGCACTTCTCGTTCCCCGGCTGTGAGGGCGACGCGCTGCTCCTGCTGCTCGATGCCAAGGGCATCGCCTGCTCCACCGGCTCCGCCTGCACCGCGGGGGTGGCGGAGCCCAGCCACGTGCTGCTCGCGATGGGAGCCGACAACACACGGGCCCGCGGCTCGCTCCGGTTCTCCCTCGGCCGCACCACCACCCAGGCCGACGTGGACGCCCTCGGCACCGCGATCGGCGAGGCCGTCACCCGCGCCCGCCGCGCCGCCGGCCGCTGACGCTCGGGGCAGTCCGGGCAAATGAGCATCCCACGTGAGCACGCAGACGCGGCGGATATTCTGGAATGGCTATGGGACTTAGGGTTCTTGCCGCCATGTCTGGCGGCGTCGACTCCGCCACCGCGGCGGCACGCGCTGTCGACGCCGGTCACGAGGTGACCGGCGTCCATCTCGCGCTGTCGTCCAACCCGCAGTCATACCGGACCGGGGCACGCGGCTGCTGCACGATCGAGGATGCGCGCGACGCCCGCCGCGCCGCCGACGTGATCGGCATCCCGTTCTACGTCTGGGACATGGCCGAGCGGTTCGCCCGCGACGTGGTCGATGACTTCGTCGCCGAGTACGCGGCCGGCCGGACACCGAACCCGTGCCTGCGCTGCAACGAGAAGATCAAGTTCGAGGCCGTGCTCGACCGGGCGCTCGCCCTCGGCTTCGACGCGGTCTGCACCGGCCACTACGCCAGGATCGACACGGACAGCGGCGTGCTCCAGCGGGCCGTCGACCCAGGCAAGGACCAGTCGTACGTGCTCGCGGTCCTGAACCAGGACCAGATCGCCCACGCGATGTTTCCCCTCGGTGACACGCCCAAGTCCGAGGTCCGCGAGGAGGCCCGCTCCCGTGGCCTGCTCGTCGCGGACAAGCCCGACAGCCACGACGTCTGCTTCATCGCCGACGGCGACACCCGCGGCTTCCTCTCCCGCAAGCTCGGATCCGAGCCGGGTGCGATCGTCGACCAGGACGGCGCCGTCCTCGGCGCCCACGAAGGCGTACACGGCTTCACCATCGGCCAGCGCAAGGGCCTCCACCTAGACCGCCCCGCTCCCGATGGCAAGCCCCGCTACGTCCTGTCCATCGAACCGGTCTCGAACACCGTGACCGTCGGCCCGGCCGACGCCCTGGGCGTCCGTGAAATCACCGCGATCCGCTCCGTCTGGACCGGGTGCGAACCGCCCGTGTCGCCAATCGAGTGCACAGTCCAGCTCCGCGCCCACGGCGAGGTCCACGACTGTGTTGCCGTGATGGACGGTGACGAGCTGCGCATCGACCTGCGGGGCCCAGCCCGCGGCGTAGCCGCGGGCCAGGCCGCCGTCCTCTATGACGGCCAGACGGTCCTTGGCAGCGCCACTATCTCCGCTACCGCGGCCACCGTCTAGACGTCGTCTCCGTACAGGTGGCGGTTGAGTTCTCGGCCGGCTCGATTCCGGGCAGGACTCGGTGTAGAAGTTCATCACGGCAACGACCCGGGTCTCGAACTCCTTGGTGAGCAGTCGTGCGTAGTGCGGGTACCGCCGTGCGTCGAAGAAGATCAGGTGGCCCGCGTGCGGACGGATGACCGAGCAGTTCCGGTCGATTTCGGCAAGACCCTCCGCCTTCGGGTCGCAGGCGACAACGAGCTCGCCGCCGACGGCGTGCTCGGTGCAAAAAAGCAGCCCGGTCAGCGGGTTGGAATCCACATGACACTCGAACCGCATGCTTGTCCCGCGCTGGACGTTGAGGACGATGCCGTACCGGTCGTCGTGGGCGGCGCTGACATGCTCGCCGCTAATCTCGTTAGCGAGTTCCAGTATTTCGTTTCTGTAGGCCTTATAGAGCCAGGGGACGTGGTCCCGCACCTCACTAGCGTGAACGCGGCCACGAGGGATCTGCTGAACGTCACGGCTTTCTCGCGAGATGACCGGTGTGCGCGGAAACTCGCGAATCTCGGCGGTTGCGGCTGCGGCAAGGACATCCTTCTGCCAGCGTGGCGGGAGCCAGTCGTTCAAGTCAAAAGTGGTCCAACGGAATCTTGGTGGCATCAAACTCTCGTTAGCGGCGATCTTCTATTGCTGTCGGCGACAGCGCGGCAAGGTCTAAGGGCAACCGGACGATGAAATGCCGTCGGCGCCATGGTGACGACGCCGACGGCACTGGTATTAACTAATGGGGTCGTAGTGCTCGTACCGGTACTGCAAGGAAGGGCGTGCGTGCAGCTTCGCCATGGCATCTCCTTGGTGGACTATTGCCTAGAGGTAGCCTGATGCTCAGGTGTCCCCGTAACATCTCAGGTCACAACGCTGGCAGCCTTGTGACCCGCACCCGCTCGTTGCAAGCGGGAGCTCTTTGGTTTCCTGCCTTATTTTCGGCTCGCAGAAGACGTGGTGCCCGGTAGGCGAGCACGATGCCCGCCGACGGCATCGTTACGGATCGAGTTGGTCATCGCCGTACTGCGGAGCGGGGAGATCGTCCCCGACGTTGACGATGAACTGGTTCCGGTCAGCGGGGAAGATGGTTACCGTCACCCGCATTGGTTTCTTGTACTGGTCGAAGGCTGTGCGGAAGACCTCGAACACCGTGGCGTCATGCGAGACGCCGAAGAATTCCTGCTCGTTGTTATCTGGGCTGCGTGCGGTAATCCAGTCGCGGTAACCGATCTGCCTGAGGCCGATTGCCTCGGCCAGGTACTCGACGGTCCCCTCTTTGATGTCATCCGCCATCAGCAGCCGCGTCGCGCCCTTAGTGATGAAGTCCATGGGGTAGAACGAGGTTTGCAGGGACCACGGCACGTCGTCTATGTACCGCCGTTGATGCCTGCTCACCACCTGTGTATTTGGTGGGACCCGCAGTCGCCTGGTGATTCCCTCATAGGGGACCTGCACCTCAACCTTAGGCGTGGTCTCCACCGGCCTTCGGTGCTCCGTGTCTACCTGTGACAGGTAGGAGGCCCCCTCGTCGCCGCCGGCCCCGCTCGTGGCCTTGCCGGTCAGTACGGTGACGAATGGTTCTACCCGGAGGGTCACGAACGTGCCCTGCCCGGGCCTTGTCTCTACCAGGCCTAGGCTGGTGAGTCGCTTGATCGCGTCCCTGACGGTGTTTCGCGACGCTCCGTACTGGCCCCTGAGATCGAGCTCGGTGGGTAGCTGACTGCCCCGGAGGTACTCGCCCGAGTCGATCTTCTTGCGGAGATCGTCGGCGATTTGCTGGTACATCGGCTGAGCCATGGCACCCCTCCTCTGCTCAACGACACCATATACCAGTTGTTGGGATGGCCGGTATGGGCGGGTAGGTTGGTCCTACTCTAGCCGACCGGATGGTACCCCCATGGCGAGACTTCGATGCCGGTAAATTTTCGCCTCGTGCCTGGTTTGTGTGCTGATGACGGGGTACAACCCATTCATGGTCCCAAAGGTTGGGATGACTGGAAGGGGTTGGATGGATAGGAAGATCGGGCTAAACCATCTAGGTTGACCACTTGGTGGCAAACCTACCTATAGGATAGTCCTGATAATCCGACCTATCTGGCCACATATAGCTCACCAGCCAACACGCCGGGGAGGGACCTGCGGGAAGCCGCGGAAGACCGCGGCACGGAAGTGCTCGGAGGCCTCCATGGCCGCTCTTATCGCCATCACCATCGTCATCGCCCTAGCGGGCGTCGTGTTCGGCGCCTACCTGAAGATCTGTTTCGCGATTCGCCGTGAGGACCGGACCAGAGGATCGCTCCGGCTTGACGCGCGCAGCCAGTCCGCGCGCAGCGCGCGCGACCTAGTCGGCATCAGCAGCTCCAGATGGGACTAGGCAGCAAGGCCACATTAAAACCTGCCGTCTGCGGGGGTCGGCAGGCACCCCGGGCTCTGACCGTGACGGGCGGTTAGAGCCCGGCCAGGGGGAAGGTCCCCTATGCCCACAGGACCGCTTGGGCATAGGGGACCTGGCCTGTCAGCGGTTGCCAGGCCGCCGGGGCAGGTCGAAGGGGGCAGATAAGCCCGACGCCATGGCCATAAGGGGCAAGGCGAGCAGGACCGTCATCGGCAGCAGCGCCGGCGTGGCAAGCAGGACACCGGTCCACTTGATTCCGATCCAGCCGGCCAGCAGGCCATCGCTTAGCGACGCGAACGGCTTGCTGCCCGCCCAGGCGATTGCCCACACCGCCATCACGCTCGCCTCGTGTTCCGGTCCGGCCCTGGTAACGAGGGCCGTGCGGGTTTCCGAGTTAGCGATCAGGCAGGTCACACCGGCACCGAACGCGGCGAGCAGGCAGCCCCAGAGCCACGGAGAAACCACGAACAGCATCATGCACACGGCCAGAGTGGCCAGCGCCGCGGTCGCAAGCCGAAGCGAGGGCTCCTGCCGGGACGGCAGGACCGATCCGAAGACGGTGCCACCACCGAGAGCGGCGATGAACCACCCCGACCAGGCCACGCTTACATGAAGATGCTCGGCCAGCGCCGGGCCGAGCACGAGAACCGGGTCATCGGCCACCGTTACCGCCGCGACCATGAGCAGCAGGACAGTGATTTGCCGGTCGTGCAGTGACAGCGCGAATCCGTCCCTGAGCTGTGATCGCTCCCGCCTCTCGGCCGGCTGGCCGTGACCGGCGAGCAGCAGGCAGCAGGCGAAGACGAGGAACGAGACCGCGTTGGCGGCGAAGGCCCAGCCGAATCCGAATGCGGTGACCAGCAGCACGCTGATCGGCGGCGCGACGGCACGGCCGAGGTTGTATGACACGGAGTCCATGGCGAACGCGGGCCTGATGTCCTCGGCGGGGACGAGCCGTCGTACGGTGACGTTCCTGGCCGGCAACGCGAACGTGAAAGCCAGCCCGCTCGCGATGGCTCCGCACCCCAGCCACCAGGTGTTAATGGGGCCGGCGAGCGCGAGCGCGGCCATCCCCCCGGCGAACGCGGCAGCGGCCAGTTGCGTTGCCAGCAGTATTCGGCGGCCGCCGAACTTATCTGTCATCACCCCCGCCCACGGCCCGAGGACCAGCGGACTGGAGAATTGCGCGCAGGTAACGAGTCCGACGACCACTACCGAGTGAGACAACAGGTAGGCGAGCAGCACCTGCGCGGTGTTCTGGAGCCAGGTGCCGAAATCCGATGTGACGCTGCCCGCGAAGTAGTAGCGGAAGCTCCGGTTGCCCAGCGCCCGCCAGGACGTGGTTCGCCGTTCCCCGTTCCCGGGTTTGCCAAAGTAGGCCACTGGCCAGCTTCGCACAGAAAGGCGTCAAAATACCACAAATCTCCTGATGGTATTCCGGCGTGCGGGCAGAGGGGGACCCGGACTCGCCCGGCCGCTAAGCTCGATACCGTGGCCGAAAAGCAAGCGTTTCCTTGGGGTCCTGGGACCGCGACCGGGGTCGGGTCGATGCCCGGCGAGAACCCGATGGAGGCAGCGCGGATCATCGCGGGTGAGCTGCCGGAACTCCCGCACCTGGCCGAGCTGCCGAACAGAGGCCCGGGAGCGGACGTCACCGGGCGTGCCGCCGCACTGCTCGTCGACCTGCCGGTCGAACTCGCCGGGCCGCGCGGGTGGCGGATCGCCGAGCGGCCCGGGCTTGACCTGCGGCGGGCCAGGGCGCTGCTCTCCTCTGACCTGGACGCCATGGAAGAGGTACTCGACGGGTATGAAGGGCCGCTCAAGATTCAGCTCGCCGGGCCGTGGACCCTGGCCGCGACCATTGAGCAGCCGCGCTCGCTGAAGCCGGCCCTGGCCGACCCTGGACTGGTGGCCGACCTCACCTCCTCGCTGGCCGAGGGAGTCGCCGTCCACGTCGCAGAGGTCGCCAAACGGGTACCGAAGGCGAATCTCATCGTCCAGTTGGACGAGCCCGCGCTGCCGACGGTCCTGCACGGCGCGGTCCTGACTCCCAGCGGCCTGTCCACGGTTCGTGCGGTGGACGAGGAAACCGTGCGGGACAGACTGCGCGAGGTGCTCGCCGCCACGCGGAAATACACAGTCGTCCATTGCTGCGGTAAGGACCTTCCGTTCGGGATAATCATGGGCGCAGGTGCGGATGGTGTCTCGTTCGACCCCAGCCAACTGCGACGGGGGGATTTTGACGGCTTCGCCGAGGCGGCCGAGGCGGGTGCGGGGCTGCTGGTCGGCGCGCTACCGACGACGGGCCCGACGGGCCCGGATACCGTCCGCCGGGGCGGGCGCGATGAAAGCAAGCGGCCAGCGCCGTCTGATACTGCGGGGATCGTCAGGGACCTGTGGCGGAGGATGGACCTGCCGTCGGCTCAGTGCGCCCCGCAGGTGGTCATTACCCCCGCCTGCGGACTGCCTGGCACGTCGCCGCGGCAGGCGCGGGACGCGCTGCGCTGGTGCCGGGAGGCGGCCCAGATCCTGCCGGAAATGATGGACGAGCTGACCTAACGGGGCTCTGGCGGGGGTCGTCCCCCGGGAGATAACTGCTGGAGGAGCTGAGCTGATGGAGCTTGATGAGGCGCGGCACACGCACGCCGAGCTGAGCGAGAAGCTGATCGACGCGCAGTACCGCTACCATGTGCTCGACTCGCCGACCATCTCCGACGCGGATTATGATCAGGGCATCCGCGCGCTCAACGAGATCGAGGACCAGTTTCCCGAACTGCGCACTCCCGACTCGGCGACGCAGAAGGTCGGCGGCCTGATCTCGACGCTGTTCACGCCCGTGACTCACCTGGAGCGGCTGCTCAGCCTGGACAACGTCTTTTCCCAAGAGGAGTTCGGAACCTGGACGGACCGGGCCGCGAAGCTCGGCGGAACCGGACCCTACCTGTGCGAGCTGAAGATCGACGGGCTCGCGATCGACCTTGTTTACCAGCGGGGCCGTCTCACCAGCGCTGCCACCAGGGGTGACGGGCGGACCGGCGAGGACGTGACGCTGAACGTCAAGACGATCAAGTCGATCCCGGACCGCCTCGCCGGGGAGGACCTGCCTGAGGTGCTTGAGGTGCGCGGCGAGGTGTTCCTGTCCGAGGCGGCGTTCGAGCGGCTGAACGAGTCACTGCAGGAGGCGGCCAAGCCCGCCTTCGCCAACCCGCGCAACGCTGCCGCCGGCTCCCTGCGGCAGAAGGATCCCCGGATTACCGCGTCCCGTGCCCTTGGCGCGATCGTTCACGGCATCGGCCGCGTGGTGGGCGCGCCGGCCGACGCCAACGGGACCCCGGCCGAAGGGGCTGCCGACGGGGCTATCGTCGGGTCGGCGACCGGTCCAAGTCAGGAAGGGCACCTTGAGGGGGCGCCGGACACGCAGTCCGGCTGGTACGAGCGGCTTCGCGCCTGGGGACTGCCGGTCAGCGACAAGTACAAGGTCGTTTCCGAGCTGGCCGAGGTCCGGGCCTACATCGACTACTACGCGGATTCAGGACACCGGCACGAGACGCCGTACGACATCGACGGCGTGGTGGTGAAGATCGACCCGATCGAGACGCAGCGCGCGATGGGCGCGACCAGCCGGGCGCCGCGCTGGGCGATCGCCTACAAATACCCGCCGGAGGAGGTCAACACCAAGCTGCTCGACATCCAGGTGGGCGTGGGCCGGACCGGGCGGGTCACCCCGTTCGCGGTGATGACCCCGGTGAAGGTCAGCGGGTCCACCGTGGACCGCGCCACCCTGCACAACGAGGACGAGGTCAAGCGCAAGGGCGTGCTGATCGGCGACACGGTGATCTTGCGCAAGGCGGGCGAGGTCATCCCGGAGGTGGTCGGCCCGGTGGCGGAACTGCGCACCGGCGACGAGCGGGAGTTCCAGTTCCCGCGCGAGTGCCCGGAGTGCGGCACGCCGCTCCGCCGCGACGAGGGCGAGGTCGACTGGCGCTGCCCGAACAACGTGGCCTGCCCGGCCCAGCTCAGGGAGCGGCTGTTCTACCTCGCCTCCCGCAGCGCGCTTGACATCGAGGCGCTCGGTTACGAGGCGGTCGTCGCGCTGCTGAACGACCGCCTCGTGACCAACGAGGGCGACCTGTTCGACCTGACCGATGAGAAGCTGGCGAACAGCCCGTTCTTCGTGAACAAGGCCGGCGGACTCAAACTGGTCGCGCCCGCGCTGCTCGCCAACCTTGACGAGGCCAAGACCCGGCCGCTGTGGCGCATCCTGGTGGCCCTGTCCATCAGGCACGTGGGACCGACCGCGGCCAGGGCGCTGTCCGACGCCTTCGGGTCACTCGACGCGATCGCCGCGGCCTCACCGGACGCCCTGGCGATCGTGGACGGCGTGGGTCCGACGATCGCGAGAGCGGTCGTGGAGTGGTTCACCGTCGACTGGCACCGGGCGATCGTGGAAAAGTGGCGGGCGGCGGGCGTCCAGCTGGAGACCCCGGGATTCGATCCGTCGGCGGCGCAGTCCAGGCTGCTGGCCGGTGTCACCGTGGTCATCACCGGCACGCTCCCCAACCTCACCAGGGACGAGGCGGCCGAGGCGGTCCGCGCCGCGGGCGGCAAGGTCACGGCCTCGGTCTCAAAGAAGACCAGCTTCGTCGTCGCCGGGGAGAACGCGGGCTCCAAGCACGAAAAGGCCGTCGAACTCGGCATCACCATCCTCGACGAGCCCGCCTTCAAGCGCCTGCTTGAAGGCGGGCCGGACGCGATCGGGTCCTAGGCGAGGCGTTCCAGGATCAGGTCCTTGACCTTGGCGGCGTCGGCCTTGCCGCGGGTGGCCTTCATGACCGCCCCGACCAGGACGCCGGCCGCCTGAACCCGGCCGTCCCTGATCTTGGCGGCCACATCCGGGTTGGCCGCGATGGCCTCGTCGATCGCCGTCGTCAGCGCCGAGTCGTCGCTGACGACGGCGAGGCCGCGGGCGGCGACGATCTCGTCCGGGGTGCCCTCGCCGTCGAGAACGCCCTCGATGACCTGGCGAGCGAGCCGGTCGTTCAGCGTCCCCGCCGCGACCAGGGCGGACAGCCGGGCCACGTCGGCCGGCGTGATCGGAAGCTCCGGCACTTCGATGCCCGAGTCGTTCGCGCGCCGGGCCAGCTCGCCGAGCCACCACTTACGCGCATCAGCCGGGGAGGCGCCGGCCGCAACGGTCGCCTCCACGGCGTCTAGGGCCCCCGCATTGCGCAGCGCCTCAAACTCTAGCTCGGACAGCGACCACGACTCGATAAGACGCGCCCGACGCGCCGAGGGCAGTTCGGGCAGCGACGCCCGGATCTGCTCGACCCAGTCCGAAGCGGGGGCGACCGGCACCAGGTCGGGCTCGGGGAAGTACCGGTAGTCCTGCGCCTCTTCCTTAGACCGGCCGGAGGTGGTCACCCCGGTGTCCTCGTGGAAGTGCCGGGTCTCCTGCTTGACCCGGCCGCCGGCGCCGAGCACCTCCGCCTGGCGTGCGACCTCGGAGCGGACCGCCCGCTCGACCGAGCGCAGCGAGTTCACGTTCTTGGTTTCGGTGCGGGTTCCCCACGCAGCAGAACCGATGAGCGTGATCGACGTGTTCACGTCGCACCGCAGCGATCCTTCTTCCATCCGCACATCGGAGACGCCGAGCGTGCGCAGCACGTCCCGCAGCTCGGTGACGTACGCGCGGGCCACCTCGGGGGCGAGGAATCCGGTGCCGGGCACCGGCCGGGTGACGATCTCGACCAGCGGGATGCCCGCCCGGTTGTAATCGACGAGCGAGTACTCGGCCCCCTGGATGCGGCCGGTCGCGCCGCCGACGTGCAGCGACTTGCCCGTGTCCTCTTCCAGGTGCACCCGCTCGATGCCGACGCGCACCGTCTTGCCGCCAATGGCCACGTCCAGGTACCCGTCGGTGCACAGCGGCTCGTCGTACTGCGAGATCTGGAAGTTCTTCGGCATGTCCGGGTAGAAGTAGTTCTTCCGCGCGAACCGGCACCAGGACGCGATCGAGCAGTTCAGCGCCAGGCCGATCTTGATCGTGAACTCGATGGCCCGCTCGTTCACCACGGGCAGCGAGCCGGGCAGCCCGAGGCAGACGGGGCAGGTGTGCGTGTTCGGCTCCGCCCCGAACGTGGTGATGCAGCCGCAGAACATCTTGGTCCTGGTGCCGAGCTCGACGTGCGTCTCCAGCCCGAAGACCGGCTCGTACGTCTGCAGTGCCTCTTCGTACGTCACACTCATGGAGGTCAAAGTCCCCTCGCCTCGTCGAGCAGCGGGTGCCCCCGTCGCTCGGTGAACGCCGCCTCGACCGCCGCTGCCACCCGGTACAACCGGTCGTCGGCCAGCGGCGGCGCCATCACCTGAAGGCCAACCGGCAGGTTGTCCTCCGCCGCGAGCCCGATCGGCACGGAAATCGCCGCGTTTCCCGCCAGGTTGGACGGGATCGTGCACAGGTCGGCCAGGTACATCGCCATGGGGTCGTCGGCGCGCTCGCCGATGCCGAACGCGGTGGTCGGCGTGGGCGGTGAGATGAGCACATCCACCTGTGCGAACGCCGCGTCGAAGTCCCTGATGATCAAGGTCCGCACCTGCTGGGCCTTGCCGTAGTAGGCGTCGTAGTAGCCGCTTGACAGGGCGTAGGTGCCGAGCATGATCCGCCGCTTGACCTCCGCGCCGAACCCGGCCTCACGGGAGGCCGCCATGACCTCCTCGGCGGACCCGCCGCCGGTCCGCAGCCCGTAGCGCATCCCGTCGAACCGGGCCAGGTTGGAGGAAACCTCGCTCGGCGCGATCAGGTAGTACGCGGGCAGCGCGTACTTGAAGTGCGGACAGCTGATCTCGACGACCTTCGCGCCGAGCGACTCGAGCAGTTCGACCGCTTCGGTAAACCGCGACATCACGCCCGGCTGGTAGCCGTCGCCAGCGAACTCGCTGACGATGCCGATCCGCAGCCCGGCGACGTCGCCGTGCCGCGCGGCCTCGACCACGGGCGGCACCGGGGCGCTGATCGACGTGGAATCCATCGGGTCGTGCCCGGACATGACCTCGTGCAGTATCGCGGCGTCGAGGACCGTGCGTCCGAATGGCCCCGGCGTGTCCAGGGACGAGGCGAACGCGACGACGCCGTACCGGGAGTTGCCGCCGTAGGTCGGCTTCGTGCCGACGATTCCGCACACCGCGGCCGGCTGCCGGATCGAGCCGCCGGTGTCCGTACCGAGCGCGAGCGGCGCCTCGAAGGCGGCGACGGCGGCGGCCGAGCCGCCCGACGAGCCGCCCGGCACCTTGGACAAATCCCAGGGGTTGTGCGTCGTCCAGAAGCCGGAGTTCTCCGTGGAGGAGCCCATCGCGAACTCGTCCATGTTGGTCTTGCCGATAAGGACCGCGTCGGCGCCGCGCAGCCGCCGGGTGACCGTGGACTCGTACGGCGGAACCCAGCCTGCCAGGATCTTGCTTCCGCAGGTCGTCGGCATCCCGGCCGTGGCGAACAGGTCCTTGACCGCGACCGGCACGCCCGCGAGCGCGCCGAGCGGTTCGCCCGCCGCCCGCTTGCGGTCGACCTCGCGCGCCTGCGTCAGGGCGTCATCGGCGGCCACATGGAGGAATGCCTTTACTTCCCCGTCCACCGCACGGATCCGGTCAAGGTGCGCCAGCGTGACCTCGGCGGCGGAGACCTCTCCGGCGGAGATAGCGACGGCCAGCTCGGCCGCCGTCTTCTTGATCAGCTCGCTCATGAGGACACCTCGCTGGCGCTCGGAGTCCGCATTCGCGGACGCACTGTACTCACTGATTCGCTCGCAAGCTCGCTCATTGCCTCACTCCTCGACCAGGATCCGCGGGACCTTGAACCGCTGAAGTTCGACCGCGGGCGCGCCGGACAGCGCCTGCTCCGGCGTCAGGCAGGGCACCGGCTCATCGGCGCGGTACACGTTGACCAGGCCGGTCGCGTGCGTGGTTGGCGGAATGCCGTCCGCCGCGACCTCCTGCACCTGCGCGACCGACGAGATGATCTGGCCGAGCTGCGGGGCAAGGTGGTCAAGCTCTTCGTCGCTGAGCGCGAGCCTGGACAGCCGGGCCAGGTGAGCGACCTCGTCGCGGGTTATGGGCATGGCCTCCATCCTAGAGCGGATAGAGCGGCGACTTGTCAGCGATTAACGCGCTCGTAGCACAAAGTCCCTGCCCAAGCAGCCGTGACGGCGATCACCGCCGTCACGGCTGCCTGGGCCAGGTCTTGACCGTCGTGGTGTTGTTGATCCAGGCCCAGATCACCTGCGCCGCGGGCGGGTTGCTGACCGGCCCGCGCGGGAAGCTGTGCACTCCGGCGGTGTAGACCGCGAAGGTGACGCTCGATCCGTCGAGGCAGTCCGCCCACGTGGTCAGGGTCATGTTCCCCGCGGACGAGGACTGCGACTGCGCCCCGCACCCGTCGGCCGTTTTCAGGTCGGTGTCCTGGACCAAGGCGGCGGGCGATTCCCGGAAATTACCCTTTTCCCCGGTTGTGTACGGCACGTCCGTGTCGTCGGTCGACGCGACCTGGAGGAACTTCTGCGGGACCTGGACATTGCACCACGGCATCGGGTCGCCCTTCACGGCCGCGATGCCGTCGAACAGCAGGGGATCGGTGCACGCGATCGTGTACGCGAGCCGGGCGCCGTTGCTGTAGCCCATCAGGTAGATCGGGCGCGTGTTCCCCGGGTCGACCTTCTTTGCCAGCGCCTCGATGAACCCGGTGTCGTTGACGACGGCCTTGGCCGCCCAGGAGCAGCAGCCGATCGCGTTCCACGACTCCCGGTAGGCCAGCGGGTATACGAGCTCCGCGTCGCCGGCGATCACATAGGGGGTGAGCTCGTCTCGGGTGATCTCCTGGCTCTGGGTGGAGTTGAGGCCGGACAGCACCATGATGATCGGCGCCGACGCGGACAGCTGGGCCTTCGCGGGCGTCAGCACGGTGTAGCTCCGGGTCATGGTGCCCACCTGCATCGCGCTTGTCGTCGTGTTCATCGTGCGGTCGGCCGCACTGACGATCTTCGCTCCGGTGATTGATCCGGCCGCCGCCACGACGGCGACCGCGAGTGCGAAGACCAGTACGCGCCGGGGGATCCGCTTGGCCCAGGCGGCGACCCGGTCGAGCGCGCGGTCGAGCGCCCGGTCGGTCGCCTGACCGATAGCGGTCTTCCGCTTCGGGTTCCACTCCCGTCCGGTGAGCATGAGGCTCAGCGGGGTCCGCCGGGCGGCGGAGGCGAGCAGCCAGGAGACGGCGTAAATGATGGGCACCGCGATGAACAGCAGCACCAGCACCTCGATGCTGGAATGACGCAGGCGGTGCAGCGCGCCGATGATCCCGCCGTTGGCACCGAGGAAGCTTGCCCCCGCGACGAGCAGGAGCCCTTGCAGGACGAGCGGATGCGCGAGGTAGATGCCGAATGAACTGGCCGAGCCCGCGGCGCAGAACCTTCGCCCGGGCGCGCCCCGGTCGCTCCATAGCAGCCCGGCGCCGAGCAGCGCCCAGCCGAAGGCGAGCGCCTCGAAGATGACGACCGGCTGGAAGACCGCGCTCGCGCTGTCCGGGGTCGCGCCGAAGACCTCGATCTCGATCAGGTAGACCCCGATGCCCGCGGCCACGCCGAGGGCCGCCACGGCGGCGACGCGCCAGCCGTTGCCCAGGTGTCGGCGGGTGAACGCGCAGAGCTCGTCGAAGTGCCAGCCCGCGAGTGCTCCGGCCACGACGTACAAGACGTACGTGTCAATCCACAAGCCCTGCCCGGCGCCGTTCAGGAACTGTGCGACCAGGCCGGATCCGCTCCGCCCGACCTTGTAGTGCAGGCCGACGGTCAGCCAGACCTGATAGGCGAGCGCGGCGGCGAACAGCCAGGCGTGGTACCGCTCGGTCTTCTTCAGCACCCAGCGGATCGCCGGGAACAGCAGGTAGATCTGCATGCTGACCAGCAGGAAGTACAGGTGATAGCGGGCGCCGGCGTTCTCCAGGTCGTGCAGGAACGCGATCGGGAAGGCCCCGCGCGTGCGGCCGTCCGCCGCGTAGTAGATCGCTGACCACGTCACATAGGCCGGAAGGACCAGCCAGAACCGGCGCCGCCAGAAACTCGCTACCTTCAGCCGGTCCCTGTGCCCGTAGTTATAGGTCAGCACCAGAGCGGTGAGCAGCAGGAAAAGCTCACGGCTGGTGTGGAAGATCGTGGTGACCGCGCCGATGCTCATGGTCACCCGCCCGCCGGCGAAAGCGAGCGTGTGCACGCTCACCACGAACACCATGATGATCAGCCGGATCAGGTCAAACGCGATGATGTGCGGCCGGGAACGCCGTCCTGCCACGCCAGCCGGAGCTGGCGCGGCGGGCGCGACGGCACCCACTTCGGTGCCGGACAGGGTGGAGCTCACGACTGCGTCGCCACCAGGTCCTTCAGCAGCCGTCGGGAGACCTTCCCCGTCGGTCCGAGCGGGAAGTGGTCCATGAACCGGAATTCGCTCGGCTGCTTGTGCCGGGGCAGCCGCTGCCCGCAGACCGCGCGCAGCGCCGCCTCAAGCGCCTCTACTCCGGCGGCGCTGTCGGCGGACACGATGTACGCCACCGGGCGTTCGCCGAGTACGGCGTCGGCGACTCCGATGATCGCGGCGGAGCGCACTCCGGCCTGGGCGAGAAGGACCTCCTCGATGTCCCTGGGGTAGATCTTCTCCCCGCCCCGGTTGATCACGTCGTCGCAGCGTCCGACCAGGAACAGGTATCCGTCGGCGTCCAGGTAGCCCAGGTCGTTGGTGTCAAGCCACCCGTGGGCGTCGATCACGCCCGGCCGCCCGCCCGAGTCATAGGCAGTGATCACGCCCGCGCCTCTGATCTTGACCCGGCCGATCTCGCCCGGTGCCGCGGCGATGCCGGCGGACGCCTCGACCCGAACCTCCGACCCGGCCGGCTGCCCGGCCGAGCCGGGCTTGCGCGGCCCGTCGACGGGGTTGGCGGTGATCATGCTGGCCGCCTCGGTCATGCCGTAGGTCTCCACGACCGGCACGCCGATGGCGTGCTCGAATTCCCGCAGTGCGGCGAGCGGCAGCGGCGCTGACGCGGACCGGACGAACCGCAGTGCGGCCGGTCGCGACGGCGGCGGATCCATCGACAGGATCGAGATGATGGCCGGTACGGCGTTGATCCAGCTGATCTCGCGGTCGTTGATGATTTCCCAGAATCCGCGCCTGCTGAACTTGCGGTCAACCGCGAGGTACGCTCCGGCCCGCAGCGTGGCGAGCACGCCGACCACCTCGGCGTTGACATGGAACAGCGGCAGCGAGCAGTAGCCGCGGTCGCTCCGGGTGAGCCGGTGGCTGTCCACCACGCTCGCCGCCACGTGCATGAGCTGTTCTTCGCGCAGCAGGATGCCCTTCGGGGTCCCGGTGGTGCCGCTGGTGCTCAGGAAGATCCCGCCGCCGTCGGTGCCGGAGGCCGGCGAGGAGTCAAGAAGGGTTATTCCGAACGGGGGCGTGGCTTCGCCTGTCCCCGCACGCCATTTCCCGGCGGGTTCCGCGGCCCGGCGGGTGATCATGCCAGCCGGCCGGGCGACGCCGAGCACCCGGTTGATGTCCCCGTCGGGCGCCTCCGGATCGAGGGGAACAGCGACCCGGCCGGCGGCGACGAGTGCCACCAGGGCGGCGGCGTAGTCGAGCGGATCAGTGAGCCTGACGCCGATCCGGGCGCCCCGCGGCAGGCCGGCTTGGTCCAGTTGGCGCTCGGTCTCGCGGACCACGTGGAGCAGGCCCGTGTAGGTGAGCATCGCCGGGCCGCGGGCGTCCGCGAGGTAGACATCATCGCCGTGGCGGGCGGCCGCCTCTTCGATCCATGCGCGTATCACGAGGTGATCCCCTTAGTACATCATCCGCGGGTCGTTGTAGTGCTTGAACTCGAGGAGGTTCCCGGCCGGGTCGACCAGCACGAACGTGCGGTGCTCCTCCACGAGCCCTTCGAACCGCAGCGACACGTCGTGGTAGAAGGGGATCTTCCTGGTGACCGCGCAGGCGTGCAGCGCCTCGAAGTCAGCCGCCTCCCGGAACGTGACGCCGAAGTGCCTGGGGTAGAGGCTTTCCGGGTTAGCGGGCTCTCCCGGGGTCAAGTGGCACACGACCTGGTCGCCGAAGAAGTCCAGGGTGATCCGGTCGGCGTACCGCCGGGCGAGCTTGCAGCCCAGCTTGGTCACATAGAAGTCCTGCGCCGCGTCCAGGTCGTGGGCGGGGATGGCCAGGTGGAAGACGTCAGAAGTGGTTCGCATGGTTCGGCTGACTCCGGGCGGTTACTCGAAGGCGGTCAGGGTGTCGGCGCGCAGCCCGAGCCGGAGCGTCTCCAGGCCGATGACACCGGAGGCGGGCACGTTCCCCAGGTTCACGTTCGACCCGACCCGGGTGATCATGTGCGTTTGCAGCGCGGTGGTCGGCGCCTCGAACAGCAGGCTCTCGACGCCGATGCCCGCGTGGAGCACGTCTTCGATCAGGCCGTACCGCAACTCGCCGTCGGGCCGGCAGATGCCGGACTTGCCGCTCTCCCTGGCCTCGAGGGTCACGAGCGAGGCGCCCGCGTCGAGGTCCTCCTTGATGGAGGCGACCCATTCGCTGGGCGGCAGCATCTCCGAACGGCCCGGGTCCTTGAAGCCGACCTCGGACACCACGGTGAATTCGGGGGCGAGTTTACGGATGTAACCGGCCTTCTCGGCGTTGGACATGTCGATGGTGCCGTTGGACACCTCGACGTGCCGGCACGAGTGCTCTTCGCAGAAGCGGCGGTAATCCTCGAAGCGCCCCTGAAGTACGAACTTCTCGAAGAGCGTTCCGCCGAAGTAGTACTCGATGCCGTAGCTGTCCAGGACGCTGATCTTCTCGCCCAGGCAGCCGGTGACCACGGAGGTGCCCCAGCCGAACTTCACGTAGTCGATGTACTCCGCGCCAAGCTCGATCAGGTCGCCGAACAGGCGGAGCGGAACGCCGCCATCGATCACCATGGTCAGGCCGCTGGTGCGTGGCTTGACGGTGCGCTCGGGCAGGGTCAGTAGGGTCTGGATCACTAGTTTCCTCCTCGTGGACACGGGGGTACGGGGTCGTCCCCCGGGGATATCGGCTGGTTAGCGGCGCGATGCGATGGCGGTTTTTGCCATCGCGCCGTCGACCAGCGGCGTACTGAACTCGGGGATTGGGACGATGGTCGCGTTGTCGACCGGTCGCCAGGTCATCTGGTCGACGGGGACGCCGTTCAGGTAGGCGTCGAGGACCCGTATCGTGCCGCCGTGCGCGATGACGAGCACGTCGCCGTGCCCGCCGGCGGCCCGGGGCCGGACTGTCCGAGGCCGGACTGTCCGGGGAGCGGGCCGCGGTTGTGCAGGCCAGCGGCGAGGTCAGCGCAGAACGCGGCGGCGCGCAGGTACAGATCGCGCACCGACTCTCCGGCAGGCGGCCGGGCGTCGGGGTCGATGACAAGTCCGTCAGCCAGGCCAGTGGCCAACGGACCGATGGTCTTGTGCGGGGCTCCCTCGAGGACGCCGAGCGACCGCTCCCGCAGCCGTGCGTCGGTGCAGACGGGCAACCCGAGCACCGCGGCGAACGCGGCGGCGGTCTGCCGCGCGCGACGCAGGTCAGAGGCGTAAATCGCCCGAACCGGCCGGTATCCGAACTCCGCCGCGGCCTCGGCCGCCTGGCGCAGCCCGCGCTCCGTCAGCTCCGCCTCGTCATTGTGGCCCTGGGCGAGGCCCTCGACGTTCCAGGTCGACTCACCGTGACGGACAAGCCAGAGTGTCGGCCGCGCGGTGTTGAGCTCAAGGAGGGACATGCCAGGTAGCGTGGCCAGCGATTGTTAAAAGTCCCTGAAATTGTAACCGGCCTAAGGTAACTCTCAGTTTTCTCACAGCGAGGACTGGTTCACTCTCAGCCATGCAGCCCAGGCTCTTGGTCGTGGATGACGACCGCGACGTGCGCGACTCGCTGCGCCGCGCCCTGGGTTACGCGGGCTACGCCGTGGCCACGGCCGCCAACGGCGCCGAGGCCCTGAGCGCGATTGCCCTCGCACCGGTCGACCTGATCATCCTGGACGTCCTGATGCCGATGCTTGACGGGCTCGATACCTGCCGGGCCCTGCGCGGCCGGGGGGATGGGACCCCGGTGCTGGTGCTCACCGCGCGCGACGCGATCGACGACCGGGTCGCCGGGCTTGAGGCGGGTGCCGACGACTACCTGGTCAAGCCGTTCGCGCTGCGCGAACTGCTCGCCCGGGTCAACGCACTGCTGCGGCGTACCAAGCCCGCCCGTGACCTGGTCGGCTACGCCGATCTGACGCTGGACATCAGCAGTCATGCCGCCGCACGGGCCGGGACGCCCATCGTCCTCACCAAGATCGAATTCGCCCTGCTCGAACTGCTGGTCCGCAACGCCGAGCGGGTGCTCAGCTACGACGTGATCACCGATCGGGTGTGGGGTTACGGCGAGGGGCCCGCGTCGAACGCGCTGCAGGTCTTCGTCGCGATGCTGCGCCGCAAGCTTGAGGCCGACGGCCAGCCGCGCCTGCTGCACAACGTGCGCGGCGTCGGCTACGTGCTGCGGGCGGGCGGATGAGGGGCCGCCTGACCCTACAGGCCAGGTTCACCCTCGTCGCGGCGGGGGCGGTGGCGGCGGTGGCGCTCGCCATCACCGCGGTCGCCTTCATCGCGATCAGGACGGACCTCCAAAACCAGGTCCGCCAGGAGGTCATCGCCCGCACGGACTCGGTCAAGCACCTAGCTAGCCACTACCACGGCCACATCCCGAACCTCTGGGTTCCTCCGGGCTCCTCCGGTTTCGGAGTCAACACCTATACCCAGGTGATCACCTCGACCGACGTCGTCTGGGCACCGCACGGGGAAGCCGGGTGGCTCACGCCGAGCGAGGCCGCGATCGACGTGGCGGCGGGCAGCACGCCCGCGTTCTACGCCACCTCCGAGGTAAACGGGACCAGGGCCATCATCTGGACCACCCCGCTCGCCCCGGGCCTCGCCGTCCAGGTGGCCGCGCCCCTTACGTCCACCGACCTGGAGGTCACGAGCGTCGGGGCGACGCTGGCGACGCTCAGCGCGGTCGGGGTGCTTGCCGCCGCGGTGCTCGGCTGGGCCGTGGCGAAGACCGGCCTCGCGCCGGTTGGGCGGCTTGCCCGGGTCGCGGAGGAAGTCTCGCTGACTGGTGACCCGGGCACCCGGGTCGAGGTGGGGCGCAGGGATGAGCTCGGCAGGCTCGCCGGCACGTTCAACGCCATGCTCAGCGCGCTCCAGCGGTCGCTCGACGCACAGCGGCGACTGGTCAGCGACGCCAGCCACGAGCTCCGCACCCCGCTCGCCAGCCTGCGGATCAACGCCGATGTCCTCGCGGAGCATCCCGACCTGCCGGCCGGGGAGCGCAAGGAGATCCTCGCCCGGGTCACCGACCAGGTCGCGGAGCTAGGCCGCCTGGTGGCCAGCGTCACCGACCTGGCCCGGGGCGAACCGCCCGCGACGGAGATGTCCGCGTTGCGGCTCGACGCCGTCGCGGCCGACGCCTTGGAGGCCGCGCGGCGGGACTGGCCGGACACGGAGTTCGATGCCTACCTGGCCGGGGGCGTCATCGAAGGCAGCGCCGAACGGCTGCGGGTCGCGTTCAAGAACCTGCTGGACAACGCGGCCAAGTTCGGCCCGCCCGGCGGGCCCGTCCACGTGTGGTTGAACGGCGGCGAGTTTACCGTCCGCGACCACGGCCCAGGCATCGCGGAAGAGGACCTTCCGTTCGTCTTCGACCGCTTCTACCGTGCCCTGTCCTCCCGCTCGGCCCCCGGCTCCGGCCTCGGCCTCGCCGTCGTCCGCGAGATCGCCGTCTGGCACGGCGGCACGATCGCCGCCGAGGCCGCCCCGCATGGCGGCACCGTCATGCGGCTTACCCTCCCGGTTGAATCCGCTCCATACCGATAGCGCCAGGGGCTACGGGAGCGGAGCTATCGGGGTCTTCGTGAAGAAGGACCAGATGACCTGGGAGGCGGCGGGGACGCTGGCGGGCGGTCGCGGGAAGGAGTGCACGCCGCCCGACCAGACCGCGAACGCGAGGCGGTTGCCGCCCCCGCAGGTCGACCACGTGGTCAGGGTCATGGTTCCCGAATGCATCACGGTGTCCTGCGCCGCGCACTTCCCCGCACCCCGCAGATCGAAGACCAGCGTCGTCATCGGCAGCGACTCGATGCCCTTGTCTCCGGGCTGATAGGGGACCTCGGGGTCGTTGACCGAGGCGATCTGGATGATCGTCACGGGCGTGCGCAGATCGCAGCCGGGTGTGGGAGCGCCCTTCACCATCGCGTAGCCGTCGAACAGGTCGGGGTCATCGCAGGCGACCCGGTAGGCCATGCGCGCGCCGTTGCTGTACCCGACGACATAGACGCTTCGCGCGTGCCCGGGATCCACCTTGCCCACGAGCGCCTTCAGGAAGGCCAGGTCGTTGACGTTCTCGGCTCCCGCCTCGCCGCAGCAGCCGATCGCGTTCCACGAGTCTTCGAAGGCTACCGGGTAGACAATCTCCGCCTCGTTGGCGGTGGCGTAGGGGGCAAGGTCGTCCCGGCTGATCTCATCGGCGACGGTGGCGCCGAGACCGGAGAGCATGACGATGACCGGCGCGGACCGCGGCGGAGCCTTGACCGGCGCGATGACCTCATAACTCCGCTTCTGGCCGGCGACCGTCAGGGAGTACGTCTTGGTGCTTGTCGCCACCTTGACGGGCACCAGGGGCTTTGCCTGCGGCCCGCTCGCGCCGAGCGCCTGCAAACCGACGAAACCCGCGACGCAGAACACGACGACAACCGCGATGGCCAGCCCTACGACCTTCTTCATACCCCTGCCTTGGCGAACGACCTGCATGAGCACCTTCGGCAAGCACGCTAGCCGATCGAAGGCCGGGCCGCGCGCTTCTAAGGGGTGACTCCCGCTCTTGTCAGCAACTCAACAGGCAGAGGTCAGGAAGACACGGCGATGGACCCATCCGGGGAGGCGAAAGCGGTCAGGACGCGCGCAACGTCAGGGCAGCGCGGAGCGGCGCCAGCCGCCTGGCGATGAGTGCACGGGCGCATGCAGCAGCCGGGCTCGATCATTCCAGTTAGTCCGAACGGGTGCGTGCTTCGCTTCTTCCGCGGACCGCGACCGGGCGGCGGCCATGAGCGCGGCGACCAGCGCAGCTACCTCCTCGGGAGTGGCATCACCCCGCACCACCCGCAGATTTTCACCCACGCGGCGACTTGCCGACGCCGATGCCGAACTCGCGGTGCACCCGGGCCCAGAACGCGTCGCGCAGCCACTCGCGCGCCTCCTGGTAGGGGCGCAGCGACTGGCCGAGCTCCTTCTCCGCCTCGACGAGCAGTTCCTTGTCGATGACGGGCGGCAGGATCGGACCGGGGAGCAGGTCGCGGATGTTGTCCGCCCCTCGGGTGAGGATCCACTTGTGGGCGACGTGCTCGCCCGCCTCCTCGACGTGCCGCCGGTCCGGTCCGAGACGTGGCAGCGCGCCGCTCTGCGTCATGTGCGGAAGGGGACCGGTACGGGCTAGGTGAGAGTTCCTTCCCACGTCGGCGCCGGAACGCGGGCGGTGCTCGCCGAACAGCTGGGCCGGCGACGGAACGCTGGCCTGGACATCGGGCCGTGGTGCCTCGGCCACCGGGTTCCTGGTGAAGTACGGGCGCACGAACGACGAGTCGAGGATGTCTACCGTGTCCGATTCCCAGACCAGGCGTTCGGCCTGGTTCGTACCGTACGGGGGCTCAACGCCCCACAGGTGGACCCGGACGCCGAAGGCCTGCGCGGCCTCGACGGCCGGCACCATGTCCTCGTCGCCCGCGATCAGCACCGCGTCCGTGATCGCGCGGTGCCTGGCGAGGGCTTCCATGTCGGCGCGGATGTTGGCGTCCACGCCCTTCTGCTGGCCGCGGGCGTTCAGATTGCCGAGCCGGAGCTTGACCCAGGCCATCTGGGCGACGACGCGCTGGTCGATGGTGGGTACCCGGTCGCGGGCCGCGTCATACCAGTAGACGCGGAGCAGCTCGCCGCGGAACAGTTCGTCTGCGTGCTTGGTGATCGCCTGGATCAGGCCAACCGCGTCGACCCGGTAGTCACGCCGGGAGCTGGTGCCGAAGAGCAACTCGCCTGCGGCCGCGTAGATATACCCGACATCGACCATGACAGCGTATCTGGCGAGGACGGGCATCGGGGCGGCGTATTCGCTCATCGTCTTACGACTCTAGGGCAGGTTGGACCGTGCGCGTGACACTTGGCGCGGGATTGCCGGCGGAAGAGTCCCGAATGATATCTAAGGACAAGGTGGTCACCTTGTCCTTACCAGGGAATGCTGCCGTTTTTTGGTGGGAGGGTTGGCCGCGTTTCGCGGCGGTGTAGGGGTTGGCGAGGGCGCCTTCTTCTTTCCTGGGTTTAAATGTGCGGAGTCGGGTGGGGTCGGCGGTTGGGCTTACCGGGCGGTGGTTAGGCTCACGTCGTGGATTCCTTCGCTGGCGATGTACCGGGCGGGCCGGCTGCCGGTCCCGCCGATGACCTAACCGTGGGTGTCGCGGTCGGCACGGGCCGGGAGCGCGACTCGGCCGAGCTGCCCGACCTGATGCGCCGGGACGTCCGGCTGCTCGGCGACATACTCGGCGAGGTGATCAGCGAGTCCGCCGGACCGGAGCTGCTCGCCGACGTGGAACGGCTGCGGCATGCGGTGATCGACGCGCGTTCGGCCGCGGACCGCGGATCGACGCCGGCTGCGCCCGTGTCTGCCGCCGGAGGCGGTGATGAGATCACGGCACTGGTCTCCTCGTGGTCGTGGGAGCGCGCCGAACTGGTCGCCCGCGCCTTCACCGTCTACTTCCACCTGGTCAACCTGGCCGAAGAGGAACAGCGGGTCCGTACCCTGCGGTTGCGGGACTCGGCCGACCGGGCGCCGCGCGAATCGCTCGCGGACGCGGTGGACCGGCTCACCGCCGAGGGCGGGGCCGCGCACCTGACCGAGCTTCTCGCCGGGCTCCGGGTGTACCCGGTCTTCACCGCACACCCGACCGAGGCCCGCCGTCGCGCGGTCGTCGCGTCGCTGCGCCGGGTCAGCGGGCTGCTCAACTCGATCGGTGACCAGCGGGCCGGAGCCGCGCAGCAGTCGGAAGACCGGCGGGAGCTGCGCGAGGAGGTCGACCTGCTCTGGCGCACCGCCCAGCTGCGGGTGGCGGGCATGACTCCGACCGATGAGGTCCGCTCGGTGATGACGGCGTTCGACGAGACGCTGTTCCGGCTGGTACCCGACGTGTACCGGGCACTTGACCACGTGCTGCTCGGCGCCGAGAGCGGCACGGCGGCGTCGCCGGTGCCGCCGTATCTGCGGTTCGGCTCCTGGGTAGGCGGCGACCGGGACGGCAACCCAAACGTCACCGCCGCGGTGACGAGAGAGGCCGCGGTCATCCAGGCCGATCACGCGCTGCGGGGGCTGGAGGCGGCCTGCGGCCGGATCGGCCGGGCGCTGACCGTGTACCAGGACGGCGCTGCGGTGCCGCCTCAATTGCGCCGGGCACTCGCCGCGGCTTTGGCCGAGCATCCCGACCTGCTCGCGGAGATCTCCGCCCGCTCGCCCGGTGAGCCTTACCGGGCCTACCTGTTGTATATGACGGAACGGCTCGCCGCGACGCGGACTAGGGACCTTGACCTGGCCTATGCCGGGGTAGCCGACTTCCTCGCCGACCTGCGGCTCGTGCAGTCATCCCTCGCCGAGACCGGGGCGGTCAGGCAGGCGTACGGGGAGTTGCAGCACCTGATCTGGCAGGCCGAGACGTTCGGTTTCCACCTCGCCGGCCTTGAGGTGCGGCAGCATTCCCGGGTGCACGCCCAGGCACTGGCCGAGTTGCGGTCGGGCGTGACCCAGTCGGCCATGACGCACGAGGTCCTGGAGACCATCAGGGTGATGGCCTGGATCCAGCGCCGCTACGGTGTCGACGCGTGCCGCCGCTACGTGATCTCCTTCACCACGTCGGCCCAGGACATCGCGGCCGTCTACGAGCTGGCCGACTACGCGTTTCCCGACGGCGACGGTCCGGTGCTCGACGTGGTGCCATTGTTCGAAACCGGGGAAGACCTGGCCAATGCCACGTCCGTGCTGACCGGCGCGCTGTCGATTCCCGCCGTGACCGCACGGCTCGCCGAGACCGGGCGTCGACTAGAGGTAATGCTCGGCTACTCGGACTCCGCCAAGGAGCTCGGGCCGGCCTCGGCGACGCTACGGCTGTTCGATGCCCAGGCGGAGCTTGCGGCGTGGGCGGCGGAGCACGATGTCAAGCTGACCCTCTTCCACGGCCGCGGCGGTGCCATCGGCCGTGGCGGTGGCCCGGCCGGGCGGGCCGTACTGGCCCAGGCACCGGGCTCGGTCGATGGCCGGTTCAAGGTCACCGAGCAGGGCGAGGTCATCTTCGCGCGGTACGGCCAGCCAGCCATCGGGCTGCGTCACCTGGAGCAGGTCACCTCGGCCGTCCTGCTCGCCTCCTCGCCGTCGGTCGCGGACCGCAACCGCGCTGCCGCTACCGCCTTCAAACAGTTGGCGGCGGCCATCGACGGCGCGGCCAAGGGAGCGTTCCGTGCGCTGGTAGAGAGCGACGGGTTCGCCGAATGGTTCGCCACCGTCAGCCCCCTGGAGGAGATCGGCGGCCTGCGGATCGGGTCTCGTCCCGCCCGGCGCGGTCACGGCGGCGGCCCGCTCGGCCTCGAGGACCTCCGTGCGATTCCCTGGGTGTTCGCCTGGGCGCAGACCCGGCTGAATCTGCCCGGCTGGTACGGCCTCGGCAGCGGACTGGCCGCCGCCGCGTGGGCCGGCATTCCGGCGGGCGACTCCGACGGCGGCATTCCCGTCGAGGGGCTGGCTCAGCTGCGCCGCGCCTACCACGAGTGGCCGCTGCTCGCCACGCTGCTCGACAATGCGGAGATGTCCCTGGCGAAGACCGATCGTGAGATCGCCGCCCGCTACCTGGCCCTCGGCGGTCGACCGGACCTGACGGAGCGCGTGCTCGCCGAATACGACCTCACCAGGCGGCTGGTCCTCGCCGTCACCGAGCACGATCGGCTGGTGGCGAACCGCCCGGTGCTCTCGCGTGCCATTGTGCTGCGCGACCCGTACGTGGACGCGCTGTCCTACCTCCAGTTGCGCGCTCTGTCGGCGCTCCGGTCCGACGAAGTCGCTCCGGAGGAGCTGTCGGCGCTCAACCGCACTCTGCTGCTGACCGTTAACGGGATCGCGGCGGGGCTGCAGAATACTGGGTGATTTTGGGTGTTGACCTGAAAGTCAAAACCTGAAGTCAAAATCGTAGTATGGCCAGTCACGACGGGGAAGATTCCTGCCGACACTCCTTCGGAAGGTCGGCAGGAATTTCCCATCGCGCCCGGCCTTGCCCTGGGTCCTCGCGAAGCGAAGCTCTTAAATACTGACGGCCTCCGGCCTGTCACCTTAGGGGCTGACGCCCGGATTCAGGGAGTTCATTACTTTTGTCTGGGCTGCCGCGTTCGTAGCTCCGTCTCGTGAAGCGAAGCTCTTAAATACTGACGGCCTTCGGCCTGTCATCTTGGGGGCTGACGCCGGGATTCAGGGGGTCCGTTACTTTTGTCTGGGCTGCCGCGTACGCAATTCTCTCTTGTGAAGCTGAGCGGGCAGCGTTCGCCTTTGCTTACGAGCCGGTGCCGCATTTGCCGCATACCGGACGTGATCATGGTCATTTTATAAGCAAAGAAGATGATCATGGTCACCATGTAAGCAAAGAATGGTCGCCGAGTGTGTAAAGTGATAGCGGGACTCCGGACGCCGGGTCGTTGCCTACCGGGGATTCGCGTAGAACTAACGCCAACGGCCTGAGGATCGCTCTGGGACCAACGGAAACTTTGAAAAAGTTAGATGGCTGCTGGAGTAAGCCGCTGTCGTTCTGGATGGTGGGAATTCCAGCAGGGGAAGCGGGCGTCTAGTTGCTCGCCATCGGCTAGGCGGGCTAGGGCCTTTTTGCTGGGGTCGTCGGCGGGGGTGTAGACGACCAGGCGGGCACCGGGGACCGCGGTGACTGCGAAGCTGATGGACGTCGTGGTGAGGTGACCGAGCGCCGGGTGGCGGAAGTTCTTCGTGTGACTGGTGGGCTGGGCCACGCCGTGAGACGCCCAGGCCTCGGCGAACGCGGGGCTGACGGCCTCCAGGCGGCGGATGAAGCGCGTCCACGCCGGGTCGCCCACGTGGCGGCCGTAGGCCGCGCGCAACTGCCCGACCAGGGCGACGCAGTGCCTAGTCGGGTCCTCCAGCGGGCTGCAACAGGGCGGGGCGGTGAAATTGACGAGCAAGGTGTTCCGCTCGCCGGGCGGGGCCTCGACGGTTTCCGGGAACAGTGCGGCATACGTCTGGTTCCAGGCGATCACGTCGAATCGCTCGGTAAGTACGCAGGCAGGGAACTTGAACGCGTCAAGGACCTGCTGCACCTCGGGCGGGAGGGGACATTCGGGGCAGTCTGACGCGGCGGCCGGCGCGCCGGGCAGGTCGGCGAGGCGGAACAGGTGAGCGCGCTCCACCGGGTCCAGCCGGAGCGTCGTGGCGACGGCGTCGAGGACCTGGACGCTTGCGTTGATCGGACGGCCCTGCTCAAGCCAGGTGTACCAGGTCACCCCGACCCCAGCGAGCTGGGCGAGTTCCTCGCGCCGCAGGCCCGCCGTGCGGCGGCGGGGGCCAGGCGGCAGCCCTACGTCCTCCGGATTGATCCTCTCCCGCCGCGCGCGCAGGAATGCGGCAAGCTCGGTTCTGCGAGCGGCGGTGGCCGTGGATGCCGTGGTCATAACCCCATCCTCGCGTATGGCGGCGGGACCTGCCAGGTGGTGTTAGTACCAGGATAAGCAGGCTCTTGGTACCAGCATAACTGGCGAGCCAAGGTAGATGGCATGACAGACCTGACAGAAAGCGTCCGTCCGGCCGTCGAGATCCGGCCCGGTTCGGCCGGCCGCGCGGTACCGCCGGGCGTGGCACTCGCGATCGTGCTCGCTGGCCAGATCATGGCGATCATCGACGCCAACATTGTCAACGTCGCGGTGCCAGCGATGCACGCCACGCTGGGTGCGTCGGGCGCCGGGCTGCAACTTATCGTCGCCGGCTACACGATCGCCTACGCGGTCCTGCTCGTTACCGGCGCCCGGCTCGGCGACATCCTCGGGCACCGGCGGATGTACCTCGTCGGCGTGGCGCTGTTCACCCTTGCCTCACTTGGCTGTGGCCTCGCACCGACGACCGGTGCGCTCATCGCACTTCGGTTCATCCAGGGCACCGGCGCCGCGATCATGATCCCGCAGGTCCTCAGCCTCATTCAGCGCACCTACACCGCACCGGGCCCGCGGGCCCGGGCCATGAGCCTGTATGCGACCGTGATCTCCGGTGGCGCCGTTCTCGGGCAGGTTCTCGGCGGCCTGCTTGTCTCCGCCGATGTGCTTGGCAGTTCCTGGCGACCGGTTTTCCTCGTCAACGTGCCGGTCGGCCTGATCGTCCTCGCCTTCGGCCGGCTGCTGCCCGCGGGACGCTTCGACGGCATCCGCACTCTTGACCTGCCCGGCCTCGCTCTGCTCACGCCGGCCGTGCTCGCGTTCGTCCTGCCGCTCGTGCTCGGGCAGCCGCTCGGCTGGCCGTGGTGGGGCTGGGTGCTGCTCGCCGTCGCCGTCGCCGCGTTCGCCGCGCTGGGCATCGTCGAGCGCCGGGTGGAGGCGCGCGGCGGGCAGCCGATCCTGCCGCGCTCGCTGCTCGCGCTGCCCGGCATGATGGCCGGCCTCGGCGGGTTGTTCGCGTCCTTGGCCGTGTTCGGCGGCTGGCTGTTCGGCCTCGCGCTTGAGCTGCAAGATGGCCTCGGTGAGTCGCCGCTGCACGCCGGGCTGACATTCGTACCGTGCGGCGTGGCATTCGCGATCGTAAGCATGAACTGGCGACGGCTCCCAGCCCGGTACCACGGGGCCCTGCCCGTAGTCGGCTTCCTGGTCACCGGCGTCGGACTTGCGTGGTCGGGGCTGCTGTTGCACTCCGGCGGGAACGGAGGTGCGTGGCTGTATGCCGCACTCGCGGTGGCCGGCGGTGGCATGGCCGGGGGATTCGGCGCGCTGATGGGGCGGGTCCTGGCCCGGGTGCCGGTGGCGATGGCGGCGGACGCGAGCGGCGTGGTCGTAACCGTGAACCAACTGGGGATCGTGGTCGGGATCGCGACGTTCGGCTCGCTCTACCTAAGCGTGGCGGGGAAGCTGCCCGCTGGTGGCGGCGCACGGCAGCTCAGCGCGTTCGCGCTGTCGTCGGGCCATGCTTACCTGGCCGTATCGGTCGGACTCGCCGCTCTTGCGGTCGCGGGCGCAGCGCTCGCGCTAACGCACACGCCAGGCTGATCGCACGGTGACTCAGTGTCCTCGGGGATAGGCTGATCTTCGTGAGCAGGACGCATCGGCTTGACCTCGACGACCAGACGCTGCGCGAGTGGAGCGCGGTGGTACTCGACTCCGGACCGGACGGGATCGTCCTCGACCGGTCCGCCTTCTACCCCGGCGGCGGCGGTCAGCCGCCGGACCATGGCGTGCTCCTGTGGGGCGGCGTGCAGACCCGCATTGTCGACGCTCGCAAGGGAAACGACGACGTTTACCTCGTCCCGCTGGACACCGACCCGGTCCCGGCCGTCGGCACGAACGTGCGCGGTGCGGTGGAAGACGACAGGCGCACCGCCCTGATGCGCACCCACTCCGGACTGCACGTGCTGTGCGGCGTGGTGTTCCGCGACTTCGGCGCACTGGTAACCGGTGGCAACATGGAGCCCCTGGTGGCCAGGATGGACTTCAACCTTGAGGCCGTACCGGCAGGCTTCAAGGAGACCGTCGAGAACGCCTGCAACGCCGAGCTCCGGGCCGACCGCCGGATCGACGTCCGCACGCTGCCCCGGTCCGAGGCGTTCGAGATCCCCGACATCATCAGGACCGCCACCAACCTTGTCCCCGATGACGTCAAGGAGGTGCGGATCGTAGACATCGTCGGGCTTGACCAGCAGGCCGACGGCGGCACCCACGTCGCGTCCACGTCGCAGGTCGGCCGCATCTCCGTGGTGAAGGTCGAAAACAAAGGAAAGGGATTCCGTCGGCTGCGCATCGCGATCGGCGATTAACGCATGAATCTGGGGGACTCGACGATGGACGAGGGCATGCTCCGGGCCACGGTGCCCGGCGGCTTCTGGGCGACGGTCGACGTCGTCGCATCGACCGGATCCACGAACGCCGACCTGCTGGCCCGAGCCGCCGCCGCGCCGGATACCCCCGAGGGCCAGGTGCTGGTCGCGGAGAAGCAGACCGCCGGGCGGGGCAGGCTTGGCCGGACCTGGACGAGCGTGCCTGGCGCGTCGCTGACGTTCTCCGTGCTGCTGCGGCCGGCCTCCGTGCCGCCGGACCGCCGAGGCTGGCTGTCGCTGCTGGCCGGCGTCGCCGTCGCGTCCGCGGTCCGTTCGGTCACCGGCGGCGTCGACGGCGGCGGTGACGTGGACGCGATGCTCAAATGGCCGAACGACGTCGTCGTCGGGGACCGCAAGCTTGCGGGCATCCTCGTCGAGCAGTCACCCGACGCTTCCGCGGTGGTGATCGGTACGGGCCTGAACGTGGCGACGCCGGCCGATGCGCTCCCGGTCTCTCCCTTTGGCCTTCCTGCGACGTCACTGCTGCTCGAGGGAGTCGCCGTGTCCCGCGAGACGATGCTGCTCGCGATTCTCGGCCAGCTGGCGGACTGGTACGTCGCGTTCCGCGCCGACCCGGATCCCGTGGGCACCGGCCTGCTCGCCGAGTACCGCAGGCTGTGCGGCACCTTGGGGCAGACGGTCCGGGTTGAGCTTCCGGTCGGCCGTGTCGTCACGGGCGTCGCCACGGACGTCGACTCCGGCGGCCGCCTCCTCATAGCCGACAATCCAGGCCATTCACCGGTGGCGTTCTCGGCCGGCGACGTGGTGCACGTCCGCCGCCAGACCGTTACTTAGGCGGGAATTCCCTCGCCAGGCTCGCGGTCGTGGCCAGACCGGACGGCCCTACGATGTCTTTATGGCTGATGACCGCTCGCTTGCGGTAGGCGAGGAATCCGTCGCGCTGCTCCATCCGCACTGGAAGACACTGGTAGTGCCGGTCCTGCTGACGTTTGTCGTGGTTGCCGTGCTGCTGGCGGGCGAGGTGCTGATCCCGGTGAGCAAGGCGGCGGGGATCGAACGGCTCGTGCTGGCCGTGATCGCCATCGTGCTACTCATGTGGTGGCTGATGTACCCGATCCTGGTCTGGCGTACCACGGTCTACGAGGTGACGACTCGGCGGATGCGACTGCGAGACGGCATCCTCACCCGCAACGGGCGGGACGTCCCGCTGTCGAGGATCACCGACGTCTCTTTCCGCAAGGGGGTGCTTGACCGCCTGCTTGGCTGCGGCACTCTGGTCGTGGAATCGGCCGGCGAGCACGGAGAACTGGCGTTGACCGCGATCCCGCGCGTGGAACAGGTGTCGGCTCTCCTCTTTCAACTGGTTGAGGATGAGCGGCTGCAGGCTAGCAGGCTCAGGCCACCTGACCAGGGTAATGAATCCTTTTCATTCTGATCGGGTCGGCTGGCCCGGGCGAGGCCGTGCGCGATGCGCGACTGATACCGAGGTGCTGATGATGAGGGTGCGGCACTGGATGGACCCCTTTTACCGTGGCTTTACTATCTAGTTATGACCCGTGTGCTGCTCGCTGAGGACGACACCTCCATTTCCGAGCCGCTGTCCCGTGCGCTGCGCCGTGAGGGCTACCAGGTGGAGGTCACCGAGGACGGGCCGACCACACTGGGGCGGGCGATGTCGGACGGGATCGATCTGATCCTGCTGGACATCGGGCTTCCGGAACTCGATGGCCTTGAGGTGTGCCGTCGGGTCCGGGCCGAGGGAAACGGCGTCCCTGTGCTCATCCTCACGGCCAGAGCCGATGAGGTAGACACCGTGGTTGGGCTCGACGCCGGTGCTGACGACTACGTGACCAAGCCCTTCAGGCTCGCGGAACTGCTTGCCCGGGTCAGGGCCCTGCTGCGGCGCGGAACGACCGAAGCGCCTGGCACGGTGCGCGGTGTGCGGGTAGACGCCGAGGCGCGCCGCGCGTGGCACGGCGACACCGAGCTTGACCTGACCACGAAGGAGTTCGATCTCCTGTGGATTCTGCTGCGGGACGCGGGCAAGGTCGTCACCCGGGAGCAGATCATGCGCGAGGTCTGGGACGCCAAATGGTGGACGTCCACCAAGACGCTTGACATGCACATCTCCTGGTTGCGCAGAAAGCTCGGCGATGACGCGCACCACCCGAGGTACATCACGACAGTCCGCGGCGTCGGCTTCCGCTTCGAACGCGGCGACTGACATGAGGGCGAAAGCGGACCGGCAACCGCAACCAGCGGATACGTACTCGGCGCCGGAGGCGCCGTCCCGGGCTTTGTCCCGGCGAGGGGGGTATGGGGGAGGGACTCCCCCATGCGCAGGGGGGTCACCGGGGGGATCGTTCCCCCGGGGGAGATAGTGCGGAAGCGGCTGTGGCTTTATCTGGCGGCCGTTGCGATTGCGGCGGTGGTCGTCGCCGCCCTGCCCCTGCTCGTGGTCGTCGCGATTCGCAACCCGGATCTGCTCGCGCTCGGACTGCCGCTCCTCGCTGTCGCGGTCGCCGGAGCCATAGTGCTGGCCGGGATCGTGGCCGAGCGCACCGCCCGGCCGATTGAAGAGCTCGCGGAGGCGGCCGGGCTGGGCACCGGCGACCCGCGCCCGGTCGGGCGCCGCTACGGCGTGACGGAGCTTGACCAGGTCGCCGACGGCCTGGACAGCGTCTCCCGTCGGGTCACCAACCTGCTGACCGCCGACCGTGAGCTGGCTATCGATGCCTCGCATCAGCTGCGTACACCGCTGACTGCCCTGTCCATGCGGCTGGAGGAGATGATCGCCTCGGCCGATGACCCGGATGCGGTCCGGGAGGAAGGCACCGCTGCGCTCGCACAGGCGGAACGGCTCGCGGAGGTGGTGACGCAGCTGCTCAGCCCCGCCCGCCGGGTGGGTGCCGGGTCGGCCGGACTGATCAGCGTCGACAAGATCGTCTTGCAGCAGATCAAGGAGTGGGAGCCTGCCTTCCGCCGAGACGGCCGGAAGATGGTGCTCATCGGTGAGTCCCGGTTGCAGGCCTACGTCACTCCGGGCGGACTAGCCCAGGTCATAGCGACGCTGCTCGATAACGCGCTCATGCACGGCCGGGGCACGGTGACGATCCGCAGGACGCACTCGGCGAACTCGATCGTGATCGAGGTCGAGGACGAGGGCAATGGTGTGCCCGCCGACCTGGTCTCCCGGATCTTCGAGCGGAGCGTGAGCGGTCGACCGGAAGGGACTGGTCTTGGCCTCGCGCTGGCGCGGACGATGGCGACCGCCGACGGTGGCCGGATTGTGCTCGCTCGCCGCAAGCCGCCGGTGTTCGCGGTGTTCCTGCCGCGTAACCCGCCGTCCGGACAGGCGAATGCCAGCAGGAGTGGTCCGGCCTAATCGCCGTCCTCGCGCCCTGTGGCTGGCTAGCTCAGCTCTTGCGATGGCGGCCGCCGCCGGACGAGCGCGGTGCCGCGGGTGGTGCAGGTGCCGCGGGTGGTACAGGTGCTGCGGGCGGCGGCGGCGCGTCCGCTACGGGTGCGCGGAAGCCGGATGCGGCGAAGTTCGGTTCAGCGAAGTTCTGTGCGGAAAAGGGAACTGTCTGGGAGTTCGGGGCGCCCCACGGGGCCGGGTCGATTCCCTGGTTACCGGTGGCCACCGGCTCCGGCTCCAATGGAGACGAGTACGTCGGCGCCGGGAACGGCCGGGTCTGGGCGGCCGCCTCGGTCGGCAGGAGGTAGGCCGGGTCAAGCTCCCACGGCGGGTAGTCGGGGAACGCGGGCGTCTGGGGCGCCGGTGCCGCCGTGGACGCGGAATCTGGGGCGAGGAACACCCACTTGCGGTACGCCCAGAACCGGAAGATCGTGCCGAGCCCGGTGCCGACAAAGCTCGCCGCGTTGTACTCCAGGGAGCTGTGCAACCCCATGACGTACGTCACCAGGCCGATCACGGCTTCCGCGATGAGCAGCCCGACGATGTTGAGTACGAGGAACAGCACCGCCTCGCGCCGCACCGACTGGTTCTCCCGTTCCTTGAATGTCCAGAACCGGGAGCCCAGGTAGGTGAAGACTGTCGCGAGGCTAACGGACACCGCCTTGGCCGCAAGCGGCTCGAAATGGTACGTCCCGTGCAGCACGGCCGCGCCGCCAAGGTCGATCACGGTGCCAAGGCCGCCGATGACACAGAACTTGAAGATCTCGGGCAGCATCGCGCGATAACGGGGGTAGCCGGCGACGCAGAACTCAAGGATCGGAGACAGTTTCGTGCGGACGCGGGAGTACAAGTCGGCGGCTGGGAAGGCCATGCGCGGTTGGCCCCCTTTCGTCATGGTCGCACTTCTACGGTATTGGCCCGACTTAGCCTGTCGTTATGAATTGCCTGAATTGTTGTTGAGTGATATCGGCGTTATGAACAGAGATACCCCTGGTGTCAGATGTGACACCAGGGGTATCTCTGCCTGCTGAGGCGCGTGAGGGCCTACATGGTCCGGGCGGGGCGGCGGTCCGCGATCAGGCGCCAGGTGAGGTAGATCACGGCGGTGAGCACGAAGCCGACTTCGAACGTCAGGTCGCCAGCGCCGGGCGCGTGGGTCGGCACCAGGCCGACGTACTTCGTCTGGTTAGAGAAGAGCCCGATGGCGAGGCCGCCTCCGACCACCATCGCCACCGGGCCCGCCCAGTTGGTGTACTTCCGGTCGAACAGCAGGCCCTCGATCTGAGCTGGTTCCTGACGGCGGCGCAGGAACATGTCGCAGAACATGACCGCCAGCCAGGGAGCGATCCAGTAGGCGATGATCAACAGGAAGTTGTTGTAGTCCGAGCCTGCATTGTGCAGGCCCGACCAGCCGACAAAGAAGCCGATCGCGCCGAAGCCAAGGGCTACGATGGCCCGCCGGGCCGCTATCGGCAACTTGAAGCCGATCGCCGTGAACGAGATCGCGCCGGAGTAGATGTTGAGCGCGTTGGCGGCGATGCCGCCGATAACGATGGCGATCAGCGTCAGGTCGCGCAGCCAGGTCGGGAAGATGCCGGTCCAGCCGGCCGTCGGGTTGGCGTTCGACGCGACGCCCGCGATGGTGCCGGCCGCGGCGCCGACCGTTTCAAGCAGCACGCAGGACAGCAGTAGGCCAAGCCCGGACCAGAGGGCAATGGCCTTCTTGTCGGCGTTGGGCTTGAAGTACCGCGTGTAGTCCGAGGCGTAGGGGTTCCACCCCACCGCGTAGCCGAACGTCGCGCCGAGTTCGATCAGGAAGGCACCGGGAATGGTGTGGTGGGACGCGCCGGGGTGTGCCTTGGACAGAGTCCACGCCGAGGCGATCAGGAAGACGATGACGAGAATCGGGAAGGCGTACCGTTCAAAGACGTGGATCAAGTTGTAGCCGAGGAACGCCACCGTAAGCTGCAGCGCCACGACGATGAGCAGGCAGAGCACTTCGGGCATGTGCGTCAGTGCGTTCAACGCAAGCGCGCCGCTCACGCTGTTCACCGCGAACCAGCCAATGCCGGCGACCACCGAGTTGATTCCCGCGGGCAGTGCGTTGCCCCAGTAACCGTAGCCACGGCGGCTGAGTACCATCTGCGGTACCCCGTACGTCGGGCCACTGGTCGATAGGATGCCCTGGGTGATCGAGCCGAGTCCGGTGCCGATGACGATCGCGAGGAACGTCTCCCAGAAGCTCAGGCCGAGCAGGATGCCAAGCAGGCCGACGAAGACGGTCGCGAACTCCATGTTCGGCGAGGTCCAGGTCCAGAAAAGCTGCAAGGGGTGGCCGTGCCGTTCGTTGAGCGGTATGAATTCCGCTCCACCGGGTTCGACGGCGATCACTTTCTCGCCGTACGTCCCCTCTCTCACCTCAACGTCGTCGCTTAGCGCTGTCATGTGCGTACTCCCTGCGGGCAGGCGTGGCCAGGATTGCTGACCGGAACTACTTCGACTCGCCTGGCTGGCGAGACCGGGCTTGAAACTGCAGAAGCGGGGCGGGGAAGGAGTCGCGACGTTGCGCCCTCGGTGTCGCCATAGTGGTTGTACCCAAGATTGGGTGGTTCCGCGTAGGCTACACCGCGTGCTTTCACCATCGTCACCTGCGGGACCAACTGGTCCCATTGCCCGGAAATCCGGCACCGGGATGCCGGTGGTCGGCATGGTGGGCGGCGGGCAGCTTGCCCGGATGACGGCCGCCGCCGCGATCGGGCTTGGCGCCACGTTCCGGGTGCTGTCCGAATCGGAGAACGAGAGTGCGGCGCTCGTCACGCATGACGTCACCGTCGGTTCGCATCTCTCCTTGTCCGATATTTCGGCGTTTGCCGCCGGGTGCGACGTCATCACGTTCGATCATGAGCACGTCCCGGGCCCGATCCTGGCCAAGCTCGAGGCCGACGGGGTCTTGGTCCGCCCGGGCGGCGGCGCTCTGAGGTACACCCAGGACAAGCTGGCGATGCGCAGGCGGCTCACTGAGCTTGGGGTGCCGTGCCCCCGGTTCGCGCCGGTCTCGTCTCTCGCCGACGTGGAGGCGTTTATCGGGGGGACCTG
The DNA here is from genome assembly GCA_963785645.1 of uncultured Actinomycetota bacterium. GTDB lineage: Bacteria > Actinomycetota > Actinomycetes > Streptosporangiales > Streptosporangiaceae > Trebonia. Next base: position 105,747 of record CAWAWG010000009.1, read on the forward strand.
GCCGGACGTGCCCAACGCGTGGCCGGTCGTGCTCAAGGCGATCAGCGGCGGCTACGACGGCAAGGGGGTCTGGGTCTGCGAGTCGACCGGCGAGGTAGAGGACGTCCTGGCACTTGGCATCCCGCTGATGGCCGAGGAGTTCGTGCCCTTCCGGCGAGAGCTGGCCGCGCTGGTCGCCCGGTCGCCGTCCGGCCAGGGCGCGGCGTACCCGGTCGTGCAGACCGTGCAGGTCGACGGCATCTGCCGGGAGGTGGTCGCGCCCGCGCCTGGCCTCAGCCCTGACGTGGCTGTCGAAGCCGAGGCGATGGCGCTGAAGATCGCGGCCGAGCTCGGCGTGACCGGCCTGCTGGCCGTTGAGCTGTTCGAGACGAGGCTCGGCGGCCTGCTCGTCAACGAGCTCGCCATGCGGCCGCACAACAGCGGGCACTGGACGATCGACGGGGCCTGCACGTCCCAGTTCGAGCAGCACCTGCGCGCGGTGCTCGATCTGCCGCTCGGATCCTGCGCGCCTCCGGAGGGAACCTTCACCGTCATGGCCAACCTGCTAGGCGGCACCGACCCCGACGTCTTCGACCGGTACATCCATGTGATGGCCGCCGATCCGGCGGTCAAGGTTCACTTCTACGGAAAGGGAGTGCGCGTCGGGCGGAAAATCGGTCACGTCACGATCGTGGGCGGCCCGGAAGATGACGTGACGGAGGTCCGTGACCGGGCTCGCCGGGCGGCGAGCTACCTCCGCTGGGGAACCGAAGACGGCGATTGACAGAAATACGCTGATCAGGCGCAACAAGAGAACATCGGGAACTATTCTGTCGCAAGATGATTAATGCAGGTCGGTACGTGGAGGCTTCGTGACCGTTGGCGAATCGCTGACCGAGGCGCGATCCCAGGCGGGTCTTTCTGTCGATGAGCTCAGCGAGCGCACCAGGATCCGCGGGACGGTCATTCGGAGCATCGAGGAAGACGACTACGAAGCGTGCGGCGGTGACCTGTACGTCCGGGGATATGTGCGAGCCATCGCCGGTGCGGTCGGCATCGACGCGCAGCCGCTGATCCGTGAATTCGACATGGGGCGGGCTGGCGGACTGAAGAATTCGGCCAACCGCTCGACCGACGGGCATGCGAGCGAGCTTCCCTCCCCGCCGAATGCCGCGACGACCGTGTTTGACCTGCCGGCGGTCAGCGAGGCACCGGCCGATGACGTCAGCACCGCGAAAATGGAGGCGACTCGGTTTGATCTGCCCGTGGTGAGCCCGGATCCCGCGGCCACCTCGTACGATCTGCCGCAGGTGTCGCAGGCACTGCCCGCGGCCGAGTTTCCCCCGCTAGTCGCTCCTGCCCCGTTGGCCGCCCCGGCCGTGTCGGCGCGGGGCGCTACGGAGACACGGTTCGACCTGGCCCCCTTGCCAGAGGACCTTATGGCCGTGGGCTATGACCTAAGCCCGGCCAGCCGGCCCCAGGAGACTCTGGGACCAAGATCATCCCCTCGGCTGGCTCGGACCCGGATGGCCCGCAGGTACCCGCTGTATCGCCTGCTCCCGTGCCCGCAGGCACAGGGCCCGACGGTACCCGGCCAGGCAGTACGCAGGTCACCAGTGCTCCCAGGAAGCGTCGCGGCCTGTTCATCGGGGTCGCCGCGGTCGTCGTGCTGGTCGCGGCGGGGGCCGTGGGCATCAGCCTCGTGTCGGGAAGCTCGGGAAGTACAGCCACCAAGAACACAGCCGCTGTCACCGGGCCGAGTTCGGCCGCTTCTTCTTCCGCCGCTGCCCAGGCGAGCGCTGCCGCTCAGGCGAGTGCGTCGGCCGCTGCCCAGGCGAGCGCTGCCGCTCAGGCCAGCGCGTCGGCCGCGGCGAACGCCCGCCAGTCGGCCGCCAAGACTAAGGCCCAGTCCATCACTATCCTGCCCGTCGTGTCCGTCACGGCGTACGGTCCGGACGGGTTCGCTGACGGCGACAACCCGGGCAACGCCAAGTACGCGATCGCGCGCGGCGGGTCGCAGCTCTGGTCGACTCAGTGGTACAACACACCGGACTTCGGTCTGCTGAAGCACGGCACCGGGCTGCTGCTTGACCTCGGCAAGGAGGTCACGGTCACCAGCATGCGACTCGACCTCGCCCAGTACGGAGGCTCGGGGCTGCAGATCCGGATCGGCAACGGCACGTCGTTGCCCGATCTCGGGCTGGCGGCTAGCGCGAAGAACGTCGCCGGTACGGTCAAGCTCACGCTGCGCCATCCCGAGGCCGGCCGGTACCTGCTCATCTGGTTCACCCAGTTGCCGCCGGACGGCTCCGGCCACTACCAGGCGAGCGTCTCCCATGTAGTGGTCACCGGCCGCCGCTAGAACTGAGAGACCCGGTTCCCAAGCGGATGCTGCGGGAGCCGTTACGCTTGGGGCCGTGCAGAGTGATGTGCCTGTTGTCGGCGTGGTGATGGGGTCGGACTCGGACTGGCCGGTGATGGAGGCCGCCGCCGAGGTGCTCGACGAGTTCGGCGTGGCTTACGAAGCGGATGTCGTGTCCGCGCACCGGATGCCACGCGAAATGCTCGCCTACGGCGAGCAGGCGGCGAGTCGCGGCCTGCGGGTGATCATCGCCGGCGCGGGCGGTGCCGCCCACCTGCCCGGCATGCTGGCCGCGGTTACGCCCTTGCCGGTCATCGGGGTTCCGGTGCCGCTCAAGCACCTCGACGGGATGGACTCGCTGCTTTCGATCGTGCAGATGCCCGCGGGCATCCCGGTGGCGACGGTTGCCGTCGGTGCCGCCCGCAACGCGGGACTGCTGGCGGTCCGCATTCTCGCTGTTGCCGACGATGACCTGCGCACCCAGATGATCGCGTTCCAGGCCCGCCTCACGGCGCAGGCCAAGGCAAAGGGTGCCGCGCTTCGCGGAAAGCTCTTATCCCTAGGCAGTTACCCCGTACCCGGGGTCCTGCCTGCCATCAGGACCAGGGTATATAGCTTATTGTGACGATATAATTACTCATACTTGTATATTCTACAGAATGCCCGTTGGCCGCTAGCAGACTGTCGACCTTTGATATCGGTTTGGGCACGGTGGCGTCCTGCGGGTGTTTACGTCTGCGGCCGTCGGGCATTCTAGTGCCAGCGCAGGCAGCCGGAACGGGACTGGTTGCGGGTGTCTGATGGGGGGATTAGACACGCTGCGCTAATGGGGTCAAGGGGGAAGTAGCATGGCCTTCTCTGTGTCGAAGAGCCGTCCGTTCCGCTCGCTGGGTCTTTACAAGTCATCCGGCAGGCACGCGGCGCCGAAGGGCTGGGTGCCGGAGCAGCGTCCTGCTAGCGAGCCAGGTCACCCGCACCGTCCGGCCCACGCGGCCACGATGCCGCGGCTGACCGGTCCGCACGCTGACACCAACCCGACCGATACTGATCAGGCCGAGTAACCTCCCATAGACGTAGCCAAAGCCGTAAGCGCCGATGTCCGGCTGGCATCCCAGAGATGCCGGGCGGACATCGGTGTTCTGGGCCGGGTTCCCACTGGAATGGCCCGGCCGGCGAGCGGGATTGGGACGGGCGAGGTGAAACACGGATCCGTTCGGAATGACGGGTCTGGTTGTTAAATCCGCTTTTTTGGGGCGCGTTAGCATCGGGGCATGAGTACCTTCGCACTGTCGGAAGAGCACCAGGCGCTGCGCGAAGCGGTGCGCGCTCTTGCGGATGACAAGATCGCGCCGCGGGCGGCGGATGTCGACCGGACCGCCGAGTTCCCCTGGGACGTGTACGAGGCGCTGGTGAAGGCGGACTTCCACGCGGTGCACATCCCGGACGCCTACGGTGGCGCGGGCGGCGACGCCCTCGCCGCCGCACTCGTCATCGAGGAGGTCGCTCGGGCATGCGCGACATCCTCTCTGATCCCGGCGGTGAACAAGCTCGGCACGGTGCCGCTGCTGCTCGGCGCGTCCGAGGAAGTCAAACTGCGCTACCTGCCGCCCGTCGCGCGTGGTGAGGCAATGTTCTCTTACGGGTTGTCCGAGCCCGAGGCGGGCTCGGACGCCGGTGCGATGCGTACCCGGGCGGTGCGGACCGATGGCGGGTACGTGCTCAATGGCGTGAAGCGATGGATCACGAACGCCGGAGTGTCGAAGTTCTACACGGTCATGGCCGTGACCGACCCGGACAAGGGCGCGAACGGTATCACCGCGTTCGTGGTAGAAGACGGCGACGCGGGCTTCAGCCTCGGTGCCCCGGAGCACAAGCTGGGCATCAAGGGGTCGCCCACCCGCGAGCTGTACTTCGACAGCTGCGAGATCCCGCAGTCTCGCCGGGTGGGTGAGGAGGGGGAGGGATTCAAGATCGCGCTGCGCACCCTCGACCACACGCGGGTCACCATCGCGGCGCAGGCCCTGGGCATCGCGCAGGGCGCGCTCGACTACGCGCTCGGGTACGTGAAGGAACGCAGGCAGTTCGGCCACGCGATCGCCGACTTCCAGGGACTGCAGTTCATGATCGCCGACATGGCCATGAAGCTGGAGGCCGCCAGGCAGCTCACCTACGCGGCGGCGGCCCGCTCCGAGCGGGCGATGCACGGCGAGAAGGTGCCCGACCTGACCTTCTTCTCCTCGGCCTGCAAGACTATGGCCTCCGACGTGGCGATGTCGGTCACCACGGACGCGGTCCAGCTGCTCGGCGGCTACGGCTACGTAAACGACTACCCGGTCGAGCGCATGATGCGCGACGCCAAGATCACCCAGATCTACGAGGGCACCAACCAGATCCAACGCATGGTAATGGCGAGGCAGCTGCTGAAGTAGCGGTGCTGGGGTCGCTGTCAGACCCTGAGGTAGGTGAGGACGGCAAGTACCCGGCGGTGCTGGGTATCGTCGGGGGGCAAGCCGAGCTTGGCGAAGATGCTGCTGACGTGTTTTTCTACCGCGCTGGCGGAGATCACCAGTCGCTGGGCGATGGCCGTGTTGGAGTGGCCCTCGGCCATGAGCGCCAGGAGTTCCCGTTCACGTGCGGTCAGCGTCTTCAGGGTGCTGTCGCGGCGCTGTCCGGCAAGCAGCTGGGCGATGACCTGGGGGTCGAGCACCGTCGCACCGCGGGCGACGCGGTCCAGGACGTCCAGGAACTCCTCGACCCGCGCGACCCGGTCTTTCAGCAGGTAGCCGATCGCGCCGGAGCCGTCGGCGAGCAGGTCGGCGGCATAGGACACCTCCACGTACTGGCTGAGGACCAGGATGGGGGCGCCGGGCAGGCGCGAGCGGGCGGTGATCGCGGCGCGCAGGCCCTCGTCGCTGTGGGTGGGCGGCATCCGGACATCGACGACCGATACATCGGGACGGTGCCTGAGCACCGCCTCGACCAGGGCCGGGCCGTCGCCGACGGCGGCCACCACCTGGTGCCCGTCCTCGGCGAGCAGGCGGGCCAGTCCCTCGCGCAGCAGTACCGAGTCGTCGGCCACGACGATCCGGAGCGGGCCGCGGGCGGCCCGCTCCGGCGGTGGTCCGGGCGCTGCCTCGTTCGGGGTCAGCAGCACGGTAGCTCCGCGGTGATCGTGGTCGGGCCGCCTTGGGGGCTGATGACCCGCAGTCGGCCGCCGACCGCGTGCAGCCGGTCGTTCAGTCCCCGCAGTCCGTGCCCCTTGTCGAGCGCCGCGCCGCCCGCTCCGTTGTCCGTCACCCAGGCCCGCAAGGTTCCCTGACCGTGGCGAAGTCCGATCGTGCACCGGCTGGCGTGGCTGTGCTTGGCCACGTTGGTCAGGGCCTCGGCGATCACGAAATACGCGGCCGTCTCGACGGCAGCATCCAGCGAACCAGCCAAAGGTCCGGCGTCAAGTTCAGCGGGTACGGTCGAGCGCGCGGCCAGGGCGGTGAGCGCCTCGCGCAGGCCGCGGTCGACGAGGACCGGCGGGGCGATGCCACGCGACAGTGCGCGCAGCTCCTCCAGCGCCTCTTGGGTCTGGAGGATCGCGTCGGCGAGCGCCTCTCTGGCCGCCTCCGGCCTGCTGTCGAAGTGGTGCTGGGCGCGGCCCAACTCCATGGCCAGGCGGACCAGCCGCTGCTGGGGGCCGTCGTGGATGTCGCGTTCAAGTCGGCGCAGCGCGGTCGCCTCGGCGCTCACCGCGGCGACGGTCTGCGCGCGGGCGGTATCCCGCTCCTGCTCCAGTCCCCTGATCCGGCGGTGCAGCGCGGAGTCGTCAGACAGCAGCGTCCGCCCGAGCCCGGCCTGGACGGCGACGCAGGCCCGGGTCACCAGTGGGAGGGTCAACAGCAGCAGCAGGCCGCCTGCGGTCCCGACGCCGACCCGCTCGATCGGCGACGTCAGTCCCAGGCTCACGGTGATGTAGGAATTGGCGCTGCCCGCGTACAGGGTCTCAGGGCGTCGCAACGACCCGGCGGGCGGAATCGGGTGGCGCAGGGCGACCGTGGCGGCAGCGAGGCCGACCAGCCACCACATCGCCGTCACCACCGAGGTGACCAGGGCGACAGGAAGCACCACGATCGCGTGCGCCATGCTGAGCCACAGCCCCGGGTCGGACGCGGCGGGTGTCTGCTTCGGCCTGGGCCGTCGACCTGCGGCCTCCGTCACCGCGGCCGGGGAGCGCACCCGTGCGATCCTCCACCATTCCACGTCGGCGGACCACTGCACCGGTGCCAGGGCACGGGCCGGGACCGGCGACCCGCCCCGCACCAGCAGGCAGACCGTTCCCGCGCACAGGCCGCCGAGCGCGAGCAACAGGCCAGCCGCAGCGGTCACCGTCGCGGTGGTCATTACAGGCTCCCTGAATAGTCGGTGACGCCATCGGTCAGCCGGAAGAACGCTTCCTCCAGCGAGCCGCGGGCGGACAGCTGGGCGACCGTGGTCTGCGCGAGCAGCCGGCCCTGGCCGATCACGACGAGCGCGTCCGCGGTGTGCGCCATCTCGCTGATCAGGTGGCTGGAGACCAGTACCGTCCGGCCCTGGGCGGCGAGGCCCTTCAGCAGGTTGCGGATCCAGCGGATCCCTTCGGGGTCCAGGCCGTTGACCGGCTCATCGAGCAGGAGTACCCGCGGGTCGCCGAGCAGGGCGGCGGCGATACCCAGCCGCTGGGACATGCCGAGCGAGAACTTCCCGGCCCGACGGTCCGCGGCCTTCTCGATGCCGGTGATGGCGAGCACCTCATCGACCCGCTGCCGACCGATCGCGTTACTCGCGGCGAGCGCGGCCAGGTGCGCGCGGGCGGTGCGGCCCGGGTGGAACGCTTTGGCCTCAAGCAGCGCGCCCACCTCGCGCAGCGGCCAGCGCAGGTCGCCGTAGCTCTTCCCGTCGATCCTGGCCTGTCCCGCGTCCGGCCGGTCCAGGCCCATGATCATGCGCATCGTGGTGGATTTGCCCGCGCCGTTCGGGCCCAGGAATCCGGTCACGGTGCCCGGGCGGACATCGAAGCTCAGGTTGTCGATCGCGAGCGTGGATCGATAATGCTTGACGAGGCCACGTGCCTCGATCATCGGGAACCTCCAGTGGCTCTGCACTCATAGCGCGTTCTGGCGACAAGGGAAGGACGTGACGGCCCTAATGGCACGGGCATGTTGTCGCCTGCATCCGCCGTCCACGCTACGAACTGGGCATCTGCCGCGGAACGGGGCGCGCACCCGTCTTCCGGGTGTGGCTGTCCATAGGACGCCCTACGGCCGAGGCACCGCTCCGGCTGCCCACCATGGGGGGAACCGATTTAGCTGAGCAGCGTAGGAACAAGGTCGGCAAGGGCGGTTGTTCAGTAGGCCGTCATTGTTACGCTTCGTGGTGATCGTTGACGGTGCGGGCTGCTGCCGGGGGCTGCCAGTCGTAGACCGGGGTGAGCCCGCGGAGGGCGACTCCCGGTGCGAGCCTGCCGCCCAGGAAGGCCAGCGTGTTGCGGATGGCGACGGCGGGCGACGATGTCCAGGTTGCCATGGCACCGGCCCGGCGGGACCAGGAGACGACGTCGGTGGTGCGCGGCAGCCTGGCGGCGGTGTAACGGGAGAGCGCTGCCGGTATGGCGTCCGGTGCTGTTCCCGCGGCCAGCCGGGTGAGGACGGCGGCGTCTTCGAGTGCCTGGCACGCGCCCTGGCCGAGGTTCGGCGTCATGGGGTGCGCGGCGTCGCCGAGCAGCGCGACCCGGCCGCGGTGGAAGGACGGCAGCGGCTCGGCCAGCTCGGCGACGTCACGGCGGATCACGTCCTGCGGCCTGACGGTCGCGAGCAGCGCCGGGATCGGCTCGTGCCAGCCGCCGAAGATCCTGGCCAGCTCGGCCAGCTCGTCCCCGGCGCGGCTGCCCGGGGTCGCGGGCGCGGCCGCATAGCAGTAGACGCGCCCGTCGGACAGCGGCATGACGCCGAAGACGGTGCCCCGTCCCCAGCTCTCGGCCATGGTCACCGGCTCGGCCACCGGGTCGGCGAACACCTGCCAGGTGGTGAACCCGGCGTACCGTAGCCCCGGGTGACCGGGGAAGAGCGCGCTGCGGGTGGTCGAGCGGATCCCGTCGGCGGCCACCACGAGGTCGGCCTCCAGCTCACCGATCGTGGTGGAGATGCGGGCCGCGGCGCTCCCTCCGGGCTCTAGCGACGTCACCTTGGTTCCGAGGCATAGCGCCCCGTCAGGGACGCGGGCCGCCAGCGCGTCGATCACCGCCGTCCGCGGCACCAGGATGACCGGGTCACCGAAGCGGTCGGGGATCATGTGCCCAGTCGTACTGCGCATGAGCCACCGGCCGTCCGACCGGCGGATGCCCATTTCCTGCGGGACCGCCAGCGCCCGCAGCGCGTCCCCGGCACCGAACACGTCCAGCGCCCGCAGCCCGTTAGGGCCCAGCGACAGGCCGGCCCCGACCGGCTCAAGCGACGCTGCCCGCTCGCAGGCGGTGACATCCCAGCCGGCCGAGCACAGACCCGCGGTCGCCGCGAGGCCGCCGATCCCGGCACCGATCACCACTGCCCGCGGTCGTGCCACAGCCGCACCCCGTCCATTCCGCAATGACTACTACAAATCATAGTAATGGTGAGCCGGGAGACGGTCCAGCGGATGATAACCACCCAGGCCAGGTGCTGTAGGTGCTGCGCCAACGGCCTCAGTTATCGCGGATTGTGGTAGGTCACAAAAAAGTGCTCGGAAAATTGGGCTCTGACCCTGTATTCTGAGGGTGAGGCCGAGGGGCGCTGCAACGGGCGATCCGCCCGCCACGCTCGGCCCCCGCGTGCGGGCAGTCCGTGCGCGGCTGCCAGTCACCAAGGGCGCCTTCCGGGAACGGGAGGCCGCATGGTGCGCGAACTGGCAAAGCTGAACCGCAGCACATCCGTTGCTGTCACTGAGAATGATTCGCGTTGCCGGTTTGAGGTTATCTGCGAGGTTGAGCCGCCGACCCGTCCGGATCTGACGCGGGTCCGGCACCAGATCGGCGTCCTCAGCCAGGTGGCTGATTCGTTCCTGATTCCCGACAACCACATCGGGCGGGCGACGGTGTCGAGTGTGGCGGTAGCTCACGAGGTGCAGGCGATGGGCGCTCGCGGGATTGCGTGCCTGAATTCCCGCGACCGGAACCTGCTGGGGTTTCGTCGGGACCTGCTGACGGCGGCGGCATACGGCGTGGACCGGTTTCTGTACGTCTACGGTGACAAGCCCAGCGTCGGCGGTCGTACCAGTGAACTGACCGTACGGGCGATGATCGAGGAGACCCGGGCCGCCGCATCCGATCCGATGTTCAGCGGGCTTGCGCCGTTCCGGGCCGGGGTGACGTGCGGCTTGCGGGCGGTCCCGGCCTGGAAGGCTACCGCAGATTTCGTGTTCGTGCAGGTCAGCTACTCGCTGGAGAGCCTGCTGCGGTGGCGGGAGAGCGCGCAGGTGTCTGGGCCGGTCTACGCCGGGGTAATGGTGCTGGCCAGCGCGACCATGGCCCGGAACCTGGCGGGGACGATCCCTGATATCGACATTCCGGAAGACTTGGTCACCGCAGTTGAGCGTGACCGCAATGCCGGGGTAGAGGCTGCCTGCCAGCAGGTGCTGGCGATCCGTGACAGCGGTGCTTTCGACGGTGTGCATCTGGTACCGGTAAGCCGCTACCGTCAGGTCGCCGCCTTGCTGGAAACCGAACTTCGACCCCCCCGGTCCGAACCGGCCAGATAAACAGGACACTTCCGTGCAAGGGACGCGCCTCGACACTGACCGGATCCGAGCAGCTCGCCGAGTGATCGACCCCGTCTTTCTCGGCACCCCGCTGTACCGCTGCGAGGCGCTCGAGCCCGTCCTGGGGTGCGCGGTGAGCATCAAGCTGGAGACGGCGAACCCGGTCCGCAGCTTCAAGGCCCGCGGTACCGAGGTAGTCGCGAGCCAACTCGCCAGCAACGGCTCGAAAGCCGTGGTGTGCGCCAGCGCGGGCAACCTCGGCCAGGCCCTGGCCTGGTCCGGCCGCCGCCGGGGGCTCGACGTCACCGTCGTGGCATCCCGCTTCGCGCCCGCGGCCAAGCTTGACCGCATCCGCGCACTGGAGGCCACACTGGAGTTGGTAGACGGCGACATCGAGGTGGCCCGCGAGCGGGCGGCGGCCATCGCGCGGAACGACGGCATCCGGCTGGTCGAAGACAGCCTGGACATCGAGACCTGCGAGGGCGCGGCGACCATCGGCCTGGAACTGGCAGAGGCCGCGTTGTCGTTCGACGCCGTCCTGATCGCTCTCGGCGGCGGGGCGCTGGCCACCGGCGTGGGCCACATGCTGAAGGCCCTTGCCCCCGAAGTCGAGGTGATCTGCGTCCAGCCGGCGGGCGCGCCGGCCATGACGCACTCCTGGCGCCAGCGGCGCGTCGTCACCACCGGCTCGACCGACACCATCGCCGACGGCGTCGCCGGACGGCATCCCATCCCGGCCGTCCTTGACGACCTTCTCCTGGTCGCCGACGACGCCGTCCTGGTCGCCGAGGCGTCCATCATCGCCGGGATGCGGATGCTCCTCGACCACGCCGGCCTGGTCGCCGAACCGTCGGCCGCGCTCGGCATCGCGGCTGTTCTCGAAGACCGTGACCGCTTCGCCGGCCGGCACGTCGTCACCATCGTGTGCGGCAGCAACGTCGACCTGGACGCCTATCACCGCTGGATCGGCGCGGCTCCCGCCCAGAGGTCTTGACAATCGCTCCTCCGGCGCGCCCGAGACTGGCTGCACCCCCGGTCCTCGGCGAGCGGCAAGTCGGCATCTCAGATCCAGCGCATGGTCATGGCTAGGCAACTGCTCAAGGATTGAAATGGCTGATGGCCGCGATGCTCAGGTCGGTCGCTGCGTATGATGCTGTCCGGTGTGACCCGGATCATCCCGGTGGTGACAGCGTTGGAGGGCGAATGCCTGATATGTCATGGACAAAGCCTGACGCCAGGCTCTCCTCGTCCGTCAACCTCCATACGGATCTGCCCCATCCGGCTCGGGTGTACGACTACCTGCTCGGCGGCAAGGACAACTTCGAGGCCGATCGCCGCGCGGCCGCAGCGGGGCTGAAGGCGAACCCCAACAGTAGGATCCCGCCGCGGGAGAACCGCGCTTTCCTGCGGAGAGCCGTCCGGTACCTAGCCGCCGAGGCGGGAATACGGCAGTTCCTGGATATCGGCACCGGTTTGCCCACATCGCCCAACGTGCATGAGGTTGCGCAGGAGATAGCACCAGAGTCGCGAATCCTTTACTCGGACAATGACCCCATTGTTCTCGCGCACGCGCGAGCCCTGCTTACCAGCACCAGTGAAGGCAAGACCGCTTATATCGACGCGGACCTGACGAATCCCGGCAATATCTTGTCCTCTCCGATTCTGCGAGACACATTTGACCTGAACCGCCCCGTGGCACTGCTGCTGATCGCGATCATGCACTTCGTTCCCGATCAGAGCGAGCCCTTCGAGATCGTGCGGAGCCTGCTGGATACGCTGCCGTCCGGCAGTTATCTCGCGTTGTCCCACCTCACGGGGGACCTCGACCCGGAGGTGTGGCCGGGAGTAGCTGCCGCCTTGGCCGAGGGCGGCGTGACCTTGCAAGTGCGTTCCGCTGCGGAGATCCGGCGTTTCTTCGATGGTCTGGACCTGATCGCCCCAGGAGTCGAACTGGCCACGCGGTGGCGACCCGACCCCGGGGCCGATCCCGCGAGCCAGCCTCCAGACGCGGCCGTTTCGCTGTACGTCGGCCTCGCCCGGAAGCCTTAGCCGTTATCCGGCGCGTAGATCGCAACGTGCCGCCATGGTGTGAGACTCAGGCCGCCCTGGGTTCGCTGGTAGCGTCACGCTACATCGTCCTATCACATTGTCGGACGAAATCACGCTGCTGTTGCCTGCGGAGGATGACATGACGGCACAAAAGCCGAGTCTCCAGGACGGTATCGACCAGAGCGGTTCACCTGTGAAGCTGCTCTGGACTCAAGGCCCGCCGCCGTGGTTGCCGGAGAACATCCTGCCTGAGTATGCGGGCTGGCGGCGGAGCAGGCCTCCTGGCATGACAGCGTGTCGCTCGCCGACGTATCGCATCACATGTTCGACCTGAGTATCGACGGGCCGGACGCGACGAAGCTGCTGACTGCGGTCAGTGCGAACAACTACCAGAACTTCGCGATCGGCCAGGCCAAGCAGTTCGTCCCGGTCACCGCTAACGGCGATATCGTCACCGACGGGATCTTGCTACGCGAGGCTGAGCAGCGGTACCTACTGAGCGGCATCCCGGCGGCGCAGCACTGGGTCCAGTATCACGGTGAGCAGGGCAGCTACGACGTCGCCTTCGACACCGATCCCTCGTCGGCGTTCCGGGGCGGCGCGGACCCGAGGATCTTCCGCTACCAGGTGCAGGGGCCGCAGGCCCGGGTGCTGGTGGAGAAGGTCTTCGGGGGGCGGTTGCCGGCGACGAAGTTCTTCCACTCCGTCACGGTCGCCCTAGACGGCCGGAAATTGCGCGCGCTGCGGCACAACATGTCCGGCCAGGACGGCTATGAGTTCATCGGCGACTGGGCGGACGCGAAGTCGGTCAAGGACGTCTTCTTCGCCGTAGGGGAGGAGTTCGGCATCATCCATGTTGGTCAATGGGCCTACGCCAGCGCCAACGTCGAGAGCGGCTGGATCCCCTCGCCGGTGCCCGGCATTTACACAGACCCGGAACTCGCGGGCTACCGCGCCTGGCTGCCGCTGTTCGGTATCGAGGGCAGGCGGCCGCTCAACGGCAGCTTCTACTCCGACAACATCGAGGACTTCTACGTCTCCCCGTGGGAGCTCGGCTACGGCCGGTCGATCTCCTTCAACCACGACTTCATCGGGCGAGATGCGCTGCTCGCGGCCAGAGAGACCGCGCCTCGCCGCAAGGTCACTCTAGTCCTCAATCCCGATGACGTTGCCGGGTACCGCCTGGACCAGGGCGGCTTCTATTTGACCTACGCCCGGCACCGAGTCGAGGCGGACGGTCAGCTCGTCGGCCTCACCTACCAGACCGTGACGAACGACACCGTCGGCACCATCCTGTCGCTCACCCTCATCGACAAGCGGTGCGCCGAACCCGGCACCGAGGTCACCATCGTCTGGGGCGAGCACCCGGGCCCGGGAACGGCACCGGATGCCGATCTCGGCTTCCCGCTGATCCGCGCAACCGTACAGCCTGCCCCGTTCGACGAGCACGCGCGGACGGCCTACCGGCGCGATGACGCCTGAGGGAGGGCGTCGCGCCGGAGTCGTTCAGGACTGGCCCGGGGGACTTGGCCTGGCTTCTTGACCTGGCCCCTGGGGCCAGCCGCAGCCTGGGTGGTGCCGGGCCAGGTGTCCGGCGTGAGGAAGGACGCTGAGATCACCGTGGAGGATCCCGTGCCGCTGCTGAACAGTGGGGACTTCGCGCAGGCGAGCGGGCTGTCCCGCAAAGCGCTGCGGCTCTATGACGACCTGGGGCTGCTGGTACCGGTCCGCACCGACCCGTGGTCGGGGTACCGGTTCTACGCTCCGGCCCAGCTGGAGCTGGCGCGGCTGGTGGCCTGGCTGCGGCGGCTGGGCATGCCGCTTGGCCAGATCCGCGAGGTCACCGCACTGCCCCCCGAGAGGGCGGCGCAGGCGCTGACCGCCTACTGGGAACAGGTCGAGGCGGAGACCACCGCCCGCCGGGAACTCGCGGCCTTCCTCATCGGGTATCTGTCAGGAAAGGACAACGATATGACCGGAACCACCCCCGAGGAACTGACCATCCGCTACGCCGTCAGGTCCGACATCGGCCTGGTCCGCGAAGACAACGAGGATGCCGCCTACGCCGGGTCCCGCCTGCTCGCGGTGGCCGACGGCCTAGGCGGGCACGCGGCCGGAGATGTCGCCAGCGCCGCCGCGATCGAGGCGCTGCGCCCGCTGGACACCGCGGTCCCGTCCGGCGAACTGCTTAACGCACTGGGCCACGCGGTTCGCCGCGCCGAGGGCAGCCTGCACGACGCGGTCACCGCGGACCCGTCGAAGGCAGGCCTGGGGACGACTCTGACCGCTCTGCTGCGGTCCGGGTCGAAGCTGGGCCTGGTGCACATTGGCGACTCCCGCGCGTACCTGGTCCGCGGCGGTGAGGTCTTCCAGATCACCCGCGACCACACACTCGTCCAGTCGATGGTCGACGACGGAAAGATCACCGCTGAGGAGGCCCCATCGCACCCGCAGCGCATGCTGCTGCTGCGCGCGATCGACGGCCAGCAGCAGTACGAACCGGACCTGCAGTTCCACGAGGCGCAGGCCGGCGACCGCTATCTGCTGTCCACCGACGGGCTGCACGCGACGGTCGCCCCCGAATCGGTCGCCCATGTCCTGCTCACCGTCGAAGACCCCGACCAGGCCGCCGCGGACCTGATCGCCGCCGCGATCGACCTCGGTGCCCCCGACAACGTCACCTGCATCGTCGCCGGCATCGTGCCCGCCGCGGTATAGCGCTGGGGCGCCCGCACTCTGGGGGCAAAGATTAACAACCTCTCACGGCCGGACAATTTTCTCAGCTTCATCTGAAGGCTCTGTGTCAATCTCTAACAAATCGTTTCAGAACCGCATCGGAAACGACTTGGTAGTGGCTCACCTGGGGGTCTCCCGCCTTTCACCGGGTAGCTCGGCAGAAGGGATTGCTCGCTTAGCATGCGTACATCAAGGAACTCCCGGAAGCCGTGGCTGATCGTAGCGGCCGTGGCCGGCGCCGTGGCGCTCACAGCGGGCGGGGTCGCGCTCGCCACCGCGAAGTCAGCCACGGTGGGGCTGGCCGCGGCCAGTTCCGCCCTTCCGTCCCAATTCGTGGCTCCTTACCTGCAAGTCAACTCGTCGGACGCCGGGGACATGGCCGCTGACATGGCGGCGAGCGGAGTGAAGGACTACACGCTGGCCTTCCTCACCCCGCAGTCCGGCTGCACGCCGCAGTGGGAGGACGGCGGCGACGGCGTCGGCGCCTTCAACTCGCAGATCAGCGCCCTCCAGGCCGCCGGCGGCAACGTGATCATCTCCTTCGGCGGCGAGTCCGGCGGCGAACTCGCGGAGACCTGCACGAACGTGTCGCAGCTCACCGCCGCTTACCAGAACGTGGTGAACACCACCGGCGTCACCCGGCTGGACTTCGACATCGAGGGCAACACGCTGGCGGACACCGCCGCCACCTCGCTGCGCGACCAGGCGCTCGCCGCGCTGCAGGCCGAGGACCCGTCGGTGCAGGTCGACTTCACCCTCGCGGTCGCACCGAACGGGCTGCCCACCGGCGGCGGCTCAGGGTACGCGCTGCTCCAGGACGCCAAGTCCGCGGGCGTCAAGGTGTCGCTCGTTAACATCATGACGATGGACTTCGGCGCCGGGTCCAACGACCTCGCGGACGCCGAGTCCGCCGCCCAGGGGACCGCCAGCCAGCTCGCCGGCCTGTACGGGATCTCCACCTCGGCCGCCTACGGCATGATGGGCCTGACGCCGATCGCCGGCGTCAACGACGACGGCACCGACTTCTCCACCGCGAACGCCCAGTCGCTGGAAAGCTTCGCCGCCTCCAACGGCGTCGCGGAGCTGTCCTTCTGGGAGGTCGACAGCTACGACAAGCCGGCCGGCTACCAGTACTCGTCGATCTTCAACCAGCTCACCGGAAGCGGTAACGCCGCCAACCAATAGTCGGGCGCGCAACAAGGCTGGTCCCTTACGTGGAGGATCCGCAGCTTATAAGCTGCGGATCCTCCACGTAACCGGCCTCGAAAGCCGGTGCGGCTCCGAATGTCATCCAAGTAGGCCGTACAAGCCAGGCAAACGGCGCCCTTGGGGCGACTGTCAAAAGGCCCGAGCGGCAGCCGACGGCGTTACGCGTCCTTGACGCCGACCCCGGCGAGCATGACCCCGGTGCGCGGTGATTCCTCCGGGCCGGAGCGCCATTGCCAGGCCAGCACCACCCCCGGCGGGACGAGCCGCCAGCCGTCGAACAGCGCCTCTATCTCACTACGCCGGCGAATGACCAGCGGAGAGGTCGCGGACTTGTATCCGTCCTGCGCGATCTCGACGTTCTCGTCGGACTGCCCGTGGACGGCATGGGTGAGCGCAATGTGCGACCCGGGCGCGACGAGTTCGCGGAAGGCGGCGACGATCTCGCCGGGATCCGCATGGCCCGGGACGTACCGGGGGTGGCCGGGCGATGCCACGAAGTGGAGTACCGCGACGAACAGCACGCCGACTGGCTGGCTGAAGTCGATCAGGCTCTTGATCTCCGGGGCATCGACGACCACTCCCGGCTCCCGCATATCCGCGGTGACGATTGCCGTGCTGCCGTCCTTGGCCAGTCGCGCCCGCCCGTGCGACAGCACGATCGGGTCATTGTCCACGTACACCACCCGCGCATCCGGGTTCACCTGCTGGGCGATCTCGTGGGTGTTGCGCATCGTCGGCAGGCCCGCGCCCACGTCGATGAACTGGCTGATGCCGCACTCGGCGGAAAGGTACTCCACCGTCCGCCACAGGAACCTGCGGTTCTCCCACGCCACAAACCGGGTCTTCTCCACGCCGAGCCGGTTGATGAGCTGGTCCGCAGCGGCCCGGTCGACCTCGAAGTTGTCCTTGCCGCCCAGGTAGTAGTCATACATACGGGCCGGGGTGGGCTTGCCGAAAAGGACCGGGATCTGCGGTTCCCCAGCGTCATCAGCCATGCTCGTCATGCCAGCGAATCCCCTGCACATTCCGGGCCAACCAGGTCATTATGAGCAGAAGGTTACACGCTGCGGTCGGCCGCGCGCAGCGGCGTAGCCCAGGTGGCCACTCCGATCTCCGGAAACCGTCCATTTCCCGTGCTCGGCGACGCACGGTCACCGCAAGATCGCGTAAAAAAACTCCCCCGACACGCGAACCTTGAGCCTTGGATGTTCGTCCCATTATTTAGGAGACGGATCGCCTTTCACCTACTATGTGAACGCGGGTTCGCTGCTGCTCTCACGCGTGCCTGAACAGGGGGAGAGTTCACCGATGGACGGGGTCCTGGCTGGGCGTTACGAGCTTGAGGTCTCGCTCGGTCGCGGCGGATCGGGTGAGGTCTGGCGCGGCCGGGACCTGGCTACGAACCGGCCCGTTGCGGTCAAGCTGGTTGAGCTTTCCGTGATCGATGATGCGGGCCAGCTTGCGGAGACGATCGAAAGGTTCCGGCGCGAGGCCGCGGTGCTCAGCGGGCTCAGGCACCCGAACATCGTGGGCGCGCTCGACGCCGGCCGCTTTGGCAATCAGCTGTTCATGGTCATGGAGCTGGCACCGGGAATCTCGCTGGCCAGCATGATGGATGAGCGCGGCGCCCGTGGCATCGGACTGTTTCCCGTTAGCAGCGTGCTCCGCCTGGCCGAGCAGGATTTCGCCGGCCTGGCCGCCGCCCACGAAGCCGGCGTCGTGCACCGTGACATCAAGCCGGGCAACTTGATGGTGACCCCGCAGCTCGGCGTCGAGATCATTGACTTCGGTATCGCGCGGCTGCTCGCCGACAACTCTCCGCGACTGACGCTGCCCGCGCACACGGTCGGCACCATCGCGTATATGTCGCCCGAGCAGGCCCAGGGCTTCGATGTGGACGGCCGCGCCGACCTCTACTCCCTCGGGTGCATGCTGTACCAGCTGTTGTCCGGGCGGACGCCGTTCTTCTCTTCCCTGCCCGCGGCACTGCTCATGATGCAGGTGATGGACAGGCCGACCCCGCTCAGCGCCGTCCGGCCGGACCTTCCGCCGGAGCTTGCCGATCTGGTCAGTGACCTGATGGAAAAGGAACCCGCGGCGCGGCCGGCGACCGCTGCTCAGGTCATCAGCCGGATCCAGGCCATCGAGGGCACGCTTGCCCCGGAAGCGCCGGAATACGAGGCCGACCGGGAGACCTTCAGGGCCAACGATCACCACGGCGCGACGAGCGTCACCCGGCGTGACGAAGGCGGGCGGGAGGAGCTGGGCCGGTCGGCCGTCCTTACCCCGGAACGGTTGGCCGTGCTGTCCGTGCCCGACACGGTTGGCGTGCCTCAACGGGAGCCCGTAGGTCCGCGGTGGGCGTCCACCGGGCCACAGTCAGCGCGATTCCCCGTGCCGCCCCAGCCCGGCCCGTCGATTTCGTCGGCGCCGCAGGCAGCCTCGGGACGCGGGAACGCGGTTCCTGACTGGCCCGTGGTGCAGTTGGGGCCGCGCCCCCGACCGGTCTGGCGCAGCGTGGTCAGCACCCTGGTCACCGCCGCCATCGTGGCGGGCGTGGGAGCCTACCTGTGGGAGCGGGAACACCAGACGTTGAAGATCACCGAGGTCAACGTGGCCGCGGCAAACCCAAGGGTAGGATGCACCGGCACAGCCGACATCATCGGCACGATCTCCACCAACGGCCGCGGCGGGACCATCAGCTACCAGTGGGTCGAGAACGACGCGGCCACACCGACGCTGGTGGTGGACGACGCCAGCGGCAGCGACAACGTGCAGGTCAATCTGAAATGGGCGTTCCACGGCAAGGGGGAAGGGAAGAACGTCGCCGAGCTTCGGGTGCTAGACCCTCAGCAGGCCGCGTCCAGCATCACCTTCCCTTATTCCTGTCCCGGGTGATACGGGCGTGCGGATCACCGGCTGTGTCCCGCTAGCTGGCCAGGGTGTGATCGCCAGGTTCGGGGCGCTAGTCGCCGTCACCGATAACCGGGGCCCTGACCCTGACCCGCTGCTCAGCGCGCTTGCCGCGGCGTCCGCGTCGGCGGGCGACGGCGGTGACCTCGTGCTCAGGGCCGCGCGCGCGGCCCTGAGCGGCCACGGACAACCCACCTGGGCCTGCGCGGGCGTCACGGCTGACGGCGGCGTGGCCGTGCTCGTTCACGGCCGGGCGGTGGCCTCCGTCCGGGTGGACGGAGGCCCGGAGATCATGCTCAGGGCCGACGACTCGGTGATCCCGGTGAGCCGGAAGTTCACCGGTGCGACCATGACCCTCTGCCTCGCAATCGGCGATCAAGCGCCCCCCAACCCCCAGTTCTGGCTGGGCGAGGGTGTGGTACTCGGTGGCGGCCTGGCGCTGACGCTGACCGCCGACGTGTCCGAGATGGCGATGATCGGCTTGCGCACCCCGATGGCTGACCCGTCCGTCACTGAGACGTCAGCGGTCGAGGCGCAAGCGGCAAGGGACACGTACAGCGGCGACCCGTGGGCGGTGCTGGTAGACGGGGTGCTATGTGCCGGCGATCACTTCAACGACCCGCGGGCGCGGGCCTGTCGGCTGTGCGGAATCGGCCTGGAGCAGCCGCCGAGAAACGTCGAGCGGCGCCCGCGCCCGCCGCTCGGCGTGCTGGTATTTGACGACGGGACGAGGGTTCCCCTCGATGGCGACTACGTGCTCGGACGGGAACCGGTGTTCGACAGCGACGTGATCGACGGGCGAGCCAGACCATTGCGGATCAATGATCCAAATGGCACGGTATCCCGCCTTCACCTACGGATATCCTTGACCGGCTGGCAAGCCGAGATCAGCGACCTCGGGTCAGCGAACGGGTCAGTTCTCCAATCGTCGGACGGTGAGCGCACGCTCGCTCCGTTCCAACCGGCGATTATCGAGCCGGGCGTGCGGATCGGCATCGGGCACCGAAGCATGCGGTACGTGGCTTACCAAGGAGTTCGCCCATGAGTGCGTGGACGGCACCCAGTTTTGGGGGCAGCTGGGCGGTCCCCGGGTACACCGAAGAGCGGGAACTCGGCCGCGGTGCGTCCGGGAAGGTCGTAGCGGCGGTCAACGACGCGACCGGCCAGCGGGTGGCGATCAAGTACCTCAGTCCCGCCCTGCTTCGCGATCCCGCCTTCCTGTGGGAGTTTCGCGCCGAAGCCCAACTGCTGAAGTCGCTCAACGTCCCGCAGGTAGTGCAGGTCTACGACTACGTGGAGCAGCCAGGGCAGGGCGCCGCGATCGTCATGGAACTGGTCGACGGCGTCTCGCTGCACGAGATGATCGTGCGCCGCGGGCCGACCGGCCCCGAGGCCGCGCTCGTAGTGCTGAAGGGCTCGCTGCTCGGGCTTGCCGCCGCGCACGCCCTCGGCATCGTCCACCGAGACTACAAGCCGGAAAATGTCCTGGTCGACTCCGCGGGCAACAGCAAGCTGGCCGACTTCGGTGTAGCGGTCAAGGCGGGCAAACAGGTGACCATGGCGGGCACCCCGCTCTACATGGCGCCGGAGCAGTGGCGGGGCACGCCAGCCAGCCCCGCGACCGACGTCTACGCCGCGACGGCCGTCTTCTTCGAATGCCTGACCGGGACGACTCCGTTCTCGGGCAAGCTCCCGCAGCTACAGGTACAGCACGTGACCGCATCGGTGCCGGTCGACCGGGTCGACCCGTCCCTGCAGGACCTCATCGCCCGGGGCATGGCCAAGGACCCGGCGGGCAGGCCGCACAGCGCGATCGCGTTCGTCGCCGAACTTGAGGCGGTGGCGGGTACCGCGTTCGGAGCCGACTGGGAGGAACGCGGTCGCAGCCACCTCGCGGAACGCGCCGCCGCCCTGCTGCCGCTGCTGCTGCGCAACAGCCGGCCGGGTTCTTCTGGCACCTCGTACGCCTCGACCTGGTTCGGCGGCGCGGGCGGTCGGCGCAAGGTCGCCACGATCGCCGCGATCTCGACGGCCATGGTCGTGGTCGGGTCCGTGGCGGCAGCGGTCACGCTGAAGGAGACAAGTCACCACCAGGCCAGCATGGACAACTCGTCCCAGGTAGCGACGATCACGCCGTCCTTCAAGGCGGTGGCCAATGTGACGCCGGCGGCCACATCGTCAAAGTGCACCGCTCCGGCTTCCTTCACCTTCAGCGGCACGGTGACGGCCGCGGATTCGGGCACGGTGAAGTACCAGTGGGTTTACTCGTCGGGGAAGACCGGACCGGTGCAGACGGTGAGTTTTGCCGGCGCCGGGCACAAGACGGTGAGCGGCGGAACCGTCAAGACCGAGAAGTCCGGCAACGGCTGGGCCGAAATCAAGATGATCAGCCCCGACGAGCAGACCTCCAATGAAGCCACCTACACGCTCATGTGCAGCGGCAGCAGCGGCAGCAGCAGCGCCGGGATCGGGGCGTCAGCGTTCGTCCAGGCGCCCGCGGCCAGGTTACCTGCGGGTCAACGCCGCCCGACCTCACCGCCACCGGTTCGCTCACGGCACCCAAAGCCGAGAAGGTCACGTACTACTGGGCGCAGTCCGACGGCGAGAATTCCGGGCCGCAAACCCTGACCTTCACCGGACCGGGCACGATGGCGGTGGCACCGCTGACGATCACCCCGCCGGGAGATCCAGTCTCGGGCGATGCCGTACTCGTCGTGACCAGCCCGGTCACCGCGGCCTCCAGCCCCGCGACGTACACGCTGACCTGCACGCCCGCAAAGGCAGCGCTTGCCGCGACGGCCGCGGTCAGCCCGGTGACCCAGACACTCACGTCCTGTACCGCCGCGGTGCCGACCTTCGCCTTCAGCGGTACGATCAGCGACAACGCGGCGGGCCCGGTCAGTTACTACTGGAAGCTGCCCAGCGGGAACAGCGTGACCCGGACGCTGAGCTTCGCCCAGGCGGGCACCCAGACGGTCACCGCGACCTACAAGCCGAGCAGCGGAAGCGCGAGCGGGTCAGGCTCGATCGTCGTCATAAGCCCGGCCAGCGTGACATCGAACGCCGCCGCGTTCACACTGGCCTGCGGCGGGAAGCTGACGGTGACCAGCAGTGCCCCGACGGCCGCCACGGTCGGCCAGGCTTACTCGGGCACGGTGACCGTGACCGGCGGGAAGCGGTGCCTACACCTGGGCCGGCGTGACCGCTCTGCCCGCCGGGCTGACGGCCACCGCTAACGGGGCGACGCTGACCATAAGCGGCACGCCCACCGCGGCCGGAACCTTCACCATCCCGCTGTCGGTGCACGACAGCGCGACGCCCCCGGGAACGGGGACGACCAGTCTCGCGCTCACCGTGAGTGCGCCGGCGCTGACGGTGACCAGCAGTGCCCCGACGGCCGCCACGGTCGGCCAGGCTTACTCGGGCACGGTGACCGTGACCGGCGGGAGCGGTGCCTACACCTGGGCCGGCGTGACCGGTCTGCCCGCCGGGCTGACCTCAAGTGCGAGTGCCGGGACGCTCACGATCAGCGGGACGCCCACGACGGCCGGGACTTCGACCGCCACCGTGACCGTCAGCGACACCGAGTCGACTCCGAAGACGGCGACGACGACCATCACGATCAGCGTCAGCGCGCCGGCGCTGTCGATTGTCACCGGCTCGCTCCCGGCCGGCACGCTCCGCACCGCCTACAGCGCCACCGTCGTCACGACCGGTGGCACCGGCGCCGCCACGTGGGCGGCCACCGGGCTCCCGGCGGGGCTTGCGATCAGTTCGACCGGGACGATCAGCGGCACGCCGGCGGCGTCAGGTTCCTTTGCTGTCACCGTGACCGCCACGGCCGGGACATCGGCGTCAGCGAAGTACACCCTCGTCATCAACAGCGTGACCGCCTCGGCGTCCCCCACCCCGAAGCCCTCGTCAACGATCGTCCTTGAGTGAGGCTGTCTGCCGGTGGCGCCGGGCCCGGGCGTAAGCGCGACTGGTCGTGAGCGAGACTAGTAGCGTGCTGCGCTCCATTGAGGTCGACAGTGCCGGCGACCCGCGGCTTGCGGACTACACCCGGCTGACGGACGCTAGCCTGCGGACGCACCTGGAGGCCGAGCACGGCTTGTTTATCGCGGAGGGCACGAAGGTCATCACCCGTGCCATCGCCGCGGGGTACCCGGTGCGCTCTATGCTCCTCGGCCAGAGCCGGCAAGCCGACCTGCCCGCCCTCGGCGAAGCGGCCGGGGAGGCAGGGGCCGTACCGGTTTACGTGGTTCCGGATGAAGTCGCCGAGCGCCTCACCGGGTACCAGGTGCACCGGGGAGCGCTGGCATCCCTCGGCCGCAAGCCGCTGCCCGAGGTCGCGCTCCGTGATCGAGGACGCCCGGCGGATCGTGGTGCTTGAAGATCTAGCGGACCACGGTAACGTCGGCGCGATCTTCCGCTGCGCCGCTGCGCTGGGCGTGGACTCGGTGGTGCTGTCACCGCGGTGCGCCGACCCGCTGTACCGGAGGTCCGTCAAGGTTTCGATGGGCGCGGTGTTCGCCATCCCGTACGCACGGATGTCCGGATGGTATGACGGCCTCGCCGAACTGAAGTCCGCCGGGTTCCGGGTCCTCGCGCTGACCCCCGACGAGCGCGCCACGCCGTTGACCAGCGTCCGGCCCGACGCGCAGCGGATCGCACTGCTGCTCGGTACCGAGGGGGACGGCCTGTCCGCACACTGGCTGCACGAGGCCGAAGAGACGGTGCGCATACCGATGAGCCCGTCCGCTCGGGCCGCGGGGGTGGATTCCCTCAACGTGGTGGCCGCTGCCGCCATCGCCTGCCACCTGCTCGCCGGCCCCGATTAGGCGGTTCGGTGGCGCGGTACAAGTCAGCCGTACTCGTTCGGAATGCTCAAGATCTTCTTTTTAAATGCATTTCAAAAGATTTTGATCCCGAACGTAAGCGGCTGACTGTTCAGGCGCGCCGGATCTCAAATCCCAGCCAGGCAGCGAGGCTGGCGATCTCCGAGTCGATCGCACAGGACGAGAGTATGTCGTACCGCTGACAGTTGGCCCTGGGTCATCTGGTTCCGCTGCCCTTTGCGCGGTGGCGGATTATGATCGCTTGCGCCGTCCACGATCTGAAGGAGCCGTGATGAAGAGCCCCGTCTCCCGCCTCGCGGGCGGCCTCTGGCTCGGCGCGGCGTTTCGCCGCTTCTTCGCTTCCCGCCGCGAGCACTCGGGTGCCTGGACGGCCGCGGCGAACGTGGGTCTGACGCTCGGTGTCATCGCGCTGATCGGCTGGGGGTCCGGGGTCGGCATCGTTTCGCTGGTGCACGGGCTCCGGGACTCGTCCCTGGTCGCGGAGCTCCGCGCGAACGGGGTGACCGTTCCCGGGACACTCATCGACGTGCCGCGGTACTCGACCGGGAACAACGGCAACGTGACCGTGACCGATGTGCCGACGCTGTGTTTCCGCGGCAACCAGGCCGCCGATCCGTCGATCGGCGGCCGCCCGCTAGCGCTTGACGCTTCCGACCCGATCGACACCGACGAGCCAGAGACAGTCGTCTACCTGCCGTCCGACCCGGATGTGGCAGTGGCCAAGCAGCAGATCGCGGGTTCGGTCTGGCATGGCGCGCTGATGGCGAACGTGATCTCCGGCGGCCTGTTCACGCTGGCGCTGCCCGCGCTGAGCTGGCTGCTTGTGCTGCGTGCTCGCCGTCGCCGCGCCCGGCGGGCCAAGGAGTTCGTCGACGATCTGACCACAGCATGATGTCCCCGGGAGGGCGGCGATCGCGCCCTCCCGGGGACTGCCTCGTACACGTCTTATGCTCCGGGTCCTGCGCCTCTAGTAGCGCCTGGATCCGCGGCGGCGTGGCACGTCGATCGGCTGCGTCGGCTGATTCTGATTCGCACGCTGCTCCGGTACGTAGCCCTGGTCCGGCGCGGATCCCTGCTCTGGCCCGTAAGCCTGGTCAGCCGGGTAACCCTGGTCGGCACCGTAGCTTTGATTCGGGCCGTAACCGGTCCCGTTGTTGTAAGGGGGTGTCACGGGGCGGCGGATGGCCCGTGCGGCTACCGCCGTCAGCAGCGAGGTGATCGCGATCCCGAGCACCAGGTTGACGATCGCGGTGGCGATCTTCTGATCGAACGGCGCCGAAGAGCTGAACGGGTAGACGACCGCCGCCAGCGTGGCCAGCCCCATGATCCAGTGAAAGAACATCGTGGGCTGCGGTGCACCAAGCACAAGCAGGTAGAGCAGCCCGGCCGCGATGATCGCGATCAGCGCCGCCACGAGTGCGTACTCCGCGGTGTGCGCGTTGCCCCACGTGCCGTCCCCGGCCGGGGCCAGGATCGGGATGTTGAGTGCCCACCGGCAGATGAGGATGCCAACCAGCGCGATCAGCGCCGCGACGACCGCAGTCGCCGCGGCACCCGCCCAGAACTGGGCCGAGTCGGGCCGGACGCGATTGGTGCCCGCGTCACTGGGCGATGCGGGGTATGTCATTTCTGCTCCTCGTCCGTTGACTTGTGTGCTCACCTACCCGTGCGTGTCCGGCGAAACCTCACCCGGCAGTGGGTGATGCGCCCGGCCATAACCGGTGCATTCCTAACTTCGGAACAAGTCATCCAAACGAGTCCGTGCTTCGTCGCGCAATGTCACATGCCTTGTTATTTGGGCTCAGCCTCAGCCGAAAATGACAGCCTTCGGCCGCCTCGCCTGACAGCCCTGTGGCCTAAGTGACGTCAAATACGGGTGAGCAACTCGGAAAGCAGCGTGCCGACCCGGGCGGCGGAGTCCCCGGTCGCGGCGAGGACGTCCTGGTGGCTGATCGGCCCATCGGACAGTCCCGCGGCCGGGTTGCTGACCATCGAGACGGCCAGCACTTCCGCGCCGAGATGGCGGGCGGCGATCGCCTCCAGGACAGTGGACATGCCCACGAGGTCGGCCCCCGCACCTCGCATCATCCTGATCTCGGCTGGCGTCTCGTAGTGAGGCCCGGGGACGCAAGCGTAGACACCGTCGGCCAGTGACGGGTCGAGTTCCCTGGCCAGGATGCGCAGTCGCTTGGAGTACAGCTCGGTGAGGTCGGTGAACCGCGACGGGACGTGCGCAGGCAAGGGCCCCGAGAGAGGAGAGCGCCCAGTCAGGTTGATGTGGTCGCTGATCAGTACCGGCTGCCCGATCGCGTAGTCGGAGTTGATGCCGCCGGCTGCGTTGGTCAGCATGACGGTGCGGCACCCGGCCGCGATCGCGGTGCGCACACCGTGCACGACCTCGTGCGGGTCGTACCCCTCATAAAGATGGATGCGGCCGAGGTACAGCAGGACGCGCCGTTGCCCGGTTTTTATAAACCGAACGGATGGTGTGTGACCCTTTACCCCCGGTCGCTGAAAGCCGCCGAGATCGGCGAGTGGAACTTCTAGTTCCGGCGCACCGATCGCGTCCGCGGCGGCTTGCCAGCCCGAGCCGAGCACGACGACGGCATCGAAGCTGTCGACGCCTACCGCCTTGCGCAAGGCGGCGGCGCTTGCTCCGGCACGGGTGAAGGGATCGTCGGCCAGCGCCATCTCGTCGCTCATGGCATCCATCATCCCGTACTTTGCCTGCGCAAGTCACGGCGCGTGTTATGCGCCTGTGATTCGTGTCACAGAATGGTAAGTTGCCGCTCTGTCTTTCTTTGCGAAGTCGTGGGCGACGCATGTTTCTTTCTGGCATCGTTGATCGGCAGCGGTAGATGGGTGCGGTATAGGCGCGACATGGGACCGAAGGGACTGCGTTGTCACGACATCGATCAGAGATGCTTGCGGAACGGCCGCAGGTGTCGACGGCCGACAAGCGGACTTCCGGCGCAGGCCCGGCAGGTAGCGGCCCAAGTCATGCCCCGGCCCGCCCGGCCGCAGCCGGCCCGCGCTCCGACGCGGCCAGCACCGGCGCGCTCGGGTCACGGAGCGCGCGGAAGAAGCGCGGACTGCTCCGGCGATCCGGCATCGCGCTGCCCGCCGGAGGCCTTGCCTTGCTGCTCGTCGTCGTGGTGTGGGGCGCAGTCAGGGTGATGGACCCGCAGGGCACGGGCGCGAGCAGCCTGTTCCAGTCCATCGACGGCCTCGGGAACAGCGGTTCTGTTGCCCTGCTGGAGCAGGAGCGGCAGACACTGATCGATATGACCGCCGCGGCCAAGACCCTGTCGGTTGCGTCCAAGCCGGCGATGACCGATCCCCAGCAGATCCTTGAGGCGCAGGACTCGAACACCTCAACTTCAAGCGAGACGTCCGGCGGCACCAGCGTCGCCACCCTCGCCGCGCCGGCCGACCCGAGCGCCGCCCAGATGACCGCCAAGTCAATGCTGGCGAGTTTCGGGTTCAGCTCGTCACAGTGGTCCTGCCTGTACTCCCTGTGGGAGCAAGAGAGCACCTGGAACGTGTACGCGGAGAACCCGACATCCGACGCCTACGGCATTCCGCAGTCTCTGCCCGGTGACAAGATGGCATCCGCCGGGCCGGACTGGCAGACGGACGCCGCCACCCAGATCACCTGGGGCCTCGGCTATATCAAGCAGGTCTACGGCACCCCGTGTGCCGCTTGGCAGAACGAAGTGGACCGCGGCTACTACTAGTTTGCCCGGCTCACCCGATGCCCTGCCCCTTACTCGAACCGGATCGCTGACGGGGCCGTCATCCTGCGCAGCAGCGGCAGCGTCACCGTGATGACCCCGAAGGCCGCCGCCAGGCCGATGCCCATGATCGTGTAGTAGTCCCGGCCAAGTTGCGGTATCGCGGTGCCGGCAGGCGCTAGCCGCAGGATCGCCATGATGGACGTCCCGTAGGCGATAGCGGCCGCGATCAGGGTGGCGGCCGCCAGCGGAACCGCCGCCTCGAACAGGACCACACGCGACAGCACGCTCACCGGGGTTCCGCTCACCCGCAGCAGGGTGAAGGGACGCTTCCGGTCGACAAGACCGCCGCCGACGGAGACCGCCAGGCTGCATCCGGCCACGATCAGCGTGAGCGCTACCGCGGCGTACAGAATTTTCTCGAACGTTGCCGCGCGTGCGGTCCTGATCTGGAGCGTTTCACCGAACGTCCGCGGCGGTGTCGGCGATGACCCGTAGCCGCCGCCGACTTGCGGCGGCGCGTTGACGGCAAGGTAGGTGCGGACCCGCTCAAGGGTCGACTGGTTGTTCACCTTGACGAGCACCGTCTGAAGCGGCAGCGTTGTCAGTTCCCCGCTGTACGCCTGTGAGCTGGCGCTGACGATCGGCTTGGTGTCATCGATCGGGTTGTCGTCGAAGAGCGAGTCATCTGACACCTGCACGGCCTGCACTCCGCGCGCGCACTGGCCGAGCGCGCCGATTGCGCGCATGCTCGCACAGCTCACCGCGACCAGGTTGCTGTAGTACACCTTGGGGTTCGCCGCGTTGCCTGACGGCCCTCCAGATGTGCTACGGCTGGGCTGTTTGCTCGGTCCGGTCTGACCCTCGCCGGCCGGGACGGGGCCGGCCGACTGCCCGGCCGGCGATCCCAGTTCGTACAGCGGATAGACGGTGGCACCGTGGATGGCGCTGATCCCGCCGATGAGCTTCTGGCCTGCTGCCGCGGACAGCCCGACCTGGCCGACCAGGACGTTGCTGAGCGCCCCGGCTGACGGAGTCACCTCGGTTTCGTTGGCGGCCGGCACCATCAGTCCGACCATGGTGCCAAGGAACACCGCGAGCGTGAGCCCGCTCACCGCCCGGAAGGCACCCTTCGGATTGTCGGCCAGCCGCCGGGCGGCCAGCACGGTCGAGGACCCGTTTGCGGCCAGGCCGAAGAGCCGCGTCGCCTGTGCGGTAAGCCAGGGACCGGCGATTACGAGGCCGATCATCGTGAGCAGCAGGCCCGGGTAGGCGGGCGCGCCGATACCGTCCCTCGTGGTCTTGACCAGCCCGTAGACGAAGACGCCGAGGCCGACCAGGAGCGCGATTAGCCGCCAGAACGTGGGCGGCTTAGGTGTGGCCCGTCGGCTGACACCGAGCGGCGAGATCTGTACCCGGCGCAGCGACACCAGCGCCGCGATGGCGGCCGCGATCGGCGCGCCGACGAGCATCGCCACATAGCCGGCCACGGTCGGCGTCAGATCCGACTCGAAGTACTGCGTCCCGACCAGCGCTGCCCCTGCGAGGGCCGGCCGGACCAACAGGAAGATGACGGTGCCGAGCACCGCGCCGAGGAACGCGCTGATCGCGGCCTCAACGGCGGCGACGATCCGGATGTCACCGGGCGTCCCCCCGACGAGCCTGAGCGCGGCGAACCGCTCCTCCCGCCGGTCGGCCGCGAGCCTGGTGGCCGTGCTGATCAGCACCAGCATGGGGAACACCACCGCCAGGACGCCA
The DNA here is from genome assembly GCA_963785645.1 of uncultured Actinomycetota bacterium. GTDB lineage: Bacteria > Actinomycetota > Actinomycetes > Streptosporangiales > Streptosporangiaceae > Trebonia. The sequence goes on from CAWAWG010000009.1 coordinate 135,101, forward strand.
ACCAGGAACGCAAACCGGAAGAACGGGGAAAACACCGCCTGCGGGGGCCCGCTGTAGATCGACGTGACCCACTGAGTACCGGGGACCGCGTCGAGCTGTTTCGACGTGTATCCGATGTAGATGGCCAGGTCGCCCGACCCGTTGAGCCCGGCCTGGCCGATCGTGCCGATCATCTTGCCGGGGAACCGGCCGCCGAGCTGGTCCGAGGGCACGGTCCTGATCAGCGAGGCGAGCGCGGGGGAGGCGTAGTAATCGCCTGCGGGCGGCAGTTGCGCGATGCCCGGCGGTACCGGCGCGTTGGCGCCGAGAGCGGCGACGTCAAGGCGGTTGATCGTCTGCCCCTGGTAGAAGTCCACGCTGTTGTTCCACAGGTCGCCATGCGACGGGAGCGGGCCCGGGACCGACGCGCCCTGCGTGCAGGACCAGCACGTCTTGTTCGCGTTGGTCTGGTAGGCGTGGAACTCGGCGAGCACGCCGAGGAGCAGCGCGACGCCGACGGCGACCGCGGCCGCGGTTATCAGCAGCCGGACCAGGGCCTCGCGTCCGCTGCGGAGGGTGAGTTGCAGGCCGAGGCGGAGCATCAGTCCACGCCCTGCGCGGCCGTGGCCGATGATGTGGCGACCGTGGTGGAGGCAACATTCTGGACGAGGCCGTCGCGGACCATGGCAATACGGTCGGCATACGCCGCGACTCGCGCGTCGTGAGTAACGATGACGACGGTGGCGCCCTGTTCGCGCGCCAGGCCGGTCATCAGGTCCATGACCTTCTCGCCCGTCAGCGAGTCGAGCGACCCGGTCGGCTCGTCGGCGAAGATGACCTTCGGCGCGAGGGCGAGCGCCCGGGCGACCGCAACGCGCTGTCCCTCGCCGCCCGACAACTCGCCGGTCCGCCGCCCGCCCTTGTCTCCGATCCCGAGTCTTTCCAGCCAGGTGTCGGCGGTCTTGTAGGCCACCTTGCGCTTGGTCCGGTTGAGCAGCAGCGGGAGCGCGACGTTGTCAGCGGCGGTGAGCTCCGGCACGAGCTGCCCGAACTGGAACACGAAACCGAACGCGGTGCGCCGCAGCCTGGTCCGGTCAGCCTCGCTCATCGTGTTTAGCGCCTGACCGTCGAACAGCGCTTCGCCCGCGTCCGGGGTGAAGATGCCGGCCAGGCAGTGCAGCAGTGTCGACTTGCCCGACCCGCTGGGACCCATGACCGCGAGAATCTCGCCCTCGCGGACCGTCACGCTCGCACCGCGCAACGCGGGGGTCTGACCGAATGACTTGAAGACGTGGCGTGCCTCGACCAAGCTGCGGCCGCTGACACCGGTGGGCACAACTGGTGTGTTCATCAGTTCCTTACCGCCTGGGCTAGTTCCTTCAGTCGCGCTGATGTGAGGTCGATCCACCGGAGGTCCGCATCCAGGTGAAAGAGGGCATGGTCGGCGAGCAGCACGTCGACTATGGGGCCGGTCCGCTTGAGCTCGGTGAGTTGCTGCATGCGCAGGAGATGCGCGGCCCGCTGCGTGTCGAGGTATGTCTCGGCCGACTTGCCGAGCATGAGCGCGAGCGTCACCTTCGCGAAGAGCACCGTTTGCAGGTGCGGCTCGGGCTCGACCGGGGCGGCGAGCCAAGCGTCGACCTCGTAGCGGCCCGTGTCGGTGATGGCATAGCGCTTGCGGTCCGGGCCGTCACCCGGCTCGGTGTCGCCGGCGATGACCTTGCCGTCACGCGCCAGCCGGCTGAGGGTGGCATACACCTGCCCGAACGGCAGCTGCTTCCCGCGCCCGAAGAACGCGTCGTAGTCATGCTTGAGGTCGTAGCCGTGGCTGGGCTCCCGTTCAAGCAAGCCGAGCAGGGTGAGTGGAACGCTCATGTCCGCAATATATACTGAGTGTATACCTTGAGCAAATAAGAACAGCGAGTGTGTTAACGCCTACTCATTGCGAAAAAATGCGTGGCACCTGAACGCCGTGGCTCGATTGACGTGCGTGAGCTACGGGGAAGCCGACGACTTGTACCGATGCCGCCGGACCGCCGGGGCGAGGGTTAACTCGCCGGGACGGTCTGGAAGGTCTGCAGGATCTCGTCAAGCACCGGCAGGCTCGTGCTGCCGAACGTGCTTGACGGTGACCTGATGTAGACGGCGTAGTCCTGCACGCCCGCTGAGGTCTGCTGGGCGAAGAAGATGTCGTCCACAGTGAACGGCACGCCTCCGGCGGGCGTCCACTCGAACTTCCATACGGCCCCTTCGGCGTGCCTGACCGGCTCGGTCTGCAGGTTGAGGCGCTTGTAACCAGGGAACTTGCTCTTACTCGCGGCCTCGACCTGCCCGGCCGCGGTCAGCATGTCGGACGTCGACTGCTTTGTCAGGTCAACCTCGACGAGCATGTCGCCCGGGCCGTTGAAGTTGGTGGCCAGGTCGTTGCGCGTCTCGGTCCAGCCGGGCGGGAGGTCGATGCTGAACCCAGCGGCGGCACTGTGCGCGTCGGCCGCCGTTACCGTCTTCGTTGACCAGCCCGTGGGGAGCGCCGTGGACGAGTCGTTGAGCGCGTCCACCGACTTGAATCCGGTCGGGGTGTCCGCGACCGAGGGCACCGCTGTCGCGGTGTTGCCTGCGTTAGCGGCGTTGTCATTGTTGGGGTTGTTGTGCAGCGCGAGAGCAGCGCCGACGCCGATCGCGGCGGCGACAAGCACGGCGAGCAGCAGCCAGAGAAACCGCCGTCCTTGCCCTCGGGTGCGCCCCGCGCGCCCGCCGTCGCCGGGCGTGTACTGCCTGACGAGGTCGGGATAGGGCTCCGATGGACCCGGGTACTGTGCGCTAGGCGAGCCGTAGTGGGCACCCGGCTGCGGGGGGAACCCGCCCGGCTTCGGCGGCGAATAGCCTTGCGCCCCGCCGTTCGGGGCGTACCCCGGGCGCTGATCCGGCGGGGTGGCCGGGCGGGGCGGCTGCACCGGACGGGCTGGATTCGCGGGGTTCGCGGCGGAGAACGTGGGCAGCACCCGGTCCGTCGGCTTGGCGGCGGTGAAGGTCGGGCCGGGCTTCGGCAGTGTCGGCTTGGTCTCCTCCGCCTTGGGCTGTACGACGGTCGGCTGGTCCGGAGTCTGGGATTTGATCTGTGCGACCGGGACCGAGACTTGTGTCGGCTCGTACCTCGCCGCCCCCTTGCTCTTGCCCTTGCCCGGGATCACGGTATCGGCCGCCCGTGAGGATGATTCCCCCGGGTCGGATCGCTCCTCAAGGACCGCTGCGGCAGCCTTCGACTCCGCTGCCGCTCCGTCGGCGGGCGCCGCTTCGGGAACCTTAACCTCGGCGGCATCGGGGGCCGGAGCCTTGAACGCCGCGGTCGCCGCCGCAGGCTCAGGTTCGGGCTCAGGTTCCGCTTCCGGTTCGCCTTCCCCAGCGGACTCGGTTTCCGCTGCCGGCTCGGCCTCGGCCCCGGGTTCCGACTCCGCGGCATCAGCCGAGTCTGCTTCTTCCGCGGAGTCCGCGCTGCCCACCGAGACCGCGGCCTCTGCTTCGGCCTCGCGGACCGACGACGATTCGTGCTCCTCCTGCGCGGGTTCTTCCTCCCGGGGCTTTTCGACGACGGGCTTTTCCGCAGTTGGTGGCTCCGCGGCGGCCTTTTCCGGTGCGGGCGGAGCCAGCTTCTCCTTTGGCGCGCCCTCGGGGCTTGTCACCGGGACGGACGCCACCGGAGCGGCCGGCGTGGGGATGTAAGCAGAGCGGACCGTCGGCGGGTGGGACGCTGCCGGCGGTTCTTCGGTCACCTCCGACAGGCGCGGCAGCGCTTGGGCGAACATTCGGGCCGCGAACGCAGCGGACGGCCGCGCGGTCGGGTCACGGCGCAGCAGTGCCGCGATGACCGGGGCAAGGTGCCCGGCGTGCGGGGCGATGGGCGCATCCTCGTTGATAATCGCCGACATCGTGGTGATCGCGCCGCCGCGCTGGTCGTACGGCCCGCGTCCCTCCACCGCCGCGTAGATCGTCGCGCCGAGCGACCACAGGTCGGACGCCGGTGTGGCGTCGCTGCCCCGGATGCGCTCAGGGGCGGTGAACCCGGGGGAGCCCATCACCATCCCGGTCTGAGTGAGCCGAGGGTCACCCTCGAACTGCGCGATGCCGAAGTCGGTCAGCACCGCCCGCTCGTCCCAGCCTTCTCCGGTCCGGTTGGTCGCGATGAGCACGTTGCTCGGCTTCACGTCACGGTGCAGTACCCCGGCCGCGTGCGCGGCGGCGAGCGCCGACAGCAGTTGCTGGCCGATCCGGGCGGTCCGGGCCGCGGGTAGTCGTCCTTCCACCACCAGCACCTGGTCGAGCGACTGGGACGGGACGAGTTCCATCACGATCCAAGGACGGCCGTCTTCCTCGGCGACATCGTAGACGGCTACGACGCCTCGGTGCGACAGCCGGGCCGCGGTCCGCGCCTCGCGCAGCGTCCGCTGATAGGCGTTGCGTCGCTCATCCGCACCGATCAAGGCCGAGATGACGACCTCCTTGACCGCGACGTCACGGTCAAGGAGCTGGTCGCGAGCGCGCCACACCACGCCCATGGCACCACGGCCGATGGGGTGCTGCAGGTTGTATCGCCCGGCGATGACCCGTCCTGTCATTGGGGGCATAGCCGGACCATACCAGCGTTTAGGGGTGACTGCCGATTGACAACAGGGGGCCGGCGGCCTCCGCGTAGAAATCGTTGCCTTTGTCGTCGACGATGATGAAAGCGGGGAAGTCCCTGACCTCGATCTTCCACACCGCCTCCATGCCAAGTTCCGGGTATTCCAGCACCTCAACCTTGGTAATGCAGTCCTGCGCGAGCCGGGCGGCGGCGCCGCCGATCGAGCCGAGGTAGAAGCCGCCGTGACGCTTGCACGCCTCGGTGACGGCTGCGGACCGATTGCCCTTGGCCAGCATAACCAATGATCCTCCGGCGCCCTGGAACCGCTCCACGTATGAGTCCATCCGGCCAGCGGTGGTCGGGCCGAATGACCCCGACGCGTAGCCCTCGGGGGTCTTCGCCGGACCCGCGTAGTAGACCGGGTGGTCACGCAGGTAGCCAGGCATCGACTCGCCGGCGTCGAGCCGTTCGGCGATCTTCGCGTGTGCGATATCGCGGGCGACGATCATGGTCCCGGTAAGCGACAGTCGCGTCTTTACCGGATATTTCGTAAGTTCAGCCTGGATTTCCGACATAGGCTTATTCAGGTCGATTGAAACGACCTCCGCCCGGTCAGAGGTAACCGTCGCGGGATCCGGCAAGTATTGCGCCGGGTCAGTCTCGAGCTGCTCAAGGAAGACCCCCTCGGCCGTGATCTTTCCGAGGGCCTGCCGGTCGGCCGAGCATGACACGGCGATCGCGACCGGACAGGACGCCCCGTGCCTGGGCAGCCGGATCACCCGCACGTCATGGCAGAAGTACTTGCCGCCGAACTGCGCGCCGATCCCGATCTTCCGCGTGATCTCCAGCACGGTTTGCTCAAGTTCCAGATCCCGGAACCCATGGCCGAGCGGGGAACCGGCCGCTGGCAGCGTGTCCAGGTACCGCGCCGACGCGTACTTGGCGGTCTTCAAGGCGAATTCCGCACTGGTCCCGCCGACCACGATCGCCAGGTGATAAGGCGGGCAGGCGGACGTGCCGATGGTCCGGATCTTCTCCTCGAGGAACGAGGCCATCCGGGACGGGTTAAGCACCGCCTTCGTCTCCTGGTACAGGTACGACTTGTTCGCCGAGCCGCCGCCCTTGGCCATAAACAGGAACTTGTAGGCGTCCCCGTCCGTCGCGTAGAGCTCGATCTGGGCCGGCAGGTTGGATCCGGTGTTCTTCTCGTCCCACATGGTCAGCGGTGCCATCTGCGAGTAGCGCAGGTTGAGCTGGGTGTAAGCGTCGTAGACGCCGCGGGCGAGGTGCTCCTCGTCTCGCCCGTCAGTGAGCACTCCCTGGCCGCGCTTGCCCATCACGATCGCGGTCCCGGTGTCCTGGCACATGGGCAGGATGCCCCCGGCCGCGATGTTCGCGTTCTGCAGCAGGTCACGCGCGACGTACCGGTCATTCGGCGAGGCCTCGGGGTCATCGAGGATAGACCGCAGTTGTTTCAGGTGTGACGGGCGCAGCAGGTGGGCGATGTCCCGGAAGGCCGTGCGGCTCAGCAGCGTAAGCGCCTCAGGATCAACGGAAAGGAAGGATCGGCCGAACGCCTGCCCCGCTTCCGCTCCGCCCTCGGAGATCTTCCGGTAGGTGGTCTCGTCATGCCCGAGCGGCAGCAGATCCACGTAGGAGAACTCAGCCATGCGCTCAAGCTTAGAGCCGCTAGCAGCCCCGATCTGCGTGACGTTGGTCGCGTTGGCGAAACCCAGAAAATTCGTTGCGCAGTAGCGAACTTCGTGACTTGTTTGCGTATCCGCAAGCTTGTATCGTGACGGTGTGCGGCGGCGCTGCGCCACGCGGTGCCCCCGTCCGCTTGTGGACTTGCTCGCCACGCAGTGCCCCCGTCTGCGGCGGCTGAGCGGTAGCGCCGCCGCACTCGAACAGGCTTCAGCCTGTTCGAGTGCCTTCAGCACTCTTCCCGCAGCTGTTCTCGTCATATCCCCCGGGGGGACGACCCCCCGGAGCCCCCCGATGTCGGCTTCGCCGACGGCGGCGTGGTTCCTGCAGGGCTGAACCTCCTGGGCCTCGCGCTTATGGAAGCACGTCACCAGTTGCGGGTGGGAGGCGGCGAGGTCAGTCGGCGGATAGGTAGCCCGTCGCGGTCAAGAGGGCCCGGCCGAAGCGACTGAGCGGAATCGTCGGAAGTTCTTCGCGGGTGAACCAGGCGACCTTGCTGAGCTCACCGTCCGCGGGTGCTGGGTCTCCGTCGGTGATAACGGCCTCGTAGACCGCGCTGACGTAAGAGACGCGGTCGCCGTTCGGGTAGATGACCTCATAATCAGGCCCGCCGAGCACGTCGAGCAACCGTCCAAGCCGAACCTCGACGCCGATCTCCTCGCGCGCCTCCCGGATAGCTGCCGCCGCAGGCGACTCGCCCGGATCAACGGCCCCGCCTACGACACTCCACCCGTCGGTGGCCCCAGCGTGCCAGGCAAGCAGCACCCGCCCTTCCCCGTCAAGCGGAAGGACAGCCGAAGACGGGAGAAGCAGCAACTCATGCCCAACGAAGGCGCGCAGCCGTGCAATATGCGGAGCGATACCCATGCCTCCAACTTACCGGCGTCCACCACTCGCCTTCGCCTACCAGACGACCACCCTTTGCCTAAACGGTGACCATGATCCACCGTCTTTGCTTATGAGATGGCCATGATCAAGTCTGTTTTGTGGCAAATGTGGCACCGCCGCGTAAGCAAAGATGAGGAAAGTGGTCGCTGTCTAAGTAAAGGTGGGAACGGACTTCCGGATTTTCTGATGCTGTGGGTGCTCAGGTGGCCTTTAGGGCAGATGTTGCTGGGCCGATTCTCGTGCACTCGGGAGCGACGCTCCCGGTAATCAATGGATTAGCCGCTCCGAGTTGACGCGACGAAAGGTCCGGACGAGGTAACAGTTCGTCCATTTGCTCGGCTAGGCGGGCCAGGGCGGGGATGGCGGCGACGAGGGCCTGGCGTTCGGCGGGTGGCAGGCGGTCTAGTGCCCGGCCGGCCAGGTCGGCGCGGATGTCTCGCCACTGCTCGATCCTGGCGGCGCCCGCCTCGGTGACGGTGAGCCGGACCGAGCGGCCGTCGCTGGCCAGACGGCCCCGGTTCAGCAGGCCGTCCTCGGTGAGCTTGCTGACCATCGTGCTGACGCTGTTGGGGGCGAGCCGCAGCTCGGCGGCGGCTTCCGCCACGCCGATTCCCGGGCGCCGGGCGGCGAGCCGCAGCAACTCGGACCGTGCGGGCGGCAGCGGATCCGCGTGGGCGGACATCCGCACCGCGCGCCGGGCCACCCGGCGTACCGCTCCAATGGCCGCGAGCAGCTGGGCTGCCTCGGTCTTCGCCAGTTCGGGCGGCGAGCTTACATCGTTCACAGAGCTAACTGTAAGAGAGCCGTCGCCCGTGCGCCAAGAGGGACGAAGCGGGTTAGCAGGGGAAGGCCGGAAGTATGGCCCAACGTTACTAAATAGTAACTCTAAGTTATTATGCATGCATACGGCGCCCCAGGGTAGCGGGGCCGAAACAGTCACCTTGCAGCAGCCGGGGACTGAGGGGAGGAACAGCGAGCTCTTTCACCTGCTCCCGCCCTCAGACCCAACGAGCCGCCCACAGACGGACAAAGAGGTTCGAAAGGGAACGCACATGGCGACCACTTCCCCCACCACGCAGAGCAGTCCGTATATCAGAAGCCTGATCCCAGCGCGGATCGACCGATTGCCCTGGTCAAGGTTCCACCTGAAACTAGTGACGGCGCTAGGCGTCGCGTGGATCCTCGATGGCCTTGAGATCACCATCGCGGCCAACGTCGGATCCGACCTGACACTCAAGAACACACTCAACATGTCCGCCGGCGCGGTCAGCGACATCGCCTGGTGGTATCTGATCGGCGAGGTCATCGGCGCGCTCTTCTTCGGAAGGCTGTCCGACAAGCTCGGCCGGCGGAATCTCTTCATGATCACCCTGGGCGTCTACCTGGTCGGTAGCGGTCTCACCGCCGTGACGCCCAACGGCGGCCACTGGTTCATCTTCCTCTACGCCACCCGGATCGTGGCGGGCATGGGCATCGGTGGCGAGTACGCCGCGATCAACTCCGCCGTCGACGAGATGATCCCGGCCAGGTACCGGGGCCGGATCGACCTCGCGGTCAACGGAACATACTGGGCGGGCGCGATCCTCGGCACGATCGTCACGCTGTGGCTACTCAACCATGTCGCACCGTTCTGGGGCTGGCGGCTCGCCTACATCGTCGGCCCCGTTCTCGCGCTCGTGATCATCTACGTGCGGCGGAACCTACCGGAATCACCGCGCTGGCAGATCATGCACGGCAGGCAGGCCGAGGCCGAGGAGTCGATCAGGCAGATCGAGGAACAGGTAGAACGGACGAGGGGCCCGCTGCCGCCGGTCGACGCAAGCAAGGAACTGGAGATCCACCCGGCCAAGAAGATCGGCTACCTCCACCTGCTGGCGACGCTGTTCAGGGTGTACCCGAAGCGCTCGGTGCTCGTCGCCGCGCTGATGATCACCCAGTCCTTCCTCTACAACGCCATCTTCTTCACCTCCGCCTTGGTGCTCGAGTACTTCTTCCACGTCAAGGCCACCGACACCGCCTACTACTTCTTCGCGTTCGCGGCAGGCAACCTGCTCGGCCCGCTCACCCTCGGCCGGCTCTTCGACACGATCGGCCGGAAGAAGATGATCTCCGGCACCTACATCACGGCCGGCGTGCTGCTCATCATCACCGCCGTGCTGTTCAAGAACGGGGACCTCACCGCGACCACGCAGACCATCTGCTGGGCCGTCGTCTTCTTCTTCGCCTCCGCCGGCGCGAGCGCCGGCTACCTGACCGCCAGCGAGGTCTTCCCGCTTGAGGTCCGGGCCCAGTCCATCGCGGTGTTCTTCGCCATCGCCCAGTGCTTCGGAGCCTTCGGCACGCACTGGTACGGGCACCTCATCGGCAACGGAACCGACCGGAACAGCCTGTTCGTCGGCTATATGGTCGGCGCCGGCGCGATGATACTCGGCGGCGTGGTCGCGATCTTCTTCGGCGTCAATGCCGAGGGCAAGGCGCTGGAGGACGTCGCCACGCCGCTGTCGGTCATCGGCAAGCCTTCGGAGGCCATCTTCCGTTCCGGCGGCGATCGGCCGGGCACCGGCCCGACCGCGCCGGCTACCCGGAGCAGGATGGGCTCCACCTCGTTGCCGAGCCCCCGCTCGGGCGCGCACGATGACCCGGCGACAACGCGCTGGGACGACGGGATGCCGCCGAGCTAGCGCAGCGGCAGGCCAACACGGTACCGCCGACACGAGTGCCGCCAGCGCCGGCTCCGGGCTAGAACTTGAGCCAGTGCTGGCGGCACTCGTATTCCACGTCGGGAACCAGCTCACGCTCGATAGCCTCGGCTGCCCGCACTCCCGGGCCGTAGCCCGGGATCAGGCGGCTGCCGAAGTGCCGGACCTCAGAGCGCTTTACTCCCAGGTACGCCGTCGACCGGAGCGGCCCCAAAACTGACATCAGGAAAGAGTCCGCTTCGAGCGCGTCAAGCGCAGCCCCGAGCGAAGACGGCAACCGGAAAACAGACAGCCGGTCCCGTTCGGCTGAATCAAGGACAGCCGGGTCGACCAGCAGCGGCTCACCCGGCGACAGCGACCGCCGGATACCGTCGATGCCCGCGTAAATGAACGCGCCGAGCGCGAGATACGGGTTGCCGGTGGAGTCGCTCGGCTTGAGCTCAAGGTTCACCGAGCCGAGCGAGCCGATCGGCGAGCAGATCCGCAGCGCTGCTTCCCGGTTGTCCGGGCCGTAGCAGGCGAATGCGCCCGACCACGTCTGAGGGGCGAGCCGCCGGTAGCTGTTTACCGAGCCGCAGGTCAGCGCGACCAGGCCGGGCAGGTGCGCGAGCACCCCGGCCAGGAAGTGGTAGCCGACGCCGGACAGCCCGTACTGGCCGCCGGGGTCGGCGAACGCGTTAGCGCCGCCCGCCCACAGCGATGCGTGCAGGTGGGCGCCGTTGCCCGCCTGCTCCGGCAGCGGCTTGGGAGCGAAACTCGCCCAGAGACCGTGCCTGATGGCGACGGCCCGGGCGGTTTCGCGGAGCAGGACGTGGTTGTCCGCGGCGCGCAGCGCCGATGCGTGCCGGATGGGTACCTCTTGCTGGCCATGGCCAAGCTCGGGGTAATAGTGCTCGACCTCTAGACCCTGTTTCATCAGCGCATCGACGAGGTCGATCGTATAGTCGTGCGCCAGGTGGAAACCGGTAGCAGAGTAACAGAGGCTTTCGTCAATGGGCGTAAATGATGCGCCTTCGTGACGTCCGAGAGTGAATTCCGGCTCAAAAGATGCCTGGAGCTCATAGCCCTCACCGGCGAGTTCCGCGATCGCCTGCTTGAGGAAGGTGCGCGCGCACCCGTCCCACGGGCTCCCGTCCGGATTGACCAGGTCGGCCAGCATGGCGCCCGCGCCGGGCGCGTAGGGCAGGGCGACGAACGTTCCAGGGTCCGGCTTTATCCGGACTTCCCCGACTGGTCCCATGCCCTCGACCGGGGAGAGTTCGTCCATCATCGACATCGCCATCATCGCCCGGGTGTGGCCGATGCCGGACTCGATGCGCTGGGGGAGGCGGGTTACCTCGGCGGCCTTACCCCGCACGATCCCGCCGTGATCGACGTAGAGGAACCGTGTCAGCGAAACCTGCGCTTGCAAGGCACGCCGTTGCGTTTCAAACGCGGGAGTAAACCCTTCTGTCATGGGGGAAAGGTATCGTCCATAACATGCCCCCGCGCCCCGCGGCCCGCGATCTCCGGGCGTCCGACAGCGACCGAGAGCGTGTCATCGCCATGCTCGGCGAAGCGCTCGCCGACGGTCGACTTTCGCATGAAGAGTATTCCGAACGAATGCCACTGGCTCTGGCCGCGCGCACCCTGGGCGAACTGGCGGTACTGACCCGAGACCTGGCCGCGCCCGAGCATCAGCCGGTTCAGCTGGACGGCGGGCAGCAGGTCGCGGCGCTCTTCACTACGGCCGACCGCCGCGGCCGCTGGGTGGTACCGGGCACGGTCACCTGCGTGGCCGCGTTCGGCGAGGTGGTCCTGGACTTCACCGAGGCCATCCTCCAGGACCGGCACGTGGTGGTCACCGTCTACGCCCTCTTCGGGCGCGTACGGCTGATCGTGCCGGCCGGCGTCGAGGTGGTTCTAAGCGGGAACAACATCCTCGGCCGCCAGCGCGGCGGTACGGCGAAGCGCGTGCCGACCTCGTCGGAGGTCCCGGTGATCGAGGTCCGCGGTCACGTGGCCGCGAGCGAGATCCTGGCGCGGACGCCGCCGCGCCCGCGCCGCTGGCTTCCCGGCTGGCGGAGGCAGATCTCCTGACCGGGTGCGGGGATCGTCTCCCCGGGAAGACATCAGTCGTAATTGATGGTGCTGTACGCGCTGAGCTTCCAGAGTGCGTGCTCGCTGCGGATCGAGCGGATCGTGCCGGACCGGGAGCGCATGACGAGCGAGTGGGTGGTCGCGCCGCCCGGCTTGTAACGCACGCCCGCCATTAGTTCGCCGTCGGTGATGCCGGTGGCGGCGAAGAAGCAGTCGTCGGACGAGACCAGGTCGTCGGTGGTGAGCACGCGGTTAAGGTCGTGCCCGGCGTCCAGCGCCTTGCGCCGCTCGGCCTCGTCCCTGGGCGCGAGCTTGCCGAGGATGACGCCTCCCAGGCACTTGAGTGCGGTGGCCGCGACGATTCCCTCGGGAGTGCCGCCGACACCGAGCATCAGGTCGATGCCGGTGTCCGGGCGGGCCGCCATGATCGCGCCGGCCACATCGCCGTCGGTGATCAGGTGGATCCGCGCGCCGGCCGCGCGGACCGCCTTGATCAGTCCCTCGTGCCGCGGCCGGTCCAGGATCACCACCGTTACGTCGTGCGGCGTGATGCCCTTCGCCTTGGCCACGGCCGCGATGTTCGCCGCCGGAGGCGCGTCGAGGTCAACCACGCTGGCCGCCTCGGGGCCGGTGGCCAGCTTGGTCATGTAGAAGACGGCGGACGGGTCGTACATCGAGTCGCGCTCGGCGACCGCCAGCACGGATACCGCGTTCGGCATGCCGTTCGCGCAGAGCCGGGTGCCGTCGATCGGGTCCACGGCCACATCGACGGCGGGTCCGGTGCCGTCGCCGACCTCCTCGCCGTTGAACAGCATGGGGGCGTCGTCCTTTTCGCCTTCCCCGATGACCACGATGCCCCGCATGGACACGGAGTTGATGAGCGTGCGCATCGCCTGGACCGCCGCGCCGTCCGCCCCGTTCTTGTCACCGCGCCCCACCCAGCGGGCGGCCGCCATCGCCGCGGCCTCGGTCACCCGGGCCAGCTCTAGCGCCAGGTTCCTGTTCGGCGCGTGCTGCGCGGGCTCGGGAGTCCCCGGAACACCCGTTACGTTGGCATCAGTCATGGTTTGAACCTTCCTTACCCGCTCCGTTACGTCCGCTTTACCCGTGAACGCGGGTCATTACCTCCTCCGCGCGTGACCTTGTCCGAACGAATGTCAGCTCTCGCGCTCCCAGGCCTGGTTGAGCGCGCTGGTGAACAGCTCCGTCGGCTGCGCACCCGAGGCGCCGAGCGCCATGTCGAACACGAAGAACGGGACGCCGCTGATGCCGATCTCCCGTGCCCGCAGCTCGTCCTGCCGGACCTCGTCGGCGTAGGCGTCCCCGTCGAGGACCTTGCCGACCTCACCCGCTTCGAGCCCCGCTCCGGCGGCGACCTCGATGAGCACGTCGCGGTCGAAGACATCCCGTGCCTGAGCGAAGTAGGCCTCGTTAATCGCGCCAAGCAGCGCGGGCTGAACACCCTCGTCCAGTCCAAGTCGGAGAACCCGGTGAATATCGAAGGTGTTGCCGACCGGGCGCCCCGAGTCGAAGCCGAGCCCTTCGGCCCGCGCGAGGCTGCCGACCTGCCCGTCCATCGCGAGTGCCTCGGCCGGCGACTTGCCGAACTTCCTGCTGAGCATCGCCAGGTTGGACTCCCGCGCTCCGCGGGGCGAACTGGGGTCAAGCTCGAACGCGTGGTAGACGACCTCGACCTCGTCGCGGTGCGCGAAGCTGTCCAGCGCCTTCTCGAACCTCGCCTTGCCGACGTAGCACCACGGGCAGATGACGTCGCTCCAGATGTCCACGCGCATGGTTACCAGCCTAGGGTGCGCTGCGAGCAGCCGGTATCCCGCGCCGGTGTGACTTACGCGGCGAAATCCGTGTTTGGTCTAGCCGGCTAGAACGGGGTCTCCGGTGCCTTCGCCGGTTCCTCGGCGGTTTCGCGCACGGCCATGGCCGCGGTCAGCCGCGCGCGGGCGCCGTCCAGCCACTCGGAGCAGATCGCGGCGAGCTTCTCCCCGCGCTCCCACAGGTCAAGGGACTGTTCAAGGGTCAGTCCGCCCGCCTCAAGCCGCCGCACCACGCCGGCCAGCTCGTCGCGTGCCTGCTCGTAGGAGAGCGATTCACGATCTGTCACGAAAGCGATCCTACTCGTCATCCGCGGTTACGATCAGTTCGTCCTCGGCGAAGCGCAACAGCAGCTCCTCACCGGGGGAAACCTCGGCCGCCGAGCGGACGACGGCGCCGTCGCCGTTCTGCGCGATCACGTAGCCCCGGCGCAGGGTAGCCGCGGGGGACAGCGCCAGCAGCCTGGCCTTCATGTGCGCGATGTCGTCCCCGGCCCGGTTAAGGCTCGCATCGAGGTGCTGACGGCTGCGCTGCGCGAGCGAGCCGACCTGCTCCGCCTGGCGCTCGATCTCCCGGACCGGGTCGGCTATGGCGGGCCGCGACCTGATCGCGTCCAGCCAGGCCTGCTCGCGGTCGAGCCAGCCGCGCATCGACCGGCGGCCACGGTCCCGCAGCTGGGTGACGAGGGTGAGCTGCTCCGCTACGTCGGGCACGATGCGCTTAGCGGCGTCGGTTGGCGTGGAGGCCCGCAGGTCCGCCACGTAGTCGAGCAGCGGGGTGTCCTGTTCATGCCCGATGGCCGACACCACCGGCGTCCGGCAGGCTGCCACCGCCCGGAGCAGCGCCTCGTCCGAGAACGGGAGCAGGTCCTCGAGCGAGCCGCCGCCGCGGGCGATCACGATCACGTCGACCTCTGGGTCCGTGTCCAGCTTGCGCAGCGCCTCGATGACCTCGCCCGCCGCGTACGGGCCCTGCACGGCGGACTGCTCGACCCGGAAGCGGACGGCCGGCCAGCGGCGCTGAGCGTTCTGCAGCACGTCCCGCTCGGCCGCCGACTCCCGCCCGCACACCAGCCCGATGACGCCGGGCAGGAAGGGCAGCGCCCGCTTGCGCTCTTGCGAGAACAGGCCCTCGGCCGCGAGTTGCCTGCGCAGCTTCTCCAGCCGCGCAAGCAGTTCGCCGATCCCGACCGCGCGAATCTCGGTCGCGGTGAGCGCGAACGAGCCCCGGGTGGCGTTGAAGTCCGGTTTGACGAACATCACCACCCGCGCGCCCTCGGCTGGGCTCACGGCGTCGAAGACCGCCCGCGTGCAGATCACCTGCGCGGACACGGCCGCGATCGGATCTCTCAGCGTCAGAAAGACGGCGTTACCGCGCTTCTTGCACTCGGCGATCTGCCCCTCGACCCAGATCCGGCCGAGCTTGCCGATCCACCCGCCGACAGCCTGCAGCACGGTCCGAACCGGAACCGGCGCTTCCGCTGACGTCTCAAGTGCCATGCCCTCTATGCCACCACACGCGGGACCCTGATGCCCGCTTAAGCGCGCAGGACGTTTGGGAATTGCGTGGACGCGCCGTTGGTGCCGCCACACCGGCGGCGCATCCACGCCCAGGCGGTAGTCCGGTCGGCTACGACTCGGACTGGACCTTGGCGATGCGGCGCTCGAACATGGCGATAACGTCCGCGCGGGCCGCGTGCCCCTTCTCGTACTCGATGAGCTGGGTCAGCTGCTCGACCGAGAGGTTACGTAGCCGGGCCCGCAGCGAAGCGACCGACAGGTCGTCGTAGTTCGCCAGCGGCAGCGCGCCGCTCGTCTCGGTGACCGTGGCAACGGGTTCCGCGGTTGTCTCGACCGCCACGGTCTCGACCGCTACCGTCTCGACCTCTACGATCTCGGGGGCCGCCTCCGCCTGCGGATCGGCGGTCTCCTCGGGGGCGATTGCCTCAGGCTCTGCGATCGCGATCGTTTCGGCCACGACGGCCGCTGGCTCGTCAGCAACCTCGACCACGGCTCTTTCTTCAACCACGGTCTCTTCAACCACGGGCTCTTCAACCACGGTCTCTTCAACCACGGGAGCCTCAGCAACCGGGGCATCGGATTCAGCGCTCACCGACTCGCCAGTGCTCTGGGACTCGGGAGCGACGGACTCCGGTTCGGCGATGTCCTCAGCAGGCACCGTAACTTCGGCAGGCACCGTATTTTCAGCCGGCACCGTAACTTCAGCAGGCACTGTACTTTCAGCAGGCACCGCATTTCCCGTTGCCGGAGTGGTTGCTGCGGCGGGGGCGGGAGCCTTCGCTGGGGCCTTGCCGAGCACCCTGTCCATCACGGACATCAACGAGCCGATGCCTGCGAACATTGCCCGCACTATCGACGCCGGGCGTTCTTTCATCTGCGGGGCGCTCATATCACACTCCTCGGGGGTGAAGGTGGCACAAGTCTGCCTTAGGAGGCGCCTCGTCCGTTGTGGGTTAATAAAGGTGGGACCGACTGTTTTCTCACCAGTACCGAAAATACGTGATCAAACGGGCACCCAGGGGAGTCGTCCTCCCGTCGGGGCAGGGGTCGTCCCCCCGGGGGATGCGACCTCGCCTAACATGGAGGACATGTCTGAGACCCACCGCCGGGTCCTGCTGGCAAAGCCTCGTGGCTATTGCGCAGGGGTCGACCGGGCCGTCCAAGCCGTCGAGATCGCTCTCGGCAAGTTCGGCGCTCCCGTATACGTGCGCAAGCAGATCGTGCATAACACGCATGTGGTCAGTGAGCTGGAGAGACGCGGTGCCATCTTCGTGGAGGAGACCGAAGAGGTGCCCGTGGGCAGCGTCGTCGTGTTCTCCGCGCACGGCATCGCCCCCGAGGTACGCGACGAGGCACGGCGCAGGAACCTGACGGCTGTCGACGCGACCTGCCCGCTGGTCACCAAGGTGCACAACGAGGCGAGGCGCTTCGCGGCGAACGACTACGACATCCTGCTGATCGGCCATGACGGTCATGAGGAAGTCATCGGCACGACGGGTGAAGCGCCGGACAACGTTCACCTGGTCGACGGCCCAGAGGGCGTGGCGGGTATTGCGGTGCGTGACCCGGCCAAGGTGGTCTGGCTCTCCCAGACCACGCTGTCGGTCGACGAGACGGTGCATACCGTCTCCGCTCTCAAGCAGCGGTTCCCGCAGCTGATCGATCCGCCGAGTGACGACATCTGCTATGCGACGCAGAACCGGCAGGCCGCCGTCAAGGTGATCGCGCCGGACTGTGACGTGGTCATCGTGGTCGGCTCGCCGAACTCGTCCAACTCCGTCCGCCTGGTCGAGGTCGCCAAGGACGCGGGCGCCCGCGCCGCCTACCTGGTGGACGACGCCGGCGAGGTCGACGCGGCCTGGTTCGAGGGCGCGACGACCGTGGGCGTGTCCAGCGGCGCCTCCGTGCCCGAACTGCTGGTGGACGGTGTGCTCGGCAAACTGGCCGCGCTCGGCTTCGACGAAGTGGAAGAGATCGAGGCCGTCAAGGAACGGATGTCCTTCCAACTCCCGCGCGAACTCCGTAAATAGTCAAAATCGGATTATCCCGAACGGATCCGTGGTTCCCGTCTCGGCTCACACCGGGTCAGGCGGCGGCGTAGTTGCCCGGTGCCGAGGTGCCAAGCGGGGATGCGGCGGTATCGGCGGGAAGGGCCGACGGGTTCACGAGCGTGCTGCCGGAGGGCCCCGCCTCGACCGCCATATGGGTGGCGCTGCCCGCGAGGTACTCGGACCAGGGCAGGAACCACTCGGTCCAGCCGTTGTCCCAGCTCCCGGCCTTCGGGCTGCTCGTGATCGTGATCGGGTCGCCCGGGATTGCCATGTCGTAGTAGATCTGGGCATCCGCGGGCGCAAGGTTCACGCAGCCGTGGCTTACGTTCGACTCACCCTGGTTGACGACCGACCACGGCGCCGAGTGATAGTAGTCGCCGCTGAAAGTGAACCGTACCGCCCAGTTGACGAGTTCGTCGTAGTAGCCGGCACTGCCCTTCTTGCCGCCGCCGATCATGCGGACCGGGTTGCCCTTCTCGACGGTCAGGTACGTGCCGTCCGGGGTGGGCGTGGTCTGCCTGCCCGTCGAGATCGGCCAGGTATAGGTCAGCTTCCCGTCCACGTAGATCTGCGTGTGGAAGCTGCTCGTGTTGGCCACCGCGATGACCGACTGGCCGATGTCGAACGTCTGGGAGAGATCATGGATTCCGAACACGCCCGGCGCGCCTTCGACGCCGTCCAGGTGGCTTGAGAAGCTGACCGTGGTGTCGGCCGGCCAGTAGTCTCTCGGCCGGAAGTCGAGTTGCTCGCTGCCGTCCCAGTACCACGCGCCGACCACCGGCTTGGACGTGGTGAGCGTGAGCGACCGCTCGACGGCCGCCTTGTTCGTGATCGGGCGGTCGAACGTCAGCATGATCGGCATGCCCACCCCGTAGGTGGCACCGGCCCCCTCGAAGATCTCGGCATGGAACGCCGATGACGGAGTCAGGGTGGTGAACTCGCTTGTCGCGGTGACCGGGTGGCCCGAACCGTCGGTCCCGGTCGCGGTCACCGTGTAGGACTGCCCGGTGGGCAGCGCGTAAAGGCTGTGCCAGCTCAAGCTGTTCGCGCTGAGCGTGCCCGTTACGAGAGGGGCGCTCGTACCCTTGACGCTCACGTTGCTGATCTTGCCGCCGTCGGCGGCGGTGACCGTGATGCCGTTGGACGGGTTGACGTCCTTGCTGCCGGGCGCGGGCGAGATCCGCAGGTACTTGGCGACCGTGGTCCCGGTCCCTGGCCTGCTGGACACCGCGGTCGAGTTGAGTTTGGTGGCGACCGGGGTGCTGCCCTGGCAGGCGGTTGCGAGCGCTGCGGCAGTCGCGGTGACCGCGACCGCGGCGAGGCGGCGTGCGCGGCGGGTCAGTCGGCTCGATGTCGTGCGGCGGCAGTCATACACGTAAATCGCTCCTCCTCGCAAACGTCCAGGTCACTCAGAGTCTCTTTAGTCCGGACTTGTATCCAGATCACTCAGTCTTCAGCTAGGTCAGCCTGGTCACTCAGTCTTCAGCCTGGTCACTCAGTCTTTAGTCTGGTCACTCGTCTTCAGTCTGGGCTTGCGCGCCCGATAAAATGGCGCTTTCTGCCATCGGGCGCGCAAGCCCAGACATCGGGGGGTACGGGGGGTCGCCCCCCGGGGGACGACAGTCTTCTACCGGATAGGGGACGCCTGTAACGCGAGACCGGCCGCGCGCTGCCTGCGCCGGTAGACGACTTCCCGTGCGGCCGCGAAGGCGAGCGCGAGCGCGGTCGCGGCGACGATCACCCACTCGGGCCACGCGCCGACCCGCTCGGCCAGGGTCTGGTAGCTGAGCAGCGGGACGCGCGCCTCGATCTCGGCCTGCGTCCAGAGGCCGGTGCGCTGGGTCACCTGCCCGTCCGGCGTGATGATCGCGCTGTAGCCGGTGGTGGAGTCGTAGACGACCGTGCGGTCGAACTCGACCGCGCGAATCTGGGCCATCGCGATTTGCTGCCCGCTCTCCTCGCCGATGGCTCCCTCCCGCTCGAACGTGGCGTCATTGCTCTGCACCGTCAGCACGTTCGCACCGGCCGTGACCTCGGAACGGACCAGGTCGTCGAAGGCGACCTCGTAGCAGATGACGTCGCCCAGCTTGATCTGGCCGACGTCAAAGACCACCGTCTTGTGCCCAGGGACCATGTCCTGCGGCAAGAGTTCGGTCAGTGACGTGATCTTGCTGATCAGGCCGCGGAACGGTAGGAACTCGCCGAACGGCACGAGTTGCCGCTTCAGGTAGATGGCCGTCGGCCCCTTGCCGGGGAGCCAGAGCAGGCTGGCGTTGCGCGTCGGGTCCTGGAGCACGGCTCCGACGAGGATGGGGCGGTCGATGGTACTGGCCGCACTCGCGATCTCCTGATAGATCGGCGGGTACTGAGTCGGGTCGATGGAAGTGGAGTTCTCCGGCCAGACCACGAGGTCCGGCCGAGTCAGGGTGCCCGCGGCGACCTTAGCCGCCAGGTTGTCAGTGGCGATCTCATGATTGAGGGTGACCTGCAGTTCGTCGACCTGTGCCTCAACCGACCGTGCGCGCGGGACGTTGCCCTGGACGGCGGCGATAACGGCGGTCTTGGCGTTCGCGGGAACCGGGTCGAGGGGCAGCGCGGCGGGCAGGCAGGAGACGCCCGCCGTGGCCGCGAAAGCCGCCGCCGCTATTCCCGTGCGCCGCCACCGGCCCGTACGGCCGCCGGCCAGCCCCGCGTCGGCGGCAAGTCCAGCGCTAGCCAGTGCGGTCAGCAGGACCCAGGCGAGCGTGGCGCCGGTAAGCGCGACCACGAAGGACAGCATCGGCGGACCGCCGATCGCCGCCCAGCCCTGCGTCGGCAGCCCGGCCTGGCTCATCGCGAGCCTGCCCCACGGGAAGCCACCCCATGGCCACCGGTCCCTGAACGCCTCGGCGGCCACCCACCAGCCGGCCACCGCGAGCGGCCAGCAGCGCAGGTTAAGCAGCAGCCGCTGCGCGATGGCGAACACCGCGAAGATGAGCGCAGAGGCGATGGCCAGCGCGACCCAGGCGTACCAGGCCAGGTTGATGACCCAGGCGAGCAGCGGGAAGAAGAAAGCGAGGCCGAAGACGAGACCGACGGTGAAAGCGCCGCGCAGCGAACGGCCCCACAGCGCGATCACCAGCAGTGCCGGGCTTACGACAGCAAACGGCCAGACGCCGACCGGAGCGAACGCGATGGCGAGCAGCAGACCGCCGGCGAACGCGACGGGCAGCGCCCAGCGCAGCCGCAACGGCGGCGAGGTCACCCGGCGCTTCTCGACCGGGGCGTCCGGCGGCGGGACGCTGATATCCGTGCCCGGTTCGGCGTCCGGCGGTCCAGTGATCACCTACGCAGCGTAGACCGGGATCGGGGGTTGACGCGAAGCGGGCAACTTTGCTCTTTACCGTGAACATGGCAATCCGTTGCGTTATATTCGGTGCTGGCTAATGCAGCTACCGGGGGGCCGGTACGTTGAATCTTTTTCATCCTGGTGACGGCCGTGTGCGAGCTATCCAGGCGGGAAAGGTTCATTTCCGCGTGCTTTTTCGCATGCGTACGGTGTTTGGCATGCGTGGACGGACTGTGCTGTGATTCGCATTCGCTATAAGGATTTTTCTGCTGGAACCCATGATGTGACCGGATTGCACGGCAGGGTTGAGCCCTGTGCGCGCGGTGCCACTATTTACCTGCTTCCCGGGCTAACCGCCTGGCAGCGCAGGGCGGTCATCCGACGGCTTCGGCAGGAAGCGAGCCGGGGATTCGGTCCCGCGCTTCCGCTGCCGCAACTGGCGATCGCGCTCGGCCTCGACCGGGTGCGGACGGCGGCCAGGACCTTCAGGGCGATCGTGCGGCTGCACCCGGCGGTGACGCTTGTGCCCAGTGTCTTCGTCCTGGCCATGGTGACCCTGTTCGTCATCGCCTGCGGAGACCGGCCCGGTATCGCGTCAGACGCACAAGGCGGACTCGCTGACGCCGGCGTCAGCGGTAGCGTCGCCCGGGTGGTGAGCGCGAGGCCGAGTGCGGCCCGGGTAACCCGGGCAACGGCCCCGGCGGGGGCCGGCGGGACAGGGATGAGTCCGGGGCCGGGTGCGGTAACCAACCACGCCCCGGGCCAGCGGCCCACCGCTAAGCAGCCGGCACGGACACCCGTCCGGCTGGGAGCCTGGTATGTCTGCCCGCAGACGTCAAGCGCCGCCGCGGCGCGCCCGCGCGACGGTCAGTTCGCCTGCCGTCGCGCGGGTCCGCATACCGCCCAGTTCCCTGGCCCTCTGGACTTTGCCTGGTAGAGAGACGCGTCGGCGTCGGCGATCAGGGTCGCGGATGCGGGCGAGCCCGCCGCGCACTCGGCGATGCCGACGCACGCCGAGACGGCGACCCGGGCGAGGCGCAGCGAGACCGGGCGGCTCACCTCGCCGAGGATGTCCCTGGCCAGCGTGATCAGGCCGCGGATGCCCGGGGAGATCTCCGATAGGACGACGAACTCATCACCGCCGATGCGCCCGGCGAGTGCGCCGTGGCGGCGGGCCGTCTCGCCGATGCGCCTGGCCACCGCTACGAGCAGTTCGTCGCCGGCCTCGTGACCGTACATGTCGTTGATCGCCTTGAAGCCGTCGAGGTCCAGGTAGCAGAGGGCCGCGCTGGTGTCCCGGCCCGGCTCAAGCGCGATGGCGAGCCTGCCGAATATGGCGGCCCGGTTAGGCAGCCCGGTCAGGGAGTCGTGGGTTGCCTGGTGTCTGAGCTGGTCGCTGACGATCCGCTGGGCGTCAAGTTCCGCGCGCCGGATGGACTCCTGCTCGGCGAGGGTCCGGTCCCGCAGCGCACGGACGTAGCCGTTCGCCAGCGCCTCCGTCACCTCCGCGACCCGCCCGTCAAGGCCGCTCACGACGGCTGCCAGGGCGAGCGCGTCCCGGCGGAGCAGTTCGGGTAGCCGCATGATCAGTACCCGGAGCGACCGGCCGAGAACGTCCGCGCTCACGAAATCCGCCTTCACGAGCGCGTGTCCGACAGCGGCGGCCAGCCGTGGCCGGAATGGGTTACCGAGCACAATGCCGACAAGCGTGACGGACTGAGCCGTTAGAAAGGTCCGTGCGCTGGCTACATCTATCGGAAGGCCGTCCGGGTCGGTCGCAATGCCGTCGGGGTCGGCCAGCCTCTCATCACCGCTAACGGTCAGCGCCCTAAGCCACACGCGTGCTAGCTGTGCCGCTGGCGCGGCACCGTCAGCAATCGGTGCCATAACTGCCGTCTCGGCCATAGAGGCGCTCCTGTTCGGAACCAATGGAACCAACGGGACCAGCGTGTTTTTGAACTCGTGCGTCACTATAGGCGATGTGACCAATACAAGTAGTGCTTATTCCGTATTCCGTGACCGTCTGCTTGCGCTGTGCTTCCGGTCTGATGGCTCTTGTCCGACTAAATCCGCGCTGTCGGGGTAACTGTCGGTCCGGGTAGCGTAGGCACTGGTAATCGAAACCTAATCAAAGGCGCCGACAGACGGGTGGGTGACTGAGATGGTCGATGTGAACAGCGGGGACGTGGCGGATGACGCCGCCGCCAGGCAGGCCGCCGAGGTCGCTGTCGAATTGTCGGAGGCCGCTGGTCCAGCCGATAAGAGACGGATCGTTGCGCGGCTGCAAGTAGCCGCGGGCCGGACCACGTCCGCGGCTGCGTTCGTCGCGGCGAGTGCCCGCAGGGGTGCGGACACGGCCGCGCGCCGTAGCGCGGCGACCGCCCGCCGGGGTGCGGACAGCGCCCGCCGCGGCGCCGACTCGGCCAGCCGCGGCGTCACGTCCGGCCTGAACTGGCTGACCGCCCAGGTGCTAGCGATGGGACCACGGCTACGGATCCGTGACCAGGCCACCCTGCGCGCGCAGTTCCCCGGTCAATCCGACGACGCGATCGCCCAGCGTCTGATCGAGCGGGCGGCGCGCGCCGCGGCGACCGTCGGCGGGACGACCGGAGCCTGGGCCGCCCTGCCCGTGCTGCCCGCGTTCCCGGCCGAGGTCGCGGCGGAGACGCTGGCCGTCGTGGGCATCGAGGTCAAGCTGGTGGCGGAACTGCACGAGATCTACGGCATGGGCGCCGTGGGCAGCGGGACCGAGCGTGCGCGCGCCTACATCGGATCGTGGGCGTCCCGACGAGGTATCTACCAGGTGGACGGCGGCCTGCTCATCATCGCGGGATCACCCCTGGCCAGGCAGCTGACGCGCCGGCTGGCCGGCCGCGTCCGCCGGTCCACGCTGGCGCTCGCCCCGCTGTTCGCCGGCGCCGTGGCCGGTGCGATCCTAAACAGGAGGGAGACGCGGCGGCTCGGCCTCGAGATCAGGAACGACCTGCGCCAGCGCCGCCGGACATACACCGCGACCGTGATCCGCTAGCTCGATGGGCATAACCAATCGCATGGTGACGGAGACAGCACCGGGCCTGCGGTACGCCAGCCCCACCGGGCGCTGGGTGCTTGCGGCTACCGTGCTCGGGTCTGGCATCGCGGCGCTTGACGCCACGGTGGTCGGCATCGCGCTGCCCGCGATCGGCCGGGACTTCCACGCATCCGTGGCCAGCATGCAGTGGGTGGTCGACGGTTACACGCTCCCGCTGGCCGGCCTGCTGCTCCTCGGCGGCGCCCTCGGCGACGTCTACGGCCGGCGGAAGCTCTTCGTCATCGGCACCGTGTGGTTCGCGCTCGCGTCGCTCGCCTGCGGCCTGGCGCCCAGCACCGGGTTCCTGATCGGGGCCCGGGCGCTGCAAGGGGTCGGGGCGGCGCTGCTGACACCGGGCAGCCTGGCGATACTCCAGGCGTCGTTTGTCCCGGGGGACCGCTCCAGGGCCATCGGCGCCTGGTCGGGACTCGGCGGCGTCGCCACCGCGATCGGTCCGTTCCTCGGCGGCTGGCTGATCGGCGCGGTCTCCTGGCGCCTGGTCTTCTTCATCAACCTGCCGGTGGCG
The DNA here is from genome assembly GCA_963785645.1 of uncultured Actinomycetota bacterium. GTDB lineage: Bacteria > Actinomycetota > Actinomycetes > Streptosporangiales > Streptosporangiaceae > Trebonia. The sequence continues at coordinate 159,393 of CAWAWG010000009.1, forward strand.
GCCGCGGTCGTCATCATCTCGGCGCGGCACGTCCCGGAGTCGCGTGCCCCCGGTACCCGCCAGCCGCTCGACCTGGCGGGTACGGTATCAATCAGCCTCGCCCTGGCCGGGCTGACGTACGGGCTGATCGCCGCCGCCGCGGACGGCTGGACGTCGCCGACTGTGCTGGCGAGCCTCATCGCGGGCGCCGCCCTGCTAGCGGCCTTCTGCGTAATCGAGACGCGCGGCACGCACCCGATGCTGCCGCTGACCATCTTCAGGAGCCGCCAGTTCAGCGCCGCGAACGCCGTCACCTTCGTGGTCTACGGCGCGCTCGGCGGTGCCCTGTTCCTCGTGCCTGTCGTGCTGCAGGAAGTCAGCGGTTACAGCCCGCTGGAGGCGGGGATGGCGCTGCTGCCGCTGACCGCCATCATGCTGCTCTTCTCCGCGCGGTCGGCGGCGCTCTCCGCCAAGATCGGCCCGCGGCTCCAGATGACGGTCGGGCCGTTCCTGATCGCCGCGGGGATGGCGCTGTTCGCGCGGGTGCACGGCAGCGGCGATTACCTGACCCAGGTGCTGCCGGCCGTCCTGGTGCTCGGGTTCGGGCTGGCGACCAACGTGGCACCGCTCACGGCCACGGCGCTTTCCGCCGCGCCGGCCGAGCATTCCGGCATCGCGTCGGCGGTCAACAACGACGTGGCCAGAACGGCGAGCCTCATCGCGGTGGCGGTACTTCCGGCCGTCGCCGGGATCACCGGCGACGCCTACCTGCATCCCGCCGCGCTGACGCAAGGTTTCCACACCGCGGTGCTGATTGCCGCCGTCGCCGCCGCCGCGGCCGGCCTCCTGGCCGCGGCGACAATCCGCAATCCGCCCCGCCCCGCCGCTCGTAAGCCGACGGAGCCCGCCCAGGACCAGGACACGCTGCGCTGCCTGTCCTGCGCCCTCGAAGCCCCGCCGCTCCGCACCCCGGCCGATGACCCAGTGTCGAGTTCCAAACCAGCGCTCGGATAATCCGTGGCTGTCGCCGGGACTACCGGGGGCGGACGGATAACCTCAGCAGGAAGACGCCCGCGCTCCGCGCTATCGCACAGCAGCGGTGTCCCTGTTCTGCACCGACGATGGGGACTGCGGCAAGCCGGGCGGCCGGGCGCGCACCAAGCGACGAGGGAAGAGCGTCCCCGCAGGCCAATGGGGACAAGAAGGGATGCACGATGGCGGATGAGACGCAGGCCACCGAGTCGGTCAGGATGGCCGCGCGGGCGGCGCGGGCCGCGGCGCCTAGCCTGGCCGGCGCTTCCGAAGGCGCGATCGACGCCGCGCTCGGCGCGATGGCCGGCGCCCTGCACGATGCCGCACCCGCCGTGCTCGCCGCCAACGCCGACGACATGCGGGCGGCGGCGGACAACGGGCTGCCCGCCGGGGTCCGTGACCGGCTCCGGCTGGACGAGGGGCGGCTGAAGGCGATGGCCGCGCAGCTTGAGATCCTGGCCGGGGTCGCTGCTGAGCCGGTTTCCCGTAAGATCCGCGATCTGCCCGGCGGCCTGGTGCTCTCGGAGCGCCGCCGGCCGGTCGGGGTGATCGGCGCGAACTTCGAGGCCCGGCCGAACGTGGTCGTGGACATCGCCTCGCAACTCGTCAAGTCCCGCAACGCGGGCGTGCTGCGCACCGGGAGCGCGGCGCTGCGCTCGGCGGTCGCGCTGACCGATGAGGTCATCGCCCCGTCGCTCGCCCGCGCCGGGCTAGACCCTGCGGGCGTACAGCTGATCCGCGTGCCTGGCCAGGCGGCCGCGTATGCGCTGGTCCGCGAGCCGAAGCTGATTCCGCTGGTGATCCTGCGCGGCAGCGGCGACTCGACCCGCGCGCTGGCCGCGGAGGGAGCGGCGCACGGGGTCCGCACGCTCGCGCACGCCGACGGCGGCGGTGTGCTCTACATTCATTCATCGTCGCAGCGAGGGGTGGCCTCGTCCTTGATCGCCAGCAGCCTCGACCGGCTGGGGGTGTGCAACCGGCTGAACCTGCTGCTCCTCGACGAAAAGCTGTGGGACGCCTGGCTGCCGGACATCACCGAGCAACTGGCCGGTCTGGGCATCAAGGCCTCGCTCCCGCCGCACGACCATCCGCTTGGCTACGAGTGGGCGCTCGACTCGGAACGCGAGGCAACCGTCACTGTCGCCCCGGCCACGGGCCCGGCGTCGGCCGCCGCGATCGCCAACGACGAGACCTCTGGCCTCGCGGCCGGGATCGCCGCGGCTGACTCCGACGCCGCGCAGGAGTTCCTCGCGGCCTACACCGGGACCGGTGCCTTCTGGAACGCCACCACCAGGCTGCTCGACGGGTTCAAGCTGTTCGAGGTGCCCGAGACCGGAATCAACCTGGACGCGGTGCCAGGCCCGCGCGGCCCGGTAACCTTCCGAGACCTGTACCTCCGCCAGTTTGTGGTCGGACCGTATTAGCCCGGGGGAGATACTATTACTTCTGGTACTGGGCAGGTTGCTACAGGTGAGCACATACCGGGATATTTCGGGTAAATCGGTGGCGTCGGACGGTTTTGGGTCTTGATGTGCATTTGGCTGCGCGGTACGGGCTGATTTACCGATACTCATGCATGTGGTGGGCGACGACTTCGCGCGGGTGCTTGCGGACGCTCAGGGCGGCGACGACGGCCAGTTCGCGGTTCTGTGGCGTGATGCGAATCCCGCTCTCCTTCGTTACCTGCGTGTCCTTGCCCCGGAAAACGCTGAGGACATCGCCGCGGAGACCTGGGTCCATGTCGTCAGGGGGCTGCCGCGGTTTATCGGCGACGAGGTGGCCTGGCGGGCTTGGCTGTTCACTACCGCGCGGCGGCGGCTCATCGATCAGGCCAGGACGCGCAAGCGGCATCCAACGGAGCCGCTGGACGACGTCAGCGCGACGGAGATGCCAAGGTCCCCGGACGCGGCCCAGATGGCGATGGACAACATCGCGACGGAGTCCGCGCTCGCGCTGCTCGCCCAGCTACCGACCCCGCAGGCTGACGTGATCATGCTCCGCGTTCTCGCCGGGCTCGACACCGACGCGGTGGCCGAGATTCTCGGTAAGACTCCGGGCAATGTCAGGGTCATGGCCCACCGTGGCCTGAAGAAGCTGGAAGAACTGCTCGGGCGGGCGGGCATCACAACTCGGGCGGGTGTAACGCTTTGAGCGAATTTGGCGTTCCAGACGATGACATGCCACGCAGCCTGCCGCCGACCAGTGGTCCCGACTCATACGATGGGTGGGATCTCGAGGGTGTGCTGTCCGGTGAGGATGTCTGGCTCCCTGAGGGGATGCGGCCGGTGGCCGCGACTCTGGCCGCGCTGCGGGCCGCTCCGATGCGCACGGAACTGGCCGGCGAGGCGGCGGCAAGGTCGGCATTCCGGCAGATCATGCTGTCTGGCCGCGGACCAGCGGGGACAAGCGGCGGAGCCGACGGCACGCGAACCCTGATCCAGCCGGCCCGTACGGTGGACGACGGGCCGCGCGTGGTAACCGGTCCGCGTCACTCTCATCGTCGGCCGCCGCGGCGCAGGCTCTGGCAGCCGAAGGCAATGGCGGGCGCGGTCGGAGCCGCGGTCGTGATCGTCGTTGGCATCGCGCTCGCGGGCGGATTCTCCGGCGGGCAGTCGGCACAGCCCGGACACGGCTCCGGCCCGAGCACGACCGCGCAGTCCAAGGGCACCGGCTCTGGATCGAACCGACTCGACGGAAGCGCGAAGGACGAGCCCCTCGGCCGCGCGACGCCAACCTCCAGCGGTTCCGGTGGCCGGCCATCTTCGTCTGGGCCGGGCGGCGGGTCCGAGCGCAGCGTGCTCTGCCGTCAGTACTGGGCGTTCTTCGCGCACCTCGAGTCATCTGCGAACTGGACGGCGGAGGCGGGCACGCTCCAGCAGTTGAGCGAGATGGCAGGCAGCCCATGGAACGTCCCGCGGTACTGCGGGGACTACTACCAGTGGGGACTCGCGCCGCAGCCCTTGGCACCCGAGCCCGGTGGCCAGCAAGGCGGATCCGTTCCTCCGGCTCCCGGCGATCAGAAGGGGAAGAGCCTGCCTAAGCCGCATGCCGGCAGCGGCGGAACCGGAACCGGGAACGGAAACGGAACCGGGAACGGGAACGGAACCGGGAACGGGAACGGCGGGAATGGTGTCGTCGGCAACGGGAACACCGGCAACAGCAACGCGGGAAACGGCAGTGGCGGAAACGGAAACGGGGGGAACGGGAACGGCCAGGGCGGGAATAGCCTTGGTGGGAACAGCCCTGGTGGGAATGGCCCTGGGGGGAATCAGCAGTAGATGCCGGCCGCGCAGCCCGGTTCCGTGCGGGCGAAACTGCGGAGCGGTCAGGGTTGCTCGGACAACGCGGTGACGATGGCGGTGCACGCCTCCTCGAAGGCGGCGCGCTGCGTCTCGCCCAGTTGGTCGAAGATCAGCCGGCGCACCGCCGCGACGTGGCTCGGCGCCGCCGCGCTGATCGCATCGGCGCCGGCCGGGGTGAGCTCGATGAAGGCGCCGCGCCCGTCGGCCGCGCACTCCCGGCGCGATACCAGGCCACGGCGCTCCATCCGGGTCAGCTGATGCGATAGCCGGCTCTGCTCCCAGTTCAGCGCCTCGCAGATCTGGAACGGCCGCAGCCGGTGCTGCGGCGTCTCGCTGAGCTGGACGAGCACCTCGTACTCCGGCAGTGTGAGCCCGGAGTCCTGCTGCAACTCCCGGTTAAGCGCGGCGGGAAGCAGCGAGCTCATTCGCAGGTAGGTCCGCCATGCGCGCTGCTCGTCGTCGCTAAGCCACGCCCCTGTCATGCGGTCAGCATAGCGCGGCGATTGATGACGGGTCATGTATCCGATTTCGGACGCTGCCGGCCGAGCGGGCGGCCGGTTGGGGAGGGATCGGGGTCAAACCGTGGCGGCGCGGGCCCGACCAGAGCGCCGGGACCGCGTCGATCGCCTCGGCAATCTGATACGCCGCCCGCTCGTAGTTGACCCGCCAGCCGACGAAATCGGGCCAGGCATCGACCGGGTCGCGGCTGGTAGGGAATTTGACCGCGTGCATGCGGTCGACGGCGTCGAGGAACTCCTGGTAGGTCAGGCTGATCCCGTCCTCCGGGTTCGCCTCCATGGGCATGTCCATGCCCATGGCCAGGGCGATGCGACGCAGGCAGTTGAATCCGCTGCGCAGGCAGAGCCTGGCCGGCACGGTCGGTGCCTCCTCGGGAGAGAGGGAAAGGATGAGCGCGGCGGAGTCGAGCACGGCCAGCAGCGCGACCACCCACGACGAGTACGGCTGCGGTGAGCGGAAGCGAACCAGGGGCAGGTACGAGGAATGGCTCTCTGCCACGTCGGACGCCCAGCGCTCCCACTGCTGGTACAGGTCAGGCAGAGTGTTGAGCGTGGACGTGCCGGAACCGAGCGCGTAGTGCGTGCGGGCGAGCAGCTCCGGTCCCCAGGTCGGGAAGCCGGCCCGCGCCACGAGCAGCGTCACCTCGGTCTCCCTGCGGTTGAAGGCGGCGTACAGCGTCGGCAGGTAGCCGACCTGGAGCGCAACCACGATCATCCCCGTGGCGGCGGCCAGGAAGACGACGACGGCCGGTGCTACGCCCGGTGGTTCGGCGAAGCCGAGGGTGAAGATCGAAGACCCCGCGTCGGCCATGGCCGCGCCGATGCCGCGGCCGTGGGACGGCCACAGGGCCAGCGTGAAGCCGATAAGGAAGAGGCCGAGCCAGGCTGCCAGTTGCGTTACCAGGATCGCGGCGGCCTGGGTGGCGAGGATCCGGTCGCGCCGCTTGAAGTCTGCCGTCGGCCGGATCACCATCCGGTAGACGCCGACCACCGTGCGATCGACCATGCGAGTAAGCCAGGAGGCCACCGGGCGGGGCACGATCAGCGTCCCGATCACCGACTGCCATCCGGTCAGGATGAGCAGGATGCCAACGGCTGCCGCGACCCAGCGCGCGGCAAGCGGTACGACCATGGACGGAAGTTAACAGTCGGAGTAGGTCGGCTGGTAACCCGAGGCGGCCGGGCCGATCAGGTAGCCGGTGCCCTGCGGCACCAGGTAGAGGTTGAGCGTCCAGGCGTTGCACGCGCTGTTGTCGACGCTCTGGGCGGGCGACTGGCGGCTCGTGAACGTGACGGTCGCGATCAGGCCGTTGCCGTTGTCGGTGAGGCTGGTCAGCATCATCCCTGAGTCGGCCGTCGAGGAGTAGCCGGAATTGAATTCCGACTGAGTCTGCTTCGCCTGCTCCTCGGGGTTGAGGGTGCTGGAGTACTCCGCGTAGCTGTGGGTGTTGATCCCGTGGAAGTAGTGGCTGAGCAGCGTCTCCACCTGCGGCTCGGCGGTCACGCCGGAGGCAACGGCCACCAGGCTCAGTGTCGGCGACGGCGTAGCGCTCGCCGAGGTTGCGGGCGAACTTGCCGGTTGCGTTGTCCCGCCCGCCGGCGTGGAGGCGGTCACGGTGGGGTTGGTCGGCGGCTGGGTGCTTGAGTGCTTGCCGAGCTTGGTGGCGAGCGCGTAGGCGCCGCCCCCGGCCGCGAGCACGACGATGACCACGAGCGCGATGAACAGGCCCTTCATGCCGCCACCCTGCTGCGGCGGCCTGGCCATCGGAGCGGGAGGGAAGGGCTGGGCAGGCGGGAAAACCGGGTTAGCCGAGCTGAACGGATTACCCGCGGTAAACGGGTTATCCGCGTTGGGCCCGGAGGGCGGCTGTCCCGCCGCCGGGGGCGGCGTGGGGAGTACCGTCTGGGTCGGCTGATAGGTAGACCCGGCGTCGTCGCGGGCGTCGTCCGGTTCCTTGTAGTACCAGGAGGCGAACAGCGGGTCAGGCTGCCCTGCCGCCGCATCTATGCGCGTCATGCCCTCAGCCGATCCCTGGTCGCCCGAGGCAACCGAAGTATCGCCGAATTCCATCCCGCAACCGGCGCAGAATCGCCCGGTCCCGCTGCGCTGCCGCCCGCAACTGGCGCAGAAGCTCATTACTCCCCGTCCAATCCCTGTGGTGCCGCGCCCCCCACCCTGGACAGACCTTACCTGCCGAGCCGGTTTGGTGCTGGCTGCTCTTGATTAGCAGGGTTCCGGCCTGCCGCTACCCGGTCCGGCCGGGTCGCCAGGAGGACGCTGGCACCTGCCGCCCGGCTCACTGCGCGATAGCGGCCGCCGCCGGAAGGAGGCTGTCGCCGATCGCATCGGCCTTCCCCGCGGTCCCGCCCGCCGCCGGAGGGACCCCCTCGCCTGCCTTCCCGGCCTGCCGGGCGATGCCGGACTCCTCGCCCGGCGCGGCGATCTTGAGGAATCTGGCGGCGATGGCCGGCCAGGCTGGCCGCTCCCGCATGGTGCTGCCCGCATAGACATGCAGGAACAGGCAGAAGGCGGCGTCGCCGCGTCCCGGATCCGCCGTCGGGAGTGCGGGGAACCGGCCCACCGCGTCGTACAGCCGGCCGCGCAGCTCGGTCAGTCCGGTCCGCTGCTCCGCCGGCGTGACGTCCGCTCGCGCAACGGCGCCGGCCGCGCCCGTGATGTCGTCGGCTATGACCGGATCGGCAACCATGGACAACGCGGCGCCCCGGTAGGCGCACTGGGCCCGGCAGCTGTCGCACGCGACGAACGGCGGTGCGGCGGCGGCCCGGACGACCTCGGCTCGCGGTTTGGCCGCCGGCGGTGTCGTGGCGACGCTCACCAGCGCCGTCTCGGCTAGCTCATCGCTGTACAGCAGGGCCTCGCCGGTCCGCGGCCTGGCTTCGAACAGTCGCTCCGTCTCGTCCATGCCCATGGCCTCGCCGAGGTAACGCCGGTCGTCCTCGGCGGTGAACCGGTGCATGATCTTCAGACCGCTGTTCTTGACCGCCTCCGCCGCCAGCTTGGCGGGGAACCGCTCGGCGATGATAATGCCCTCGCCGTACCTGCGGCTGCGTGCGAGCGCGCTCGCGAACTCGCCGGCCGCCTTGTCCCGCGTAAGCAGCCGGTGCGCCTCCTCGACCAGGGTGACGTGCACCAGTTCCGGCGATGCGCCCCGCACCGACTGGAGCTGCTCGGTGATCGCGTTGAGCAGGAGCGCCATCGTCAGGGCCTGCTCGTCGCCGCTGCCGAGCGACCTGAGTTCAAGTATCAACGGGTGGTCAAGCAGCCGCCCGATGCCGTTGGGCCGGTCGGTCATGAAGGTGGATCCGGGGACGCCGCGCGTAAGGCGCTGTACGCGGCGGATCGAGGCGGCTTCGATGCGGGCCCTGGCGCTGCCCGCATACCCGAGGTCCCGGGTGACCTCGCTCATCGCGGCGGCGAAATCGGCGACGGTGGGCCAGGCGCGGTTGATCTCGCCCGCCCGCTCGGCGGACAGGAAGCCGGCCCGCAGGTAGGTGAGGTCGAGCGCGTCCTGGTAGGCGGACGGCAGCGGCCCGGACAGCCCGAAGCCCGCCTTGAAGCAGGCGAGCAGGTTCGCCGTGTGCTCACCGACGAGCATCCCGGCCGGTACCTCGAACGGGTTGAAACGGAGCGGAGCGTCTGTCTCGTCACCGACCGTGATGACCTCAAGCGCCTCGAAGCCAGGCTGACCGGCGAGCTTGCGGTAGTCGTCGGTCTCGGAGTTCACCGGCTCGATGACCAGGAAAGGGATCCCGTGGTCGGCCCAGAGCTGGCGGAGAATCTCAACTGCGGTGGTGGTCTTTCCGCTGCCGGCCGATCCGGCGATGAACGCGTGCTGCGTCAGCGACCGCAGCGGCAGCGTGATGTCCCTGTCGGTGCCGGAGACCTTGCCGAGCCGGATGACTGGCCCCGCCGCCGGGTGCGCCCCGATCTGCCCGAGCTGGCGGCTCCGCACCCGGAAGCCGGGCACGACGCCGTCCGGCGCGATCGGGAAGCGGAACGCGCAGCCGGCGTCGCGCGCGTCGCCGAGCACGCCAAGCATCGCGAGCTGCGGGTCCGGCGGGTCCTGGCGGGCCCAGATCTCCTGCCGTCCGGTCAGCATCCCGAAGTTGATGACGTTGAGGTTGTACTCGGCCAGCCGGCGTTCGGCGACGCTGATCGGCCGCCGAACGTCGTAGGCGGGGGCGATCCGCTGGTGCTCGAGCGAGCCGCCGGCCCGCTCGGCGGGGAAGATGGCGTCGGCGATTGTCTCGACGATGCCTGGTGGCAGCTGCTTGGCGGCGGACACCTGGATCCGGAGCGCGAACGCTTTCTGGGAAAGCAGGCGCGAGTAGTCATGGAAGGTCTGCTCCGCATCGACCGCGAACGCCTCGGGCGCGAGCCTTGCCCCGCCCCGGTAGAGGCCGGTTTCCCGTTCTCCCTCCCTGGCCAGCCGCCCGTAGTAGGTGGCAAGGGTCAGCAGCGTCTGCGCGAACTGAGCCGGCACTTGCATCGGGAGGACCGCGACCGACAGGACCACGGGCACCGGGCTCGCCGCCAGCGCCGCGTACACGGCCGACCAGTCGCTGGCTGACCAGCTGAAGGGGAGCGCGGAGTAGTAGTAGCTGACACCCGCATCCGGTCGCGTGGGCTGGCCGATGACCTCGTGCCTGGTGATGACCGCTGAGTCGACTGAGGTGCCGGCGAACGGCGAGAGCAGCGCGGCGACGCCGCCGGCGTCCTCGACGGGGGCGGCGACCACGTGCCGCGGCAGGGCCGTCTGCACGCGGGCGCGCAGGCTCTCGGTCCGCAGGTTCACCCCCTCGACATCGCCTCCCCAGACCCGGCCGAGCAGCGCCACCGAGAGCGGTGTGCTGGCCGCGGGGGCGGCCGAGATGCGCAGGTCGAGCGCCAGGCCCAGCGCCGGGTCGAAGAACCCGTCCAGGAACCGCTGCTGCTCAGCCAGCGCCTTCGATACCCGTTCCGCCCGGGCCAGGGCCTTGTAGTCGCGATCCTCGAGCAGGTCGACCGCGGCGTCGATCGTGACGGCGAAGTACGCGTTGGCGACCGGAGGCCGGTCGCCGGTTGGGTACAGCGCCGGCGGGGGCGCGCTGATGGTGTGGAGCGTGCCCATGAAATAACTCCTTACGCCGTGTCCGCCTAGCGGGTTCCAAGACCGGGACGGCCGAGCCGCCGATCCTCTTTCCCTGCCTGCATGCGGCCGACGGCGACGACAACACGCTCGCGGGCCGCGCTGAGGATAGTGTCTCGCAGCCAAGGATCGTGGCAAATGAAAAGGATCCCGGATCGCTGCCCATCGCGGGGATGATCAGCGTTCCGAGATCCTTTTGGCCGGCCTTCAAACACGGGCCCTTCAAACACGGGACCTTCACACCTGGGGCCTTCAACCAGCACCGAGCCGTTAAGTGTGCCGCTATCGCGGCCCGTGCTCACCGATCGTGCCGGTGCCCGGACCTTTTCACCAGCAGGATTACCGCGACGACGACGACGGCCCAGACCAGCGGCTGAATGAAGAACAGGCTGGTAAAGGCGTGCCAGGCAATGTTCGCGCAGATGAAGACCGCGAGCAGCAGCAGGAGCGGGCGCACGATCCCGCCGCGCCTGCGCGGCCCGCGGGGCGGGATCGAGTCGACCGGGCCGGGACCGAACGGGCCCGCCCCCGAGGGCCCGGTGTCCGGAAGGTCGTCGAACAGGCCCGCCAGGTCGCCGCGGGTCTTGGCGGTCATCGTCCGGCTGATCCGCTCGTCGAACTCGGCCTGGTCGAGCCGGCCGTCGGCGTAGTGCTGGCCGAGGAGCTCAGCGACCGAGTTGCGATCGGCGTCGGAGACGCGGATGTGCTGGTCGGAGTAGCGGAGGCGGCGTGACCACTGTTGGGCGGTTGTCGGTGACATTTCAGCTGTCTCCTATCGGATGCCGTCGAGCAGCGAGGCGGCGATCGACTGGTCGCTTCCCTCTTCCGGGATCAGCAGCAGGCAGGCCAGGTAGGCCGGGATGCCAGCGCCGCCGAGGAAGGTGAATACCGCGAAGGCGACGCGGACGATCGTGATGTCGACCCCGAGGTAGTCCCCGATGCCGGCGCACACGCCGGCCAGCATGCGCCCCCGGTAGGCGCGGCGAAGCGGAGGCCGGCCGGTCGGCCCGGAGGGCGTCTGGGACTGAGTGCTGTACTGCGGCGGAACGGTGTCCTGCGGCTGATCGGTGTCCTGTGGCTGGGTGGTGTCCCCGAATGTGCTCATGGCTTAAGTCTTCGCCCGCGGCGTGCGCGGCGGTATCGGGAACAGCCCTGGCCCGACCCTGACCTGTCCCGTACCTACCCCGAGATACCCTCAGTGCCCCTCAGGGAAAGCCCCGATGGCCTTGGCCCGGTCTGGCAGGTCATGATGGGTAGATGCAGGAACCGAGCGAGCAACCATGGCCGCCGTTCCGGTTCCAGGACCAGTCTGGCGGGTCAGGCATGACGCAGAACGGGAACTGGCACGGCCCGCCACCCTGGCAGGGACCGCCGACACGGCCCGACGGTGCGCCCGAGTGGGGGCACCACGTCGGGAGGCGCCGTCACCACGGTGACGGCCAGCCGCTGCGCCGCAATCCGGATGACCGCCTGGCCGGGGGCGTGGCCGCGGGTATCGCGTCGTGGCGCGGCTTCCACCCGAACACGGTGCGGATCGTGTTCGCCGTCGCCGCCTTCATCACCGCGGGCTGGGCCGTCCCGGTCTATCTCCTCGGCTGGCTGCTGATCCCGGCCAAGGGGGAGGAAGCGAACATCGCGAGCCGGGCCAAGCATGACTCGCGCGGCATGGGGATCGCCTTGGCGCTGGCGTCGCTGCTCGTCGTGTTCCTGGTACTCGCCGGGGCGCTGAACGACGGCGTGATCGAGAAGTACGGCTGGGCGCAGGTGGTCAGCTTGGCCGTCCTGACGCTCATCTGGCGCAACGCGCCCGAGGACGAGCAGGCCGGGTTGCGGCGCCTGGTGCTGCCTCTGGGGAGCCTTGAGGCCAGTGGGAAGTCGGCGCGCCGGGCCACCAAGGTGCGGATCGCCGGGTCGGCGGTGCTGCTCGCGGTGGGACTTGGCGAGTTGCTGGCCCTGCACGGCGGCGCCCAGCTGCTCGCGCCGCTGGCCGGCTTCCTGTTCGTCGCGGCCGCGCTGGTGCTGATGTTTGGCCCCTGGTGGCTGCGGATCGCCCGCGACCTGATGCTTGAGCGGCAGGCACGGGCACGGGCCGAGGAGCGGGCCGACATCGCGGCCCACATGCACGACTCGGTGCTCCAGACGCTCGCGCTCATCCAGCGCCGGGCCGAGGACCCGCAGGCGGTCGTCCAGCTCGCCCGAGCCCAGGAGCGAGAGCTGCGCTCCTGGTTGTTCGAGGGACGTCCCCCGGGTGAGACTGACGCCTGTTCGTTCGCCGAGGGCGTGCGCCAGATCCAGCGGGACGTCGAGGCGCGGCATGGTGTCCCCGTCGAGGTGGTGACCGTCGGCGACTGCCCGCTCGATGACCAGTTGAGCGCTCTGCTCGCGGCGGCCCGGGAGGCGACCGTAAACGCGGCCAAGTGGTCGGGGGCCGCCGTGATTTCCGTGTTCGCCGAGGTGGAGCCGGATAAGGTCAATGTCGCCGTACGGGACAAGGGCAAGGGCTTCGACCCGGCCGCCGTACCCGGCGACCGCAAGGGTGTCGCGGAGTCCATCCGCGGCCGGATGAGCCGACATGGCGGCGAGGCGACCGTGCAGTCGGCCCCTGGGGAGGGGACGAAGGTGACACTGACGATGTCGCGGCCAGCGACGGCCGAGCACGGGCGGTCAGCGCCTGCCGGGCAAGCGCAGAAAACGGCAGACGGGCCGCGGCGATGACTGCCTCGGCCGCGCCGCAGGCAGGGGCACGGCCCGCGGGGCCGCCGCGCGTGGTGCTCGTCGACGACCACAGCCTGTTCCGTTCCGGCGTGCGGGCCGAACTCGGCACCCGGGTCGAGGTGATCGGCGAGGCGGACGACGTGGGCCCGGCCGTCGAGCTGATCGGTCAGCTGCTCCCCGACGTGGTCCTGCTGGACGTGCACATGCCCGGCGGCGGCGGGCAGGCCGTCATCACCGAGGTCAAGAAGGAGCATCCCGAGATCAAGTTCCTCGCGCTCTCTGCCTCGGATGCCCCGGAGGACGTGATCGCGGTGATCCGGGCGGGCGCACGCGGCTACGTCACCAAGACGATCTCCACCGACGACCTCGCGGACGCCATCAGGCGGGTCGCGGACGGCGACGCGGTGTTCTCGCACCGGCTGGCCGGCTTCGTCCTCGACGCCTTCGCCTCGGCGCCCACGCCGGATGACGTCAAGCCCTCCTTCGATCCCGAGCTCGATCAGCTGACCACGCGAGAACGCGAGGTGCTGCGGCTGATAGCCCAGGGCTACACCTACAAGGAGATCGCCCGCGAGCTCTTCATCTCCGGCAAGACCGTCGAGAGCCACGTCTCGTCCGTGCTGCGCAAGCTGCAGCTCTCCTCCAGGCACCAGCTAACCCGCTGGGCCGCCGAACGCCGCCTTAATTGATTTCGGTGCCCCAGGTGCGGTCGCGGTCGGGGAGAGCGGCCAGCCTGGCGGCGATCTCGTCGCGTTCGTCGTCGTCGCGGGAGCGGATCGCCTCGATAAGCGCCGCCGTGTGCGACCTGACGTGGGTGCGCCAGGCACGCGTCGAGTCGGCGGACGCGGACACCGGCGGCGGCTCGATGGCAAGGATCTGCGTCACGTAGCGCTCGAGCAGGGTGCCGAGCGGGCCGCGGGAGCCGCGGACGTTCAGGGCAATTATCTTCTGCAGGTCGAACAGCCGCTCGGTCTCGGGTGCCGCGATCACCCGACGCTGCAGGTCCCAGGCCGAGCTGGTGAGCCAGCGCGGGTTGGCCGACCCGTCGGGGTTCAGCGCGGGCACGATGTAGGCCGTCCGCGCGCCCGGCGAACGCTGCCAGGACCGCAGTTCGTCACGGCGCACCGAGGCGAACGCGCGGCTGTCGAGCTGGAGCTGGCACTTGGCCCACAGGTACTCCTCAAGGAAGCGCGCATTCTGCGGCCAGCCGAGCTCGTCGAGTGCGGTGAGGACAACCTCCCTGATCGGCGGCCCCGGCGTGGTCGCCCTCAGGCCGGCGCTGGCGATGCGACGAAGCTGGCCGATCAGCTCCTCCCGCCGCTGGTCGAGCCGGTCGAGCATGGTGGCCTGAGCGACCAGCTCCGCGACGGGCACGTCGGTGTCTCTCGCGTCCTCAGCGAGTTGGCGGGCAAGCTTCAGGGTTTCCTCAAGCGCGACGGCAAGATCATCTCGTACAGCAGCCATGCTCACGGTGAGACTGTACCCAGCATCCATGTGGGATACCCATGGATCCCATGCGGTTGACGCATGGATTAGTGGGTATCGAATCACACGGGGGGGATTTACAAAACGTCCACGGGGGATCGCCTGTAGGAGGTGCCTGCCATGCCAGCGACGCTCAACCCGAGCGCTCTTTTTCCCGTACTTCGATCAGAAGAGGTTACCGGCCAGGGTCGCCAGGGAGATAAGAGTTCGATCAGCAAAGCCGGGCCGCTGCGCCGGGCGAGCTTTCGCTGGCGGTTCCCTGATCGCACGCTGCACGTGGTGGACATTGAGAACCTGGCCGGCGCCGCCCTGCCAAGCCTTGCCCTGGTCAGCGAGGTGCAGGTCAGGTACCTCGCGTGCCTGGGGTTCGGCGCGGGCGACCAGGTGGTGCTCGCCGCCAGCCACCTTGCCCTGCTCAACGCGGGACTTGGCTGGCCGCACGCCAGGTACCGGGTGCGGTCGGGCAAGGACGGAGCCGACCTTGAGCTCATTGACGTGCTAGAGCATGAAAACGTCGCCGCCCGGTTCAGTCATGTGGTGATCGGTTCCGGCGACGGGCTGTTCGGCACCGCAGCGGCGAGCCTCGCGGCGCGCGGCGTCCGCATCACGGTGGTGAGCCGCCGGGGGAGCCTGGCCAAGGACCTGGCCCGGGTCGCCCGTGACGTGATCTACCTGGACGGCCCCATGACCGTCGCCGCCTAGACGACCAGGTGTTTATCCGTACGGCGAACGCCCCGGCCGCGATCTGAGACCGGTATGCGGCCGGGGCGGAGTACTGAATCGGCTACGGGCGGACGGCGCCGTCCTCGCTGTCCGCGTACCACGACGTGTCCTCGGCGATGAGCTCCACGTCGGCGCCGGTGTGCGGGGCGTCGATGATTTCGCCGTTGCCCACGTACATCGCCACATGGCTCTCGCCGTTGTAGAGGATCATGTCGCCGGGTTCGAGGTCGGACATCGGGATGTGCGGCAGGTCCGCCCATTCCTCGTAGGTGTCCCGGGGCAGGGTCACGCCCGCCGCCTGCCACGCGGCGTACATGAGACCCGAGCAGTCGTAGGCTCCCGGGCCGGTGGCGCCCCACTCGTACGGCTTGCCGATCTGGGCGTAGGCGAACTTGACCGCCGTGTCGGCCTGGGTGCCCGTGGGCCCGGTATAGGCGACCGGTGTGGTCGTCACGTCTCCCGACGTGGCGCTGCCCCCGACCTCGTCCGCGTCCACCTGGTCCTGCTGCTGCACGGTGAGGCTGTCGAGCATGGACTTCTGCTGGTCGAGCAGCTTGGTCATCGACGACTTCTGCGCGGCGTACTGCGACTGAAGCTGGGCGACGCCGCTTTCGGTGCGCTGCCGCTGCTCCTTCATCGTGGAAAGCTCGTTGGCGGAGGTGAGGAGCTGCTGAGCCTCCTCGTTGTGCGTGCCCTCGATCTGCAGCAGCAACGACGCCTGGCCGAGCACGGCGGCGGGGTTGCCCGACGTGAGCAGGCCGATAACCGATGTCTCGCCGGAGTTCTCGTAGTTGGCCACGGCGACCGCCGCGAGCGCCGCGCTTGCCTGGTTGTACTGCTCCTGTGCACGGTCGGACTGCGTCGTCACCTGAGCGAGCCGCGATTTCGCGGCTGTCAGCTGCACCCCCGCCGCGTCGTACTGCTCGCCGATCTTGTCGACCTGTCCCTGCAGGCTGTTGATCTGCTTCTCCACCTGCGTGATCGACGGCGTCGGCGCGGCGCCGGCGCCTGAGGCCCCGGTGTAGACGGCGACCCCGCTGGCTGCCGCGAGCACGGTCACGAGGACCGCGGCCCGCCGCAGGCGAGGTCTGCTGCCATTGTGTTCGGCCAAGACGCTGTCACACTCCGTTCCGTGTCTCCCAAAACTCCCCCGGAGATCGTGGAACACGGTAGTGAACATTACGGAGGCGTCTCAACCGCTTCGCGAAAACCTCACGAAAGTATTACGGATTAACACCGGTTCATATCCGGCTGTGCGGTACCTTCCGATCACCCCTGATGTCGCATTGGTCACACTACACTCGGGACCGGTCCGTGGGGGCAACGTTCACCGACTGCCTGCGGCCCGGCCGCCTGGCAATTACCGGCCTTATGAGTTCCTGGTCAGGAAGTCCATGGTCCTCGCGTTGAACTCGGCGACGTTTTCGTAGATCGGCGCGTGCGCGCAGTCCTCGAAGATGACGAGTTCCGAGCCCTTGATCGCCTCGGTGAGGGGACTGGCGAACCGGACCGAGCACGCCGCGTCGAACCGTCCGAAGGTGATCTGCGTCGGTGCCGTGATGAGGCCGAGCATTCCGCTGGCGTCGTGGGCCAGCACGGCGTCCGACTGGCGCAGGAAGGCGTCCACCGGCGGCATCGGGCGGCTGCGGACGAAGTCGGCGAGCGAGTCGATGTACTCCGGCTTCGACGCGTACAGCTCCGGGGTGAAGCACCAGGGGAAAATGCCCTGGATCACCATCTCGGTGGTGCTGCCGAGTGCCTCCGCCATGGTCCGCCAGCCCTGCACCACAACCCGGAGGTACGGGTCGGTCGCGGTCCAGCAGCTGTGCAGGGACAGGGACTTCACGAGGTCCGGGTACTTGCCGGCCAGCCACAGGCCGGTCGCCGCGCCAAGCGACAGGCCGGAGACGTGCGCGCTGGTGATGCCCACCGCGCGCATGAACGCCGCGACGTCGTCGGCGAACAGCTCGGTGGAATACGTGCCCTCCGGCTTGCCGGACAGGCCGGCGCCGCGCAGGTCCACCGTGTAGCAGGTGAAGCGCTGGGCGTAGTCGGCCACCTGGAACGCGTAGCAGGCCTGGTCGATGGCCAGGTAGGGAATCAGGACCAGCGGCTCGCCTTCGCCCTGGACCTCGTAGTAGATCTCGAGGTTGTTCGCCTGAACGTGCGGCATCGTCGCCTCCTGACCGGCGGCCGCCGCTTCTCCTGGCGAACAGCAAGCCGCCGACTGATCCTGGGACGATCCTCCCCTGAACGTCCGCTGAGCGCCATATATATAGGCGGGCCAATCACTAGGGAGGCGGTCGGCTAAAACCCAGGGCCTGGTCATGGCGGCAGGCACTCGAAGCACGGATTCGTTCGGAATACCTATGTCTTCGATTTTGATCTTTGGCTTACGGCCGCAGCGCTGTCGATTCGTGGCCGTTGTGCGCCTGCGTGTCCGTCGGCTGCCAGAGCACGGGTTCGTCCGTGGCGCCGAAGCCGTGCTTCTCGCGCACGACGTACAGCGGCCGGCCCCTCGGCCTCGTCGTAGATCCGGCCGACGTACAGGCCGACCATGCCCATGACGGCCAGCTGGATCCCGCTGAGGAACGTGACGGCGAACAGCAGCGACGCGTACCCGGGGACCAGCGACTCGCCGGCCAGCTTCAGCGAGATCGCCACTATGCCGTAGATCACCGAAGCGATGGCCAGGAACACGCCCGTGCTGAGGGCCAGCCGCAGCGGTGCGGTGGAGAAGCCCAGGATGCCGTTGGAGGCGAGCTTCACCATCTTGCTCAGGGTGTAGTGCGTGGTGCCGGCGTACCGCTCCTCCCGGGTGTACGGCACCCCCGTCTGGCGGAAGCCGACCCAGGAGAACATGCCCGCGGACGTACCGGTTGTTCTCCCGCATCTGCAGGAACGCGTTCAGCGCCTTGCGGTCGACCAGCCGGAAGTCGCCCACGTCCACCGGCGTATCGATGTCGGCGATCCGGTGCAGCAGCCCGTAGAACATCGAG
Organism: uncultured Actinomycetota bacterium; assembly: GCA_963785645.1. Taxonomy (GTDB): domain Bacteria; phylum Actinomycetota; class Actinomycetes; order Streptosporangiales; family Streptosporangiaceae; genus Trebonia. Next base: position 177,296 of record CAWAWG010000009.1, read on the forward strand.
GCGGTCGCCGTCTTGAACAGCCGCTCGCCCTGGCGGTGCTCCCGCAGGCCGTAGACGACCTCGTAGCCTTCTTTCCACTTCTCGATCATCTGCAGGACCACGTACGGCGGGTCTTGCAGGTCGGCGTCCATGATGATCACGGCGTCGCCCGACGGCCGCGTCCATCCCGGCGGTGATGGCCACCTGGTGGCCGAAGTTCCGGGAGAACTGGATCAGCTTGAACCGAGGGTCCCTGACGCTCGCTTCCCGCGCCAGCGGGTACGTGCCGTCCCTGCTGCCGTCGTCGACCATGACGACCTCGGCCGGCCCGTCGAACTGGCCCATGATCTCCTGCAGCCGCTCTACGAGAACAGGAAGTCCGCTCTCCTCGTTGTAGAGCGGGATCACGATGGAGTACTTAACCGAGTCCATGAGTTTCTCCGCGTTCCCGCACGAGCGCAGCTGATGCCGGGTGTTGATTGGGCCGGGGTGGCGGTGTGAAGCTTACAAGGTATGGTGTGCTGGTTGATGGCCGAAACTCCCTCGATGCCTGCCGAACATCGAGTTCCATTGCCGGGCACATGATAGAAGTTAGCACCATGGAAGCAGCCGAACTGAGAACTCTGGCCGAGGTCGAGGACAGGCACTGGTGGTACAAGGAACGCCGGAGCCTGCTGGCCCGCGAGCTGCGCCGCCTGCCTGCGCCTGGGCTCGCCCTTGACATCGGGGCCGCGGGCGGCGGCAACACGAGGGTTCTGCGTGCGCACGGATGGCGGCCGGTGGCCCTTGAGTACGCGCCGACGGCTGCTCTCATCGCGCGCGAGCGCGGCATCGACGTGATCCGTGGCGATGCCAGGGAACTGCCGATAAGCTCCGGGTCGCTTGACCTGGTGACCGCGTTCGACGTGCTGGAGCATATCGAAGAAGACTACCTCGCAGCGGCTGAGATAACCCGGGTCCTCCGGCCCGGTGGCACGGCGCTGATCGCGGTACCCGCCGACATGGCGCTCTGGTCCGCGCACGACGAGGCAGTCGATCACGTCCGCCGGTACGATCGGGACGGGCTGAGTCAGGTAATTGCCAAGGGCGGCCTCGTGATCGAGGACGTCTGGAGCTGGAACGTGCTGCTGCGCCCGGTGGTCAAGCTGCGACGCAAGGCGTCGGAAGGCAGCGACCTCGACGACGTCAATCCCATTGTCAACGCGGGACTGACGGCGATCATCACCGCCGAGCGCTACCTGCCGGTGAAGTCGCTGCCGGGCGTCACCTTGTTCCTGCGTGCCCGGCGACCCTGATCGCTGGTAATGGAAAGGACAGTGTTTTAGCTCGTGCGGTGGGCGGCACCGGTGATGCGCGCTGGGAGGCAGGCGGACGCGACCGAAGACTCTAGTGACTCCGAAGTCCAGGAGTCTCGCAGGCGTGCTCTCAGCCCGGTGTACCAGGGGCTGATCGCGTTCGCGATCTACCTCGTCGTCTTCATTCTCGCGTTCGGGCAGGCACTGCTGCCGCACCTGAACAAGCCCGTCGTCGGGCAAGTTGAGGTGGACCCGAACTTCTATATCTGGGCCTGGCGCTGGTGGCCCTACGCCGTCACGCACGCGCTCAACCCGCTCTACTCGACCCAGATCGGGGCGCCGGCCGGCTACAACCTGGCCTGGGCGACCACCTCGCCTGCCGTGGCCCTGCTCTTGTGGCCGGTCACGGCCCTGTTCGGCCCGATCACGGCGTTCAATCTGACGCTGCTGCTGGCGCCGCCCGCTTCGGCCTGGGCCGCTTTCATCGTCGCGCGCCGGCTGACCGGCCAGTTCTGGGCGGCACTGCCGGCCGGGGTCGTCTACGGTTTCAACGTCTACGAGCTGGCCCACGAGGTATCGGGCCAGCCGAACCTCACGGTGACCGTGCTGCTGCCGCTCATGGTGTACCTCGTCCTGCTGTGGTGGGACGGAAGGCTGAAGCGGACCGGCTTCGTGATGTGGATGGCCGCCGCCATCGCCCTTGAGTTCTATACCTTCGTCGAGGCCTTCGCCGAGATGACCCTGGTATGGGTGGCTGCCCTGCTGATCGGCTTCGCGGTGGCCAGCCGCGACACCCGGCTCAAGGTGGCCCGGCTGGCCCTGCTCACCGCCATCGCCTACGTGGCCGCCATCGTGCTCGCCGGCGCCGTACCTGTACTACGCGTTGAAGAACTACCCGAACGCGCTCACCAGGCAGCAGCCCGCGAACTCGCTGGACCTGTCCAGCCTCGTGCTGCCGCGCTCGGACCGGCTTCTGGGGATCAAGTGGTGGGCCGCCTCCGCGGGCCACGATCTGAAGGCCGTCACGTATGTAGGCATCCCGCTGCTCGTGCTCTTCCTCCTGTTCGCCGTCACCAGTTGGTCGAACAGAGTGACCAGGCTGCTGGTGGTCGGGTTCGTGGTCGTCATCGCGCTCGCCGTCGGCCCCGAACGTGATACGTGGACGGCAGGCAGCTGGTGACGCTGCCGTGGAGCGGGTTCTGGAGCCTGCCGATCGCGAAAAGCGCCGAGCCGTCCCGGTTCATGGTCTTCGGCTACCTGGTGCTCGGGATCGCCCTGTCGCTTTGGCTGGCAGCGCTGACCAGGAGCAGGCTGCTCCGGGCGGCCCGCTGGGGCCTGGGCATCCTGGCGCTCGCAGCGATCTTCGCCGACCTGCCGACATTCGCCGAGGTGGTGGTCCCGCCGCCGCCCGCCTATAAGCCCGCGCTGCCGGGGCAGACGGAAACCAATACGCTGCCGGCATTCCTCACAACGGGCATGTACCAGAAGTACATAAAGCCGGGAGAGACGGTCGTCATCGTCTCGCACCGCGGGAATGCCGGGATGCTATTCCAGGCGTACACCGGCTTCTACTTCAAAATCGCGGGCGGCTTTATCAATGCGTCGCTGTCACGCGAGGATGCCCTGCCGGTGCCGGTCGCCATGCTCAGCTACCCGACCGGGGCCCGGGTGGACGCGTTCAAGTCCTACGTCAAGTCGGCCAAGATCGGTGCCATCATCGTCGAGCAGTCCTGGTCGGAGAACTGGATGTACGTCTTCGGCAAGATCGGCCTGAAATCGACGACGGTAGGCGGCGTGACCATCTACCAGACCGGCGTCGCCAGCTTACCGGCCGGGACCTCCCGCGATTGATCAGCGACGCCCGCGGCCGCGATGCTCGGGGCGACGTCTTGACGTGGGCAATCCGGCGCGTGATGCTCGGAAGCAGGCCGCCGACGCGACCCGCGCGGCTGCCCGACACCGTCGTCGCAGATTCGGAGGGCCTGTGTCCGTCGCGGAGGACCTGGCTGTCGACTTCTCGCCGCGCCCGGAGCTTGAGCGCGTGCTGCTGCGCTGCACGGAACTGCTCGGCTGTGACGCCGGCTCGATCTGCAGCGTCGACGAGGCCGCGGGCACCTACCGCAAGGAAGCCGACATCGGCGTGGCCTGCCAGTCGGGCCAGGTATTCCCGCTGACCGAGGGGATGACCGGGACCGTGGTGGCGCGGCGCGGGCCGGTCTGGTTCGACCGCTACGACCAGGTGCCCGGCGGGCACGTCGCGGACCCGGAGCGCGCCGCGCTGCGCGGAGTCATCGGCGTGCCGCTTACCTGGCGCGGCCGGGTCATCGGTGCCTGCATCGTGTTCAGCCGGGACGAGCAGCGGGTGTTCGGCCCGGGCGACGCGGAGCTGCTTGAGCTGTTCGCCCGGCACGAGGCGATCGTGCTCGCGACCGCGCGGCTCCGCGAGGCGGCCGAGGTCTCCGCTAAGGCCGAGGCGGTCGCGGCGGAGCTGAGCCGGGCCGCGGGTCGGCTCAGGACGGCCAGCCGGGAGGCCATGGACGCGCTCGCCGAGGCGCGGCTTACCCTGCTCGGCCTCGCATCCGCGCCGCTTGACGGGTCGCCGTCAGCTGGTCTGGCCTTGGCCGGGCCCGCGGTGGAAGACCCGGTGCCGGCGGGTCGGCCTGCCGGAGGCGGACCGCGGCTCCGGGTGCTCATCGCCGCCGGCCGGCCGCTGCTGCGCGCGGGGATCGCCCGGCTGCTGTCGGGGGCCCGGGCCGTTGCCGGGACCGGGCTCGCCGGTGCCGAGCTTGCCAGTTCCGGATTCGAGCCCCGGATCGAGATCGTCGGCGAGGCAGCGACCGCGGCCGCGGCGGTCGCCGCCTGCCGGGAGCTGCGGCCCGACGTGGTGCTCGCGGACCTGGGGCTGACCGCTGCCGAAGGTGTCGAGAGCGCCGCCTCGGCTGACCCCATCGCCGGCCTGCCGGATGACACCGCCGGGGTGACGGAGCTGCTGCTCGGCGAGCTGCCCGGCCTGGCCGTGGTGGGTCTGTGCGAGGCGGGCGACGAACGCCTCGTCGCGGAGGCGATGCGCGGCGGTGCCCGCGGCTGCGTCGACACCTGGGCCGACGGCCCGGAGCTGGCCCGGGCGATCATCGCGGCGGGCCGGGGGCAGGCGATCCTCTCCGCCCCCGCGCTCGCCCAGCTCCAGCGCGGCCTGCGCGATGACGCGGGCAAGCCGGCGCTGACCGAGCGGGAGCGGCAGGTGCGCGGCCTCATGGAGCAGGGCCTGCCGGACAAGGTCATCGCCGAGCGGCTCGTCCTGTCGGTGAAGACGGTAGAGAAGCACGCCGGGGCGGTGCTGCGGAAGACCGGCGCCCGCAGCCGCGCCGAGCTCGCCGCGCGGGCCGGCCGGGCCAGACCGCGACTTGCCCGGTAGTCGCGGCGAGGTAAGTGCGGCCCGTAGGCGCGGCCAGGTAGGGAAAGTCCTACCGCAAGTTGGGGACTTCTACCGATTCGCACGGTAGGGGTGCTGGGTTACTTCTGGGATATTGAGGCTACCTGGGAGTGATCAGCGCGTGCCTGTCGTGCCATTGAAGGAAATCGTGGACCGGGCGTTCCGCGAGCGCTACGGCGTCGCGGCCATCAACGTTGTCAACGACCTGACCATGGAGGCCGTGCTCGCCGCGGCGGTCGAGCAGCGGTCGCCGGTCATCATCCAGACCTCGGTCAAGACCGTCAGGTCCATCGGGCTCGACCTGCTGTTCGCCATGTGGCGGGAGATGACCGCGGGCATCGAGGTCCCGGTCTGCCTGCACCTGGACCACTGCCCTGACCGCACGCTGCTCAGCGACTGCCTGCGCCGGGGCTGGAACTCGGTGCTGTTCGACGGCTCCCGGATGCCGGTGGCGGAGAACCTGCGGCAGACCGTCGACGTGGTGGCCGAGGCCCACGCCTGCGGTGCGCACGTGGAAGGCGAGATCGAGGCCATCACGGGCGTCGAGGACGGCATCGGATCCGACGAAGAGGCCAGCAGGCAGTCGCTGCCCGTCGCCCTCGACTTCATCAGGAAGACGGGCATCGACGTGTTCGCGCCGGCCATCGGCAACGCGCACGGCGTCTACCGCGCCGAGCCGCACCTCGACGCGCAGCGGGTCTCCGACATCGTGGCCGCCGAGGCCGTACCGATCGCGCTGCACGGGGGCACCGGGATGACCGACGCCCAGTTCCGCGACCTGATCAGCCGGGGCTGCGCGAAGGTGAACATCTCCACCGCGCTCAAGATCGCCTACATGAAGTCGAACCTCAGCTTCCTGCGTAGCGCGGAGGAACGTGACAAATGGGACCCGCCGTCCCTGTTCACGCATGTCCGGGAGGCCGTCATAGACCTGGCCGCCGAGCACATGCGCCGCTTCGGCAGCGTCGGCAAGGCAGGGTAGGGCCGTGGCGAGCGCGCTCATCCTCGACTGCGACGGCGTCATCGCCGACACCGAGCGGTTCGGGCACCTCGTCGCGTTCAACCAGACGTTCGAGGAGTTCGGTCTGCCCGTCCGCTGGTCGGTCGCCGAGTACCGCGAGAAGCTGCTGATCGGCGGGGGCAAGGAACGCATGGCCAGCCTGCTCACCCCGGAGTTCATCGCGGCGGCCGGGCTGCCCGCGGAGCCCGAGGACCAGCGGGCCGCCGTCGCCGCCTGGCACCGGCGCAAGACCGAGATCTACCTGAACCTGGTGGCCAGCGGCGCCGTGCCGCCGAGGCCGGGCATCGCCCGCCTCGCCGCCGCCGCCCTGGACGCCGGGTGGCTCGTGGCGGTCGCGTCCACCTCGGCGCAGGCGTCGGTCCAGGCGACGCTCGAACGCGCCGTCGGCGGGGACCTCGCGCGCGCGGTCCGGGTGTTCGCCGGCGACATCGTGCCGCGCAAGAAGCCGGCCCCGGACATCTACGCGCTCGCCCTGCGGGAGCTCGGCGTGGCTGCCGCCGATGCGGTCGTCATCGAGGACTCGCGCAACGGCCTGCTCGCCGCGACCGGGGCCGGGATCGCGTGCCTGGTCACCGTCAACGACTTCACCGCGGGCGAGGACTTCAGCGAGGCCGCCCTGGTCGTCTCGTCCCTGGGAGATCCGGGTAATCCTCCGGTCGGGACGCGGACCGTCGTCCTCGCCAACCGCAGCCGCGCGACGCCAGGGGAGTTGATCACGCTGGCGGACCTCGCCAGCTTGAAAGGAGCGCCCATGCCCACAGCAGACCTCGCCGACGTCGAGGCGGTCGTGCATACGATCGCGGAAGTCGCGGTGGCGAACGAGAAGTACTTCGGTGACCTCGACGCTGTGGTGGGCGATGGCGACTTCGGCTACTCGATGGCGCGCGGGTTCGAGCTGGTGCTGAGCGGCTGGGCCGATTTCGACCGCGCCGACATCGGCACGTTCCTCAAGAAGATCGCCGTCACCATCACCAGCCGCATCGGCGGCACCTCCGGCCCCATCTGGGGCACGGCGTTCCTGCGGGCCGGCATAAAGGCCGGCAGCGCCACGGAGCTCACCGCCGACCAGGTCATCGAGATGCTCCGCGCGGCGGCCGACGGTATCAAGGCGCGGGGCAAGTCCGACGTGGGCGACAAGACCCTGCTCGACGCCCTGGTGCCCGCGGTGGACACGCTCGCGGAGCGGGCACGGAACGGCGAATCGGCGGCGGCGGCGCTCAAGGCCGCCGCGCTCGTCGCCCGCGAGCACGCGGAGGCCACGCGCGGCATGCTGGCCAAGCGCGGCCGGGCCGCCTACACCGGCGAGCGCTCCGTCGGCACCCTCGACGCGGGTGCCGTCGCGGTCGCCGTCATGTTCGAGGCGCTCGCCGACGAGTGGGCGAAACGCTCCGCAAACCTGTAAGAGCAGTGCACCCGACAGGAGCGGTGCACCCGACAGAACCGTGAAACCGCGAACCGTGACCAACGGAGGCACGTCGTGAAGAAGTTCGTCAATGACCCCAGGCAGTTCGTCCCCGAGATGCTCACCGGCATCGCCCTGGCCAACCCGGAGACGCTCCGCTACGTCCCGGAGTACAACCTGATCATGCGGGCGGACGCGCCGAATCCGGGCAAGGTGTCGGTGATCCAGGGCTCCGGCTCGGGACACGAGCCCGCGCACGTGATGGTGGTCGGCAAGGGAATGCTCGACGCCGCCTGCCCCGGTGACGTGTTCGCCGCACCGCCGATGGACTACGTGCTGGAGACCAGCAAACTGCTCGCGTCCCCCCGGGGCGTGCTGCACATCGTGAACAACTACACCGGTGACCGGATGTCGTTCGAGATGGGCCAGGAGATGGCCGAGGCGGAGGGGATCACGGTCGGCACGCTGATCGTCGACGACGACGTCGCGGTGAAGGACTCGACCTACACCGTCGGCCGCCGCGGCGTGGCCGGGAACTTCTTCGTGATCAAGGCCGTGGGTGCCGCCTCCGAACAGGGCGCCGACCTTGACGAGCTGATCCGCATCGGCAACAAGGTCAACTCGGTCACCCGCACCATGGGGATGGCGCTCACCTCCTGCACCCCGCCCGCCAAAGGGTCGCCGCTGTTCGACCTCGGCGACAACGAGATGGAAATGGGCGTCGGCATCCACGGCGAGCCCGGCCGCCGCCGCGAGAAGCTGGCCAGCGCGAACGAGATCGTCGACGAGCTCCTGGACGCGGTCGTGACGGACCTGCCCTACGCCGCGGGCGACAACGTGGCGCTCATGATCAACGGCCTCGGCGGCACCCCCGTCAGCGAGCTCTACCTGCTCTACGGCTACGCGCACGAGCAACTGGCCCGGCGCGGAATCAACGTCCGGCGCAACTACGTCGGCAACTACTGCACGTCCCTCGACATGGCAGGCTGCTCAATCACCCTCACCCGCCTCGACGATGAGATCGCCGCCCTGCTCGCCGCCCCCGCCGAGATAGCCATCCGCACCTTCTGATAACCGCACTCCCCGACGACCGCTCCGTCCCACAACCATCAAACCAGTCATCCCGAACGGGTCCGTGTTTCACGCCCCCGCTCCATTCCTCTTGCAGCGGTTGAACGGCCGGGTCCGGTACCCGCGAACTGGCCGAACTCTTCCTCACCGCCCGGCACACGCCCACCGGCTCCTTAGCGAAGCCCCCGACCCGGATCAGCGCGCAGGCGTGAGTTCGCACGCTGCGTCCAGGTCTAGCCCTTCTCCGCTGGCCGAATTCCCATAGGGTCAGGGTCTGTGGAACGTGTTATGCCGCCCGGCGGCTACTCAAGGGGCCTGGCGGAGCCGGAGGCGCGATCGGTTGAGGAGGTCGCTGACCGGGGCCGTCGGGTGACCTTTACCTGGTTCGATCCTCCGTTCCGCCCGGAACCGCCGCACTCCAACCAGGCGTACGGCATCTGCTTCACCGCCACCGGGATGATCGTCCTGGGCGGCTCCGACGGCGACGGCGGACGGTACTGGAACCTGCTCGGCGGCGGGGTCGAGCCCGGCGAGACGCTGGAGGACTGCCTGGTCCGGGAAGTGATGGAGGAAGGCTGCGCCCGCGTCACCGACAGCCGCTACATCGGCTGCCAGCGCGTCGACGACCCTGACCATCCGGCTGGGCCCCAGCGCTATTACCAGACCCGCTTCTGGGCCCGGGTCGAGCTCCTGCCCTGGGACCCGCGGCACGAGATCGATGAGCGCCGCCTGGTCCGGCCCGAAGACTTCCTCCGCACCCTGAGCTGGGGCACGGCGTCCACCGCGGCCACCATCCTCGCCGAAGGACTCAAGGCCGAGGCCGAACGCTAACAGACCCGCCGCGACGCACCCTGCTCGCGCGAGACGATCACCGTGGCGGCTCGTATCGGCCGGGGCGTCTTGCTTAAGACTTATTAATCAACATATGTTAAGCAGTGTGACCGAATCCTCCGCTAACCCGGCGGCGCTCCGGTTGCGCGCGCTGGCGCACCCGCTGCGGTGGAAGCTGTTCGACATCGTGTTCCGTGAGGGGACGGCGACGGCGACCCGCTGCGCGGAGCTGACCGGAGAGAGCGTCGCGAGCTGCTACTACCACCTGAACATCCTCGGCAAGTACGGCTACGTGGAACCGGTGCCAGGGTCAGGCAAGGAGAAGCCCTGGCGTTCTGTCAGTACGCGCCAGGACCTGTCTGCACCCGGGCCTGAGCTGGAGGACCGGCTGGCCTCCGAGGCAGCTACCGAGGCGTTCCTTGAGCACGAGTTCGACCGGTTGCTCAGGTGGAGGCGGCTGCAGGAGACCGAGCCTGCGGAATGGCGGGACGCGGTCGGCGTCGGCGGCTCGACCATGTGGGTGACGGCTGAGGAGCTGCGGCAGATCCACGACGAGATCACGCCGATCCTGCGGCGCTACATCCAGCGATCGGAGGATCCGGCGTTGCGTCCTTCCGGCGCACGCGCCGCCCGGGTGTTCTTTTTCACCGCCGTCAGCCCGCGGTCGTGAACGCTCCCGCGCGCCGGCGCGGCGGCCTGTGGCGTCAGCGGGACTTCGGCCTGTTCTGGACCGGGGAGAGCATCAGCGAGGCCGGCAACTCCGTCACCGTCGTCGTGGTGCCGCTGATCGCCATCGACACCCTGCATGCCAGCACGTTCGTCGTCACGGTGCTGACCGCGATGGCCTGGCTGCCCTGGCTCCTCGTCGGCGTTCCCGCGGGAGCCTGGATCGACCGCCTGCCGCCCCGGCCGGTGATGCTGGCCAGCGACGTGATCTCGCTGACGGCGTACGGGAGCGTCCCGGTCGCCGCCTGGTTCGGGGTGCTGACCGTAACCCAGCTTGTCACCGTCACGCTGATCGCGGGAACAGCGACGGTGTTCTTCAGCAGTGCCTACCAGGTCCTGCTCCCCGGGATCGTCGACGAGGCGGACCTTGCCGAGGGGAATGCCAAGCTGATGGGCAGCCGCGAGGTCGCGCAGATCGGCGGGCCGGGGCTCGGCGGGCTCCTCGCCCAGTTGGCCGGCCCGGTCACCGGCCTGCTAGCCAACGCGGCGAGCTTTGCCGTCTCGTTCTGCTGCCTGGCCGCGATGCGGCAGCCGCGGGACCGCCGGTCGGGCACGCCCGCTGCCGGGGGCATGCTGGACGGTCTTCGCTTCGCCTGGCGAGATCCCTACCTGCGCGCGATGACGGCGTTCTCGTCGCTCGCCAACCTGGCACTCACCGGAGTCGATGCCCTCATCGTCGTCTTCCTGGTCCGCACCGTCGGGCTGTCCTCGGCCTCAGCTGGCCTCGTCGTGGCCAGCTTCGGCGTCGGCGGTGTCCTGGGCGCGCTCGTCGCCCGGCCCCTGGGACGGCGGTTCGGCACCGCGCGGGCCATCCTGGCCGCCGACGCAGGCGGCCTGTCCTGCGCTCTCCTGCTGCCCCTCACCGCAGCCGGCCCGCGGCTCGCGTGCGCCAGCGCCGCGATGGTATGCGTCGCCTGCGGCGTCGTCATCGCGAACGTGATCGTCGTCAGCTTCATGCAGGCCTACGTCCCGCCGGACATACTCGGCCGGGTCAGTTCCGCGACCAGAACCGTCGGCTACGCCATGATGCCCGCCGGGGCGCTGCTGGCCGGAGCCCTCGCCACCGCCCTCGGGATCAGGGACGCCCTGTGGATACTCACCGCCCTGATCGCCGCGTCCGGTCTCTTGTACCTGCTGACCCCCATGCGGCGGCTGCGCGACCTGCCGCAGCGACCAGCCGTGGACTCGGTCCCCGCACCCAGCACCTCGAGTCATGGCTAGACTGCCGCGTGCGGTGGAGACCGTACGCTCGGGTCGGCATGCAGGCAAGCCCGCGTTGTATCCAGGGTGGGGCTGCCCGGCTGCCGTCGGATCGGCTAGGACCGGTCAGCTCTTCGGCTCGCCGCGTACCGAGTCCAGCAGGGCGCGGAGCAGCCGGTCGAGGCCGGGCATCCTTACTATCAGATGCATGACTTTCATCGTCCGTTCCAGCGAAGCCGAGTTCCTCGGTGCCGAGGGCCTGCCCTCATCCGTGCGCTTGCTCGCCGACGCGAGCGACACCGGCGGCGCGCTCAGCACCCAGCGCGTCACCCTTGCTGCCGGGGTGGACGGCGCGTCGCCGCATCTGCACAAGGGATCAAGCGAGCTGTTCTTCATCGTCGCGGGAGCCGCTCAGGTACTGGCCGGCTCCGAGGTCACGACGCTGCGAAACGGCGACCTGGCCGTCGTGCCGCCGGGGACGCCGCACGCGTTCGCCGCGGCGCCCGGGTCGTCCGCCGACATTCTCATCGTGATCACCCCGGGCGTTGAGCGGTTCGAGTACTTCCGGCTGCTCGCCCGGCTCCAACTCGGCGAGGCCAGCGTAGAGGACCTTCTCGCAGCGCAGGACCGCTTCGACAACCACTTCCTCAACAGCCCCGAATGGCACGACGCCAGGACACCGCCCCGGTCATGACGCGCAACCGCGCCTTACGCCGAAAAACCCCTATCAGGTAACAGGATCAGTGCTCAGCCGGCGGCGAGGGCGCTGTCGACCCAGGTCCGCAGGGTGGCCAGCGGGGCCGCGCCGGTCTGGCGGGCGGCTACCTGCCCGCGGCGCAGGACCAGCAGGGTCGGGATGGCCTGGACCTCGAAACGCTGCGAGATCTGCGGCGAGGTGTCGACGTTCACCTTGACCAGCTTGACCTTGCCTGCCAGGTCGCGGGCGAGCTGCTCGAGCGCGGGACTGACCATGCGGCAGGGCCCGCACCACGGGGCCCACAGGTCTACCACGACCGGGATCTTGGCCGCCTCGGCGATCTCGCCGAAGGTAGCGTCGTCGGCATCGGCGATCCAGGGCAGGGGCTCATGGCACTTGCCGCACCGGGGCGTCCCGGCCGCCGCGGCCGGCACCCGGTTAGCGGTGCCGCAGTGTGCGCACCGGACAACCGCGTCTGTCATGGCTCCATTATCCCTCGCCCCCACAGCGCTGTCGCCGACCGTTCTCTGGCAGACCCGCGAGCGGTCATCCGGCAGCGCGTGCCCAGGCCTTTTGAGGGCAAGGATCTCGGCGGTACTGCTCTCCCGGGCGATATACGGGATGTCCAGTGCATAGCGCATCCGTTCGCGCGGAAGCCGGCGGTGCACCCCGGCGACGTCTTCGAGGATCTCGCCGTAGAGCGACGCCCCGTCCATGCAGAAGACGTCGATCAGCACAAGCCGCCCGTCGGCGGCTCTGCGGACGTGGGCCTCGTTCAAGTCGTGCCTGCCCCACCAGGGCGTCGACTTCCGGTACCGCGCATCGATGATCTGCGCTGCCCGCCGTACCTCCTCGAACTCCGCATCGCCGGCCGCGGTCCGCCACTGCTCGGCGACCTGGTCGGCGACCGCACGGTCCACAGGAGCGGCGAACTCCAGGAAGACGACAGAACCACCGCCTTCGAGGTCGGCCGCCAGCTCGATCCTCGGCAGCCACCGGTTGCCGGCGCACTCGCGGCACAGGTCGACAAATGCCCAGTAGGCCGGATCGAACGGGCATACCCGCGCGACGACGGTTCCCTCCGGGGACCGCAGCGCCACCGCCCAGTCGCCCACCCCGCACGGCACCCACCCCCCTGCGGCTAGCTCGGCCAGGACCTGGCGATGAGACAGCGACTCCCAGGGCAGGCCGGGAACGGGAGGAAGGCCTGCACTCAGTTCAGGCACCGCAGCAACATACCGGCCCGCCACCGGGCGACGCACCTGATTTACCTGGCCGCGGATGCAGCGGCACAGCGGTGCGGGCGTAGTCGAGAAGCTCGGGGAACTCCACCAGAAGGCGCGCGTCGCGGTGGGACGGTGCTGACCATGCATGGCTTTTCGAACTTTTCTTCGTGCAGTCGATATTTACGGCTCGCCGTGGGCCAGGACCGCGGACAGTGAGTCGCGTCGACCGGGTGGCGTTGTCAGGTCCAGCGGAAGGTGGACAGGATCGCGCCGAAGAGTTCGGCGAGGGTTGCGGCGTATTCGCCGGAGGGGTCGCCGTCGCCGAGGGTGGAGAAGGTGATGACCATCCACCGGTCGGCGCTGCCGGGGACGGGCACGGTGTACTCGACCCGCAGCGACGGCTGGTCGTCGCTGCCGTTCGGGGCGGCGATGCGCTCGACCCGGGCGGCGGGGGCGCCGTCCAGTGCGGTCAGTTCTCCGGGCTTGCCGCCGTCCCTGGCCGCTCGTTCGGCGATCGCGGTGACCACGGCGAGGGGGTCGTCGGTGGCACTGCCGAGCGAGCCCTCGGCGATCAGGAAGGACGCAGGGACCGGGTTGGCATAGGCCTGGCCGCAGGCCAGGAAGAGCTCAAGGCCGCCCTCGTTCTTCGCCTGGCGGATCATCTTCTCCAGGCGGCGCTCCAGTTCGATCTTGGCGCTGGTGAACGCGTCGCGCGGTATCCCCTCCGGCGGCTCGCGGAACGCGGTCGCGATCACCTGGTGCGCCGTACCGGGCACCGCGTCCCTGACCGGGACCTGAACCCAGCCCGGCGGCAGCACGAGGCGGTAGCCGCTAGTTTCCGGCATCGCTCTCTTTCTGCTGCTTCGGAACAATGCTGATGGCGCGGACGAATTCGTCGATGTGCGGCATGGCCGCCTGAAGCCAGCCGAGGTCGGTGCACATCGTCTTCAGGTGCAGGTCAGTCTCCAGCTCCTCGTTCCGGAAGGCGTAGCCGAGGAGCGCAACGACCTTCCTGCGGTGCTTCTCCTGCCGCTGCACGCACCACACCTTGATCCCGGTTCCCAGGTGCGCGGTGTGGAAGTCTTCCAGGATCGGCGGCTCGACCAAATCCGTGGTGTTGTACCCGGCCAGCAGCTTGAGTTGCTCGTCGCGTTCCTGCATGATCTCCCAGATACCGAGCATCACCGGGAGCGGACGGAAGCGGGGTGGGCCCATGTAGAAGTACAGGTACTGTCCGAGCCAGCTCTTGTAGAGATCTTCGCGGATCTCCAGCATTCCCTTTACTGCCTTGTCTTCGGGGAGCCCGCCGCGTTTCCTCGCGATGATTGCGAACGTCTCTGTTAGCGGCTTTATGACCTGTTCGTGCTCGGCATCGGTTGCCGGCGGAGGCAGCAGCGCCCAATCGACAGAGCGATATTCTCGTTCATTGGTGTCGTAGGTTGTTTTCCTACTGATCCCTTGGATAGAAGCACGAAATGCCTCGGTACGCAAGAAGCGTTCGGCTTCTGATCCCTCAGCGGCCACCGGGCCACCTCCTTTTTATTCCTAGTGCTGGTTCCTAGCTAATTTCTCGCGAACTCGGTCATGTGCACGATGAAGTCGGTCGGCCCGAACGCCTCGGCAACGTTGACGACCGGGATGCCGACGTCCGCCGGGAGCGCGTAGGTTACGTCGTCCTTGAGGTGATTGTACGTAGGAGAGGCCAGGCTCAGTGCCTTGTCGACCCCGTCAACGGTTGTACCGCTCAAGAAAGTGATCGCGTTCTTCGTCCCGAGTGGCTTAAGGGTCTTTAGTGCCTGTGCGATCTTCTGGTTATCAGGGAAACGCTCGGCGAACTTAGTCACGTTTCCGATAGCGTTTCCTGTACCGTTACTTCCGTGCTGGGTCAGGTTCTTCATGGTGTTGAGGGCGGCATTTTTGTTGCCCTCGGCCAATTTTTCGATATTTTCTATTTCTTCTTCGGCGTTGCCCTTGGCGAAACTATCCGCCTTTTCGCCAAACGCTTCGACGTGATCCGCGAACTTGCTTGCCGCCTCGGTAAATCCGTCGTCCCCAGACTCCAAGGCTTCCTGTTTGAGTCCGTTTGCCTGGTCTACGAGTCCCTTGACGGCTCTGGTAAGCCCCTGGTCTTCCTGGATGGCCTCGACGGCGGCGTCCTTGGCGGTTGTCTCGGCGGTCTCCGCGCCGGCATCGAGGAAAGCGCCGAAGCCGAGGGTGGCCAGGGCGAAGATGTCCAGGCCGACGTCGACCCACGAGCCGTTGCCCGTCGCTGCCAGGATGGTATGGATGCCCAGTTCGGTCAGCAGCAGCCCGCCGGCGATGAGCAGGAACACCAGGGCTGCTCCCGCGGTCAGGATGACCGCGATGATGGCGCAGGCCGTGGCGATGTAGCCGATGATGGTCGCGATCGTCTTGAGGTTGTCCGCGATGGCGGCGATCTCCTGTTTGAACTGGTCCCACCAGCTGTCGGCGAGCGAGTCGTGGCTGGCGCCGCTGATCTTCTGGGCTGCGGTGGCGCCTGCGGTGTCGCGGTGCGTGGTGGCCTTGCCGAGCAGGACCTGTGCGTCCGAGAGGGCGGCCTGCGCGGACGACTGCGTCTGCTGGTACTGCTGCTTGTCCGTGGCGTACTGCTGCCCGGCGGCCGCCGGGGCGCTGGCCGGGGGCGGCTGCGGAGCCTGCAGCTTGCGCAGCTGCTCGTAGGGTCCCTCCGCCTCCTGCAGTGCGGTCAGCGAGGTGGCCTGTGCCTCGGCCAGGTTTTCCGACCACTCGCCGGTCGCGTCGGCGACGGTCTCGTACCGTGTCGCGACCTTGTCCAGGTCCTGCGAGAGCTGCTGGGCGTGCGCGCGGAGCGTGCCGGCGTACTGGCCCTTTAAAGTGGTGTCATCGGCGATCTTCTGCAGCATTGTGATCTGCGAGCGCAGTTCCTGCGCCGTCTGGCCGAGGCGGCGCGACTCCGCGCTCACCGCCTCGGGACTGCCAGGCACCGGGTCGGCATCAAGCCCGAGCGGTGACCAGTCATAAGGCCGGGATGTCACGTCATCACCTCTTCGCGGCTGGGCTGCCGGACTTCGTCAGCTGGCTGGCGAGCTCGGTGTCCGCGCCCTGGAACGCCTGCCGGGACTGGCGGGACATCGTGTGCAGCGTCTCCATCCGGTCCAGTATCTGCTTGCGGTGGTAGGACCAGTCGCCGTAGAACCCGCCCATCGCCGAGGTAACGCCGCCGAATCCCCAGTCCGAGTCCACGGCAACCGACGACGAAGAGCCGCCGATCTGCTGGTGCAGCCTGGTCAGCAACTGCTCCGACTGCTCAAGGACCTGGTAGTCCACGATGAGGTCAGACACGAGTGCCTCCAGTCAGGTAAGCGGCGGCTGCTCGCCGCCAACCCAGTGCGCGGTCAACCACCACGCCGACAGGTCGCCCGCTAGCAGCCAGGTAACGGATAGCGAACCAATGTATATCTACCGTTATCACGTAAAGGTGGTCGACCTGGTTCAGATCGCACGCAACCGGAGACCCAATCATTGGGCGACCCACTATTCGGGCGGTATGGAGCGTGCCCTACCAGGGATCTTGCCTGCCCGCGACCGTGGTTCAGTGTCCGCTGAAGAAGTCGAGGTAGGCCTGGGCGAGGGCGGCAGGGTTCTCGAGCGCGATGTTGTGCCCGGACTCGGGGATGACGGCGCCTTGGACATCGGAGGCCACCTGTACCAGCTGCCTGGATACCTGGTCACCGAGGTAGGCCTGCGCACCGACGGCGAGGACGGGGCAGCTGATCGGGTTGGCGTAATGGGGACGGTTCTGCTCGGCGTCGACCTGGCGGGCGCGGTACATCTCCAGGATGGCCCTGGTGCCGCCGGGCTGCTCGACCGAGCGCACCATCTCTTCGATGTCGCTATCGGTGAGGGCGCTGGGGTCCCACATCTGGCGTCTGGCGAAGTAGGTCCAGAACGGCCGTTCCCGCCCGGTCAGTAGCAGCTCTGGCAGGTTCGGCAAGCTGAAGAAGCTGGATTCAGGTGCTTCTATCCCACGGTAGGCGACATGTTGGCAATGCGGCACCCCGGGTTCGGCCGGGATCACGGCGGCAGGCTGGATGACCTCCGTGTCGGATGCAGCCTCTGGCTGCGGTCCGAACTGGGTGGGCTTGATGGCGAAGGCGCGGCAGTAGTAGAGGACGTACCGCTCGGACAGGGTGCGGATCTTGCTCTGTTCCCAGCGGTAGATGTAGCCGCGAATGGTTTCGGCGTCGGGCATGCTTCCGTCGCCGGTCTCCCGCGCGGCGGCGATCAGCCGGCGGGCCATCTCGTTTCTGGACCAGCCGCGTTCCTCCCGCTGGGTACGCAGCCAAGTGCCGAGGTCGTTGGTCATGCCATGCCTCCGTCATAGAGGGGGTGGGCATTGCGGGGCACGCGTCGTGCCCGGCAATGCCGACGGTTGGCGAGCTAGGTTGGCGGGCCAGGTCAGCGGGCTATCGGTGGCCTGTTCGGGGCAGGCGCAGCGCAACCCTTCGTTCGGAATCCTCTTCTTTGTCCGACGGGACGCTGGCCGCCGTGATCGCCCGGACCCCGCATGGTCGGGCTGTCTTGCACGGTGTCGGGCACGCTGTCACCTCCGGTATCGGGTCCGCTTCCTGCAGCGTGGCACGCTCTAACTGAACGTGCAAGAACAAACACGCTATGCCACACCATGCCGCCAAATGCCGACGGAATGGGGATTGGCCGTGCTCCTAGCAGAACGCAAGGCTGTCTCCACGGCGGGGAAGGACGGCCGCCTACTGTGACTGGAGGGCACCGATGAACGGCACGACGGGTACCGTCGCGGCGGACCTCGCACCGGGTCTGGCGAACGGCATTCCGTTCGCGGGCACGCCTCGACTTACCCCTGCCCGGCAGTGGCCAGGGGTGCGGGCCTGGCCGTTGTTCTCCGCCCTCGGCCCGATCGGCGCGCTGCCCACCGCACCCGCCCTGGCCCGCGCGTTCACCACCATGGTCCTGGGCGGCTGGGACCTGGCCCGCGCGAACGACCTGGGCGACGTCAGCGCGCTGATCGTGAGCGAACTGGCAACCAACGTCGTCCGGATGGCCACCGGCGCCGACGGCACCCCGCTCTACCAGGCCGACAGCCGCCTCACCGAGCTGTGGCTGCGCCTGATGTCCGACCGCACCCAGCTCCAGGTCGAGGTCTGGGACAACCTCCCCGCATCCTGCGGCGCCCCAGTGCTCCGCCGTCCCGGAGCGGACGAAGAGCACGGCCGGGGCCTGGCCATCGTCGACCAGCTCAGCCACCGCTGGGGCTGCGACCAGATCCCCGGCCTGCAGGCCAAATCCGTCTGGGCCCTGCTCAGAGCCCGCTGACGTCCCCCAGAAACCACCCCAGCCGATCCGAGAGGCTCAGGCGATGAACAACCCCGTACAAGCAATCACCAGACTCCCGGCCCCCGCCGCCCGAATGCTCGCCGTGGAAATCCTGCTCGCCGACCCCGAAGCCCTCGCCGACGATTGCCTGGAATCGTGCCTTTATCTGCTCCGCGAAAGACTAAGGACAGCAGCTGACCAGGTAAGCGCGACTAATGGAAGAGTGCGGGACCCCGCAACTGATGGACCCTTGACTAGTCCGCCCACGACAGAACCTTCGCCCTGCCCGAGTAGCGAACCCAACCCGCTCTGCGACCGTTCACTCTAGGTATGGCCACTCAACCGCGCTTGCCCGGTTCACCGGTCCCCACTAGCGACGGGGGTCGAGCACGTATTACGGTCAAGTCCGTTCTGACTGCTTACGCCAGCGTCGTCATTATTGCCGCCGCCACCTTGTCTCAGTACAACTCGCTGCCCGCCGCGGGGCGGGACGCTGCGGTCTGGGTAACGAGCGCGGCCTTCCTCGCTATCCCCGCCGGCCTGGTGGCGGCCGCCATGCTCCGCGGGCCGCTCCGGTGGAACGCTCCCCCTGAGGCCAGGCCGACTGGCCGTCGGCCGCCTCTCCTCATCCGGGTGCCCGTCGCCCTGCTGTTTCCGGCGGTCGCCGCCTGGGCCGTGCTCGCGACGGCCACCGTGCTGCCTAGTGTGGTGGACGCCGCCGCCTACCTGGTCGGCGTCCGTTCCGCCGTCTGGCTTGCCCTCGGCGGAACGGTCCCCAGCGGCGTGGGCGCAGCCGTGAAGGACGTGCTCGCGTGGTTCCTAGTCACGTTCATGGACATGATCATCCCTGTCGCCGTCTCCTTCTACCAGCCGGCGCTGAGCCGACTGCTCGCGTTGCTGGCCGCCCCGTTCCGGCCGACGCGGTCATGATGATCAAAGGCGGTGTTCACGGACAATGGCATACTGTGGAATCAGCTCACTTCAAGTCTTAGGAGATGGCCTAGTTGAACGAGGCGAATGGGTTTGTGCGGATCGGGGGATGTCTATGCGGGAAAATCCGCTACGAGGTCACCGGGCCCGAGGACTATCCGCACGTCTGCAGCTGTCCCCATTGCCAGCGCCTTTCAGGCGGGCCGATGATGTCATGGGTGAGCTTCCCCGTTGCGGGATTCAAGTGGACCGGCCCCGGTGGCGAGCCATCGTGGTACTACTCTTGGCCGGACTCAAGGCGGGGTTTCTGCCCGAACTGCGGCAGTCAGGTATGCGCCCAGGACGACGGCGCGGACAGCATCTGCATGACCATGTCCAGCCTGGACAATCCCGGGGAGTTCACCCCGGTCGCGCAGAGCTTCAAGGACGACGCGGTTCCCTGGCTCCCGCGGGTACCCAACTCGGCCACTACAGCGTCGGGCTGACCGCTCACCTCTCTTCAGCGTCGAAAACGGCCGGCTGACTACCAGCTCATCGTCCCCGGGGGATGGCAGCGGATCGACCTCCAGTCGGGCGTCCGTGAGTCCGCGCTGGTCCGTGTAATCGAAGGGACGCGAAATCGCCGGGGAGGGACGGGGCATCCGGGCCGGCCTGTCCGGCTGCGGTGGCGGGCAGGGTGCCCTGGCGGCGCGGAGCGTCGGTGTGGCCGGGAATCTCCGCGCCGCCGTGGTGCCGCGGTTGACGGTTCGGCGGTACTAGGCCGGGAGGGGCTCGCCGGTTTCCAGCAGGGTCTTGAGGCTGGAGATGACGTCCGGCCATCCGATGCTGACCATCTCGGCGATGGTGCTGCCGGGTTCGAAGCCGTCGTGGATGACGGTCAGCTTCACGCCCTGGGTGACCGGCTCGATGTCGAAGGTGACCTTGGAGCGGGGCTCGGCCGCCAGCTTGGCCGTGAGCTCCTGGTCCCAGCCGAACTTCTCGGCCAGCTCGGCGGTCATGCCGTGCCAGGTGTAGGACAGGCGGCGATAGGGGTCGGATTCGAGTACGACCGACCCGGGGTCGCTGATCAGGACGCCGTGGTTGTTCCAGGTCACCGGCGACCCCTTGGCCCAGTCGGTATGGAGCTCGGTCCGCCAGTAGCTCCGGGTGAAGGCGGGATCGGTCAGGCCCTGCCACAGCTGCTCGGGCGTGGTGCGGATGTAGGTGGTGTAGACGAACGAGGGTGCTTCCATTTCGGTCTCCTCCAGTGCTTTCTTCAGGTCGGCCAGGGCGTCGGCCCGGGGCCGGTCGTAGCGGCTGATCCAGCGCTCGGCGATGTCGCTGATGGGGGCGGCGTTCAGGTAGTGCAGCTTCTCCCGGCCCCGGCGCACGGCCGTTACCAGGCCGGCCGCCTCGAGCACCGCCAGGTGCTTGCTGACCGACTGCCGGGTCATGTCCGGCCCAGCGCACAGCTCGCGCAGTGTCTGGCCGTTGCGGGCGTTCAGGCTGTCCAGCAGCATGCGGCGGCTGGGATCAGCCAGCGCCTTGAACACGTCTTCCATCTCACCGCCTCCAAAGGCAGCCGTTTGGCTGCCTTTAACTTTAGGCAGCCAAACGGCTGCATGTCAAGGCGCAGGCCGGGCTCGCCGGGCTCGCCGGGCACGTCCCGGTCCGGCCGGCACCGGCCCGGCTTGCAGGTTGCCGCCGGCGAACTGGCGGTTGACCATGCAGTACTGCTGGGAAAACAGCGGCAAGGCGCCGGCTGGCCGGGGAGCGGCTTCGGTTTCGCCGATGCGGTTAGCGATGTTCTCGGCGGCGCCGGACTGTAGTAGCTGACGGACCCGGTTCCGTGCTGTGCGTGTTTGTCCCGCGGCCCCCAGGCAGACCAGCGTTCCCGCGATGGCCGCAGAGACCGAACTGGGGGCAGCGCCGTCGGCGCTGACGGCGTAGACGATGAAGGCTGCCGCCGCCACGACAAGGACCGTGCTCTTACGCGGAGGAATTTGCGGTATTACAGAGAAACAGAGTGCCTGAAGAAGCAGTGGTCCAGATAACCAATGTCTGGATAAGAAGCTGAAGTCATCCCGGTGGCCAGGAAGGATTCCCTCGTGAGCGAGAAAGTCGACAAGGGCGGGCCTTGCGGCGGTTGAACCGTTGGCAATGGCGATACGTGGATATTGGTGTGGGTACGCGACCGGAATGCCTGCTTGGTCCACGTCGCCGCATACGACCGTCCGCCTACTCCGTGAGGAATAGGCGGACGCCGTTAGTTCTGTCAGCGAGCGCTAGGGCAGATGCCAGATCTGATTGCTGCCGCCGGTACACGTGGAAATATCGAGCTGGGTGGCTGGCGTAGTGGAGGACCCGGGATCGTCAAGGCACTTGCCCGATTCCGGGTTGACCAGTTCGCCGTTGGATTGTGCGGTCCACTGCTGGGCGCCGGTGTTGTTGCACTGGTAATACTGCACGAGGGTGCCGTTGGCCGTGCCGCTCTGCGTCACGTCCATGCAGCCCCCGAGGACCTGCAGGGTACCGTTCGTGGCGACGGTCCATTGCTGGGCGCCGGTGTTGTTGCAGGTGTAGATCTGGATCGGGTTGCTGTTCGTCGTCGAGCTTGACCGGTCGTCCACGCACAGGGTTGACGAGAGGCCGGACGTGATCGGCCCGGTGGGTGCCGAGGCGGACGCGCCGGCGGCGATCGCGAATACGTGGATCAAGCCTTGGTTCGCGCTGCTGGGCAGCGTGACGCTGGCGATCGTCTTGCCCGCCGTCAGCGTGACCGGGCTGGTCGCGAACACGTCGGTGGTCACCGTCTCCTTGCCGCCGGAGCTGTTGTCGCGGTACGAGTTGGTGACCGCTACCGTGTTGCCAGACATGACCGACGCGCTGCCGCCGTTCAGCGTCCAGTCGGAGAACGCCAGCGTGACGCTCTGCGTAGTGCCGTCGGTGAATGTGACGGTCGCTGTGCCGGTCGACGGCCCGTTGGTAGCCGCACCGAGGAACGCGATGCTGCCCGACCCGGACATCTTGATGGTCTGGCCGGACGCGAGGTAGTTGTCTGGAGTGCCGGCAGTGACGTTCGGCCAGGTGAACGTAGTTCCTGCCGAGGTGATCTGGGACCCGGGATTCACCCCGGCAGCGGACAGCGCCTGCGCGGAGTAGGCGTTACCGCTGCCGTCGAAGCTGGCCCCGCTCGATCCGTCGTTCTCGATCCCGGTGTTGTCGTAACTGGTGCCGGCCGGGGCGGTGCCGCCGTAGGACGGGGGTGCCGCCGACGCCGACGATGCCCAGGATGTGTTCGCTGAGGTGCCCAGCGTATAGCTGAGCGTGCCGCCGCTGGTGATCGCGGCGGTGGGCGCGTAGGCGTTGTTCCACGCTGCACCGTTCCATGTCGCACTCTGTACGTAGGGTGCGTCGTCGGCCGCGCCATTGCCGTTGATCGTAAGGGTATTGCCGTTACCCAGGGTGACCGTGGCCTGGGTGAACATCGGGGATCCCAGGGCCAGGTTGGCGGTGCCAGGAGTCTCGGGGTACATGCCGAGCGCTGACCAGACGTACCAGGCGCTCATCGTGCCGAGGTCATCGTTGCCGTCCGCCAGGCCGGACGGGGTGTCAGTCCAGATCTGATCCTGGATCTCCCGTACCGTTTGCTCGGCTTGGTAGGGCTCACCGGTGTAGTCGTATTCCCAGGGCAGCTCGATGGACGGCTCGTTACCCATCCAGGCGTACCCATTTGCCCCGGTGAAGCTGGACAGGACGGTGTTGAGGTAGCTGTTCATCTTGGCGTCGCCGCCCATCGCCGTGATCAGCCCCGCCAGGTTGAACGGCACCATGCCGGTGTAGATATACGGCGTGGCCTCGACGAAGTTGGCATCGCTGCTGCTCTGCGCGTTGAAGCCCGACTCCCACGACCCGTTCGCGTCGCGGCCTTCCATGAACCCGGTGGCGGGGTTGAACACGTTCTGCCAGTCCTGTGCCCGGTTCTGGAACGTCGTCTGGTCGGCGGAATTGCCGAGTGCGCCGGCGAACGAGGAGATGGCGAAGTCGGCCGTGTTGTATTCAAGCGTCGTCGACGTCGGCCCGTAGAAGTTACAGCAGCCGTAGGAGCCGTCCGCGGGTTCGTAGCCGAGAGACTCCAGGTAGTTCAGCCCCGGCCGGACGTTGTTAGCGGTCGTGGCCTCGTTGACCATGTCGGTGAGTGCCGTTGAGGTGGCGAAGTTCGTCGCGCCGAACGCGTAGTAGTCAGCCAGGATGGCATCGGCGGGGTCGCCGACCATGACGTAGGTCTCGCCGTTGTTCTCCATCCACTTCGGCAGCATCGACCCTTGGGTGTAATCGTCGACCATCGACTGGGCCGTGTCGCTGGCGGCGGACGGATCGAGCAGCGCTTCAAGCTGAGCCTGGGCGCGGTAGATGTCCCAGCCGGAGTAGTTGGTGTACTCCGCCGAGTGCCCGGAATCCACGGTGTGGACTTTCCCGTCCACGCCCATGTACTGGCCGTTGGTGTCGCTGTTCACGTTCGGGTGGAGCAGCGCGTGGTACAGGGCCGTGTAGAAGTTCGCCTGCTGAACCGAAGTGCCGCCGGTGATCTGGATCTTCCCGAGCATCGCGTTCCAGGCATTGTGCGTCGCGGTCTGCACCGCGCTGAAGTTGAAGCCGTTGTTCTCGGCGGTCAGGTTCGCGCTGGCGTTGGCCACGGAGACGTAGGAGATCCCGACCGTCATGTCGACCACCTGGTTGCTGGTGGTGTTGAAGGTTAGGTACCCGCCGTTCGGGCCGGCCAGCGCCGCGGCGGCGTGCTGTCCTGGCGGCAGCGGACCGTGGTAAACGGGATGGTTGGGCTTTTCCGGCGTGCTGGCCGGGACTTCCGTCGGGGCGCTCGAGCTGGCGGCGGTGGTGGCCAGATGCCGCGCGCCCGCCTGCACGCCGGTCGCGGTGAACGTTCCGTTGGTGCTGAACGGCTGGCTGAACCGCGCGTCGAAGTAGACCGTGTACGAGTTGCCCGCGCCGCAGAAACCGCCGGAGGTGACCGAACCGCTGACCTCGGTGCTGCTGACCACGGTGAAGCTGGTCGCGCTGTCGCCGTTCGCGCTGCCGTTCAGCTTGAAGAGCAGGTTGGCCTGACTGGTGGCCGGGAAGGTGAACTGCGCCATGCCGGTCCGGGTAGTCGCCGTCAGCTGGGTGGTGATCCCGTTGCTGAGCGCCACTGAGTAGAACCCCGCGTCCGCGGATTCCCCGGAATGCGAGAAGCCGTCCGTCGCGCTGGCGTTGATCGCCCCGGTCGTCGGCAGCACCGGGACATCCCCCTCCGCGTTGCAGCCGGGGCCGGACAGGTGGGTGAGGCTGAAGCCGGTGATCGACGAGTCGTTGTAGCTGTAGCCGCCGCCGCTTGGCCGGGACGTGGTGTCCGGACTCCACTGCACCATGCCGAACGGGGCATCGGCGCCCGGGAACGTGTCGCCGCCATTGGTTGTGCCGATGAACGGGTTCACGACGGATGCCGGATCGCTCACCGCGGCCGCCGCGCTGGGTATTGCGGGCAGGACCATGAGACCGCTAGCGGCCGCGGCCGCCGTAAGCAGGGTCAGTGGTTTCGCAAGTCTGGTGCGGCGCGGATGGGACCAGGTGAACATTGCCATTTCGGCTCCCGGTAGAACGCCAGGGATGGGTGCGACGAAAGTGGCCGACGTGCGTAAGGCAACTGCCTGATGACCATCGGCAAGTATGGAGAAAGTTGAGTGTTTGACAACGATGTCAAAACATCTTTAAACAGAGACAAACACCGGGTCATACCGCTGTCAAGACTCAAAAATCGCCCGGCTGCCGGCGCCGGTATGAAACGTCTCGGCGTGCCGCAGTCGCGAGCAGCGTTGACGTAGAGCTCGGGCCTAACGATCGACGCTCGACCCGAAGTCAGCAGTGCCAGCCCTGGACAGGCTGCTCGCCCCGATCAAGGACCAACTCGCTGAGGCAGCAGAATGCGGATTAAAGACAGCCGTGGGAGGGGCCGGAAAACCCAGCCTCCCAAATTCCTCCCAGCAACGGTACCGATACCGTGGGAGATGCGGCTTAGGGTCACCAATTAGGCCTCTGACCTGGCCATTTATGTAGGGTGGAGCTAAGGGGATTGAACCCCTGACCCCCTCGATGCGAACGAGGTGCGCTACCGGACTGCGCTATAGCCCCAGGAACTGCTGCTAGCCTAGCAAACTTTGCCGCCTGCTCGCGCCATGGCTGCCGGGATCTGGGCGGCGTGCCGTCAGGTAGCCAACGACGGATATCCAGGATATCTTTCGTAGATATCCTGGATATCCGTTGTCGGCGGCTCGCTGGAGGTAGCTCATGACCATGGTAAAAACGCCGATCGAGATCGACGAAGAGGCGCTGGCGACCGCGGCGGCGGTGCTCGGGACCAAGACGAAGAAGGACACGGTGAACGCCGCGCTGCGCGAGGTCGGGCAGCGTCTGGCGCGCCTCCACGCACTGGCTCGGCTGGGCGAGATGGCGGACCAGGGTGACTTCGACGAGTTCCTCGGCAACAAGGCTGCCTACCGGCGATGAGCCCGGCTCTCTACCTCATCGACACCTCCGGGCTTTTCCGCATCCTGCAACAGCAGCACCGTGAGGCATGGGCAGAACAGTTGACTTCGGGGGTCATCGCGACCTGTCCGGTCGTGGAACTTGAGTTCCTCTACTCAGCCCGGTCCCGCGCGGACCGGACCGAGAAGCGCCGGATGCTTGAGGCCGTATTCGGCTGGGTGCCGATGAGCGACGGCGCCTACGAGCGCGCGGATGAAGTACAGCAGATGCTTACAGAGCGTGGCCAGCACCGCTCAGCTGGCCCGGTCGACCTGCTCATCGCGGCAACCGCCGAGCGGGAACGGCTGATCGTGCTTTGCGACGATAAGGACTTCGAGGTCGTTGCTTCAGTAACCGGCCAGCCAGTCCGAAGAGTGGGAGATCCGCCTCGACCTGGATCGGCTGCGCAGCCCTGGCCGGTCCGCAAGGACGATGACGAGGATGACTAGGCTGCGGAGCTAGCTAGTCGCCCACCGCGCGCAGGTGTGGCGTTTCGTAGGCGTCGTAGTAGTCGTCGCCGGAAGCCTCGGGAGCCACGTTCGAAGTCGTGTACTTGCCTGCCAGCCCGGGCGCGAAGTCCCGGCCGGGGCCGGAGTCTTCGTAGTCGGCCGGGACCGGTGCGGCGGCGAACTTCGCGGCGAGTGCTGCCGCTGTCGTGGAGACGCCTTCGGTGGAAGTCCCCTCGACGGGGGTGACGCGCTGTGCCTGCTCGCTCAGCGCAATCTCGTGCTCCCTGGCGCGGGCGGCCGCCTCGGCCTCGTGCTGCGCCCGCTCAGTGTCGGCCTGCGCCGGCCTCGCGGAGCAGCAGCAGGTAACCGATCAGCATGATCGAGGGTGGGACGACCACCCATACGGCGGCAAGCCCAAGGACAGCGAGCGCGATCGCCGCGATCTCAAGGCCGATCAGCATCAGCAGCAGGCGACGCCGGGCTCCCAGCATGCGGCGCCGTGCTTCCTCGGCGCTCAGCGGCTCTGTGGCCCGTACGCGGGACTTAATCCGCCGGAGGGTCTCGTGTGCCCCCTCAACGTCGGCGGGCGAACCGTCTTCGGCCTCGGCGTCGGGATCCTCTGGAACCGGGGGCTCCACTGGCACCGGAGCCGAAGCCCCGCGTACCGAATCCCGTCGCAGCCACCGCGGGATGAGCACGCAGGCCCAGATCGCGACAATCGCCAGGTAAAGGATGGCGCTGCTCATCGGGCTCGTGCCTCCCCTCGGTCAGTCCGGCACCGGGCACACCGGGCATGTGACGCAGCGTAAAGGGAGCGACTGTCGATAACGAGTACCTGAGCGGCGTGTCGCGAAGATCAGCGGCAAAGTTCCATTATGGCATCCCGTCATGTGCCGGACCGTGATGCCCGGGACGCGGCGAGCGAGCTTCGCCACCGCGGCAGCATACCCGTCGGCACTTCCTCGGCGGTGATCGCGTAGCAGATGTGGTCGCGCCAACTGCCGTTGATGTGCAACTGCCGCACCCGTACGCCCTCGTCCCTGAAGCCCAGCTTCTCCACAACCCGGCGGGACGCGGCGTTCTCCGGCCGGATCGACGCTTCGAGGCGGTGCATGCCCATCACACGGAAACAGTGATCGACTGCCAGCGCAAGCGCCGTGGGGATGACGCCCCGTCCGGCGTACGCCTCGTCGATCCAGTAGCCGATCTGTCCGGACCGCGACGATCCCCACACGATCGACCCAACGGTGAGCTGCCCGGCGAATTCCCCGCCGTAGCTGACCACCCACGGCAGCGCAACGCCTTGCCTGGCCTCTCGCCGCATGGTCCGGACCATCGACACGTACGGCCCGATCGGGGACCTGACGAGCGGCGTCTCGGGGTTGGACGGCTCCCACGGGCGCAGCCACGAGGCGTTCCGTACTCGGATTTCACGCCAGGTGCGCGCATCTGATACGCGCACCGGCCGAAGGACGACCGGTGCGTCCAGCAGGTCCGGCTCGGTGAGGGTGGCCGGCCACCCGTGGATGCGTCCCACGGCTGTAGATCTTTCCCCTGAGTGCTAATCCATCTAACCTAAGCCAGAGACGGTACCGCAACGCTATGCGTTCTCGGGGGCATGCTCTGTGTCTATTTGATTAGAATGCACCGTGCCCGCCTCCGTGCGCACATGATCGCCCCCGCGGATCTGGTCGACGGCGTGCACGAGGATCGGGCGGAGCACGTTCATCCCGTCCCTGACGCCGCCGGATGACCCGGGCAGATTGACGATCAGCGTCCGCGACGCGATGCCCGCGAGCCCCCGGGACAGGATTGCGGACGGCACCCCGGCGCTGGCTCCGGCGGAGCGCAGCGCCTCGGCGATGCCAGGGATTTCACGGTCGATCACCCGACGGGTCATCTCCGGTGTCTGGTCGGTGGGAGTGAGCCCGGTACCGCCGGTGGTGACGGCCACGTCGTACCCGGCGGTGACGGAGTCCCGCAGCACCTGTTCGACGGCCTCGCCGTCCGGGATCACCAGCGGGCCGTCCACGATGTCGCATCCCGCGTTGCGGAGCAGTTCCACCAGCACCGGCCCGGAACGGTCCTCGTACACCCCGGCCGACGCCCGGTTGGACACGGTGATGGCGAGCGCGCGGATCATGCCCGCCGCCAGGAGCCGGACTTGCCGCCGTCCTTGGCCTCAAGCCGGACGTCGGTAATCACCGCACCCTTGTCGACCGCCTTGATCATGTCGATCAGCGTCAGCGCGGCGACGGACACCGATGTCAGCGCCTCCATCTCGACCCCGGTCCGGTCGGCGGTGCGCACCGAGGCGGTGATCGCCACACCGGAGTCCTCGACGGCGAGGTCAACCGCGACGCCGTGGATGGCGAGCGGATGGCAGAGCGGGATCAGGTCGGGCGTCCGCTTCGCGCCCATGATGCCGGCGATCCGCGCTACGGCGAGCGCGTCTCCCTTGGGCACGGTCCCGTCGCGCAACGCCGTTACGGCCTGGGGCGACAGCAGCACTCGGCCGGAGGCCGTGGCCGTCCGTACCGTTACTTCTTTGGTTGAGACGTCCACCATCCGCGCGCGCCCCGCCTCGTCCAGGTGGGTCAGCCGCGGTGCTGCATCACTCATGAGGAAAGCCTACGCGCCCGAGTGGTAACCCCAAGTCCAAGGCGAAGACAAGAAGGAGGATTCAGAACGAGTCCGTTCTCCGCCCGGTTGCGGCCCTGGTTTTCACCGGTGTGGCGGCATCCGGGCGGACGGCGGCTGCTAGTCAAGGCCGCGCTTGCCCGGGGTCCAGAACGGCTTGGTGCGGATGGCCTGGTGCGGCCAGCCGCGTTCCGCGACAAGGTGCCGGCGCAGCAGCTGGATGGTTCTCGCCTCGCCCGCCAGGTAAGCGGTGCCTGGCTCGCTGGGCAGCTCCAGTTGGGTAAACGCCTGAAGCAGGGTCTGCGAGGAGGCTGCGGAACGCCCTTTCCTGTACTGCCAGCGCAACTCGCGGCTGAGCGGCAGGCGGTCCTCCGGTTCGTCAACCTCGATGACGCCGTAGACCGGGACGGCCGCAGGCAGGGCGCGCAGCATCGCGCCGAAGGCGACGGCCGCGGTCTCCTCTCCGGAGAACACGTGATAGGCGGCATCACGGAGCACGAAGGACCCTTCTGGCCGGCCGAGGGTGACGCGGTGCCCGGTACGCAGCTGACGTGCCCACCGGGTGCCCGGCCCGTCGTCGCCATGGTCGAGTACGCACAACTCGATCCCGTCGCCGTGCTGCCACACCGAGTAGCTGCGTAGCAGATCCCGTGGCCGCAGCCAGCTACTCGGTTCGAGCATGTCGGCAACGTGCACGCGCACATGCTGGCCCGGGAGGCAGGACAGCCGGGAGATGTCGTCGCCTTCGATCCTGATCCGCGGCATTCGCCGGGCGATCGGCTCGATCTGCGTCACCGTGCCGGTCACTGAGAACAGGTCACGGAGCCGATCGCCGGCGCGGCGGGCTCTGTGGGTGGTCTGCATAAAGTCAAGATATAACTCGATCCGGTGATGATCAAGATATGTCGCGCGTAAAGCGTAGCGTGGCGCATGGCCCGGCCCGGGGCTAACGCGGCCCAGGGCTAGCGCGGGCCGGGCGGTGAAACACGAAATCGTTCGGGGCAATCCCGCACATCAGCCGGGGTGACCCGCAGTAGTGTTGCCGCCGGTTGGCCGGGGCATCCGGGAATGTCGGGCGCTGGCGCGCCGCGACATTCCCGACATTTCATGAAATCAGACCGGGGCGTTCATGGGCAGAAGGAGATGGTGGATCGTTGAGCCGGAGCCGGGACCAGTCCGAGACCGGGGCTCAGCCCGGCAGGCATCCGGCATGTCGGGCGCTGGCGCGCCACGACATGCCGGATATTTCACGAAATCAGCATTACTCATGCAGGAATCGAAAAGATAGTGGATACCTGGACCCCCTATGGCGCAACGCCAGGAAGTTAAGGGGTTGGTTCGGAGGCCTGCCCGCGGGCGTCCCGGGGCGTGCTCTCCGGTTGCCAGCGGCATAGGGCCAGTACTGACGAGTAGATGCCCGTTTTGACACGATTTTTCGAACACGAAATGGCCCTATGTCCGTCGGCGCTGCCGCCGGTGCCCTGACCGGGGAGGGCAAGCTTCATCACCAGTCACAGCGGTTTCCTGAAGTTCCTGGCATTGCCCTATGGCGTGGACAGCCATCCACTATCTTCGTGTGGACTTCCCCGGCCTGCGCGTCCGCCCGGTGTCCCGGCATGTCGGGCGCTGGCGCGCCACGACATGCCGGATATTTCATGATTTGGCGGTGGCTGCGGCAGCGCCGCCAGACTGCTGGGCCTGCACCGCTATCCGTCATCATGAAATGAGAGCCACCGTCCGTCGGACCTGGGGCGTCAGGGCAGGACGAGGACGTTTACCGTTTCGCCGGCCGGGAGCTGGGTCTCCTGCTCAGGGACGATGACGAGGGCGTTGGCGCGGCCCAGGTGGGCGATCTGGTGGGAGCCCTGGCCGGAGAGGGGAGTGACGCCGCTGCCGTCTAGGACAGCACGCAGGTAAGACCGGCGTCCGGAGGGCGATCGGACGGGGGCGGTGAGCGTGGCCGCCGTCATGGGCAGCGACAGGTCGTCCGCGCCCTGCAAGGCCGCGATCGCCGGCCGGACGAACAGCTGAAATGACACGTACGCGCTTACCGGGTTGCCCGGCAGCGTGAAGATGGGCACCCCTCTTTTCGCGCCCACACCGCCCGCCCCGCCCTGTGCGTCCGCACCGCCCGCCCCGCCCTGTGCGTCCGCACCGCCCGGCCCACCCTGGCCGATCACTCCGAAGCCCTGCGGCATACCCGGCTGCATCGCCACCTTGCGGAAGGTCACGGTGCCCAGCTTTTGCAGCGCCGCCTTGACGACATCGTGCTCGCCGCCCATGGATACCCCGCCGGTGGTGATCAGCAGGTCGGCGTGCATCAACTGCTCCTCAAGGGCCGGCAGCACGCCCTCGGGATCATCGGGCAGCCCGGAGTGCCGGGAGGCGACCGCGCCGGCCTCACGGGCCGCCGCCGCGATCATGTAGCTGTTGGAATCCCAGATCCGGCCGGGCACAAGAGGTGTGCCCGGCTCGGTTAGCTCATCTCCGGTGGACAGCACCACGACCCGGGGCCGGGGGCGGACGCTGACCGCCCTGCGTCCCGCGGACGCGGCCACCGCGATCTGCATCGGCCGCATGCGCGTCCCGGCGCTGAGCAGCGTCTCGCCCTCGGCCGCGTCGCCGCCCGCGTAGCGGACCGCGTTGCCCCGTTCCGCGGCCCGGTGGATCGTGGTCTGGTCATTGCCCCCGTCGGTCCACTCCACGGGTACCACGACATCCGCTCCGGCGGGCATCTGGGCCCCGGTCATGATCCTCATCGCGGTGCCCGGCGCCAGCTGGTAGACGCCGGTGTCGCCCGCCGCGATCTCGCCGGTCACCGGGAGGGTTACCGGTGAGTCCTCGGCGGCGCCCGCGACATCGGCGGCGTGGACGGCATACCCGTCCATGCTTGAGTTATCGAAGGACGGCAGGGCGACCGCCGCCGTCACGTCCTCGGCGAGCACGCACCCCTCGGCGGACGCGAGTTCCAGCCTGGCCGGGGCGAGCGGAGCGATGACCGCGAGGATCGCCGCCCGGTAGGCCTCTACGGTGCTGAGTCGGCTGTCGACGGCGGCGTCGGGGGTGGTGCCTGAGGTCACCGCTGCTCTTCGAGGAACTTGCGCAGCCAGGGGATGAACTCTCCGGCCAGGTCGGGCCGCTCGGCCGCGAACATGACCATGGTCCGAAGGTAATCCAGCTTGTTGCCCGTGTCGAAGCGGCGCCCGTTGAACAGCACGCCGCGGAGCTCGCCCTTGGTGGCGAGGACCTTGAGCGCGTCGGTGAGCTGGATCTCCCCGCCCCGTCCGGGCGGCGTCTCGTGCAGCACGTCGAACACCTCGGGGTCGCACACGTAGCGACCGATCACGATCCAGCGGCTCGGCGCGGTGCCCGGCGACGGCTTCTCGACCAGGTCGGTGATCATGACCACGTCGTCCTCGGCGGTCGCCTCGACGGCCGCGCAGCCGTACAGCGAGACCTCCTCGGAAGCGACCTCCATCAGCGCGACGACGCTGCCGCCGTACTGGTTCCTGATGTCGATCATCCGGGTGAGCAGCGGGTCCCGCGGGTCGATGAGGTCATCGCCGAGGAGCACCGCGAACGGCTCGTGCGCCACGTGCTGTTCCGCGCACAGCACGGCGTGACCAAGCCCCTTGGGGGCCCCCTGGCGCACGTAGTGCATGGTGGCGAGCTCGCTGGACTCTCGGACGAGGCTGAGCTTGTCCCAGTCCTCCTTCGCGGTCAGCGCTTCCTCAAGCTCGTACGCCCGGTCGAAGTGATCTTCGATGGAGCGCTTACTCCGGCCTGTGATAAGCAGGACATCGTTGAGGCCCGCAGCCACGGCCTCTTCCACGACATACTGAATCGCGGGCTTGTCGACGACAGGCAGCATTTCCTTAGGCGTGGCTTTTGTCGCTGGCAGGAACCGCGTTCCCAGTCCGGCGGCGGGGACCACGGCCTTGGTTACTGCTGGCGTCCTGGCATTGCCGGTATCGACCATGGGTCAAGCGTAGTGACTTCTCAGGAGCAAAGTGCACGACATGCCTGCCTCAGGCGCCCCACGTGACCAGCAACACGCAGGTCAGGACGCTGACGTGGCCATCGATAAGGCAAGCCTGCGGCGCCGTCTCGTGTCGGCTCGTGCGGCCATGCAGGATTCTGAGCGTATGGCGGCGGGGCGCCTTACCAGGGACCACGTGCTTGAAATGCCGGAAGTATCGGCCGGGGGGACGGTGGCGGCCTACTACTCGACCGGCACGGAACCGGACACGCACGGGCTCGTCTTCGCGCTGTGGAAGCGCGGCAGCTACGTGGTCCTGCCGGTGCTGCTCCCCGATGGGGAACTCGACTGGGCATCCTACGAGGGGCCCGACTCGCTCGCCCCCGGGCCGAGGGGCCTGCTCCAGCCAGTCGAGCCAGTTCGCGGCCCCGGGACCGTGGCGCGCGCGGACGTGGTGCTGGTTCCCGCCCTCGCCGTGGACGTCAGCGGGAACCGGCTCGGCCGTGGCGGCGGGTCCTACGACCGGGCGCTCGCCCGGGTCAGCGGGCAGGTGCCGACGATCGCCCTGGTTTACGAGGGCGAACTGGTGCCAAGGGTGCCGGCCGAGCCGCACGATCGCAAGGTACGCGCGGTCGCCCGCCCCCAGCACGGCATCACCTGGCTGCCGTAATCGCCGAGGAACGCCCGGTGACGTTGCGCCGGCGGTAGCTGAGCGAACACCACGCGGGGCTCCGGCCCTCGGTCCGACCGCAGGGTGACGCACGATATGTATAGGTATGCAGTTCAGACGCGGTCAGCGTCACGAGATGCGGACCTGGGCGGGAGCTCAAGGCCGGCGCTGACGGGCGCCTGGCATGGAATCAGCGCACCGCGCACATGGTTATCCTTAGCAGTCTTCTATTGAGAGTGCTAACCTATCGAACCGAGTCGGGTTCCGCCTGGGAGGAATCGTGCCCACTTACCAGTACGTTTGCACCGAATGCGGCGGCCAGCTCGAAGCGGTGCAGAAGTTCACGGACGACGCGCTGACCGTGCATGAGGATTGCGGTGGCAGGCTGCGCAAGGTGTTCTCACCCGTGGGCATCGTGTTCAAGGGGTCTGGCTTCTACAAGACCGACAGCCGTGCCAGCGGGTCGTCGACCACTTCGGCCTCGTCAAACGGCAGCGGGTCCACGTCCTCTTCTTCCGACTCGTCGAAGTCGGGTGGCGAGAAGTCTGGTGGCGACTCTTCCTCGTCGTCGTCATCGTCCTCGCCCTCCTCGTCGTCGTCCTCCGCGGCCGGCGTCGCGTCGTCCTCTTCCGGCTCTTCCGGCGAGAAGGTGGCCTGACCGCAATGACCGCAGCGGCGGATATCGGAGTCATCGGCGGGTCGGGCTTCTACGAGTTCCTGACCGACGCCGAAGAGGTGCGAGTGGAGACGCCGTTCGGCGAGCCGAGCGAGGCAGTGCTTGTCGGCGAGGTCGCCGGCCGCCGAGTGGCCTTCCTGCCGAGGCACGGCAAGGACCATAGGTTCCCGCCGCACAAGATTCCGTACCGCGCCAATATGTGGGCGCTGCGCGCGCTCGGCGTGCGGCGGATACTCGCTCCGAGTGCGGTGGGGTCACTTACCGCGTCGTACGGCCCCGGCACGCTGGTCATCCCCGATCAGCTGGTGGACCGGACCAGGAGCCGTGCGCAGACCTACTACGACCAGTACGCGGTGCATGTCCCGTTCGCCGACCCGTACTGTCCGTCCGGCCGGGCCCACGCGGTCGCGGTCGCCCGCAAGGCGGGCTGGGTGCCGGCCGGATCGGGGACGCTTGTCGTCATCGACGGCCCGCGTTTCTCGACCCGGG
The DNA here is from genome assembly GCA_963785645.1 of uncultured Actinomycetota bacterium. Classification (GTDB taxonomy): domain Bacteria; phylum Actinomycetota; class Actinomycetes; order Streptosporangiales; family Streptosporangiaceae; genus Trebonia. Next base: position 211,920 of record CAWAWG010000009.1, read on the forward strand.
CCGAGTCGCGATGGTATTCCGCGCAGGGCTGGACGCTGATCGGGATGACCGGGCACCCTGAGGCGGTGCTGGCCCGCGAACTGACCATGTGCTACACGTCGCTGGCGCTCGTCACCGATACCGACGCGGGCGTGCTGGAAGGCGAGGGAGTCACCCAGGCGGAGGTGTTCGAGGTCTTCGGCAAGAACATGACCCGCCTCCGCGAACTGGTAGCGAAGGTCATCGCCGCGTTCCCCGACGAACGGGAGGACGATCTCTGCGCCCACGCGCTCGACGGTATCAAGCTCCCGTTTGAGCTGCCGTAACGGCGGATACCCGGTGAGTAATGGCCTGTGGATAATCATGTCACTTCACAGGTCAGGCATATCTGGAGGTAGCGCCGCACGGTAAGGTCGGTGCGTGACAGACTTCGAGATCCCGGTCACGGGTTCAGCCGAGGTGCACGTGCTCCACGAAGGGTATGTCGGGCTCGAGGGCGACGATGAGCGCGTAAGCGGGACGGTAACCCTGATCATCGACGGCGACGCGGTAATCGTCGTCGATCCCGGTATGGTCGCCGATCGCGGCGCGCTGCTCGCGGCCCTGGCCGCGCACGGACCCCGCCCGGAAGACGTTACCGACGTAGTCTTCAGCCATCACCACCCAGATCACACCGTCAACGCGGCACTGTTCCCCAACGCGCGGATCCACGATCACTGGGCGGTCTACGAGGGGGACCGCTGGCTGGACAGAGACGCGCACGGGGCGGCTCTCACTCCATCCGTGCTGTTGCTGCGTACCCCCGGGCACACACGCGAGGACATCTCAACGGTGGCCTCGACGCCGGACGGTGTGTACGTCTGCACACATGCCTGGTGGTCCGCCGGGGGCCCCGAGGTGGATCCTCTCGGTAACGACGCGGCGGAGCTAAAGGCAAGCAGAGACCTCCTGCTGAGTGTCGGCACGGTCATAATTCCCGGTCACGGGGCGGCGTTCCGTCCCGGCGAACCAGCGTAACACTCCAGTGACCAGCGGCGTTCCGGCTGTTACGGGGTACTGTGCGCGGATGGGGCGCTGGCCCCGGCGCCTGGGTCCCCGACGTAACTACCAGTCACAATTGCACTGCCTGCGCGGCCCGGCCGCCCGGCGAACGGGTACTGTAACCTGCTGTGCCGTTAATCATCCGCCCGACGCGGGGACACGTTCCGCAGCCACCGCGCATAGAACCGAAGCGACGAGCCTCCCGTGGCTGACTGGCCACTGACATCCGACCTCGGCCCCCTCGGGGCACTGCCGACCGTTCCGCGCCTCGCCCGCGGCTTTGTCAGCGTCACGCTCGACAGCTGGGGCCTGCTCGCGCTGGCTGACGTCACCGAACTGCTCGTCAGCGAGCTCAGTACGAACGTCGTACGGGCATCGTCGGACCCGGACGGCAACCTGGTGTATGACAACGAAGGCAAGATCCCGCTGCTGTGGATCCGCCTGCTCTGCGACAACGTACGGCTCATGATCGAGGTCTGGGACACAGTGCCCGCGGCATTCGGGGCTCCCGTGGCCCGGCACCCGGAACCGGACGAGGAATCCGGACGTGGGCTGGAGATCATCGAAACCCTGGCCGAGGACTGGGGCTGGGAGACTGTGGCCGGGTGGTCGGGTAAGAAGGTTTGGGCGATACTGAAGATTGAGTCGTTATTGCTGGGTTAGAGCTTAAAGATCCTAGTGAATTAAGGTCAAAGTCAAGATCAAGGAATCAAAGTCAAGATCAAAACCCAAATGCGTTGTGGCTGGGGCCGTGGGGGATTCCCGCCGACGCTCCTTCGGAAGGTCGGCGGCGAATCCCCCATCGGCCCCCGCCTGCTTCAGCCTTGACAGAGAAACCCGTTCGAACGCCGACGGCCTTCGGCCTGTCATCATGGGGCTGACGCTTCGCCAATCACCCGAAAATGACACTCTTCAGTGTTGCCGCAGCTTGTCGCGTAAGTATGACCGTGTGCGTGCTGCCGCGATGTGCTGCGTATCGGTGGCCGTCTCCGTGCTGCCGCAGCGTGTCGCGTGGATATTGCTCTCCCGCGTGCTGCCGCATGCGTATCGGGTGGGGGCTTGCTGGTGTCGGAGACATACACTGAGTTTGCGGTGTAAATCGAGTCGATTTGCGAGTTTTATACCCCTCAAACTCAGTGTATGTATCGCAGATAATGCGGGTTAGGTGGCGGGGGTGGGGTTTTGGGGTGGGGGGCTGCCCTTGGCGCCGAAGATTGGGATTCCGCGGGGTCTTGCCTGGCCTCGGCTGCGGGCGCGGATTCGGTCGGCGACGATGGCGACGCCGAGGACCAGGCCGAGGGCGACTTGCTGGTAGTACGGGTTGACGTTCAGCACGATCAGGGCGTTGTTGATCAGCATGAGGAGCAGGATGCCGAAGACCATGCCGATGATCCGGCCCTCGCCGCCGTAGAGGCTTACGCCGCCGATGACCGCGCCGGCGATCGCGTCTAGTTCCCAGCCGCTGCCGACGCTTGGGTCGCCGACGCCGACCCGGCCGATGACCAGCACGGCGACCAGGCCGGCGCAGGCGCCGCTGATGATGTAGGTGAGCATGAGGCGCCGCTTGACCGGGATGCCCGCGAGCCGGGCCGCTTCCTGGTTCCCGCCGACGGCGTAGATCTGGCGGCCGATGTAGGTCCGCTCCATGAGAAGCCAGGCCAGGACCGCAACCACCACGAAGATGATGTCCGGGACCGGGATGCCGCCCACCTTGGACAGCGTGATGTCCTGGTAGAAGAACGAAACGCCGCTGATCGGCTGGCCCGACGTCAGCGCCAGCGCCCCGCCGGCGGCAGCGGTCAGTGTCACCAGCGTGATCGCGAACGGCGGCACGTCGAGCCGGGTGACGAACCAGCCGTGCAGGAACCCGATAACCGCGCCGATCAGGACCGAGAAGATGATGCACAGGCCGACCGGCATGTTGTCGTTGACGTTCAGGTAGGCGGAAACCACGGCGCAGAGCGCGACGACGGAGCCGGGTGACAGGTCGATGCCGCTGGTCAGGATCACAATGCCGACGCCGATGGTCAGAACGCCGTAGTCGGCGAGGTCAAGGCCGATGACCTGGAGGTTGCCCGCGTCGGCGAAACGGGGCTGCAGGATCGTCACGATGACGAAGACCAGCACGCACGCGGCGATCACGCCGAATTCCGGGATATCGACGATCGCCCGCAGTCGGCTCGGGCGCGCGGCGGGCCCCGCCTCTTGGGTTCCGGGCACGTCCTGGGACGTGCCCGCTTCGCTTCTAGTCACGGGATTTCCTTAACTCCGCTTGCCGTGAGCAGCACCTGCTCTTTGGAGAACTGATCTTTGGTCAGGACGCGACCGATGCGGCCGTGCCGGAGCACGACGATCTGGTCCGAGAGGTGGAACAGTTCCTCAAGTTCCGAGGACGCCACGATCACGGCCATCCCGCGCGCCCGGGCCTCGTCGATGAGCCCGTAGATCTCTGCCTTGGCGCCAACGTCGACACCCCGGGTGGGTTCGTCAAGCAACAGCAGCTTCGGCTCGGCGGCGAACCACTTGCCGAAGATGACCCGCTGCTGGTTACCCCCGGACAGCGACCCGATCGGCTGCTCGATCGACGCGAACCGGGCGCCGGTGCGGCCGGCGAACTCCCGGGCCTTTTTCTTCTCCGCCTTGGGGGTGAAGAACCCGCGTCGGCTGAGCCGGGGCAGGGTGGCGAGCGTGACGTTCCACCGCACGGGAGCGTTGGCGAGGATGGACTGCTGCTTGCGGTCTTCGGGTACCAGCGCCACCCCGGCCTCGACGGCCTGCCCGGCGTTGCGGGGGGTGTAGGGGCGCCCGGCGAGGGTCATGGTGCCACCGGTGTAGGGGATAGCGCCGAAGATGGTGTGCATGAGCCTGCTGCGGCCCGCCCCCATCAGCCCCGCGACGCCCAGAACCTCGCCTTCGTTGACGCTCAGGCTCACCGGTCCCAGGCCGAGCGCGGTGAGGTTCTCGGCGGTGAACACCGGGGCCGGGCGGGCCAGGCCGCTGTGGTCGGCGGTGACGGTGGCCAGGTGCTCCTTGCCGACCATCTCCTTGATCAGGCGGTCGTCGGTCGCCTCCGCCACCGGCATGTCGGCGACCAGCCTGCCATTGCGCAGCACGACGACCCGGTCGGCGGCCTCCCTGACCTCTTCGAGGCGGTGGCCCACGAAGATCACGGCGCCGCCGTTGGCGGCGTGCTCCCGGGCGATGCTGATGACTAGGTCGGCCTCTACCGGGCCGAGCGCCGAGGTCGGCTCGTCGAGGATGAGCAGCTTGGGGTTGCGGCCGAGGGCCTTCGCCACCTCAAGCAGTTGCCGGGCCGGGATGGACAGCGTGGAAACCGGAGCGTACGGGTCGACGTCGAGGCCGACCCGCTCCAGCATGCCCCGGGCCACGGCGGCGACCGATTTCCGGTTGAAGAAGAAGCCCCCGCGCTCGGGCCGCAGGCCGAGCGTGAGGTTCTCCGCCACGCTCAGCTGGCCGACGAGCGGGAACTCCTGGGAGACCATGGCGACGCCCGCCGCCTGGCTCGCGATGGGCGAGCCCGGGTGCACCGGCTCGCCGTTGATGACCACGCCACCGCCCGGGTCGGGCGTCACCGTGCCGGCGAGGATGCCGAGCATCGTGGACTTGCCCGCCCCGTTCTCGCCGACCAGGCCGGTGACCTCGCCGTTGCGGAAAACCAGCTCTTCGACTTGGAGGACGGTGGCCAGGCCATATGTCTTGGACACGCGGCGCAGGGAAACGCCGTCGGCGTTCCCCTGCGACACGTGGCTAGCAGCCGATTCGGTCACTGCGACTGGAGCCCGATCCCGGACCAGAAGTTAATGAAGTCACTGACGTTCGCCTGGGTCATGACGCCCACCCCGGTGCTGAGGGTGTTGCCACCGGTGCTGTCGAAGTACGGCTTGACCAGGGCCATCGTCGCGCTCTGGCCCAGCACCTTGTCGGCCGCGAGTACGTAGGCCAGCATGTATCCCTGGTAGTACGGGCGCTGCAGGATCGACGCGGCAATGAGACCGCTCTTCACGTCGGCGACGGTGTTGGACTCGCCGTCGTCGGACACGATAGTGACCTTGCCGGTGTCGCCGGAGGCCTGAACCGCCTGGCCGGCCGCGCCGCCGTCGTAGGAGTACACGGCGTAGACGCCCTTGATGTTCGGGTTCGCCTGGAGGGCGGCCTGAATGTCAGAGACGGCCGTGTCGACGTCCTGGTTGTCGTTGAGGGTCTGGACGACCTTGACGCCCGAGCCTGCGCACTGCTCGAACCCGGCGATCCGCTGCTGGGTGTTCGCGGCGGTCAGCGAGCCGCTGATCGCGACCACGTCGCCGGAGCCGATGGCCTGGGTCATCGCCTTGCCCGCGTCGCAGCCCGCCGTCGTGTTCGGCGTGCCGATGTAAAGCTGGGTCTTGGCGTCGGGCAGCGGCGAGTCGTAGGCGACCACGCTGACACCCTTCGCGACCGCCTGCGCGATCGGCGTGGTGACCGAGGCCGACGTCACCGCGCTGACGCCCCAGCCGGTGTAGCCCTGCGAGGTCAGCGTCTCAAGCAGGGAGACCTGGACGCTCGCGGTCGAGGAGGTCGGCTCGGTGAACTCGCCCGTTGCGCCCTTGCCGCCGAGCCACTTCATGGCCGCGTTCCAGCCGGCCTTGGCCTCGTTCCAGTACGACGCGTTCCCGTTGGTGATCATCGCGATCTTGACGCCGGACAGGCTCTTGCTGCCGATCGAGCCCTGGATCTTCGTCGTCAGCGCCTGCAGCGCCGCGTCGTTGAACGACGACGAGCCCGCGATCGAGCTGGCGCCGCCGCTCGACGCGGACGATGAGGCCGATGGACTGGCGGCCGAGCTGGCGGCGCTGCTCGCTGGGGCCGACGAGGTGCTGCTGTTCGACGGGGAGGAGCAGGCTGCCAGGGCCAGTGCACCCGCGGTGACGGCGAGGCCTGCCGTCATCTTTCTGTTCATTCACGATCTCCTTGTTCGGTTGCCGGGAGTGCAGGGACTGGATAAGTGTCGCTATCCGTCCCGTGATGCTCTCGTTGAAATTGCTATGGCTTACTGATTTGTCGCCGTGTTTACGCAAACATAGAAGCGTTATCGCGAAACTTATGTCCATGTACCGGATCATGTCAAGATCCAATAATTGGATCGTTATAATTGCATTTGATCGCCCGAAAAATGGCACGCTTAAGTCCGCTGACCAGGCAATATGAGATAATGAGCCAGTCAACGGAATGTGGGCATGCCTGATATCTATAAATGCGTTATGGCGGTAGCCGGCATGGTGAAGACGTAGCAGAAGTGCAGGGAAAGAGCAGTGCAGAGCTTAAATTTGGCGCGGATTTACGCCGCCGCCGAGATGATGTAAATGACCGCCGTCGAAGCGGTGACTCTCATGCTGCTTCTGTATGCGAGTTCTGATATTGTCTCCCTTGCGCTTAGATTCCGCGCGCGAGTCGGTAATAGGCGGCGTTTGCCCGGATTTCCGCCTCGAAGGACCGCAGCGTTGTCGTGGAGTCGATAATCAAAAGCTCGGTGCCTGCCATGCGGGCGTAGTCCTCAAAGGCCTCAAGGCCGACCGCGGTAGACATGGCGGTATGGTGGGCGGCGCCGGCGGTGAGCCAGGCGGTGGCGGAAGTAGCGAAGTCGGGAGCCGGCTTCCATACGGCCCGGCCGACCGGCAGCTTCGGTAGCGGGGCGGTCGGAGGGACAAGTTCGACCTGGTTGGCGACCATCCGGAACCGGTCCCGCATGTCGGACAAGGCGACGACGACGCCGGGACCAGGGTCGGCGGTGAAGACGAGGCGGACGGGGTCCTCCCGCCCGCCGATGGAAAGGGGATGGATCTCCAGGCTGGGGCGGGTGGTGGAGAGCGTGGGGCAGACTTCGAGCATGTGGGCGCCGAGTATGCGCTCCTCTCCCGGGGTGAGGTCGTAGGTGTAGTCCTCCATGAGCGAGGCGCCGCCGGGCAGGCCGGCCCCCATGACCTTCGCGGCGCGGACCAGGACGGCGGTCTTCCAGTCGCCCTCGGCACCAAAGCCGTAGCCGTCGGCCATCAGCCGCTGGACGGCGAGGCCGGGGAGCTGACGCAGTCCGCCGAGGTCCTCGAAGCTGGTCGTGAACGCGCCGAATCCGCCCTCGTCGAGGAAGGACCGCAGGCCAAGCTCGATTGCCGCGCCGTACCGCAGCGATTCCTGGCGTTCGCCGCCAGGAAGCAGTTCGGGCGCCACATCGTAGCTGTCGGCGTACTCGGCGACGAGCGCGTCGATGCGGTCCTTGGGGGCCGCGTCTACGGCCGCCACCAGTTCGTTGACGCCCCAGGTGTTGACCTGGACGCCGAAAACGGCCTCGGCCTCGGTCTTGTCGCCCTCGGTCACGGCGACGTAGCGCATGTTGTCGCCGAAGCGGGCGAGCTTCAGCGACCTGGTAGCCGCCCACCCGGCAGCGGCCCGCGTCCATGTGGCGACCGCGGCGATAACCCGAGGGTCGGATACGTGGCCGGCGACGGTCTTGCGGGCGACACCGAGCCTGGTCTGGATGTAGCCGAACTCGCGGTCACCGTGCGCCGCCTGGTTCAGGTTCATGAAGTCCATGTCGATGTTCGCCCACGGCAGCGCCACGTTGGCCTGCGTGTGCAGGTGGAGCAGCGGCTTTCCGAGTGCCTCAAGGCCGCCGATCCACATCTTCGCCGGGCTGAACGTATGCATCCACGCGATCAGCCCGATGCATGCGTCGTCGGAGGTGGCATCGAGGCACAGCCGCCTGATGGCCGCCGCGTCCGTGAGCACGGGCTTCCACACCACGCGGATGTTGACATCCGGCGCGGCATCGAGCGCCTCCGCGATCACCCGAGACTGGCTGGCCACCTCGCGCAGGGTCTCCTCGCCGTAAAGGCCCTGGCTGCCGGTGACGAACCAGATCTCGCGTGTAGGGGAGGCACTCATGATGCAGGAGACTCCAATCGGGGTCAATGTGAGTATCGTTGACGGGAAATCGGGCGGATTGAGACTCAGGGCCTTCCCGGCTGGCCGTAGACGTTCTGGTAGCGGTCGTAGAGGCGGTCAATGTCGGCATCGGCGATGGGTAGCGGCTCGCCGAGCTGACGAGCGATGTGCACGCTGCGGGCGACGTCTTCGCACATCACGGCCGCCTTGACCGCGGCCCGCGCATCCTTGCCGATCGTGAATACCCCGTGGCTGCGCATCAGCACGGCCGCTGAGCGGTGGCCGGAGAGCGTCTCGACGATGCCCTGCCCGATGGAGTCGTCGCCGATCAGAGCGAACGGCCCGACCGGGATCTCCCCGCCGAACTCATCGGCCATCGCGGTGAGCACGCAGGGGACGGGCTCGCCGCGCGCCGCCCAGGCGGAGGCGTAGGTGGAGTGCGTGTGCACCACGCCGCCGACCTCCGGCATGTGCCGGTAGACATAGGCGTGAGCGGCGGTGTCGCTGGAGGGGGAGAGGAGGCCTTCGACCACGTTGCCTTCCAGGTCGCAGACGATCATGGATTCCGGGGTCAGCTCGTCGTAGGAGACACCACTCGGCTTGATCACCATCAGGTCGTGACCCGGGACCCGGCCCGAGACGTTGCCCGCGGTCCATACCACGAGCCCGTACCTGACGAGTTCGGCATGCAACGCGCTGACCTGGTCGCGTAGCGTCTTGAGGTGGGTGGTGAGCGCGCTCATGCGGGGGTCGCTCCGTTCCTGCGGTTGCGGAGGCGGTGCAGCACGTCGTTGCCCGCCCATTCCGGTCGGCCGGAGAAGTAGTCGTGCAGGGTCCGGTACTCGGCGAAAAGCTCGTCGTAGACGTCGGCCCGGAGCGGATCCGGCATGTACGCCGTCTCGTCGATCCGGCCCATCACGGCGGACGCGGCGGCCACATCGGTGTGCAGGCCAGCGGCGACAGCGGCGTGGATCGCCGACCCGAGCGCCGGTCCCTGGTCCGAGGTGGTCACGTAAATGGGGCGGCGCAGCACGTCGGCGTAGATCTGCATCAGCAGCCGGTTGCGCTTGAGACCGCCGGCGACGATGAATTCGGTCACCGGCAGTCCAGCGGCGTCGAACGCCTCCACAATTACCCGGGTGCCGTAGGCGGTGGCCTCGAGCAGGGCCAGGTAGACCTCTTCGGGCGTGGTGGCGAGCGTCAGGCCCGCGATTACCCCGGACAGATGGTGATCGACGAGAACTGACCGGTTGCCGCCCATCCAGTCGAGGGCGATGAGGCCGTGCGCACCGACAGGCTGTCCCTCGCACCGGCTGGACAGATACTCGTGGAGGCCCTGACCGCGCTCCGCGGCTTCCTCCAGGTAGCTCTCCGGTACGCCCAGTCCTGTCCACCACGCGAAGATGTCACCGACCGCGCTCTGACCCGCCTCGTAACCGAATTTCCCCGCGATGATCCCGCCGTCCACCACACCGCAGATCCCGGGGACCTCGGCTAGCCGGTCGCCGTTCATCACGTGGCAGGTCGAGGTGCCCATGATGGCGAGCATCTGGCCCGGTGCGATCGCTTGGGCGGCCGGGGCCGTGACATGCGCGTCCACGTTACCCGTGGCGACTGCGATGCCCTCAGGAAGCCCGGTAAGCGCGGCGCCCTCGGCGGTCATCGTCCCCGCCCGGCTGCCGAGCGCGGAAAGCGGTACGCCGGCCAGCCGGGTCTGCGCGAAGTCGGCGAAGGCCGGGTTAAGCGCCTTGAGATAATCCTCCGACGGATAGTGCCCGTCCTGGTAGATCCCCTTGTAGCCGGCGGTGCAGGCGTTACGCGTCTCGACGCCGCAGAGCTGCCAGATAATCCAGTCGGCGGCCTCGATCCACCGCTCGGTCCGCCGATACGTCTCCGGGTCCTCTTCGAGGAGCTGCAGGGCCTTGGCGAATTCCCATTCGGACGAGATCCGGCCACCGTACCTCGCGATCCACGGCTCTTGGCGTGCATGGGCGAGTTCGTTGATCCGGTCGGCTTGCGGCTGCGCCGCGTGATGCTTCCACAGCTTCGGCCAGGCGTGCGGGCGGTCACGCAGCTCGGGAACCTCGCACAGCGGGGTGCCGTCTCGCAGCACCGGCAGCACGGTGCAGGCAGTGAAGTCGGTGCCGATGCCGACGACTGCCTCCGGGGCCGCCCCGGCGTCGTGCAGCGCCTCACGGACCGCGGTGCCGAGCGCGGCCCGCCAGTCGGCCGGGTCTTGGAGGGCCCAGTCGGGCGGGAGCGGCTGTCTGGTGGACGGCAGCGTCCGCTCGATCGCCCCGTGCGCGTACTCACCGACCCCGCTGCCGAGTTCCGCGCCGTCACTGGCTCGCACCACCACGGCCCGGGCCGAGAGAGTGCCGAAGTCCACGCCTATAACCAGCGGCTGCTTCCCGGCGCTGCTGTCCGCAGTCACGTCGTCTCGTCTCCCTTGACGGCCGGCGACGCCGGGCGTCTCGTCCGATGTTGCGGCTGGATGTCGTCCAAGCGGCCCGGGTGTAGCAACCGCCCGTGGCTCAGATTGTTAACGTGCTCAATGTGAGTGTCAATACCCCGATGTCATCTCGTTACGATGATGCCTGTGGGCTCTCGCCGGCGTACCTGCCCACGCTCCGATCCATGTGAGCTGTGCAGATGCAGGAAAGTGATAAGTCGAACTGTTTGGCGCGTTGACAGGTTAGTCTGTTAACGCTCACAATCAAGCTGCTGAAGCTGCTGTGGACGCAAGGCCTGGCGACCCGGACACCGGCCGACGTCGGGGGATAGAGTGTTGACGCAGCGAGATGGACTAACTCGACAATCAATTGGGGTACTACGTGGTCAGACCCGCCAGGGAGCCGGCGATGACCGACGTCGCCAAGTTGGCAGGCGTCTCGCACCAGACCGTCTCGCGGGTGCTGAATGACCATCCGAATGTCCGGGAGCAGACCAGGCTGCGGGTGCAGGCAGCCATCAGCGAACTCGGCTACCGGCCGAACAAGGCCGCCCGCCTCCTTGTGACGGGGACGTCCCAGGTCATCGGGGTTGTGTCTCGGTCATCCACGTTGTACGGGCCTGCCTCCACCCTCAGCTCTCTCGCGGAGGAGGCCGTCAGGCGGGGCTTCACGGTCAACGTGGAGAGCGTCCGCACGCTGGACCGGCAGCCGATCGCCGACGCGATCGGCCGCCACCTTGACCAGCGGGTCGCGGGCCTGGTCATCATCGCCCCGGTGCAGTCGGCCAACGAAGCGCTCGACGACCTTCCAGAGGACATTCCGCTGGTGACCATCGACGGCGATCCCGACCGGCCGACAGAACTGGTAACCGTGGACCAGGAGGCCGGCGCGTACGCCGCGACGAGGCACCTGCTCGATGCGGGGCACTCCACCGTCTGGCACGTCTCAGGCCCCGATGACTGGTTCGACTCCCGCGGCCGCGTCGCCGGCTGGCGACGGGCACTGACCGAGGCGGGCGCGGAGATTCCCCCGCTCATGTCGGCGGACTGGCTTGCCTCGTCCGGATACCGCAACGGCCAGATCCTGGCCCGGATGAGCGACGTTACGGCGGTCTTCGCGGCCAACGACCACTTGGCGCTTGGCATTCTGCGTGCCTTGCACGAACGGGGCCGCCAGGTTCCCGGCGACGTCAGCGTGGTCGGCTACGACGATGTGCCCGAGGCCGCGTACTACATTCCACCCCTCACCACCGTCCGCCCAGACTTCGATGCGATCGCCGCCGCCAGCCTCGACCTGCTCCTGGCCCAGATCACCAGCGGCCAACGCCTGGGTCACCGCCGCGTCCTCACCCCCACCCTGGTAACCCGCGAATCGGTAGCCCCTCCGCGCTTGTAACACGACCCCCTGAACTCGATTTCATGAAATATCCGGCATGTCGCGGCGCGCCAGCGCCCGACATGCCGTAGAACGGTCATCCGAACGGAATCGTGTGATAAGCGGTCCCCTTCGGATGCCTGATAAAGCGTCGCGGGCTGGTGCGATCTCCACTCGCACCAGCCCGCGACTTCCTGGTGTTGCCGTTGGTTCTTAGTCGCCGAGAGCCTCGGTGACCCGGCGGTGCGCCGCCCAGATCTCCTCCGGGAGATTGGCGAACTGCTCCAGGTGCGCCTGGCGGAAGCCCATCTCCTGCTTCCAGCGGGCGACGTCGATGGTGAGCAGCTTGTCGAGGTCGGCCGGGTCGATCTCAAGGCCGTCGGTGTTGAGCTCGTCCTTGGCGGGCAGGATGCCGACCGGCGACGTCACGCCGGACACCTCGCCGTCGCGCAGTTGCATCAGCCACAGCAGGGCGCGCAGGTTGTCACGGTAGCCCGGCCAGAGGAAGTGACCGTCCCCGGCGTCCCGCTGGAACCAGTTGACGTGGGCGAAGATCGGCTTGTCGGTGCACTCGCCGATGATCTTCAGCCAGTGCGCCGCGTAGGCGCCCTCGGGGTAGGACATGAACGGGCGCATGGACATCGGGTCGTAGCGGAGTTGGCCGTCGAGGCCGTCGGCGGCGAAGGTCGCCTCGGCGCCGAGGGTGAGACCGTCATACACCCCTTCGGCAACGTCCAGGATCGCGCGGATCAATGGCTCGCGGTCCCGGGTCCGGCCGCCGAAGATGATGCCGTCGATCGGCACGCCGACCGGATTGTCGTAGTCGCCCGCTATATTCGGCACGTTGGCCAGGGTGGTGGTGAACCGGCTGTTCGGGTGTGCCCACGGTTCGTCCGCCTCCTGCGGCGAGCGGTCGGCGATGCGGTTGCCCTTCCAGTCGAGCCAGCCGTCGAGGTCGGCCGGCGGGTTGGGCGTACGGCCCTCGAACCAGACCTCGTGGGTCTTGGCGTTGTAGGCGACGTTCGTGAAGATGGCGCGCGTGCCCGGTGCCACCGACTCGATCGCGCCGGGGTTGGTCTTCTCGTTGGTGTCCTTGGCCACGCCGAACACGCCGAACTCGGGGTTCATCCCGTAGAGGCGCCCGTCGGAGCCCACCCACATCCAGGCGATGTCGTCGCCGTAGAACTCGACGTAGTAGCGGTCGCCGAGCGCGTCGGGGGAAAGGGTCATCGCGAGGTTGGTCTTACCGGAAGCAGAAGGGAAGCCGCCCGCGATGTGCCACTTCTTGCCGGTCACCTTGTCGGTGATGCCAAGCAGCATGAACTGTTCCGCGAGGAACGACCCGGAGGACCAGCCGTCGTAGGCGGCCTGCCGCAGTCCGTGCGCGATCTTGCCGAGCAGCGCGTTGCCGCCGTAGGACGAGCCGAAGTGAAGGATCGTCCGCTCGTCGGCGACGGTGACGAAGTAGCGCTTGTCCTCCGCGGTGCCCTGGCCCAGGTTCTCCAGATCGCCGGTCACGTGCACGGCCCGGACGAAGCTGTCCGGGTCGGCCAGGTTGTTGATGAACTCGACGCCCACCCGTGCCATCCGGTTCATGTGCAGGACGACGCTGCGGTTGTCGGTCAGTTCGACGCCCGCAGCGTACTTCTCCAGCGGAGACCCGGGAGCGGACATCAGGTAGGGGATGACGTACATGGTCTTGCCGCGGGAGGCGCCGGTCATCAGGCCGGTGAGCTTGGCCTTCATCTCATCGGACGGGTACCAGTTGTCGTAGACGCCCTTGTCGGCCGGGTCGCTCGTCGCGACGATCGTGCGCTCTTCCGAGCGGGCGGTGTCCTTGTGGTAGCTGCGGGAGTAGTAGACGCCTTCGCCTGCCGGCAGGATCTCGCCAGCCGCCAGGGCCTCCTGGATCAGCCGGTCGTCGTCTTCGGCGCTGACGACCTCGATGTTGGCCGCGCCAGTGATCCCAGCCCAGTAGCGGACGTACTCGCGCACGCGGTCGTTTTTCAGATAGGCGGCTTCCAGGATGGCATCAACATCGGCCACGTAATCGGTCCTCTCCGTCCGTCAAGCTCATCGCTTGAGAAGTTGGCGATTTATTCATCTTGACAGGAGAACGCCGGTTATTGCAGTGAGGGATCTATCACGCTCTTCGCATTGTTCGTAACGGAGAGTATTTATGACATGTCCCCGGGGAGTACGCCAAGCTTGCGGCGTATGGCTCGCACTTTGGTCTAGGCCAGCCAGCGTGACCTGGGACAACGTGATTTCCGCGACATTGACGGCGGGTCCAAGATGAGCTTGTGCGAAGCTTCACAAGTCGTAAGGCTCTTCTCAAGCCGTGGACAGCGTCTTGCTCGCCCGGAGAAGGCGCTTCTCAAGGTAGGGCGCGGTGGTCAGCGCGTAGGCGCCCGTCAGGTGATGACTGTCCTGATAAACCAGGATATTTCCGACGATAGGCGGGCAACTGGTTGCCGCCATGGCGTTTACGGCCGGCCGGTGCCCTCCCGCGGGCGCCAGGCAGTGCCCGCGTAGGCTTAATCGGCCCACGGCGGAGGATCGGCGGAGGATCAGCGGTGGATGCACGGCGGCTGAGCGGTAACCGAGGAAGGGACGAAGCGACATGCGCTTGATGCGGATCGGAGAGGCAGGCGGCGAACGCCCGGTCGTCTGGATCGATGAAGGTCACTATGTGGACGTATCGGACCAGTTCCGCGACTTCGACGAGGCGTTCTTCGGTTCAGGCGGGATCGAGCAGGTCCGGACCCTCGCCGCGGAGCGGACGGCGGGCGGCCAGGTGTCCGCGTTCGGCGGGGAACGGATCGGGGCGCCGATCGCCCGTCCGCACCAGATCATCTGCGTGGGGCTCAACTACGCCGACCACGCGAAGGAGACCGGCCAGGCGATCCCGGCCGAGCCGATCCTGTTCAACAAGGCGCCGAACACGCTGATCGGCCCGAACGACGACGTGCGCCTGCCGCGCGGCAGTGTCAAGACCGACTGGGAGGTCGAGCTCGGCGTCGTCATCGGCCAGCGCAGTTCCTACCTTGAGACGGACGACGACGCGCTCGCCGCCATCGCCGGGTACACCCTCGTTAACGATGTGAGCGAGCGGGAGTTCCAGCAGGAACGCGGCGGCCAGTGGGTCAAGGGCAAGTCGGCCGAGACGTTCAACCCCGCGGGACCCTGGCTGGCCACCCCGGACGAGGTCGAGGACGTCCGCGACCTCGACCTGTGGCTGGATGTCAGCGGGGTGCGCAGGCAGACCGGCTCCACCAAGACGATGATCTTCGACCCCCTCTTCATCGTCCGCTACATCAGCCAGTTCATGGTCCTCGAGCCCGGAGACCTGATCAACACGGGCACCCCGCCCGGCGTTGGCCTCGGGATGAAGCCGCCGCTCTACCTGGCCGAGGGCGATGTCATGGAACTGGGCGTCACGGGCCTGGGTACGCAGCGCCAGCGCATCATCGGGCCGAGGTGACGCCGGCGGTACGGACGAACGGCCGCCGTTGGCTGCCCGCACATTACCGCTAAGAAGGTCCCCCTACCTGGTCTGATCGTTGCGTGAAACTCTTCGTTGCTGTTCCGCAACAGGTCTTGTGATAACTCAGAGTTATCGGGTAGACACTGGCTGTAGGAAAGTACCGGGGCTGCATAGCCGGGGCTTCATGGGGGGCAAACTAATGGCCAGAATCGCATCTTGCGTCCTGGCGGCGGCGGCCGCTACAGCCCTAGGGCTGATTCCGGCTGTCGCGTCAGCCGCGACGGACGGACCAACCGCGCTCGCGTACTCGTCCACCGGGCCGAGCGCGGGCGACCCGGACACGACGGTTACCTTCACCGTCACATCGGGTGAACTATCGATGACCGCGCCCGCGAGCGTCAACCTGGGCAGTGGCGCTCCGGGTACCACGATCACCGGGGCAGTGGGCGCGGTCACCGTGACCGACGACCGTGCGCTCCTGTCCGCGAGCTGGACGACCACCGCATCCTCGTCGGACTGGACCACGGGCGGCGCCACCGGGCCCGAGACCATCCCGGCGACCGACGTCGGGTATACCCCGGGCTCGATCACCACCACCGGGACCATCACCGCGACCGGAACTCCGATCACGCTGTCGAGCACCGCCGCTACGGTCGTCACCGGGACCGCCGGCGTCGGCGACAACACCGCGTCATGGAACCCGAATCTCGCGGTCGCGGTGCCCGCGGCCGCGGTCGGCGGCGCCTACACCGGAACGCTTACCCAGTCCGTTTCCTAACGGCACCGCTTCTCGGGCGGCACCGCGTCCGTCAGGACCGGCGGGACTTATCACTCTCAACCGAATCGTGGCCGGGCGATCCCGGCCACGACCATATGGTCCGTGCCCACGGCGCGGCCAGGACCAGTAACCATGGGGAGACGGCATGCGCCGCTTGATCAGCGCCATGATGTTCGCGCTGACCACAGGTATTTTGAGCGCCTTCGGCCCGGTGGCGGGCGCGGCGACTCCGGCGCGGGCTTCGGCCGTGCCGGAGTCGCCCGGGCAGTTCGGCGTCCGGCTGGTAGACGTGCCGGTGTCGGAGGCGGACAATCCGCGCGCCATGCGGTACATCATCGACTACCTGCCGACCGGGAGCATCGTCCACCGCAGAATCCTGATCCTGAACGATGAGCCGAAGCCGGCGACCTTCACTGTGTATCCCGACGCCGCGCACATCGCCAACGGCCTGTTCACCGGTGACAGCGGGGCGACCATCAACGAGCTGACCTACTGGATCAGCGTGCAGCATCCGACGGTCACCCTGGCGGCCGGGGCGTCCGCCATGGACATGGTCACGATCAAGGTGCCGCCGGGTGCGACCCGGGGTGAGCACTACGGCGTCATCTGGGTGCAGCAGTCGGCCCAGTCGAATGAGAAAAGCGGCTTCGGCCTCACCGAGATATCCCGGGTCGGGGTCCGCGTCTACCTGGCGGTGGGCCAGGGCGGCGCCCCGCCGACCAGCTTCACCATCGCCTCCGTCACCGGACGCCGGTCGGCCTCCGGCCAGCCGGCCGTCGTCGCCCGCGTCCAGAACACCGGCGGCCGGGCGGTAGACCTGAACGGCACCGTCCGGCTGTCGGACGGTCCAGGCGGCAGCAGTTCGGGGCCCTTCCGGGCGGAGCAGATCGCCACGGTCGCGCCGGGCCAGTGGTGGAACATGACCTTCCTGCTGCCCAAGAGCCTGCCTAACGGCTCCTGGCGGGCCACGGTCAGCCTGGTAAGCGGGATCACCACGGCCACCGGCACGGCCACCGTTCGGTTCGACGCGGCCGTGGCGGCACCGGCCGGCCTGTCCTCGATGCAGTGGGTCTGGCTCGCGCTCGGCGGCATCGTCCTCGTTCTCGCGATGGGCGGGTACGCGCTGCGGCACCGCCGCAGTCGCCTTCCGGCATGACCGCCCGACCCGGCCAGCCGCGGCCATCCGCCGCCAGCCGCGGCTGGCGGCGGATGGCTAGGCCGCCCGCCGCCGTGACCGGGTCAGGCGGCGGGCGGCGAAGGCGGCCAGCATCCCGAGGGCCAGCACGGTCAGGCCCGTCGCGGTGTAGGCCGGCACCTTGCTGCCGATGGCGCCGGACCCGGACGTTTCCTGGGCGGCGGCCGCGGGCAGCCGGTCAAGGTGAGCCGCGCAGACGACCGGGCGACTGCTGCCAGCCAGCTCAACGCAGGCGACCGCCGCGAGGCGCATCAGCGTGGCCGGGGTCTCGGTGACCTTGGCGGCGACGCGGAAGGTCTGGATCCCGCCCGCCCGGAGGCCGGCCGACCAGACCACGCGCCCGTTCCCGGCCACACCGTGATCGCTGGCCGAGATGAACGTCAGCCCGGTCGACATCGTCTGGGTGATCTTGAGACGCGGGGCGGCCACCGTCCCGGTATCGCGCACGGTCACCGTGTAGCTGAGCCGGTCTCCGGCCTTCGCGGCCACCCGGCCGTCGTTGACCGAGATGGTCAGTCCCGGTTGCCCCGCCGCTGGATGTACCGCCACCGGATGGCCCATGGCCATGACCGCGGGCAGCGCCACCAGTCCGACCGCGAGCACCCGGCTGGCCCGACCGGGCGCGGTGCCCTGTGAGGTGTTCATCGCCGCCTGCCTTTCACGTTGATACGAAGAGTAATCTTCTAAACTCGGCGAGTAGTCAATTTAGCAGGACAGATCGCGGTAGGCTGCCGCTCGGACTGAGTGACGTGATATCGGTGCCCGATTAGCGCCTATTTATTGGCTTAGTTCTTAGCTAATTTAGATTTTTCGTCTTGATGATTTAGTAACTGGCTGGCATTCATTCGGGGGATTGATGCTGGGCATAATCGTGACATTGGCCGTGGCGACACTCGCGGTCGGCTCGCTGGTGACGGCCGCGGCCAGGCGCAAGCGAGCCTGGCTGCGTACGGTCGTGGTCGCTGCCCTGGTACTCGCGGGAGTCGTCGTCGTGGCGCCCGCTCGGGTCGCGGCGCTAAGCGGCACAACGCTCTTTGCCCAGACCTTTGCGAATAACACGGTGAATAGCACCTATCCCGTTTCCGTGCCGACGAGCCCGAATGGGAGTAATTACGCCTGCCTGACCGCTTCCGGCAGTAGCACAGGGACCCTGGTTAGCTGCCCGGCCAATAACGATGCGAATGGTTCCGGCAAACTCCGGCTGACGGCCGCAACGACCGGCCAGGAAGGCGGCATCTTCTCGGCGACGAGCGTGCCGACCTCCCAGGGCATCGACGCGACGTTCAACACGTACCAGTACGGCGGCAACGGAGCGGACGGCATCGCGTTCGTGCTCGCCGCCGTGAACCCGGCCGACCCGTTGTCGCCAGCGACGATCGGGCAGCCCGGCGGGTCGCTCGGCTATTCGGCCTACGCGGCGAACAGCGGTCTTGCCGACGCGTACATGGGCATTGGCCTGGATGTCTACGGCAACTTCAGCGACAGCGCGTACCAGGGCAGTACCTGCACCAATCCCGCCTACATCAACACCACCGGCGGCACCGTGCCGGGTCAGGTCGTGGTCCGGGGGCCAGGCAACGGGACGACCGGCTACTGCGCCATCAACAGCAGCGCGACGAAGACGACATCGAAGGCGCTCACGCTGCGCGCCACCACCCGCGCCGCGTCGGTGGTGCCGGTCGAGGTCGCGATCAACCCGACCGCGGCCTCGTTCACCACCGCGTCGGGAATAGCGGTGGCGGCCGGTACCTACAAGGTGGTCTTCACCCCGGTGGGCGGATCGGCCACCACGCTGACCGGCACGCTGCCGACCGTGGCGTCCGGCCTGTACCCGTCGTCCACGTGGACGACCACGGCGGGGATTCCGAAGCAGCTCGTCTTCGGCTGGGTGGGTTCCACCGGCGCCGTCACCGACTTCCACGAGGTCGACAGCGCCAACGTGGTCAGCTTCAACCCGGTACCGCAGCTCGCGGTGACGCAGACCAGCTACAGCGCCGCCTCGCCCGCCCTCGGCGCCCCCGTGACGTACACGGTCACCCCGAGCGTCACCTCCACCGGCACCAGCGAGAGTTCCCCGGTGTCGGTCAGCATCACGGCGCCGACCGGGGTGACCCCGGTCGGGGCGTACGGGTCGGGCTGGACCTGCGGATCGCCGTCGGGGCAGGTGATTACCTGTACCGACAGCTCGACTCCGTTCGCCGCGGGCTCTTCCCTGCCCGCGATCACTGTGGAGGGAATTGTCACCGCGTCCGGGGTGACCTCGTCGACCATCCAGTCGGGCACGGTCGCGACGGCATCCTCGTCCGACGCCAACCCCGGGTACGCAAGCTCGGCGACCGCGGGCACGGTGCCCACCGCCCCGTCGGGTATCACCCTCAGCCCGACCTCGGGAACGATCGCCGGCGGCAACGCCGAAACGATAACCGGGACCAACATTTCCGGCGCCACCGCGATCGAGATCGGCACGACCGCCCAGCAGCAGGCGGGAACCCCGGTGGTCCTGCTGCCGTGTCCGTCGAATGTCGCGGCGGCCGGCTGCTTCACCACGAACGCGAACGGCAGCCTCAGCATCTCTTCCATGCCTTCGGTGTCCGCCGCCACCACGGTGAACGTCACGGTGGTCACGCTCGGCATCGCCGCGGCGGCCGTCTACACCTATACCTCCGCGCCGGCCGCGCCCACCGCGCCCACGGCCACGGCTGGGGCCGGCAGCGCCACCGTCACCTGGACGGCGCCGTCGAGCAACAACTCCACGATCACCGGTTACGTCGTCACGCCCTACCTGAACGGCGTCGCGCAGACGCCGGTCAACTACGACGCCTCCACCACCACCCGGACCCTGACCGGCCTGACCACGGGAGCGTCCTACACGTTCACCGTCGCCGCCGTCAACGCGGTCGGCACCGGCACGGCCAGCCCGCTGTCCAATGCGGTGACCCCCTACACGGTGCCCGGCGCGCCGACCATCGGCACTGCCACCGCGGGGGACGCGGCGGCCACGGTGACCTGGACCGCCCCCGCCAGCAACGGCGGCAGCGCGATCACCGGCTACGTGGTCACGCCGTATATCGCGGGCGTCGCCCAGACCCCGCAGACGTTCAACAGCACCGCGACCACCGATACGGTGACCGGGCTGACGGTCGGCACGAGTTACACGTTCAAGGTCGCCGCGATCAACGCCGCCGGCCCGGGTGCCGCTTCCGCGGCGTCGGGCAGCGTGACGATCAACTCGGGGCCGAGCCTGACCTTTGCCGCGCCTCCGTCCGGCGAGGTCAGCATCGCCTACAGCGACCAGCTCACCGCGACGGGCGGCACGGGCTCACTGACCTGGTCCGTCAGCAGCGGCAGCCTGCCGCCGGGCGTGACCCTGAATTCCTCGACGGGGCTGCTGTCCGGCACCCCGACGACGGCAGGCACCTATTCCTTCACCGTCCAGATCGCCGACACCGCCGGCGGAATCGCCACCAAGGCGGCCACGATCACGATCGCCGCCGTGCCGTCGCTGGCCAATCCGGCGCCGCCCTCGGGACAGGCCGCGGTGGCCTACAGCGACACGCTGGCGGTCACCGGCGGCACCGGGCCCTACACCTGGTCGGTGTCCGGCGGCAGCCTTCCGGCCGGGCTGACGCTCAACCCCTCCACCGGCGTCCTGTCCGGCACGCCGACCACGCTTGGCCTGTCCACCTTCACGGTGAAGGTCACCGACGCCGACGGGCTGTCGGCCACGCAGTCGCTCAGCCTGACCGTCATGACCGGCCCCCTGGTCATCACCACCTCCTCGAACACCTCCACGGCGGTGCCGGGCGGTACCGTCGGCTATACGGTCACGATCACCAACACCGCCGCGAGCGCCTACTCGGGTGTCGCGTACTCGATCCCGCTGTCCGACGTGCTCGACGACGCCACCTACAACAACGACGCCTCGGCGACCGCCGGCTCGGTCGCCTACTCAAGCCCGAACCTGACCTGGACCGGCAACCTGGCCGCGGGTGCGGTCGCGACCGTCACCTTCTCGGTCACCGTCAAGAACCCCGATACCGGCAACGACATGCTGAACTTCACGGTCAGTTCGGCGACCAACGGCACCAACTGCCCGGCGAGCACGACCGACGCGCGCTGCACGGCGTCGGTGCCGGTGTCGGCGCTGACCATCTCGCAGACGCCCTCGGTGACGTCGGCCGCACCCGGTGCCTCGGTCCAGTACACCGTCACGGTGACCAACTCCGGCGTGGTCGCCTACACCGGAGCCACGTTCACCGAACCACTGACCGGGGTGCTCGACGACGCCGTCTACAACAACAACGCCGCCGCGACGGCCGGGACGGTCAGCTACTCCAGTCCCAACCTGACCTGGACTGGCAACCTGGCGGTGGGCGCCAGCGCCACCATCACCTTCTCGGTGACGGTGAGCAACCCCGACACCGGCAACAAGGTCCTCGCCAGCACGATCACGTCGGCCACCTCCGGCAGCAACTGCTACTCGGGCAGCACCGACGCGCGCTGCACGGCCACGGTCAACGTGCAGGGCCTGACGATCACCAGCACCGCGAGCACGGCCTCGACCACCCCCGGCAGCACCGTGCAGTACACCGTCACGGTGACCAACAGCGGGCAGGCCAGCTACACGGGCGCGAGCATCAGCGACTCGCTGTCCGGAGTGCTCGACGACGCCGTCTACAACGGCGACGCCGCCGCGACCACCGGCAGCCTGTCCTACTCAAGCCCGAACCTGACCTGGACCGGCAACCTGGCCGCGGGCGCGACCGCCACCATCACCTTCTCGGCGACCGTGAACAATCCCGACACCGGCGACAAGGTGCTGGCCACCGCGGTCACCTCGCCGACACCGGCGAGCAACTGCCCGACCGGAGGGACGAATCCCGCGTGCAGCAACTCGGTCACCGTCCTGGTCCCCGGCCTGACCATCGCCATGACCGCCGGCGTCTCCACCACCACCCCGGGATCGACGGTGCAGTACACCGTCACGGTGACGGACTCCGGCCAGACCTCGTACACGGGGGCAACCGCCGCCGTATCGCTGTCGGGGATGCTGGACGACGCGTCGTATAACGGGAACGCGGCGGCGACCGTCGGCGGCGTAACGTTCACGAGCCCGAACCTGACCTGGACGGGGAACCTGTCACCGGGCGGCTCGGCGTCCGTCACGTTCTCGGTGACGGTGAACAACCCCGATACCGGCGACAAGATCCTGAACGGCACGGTCACCTCGGCGGCGGCCGGCACCAACTGCACGGTCGGCAGCACCGACCCCAACTGCTCAAGCACGGTCCAGGTCCTGGTACCCGGCCTGAACCTCTCCGTCGCCGCCAACACGACGTCAACCACGGCCGGATCCACCGTGAGCTACACGGTGACCGCCGCCAACACCGGGCAGACCACGGACACGAACGTCAGCTTTGCCGATAACCTCAGCGGCGTCCTGGATGACGCGGCCTACAACGCGAATGCCTCGGCGTCGACAGGCACCGTCTCCTATACGAGTCCGAACCTGACGTGGACGGGGACGCTGGCGCCCGGCGCGACCGCGACCATCACGTATTCGGTGACGGTAAACAACCCCGACACCGGTAACAAGATCCTGGTCAGCACGCTGACGTCGTCCGCGGCGGGGACCAACTGCGCGTCCGGCAGCAGCGACCCGGCCTGTTCCGCCACCGTGACGGTGTCGTCGTTGTCGATTTCGAATGTGGGGAGTCCGGTGACGACGACGCCGGGCGGGGTGGTGCGGTATACGGCGGTGTTCACGAATACGGGGCAGACGCCGTACAACGGGATCTTGGTGCAGACGGACGCGACGGACGTGTTTGATGACGCGTCGCCGAACGGTGACCAGACGGCGACGTCGGGGACGCTGGTGCTGACGTCGTCGGGGATTTCGTGGACGGGGAATATCCCGGTGGGGGGTTCGGTGACGATTACCGGGACGGTGACGGTGAACAACCCGGATACGGGGAACAAGGTGCTGACGAGCACGCTGGTGACGGCGGCGCCGGGGTCGAACTGTGCGTCGGGGAGCACGGATCCGGCGTGCACGGCGACGGTGCAGGTGCAGGTGCCGGGGCTGACGATTACGAACACGCCGTCGACGAGCACGACGACGCCCGGTTCCACGGTGGGCTACACGGTGACGATCGCCGACACCGGCCAGACGTCCTACACCGGGATCTCCGTCGCCGACGACCTCACCGGCATCTTCGGTGACGCGCGTCTACAACGGCGACGCGGCGGCGACGGCCGGCGCGGTCTCCTACACGAGTCCGACCCTGACCTGGACCGGAAACATAACCCCCGGGAACACGGTCACCGTCACCTTCTCCGTTACGGTCAACAACCCCGATACCGACGGCAAGGTCCTGGTGACCACGGTCACCTCCTCGGCTACCGGGTCAACCTGCCCGACCGGGACGACCACGTCACCGTGCCGCAACTCGGTGGGAGTGCTCACGCCGGGACTCACAATCACCAATACCGCGAACTCCGGCACGGCCGTTCCCGGCGGGACCGTGCAGTACACGGTCACCATCGCCAACACCGGCCAGACGCCCTACGCCAGTGCCACCGTGGCCGACAACCTGACCGGCGTGCTGGACGACGCGGCCTACAACAGCAACGCATCGGCGAGCGCCGGCACCGTGTCCTACACCAGCCCCACCCTGACCTGGACCGGCAGCCTGGCGACGGCTGCGACCGTCACCGTCACCTTCTCGGTCACGGTGAGCAACCCCGACACCGGCGACAAGTCCCTGGCCAGCACGGTGACCTCCGCCGCGGCGGGGTCCAACTGCGCCTCGGGCAGCACGGACACGCGCTGCGCCTCCACGGTCACCGTGGAGAGCACGGCCCTGCTCACGATCGCGGTCACGTCCGATGTCTCGTCTGCCGTCGCGAGCGGAGTCGTCCATTACACGGTTACCGTCAACAATGCCGCGGCGACCCAGTACACCGGGGCCACCTTTGTCGATAACCTCAGCGGCGTCCTGGATGACGCGGCCTACAACGCGGATGCGGCGGCGAGCGTCGGCTCGGTCTCTTACACCAGCCCCAACCTGACGTGGACGGGGACGCTGGCGGCCAACGCGACCGCGACCATCACGTTCTCGGTGACGGTGGACAACCCGGACACCGGCGGCAACGACATCCTGGCGAGCACGCTGACGTCTTCGGCGGCCGGTTCCAACTGCGCGTCGGGTAATACGGATGCGCGGTGCGCGAACACGGTGACGGTGTCGTCGTTGTCGATTTCGAATGTGGGGAGTCCGGTGACGACGACGCCGGGCGGGGTGGTGCGGTATACGGCGGTGTTCACGAATACGGGGCAGACGCCGTACAACGGGATCTTGGTGCAGACGGACGCGACGGACGTGTTTGATGACGCGTCGCCGAACGGTGACCAGACGGCGACGTCGGGGACGCTGGTGCTGACGTCGTCGGGGATTTCGTGGACGGGGAATATCCCGGTGGGGGGTTCGGTGACGATTACCGGGACGGTGACGGTGAACAACCCGGATACGGGGAACAAGGTGCTGACGAGCACGCTGGTGACGGCGGCGCCGGGGTCGAACTGTGCGTCGGGGAGCACGGATCCGGCGTGCACGGCGACGGTGCAGGTGCAGGTGCCGGGGCTGACGATTACGAACACGCCGTCGACGAGCACGACGACGCCCGGTTCCACGGTGGGCTACACGGTGACGATCGCGGACACCGGCCAGACGTCCTACACCGGGATCTCCGTCGCCGACGACCTCACCGGGATCTTCGGTGACGCGGTGTACAACGGCGACGCGGCCGCCACCGCGGGCGCCGTCTCCTACACGAGTCCGACCCTGACCTGGACCGGAAACATAACCCCCGGGAACACGGTCACCGTCACCTTCTCCATTACGGTCAACAACCCGGACACGGGCGGCAAGGTCCTGGTGACCACGGTCACCTCCTCGGCCACCGGGTCAACCTGCCCGGCCGGGACGAACGCCGCGGCGTGCCAGCCGACCGTCGCGGTGCTCACGCCGGGACTCAGCATCACCAGCACGGCCGGCAGCAGCACGACGACGCCGGGGGCCACCGTCAGCTATACGGTGACGATCACCGACTCGGGCGAGACGCCTTACTCCGGTATCACCGTGGCCGACAACCTGACCGGCGTGCTGGACGACGCGGCCTACAACAGCAACGCATCGGTGAGCGCGGGCGCCGTGTCCTACACCAGCCCCACCCTGACCTGGACCGGCAGCCTCAATCCGGGCAACTCGGCCACCGTCACATTCTCGGTCACGGTGAACAACCCCGACACCGGCGACAAGACCCTGTCGACCACGGTGACAACCGCGGCGGTCGGCAGCAACTGCCCGTCAGGCAGCACCGATCCCAACTGCGCGACCAGCGTGCCCGTCTCGGTGCTGACAATCGTCAACTCGGCCAGCGTGACGACCGTGACGCCCGGCGGAACCGTCGATTACACCGTCACCGTCACCAACAGCGGGCAGGTGACGGTGTCAAACGGAACCCTGACCATTCCGCTCAGCGACGTCATCGATGACGCGGTCTACAACGGCGACGCCGCCGCGACCGCGGGCACCGTCTCCTACACCAGTCCGAACCTGACATGGACGGGAACGCTAGCGACCCAGGCGAGCGCGACGATCACGTTCTCCGCGACGGTCAACGATCCCGATACCGGGAACAAGACGCTCCAGGACACCATCACCTCCACCACGCCAGGCAGCACCTGTCCCGCTTCCGGCACCGCCCCCGCCGCCTGCACGACGGCTGTCAGCGTGCTGGTCCCCGGACTCACCATCAGCACAACCGCCAGTTCGAGCACCACCACCCCGGGGTCCGCGGTGCAGTACACGATCACCGTGGCCGACACCGGCCAGACCAGCTACACCGGCGTGGCGGTCACCGACGACCTGACCAACATCCTGAACGACTCGGTCTACAACGGCGACGCGGCCGCGACCACCGGCTCGGTCGCGTACGCCAGTCCCACCCTGACCTGGACCGGCAACCTGGCACCGGGCGACACGGCGACCATCACGTTCTCCGTCACCGTCGACAACCCCGACAACGGCGACAAGCACCTGACTAATACCGTCGTCTCGACCGCCCAGGGCAGCACGTGCCCGTCCGGCAGCACCAACCCGGCCTGCACCGCCGCCGTGACCGACCTCATTCCGGGCCTGACCATCACCAAGACCGCCAACGTGGCCAGCGCCACCCCGGGCTCGGCCGTGGATTACACCATCACGGTGGCCGATACCGGCCAGACCAGCTACACCGGCGCGGCCGTCACCGACGACCTCACCGGCGTACTCGGCGCGGCGGCGTACAACAGCGACGCGGCCGCGACCACCGGCTCGGTCGCGTACGCCAGTCCCACCCTGACCTGGACGGGCAACCTGGCACCGGGCGGCACGGCCACCGTCACCTACTCGGTCACCATCGACAACCCGGAGACCGGCGGCACGAGCATGACCAACACCGTGACCTCAACCGTGGCAGGCAGCACGTGCCCGACGAGCTCAACCGGCGGCCAGTGCACCGTGACGACCGGCATCATCAGCGGACCGTTGACGATGACCGCGCCGGCCAGCGCGGACCTCGGCTCCGGGGCGCCGGGCTCCACCGTCCAGGGCAGCCTGGGAACCGTCCAGGTCACCGACGGACGGGGCTTCGGCGCCGACTGGACTGCCACGGTGTCGTCGAGCGATTTCAGCGCCGGCGGTCCCACCGAGACCATCCCGGTCAGCGACGCCACCTACGCCATCACCAGCCTCACCACCGAGACCGGCCCCGCCACCTTCGGTTACGTTCCCCAGGTGGGCCTGTCGCAGAATGCGCAGAACGTGGTCAGCGCCACCAACGTGAACGGCAACACCGCCGTCTCCTGGAATCCCGTGATCCACGTCGCGGTGCCCGGCGGAGCCGTCGGAGGGACCTACTCAGCCACGATCGTCCACTCCGTGTCGTAAGGCGACAGCCAGCCAGAAAACCCAAGGCATTATCCCGAACGAAGGCGGCTTCCTCGCCCGGCTCGACCGGCTCCTCGCGGCGTGGCCGACCCGGCGTCGCGGCATTCCCAGGAACCGATCCCGCACCGGCGAGACGCGGCTGCGGGCCTGCCCGGTGACTGCCCGCGCCCTCCGGCATGGCGCAGCGCACCTTCCGTTCGGATAAATCCCTAACCGGAAGCCGGAGCTGTGCGCCGGCGGCACCGCCGACCGCGTAGAGGCCCTTGACCGGGACGCCTGAGGCGGTAAGCACCGTGGCGGTGGCGTCGGTCGCCGGGCCGCCCTTCAGGAGCCGCGCTTGGCGACGGCGGTGCGGGCGGAGTGCCACAGGGTGCGGGGGTTGTCCCGGTCGCCGTGCAGCTTCAGCATCGCGCTGACGATGTCCTCGACGCCGCCGCCTTCGTTGACGATGCGGCTGAAGTCGCGCAGGTACTGCTGGCTCGCGCCGATGCTCTCCGGCCGGTCGGGCGCGCCGACGCTCTTGTGTCCCGCGACGACGATCCTCGGGTCGAGGGCGGCGACGGCGTCCAGGCTGGCGATCCATGCGTCGCGACCGCGTTCATCGGTCTCGGCGGTCATCATGTGCACACCGTTGTAGACGACGTCGCCGCCGACCACCGCGGCAGCGGACGGCACGTGCAGCACCGTGGAGTGCTCGGTGTCGCCTTGGCCCACGGACAGCGCCCGCAGCACCTTGCCTTCCAGTTCGAACTGCGCGTCGGGCAGCGGATCGGGCAGTACCAGGACCTGCGGCAGTTCGCCGGGGAAGCTGGCCCGCCAGTAGGCGGACAGGCCGGGGTCGGTGGCCTCGAACCGGGCGCGCTCGACGACCTCGGGGGTAGCGATCCCACGGGCCTCGGGGAAGTGCTCCTGCAGGCGGGCCAGCCCGATCCAGTGGTCGGAGTGGCCGTGGGTGATGTACACGCCGGTGATCCGCTTGCCAAAGCCCCGTACCCAGTCGGCGAGCGCATCGACCTGGTCGAGGGTGACGAGCGTGTCGACGAGGATCGCCTCTTCGGTGCCGGCGATCAGCGTGCTGCTCATCGGCGACCACGTCGGTTCGTCTCCCGGTCCCTGCGCGGGAGCGCCGGCGAAGGGCCGCACCGGGGCCACGTAAACGTCGATGGTGAGCGCGGTTGGGCTCATGATGGCTGCCTCCGGAGGTCGGCGATCGGGGTCGATCATGAAATTATGCTATGTAACATAGCATAATAATGAGAGAGGGCCGGTGGCGAGCGAAGCATCGGATCGGGGAAAATAACCGGCGTGTCGGAGACCGTGCGCGAAGCGATGATCAAGGCGGCGTGGCTGCTGATCGCCGAGCGGGGACTTGAGGGCATGTCCACCCGCGAAGTGCTGGCGCGCACCGGAGCGCCACGCGGCTCCGTCTACCACTACTTCCCTCGCGGCCGCACCGAGCTGATCGAACTCGCGATCGACCATTCCCGGCGCTGGATGCAGGACCAGATCGACGCGATCCGCGCCGAGACCCCGGACGACGTGGTCACCGGCTATGTCGACATCTGGCGGCGGGTGGTCGAGAGCACGCACTTCCAGGCCGGCTGCGCCACGACCGGGGCGGTGACCGGGGGATACGAGCCCGGCATCCTCGACCGGGCGGAGGCAGCCTTCAGTGCCACGAGCGCCGCGCTGGCCGCGCGCTTCCGACTAGTCGGGCTAGCGCCGGACGACGCCGCCCGGCGCGCGACGATGCTGATGTACGCCGCCGAAGGGGCCGTCATCCTGGCCCGCGCGCAGCGGTCGGTCGAGCCGCTCATGTTCATCGCCGAGCAACTGACCGGCCACGAGTCATAGCCGGGGTGGGTCATGCACGGCGGCCGCGAGCCGCACGGTCCAGCCAGCGGCCGCCCTAGTGAAGCCCCGAGTCGGCGATTCGGATCGCGCACCGGACCCGCCCGGGCTCAGTGCTCGCGGGGCTCGCCGATTCGTTCGATGATCCGTGCGGCCAGCGCGAGTACTCCGAGTTCGGTGGGCGAAAGCCCGCTCATCGCGTCGGTTAGCCAGCGGTCACGGAGTTGCATGTCTGCCGCTAGTGCCGACTTTCCTCTTGCGGTCAGCGCCAGCACGCTCTGGCGCCCGTCGCCTGCGTCGGGGCGCCGTTCGATCAGCCCGTCGGCTTCCAACTCGGCGAACACCCTCGTCAGCGATTGGGGCTGCTGACCCTCGTCGCGGCTTATCCGTGACGGCGTGCTTGTCCCGGTGCGAGCCAGGTGGCTGAGGACCGCGATCTTGGCGTTGCTGAGCGCCGAGCGGTCGCGCTCCACCCGCAGTCGCCGGGCCAGGCGAAGCACGCCGGCGCGCAGTACCGGAGCGACTTCTTCCGGCTCTTCCTGATACATATTTACTACGATATCACTTAGTATATATTCCGTGAA
Source organism: uncultured Actinomycetota bacterium (assembly GCA_963785645.1). Lineage (GTDB taxonomy): Bacteria > Actinomycetota > Actinomycetes > Streptosporangiales > Streptosporangiaceae > Trebonia. Next base: position 241,590 of record CAWAWG010000009.1, read on the forward strand.
CGGGCTACACATGGAGCTGATATGGTCAGCATTAGCGAAGTAAAACGAGGGACCCGGCCGCTTCGGGCAGCGCTCGCCTCGATGGTGGTCGTGCTGCTCGCGTTCTGGTCGATGGGACAGCTGCGCACCTGGTGGAGCCCGCCGCTAGACGCGGTGGTGTTCGCGGTGGTGCTTGCCGTCGGCCTGCCGCGTGCGATGGCCTCGCTGGGCACCCGTGACCTGCCCGCGGCGGTGAGCGCGCTGCTGCTCGGGGCGGCAGCCTCTGTCGGCTGCGGAATACTGCTCTGCGGGACGGGCTGGGAGAAGGCGGCCGGCGCTTGCCTTTTCGCGATCGGGGTCGCCACGCCGGTCTGGCTGCGCCGGTTCGGCCCCGCCGGGCGGACCAGCGGCGCCGTTGCGGGGGTCCCGTTCCTGGCCGTACTCGTCCACCCCCTCCCGGACCCGGCCAGCTGGGTATTTCTCGGCTGGATGCTGCTTGCCGCCGGCATCGCCTGCGCCTGGGCCGCCGGCATTCACATCCTGACCGCGTCCGGCCCGGCGCCCGTCCTGTCCGCTGCGCCCGCTCGGCCGGCAGCGCGGGGTGTGGCGGCCAGCACCCGCATGGCGATCCAGCTCGCCCTCGCGGTCGGGGCGGCCTTCGCCTTTGGGCAGTGGACCGACCCCGGTCACCCGGTCTGGCCCGTTCTGACCGTGCTCATCGTGCACAGTGGCAACCGCGGCCGCGGCGACGTGCTGTGGAAAGGAACTGAGCGTACCGTCGGCGCGCTCGTCGGTACCTGCATCGCAACCGGGCTAACCGGCTTGCTCCCGCCCGGCGACAGCCTCGCGATCGTGGCGGTCTTCGCGATCCTTGCCCTCGGCGCCGGACTGCGTGAGATCAGCTACGCCTACCGCGCGGCCTGCACCACCGCCGCCCTTGCGTTCCTCTACGGCTACTTCGGGTCGACCGGCACCAGCCTTTTCGCCCACCGTCTGCTCGGTGTCCTCGCCGGGGCCGTCATCGGCGTCGCCGCCGCCTGGTTCGTGCTGCCCGTACGGACCACGGACATCGCCCGGCTGCGCCTCGGCGCGCTCCTCGCCGCCGCGACGGCCCTCGCAACCTCGGCCGCTGCCGGCGTCCCCGATGACGCCGCGCTCGGCCGGCTCACCGCCGCCGACCTCGAACTCGACGTCTTGACCCCCACGCTGCGCGCAGCGCGCCGGTTCGGTATCGGACCCGCCCGCCAGCTGGACCGCACAGTCGCCCGCGCCCGAGCACTCGCCGACGAAGTAACCATCACCGCAACAAACCAGCTCAGCGGCGGCATAACCACCGAGGTCACTCCCGCTGGCGCCAAACTCGCCGACCTCACTCAGCAGATCGCCAGCATCCGCCAGGCCATCCGCACCCGGCCGGCCAGCGTGCCTACCCCAAGCTGAACGGAAACCACGCTGGCGATCCGCCCGTGCGCATCGCCATCGTCATCGACGGCCTGCGCTCTGGACCTGAACGCCGGTCCTGACCTCCCCATTAAGGCGTCGGCGGGCGTACTGTCGGCAAAGGCCAATCACCGGGATTCGGCGATGACATCTCACCTGCTCGGCGGAGAGTCTGGGGCCGTGGCCAGCGACTCGTTACGCGGGGGAGCGGTGCTCGAGGCAGTCCGGAACTCGCAGGTGGCGGACTTCGACACCACATTGAACGGACACGGAGGCCTGGTTCATGACACCGGAGACGGGAGCCCAGCCGGGCGGGCTGAGTCCTGCTGGCGACTCCGGCTCGCACGCACTGCTGGCCTACCGCTCCGCGCAAGGGCGGTGGGTGGTCGCCGCCATGATCTTGGGGTCGTCGGTGGCCGGGATCGACTCCACCGTGGTCGCCGTCGCGCTGCCGACGATAGGACGGAACCTGCACGTCGGCTTCCAGGCCCTGCAATGGGTCGTCACGAGCTACACGCTGACCCTGGCGTCGCTGATCCTGCTGGCCGGGTCGCTCAGCGACCGATGGGGCCGGCGGCGGGTGTTCCTCGTCGGCCTGGGCTGGTTCACCCTGGCCTCAGTGATGTGCGCCGTCGCGCCTGGCATCGGATTGCTAATCGCCGCACGGGCCGTGCAGGGCATCGGAGGCGCGCTGATGACGCCGGCCAGCCTGGCGATCATCGAGGCGGCCTTCCAGCCCAGTGATCGTAACCGCACGATAGGCACGTGGGCCGGATTCAGCGGGGTATCGGCCGCGATCGCGCCCTTCTTGGGCGGGTGGCTGCTGGAGACCGGCGGCTGGCGGTGGATCTTCCTGATCAACGTCCCGGTCGCGGCGGTCACCGCATGGATCACGCTGCGGCACGTTCCGGAATCCCGCGACCCGTCGGTCTCCGGGAGAGTCGACTGGCTTGGCGCGCTGGCCGGAGTCATCGCGCTGGGCACGATCACCTACACGATCATCGTCCTGCCGAGCGCGGGCGTCAGCTCGCCGTGGTTCATTGCCGGCGCGGCGCTCGCCGTGCTGTCCTCGGCCGCCTTCGCCGTTGCCGAATGGCGCGGGAGGTATCCGATGCTTCCGCTCGCGATCTTTGCCCCGGTGCAGTTCCGGGCGGCCAATGCCGTCACCTTCGTCGTTAACGGCGCCCTCGGCGGCTTCGCGTTCGTCTTCATCCCCGCGCTGGAGATCGTCGCAGGCTACAGCCCGGTGGTGGCGGGCTCGGCACTAGTGCCCGTCACAGTCGTCACGTTGCTGCTGTCAGGAACCAGCGGCCGGCTGATCCCAGCGGATCGGGCCTCGGCTGCCACTGGTCGCGGGCTGCCTGCTGTGCGCGGTCGCGTCTATACTCGCCCTGCGCATCGGCCCCCACGCCGGCTACTGGACGGCTGTATTCCCGCTGGCCTTGCTGTTCGGCCTTGGCCTAGCGGCTCTCATGCCACCGCTGACTGCCAGCGCGATGAACGCTGCCCCTGACTCCATGGCCGGTCTAGCCTCCGGGGTGAACAACGCTGTGGCCCGGGTGGCGGGCCTGCTCTGGATCGCCGCGCTGCCGCCCATTACCGGCCTCACCGGGGCGGCCTATACCGACCCGGCGCAGTTCCGGTCCAGCTTCGGCCAGATCAGCTGGATCTGCGCCGGAGCATTCGCCTGCGCCGCTGTACTGGCGGCCACCTTCATCTCCCGGCCAGGCCGGCCGGCGTCGGCATCGCGAACAGCGCTCATTCAAACCCCGGCGCCCCACCTGGCCTGTCCGGTCGCCTTCCAGCCCGACCAGGACAAGCCCGCAGATTGAACGGTAGCGAGACGAGCGACCGCTCTCAGCCTGCTTAAGCCAGCGCATCCTGCTTAAGCCAGCGCATCTCAAGGAACGCATGAACCTGCCTACCCCCGGGGCGGGGGCGCGGCCTCCGGCCGGATGTCTTCGTCTGCCAGGCCGGGATCGGTGCACTGTGCGTAGTGATGAGTACACAAATAAACAATTAGTGTCAAAATCATACTTCACCAAAAATGTGCAGAACAGGTCTAAGCTCAGGCTCCACAATGTGTGCAAACGACCACATATGACGTGGGTGCAGGCAGGAACGGAGATCGATGCCCTCTAGGTACGCCAAAGCCAGAAGTGCGCTGGCGAACTTGGTCGCGATCCTCGCGACCCCACGGAACGTTGCCCGCTACCTCGGATACGCTGCCATGGGCACGCTGGTGGAACTTGTCTGGAGAAGCCAGGTTAGATCCGGTGATCTCACCGCCGAGCTCACCGACCACTTTGTCAGCAACGGCGCCATGGTCGTGGATGTCGGCGCCAGCTGGGGCCTGTTCAGCTACCATCTCGCCCGTTTGGTTGGCGGGGCCGGCACGGTGCTCAGCTACGAGCCGCATCCGATGAACAAGCTAGCGCTTGAGAAACTGGTTAGGGCGCGGCCTAACGTCCGTTTCCGCCCCGCCGCCGTGTCGGACCTGACCGGCATTGCGGACCTGCAGGTTCCTATTTTCGGCAGCCGGCATGTCACCGCGCAGTCAAGCCTCGCCCATGGCTTCGACGGACAGCGCGGCGTCCGGGTTGAGAAGGTCACCGTCCCGACGGTGCGACTGGACGACGAGGTCGGCGACCGACGCGTCGACCTCGTCAAGATCGACGTGGAAGGGCACGAGATGTCCGTGCTACGCGGTGCCTCCGCCACGCTCCGCAAGTACCTTCCGACCATGCTCATCGAAATCGAGCAGCGCCACCTAGACTGCCCGATCAAGGATGTATTCGCGGAAATCGATGATCTCGGATACGTGCTCTACTTTATCCATGGCCCGGTGCTTCGCCCCATCAGGGAATTCGACCTCGAGAAGCATCAGCTGTCGCACGTCATGCAGCAGGTTTTCACGCCATTCAGCATGCCGGAGGGGTACGTCCACAACTTCTGCGCGGTAGCTAGTCCGGACGTTCTCGTCGGCGCCGCCGGATTCACGGCCTTAGCGGCAATTCCCAGCGCCGCCCCGGACCCGCGCGACGGCGGGCCGCACTCGGTCCTGCCGGTTCGCGGCCAGGCCGGTGACAGCGTCGGCCAGTGCTGCTATGGTCCTTGCGTGCGCACCCCAGTCATTGCCTGGTGGCGTCCCCTGTAGGCGGGGGACGCTTCTTGGTGCCGCTCGAACCCACCGTCAACCCGGTGGGTTCTGTGCTGTCCGGGCCTGCCGGTACTCGAAAGGTACGGCTCCGATGACCGATCCCCGTCTTTCCGTTCGGCCGCATGCCTTCCCCGCCGCAGGAGGAGATGCGGTCCGCGCCACCCCGACCGCCGGCAACCTCTCGTGGACGGGGCTGCTGGCCCGCCTGGTCGATGGCGATGACCTCTCCGCCGCTGAGGCGCGGTGGGCCATGCGTGAAGTTGCTCTCGGGAACGTAGAGCAGGCGCAACTGGCCGGATTCCTGGTCGCTCTGCGCTGCAAGGGGGAGTCGCCCCAGGAACTGCTGGGCTTCCTGGACGCACTGATGCAGGACGTCGTCCCGGTACCGGTTGACGGGCACGGCCTGCTCGATGTGGTCGGCACCGGGGGCGACGGCGCGCACACGGTGAACGTCAGCACGATGGCGGCTATCGTCGCGGCCAGCAGCGGAGCCAGAGTGCTGAAGCACGGGGGCGGTCCGCGTCCGGCAAGGCCGGGGCCGCCGACGTCCTCGAGGTCCTGGGGCTCCCCCTGGACCTCGGTCCCCAGGCCATTGCGCAGTGCGTCCGCGATGTCGGCATCGGCTTCACGCTGGCGTCACGCTTCGTGCCCGGACTCCGTCACGCAAGCCCGGTGCGAAAGGCTCTCGGCGTCCCCACTGCGATCAACTACATCGCCCCGCTGACGAACCCGGCCGCCCCGTCGCACTCGCTGGTCGGCTGTGCCAGCAAGGCGGCAGCTCCGACGCTCGCAACGGTGCTTGCCGAACGCGGAGCCAGTGCCATCGTCGTTCACGGCGACGACGGGCTCGACGAGCTCACGACCACTGCCCCGAGCACACTCTGGACGGTGACCGGTGGCCGCACCCGCCAGCTGACCATTGACCCCCTTGACTACGGGATCGCACGAAGTGAGCCGGAGTCGCTGCGCGGCGGTGACGCCCAGTACAACGCGCAAGTCGTACGCGACGTGCTCGACGGCCGCCCGGGGCCGGTGCGCGATGCCGTGATCCTGAACGCCGCGGCGGCCATCGCGACCCGCGAACTCACCCGAGGGGATCTCAAGGACGTTCTGGCCGACTGCCTGGACCGGTCGCGAAGGGCGATCGACTCCGGAGCCGCAGCCGCGACTCTCCGGGCCTGGCTCGAGCGGTCGAGTGCGCTCGCCCCGACTCAGCCTGAGTCCGGTGGTCCCCGATAACTCCCACTGGACGGCGGCAGCCTCGCCTTCGGGCGGTCATCCGCCTGGCTGAGGTCCTGCCTGGCGCGGGGACGTCACCGCCACGTTCCCCGCCACCCGTCGCACGTAACCGGATCTCGTTCACGCTGATGGGCTTGCCGGTGGCAGCTGTCAGAGGTGAGGCAGTGAAAATGACCGGTGCCCGCTGTGCGTAATCAGTAGGATTCCTTATGTAAAGGGAGGGGATGGCGGGCCGTGGCCAAGGGGAAGCCTCGCAAGGGCAACAAGAGGCAGGAACATGATCGTGCCGTCGCCCGGCGCGCGGAGCAGGCACGTTTGACCCGCGCGGAAGGGGTGCCGCTGCCGCCTGACGCGGAGCGGTACATGGCTGACGTCCTCGCCCGGCGGCAGGAGACCGCCGACGAGGGCTGGCTGGCGGAACTGCAGGGTATGGGCGAGGGCGGCCGCCCCGGCGAGGCGATCGAGCAGGTCGAGCCGTTCGTGCGGGACCACCTGTACGACGAGCAGGCGGCGGCCACCTACGCGCGGCTGCTCGGCCGGGCAGCGGCGGTGGACCCGCAGGGCGACCGCGAGCGGGAAGCGCTTGAGCGGTTCGCCGACCGCTCGGGCCTGGCCGAGGTCAAGCGCGCCGTGGTGCAGTTCCTGGAAGGCCATCCCGACTGGAAGGAGTTCGTGCAGGACCGGGCGGTGCAGGACTTCCAGTTGGTGCCCGGCAAGCTGCTGGCGGCCGACATGGTCAGCGAGTGCGCCGCTGTCATCTGGGAGGCTAACGTCAGGGGTGCCGACCTGGCGATGCGGGGCAAGACCACTAAGGAGCTCAGGGGGCTGCACCGGGGCAACCACCAGCCGAGAACCCCCCTGATGGCGTTCGCGGATGATCCCGCGACCCCGCCTCACCTGGCTAGGCGGGCCGCGGACTGGGCCGAGTACGGCCACTACGGCCTGTGGCAGCTGGCTGACCCCGTCCCGTCGCCCGGGGTCGAGGGCATGGATCTGGCGTCCGGGACCCGCCGGTACCTGGACTTCCCGCCGGGGAAGCTGGACGGCGCGGCCCCGTGGTCGGTATGGCTCGGCTGCGCGGTCCCCGTCGACGGGGTCTGGCGCATCACCGGGACCGGGCTCATGCTGAGCCCCGATGAGGGCGACGCCGTCACCGAGAGCCTCGGGGAAGCGGTCAGCAAGATGATCAGCACGGCCCAGGGCGTGCCGCTGGCCGAACTGGACCCGGCCGGGCCGACCCCATTTGACGACCCGCCGCCGCACGGCGTGCGGTGGGAGTACTTCACGCCGCTCGGCCCGCTATACGCGGTCGGGTCGGGCAACATCCTGATGATGCTGGCCGGCCTGCTCCTCGCCCACGTGGCGCTGCACCGGGCCCGCGGTCCCCGCCCCGGCAAGTACGCCGGCGACCCCCCGCCCACCGCCGCCGGCTGGGCGGATACTGCGTTGAAGAAGCTGCACGGCCTGACGCCGCGCGAGGCCGCGGACGCCGATGTGCCGTACAAGATGCTCGTGGAGTCGATGCTCCGCAAGCTCGAATACCAGGCCGCCTTGGCCCTCCCGGGCGAAGCCGTGGCAGACATCCCCGCCCTCCGCCGCACCCTGGGCATGGGAACCACTGTGGGGGGGAGCTAGGCCGACTTTCTAGCGGCGAAGCTATCGGCCTAGCACCGGGATGCTTAGACATCGGGCGTCACGCAAGGGCGGCGAGCACGCTCCATCCCAGGTAACATTGGGGTTCGGTAGGCCCCGATAGCTCAGTGGATAGAGCGACCGCCTCCTAAGCGGTAGGTCCCGCGTTCGAGTCGCGGTCGGGGCGCAGGTCATTTACTAGTTTCCCAAGGCGATCGGCGGTTTCGTGCCGTTCGCGTGCCAGATGACTTAGCGGTGTTGCGCTGCTTGGACCTGGCGAGTTCGGCGCGTGCGGATTCGCCTACCGCGTCGGCCAGGGCTCGCTGGCGTTCCGCTGTCAAGGCGGCCCCGAGGGGCCGCGCACGCCGCCAGCTCGGCGGCCTGGTCGTCGCTCACGCTAACGCTCCCGCTCCTCCCGGCCCGGCGCCGGCTGGCTGGCGCGCATAGTTAGGCGGGGCGCGCCGGAACCGCGGGAGGGTCTCGAGGCCGCAGGCGCACATGGTGGCAGGTTTGCGCCGCCCTGGGCAAGAAGACAACTGATAGACCATAAGCCGTTTTGACGTCAAGGAAGCGTTGACGTCAAAACGACGAGGCGAACGTAGTGAAAAGACCCCCTAAGCGGTAGGTCCCGCGTTCGAGTCGCGGTCGGGGAGCCCCTAAGATCGCCAGCGCCAGCCCTCCTACCTGCGGAAATGCAGGAAGCGAGGAAGTGAAGATGATGCAGGCACCAGCCGCGGCCTTCAAGATCCCCACAGAATCCCCACAATTGGCGCCGGGAAAGGCCGCGAAGCCCTCGGGGAGGGCCAAGAAGGCTCCCCGCGCGGGACGGAGCCCGGTCTTCGCGAGCGGCAACGGCCGCGCGGCCACCCGGGGCGGTGGCGAGGTCATCGAGTTGGAGTGCGGCAGCGCGCCGGGCCTGGATGGTTCTGCTTGAACTCAGGCTGCCGGGGTGCCGTAGGAGAAGAGGCCGAGCAGGATTTGCTGCAGCTCGCCCTTGTCGTACTCGCCGTCGACGCTGGCTCCGGTGACCCGAACGATGGTTCCGTCGCCGAGGACGGACAGCTCGGCGGCTGGCTGAAGGCCGTCCCCGGCCCTGTAGAGGGTGACAACGTAGGCCGGTTGCCCCGCGCCAACTGGAACCCCTGACGGCGGGCTGCTCACGTGCTCGGCGAGCATGTAGGCGGCCTTCTCCTGCGTGACCAGGGCATAGCTGTAGAGCCAGCCGAGTGGGCCGAGCTTCTTCTGCTGTGGGAACTTGCGGCTGTCTGCAGGCGGTGCGGGGACCTCGATTACCAGGCCGCGCACGGGCTCAGTCTGATCGCCGAGCGCGAAGAAGCACAGCGGCCGCATATGCGGGCCTGCGCTGGCCGTCACGACGAACCCCGGGCGGCACCGCGCGGCGAGCGCCAGCCCGAGAGCGGGGGCCAGCGCGTACCCGTAGCCGCCGGGCGGGGGCGGCGTCAGCACGCCACGTTTGGCCATGTCTGCGGTGCGTTCGTCGATCAGCTTCCGCCGCGCGCGGTCGCCCAGGCTCAGCCACGCCTTCGCGACACCTTCCGGGAACACCGAGTGCATCGGCCCGCCGAGGATGCACAGGTCCATCCCGCCCAGGGCGCCTAGGGAGACGATGCCGTCGGACCGTGCGGTGTCGATGAGCCGCCGGGCTTCTTCGGTGCGCTCTGCGGCTGCGAGGTCGATGTCAAGCTCCACGGTCAGAACCAGCTCCCTACGGAGGACGTGACGGAGTGCCAGGCCGAGGACGCCCCGTGTCCAACGTCCGTGGCGGCTACGGCAGCCGCATGCCCGGTGTCTTTGACGGCCACGACCGTCGCGTGCCCCACGTCGTTCGCCACATCGTGGAAGGGCGTGCAGTGCTGGTACAGGAAGTCTCCCGCGAGGTACAGGCCGGTGAGGGCGATCGCCACCTCGCCGACGCCGGGGATCATGTCCATGACCAGGTCGGCGCCCACGAGGTCGGCGGTCAGGAACCCCGCGTTGGTGGCAGCGACGCCCCGGTCGACCCAGCCCAGCGCGCCCTTATTCTGCGGGGAGATCATGTCGGTAGTGTCGCCGAGGATGCCCAGGATCCCCAAAGCGCTGGACGCGCCGCGCACGGTCGAGAGCCCGTCGGCTGCCTTGCCCAGCCAGCGCGGGGCGAACGCGTACCACGCGTCCACGTTCTCGCCGGTCGCCTGGCCGAGTTTGGCTGCCTTGAGCAGGAGTTCCGTCGTCTCCTCGGGGGACTTGCCGGCGGCCATTGCATTGCCGGCTTCGGAGACGGCGTCGCCGAACTTCGTCACCCACTCGCTGGGCACCGCGGCGAGCCGCTCCAGGGTCGCGAGCCAGTGATCGGCGGTCATGATGTCGAAGAAAGCGACAACGCCTTCGGGGTACTTGCGGATGTCTTCGGTGCTGTCCCACCAGGCGGCGAGGTCGAACTCATTCATGACGCTTGCGGCGGCGCTCAGGTATTCCTTGTGGAGTTGCTGCGCCTTGGCGCGGATCGTCGACAACTCGGTTCCTGACTGCGCGAGGTCGTCGGCCAGCGCCGGGACCGCGGGCGCTTTGGTGGCTAGGTACTGGCGGGTGGCCTGCACACCGTCGGCCTGGCGCTCCAGGGCGTCGGCTTCGGCCTGGAAGTCGCTCAGCCGGGGTGACCAGCGGGACGCTGCCGCGCCGAGCCTGGTCGCGCCGTCGGCGGCGACTGACAGGGCCTGGGCGAGGGCGGTCTGCCTGGCGCGGGCGGCGTCCCCGGCCCTGCCTTTCCACGGTGACAGGTCGATGCCGGTGACCTGGTCGTGGACGGCGGTGACCTCGGCGGCAACCCGAGTGTACTGGCGGGCCAGGTTGTTGACCGACCCGACGTCACCGGGCGCTGGGTCGAAGCCGAGCACCGGCATCGACCGCGCGTAGCCGCTGGTCCCGGTCACCTGGCCGCGTCCGCCGCGAGCGCTTGATCGGTCCTGGCGAAGTCGGCGGCGGCGGCATCCACCTGGGAGGCGAGCTTGGTCAGCTCCTCGCCGAGGCCGTTCAGAGCCATGACGACGGTCTGGTCACCCAGGCCCAGCTCAGTGGCTAGGGCGTTCACCCCTGCGGCCTCGGTATCAAGCCCCTGCACAGCCCGGATCACGGGGGATAGGCGGTTCGCGGCGGCCCGCAGCACGGCCGAGGCCCCGCTGGTGGTTGCATCGTCAATCCTCAGGTCCGACATCCCGCCCGTCCGGTGTGTTCGGTTCGTACACAAATGAAACGTCTCCGCTGCCGTCCCGGTTCACGACATTGCCAATTCCGTAATATCCGTCATTAGCACGCCACGGGGCACTGTTATGAAGGCTCGTCAAGAGGTTGTGCCGACGGCATCGCGTGAGTCAACATCGAGCCCGAAGACTAGAGAACCTAGAGACACCGCTTCGAACGCGCTGCAGACACCGCCCGGGAGCATCTCGTAAAACAGCGAACACGTTGACGTAAGCGATCCCGCCCGCTAGCATCTCGAAGTGCCTGCACCGCCTCCTAAGCGGTAGGCCGCGCGTTCGAGTCGCGCTCGGGGCGCTCTTCACGTCCTGACCTGCGAAGACTTCCAGAACATCCGTGACCACGCGATCATCAGGGTATTCACGGAGGGGCCACGCAGTACCGAGGTCGCGCAGATGGAAGTCGACGACCTGTAAGCGGACCTGATCGCGAGGTGTTGCGCCCGATGCTGCTGGGCAGAACGCCGGGACGTGCCTACGGCCAGACGACGCACGCGTCGGGCGGAGTGGTGTAGCCGCCGTCGATTGAGGCGCAGTAGGTGCCGCCGCTGTCCGGCCCGATGGACCCGCCGTCCGCCACGCTCCAGGTGTCCCCGCCCGTCAAGACACTAAAGGCGTCGTCCACGCCGGGGCCGGAGACGACCAGCTTGAAATAGTCGGAGAAGTCGGTGTGCACCTGGACCGTGAACTCCATAGCCGCGTTCCCGGAGCCGGTGATCCCCAGGCAGATCTCGGGGTCCGACGCGGTGCAACTGTACCTGGTGGTATCCGGGTGCACGACCGCCGCCGAGGCGCTCGCCGCGCCCGCCGCGCCGGTGACGGCTGCCACTGCGGCGACCAGCGCGGCCCCCGCGCCGGTCCTCACCCTTGCCGAACCCAGGGAAATACTCATCGCTGACACCCGCTGTCCTTTGTGATCGTGTGCCCGTGACTGTCATCGGGCCTACGTGGTCATGGTCCCGGTTGCCGCGGGTGTTCTGCTGGGGCTGGGGTGGAGTTCCGCAGGTTCCGCAGGCCAGCCAGATCGCAACACGCTCGCAGGGCCGGCCAGCGACAGGGGCGAGTCGGGCTATGTGCGGGCCGCCGGGCTAGGCGGGCGCGTCGGCCGGGAGTCCCGCTGCGATGGCCGCGTCCAGCAGACGCTTGTCGTAGGTGACGAACGACGTCAGCGCCGGGCGGACGTGCAGGGCGGTGCCGAGGTGGATGGCGTCCAGGCTGCGGACGGTGACGAGCTTGGCGGTCTGGGCCAGGATCCGGATGGGCGGGTCCAGGGGGACCAGGTCGATCAGGTCCAGCACGGCCGGGAGCCTCGATGCGGCCTCGGGCGCGTACCTGGCGAGCGTCCGGAACGATTCGATCTCGGTCAGCACCGAGCTGATCCATCCCGTCTCGGCCCGCTCGTCCAGCCAGCCGCGCAGCGCCGCCGATTCCGCCTCGGAGTGGACGAGCTTGACCACGGCGGCGGAGTCCAGGTAGATCATCAGCGCTCGCCGGAGCGGTCAAGGGCCAGTTCTTCGGCCACGTTGACCCCGTCCGGCTCGCCGAGGTCCATCCGCAGTATCTCCCGGCGCATCCGCGCTGCCCGCTCGCGGCGGCCGGCCGCTTCCAGCACCGCCTGCCTGATCGCGGCTGACCGCGAGATACCGCCGTGGGTCAGCACGTCAAGGGCGTGGTCGGTCTCGTCGTCGGTGCGGATGGTGATCGTGTCGGCCATACCCGAAGCGTAAGACAACATGTCTTACGCTTCAACTCCTGTCCGTGCCGGACGGGCAGGCTCCCGTGATACGGGCAGCGGGCCTCGTTGCAACGGGAACCGCTCGGACAGAGTAACGCCGCATTATCCTCCCGCCGCGAGCGCCGAAATAATTTAACTCGGCCGTTTTCCGTAAATTGCACCAAGCGTGCCCGGAGAAATTAACTCCTTAATCTACCGAGCGCTCAGCCGTGCTTACTTTAAGCTAGAGATCCCCGCCGCCAAGGACAAAGGAAGGAAGTGAGGATAATGGTATTTCCTCGCGCCATGCGAGTAGTTTTCATAAATATACAGACTATCCGGGCAGGGCGATTTATGCCGCGGATCGCGGGTACCGCCGGCTTGATCGCGGGGATCTCGGCAGCAGTTGTCTTCCCCGCCGGGTCTGCCCTGGCCCAGGTTTCCGGTCCCGTCATCCCGGCGTTCACGCAGACATTCGTCGTCAGCAGCCTGGGCAACGCCGGAACGGGTTCCCTCCGTGCTGCCGTCAACTCCGCCAATGCCATGGCGGCGGGAGATTCAGCCCTCATCAGCTTCAGCGTAAACGGGACCATCGCCCTGGCCGGCCCGCTGCCCGCGATCGCACGGAAAGTGACGATTGATGCGGCATCGGCGCCCGGGCACGTCAGTGGCGGCCCGCCGGTCGTAGCCCTCGACTTCAACGGGCATCCGGGTCTGCGGTTCGCCGCCGGCTCGGGCGGCTCGCAGCTGCTGGGAGCAGCCGTGGACGACGCCAGCGGCGATGGCGTAACACTGGATGCCAGCTCAATCACGCTTAACGACAACTATATCGGCCTGAACCTGGCCGGGGCTGCGGCCGGCAACGGCGGCAACGGCGTGTACGTCTCGGCCGCGTCGGCCCGGAACTCCATCGGGCTGAACGCCTCGCGCGCCTCGGGCGTGATCGCGAACGTGATATCCGGCAACCGGGGGAGCGGCATCGTGCTGGCCGGGTCGTCGGCGAACACGGTGGAGGCTAACCGGATCGGGACGAACGCCGCCGGAACCTCGGCCATCGCCAACCGCGGCGACGGCATCTGGATCACCGGAAGATCACGAGGCAACGAGATCGGGGGCACTGCCTTCGTCGACACCGCGACCGGCAAGGCGAACAATCCCACCGGGAGCAAGGGGACGGTGACGCCGGTCTTCGTGGTGCCGCCGCTGGGCAACCTGATATCGGGCAACGGCGGCAACGGCGTGCTGATCACCGCCGGCTCCCTGGACAACGCGCTGAACGGGAACTTTATCGGGACGACGGCCAGCGGGGACGGCGCCCTCGGCAATGCCGGCAACGGCGTGTGGATCGACGGGGCGCCCGGCAACTCGCTGACCGGCTGCAAGTTCGTCAATAACCCGTTCGTCTACTACAACGTCGTGAGCGGCAACCGCCAGAACGGGCTGCGCATAACCAGCTCGGCCAACGTGACGGTCCAGGGAAACTTCTTCGGCGCCGGTGCCAACAACACAGCGATCGTGAAGAACCGGCTGGACGGCATCCTGGTCGATGGGTCCTCGGTGAACACTCAGGTGGGCGGGGTCATCCCGCTGGGAAACGTGTCCGCAGGAAACGGCCGGAACGGCATAGAAGTGGCCGGGGAGTCCCGCAAGTTCGTCACGTTCAACACATTTGGCGGGCTGCTGGCATTCAAGGGCGCGGCGCCGAACGGCAACGACGGGCTGCTTATCACCTCAACCGGGGGAAGCAACCTGGTCCGGACGAACGTGTTCTCCGGCAACCGGAGGAACGGAATCGAACTGGCCGGGAACGCCTCGGGAGTGACGGTTGATCCCAACATAGTCGGCCTGAATACCAAGGGCAACGGCGTGCTGCCCAACGGCGGCGACGGCCTGCTCATCGACGGGACCGCTCACAACAACACCGTCGGCGGCACCTTGCGCTCGGTGATCCCGCAGAACACGTTCTCGGGAAACACGGGGTACGGGGTGGTAATAACTGGACGGGCGCATAACAACAGCGTCTTCCGCAGTTTCATCGGAACGCAGATCCTCGGCGTCCATGCGCTGGGCAATAAGAAGGGCGGCGTCCTGATCGAGGGCTGCGCCTACCGTAACCTCATCGGCCAGAAAACACGCATACCGTCCGACCTGATCAGCGGGAACACCGGCATCGGCGTGACCTTGAGCCGCGGCACCTGGGGAAACATCGTGATGAACAACTACATCGGCCTCAACCGGCTCGGACGGCCCCTGCCCAACACCGGCCGCCCGATCGTGAACAACGGCCACGGCAACAGGATCGTGGGTAACCGCTTCTAAGGTGCCCCATCCGGCCGGCGGTCACCGCACAGCAGGAACGGCTGCGCGGTGACCGCCGCGCCATCAGAGGCGGCGTTCCGGTCCGCAGGCCAGCAGCACAGGCAACCACTTCTAACAATTGATACCGAACGGTTCCGTTTCTTCGCCTCAAGCGCCACCACTTTGACAGGCAGCGGCCCGCTCACTCCGGCGCGGACATGAACATCGAGATCAAGCACGCCGGCGACGGGCACCATGATGAGCGGTGGTTTGCCTGTGGATGGCAGCCCTGAAATGCTTGGCCTATGCCCTCGCTCCCAGTGACGCTCGCTGAGGATGTCATCCATCTGCCTGCCCGCGAACAGTTCGAAGCATTCATCGACGAGCATCGCAGCGCGCTCAACCGCTGCCTGGACGGGCTAACCGAGGAGCAGGCACGCCGGTCGCTGGTGCCCTCTCGCACCACTTTGCTGGGCCTGGTGAAGCACGCGACCTTCCTTGAGAAGGTCTGGTTTGAGGAGGCCGTCACCGGCCGGTCACGGGCCGAGATCGGCATCCCCGAGATGTCGGACGAGTCGTTCGTTCTTCACAGCAGCGACACCATCGCCAGCGTCCAGCAAGCACACCGCGAGGCATGCGAGTCATCGCGCCACGCGACGTCGTCCCTGGGACTAGAGGACAAGGTCTACGGCTACCGGGTCGGGCCGCTCCCGCTGCGCTGGGTGTACCTCCACGTGCTGCGCGAACTCGCTCAGCACGGCGGGCACGCCGACATCATCAGGGAGCAGCTCCTCAACGGGTAGCGGGCCGGGTGCAGCGTTCACCCCTTGGTCACCGTGAACTTGACGCCGCAGCCGCCGGCCGGGTCGGTGACGAACTCGTAGCCGGTGCCCGGCGTGGTCTTGTGCAGCTGGAAGGTGCAGGCCCGCGCCCACCGGATGGCAGGACGTTTGTCCCACCAGAGTCGCGCATCTTGCGCCTGCCCGGGGACGGGGCCCGTGACGAAGATTGAAGACATCAGCCACACACAAGTAAGGAACCGATCACATGCACAGCCAAGCTATCGAAGGTCTCCTCCTCGGCCTCGTCCTGTTCGCCGGCTTCATCACTTCCCAGGTCATCCAGCGCCGCCGCAAGAACAGGCGCTAACCCTCAGCCAGCCGCTACCTACCTTCGATCAGGGAAGAAGGCTAACCATGAGCACCGCCAAGCTCAAGCCTCAGTTGCAGGCTGACACGGTCTCGAAGTCCCGGGTGATCACCGCGAACCTGGTCGACATCGCCGTCGACCTGCTGCTTCCGACGGCGGTGTACCTGCTGCTTGCCCCGACCCACCTGGCCGTCGCGATCCGGTTGACGATGGGCGGGTTTCTCGTAGCTGGCAAGGCCGCCGCCGGTCGTACCGGCCGGCCTGCCAGCCGGGTCCGCTTCGGGCTAGCCGCCGCCGGCGCGGCGGCGGCTTGTGCGGTGACGGTCCTCGCGTCGTTTGCCGGTGCGAGCACCACGATGTCCATCGTGGCAGGAACCGTGGTCACCGCGGTCTGCACGGGTCTGCTGCTGCGCGCTGACCGCCACCAGCTCGACTCGTTCGCGATCTTGGTGCTCACGGAGTTGGCAATCAGCGTGATCCTCGCCTCGGTGTCCTCCGATCCGCGGTTCGTCCTGGCCCGCCCGGCTGTTTACAGCGCGGTCGCCGGGATCTACGTGTTTACTACCCTCCGGGGCAGGCCGTTCATGATGGACGTGACCCGGCCCCTCGCCGCCGCTGGCAACCCGGCTCGGGCCGCGGCGTTCGACCGGGCCTGGCATGAGTCCGCGCGGTTCCGCGCGGGCGAGCGAATCATGACCGCCAGTCTCGGCGTTATGCTGCTGGCCGAGGCCGTCCTGCGGGTCATCGTTGTCTACAGCCAGCCCGAGCACGCGGTGCTCAAGGCCTCGCTGTTGTCTCAGCTTCCCTCTCTGGGGCTGTTCGCCCTGTGGTTTGTCATCGCCCGTTTCGTCATTGTCCCGATCGTCAGCAAGGAAGTGGACGCCTTGATGAACTGACCACCGAGACCAGAGCCACGGGACCCGCTGAAAGCGCAGGCGGGTCCCGTTGGTGTCTCGGGTGTCCCGGGATGGCCCAGGTGGGAACCGAAGCGGGGCCGCCGGACAAGTCCGGCGGCCCCGCTTTTCTGGTACTAGGACAAAGGTCAGCTGCGCGCGGTACTCGACGTGCCGTAGTGCTGTGACCGGAAGATCGCGTCGTTTCCCGCGATCCGCAACTGCGCCTCGTATTCCTCGATTGCCTGCTGGAACCCGAGCGAGCCCGCCTCGACCAGGCCAAGCTTGCCGGCCAGATCAGCGGCGTCGCGCATTGCGGTGTTGGCGCCTTCACCGCCGGCCGGTGTCATGGTGTGAATCGCGTCGCCGAGGAATGTGATACGACCGCTGGTCCATTCGGGGATGCCGGGCGAGCAGCGGATCCGGACAAGGAAGGTGTCCGGCACCTGCGCGGCCTGCACCGCCTGCCGGGCGCCGGCATCCCAGCCGGTGATCAGCGAGCAGGCCCGGCTGTGCAAGGCGGCCGGGTCTTCGCCAGCCACCCGGAGTAGATCCGGAGATCCGATCACCACCCACATCAGGTAGGGTCTAGCCTCGCTGAGGTCGGCGTCCCATGGGTCCCAGGCGCCGAGCGCGAGCATCAGCCCGGCTCCGTCCACGAGCCCGGTGAGCCGCCCGGTAAATACCAGTTCTGGGAGGATGGCCCGGATCTCCGGCGTGAGCGGCGTGCGGCCGTAAATCGCAGCGATGCCCATGTCCATCGGCTCGGCACCGGGCAGCAGCGCGCGCCGGGCGACCGACCGCACCCCGTCCGCCGCGACCACCAGATCCGCCTCTGAGGTGCTGCCGTCAGCGCAGACCACATAGCCGCCGTCCGCAGCGGAGCGCACATCGATAACCGGCCTGCCGTACTGAATGGTGTCAGCCAGGCCGACCGTGAGAATTCCGCGCAGCGTAGCGCGGTCAACCGCGCTTGGCGCCACAGGTCCGTCCCCTACGTCGGCGAGCCGCTGCGAGATCTGCTCGAAGCTCGGCGTATACATGGTGACGGTAGGGTCGAGCTGCCGGTGCGAGGTGGCCCGGTAGAGCTGCAGCAGCGGGTCGGGCAGGCACGCGGCCAGGGCACCTGCACCGGTGACATTGATATTGAGCCGGTAACCCTGCTTACGAGTCGCGGGTCCGGCATCACTCTCCAGTACCGTCACCGCGATGTTTTGCCGCCGCAGTCCCTGAGCCAGGCACAGTCCGCCGAAGGCCGGCCCCGACGATCAAGACTTTCATAACTTCTCCTGTCCGTGGCACTAGCTTCATTACGAGATAAGCGTGGAGGGCGGGACCGCAGGTCAGCCAGGAGCGGGACACCGGGTTTTGACAGGACGAATGTCCCTGGTAAAGCTATCCGGAGATGGACAGTATGAGATCTTTGCGACTCGAATTCCTGCGGCTGATGAAGTCGCCGCAGCCTGGCGGCGGACTGGTGCAGCTGGCCGCGCTGCTAATGGCCGTGCCGGCTGCGGATGCGCTGCGGCATCACGACCACCCCGCGGCGGCCATCTCGATCGCGGTTGCGATGGCGGCTATGCACGTGGCGCTGCTGTCTGAATTGCCCGTGCTGCCCGCCCGGTGGACGCTAGCGGTCCGGGTGGCGGGGATCGCCGCCATGGCCGGGCTGAGTATCTGGCTATCCCACGAATACAGCCAGGCGTGGTCGGTCGGCCTCTTGCTGGCCGCCGGGCAGTGCGCTTACGCGTTCGACAAGCCGCAGCGTGCCCTGGGCGGCGTCGTCGCGCTGGCGTTGCTCACGGGGATTACCTTCGCCAACTCGTCCGCGGGCTCGGCTATCATCCTCTTCTGCGGGGCAATCGCGATTCTGCGCCGTCGGCTAATGGTCACGATCGAAGAGCTCAGGCAGGCTCGGACCGAACTTGCAGATTACGCGGTCATGAAGGAACGGCAGCGGTTCTCACGTGACTTGCACGATCTGCTCGGCCATTCACTGTCGACGATCGTGGTAACCGCTCAACTCGCCAATCGCAATGTCCGGGTCGACCCCGCCGCAGCCGAACAGGCCATCGCAGACATCGAGACGACGGGCCGGACGGCGCTCGCCGAGGTGCGTCAGGTGGTTAGCGACTACAGGACAATGAGCCTGGACGATCAGCTGCGGGCCGGGGCAGCGGCGCTGCGGGCCGCGGGTGTCGAGGTCCGCGTCGAGCGCGTCGAGCGGCAATGGCGAGAGGATATTGACGAAGTGCTGAGCTGGACGGTACGCGAGTCCATGACGAACATCCTGCGGCACAGCCATGCGAGGCACG
The DNA here is from genome assembly GCA_963785645.1 of uncultured Actinomycetota bacterium. GTDB lineage: Bacteria > Actinomycetota > Actinomycetes > Streptosporangiales > Streptosporangiaceae > Trebonia. Next base: position 260,663 of record CAWAWG010000009.1, read on the forward strand.
CGGTCATAGTCTTGTCCAGCGAGGCTGGTCTTGTCCGGTTGCGGGTTCGTGATGATGGTGATGCCGACGAGGCAGCGCTGGTCCGGGCCCGACGCGGGCTGCGGACGCTGCGGGAACGGGTCGCGGCCCGCCGTGGCTCGGTGGAAGTGGCGCTCGCGGACGGGGGCGGGCTTGAGCTCACCCTGGAACTCCCCGCGGACGACAACGAGGTGATGGCGTGATCTCGCTTGTGCTGGCGGAGGACCAGGTCATGATGCGGAATGCCTTGGCCGCGCTGCTCGCGATGGAGGACGATATCGAGGTGGTCGGCCAAGCCGGCGACGGCAACGAGGCGCTGGAGTTGCTCCGCCAATTGCGGCCCGGCGTAGCCCTGCTGGACATCGACATGCCGGGCTTGTCCGGGCTCGACGTGCTGCGGACGTGTACGGCCGAGCGGCTGCCGACCCGAATTATGGTCGTGACCACCTATGGCCGGCCAGGTTATGTCCGCCAAGCGATGGACACCGGCGCCCGTGGGTTCATGATCAAAGACCGTCCGGTCCCCGAACTGGTCGATGCCATCCGCCGGATGGCCGCCGGAGCCCTGATTATCGACCCCGACCTAGCCGTAAGCGCCCTCGACATGACCCCGAACCCGCTCAGCGAACGGGAACGGGAAGTGCTGCGCGCTAGCTCAGGCGGCCCCACGATCCGAGTCCTCGCCCAGCAACTCCACCTGTCCGCTAGCACGGTGCGGAATTACCTCTCCTCCGCCATCCAGAAGACGGGCGCTGAGAACCGCGCCGAAGCCTTCGCGGTCGCCCTGCGAAACGGCTGGATCTGACCGCGTTCAGCGTGACTTGCGGTTGAAGGTCACCAAAGCAGGCAGGCCGCCGCGTCGGCGCGGCTACCCGGCTTCAGTTGAAATCTTGATCATTCCAGTCACTAGTTCGCAGCGTCGCACCGCTTCGAATACATCGGCTCCCTCGCCGATGACATATCCATTCACCCGATCCCAGGACGAGGCCAGTCGAGGAACTACATCACCCGGCTTCGGCGGTTCGAACAGTGTTGTGCCCGCCACCTGGCGAACCTCTTCCACACCCTCGACAGCTGTAACGATTCCCGGCTCTGCGCGAAGGAATCGTATGGCGGCACCGCGGACTGTCGTGGGCTTTTTCGGTACCGGATCCAACCCTAGAGGGACCGTCGCGGTAAGTCGCGCGAAGTCAAGGCCGCAAGAGATTTCCAGAAGATTGCGAACTCCGCCTCCGCCGACGCGGTTCTGAGATTCGATGATTCGCGGTCCGCTCGGCGTCAGCATTACCTCGGTATGACAAGGGCCCTCATCAAGTCCGACAACATCGAGGAAACGCTGGACAAGCGCCTCTGCGTCTGCCGCTGATTTCTGATCGAGTGCTGCGGGCATGGCGTGACCCACTTCTACGAAGTCTTTGAGCGTTTTTTCGGTCATCGCGATTATTTCGTGACTTCCTTTGTACGAGAATGACTCGACGCTGATCTCGTACCCGAACAGAAATTCTTCGGCAAGAACTGGTCCTGCGGCGGAAATTGCGGGCCAGGCCTGCTCTATTTCCACCGTCGAAGAGGCGCGTACCACATTCCAGCTCCCGGCACCGCTGACCGGTTTCAGTATGATCGGCCCCCCGACCTCGGACATGAACCGCACAGCCTCGCGGGAGCTGTTTACTACCCGGGCGGCCACCGGGCTGACGCCCCAGGCGGCGAGCTTCTCTCGCATCAATGCTTTATTCTTAAGCAATGATACCGATTCCTTTGTGTTGCCGGGCAGGCCGAGAATCTCATTAAGCTCGGCCGCGCTTACGAGGCATTCCTCGGCCATGGAAATTACACGGGAGAATCGGGATGATCGATGTTCTTCGATTACTGCCGCGGCAACCGCCTTGAAGTCTTTCGGATCGATCTCGATCACTTTTTCGCACAGATAGGGTGTCCGGTGGCGGGGTGCGCCAGGGCTGCGGACCAGGACAACCCGAATCCCCGCCTCGCAGGCAGCCGCCAACAGCGGTATATAGAGGCGGCCTCCAAGTATGACTATTCGGTCGTTCATTTATACGCTCCTCACACGAATTGGTGTCGCGCCATGGGATCGGCCAGCCCCGATTTCAGGCAACCTCGACGGCGGCTTGGGCGAACTGGGCCTGGTAGAGACGCTGGTAGGCGCCGTCGGCTGTCACGAGTTCCTCGTGCGTCCCTTGCTCCACTATGTCCCCGTGCTCCATCACCAGGATTAGGTCGGCGTCCCGGATGGTGGACAGCCGGTGCGCTATCACGAAGCTGGTGCGCCCCTGGCGCAGCTTGCCCATCGCGCGCTGGATCAGCCGCTCGGTCCGGGTGTCGACGCTGGATGTGGCTTCGTCGAGGATCAGGATCGCGGGCTCGGCCAGCAGCGCGCGGGCGATCGTGATGAGTTGCTTCTCCCCGGCGGAGACGTTTGAGCCCTCCTCGTCGAGGATCGTTTCGTACCCGTCCGGGAGGGTCCTCACGAAATGGTCCACGTGGGTGGCCTTCGCCGCCGCGATGATCTCGTCCCTGGTCGCCCCGGGTTTGCCGTAGGCGATGTTCTCCGCGATCGTGCCGGTGAACACCCAGGCGTCCTGCAGCACCATGCCCGTTTTGGCGCGTAGTCCCTCGCGGGTCATATCGGCGATGTTGACGCCGTCCAGCGTGATACGCCCGCCGTCCAGCTCGTAGAACCGCATCAGCAAGTTGACCAGCGTCGTCTTGCCGGCCCCGGTCGGGCCGGCGATCGCCACGGTCTCGCCCGGCTCCACCGTCAGGGACAAATCCGTAATGAGCGGCTTATCCGGTAGATAGTTAAACGAGAGGTGCTCGAACGCTACCCGGCCGTAGACCGAGTCCAGGGTCACGGCGTCCGCGGCGTCGGGCACCTGCTCGTCCGCGTCGAGCACCGCGAAGACCCGTTCTGCCGAAGCCACGCCGGACTGGAGCATGTTCACCATCGACGCCACCTGGTTGAGCGGCTGGGAGAACAGCCGCGAATACTGGATAAACGCCTGCACATTGCCCAGGGACAGCGTGCCGGAGGCGACCTTGAGGCCACCGACGACAGCGACCAGAACGTAGTTGACGTTGCCGATCAGCACCATCAGCGGCATCATGAGGCCGCTCATGAACTGGCCCTTGAAGCTGGCGGTGTAGAGTTTCTCGTTTTCCGAGTCGAACACGGCGACCGACTCATGCTGGCGGCCGAATACCTTCACCAGCGTGTGAGCGGTGAACATCTCTTCGATGTGTCCGTTGAGCGTCGCGGTGGTCTTCCACCGCTGCACGAACTGCGGCTTCGCCTTCTTCGCCACTACCCTGGCGATGGTCAGCGAGATCGGAACGGTTACCAGGGCGATCAGCGCCAGCTCCCAGGAGATCCAGAACATCATCGTCACCACGCCGATCATCGTCAGCAGCGAGATGACGAGCTGACTCATGGTCTGCTGCAGGATCTGCGACAGGTTGTCGATGTCGTTGGTCACCGTGGAGAGGATCTCGCCGCGCGGCCTGACGTCGAAGAAGGACAGCGGGAGGCGGGTGAGCTTCGCCTGCACCTCCTGCCGGAGCCGGAACATCGAACGCTGCACGATCGTGGCTGTCATCCGCCCCTGGGCGGCGCCGAGGATCAGTGCGACCACGTAGATGATCGCGACCTCGCCGAGCGTGCGCCCGAGGCTGGTGAAGTCGATGCCGTGCCCAGGCGTCAGGTGCACCGCCGACAGCAGGTCGGCCTGGCTGGTCTCTCCTTTCGCCCGGAGCGCCGCGATGATTTCCGCCTTCGTCGCACCGGCCGGAAGGTTCTTGGAGACGAAGCCGTCGAAGATGACGTTCGTGGCGTTGCCCAGGAACTTCGGGCCGAGGGCGGACGCGGCGACCGCGCTGGCACCCAGCAGCGCCGTGAGAATCATCCGCGGGCGTTCCGGGTGCAGCAGGCCGAGCAGCCTGCGCAACGAGCGATTGAAATCCTCGGCCCGTTCCGGGGCGGGACCGTTCATCCGGGCGGCACGGCCGCGCAGACGCGGGCCGCCGGGGGATCCAGGGGCGGGCTTGCCGCTCGCGTTGGTCACACCGCCGCCTCCTTCTCGGTCATCTGGGAAAGCACTATCTCCTGGTAGGTCTGGTTCGACGCCATGAGTTCGAAGTGATCCCCGGTCCCGACGATGAGGCCGTGGTCGAGGACGATGATGCGATCCGCGTTCCGGATGGTGGCGACGCGTTGGGCCACGATCAGCACCGTGGCGCTGCCCGTTTCGACGGCGAGCGCCTCGCGCAGCCGGGCGTCGGTCGCGTAGTCCAGCGAGGAGAACGAGTCGTCAAAAAGGTAGATATCGGGTTTGTGGACAAGCGTCCGCGCGATGGCCAGCCGCTGCCGCTGCCCGCCGGAGACGTTGGTACCGCCCTGGCTGATCGGCGCGTCCAGATCGGTGACGAACCCGGTGGCCTGGGCGATCTCCAGCGCGTGCCACAGCTCCTCATCGGTGGCTGATGGGTCGCCGTAGCGGAGGTTGGACGCGATCGTGCCAGAGAACAGGTAAGGCTTCTGCGGCACGAGGCCGACCGTGCGGGCGAGCGTGCGCGGGTCGAGTTCGCGGACGTTCACCCCGCCGACGGACACCGTGCCTGCGGTCGCGTCGAACAGCCGGGGGATGAGGTTCACCAGCGTGGTCTTGCCTGCCCCAGTGGACCCGATGACCGCGGTGATCTCCCCTGGATTGGCCCGGAACGTGATGTCACGCAGCACCGGCTCCTCGGCGCCCGGGTAGCGGAAGCCGGCATTGACGAGTTCTAGGTGCCCCCGGCTGCGTAGGCGGGTGATCGGCGCCCTCGGCGGCTCGACGCTCGTGCCAGTCGAAAGGACCTCCTGGATGCGCTCCGCGCAGACCTCGGCCCGCGGAATCTGCATCCACATGAAGGTGGACGTCATCACCACCATCAGCACCTGCAGCAGGTAGGACAGGAACGCCGTCAGCGCCCCCACCTGGAGGGAGCCGTCATTGATCAGGTGCCCTCCGAACCAGAGCACCGCCACGCAAGAGATGTTGATGATCGACAGCACCGTCGGAAACATCAGGCCCATCAGCTTGCCGGCGCCGAGAGAGACGTCATAGAGCGCCTCGTTGGCATCCTGGAAGCGCTCTCGTTCCGGCTCATCCCAGACAAAGGCCCGGATGACCCGGACGCCGGTAATCTGCTCCCGCATCACCCGGTTGATCGTGTCTAGCCGCTCCTGTACCAAGCGGAACAGCGGCCGCATCCTGCCGGCGATGATCGTTACCGTGATCGCCAGCAGCGGCACGATGACCAACAGCAGGCCTGACAACTTGACGTTCTGGTGCAGCGACAGGATAACCGCTCCTACGCCGACGAACGGAGTGGCCAGCATCGTCGTCAGCGTCATCAGGACCAGCATCTGGACCTGCTGCACGTCGTTCGTGGAGCGGACTATAAGCGATGGGGCGCCGAACTGGCCGACCTCGCGGACGGAGAAGGACTGGACTCTGTCGAAGAGCCCCTTGCGGATGTCCCGGCCAATCGCCATCGCCGTCCGCGCGCCGAAATACACCGCGGTGACCAGGGCGAGAACCTGGACAATCGCGACACCTAGCATCCAGCCGCCGGTGGACAGGATGTAGCCGGTGTCGGCCTTGACCACGCCGTTGTTGATGATGTCGGCGTTCAGCGTCGGCAGACCCAGCGCGGCCAGGCTCTGCACGAACTGCGCGACCAGCACGATGATGAGCCAGGTACGGTACCGGGCTGCGAAGCTTCTGACTAGTTTGAACAGCATGAGCCCCTCATCCCTCGTGTAGGTTCACCTTGAGGTCTGGCGCTCGTGGCAGCTTCGAGTTCGATTCGCGCGGCAGCACCGGTCCCGGCCCGTAAGCGAGTCCGCGGACGGCCTTGACCCTTCTGCGCGCGGGAATGCTACCGACTTTCGAGCGGCCCTCGATCGATAGCCCTTTATATGCGGTGTGTGACTACGGCTAAGAATCCGATGCCCATCACCTTCGTTGTGGGCAGTGGCAGGTGCGGCTCGACAATGGTGTCACGTGTTCTGCACGAGCACCCGGATGCGCTCAGCGTTAGTGAACTTTTTCTCCGCGAGGACATGCTGCCGGCTTTCGAACGGCCCTTGATCGATGGCCCTGAGGTATGGCAGTGGCTCAGCACGCCAGAGCCGTTGCTTGACGCGTTCTTCAGTTCCGGGACGGTTCCTGAGCTGCGTTACCCGCGTGACGGCCGGTTTAAGCCGGACACGGGAATCCCGCTTATCTGCCAAGGCGTACTGCCCATGCTCAGCAAAGATCCGGATACGCTTTTCGATCTGCTTGCCGCGGAGGTGCCCACCTGGCCGTCGCGTAGCGCCGCCGATCATTACCGCTCGCTGTTCCGCTTCCTAGGCCGGCAGCTTGGCAAAAGCGTCACCGTCGAGCGCACGGGCGGATCGATCGTGATGGTTAACGCTCTGCACAAGCAGTTTCCCGAGGCGCGATTCGTGTATATACACCGCGACGGTCTCGCCTGTGCGGTGTCCATGAGCCGACATCCATTGTTCCGGCTAAGAGCCATCAAAAGAGCACTGCACCGGATGCGACCGGGCGACGTGGAGGGGATCCCTGAGGAAATCCGCGGCCCCGGGGCTTCCTCGATCGACATGCAGCGGCTGATGTCTTTTCCCATCCCGCTAGAATCCTTCGGCAACCTGTGGTCATTCTTCATCTGCCAGGGTCTGCCCCAACTAGCCGAACTGCCGCCGGGCAGTTGGACCACGCTGTGCTACGAAAATGTGCTGAAGGATCCAGCGGCCGAGCTGACCAGGCTGGCCGGCTTCATCGGCATTGCCGCCACTCCGCACTGGCTGTCCGCGGCGACTGCCCTCATCGGCGGGGATCGGTCCGCTAAAATTTCGCAGGACTTGGCTCCTGACGTGCTGGCCGCGGTCCAGAGGGCATGCGCGCCCGGTGCCGAGGCCTTTGCCGCCGCGGAGAGCCGACTAGGCGAGGCGGCAAGGAACTGACCACGGCGGCGATAAGGCCACCGGCCACGGAGAATGGTTCCCGGCATTCCGCCGGGAACCATTCTCCGTTTCTCGCTAACCAGCGGCGACGGGGATGCTCAGCTCGTTCCACATGTCGCTCACGGCGCCGCGCAGGGGCCGGCGTGCGCTCCAGCCGAGCAGCTCCAGCGCGGTGGCCGGGTCCACCTGGAGCCATTCGGCGGCGACGCCAGGTGCGACCGGCCCGCCCGCGGCGGGATCCAGCTCGGTGATCTCGGTCGGCACTCCGCTCACCTCGATGATCAGATCGACGAGGTCCCGTACCCGGTACGCCCGGCCTGAGCCGATGTTGACGACCCCGGTCGCGGTGGACCTGGCCGCGGCGACCGCAGCGTCCCCGAGGTCCCGGACATCGAGGTAGTCGCGCTCGGCCCGCAGCGGCGCGAGGGTGAGCCTGGCAGTGCCCTGGGCCAGGTGCGCGTGGAGGAGGCCCTGGGCGACCTTGCCAAGCAGGCTCTGGGCGTGGGCGCCGGGACCGACCGAGTTCGTCAGCCGCAGGACCAGGGCATCGAGGCCCGAGCCGAGAACCAGACGACTCGAGGCCAGCTTGGCGCGTCCGTACCCCGCGGCGGGGCCGGTGGGCGACAGTTCGGTCAGCGGGACGCCGGGCGGGGTGGGGGCGTACTCCAGGACCGTGCCGAGTTCCAGGTAGCGGGGCGTGCCCGCTGCCTGCCTGACCGCCGCCAGCAGCCTGCCGGTCAGCTCGCTGAAGGTGCGGCGCATCTGCTCCTCGCTGAGTCCCCAGTAGCTTCCCGCCGCGTTGACGATCGCATCGGGGGCGTAGGCGTCGAGCATTCCGGCCAGCTCCGCGGCCGGCGTGGCGACCACATCGGACTGCAGCGTGACCAGGGCTCCCGGCACGTCGGCGAAACTGCGGCAAACCGCGATCACCTCCCAGCCGGCTCGGGCGAAGGCGGCGCAGATGTGGCGCCCGACGAAACCGGCGCCACCGAACACCACGACACGGCCTGCGTATCCGTCCATAGCGTTCCTTCCTGTTCTGGGTTGGAGTCAGGCGTCGACCCGGCGGGCCGTCTCTCGGATGTGGTCGACGAGTCGGGCCTGGGCCAGGCTCATCTCGGACGAGGAGTCAGGAGCTCCGGTGACGATCGCGTCGCGGAAGGCAGCGAGCGAGGCGACGAACTGGTCGTCGGCGCCGAGCTCAATCCGTTCCTGTGTGCCGTCGGAGCGAGCGAGCAGAGCGGTCTGGACGTGTCCGGTAGGCGGCGTGAAGACCCGGTCGACCGCGAGGGTGCCGACCGGTCCTACGAACTCGTGGCGGCACCGGTAGGGCCGGTCATGACCCCACTCCAGCCGGATCGTCATCCCGCCGTCGGAAAGGAGCAGAGCGGCGCCGCCGACGTCCACCCCGTGCCGCCGGTCCATGCGCAGCACCGCGCCAGCGAGCTTGAGGCGCGGCCCGGCGTTCAGCAAGGCGCCGCGGATCGGGTATACGCCCGAGTCGAGGAGCGCGCCACCGCCGAGGTCCGGGCTGAGCCGGATGTCGCCGGGGGCGCGCGGCGGCACCGCGAACTCGGCCGAGTACGCCAGCGGAACTCCGATCAGGCCCTCCTCGACCAGCTGCTTCATCGCGGCGTGCTGGCGGTGGTGGACGAACATCATGTTCTCGCGCATTACCAGGGACCGCTCAACGGCGAGCCGCTGGAGCCGCTCGACGGCCTCGGCGGTCGTCGCGAGAGGCTTCTCGACGAACACGTGTTTGCCCGCCCGCAGCGCCCGCTCCGCCCAGGGCTCATGCAGGGCGTTGGGGAGCGGCAGGTAGATGGCGTCGACGTCGTCGCGCTCCAGGACCGCTCCGTAGTCTGACACGGCGACCGCGCCGAAGCGGGCGGCGAGTTCGACGGCGCGGTATGGTCGGCGGCTCGCGATCACCGCGAGCCTGACGCCCGGGGTAGCCGCGACAGCGGGAAACATCCGGCGCTCGGCGATTTCCGCCGCGCCGAGGACAGCGAGCGCAATCGTACTCATCCGAGGGACAGCAGGCCCGCGAGCAGGCTCCGGGCCTGCACGTTCACGTAGTAAGCGTGCCGCAGCAGGCCCATTAGCTGCTGCGGCGTCACCCAGGCATGGTTCACCGGGGTCTCCAACGGGAAATCGTCGCCGACGTCGACGATCTGGTAGCGGTTGGCCGCCTCCATGAAACGGCCACCCTCCTCGGACTGGATCGTGTCGTACAGAAACTGCTCGGGCCGGGCGCGCGCGACGACGTCGGCGAAGGCGGGCAGCCGGCCCCCGAGCCCGTGGTAATTGCAGGGCTGGTACTGAACGGTCGGTGCGATCTCCGCGACGTCCATGGACCCGGCCTCGGAGCGGGCCTGCACCAGCAGGTGCGGGACCCCGAAGATCCGGCGGGTGAGGAACGCGATTACGCCCGGACCCGACGGCTCGATCAGCGGCTGGGTCCATGACGGCACCTCCCGGTTGGCGGCGGACACCTCGGCGGCTACCACCCGGAAGTACCGGCCGCTGTCGTGGGCGATGACGTTCGCGTCCCGGTACCAGCCGTCCAATGTCGCGAGCGGGAGGGTCCGCTGGACAAGCTCGTGGCGGGAACGCAGCTCGGTCAGCCAGTGCAGCAGCTCCGTGTCGCCGAGCATAGAGGGCGCGGATGCGTCGGAATCCGCTGGGAGGCAGCTCAGGACCGTGCGGGCGTCCATGTTGACGACGTTGTCCAGGCCCAACAGCCGGTTCACCTGCCCGAGGGTGAGCCAGACGAAGTCCGGGTGGCCGGGTACGTCGCCGTCCACCTCGACGATCATGTTCCGGTTGCGCTTCCGCAGGAACCAGGAGCCCTGCTCGGACTGGAGCACGTCGACGACGATCCGGCCCGCCGACCGGCCGGTGAAGTACTCCAGGTAGGGGACGGCCCGTCCGCCGTGCGTCCCGAGGTAGTTGCTGCGGGTCGCCTGGACGGTCGGCGAGAGCTGAACGGTGCCAATGTTCCCCGGCTCCATCTTCGCCTGCATCAGCAGGTGGAGTACGCCGTCGAATTCCTTGACCAGGATGCCCAGCACCCCGATCTCCGGCTGATTGATGATCGGCTGGCTCCAGCGATTGTGGCCGCCAAGGTCCCGGGTGACCCCGAGTCCCTCGATGCGGAAAAATCGATCAGCCTGGTGAACCAGGTCGCCCGTGCCCGGCACGAAGCTCCAGCCGCGCATCTGGTCGAACGGGATCGTTATGACCTCGAATGGGTTCGCTGTCCGTTGCCCGGCAAACCACCGGTCGAAGTCCGCGTTGGTGCAGATCCGCCCGTCGGTCACACGCGCCGACAAGGCGAACCTGTGGTCGAGCTCCAAGCCCTCGGCGGACTGGTAGGAGAGGCTCGGCGGCCATGTGGCGATGCTCATGAAGACAGCCTGACCGCCGCTCCTAGAGAACCGCTCGCGCCCCGGGCCATACTCCGGGTGCCCGCGCCGGCCTTCGCACGGGGCCGTACGAGGCGGTCTCCACCGCCCCTTGACCGGTGGTCGGCATGGTGCAGCCATGGGAAAGGTGACCACTCGAAGCATGACCATCCGGCCGCTGCCGATCTCCGACACCCACCTCCTGGTCCCTGCCCCGTTCGGCGACGAACGCGGCCGCTTCCTTGAGACCGTCCGGACCGACCTGCTGGCCGAAGCCGTCGGCCATCCGGTGCGGATCGTCCAGGCAAACCAGTCGATCTCCCGCCGCGGCGTGCTGCGGGGCATCCACGCCACCTCCGTACCGGATGGGCAGGCCAAGGTAGTCACCTGCCTGTACGGTGCCATCCTGGACTTCGCGGTCGACCTGCGGGTCGGCTCCCCGACCTTCGCCCGCTGGGCGATGACCGTCCTTGACGCACGCTCGGGCGCTTCGGTGTACCTCGGGGAGGGGGTCGGGCACGCCTTCTACGCCCTCCAAGACGACACGTGTGTCCAGTACCTCTGCTCGGAGACCTATGTCCCCGAGCAGGTCATCACCGTTGACGTCTTCGATCCGCAGATCGGGATCGCGGTGCACCTCCCGGAGCCGCCGATCCTCTCCGAGACCGATGCGGCCGCGCCCTCGCTAGCCGACCTGGGCGCCGCGGGTCGGCTACCCCGCTACGAGGACTGCCTGAACCTCCACGCGGTGCCGGTCTGAGCGCAGTCAGCACTGCGTCTGGCACTTCCAAAAGCCGCACCGCCGATGCACGGGCCATGACGTTGGCAGGCGCCCGGACCCATGAGCTGACCTAGTCCATGCTCATGTCGTGCCGGGCGCAGGCCTCCAGCGGCCGGGCTCTGCTTGTGCCGGCTGTCGCGGAGCGCGAGCTGTACCTGAATGATCATCTCCGCCTGCCGTTAAGGACGGGATGCTGTTGCGCCCGAACAGTAGCGACGAGCATCACGGCCAGCGGCAGGCGGCGCCGCGGTGACCCTGCCCGGGCGCATCCGCCATGTGCCGCTTGACCTCAGGACGGTGGCGAAGAGCAGCGCCCCGGACAGCGCTGCGCCGAAGGTCAGGGTGGATGTCGATCAAGATGATTCCGGCACGGGCGAGGGGCGCGGCGGTGAAGCCGCGCCCCTACAAGCTGTCCTCAGCGCACCTGGCGTTCCACGCCGTGATCACTTCAGCGGCTTCCCCCTGAGCGCCACCCCCGGTCGGCGACAGCGGGCAGGACGACAAGCCGGCCATCGGCAGATAGCGGCGGCGTGACGGGACCCGAAGGCTTGAGCGCGGAGCGTGACTACCGTTTACTCGCCAGTTCCGGGTTCTGCTTCTCGACGTCGGCCTGGATCTCGTCGACGATCCGGCTGATGGCTGGCACGTTGAGGCGAAAGAAGCCGAGGCAGCACAGGAGCAGCACGATGCCTGGCAGTTGCGACAACACGAACGACTTGTCCAACTGGTCGACCGGGGAGGAGTACACGATCACGATCCGCAGGATCGCCTCGACAATGAGCATCGTCCCGAAGACGAAGGTCATCAGCCGCTCCCTGAACCGGAACCGGGCGGACTCCTGCCACGCCCGGCTGTAGGCGATCTCGCGGGCAGGGTCACCGCCGGTGGCGATCGGTGTGGCCGCCTGGTAAATGATCGGCTGTCCGACAAAGCAGGTGACCCAGAGGAACAGGCCGGCGACGATCGTGTAGAACGACGGCTTGATCGCGATCATGCGCGGGTCGCGGGTGATGAACAGCAGGACGATCGAGAGCGCGATCTCCACGATGACCAGGAGGCCGACGAAATCGAGCCGCCAGCGCCGTATGGTGTTGATCGCCGTGGTGACACCCGTGGAGAGGCCAGCGAGCGTCAGCGCCCAGAAGTACGACAATCCGAGCTTTTGGAAAACGAAGAAAAGCGTGGTCGGGACGAGGATGTCGATGAGCATGGGCAGGAACGTCCTGACCTTGCCGAGCCGCACATCGGACGTAAGCTGGGTCACGGTGGACACGGGAATCTCCTGTCGGTCATCGGGTGCTGGGCGGTCAGGCGAAGGCTATGGAGTCCGCGCGGAAGACGGTCTCGGCTCCGCGCAGCGAACTCGTCACCGCGGTGTCGGCATAGTCCCGCATCTCCTTCTCGTAGCGGCCGATCGCCGCGATCAGGTCGCCGTCGGCTGCTCCCTCGGCGAGCCGGCGCGACAGCAGCGCCGCGTCCCGCAACGCGGTGTTGGCGCCGACCCCGCCGACTGGGGTTGTCGCATGGACGCAGTCGCCGAGCAGGGTCACTCGGCTCGGCTTCCACGCTGGCGGTACCGGCACCGCACGGATCGACAGGGCAAAGGTGTCCTCCCGGTGGGCGTGGTCGACTATGCGGCGGAGCACCGGATGCCAGCCAGCGACCATCGAGGCGGCTAGCGCATGCAGGCGGAGCGGGCTGGCCGAGAAGAGTTCGGCTTCGCTGATCGGGAAGCCGGACACCGGGGCGACGAGGGTCCACTTGAGGTAGTCGCCGACGTTCTCTAGATCTGCCTCGGGCGCGTACGCCGCCAGCGCCTCCTTGATGGGGTACTGAGGCTGGAACACCCCGAGCGCGAGGGTGCGGCGCTCCGGACCCAGCACGGGCCGCGAGCCGCCGAGCAGTTCGGCCGGGATCCAGGCGAGTGCCTCGGAGTCGAGGGTCATGTGACCGTAGATACCGCGCAGGCCGGTGTCGAGGGGTTTCACGCCAGGAAGCCGCTGAGCGCGGGCGAGCGAGTTGATCCCGTCCGCGATCACCAGGACATCCGCGAAAACCGGGGCCCCGTCCCGGAATCTGACCAGTACCCCGTCGCCGGTCTCCTCGTAGCCGGTCACGGTCCGGTTGAAGGAGACGGCGTCGCCGAGCCCGGTCAGCAGCACCTGGCGGAGGGTCCGCCGGTTGACGACCATGGCCGCGCGGTCGCGGACAAGCGGTGCGTCGGCCGGCCGGTGCGAGCCGATCTCGACGAGCTGGTGGGTGTAGGAGACGCCACGCGGCATGTAGAGCCGGTTGGACGTCGCCTCGGTCAGCCGGTACAGCCGGTCAGACAGGCAGGCGGCGAGCGCGGCCCGGCCGTGCTCGTCGATCCGCAGCCGGTAGCCCTGCAGGCGCGAGTAGGCGGACCCGTCCGTTTCGTAGACCGACACCGAGACGCCGAGCTTGCGCAGGCCCTGGGCCAGGCAGAGCCCGCCGACCCCGGCACCGGACACGACGACGTGCAGGGGTTTCACCGTTCCGCCCGTGAGTCGGCCGCAACGAGCCTGGAGAAGCGGGGAAAGAGCCTCAGCGCGTTGTCGCGGTCGATGAGCCGCCGCTGCGCCGCGTTCAGTGGTGCGGCGTCAAGACCCCGCAGGCTCGCGGTGACCGCCTCGGCGGGTGCCGCGCACCAGTCGGAGCCGAAGACGATACGCTCGGCCGGGACGGCGGCAAGCAGGCTCGGCAGTGAGTTGGGCCCGGTAAGCGCGGTGTCGTAGTAAAGCCGGCCGAGCCCGTCGGTGATCCGCTGCCGGTCGTATCCGAAGAACCCCGGCCCGAGCCAGCTCACCCGATCGATCGCGTAGGGCAGGAAGCCGCCGCCGTGCGAGAGTACCCAGCGGATCCGCGGATACCGGTCGAGCGCCCCGGAGAGGATCAGGCTGAGCCCCCCGCGGGTGGTGTCGAGCAGGAAGTCTGCCAGCACGTAGGGGACGTTCACCGCAGTGGTGCCGGGCAGTGCCATCGGATGCACCAGCACCACCGCGGCCCGCCGGTCGAGCTCCTCAAGCAGCGGCTCGTACAGCGGGTCGCCGAGATAGGCGCCGCCGGAGTGCGGGATCAGCACGACTCCATCGGCGTGGAGGACGTCGTAGGCGTGGGCAAGCTCGGCCAGGGCGGCGTCGACATGGGGCATCGGCAGCGCTGCGAGCAGCCCGAACCGGCCTGGGTGCTCGGCGCTGAACTCCGCCACGGCCTCGTTGGCTTCCCGGTTGAAGCGGGCGGCGGTATCGGCGGCGGTGAAGAAATCGCCGGGGATGGGGTTGGAGATCAGCGCGTGCTCGATCCGGCACTCGTCCAGCAGCCGTTCGGTACTCTCCATCGTCCACGGGATCTTGAACGGGGCGCCGACCTGGCGCATGAGCTCGGCGATCCGCGGCAGGATCGCGTGGTGATGGACATCGATGCGGGTCATGAGCGAGTCTCCCTGCGAACCGTCCCGGCGGAGCCATCGACGGTGATGAGGTCACCGTCGGCAAAGAACGTGGTGGCGCTTCTGGTTGCTACCACGGCGGGCACGCCGTATTCGCGGGCGAGGACCGCCGGGTGAGAGAGCAGACTGCCGCGCTCAGTGACCAGCGCCCCGACTGACGGGAAGAGCATCGCCCACTGGGCGGTCGTCTCGGGGCAGACCAGTACCTCGCCCGCCCGGAGCTTGCCGAACTCGGCGGCGCTGCGGATGATCCGGGCCGAGCCGGTGTAGTGCCCGGCCGAGGCCGCCACTCCGTGCAGGGTGTGCTCCTCCTGGCGGGCGGCTGAGGCCCCGGCGCCGAACACGCGCATCGTCCACTCCGACGCCGCCATAATCGCAACCGCGGCGGGAGTCGGCGGGGTCATGCCGGGCTCGGGCACTGGCGGGGTTGGCGGGGCGCCGAGCATTGGTGGTCCGGGGTGCGCGAGCGCCCAGGCGTACTCTCCCTTGCGGGTCTGGACCGCACCGTCCGCGAGCACCTCGCCGGAGAGCGCCGCGAGCACCTCGCCGTACTCGAGGAAGAGGACGTCATCGCGGACGCGCAGCGCCCCGGCCTCGACTAGGCGCCGTCCCGCCTCGAGCATCGCGTAGCGCAGCAGGCCCCACAGGGACACCGCGTAGAACGACTTCTCATCGCGGACCGGGGCACTGATGTCGGAGCAGGCCAGGCAGCGCTCGAACCGCTCCCGGTCTGCCTCAGTCTTGCCGGCGAGCGCCGCGCGCGCCTCGGCAACGGCCGCCTCGCGGCGGGCCGCGAGGCGCTCCCGCTCAGCGGCGAGGTCGCCGGGGACATCCAGCCGGGCGCGGACCAGCCCGAGCAGGACGGAAGGCTGCTCGGCAAGTGTCGGGTCGGTGAGCGTGAAACCGGTGGTGCGGTGGCCGTAGGAATCGACGTAGGCGGCGAACGCCTCGCGGAACTCCGGGTCCTCAGGCAGTTCGCCGCGCTCAACGGCCGCGCGTGAGGCGGGAATGCGAGCGGCGATCCGGGCGAGGTCACCGAGCAGCGAGGTGGCCTGCACGTGGTCGCCCTCCAGGCCGCCGCGCAACTCCAGGGTCTTGGCGCTGTCCCAGCCGAGCAGCTCAGCGCAGGCGGCCCCGAGGTGACCGAGCAGGCTGGCCGAGGCCCCGGTGAGCTTGAAGTAGCGCAAGTGGTGGCGGCCGAACGCAGCGCGGACGGCCTCCAGGTGAGCGGCGAGCCCGGCGTCGTCGAGAGCGGACAGGCTAGTCGCACGTAGCCGCTCTACATCGCCGCGGACCTCGGCCTTCCATCCGCCTTCCCACTGCTCGACGATCCGGACGGTGTCGCCGGCTGCCACCCGCTTGGCGATCTCCTCCAGCTTGGCGACCAGCTCGACAGCGCTCCCGACCTGCTGGTTGACGTACGGCCAGCCGCCGATCAGCACCGGCTTGGGCCGGGCGCCGGTGGTGAAGGCGAACACGTACGGGGACCCTTCGGTGAAGACCGGCAGGAAAACCGAACCGGCGAACGGGGTCCACGGGCGGTCGAAGTTCGGGTCCCGCATCGAGGTCCCCGGCGGGATCTCGACCGGGATCGGCACGTGCGGGACCAGGTCACCGCGAAGGCCGGTGACGGGACGGGCCTGCAGCAGCCAGAGCTTCCCGCCGTGGAACGCCCACTCGACGTCCTGCGGTGCCCCCGCCCAGCGCTCCACGGCCTTAGCCAGTTCAGCTACCTCGACGATCTGCCTGGGGGTGGCGACACCCTCCGGCCGGGTCCGGGTGGCGGTCCCGGCCTTGAAGGTCCACTCCTCGGCGGTGGCCTCCCCGGACATCAGCGCCTCGCCGAGTCCGCCGACCGCGTTTACGACCACCTCGTCGGGGTCGCGGGTCAGCACGTTGACGGAAAATGCCACCCCCGCCACGTCGGCGTCGACCATCTCCTGGATCAGCACGCCGACCCCGGTGCCCCGGGCCCCGCCCTGATAGACCGCGACCCGTTCGCTGAGGCCTGACTCCCAGCAGATCCGGACGGCGGCACAGACCTCGTCCAGGCCGCGCCGATTCAGCACCGACTCGTACTGGCCCGCGTACGACATTCCCGCAAGATCTTCGGCAACGCCCGACGACCGAACCGCCAGCGGGGTGGCACCTGCCTCAGCGACGACCTCGGCCAGGCACTTGCGCAGCACCTGGCTGTCGCCGCCCGGGCCGAAGGCCTCCTCAAGCTGCTCGGCGGAGACGCACCAGCCAGCCGGAACGGCGAACCCGGCAGCGAGCAGCCCACCGAGGACAGCGGCCTTTCGCCCAACCCGCGGGGCGTCGCCCAGGCCGACCTCCGTCAGCGCCATGACATCCATTGACAACTCTCCACTCCTGATGACCACTGCGGGGACATTGGTATCCCAGCAGGGGGAATTCGAGTTCCTTTGGCGGCTCAGTCGAGCCGGATCGCCTGGACCGGGCAGCCCGGCGGCGGCCCGGCGGACTGTCTCGTACTGCGTGTCCGATGGCTCGCGGTAGGTCTCCGCGTAACCCTCGGAATCGTCTTGGCGGAAGACCTCGGGCAGGGCGGCGACACACTCTCCTGAGGCGATGCAGCGCTCGGTGTCTACGGTCAATCTCATCGGGACTCCCAGGTGACGGGCAGCCTCTCCGCGCCGTACAGCGCGGTCTCCGGCTTGAACTGGATCTCCGCCAGCGGGACGGCGAGCCGCAGCGCAGGCAGCCGCCGCGGCAGCGCGGCGAAGACCGTCTCCAGTTCCAGGCGGGCCAGGTGGCTACCGAGGCACTGATGCGGGCCGTGCCCGAATGCCAGGTGCCGCGGTCCCTCCCGGAAGGGGTCGAAGCGGTCAGGGTCGGGGAAGACCTCCGGGTCATGGTCGGCGGCGAGTCCGAGCGGGATCACGCCCTCACCCGCCTTGATCAGGACTCCGCCGATCTCGATGTCGGCGAGCGCGGTCCGGCAGGTGGCGAGCTCCGCGACCGTGAAGTAGCGCAGCATCTCGTTGACGTACCGGGGTGCGAACTCCGGGTTGGCCCGTAGCTTGGCGGTCAGCTCCTCCTCGCGCAGGAGGAGCAGCGCCCCCAGCGATATCATGTTCGCGGTCGTCTCGTAGCCGGCCAGGAGCAGCAGCAGGGAGATCAGGGTGAGCTCGTGCTGCTGCAGATCCCCGGTCGCCACGTACCCGGCCGCGACCCGGCCGAGCAGGTCGGGCGTCGGGTCCGCGTGCTTGCCGGCGACGAGAGAGTGCATGAACGCGACCAGCTCCTTGAAGACCGACGGATTGTCGCCGGGCGAGAGCAGGTCGGCCGTCAGGGCGTGGAAACGCGGCAGGTCCGCCGGGGGGACTCCGAGCAATTCGCCGATTGCCCGGGTCGGCACTGGAAGCGCCAGTTCGGTGACCAGGTCGACGACGCCGTGCTCACGGTGCAGCGCCTCCATCCGGTCGAAACACTCCTCGACATAGCTCTCGATCGACGGCCGGAGCGCCCGGATCCGCGCGGCGGTGAACTCGGGCACGAACATCCGCCGGTGCGGGCCGTGCTCCGGCGGGTCCATCCCGACGAAGACCTTGATCTCCCGCAGGTACTCCAGCTCCTTGGTGAGGAAGGGGTAGCCGGGACGGGACCGGTCGGAGGAGATCCGCGGGTCGTTGAGCAGCTCCCGGACATCGTCGTAGCGGGTGACGACCCAGGCGTCCTGGCCGTTCGGCAGCGACACCTTCGCCACCGGGGCCGTCCGGCGCAGCTCGGCGTACTCCGGGGGAGGTGAGAACGGGCAGGTCCGCCGCATCGGGAAGTACGGCGCTGCGGCGCTGGTCACCGCAGTGCCTTCCGGATGATCCGGCAGATCTGGGCGATGCCTGCTTCCCCGACCTGCATGCCGGTCGGCAAGGCCAGCACCGTCGCGGCCAGCGTCTCGGAGTGCGGCAACCGCGTCGACCTCCGGTAGGGGGCCATCTCGTGGCAGCCGGGACGGAAGTACCGACGGGCGATCACGTTCTCGCGCTTCAACACCGCCAGCAGCCCGTCCCGGTCCAGGCGGGCTTCCGGCAGCACCTGGAGGATCACGTACTGGAAGTTGTTCCGCTCCTGCTCGTCGAACGGGATCAGCCGGAGACCGGGCGTCCCGGCGAGGCCCGCGACGTAGGCGCGGTGGTTTGCCTCGTTGCGGACGACGAAGGTCTCCAGGCTGTCGAGCGAGGTCAGCCCCATCGCGGCGCACGCCTCGCTCATCTTCGCGTTGATCCCGACGTAGGCGACCTCGTCCTCGGCGACCAGGCCGAAGTTGCGCATGCTGCGCACCCGCGCGGCCAGCGCGTCGTCATCGGTGACCAGCGCTCCGCCCTCGAAGGCGTTGACGAACTTGGTGGAGTGAAAGGAGAAGATCTCCCCGGTCCCGCCCGTTCCGACCGGACGTCCCGCATGGGTGCAGGCGAAGGCATGCGAGGAGTCGAAGAACAGGCTGAGCCTGCGGCGGGCGGCCAGGTCCTCAAGCGCGGCAACGGGAGCCGTCCGTCCCCAAAGGTGGACTGCCATGATCCCGGACGTCGCGGAGGTGATGAGCGACTCGGCGTGGCCCGGGTCGATCTGGCCGGTGGCTGGGTCGACGTCGCAGAAGACCGGGTCCAGGCCCAGCCAGGAGACCGCATGGGCGGTGGCGGCGAAGGTCAGAGACGGCACGATTACCTCGCCGGTCAGCCCGGCCGCCCGGACTGCCAGCTGGAGCGCGGCCGTGGCATTGCTGGTTGCGACCGCGTGGCGGGTGCCCGCGATCAGGGCGACGCGCTGCTCGAACTCCTCCATCAGCGGACCGCCGTTGGACAGCCAGCCGCGGTCGAACGCGGCGTTCATCCGGGCCCAGAACGCGTACCGGTCACCGATGTTGGGGGTGCCGACCCGCAGCGGCACCGTGAAAGCCGGGCTGGCGGCCAGGTCTTCGCTGAGGGTGGAGGCGGTGCTCATCGCGCGCCCCCGCAGACGAACTCGCGGATCGTGGAGATCATGTAGTCGGTCATCTCGCTGGTGATCCCGGGATAGACCCCGATCCAGAACGTCGACTCGGTGACGATGTCGCTGTTGTGGAGGTCGCCGACTACCCGGTACTCCTGGCCGCGGTAGGCAGGCTGCCGTGTCAGGTTGCCCGCGAACAGCAGCCGGGTGGCGATGCGCCGGCCCTCAAGGAAGGCGACGAGTTCCCGGCGGGTAAACGGCGCGTCGGGCGAGACCGTGATCACGAAGCCGAACCAGCTCGGGTCACTGCCCGGGGTCGGCTCCGGGAGCAGCAGGCCGGGCGCTCCGTCGAGGCCCTCCCGCAGGCGCTGCCAGTTGCGCCGCCGGGCCGCGACGAATTCCGCCAGCTTATTCAGCTGGGTGAGGCCCAGTGCGGCCTGGAGGTCGGTCGTCTTCAGGTTGTAGCCGACGTGGGAGAAGATGTACTTGTGGTCGTAGCCCGCGGGCAGGTTGTCCACGCTCTGGGAGAACCGGCGCAGGCACTTGTTGTCCTCGCCCGGCTCGCACCAGCAGTCACGGCCCCAGTCTCGCAGCGACTCCACGATCCGGGCGAGTTCGATGCTGTCAGTGAGCACGCAGCCGCCCTCGCCCATCGTGATGTGGTGTGCCGGGTAGAAGCTGACGGTGGCAAGGTCACCGAAGGTCCCGGTGGTCCGGCCGCCGTACGTCGACAGCACGGCATCGCAGTTGTCCTCGACGAGGAACAGGTCGTTAGCGTGCGCGAACTCGGCGATCTCGGCCACCGGGAACGGGTTGCCGAGAGTGTGCGCCATCATGATCGCCCGGGTCTTGGGCGTCAGCGCGGCCGCGATCCGGTCCAGCGTGGTGTTGTACGTTCCGAGCTCGATGTCGACGAAGACCGGCACGAGCCCGTGCTGCAGGATCGGGTTGACCGTGGTGGGGAAGCTGGTCGCCACGGTGATCACCTCGTCGCCTGGACGCAGTGCGCGGTCCCCGAGCTCCGGCTGGCAGAGCGCGGAGAGCGCGAGCATGTTGGCGGAGGAACCGGAGTTGGTGAGATGCGCCTTGCGGAGCCCGAGCGTCCGGGCGAAGAGCCGTTCGAACCGGATCGACGCGGCGCCCGAGGCGATCTTCATATTGAGGGCCTGCTCGACCAAGGCGGCGCAGTCGTCCTCGTCGAGCACCGCCCCCGAGCTCTGGATCATGGTCACACCCGGGACGAACCCGATGTGGGACTCGCGGCTGCGGAAGTACTTGCGTGCTTGCTCGAGGATGGCTTGCCTGACCTGCTCGGTCACGGTCGTTGGCCTCCGTCCGTGGTGGTCATGCATGAAGGGTCGCCTGGCGCGTTAGAGCAGAGCTGGAAAGCCGATCGATGCCCGCCAGAGTTTGGAAAGAGACTGCTGCGGGGTGCGGTGCGGTTCCCAGTGCAGAAAGCGCCGGGCGGCGGAGATGTCGAAGCGCGGGGAGGCGTCGATGTCGGCGTCGCGTCGCATACCAGTGCGGGCAACGGGGACCCGGGTCACCGGCTTACCGCTGATCCGCACCAGCTCCCGCACGAGATCCTCCAGCCGGCTGGGCCGTCCTGAGGCGATGTTGAACAGGGGCAGGCAGCTGTGCGTGCGAACCGCGGCGAAGACGGCCTCGACCATGTCGTCGAGGTCGAGGATGTCCCGCTCTTCGGCGAGGTCGGGAACCGCCAGAGTTTCCGGTGAGGCTTTCAGCTGCTCAACGAGCATCCCGAACAGGCTGCTTGACGGGGCCCCTGGACCGAGGACGGTTGACAGGCGCAGCACCACGCCATTGATCCGGCCTGCGGCCGCGGCCTCGACGACCGCCCGCGATCCGGCCAGCTTGGTGCGGGCGTACGCGGTAACCGGCCGCTCCGGCGACCTCTCGTCCAGCAGCCGTGGGCCGCCCGGCGGGGTCCCGTATTCGTAAACCGAGCCAAGGTGAACCAGCCGCGGCCGCTGCCCGGGCAGCGCCGCGATCGCGCCGACCAGTCGCCGCACCAGTTCCTGGTTGGCGCGGACCATCTGCGGCTCATCGACCTCCCAGAGCGCGCCCGCCGCGTTGACGATGACCGCCGGGCGGGCGGACTCAAGCAGCGCGCTGATCTCCTCGACGGTCCAGCCGTCCGGCGCGGTCTGTGGCCGGCCGACCGATACGGTGTCATACCCGCGTTCCAGCATCCCCCGGCAGACCGCCCGGCCGAGATAGCCGGTGCCGCCGATCACGAGAGCCCTGTTCATCGCTCATCTTCCGGCTCCAGCCCGGACGGGAGCCCGTAGGAGCCAACTACCTCATAGATCCCGAAGGACCCTTCTGGCTCGCTCTGGTACGGCCGCATCGGCGCGGTGGCCTGCCGGTGCTCCGACGCCTGCTCCCACGCACGGAAGGCCGCCACCCCGGCCCAGCTGCTCATCACCGCGAAGTCGCCCGGACGTGACAGGCTGCGCAGCAGTTCGTTGCCGAGCAGGCCGGGCGTGGCCGCCAGCTGGCTGCTGACGGCATGGTAGGCCTTCTCGACGGCGGCGGGCTCGCTGTGCGGCTCCGATACGTAGAGCACGACCCTGACCTGACCGCGCGTGGTCATGGGGCACCCACCGCCGCGGCGCCGGCGAGACTGTGGGCGATGTTCATGACCGCCATCGTCCCGCTCCTGCGGTACGGGTGGAGCCCCTTGCGGTGCTCCTGGTGCTCCTCGCTGAGCTCGTAGGCGCGGAAGCTCGCCTCATCGGTCCAGTCGCTGATGACGTAGTAGACGGCGGGCTCATCGGCGCTTGGCGCGAGCCACTGGCCCAGATTGGCGGGCTGCCCGGTGATCACGTCGGCGCCGGCCAGCCAGGCCTTCTCAAACTCTGCCTCGCGGCCCGTGTGCAGCTCCATCCTGAGCAGGACCCGGAAGGTCATCAGATGCCTCCGTCCACGTTCAGGGTCTCGCCGGTGATGTAACTCGACAGGTCGCTGAGCAAGAACGCGACCGCATGGGCGACCTCGTCCGCGCGGCCGAGGCGGCCCACGGAGGTCAGGCCCCGGTACTTCTGGACGACCGCCTCGGGCAGCTCTGCCTCGGTCTCGATGACGCCCGGCGCGACGACGTTGAAGCGCAGGCCGCGCCCGCCGAACTCCTTCGCGAGCGAGCGGGTCAGCCCGATCAGGCCCGCCTTGGCGGCCGTGTAGTGGGCACGCGTCGGGATGCCGACGGTGGCGGAGCGTGAACCGATGTTCACCACCGAGGCGCCCGCGCCGAACAGCGGCAGCGCCTGCTGGATGACGCGGAACGTAGCGCCGAGATCGGTGCCGACTACCCGGTCCCACTCCTCGTAGGGGAGCTGCTCGAACGGGATATGGCTGATCACCCCGGCGTTGTTGACCAGGCCGTCGAGCGAGCCGAAGCGGGCGCGGACCTCGCCGAGCAGGTACTCGACATCCTCGGCGCTGGTCACATCGGCCTGTACCAGGTGGTGGTCGCCGGGCAGGCTCTTCAGCTCGGCGGCGAAGGTCTGGATGTGCTCGCCCTCGGTGCGGTAGGCGCCGACGACGTCGGCGCCGGACGCGGCGAGAGTGCGGACGATGCCCCGGCCGATGCCGCGTCCGGCCCCGGTGACCAGGACACGTTTGCCGGCCAGGGGAATGTGTGCGGTCATGATCCCTCTCTAGGAAACGATGGCGGCCACGTTGACCGCGAAGGCGAGCAGCGCGAGCGAGGTGCGGACGAAATTCCAGTCGCGCCAGCGGCGGCGCGGGTCGATCTTTTGCCAGTCGGACGGCTCTTGCTCGGGGTCGAGCGCCATCACGAGCTTGTTCACCGGGACGTTCCTGGTGATCGAGATGACCATCACCGCCACCTGGAGGACCCCGGCGGCGGCGAACCGGTAGCGGGCGCCGCCGTCGGCGAGGACGGACGCCAGGAGCAGATCGAGCACCAGCGTCAGCCCGTTGAGGGCCGGCATGGCCGGGTCGAACCGGGGTCGCAGGAACTGCACGGTCTGCACGTAGCGGGTGTAGGGGAGGGAAAGGAACAGCGGGGCTACCCCGATGACGGTGGAGAGCATGATCCCCGCCGCGGACCCGTTGGCCAGCAAGGTCAGCGCCTCCACCGCGTTTGTCGCGCTGGTCATGGGGCGAAGGCCTTGACGGCGGCCGCCTCCACGATTCCCTTGATCCGGGACATTTCGCGGGCGGTATTGCGGTTGAGCCGGTCCGTCATCGCCTCGTCGTCGAGCGGGGCGGTCGGGCGCATCGCGAACTCCTGCCGCCAGCGCATCTCGACACCTTCCTCGACCTCGGCATAGTCCCAGCGGATCCGCATGTACTCGAACGGTCCCGTCTCTACCCGCTGGGCGAGGACGCGGCGGCGCTCGGCGTCGGGGGTCCGCTCGGAAACCCAGCTCCATACCTGGCCGTTCTCGTCCGGGTGCATGGTGAGCCGGAACCGGACAGCGTCGCCGACGATCTCAAGGATCTCGATCTTCGCGTACTCGGAGAACAGCTCAGGCCAGGACTCGAGGTCGTTGGTCATGTCCCAGACCAGGTCGAGCGGCGCGCCGATGATGATCCTGTTGTCAGTGGTCCCGCTCATACCGACTGACCCAGCAGGAGTTCTTCTACGTAGCTGACGGCCTTCCGCGGCGTCGCCATGGTCTCCTCGATCTGGTCCTCGGGGATCTCGATCCCGTACTCCCGCCCGAGGATGTCGGCGACGTCCATCAGCGCGAGTGAGTCAAAACCGAGGTCGGCCATTGGCACGTCGAGGATGTCGCGCTCCAGGTCGATCGATTCGTCCTCGCCGACGGCGGTGAGCATTGCCCGCTTGAGCTCGTCGACAGTGAACTGTGGCATTTTCTGTTCCTTCCTTTCCCGAGGCGTCACGCCGCCCGGACGATCAGTACTGAGGTGAAGCCGCCGTGGCCCCTGGCGATCACCAGCGCGGTGCGGATCGGGGCCTCCCGCGGCTCGCCGAGAACGAGGTCGATGGCGTGGCCGGGCGCGAGCTCACTGGTCCCGGTCGTCGGGGGGATCACCCCGTCGCGGATCGAGAGCAGCGCGGCGGCCGTGTCGACCGCACCGCCGCCGGCATACAGCCGCCCGGTCATGGTCTTCGGCGCGGTCACCGGAACGGCGTGCGGGCCGAAGACCGCGGCGATCGCGGCGGACTCCTGGCGGTCCCGTTCCGGGATACCGGCGGCGTCGGCGAAGACCACGTCGATATCGTCGGCGGCCAGGCCCGCGTCGGTGAGCGCCGCACTGATGGTCCGGGCGAGAACGGGCGGGCGCCCGCTGCCGGGACGCGGATCGAAGCCAGCCGCATAGCCGGCGATCGCACCGTACGGAGTGGCGCCGCGCTCCCGAGCCGAGGAGGTGTTCTCGATGATCATCATCGCGCCGCCCTCCCCAGGCACGTGACCCGCCGCGCGGGCATCGAACGGAAGGTAGGCGGTCTCGGGATCCGTAGCGGCGGAAAGGCCGCCACCCTTGATCTGGCAGACCAGCGCGTACGGTGAGAGCGGCGCCTCGGTGCCGCCGCAGATGACCGCGCCGCCGTCCTCCCGGAGCGTCCGGCGAGCCTGGCCAAGCGCGTCGAGTCCGCCCGCCTGCTCGGCGACGAGCACGCCGCACCGGCCGCGGGCACCGTTGGCGATGGATACCTGGCCGGTGGAGGCGGCGTAGAACCAGGCGATGGACTGGTAAACGCCGACCGCCTCCGGGCCGATTTTCGACAGCTGTTCGATCTCACGCTGGCCGAACTCGTTGCCGCCCGACGAGGCGGCGGTAATGACGCCCAGTCCGTAGGCGGGCAGCGTCTTCGGGTCGAGCCGGGCATCGCGGAGCGCGAGCGCGGTGGCAGCCAGGCCGAACTGGGTCCACCGGTCGGTCTGCACGACCAGCTTGCCGCGCACGTGCTGGGCCGCGACGAACCCGGTGACCGATCCTGCGAGGACCGTGGAATAGCTGCTCGGGTCGAAGGCGGTGATTCTGTCAATCCCGCTCTTCCCAGATAGGGTCGCGGCCCAGTACTCCTCGGTCCCGATCCCGTTGGGGGCGATTACCCCGAGCCCCGTGACAACCGGGAGGTCCTCCTGCATCCTGTTCATCTCGGCTCCGGTCGTTGCAGCAACATCGCGGTCTGGAAGCCTCCGAAGCCGCTACCGACCGTCAGCGCGACGTCAACCGCGGCGAACCGGGCTGTCTTGGGTACGTAGTCGAGGTCGCACTGGGGATCGTTCGAGTCGAGATTGGCGGTCGGTGGAACGATTCCGTGTTCGATCGCAAGCGCGCAGGCTGCGATCTCAATAGAGCCGATTGCCCCCAGCGAGTGCCCGACCATCGACTTGATGGAGCTGACTGGTACCTCATAGGCCCGCTCGCCGAGCGCCTTCTTGAACGCGGCCGTCTCGTGCCGGTCGTTCTGCTTGGTGCCAGAGCCGTGGGCGTTGATGTAATCGACGTCGGTCGGCTCCAGCCCGGCCCGGTCGAGGGCGACGGTGATGGCCTCGGCCATGTCGAGGCCATCGCTCTTCAGGCCCGTCATGTGGTAGGCATTGCCGCGGCTGGCGTAGCCGGGGATCTCGGCGTATACATGCGCGCCGCGGGCCCGGGCGGCCTCGGTGTCCTCAAGCACGAACATCGCGGAGCCCTCGCCGATGACGAAGCCGTCGCGGTCCGCGTCGAACGGACGGGCCGCCGTCGCCGGGTTGTCGTTGTTGCGGGAGGTTGCCTTGATGGCGTCGAAGCAGGCGACACTGATGGGAGAAATCGGGGCGTCGGTGGCCCCGGCGAGCACTACGTCGGCACTGCCCTCCTCGATAAGCTGGACCGCGTGCCCGACGGCGTCCAGGCCTGAGGTACAGCCAGTGGACACCATCGCGACCGGCCCCTCGGCGCCAAACCTCCAGGCGATTTCCTTGGGAATGCTGCTCGGCACCAACTGCTCGTACAGCCCGTCGGCGGCCAGGGCCTCATCGACCAGCCACTTCTCGCCGTGCTCGCTTACGGCAACATAGCCGTCCTCCAGGCTGCTGGTGTTGCCGACCGCGCTGCCTATCACCACGCCCGTCCGCTCCGGGATGAACTCGCCGATCGCGCTGTCGGCGACAGCCTCAATCGAGGCGACCAGTGCGAACTGGGCCGCGCGGTCGAGATTGGTGGCCTGCTCCTCGGTTAGGCCAGCGGCGATCGGGTCGAAGTCGCATTCCGCGGCGATTTTCGACCGGAACCTCGAGGCGTCGAACAGGCTGAGCTTGCGCGTCGCGGTTCGTCCCTCGGTCAGCAGCTTCCAGAACGCCTCGGTGTCGGTGCCGCCGGGCGCGATCACGCCGATCCCGGTGATCGCGGCGACCCTGCGGCGGCTCATCGGACGATTTCCGGGTGCGAGGCGTCCGGGCAGACCAGCGGCTCGGTGTCGACATGACCGAGCGCCGGGTCGGGTGCCAGCGGGCAGAGCTGGAAGACGCACGTGGCGGTGGCGTCGCTCAGGTTGACCACCTTGTGCCGGACGCCGATCGGCACAAGCACGCCCTCCTCGGCCGAGAGTTCGGCCGGCTCGCCGTCCACCAGGACGGTCATGGAGCCGGAGGTCACATAGAGGAATTCCTCGGAATAGGGGTGGTAGTGCTCGGAGACATATTCTCCCGGCTCCAGGGTCAGTACCCCGAGGAACCCTGTGGTGGCTCCGGCGGTCTTCGGGCCGAGTACCACCCGGATGTCACCGCCGCGCCGCCGGTTGGCCGCGACGTCGGCCAGGGCGGCCTTCCGGATGCGCGTGTCAAGCATCATTCCTCTTCCACTCGTAGAACGGGGCGGCCATGGCGTCCTTGGGCTCGCGCCATGACGGGTGGTAGGGCTTGACGTGCCTGGACAGGCTCTCGTCGATCTGCCGGAACAGCGGATGCCGACGGATCTCTGTCAGCTGCGGCTTCAGCGCCCCGTCGGTCTCGACGAGGTGGAAGTACAGGTCGTGGAAGGTGAACAGGGTGCGGCGCGTGACACCGAGCATCAACGGCAGCTGGGTCTCGTCCGACGCCGAGAAAAGCTCGGCCACCTCTTCCCGGTGGCCCGGATCGAGCCGGGCCACGATCAGAGTGCGTTCGACCATTGGTCGTCTCCTTGATCTCTCTGAAAAAGGATCGGTCGCCTGGTTGGAGGGGGGGTGGAGACGGGTTGGAGGGCACCTCACGTCCCGGCGGGAAGAGTCACGGCGGCGGCTGTCTCCTCGCTCCAGAGCCCGGCCAGCTCGGCTGCGCGCTCCGGGGTCAGGACGTCGGTGCGGTACCAGACGTGCGCCTCGATCGCGGACTCGCCGACGAACAGTTCGGCGGTGACCTCGAACGCCGACGCAGCCCGGAGCCGACGCCGGGTCGTGACATCCACGCCCGGTAGGCCGAGCAGGGGACGGCGAGCGTCCTGCACCACGAACCCGGCCTGGCAGAACGGGTTGCGGGTGCGGTCGCGCGATTCCTCGCGGAGCAGCAGCTCGGTTGGCATGAACTGAAACCGGAGAGCGAGCGCGAGTTCGCGCTCGGCGTCAGCGAGGTCGGCGTCGAAGCCGCGGCCGGGGGAGCCGGTGAACCGGGCGGCGACTCCGTTAGCGAAGCAGCCGATCACCTCCAGGGATCCGGCCGCGGTCCGGCCGGTGACCGGGATGCCGATCGCGAAGTCGTCCGCGCCGGTGAGCCTGCGCAGCGCCCGGACCCATGAGGCGAGCAGCAGCGTCTGGACGGTGCCGGTCCGCTTGGTCATGCGGTCTCTGGCGGCGGCCAGCACCGACGGCGGCAGGTCCGCCCAGACCTCGGCCGTAGCAGACGACGGCGCGAGCGTGCCCGGCTCGACGATGGGCAGGTCAGGCACCCCGAGCAGGCCGCGCGACCATTCCATGAGCTCGATCCGGTCGGTGTCGGACTCGCTCAGGTCTTGGTCGAGCCAGCTCTGGTGATAGCGGGTCGGCTCGGCCGGCGGCAGCGGGGTGCACTCGGCGATGGCCCGGTAGGCGGCTGACAGGTCCCGGCAGAACAGCCGGATGGACCAGCCGTCGAAGGCGGTGTGGTGGATGGCGAAAGAAAGCAGGTGCTTGCGGCCGGGCAGGGTGATCAGCGCGGCCCGGACGGGGATCCCGGCGGTGAGGTCGAACGGCTCGGCTTGGAGCGCGTCGGCGATCTCGACCGCCTCCTCGGAGGTCCGCACGCGGTGCACCCGCAGCACGTCACAGAGTTCTTCGATCGCGACGACACGGGCCGCTACCCCGCGCTCGCCGACCCGCACCAGCTGGGTACGGAGCGCCTCGTGCCGCGAGACGACCTCGCGGATCGCGGCCGACATCAGCTCCGGATCGACGATCCCCTTGAGGTAGAACTCGAGCGGGCAGACCACGTCCCCGGTTCCAGGGTTGCGGGCATCGAGAAACCAGAACCGCCACTGCGGGACGGGCACTCCCGAGATCCATCGCTGCTCGGACGGCTGCGCTGACGGCGCTGGCGCCGGAGCGGTCTTGTCCGGGGCCGATGTCTCCGGCAGCAACTCCGCGAGCTTGCGGGGAGTGCCCAGCTCCATCACCCGGACCGCGGTGATCCTCTCGCCGGCGCGCTCGGTCAGCCAGTGCGCGAGCAGGATCGCGGTGATCGAGGTGCCGCCGTTGTCGAAGACATCGATGTCGGGGCCGATCGGTGTGCCGAGCTTTGCCGCCGCCTCGGTCATGATTTCGCGCACCTGCTCGGGCAGCTCATCGCCGGCCGGCGTGGCCGCCTCGGCGGACGCGACGGTGCGGAGCTCTGCGATGATCAGGGCGAGCCCGGCCTCGTCGAGCTTGCCGTTGGGTGTGAGCGGCGTATCCGCGATCTGGAACACGAAGTCGGGGACGAATCCGTCCGGCATGCGGCGCCGTACGGCCGCCTTGATCTGGGCACCGGACAGGGTCGCGGCCGGATCGACCGGGACCACGCACGCGGCCAGGTGGGTCTTGGTGGGCGCGCCGTACGGCAGGGCCTGCACAACCGCCCTCGCTACGCCGGGCACGGCGGCGACGACCGCCTCCACCTCGGCCGGCTCGACCCGTACTCCCCGGATCTTCACCTGGCGGTCGCCCCGGCCGAGGAAGATCAGGCCGCGCTCCGCGTCCAGCCGTCCCCGGTCACCGGTCAGGTAGATCCGGACGGGACCCCCGGCGGAATCCGGATCGGCCAGCATCCGGAACGCCTCGCTGGTGGCCTCGGGAGCATTGATGTAGCAGAGGGCGAGTCCCTGCCCCGCGATCGCGATCTCGCCGGGCTCCCCGTACGGGACGATCTTCTGGTGGGCGTCGAGGATGTAGACCGTGGTTCCGGCTATCGCCTCGCCGAGCGGCACCTCCTCGGCCCATCCGCTTTCCGGCATCGAGAAGGCGTTGGTAAATACACACGCCTCCACCGGGCCGTAGCCGTTGATGAGCCGCAGGCCCGGGTTAGCGGCGAGCACCAGGTTGAAGTGACGGGTTGAGGCACGTTCCCCGCCTGAGATGAGGGTGTGCAGCCCGGCGAACACCGCCGGATCGGTGTCGGCGATGAGGTTGAACAGCGAGGTGGTGAGGAACATCCGGTTGACGCCTAGCTCGATCGCCGCCCGGACCTCGTGCGGGCCGAGATGCTTCCCGGCGTCAACTACCACCGTGCCGCCGTGCACCAGCGGTGCCCAGAGTTCCATCGCGAAGGCGTCCCACGGGCTTGGGGCGGCCTGCAGAACGCACGCGTCCGTCCCGGCCTGGGCAAACCCGAGGATCGGATCGCGTGCGACCCGCAGCACCGAGCAATGTCGCATCAATGCGGCCTTCGGCTGGCCGGTGGAACCCGAGGTCAGGAACACGCAGGCCGGGCTCTCCAGGTCGCCGGGAGCGGGGTGGAACACCCCGTCGCAGGAGAGCAGCGCGTCGAAGTACAGGTGCCGGGCGGTACCGGCGTGCGAGTCGTCTGCCTGGTCGGCGCCGGTGCCCCCGACGAACCAGCGGGCCGCGGTCCGCTCCACCAGCTGGGCGCAGCGAGCCGCAGGCCATGACGGGTCAGGCGCGGCGTAGATCGCGCCGCACTTCAGCACCGCGAGCAGGGTTTGGTAAAGGGCGACTCCGCGCGGCAGCCGTACCACGACTACCTCGCCGTTGCTGACCCCCGCCGCCCGCAGGCCGGCCGCGACCCGGTCGGCGCCGCCGACCAGGTCACCGTAAGTCGTGTCGACGCCATCGCAGCGGACGGCGACCGCGGCTGGAGTCTCCCGTGACCAGTGGTCGACGAGTTGGTCGAGGCGGCGCCGGTCGGACTCATCGGTGGCCGGCCCGCGCTGGATGGAGCTTCTCATGGCCTGTTCTCCAGGGAGCGTCGTCAGCTCAGAAGTGCGGGTTCGCTTTGACGGCCAGCGACTCGAGACGGCGCACGTCATGCTTGCCGTTAGGAGTCAGCGGGATCTCCGGGACGATCGCCCAGAGCTCGGGCATCATCGCCCGCGGCAGGCCCTCGCCCGCGAACCGCTTGAGCTGGTCGAGCGGGTCATCCAGCGGCTCACGCAGGACTACCACGGCGAGCAGCCGGCGTGAATCGGAGTCATCGCCGACCGCTGCCA
Organism: uncultured Actinomycetota bacterium; assembly: GCA_963785645.1. Taxonomy (GTDB): domain Bacteria; phylum Actinomycetota; class Actinomycetes; order Streptosporangiales; family Streptosporangiaceae; genus Trebonia. The sequence goes on from CAWAWG010000009.1 coordinate 291,922, forward strand.
CCACGGCCTCCGCGACAGACGGGTGAGCGGCGATCCGCGCCTGGACCTCGCCGGTCTCGATCCGGTAGCCGCGGATCTTGACCTGGCTGTCGGCGCGTCCGAGGAAACGGAGCCGCCCTTGAGTATCCCAGCGGACCAGGTCGCCGGTACGGTAGCAGCGCTCGCCGTCGATCTCGATGAACGCCTTGGCGGTCCGCTCCTCGTCTCCGAGATAGCCGACCGCCAGGCCGTCGCCGAAGCAGCACAGCTCGCCGATACCGCCAGGCGGGACGGCCCCGCCGCTCGCGTCGAGGACCCGCACCTCGGTGCCGGGGATGGGCCGCCCGATCGGCAGCGGAAAACCCACCTCGCAGGCGTCGCGGAGATCGTGCTGGGTGCTCACGACCCCGTTCTCGGTCGGCCCGTAAGCGTTGGCCACGATCAGGCCGGGATTCCGTTTGAGCACTGCGCGGACCGGCTCGGGCAGCACCACGTCGCCGCCGACGAGGACCCGTCGGACCGTGGCGAACGCGTCCGGCCGGTGTTCGGCGAGGCTGCGGAACACGGCCGGCGGCAGCGCCGCGAAGCCGATCTCGTAGGTGCGGAAGAACGCGGCCATCGCCGACGGATGCGGCAGCTCGTCCGGGAAGATCTCCAGGGTGCCGCCGTTGAGCAGCGCCCCGAATAGCTCAAGGACGGAGATGTCGAAGCTGAGCGGCCCCAGGCGCAGCACGCGCTCGCCGGGGCGGTTGCCGGAGATCCCTCCGTCCAGCATCAGCCGGATCACTGACCGGTGCGGGACGACTACCCCCTTCGGCTCTCCGGTGGAACCCGACGTGAACATCACGTAAGCGGTCTTCTCCGGGTCGTCCGACGGGGTGGGCAGCAGGGCCGAGGACTGCCCGGCTTTCAGGTTCGGCGGCAGGCAGGGCACGCAGCCCTCCGGCAGCACGCCATCGAGCCTGGCCAGTACCGCCTCGTCGCCGATCACAGCCGCTGGGCCTGCCGTCGCGAGGATCCGGCCGAGCCGTTCGACCGGGCTCTGCCTGTCCAAGGGCAGGTAGGCCGCACCGAGCCGAAGCGCGGCCAGCACCGCCACGACCTCCCCGGCCGAGCGGGGAAGCGCCACCGCCACGAGATCGTCTTCTCCGACGCCGCTCGCCGCCAGTACCCGCGCCTGGGCGGAGACGGCATGCATGAGCTGCCCATAGCTGAGCTTGACGTCCCGGCCCGGGTCGTGGACGGCGGCCTGGTCCCAGTGCTCCAGCATCCGCCGCTCCAGGTGGTGCCAGAGGCCGAAGTTATCGGGGAGCCAGCCCGCCACGTCGGCCCGGCCAAATGCGGCCACGTCGGCCCGCTGCCGTTCCGACATGGCGCGCACCCGCGTCAGCGGCTCGTCGTAGTGCACGGCCAGCTCCAGCACGGTCGCCTCGACCGCCTCGGCCAGCGCCGCCGCCTCGGTCGCCGACAACACCGAGGGCGCGTACTCGACTGCCAGCCGCGGCTCGTCACCCCAGCCGAGCACGAACAGGGCGGCGTCAGCGGAGGTGAAGCCTTTGAACGCCTCGTGAACCCGGATCCTTAGGTTTCCGGCCCGCAGCTCGTCGGGCAGGAACGTGTCCTGACCGGAAAAGGCGATCTGGATCAGCGGCGTGCGTCGGCCGTCCGTCAGCGCGCGCAGCCCGCGGCTGAGGAGGCCGATCGGTACGGACGAGGCGCTGACGCCCTCGGCGACCGCGGCGGAGGTCCGCTCCAGGTGGTCGGCGACTGTCAGGTTGCCCCCGAGGTCACAGCGGATCGGGATGAGCGCGGCACACGGGGCGAGCAACCGCAGTGAGGTGGCGTCCGTCCGCCCGGCCACGCTGATGCCAACGAGGAAGCGGTCGACGGCGGCGCGGCGGGCCACGGCCAGCTCCCAGGCGGACAGCAGCACGGTGCTGTGGGTGACCTTGCTCCGGGCTGCGACGGCGTCGACGGCTGCCTTGGCCTCCTGCCCGAGAGTGAAGTGCACCCGGCTCCCCGCGAAGTCGAACCGGGCGGGGCGGGGCTGGTCGCTCGGCAACTCGACCACAGTCGGGTAGCCATCCAGCTCGGCGACACGCTGGCGGGCGGCCTCCTCGGCGTGGGGCGCAAGCCGCTCGGAACGCTCAAGCAGGTGGTCGAGACCTGGGGCGGGCGGCAGCTCGGCGTGTTCCCCGGCGGTCTCCGCCTGGTAAAAGGCGGCCAGTTCCTTCCAGAGCAGCCCGACGGCCCAGCTGTCGGCCAGCGCGTGGTGGATGACCAGGGACAGCAGGTGGTGCTCGGCCGAGAAGCGGGTAAGCACGAACGCGTGCGCGGGAGCGCCGAAGGTGGAGATGAGGTGAGCCGAGCTGCGGACCAGGGTGGAGTGGACGATTCCGGCTGCGTCGGCGCCGGCCGGCAGACGCAGCGTCTGCCGGGTGACGCGCGGCTTCCAGCCGGCAGGACACGGCGGCGGTAGCCGTCCGGACTCTCCTCGAAGACGGTCCGCAGGCCTTCGTGCCGGACGACCAGCCAGTCGAGCCCGGCGCGGAGAACAGTCTCATCGAGCGGGCCGAAGAGCTCACCGCTCACGATCTCGTGCATGCTGGTGCCGCCAATGAAGCGCTCGGCGGTCAGGTAGCCGTCCTGCTCAGGAACGGCGGGGCGGCTGAGTTCGAGGGCGGGCTCGCCGGCGGTCAGCGCCGGGCCACCTGACACGGCCGCGGCCAGAACCTTCGAGACCGGCGCGGGCCCGATGAGCTGACCGAGGTCGACGATGAGACCGAGCTCCTCCTCAACGGTAGCGACGAAGTTCATCGCTGAGACGGAGGTGCCCCCGAGGCCGAGAAAGGACTCGTTCGCCGCCGGCCCGGCGACCTCCTCTGGCGTCAGGCCAACCACGGACGCGAGCAACTCGACAATGGGTTCCGCGCTGGTCTCAAGACTCACTGTGTGCCTCCGAAGGGGTATGGCTTGGGTTCAAGAGGTACGGGCCTGTACTCGATTCCAGTTCAAGGACCCTTCGGCGAACGGCGGGGCATCCCTCGGCCGCTCTCGATCACCGCTCGACCCCGTGAGGTGAGGGTGGGACATGATTGAGGGAGGAACTATGCGAGTCCTTTTCGTCACCTGGGCGTGGCCGTCGCATTTCTTCCCCGCGGTCCAGCTGGGGTGGGCTGCCCGGGCCGCGGGGCACGAGGTGCTGGTGGCGAGCCAGCCGTCATTGACGACGACGATCGTCGCGGCGGGATTGCCCGCTGCCGCAGTGGGCCGGGACGTCGACGTCTCCGCGCTGGCGGGCCGGTACTTCGCCTGGCTGGTCAGCGAGAACCGTCCGGTGGAGTGGGACGAGACCCGCAAGTGGGGGGCGGGGAACGTCATCTCCTACAAGCGGATGGCCGAGGCGATGCTGCCGGACACGCTGGCGCTGGCGCAGAGATGGCGGCCTGACCTCATCGTCCATGACCCGACGACCTACGCGGGTCCGCTGGTCGCGGCGAAGCTCGGGATTCCGGCCGTCCGGCATCTGTGGGGGATGGACTTCACCTACCGCTACCGGGAGTTCGAACCCGCAGCGCTCGCTGACCTGTGCGCGGAGCTTGGACTCGGCGAAGTCGAGACGCTCGGTGACCTGACCCTGGACCCGTGCCCGCCCTCCCTGCAGGTGGAGGCCCCGGTCGAGCGGCTGCCCATGCGGTTCGTCCCCTACAACGGACGGGCCACCCTCGCACCCGAAATCCTTGAGCCGCGCTCGTCAAGGCCACGGATCTGCGTGGTGGAGAGCAGCGCCGTCAGCACCTGGGGAGGTCCCGAGACCGCGCTCACACCGCTGGTCCTGGACGCGCTCGGCCGGGCCGACGTGGAGCTGTTGTGCGTGAACGGCTCAGGGCTCATCGCCGACCCGCCGCCCAACGCGCGGATGATCGACCGGGCCGCGCTGCACCTACTGCTGCCGTCTTGTGATCTGCTGATCCACCAGGGCGGCGGCGGCGCCGTTATGACCTCGATCGCGGCGGGCACCCCGCAGCTTATCCTCTCCCGCTTCACCGACCATGTCTTCAACGGCCGCCGGATCGCCGCCGCGGGGGCGGGACGCGAGGTGTTCGCCGGCTGGGCGAGCCCCGGCCTGGTCCTCGCCGAGACCGAGCGGATCCTCGGCACCTCCTCCTATCGGGACACCGCCGCCGCGCTGCAGCGCGAGATGCGCGCCCAATGGCCGGCCGACCGCGTGATCGACCGGCTCGCCGAGGTGGTGGCCCCGTCATGAGCCGCGTTCTCTTCACCACCCAGCCCGCCAGTGGGCACCTGCGCCCGCTCGTGCCGATCGCCCGGGCGCTGCAGGCGCGCGGCCACACCGTAGCGGTGCTGACGCCGGAGGTAATGGCGGGCGAACTCAAGCAGTACGGTATTGCGCATCTAATCGGCGGCTACGACTGGCGCTACGAGATCTACCGGATGCTCCCCGATGGCTACGCGACCCAGTCCTTCGCGGACGCGGCCGACACCTTCCGGGCACTGGGCGAACCATTGACCCGCGCCTTCGCCGGCCATGTCGCCCGCGGCACGGCCCGGGACGCTCTGCGGCACGCCGAGGAGTTCAAACCGGATCTCGTCGTCCGGGAGCTGGACGAGTTCGGTGGCTACCTCGCCGCCGAGGCACTCGGGATCCCGCACGCCGCGATCATCTCCTTCGGCGGGCTGTCCGGGGTGACCGGCGATGTCCTTGGGCCGGTCCTTGAGCAGGGCCGCGCCGAGCACGGACTGCCGCCCGACCCGCGTGGGGAGCGCCTGTACGCCCATCTCACGGCGAGCTTTCTGCCACCCGAGCTGGGCGCGTCTGAGCTCATCCTGCCCAACACCCGCTGCTATCGGCACGACAACGCCGAGCTGTCGGGGGACCGGCTGCCCGGCTGGCTGGCCGAGCTGGACCTCGTCAAGCCGATGGTGTTCGCCGCGTTCGGTACGGTCGTCTACGGCCTGCCCGGCTCCGGTGCCTTCGTCGAGGAGATGATCGCCGCACTCGCGGAGGTCGACTGCACGGCCGTGCTCGCCGTCGGTTCCGGTGGGGACACCGGCCGTTCCCACGTTCCCTCCAATGTCCGCCTCGTCGACTTCATCGACCAGGCGCTCATGCTCGAGGGCTGCGACCTGTTCGTCACGCATGGGGGACTCAACAGCATGAAAGAAGCCTTGCGGCTGGGCGTGCCGATGGTGGCGATTCCAGTCCTCGACGACCACCGGCACAATGCCGAGTTGTGCGCCGCGGCCGGAGTCTCCAGGACAGTTCCGCTCGTTCGCGCTGATCGCACCGTCCTCGCCGCGGCAGTCGGGGCCGCACTGGCCGACGGGGAACAACGCCGTGCGGCCCGCGTCATGCAGCGCCACCTGCACGCCCTTCCCGCCCTGGATGAGCTACTCGCCGACCTCGAAGCGCTGGCCACGGCATGAGCACGCCCGCCGTCCTCGAACATCGCTCCCGTGAGCTTCCCCGGCCGGTGCCGCTGGCCGGAGGGATCGCCTGCGAGGTCTGGTGGGCCCGCATCGACGACCAGCACGACCGCCTGCTCGCCCTGCTCGACCCGACGGAGCAGTGGCGGCGCGGGAACTTCCGGCGCAGCGAAGACCGTGCCCGCTTCACGGTAGGCGCGACCCTGCTGCGCCTGGCGTCGGCCCGGCTCCTCCGCTGCTCCCCGATCGAGCTGGTCTTCGCCCGCGAGTGCCCGGACTGCGGTCGTCCGCACGGCCGTCCGACCCTGCCCGGCCACGACTTGCACCTATCGGTCTCGCACGCCGGGGAGATCATCGTGGTGGCGCTGTCGCCCGACGCCGAGATCGGCGTAGACGTCGAGAAGGTCGACGACGATAAGCCGCCGCGCCTGGTCAAACGAGTCCTGGACGCCGACGAGATGAACCGTTTCCTCGCTACGCCCAAGGCGGAGCAGGCCGAGGAGTTCTTCCGCGCGTGGACCAGAAAGGAAGCGATGCTCAAGGCCACTGGCCAGGGATTGCGGCTACCGATGAACGCCGTCGGTTTCGCCCCCGACGGCCGGCTAACCAGCTACCCCGACCGGCCCGATCTGCCCGTCGGCACCACGATGTTCGATCTCGATACCGCCGCGTACCTGCCTTCCAGGTCATGCGTCTCCTACCGGGCAGCGCTCGCGGTCCTATCGCCTCTCCCCGCAGTCGTTACGCACTATCACGCTCGCGGTCTCCTGCACTCCTGGTAGCCCAACTGGAAGGTCTGATTCGTGAAAGCACTCGTTCTCGCAGGTGGTTCGGGAACCCGCCTGCGCCCGCTGAGCCACACCATGGCCAAACAGCTGATTCCCATCGCCGGCCGGCCCGTGCTTATGCACTGCCTGGCAAACCTGGCAGAAATAGGGGTCACCGAGGTCGGCATGATCGTGGGTAGCCGCGGCGCGGAGGTAAGTGCCGCGGTTGGCGACGGCAGTGACTTCGGGATGCGCGTCACCTTCATCCAGCAGCAGAAGCCGCTCGGCCTCGCGCACTGCGTGCGCCTCGCCCGGGACTTCCTCGGCGAGGATGACTTCGTCATGTACCTCGGCGACAACGTCTTGGCCAGCGGGATCGCACCGGCCGCGGCCGACTTCACCGAGCGCCGTCCCGACGCCCAGATCCTGCTGACCCGGGTTGCGAACCCGCGCGAGTTCGGTGTGGCCGAGTTGGACGCCGAAGGGCGGATCATCTCCCTGCAGGAGAAGCCAGAGAAGCCGCGCAGTGACCTCGCTATGACCGGCGTGTACTTCTTCACGCCCGCAATCCACGAGGCCGTCGCCGCGATCAAGCCGAGCCGCCGGGGCGAACTCGAGATCACCGACGCCCTCGCGTGGCTGGTCGATCAGGGCCGGGATGTCCGGGCCACCGAGTTCCTCGGCTACTGGAAGGACACGGGCAAGGTCGACGACATACTTGAGGCCAACCGGGTACTCATGGAACAGATCAAGCGACACGTCGTCGGCGAGGTCGACGCGGTAAGCATTCTCATTGGCGAGGTCGTCCTCGGCGCCGGAGCGAGGATCATCGACTCACAGGTGACCGGCCCGGCGGTGATCGGACCTGGCACCACGGTGCGGGGCAGCCGCATCGGCCCCTACACCTCGCTCGGGCGGGACTGCACCCTCGACGGTGCGGGCATCGAGTACTCCATCGTCCTCGATGGCGTGTCCGTCCGGGACGTCAATGGGCTGCACGGCTCTCTCATCGGCCGGGAAGCCGCCGTCACGGCCGGGACCGCCAACACGCGCAGGCTGGTCATCGGCGATCACGCGAAGGTCGAGGTGTCATAAAGGATCCTGGTCACCGGTGGAGCCGGATTCACCGGCTCCACCACGCCCGGGCCGGCTGGATGACGGCTCCCCTGGACGGGAACACCTCCTCGATCAGATGTCCGGGCCCGCCGACGCGTCAACGACTACATCAGCCGCGTATCTGTCAGGCGAGCCGCGCTAATCCTTAGCGATCCTTGGCCGCTACCTTCTCGACAGTTTGTGTCAGGTTTTCACGGCCCATTTCGCTAGTCTGACCCCATGACCTGCGGCATTATCCAGTACATGGCTCCAGTGCCCCCGAATTTTATGTAACGCAGGTGCAACGATTGCAGTCATCCCAGCCGCCGTGCAAAACAACTTGACAAGTATCGACATTTGACAAATATCGCCATATATTGCACCATGGCGGACAGTCACGCTTGTAGTGATTCAGACTCCCGTCTTGGCTCTACTGGGGGAGGCGGCGCTGACAGGATCGGGATCGGCGCTGCGGTTCAACATCCTCGGCTCGCCGGAAATATGGAGCAATGGAGTCAGGCTGCGGCTGAGCGGCGTGATCCGCGAGCGCGTTCTCGCTATCCTTTTGCTGGACTATGGAAAGGTGCTGCCTGTATCGCGGTTGGTTGCCGCGGTGTGGGCCGAAGATCCTCCAGGAACCGCGTCTCACCAAGTACGCAAGGCAGTATCTGATCTGCGTCGGCTGATACCTGACGGCGAAAAGATCTTGATTACCGACGGCCACGGCTATCGGGCGGTCGTGACAGATGCTCAACTGGACCTGGCGGAATTCAGGTCGTTGCTCCGACAGGCCCAGTCGGCCGCCGAGACGGGGAATCGCGGCGACGCCGCCACCGCGCTGCGGTCGGCGCTCGGGTTGTGGCGCGGACCGATCTTGTCAGGTGAGGGCGGCGTGGTGATCGAAGCGGCGGCAGTCGCGATCACCGAGAGAAGGCTGGCCGCTTTCGAGCAACTCGCCGAGCTGCGACTTGGAGCTGGCGAGTCTGCGGACCTGGTGGGTGAGCTACGCGAGTACATCGGCCAGTTTCCGTTGCGGGAAACCCTCCGCGTGCAGCTGATTACGGCGTTGTGGCGCTCGGGACGCCAAGCCGAGGCGCTAGAGGAGTATGCGAGGGTACGTGCGCTGCTTGAGGAGGAACTGGGCACCGACCCGGGCCCGGAACTGGTTAGCACATACGAAGCTATGCTGCGGCAAAGCCCCGAACTGCTTTCCTCGGGCCCGGCTGCTCCGGCCGTCTTGACCGCCGAGCCCGCGATCAGCCCCGCACTCCTCACGATCGAGTCGCCCCGTAGTCTCCCCTACGACCTCCCGGACTTCACTGGCCGCCATCAGGAGGTCGATGAGATCCTCGCCCACGCACCGAGGGCGAGTGACGACATTACGCGGGTAGTGGCGATTGACGGCATGGGCGGATGCGGGAAGACCGCGCTGGCCGTTCATTCCGCTCACCTGCTGTCCTCGGAGTTTCCTGACGCTCAGATCTACGTGAATTTGCACGGTTACACTCCCGATAAACAACCGGTCACGGTCGGTGCGGCGTTGCAGGAGGCCCTGCGGCTCTTGGGCGTTCCCGGTGATCGCATACCGGACGACGTGGCGGGCCGTGCCGCGGTGTGGCAATCGGCGCTCACCGGAAAGAGGGTCTTGCTCCTAGCGGACAACGCTGCCGATTCCGCGGCTGTCCGCCAGTTGATCCCCTCCTCTACGGGGTCTCTGGTGCTGGTCACAAGCCGGTCCAGGCTCATTGAACTCGACGGCGCCGCATGGATCTCAATCGGTCCGATGTCGCCGGAAGAGAGCACGAATCTAATGCGGGTGGCCCTCGGAGAACAGCGCCTCACGAGTGAACCCGAGGCCGCGGCTGAACTTGTGCGGCTGTGCGGCCATTTGCCGCTCGCCTTGCGGATCGCGGGGGCTCGGCTGCGTAATCGTCCCGCGTGGACAGTGCGGTACCTGGCCGGGAGGCTGAGGGACGAGACGCGTTGGCTGGACGAACTCAGCTCTGGCGGGCGCAGCGTCGCCGGAACCATCGCCTTGTCGTATGAAAGCCTGGACAACCAGTGCCGGGCCGGATTCGAGATCCTGGCGATGCATCCAGGGGACACCATGGACGTCTACTCGGCGGCCGCACTGCTAGGCACCAGTGTCACCGAAGCCGAGGACGTGCTTGAAATACTGCTCGATGCCCATTTGTTGCAGCAGCCCGAGATCGGCCTGTACGCATTCCACGATCTGGTCCGTGGCGTCGCACACAAACTGCGTCGAGAACCAGTCCCAGAGGCGATCGAGCGTCTGCTCGACTACTACGTGACGGTCACCGGAGCAGCCTGCAACGTCCTATTCCCCGGCCGTTCGAACCTCGCCACCGGAATCCGGGAACACGCAGCGGGAATACCGGAGATCCGAGACGCTAGGCATGCCAAGGCCTGGTTCGCCCGCGAGCACAAGGGGCTTCTGTCCGTTGTCGCCATGGCTCGACGGCACGAACATGACCGGCACGCGGTATTCCTGGCCCGTGATGCTGGGTTTTACCTTGACGTAAGCGGTTATATGGAGGAATTCCGGCAGGTCTGCGAGGTCGCGGTCGACAGCGGCCGCCGTCTCGACAGTCCCGGTCTGCTCGGGCTGATGCTCGTCAACCTCAGCATCGCATGCTGGAAGCTGGGGGAAACGGCCCAGGGCATTGAGGCGGCACGGGAGGCGCTCGGCATCTCAACCGGGACCGGTGATCAGAAGATTGAAGCCGCCAGCAATAGAACGCTCGGCCGGTTCAAGACCTTGCTGGGAGAGTTCCCCGAGGCAGTCGCGCACATTGAACGGGCCATCTGTCTTGAGCGGATGCGCGGTACCCTCCGGGCGCCAACCCTCACCGCGCTGAGCGCGGTTTACGAGGGATGGGGCCGGTACCGCGAGGCAGTGCAGGCGGCAAGTGACGCTTGCGAGGTCGCGAACCAACTCGGCCGGTCGTGGAATGAGTGGGTGGCTCTCACTGATCTGGCTTCCGCACACGCGGGTCTGTGCGAATACACCGATGCCGAGCGCTGCCTGGCCCGCGCTCGGCAGCTCTGCGACGACACCAGGGAAGAACCGGGTTTGGTCGCAGAGATGCTGGCGTTGTCGGCCGACGTTTCCCACCGCCTGGCGAAGGAGACGGAGGCCGCGGACTACGCCGAGCGCGCCTTGTCGCTCATCTCGCTGACATCGTCTCCTGCCCGGCGGGTAAAGGCGCTGAACACGATCGGCCGTCTCCAGGCCAGAAAGGGAGAATACGCGTCAGCGCTAGATATGCATACTCATGCCCGCGAATTGGCGGGGAAGATGGGCTACCGCCCGGAGGAGGCTCGCGCCCTGTCAGGCATGTCCGCCGCAGCGACGGCTCTCGGCGATGAGCAAGCTGCGGCCTCCTGGCAATCAGCCGCCGTTGAGCTATTCACGAAAATGGGAATTGGAATGGGTGAAAGCTCTGAAGGATCTCGGCCAGGGCTGGATCATACCCTGGCCGGCAGCTGATGATCTGATCACCCAGTCGTTACCTCTGGCTCATCGTTGTCGGCGAGGACGTGGTGAACGGCGGAATTCCCTTGCGCCACGTGCATCGGTACATTCCAGGCGGAGCTGAAGACCGCGGATACGCAGATGATCCCGGCTATTACTGTTAGCGCTTTGCGTTGCATGTCGTGCTCCCTCGGAGTGGCCCTTGTATTTGCAGGACCAGACTCAATGCACGCGTTCCCGGACAGCTCCCGTCCCGTTACCTCGAGGGAGGGAACGATACGGGAACGGGGCGGGACATGCTTTTCACGCCATGAACAATTCTCCACACTGGACACGCGACGAAGATCGCCTGCGTTCAGCCCTGAAGGAACTGACGGCCATTCGAGGTAGGCCGGCCGGATCGCTCGACGAGCGTCCCGATCCTGACGCACGGGCGCTGACTGTCGAGACCACGACAAACGAGGGGATGCATTGCGTAGTCAGCACCACCCCGCAACTGGCCGAGGAGGAAGCGGCAGACGTTCGCTCTTTGGTACGGGCCCTGCTCGACCTCCTGGGTCACGAGCACGGACCTGCCCGCGTCGAGATTGCGGTCACCCCGTCAGGTCCCCGCATCCTTGACTGCTGGGTGCTCACTGCCCATGAGTTACCAGCCGCTGGTAGCCCCAGCCCCGACAGCAGAAAGGAGACACCCGCGCGCCACTCTGCCCGCCACGCGGCCCGGGACCATGTCTTCGCGCCTGACGAAGGCTTTCCCAGGCGCCCGCAGGACACCAGAACCCCAACGCCAGGGCAGCGGTAAAGCAATTGAATTCCTTACTGCCCAGGGCCGGGTATCGCTTCGATTATTCCCGGATGGTTCCTGTCCCGGTACCCGTGTGCCTGGCATTCTGTGAAATCAAGGGTCCGGGACAGGAACGGCACGGGAGTGCGGGCGCGTATTCTTTCTATCATCTAATCGAATCACGTAGACGGAAGAAAATCGCTTTCGTCAAGCCGCAGCTTCCGTATGACGGCAACAGGATTTACCGTTCTTCTAGCTAGCCAGATATTAGCAAACCGCAACTAGCTCATAAACGGAGGTAGAAAGAGATGCCCGCCTTCAAAGTACTTGGCCCCACCGAGGTGCTGAGCGACGGCCGGAACTGCACGCCCACCCCGGCCAAGGTAAGACAGGTCCTCGTCCTCTTGCTGCTCAGAGGAAACCAGGTCGTCCACATCGACGCGCTTATCGACGAACTATGGGGAAGCGAGTCGCCTCGCAGCGCTGTGACGACCGTCCAGACCTACATCTACCAGCTACGCAAGTCTTTCGCCCAGCAATGCGTCATGCCGTCCGGGCGGCGCTGGCTGCGAACCCGCCCCCCCGGCTACATGCTCGAGCTCGAACCGGGCGAGCTCGACGCCTCCGTCTTCGAGGCTAAGGTGCAGAAATCCCAGATCCTGCTCGACTCCGGCCGGGCGGCCGAGGCCGACCCCGTCCTGAAGGAAGCGCTCGGCCTGTGGTCTGGCCCGGCCCTGACCGACGTGGCCAACGGCAGGCACCTCGACGCGCACGCCGTCCACCTTGAAGAGCAGCGGATGCGCGCACTAGAACTCAGCATCCAGGTCGGCTTTGCCCTCGGGCGCAGCCGCTCGCTGATCGGCGAGCTCCGCTCGCTGACAGTCCGGTACCCGCTGAACGAATGGTTCCACTGTCGGCTGATGGCCGCGCTCACCGACAGCGGCCGACGCCACGACGCGCTCAAGGTTTACCACGACCTGCGCAGCATGCTCGACCGGGAACTCGGGCTCTCGCCCTCCAGCGAGATCGAGCAAACCCAGCACCGGATCCTCAACGACATGCCCCTGGTTCTCTGAACGAAGACCGCCCCGGCCCACGTACAAGTCGCATCGGCCATCGTTATGGCTCGTGCCTGTTTCACTGTCCTACTGGAGAACGGACGTAGTGGATGTCCTTCGAGATGGCGCGCGAGAGGTCGCGGGCCGGGGCGGAAAGCCGAGACGCAGGCGGTGTCGGCCTCGTCGCAGGCGCGGCCCCCGTCCCGGGTAAACCAGATGAGAGGCACTCGTTCCCAGGGCGGCGCGCCGAGAGCATCGAGCGGCTTCGGCTAATTGTCCGCTCCCGGCTATCAGGTGTGCCTGGCGGCCGGCCCCCGGCCGCGCGGCCGGGGGCCAGGGTGGAGGCAGCGGGCATGGTCATGGCAGCCCTAATCATCGGGCCCGCCCTTGACCGGGCTGAGCTAGACAGCCGCCAGCTCTACTGGAACCTCGTCCGCAACGCGCAAGACGCGGCCGGCCTGACGCAACCTGAGGGAGGCAGACGATGCGTCAGGCCGGCCGCACAGACCCTTCAGGCGAGCCGGATGACCAGGTCGCGGACGTTCACGGCGTCGAACAGCAGCGACCGGTCGAGTTCACGGTCCAGCAGTTCCTCCAGCCGGGCGTGCAGCTGCAGCAGCTGCACGGAGCCGAGGCCGAGCTCGTGCAGGGAGTCGCCGAGGCCGGCCGGGCGTGCGGTCACCGTGTCGACCGCCCCGCTGACGACCGTAAACGCGGTTTCCTGCTCCGGGGTCAGCTCGAGCGCCGCGCCCGTGACCGGACCGGCGGGTACAGCGGTTTCCGGCGGCAGTTCGGCGGCACCCGCGACGCGCTCCCGGATCTCCGGAACGTCCGCGTCGAGTCCCGCGTAGTAGACGCCGGGCGCCTGGCCCGCGAGCCACCGGTGCAGGGAGAGCGCCTCAGCGGCAGGCAGGGAACGGACCCCGCGCCGATTGACCGATGCCTCGTAGGGGTTGTCGGCGTTGCGGCCGAGGTTCTGCCAGAGCGCCCAGGCGATGCTGTGCGACGGGACTCCGCCGCGGGCGTTCTCGTACTCTACGACCGCGTCCATGAGCGCGTTGCGGGCCGCGTAGGCCGAGCAGCCGACAAAGGGGAGAGTCGACATCAGCGAGGAGAACACCACCAGGCGGGCACCCGGGCGCTCACGCAGCAGTGGCAGGATGGTCAGCAGCCCGCCCACCTTGGCGTCGGATTCGGGGTCCCAGTCGCTCGGTTCCTCCTGGCGCAGCGGCCGGATCCAAAAGGAGTCGGCCAGGTGCAGCACGCCGTCGAGCGGTGCGCACCAGGCGGCCTCGGCCTCCTCCACCGCGATCCGCACGGCGACCGCGTCCCGGACGTCGCTCTTTACCCAGCGCACGGTGTCGACCGACGGCCGAGACCGGCTCACCACGAGCAGCTCAGCGTCGTAACGAGCGATCAGGTCGGCCAGCACGGCTGTTCCGACCCCTCCTGAGCCGCCCGTCACCAGGTACCGGCCGCCGCGGACCAGCGGCACGCCCGGATTGTCGCCGGCGTCCGCGAATTCCTTCAGATGCGGCCGGGAGTCCCGCCACACGACCTCGCCCCGGAGCATCGACCGGTCGCCGAGCGCCTGGACCAGCACTGCGGCGTCCTCAGCGGGTGTCCCGCCCGGGAGGTCGACATGGCAGCCGGTCATGTCGGGCTGCTCCGCCACGGCCGCCGCGGTGATCGCCGGGGTCTGCGCGGCAGGGAAGCACACATCGGCATCCCCGGCCGGCGGGTGCAGGCGGCGGCTGGCGGTGATGAGGCGGATCGTCGAAGGGAACGCCGTGTATGCGGCAACCAGGTGCGCGCCGCACTGTCGCAGCGCCGATGACACATCGGTGAACGCGTCGGGAGCCGGCAGGTAGCTCCACAGGTAGACGATGACGACCGGGTCGATCCTCCGCCGCTCCAGTTCGTCCTTCAGCGCCCGCCAGTCCTCGTCCCGGTCGGGGTCGATCGTGTAGCCGTCATCGGTCGACCAGAAGCCGACACCACGCCGGATCTTGATGATCTCGCCCGTCAGGCTCAGGCTGGTTAGCGCGGCGCCGAGTCCCATTCCATCGGTGAAGAGCAGGGTGGGTCCGGCGGGCGGCACATACTCGCACGGCTGCGGCTCGACCGGACGCCAGACGGGCTGGAAGACTGCCTCGGGGGCGTCGAACTCGCCCGCGAGCAGCCGGTCGACCAGCGCCGTGCGCTGGATTTTCCCGCTGGTGGTGCGGGGGAACACCGCCTCATCGACCGGCACGACCCGTGCAGGCGCGAACCCGATCCGTCCTGAGACAGCAGCCTTGATCTGATCGGGCACGGTGCCGGACGCCCCGGACTTGGTCACGTAGAAGACGGCCAGTACTTCGCTACCCGACACCGGGTCGGGAACCCCGCAGGCCGCGACGAGGCCGGGTTCCACCCCGGGCACTGACGCGACAGTCTCCTCGATCTCTTGGCACAGGTACTTCTCGCCGTTGACGACGATCAGTTCCTTGCTGCGGCCGGTGATTAGCACCTCACCGTCGAGCATGCAGGCGAGGTCGCCCGTGTCGAACCAGCCGTCGGGAGTGAATGCCTGGGCGTTCGCGGCCGGGTTGCCCAGATAGCCGGGGGTGACCCGGGGCGACTGCACCTGGAACCGGCCGATCCGCCCCTCGGGCAGCACCTTCCCCGCCTCGTCGGTGACGCGCACACACGCACCCGGCATGGCCGGTCCCATGCTCATAATCTCCAGGCACTCCGCGTCGGGCGCGGTCGCGGGCGCCATTTCCATCCGCCCACTCATCGATGCCCTGAGGATGCGCCGGACGCTCCCGGCCCGGTTGTAGAACGACGAGGTCGTGCCGGTGGCGGTCTCGGCCATCCCCCACATGTGGATGATCGCCTCGGGGCCGACCCCAGACCGGGCGAGTTCGCGAAGCACCGCGCGGATCACCGGAGGACTGCACTGCTCGCCGGCGTTGAGCATGGTCCGCAGCCGCGACAGGTCCCAGACGCGGTCGGTGCCGACGAGTGCGTCACCCAGCATCCGGTAGGCGAAGTTCGCCGACCATGTGTGGTGGACCCCGTACCGCTCCAGGACGTCAAGCCAGCGGGTCGGGCGTTCGACGATGTAGGAGGTGGGGGCGTGGACGCCGGAGCACCCGAGTACGACGTCGCGCAGCAGGTACATGACGACCGGCGCGACATGGTCGAAGGGCAGCCAGTTGAAGCTGGTCTCTCCCGCCCGGATCAGGTCGACCTGGCGGGCGGAGAGAGCGTTCTGCACAACGGCCCGGTGCGTCACCTGGATGATCTTGGAGCGGCCGGTACTGCCCGACGACAGCGCCAGCAGCGCCACGTCCTCGGGCGCGGCCGGATATGTCTCGGGGAACGGCGCTGCGCAAAGAAGCTCCCCGACGCTCAGGACCTCCGGCTGCTGCTCCTTGTACAGCGCACCCAACCCGGCGAGACGCGCGGCGGTCTGACTATCGCACACGATCGGTGGCTGGCCGAGACCGCGCCAAGCGTGCATCAGCTTGTCCAGGACCGGTCCGGTTTCGTCGTACCGGGGCGGAGCCGCAACGGTCGCGAACGGGTTGCCGCCGAGCAGGCACCCCCACACGGCGGGGAAGTAGTCCGGCAGTTCGGGCACCAGGAGGATTACCGGCGCGCCGGCCGCGACCCCGCGCAGGCGCAGCCCGCCAAGTACGCGCCGTCCGGCATCGCACAGCTCTGGGTAGGAGGCAAAGGAATCGCCCTGGCGGCCGACCGCGCGCATCCCGAGCGACGGGAACAGCGACGCCGAGGCCAAGATCGCCTCCGTCACGGTTGCCGGGTCGGCGGGCAGCACCTCCAGCGGCGGGCCGGAGGCGAGCGACGCCGGCTCGGGCCGGGCGAGCCGCTCACTGCCCCCATTCTCCAGCCGTTTCGCTTCGGTTCCCCCGGCCGTCACCAAATGAGCGGCGTTCTGGCGGCCGTCGCCGACGATCACACGGTCGCTGACCCCGGTGAGGTCGGCGACATCGAACTCCATGACCCTGAGCTGTTCCATGTCACTCCTTGTCGGCCTTGGCGGCGAAGGCTGACCGGAAGGCGCGGTCGGTCCAGTTCGCCCTGAATTGCCCCCACATCGCGTCCAGCTCCGCGACGGTACGCGTGGGAAAGTCGAGATTGAAGACTCCGCGCAGCAGGCGGAAGTACTCGTCGGGGGTCTCGATGGTGCGGCTGACCCGGCCGCGTGCGGTCACCGAGCTGTACCGGCAGCCGATGATTTCCTCGAACCCCGCGCGATGATGTCGCTTGACCCAGCCGAATCTGAAAAACAGCGACATCTCACCGTCGGCCATCCGGTCGTAGACCTGCCCGAAGTCCTCCAGCCGAGCGGACTCCTGAGCGAAGTCGACCCCCTGGCAGGACTCCCGCGGGTCGTAGTCGACCCGCCAGCCGCTTGAGGTGATCTTTACGGTGTAGACGAAGTCACCCTGGCGGTAGGTGCCGGGCTGCAGTGGCAGCGGCTCGGCGAATCCTTCCCCGACGCCGACGTCGAGGATCCATGTGCCGTCCCTGTTCTCCGGGGACGGCAGGCCCTCGGCGGTCAGCAGCACGTGAGTGCCGATTGGCCCGACCGGCCTGGGATTGAACCCGCTCTGCACGCCGGCCACGTGCGCGGTGACCCGGTACCCGAGTCCCTCAAGCAGCAGCCCGAATGCCCCGCTGAGCTGGTAGCAGACGCCGCCGCGGTGTTCTTCGACAATCCTCGCGAGGGAGCGGCGGGGATCGACGCCGTCCGGACGGTCCAGGGTCTCGAACGGGATCCGCTCGACATGGGCGGCGTGCAGACGGGCGAGCGCGGCGGCGGTCGGGTATTCAGGCTCGACGCCAAGCCGGTTCAGATAGGCGGTGATCTCGGCGGAGTCCAGCGCGACATCGGCGATCATCGGGTGGCCCACTTCCGCAGCACGTCGACGAGGTCGGCGGGCGAGGGCTGCAGGAGCATGTCGGCCCGGAACTCCGCCGCCCGCTCCCGGTAGTGCTGCTCTTCCAGCAGCGCGACGACCGCGTCGCGGATCGCGGTCGTGGTCGCCTCCGTGCCCTGGACGGACATGCCCGCCCCTCCCTTGTCGATCTGCCAGCCATGGAACTGCTCGTCCGGGAGGTGCGGGATTACCAGCTGGGTGGTCCCGTTGATGAGGCCGGTCATGGTACCCCCCGCCCCGCCCTGCTGAATCAGCACATCGCAGGTCTCAAGCAGCGGATGGAGCGGCACCCGGCCGATCCACGAGACGTTGCGCGGCAGCTTCCCGAACAGCTCACGCTGCGCGTCGAGCACCGCGACGACCACATCGATGTCCAGGTCGGCGAGCGCCTCGACCACCCGTGGGGCGAGGTTCAGATGGTTGAAGCCGAGGGTGTTCTGCGAGGTCCCCCACGTCACGCAGACGCGGGGCCGGGTAGGCGGTCTCAGTACCTCGGGACGGAGCGCGGCCGCCCCGTTGTAAGCGACAAACCGGAACCGCTGCCGCTCCAGCGGGTAGTCGAACTGCATGGCGGGCGGGCAGGGGTCGAGCGTCAGATCGCCGTTGACGCCCAGCTCGGCGAGGCCATGCTTCCGGGCCAGGTCGCCGACCACGTCGGCCTCGAACTCGGCGAGCGAGGCCGTGAAGTCCACGCTCCACAGCAGCCGCACCGCGGGGACCTCGAGCAGGCGCGCGACCAGCGGGCCAAGGAACCCCGTGGGCTCGTACAGCACGATATCGGGGCGCCACTCGCGCGCGAACGCCAGCGCGTCCGGCGCCTGCGCGGCGGCCGAGTCCGCCGCGATCCGGAAGCCGTTGAGGCGCCTGCGCCGCGTCTTCTCGACGTTGTCCGGCTCGGTCTTGCGGGCCGGGACCGCCGGGCTCCACTTCCGTGCCGCGAGCCGTTCCTTCAGCACCGCATACGAGTCGTACGCGGGCCCGGCCGCGAGCGCGGGCAGGCCCGCCCGGGTGATCGTCTCGGCCAGCCCCGGGTTGCTGACCACGACCACCTCATGTCCCGCAGCGCGCAGTGCCCAGCCGAGCGGCACCAGCGGATAGAAATGCCCGGGCAGGTCCCAAGTCGCCACGAGCACGCGCATGTCGGCTCCTCCTGTCGGCAAGGCAGCCGTATCGGCTGTCTTGTCCACCGTGAACGCGGTCGCTGGTGAACTCGTCCAGCCGGGTTAGGGGCTTCCGCTATCCCGGCGCCCGTTCCAGCTCTGCCTCCGTCGCGCCTCTAGCCGCGGCGCGCAACATGGGCGGCGACCAGTGAAAGGAGCTGACGTGAAGCTTGGTGTGTTCGTCAACAGGGAGGCCGCGCTGCCCATGGCGCGCGAGGCCGAGCGGCAGGGGTACGGGCACGTTCTTGTGCCCGAAGGGTTCCGGGGAGATGCCGTCAGCCTGCTCGGCGCGATCGCCGCGGTCACCGATCGGGTGCGGATCGCGCCGGGCGTCATGCAGATCCCCGCGCGCACGCCGGTGCTGACGGCGCTGACCGCGGCGACCATCGACAGCCTGTCCGGCGGGAGGTTCTCGCTGGCCCTCGGGGTGTCGAACCCGGACGTCTCGCAGGGCTGGTACGGGGTGCCTTTTGGCCGGCCGCTGGACCGAGCCCGCGAGTACGTCGAGATCGTCCGGCTGGCGCTGGGCGGCGGCCCCGTCCGGTACGAGGGAGAGCACTTCCGTCTTCCCGAGGGAGGGACCCCTGCCCACCTGCATGCGGCGGGCGCCCGTCAGGTGCCGATCCTGCTGGCCGGGGTCAGGCCGGGGAGCCTGAAACTGGCCGGTGAGATCGGTGACGGCTGGATCGGCGTGTTCTGTCCGCCTGAGCGGCTCGCGGAGTCGGTGGCGGTGATCACCGCTGCGCGGGCCGGGACGGGCCGGACCATGGAGGGGTTCGAGGTGATGCCGTCGATCCCGATCGGGGTGGGCGACGACGTAGAGAAGGCGGCGCTCCCGCTGCGCCCCTACTTCGCCAACTTCCTCGGTCTCGGGAGCAAGGAACGGAGCGTCTACTATGCCCTCGCGGTGCGGATGGGATTCGAATCCGACGCGGCAAGGGTACACGCGCTGGTCGCGACGGGGGACCGGGCCGGAGCGGCCGCGGCGGTGCCGATGGAATTCATGGACAGCACGTCGCTCATCGGCGACGTGCGGCGGATCGCGGCGCGGATGGCGCAGTACGCCGTCGCCGGGGTGACCACGCTGGGGCTGACCTCGCTGGCCACCTCGGTCGACGGTCACCTGGACAACATCGCGGCGGCGGCCGAGGCCGCCGCGCTCTCGGCCGGTCAGCGCGTAAAGACGATCTTGCCGTCGACCTTACCTGCGAGCATCGCCCGGAAGCCGTCCGCAGCCTCACACAGCGGCAGCTCCCGGGCGATGCGGACGCAGGCCGGTGCGGACGAGGAAGACGAGCAGGTCGCCGAGCTCGTCGGCGGTGCCCATGGCGGAACCAACGAGCCGTAGTTCGCGGAAGATCAGCTCGTGCAGGGCGTGGGCCGCAGCCGGCAGGGAGCCGGTCCCTCCCGGTAACCCGCGCAGACGACTACCCCGCCCGGCTTGACCAGGGCGAGCGAAGCGGGCTCCAGGAGGTCTGGTCGATGCCGCCGTCGAAGACCGCATCGACCAGACCTCCCGGGGCCTCTCCCGGCCCTATCACCCGGTCGGCGCCGAGTTCGGCGGCCAGGTCAAGGGCCGAGTCCTCGGCCGCGACCCAGACCTCGACCCCGGCCGCCACGGCGAGCTGGACCACAGCGGTGGCGATGCCGCCGATCCGGCGCCGCCCCTGCACCAGGATCGTCTGGCCGGGCCGGACGGCGGCTCTGGTGAACAGCATCCGGTAGGCGGTCAGCCAGGCCGTTGGCAGGCAGGCCGCCTCCGCGAACGTGATCCCGGCCGGCTTCAGGACGAGGTTCCGGCGCGGGACGGCGACCTTCTCCGCGAAACTGCCCTGATGGTGTTCGCTCAGCACGGTCCGGCCGGGGTCAAGTGTCTCAGGACCGGTCCAGCCGGGGGTGTTGACCAGGGCATGGACGACCACCTCGCGCCCATCGGGGAGGGTACCGGCGCCGTCACAGCCCAGGATCATCGGGTACCGTTCTGGCGGCATCCCCCATCCGCGCAGCGTGGAGATGTCGTGCATGTTGAGGCTGACGGCACGAACCGTCACGACGGCCCAGCCGTCTGGCACCTCGGGCTCGGGACGCTCTCCGAGAGCCAGCTGAGAGAGCGGGTCTTCGAAGTCCGACCCGGTGGCGTAGACGGCGAACATGGGACTCCTTAGAGGGTGGTGACGACCTCGTCGTGCGTGAGCCGGGGAAGCCTTGGGTGGCGGGGCGGCAGCGGGTGGCCGACGTGCAGCACCAGCAGCGCCTCGTGGTCGCCCTCGGGGAAGAACTCGGCGTCGACCCCGTCCTCGTCGAATCCGAGCACCGGCATCGCGGCCAGGCCCAGCGCCCTGACGGCGAGGATCAGGTAGCCGATCTGCAGGATCGCGTCATAGCGGCCGCGTTCGCGGCGCGCATCCGGGGTGTCGGCCAGCCACTGGTACAGCAGCGGGGCGTTGGGAAAGAGCCGCGGCAGGCTCTCGTGAAAGTTCAGGTCGGCAGCCAGCAGCAGGGTTAGCGGCACGTCGGCCGCCTTGGCCCGGTTGCGGCCGCTGAGATGGCGGGCGAGGCGCGCCCGCGCCTCCTGGCTGCGCAGCTCAAGGATGCGCAGCGGCTGCTGATTGAAGGAAGTAGGCCCCCAGCGGATCAGCTCCCAGAGCGCGCCGAGTTCGGCCGGGCCGACGGGCTCTCCGGTGAATCCGCCTGGGGTCCTGGCTTCCCGGAACAGTCTGTCGAGGGCCTCGTCAGGCAGCGACTCGGCGAGGGTCAGGGCAGCCACCGGCCGTCGGCCATAACGGTTCGCCCGGCCATCTCACCGAAATGCCGCCACGCCTGGATGCGGGTGGGCCGAAGCCGGACCGCGATCGCACCAGGAACCCGGTCGGGGTTGAGCGGCAGCCGCGCGAACAGTGCCCTGACCTCCTCGGGGATCGCGTCGGGCTCGACCAGTTCGGCCTCCCCCTCGACGATCACCACGTCGCGCGGATCGCCCAGCGAGGCCCGTGCGAACGGATTTGTCCGCAGGTTGCCGATCGTCCTGCTGCCCCGCTTGCTGATCATCAGCAGCTCGTCACCGTTCCGGACGAATGCGAGCGGTACCAGATGCGGCCGCCCGTCACCGGCCGTGGCCAGCCACAGGTGCCGCTCCTGCGTGAGCATGTGCTCTACGTCGGCCCGGCGCTCGGCGGGGGAACGTGGCGGCGCCGACGACGGTCGCCCCACCTGCTGGGTCACGGTCATGAACGACCTCCTACGAGGACAGAAGCGGCCACGCGCTCCAGGTCGGGAACGATGTCGGCGGGAGCTGGCTGGGCGAGCATCTCCGCCCGCAGCCCGGCGGCGGCGGCCCGGTGGGCGGGGCCGTCGAGCAGCGCCTCGACCCGCGACCGGACCGCCTCGGGCGTGAATTCCCCGCGCGGCAGTACCTCGGCCGCGCCGGTCGCGGCCAGTCGTGCCGCTGCGAATGTCTGGTCGGGCAACTGGGGAAGGACCAGCTGCGGCACGCCGTAGTAGACACCGGTCAGCGTGCTGCCGAACCCGCCCTGCTGGATCAGCGCCGAGCAGGCAGGCAACACCTGGTGCAGCGCCACCCCGCTCACCACGCGGACGTTGGGCGGTACCCCGTCGAAGCGGTCACGTTCGGCGACCGCCACGACAATGTCAGCGTCAAGACCCTCGAGCGCGGCCACGATCCGCGGCGGCAGGAACGAGTCCGGCCCGCCCAGCGCGGTCGTGGTCGCCCCCCAGGTCAGGCAGATGCGGGGCCGCTCCGTCGGCTCGCTGGCCCAGTCCGGCAGGACCGCGGGCCCGTTGTAAGGCACATAGCGGACGCCGATCCGGCGCACGTCCGCCGGAATCTGCATGCTCGGCGGGCACGGGTCGACGGTCGCGTCCCCCAGGATCGAGAAGTCGTCGAGGTGGAGCCGCCGGCAATCGGCTCCACCAGTGCGGGCACCAGCTCCCGCGCTTGGTAGGTGAGGTCCACGCCATGGATGTGACGGATCGCCGGAATCCCCAGCAGCGCCGCTACCAGCGGTCCGGCGTAGCTCGTCGGCTCGAAGAGCACGACGTCCGGCTGCCACTGCTGTGCGAACACCAGCGTGTCGTCGATCATGAGATCGGCCCGGGCGGCGAACACCCTGAACACCCGGGCGACCTTCTCCCGCTGCTCCGGCGACCAGTGCCCGGCGCCGGCGCCGGGCGGCGGGGCATCCGGCACCGCGCCGTGCCCGAGTCCGCGCATCAGCTTGGCCCGCAGCTCGGCGTGGTCCACGTCGGCCCCGGCCGCGACGAACGCGTTGCCCGAGTCCAGGACGGTTCGCTCCAGCGCGGGCTGGCTCGCGACCACGACGTCGTGGCCCTGTGAGCGCAGCGCCCATAGCACTGGGACGAGCGGCAGGTAGTGGGACGGCCACGCCCAGGCCGTCACGAGAACACGCATTGCCCCCTCCTCACCAGGTAACCGGCAGCTCGACGAAGCCCTCGAGAAGGGCTCCCTCCTGCCGCTTCAGCTCGCCGGGCGGGACGGACAGCCGCAGGCTGGGGAAACGCCGGAACAGCGCCTCGGTGGCGACCTGGATCTCCAAGCGGGCCAGGCTGGCGCCGATGCAGAAGTGCGGCCCGGCACTGAAGGTGAGCTGCCGGGAGGCCTCTCGGGTGATGTCAAGGGTGAGCGGGTCGGGGAAGACCGACTCGTCGAGGTTGGCCGAGTCGACGGCCGGGATCACGCTGCTGCCCTTGGAGATCGTGTAGCCGTCCATCGGGATGTCGTCGATCGCGTAGCGGAGCATCGACACCGAGGAGCCAACCAGCTTCCACCGGAGCATCTCCTCGACCGCGCCCGGCAGCAGGGACCAGTCGGCCTTCAGCCGGCCGAGTTGGTCCGGATGGGCGAGCAGCAATGCCACGCCGCCGCCGATCTGGGTGGCGGTGGTCTCGTAGCCGACAAGCAGGAGCAGCCGGCACCACCACTGCAGCTCATACTCCTCGAGCTGGCCGTCCTCCTCGTCCCTCACCTTGATCATGGCGCTGATGAGGTCGTCGGCCTGGGCCCGCTTAGCTTCGATGAGTGTGCCGATATAGCCGGCGAGCTCTCGCATCGCCGCACCGATTTCCGGCCCGGTGTACTTGCCGACGGACAGGAAGTGATCGGTCCAGCCGCGGAACCGGTCGACGTCCTGCACCGGAACCCCGATGAGTTCGCAGAGCACCCGGATCGGCAGTGGGAACGCCAGGGCCTGGTTGAGGTCGGCCGGGCCACCGTCGCGCTCCATCGCATCGAGCAGCTCCGCCACCGTCTTCTCCACGAACGGCCGCATCGCCTCGACCCTGGCCGGGGTGAATGCGCTCATTACCAGCCGGCGGACCCGGGTGTGGTTGGGCGGGTCGGGGTCAATCCTCGGGTCCTGGAACATCTGGTTGTTCTTGGAGATCCGGGCCGCGCCCGGTCGGCTCAGGTTGCGGCTGAGCCGGTCGTCGGTCAGCAGCTTGCGGACGTCGGCGTACCGGGTGACGAGCAGAGCCTCGTCGCCGCTCGGCAACGTCACCGCGGCCGTCGGCTGCTCGCGAAGACCGGCCAGTTCCCTAGGCGGGTCCAGCGGGTGCTGCCGGACGAACGGGTAGGGGCATCGGTTCGGCGGCTGCATCGGCGGCCTTTCTGAAGGCGGGGACCAAGTAACGGGCACTTGGGCGAAGCCCTGGAAAAAGACGTCCTCCTGCCGTTCCAGCGCCTCGAACGGGACGGTGAGCCGCAGCCCCGGCAGCCTCCGCAGGAGGGACGAGATCGCGATCTGGAGTTCGGCGCGGGCTAGCGCCGCGCCCACGCAGTAATGCTGGCCGGTGCTGAAGGTCAGCTGCGGCCGCTCGGCCCGGTCGAAATCCACGGCGTGCGGGCAGCCGAACGCGGCCGGGTCGAAGTTGCCGACCTCAAGCGCCGGGATGATGCTTGAGCCCTTCGGGACCCGAACCCCGCCGATCTCGATGTCCTCGGTGACAAGGCGCAGCATGGACAGTGACGAGCCGACCAGCTGGCAGCGGAGCAACTCCTCGACGAACGCGGGCACGTCGGCGCCCTCGGCCACGAAGCGGTCGCGCAGCTCGTTCCTCTCCAGCAGGAGCACGGTGCAGCCCGACACCTGGCTCGCAGTGGTCTCGTACCCGGCCAGCAGGAGCAGGGTCGACCACCAGTGCAGCTCCTCCTCGCTGAGGCGGTCACCGTCGGCGTCGCTGACCTCGATCAGCGCGCTGACCAAGGCGTCGTCGGGCTCGGCGCGCTTTCGCTCGATCAGCTCCTTCATGTAACCCCACGGCGGGCGGCTGGTGTCGCCGAACTTCTCCTGCTCGTCCTCCGGGACGCCGAGCAGCTCACAGATGATCTTGATGGTGAGCGGGCGGGAGAAGTCGCGGTGCAGGTCGAACGGGCCGCCGCGGCACTCCAGGTCGTCCAGGATGCCGTCGGTGATCTGCTGGATCCGGGGACGGAACGCCTCGATGCGGTGGGGAGTGAACGCGCTGCCGATAAGCCGTCGCATCCGGGTGTGGCCGGGCGGGTCCATGTCCACCTGCTTGTGGAAAACCTTGCCCTTGTCCTTGGTCATCCGGGCGACGCCCGGACGGTTCCGGTTCTTGCTGACCGTCGGGTCGGCGAGGACGGCGCGGATGTCCTCGTAGCGGGTCACCAGCCAGGCCTCGTCGCCGCTCGGCAACTCGACGCGGACCAGCGGCTCGTCGTGGATGCCCTCCAGCTCCTTGGGGTATCCGAGGTTTGTCGGCCAGGCGAACGGATACTTCAGCTCCGCCATCAGACTGGCCGGCCTTCGATGATGTGGTGCGGCGGGACGGTCGGGGTGGTGCCGGCCAGCTCGAACCCGGACTCGGCCAGCAACGCGGTCCAATCCTTCATGTTCCGCTCCCTGGACCCGAGACTGACGCCCATCGCGATGTCCATTGCCTTGCTGAAGTGCCAGCCGTTGCCGTCAGGGACGACCGCGTCGATGATGAAGACCCGGCCCTCGGGCTTGCCGTCGAGGGCGGCGCGGATCTTGCTGAGGATCCTGACGCAGTTCTCGTCGTCCCAGTCGTGCATGATCGCCTTGAGCAGGTAAGCGTCAGGGCCGGACGGGATGGACACGAAGAAGTCGCCGACGACCGTCTTGACGCGGTCGGCAACGTCGTGCCCGGCCAGCACCGGGTCCGCGATGGAGATTGCCGACGCCTGGTCGAACAGCAGGCCCTTGGCGGCCGGATTGCGGTTCAGGATCGCCGCCAGCAGTCGGCCCTGACCGCCCGCGATGTCGGCGACGAAGCCAAACCGGGAGAAGTCGTAGGCGTCGGCGATCTTCTCCGAAATGTCGCTGGTGCCGGTCATCGCCTTATGGAAGACCTCGGCGAGTTCCGGGCGCTCCTCCATGTACTCGAAGAAGTCCTTTCCCTCGCGGACCAGGGGACCGGTCGACTTGCCGGTGCGCAGCGTCTCGATCGCGTGCCCGAAGCAGTTCCAGATGCTGACCTCGCCGTACATGTGGGCGAGATAGTGGAGCGAGCCGGGTACGTCGCTGCGCAGGTAGGTGCCGATCTCGGTCAGCTCGAAACGCCCGTCGGGCAGCTCGGCGAACAGACCCACCGACGCGGCGGCGCGCAGAAACCGGTACAGCATCCCGGCGTCGGTCCCGGTCGCTTCTGCCAGCTCGGCGACCGGGCGCGGGCCCGCGGCGAGGTGGTCGGCGACGCCCGCCTGGGCCAGCGTGCAGATCACCGAGGCAATCATCTTTCCGGCGAGCAGGGTGAGGATGTACTGGTGCGGGCTCGTCGCTCCCGGCCCGTCGAGGGCACGGACTCCCGGGCCGCCCAGAGCGGGAGCCGCGGTGCTGGTCGTCATGGATTCCTCCAGATCGCAGAGAGCGCCTGGCCGTCGGGACCGGCGCTGCCATCGTCGGCGGCGGCGTTATAGCTCCGGTCAAGGGACCCTGGGGCGCAAGAGCGCTATCGAACCTTGAGCTTTCCTCCAGCCGCAGCGGCGACCGTGCTCACCATGACTGCTGTCCTGAGCATCGCCGTCCTCGTGGGATCGGGCATCGTCGCTGGGGTTCTGTTCGCGGTCGCGCTCAGCGTCGTGCCCGCCTTCGCGTCGGTACCCGCGCCGGAGTATGTACGGATCCACCAGCTGGTAGGACGCAACTTCGACAAGGTCATGCCGCCGCTGGTCGGCCTCTGCGCACTCTCCAGCGCGGTGCTGGCCAGCACCGAAGCGGAGCACCGGGCGCTGCGGATCGCGGCCGCGGTGCTCCTCGTCGGTGTGTCCTTGGTCTCCCAGTTCGGCAACGTGCCGATCAACAAGAAGGTACGGAGACTCATCCCGGATGCCCTCCCCCGGGACTGGCACGATCCCCGTTCAAGCTGGCGAAACTGGCATCTGCTGCGCACGTCCCTGGCCGTGCTCGCCGCCGTCGCTACCGCCTGCTGCGTCGTCCTTTCCTGAACCCCGACACGGAAAAGAGCAGAGAATGACCATTTCCACTCCCGCACTTGAGGCTCCCTCGCCGACAGATGTCAAACGGCTGGGCAATGCCTTCTGCCACGCCAAGCTCCTGCTAACCGCCGCCGAAATCGGGCTTTTCGAGGAACTGGAAAGGAAAGGGCCGGGCACGGTCCAGGAGCTGAGCGAGCGGACAGGCATTCACCCGCGCGCCGCCCGCGATTTCCTGCACGGCCTCGTGCTGCTCGGCCTGCTGACCAAGGAGGACGACCGCTACGGCAACAGTTCCGTTGCCGCCGCGACGCTCGTGCCGGGCGCCGCCGACTACATCGGCGGGTTCCTCCACCGGGCCAATCACATGCTTTACCCGGCGTGGGGGAAGCTGAGCCAGGCCATCACCACCGGGAAGCCGCAGACGCCCGGCGCCGGCAACGATGGAGCCTTCCTGCGGATGCTGGGCGACCCCAAGCAGCGTGCCCAGTACGTGCGGATGATGGACTCCGCCAACGGCCTCGTCGCCCCGCACCTCGCCGACGCCTACGACTGGGGCTCGGTAGACCGGGTGCTGGACATCGGCGGCTGCCGCGGCAACCTCGTCAGCCAGCTGCTGCTCCGCTACCTCAACCTGACGGCCACGGTCTTCGACCTCGAGCCGCTCGTCTCGGAATTCGTCGCTCACACGACGGCGCTCGGCGTCAACGCGCGCGCCTCGTTCGTCTCCGGCGACTTCTTTACCGACCAGCCGCTGCCCAAGGCCGACGCCGTCATCATGGGCCACGTCCTGCACAACTGGACGCCGGAACAGCGCGCCTACCTTGTCGCCAAGGCCTACGATGCCGTCGTCCCCGGCGGAGCGCTGCTAATCTACGACGCCATGCTCCCGGAGGAGCCCACCGACCTGCCGCGCGTGCTTGTCAGCATCAACATGCTCCTCGTCACCGACGGTGGCTCGGAGTACACCGCCGCCGAGGCGCGCGAGTGGCTGGCCGCCGCTGGCGCCGCCAACATCGAGGCCAAGCCTCTTGGCAGCACCGACACCCTCCTCATCGCCAGGAAGACCGAGCACGCCTGAGCTTGTTCGCACGATCCGCAAAATGTCGTAATCGGATCCGCGATCGGCTCTATTTACATCGTCTTAATGCTCATTCCGGTTCTCTACCGCTAAGGCATTTTCATGCATATCCTGATCCTGCATCGAATCTCCAATAAACACATTCGATACGAGACCGGAATCGACCACTCGGCGCACGACGTCACCTATGTCGCAACCGCGCACCCGCTGTCCAGGCTCCCAGCCGACCTTCGCTGTACGCGCATTGAGCGCCCGGGTACCGGCGACACCACCGAAGAGGTGCTGGCCGCCGTTGCCGGGCGTCCCCGGCCGGACCTGGTGATCGCGCTCGCAGAGGTCGACCTGATCGTGGGTGCCCGGGTGCGAGCGGCCCTCGGCGTACCTGGTGAACGGGAAGCGGACGTCCTGCCCGCGCGGGACAAAGTGGTAATGAAGTCCGCGGTCGCCAAAGCAGGTTTGCGGGTTCCGCACTTCCTGCCGCTGACCGAGGCGCTGGACACCGATGTCAGCGAACTTCCGTGGAAGGGGGAGACCGTACTCAAGCCGCTCGACGGCTCGGCGAGCAAGCATGTCCAGGTCTATCCGGCGCTGGCCGATGCCCTCGACGCGATTCGAAGCGACGGGCTTCCCGGAGGCACCGGGCAGGCCGGATTCGAGGTCGAGGAGTTCGTCGCCGGCCCCATCATCCACGTCGACGGCATGCTGGTGGACGGCAAGCCGGTGGCGATCCGGGCCAGCCGTTACGTCGGTACCTGCCTGGCGTACGCGGAGGGGAAGCCGCTTGGATCGGTACAAATCGAGATGACACCGGAGATTCTCCAGTGGAGCATGGACTGCCTCACCGCCGTGGGTATCACCACCAGCCTCTTCCATCTCGAAGGCATAGAGACTCCGGCCGGTCCGGTGTTCCTTGAGGTGGCGGCCCGCTTCGGCGGCGCGGACGTGGTGGACACCTTCGAACTGTCCACCGGCCTGCACCTGCCCTCCCTGTTCCTGCGGACGATCACCGGCAACGCGAACGCCGGGCCTGAGGTCCGGCCTGCCGCCGCCGGGGAGCGCTACGGCTGGTTCGTCTGGCCAGGTCACCAGCTCGGCGGGGAGTACTGCCGGATCGAGCGGGAGAAGGACTTCCGCGAGAGCCCGCTCGTCTGGCGCTGGATCCAGCGGTGCGAGGATGAGCCGATCAGAACGGCGCTCAGCTATACGGACACGGACGTTCCCCTGGCAGGCATAGTCGGTCCGGCCGACTCGGCTGAGCTTGAGTGCTTTCTCCGGGACGTTTTCACTTCCGTACGAGTCGAACCCGCAGCCGGTGCCCGGCGTGGTCTTGAGTGTGGGGAGAGGGGGATGATGGGCGGTAACGAAGGAGGGAGTGTCCGATGATCGGCACGTTGCGTGCGGTGGTGCTCGACGCACCCGACGCCCGGAGGCTTGCCGCGTTCTACACCGCCTTCGGCGGATGGGCCGAGCAGGACGCCGACGACGACTGGATCGACATGGAGACCGGGGACGGCTGGCGCATCGCCGTTCAGCGCAGCCCCGGACACGTACCGCCGCGGTGGCCCGATCCCGCGTATCCGCAGCAGGCTCACCTCGACCTGCGCGTCCCGGACCTGGACGCCGGCGCGGCGAAGGCAGCCGGGCTGGGCGCTGAGCTGCTGCGCAAGAACGAGAACTGGTACACGCTGGCCGACCCGGCCGGGCACCCGTTCGACCTGTCCCTGCTCCCGGCGAAGCAGGAGACCACGCTGATGGGCGTGATGCTCGACTGCCCGGACGCCAAGGAGCTGAGCGCGTTCTACGCGGAGCTCCTCGGCAAGCCTGTGACGTACGAGGGCGAGGGCATGGCAATGATCGGCGAAGACGGGGCGCAGCCGGTGATGTTCCAGCAAGTCGCCGAGTACCAGGCGCCGCGGTGGCCCGATCCCGCGTATCCGCAGCAGCTCCATCTCGACGTCACGGTCGATGACGTCGACGGGGCCGAAGCGGCGGTGCTGAAGCTCGGTGCCACTTCGCTGTCTTACGGCGGGGCGAACTGGCGGGTCTATGCCGACCCGGCCGGCAAGCCGTTCTGCCTCTGCTGGGACTAGCCCGGGGAGGACAGCACGCGGCCGGCGACGGCTGCGTCGCGGCTATCAAGGCGACGGCATGGTGGTCGTGTATGACCCGTTGAGGGTGAGGCGCGGTGCCGTGAGCCGCGGGATGCTGATAGCTGACCCGCACCGTATCCGCGTAGGAGAGTGCCATGACCACCAAGGCCGCGTTTTCACCCACCGAATGGCAGCTAGTGCTCGAAGGGCCGCCGACCGCGGGTTTGCTCATCATCACAGCGTCGCACGGTGGGATGTTCCGGGAGACGATCGCCATGTCGAAGGCCTACGCCGAGGCCCGTGCCCAGCACGGTGAGAGCGAGCTTCTCGACGAGATCGTGGCGGAGAAGCCGCGCATAGAGCGCGGCGGGAAGGTCCACAATCCCGAGGAGCTCAGGGATCAGGGGCTCGACTGCCTGACCGAGGTGACGACGCTGCTGCAGCACAAGGCGACCGAGACGGAGCGCGATGACTACCGCCGCTTCGTGCTCACCGTGGCCAACAAGGTCGCCGCGGCCCACCGGGAAAGAGGGAAGCAGGTAAGCCCGGCGGAGGCGCAAACGATCCAGGACATCACGACGGCGCTGGGCGCGGGCGGTTCCTGAACTAGGTCCGTCTGTTCAAGCGTAGGCCTACCGGAGGTCCTTCGGTCAGCAGCGACCGCGTGAGGGCCTTCCGGTCACCAGTATGTAGTCGACTAGTAATGACAGCAGACGCACGCTTATGACATGATGCGGGTCATGGACGACTGCCCGGCAAATCGGTGGAAACCAGGAAAACCAGGAAGGGCCGTGTCCCCTTGATTGTCTGGCTCTGGGAGGCGACTGGAGCTTCGGGCTTCGCCTGCGGGGTGAACGGCGAACAGACCGGTGCCCTGGAGGCCGCCGGTGCCTGCTTGGCCAGCGGCAAGGCCACGACCGCGGTGGTCCAGTCGGCCAAGCTGGTGGACTGCCCGGACGCCCTTGACCCGAATTACGTCCGCTTCGGCAGCCGCTGGCAGGCCAGCCTCACCCGCACGGGCAAGATCCGCTGGCGTGAGTTCGCCGCCCAGCCTGGCAGTGGCCGCCGTGAACCCATAAAACCGGCGCGCCGGGCACCGTGCTGATGAAGCGGCACGGTGCCCGGCGCATCCCTGGCGGGCTAGGCGGCCCGGCTAGAAGCCGATTGCTACCTGGACGTACTGGGCGTCCGTGGTGTTGAAATCGGACGACTGGCCGTTGTCGTCGTCGTAAGCGAAGCCGTATTGCAGCCCGTTTACGGCGACCGAGTGCCAGAAGGCGGAGTAGTAGTTGCACGGCGCGTTCTGGTAGTAGTCGGCCGCGGTGTTCTGCACGGTGGTGGAGAACTGCGCGACGCAGCGGTTCAGTGCCGCGCACAGGGTCGGGTCACCGTTCAGGGCTGGGCTGCCGCCGCCGGCGCAGCCGAAGACCTCCTGCGTGGTCTCGGTGGCTCCCACCGAGGCCGCGTACGAGGTCATGTAGTTCGCGTCCGCTCCGCCCGGCTGGAAGGCCGCGACGTCGCTCGGCGCCGGGATGGAGTAGGGGGCGTTCACGGTGGCGAGCTGCTGGAACGCAGCGGGCACGTAGTTCTCGAACTGCTGGAACAGGGCGGTCCTGCTCTCGGAGAACACCTGGTCGTCCTCGCCGACGACGGTGTCGCTGCCGTCGGAGTTGTGCAGGTGGATGGCCAGCGGCAGCCGGAACGCGTCAACGCGCGAGGTGTCGGCGTTGATCGTCGTCCCGCTGGAGTTCAGCTCGATGAAGTCGTAGTACTGGCTGTTGGGAGATCCGAGGTAGAAGTAGATCCGGCAGGAGTTGCACGAGGTCATCGTGTAGTACGGCGACTGGGCGATCGTCTCCTCGACGCCGTTGACATCCCAGTACACCTCGCTGTCCGGGTACTGGCCGTTGGTCGCGTTGATGAAGTCGAACTCGATGGCACCCGATGCGCTCGGGATGCTGCTGGTGTTGCCCCAGAACGTGGACGGGAAGCCGCCGTAGCCGCCACCGGAGTTGCTGCCCGAGGCGAACGTCAGGTAGTGGATGTTCCAGCCGGCGTTGTCCTGGTCGACGGTCAGCGTCTGCACGCCGGCCGGCAGGGTAACGCTGGCCGTCACCGTGGTCCAGTCCTGGTAGCCGCCCGTCGCCGGGATGCTGACATCCCCGCTCAGGTTGGTACCGGAACTGCTGGCGATGTGCAGCGCGTCGGTGACCGCGGTCGGGGCGGCCAGCCGCAGGCTCACGGTGTAGGTCCCGGCGGTCGCGACGTTGACCGTGTAGTTGAACCATTGCCCGGCCGCGGTCCAGCCGAGGTCGTACCCGCCGCCGGTGTCCGTGGTGGCCTCGAGGTCGACGCCGTCGGAGCGGTAGCTGTTGGCGGTGCCGTTGACCGAGGTGACGTTGTACGCCACTCCCTGTCCGCCGGTGTCGTAGTTAGCCGCCTGCGCCGTGCCCGGCACCGCCGCCGGGGTGCCTCCGTAAGGACCCTCGCCGCCGCCACCGCCGACCGCCGCGAACGTCAGGTAGTGGATGTTCCAGCCGTTGCTGTCCTGGTCGACGGTCAGCGTCTGCACGCCTGCCGGCAGGGTCACGCTTACCGTGACCGTCGTCCAGTCCTGGTAGCCGCCCGTGTTCGGGACGGCGATCGCGCCGGTGAGGTTGGTACCGGCCGCGTTGGCGATGTGCAGCCCGTCCGTTTCGCCGTACGGCGAGGCCAGGCGCAGGCTTATGGAGTAAGTGCCCGCCGTGGCCACGTTGACCGTGTACTTGAACCATTGCCCGGCCGCGGTCCAGCCGAGGTCGTAGCCGCCGCCGGTGTCCGTGGTGGCCTCGAGGTCGACGCCGTCGGAGCGGTAGCTGTTGGCGGTGCCGTTGACCGAGGTGACGTTGTACGCCACTCCCTGCCCGCCGGTGTCGTAGTTGGCTGCCTGTACCGTCCCCGGCACCGCCGCGGCCGTCCCGCCGTACGGGGCGTCGGTGGCGGCGTACGCGGCATGGGGAATGCTCGCGATGCCCACCAGCGCCAGGGCGGCGAGCACTGCCGTCGCGATGGCCAGGGGCCTCATGCGGTTTACGCGTGATCTGGCCCGCCGGAACCTCGTCATCCGAGGGACGTGAAATGATCCCATTCCCTTCCTTCCTCTTCTCGTTACCCGCTCACCTCGTTTCCCGGGCCAGGACGCGGATCTTGTTCAGTTCCGCGTCGCTGCCCGGGCGCCCGGGCTCACGCCAGAGCCCGGCTCGGCGCCATAACCCGGCGCCGCTGTTCCGGCCGGGGCGTTGACCGCCCCGGCCGGAACTCGCACCATCAGGAGTCAGGGCGTGACGCGGGTCAGCTGGCGCTCACCACGTCGCTGGGTCCGATGTTGGTCGGACTCACCGCCGCGCCGGTGCCGTTGATGACCGATTCGATGCCGCCCGCTCCGTTGAGGAACACGGTCAGGAGGTCGTTGAACTTGATGCCCGATGCTTGCGGCGCCTGGAAGGCCATGGCGTTCTCGATGCTCACGCCCTGGTCGAAGTAGGAGTAACTGCCCATGCCGTACCCGGTGAACGAGGTGACGCTCGACGGGAGGTAGAAGGCGGGGTAGCCGTCCTGGGTCGCGCTGGCCATCCATACGGACTGGCTGGGCACCTCGTACGGGTTCTCGTTCTGGAAGAAGATGTCAGTGCCGCCCTGACCGTTCCAGATCGTCTCGTACTGCTCGAAGTGCTCGACCGCGAGGCCGGTGGTCTCGACGTTGCTGCCGTTGACCACGAGGCCGGTGGCCGACTGGTCGCCCGTCCAGCTGCCGGCGCCCGCGCCGTGGTCGGCGCGCCAGATCCACGCGTCGTCGATGATGGAGTTGTTGCTGTTGTCGACGAACGCGGTGGCCACGGTTCCGGCCTCGGCGCCGCCGACCCGGAAGAACACGTCGTCCACGGTGACCGGGTTGGCGGCGTTGTTGGCGGTCGAGCCCTCGGTGCCGATCTGCAGCAGGGACGAGGACTGGGTGGGGCCCGCGTCGAAGATCAGGCCGGAGATGTTGACTCCGGGCACGTCGGCCACGCTCATCGTGATGTTGCCGCTGGTCGGGATCAGGGTGGCGAACCCGAGGCCGATGATCTTGGTGTTCGGGTTGGTGACGGTGATGGTGTTGGCGTAGTTGTACACGCCAGGGGTGAACAGCAGGTCGTCGCCCGCCGCCAGCGCGGCGTTGATCTGCGCCACGGTGCTGGCGGAGTTGACGACGTAGAAGTCGCTCAGCGGCAGCGAACTGCCCGGCTCGGTCCCGCTGGTCCAGTTCGGGCCGGTGGAGTTAGTCTGCAGCGACGGCACGAACACCTCGTAGGCACCCGAGGAGTTGGTGTAGAGGAAGGGCTCTTCCTCGCTCACCGGGGTGCTCGCCAGGGTGGTGTAGGAGTTGGGGCCGCCGCTGTCGCCTGAGTTGGCGGCGAAGCTCTGCGCGGGGGCACCGGGGTCACCGGAGAACACCTGGTTCCAGACCGCGTTGCTCCAGCTCCCGATGTCGGTGTTGCGGACGTAGTACTGCTGTTGAGAGTCGTTGCCGACGGTGCCGGTGATCTTGGAGTTGGCGATGAAGCCGCCGCTGGCGTAGCCGGGCCCCCCGTTGCAGTAGTCCATCAGGGTGACGTTGCCGTTGATGACGACGTCGCGCATCGGGGAGGCCTGGGAGGCGGCCCATACGTCCTCGTTGGCGAAGCAGCCGGTCATCCCGGTGACGTTGATCGTGAGGTCGGTGATCGACCGCCAGAAGTTGTCGGTCGCGTTGCAGGTGGTGCCGGAGCACTGGTTGTAAGTGTTGATCGCGCCGTTGATGACGACCGCGCCCGGGGTCTGGCCAAGACCGGCGATGGTCTCGTAGTAGCCGACCGTGAAGACCAGCGGGTTGGACGTCGAGCCGTAGGTGCCCGGTTCGAAGTAGATCTGGTACCGCTGGGTGCCGAACTGGTTGCCGACCTGCGCGTTGGAGATCGTGTTCAGCGTGCTCAAGATGGAGCTCACCGACTCGCTCGGGGTGAACACGTACACGTTCGAGCCGAGGCTGCCGCCGGTCGCGGGGGCGGACGCGGTGGGCGGGGTCACCGGGGTGTTGTCCACGGTAAAGCTGGTCAACGACCACCAGTTAGCCGTCGAGGACGCGGTGAGCAGGATCCGGATGTACTGAGCGGTCTGCGGTGAGAACGTGGCGGTCTCGGTCTGCCCCGACCCGGTGCCGAAGTAGACCGGCGTGAAGTTGGTCCCGTCGTTGGAAACCTCGACGTCATAGCCGTTGGCGTAGTCGCCGGTGTTGCCGCCCGATGCCAGCACGACCTCGTTGAAGGTCTGCTGCGACCCCATGTTGACTTCCCACCACTGTCCCGGCGCCTGGTCGGCGTCGGAGCTGAACCGGCCGCCGCTGCCGTTGATGGCGTTCGCCGGGGCGTCGCCAGCGGAGGAGTTGGTGTTGGAACTGGCGGTCCATCCGGTCTCGGAGAGCTGCCCGCTGGTGCCGCTAGAGCCACTGCTCAGAAACTCGAACCAGTTGGCGTTGACGAAGTTGCCGCCGGTGCTCGTGGCGAACGACACGTACAGCGTCTGCGTCCCGGTCGGCGCCGGCGAGTTCGTCGCCGCCGCGCTCGTGGCCCAGGTCTGCCAGCCGCCGGTGCCGTTGACCTGGATGGTCGCGAACGGCGTGGCGGTGACCGAGCCGAGCTCGAACGAAATGGTGCCGATGTCCGTGCCGGACACCGCCGAGGCGAGGCGCGCCTCGATCTGCGGGTACCCGGTGCCGAAGTTGACGCCCGTGTACTCCAGCCAGCTTCCGTTGCCAAGCCAGCCGACATTGTTGCCGCCGCCGGTGTCGCTGGTGGCCTGGGTGGCGACACCGCTGCTGGCCGCCGCGTAGGTCGACGCGGTGACCGTCAGGGTGGAGCCCTGCGCCGAGGCGGCCTTGGCGAACAACGGCCCGAGGAGGAAAAGTCCCGCGACGGTGATCGCGGCGACGAGGATCCGCACCGTACGCAACGCGGCGCCGGGCGGTGATGCATGAACGGGCACTGCACGCTCCTAGTTAATTTAAGTCTTGAATTAACTAGAATGTGCACTCGTGGAGCGCTGCCTGCAATCAGACAAGACCGGAAAAAACTGTTAATGTTCCCGGCCTTGAACTGTCATATCCGGACACCGCGCGGGTGCCTGGCACCGGCGCCCTGCTCATAGCCCCAGGCCACCAGGCCTAAGCGGTCGCGCGGATCGCGTCGCGCAAGCCAGCTCCGCGACCGCCGGGGGCCTGCCCGCGGAGTGACCCGGTGCGCCGGCAGCCGGTCGGACCGGCGGGCCGGCAGGTCTGCCGTCAGAGCGAGCAGTTCCCTGAAGTCACGGGCCGCGATGGCCACCCCGAGCCGCTGCTCGAACTCGTCGATGGCCAGCCTGCCCTCGACGAACGACGCCTGAAGGATCCTGATGGTGCGGTCCCGGTCGGCGACCGAGGCCAGCATGCGAACCCGGCGTCCGGCCGCCATGGTCACCCCCAGCTCGGGCATAACCCGGCCCCTGTGGGAGCCGGGTGATGCCGAGCATAAGCCAGCGGCGTGGACGGCGGGAGACCTCAACCGGGAGTGCTGACCCGCTAGCTTCCGGGTTCGCCGATGCGTTCGTGCCGCTGCCAGAGGATGCTGCTGGTCAGCGCCGCGCAGCTGACGGCGGCCCCGGCCGCGAGGGCCGTCGTGACCACCGCGGGGTCGGCGGCGTAGCCCTCGGCGGCGAGGAACGCGACGCCGACGGCTGACAGCAGAATCAGCCAGGGGGTCGCTATCGGGACCTGGGCGGAGGGTGCGTCGTCGGCGAGACTGGCGGCCGGTCCCGCGGCGGTCACGATAGCGTTCGCTAGGTCGTCGGCCGCCGAAGGACCGGTTACGGCCCGGACGATGGTCTTGCGGCCGCTTAGCGTGCGGATCGCTACGTAGCGGCCGTCCGTTTCGACCTTGGCGACCGAGGCAAGCGAGGTCCTTCTGGTCCGGAGCAGGGTCCGGACGACCACCTCATCCGGGGTGATGCACACCCGGCGGCGCCACGGGGCGGCGTTCGCCAGCGCACCGATCGCGAGGACAAGCAGGGGCAGCCGCATGTCGTAGGTGACCGGCCCCGGGGGCCCCGTGGCGACGAGGGCGATGGCCGCGCCGACCGCCAGCAGCGTGAGCGCCAAGATGGTGACACGCCGGCGAGCGGACGGCTGCCAGGCCGGGACCGGCGGCGGATCTTCGGGGGAGTCCAGGGCGGCCAAGCGTACCCCTTTCCTCGCGGAGCGCCGCTTTTACACTCAACTGCACTGTGTGTCAAGCGGTATGAATATGTCGCAATAACATCGACATATGTACCCGGAGGATGGTGGCTGTACGCCTGCGGATCGTGATGGCCGGACCGGCCTGGCCGTGCGGTCGGTAAGATCCGGCCCGGACTTCTAACGGAGAAATTACGCGCTCAGGTCAGCGCCGCTGAGCCCCGATTTCCCCAATTCAAATTCAAGTGATCCCGAACGAATCATGGTTACTCACTCCACGTCACCCGCTGTCCGCAGCCGGGCGGGCGGTAAGGGCGAAGCACGGATCCGTTCGGGATCATGATCTCTACCCGGCGTGCGCCGTTCCTGGGCGGTGGCCCCGCCCCGGCCGGCGGGGACGCTCCAGGTAAGGCTCATCGGGTCCGGCGCGGCCGGACTCCTTGTGGTCTCGAAGCTAGAAGATCGCGTTGATGATGTCGTCGCCGATGCCGAAGCCGGCGCCGGTCACGATCGCGCGGCCGAATCCGCCGCCGAGGAACTGCTGCAGCATGCCGCCGGAGCCACTGCTGGTAACTGGGGCTGGTAGCCAGGCTGCTGGTAGCCGGACTGCTGATAACCGGGCTGCTGATAACCGGGCTGCTGGTACTGAGGCTGTGGCATGCCCTGCACGTGGTTGTTCACCATCGAGTGGATGGACTGCAGCAGCAGCGACACCTGCCCCTGCTCTTGCTGCACTCCCAGCGTTATCTCTTTCAGGTCGAGCATCCACTCGCGCGCGTTGGGGTCGCCCGCCGCGGCCGCGGCCTGCAGCTTGGCGGCCAGCGCCTGGATCTGCGCTGCGGTCTGCTGTGCCTGCTGCTGCAGCTGAGCGTAGTTCCGGTCAACGGTCTCGGGGTCCACAGGTCCTCCATCTGGCGCGGCCCGACAGCGGGTAACGAGACCGATAGTAGCCGGGCCGGGTCCCTGCCCCCGCGGACCTGCTCGGCTGCCAGGTAGCGGCCGGAACCCGTTGATTTACCGGCGTGAGCGCGTCAATACTCACCGTATGCGAATTGTCCCTCTTTCCGATCATCCGGCCGACATGCTGGCCGAGGCCCGCCGGGAGCGCGAGGCCGCCGGGGGGAGGAAGGAAGCGCGGGACCGGCGCGATGCGCCCGGCTACGAGGCGCGCCGGCCCGCGCCGAGGGGAACCTCCTGGCGCGGCTGCGCTGGCGGCTGGCCGCGTGGTGGCGGCGGCTCGCGCGGTCGGGCCGACGGCCCGTGACCCTGCCTCCGTCGCACGGCGAGGAAGCCATCATGGGCGGGATCAAGGGCGAGCAGGAAGTCGCCGACGTGCTGCGGGGCGTGCTCGGTAACGCGTGGACCCTCGTCAAGGGGTACCGCAACCGACGGGGCGAGATCGACTACCTGCTGCTCGGCCCCGGTGGCCTGTTCGCGATCGAGGTCAAGTACGTCAACGGCACGTTCGCCGTCACCCGCGAGCGCTGGGGGTACGTCAAGTACGACAATTACGGCAACCAGGTGGGGGAGGGTCTGCTCCAGGATGCGCGCCGCAGGCCGCCCAACGTGCAGCTCGCGGAGCCGCTCGCGATGCTTGAGCAGTTCCTCGCGAGCCGCGGCCAGCCGGTCCGCATGCGCCCGGTGGTCCTCCTCAACCATCCGAAGGCCAAGGTCAGCCGCTGTGCCGCCGATGTCGGGGTCGAGGTTCTCACCTCGACCAGGCAGCTCCGCGACCTCGTGCTGGACTCGGACGAGCAGCTCGACGCCAGGAAGCTCGCCGATATTGAGCGCCTGGTCGTCCGTGACCACCAGTTCCATGAGGAGCGCCGTCCCCTCGGCAAACCGGCTCGGCCAAGCCGAGGTCCAGGTCACTGACGGGTTGGCGAGGCGCTGGGCGGGGGAACCGCTGCTCCCGGCCCGGGTTACCTCGGAGTAACCTCATGAAGGAGCCGATGTCGACATTTCGTGCGTCAGGGGCCAGGCTTTAGGGTGCGTCAAGGCAGTGAGGAGCACTAATGCGTCGTACCGTATTCAACGAGGACCACGAGGCCTTCCGGGAGACCCTGCGGGACTTCATTCGAGGCCGAGGTCGTGCCGGTCTACCCGGAGTGGTACGACGCCGGCATCGTGCCGCGCGAGTTCTACTACAAGCTCGCCGAGCTTGGCCTGTTCGGCATCGAGGTACCCGAAGAGTACGGCGGCGCGGGCATCAGGTCCTTCAAGTACTCCGCGATCGAGACCGAGGAGGTCGCCCGGGCCGCGGTGAGCTTCGGCGGTTCCGGCGTCCACGTGGCGCTGTGCCTGCCGTACCTGCTGAAGCTCGGCACCGACGAGCAGAAGAAGCGCTGGCTGCCGAAGTTCATCTCCGGCGAGACGATGTTCGCGATCGCGATGACCGAGCCGGGCACCGGCTCTGACCT
The DNA here is from genome assembly GCA_963785645.1 of uncultured Actinomycetota bacterium. Taxonomy (GTDB): domain Bacteria; phylum Actinomycetota; class Actinomycetes; order Streptosporangiales; family Streptosporangiaceae; genus Trebonia. Next base: position 331,968 of record CAWAWG010000009.1, read on the forward strand.
GGCCGGCATGAAGACGACCGCGAAGCTTTCAGCGGACGGCAGCCACTACGTGCTCAACGGCGCGAAGACGTTCATCACCGGCGGCGTGCACGCCGACCGGGTGATCGTCTGCGCCCGCACGGCGCCGCAGAAGGACGACGACCGCCGCTACGGCATCTCCCTGCTCGTCGTCGACACGAAGCTCGAGGGCTACACGGTCGGCCGCAAGCTCGACAAGCTCGGCCTGCACGTCTCCGACACCGCGGAGCTGGCCTTCAACGACGTCAAGGTCCCGGCCGAGGACCTGCTCGGCGAGGAGCACCAGGGCTTCTCCTACCTGGGCCAGAACCTCCCGCAGGAGCGGCTCAGCATCGCCTACGGCGCCTACGCCCAGGCCGCCGCCGCGGTCGAGTTCGCCAAGAGTACACCCAGGAGCGGCAGGTCTTCGGCAAGCCCGTCGCCTCGTTCCAGAACACCAAGTTCGAGCTGGCCGCCTGCAAGGCCGAGGTGGACGCCGCCCAGGCGGTCGCCGACCGCGCGCTGGAGGCGCACGACGCCGGGCGAGCTGACCGCCGCCGAGGCCGCGTCGGCCAAGCTGTTCTGCACCGAGGTCGCCAGCCGGGTGATCGACCGCTGCCTGCAGTTGCACGGCGGTTACGGCTACATCAACGAGTACCCCATCGCCCGGCTTTACGCCGACAACCGGGTCAACCGCATCTACGGCGGCACGTCTGAGGTGATGAAGACCATCATCGCCAAGGACATGGGATTGTAACGGTAATGCGCGGCCGGGCGAAAACAACTGGTTCGGCATATGCCTTGAGGAGCCGGGCCCTCGCCGGACTCGCCGACTTTTACGCCGCCGTGCTCGGGAGGCCGGTAGTGCCGCGCGACGAGCATGGACCCTGCTGGCCATCCCTTCTGCCGCTACCTCGATAAGGCGTCTGAGAACTAAAAAAGAACAAGTGGCGTGACGCGGCCATCGCCATCACGGAGCCGTGCGTGAGTTATGTCATATCGCGTGCGTGTTTTGCCATATGGCGATGGTCGTGATCACCCCGGATAACGCGGACTGCGGACGGCTGAGGTTGGTTCCTGTGGCGTCATCGCTACATGCGTCTAACTTTGGCGGACTTTGGCGCAATTGCGCATTATGGTCGTGCATCGTGTATGACGGACCCATCATCGACGCGCACGCTCACCTCATGCTCGATGGCGAAAGCCCAATCGTCGCGCTACCCCATCCGCCCGAGGCCTACCGTGCGCTGGTCGATGGCTCAGGGGTCAGCCGAGCCGCCGCGCTCACCATCGCTCCCGGCGGTGACCTGGACAGAACCCGGGCCCGGAACAACGCCATCATCGAACTCGCCCGGGACTCGGGGCATTTCTTCTTCCCCGTCTGCTCGGTTCACCCCGCCGACGGCTCGGCCGCACTTGAAGAGATCGACCGGGTTGCCGCCGCGGGCGCGGCCTGGCTCAAGCTGCACCCGAATACACAGCGCTTCGACGTCGCCGATCCGGCCGTCGCGAAGGTAGTAGGCAAGGCGGCCGAGCGGGGGATGCCCGTGCTGTTCGACGCCTATTCGCCGTGGGATGCCAACCAGCCAGGCAAGTTCGTGGATCTTGCCCAGGCCGTGCCGGAGTCCAGACTCATCCTCGCTCACGCCCACGGCCCGGGCTTCCCGCAGTTGCTTATCTACGACATTGTCGCCCGTTACCCCGACTGGGGGCGGAACGTATGGATCGACATTTCGGTAACCGCCGCGCTGCTGGCGGGCGGCCCGTTCGCCGGGCAGTTCGCGTGGGTGCTGCGCAAGGTGGGCGTCGACCGTGTCGTCTTCGGCAGCGACTATCCGCTCGACGATCCGCTGACCGCCGTCCGCGCCGTCGCGGAACTCGGCTTCACCGTCGAGGAGCAGGCGGCAATCTTGCACGACAACGCCGACGCCCTGCTCAAGGGCGAACGGTAAGTTCACGAGTCAGTCCGCGTCCTGTTCGTCGCGGGGTCCGCGCACCTGGGCCGCCCGCTCCAGCGCTCGGGCGAGTTGGTGAGCAAGCCGGATTCGTTCTGAAGATACTTCTGAGAGCCGTACCGCCAGCTCGTCGCGCTGGCGAACAACCTCAGCCAGCTGCTGCTCGAGCTCGATGATGCGTCGGATGGCGGTCATCGTCATGCCCTCGTCGGCCATCACGGCGACCTGCTGGATGACGCGGATCTCCACGCGGGTGTAGCGCCGCTGGCGGCCGGCCGAGCGCCGCGGCGAGACGACCTGAAGCTCGTCGATGCGGCGCAGGAACGCCTGCTTCAGCGAGAGCATGTCCGCAACCTGCCCCACGGTATATAGCGGGACATTCTCATCTTCAAACGGCTCCATTGTGCACCTCCCTGCTGTTCCCAGGTGTCTGACCGAGGGCTCGTGAAGATGCTAAGCGGCCGGCGGTGCGTTGCGCCCCGCCGGCCGCTGCTAGCGTCTGGACCTAATACTGCCGTCACGGCCGACTTACTCGGCCGGGAGCTCGCTGACCGCGCTCTCGCTGACCGCGCTCTCGGTGCCGACCGTGATCTTGCGCGGCTTGGCCGCCTCGCGGACCGGGATGCGGATCTCAAGCACGCCGTCGTGGTGGCTGGCCTCGATCGCCTCGGCGTCCAGGTTGTCAGAGAGACGGACGCGCCGGGTGAAGCTGCCGAACAGCCGCTCGCGGACGACCGGGTTCTCGCCCTCGGTCTTGGACTCCTCGCGCGTCGCGCTGACGGACAGCACGCCCTTGTCGACGGTCACGTCGATCTTGTCCTGGTCCACGCCGGGGACGTCGAAGCGGAGAACTACCTCGCCGTCACGGCGAACGGTGTCCATCGGCAGGGCCGGCGCGTAGCTGTAGCCGCGAGCGCTGGCGCCGAACGTCCGCCGGACGATCCGGTCGAAGTCACGGCTGATCGGGTCGAGAGTTGTCAGGTACATCGCTACCTCCTGAGAGGGCCGCCACCCGGTGTGGTCTCGCCCTTGGCTGGTAAAAAACTTACAACTCAAGTTGTATATTCCTTGGATCGATCTTGTCAAATAACTTCTGATCGGACATGCCGGGCACCGGGTGCGGCTACCCTCAAGACATGGCAATCCGCGACATCAGGCTGTTCGGCGACCCGATCCTGCTCACCCCCGCCGAGCCCGTCACCGACTTCGACAAGCAGCTCCGCTCCCTGGTTAAAGACCTGACCCAGACGCTGGATGACGCGCAGGGGGCCGGGCTTGCCGCGCCGCAGATCGGGGTCGGGCTGCGGGTGTTCGCCTACGCGGTCGACAGCGAGCGCGGTTACCTCGTCAACCCGGTCCTGGAGTTTCCTGATGAACAGGAGCAGGAGGGTGAGGAGGGCTGCCTGTCCTTCCCCGGCATCTACTACGACGTGAAGCGTCGGCTCAACACCGTCGCCCGAGGCTTCACCGACCGGGGGGACCCGATTCAGGTCGTGGGGACGGAGGTCCTCGCGCGGTGCCTCCAGCACGAGACCGACCACCTCGCGGGGGTGCTTTTCATCGACCGGATGGACGCGGCCACGAGAAAGCAGGCTATGAGGGAAATCAGAGCCGCAAACTGGGATGGTCCGATTAAGATCAGCCCGCATAGGACGACTGACCGCATATTCTGACGTATGGCGCGGCGGACCGCGCTCCCGCATAGATTGCGCCGGAAGCTGCAGGTAACTGAGCCGAAGTATGGGTATTGGCTCGTAACGATTGCTTCGTCCGAGCTGGGTAGCTTCACTGCGGGACTGAGCTACGCGGGAGGTTTGCAACGTGTCACGAAGGATGCCCCGTGGCGGAGTCAGCCCTGAGTGGCCTCAAGAGCCCGAAGACCGGCGGGCCCACGGCAGTGACCAGGGCGTTTATCCGGATGGATACGGCCGCAACGGTCAGGGCGGCGACGGGAGTGGGGCCCCGGCGCCGGATCGGCCCGGTGCGCAGGATCGCCGCGGCCAGTACGGCGGTCCTCAGTCTGGCGGCCCCGCCGGTTATCGGCAGCCGCAGCCCTTCGATGGTCAACGCGGCAACGGGTACGGGCAAGAGGGCTACGGGCCACCAGGGTACGGCCCGCCAGGTCAGCAGCCCGGCCAGGGCCAGGAATACGGCAACCAGCCGACGCAGACGTTCAACTACCGTGGCGCCAACCCGGCCTACCAGGGAAATGGCTACCAGGGGAACGGCGATCCCCGCGGACACCAGGACGTGCGTGCGCAGGGAAATGCGCAGGGAAACATGCGCCGGTACGAGGACACGCAGCGGTTCGACGACGAGCGCACCCAGGTGCCGGGGCAGGGGCCCGGTGGCCCGGCACTCCCTGGGCAGCAGTCGTCGCCAGACGCGCCGCGGCCGCGCAAAGTTCGCTTCCGCCGGACTCGCAAGCTCTTCCGCCGTCGCTCGGTCCGAATCGTCAGTGCGGTAGTCGCGCTTTTCCTCGTCTGGGTTACGTTCTCCGTCGGCCAGGCGGCCTTCAAGAACAATGGCCAGGGTGTGTCCGCGAATGTCGCCGAATGGGCTAGAGATCACTATCTCGGCCCAATTGTAACGTTTGGTGAATGGCTGTCATACAATCCGCCGAAGAGCGGTGGCCAGCCGTCGATCAGCTACGCCGTACCCAAGGGCGAGGCGGTCACCCCCGTCAAGGCGGCCAAGGGCAAGAAGGGGTTCGTGCCCGACATCCCGGCCGCGCTGAAGCCGCTCGCAGCCGGCCCGGCGAGGCCAGGTGAGGGCCAGTGGCGCGTGGTCGAGAAGGTAAACGGCTACCCGGCGATTCTCACCACCCTGCTGCGGGACGGCGGCCAGTACACTTCCTACTCCAACGGCATTGCGTCGATTGACCAGCGGCTGGTCAAGTTCTCGCTGCGGCCAGGCACCGAGGACCCGGGCGCCGCTAACTGGGGCGTGCCCGACGACATCCCGAGCGGGCAGTACAGCGGCCTGCTGGCCACGTTCAACGGCGGGTTCAAGCTGGACAGCGCCGGGGGCGGTTTCTACCTCAACGGGATTTACCACGGCAGCCTGGTCGACGGCGCCGCATCGGTCGTCTACTACAAGAACGGCACGATCAAGGTCGGCGAGTGGGGCCGGGACTTCACGATGAACTCCTCGATCGCGGGCGTCCGGCAGAACCTCAAGCTGCTCGTGGACAAGGGCCAGACCGCCGCCAACGCCAACTCGGACGTGCAGTCCAACTGGGGCGCGACCCTCGGCGGCGGCGCCTGGGTCTGGCGGTCAGGAATCGGCATCACCAAGGACGGCCGGATTATCTATGTCTACGGTCAGGAACTCGACGCGCAGGACCTCGCCCTGCTGCTGCAGCGGGCCGGTGCCGTCGAGGGAATGCAGATGGACATCAACCCGTCGTGGATGAAGTTCGACCTGTATACGACGCACGGGAACACCACCCAGCCGAGCGCGGTACCGCTGCTGCCGACCCAAGTGCCGAGCGTGTACTCGTACCTCACCCCGTCCACCCGCGACTTCACAGCGGTCTACGCGCGGTGACACTCAACGACACAACGGCTAAGGGAGAGGAGAGGGGACCACAGGCCGCAGCACCCGCTGCCGCCGCCGTCCCGGCCTCGACCGCCCGCTGGCTGCGCGCCTCCGTCATGACGACGCGGCCCCGGCAGTGGCCGAAGAACCTGCTGGTGTTCGCGGCGCCGCTGGCGGGGGCATCGCTTGGCCGCAATGACGGCTTCGGCTACGCGCTGCTCGCCATGTTCGCCTTCGGCTGCGCCTCGGCCGCCGTCTACTTCGTTAACGACGTCGTCGACGTCGAACGGGACCGGCGGCACCCGGTCAAGCGAAATCGGCCGATCGCCTCGGGTGCGCTGCCCGAGCAGCACGCGGTCGTGCTCGCCGTGATCGCGGCGCTGTTCGCCGTCGGTGCGGGCGTGGCGATCCATGAGCCGCTGCTCGTCGCCACGGCGTCCGGGTACCTGTGCTTGTCGTTCCTTTACTCGTTCAAGCTCAAGCATGTGCCGTTCGTCGAGATGCTGATCGTGGCGTCCGGGTTCGTGCTGCGACTGCTCGGCGGGGCGGCGGCGACGCACGTGAAGCCGTCCGTCTGGTTCCTGCTCGTGTGCAGCCTCGGCGCGCTCGGCGTGGCGGTAGCCAAGCGGTACACGGAATTGACCAGCCTGGGCGCGGATGCCGTCAAACACCGCCCGGTGATGCGCTGGTACCGGCCAAACCTGCTCCGCGTCGGGCAGGTGGTCATCGGGGTCGGCGTGCTCGCGACGTACCTGATGTGGGCGCTGAGCGAGAACAGCGCCGCGCGGCCGTGGCACCTGGCGTCCGCGTTGCCGCTGGCCGCGGCGCTTGTCCGGTTCGGTGTGCTCACCGCCCGCCGCACCGTGCGCCCGGTTGAAGACCTGATCACGCGGGACGGGATCATGCTGTGCTGCGAAGCGGCGTGGCTGGTCTTGTTCTGCGTCGGCCTCTACGTGGAGTAACGATGAGAGTTTTGCTGCTCGGTGGCACGAGCGAGATCGGCCTGGCGATCCTTGCGGCGCTGCGCCTTGAACCCGACGCGGAGGTCATCCTGGCCGGCCGGGATGTCCAGCGCCTGGAAGCGGCCGGCAAGTCGCTGAACCGCCCCGTCACGGTTGTCCGCTATGACGCGACGGATACCGGGTCCCACCCGGCGTTCGCAGAAGAGGTCAGCGCCGGGGGAGTGCCCGACCTGCTCATCGCCGCGACCGGCATCCTGATCCCGCAGGAGCAGGCCGAGCGGGACGTGCGGCAGGCCGCGACGATGATCGAGACCAACTTCACCGGGCACGTCACCGCGCTGCTGGCGTTCGGCGAGGCCATGCGCCGCCGCGGCAGCGGCACGATCGTGGTCCTGTCGTCGATCGCGGCGGTCAGGCCGCGCAAGTTCAACTCGGTCTACGGGGCGACGAAGGCCGGCCTCGACGCGTTCGCGCGCGGCTACGCCGACTCCTTGCACGGCAGCGGCGTCCGGGTGCTGCTCGTCCGGCCGGGGTTCGTGAAGGGCCGGATGACCGAGGGGATGAAGCCCGCCCCGCTCGCGACGACCCCGCAGGAAGTCGGCGCGGCCGTCGCGAGCGCGCTTCAGAGCGGCAAGTCCCTGGTATGGGTGCCAACCCCGCTGGTCGGCCTGGCGGCCGTTCTGCGACTCGTCCCGCGCCCAGTCTGGCGCAAGCTGGAGAGTTAGCGGCTGACACCGGGGGGCGACCCCCGGTATTCGCTACTTCGCCGTGATCCGGGTGCCGTCGTTGCCGCCTTCGCAGATCGACTTCATGACGCCGACGGCGGCGACGTCGAAGACGTGCATGGTGAGCGACTGCTCGTTCGCGAGCACGAACGCGCTGGTGTCCATGATCCGGATGTCGGCCGCGATGGCTTCGTCGTACGTCAGGGTGGTGAACCGGACAGCATCCGGGTTGTGCTTGGGGTCGGAGTCGTAGACGCCGTCCACCCCGTGCTTGGCGACGAGCAGCGCGTCCGCGTCCAGTTCGAGCGCTCGCTGCACGGCCGGGTAGTCGGTGGTCACGTAGGGCTGACCGATACCGCCCGCCAGCACGACGATGAAGCCGCGGTCGAGGTGATGATCCGCCTTGAGCCGGATGAACGGCTCGGCGACGCTGTGGATGGGCACCGCGGTCATCACCCGGATGTCCGCATCGGTCCGCGCGGTGAGCGCGCCCCGCAGCATCAGCGCGTTCATCACGGTGCCGAGCATTCCGATATTGTCCGCTTCAGCCCGGCTGATACCCCATCCGTCGGCCATCCGGCCGCGGAAATAGTTCCCGCCGCCGACGACGACCGCGACCTGGACACCGAGGTTGTGCACTGACAGCACCTCGTCGGCGACGCGAGCGAGGCTCGCGGGATCGACACCGGTTCCGGCGGCCCCGGATAGGGCCTCGCCGCTGAGCTTGACCACGACTCTGCGATACCGCGGCAACGTCAGGCCCCCTCCGTTGTCCCGAGTTTTCTGGTGGCCACGGTATCAGCCTGTGCGCCCTGCGCGCTCATCGGACGATGGCCGTAATTACCCCCGAGTAGCCGCAGCGTGGCGCGCCGCGACGCGTCAGCAGCGGCCGTTTACTCAACTGTAACGATTTGGCATCAGCCCAGCTGCCCGCGATCGTGATGTCGGCGATGAAACGGACCCGGCCGTCTGGCGCCCACCTTCTGGTGGCCTCGGTCAGGCAGGCGCCGACCATCTCCGCCGCCCTCTCGGCCTGCTCCGCGGGAACGTGCACGAGGAGCTCGTCGTGCAGGCAGAGCACGATCCGGGCGCCAAGCGGCGCGGTCCTGGCGCGGACGGTGACGGCCCACATCTTGAACAGCTCGGCCGCGGCACCCTGCACGACCGCGTTGCGCCCGTAACGCCCCCGCCCGGACTCAGCCGCCGAGGACACCGCGCCGCTGGACATCCGGAGCAGCCGTCCGCCGTAGGTGCGCAGGTCCCGGCGGGCCCGGGCGGACCGGTCAGCGGCGTCGAGGTAGCCCATCGCGACGGGATAGGCGGCGCGCATCCGTCGGCCTGCCACCCCGCCGTGGCCGGTGGTCTGCCCGTACATCGCCGCGATCATCGCGACCTTGGCGGTCGGCCGGTCCACGCCGAGTTCGGCCGCTACCGGCAGGTACATGTCGTCGGCGGCGGTGGCCGCGGCGAGCGCGCCGTCGCCGGAGACGGCGGCTAGCACCCGCGGCTCGATCTGCCCCAGGTCGGCCCGCACGAACAGGTGCCCTTCCTCGGCCCGGACCGCCCGGCGGAGCACGGCCGGCATGTTGTGCAGGCCGCTGGAAGCGGTCATCCGCCCGGCCGCCCCGTCGCAGCCGGTCCACGCGCCGCGCAGCCGCCCGTCGGGTCCCAGGTGCTCATCGAGCCAGGCATAGCCGTAGGTGGTGGCGATCCGTTCCGCCTTGCGCCAGTCGAGTAGCGCCGCGACCAGCGGCGAGCGATCCCTGAACTCTTCAAGCCGCCACGCGCGGGTGTCCGGCACGTCGATGCCCGCCGACGCGAGGAGCAACTTCACCTGGGCCGGACTGCGCAAGTCGGCGACCACCCCGTCGGGCGCGTGCCGCAGCACCCGCGCATCCCGCGCCGCCCGGACGGCCGCGGCGTCCGCCGGTCCGCGCGGCCGCGGCCCGATGATCTCGGTGAGCAGCGCCTCCGCCGTGGTCAGGGCCACGGGTAGTCCGTCCGCTGACAGTTCCGCGCACAACAGCTCAGCAGTAGATTCGCAGCGAGCGGTACTGACTCGGGCGCCGCCCCCCTCTTCTTCCAGCCGGGCCAGCTGCAGCCGGGCGGCCCGAAGCACGGCGGCGGCCCCGAGGACCGGCGCACGGGGAGAATCCTCGGCCACGCTGAAGAGGTCAGGCTCACGGCTGACCGCGGGGACCTCGTCGGGCGACTGTCCGTGCAGGCAGGCCCACACGTACCCGGCGTCCGCCCGCCATCCGCCGAACAGCAGCCGGTGCACCGCGGCGACATCCCAGCAGGTGGCCAGCCGGACCCCGTGCGCCATCAGCCCCTGCGCGTCTTCCTGCGACCAAACCACCCACCGAGGCCGCATCTTCTCATCGGCCGCCCCCACATCCGCGACCAACGCTTCCCGTTCGTCCCCGCCAACCGCAACGGTAACCACCCCGTCGCCCCCCACAACAAGCCCAACGAGCCCCCCCTGCCTTACCCCACCCTCCGCAAGCACAGTCACGAGGTCGCCCACCCCCCAATTATCGCCCACCAGTTCGACCCAAGTCCACGCCCCACAGGGCGATGTGGTTAGATCCAGAGGTTTCTGGTGGTGCTGGTCCCCGTCCGGCTGCCATGTTGGAGCCAAGATCCCGCGTCAGCCCCTCGACTGTCATGTCCGAACGGAAGCCATGGCGTCAGCCCCCGAGGTGCCATGTCTGGATGCCCGTCAGCGGCAGCCCCTCAAGTGTCATGTTCGGGCGGAAGCCGTGGCGCCAGCCCCCGAGGTGCCATATCTGGACGCTCGTAAGCGTCAGCCCCCGGCGTGTCATGTTCGAGCGGAAACGGATCGCGTCAGCCCCCCAAAATGTCATAACTGGGAGTTTCGCGATGCGTCAGCGGCCCGATGTCAGGCCGAAGGCCGTCAATATGGGCGGTTTTTTCGAAAACGAAGAAGAGTGGAGGGGGGCGCGGGGCATTGGCCGACCGGCCTTCCGAAGGAGTGCCGGCGGCAATGCCCCGCGACCACCGACACCCACCCCTGTTTTTGACTTTACAGTCATAATCAGGACATCAGCTTCAAAATCAAAGGGCAGCCGACGAAGAAGACGGCGCCTGGCCCGGTTAGGACGGGGGAATTGCCGGACCAGGCGCCGCGGCGCCCGGACGGCCGGGGAAACCAGCCGGGCGCGGCCGGGCGGTTGGAGCGGGAACTCACCGCCTGGCGGCCTGCCGCGGGGAGTGCTTCCCCGCGAAATCGATTGTGTCCGCTGCCGTTGGAGGTACGCCGTAAGTTACTTCAGAGTATCTTATGTCGCGGGCGAACTGTCTTTGGACCAGCGTAGCGCGCCGGTAACCACTGCGGGATAGGCCTAGCTGCGGGTAACCAACAGTTGGGGGCTGTCGGTAACAACGGTTGGGGGCTGTCGGTAACAACGATTGGGTGCCATCGGAGAGGTGCGCCAGCACCTCGTCGTGCAAGCGGCCATTGGTACAGACGACGCTGCCCCTACTGGGCGTAGCGACACCGTCGAGGCTGGTAAAGCGGCCGCCTGCCTCCTCCACGATCACCTGGAGTGCCGCCAGGTCCCACAACGACACTTCCGGTTCCGCCGAGATGTCGACCGCGCCCTCGGCGACCAGCATGTGCGACCAGAAATCACCGAACCCGCGGGTTCGCCAGACGGCCTGGCTCAGCGAGAGGAACCCGTTGAGCCTACCGCTCTCCGCCCAGCCGCCGACACCAGAATAGGAAAACGACGCATCGGACAGCTTGGTGACCTGGGACACCTGGCACCGCGAGGCCTTGGTCAGCGACCGGCCAGTCCACGCGCCACCGCCGACCCCGGCCCACCAGCGTTTCCCCAGCGCCGGAGCGGTGACGACGCCGACGACCACCTTCTCTCCGTCCATCAGCCCGATGAGCGTGGCCCACACGGGGACGCCGCGCACGTAGTTCTTCGTGGCGTCGATCGGGTCGAGCACCCAGCGCCGAGGGCCGGTGCCTGTTTGGCCCGATTCCTCGCCGAGCACGGCATCCCGTGGCCGTGACCGGCGCAGGATGTTGCGCAGCGAGTCCTCGGTCGCGTGGTCGGCGTCGGAGACCGGCGTGAGGTCGGGCTTGGTCTCGACCCGCAGGTCAAGCGCACGGAATCGCTTCGTCGTGATGTCATCAGCGGCGTCAGCGAGGACGTGCGCGAACCGAAGGTCGTCGTCGTAGCTTCCCACTTGCGAAACGGTACCGGTAGCGCTGTCCGACTGGCCAGCCGCGAATCGGTTACGACCGGGTCCCGACGCCGGGGCATAATCGCGGTGATGGATCTCAACCGCGACCTGCCCAGCCAGCTTCGTCCCTACGTCCGGGATGGCCGGATCTCGGTAATGCCCGGCCAAGCGCGCGGCCCGGCTGCTCCTTCTCGACCGGGTGGCGCAGGCCTTCGAGCCCGGCCGTCGCTACCCGGAACTCACCGTCAACCAGATCCTCAAGGCCTGGTATGACGATTATGCGGCGCTGCGACGTTACCTGGTGGACGAAGAACTCCTGTCCCGCACCCCCTACGGCACGTACTGGCGCTCCGGCGGCACCGTTCCACTCGAACCCTGACCCGGTCACCCGACGTCCGCGCGCTGCCGTGGCCTCTTAGGGCCACGTAGCACACCTCAGCCGCCCGGTTCTTGGTGATATGCCCAACGCTAAATGGCCCCAGGCGGGATTGCGGCCCAAGGTCTCAGCCCTGTTTGCTGACCCGGTGCCCATGATCGTTGCCTTTGCCTAGCGCGTGACCATGATCGTGTCCGGTTTGCGATGGATGCGGCGCCGTTTGCTAAGTAAAGGTGAGCCGTATGGTCACTGAGTAAGCGAAGACGGCGGGCGGCGGTCTTAGTCGGCGGACTCGCGGCTGCGCAGGAGGCGGCGGAGGGACTCAAGGCGGGCGGTAGCGTCGTGCTCGGCCGCCCACTCGTCCAGCGCGCACCCGGGCGACAAGTGGTCGCAGCCCGGAGGGCAGGCGGCCGTCCCCTCGGGCCAGGTCGCCGAACGCCTCGACCACCCGGTCCGCCGTTACGTGGCCAAGGCCGAAGCCGCGTACCCCCGGGGTGTCGATCAGCCAGCCGGAGTCGTCGGGCAGGCGCAGTGCGATCGCGGACGACGACGTATGCCGCCCTTTGCCAGTTACCGCGTTGACCCGGCCGACCGCGCGGCCCGCGTCCGGCACCAGGACGTTAACCAGCGATGACTTACCGACCCCGGACTGGCCGATGAGCACGCTGGTCCTGCCGTCAAGCGCCTTGCGGAGCCTGGTCAGCGTCTGCGCGGGGAGCGGCTGCCTCGTGGTCACCATCGGGATGGCGAGCGGCCGGTAGAAGGCCCGGAGCTTCCTCGGCGGGGCCAGGTCGGACTTGGTCAGCACCAGGAGCGGATCGAGGCCCGCGTCGTAGGCGGCGACCAGGCACCGGTCGATGAAGCGGGTCTTGGGCTCCGGGTCGGCCAGCGCGCAGACGACGACCATCTGGTCCGCGTTCGCCACGATGACCCGTTCCAGCGGGTCGGTGTCATCGGGGGAACGGCGCAGGACGCTGGTCCGCTCCTCCACCCGGACGATCCGGGCGAGCGTTCCCGCCGCTCCGGACACGTCGCCCGCCAGCGCGACGCGGTCGCCGACGACGACCGAGCCACGGCCGAGCTCACGGGCCTTCATGGCGGTGACCAGCCGGCCGTCACCAGGATCGTGGTCAGAGCCGGAGCCGTCGGGATCCTCAAGCACGCACCCGTAGCGGCCCCGGTCGACGCTGGCGACGAACGCCTCAGGCGCAGACTCGTGCGCCGGGCGCCGCCTGGTACGCGGCTTAGAGCCGCGGCCCGCTCGGACCCGGATGTCGTCCTCGTCGAGGTAGCCCGACCGCTGCTTCAGGATTTCCCCCCAGGCCTGGGCTTTTGCGCGTCCAGCACCGGTCGGTGCGCTACCGGGGCGGGCCGGCGTCCAGAGTCCATGTGCTGAGGGTATCGGCTTGAGCATGGTGCGGGATAAATCCTTTCACCAGCGACGAGCAGGTCCGTGAAGCCTCAGGGCCAGGATCGGCGCAGGACACGCCGGGTTGATCACTAAGCTGGGTTGAATAACCTCAAAGGGTTCACACCGGACCGGGTGGTGCGTTTGCCGGTGTCGTTTTGCGGTTAAGAAGCTTCAATCCGGCGTGTACCGGGCCATAAGGGGAAGGTTCCATGTGCGGTCGGTTCGTCTCAGCTCGCAAGCGGCTTGAACTCCTTGAGGAGTTCGCCGCTACGCGTGACGCCGTGGCCGCCGACCGTCAGCCGGATTACAACGTCGCGCCGACAAAGCGCATCTACACGGTCCTTGAGCACAAGGACGAAAGAGAGCTAAGGCTCGTCCGCTGGGGCCTCGTGCCGAGCTGGGCGAAGGACACCTCGGGCGGCGCCCGCATGATCAATGCGCGGTCGGAGACGGTGGCCGTCAAGCCCGCCTTCCGCGCGGCATTCGCGAAGCGCCGCTGCCTGATCCCCGCGGACGGCTACTACGAGTGGATCACCGAGGAGAAGGCCAAAAAGCCCTTCTACATCTACCGGTCCGACGGCGGCACCCTCGCCTTCGCCGGCATTTACGAGCTGTGGCGGAACTCGCTGGTCCCCGAAGAGGACGACGACGCCTGGTACTGGTCGGCGTCGATCATCACGACCCAGGCCACCGACGAGATCGGCCGTATCCACGACAGGACGCCGATGGTCATCGCCCCGGAGAACTGGCCGGACTGGCTCAACCCGGTCAACAACGACAAAGAACTGATGCTCGCGGTTATGCGTCCCGCGACCTTCTCGGGTTCGGGAGGCCTCGCGTCCCATCCCGTTTCGACGACCGTCAACTCCGTGCGGAACAACGGTCCGTCTCTGATCGAACCCCTCGGCGACGCGGAGTCGCCCGGTTCGTCCCTCTTCTGACCCTCTCTTAACTCTGAGGACCGCCGATGGAAATCAGCGTTGCCCGCAAGCGCCTAGAGGAAATGCGCGCCGACCTAGACCGGACGGTTTCGGTACTCGTGGGTGAACAACACCTCGCCCGAGGCGGTGATGCGGAGGCGGGCGATGCAGGCTCGAACCTGACCGAGGCGGACAGGAACGCCGCGTCCGTGCAGACCGTTATGGCGCAGCGCACTGAGATCATCGCGGCACTGGCCAGGATCGACGACGGCAGCTACGGGCGGTGCGTCGACTGCGCGGGCCCGGTACCCGAGCCCCGCCTCGAAGCCCGACCGGCCACGGCAAGATGCGTCCCCTGCCAGTCGAAACGCGACCGCCGAAGGCGGTAGACCTACCCGCGTTTAACACAGCACGCGATCAGCTGCGACCCGACCGAGTCATCAGAGCGGGCGTGCAGTTCCGCGTTAACCAACTCGCCGAAGCTGGAAGGGTCACGGGCCAGCAGGTAGGCGACCGTTTGCGGCGAGAGGAGCGTGCGCGGCCTGATCCACCGCACCTCAAGGCCGCTGGCGGTGAACAGTTCGCGGAGCTGCTCGGTGCCGTAACAGCGGGTGATGGTGCCGTCCGGCCACGGGATTAGCACCACGTCGGCGTTTGGCACATCGACCAGGTGCGGCCACCGATGCTGCTCGGCCAGCAGCGCCATGCCGAAGGTGAGCGAGTCAACGCAGGCGAGCACGAGTCCACCGGGCCGGAGCACCCGGGCAATCTCGCTGACCAGTTCTTCGGCGGCCAGTTGCAGGGAGAGCGTGCGTTCTTCGGCGATCACGCCGTCCGCGCACCCGTCCGGCAGGAACTGAAGACCGTTCCCGTCGGCGCTGACGGTGGATAGCCGGCCGCTCGTCCCATTGGGCGCTGAGGGCGCCGGGACCGGCGTTTCCTGGTTGATGACGCGCAGCACGCTGTGCCCGGCACCGGCGGCTACCTCCGCCGCGCGGGCATCAGGGCCGGATATGTCGATGAGGAACCGCCTCTCGGCCGGCAGCCAGCTTGTGAGCTGGGCGAGGACGACGGCAGCGCGAAAACGGAGATAGTCGGAGTCAGGACCGATGTCCTGCTCGGCCCAAGCGCCGGCCTGTCCGATATCTTGGCCTTTCCATCGGACATGCCCGCGGGGCGTACGGGGGGTCGCCCCCCGGGGGATACCGCCTGCACGAGATTTGGCCTGTTCGCTGGATACTGACTTCTTATACCTTCCCCGGCCCAGCGGTTCCATCCCAAGAAAGCGGAATTGAGGGAGGCGGGCTGGTGTTGGAAGCGGCATGGCAGCAGCCGCAGCAACACTCGCCCCGCCACGCCGGCCGGCCCGTCGCCGCCCGGGGAAGGTATCCTCTTACGGTTACCGAGAGGGGGTGGGTCCCGTGCCAGAGACGCCCGTACCAGAGACGCCCGCGCCTGACAGACTTGCCGAGCGCGGCGAGCGTTTCGAGACAGATGTCATGCCATACCTGGACCAGCTGTACTCGGCCGCCCTCCGGATGACCCGGAACCCGGCGGACGCCGAGGACCTAGTGCAGGAGACGTTCGCAAAGGCGTACGCGTCCTTCCACCAGTTCCAGCAGGGGACGAACCTGAAGGCGTGGCTCTTCAGGATCCTCACCAACACCTTCATCAACACCTACCGCAAGCGCCAGCGTGAGCCGCAGCGGTCCGGCTCTGATGAGGTAGAGGACTGGCAGCTCGCGCGTGCGGCCTCGCACAGTTCCGGCGGGCTGAAGTCAGCCGAGGCCGAGGCGCTGGAAAGACTGCCCGATTCCGACATTAAGGCGGCACTGCAGTCGCTGCCGGAGGAGTTCAGGATCGCGGTCTACCTCGCCGACGTCGAGGGGTTCGCATATAAGGAAATCGCCGACATTATGGGAACCCCGATCGGTACCGTGATGTCACGGCTTCACCGGGGTCGCCGCCAGCTTCGGGAGTTGCTCCAGGACTACGCCGCCGAGCAGGGCCTGGTCCGGGCGAATGCCGAGGAGGGTGGGCAATGAGCTGCGGTAAGCCCCATGAGACCCCGTGTAGCGAGGTACTTGACCGGGTCTACTGGTACCTGGATGGCGAGGTATCAGAAGACGATTGCGACCACATCCGCAAGCACCTCGATGAGTGCGGGCCGTGCCTGCGTGAGTACGGTCTCGAAGAAGCGGTGAAACGTCTCGTCGCCAGGCACTGCGGGTGCGACCCGGTCCCGAGTGAGCTGCGCAGCAAGGTGCTGGTGCGAATCAAGCAGGTCCAGGCCGAGATAGAAGTAACCGAATAAGGCCCTAGACGTAAACGGCCGCTTACGGGTCGTCAGTGATCAGGTTTTAGGTCTGCGCTAATCAGCGTAGCCACGTTATCCTGGCATCGACGGCACGCCGTAGGCGGTCGTTAATATTTCCGCGCGAGGGAGGACTGCCCGATGAGGGCTTCCGGGGTCTCCTGGGGGTAGCGACGGCAATAGGTGCGTTTCGGGTCAACGGCGGCTGGCTACGAGGGGGAGCGTGGATAAGCTCTCGCGCATCGCGTGGCTCTACATAAGCGCGGCAATCGCAGCCGCCGTCATCGTGCTCGCGAAAGGGCCGTACACCGGGCTCGACTGGAGCCAGATCGGAGTTCTCGGCCTGCTGCTTGTCGCGTGCGAGTCCTCCGCTACCCTGCTGAACGCGCGCGGTCTCGCGTGGTCAGCCAACACCATGGCATCGCTTGCGGCCGTAGTGCTGACCGGCCCGGTCGGCGCGGCGCTGGTCAGCTGCGGCACGCTGCTCGGCGTCCGGCGAGGGCCGTCTGTCGTCCAGCGCCTGTTCAACACCGCCATGTACGTGCTCAGCAGTTATCTCGCAGGCCGGACGTTTCTCGCCTTCGGCGGCCATGTGGGCACGCCCGGGCAGAGCTCCTTTCCGGGACTCATCGGTCCGTTCGCTGCGGCGGCCGTCGCGGGCGTGGCCGTCAACTTTCTGCTCCTGCACGGTGTGTTCTGGCTGACCAGTGATCCCGGAGCGGCGGCGGCGCGGGTCGGGCTCGACTTCAAGCTTTGGCTGACCGACCTCGGGTACGGTGCCTTTGGTGTGCTGATCGCCGCACTTTGGTCGGTCCTCGGGCCGTTTACCCCGGTCCTGGTGCTGATCCCCGTGTTCGTGGCGCGCTGGGCGGTGGCGCAGTTCGCCGCGCAGCAGCGGGCCTACGAGGCGACGGTCAGCGCGCTGTGCCAGGCCGTGGAGACCAAGGACTTCTACACCAGGGGGCACAGCGAGCGGGTGTCGCGCGGTGCCGTGATGATCGCGTCGGAGATAGGGATGCGTCCCGAACGGGTAGGAGCGATCCGCTACGCCGGGATGCTGCACGACGTGGGCAAGCTTGGAGTGCCGACCTCGGTGCTGCAGAAGCGCGGCTCGCTCACCGACGACGAGTACGCCGCCGTCCAGCTTCACCCGATGCGCGGGCTCGATATCGTCCGCGAGATCGGCTTTCTCGACGAGGCGCTGGCCGGCATCATGCACCACCACGAGCGGATCGACGGCAGGGGATACCCGATGGGGCTGGCGGGCGACGAGATCCCCGAGTTCGCTCGGGTGCTCGGGGTGGCGGACGCCTTCGATGCGATGACCTCCGACCGTTCCTACCGGGGAGCGCGGCCGATTCCCGAGGCGATCGCCGAGCTGCGCAAGTGGGCGGGCAAGCAGTTCGACCCAGCGTTCGTCGACGCGTTCGTCACCGCGCTCGAGCGAGATGGCTGGACGGCACCTGAGCCCGCGCCCGCGGAAGAGCCGCTGCGCACCATAGAGAGCCTGTGACGACGTGGCTGGCCGATGGTACGAGCCGCGCAGGCTGCCCAGGCATGCCGTTGACTCCGGTCACTGGCTCCTGATCGCGTTCGCGGGCCTGCTGCTCATCTGGTCGGTTGCGCAGACCGCCGTCAGCGGCGTCCACGATGTCCATGCGGCGCTGGCCTTCGGTGCGCTGATCGCATTCGGTGAGCTGCTGCGGCTGAATCTTCCCGGGGACCGGGAGGCGGCTCCCATCGCCACCGCGGGCGCGATGGCCTATGCGCTCGTGCTGCGAATCGGCGACGACCCGGCCAGGACGGGGCCCGCCCAGATCATCGCGGTCACCGCGCTGGCCATGATCGTGGGAGCGCTCCCGCATCTGGCGGTCGGCCGGCCGGCCAGGCTCACCGCGATGTCCGCGCGGCTGCTCGCGGTCGCTTGTGTGGCCGCCGCGTTCCGCCCGCTCGCCAACGCCGGGCTGATCGGTGACCGGTGGTGGTCGGAACTGCCCGTCATGCTCGGGCTGATCATCGTGGCGTGGTTCCTTGAGTCGGTCGTCACGGCGCTCATCCGGACGGACGCGCTGCGGACCAGGTTCGGTGTCGCGCTTGGCGACGAGTTGCGCGTTCAGTTCGCCATAGCTACCGCGACAGGGGCATCAGCCCTGCTCATCGCGTTCGCGGCCGAGGTCATGGGGCTCGCCGCGGTGGCCGTGTTCGCCGCACCGCTGCTGGTCACGCAGGTCGCATTGCGCCGGTACGCCGGGATCAGGGCCACGTACCTGCAGACCGTGCGGGCGCTCGCCCGGGTCACCGAGATCGGCGGGTACGTGGAGACGGGGCACTCGGCCCGGGTGAGCCGCCTCGCGGTTGCCATCGGGCGGGAACTGGGCATGCCGGAGGCCGCGCTGCTTGAGCTTGAGTACGCCGCGCTGATGCACGACATCGGGCAGTTGTCGCTGCGCGACCCCGTCCCCGGCGGTGCGACCGTCCTCGTCGCCCGCGAGGACCAGCGGCGCATCGCCGAATACGGTGCGGAGGTTATCCAGCAGGCGCGGGTGCTCGACTCGGTGGCCGACATCGTACGCCGCCAGTCCGATCCCTGCCGCCCCTCGGACCGCTCACAGCCGCCGCCGCTGTCCAGCCGGATCATCCGTGCCGCCAACGCGTATGACGATCTCGTTGGCAGCTCGACCGATCTCTGCCGGGCGGCCGAGGCGGTCGAGCGGCTACGTCTCGACACCGCTTCGGAATATGACCCCCAGGTCGTCGACGCCCTCAGCCACCTGGTATCCCCCGCGGCGTAACACGCCCGTGGTGGTGCGCGGGTACTCGGCTTGGACGTCGGTGAGCACGTTGATCAGGTACGGGGACGAGGAATCGAAGGCGCGTCTCAAGGCCGGAGCGATCTGCCCCGGCGCGGTCACGAGTTCGCCCGCGCCGCCAAGGGCGCGAACCACTTCGTCGTACCGTGTGCCCGGCCGCAAATCGGCCGCCGCGTCGTAGCCGTAGATGGCTCGCATCGGGCCCTTCTCAAGCCCCCAGGCCGAGTTGTTGCCGACGATCATTACTACCGGGAGGTTGTGCCGGACTAGGGTGTCTACATCCATGAGGGACAGGCCGGCCGCGCCGTCGCCGAGCAGCAGCACGATCTGGGCACTCGGATGCGCGAGCCTGGCTGCTATCGCGTACCCGAGGCCGGTGCCCAGGCAGCCGTAGGGGCCGGGATCCAGCCAGCGACCGGGGAACGCCGGCTCGATAAGACGGCCGGCGAAGGAGACGAAGTCACCGCCGTCGCCGATTACCACCGCATCGTCGTCTAGGACCTTGAGCAGGTCGCCGTACACGCGCATCGGGTGGATAGGTGAGGCGTCGCTCTCCAGCAGGGAGACGTCGGCCGCGGCGGTGGCACGGGCCGTGCCGCGCAGGCTCGCCAGCCACTCCATGTCGCCGACGGGCCGGGCACCGCTCGCGTTGGTGAGGGCCGTGAAGAACAACGACAGGTCACCGGACGCGGACGCCGCCAGCGGGCAGTGCGTCGCGATTCCGCCCGGGGAGTCGGCGACGTGCACCACGGAAGCGGGCGCGTCCTTGGGACCGAACGAGCCGTAGCGCAGCCGGAAGTCCAATGGCACGCCGGCCACGATCACCAGATCGGCCTCGGCCAGCGCCAGTGAGCGGGCCCGGCTGACCAGCAGCGAGTGGCCGCCCGGGAGCACGCCGCGCGCCTGGCCGTTGGCGATCACCGGGAGCCGGAGCGTCTCCGCGCACCGCCTGGCGGCGGTGTCCGCGCCGCCAAGCCAAACGTCCGAGCCGAGCACGAGAACGGGCCGGTACGCCGCCGTCAGCAACGAGGCGATCCTCGCCACGTCCTCGGCGTCGGGCTGGACCGGCGCGAACAGGGCGCTCTCGGGTAGATCAACGGTTGCCTCACCGTAGATCGCCTCCACCGGGAAGTCGCAGAAGACCGGGCCCCGGTGCGGGGTCGTCGCGAGACGGAACGCCTCGTCGACCGAGGCGGCGACACCAGTCGCGGTGTGTTCGGTCCACGCGCGCTTGGTGACCGGGGCCAGCAGCGGTACGTGGTCCAGTTCCTGCAGCGCACCCTTGCCCCACTGGTAGTCGGGGGCGCGGCCGCCGAGCACGACGACCGGGGCGCCGTTGAACCACGCCGACGTCACGGCGCTCACGCTGTTCGTGACGCCGGGACCGGCCGTAACCACGGCGAGGCCCGGGGCTCTGGTGAGGCGGGCGGTTGCTTCGGCCGCGAAGACCGCGGTCTGCTCATGCCGCACGTCCACCAGTCGCATTGGCGGGTCGGCCTTGACCGCGCCGTCGTAGAGCGGGAACACGTGCCCGCCGGAGAGGGTGAACATCGTCGTCACGCCGTAGCGCTGCGCGACCGCTACGGAATGGGCCCCCGCATGCCCGGTAATAGAGTCCACCCAGCGAACCCTATTCTTTTTTGACTTTGCCCACCAGGTGATGACCCTGAGGTCAGGGCGACAAAGAGTAAGGTCCGGACGTTATCCGCGAGCTAGCAGTTTGTGGATGCGACCACAGTCAGCCGCCACCGTTCGGAATCAAAGTCTTTTTAGCCGAGATTCCGAACGGTTGCGTGCTTCGACTTAATCGTCCAGCTACGCTCCTATACCGGCCGGCACCGGTGCGGGAGCGTCTGTGGGGTCGGCTGTGTACTGGTGCGGGAGGGTCTCGTCGGTGCCTTCTGGCACTCTGGCGGCCCGGAAGGCGAGCGTCAGGACGACCGCGATCACGGTGTTGATGATGACCGCGGTGATGCCGATGTAGATGGTGTGCCCGAAGACGATGTCCGACGACGCCGCCCAGTGCGAGGTCGTCGCGTTCTTGACGTTGTACGCGGCGAGCGTGCCGTAGATCATGCCCGCGAACCAGCCGGTGAGCAGCGCCCAGCGGTGGAACCAGCGTGTGTACAGGCCGACGACCAGCATCGGGAAGATCTGCAGGATCCAGACGCCGCCGAGCAGTTGCAAGTTGATCGAGAACGTGTGCGGCAGTTCGACCGCGAACACCAGCGCGCCGAACTTGACCGCAAGCGACGCCCACTGGGACATCCGGGTCTCAAGCGCCGGGCTCGCGTCCGGTTTGAAGAACTCCTTGAAGATGTTGCGGGTGAACAGGTTCGCGGCCGCGATCGCCATGATCGCGACCGGCACCAGGGCGCCGATGATGATGCCGGCGAAGGCGATGCCGGTGAACCAGCTCGGGAACATGTGCTGGAACAGGTACGGGACCGCGAGCTGAGTGTTGCCCGCCTTCTTGACGTTCGCCGCGGTGACCGGGTCGGCGACCGCCATGTAGCCGAACAGCGCGATGAAGCCGAGCAGGATCGAGTAGACGGGCAGCAGCGACATGTTCCGCGTGATGATGCGGCGCCGTTTCGCGGCCAGCGTGCCGGTGATGATGTGCGGATATACGAACAGCGCCATGGCCGAGCCGAGCGCCAGCGACGCGAAGTCGAACTGGGTGCTGCCGATGGACTTGGTGGTGGGGATGAACGTGCCGTTGGGCGCCTTGGTCGCCGGGTTGATCGCCGCGAAGTGCGTCTGGGTCGCGCCGAAGATGTGCCCCCAGCCGCCCAGCCTGGTCGGGATGTAGAACACGCCCACGATGACGAATACGTAGATGAGCGTGTCCTTGATGAACGCGATCGCGGACGGCGCGCGCAGCCCGGAGAAGTACGTATAGATCGCCGCGACCAGGAACGCGACGAATAGCGGCAGGTCCTTGACGTAGGTGTTGGTCGAGCTGCTGCCGACCCCCATGACGGTGAGGACCGACTGGATGCCGACGAGCTGCAGCGCGATATACGGCATCAGCGCCAGGATGCCGGTGAAGGCCATGGCCAGCGCCAGCCCGCGTGAGCCGTACCGGCCCCGGATGAAGTCGCCGGGCGTGACCCAGTCGTGCACCCGGCAAACCGACCACAGCCTGGGCAGGAAGATGAAGGCGATCGGGTACGCCATGATCGTGTAGGAGACGGCGAAGAAGCCAATCGAGCCCGAGCCGAAAACCAGCGCGGGCACCGCGATGAACGTGTAGGCGGTGTAAAGGTCGCCGCCGAGCAGGAACCACGTGATGAACGTGCCGAAGCCCCGGCCCGCCAGTCCCCACTCGTTCAGCTGCAGCATGTTCTCCGCGCGCCGCCAGCGGGAAGCGGTGAAGCCGACCAGGGTGACGAGGACGAAGAGGACGAGGACGATCGTGAAGACGACGGTATTGACGTTGCTCATCTCGCCGCCTCCACGTCGCCGCCACCCACGCCGACGTTCGTCGGCGTCGCCAGCCTGTGCTGCAGCCGGCCGGCGATCCCCAGTGCGATCGCCGCGACCGGCACGTAGGCGAGGAGATAAAAGTAGAAGAAGGGGAAGTCGCCGATCTTCGGCGTGACATGGGCGTAGATCGGGACGATCAGCGAGCAGAGGATTGAGGCGGCCACCAGGATGAAGATGGCGGCCGACGTGATTGGGTGGGCGGCCACCGGGTTGTTTGCCTTAGTGATTGCGGGATCTTCCGGGCCAGTTGATGCGTTAGGGTCTGCACTTGGCTGGTTCATCAGGTCCTCTCGGCATCGCGCACGGGAACGAATGTGACTAGTGTCACAGGGTTGTGACCATGCTGCGCCGAGTTAGCGAATTAGGCAATATGTCTAATTAGTTATCCTGTGATCATTGCAATTTGCTGCCGCCGAGGCTGGGCGCCAGGCTGTCGCGCGCCATAGCGCGGAACGCCGGGGCCGGCAGCGAGCCGCTGCCCTCGGGGAGCAGCCCGGCCAGCGGGCCGTTGACCAGCGTTTCGAGGTCGACCAGGTTCTCCCGCTCGGCCAGGCCGGGGTGGCGCGGCCAGCTTCCGATGACGACGCCCGCGGGCCGCACCTTGCGCGCCGCGGCGGCTTCCAAGGTAAGCGCGGTGTGGTTGAGCGTGCCGAGCCCCGCCGCCGTGACGATGAGCGCGGGCGCGTCAAGCGCCGCGGCCAGGTCGGCGATCGTAGCGCCCGCGTCGTCATAGCGGACCAGAAGGCCGCCGGCGCCCTCGACGAGCACCAGGTCCCTGGAGGCCCTGAGAGTAGTGATAACCGCGGCTGCCCGGGCGAAGTCCACCGGGGGCAAGCCGGAGACACGAGCCGCGGCCTCGGGGGAGAGCGGGTCGGGGAATCGCGCGAGCTCATGGGTGTCCGTAACGCCCGACAGCCGGGTGACCGTCTCGAGGTCGGGCGTGTCGGACCCGGGCCCGTCGTGAACGCCGGTCTGCGCGAGCTTGACCACGGCGACGCGCTGCCCGGCAGCATGGGCGATCGCGGCGATCGCGGCCGTCACGATGGTCTTGCCGACGCCTGTCCCTGTGCCGGTGACAAACAGAGTGTCCCGCTGATCCGGTCCGAGCATGGGCTCGATCATACGGACAGCGCTAGCTGGGCAGTCCTAGATCGGCGAGCTCCGGCGGAGCCTGGTGATGAACTTGTACCGGTCGCCGCGGTACCACGACTGCGCGTACTCGACGGGCTGGCCAGTAGAGTCGATCGCGTGCCGCGACAGCAGCAGCAGCGGGATGCCCGGGTCCACGTCGAGCAGCCGGGCATCGTGCGGATCGGCGAGTACGGTCTCGATCGTCTCCTCCGCCTCGGACAGGTGGATGCCG
Organism: uncultured Actinomycetota bacterium; assembly: GCA_963785645.1. Lineage (GTDB taxonomy): Bacteria > Actinomycetota > Actinomycetes > Streptosporangiales > Streptosporangiaceae > Trebonia. The sequence continues at coordinate 356,048 of CAWAWG010000009.1, forward strand.
TATCCGGTACGCAGCGTCTCGTACAGTGACGCATGCCGCTCAAGCTGCCGACGCAGGCCGGGGAACCGGCGGGCGGGCAGGTGCGAGGTGTCGATCGACATCGGCTCGCCGTCCGCGAGTCGTAGCCGGTGGATCCGCAACAGCCGGCCGCCCGGCCGCACGTCGAGCAGCGTGGCGAGTTCCTCGTCGGCGGTGACATAACCGATGTCGAGGATCTTGGTCAGCGGGTGCAGGCCGTGCTGCCGCATCCCCTCGGTGTAACTGGCGAGCTCAAGGGGCTGCGCGACCTTCGGCTTGGCGACGAATGTGCCCTTGCCTTGCATGCGTAGCAGGCGTCCCTCGATCACCAACTCGGCGAGTGCCTGCCTGACGGTGGTGCGAGATGTGCCGTAAAGGCGGGCGAGTTCCCGCTCTGGCGGGACGGGACTTCCCGGTGCCATGGCCGCGGTGAAGTCGAGCAGCTGCTTCTTGACCTGGTAATACTTGGGCAGCCGGAGCAGGGCAGGCGGCGACCCGGCGTCGTCGAGCGAGCTGGGAACGCCATCGCTGTCTTCTGCCGGTATCGGGAACGCGGTCATGAGTAGTACCTCCCCGCTTTTGCGGTATTCCGGCAATGATGACAGCGATCTCGCACTTCGGCCAGCCCAGCTGCTGTCTTCCCGGTGGGATAATTCCCTCATACTTGCCCCGACGACCGGCTTTCCAAGCGTGCGCGGTGGCAGTCCCGGACCCGACGGTGAATTTCACCCTGGCGGCCCGTGTCATCATGGGAGCGTGCCGACGCTCACCGACCTCGCCAGAAGCCTCACCAGCCTGTCCGCACCAGACCTGGAGTGGCTGCACTCCCTCGTGTCGGACTGGCAGCTCCTGGCCGACCTGTCGTTCGCCGACCTCATCTTGTGGGTGCCGATCCGCGCGACGGCGGATGCGACCAGTTCTGGCTGGGTCGCGGTGGCGCAGATGCGGCCGACGACCGGGCCGACGTCGTTTCCCGACGATGTGGTCGGCTCTCAGGTAGGCCCTGAAGAGCGGCCGGTATTCGACGCCGCGCGCGCCGGGCGGCGCATTCACCGGGAAAGCGATCCCGACTGGACGTCCGGTGTCCCGGTGCGGGCGGAGGCCATCCCGGTAACCAGGGACAGCAGAGTGATCGCCGTTATCGAGCGGTCAACCAACCTGAACGGCGCGCGCACGCCCAGCCGGCTTGAGCTGACCTACCTGGCCGGGGCCGATGACCTGGCCCGAATGATCTCGGAGGGCACGTTCCCCTACCCCGGCCACGACACGACCCTGGTGCGCTCGCCGAGAGTCGGCGACGGCATGCTCCGGCTGGACGCTGCGGGACGGGTCACCTATGCCAGCCCCAACGCGCAGTCCGCCTACCGCAGGCTCGGGCTTACCGCCGATCTGATCGGCAGCGAGCTTGGCAGTGCCACCGCGCAGCTGGCCGCGTCCGGTGAACCAGTCGACGAGTCGCTCATGCTGGTGACGCGGGGGAGAGCGCCCAGGGAGACCGAGATCGACGTCAACGGCACGGTGGTCCAGCTCCGCTCGATCCCGCTGGTGGTGGGCGGTCAGCGGACCGGGGCGCTCGTCCTGGTGCGCGATGTCACTGAGCTCCGCCGTCGGGAGCGCGAGCTGCTGACCAAGGAAGCGACGATCAGGGAGATCCACCACCGCGTCAAGAACAACCTGCAGACCGTTGCCGCGCTGCTCCGCTTGCAGGCTAGGCGGCTTTCCGCGCCGGAAGCGCGCGAGGCGCTCCAGGAAGCGGTGCGCCGGGTCGGGTCGATCGCCATCGTGCATGAGACGCTGTCTCACGCGCCTGAGGAGATCGTAGACTTCGACGACATCGCGGACCGGGTCGCGATGATGGCAGGCGAGGTGTCGTCTCCGGAGGTGCGGGTGACGCCGAAGATAACCGGACAATTCGGCATGCTTCCGGCGACAGTGGCGACCCCGCTCGCGATGGTGCTCACCGAACTGCTGCAGAATGCGCTACAGCACGGGTTCGGGTCGGCACCTCGCCCATTGGGATTGGGCCCGTCGGGTTCGGATCCAGGGATCATCGAGGTAGTGGCAGAGCGGGCACCAGAGCTGCTCACGGTGACGGTGACCGACAGCGGCGCCGGGCTGCCGCCGGGGTTCGACCTGGAAAACACGACAAGCCTTGGCCTGCAGATCGTCAGGACCCTGGTGGAGGGCGAACTCGGCGGCCGGATTATCCTGCGGCCGCGGACGGGAGGAGGCACGGTCGCTGTCGTCGACCTGCCTGTCCGCTACGAGCCCGAGGCTATGCGGTTATCGTCCATCGGCCGAGGGATGCCGCCCCTCGGCCGCGAAAAGCGCGAGTTGCCGGCTAGACGCCCGCACGGGCGCGCAGGCGCAGCGTCCGGCGCTTGAGCGCCCGCCGCTCGTCCTCGCTCATACCGCCCCACACGCCGGCGTCCTGGCCGCTGTCGATAGCCCAGCGGAGACACTCGTCGAGTACTGTGCACCGGCGGCATACCTGCTTGGCTTCTTCAATTTGCAGGAGCGCGGGGCCACTGTTCCCGATCGGGAAGAACAGCTCTGGATCTACCTCGCGACAGGCGGCGATGTGGCGCCAGTCCATGGTGTCCACTCCTTCTTGGCGTCGCGGCTGGTCATCGGTGAGTCCGCCACACGCCACTCCGTGCTTGTGAAGTAATTCACGAGCTTTGCGATATGTCCGGAATATCGTTATATTCCCGATCTTGGTGGTGCCACGTGGTTCGCGGCAGGGTGTCGGTGGGGCCCCGTCGTGTCCGAAGGTGACGTACCAGCGTGAGCATGTTCGAACACGCTGAGTTCCGTCGCCCCAGGCACCGGAACTAGCCTCTCAACCGGGCAGAGCCAGCGCAAGGGGGCGCGGCAAACAGAGAAGCCTAAATTAATGTCAGATCCGTCACAGGGGTTTGCGCCCGATGGCAAAAAGCGCCATCTTATCGGGCGCAAACCCCTGTCATGTCTCCCCGGGGGGCGACCCCCGGACCCCCGGTGTCCGCCTTCGGCGGACGGAGGGTGACGGTGGTAAGACTGCCGTCCTGTCGGTCGTGATCCCGTCATATCTCCCGGGGGGGCGACCCCCGGACCCCCGGTGTCCGCCTTCGGCGGACGGAGGGTGACGGTGGTAAGACTGCCGTCCTGTCGGTCGTGATCCCTATCTTGTCTCCCGGGGCGACCCCTGTACCCCCCGGTGTCCGCCTTCGGCGGACGGAAGCCCGGGTAAAGCCCGTCGTTGTTGCACCATGGGAGGTGCACTGCGTGAGTTGGGTAACGCTATAACACGGAGCGCGTCGGGCACAAACCGGAACGCTACCGATTCGGTTTCGCCCAGGTACTCGCCGTCGATGTGGAAGGCGATCGGGCGGTATGCCTCGAAGGCCAGTTCGGTGAGCGCGGATGCGCTGACCACATCGCGCCCGGCCGGGAGTTTCTCGTTGTTCGATTGCATCATCTGCCCGAGTGCGGCCAGCGAGGTCAGCGTGCGGAGCCGACGCAACGCGAACAGATCGAGCCCTGAACTGAAGTCGGCGTGGGCCGGGCGCACCGGGTGGCTCCCTAGGTAGGTCCATGGTGAGCTGTTGGTGACGACGCCCATAAACAGGCTGCTCACCCACGGCTGGCCGGGGACGCTCAGGGACAGGGCAGGACGCCTGCGGTCCGTGCCGTAGTACCTGCGCACTGCTGTCCGCAGGTAGGCCGCCACGGAGCCGCGCCGGCCGTGTGCCCGCTGTCGGTCCATGTCCGCGATGATCTCGGCGTCGATCCCCAGGCCGGCGCTGAACGTGAAATAGCGGTCGTCGGCCAGGCCAAGGCCGATCTTGCGCCGTTCTCCCGACACGACCGCGGTGAGGATGCGCTGAACCGCCCCGCCGGCGTCGGGTGGCAGCCCGAGGGTGCGCGCGAACACGTTGGCCCCGCCACCAGGGATGGGCGCGATGGCCGGGCGCTCCGTCGGCTCTGGTACCTGCATAAGCCCGTTGACGACCTCGTTTACGGTCCCGTCGCCGCTGAACGTGACGACAAGTTCGTATCCGTCGGCCGCGGACGCGGCGGCGAGCTTGCCCGCGTGGCCGCGATACTCTGTTTGCCTGGTGTCTAGTTCCAGCTGGGAACCGAGCGCGCGGACTACCAAGCCGGCGTCCCGTCCGGTCATGGAAGTCGCGCGAGGATTGATGATCAGCAGCGCGCGCACGTTGCTCAGGTTAACGGTGCCCGAGAGGATGCGAGACTGTGGGTATGCGTTCAGCCGACAGCGGTCCGCCCCCGGGGAGGCGGTCTCCCGCAACCCCGGCCGCCCGCGCGGATGGTGACGCCCCGGCGGGACGCCACTCCGACGACCAGTCCGGCGGGAAGGCACAGGAACACCGCCCGAGTGCCCCGGCCGGGCCCATGCTGTTCCTGGCCGTCGGCGCTCTGGCCGCCGAGGCCCTGGGCCTGTGCGCCGTGGTCGTGCTCAACGTGATCGACTCGGCGTCCGGCCGCGCCTGGACGACCTCGAACGCGATCGCGTTCATCGTTTTTGAAGCCATGGTCGCGGTTGGCTTGGCCTGGATCGCGTCAGGGATCGTCCGCGTCCGGCCGTGGAGCCGGACACCGGCGGCAATGGCCCAGGTGTTCACCGCCTTGATCGCCGTCTGGCTGCTTGAGGCGCACCGCTACGGCTGGGGACTTCCCGCCCTCCTCGTGGCCATCGCTGGACTCGCCGGACTCTTCGCGCTGTATCTCCCCCGGGGGGAACGACCCCCCCGGTGAACCCCCTCGCGCATGGGGGAGTCCCTCCCCCATAGCCCCCTCGCCGGGGCAAGCCCCGGGACGGCGCCTGCGGCGCCGAGTACGTTTCCGGTGGCTGAGGTTGCTGGTCCGCTGTGACCGGTGACCTGGTATGGGGGGCTCCCACCCCCCACCCCTCGCTGATCCCACGCAAACTCGCGTGAGACTTGGATACGGCGTCGGCTGTGGTTAATCGTCGACCGTGAGGCCCTCGCGGAGCTGGGCTAGTGTCCTTGCGAGCAGCCGCGACACGTGCATCTGGGAGATGCCGAGCTCGGCTGCGATCTGCGACTGGGTCATGTTACCGAAGAAGCGCAGCAGCAGGATCTTCTTCTCCCGCGCCGGCAGCCGCTCGAGCAGCGGCTTCAGCGACTCGCGGTACTCCACTCCCTCTAGGGCTTCATCGATCATGCCGAGAGAGTCGGCCACCGCGGGCGCGTCCTCGTCGCCGGAGTCCGGTGCGTCCAGGGACACCGTGGAGTACGCGTTGGCCGATTCGAGGCCCTCGAGCACCTCTTCCTCGGACATCTGCAGATGCGCGGCGAGCTCGCTTACCGTGGGTGCACGGCCTTCGCGCTGCGCCAGCTCACCGATCGCCTTGGTCAGCGAGAGCTTGAGCTCCTGCAGTCGCCGCGGCACGCGGACGGCCCAGCCCTTGTCCCTGAAGTGACGCTTGATCTCGCCGACGATGGTGGGTGTCGCGTACGTCGAGAACTCGACGCCACGTTCCAGGTCGAACCGGTCGATCGACTTAATGAGCCCGATGGTCGCGACCTGCGTGAGGTCGTCGAGCCACTCGCCCCGGTTACGGAACCGCCGCGCCAGGTACTCGACAAGCGGCAGGTGCAGTTCGACCAGGGTAGCCCTGATCCTGGCGCGTTCGGGGTCGCCCGCGGGCAGTACCGTAAGCCGCTCGAACAGCTCCCTTGCCTGCGTACGGTCGGGCGAGGAGTGCTCGGTCCGCGTCGGCGGCGCCGGCGGCGGTTCCTCGCCGACCGCAACCTCAACCTCAACCTCGAACTCGTCAGTCACCTGGACCTCGTATTCGCTGCTCAACTCATCCGCCCCGGCGCTTGGCGAGGACGATCGAGACGCGGTCGTCGGGGTCGACCCTGGAGTCGACGGACCCGGCGAGCGCGGACAGTACCGTCCACGCGAAAGTGTCTCGTGCGGGCATCCGCGCCTCTGCGGCGGTCACCGACACGGTGATGGTCACCAGGTCGGCGCCAAGTTCGAAGACGCACTCCAGGTCGGTTCCCGGAATGGCCTGCGCGAGCAGCATCGCGCACGCTTCGTCGATGGCGATGCGCAGGTCCTCGATCTCGTCGAGGGTGAAGTCGAGCCGGGCGGCGAGTCCAGCGGCGGCGGTGCGCAGCACGGACAGGTAGGCGCTCTCGGCCGGCATCTTGACCTGCACGTAATCTGCCGTCTCGCGGCCCCCAGGGGGTGCCGTCGGCGCGGCGGTGTCTTCGGTCACGTCTCTCCGTCGGTCATTGTCACGGGGCCGGCGACGCTTGCCGGCCACTGATTGCAACTTACCGCTGTTTTCATCCGGGGGGACGACCCCTGTACCCCCGGATGTCGTGTCGTGCGGGCCTGATCGCAAAAACCGCGATCTTATCAGGCCCGCACGACACGACGGTTCCGCCGGTGATGCTCATGGAGAGCACTGCAATCTTGTTCCTTGCTGTTAAGTAAAGCCCTGTTAGAGTGCAAAAATTAGAATAACTATCCTAATGGTTGCCCTCTTGGGGCAGGCCGTGTCTTTGTGGCACGACAAGAGGCTCGGCCGCGGTGCCGTGCTCTTTGCGACAGCTATGTCTGCTTGGTAAAACGCGTGAGGGCCGGTCCCCTGTTCCTGGGGGTCGGCCCTCACGCAAAGCGACAGACTTATGCCTGCTTGGTCTCCCAGAAGATCTTGGAGATCTCCTCGATCTTGGCGAGGAGCTTGTCCGCCACCTCGACGTCGACCGAGCCCTTCGTGCCGCCCGCGCCCGCCAGCTTGGTGGCCTCGTTGAAGAGCGTGTTCAGCTGCGGGTACTTCTCAAAGTGCGGCGGCTTGAAGTAGTCCGTCCACAGCACCCACAGGTGGTGCTTGACCAGCTCAGAGCGCTGCTCCTTGATGAAGATCGCACGCGCCCGGAAAGCCGGGTCCTCGTTGGCGGCGTACTTTTCAGCGATGGCCTTGACCGACTGCGCCTCGATCAGGGCCTGGGCGGGGTCGTAGACGCCGCAAGGCAGGTCGCAGTGGGCGTGAGCGACGGACTTCGGCGCGAGCAGCCGAGTGAGCAGCCTCATCGATTCCCTTTCTCCGTACCAGGACAGTATGGTTTCACTTCCGACACTACTCTGCCAGCTTGGAGCTAAACGTGAGCGCCCGCCCTAAGAGCTGGCCCCTGCTCCGTGTCGCGGTCGCCGAGCAGTCGATGCTCCCCGCCCTCCACCCGGGTGACTGGCTGCTCGCCTGGCGCACCAGCCGGGTCCGCCCGGGCCAGGTGGTGCTCGCCTGGCACCCGGAGCGCCCGGGTTTCCTGCTGGTCAAGCGGGTGGCCTGGCGCGAGGACGGCGGATGGTGGCTGGCGTCGGACAACCCCGCCGCCGGCGTGGTAGACAGCGCCCGCTTCGGCCCGGTGCCGGGGGAGAAGATCGTGGCGGTGGTGCTGGCCGCTACTGGCCGATCCGCCGCCGCCCCTCGTCAGATTTATCCCGAACGGATGCCACTGACTGCGTCGGGCCCCGCACCCTGTAAAGGGTGCGGGGCCCGACGGTTTGTTGCTGTAAGGGGATTACGGAGCGGACCTAGTGCCTCGGCGCCGCGGGCAGCTCATCGGCCGGCGCAGCACTCTGCCGTCCGACCAGATCGAGCATGTCCTTGCGCGACAGCTTGGTGGCCATTGCCCAGTAGTAGATGGCCAGGCTGAAGGCCGCCACTACCACCATGTCCCACCAGAACGGGAGGTTGCCGGTGTTCGTCGGCGCCAGCGGCGTCGTGCTGGACTGGCCGCTGAACTGGCCCTGCCAGGAGATGATGCCCATGCCGATCAGGTACACCGGCAGCCACTGCGCGGACTTCCAGTCCAGCGGCGGACGCTCCTTGTCGAAGTACATGGAGATGCCGATCAGCACGTACCCGATGACGATCGCGATGGCGAGCTTCCAGAGCACCTCGAAGCCTGACCAGTAGATGATCAGGTTGGCGAAGATGAACGCGAGCGGCGACATCACGCTGGCGCCCGGCATCCGGTAGGGCCGGGGCGCCTCCGGCACTTGGCCGCGGAACGCCCCGAGCGACAGCGGCGCGCCGGCGTACATGAGCACGCTCGCGGAGGTGACCAGGCCGACCAGGGAGTGCCAGCTCGGGAAGGGCAGCAGGAACAGCAGGCCGAACAGGAACGCGATGATCAAGCTGAACCAGGGCACGCCCTGAGCGCTCACCCGGGTGAAGACCTGCGGGTAGTAGCGGTTGCGGCCCAGGCCGTACCCGACGCGCGAGGTCGAGGTCTGGTAGATCAGGCCGGTGCCGAACGGGGAGATGAACGCGTCGAGCCGCAGGATGAACGCCAGCGCGCTGAGCCCGACGACGCCCGCCAGGCCGGCGAACGGCCCGATGGCTATGGGGTTGGTGCTGGGTATGCCGGCCCAGCCCTTGGGACCGGAGATCAGGTCGTGCGGGATGGCGCCGATGAATACGACCTGCAGCAGGACGTAGATCAAGATGCCGATCCCGGTGGCCAGCAGGATCGCCCGCGGCAGGTTCTTCTGCGGGTCCTTGATCTCACCGGCCAACTGGTCGGCCTGCTCGAAGCCGAGATAGGCGAACACGATGCCGGCCGAGGGAATGGCGCCGAACAAGGCCTTGATGCCGTAGGGCATGAAGCCGCCGCCCGCCCCGAAGTTACTCGGGTGGAGCTTGAACAGCAGCACGATGATGGTGACGACCGGAACAGCGACCTTCCACCACGTGATGCCGGAGTTGATCTTGGAGAACAGGCCGATGGCCAGGAAGTTGATCGCGGTGAAGAGTGCCATCAGCACGATCGTCATCACGAAGCCAAGCCCGGTGACGTTACCCGTATTGGCGTTGTAGAGGCCGTGCCAGTAGTAGGACCCGTACGTCATCACGGCGAAACACTCGATCGGCGCTACCGTGACTGCTTGCAGCCAGGAGAAGAAGCCAAACGAGATGCCGGCGACACTGCCGAACGCAAAGTGCGGGAACCTCGCGGTACCGCCGGATACCGGGTACATCCCGCCCAGTTCGGCATGGACCAGCGCCAGGATGATGACGATGACTCCGGCGATGACCCATCCAAGCAAGGCCGCGGTCCCGGCCGCTTGCGCGGCGAACAACGCGCCGAACAGCCAGCCTGAGCCGATGATGGAGGTCTCGGACGCCCAGGTTGCCCCGATCAGTCCCATCTCCCGCCGGAGGCCGACGTCAGCCGGTCGGCTTTCGGCGGCCCCCGTAGACCCAGTTTCAGTAGCCATGATCGATGCTTCTTTCTCGATCGTGCCCCGTGCAGGGCATCTCCCCCCCGTTGGGGTGGGTTGTTAGCGTGCCATATGAGCAGAGTGAGATCATCGTAGAGATGATCATCACCCATGAGAAGTGTTGTCCCGGATTCGGTTTTGTAACGCAGTTCATGGGGTTGTACCCGGCCTGTGGCCGCAATAATGACACAGGCAGGACGTCACGCGGTCGTGTCGCCCGAATTACCCGGAGGTTTCGGCGCGCCCTGGTTTATGCGGCGGACCGGGGGGAAAAAAGTGTTAACGTCCATGCTTGTGAAAGAATTCACGAGTGTGCGGCCGACTTTCATATGAAGTGTCACCATATGGGAGTGCCACAATATGGGAGTGCGGCGGACGTGTCGGCGAGATTAAGGCACAACAAGCCCCGGCGAACATGCTCCTCGCGGGCCCTGCCCTGGCTGCCTTAAGCTCTGAGTATGTGGACCACCAGGCTGCGATATTCCGTACTCGGCCTACTCCTGGCGGGCGCCGTGGTTGCCCTGCTGCTGACGTGGCGGGTAAACCACCTGCTGTTCGGCAGCATCGCCGGTTCCATCGCGTTCATCGCGCTCAGCGTGGGGCTACTCATGGTCGCCCGGGACGGGTGGCACCAGACGAGTCCGGACAGTCTCAACTCGCGCGGCTTCCGGCCGGGCGTCACCGTGATGGATCCGGGCCTGCGCCGGGATTATTCGCCCATGATTCCCGCCTCGGTCTCCCGGCGGATAGCCGGTAACCCAAAGCGGCCCAAGGCGGTAAACCCGCGGCCGCGCCCGGCCGCCCCTGCGGCCGCGCAGAAAGACCCCGCCAGAAGAGGCGGCATCCGTCGGCGGAACGAGATGCTCCAGCCCGATGAGACCGTCTCGCTAGTGGATGAGCGGCAAGCGGCCGGCCTCGACGACCTGTTTCTCACGCTGGACCTTGAACTGGTCGGGCTGCTCCCGGTAAAGAAGAAAGTGGAAGAGATCGGTTCGCTGCTGCTTGTCGACCGGGTAAGGCAGCGGTTCGGACTCTCCGCGTCGCGGCCGAACCTGCACATGTGCTTCACCGGGGCGCCGGGGACCGGGAAGACCACGGTGGCGCTCATGATGGCCGACCTGCTCCACCGGCTTGGCTACCTGGAGAAGGGCCAGCTCGTGCACGCCATGCGCGATGACCTGGTGGCCGAGTACATCGGGCAGACCGCGCCGAAGACCAAGGCGGTCCTCGAGCGCGCGATGGGCGGCGTGCTGTTCATCGATGAGGCCTACACCCTGTACCGGGCCGATGACTCGAAGGACTACGGCCAGGAGTGCATCGACATTCTCATGCAGGTGATGGAGAACCAGCGGGACAAGCTCGTCGTCATCCTCGCCGGTTACAAGGACCGCATGGACCGCTTCTTCGAATCCAACCCCGGCATGAGCTCGCGGGTCGCCCATCACCTCGACTTCGCCGAATACGACGTGGACGAGCTGCTCGCGATCGGGCAGCTGATGCTGGACCGCACGTCCTACTACCTCTCGGACGAAGCGGAGACGGCATTGCGCGACTCCCTGTCAGTACGGATGACACAGCCGCGGTTCGGCAACGCCCGCAGCGTCAGGAACGAGCTGGAAAGCGCCCGGCTCAGGCATGCCTACCGGCTCGCCGCCGATCCGGAGCGGCGCTGGACTAAAGACGACCTCATGCGACTTGAGCCGATGGACATCCTCCCGGAAGCCCCGGACCTCGCTTAAGCCGGGGATTCCTCCTCCCGCTTGCGGGCCCGGTAGGCGATGACGTTTGCCCTGCTCGCGCAGCGGTCAGAGCAGTACCGCCGGGTGCGGTTGACCGATGTGTCGACGAAAACCCCGTAGCACGGTGCCGCCTGGCACACTCCGAATCTCCCGAGGCCCAGCTCGGTCAGGCGTACCGCAAGGCCCATGGCTGCCCCCGCGGCGTACTTGTCTGACATCGAGCCGCTCTCGGTGTAGTGCACGTGCCACGGCTGCCCGTCATGGCCGGAAAGCTGGGGATGGACCGGGTACTGGATGAGGAGCTCGTTCAGCCGGTCAGCTGCGTCCGCCCCGCTCCCCTGCGAGCAGGCCACGAAGAACCCGCGGAACTCGTCCCTGAGCATCCGGAGCGCGTCGAGGTCGGCCCGCGCCATGCCGTGGTTCAGGTGTTCACGGTCCGCTACCAGGGCGCGGAGCCCGTCCATGGACAAAAGTTGATCGCCGCCCTCGTGCCCGAGGCTGGCGGTGTTCACAAGCCGGACTGCGAGTTCAGCATAGGATGTCAGATCCACGCGCGAATCTCCGCTGTGGTAATAAGACTTCTGTAATAGGCTGGTGCCGTTCATGAGTATTACAGAACGGCGCTGACAGCGCTAGCAGCAAGTCGCTCATGACACACTGAACTAACGGGCAACCCCCGTACCTGGTGTGATCCCCGTCCGCGCGGCCGGTCGGCGGCGATACCCCGCCACCGTCCCAGCGGAGGGCAGACCTGTCACCCTGCAGTATCGAATTTTTGGGGGTTGTCGTGGCCGACGAGGCTACTGTTTCCCGTTCTCCGTCCCGCCTGGACGATGATCCGGTGTTCATGATGCACCGGGGCGGCAAGATCGACGTTAACCCGAGCGTGGACGTGCCCGACCGGGCCGCGCTGGCCATGGCCTATACGCCTGGCGTCGCCCGGGTCTGCAGCGCGATCGCTGATGAGCCCGAGCTCGTCGGCGATTACACCTGGGTCGGCAACACCGTCGCCGTGGTGAGCGACGGCACCGCCGTGCTCGGTCTCGGCGACATCGGGCCCGCCGCGGCGATGCCCGTCATGGAGGGCAAGGCGCTGCTCTTCAAGAAGTTCGCTGACATCAACGCGGTGCCCGTCTGCATCGACGTCACCGCCGTCGAGGACGTGGTCCGGGTGGTCGCCGCGCTCGCGCCGAGCTTTGGCGGCATCAACCTGGAGGACATCTCGGCGCCGCGCTGCTTCGAGATCGAAGACCGGCTGCGAGCCATGCTCGACATCCCGGTCATGCACGACGACCAGCACGGTACCGCGATCGTGGCGCTCGCGGCACTGCACAGCGCCGCCCGCGTGGTCGGCAAGCACCTGTCCGAGATGCGGGTGGTGGTCTGCGGTGCGGGTGCCTCCGGCATCGCCGTGTCCAAGATCCTGCTCGCCGCGGGCGTCGGCGAGGTGGGCGTCTCCGACAGCAAGGGCATGATCTATCAGGGCCGCGACGGCCTGAACCCGGTCAAGGCCGAGCTTGCGGCGCGGACCAACGCCTCGGGGCATACCGGCTCGGTGGAGTCGGCCCTCCGCGGCGCGGACGTGTTCATCGGGCTGTCGGGCAGCGCCCTCCCCGAGGAGGCACTGACTCAGATGGCTCCCGGCGCGATCGCGTTCCTGCTGTCCAACCCGCAGCCGGAGGTCCACCCCGACATCGCCCGCCGGCACGCGGCGGTGGTGGCGACGGGCCGCAGTGACTTCCCGAACCAGATAAACAACTCGCTGGCGTTTCCCGGTGTCTTCCGCGCCGCCCTGGACGTCCGCGCGACCACGATCACCGAGAACATGAAGCTCGCCGCCGCCGACGCCCTGGCCGCACTGGTGGGCGACGACGCGACGCCGGACTACGTGATCCCGAGCCAGTTCGACGAGCGCGTCGCGCCCGCCGTCGCGGCCGCGGTTGCCGCGCAGGCCCGCGTCGACGGGGTGGCCCGCCGCTAAGCCGCCTGAGCACCACGCCCGTGTGCCGTTAGGCCAGCTAGAACGGCCTAACGGCACACGGACGAACCAGGTGGCCGTCCGGGCTGGCTGTGTCCTGGCCCGTTATCCGGTGTACGCGCGGTTGGCCGGTGTACGCGCGGTTGGCCGGTGTAAATGTCGGGCGCTGGCGCGCCACGACATTTACCGAAATTTCGGTATATCGCCATGAGCTCCTTGGCCAGCGTGCCATCGCCTGATGGCCGCCCGCCCTTCCGGGGCGGTGGCCGTCAGGTTAGTGTCGTGCTCATGTTCGCCGTCTACGCAGCGCGTATCGATGCAGATAATCCGCTCAATGGGCTTGAGGCGGGGGAGCGGCCGGATCCTGAGCCGCCGGCCGGGTGGGCCACCGTTACGGTCAAGGCCACGGCGCTCAATCATCACGACGTCTGGTCGCTGCGGGGCGTGGGGCTCGCTGCCGACCGGCTGCCGATGACCCTCGGCTGCGATGCCGCGGGGGTCGACGAAGACGGCAACGAGGTTGTCGTGCATGGCGTGATCGGTGACGCCAATGCGGGCGGCGGGGACGAGACGCTGGATCCTCGGCGGTCCCTGCTTTCCGAGCGCTACCAGGGGACGTTCGCGGAGAAGGTGATGGTCCCCAAGGCGAACCTGATTCCCAAGTCCGCGGCGCTCTCCTTCGAGGAGGCGGCCTGCCTGCCGACGGCTTACCTGACGGCCTACAAGATGCTCTTCGACAAGTCCGGCGTTCAGCCTGGCTCGACCATCCTCGTCCAGGGGGCCGGCGGCGGCGTCGCCACGGCGCTCATTCTCCTGGGCCGGGCCGCCGGCTACCGGATGTGGGTTACGAGCCGCGCCGAGGCCAAGCGCGACGCCGCGCTCAAGCTCGGCGCCGACCAGGCCTTCGCGACCGGGGCGCGGCTGCCTGAGCGCGTGGACGTCGTGATGGAGACCGTCGGCCAGGCGACCTGGTCCCACTCGGTCCGCTCGCTCAAGCCCGGCGGCCGTATCGTCATTTCCGGCGCGACCAGCGGCGACGTTCCTCCGGCCGAGCTCACCAGGATCTTCTTCACTCAGCTGTCGGTGGTCGGCTCCACGATGGGCACCCGCGACCAGCTCGCTCGGCTCGTTCGCTTCTGCGAGCAGACAGGCACCCGCCCGCTGATTGATCGCGTGCTCCCGCTGGCCGAGGCCCGCGACGGCTTCGCCGCAATGATCTCCGGCACCCAAACCGGCAAGATCGTCTTCACCCCCTAGCGTGCTGCCGCGAGAGGCGGAGGAGAATCGTCCGCGCGCTCGTCGGCCCACCGAACACACCATCGGTGGGCCGAAGGCGCGCGGACTCATCTCCATCCACCTCCCGCTCCTCCAGTTCGTGGAGAAAACCCCCGGCTTGACGGTCTGTCTAGCCCGCTAACGCTGTTTCGTCCGGTCCATTACTGCTACAGGGCTGCCGCAACGTCTCAGGTCCATGGCTGTTCGGGTGCTGCCGCAGCCTCTCAGGTCCATGGCCGTTTGCGTGCTGCTGCAGCCCATCAGGTCCAAGGCCGATCGGGCGCTGCCGCGTCCCTCAAAGGTTGGCAGCCTCCGACATCGCTAGCCGCCAGCGTCCGAGGGGTGCCGTTCGGAGGCCGGTGCGGGCGAGGCGCTGCCGGTGCTGGGCGGTCGCCAAGGTTTTCGCTTTACTGGTAAATAAAGCAGGTTATAGCCTGCGGAATCTCCGCGTTAATAGGCTGAGGCGTGGGAGCGGCCGGATCTTCCGGGCATATCCGGCACGCGCCCAGGCCGCTCGCCGTCGGCGAGATCCTTAGGTTAGGCGCGGGCGGCGGCTTGTCCCGTGACCATGCGCTGGATGGTGTGGATGGCGGTGGTGAGTTCGGTGATGTCGCCGTCGCGGGAGGTGCCCGTAGACGATGTCGCGGCGGATCGCGTCGGCGACACGCAGGTGGGGGCGGTTGCCGTCGGTACCGGTCACGAGGCCCTCAGGCGCTCGCGGAGCAAGTACAAACAGCTCTCCAAGACGTCGTCTTGCAGGGCTTCGGGGTCGGCGAGCAGGGTCTCGACGGCCAGCATGCGCGCCGCGTGCGCCGGGAGCCTGCTGAAGGCGGTTACGGGAGCATCCATGACAGTGCGGGCCTCCTGCTCATTTCCTCGTTGAGTTTTCTGTAGCGGTCGGTGAGTGCCGCGATCGTGTCCATGACCCGGAGCCTTTCCGTGATCACCTGAAAGTCGTCTAGCTCCGTCAGCTTGCCGAATGCTTCGCCCATCGCCCTTTCCCTGATCTCACGTGCCCGGTCGGTGTACCTAACGTTCATCCTTGGTGTCGTCGTTGCCGTAGTCACTGAGGCGTAGCGGCCCCTCCTTGTTGAGCAGGAAGCCGCCTGAGGCTCCCTGGCCGCCTGTCTGTGTCTGCATGTATGCATGTCTGCTGTCCTTACGGCTGCCGCTGCCACGCGGCGCGGGCGCGGCGGTCGAATTCGTCGGTCAGGGCGTCGAGCACCGCTGTCAGCCGGGTGCGGTCGGCATGGCCTGCGGGCAGGCGTTCGAGTTGTTCACCGACGCGGCGGCGTTCGGCGAACAGGTCGGGATCGTTGAGCTGGGTGTAGTCCGCTGCCTGCTGCATGTCGCCCTCCTGCTGGTCATGCGAACCGGAAACCTGGTCCGCCCCGCCGCCGTCGCCTAGCGGAGAGTGCGGGTCATCCTCGCGGCGGCGGCGGAACGTGGGACAAGAATGGCAGCGCTTCACCCAGAAATGAAGTCATTCACTACGATTTGATGCGTAAAACTTTCCTACAGATAATTGCTATTCACCGTGCACAGTGAAACAATTGCGGTAAAGAAACCTTGATGCCTTGCACGGTGCGAGCGGGGTATCTTTCACGGTGGAGGGCATATGGCCGA
Source organism: uncultured Actinomycetota bacterium (assembly GCA_963785645.1). Lineage (GTDB taxonomy): Bacteria > Actinomycetota > Actinomycetes > Streptosporangiales > Streptosporangiaceae > Trebonia. The sequence goes on from CAWAWG010000009.1 coordinate 371,954, forward strand.
AACGCTGCAAGGATCCACGGTCCCGCGTCGCCAGCTGGGCCGCTACCTGCGGCGGGCTGCGGGTGGAGGCGGGCCTGACGGTGCGTGCCGCCGCGAAGGAACTGGAGCGCTCGGAGCCGACGCTGTGGCGGATTGAGGCCGGACAGGTCGCGGTGCGCGCTTTGGACGTTGAGCAAATGTGCCGCCTGTACGGTGCGCAAGGCGGACATGACCAAAGCGCTGATGGCGCTCGCCCGCGAAACCAAGGCCAAGGGCTGGTGGCAGACGTACGGTGACGTGGTGCCCGAGTGGTTCGACCTGTTCGTCGGGCTGGAGGCAGCCGCTACCAGGATGGACGAGTACGAGCACTCTGTCGTACCTGGCCTGTTCCAGTCGGAGGGCTACGCCCGCACCGCTCATCAGGTCGCACAAGCCGAACGCTAGCGATGCGGAGATCGACCGCCGTGTCGAACTGCGGCTTGGACGGCAGGCCATCCTGAAGCGTCCCATCGACCCCCCGGCTGTCCGCGTCGCGCTCGCGCGAGTCGGTGCTGCACAGCCCTGTAGGCGGCGCGGCGGTCATGGTCGGCCAGCTTGACCACCTGGCCGAAGTGTCGAAGATGCCGAACGTTTCCCTGCGCATCGTTCCGGCTTCGGCCGGCTATCACCCCGGCATCGTCACTGGGGCGTTCACCGTCCTGCGGTTCCCGTTGAACGGGGGCGGGCAGGAGAGCGAACCGCCTACGATTTATCAGGAGATGTACACGGGTGCCCTTTACCTGGACAAACCGGCCGAGGTCGAGCGCTTCGACGCGGCGTTCGAAGCTATCTGGAAGTACGGCCTTGGACCAGCGGTCATCTAGGAACCTCATAGGCAGAACAGCGGAGGAAATGAGAGATGATTAACGAGTACACGGACTGGCGGAAGTCCAGCCGGTCCAACGGAGAGGGACAGTGCGTCGAGACGGCGAGCGGCGCGGGCACTGTCGCTGTCCGTGACACGACCGATCGTGACGGTGGCACGCTGACCTTCGGTACGGCAGTGTGGGAGCGGTTCACCGCTTCACTGCGGTAAGCCGCCCGAATCTCGGAACGTGAAGCCGACCTGCTAACGAGGGCCGGCTTCACGCACTTCTCAGGCACCCGGTAATCGAGCGGTTTCCGGACCAGATGACCCGGTCGGCAAAGCCGCCTCGCTCCTCAGCCTTGGCAGCCCGCAATTTTTCCACCTGCTGACGCCCTGTCCCGGCCTGATCAGCCAGCGCGTACAGCACTTCCAGGATGTCGGCGAGTTCCTCAGGGTCATCATCGGAAGCGAGGAACTCCTCCACCTCTTCCCGGAGCTTATCCCTTAGCCGGGCGCTGTACTCCTCAGCGCCTGCCGTGTAGATGACCGGCTCCAGCCCCTTAGACCTGATGATCTGCGGGATCTTGTCACGTATGAGCTTGACCTGGCTCAACTCCACACCTCCGGCCACCTGTGCCTGGGGATGCTGGTAATCACCAACATCCCAGGATGGTAGACGCACAGCGCCTGTGGATATCGGAGAACACGCCGGCAATCACGGGCCAACGTCAGATCTTCCGGCTTCCAGTTTTGGGAGGCTCGCATACGACAACGACCACTGGGTCCCGATGGGAGGGAAACCGGCAGCCATCCGGTCGGCTGGTGCCGGCGATGGGGCCCAAGGCTGTCTTCTGGAGGCCGGTGGTCATGGCCAACCGGCTGGGCTGCTCGGCGTCCCGCTCTCAGCTGGGTGTTCTTAGAAACCAGTTTGTTAGCTAGATGGTTTCTTCTGGTTTTCTGTATCATTCGCCGCGGGGCGGCGGTGTCGGTACGGTCGATTAGGTGACGAGCGACCCGAACGAAACCAGTGCGCCTGACCCGTCGGACGCTCACGAGGAGCCTGGCAGCGCTCTGGGTGGGCTTGGAGCGTCGCCGACGGCACCGATGCCGACATCATCGGAGCCCCCGCCGCCTGAGCCGCCGCCAGCGGGGCAGGGCGAGCAGGCGGTAGAGCAGGGCGGCCAGGACAGGCCGGGTGAGCAGGCCACGCAGGGGATGCCGCTGCTGCCGCCGCTTGCTTCGCCGCCGCCTCCGCCCGAGCCCGGGGACGCTGTATCGGGGCTGGCCGCGCCGGAACCGGCTGCCCCGGAGGCTGCTGCGCAGGAGTCTGATACGCGGCAATCGGAGGTGCCACTGCCCGGCGCTGAGGCCCTGCTGCGCCCCTCGCACAGGCACGGCAGGCACCGCGCCGAGGCACAAGACCGGGCCGGGCAAACCGTCTACCACACGAGTGCCGTATACGGGGGCAGGCCGCAGGCGCGGCCGGTCAAGCGGCGCACGGTTGTCGTGATGGTGACCGCCGGGACGCTCGCCGTGCTGCTGGTGGCTCTCGTGCTCGTGCTAACGGTCTTCAAGCCGGGCAGCAGCGCACCGTCGCAAGGACTGATCCCCACCGGAGGCTCCGCGCAGCAGGACGGGGAACAGGTCGCCACGGCCTTCCTCACCGCGTGGCAGGAGGGTGACCTCGGGAAGGCCGCGAACTACACGGACCAGCCGGCTGCTGCCGCGACCGCGCTGGCCGCCTACGCCAAGGACCTGAATCTGGCGAAGTTCGCCGCCTCGCCGGGCGCTGTCACCGATGCGGCCGGGACAACCTCCGCGGCGCCCAGGGAGAACGTCGCGTTCGCGGTCAGTGCCTCGGTCGCGGCAGGTAGCGGCAAGGCGGCGCTGCGCGGCACGTGGTCGTATCACTCCACGCTCGTGGCCTACCAGCGGGCGAATTCGTCCGTTTGGTTCGTCGGGTGGCAGCCCGCCGTGCTCGCGCCCAACCTAACCGCGTCTACGCACCTGACCGCCGTTACTGTTCCCCCGACGGTCAGCATGGTCACCGACGCCAACGGCAACAACCTCACGCAGTACGGCGACGCCGGGCTGGACACGATAGCCGGGCTGCTGAAGGCGTCGGCGCCGGCCAGCGAGGGCGCCAACTCGGGCCTCGACGTGGAAATTCAGACCAACGCGGGCAAGCCGGTGCCGAACATGCAGGCGCCGCTCATCGCGCCGGGCAACTACCCGACGCTGGCCACGACGATCAACGCGAAGGCCGAGTCCGCCGCGCGAGACGCGGTCGGCATGCACAAGGGCAGCTCGATGGTGGCGATCCAGCCGTCCACCGGCCAGATCCTCGCCATCGCCAACAACGCCCAGTTCAACGACTTCGCGCTGACCGCCGCGGTCGCCCCGGGATCCACGATGAAGATCATCACGTCGACCGCGCTGTTCAACGCCGGGCTGGCCACCGCCAACACCGGGGTCGCCTGCCCGGCTACCTACACGGTGCAGGGGATCACGTACCACAACGACCAGGGCGAGTCGGAGCCCGCGGGCACGCCGCTGGCGTACGACTTCGCGCAGTCGTGCAACAACGCGTTCAGCCAGTGGTGGCCGCACCTGTCCGGCAAGCTCGCGAGTACGGCGAAGACCTACTACGGCCTGGACCAGAGCTGGGACATCGGCATCCCCGGCGCCTCCGCCTCCTACTTCAACGCCCCGGCCAGCGCGTCCGGATCGGAGCTGGCACAGGAGGCCTTCGGCGAGGGGGAACTGCAGGCCTCACCGCTGGCGATGGCCTCGGTCGCGGCCACGGTGGAAAGCGGGACCTTCAAGCAGCCGGTTCTGACGACGACAGCCAAGCAGTTGACCGCGACGCCCCTGCCGACCGCCACGGACAGCGGCCTCAAGGAAATGATGCGTGACGTGGTAACCGAGGGAACGGCCAACGGCCTTGGCTTCGGATCGACGGTCTACGCCAAGACCGGAACCGCCGACATCGTGGACCAGGAACAACCCAATAGCTGGCTGATCGCCTTCGACCCCACGAAGGACATCGCGGTCGCCTTCCTGGTCGTCAACGCCGGCTACGGCGCCCAGTTCGCAGGCCCAGAAGCAGCCGCCTTCCTGAACTCCTACTGATTCCCTAGTGCGGCACGCAGAAACGGCTGGGGCCTTTCGGTCCCAGCCGTCACGTCACGTTTCTGACCGATGAGTCAATCCTCCGGAGGCTTCGCATCTGCTGGGGGGTCGGCGGGGGGAGGAGTGTCTTCGTGCGGCTGGTCGGGGCGGATGTCGAGGATTTCTTGGCGGATGCGCTCAAGGGTGTCGGCGAGGATGTCGCGCAGGGTCGGAATGACCTCGTTGCCGACGAGGGTGCCGGAGTCCCAGGCGACCCCGCGCAGGTCGGCGACGAAGTCGCGGGCTAGGCGCTCGAAGTCGCGGAGCGCGCCTAGGTCGTGCTGGCCAGACCAGCCTGCGCGGCCCGCCCACTCGTTCCAGTGGCTCCATTCGCCCCAGTTGCCCCAGTTGCCCTTCCACTGTTCGCGGGTGTCGTCGCGGAGGCGCGACGCTTCCTCGCGGAGCCGGTTTGCGTGGGCGTACGCATCCTCGCGCGCCTGGCGGGCCCGGTCGCGGGCGGTATCGGCCGCCTCCTTGGCGCTCTCACGGGCCGCCCGCGACTGCTCGCGGGCTTGCTCCCTGGCGTCACGCTCCGCACCCCGCATCTCGCGGGCGGCCCTGGTCAGCTCCTCGCGGAGGCTGCGCACGGTGTCTCTGACGTCCTCCCGGACCTCGCGGACGATGTCGCTGACGGAAGCGGACAACTCCTCCTCAAGCTCGTCGAGTTCGTCGCCGCGGTTGCGCAGTTCTTCACGGCCCGCCTCGGTGATCCGGTAGACCTTGCGCCCGTTTTCCTCGTCGTGGGTGACCAGGCCCTCTTCCTCGAGGCGGGCCAGCCTCGGGTAGATGGTGCCCGGCGAGGGGGCGTAAACGCCCATAAAGCGATCGCGCAGCAGCCGGATCACCTCATAGCCGTGCCTTGGCTCCTCATCGAGCAGGCGCAGCAGGTACAGCCGAAGGCGTCCGTGACGGAAAACCGGGGTCATTGGGTCTTGCTCTCCATCCCTGCAACCGGAGGACTTGGGGGTTCAAATCCCCGGGTGTTAACTGCCGCGCGTTGCAACAGCGTGACCGCACCCGACCTGGTGGCGACGGACACGTGTCCGGTACCTGCGCCAACGTTACCGCTTACGGTAAGTGAGGCAGGTGCCTTGACGGTCCGCAGTGTTTCGAATTCGAATCCTGACGGCGCCGGAAGCGGACTGCGGCCGCACCCGCCCGTCGCCGTAGGCGGGCAGCCTCAGCGTTACCTAACCTGACTATAGACCACGATATGTCGCGTCACGGTAAAGTCAAGATGTATCGCGTCTGTGCGGAGCGCGCCCTTGGCTGCCCCGCTACAAAGGCAAGGGCGGCCAAGGGCGCGAAGACACGCACCCGTTCGGATTAAGCTGACGATTCTTTCCCGGGGTCGGCGGAGACAGAGCCTGCTCAAGTTAAGTGTTCACTCTTTTTCGTCGGAATCGGCGTCGGAGTCACCGTCGGACTCCAGACGCGCCAGCCATGACGCGAGCCGGTCCACCGCCGTCTCGAACTCCGGGTTGAGATCGACGAAATCGCGCAGCCGCTCGGCGAGCCAGGACATGCTGACCTGCTCGTCGCCGCGGCGGTCATCGAGTTCCTCGATCCCGGCGTCGGTGAAGTACATCGCTAGCCCTCCGCTAGGACAGCCGTTTCGATCAGTTCACGATGCGTAGCCGCGTGTACCTTCGCGGAGCCGAACGCGGGCGCGGAGCTCGCCGGCAGCGCGACCAGCTCGGGCAGGCGGCCGATGAGGTGGGGCAGCCGGAGTGCCATCCGTGGCCACGCACCCTGGTTCTCCGGCTCTTCCTGAGCCCAGACAAGCTCTACGTCTTGCGGGTAGCGCGACAGCTCCGCCTGCAGGTCCTGTGCGGAGATCGGGTAGAGCCGTTCAATCCGGACGATCGCGGTGCTGGTGGCGCCCGTCTTGGCGCGGTGGTCGGCCAGGTCGTAGTAGATCTTGCCGGTGCAGAGGACCACCCGGCGGACCTTGCCCGCGTCGAAGCCGTCCGGCTCGCCGATCAGCGGCTTGAAGGAGCCGTGGGTGAAGTCCGCCGTGGCCGACGTCGCCGCCTTGAGGCGCAGCAGCGACTTCGGGGTGAAGACGATCAGCGGCTTGTGCCGCCCGGACAGGGCCTGCCAGCGCAGCAGGTGGAAGTAGTTCGCCGGCGTGGTGGGCAGTGCGACCGTCATGTTGTCCTGCGCGCACAGTGACAGGAACCGCTCGATCCGGGCGGATGAGTGGTCCGGGCCCTGGCCCTCGTAGCCGTGCGGGAGCAGCAGCACGACGCTGGATTTCTGGCCCCACTTCTGCTCGCCGGAGCTGATGAACTCGTCGATGATGGTCTGCGCGCCGTTCATGAAGTCGCCGAACTGCGCTTCCCACAGCACCAGCGCGTCGGGACGCGCGACCGAGTAACCGTACTCGAAGCCCATCGCGGCGAACTCGGACAGCAGCGAGTCGTAGACCAGGAACCGGGCCTGGCCGTTGTCGAGCTTCTTGAGCGGCGTGTACTCGGCGCCTGTGTTCCGGTCGACGAGCACCGAGTGCCGCTGGCCGAAGGTGCCGCGCCTGGAGTCCTGCCCGATGAGGCGGACGGGGTACCCGTCCTGCAGCACCGAGCCAAAGGCGAGCAGCTCGCCGGTGGCCCAGTCGACGGTGTCCTCGCTGACGCTCGTGGCCCGCCGGTCGAGCTGCGGCTTGAGCCGCGGGTGAACAGTGAACCCGTCGGGGATGGACACCTGTGTCTCGATGATCTGCTTCACCGCGTCCAGCGAGATCGCGGTGGGCACGGCCGCGTGGTCGACCGGCCGGTCGCCCACCTCGGGGGGCAGCACGGTGCCCGGCTGCGGCGGGAGTTCCGCGGCCTCCCTGGTCTCGGTGAAGGCGCGCTCCAGTTGCTGCTGGTAGTCGCGCAGCGCCGCCTCTGCCTCCTCCATCGTGAGGTCGCCCCGGGCGATCAGCGATTCGGTGTAGAGCTTGCGGACCGAGCGCCGCGCCTCGATTAGGTCGTACATCAGCGGCTGGGTGAAGCTGGGGTTGTCGCCTTCGTTGTGCCCGCGGCGGCGGTAGCAGACCATGTCGATCACGACGTCCTTGCGGAACGTCTCGCGGTACGTGAACGCCAGCCGGCCCACGCGGGCAACGGCCTCCGGGTCGTCGCCGTTCACGTGGAAGATCGGCGCCTGGATCATCCGGGCCACGTCGGTCGCGTAGACGCTTGACCGTGACTCCATCGGCGAGGTGGTGAAGCCGACCTGGTTGTTCACCACGATGTGCACGGTGCCGCCGGTGCGGTAGCCGCGCAGCTGGGACAGGTTCAGCGTTTCGGCCACCACACCCTGGCCGGCGAACGCCGCGTCGCCGTGGATGAGCACGGGCAGCACCGTGAAGCCGTCCTCGGACTTGTCGAGGATGTCCTGCTTGGCGCGGACGACGCCCTCGGTGACCGGGTCGACGCACTCCAGGTGACTGGGGTTGGCGACCAGGCTGACCGGGATCTGCCGGCCGCTGGCGGCGGTGAAGGTCCCGTGCGCGCCGAGGTGGTACTTCACGTCGCCAGAGCCCTGAGTGGACTTCGGGTCGAGGTTGCCCTCGAACTCCTTGAAGATCTGCCCGTAGGACTTGCCGACGACATTGGCGAGCACGTTCAGCCGGCCGCGGTGCGCCATGCCGATCACGGCCTCATCGAGGCTGGCCTCGGCGGCCTCGCTGATCACCACGTCGAGCAGCGGGATCAGCGCCTCGCCGCCCTCCAGGGAGAAGCGCTTCTGGCCGACGTACTTGGTCTGGAGGAACGTCTCGAACGCCTCGGCCACGTTGAGCTTGGACAGGATACGCACCTGCTCGTCGTGGCCCGCCCTGGTCGGCGGCACCTCGACCCGCGCCTGGATCCAGTTGCGCTCTTCCGGGTCCTGGATGTGCATGTACTCGATGCCGACGGTGCGGCAGTAGGAGTTGCGGAGCACGCCGAGGATCTCCCGCAGCCGCATGATCGGCTTGCCGCCGAATCCGCCGGTCGCGAACTCGCGCTCCAGGTCCCAGAGCGTCAGGCCGTGCTGGATGATGTCCAGGTCCGCGTGCTTGCGCTGAACGGTCTCGATCGGGTTGGTATCGGCCATCAGGTGGCCGCGGACCCGGTAGGCGTGGATGAGCTCCTGGACCCGGGCCGACCTGGTGACGTCATCCTCGTGCCCGTAAGGGAAGTCCTTGACCCAGCGAACCGGCTCATAGGGGATGCGAAGGCTCTCGAAGATCTGGTCGAAGTAGCCTTCGCTGCCGAGCAGCAGCTGGTGCACGATGCGCAGGAAGTCGCCGGACTGCGCCCCCTGGATGATCCGGTGGTCGTACGTGGAGGTCAGCGTCACCGTCTTGCTGATCGCGAGCCTGGCCATGGTCTCTTCGCTTGCGCCCTGGTAGGCGGCGGGGTACTCCATGGCGCCGACGCCGATGATCGTGCCCTGGCCCGGCATGAGGCGAGGTACTGAGTGCTCGGTGCCGATCGTGCCCGGGTTGGTGAGGGAGATCGTGGTGCCCTGGAAGTCGGCGACCGTCAGCTTGCCGCTGCGTGCCTTCCGCACCACGTCCTCGTAGGCCGACCAGAACTGCCGGAAGTCCATCTCCTCGGCGCCCTTGATATTGGGCACGAGGAGCTGCCGGGTGCCGTCCTTGGCCTTCAGGTCGATGGCCAGGCCGAGGTTCACGTGGTGCGGCGTGGCGATTATCGGCTTGCCGTCTTCCTCGGCGTAAGAGGCGTTCATCTCGGGCAGCGCCTTGACCGCCTGTACCACCGCGTAGCCGATCAGGTGGGTGAAGGAGATCTTCCCGCCCCGGCCGCGTTGCAAGTGGTTGTTGATGACGATCCGGTTGTCGATAAGCAGCTTGGCCGGCACCGCGCGGACGCTGGTGGCCGTGGGAACGCCCAGGCTGGCCGCCATGTTCTGTGCGGTGCGGGCGGCGGCGCCGCGGAGCCTGTTCACGTCGGCGTCGGGCGGGGGCGGCGTTGCTGGTGCCTGGCTGACCGGTGCTGCCTGGGCCGGCTGCCCGGGCGGGGGCAGGCCCCGCGGCTGGCGCCTGGGCGGCCGGTCCCGCGGGTGCCTCCGTGATGACCGGCTGGGGCCCGGTGCCGTTCGCACCGCCCCGGACCGGCCGGTAGTCGGCGAAGAACGACCACCACGCCTTGTCGACCGAGCCGGGATCGGTGAGGTAGCGCTCGTACAGCTCGTCGACCAGCCACTCATTGGGGCCGAAGTCGGCGCTGGCCGGCGAGGCGCCTGGCTCTGGCTCACCAGGATTAGCCTGTGACGAAGGGTGTGCTGAGGGCGCGCTGAGATCTGCGGCAGCGAGCGGCGACTCAGAAGACACGGCGGACATCGCCTTCTTCCGAAAGAATAGATGTGATTACTTACTCCCGCCTCTTAGGCTACCGCCCGGCTGCGTGGACGGAGGCTGGATGGTGCGCCTGTGGTTCCAGTGGGCTGTGGCGTCAGTCACGCCTCCGGTAGCTCCCGGAGCCCTGCACGCATTGTGTTCGCGATCAGCAAGTACCGGCGGGGACACGCCTGGCGCCGCGTTCGCACCCGCACCGTAGCGCGGCCAGGATGGCCCGAGGAGTCATTTCCGGGTTATGGCAGTAATCGGCAGATCACTGTGATAAATGTTGATCCGTCGGCCTATTGGGCGGGAAATTCCGCTGCGCTGACTCGCCCGGGTTGCCCCCGTCGCGAGCCACGCTTGAACGCGTTTCGCCGTCTTTTGCGAAGGAAGAGCGCTAGGCTCGGGTTTGAATGGACAGAGGCGAGGTTCCGGGCTACGAGTTCGAGGTGCCGCGCGGCCCGCGTCATGCGAGTGGCCCGCGGTACGAGATCGAGTCTGACCAGACTCGCGAGTTCCCGCGCGAGCAGTTCCAGTTTCCGGTCGAGCAGCCTCAGTTTGAGCGCGAGGAGTTCCAGTTCCCGCGTGAGCAGTTCCGGTACCCGCGCGAGCGGCCGCAGTTCCCCGGCGACCAGTTCGAGTTCCCGCGTGAGCAGCCTCGGGATTTCCCGCGCGACCAGTCCCAGTTCTGGCGTGAGCAGCCGCAGTCCCGGCGCGAGCAGTTCCAGTTTCAGCGTGAAGAGCCGGAGCAGGAACCCCGGCCGTCAATGCGTAACGCGGGCAGCGGCGTGCTGGCCGTCATGCGCAAGAGGAACTGGCTGATGGGCGTCGCCGCGCCGATCTTGGCCGCGATGGTCGTCGGCATTGCCGTTGTCGTGGTCACCGGCGGGGGAGGCAACGGCGGTGCGGCGCCATCCGCGCTGGCCGCCGGGTTCCCGCCCGCCCGCCTGGCCGCGGCCAGCTTCACCGGGGACGCGGCGACCTCACAGGTGGTTCTCAGCGCGATCGGCGCGTCCGACGGTACCGAGGTGGCGGCGGGCAGCGTGAACGGCGGCCCCGCGGTATGGGATTCTTCTGACGGCGGGGACAGCTTCACCCGGGCGACGCTCGGCGGGCTGACGTCCATGACCAAGGCCGGCACCGGTCAGCTGGCCGGGGTCGCGCACGGCGCGGCGGGCTGGCTCGCCGTCGGTACCACGCTGGCCGGGGCGGGGGGCCCGCTCGTCGTATCATCGCCCGACGGGCACACCTGGACCGTGACGGGCGGGATCGCGAAGGCTGGCGGCCGCGGCACGGCCGCGGCGGCGGTCGCCGCGGGCTCCGCCGGGTACGTGATCGTCGGGCACGAGGCGGCAGGGAACTCTGGTGCCAGCGTTGCCGCCGCCTGGTATGCGCCGGGGCTGACCGAGTTTCAGAGCGCCACGGTCACCCAGCAAGACCAGGCGGGGACAACCGGCGGCCAGACGATGAACGCGGTTACCGCGATGGCACACGGATTCGTGGCCGTCGGTGCGACGGGAACCGGCCCGTCCGTCTGGGTGTCGGCCGCCGGGCGCACCTGGCAGCAGGTGGCGGTCCCCATGCCGGCCGACGCGGCCCGGGCGGCCCTCAGCTACGTAGCGGCGAACGGCAGCAGCGTGGTGGCGGCCGGCACGGAGTTCTCCGCGGGCGGCGTGAGCAGTCCGTTCGCCGAGGTATCGGCCGACTCGGGCACGACGTGGACTCCGGTCCTGCTCACCGTGCCGGCCATCGGGTCGGGAACAGGCACCACGGTCACCGCGCTGACCGCCGCGGGCGGCGGATTCACCGCGGTCGGCACCTACGCTTCCACGGCCGGCCCGGAGGTCGTGGTCTGGACGCTGCCGCCCGGCAGCCCGGTCACCGCCGCGTGGACGGCCGTGACCCCGCAGGGCACCGGCCTGGCCAGCACGACTTCGGAAAACACGATCACGGCGCTCACCGCTGAAGGCACCACCCTGACCGGCGTCGGATTCACCGCCACGCTGACCGCGACGGGCACGGCCACGGCCCAGAAACCGACCCTCTGGCAGTCCCCGATACGGTACTAGCATGATTAACACGGTCTTTGTCACCGGGGCGAGCAGTGGATTCGGTGCGGCGGTGGCCCGCAGGTTCGCCGCCGACGGGGCGCGCGTCGTCGTTACCGCCCGCCGGGTGGATCGCCTCAAGGACCTCGCGTCCGAACTCGGCCCGCAGGTACTTCCGATCGCCCTTGACGTCAGGGATCGTTCCGCCGTCGCCGCCGCGGTGGAGGCGCTGCCCGATGAGTTCAAGGCCGTCGACGTGCTCGTGAACAACGCGGGCCTCGCCCTCGGCCTGAACCCGGCCCAGGACGCCGATCTCGACGACTGGGACCAGATGATCGACACGAACTGCAAGGGGCTGGCCTACTGCACCCGCGCGATCCTGCCCGGCATGGTCGAGCGCAGGCGCGGCCACGTGATCAATCTCGGCTCGGTGGCGGGTAGCTACCCGTATCCCGGCGGGAACGCGTACGGCGGTACGAAGGCGTTCGTCCACGAGTTCAGCCTGAATCTGCGCAGCGACCTGCACGGCACGGGCGTCCGGGTCACGTGCGTCGAACCGGGAATGGCCGACACGGAGTTCTCCGTGGTCAGGTTCAGTGGCGACCAGGGCAAGGCGGACAACGTCTACCAGGGCATGCAGCCGCTGACCGCGGACGACATCGCCGAGTCGATCCACTGGGCGGCAACCGTGCCCCAGCACGTCAACGTGAACCGGATCGAGCTGATGCCCACCGCTCAGTCCTTCGCCCCGTTCCAGGTCGCTCGCAACGCCTGAAAACCGAAACCCGCGAAACCCAAGACCGATCATCCCGAACGACAGCGGCTTACTCACCAGCCGTACGCTGTGACCCCTGCCGTCAGGTGCACTTAGGAGCTCACTCCCAGACCGGGAAAGACGTCTGTCCGCCGGTTGGCTAGCGACGGCAGGGTGGCGCGGATCCTGTCCACGAGCGACATGTCGGCATTTACCACGACAACGTCGGCCGACGGTCCCAGGTCGGCCCGCACTACGCCAAGCGGATCGATCAACATTGACCGTCCTACCCCGGTCGCCGCGTGGGTCGGCTTCTCGTCCGGGTCGGGCACCTGGCCGACGGCGGCAACCCATACCGTGTTCTCGATCGCCCGGGCGCGCAGCAAGGTGACCCAGTGTTCTTCCTTGAACAGCCCCGCCTGCCACGCGGCGCTCACCGTTACCAGCGAGGCACCGCCGACCGCCAGGGCGCGCGTCAGCTCCGGGAAGCGGATGTCGTAGCAGATCTCCACCCCGACGGGCACGCCCGCCAGCGACGCCAGGACGACGGAGGACCCCGGCGACACCAAGTCGGACTCGCGCTGAGCGAACGCGTCGAACAGGTGCAGCTTGCGGTAGGAAGCGACGAGGGCGCCGTCGCCGTCGATGACGACGGCCGTGTTGTAGACCCGCCCGCCGGCCGCCGGCTCGAACACCCCGGCCACCAGGGCGACTCCCGTCTCCTTGGCCGCTTCTGCCAGGCCGGAACAGAACGGTCCGTCAAGCGGCTCCGCCGCCGCCCGCAGGTCCGACCCGAAGCGAACCATCATTCCCTCGGGAAACACCGCGAGTTCCGCTTCTGAGGCCCTGGCTTCGCGGAGCGCGTCACGCACCCGCCGCAGGTTGACGCCGGGATCTGAGCTGACCGGGATCTGGCACAAGGCGATACGCATGCCGCCACGATAACCGCGCGTACCTCGATGGTCCTATCCCGCCGGCGGCCATGATCTCATGGAACGGTGACCCGACCGCTGCTTAACCGCCGGCTCGACGGCCTCGGCAACACCATCTTCGGGGTGATGTCGGCCCGCGCCATCGCCACTAACTCAATCAACCTCGGTCAGGGGTTCCCGGACGTCGACGGCCCGACCGGCATCGCCAAGGCCGCCGCCGACGCGGTCATGGCGGGCAAGGGCAACCAGTACCCGCCGGCCACCGGCATCCCAGAGCTCAGAAGCGCCGTCGCCCGCCATCAGCAGCGGTTCTACGGGCTGCGCTACGACCCGGACACCGAGGTGCTGATCACCGCGGGCGCTACCGAAGCCATCGCCGCCGCCCTCCTCGCCCTCCTGGAACCTGGTGACGAGGTGATCGCGTTCGAGCCGTATTACGACTCCTACGTCGCCAACATCGCGATGGCCGCCGGAGTCCGGGTCCCGCTCACGCTGAAGGCGCCCGATTTCCGCCCTGACCTGACCAGGCTGGAGTCACTGATCACGAGCAAGACCAGGCTGCTCTTGGTCAACAGCCCGCACAACCCCACGGGGATGGTACTCACCCGGGCCGAGACCGAGGCGATCGCGCGGATCGCCATCGAGCACGACCTCCTCGTGATCACCGACGAGGCCTACGAGCACCTTACGTTCGGCAAGGAACACGTACCGTTCGCCACCATCGACGGCATGCGCGGCCGCGTCATCTCGATCGGCTCGGCCGGCAAGACGTTCTCCTTCACCGGGTGGAAGGTCGGCTGGGCCACTGCCACCCCTGACCTCATCAGCGCCGTCCGCACCACCAAGCAGTTTCTTACCTACGTGAGCAGCGGCCCCTTCCAGTACGCCGTCGCCGAGGCACTCGACCTGCCCGACGGCTACTACGCGGACATAGCCGCCGATCTCACGGCCAAGCGCGACCTGATGACCGCCGGACTGAGGGAGATCGGCTTCGGTGTCTACGAGCCGGACGGCACCTTCTTCATCACCACGGACATCGCACCCCTCGGCGAGCAGGACGCGATGGAGTTCTGCCGGAACCTGCCCGACCGGGCCGGCGTGGTGGCGATCCCGAGCGCCGTCTTCTACGACGACCACCCGGCCGAGGGCCGCACCATGGTCCGCTTCGCGTTCTGCAAGCGCCCCGAGGTACTCAAGGAGGCACTCAGCCGCCTGTCGGTGCTCGCCCGCTGAACGGATTACCCGGCGGACATGTACCGAGCTTGCGGGGTTGCAAAGCCGTCAAACGGAACGGGACCGCCCGGTAAAAGCGGTACATCTTGCCGACGCCATCCGGCCTGCCGGGCATGCGGCGGTCGCCTAAGCTGCTTGCTGTGCGGGAACGTGACGAGTGGGATGTGGCCGTCATCGGCGGCGGGCCGGCCGGGCTGGCCGCCGCGAGCGCGGCGGCCGCGGCGGGGGCGCGGACGATCGTGCTTGAGCGGGCCGAGCACCCGAGGTACAAGACATGCGGCGGCGGCCTGATCGGCGCGTCCCTGGCCGCCGCGGGCGGTCTGATCGACGTGCCCGCACGCGACGAGATCCGGTCGGCCACCATCACCCTGCGCGGCGGACAGGAATTCACCCGCTCAAACGACGAACCGCTGCTCGCGATGGTGGTGCGCGATGAGTTCGACGCCGCCCTGCTAAAGCGGGCCGAGGAGAACGGCGCGCGGATCAGGCAGCGGGCCCAGGTCCGCGCGATCGACCAGGCGGACGGGTACGCGACGGCCCGGCTCACGGACGGGACCGAGGTCGCCGCGAAGGTCATCGTCGGTGCCGACGGCTCCTCCGGCGTCACGGCCAGGCATGTCGGCGCGGAGTTCGATCAGGTGGACCTCGGTCTTGAGCTGGAAATCGCCGTGCCGGACAAGGTAGCGGAGCAATGGACGGGCCGGGTGCTGCTCGACTGGGGCAAGATCCCGGCCTCCTACGGCTGGGTCTTCCCGAAGGGCGACCGCCTTACGGTGGGCGTCATCGCCGCCCGGGGCCAGGGAGAAGCCACGAAGGCTTACCTGCGTGAGTTTGTCGACCGGCTCGGCCTGGCCGGCGACAAGCCGGTCCAGGACTCCGGCCATCTCACCCGCTGCCGTTCTGACCGCTCGCCGCTGCGCCAGGGACGGGTAATCCTGGCGGGTGATGCCGCTGGCCTGCTCGACCCGTGGACCCGCGAGGGCATCAGCTTCGCGCTCCGCTCCGGTGCCCTCGCCGGAGAGTATGCCGCCAAGGCCGACCTCGACGGCTACGTCGCCGCGGTCAACGCCAGGCTGGTCCCCGACATGCGCGCGGGCCGGACCCTCCTGACCGCGTTCACCAGGCACACGGGAGCCCTGCACCGGGGCCTGTCCACCCAGAAGGGCTGGCGCGCCTTCGTGAAGATGTGCCGAAGCGAGATCTCGCTGTCCGAACTGGTTGCCCGCCCCTCGGCTCGAGTTTCCCTGGCCCTGCTCAACCGTTTCTAGGGTGGCGACCCCGGCTCAGCACCGGATGCGATCGCGGTGTCGACCTCTTCCCTGCGGGCGGCCAGTTCGGCGGCGTGCTCCCGTTCCACCCGGTCGGCAGTGTCCTCGTCCTCGCGCATGATCGCGTCGAGGTTGCCATCGGCCGCGTCCATCACGCCGAGGTCGATGTAGGCGTGCTGGACCTTGGGTCCCCACAGGCCGATGTCCTTCACGCACGGCACGATCCGGCTGAACAGGAACCGGCGGAACGCCAGTTGGGTGGGAGAGCGGTCGGCGAACTGCACGCACTCGTCGACATCGAAGTCAAGGCGCTCATACACCTCCCGCTGGACGAACCGGCTGCGCATCAGGTAGCAGCCCTCGACCACGAACTCCTCGCGGTCGGCGAGCTCGGCCGAGGTGAGCCCCGCGTAGTAGTCCCGCAGCGCCAGCCGGCCGAATGCCACGTGCCGCGCCTCGTCCTGCATGACGTACGCGAGCAGTTGCCTGACCAGCGGGTTCCCGGTGAGATCGCGGTGCACGCCGAAGGCGGCAAGCGCCAGCCCCTCGATCAGCACCTGCATCCCGAGGTAGGGCATGTCCCAGCGGGAGTCGCTGAGCGCGTCCGCGAGCAGCTTGGCCAGGTCAGGATTCACCGGGTAGCACAGGCCGATCTTCTCCTTGACGAACCGGGAGAACAGCTCCACGTGCCGTGCCTCGTCCATGACCTGGGTGGCCGCATAGAACTTGGAGTCCATATCCGGCACCGATTCCACGATCCGGGCCGCCACGGTCAGTGCGCCCTGCTCGCCGTGCAGGAACTGGCTGAACAGCCAGGACGACAGGTGGCGGGCCAGGTCGTCCCGCTCCGCCCGGTTCAGCTTTTCCCACTGGTGCGACCCGTAGATCGGCACGAGCTCGTCGCCGGTTTCCATGACGCTCACCGGGTTGACCGGCAGTGCCCAGTCGATCCGCTTGGTCGCGTCCCACTGCTTGTCCTTGCCGCGCTGGTACAGATCGAGCAGCTGCTGCCGCCCGGAGTCGTACTCCCAGGAAAACCGGGCCGCCCCGGCCGCAGGCACGTCCCACGTTCCCTCGGCGACCGGCGACGCGTATATGTCGTAGGTGCTCACGGGTGCCTCCAACTGGCGGCAGTACCGCCGCCTTGTTCATTACTAACGAGTAGTGAAGGCTCGCGCAATACTTCACGGCCCCCGTATTCATGGCGGCGCTACCCGAACCCCTCGCGGCTTGAACCCGTTGCGGTCGCGTACGCGCTATCGTGCCTGGGTGGATGCTGAGCTGAGGCGGGCGGCGGAGGCGGCGACCGGGTTCATGCCCGAGGCCGAGGGACTGGCCCTGTGCGAGACGGCGGAGGAGTACGCGGCGACCGGGCCGGTGCTCGAGGTGGGCAGCTACTGCGGGAAGTCCGCGATCTACCTGGCCGCGGGCGTGCGCGCCGCGCGCAAGCTCGGCATCAGGCAGCAGGTGGTAACCGTGGACCACCACCGCGGCTCGGAGGAACACCAGCCCGGCTGGGAGTACCACGACCCCGAAATGGTCGACCCGGTACTCGGCCGAATCGACAGCCTTCCCCGGCTGCGGGCGACGCTGGCCGACGCGGGGATCGAGGACGACGTAATCGCGATCGTCGGCAAGTCCGCCGACGTGGCCAGGCTGTGGCGGATGCCGCTCGGCCTGCTGTTCATCGACGGCGGGCACACCGACTCGGCTGCCCAATGGGACTACGAGGGCTGGGCTCCGTGGGTCGCACTCGGCGGCGCCCTCGCCATCCACGACGTGTTCCCCGACCCGGCCGAAGGCGGCCAGGCCCCGTTCAAGATCTACCAGCGTGCCCTGTCCTCGGGTTCCTTCACCGAGGTCCGCCACGAGGGCTCCCTCCGCATCCTGGAACGAGCGACCCCCGGCATCGGCTAACCCGGCCGGTCGGCCTTCCGGCGCCTGTTGACTGCGGACCCATTCGCTGTATCGTTGTCTTATGGCAATAGATAAAGGGAACAGCCCCATAGAGTTCCGGCTTGATCCGGCCTCGGGGGTGCCGACCTACCTGCAGCTTGTGCAGCAGGTCGAGCACGCGCTCCGGCTCGGCTACCTCAAGCCCGGTGACCAGCTCCCCAAGGTCAGGGACGTGGTCGCGGCGCTGACCATCAACCCGAACACCGTGCTGAAGGCATACAAGGAGCTTGAGACCAAGGGGCTGGCGGCGGGCCGTCCCGGGCAGGGCACCTTCGTTCAGGCCACGCTGAGCCAGGTCACGCTGCCCGAGCTGAGCGTCCTGCGTCGGTCCATGCTCGGCTGGCTCTCGACCGCCGAGGCGGCAGGCCTGGACGAGGACGGGATCGTGGCCCTGTTCACCAGCGTCATGCGGGATTTCTTTAAGAGCCGCACGGGCGTGGCCGCCCGAGTGGGTGACGGCGCACAGGCGCGAGACGGCGAAGCGGAGGGCGTCGCATGAACGTCATCGAGACCGCCGGGCTTGGCAAATGCTATGGGAAATCGTGGGCGCTGCGCGACTGCACCGTGACGGTGCCGGAAGGGCGCCTGGCGGCCCTCGTCGGCCCCAACGGAGCAGGCAAGTCCACGCTGATGAACATCGTCGTGGGCCTGTCCGTGCCCACCGTGGGCGCCGTGACCGTGCTCGGCGGCGAGCCCGCGGGTTCGCCTGCCGCGCTCGACGGCATCGCCTTCATGGCGCAGGACGCACCGCTCTACAAGAACTTCTCGGCGGCCGAGATGCTGCACCTGACGAGGAACCTGAACCGGAGCTTCGACCACTCGTACGCGAAGCAGCGGCTCGCCGGCCTCGACATCCCGCTGAAGAAGAAGTCGGGCAAGCTGTCGGGCGGCCAGCAGGCACAGCTCGCGCTCACCCTGGCCCTCGCCCGGCACCCGCGGCTGCTCATACTCGACGAGCCCCTGGCCGCGCTCGACCCGCTGGCCCGCCAGGACTTCATGGCCACGGTCATGACATCGATGACCGACGACGGCGTCTCCGTCATGCTCTCCTCGCACGCGATCGCCGAGCTTGAGCGGATGGCCGACTACCTGATCGTGCTCGGCGGCGGTGAACTGCGGATCGCGGGGGAGACCGATGAACTGCTGGCCGAGCACCGGGTCCTGACCGGCCCGTCGGCGGAGGCCGGCCGCATCGCGGCCCGGCTGTCCCCGATCCAGGACCGGCGGGCCGGCGCACAGGCCCACTTGCTCGTCAGGAACGGCGGGTCGGCCGGTGACGGGGCGGTGCCGCCCGGCTGGGAGGCGCACCCGGTCAGCCTGGAAGAGGTCATTCTCGCCTACCTGCGCCCCGCCGCAGGCGGGAACTCGGTCCCCGGTCCCCGGGCGCAACTGACGGAGGTAACCCGATGACCGCGCTTACCGTGCCCGCCAAGCCAGGTCAGGACGCTGGAGCCGGGCTGCGGCCGGTGCCGTGGCCAAGAATGCTGTGGATCACCTGGCGCCAGCACCGCGCCGCGTTCATTAGCGTGCCCGCCGTACTCGCCGCGGCAGCCATCCCTCTGGTGATCTACGGCCTGAAGGCGCACCACGACTACACAGCGCTCGTCAACTGTCCGCTGAACCCCGGGAACCGGTCGGCCACCTGCAGCCAGCTGATGACCGATTTCAATTCCACCGTCTGGCCGCTGGCGAATATCTGCTCCCTGCTGATGCAGCTCGTGCCGGTGCTGCTCGGTGCGTTCGTCGGCGCCCCGCTGCTGGCCAGGGAGCTGGAAACCGGCACCTTCCGGTACGCCTGGACGCAGGGCTTTGGCCGGGAACGGCAGGCGATCGCCAAGCTCGCGCTGCTCGGACTCACGCTGGCCGTCCTGGCCTGGGCGTTCAGCGAGCTGTTCTCCTGGTTCTTCCAGCCGTTCCTGTGGGTGGAGCAGCTGAACCAGATGTCGACGGAGTCGGTATTCGACACCCGCGGGCTCGTATTCCCCGCCTTCACCCTTGTCTCCTTCGTGATCGGCGCGTTCCTCGGCATGCTCTTCCGCCGGATCATCCCCGCGATGGCCGCGACCCTCGGCGCCTACCTCGCGATCCGCCTCGTGGCCTGGGGTGTTCGCGGGCAGTACCCGCTGACGGTGGTCACCGGCAACGCGAACCAGTTCATCGCTTACGGGACGCCCAGCCAGCCGGGCTTCCCGTGGATCCTGAACACCTGGATCACCGGCCCGGGCGGCCAGCCGGCCAGCCAGTCCGTCCTCAACCATTTCCATGGCAATGTGAGCGCGAGCGGGAACCAGGTCGTGGCGTCGGTGCCGAAGGGGTACACGATCTGGACCAGGTTCTTCCCGCCGAGCCACTTCTGGCCCATGCAGCTCATGGAGGCGAGCTGGCTCCTGGTTCTCGCGCTAGCCTTCGGCGCCGCGACGGTCTGGCTGGTCCACCGGCGCGCCGCCTAGCTCGGCGGCCACCACTTCGGCCATTTTTCGCCGGAATACCCGTCTCCCGTGCTCGCCCTCCGGTCGTCTGTTCCGTGGTTCGGCTTTGATAGGGCCATTTCGTGTTGGAAATACCATCCCAAACCGGGTCAGGGAAATGCTCTAAATGGCCCTATGTCCGCGCGGGCGGATAGAGCGCGGTCACCCGAGAAACACAATCACCGCTGGTCACAGGTTGATTGGGGGCTAGTGTGCCCGCGACCAAAGCACCTTCCTGGTTAAAGGAAACTGGATTTCCGATTTCATGAAATATCCGGCATGTCGCGGCGCGCCAGCGCCCGACATGCCGGATGCCGTCATCGGCGCGCCAGCGCCCGACATGCCGGATGCCGTCATCGGCGCGCCAGCGCCCGACATGCCGGATGCCGTCATCGGCGCGCCAGCGCCCGACATGCCGGATGCCGTCATCGGCGCGCCAGCGCCCGACATGCCGGATGCCGTCATCGGCGCGCCAGCGCCCGACATGCCGGATGCCGTCATCGGCGCGCCAGCGCCCGACATGCCGGATGCCGTCATCGGCGCGCCAGCGCCCGACATGCCGGATGCCGTCATCGGCGCGCCAGCGCCCGACATGCCGGATGCCGTCATCGGCGCGCCAGCGCCCGACATGCCGGATGCCGTCATCGGCGCGCCAGCGCCCGACATGCCGGATGCCGTCATCGGCGCGCCAGCGCCCGACATGCCGGATGCCGTCATCGGCGCGCCAGCGCCCGACATGCCGGATGCCGTCATCGGCGCGCCAGCGCCCGACATGCCGGATGCCGTCATCGGCGCGCCAGCGCCCGACATGCCGGATGCCGTCATCGGCGCGCCAGCGCCCGACATGCCGGATGCCGTCATCTATGGTGCGGGCAGCTGAACGTGGCCGGACCGCGGCGCTAGCCGTGGCCGGTGAGTGAATCCGCCGTGCTGGCCTCGCATCCGCAGGCGGCGGGGTCGGCGGGCGGACCGAAGGCGATCGGAGTCGGCGTGGCGCGGAAGATGGCCGCGCCGCCGCTGAAGCCGATGAGCGCGTCGGCGGCGAGCACGACGGCGGCGGAGGTCCAGCTTGACCGCTCGGCCGGGAAGTGGTTCTCGTTGGCGTACTGCCAGCCGGTCCAGTAGGAGCCGTCGTCGTGCCGCAGTTGTCCGACGGTGGCGAAGATCTCGCGGGCGCGCTCCCGCTGTCCGCTGGCGTCAAGGGCGAGCACCAGCTCACAGGTTTCCGCGATTGTCACCCAGGGCTGATCGCTCACGCAGCGGACACCGAGGCCGGGGACCACGAACGTATCCCAGTCCTGGGCGAGCCGGTCCGCGGCGGCGCGGCCGTGCAGCGCCCCGCCGAGCACCGGGTAGTACCAGTCCATGGAGAACCGGCTCTTGTTGGCAAATGCCTCTGGGTGATGGGCGAGCGCGTGGCCGAGTTGTTCCGCTGCCAGTTCCCAGTCAGGCTGTGGCTCACCGGCCAGCTCCGCGAGCGAGATCGCGGAGCGTACACCTTGAAGGATGCTCGAGCAGCCGGAGAGCAGCGCGAACTCCCCGGGCTGGCCCGCCGCGTCCCGCTCCCAGGCCACCTCGCCGCGCGGCGCCTGCAGGCCGAGCACCCAGCCGATCGCGGCGCGCACGGTCGGCCACATGCGCTCGGTGAACTTCCGGTCCCTGGTGACAAGGTAATCGTGCCAGGTGCCGACCGCCACGTAGGCGGCATGGTGGCTTTCCGCCGCATGGTCGGCTACGGTCTCGGCGGTGGCGGCTGTGGGGCCGCCGGTCGTTCGCGGCCATGAACCGTCAGGACGCTGAGTGTCGCGCAGCCACTTGTAGGCGAGCCGCGCCGGGACGGCGAGGCCGCAAGCGCTCAGCGCCATCGCGCATTCCACGTGGTCCCACGGGTCAACGTGCCCGTCCGGCCAGGGAATCGCGCCGTCAGGCCGCTGCGCGGCGGCGATGCAGTGCGCTGTCTGGAGGATGTCCGCCGGAGGGGTCGGCTTGGGCGGCTTCATGCGCCAGTCCCGCTGTCGTTTTCCTGATCGGCGGAGAAACCGTGCGGGGAGACAGGAACCGGCGTCCCGTGCGGCCTGATCGGCTTTCTGGTCTTTCTCGCGTATATCACGAGGCTTTTGCCGATGAGGGGATTGAGGGCTGCTTCAGAAAACCGGGTGAGGGCGGGCTTGCGCATGATGTCCCAGACGAGCAGCCGGTGATAGGCCCGCACGGCGGGGTGCGTGTCGTCGTGGACACCGACGGCGCACTTGAGCCACCAGTAGGCGGAGTGCAGGCCGTGCGCGTAGTGGCTGCCGTTAGGTGTCAGGCCGGCGGCGGTCAGCTTGGCGGTGAGCTCGGCGCGGGTGAAGATCCGCACGTGGCCACCCGGGACCTCGTGGTACTCGCTGGACAGCGCCCAGCAGATGCGTTCCGGCAGCCAGGCGGGCACCGTGATCGCCGCGGTTCCGCCCGGGCGCAGCACCCGGGCGATTTCCGCCACGGCCGCGGCGTCGTCCGGGATGTGCTCAAGGATCTCCGCGGCCATAACCGCGTCGAAGGCGCCGTCGGGGAACGGCAGGCGAGTAGCGTCCGCGGACAGGGCCGTGGCCGCCGCCGGGGGAGTGGCCTCGCCTTCGGCGCGCATGGCGCCGAACATGCCGCTGACCGCAGGGAGCTCCTTCAGGTCGAGGTCGGCCGCCACCACGCGGGCACCGTGGCGGTAGGCCTCGAAGGCGTGCCGTCCGGCACCGCAGCCGAGGTCCAGAACGCGGTCACCTGGATTGATGGGAAATTTCGAGAAATCGACGGTCAGCAACCGGGCTCCCCGTTGATCACCTTCCGGTACAGTGCCTCGGTCGCGGCGGCGACCGCGGGCCAGGCGAACCGCTCGCGCACCCGCGCTAGGCCACGCGACGCGAGCATGGCCCGGGACGGCTCGTTGTCGAGCAGGCCGGCCAGCACGGCGGACAGCTCCTCGGGATCGCCCGGCGGTACCAGCAGGGCCGCGTCCCCGGTCACCTCGGGCAGCGCGCCGGCCCGGCTGGCGACCAACGGCGTGCCGGACGCCATGTGCTCCACCGCGGGCAGCGAGAACCCCTCGTACATCGACGGGACCACCGCCACCTCGGCGGAGGCGAGCATCCGGGCGTACTCCGAGTCCGGCAGGCCGCTCGCGAAAGTGACCCGGTCGCCGAGGGCCAGCTGCGTGACCTGCTGCCTGGTGGCGGCGGACGGAGTGCCGATCACGACGAGGTGCGCTTCGCGCTCGGTGGCCAGCTTGGCGACCGCGCGCAGCAGCGTGGACAGGCCCTTAAGCGGCGAGTCGGCGCTTGTCACGGTCACAATCCGACCGGGGACGCGTGGCTGCTCCGGGCGCGGGTGGAAGAGCCGGGTGTCGACGCCGAGCGGGATAATATGCACTTTCTGCCGTTTTACCCGGAAATCGCGGCATATATCGTCCTTTGACGAGGATGACACCGTAATCAGCGGCCCTGCGCGCCGGGCCACCCGGCCCTGCATCCGCACGAACCCGTACCAGCGGGCCTTGTTCATGCGTTCGAGCCAGCCGCGCCCGGCCAGGTCGAGCCGCCTGTCCACCGTTATCGGATGGTGAATCGACGTGACCAGCGGCACGCCAAGCCGACGGAGGCCGAGCATGCCGTACCCGAGCCCCTGGTTGTCGTGCACTATGTCGAAGTCCCCCGGCCGGGCCCGCAGCGCCCGCAGCGCCCGGAGGCTGAACGTCAGCGGCTCGGGAAACGCTCCGCCCCACATCATCGCGACCTCGAGCGCGTCCGCCCAGTCCCGCAGCTCCTCGCGGGCCGGCGTCCGGAACGGGTCGTCGTCACGGTAAAGGTCGAGACTCGGCACCTCGCGCAGCACCGGCCAGCCACCGAATTCAGGGTTGACGTCGAGCTCCGGATAGGGCTGACCGGAGAACACTTCGACGTGGTGCCCGCGCGCGGCGAGTTCCCGGCTCAGATGGCGGACGTAAACACCTTGCCCACCGGAGTGTGGTTTGCTGCGGTACGACAGCAGCGCGATGCGCAGCGGACGGTTCACGACCGGGACTGTACCTCGGCTGTATCTCCCCCGGGGGGATGACCCCCCCGGTGACCCCCCCAAGCATGGGGGAGTCCCTCCCCCAAAACAAAGGGAGCCCCCTCCACTAGCCTTCATATCCCCCTCGCCGGGGCGGAGCCCCGGGACGGCGCCTGCGGCGCCGGGTGCGTATCCGGTGGGTTGAGGTTGCCGGTCCGCTGTGTCCTGTGCTCTTCGTCCGTGGTGGGGGGAGCCCATCTCTCCACTTCCCTTCGTGTCCGCAAGCCGTGGGACGGCGCCTGCGGTGCTGGGTGCGTATCCGGTTGGCTGCCGTTATTGGTCCACTGCTCCCACTGATCTCGGCCAGCGGTCAGCCGGTTGCCATTCCGCCGACGGCTAGGCCGATCAGGTAGGTGAGACCGGCGGCGACCCCGCCGAGCAGCAGTTGCCGAAGAGCGCCGCGCCAGAACGGGCGGCCGGTGAGCATCGCCACGAGGCCGCCGCCGGTAACCGCGGCCGCCGCGGACAGGCAGAGGGCCACCCAGAGCGCGTCGAACCCGAGCGCGTAGGGCAGCAGCGGGATGAGCGCACCGATCGAAAAGGCGACCAGCGACGCCGCGGCGGCCACGTACGGGGAGGGCAGCTCGGCCGGGTTGACCCCGAGCTCCTCGACGGAGTGCACGGCGAGCGCCTTGTCGGGGTGGGCGGAGATCTCGGCGGCGGCCTGCCGGGCGGTGGCCGCGCTCATGCCCTGGCGGCGCAGCATGCCGACAAGTTCGATCTGCTCGGCGGCGGCGTTGTGCGTGAGTTCGTACTGCTCCTTGTCCACCTCTGCCTGGACCAGCTCGTTCTGCGAGGAGACGGACACGAATTCGCCGGCCGCCATCGAGAAGGCGCCGGCCGCGAGCCCCGCGAGCCCGGTAAGCAGGATGGCGTGCTGAGAGCCGCCCCCGCCGCCGACGCCGGCGATCAGGGAGACGTTGGTGACCAGCCCGTCCATCGCCCCGAAGACGGCCGGCCGCAGCCAGCCGCCCGACACGTCCCGGTGCTCGGTATGATGCTCGTGATCCTTGTCAGGCGTTGTCACACAGACATTCTATTGAAGGGCATACGGTGCGTTCAGAGAGCGGGGCCTGGGCGCGACGTGTAGATATGGTCCGCGGCGGGCACCACCTGCTCGTGGATGACGTCCCCGGTGAGCTCGCCGCCGCGATCAGCGCGGTGCTCACCTAGCGGGCGGCGCCGATGGCCCGTTCCTTGCTGATCACCAGGATCGGCGAGCTCATCACAAATGCTCCCGACGGCAATACTTCCGATCACAGTGCTTCTGACCACGGGGCTTCCGACCACGGGGCTTCCGGCGACAGCGCTTCCGACCAGGGGGGACCCGGAGGCTTCGCCGCGATCAGCGACGCGGCCCTGATCATCGTGGGCGACCGCATCGCCTGGACCGGGCCGGCCGCCCAGGCGCCCGCCGCCGACGACCTCCTGGACGCGGCGGGCCGGGCCGTGCTGCCCGGGTTCGTTGACTCGCACGGCCACCTGGCGTTCGCGGGAGAGCGGTCGGCCGAGTTCGCGGCGCGGATGGCGGGACGCCCCTATCAGGCCGGCGGCATCCGGACGACGGTCGCCGCGACGCGTGCCGCCACCAACGCCGAGCTGCGAGCGGGCCTCGGGCGGCTCACCCGGGAGATGCTCGGGCAGGGCACAACGACGTTTGAGTGCAAGACCGGCTACGGGCTCACGACGGACGACGAAGCGCGTTGCGCGGCACTCGCGGCCGAGTTCACGGATGAGGTCACCTACCTCGGCGCGCACGTGGTGCCCGCCGAGTTCGCCACCGACCGGGCCGGCTACGTCGACCTGGTCTGCGGGCCGATGCTGACCGCGTGCGAGATGTACTGCCGCTGGGTCGACGTGTTCTGCGAACGGGGCGCGTTCGGCGAGGACGAGGCGCGCACGGTGCTCACGGCGGGCATGGCGCGCGGCCTGCGGCCGAGGATCCACGCCAGCCAGCTCGGCCCGGGACCCGGCATCCGGCTAGCCGTCGAGCTCGGCGCGGCCTCCGCCGATCACTGCACGTTCCTCACCGACGCCGACGTGGCCGCGCTCGCGTCGTCGCGCACCGTTGCCACCCTGCTGCCCAGCGCGGAGTTCAGCACCAGGCAGCCTTACCCGGACGCCCGCCGCCTGCTCGACGCCGGCGCGACGGTCGCTCTGGCGACCGACTGCAATCCCGGCACGTCCTACACGACATCGATGCCGTTCTGCGTTGCCCTCGCGGTACGCGACATGCACATGACAACGGAGGAAGCGGTCTGGTCGGCGACGGCCGGCGGCGCCCGCGCCCTGCGCCGCCCGGACGTCGGCTACCTGGCCCCCGGTGCGCGCGCCGACCTGGTCATCCTGGACGCACCGTCCCACGCTCACCTGGCCTACCGCCCAGGCGTCCCGCTCGTCCACGCCGTCTACAAATCCGGGCAAAAGACCCACGGTTAGGCATCCCCGTGCTCACGGCCCATCTCTCGGCTTTCGTCTTCGCCGAGAGTTCGCCCGATGGCGCAATGCAGTGTGTGCGCCACCGCGCCCGGCCGTTCCATGATCGCGGAAATAAAGCATCAAATAAGCTGTCGAATTACCATGATCATGAACCAGGTTCGGGTACAGGGAGGACGATCCCGGCGAACCGGGCACGCCCGGGGCGTGCCTAAGTCCCGGCACCGGGCTCGGCACCGGCGGCGTGGCTACAGGACCGGGTAGCGGCCGCGGAAGCGGACCAGCGGATCGCCGGCCTCGGCCACGTAGGCGACGTCCTCGACCGCGGAGATCACCAGGAGGTGGTCACCGGCCGGGACCCGGCGGGCAACGGAGCACTCGAGAGCGGCCAGACCGCCGGAAGGTATGAGGGCGCCCGACAATGCCCCCCGCACGTGCGGCGTGGCGTCCAGAATCAGCCGCGCACTCGGCCGGCCTTCCGCGGCGAACTGGCCCGCTATCAGCTTCTGGGCCGATGACAGCAATGTGACGGCGAACGTCAAAGCCGGGAGAGAGGGCCGGCTGAGCACCTCCGCCGGGTAAGAGTCCGCGATCAGCGACACGGCCACCAGCGGAGGGTCCAGCGACAAGGGCATGAACGCGCTAACCGTCGTGCCGATATCGTCGCGCTCATCCGCGATCGTGACGAGAGTGACTCCCGCCGCCCACGCCGAGAGCGCGGCGGGAAGACCGTTGCCGTTGACAGTCACCCGGATCCGTTCGGTATCTAACTGATCTGCCATACGCCGGGAAGCGTGAGCGGACCGTGCGGGGGAAGCCCGACGGCCGCGGCGAACCGCCAGGCAGGCCCCCAGCCGTCGGCGAACAGCGCGGCGAGCGAGCCCGCGCCGATTTGGGCGCGCGCTGCGGGCTTGGCCTCGCTCGACTCGGCGGGCCGCAGCTGGTCGAGCGGGCCGAACCGGGGGAAGACGCGAACCGACGCGTCCTCGGGCAGCCCGGCGCGCTTGCGGGCGATCGCGACCGCCTCGCGCAGGCCGCCCGCCTCGTCGGCGAGCCCGTTGGCGATCGCGTCGGCACCAGTCCAGACCCGGCCGCGCGCCAGCTCGTGTACCCGCTCCGCGGGCAGCCGCCGCCCGGTTGCCACCTTGTCGGTAAAGTCCGCATAAACCGCGTCGAGCCAGTGGTTGATCCGCTCCCACTCGGTCTCGGAGAACGGCCGGGACGAGGAGAACATCGTGGCAATCGCGGCGCCCGCCCCGTCGGTGATCGAGTCGGTCGTCACGCCGGCCCGCTCGAACAGTTCGCGCAGCACCGGCTTCCCCATGAAGACCCCGATTGACCCGGTGATCGTCCCCGGCTGTACCACGATCACGTCCGCGGGCGCGGCGATGAAATACCCGCCGGACGCCGCCACGTCTCCCATCGACACCACAACGGGCTTGCCCGCGGCCCGGAGCCTGACCACCTCGCGCCAGATCACGTCGGACGCCGTGTAGGAGCCGCCCGGGCTGTTGACCCGCAGCACCACGGCCCGCACCGCTTCGTCGGCCCCGGCCGCGCGCAGCGCCGCCGCCACCGTGTCCGACCCCATCCCGCCGCCGCCGGGTCCGCCCCGGCCGCTGCGCCCGTGTCTGATGGCGCCGTGCGCGTAGATCGTCGCGACGTACCGCTCGTGCTGCCCGGGCGCGATGCCCTGGACGGTGCTGCCAACCCGTCGGGGCAGGTCGCTCAGCGACTGTGTGCGCTGGTACCGCTGCAGGTAAAGCAGGGTCGCGTCCGCGCCCGCTTCCTTGCGGACCTGGTCATATACCTCGTCCCGGTACATCAGCCCGTCGACGAGACCCTCGGCGAGCGCCTGCGGGGCCAGGAACGGACCGCGTCTGAGCAGGGCCGTGGCCTGCTCGACGGACAGGCTGCGGCCCGCGGCCACCACCCCGGCCAGTTGCTCGGTCACCGACTCGGCCAGCCGCGCGGTGGCCTCGCGGGCCGGGCCGGTGAACCCGGACTCGGTCAGCTGGTCGGGGGCGGACTTGTACTCGTACCGCTTCGCGCTCTCGACGTCGATGCCGAGCTTTTCCAGCGCGCCATGCAGGAACACCTGCTCGACGGCAACGCCGGTAAGCCCGAGGACGCCGGACGGCTGGAGATAGATCCGGTCGAATCCGGTAGCCAGGTAGTACGGCACGTTGCCGTGGACGAAATCACCGAACGACTCGGCCCACGCCACCGTCAGCTTGCCCGAGTGCCGGAAATCGCCGATGGCGGCGCGCAGTTCCTGGGCCTTGGCCAGCCCGATCCCCGACCCGCCGACCTTGACCACGAGGGCCCGGACGCGGGCGTCGCCGGCCGCCCGGCGCAGGCCGTCGAGCAGGTCCTGAAGTCGCGTCCTGCGCATGGTGAGCAGCGCCGACAACGGGTCAGCGGGCGGCCCTTCCGCGATGCCGTCCGTCAGGTCAAGCTCCAGGATGAGCGGCCCGGTCCTGCGTTGCCGCATGCGAACGAGCGATGCGGCGAGCCTCGCGTCTGCCATGCGGCTAGCTTACGTGGGAAAGAAGATCATAGGAGTCTTCCAAACGTGAGGTGGTGACTCCCATCGCTAATACCGCGTCCGTCGTGGTGGTCGATGTGGCCAACGTAATGGGTGCCCGGGCCGATGGCTGGTGGCGGGACCGGGCGGGGGCCGCGCTGCGGCTGTGCCGGGAAGTGATAGCGCTTGCCCAGCGCGGCGACGAAACGGCGGGTGCCTGGGTGCTTGTCCTGGAGGGGCAGGCCAGGGAGGCCGTCGCGTTGCTTGAAAACGAGACCGCGCTCTCGGAGGAGACCGTACCGCCGGCGGACTGGGTGCCGCCCGCGGCGGACGAGGCGCCGATGGCGGGCGGGACGTCGCCGGTACGGCTTGTCCCGGCCCCGGGGTCGGGGGACGACGCGATCGTGGGAGCCGTGGCCGAGGCAACCGGAAGGGACGAGAGCTGCCTGGTGGTGACCGCGGACCGGGAGCTACGACAGCGCTGCGAGGAGCTCAACGCGTCGGTTGTGGGTCCTGGTTGGCTCCTGAGACTGCTGTAGCCGGGTAACATGTAAGTTAATCCTCGTCAGGCCTGTTCGATGAAATTTCGCGTTTCATTGAACAGGCTTCGGGGTACTTGGGGTCGGCCCCCTGGGTCTCCTGTTCGCCATCGACCGGAACCTGATGCCCATGTACGTGATTCTGGTACTCGCCGCACTGCTGCTCCTTGGCGTGTCCTGCCTGGCGGCCTATCTCATCACGGCCAGCCGGAGAGCCAAGAGACGCCAGGCCGTCGCCGCCCGGCTCGATGCCGTGGTGGCGCAGGCCGAGCGGGAGTTGAACGACCGCAAGGCCGCCGCCAAGGCGAGCACCGCGATCACCGCGGTCCTGCCCAGCATCCAGCCCGGTGAGCGAGCGCCGCGAAACGTCGCATAAGACTCGCGGCGCCCCTCCCGGGCACCGGGCCCTAAACCTCGGGGACCAGCCAGAGAACCGACATCGGCGGTAGCACGATCGACGCCGACGCGGGCCGGCCGTGCCACGGCTTGGGTATCGCGTGCACGGTGCCCAGGTTGCCCATGCCGCTGCCGCCGTAGCCGACCGCGTCGGTGTTGAGCACCTCGCGCCAGCGTCCCGCGAGCGGCAGCCCCATCCGGTACTCGTCATGCGGCATCGCGGAGAAGTTGGCGACGCAGGCTAGGACGGGCACGCCGTACTCCTGCCCGCCGAACCGCAGAAACGACACCACATTGCCGTGCGCGTCGTTGGAGTCGATCCAGGAGAACCCGTCCGGGCTGGTGTCCTGCGACCACAGCGTGGGCGATGCCCGGTAGGTCGTGTTCAGATCGCGCACCAGCTGCTGCACGCCCGCGTGGTTGCCGAACTGGAGCACCCACCAGTCGAGGCCGTTCGTCTCCGACCACTCGTTGCCCTGGCCGAACTCAGACCCCATGAAGAGCAGTTGCTTGCCCGGGTGGGCCCACATGTACCCGAACAGGGTGCGCAGCCCGGCGAACTGGCGCCACTCGTCACCCGGCATCTTGTGCAGCAGCGAGCCCTTGCCGTGCACGACCTCATCGTGCGACAGCGGCAGCACGAAGTTCTCGGTGAACGCGTACACCATGGAGAACGTGATCTCGTTGTGGTGGTACTGGCGGTAGATCGGGTCGAGCTTCATGTACTCGAGCGTGTCGTTCATCCAGCCCATGTTCCACTTGAACCCGAAGCCGAGCCCGCCCAGGTGCACCGGCCGCGACACCCCCGGCCAGGCCGTCGACTCCTCGGCGATCATCATGATCCCCGGCACCCGCTTGTAGCAGGTGGCGTTGACCTCCTGCAGGAAGGAGATCGCCTCCAGGTTCTCCCGGCCGCCGTGGACGTTGGGCGTCCACTCGCCGTCGCGCCGCGAGTAGTCCAGGTACAGCATCGAGGCGACCGCGTCGACCCGCAGCCCGTCGATGTGGAACTCCTCAAGCCAGTAGACGGCGTTGGCGACGAGGAAGTTCCGCACCTCGGAGCGGCCGAAGTTGAACACGAGCGTGCCCCAGTCCGGCTGCGTCCCGAGCCGGGGGTCGGCGTGCTCGTACAGGTGCGTGCCGTCGAACTCGGCGAGCGCCCAGGAGTCGCGCGGAAAGTGCGCGGGCACCCAGTCGACGATGACGCCGATGCCCGCCTGGTGCAGCTTGTCGATCAGGAACCGGAAGTCGTCGGGTGTGCCGAACCGTGAGGTCGGAGCGTAATAAGAGGTGACCTGGTATCCCCATGACCCGCCGAAGGGATGCTCGGCGACCGGTAGGAACTCCACGTGCGTGAACCCCATGTCGGTCACGTAAGCGGCGAGTTCGGTGGCGAGATCACGGTAGGACAGACCCGGGCGCCACGAGCCGAGGTGTACCTCGTAGACGGACATCGGGCTGGACAGCGGCTGCCGCGTGGCGCGCTCGGATATCCAGTCGGCGTCATCCCACTCGTAGCTGGACTGGTAGACGACCGAGGCGGTGGCGGGCGGCATCTCCGCGAGGGCCGCCATCGGGTCGGCCTTCTCCCGCCAGGCGCCGTCGGGACCGCAGATGGAGAACTTGTACCTGGTGCCGGGCCCGACGTCGGGCACGAACAGCTCCCAGACCCCCGCGCCGCCGAGCGACCGCATGGGGTGGGCCCGCCCGTCCCAGAAGTTGAAGTCGCCGACGATGCGGACGCCCCGCGCGTTCGGCGCCCAGACGGCGAACGCGGTGCCGGGCTCGCCGCCGTCATCCATCGGCCGGGCGCCGAGCGCGTGCCACAGCTGCTCGTGCCGCCCCTCGCCGATCAGGTACAGGTCGAGCTCGCCGAGCGTCGGCAGGTGCCGGTACGGGTCGTCCTGCAGCCGCGGCTCGCCGTCGACGTAGGCAACCTCAAGGCGATAGTCCCGAACGGATTCGGCCTCCTCTGGCACCTCCACCTCGAACACGCCCAGGTGCAGGTGCGTCATCGGATGCCTGCTGCCGTCGGGCAGCACTGCCGTGACGGAGGCGGCGAGCGGGCGCAGCGCCCTGATCACCGTGCCTTCCACCACGGAGCCTTCGCCCGGCACGGGGTGCGCGCCGAGCACTGAGTGCGGGTCATGATACTGGCCCGCGACAAGTCGCTCGATCTCCCCGAGGGAGACCGGCTCGTTTTTCGATAGCACTTTAGAACTCTGCCAGTGAGTCAAGCGGGATGGGTAGCCAGGACGGACGGTGCCTGGCCTCGTACAGTACTTCGTAAACGGCCTTGTCCAGCTGCAAGGCGCGCAGCAGGACCTGGTTTGCTACCGGGTCGAGCCCGCCGGCCTCGGCGTACCCGGCACAGAACGCGCTGGCGTTCCTGCGCGCCCAGTCGCGCGCGGCGTCGCTGAGCGCGGCCTGGCCGGGATGTCCGATGAGCTGGTGGCGGGCTGCGTAGTCGAACGAGCGGAGCATCCCCGCGACATCGCGCAGCGGAGATGACCGAGCCCTGCGCTGAGCGAGCGGCGTGGCGGGCTCGCCTTCGAAGTCGAGCACCACCCAGCCGGTCTCGGTGCGCAGCACCTGGCCAAGATGATAGTCGCCGTGCACGCGCTGCACCGGGAAGGGCCCGCTGAGCTTTGCAAGTTCGGAATAGGCGTCGCTGATCATGTCGACGTGCTTGGTGAGTTCCGGTACAGCGGCGACCGCCAGGTCAAGCTTGCGGTACATCCGCTCGGTGAGCTCGCCGACCACGTCCGGGCCGAGTTCGTCGGTGCCGAACGCGGCGGCCAGGTCGGCGTGGACCTGGGCGGTGGCGATGCCCAGCCGGCGAGACTCGCCGGCGAAGTCACCGCCCGCGTCGGCCGCGTGTACGCGGTTGTCCCCGGGGACGCCCGGCCGGGGGCCGTTTGGGGTCCCGGCCGCAAACGGCGCGGTCATATCGGGGCCGCCCCGGACGGACGGAGAACTGCCTGGTGCCTCGGTCGTCTGATGGTCGTTGGCGGTCGCGTCATCCACGGCCGCGTACAGGTCCCGCACGCTGGTCGCCGCGAGCGACCAGCCGTCGGTGGCCAGCCGCAGGTACCGCGACAGGATCGCCAGGCTGGTGGGCGCGCCCTCCAGCCTGGTCTCGATCCAGCCGAGCGGCTCGGCCACATGAGGCGAGCCGAGCCGGGCCAGTGCGGTGGTCACCTCCAGGTCCGGGTTAGGACCGGGGGAGACCCTGCGAAACACCTTGAGTATGGACTCCTCGCCGTAGACGAGGCTCGTATTGCTCTGCTCGCCGCCGAGCACCAGGCTGTCGAGGTCCGTGTCGAACCGTGCCCCAGGAATCGCCTGCATCCGGAGGGAACCGGTCTCGGCGCCGGCCGCGATGCCGGCCAGCAACGGCCTGGTCAGGTCGGCGTCGTGCAGCGCGTCGTAGGCCTGCCGGCCGTCCTCGGCCAAGCCGATCCTGGCGTGCTTGAGCCGAGTGGGAAGCCGCCGCCGCAAACCGATCGGCACCTGGTAGTAATCGACGGCGGTGCCGTGGGAAACCGCGACGATCAAGTGCCGCAGCTCGGGATCGCCCGAGACGAGTTCGGTATCCGCGACGATCGCGAGATCACGCAGCTCTTGTCCCTTGCCGGCGAACCAGCGCTGGTTACCTAGCCATGTCGCTAGTGCGTCCTCGATCGCCATCGGCCCCTGCTCTCTCCCGGGGGACTACCCCCCGTACCCCCGATGTCCGCGTGGCCAGGCCCGATCGCAAGGAGCGCGATCGTATCAGGCCGACCCGCGCGGACCAAAGCTGCCGGGGTATCTCCGTTCCCTGGATGGAGATACCCTCCGGGTAAGACCCTGGCAGCTCTGGCCGGGTTTGCGTCGGTATCAGGTAGACAAATTAGAGCATGTAACACGCACCCGGTTCAGTGCCTGTAACACTCACCGGTCATGTTCCTCCCTCGCAGGCGGGAGCTGAAACCAGTAGAAGCCATGTCCGGGCAGGGTCAGCAGGTACGACAATTCCCCGATGGGCGGGAAAGTGACGCCGCCCATGCACTCGACTGGCGTCACACCGATGAACCGGCGCAGGTCGAGCTCGACTGGCTGAGGGAACCGAGACAGATTGTTGACGCAGAGTATCCGGTCGGCGGAATCGTATTCGACCGGGGTCCCGTGTTCGCGCTCAAGCCGCTTCGCGGCCAGGGTCCCGGCCGCGTCGTACTCCCGGACGAACGCCAGCACGCTCGGGTTGCTGCTGGTGAGTTCCTCGTAAGCGCCGACGCCGAAGACCGGGTGCCGCTTCCTGATCTCGATCATCCGCCTGGTCCAGTGCAGCAGCGACTGCGGGTGGCGCTGCTGCGCCTCGACGTTGAGCGACTGGTAGCCGTAGATGGGGTCCATCACCGGCGGCAGGTACAGGCGCTGCGGGTCGGCGGGCGAGAAGCCGCCGTTGCGGTCGGGCGTCCACTGCATGGGGGTGCGCACGCCGTCCCGGTCACCGAGCCAGATGTTGTCGCCCATGCCGATCTCGTCGCCGTAGTACATCACCGGCGAGCCGGGCAGCGACAGCAGCAGGGCGGTGAACAGCTCAAGCTGGTTGCGGTCGTTGTCGAGGAGCGTCGCCAGCCGCCGCCTGATCCCGATGTTGGCCTTCATCCGGGGGTCTTTGGCGTACTCCTTGTACATGTAGTCGCGCTCTTCGTCGGTGACCATCTCGAGCGTGAGCTCATCGTGGTTGCGAAGGAAGATGCCCCACTGGCACCCGGCCGGGATCTTCGGCGTCTGGGCCAGGATCTCCGAGATCGGGTAGCGCTGCTCCCGGCGGACGGCCATGAAGATGCGGGGCATCAGCGGGAAATGGAAGGCCATGTGGCACTCGTTGCCGCCGGTCTCCTCATCGCCGAAGTACTCCACCACATCGGCGGGCCACTGGTTGGCCTCGGCGAGCAGCACGCGGTCCGGGTAGGCGGCGTCAACCTCGGCGCGGACGCGCTTGAGGTACTCGTGCGTCTCCTTGAGGTTCTCGCCGTTGGTGCCCTCGCGCTCGTACAGGTAGGGCACCGCGTCGAGGCGGAAGCCGTCGATGCCGAGATCGAGCCAGAACTTCAGCACCTCGATCATCGCGTCCTGGACCTTGGGGTTATCGAAGTTCAGGTCCGGCTGGTGCGAGAAGAACCGGTGCCAGAAGTACTGGCCGCGCACCGGGTCGAATGTCCAGTTCGAGGTCTCGGTGTCGACGAAGATGATCCGCGCGTCGGCGTACTTGTCCGGGTTGTCGCTCCAGACGTAGAAGTCGCCGAAGGGCCCGTCCGGGTCGCTGCGGCTCGCCTGGAACCACGGATGGGCGTCGCTGGTGTGGTTCATGACCAGGTCGGCGATGATCCGGATGCCGCGCTTGTGCGACTGCTCGACCAACTCGACGAAGTCGGCGATGTTGCCGTACTCGGGAAGGATGCGCAGGTAGTCAGCGATGTCATAGCCGCCGTCGCGAAGCGGGGACTCGTAGATCGGCAGCAGCCAGATGCAGTCGATCCCCAGCCACTGCAGGTAGTCCAGGCGCGATGTGAGGCCCTTGATGTCACCGGTGCCGTCACCGTTGGCGTCATGGAAGCCGCGGATAAGCACCTCGTAGAAGACCGCCCGCTTGTACCAGTCTGGATCGCGGGAGCGGTCAAGGGTGAAGTCGGGTACCCGCTCACCCGGCGGCGCGGCGAATGGCGATGCCGCTACCGCATCTGGTGCCGATGGAAGGCCGATAGCCGGCTCGTGTTCTGACACGGCGTGACTCTCCTGGATGTACGCGGAACCGCCGCGCATGCCCGGCTAACCGGACTTCGTCCGCCTAAGCACGCGTAACGGTGAAGATGTGGGCTGGTCGCACGGCCGGGTCCAGGCGCACGTAGTTGGCTTGGCCCCAGCTGTGGATCTCACCGTTGAGCTCATCCCGTACGGAGAACCCATCGTGCCAGTCCATTCCCAGCTCAGGCATGTCAAGCCACACCGTGGCCTCCCTGGCCTGGTGCGGGTCAAGATTCACTACAACCAGGACGGTGTCTGCGGCGTCCCCGCCCTGTTTCCCCGCCCGCGGTCCTGCCTGTCCGGAGGATCTCTCCGAGACCGTACCGGCGCCGTAGAGGCGTTTGGAGAAGCAGATCAGTTCCGGCTGATCCACA
The DNA here is from genome assembly GCA_963785645.1 of uncultured Actinomycetota bacterium. Lineage (GTDB taxonomy): Bacteria > Actinomycetota > Actinomycetes > Streptosporangiales > Streptosporangiaceae > Trebonia. The sequence goes on from CAWAWG010000009.1 coordinate 408,093, forward strand.
TGATGAAAGCGTAGGTTACGCAGCCAGTGCAATGCCACATGCGACCGTCGGATCCGGTTAAGGTCAGCGATATATCCGCTAATGCCCAGACCATCCCTCGCTGCCGTTTCCCAGTCTCTTGGCCGGTACTGGTACTTCTCCGAATCCAGGTACTCCTCGCTGCCGGTCCGTAGCGGTGTGCTCTCGCATAGCTCATAGCCAGAGTAGATACCCCAACTCGGGCTGAGCATTGATGCGAGCACGGCCCGAATTTTGAACGCGGCGGGCCCGCCGTGCTGAAGGTACTCGTGCAAGATGTCCGGCGTGTTGGCGAAGAAGTTGGGCCGCATGTAGGCCGCCGCCGGGCCGGACAGCTCCTTGAGGTACTCCGTCAGTTCTACAGCGGAGTTGCGCCAGGTGAAGTAGGTGTAGGACTGGTGGAACCCGGCCTTGGCCAGGCTGGCCATCATCGCCGGGCGGGTGAATGCCTCGGCGAGGAACAGCACGTCGGGGTCGGTCAGCCGGATGGCGGCGAGCAGCCGCTCCCAGAACTTGAGCGGCTTGGTGTGCGGGTTGTCGACCCGGAAGATGCGCACGCCGTGGCTCATCCACAGCCGGACGATCCGCTCGACCTCGGCGTAGATTCCTTCTGGGTCGTTATCGAAGTTGATCGGGTATATGTCCTGGTACTTCTTCGGCGGGTTCTCCGCGTACGCGATCGACCCGTCGGCGCGCGTGGTGAACCACTCCGGGTGCTCCTTGACCCAGGGGTGATCGGGCGAGGCCTGCAGCGCCAGATCGATCGCCACCTCCATGCCAAGTTCCCTGGCCTGGGCGACGAACGCGTCGAAGTCGGCGAAGGTGCCCAGGTCCGGGTGGATGGCGTCGTGGCCGCCCTCCGGCGCGCCGATCCCCCAGGGCGAGCCTGGGTCGCCGGGGCGCGCCTCGAGCGTGTTGTTCCGCCCCTTGCGGAAGGTGGTGCCGATCGGGTGTACGGGCGGCAGGTAGACGACATCGAAGCCCATGTCGGCTATCGCCTCAAGCCGGCGCGCGGCGGTACGCAGCGTTCCCGAGATGGGCTCCCTGCGGCCCATCGGGTCGAACTGGACGCCTTCGGAGCGCGGGAAGAACTCGTACCAGGATCCGAAGAGGGCGCGCTGCCGCTCGACGAGTACCGGCATCCGGCCGGACCTGGTCACGAGGTCGCGGAGCGGGTACTCGGCGAGGATCGCCTTGATCCGCGGTGTCCGCGCCGAGGCCAGCCGGTCCCAGGCTGGCAGGCTCCGGTCGCGGAGTTTGCGCCCGAGCGCGTTGAGGTCGGTGCGGGCGGCGGCCGGGCGGGCTGCGCCCGGCGGCTGCCTGATCGCCCGGGCGGCGCGCTCGAAGAGCAGAGCCCCCTCGGTCATCATGAGTTCGACGTCCTGCCCGCGGGGAATCTTGATCCCCGCGTTATGGTCCCAGTGCCCGATGGGGTCGGACCACGACTCGACGTGGAAGTACCACCTGCCCTCGCCGGAAACGGTCACGTCCGCCCCGTACCGGTCCGACCCGGGAGCGAGTTCCCGCATCCTGATCAGCGGACCGAGGTTGCCCGAGGGATCTCGCAGCACCACGCCGGCGCCGAGTACGCCGTGCCCCTCCATGATGACAGTCGCGCTGACCTGAAAGGTCTCGCCCACGACCGCCTTAGCGGGGCGGCGCCCGCATTCCACTACGGGCTGAACATCAAGGATGGGGATGCGTCCGATCACGCGGTTACCGTACCCAGTTGTGATTCATAGATTTCCCCCGGGGCGCTCTGTAGTCTCCAAGGCTGTGAGCTCGGCCGCTGGATTGCCGCTCTTCACTCGGTGGTAATGAGCGGCCCGTATGATGACTGCCCGTGAGAGCGATCCGACGTTTTACCGTGCGCGTAACGCTGCCGCAGCCGCTTGCGCCGCTGCACGATCTGATGCTGAACCTCCGCTGGTCCTGGCACCCGCCAACGGTTGAGCTCTTCGAGTCGATCGACCCGGCCGGGTGGGCCGCTTCCGGCGGGGACCCGGTGGCGATGCTCAGCTCGATGGGGCCCGCCCAGCTCGCCGCGCTCGCCACCAACGGGGACTTCCTGCGCCGCCTGGACGCGGCGGTGGCGGACCTGCGCGGCTACCTGGGCGAGCCGCGCTGGTACCAGAGTGCCGGCGAGAACCAGACGGGCGACGCGGAGCCGCTGCCGAAGGCGATCGCGTACTTCTCACCGGAGTACGGCATCACCGCCGTCCTCCCGCAGTATTCCGGCGGCCTCGGCATCCTGGCGGGCGACCACCTGAAGTCCGCGAGCGACCTCGGTGTCCCGATCATCGGCGTTGGTCTCCTGTACCGGCACGGGTACTTCACTCAGTCGCTGTCCGCGGACGGCTGGCAGGCGGAGCGCTACCCGGCCGACGACCCGAACGGGCTGCCGCTGACCCTGCTCAGGTCCGCCGCCGGCGACCCGGTGAAGATCACCGTGCCCTTCTCCGAAGGCAAGCTGCTGACCGCGCAGGTCTGGCTGGCTCAGGTGGGGCGGGTGCCGCTGCTGATGCTCGACTCTTACGTGGAGGAAAACGAGCCCGCGCAGCATGAGATCACCGACCGCCTGTACGGCGGCGGCAGCGAGCACCGGCTCCGCCAGGAACTCCTGCTCGGCGTAGGCGGCGTCCGGGCCGTCCGCGCCTTCTGCGCGATCACCGGCCATCCCGAGCCCGAGGTGTTCCACACCAACGAAGGGCACGCGGGCTTCCTCGGCCTCGAGCGGATCAGGGAGTACGTGGCGGCCGGGCTGTCGTTCGACGAGGCCCTCGAGCTGTCAAGGGCGGGCACCGTCTTCACGACGCACACGCCCGTGCCCGCGGGCATCGACCGGTTCCCCCGCGAGTTGATCGAGCGGTACTTCACCGCCGACGCGGCGGGTGTGGGGCTGCCGGTCGAGCGGGTGCTCGCGCTTGGCGCCGAGACCTATCCGGGCGGTGACCCGCACATGTTCAACATGGCCGTGATGGGCATGCGCCTGGCGCAGCGCGTTAACGGCGTCTCGGTGCTGCACGGCCAGGTCAGCCGGGAGATGTTTGCCGGCCTCTGGCCGGGCTTCGACACCGCGGAGGTGCCGATCGGCTCGATCACCAACGGTGTGCACGCGCCCACCTGGGTCGCGCACGAGGTAGCTGAGCTCGGCGACTCGGAACGGGCCGCGACCGCCGACGCGGGGCGGCTGTGGGAGATCCGGCGCCAGCTGCGCGCCCGGCTCGTCACCGAGACCAGGCGTCGGCTGCGCGAGTCGTGGCAGCAGCGCGGCGCGTCCGGGGCCGAACTGACCTGGATCGACGACGTGCTCGACGAGAACGTGCTCACGATCGGATTCGCTCGCCGCGTGCCGTCGTACAAGCGGCTTACGCTGATGCTGAACGACCCGCAGCGGCTGGCCGGGCTGCTGCTCGACCCGGACCGGCCCATCCAGATCGTGATCGCGGGCAAGGCGCACCCCGCGGACGAGGGCGGCAAGCGGCTCATCCAGCAGATGGTCAGGTTCGCCGACTCCGACGCCGTGCGGCGCCGGATCGTCTTCCTCCCCGACTATGACATGGCGCTCGCCCGCTTCCTCGTCCAGGGCTGCGACGTCTGGCTGAACAACCCGTTGCGCCCGCTTGAGGCCTGCGGCACGTCCGGCATGAAGGTGGCGCTCAACGGCGGCCTGAACCTTTCGGTGCGGGACGGCTGGTGGGATGAGTGGTACGACGGCGCCAACGGCTGGGAGATCCCGACGGCGGACGGCGTCGAAGACACGTCCCGCCGGGACGAGCTTGAGGCGTCCGCGCTGTACGAGCTGATCGGCAAGTCGGTCGCGCCCCTGTTCTACGATGCCGCCGACGGTGTGCCCCAGGGCTGGATGCAAATGCTCAAGCACGGGCTGCGTAGCCTGGGCCCGCTCATCCAGGCGGACCGTATGGTCGGCGACTACGTGACGAAGCTGTACGTGCCGGCTGCGCAGGCGTCGCGGGCGCTGGCGGCGGACGGCAGCGAGACGGCCCGCCGCCTCGCTGAGTGGAAGGCACGCGTCCGCCAGTCCTGGTCCGGGGTGCGGATCGAGCACGTCGAGGCCGACGGCGCCGAGCCCTCCCTCGGCGCGGTGCTCGACGTCCGGGTCACGGCCTCCCTTGGCGACCTGTCCGCCGATGACGTCTGCGTCGAGGTCGTCTACGGCCGGCTCGGCGATGACGACGAACTCGTCGAACCGTCGTACGTGACCCTGTCCGCCGACGACTCGGCGCAGGCCCCGCACACCAGGTTCTCTGGGGCGGTGGAACTTGGACAGCCTGGCCCGTTCGGCTACACGGTCCGGGTCCTCCCGTCCCACTCGCTGCTGGCCAGCCGCGCCGACCTGGGACTGGTCGTCTACCCCGACGCCCCAGCCGGCATGTCCACCGGCGACCTGAGGTAGTTAGGACCCCGGGGGGCTTGGCCCCCCGGGTCCTACTCCGCTCCGACTCCGTGATCGCCGCACTGTAGCTTGGGTGGCGGTGTATACGCAGGTGGTCTTGGCGTGGAGGTGGGCTGCGTGGGCGAGTTCGTACGGGTTGAGGTTGCGGACCAGATTGCGACGATCCGGCTGGACCGGCCGAAGCTGAATGCGCTTAACGCGCAGGTCCGGGCGGAGATCGCCTCGGCCGCGGCGCAGGTGTCGGCGGACAGCGACATCCGTGCCGTCATCCTTTACGGCGGCGAGCGGGTGTTCGCGGCCGGGGCCGACATCAAGGAGATGGCACCGCTCGGTGCCGCCGAGATGTCCGAGTGGGCGGCCGCGCTCCAAGCCGCGCTCAACGATGTCGCGGACATTCCCAAGCCGGTTGTCGCGGCCGTCACCGGGTACGCGCTCGGCGGCGGGCTCGAACTCGCCCTCTGCGCCGATTTCCGGGTGCTCGGCGAGTCCGCCAAGGTCGGTCAGCCGGAGATCCTGCTCGGCGTTATCCCCGGCGCCGGCGGCACCCAGCGGCTACCCCGGCTGATCGGTCCCGCCAAGGCGAAGGACCTCATCTTCACGGGCAGGCAAGTAGCCGCCGCCGAGGCCCTGGCGATCGGGCTCGCCGACAAGGTCGTACCTGACGCCGAGGTCTACCAGGCGGCGAGGGAACTGGTGGCCAGGTACGCGGCCGGACCCGCGCTCGCGCTCCGTGCCGCCAAGCAGGCGGTGAACAAGGGCCTTGAGGTCGACCTGGCCTTCGGGTCTTGAGATCGAGCGGCTCCACTTCGCATCGCTGTTCGCCACGGAGGACCAGAAGGCCGGCATGCGCAGCTTCATGGAGAACGGCCCCGGCAAGGCCGTCTTCGAAGGTAGGTAGCTGTAAAACCCAAAGCAGAGTCAAAGTCAAAACCCAGGGCGGGGGATGGCTGTGATCGCGGGGGATTCCCGCCAGCGCTCCTTCGGAAGGCTGGCGGCGAATCCCCCGCGACCCCCGCCTCTATCCAGCCAAGAAGAGACCCCGCCCCAACGCCGACGGCCTCCGGCCTGCCCCCAGGCGGCTAACACGTCACCTGGCGCCGTGTTATTACTGCCGCCTTCGGCGTGGGGCTAACGCCAGCCGTGGGGCGTCAGTAGTCTCCTCGCTGGGCTGCCGCTTGCGTGTCGCGTTTCATGGCCTCGCCTTCGGCGTAGGGCTGACGCTGACGTAGCAAGGTCGCCGTCGGATGCGCTGCGGCGGGGGTGACATACTCGGATACGTGGATGAGCCTGGGGCTGACATCGTGCCTGCCGACGACGATGTGCCTTCGCTTGAGATGGTTACGGCCGCGCTGCGACTGGACAGCGCTGACGCGGCGCTGTACGCGAGCGTCCTGACCAAGTCGCTGAGCGAGACGCTGCCGCCGGGCTACGTGACCGTGGAGCGCGAGCGGACGATGGCCGACCGGATGCGCGGTCGGCCGGGCGAGGTGTCCAAGGTCACGGTCAAGCTCGGGGACCAGGTGATGACGCTTGCCGTGAAGAACGGCCAGCCGACCGCCGAGATCTGCCGGGAGGTCCGTGGCGTAGTGCTCTCGCGGCAGCCGGTACCGCCCCAGCAGTGGGCTGCCGCCCTGGCCAGCGCCCTGATGAGCCACGCCGAATCCAACGCCCAGGCGGCGGAGGCCCTCCGCAAACTGGTCATCGGCTCGTAATGGCAACCAGGGGTTGTCCAAGGCGCACCGAGGGTAAAGTTACCCCGTACTGCTACGGGGGCTCGTAACCAAGGTTTTATCGAAATCCAGGAAACGGGCCGTACTCTGAGAAGACGATGCCAGCACTGGATTCGCTCCCGCGCAAGATCGGCCCCTATCGCGTGATCGAGAAGATCGGCGAGGGCGGCATGGGTGTTGTTTACCTTGGCCTGGACGCGGGCGGCGGCCGCGTCGCCGTCAAGGTTCTCGGATCGGCCGTGGCCGGGGATCCCAGCGCCAGGCAGCGCCTCGCTCGCGAGGTCGAAACCATGCGCCGGGTCAGGAACCGCTACGTGGCCGAGGTGCTCGACGCGGACGTGGACGGCCCCGCCCCGTACATCGTGACCAGGTACGTCCAGGGCCGGACGCTGGAAGACACGGTGCGCCAGGACGGCCCACTGCGCGGCATGGCCCTGGACACCTTCGCCGAGGGACTGGCCGAGGCGCTTGCCGCCATCCACGCCGCCGGGGTTGTGCACCGCGACCTGAAGCCAGGCAATGTCATGCTCGACGCAGGCCAGCCGGTGATCATCGACTTCGGGATCGCACACATACCCGACGCGACCAGGCTGACGAAGACCGGCCTGGTCATGGGCACCCCGGGGTACCTCGCCCCCGAGGTCATCGAGGGCTCGTCATCGAGCGGTGCGTCGGACGTGCACTCCTGGGGAACTACCGTGGCCTATGCCGCAACGGGCCGTCAGCCGTTCGGTACGGGCACGTACCAGACGATCTTCTTCCGTGTGCTTGAGGGAAAGCCGGACATCGCCGGAATCCCGCCGCGGCTGCTGCCGTTCGTCACAGCCGCGCTGTCGACCGACCCGCGGTCCCGGCCAAGCGCGCGGTGGCTGGCCGGCCAGCTCGGCATGCCCAGGGGCGGCACGGCGATGGCCGCCCCCGGCATGGCTGCGACCCGTACCGATTACCATCCGCCTACTAGCGTCGTGTCCCCGCCGCCCGTTCGGGCGGTACCGCCGCCTGCCCGGCTGGCATCTCCGCCGGCGCGGGTCGCCTACCGGTCGCCCGCGGAGGCCGCGCGGGACATGGCCGACCTGTTGCCGCCGGTCGCCTCGCCCGACGCACGGGCACGGCGGCAGGCGCAACCCCCCGCCGCGGCACCGGCGGACACGTCAAGCCGCCCGGACTGGCAGCCGTCGGGACTCGGCCTGCTCAGCCTCGCGGCCGGGGTCGCCGCGGTCGCGCTAAGCGTGCTGCTTCCGGTTGCTGGGACGGTGCTTTCGCTGGCGGTTATCACCCTGCTACGGGCGGTGGACCGGGCGCAGTCCGGCCTGGCCGAGCGCCGCAGCCAGCGCGGGGTACGGCCCAGCGACATCGTGATCGTGGTGGTGACCGCCCCGTGGACCGTCGTCCGCGCCGCGCTGACCACCGTCCTGCTAGCGCCGCTTGCCGTCATCATCGCGCTGTTTGCCGCCGCGGCGTCGGTCGTCTTCACCCGGACAGCGACGCTACCCGGCGCGGGCAGCTGGGCGGCGGGCGCCGCGATCGCGTTTTACTGCGTGGGCCCGGGGTCGGGTGTACCCCGGCGGCAGTTGCGCCGGATGAGCGCCTCGATCATCCGCAGCAGGGCGGCCCTCACCGTCGCCTTCATCTCCGCCTGGGCGCTGGCACTGGCGGTGGTCTCCTCTGTCTTCTCGCAGCCGCCGCTCCTCTGGCCGGTGGCGAGCTCAACGATCCCGCATATGATGCCCGGCCTGCCGTCCCTCGGGGGGGCGCTGCACTCCCTCCAGAAGTGGCTGCTTAGCAACACCGTGGGCATGCTGCACCTGCCCTGAGCCGTGCTCCGCCAGCGGCCGTACGAGCCCGAGCGCGATCACCTCGTTGGCGAGCCTGGTGCGCCGGTTGAGCCCCTCAGGCACGCGGAACTTCACGTACAGCCGGAGCAGGTGCTGCTTCACCGCGGCCTCGGTCACCACCAAGTCGCCAGCGATCTCCTTGGCCGTGGCAGGCGTGACGAACGCGTCATCGGAAAGCGCCGGACGGCACAGCGATATCAGCACGTCAAGCTCGCGCCGGGTCAGCTCAGGCGCTGCGGAACGCCGGAGGTCCGCTTCGGCCGCGAGTTCCTCCTGCGGCAGTCCCTCGATCCGGCAGCGGGCGGTGCCGAATGTGAGGACGTCACCGTCGTCAAGCACACGGCGGGCGACCGGGCGCCCGTTCACTCGTGTGCCGTTACGTGATAATCCGAGATCGGCGACGTAACAATAGGGGCCGCGGCGCACGATTTCCGCGTGCAACCGGGAAACGCTCGGGTCATCAAGCCGGACATCCACCCCAAGGCCACGTCCCACCGTAGTGACCTCGCTGTGCAGGGGAATTACTTCCCCAGTGTCCTCTATGCGAATGTAAGGCGTATCCACGCCGGACCCTCCCGTCTAGCTAAGACGTGACGCTTATATCACTGTAGCGTTACTCTCGCCCCGTGCGTCCTGGCCATGAAGGGTAGCTGTGGCGGCTTTTGCGGTGGCGGCGACCCTGCCGGCGACGCGATCGGCCCGCGTTCCGGTATAAGCAAACAAAGATTACAAATTTCGAAATCAGCGGTTCGACTCATGCGGTGTGCGGCGGATCAACGTGGCGCCATCGGCCGGTGGCGGCGACCTCCGCAACCCGCAGTCGTCTTGCCTGTCCGGTTTGCCGGGGATGTTGCGGTTGGTGGGTGGCTACCACGAGCACCGCCCGCCCCTTAAATCATGCTATTGCCCGCCAGAGCCTGAAAGGTTGCCCGGCAGTAGGCGTAAGGTAGCGAATGCCGGATGGTGCCAGTCTTCGCAGGACCACGGCGCTTGCGCGCTTCAAATCTGCGACGCCGCCGGTAAACTGCCTAGTGAGCAGCCAAAAGGTCGGCCGGACACGGTTGACCGCGGGAGACGATCATGACACCCGACGCGCAGCGAGCGCGGCCAGTTTTCACCGGGGGGACGGCACTATCTCACGGGGGGACGACCGCGCCTACTACCCACCGCAGCCCTTCCCCCAACCGCAGGCCTCCCCTCGATCGCAGCCGTTCCCGCAGGCTCCCCCCGCCGCCGCTCTCCACTGAGTCGAGGGCCTTTCCCCAATCGCGGCCCTCTTCTGGGTCGAATTCCGTGGCGAGGCATGGCCGGGAAGACGCGAGCATCATCGGGGCAATTCCGTTTTTTGCCGTTCTGGTGGTCACCATCGCCGGTGTGTATATCGCCTGGCGCCAGGGCTCGGCAGGCGGAGGCGCGGGGGGTATCGTCGGCGGAGCCGCTCTGCTGCTCGCCGCGACTGCCCGGCTGCTGCTGCCGGCCAGGCTGGTGGGCCTGCTGGCCACCAGGAAGCGGGCGAATGACGTCGTCACGCTGGCAATCTTCGGCGTTGGCCTGCTTGTCGCGGGCCTGGTGCTGCCTGGGTAGGGGCAAGGCCTGCTAGCCGCGCGGCCTGCCTGGTCAGCTAAGCATGCCGGCGGGTGCCGCAGTTCCTCGATGTGGGTTCGGGCGCCGCCTTCCTTTTGGCCGGTGCGGTATCTTGACGTCGAGAAGAATTTTCCAGATCAGGAGCTGGCAACGCGATGGCCGCGATCATCTACACCTACACCGACGAGGCGCCGCTACTCGCGACGTACTCCTTCCTCCCCATCGTCTCCGCGTATGCCCATAAGGCAGGCGTCGAGATCGAGACCCGTGACATCTCGCTGGCGGGGCGCATCCTGGCTCAGTTCGGCCTGGCCGACGACGCGCTGACCGAGCTCGGTGAGCTGACCGGCCGGCCCGAGGCCAACATCATCAAGCTGCCCAACATCTCAGCCTCGGTCCCGCAGCTCAAGGCCGCGATCAAGGAGCTGCAGGAGAAGGGGTACGCCCTGCCGGACTACCCCGATACGCCGGCCACGCTGGCCGAGGCCGAGCTCCGGGCCAAGTACGGCAAGGCCGTCGGCTCGGTGGTAAATCCGGTGCTGCGCCAGGGCAACTCCGACCGGCGCGCCCCGCTCTCGGTGAAGGCCTACGCGCGCAAGCACCCGCACACCAACAAGCCCTTCGGCCCGGAGTCGAAAACCTTCGTGGCCACGATGGGCGATCATGACTTCCGGGCCAACGAGAAGTCGGTCACACTACCCGCCGACGACACCCTCAAGATCGTCTTTGAGAGCACCGCGGGGGAGCGGAAGGTGCTGCTCCAGTCGCTCCCGGTGCTGGCGGGCGAGGTCATCGACGCGACGGTCATGCAGGCCGCCAATCTCCGGGCCTTCCTGGTCAACGCGCTGGCGCGGGCCAAGGCCGAGGACGTCCTTTTCTCGGTGCACCTCAAGGCGACCATGATGAAGGTCTCCGACCCGATCATCTTCGGCCACGTGGTGAGGGCGTACTTCGCGGATGTCTTCGCGAATTACGGCGACGACCTCGCCGCCGCCGGGCTCTCGGCCAACGACGGCCTCGGCGCGATCCTGGCCGGGCTGCCTTCGCTGCCCAACGGCACGGAGATCAAGGAGGCCTTCGAGGCCGCGCTGGCGTCGGGCCCGCGGTTGTCCTACGTCAACTCGGCCAAGGGGATCACCAATCTCCATGTGCCGAGCGACGTCATCGTGGACGCCTCCATGCCTGCCCTGATCCGCAACGGCGGCAAGCTGTGGGGGGCCGACGGTGCCGAGGACGACACCCTGGCGGTCATCCCCGATTCCTCCTACGCGGGGGTCTACGCGACCGTCATCGAGGATGTGAAGCGGAACGGCCCGCTCGATCCCGCGACGATCGGAACGGTGCCGAACGTCGGACTCATGGCGCAGGCCGCGGAGGAGTACGGCTCGCACAACAAGACCTTCGAGATCCCCGCCGACGGGACGGTCACCATCGTCAACCAGGCCGGCGACGTCGTGCTCGCCCACGACGTCGAGACCGGCGACATCTGGCGCGCCTGCCAGACCAAGGACATCCCGATCCGCGACTGGGTGAAACTCGCCGTCACCCGGGCCCGCGCCGCGCAGACCCCGGCGATCTTCTGGCTCGATGAGTCTCGCGCCCACGACGCCGAGCTGATCAAGAAGATCAACGCCTACCTGCCCGAGCACGACACGACCGGGCTGGAGATCCAGGTCCTGTCGCCCCAGCTGGCCACGGCGTACTCGTTGGAGCGCATGCGCCAGGGGCTCGACACGATCTCCGTGACCGGCAATGTGCTGCGCGACTACAACACCGACCTGTTCCCGATCCTCGAGGTTGGCACGTCGGCCAAGATGCTCTCCATCGTGCCGCTGATCGCGGGCGGCGGCCTCTTCGAGACCGGCGCCGGCGGCTCCGCCCCGAAGCACGTACAGCAGCTCGTCGAGGAGAACTACCTGCGCTGGGATTCGCTTGGCGAGTTCTTCGCGCTGGTGCCTTCCTTCGAGCAGTACGCCGACTTCGCCGGCGTGCAGGCCGCGAGGGTGCTCGCCGACACGCTAGACCGGGCGACCGGCAAGTTTCTCGACGAGGACCGGAGCCCGGGCCGCCTGCTCGGCACGACCGACAACCGCGGCTCGCACTTCTACCTGGCCCTTTACTGGGCTCAAGAGCTAGCCAACCAGACCAAGGACGCCGAGCTCGCCGCGGCGTTCAAGGGGCTGGCCGAGACGCTGGCCGCGAAGGAGTCCACCATCGTCGATGAGCTGCTCGCGGTCCAGGGCAATCCGGCCGACATCGGCGGCTACTACCTGCCCGACGCCGAGAAGGCCGCCGCCGTGATGCGTCCCTCGAAGACCTTCAACGACACCCTGGCCGAGCTGTAGTCCCCCGGGGGACGACCCCCGCTGCATGACACGGCCGGGCCCCTGGAACCAGCGTTTCCAGGGGCCCGGCCGTAAGAACGGGGAGCTTAGATCAGGCCGAGGTCCTTGACCGCGTCGCGCTCGCCGGCGAGTTCGGCGACGGAGGCGTCGATCTTGCCGCGGGAGAAGTCGTTGACCGGCAGCCCCTGGATGATCTCCCATCCGCCGTTAACGAAACGGACGGGGAAGGAGCTGACCAGGCCCTCCGGCACGCCGTAGGAACCGTCCGAGACGACGCCCGCAGATGTCCAGTCGGTGCCGTTAACCCAGTCGTACACGTGGTTCAGGGCGGCGCTCGCGGCGGAAGCGGCCGAGGACGCGCCGCGGGCCTCGATGATCGCGGCGCCCCGCTTGGCCACCGTGGGGATGAACGTGCCGGTGAGCCACTCCTCGTCCACCTGCTCGGCGGCGCTTCGTCCGTTGACCACCGTGTTGTAGAGGTCGGGGTACTGGGTGGCGGAGTGGTTGCCCCAGATGGTCATGTGCTCGATGGCGGTGACCGGGACGGACAGCTTGTCGGCCAGCTGCGCTACCGCGCGGTTGTGGTCCAGGCGGGTCATCGCGGTGAACCGGCTGGCGGGCACATCGGGCGCATTCTGCTGAGCGATCAGCGCATTGGTGTTGGCCGGGTTCCCGACCACGAGAACTTTGATGTCGCTCGCCGCGTGCTCGTTGATGGCCTTGCCCTGCGGGCCGAAGATCCCGCCGTTGGCCTGTAGCAGATCACCGCGCTCCATGCCCGCGGTACGCGGGCGGGCGCCGACCAGCAGGGCGACATTCGCGCCATCGAAGGCGGTCTTGAGGTCATCGGTGATGTCAATGTCGGCCAGCAGCGGAAAGGCGCCGTCATTCAGTTCCATCGCGGTGCCCTCGGCCGCCTTCACGGCCGGGGTGATCTCCAGGAGCCGCAGTCGGACCGGCACGTCAGGCCCGAGAAGCTGCCCGGAAGCGATACGGAACAACAAGGCATAGCCGATCTGCCCGGCTGCACCGGTCACAGTCACGGTCACGGGAGTACTCATGAAAGGCAGGCTACCGCCTGGTCATACAGCGGGTATACGTACCGTCCCTCACACAGCGCGCCCCGTCGGTGGCCATCTAGCCTAGATTGCGGACGGCCACAAAGCCAGAAGGATCCAGAACGGATGCGGCTGACTCGTCTCCGTCAAGGAACTCGTGCACGCGTCGGTAGGTGCTCCGTGCAACACTTGAGGCATGGCGCACGAACTGCACTTGACCGCAGCCATCACCCACGAGGGCGAATGGTACGTGGCTCGCTGCCTGCAAGTAGAGGTCACCAGCCAGGGAGAGACCATCGAGGACGCCTTGGCAAATCTCAAGGAAGCGCTTGAGCTGTACTTTGAGGATGCTCCCGCTCCCGAGGTGGGCGAGGTAATCACCGCTCCCGTGCAGGTTCTCGTCGCGTGAGCCCCGCTAGCAGTTCACCGAGCGATGAGGAGAGATGAGGTTATGCCTGACTCCCGGAGGCACGAGTCTGAGGACCTCGAAGACTACGAGGTCCTCGACGGTGGCGACACGCTGGACGGAGACCCGGGTGACGATCCGCTCGACCGAGGCGTCGCCACACCCGATCGCTGGTCCGCGGGCATGCGCTATGCGCTAAGCGGGGAAGAGGACTCCGAGTCCCTCGATGAGCTGCTGGCCGAGGAAGAGCCCGATGTCACCGTCGAGGACGAAGAGGACTCCTGGGACGAGAACGAGACCGACGGCGACGTCACCCGCCTCGAACGGGATGATGACGCCGACCCGCGGGCCGGTCGGCTGGCGGCGACGGAAGCGGACGTCTACGGCGAGGGCGACGTGCCTGCCGTCCAGGACGGTGAGCTACTCGCCAGCGACACCGGGATCGACGGCGGCGGTGCGACCGCGGAAGAAGCCGCCGTGCACATCATCAATGACCCAGCTGACGACGAGTAGCCTCACTCGCTCGCCTGTGCTTTAGGAGAGGCGACGGGCCGGTGGGGACGGGACGGCGTCTAGGAACTCGGGGGGAAGCCAGCCGCGGGCGATGAATGCCTCCGTCACCGCCGTGCGCAGCTCTCCCGCGCGTTCCGCGGGTATCAGCGCCAGGACCGAACCGCCGAAGCCGCCGCCGATCATCTTGGCACCGTACGCGCCTGCCTCCATCGCGGTATCGACCGTAACGTCGGCTTCCGGCCAGGAGACCTCGAAGTCGTTGCGGAGCGAGGAGTGTCCCTCCAGCAGCAGCTTCCCGATAAATGCGTATATTTCCCGTCTATCGGCGTTCGCACTCAGCGCGCTGGTGTTCTCAAGCCCCGCCTCTAGGAGCACGGTGGCGATCGTCCGGGCCCTGATGCTGTCGGTGATCACGTGCCGGGCCCGTCGGCGCAGCAACGGGTCTTTGAGCTTGTCCAGGACCTGGAGATCGGTCACCAGGCCCAGGGCCGGCACACCGAGCAGGCGCGCGGCCGCCTCGCACTCGGCTCGCCGCGCCGCGTAGTCGCCGGCGACGAGCGCGTGCGTCACGCGGGTATCGATCACCAAGGCGGAAACCCCGGCCGAGGCGGGCCGGAACGGTACCTGGGTTGTCCCAAGCGTGCGGCAGTCGAGGAGCAGCGCGTGGCCCTCCTCGCAGAGCAGTGCCGCCGACTGATCGATGATGCCGGTTGGCGCGCCGACGAACTCGTTTTCCGCCCGCTTGGCGATCGCGGCCAGCTCCGGGCGCGGTACCGACACGCCCGACAGCGAGCACAGCGCCAGGGCCACCGAGCATTCGAGCGCGGCGGACGACGACACGCCCGCGCCCACGGGAAGGTCGGAATCCACGTCGATGGTCGCACCGCGCACGACGTAGCCGGCGGCGCGCAGGGCCCACGCCACGCCCGCCGGGTAGGCCGCCCACCCGGTCACCGAGCCGCACGAGAGGGAGTCGGGCGACACCGTCACCGGCTCATCGGGTATCTGCTTGGACCGCAGCACAAGCAGCCCGTCGTCTCGCGGGGATGCGATCGCGGTCACGCCCTGGGCGAGCGCGAACGGCAGCACGAACCCCTCGTTGTAGTCCGTGTGCTCGCCCATCAGGTTGGCACGCCCCGGAGCAAACCAGAATTCAGTCTTCACGATGAATAACACCGATCATTCGAAACGGATGCGGGTGACCGCTACCCGCAATCAGTCTCATACCGCATCCGGAACGCCGGCATTGCTGTCTCCACGGGACGGATACGCTATCGGTTCTAGACTGGCGGCAAATAGCTGGCCTGGGGCATTGGAGAAGAACCACTGGCCCGGGGCCCCGGTCAACGCCGGGACAGCCAACAGGGGGCAATAGTCAACGGGCGGGCAGCAGAGGAAGTCGGCGATCCGGCGTGAAGGTCGTCCTGGACGTGATCATCGTCCTTGTCATCGTGTCCATCGGCGGGTTCTTCGCCTCCGCGGAGATGGCCCTGGTCTCGCTGCGCGAGGGCCAGGTGCGGTCTCTGGCGAGGCGCGGCAGGCGTGGGGCGACGGCGGCCAGGCTTGCCGCCGACCCCAACCGGTTCCTGGCCTCGGTACAGATCGGCACCACGCTCGCCACGCTGGTAACCGGCGCGTACGGTGCCGACACGCTGGCCGGGCTGCTGAGCGACTGGCTGGTCGGCCGCCACCTGTCCCACGACGTGGCCGGGCCGCTTGCGTTCGCCATTGTCACCGTATGCATCACCTTCCTCACCCTGGTGTTCAGCGAGCTGGCCCCCAAACGGCTGGCGCTGCAGCGCACCGTCTCGATCGCGCTGTTCGCCGCGCCGACGCTCGACGTGATCTCCCGTCTCGCCCGGCCCGTCGTCTGGCTGCTGTCCGTCTCGGTCAACGGGGTGGTGCGGCTGCTCGGCGCGGACCCGCGGCAGGGCCGTCAGGCGATGACCGAGCAGGAGGTCCGCGAACTGGTCGCCGGCACGCAGACGCTCAGCGCGGACGAGCGGAGCATCGTCGGCGAGGTCTTCGACGCCGGGAAGCGGCAGATCCGCGAGGTGCTGCTGCCGCGCACCGAGGTCGAGTTTCTGGCCGCGGGGACCACGGTCGGCGAGGCCGCCAGAATCGCGTCGAGCGTGCCCTATTCGAGGCTGCCGGTCTACCAGGGCTCGTACGACAACGTGGTCGGCTTCGTGCACATCAGGGACCTGCTCGGCCCGGGCGCACCGGACCCGACGGCACTGGTCGACCAGGCGGTCCGGCCGGTCAAGTTCCTGCCGATCAGCAAGACGGTGCTTTCCGCCCTGTCTGAGATGCGCCGCGAGCGTGCTCATCTGGCGATCGTGGTCGACGAGTACGGAGGGACCGCGGGCATCGTCACCCTGGAGGACCTGGTCGAGGAGCTGATCGGCGACATCAGGGACGAGTATGACTCGGGTGAGGCTCCGACCACCAAGCTGCCCCAGGGCGAGGTCGAGGTGGACGGCCTGCTCAACCTGGACGAGTTCGCCGAGCAGACCTCGATCCGGCTGCCGGAAGGACCCTACGAGACCGTCGCAGGCTACGTCCTCGCCGCCCTCGGCGAGCTCCCGGTCGCGGGCGACGCGGTCGAGATCCCGGGCTACACGATCACGGTCACCGAGATGGACGGCCGCCGCATCGCCCGCCTCCGCGTCACCCCCCTCCCAGAACCAGTCCTAGCACCGGACACACCCCCAGAGTCGGCCGAAACCAACCCCGGGTAGCGCACCACTAACGCCAATCACCGGATACATACCGAGAGCCGCAGACGCTGTCCCAAGCTCAGGTGCACTCCGGCAAGCGAACCACAAGGGGCAACCACCGGGTTAGCGGACCAGCAACCTCAACCCATCGGAAACGTACTCGGCACCGCAGGTGCCGTCCCGGGGCTCCGCCTAGGCGAGGGGATGCGGGGGGCCCCATACAATTGCGGATCCCTCGGGAAAGCGGACCAACCACGGCAACCAACTGGATACGTACTCGCCGCCGTAGGCGGCGTCCCGGGCGCCGCCCGGCGAGGGGGATATGGGGGAGGGACTCCCCCATGCTTAGGGGGGTCACCGGGGGATCATTCCCCCGGGAGAGGTACTGACTAGACTGTGCGCCTACAACGGGGAAACACCCTGGTGGAAGGGGTAACTGTGTCCGGTCCTGGTGCGTTTGACACCGTTCTGGTCGTTGACTTCGGTGCGCAGTATGCCCAGCTCATCGCCCGACGTGTACGGGAGTGCCACGTCTACTCGGAGATCGTGCCATCCACGATGCCGGTGTGCGAGATGCTGGCCAAGCATCCGAAGGCGATCATCTTGTCGGGCGGCCCCGCGTCGGTTTACGCCGATGATGCCCCGGCGGCGCCTGAGGGGCTGTTCGAGGCGGGCGTGCCGGTGCTGGGCATCTGCTACGGGCACCAGGTGCTGGTCCGCGAGCTCGGCGGCACGGTCGAGCCGACCGGTGCGGCCGAGTACGGCGGCACCGCGCTTCGCGTGCTGCCGGAGGCCAGCCTGCTGTTCACGGGGTTCGGCCCCGAGTTCAGCGTGTGGATGTCGCACGGTGACACCTCGACCGTCGCGCCGCCCGGGTTCACGGTGACCGCGGAGACGGCGGTGACGCCCGCCGCCGCGGTCGAAGCCCCGGAGCGCGGACTGTACGGCGTGCAGTTCCACCCCGAGGTGATGCACACCGAGCACGGCACCAAGATCCTCCGCCGGTTCCTCGATGCGGCGGGCTGCCGTCCGACGTGGACGATGCTGAACATCGTGGAGGAGGAGATCGAGCGGGTCAGGGAGCAGGTGGGCAGCGGCCGCGCCATCTGCGGGTTGTCGGGCGGCGTCGACTCCGCGGTCGCGGCGGCTCTGGTGCAGCGCGCCCTAGGCGACCGGCTGACCTGTGTGTTCGTCGATCACGGACTGCTGAGGAAGGGCGAGGCCGAGCAGGTCGAGCAGGACTTCGTCGCCGCGACCGGAGTCAGGCTGCACGTCGTTGAGGCGTCCGGCGAGTTCCTCGCGGCCCTGGCCGGCGTCACCGATCCGGAGCAGAAGCGCAAGATCATCGGCCGCGAGTTCATCCGCGCGTTCGAGCGGGCCGCGCGGGAGATCACCGCGGACGCGGGCGCACTGGGCGAGGCGACGGAGTTCCTCGTGCAGGGCACGCTCTATCCGGATGTGGTGGAGTCGGGCGGCGGCACCGGGACGGCGAACATCAAGTCGCACCACAACGTGGGCGGCCTCCCCGATGACCTCAAATTCCAGCTTGTCGAGCCGCTGCGCTGGCTGTTCAAGGACGAGGTGCGCAAGGTCGGCGAGGAGCTGGGGCTGCCGTCCGAGATCGTCTGGCGCCAGCCCTTCCCCGGCCCCGGCCTTGGCATCAGGATCATCGGCGAGGTCACCGCGGAGCGGCTTGCGATCCTGCGCGAGGCGGACGCGATCGCGCGGGCCGAGCTGACCGCGGCGGGCCTCGACCAGACCGTCTGGCAGTGCCCCGTGGTGCTGCTGTCTGACGTGCGCTCGGTGGGCGTGCAGGGTGACGGCAGGACCTACGGCCATCCGGTGGTAATCAGGCCGGTGACCAGCGAGGACGCGATGACTGCGGACTGGGCGAGACTCCCTTACGATCTGCTGGCGCGGATCTCGACCAGGATCACCAACGAGGTCCGCGAGGTCAACCGCGTGGTTCTCGACGTCACGAGCAAGCCACCGGGCACAATCGAATGGGAGTAGGACGAACGGAGGGCTTTGACCTGCTCAGCTCCGCCCGTTGTACGCCGCGTTTGAATGCACTGGGTTGGACGGTGGCGGCATGCGGACGGCGGGGCGGAGCAGCGCTTCCGCGAGGGTGAAGAACGTGTCCTCAAGGGATGCGAGGCGCGCTATGACGTCGGCGGTGGCGGCCTCCACGGCCTTGGCCACCGTCTCTTCCATGCTGACGGACTGTGCGTCGAGCTTGCCGTCGATCGAGCGCACCCGGTCGTACTGGTCGTCAAGCCGCTCATCCAGCCGCTCCAGCCGGGCGGTGAGCTTGCTGTCCAGCGTGCCGAGAGTGGCGGCCAGGCCGTCGATGGTGGCCGCGATTCCCGCCACGCTCGCATCGTCCATGGTCTCCAGTCGCCGACGGATCTCCTGCAGCGCGCTGGCGACCGATCGTTCCTCGACGATGTGATCGTGCACCGTGCGCGCGAGCAGTTCGCGCATCCGGTCGGCGACAGCGTGCTGTCCGTTATGGGCGGGAGGGGCGGACTGACTGGCGCGCAACAGCAGGTGATTGCTGCCCGACTGATCCATCTTGCTCCTTCGTGCGCTCCGGCTGTGGAGTGCGATCACTTTAGTAGCTCATCGTGGCTGGACGTGCACGAGCTGCTAAATCTCATGCGCGTCCGGGGGAGTGCTGGCGGTGTGTTACCAGCCCGCGTCGACCCCGTACGTTAACGTCGTGTGACGACACGGTGGAAATCTGTGTTGACGCGATCGAAGACGGGGGCTAGGTTTCGGCATTAGCACTCTCTGATGTAGAGTGCTAATCGCGACGAGGCAGGTCTGGCACCCGCGACGGCAGACCAACCCTGGTCGCCTCGCAAAGCAACTCACCCATTAGCCATTTCCGAAGGGGGAGGTCTGATCGTGTCGACCGCCACCAAGGTTGTTCTCAAGCCGCTCGAGGACCGTATCGTGGTCTCGCCGCTAGAGGCCGAGCAGGTTACCGCGTCCGGGCTCGTTATCCCGGACACCGCGAAGGAGAAGCCCCAAGAGGGCAAGGTTATCGCGGTCGGCCCGGGTCGCGTTGACGACAAGGGCGTGCGCGTCCCCGTCGACGTCCAGGTCGGCGACGTGGTGCTGTACAGCAAGTACGGCGGCACGGAAGTGAAGTACTCGGGCGAGGAGTACCTGGTGCTCTCGGCCCGTGACGTGCTCGCGGTCATCGAGAAGTAGTTTGCAGCCGTGCGGGCCTCTGGCTGCCCCATGCGGCCGGGGGCCCGTCGCTGTCACACACCAAACCTGATCCAACCGTAGGTTGAGGTAGTCAATGCCCAAGATCCTGGAGTTCGACGAGGACGCCCGCCGCAGCCTTGAGCGCGGCGTGGACCGGCTCGCCGACACCGTGAAGGTGACGCTCGGCCCGCGCGGCCGGAACGTCGTCATCGACAAGAAGTGGGGCGCTCCCACGATCACCAACGACGGCGTGACCGTCGCCAAGGAGATCGAGCTGGAGAACCCGTACGAGAACCTCGGCGCGCAGCTCGCCAAGGAAGTCGCCACCAAGACGAACGACATCGCCGGTGACGGCACCACCACCGCGACCGTGCTCGCCCAGGCGATGGTCCACCTCGGCCTCCGCTCGGTGGCCGCGGGCGCCAACCCGATGGACCTCAAGCGCGGCATCGACGCGGCCGCCGCCGCGGTCTCCGAGGCGCTGCTCAAGTCCGCCCGCGAGGTGACCGAGCAGAAGGAGATCGCGCACGTCGCGACCATCTCCGCGCAGGACGCCAAGATCGGCGAGCTGATCGCCGAGGCGTTCGACAAGGTCGGCAAGGACGGTGTCGTCACCGTCGAGGAGTCGCCGACGATGGGCCTCGAGCTGGAGTTCACCGAGGGCCTCCAGTTCGACAAGGGCTACATCTCGCAGTACTTCGTCACCGACCAGGAGCGCCTTGAGACCGTGCTCGAGGACGCGTACGTTCTCGTGCACCAGGCCAAGATCTCCTCGATGGCGGACTTCCTGCCGCTGCTTGAGAAGGTCGCGCAGACCAAGAAGCCGCTGCTCGTGATCGCCGAGGACGTGGAGGGCGAGGCTCTCGCCACGATCGTCGTCAACAAGATCCGCGGCCTGCTGAACATCGCCGCGGTGAAGGCTCCGGGCTTCGGTGACCGCCGCAAGGCCATGCTCGGCGACATCGCGACCCTCACCGGCGCGACGCTGGTCAGCGAGGACCTCGGCATCAAGCTGGAGTCGGTCGGCCTCGACAGCCTGGGCTCCGCCCGCCGCATCGTGGTCACCAAGGACAACACCACGATCGTGGACGGCGCCGGCGACCCGGTCGCCATCCAGGAGCGGATCCGCCAGATCAAGACCGAGATCGACGCGACCGACTCCGACTGGGACCGCGAGAAGCTGCAGGAGCGGCTGGCCAAGCTGTCCGGCGGCGTGTGCGTGCTCCGTGCGGGCGCGGCCACCGAGGTGGAGCTCAAGGAGAAGAAGCACCGCCTTGAGGACGCCATCTCCGCGACGCGCGCCGCGATCGAGGAGGGCATCATCCCCGGCGGCGGCTCCGCGCTCGTGCATGTCGCGACCGTCCTCACCGATGGCCTCGGCAAGACCGGCGACGTGGCGACCGGCGTCACCGTCGTCAGGCGGGCGCTGTCCGAGCCGGCCCGCTGGATCGCGCTGAACGCGGGCCAGGAGGGCTCGGTCGTGGTCGCCAAGACCGCCGACCTGCCCGCCGGCCACGGTTACAACGCGGCCACCAACGAGTACGGCGACCTGGTGGCGCAGGGCGTCATCGACCCGGTCAAGGTCACCCGCTCCGCGGTGCAGAACGCCGCCTCTATCGCCGGCATGCTCCTGACGACCGAGACCCTGGTCGTCGAGAAGCCGGAAGAGGAGAAGGCAGCCGACGCCGGCAACTCCCACGGCCACAGCCACTAAGCCTGGCCGCATCACCCGCGAACGCGGGGCGCACGGATTTCCCGTGCGCCCCGCGTTCGCTGTTTCACCGCCGCAGAACAACAGCGGGATCATCCCGAACGATGGCGGCTGACTGTTCCACCCGCCATGTCCTTCCTGAGGTTCCGAGCGCCTTTCTCGAACGTTCCGGCTCAGGTCGAAACGCGGTGGCCTTAGGCGCTGGCGAACGGAGCGAGGTCCGGGTCGCCGAACCGGGCGCGCATGGACGCGAAGGCGGCCACCTTGTCCTCGCCGAATCGCCGGACACTCGCGGCGTAGGTATCGGCAGTGAGGAACCTCGGCGGTGTGGTCTTGCTGTGGAACTTGTCCGCGTACATGACGAGGATCTCCTCGCCGGTCTCGGCGATGTAGTCGGCCGGCGGTAGCGGTAGCCCCTGCCGCAGGACGTCTTCCCTGGTGAGCCCCATCCCCGTATGGTGCGAGGCGAACCGGCAGATCGCCTCGGGGAAGCCCTCTGCGAGCAGAAGCTCGTGCCCGAGCACCCCGTGGCGTATGTAGTTCGCATGGTCGAGCCGGCCGGCGTCGTCATACAGGCGGTAGACCCCGACATCGTGCAACCGGCAGCCGGCCCGCACGAGAGCGATGTCCAGGTCGGCGCCGGTGCGAGCGTGTACCTGCTCGGCGATGCCGCACACGATCAGGCAGTGCGTATAGACGAGGTCAAGCGCCTGCGCCGTCGGCGCGTACTTCTCGTGCAGGGCAAGGATTTCCTCGTCAGCGGGAACCAGCATGGCACCGCAGCTTAGTGACAATGAGGGAGGTCACGCTCTGGGGCGGAAGACCGAGCACGCCTGCGCGGTTGGCTAGGATAGACACATCCCACCGTTACCTGCAGCGACGAGCCGTGAGGGCATCATGACGGAGACACCGAAGTTTTCCCCGGTAGGCCTGACATTCGATGACGTGCTGCTCTTGCCTGCCCACTCGGAGCTGCTGCCCAGCGAGGCCGACACCGGCACCCGGATCACCCGGAAGCACCGGCTGCGCATCCCGATCCTTTCGTCACCGATGGACACGGTGACCGAGGCGAGAATGGCGATCGCCATGGCGCGCCAGGGCGGTGTCGGGGTGCTGCACCGGAACCTCTCGGTGGAGGAGCAGGCGCAGCAGGTGGACCTGGTGAAGCGGTCAGAGGCGGGGATGATCACCGACCCGGTCACCTGCGGTCCCGAGGCGACACTCGCGGACGTGGAACGGCTGTGCGCGCACTACCGGATCTCCGGTGTCCCGGTCACCAGCGACGGCGGCAGGCTGCTCGGCATCGTTACCAATCGCGATATCCGTTTCGAGAGCGACCTGTCCCGGCGCGTCGTGGAAGTCATGACCAAGATGCCGCTGGTCACCGCTTCTGTCGGGGTGGCCCAGGAAGAGGCCCTGCGGCTCCTGCGGGAGCACAAGATCGAGAAGCTGCCGCTGATCGACGGCGAGGGCCGACTGCGCGGCCTGATTACGGTCAAGGACTTCACCAAGAGCGAGAAGTTCCCGAATGCCACCAAGGATGACAGCGGCCGTCTGGTCGTCGGTGCCGCGGTGGGCGTCGGCGAGGACGCCAAGCGCCGCGCCCAGGCGCTTATCGACGCGGGGGCGGACTTCCTTGTCGTCGACACCGCCCACGGCCACCATCAGGCGGTGCCTGACATGGTCGCGCAGCTGAAGGCCAACGCCAACATTGAGGTGGTCGGCGGCAACGTCGCGACCAGGGCCGGTGCCCAGGCGCTGATCGACGCGGGAGTGGACGGCGTGAAGGTGGGGGTCGGCCCCGGCTCGATCTGTACCACCCGGGTCGTCGCGGGCGTCGGCGTCCCGCAGGTCACGGCAATCTACGAGGCAAGCCTGGCCGCGAAGCCGGCCGGCATCCCGATCATCGGGGACGGCGGCCTGCAGTACTCGGGCGACATCGCCAAGGCGATCGCCGCCGGCGCCGACACGGTAATGCTCGGCTCCTTGCTCGCCGGGTGCGAGGAGAGTCCCGGCGAGATGGTCTTCGTCAACGGCAAGCAGTACAAGCTGTACCGGGGCATGGGCTCGCTCGGCGCGATGCGCAACCGGGAACGCGGCAAGTCCTACTCCAAGGACCGCTACTTCCAAGATGACGTCCTGCGCGAGGACAAGCTGGTCCCGGAGGGGATCGAGGGACAGGTACCGTATCGCGGCCCGCTGGTCGCGGTCGTCGACCAGTTGGTTGGCGGACTGCGCATGGCCATGGGCTACTGCGGAGCACGGACCATCGAAGACCTTAAGGAGGCCAGGTTCGTCCAGATCACGGCGGCCGGCCTCAAGGAGAGCCACCCGCACGACGTGCAGATGGTGGTCGAGGCACCGAACTACAGCGGCAGGAAGTAAGACTAAAACCGTGACAGACATCGAAATCGGGCGCGGCAAGACCGGCCGCCGGGCGTATTCACTCGACGAGATCGGCATCGTGCCCGCAAGGCGGACCCGTGACCCGGAAGAGGTGTCGATCGCGTGGCAGATCGACGCCTACCGCTTCCAGGTCCCGCTGATCGCCTGCCCCATGGACAGCGTGGTCTCGCCGACGACGGCGATCGCGATCGGCCAGCTCGGCGGGCTCGGCGTTCTTGACCTTGAGGGACTGTGGACCAGGTTCGAGGACCCGGAGCCGATCCTGGCCGAGGTGACCGAGCTAGGCGAAGAGGCGGCCACCAAGCGGCTTCAGGAGATCTACGCCGAGCCGATCAAGGAAGAACTGATCGGCCGCCGCATCGAGGAGATCTCGCGGGCCGGCGTGATCACCGCGGCGGCTCTCTCCCCGCAGCGCACCGCGCGGTACTACAAGGCGGTGCTTGACGCGGGCGCGGACATCTTCGTCATCCGGGGGACTACCGTCTCCGCCGAGCACGTCTCCGGCCGCGCCGAGCCGCTCAACCTCAAGCAGTTCATCTACGAGCTCGACATCCCGGTCATCGTCGGCGGCTGCGCCACGTACACGGCGGCGCTGCACCTGATGCGCACCGGCGCCGCGGGTGTCCTCGTCGGCTTCGGCGGCGGCAGCGGGCACACTACCGCCGCCGTGCTCGGCGTGGCGGTACCGATGGCGACCGCGATCGCGGACGTCGCCGCCGCCCGGCGTGAGTACCTGGACGAATCCGGCGGCCGGTATGTCCACGTCATCGCCGACGGATCGATGACCCGCAGCGGCGACATCGCCAAGGCGCTCGCCCTGGGCGCGGACGCGGTGATGGTCGGCTCTCCCTTCGCCCGCACGACCGAGGCGCCCGGCCGCGGCTACCACTGGGGCAGCGAGGCCAACCACCCCGAGTTGCCGCGCGGCGCGCGGGTCAAGGTCAACGCCATCGGGACGCTTGAGCAGATGCTGTTCGGCCCGTCGACCGTCCCCGACGGCTCGATGAACCTGATGGGGGCGCTAAAGCGCACCATGGCGACCGCGGGCTACACCGAGCTGAAGGAGTTCCAGCGGGTCGAGGTGGTCGTCACTCCGCCCGCCCCGCGCCCCCGTTAGACTTCATCGCCATGGGCACCCCTCGCGTTTTCTCCGGCATCCAGCCAACCGCTGACTCGTTTCACCTGGGCAACTACCTGGGTGCCGTCAAGCAGTGGGTGGACCTGCAGGACAGCCGCGACGCGATCTACTGCGTCGTCGACCTGCACGCGATCACGGTGCCGTACGACCCGGAGACGCTGCGCCGCCGCACCCGGGTGGCCGCGGCGCAGCTGATCGCGGCGGGGCTCGACCCGGAGCGCTGCATCCTGTTCGTGCAGAGCCAGGTGCAGGAACATGCCGAGCTCGCCTGGGTGCTGTCCTGCCTGACCGGGTTCGGCGAGGCGAGCCGGATGACCCAGTTCAAGGACAAGTCGGCGAAGGGCGGGTCGGATCAGGCGAGCGTCGGGCTGTTCACCTACCCCATGCTGATGGCCGCCGACATCCTGCTTTACCAGACGGACGAGGTGCCGGTGGGCGAGGACCAGCGCCAGCACCTGGAGCTGAGCAGGAACCTGGCCCAGCGGTTCAACCACCGCTTCGGCGAGACGTTCACCGTGCCCGCCCCGTACATTCTGCCCGCGGTCAGCAAGATCACCGACCTCCAGGAACCGACGAGCAAGATGTCGAAGTCGTCGTCCTCGCCGCAGGGCATTATCGACCTGCTCGACGAGCCCGGTGCGATACGCAAGAAGATCAACCGGGCGGTGACGGACGCCGAGTCGGTCGTGCGGGCTGACGACGAGGCCAAGCCGGGCGTGACGAACCTGCTGCGGATCTATTCGGCGCTCTCCGGTGACAAGATCGACGATATCGCGGCCCGCTACGGCGACGGCGGCTACGGCGGCTTCAAGAAAGACCTCGGCAACCTGGTCGCGGATACCCTCGCGCCCATCCGCGAGCGCACCGCCAAGTACCTGGCCGACCCCGGCACCCTAGACGCCGTACTCAACGAGGGCGCCCGCCGCGCCCGCGCGATCGCCAGCTCGACGATGGTGCAGGTCCGCGACCGCTCCGGTTTCCCTCCCATCGGTTCCTAAGGTCTTAGTCGCATCGGGTACGGCTTCCTGCGCTCGCCATAGGAGCAGTGTGACGACTGTGAGTCAGCCGCCTTCGTTCGGGCAATGAATTACCGGTGCTGCCGCAACAGTGCGGATACGGATCGTTTACCGGTACGGGGGTCCTAACAAGGGTCTAACATTTGTAACAGTACGTTACTGGTCAAACAGGCCTATCTCGGACGATTCAATATTCCAAGGGTGGAAACGCTAGAGAGGCACCCGTTTGGCGCAATCCGCCGCGGGCACCAGCTGGAACCCTCTGGAGGCCTGTCATGACGATCGAGTGGAACTCTTCCGCCTGCCCGACCCTTGGCGTCGAGTGGGAGGTGCAGCTTGTCGACCCGCATAGCCGGATGCTCCGGCAGGACGCGGGCACGGTGCTTGCTGGACTTCCCGGCCTGCTTGAGAGCGGCGAGCATCCGAAGATGCGTCATGAGTTGATGCAGTCCACGATCGAGGTGGTGACCGGCATCTGCGGAACGGTCGCCGAGGCTAAAGCGGACCTGGCCCTGTCGCTGAAGGACCTGCAGCGTGTCGTCGAGGCTCAGGGCATGGTGATCGCCAGCTCCGGCACCCACGCCATCAGTCACTGGCGGGACGGGAAGATGGCGCCGAGCCAGCGGTACGCCGAGCTCGTCCAGGAGATTCAGTGGCCGTCCCGCCGGATGCAAACCATGGCTGTGCATGTGCACGTTGGGCTACGAGACCGGCACAGAGTGATGCCGATCATCAACGCACTGGCCGTCTACCTGCCGCATCTGCTCGGTCTCACCGCGTCGAGTCCCTACTGGTGCGGCGAAGACACGGGTCTCGCCTCCAGCCGGTCGGTGATTTTCGCCTCGCTGCCACACACCGGGCCGCCCCTCGGCCTCGCCGACTGGAAGGCATTCGAGGACTACATGGCCGGGCAGCTGCGCGCGGGGACGATCAGGACGATCAAGGAAGTCTGGTGGGACGTCCGCCCGCACCCGGATTTCGGCACGGTAGAGGTAAGGATCGCGGATGCGGTCCCGACCCTGCGGGAGGTAGGCATGGTCGCCGCGGTCGTTCAGTGCCTGGTCCACCTGTTCGACACCCAGCTCGACCGAGGCTACGGGCTGCCGTCCCGCTCGGCCTGGGTGATCGCCGACAACAAGTGGCGTGCCACCAGGCACGGGCTTGACGCGGACATCGTCATGAACGAGTCGGGCGCGACCGTGCCGCTCCGGGATGAGATATATGAGCTCCTGCGTGACCTTGAGCCAGTAGCATGGCGGCTGGGCTGTGCAGAAGAGCTCGCGGTCGCCTCCGACGTACTCGAGTACGGGGCCTCCTACGAGCGGCAGCGTGCCGTCCACAGCGGCGAGGGTGACCTGACCAGCGTAGTTGACGCGCTCGTGACCGAGTTCGCGGAGGATAAATTCGTCCTCCGCGGGGATGGTGGGCATGGGGGATGACGACCTCACCGAGGCCCTGGACGTGTTCCTGGCCCGGTACGAGACGGAGTTGATCGGCTTCCGCCGAGACCTGCACGCGCACCCGGAGCCAGCGAACGCCGAGCATCGGACGACGCGTCTGGTGGCGGAACGGCTGGCCGGGGCCGGGCTGCACCCCGTGCTGCTTGAAGAGTCGACCGGGCTGTACGTGGACATCGGGCCAGGCGGGTCACGCGTTGCCCTGCGGGCCGACCTGGACGCGCTGCCGATGGACGACGAGAAGGACGTGCCGTACCGGTCCACCGTCCCCGGGATGTGCCACGCCTGCGGCCACGACGTGCACACCGCCATGCTCGTCGGCACGGGACTGTTCCTGGCCGAGCAGGCGGCGTCCGGCCTGCTCGGCGAAGGTGTCCGGCTGATCTTCCAGCCCGCTGAGGAGGCCGGGAGCGGCGCCAAGAGCGTCATCGCCGCCGGTGCCCTGGACTCCGTCGACCAGATCTTCGCCCTGCACTGCGACCCGAGGCTGGACACCGGCATGGTGGGCGTCCGGGCGGGGGCGATCACCGCGGCCTGCGACAAGGTCAAGGTCACTCTCGCCGGGCCCGGCGGGCATACCGCGCGCCCGCACCTGACCGCCGACGTGGTGTACGCGCTCGGGAAGATCGTGACCGAGGTACCCGCGGCCCTGACTCGCCGGGTCGACCCGCGGGCCGGGCTCAGCCTCGTATGGGGCCACGTGAACGCGGGCTCGGCCGCGAACGCCATCCCCGACGAGGGCGTCGTCGAGGGCACCGTCCGCTGCCTTGACGCCGAGGTTTGGAGTTCGGCCGTCGCCCTCATCGAGGACCTGGTCCAGTCCGTGGCGATGCCGTACGGCGTGACGGCCAAGGTGGAGTACCTCAGCGCCGTGCCGCCGACCGTGAACGAGGCGGCGAGCACCGCCTTGATCGGCAGCGCGGCCGCCGCGGTGCTCGGCCCGGACGCGGTCACGGAGACGCCGCAGAGCCTCGGCGGCGAGGACTTCGCGTGGTACCTGCACTTGGTGCCCGGTGCCATGGCAAGGCTCGGTACCCGCACGCCGGGCACGCTCACCGACTGGGATATCCACCAGGCGACCTTCGACATCGACGAGCGGGCAATCGGAGTAGGCGTTCGCGTGCTGTCGTCGGTCGCCTCCCGGGGGGACGACCCCCCGATGTCCCGCCCCCACGCAGACCGTAGCTGATCGAGACAGCGGTGAACGGCAAGCAGGACCCAGCGGGCCGACCGGTGTTCCGGTCTCCCGGTGCCGTCGTGGCCTGGTGGGTGTGGGTACTGTTCGCGGTGGGCAACCTCATCGACCTGGCCGTCCAGGGCCGCGATCACTTGTCCCTCGTGGCCGCGTTCATCCTGCTGTTCGTGACCGGTGTCATGTACGTAGCCGCCGAGCGGCCACGGATCACCGCCGATGCCGACGGACTGACGATCACCAACCCGCTCCGCGGCCACCGCGTCGAGTGGGCGGCGGTCGCCGGGGCCGACCCCTGCGAACTCCTCCGGGTCCGGTGCGAGTGGCCTGATGGGGACGGCACGGCCCGGCGGGCCATCTACGCCTGGGCGGTGCACTCCTCCCGGCGCCGGCAGATCACCGCCGAGATGCGCGCGCGGCGTCAGGCGCAGCCGCTAGGCGGCCGCGGTAGCTTGGGGACCAGCGGTCTTAGCCGGGCCACGCCCTTCGCCGCGCCGGACCCGGCCAACGCGAGCGACCCGCTCCGCCTGGACGTCAGTCGCATCATCGGGACGCTCACCGAGCGCGCGGAAGAAGCACGGCTGGACGCGCCCGGCGCCCGGCCGGCCGCGCCGGTCTCGACCTGGGACCTGACGGCCCTCGCGTCGGTTGTCGTCCCAGGACTGGCCCTGCTGATAATCGCGCTGTTCTGATCGCCGGCGTACTAGGTGCTCGGCGGGTTGGAGGGCCTGGCCCGCAGCCAGTCGACGTAGTCGTCCGGCGCACCCGCCTTCAGCGCCGCGTCTACCAAGATGGACAGCCGCCGGTCGGAAGGCAGCCCGCCTTCGTAGGCGTCGAGCACGTACAGCCAGGCGAGCGCGTCTCCGTCCAGGGTCTGCACCCGGACCTTAATCTTGCTGTAAAAGCCGAGGCTCACCCCGTCCCAGCTGTCGAGCTCCTTCTCGTCGATCTCGGGAACGTCGTACAGGGCGACGAACACCCGGTGCGGCGGGTCCTCGGCGACCGTGGTGAGGGCCCCGTCCCAGCCGAGATCCTCGCCCCCGAAACTCAGGCGCCACCCCTCAAGCCACCCGGTGCCCCGCTGCGGGGAATGCGGGCAGCGCAGGAGCATCTGCGCCGGATCCATGTTGCTGCCGTAGGCGGCGTAAAGGGCCACGCTGCCTAAGCGTACGGCGTATCGCTTCCGCGCGGGGTGCCACGGAGCTTTTGTCCGCGAGGTAGGGAGTCGTCTCCCGGTGACGACTCCGTACGAACCCTAACGACGTACAACCTAGTCGTGAACATGCGGGATAATTGCTTAACGTGACCCTGCCTCGTCCAAATGTCGTCATTCTCGGCGGCGGTCCCGGCGGCTATGAGGCCGCTCTCGTCGCCGCACAGCTGGGTGCCGATGTGACCCTCGTCGACGAAGACGGCCTTGGCGGCGCCTGTGTGCTTACGGACTGTGTCCCGAGCAAGACGCTGATCGAATCGTCGTCGACCATGACCTCGCTTGGCCGCTCGGCCTCGCTCGGCTTGCAACTCGCCAACGGCGCCAACCCCGTGCTGGGAGTTGACGCGCCGGCGCTGAACGCGCGGATCAAGGCGCTCGCCGCGGCGCAGTCGCACGACATCGCCGAGCACGTCGCCTCGGAGGGGGTACGGATCATCCGGGCCAGAGGCCGGCTGACCGGGCCGCACACGGTCGAGGCGGACGGGACGGTCATTCGCGCCGACGCGGTGCTCATCGCTACCGGAGCGTCACCGCGCTCGCTGCCGGACGGGGTGCCCGACGGGGAGCGCATCCTGAACTGCCGCCAGATGTACGACCTGACGGAACTGCCGGAAGAGCTGATCGTGGTCGGCTCGGGAGTGACGGGGGCCGAGTTCGCCAGTGCCTACCAGGCGCTCGGCTCCCAGGTCACGCTGGTTTCGTCGCGGGAGCGGGTCCTGCCGCACGAGGACAAGGACGCCGCCGTGGTCATCGAGGGCGTCTTCCGGCGGCGCGGTATGAACGTCCTCGGCAAGTCACGCGCCGAGGCGGTGCACCGCAAGGGCGACGGCGTGGTCGTGACCCTCGCCGACGGCCGGCTGGTGACCGGCTCGCATTGCCTGCTGACCGTGGGCATGGTGCCGTCCACCAAGGGGATCGGCCTGGCCGAGGCGGGTGTCAACCTCGACTCGCGCGGGTTCATCGAGGTGGACCGCGTGTCACGGACCTCAGCGCAAGGCGTTTACGCGGCCGGCGACTGCACCGGCGTGCTGATGCTCGCCTCCGTGGCCGCGATGCAGGGCCGGATCGCGATGTGGCACGCGCTCGGCGAGGCGGTGCAGCCGATCAGGCTCAGCCACGTGGCGTCCACGATCTTCACCGACCCGGAGATCGCCTCGGTTGGCGTCTCGCAGGCCGCCGTGGACCGCGGCGAGGTTCCGGCCCGGGTGGTCAAGCTTCCGCTCGCCACCAATCCGAGGGCGAAGATGGGCGGCATCCGCGACGGATTCGTCAAGATCTTCGCCCGGCCGGGCACCGGCATGGTGCTCGGCGGCGTCGTCGTAGCGCCCGGGGCCAGTGAACTGATCCTGCCGCTGTCCATCGCGATCGAGCAGAACCTATCGGTCGATCAGATCGCCCACACCTTTTCTGTCTATCCCAGCCTGTCCGGCTCGGTCACCGAAGCCGCCCGCACGGTCATGGAATTCGGTACCGACGCGATCATCTAAACAATGCCGGTCGTGACGACCACGTCGGCGCGGTCCGGAGTGTGCTCGCGGGCGAGCATTTCGTCCTCTTGCGCAGCCCACATATCCCAGTACGGGAAGAATGTCTCCCCGTCACGGT
The DNA here is from genome assembly GCA_963785645.1 of uncultured Actinomycetota bacterium. Taxonomy (GTDB): domain Bacteria; phylum Actinomycetota; class Actinomycetes; order Streptosporangiales; family Streptosporangiaceae; genus Trebonia. The sequence continues at coordinate 439,676 of CAWAWG010000009.1, forward strand.
CAAGAGCTCTCTTCTTCCGAACGGATCCGGCTGCCTCTATCCAGATCAGCATGCTCTCGTAGGCGGCTGCGCGCCGTGCCCCGGCTCCGACCCCTTCGACGATCAGGATCCGGGGCGGCTCAAGCACCCATGGGTCGGCCCACTCTCCGCTAACCCAGTCGTACCTCGGCACGCGCGGCGACCGCCCGACGCTCAGCGGCTCAAGGACCTCGGAAACCAGCAGGTCGATCCCGCGCTCAAGTCCGTCCCATCCGCCGTACAGCTCCTCAAGCGTCACCACGGGTGCGCCAAGCTCCGCCCCCAGTCCGGCGGCGAGCGACGTCTTCCCGGCTCCCGACCGCCCGTCAACGGCGACGACGCAGGTTCGGCCGTCCCGCGGCGCCGTTCGCCGCACCCTCTCTGCCAGCCGCAACGCCAGGGAGACCGCTGGCCCATGAGCCGGGATACAAAGTGCCCCCATAGGGGCCTAAAGTATCCCGCGTCACCGGTGACCTGACAGTCAGTGGGGCGCGTGCGGTCAGTGGGGCGGGCGGCCGAGGTCCGCGTCGTCGGGTACCTCGAGGTCGTGCTGCTTGAGCCGGGCCGCACGGACGTCGTCGGCGCTGATCAGTACCGTGCCGATGCTCGCGATCAGCGCGAACGCCGGGACGGTCACCCGCAGCCAGATCGGACCGGGCAGGAAGGCGAGCGCGATGCAGATCGGCACCATGAGGACCATCAGCCGCTTGATCGTCCGGCCCCGCCAGCCGGCATCGATCAGCTCGTGCCTGACCCATTCACGGTTCTCGTAGGGCAGCCGGAAACCGATCGCGAACATTAGCCAGCGCGCGATACTCGGATCCCCCGGCAGCCGCGGCACGTCCACGAGTCTAGATGAGTACGGGTGAAGGGCGTGCTAAGCGGCGCTATTCTTGACCCGTGCGCGAAGGCCTCCACGGCACCGGTCGGTAACCATGACCGCACTTGTCTCCCGGTCTACGCTCATCCTCAACCGAAGCGTGATCTCGGGTACGTAGAGTGAACGCTATGGCCGGTGCCGCAGCGAGTCGGCGGAGGACGGCTGGTTCAGGCCATCAGCGGAGAAGCTGACGGCGTAGGACACGGTGTTCCAAAGACATACGGTGCACCAGAGACACGGTGTTCCACAAACACCGGGCACCCGTCATCGGTGACAGATCGTTGTTTATCCGTTGCCTAATCCTCAGCCAGGTAACATCCGCAAGCCGCACGCTACCCAGTGACACATCCAGCGGCCCCGAACCCGGAAGGAGCCCCGTGAGCGTCCTTGTCATGCTCGCCACGGCCGGCGCCGTCGTTGGATTGCTCGTGGGGGCGCGACGGCACACCGGCGCGGTCGCGCGCGGGTACCGCTGGCTGGGCGCGGCGGCGCTGTTCTGGTTCGCCGGGCTGATCATCACGCAGGTGCTCGCGGGGTCAAGCTCCCTGGGCGAGCCGCTCTCGCTCGCCGACGTGGCTCCGCTGCTCGGCCTGGCGACCGCGGCCGCGGGGATCATGGTGCTGGCGGAGGACGAAAAGCGGAATGACACCGGCTCGGTGCTGCCCGGTCTGGCCGACGGCTATGTCATGGCGGTCTCCCTGCTTGTCGTCGGCTGGGTGGTCGCCTTCGGCGGAGAGTTCCATCACCTGAACGAACGGCCGGCCACCTTCCTCCAGGATCTGCTGCACCCGCTCGCGGACCTCGCGGTGCTCGGCGCGCTGCTCCCGGTACTCACCCTCGCGTGGCGGCGGGTACTCGTCCCGTATCTCGGGCTGATGGCGTTGACCTTCGCGGACTCGCTTGGGGTGGGCGCCAAGATCTACGGAAACCACCAGGGGATTCTTGAGCAGCTCGCCGTAATCGCCGCCGCGTGCCTGTTCGGTCTTGCGCCCTGGGCCGGCCCGGTCGTCGCGCGTCTCGACCTGGCGTCGTGGGTGGGCGGTTATCCTCCCGGCGGGAGCCCTCCTGTACCCACTGAGGGCCTGCCCGATGAAAAGACGCAGGTGCATCGGACCGGCCGCCAGCCGCGGTCCGCCGACGGCGGGCTGGCCAGCGTGCTCGGCGTCCGCCCGTCGCCGGTCACGAACGCGGGCGCGGCCACGATCATCGCGGCCGTCTCCGTGGTCATCGCCGCCCTTGTCGTGATCATCAACGGGCTGGCGAGCGCACCGGCCTCCGGGCTCGCGCTGGTCATCGCCGGCGGTGCCGCCGTCCTCGTCGTGGCGGTGCGGATCCTGATGCTGGTGCGGGAGAACGGCGTCGCGATGCGGATGTGGCGGGAGGCCGGCAACAGCCTGCGCGATCTCGCCGACCGGACCGGCGACATGGTGCTGATCTGCGACCTGGACGGGACCATCAGCTACGCCAGCCCGCTGGCCTCCTCGTACGGCTACCGGCCGGAGGCGCTGACCGGCAAGCCGCTGACCGACTTCGTGCATCCCGAGGACATCGGTGCCGCGCGCGCGGCGGTCGCCATCGTGATCGGCCTGCCGGAGGACGCGGCCGAGGCACTCGGGATAACGATGGAGGCGGCGCAGGCGAGCGGCCCGGCGGACAGCGGACGGTTCTCCTGCCGGGTCCGCGCCGCCGACGGTTCCTGGCGGCACGTTGAGTGCGCCGTGCTGCTCTACCGGGTCCCCGGTGAACCGGCCAGGATGCTGCTGAGCGTGCGGGACGTATCCGACCAGGTGGCGCTCCGGCAGCAGGTGACGCACCTCACCTTCCACGACGGGCTGACCGGCCTGCCGAACCGCGCCTACGTCGAAGAGCGCGCCAGGGAAGCGCTTGAGCCGTCCGGCGAGCGCATTGCGGGTGTCATCTTCCTCGACCTTGACGGCTTCACCGCGGTAAACGACCTGATCGGCCACGGCGCCGGCGACCTGGTGCTAGCCCAGGCGGCGAGGCGGCTGCGGGCCGTCGTGCCGGCCCAGGACACCGTCTCGCGCTGGGGCGGCGACGAGTTCGCCGTGCTCATGGAGAACGCCGCCGGCGCTCAGGAGATAATCGAACTCGCCGAGCGGCTGGCCGGCATCATCGCCGGAGAGCCGTTCCGGGTGGCCGAGCGGGACCTCGGGCTGACCGCGAGCGTCGGCGTCGCGCTGGCCGACGGAAGCGCCGCCGGCGTGATTCTCCGCAACGCGGACGTGGCCATGGCCCGGGCCAAGGACAGCGGCGGCAGCCGCGTCGAGGTCTACGCCGCGCACATGCACGCGGACGTGGTACGCCGCCTGGACATGGCCAGCGACCTCCAGCGGGCGATCGCGCGGGAAGAGCTTCAGCTCCAGTACCAGCCGATTGTCGAGCTGGCCACCTCCCGGGTCACCGGCGCGGAGGCCCTCGTGCGCTGGCGGCGCGGTGACGAGGCGGTCCCGCCCCGCGCGTTCCTCGCGGTAGCCGAGGATTCCGGGCTGATCGTCGCGCTTGGCGAGTGGGTCCTGCGCAAGGTATGCGCCCAGGGGGCGGCCTGGCGGGCGGCCTCATGGGACGTCGGCGTGTCGGTGAACATCGCGCTGCGGCAGCTCAACGCGCCGCACTTCCCCGCCCAGGTGGCCGCCGCACTCGCGGAGACCGGCCTGCCGCCGAGCGCGCTCACCATCGAACTGAGCGAGCGCATGCTGGTCGAGGATGCCGGGCTGATCGCGGACCGGCTCGCGGAGCTGCGTGACCTCGGCGTCAAGCTGGCCATCGACGACTTCGGCACCGGCTACGCCTCGCTCGCCCACCTGCGCGAGCTGCCGGCCGACATCATCAAGATCGACCCGTCGTTCGTCTCCGGCCTCGGCCAGGACCCCGTGCTGACGATGCTCACCAAGACCATCGTCCAGGTCGGCCGCAACCTCGGCATGCAGGTCGTGGCCGAGGGGATCGAGCAGCCCCGCCAGCTCGCTGAACTGCGCGACATGGGTTGCGGCTACGGGCAGGGCTTCCTCGTGGCCAGGCCCATGGCCGCTCCGGGCGTGGAAGCGCTTATCCGGACCGGAGTCTTCGAGCCCGGTACCGCGGGCAAGGCCCCGGCGCCGGACATCAGCGGCACGGCCAAGCCCGGCGTCGCCGCCGTCTGACCGGACACGTCCCAGAAGTACCGGTTGTCCGCGGGACGCTCCCCCGGGAGACAACCGCATCTCAGATGTTGAGACAATGGCCGTGATAATTTGACGAGAGGCCGGCTTGTGGGTGAGGGTGGTATCCGTGAAGCGGAACCACATTCTCGTACTTGGCTGGCGCGCAGAGAGCTGACCAGTCCAGTTCCTGCGCGCACCCCTCGACTGCCATCCGGCACGAGGGGTTTTTTAATGCCCCCGGAAAAACAGCCGCGCACATCGTGACAAGGAAACAATCCGATGACTGAGCAGAGCAGCCCAGCCCCATCAAAGGCGCACGCTCCCTCCCCGCTGGACATCCCGGCGAGAACATCAGCGCCCAAGCCGACGCCGCCAAGGTCGGCCCCCGTGCCTGGCAGCCAAGGACAGCCCGGCACCCCCGTCCCCGGCAGCCCCGTGGTTGGCAGTCCAGCGCCGCCCGGCGGGACACAGCAGCCCGCGGCACCCGCGCGGCCGCACCACCCGCATGCCGCCCCGGTCCGGGTCACCGGGGCGCAGGCCCTCGTGCTGGCCCTTGAGCGGGTCGGAGTCGACGTGGTCTTCGGCATTCCGGGAGGCGCCGTGCTCCCCGCCTACGACCCGCTGCTCGACTCCAAGCAGATCCGCCACATCCTGGTCCGTCACGAGCAGGGCGCCGGGCACGCCGCGACCGGCTACGCGCAGGCCACGGGGCGGACCGGCGTGTGCATGGCCACCAGCGGGCCGGGCGCGACCAACCTGGTCACCCCGCTAGCGGACGCCTACATGGACTCCGTTCCCGTGGTGGCGATCACCGGCCAGGTCGCTACGAAGCTGATCGGCACCGACGGGTTCCAGGAGGCGGACATCTCCGGGATCACCTACCCGATCACCAAGCACAACTTCCTCGTCACCAAGGCAGAAGACATCGCCCGCACCGTCGGCGAGGCCTTCCACCTGGCGTCCACCGGCCGTCCCGGGCCGGTCCTGGTGGACATCGCCAAGGACGCGATGCAGGCGACGACCGAGTTCACCTGGCCGGTGCCCTTCGACCTGCCGGGCTACCATCCGGTCACCAGGCCGCACTCCCGCCAGGTGCGCGAGGCCGCCCGGATGATCACCGAGGCCAAGCGCCCCGTCCTCTATGTCGGCGGCGGCGTGATCAAGGCCGAGGCATCGCCGGAGCTCAAGTCCCTGGCCGAGCTGACCGGCGTCCCGGTGGTCACCACGCTGATGGCCAGGGGCGCCTTCCCCGACAGCCATCCGCTGCACCTGGGCATGCCCGGCATGCACGGCACGGTCGCAGCGGTCGGCGCGCTTCAGCGGGCAGACCTCATCGTGGCGCTGGGGGCGCGGTTCGACGACCGGGTGACCGGCCAACTCGACTCCTTCGCGCCCGACGCCCTGATCGTGCACGCGGACATCGACCCGGCCGAGATCTCCAAGAACCGCCGGGCCGACGTGCCGATCGTCGGTGACTGCAAGGAGGTCATCACCGAGCTGGTCGCCGCCGTGACCACCGACCACGAACACGGCCTCAAGGGCGACTACGCCGAATGGTGGGTGACCCTCGACCAGTGGCGCAGCAAGTACCCGCTCGGCTACGAGGAGTTCGACGACGGCAGCCTCGCGCCGCAGTACGTGATCGAGCGGATCGGCCAGATTGCCGGCAGCGATGCCGTCTACCTGGCGGGCGTCGGTCAGCACCAGATGTGGGCGGCCCAGTTCATCGGCTACGAGAAGCCGCGGACCTGGATCAACTCCGGCGGCGCGGGCACCATGGGCTTCGCCGTGCCCGCCGCGATGGGCGCCAAGGTCGGGCTGCCCGAGGCGACGGTGTGGGCGATCGACGGTGACGGCTGTTTCCAGATGACCAACCAGGAACTTGCCACCTGCGCCATTGAGGGCATCCCGGTCAAGATCGCGATCATCAACAACGGCAACCTCGGCATGGTCCGCCAATGGCAGACCCTGTTCTACAACGAGCGCTACTCCAACACCAACCTCGGGGACAAGAAGGCCGAGGTTCGCGGCACCCGCATCCCGGACTTCGTGAAGCTGGCCGAGGCCTACGGCTGCATCGGCCTGCGCTGTGAGCGCAAGGAAGACGTGGACGCGGTCATCGAGCAGGCAATGGCCGTCAACGACCAGCCCGTGGTAATTGACTTCGTTGTCCACCAGGACGCGATGGTCTGGCCGATGGTGGCGGCCGGGACAAGCAACGACGCCATCAAATTCGCCCGCGGCCTGGCGCCGGAGTGGGAGGCGACGGGCGAATGAGACGGCAGGACCGGTACCCAAACTCCGGCAGCAGCACAGGAGCGGCAGCATGAGTCAGCACACCCTCTCGGTCCTGGTCGAGAACAAACCCGGCGTTCTCGTCCGCATCGCGGGCCTGTTCTCCCGGCGTGGCTTCAACATCGAGTCCCTCGCGGTCGGCCCCACCGAGCACGAGGAGATTTCCCGGATGACGATCGTGGTGAACTGCGACGAGCATCCGCTTGAGCAGGTGACCAAGCAGCTCAACAAGCTGATCAACGTCATCAAGATCGTGGAACTGGAGTCGTCGCAGGCGGTGCAGCGCGAACTGATGCTGATCAAGGTGCGCGCCGACACCGACAACCGGTCGAAGGTGCTCGAGACGGTCAACCTCTTCCGCGCGCACATAGTCGACGTGGCACTCGACGCGGTGACGGTCGAGGCGACCGGCAGCCATGACAAGCTAGAGGCGCTGGTCCGGGTCCTTGAGCCGTTCGGCATCAAGGAACTGGTCAAATCCGGCACGATCGCGGTCGGCCGCGGCGGCCGGTCCATCACGGACCGCACGCTGCGCCCGCTAGAGCGGTCGGCTTAGGGCGCGCGATGGCAAAAACCGAAAATTCAACAGAGAGTTAGTTTTCCGAACGGTTGGTTGCTCCGCGTCCAGGCAGCCGCTTGCCCTCCGGGCGAAGCAACGGCCCGTTCCGGAAACCGAATTTGATCTCCATTCTCGGAGACAACGATGAAAGGGCCATATCAGTGGCAGAGATCTTCTACGACAACGACGCCGACCTCTCGCTTATCCAGCAGCGGCACGTCGCCGTCCTGGGGTACGGCAGCCAGGGGCACGCGCACGCGCTGTCCCTGCGCGACTCCGGCGTGGACGTCCGGGTCGGCCTCCACCCCGGCTCGAAGAGCCGGGAGAAGGCGGAGAGCGATGGCCTGCGCGTCCTCACCCCCGCCGAGGCGTGCGAGGAAGCCGACCTGGTGATGGTGCTGATCCCGGACACCATCCAGCGTCATGTGTACGCGGAGGCGATCGCGCCGTCGCTTGTCGAGGGTGACGCGCTGTTCTTCGCGCACGGCCTGAACATCCGCTACGGCCTTATCAAGCCGCCGGCCGACGTGGACGTCGTCATGGTCGCGCCGAAGGGCCCCGGCCACCTCGTCCGCCGCCAGTTCAACGAGGGCCGCGGTGTGCCCGCGCTCGTTGCGGTCGAGCAGGATGCCACCGGCAACGCGCTCGCGCTCGGCCTCTCGTACGCCAAGGGCATCGGCGCCACCCGGGCCGGCCTGCTCAAGACCACGTTCACCGAGGAGACGGAGACCGACCTGTTCGGCGAGCAGGCGGTGCTCTGCGGTGGCGTTTCCGAGCTGATCAAGGCCGGGTTCGACACGCTCGTCCAGGCGGGGTACCAGCCGGAGGCGGCCTACTTCGAGTGCCTGCACGAGATGAAGCTGATCGTCGACCTCATGTACGAGGGCGGCATCTCCAAGATGTACTGGTCGGTTTCCGACACGGCCGAGTTCGGCGGCTACACCCGCGGCCCGCGCCTGATCAACGACGCGACCCGCGCCGAGATGCGCAAGATCCTCGGCGAGATCCAGGACGGCACGTTCACCCGCGAGCTCGTCGAGGAGTTCGACGCGGGCCAGCCGAACTTCCGCAAGCGCCGTGAGGCCGAGCAGGCCGAGCAGATCGAGCAGGTCGGCGCCAAGCTCCGCCCGCTGATGAGCTGGCTGTCGGAGGATGACTAGCGCGCCCGACGGCGAACCCACCATCGATCGCGCGAGGCGCGAGGAGGCTTCTAAATGCCAAACAGTTTTAAGCTCGCCGTCGTCGGCGGTGACGGCATCGGGCCTGAGGTCACGGCCGAGGCGCTGAAGGTGCTGAAGGCGGCAACGCCCGCCGTCACCTGGGAAACGACCGAGTACGACCTGGGTGCCCGCCGGTATCACAAGACCGGGGAGACGCTCCCGGAGACGGTCCTGGAGGAGATCAGGGCGCACGACGCGATCCAACTCGGTGCGATCGGCGACCCGTCAGTGCCGAGCGGCATCCTTGAGCGCGGACTGCTGCTCCGGCTGCGCTTCGAGCTGGACCACTATGTCAACCTGCGTCCGGTCCGGCTCTACCCGGGCACCGTGTCGCCGCTGGCGAAGGGGTCACCGGAGACGATCGACATGATCGTCGTCCGCGAGGGTACCGAAGGTCCGTACACCGGAGCGGGCGGCGTGATGCGTCGCGGCACCCCGCAGGAGCTGGCCACCCAGGAGTCGTTCAACACCGCGTTCGGTGTGGAGCGGGTCGCCCGGTATGCGTTCTCGCTCGCTCAGCAACGGCCGCGGCGCAAGCTCACATTGGTCCACAAGACCAATGTGCTGACCTACGCGGGCGACCTGTGGCAGCGCACGGTGAACTCGCTCGCCGTGGAATTCCCCGACGTCACGGTGGATTACCAGCACGTGGACGCGGCCTCGATGTTCTTCGTCTCGCAGCCGGAGCGGTTCGATGTCATCGTGACCGACAACCTGTTCGGCGACATCCTCACCGATCTGGGCGCGGCAATCGCGGGCGGCATCGGTCTCGCGGCAAGCGGGAACATCAACCCCGAGGGCACGTCTCCGTCGATGTTCGAGCCGGTGCACGGCAGCGCACCGGACATCGCCGGGCAGTCCAAGGCCGACCCGACCGCGGCGATCCTGTCCGCGGCCATGCTGTGCACGCACCTTGGCCTGTCCGAGGCAGCGGCGAAGATCGAGCAGGCGGTCTCGGACGACGTACTCGTGCGTGCGGGCGACTCGGCGACACGGAGCACCAGCGAGGTCGGTGACGACGTAGCCAAGCGAGTAAGCAGCTAGGCCGACTCGGCGCCGGCCGCGTGCAATGAGCGTGTCATTGGTGTCAATATGACAACACCGATGGCATGCCCGCGCGGGCCGGCGCCGGAAGGCCAGAAGCTCACTTGGCGCCGTGGAAACGATACAGTCGTATATCGCCCTGAAAGGACCTGACCTGCGATGACCGCAAGCACCGACACCGACATCCAGTTCGCGATTCACCCCTCCCAGGCAAAGGTGCCAGCCGCCGAACGTGCGCGGGTACTGGAAGCGCCGGGGTTCGGTCAGGTCTTCACCGATCACATGATCACGCTGAGCTGGAGCGAGGAGCGCGGCTGGCACGACGGGAAGCTGGAGCCCTACGGCCCGTTCTCCCTGGACCCGGCCACGTCGGTGTTCCACTACGGCCAGGAGCTCTTCGAGGGCCTTAAGGCCTACCGGCAGGCATCCGGCTCGATCGTGCTGTTCCGCCCGCAGGCCAACGCCGCGCGGATCAACGCGGGCGCCCGCCGGATGGCCATGGCCGAACTGCCCGAGGAGACGTTCCTGCGGGCGCTTGAGCTCCTGGTGACGACGGACCGGGAGTGGGTGCCCCAGGGCGAGGGAAAGAGCCTGTACCTGCGCCCGTTCATGATCGCTACCCAGCGGGGCCTCGGGGTCAACCGCCCATCGAGCGAGTACCTGTTCTGCGTCATCGCCTCCCCGGCCGCGTCGTACTTCCCTGAGGGCAAGGCGGTCAAGGTCTGGCTGTCGGAGGACTACACCCGAGCGGCGCCGGGCGGCACCGGTGCGGTCAAGTCCGGCGGCAACTATGCAGCCTCGTTCGCCGCGCAGCAGCAGGCGGTGGATAAGGGCTGCGACCAGGTGGTGTGGCTCGACGCGACCACCCGCGAGTGGGTGGAGGAAATGGGCAGCAACAACCTGTACTTCGTGTACGGGTCCGGGAGTTCGGCCCGGCTGGTCACACCGGAGCTGACCGGTTCGCTGCTGCCTGGCATCACCCGCGACTCGCTGCTTAAGCTCGCGCCGACGCTTGGCATCCCGGTGGAGGAGGGCAGGGTCTCGGTAAGCCAGTGGCGCCAGGACTGCGCCTCCGGCGAGCTGACCGAGGTCTTCGGCTGCGGCACCGCGGCGGTGGTCACGCCGATCGGTGCGGTGGACGGCCCGTCCGGCGGCTGGACGATCGGTGACGGCGCCCCCGGTCCCGTCACGCTGCGGCTGAAGGAAGAGCTCGTCGGCCTCCAGTACGGCCACAAGCCGGACCCGTTCGGCTGGATCTACAAGGTCGCCTAGCCCTTCTGCGGCGCGACGCTTGACTACTTTCTGTGATCGAAGTTCGTGCTAGGTGTCCAGCGGGATCGGGTGCTTCTAGCGGTGCGCGAGGGTGTGGTCGAGGATCTTGGCTGGTGGAAACCCTGATGGGAAAGGGGTTTCTGAGAGTCGGCAGCGCCGTTATCGAACGGTTACCAAAATTCTAGTCACTGTAAGCAACCATTGGGGTGCTCTCTGGCGTCTTAACGTATGACTGAGGCTCGCTTGGGGGGTTGCGGCCCAGTCAACTTGAGAGCCGGGCCTCATCTCGGGGGAGGCCCGGACTTCAGACCGGCTCCGACCCTGCCGGTCGGCCCCCGTGGGCGCGTTCCGGCCACCGCCAGCGCCCGCGGGGGCCATCTCTGTTTCTCTCTTCCTCCCCCGGGGGAAAATCCCCCCGGTGACCCCCTGCGCACGGGGGAGTCCCTCCCCCGTAGCCCCCTCGCCGGGGCAAGCCCGGGACGGCGCCTGCGGCGCCGGGTACGTAGTCAGTGGTCGCCGTTGTAGGTCCGCTGTCGTCAGCGACCCGGGAATCTGCGTTGGCAGTTCAGTGTTGTGGGAAGTAAGATCATGGGTGGCGGGCACGCTACGCGTGGTCGTCTACAACTCAACAGGGGGATGACTGGTTTCGACTTCGGTGGTTAATCTAAGAGAAGCGAGCTGAGGGTGGCGGACGTAACCTCGTAAAAATGCGACCGCAAAACACAAGTGCCAACTCAAAGCGCACTGTCACGGTCCCACAGACCGCTCTCGCTCTTGCTGCCTAAGCAAGTCTGAGGGTTTGACCGTCAGCCCGGGAGCGCCTTCGGCCCGGAATCTGGCGTCGCTAGAAGGCTCAACTGGCCCGCCCGGTCACGGGGCAGGCTAGGAAATCAAACAGTGACTGAGCCCGTCGGCGTCTTGCCTGTGTGATCGCCGGGGCTGAGAAAAACACAGCAGGCTGCGCTCGGAGAAGACTTAGAGAGGTCCCGGAGGACTCGAGTTCGAATCTCGACATCTCCAAGATCATTCAGGTTTTTCGAAAACCTGAATGATGTTGGGGGTCCCTGTTGTAGAACGCGCCGACGGCTGAGCCGTCGGCGCGTTCCGTTTTCTTTATCAGAGGATCTCGGCATCGTCTTCCCGGATGCTGAGCTTTCCATTGCAATCGCGTCAGTATCTCGCGCGCCTAAGCGACGGCGCCGCCGCAGTGCGTCCATCCGCACCCAAGATCACGCCTAGAGGGTCGCGTTCGAAGACCGGGGAGCACCCCACGGGGAGGTCCGGAAACCCGGTTCGCCCGGTATGGTAGGCGGCGCGCGTAGCTGATCATTACCATTCTGCGTCCGAACACGGGATAATAGGGCGACGGATCGACACGGTTGTTGCTGCCCGGTGTGGGCCATGGGCGGGGCCTGGCTGGGCACGGTTCGCATGAGGCGTGCGTTAAGGAAGGGGATGCAGCATGGCGGCGATGAAGCCGCGGACGGGCGATGGCCCGCTCGAGGTGACCAAGGAGGGCCGTGGCATCGTGATGCGCGTCCCGTTGGAAGGGGGCGGCAGGCTCGTCGTTGAGCTTTCCGCTGATGAGGCCGTGAAGCTCGGTGACGCACTCCAGGCGGCCGTTGGATGAGTCAGGGTGGGGCGTGAAACCACCCACCGTTCGGATGAAACTCTCATCTCCCGGGGGAGCGGCCCCCGTACCCCCCGGATGCGCGCCCGATGGCAAAAACCGCCACCATATCAGGTACGCGAAAGGATAATTTTATCTCTTGATGGCGGCGAGCATGCCGCCCGCGATGGGGAGTTGCAGCGGGACTAGCCTTTCATCGTTGCCGACTATGTCGGCGAGTTCCCGTACGCCATCGGTGGCCGGTCCCGCGCCGGGCGGCAGGACGTCGTTGAAGACGATAATGCCGCCCGCGCGGAGCAGGCGCAGGCCGGCCGTCAGGTACTCCGGGTAGGCGGCCTGGTCGGCGTCGCAGAACACGAGATCGTAGCCCCCGTCGGACAGCCGGGGCAGCACATCAAAGGCGCGGCCGAGGATCAGCCGGGCCTGATTCGCGGCGAAGCCGGCCTGCCCGAAGGACTTGCGTGCGAGGCGATGGTACTCGGGTTCGGTGTCCACGCTGGTGAGCACGCCGCCCGGGCGCATACCGCGCAGCAGCCAGATGCCAGAACTGCCGCAGCCGGTGCCGATCTCTACGACCGCGCGGGCCGCTATCGCGGTCGCGAGGAACCGCAGCGCGGCGCCCGCCGACGGGCGGACAGGGACGGTCCCGCCAAGGTCCGCGGCGTTGGCTCGGGCGGTGAGCAGCGGTTCGTCCTCAACCGCATACGCCGCCTCGTCATAGTCGATGACTGCCCCCTTGAGCCCTGCTATTCAACATTGATACTGCCGTGAGCCTAGCCAATTTCGCTGGTCCGTGGAACCTTAAGCTAGTGGGGACCGTTAGTTAACTCGATGAGCGAGAGCCTCTACCTGGTGACAGAGTCCGCGATTCCTGTACAGGATGGTCAAGATCCCGAGGCCCAGTGGGTGCCGCCCAGCTGGGACGAGATCGTGCGCACTCATTCCACCCGGGTATACCGCCTGGCTTACCGACTGACTGGCAACCAGCACGACGCGGAGGACCTCACTCAGGAAGTCTTCGTCCGCGTTTTCCGTTCCCTGGCCACCTATACGCCGGGGACCTTCGAAGGCTGGCTGCACCGGATCACCACCAATCTCTTCCTTGACGGGGCCAGGCGCCGGCAACGGATCAGGTTTGAGGGACTCGGTGATGAAGTCGAGCAGCGAGTCCCTGGCACCGAGCAGTCGCCCGCGCAGGCATGGGACGACAGTCACCTAGACGGAGACATCCAGGCGGCACTGCAGGCGCTTCCACCGGACTACCGGGCAGCGGTAGTGCTCTGCGACATCGAAGGTTTTTCATACGAGGAGATCGCGGCCACCATGGGCGTGAAACTCGGCACTGTACGGAGCCGTATCCACCGAGGCCGCGCCCAACTGCGCGCGGCTCTCGCACACCGCGACCGGGATCGGCGGGTGCGGGAACGGTGACTCACCTCGGAGACCTGTTGTCCGCTCTCGTCGACGGCGAGCTCAGCGGCGCGGAACTCGACCGGGCGAACGCCCACGTCGCGGCGTGCGGTGCCTGTCGCACCGAGGCGAACGCCCTCCGCCGGCTCAAGCACGATCTGCGTGCGCTCGCCGAGGTGATCGACTGCGGCGACATGACCAGGCGCCTACTTGAGATGCCCGGGCAGTCGGGGACGCCTAACCTGGCCGCTGAGACGCCGATCAGGCATCTGGGACGCGAGCGGGTCCAGCGGCGCCGGGTCCGTGCGCGCGACCCGTACTCCACGCTGACTTCCGGACGCCTGCTCAGTCGCCGACGGGCCCGATACGTGCTCTGGAGCGCCTTGTCTCTTGTCGTCGTCGGGATCGGCACGACGGCCTTCGGCCTGGGCGGGAGTTCCGCTCCGGCCGGGCCGCAGATCACGCCGCAGCTTGAGGTGTACGACATACAGCACGCGATCACCTCGGGTGACGTTCCCTTCGATGACCCAGCGGACGTGTCCGCGCGCGTCCCGGTGGTGGCGGCGACTCCGTGATGCGCCACGGCATGCTGATGACCGCGGTGGCGACGGTGACCCTGCCCGGCCTGCTCGCGCTGCTCGCCGTGGTGGGACATGAACACGTCGCCGGCGCGGAGGCGGGCGCAACGGCGGCGGCGCTCGACGGCACGCTGAACGGTCCGTCTCCCGTGGCGCCCGCGACCGCGGGCACCGCGGTACCCGGCAACGGCGCGTCGGTGCAGCGCGAGTCGGGAGCGCCCGTGGCGGTACTCAGCCGGGTGACGATAAGTCAGCAGGTCACGGGCATGAGCCTGCTCAACAGCGCGGCGGATGCCGGACTGTCGACCTCGTACCAGGGCACCGAGCTGATCTCGCAGTCGGGCGTGGACGGCAGCGTCAAAACGATCTCTCAGGTATGGCACCAGGGCGGCGGCCAGACGCTTGTCGAGACAGTGAGCGGCGCGACGTCGACCACCACTCAGCCTCCGTCCCGGCTCCGCTCCGAGGTGGCCAGCTCCGATCCGGCAACCGGGTCCCCCGAGGGCGTGTTCGGCGTTACCAGGTCCCTGATGGCGCTGCTTGGTAAGCATTACGTACCCGTCTACCTGGGCGGCGGGGCCGTCGCCGGCCGGGCGGCGACGGTGGTAGAGCTCTACCGTTTCGACGGGTCACTGGCCGCACGGTACTGGCTGGACAAGCAGACATTCGTACCGTTGCGCCGCGATCTCTTCGATGACGCCGACCACGTGATTAGCCAGGATAAGTTCGTCCAGGTCAAGTTCGGCGCGCCCGCCCTGCCCAAGCTCCAGGCGGCCAGGCGCGATCGCAGGCGGCACCGTCCGCGTCGCCGTCCACCTGGATCGCGGCCAGCCAGCCGGCCCGGTTCCTCAACTCGCTCGCCGGAGCGGGCTGGCAGGTACTCGGCAGCCTGCCGGGAGACCTGCCCCTGTACGCGGCCGCGTCGACCGAGACCACGAGCGGCGAGGTCGTCGACCTTGAGTACTCCGATGGGCTCTACGTCGTCTCGCTCTTCGTGCAGCGGGGCACCCTGTCGCCGGAAATGTCCGGCTGGCAGCAGGTGAGGGTGGACGGTCAGCAGGCCTTTGTGCTCGGGCACTCGGTCACCTGGGCCGGCCCCGGCCTCGTCTACACGATGATCGCCGACGCGCCTCCGCAGACCGTAACGCAGGTGGTCGGGGCGCTGCCGCGGGGCGACTCACCCGGAGTCCTCGACCGTCTCGGGCGCGGATTCACCCGGCTCGCCCGCGTGATCAATCCGTTCGGCTGAGACACGTCCCACCTGTCCACATAGTTGACCGGACGGTTTAGAGTGGGTATGAGTCTCGATCGACCGCTGACGGAGAGCTGAGTGTTTGACCTTTCGCCTTTCAAGCTCGTGGTTCTCGCGGTGATCGCGCTCATTGTCTTCGGGCCGCATGAGCTGCCGAAAATCGCATCGCAGGCCGGCCGCATGCTGCGCGACCTGCGCCGGATCGCCGAGGGGGCCAAGGCCGACCTGCGGGAAGGGCTCGGTCCCGAGTTCAAGGACTTCGATTTCGAGGACCTGAATCCGCGCCGGTTCGTCCAAAGGCACCTGCTCGACGACATGAGCGATGCCTCGCAGCCGCTGTTTGACGAGTTCAAGAGCACGTCGGACGCGGTTCTCGGCAGCACGGGTCTCAACGGCGCTGGTGCGACTGGGGCGGCGACCGGTATAGCCGCCGCTAACGGTACGCGTGCTAGCCTGCTCGACGGTCAGGAACCGCCTTTCGACATCGATGCCACCTGAGGACGGGGAGTAACCGCTCTACCTCGGGCTGAGGCTTAGCATCCGGCAGGCGAGGCTGCGTCCCTTGCTTGCGAGCGACTCGGCGATCTTGGACAGCTGGAACGAGGCCGGCGCGGACGGGTCGGCGAGGACGAGCGGGTTGCCGCTGTCGCCGCTTTCCCGGAGCCGCACGTCGAGCGGGATCTGACCAAGCAGCGGCACCTCCACCCCGGTGAGCTGGGTGAGTGCCGCGGCAACGGTCTCGCCGCCGCCGGAGCCGAAGACGTCCATCGCCTCGCCGCAGTGCGGGCAAAGCAGGTACGACATGTTCTCGATGACGCCGATGACACGCTGGTGGGTCTGTGTGACCAGTGTGCCCGCGCGCTTAGCGACCTCCGCGGCGGCTACCTGCGGAGTCGTCACGATGACAAGCTCGGCTCCCGGCACCAGCCGGGCGAGGGAGAGCGCCACGTCGCCGGTTCCCGGTGGCATGTCGATGAGCAGGTAATCCAGGTCGCCCCAGTAGAAGTCGGCGAGGAACTGCTCAAGTAGGCGATGCAGGATCGGACCCCGGATCGGGAGCGCGTCCTGACCAGGCGGCTTGAGCATGCCCGCCGAGATGACCTTCACGCCCTTCGCGGCGGGCGGCATGATCATGTCCTGGACCTTCGTGGGGGCCCCGGTGACCCCGAGCATCCGCGGCACGGAGTGGCCGTAGATGTCGGCATCGATGAGGGCCACCTTGTGTCCCGCGGCGGCAAGCGCGGCCGCCAGGTTTACGGTTACCGATGATTTGCCCACACCGCCCTTGCCGCTGACGATCGCGTACACCTTGGTCAGCGAGGACGGCTGCGCGAACGGGATTACCCGCTCGGGGCCGCCGCCGCGGACCTTGATCTGCAGGTCCTTGCGCTGCTCCTCGGTCATCACGTCGAGTTCCACCCGGACGCCGGTCACGCCGGGCAGCGGCCCCACCGCGTCGGAGACCCGGCTGGTGATGGTGTCGCGCATCGGGCAGCCGGCGACGGTCAGGTAGACACCGACGGCGACGGACCCGTCGTCAGTGATCTCGACGGACTTGACCATGCCGAGCTCGGTGATCGGGCGTCCGATCTCGGGGTCGTTGACGCCGGCCAGCGCGGTCAGCACCTGGTCTCGAGTGGGAAGCGGGGAACTCATGCCCCTCATGTTGCGCGCCCGATGGCAGAAACCGCCATCGTATCGGGCGCGCAACATAGCCCTATCTCCCGGGGGGACGACCCCCCGTACCCCCCGGTGTCCGCGCTGGCGCGCGGACGGGGTATGTGGGTCTGATGGCAAAGAGCGCCACCTTATTGGGTGCGGAGCGGCGATATCTCCGCACCCCGTGTCCGGGCAGCCCGGACACGGGGGCAAGGAAACCACTACAAGAGAGGCTGGGTGACTGTTACGGGGTTAGTACCCGGACTTCCCGCCGCTGACAACCGCGCCGGTCGTCGGGTTGAGGATTACCGGGGCGAAGTGCGGCCGGGTGTTGAAGTCAAGCAGGCCGCCAGGGGCGTCGAGCGAACCGGAGACCGCATCGTACGAGTCGGAAATGCGCTGGCCGTAGAGCCAGTTGTTCTCGATGAACTTCACGACGGACGTGGTGTCGGTGAGGTTGTTGCTGACGTAGTTCGTCCGGGTGTAGGGGGAGATCACGATCATCGGGAGCCGCTGGCCGAAGCCGCAGCGGTCGGTCGTGGTGCCAACGGTGACCGCCTTGCTGGTGCACAGCGCGGTGTCGGTGGCGGAGTCGTTCGACCCGTTGATGACCGGCGGCACAGCGCTGTCGTACCAGCCGTCGGAGTCGTCGTAGGTGACGACAATCGCGGTCGACGCCCAGTACTTGGACTTCTCGATCGCGTTGACCTCGCTGACGATGAACTTCTGCTCGTCCAGCGGGTCGGAGTAACCGGGGTGCGCATCCTCGGCCTCAGGCGCCTTGAGGTAGGAAACCGAGGGCAGCGTGGCGCCGCCGGTGCCGTTCAGCGCGTCGGCGAAGTACGACAGGTCGTACTGGTGGTTGGCCTGGTCGGTGTAGCCGATCTCCTTCAGCGAGCTCGGCGCCAGGTGGGCGGGGTTCGCGGTCGACGCGAAGTACTGGAACGGGTCGTGGTGCGGCGAGTACTCCGCGTCGGCGACGCCCGCGATGTTGTCAGAGGTCGCACCGCAGACCGCGCCGCCGCTGTTGGTCGAGGTCGGCGCGAAGCCGCCCTGGAACCAGCCCCAGGTGACGTGGCCGGCGTTCAGCAGGTTGCCGATGTTCTGTCCGCTCAGCACGCCGAGCGCGCCCGTGGTGGTGTGGTTGGTGTCCGAGCACTCGTCGTAGTACGGGTCGACGTCGCCGCTCATCGCCCCGTCCACGATGGCGCTCGACGTGGCCGGCTGGCTGGGGTCGGTGGCCCAGGTCGGGGTGAGTGCCTCGGCGCCCTGCGTGTCACCGGACGTCACGTTGAGCGCGCCGGGAGTGGAGGGGCCGAAGACGGTGTCATAGTTGTTGTCGCTCATCGCGTAGTTCTGCGCGTAGTTCCACAGCCCGGTGACGGTGTTGCCGTCGAAGTAGTCCATGACGATGCCGGGCGGGCAGTACTCGGGGGCGCAGCCCGCGGCGGGCGTCGAGGACTCGGTCTCCTGGACGAACTTGTCCATCTTGCCGTTGTCGACGGCGTCCTGCTCGGGCGTGTAGTCGTGGTTCTGGTCGGAGGTGAGTGCCTCAGCCGGGGTCAGCAGCTGCGGGTTGTACTCGTTCGGGTTGCTGGTGAGCAGCGGGCCGACCGGGCCAGACTTGGTGATCTTGGTGTAGAGGCCGTTCACCGTCGGGGTGCCGGGCTTGGCGGTGAACTTGGTGCCGTCGGTGTTCGTCGCATACGGATACGTGCCGAAGTAGTGGTCGAACGACTCGTTCTCGTCAAACAGCACGACCACGTGCTTGATCGGCGTGCTCGTGCTGCCGCGGTAAAGCGTCGTTGACACCGTCGAGGGTGTCGTGTAGCCGGCAAACGCGCGGTTTACCGAGGTGCTCGCGTTGGCCGCGGTGGCACCTGCCGCCGCGCCGGCGGCGAGGGCGACCGCCGCCGTTGCGACGAGGTACGGCCGGAGCCGGCTGCGCCTGCTCCAAGCAATTGGGCTAAAGCCCATGCTCAGCCTCCTGAGTTCTGCGGGACTTCATCGGCCGGCGAGCCAGGCAAGGCCGCCGCCGGGGCAGCGGTAAACGCGTCCCCGGCGTAGAACCGTTTCACAGTTGATTTACGTCGCAACGCGGTCAAAATGACTAGAAAGCGAACGAGAGGTCAACAATAAACGAGATAGAACTCTCAGGTCGCATTCAGCTGCTCTTAAGGTTAGTGTGCCTGGACCGAAATCAAAAACAATAATGGATGGTCCGAACGAATACGGCATTCTCGCTATTACGCACAGTTACCACCAGGGCCGGGCGGCCCCCGGCGGAAGGATCAGGCCAGCATCGCACGGCCGAAGTAATCACTCGGCCCGGTCACTCCAGGCAGTGCCATGAAGTAACCGCCACCGAACGGCAGCACGTAGTCGACAAGCGGCTCACCGATCAGCCGCGTCTGCACCGTCTCGAACTGACGCGTGACGTCCTGCTGGAAGCAGGTGAAGATGAGTCCCATGTCGAGGTCACCAACCTGATCGATGCCCCGGTCGTAGTTGTAGCCGCGGCGGAGGATCTGGCTGGAGGCGGTCTGCTGCGTGCGCGGGTTGGCGAGCCGAATGTGCGCGGTGAGCGGTATCACGTCACCGGTCGGGTCGGCCGCGTAGTTCGGAATCGAGTAGATCGAGGTGCCGTCGAGCGGGAACCCGGTGGCGCGCCGCCGCCCGATCATGGTCTCCTGCTCCTCGATGTCCACCCGGTCCCAGAACTCGACGAACATCCGGATGAGCCGTACCACGAAGTAGCTGCCATTGGCCGTCCACGACGGCTCACCCAGCGCTCCGGGGTCGTCCACCCACACCAGCGAGTCCATCTGCGTGGCCGATGTCACCGCCGGATTCGCGATCCCGTCCATGTGCCCGAGCAGGTTCCGCGATACGGTCCCGGTCGGCCGGGCGGGCGAGTTGAACCCGTCGATCCGCCAGTTGATCTGCATCCCGCCGCGGGTATTCTTCGCGATGTCCCGCAGCGCGTGGATCACGGTGTCCGAGTTACCCGCGGACAACTGCAGGATCAGGTCGCCGCCGCACTGCGCCGGATCGAGGTCGTCGTTGGGGAATGAACTCATCGGGGTCAGGTGCTGCGGGCGCAGGGCGGCGAGCCCGTAGCGGTCGTCGAAGAGCGTGGAGCCCACGCCGAACGTCACGGTCAGCCCGTCGGGCACCACCGTCGGCCCGAGCACCCCCGAATCCGACGGCGGCCCGTCGATCCCGACCGGCGGCGGCGTGCCTCCCGTGGTCAGGAACCGCACCCGGTCGGTCACCGTCTGGAAGAGGTCAACAAGCTCGGACTTGCCCTCTGCCGTCGCATTGAACGACACCACGGCGGTGGCCCGCTGCGCGGCCGGCAAGATGCCCGCCTGGTACTTGCCGTGGAATGGAACGGCAGGCAACTGGCCCGTCACCGCGGCCTCGTTGTCGACGGCGGAAGGGTCGACCGGGGCGCCGTGGGAGAAGTACCCGGCGACCGCGCCCCCGGCCCCGCCGGCGACCACGCCGCCCGCGACGCCGCCGGCCAGGCCGCGCAGGAACGACCGCCGTCCCGGCCGGGAGCGGCCAGGCTCAGGCGATTCCGGCGGCGGCGACACTGGCGCGGGCGACGCCGATTGCGCGGAAGACGTTTCCTCCGGCTCAGAAGTCATTGGCGGTGTTCCTCGGCTCGGTGATCGACGCGATGGGAGCGAGTTCCTGCAGCACCTGCCCGCACGCCGCGTCGATCGCCTGCCTGGTGGCGGTCGGCAGCGCCGAGACGGGAACCCACCAGCCGTTCGGCAGCTTCTCTTTTTCCAGCAGTGTTTGCAACTGGCTCAGCCCTGAGTAAACCGAGGGCAGCGCCGGATACCTGGGCGCGATCAGCGGGTGCAGCAGGTTGAGAAGCACGCGGCTCGCGGTGATGGCGGCGTCCGTGCTCGCGAGCGTGGTGCCGCTGCCGTAGTCGTCGTGGCCGGTGAGCTGGAACTCGAGCGCGTTCTCGATGACCTCGTGGGCCCGCCGCCCGAGGTCGGCGAGCGGGACCTGCTGCGTCGGCCACCAGGTGACGAGTTGGTCGACGTAGCCGTTTAGTGCGTTGGCGACCGGAACGAGCGACGCCAGCGACTGCCCGTGCCACAGCCCGTACTCAAGCCGGAAGAACCCGGTCCACTGCGGGCTGCTGACCCCGGTCGGATCGGCCCGGCCGTCAATCTCGGTATCGAAGTTCCCGAAAGCGTCGTAGGCGTCGCCGAGCGTCTCGTACTGCAGGTGCGCGGTCAGCCAGTCGCGGCGGGCCGCCGGCTGGTTCCCGTTGCGCACGGCGGCGGCGAGCGTCGCGGTCTGCGACGCCATCACCTTGATCGCCGCCTCCTCAACCGTCGCGTACTTCTTCGCGAGCGGTATGAGGTCGTTGTAGGTGACCGGGAGGACCGCCGGCGTGCCAGCGGAGTGCCCGGCCACCGTGACCGTAGCCCCGCGCAGCGGGTTAACGTCACTGAACAGGCAGAGCAGCGCATACTTCCCCGAACCGAAGTCGATGGTGATCGGGTCCACCGTGCCGGGGCCGGTGTTCTCGATCTCGGCGTACACCGCGCCGTTGGCCGGGTCCACCAGGTCGATCTCGGCGCCGCCCGTTCCCTGGTTGCTGATCTGGATGGTGTGCCAGCCGGGACCGGGAACCGACCAGCTTCCCCCGCACTGGTTTCCGCTGACGGTGATGACGGTACTGGCGTCAGACGGCTGGCCGCCGCTCGAGCCGCAAGCGGTCAGCGTCGCGATGAGCGTGGTGAGCGCCGCGCCCGCGGTCGCGATCAGGCGTCTGTGGCGCATAACCATCCGGCATTCCTCGGGGTAATCCGTCTGCCGCCGCGCGGGGAGCTTGGCTGGGCATCGCCAGCATAGGCTTGGCTAAGTCGCGGGCAACCGGGTTGGGGTATCGCTGAACCAAACGTTCACTTGCTTATAACCGGGTATCAACCTGACGGTTCGAGTTCAAAAGCCGGTTTGTCCGAACGAATCGGTGTTTCACGTGGTCGTGTCCCCTGACTGTCGTACGGGTGGGGTGCGCTGCCCCGCCCGGACGGGGATATCGTCGCGGCTGTGGACGATATGTACCGGGCGCGGCGGACGTGTATGTCGGTGCCGGCCAGCAGCGAGCGGTTTCTCGCGAAGGCGCGGGGGCTGGCTGTCGATGAGGTCATGCTCGATCTGGAGGACTCGGTCGCGCCCGATGCGAAGGCTGGCGCGCGTGAGCTTGCGGTCGCGGCGCTGAAGGCCGGCGGGTGGGACGGGAAGCTCGTGGCGGTGCGGGTCAACGACGTTACGACGCCGTGGGCCTACCGGGACGTCATCGCGGTGGTCGAAGGCGCGCCGGGTGCCGTTGACTCGCTGATCCTGCCCAAGGTGAGCGGACCGGGGGCTGTCGTCTGGCTGGACGTGCTGCTCGGACAGCTTGAGCGTTCGCTCGGTCTTGAGCCGGGGCGGATCGCGATCGAGGCGCAGATCGAGGACGCGGCCGGGCTGGCGGCCGTCGAGGCGATCGCGGCTTCGTCATCCCGGCTGGTCTCGTTGGTCTTCGGCCCCGCCGACTTCATGGCCTCGATCGGGATGCGCTCGCTAACGGTGGGCGGACAGCCGGAGGGGTATGCGTTCGACGCGCATCATTACCCGCTGATGCGGATGCTGGTCGCGGCGAAGGCCCGCGGACTGCAGGCCATCGACGGGCCTTACGCGAGGATCGGTGACACCGAGGGGCTGCGCGCCGCCGCGACCAGCTCCGCCGCGCTCGGCTACGACGGCAAGTGGGTGCTGCACCCGGCCCAGGTCGAAGTCGTCAACCGCGCGTTCACCCCGACGCCCGACGAGTATGCCCGGGCGGTGCGCATCCTTGAGGCCTACGAGCGGGCCACGTCGGCGGACCGGCGCGGCGCGGTCATGCTGGACGGCGAGATGATCGACGAAGCCTCGCGCAAGTTGGCGCTGGTCATCGCGGTGAAGGGCAGGGCCGCCTACGGGTTGGGTCGCGACACGCCTGGGTAAATAACCGCCGACGTGGTGATGAGAGCGGTATGCCCGCGATGCGGAAGTCAAGCGCATGCTCCGACAGCGTGGTCGAGCGCGTGGCGCTGCGACCTGCACGGGGAGATTCACCCCCTGGCCCCCGCGAAACTGCCGACGATGGACGGTCTGCAGGCCCTGGTGCGGCAGGCGAAGGTTCCGGTCTGGCTGCCGTGGCCGCTGCCGACCGGCTGGCTGGTCAGCGGCTTCACCGGCGCAGGGGATGACCGCACCGGGACGCTCGGCTCGGCCGTGGCCCTTTCCGGGCCCAACCCGCTCGGCGGACCGGCGGAAATGCTGATCATCGCCGAAGAGCCGGGCGTGGGCCTGGGCGCGGGCCTGTCCGGACTGCCTGGGCTGGACCCGGGCGACGGCTTCGCGGCCAGCCCGCCGCACGCGACCGTCAAGGTCGCTAATCACGAGGCGCCGCTCTGGCTCGTGGAGTCGCGCGGTAAGGCCATCTTCGTCGGCGAGGTGGCCGCGAGCTGGTTGTGGATCGTACTGTGGCCGGACACGGCTGGAACGCTGCTCGTCGAGCCGCTGCCGCTCCGCGACCTGCGCGACCCCGTGCAGGAACTCGTCGACGTACCATTCGGCGCCCTCTCGCCCCATCTGCAGTATTTCCCCCGGGGGGTCAACCCCCCCCGGTGACCCCCCGCGCATGGGGGAGTCCCTCCCCCATAGCCCCCTCGCCGGGCGGCGCCCGGGACGGTGCCTGCGGCGCCGGGTGCGTATCCGGTCGGTTCCGGTTGTTGGTCCGCTGCCGCCCCGGGCGACTTCCGCGAGTCCCTTCTCAAATGTCCCCTCGTCGGCACGGCGCCCTGCGGTGCCGAGTGTGTAGTCAGAGGTTGAGGTAGCTGGCCCGCTGGTTTCCCGGGGGACCCGGGTGGTTATTGCTGGTCCTGTCTCGCATCGCGTGGCGGGCAGGCTTCCCGGCCGGACATATCCGGACAGATCGCTGCCCAGATCAGAGAGCGTCTACGGGGAAAGAGCCGGGCAGCGGCGGCTCGCAGCAGGAGGCACCCTGGAAACACCCTCACCGGGCATAAGCCCGGCCCGGAGCAACGGCAGTGAAGCCACTGATGAATTAGCCACAAGCAGTCCGGGGGGCAGCGATAGCTCTGTGGACCGCAGTGCCTCGGGTGCGTCGGCTGTGGCTAAGGTTGAGGCCGGTGCGGTGCCCGTTGATGGAGGGTTGGCCTTGCGTATTGACCTGCACGTTCACAGCAATGCCTCGGACGGGACGGACGCGCCTGCCGAGGTGATGCGCCGGGCCGGGAGCGGCGGGTCTTGACGTGGTGACGCTCACCGACCATGACACGCAGGCGGGTATCGCCGAGGCCAGAGCCGCGCTGCCTGCCGGCCTGACGCTTGTTCCCGGTATGGAGCTGTCCTGCCAGCTCGACGGCCGTAGCGTGCACCTGCTCGCGTATCTCTTCGACCCGGAGGACCCGGATCTGTGCGCCGAGACGGCACAGATCCGCGATGACCGCACGTACCGGGCAAAAGCGATGGTCGACCGGATGCGAGAGCTCGGTGCCGACGTCACCTGGGAGCAGGTCTCCGCGATCGCGGGTGACGCGGTTGTCGGACGCCCGCACCTCGCCCGCGCCCTGGCCGCCGCCGGCGCCATCGCCGCGCCCGCGGACGCGTTCACCGCTGACTGGATCGCCGACGGCGGCCGTGCCTTCGTCGAGCGGTACGCGCCTGGCTTCGCCCGGGCGGTGGGGCTGGTCAGGGCGGCAGGCGGCGTACCAGTGCTCGCTCACCCCCGCTCGCCCGGGTACGAGGTCTCCGACGAGGTCATCGTGGGGCTGGCCGATGCGGGCCTGTGCGGGATCGAGGTATTCCATCCCGACCATGACCAATCGCAGCGCGCGTGGCTGGCTCAGCTCGCCAAGTCGCTGAACCTGATCGCCACCGGCGGCAGCGACGACCACGGTAGCTACCTCCCGGGGGGACGACCCGCAGAAGGCGGCAGCTATGGTTTGGGGAGTGAAACGACGCCGCCGGAGGACTACGAGCGGCTGCTCGCCTTGGTATCTCGCTTAATCCTCTTACACGCTCCGGTCCCGCGCCACATGCGCGGGCGGGCACGGCTAAAGTGTCGGCTAGCACAGTGGGGTTCGGATCGGCGCTCGGCTGGGGCGCCTGTGGCGGAGGTGCGGGTCGTGGAAGCTCGGGTCGAACGGGTGTGGTCGCCGCGAGTGGGAGATCGAGAAGTCCTCGCCGACGACGGTGAGCATGCGGCCGTGGTGCCTGAGGCCACCGAGGCAAACGCGTGGCTCATCGGTGACGACGACGAGGTGATCGTCATCGACCCAGGCGAGTACGCGGAAAGCGTGCTGGAGCAGATCGGCGAGCGTGAGATCCTCGCGGTGATCTGCACGCACGGACACGCCAGCCACATCGCCGCCGCGGTCGAGGTCGCGGAGCGCGACGAGGCCCCGGTGGCGCTGCACCGGGCCGACCGGCTGCTGTGGCGCACTGCTCAGGGCAGCGGCGACCCGGAGATCGAGATGGCCGACGGCGGCCGGTTCGACGTCGCGGACGTGCAGCTTGAGGTCATTCACACGCCGGGCCACACGCCCGGCTCGGTCAGCCTCTACTGCGAGGGCCTCGAAGCCGTGTTCACCGGCGACGCGCTGACCGCGGGCGGCCCGGTCGCGCATGAGGGAGTATTCGCCGACTTCCCCGGCCAGCTCACCGCGATCGGTGAGCGGCTACTCGACCTGCCGCTGCGGACCCGGGTGCTGCCCGGCCACGGCGAGGAGACCACGATCAGCGATGTCGCCAAGCGGTTCGACGGCTGGGTGTCGGCCGGACCCGCCGGGCAGATCGGCTAAGAAGTCCTCCGATGGCGATGGAACAGCTCGGTTTCGAAGGGATGCCGAGGCGGCTCTACTCATGTACGCCGACCCGCCTCGCAACGTGGCTTGACTGCCCCCGCAAGTACCGGATGAGCTACCTGGACCGGCCGGTCCCGCCGAAGGGGCCGCCCTGGGCGCATAACAGCCTCGGTGCGTCCGTGCACAACGCCCTGGCGGGCTGGTGGCGGCTGCCGCTGCCCCGGCGCACGGTGCAGGCCGCGGGCGTGCTCTTGATGCAGGGCTGGATCGGCGAGGGCTTCGCCGGCGACGCGCAGTCGGCCCGCTACCGGGACTGGGCGAGGTCCTTGGTGGAGACGTACGTCAGCGGGCTCGACCCGGCCGACGAACCGGTCGGCGTGGAACGGACGGTCGCGACGCGAACCGACAAGATAGCGGTCTCCGGCCGGATCGACCGGCTCGACGCTCGTCCGCGCGCGGCCGGTGGAGGGACGAGCGACGAGGGAACTGAACTCGTCGTCGTCGATTACAAGACCGGCCGTCATCTGCTCTCCGTCGATGACGCGCGCAGTTCGCTCGCCCTGGCAATCTACGCGCTGGCCGCGTCCCGGGCGCTGCGCCGCGAATGCCGCCGGGTGGAACTGCACCACCTGCCGTCCGGGCAGGTGCTCGCCTGGGAACACACCGGCGAATCGCTGCAGCGGCACCTGCGCCGGGCCGAGAATGTCGGCGGCCGAGTGCGCGGACGCCGACGAGCGGATGCGAGCAGTGCTGCCCAGGGAAAAATACGACGAGGTGTTCCCGCCGCGGCCGGGCCCGGCCTGCGGCTGGTGCGACTACCTGCGCAGCTGCCCGGAAGGTCAGGCGGCCGCAGTTCAGCGCCGCCCGTGGGACGCCCTGGCCGAACTGTAGTTAGCCGAGGTGTAGTTACTCGGCTGAGTGCCAGAACCTGGTCAGGGCGTGGGCCGTGCTGGCCGGGGCCTCGACGTTCGGGTTGTGCGCAGCGCCGGGGATGCAGGTGTGCTCGGCGTTCAGCGCGCCTGCCATGTCGCGCTGCTGGCTGGTCGGCCAGGCATTATCCTCCTCGCCGTAAAGCACGAAGGTCGGGATTCCCCAGCGCGGCGAGCTCGGTGGTCTTGTCCTCCGCCTTGAGCAGGTAGGTCGCCATGGTGACCAGGCCGGTCGGGTTATTGGCGAGCACGCGCTCTTCCAGGAAGGCCATGACCGGGTGCGCGACGCCGGCCGCGACCGCCTCCGGCTTGAGTACGCTCTCCCAGAGCTCGGCGATCTTGTCGCGCAAACCCGACGTCGGGGTGCCGTCCAGGTAGTTAAGCATGGAGTGGAGACCTCGGCCGCGGGCCCGGGAGCGCGGCCGGCCCGGAGCTCAGCAACGTGAGCGACGCCGGCGAGCAGCCGCCGAGAACGGACTCGCGGACGACGAGGCCGCCGAAGGAGTGGCCAAGCAGGTGAGTCGCCTGCGTCGCCTCGAACAGCGCCGTGACGTCGGCGCCGAGTTCACGCGGGTCGTAGGCATCCGGGTCATCCGGACCGGCTGTCTGGTACTGGCCGCGCTGGTCGATCGCGATGACCCGGCGGCCCGCCGCGGCGAGCTGGCCGAGGATCGCGATGAAGTCTTCCTTGCTGCCGGTGTAGCCGGGCACGAGCAGTGCCGTGCCCAGCTCGCAGGGGCCGGCGGCGGGCATCGCGTCGAGCACGGCGAACTCGCCGCGCGCCGTTGCCACGGTGGCTCGCCGCGTCCCCTCGGGTAGCTCAAGCGAGGTCGGCGTGGACATGTCAGGAGGCCTGCTGCGCGCTCTCCTGCGGCGACGCGGGCTCCGCGGCCGCTTCGCGGGCCAGCTCACGGCCGCCGCGGGTGCGGCGGCGGCGACGCGGGGCGCGGGGCTCGGCGGCCTCGCCGGACTCGCCGCTCCCCGTCGGTCGTCTGAGCCCGTGTCCTGTTTCAGGACAGTGCCGTCGCCCCGGGAGCCCGTGCCGTCGCTGGTCCTCTTTGACCCGGAGCGTCCGTGGCCTGCCGCCGGACGAACGCCGCCGGGAGCGGGTGCGGCCGGTCTCGCCGAGGTCCTCTTCCGCCTCCGCGGCCAGCCCGGCCCTGGTACCGCGCAGCTCGCGGGGCAGCGTGCCGGTGGCGCCCGGCGGGATGGACAGGTCGGTGAACAGGTGCTCGGAGGTGGAGTACGTCTCCGCGGGCTCGGGCTGGCCGATCCCGAGCGCGTCGTTGATGAGCTTCCAGCGGTGCATGTCGCGCCAGTCGACGAACGTCACGGCCACGCCAGTGCGGCCGGCCCGGCCGGTGCGGCCGATCCGGTGCAGGTAGGTCTTCTCGTCGTCCGGGCACTCGTAGTTGATCACGTGCGTCACGTCGTCCACGTCGATGCCGCGGGCGGCCACCTCGGTGGCGACGAGCACGTCGACCTTGCCGCTGCGGAAGGCGCGCAGCGCGCGCTCGCGCTGCGCCTGGCCCAGGTCGCCGTGCACGGTCGCCGCCGCGAAGCCGCGGTCGGCGAGCGCGGTGGACACCTGGTCGCGCGGCCCGCTTGGTCTGGCAGAACACCATGGCCAGGCCGCGGTCCTTGGCCTGCAGCACCCGCGCGAGGACCTCGATCTTGTCCAGGTGGTGCGTCCGGTAGACGTACTGCGTGGTCAGCGGCGGCGGCGCGGACTCGTCCGGCTCCTCGGCGCGGATGTTGGTCGGCCGGCGCATGTGGCGGCGGGCCAGCGTGACGACCTCGCCCGGCATCGTCGCCGAGAACAGCATGGTCTGCCGGTCGTCCGGGGTGAGCCGCAGCAGCCGCTCGACGTCGGGCAGGAACCCGAGGTCGAGCATCTTGTCCGCCTCGTCGAGGACGAGCGCGCGGATCTGGCTCAGGTCGAGGTTCTTGCGGTTGGCGAGGTCGAGCAGCCGCCCAGGGGTGCCGACAACGATGTCGGTGCCGGCCGTCAGCGCCTCGATCTGCGGCTCGTAGGCGCGCCCGCCGTAGACGGTGAGCACGCGCGCGCCGAGCCGGGCGCCGGCCTGCTTGAGGTCTTCGGCGACCTGGATGGCCAGTTCCCTGGTGGGGACCACGACGAGGGCGGCGGGCTGCCTGGCCGCGCGCGCGGCGGCGAGCGTGGTCGCCAGCCGGTGCAGCATGGGCACGCCGAACGCGAGGGTCTTGCCGGTGCCGGTGCGCGCCTGGCCGATGATGTCCTGGCCGTCGATGGCCAGCGGCAGCGTCAGCGCCTGAATGGGAAACGTGGTGTGGATGCCCGCGTCGTCAAGCGCGGTGCAGATTACTTCGTCGACGCCAAGGTCGCGGAACGGCACGGCATGCGGCCGCTCCGGTGCCGGGGGGCTGGCTGGTGCCTCGTCGCTGGCCTCGGACTGGGTGGGTTGAGTTGTCAGGGGTTCCTCCGTGCGCGCATCGCCCGTGCCCGCGCCTGACGTCTCAGGCACGCGCACGCACGGGCTGCCGCATCTATCCCAACGCTAACTGGTCCTATGACATTCCTGTTGTCTCCATCAGCCACCCACGGTACCAGGGGGCTTTCTAGGACCACACGATGCTCTCGAATCAAACGATGTTGCCGAAACCGACCCGGCGCGCCTGGTCCGTGCTGAACTCGATGAAGGCGATCTTGTCGGCGGGAACGAGGACCCGGCCGCCCTTCTGCGTGGTGAGCGCGAAGAGCCCCTTGCCGTCCTCCGCGGCGAGCGCCGCGGCCAGGTCGCGCTCGACTTCCTCGGCGGTCGCGTCGGTGTCCACGACGAGTTCGCGCGGAACGGACTGGATGCCGATCTTGACTTCCATGATTCCCCTTATTGGCTGCGTCCTCTGGCGGCGCTAGTGGGCTTCGCCCTGGTCGGACGTGCGCGGCCAGCCGCTGATGCCGCGCCAGGCGAGCCGCGCGACGAGCTGCTCGGCGGCCTCCCTGGGGATCGAGCCGAGCGTGCTGAGCCAGTACCGCGCGCTGACCTGGGCCATGCCGAGCATCCCGATGGACAGCAGGTAGGCCTCGTCGTCCGCCAGGCCGGCGTCCTCCCTGATCACCTGGCTGATCAGGTCGGCGCACTCCCGGTCGGCCGCGTCGAGCCTGGCGCGGACGGCCGGCTCGTTGGTGAAGTCCGACTCGAAGACGAGCTTGAAGGTCCCGCTGTGCTCGGCCACGTACTCGAAGTACGCGGCGAAGGTGGCGTTGACCCGCTGCCGGTTGTCGGTCGTCGAGCGGATCGCGCCGGCCACGGCCTCGACGAGCCGGCCCACGCTCTCGTCGAGCAGCGCCAGGTAAAGCTCCTGCTTGCCGGGGAAGTGCTGGTAGAGGACCGGCTTGCTGACACCTGCCCGTTCCGCGATCTCGTCCATCGCCGCGGCGTGGTAGCCACGGGCGACGAACACCTCCATGGCCGCGTCGAGCAGCTGCCGGCGGCGGGCAAGCCGTGGGAGGCGGGTTCCCCGTGGGTCGAGTGGTAGAAGTGGCGGTCACCATATTCTCCGGGTTGGGACGATGGTTATTAACGATAGTCCTCGTCGTCATAGCCCGCGTCCCTGATCTGTTCCGCGGCGTCGGCCTCGTCGACCTCGAAAGGCAGCTCTGCCAGTTCCTCCCCGTCGTCTTCCGGGACCTCTCTGGCCTGCTCGGCGGCGTCCTCGTCCGGCGTTTCCATGCTCAGCTCGCTCACTGCCGGCCACCTCCGCTGGCGCTCGGAGTCCGCATTCGCCGGACGCACCTGTACTCGCAGTATTCGCTCGGAGGAGCTCGCTCATGCGGCCACCTCGCCGCACGCCCGATGGCAAAGTCCGCCATTCGCGGACGCACTGGTGCTTACTGATTCCGCTGGCCACCTCACTCATTGCCCGACCTCCGCGACCAGTAACTTGCCTGCCCTCTGCCGGTCATTGTCAGCCGACCGTTCCCTGGCGGAACAGGCCTCGAACGTACTGCCGAATCGGTAAATCGGACAGCGCCGGATGTCAGCGGGGTGCGGTTCTGGGTAGGGAGAAGGCATGCGGAGCATCTGGGCCGGAGCGATCTCGTTCGGCATGGTGGTCATTCCGGTCAAGCTCTACGCGGCGACCGAGCAGCGGGACGTCGCGTTCCGCCAGGTGCACCGGGAGGACGGCGGCCGGATCCAGTTCCGCCGGTTCTGCTCGCTCGACGGCGCAGGAAGTGCCGTATTCCGACGTGGCCAAGGGGTACGAGCTCGCCACCGGCGACGTCGTGGTGCTGACCGACGATGACCTCAAGGACCTGCCGCTCGCCACCGCGAAACGGATCGACGTGCTGCACTTCAGCCCGGCGGGCCAGCTTGACCCGATCCTGGCGAACAAGGCGTACTACCTGGAGCCCGAGCCCGCCGGGGTGCGCGCCTACGTGCTGTTCCGCGACGCGCTGGAGCGGTCGGGCCGGGTGGCGGTGGCCAAGGTGGCGATCAGGCAGCGCGAGGCGCTGGCCGCGCTGCGGGTACGGGACGGCGTGCTCGTCCTCGAGACCCTGCTGTGGCCGGACGAGGTGCGCGCCCCGGACTTCAAGTTCCTCGACGAGGACGTCGACATCAGGACCCAGGAGCTGAAGATGGCGGCGTCGCTGATCGACACGATGACCGAGGACTTCGACCCGTCGCTGTACAAGGACGCCTACCGCGAGGCGCTGGAAGCGCTCGTCCAGGCCAAGATCGAGGGCAACGAGGTGGTCCGCCCGGCGGGCACGGCGATCCCCGCCGGGCTCGCCGGGCGGGCCCGCCGACCTCACCGAGACGCTCCGCGCGAGCGTCGAGGCGGCCAAGGCGAGCCGGGCCAAGGACGCGGACGGCGGTGCCGCCGCCAGCGCCGCGCCAGAAGCAGCGCAAGCCTGCGGCGAGCCGCAGGAAGGCGAGCGCGTGACGAGCCCCGGTCCCGCACTGGCCCGGCCGGATGGTCACCCTCGCCGAGCGGCGAGCAGTGTCTGGCTGGCCGGAGACGCCCGCTCCGGCTGCATCGGCGCGAGGGAACTCGTGCTCTGCGTGCACGGGATGTCCGGTGCGGCCACCAACTGGACCGACCTGATGGCCGAGCTCGCGCCCGACTTCGACTGCGCCGCGCGTTGACCTGCCGGGCTCCGGGTTCTCCCCGCCGCCGAAGACGGGCGCCGGCTACTCGGTCAGCGCCCTGGCGGGCACGGTGATCCGGCTGATCGAGGCCCTGGGGCGCGGGCCCGGTGCACCTGGTCGGCAACTCGATGGGCGGCGCGGTGTCGGTCCGGGTCGCGGCCCGCCGCCCTGACCTGGTGAAGACGCTCACCCTCATCTCCGCCGGCGCTGCCGGACCGTAAGGTCCGCCGGCCCGGTGGCGCACTTCCCGCGTGCTCGCGCTGCCCGTTCGTCGGCGAGCGGCTGGTCCGCCAGTTAGGCCGTGCGCTACCCGGTGGAGAACCGGGTCGGCGGGCGTCTTCGCGACCTGCTTCTCCGACCCGGCCGCGGCTGCACCCGGCGCGGTTCGCCCTTGAGGTCGAGGAACTGCGCCGCCGCGACGCGCTTGAGCTACGGCGGCGCCTCGCTCGCCGGCGCCGCGCGGACGCTGGTCACCGAGACGCTCCGGCCGCGCCCGTTCTCGCTCTGGCGCGCGGCCGGGCGGGTGACGGCGCCCGTCGCTCGTCCTGTTCGGCCGCCGACGACCGCCTGGTGCACCCGAGGCTGGCGGAGCGGGCGGCTCGCGCCTTCCGCGAACGCCCGCGTGCGGTGCTCCCGGAGACGGGGCATCTCGCGCAGATGGAGTGCCCCGGCGCTCGTCGCGGCCCTGTTCCGTGAGATGGTTGCGGAGACGCGGCACCCGCGAAGCGCGGACGCAGGGAATTCCGGCCGTCGCGACCCGGTTGATGCTCGGTGAAGTGGAACATTCCTGTCCCGTGCCCGCTTGCCGGGATCGAAGTGACGTCAACCTGACTGGAGTTTGCACTGTGTCGGTAAGCACTGGCTCGCTGCCACCGCTAGTTGAACCGGCCGCGGACCTGTCGGTCGATGAGGTCAAGCGCTACTCGCGTCACCTGATCATCCCCGACGTCGGCATGGCCGGGCAGAAGCGCCTGAAGAACGCGAAGGTCCTTGTCGTGGGCGCGGGCGGCCTCGGCTCGCCGGCGCTGCTCTACCTCGCCGCGGCCGGCGTCGGCACGCTCGGCATCGTCGACTTCGACACCGTCGACGAGTCGAACCTGCAGCGCCAGATCATCCACGGCGTCTCTGACGTGGGCAAGTCGAAGGCGGAATCGGCCCGCGACTCGATCGCCGAGGTCAACCCGTACGTGAAGGTCATCCTGCACAAGGTGCGGCTTGAGGCCGACAACGTGATGGAGATCTTCGAGCCGTACGACCTGATCGTCGACGGCACGGACAACTTCGCGACCCGCTACCTGGTGAACGACGCCTGCGTGCTGCTGCACAAGCCGTACGTGTGGGGCTCGATCTACCGGTTCGACGGGCAGGCGTCCGTGTTCTGGGCGGACTACGGTCCCTGCTACCGCTGCCTGTACCCGGAGCCCCCGCCTCCCGGCATGGTCCCGTCCTGCGCGGAAGGCGGCGTCCTCGGCGTGCTCTGCGCGTCGATCGGCTCGGTCCAGGTGAACGAGGCGATCAAGCTGATCACCGGGATCGGCGACAGCCTCGCCGGCCGCCTGCTGATCTACGACGCCCTGGAGATGAGCTACCGCTCCGTCAAGGTCAACAAGGACCCGGACTGCGCGATCTGCGGCAAGAACCCGACGGTCACCGAGCTAATCGACTACGAGGCCTTCTGCGGCGCTGTCTCGGAGGAGGCCGAAGCGGCGGTCGTCGGCTCGACGATCAGCGCCAAGGACCTGGCGGGCATGCTCGACCGCGGCGACAACATCTACCTGGTGGACGTCCGCGAACCGAACGAGTACGAGATCGTGAACATCCCCGGTGCCACCCTGATCCCGAAGGGCGAGTTCCTGAACGGGTCTGCCCTCGAGAAGATGCCGCAGGACAAGCAGATCGTGCTCCACTGCAAGAGCGGCGCCCGCAGCGCCGAGGTCCTCGCCGTCCTAAAGTCGGCGGGCTTCTCCGACGCCGTGCACGTCGGGGGCGGTGTGCTCGCCTGGGTCCACCAGGTCGACCCCTCCCTCCCCACGTACTAACGGGGCATCTTTTTCAAAGTCAAAGACAAGTCAAAACCCAAAGGCCAAGTCAAACCTCAAAGGTGGCGGGCTGGTGCGCGGGAAGATTTCTCGCGCCTCGTCCTCCGGAAGGGCGCGAGGAAATCTTCCCGCACCCCCGCCAACTACAGAGCTAAGAGAGACCCCGCTCTGACGCTGACGGCCTCCGGCCTGCCGTCGGGGTGGGCTGACGCTTTGCGAATCGCCTGAATATGGCATTCATCAGTGCTGCCGCAGGCGTGTCGGGTCCATTCCTTTTATGGGGCTGCCACCGCCGGTCAGGTCCATGTCTCGTCCGGGTGCTGTCGCAGGACATTTCAGGCCCGAACCTCTGTCCGGGCTGCCGCAAGCCGGTTGGGGTGGTGGCTACGCTCCCGCGCGGGAAGGCTCTGCTTAGTCGGTGACCAGAGTTTGCTTAGGTGGCGACCATGATTCAATGCCGCTTAGGGCTTGCCGGAAAATAACCCGTAGCTTCCGTGTTTCCGGCATGCTGCTGTGGTATGGACGGCTTGGAGGAGATCGGGCGGGTTCTGGTGGCGAAGTTCGCGGTGATCTTCCCGCACCTGGACGAGCGGCAGCGGCGGCTGCTGATGGGTGCCGAGGCGCGTTCGCTGGGGCACGGCGGGATCCGGCTGGTGGCCCGGGCCGCCGGGGTCCGCGAGGCCACGGTGTCGCTGGGCGCGGGCGAGCTGGAGGCCGGGGCGGAGCCGCTGGGGCGGGTCCGGCGTCCGGGCGGGGGCCGCAAGCGGGCCGCTGACCTGGACCCGGGCCTGCTCCCGGCGCTGCTGGCGCTAGTCGAGCCCGACGAGCGGGGCGACCCGGTGACGCCGCTGCGGTGGACGACGAAGTCGACCCGCGACCTGGCGGCCGAGCTGACCGCCCAGGGCCGCAAGGTCTCCGCCGACACGGTCGGTGACCTGCTAAGGAGCGAGGGCTTCAGCCTGCAGGGCAACGTCAAGACGGTCGAGGGCAAGCAGCACCCGGACCGGGACGGCCAGTTCCGCTGCATAAGCGAGCAGGCCAAGGCCCACCAGGGCACCGCCGACCCGGTGATCAGCGTGGACACCAAGAAGAAGGAACTCGTCGGGGACTTCAGCAACGCCGGCCGCCAGTGGCGGCCCAAGGGCAGCCCCGCGGCCGCGCTCGTCCATGACTTCCCCGAAGACGCCGTCGGCAAGGCCGTGCCCTACGGCATCTACGACATCACCGCCAACGCCGGCTGGGTGAACGTCGGCACCGACCACGACACCGCCGCGTTCGCCGTCGAGTCCGTCCGCCGCTGGTGGAAGGCCGCCGGGCACGAAGAGTACCCGCAGGCCCGGCGGCTGCTCATCACCGCCGACGCGGGCGGCTCCAACGGCTACCGCACCCGGGCCTGGAAAGCGGAACTGGCCGCCCTGGCCGTCGAGACCGGCCTGGAGGTCACCGTCTGCCACTTCCCGCCGGGAACATCGAAGTGGAACAAGGTCGAGCACCGGCTGTTCTCCCACATCACCATGAACTGGCGCGGCAGGCCCCTGGCCAGCCACGAGGTCGTCGTCAACACCATCGCCGCCACCACCGCCCGCACCGGGCTGAAGGTCCGTGCCGAGCTGGACGACGGTCAGTACCCGACCGGGGCCGAGGTCAGCGACGCGCAGATGAAGGCGCTGCCGCTGGACCGCCACGACTGGCACGGCGACTGGAACTGCACCCTCCGCCCGCACGAGCACGGCAACTGGGAGCACTCCTTCCGCCCGCCCAGGCAAGGCCGGCCTCCCAGCGCCCCCGACCCGTTCGACCAGCCCAGCCCCGGACTGGCCTGGCTCTGCCACCCCGCGCTGACCGGGCTGCCGGCCGCCGGCTGGGACGCCCTGATCACCGAGCTGATAACCCTGCACGACCAGCAGAGGGAGGCCAGCCTGGACAAGCGCCGCGGCCACAGGCCCCGGCTCAACGCCCCGGGTCCCGGCCGCCGTCCCGCCCTGACCCTGGCAGACCGGCTCCTCGCCACCATCCTGCACCACCGCCTCGGACTGCCCCAGGCCGCCATCGCCGCCCTGCTCGGCGTCCGGCCCGAAACCGTCAGCAAGCGCATCCGCGACATCCGTCAGCTCCTAGAGCAAACCGGGCATAACATCCACCAGTACCCAAACCGCCTCGCCAGCCTTGACGACCTCTACGACCTGGCAAGATCGGCAGGCGTCAACTATCCAGGTCAAGATCAAGACGGCGTGTTATTTATCTGCAAGCCCTAAGGGCTTGCCGGAAAATAACCCGTAGCTTCCGTGTTTCCGGCATGCTGCTGTGGTATGGACGGCTTGGAGGAGATCGGGCGGGTTCTGGTGGCGAAGTTCGCGGTGATCTTCCCGCACCTGGACGAGCGGCAGCGGCGGCTGCTGATGGGTGCCGAGGCGCGTTCGCTGGGGCACGGCGGGATCCGGCTGGTGGCCCGGGCCGCCGGGGTCCGCGAGGCCACGGTGTCGCTGGGCGCGGGCGAGCTGGAGGCCGGGGCGGAGCCGCTGGGGCGGGTCCGGCGTCCGGGCGGGGGCCGCAAGCGGGCCGCTGACCTGGACCCGGGCCTGCTCCCGGCGCTGCTGGCGCTAGTCGAGCCCGACGAGCGGGGCGACCCGGTGACGCCGCTGCGGTGGACGACGAAGTCGACCCGCGACCTGGCGGCCGAGCTGACCGCCCAGGGCCGCAAGGTCTCCGCCGACACGGTCGGTGACCTGCTAAGGAGCGAGGGCTTCAGCCTGCAGGGCAACGTCAAGACGGTCGAGGGCAAGCAGCACCCGGACCGGGACGGCCAGTTCCGCTGCATAAGCGAGCAGGCCAAGGCCCACCAGGGCACCGCCGACCCGGTGATCAGCGTGGACACCAAGAAGAAGGAACTCGTCGGGGACTTCAGCAACGCCGGCCGCCAGTGGCGGCCCAAGGGCAGCCCCGCGGCCGCGCTCGTCCATGACTTCCCCGAAGACGCCGTCGGCAAGGCCGTGCCCTACGGCATCTACGACATCACCGCCAACGCCGGCTGGGTGAACGTCGGCACCGACCACGACACCGCCGCGTTCGCCGTCGAGTCCGTCCGCCGCTGGTGGAAGGCCGCCGGGCACGAAGAGTACCCGCAGGCCCGGCGGCTGCTCATCACCGCCGACGCGGGCGGCTCCAACGGCTACCGCACCCGGGCCTGGAAAGCGGAACTGGCCGCCCTGGCCGTCGAGACCGGCCTGGAGGTCACCGTCTGCCACTTCCCGCCGGGAACATCGAAGTGGAACAAGGTCGAGCACCGGCTGTTCTCCCACATCACCATGAACTGGCGCGGCAGGCCCCTGGCCAGCCACGAGGTCGTCGTCAACACCATCGCCGCCACCACCGCCCGCACCGGGCTGAAGGTCCGTGCCGAGCTGGACGACGGTCAGTACCCGACCGGGGCCGAGGTCAGCGACGCGCAGATGAAGGCGCTGCCGCTGGACCGCCACGACTGGCACGGCGACTGGAACTGCACCCTCCGCCCGCACGAGCACGGCAACTGGGAGCACTCCTTCCGCCCGCCCAGGCAAGGCCGGCCTTCCAGCGCCCCCGACCCGTTCGACCAGCCCAGCCCCGGACTGGCCTGGCTCTGCCACCCCGCGCTGACCGGGCTGACGCTGCCGGCTGGGACGCCCTGATCACCGAGCTGATAACCCTGCACGACCAGCAGAGGGAGGCCAGCCTGGACAAGCGCCGCGGCCACAGGCCCCGGCTCAACGCCCCGGGTCCCGGCCGCCGTCCCGCCCTGACCCTGGCAGACCGGCTCCTCGCCACCATCCTGCACCACCGCCTCGGACTGCCCCAGGCCGCCATCGCCGCCCTGCTCGGCGTCCGGCCCGAAACCGTCAGCAAGCGCATCCGCGACATCCGTCAGCTCCTAGAGCAAACCGGGCATAACATCCACCAGTACCCAAACCGCCTCGCCAGCCTTGACGACCTCTACGACCTGGCAAGATCGGCAGGCGTCAACTATCCAGGTCAAGATCAAGACGGCGTGTTATTTATCTGCAAGCCCTAAGCGGCATTGGACCATGATTGTCAGGTTTGCTTAGCAAAAGACCACGATCACGTCGGATATGTGGGAAATGTCCAACCACCGGTTAAGCAAAGCCGTTGGTTGAGTGGAGGTGGGGGCGGGGCAGGCAGGGGTTTCCGGTTAGGTGCTGAGTGGTATGTCATGGAACGCACGTTCCGCACCTCGGGAGGTGCCGTGAAAGGGGACCGCGTCGAGATCGTGGTCGAT
Source organism: uncultured Actinomycetota bacterium (assembly GCA_963785645.1). Lineage (GTDB taxonomy): Bacteria > Actinomycetota > Actinomycetes > Streptosporangiales > Streptosporangiaceae > Trebonia. Next base: position 477,915 of record CAWAWG010000009.1, read on the forward strand.
ACCGGGGACGGCGCTAAGACCTATGAGGTGAGCGCCACGCGGGCCGGGCGGCGGGTCGAGGTCGGCACCGTGCGCGGCGTGGTTGAGGTGACCGAGGTCACTAGGACCGGAACGGTCGTGCGCACCGCGCGCTTTATGGCCAGCCGGGTAATCGCCCTCGTGGAGCACCCCGCCGACACGTCGGGCGCGGACTGAAGCCCCGCGCTAGCATTCACGGGTGGATCTGCTTGAGCCCGTTATCCAGCCGTATGCATGGGGGTCGCACACGGCGATCGCCGAACTCCAGGGGCGGCCGCCCCGACCATTCAACCCGAGGCGGAGCTGTGGATGGGCGCGCACCCTTCGGCGCCGTCGGGGGTGGAACGGGACGGCGGCCGGACAACCCTCGACGCAGTGATCGCTGCCGACCCCGTCGGCGAACTCGGCGCGCAGTGCGTGGCGCGGTTCGGCGGGCGACTGCCTTTCCTGCTCAAGGTCCTCGCCGCCGACAAGGCGCTGTCGATCCAGGTGCACCCGTCACGGGAGCAGGCAGAGGCTGGATTCCGGGCGGAGAACGAGCGCGGCCTAGCAGCCGGCGACAAGTCACGCAACTACGTCGACGACTGGCCCAAGCCCGAGATCCTCTGCGCGCTCACCCGGTTCGAGGTCCTGGCGGGGATGCGGACCGCGGCGGACGCCGGTGAGCTGCTTCGCACCCTAGATGTCGCGGACCTCGAGCCGCTCGCCGTGGACCTGGCGGGCGCTGCTGAACCGGCCCGCCGCGCCGATCAGGAAGGCCCCTCGGCCAGCACCGGGGATCCCGCGGCGCTCACCCGGGCGCTGGCGACGATCTTGGCCTGGCCCGCCGCGGACCGTGCCGCCCTCGTAGCCGCCGTTGTCGCGGCCTGCGCACGGGTCGCCGCAGGCGGCGGCGAATACGCGGCCGCGTGCGCCGCGATCGCGGGACTCGCCGGCGATCACCCAGGCGACCTTGGCGTCGTCGCGTCTCTGCTGCTGCGCTACCTGGTCCTCAAGCCCGGCGAAGCGGTCTTCCTGCCCGCCGGCGGCCCGCACTCCTACCTGCGCGGCACCGGGGTGGAACTGCTCGCCAACTCCGACAACGTGGTGCGGGCCGGGCTCACGCCCAAGCACATCGACGTCCCCGAGCTGCTGAAGCTCGTTGCCCCCGCGGCCGAGGTGCCCGTCATCGAGCCGCGGCCGCTCGGCAGCGGGGTGTCCGTCTACGACTCGCCCGCGCCGGAGTTCCGGCTCTACCGGGCCGAGGTTGGGCCGGAGAAAGTGATCCTGCCGCGCACAGCCTGCGCCCGGGTCGTGCTCTGCACCGAGGGCGTCGCGACGCTGAGCGCGAAGTCGGGCGCACTTAAGGTCGCCAAGGGCGAATCATGCTACCTGTCCGCCAGGGAAGGAGCGGTGGCTGCCTCCGGTCCCGGCGTGCTGTTCATCGCCGGTAGTGGTATCGACTGCGAGGTGGCGGGCGTCTCAGACGGTGAGTGACTCGCCGGCGGGGACCGCGATCAGCGGCAGGCCGGTGAGGCCCTGCTCGCCGAGCAGTTGGCCCGTCAGCCGCAGGCCGATGTCGCTGAGCAGCATCTCATGGATCTGCACGATCTGCTGCGGCCGTACCGCACGCACGTAGTCGGCGGCCTCGCCGAGCTTCATCCACGGGCCGCTCGTCGGCAGCAGCAGGACAGACACGGGGACTTCGGGCACGTGGTAGGCGTCACCGGGGTGGTACAGGCTGCCGTCGATCAGGTAGCCGACGTTCGGGATGGCCGGGATGTCCGGATGGATCTGCTGCGTGGTGGCTGCCGTGCACCGTGACGGCGAAGGACCCGAGGGCCAGTTCGTCGCCCGCAGCGACCGCCGTGAACTGGTCCTGGCTGGCGGCGAGCATGCCGCCAAGCGCGGCAGGCGCGTATATCCGCAGGTCAGGCCGGGCGGCGAGCGCGCCGTTGATCGCTGCCGCGTTGACATGGTCCATGTGTTCGTGGGTGATCAGGATGGCGTCGGCGTCGGCGATGATCTCCGCCGCGTCCGAGGAGAAGGAACCCGGGTCGATCACGATGGACCCGCCGTCCTTCTCAAGAAGGACGCAGGCGTGCTCGTGCTTGGTCAGCTTCATTTCCTCATGCCCTTCACCGAAGGTCTTCCGCCGCCGTCCGCGGCGCGTCAAGCTGCCACTGTAGCCCGTCGGCATACGGCTACCGGGCCGCCGTCCCGCTGCCGTCAGGCTCAGGCAGGCTGCCGTCAGGCCCAGGTAATGAGTAAAGCGGATCGCTGACGGACCGTCCGGTCCTAACAAGGCCTAACATTTCCGTGTGGCAACGGACTACGGCGGCACATACGGCGGTCAGCCGTGGCGTGATGGCCAGCCGCAGTACCCGGGCCAGCAGCCCTACGGGGGATCGTCCTACGGCGAATCGTCTCACGGAGGGCCGTCTTACGAGAGGCCGCCCGGATGGACGCCGGCGCCGGATCGCGGCCACCTGGCACGGCGCCGTACCCGGATTCTCGCGGTCACCGCTCTCGTGCTCGGCGTGCTCGGCTTGGTCGGCTTCGGGCTCGGGACGTTGGTCCAGCTGACGCCGAGGAAGTTCACGGCGGTCCAGCAGCAGCAGATCACCGACTGGGAGTTCGGCAAGCGCTGGCGTGACCTCCCGGCCGGGACGATCTTCCCCGCTTCGGTCAGCTATGCCGCCGCCCGCGGCGCTCGACGACGACCCCTCGCTGACGCTGTCGGCGCAGCCGGGTCGGCATCGCCAGGCAGGCTAGCTGCGCGTCGGCCGCCGACCCCGCCGCGGCGGCGGTGCTCGACCGCGACGGCTGCTCGGCCATGCTGCGGGCCACCTACGTCGACGAGACGGACAGCTACGTGGTGACCGTTGGCGCCGCGGTGCTGCCGGGCGCCGACCAGGCGGCGACCGCGGCCCAGGCGATCGCCGCCGCCGGCGATCGGCGGGCTCGGGCTCCGCCGTGCACACCGTGCCGTTCAGCGGCACGCCCGCGGCGGACTTCACCGACCGGCGGCGGCAGCTTTCCGGTGTGCTCTCTGCGGGTACCTACGTCGTCCTCTACACGGTCGGGTATGCCGACAGCCGGCCGAAGGAGCCGGTCACGGCGGACAGCTACGCGGATCAGGAGATGACGAGCGCGGGAGCCGGGGTGGCGCACGCGACGTGCTGTCGGTGCTCGCCGCGCCGGTGCCGCCACCCCGCTGCCCGGGGACGCCGGGATGCTGAGGACCTGACGCGCCGAAGACGACGAGGACGCTCGAGGATGCTGGCCGGATGCTCGCGGGCGTCGGCGCGGCGTGGCGCTCGGCCTGCTGCCCGCGGCGGGGGCGGTGGCCGCGCCCGCCGACGCGGTGCGGGACACGCAGCAGTGGGTCTTCGACATGATGAACGTCCAGGCCGCCTGGCAGGTTACCGAGGGCTCCGGAGTCACCGTCGCGGTGATCGACAGCGGCGTGTACCCGGACGTGTCCGACCTGTCGGGGAATACCGGTGATCTCCGGCCCCGACCTCACCGGGACTGCATACCCGTCCGCAGAACCCCAACTGGGGCCAGCACGGCACCTGGATGGCGTCCATCATCGCCGGGCACGGCCACGATGGCGGTTTCGACGGGATCATGGGGATCGCGCCGGAGGCCAAGATCCTCTCGATCCGGGTAATACCCGACAAGGAGTGACCCCGGCTACCAGACCTATAACAACGAGCCGGAGCAGCGCATCCAGGACGAGCTCGCCGACGGGATCAGGACGGCCGTCAAGGACCACGCCCAGGTGATCAGCATGTCGATCGGCTACTCGGCGCCGAGCGGCGCGGTGCGCAGCGCCATCATGTACGCCTATCAGCACGGCACCGTCCTGGTGGCGTCATCGGGCAACTCGGGCGACAACGACACGCAGCACGGTAAGTCGGCAGCTCAGGGATGGCGCCGGTATCGTTCCCGGCCGAGTACCCGGGGGTCCTCGGCGTGGGCGCGGTCACCATCAACGGCACCCTGGCCAGCTTCTCAAGCGGAAACCTCTCCGTCCAGGTCGCCGCGCCCGGCAAGGGCGTTCCCGCCCAGGGGCAGGAACGGCCTGTACTACACCGTCGACGGGACCAGCCCGGCGTGCGCGCTCGTGGCGGGCGTTGCCGCGCTGATCGAGTCCAGGTACCCGCGGATCTCCCCGGCGCTGGTGACGGAGGCGCTGACGACCACCGCGCAGCAGACCCCGGCGGGCAGCTACGACGTGCACACCGGCTTCGGCATCGTCGACGCGGACGCGGCGCTAGTCAAGGCGGGACAGCTGATGAAGGAGCGGCCCCAGGGGTCGCAGGTCCCGCTGGACGCGCACTTCGGCGGCGGCCCCGCGGCGGTGCCCGCCGCCCCGGTCACGCCGCGCGGTGACGGCCAGCGCGTGGTGTTCATCGTTCTCGCGCTCGTGTCGCTCGCGGTGGGGGTCGCCGGGCTCGCCGGGGTCGTCAAGACCCGCGAAGCACGGGGCGGCCGTGACGACGATCGACGACTACTCCTCTCGCGTCCTCGACGTGGTGGACGCGATTCCGCCCGGGCAGGTGATGTCGTACGGCGACATCGCCGAGTACCTCGGGGCGGGCGGCCCGCGCCAGGTCGGCCGGGTGCTGTCCCGCTACGGCGGCGGCGCCCCCTGGTGGCGGGTGATCCACGCGGACGGCACGCCGGCGCCTGGGCACGAGGCCGTGGCGCTCGAGCACTACCTGGCCGAGGGGACGCCGCTGCGCTCGGCTGCCCGCCGGTGCGCGTCGACATCCGCCGGGCCCGCTGGCGCGGGACGACCGAGCGGAGAGCCGGGCCAGCTGAACAGCTGGCGCGAGCTGGCACAGGGGCCAGGTGGAACCGGGCCCGAATGTCGGTGGCCCGTGGTGAAATCGAATCCTGATGAACGGTTACCGACTCGTCCGCCGCGAGCTGGCGCCAGCCCGCCCGCCCCGCCGGCCCTCGACGAGGCGCAGCAGCGGGTGGTCGACCACAAGGGCGGCCCGCTGCTGGTGCTCGCCGGGCCCGGGCACGGGCAAGACCACGACGATCGTGGCGGCCGTCGCGGAGCGGATCGAGCGGCGCGGCATCGACCCCGGCCGCATCCTGGTGCTCACGTTCAGCAGGAAGGCGGCGGGCGAGCTGCGCGACCGCATCACCGCGCAGGCTCGGCAGGACCACCTCCGAGCCGCTCGCGCTCACCTTCCACAGCTACGCCTACGCGCTCGTCCGCAGGGAGTTCGTGCTGGCGGGAGACCAGCCGCCGCGGCTGCTCTCCGCGCCGGAGCAGCTGCTTGAGATCCGCCGGATGCTGCGCGGCGAGGTCAGCCGACGGCGCCGTGAACTGGCCGGACCGGCTACGGCCGGCGCTGGCCACCAGGGGCTTCGCCGAGGAACTGCGCGACGTCCTGATGCGCGCGGCGGAGCGCGGGCTCGACGGCAAGGCGCTGCGCCAGCTCGGCCGCCGGTCCGGGCGCGACGACTGGGTGGCGGCTGGCGCGTTCCTCGACCGCTACTCGGCGCGCTTCGACCTGGCGCCCGTGCCCGCCTATGACTACGCGGAGATCGTCAGGATCGCTGCGAGCCTGCTGACCAGGCAGGCCACCAGGCAGCGGGAGCGGGACGCGTACGACGCGGTGTTCGTGGACGAGTACCAGGACTGCGACCCGGCGCAGGAGGCCCTGCTGCGGGCGCTCGCCGGCGACGGCAGGGACCTGGTGGCGGTCGGCGACCCGGACCAGTCGATCTACGCCTTCCGCGGCGCGGACGTGCGCGTGCTCACCAGCTTCCCCGACCGGTTCCGCGGCCCGGACGGCGCGCCGGCCCCGGTCGTCGCGCTGCGCACCTGCCGCCGCAGCGGCCCGGTGCTGCTCGCCGCGTCGCGCCGGATCGCGCGGCGGCTGCCCGCCGCGCCCAGGACGCGGCGACACCGCCGCTGCACCGCCATCTCGTACCGGCGAACGGCGGTCCGGCCGGGCAGGTCAGGATCTGCGTCGCGGACACCCAGGCGCAGGAGGCGGCCGTCGTCGCCGACACCCTTCGCCGGGCGCACCTGGCGGACGGGGTGCCCTGGGGGCGGATGGCGGTGCTGGTCCGATCGGCGCAGCGGCAGGTCCCGGCGCTTCGCCGGGCACTGGTCGCGGCCGGAGTGCCGGTGACGGTCGCCGGCGACGAACTGCCGCTGCCAGACGAGCCGGGTGTCCGTCCGCTGCTCACGCTGCTGCGCTGCGCCGTCCGCCCGGATCGGCTCGATGACGAGACCGCGGCCGAGCTGCTGACCGGGCCGCTCGGCCAGACCGACAGTCTCGGCCTGCGCAAGCTCAGGCGCGCGCTCGGCGGCGTGCCGCTCCGCGAGGCGCTCACCGACGCGCGTGCCGCTGCACGCCGGTCAGTGACCGGGTCGCGGCGCCCGCTAGGCGGGTCGGCTGCGCTGCTCGAACTGGCGGCCACGCAGATCGGCAACGGAGCGACGGCGGAGGACGTGCTCTGGGCGGTCTGGGACGCATCCGGCCTGGCCGCCCGCTGGGAGGAGCTGGCCGAGCACGACAACGCGGCCGACCGGGACCTTGATGCGGTGCTCGCGCTGTTCGAGGCGGCCGGCGCGGTTCACCGATAGCCTGCCGCCCGGCAGTGTCCGGTTGTTTCTCGATAGCTTGACCGGCCAGGAGATCGCAGGCGACACCCTCGCCGAGCGCGCGGTCCGCGAGGACTGCGTCCGCGTGCTGACCGCCCACCGGTCCAAGGGCCTTGAGTGGGACGTGGTGGTCGTCGCCGGCGTCCAGGAAGAGGTCTGGCCCGACCTGCGGCTGCGCGGCTCGCTGCTCGGCGCCGACGAGCTCGCCGAGGCGGCCGGCGACTCCGCGGCGAACACGCTGGCTACCGGGGCGCCGAGGGATGTCGCCGCGGCGGCCCTGGCGGCCCGGCTGCTCGCCGAGGAGCGGCGGCTCTTCTACGTCGCCGCCACGCGGGCGAGGAAGCTGCTCATGGTGACCGCGTCCGGCGGCGACGAGCAGGACCAGCGCCCGTCGCGGTTCCTCGCCGAGCTTGCGGGCGACGAATCGAGATTGAGCGGGCCAGCGCCGCCACCCGGTGGCTCTCCCTGCCCGCGCTGGTCGCGGACCTGCGCCGGACCGCGGCCGACCCCGACAAGCCCGATCCGCTCAGACGGGCCGCGGGCCGCCAGCTCGCCCGGCTCGCGGACGCAGGCGTGCGGGGCGCCGATCCGGCGCGACTGGTACGCGCTGACCGAGTTGTCAGACGCGGCCCCGATCGTCGGCGAGGGCGAGCGCGTGCGGCTGTCGCCATCGCACGTCGAGACGTTCACCCGGTGCGGCCTGCGCTGGCTGCTCGAGTCCGCGGTAGGGGCCGGGCATCCCGACGTCCTGCGTCACCTCGGCACGGTCATCCACGCCGCCGCCCAGTTCATCGCCGAGGGCGCCACGGAGCAGGAGGTCGGGGCCAGGATCGACGACATCTGGCACCACCTGGACTTCGGCAGCATCTGGTACGGCGCCAGGCAGCGGGAGCTCGCGGAGAAGATGGTCCGCAAGTTCCTCGACTGGCACGCCGCCAACCCGAGGGAGCTGCTCGCGACCGAGCAGGCGCTGAAGGTCCGGGTCGGCCGGGTGGAGATTACCGGGCGGGTGGACCGGCTGGAGCGTGATGGCCAGGACCGGGGCGTCGTCGTGGACCTGAAGACCGGCGGGTCCGCACCGCATGACGATGACCTGGACCGGCACCCCCAGCTCGGGGTCTACCAGCTTGCCGTCCTGCTCGGCGCGTTCGAGCGGCTTGGCGTGATCGAGCCGGGCGGTGCCGAGCTCGTCCAGGTCGGCAAGGCGGGTCTGACCGCGAAGGCGAAGGTGCAGCGCCAGCGCGCCCTGCCCGATGACCCGGACCCGGGCTGGGCGCTGAAACTCGTCGACGCGGTGGCCGAGGGCATGGCAGGCCCGGTCTACCGGGCCCGGGTGAACCCAGGCTGCCGGACCTGCCCCGTCTCCTCCTGCTGCCCGGTCAGCCCCGACGGCGAGCAGGTAGCACCCTAACCGAGTCCGATTATCCCGAACGAATCCGGCTTACTTTGGATGCCTGACCTTAACTTCCTTCACCAGGCGGGCGGATATCACGGTAGGACCGCCCGCCCGCCATTCGGTGATGTGGGTCCTGACCATCATCGTGAACCACTCACGCTCTTCAGGCGTAGCTTCCGGACGTACCGCCGTAGCCTCTCCGGCTGGGTACGAGAATTGAATTTCCCAGATCTGCCGCTTCTGCTGACGTTGTGCTACGGAAAGCCGGAATTTCATAACGAGTGACTCATTGTCACCCCATGCGAACTCGCCATGCTCGATCTCGAAACCTGGCTGCAGGCCGACAAGCAGCATATCCCGCAGCTCGGCGGGAATCGCGGAACCGTCGTCCCAACATATCGCCCGATCCGGGTACGGATAAGCCACTGGAAAAGGTTACCCAACATTTCAGGGGAGCCCCGGTCCCTCGCTTCGCGGGACCGGGCCAGGCGCACGGCGGGAGGCGAGTAGCGGGGGTGTGCGTCAATATTGTGGTGACTCGCTAGTAACTTGGCTGCCTTGCTGGTTAGACGGCGCGCGTCTGAGAGTCCGGGTACTTCAGACAGCGGCAGTCGCTACCCTGGTCACCGCGCCAGCGGACGGCACAGAGGGACGGGATGCCCGCTGACCAGCCCGTATACGGTTCGGCGCGATCTGAGAGTAGAAGGACTACTCAGAGAATCGCCCTGACCAGCCACGATCCAAAACCGCCTACATTCTTGACGCACACCCGAGTAGCGGCTGACCGGCCGCGAATGTCGGTGGGGTCTGCTGGAATGGAGGCGTGGACAGGTACACGCCCGGGCAGTTGGCGCGGGTGCTTAGATTGCCGGAGCCGACGACGGAGCAGGCGGCGGTTATCGCGGCGCCGCTCGGCCCGCTGGCCGTCATCGCGGGGGCAGGATCCGGCAAGAGCGAGACGATGGCCGCACGGCTCGTCTGGCTGGTTGCCAACGGGATGGTTCGCCCCGACCGGGTGCTTGGCCTGACCTTTACCAGGAAGGCCGCGGCCGAGCTGGCCGAGCGGGTTCGCGTGCGCCTCGAAGCGCTGCGCCGCGCCGGTCTGGCCGACAGCCCGGCCGACCAGGAGGCCGGCCCGTGGGCAGGCGAGCCGGTGATCGGCACCTACCACGCCTACGCGGGACGCCTAGTCAGCGACCACGCACTCAGGGAAGGGCTTGAGCCATCGATGCGGCTGATCACCGCCGCGCTGTCCTGGCAGCTGGCCGCGTCGATCGTGGCCGCCTACGACGGGCCGATGGACCAGGTGCAGTGGACGCCGCAGACCGTGACCGCGGCGGTGCTCGACCTGGCCGGCGACCTCGCGGAGCACCTGAAGACCTCCGATGACGTACGGGGCGTGGGGGAGTGGCTGGACGCGGAGGCGGCCAGGTGGCCCGGCCGGGTCCTGGCGGGGGTACGCAAGGTCCTTGAGTCCCAGCGGACCAGGGAGCAACTGCTGCCGCTCGTCGATCGCTACGCCGCGGCCAAGCGGGTCCGCGAGGTGCTCGACCACGGGGACCAGGTCAGGCTGGCGGCGCAGATCGCCATGCGCCACCCGGAGGTCGGCGCCGCCGAGCGGACCCGCTACCAGGTGGTGCTGCTCGATGAGTACCAGGACACCAGCCATGCCCAGCTCAAGCTGCTGAACGCACTCTTCGGCAACGGTCACCCGGTCACCGCCGTCGGCGACCCGTGTCAGTCGATCTACGGCTGGCGCGGGGCCAGCGCGGGCAACCTGCGCCGGTTCGCCCGGGACTTCCCGGCCCGGTCCGGAGACCCGGCTCCCGTGCAGAAGCTCTCCACGAGCTTCCGCAACGCGGGCCGCGTGCTCGACGCGGCCGCCGTGCTGCAGACCGAACTGCGGGCGCAGGCCCCGGACGTCCCGGTGCTCGAACCCGCCCCTGACCGGAGCGGACGGGGCGAGGTGTCCGTAGCGCTGCTGCCAACGGTGACGGAAGAGTCGGAATGGGTGGCCGCTCAGGCCGCCACGCTGCTCGCGCTGCCCGCCGGCTCGGCACCGGACGGGAAGCTGTGGGCCGACGGCAGGCTCACCGGGGTACGGCCCTCGGACATCGCCGTGCTGTGCCGGAAGCGGTCCCAGTTCGTGTTGCTGCGCCGCGCGCTCGAAGCGCGCGGCATCCCGTGCGAGGTGGTCGGGCTCGGCGGGCTGCTGTCGGTGCCGGAAGTGCAGGACGTGGTGGCGACGCTGCGCGTGCTGCACGACGCCTCCTCCTCCGACGCGCTGGCCCGGCTGCTGACCGGTCCGCGGTGGCGGATCGGCCCGCACGACCTGGTGGCCCTCGGCCGCCGCGCCCGGGCCGTAGCGAGTGGCCTGGCGGACGAGGCCGACGGCCGCGATGATCCCGATGGCCCCAATCCCGGTGACCCGAATCCCGGTGACCCGAATCCCGGTGACACAGTCGCATCCCGGGCCCTCGACCCGCTCGCTGAGGCGGTCACGGACCTGACCACCGCGGACAGCGCCGCGTCGCTGGTCGAAGCGCTCGACGACCTCGGCGATCCCACGGAGTATTCGGAGACTGGGTATGCGCGGCTGTCGACCCTCGCCGCGGAAACCCGCCGGCTGCGCGAGCACGTCACGAGGCCGCTCGCGGACCTCATCGCCGAGATAGAACGAGCTCTTAGCCTGGACATCGAGGTGGCCGCGCGGCCGGGCGGCGACCTGGCGGCGGCGCGGGCCGACCTGGACGCGTTCACCGACGTCGCCGCCACGTTCGCCGGCGAACAGCCGGAGCCGACTCTCGGGGCGTTCCTCGCCTTCCTTTCCGCCGCGCAACAGGAGGAGTTCGGACTGGAGACCGGCCGGGTCGGCGAGACAGACACGGTCAAGCTGCTGACCGTGCACGCCGCCAAGGGCCTGCAGTGGCCGGCCGTCTTCATCCCGGGATTCGCCGCGGGGGAGAAGTCGCAGGTCTTCCCGGCCAGGCCGAGGGTGCCCACGAAGTGGACACTCAACCCCCGGCTGATCCCGTTCCCGCTGCGCGGCGACAAGGAAGACCTGCCCGAGTTGCCCGCGCTCGACGCGGACTCAGTCGCGGAGTTCAACGAGGCCTGCGCGGGCCGTGACCTGGCGGAAGAACGGCGCCTCGCTTACGTCGCGGCGACCCGCGCCGCATTCTGGCTCGGCTGCTCCGGCTACTGGTGGGGCGACGCGACCTCACCGCTCGGCCCGTCGGCCTTCCTCACCGAGGTCCGCGCCGCGTGCCAGGCCGGCGCGGGGACGGTGGCCCGATGGGCGGAGCGGCCGGCCGACGAAGCGGAAAACCCGCTGCTCGCCCAGGTGGACGAAGAGGAATGGCCGACCACCCCGCCGGCCGGCACTACACCGCGGTCAAGGCGGCGGCAGCCCTGGTCGCTGAAGCCCGCCGCCCCGAACCCGCGGACAACACGGAGCCTGCCGACAACACGGAGCCTGCCGACAACACCGGGCCCCCGGATGACACCCAACCAGCGCATGACCCGCAAGAGGAAGACGGCCTAACCGAACAGGAGCGGGAACTGGTCGCGGCCTGGGAACTGGACACGGGCCTGCTGCTCGCCGAGCGGGATGCCTCCCGTGCTCGTGGCGATGGCCCGGTCGAGGTTGTCCTCCCGGCCCGCCTGTCGGTGTCCGCCCTGGTCGCCCTGGCCAGGGACCCGGATGAGCTGGCGCGCCAGGTCCGCCGCCCGATGCCGCAGCCGCCCGCCAGGCAGGCCAGAAGGGGCACCGCATTCCACCTTTGGATCGAGGAGCGATTCGGTCAGCAACGGCTGATCGACGATGAGGAGCTGTTCCTAGACGATGCCGTCGCTGACCTCGACAACAACCTGATCGAGCTGAAGGCCCGGTTCGAAGCCGGCGAATGGGGCGGCCGCTGGCCCCACGAGGTCGAGGTCCCGTTCGAAACCCAGATCGGCGACCGCCAGATCCGCGGCCGCATCGACGCGGTCTTCGCCGACCCGGACGGCCGCTACGACGTGGTCGACTGGAAGACCGGCCAACTCCCGCGCACCAGGCAGGAAAGGGACGCTGTCGCCGTTCAGCTAGCCGCCTACCGCCTCGCCTGGTCCGCCCTGGCCCACGTCCCCCTGGACCAGGTCCGCGCCGCGTTTTACTACGTCCGCCACGACCGCACGATCCGCCCCGCCGACCTCCTCAACGCAGCAGGCATCAGAGAGCTCATAGAAAGCGTCCCGATAGCCAACTGAAACGCCAGTCTGGGCGACACCGAACTGTCGAGCTGGCGGGCGCGCGAAGCTGAAGGCCTCCGCTCAGGGCAGTTGCAGCACTTCGGCGCGGACGCCGGTGAGCTTGTCGAAGCCTGCACGGGCATCAGTGGTGAGCAGGATCCGGCTCGTGCTAGCAGCAGTGGCAGCGATCATCATGTCGTTAGCGGACCTTGCCTGCCCCCTTGCCGCGGCCGCCTCCCGCGCTGCCGGGCGACCGGGAAGAAATCAACCGCGCCGAGCGCCTACGACCAGGCCGCGGTGAGGTCGGCCAGCGCCTCGTGGAAGCCGGGGAAGGTCTTCTTCACGCACGCTGGGTCGTCGAGGGTGATGCCCGGGGTGCGAAGGCCGGTGATGCTGAAGGCCATCGCGATGCGGTGGTCCCGGTGGCAGGCGATGAGGGCGGGTCCGGGCCGGGCGGGGCTGATCTCGATCCAGTCGCGCCCGACCTGCACCGGAACGCCGAGCGCGCGCAGGTTCTCCGCGCACGCCTCGAGCCGGTCGCACTCCTTAACCCGGGTGTTGTAGACGTCTTCGATCCGGACCGGACCGTCGGCGAACGGCGCGATCGCGGCGAGGGTGGGCATCGTGTCGGAGATGTCGCGCATGGAGACGGTCAGGCCGCCCAGCCGTCCGTCGGCGGCGCCGGTCACGGTCACCGAATCGGCGCTCATCGTCACTTCGGCGCCCATCTGCGCGAGGACGTCGGCAAAGCCGAGATCGCCCTGCAGTGCCTGCGGGCCGAGCCCCGGCACGGTCACGCTGCGGCCGGTCACCGCCGCCGCGGCGAGGAAGTAGCTGGCGGTGGAGGCGTCGGGCTCGATGGGGTAGTCCGTGGCTGAGTATGCCTGGGCGGGCACGTAGTACGTGGATCCGTCGCGCTCGACGCTGACACCGAAGCGCTTCATCATCGCCAGGGTGATCTCCACGTACGGAGCGGAGACGAGATCGGTGACGCTGATCGTAAGCCCTTCCGCGGTGAGCGGACCGACAAGCAGCAGGGCGGTGAGGAACTGGGAGGACAGCCCCGCGTCCAGCGTGACGTGGCCGCCCTTGATCCCGTCGGCGTAAATGGTCAGCGGGTGATGTCCCTCCTCGCCCTCGTGCCGCAGGTCGACCCCGAGTTCCCGAAGCGCCTGGGTCAGCGGGCCGAGCGGCCGCCGGCGCATCTGGGCGGAAGCGTCAAAGTGAAAGACCCCGTGACCGGCGGCGGCCAGGGCGGGCAGGAACCGCGCGGTGGTGGCGCCGTCGCGGCAGAACACGGACGCCTCCTCGAAGGCCGGGCCCTGCGGGCGGCCCTCGATCGTCCACGCCGACGGGGCGCGGGTGACCCGGTAGCCCAGCGCGGCCAGGCCCTCGGTGAAGCCCGCGGTGTCGTCGGAGTCCAGCGGCTTGCGCAGCGTGGTGGTTCCATCTGACGCCGCTGCCAGGAACAACGCACGGTTGGTGATGGACTTCGACCCGGGAACCTCCACGACCGTCATGACGCGAGCCTACCGTCCCCGCGGGTCACGTAACGGGCCGCCGGTCCCAGTGGGCGGTCAGGACTCCAGGTAGCGCTCGATCGTCTCGACCTTGGCGGTCAGGCCGTCGGTGACGCCGGGACGGATGTCCGCCTTCAGGACCAGGCTTACCCGCGGGGCCCGGGCAGCGACCGCGTCCACCGCGTCCTTGACAACGGTCATGACTTCGTCCCAGTCGCCTTCGACCGTCGTGAACATCGAGTCGGTCCGGTTGGGCAGCCCGCTGGCCCGCACGACGCGCACGGCCTCGGCGACGATTTCCCCGACGTCCTCGCCGACGCCGAGCGGGGTAATGGAAAAAGCGATGAGCATAACCAGAGAGACTAACTCCCCGCATCCGGGGGTACGCGGGTCGTCCCCGCCGGGACATACAGGGTTGAAATGCCTTGGGTCCGTGACGCGTCCACCCTGGATGCCCTCGGGGACGTAGGGGGCATCGTGCCTCAACGCCTCGCTGCAGGCGAGGTGCCGCGGCCGATGGGCCGGTCGCTAAGGTTTTCGCTTTACTGGTCAATAAAGCAGGCTATAACCTGCGGAAGGTACACGTTAACGGGCCGCGTCGCGTGGGCGGCCGGATCTTCCGGGCATATACGGCACGCGCCCGGGCCGCATGCCGTACGGCGAGATCCTCAGGTCGGTGACACTGCACCGGGGCGGGCGAAACATCTGCTGCGGTGCCCGTGCGGTGCGGACCTCGGCACTTCAATCTCGGTAGGGGTTCAGCGGTCTGACATGGTCCGATCCGGGAGACAGCCGCCGGAAGGGCATGGGTTAACCTTTTCGTCATGAACGCGACGCCGCAGACCCCGGAACCGACGCCGTCCACCTATGCCGAGGCGGGAGTGGACGAAGAGCGGGAGCAGGTCGCGTTCGCCCGGGTTATGCGCCCGTGGCTGGCCCGGACCAGGGTGCGGTCGGACATGGTCACCAGCATCACCGGCCTGGCCAGCGGCTATTTCGCCACGATCATGCACCTTCCGCCGGGCCCGGCGATCGCGCTGACCACGGACGGCGTGGGCACCAAGATCATGCTGGCCGAGGAGGCCGGCCGGTGGGAGCCGATCGGCGTCGACTGCGTGGCGAACAACGTCAACGACCTCATCTGCGTCGGTGCGGTGCCGCTCGCGCTGCTCGACTACATCGCCACCGACCGGATTGACGAGGGCGTGCTCGACGAGGTGGCCCGCGGCCTGTTCCTCGGCGCGGAGCTGGCGGGCATCGCCATCCCCGGCGGGGAGATCGCCCAGATCGGCGAGATGCTCGCCAAGTCGGCGAACGGCGGACCCACGCTCGACCTGGTCGGCACGGCGATCGGCGCCGTGCCGCCCGGGCGCACGCCGCTCGACGGCGGCGACGTGCAGGCGGGTGACGCGGTGATCGGGCTGCAGAGCTCCGGCCTGCACAGCAACGGGTACTCGCTCGCCCGGCACGCGCTGTTCAGAAAGGGCGGCCTGAGCCTCGACGACCAGGTGCCTGGCTCGGGACGGCGGCTCGCCGATGCCCTGCTTCAGCCGACCCGGGTATACGTGAACGCGGCCGAGGCGCTGTGGGCGGCGGGCATCACGCCGCGCGGCATGGCGCACATCTCCGGTGGCGGCCTGCTCAACATCACCAGGCTCGCCGCCAAGGTGTCCTACGTGCTCGACTCTCTGCCGGAAGCGCCGGAGATCTTCGCCCTCATCGCCGACGCGGGTGACGTTGACGCGGCCACCATGTACGCCACGTTCAACATGGGCATCGGCTTCTGCATCGTGGTCAGCGAGGCCGAGCAGCAGCAAGCGCTCGACGCGCTGAAGAACGCGGGCGAGGACGCGACTCGCATCGGCACCGTTACCGCCGAGTCCGGCCGCACGGTCACGCTCCCGGCCGTCGGCCTCAAAGGCAAGGGCGACACATTCTGGCCGGCCCAGTAGACCCGGCCCGGTAAGTCCCGGTCCCCGGTAAGCACAGTCCCTGGCAGGCACAGTCCCTGGCAGGCACAGTCTCCGGTAAGCGCGGGCCAGTAGGCACGGGCGGTACGTTAGGTCCTATGGATGTCCGGGACTTCATCGCGGCCAACGCCGCCGATTTTTCGCGAGCCCTGCGCGACTGGCTGAGCATTCCCTCGGTCTCCGCCGATCCGGCTCACCACGGTGACGTCAGGAAATCGGCGCAGTGGCTCGTTGACTACCTTGCCCAGGCCGGCTTCCCGCAGGCCGAGATCTGGGAGACCGACGGACTGCCCGCCGTCTACGCGCGCTGGCCTGCCGCCGACCCGGGCGCGCCGGAGGTTCTCGTCTATGGTCACCATGACGTCCAGCCAGCCGCCCTCGACGACGGCTGGGACTACGAGCCGTTCGCGCCCCAGGAGAAGGACGGAAAGATCTTCGGCCGCGGCGCCTCAGACGACAAGGGCCAGGTGCTCTTCCACGTCCTCGGCGCCCGTGCGGCAGCCAGTGCGGCACTGGCGGGCAGCGGCGATAGCGCGCCGCCGGTCACGGTCAGCCTGCTGATCGAGGGCGAGGAAGAGTCCGGCTCGCCGCACTTCGCCAAGCTACTGAAAGAGCGCAAGGGCCAGCTCGCCCCGGACGTGATCGTCATCAGCGACACGACGATGTGGGCGGCGGACATCCCGTCGATCTGCACCGGGATGCGCGGCCTGGCGGAGGCCGAGATCACCGTCACCGGCCCGGCCCGCGACCTGCACTCGGGCTCGTTCGGCGGCGGCGTGCCGAACCCCGCGCATGTCCTGGCCAGCCTGCTCGCGGGCCTGCACGACGCCGACGGCCGGATCACCCTGCCCGGCTTCTACGACGACGTGGTCCCGCTATCAGAAGAGGAACGCCAACTGCTCGCCAAGCTGCCCTTCGACGAGGCCGGCTGGCTCGCGGACGCCGGGCACAGCGGCGCGGCCTACGGCGAGGCCGGCTACACCACGCTTGAGCGGATCTGGGCCCGCCCGACCGCCGAGGTCAACGGACTGTGGGGCGGGCACACCGGCCCCGGCGGCAAGACGATCATCCCGAAGGCGGCGCACGCCAAGCTGTCGTTTCGCCTGGTCGCCGACCAGGAGCCCGCGAAGGTCGTGGAATCTCTCGGCAAATACCTCAAGTCGAATACTCCGAACGGGTCCGTGGTGACTCTCACCGCGAAAGCAGGTGTCCGTCCGTGCCGGTCGGCGATCGACTCGCCCGCCGTCGCCGCGGCCCGCCGTGCGATGGAGCGCGCGTTCGGTACCGAGGTGCTCTTCACCAAGGAGGGCGGCAGTGGCCCCGAGGCCGATCTGGCCGACATCCTGAGCGCGCCGCTCGTCTTCGTGGCCGTCGGCCTTGACGCGGACCAGATTCACGCACCCAATGAGTATGTGGATCTTTCCCGGCTGCTGCGCGGCGCCGAGTCAGTCGCGTACCTGTGGGAAGAGCTGGCCGGTGCCGCCAAGGGCATCTCGTGAGCGAGCCGGGGGACATCGATCAGCTGGATGACGGGCCGCTCGGGCGGCTAGCGCTTTCCCGCTCCACGGTCGACCGCGCGACGCCGCGCCGGGGCGACACGGCGTGGCTGGCGGAAGCGTGGGCCGACCCGCGCACCCGGGTGCTCGTGGTGCATGACGCCCAGGCGCTTGTCGCGACGCGTGACGGCCAGCTTGAGCTGGTGTTCGTGTCACCGGCGGAGGCCCCGGAGGGGACTAGGTTCCTGCTTGGAGTGGACGCCGAGGGCATTGCCTACTTCGGGGTCGGCGGTCCGGTGGGGCTGGAACCACGGTCTCGTTCGGAATCCTCCGGCGCGAAACCCATGGCGCTGCGGCAGGCCGGCGCATTGCTGAGCGACCGCGACGCGGGGCTTTTGACGCACGCGGTGGCGCTGGCGTACTGGCACGACACGCACACACACTGCCCGCGGTGCGGCACCCCCACAATGCCGGCGCCGGCCGGGCACCTGACGATCTGCCCCAAGGACGGGACCGAGCACTTCCCGCGGCTCGACCCGGCGGTGATCATGCTGGTCATCGACCCGGATGACCGCCTCATGCTGGCGCGGAACGCGCTCTGGCCGCAGGGGCGGATGTCGGTCGTCGCCGGCTTCGTCGAGCCGGGAGAGTCAGCCGAGCACGCCGTGGCGCGCGAGGTTTACGAGGAGACCGCGATCGTGGTCGGCCAGATTCGCTACCTGGGCAGCCAGCCGTGGCCGATGCCGCGTTCGCTGATGCTCGGCTATGAGGCCAGGGCCAAGGGCGGGCAGCAGATCACCGTCGACGCGGACGAAATCGGCGAGGCGCGCTGGTTCAGCCGGCCCGAACTGCGGGCGGCGATCGAGGCGGGCGAGCTTGGCCTCGCGCCGGCCTCATCAATCGCCCGGCGGCTGATCGAGTACTGGTACGGCGAGGAACTGCCCGACGGACCTTCTTCGTCTTGGACCACCCCTTCGCGGTAACTGATTCGCGGTAACTGACGGGGAGGGCCTGGGGAAAGGGGACTCGGCCGGGCCGGCGCTCGCCAGCACGGCCTGGTCGGCTCCCGACTCGACCGGCCCGACTCAAACAGGCCCGGCTCGAACCGGCCAGCCCTGTTTACAGGTATTTCGCGGATTTGGCACAGTCTTTTCTTGACAAAGCCGACCAATTTAGTAGAGTATTCGTCACTGGGGGTCGGGGGCCCGAGGAGGTGGCAGGGCACGTGCAGATCGGTACGCGAACGCTGGGCGGCGCCGAGGCGGACACCGGCGGCAGACCCGGTGGCGAGTCCCGTGGTGGTAAGCCCCGTGGTGCTCAGCCCGGCGATGCTGAGCCCGTTGGTGAACACGCTGCGGCGCGGCGACCGGGTACGGACGGCACGCTGCTCGCCGTGGTGCCGATCCCGGGCACCGGCACGTCGCTGGCCATCGTCGGATACCCGGTGACGGCGCAGGGCGCCGCGATGGCGGCGGGCCCAATCTCGGAGGCCCTCATTCGCTACGGCCCCGTGCTTGACAGCCCCGTGTTTGATGGCGCCGTGTTTAGCGGCCCAGTGTTTGACGGCCCGGTGTTTGACGGCCCGGTGTTTGACGGCCCGGTGTTTGACGGCACGGCCTTGGACGACCCGGCGCCGGCCGGCACTGCCACCGTGAGTCAGGCCGCGGGCAGGCGCTCTGGTCTGCTGCTTGACCAGGACCAGCGGCGGCTCTGGGTGGATGGCTCCGAGGTCACGCTGACCTTCCAGGAGTTCGAGCTGCTCGCCTTTCTCGCCGGGCACCCGTCGACCGTGTTCAGCCGCACCGACCTCGTCAGGGAAGTCTGGCAGCGGGACTTCGCCGCCGACAGCCGGACCGTCGACGTGCACGTCAGCCGGCTGCGACGCAAGCTAGGCCCGTCTTACGGCCGGTGCCTGGTCACCGAGTACCGCATCGGCTACCAATTCCGCCCGATCGCCTGACCGGCGTCAGCCGCTTACGTTCGGTCCGGCCTTGGTGATGGTGATGCGCAGGAGGACGCGCTGATCGCGCTCCATGGCCGCCCGGTAGTCGTCCCAGTCGGGGTGCTCGCCCGAGATGTCCCGGTAGTAGGTGATGAGCCCGTCCATCGCCTCGGGAAGCTCCACGACCTCGGCTGTGCCCTCGATCTGGGCCCAGTTGCCGTAGAAACCGTCGGGGAAGACGCACAGCCAGACGCGGGAGTCGCGGCGGATATGCCGGACCTTGTAAGCGGTCTGCCGGGTACTGATGATCACCCGGCCTTCCTCGTCGACCCCGGCCGTGACGGGGGACAGCTGTGGCGCCCCGTCCTTTTTGCGGGTCGCGAGCACCGCGTGGTGATGCGTCCTGACATACCCGATGGCGTCGTCGATGTCCATGAAGCCCATCCTGTCACGGCGCGGCCAGGGCACCGGGCGGCCGGCCACGGTGCCCCGAAAGCGCCCTGAAAACGGCGTCCACTGAAAACGGCGTCCACTGAAAATGGTTAGAGTGACCCGTGGCTTCTACCAGGGACTGGTTCGAGTCCGTGGCCGAGGCGCGGCGACGGGCCCGGCGGCGACTGCCGCGTCCCGTGTTCATGGCGATCGAGGCCGGCGCGGAGGGTGGCGTCACCAGGGCCGACAACGTGGCCGCGTTCGGCGAGATCAGGTTCGCGCCGCCCCGGCTCGCCGATCTTCCGCCGAGCCGCGACCTGCGTACGTCCGTGCTCGGCACGGAGATCGACCTGCCGGTGATCGCATCCCCGGTCGGCGCGCAGGCCGTCCATCCGCTCGGCGAGCTCGCCGTCGCCATCGGAACGCGCGACGCGGGGACGGCCATGGGGCTGAGCGAATTCGCCAGCAAGCCGGTCGCCGAGGCGGCGGCGGTCAACCAGAAGCTGTTCTTCCAGGTGCACTGGTCGGCCGGCCGGGATGTGCTGCTTGAGCGGGCGGAGACCGCCCGCGCCGGCGGTGCCACCGCCCTGATAGTCACGCTCGACTGGTCGTTTCCCGGCGGCCGGGACTGGGGCAGCCCCGCGGTACCCGAACGGCTGGACCTGAGGTCCCTGGCCAGGCTCGCCCCGGCCGGGCTAGCCAGGCCCGCCTACCTGATCGACTGGCTCCGCCACGGTGGTCTGCCGGACCTCACCGTGCCGAACATGGCCCTTCCCGGCCGGTCCGCGCCCGGCTTCTTCGACGCCTACCGGTCATGGATGGCCGTCCCGCCTCCGACGTGGGCCGACATCGCCTGGCTGAGAGCCCAGTGGGGTGGCCCTTTCCTGGTCAAAGGCGTCATGCGGCCCGATGACGCGCGGCGGGCGGTGGACGCGGGCGCGACCGCCATCTCGGTCTCCAACCACGGCGGCAACAACCTGGACGGCACGCCCGCCTCCATCCGGGCGCTGCCCGCCGTGGCGGCCGCCGTGGGCGGCAGCACCGAGATCCTCATCGACGGCGGCATCCGGCGCGGCGGCGACGTGGCCAAGGCGCTCGCCCTTGGTGCCCGCGCCGTCATGATCGGCCGTCCCTGCCTGTGGGGGCTCGCCGCCGGCGGCCCCGCGGGTGTTCGCAACGTCTTCGACATTCTTCGCGCGGGCATCGACTCGACCCTGCTCGCGCTCGGCCGCCGGTCGGTCCGCGACCTGGTCCCGTCGGATGTCATCCTCCCCGATGACTTCGCCCGCGGCCTTTCCGGCTAGGGTCCCTTTCCGGCTAGGTTATCTGTGTTAAGTGCGAACCCAATGATCTAGAGGCGGTGCGGTTATGGATGAGAACAGGGCGCGGGCACTGCTGCGGGCGGAGCGGGCCGAGGTGGCTACGCTGCTGCGGGGGACCGAGGAAGAGATCAAGACCACCGATCAGGCACCCGACAGTCCCACCGACTTTGGCGACGAGGGACTGCCGCTGACCGAGGAGGCGACCGACGAGGCGATCGCCGAGCAGCTCCGTGAGCGCCTCGCCACGATCGACCGGGCACTCGCCAGGATCGAGGCCGGCACCTACGGACGCTCGGTGCTCAGCGGGAAGCCGATCCCGGACGAGCGCCTCGAAGCCGACCCCGCCGCCGAGGTGACCGTGGAGGAGGCAAGGGCCAGCCGGTTACGGGGCCAGCCGGTTACGGGGTCAGCAGGCTATGAGGACTGGCCACCGGGAAGAGCACGGTTGGTGATCCAGGTGGCGATCTGCGCCCGGGACCTGAAGTCCAGCTTCGCCATGATGTTGGCGACGTGCCTGGCGACGGTGGCCGGGCTGATCACCAGCTCCGCCGCGATGGCCTTGTTACTCCGTCCGCTCGCGATCAACGCGGCTATCTCAAGCTCACGAGCGGTGAGCCCGCCCGGCGACGCGGACGTCGACGCGATGCCCAGCCTGCTGGGATGGCGCGGCGTCCGCTTGGCCTGCTCGATCGCCAGGTCGATGGCGGCTCCGAGGGACAGGGCAAGCCCGCTCGCCCAGAGCGTGGCGGCCGTGTCCGCGTCCGTCTCCGTGTCAGCTCCGCGCACGGCGGCAAGGTACCGCTCAGCCCGTGCGCCGGGAAGCGGTGGAAGGCCCGAGGCGGCCCGCAGCCCGGCCGACGCGGCCGCCAGCAGCACCGCGCGCTCCGTATCGCCTTCGCGGGCCGCGAGCGCGGCACAAGACTCAAGGCCCCGCGCCATGCCGATGTGCGTCCCGATGTCCCGGCTGAGCCTGAGGCTCTCCGCCAGGTACTCCCTGGCGCCGTCGATATCGCCGAGGTCCAGGGCCACCAGGCCGAGGCCGGACAGGCACCGGGCAATCTCCGGCCGCGCGTCAATCTCCCGCAGGTAGTCGAGCGCGTCGGCGTACATGAGCTGAGCGCCGCCGAGGTCACCACGCAGCCGGGCGAGGTCGCCGAGGCCAAGCTGAGCCCGCGCGACGCCCCACTGCTGGTCGATCGAGCGCATGACGTCGATCGAGGCCGCCGCCAGTTCGGCCGCTTCTCCAATGTTTCCGCGAAGACCGGCGATCACGGCGCGGATGCCGAGCGCCCAGCCAACGTTCCAGCCGTCGGCCGCGGCGTTGGCGATCTCCGTCGCCTCCCGGCTGAGCACCTCGGCCTCGTCGGGACGCGCGGTGTGCACGGCGATTTCGCTCAGCAGGTTGAGGCCTGCCGCCGTCCAGAATTCGTCTCCGGCCGCACGGCACAGGTCAAGGCCGGCCCTGGCCGTCGGCTCCGCGCCGGCCGGGTCACCCGACATGGACAGCTGGGCCCGCCCGATGAGCGCCTGTCCCTTGATCCGCTGGTCCAGGCCGGCCGACTCCGGCAGGGCGAGAAAGGCGTCAACCCACTCGCAGCCGAGGGCGAACTCCCCGCGCACCAGCATGCAGGGCCGGATCGCCGTGGCGATGCGCAGCCCCGTCTCGACGTCGCCCCCGGCCAGGCACTCGCCCAGCACCAGCCAGACGTTGCCCGCGTCCACGTCGTACCGGCGGAACACGGCGACCCGGTCCGCCCAGGGCGCGGGCACGAGCGCCATGCCAACGGCGAAGTTCCGTTCGGCGACCGTGAGCGTGTAGTCGCGGAACCGGTGCTGGATCTCCGCCCTTTCCGCGGCCAAGGCCAGCTTCTCCGCGGCGTACTCGCGGATCGTTTCGAGCATCCGGAACCGGGCCTGGCCGAGCGCCTCGGGCTCGCGCACCACCAGCGACTTATCGACGAGCACGGCCACCGTGTCCAGAATCGTCGCCGCGGGCACCAGGTCGTCGCTGCACACCCGCTCGGCCATCTCAAGCGACCAGCCCGCGAAGACGGAGAGCCGCCGCAGCACCGTCTGCTCGCGCTCTGTCAGCAGGTCGTGGCTCCAGTCAATGGCGGCGCGCAGCGTTTGCTGCCGTGGTGGCGCCGCCCGGTCGCCCGTGGTCAGCAGGGCGAACCGGTCGGCGATCCGCGTCCTGATCTGTTCCACTGACAGCGCCCGCACCCGGGCGGCGGCCAGCTCGATCCCTAGCGGTATGCCGTCAAGCGACCGGCAGATCGCCGCTATCGCGTCCCCGTTGGCCGATGTCAACGTGAAACCGGGAACGGCCGCCGCCGCCCGTTCAGTGAAGAGCCGGACGGCCTCGGACGCCAGGCCATCTGGGCCATCTGGCGAGGCGACCGCGAGCGGGGGAACCGGCCAGATCGTCTCGCCGGCGACCCGCAGCGGCTCGCGGCTCGTGGCGAGCAGGCGCAGGTCGGGCGCGGCGGCCAGCAGCCGGTGGCAGAGGCGCGCACAGGACTCAATGAGGTGCTCGCAGTTGTCGAGCGCGAGCACCATCGTGCGCTGGTGCAGGACGTCGGCGAGCGTGTCAAGGAGCGGACGGTTTTCCTCCTCGGCCACGCCGACCACGGACGCGACGCGCGCTACCACGAGATCTGGACTGGTGATGTCCGCCAGTTCGACGTAGCAGGCGGGATCTGGGAACTCGTCCGTCATCAGGCCGAGCGCGCGCAGCGCGAGCCGCTCTTACCGATGCCACCCGGGCCGGTGAGCGTCACCATCCGCGTCGCGGACACGAGTTTCCGCAGCTCGTCGAGCTCACGCTCACGGCCGACGAAGCTGTTTGGTTCGGCGGGCAGATGTGACCCTATGTCAGTACCTCGATCCGAAGCCGGGACAGGTGTTGCCCCAGTGGCGGATGGGACCGCATCTGCATACCGGCCTACATATTTCTGATGATGCGACGCGATGGCGATTCAGTTTAACCTTTTTGCTTGTTGGGCATCGAGAGCCTCGGCGCAGGCTCAGTGTCAGCGCTGACACGCCGCCGGTGCCCTGGGTCGCGGCCGGTTTTGTGAGGGGACCGCTCGCGACGCAACAAAGACCCGGTCGCCGTGGCCGCAACATTTGGGGGGGATGCGGCGCATGTCGCCGACTCACGAGTCGGCGACGTTCGCTGCAGGGACAAGGTCGCGGCGACCGGTTTTTGTTGGGCGTTTGTGCCCGGTTAGGCACGGTAGCAGGCGCGGAGCCGCAGCTTCGGCGCGATCGGCGCCCCGACGTAGTCCAGCCCGAGAAGGGCGGCCCCCGCGATCGGCGGCACGTCGAGCAGGCGTGCCGTAGCGCCTGGGGCGGCCTCCGCGAGCTGCCGGTCGATCTCGGACAGCAGCAGCGGATCGCGGGACTCAAGCACGCCGCCGCCGAGCACGACCGGCGTCCCCGCCGAAGCCATGCCGAGCTGCCGCATGGCCGTCACCGCCATGAGGCAGATCTCGGCTGCCTGCCGGATCACCAGGGACCGCGCCACCGGGTCACCGAGACCCGCCACCGTGAAGAGCACCGACGTCGCCTGGTGGAGGTCAGTCCAGGCGAGTTCGCTGTTGTGCACGGCGACGGCCACGTCGCGGACCGAAGCCAGTCCGAAGTGGGCGGCCACCGCGTCACCCAGTGCCGTGGCCGGGCCGCGTCCGTCCCAGCCGCGCATCGCGTGCCACATCACCGCCTGCGCCAGCCCGCCGCCTCCGCCCCAGTCCCCGGTCAGGGTGCCGAGGGCCAGGTACCTGGCTGTTCCCCCGGAGGGCGCGACGGCCACGCAGTTGATCCCGGCACCGCAGACCACCGCGACACCCCACGGCTCGTCCACTCCGCCGCGGAGAACCGCGAACGTGTCGTTCACCGCCACCGCGGTCTGTGACCACCCGCTCGCCAGCAGCGCCGCCGTGAGCGCCGCCTCTTCTTCGGGCAGATCGGCGCCGGCCAGGCACGCGGAGACGTGACTGGCGACGACACCGTGCCCGCCGCCGACACCGTGCCCGCCGACGCTGGCCTTGTCGGCGACTTCGCGAATCAGTTCGCCGAGCCGTCCCATGGCGCCGTCGATGCCGTGCGCCTCACGCGATGCGCCGGGCCCGCGCGCCGCGGCGAGCAGCGTACCGTCCCAGCCGATGAGGGCCACATCCGTCTTGCTGTTGCCGCCGTCGATCGCGAGCACGGCGCCCTGGCCGTCAGCCAACCTGCCTCCTTTGCATTCGGTTATGCCCAGGTCAGGAACGGTATGTTCTCCGCGATCAGCCGGTCAGCCATCTTCTCCGCGAGATCGTACTGGCCGATAAGCGGGTGCGCCAGCAGCGCGGACACCACCCGCGGCCGGCCGCCGCGCAGCGCCGCCTCGACCGCGAGTTCCTCGTAGGCGGACATGTGCCCGACCAGTCCGCGCAGCAACGGCGACAGCGGTGCGGTCGGCACCGGGGCCGGCCCGCCGGATCGGATCACCGCGGGCACCTCGATTACCGCCTCGTCGCCGAGAAAGTCAAACGTGCCGCCATTGCGCACGTTGACAACCTGCACGTCCCCGGCATCTCCGGTCAGCGACGCGAGCAGTGCGACAGCGGCCTCGGAATAGAACGCACCGCCCCGCTGGCCGAGCAGTTCTGGCTTCTTATCGAGCGTCGGGTCCGCGTACATTCTCAGCAGTTCGGCTTCGATTGCCGCGACCGCGGCGGCCCGGGTCCCGGCCTGCTTCTGCTCCGCCACGACCGAATCATGCAGGTAGTAATACGGCAGATAATACGAAGAAACAAAGGAATAAGTTCTCAGGACGGATTGTGGCATCTTTACCCGCTCAGCGATCTCAGCGAGGTGGTCGGCGAGCAATCCGGGCAGCCTGTCGGTGCCGTCGACGCGCACCGCCCGTTCCCAGGTGAGGTGGTTCAGCCCCACATGGTCAAGTGACACGGCCTCCGGGGCGACGCCGAGCAGCGACGCGAAGTACCGCTGGAATCCGATGGCCACGTTGCACAGCCCCACCGCGCGGTGCCCGGCGTCGAGCAGGGCCCTGGTGACCATCCCGACCGGGTTCGTGAAATCGATGATCCATGCCCCCGGCGCGGCTCGCTGACGCGCGATTTCGGCGATCTCCAGGACGAGAGGAATGGTCCGCACCGCCTTGGCGAGCCCGCCCGCCCCCGTCGTTTCCTGCCCGACGCAGCAGAAGTCGAGCGGCCACGTCTCATCCCGACCGCGAGCCGCCTGCCCGCCGACCCGCAGCTGGACAAGCACCGCGGACGCGCCGTCGATCCCGTCTTCCAGCCGGGTTGTCCACCGGACGGTCGCCCGGTGCCCGTGCGCCCGCATGATCCGGGCCGACACCGGCCCGACCACGGCCAGCCGCGCCTCGTCCGGGTCCACCAGGACAAGCTCGCTGACCTGCGGAGCAAGCCGGCCGAGCCCGTCCGCGAGCTCCGGTGTATAGGTCGACCCGCCGCCGACAACAGTGAGTTTCATGGCTGCCCCCCGTGTTTCATGGCTGCCCGGAGAACGCCTTTACCTCGGCCCCGGACTGGGCGACATGACACGCCACCTCGCCCGGGCCTAGCGGCTTCAACTCCGGGGTGATTTTCCCGCATACCTCCATTGCTACCGGGCAGCGCGGCTGGAAGCGGCAGCCGGGCTTCGGGTCGATCACCTTCGGCGGCTCGCCGCGCTCGCCGGCCGCCGCGGCCAGGGCCTGGAGGCTGGGCGGTGGCGCCTTGGGATCGGGAACCGCAGAAAGCAGCAGCTGGGTGTAGGGGTGCTTCGGGTTCGCGAGCAGGTCTTCGATCGGGCCTGCCTCCGCGATCTGGCCCGCGTACATCACGATCAGCCGGTCCGCGACGTACCTGGCGCTGGCGATGTCGTGTGTGATGTAGAGGATCGAGACGCCCTCTTCGTCGCGCAGCTTGGCCATCAGGTTCAGCAGCCCGATCCTGA
Source organism: uncultured Actinomycetota bacterium (assembly GCA_963785645.1). Taxonomy (GTDB): domain Bacteria; phylum Actinomycetota; class Actinomycetes; order Streptosporangiales; family Streptosporangiaceae; genus Trebonia. Next base: position 504,836 of record CAWAWG010000009.1, read on the forward strand.
TAGAGGTGTCGAGCATGGATACCGGCTCGTCGGCAAGGATCAGCCGCGGCTCGGTAGCGAGTGCCTGGGCGAAGCCGACCCGCTGCCGCTGCCCGCCGCTCAGCTCGTGCGGGTAGCGGTCGAGCATGGCCGCGCCGAGGCCGACCACGTCGAAGACCCGCGCCGCCTCGGCCCGCCGCTGGCTCGCCGACAGCCCCGGGCGGTGCAGCTTCAGCGCGCGCAGCACGCCGTGCGAGACCCGGAAGACCGGGTTCAGCGAGCTGAAGGGGTCTTGGAACACCATCGGGACCTGGCCGCTGTACCGGAGTGCGTCCCGTCGTGACCTGAGCGCCGACAGCGGCGTCCCCGCGCTCGGCCCGCCGGAACCCCGCTCACCGAAATAGGTCACGGTGCCGCTTGTCGGCCGGTACACCCGGGCGAGCAACCGGGCCACGGTCGACTTGCCGCTGCCGCTCTCCCCGGCCAGGGCGACGATTTCCCGCTCGCCGATGGCGAAGGACACGTCGTCGACGGCGTGCAGCGTGCCCCGGGCCAGCGCTCCGCCGATCTTGAAGTGCCTGGTCAGGTGGTCGGCCCGCAGCAGGTCCGGCGGGCGCGGGTTATCAGCGGAAAGAGAGTTCACTGCGCGGTCTCCCTCGGCTTTTCTCCGGCCTCTGTTTCCACGTAGAGCAGGCACCTGACATCGACACCCTGGCGGTCGAGAAGCGCCGGCGAGGTGGTCTCGCACACGGGCATTTTTACCGGGCAGCGCGGCGAAAACCGGCATCCCTCCGGAATGACGGAAAGGTCAGGCGGCGCACCGGGGATACCCTTCAGCGGGACCTTGGCCCCCTTGATGCTGGGAAATGCCTCAAGCAGCCCGCGAGTATAGGGGTGCAGCGGGTTGCCGAAGATCTGCCTGGTGGCGCCCGCTTCCACGGCCTGCCCGGCGTACATCACTATAAGCCGGTCGGAATAGTGGCTGACAAGCGACATGTCATGGGTGACGAAGATGACCGCGAAGCCGAATTCCCGCTGCAGCTCCTTGATCTGCGTCATCAGCGAGCGCTGCGCCACCACGTCGAGCGCCGATGTGGGCTCGTCCATGATCACCAGGTCCGGGGTGAACAGCAGCGCCATGGCGATCATCGCGCGCTGCCGCATCCCGCCGGAAAGCTGGTACGGGTAGCTCTTCAGGTGCAGCGGGTCGATCCCGACCAGCCGCAGCACTTCTGCCGACCGGGCGGCGATCGCCTTCCGCGAGGTCATCCCGTGCGCGCGGAGCGCGTCGGCGAACTGAGCGCCGACCGACATGACCGGGTTGAGCGCGTTCATCGCGGACTGCATTACCACCGACAGGTTCTGCCAGCGGATGGCATCGAGCCGCCGCCCGGTCATCGCGACCAGGTCCTGGCCGCGGAACGTCACCGAGCCGGCGGTGATAGCGGCCGGCGGGGACAGCAGCTGGGCGACCGCGAACAGCAGCGTCGACTTGCCGCAGCCGGACTCGCCGACGATGCCGACGAATTCGCCCGACGCCACGTCGAATGACACGTTGTCCACCGCGCGCACCGTGTTCCTGGCGGCGTACTCGACGGTCAGGCCGCTTACCTCAAGCATGGATTTTTTTCGTCCTGCCCTTCGCCTTGGGGTCCGACGAGCCGGAAACGCCAGGAGGAAAAGGATTCAAGGCGGGCCGCCGGATCCACCGGACCGCCCTGCGCGTTCTGCTGCTCCGCACGGGGCGCAACGCCGGGTTGCTGACCTCGTCGAACGCGTAGTTAAGTAGCGCGAAAGCCGCGCCGAGCAGCCCGATGGCCGCGCCGGGCACGATTGCCTGCAGGTAGTAGCCCGTCTGCAGCGCCTCGTTGTTCTGCGCCCAGTAGAGCATCGTGCCCCAGGCGACCGAGTCCGGGTCGCCGAGCCCGACGAACTGCAGGCTGGAGGCGAACAGCACGTCGTAAAGCGCGTTGATCAGGAACGCCGCGACCAGCAGCGAGGCCATCGTGGGCAGGATCTCCACCGCGATGATGTAGGCCGCGCGCTCGCCGCGGACCCGGGCGGCGGCGAGGAAGTCGCGGTCACGCAGCGACAGCGCCTGAGAGCGGAGCTGGCGGGCGGTGTAGGACCATCCGGTGAAGGTGAGCACCGCGATAAGCACGCCGGTGCCGGAGTTGTGCACGTAGGCGGCTATCACGATCAGCAGCGGGAACAACGGGATCACCAGGACCACGTCGGTGAACAAGTTGAGCGCGGCGTCCCAGAAGCCGCCCAGGTAGGCGGCGGCCACGCCGATGAGCGCGGCGATCAGCGTAGACGCCAGGCCGGCGCCGAACGCGATCTCAAGCACCGGCCTGGTGCCGTAGATCGCCTGGGCGAAGATGTCCTGGCCGAGCCCGGTGGTGCCGAAGAGGTGCGCGGCGCTCGGTCCGAGGTTGCGGGCGTACACCTCGGCGGTGGGGCTGTCCCGCGCGAACAAGCCTGGGAATAGTGCGATCAGGATGAAGGCCGCGAGCAGTATCGCGCCCGCGGTGGCCTTGGGGGAGCGGGCCAGCGCGCGCCAGAACCGTCCGCTCATCGGCTGCCCCTCCTCATCGGCTACTCCGTGTCCGCGGGTCGAAGATCGCGGTCGCGATGTCGGCGAGCAGGATCGCCACCAGCACCGCCACCGTGATCAGCAGGAAGAGTGCCTGCATCAGCGGGTAGTCCTCGTTCTCGACGGCCTGCAGCAGCATGTAGCCGACGCCGGGGTAGTTGAAGACGTACTCAATCAGGATCGCGCCGCCGACAACGAAGCCGAGTGACATGGCGAAGCCGGTGAGGTTCGGCAGGATCGCGTTCCGTGCGGCGTAGTTGAGCATGACCCGGTGCGGCCGCAGGCCCTTGGCCCGGGCCATCCGCACGTAGTCCTCGGCCAGGGTGGTGACCATGTTGTTCCGCATGGTCAGCGTCCATGTCCCGATGGTGGTGATCAGCAGCGCGAGGCCTGGCAGCAGGGCGTGCTCAAGTACGTCGCCGATGAAGGCGGGCGTCCAGGCGGGCGTGTCGGTGAGGCTCATGCCGCCGGACCAGGGCAGCCACTGCAGCTTGAGGCCGAAGATGAGGATGAACATCATCCCGACCCAGAAGTACGGGATCGCCGAGGTGATCACCAGCAGCGGCGGCGCGATGCTGTCGATCAGCCCGCCGCGCCGCCAGGCGGAGATGATGCCGATTCCGGTACCGAGCACGAACGCCAGGATCACGGTGACGCCGACAAGCCCGAGCGTCCAGAAGATCGCGCTGCCCACCACCTGGCTGACCGGAGACGGGAAATAGAACAGCGACGTGCCGAAGTTACCGGTGAAGACGTCACCCAGGTAGTGCACGTACTGCGAGAGCAGGGACTGGCCGCTGCCGGCGCCGAAGATCGTTTCAAGCGTCTGCAGTTCCTGCGCACCGACCTTGCCGCGAAACTTCCCCATCATCGCGATGGCCGGGCTGCCCGGCATCATCCGTGGCAGGAAGAAGTTCAGCGTGACCGCGGCCCACAATGTGAGCAGGAAGAACCCCGCCCGGCGCAGTACGAATCGCATATCGTGGCGAACTCCTCACTTTTATCCTTCTGCATATCGCCATGCCGGGCATCGGTGTTGGGTATCGGTGTCAGGCATCCGTGCTGGGCATCGGTCTCAGGCATCCGTGCTGGGCATCGTGCTGGCATCCGTAATGTCGGGCGCTGGCGCGCCCGACATTACGGATATTTCATGAAATGCAAGCTGCAGGTGACCTCATGATCGCGGAGGATTTTTCTTAGGTGGAGGATTCGCAGGCTATAGCCTGCGAATCCTCCACCTAAGGAGCTGGTCCTCGCAGAATGGCCGGATTGGGCATCCGGACATTTCATGACTTGGGGGAGAGGTGCAGCAGCACCTGGCCCATGTCGGGGTAGGAGTAGGCAGCGGGCAGCGCGTACGGGTCACTCGGCGACGGCCAGCCGGTGAACGAGGCGGTGTTGTACTGGAACCAGCCGACCTCCTCGGTGATCGGGATGAACGGCACGTCGCTGAGCACGACCTGCTGTAGCTCGTCCACGATCTGGTGCTGCGTGGCCGTATTGGTCGTCGTCGCGTATTCGTTGAGCAGGTTGTCCGTCGCCGGGTTGCTGTAACGCTCCCAGTTGGACGACGCGGTCTTGCCGATAGGCGCCGAGTTCGCCGAGTACAGCCACTGCCGCAACTCGTAGTACGGCGTCGGGCCGCCGGTCTCCGCGTAGTAGGCGAACTGGAAACTGCCCGAGTACAGCCGGGACAGGAAGTCGTTCTGCGCGAGGTTGTCCGGGGTGAGCTGAATGCCCACGGCCTTCAGTTCCTGCTGGATCACCGACATCGACGCGACCCAGTCCGAGTAACCGCCGATGTTGATGACGGTGAACGACAGTTGCTGGCCGCCCTTGGCGTAGATCCCGTTACTGCCGAGCGTGTAGCCCGCCTGCACCAGCAGTTGCTTCGCTTTGGCCGGGTTATAGGTGTAGTTGTACTGGGTGGCGGCCGGGGTGTTCATCCAGGCGCTGAACGTCGGCGTGTCGATGTCGTTCTGGTTGGCGGCAGGCTCCTCGCCGTACTCGCCGATGTTGGCGACCTTGCTCCGGTCGATCGCATACGCGATCGCCTGCCGGACCAGCGGGTTGCTGAGCCCGGACACGGTGAGGTTGGGGATCAGCGAGACGTTGGCGATGGGCGGGAACCAGTAGTGGTTGTTCGGCGACTTCGAGGTGTAGAAGGCCTGGATGTTCGGAATGAACTGGCTGCCCCACTGGGCCTGGCCGGTCGCCAGGTAGGTGTTGGCCGGGTCGTTGGAGGTGAAGGCCGGGTACAGCACCTTCGCGACCTTGGGCTCGCCCGGCTGCCAGTAGTCCGGGTTGGCCACGTAGGTGATGTTCTCCGGTGTGCACGGCTTGACGATGTACGCGCCGGTGCCGACCGGGTTCGAGTCGGCGTAGCTGACCGGGTTGGAGATCGTGGACCAGATGTGCTCGGGCACGATCGGGACCTGGTCGGCGATGTAGTAGAAGTAAGGCACCGAGGGGGCCTTAAACGTCATCACCACGTTGTCGCCCGACTGGGTGACGCTGCTGAGCACTGACCAGACCGAGTTGACGTCGAGACCAGGCACCTTCTTGATCAGGTTGAAGGTGTAGGCCACGTCGGCGGCGGTCATGGGGGTGCCGTCGCTGAACTTAACGCCCTTCCTGATCGTGAAGGTCAGCGTCTTGTTGCCGCCACTCCAGGCCCAGCTCGTCGCGAGCCACGGAGTCGCTTTCCCGTTCTCCAGTGTGTCCACGAACGCCAGGGGCTCGTATACCTGGCCCATCGTGACACCCTCGCCGAGGTTGCCCGGGTTGAACGGGTTGAAGCTGCAGTTCCACTGCGTGCCCGACTCGTTGGAGATCGTAAGCGTGCCGCTCGGGCCCTTGCCCGTGCTGCCAGACGATCCGGAAGGTGCGGAGGAGCCGCCGCAGGCAGCTAGTGCACCGGCGAGCAGCGCTGCCGCCCCGCTCAAGAGCAAACGTCTCATGGGAGCCTCCACTGTGTCGCGTAAGAAGGATGTGTCCCTGATGTCACCTGTGACGTTTGGGTTTTGTGTAACTATTGTCGTTTTAGTATATAGTTAGGACAGTATCCTAACTATTGATAGGTGACTAGCCCCCGTCGCTAAACCGTGACGTGCGGCCTGGTGGGAGGATCGATCCGTGCCAGAGATCCCGGCCGATGCGATCCAGGCAAACGGCCTCATCGCCGCGCGCCCCGCCCTGATCAGATCGCTCAACGAGCAGCTGCTCCTCGATCACATCCGCTCGTCAGGTCCCTACTCGCGGGCCGACCTGGCCCGCGTCTCCGGTCTGTCCAAGCCGACCGTCTCCCTCGCCCTCGCCAACCTTGAGCGGGCGGGCCTGGTCCAGTCGGCCGGCCAGCGGACCGGGGTGCCGGGCCGGACGGCCCTGCTGTACGAGGTCCGGCCGGAGGTCGGATTCGTGCTTGGCCTGGATATAGGCCTGCGCTACCTGCGCGGCGCGGTAGCCGACCTGGCGGGCGAGGTCCGCGCCCGGGTTTCCATGCCGGTCCGTGCGGTCACGCTCGGCGACCGTGTCGCCGAGCTTGTCGAACTCGCCGACGAGTTGTGCGTGCGCGCGGGGATAACGCGCGCCGAGATCATCCAGACGGTTGTCGGCAGCCCCGGCGTCTATGATCCGCGGCGGGACCGGATGGCCCTGACCGGCGGCCTGCCCGGCTGGAACCAGCCGGAGGCACTGACCGTGCTGCGCGCGGCATTCGGCCCGGCGCTGGCCATCGAGAACGACGTGAACGCGGCGACGCTCGCCGAGCGCGCGCTCGGTGTTGGCCAGGAAGTGGAGAACTTCGCGTTCGTGCACGTCGGTACGGGGATCGGCATGGGCCTGGTGCTCGGCGGACGGCTGTACCGGGGCGTGCGCGGTGTGGCCGGCGAGATCGCCTTCATGCCACTCGGCGGCGACCCGCAGGCCTGGGCCGACCTTGAGTCAATGGCCGCAGAGGACACGATCATCGACCCGGCCGACGCGCGGCGGCGGGGAACCCTGGAGACCGCGGCCGGCGCCGACGGGGTCGTCCGGGCCGCCGGCGAAGCCGGCCTTATCGGCCTGACCACGGCGCGAAGCGTCTTCGAGGCCGCCGCGGCGGGCAACGAGCGCGCAGCCGCCGTAGTGGACCGCGAGGCGCGGCTCATCGCCGCGGCTGTCTGTTGCGTGATCTCTGTGGTCGACCCGTCGCTGATCGTGCTGGGCGGTGGCATCGGCCAGGCGCCAGGCTTTGCCGAGGCGGTCAGCGCGGCGCTGGCGAAGATCACCCCGGTGCTGCCCGAGGTCAAGGTCAGCGCGCTCGGTACCGAGGCCATTGTCGACGGCTGCCTGGCCGAGGCGGCGGCCATCGCCTGGACCCAGCTGGTCACAGCCCTCCCCTTATCCCGCAGCCAACTACCAATACACTTCAAATATGTAAATCCTCTGGCATACTGCGACGAAATACAGCCACGATGGAAGGGCGCGGAGCGGGGATACCGGAACCGCTCGCGCTTGCGCTCCCCGGCAGGTGACATGATCCGCTTCAGCCACGGCGCAGCCACTTCCGTGGGCCGCGTCCGTCAGGTCAATGAGGACAGCTATCTCGCGGTTCCGCCGCTCTTCGTGGTCGCCGACGGCATGGGCGGGCACGGTTCTGGTGACCTGGCGAGCAGGATCGCCATCGAGGACATGAGCGCCTGCGCGGCGCTTCGCCCGCTGTTCGCCGAGGCGGTGCTCACGGCACTTGAGCACGCCAACCAGCACATCATCGAAAGAGACGCGGCGAACCGCATGGGCACCACGGCTACCGGGCTTGCCGCCCTCGAGACGGCGGGCGGCGATCACCTGATGGTGTTCAACATCGGTGACTCCCGCGTCTACCGCCTCTCCGGTGACCGGCTTGAACAGCTGACCGTGGACCACTCCGAAGTGCAGGAACTTGTGTTGGCAGGCGTCATCACCAGGGAACAGGCGCGGACCCACCCGCGCAGGAACGTCGTCACCCGGGCCCTCGGCAGCGACGCGGGCCTGCTCCCCGACCACTGGCTGCTGCCCGTTATCCGCGGCGACCGGTACCTGATCTGCTCTGACGGCTTGTTCGGTGAGCTGCCCGATAACGTCATCCTGCCGCTGCTCGCAGTCGGCAGTCCGCAGCAGTCGGCAGATGCGCTCGTGATCGCGGCCAACGACGCGGGCGGGCGTGACAACGTGACCGCCGTCGTGGTCGACATCGACTCCGGCGACGACGGCGCGGGCGAGATGACCCTTCCGCGTGAGGTCCTGCCGCGCATCACGCCACCAGGGGAAGGGCGATAACCGGATGGTCCCGGCTGCCGTCAGCCAGTCCACCGGGACAGTCGGGGGCTGCCGATGATCGGCCTGCGGGTGCTGCAAAAGCTGGCCGACCGAGGGCTGACAACGTAGTTGCCGCGTTAGCTCGCCGCGGTAGGCCGCCTGACAGCATCGACAACCAGGTCGAACATGCGCTCAAGTTGCTCGCGCTCGCCGGCCCCCTTGGTGGCCGTGAAGATCCCGACGATCATGGTCACCACGTCCTCGGGCCGGACATCGCCGCGCAATGTCCCGTCGGCGATGCCAGCGTCCAGGATCGCCTTGACCGCCACGGTGAGTTCACCGCGGGTTTGGGAGACGGTCACGGCACCGGAGGCGAAGACAGCCCGCAGGGCGTCTGCCATCTCTCGTTTAGCGGCCACGTAGTCGGCGAACTGGTCCATCCAGAGGCGCAGCGCGCGTTCGGGGGTGTGTGCCTTGAGCAGGTCGCCGGCGCCGGTGCACAGGCCCGCCAGTTCCTTGCGGTAGAGCGCCTCGACCAGAGCCTCGCGCGTCGGAAAGTGCCGGTAGAGCGTGCCGATTCCAACCTCGGCGTCCCGGGCGATCTGCTCAAGCGTCACCGGCCCCCGGCTGGACGCGAACGCGGCGCGGGCGGCGTCGAGCAGACGGGCACGGTTGCGCTCGGCGTCCGCCCGCGGGCGCCTGGCGGAAATCTGGTCGGACATAAAGCGGAGGGTCCTCCGTTTGTTCTGCTACGCTGAATGGAGAACCGGAGAAGCCTCCGGTTCTGCTTTCTCATGCTACGACGCTACTAGCAGAGGATCACCCGATGACCGAAGCGATGCGGCAGTCCGATTCGTTCGTTCCCGTGCCAAGCGGTACCCCGGCTCCTGCAGACTCCCTGGCTCCCGAAGATCCCCATGCTCTGGGAGGCGCCCTTGCCCTGAGGGGCCCACTTGCCCTGGGAGGCACTGCGCAGTTGGCCGGACGGCGGGTCGCCCGCATCGGTTTCGGCGTCATGCAGCTGGGGCGGTCGGCCATCGGCAAGGACGCCGCGCTGGCGATCTTGCGCCAGGCGGTCGGCGCGGGCGTCAATCACCTCGACACGGCGCAGTTCTACGGTGCCTGCAACGAGCTCATCCGTGAGGCCCTGGCACCCTATGGCGAAGACCTGGTCCTGGTGACCAAGGTCGGAGCCGTCCGGGACCCGGATGCCAAGCCACTCCCGCTCGTACCGGCGCAGCGCCCGGCGGAGCTGCGGGCGCAGGTGGAGGCTAATCTCGCCTCGCTCGGCGCCGACCAGCTTGGCGTCGTTAACTTGCGGCGTCTCGATGCCGCGCCCGGCCTCATCGCGGAGGGCGAGCAACTGGTCGATCTCGATGACCAGCTCGCGGAGCTCGCCGCGCTGCGCGACGCGGGCAAGATCGGCGGCATCGGGCTCAGCAACGTCTCCGCCACACAGCTCCGCCAGGCGCTGCCAGCCGGGATCGCCTGCGTGCAGAACTCCTACAGCGTCCTGGACCGGACCGCCGAGCCCGTCCTCGACCGGTGCCGCGAGCACGGCATCGCCTGGGTCCCGTTCTTCCCGCTCGGCTCGTCCGGATTCGGGAACATGCCCCGGGTGACCGACAACCCCACGGTCATCGGTATCGCGGCCGAGCTCGGCGCCACCCCCGCGCAAGTAGGCCTGGCCTGGCAACTAGCGCACTACGACAGGACGCTGCTGATCCCTGGCACGGCCAACCCCGCTCACCTCGCCGAGAACCTCGCCGTCGGGGCCATCGAACTCCCAAAGGCGTTCCGCGCAGCCCTTGACCAGCTGTCACTCGCAACCACCGGAAAGGGGCAATCATGAGCACGAGGAGCCCGCGTCAGACCTTGGAACGGTTTCTCGAAGCGATCGTCAGCCCGTCACCGGGTGACATGGCCAACTGCTACGCCGACCAGGTAGTCATCGAGATGCCGTTCGCCTCCGGGCTCGCGCCCGAGCGCCTTGAGACAACGCGGGAGGAGATCCGCCAGCGCTTCGCAGCGGGTGCCGCCGCACGCAGGTACACCGGGCTTCGCGACGTGCGCGTCCACGAAACGGCCGACCCCGATGTCCTGGTGATTGAGTACGCACTTGACGGCACGCGGGTCGGTGACGGCGAGCAGTTCACAATGACCTTCGTGATGGTGCTGACCTTCCGTGACGGCCTGATCGCGCACTCCCGTGACTACACCAACCCGATTGCCGGTGCGCGCGCCCTCGGTCGGCTACCGGAACTGGCCGCTGTGCTCTCGCAGGCGGCCCCGGCTGCCGGATAAGGTCGGAGGGTGGCGAACCCCATGCCCGGCGGCCGAGCTTGAAATCACCACGGACCTGGTGCGACGGCTGCTCGCGGCGCAGCATCCCGACCTGGCCGGGCTGCCGGTGGAGCCGCTGGCCAACGGGTGGGACAACACGCTGTTCCGCCTCGGGGACGAATTGGTGGCGCGGCTGCCACGGCGCACGCCCGGCGCGATCGTCGCGGTGAACGAGCAGCGCTGGCTGCCTACGCTGGCGCCACGGTTGCCGCTGCCGATCCCGGTGCCGGTGCGCACAGGGGCGCCGGGCGGGGAGTACCCGTGGCCGTGGAGCATCGTGGAGTTCATACCGGGGACGCCGGCCTCCGACAGGCCGCCCTTCGACCCGCAACGGGTGGCGGCGGACCTCGGCGGCTTCTTCGGGGCGCTGCACACGGCGGCGCCGCCGGACGCCCCCGCCAACCCGTACCGGGGGGTGCCGCTCGCGCAGCGCACCGCCAGCCTTGAGAAGAACCTGGCGACCGTGGCCGGGCAGGTTGACCGGGACGCGGTGCTTGCCGCCTGGGCGGTCGCGCTGGCGGTTCCCGGGTGGAACAGCGCCCCCGTATGGCTGCACGGCGACCCGCATCCGGCGAACATCCTCATCCGCGACGGGCGGGTCAGCGGGGTAATCGACTTCGGTGACATCACCGCCGGCGACCCCGCGACCGACCTGTCGCTTGCGTGGATGATGCTGCCCGCAGCTAGCCACGACCAGTTCCGTGCCGCCTACGCGCAGGCCGGCCACGGGCCGGTCAGCGACGCCATATGGGCTCGGGGCCGGGGCTGGGCGCTGAACCTGGCGATCGTCTTCCTCGCCTTTTCCGCGGACAACCCGCGACTGCAGGCCGTCGGCGAGCGGACTCTCGCCGCGGTGCTCGCCTCGTTATCTGCCGTCGCTAGCTGTTGCCGGCTTTGATGCACGTGTACGCGCCGTAGAGGCGCCGCTCGTAGCTGTCGGCACCGTGATTATGGGAGAATTTCATGATCAGACCACGAAGGATTCGCATCAAATAAGCTGCGAATCCTTCGTGGTCATAATCTGATCTAGCTCATCTACCGGGGATATCGTCTGCCCGATGAGAATGACGCGGCTAGCCGCGCGTTAGCCTCAGCACCGGGATCTTGCGGATTCCCTCGGTCTTCTGCTGGTATTCGCCGAAGCCGGGCATGTGCTTGACCTGCTCGGCGTAGACGCGGTCCCGTTCCTCACCGGTGATTTCGGTGACGGTGGCCTGGTAGGTGCTGGTCTGCCGCTCGACGGTGGCATTCCCGGCCGCTATGAGGTTGTCGTACCAGTCGGGATTGGTCGGCGCGCCGCCCTTGGAGGCGAAGATGTAGATCGAGTCGTCATCGCTCTCGTCGGTCAGGTACGCCAGCGGGGCGATATATTCCTTGCCGCTCTTACGGCCGACATGATGGAGAAGCACCAACGGCGCGCCCTCGAAAACGCCGCTAACGCGGCCGCCGTTAGCGCGGAACTCCGTGATAATACCCTGGTTCCAGTCATTGAATTCAGACATCGCTCTCTCATCCCGTATTCATCATGCGTATCGTGCGACACCTCTGCATACAGGCTAGCGGGTGAGACCAGTCCTTTTCGCAGCGGTTCCGCCAGTCCAGCCGAGCATAACTTTCGCCCGGCGGTCATCGGCAAGTGGGGGTGAACAGATCCGGCGTCGCGGCGTCGCGGAGCATTAGCGTGTCCGCTGGCAGTTCCGCACCCGATGCCAGCAGTTCCACCCCTGGTACCAGGCGCCGGGGGCGGACATAGCCGACGGGCATGCGGACACCAGCCATGTTCACCGCGAGTTCGGCGTGGCCATACGCGGCGATCGTGTCGGCGGCGCGGGCCAGATCGAACCCGAGTGAGCCCGGGCGGGCGAGGGCCGCTCGCTTCAATGGTCTGTACCTGCTGCCCCCGGATGAGGATGGCTAGGTGGAATCCGTCAACTTGGCTTGCTGCCGGGACGCGAACGAGCAGGCGCCCGGCGTTGGCGAAATCCTCGGCGATCAGGTGGATCTGGGAAGTTGTCCACGTCGTAACGCCGGCACCCGAGCACAGCACCGCGACGTGCGGCGGGGTGATGACCAATGGTTCGGACTTCGCGTCCGTACGGTATTCCACGGAGTGCGTGCGCTCGCCCGGGCCAAGGCGCAGGGCCGTCGGCAACGCCGTCGCGCCCATCGTCGGCGTTAGCCGGGCCGTCCCCGCTGCCAGCCCGGCTCCGGTCAGCGGACGAACCTGCGGATGGTAGGCGACAGACAAGCCCTCGGCGACGAAGATCGTGCGACGCAGCCCGCGGCCAAGCGGACCGCGGACGGCAACCTCAAACGCGCCGAGCACGGGGTGTGGAATGCCTTCCCAGATATCGATCTCGTCCGCCGGGCCGACGACGCGGACGGCGAGCGGTGTACCGTCGCAGACTCGTCTCAACTGCACATACCAGCGGATGTCAGCACCCAGGTCTTGCGGGAGAACGAGTCGCGGCGCCACGGGATACACCGGTGAGCCCCCGGGTGTCGCCACACCGGGAAGCGGATCGCCGAGCAGGAGCCGCGGCCGGGCACGTACTTCGACCGAATGCGAGCGGCAGCCCCGCAAGCCGACGGCCTGCACCTCCTCCAGCGAGACGAGACGCAACCGCCAGTCGTCCCAGCCAACGCCGGCCGCCGGTTCAACGATGTGCCTGGCCTGGCCGGTGAACTCAAGTTCCCGGTCGGCCGGGTGCATGATCCAGACCGGGCTCCGGGGCAGGGATACGGTACCCGGAAGCCGCCGCCCGTCTTCGTCAAAGAAAAGAACGGGGTCGGCCTGCTCGATGACGCGGAGTTCGGCGACGAGGTCCTCGTGCCCGGTGAGTGAGACGTGCACCGTGCGGGCGGGCCGGTCGAGCGGGCAGGCCGTTTGCGGCGTTGTCCCGGCCGCGCCGACCCACATGGCGCGGCTGTGAGCGGTTTGGGTGTCGCCATCCGCGGTGATCCGCCAGCGCGCGACGCCAGCGCGCATTTCGCCGACGGCGGGCAGCACCACGTGGACGCCTTGCCCGTAGGGATCCAGCGCAATCTGCGGCCGAGCCTGCTGCCTTGGGCCACCCGGGCTGCGCTTGCCGATCCCGGAAAGGTCAAGGTGTCCAGCAGCGAGTTCCTCTTTGGCTGCCTCGGGCATGTAGCCGGGCAACCCGATGGCACTGAGGTCGGGGTCCGGCTCCGTGAGCCGATCGAGCAGTTCCAGCGTGCGGTCCACGATGTCGTGGGCGTAGTCGCCCCCGTTGAGCAGGAATCGCTGTGCGGGCTGGTCCAGCTGAGACAGGCGTGCCTCCCGACCAGGTGCTGCCGCCCAAGCCAGGAAGCCCTTTGCGTCAATCCCCGGGTCAAGCCTGCGGCGGGAAAGCAGCAGCCGGAAGTAGTCACCCAGGCAATACGCGGGTATGCCGGCGTGCATCAGGATCGGCTCGTCCGAGGGGAGGGGCAGTTCGGGAAACGTCGCCATCCCGAGGCGACCGATCGCCGTGTTGAACGCGCGGGCCCAGATCTCCTGGTCTTCTGGCGTGCCTTGGAAGCCGGCGGCCTCCCACAGCGTGGGCCAGTAGGCTCCGCCCTGGTAATCGGTTGCCGCCACTCCTGCCATCGCGGCCGCGAGGCAGGCCGGCCAGCGGGACAGCAAGGAGTCTGCCTCGGACGCAGGATCTCGCAGGTTCGCATAAAGCCGGCCGAGCACGGCCGCGACCTGGCGGGTTCGGCTGGAGGGGAGGTCCGCTTCCGCGACGATCGAGGCACTACGCAGGCGCGGCCGCCATGAGTCTTCACGCAGCCAGAGCAGTTCCCGCAGGCTGACTTGCCGCGCGGCCACCGTTGCCTTGTTCAATGACTTCCCTGGGTCAGACGACCCTGGGTTTGGCGACCCTGGATCAGACGACCCTGGGTCTGGCGACGCTGGGTTTGGCGACACAGCGTCGCCAGGACCCGGCGGCGGATCTGACTCAAGAGGGGGCAGGAACGTGCTCGGCTCGCCGGTGCCGGAGACATAGAGATGATCCCTGGCCCGGGTACAGGCCACGAACAGGATGCAGCGTTCCCGCTGCAGGTCTTGGGCGTACGCGACGGCATCTTCGCTTTCCGGGGTGATCGCCGCTGGCCCTGGAACCAGTCCCCGCTCCACGCCGAGGACCGCCACCGCCTGGAACTCCAGTCCCTTCATCGCGTGCATGGTTCCGGCCCGGACACCTTGCGCCCGGCCGCGGCCGCTCAGCGGGATCGTCATGATGCCGTCGGCCTTCAGCGCCTCGCGCGCTTCGCGAACCAGGCTGGCCGTCCGGGCCGTCACCCCGATGGCCTGCGGCTCGATGCCAGCCGTGAGCCATGAGCGGATCTGTTCAGCAAGGTGCCCGAATTCTTCCGGCCGGGTTGCCGCCATTCGAAGCCGCGGGCGAGGGCCGTGCATGGGCGACCGGTAGCCCAGCAGGGAGTCCACCTCGCCGTCCAGGCCGGTCACCGGATCCGTCCCGAGCAGCGGCACCGCCCAGGCCAGGACCTCCTGGGTGGTCCGGTAGTTCAGCGACAGCCGCTGGGTCCGGCCTCGCACGCTGATCCGCATGCTGGCGAGGGAGACCCTGTTGTCATAAATGCGCTGATGCGGGTCAGCGACGATAAACAGGTCATCAGGACCCGGCGGCACCGCCGCGCGCAGCAGCCGCCACTGGGATGGGTGCAGGTCCTGCGCCTCGTCCACCAGGATGTGCCGGTAGCCCGGCCCTCCCGCCTGGCGAAGCAGGTGAGTGGCCTCGTTGGCCAGTTGCAGGTGCGTTGACTGGTGGGCGGCGGCAAGTTCGGCGCTGACCAGCTGTGCGGCCCGCCAGATCTGGCTGCGCTGAATCTTGGTCAGCGGTCGTCCGCGGCCGGTACGCAGGCAGGTCAGGTAGGCCTGCTCGCTATGCAGGTCCTGGGCCAGGATGACCTGCTCCCACTCGTTCTTGAGGAACGCGGGGGTGAAGTCGAGCCCCACGGCGGCGGCCGCCTCCGCCCACTGGGCGCGCAGCACCCGCTCGTCCGCGATGACGGGAGCGCCCCGGGCCGCCTTGACGATGCCGTAGGCCAGCCGGTCCACGTTAAGCACCTCGATCAGGCGGCGCACGCCCTCGTCCCGGATCAGCAGGTCGAGCTGGGTACTCAAGGCCTCAGCCAGAGTGCCGTTGAAGGTGGTTACCAGCACCTGGAGTGCCGCTCCGGGCGCGTTTGCCGGCGGTGTCACCGTGCTGCCAGGAAGGACTGTGCTGCCAGGTTTCAAGGACTGTGTTGTCGGGAAGGTGGATCGTGTTGTCAGGAAGGATCGTGCGCGCGGCTAGAAAGGCGGCACGGTGCAGCAGAGTTACCGTCTTGCCAGTCCCGGGGCCGCCGGTGACCTGGGCCGGGCCGGAGTAGCTTTCGCGATAAGCGATCTTGCGCTGGCTTGGGTGCAGGAACATGCGCCACGCTGCGAACGGATGCGCGAGCATGAGCTGAAGCTCCTCGTGCCCGGACACGAAAGTGACCTCTCCGGGGCTCCGCTCCATCGCCGAGACGAGGTCGTCGGGATCTACCCGCTCGGGAGGCAGGCCGGCCGTGTAGAGCCGGGTAACTTCATCCCTGGCCTCGTCCAGGGTCATCCCGCAGGCCAGGGCATGCAGTGCGGCGTACTGGGCCTCGGGCAACGCCGCCTGCCGGGTATCCAGTTCCGTCTCGCTGGTGAGCAGCCGGATCATCGGCAGAAGCTGTGCGTCGACGCCGAGCCGGGCCAGATCGGCGTCACTGACATCGGCGAACAGCCGTCTGTGGTCGAGCTCGGCCGCCTCATGAAGCAGCGGCTGCAGTTGCTTGATCGCTTCCTCGTCGCGGACTTCCAGCACACCGAGTGCCGGGTTGACGCTGAAGCGGTGACTGGCGGCATAGGCGTCCGCCTTCTCCCGCGGCAGAATCGTGACCAGGCAGTACGTGTCGCCGGTCTCCGGAGCCAGGACGATGCCGTGCCAGCGGCCGTCCACCCGCAGCGTGCGGATCCGGTTGTCGCAGCTGGGCTGCGGCTTTTCCAGTTGTATTCCGGGATGCGGGTGCTTAGCGAACTTGGCGATTGCCGCGTCAACTGAGACCTGTACGGCCTTGTCGAGCCTCCCGTATTCGGTAAGAAAGTTTTTACCGATCGCCAGCCGAGCCACCGGCCTTGTCCCCCTGTCAGTGTTCCCGAAGCTGGCCGTCTAGAGCGGCTTGTCAGACCGCTCGGCACCGCCTGCGATGGCGAAAGAAAAGATCCCAGTCAGATATTCTGTCCTACTTTGCGCACCACAACTGTCTTCACCAGCGCGTTGATGCGAGACCGGCGTGGCGTACGCCGGTTAACTATATTCCTGCCTGCGCTGTTGCAGACTCAGGTGAGGGGGCGTCGTGACCAAGCTTGCCGTCATTCTTGACCAAATCGACTCAGGAAGCGTGCTGCTACCTGAGTTCCAGCGTGGCTACGTGTGGAGTCGTGACCAGGTCCGCGGGTTCATGCGGTCCCTGTACCTCGGCTACCCGGTCGGCGGACTGCTCACCTGGGAGACCAAGGCCGACGGTTCGCTCGTCCGCGGCGAGGCCCTGGTTACGCCGTCCCTGCGAGTGCTCATCCTGGACGGCCAGCAGCGGATCACCTCCTTGTACGGCATCACGCGCGGACGACCTCCCGCCTTCTTCCAGGGGGATGAGAAGGCATTCTCCGGCCTGCGGTTTCACGTGGAGGAGGAGACGTTCGAGTTCTACGCGCCGGTCAGGATGCGCGACGATCCAAGCTGGATCGATGTCACTTCGTTGTACACGCAGGGTCTCGAGCCCGCGATCGCGGCACTGAACGCTCACCCTCGTACCCAGCCCAGGGTCGCCACTTACACGGAACGACTCGCCCGGCTCCGGCAGGTGCTAGACCGCGACTTCTACGAGGAGAAGATAACCGGGGGGGACAAGAGTATCGATGTGGTAATCGATATCTTTAACCTGGTTAATTCCGCGGGCACAAAATTGTCCAAAGGAGATCTCGCGCTAGCCAAGAAATGCGCTCACTGGCCGGAAGCCCGCGCCGTCATGCGGACAAACTTGGACCAGTGGGAGAAAGAGGGGTTTTCCTTCAGCCTCGACTGGCTGCTGCGCAACATAAGCTCCGTAGCAACCGGCCGGGCCGAATTCAGCTCGCTCGACAAGGTCGGTGTTGCCGATTTTCGGCGGGCGCTGGAACTCTCCGCCGGGTATGTCAACCAATTCCTCGATGTCGTGACAGCACATCTCGGGCTGGATCATGACCGCGTGCTGATGGGCAGATATGCTTTTCCGGTAATCTGTCGCCTGCTTCACCTGGCCAACGGCCATTTCGCTGATTCAGCGCAGATCGGTAACGCTCTGTACTGGTACATCCACTCCGCCCTCTGGGGACGGTACGCCGGCTCGACCGAGACCGTGCTCAACCAGGACTACGAGACGGCGAGCAGGTCTGGCATCAGCGGCCTGATCAGTTCGCTCGAACGCTGGCGGGGCGGGGACCTTGTCGTCGGCGGTCAGGACTTCGCGGGTTCCGGCCGGGGGGCTCGGTTCTATCCGCTGCTATACCTGCTCACCCGGGTCAACGGTGCCCAGGACTTCGGCAACGGCCTTTCCCTGCACACCCAGCTACCGGGTCACTCAACCAGCATTCACCTCCATCACATCTTCCCCAAGGGTGCACTCTATGAAGCCGGCTACCGGAAAAGCCAGGTTAACGCTGTCGCTAACTTCTGTTTCCTTGGTCGGGAAACCAGCCTGGTTATAGGGAACCGCGAGCCAGCCGAATACCTCAGTGCGGTTGAGGCAATGCACCCGGGTGCGCTCGCTTCGCAGTGGATCCCGCGGGACGCGGCTCTTTGGCGCATCGACCGTTATCCCGACTTCCTCGCCGCCCGCCGTGAACTGCTGGCCGCGGCGGCCAACAGTTTCCTGGGCCAGTTGCGTTCTGGCAGCGCGACACCGGACGGCGGCCCTCTTGAACGATTGACGGTTGTTGCCGACGAGACACAAGACGTCTATTCCCGTCGAAATCAGGTGATGGCGCTCATCGATGAGCTCGTCGCGCTGGGGTGCGCGGACCCCGCGGTCGACTGCGAGGTATCGGATCCGGCGACCGGAGAGGTGCTCGCCATCGCCGAGGCATGCTGGCCGGAAGGCCTGCGACCGGGCCAGGGTGATCCTGTCATACTCGAGCTCGATCCGGCCGAAGCGGACCTGGCCCGGCTCAAGGAGCTTGGCTACGAAGTCTTCACGTCAGCCGATTCGCTCCGTAGCTATGCCGGCCGGCCGGGAGAGGCCGAGTCCCCGGCAGCGGAACCGCTGCCGCACACCGAGAAGGCGTCAGCTCAGACGCTTGCTATCGGGATGGCCGCGGCCAGGATGCGCTTAGGTGCAAGCAATAACCCCGGGCAGGCGAGCGGGTAGCTCGGGATCAGTGCCGCATGCTGAGGAGCGCCAGCGTGCAGTCGACGGCCGTCTCGGTGATGTCGCGGACGTCACCGCCATCTTCGAGCGTCACGGCGACGAGTTCGTAAAGCCCCCCAAGCAGCATGATCGCTCGCTGCCGCGACGCCGGTTCCACGCCCGCCGCGCGGAGATCGGCGGTTTCGGTCAGGGCCTGGACCAGTGAGATCAGCTCCTCGATCATCTCGCGCCAGAGCCGCCGCCCGTCGGCTCCGAGCACGGGCATGGCGCGTATCAAGCTCAGCTCGATCTCCGGATTCGCCTCGACACTGGTGAGCCAGGCCACAACCGCCTGCCGGACCTGAACGGATAGCTCCGCATGAGTATCAACGGCTTCGTTGATCTGTCGGGCTAGCTCGGTGTTCAACTGGGCGTGCAGCGCGAGGAAGCATGCCTCCTTGTTGGGGAAGTACTCGTAAAAGGTCCGCTTCGACGTGTACGCATGCCGGACGATGTCGTCGATCTTCGTATCGAAGTATCCCAGCTCACGGATCGCGCCCGCCATGCCGTCGAGCAGACGTTGCCTGAACGGCTGCGCCCCATCCCGCGGCGCACCCGGTGCCAGGCCGGAGTCGGCGGAACCCTCGACTGTTACGCTGCGGGTCGTCACGCGACCGGTCTCCTCCGATGACGTCACTACCGGCGGTTTGCCGACAACATCTTGCGACTTCACGCCTACAGTCAACCATGCGGCAGGACAAGTTCACCGTCCCCATTCACCTCGAACACCTCGGCGGCGAAAGACTCGCAGATGCCGAGCCCGGCCCATCGCGCACGGTCCACGTTGATCTTCACCGCGGGTCCTTCCCGGCCCGGCTCTGCAGTCTCGCCTCCACTCGGGTCAGGACGTCGAAGTAGCGGGTGGGGGCGATCCGGGCCAAGGCGTCAATAAAGTAGGCGTCAGGTCCGACGAGGATCCGTGATTTGCCGGCCTCCACTCCCTTGTGGATGACCTCCGCGGCCTTGTCAGGCGTCGTCATGGCCATCGCATCGAACTCCTCGGCCAACTCCGCCAGCGTGCGGCCCTTGCCCTCTGGGTCCGTGCGGAACCGGGCGTTCCGCACGATGTTGGTGCGGATGCCGCCTGGGTGCACGGTGACGGCGTGGACCCCGGTCCCGCGGAGTTCCTGACGGAGCGAGTCGGTGTACCCGCGCACGGCGAACTTCGACGCGCAGTAGGCGCTGTGAAAAGGCACGGCGAGCAGTCCGTACACGCTCGAGGTGTTGACGATGACGCCGTCGTCCTGTGCCATCAGCAAGGGGAGAAAGGCCCGGGTGCCGTTGATCACCCCGCCGAGGTTGATGCTCATCAGCCAGTCGTGGTCCTCCGGAAGCATCTCGCTGACCGGTCCCGCCGTCGCCACCCCGGCG
The DNA here is from genome assembly GCA_963785645.1 of uncultured Actinomycetota bacterium. Taxonomy (GTDB): domain Bacteria; phylum Actinomycetota; class Actinomycetes; order Streptosporangiales; family Streptosporangiaceae; genus Trebonia. The sequence goes on from CAWAWG010000009.1 coordinate 524,886, forward strand.
TTGTTGAACACGGCACTCAGACGGCTGGGCATCCATTCCTTGACCTCGGCGGCGAAAGAGATCAGGGCCGCGGCATCGGCGACATCCAAGGTTCGCGCGAGTGCGGGTCCCCGCAGGGAGGCTTCGGTCTCCTTGAGACCCTTGTGGTCGATGTCGGTCAGCGCGACCGCGCAGCCGTGGGCGGAAAGCCGCCGGGCGAGGCCGCGGCCGATTCCGGACGCGGCCCCGCTGATGACGACCGTGCTTCGGCTGATCTTCCTACGCTGTGATCTCGGCATCGCTCTCCTCCTGCTCCGATAGCGGCTCCGACGCCGTGGACAGCGTTTTTCCGGGAGGACGGGCCCGGCGCGCGTTGTCGTCGATCAGGCCGATGATCCGCTGCCAGGCTCCGCGGGGCAGGTCGTGCCCCATTCCCGAGATCGTTGCCAACCGGGCGTCGTCGATGGCGCGCGCCGTCGCCTGCCCGCCGGAGGGGTGCACCATGAGGTCCCGGTCACCGTGGATGACTGCCGTCGGCACCCGGATGCCGGATACTTCGCGGGTCCTGTCGCCGCTGGCGAAAATCGCGGTCAGTTGGCGGGCCGCGCCCTCGGCGGTCGGATCCCGGTCCCACGCGCGCCCCGTCGTTGCCCGTATCCACGCCTCGTCCAGCGGGAAACCCCGAGATCCGATGTGGCGGAACATGCTCACTTCCTGGTTCATCGCCGCGGCGCGGGTCTTGGGTGCGGGCTTGAACATGCGCAGCCATGTGCTCAGCGCGGGGCGGCCGATCCGCGGTGCGCCGGTGGTGGACATGATCGAGGTGAGCGACCGGACCCGCCACGGTGCGTGCGCGGCGACCGTCTGGGCGATCATTGCGCCCAATGATGCGCCGACGACGTGCGCCGAGGCGAGACCGAGCGCGTCGAACAGGCCCGTTGTGTCCCGGGCCATGTCGCCGAGGTGATACTGGCCCGGTCCGCCCCGCCCGCGCATCATCGAGACCGGGCCAGGCGGCGGGTAGGTCATGTGCGTCGAGCGGCCGCAGTCCCGGTTGTCGAACCGGGTGACGCCGTAGCCGCGCGCCGCCAGTTCCGCGCAGAACTCGTCGGGCCAGGTGTGCAGTTGCTGACCGAGCCCGGCGATCAGCACAAGCGGCTCGCCCGCCGGGTCGCCGATCCGCTCGTAACACAGCGTTATGCCCCGCCCGACCCGGGCGAAGTTCTCCACTCCGGTGCGGAATGTATCGCGGCTCATTGCGCACCAGTTGCGGTCAGCGTTCCGGGCCTGCGGGTACCGTCTGGTGCTTTACGATGCACGACCAGCCGTCCGCCGTCGGCCGGAGCGTTGGCCACGCCACGCCATCGTGTCCGCGCGGCTGGCGCGTACGTCGTGCCGATCTCAAATTCGCGCAGAATTGTTCGCAGGACCACGTTCAATTCCATATTGGCGAACGCCGCGCCGATACAGCGGCGCGTTCCGCCGCCGAACGGCACCCACGTATAGTTGTCCGGCTTGCTGCCGATGAACCGGTCCGGGTTGAACGACAGGGCGTCGGGAAACTCGGACTCCCGCTCTTGTGCGGATTCAACGTTGATCATAATCGTGTAACCGCGGGGGATCACCCATTGGCCGAGTGCGAACTCCGGAGCCTTGACCTGTCGGTCGGGGAGGTCGATTACGGGCCGGGTGCGTTGCACCTCCCAGATCGTCGCCTGCCGTAGCTCGGAGCCGCCTGCCTCCGCCTCTTCCGCCAAGCGGTACAGCAACGGAGGGTGGCGCCGGATTCGTTCGAAGGCCCAGGCCAGCGTGGTCGCGGTGGTTTCGTGGCCGGCGGCAAGCAGGGTCAGCAGCTCGTCGCCCAGGTGCGGCCGCGAAATCGTGGCACCGTCATCGGAGCGAGCCTGCAGCAGCAGCGACAGGACGTCCGGACGGTCTTCCAGACACGGATCGGCCAGCGCCTTCTCGATCAGCGAGTCGATGATCGCGTCGAAGCGACGCCGGGACGCCACGTAACGGCCACCGGGGCTCCACGGGCCGAGGTCGGGCCGCAGGAACGGCGCGCCCACGAGCATGGACCCCTGCTCAACCATGCGCGGCATGAGCTCGCGCAGTTCCTCGAACTCGGCTCCCTCGGCACCGAAGACCGTGCGCAGGATGATGTTCAGGGTGAGGCGCATCATCGAGGGCAGCGACTCGAACTCGACACCATCCGGCCAGTTCGCGACCTCGCGGATCGCCTCCTCTTCCATGATGGCCTCGTATCGCTGCAGCCGCTGGCCGTGCAGGGGCGGGACCAGCAGCTTGCGCCGCCGCAGGTGCTCCGCGCCGTCCAGAGCGAACAGCGAGCCCGATCCGAGTACGACACCCAGGTTGAAGTCATTGAGCCCGACCACATCGGGCTTGGTCTGAAAGACCTTCTTGATCAGTTCCGGCTCGCTGATCAGCACGACCCGGCCGCCGTACCACGGCAGGTTCAGGGTGACGGACGGCCCGTACACCTTGTGCACCAGCCGCAGCGCCTGCTGATGCCGCATGACGTACGCCAGTCCTTGCACGACCTTCGGCAGCCGTGGTCCGCGCGGCAAGCGCGCCGCCGTTCTCTCCGCTACGGTCATGGCCTGCACCCTTCTCTGGTACTGCGTCGTACCAGGGCACCGTACCTCTCGGTACCAGGCATTGCAAGGGGTCGGACTTCAAGACGGAGAGAAATATATTTCTTGGTACCGAAGGGTACCAATTAACGGTACCTGCTCGTACCATGATGTTCTCCGCCCGGCTGTGAAAGCCGTAGTAATTTCAGGAGTAGGGGTAACGCATGGCGGAACACTTTGACGTGATCATTGTTGGTGCGGGTCTGTCCGGCATTGGGGCGGCCTGTCACCTGAGGCAGCGGTGCCCCGGCAAGTCCGTCGCGGTCCTTGAGGCGCGCGACGCACTGGGCGGGACGTGGAACCTGTTCCGGTATCCCGGCGTCCGGTCGGATTCGGATATGTATACGCTGGGTTACTCGTTCCGGCCGTGGACCGACGGCGACGCGATCGCCGACGGCCCGAGCATCCTGCGCTATATCGAGGACGCCGCCCGGGAGTCCGGCGTCGCCAAGGACATCCGTTTCCGCCACCGGGTCGTCTCCGCGAACTGGGACAGCGACACGGCGCGGTGGACCGTGCGGGCGCACCGAGCCGATGCCGCCGAAGACGTGACGCTCACGTCTGCCTACCTGTGGATGTGCACCGGCTACTACCGGTACGACGAGGGCTTCAGCCCGGCCTTCCCCGGAGCCGCCCAGTTCCAGGGCCGGCTCATCCACCCGCAGCACTGGCCGGCGGACCTGGACTACGCCGGCCAGCAGGTCGTGGTGATCGGAAGCGGTGCCACAGCGGTCACGCTTGTCCCTTCCCTGGCCGCCACCGCCGGTCATGTCACGATGCTCCAGCGGTCGCCGACCTACATCGTGGCGGCTCCCCGGCGCGATCCCATCGCTAACCTCGTGCGCCGGTGGCTGCCGACGTCAACCGCGTACTGCGTACTCAAGTGGAAGAACGCGCTGCTTGACCTGGCAACCTACCAGTTGAGCCGCCGCCGCCCGAGCCTGATGAAGGCGCTGGTACGCAGTAACAACCGAAAGCAGCTGCCGGCCGGCTACGACATCGAGACGCACTTCACGCCCCGCTATGACCCCTGGGACCAGCGGATGTGCCTGTCACCCGACGGCGATCTGTTCGAGGCGATCCGGGCCGGCACGGTATCCGTCGTCACCGATGTCATCGACACCTTTACCCCGCGCGGGCTCCGGCTGAAGTCCGGGCGCGAACTCGCCGCGGACATCGTGGTCGCCGCCACCGGTCTCAACCTGCTTGCGCTCGGCGGCGCCAAGCTGTCGGTCGACAGCCGCGCGGTCGAGCTGAGTTCCACGGTGTCCTACAAGGGCATGATGCTCTCCGGCATCCCCAACCTGATCTGGACGCTCGGCTACACCAACGCGTCCTGGACCCTCAAGGCCGATCTCATCGCCCGGTACGTCTGCCGTTTGATCAATTACATGGATGTCAACGGCTTCGCCGCGGTAACACCGCCGCCACCGCCCGCTGGCGAACGCTCCCCCCTCATCGATTTCAGTTCCGGCTACGTGCGGCGCGGCGTCGCCACCTTGCCCAGGCAGGGCGGCGACGTGCCGTGGCGCCTGCACCAGAACTACCTCCGCGACCGGCGCCTGCTAACCCGGGGACCGCTCGACGACCACGTCATCTTCACCCGGTCAGGGGGAAGTCCATGCACCGCAGCGTGAAAGACCCGTAGCCGCCGTTGAGGAAGATCAGCGGCAGCCCGCGCGGGCCGCCTGCCGGGCTGAGCCAGGCTGCAATGCGGCAACAAAATCAACCGCAGTCATCCGAACGGGTCCGTGTTTCAACTGGTCCCGCCCCATGACAGCAAGCGGGGGCGGCTGTTTGACCGGGCTCGGCGTTCAGGGTCTGAGCAGGATCGACGCCGCCGGGTAGTCGCTGGCGAAGTTGTCGGGCAGCGGCACGATGAAAACGTTCTCGGTCCTGGTCCGCGCCACCTTCCAGACGCCGTCGACCTTGCGGAAGAGGTTGCTCGCCGGCTGCCGCGGATCAGCCCGTGGCCGTCGGAGTACAGCCAGGGCTGGAAGTGGATCCACTGCCCGTCGGCGGTGACGCCGTCGTCGTGGACGTGGATCTGCTCCGACGTCAGGTAGTGGGCGTTGAGCAGCAGTTCCGGGTCCTGCTGGTCGGGCCAGAACCGGCCGATCGGTGCGAAGGCCCTCGTTGCACGGTCGCGAGTGTAACGAAAGTGCAAATTCTCGTCTTCGGGTCTGTGACCAGGGCGAATGCGTAGCGATGGTTCGCTGAGTGGACCGTTTTGTTGGCCGATGCGCCGCATTCCAGACAGGATCAGCGGGTGCCTGCTGGCCCCGACCGTGGGAGGACCCTGCCATGACCGAACCCGCCCTCCGCTTCGGCTACGCCGATACCGCGCTCGGCCAGCTGCACTACGCCGAGGCGGGCGAGGGCGCCCCGGTGCTGCTGCTCCACCAGACGCCCCGCTCCTGGGACGAGTTCCGCGAGGTCCTACCGCTGCTGGCGAAGCGCCGCCGCGCGATCGCGATGGACATGTACGGATTCGGCCTGTCGGCCAAGCCGGCGCCGGGAACGCCGCAGACTATCGAGCAGTACGCGTCCGGCGCGGTCGCGCTAGCCGACGCCCTGGGCCTAGACCGCTTCGCGGTGGTCGGTCACCATACCGGCGCGTTCGTCGCCGCCGAGGTCGCCGCCGCCGTACCCGGCCGTGTCCTGGCCGCGGTCATCTCCGCCGGCGGGTACAACGACGCGGCGTCCCGCACGGCGGCGGCCAGCGCGGACCGTGTCAGCCACGGGGTGGACGTGGCACCGGTACAGGAGGACGGCGGTCACCTCCAGGTGCTGTGGGGAACGCGGTATCCGCTCTATCCGAAGGGCCGCCCCGACATCCTCGACCGCTACATCCGCGACGCCCTCGCCTGGGGCGTCGACCCGGCCGAGGGACACGCGGCCTGCGGCCGCTACCGGATGGAGGAACGGGTGGACCTGGTGACCGCGCCGCTGCTGCTGCTCTCCCCGACCGCCGACCCGGCGTCCTACCCGCATGCGGGCAAGCTGGCAGCGGCCTTTCCCAACGCACAGTCCGTCAAGCTGGTCGAGATCGAAGGCGGCATGATCCCCCTCATGGAGCAGAAGCCGGCCGAGGTGGCCGCCGCCGTCGAGTCGTTCCTCGACTCCGTTGGCGCCTGATCCGGGGCGCGACCGGGCATCCCGGGTTCCGTCACCGCTGTGAACCGCTGTGAACCGCTGTGAACTGCGGCGAATAAGGGAACTGCTGGCGATGTTGCGATGTGCATGAGCAGAGCAGTGATACAGGAGCAGTTCGGGGGACCAGAAGTTCTTGAGGTGCGCGACGTCGCGGAGCCCCACGCCGGGCCCGGCGAGGTGCGCGTGCGGGTGGCGGCGGCCGGGCTGAACCCCGTCGACTGGAAGGTCGCCGCATCGGGCGAGGCCGCGAGAAGTTTCGGTGTCACGCTGCCGGCCGGTTTCGGCAACGACTTCGCCGGGACGGTCGACGAGGTCGGCGACGGCGTCACCGGCTTCGCGGCCGGGGACCGCGTCTACGGTGGCGCCCGAGGTCATGCGGTCGCGGACTATGTCGTCGTGCGACCCGGCCAGGACACGCTGGTGCATACCCCGATCGGCGTCAATGACATCACGGCAAGCACCCTGGCGATCGCCGGGCGCACCGCCGACGCAGTGGTACACACGATCGGCGTCCAGGCCGGGGATGCCGTGCTGATCGGCGGTGCCGCCGGCGGCGTCGGCGTCTTCACCGTGCAGCTCGCGCGGCGCGCGGGCGCCCGGGTCATCGGGACCGCGTCCCCGGGAGCCTTCGACTTCCTGCGCGACCTCGGCGCCGAGCCGGTCACCTACGGTGACGGCCTCGTCGACCGGGTCCGGGCACTGGCGCCTGAGGGCGTGACCGCCGCGGCGGACATGGTCGGCACGGAGACCGCCCAGGCGGCCGTGGAACTCGGAGTCTCGCCGGCCCGGATCGCGACGATCGCGCGGCCCTCCGCCCGAGGGAGCACGCGCCACCGGCGGCCGGAATGCGACGCCGGGGGCGCTTGAGCGCATCGCCGCGGCGATCGCCGCCGGAGAATTCGTCGTCCCGATTGCCGCGACGTTTCCCATCGAGCAGACGCGGGCCGCGGTCGAACTGCAGCGCGCCGGACATGTCCACGGCAAGGTGGTCATCACCCTCTAGGGCGCTGGGTGCTGCCCGACGATGAGCTGGAGTATGCGGACGAGTTCCGCGCGGTCGCCCGCTGACAGCGGGGCGAGGAACTCGGCCTCCGCATCGGCAATCAGCCCGTCGAGACGCTCCAGGTGGCGCCGCCCCTCGTTGGTGAGGGTGATGGCGTTGCGGCGGCGGTCGGCCGTGTCGGGGGCTCGCACGACGAGCCCCCGCGCGGTCAGGTCGTTGATGGTCGACACCATGTCGCTGCGGTAGATGCCGGTCCTGTCGCTGAGCCCCGACTGGCTGTCCGGACCGAACTCCTCCAGCGCCGCGAGCGTGGCGTAGTGCCACTTGCGCGCGTCCAGTGTCGCCAGCCTCTCTCCCACCACCCGCTGCGCGTAGCCCGCGGCCAGGTTGAGCAGACGGCTTGGCAGCGCCCGGAGCCGTTCGGGTGTGCTCGCATCATCAGGGGAGTGCCAGCCTTCCATGCGCATGATCGTACCGCTTGCGTTAGTTGCCCTAACAATATAATTTCGTTAGTGTGACGAACGTTAGGGTCACTAACGTCATGATCGGGAGGTACCGCATGTCCGCAATCACGCCCTTCCGCGTCGAGATCCCGCAAGCCGACCTGGACGACCTGCGCGACCGGCTTGACCGGGTCCGCTGGCCGGATGAGCTGCCCGGCGTCGGCTGGGACCTCGGCATCCCGCTGGAGCGAACCCGTGAGCTGGCCGGCTACTGGCGGGAGAAGTTCGACTGGCGTGCTCAAGAGGCCGCACTCAACCGGTTCCCGCAGTACACGACCGAGATCGACGGCCAGCAGGTGCACTTCTTGCACGTCAGGTCGCCGAATTCCGACGCCCTGCCGCTGGTGCTCACCCACGGCTGGCCCGGCTCGGTCCTGGAGTTCCTCGACGTAATCGGCCCGCTGTCGGCCGACTTCCACCTGGTCATCCCGTCCATTCCCGGCTTCGGCTTCTCCGGCCCAACACAGTCCAAGGGCTGGGACATTCACCGGGTAGCCCGCGCCTGGGCGACGCTGATGGAACGGCTCGGCTACGAGCGGTACGGAGCGCACGGCGGTGACTGGGGCTCAGGCATCTCCCGCGCCCTGGGGGCCATCGCGCCCGAACGCGTCGTCGGGGTGCACACCACCTACCTGGTCACCCCGCCGCCCAATCCGGGCGAACACGGTGGCGGCGAACACGGTGGCGGGCCCTCGCTGTCACCCGCCGACCAGGCCCGCCTGGCCAAGGTCAAGCAGCTTCAGGCCCGCCAGCCCGCCTACCAGGCGCTGCACGCGACCAGGCCGCAGACGATTTCCTACGCCCTGACCGACTCGCCGACCGGCCTGCTCGCCTGGATCGCCGAGAAGTTCACCGAGTGGGCCGATCCCCGCTCCGTCATCACCCCTGACCAGATCCTGGCTGACGTGTCCATCTACTGGTTCACCGCCACCGCCGGGTCCTCGGCCCGGCTCGCCAACGAATCCCCGCGCGGTAAGGTCCCCTGCCCGGTGCCGGTCGGGGTGGTCGTCCTGCCCTACGACATCCTCCAGTCCGTCCGCCCCCTGGCCGAACAGGAGTACAACATTGTGCACTGGACCGAGTTCGACCGCGGCGGCCACTTCGCCGGACTAGAGGTCCCCGACCTGCTGGCCGCCGACCTCCGCGACTTCTTCGCCAACCTCTAGGCCTTAGGCAGTGCAGGCAACAACAAACATGAGGATCCCGAACGAATCCGGCTTCCTCGGTCAGCCACCCATGACACCACCGGCCGGGGCACGCCCTCACCCCGGTTGGCGGCCCAGGACGCCCCTGCTAGCGGACCGTGCCCAGGAACCGCTCCCATGCGGCACCGCTGAACGCCAGCGTCCCGCCGTCTCGGTCGGTAGTGTCGCGGACTAGGACCATGCTGTCGCTTGCTACCTCGACGCACTCGCCGCCGTTACCTGACGAGTAGGTTGATTTACGCCAGTCCACTGCTCCGCCAGCCTTCCTATCAGTGCCAGTGACTCCGACACTTTCATGCACTCACCTCTGAGATTATCGTGGCGGGCCGCCACCGACCCAACAATTTCCGGGTCGGTGTATACCCCTCCGGACACCACGTGCTCTGACCAGACGGCATCGTCGGCCAGGGCGTAGCCGGCTTCTACCGCGACATGGGCTACCTCCGGCATCACCTGGAGCACGACGTTGGGCATCGCGGCGACGTCGAGCAGATGGCGTAGCTGCCCTGCCATGGTCTCCGGGGACCCGACCAGCCGGTACAGCGCGGACTGGTCGAGCACGTAGGACACGCGGCAACGGCCAATTACGCGCCGCTGGCGTTCCATGCGCGCCGCCAGGCGGGCGGCGGCTGCGTCGCCGGTCACCCCGGATATCGCGATCAGTGCACGCGTGTAGTCCTCGGTCTGGAACAGCCCGTTAACGATCTGCGGCGTCCACAGCCGCAGGGTCGCCGAGACGTCCTCGTAGTCGCTCCACGATCGGAACGTCGCCGGGACCTCCGGCGCGGTGCGGATGTCATCAAGCCACAGGAGGTACCAGCCGCGCCGCTCGGTAAACACCTTGTCGAGCGCGTCGGCTACCCGCACGGTCGGCGGTCGCAACCCGCTCTCAATCCGTCCCAGGTGAGGCGCGTTGAGTCCGCTGCGTTTAGCCAGCTCCGATATGGACCACCCGTGCGCCAGCCGGTCCCGCCGCATCTGCCGTCCGAAGTGCCCGGCTACCCCCTTGCCATTACTGCCAGAAATGCCCATCACGCTCACCAACCTGCCTTAACGGTTTGTAGATGTCACATACGGTACCAGGATGTTCACACGTTCCGCTGTAATCGCGGCGTGTCGACTGTCCATGACCATGGACGGTAGCGGGACGCTCCATCTCCAAGCGAAGGAAAACGGCAATGGGTGACAACGACGACATCCGGCAGCTGAGCGACCCGGACTTCCTGGCCGAGCGGACGCGGGTCCGGGAAACGGTCGAAGCGCTCCAAGAGCGCCTGGCCGAACTGGACGACGAGTTCATCAAGCGCGCGGGCGCGGCGTGGGCGGAGGCGGTGAAATGAACCACGGGACGGTGAACCACGGCGAGCTAGTCGAGATCAGCCTCAGCAACCTCCGCGAACACCGGGACGACGCCGCCCGATGGCTGGCCGTCGAAGTCCTGCTGTCCGACGAAGCGGCACTCGAAGACGACGACTTGGTGACCCGCCTGCACGGCCTCCAGGACCGCCTAGAGACCCTGACCCGCCTAAGGTACGGCGTACCCTGAGCACTTCCGGCTACGCCGGAAGCGACAGACCCGGGAAGTTCTCGAAGTGCCGCCGGAGCTAATCCGTTAGGCCGGGGTGCGCAGCGGCGTGGGGCCTCCGGTGCCGATGTAGTCGAGCGCGGGATTGCCGTTCGCGATCGCCTGGGCGGAAAGGGCCCGCCAGGCCTTGCGCCGCACCGGGTCGTGCCCGGACAGCCAGAGCAGTTCCAGCAGCAGCACGGGCAGCAGCCGGGGCGAGGCGACGATCAGGGTTCTAGAGGTCTACCGGGGTCGGTGCGGTTGCTGCACTTTGCTGCTGCATCCGCCAGTGCACTTGACGCTTAGGCGTCAGCACCGGATGTTTCCCTCGAAGATCGTGAAGTTGTCAGGCTTGGCCCTCCTAATCAGGACATATGTGCGTGATCACCCATCTGACCTCGTATTGGAGCGATGGTAAGTGACGACCACGTCGCGCAGCGCCCCGGTTCAGCGTGACATTGGCAGCGCAGGCGACCGGGCGCGGACGCCTCCTCGATCCAGGCCTGCCAAGGGCGGGCTGGAACGGGCGGCGACGTAGAGGAAGTCTTCACAGATGCCCTGGGCGCGCATGGGGCGTGGAGGCTGTCAGAGGGTGGCTTTTCATGTCCACTCCTGACGCAGCACGGCAGGTTCAGGGTGACATGAGAAAGTGCGGCCAGCAGAGGCTGGCCGCACTGATTCAAACGCGTCGTCGAGGTGCCCCCAGAAGGATTCGAACCTTCGCACCTGGCTCCGGAGGCCAGTGCTCTATCCCCTGAGCTATGGGGGCTCGCTAACGCAGAAAGGCTACCAGTTCGGGGCGGCGGTTGTGACATGCACGCCGCAGACGGACACTTCTCAGCCTCTCCTCAGCCAAGACGCCGGCTCTCTTTAGGCAACATGCCGCAAAAGGCGGTACCCTCACCGAGTGTGACGCAAGGATTGGGGCGGGTCCTCGTCGTGGACGACGACGAGGTGATTCGGCAGCTTATCGCCGTGAACCTGCAACTGGAGGGGTTCGAGGTCGCGACAGCGGTCGACGGGCAGGACTGCCTTGAGCGGGTGCAGGAGATCGAACCCGACGTGATCACGCTAGACGTGATGATGCCGCGGCTCGACGGCTGGGAAACCGCGATACAGCTTCGCAAGGCCGTGGAGACCTCCCACATCAAGGTCGTGCTGATCACTGCCCGCGCCCAGGAGGACGACATCGCCCACGGGACGAACGTCGGCGCCGATGCCTACCTGACCAAGCCGTTCGATCCGGGCGAGATGATCCGGATAGTCCGCTTGCTGGCAGGCGCACCGCCCGCCTGACCTGGCAGAAAACAACCCTTTCGAGCGGGAAGCAACCTTTCTTTTCTCGTCGCGTCTCATTGACCGTGAGTTCCGCTAAGCACAGCAGAATGGAGCGAGCACGGTCATGAAGCATAAGTTGTCCCGTTTTCCGCGGTTCTCGGCGCGAGCGGAATGCTTGCGGTTGGGCCGGCATCCGGCGCCAACTCGGCCACGACGCCGTCCTGGCGCACGGTCCTGACTGCGGTGAACGGCACTGCGAACAACCAGTTCGCCCCGGCCACCGCGACCGGCAGGACCACCGGTTGGGCATTCCTGAACGACCCGACGTTCGCTTACGAGCGCACCAGCGCCACTACATGGGAGAAGGTCGCCTTCCCCGGAAGGGACGGCGCGGTCAACATCGCCGCGGCGTCCTCGCCGTCCAACGTGTAGGCCGCCTACCGGTCCGATGGCCCGGCGACGGAGGTACACCGCTGGAACGGCAGGACTTAGGCAGGGGCGAAGTCCTTCCCGCAAGGCTCAGGTACCTCGATCTCCGTGCTGGGACCCCAACGACGTGTGGGTGTTCGGCTGTTCTTGGGCGGCCGGCGGACCGCGGAAACGCCACGGCCCGCCGGCCGCCCGGCTCGCCGCGGTGGGACACTCGTCAAGGTTTTCGCTTTACTGGGAAATAAAGCAGGTTATAACCTGCGGAATCTCCGCGTTAATGGGCTGAGGCGCGGGAGCGGCCGGATCTTCCGGGCATATCCGGCACGCGCCCACGCCGCCCGCCGCGCGGCGAGCCCCTTAGAGCTTGCCGGTTATTAACACGCAGACTTCTGTTTCTGTCCCCGCGAGTATGCTCACCTGCTTGGCCTGCGGTGATGTCGGAGGACAGGCGGCCGCCGCTCTGCGGCCCGGGAACGACTCGCTGCAGGTCACAGGACCGCATACCACACTAGAGAGCGCCAGAACCGGAACCCGCGTGTTATTTCGAGACGCGCCCTTAGGTGAGTGTCATTGCACCGGGGTGGGCAAAACATCCGCTGCGGTGCCTGTGCGGTGCGGAACTCGGCACTTCGATCCCCGTATGTCCTCGGGTCCGTCGGTTGGCTCGCAAGTTGGTGGCCCGATCGAGGAATGTTGGTTGGTTGGGCGGCATGCGGCGCCCGTGCGTCGACTGATGTGCACCTTATGTCGCTTGGTCCGTGCCGTGATCCCGGAAGATATTTGTTTCGCAGGCCCGCGCTAACTGACCGCCCTTGGTCGTAGAGGTGGTTCGTCCAACCCGCGGACTCTCGGGCATCCTCGGCGATCACGCCAGCCCCGTAGCCTGTGAACGTGATCACCAGGGACCTGCGGCATGCGATTGCCCGTGCGGTTGCCACCGGTGGATTCGATACTGCCAGGTTCGATACAGGTGGGTTCCGCGGGCTGGCCGATCCCGGCCTGCGGCCAGCAGGCACCCCGGGTCGGTATGCCGCCAGCGTCGCCCTCAGCCTTGGTACTAACCCCCGCCAGAGCGCCGCGACGCTGGCCGCGACGCTCGCCAGCGAACAGTGGATCGCGACAGCCGAGGTCACCGGGCCCGGTTACATCACCATCACCGTCACCCCCGAGGCCCTCGCGGCGGTCGCGGGCAACGTCATCGCGGCCGGCCCTGCCTGCGTCGCGAGCGATGCTCTGGCCGGCGTCACCGTCCCCGCCGTCCCCCCGGGCGACCCGCTGACCCCTGACCCGGGCAAGGAGGGCACATGGGAAGAGGCAAGAGCCGCACTCGCAGCGCGACTGACCGCCCGTCTCGCCGTCGCGGCGGGTGCGACGCCCCAGGCCGAGGCGCCGCCGCCACTACCCGTGGCCGAGACGGCTCCGTATATGTCGGACGCTCCGCGCCGCGACATATACGGAAATTTCATGACTCCCGCCGAACGTCAACCTGGTGTGACCGGTGCGCCTGAGCGCCGTTATGAAACGGACGTGGCGCGGGCCGTCGCCTTCGCGGGGCGGGACGCCGTCACGTTTATCCTGGCCAGGGCCATTCCGGGCAGGCCACTCCGGATCGACCCGCAGATAATCGCTAGGCATGTTCCTGGCAATCCCGCCTATGCTGTCAGGTACGCGCACGCCCGCGCCGCGTCTGGGGTGCGCTGGGCTGTTGTCTCCCGGGGGGGGCGACCCTCCGTTGTCTCGGCGGGCAGGCCCGATGGCAAAACTCGCCATCGTATCGGGCCCGCCCGCCGAGACAGTGACCTCAGGGGATGCGGATGATCCTCCGTGGGAGATGACAGCCTTGCCTTGCCCGCCCGCTGACCCGGGGGAGCTGGCACTAGTTGACGCGCTGTCGTGGCTCCCGGAACGGGTAGCTATTGCCGCGCGCCGTGGCCGACCCGACGAGTTCGCCCGCTACCTGGAGGATCTGGCCAGCGTCACCATTGACGTCCTAACCGCCGCGCGTCGCCCGGACAGCGTCCCCAGGAGTAACAGTGCCTCTGGAAACAACAGTGCCTCCGGAGACAACAGTGCCCCTGGAAACAACGGTGCCCCTGGAAACAACAGAGCACCCGGCAGTGACAGACTTACTCTGGCCATGGCGGCACAGGCCGGCCTCGCCGCCGGTCTCGGGCTGCTCGAAGTCGCCGCGCCGGACCGCCTTTGACGCCACTAACCAACCAATGACGATTGCCTTCCGTCCTCGCGGGCGGGGCCGATATGATGGCGGTTTTTGTCATCGGCCCCGACCGCGAGGACATCGGGGGGTACGGGGGGCTCCCCCTGGAGGTAACTGTGAGCCGTGTCGCCCACCCGGCTGGGCCGCGTCATGGAGACGTGCTGCCCGCCGATCATCCGCCGGCGCCGCCCAAGGACATGAACGCGCTCAACCCGGCGATCTGGCCGCGCGGCGCGCACCGCGTCGGCGGGGTCCTGACGCTCGGCGGTATCGATGTCCGCGACCTGGCGTCGGAGTTCGGCACGCCTGCGCTCATCATGGACGAGGCGGACGTGCGGAGCCGCGCTCGCGAGTACGCGGACGCATTCGGCGGGGACGCGCAGGTGTACTACGCGTCCAAGGCATTCTGCTCCCGCGCCGTGCTCCGCTGGGTCACGGAAGAGGGCCTTGGCGTCGATGTCTGCACCGGCGGCGAACTCGCGGTCGCGCTATCCGCAGGGGTAGACCCGGCGCTGATCACCCTGCACGGCAACAACAAGCTACCAGCCGAGATCGAGCAGGCCGTGGCCGCGGGCGTGGGGCACATCGTGGTCGACTCGTTCGAGGAGATCGCCCGGCTTGCTTATTGCGCGAGCGCGGCCGGGACGCGATCGCGCGTCCTGGTCCGGGTGACGACCGGCGTGGAGGCGCACACGCATGAGTTCATGGCAACCGCGCACGACGACCAGAAGTTCGGTTTCTCGCTCGCTTCCGGCGCGGCCGACGAGGCGGTGCGCCGTGTGCTTGCGCTCCCGCAGCTCGAGTTTGCCGGGCTGCACTCGCACATCGGCTCGCAGATCTTCGACACTGGCGGCTTCGAGGTGGCAGCGCACCGGGTGCTTGAGCTAGCGGGGCGTATCCACACCGAGCACGGCGTGCACGTGGCCGAGCTCGACCTGGGCGGCGGGTTCGGCATTGCCTACGTACCCGAGGACGATGCCCCAGAGATCAAGGAGCTGGCATCGGGCCTGCGGGCAATCGTGGCATCGCAGTGCATGGTCCTCGGCATCCCGGTGCCCAGGCTGACGATCGAGCCCGGCCGCGGGATTATCGGGCCGTCGACCGTGACCCTCTACGAGGTTGGCACCATCAAGGACGTCGACGGGATCAGAACCTACGTCAGCGTGGACGGCGGGATGAGTGACAATATCCGCACCGCGCTGTACGACGCGTCCTACACGTGTGTGCTCGCGTCGCGGTCGTCGGCCGCGCCGCCGATGCTGTCCCGGGTGGTGGGCAGGCACTGCGAGAGCGGCGACATCGTGGTCAAGGACTGTCACCTGCCCTCGGACCTTGCGCCCGGCGACCTGCTCGCCGTCGCGGCGACCGGCGCGTACTGCCGGTCGCTGGCCTCGAACTACAATCACCTGCCGCGCCCCGGCGTGGTGGCGGTGGCCGATGGGGCGGCGCGGGAGATCGTCCGCCGCGAGACACTGGATGACCTGCTGCGATTGGACGTTGGATGACCGGATACGAGGACAAACCGGGCAAGGTGCTCCGGGTGGCGCTGCTCGGCTGCGGCAACGTCGGCACTCAGGTCGCGCGGCTGCTCGCCGAGCAGGCCGACGATCTCGCCGTGCGGACCGGGGCCCGGCTCGAGCTCGCCGGGATCGCGGTCCGCCGGATGTCGCACCCGCGCCCCGGCGTGGACCCCGCGCTGCTGACGACCGATGCGATGGGCCTGGCGACCCGCCCCGACGTGGACATCGTTATCGAGGTCATCGGCGGGATCGAGCCCGCCCGCTCGCTGATCCTCGCCGCCATGGAGAACGGCAAGTCCGTCGTCACGGCCAACAAGGCGCTGTTGGCGGAGCACGGCGAGCAGATCCACGCGGCGTCGCGCGCGTTCGGTGCCGACCTCTACTACGAGGCCGCGGTGGCGGGAGCGATCCCGATCCTCCGCCCGCTGCGCGAGTCCCTGGCCGGCGACACCGTGCACCGTGTGCTCGGCATCGTCAACGGCACCACCAACTTCATCCTCGACCGGATGGACAGCTCCGGCGCGGACTTCGGCGACTCGCTCGAAGAGGCGCAGTCGCTCGGCTACGCGGAGGCCGACCCGACCGCCGACGTGGAAGGGTTCGACGCCGCGGCCAAGGCCGCGATCCTGGCCGGGCTGGCCTTCCACACCCGGGTGACCGCCGCCGACGTCTACCGCGAAGGCATCACCGAGGTGACCGCGGCGGACATCGCGTCGGCGAAGTCCCTGGGCAGGACCGTCAAGCTGCTGGCGATCTGCGAGCGGTCAGGTAACGGCGTCGCGGTGCGCGTTCACCCGGCGATGATCCCCCGCTCCCACCCCTTGGCCGCCGTCGGCGGTGCGTACAACGCCGTGTTCGTCGAGGCACGGTCGGCGGGACGGCTGATGCTCTACGGCGCCGGGGCCGGCGGGATCCCCACGGCGTCGGCGGTACTCGGCGACATGGTTGCCGTCGCGCGCAACCGGGTGGCGGGCACCCGCGGCCCCGAACTGTCCACGTACGCGGAGCTGCCGGTTCTGCCAATGGGCGATACGCTGACCAGGTACCACGTATCCCTTGACGTGGCCGACAAGCCAGGTGTGCTCGCACCGGTCGCCGAGGCGTTCGCCAGGCACGGCGTCTCGATACAGGCGGTGCGGCAGACCAGCCGGGGCGAGGACGCTCTTCTCATCATCGTCACGCACGAGGCGCGGGACGCCGACCTCGCCGCGACGATCTCTGAGCTTGAGGCGCTGCCGGTCGTCCGGGCGGTGGCGAGCGTGATGCGGGTCGAAGGGGAGGGAGACCAGTGATGAGCCAGGTTGGCGTCAGCACGGGAGCGCGTGCGCCGTGGCGCGGCGTCATTACCGAATACCAGGAGCGGCTTCCGGTCACGGCCGGGATGACGCCGGTGACCCTTCAGGAGGGCGGCACGCCGCTGCTGCCTGCGCCGGTGCTTTCCGCGCGCACGGGCTGTGACGTGTACCTGAAGGTGGAGGGACTGAATCCGACCGGGTCGTTCAAGGACCGGGGCATGACGACCGCGATCACCGTGGCCGCCGCCCGGGGGGCCAAGGCGGTGATCTGCGCCTCGACCGGTAACACGTCCGCGTCCGCCGCCGCCTATGCGGCGCGCGCCGGACTGACCTGTGCCGTCCTCGTCCCCAAGGGCAAGATCGCGATCGGGAAGCTCGCCCAGGCGCTTGTGCACGGCGCGAAGCTGCTGCAGGTTGACGGGTCGTTTGACGACTGCCTTGAGTTGGCGCGCAAGCTCTCGATCGATTACCCGGTCGCGCTGGTCAACTCGGTCAACCCCGACCGCATTGAGGGGCAGAAGACCGCCGCGTTCGAGATCGTGGACGCGCTCGGCGATGCACCCGACATTCACTGCCTTCCGGTCGGCAACGCGGGCAACATCACCGCCTACTGGATGGGCTATCAGCAGTACTTCTCGATCGGGCTCGCGTCCAAGAAGCCTCGCATGTTCGGTTTCCAGGCCTCGGGCGCCGCGCCGATCGTGGACGGCGCTCCGGTCTCTCACCCGCAGACGATCGCGACGGCCATCAGGATCGGCAACCCGGCTTCGTGGAGCCAGGCCGAGGCGGCCAGGGATGCCTCTGGAGGTCTGATCGACAAGGTCACCGACCGGGAGATCCTGGCGGCCTACCGGATCATCGCCCGCGACGAGGCCGTGTTCGGCGAGCTTGGCTCGTCGGCTAGCGTGGCCGGCCTGCTGGCCGCGTCGGCGGACGGCCGTATCCCGGCCGGCTCCCGCGTGGTCTGCACGATCACCGGCAACGGCCTGAAGGACCCGGACTGGGCCCTGTCCGGCGCCCCGGCGCCCATCACCGTCCCGGTGGACTCGGGTGCGGCCGCCGCTGCCCTCGGATTGTCCTAGGCTTGGGCTAGACAGCTGCGACTTACTTTCGGTATATACCTTCCGGGCGGTATGTCGGCTGACCTCTCCGCCGTGTGCGTACCGGTCAGCCGCCGTGCTAGTCCCGCTGGTCGCGCTGGCCCCTCGTACCAGCAGGTCCGGTGTCGGCAGTTCCAGTGCCAGCAGGTCCGGCGCGCAGGGCACAAGGCCTATGTGTTCGCCAGACCTATGGGTCGGGGGCACGGTGTATTGGAAACACGGTGTATTCGCAAACGCCGGGTATTCGGAACCACCGCGACTCCCGGTGACAATCGGAGGGCCGTTAAGGCGAGTGGAGAGAATTGATGGAGTGGGCTGAGTGGCCGGTGCGGGTGCAGGTGCCCGCCACCAGCGCCAACCTTGGGCCAGGGTTTGACACGCTCGGGCTCGCGCTCAGCCTGCATGATGAGGTAGAGGCCGCGGTTGCGCCGTCCGGGCTTGAAATTTCCGTTTCTGGCGAGGGCGCGGCGGACACCGGGGACGCGGGGGAGAAGCACCTCGTCGTCCGTGCGATGCGGGTGGCGTTCGATGACCTGAACGTCGCCCAGCCGCCCGGCCTGACGCTGCGCTGCGCGAACCGGATTCCGCACGGACGCGGCCTCGGTTCGTCGGCCGCGGCGATCGTGGCGGGCCTGGTCGCGGCCCGTGCCCTCGTCGGCGCGAGCACCAGCCCGCAAGACGTGCTGCCGCTGGCAAGCGCGCTCGAGGGGCACCCCGACAACGTGGCGCCGTGCCTGTTCGGCGGGCTCACGATCGCCTGGGGCACGACCAGCGCCGCCGGACTGCCCGAGGTGCGCGCCATCCGGCTTGACCCGCACCCCGAGGTGCGGCCGGTAGCGTTTATCGCGCCGGCGCCGGTGTCCACCAAGGTGGCTCGCGGGCTGCTGCCCGCGGCCGTACCGCACGCCGACGCGGCCCGTAACGCCGGGCGGGCCGCGCTGCTCATCGCCGCGCTGACGACACGGCCGGACGCGTTGCTCGACGGCACCGAGGACAAGCTGCACCAGGAATACCGTGCTCCCGTGATGCCGCACTCGCACGATCTGGTCACCCGATTGCGCGCTGCGGGCGTGCCGGCGGTTGTCTCCGGTGCCGGGCCGTCCGTCCTCGCGTTCCTGACAGAAAATCCAGCCCAGGATGAACTGAGACGACTGGATTCGATCGCGGTAGAAACGGGTATCGACTGGCACATAAGCCCGCTAGTCGTCGAGCGACGGGGCGCCAGCGTGACGCCGGGGGTTCCAAGTGCCCGGTGACGCTGATGCTGAGTAGTCCTCGCCTAGCCGGTTAAACCCCCTTTTCTGCGACATGGATGGCTGCAAAGGAATGCCGTGGGCGCTGTCGGTGTTAGGCTGGGTACAGCATCGGTTGCCCCAATGCGGGGCAGGTGCTGTTCATCCACGCGTCGCCTGGGGGGTAACGTATACCTGCCCAGGGATCGGGCTCTTGGCGTTACCCCAGGAGAGCGACACGTTCCCCTGAACGCCACCCCGTTGCACATCATTACGCTGGCAGTCCCGGATATAGTCCGCAGAAGCGGACAGACGCGACGTACCGGCAGAGATGTCGAGCGTACTTGCGAGCGAAATCATGGGTTGTGAGAGCCTCGCAAGCGATACAGATCGGATCGGGTCTGGCTCAGGCGAACCGGGGTCGAGAAGACACCTAGGCGGCCGAGGATCATAATGGAAGGACCATTAGTGAGCGACACCACCGAAGTCCTCAGCGACGCGGCCTCCGCGTCTGAGGAATCTCCCATCGGTCATCCGGCCGACCAAGCCGGTGCCGCGCCACGGTCACGGTCGCGGTCATCGAGCCGTAGTGGCGGTGGCGACCTGTCCAAGCTGCTTGTTTCTGATCTGCAGCGGATCGCCCAGGAACTTGGTATCTCCGGGACGGGGCGAATGCGGAAGGGGGACCTCGTCACCGCGATCCAGGAGCGGACTGGTGGCGGGCGCTCGACCGCACGCAGTGCAAGTCAATCAGCCACGCGGGGCACGTCCGCGGGAGCCGACGCGCCTCGCCCCCTGAATCAGGACGCTATGGAAGCAGACACATCCGTCCGGTCTGGCATTGGCGAAACCGTCCCCACCGCAGCCAATGGCCCTGTCGCGAACGGCTCAGTTGGCAACAGTGCAGGTGGCGGCATAGGCGATGCGCCGGTCAGCGCCGGCCGTTCCGGCGTGGGTGAGGCCGAGCGCTCAGTCGCCGTAGCGGCACAGCAGGTGGCACCCTCCGTAGAGTCGAACTCCGGAGCATCCGCCGCGGCAGAGGCGTCGGCTGAGGTCAGCGGCGAGTCGCAGGGCCAGGACATCCGCCGGGACCGTAACCGTAACCGGCGCCGTGACGACCAGGGCGGCAACGGGCGCGACCAGCGTCGCGAGCGCTCCGACAACCGAGAGAGCCGCGAGCCCGCCGCCGCGAGCAGCGGCCGCAACGGCCAGGGCGGCCAGAACGGCAACGTCGGCGGACAGGGTGGCAGCAACCGGGCAGACAACCGGCCAGATAACCGCCCGGACAACCGGGTAGACAACCGGCCGGACAATCGGGCCGACAACCGCCCGGACAACCGGGCCGACGACGACGATGACATGCGTGGCGGGCGGCGCGGCCGCGACCGGTTCCGCAACCGCAACCGGCGCCGCGGCGACCGGCAGGGCGGTGAGCCCGAGGCGGTGATCGCCGAGGACGACGTGCTGATCCCGATCGCGGGCATCCTGGACGTGCTTGAGAACTACTCGTTCGTGCGGACGACCGGCTACCTGCCGGGGCCGAACGACGTGTACGTCTCGCTTTCCCAGGTCCGCAAGTACGGGCTGCGCAAGGGCGATGTCATCGAGGGTGCGGTCCGTCAGCCGAGGGACGGCGAGCGCCGGGAGAAGTTCAACGCGCTCGTCCGCCTGGACAAGGTGAACGGCCTTGACCCCGAGGAGTCGGTCCGTCGGCCGGAGTTCTCCAAGCTGGTACCGCTCTACCCGCAGCAGCGGCTGCGCCTGGAGACCGACCCGACCAACCTGGCCACCAGGATCATCGACCTGATCTGCCCGATCGGCAAGGGCCAGCGCGGGCTGATCGTGTCGCCGCCGAAGGCCGGCAAGACGATGATCCTGCAGGCCATCGCGAACGCGATCACCAAGAACAACCCGGAATGCCACCTCATGGTCGTCCTCGTGGACGAGCGGCCTGAGGAGGTTACCGACATGCAGCGCACGGTCAAGGGTGAGGTGATCCACTCCACCTTCGACAACCCGGCCGACGCCCACACCACGGTCGCGGAACTGGCCATCGAACGGGCCAAGCGCCTGGTCGAGATGGGGCACGACGTGGTCGTGCTGCTCGACTCCATCACCCGGCTCGGTCGCGCCTACAACCAGGCGGCTCCGGCCAGCGGCCGTATCCTGTCGGGCGGCGTCGACTCGACGGCGCTCTATCCGCCCAAGCGGTTCTTCGGCGCCGCCCGCAACATCGAGAACGGCGGCTCGCTGACCATCCTCGCGACGGCCCTCATCGAGACCGGGTCCCGCATGGACGAGGTCATCTTCGAGGAGTTCAAGGGCACCGGCAACATGGAGCTCAGGCTGCGCCGTGAGCTCGCCGACAAGCGGCTCTTCCCGGCGGTCGACGTGGACGCGTCGTCTACGCGTAAGGAAGAGATCCTGCTCGCACCGGAGGAGCTCAAGGTCATTTGGCAGCTCCGCCGCGTGCTGCATGCTCTTGAGCCGCAGCAGGCTCTGGAACTGCTCATGGAGCAGATGCGCAAGACCCGCAGCAACGCGGAGTTCCTGCTCCAGGTTCAGAAGACCACCATCGGCGTCGAGCGAGACCGGTAGGCCATGACGAGGCGAGGCCACCATGTTCGCCGACCTTCGGTCGGCTTCCCGGCGGCCTCGCCATTATGTCTGCCCGCGGGGACGACCCCCCGGTGTGAGGCGCTGCGCGCCTCACGGTTGACGTGGGTTCTGTGCATAGTGTCTGCCGCGGGGCGTCCCCTGCGGTGAAGGAATGTAGACCCGTCACATGTGGTTATTGCGTGTGGCAAACTGAAAGCCGCTAGTTCGCGGTTCCGGTTCACGTCACTTTTAAGGCTCGCTCCCCTCAACGGCGAGTGAGCGCAGACGACCCGGCGGCCGCTTGAGGCAAGGAGCCCGTAGTAATGAAGCCTGAGATTCACCCGACATACAACGTCACCACCGTGACCTGCGGTTGCGGCAACTCATTCGTGACACGGTCCACCGCCCAGAGCGGCGAGATCCGCACGGATGTGTGCTCGGCCTGCCACCCCTTCTACACGGGCAAGCAGAAGATCCTCGACACCGGCGGCCGCGTGGCCCGGTTCGAGGCTCGCTTCGGCAAGGGCAAGGTCCAGGGAACGGCTGGCAAGAAGTAGCGTCTTGCAAGCGCCCGTGCGCCCGCTGGGCGCGCGGGCGCTTCGCTATGTTGTCGGAGGTAGCCATAACGAAGGGGTTGTTAAATCATGTTCGACAGGCTAGGCGATCTGGCTAGCGAGCATGCCGAGCTTGAGCGTGCCCTCGCCGATCCCAGCGTGCACGCGGACGCGGATCAGGCCAGGACGATCGCCAAGCGCTACGCGGAGCTGACCCCGATCGTCAACGCGTACCGCGAATGGCAGCAGGCGAACGACGACGAGCAGGCCGCCAGGGAACTGGCCCAGGAGGACCCCGCCTTCGGCGAAGAGGCCGAAGCCCTGGTCAAGCAGCGCGACGAGATCGAAGAGCGCCTCAGGAAGCTGCTCGTACCCAAGGACCCGAACGACGACAGGGACACCATCGTCGAGATCAAGGCGGGCGAGGGCGGCGATGAGTCCGCGCTGTTCGCCGGCGACCTGCTGCGGATGTACCAGCGCTACGCCGAGCGACACGGCTGGAAGACGGAGATCATCGACTCCACGCTCACCGGCCTCGGCGGTGTCAAGGACGCGACCATGGCCGTCAAGGCAGGCCGGGGCGGCACGGGCGCGTGGTCCCGGCTGAAGTACGAGGGCGGCGTGCACCGCGTGCAGCGGGTGCCGGTCACCGAGTCCCAGGGCAGGATCCACACGTCCGCGGCAGGCGTGCTCGTGACACCGGAGGCCGACCCGGTCGACGTGCAAGTAAACGAGAACGATCTGCGCGTCGACGTCTACCGGTCGAGCGGCCCCGGCGGTCAGTCGGTCAACACGACCGACTCGGCTGTCCGCATCACCCACCTGCCGACCGGGATCGTGGTCTCCTGCCAGAACGAGAAGAGCCAGCTCCAGAACAAGGAGCAGGCGCTGCGCGTGCTGCGGTCACGGCTGCTCGCGGCGGCCGAGGCCGAGGCCGAGGCGAAGGCGAGCGCCGAGCGCAAGGCCCAGGTGCGCACGGTTGACCGGTCCGAACGGGTGCGCACGTACAACTTCCCGGAGAACCGGATCTCCGACCACCGGGTGGGCTACAAGGCATACAACCTCGACCAGGTCATCGACGGTGAACTGGACGGCGTGATCGACGCCCTTGCCGCCGCCGACCTGGAAGCGAAGCTGGCTGAATGAAGCCGACGGGGGATGGGCGAGCCTTTTGAGCCTCCTGCTCGATGAGATCGCGCTCGCCACGGCGCGACTGGCCGAGGCCGGCGTCGAATCGCCGCGCGCCGACGCCGAGCTCATCGCGGCGCACGTCCATAACGTCAAGCGCGGCGAACTGCAGACCGTGGCCGACAAGGACTTCGACGCGCGGTTCTGGGTCGACATCGGCCGCAGGGAGAACCGCGAGCCGCTCCAGCACATCACGGGCCAGGCATATTTCAGGTACCTGCAACTCGACGTCGGCCCCGGCGTGTTCGTGCCGCGGCCGGAGACCGAGGTGATGACCGGCTGGGCGATCGACCGGCTGCGGGCCATGAACGTCGCCGAGCCGGTCGTCGTGGACCTCGGGACCGGCTCCGGCGCGATCGCCCTGTCGATCGCTCAGGAAGTGCCCAGGGCCACGGTGCACGCGGTTGAGGGCGACCCCCTAGCCAGAAGCTGGGCCGAGCGGAACGTCACCAAGCACGTGGACGGCTACACCGCGGGCCGGGTGCTGCTGCACGCGGGCGACTTCACCACGCCAGATCCGCGGGCCGGCCTCAGTGAACTCGTCGGCCTGGCCGGCACCGTCGACCTTGTCGTCTCGAACCCCCCGTACATTCCCCTGGGCTCGATCGTGTCGGCGGAAGTGGCGGAGTACGACCCGCCGTCCGCTCTCTGGAGCGGCCAGGACGGCCTCGACGCCATCCGCGCGGTCGAGCGGGTGGCCCGCTGGCTGCTCCGGCCCGGCGGCCTGGTTGCCGTGGAGCACGCGGACGTGCAGGGCGCGGCCGTCTTCTGGGTTTTCGCCGAGGAAGTCGGTTGGCGGGACACCGCCAACCACAAGGACCTCGTCCGCCGGGACCGTTTCGTAACCGCCATGTGGCCAGGCGATGCCTAATCCTCGGACCGGAAACATAAAAAGAGAGAAGTTCTACGCCTAGGATGTAACCGATGAGCGCTCGATACGACTGCGCCGATACGCAGCAGCGGGATGAGGGCCTGGCGGCGGCGGTAGCCGCCGTGCAGGAGGGCCAGCTTGTAGTTCTCCCCACCGACACCGTGTACGGGGTCGGGGCGGACGCGTTCACCCCGGCGGCGGTCACCGCGCTGCTTGCCACCAAGGGGCGCGGCCGGAACATGCCGCCGCCGGTGCTCGTGGGCAGCGTGCGGGCGGCCGCCGCGCTCACGGAGTCGCTTGGCGCGTTCGGCCAGGACCTGATCGATGAGTTCTGGCCGGGGCCGCTGACGCTGGTCTTCCGGTCCAGCCCGACGCTCATGTGGGACCTGGGCGACACGATGGGCACGGTCGCGGTCCGCATGCCGCTGCACCCGGTCGCCCTGGATCTGCTGCGCCGCACCGGGCCCATGGCGGTGTCCAGCGCCAACCGGCACGGCCTGCCCGCCGCCACGACCGCGGACGAAGCGCAGACACAACTCGGCGACGCGATCGCCGTCTACCTGGACGGCGGGCCGCGGGCGGACAACGTCCCGTCTACCATCCTCGACCTGACCGGGACGGTGCCGCGGATGCTGCGCGCGGGCGCGCTCTCCGTCGACGACCTCAGGAAGGTCGTCCCGGTAATCGACCTGCCAAGCTCGGGCGGCGCCGAGCCGGAACTCAGCCCGGCGGACCGCCGGGCCGCGGAAGCGATCGCTGCTGCCAACGCGGCTAACGCAGCCAATTCGGCCAGCGCGGCTAACGCCGCCAGCGCGCCCGATGCCGCCAAGCCGGACGCCCCGGAACCAAGCGACTGATCGCCGGCCGCCATGCGCGAGTATCTCTTCATCCTGATCATCGCGGCAGTGGTGACCTACCTGCTTACCCCGCTGGTACGGCGGGGCGCGATCGCGGTGAACGCACAGCACGCTCCCAGGGCACGGGACGTGCACACGAAGCCGACCCCGCTGCTCGGTGGCGTCGCCATGTACGGCGGCTTGGTGGCCGGACTGCTTGTCGCCGACCGGCTCACCTACCTGCAGCAGGCCTTCCCGTCCCCGCGCATGATCGAGGGGCTGCTGCTGGCGGGCGGCCTGCTCGTGGTCATGGGGGCGGTTGACGACCGCTTCGGCCTCGGGGTGATCAGCAGGCTGGCCGGGCAGATCGCGGCCGGCGGCATCGTGGTGTGGTCTGGCGCGTCCATCCCGTGGATCCCGTGGCCGGGCAGCGAGTACATCTCGCTTGAGCCGGACCTCAGCTACACGGTGACGATCCTCATCGTGGTCGCCACGATCAACGCGGTGAACTTCATCGACGGCCTCGACGGCCTCGCCGCCGGTGTCGTCGGCATCTCCGCGGTCGCCTACCTGGTCTACTCCTACACGCTGACCAAGTCGCTCGGCCTCCAGACGCAGTCGGTGCCGGCGGTCGCGTCCGCGGTCCTGGCTGGCATCTGCATCGGATTCCTGCCGCACAACTTCCACCCGGCGCGCATCTTCATGGGCGATGCGGGTGCCTACCTGCTCGGTTTGCTGCTCGTCTACGGGCCTATCTCGTCTGCCGCTTCGCTCGATCAGAACCTCCTGGTCCACTACACGGGCACAGAGCAGCCGATCAACCGGTTCCCGGAAGTTTTGCCGCTGATCATCCCGGTATCGATCTGGCTCATCCCCTACACGGACATGCTGCTCGCGGTGGTCCGCCGGACGATGAAGGGCATGTCCCCGTTCGCCGCCGACCGGCAGCACCTGCATCACCGGTTGCAGAACATGGGCCACTCGCACCGCCAGACCGTGCTGCTCATGTACCTGTGGGCGGCGGCCTTCACCGGCCTCGTGGTCGGCCTGTCGACGGTGCGGATCAGCCTGATCTGGTTCGCCGTCATCACGCTGGCTGCCATCGGCGCACTGGTGCTCGCGACCGCGCCGAAGCTCCGCCCGTGGCAGGCCACCGGTGGCGGTAAGCGTGAGCGGGCCAGAGGAAGCCGGACTCGTTCTGAGGCCGCACTGCCCGCCACCACCGACCTCGCCGCACCGGCTCGCGGGCCGGTACCCGGCGGCGTGCTGTCATCTCCGGTTCTTCCGCCGGGCAACGGCTCCTCGCGGGGCGGCCCCCCACTCAACAACACGGGGTCGGGCAACGGCGCGCATGCGAGACGGCCGGTGCCGAATCACCGGGCACGCGACACCGATCCCGCACCACCCACCTCGCCGCCGCCCTGGTCGCGCCGCACCTGACCGCGTCCCTTCGCGGGCGGAAGACTCCAAACCAGTTCATCAGAACGGGTCCGTGCTTCGCCTGCCTATCTCACACTCCTGCCTCAGGGGCAAGACCGGCGATCTGTGGTTTAATCTGCGGTAACCAGCGGGAACGCCGCCCCCGCGGCGGATGCCCTTGCGCGCGGGTTTTGGGGCGTAGCACTGTGATCGCCATCCTTTCGTTAGGGGAGGGCCCCCTTGTTCCCGGGCGATAGTCATGTACAGTCGTCAGTCAGGTAAAGTTACAGTCAAGAACTTTGTGATAGCCTTCACAAGCGTTCAGCTAGTCCTCAGGGAGTTCAGTCAATGACGACGCAGTACGCCCGCGTAGTCCGGTGGTCGCTCGCGCTGACGAGCGTGGTCGCCGCCGTCGCGGTGGTGCTCTGCGCCGCTCTCGGCGGTTCCAAGGGCGCCTACGGTGCGCTCATCGGCGTAGGGGTCGTCACGGCCTTCTTCGCGATCAGCATCATTGTGGTCGGCCGGGCCGCCCGGGTGAACCCGATGGCGATGATGGTCGCCGCCCTCGGCACGTTCCTCGGCAAGATCATCGCGTTCATGATCGTGCTCGCCCTGCTGCGGCACTCCACCGCGTTCAACGGGAAGATGCTCGGCTTCACCGCGCTCGCCTGCATCCTGGCCTGGTCGGCCGCGCAGATCATCACCTCGATGAAACTCAACCTGCTCTACGTCGAGCCCGACGGGAAGAGTTGAGGGCCTGACGTGATCACGGGCATGCGAAGTGCTCGCCGTCCAGTCCGAGTCGGCGCGCTTGCCGCTTACCAAGGCGAGGACACGAGCGACGGCCTCTCCAAGGGCACCGGCTACACCATCTTCAGCTACCTGATCGCCGGCATGCTCGCCTACGGCGGCATCGGCTGGCTCATCGGCCACTTTACGCACGTCTCACTGCTTTTCCCGATCGGCATGCTGGTCGGGCTCGCCATCTCGGTCGGCTGGATCATCTACCGGTACGGCAGGCCGCGCAAGCTGGGGAATGCCCCGAAGGGAGATGATCGGTGACCGGAGTTCTCGCGGCCACCACGCCCGCAAACTGCACGGTTGACAACTCGCACCTTCACAACGGGTGCGGGTACCCGGCACCCGGGCTGAATAACTTTGAGTTCAAGCCGCTGTTCACGATCGGCTCCTGGGGCTTC
Organism: uncultured Actinomycetota bacterium; assembly: GCA_963785645.1. Classification (GTDB taxonomy): domain Bacteria; phylum Actinomycetota; class Actinomycetes; order Streptosporangiales; family Streptosporangiaceae; genus Trebonia. The sequence continues at coordinate 552,687 of CAWAWG010000009.1, forward strand.
ACCAAGCCCGAGCTGCTCGCGATCATTGCCGGAATCGCGGTGATCGGGTTCTTCTGGGCCGCGTTCCGCAAGCCCAAGATGATCCCCGGCCGGACGCAGTCCCTGGGCGAGCTCGCCATCCTCGCGGTGCGGGACCAGGTCATCCGCCCGGCGCTCGGCAAGAAGGGCGACTCGTACCTGCCGTACATGGTGTCGCTGTTCTTCTTCATCCTGATCTGCAACTACATGGAACTGATCCCGGTCCTTCAGTTCCCGGTGATGTCGCGGATCGGCTTCGTTTGGCCGCTCGTCTTGATCATGTACGTGCTCTACTGGTACCTGGGCTTCAAGGCCAAGGGGTTCATCGGCTACTTCAGGTCCTGGATCCCGCAGGCCCCGTGGCCGATCCTGATCATCCTGATCCCGGTCGAGATACTCAAGTACGTCGTCGTCCAGCCGTTTACCCTGGGCGTCCGGCTGTTCGCGAACATGTTCGCGGGGCACCTGCTGCTGACGATCTTCATGCTCGCGACCTGGTACATGGCGACGGTGTCCTACACCCTGGTCTTCGCCGCCGGGTCGCTCTTCATGGTGTTCTTCGTCTTCCTGCTCGAGATCCTCGTGGGCGTTCTGCAGGCATTCATCTTCACCACGCTGATCTCCACCTACATCGCCGACTCGCTGGAGCACGGGCACTAGCCCGTCCCAGCCGCCTCTCCATCTGATCACAGCTCAACAGCCCGGCGGGGACGTAGCCGCCGGACCGAACGTAAAGGAAGAATCAATGATCGACGCGTCCTCCGTCCTCGCCGCCACCCAGACGATTGACATCCAGCGTCTTGGTGCCCTCGGGTACGGCCTCGCGGCCATCGGCCCCGGCATCGGCATCGGCCTGGTCTTCGGCCACGCCATCGAGGCCATGGCCCGCCAGCCCGAGGCGGCCGGCCGGATCACGCTTTACATGTGGATCGGCTTCGCGCTGACCGAGGCGCTCGCCCTGATCGGCCTCGTGGCGCCGTTCATCTTCGCATCCTGACGAGGACCAAGCAGGGAAAGGACAGGCCGATATGACGCTTCCCCTAGCGGACGCGGCGGCGCAGAATCCGCTGATTCCCACCTGGCCTGAGCTGATCATCGGGACCGTCGTCTTCGCCATCGTGTTCGGCGTTCTCTCCCGGATGCTGCTGCCGCGGATCATCAAGACGCTCAACGAGCGCGAGGACGCGATCCAGGGCGGCATCAACCGGGCCGACGAGGCTCAGGCCGAGGCGCAAGCGGTGCTCGCGCAGTACCGCGCCCAGCTTGAGGACGCCAAGCACGAGGCCTCGCGCATGCGCGAGGAGGCCCGCGAGCAGGGCGCGCAGATCATCGCCGAGATGCGCGAGCGCGCCGAGGCCGAGTCCCGCCGGATCACCGAGGCCGCCCAGTCCCAGATCGAGGCGGAGCGGCAGCAGGCGCTGATCTCGCTCCGTGCCGAGGTCGGATCGCTGGCGACCGAGCTGGCCAGCCGGATCGTCGGCGAGTCGCTCACCGACCAGGCGCGGCAGAGCCGCATGGTCGACCGGTTCCTCGACGGCCTTGAGGCCCAGTCCGGAGCAGCACAGTAATGCGCGGCGCCAGCAGGGCATCGTACACCGCGCTCCGCGACCGGCTGGCGGACGCGGCGGTCGGTCCCGCGACCTCCGAGCAGATCGGCGACCAGTTGTTCGCCGTCGTCCGGCTGCTCGACTCCGAGCACGGGCTGCGCCGCGCGCTCGCCGACTCCACGAAGCCGCCGGCGGAGAAGGCGGACGTGACCAGGCGGCTGCTGCACGGCAGGGTGTCCGAGGCGACGGAAGGCCTTGTCGCCGATGCCGCGGCGGCCCGCTGGGCGACCTCCAACGACTTCGCGGACGCCCTTGAGCAGCTCGCGATCGAGGCGCTCACGATGGCCGCGCAGTACGGCGGCACGCTCGACGACCTAGAGGACGACCTGTTCCGGTTCGGCCGCGTGGTCTCGGGCCAGACGGGGCTGCGCTCCGCGCTGATCGGGCCGACCGCGCCGGCGGCAAAGGCGTCGCTGCTGACGAACCTGCTGGCCAACAAGATCAGCGGACCCTCGCTGAGCCTGATTACCCAGGTGCTCACCCATCCGCGCGGCCGCTCGCCGCAGGCTGTGCTCGACCTCGCGGCGTCAATCGCGGCGCGGCGGCGCGAACAGCTTGTCGCGGTGGTACGGGCAGCCACGGAACTGTCGGCCGCTCAGCGGCGGCGGCTCCTCGACACCCTCGTCGCCGCGTACGGGCAGGGCGTTCACCTGAACGTCGTGCACGATCCGTCGGTCATAGGCGGCGTATCCGTACAGATCGGGGATGAGCTGATAGATGGGACCGCGGCCAGCCGCTTGGCCGAGGTCCGCCGCAGGCTCGCAGGCTGACGCCGCAGGCTAGAACCCGAACATTGTTCTTC
>CAWAWG010000010.1:0-418717 GCA_963785645.1 uncultured Actinomycetota bacterium
CGACTTCGCGAAAGTGTGCGCTTTGGAACAGACCACCACGGGCCGACAATGTACCAATTCTTGCATCGGGACTCCAAACTTGGTGAATATCGCGGCCCGAAGAAGCAACCTTAGAGGCTGAAAACATAGAAAGCACTGTACCGAGGGAAGCGCTTCGTCCCAGCAAAGAATCCCTTCCTATGGCCGCGTCTTCAGTGTCCCGAAGAGGCGACAATCTAAAGCGAATTCCCGCGAGTGGTGTCGCTTCACCCCGCCCGGTGAGCCCTCGCATCGATCATAGCTTCGTTCGCAACCAAAACGACGCTCCGACATTGCATCACAATGAGACAACAGGAGAAACAAAATGGCCACCACAGGGAAGAGTCTGGCGACACCCTCGGCACACGGCACGGTTGCAACCTATTATAAGGATGCAACGGAACTGGCTTCATTGATCCGGACCAAGCAGTTGTCCTCACGCGAAGTCGTCCAGGCGCATCTTGACCGGATCGCGGCCATTAATCCAAAGATCAACGCAATCGTAACTCTGCTGGCCGAAGATGCGCTGAAGAGTGCAGACGCCGCGGATGCGGCAGTGAAGAACGGCGCGGAACTTGGCCCTCTCCACGGCGTTCCCTTCACGATTAAAGACTGCATCGACACCGCGGGTGTGCTGACCCAGCGCGGCTCCAAAATCTTTGCCGGAAACATTCCCCAAAAAGATGCAACGGTTGTCACACGTTTCAAGGCTGCAGGCGCGATCCCTCTCGCGAAAACCAATCTTCCAGAATTTTCAGCTTGGCAAGAAACAGACAACCTGTTGACCGGCTTGACCAGGAACCCGTGGAATCTCGAACGCACTCCGGGTGGTTCGAGCGGCGGAGAGTCCGCTGCGATTGCCGCTGGCCTCTCGCCCATTGGCATCGGAAGCGACGTTGCCATTTCGGTACGTGGGCCGGCCGCGCTGACCGGAATCGTTGGATTAAAGGCCACCCATGGACGGATTCCCTATACCGGCCATTGGCCCGAAGTGCTCAACCGTTATTGGCACATCGGCCCGCTCGCCCGCAGCGTGCGCGACATCGCCACGGCATTTTCCATTCTTGAGGGACCGGATGGTATGGATGGACTCGCGATCCACGCAAAGTCTGCCGGACGCCCCGATAAACCGATTGCCAAGGCGCTCCGCGTCGGATGGTTGGCGGAGCCAGGTTTCGGACCTGTGGATCCGCAGGTTTCCGCCGCAGTCGCCAGCGCGGCAGATTTACTGAGAGATGCAGGTTGCGAAGTAGAGTCCGTGCGCATTCCGCTTCTCGAACAGAACAACTACTTGGACCCTGCCATCGTCCTGTACGGTGCGGAGCTTGGACGTTACGTTCGGCGAGCAGTCGGGGATCGTCAAGCGGAGCTGCATTTCATCGGTAAGACTTATGCATCGTGGCCAGATCCTCCGTTGGCGGAGTACATGGATGCGGAAACAAAGGTCGACAAGCTCAAGGGAGCGTTCGCCGGATATTTCCAGCAATATGACGTGCTGCTCTGCCCAGTCATTCCATTTGCCGCGCCGCCTCCTGGACTAGACGGATATATCGTCAACGGAGAAAAGGTACCTGCGACGCACATGATGCGTGCCACCGTGCCTTTCAACCTGACGGGTCTGCCTGCGCTCTCCGTCCCATTTACATTTAGTTCGGAGCAATTACCAATCAACGTACAGCTGGTGTCGAGATGGCTGGATGAATCTGCGATTCTGCAGCTCGGTTCACTGATCGAGGCAGGGAACCACACCGGCGATCGCCGGCCGAATCTCTAGAACGGCTCCGGCCTGCAGCGTAGCCACCGCACAGGATTTTTCAAGCTTGCGCGTCGGCCCAACCGCTCGAACTCAAGGAAAGGGGATAGCGTTGAGTTAGCCTTGATATGCGCCCGTGACCTAAATCGACGGAACCACGTGAGTCACGACCTTATAATCGCTTGGAGGGCGAATTCAGTGCATCCTTTATATACACGCGCTATCCGGGCAGCTGACTCGTTCCACGGCGGGCACGATGCCCGGCGCGCCACTCCCAAACAGCACCGGCAACGACTGACAGCTTGAGGTGAAGTACGCCTAAGTGAGGGTCGGAACTATTCACAGGCTCCCAGGTTCAGGGATTTCGGGTCCAACGAGAGTGGACGCGGTTACATTTCCCGCCTTACCCACATCAAGAGCCACAGTCTCTGCTACTATCCCGCATGGGTTCCTTGCTTGCTGACAATTGGCTCGCACGCGGTGTGTCGGTCGCGGCCCTTGTCGCGGTTGGACTGGCGAGCGCGATCCGATTACAACATCCCGTTCTATCCACTTTGGTTCTAACCGCATCCGTGTACTTGTTCATTTTTGCATTTTGGATTGTGGCCCGTGATTTTTTACGGTGGCTAGACACTGTGGTCGCCTTCATATGTCTGCTGGTTCTGATTCTTTGTTCGTATCAGATCGTTCAACAACGCCACAAGCTCCGGACCGCCGTTGATCACTTTTTGGCCCCAAGCCGTCCGAACAGCACCTCGGCACTCCGGGCGGAACGACAGATCGATGAGTGGCAGTCACGGCTGTCTTTCCTCTCGTTGAGCGCAAATTTTCCGTGTCCCGCATGATCTCCGCTCGGCTTGCAACTCGAACGGGCAAATCGCCTTGGCGTGCCATTCCGTGGAGCGCGAGTGTATCGCCACCTTCCTACACGAGATGCACTCCATCGAGGCGATCCATCGGGCAGAGGTTGGTAAAGCTGGCGGGCGGATCGTCGTCTGTCTCTTGGAGATATCGGCGTTCTATCGGATATTGTTTCGATGGATTCGGCAACTCATATTCGCTGCACAGGTCGGAACCATGATCACCATCTCGAAAGAAGACTACTTGAAGGCGATTGCCGAAGCCGAGGCCGAAGGTCACGATGTGATCCCGGCTACTCTCTCCCATTGGCTCTCGGTGACGCGGCCCGCGGTTGTTTGCCATCAAGCGTTTAACCCGAGATGGTTTCGTTGCCGCGAGTACCGATGGCCATCTCCGTCTCACTTCGAAAGGCCGTGAAGTTGCGCAACGCACATTCATTCGACATCAACTGATTGAGCGAATGCTATCGGAAGTTTTCGGAATGCCGTGGAATGAAATCCATGACGAAGCCGAACGTCTCGAACATGCTGTCTCTCCTTCCTTCGAGAAGAAACTCATCGAAAAGCTGGGGCACAAAGACAGCTGTCCCCACGGCAATGGATTCACATTCCAAACTCCTGCGGAACGCCGAAAGCGTGGGATGTGCCTATGAGCGAGGCAACGCCAAAGAGAAAATACATCATCGCGAGCGTGTACGAACGGGATCGCAAGCTGCTGGAATTCTTCGACAAAGAAGGAATCCACCCCGGCGCCCACGTCGCCATCGAGACCAAAAACTACGACGGAACCATTTCCCTATCGGTGGGCAAACGGCCGATCGGCTCGGCACGCCCGCCGCTGAAAAGGTGTGGCTTGCTAAACCGCTAGCCTAAACTGCAGTTTCCTTAATTTGTTTACTATAGTTAACTAGTCCGGTGTACCATGCTGTCTCGCGAGGAAAGGAGCGTGCCGTACCTTCCCCGGAAACGGAGACGTGCATGGACAGCAAGCTACGCTTCGGATCGCAATGCCTGCCGGCCCTGTTCTTCGCTACTATCGCCCTCGGCGCCACACCCTCACCGCTCTCGGCGCAAGGAGAAACCACCAGCGCAATCGTTGGCCAAGTAACGGATCCGACCAACGCCGCCGTTCCGAGCGCTACGGTCACGATCACAAATCGCGAGACGGACTGCAGCGCAGCGCGCAAACAGACGATGAGGGCCGGTTCAATTTTCCCGCAGCTGAAGCCCGGCACTTATACGGTCAAAGTGAAGCGGAAGGCTTCGCATCCCAACAAAACGACACAGCGTTTCCGGGTCTCGGGCAAAAGCAGACGGTCAATTTCACGCTCAAGATGGCGCAGTCCAAGCAGACCATTGAGGTAAGCGGAGAGCTCCCCTCATCAACCCGGAAAATGCAAATACATCGACGACTCTCAATGCGCCGGCGCTGGAAAACCTTCCGAATCCAGGCGGTGATTTGACTTATCCTCTTCAGTTTGCCGCGGGCGCGCTGGTGCAACACGGCAGGCAGCGGCAATGATTTCGTCGGCGGCGACGAAATGGGTACGGCAACGTGGAGTTCAACGGACTGCCCGCTCTCTCGAACGGCTACATCGTCGATGGGTTGGAAACAAACGATCCGCTGACGAATCTGAACAGCGGGCTCTCGACAAACCTCGTTCTCGGACTGAATTCGATCTCGGAAGTGACGGTCAACACGCTTTCCTATGCGGTCGACCAGGGGCGGTACGGAGCGTCTCAGGTCAACTACGTCACGAAATCGGGTTCGAACCAGTTTCACGGAAATCTCTATGAGTTGTGGAACGGCTCGAGGTTCAACGCGGCCGACTATTTCACGAATGCCACCCCGGGAAATCACAAGCCGCGCTCGACCGTGAACCATTTCGGCGGCAGCCTGGGCGGCCCGATCGTTCACGACAAGCTGTTTTTCTTCTTCGATAGCGAGTGGGTTCGGATCGCGCTGCCCATCGTCACGGCCACCACCGTTCCGACTCCGGCATTTCAGAATTACGTTTTGCAGCAACTTCCGCTGGGCGGCACTGATTCCGTCACGGGTCGATCTATCCCGGCGCCGCAGTCGGTGCCGTTCTATCAGAAGATGTTTTCGCTCTACGGAAATACCAGCGGAACGCCTCTCGCGGTGCTCGGTTGCCCGTTCGATGTGGGCGGAGGTGCGCCCGCAATTGCGAATGATGGAAACGGCTGCGCCAATCGCCAGAGCGTCTCGCATTCAAGCGACGATCACGAACAGGTCCAGACGGTTCGAATCGATTACAACATCAATGAGAAAAACACCACCTGGTTCCGCTTTCAGGCCGACACCGGGCTCCAGGCTGCCTATACCGATCCGATCAATCCTTTGTTCAACGCTATTTCTCCGCAGCCGCTGTACTCGTTTGCCGCGGGATATACCCACGTCTTTTCGCAGAATCTTGTGAATTATTTCAATCCGGCATTTTCCTGGTATGGAAGTTTGTTCGGACCGAGCGATTTTCAGAAGACACTCGCCGCGTTCCCGATCGTGCTGCAAGGCAGCGGCGCGAATGCCCCTTTCACGACGCTCGGAGGACTCGACAACACCTGGGTTCAGGGAAGGCGCGCCTCCCGGTTCTTTATCAACGACAATCTCGCCTGGAGCCATGGCGCGCACGAACTGCGCTTTGGAACCAATACCCGAATTCTTCGGCTGAACGACTATGACTTCGGAGAGGGCACGGTCCCGACGGTGACCTACACCACCCTGCCGCAATACATTTATGGAGTCGCATCCACGGCGACAGAAACTTTCCCCACGTCGGCAAACGAACCTTTCAACTTCCTGAATCTCGATCTGTATGCGCAGGACACATGGAAAGTGACCAAGAAGCTGACGTGGACCTTCGGCATTCGAGACACGTTCAATTCCAATCCGCTCAATCCTCATGAGCAGATTGCTCGCCTGCGCGGCTCTTTCGATTCCATCTCGCACGATGTGAATCAGCCGCTGAACGCCGCCATTCAAACCGGCCTCGGCAACGTATTTTCCTCGACGCCCCTCGCGATCCTGCAACCGAGAACGGCGATCGCATGGCAATTTGAACCCAAGTCCGTGCTGCGCGCCGGCTTCGGAATTTTCAGCGACATTTTGCCCGGCAGCATCGCCGATGTGGTCGGCGTCAATCCGCCCTACGTGCAAAACTTTCCAGGGCGGACTTCTTGGAACAGTCGGCGGCACAGCCATTGCGCCGGGAGTTCCCAACAGCGCGGTGGACGCAACCGTGGCCGCCAATCAAACGTTCAGTTCAGGATTTCCGCAGGGCCAGCTTTCCTGCGCGTCCGCGCAGGCGAATCCCGCAACTTGTCTTCCTCCGGTCGCCATCACGGCAGTGCCCGATGGAGAACTTCATGCGCCATACTTCATGGAGTGGAGTCTTGGCTTGGAGCATCAGTTGGGAACCACGGGAAGCATCCACGCGCAATACGTCGGCACGCGCGCTGTCAACCAGCCATATCTGACGCAGGTGAACGGCTATCAAACGGTTTGCCAAGGATGCTTTGCGCCATTTCCCTACGCGCAGCCCACCGATCCGCGATTCGGCGCGGTGACGCAATTTTCCACCGGCGCGAACAGCCACTACAACGGCTTGCAAATGACCGCGATGAAGCGCATGGGACACGGCCTGATGGGACAGATCAACTACACCTGGAGCCGTTGCATGGACACGGTTTCCAACGGCGGATTCCTGCAGTTCTCGGCGGGAGGAATTCTCTCGCCGCTTCCGGGAGATTTGGCGCGGGACTACGGTCCTTGCGACTACGACATCCGGAACAATCTCAACGCGCAATATGTCTATCAATTGCCGATCAAGGTCCGAGAACCGGCTTCTTGGCCACGCGCTGAACGGCTGGCAGGTGTCGGGAACCGTGTTTTGGCACAGCGGGATTCCGTTCTCCGTCCTGAGCACGCCCTATTCGGCAAATGGAAATGGCATCGTGAACGGCAGCGGGCCGCAATTCGCAAGCGTTGTTCCCGGCGTGCCGCTCTACGAACACAATCCCATTCCAGGCGTCACGCAGCCGGGCACGGTTCAGTGGCTCAATCCCAATGCTTTTGTCTCGACCGTGGACCCGAGCACGGGCGCATGCTTCGGAGGCGACAGCCCCGAAGAATTGCCAATTCGGAAATCTCGGCCGCAACGCGCTGCGCGGCCCCGATTTTGCCTGGAGCGATTTTTACCTCACGAAATGGTTTCCCTTGACCGAGCGTGTGAAGCTGCGCTTCGACGTGCAGTTCTTCAATGTATTCAACCATCCGAATTTCGCGCTTCCGAGCATGGTGCTGGCCGGCATTCCGGGCAAGCCTTCTACCCAGACTGGGTTTGGAGCGCTCACCTACACCACCTCTCCGCCGACCGGCTTGCTCGGCGTCGGTTTGGGCGGCGACAGCACGCCGCGCATGATCGCGTTTCAATTGCGCCTGGAGTTCTGAACTCGCTATGGTTGGAGAGATCAGCGTCTTGCCTTCAAGACCGGCGTGCTGCAACCATGACCCGGACTAGGCAAGGGCCGCTTACCAGACCCGGATAGCTCAGCAGTCGTCGACGCCCCCAATTCGCAATCCTCGAATTCGATAACTTCTCGCGGATTGCGAGGAACAAAAGCCGAGGCGCATAACGAGCCAGCCGGCCGCACATCGATTCCTTGTTGCCGTCGCTAAGTGCGCTAGGCCTTTGGGCTCATCTTTGACTTGATCAACCCCACAATCGCCATTACGACGGCTCCGCCTACCCCACCGCCCGCGACGCTGGAAATGATTGATGTGATGTCCGTGCCACCTGCAGGAGCCGCCGCGGCCGCAGCACCTCCTCCCACCAGCATCCCCAAAATCTGCCCACCCAGTCCGCCGCCGACGATTCCCGCAATCGAATTGCCCAACGGCCCGAGGTTTAACTTGCTGGCCAACGCCCCGACAATGTTTCCGCCGACGGCTCCGCTCACCACCTGAACGATTAAGGCAATAATCTTCGGATCCATCGAAGCTCCTTTGTTCCTGGAATGGAGAACCGGCTCAGCATGCATGCCAACGCCTGCGGAGAAGTCCCTCAACTCAGCGCAACTCAAACGGTCAGCTTGTTCGTGAACGCGCAATCTATACACCGCGCACTAAGCACGCGCAACACTTTCCTTGCGGCGCTGGGGCGGCGCGTCCTGGCGGGACTTCGACTGGATTTACCTCGCGCCGGTATCGCGGTTGCAACTTCCACGATTCTCTCGTTCATCGTGCGGATCATACCGTCCTGAAACTCTTTAAACCGATAGCGCGCAAACGCGACTCGTTGCTTCGGCCTGAACGCAACTCGTCCGTCTATGATCATGCGCGTTACAACTGTCCTCGCATGTTCATGTCGTCGCTAACGCATCCCGCGCTTCGATCGCGGCCTACCAGACACGGTGGGGCAGTAAATATGTAAAGCCCACAAACCCTTCCCATTGCGTCGAAGTACTTGTAAGCCCCCGATTAAACCCAGCATCGAAGACGAGATTTTTCCGTGCCGTGTAGCCGACTGCCCAAAGATTCCCAACCGCATTGCCGTGAAGGAAAGGCTGGGTGAAGTGCCAGATTTCGCCGGAAAGGGAGAATTTCCCTACGATGGGATGGGAAATTGAAAGCGACTGTCCGAATTGCCCTCTTCGCACCGTCCCTTGGCCCAGCTCGTTGAACATTGCGTTCGCGTCGTAGTGAAAGCCCCTCACATCGGCACTCGCCAGCACAAGAACGGAGTTGGTAGGGCTGCCAAAGTCGAGTTCTGGCGCGCCTCCGTCGTACACCCGGTGGAAGTAGCTTACCGCCACGGTCGGCCTCGCACCCTCCCCGCGACTCACTACCGCCTGTGCCCCCACGAAAACGTCTGCCACGCTGTTTCAGTCTTCCCGTCCGCCGTGTAGTGAGCGATCGGTTCGCCGGACGCGAGCAATTCCAGGCGCGGGGCAACCGACAGCTTCATTACCTCGTTAAACCCATAACGCGATGAGAACTCGGGTGAATCGCTCGCCCCGAGGAAACCCGTTTCAAATTGAAGATAGCTTACGGGCGTGAGCGTCGCCGGAGTCGACACGGTAGGTCTTCCGGCGTTCGCTTCCGGATCGTCCGATCGTACGGACTGCGCAAAATTCGATGGCACGAATCCCAATACTAGAAACAAACACAGAATCAGCCTCAAAAGTCCTCCTCGTTCCAATAGAAATAGGATCACGCCCACCTGAACGTCAGGCGGGCGCTTTGCGGAATCCTAATTACGTGGAAAACATCAAACGCGCGGCGGGCGATAGAGAGCGAAGACGGATGTATCCAGAAGCCGTGCTGAGAGAAGAACCGGGTCACTCGTACATTGGATCAGTTTAAGTTTGGGTGCGACAGGTGTTACGACAATCTGAAAGCCACAACAAGAACAGCCATCTTTGTCACAGCTTGGCGAACGACCGTGTCCGGCGCTGACGAAAACGGCGTGCTTCGCTGAAGGCAGATCGATTGTCGAACATGCCGGGCATATCGGCGCAGCCACGCAGGCGAGCATCACCACACAAAGCAGCAATGATGCCGCAAACTTCCGCAAACGGGCTTCTCGTTTGCTCATCGTATCCGCATTGTACCTCGACTCGCGCCTCCCTTAGGTCTGCCAATGGATCTTTCCGTCTAGCCGATCGATAGCTTCATTCGATTTCATCGGAACTTGGCCTTATGCTGCTTCGGTCGCCGGGAAAATTGATCGCCGCAAACATAGTCGCGATGTTTCAAACCGATTTAGCCCTTCATCCTGCATAGGATATTGGCCAGGTTTCCAAAACCGTGGAGATTGTTCGATTCACCGGCTGTCCTTCTGAAAAAAAACTGAAACGCCTTCCTCCGCTCGCTACTTTGGCCCTCCTCCCTTCCTGAAAGGTTGATTTCTCTTACAAGTTCACGATCCCAACCGTTCTAAACAGATTTCCAGAAATTCGCCCCCTTTCTGTGAATTCCCACCGCAGATGCCTTTTCTCCCCAATGCCCTTCCAGCGGAAAGCCTGCGACTAGCCGTCCGCTTCTTCTGTCAAGGGTCTCCGCTGCGCTCCGATAAACGCAACCCCGGCGCCCTTGACAGCGCGAACGGCTAGTCGCCAACCGCCGCTAGAAGGGCATTTGCTTCCTATGCGCCGCTTTCAGCGTCGCCTCGAAAGCAAAAATCAAAACCCAGCAAAGGAGCCGTTCCCATGCAGCAGTCCAGCAAATCACCGCTTTCCCTCTCGGCCAACTCGTCGCCACACCCGGCGCGTTGGCCGCTCTCGACAAATCAGGCCAAGGACCACAGGACTTTCTATCACGTCACGCTCACGGCGATTGGGGCGACCTGTGCGACGAAGACCGCAACGAAAACCAACTCAGCTTGGAACAAGGGCTCCGTCTCTTGAGCAGCTATCGAACCCTCGCCGACGTGAAGCTCTACGTCATCACCGAAGCCAACCGCGCCGTCACCACGATTCTGTTGCCGGAAGAGTATTAAGAACTTCAAGAAATCAAGAAAAAGGAGAAACGCTGATGAATACGCAAGAAGCAGTGAACTCGTCGCAGGAGCAGCAATATGCAATCGTTCCCATCGCGGAGTTGGTCGAGTCCAATACCAACCCTCGCAAGAGACAATATGAACTGAACTCAGCGTCAGCCATACAGCCACCGTATTGCCGTCTTGGCGGCGGCGTTGTAGTGCTTCTCAAAGGCGAGGATCTGCTCTTCGAGTTCGTCTGGGCCCTCGAAGTCGTCGGGGGTCAGGAGCTTGCGCTGGATGACGGAGAAGTAGACCTCGACCTGGTTGAGCCAGGAGGCGTGGACCGGGAGGTGGACCATCTGCGCGTTGGGGTAGGCATCGGCGAGCCGGGCTGCCGCTGCCCAGTTCTTGTGCGAGGCGCCGCTGTCCACGACCCAGAAGACCCGCTTCGCGGAGGCGTACGGCTCGGCGCTCATGACCTGGTCCACGAGCGCGGTGAACGGCTTTATGCCGGTGGACGGCTCGCACCGGCCGTAGACCCGGGCGCGGTGGACGTCGTAGGCGGCGAGGTAGGCGAGGGTGCCGAAGCGGTGGTACTCGCTCTCGGCCCGCAACGCCCGCCGGGGGCCGGGCGGGAGCGGGAGGTGGATGCGCATGCGGGCCTGGACGCCGGGCTTCTCGTCCGCGCTGAGGACGTACTCGTCGTCGCCGAGCGGCTGGCCTTCCCATTCCCGCTGGTAGAGGTCCAGGACGCGGGCGGCCTTGAGGGCGAAGTCCGGGTCGCGGGGGAAGATCCACGACCGGTGCTGCCAGGGCTTCAGGGCGTCGCCGGCGAGCCAGCGGCGCACGGTGGACGCCGAGGGCGCGGGGGCGATGCCGCTGGCGGCAGCCTGGCGGGCCAGTTCGGGGCTGCTCCACCGGGCCAGCGGTGCCCCGGCAGCGGCGGGCAGCTCGCAGGCCAGGGCCTTCACCCCGGCCACGACCGTCGCAGGGAACTTGCGCGGGCGGCCGGGCCGCGGGGCGTCGGCCAGCCCGGCCAGGCCCTTCTCGCAGTACCGGCGCCGCCACTTGCGGGCGGTGTCCTCGCAGGTGCCCAGCCGGGCGGCGATCACGCAGTTCGCCGCGCCGCCCGCGGCCATCAGCACGATCCTGGCCCGCAGCACCATCCGGTACGGCGCCGTGGGCCGCCGGGACAGCGACTCCAGCTCCGCGCGCCCGGCATCGCCCAGGCAAATGACATAAGGACTGGAGGGCACGGCGCTCCTGTTCTCGGGGGACCCGGACGCGCCGGGATGCAGGAACCAGTAACGGGCCGGCGGGCAGCCGGCATGATGACTACATGGCCAAGCCACCTGAGTCGACTAAGACCTCGCTGCGCCAGCACCTGGCCGCCAGGGCAGCCGAGCGCTGGCCCCAGCTCGCCGGCATCACCGTCCGCTGGCACGGCGAGTTCGCCTACGTCGCCGGGCAGCTCCCCGACGGCACCACCAAGCCCCTGATGCGCCTGCGCTACACCGGATCGGCCGCCCACTGGGGCTTCGCCGTCTACCGCGCCAGCCACGACGACTACGAGAAGTCCGTCCTGCCCACCGGCTACCCGTTCGGCACCCCGCAAGAAACCCTCGACTGCGCCTGCGGCCTCTACCTCGGCGACACTACGGCCTGGCTCGACCAGCTACCCCCGACGAATTAACGGGCGCGACCACTAGTGTGCCACGCCTGAAATCTTCGACAAATATTCGGCCAGGGAGTTGAGGATCTCCTCGGCTGTCTTCGTCCAGGCGAACGGCCTGGGGTTCTCGTTCCAGTGCTCGATCCAGTCGCGGATATCGGCTTCGAGTGCCTGGACCGACTTGTGGACGCCGCGGCGGATCTTTTTGTCCGTGAGGTAGCCGAACCAGCGCTCGACCTGGTTGATCCAGCTTGACCCGGTCGGGGTGAAGTGGACGTGGAAGCGGGGGTGGCGGGCGAGCCAGTCCTGGATGACAGGGGTCTTGTGGGTGCCGTAGTTGTCGCAGACGATGTGGACGTCCAGCCCGAGGGGACGTTCTTGTCGATCTTCTTCAGGAACTTGAGGTATTCCTGGTGGCGGTGGCGGCGGTGCAGTTCGCTGATCACGGTGCCGTCTTCGATGTTGAACGCGGCGAACAGGCTGGTCACGCCGTGGCGGGCGTAGTCGTGGGTGCGCCGCTCGGGCATGCCGGGCATCATCGGCAGCACCGGCTGGGACCGGTCCAGGGCCTGGACCTGGGACTTCTCGTCCACGCACAGGACGACGGCGTTCTCCGGCGGGTTGCGGTACAGGCCGACGACGTCGACCACCTTCGCCACGAACAGCGGGTCGGTGCTCAGCTTGAACCCGTCGATGAGGTGCGGCTTCAGGTCGAACCTGCGCCAGATCCGGCCGACGGTCGACTTGCTCAGGCCGCTGCGCCCGGCCATCGAGGCCCGTGACCAGTGGGTGGAGTCCCTGGGCAGCTCCTCCAGAGTGGCGGTGACGACCTCCTCGACCTTGTCCGGCAAGATCGACGGCGGCCGTCCCGGGCGCTTCTCGTCGGTCAGCCCGTCCAGCCGCTGCCGGACGAACCGGCCCCGCCACCGGGCCACGGTGTGCTCGGTGGTCCGCAGCTCAGCGGCGACCCGCCTGCTGTCCTTGCCATCGGCGCAGGCCAGTACGATCCTCCCCCGCAGTGCCAGCACCTGCGAGGTCTTCCCCCGCCGCGCCCACAAGGCCAGCTGGGCCCGCTCAGCATCCGTCAGCACCAGGCGGGCCTTCGGCCGGCCCGGCCGGGCACTGTCCGCCAGCCCGGCAACGCCGTCCCTCGCGAACCGCTCCCGCCACTTGCGCACGGTGTCCGTGACGAGCCCCAGCTCAGCTGCCACCCCCGAGTTGCCGCCAGCCGAAGGCTCCGCGCAGGCCAGCACGATCCGCGCCCGCTCCGACAAGCGCCGGTCACCCGACGCCGCCAGGCGGCCAAGCTCAGCACGAGCCTCATCCGACAACGCCAGCGGCCCGATAGGAAGCGACATAACAACAGCCTACAGACTTATGACGATAATCTCAGGCGTGGCACACTAGGAGCGGGGGTTCTCACCCATCTGCTTGGCCAGGAGCCGGAAGACCTCGCAGTGAAGATCTCCGCCTACCGTCAGGCTCTGGCGGAGCACGAGGACGGCTGGGCCGGCCACGTCGCGCTCATGGTTCACACGTTCCTGGGCGACGACGAGGCGGCGGTGAAGGAACAGGTCCGCGCTCCGTTGTGCGACTACCTGCAGAGTTCTCTCGGTCTGCTACTCGGTGCCAGGTACGACGGTGCCCGCATGATCGACCCGGACAAGCTGTCCCCGGACGATATCGCCTTCCTGACGGATCGCGCCTTCGACCGGTACTTCCATGACGGAGGCCTGCTCGGCACCGTGGCCAAGGCGGAACCCATAGCGGCGCGGTTCGCGGACATCGGTGTCGACGAGGTGGCCTGCCTCATCGATTTCGGCCTTCCCACACAGGCGGTACTCGACGGCCTTCATCATCTCAACGACCTGAGGCTGCGGATGGCCGGCACCCAGACCGCCAAGCAGAAAGCGACCGTCGACAAGCCATGAGCGGCATCATCGATTTCGACGTCTGTCTCCCATCAGGGATCGCCCGTGTAGCCGACATGCACGCCGCCTCGGGCGTGCCGACGGCCGACATCATGGCGATTACGCATTGTGCCGAATTTCCGGTGCTCGCGGACGGCGAGCAAGCTTGGGAACTGGCCGCCCGGCAGGCCGTACGATCTTGGCACGCAGTGGCATCACTCCCGAATCCATCGGGAAGGTGATCTACACCGGCTCCGGAGAATGGGACATTCCCTTCTGGTCGCCCGCGGCCAAAGTGGCCGATGAACTGGGCATCCGGGGAGCGCACTGTTTTGAGGTCACGAATTTCTGCAATGGCTTCACAGTGGCGTTGCGGCTGGCGATGGATGAGATCCAGCTCGCCCGTAGCGAGAATGTCCTACTCCTGATAGGAGACCGGCTCAGTCGTCTCGTCGACTACGCGGACCCCGATTCAAAGGTCGTCTTCAACTTCGGCGACGCACCCACGGCCGTATTGCTAGGACGAGATGGCTACGTCTTCCACTTCCTGCACTCAGCGATGCACACCGACCCGTCCTGGTGTGATTACTACTCAGGAGAACACGAAGAGTTCCAGGTTTACATGCGGCGGCATGGTCGACGTACAGGCCTTCGGCAGGCCTATCTCAAGTATTATTCCGAGCTAGTCGCCGAGACACTTTCTGCCATCGGGCGGAAAACGTCTGACATCAGGTATTTCCTCATCAACCACAGCGATGAGAGCATACACGTCGAGCTCCTGAAAGCACTCGGGATTCCCGCGGAGAAGACCCTCTTCAATTACGGTCAGCTCGGGCACATGGGTGGTTCCGATGTCGTGGTCGGTCTCCGGCAGCTAATATCCGGCGAACGGCTGCGCGCTGGCGACCTCGTGCTGCTCGCGACCAGCGGCATGGGCTTTAGCTGGGGAATCACCGCGCTTGAATACCGACCGGGGCAGTAGCGATACAAACAAGCGCGGGCACTTGATCGACTCGGAGACCCGACTCGGGTCAGCTCTCATCATCGGCCGTCAGTCGCGCCTGCGCCAGCGCATCCTCCCGGAGTTCCCTGGTGTACCTGATCTTCCCCCCGAGTCCGGCGTACCGCCTGTCTGGCCGTCCGCTCGTGCGCGACAGAATCGTCACAGGAATAAGGGATCACGAAAGAAATGACCTGTGAGCGGCCTGAATGTGGTTTCGCGGTATGCCCCATCGCGCTCGAACGTTACCGGGAAGCTGTCGGTACTGGTTCGATAGAAGAATCCGAAATACCGGACTGCCTGCGCTCCATGGGACTATTCGAGCTATCTCATGACCGGGAAAGCCTAATTCCTGTGGCTCCCGTCATCGTCGCGGGTCGGATCCTGCGAGAACACGAACGCGAGATTTCCCTGAGAGGCCAGACGATCCTCAGGCTCTCATCGTCGTTCCGGGAGCTAGAAGTCGAATACGAGAGTGGTATACGCGGCTTCCAGCCTCCGGTAGCTACCTTGTACGACGACGGGGCGATCGCGGACGTAGTGCGGACATCGCTGAGCACCTCTAAAGAGGCTCTCATTGCGCTAAGCGGCACATATCCGCTATGGCGGGAAATCTCCAGCATGTTCATCCGGCGAAATCCTCCGGTGGCGGACAACCAAGCGACTTTGCGACTTCTATGCCAGCACAACAGCCATGTCCTGACCGATCTCGCCGATAACCTTGACATCAGCACCTGGTTCACAACACAGGTGCGGTCACTGGACGAAGTGCCGATCGAGTTCGTCGTCTGCGACCACGAAGTCGCGTACATCACCATGCGACTGGACTACAGCAACGTCGTCGAGATCCGGCACCCGACGATCGTGGAATCACTAGTTGACACCTTCGGGTACCTATGGAGCCGGGGCGTCGTAATGGATCCGCTGAGGGGTGAGTTGACAAAGGAAATCAATGACGACGTGGAAACGAGCATCATGCGGCGTCTGGTGAACGGGGACACGGAAGAGAAGATCGCACGTTCGCTGAGTATGAGCAGGCGGACCGTGGCCGCGTATGTTGCCAGGATATCGAAGCGCGTCGGAAGCAAAAGCAGGACCCAGCTCGGATACCTGATAGCGGAACACAAGCTGCTGGACGTCCGGTAGCCTCGACTCCGACCTCCCCCGCCGCTACCTCAACGAACCAGACCAGCTCACCCGCTTCCCCGGCGGCGTCAGCCCGCCAAGCTGCCGATCTGGGCGCGGACGGCAGCGAGGATAACCTCGGTCACCGTATCGAGCGGGATCGCGGTCGAGTCGATCACCATGTGGTACACCGACGCATCGGCTGGGTCGACGCGGTACAGCCGGCGGACATAGGCGGTGCGGGCCTTGTCGGCCGCCTGCATGTGCGCCCTGGCCTGCTCCTCGCTGACGCCCTCGATCGCGGCGCCCTGGGCCATCCGGCGATCCGGCGGTCCGTCCAGCCGCACGTGAAAGCCCCGGTCCTTGCCGAGCACCACCGCCGCGGCCCGGCCCAGGATCACCCCACCGCCGCCGGCCAGCAGCCGGTGGATCTCGGCCTCTGCACCGCACCGCAGGTCATAGTCGTGATGGCGGGCGGACAGCTGCGACTGAGTGGGGCCGACCGGCATGGAATGGGTGAACGCCGCGAGCAGCCGGTGGACCGGCGTGGTCTTCGCCTCCTCCTCCACCAGCCGCTCATGGCACGGGCCAACGTCCGTGACCTGCCCGGCCGTGGTTGTGACGCGCTGGAGGAAAGGTACGCTGAGCCGCTGCGCGAGGGCCGGCGCGACCACGCTGCCGCCGGCGCCATAGGCAGCCGACACGGTGATCAGCCGCGCTTGCGGGCCGGGCGGGTTGTCTGCGGTGATATCGGAAACCACGGGTAATCCTTCCTTGCGGTCACGCCGCGGCCGGGGCGGTCTCCACGGCGGCCGACGACAGGACGCCGGGGGCCAGCACGAGTCCGCACACGATCGCCGCGCCGGCGAAAATGCCGGCCGAAACCCAGAATGCGACGATGTAGCTGTGCACCGCCGCGCCGGCCTGGGCGGCCGGGCTCTGCCCGTGCGTCAGCAGGTAGCTGCTGAACGCGCTCGCGGCGATCGTGTTCAGCAGCGCCGTGCCGATCGAGCCGCCGACCTGCTGGTTGGTGTTGACCATGGCCGAGGCGACCCCCGCGTCCTCGCGCGCGGCGCCGTACGTCGCCGTGTTGAACGCGCAGGCGAACACCAGGCCGAGCCCGAGCCCGATCACCACCAGAGCGGGCAGGATCGTGCTGGGGTAGCTGGTGTTTACCCCGAGTTGGGCCGCCAGTATGACCAGCCCCGCGGCCGCCACCAGCAACCCGGTCGGGATCAGGATCCGGGGCCCGACCCGGGACATCAGCACCGCGCTGACCGCCGTCGAGGTCACTATCAGCGCCCCGATCATCGGCAGGAACGCCAGGCCGGTCACAACCGGCGAGTAGCGCAGGATCAGCTGCAGGTAGTAGGTGAGGAACAGGAAGACCCCGAACAGGCCCACCGCGGACAGCCCAACGGCCAGGAGGGAACCGCCCCGGAAGCGGTTCAGGACGATCCGCAGCGGCAGCAGCGGATGCGCGACGCGGCGCTCGGCCAGAACGAACCCGGCCAGCAGCACCACCCCGGCAACCAGCAGGCCGATGGTGATCGGCGCGCCCCACCCCTTGGTCTCGGCCTCGGACAGCCCGTAGACCACGGCCACCAGCCCCGCCACGACCAGGATGGTGCCGAGCGGATCCAGGTGCACCTTCGGATCCCGGGGCTGGTTGGACAGCAGCCGGACCGCACCGGTGACGGCGACCAGGGCCAGGATTACGTTGACGTACAGGCACCACCGCCAGCTCAGGTACTCGGTCAGCAGCCCGCCGAGCAGCAGCCCGACCGCCCCGCCGGCGCCGGCGATCGCGCCGTAGACCCCGAACGCCTTACCCCGCTCGGCCGGGTCGGAGAAGGTCACCGTGAGCGTTGCCAGCGCCGCCGGCGCCAGCAAGGCACCGAACGCGCCCTGAATGGCGCGGCCGACCACCAGCAGGGCGAAGCCGTTCGCCGCGCCGCCCAGCGCCGAGGCCGCGGCGAAGCCCACCAGGCCTATGATCAGCATCCGCCGCCGGCCGATCAGGTCCGACAGCCGGCCGCCGAGCAGCAGCAGGCTGCCGAACGCCAGCGAATACGCCGTCACCACCCACTGCCGGTCGGCGTTGGAGAACGCCAGGTCTTTCTGGGCCGAGGGCAGGGCGATGTTCACGATCGTGGCGTCCAGGACCACCATCAGCTGCGCCAGGCCCACCACGCCGAGCACCCACCAGCGGCGGGGGTCAAGCGCGGGCGCACCGGACGAGCCCGCCTGCCGGTTTACCGCAGTTGGCGCGGCTTGGTCGCCAACGATCTCCTGACCTGCTGCATGCTCCGCGTCCTGTGCCATCTCGCGTCCTCCTTCCGGCACCCCACCCTGCCAGTGTCGCGGCCCGCGAGGTGAAAGGTCTTCACCCGATCCTGGTGATCCGCGTGCCGTACACGGCTCACCTGCCCCGAGAGTAAGACGAGATGGCTGTGTTGTCCATGACGGCGGGTGAGCCGTCGGTGTCACAGCCGTGACTGCCACCCATCATTCCGAACGGGTCCCATGAAGCTAGTCGCGCGCCACCGGGCTGAACTCGGGCTGATCGAGCAGCCGCAGCCAACTGCCGTCGCTCTGCCTGCGGACAACCTGAGCCCGGGCGCCCGCATTGTCTTTCGGAGCGGTGGCGGTTAGCGCGATGTCGCCGCTGACCAGTGTCGGAAGCGGCTCCTCGGGCGCAAATTGCGGCATTTTGGGCAGGATTTTCGCCCAGAGTTCCTGGATAGCGGCCCGACCGACCGTCTGCCCGCCCGGCGGATAGGCCATAACCGCATTTTCCTCGTAAAGGGCGGCAACCCCGGCAGCGTCCTTGGCGTTAGCCCGTTCGACGAACAAGAGCGTGAGGTCTTCCGGCTTCCATGCCTTCTCGTAAGTCATGCAACCAAGCATTATCAACCACATGCTAGAAGTCAAACAAACCCTAGCTATGCCGATCATAATCTAAGGTTATGAGTTGACCATTGCGACCAGCACCTGGGTCGCAACGACAGTAGCTAGACCACTGCAAAGGGCAGCATCTATAATTTTCAGCTATGGAGCTGAGGCAGCTTGAGTACTTTGTGGCAGTAGCCGAGGAGCAGAGCTTCACCCGCGGTGCCGAGCGGGTGCAGATCAGCCAGCCCGGGATCAGCTCGCAAATCCGTCAGCTGGAACGAGAATTGGGTACACCGCTCTTCGACCGGTCCGGCCGCAATGCCTCCCTGACGCCCGTCGGCAAGGCCGTACTCGGGCGCGCGAAAGACACGCTCGTATCCGTTCGGGCGATCCAGATCGCGGTGGACCAGGTCACTGGCCTGATCCGGGGCGAACTCGCCATCGGGATGGTCACGGCGTGCACGGTCACCATGCTCTTCGACGCACTGTCAACCTTCCATGTCGCGCACCCGAATGTCCGGGTCACGCTGACGGAGGACAGCTCGAACGCCCTCATCCAGCAGGTCCGTGACGGGAGCCTGGATCTCGCGCTGATCGGTGCTTCCGATGACTTGCCCTACGCACTGGACACGCTGCTGATCGCCAGCGAGCGCCTCGTCGTCCTGGTTCCCCGTGACCATGAGATGGCTGGCCGCTCATCGGTCACCTTGCAAGACCTGCGCGGCCATCCGGTCATCTGCATGCCGGCGGGGACGGGCATCCGCACTGTCTTTGACCGCGCTTGCGTTGCTCAGAACGTCCGGCTTGACGTCACGTTTCAGGCCAGCGCGCCGGTCGCGGTGGCGAATCTCGCGCTGCGCGGACTCGGGGTTGCCATCCTCACGGAGTCGATCGCGTCCGTGTATGCGGACCAGGCGGCCGCCGTCGCCCTGGCGGAGGTGGACACGCCAGCATCGCTTGTACTCATCTGGAAGGCCGACAGTCCCGCTTTGCAGGCCTTCCTCAGCCATGTCCGCACCGCGTCGCTTGCTCTGGAGTGACGATAACCGAGGTAACCGGCCGCCGGCCGACGCCGGCGCCCCGCTCTCCGGCCGGCCCATTTCCGTTTCAAGGCGCTCGGCAAAGGTACGCCAGGCACTCGCCCAGTGTCTGGCAACCCGGGCGAGCATCTCCCGGTGGTGCGGGGGGGTGTTGTCGGCAATCCGCCGCCAGGTTTCCTCGCTCATGGCGTGGGCTTGCAGGAGGCGGAGCAGCAGACGCCCGGTCTCGCTGAACCGCAGTGAGGGATCGGCCCGGAGCCGTCGCCACAACTGGTCCAGGAACTCAGGTTCCGCCGAGAGCAGCGTCGCCCGCCTGATTGCCGCTCGCCCTCGCCCCCCGGCAGTCGCGCAGGCGGCGGCCCACCGGCGGGCGGACCGGCTGCTCCCCCCGGTTTACCCGGCTACGCACATTGCGGGCGGTTTCCGGGGAGATGCCCGCCATGCGAGCGACCTGCCGCAGCGACAGGTCGGGCTGCTGCCGTATCAGTTCACCGGCGAGGCGTCGGCCCTTGGTGTTGTCGACCGGCCGCACGCGGCCATCTCGGCCGATCCTGGCCGCGTCTCCGGAGGTCGCTTCAGCCCCGTGTTGCCTGCGGATCTCCGCCACCGTCTGGGGAGCGAGCCCGGTGGTTGACGCGATCAGCCGGTTCGACCACTCGGGGCGCAACTGCATAATGCGCCCCGCGGCCGCCTTGCGGTCGGTCAGCGACAGCGGCAGCCCGTGCGAAATGTTCATCTTAACCGCGAGCACGAACGCATCGTTTTGGTCGCCGTCGAAGAATCTGACCGCGATCTTGTCCTGTTTGCGCAGCACGGCCGCGCGCAGCCGGTGCATGCCGTCGATGACCCGCATAGTCCCGCGGTGCACGATGATCGGCGGCAATTCCGCCTGCACACCGGCAAGCAGTTTCACATGCTCCTCATCCTCCCCCGAGCTGCGGGGCGAATCGGCACCGAGGAGAGAACTTACCGAGACGACCGCTGAGCTGCCCGGGGCCGCGTCTGACCGCACCGAGTCAATCATTTCATTCATGAACGGTTCCTTCCTTTGTCCCCGCCCACCAGGGCAATCGAATGCGGTGCCTGGCGATCGCGCGGGTGACGTCTAACGTCAGCTCTCCATGGGCGTCAATCCAAACCACCTCTCTCGGCGCAATGCAAAAAAGTTCTGGCTGGTCAGTGATACTCGAAGTGGATCATCGGCAGGCCGGGGAAACTGCGAGGCCGGGTGGCTGTAACCCACCCCGGCCAGGCGCTGCGATGGCTAGCGTTCCACTCGCGCGGCGACGCCCCTCGTCAGATAGGTAACCGTGACCGTTTCAAGGCCCGCCAGCTTGCCGCGGATGTAATCCAGGAACTGGCCGAACTTCTCCTCGCCGAGTTGCACCCGCACATCATTGACCGATTCCCAGATGCCGATGTAGCGCGAGACACTCTGCTCGACCTCATGCCGCCCCTCGAGCACGACGACGTCATCGAATCCCGGATGAGCGTACAGGCGATCCGTCAGCGTCCTGATCATTTCGGGATGAGCAGAAGATACCCGTTTCATCGAACGATTGAGCCTGGCCAATTCCCCCTCGATTTCCGCGAGGACGGGGTTGGCCTCGATAAGGCGCGGATTCCATAGCGCCACAAA
This sequence comes from uncultured Actinomycetota bacterium, assembly GCA_963785645.1. Taxonomy (GTDB): domain Bacteria; phylum Actinomycetota; class Actinomycetes; order Streptosporangiales; family Streptosporangiaceae; genus Trebonia. The sequence continues at coordinate 21,415 of CAWAWG010000010.1, forward strand.
CCATCCGCCGGGCCGAAGCAGACGAATGAATTCGCTGGTGCCTCGGTCGAAGTCGACCCAGTGAAACGACGAGGCCATGCTTACCAGGTCGGCCGAGGCGTCGGCCAGCCCGGTTTGCTCGCCCGTGCCCGCCCGCCACGAGATCGGGCTGTTGACCGAGTCGCGCATGCCTGCCTGCCGCATGTTCTCGTTGGGTTCGACCGCCGTAACCGAATGGAACCCCGCGTCGGCCAGTATCCGGGTCCAGATACCCGTGCCAGCCCCGACATCGACGGCGTCGAGCTGGCTGGCTGGCCGTCCCAGCAGGCCCAGCAGGGCAGAGCGGACCGACACCGCGTACCCCTCGCGGTAGCGCGAATAGGACTCGGCCAGGCCCGTGAAGTCACCGTGTACGAGCTGCTGCGTGGTGCTTGTCATAAGCAAACTCCCTCCGTAGGGTCCGCGCGATTGCGCACGGATTTCTTTATCCTTGGTTGTTGCGGGCTAGCGGAATTCAGCCCCTGACAGACTCGGAGAGTCAAACATGCTCCTCCCTTCGCACCACTCGCGGATGAGGTCGGCCGCGGCCTTCGAATCTATCTCGCCGTAGTTGGAGACCACGAGATCAGGGGCTACAGGGAACTCCGGCACCTGTCCGACCCCGACGATGTCGCGACTGTCGTAGCGGCTGTACAGACCTTTGGTGTCTCGCCTCTTGAGCTCCTTTAGCGGCACCTCGAGGAGTACCTCGACATAGCCAGGCTGGTTCCTGCGATTCCATTCCTGCACGTCGTGGAACAACGAGATCGTCGCGATGACGACCAGGTGCCCTTTACGGGCGAGCATCCGGCCCAGCCGGGCGTAAGTCATGGCGGCCCTGATACGCCCCTCCCGGTCGTATGAACTAGTCATATCGAGGGCCTCACGAACCTCGTTGCCGTCCAGCATGATCGGTTGTTGGCCGCGCTTCCAGAGCTGACTCACCAGCTCACGGGCGACGGTCGATTTGCCGGCTTCAGCAAGGCCGGTCACCCAGATGACTCCGCCACCGCGGCGCCGGTCAAGCTCGAGAACGTCGTTATCGGTCATTTCCTCATCCTCTGATCGTGGCGAAAATGTACGGTCAGCGGGTACCGCGCCGCTCCCGCGCCTTACCGGGCACGAGGACGGCGGCGAAGGCACCGACCACGAGCAACGCGAGCCCGCACACCCACAGCGCGCTGTGCAGCCCTTCGACGAACAGCGAGCTCTGCGAAGCGCTGAACCGCTGGCCGGCGCCGCCTCCCGGTAGCTGGGCATAGACGAGGGCGCCGAGCACGGCGACACCGAATACCTGGCCAACCTGGCGCAGCGCGTTGACAACGGCGGAAGCCATGCCGGCCCGCGACGCATCGACCGCTGACATGCTCATCGTGGTCGTAGCCGTTCCGCAGAACCCGATGCCCGCTCCGACCAAGGCGAAGTCCCACCAGATGACGCCGACGCTGGTCGCCGGGCCGAGCCGGAGCAGGCCGAGCGTGGCCGCGCCGCTGAGAAACAGCCCGCCAAGCAGCGGCCAGCGCTCTCCCACCCGGGCCACCAGTGGCCCGGCCAGCGCGGACGTGACGGCCAGGGCCGCGCCAATCGCGCAGACATCGAGCCCCGCCACCAGCGGCGAGTGGCCCTGCACCTGCTGGAAGTAGGCGCTGAAATAAATGATCAGGCCGACGAACGCGAAGAAGACCGCAAAGGCGGCCGCGTTGGCGGCGGCGAATTGCCGGTTGAGGAAGAGGGACACGTCGATGAGCGGCCGCGCCAGCCTGGACTCCCACCAGATGAACGCCGCGAGTGCTGCCGTGCCGCCCGCGAACCCGGCGAGCACCGGCGCGTAGGTCCAGCCGCGGGCCTGGCCTTCGATGGTCGCGTAGACCAGCAGCGCCAGCCCGGCCGTCGAGAGGACGGCGCCGAGCCAGTCGAAACGGCCCTGGGCCGCAATCCTCGGCCAGCGCCTTACCATCATGGCCGTCACCAGGACCAAGACGGCGGCGATGGGCACGTTGAACAGGAACACCCAGCGCCAGCCGAGGTTGTCGACGATGACGCCGCCGAGCACCGGTCCCGCCGCGAGTGCGACACCGGCGCTCATCGACCAGACGCCGATCGCCACGGCTCTGCGCTTGTCGTCTTCGAACGCGGCCCTGATGATCGTCAAGCTGCCCGGAACCAGCAGGGCCGGGCCGATTCCCTGGATCACCCGGCCGGCCAGCAGCACCCCGATCGACGGCGCGAGGCCGGTCAGCAGGGCACCGATCCCGAAGATGGCGATGCCGAGCATGAAGACGCCCTTGCGCCCGAATCTGTCGCCGATCACACCACCGGTCACCAGCAGGCTCGCATAGACAAGCACGTACGCGTCGACCACCCATTGCAGGTCGGTCGCGCTAGCGTGCAGGTCACGGGTGATGGTTGGCAGGGCGACACTGACGACGGTGGTGGACACCACCGCCAGGAACAGCCCGGCCGATGTCACGGCCGCGGCCCCCCACGCTCGCCGTACCGCCGCCTGCTGGTCGGCCGGCTCCGCGACCTCATGCGTGCCCGCCAGGCCGACAGCGGTCGAACCGCCCTCGTCCGATGACGACGCCGGCCGCGGCGCGCGGTGGTCCATGGTCGCGTATTTGCCGCTCCGCCTCCTCAACATCGTTCCTCCCAGGTTCGGTTTGCGGCATTTGACGGAATCTCGGATATCCGTCCGGGTCATCCCCCCGGGCTCCGCTTACCCTGAATGTCACAGGGAATTCACTCGGCCATTCGTTAATGGAACCACTTTCGCGGTTAAAAATCCAAGAAGCATTACTTCTGTGGAGAATAACCAACGCTTATATGCGCTCCTAGATGGCTAGTTTCCCTAGACTCCGACGGTGAGGCCGTAGCCGAACCGGTTGGCGGTTGCGCGCAACCGCGGGTCGGCGAACCGGTCTACGAGCCCTTCCTGCCCGATCCACTCGCGCCACTCGCCTATCTTGCCTCGCCGCATTATCCGGGCTCCGCCGGTCTGTGAATCGCCTTCGGCCGCGGAGACCTCATCCTCACGCTCGCGCATTGCCTCGAAGGAGCTGCGCTCGATCGCCCGGATGACCACATCGAGCGGCGCTTCGAGGCCGAGGGCCGCGAGCATTGCGGTGACCGCGCCGACAGGATTTGCCTTCAGGTCTTCGAAGCGCACGACCGCGAACCTCGGAAAGGCCGCAGACGCGTCCAGCCAGCTTTCATTGAACCGTACCCAGCCCGAAATAGGCGTCTCGCCGTCGCCCCGCCGGCGACGGTCCAGGAATTCGGCGAACGTTGCCTTCTCGCTGGACCACGAGGCCCCAGGCCACCAGGACCCGGAGAAACCGCAGAACCATTTGTAGGACGAATAGATCGAATCCCGTGGGTCGCGCACGAGGAGAACCGCACCGCCGAGCGGAACGCCATCGAAAAGGCGCGGATACAGGTGCGTCTTGACGAACCGGCTTGACGCGGGTGGCCGGGGGTGCCCGGCGGCTGGGTCCGGGCCGGTGGTGGCCGACAGCCGCTGGCGGTAGTAGTCCAGCCGGTCCTGGGGGACCTGGACGGAGCCATCGTCGCCGAGTACCTCGGTGTAGGGGTCGAGGTAGTCGAAGCCCAGCTCGAACACGATGTTGCTGACGAGCGCCGCGCCGCAGCCAGGATCACCCGCGACAACGATGTCGCGCTTCCCCAGCCGCTGCACATTGCGCTCACATAGCGTCACCGGATCCATCGCGGTAGCCATTTCATCGGTCATGGCTGCATTCCTCTCTGTCCGTTGGTGAGTAGCCCGTTGGTGAGTAGCCTGCTTGCCTGAAGCCCGCCCCGCACCGGCCTTTCAGTCCCGTACGACGGCCTTGCTGCGCATGAGGAATTCGGCTAGGTAACCGTCGTGCGGCAGGCCGGGCTCGATCCAGTAGGTCGGGTGGTCCCCGAGATAGACATTGCTGATGGTGGGCTCGCTGAGCAGGTCGTCGACGAGCGCCTCGTTGCCGGTGAAGGCGGTGAGGGCCAGGGTGTTCTTCAGCGGCGCGGTGCCGTCTTCTGCTGCCCACGGCGCGATCCACACGCAGGGAAAGGGCATTTCCAGGCCTGCCAGCGCGGTATCGGACCGTTCGAGCTGGTGAACCGCCGGCCGCAGCACCGCGCTGCCGTCACCAAGCTCGGCTACGATCCCGTCGCCGCCGAGCCAGGCCCGCGCGCCGGCTGCCTTGCTGAGCAGATACTTCTCGATTGCCCGGGCGCTATCGGCTGCCTGGACGGGATAGACAGCCCGTTCGTCCTGCGGGGGCAGGCTCGGGATCATCGACAGGCGTTCGGCGACTGCCGCCGCCACCGGGGCCGGGTCGCCTTCGACGAACACCGCCGTGGCGTTCACGCAGCCGGTCCCGCCATGGTGGATCACCGAGCCGGTGATGGTGTCCAGATGCTCGCGCCAGTCGACGTCGGCGGTCAGCAGGATCTTTGAACGTCCGGGTCCCTGGGGCAGGGTGCGGGTGCTGGCACCGAACATGCGGATAACGTCGCTGCCGCCGTAGACCATACTCAGGTCGGCGCCCGCCGTGATGTCGGCCGCGGCCGCATGGTCGGTGGGCAGCAGCACCACCTGGTCGGGGCCGAAACCCGCGCTGCGCAGCGCGGTCACGAGCCGGTGCGGGGTGAATGGCTCCCGCCCGGACGGCCGTACCGCGACCCGGTAACCCAAGGCGAGCGCCTCCGGCCACGTGCTGTGCGGACCGGGGTGGTTTCCGGCCGCGTGCACCGCGAACACGTTGCCGCGGCGGCTCCACACGGCCTTGCCCGTGCGGGTCAGCGGGTCGCGCCAGTCGTTGACCGCCCCGGCCGGACGGGCCTGCTGCACGCTGTCGTAGGCGCGCGCGACGCGTCGGCCGATCGCCTGCGTCGTTGCCCGGACCACCGAGATCGGCAGGCCGGCCACCCGGCAGACCGCGTTCTCGTAGTCCGCGACCGACAGCCCGTTGATCGTGGCCGTGGCGAACAACCTGGCCGCCCGGGCTATCGCGGCGGTGCGCTCGTCTGCCGCCGGGGTGCTCGTCCGGTGCAGCGCGTCCATGGCGCGATTGACGAACAGGGTAGGCACCAGGCTCAGCTCGGCCACTGGCCGCCCGGTCACATCCGGTACGGTCAGGCGGTTCCTGGCCCGGTACTCGCCGTCGGGACCAAGCGCGCATAGCTCGATCAGTTCGTTGTCCTGCACTGTCACCTCCACTGCTGTCACCTCCACCGGGGCGACGATCGGCCCGTGGCCGACTCCTGATCAGCCGTCGCACGTCGCAAAGATGTCCAACAGGTGAACTATGGCCAGTTGGACGCGACCGGCCGACTGCTTCCGGCCCGTGCAGACGGTGTCAGGTGGGGATGCCGGCCCTTTTGATCTTTGGCACCTCGATACCGAGAGCACGCAACTGGGCAAAGGGATTCATGAACTCCCGCTGCTCCTTGATCTTGCCGTTCTCGAACAAGAACCCGTGGATAAAGTGGTTCTTGTAGTACCCGGGCTCGTAGTCCGGGTAAATGATCTTTCCCTCGCCGTCGCACTCGGCCCAGAACCGGTTCGGGTCCTGCGTCTGGTAGATCTCGACGTTAGTCCATACCCAGTCCGGAAAGCATCTCAGCGACCATTCACCGTGCTCCTTCAGCTTCTCGTGACCGCGGGACACGATCGGCTGGCCGGTATCGCTCGTCCAGAGGCCGCCGACACCATCCTCGGTGAAGAGCTTGTACCGGTCCAACCTGCTCTTACCGGTGCGGCTCAGGTAATCCGCCACAATGTCGCGGTTACGTCGGCGGGCTTCCGCGTGAGCATCAAACCCTTGCGCTTGCTGCGTGATTTTTGACATCCTGCTTCCTCACGACGTATCGAAGTTGAGGGTTCCGAAGATCACCGGACCTGCACCGGCCGGATAGCGGAACTAGACTGCTAATAATTTCCTAGCAAGCTTGCGAACGGATGTCAAACCTATTGGTATTGCTCGCGGTGACTTGGCATCGTGGGTAGGGTGAATAAATATGGTCCTGACAATGACTGGAAATAATCCAGGGAGGCCGTGTGAGTGAGACAAACGGACGGGCGCTGGCCGTGCCCGCTGAACGTCACCTGCCCGAGTTCGGGGCACCGCCAGCGGATCCGGTTCCGCTCCTGCGCGGGTGGTTCGAAGACGCCATCCAGCTCGGCGTCGCCGAGCCCGGTGCGCTGGCGCTGGCCACCACGGACGCGGACGGCAGCATTTCCAACCGGATCGTGAAGGTACTTGGCATAACGGCCAGAGGACTCGGTATTCACCAGCCACGCAGACAGCCAGAAGGGCCGGGATCTAGCCGTCAACGCCTGGGCGTCGGGCGTGTTCTACTGGCGCGAGCTAAGCCAGCAGATGATCATTACGGGCCCGGTGGAACGGCTCAGCAACACCGAATCCGATGCCTTGTGGGAGGCGCGCCCGGCAGGCACTCACGCCATGTCAGTTGCCTCTCATCAAAGTTCGAGGCTTGACGACGAGCAGGCACTGCGCACGGAAGCCCGGCGTCTCAACGCTGCCGGTGAGCGCTTGCCAAGGCCAGCGCGCTGGCTCGGTTATCTCCTGATCCCGGCCGCCGTAGAGTTCTGGCACATTGGCACGGAACGATTGCATCTGCGGCTACGCTACGATCTCGCCAACGGCGCATGGGCGGTCCGCAGGCTGCAGCCGTAATCCCATTCACGGGCAGGTGTTTGACTAAAATGCACTCGTACGCAATCGCAGACGTCTTTACGGAAAATCCGCTGGAAGGCAATCCGGTCGCCGTCTTCTTTGACGCCGATGATATCCCGGCTGCCCGCATGCAGCGTATCGCGCGGGAGATGAATCTTTCTGAAACCACATTCGTTCTTCCCGCCCGCCGCGGCGGCGACGCCCGTGTCCGCATATTCACGCCGGTGAACGAGCTCCCATTCGCCGGACATCCCACTCTGGGCACGGCCATAGTGCTCGACGAGTTCCGGACAGCCGGTCCGTCTGACCGGCCTGGGCGGTCGAACCGGATACGCCTCGAAACCGCGATGGGGATCATCCCGTTCGATTTCGAGCGATCCGATGGCCGCGCCACATCGGCCCGGATGCGCCAGCCGATTCCGGTCTGGGAACTGTACGAGCAAGCCGACGAGCTGCTGGCCGCGCTCGGCTTGCCGTCCTCCTCGCTGCCGGTGGAGTCCTATCGCAACGGGCCGCGGCACGTCTTCGTCGGGCTCGACAGCGTGGCCGCGCTGTCGCGGGTGGAGCCGGATCTCCGAGCCCTGGCAAAGCTGCCTGACATGGCGGTGAACTGCTTCGCGGGCTCGGGATCGAATTACCGGATGCGCATGTTCTCGCCCGCGTACGGCGTCGCGGAGGACGCCGCGACCGGATCCGCCGCCGGGCCTGCCGCACTGCACCTGCTGCGGCACGGCCTGGTTTCCTTCGGCCAGTGGATCGAACTGGTGCAAGGCGTCGAGATCGGCCGCCCCTCGATCATGCGGGCCCGGGTTGTCGGCTCGCCCGGCGAAGGGCGGGACGAGGCAGTGCTGATCGAGGCGGGGCAGATCGAGACGGGGCAGATCGAGGCGATAGAGGTGTCGGGCTGCGCCGTCGTGGTCGCCCGCGGCATGCTTCGGGTTTGATCTCTCCGGGCCGGGCGGCCGCGCTCAGTAGACTCCTTCGACGACATCCTCGCCTTCGAACTTCGTCACCGGGGCGATGTCGGCGACCGCGTCGCCGTGCCGCCCCCGGCAGCGGCTCGATCCGGGTGGCGAGATCGCGCTCCAGGTTATTGGGCAACAGCAGCGCCTTGCTGACGTGGTGCATCACCACCTGGCCTCGTTCACCGTAAGCAACCGGCCGCCGGTCCTCGGGACTGGTGACCGAGAAAGTGATGTACGGGGAGAACGGGTCGAAGACGCATGCGTCATCGTTCGCGCTGTCCAGCCGCTCCCCCGCGACCCCCAGGATCGTAGTGCTCCCGTAGTGGCCGTACAGAGTGGCCTGGGGCAGGATCTGGGTGCGGTAGATATAGCGGCTGTCGGGATCCATCTGGGTCCCGCCCCACCTGATCGCGGTTACCTTCTCGTTGATCAGGTCGACCAGGTCACCGCGCCTGACGAGCCGCTCCAGCAGCGGCGGTGTGATCGTCAGCACACCGATATCCTGGGTTCGCAGGATAAACGCGGCCTGATCGATGACATGTTCCGCATAGTCGCTCGCCTCGTCGGTCCGGCCCTGGGCAATAAGCTTCTTCACCCACCGCGGGTCGAGATCTACGCGGAAGCCAAGATCGCCATGGGTGGCAGCCGATCGCGCGAACAATTCCCCGACAAAGTGCGGGCCGGTGGGAACTATCCCGAGCCAGTTCACCCCCCGTGTGAACCCGTGCGCGTCGAGGCCGGCATTGCTCCAGGCAAGCATGCGGTTGAACCAGTCGCGCAGGCAGATGATCCGCTTCGGAGCGCCCGTCGTGCCCCCGCTCTCGAACACCCCGGCCACGTCGGGGTGTTCGCCGTATCCGCGCGGGATCAGATCGCGCGGCGGCACCTGGCGCAGGTCGCCGACAACGTTGGGGAACAGCCTGAGGTCGTCGTGCGTCTTGACGTCTGTGCGCGGGTCGAATTCCAGCGTCCTGGCCCGCTCGAGCCAGAACGCCGATCCGGTCTTCTCACCGAAATGCCAGTTCATCGCGGCCTGGATAAATTCGTCCGGGTCCGGTCGAGCGTCGTACGGAAGATCCAGGATCGTGTCCGTCCGCAGGCTGGACGTACGGTCTTCCTTCACAGCCCAAGCACCTCCTTCATCGCGGCGACGATGATGCGCACGCCGTCCTGGGTGAGCAGCGATTCGGCGTGGAATTGCATCGACGCGAAATGCGGCCCGCGCAGCGCGTGCACCTCACCGGTCTCGGCATCGCGGCTCACCTCGACCAAGCCGACGTCCGCGCACAGGATCTTGTCGTCCTGGCTGCGAGCGGCGAACGTGTTGTAGAAACCGACCCGTTCACGCGCACCGAACAGATCAATTTCCCGCTGTACGCCCTGGTTCGGTATCTCGCGGCGGACCAGCGGCAAACCAAGCTGGGTGCTGAGTATCTGATGGCTGAGGCAGACGGCCAGGAGCGGCTGCCGCCGTGCGAGCAGCGAACTGATGGCCGATCGCAGGGAGGCGATCTTGGGGTGATCGCTCTCGCGCGGGTCGCCGGGGCCGGGACCCATAATGACAAGATCGTGCCCATCGAGGGCATACGGCTCGTCGAAGCGACGCACGCTCACCAACAACCCCATCGACCTCAACTGGTGGGCAAGCATCGAGGTGAACGAGTCCTCGGCGTCAACCACGAGCACGCGCCGGCCGGCCAGGTCAGGATCTGGCCGGTTCCTGGCGCATTCATCGGTGAGCCAGAAGCCGGCAATGGTGGCGTTGCGCTGTCGCAGGGCGGCACGGACGCTCGGGTGCTCATCCCAGCGGACCCGCTTGTCCGCATCAAGCGCGCTGAGCAGGGCGGCCGCCTTGGCATGGGTTTCCGCTACCTCGGCGGCCGGGTCAGAATGGCGCACGAGGGTGGCGCCGACGCCGATGTTGACACGGCCTCCCCGGTCAATTTCGGCGGTACGGATGAGAATGGATGAATCGAGAGTGCGACCGCCGTGCCGATCGTGGCCAATCAGCGCGAGGATTCCGCTGTAGTAACCGCGGCCGACTGGTTCATGGCGTGCGATTACGCGGCAGGCGCTCTCCAACGGGCTGCCCGTGACGGTGGGCGCGAACATGGTCTCGCGCAGAATATCGCGCGGATCACTGGCGGTATGTCCCTCAATGAGATATTCGGTATGCGCGAGCTTGGCCATTTCCTTCAGGTACGGGCCCACCACTCTGCCGCCGCCTTCGCAGACCCGGGCCATCATCTTGAGCTCCTCATCGACGACCATGTAAAGCTCGTCGGTCTCCTTGCGGTCGCCGAGAAACGCCATGACCCCGGCTAGGCTGGCGCCGGATGGCGGGTACCGGTACGTACCGCTGACGGGGTTCATAACCGCGACGCCGTCCCGTAGGCTCATATGCCGCTCTGGCGTGGCCCCGACGAAGATCCGGTCCCCCGTATGCACAATGAACGTCCAGTAGGCGCCCGACTCGCGGCGCAGCAGCCGGCCGAAGAACGACAGCGCGCTGTCTGTCGTGTACTCGGATATGTCGGCGACGAAGGACCGCTTGATCACGAAGTTCGAACCCTCGCCCCCGCCGATCTCGTCGGTGATGACGCGCCGGACCGTGTCGGCGTAGGCGTCGTCGTCCGGCTCAAAATGGCCGCCAGTGAGCCGGGTCGGCACGTCGGGCAGAGACGCGAGCAGATCGGCCGCTGGCACCGTCTCCTCGCTGGTCACGGTCATCGCGATCAGCGGCGCGCCGTCGTCACGGCCGGCGAAACCGCGGTCGACGATCCGCCGGTACGGCACGATGACCAGCGCTTCATGGAGCGGGCGGCCGTTCACCGCCGCAGGCTCTTGCCGCTCGTCGAGCGGGATGGCCGCCAGGCTGTCGAAGGTCGAGATCTCGCCCACGAGCAGCTCCAGCCGGTCCGGACTGCCGGTGTACGGTCGGTGCAAAATCGCGAAGGGCGGAGGCTGCTCCGTCAGCACCCTGTCCAGCAGTTGCTCAGTCATGGACGCTCCTTCCCTGAGGCCGGCCTGACGGTGTGCCCAGCTGGGCGAGGATCGTCTGGGTGGTGACGGCAACGCCGCAGCGCGCGGCCGCGTAGTTAACGGCCAGTCGGTGATAGTCCGCGGAGAAGTCGGCAACGGCATCGGCGGCCAGGAAGGTCTGGATGTCATGGGTGAACGCCTCGACCGCGGTCATCAACACCCCGACATGCGCATACACACCACAGACGATGAGCTGGTCGCGGCCGTGCTCGCGCATCCTGGTCAGCAGCTGCGAGCCGAAAAAGGCGCTGTAGCGCCACTTGGTGAACACCCAGTCGCCATCGGCCGGGGCCAGCGGCCCAATGATCGACTTGTCGGCCGGGTCCACGCTCATCCCGGGTCCCCAGAAATCCTTCAGCAGGCCGCGCTGCCGCTCGGTCATCCCGCCGGGCTGCGCGGTATAGGCCACCGGGATGCCCACCTCGGTGCAGCGCTCGCGCAGCGCAACGGCATTGCCGATGAGTTCGCCCGCCAGGGACTGCGCAGCCGCGAAGGGCTTCAGGAAATAGCGCTGCATGTCGTGGATGAGAAGCACCGCCCGGCCCGGATCGGCGGCCCATTGGGCGACATTGGGGGGCAGGTCGTCCGCCGCGGGCATCCGGTACGGTTCGACGCGAGATATATTCTCCATAACTCTCCTTCACCCGGCTCGACCGTTTGGCGGGTGGGTTTCCAGGCTGAGACCACTGTCATCGCCTGATTTCGGTTGAGCCGGGGATCGCAAAAGGTCGTATAGTTGGCTCCGACCTCACCGACATACGATTCGTCAAGGACACACTCGGTGACGTCATCTGGAGTAGCCTCCAGGTGCAGTCCGCCGGCTGTTCCGCCGACCGAGCCGACCGCATTCTGGAAGTCATGCTGCTCACGCATGATCATGTCGAGGAATCGGGTCTTGATCCCTTCCGGAGTGCGAACCGTATTTGCGTGCATTGGATCGCAGAGCCAGATGACGGGATGACCGGCGGCGCGCACCGCCGCCACGAGCGGTGGCAGCGATTCGGCGACGCCCTTGGCGCCCATTCTTGCGATGAGGGTGAGCCTGCCTGGCTCCCGCGCGGGATCAAGCCGTTCGCACAGGGCACACAGCTCGCTGGCCGTCATACTCGGCCCCACCTTGCAGGCCAGCGGATTGATCACCTGGGATAGAAGGGCGACATGGGCGCCGTCCACCTGGCGGGTTCGATCGCCGACCCAAGGCCAATGAGTGGAGCCGAGCAACTGCCCGCCATTGCCGTCGTGGCGCAGCATCGGAATCTCGTAGTCAAGCAGGAGCGCCTCGTGGCTTGTCCACATCGGCGGATCGACATCGCGTCGCCACGAGGGGCCTTGCCAGCCTAGGCTCTCCACCACGTCCCGGGCCGCCTGGTAGCAGGCGACCAGGCGCCAGGGGTCTGGCCGCCGACTGAACGGGTCTGGTTCTGGTGCGTTTACCATGTGGCCGCGGAACGCCGGGAGCTCAAGCTGCCCGACCCGCTCGGTGGGCCGGGAGCGCGGCTTGGCGAACTGGCCCGCGATACGGCCGGCTCGTATCACCGGCATGTGCGTATTGAGCTTCATCACCCCCGCGAGCACGTCAAGCAGAGCCGCCTTGCGGGCAACGCAGTCCGGCGTGCACTGGGCCGGGTCCTCGGCGCAGTCGCCCGCCTGTATTACGCTGGCTTCACCGACGGCAACCTTGGCCAGCAGTGAGCGCAGACGCCAGATCGCGTCGGCGTCCACGAGCGCGGGACAGGAGCTCAGGTATTCCCGTACGCGTTGAACCTGGGCAGCGTCTTCCCATTTCGGCTGCTCCAAGGCCCGGCCCATAGGACTATTGAGTATTGCGTTGTACATAGCACCTCCGGTTGCGGCTAATCAGAATGTGTCACCGCCCTCAGCTGTTCGCGGGTGAACTAATCAACTTCACCACACCAACGCTATTTCTATCAATCGGCAACGCCACCCCAATGCTATTTTGATCTCGCTTCCGATCTTTACTTGCAGGCCTACGGCAACCTTCACGCCGTAACCGGGCAAGGCATTGAGAGAAGTCTGGAACCAGAGACGTAGGGACCCTGACAAGACTCAGCTTGCACCGGGCGTCCAACTGGCTGCTTTTTACCGGTTGGACACCTGTTAGGTCATAATGAATCAATATCGGCGGCAGGCCGGGATTGGCTACCGAAAGGCAATGCCACTTAACATAAGTTGATCTTGGTCGGCCAGCGCGACCCAGGAAAGGTATACCGAATTTTGGTTGGACAAACTGCCGCAAGTCGGGCCGGTTTCCGACCAAAATTCGGTATACCTCTGCGATGAGGCACTTTCAGGCCGGGCACGACAGGGCCGACCTCGGCTGCGACTGGGACAACAGTGTCTGTAGCTGCGTGTGATCCCTCTGGGGCTAAGGGGGAAAATTGTCTAAGCGGCATTGTACCGAAAGGCGCAGTTCACGATAGAAGCCAGGGCCGCGACACATCCACCCGGGATGCCCTGGCGGACATGGGGCATCACGCCTAAATATCCCGGAGCAGGCAAGGCACTGCGGACATCCACTGCGATGCCCGTACGGTGCGGACCTCGGCACTTCAATCTCTGCCTGCCGGCAACATCGCCGCGGGCCCCGAGATCGTCTCCGGGATCGGCGCCGCGCTAGCGTGGGCCTTCTGACGGACCTAGCTGGCGAACCGGATCAACGATGGAGGATCCTGTGGCCGACGAGCCCGAATGGTACAGTGTGCGCTGCGTTTTCGCCTGGTCGAGCTGGGTGGGCCAGCCGTTCGAGGAGCGCATCACGCTGTGGCGGGCGGTGTCCCTCGACGAGGCGATCGAGCTGGCCGAGCGGGAGGCGCAGCGGTACGCGGAGGAGAACGGCGCGGAATTCCTCCGCCTTAGCCAGGCCTACGCGCTCGGTCCCGGTACCGACATCGACAGCGGGACAGAGGTCTTCTCGCTCCTGCGCGACAGCGACCTTCCAGCACAGACGTACATCGATACATTTTTCGCGACCGGGAGAGAGCACGACCAGGGCGAGTAGCGTCTGGAACGGCATCCGCAAAGACCCGCCCGGGTGGCGCAACTTTTTGGCACTCAAACGTAACAATGCCTTGACTTACCCGCAAAGTGGGCGCAATCTCAAGCCAACGAGCACCAGAGTTCGCCAAATAACGCCGACTGTGAACGTATCCGCCCGTCGTCCACTCTTCCGGCGCATGCCGTCTGCCGCGCGCTTGCCCCGCACCCGACCACGGAAGTTGACGCATGTTCTCGAGAACCCTCACCTGGCGGTGGGCAAGGCTGGCCGCCGCCTTTGTGCTGGCGGCAGCGCTCGCCATTCCCGCGTTCGGCGCCGCGCCCGCGCATGCGGCCACGGCCGAGCCGTGCGACATCTACGCTTCCGGCGGTACTCCGTGCGAGGCGGCCTACAGCACCACCCGGGCGCTGTTCGAGAGCTATGACGGGCCGCTCTACCAGGTCCAGCGGGCCTCCGACTCGACCTACCTCAACGTCGGGCTGGAATCGACCGGCGGGGTTGTCAACGTGGCGCCGGAGAACACGTTCTGCGCCAGCACGACGTGCACCATCACCGAGCTGTACGACCAGACCTCCAACGCCAACAACATGCCGATCTCGCCGGGCACTTCCTGCTCGGGTTGCAGCGGCGGGAACGCGGGCCCCGGCGCCAACGGGGCGGACATCGGTGCACCCGCCGAGGCGCTGCCGGTGTACGTCGGCGGCCAGCCAGCGTACGGGATCTGACTTCGACAAGTTCGGCACCGGCTACCGCGACAACTCCGCCAAGAACCTGCCTACCGGCTGCTGATCCCGACGGGCTGTACGCGGTCATGTCCTCCAACGTCACCAGCAACCAGTGCTGCTTCGACTTCGGCCAGGGCGAGACCAACGACTCCGACGACGGCAACGCTACGATGAACGCGATCTACTACGGCACGGACTGCTGGACGGGCAACTGCACCGGTCCCGGTCCCTGGGTCGGTGCCGACATAGAAAACGGCATGTACTTCAGCGACACCGGGAACAACCCGCCGGCCTATCCGAGCGAGAGCGCCACGTTCCTCTCGGCCTGGGAGGAGAACAACGGCGGGACCAACATGACCTTGCAGTACGGCAATGCCCAGTCAGGCGGACTGATACAAACCTATTCGGGCGCGTTGCCGAGCGGCGGCTATGACCCGATGAAGATCCAGAGCTCGATCGAGCTGGGCACCGGCGGGGACAACACGAGCCTGGGCGACGGGGAGTTCTACGAAGCCGCCGACGTTTCCGGTTTCCCGTCCGAGGCCACCCAGAGCGCGGTGCAGGCGAACATCGTCGCCGCCGGCTACAGCCAGGCCCCGGCGGGCGAGGCCGCCTACGGCGGCGCCGCGGCCGAGGTTCCCGGCACCGTGCAAGCCGCCAACTACGACACCGGCGGACAGGGCGTGGCCTACAACGTCAGCTCGGTCAACGGCACGGCCGACAGCTACCGCAGCGACGGGGTTGACCTGGAGACGACCAGCGACACCACCGACACGACCGGCACCGGGGCCGGCTACGACCTCGGCTGGACGGGCAGCGGGCAGTGGTTCAGGTACACGGTCAACGCGGCCGGCGCCGGCACCTACACGGTGAGCCTGCGCGTGGCCTCTCCTAACGGTGTTACTGACGGCCTGCATATCGCCAACCTCACGGGTACCAACCTGTCGGGCGATATCAATGTCCCCGCCACCGGGGGCTGGCAGGACTGGGCGACGGTGAACGCCACCGTCACGCTGCCCGCGGGCACCCAGACACTGGTCGTCGACCAGGACAACGGAGGGTGGAACGAGCACTCCATGAGCTTCGCCCCCTCCGGCGTCAGCTCGTCGTGGTTCGAGGTGGTCAACCAGAGCTCCGGCCTGTGCGCAACCGCGTCCGGGGGCGCGACCGCCAACGGCACCGCGGTGGTGCAGCAGGCCTGCACCGGCGCGGCCAGCCAGCTCTGGAAGTTCGAGCCGACCTCGGTGAGCGGCTACTACGAGGTGATCAACGACAACGCCCAGTCGGAAGACGAGAGCTGGAACATCACCGGCGGGGTGGGAGCCACCGCCGCGGGCGACACGCTCCAGATATGGAACTACGGAGGGACCGGCAACACCAACGCGCTGTTCTCCGCCAACCTCGGGTCCTCGGGCTATTACACCTTCGCCGCCGACAACTCGGGCCTATGCCTGGACGCGCCCTCCACCAGCAGCGGAGCTCAGCTCGAGCAGGAGACCTGCAACAGCAGCACCGCCCAGGCGTTCAGCCTGGTGGCCAACTCGGGCATCAACACCTCGTCGTGGTCCGAGGTGGTGAACGAGGGTTCCGGCCTGTGCGCGACCGCGTCCGGCGGCTCGACCGCCAACGGCACCGCCGTGGAGCAGGTGGCCTGCACCGGGGCCACCAGCCAGCTGTGGCAGTTCGCGGCGACCTCGGTGAGCGGCTACTACGAGGTGATCAACGAGAACGCCCAGTCCGAGGGCGAGAGCTGGAACATCTCCGGCGGGGCGGGAGCCACCGCCTCCGGCGACACGCTCCAGACCTGGAACTACGGCGGGACCGGCAACACCAACGCCTTGTTTGCCGCCGACCAGCAGTACTCCGGCTATTACTCCTTCACCGCCGACAACTCGGGCCTGTGCCTAGACGTCCCTTCCACCAGCAGCGGAGCTCAGCTCGAGCAGTACACCTGCAACGGCACCGCGGCCCAGGCGTTCAGCCTGGTCCCATAAGAGCCGGGTAGACACGAGCATGTCGCATTCTCGCCCGTCCCCGCAGCGAGAATGCGACATGCTCCCGGTCACGCCATCCAGGGAGCGCAGCCGCTCCGGAACTCAGGAAACCGCTGTGACTGGTGATAAAGCTTGTCATTCCCGGTCAGGGTGCCGACGGAGGCGCCGGCGGACATAGGGCCATTTCATGTTCGGAAAATCACGCCAAAACAGACATCTACTCGTCAGTACTGGCCCTACGTCGTTGGCAACCGGAAAGCACTCCCGAAACCATCAACGGCAGATGAGCAGCAAAAGGAGGCCGGGTCAGAGCGTCAATGGCACAGGCACAGCAAAAACGGAACCCCCGACTCGCGTGAGGATCGGGGGTCTCGTGGTTGAAGGGTGGCGAACTAGGTCCGGACTTGGTAGCTTCTGGGGCGTGTGTTGCCTGGCCGCCTGCATGGCGTCATCGTGATCATCCCGCGTCCGGTCAAGGCGCACGCGCACCCCGACGGCGGCCGGGTCACGCTGACCGCGGACGGCTTCGTCATAGCCGCCGACGAGGCCTCGCGCCCGGCGGCGGGCCTGCTGCGCGCCGCGCTTGAGGCGTCTACCGGCTGGGACATCGCCGTCGTCCCGGTAAGCAGCGAAGTCCGGCCGAACGCCGTCACGCTCACCGTCGGCCTTCCCGATGGCGGCGGCCTGCCCGACGACGGCTACCTGCTGCGCGCCGCCCCGGGCGAAGGCGTGGTCATCAACGCCGGGGGCCCGGCGGGCGTCTTCTACGCGACGCAGACCCTGCGGCTGCTGCTGCCGCCGGAGACCTTGCGGAAGGCCCCGGCCCACGGCGTGCCCGCCGCGCTTGAACTGCCCGCCATGGAGATCGAGGACGCGCCCCGCTACGCCTGGCGGGGCGTGCACCTGGACGTGGCCCGGCACTTCTTCCCGAAGGCATGGATACTCCGGCTGATCGACCTGGCGGCCCTGCACAAGCTCAACGTGCTGCACCTGCACCTCACCGACGACCAGGGCTGGCGCTTCCCGGTCCAGCGCTACCCGCTGCTCACCGAGGTCGGATCCTGGCGGAAGCAAAGCCCGGTCGGGCTGGCCAGGGAGAAGCGGTTCGACGGGACCCCGCACGGCGGCTGCTACACGGTCGCCGACCTGGCGGAGATCGTCGCCTACGCCGCGCAGCGGCACATGACGGTGGTGCCGGAGATCGACATGCCCGGCCATATGCAGGCCGCGATTGCCGCCTACCCCGAGCTCGGCAACCGTGACGCTTACAACGGCCGCAAGAAGCCGATCAAGGTGCGCACCCGCTGGGGCATTTCCCGGCACGTCCTGAACGTCGATGACGCCACCGTCGAGTTCTGCGCGAACGTGCTCGACGAGGTGATGGATGTCTTCCCCAGCCCCTACATCCACCTCGGCGGCGACGAGTGCCCGGCCGCCGAGTGGCGCGACAGCGACCGTGCCCGGCAGCGCATGCGCTCGCTCGGCCTGCGGGCCGAGGCCCAGTTGCAGGGCTGGTTCATGGCGCAGGTGGCGAGGCGGCTCGCCGCCCGCGGCCGCCGCATGGTCGGCTGGGACGAGGTCATCGACGCCGGCGGCCCGCAGGACGCCGTCATCATGGCGTGGCGCAAGGACGGCTACATGGGCCGGTGGGCCGCGGAACTCGGCCACCACGTCGTGATGGCACCGGAGTACTACGTCTACCTGGACTGGGCGCACTCAGACGACAAGAGCGAGCCGCTCGCGATCCGCGGCGCGACCAGCGTGGCGGATGTCTACACGTTCGACCCGGTACCGCGCGGCCTGTCGGAAGGCGCCCGCAAGAACATCATCGGCGCGCAGGCGCAGCTGTGGACCGAGTACATCCCCGACACCGACAAGGCCGAGTACATGTACTTCCCGCGGCTGTGCGCGTTCGCCGAGGTCGTCTGGTCACCGCCTGGCGGTGAACTCGCGGAGTTCGAGGAGAGGCTGACCAGGCATCTGCCAAGGCTGGACGCCTGCCACGTCAACTACCGCCCGCTCGCCTAGTACGTCCCCGGTGACGGGCCCCTGCCCGGGGAAGGCACGCCCTCCAGAAAACGCGGCCACGCCGGTTAAGGGATGATGCCGACCGCGCGGGAGACGACGAGGGCGATGGTCACAACGGAGATAATCGACTGCACGGTCATCGCGAGCTTGGCCCACCTGGACATGGGCATGACGTCCGCCGGGCTGAACGCGACAGCGTTCGTGAACGCCAGGTACAGATAGTCGGCGAAGGCAGGCTCCCACTCGGGCGGCACCTGCTCAGGGGGGCTGGTCATCTGGACAAACTGGAAGTCTGGGTAGCACTTGGTGTTCGAGGGCCCTGGCCGCCGGCCCGCCGCGGTCGAACTCCCAGTACCACAAGGAGAACACCACGACGTTGGTCAGCCAGATGACGGCGCCGCTGATGAGCAGCGGTCCTGCCGTCATGCTGGTCTTGCCCTGCACGATGTCGACGGCTAGCCTGCCCAGCGACCAGCCGTTGGCCAGGCTGATCAGCGTGGCGAGCATGAGGGCCAGCGAGCGTACGACTGCGGACTCGCGGTTGATCCGGTGCGGGTTCGCCGCCAAGAGCGCGACGAGCAGCGCCCCCTGCGCCGCGGGTATGACCCAGGATGGTTGGACCAGGACCAGGCGGCGGGGTATCGCCAGCTGGAGCGCGATGCCCACCGTGGTGACGATCGCGGCGGCCCAGCGCAGTTCTCCTTGCGTCTGCCGCTGCCACGCGGGAATCGCCCGCATCTGGTGCAGAGCCGCGCCTGCGCGGTCATGCAGCCAGTCGCCCGCCGCATGCGCGCCTTCCGCCTCCAGCCGCTGCGCCACTACCTGGTGCAACTCGTCAATGCGGGTGTGCAGCGAGCGGATCCCGTCCATGACATCGAGCGCCACGGGACTGTTCCGCGGCTCCGTCTCCGTGTCGTTGCCGGGCAACCAGGTTCCCCTTTCTCTGGAGTCCCCGTCCGCCAACCATAGTGACGATTAAAGCAAAAATCTAAGCTTTAGGAGGAGGGAGGCCCCAGTCCGCAGCCGAGCCGGAACGGGCCGGCCGCCGGGTGGCGGCCAGTTCCCACGCCGGTTAGCTGCCGATGGTGGGGGTCTTGTTGTCCAGGCCGAAGACGCGGTCGGCGAGCAGGGTGTCGGTGTAATTGCGGACCGAGGCGATCAGCCCGTCGCGGGTCTTGAAGACCCAGACGTAGTCGTTGGCGTAGTGCTCGCCGCGGTGCGTGGTGGCAGTCTTGGACTCCAGCACTACCGCGGAGTCGCCGTCGACGAAGATCGCGGTGACGGTGCGGTTGATGGTGGGGATGTCGAGCCAGTTGTCCGCGGCACCGCCCGCGAGGGCAGCGGCGGCCTGCTCCGCTCCGGTGAACGGGCCAACGCCCGCCGAGGGCGGCAGGTGCCAGGTGGCGTCGTCGGCGAGTAGCTCCCGAATCTCCCGGGCGTCACCGTGCTCATGAGCCTTCACGAAACGCTTGACCAGTTCCCGGGTCTGCTCGGTGGTGTCCATGGCTGCTTCCTCCTGGTAAGTCGAGCTTGACGAGCTCATGACTTAACCCTCCTGTCTCCCCTTACCGGACAGTCAAGAGCCGCGCTCCGGTCACCCAATCGCGGTCTCCGTCCGCCTCGCCCGACTGTCCCCCGACCGGGGAGTCGGCGCTGGTGTCATACCGCAGCCGCCGTGGTCGGAGGGCTAAGTCGACAGTATGGTCCCCACCTCAAGAGCGAGAGCACGAAAATCCTCGTAACATCTACGCACGAAGTCCGAGGTGGCCCCGATCGCACCATCACTCGGTTTGAGATCAAACATCGGCTTCCGCGCATCGTGCGATAGCGGCATCAGACTCTGATAGTTCCGCAATGTCGCTATTTCATGAGAACGGTCATCCGGAGAAAATCCGCGCTTATCAAGCACCGCTTCAGCGTAGACGACTGGGATACGCTGAAGCCAGCGCTCGTAAGCGCGGACTGGCCGGTTAAGACGCATTGCAGGCTGCATAATAACATAGCCGATAGGCGCCATCGTACCGGCAGGGAGAAGTTCAGAGATCGACCCTTTTGCTCTCGGCAGCACAAGTTCCTGCCAATCGTTGCGCCAGCTCCTAAGAACCGGCCCCAGGTTGCTGAGACCGCGCAACGAAAACAACTCTGCAGCCAGCGGCATGAGTACCCTATCCGCAGCGAGCAAGGCCGAGCGGTTTATGGCGCCAAGGTTTGGCCCTACATCGATAATTGCAAGATCCGCCTGTACCCGGCCTGAGGCTTCCTGGATAACTCTATGAAAAGCCGAAGTAACACGCAAGGCACCAGAATCTCCAGTGAACCCTTGCGGCCAGCTAGCGGAAAGTTTATCCTCGAAGCCACTCAATGCAAGGTCACCCGGGACGAGGCTCAAAGTCCCGGTTATCTCTATTGGCGTATAGAATCGAACATCGCCGGTCTGCTCCAGGAGAGGGCGAACAGAATCTGCCACTGTCCCCGCGTCGTCAGGAATATCCATCCCAGGGAAGAGCCCTCGCCGATCCCCAAATACAGCGGAGGGCATCGGATCGCGTTCACGCCAGAGAACTTCCAGCGCATCCTCGTCAAGGAAAAGCGACGTGAGGTTGGACTGCGGGTCAAGATCTACGGCCAGGACCCTGTACCCCACACGTGACAACATGTGGGCTAGGTGATAGGCAAGAGTCGTCTTCCCGACACCGCCCTTATTATTGAAGAGAGCCAGAGTGATCACAACAACCTCCTCAGCGTGACACTCCAGAACGCGTCGTCCACAGCAAACTCTGGCGGAGGGCTCCCATTATCATTCATCGAAGCCTTAATTCGCGCTATCCCTCGCCCGAATCGATTCACGTATCCCAGCGCCTTCATCGCGGCGGCAAGCGACGGATTACGGTAGTCATTCACTCTATCGAAGTTGTCCTTCCGCACCCTGCCATACGGCCCGCCAGGGTTACTGATCTCGATCCGGTCATCGAACCAGTCGATCAAGATAGGTGCATTGGAGGTTTCATAGTCACGGTGCATGATCGCATTCATGACCGCCTCCCTGATTGCTTCCCAGGGGTACTCTGGCCGCCTTACCTCCTTGAGCAGACCGCTGGGCACGATCGCTGTCCGCAAGTTCCCGTGAAGGACCGGGTCGAGTTTGGTCTCCACGGCGATGATGTTGCCGCCGATCTCGTGATCATCTGCGATCGGCGCTGCCTTGTCGGTGCCCGCGTAACGTGCGAACTGGACGTAGGCACCCGGTACCGCCGTCCGCGGTTCATAGCCGATGACGAGCAACCCGAGAACGGTGGGCGTTCTCTCCGCATCAGTGAGATGCAGTGATACTAGCTGCTGTTCCACCGGCCGACCATTTTCTGCCAGGACTTCGCGTGATACAGCCGCAGGCAGATACGTGTGGGTGAACAAATCCAAGTCAAGATCTGAAAGCGTAGTAAAATACCTAGGCCGCATCTCGTACGGCAGGTCGTTGGCACGTCTCCGCTCAGCCCAGTAGTCGTTCATCATTCGCGTTAGCTGGCCTTGTCGTCGGTCCGGGCCGCACGTATACGGTGCCGTCGAAACGTACGGGCGGCGCTAGCGCGGCGTCGACATGTATCCGGATGACCGGCACTCCCTGATACGCAGCCCGGCTGACCGATATCGAAGGCCGATCAAGGATCCGACCGTCATCACGGTACTCGGTGAACCTCAGCAACGCCTTGTCGGATGTATCAACATCGCCAACCGGGATTCCGTCATCATTCACGCCAACCAGCAGGTCTCCCCCGCCCACGTTCGGCAGGTCGTTCGCGAGCGCGCAAATCGTCTTCCGCAGCTTGTCTCGGTCCGTCACTGCCGACTTGAACTCGAGCGCCGCCGTCTCACGAGTGCCCAGTTCCTGTGCAAGGTCCGGTTCCATGCTTGTCATTCTCGCAGCTTGCCGAAGCCACTCAGGCGATGACGCGCAGCGCGCGGCCGAGCGCATCAGATGACGATCGACGCCCCCGCCAGGTAGTCGCTGCGTGTAACGCATTTGGTGACGATCTCCAGGGACAGTAGCGGTGCACCTCGCATCCGGACCGACACGTCCGATGGAGGGTGATCGGCGCGGTGTCGACGGTCCGCGCCGCACTGAGTCCGCGGGTGCTTAGCGTTGGGTGACCATGCGGCGGAGGGGGTCGAAGTCGTCGGCTGGCGGACGGCCTACTGACAGGCCGCCGTCGACTACCAGGGTCTGACCGGTCACCCATCTCGCCTCATCACTGGCGAAGTAGAGAACGGCGAACGCGATGTCGTAGGCGGTCCCTTCGGTCTTCAGGGTCGACGCCAGCCGGCGCTTGCGCCGCAGCGCCTCGATCTCCTGCGCGGTCCCGGGGAAGGTAAGCGCCACCGCCGGCGTCCATACCTGCCCGGGGGCGACGCAGTTCACCCGGATCCCGTCGATGGCGTGCTGGCCCGCCATCGCGGTGGTAAGCGATATCACCGCGCCTTTGGACGCGCTGTAAGCGGCACGATCAGACTCGCGCAGCGCCGCGATCGATGACACGTTCACGATCGCGCCGCCATCGGTCATCGCCGGGATCGCGAAGCGGGACATGAGTGCGACCGACCCCAGGTTGGTGCTTATCACCCGGTCCCAGTCGGCCTGGTCGACGTCCACCACGGTTGCTTTCTTACCGGGTATGCCCACGTTGTTGACGAGCACGTCCAGCCGACCGAAGTCGGCCAAGGCCAGGCTCACCGCCGCCTCGCAGTCATCCGGACGGGTCACGTCGGCGACAGCGACGCTGACGCGGATTCCCTCGGCCGCGAGCAGGCTCCCGACCCGTTCGGCGCCGGCCGCGTCGCGGTCCACGAGCACGACAGCGGCACCCTCCCGGCCCAGTGCCGCACAAATCGACGCGCCGATGCTCGTGAGATCGGCTCCGCCGCCTCCGGTGACGACGGCAACCTTGCCATCCATCCTTGCGACCATGAAACCGCTCCATTTCGAGGTTGACCGCTGCCAGGGCACGCGAGACCCGCATTCGGCGGGATCAGCCCTGCCCCTGGACGAACACGCACGGGCCGCCGGTCCGGACCTCGGCTTAGACGCTAGCCGCCGGTGTTCGTTTATGCAAGCAGGTACTTACTTCGCTAATGACATCGGAGACCCATAGAGGGCAGATTCTGGTCTCAACGCGCAGATGTTGCGCTGATAGAGCTTGAGTCCGGGTCACCTGTCGCGATATATATTATGGCTAGTACTTACTTCGAATATGCTGATAACATGCCTGATGGCGCGGAGCGCAGGGCTCCGCGTGCGGACACGCGGGCGGGAGACAGCATGCCGGGGTACATTGCGCCTGGTCCCATCCATCACCTGCGGCTCACGGTCACAGATATCCAGCGCAGCCGCGAGTTCTACACCAGCCTGCTCGGCTTCCAGGTCGTGGCGGAATCGCCCCCGCCCGGCGACCGGTCCGAGGCCGAGGCGTTCCGCGTCCTGTTCGGCGGCGTGGGCATGGTCCGCGGCGACCTGATGATGGGGCTGCGGCCGATGGCGCCCGACGGCGAGCGGTTCGACCCGGACCGGGTCGGCCTCGACCATCTCAGCTTCAGCGTCGCCAGCCGGGCCGACCTCGAGCAGGCGGTCCGGCTGTTCGACGAGCGGGGCGTCACCCACGGCCGCATCACCCGCCTGTCCTCGGTCGGCTTCGACATACTGTCGTTCGAAGACCCCGACGGCATCCAGCTCGAGCTCACCGCGCCGGCAGACCAGCCCGCGGGCTAACACGGCAACGCACTTCGTCACTTTGTCCCCGGCACCGGGCGTCCGCTGCCCGGATTGCAGCGGTATGTCCGGCCCGGCCACCGCCTGCCGCGACACCGCGCTCACCTCTGCTTACCAACCGGCGCCGCATTTACCGCAAACCGGACGCGATCATGGGCACCCGCTAAGCAAAGACGACGATCATGGTCACCACGTAAGCAAAGACATCCCAGGAGCTCGGGCGGGTCAGCGGCCGACGTCCGGGTTGAGTTCGGTGTAGCCGTCGCCGGTGACCGGGGCGCCGTTGATCTTGCCGCTGATCGTTACGTCGCCCTCCCAGTAGACGGTGTCCTGGGCCGGAAGGTCCACCTCCTGGTCGCGCAGGTCAGGGGTGACGGTGAGCTGCCCGCCGGGGACGGTGACCTGCCAGCCGGAGCCGTACTTGATATGCGTCGCCGGGCTGGTCCAGGAACCGGTGGCCTTCTCGGCACTGTTGGCCGCGGTCAGGTACGTGATGTCCTTCCCCCTATCGGCGACCCAGGTGCCGGCCGTGTCCACGAGCTGGCCGCTCTTGTTCTTGATGAAGAACAGCATGTACTGCTGCCCGTTGGACAACTGCATGCTGAACCAGTCCCAGCCGCCGCCGGTGAACAAGGTCAGCGGCCCCCACTGGTGGTCCATCCAGGACGTCCCGGTGACCTTGAGGGTGACGCCGTGGTCCACGATCGTGCCGGCGGTCGCCAGCGACGTCCACGAGTAGTAGTACGACGACCCGAGCGATGCCATCGGGACATAGCCGCACTTGTTGCCCTCGAGGACCGCGGGCTCGGTGGTGCGGAGCGCGAGGTCGATACTGGAACCGCTCATGCTGGCCTGGAGCATGTCGTTGCCGGACCCGCCGCTCATCGTCCAGTTTCCAGCGTGCAGGTCGAACCGGTCAGTTGTCTTCGGCACGGCGTAGGGGCCCTGCTTGCCCGCGAACTGGTAGGTCTTGCCGGTGAGATCGGTGAGCGCCAGTTCACCGAGGTAAACGGGCGCCGACCCGAATCCGGTGACCTGGAAGGTGACGTACTCATAGCCGTAGGTGTGCACGTGCCCCGCCGCGTCCTTGCCGCTCAGGTTCCCGCTGAAGTACCACCACTCGACCGGGTCAGCGTGCGGCGCCTCGTCCTTCGGCAGGCTGACGGACTGCGAGCAGCCCCCCGCGGTACCGGTGCCGACCGTAGCCGCGTCGGCCTGTCCGGCCGCGGTCGCCGGCCCGGCCGCGGCAGCTGACCCGGTCGCGGCAGCTGACCCGGTCGCGGCAGCTGACCCGGTCGCGGCAGCTGACCCGGTCGCGGCAGCTGACCCGGTCGCGCTAGTGGCAGGCCGCCCGGTGGCAACAGGGGCGGCGGCCGAGCAGGCCGACGTGACCGCGCACGCGATCACGATGACAACCGCGGCAATCCCCAAAGGCCGCGTGCCCCGGTGACGGACGTGAGTTCGGATCCGAGCCGCGGCCGGAGCCTGGCGTGAGCCAACCATGCGGTTTCTTTCTATGCGGATACGCGATCGAACCTGATCGCTTGCGTCCGACCATAGAACGAGCTTGTGCGTTAGATGTGCATGGTTAGTGCGCAACCGTTTGGTCGGCGGTCTCTACCAGGCTGCCCGCCCAGGGGCGAAGACGAGCTTCCGCTGGGCGCGTCGGTTAGGCAGACGCCACCCTCCGTTCGGGAAACTCTTGTCAGGGCAGGTGCCAGATCTGCGTGGTGCAGAGCCAGAACACCAGCGCCGCGATCGTGAGAAAGCCGACGGAGACGGCCGCGCCGGTGAAATCGAGGCGGGCCCGGCGCTCGGGGCGGCCGGGCACGAGCCAGAATCTCAGGGCGCGGGTCACGGCCGGCATCACCACCCAGGTCAGCAGGGATACCGAGCAGACGTTGCCAACAAGCAGGGTCGCCCACAGCGGTCCCCCGGGCCAGATCTCGCTGATGGCCAGGGTGAGCAGCACGACGGTGGGATAAAGACCGACAAGTACCGACAGGCCGGTTTTCCAGTTCGGGGGCCGGCCTGCTCTTCGTCACCGTCCGGCGGCGGAAACCAGCTGCCGAACGGTGACGAGATGCGGTGCAGTTCGAATTCGTTGAACCGCTCGCCCTCCCGGAGCAGCTGCTTGCGCTCGTCCGATTCGAGCCAGGCGCTGGCATGCTCCCCGCTGTCGTAGCGGTACAGCGCGGTCCACTCGTCCTGCACGCCGGGCACGGGCCGGTAGAGTTCCGCGCCCAGGAAGCCAGGAAACTGCCGCTCGGCATCGGTGACCCGATCCTGCCAGGCAAGGAATTCCTGCTGGTCGGCCGGATCGACGGGATGCGAAACGACGACCGTGACCATTTCGGCATCGTTGTCGCGGATGAGCACGTGCTGGTTCGCGGGCCCGTCAAACAGGTGCGCGCCCCGGCTGAGGGCCTCGGCCCGCTCCGGGCTCTCAAGCCACTTCATCAGGTGCGGTTTGGAGTCGAAGCGGTAGATGACCGTCCACTCGTCGTCGCTGCCGGAAGCGATGTCATTGCCCAGGTATCCGGTGAACGCGCCGACCGCGACGTTTACCGCTTCCTGCCAGCGCCTGACCTCCTGATCATGGCCGCGCTTCACCGGCTGCGTCACGACCACCGTGGCGGGCTCGCGCTGCGCTGTGTCCGTCACCGAACGAATGCGTTCATACTCCGCCACGACGTCACCCTTGCTCGGCTGCTCCTGGCTCCCCGGTCCGCGGCTGCCGCGGTTGGGTCAGTCCGGGTGCTTGTCGTGCTTCTGCGCCCACGCCTTGTACGGGACTTCCGCCAGGTCTGGCCGGAACTGCCCGACCGTGACGCGTCGCTCGGCGTACGGTTTGGCGAAGTCCTCGTACTGGAAGGCGTCGTCGAAGCCGATCTTGGAGGTCTCTTCGAGGTCGTTGCCGAAGTACACGCCGTCGATGCGGGACCAGTAGATCGCGCTCATGCACATCGGGCACGGCGTGCCGCTGATGTAGAT
Source organism: uncultured Actinomycetota bacterium (assembly GCA_963785645.1). Classification (GTDB taxonomy): domain Bacteria; phylum Actinomycetota; class Actinomycetes; order Streptosporangiales; family Streptosporangiaceae; genus Trebonia. The sequence goes on from CAWAWG010000010.1 coordinate 48,656, forward strand.
CTCGTGGCCGATGAGCATCTTCGCCCGCGCCGGGACCCGATCGGGCGAAGGCCGGCCGCGGTATCAGCTCAAGTATTGACTCGTTCACGTGCTCGGGCGCGATGCTCGGCGCCTCCGGGTTCAGCACCGCCGCCGCCTTGCGGATGGCCTCCACCTCGGCGTGGGCGGTGGGGTCACCGGTCAGCAGGACCCGATTCTGGCCGCGGGCCACGATCTCGCCGTTCCTCGTGATGACCGCGCCGAACGGACCGCCCCAGCCGTTGTCCACCGACTCCTTGGCGAGACGGCATGCCTCTTCCATGAATGCGTCACGTGTCATAGCCATCTGGTCCCCCTCGTCGGCGTCCCTGCCCTGGTCCCGCACTGGCGGACGGGTGGTTACGGGATGCCGTCTCCCGATTGATTACTTTTTGTAATCTTCCGTTTACCCAGAGGAGATGAACCTAACCGCAGATGACGCCTGGGCGTGGAACGGCGGGATGGCGTGAACGACGGCGTCGGCCCCCATTCACAGGCCCCGGCCTGGATTCAAATAAATCCGGCCTTTTGACTTGACCATTCAAGCGATTCGGGGCTAGGATCTAGTTGAAGGATCAAGTTCTCAGGGTGGAGGGAACGCCATGGCAGGCAACGAGGAGCTTCTCCGGGCCGCGTACCGCACGGCCGAAGGCCACGTCACCGGCAACGAGCGCTGGCACAGCTCCCTTGTCGGCGCGATGCAGGTCACCGCGCTGTCTGCCACGACGCTCGCCCTCGTCGGCGGGCTCGCGGGCATCCGGCTGCGGCCCCGCCGCACCCGGCCCGACATGGCCGCGGAGGTCGCCGCCGCGGTGGCGGAAGCCGAGCGCGACCTCGCAGAGCGGCGGCAGCGGTCAGAGCGGCGCGAACTGCTGAAGGTGTGAGCAAGGCTACGGATGGCGAACCGCCGCCCGCCGATCGCGTTGATCAGGTGTCAGTGGCGGTGACATCCTGATTCGGTACCGGATCGCGTACCTGGACCCGCAGTTCGCTGGTGTAGCGCTGGCCGTCCGCGTCGGTCAGCCACGCGTCGTCGGGACCGGGCAGCATCTCGGATATCGCGAGCACGGTGCCGGGACCGCCCGGCGGTGCGCGGCGCCCAGCATGTTGCACAGGACGCGGGCGTACAGCGGGCTGGTCAGGTCGAGGTAGCAGGGCTTGATCTCGGTATCGACGCGAATGAAGACCCGCTCAGGAAGCCCGAGTGACTGCCGCCATCGCCGCACCGCGAGATACCGCTCGCGCTCCCCGGTTACTTCCGCGAGCCCGGTGTCCCCGACGGTCGTCCGCCAGGTCTCACGCACGAGCACCAGTCCGTCGACGATGATCCGGGGCGTGTGCGGGCCGTTCCCCGCGAGCTTCCAGGTGTCGAAGGCATTCATGCAGAGCAGGTCGGCGAACGTCTCGATCAGCGGCCAGGAGCGCCCGTCCGGCGCGCGCACGGTCAGGCACCCGGCATCATCGGTCACGGTCAGCGCGGTCACCGGCACCAGCCGGTCCCGGTTCATGCCGGACGCGACGGTGAATCCGAGCTGGATATCCGCCGGCCGGCCAGCCATTCGGTCTCGCGCGCGGTCGTCCGGGGCCAGTCGTCCGGTATGGCCAGGCCCACCCGGCTGACGGGGATGTCCCTGCCCATGGCCTCAATCAGCTCGTCCGGAGCCGGATGCCCGATCCGGAAGAAGTTCGTATCCAGCGCGGCCATGCTGGCGTGCAGTTCCCCGAGCACGATGGTGAACTCGCCGCGCTCAACCGCCTCCGCTGAGGGCGCGCAGATGTGCAGGTCAGGGCTGTGGAACCGAGCGCTAGCCCAGCCCGGAGCCGCGGCCGGAAATGTGTGCGCCACCTTGACCATGAGCTCACTCGTGGTCAGGTCAAGCCGCCTGGTCCCGGCGTCGGCCGAGTCGAGGCCGAGCACGCTGGCCCAGCGCCGCAGGTACTCGGCGACAACCGGATCGGCTGGCCGGTCCTTCCCCACGAACGCGTCGAACGCCGGGTACCAGAGCTGGCTCAGCGGGACCGGCTCGCCGCCGGCCTCATCCGCGGCTTCGCGGTACAGGCCGGCCAGCATGCCCTGATATGCCCCGGCCAGGGCGGCGCTCAGCCAGCGGGCCGACAGCAGCAGCGGCTCGAGCGGCTTCAGCTTGTCCAGCAGCGCGCCGCCGAACGTCAGCTCGCAGTCGCGTACCGCCTCCAGGTGGCAAAGAGTCCGGCCCGCCTGGGTCTGCCCCTCTCGCTGTCGCGGCTCCCGGCCGGTGATCGCGGTGAATTCGGCATCCAGGGCGGCCATGGCCTCGGCGAGCTCGTCCGGGTCGGCGGCGGCGGCCAGCGCGTCGCGGCGTGCACAGAGTCGACCGAACGAGGCCGTGGCCTCCTGCCGCGCCGCAACGTTCTCGATGCGGCCCAGGTAGGCGCGCAACGCGTCCTCCGCGGTCAGGTCCATGGGCAGGTCGGCACTGTTGCGCAGCACGCCGCGGCTCACCAGTTGCTCGATGAGCGTGAAGACGTCGGCGGTCGCGCGGAACCCGCTGCCCGGATCGTCCGCCAGCCGCACGGCGACCTCGGCCGCCGTGGCCCGCCCGTCGCAGCAGGCGAGCAGCGTCGCCTCGGCCGGTGAGAGCGCCGCCGGCGCGCGCTGCGGGTAGATCAGGGTGGCCCCGGTCACGGTCAGGTGAGCCTGCAGGCCAACCGGCAGTCCCGGGCGCACGCGCGGATCGGCGGTCAGGCGGTCGGCGAAGGCCTGCAGTGCCCACCGCTCGAAGAAGACCGCGCTGCGGCGGATGGGGGAAGGTCCCGGCCCGCCCGCCATCGGTCCCGCGGGCGGATCCAGGGTGACCCAGCACATCGGCCCGAAGAAGCCCGCCGTGTCGTTCTTGGCGCAGTAACGCTGCCAGTACTTGGCGATGACCTCCTCCCGGCTCCGGAGCCGGGAGTTGCGCGGGGCCTGGGGGCTGGCCCGCAGGATGCCGCTGATGGCGACGAAGACTCCGGGGTTCTGCCAGAGCACGGCCATCCGGAACCGGGGATCCGCCGCGACGTCACGCACGGCCTTGGCCGTATCGGCGATCGCGCCGTCGAAGGCCGCCTGGAAGCGGTCCTGGTCCGCGGCGCCGGCCAGGTAGGCGTCGGCGGCCTGGGCGCACTCCCCGGCCGAGAAGCGATCAAGCCCGTCGGCCGGGAACCCGGCGGACCGGAGCAGGGCCGCCCGCCACGCCTGCCAGCCGGTTCCCGGCAGCGGCGCCAGGTGCGTCTTTACCACCTGAGTCGGCATGCGGGTCATCCCGCCTCGGTGGTCGGCTCGGTAGTCGGCTCGGTGGTCGGCTCGGTGGTCGGCTCGGTGGTCGGCTCGGTGGTCGGCTCGGTGGTCGGCTCGGTGGTCGGCTCGGTGGTCGGCTCGGCTGGACCCTCGGGGAAGGTCTTCGTCTGCGGGATCGGCGAGAAGAACATGATGAAGATCGGGATAAGCACGCCGACCGCCAGGATGATCATGGTCGGCCGCAGTCCGATGGCGTCGGCCAGGAAGCCGCCGATGAGCGCTCCGACCGGGGCGAGCCCGAGGGACAGGCCGCGGAACGCGGCCACCACCCGGCCCTGCATCCCCCTGGGGGTGAGCACCATGCGCAGCGACCCCATTCCCACCTGCGCGATTGGCCCGGACAGTCCGACCAGGGCCTGGGCGAGCGCGAGCATGGCGATGGCCAGCGGGGCCGGGCCGCCGGCGAACGCGATCAGCAGGAACGCACCGTTCCCCACCAGCGTGGCCCGGAACGCCGACGGCCCCGGGCCGATCCGGTTGAGCATCCGGAGCGAGAGCAGGGAGCCCACAAGGGCTCCCACGCCGAGGAAGGTGAACGTGAAGCCGATCCACCACGAGGCCAGGTGCAGCTCGGTGTGCAGGTAGAACACGTACAGGGCCTGGATGCCGGAGGCGAACGTCATGTAGAACGCGGTCGCGAACATCATCGGGCGGACGACCGGCTGCCGCCACACCCAGCTGACCCCGGCGGCGATCGCCGGGAAGAGCCGGGGGTGCTCGCCGGGTTTTCCCGGGGCCGGCTCGGGCGTGCGGATCATGATGCTGGCGATCGCGCCGATAAAGTAGGAAACGGCGTCGATCACGATGACGCTGGCCGCGGAGACGAACACGAACAGCAGGCCCGCCAGGCTCGGGCCGCCCACCTGGGCGACCGACTGGCTGATCTGGAACTTGGCGTTGGCCTCAGGTACGAGCTCGGTCGGGACCATGGACGGGATGAACGCCTGGTTCGCGACCTCGAAGAAGACCCCGAGCGCGCCCGCGACCAAGACGATGCCGTAGATCCAGGGCAGGGTCAGGTCGCCCGCGAAGTACAGCGCCGGGATCAGCCCGATCGCCACGCCGCGGCCCAGGTCCGTGATGATCATGGTGGGCCGACGGCGGAACCGGTCGACCCAGACCCCGGCCACGAGGAAGAGGACGAACGGCGCGCGGGCCAGCGCGCCAAGTATGCCCATCTGAGCCGCGTCCGCGTGCAGGTACTGGACGGCGACGAGCGGCATCGCCACGATGGTCACCTGGGTGCCGATGAGGGACAGGCTCTGGCCGCCCCACAGCTTCAGGAAGTCGGGGTGCGTCCACAATCCGGTGCGGCCGCGCTTGCGGCGGGCGGTGCCCGCCACGGCCGGCCCGGTCTCCTGCTTGGCCGGGTCCGGCTCAGCCGGCGATGGGTTCTTCGTCTGCGAAGCCATGGTCCATCCATCTCCTGATCTGGGCCGCCATGTCGTCGACGAGCGGCTCGTATGCGGATGTGATGCGGGTGCCGCGGATCGGCGCGATGGCGAACCGTCCGGCCGCCACCTTGCGCCAGCCGTAGTCGTCGCCCGGCGTGATTTCCGGGTCCTCGGTCGGCTGCAGGAGCACGACGTCCCCGTCGTAGGGCTCATGCCGGTAGTAGCCGACGGCGTGCGCGTTCGCCCGGAACACCCGCAGGTACCGGCGGGCCTGCTCCAGGTCGGCGGTGTCGGGACGCAGCCGCTGCTCGCGGGCGGCGGCGCGGACCACCGCGACGAGGCGCTCGTCGGTGCTGAGCCCGCGCAGCTTGTCCAGGTCCACGGTCTCGAGCACGTTCACCCCGCCCGCCAGGGCGTGGATCATGAGCATCGTCTCGTCCTCGAGCGAGGACCTGACGACCGGCTCGTCGGCGGACGACCACACGGGGAAGACCACCGGCACCTCCTCGCCGTCGGCGCGCAGCCTGCGCGCCAGCTCGAGCGCGATGTTGCCGCCGATGCAGAAGCCGCCGAGTATGTAGGGGCCGTGCGGCCGGATCTCGCGGATGCACCGGGTGTAGTCGTCGACCATCTGCTCCAGCGTCTCGTACGGCTCTTCGCCGAGGAGCAGCCCGCGCGCGGGGATCGTGTAGACCGGCTGGTCATCGCCGAGCCTGGCCGCCAGCGGACGGTACCGGAACACCTGGCCGCCCAGCGCGTGCGACAGGAACAGCGCGGGCCGGTCCCCGGTCGTGCGCAGGGCGACGATCGGGCTTACCGCGCCAAGGTCATCCGGCCGGCGGACCACGTCGGCGAGCTGCCGGATGGTCGGCGCCGCGAGCACCGTGGCCACCGGCAGCTCCCGGCCGAGCTCTTGCCGTATCCGGACGGCCAGCCGGAGCGCGAGCAGCGAGTGCCCGCCGAGGGCGAAGAAGTCGTCGGTGATCCCGACGGCGGGCAGGCCGAAGAGCTTCTCCCAGATGGTGGCGAGCCGGGCCTCGACCTGGTCCCGGGGCGGCTCGTAGTCGCCGGCGGGCGTGGGGTTGTCGGGTGCGGGGAGGGCTTTGCGGTTGAGTTTGCCGCTGGGGGTGAGCGGGAGGGTGTCGAGGACGGTGTAGGTGGCGGGGATCATGGGGGCGGGCAGGAGGGCGGCCAGGTGATCGCGGAGCTGGGCCGGGCCGGGCGGGCGGGCGGGGTCGGCCGGAACGGTGTAGGCGGCCAGCCGGAGCCCGGCCGGATGAGGCCAGGCGTGGACGGCGGCGGCGCGGACCGCGGGATGGGCCGCCAGGGCGGCCGCGATCTCGCCCGGCTCGACCCGGATCCCGCGGATCTTGACCTGGTCATCGATCCGCCCCAGGAACTCAAGCTCACCGCCCGGCAGCCAGCGGGCCAGGTCCCCGGTGCGGTAACGGCGGCTGCCGGGCGGCCCGTCCGGATCGGGAGTGAACACCGCCGCGGTCAGCGCCGGAGCACCCAGGTAGCCGATGGCCAGCTGGACCCCGGCAATGCACAGCTCGCCCGGCACCCCGACCGGCACCGGCTGCCCGGCCCGGTCCACCACATGGATGCGGGTATTGGCAATGGGCGCGCCGATCGGCAGCGGGTCCTCGCCGGGGGCGCACCAGGTGCCAGGTCACGTCAACCGCCGCCTCCGTCGGCCCGTACAGGTTGTGCAGCTCCACGTCCGGCAGCGTTCGGTGGAACCGGTCGGCCAGCGCGGGAGCCAGCGCCTCGCCCGAGCAGATGACCCGCCGCAGCCCCGGCAGCCGCCCGGCCAGCCCGGGCTCGTCCAGGAACGCCTCAAGCAGCGACGGCACGAAGTGCACGGTGCCGACCCGGTGATCGGCCAGCAGCCCCGCCAGGTAGCCGGTGTCACGGTGCCCGCCGGGAGCGGCGATGACGACCGCCGCGCCCACCGTCAGCGGCCAGAACAGCTCCCACACCGACACATCGAAGCTGAACGGGGTCTTGTGCACGACCCGGTCCCCCGGTTCCAGCGGCAGCGCCCGCTGCATCCACCGCAGCCGGTTGGCGATCGCCCGGTGCGACACCGCCACCCCCTTCGGCCGCCCGGTCGACCCCGACGTGAAGATCACGTAGGCCAGTGCCTCGGCCTGAACCGCCGCCGGCGGCCCCTCACCGGGCCGCAGCGCGATCCGCTCCGCGCACTCATCAAGCACCAGCCGCGCCGGTCCCTCGCCGCCCGCGCCGTCCAGCCCGCCGTCCAGCACCGGGGCCAGAGCGCTGACCGTGACCACCAGGCGCACCCCCGCCGCCGCGCACATATACCCGACCCGCGGCAGGCGGCAGGTCCGGGTCAAGCGGCAGGTACGCCGCCCCCGCCGCCTGCACCGCGTGCACCGCCGTCACCAGGTCCGGCCCCCGCTCCAGCAGCACCCCGACCACGTCACCCGGCACCACTCCGGCATCCGCCAGCTCCCACGCCAGCCGGTTCACCCCCGTCACGAACTCTCCGTAACTCAGCGTCCGGTCCGCCGTCACCAGCGCAACCGCCCCCGGCCGCACCGCCGCCTGCGCCGCCACCAGCGCCGGCAGCACCTCCGGCCCCGTCCACGCCACCCCCGTCGCATTCCACTCCCGCACCAGCTCCGCGTCCGCCCCCGACAGGTAGCGGCCGACGGGGCGCGGGTCGGCGCCGGAGTCCGCCGCGATGTCGCCGAGGGCTCGCTGGTAGTGCTGGTGGATGCGGTCGACCTGCGGCCGGGTGAACTGGCGGCGGTTATAGGTCAGCGTCAGGATGAGGCCGTCACCAGACGGCGGCCGGGCGAACGCGACAGTGAACGGGAGGCTGGTCTGCTCGAAGAAGTCCCGTTCCACGACCTGGACCGCGCCGCCCGCGGGCAGGTCGCCGTAGACCCGGAAATCGCGGTAGTCGAAGAGCACCTCGAACAGCGGCGAGCGGTCGGCGGCCCGCTGCATCTCGAACAGCGGGAACACCCGGTGCGGCAGCATGGCGCGCTCCGCGTCGAACACCGCTTGGATCAGCTCCGCCCAGGTCGGCTTGTCCACCCGGAGCCGGAACGGGACGGAGTTGAGGAAGAGCCCGAGGACCTCCCCTCCGGCCTCGTGCTCGGGGCGGCCGTGGGTGACCACGCCGCTGGTGACGTCGGGAACGCCGCTCAGCAGGGCGAGCACGCGCAGGTGGGCGGCCAGCAGCACGGTGCGCAGCGGGACGCGCAGTGTCCGCGCGACCCGGGACAGCCCGGCCATGGCCACATCGTCGATGACCGCGCGGACCGCCTCGGTGTCCGCGCCGCCGGCACCCTCCCCGGTGCCCCCGGTGGCTGACGGAGGCTTCCCGGAAGCCGGGGCAGCGTGGTGACCGGGGCGTCGGCCAGCGCCTCGCGCCAGAAGGCGGCGGCCTGCGGCGCGGCGACGACGGCGCGCTCAGCGGCGACGAACTCCCGGTAGGCCACCGGCAGCTCGGTCACCGGCAGCCCGGCCCCGTCCAGCCAGGCCGCGTAGCGCCGCAGCAACTCCGTGGTCAGCGCGGCCACGCTCCAGCCGTCCAGGATCGCGTGGTGAAAACTCAGCGTGAGCGCGAACTCCGCGCTCGGCAGCCGGTGAACGAAGAGCCGCAACAGCGGGGGCACGGTCCAGTCGAACGGCCGAAGCTTCTCCTCCTCCCGCCAGGCCAGCAACCGCCGCCTGGCCTCCTGCGGCGCCAGGCCGGACAGGTCCGCCTCGGTCAGGGGCACCGCCGCGGTCTCGTGCACGAGCTGCAGCGGGTCGTTGAAGTCGCTCAGGTTGAACGAGGTCCGTAGCACCGGGTGGCGGGCTGACACCTCAGCGATCGCCGCCGCCAGCGCCGCCTGGTCGTACCGGCCGCGCAGCGTCAGCGTGAACACGTCGTGGTAGGTGGCGGAACCGGGTTCGAGCTCGCTGTGGAACAGCATGCCCGCCTGCAGGGCCGTGAGCGGGTAGGCATCGGCCAGCCCGCCCGCGGATCCGGCCGCGATCGTGGTCATTGTCAGCTACCTCCGGATTGTTGCCGCAGCGCGGCGCGGTCGGCCGGGCTAAGCAGTCCGAACGCGGCCGGCCCGGCGGCTGGCTCGGCATCGGTCCTGGCCGCCGCGAGCGCGTCGGCGAGCTCACGCACGGTCGGGTGGGCGAACAGCTGGCCGGCCGTGACTTCATATCCGTGCCGGCGCAATCGGGCGATGACCTTGAGGCTGTGGATGGAGTCGCCGCCAAGGGCGAAGAAGTCGTCGCGCGCGCCGATCCTGGTCGCCCCGAGCACCTCCGCCCAAGCCGCGGCGACGGCTCGTTCGGCGTCGGTTTTCGGCTCTTCGTAGGGTGCTTCACCGGGCGGTTCCGGATCGGCCAGGGCGGCCAGGTCCAGCTTGCCGTTGTGGGTCAGCGGCAGTTCGCTCAGCACGACGTAGGCGGCGGGCACCATGTACTCGGGCAGCCGGCGACGCAGCCGACCGGGCAGCTCGTCGGTGGCGATGCTATCCAGACCGCCGGGGCTGTCCAGTCCGGCGGGGCTATCCAGTCCGCCGGAGCCGTCCAGTCCGCCGGGGCCATCTGGTCCGCCGGAGCCGTCCAGTCCGCCGGGGCCATCTGGTCCCTCGGGCAGCACGTAGGCGACGAGGCGGACGGTGCCGAGGCGGTCGGGCCGGGCGGTGACCACGGCGGCCCGTACCCCGGGCTGATCGGCCAGCACGGCCTCGATCTCGCCCAACTCGATGCGGAAGCCGTGGATCTTGACCTGGTTGTCGATGCGCCCCAGGTACTCGATCTCACCGTCGGGCCGCCAGCGGGCCAGGTCTCCGGTCCGGTACAGGCGCCCGCCCGCGGCGCCGTAGCGGTCGGGCACGAATCGGCTGGCGGTGAGCGCCGGCTGGCCGGCATATCCGCGGGCGACCTGCACCCCGCCGACGCACAACTCGCCCGCCACGCCGATGAGCACCCGCTCGCCGTCCGGGTCGAGTATCTCAATGCGCGTGTTGGCGACCGGGCGCCCGATCGGGACGAGCGGCTCCCCCGGCAGGCACTGATGCCAGGTGACATCGACCGCCGTCTCGGTCGGGCCGTACAGGTTATGCAGCTCCGCGTGCGGCAGCGTCCGGTGGAAGCGCTCGGCCAGCGCGGCCGGAAGCGCTTCGCCTGAGCAGATCACTCGGCGCAGCGCGGACAGCCGCCCGGACAGTCCAGGCTCGTCAAGGAATGCGTCGAGCATGGAGGGCACGAAGTGAGCGGTGGTGACCCGGTGGTCGGCGAATCAGCGGCCAGGTAGCCGGGGTCACGGTGCCCGCCGGGACCGGCGACCACGAGCCGCGCGCCCGCCATCAGCGGCCAGAAGAGCTCCCAGACCGACACGTCGAAGCTGAACGGGGTCTTGTTCAGCACCCGGTCCTGCGGCCGCAGGCGGAAAGGCCTCCTGCATCCAGAGCAGCCGGTTGGCGATGCCCGGTGCGAGACTCCCACGCCCTTGGGCTGGCCGGTGGAACCGGACGTGTAGATCACGTAGGCGAGCGCCTCGGGATGCGGCATCGCCGGCGGCGGGCCATCGGGCTGGCCGGGCTATCTGGCCCGCCTCGGTGTCCAGGCACAGCACGTGCGGGCCAGGGACGCGGCCGGCCAGAGCGGAGGTAGTGATCACGAGGGCCGCGCCCGCGTCGGATGCCATGAAGCCCAGCCGCTGCGGCGGATGCTCGGGCTCGAGCGGCAGGTACGCCGCGCCCGCGGCCGCGACGGCGTGCACGGCTTCGACCAGGTCCAGGCCCCGGTGCAGGCACACGCCGACCACGTCGCCCGGCGTGACACCGCGGTGCTTGAGGTACCGTGCCAGCCGGCTCACCCTGCTCGCCAGCTCGCGGTAGCTGCGCACCACGCCCTCGGCCAGCAGCGCCGGTGCGTCCGGAGTCCGCGCCGCCTGGGCGGCGACCATCTCGGGCAGGCTGCCTGCCGGGTAGGTGCGGCCGGTGTCATTCCAGCGGCCGATCTTCTCCGCGTCCTCGCGCAGGTAGGGCGAAGCGGGCCGGGGATCCGCGCCCGGTGCGGCCGCCAGGGCCTGCAATGCCCGCCGGTAGAGATCGCGGACGCCCTCCATCTGCGGCCGCGGGAACATCCGCGAATCGAACTTGAGCTGGACGGCGAGGCCGCCGTCGGCCGGTGACCTGATGACGTTCGCCGCGAACGGCAAGTTGGTCTGCTCGAAGAAGCGGTACCCGGTGATCCGCGGCTCGCCGCGGGCGGGCCGGTCGCGGTACACGTGGAAGTCGCGGTAGTCGAACAGCGCGGCGAACGCCGGGGACCGCCCGGTGACGCGCTGGATCTCCAGCAGCGGGTACATCCGGTGCGGCAGCGCGGCGACCTCCGCGTCGTGTACCGCGCGGATCAGGTCGGTCCAGCTCGGCCGGCCGACCGCGACCCGGATCGGGATCGTGTTGAGGAACAGCCCGAGAACCTGCTCTCCCGCCTCATGCTGCGGCCGGTTGTGCGTCACCACTCCGGTCACGACATCTGAGTTGCCGCTCAGCAACGCGAGCACCCGGACGTGCACGGCCAGCAGGACGCTGCGCAACGGCACCTGAGCGAGCCGCGCGGCCGCCTCGAGTCCAGCGACCAGTCCGGCGTCGAGCTCGTCGAGGATGACCGCGACGTCACCGGTCGGCAGGCCGCCTCCGGCTGGCCCGACGGGCGGGGCAGGGCGGTGACCGGGGCATCGGCCAGTGCCTGGCGCCAGAAGGCGGCGGCCTCCGGCGCGGCGACCACGGCGCGCTCGGCCGCGACGAACTCGCGGTAGGTGACGGGCAGCTCGGTCACCGGCAGCCCGGTGCCGTCCAGCCAGGCCGCGTAGCGCCGCAGCAGCTCGGTGGTGAGGGCGGCCACGCTCCAGCCATCCAGGATCGCGTGGTGAAAGCTCAGCGTGAGCGCGAATTCCGCGTTAGGCAGCAGGTGCGCGAAGACCCGCAGCAGCGGAGGTGTCTGCGCGGCGAAACCCCGCCGCTTTTCCGTGTCATGAAACGCCTCGATGAGCCCGGCGACGCGGGCCGGATCGGCTCCGGTCAGGTCCGCCTCGATGACGGGGATGTCAGCGGCCTCATGCACGACCTGTACCGGATCGTCGAACTCGGCGATGTGGAACGACGTGCGCAGGACCGGGTGCCGCTCGGTGATCTCGGCGAGGGCGGCGCCCAGCGCGTCCGGGCGGTAGGCGCCGGCTACCCGCACCGTGAAGATGTCATGGTAGGTGGCGGCCGAGTCCTCGTACTCGCCGTGGAAAAGCATTCCGGCCTGGAGGGCGGTCAACGGGTAAGCGTCCTGCGCCCGGCCCAGGGACCGGGCCGTGGCCGCGGCGGCCGCGTCGATCAGCCCGAACGGCGGGGTCGCCGGGCGCTCCGGCGTTTCCCCCCGGGTAAGGACGGCGGCGAGCGCGCGGACGGTCTGGTGCTGGAAGAGCTGTTGCAGCTCCACCCGGTAGCCGGCGTCGCGCAGGCGGGCGATGACCTTGAGCGTGCGGATCGAGTCGCCGCCGAGGGCGAAGAAGTCGTCCTGCGCGCCGAGCTTCCGCCGGCCGAGGACCGCCGCCCACACCTGGGCCACGATCCGCTCCGCGTCGGTAGCCGGCTCAGTGAAGACCCGGTCGCCGGGTGCGGGGTCGGCGGGTGTGGGGAGGGCTTTGCGGTTGAGTTTGCCGCTGGGGGTGAGCGGGAGGGTGTCGAGGACGGTGTAGGCGGCGGGGATCATGGGGGCGGGCAGGAGGGCGGCCAGGTGGTCGCGGAGCTGGGCCGGGCCGGGCGGGCGGGCGGGGTCGGCCGGAACGGTGTAGGCGGCCAGCCGGAGCCCGGCCGGATGGGGCCAGGCGTGGACGGCGGCGGCGCGGACGGCGGGGTGGGCCGCCAGGGCGGCCGTGATCTCGCCCGGCTCGACCCGGATCCCGCGGATCTTGACCTGGTCGTCGATCCGCCCCAGGAACTCAACCTCACCGCCCGGCAGCCAGCGGGCCAGGTCCCCGGTGCGGTAACGGCGGCTGCCGGGCGGCCCGTCCGGATCGGGAGTGAACACCGCCGCGGTCAGCGCCGGAGCACCCAGGTAGCCGATGGCCAGCTGGACCCCGGCGATGCACAGCTCGCCCGGCACCCCGACCGGCACCGGCTGCCCGGCCCGGTCCACCACGTGGATGCGGGTATTGGCGATGGGCGCGCCGATCGGCAGCGGATCCTCCCCCGGCACGCACCGGTGCCAGGTGACGTCGACCGCCGCCTCCGTCGGCCCGTACAGGTTGTGCAGCTCCGCGTGCGGCAGGACACGGTGGAACCGGTCGGCCAGGGCAGGGGTCAGCGCCTCGCCCGAGCAGATCACCCGCCGCAGCGCGGGCAGCCGCCCGGCCAGCCCGGGCTCGTCAAGGAACGCGTCAAGCAGCGACGGCACGAAGTGCACGGTGCCGACCCGGTGATCGGCCAGCAGCCCCGCCAGGTAGCCGGTGTCACGGTGCCCACCGGGAGCGGCGATGACGACCGCCGCGCCCACCGTCAGCGGCCAGAACAGCTCCCACACCGACACGTCGAAGCTAAACGGGGTCTTGTGCACGACCCGGTCCCCCGGTTCCAGCGGCAGGGCCTGTTGCATCCACCGCAGCCGGTTGGCGATCGCCCGGTGCGAGACTCCCACGCCCTTGGGCTGGCCGGTCGATCCTGAGGTGTAGATGACGTAGGCCAGTGCATCGGCCGGGATCACGACTGGCGGGGCGGCGGCGGGCTGCGCGGCGATCTGGGCGGCGCTGACGTCCAGCAGCAGCCGGGCGGGCAGGGCGCCGTCGGGGACGCCGTCCAGCAGCGGGGCCAGCGCGGTCGTGGTGATAACCAGCCGGGCGCGGGCGTTCGCGCACATGTAGCCGATCCGCCCGGGCGGCAGGTCCGGGTCCACCGGCAGGTAAGCCGCGCCGGCCGCCTGGATCGCGTGGACCGCGGTGAGCAGGTCCGGGCCCCGCTCAAGCAGCACCGCGACGACGTCGCCGGGCAGCGTCCCAGTGGCGGCCAGGTGGCGGGCCAGCCGGTTCACCCCCGCGCTGAACTCACGGTAGCTGATCGTGGCATCCGCGGTGACCAGGGCCGGGGCGTCCGGCGTGGCGGCCGCCTGCGCCGCCACCAGCGCCGGCACCACCGGTGGCAGCGGCCACGCCACCTCCGTCGCGTTCCACCCCCGCACCAGTTCCACATCCGACTGCGACAGCAGGGGCAGGCGGTGCGCCGCGCCGTCCGGATCGGCGGCCGCGGCGGCGAGCAGCCGCGTGTAGTGCTCGGCGAAGTGTTCCATCGTGGCCGCGTCGAACCGGTCCGTCCGGTATTCGACCGAGCCGCTGAGCCCGTCCGGGCGGCGCCACAGGTAGAGCGAGACGTCGAACTTCGCGGTCGCCGTGCCGAACGGCTCCCAGCGCAGCTCGATGCCGTCGGAGATCACCGCTTCCCGGTCGGCGTCCTCCAGCGTGAACAACACCTGAAATATCGGCGTGGAGCCCAGGTCACGCTGGGGCTGCAGCTTCTCGACCAGGGCCTCGAACGGTACGTCCTGATTGGCGAACGCCTCCAGGGTGACGTCGCGGACCCGGCCGATCAGCTCGCGGAAGCTGGGCTCTCCCGAGCAGTCGGTCCGCAGCGCGAGCGTGTTGAGGAAGCAGCCGAGCAGCAACTCGAACTCGGGCAGCGGCCTGCTGGCGGCCGGCGTTCCGACGACGAGGTCATCCTGGCCGGTATAGCGGCGCAGCACGGTCAGGAACCCGGCCAGCAGCACCATGAACAGCGAGGCGTTCTCCTGCGCGCCGAGCCCGCGCAGCCGTTCGGCCAGCGGTGCGGGGATGCTGAAGGGCGCGTGCGCACCCTGGTGCCCATCGCGCTGCGACCGGGGACGGTCCGCGGGCAGCTCAAGCGGCCCGGGCAGGTCGGCCAGCTGTCTCCGCCAGTAGGCGAGCTGAGTGTCCCGCAGCTCCCCCTCGACCAGCTGGCGCTGCCAGACGGCGAAATCCGCGTACTGCACGGGGAGGTCCGGCAGTGCGGGCGGCCTGCCCCGGCGCAGCGCCGCGTACAGCTCGCCCAGCTCCCGGCTGAGCAGCCGGACCGTCCACGCGTCGTTCACCACGTGATGCAGCGTGATCAGCAGCGTGTGGTCGGCGGGGCCGAGCCGGACGAGCAGGGCGCGCAGCGGCGGCTCGGCGGCCAGGTCGAACCGGTGGCCGGCGTGCTCGCGCAGTGCTCCCTCGGCGGGCTCGGGCAGGTACCTGAACGGGACCTCGGGCTGGTCGGTGACGACCTGGACGAGCTCGTCGTCTCGGTGGACGAGCCGCGACCGCAGCACCTCGTGCCTGGCCGCGATCGCGGTGAGCGCGCGGCGCAGCGCCCCCGCGTCGAGATCGCCGCTGATCCGCAGGAAGATGCTGGTGTTGTACACCGGTATCGGCGACGCCCCGGCCGCCTCAAGCTGATCGAGGAACCACAGGCGGCGCTGTATGTAGGAGGCGGGCAGCGGGCGGTCCCGCCCGGCCGGCCGGACCGGCGGAAGCTCGCCGCCGCGCTGACTCAGCTTCGCTTGGATCCGGGCGGCGATCCCGGCGACCGTGGGGTCGGTGAAGACGTCGCGGAGCGCGATCGTGACCCCGAACGCTGTCCGGATCCTGGTCACCAGCTGGATGACAAGCAGTGAGTGTCCGCCGAGCGCGAAGAAGCCGTCCGAGCGCCCGGCGCCTTCCCGGCCCAGCAGGCGCTCGAACAGCCCGGCCACGAGGTCCTCGGTGGCGCCGCGGGGGGCGGCGGACTCCGCCCTGGCTCGGCCGGCCGGGTCGGGCAGCCTGGCCCGGTCCACCTTGCCGTGCGCGGCCAGCGGCAGTTCGGCGATCGGCACGAAGATCGCCGGGATCATGTACTCGGGCAGGCGCGCCGCGGCGAACTCACGCAGCGCCGCCGCGTCCGGCTCTTGGCCGCCGGCCGGCACGACATAGGCCACCAGCTGCCGGTCGGCGCTGGCCGGAGCGTCGCGCACGACGACGACGCAGTCGGCGACGTCGGGGCTGGCCGCGAGAACGTGCTGGATCTCGTCGGGCTCGACGCGGTAGCCGCGGATCTTGACCTGATCGTCCGCCCGGCCCAGGAACTCGATGGCGCCGCCGGGCAAGCGGCGCGCCCGGTCGCCGGTCCGGTACATCCGGGCGCCGGGGCCGGCGAGAAGGGGTCGGGCACGAAGCGCGCGGCGGTCAGCGCGGCCCGGCCAAGGTAGCCGCGGGCCACCGTGCGCCCGCCGAGGCACAACTCGCCCGTCACGCCGTCGGGCACCAGCTCAAGCCGCTCGTCAAGCACGTACGCCCGCGCGTGGGCCAGCGGCCGGCCGATCGGGGTCACCGGCACCGCGCTGCCTGGTTCCTCGTCGCCGGGCAGGGCCAGCGCGCCCACGGTGGCCTCGGTCGGGCCGTAGTGGTTGATCACGGCGCAGGCCCCCGTGCTCCGCAGTGAGCGGACCCAGTCCCAGCGGGAGGGCTCGCCCCCCAGGATGAGCGCGCGGCGCGGCAGCAGCGCGCCCGCGGCGGTGCCGCCCTGCAGCGCGAGCAGGTGGGACGGGGTGATCTTGTAGTAATCCACCCGGTCACGGCTCAGGTGCCCGGCGATCCAGTCCGCATCGGTCGCCCGGTCACGCGGTACGAGATGCAAGGTGCCGCCGGTGAGCAGCGCCCCGTAGAACATGGTCACGCTGAAGTCGAAGGTCAGCGGCTGCAGCAGGGAGAACACCGAGCCGGGCGCGCCGCCGCCGATGAGCGGCAGTATCTCATCGACGTAAGCGGCGAGCTGCCGGTGGGCGACGCCGACGCCCTTTGGCTTCCCGGTCGAGCCCGAGGTGTAGATCACGTAGGCCAGCGAGTCCGGGTGCGGGCGCACCGGCGGCTGGGTAGCCGGCTGGCGGCCGATCGGGTCCGCGTCCGCGTCGACCGCGATCACCGGGACGGCGACCGGTGGCAGACGGCCGGCGGAAGCCGAGTCGGTGATGACCGCCGCGACGCCGGCGTCCTCAATCAGGTACCGCATCCGCTCGGCCGGGTACTGCTGGTCAAGCGGCAGGTAGGCGGCACCCGCCTTGAGCACGGCGAACACCGCCACGGCAAGCGTGGCGTCGGTCGGCAGCAGCAGCGCGACCGGTGTGTCCGGCCCGATCTCCGCGACGCGGCCGAGATGGCGGGCGAGCCGGTTCGACCGCCGGTCCAGCTCGGCGTAGGTCAGCCGGTGCCCGGCGGCGTCCACCACGGCGGTGGCGTCGGGGCAGGCCCGGACCCGCGCCGCGAACATGCCGGTGACGACCTCGGACGGGTCCGGGCGGGACTGGGCCGCGGCGGCGGCGAGAATCCGGCGCCGCTCGGAGTCTTCCAGCAGCGGCAGCCGCGCCACCGGCGTGCCCGGGTCCGCGAGTGCCTGGCTGAGCAGGCGGTGGAGGCGGCCGACGAACGCGTGCGCCTCATCCGCGTCGAGCACGGTGCGCCGGTATTCCATCCGGCCGTCGTAGCCGTCCCCGATCTTGGCCAGGTCGATCAGCAGGTCGGCCTTGGCCGTCCCGTTCCTGATCTGCGTGTTGTAGATCGGCGGAAGCAGGTTGAATACCACCTGGTGCAGCGGCTGCCCGGTCGCGTTCCGGTCCGGTGCGAGCAGCTTGACGAGCCGGTCGTAGGGCATTTCCTGGTGGTCGAGCGCGTCGATCACGGTGTCGCGCACCCGGCCCACCAGCTGGGTGAACGTGGGGTCGCCGGAGCAGTCGACGCGCAGCACCAGGGTGTTGGCGAACATGCCGACCAGCGGTGCCAGCTCGGTCTCGGTCCGCCCGCTCACCGGCGACCCGATCAGCAGATCCGGCTGGCCGGTCAGCCGGCTGAGCAGCGCGGCGAAGGCGCTCAGCAGCACGACGAACGGCGTGGTGCCGCCGGCCCGGCACAAGCGGTCTACCCCGGCTGCGATGTCGCTGCCGAACGCGAAGGAGAGGTCGCCGCCGCGGTCAGGGCTGATGCCGGGCTGCCGCGCGGCGGCCTGGACCGGCAGCCGCAGCCGCGGCGGCAGGTCCGCCAGCGTGCGCCGCCAGTACGCCACCTGGTCGTCGAGTTCGCCGCCGGCCATCCGCGCCCGCTGCCATACCGCGAAGTCGCCGTACTGGATGGCCAGCTCGGGCAGGTCCGGGCCGGCGCCGTCGGCCAGCCCGTGGTAGCACTGGTGCAGCTCGATCGCGATGTTGCGGGCAGACGTGCCATCACAAACCGCGTGGTGAACCACGAACACGAACAGCCAGTCGTCGTCGGCCCGCCTGATCAGCCGGGCCCGCCACAGCGGCGCCCGGTCCAGCGGTATCGGCGTCACGGCGTCCTGGATGGTTATCGCCGCCTCCCGCGCGGCCCGCTCGCCCGCCGCGAGCCCGCGCAGGTCGGTCCGCCGCACCTGGACCGGCACGGTCGGGTAGCTGAGCTGCACCAGCTCGCCATCGCGCAGGTCGAGGCACGTCCGCAGCGCCTCATGCCGCGCCACCACGGCCGCGAACGCCAGCTCGAAGCGGTCCGGATCCACCTTGTCGTCGCCCAGCTCGGCCAACTCGAACGGGCAGCCGATGTTGTAGGTCCCGAGATCGGGGGCGAGCTGGCTGACGAACCAGAGCCTTTCCTGCGCGAACGACGCCGGCAAGACGAACGGGCCGGCTGCGCCGGGCTGTCCGTCATTCCCGCTCCATGGCCAGCCGCAGGCTCAGCGGCCGCATGTCCGTCCACACTCGCTCGATGTGGGCCAGGCACTCGTCTTTCGAGCCGGCGTACCCGTCATCGCGCCAGCCCGCCGGAGCGGGCTGATCGGCCGCCCAGATCGAGTACTGCTCCTCGTGGTTGAGTACCACCTTGTACGTTGGCTCCGGCATCGTTTCGCTCCAGGGTTGCGTCGGGTGGTTTCTACTGGTCCTGCGGCCGGGGCACCACGGTCAGCGGCGCGGTGACGCTCGACGGCTTGCCGTCCTGCTGGGCCGCACCGCGGATCTGCTCGATCAGCGTGGCGATGCCCGCAACCGTGGGATTCTCGAAGATGCTGCGCATCGGCAGTCGCACTCCGAGCTCCTTGCGTACCTGGGCGATCAGTTGCACGGCGACGAGCGAGTTGCCGCCGACCGCGAAGAACTCGTCGCTGAGGCCGACCTGGCTGACGCCGAGCGCCTCGCTCCAGATCCGCGCGATCGCCGCCTGGAGCTCGTTACGCGGCGCGGCGCGGCCGTCCAGGGCGGCCTGCTCCGGCCGGGCCGCGGGGGTGTTCGCGTCGAGCTCGTCCTCGATGACGTCCTGAGTGAACTTCCGGCTGGAGGCGATGATGTCGTCGACGGGCAGCACCGAGACCACGGCCTGGGGGCCGAGATCGGTGCCGATGAGGCGGCGGAAGGCCGCCGCGCCGTCCTGCGGCCGGATACCGAGGGCGGCGGGCCCGCCGGTGAGCGTCTCGTCGCGGGCCGCCGGGCCGGCGGCGCCGAGCGGCTGGCGGAGCCGGCTCGCTGAGGGCGGCGCTCACTGCCGCCACGTCGACGCGGCGCATGGTGAAGTCGGCGATGGACACGATCTCTTGCCCGGTGTCATCGAGCAGCGCCAGGTCCACCGCGGCGATGTCGGCGGTTCCGCTGTCCCGGTGTCGCAGGTGGCTCCAGAACCGCGCGGGCAGCGGGCGCCGCACGGTGATCCTTCCGTAGCCGAGCGGCAGGTAGCTCCCTTCTCCGCCGCGCCGGCCGAAGGCCGTGGCCTCGTCGAGAAGCGCCGGGTGCAGTGTCCAGCGGGCCAGGTCGGCCGCGGTCTCCTCGGTCGCCTCGATCAGGGCGAGCTCCTCGTACTGGCCCTCGTGGACGTGGCGCAGGTTGCCCCAGTGCGGGCCGAACGTGACCAGGCCCGCGGTCTCGCCGGCGGCGTCCGCCTTCCTGCTCGCCAGCGTGCAGCGGGCGCGGATCGCGTCGATGGCGGCCGGCGCGGGGTTCCCTCCCCCGCTTCCGGCGGGATCACCCAGGCGGCGCTGCCCTGCGCGTGCGTGCGCTGCCGGCCGCCGGCCAGGCTGACCGCCTGGAAGTCGAGGCCCTCGGCACCGGTCGCGAAGGCGATCCGCAGCTCGGCTGAGGTGCCGTCGGGCAGTGACAGCGGCTCGGTGAACGCCACGTCCCTGAGCTCGACGACATGCAGGGGTGACGGCGCCGGGAGCGCGGCCTCGAACGCGCGGCGCACCGTTTCGATGAAGCCCGTTCCCGGCAGCACGGGAACTCCCGCGATCCGGTGCTCGGCCAGCGCCCAGTGGGAGTCCGGCGAGATCACGCCGCTGGACCAGCCGGGTGTGTCGGCGTCACCGTCGCCGGAGCGGGTCAGGATCGGGTGGTCAAGCGCCCTTGTCTTGTCGCCCCGCTGCAGCGCGCGGAACGCGGCCGGCGCGGCGACCTCGGCGGCCATGCCCACCTCGAGCCAGCCGCCCCAGTTCACCGATATCACCTGGCCGCTCCACTGGTGGGCGCCGCGCGCGTGGGCATCGAGGAAGCTGTTGGCGGCGCAGTAATCGACCTGGCCGAACCCGCCGGACACGGCGTACACCGAGGAACACAGCAGGACGAAGTCCAGGTCCAGGTGGCCGAGGGCCTGGCGCAGCGCCAGCGTTCCCGCCACCTTCGGGCGCAGCACGGCCTCGGCCGCCTCGCGGTCCTTGACCTCCGCCATGCCGCCGCCGGGGACGCCGGCCGCGTGGACGATTCCGTCGATCCGCCCGAAACGCCGCAGCGCCTGCTCCCTGACCTGGCGCATCTCGTCGGTGCTGGTCACGTCCGCAGAGATGATCATCACTTCGCCGCCCGCGCTCTCCATGCGGCGGATGGCCTCGATCGCCCGTCCGGTCCGCTCGGCCGGGCCGTGCACCGCGAGGTGGGCGTCCCAGTCCTCGCGGGGCGGCAGGCCGGAGCGCGACAGCAGGATCAGCCGCGCCCGCACCTGCCGGGCCAGGTCCTCCGCGATCGTGATGCCGATCCCGCCGAGTCCCCCGGTGATCAGGTAGACCCCGCCCTCCCGCAGCCCGCGCCCGGCGGTCAGGCCATTGAGGTCGCCGGGGACGGTGACCGGCTCGTAGCGGCGCTGCCAGCGCCGGCCGCCGCGCAGCGCCACCGTGGTGTCCTCCCCGCCGGCGGCCGGCTGGCCCTGAGCTCGCTGACGAGCCGGCCGATGGCCCGCGCGTTCCCGGCGGGCCATCCGTCACCTGGATCGAGGTCGATCTGACGCATGCTGACCGAGCGCATTTCCAGCGGGATGACCTTGACGATCCCGGCCACGGTGGCGTGCTCGGGCCGGGTCAGGTCCGCGCCCGTCACATCCTGGGTGCCGGCGGTGACCACGTCCACGTGCACCTGGTGGCCGGGCTGGGCGGCCGCGAGCGCCTGGCAGAGGCAGAGCAAGCTGAAGAAGCCGGCGTCCTGGACCCGCCAGGCTGACTCGGGGTCGCTGGCCGGCCCGTCGCCGAGCGTCCACGCGTGCACGATGCGCGGCGGCACGCCGCCGTCGGCGGCTAGGCCGTCGACCAGAGCGTCGTAGTCCTCGCGGGCGGCCGGGCGCACCGTGTAGGACCCGTCGGCGTCGCGCCCGAACGCCTCGCCCGGTCGCACCAGGGTCACGCCGGCGCGGCCGAGGCCAGCGCGGCCGCCAGCGGCCCGGCCGTGGCGGTGGCGAAGACGAGGCAGCGTCCGAGCGGGTGCCTGGCGGCCGCCGGAGGCAGCTGCCGCCAGGTCGGGATCGAGAACCAGGCGTCAAGCGGGCGCGGGCCGCCCGCCGCCTCGGCCGCCTCCTGGTAGAAGCCGCCCGCCTCCGGCTTGATCCAGTAGTACTTGCGCTCCCAGGGGTACGTCGGCAGCGGCACCCGGAACCCGGACGGGCTGATGGCGTCAAGGTCGAGGCGGGCACCCGAGGTCCACAGCTGCCCGGCCGCGGTGTAGAGGGTCTCCAGGTCGGATCGCTTGTCGCCCCGGTGCGGCAGGCTGGGCAGCGCGGCGACGGTGCCCGCGGGCCGCTGGAGCGCGGCCAGACCGCACAGCTGCCGTCCCGGGCCCGCACTCCACGAGCAGCCAGTCGCCCTCGGCGAGCAGTGTGGCCAGGCCGTCACCGAACCGCACCGTCTCGCGGAGGTGACGGGCCCAGTAGGTCGGATCGGTCGCCTCCGCGGCGGTGATCCACGTGCCGGTGACGTTGGACAGGAACGGCTGCCGGGGCGGGCGCGGTCCGGCCTCGGCGACAACCGCGCGGAACCGGGCCAGGACCGGCTCCATCATCGCCGAGTGAAATGCGTGGGACGTCCGCAGCCGCCTGCTGCCCACCCCGTCGCGCTTCAGGCTGGCGGCGAACCCCGGCCACGAGCTCCTCGGGGCCGGACACGACGCAGGTGCCGGGGCCGTTGACGGTCGCGATGGACAGGCCTTCCGGCAGTCGCGTCAGGCGTCTGCTTCTCGCCGAGCTGGACCGCGAGCATCGCTCCGGCCGGCAGCGCCTGCATCAGGGCGCCCCGGGCAGCCACCACGCGCAGCGCGTCCGGCAGCGTGAACACGCCGGCCAGGGTCGCGGCCACGTACTCGCCGATGCTGTGGCCCACCATCGCGGCGGGCTCGACCCCCCAGGACTGCCACAGCCGGGCCAGCGCGTAACTCAAGGGTGAACAGGGCAGGCTGGGTGACCGCGGTCTGCCGCAGCCGTCTCCTCTGACTCATGGCCGGCGGTCGCGAACATCAGCGCGCGCAGGTCGGTGCCCGGCTCGGCGGCGAGGATCTCCGCGCACTCGTCGACGGCGTCCGCGAAGGCCGGCTCCATCTGCGTAGAGCTGGGCGCCCATGCCCGGCGTACTGCGCGCCCTGGCCGGAGAAGAGCAGGGCCACCTGCGGCGCTGGTGACGGCGGTCGGCGCCGGTGATCCGCGCGTCGGGGGTCGGCACAGCGCCGCGGCCGCCGTCGGCCGGGTCGCTGGCCACGACGGCCGCCGCGGTGCCGAATTCCCTGCCGGCCCACCCGCAGCGTGTACGCGACGTCGCCGAGGTCAGGCTCGGCGATCCGCGGTGCCGCCGGCCGCGCTGGCTCAGGTGGGCGGCAAGCCGCTGCGCGGCGGCCGTCCAGCGCGGTATCGCGTCCTGGCGCTGAGCTGGAGCAAGTGGGCGGGCCGGGGCCCCGGCGGACCGACTCGGCCGCCGGCGCCTCCTCCAGCACCACGTGCGCGTTGGTGCCGCCGATGCCGAAGGAGCTGACCCCGGCCCGGCGCGGCCGCCCGTCGGCGCTCCCACTTGGTCAGCGTGGCGTTCACGTAGAACGGGCTCGCCGCGAAGTCGATCTCCGGGTTCGGCTGTCTCGTAGTTGCATGGCTGGGCGGGATCAGGCCGTGTTCTCAGGGCGAGCACCGTCTTGATCACGCTGATGACGCCGGCCGCGGCGGCTGAGGTGGCCGATGTTGGTCTTGACCGAGCCGAGCGCGCACCAGCCCCGGCGTCGGTGTCCGCTGCCGTAGGCCGCCGGTCAGCGCGGCGACCTCGATCGGGTCGCCGAGCAGCGGTGCCGGTGCCGTGCGCCTCGACGTAGCTGACCGTGCGCGCGGTCGACGTCCGGCGAGCCCGAGCGCCTGCGCGACTGACCGCCGCCTGGCCGTCCGCGCTGGGCGCGGTGAAGCCGACCTTGGTCGCGCCGTCGTTGTTGATCGCGTTGCCGAGCATCACGGCCTGGACGTGGTCCCGTCGGCGAGCGCGTCGGACAGCCGCTTGAGCACGAGGACCCCGACGCCGCTGCCCCAGACCGTGCCGTTGGCATCGCGCGTCGAACGGGCGGCAGTGCCCGTCCGGCGGAGTTGACGCCGTCCTCGATGCAGAGGTACCCGACGGCCGACGGGGCAGTCGATGCAGACCCCGCCGGCGAGCGCCATGTCGCACTCGCCGTTGCGCAGCGCCTCGCAGGCCAGGTGGAGCGCGACCAGCGAGGTGGAGCAGGCGGTCTGCACGGTCAGGCTCGGGCCGCGCAGGTTCAGCCGGTACGACACGATGGTGGCCAGGTAGTCCGGCGCGTGCTGACCGCGATAGCCACGGCTGCCGCGCGGGCTGCCAGCGACCTGCTGTTGCGCCGGACGTTGTGCCACTGGTAGACGTTGTCGCCGCTGCCCGCGTAGACGCCGATCTCGCCGTCGTAGCGGAACGGGTCGTAGCCGCGTCCTCGCAGGGCGGTGTAGGCCAGCTCCAGGAACAGCCGGTGCTGCGGGTCGCGTAGCTCGGCTTCGCCGGGCCGTCATGCCGAACAGGCCCGCGTCGAAGTAGGTCGTAGTCGTCCAGCACGGCCGCCGCGGGCACGAAGCCCGGGTCCGTCCAGCTCGTGCTCGGGGTGACCCCGCGGGCCAGCTGCTCCTCCGCGGCGTGAAGCGGTGACCGACTCGGTGCCGTCGACCAGGTTGCGCCAGAACTCCGCCGCGTCGCCGCGCGCCGGGCAGCCGGCAGGCAAGCCCGACGATCGCGATCGGCTCCACCGACGGCGAATCGGAATCACCTGAGATCGGCCCGGCGTTAGTGCTCGTCATTGACTGGCTCCTGTCCTTGAGGGCGGCGAGGCGTCCTGAGCCGCACGCGTTCTCGCCGCTGGGCGGCTCGGCTCAGCCCGCGTTCAAGCTCGCTGCCGCGCCCGGTGCCGTCCAGGTGACCGGCGAGCGCGTGGATGGTCGGGAACTGGAAGAGGTCCACGACCGAGACCGGCCGGCCGAGCGCCCGCGTCAGCCTCGCGTGGACCGCGACAAGCGTCAGCGAATGGCCGCCGACCTCGAAGAAGTTGTCGTCGGGGCCGACCCTGACCCGGCCCAGCACCTCGCGCCACACCCCGGCGATGACCCGCTCGGTGTCGCTCGCCAGTTCACCGGGCGACCCGCCAGCCGCCCGCAGCGGGCCGCGGGGCAGGGCGGCCGCGTCCACCTTGCCGTTCGGCGTGAGCGGGAGCGCGGGCATCAGGATCACGCTCGCGGGCACGGCGTGCTCGGGCAGCTCGGCCCGCAGGTGGTCGCGCAGCTGCTGCCCGCGGACCCCGGCCCTGGCCGGCACCGCGTAGGCGCTGAGCGCACGCTCGCCGCTGCCGTCGGTGGCGATCACGAACGCCTGCCGGACATCCGGGTGCGCGGCGAGCGCCGCCTCGACCTCGCCCAGCTCGACCCGGAATCCCCTGATCTTCACCTGATCGTCGGCCCGCCCGGCCAGGACGACCGTGCCGTCCGGGCAGTATCGGCCGAGGTCGCCGGTCAGGAAGACGCGGTCCCCGTCGTCGCCGTCCGCGCCGACGCGGAAGCGATCCGCGGTCAGGGCCTGGTCGGCATAGCCGTCGGCGAGGTACCGGCTCCTGATCGCGACCTCCCCAAGTTCACCAACGCCCGCGGGCCCGCCGCCCGGCGCGAGCACGAGAAGCTGCGCGCCGTCGATGCCCCGGCCAGCCGGCAGCGGCTGAGCGCGGGCGGCCCGCGGGTCGGCCGGCCCCAGGTCCGTGACGTCATGCCACGCCTGCGCCTGCGGCGTCTCCGTCGTGCCGTAGAAGTTGACGATGCGGGCCCGGGGCGCGAGCCTGAGCAGCTCGCCTACGTCGGAGCTGGTCGCCTGGTCTCCCGCCAGCGCGATAAGCCGCAGCGCGGGCAGGATCTGCCCGTCCCGGCAGCCGGCGGCGAGCAGCCGCGCGAGCTGGGGTGTGAGGTGAGCGACGGTGACCCGTTCGGCCCGCAGCCAGGCGGCGAGCCGACCCGGGTCGCGCAGCCACGCCTGCTCGGGCACGCACAGCACCGCGCCGAGGACCAGCGGGGTGAAGATGTCCCGCAGCAGCGGATCGTGGGCCAGCCCGGCCAGCATGGCGAACCGGTCCTCCGCGCCCAGCCCGAACGTCGCCGGGTACCAGTCGAGGAAGTGCGCCAGCGGCCGCTCGGGAGTGCGGATCACCTTGGGGTCGCCCGTCGTTCCCGAGGAGAGCGCGAGGTATCCCCGCGCTGACAGCGGCGGGCAGGCGGCCGGCCGCTCGCCGTTCCGGGCCGGGGCGGGAGGCGAAGCCGGCGTCAATCACGGGCAGCGTCCCCGGCTCGAGGTGGCCGCCGTCTTCGGCCCGGCAACAAATCAGCGCCCTGGCCCGGGCCGTGCGCAGCGCCCGGGCCAGGACCGACCGCGGCAGCGCCGGATCGAGGATGACCCAGCGGGCGCCGCTCGCGAGCACGCCGAGAAGTACCGCTGGCAGCCTGCCGTCCCGCGCGCCGAGCACCGCCACGGCGTCGCCTGGTGCCACCCCGGCTGCCAGGACCGCGGCCGCGACCCGGTCGCTGACCTCCGTCACGTCGCGCAAGCGCAGCGCCCCCTGCGGACCGGTCGCGGCCACCGCCTCCGGGCGGGCCAGCGCGACCGCCCGCACCCGCTCTACGACACCCGGACCATCCCATCGGGCCAGCGGTGCGTCCGCGCCGGGCAGGCCGCTGTCCGGCGGGCGCATCGAAGCGTCGCGGGCCGGCCGTTCCGGCCGCCGGGTGAGGTCGCCGAGCAGCTGGGAGTACGCCGAGAGCAGGGCGTCGATCCGGACCGGCTGGTACAGGTCAGGGTTGTAGACAGCCCGCAGCGCGAGCCGGTCGCGGTGCTCGCTGGGGTAGAGCGTGAGGTCGAACAGCGCCCCGGGCAGCCCCGGCGGCAGCGGGCTCGCGGTAAGGCCAGGCAGCTCAACGCGAACCTCAGCGAAGTTGTCCATGTTGAAGAGCACCTGGATCAGCGGATTGCGAGACAGGTCACGCTGGCCGCCCAGGGTCTCGACGATCCGCCCGAGCGGCTCGCTCAGGTGGGCGCGCAGCGCCGCCAGCTCGTCCTGGCAGCGCCGGGCGTGCACGGCGAGCCCGAGCTCATCGTCGATGGTGCAGCGCAGCGGGAGGACCTGCAGGAACGAGCCGATCGCGGACTCGAACGCGACGTGGTCGCGGTCGGCGACCGGGACCCCGATGACGAAGTCCCTGGAGCCGGTGAGCCGCCGCAGCAGCTGGCCGAACGCGGCCAGCAGGACGGCGTACCGGGTGACTCCGATCCGGCTGGCCAGGTCAGCGATCCGCGCGGTCGTCTCACGGCCGATCTCGAGGGTGCTGCTCGCGCCGCGGAAGGTCTGGATGGGCGGCCGGGGCTGGTCTCGTGGCAGGTCGAGCACGCGCGCCGCGCCGCCGAGGTGACCGGCCCACCAGGACCCGTCCTGCCGCCGGCCGGCCTCCTCGCGGCGGGCGAGCCGCGCGGCATAGTCGGCGAATGCGGCTGGCGGCGGATCCGCGGCGGCCGGCTCGCCGCGGTAACCGCGGGCGAGGTCGCGGTACAGGACATGCCATGACCAGCCGTCAAAGACGATGTGGTGGACCGTGATCGCGAGCACGTGGTCCTGCGGGCCGACCCGGATCAACCGGGCCCGCCAGGGCGGCCCGGCGGCGAGGACGAGTGGCTGCCGCGCCTCGTGATCGAGCACGGCCCGCAGCCTGGCCTCCCGTTCAGCGGCCGGCAGCACGCTGAGGTCGTCGACGGGCAGCGGCACGTCGGCGGGCGGATCGACCGCGACGCTTGGCACGCCGCCCGAGTGCCCGATGCGCCAGCGCAGCACCTCGTGCCGCGTCGCGACGAAGCGGAGCGCGGCCCGGAGCGCCGGCCGGTCGAGCTGCCCCCACAGCCGCTGGGCCATGGCGACGTTATGCACGGGGACGCCTGGGGTGAGCTGCTCGACGAACCACATCTGCCGCTGCGCGGCGGACAGGGCCGGCGCGGAGCCAGCGGGAAGCCGCTCCGCCTCGGCCGCTGGTGCCGCCTCGACCCGGGCGATCATGCCGCCCAGCGTCCGGCCGGCGAAGACGTCCTCCACCGCGACCTGCCGCCCGGTCCTGGCCCGCAGTACCGACACCAGCCGCATGGCGAGCAGGGAATGGCCGCCCGAGGCCAGGAAGTCGTCGTCGGGCGAGGGCCGGGCCGAGTCGAATGCCTCCGACCAGGCGGCCGCGACCACTCCCGCCACGCCGGTGGCCGCGACCGGCGCCCGCCCGGCGGTGTCGGCGGCGGCGTTGTCGGCGTCGGCGGCGTGGCGGCGCAGGGCGGCCAGGTCGACCTTGCCGCTCGGGTTGAGCGGCAGCGCCGCGACCAGCGTCACCCGGGCGGGCACCATGGCCGGGGGCAGCCGCTCCCCCACGTAGGCCCGCAGCTCGGCGGCGTCCGGTCCGTCGGCGGGAGCGAGGTAGGCGACCAGCTGCTTGCGGCCGGCCGAATCGGTCGCGACGTCCACCACCGCCTGCCGGACCCGCGGGTGCGCCCGCAGCACGACTTCGATCTCGCCGATCTCGACCCGCTGTCCCTGGATCTTCACCTGCCGGTCGAGCAGGCCGTGAAAGCTCAGCACCCCGTCCGGTTCCCAGCGGCCCAGGTCGCCGGTGCGGTACATCCGGTCGCCCGGAGCTTCGCTGAACGGGTCGGGAACGAACCGCGCCGCGGTCTGCCCGGGCTGGCCGAGGTAGCCCCGGGCCAGCTGCGGTCCGGCGATGCACAGCTCGCCGACGGCACCGGGCGGGCACGGCCGGGCCCGCTCGTCGAGCACGTAGACCCGGTAGCCCGGCAGCGGACGGCCGACGGGAAGCGGCCGGTCCCACGAGCCAGACAGCTCTGCGCCGGTCGCGAGCACGGTGGTCTCCGTCGGGCCGTACCAGTTGTGGAACCGGCGTGACCCCGGCACCGACCAGCGGGCCACCTGCTCGGGCCCGCAGGTCTCGCCCGCGGCGACGACCTCGGCGATCCCGGGCAGCTGGGCCGGGTCAAGCAGCGACAGCACGGCAGGCGGCAGCATGAGCGTGGTCACCTGGTGCTCTCGCAGGAAGCGCTCAAGTCGCGCCGGGTCGACGCGGTCCTCGTCCGGGATGAACTGCACCGCCCCGCCCTGGGTGAGCGGGATGATCAAGTCGAGCACGGACAGGTCGAACCCGAGCGCGGAGAACCCCGCGCTCCGGCAGCCGGCGTCCAGCGTCAGTCGCCGGGCGGCGGCGGCCGCGAATCCGGCGACGGTGCGATGGGTCACCACCACGCCCTTGGGCCGCCCCGTCGAGCCCGAGGTGTACACGACGTACGCGGCGTTACCGGGCCGGGGACCGCCGGGATCAGGCTCCAGGAGACCCGGACCGGGGTCAGCCTGGTCGGCGGTGTCCACCTGGATGAGGCGCAGCCCGCCGCCGTCGAGCAGCGCCCTGCCCGCGTTGTCGACGACGGCGACCCGCACCGCGGCGTCGTCCACGATCGTGTCGAGACGGCGGCGCGGGTGGCCCGGGTCGAGCGGCACGTACACGCCGCCGGCCCGGAGCACGCCGACAACCGCCACCGGAAGCGCCAGCGACCGCCGGACGCAGATGCCCACCCGCGTCTCCGGCGCCACCCCCGCGGCCCGCAGCAGCCCCGCCAGCCGCCCGGTGCTGGCCGCGAGGCCGCCGTAGCTCAGCCGCCGGTCCCACTGCCGCAGCGCGACCGCGTCGGGGGCCCGCCTAGCCTGCGCGAGGATCAGGCCGGGCAGCGTCGCTTCAGGAAGGTCGCACGCCTCGCCGTCCGTCCAGGCCCGCCGCATGAATGCTTCAGTCACTGGGATCCTTCCAGGCGCGGGCGGGCGGGCTCCGGGTCACGCACCTGCAGCCGGAGTTCGGAGATGTACCGGCGGCCGGCCGAGTCCGGCACCCAGGCCTGGTCTGCCGTCGGCAGCATCTCGGTCACGACGACCGCCACCTCGTCGCCGCCGCTGGCCCGGGCCGCTCTGAGCACCGTGGCGAGGGAGGCCACGTACAGCGGGCTGGTCAGATCGACGAAGAGCGGTTTTGTCTCCGCCGCGACCTTGACGAAGACCTGCTCGGGCAGGCCGAGCCCGCGACGCCACCGCCGCGCGGCGAGAAAGCGCTCGCGGTCGCCCACGGCGGAGGCCAGCCCGCACTCACCCACCGTGGTGCGCCAGGTCTGCCGGGCGATCACCATCCGGTCGAGCGTGATCCGGGGGGTGTGCGCCCCGGTTCCGGCCAGCTTGAACGCGTCCACCGCAACCTCAGAAAGCGGCCGGGCGAAGATCTCGGCCAGCGGCCAGCGGCGGCCGTCGCCTGACCGGGCCACCAGCGCGCCTGCCTCGTCGCGGACGGACACGGCGGTGATGGGCAGCAGCCGGTCCGGGTCGGCGCCCGGGGCCGCGGCGAAGCCGAGCAGGACGTCGCTGCGATCGTCAAGGGCGCAGGCCAGCCGCGAGGTGTTGCGCGCCCAGTCGGCGGGCAGCAGCGGACGCACGCGCCCGGGCCCGAGATCGGCCAACTGCGCCGCCCGCAGCGCCGCCGGGTCGCCATGCCCGTAGGCGAACAGGCCGCAGCTGTTCGTGGCCCACGCGACGTGCATCTCGCTGAGCACCACGGTGAACTCACCGCGGTCCATGGCGTCGGTACTGGCGGCGCACAGTTGCAGGTCGGGACTGTGCAGCCGCGCGTCCGCCCAGCCGGGCCGCTGCGCCGGGAAGACCTGAAAGAGCATCGGCATCAGCGCGGCGCTGCTCAGGGTCAGCCCAGGCGCGTCCCCGCTCAGCGTGTCAAGCCCGAACAGCCGGGCCCACCGCCGGGCGAGGTCGGCCGTGACGGCGTCGGCCGGCCGCCCCGCTGAGCCGTAGAACAGTCCCTGCGCGAGGAACCAGAGCTGGCCGAGCGGTACGTCGGGCGAGCCGAGCTCGGCCGCCAGCTCTTCGTAAAGCCCGCGCAGGGCGCTCAGGTAGGCGTCGGCGATGGCCGCGGACACCCAGCGGGCAGCCTGCAAGATGACCGCCATCGGGGCCGCGATCGCTTCGAGCACGGGCAGGCCGATGACCACGTCAAGGTCACGCGTGGTCTCTTCCCAGCAGAGGTCGCGCCCCGCGTACATCTGGCCCGGCCTCCGGTACGCCTGGCGGCCGGTGACCGCGGTGAACTCCGCTTCGAGCAGGCTGAGGGCCGGGCCGAGGGCGTCCGGCTCGCCCGCGGCCGCGGCCGCGGCGTCGCGCGCGCGGCACATCCGGTCCAGGCCGGCCAGCGCGGCTTCGCGGACATCCGCTTCGCCGATCGCGTTAAGCCGGTCGCGCAGCGTCTGCTCGCATTCGAGGTCCATCGGCAGGTCCAGGTCCCAGTGCAGGACGCCGCGCTCGGCCAGCCAGGCCGAGCAGCAGGTAGACGTCCTCCTCGGCATGCACGCCGTAAGCCGGGCCGGCCACCGCGCGGCGCGCGATCTCCACCGCTTTCCTGCGGCCGTCGCACTGGGCCAGCAGCGAGGCCTCCGCCCGCGATAGCGACAGCGGCCGTTTCGCCGGTTCAATGATGTGATTGCCGTCCAGCGTCAGGTGCGGGTGCAGGGCAGGCGGAAGCCAGCGGCGGGCGGCGGGGTCGGCTGCGATGGCATCGGCGTACGCGGTGAGCGCCCAGTGCTCGAGAAAGACCCGCCGGTCACGCAGCAGCCCGGCGCCGGGCCGGGCGGTAACGGCGGGGGCGTCGGGGTCTATGCTGACCCAGCAGACCGGCCCGAAGAAGCCGATGGTTTCCGTCTTGGCGCAGTACCGCTGCCAGTAGCGGGCGATGATCCGCTCGCGCTCGCGCTGCTTCTTCCGTTCGTCCGCCCGTTTGTGCGCCGGCTCGGGCCGGCCTTGCCGATGCCGTCAAGCGCCGCCAGCACGGACCTGCTCTGCCAGGTCACCGCCTCACGGAAGCGGGCATCGGTCGCGATCGAGTACACCTCGCGCGAGCAGTGCCTGACCGTCTCGGCAAACGCCTTGTCGAATTCCGCTGCCCCGGCCGAGCCGTCGAGGTACGCGTCCGCTGTCGCGGCGCACTCCGGCGCGGCCAGGCGGGCCAGCCCCCGGGCTGGGAAGCCGGTGGTGCGCAGCACCGCCTGCCGCCAGACCGACCAGCCGGTTCCTGGCAGCGCGACCAGGTGACCGTCCGGGCCCGCGTTTCCGGGTAGCTGATTGACCGGCATTATCCCTTCCCTTGGAAGTCGTCGCCTTCGCTGCGCCTTTGCCACGGCATTCGAAATGTGGCGGTCAGCGCCGAAGAGAAGCCAAAGAAACCGTTTCCGCGAGAATCAAGGCCGAGGGGTGCCGCTGGTCACCAACTCCCTTCGCCGGCGAACGGATCATCGATCTCCGTCCTGATAGCAAGATATGATTGCGGAATTTAATGATTGCTTAGAACTCTTTTACTCAACGATGTAATTTCAACGATGGGATTCCGCGTTGAGCAGGGATTTCACCGCTTACGGTAGAGCGGATCGCGGACTCCGCCGGCCCAGCGGATCGCGCCTGAGACAGCCCAACGCTCAAGCCAGGTGATTAGCACCTGAATTAGCTGCGCTCGTGGCTATCATTTGCGACACGCGCCGGCTGTCGGCCAGGCGGTACTGCGCCTAGTAGAACTTGTGCGCCTGCGCCCAGGCGAGATGGGCCGGTTGCGGCTGGTTGAGCGCGAGGTAGGTCTCGGCGAGGTGGTCGAGGATATCGGCCTCGGTGTAGGTGCCGCCGTCGTCATGGCACAGGTCGAGGGCCCGGCGGTAGTAGTCGATGGCCCGTTCGTAGCCGTGGAGGCAGTGGGCGATGACGCCGAGGTTGTCGAGCGGGCCAGGCTCGCCGTGCTCGGACCGGTGCTGGCGGTACAGGGCCAGGGCCGCCTCGCAACTGGCCTGGGCTTCCGTTAGCTGGCCGGCCAGGGTAGCCAGGGGAACGCCCGGATTGGTGGCGGCGCGCGCGGCGGTGATGTTCAGCGCCAGCGGGAGCCGCGCGCACAACTCGATCAGGTCATCGACGGCCCCGGGCTCGGCGGCGGCCCGCTCGGCCCCGAGCCGCTGCGCCAGCAGGTCGCGGGCCTCGTCCAGGGTGAGCAGGTCCAGGGTCACCGGGTGGGCCCCCTGCAGCGCGATCAGGCTGGTGAGGCGGTTGCGGCTGGTGACGAGGACCAGGCACCCGGCCGATCCGGGTAGCAGCGGCCCGACCTGCTCGGGGTCGCTCGCGTTGTCCAGCACGATCAGCATCCGCCGCCCGGCCAGCAGGCTGCGGTACAACCCGGCCTGTTCTTCCAGGTCCGGCGGGACCTGGGGCGGGGGCACGCCCAGGGCAGTGAGGAATCCCCGGATCACCGAAGATGCCTCAGCCGGCGAGCCGGTCGGGTCGAAGCCGCGCAGGTTCACGTACAGCTGCCCGTCGGGAAACCGGTCGGCCTGCCGGTGAGCCCAGTGGACGGCCAGGGCGGTCTTGCCGATTCCCGCGGTCCCGTCGATCACTGGTATCACGACCGCGCCGCCCGGCCCGCCGACTCGCGCGGCCAGGGTGTCCAGGGTCCTGAGCGCGCCGGCGCGGCCGGTGAAGTGCCCGATGCCCGGCGGCAGCTGGCGCGGCGCCACGGTAATCCGCGGGCCCGGCCCGGGCTCGGTGATGCGTGGCGCCCCCTCGTCAGGCCGAGTGGGCGGGGCGAGGGCCGGATCATTCGCCAGGATCTGCTGGTGCAGGCGTTGCAGCGAGTGACTGGGATCGGCCCCCAGCTCGTCGGCCAGGTGCTCACGCAGCTGCCGGTAGTGGTGCAGCGCGTCGGCTTGGCGACCGCTGCGGTGGAGGGCGAGCATCAGCTGGCCGGCCAGGCGCTCGTCGAGCGGATGCTGCTCGGCCCAGGCCGACAGCCGGGCCAGCAGTGCCCCGTGCCGCCCGTGCCGCAGCTGAAGATCCGTCAGGTCACGCTCAGCCGCCTGCCGCTCCTTTTCCAGGGTGCCCCGCGCGGTGTTGACCCAGGGTGTGTCCAGTGCGCTCAGCGCTTCCCCGTGCCACAGTCCCAGGGCCCGCTCGTACAGCGTTATGGCATCGGCGTCCTGGCCGGCCGCGTGTGCCTGTCCGATCAGCGTGTGGAACTCGTACACGTCCACCCGGTGCTCGTCTACGTCAATCAGGTAGCCACCCGAATGGCGGGTGATCGACACTCCTTCAACGCGGGCCAGCGCGCGCCGCAGCAGGGACACGTAGACCTGGGCCGCCTTACGCGGATGATCGGGCAGGGGGCCGTCGCCCCACACCCGCTCCACGAGCTGATCGGCCGACACCGGACGGTTCGCGTCCAGCAGCAGCACCGCCAGTACGCACCGCTGGCGCGCCGCGCCGATATCCACCAGATGGCCGCCGACCCGGACCTGCATCGGCCCCAGCAGCCGAAACTCAACCGCTGCCCCGCTCATCCGCACCATCCGGGGGTGAATATGAAAATGTGTTCCGACAAGCCTCTTCCAGTTCCAGGCAGGACACCGACGCGCGCATCCGCTCCTGCCCCTGCTGTCCGGGCGGGGAACTGCCTCTCGTGATCAAGTACGGCCCACGACGCCAACGGGATTGCCCGCCCCGGCGCCTTTTCCGCACCCGTTCGGCGGACATGGCGCTCGCGGCCACGGCGATGGCTCACTGACCGCTGTTCCCTTGTTACGATTGGCCCGGTTTGCCGCAGTGACCACTTCACGCCGATAGGTGCGCCCCATGACGATGCAGGCAACGCGCGAGGAAACGACCGTCGCGATCGTCGGCGGAGGGGTTGCCGGGCTGACCACCGCGATGCTGCTGCGGCGGAGCGGCATCGACTGCGTCGTCCTTGAGCGGCAGTCGCGGGCCTACGTCGAGCAGCGGCAGCGAGCCGGCCTGGTGGAGTACCGCGGGGTGCGGATGTTCACCGAGCACGGGCTCGGCGGCCTGCTCGGCACGTTCCCGGCCGACAACACGATCGAGGTCCGGGTTGACGGGGAACCGGTCTTCATCGGCCGCGACGCCCACGCCCAGGAGTACGTCGGGGTGCTGGCCCCGCAGCAGGCCCTGGTCCGCAACCTGATCGCCGCGTTCCTCGATGACGGCGGAGACCTGCGGTTCGAGGCCGCCGACGTGGCCATGAGCGGCCTGGACTCGCGGCGGCCGGTCGTCTCCTACACCGACGGCGCGGGCACCGCCCGCGAGATCGCGTGCGACCTCATCGCGGGCTGCGACGGGGACCACGGGGTAAGCCGCGGCAGCATCCCCGACGGCGTGCTGACGGCATACACCCGCGACTACGGCGTGACCTGGCTGGCCGTCCTGGCCGACACGCCGGCCCCGCGCTACCCGTGCTTCGGCATCGGCGTCAGGGGCTTCGCCGCCGCCTTCGCCCGGGGCCAGAAGGCGGCCCGGTTCTACCTGGAGATCCCGGCGGGCGACACGCAGGCCGACTGGCCGCAGGAGCGGATCTGGGCGCAGCTGAGCGAGCGCTTCTGGCTGCCGGACCTCGCCGCCGGCCCGGTCACCGAGACCGAGCTCGTCCGGCTGCGCAGCCAGGTTTTCGAGCCGATGAGCCACGGCAGGCTGTACCTGCTCGGCGACGCCGCGCACGTGATCTCCCCGATGGGCGCCAAGGGCATGAACCTGGCCCTCTACGACGCCGAGACGTTCGTCAACGCGGCCCGCGACTACGTCCAGGCCGGCGACGACAGCGGCCTGCGGGCCTACTCCGCCACGTGCCTGGCCCGCACCTGGCGCTACCAGGAGTACGCGGACTGGTGGTCGAACATGTTCTTCAGCCGCTGCGGTGAGCACGCCGCCGCGGACCCCTACGCCGCCCGGGTGGCCCGGGCCCGGCTCGCCCGGTACACCGAGCCGTCCTCGGCGGCCGCCCTCGCCTGGAGCGAGCTGATGACCGGCCTGGCGTAGCCCGGCTCCTTCCCGGCGGACATGTACCGAGTTTGCGGGGTTTCAAAGCTCGCGGCACTGTCCTGAGGCGGTGGTGAGCATGGCCGACGATCCGGTGCGGATCGCATCTCCTGGCTCGCCGCCCAGGTCGACTACTTCACGGCGACCGCGCGGGCGGTCACCGGCGACGGCACCCGGGCGCTGATGGCGGCGGTCCTCGGCAACTCGGCGACCCGGACCGGCCCGGCTCCCGCCGGTTCGCGCGGGAGACCCCCAACCTGCTGAATGTCGCCGTCACCCGCGCCAAGCGCCGCCTCTACGTCATCGGCAACCATGAGACCTGGGGCAGCGAGCGCTACTTCAGCACGCTCAAGGACCCCGCCGTTCTCACCTACTACCGTCCGCGTTCTGGCACTCCCCTAGGGACGCCGGATTAGCCCGGTGCGTTTGATGGTCGCCAGCAGCGGAGTGGTGTCAATCGAGGTGATCTGCTTGAGCGGGCCGACGGTTGCGATGAGGAAGGTGTAGAGGTCGTTGAGGTCGGCCGCGGAAAGGGCGATGACCAGGTTGGTGGGGCCGGTGGTGGCGCTGGTGAACCGGACCTGCGGGTGGGCGCTGAGGGTCCGGGCGGTCTCCTCAAGCGCGCCGGGTTGCACGGTCATCCACAGCAGTGCCTCAGCATCCGCGCCGAGCAGGGCCAGGTCCACCTCCGTGGCCAGCCGCAGGACCCAGCCGCGCTCAAGCGCGTCAAGTCGCCGGCGAACGGTGAGCGCCGTGCTGCCGGTGCGGTGGGCGAGTTCGGTGTAGGTGGCCCGGCCGTTCTCGGTCAGGGCCGCGATCAGGGCAGCGTCGATGCTGTGCGGCGCGACCGGTGCGGCGGCCCCGGCCGGCGGCGGCGGCGAGCCGGGCAATCTCCTCGGGTGTCAGCAGTCCGGCGGTCCACCGGAACGCGGTCGGGAAGACCTGGAGCAGGGTGTGGGCGGTCCACGACTCCACCGCGTCGGTGGCGGGCAGGTCCCGCAGCAGCAGGGTGTTGCGGCTGTCGGGTCCGTCGAGGAAGAACATCGCGGATATCTCGTCACCGCCGCTGAGAATGTCAACCCAGATGGTGTCGGTGCGGCGGGCCAAGGCGGAGGCTACCTGGCGGATCTTGTTGGGGCGGCAGCGAATGCGCAGCGCGATCGGGATCAGGTGAGGCGGGTGCATGGGGTTGCGGACAGCGGTGGCTCGCAGGGTGCCATCCGCGTACATGGGCGCGGCGCGGCGGACGACCGTGCGTTCGGACAGCCCGAGGCAGCCGCCCACCTCGCGCCAGGTGGCACGCGGCGAGGCGAGCAGGACCGCGGCGATCCGCCGCTCCGTCTCGTCGAGCACCTGACGCATAATCCGCATAATAGATCGCTCATCTGACACATTTCCCGCGTTGCCGACCATCAAATGTTCGCGAATCAATCGAGCACACGTACACGCGAAGATCACCTGCGCGACCCCAACCCCACCCACACCGTCATCGAGGGCACGAGCGTTCAAGATCCCCGTGTGGTGTTAGGCCGGCCCTGGCCGCCTAACACCACACGGGGAGAGGCTGGAAAGGACTGGTGCCGGTCAGTGCAGCAGGCCGAGAAACCGAAGAAATTGGATGACGAGCAGCGCTAGGCCCACGACAGCGGCCGCCATCCACAGGACGCAGTAGAAGCCGTAGATCACTAGGCCCGGGCCGAGCTCGGCGAGCACCGTAGCGACGGGTTTCCGCTGTCTGGGGCGACTCGGCGGCGGCGCCTGCGGCTGCTCCCGGGGCGAGTAAGTGTCCAGCTGGGTGAGGGGATGGTGCAGCAGCATGGCCTCGCGGCTGCGGTAGATCACGGCGGACGGGTACCGGTGGCGCACCTGAGCCTCCGTGCCGCTGGAGATCAGGACCGGGGCGAGCCAGACCGCCTCGATGCGCGCGCAGGCCCAGCGTCCCCGGCACCACCCTGCCCCAGCAGGCGACCACGGCGAGCAGCTGCGCGGTCAGCAAGGGATATCCGTTCGCGGAGTCCAGCGAGCCGTAGGCATAGAAACCGCAGGTGCAGTCGGGCGCGGCCGGCGCGTGCACCCCGCGGTTGCACCTGGCCGTGTTAGCGCCGTCGGTCCAGGCCGCCTGGGAGAGGGTGACCGGCCGCATCGTGCCGTCCGGGTCCAGCCGGAAGGTGCGCAGGGCGCGGATCTCGCCGACCCGCAGTTCCGGCACCTCGCGGAGGTCCGGACCGTCGAACGGCGCCTTCACCGGTCAGCTGGGAACTGGCTCGTACTCCGGCTGGTCCGGGAGCACGACGGCAGGACCAGGCGGCGCCGGCTGGCCAGCTATGGCCGGCTCCGGCCCGAGGACCGGCTGCTCGGCGGGCAGCACCTCGATCATCTTGGCCTCACGGCCGATGTAACCCCATGACCCTGCCCTCCATCTGAAGAGACATCTCCACTCTAAGGCGGAGCAGCCACCGTGACCATCGTCGATGACCATCACCGTGACCGGTGGAAAGCCGGTCTCCACTAGCCCTGCATCCGGGCTGTAGTCGTTGTCCTTGCCGGTGATGAGCTGGGCGAACAGGGGATCGTGGCTTTCATTGCAAGGCACTCAACTGATACAGATCGTCGGGGACTGATCCGTGCTGGTTACCCGGCTGTCTCGTCTTCGCCTTCGCTCTGGGGCGGGATGATGAGGTCGATAGTTGGAAAATAGGTACGGTACCGGTTGACGTCGCGGGTCAGCAGCCGGTAACCGGCAACGGCGGCGTGCGCGCCGATGTAGAAGTCCGGCATCGGGGACCGCTTCTGCCCGCCGCCGCGACGGTACTGCAGGAATGCCTTCCCTGCGGCGAAACCCGCGAGGTAGGGCAGTTGCTCGCGCTCGTAAGCGTCGGACGGCAGCAGTTCCTCTATCTCCTCGACGGTCTGGTAGCCGACGGAGACCTCGGCGTATATGAGCGGGTTGATCACCGCCCGGCCTGTGTCAACGGCAGCCGCGAGCTGCACGGCGGACCAATCGGCCCACTGCTTGTCGCCGGTGATGACGTCCAGCAGGACGCAGGAGTCGATCAGGGTGGCGGGGCGGATCGCCACCGGGCTACTCGCCACGTAGCAGCGCCATGATCTGGTCGGTGCTCATGCCCGCCACGTCCTTCCCGGTGGCGGTGTTGCGCAGCTGTCGGGCCAGCCTCTGCCCCCGGGTCTCGGCACCCTCGGCGCGGACGATCCGCAGGGTGTCGTCGACCTCGACGACCTCGATATCGTCTCCGGGGTGCAGCCCGTACTTGTCCCGCAGGTGCGCGGGGATGGTGAGCTGCCCCTTGCTGTTCAGCACCATGGCGGCCTCCAGCCGTGGTATCCCGTATTACTACTACTACGTAATAGTAGCCCGGAAACGTTCTGCTCGGCCGCCCGTAACTCCCGGTAGCAGGTCCGCCAGGTGGCCGACAGCAGCCGCTCGCCTGCCGTCAACGGGGCGGCAGGGCAGGCCGGTGACAACTTTCGATCTCGTCGGATATCGTCAACCGTACACGATGACGGACTGCGCATCCCGCCGCCGGGTCACGGCATGTGTAAAGGGAGGGGCCTGACCATGAGGAGCGCCGACCTGTACCAGGTGGACGCATCACCGCGGACTTAAAGAACGAAGACCTCACCGGCCGCGCGTGGTTCTCCTCGACGAAGCGCCTGACCCGGCCCACGCGCGCCGCAGTGATCATCCCGGGGGCTGTCCCTGCCAACGGCGCGAACAGAACGGTGCTGCTGTCACCTCAAGGGCCACCGGACGGTGCGGTTAGCTGTTTCCGCAGTTCAGACAGCACAGGATGCGCAACGGTGTCGACAATCCCGTTACGGGATTGTGGCTTTTATTGCTGGTTAGAAAGTGGCTGGTCTTAACAGAACGGGAGTTGGCCCCCAACGTGCGGCAACCCGCAGGTCACTGATTACGAGAAGACCTGGTCCAGCGTTTCGGCAGTCACGGCGCGGGCCGTCCAGGCCCGCATCTGGTCGAGGGAGGCTGCGCGTACCGTCTTGGTCACGCTCTCGGGAAGCGGGCCGAACTTGACGGTCAGCACTTCCACAAGCGCCTCAGCTCGCTCTTCGGCGCGACCGCGGGCCTCGCCACGGGCCTCGCCGCGGGCCTCGCCTTCGGCGCGGAGCATCTCTGCGGTGGTCACGTACGCCTCCTCTGCGTCCGGGCCGAGCGAGGCGGCCAGGTCGCGCAGTTCGCCGGCCGGGGTCTCGCTCACCAGCTCAATGTACGTCAGGAACGCGATGAACACCTCACCGCCGCCGGGCTGGTCCAGGACCGCGCGCAGCTGGTCGGCCCACGGCCGCAGCTCGGCGGTGATGCGGGGGTTGCCCGGCTGCGGTCTTGAGCAGCAGCAAGGCGATCAGCGCTGCCGGGGTCAGCTCGCGTTCCCGCAACTGCCGGCCGTCGACGCCGGCCAGGTCGTCGAGCAGGAACTCGAACTGGGGCAGGTATGCCTGCATCGCCTGCCTGGCGGCAGGGGTGAGGCCGATCAGCTCCAGTAGCCGCACCGGGGCGGCCCACTGGCTGCGGCCGTGGTGGACGACCAGCGGGAACACCGCCGGCAACTGCCGGGCTTCGGGATGGTCGCGCAGGTAGTGGTCCCAGATCCGGGTGACGTATCGCAGCATCCGGTAGGCCATTAGCGGGTCAGTCCTGCTCTGGTGCTCCACCAGGACGTACACGAAGGCGTCCCGTCCGTCCAGCGGCGCGGTGAACAGCAGGTCCGAGTGCCGCCACTTCAGCGCCTCGTCGACGAAGCTCGCAGGCACGCGGGCCAGCTGGCCCAAGTCCAGCTGGGCCGCCAGGCCCGGCGGCAGGACCGCGCGCAATTGGGACACCGCGTTGGCGGGCACCCCGAAGACCTGCCGGAACACCGAGTCGTGCGGCGTAGGCTGGCCGCCTGGCGCCCTGCGGCCCGGTGACGGCCGGCGCGAGGGCGGCGCACTGTCACCGGGGTCAGCCTGATTCGGCATGCCCGCACCGTACCGACAGCCACCGACATCCGGCAGCGGCACTGGAAGCAGGCAGCAGCGCACCCGTGCGCCACCAGCTCACCAGCGTCCCCCTCTCAAGAGAACATGGATTAGCGAACGATTTATCGACCATTTTCGGCCTGATCAACTCCGTTCGATAGCATCACTATGCATGACTACTGTCGACTAGTCAAAACGGCGCTAGGGACGGAGTTGGCTAGGGGCTTTGTCCGGTATAACGAACCCGTGCGGGCAGCGATCCGCAGGAGACCCGGCGACGAACCAGCGGCCGGCCAGGGCTCGCCGGACCCATGCCGGGCTGATGATCGACATACGGCAGAAGCGCCGCGTTCTCGGTCGCCTGCCTGATTTCCCGGACAGACGGCACAGGATACGCAACAGCGCCGGCAAGCCGACCACCGTGCGCATCCTGGCCACCTTGCTCCCCACGTCTGCGGGGCGCACCATCGTGGCAGGCTGCGACGTCATCGAACGGTCCGTCGCCGTTCGCGCATCGATCGGGCTGACTAGGCAGCACGCCGCCGTGACCTCAGCGTCATCGGACGCCGGAAGCGACGTCCCCGACCGGGCCGAGGTCGCTGATCTCGTATCCGTCGGGGTAGGTACTTGAGGGGCGGCCGGGCTGGAACGAGGGAGCCTGGCGGGGCGGCATGAACCGCTCGATCCGGGCTCTTGCCAGCAGTGTCGCGTGCAGTGCGGCCTGCACCGCGGCCGGCGGGCCGTTCACGCCAACGGCCTCGCGCAGCGGCTCATCAAGGGACCCGGCCACGAAGGCACCGGCGACACCGGACAGCACGCGGGGAAACCGGTTCACCAGGACCTGGTGCGTGGCTTGCATCAGCCGCACGCCGTCAGCGGTGCGGCTGAACTCCCGGCGCTCGTAGTCGTCAAACCACGTCTCGAACTCGGGGTAGGACGGCGGGATCTGAC
This sequence comes from uncultured Actinomycetota bacterium, assembly GCA_963785645.1. Taxonomy (GTDB): domain Bacteria; phylum Actinomycetota; class Actinomycetes; order Streptosporangiales; family Streptosporangiaceae; genus Trebonia. The sequence goes on from CAWAWG010000010.1 coordinate 90,089, forward strand.
TGACGTTCATCCGCCGCCCAAGTTCCCGGTAGAAGACATAGGCGGCCCGCCGTTCGTGACAGCAGAGCGGCCGCCACCCGTACTTGTCCAGCCACCTAACCGGCATGAAAATGAAGGTGCCGAGGACATAGAGGTAGTCGTCGTTGCTGATGGTGAACTGGTGATGCAGGCCGTTGAGGCGGCGCATGGCGGCTCGGCCGCGGGGATGATCGAACCCGTGGTCGATCATCTCGTAGATGAGCAGCCTGGTGTCCTCGGCGCGTTTCCGCGTCCGCTGGGTGATTTCACCGGTGGACTCCAGCAGCGCAGCGATCGACGGGACACCGAATACCCGGCAGAAGGCCATGCTCAGCCCCATTTTGACGTCCCACGGGAACTCCGTAAGAGCGGTCAGCCGGAAGATCGCATGATAGTCAAGGTCCGGATCCATGAGGCGGATGGCCTCTAGGTTCCGGTGCCGCCGGGCTCGCCGGTCACCCATGCCATCCCCTGCGTCGTGGACCAGAATCACGCGAAATATTGTGATGTGCCCGGATATGTTGCCGTGTGTTTGCCGCCGCAGTCAAGGCGGTTCTCCGCACATCACCAAATCAGCACCGCGGTGGGATCCGAGTAACCACCCTTCGTTCGGGCGGCTGCCTTTGATTATCCTGAACGAATACGGCTTACTCCCGCGGCGACCGATGACCCTCAGGGGCGGGCAAAGCGGGCTCAGACGGGCCGGTGTGAGTGTGTCGCGCTAGGAGTTGCCGTCGGCTGCCTGCGTGGCGGCGGCGAGTGCCGCGTTGATGGGGATCGCGTAGGCGACGGTGTCCCCGCCGCTCCTCGAATTCCCGACCAGGATGCCGATCACGTGGCCGTTCGGGTTCACCAGCGGGTCACCGAGCACCCACGGCAGCGCAGAAGACAGCGTAGAGGCCATCAGCCCGGTCCAGGTCGTCCCGTCGATGTCGACGGTCGTGTTCAGGGTGGTCAAGGTGCCGACATCCAGGGACACCCCGTCTTGCTTGCCCGTGGTGCTGATCGCCGTGTCCATGACCTGGCCCGGCACATGGTAGGTGGTCTCCCTGATGGCGGCCGCGCTTGAGACGATCGTGTCCGAGTTCCCGACCGTGACGGTCGAGAACGCCCGGCCGTTGGCGCCTTCCATCTGGAGCAGGGCCAGGCCCGCGGCCGAGTCCACCCCGATCACCCTGGCCTTGAAGGTCTTGCCGGAAAGGACGTACTGGGCCGCCAGGTTCGCCGCGCCCGCGGCGGGCTGGTAAGTGGTCAGCACCTTTCCCGACTGCGTGAGCACCAGGCCGATCCCGACCGACGTCCCGCCCGCCAGGACGTGCACCATGCCCTGTCCGGTCACGTCGATGGCGTTCGACACGTTGTCCTGGCCGATGTCGTCCGGGTCCTCGACGAATATGTCATCGCCCTTCAGCGGCGCGGGAATCGCCGAGTGGACCGCCGTGTTGCCGAGCCCGAAAACCCGTCCGACGGCGAAACTGAGCCCCACCGCGAGGATGAACGCCGTTGCGATCACGGAAAGCCGGAAGCCCTTGCTCCGCCAGGCATCCGGTACGGCCCGGGACTGCACGGCATCACCCGGGTCTGCTTCGTCGTCCGGATGCGCGGGCGGTTCACCAACGCCAAGTTCCTCAACGTGCGTCCCCTCGCCCTTCATCACCCTTGTCACCTCCCGGACGGGCTGGCGGTCGCCGTCGGGGTGGCCGCGATCCTGGTGGTCGCCACCGGAGTCGCCGTCGAAGGCGCAAGCGAGATGGAACTCGGGGACGCCGCCGCACCAGTCGGCCCCGACGCGGGCCTGGCGAAGGAGGGAGTCGGGCTTGGCACCGCCCCCAGCGGCACCGGCTGAACCGCGTTGTTGGTCGAGCCCGCCTGGTACGCGAGCACCCCGCCGATCATCAGGCCCAGCGCTACGGGCACGACAAGCTGGGCCGCAACCGGTGCCAGACGACTTCTCGGCATGCGGTCAATCCACCTCCACGTCCGCCGTGCTGTCTCCGGCCGTGCAGCCGCCGGAGACAAAGAACAGAATAACCAGCTGACATGGCGCGGGAGGCCCGGAAGGTCCAATATTGCAGACTTCTAACGTGGCCACGACACGTGATCCTGGAGTGACAGCGGACCCGATAAGCTCTTACGGATTTATAACAACCCCCATGGTCGCCTTCGTCTAATGGTATAAATGCGGGGCCCGGCTCCTGGTGGTCCGGCATTCAAGGCGACGAAGGGATGGAACATGCTCACGCTGCTGGGCTTTACCCTGCCTTTGTGCCTTGACGTCTTCGCCGTCTCATTTGGCGTTTACGGTGAAATGCGCCTGACGTTTGCGCAGCGGATACGCATCACCGTGCTTTTGCTGGCGTTCGAGATCGGCATGCCGCTGGTTGGAATGGCAATAGCGACGCCACTGACCCACCTCACCGGCGTCGCCTCCAACCTGCGCATCGATGGCGCCGCGGCCAATGCCTACCAAATTCACGCGGCCAGCCTCAGTCACGCGGCCGATGTCGTCGAGCAGACTTTCTTCGGCCGGTATATCGACCCGATTATCGTCCCGCTGGTCGTCGGCGCCATCGGCATCTGGATGCTAGACGAGGCCTTCAATGACAACGATGAAGATGACGATGACGACGACGAGGCAGGCAAGGTGCGGGCAATGGTCACCGCGCGCGGCCTTTCCATTATCGGCCTCGGCCTGGCCACCAGCGTGGATGATCTGGTAATCGGCTTTACGCTCGCCTTCAACGTCTACTACCTGCCATTGCACGATATCTTCACCGCCATCGTCATCCAGGCGTTCCTGGCCATTACGGTCGGCCAGTTCCTCGGCTGGAAGGTACGCACCGGAAGCCTACGGCTCAACGTGGGACGCATCACCGCCGCCTCCAAGCTGACAGCGGGCGGCGTGCTTGTCGCACTGGCGGTCATCGTCCTGTTCACCCCCGAGATCACCACCCACGTGATCCCCCACCTCTACCACCCCAGGTACATTCCGCCGCTGCCGCATCCGACGGTCGGCGCCAGCAAGGGCTGAGCCGCCGGATCGGACAATCCAGACAAACAGCTTCCGCTCACCTGGTTTCGCGCACCGTTACGCCGGGGAGCCTCCAGCGGGGCAGGGAGGCGGACGGCACCGTCGGCCGCCAGTGGTGCGCGTGAGTACTTGGAGGGTCTGCCGGTGTGGACGCTGTCGGGGTTCGCCGACGAGATCTCACCCGATCTTGACGAGCAGTGCCTGGTGCTGAAGGAGCTGGGCATCGGGCAGGTGGAGTTCCGCAGCGCCTGGGATACGAACGTGCTCGATCTGGATGACGGGCAGCTCGATCAGGTGGCCGCGACGCTCTCGGCCAACGGGCTGAGCGTCTCGTCGGTGGGTTCGCCGATTGGAAAGATCGGGGTCCACGACGACTTCGGCGGGCACCTGACCCGGCTGGACCGGGCGCTGCACGTTGCCGAGCGGCTGGGCGCGCCGGTCATCCGGATCTTCTCGTTCTTCATACCGGACGGCGACGATCCGGCGGTTCACCGCGACGAGGTGCTGCGCCGGATGGCAGCGCTGTGCGAGCGCGCCCGGGGGCGCGGCGCGGTCCTGGTCCACGAGAACGAGAAGCACATCTACGGCGACACCCCGCGGCGCTGTCTGGACATCGTCGAGTCGGTCGGTTCGCCGGTGCTGCGGCTGACGTGGGACGCGGCCAACTTCGTGCAGTGCGGTGTGCGCCCGCACAGTGAGGGCTACCGACTGCTCCGGCCGTACCTGGAGTACATCCAGATCAAGGATGCGGTCATGGGCAGCGGCCAGGTGCGGCCGGCCGGCCAGGGCGACGGCGAGGTGCGCGAGACCGTCGGCGCCCTGCGGGCCGACGGATTCGACGGGGTCTTCTCGCTGGAGCCGCATCTTGCCTCCGCCGGGGCGATGGGCGGGTTCAGCGGCGCCGAGTTGTTCACCACCGCGCACCGCGCCTTCACCGGGCTGCTCGACGAACAAGGCATCCCCTACCGGTGACCGGAGACAGCCCCAGGATGAGAGGCCCTGCCATGCAGTTCGCGGTCATCGGGGCCGGCGTGATCGGCACCGTCCACGCCGGCGCCATCGCCGCGCTCGGCTCCCCGGCCCGCTTGGCCCTGGTCGCCGACGAGATCCCCGACCGCGCGGCGAAGCTGGCCCAGGCGCACGGTGCCGAGCACACCAGTTCGGCGGCTGACGCCTTCGCCCGGGCCGACATCGAGACGGTCGTGATCTGCACCCCCAGCGGCACCCACGCCGAACTCGCCGTCGCCGCGCTCAAGGCCGGCAAACACGTAATCGTGGAGAAGCCGATCGATGTGACGCCGGCCGCCGCGGCCGCGATCATGGAGGCGGAGGCGGCGGCGCGAGGTCCGCACGGTCCGGCCGTGGTCACCGTCATCAGCCAGCACCGCTTCGATCCGGCCAGCCAGGTCGTGCACCGGGCCGTGCGCGAGGGACGGTTCGGGCGTATCACCTCGGGGCTGGCCAGTATCGCCTGGTGGCGCAGCCAGGACTACTACGACTCCGGCTCCTGGCGAGGGACCTGGGCGCTGGACGGCGGCGGCGCCCTGATGAATCAGGGCGTCCACACGGTCGACCTGCTCGTGTGGCTGCTTGGCGACCCGGTCGAGGTCTACGCACACACCGCCCGGCTGGCCCATGAGCGGATCGAGGTCGAGGACACCGCCGTGGCGACCATCACCTTCGCCAGCGGCGCGCTCGGGATCGTGCACGCCACCACGGCTGCCTACCCGGGCCTCACCGCCCGCCTCCAGGTCCACGGCGACCGCGGCTCCGCGATCATCGACGGCGACCGGCTCGCCTACTTCCATACCGCCGCCGGCGAGGGAGCGGCCGGCGACTACGGCGGCGACGGCGGCGCCAACCAGGCCGCCGCCGTGCTGCCTGAGTCCTCCGCGCCTAACCCGAGCGCCGGTTCGGACCCGGCCGCGCTGTCGGACGCCCATGCCGCCCAGTACCGCGACTTCCTCGACGCCGTCGAGGCCGGACGGCCGCCCCTGGTCACCACCGCCGAAGCCGCCCGCACGCTCGCCGTGGTCCACGCAATCTACGATTCGGCCCGCACCGGGCGCCCGGTGACCGTCACACTGCCCCGCTAGAGCACCGGCGGCGTTGGCAGGGTCTTGGTGAGCGCGATCTCGCGTTTGAGCATCCGGCCGCCGTCGTTTGTGATGCGCAGGTAGAAGTCCGTCGAGCAGGCCGTGCCGCCCTCGTTGAGGGCCAGCAGGCCAGAGCCGGCCGGGACACCGCTGAGGCTGGCGGCGGTCTTGCAGATCTGGTTGCCCTCGCCGAACTCGTCGAACATGGAGATGTAGATGCCCTGCGCCCCGACCCGGACCATGTTGTAGAACTGCTCCCACATGAAGGTGCCGTTGGCCCGCTGCCTGGCCGAGACGTCCCCGGGCAGCACACAGGGCTGGTAGTCGATGCCGTGGGCGTTGCAGTAGGCCTGGTCCCCGACGTTGGCGTTGGTGTAGAAGTTATCGGAGTCGGCCGCGGTGCCGATCCGCCCCACCATCCAGGGCGAGATCATGTTGAACGAGCTGTAAACGCTCAGGTACCCGGCGCGCGAGTCGCTGACCCCGGTGCGCCACCACGTCGGCACCCCGCCCATCACGTAACAGCCCTGGTTGTGGAAGAAGTTGATCACCGACTGGCAGGCCGCGGCCGTCCACGGGTGGCTGGTGTCGTTGAAGCCGAAGCCCCAGATGCCGACCACCGGCTTGCCGTTCTGGTGCGCGTACGCGGGGGAAGAGATGTACTTGGCCATGTTGGCGGTCCAGTCGGCCGGCATCTCCGTCTCCATGTTCGTCCACCCGGTGGCGTCGTACATGATGTAGAACTTGCGGTCGTAGGCCTGCGCCGCGGTGTTGACCAACGCGGTGACCGCGTTGCGGGTCGGGCCCTCGGCGGTGTTGGGGTCAAAGCGCTGCAGGGCCGCGGTGTCACAGCCGTTCTGCTGCATCCACAGGAAATGGGTGCTAACGGTCTGCTGGTCAAATGACGAGAACAATGTCGCCGGGGCGCCGGTGCCGAGCGGAGCATATGCCGTCTGGAAGACTTTGGTGTACTCACTCATGTCCGGCCAGGCCTTGATGGTGTTGTTACTCGGCGAGGGTGCCGCGCCCTCATTCGCGCTCCAATGCCACCAGGCGTGGATCGGGGCGCCGTCCCCAATGCACGCGAACCACCCCTGGTAACCCACGGTGATTTTCCCGACAACATCGCCGGGAGCGCTGGCGGTCGCTGCCATCAGCGTGGCCGTGTCCGGTGCCGACCCGGCGGCGGACAGTTTCGCGGCGCCCGCTGCGATGAGCGCCGATCCGGCTGCCGCGGAGGTGATGAACGTACGACGTGAGACGGTCATGGCGGTCCGTTCAGATCCTTTCTTGGACATCACCGGTGTCTCGCATTCCCTGCCGCTAGTCGGCAGATGGCTGATACCTGCGATGGGAGGGCCGGTTTAACGCTGATACTTAATTCTAGCGTTATCGAACCGTTAAAAGATGATTTTAATTCAGCCTTGCAGAATTATTAAGGTCGTTTTAAAGATAGCAAGAATGAAATATTTATGTTCCGGCAACTTTCGTCACCATACACAAGCCAGCCAGAGGGTACCGCTCTTCCCTGACAGCTATTAAAATTAGCAATATTCGTTATTCACGATGCAATCAGCGCTGAGTGGGACGCAGCTAATAGGGGCCGGACGTGAACGGCTCAGGCGAAGGTGAGCTGGTGGATGTTCCAGCCGCCGTTGTCCTGGTAGATGGTCAGGGTCTGCTGTCCGGCCGGCAGGGTGACGGTGGCGGTGACCGTGGTCCAGGTCTGCCAGCCGCCGGTGTCGGGGGCATTGACCGGGCCGGACAGGCTGGCTCCGGAGGAGCTTGCTATGTGAAAGGCGTCGGTCACGCCGTCGGGCGAGGCCAGCCGCATGGTGACGGTGTAGCTGCGGGCGGTGGCGACGTTGACGGTGTAGCGGAACCACTGGCCGGTGCCGGTCCAGCCGATGTCGTAGCCGCAGCCGGTGTCGGTGCAGGTCTCGATGTCAACACCGTCGGACCGGTAGGAGTCGGCGGTGCCGTTGACCGAGGTGACGCTGTAGCCGGTGCCCTGGCCGCCGGTGTCGTAGTTGGCCGCCTGGACCGTGCCGGGGACCGCCGCCGGGGTACCGCCGAAGGGGCCCTCGGCGTTGAAGAAGTTCAGGTTCACCGCGTTGGCGATCGCCTGGAGGCCTGCGGCGTTGGGGTGCAGGTGATCTCCGCTGTCGTAGGCGGGCAGGTACATGGTCGGATCGGCCGGGTTGTGGGTGGCCACGTCCTGGTCGACTACGCCGTCGCAGCCGCTGCCCGAACTGCGCACGAAGGCGTTGTACGCCTCCCGCGCCGTTTCGCCCTGCTGGGTCCAGTAGGCCGCGCCCTGATACGGCGTCAGCGTCGAGCACAGGAACTTGATCCCGTTCTGGTGGGCAAGCGAGATCAACTGCTGCAGCCCGGCGATCAGTTGGGCCGACGTCGGCGGCGGACTGGTGTTCCCCAGGTCGTTGAGCGGATCGTCGGAGAAGATCACCCACTTGACGCCAGGCTGAGAAAGCACGTCCCGGCTGAAGCGGTTCAGCGCGCTCTGGCCGGATCCGTCCACGAGCAGCCGGTTCCCGTTGATGCCCTGATTGAGTACGCCGACGGTGCGCCCGGAGTCCGCCAGCAGGACGGCCAGGTCGTTGGGCCAGCGGTTGTTCGCGTCCGTCGTGGAAGAGAAACCGTCGGTAATGGAGGCACCGAGCGCCACCACGGCGCCCTGTGCGGCCGAGTTCTGGACGTCGAGGTTGGTGAGGAAGTAGTAGCTGCCGGTCGTCGTGGCGCCGGACAGGCTCGCGTTGCCGCTGACGTCGCCGGACGCTATGTAGTTGGTCACCGAACCCTGCTGGTGATACGTCGACGAGCCGGTCGGCTGCGGCAGGTACATGCTGACCGCTACGTCGGAGAGCGCGGGAACGGAGAACGCGACCGGGTCACTGATCGCCAGGCCGCCGGCCGGAATCGTGGTCGATGACTGACCGCCGAAGGTGAGCGTGTGGTCGGTCCCCGCGGTGATGGCGGACCCGGAGGAGCGCAGCGCGACGTGGACATCGGCAATTACGAGCGGCGCGGCGCCGAAGACATTCGAGATCTGCACGCGGGCGGACGTGCCGCCGATGCTGGTGTGCACGATCTGGCGCAACGTCTGCTGGCTGAAGGACGGGCCGCCGCTTTCCGGCGACGCGGACCAGGTACCCGTCCAGGGTACGGTCGCGGCCCGGCCGTTCGCCGCGAAACTGGCGCTAGCCCCCGTGACTAGGGCGGCCCCCGTGATCGCGGCACATACGGTGGCAAGCAGTCTGCGGCTTCTCATCAGCTCTCCGATTAGCCAGCGGCGAGGCGAGGTCTCAAAAACCCTCACAATCTGTCATAACTCCGCACCACCGGGGTCGTCCAGCCTTCCCACAGATTTACACAAAAAATTACAGCCGCTGGACTGGGTGCGGTGCCGAAAACCGGCTCCAGTCAAGCCAGCTACCAGCACGAATGCTCGGCAACGGCACTGCTGATTCAGGGCCGATCCACCGAAAGACAATCCTTGACCCAAGCAAGCGCTTGGGTTACTTTTCTGCTTATCGGGCGTCACCGCGGATCTCAGCGAGAGGACGGGCGTCTCACTGTGCTTGCTGCCGGGGGAAACTTTGATGTCATTGTCGTCGGCGGAGGACCCGCTGGATCCGCGTCGGCCGGGCTCCTCGCTAAGAAGGGCCGGAATGTACTTCTCTTGGAACGAGAGAAGTTTCCTCGTTATCACATAGGAGAGTCGTTCCTTACCGGCGGGATCTGGACGCTTAGGGATCTAGGGCTTTTCGAACGAGTTGATAACGCGGCGTTCGTCAAGAAATATGGCGGGACGTTCAGGTGGGGCGCTGATGACGTGCCATGGAGCTTCCGCTTCAAGGACGTCGCTAAGTTCGAATATGCCTGGCAGCTCCGGCGGGCCGATTTTGACGCCTTGCTGCTAACCAGGGCACGGGAACTCGGCGTTACCGTAGTTGAGGAGGCGACGGTCTCCGGAATCGTCCAGGACGGAGACCGGGTAACCGGTGTCGAGTACGCGCTGCGCTCGGCGAGCACCAAGCTCACCGCGCGAGCGCCGTTCGTGGTAGACGCCTCCGGGCAGGCCCACTTGCTTGCCCGGCGGTTCGACGTGCTGCGCTGGCACGAAGACCTGCGCAACATGGCGGTCTGGGCCTACTTTCAGGGGTGCGAGCGCTACGAGGGAGACCGGGCAGGCGACGTCGTCGTGGAGCACACGACCGCGGGCTGGTTCTGGTTCATTCCGCTGATGGACGGCACCACCGGCGTCGGATACGTCACCCCGCTGTCCGCGGTCGTCGGGTCTGGCGCCGAGCCCTCAAGGAACCAGCTGGCGGAGCTCTTCGCGACCCAGCTCGGGAAAACCAAGGAGATAAAGCGGCTGACCGCCGACGCGTTGCAGGTGAGCGACTTCAGGACGGCGCGCGACTGGTCCTATAGTTCGGCCCGCATGCAGGGGCCGGGATGGGCGCTGGTAGGCGACGCCGGCGCGTTCATCGACCCGCTGATGGCCACGGGCGTGACGATAGCGCTGAGAAGCGCGCGCGGAGTTGCCGAAGCCGTCGACTGGACGTTGTCGCATCCGGACTCCAGCGTAGTAATGCGGCGCTACGAAATAGAATTCCAGCGCTTCATCAACGAGCTGATCTCCTTTGTCAGGTTCTTTTACAACGGGACCCGGCAGAAAGAGGAGTACTGGGGGAAGGCACAGGAGATCATCGACCCCGAGCGGAGCCAGTCAAGCAAGCTGGATTTCGCCACCTTGCTTTCGGGTCTGTACGGTCTATTCGCAGATCTCAAATCATTGACGCGCGACGCGGAGACCGTTACGGAAGGGGCGTCAGAATGAGTCCTGCTGTCAAGGGGACTCTCACGGTCCACCCGCTTCAGCCCACAATCGGCGCGGAGATCCGCGGAATAGATCTCCGGGAGCCGCTCAGCGACGAAACCCGGGATGAGATAAAGAAGGTATTGCTTCAGTACAAGGTCTTGTTCTTCAGAGATCAGGACATAGGCCGGAAGGAGCAGGCAGCCTTCGCCGCGCGCTTCGGCCAGCTCTACATCCATCCGATGTCGAAGGGCGCTGAGGACGAGCCCGCCGTTCACCGCGTCGCCGTCGATGACTACCGGATACCCGACAAGGCACTGAAGGACAGCGGGCACGACACGTCGGGCCTGACCGCGCCGACGGTGCGGCGCAGCGGCCGCCCGACCTGGGACGGCTATCACACCGATACGAGTTGGCGGCTGGTGCCCACCTGGGGCGCCGTGCTGCGCGCGGTGGTCTTGCCGGAGGTCGGCGGCGACACCATCTGGGTGGACGCGAACCTGGCGTACGAATCGCTCGAAGATGACGTGCAGAAGCGCCTGGAGCGGCTTAACGTCGCGCACGACTTCAGGTTCGCGATCCGCGGTGCCGGACTCTACTACCCGCTGGTCGCCCACCCCGTGGTGCGCACGCACCGGGAGACCGGGCAGAAGATCCTGTGGGTGAATTACTCGCACAATCCGTCAATCGTCGGCATGGACCGCGGCGAGAGCAACGAGATCCTGACCCTCATCAGCGATGCTTACCGCAAGCCAGAGCATCAGGTGCGGTTCAGCTGGCGACCGGGATCGGTCGTGTTCTGGGATAACCGGGCGACAGTGCACTACGGCGTGAACAACTACAACAACGCGCCGCGGCTGCTTGAGCGGGTGCTGATCGGCGACGAGCCGCTGTACCGGGATCTGTAGCAGCATGCCTGACATGGCGGAATGGCCAACGTTCTTCGAGCTCGCCGGCGGGCGGTATGTCCCGCTTCCGCTCGCGCTGAGCTTCTGGTCGGACAAGGCCATCTCGGGTCCTCCCGTCTGCGGGATGGTGGCCAGGGAAATCGGAAATCAGTACCTGTCGGCGGGGTTCATCCCGGCCCGCCTGACCGTCGACCTGTCCCGGCCGGTCCCCGCCGCGCCGCTTACCGTCAGGACCAGGCTGGTCAGGGACGGCCGCCGGATCCGGGTGGCCGACGCCGAGGTTTTCGCGGGTGACGGGGCGCCGGTGGCTCGAGCGACCGCGGTCCTGCTGATGAAGTCCGGTCAGCCGCCGGGCGCCGTGTGGCAGCGCCAGCACGTGCCAGGCCGTCCCGGTCGGCGGCGACGCGCCGGGTCCGGCTGTCACCCCGGTATACGGCAGTGACGGCCGGTGGTCCGGTGATATCGGCGCTTACCGGAACTCGGAGCGGAAGAGGGTGTGGGTCCGGCGCATCGCCGTGGTGGCCGGCGAGCCGCCCTCGCCCTTCGAGCGGGCCGCGATCGTCGGTGAGCAGGCAAGCTTCGTCACGAACTGGGGGGCACGGGGGATCGAGTTCATCAACGTCGACGTCACGTTGAACCTGGCCCGGCTGCCGACGGGAACCGAACTCGGCGTCGAGGCGGACAATCACCTCAGCGACACCGGAATCGCGGCGTGCACCGCGACGCTCTACGACAGCGCGGGGCCGCTCGGCATATGCACGGTGAGCGCCCTGGCCAACGCCCAGCTGGCGCTGGACCTGGCCAGGAAGGGTTAGCGCAGCCATGGCGATCCGCGAGTACCTGCCGGTGACGTGGTGACCGGGCAGCTGAAGTTCGAGCATCCGGTAGCGTTCTGGGCCGGGATCGTCACCACCGCCGCCGGCATCCTCGCGCAGCTGCCGATGTTCTACGACGCGCGGCGAATGCACTACCAGCTCGCGGGCATGGGCATCCCGGCGGAGATGACCGCCGGGATGGTGATGATCGTGGCCGGCGCCGTGCTAGCAGGCTATGGCGTGTACCCGGCGACGGCCCCACGCGACGCCGGACCGGGCAACCTGGGAGTACGGGTCAGCGCCCTTGACACCGCCCCGATCAGGCCGGCCCACGTGGCGCTGCTGTTCACGCTGACCTTCGCAATCATCATCGACATCATGAAGCCCACCACGCTTTCGTTCGTGGCTCCGGGCGCCGAGACCGAGTATCACCTCCGCGGGCCGTTGCTGCCGCACGTGAACGCGCTGCCGATCGCGCTCTATCCGCTCGCGGGAATCACCGGAACCGTCATCGGCTCGATCCTGTGGGGCTGGCTCAGCGACCGGGTCGGCCGCCGGGCAGCACTGCTGCTCGCCGATATCATCTTCATCGCAAGCTCGACCTGCGGCACCATGCCGGCCTACTGGCTGAACCTCGTCTGCTGCCTGATCATGGGAATCGGGGTCGGCGGCCTGCTGCCGATAGCGGTAACCCTCCTGTCGGAGAGCGTGCCGAGCCGACACCGGGGATGGCTCATGGTGCTGATAGGGGGCGGCGGCGCCGGGCTGGCCTACCTCATCACCAGCTGGCTGTCGGCCACCATCGGGGCCCCGGATCATTTCGGGTGGCGGATCATGTGGCTGGTCGGGCTGCCGACCGGGCTCGTGCTTATCCTGCTCAACCGCTGGATACCAGAGTCACCGCGGTTTCTGCTCGCGCAAGGCCGGCGCGCGGAGGCCGAGGCGGTGCTGACGCGGTACAACGCCGTCCTGGTGGAGGACGACGACCGCGCCGGGCCGGAGATCAAGGACCGGTACAGCGAGCTGTTCCGCGGTCCGTTCCTGGTGCTTTCCATTTGCGTGGTGCTGTGCGGTCTGAGTATCGGGCTGCTCCAGTACGGCTTTCAGCAGTGGATGCCGTCAAACCTGGAGAAGCTCGGCTACACGGCGGTGAACGCCAGCACGATCCTGCGGAACTCCTCGCTCTGGGGCCTGCCGTTGAGCGTGCCCGTGGCGCTGCTGTACGGGTTCTGGAGCAGCCGCAAGACGGTCGTCCTGCTGATCGCGCTCAACCTGGCCGCCATGCTGGCGTTCGCGCTCGGCGGCGTGGGCCTGCTGCGCCACAAGGCATTCACCGAGCTGTTGCTGATCATCCCGACCTGGAGCGTCGGCCTGCTCGCGAGCGTGCTGGCGGTATACGCGGTGGAGATCTATCCAACGGTAAACCGGTCACGCGGGGGCGGCCTGGCCGCCGGGGCCACCAAGCTCGGCGGCGTGCTGATCCTGGCCCTCGCGGCGATCGCCTTCGCGGCGCCGTCGGTGGCCAGCACGGCGGAGATCGCGCTGATTCCGATGGCGCTCGCCCTCGTGGTCCTCGTCCGCTACGGCCCGGAAACCAGCCGCCGGACCCTTGAGCAGATATCAGCCGGCGTCACCGACGCGGCGCAACCAGTGGGCGCTCCCGAGGCCGGGTAGCCAGCCCGGCCGCCGGCCGCCATAGCGGCCCGGAGTTGGGGAATCATTGCGCTAGGACGGTGCGGCGGGCGCGATGAATCCGCCCGTCCCGCGCTGTCTACAGGTGAGACAACGGCGCCGCAGTGAAGGGGACACGACATGCGCGCACGGGATATATCGGCGGGAGCACCCTGCTGGATGGATCTCAGCACATCGGACACGACGGCCGTACGGTCGTTCTACACCGGCTTGTTCGGCTGGACGGCCGACGAGCCGCAGGAGGAGTTCGGCGGTTACTTCATGTTCAACGGGGCCGGCGGCCAGCCGGTCGCCGGGTGCATGCCCGCCATGGAAGACGCGCCGCACGACGTCTGGTCGGTCTACCTGACCGTCGAGGACGTCAGCAAGACGCTCGAGTCCGTGCCCGGGCACGGCGGGCAGGTCATCGTGCCCGCGATGCAGGTCGGCCAGGCCGGGACGATGGCGGTCGCCGTCGATCCGGCCGGCGCCGCCATCGGGCTGTGGCAACCGGATCAGTTCGACGGCATCGCGAACGCCGGCGAGCCGGGCCTGCCGAGCTGGTTCGAGCTGCACGCGCGGGCGTACGACGCACAGACCGCGTTCTACCGGGACGTCTTCGGCTGGAACGTCCAGCAGCTCATCAGCGAGCCGTTCCGCTACTCGGTCCTTTCGCACGGCGAAGACCAGCTGGCCGGGATCATGGACGGCGGCGATGACTTCGCCTGGGACGTCTACATCTGGACGAACGACGCGGACGCCACGCTGGCCCGGGCCGCAGAGCTCGGCGGAAAGGTCGTCCGCCCCGCCGAGGACACCCCGTACGGACGGCTCGCCACGGTGGAGGACCCGTGCGGTGCGCGGTTCAAGCTGATGGCCCCGAACGTCCAGATGCCAGGCGCCTGACCCGCCTCACGAGCGTGTCGCATTCCCACCGCTCCTCGCACTGAGAATGCGACACGCTCAGCCACGGGTCCCGGGGGTGGCTTCTTGCTCAATGCGGGTTAGGAAGCGGTCGATTAGACGCTGCTGGCGCTGGTCGTCGGCCAGGGCTTCGCCGAGGATCTTCTCGGCGAGTTCAACCGCCACGTTCCCCAGCTCGGTCTTGAGCTGACGGATGGCTTGCCGCCGCTCGGCCTCCAGCCGGGCGTGGCCGCGGGCGATGATCTCCGCGACCCCGGTCTCGGCCTGCGTCGATGCTCCCTCGACGATCTCCCGGCGCTGCTGTTCGGCCTGGGCCCGCAACTGCGCGGCCTCGTGGCGGGCGTCGGCCATCGCCGTCTTGTAGGCGGTCTGCGCCTGATCGAGGAGCCGCATTGCCTCCTCGCTGTCGGTCACCAGCTTCCGCGCCATTTCCTGGCGCGCCGTCATTGCCTGCTGCACGGGCGGGACGACGTACCGCCGCAGGACCCCGAGGACAATGAGGAACGCCGCCAGTTCCACGACGAAGGTCATGTTCGGGATCAGGAAGTTCCCGGCGGCAAGCGCGTGCGGCGTGGCGTGCACTTTAGACCGACTTGCCGAGCACGAACACGAACAGGGCCATGAACGCGAGGTTGATAAAGTACATCGCCTCGCACAGGCCGACCGTGGTGAAGAAGATCGTGAACAGGCGGGTCTGCGCTTCCGGCTGCCGGGCGACACCGCTGATGGTGGCGCTGCCGGCGAGACCGTCGCCGATGGCGGCGCCGACGGCACCACCGCCGAGCAGCAGGCCGCCGCCGATGAACGCACCCGCGGCTTCGATTGCCTTTTCCATTTCTGTTGCGGCCACTGGGCCCTCACTTCCGAATTCTGTAAAAGTTGCGTGGACGTTGCGTGGCTGGCCTTGGGGGTCAGCGTCAGTGCGTCACTCCCTCATCGGACTCCAGGGCGAATCCGAAGTAGAGAATGGTCAACAGGGCGAAGATGGCGGCCTGGATAAGACCGATGAACATATCGAAAAGGTCCCAGGCGGCTTCACCGAGCGCCGGTGCGATGTAGAACGGCAGCAGGGCAATCACCGAAAGCATGATGCCGCCGGCCAGCATGTTCCCGAACAGCCGCAGTGCCAGCGTGAACGGGCGGACGATTTCTTCGATGAGGTTGAATGGGGCGAGCCAGGCGGGGCGCCCGGGCGGGAAGAACACGTGCTTGATGTAGTGCCAGAACCCCACGTGACGGACACCGTTCACGTGCGCCCAGATGATGACAAGCAACGCCAGGGCGTAGGTGAAGTTGACGTCGGCGCTTGGCGACCTGAGGTACCCGTCACTGGGCAGGAGTTCCAGCCAGTTAGCCACGAGAATGAAGACGAAGATGGTGACGGCGAGCGGTACCGCGATGGGCGCCGGTTTGCCGATGTTCTCCTCGACCTGCGCCTCGATGGTCTCGACGACGGTCTCCCAGAAGACCTGGACTTTGGTCGGCACGGCCTTGGTGACGCTCAGGCGCAGCGCGAGGCCGAGCCCGATGACGATCGCGCCCGCGATCGCCGTGGTCCAGATGGTGTCGATGTTCAGCGCGAAGCCGAAGACGGTCACCGTCCTGTGCACCCCGACCTCGATGTTCCCGGAAGCGAGGACGTGCTGGCTCATCCGCGCAGCTGCCTCATCATCGCGCCAGCCGCGGCGCCCATCATCAGCAACTGAAAGACGGCCAGGCCGATGAAGACGGTGAAACCCTGCGGCCGGAAGGCAAAGGCGATCAAAAGGGCGATCGCCGTCAGAACCCCCAGTCGCTGGAGCACCCCGAACGTCAGGGCCCGCTTATCCGGGTTCTCCATCTGCGTGAACTTCGCGGCCTGAGCGATCACCATGCGGCTGTTGACGAACCCCATGAACAGGCCCACGCAAAAGGCGATCCCCGCTACCGGATACCCCAGGACGCTGAGCGCGATGAGCCCGGCGAGTCCGGCGACGGGGCAGACGACAAGGACCAGCCGATAGCGTCTGCTCACGTCCACGAGGGCTTGGCCGCTCACGCCGCCGTCTCCCGAGCCGCGCCGCTCACCGGTGGTCCCGGCTCGCCATCGGGCGGCGGGGTCGTTGCCGGGACGTTGTGTTTGAGCCTGGGCATGGGCCGCTCACCAGCTTCTTTGCGATTCCTTTGCTCTGCTTTTACCATCTTGGCATGACCGTACCATTGACGAGCCCGATGAGTAAAGAGTGAGTAAAAGAAGAGCAAAGGAGATTCGATGAGGCGGTAATTGGCTGCCGCGACCGCTCAACGCCGGTGGCCGTGGCGACGGGCCATGACTTCAAGCACTTCCGCGGCCTTCGCCTCGTCCCCGCGGATGGCGTCCAGCTGGGCGGCGGGCAGCCTGCCCTCCAGGGTCCACGGATTCCGCTCCCGCCGGCCGTTCACCTTGGCGAGCCGGTAGAGCACCTGGCCGTCGGCACGCATAATCCACTCCCAGGACATCACACCGAGGTTGCCGGCGGAACGGCCGCTGACCTGGGCGATTACCTTCGGGGAAAGCAATGCCATGGATAAGCCCTCTCGCCGGGTGACCCCTGGGCGGAAGTCCCGGTTACCGGGCCGGGTCACGTTGCCCTGACCCGACAGAGGCTACTGCGTAACGCTGCAAAGGATTGCATACTGCAGGCACTACGTGATGGACCTCACATTTACTAGGCTCAATAGCGGTGACCCAGTGACCCCAGAGGCCTCATACATGTCTTCTCTGAGACCTCTCTGAGACCGAAATAGCGGAGTTAGCCGGGCTTCTGGACCCGTCTCCCGGTGTCACCGGGAGCGCGAAGGCCGTCGGACAAGCCAAAAGACCGGATTAATACAAACGTTTGCTGCCGCCTCCGGCCGACTATGCGGCCGAGTCTGGTATAAGGCCGCAAATGCTCTTATCCCGCCGCCTGCTGCGGTTGTTCCGCGGTTGTGTCAGCGGTTGTGTCAGCGGTTGTGTCAGCGGCTGCCCGAAGGGAGTTCGGCACGGTCGGGAGGATGGTGTCGAAGTACGAGCGGGCCGCCGCGGTGGTGCCGACGTCGCGTCCCTTCGCCTCGGAGAGGTACCAGCGGTGTTCGAGCACCTGGTGGAACACCTCGGGGGGCGCCAGCCGGCCGCCGAGGTCAGGCGGGATCGACTCGACAACCGGCTCGTAGACCTCTTCCATCCAGCGCTGCGCGGCGACTGTCTCTGATACCGGCTTGCCCGACTTCTGCTCCAGGTAGCCGCGGAACCCGGCGATGTCGTTGAGCAGCCTCCTGGCCTGGTTCTCTTCCGCACTGATGCCGGTCCGCTGGAACAGCTCCCTGACGTGCAGTCCGGTCTCCGCGACCTTGGTCCTGATCCGCAGCCTGGTGCCCTCGGGCGAGCTCATCAGCTCCAGCTCGTCGGCGTCGAAGCCCAGCTCGTTGAGCCGCCGGAGACGTTCGGCGATCCGGTACCGCTGCTCGTCCGGCCGCATTGTCTCTTCCCGGGTCAGCTCGTCCCACAGGCGCTCGTAGCGATGCTGGAGCTCCTCCCCGGTGCGCACCGGGTCAACCTCGGCGGGCAGCAGCCCGCCCGCTTCGAGGTCGAACAGTTCACCGCAGACCCGCTCGACCGCGAGTTCCACGTCGAAGGCCCGCTGCCCGGCGCTCAGGGCCGGGTGCTGCTCGCCGGTCTCGGCATCCACGAGGTAGGCCTCAAGCGTCCCCGCGTCGTAGCGGAACAGCGTGTTGGACAGCGAGCAGTCCCCCCAGAAGAACCCGGACATGTGCAGCCGGACAAGAAGCTCGACCATGCCGTTGAGCAGGCCAGCGCCGGCTGCCCGCCGTACGGGCTGGAGAACAGGGCACGGTAAGTCGTGGAGTACTCAAGGAACCTGGTCACCAGGATCGCGTCGCCGTCCGCACCCCGGTCGACGACGATGCCGACCACCTGCACGGCCGGGACGTTCAGGGCGGCCAGCGAGCGCAGCAGCCGGTACTCGCGCCGGGCCAGCCGCTCGCTGATGGATTTCAGTGCGTACAGCTCACCGCCCTCGGCCACGAACCGGACCACGTGCCGGGAGAGCCCGCGCTGCCTGACCTCGACCAGTCGCTCATCCCGCCACTCCTCAAGCGGCAGCCCGAACGGCAGACTAAGCAGCCCGGACGCGTCATCGCCCGGCGGGCTGAAAACGAATCTCATGACCGCCCCCTTACTGTCCCTGCTGGCAACACTGTCCCTGCTGGCAACACTGTCCCCGCTGATAACGGGCCCTACCGATAACGGGCCCTACTCATAACGGGCTGGCGGCCGTCTGCGTTACCGGGCTCGCCGAAGTCGGGCGGCGCTGGTGCGCGGGGATGCCGCCGGGCCCCGTACCGGCCGCCCCGGTGAGCCATGGGCGACGGGAGAGGAAGCCGGAATCGTTCGGACAAATCAAAATCGGTAGTCCGAACGAAGGCGGCTTGCTGCCGATCCCGCACGGATCAGTCCCGGCCCCGAGCGCGCCCCTCGTCGGCGCCAGAGACCGGTTCGCCCCCGGGCAGCGGGCGGCTACGCGGTCTCGCCCGGTGCCGGGAGGTAGCCGGTGTCGATGAAGTACCGCAGGTACACGCGGAAGAGGCTGAAGGACAGCGGCGGGCAGGGCGGGGCCTGACCGCCCAGGGTCCGGCGGGTCGCTGCCGCGGCAAGGTGCAGGCCGGCCCAGCCTTCGCCGGTCATTTCCCGCAGGAAGACATCAAGCACGGGCGCGGCGGCGTTGCCCGGGCAGTTGCGGATCAGCTCGGCCCACTGGTCAAGGCGATGCCCGGCGAGTTGGTAGCCGGCGGCGCGCAAGTAGCCGGTCAGCGTGGCCAGGCCGGTGGGGTGCGGGCTGGACAGGTGGTACGCGGTGCCCGGGGCCGGGGATCTGCGCGACAGGGCGACGAGCGCGGTGGCGACGTAGTCGACCGGGGCGACGTCGAACTCGCCGGCCAGGCCGACGGGCACGGCTCCAGCCTGGAGGCAGCCCTTCAGAATCTGCCAGAGCAGGTCGCGGGTCTGGCAGGCTCCGGTGCCGGTGTGGCCGAGTATCCGCGGCAGCCGGTAGATCGCCGCGGGCAGTCCGCGAGCGGCGGCCTGGCTGACCAGTCGCTCGGCCACCCATTTGGTCTGCGCGTACCCGCCGCGCAGGGCATCGGCGGGTCCGGTGGGCTGGTCCTCGGTGAGCGGGCCGCCGCCGGGAGCGGGGGCGGCGAAGACCTCGATGGTAGATACGTGGTGAAACGCCGCCGGGCGGCCGGCCGCGGCCAGCCGCAGCGCTTCCCGCGTCCCCGCGGTGTTGGCCGCGGCCAGCTCCTGATAGGGCAGGACGGCGTTGACGTGCGCTCCGGCGTGGTAGACCGGGCCGGCGATCCGTGCCAGTTCGTCGAAGCCGGCGGCACCGAGACCGAGCAGCGGCTGGGTCAGGTCCCCCGGATGGACGCGGACCCGGGCCGCCGTGCGCGGTGTCCACAGCCGGTACTCCTCCAGGACCCGTTGCAGCCGTTTGGCGGCGGTGGCGGGCTCGGCGCCGCGGATCACGCAGTGGACGGTGGCGCTCGTGCGGGTCAGCAGCTCATCGAGCAGGAAGGCCCCGACGAACCCGGTCGCCCCGGTCAGCACCACATGCTCCGGCTCGCGTACCACTGCCAGCAGCCGCACCGGGGCGGGGAGCAAACCGGGGTCAAGTACGGCCTCGGCCACCAGGTCGACCGCCGGGTAAGCGGGAGCGGGGGCGGGGCTGTCCTCGTCGGTCCCGATGTACCGGGCCAGGGCGCGGGGGGTGGGGTGCTGGAAGACGGTGATCAGCGACAGCGCTTGGCCGGACAGCGGGCCGAGCAGGCGAGTCAGTTCCGCCGCGGCCAGCGAGTCGACGCCAAGGTCGGCGAATCGCCGGTCGGGGTCAAGGCCGTCGGCCATCGGCCGGCCGAGGACGGCGGCGGTGCAGCCCAGGACCGCGCTCAGCGGATCCGGCCCGGGGCCGGGCGCGGGCGCGGACAGCGGCGCGGGCGCGGGCAGCGGTGTCGGATCAGGCAGCGGTGTCGGATCAGGCAGGGCCTTGCGGTCGGTCTTGCCGTTGGGTGTCTGCGGGAACTGCGCCAGGACGGTGAAGACGGCGGGAATCATGTAGCCGGGCAGCGTCCGGCGCAGGAATGCTCGCAGTTCACCGTCGTCGGGGACAACCGGGCGGGTCGTGAGGTAGGCCACCAGCCGTGCCTCTCCCCCGCCTTCTGCGCCGCTAGCGCGGACCACGACCGCGGCGTCGTCGACGGCGGGGTGCTCGCGGAGTGCGGCCTCGATCTCGCCGGGCTCGATCCGGTGCCCGTGCAGCTTGACCTGGCTGTCGGCGCGGCCCAGGCAGTACAGCCGCCCGTCGGGTCCCCGCCGGGCCAGGTCACCGGTGCGGTACACCGTCCCGGGCGCGGCCGGGACGGTGGTGAACCGCTCAAGCGTCAGCTCGGGCCGTCCGCGGATAGCCGGCCGCCAGGCCGTCCCCGCCGATGCACAGCTCGCCGGGGAAGCCTTCAGGTACGACCCGGCCCCGGGTGTCGGTCACATGGCAGGAGGTGTTCGCGATCGGGGTGCCGATGCTGACCGGCTCGCCGGCCCTGACCGGCCAGGCGGTGGACCAGATCGTGGTCTCGGTCGGACCGTACAGGTTCCATACCGCCGCCGACCGCGCGGCCAGCGCGTCGGCCAGGTCCCTGGGCAGCGCCTCGCCGCCGCACAGGACCTTCAGCCCGGGGTCGCCGCCCCATCCCGCGCCGATCAGCGCCTTCCAGGTCACCGGGGTAGCCTGCAGGACGGTCGGGCGCACCCGTTCGGTCAGGGCGCGCAACGCCGGCCCGTCCCCGGCCGCTCCGGCCGGAGCGATGTACACGGTGCCGCCCGTGATCAGCGGCCCGAACAGTTCCAGGGCGGCGATGTCGAAGCAGACGGTGGTCACGGCCAGCAGCACGTCGCCTCGGCCGAGACCCGGCTCGCGCGCCATCGAATGCAGGAAGTTCACCAGCCCGGCGTGCCGGACCTGGACTCCCTTCGGCCGCCCGGTCGACCCGGAGGTGTAGATCACATAGGCCAGGTCGTTCCCGCTGACCGGCGGGCGCACCGGGTCGGCCGGGCAGGCCGCGATCTGCCCGCGGCAGTCGTCAAGCACCACCACCTGCGGGGCCAGGCGCGGCGATGGGCCGGCCAGGCTGCCCTGGGTGACCACGAGGGCGGCCGCGGCGTCGGCGAGCATGTAGCTGATCCGCGCGGCCGGGTACACCGGGTCAAGCGGCACGTACGCCGCACCGGCCCGCAGTACCGCCAGCAGTGTGACCAGCAGGTCAGTCGACCGTTCCAGGTACACCCCGACCCTGGTTCCCGGGCCAGGCGCCCCTGGCCGCGAGATAGGCGGCCAGCCGCCCGGACCGTTCCTCCAGCTCGCGGTAGGTTAGCTGCCCGCTCTCCGCGACGACCGCGACCTGGCCCGGGTGCTGCCGCGCCCGGGCGGCGGCCAGCTCCGGCACGGTCACATCACGCGGATAGGCGGCGGCGGTCGCGTTGCAGGCTTCGGCCTGCCAGCCGTGCTCGGCAGGCGACACCAGCGGCGCCTGGTGCGGGCCCTGGGCCGGGAGGGCGTCCAGGAACGCGGCCAGGCCCCCGGCCAGCGAGATCGCGGAGGCCGCGGGCACCACCGACTCATCGGCGACCAGCACGCAGCCGCCGCGGCCGGAGATCCGGACCATCAGCTCCGTCCCCGGCGGCAGTTCCTTGGCCGTCGCCGACGTCAGGTCGATCACCACCGGCAGCGCCAGCGCCCGGCCCGACAGCTCCGGGTAGCGGGCCGCGGCATCCAGCAGGAACGTCCCGTGCCGCCGGGCCTCCGCCAGCCTGGCAGCGACCTGCGCGGCGTACCGGCCGAAGTCCGCATCCGCTTCCGGTGCCGCCAGCGGCACGACCTGGGCCAGCGGACCGGCCGCGGGTACCCGCAGCCCCGCGTCGAAGCCGCTCTCGCCGCTCACCTCGCCCAGGTAGGCCAGTACCGCCGCCGTCAGCGTGACGGCCGGGTCGGCGGACCGGCCGACCCAGGCCGGCACGGGCACCGGATGGGACCGCCGCCTGGGGTCCGCACCGGGAGCGCGGGTGAACGGGAGCCGCATCGACCGCATCCCGGTCAGCCGCCTGACCCAGAACGCCTCGGCGCGAACGGCGGAGCGCTCGGCCGCACCGAATCCCGGCCCCAGGACCGCTGCCGCCTCCGGCAGCACCGTCCCGGCCCCGATCCCGTACCGGGTGCTTACCTCGCGCGCCGTCAGCGCCGTCCCGTCGAGCGACGCGAACCGGGACAGGCGGACCGCCCCGTCTACCGCGGCGACCGTGATCCCCGCCTCGCTGACATCCACGACCGTGCCCGGCGCGGCCGGCCGGGGCGTTTGGCTTGCCGACGCATCCCAGGCGAGCAGGCAGGACCCGCGGGGGCCGACCACGAACTTGGCCACACCGAACGCGTTGCGGTGCGGACCGAAATCCCCGGCCCGCACCAGCGCGCAGATCCGGCAGGCCGGCTGCTTCCACGAGATCACGAACCCGCTGTCCGGGCGGTCGGCCCGCCCGTGATAGGTGCGGCGGCCCAGGTCCTGCGGCACGCACCGCGCGGTACCGGCCGCGAACTGCCCGGCCAGGTCACGGAACGACTCCAGGCCCGCCCGCCAGCACTCCAGGTTCACCTGGTGACTGGTCGCGCCGGCCGGCAGGTCAAAGCCCCGCTGCGCCACGATGTCCCCGGCATCGGCCTCGGCGGTCATCACGTGCCACGTCACCCCGTGCCCGGACGCACCGTCGGCCACCGCCCACGCCGCCGCGTGCACCCCCGCGCCTGCCGGCAGCAGCGCGTCGTGGAAGTTGACCGCTAGCCGGCGCGGGAGCCTCAGCAGTTCCGCGGGCAGCATCCGCATGTTCACCACGCTGAACAGGTAATCGAACGGCTCCGCGCGCAGCACCTCCGCCAGGTCCGGACCGAGGTCCCGGGCCGCCAGGCCGCGGGCGGCGGCCCAGCGCCGCACCCCCGCCTCCGGCGACACGATCCCGCGCACCGTGTGCCCGGCGTCAAGCAGCACCGCCGCGCACTCGGTCACCAGCGAGTTCTCTCCGATCAGCCACGCCGAGAACCGTCCCCCGCCCATCCCCACCCCGCTCAGTTCAGGTCCAGCAGTCCTTGCGAAGGGGATACTACAGTGCGTGACGTGTTTGATTACTATCAGTTACGAGCGGGTCTGGTGCCGGCCGCCGGGCTAGAACCGGGCTAGAACTTGCGGGCGATGCCGCCGCGCATTGCGGAGCGGATGCCTTCCTGGGGGCCGTCCGGCCGCCAGTCCTGCACCGGAACGATGCCCGGTTCGAGAATCTCCAGACCATTGAACAGCTTGAGCACCTGCTCCTGGCTGCGCGCGGTGACCCGCTGGAACATCAGCTGGCTGAGCCGGGCCGCGGCCGCGTTGACGCCGGGCGACTGGCGCTGGAGATCACTCGCGACATGCGAGACCACCAGGTAGCTTCCGGGGGAACCGCCGCCATCAGGTCGGCGACGAGCTGGTACGGGTCATCCTCCTCGGAGATCAGGTGGAGGACCGCGATCAGCATGACGGCCACCGGTTCACCGAAGTCGAGCAGCTTTCCCGCCTCGGCGATGATCGCGGCGGTATCGCGGGCGTCGGCGTCGAGGAACCCGGTCACCCCCTCCGGGCTGCTGGTCAGCAGCGCCCGGGCGTGCGCGAGCACGATGGGGTCGTTGTCGACGTAGACGACCCGCGAGTCGGGCGCGACCGCCTGGGCCACCTCGTGGGTGTTGTCGGCGGACGGAAGGCCGGTCCCTATGTCGAGGAACTGCCTGATCCCGGCGCCGGCCAGGTACCGGACGGCCCGCTGGAGAAAGGCCCGGTTCTGCTTGACCGACATGCGCATGTCGGGATAGGCGCGAACCGCCTCGTCGCCCGCCTCCCGGTCGGCGGCGAAATGGTTCTTGCCGCCAAGCCAGTAGTCGTAGATCCGGGCGATGTGCGCGATCGACGTGTCAACCTTCGGCGGCTCGCGGTCATCGTCCGCTGCATCGCTCGCCCAAAGGGTGCTCGCCATCGGCGACACCGGCCCTTCTTGCTCAGCTGGATCGGCTGCATGTTTCCGGACAAACTACGGAAACTGTACCTTCCTCGCCATTGCCCTCAATCACCCGCCGGGCTCATTCTCGCACCTGCTGGCGGACCGTGATGCAGCCTCCCGCTGGCACGGAAATCGCCACCGCGCCGCCTGGATGCCGCTGGTCCGTCGCCAGCGGACGCCCGGCGCAGGTCAGCACGTCGTACGAGAACCCGCCGCCCGGTGCCCGGACGACGATCTCCTGCGCGTACCCGGCGTTGAACACCAGCGAAGGCCGCGACAGGCGACAGGCGGTGGCGGGTGCCAGCACAAACACGATGTCGCGGTCGAGGCCTGATGCTCGCAGGACGGTGTGCGCCGTGTCGTCGGCGGTCCGGTGCGCGGTAAACGCGTCGCGGTTCTCGCGGTAGATCCCGTGAATCCAGGCCAGAACGGCGAGCGCCTCGCGAGACAGGGCCGTTAGGTCGGTCCCGTAGGCGGGGATGCCCGCGGCCAGCATCATCAGCGCCGCGACGGCGACGCCCGCCTGCCCGTCGCTGCTGTCAAAGGTCTGGTAGTCGTTGAGCGCGAACGGCGTGTAGGCCTGTACGTGCAGGGTCCGCAGGAAGTTCGTGCGCGGATCGTACGGCGTGTCGCCGGCCCGCATGCAGCTGCCGTACGGGCTGAGCGCGGCGGTCCCGTAGTTCTGCTTGAGCTCGACGATGTAGTCGGGAGCGAACTCGCGCACCCGCCGGTCGGCCTCGGCCAGCACCATGGGCAACCCCGCGAGCATCGAGCCGATGTCGTGACGGTGCAGCGGACTGCGGCATTCGACATCCGGGATCCGGTTGAACAGGTCGTACTTCACGCCGTGGAATCCGTAGTCCCGGGCCAGCGCTACGCACACCTCCACCATCACCGCACGCGCCTCGGCGCACTGGAAGCACAGCGAGTAGAAGGCCGTCTCGCCCTGCACCGGCACGCCCGAGGCGTCGGCCTGCAGCAGCGCGGCCCGCTCCGGATAGCAGTCGGCGGCCGGGCCCACCGCGTGCGGCGCGCACCAGATGATCGCCCGGGCACCGAGCTTGCCGACCTTCGCGGCGAGCGCGGGCAGGTCCGGGAACTTCGCCGGGTCCGGACGCCAGTCGCCGATGTTCAGCGCGGTCTCGTACGGGCTGTCGAGGCCGGGACCGAACCACCCGTCATCGATGATGAAGTTGCGGATACCGACATCAAGCCCCGCCTCGACGTTGCCGAGCACCATCTCCTCATCGACCTCGCTGCTGTCCCAGTCGGTCCAACTGCACCAGAAGGGATCCAGCGCACCCGGTACGAGCCGGTCGGCCAGGCCGTGGATGCGCCGGTGCGCCTCGCTGAAATCACGCAGCACACTCGTCCACGGCCCGTGACCGGCGGCGCTGCCGCCGCCGCGCACGTAGAGATGCTCGGTCAGCGAACCGCCGGGCCCGTCGCCGGCGATCGTCAGCGGATACTTGTCGGTCCCGCGGCGGATGCCGACCTCGACGCCGCGGGTGTGGACATTCAGCGCGCGGTTCGAGGTCGGTTCCACCAGCCGGAAATCGGTCTCCACGAGTTCCCCGATCACGCCCATCGCCAGCACGACCGACTGGTCGCGGCCGGTGAACAGGTAGAGCGGCACCTTCACGTCCTTGATCCGCGACTTCGCGGACCGGCCGAACCGCCAGAACGCGGTCACGTGCTGGAGCCTCATGAACCAGCGGCCGCTGTCCGGCACGATCACGCCCTCGAAATTGGCCATCGGCGCACGCATCAGGTACTCGACCGACGCGATCCGCTCCCCGGCCGCGGGGGCGACGGTCACCCGGTACGGCGGCGAGGCGTCCAGAACCACCGATGCGCTCTCGCCGTGCGCGGTGGCGAAGTGGCCAAGCCGGAACGGCCCCAACCGCTGGACGCGACCTGAGCGAAGACGGACCTCGACGTGTAGCGAGACGTTCTCAGACATCGAACTCCTCAGGTCTGCCGGGTGGCGACCGCCCTGGCGACGCGTCGCAGCGACTCACGCGCTGGTATGTCGGGAAGCCGGTCGAGAGCCTCCTCCGAGGCGGACACGTAGCGATCGAGGTCGGCCCGGGCGTACTCAAGCGCACGATGCCCGCGCAGCAGGGTGAGCGCCTCGTCGAGCCGGTCGGGATCATTGGACAAGTCGGAGTCCAGCAGTTCGATCAGCCGGGTGTCGGCATCGGTAGCAGCCATCCGGGCGTGTATGACGGGGAGGGAGGCCACGCCCTCCCGCAGGTCTCCGCCCGCTGCCTTGCCGAAGCCCGGATGGCCGATGACGTCGAGTATGTCGTCGGCGGCCTGGAAGGCGACGCCGATCAGTTCGCCGAACTCGGTCAGCGCCTGCACCACATCGGCCGGCGCCCCGGACACGCGGCCGCCGATCTCGCAGGAGGCGGAGAAGAGCACTGCCGTCTTGTCTCGCACCACGTTCAGGTAGTGCTGCATCGCGTCCTGGCCGGGCATGGCGCCGACCGTCTCGCGAACCTGGCCGGTGATCAGGCGCTTGGATGCCCGGCTGGCCAAGTCGGCGAACTCCATGCCGAGGTGGATAGCGATATTGGCCGCCTGGGCGAAGAGATAGTCGCTGGCGAGGATCGCGACGGTGTTTCCCCAGCGCGCGTTGGCGCTGACGACGCTGCGCCGCATGTCCGCCTCGTCCATCACGTCGTCGTGGTAGAGGGAGGCCAGGTGAGTGAGCTCGGCGATGACCGCCGCGGTGACGACGTGCCCGCGCGCCTCCGGGTCGCCGAACTGTCCCGCGAGCAGGACGAGCAGCGGCCGGATCCGCTTTCCGCCAGCATTGGCGAGGTGCCTGGATGCCTGGTCGAGTAGCGCGTATTCGGATGAGACCGCCTCGCGCAGCCTGTCCTCGACGGCCGCCATCCCTAGTGAGATCTCCGCAGCGAGCGATTCGTCGATCAGTTCGGCGGCCCATGGTGTTGCGGTGGTCATTGCGCGCTCCAGTTAGTCGAGTGCCGTGAATTCCAGGCCACGGCCAGCGCCGACCCGTTGTCCGGGCGGGAAGGTAACGTGCAGCCCGCGGGCGACCCGGCTGCCCCAGCCGGCCCGTCTCGCCCGCTTCGGAACAGCGGCGTTGAGATCCTCCAGCGCCTGGTTGTTCCCTGACAGGGCGTACTGAGGAATGCGTGCGAGCACGCGCTCGATCATCACCGCGCCCTCGGCCCGGCCGAGGTTCGAGCCGACGCAGAAATGAATGCCGTGGCCAAAGGCGAGGTGCCGGTTGGGCTGCCGGTCAATGCATATCTCGTTCGGTTCGTCGAAGGCGGCCGCGTCCCGGTTGGCCGCCGCGAACCCAAGGCCCACCCGGTCGCCCTTCGCGATCTGCTGGCCCGCGACGCAAACATCCTGTACGGCCGTGCGGGCCAGGAAAGCAACCGGGCTGTAGTACCGGAGGAACTCCTCGACCGCGGTCGGGAGCAAACTCGGATCCGCGATGAGCCGCTTGCGCTCGCCGACGTGGACGCCGAGGTAGGACAGGGAGCCCAGGCCGAGCTTCGCGGTCGTGGACATGCCGCCGATGACGATCGTGAAGCAGATCTCGTAGATCTGCGGGTCGGTCAGCTTCTTGCCGTCCAGCTCCGCGGCGAGCAGGTAGGAGATCATGTCGTCCTGGGGATCCCGGCGGCGCTGCTTGATCGCGGCGAAGGTGTCCTCGAACATCGTCGCCCAGGCTGGGCTGAAGTTAAAGCGGTCGTCGCCGCGGTTGTGCACAGCATCCGCGATGATGCGGGCATGGTTGACCGGCAACCCGAGCAGATGCAGGGTGGTCATCGCGGGGACGAGCTTGACGTAGCCGTTGAACAGGTCCATCTCGCCGGATTCGATGTACTGGTCGAGGCACCAGTCCGCGAAATCGGACACGACCGGGCGGAGCCCGCGGACCACGGCGGGTGAGAACCGGGGCGACAAGAGCTTGCGGTATTCCTGGTAAACCGGCGGGTCGAGCTCGATGGGAACGGCACGGATAGGCGTCGGCGGCATCATAACCCCGCCGTAGGGCGAGGAGCCGTTCGGCAGCTCGTGCGCCGAGGAGAAAGTCTCATCGTCTTTCAGGGCCGACGTGAGCTCCTCGTGCCCCGCGATCAGCCACATGCCGCCCGCATAGTCGAGCCAGGTAACGCGGTCCCCGCGCCGATGCACGTAGCTGTAGCCGTCGTCCACCTCGAAATACAGATATTTCTCATCGATTTCGGGACCGCTAGCCATGATGTGGGATCCCTTCCCTAACCTGGGTGCCGATCGCCGCCAGATGACGGCATGCATAAAACACGGGCTGCCATGACTGACCTGGTATTCCGACGCTGGGATACCGCGCAATCCGCGAACGGCGACATTCGATTTCTTCGCACGAGGCAGGGGACCGCAGTCGCCCGAATATCGCCACCTGTGAAACGAGGATAACCAGCGTCACCCAGGCGGCGCAAGAGTACCCTCAGACCATTTCAAGAGCCGGCCTCGATTCTTCACGGCCGCGATTTACGCTCGGATGTGCCGCGGAACGCTTCCCGGCCTGCCCCCAAGGGTGCGGCTCCCGCTCTAACTAATGATCTTCCCAGCTCGGCCGCGTAATCAGGGAACTCTTGAGCTTGGTGTGAATAGCTGAGTCTGGTAAATCGTTCCGCCGCCCGGAACTGTTAGCGCATTCGGCCGACTGACACAATAGGGCGTTCCGCCGACCGGAACGAAACCCGATCGACCAGCATTTTAATGGTTTGTTTGCCATGCTCCACTTGACGCCTACTGGTGAATCTTGGTTATTCTCGAATAATATCCTTGGAAGCCGACAGAGGCGGCTGCCTGCCCGCAGAGGAACCGACTAGCGCGAATCATGAACTCGGATGAGTAGGCACCTGAATATGCGCCGTTGATTGTCAGGCGGGGGCGGAACTGCAAGCGTCTTTGCGCCCGACTCGGTCAGTCGGCTCGTGCACGCTGACCCAGCCAGCAACTCGGAAGGACAGGTTGTGACCGATAAGTGGGAGATCACGATCGACAGGAACCGGTGCCAGGGCAGCGGCTTGTGCGTTGCTTTCTCACCCGAGCTTTTCGAACTCGGCCTCGACGACAAGTCCCACCCGCGCAGCAGTCCGATCACCGCGGGGTCCGAGGTAATCGACGCGGCCTCGTGCTGCCCGACCGAGGCCATCACGGTGACCGACGTGGCCACGGGCGCACTCGTCTTCCCGGAAGGATGACAGATGATCCCGCACGAGGACGACCAGGTGACCGCCGCATCAGGCATCGACGAGCGGTACCGCGACTTCGAGGTCGACCCCGGATACCGCTACCTGCACGACCGCGGAGAGCAGGTCGGATGGTTCGACTACGGCTCCATGTGGCTGATCTCCGGCTACAGCGAGCTCGCCCGTGCGCTTCGTGACGACGAGACGTTCTCCTCCGTGCATGACCTGCCGAACGGATGCACCCACCGGCAGGGAGTCATGTACCCGGCGACCTCGATCCGCTCTATCCCGATCGAGGTCGACCCGCCGGAGTACCTGGGCTACCGGCGGCTGCTCGCCCCCCGCTTCGCGCCGCCGGTGGTGCGCTCGCTGGTGCCGCTGATCCGGCAGTACACGACGTGGTGCATCGACAATCACATCGAATCAGGAACGATGGACCTGTTCCACGACCTGGCCACGATGGTTCCTGCCCTGGTGACCATGGGGTTCGTGGGGCTGCCGCTGGAGGACTCGCTGATCATCGCGACCGCCGTGCACGCCCGCGGCGCCGGCCGGTTCGACCTGAATCCCGCCTGGCGGCACCTGATGCGGCGGATAGAGGAAGCGGCGGCGCTGCGCTCCGCGGCACCAGGCAACGACCTGATCAGCTACCTGGTAACCGCGGACCTGGGCGGGCGGAAGCTGACCAGCGCGGAGATCACGGGCATCTGCTTCGGCATCGTGATCGGCGGGATGTCGACGACCGCCAAACTGACCCTCGGTGCCCTGTCCTACCTGGGCGTGCACACAGCCGCCCGGGAGCGGATGGCCGCCGGCGACGCGCTGCCGACGGC
Source organism: uncultured Actinomycetota bacterium (assembly GCA_963785645.1). Taxonomy (GTDB): domain Bacteria; phylum Actinomycetota; class Actinomycetes; order Streptosporangiales; family Streptosporangiaceae; genus Trebonia. The sequence goes on from CAWAWG010000010.1 coordinate 120,597, forward strand.
CATGGACGAATTCCTGCGCTATTACACCCCGGTCCCGTTCCTGTGCCGCACGGCCACGCGTGACGTGACGATCGGCGGCCAGGCGATCAAAAGCGGAGACCGGGTCGCCATGGGATTTGCCGCCGCGAACCGTGACCCGCGGTTCTTTCCCCAGCCGCACGAGGTCGTACTCGACCGCAAGCCGAACCGGCACCTTGCCTTCGGCCTCGGTGTTCACTTCTGCGTCGGCGCGGCACTCGGTCGCACCGAGGCTTCGATCATGGTGCAGGAGGTACTGCGGCGGATGCCCGGCTACCGGATCGGATGCGAATACGACCCGGCTGCGGCGCCGCCCAGACGACAAGGGACACCGCGCGGGGAAAAGCGCGCTCCTTCCCGCCGCAGCAAGCGCATGACCTGGGAAGACCGGATGGAGCGGGGCCTGACGGTCACCTTCACGCCAGGCCGCCGCCTCGGCAGCGGCCTGGATCTCGCGTTCGCCGAACCGTTCGCTCCGGCCGCGCCACCGCACCATCCCGACGGTACTCCAGGTACCGATTCATGATGGCCAGGGAGGCATCCGGCCAGGCCGGCGCCACCGGGGACGAGGCCGGTTCGTCAGACCTCGATATCGACGGTGTCCACCAGATTGCGGGCGATCACCGCGAAGGCGAGCGGCTGACCCTGCATAACACGGAAGAGAGCGAACAGCCTCATTTGATCGCCGTCGATCCTGAACCGCCCGTTCATAAGCGAGCCGACGATGTCCACCTGGCCGCGCATCAGTCCAATCTGTTCCTCCCACCCAGCCGTAATAGTGACGTCGGCGTCGGGAACCGTCCCGAGCCCGCTGCGGGAGAGGAGGCCTTCCTTGATCACGTCGTAGTAGTAGATCGGCCCCTCCGGCGCATCGGGGACAACATGCTGAATCGTGATATCGACGCCGGGGGTCGGCGACAGCGCGCCCGCCTGTCGCGACCTTTCGTCGAGCCATTCCCGAGACAAGAAGCGCACGACTCCTCCTCAACGAATTCATGGATGGTAAACACTGCCTCGTTCCCCATTGCATCAGGTTGAAAGAGAGCTAGTCAAGCCAGCAGGTCAGCGAATTGTTCCGTCGAAGGAATCCGTTCCGGTAATTGGAACGAATGCTTGCGGAGAGGAATCGGAAAACTGATGATTGAGATCAAAGGTGACGATAACCCGGATAACCGGGCGGCAGCTGATCAATCTTTCCACCAGGAGGCCGCTTCCCTTCCGGCCGGTTCCGTAGCGAAGGCTATTACGGTGCTCAGCGCATTTGGCGCAGGTGGGCCAGTTCTCGGGGTCTCAGAGCTCTCCCGGCGCACCGGACTGGCCAAGTCCACCACTCACCGGGTGCTGTCCGCCCTGGCATCGGTCGGCCTGGTGGATCGCTCCGCGTCCGGCTACCGGCTCAGCCGGCGAGTCGGCGACCTGGCCGATCATGCGGCGAGCTGGTGCCGGTCGCAGCTGCGGGAGCAGGTCCTGCCGAGCCTGCTTCACCTGTACGAGCAGACGCACCATACGATCCGGCTCACCGAACTGCGCGGCACGTACGTCATCTGCCTGGAGAACCTGCACCGCCACGGCCACCGGCACGGAGCGCTGCGGGTCGGGGACGCCATGCTGGCCGAGCGATCGGCGGCCGGCCGGCTCCTGCTCGCGTACGCCGGCGAATCCGTCAAGGCCCAGATGCTCAGCGACCAGAGCCGCGGCAGGCCCAGCGACCAGCAGGCGCTTCGCAGCGAACTGAACTGGATACGGAAGAACAACTGCGCCATCGACCGGGGGCGCCTGGAACCAGGCGTCACGAGCGTCGCGGTTCCCGTGCACGGCGGCGGGAACCGCGTCTTCGCGGCCATACTGCTGTCCGGGGCAGAACCCGGATTCGACACCCGCGGCGCGCTGCGGCTGCTGCGCATGGCCGCCTCCGGCATCTCGGGAACTCTGAGCCCAGCGGTACCGCAGCCGGGCGGCTTGCGGGCCGCCCAGTGAGCACGGCCGGGCCGTGGCGGCGGCTAGGGCTGTATCTGCCGGAGCGACTCGTTGATCGTCCGCAGCGCGGCGGACGATGTCTCATAGCCGCGCCGCGCCGACGCCGGCATGGTGCCCCGGATATCGAGCCTGCGGCTGAACTCGGCGAAGTTGCGCTCGGTGGCCGCGGGAGCAGCGGGCCCGGCGGCCGCCTTTCTCGTGATCGCGTCCCGGGCGGCGATGACGTTCGGCTGCACCGCGGCGATGAGGCGCCGCAGCTCCCGCGACAGTTCGTCGTCGGCCGGTACCCGGTCGATCGCGCTGGCCAGACTGCGGACGGCGTGACCGCAGGGGCCGAGTACGGGCGACGGCGAGCCCGGCCGGTGGCGCTGCCAGGGCCCGGGCAGCCGGCGCCACGAACCGGAGGGGCCGGCCAGGGTGCGCAGCTGGGCGATGTCACGGTCGAAGGCCCGCGCCGCCTGCCGCAGGAACGCGGCGTGCTGCCCAAGACCGGCGTGATCCTTGTGCGGATGCGGATGCGGATGCGGATGCGGGCCGGGCGCCTGGAGCAGACGAGTGGTGTCCTTGAGTATGGCGCGCAGCCGGCCGAGCGCCCGGCCCGCCTGGTTCCTGGCCAGGTCGCTCGCGCGGACCGGCACCAGCAGGTAGGCCGACAGGCTGCCGCAGGCGGTGCCGACCACTATCTCAAGCAGCCGCAGCTCAAGGAGATGCGCGCCGGAGAAGCCCATGATCCGGTACAGCAGGGCGAGGATGCTCGTGACGCAGAAGACCCAGCTCGCGTAGCTGGTACGGCGCAGCAGCACCCCGGCGTAGAGGAGGCTGAACGCCGCGCAGCTCAGCAGCACCCGGTCGCCGGTAACGCTGGCAAGCACGGTGCCGCCGACCGTACCCGCCAGCGCGCCGGCGATTCTCCGCAGCCCCTTGTAGACGACGTCCTCGCGGCTGCGGACACCCTGCGACACCACGAATGCCGTGATAACGACCCAGCTGCCGAGATGGCCGAAGAGCAGGCCGCCGACCGCGTACGCAAGGGTCAGCGCGGCGGACAGCTGGATGGCCGTGCGGGTGCTGGCGACCAGGATGCGGCGCGGCCGGCCCGGTGCGGCGACCGGCGGGGAGGAGGGGGCCATGGGCAGCAGCGGAACGCCGACCGCGGCCGCGCGCCGCAGCGCCTCGAGCGCGGCGGCCAGCTCGGTGACCCGCTCGGCCGCGCCCGCCGAGCTCGCGACCGCTTCCGCCGCGACCTCGGCGTCGAAAACCGCGGTGACGAGGCCGGCCCGGCGGACGGCCTCCGCTCCTGGACTGTCCGCGAACAGCCAGAGCCGCTGGTCGGCGACCGCCGCCGCCCGGCGCAGGGCGGCGAGGGGCCGGCCGAGCGGACGCCGGGCGCGGCGCCGGCGGCCGGCGGTGAGGCGCTGCGGCGAGGACGCGGCGAGCACCGCGCCCCCTTCCCGCAGCAGTGTCCGCAGGGCCGCGCGCAGGACCCGCACCGGGCGTTCCGGCAGCACCGCCTGCTGGAACAGCCAGCAGAACAGGACCGCGAACCCGCAGCCGGCGGCGATGAAGCCCGCTTGAGACAGGTCCTGCTGACCACCGAGGCCGGACGGCACGGCCATGAGCGCGGCCAGCAGCGGGGCCACCGCCAGCCGGCCGAAGCGGGCAGCGGTGTCACCGAACCGGCGGACGAAGGTGCCGACGAAGCAGGTGACGACAAACGCCGCGGGGCCGGCCCACGGGACTCCGGCGAGCGCTACCGCCGTGGTCACCGAGCCGATGAACAGCGGCAGGAGCAACAGCGCCGCGCCCCGCTGACGGGCGGAGGCGCCCCGGAGGGCGCGGCTCGCCATGATCGTCACGATGACGGCGAGGACGCTGGAGGTCTGCGGCTGCCGGGCGAACCGGTCGATCAGCCCCATCGCCGTGAAGGCGCTGATCACCGCGAAGAATGTCTGGCTCGCCTCGCGCAGCGCCACGTAGCCGGGATCAAGTCCCGCGAGCAGGCCGCCAAGCCTGCCAATCGGACCCATCATTCCCTGTCAGTTCCTGACTTTAAGGTCACGCTGCGCCAGTTTCACGCGCTTGCTTATCTAATAGCTGCACAATAGCACGAATTGCATGCGGAAAGGAGCCGCAGTTCGCCGGAAGGTTTCGTTTTTCATAACGCTCACCAGAATTCACGGAATTCAAGAGCACGGAAGGTAGAAGATGACAAGGATTCAGGGCATGCTGCCCGAATACTGGGCTTCGGTCGCGGCGGATAGCCCCGCGGTTGTCAATGGTGATGACGTTCTTACTTATGGCGTCTGGAATGACATGGCGAACCGCGTTGCCGACTCGCTGTACCGTCTCAGCCCCCGCTCGGAGCGCGCGTGCGTGCGCATGCACGCCCGGCGCGAGTGGTTCATCATCAACCTCGCCCTCGAGAAGCTGGGCTGGGAGCACGTCTCGCTGAACTGGCGGTTGACCCCGCACGAGGTGCGGGGGATTCTCACCGACAGCGATCCGGGTATCTTCTTCTTCGACGACCAGCCCCCTGGTCCCCTGATCGGCGAGTGCGCCGGCCTCGGCATACCGCTCGTCGCGGTCGGCGCCGACGCCAGCGGCGCCCTGGCGTTCGGCCAGCTGCTCGACGGTCCCGATCCCACGCCGCGCAGCAGCGTCAAGCGGAAGTCGCTGATCACGTACACGTCCGGTACCACCGGAAGGCCGATGGGAGTCGTCAGGCAGCTGCCCGGTGACGCCGCCGCGCTGGCCCGCGCGACCGAATGGACCTGGGCAAACACGTCCAAACACACCGGCCGCGACTTCCGGACGCTGCTGAGCCTGCCACTGCACCATGGCGCGGGCCCGCGGGCGGCCAAGGTCTGTCACCGCGGGGGCGGCACGGTCTACGTGCTCGACCCGTTCGACCCGGTCCAGGCTCTGGAGATCATCGAGCGGGAGCGGATCACGAACTGGAAGGTGGTGCCGACGATGCTGCACCGCATCCGGGCGCTTCCCGAGGAGCAGCTGAAATCGTTCGACGTGAGCTCGCTGCGGTCGCTTGCCCTGGGCGCCGCGCCGGTACCGCGGGCGCTGCGGGAATGGGCTGTCGGCTACTTCGGGCGCGTGCTGCGCGAGGGATACGGCACATCGGAAACCGGCATGGTCGCCACGCTGACCCCGGCCATGCGGCCCGGGGAGCCCGGCTCCTGCGGCCGCCTCCGCCCGCATGTCGAGGTGCGGGTGACCGGCCCGGACGGCCGCGAGGTCGCACGCGGCGCGGAGGGCGAACTGTACGTCCGCACGCCGATGACGATCACCGGCTACCTCGGCCAGGGGCCGCTGCCCGGCGACCTGCTGACCGAGGACGGGTTCTTCCGCACCGGCGACATCGGCAGGCTTGACGAAGACAATTTCCTCTACATTACGGGCCGGATCAAGGACATGATCATCGCCGGAGGCGTCAACATCTACCCGGCGGAGATCGAGCAGGTGCTCGTCGAGCATCCGGCGGTGCTCGATGCGGCGGTGATCGGCATACCGGAAGAAACGTTCGGTGAACAGGTCATGGCCTTCTGTGAGATCCGGGCGGGGGCTGCGGTCACGCAGGGCGAACTGGCCGACTTCGTATCCGGGCGGCTGGCGCCGTTCAAGCGCCCGCGCCGTATCGAGTTCGTCGCCGAGCTGCCGCGGAACGACACCGGCAAGGTACTCAAGCGGGAGCTGCGCGCGCCGTTCTGGGCGGGCCGCGAGCTGAAGATCTGAGGGCGTGACATGAACCAGCCAGACGGTGACGCGAGTGTGCCGCAGGTCGTGCTCGACCGGTGCGGCGCCATCGGCCTGCTGAGGCTCAACCGGCCGGAGCGAGCCAACGCCTTCAGCGTGACCATGCGCGGCGAGCTGCTCGCGGCGGCTCAGGCGATCGCGGCGGACGAGTCGGTCCGCGCGGTCATCCTCACCGGCACGGGCAAGTACTTCTCGGCCGGGGCCGACCTGCGGGAGCCGCGGGCGGTGCGGGCCGCGGGCCGCAAGCGGTTTCCCGGCGCCACCGACCTCAGCGGCATCCCCCAGCCCGTCATCGCCGCGATCAACGGACCGGCGCTGGGCGGCGGCTGCGAGATAGCGCTGACGTGCGACTTCCGGTTCATGGCGGCGGATGCGCTGATCGGTCTCACCGAGATCAGATTCGGGTCGCTGCCCATCGGCGGGGGAACCGCGCGGCTCCCCCGCCTCGTCGGCCTCGCGGCCGCCCGGACGATGATCATGACCGGCGATCCGATCGACGCGCAGGAAGCCGAGCGGATCGGCCTCGCCGATCGCGTGGTTGAGCCGGGGAAGCTGATGGACGAGTCGCTGGCGTTCGCCCAGCGGCTCGCGCAACGTCCGAGCTATGCGATGCGTACCGCGAAAGCTCTGCTCAACAGCTGCCTCGATACGGACCTGCCGACGGCGCTCAAGCGGGAGAAGGAGCTGGCGCGCTCGATGGCCAGCCGCGAGGAACTCGAAGCGGCACGCCTCGCGGCCGCGCGGAGCATGCCGACGTACGCGCGGATCTTCGCACAGCCAGACGGACACGAAGCGGCCGGGTAGGGCGAGGCGTTCATGGATATCGCTAGCCCGGTGCAGTACGAGACATGGGGGGCCTGCCAGGTACCCCCGGTTGAACGCGTGCGCGACGGCCTGTGGTCCGTTCCCGTGCCGATGCCGAAAAGCAGCCTGAGGTACACGCTCGCCTACGCCTTCGAATCGCCGGGCGGCGTGTCGATCGTGGACGCCGGCTGGAACGCCGACGTGTCCTGGGACGGACTTGTCGACGGACTGGCCACGGCCGGCTTCAAGCCCCGCCACGTGCGCGCCCTCATCGCCACCCACTCCCATACCGACCATTACGGCCTGGCCGACCGCGTCCGGCAGTCGACGGGCGCGCGCATCGCGCTGCATCGCGCGGACGCCGCGACCATCAGCGGCGGGCACGGGCCGACGCGAGAAGATCTCTCCGCGGCCAGGCGCGACCTCGGCCGCCGGATCGGCGCGCCTGGCCAGCGCGCCGCCGGCCGGGCCGGCGGCGCCGGCCCGCACCTCGGTGAGACGGCGGAGCAGGCACCGCGGTACAGCGCACAGACGTGGCCCGACGTGCTGATCGAGGACGGCGACCAGGTGGACCTGCCCGGCTGGAACCTGCGGGCGATCTGGACTCCGGGACATTCACCGGGACATGTGTGCTACTACGAGCAGGACCTGGGACTGCTCCTCGCGGGCGACCACGTGCTGCCGCGGATCACGCCGAACATCGCGGTGGGCACCAGCCAGCAGGCCGATCCCCTCGGCGACTACCTCGCCTCGCTCACGGCCATCGGCGATCTCCCCGTGACCGAGGTGCTGCCCGCCCATCAGTACCGGTTTCACGGGCTCCGGCAGCGGGTCGATGAGCTGACCGCACACCACGAGGCCAGGCTGGCCCAGATCGAGGACGTCGCCGGCGGCAGCGAGGGCATCAGCTGCTGGGAGATCACCGCGCGGCTCGACTGGTCCCGGCCCTTCGACTCGCTGCCGCCCAGGCTCAAGCGGGCGGCGGCCAGGGAGACGCTCGCGCATCTCGTCTTGCTCCAGCTTCGCGGCAGGCTGCGCGGCGACGGCGGGCGGCCGGAACGATGGTGCTAACCGTGCGCGCGGCCGTCGTCAGGGAGCCCGGGGCCGGGTTCTCGATCGAGGATGTCAGCCTGTTCGGGCCGGGCCCCGGGCAGGTCCGGGTGGTGATGGCCGCGGCCGGGGTCTGCCAGTCGGACCTGTCCGCCGCCAGCGGGAAGATCCCGGTGCCGTTCCCCGCCGTCCTCGGTCACGAGGGGGCCGGCACGGTGTCCGCGACCGGGCCGGGTGTGACGCGCGTCGGTGTCGGCGACCGGGTGCTGCTGCTCATGCGCTCCTCGTGCGGGCGGTGCTGGTCCTGCGCCCGCGGGGAACCGCAGCTCTGTCAGCGGGCCGCGCTCGGACGGGCCGTGCCCTACGGACGGCTGGCCGACGGGACCGACGTCTACTCCGCGTTCCGTGTCGCCGCCTTCGGCGAGCAGACGGTGACCCACGAGCGTCATGTCGTCCCCGTGCCCGACGGACTGGCGCTGGCCGACGTGGCACCGCTCGGGTGTGCGGCCCTCACCGGGGTGGGGGCCGTCCAGAATGCCGCGCGGGTGCGGGACGGCGAGTCGGTGGCGGTCATCGGGGTCGGCGGGGTCGGGCTCTTCGCCGTTCAGGCCGCCCGGATGGCGGGGGCACGGACGGTCGTCGCGATTGACCCCAACGGGGCCAGGAGGCGGCTCGCGGAGGAACTCGGGGCCACCCATTCCTTTGCTCCCGGCCCCGGCCTGCGCGTCCGCGTCAGGGAACTCACCGACGGACGCGGTGCCGACTATGTGCTCGACTGCGTGGGGCAGGGTGCGACGATCCGGCTCGCGCTGGACGCGATCCGGCGCGGCGGCCATGTCGTGGTCGTCGGCATCGGCGACCGCGACGACCAGTGCCCGCTCGGCTCCGGCGAACTGGTCCGCCGCGCCGTGACGGTCAGCGGGTGCCTTTACGGTGCCTGGGATCCGGCGACCGGTGCCGCGCTGCTCTTCGACCAGGTAATGAGCGGCCGCCTCAGGCTCGCCGAGCTCTCGACCAGGCACCAGGGCATCGGCGCCCTGCCCGACGCGATCACCGCCGCGCACCGTGGTGAGGGTGGCAGACAGGTCCTGGTCTACGACGGCTGACCCGGCTGCCCGTCCGCGTCGTTCCTCAGCTCATCGGCCAGGCCCATGGCCTCCTCGATGAGGGCTTCCACGATCTGCGATTCGGGAACCGTCCTGACGACCTTGCCCCGGACGAAGATCTGGCCCTTGCCGTTGCCCGACGCGACCCCAAGATCCGCCTCGCGCGCCTCTCCGGGTCCGTTCACCACGCACCCCATGACCGCCACCCGCAACGGCACGTCCAACCCGTCGAGGGCGGCCGTCACCTCCGCGACGAGGCGGTACACATCGACTTGAGCCCGGCCGCACGACGGGCAGGACACGATCTCCAGACCCCGCTCCCGGAGGCCGAGCGCCTCAAGCACCGCGATCCCGACCTTGACCTCCTCGACCGGGGGCGCCGACAGCGACACCCGGATGGTGTCGCCGATCCCCTCCGCCAGCAGCGCGCCGAACGCCACGGCCGACTTGACCGTGCCCTGGAACGCCGGTCCCGCCTCGGTCACTCCCAGATGCAACGGGTAATCACACCGCCGCGCGAGTTGGCGGTACGCGTCGATCATGACCACGGGGTCGTGGTGCTTGACCGAGATCTTGATGTCGCGGAAGCCGTGCTCCTCGAAGAGGGAGCACTCCCACAGCGCCGACTCGACCAGCGCCTCCGGTGTGGCCTTGCCGTACTTGGCGAGCAGCCGCTTGTCCAGGGAGCCCGCGTTCACGCCGATCCTGATCGGGGTGCCGGTCTCGGAGGCGGCCTTCGCGATCTCCTTGACCTTGTCGTCGAACTCCTTGATGTTGCCCGGGTTCACCCGGACCGCCGCACAGCCCGCGCTGATCGCCGCGAACACGTACTTCGGCTGGAAGTGAATGTCGGCGATGACCGGGATCTGGGACTTCCTCGCGATCGCGGGCAGCGCGTCCGCGTCGTCCTGGGACGGCACCGCCACCCGGACAATCTGGCATCCCGCCGCGGTCAGCTCGGCGATCTGCTGCAAGGTCGCGTTGACATTCGCCGTGGGCGTGGTGGTCATCGACTGCACCGACACCGGCGCGTCGCCGCCGACCGGCACGCTCCCGACCTTAAGCTGCCGGGACGCGCGCCGGGCGACGGACGGGCCCGGGCGGAGCGACGGCATCGGCAGCATGACGGCCGCGTTCTGGTCACCGGATGTTGTCACGGTCTTCCTCTCCTGTCGCCGTCCCGGCAGCTGGCGTCACCGCGCCGCCCGGGGCCGGACTCGTTTTGAGCTGGAGCCGTCCCAGTACCTGACGGGCGATATCCGCACCGCTCAGGCCCATCTCGGCGAGAATCTCCGCCCGGCTGCCGTGGTCCAGGAAACGCTGCGCGATGCCGAGGGTCAGGAACGGGGTGCGCACCCCGGCATCGTTCATGGCCAGGAGCGTCGCGGCACCGCTGCCGCCCACTCGTCCGCTGTCCTCGACGACCACGGCGAGATCGCGCCCCGCGGCCAGCCCGAACAGCTCCGGGTCGACCGGTTTGACCCAGCGCGGGTCCACCACCGTGGCGGAAACCCCGTATCCGGCCAGCCGCTCGGCCGCCGCCAGGCAGGGCCGGGCCATGGCGCCGACGGCGATCAGCAGGACGTCGCCGTTGTTCGCCTTCTCGTCCGGGCAACGCAGGATATCCACGCCACCGCGGCGGCCGACCGGGGGGATGTCATCGCCCACCTGCCCCTTGGGAAACCGGATGGCGGTGGGGGCATCGGCGATGCCGATCGCCTCGTGCAGCGAGAGCCGCAGTGTCGCCGCGTCGCGGGGGGCGGCGAGCCGCAGCCCGGGAACCACCTGCAGTATCGACATGTCCCACATGCCGTTGTGGCTCGGGCCGTCCTCTCCGGTGACACCGGCCCGGTCGAGCACGAAGGTCACGCCGCAGCCGTGCAGGGCGCAGTCCAGGAGGACCTGGTCGAACGCCCGGTTGAGGAACGTCGAGTAGACCGCCACCACCGGGTGGAGCCCGCCCAGTGCCATGCCCGCCGCCGAGGTCACGGCGTGCTGCTCGGCGATGCCGACGTCGAAGGTCCGTTCCGGGTAAGCGAGCGAGAACTCGGTGAGCCCGACCGGGTGGAGCATGGCCGCCGTGACGGCCACGACGTCGCCGCGCTCGACCCCGATCTTCAGCATTTCCTCGGAGAACACGGAAGTCCAGGTCCGGACGGGCTCACTGAGCGGCGCGCCGGTCGCCGGATCGCATACCCCGATCGCATGGCGGCGGTCGGCCTCGTCCTCCTCGGCCGGCCGGTAGCCCAGGCCCTTGACCGTGCGGCAGTGCACGACGACCGGGCCGGGGAAGTCCCTGGCGGCCGCGAAGCTCGCCTCCAGGGCGGCCACGTCGTGGCCGTCGACCGGGCCGATATATTTCAGGCCGAGGTGATCGAACAGGGTCTCGGGCACCACCATGTCCTTCAGCCCCGCCTTGGCCCCGTGGGCCAGACGGAACATGGTCCGCCCGGCCCCGGGCACGGAGAGCAGGGTCTTCTTGCCCCAGGCGAGGAACCCCTCGTACTGCGGTCTTGCCCGCAGCCGGGCCAGGTGGTTGGCCAGGCCGCCGATCGTCGGGCTGTAGGACCGCTTATTGTCGTTGACGACGATGATGACCTGCCGGTCCTTCGCCGCGGCGATGTTGTTGAGCGCCTCAAAGGACATTCCACCGGTCAGTGCGCCGTCGCCGACCACCACCACGACGTGCCGGTCCGCGCCAGAGAGCACCTGATGTGCCTTGGCAAGCCCGTCGCCATACGACAGCGCGGTCGACGCGTGCGAGTTCTCGATGATGTCGTGGACCGATTCGGCCCTGCTCGTGTAACCGGATAGCCCGTTCTTCTTCCTGAGCGTTCCAAATTCATCCCGGCGCCCGGTGATAATCTTGTGAACGTATGCCTGGTGCCCCGTATCCCAGAGAATGCAATCGGCTGGGGATTCAAACACCCGGTGCAGCGCGAGGGTGAGTTCCACCACGCCGAGGTTTGGCCCGAGGTGGCCGCCCGTGCGGGAAACTGATGTAACGAGAAAGGCGCGGATTTCCCCGGCCAGCTGGGCGAGTTCTTCGTGGCTCAGCGACCTGAGATCGGCCGGACGGTGAATCGTTTCGAGCAGCGTCGGCCCGCTCACCATGCGATTCCTGTCGGCCGCGGGGATAGCTGCTGCGGATTTCTCATTGGACCGCCATTCTCTTGTCAGGCCGGTTCGGCCATGCCGGGATAACCCAAACCGGGGATAACCCGAGGTGCGGATAGCACCGAGTATGCCTACTGCCGGATCGGAGCGAAATGGTCGTTCAGCTATGCGGGACACGGACTATGCGGCCAACTGCCCGATGCGTAGCGTAATTGGCGGGCAAACCTGAGCCTCCTGGACTCGGGCCCCCGGCAACGTGAGGAGCAGTCATGTCCCAGGCCGCCGTCGGGCGGGTTATCCTCGCCGCGCCACGCGGTTACTGCGCTGGCGTCGATCGCGCGGTCCAGACCGTCGAGCGAGCACTCGACCGGGCCAGCGGGCCGGTCTACGTGCGCAAGCAGATCGTGCACAACCGCTTCATCGTCGAGTCGCTCACCGCCCGCGGTGCGATCTTCGTGGATGAACTGTCCGAGGTTCCGCCCGGCGCGACCGTCGTGTTCTCGGCTCACGGGGTGAGCCCCGAGGTGCACCGCGAGGCCCAGGAACGGTCCCTCACGGTCATAGACGCGACGTGCCCGCTGGTCACGAAGGTGCACCGGCAGGCCGAGCGCTTCGGGCAGAAGGACTACGACATCGTGCTCATCGGGCATGCCGGGCATGAGGAGGTGACGGGCACGGCCGGCTGTGCCCCCGACCATGTTCAGATCCTGGACGATGCCGACGACCTGGAGAGCGTTCAGGTCCGCGACCCCGGGCGGGTCGCCTGGCTGTCGCAGACCACGCTGTCGGTGACCGAGACGCTCAAGCGCGTTGACGCGCTCCGGCAGCGGTACCCCGCCCTCCAGGACCCGCCGAGCCAGGACATCTGCTACGCGACCGAGAACCGCCAGGACGCGGTGCGGAAGATGGCCGGCGACGTCGACCTGATGATCGTCGTGGGCTCCGCCAACTCCTCCAACTCCGTGCGACTGGTGGAGGTGGCCCTGGAATGCGGAGCCGGATCCGCGCACCGGGTGGACCGGGCCAGTGAGATCGATGAGCGCTGGCTGGCGGGAGCCCGCACCATCGGCCTGACCAGCGGCGCCTCGGTGCCCGAGGTTCTGGTCGAGGAGGTCCTGGCCTGGCTGGCCGAGCGCGGTTACCCAGACGTGGAGCAGGTCACGGCCACCACGGAGAGCGTGTCGTTCGCGCTTCCGAGCACGATCCGGCGCGACGAGAACGGCGGCAGCCCTCGATGACGGTGCTTGCCGGCGCCCCGGTACCGGTGGATGTCCCGGCCGCGCTCTACATCGCAGGCGAGTGGCGCCCGAGCCGCGGCGGCGCCGTGATCGATGTGGAAAACCCCGCCACCGAGGAGGTGATCGCGCAGGTCCCCGACGGCGCCAAGCAGGACGTGGACGACGCGGTCGCGGCGGCTCGCGCCGCCCTTCCCGGCTGGTCGGCCGCGGACCGCGGTGAGCGCGTCCGGTACCTGAGGCTGATGCGCAAGGCGCTCGCCGCCCGCCGGGAGGAGTTCGCTCAGGTAATCACGGCCGAGATGGGGGCACCGCTGACGTTCTCCAGGACCATCCAGACCGGGATGGCGCTGCGTGCCCTGGGGACGCTCATCGACGAACTCGCCGCGCCTGACAATCCCGAGCACATCGGCAACTGCGCCGTGTACCACGAGCCAGCCGGGGTGGTGGGGGCGATCGCTCCCTGGAACTACCCGCTCGGCCAGGCGGTCGCCAAGGTGGCGACCAGCCTCGCCGCGGGGTGCACGGTGGTGCTCAAGCCCAGCGAGCTGGCACCCCTCTCCCCCGCTCTCTTCACCCGGCTCGCCCACGAGATCGGGCTGCCGCCCGGCGTGCTCAACCTCGTCACGGGGCGCGGGCCGGGCGCCGGGCAAGCGCTGGCCGACCACGCGGGCGTGGACATGATCTCGTTCACGGGCTCCACCGCCACCGGGCGCCAGGTGGCGGCCTCGGCGGCGGCGACCGTCAAGAAGGTCACCCTGGAACTCGGCGGAAAGTCGGCCAGCGTCATACTGCCCGGCGCCGACCTCCGGGCGGCCGTCGCCGACACGGTCGCGAACTGCTTCATGAACGCCGGCCAGTCCTGCACGGCACTGTCGCGGATGCTGGTCCACGAGCCGGAGTACGACGCGGCGCTCGCGCTCGCGGCCGAATCCGCCGCCGGTTACCCGGTCGGCGATCCGCTCGACCCGGCCACGCGCCTCGGCCCGCTGGTGTCCGCGCGGCAGCGGCAGCGGGTGCTCGGCTATATCCGCCGGGGGCTGTCCGACGGTGCTTGCCTAGTAAATGGGGCCCGCCTGGTAAACGGGGCCAGCCTGACGGCTGACGGCCAGGACACCGCCGGCCTGCCGGCCCGAGGGCACTTCGTCGCCCCGGCCATCTTCCGCGATGTCCATCCGGACTCGGCCCTCGCCCAGGAGGAGATCTTCGGTCCGGTGCTCTGCGTCCTGCCGTACCGGGACGAGCGCGAGGCCATCGAGATCGCGAACAACTCGATTTACGGCCTGGCGGCCGAGGTCTGGTCGCTCGACGTCGAGCGGGCGGCGGCCGTCGCCCGGCGGCTCCGGGCCGGCCGGGTCAACGTCAACGGAGCCCCGAGCAACCCGGCGGCCCCGTTCGGCGGGATGAAGCAGTCCGGTGTGGGGCGCGAGCTTGGCCGGTACGGGCTCGCGGAATTCCAGGAGGTCAAGGCAATCCATTTCCCGGAGCAGAGGACCTGACCGGAGGACCGCGCGATGACAAACAACCCCAACCTGCCCGAGTACTGGGCCTCGCACTCGCCGGACCACCCGGCGATCGTGGACGGAGATCAGGTACTCACTTACGGTGAATGGAACGACCTGGCCAACCGGCTCGCCGATTCGCTGGACGAGCTTGGGCTGACGTCGCCGCGCGTGTGCGTGCGGACGCGCATACGAAAAGAGTGGTTCGTCATTTACCTCGCCCTGGGCAAACTCGGCTGGGAGCAGGTATCGCTGAACTGGCGGCTGACCACCAGAGAAACACGGGAGATCCTGGCCGACAGCAAGCCGGGCGCGTTCTTCTTCGACGACACCGACCCCGCGCCCCTGATCAGCGCCTGCGCCGATCCCAGCATCCGGCTGATCTCGGTGACCACCCCGGTAAGCAACGCAGAGGAATACACCGCGCTCGTCGCCAAGCCTGATCCCACGCAGCGGCTGAGCAACAAGCGCAAGACCCTGATCACCTACTCCTCTGGCACCACGGGAAAGCCCAAGGGAGTCAGAAAGGAGCAGCCCACCGACGAGGCTGGCCGCAAGCGGGCCTCGGAATGGGCCGGATCCGCCGACGTGAAGGGCACTCGCGGAGAGAACCGCACGCTCCAGACGCTGCCCCTGCACCACGGCGCCGGGCCGCGGTCGAGCCCGGCTCTGCCACCGGGCGGGCGGCACGCTGTACCTGCTGGACCCGTTCGATCCGGTCCGGGCCTTGGAGATCATCGACCGGGAGAGGATCACGCACTGGAAAACGGTGCCGACCATGCTCCAGCGCGTCCGCGCGCTCCCGGCGGAGACGCTCAGCTCCTTCGACGTGAGCTCTATCGTGTCGGTTTCCACCGGTGCCGCGCCGACCCCGCTGCCGCTGAGGCGGTGGGTCGCCAGCTACTTCGGGCCGGTGCTCTCCGTGGGCTACGGGATGTCAGAAACCGGGATAGTGGCGAACATGGGCCCGGGAATGCAGCGGAAGAAGCCGGAATCGTGCGGTAAGGTCCGCCCCCACGCGGGAGTCCGGGTCATCGGCCCGGACGGAAGCGAGGTGCCCAGGGGCACCGAGGGCGAACTATACGTCCGGACACCCATGACCATCAGTGGTTACTTCAACAAGGACCCGCTCTCCGCGGAACTGATGACCGAGGACGGCTTCTTCCGCACGGGGGATGTCGGCAGGCTAGACGAGGATAACTACCTGTACATCACCGGCCGGATGAAGGACATGATAATTGCCGGAGGGGTCAACATCTTCCCCGCGGAGATCGAGCAGGCGATCATCGAGCACAGCGCGGTAGTCGACGCGGCGGTCATCGGGATCCCGGAAGAGACCTTCGGCGAGCAGGTCATGGCCTTCTGCGAGATGCGCGCGGACAGCAACGTGACAGCCGGCGAACTGCTCGGCTTCCTGGCCGAGCGCCTGGCCCCGTTTAAACGGCCGCGCCGCATAGAGTTCGTCACCGAGCTGCCCCGCAATTCCATGGGAAAGGTCCTCAAACACGAATTGCGAGAACCATTCTGGAAAGACCGCGGATCAGTAATCTGACGCCGCCGGGTCTAGCCACCCACCGTTCGGCCTCAAGGACTGGAACGGCTGCGGGCCGCGACGGAAAGTTAGACGAGTGTCACGTCGGCGCCTTCGGCGCTGAAGATCGAGAGCATCTCGGGGGGTGCGTCGCTGGTTGTTATGAGGTGCGTGATGTCGCCGGCGCCGCCGAAACGGAAGTTGGAGGTCTGGGTGAGCTTGCTGGCGGTACCGATCAGGATGCGCCTGGCGGAAGACTGGATGCTGGCCTTCTTGAGCTGCGCGTCCTCATAGGTCGCGGCCGTCAGGCCGTGAAGCGCCGAAATGGAGCAGGCGCCGATAAGGAGCACGTCGGCGCGCATGTCCCGGACGGCGTCGACGGCCTGGCTGCCAAGGAACGCGAGCGTGTCCGGTTCAACCGGCCCGCCCGGCACGATGACCCGGGTACCGGGAACGGCGGCGAGCGTGGCAGCGGCGTGCAGCGAGAGGCACAGGGCGGTCAGCGGGCGGCCAGACAGTTCGCGGGCCACCGCGTGGCAGGTGGTCCCGTTGTCGATGATGACCGACTCATAGTCGGCGACCAGAGACGCCGCGGCTTGGGCGAGACCGGCCTTGGCCTCCTGTTCCTCGGCCACCCGCACGTGGTAAGGCACGTTCTCCTGGTATTTGCCCGCGCGGGCCGCGCCGCCCCGGGTGCGCCGGAGAGATCCCTGGGCTTCCAGTTCGGCCAGGTCGCGCCGGATCGTGACCGCGGAGGCGCCGGTCAGCTCGGCCAGCTGGCCGATCCGCAGATGGCCACCGGTCCGGACCGACTGAATGATCAGTCTGTGCCTAAATGATCGTTGCACATGATCATTTAATCAAATAGCGTCGAAGGCGCGGCTGGTTCCGGCCGACGCGGCAGGCCGCCGCGTCGTCCGCGCTGGCCGTTCGATGCGTGCGGCGCCGACGCCCCATGCTTCCGGCGACAAGATGATCAAGGTTGGAATCAGCATGACCATCTCCGGCAGCACCGCTCCGTCCGCGATCGCGAGGGCGAGGAACGGGACGGCGGCCGCCTTTGCCGCGAACGGCTTTGCCCTGGCATCGTGGATGTCGCGCGTGCCTGACATCAAGGCCCGGCTGGACCTGTCTCCGGGCAGGCTGAGCATTCTGCTCCTGGCGATCTCGGCCGGGTCCGTGCTGGGGCTCCCGCTGGCCGGGCGGATCAGCCATCACCTCGGCGCCTCGAAAGCGGTGCGGCTCGGGACAGCGACGGCCATGCCCGGCATTGCCTTCGCTAGCTTGATGGTGCAAGTCCGCGCGCCGATTGCGCTGGTGGCGCTCGGGCTGTTCATTTTCGGGATCGGGCTCGGCTTCATGGAGGTATCGGAGAATCTCGAAGGCACGATCGTCGAGCGCGCGTCGGGCAAGGCGATCATGCCCTGGTTCCACGCCGCGTTCAGCCTGGGAACTGTGCTCGGCGCAGTACTCGGCGCCGGCCTCACCTGGCTGCGGGTCCCGATCGGCGACCACGTTGTCACCGCGGCCGCCTTGAGCCTGGCCGCCACCGCCTGGGGAACCGCGGGATTCCTGCACGCCGAGGACGAGCATGTTCACCTCGGTCAAGCGGGCACTCCAGGGCCGACGGCCAGCACCGCACGGTCAGCCTGGACCGAGCCGCGGACCCTGCTCATCGGCGTGATGGTGCTCGCCGCGGCCTTTACCGAGGGGACGGCCAACGACTGGATGGCCGTCGCGTTCGTCGACGGGCATCACGTCGCCGCGGCCCTCGGAGTTATCGCCCTCGCGGTCTTCCTGTCGTTCATGACCATCGGCCGCTTGATGGGGACGCGACTGCTTGACCGGCACGGGCGGGTCCCGGTCCTGCGCACTCTCTTCTGTGCCGCCATCGTCGGCTGCGTACTTGTCGTATTCGGCTATCCGTGGCTCGCCTTCGCCGGCGCAGCCATCTGGGGTTTCGGGGCCAGCCTCGGTTTTCCGGTCGGCATGTCGGCGGCGGCCGATGACCCCCGCCGGGCCGCGCTGCGGCTGAGCGTGGTCTCCACCATCGGCTACGGCGCGTTCCTCTGCGGTCCGCCGCTGCTTGGCTTCCTTGGCGACCACTTCGGTGTCCTGCACGCCCTGATCAGCGTCGGTGCCGTCTCGGTGCTGGCCGTCGTGGTCGTCCCCGTCGTCAGGCCACAGGCGCCAGGCCCGGAACAGCACAGCCCGCCGCAGCATCCGGCCCCGGCCGCATCGACCTGAGCGAAGACGCTGGTGGCCGCCCGGCCCTGCCAGTTCCCGCCGAGGGGCATGGTCCATCCGTGGTGGATCTGGCCCGGGTAGCGCCTCGGGCCGACCTACGCCACAATGACGGCATGTCCGAATATCGGCCCGTGGCCGTTCGATGACGCAGCGCGCGGACGACCGCGTTCAGCGCTACCTGCTTGACGGCAGCGACGAGGACCTTAAGCGCCTGATCGGCCTGGCCGAGGCGCACGGGGACATGGCCCGCACCGCTCTGCACCGGTCCGGGATCACGCCCGGATGGAACGTGATCGAATGCGGCTGCGGGCCGGTTGGCGCCCTCGTGCAGCTGGCGGAACTGGTCGGCGACGCCGGACGGGTCACGGGCGTCGACTTGAACCCGGCGGCGGTCGACCGGGTCCGGTCGGTCGCGGCGGCGCTGGGCCTGGGTAACGTCCGGGCGTTCGCCGCGGACGTCCACGACCTGGCGGCGGAAGCCGCGGGCGGGCCGTTCGATCTCGCCTACACCCGGCTAGTGCTGGTACACCAGCACGATCCCGGGCGCACCCTGCGGCAGATCGCGGGGCTGGTCAAGCCCGGGGGCTGGGTAATCGTGCAGGAGCCGCTGGCCCGGCCGCTGCCGCGCTCCTTCCCTGACTTCGACGCCGTCGGCGCCGCCTGGGGCCTGATGGCGGACCTGATGGAGCGATCCGGTGCCCCGTCGGAAGTGGCGGAGCAACTGCCCCGGTGGGCGGCGGCCGCCGGCCTTGAGGTGGTGCGGATGGACGGGTCGTTCTCGTTCGGCCCGCCAGCGGCGTACTTCGACCTGTACGCCAGCGCGCTCACGGCCATGCGGGAGCGTGCCGTCGCCGCCGGGCTGACCACCGGACAGGACATCGACACCATCGTCGCCTCCCTCACCGCCGCGCAGCCCGCGGCCTACGAGTGGGTCACCTCGCCGTCCTACCTCGACCTCACCCTCCGCAAGCCAGCCTGACCAGGGATACTCCGCAGATGCCGGGGTAGGCGGGCATGAGTACATGCCCAGGCAGCCAGGACGGGTCCCAGACCGTATGCCGGTCGGGAGATCGCCTTGCTGCCAGCTACCAGCGTGAGGCGGGACTGATGACCGAGGCCATAGCCGGAGCCGATGATGCCGGTGCCGGCCCGTCCCCGGCGGCCGTCGCCGGCGTGGCCGGCGACCTGGAACTGCCCAGGCCGCTGCGGCTGCTGCTGACGGCGGCCTGGAGCCTGACCGAATCCGTCGGGCTGCCGCTGGCCGCCTATGCGCTCATCGCCTGGCTCGACGGCCGCGACGCGGGCATGATCGCCGCGTGCGCCGCCATCTGGGTCACCGCGGCTATCCGCAAGGTGGCAACCAGGTCAGTGCCCAGCATGCTGGTCATTTCCGGGCTGGTGCTCACGGTACAGGCCGCGATGGTGCTCGCCACCGGCGAAGTCTGGCTGTTCCTGCTGCAGTTCCCCGCGGCCAACCTCGCCATGGGCGTGCTGTTCGCCCGGACTGCCAGGGGCCCGGACCCGCTCGTGGCCAGGCTGGCCGCTGAGGTGGTCGCACTCCGGCTGCCGACCGCCGGTCATCCCGGCCTGCACCGTTTCTTCCAACGGGCGACCTGGCTGTGGGCAGGCATCTTCCTGCTGCTGACTGCCGCCCTGGCGGTGATGATGACGACCGAGCCAGCTGGCACGTTCCTCAGGCTCACCACCCTCGCCACCGCCGCACTCATGGCGGCCGGAACCGGCGCGTCCGCACTGTGGTTCCTCGCAGTGCTGCGCAGGCTCGGGCTCCGGCTCCGTTTCGTCCCAGCCTGATCTCGCCGGCCGCGGCCAGCATCCGCCTCGGACCGACGGCACCGGGTCGGCCATCGTTGCGCACCGCCCTGACCGTCATCTCCCTGCCCCGCCTGCTTGGCGCGGTACGGTCCGAGGTCCCGGGTGTTCGGCAGCGGCGGTGACAGGCCACAAGGTCCGCCCTCGGCGGGACTGGCCCGGGGAGCGGGAGGTGGGGGTGGCACGGGAACCGCGGATTCGTTCGGGCTGGTGATCTGATCTGTTGACTCAGGTGCCGGGCGGGAAGGTATAGGACTCATGCGGTGGGACGTGCGGCCCGACCTCTAGGACGATCTCGGCGTGGCGGGTGAGGGGGATTGTCGCGGGCGGGCCGGGCCAGGCGCGGCCGTCGACGAAGACGCTCACCCGGGTCCCGGCGGGCGCGCTGAACGAGGCCAGCCTGGTCGGTGTGAGCGGCTGGCCCCAGGAGCGGAACAGCGCCCCGAGGGTCAGCCGCGCTCCCGGGCGGACAAGCACGACCCCGGTCGGGTCGAGTGTTACGAGTTGGCCGTAGCACCGCGCCCGGGTGACCCGGCCGTCCAGGAGGTCCCTCGGCGGCTTCGTCCCGATCCCGGCGGGGAGCAGCAGGACGCGGTCAGCCGCGAACACCTCAACGTGGACGCCGTCGCGCGGGCCCAGCCCGGGCGAGCAGGTGCCGCTGACCGGGCCGGTCGCGGGCGGGTGAAAACGGGGGCCGGCGCCGATCGGCCGGGCCTCGCTGAGCAGCGCCTGCGGGATGGCGGTGCTAGACGGGGCCGCCGGCTGCGACGCTGCCGGGCTGGCATCCGGGCGGGCGGCACCGCACGCCGTGAGGCCGGCCAGCAGTCCGGCCAGCACTGCGATGAGCGTCACGGAGGTACGCGCCGCGCGTGCGCGAGCACCGGTGATCCGCGTGGCGTCGCCTCCCTTCCTCGGGCCGAGCCGGTTTCCGGCCGGTTCAGGCTATCCGGCCAGGTGCGGATGGTATGTACGGCAAGAGCGCAAACGAGAGCTCCGTGAGATCTAGGTCACGATCTACTGCGCGGGGAACTACGGCCGCGAATTCCGACACTGTGTAGTTGTGATACGCGATGCTTGCTCTGGCCGGGCTGCGCTGAGGCGCGTGCTGGCCGCGGCCGTGCTCGCCGCCTGCGCGCTCGGCTTCCTCTCGTCCGCCGCCCGGGCCGACGGGGACCCGGGCAGCGACGTGCTCGTCTACCAGAACCTGTTCGTGGCCGCCGACGCGAACATGCCGGTGCAGCAGCAGATACAGATCGGGAACCTGCTCACCGCCGCGGACCAGGACGGCTTCCCGATCAGGGTGGCGGTCATCTCCCAGCCGGACGACCTGGGCGCGGTCACGGCGCTGTGGCAGAAGCCGACCGCCTACGCGAGCTTCCTCGGTACCGAACTGTCGCTTGCCTACGCGCAGCGACTGCTCGTCGTGATGCCGAACGGATTCGGCTTCAACTGGCAGGGCCACTCCGCTGCCGCGGCCTACCGCGTGCTTGACGGGCTGCGTGTCGGCGCTACCGGGCCGGGCCTGGCCACGGCCGCGCAGAACGCCGTCTTGGCGCTCGCGCACGCCTCGGGTGTGCGCCTGACCATGCCAGCCAGCGGAACGGGGCCAGCCAGCGGAACGGGGCCGGCCAGCGGGGCGGCGGGCGGCCAGTCACCAGGCACGCAGCCCGTTGCCCAGCCAATCCGGACGGTCACCGGAGCAAGCAGGCCGACGGGCGCGCCGCCGGGTAGCCTGGTGCCGCTGATCGCGGGCGTCGCCGTCGCGGTCCTGCTCGCGGGTGCCGCGGGCGGCTGGTTCTTCCTGCGTACGGGACGCCGGCTGCCGAAGCCGCGGCTGCCGCGGGTCAAGGTCCCCGCGACCTGGCTGGCCGGCGGGTTCGTGGGCCTCGCGGTCGTGGCGACCGTCGTCTACGGGGTGATACCGCACGGCGGTGCGGCGCCCGGCAGCGCCGCCCAAGCCGATACGGGACAGACGAGCGCGCTGATGGACAACGCGAACCTCGACCCAGGAGCGGCTCTGTCCGCTCCGGCGCCCGACTTCACGCTCACCGACCAGTTCGGTCAGCCCGTGTCGCTGAGTTCCTATCGCGGCAAGGTTGTCATTCTCGCGTTCAACGACGCCGAGTGCACCACGATCTGCCCGCTGACCACCGCGGCGCTGGTTGACGCCAAGGACATGCTCGGCGCGGCCGGGTCCCAGGTCCAGCTGCTCGGCGTCGACGCTAACCCGAAGGCGATCGAGGTCGAGGACCTGCTGTCCTACTCGCAGCTGCACGGGATGACCTATCAGTGGCAGTACCTTACCGGCTCCCTCGCACAGCTGCAGAGCCGTGTGGAAGGCATACAGCGTCGGCGTGACCATCAGCCAGAGCCAGACCGACCACGAGCCGGCGATCTTCGTGATCAACCAGCAGGGCCGGCTCGCCAAGCTGTACCTCACGCAGATGGCCTACTCCGCCGTCGGGCAGCTCGGCCAGCTCCTCGCCAACGAGGTCTCTAGCCTGCTGCCCAGCCATCCGGCGGTGAGCTCGCACCTGTCTTACGTCCAGGTCAGCGGCTTCAGCCCGGCCACGGACACGAACCTGCCCGCGGCCGGAGGCGGGTACGTCGGCGTCGGGCCCGGCCAGCCCGGCCAGGGCGGCGCGCGGCTGTACCTGTTTTTCGCGACCTGGGACCAGGAGATCACGACCCTCGGCGGCCAGCTCGACGCGCTCAACGCCTACCAGTCGGCGGCGGGCGCCGGCGGCCTCCCCGGGCTGACCGCGATCGACGAGGGCGGCGTCGAGCCGTCGGCGTCGGCGCTGCCCGGCTTCCTCGGCACGCTGCAGCAGCCGTTGTCCTATCCGGTCGCGATCGACGGCAGCGGGCAGGTCGCGGACGGCTACGGGGTGCAGGGCGTGCCCTGGTTCGTGCTGACCTCGGCGGACGGAAAGGTCATCTGGTCCTGCGAGGTGTCCGTCTCGGGCTGGCCGTCCCCCGCCGCCCTGAAGAAGTACGTGCGCTCCGCGCTGGCCGGCGCGGAGAAGTCACCCGCCTAACTGCGGAGAGGAATCATGATCAGATTGGACCGGCTGTGCCGTCCAAACCAGCTGTGCCGTCCAAACCCGCTGGACGGTGCTAATCAACTGCGGCGGGCACTGCGGCGGGCCGCACCGCTCGCGCTGGTCGCGCTGCTGGCCGCCGGGTGCGCCGGCGCCACCGCCTCGGCCGCCGGCCAAGCCCGGCTCGGCGAGCACCGCCACCTCGGCCGCCGGGAGCTCCGCCAACACGACGGCATGAGCGGGATGGACATGGGCGCCACGCCCGCGGCCACCAGCAGTGCGGCCGCCAGCGCCGAGGCGTCGGCGGCAGGCGATGTCACTCCCGTGCCCACGCAGGTGCTCGGCACGGCGGTCTGGCAGGGGATGAAGATCACCGCGGACGCGATGACGCCGGTCCCGTTCCTGAATCTACAACGGCACCACCATGCAGCAGGTCAATCCGCCGAAGAACGTCAGCTTCCACCTGATGGTGCTGCTCAACGACGCGCAGACGAACGTCGTGATCCCCTACGCCAGCGTGTGGGGGACCATCACGCAGGGCGAGCAAGACCCCGTTCGACGAGAGCCTGTGGCCGATGATCTCCCGGTACATGGGGCCGCACTACGGCAACGACGTCGCCCTGCCCGGGGCCGGCACGTACAAGCTGAGCCTGCTCATCTCGCCGCCGGTCTCCGCCCGCCACGTCGAGTACCAGGACGTGTGGCTGAAGCCGCACACGGTGACCTTCACCTTCCACTGGCACCAGCCGTCGTGACCGGTGCGAGCGCACTCCCGCGGCGGCTGGCGCGGCTGACCCGGCGCCGCCTGCTGCTCGGCGCCGGAGCGGCCGCCGGCGTCGGGGCCGGCGGCCGGGGTTTATGCCGGGCTCGGCGGTCGCTCGCCGGGGGGACGACTCCCCGATCCCCGTTGCAGCCAGCCGCGCCGTCCCTGACGTGCCGCTCGGCCCCCAGCCCGCCGGGCTGCCCGCCCGGCAGCACGCGTGGGAGGCGTACCTCGCGGTCGACGCCGACGGCAACCCGGTCGCCCCGAGGTTCGACCGGCTGCTGTTCTTCGACGTCGTCGGCGACCCCTCGCCGGCGTACGCGCGGCTGCTCGAGGCCGCGCTGCGCACGCTTGAGCGCAGCCTACCCGTGGCGGCCGTCCGGGCTGCTGTTCACCGCGGCCTGGGGTCCGGCTACTTCACGGACGTGCTCAGGGTCGCCTCGCCCGGTCCCGCCCGCGACGGCGATGTCCGACTTCGAGCAGCCCGCGATCGACGACTACCACCTGTGCCTGCACCTCGCCTGCGACGACGAGTCGCGGCTGGCGGCGGTCGAGGCCGCGCTCACCCGCGGCGCCGCCCGGCTCGCCCGGTCCCCGCCGCGAAGGCAGGCGGGCAACTGGACATCTCCAGCGTGCTGAGCTGGCGGCAGACCAGGACCGGGTTCGTCGGAACGGGCTGTCCGGCGCAGCGCCAGGACGTCAACGGCATCCCCGACGGCCGGCCGGTGCCCAAGGACTCGCCGCTGTTCATGGGGTTCAAGTCGGGCCTGCGCCGCAACCAGGCCAGCCGAGGACGACGTGACGATCCCCGACGGCCCGTTCGCCGGCGGCACGACCATGCACGTCAGCTACCTGCGGCTGCGACTGGGCACCTGGTACGGGCAGCTGTCGCAGCAGCGAGCGGGTGGCCCGCATGTACGCGCCGCAGGTTACGCCCGAGCAGGCGGCCAGGTTCACCGCCGACGCGGAAAGCGACCCGAACCTGCTCGGGCAGGCGATCACCCGCTACGGCGTGATCGGGCACGCCCAGACCTCGGCCCGGGCCCGCCGCGACGGCAGCCCGATCATCCTGCGCCGTGACTTCGACACCACCGACGGCGGCCTCGCGGGCCTGCACTTCCTGTCGCTCCAGCGCACGATCGAGGACTTTGTCACCACCAGGACGGCGATGAACGCCTCCGGGGTGCAGCTGCAGAACCCGTCGATCACCGACACCGTGAACAACGGCATCAACGAGTTCATCTTCGTCCTGCGCCGCGGCAACTACATGGTCCCGCCCCGGGCCCAGCGGTCGTTCCCGCTGCTGCCGGGTAGGGAGACGGTGCTTACGTGAGGAGCGACCCCAGCGTCAGCGTTCCTTTGTCCCTGGTACTAGGGGTGAAGGGGGCGGTGGCCGTCGCGTCGACCGTTTGGGTATGAATCACCTCAAATCATGAGGATCAGTATCAGCGCCATGGTGACGCCCATGGCGATGCGGCAGCCCACCACGGTTCCCGGCGAGTTCAGGGTGGGCAGCAACCTGGAACGTCCGCCGCCGGTGCGGCCGCCCGGGCCAGCCTGGACGGCTCGGGTCGACGAGCCAGCGGCCAGGCCGCCGGCGCCCGCTCCGGCACTGGCCTCGGTACCGATCCCGGTGCCGACGGCCCCGGCCGCCGCGCCCACGAGCGCCGGGCTTGCCGCCCCGGCGACCGCCGCTGCCAGGCCACGCCGGAGGCTGGACAGCTGGTCGAGGTCCCAGATCGAGTAACCGACCAGGATGAACGCGAAGAGGAAGGCAAGGGTGGGAACGCGCAGGGTAGACATGCCGGTCATGCCGCTCATGCCCGGGCCGCCCGCCGGGGCGGGCGGCGTGATCGCGAGGAACATGTAAACCATCGCCGCGCTGTGCACCAGGTGCGGCGCGCAGTGCCCGACCGTTAGCGCCTGGGTGCCGTTGGCCCGGTAGTCGCGCACAACCCGGTAGGCGAACCAGGCCGCCAGCACGCCGAAGACGGCCGCCCACGCGTCGTTCGGCAGCGTGGCGAGGCCCGGCGTCAGCATGCCCGCCATCGCGATGCCCATGAGCAGGTGCGAGATGTCGGTGTCGGTGACGAACGCGCCCCGCCGCCACGGCCGGGCCGCGACGAGCCGGGCGGCGCTGATCGCCGCGACCACGAGCATGATCGCCGCGAATATGTCCAGGATCCAAGCGGGAGTCATCACGCACCCCTTTCGCTAACCGCTGGCCCCCGCTGACCGCGGGGGTGGCCCCGGAGTCTCCGGAACGGTCCGCAGCGGCCAGTAGGCGAGTGCCAGCAGGGCGAGCAGCGGGCCGGAGTTGACGTCGGTGGCGCCGCCGGCCAGGATGCCGCCCAGCGCCTGCGCGAACACCCAGATAAAGCGCGGCCACGACGATGGCGAGCACCAGCGTGGCCTTGGTGATCCTCGTCGGCAAGTAGACGCCGGCAGCGATCAGCACCAGCGCGACCGCCAGGGCGATCGAGGCGGCCAGCCCCTGGTCGGCGACCAGCGACGCGGCGCCCTTCTGCAGGTCCTGGAGCCAGACCGGCTCGCCGCTCTCCATCCCCGCGATCATGCCGCTCACGCCCTGCGGCGCCCGGTTGGCCGGGGTGAGCGCGAAGTAGGCGAGGCTCAGCCAGAGCACGGCCCACAGCACGCGGGCGACGTGCGCGCCCACCGCCCTGGCCGCGGTGAAGGGCGCGGGAACCTCACGGTCGGCGGGCCAGAGGAGCACCGCTAGCAGGGCGTAGAGGATCACGGCCCCGGGTGCGCCGTTGAGCGGGCTCGCCGACCCGTTGAGCACCCCGCCGAGGCCCTCGCCGAACCACCACACGCCCAGTGCCCACAGCACCGAGGCGGCGAGCGCGATCCGGACGGTCGGCCGGAAGGCGATGCCAAGCCCGAGCAGCAGCTGGATCGTCGCGAAGATGGCGTTGAGCAGCACCAGGTGGTGAGCGATGAGGGTCGCGTCCCAAGTGATCGGCTTGGCGATGATCGCGGGGTTGCCGGCGGCGGTCCCCGCCAGCATCTGGTTGAAGCCCTTGGTGAACATGAACCCCTGGTACTGCAGCACCCCGTCAAGCAGCCAGATGGCCGCGAGAACCAGTTGCAGCAGGCGCCTCGCGTCAAGCGCCGGCCTGGCCGTCACGGGCTCGGTGCCCAGCCTCCCCCGCCACGCGCCGCGGTTGCCCGCGGCGGCGATATTAGTCATCAGGACTCCTTCGAGGGTATCCCGCCGATGCGGGCGGCAGCCGCATATCGGGGGGCAATGCCAGAATAAACGATAGAAGAATCTCTGCCGAGGACGCAACATTATGGGTGAGTCACCATGGATGCCAGCACCAGGAAAGCAGAATTAACGTGAAAGCACGGGCAGAACAGCAGTAATCCCATGCGGGACGGCACATCCAAAACCCCTTGGGGGTATTTCAAGGTCAAGAAGGGTAAACCCCCGTACCGTATTACCTAGACCCTGGCGGGGTATCCGGAATACCACCCAGGAGTATTCCTGGATACCCCGTCAGGGTTAGTTGATACCGGCGAGGGTCAGTGTTAGGCAGCACTTCGTGATCATCCGCGAGGCGGCCCTCCCGGTAGTCGCGCAGCGCTGCGGCTTTGCCTGGGCGGTGGCTCTGCCCCGTATTTCGTGATGGTAACGGGGCTCTGTGGCGGTTTTGGGTTGTCTGGGCGGTGACCGCGCTTTGCTTGCGCGGTGACCATGATCGTCGTCTTTGCCTAGCAGATGACCACGATCATGCCTGGTTTGCGGCAAATGCGGCACCGGTTGGTAAGCAGAGGTGATCGCGGTGTCGCGGCAGGCGGCGGCCCGGCCGGGCATACCGCTGCAATCCGGGCAGCCGGTGCCGGGACAAAGTAACGAAGTGCGGTCTCGGTCGCACAGCCCGCTTGCGAACGTGCCGAGCCGAGAGGGACGTACCGGGCATTTCGCTGCGGCGCCGATACGGGATTCCGCGTCCCGGCCAGGATTTGCGAAGATGGTGGATCCACGCCACGCATTGCCTTTCACGGGACGCCGGGCAGGGGATCAGCGGCGCGTGCTCGTCGCGTTGCCGGCGCTGGCGCCGTCCCGGCCTGCAGTTCCCCGGAGTCGGTCGTCATGGCGATCAGGTCCTCGCGCGCCCGGGCGACGCGGGACCGGATCGTGCCGACCGGGCAGTCGCAGATGGCCGCGGCCTCGGCGTAGGAGCAGCCGATCATCTGGGTCAGCACGAACGCCGCCCGCCGGTCCGGCTCAAGCCCGGCGATCAGCAGGGCCGCCACCGTCTGGCTGCCCGCCTCCGGCGCGTGCCCGAGCCCGGCCGACGGCATGGCCGCCAGCCGGGCGGCCAGCTGCCGGTCGCGGAGCCGGGCGCTGACCTCCGCGGCACAGACGCGGCGCGCGATGGTGAGCAGCCAGGTCCGCACCGGGGCGTCACCGCGGAAGCCCTTCAGCGCGCCGATCACGCGCAGGTAGGTTTCCTGGGCCAGATCATCGGCGGCGGCGGGATCGACCAGGTGCGCGCACAGCCGCCAGACGTCCGGCTGAGTCCGCTGGATGAGCATGGCGAGCGCGGCGGTGTCCCCGCGCCCGGCGGCGCGGGCGAGGCGGGTCAGCTCATCCATGCCTGAAGCGTACGGCAGCCGAAGGAGCGGCACACGACCGGCGGGAACTTTCGCGGCGCGCCCGCGCACTTACAGGACATGCAATGCGACAGGTTCCGTGAGGCCATCTCGGCCCGGATCGACGGCGAAGACCCCGGCCTGCCCGATGGCGCGCTCGATGCCCACCTGGCGGCTGTGCGCCGACTGCCGCGCCTGGCAGCAGCGGGCGCACGCGGTGACGCGGCGCGCGCGCCTGGGCGGGCTCTTCCTCGACCACGACCTCACCGCCCAGGTGCTCGCGGCCGTCCCGGCCGCGGCACAGCGGGCGCCGGCGGAGGTTCACCCAGCGGGCCGGGCTGGCCGCCATGGCGGCCGCACAGCTCGCGATCACCGTCCCCCTGCTGCTGCTCGGGCACGATCATGACGCGGGGACCCATGCGGCGCACGAACTCGGCTCGTTCGACCTGTCGCTGGCGATCGCGTTCGCTGTCGGTGCTGTCCGCCCGGCGCTTGCGGCCGGCCTCGCCTGGCCGTGCGCGATCGCCGCGGCCGGGCTGACGGGAACCGCCTCATCGACTGGATCGGCGGGCAGACTCCGGGCGCCGACGAGGCACAGCACCTGGTCGCCATCGCGGGCGCGCTGCTGCTGATCTGGCAGGCCAGGACGAACCGCAAGTCGGCGGGCAGCGCCGCGGGCGCCTCCCGCGCCGAGGCAGCGCACCCGCCCGGTCACGATGACGATGGCGATGCCGGGACGCGATGCCGCCACGCCCGCGGACGGCTCGCCGGACTTCCCGGGCGGCGGCGCGGCGGCAGCGGCGCCCGTTCCCGGCGTCGACCGCCAGCAGCAGAGATCGCGCCGAGGCGCGCACCGCCCTGAACGGCGCCACCGCGGACGGCGGCGCGGCGGCAGGCGGCGGCGCGGAGGCGGTCGCGTGACGGCCGCACCGGAAGCCGACCGACCGCCGGCCGAGCTCAGGTCCGCTCCCGGCGGAGCGGGGACCGCCGCGACCCGGGAGATCAGCCTGTCCATCGAGGGGATGACCTGCGCGGCGTGCGCGGTGCGGATCGAGAAGAAGCTGAACAAGCTGGACGAGGTCCGCGCGACGGTGAACTATGCCACCGCGACCGCGCGGGTCACCGCGCCTGCCGCGATGCCGGTGGCGGAGCTGATCGCCGCGGTGGAGCGGGCCGGGTACGCGGCCCGCTCCACCGCGGCCCGCGGCGAGCGGCCCGAAGTCCCGTATCAGGAGGCGCCGTCCGGTCCGGCGGCTTCGCGGATCCTGGGGTGCCATCCGGTCCGCCGGGCAGGATCGGCCGCCCGCCCCCGGCGAACAGGACGACCCGGCCGACCGGCACGCCGCCTACCTGCGCCGCCGGCTGATCGTGGCGCTGATCTTCTTCATCCCGCTGACCGACCTGTCGCTGATGCTGTCCCTGGTTCCGTCGCTGCGGTTCCCCGGGTGGCAGTGGCTGCTCGTCGCCTGCACGGCGCCGGTGGCCCTGTGGTGCGCGTGGCCGTTCCACCGGGCCGCGCTGAAGAACGCCAGGCACGGCTCCTCCTCGATGGACACGCTGGTGTCGCTCGGCGTGCTCGCCGCGTGCGGCTGGTCGGTCTACGCCATGTTCGTGCTCGACCGCGGCGTCCAGGGCGGGTCGCTGTGGGAACGGCTCGTCCACGACTCCGGCGGCGGCATCTACCTGGAGACCGCGGCCACGGTCACCACGTTCCTGCTGGCCGGACGGGTCTACGAGGCACGGGCCAGGCGCATCACCAGCCAGGCGATGCGCGACCTGGCCGCGGCCGCGGCCAGAGAGGTATGCCTGCTCGGGACGGACGGCGCCGAGCAGCCTGGTCCCGGCGGGCCAGCTGCGGCCGGGATGAGGTTCGTGGTACGGCCCGGTGAGACCATCGCCGCGGACGGGGAGGTCGAGTTCGGCCAGACCGCCATCGACCGCTCCACGATGACCGGCGAGTCGGTGCCGGGCGAGGCCGGCGAGGGCGACACGGTCATCGGCGGGACCACCGTGCTCACCGGCCGGCTGGTCGTCCGCGCGGTCAGCGTCGGTCCCGACACCCAGCTGTCGCGGCTGATCAGGCTGGTCGAGGACGCGCAGGCGGAGAAGGCCGCGATCCAGCGGCTGGCCGACCGGATCAGCGGCGTCTTCGTGCCCGCCGTCCTTGCCTGCGCCGCCGCGACCCTGGCGGGCTGGCTGCTCGCCGGATCGCCCGCCTCCCCCGCGTTCAGCGCCGGGCTCGCCGTG
This sequence comes from uncultured Actinomycetota bacterium, assembly GCA_963785645.1. GTDB lineage: Bacteria > Actinomycetota > Actinomycetes > Streptosporangiales > Streptosporangiaceae > Trebonia. Next base: position 151,453 of record CAWAWG010000010.1, read on the forward strand.
CTGATCATCGCCTGCCCGTGCGCGCTCGGCCTGGCGACGCCGGCGGCGCTCGTCGCGGCGTCCGGCCGCGGTGCCGCCAACGGGATATTCGTGAAGGGCTACCAGGCTCTCGAATCGTCACGCTCGGTCGACGTGGTCGTCCTGGACAAGACCGGGACCGTCACCACCGGCCAGATGTCACTCGCCGGCGTGCGCCCCGCCGACGGCGTGAGCCGGGCCGAGCTGCTGCGCTGCGCGGGGGCGGTCGAGCAGGCATCCGAGCACGCCGTGGCCGCCGCGATCACCGCGGCCGCGCTGGCCGAACGGGACGGCGGATCGGCGCCGCTGCCGCAGGCCGAGGGGTTCAGGGCGCTGCCCGGGCTCGGCGCCCGCGGCACCGTCGACGGCCGCGAGATCCTGGTCGGGCGGGAGAGGCTGCTTGCCGACCACGGCCTGTCACGTTCCCGCCGACCTCGCCGCGCAGTGCCGGGAGTGGGAGCGGGACGGCCGCACCGCGGTGCTCGTCGGCTGGGACGGCTCGGCCCGCGGTGCCATCGCGGTCGCCGACACGGTCAAGCCGTCCGCCGCCCCCGCCATCGCCGAACTGCGCGCGCTCGGGCTGCGCCCCATCCTGCTGACCGGCGACAACGAGCCGACCGCGCGGGCGGTCGCCGCCGCGGTCGGCATCGATGAGGTCATCGCGGGGACGCTGCCGGCCGACAAGGCCGCCGTCATCGCCGGGCTGCGGGCGGACGGGCACCGGGTGGCCATGGTCGGCGACGGCGTCAACGACGGGCCCGCGCTCGCCGCGGCCGACCTCGGGCTCGCCCTCGGGTCCGGCACCGATGTCGCCATCTCCGCCGCGGACATGATCCTGCTCCGCGACGACCTGCGGGCCGTCCCCGACGCGATCGGGCTCGCCCGCGCCGCGTTCCGCACCATCCGCCGCAACCTCGGCTGGGCCTTCGGGTACAACGTCGCCGCGATCCCGCTAGCCGCGCTCGGCTTCCTCAACCCGATCGTCGCCTCCGCCGCGATGACGCTGTCCTCGCTCTTCGTGGTGGCCAGCAGCCTTCGCCTGCAGCGCTACCCCCTCCGCACAGCCAGCCAGGACCAGCAGGAAGGAGACATGCACGGTTACACCCACGACAAGGACAGCTACCTCAAGCGACTGCGCCGGATCGAAGGCCAGGTCCGCGGCCTGCAGCGGATGATCGACGAGGATAAGTACTGCATCGACATCCTCACCCAGGTATCCGCGGCCACCAAGGCACTGCAGGCGGTCGCCCTCGGCCTGCTCGAGGAGCACCTCGGCCATTGCGTCGCCCAGGCGCTGGCCGAGGGCGGCGACACCGCGACCGAGAAGGTCAGGGAAGCCTCTGAGGCGATTGCCCGCCTCGTCCGGTCCTGAAGCACGATCCCGCAACAGAAAACCATCACGAGAAAGGAATTCGATGACCACGACGAGCTACAAGGTGACCGGGATGAGCTGCGAGCACTGCGTCGAACGCGGTGACCGGCGAACTGAGCCGCCTCGACGGCGTCTCCGCCGTGACGGTCGATCTCGTCCCCGACGGCTTCTCCCTCGTCACGGTCACCAGCGCGGAGCCGCTGGCGGCCGACGCGGTCAGCGCGGCGCTCGACGAGGCCGGCGACTACCGCATCGGCGCCTGACCTCCTTCGGCACCGGATCTCGGGCCGGCTGGCGCTATTTGTCCGGGCGGCGAGCGAACGCCGCGATGGCGGACCGGCAGGACCCGGGGCCCGGGGCCCGGGCCCCGGCCGGGCGTCGTCCGCTTCGCCGTCCCGTAGCGTTCCAGTAGGCGGGTAAAGGGCACCACGGACCCGTTCGGGATGATGATCTTCGTGTTCGTACGCGGCAAAGAGATAGGCGGCTATCGATCACGTGCACGGCGGCGGACAAGCCGAAGCCGCGAAAAGGCTAACTGCGCCGACGTGAAGCTCCGCCTCACCCGGCGAGCGCACGAACGCGCAGTTCAGGGCACGAAGGATGCTTCGCAAGGTCCGCTGCCGCTGCTGTCATACGGGGAAACCGGCACCGGCAATACACGTAATTGCCGACGGCACGGCCGGACACGGGATACGACAGGCTCCCCCGCCTCAATCGGCTACAAGGCACACAGAGTCCCATAATACAAATTCTTGACAACCGTTAGCAGCTAGAATATTACTGTTTGCCGGGAAAGCGTGTTCTGTTTCGTGCGGGGCAGGGGGTCGGCGAAAGTGTCGGAACGGGCGCTACGGCACCGCTGCCGGAGCCTGCTGCGGCAACTGGACGCGCGTCCGCCGCTCGACATCCCGGAAATGTGCGCTCGGCTGGGAACACTGCGGGGCAGGCCGATTTCCCTGCGGGCGTATCCGCTGCCGTCGTCGGGGCCATTCGGGGTATGGCTGTCGATGCCCGCCGACGACTACATCATCTACCAGGAGCACACCAGCCGTCCGCACCAGGCGCACATCATCCTGCACGAACTCGGTCACCTCATCGCGGAGCACCGCAGCGACGAGCAGGGCAACGACGTGCTCCAGATGATTGATACCGGCATCGACCCCGCCGCCGTCCGCGGGGCACTGAAACGGACCTCTTACGACAGCGCGGACGAACGCGAGGCCGAGACCGTGGCGACGATCATCCTGGAGTGGGCTTCGGTGCTTGACCCGCTGGCGTCCCGCTTCTCGTCCACCCGGGCCGGGCAGCGGCTGCAGGGCGGCCTCGGCGACCGGATGGGCTGGCTGTGACCGGCGCCAGCGTCCTGCAGGGCCTCCTGCTCTACGCGCTGCTCGGCTGGAAGCTGTCCAACCTCGCCAGCGACCGGCGCGACGTGCCGCTGCGCTGGGTGGTGGCCTGCCTGGGCTGCGCCGCCGTGGCGTACCCGTTCGGGATCTCAGCCCAGCTGCGGCCCGCCTCCCCGGCGACCCCGTGGCTGATGGTCGTCCAGGACGGCTTCCTGCTTGGCATGGCCTACTCCCTTGACTGCTTCTTCCTCAGCTCCCTGATCGCGGCCGATACCGCGCGGCAGCGCGCCGCCCGTCGCGCGTTCACGCTGGCCGCGGCGGTGGCCGTCATGGCGGTGGCGGCGGCCTGCACGCCGCGCGGCACGAACATGACCAATCAGTCCGTGCCCGCGGTCGCGGTGCAGTACCTCGCCCTGGACCTGCCCCTGGCCCTCTTCCTCGTCGACGCCTGGCGCTGGGCGCGGCGCAGCCTTCGCCGAGCCACCGGAGCGCTCGCCGTCGGTCTGCGCCTGGCGGCGGCCGGTCTCGCCCTGATGATCGTCGGCATGTTCCCGCTGACGGCCATCAGCGTCCTGCGCTGGGCCCGGTTGCCCAGCCCGGCCGCGCTGCTGTCGGTCGGGGGCGGGACCGCCGTCCTCGGCATCCTCGTGTTCCTCGGCGGAATCTGCTATCCGCCCGCGCGCATGCGACTGGCGGCGGCGCGGACGTGGGCTCAACACCGCCGCACCTACCATCAGCTCGCTCCCCTGTGGACCGAACTGCACCGCGCGTTCCCGCAAGACGCGCTCGCCCGTGTCCCCTCCACCGGGTGGCGGGACCGGGTCAGCCCGTGGGGTGTGCACCGGCGCTACTACCGTAGGCTGATCGAGTGCCGCGACGGGCTCGTCCGCATCAGCTCCGGACTCGGCGCGGACGACGGCCAGCCGCTCGGCAGCCGGCTCCTCGCCGCGCTGGACAGCCCGTCGGGGGCTGACCGGCCCGGCGACGCCCTGCCCCTCGCCATCCCCGGCAGCGCCGGGCTCGACGCCGACGCCCGCGAACTCGTCGCGCTCGCGCGCCAGGTCGCCGACGCCCGGTCCCGGCAGCCCGTGAACTCCAGCCCTGGAGGAGACAGCAGATGAGGGTGCTGATCGCCGGGGCCAGCGTCGCCGGCCCCGCCACCGCGATCGCCCTGCATAAGGCAGGAATAGCCTCCGTGCTTTACGAGGGCCGTCCCGAGGACACCACGGAGGCCGGCGCATTCGTGACGATCGCCGCCAACGGCCAGGACGCCTTGCACGCGATCGACGCCCACGGGCCCGTCCTCGACGCGTCCTTCCCCGCCAGCCGGCTGATGATCTTCGACCCGGCCGGGACCGAGGTCGCCGACATTCCCCTCGACCGCAACCAACCGGGCCCGCGGACCATCACCAGGTCCCTGCTGACCTCGGTTCTCCGCCGGGAAGCGGCCGCCCGCGGTGTCCCTGTCATCTACGGCAAGCGGCTCACCGGCGCGGCCCGCAGCGGTGCTTCCGGGCAACCCGGGGCCGGGGTCCGCGTGTCCTTCGCTGACGGCTCGCACGCCGACGGGGACGTCCTCGTCGGCGCGGACGGCATCCACTCCCTGGTCCGTACCGCCATCGACCCGGCCGCCCCTGATCTCCGCTACACCGGCCTCATGATCGCCTGCGGCTACGCCGATACCGCGATCGCTGACCCCGACTGCTATCACATGATCCACGGCAGCCAGGCGTTCCTTGGCCACACGACCGGCCCGGACGGGCGCGCCTGGTGGTTCGCGCGCGTCCCCGGCCCCGAGCTCACCCAGCAGGACCTGGCCGCGCCCGCCGCCTGGTGGCGGGACCGGCTCGCGGACGCGTTCGCGGCCGACCGCACGCCCGCGGCCGCGCTCATCCGGACTACCAGCGCTCCCATCACCGTCACGAGCGCCTACGACATCCCCGCCCTGCCCACCTGGCGGAGCGACGCGATGACGGTCATCGGCGACGCCGCCCACGCCGCGTCCCCGTCCACCGCCCAGGGCGCCTCCATGGCCCTCGAAGACGCCGTCGTCCTCGCTCAGTGCCTGCGCGACATGCCCGCCGTCCCCGATGCTCTCGCGCTTTTCGAGAAACTCCGTCGCGACCGGGTCGAACGCATCGTCGCGGCCGGCGTCGGCACCGGGAATCCCGCACCGCAGAAACCGTCGTCAGGACCCCGGCGCGGCAATCCGACACAATGGCTATTCGGCCACCACATCGACTGGGACACAAGTGTCGCCGGCACCGGCTCTTGACCTTTGCCGCCAACGTGGACGGTGGCGCGCGCCGGCCATCATCCGTCGGCCGGACTAGGAGAACGGCTCATCCCGGTCGCAGCGATGATCCCCTGGCTGTCGATGCTCCGCTGGCTTTCAATTCGGGGACGCACCGGAGTCGTGGCCGTCCGCCGGCAGTCCTTCCTCGGCGCGGATCCGCTCGATGATGTCCCGCAGTGTCTCCAAGGCGCTCGGCGACAGGTCCGCGGCGCGCAGCGCGATCTTGGACACACCGGCATCCGCGAGGGCCGCCAGGTGCGCGAATCGCTGGTCGATGCCGCGGGCAACGGCGGGATCGCTGAAATAGTCGATCGGGACACCGAATACCTGGGCGAGAGCACGGGCCATCTCCAGCGACGGCGCGTGCTTGTTGGCGCGCAACTGCCCGATGTACTGCGGCGTGCACCGCACCCCGCTGGCTCGGACCGCCTCGGCCAGTTCATGGTTGGTGTAGGGCGGACGGCCGCGACGATGGACAATGTCGATGAGATGGTTCAGCTGGTCGCCGAACGGTTGCGCGGACAGTTCCGTCCCCCTCGTCGGGTCCGATGCGTGCCGCCACGCGCCCGGGAAGACGCCACGCGAAGAGTTATTTTATACTGACCGGCACTGATCGATATAGCGCAAATTCGCTTCTCGTTTACGTTCGCGGGAAGCTGTTGACAGAGCAATCCACTCGGGGTCGGCTGGCTCGGCGATCCGGGTAAGCACCCAACTGCGGCAAGGATGACTGATGCCCGGCGCGCTGGATCCACAGACTCCGGGGAAGATCGAGAAATACCTGGACGAAGCCCTCCGGGTGATTCAGCGGAAGGCCCTGTACAGCGCAAGCGTGGACTGGGAGGCCGTTCACGCAGAGGCCAGTGAGACCGCGGCGCGGTCCCGGAGCTACGCCGGCACGCACCGGTTGCTGTACCGGGTACTGCGGGAGGCCGGCGGCAAGCACAGCCACATGGCGCTGTCGTATCGCCTTCCCGGCGACGCAGAGCGGGCCGCGGCAGCCGGTGCCGGGACAACACCGGCGGAGGGTTCCGGATCCCCGTTGCTTCCGCAGGGCAGGCTCGTCGAAGGCGCCGCGTATCTCAGTCTGCCGCGCCTGTCCAGGACGTCCGGGGGTCCGCTGCTGGCGCGCCGCTACGTCACCGCGGGCAGTCGCCTGGTCGGCGGGCTCGCCGCGCCCCGGCCGCGCGGCTGGATCGTGGACCTGCGGGAGAACACCGGCGGCAACATGTGGCCGATGATCGCCGCCGTCGCCGGCCTGCTGGACCGCGGGGTCCTCGGCCACTTCCTCCTGCCCGACGGCCAGAGTCGAGCGTGGTGGCTCCGTCGGCGGTATATCAGCCTGGGAGACAAGCCGATGGCTCGCGTCCACGGCCGCCCGCACCGCCGGGACCAGGCCCCGCTCGCGGTCCTCATCTCCGCTCGTACGGCGAGCGCCGGGGAAGCGGCCCTGGTCGCCCTCCAGACACAGTCGCCGACGCGGACCTTCGGAACCGCGACCGCCGGGATGACGACCGGCAACATCACTCACATGCTGCCCGACGGAACACGGCTCATGATCAGCACGTGTCACTACGCTGACGCGGCCGGCCAGCTGATCAGCGGCTCGATCCAGCCCGACGAACCGGCCGGCCCCGGCAACGACGACAACGCGCTGGCGCAGGCCCTGGCCTGGATCGCTGGGGAAGCACGGTAACCGGTTGGAGCGCTCCGGTCGCATTTGTCGGGTCAGGTTCCCGGGCACCATGGGATGACTCACGGTTCTTCTGGTCTTCTGGCCGCGAGCGATCCCGATAATCCCAATTGATTTAATGGATAATGTACATTCTGAACGCAGGCCGCTTCCCCGCGCTGTCAACCGGTCCTCCCCCCGCGGGGAATGCCGCAGCGATCTACGATGGCCTCAAGGAGGCAGATGCTCATGGAGCTGGGGCGATACGGCGTCTTCGGGCGCACCGCGATGCTGACGACCGAGCGGGTCCGCTTGCTGGAATCGCTCGGGTACGGGACGGTGTGGGAGGGGGGCTCGCCGCCGGCCGAACTGTCGCACGCCGAGGCACTCTTGGAAGCGACGACCACCCTCAAGGTCGCGACCGGCATTGTCAACGTCTGGACGGCTGACGCCGTTGCGGTGGCCCGCTCGTATCACCGCATCGAGGCCGCCTACCCCGGACGGTTCCTGCTCGGCATCGGGATTGGCCATCCCGAGTCCACCGCGATCTATCAGTCGCCGTACCAGACTCTGGTGAACTACCTCGACGTCCTTGATGCCGAGGGCGTGCCGGCCGAGCGGCGGGTGCTGGCCGCGCTCGGGCCGAGGGTCCTGCGGCTGGCGGCGGAGCGCACGGCAGGCGCGCACCCCTATCTGATCACGCCCGAGCACACTCTTCGCGCCCGCGAGATTCTCGGCCCGGGCAAGCTCCTGGCGCCCGAGCAGCGGGTCGTCCTGGAAAAGGATCCCACCCGCGCGCTGGACCTCGGACGCGCGTCGGTGCGGCGGTACCTGCGGCTGACGAACTACACGTCGAACCTGCAGCGGCTCGGCTTCAGCGAGCAGGATGTCTCCGGCGACGGCAGCGACCGCCTGATCGAAGCGCTCGTCGTCTCCGGCGACGACACCGAGATCAGGCAGCGCTTCGAAGCCCACCTCCAGGCCGGCGCGGACCACGTGGCCATCCAGCTGATCACCGATTCAGACGCCGACCTAGACGCTGGCTTCCACCAACTCGCCGACCTGCTGGTCATTCCCGCTCCCGACCACCCGAGCGGCAGCTAACGCCCACCCGACTCCAACACGCCAGAAGCCAGCCCGCTAACCGCTAGCGGACTGGCTTCCTTGTTTCCGGAGGTTTACCTCTGTGGAGTCGACTATGCACATGTATGGTCGACTATCATCGGATGATCCGCCGTGGAAGGAGACACCGTTGACAGCGTGGCGCACGCCAACCATCTCACAGCGGACATGCACCGAGTTGGGTAGGGACAAGGCCAGGAAGATCGGGCGGGATTTCACACCGAACTCTATCGTCAGGAACTTAGGAAACCGCCGTGCCTGGAGATGCAGCTTGTTCTTCGCGGCCAGTGCACCAGCAGTAGCTCCTAGGACGTAGGGCCATTTCGTGCTCCACAAAAGCCCCCATAAAGGGACAGCTACTCGTTAGTAATGGCCCTATGTCATCAGCGAAGACCGAAGTGGGCTCCATAGCCGACCCCTGACTTCCTACTTCCGCGCTCCCCTGACCCGCTGGGCCGTGGCCTCCGGGGCATACTCACGTTGATTGTCTGAGCGGAGGATGAGAGCGTGGCTACTACTTACGACGACCGCTGGGGTGTCCCGGTGCGGGCGGGCGACGGGGCCGCCGTCCTGCTGCTCGACCAGGCGATCGAGGATCTTGTGGCGCTGGCCGGGGATCCGGCGGGCGGTGCGGAAGCCGCGATCGCGGCCGACGGCGAGCTGGCGCTCGCCCGGATCTACCGCGCCTACCTGTCGCTCTACGCGACCACGGCGGAGGGAATCGCCGAGGCCGGCGCGCTCATCAAGCCGCTCGAGGCCGAGGCGGGAACCCGACCGCTCCCCGCGCGCGAGCGGCATCACCTGGCCGCGGCCCGGGCATGGGCCGACGGCGACTGGCGGGCGGCAACCCGCGCGCTTGAGCGCGCCCTAGTGGCCAACCCGCGCGACCTGCTGGCACTCAAGGTGGCCCAGGACCTTTACTTCTTCCTCGGCAACCGGCTGGAACTGCGGGATGTCGCGGCGCGGGTGCTTCCCGCCTGGCCGCCGAGCGACCCGGCCTGGGGATTCGTACAGGGCATCTGGGCGTTCGGCCTGGAAGAAAACGGGGACTACCGGGCTGCGGAGGTCGCGGCGGGGAACGCGCTCGCCCGCAACCCCAGGGACGTGTGGGGAGTGCACGCGCTGGCGCACGTCTTCGAGATGGAGGGGCGCCATGAGCCCGGGCGTGTCCTTCCTGTCCTCCTCGCTCGCCTGACTGGGAACACAGCTACTTCGCGGTGCACAACTGGTGGCATCTCGGGCTGTACCTGCTCGAGCTGGGCCGGGCCGCTGACGCGCTCGCGCTGTACCACGAGCAGGTCCGCGCGGCGCAGGTCGACCGAGTGGCTGGACATCGTCGACGCGGCGGCGCTGCTGTGGCGGCTGTCGCTCTACGGAACCGACGTCGCCGCCCCCGCCGCCGCCCTCGCGGCCGACATCTCCGACCTGGTGGACGTCCCCGTCTATCTCTTCAACGACTGGCACGCGGTCATGACCTTCGGGCTGGCAGGCGATGACGCCCGGGTCGGCCGCATCGCTCGACGCGAACAGGCAGCCTCGACCGGCGCCGCCAGCAGGCAGGCGGCGGACCGGGCCGGGCTCCGCCTGCTAGAGGGCTTCGCGGCATTCGCCGCCGGCGAGCCGGAGGCACGGCCGGACCGGCTGATCGACATCAGGCCGGAGGCGCACGCGGTCGGCGGCAGTCACGCACAGCGCGACGTGATCGACCTGACGCTGATCGCCGCCGCCACCCGGTCCGGGCAGACGGCCCTGACCCGTGCCCTGGTCGCCGAGCGGACAGCCCGCAAGCCGCCGCTGCACCCTCGGCCCGTGCCCTGGTGCTGGCCAACGGCGGCAACGACACCTGGCTCGCCTGGTAGAGGAAGGGGAAGGGGAACTACCGCCCTCGCCGGGCTTCATCGATAAGGATCTGTCATCGGATCCGAGCAGAGATCGTCATTAGACGGCTCCATCATATTCCCACTATTCTGATAGGTATAGCAGGAAATATCCCTGGCCACACGAGCGTGCCAGTCCCCGGTCTGCCGCCGCTTTCGCCCGCACCGGGCCCCACCTCGGAGGGAAAGATGAGCATCACCGCCCCGTCCGGCCGTCGGCCGGGCATCGCGAGCCAGTTCCAGGACAACCCGCTGCGCATCGACGAGCAGCGGCTGCGGCCAGATCCGTCCAACCCGGACCCGGAGGCCGAGCGGCTGCACCGCAAGCGGCAGCTGGCGGCGGCCTTCCGCGTCTTCGCGAAGTTCGGCTTCAACCTCGGCGCCTCCGGGCACATCACCGCCCGCGACCCCGAGCTGGCCGACCACTTCTGGATCAACCCGCTCGCGGTGCCCTTCGGCCGGATCCGGGTCTCCGACCTGCAGCTGGTCAGTCCGGCCGGGGAGATCGTGATCGGGGACCAGCCGATCAACACAGCCGCGTTCTCCATCCACTCCCAGCTTCACGCGGCGCGGCCCGATGTCGATAGCGGCGGCGCACGCGCACGCGGTGTACGGCAAGGCGTGGTCGACGCTCGGCCGCCTGCTCGACCCGCTCACCCAGGACGCGTGCGCCTTCTACGGCAGCCACTCGCTGTACGCCGACTTCAACGGCGTCGTGCTCGACGAAGCCGAGGGCAAGCGCGTGGCCGCGGCGCTCGGCCCCAACAAGGCCGTGATCCTGCAGAACCACGGGTTCCTCACCGTCGGGCGCTCGGTCGAGGAGGCGGCCTGGCTGTTCATCACCGCCGACCAGACCGCGCACGCCCAGCTGCTCGCCGAGGCCGCCGGCACCCCCAAGCTGATCCGGCCCGAGATCGCCGCACCACTCGGCCGCGAGCGCGCCTACGGCGGCTTCAGCTTCCGCCCGTACTACGATGAGATCGTGACCGAGCAGCCCGACCTCCTGGACTGAGGGCCGGGGTGACCGCTCGAACTGTTCACCGACGACTCGTTCAAGCGGTCGATCCAGGACGAGACCGGCATCAGGCCGCAGTGGGCGGCCGAAGCCTTCACCGACCTGGACGAGGACGTGCGGCAGTCCATCGCCAGGATCACGGCCAGCCCCTTCATCCCGCACAAGGACGCGGTCCGCGGCTTCGTCTTCGACGTGGCGACCGGCAAACTCAACGAGGTCGCCTAGCCGGACCGCATGCTCCCGCGGCTCGGCTCAGGTACTCGCGGGAGTTCCTCCCACGCGGGCTTCCGCTTGCGCCGTGCTGCCATGACTCCCATCTCCCATCGCTCCTATCACCAGTATGCCATAGCTGGCATCACACGTGAACTAACGTTTACTTATGTACACAGTCGACCATACTCGACTAATGGACCCTCGCGCATGAGAAATCAGAAAATTAGGTAGCACTCGAAACTCTGCCCCAAAGAACGGGCACCCGGGCTTTGACTTTCACCTAGGTTGCGTAAGTCAACAGCATGTAACTCCTCTCGCCAGAAGTAGACACAATTGCCATACTTCGATCTAGTAGCATCACATTGACAACTAAATCACCTTGTTTACTAGAGATATCGAAGGCGCGTCACCAGCGCGTCATCGATCGAGAGGACCGAGGGAAGCTGACCATGCGTACCCCACGTCGTCTGGCCATCGCGGTGGCCGCCTGCGGGATCGTGATCGGGCTGGCCGCCTGCTCCGGCAGCGGCGGCAGCTCGGCCATCGGAAGCGGCGCCGCCAGCTCCGCCACGGGCCAGAAGGTGCAGGGCGGAACCGCCACCCTCGCCTGGCCCGACGGCACCGCACCGAACCTGATCTTCCCGCTGGCGCCCGCGACCAACACGGACGGCTACGACGTCAACCTCACGTCGATGATGTGGCCGTACCTGGTGTACGACGGCGACGGCGCGCAGTCGGCCGTCAACCCGCGGGAGAGCCTGTACAGCTCCCTGGCCTTCAGCAACGGCGACACAACGATCACGATCAAGCTCAAGCCGTGGAAGTGGTCGGACGGCACGCCGATCACCAGCAGGGACTTCACGTTCGTCTACAACCTGCTCAAGGCGGAAGTGCCCAACTGGATCGACTACACCCAGGGCCTGTTCCCCGACGACGTCAAGAGCGTGCAGACCCCGGACGCCAGCACCATCGTCCTCAACTTGACCCGGTCCTACAACCCGGACTTCTACACCGACGACGTGCTGAGCGAGATTCCGCTGCTGCCGCAGCACGCCTGGGACAAGGAGTCCGCGGACGGCAAGGTCGGCAACTACGACGACACCGCGGCCGGCGCCAAGGCCGTCTGGAACTTCCTGCAGAAGGAAGGCTCCAACCTGTCGACGTTCACCACCAACCCGCTGTGGAAGGTGGTCGACGGCCCGTTCACGCTCGCGAGCTTCAGCAGCGACGGCGACTACAGTTACGTGCCCAACAAGAACTACTCGGGCCCGCTGCCCGCGCTGTCCAAGGTCGTCAACGAGCAGTTCACCACGGACACCGCGGAGCTGGACACGCTGCGGTCGGGCGGCTCGCTGACGGTCGGCCAGCTGCCGCAGAACGACGTCGGCCAGGCGGCGGTCCTGAAGTCCGAGGGCTACTCCGTCATCAACCAGCCCATCCCGGGCGTGGCCGGCACCCTGCTCAACTTCTACAACACACAGACCGGGCCGCTCGCGCGCCAGCTGTACATCAGGCAGGCCATGGAGGACCTGATCGACCGGCCGCAGATCGTCTCGAAGATCTTCGACGGCTACGCGGACCCGGGCAACGGGCCGGTCCCCGTGCAGGGGTTCGCGCAGTGGGTGTCGCCCCTGGAAAAGCAGGGCGGTCCTTATCCGTACGACCCGGCCAAGGCGGTGAGCCTGCTCAAGTCCCACGGCTGGCAGGTCACGCCGAACGGCACCTCCACCTGCCAGAGCCCCGGCACCGGCCCGGCCGACTGCGGGGCCGGCATCACCAAGGGCGAGTCGCTGGCGTTCCAGCTGCTGTACTCGGCCGGAACCACAACCACCGACGAGGAGGAAGCCGCCATCCAGAGCTCGGAAGAGCAGGCCGGCGTCAAGATCAGCCTGAAATCCGAGCCGTTCAGCACCCTGTCCTCCGTGATCGGCCAGTGCACCGCCAGCAGCCACCCGGCGTCGACCTGCGGCTGGCAGCTCGTGGATTACGGCTACGACCCCTACGACCTGTACCCGGCGGGCAACAGCATCTTCAACACCGGCGGCGTCAACAACCTGGGCGGCTACTCCAGCCCGGAGGAGGACGCGCTCATCAACGAGACCGAGTACGGCAGCAGCGCGCAGACGTTCTACGCCTACGAGGACTACACCGCCGAGCAGCTGCCCTGGCTGTGGGTGCCGTTGGCGTCCCTCATCCAGGTGTACAAGTCCGACCTGGGGGGCTTCGCCCCGCTGAATCCGTTTACCGGCGGCATCAACCCCGAGGACTGGTACTACACCAAGTGACGTCCTACCTCGCCCGGCGCACTGCCCAGGCGATCGTGGTGGTGATCGGCGTCATGGTCCTGACGTTCGTCCTGATCCACCTGATCCCGGGCAGTGCCGCCCGGGCGGCCCTCGGCGTGCACGCCACGTCCACCCGGGTCGCCATCTTCAACACCGCCTACGGCCTCGACCAGCCGCTCTATACGCAGTTCGCCGATTACGTCGGGCAGCTCCTGCGCGGCAACCTCGGCATCTCGTATACGACGCAGCAGCCGGTGTCGGCCCTGATCGCCCAGCGGCTGCCCGGGGATGTGCTGCTGCTCGGCACCTCCACCGTCCTGGCCGTCGCGATCGCCATTCCGATGGGGATCTACCAGGCGGTAAAGCGCAGCAGGCTCAGCGACCAGCTGCTCGATGCCGTCTCCTTCACGCTGTACACGATGCCGGACTTCTTCGTCGCGTTCGTGCTGATCGCGCTGTTCTCCGTGCAGCTGCGCATCCTGCCTCCGGAGGCGCCGCAGGCCACGGGCATCACCGGCCTGCTGGCCGACCCGCGCGCCCTGGTCCTGCCGATCGCGACGCTGACCCTGTCCAACCTGGCCGGCTTCAGCCGGTACATGCGCTCCTCCGCGATCGACGTGCTCGCCGAGGACTTCGTGCGCACGGTCCGGGCCAAGGGCCTGCCGGAGCGCCTCGTGCTGACCCGGCACGTGCTGCGCAACTCCGTCCTGCCGGTGGTGACCATGGTCGGCCTGACCTTCCCGAACATCGTCGCGGGGGCGGTCATCGTCGAGTCGGTATTCAGCTATCAGGGCATGGGGCTGCTGTTCTACCAGGCGGCGACCAGTCACGACTACCCGGTCCTGCTCGGCACCACCCTGATCGTCGGCGCCGCCACGGTCGTCGGCAACCTGGCCGCCGACGCCGCCTACGGCCTGCTTGACCCGAGGATCCGTCATGGCCTTCACTGAGGTGGCGGCCGTGGCCGCCGATGAGCAGCAGAAAAGCCGCCAGGCGGCCCTCCGGGCGTGGGCCCGCAGCCCGCGGGCGCAGACCGGCGCGGGCATCATCGTGGTACTGACCGCCTTCTGCTTCCTCGGCCCGCTGTTTTACCACACCAACCAGGTGAGGGTGAACCTCAACGCGGCCACCCTCCCGCCGGGGGCCGGGCACCCGCTCGGCACGGACGGTGACGGCTACGACATTGTCGGGCGGCTGATGGTCGGCGGCCAGTCGTCGCTGGAACTCGGTCTCGCGGTCGCGGCCGCCACCACGGTGATCGGCGTGCTCTACGGGGCGGTGGCCGGCTGGGCGGGCGGCGTGGTCGACACGGTCATGATGCGGGTGATCGACACGCTCCTCGCACTGCCCACCCTGGTCTTGCTGCTGCTCCTGGTCACCATCTTCACGCCTACCCTGCCGATGATCATCGTGCTGCTGACGGCGCTGTCCTGGCTCGGCACGGCCCGCCTGGTCAGGGGCGAGATCCTCACGTTGCGGACCCGGGAGTACGTCCAGGCGGCGAAGACGCAAGGCGGCGGCTGGTGGTGGATTATCCGCCGTCACCTGCTGCCGAACTCGCTCGGGGTGATCGTCGTCAGCGCGACCTTCACCGTCGCGGACGCGATCCTCATGCTGTCGGTGCTCAGCTTCCTCGGCCTCGGGCTGCCGCCGCCCGCCGCCGACTGGGGTTCCATGCTCGCCAACGGCCTGGACTACCTGTTCGACGGCTACTGGTGGATGGTCTACCCGCCCGCCGTCATCCTGGTCGTCATGCTCATCGCGATCAACCTGGTGGGCGAGGCAGCCCGCGACTCCCTGGATATGCGCCTGCGGCGCCGGTAGCGAGGAGATCCCCGCCACCGGCGCGGGGCGCAGCCCGGTGGCCGGCTGAAGTCAGCCGCCCTCGTTCGGGATTAGGACTAGTCGTTCTAACCCTGGGCGGCCTGGCTGATCACGGCGGCCACGACGGCCGGGCGGGAGACGTACACGGCGTGGCTGCCGGGGGTCTCGGTGACGGTGGCCTTGGCCCGCTCGGCCATGGCGCGCTGGGCGGCGGGCGGGATCATGTGGTCGTCCGTGGAGACCAGGTACCAGGACGGCTGGCTGCGCCAGGCCGGCTCGGTGACCACGCCGTTCAGGCAGTCCACGCCGGCCGGGACCTGGGAGTCGGCCATGAACGCGGCCAGGTTCTCCGGCACGTCGGCGGCGAAGGCGGCGGCGAACTTGTCCCGGTCAAGGAACAGGAGCCCGTCGACCGGCGGCAGGATCGGCGGCACCGGGGCGCCGGGCGGCGCGCCGGCGATCAGCGCGCTGACCGACTCGCCCGCATCCGGCGCGAACGCCGTGATGTAGACGAGCGCGGCGACCGGGGTGGCGGCCGGCCTCGGTGATGACGGCCCCGCCGTAGGAATGGCCGACCAGCACCGCCGGGCCGTCGAGGCCGTCGAGAACCGCGCGGACGGCGGCGACGTCGCCCTCGAGGGACAGGGTCGGATTCTGCACGACGGCCACCCGGAAACCGTCGGCGGTGAGGTGATCGTAGACGCCTCGCCAGCCCGATCCGTCCGCGAAGTTGCCGTGCACGAGCACGATGTTCTTGATCGCCATGGTCGCTCCTGAACTTGGGCGGGACAGGCTCCGACGCCGGTCCCGGTGCAACGCAAGTCAACTAGCGGGGAATTGGCCTGCGCCATGCAGAACAGCACGCAGAAGTAACTACGCGAGAACCGGGCCGGGAGATTGCTCCGACGGGGTCAGCGGTGCCAGGGGTGCCGCTATCGTCATCGACGGCCGTCCGGAGCAGCCATGACGTCACCCGCGCCGTCAGTGCCGCACGTTCGGACGGGGATTCCTCCTCCTCGAGCCGCGTGCGAGCGAACAGGCGGACCAGGTCGTGGAACCGATATCGTCCCCGCGGCGCTGTCGTGCAGCAGGCCGAGGTCGACCAGCTCGTCGAGCGCATCCCAGGCCACCGCCACCGGCACCTCGGCCACGACCGCGGCGAGGGCCGCGTCGTAGTCTCGGCCCGGTACCACCGCCAGCCGCCGGAATACCCGCCGGGCGGCGTCCGCAAGCTGCTCGTACGATACCCAGAACGCGGTCGCGATCTTCAGGTCACCGGCCTTGAACTGATCGAGGCGGTGCTCCTCGTCCGCCAGCCGGGCCGCGAGGTCGACGGCATCCCAGCCGGGCCGGCTGAGCAGCCGGTTCCCGATGATCCGCAGGGCCAGCGGCATGCCATCGCACAACTGCGCCAGCTGGATGAGTGCCGGTGTCTCGTCGCGGGCGGCCCGCTGGCCCACAATCCCGGTCAGCAGCTCGGTGGCCTCTGGCAGCGAAAGAGGCCCGAGGGTGAGCCGGCGTACCCCCTCCAGGCCGGCCAGCAGCCGCTTGGCCGTGATCAGGGCCAGGCTCGCGCCGTCTCCCGGCAGCAGCGGGCGCACCTGCTCCTCCGAGCCGGCATTGTCCAGCACGACCAGTGCGCGCCGGTCCCGCAGCAGCGACCGGTACACCGAAGCACGCCCCGGGACATCCCCGGGAATCTGCTCATCCGCGACGCCGAGCGCGCGAAGCAGCAGCAGCAACGCGTCGTCGGTGGCGACCGGCTGCGGGGACATGCCGAGCAGGTCAAGGAAGAACACCCCGCCGGGAAAGCTCGGCCGCAGGACGTGGGCCGCCCGGATGGCGAGTGTGGTCTTCCCCATGCCCCCCGAGCCGGTGATGAGCCCGGCCACGCCGGCCCCGGCACGCTCTCGGCGTACACCAGCTCGCTGATCCAGACCAGTTCCGCGGCCCGGCCGGTGAAGTCGTCAACCAGCCGGGGCACTTCGCACAGGCCGACCGGGCGCGTCCAGTGATCCCGCAGCCTGCCATCTCGTGCTAGCTCGACAAACTCCTCGCGGTCAGCCCCTTCCAGCGCAAGCGCGTCGGCTAGGGCGGTGACGGTCCGGTGCTGCGGCCCCTTGCTCCGTCCGCGCTCCATGTCCGACAGGGTCCGCGCACTGACCCCCGACACCTCGGCCAACTGCTCCAGCGTCAGCCGCGCCGCGCGCCGATGACCGCGCAGCACCGCACCGAAACCCTGATCATTAACGATAGGAAAACTATATAAGGCCCCGCCGATCAATGACCGGGCCGCCGCGGGGCCGACCACGAGGTTATGCAGGTCGCCGCCCACCTCGAGCCGGCCCGACTGTGCGATCCGCCGGCCTTCACCGGCTCGAACCCGGCCGTTCGAATCAACCGCTCGACTTCCTCGCCGCCGCGGTCGTCGTCGGTCACATAAAGAGGACCGCCGGCTCCGGCGACCGGTTGCGAGCGGACTCGAAGAGATCGCCTGACATGGTGCCGAACGCCATGGCCAGTCGCGCCCCGGCCGGCAGCCACCCGGTTACCACTTCGCCCGAGGACTGCCCTTTCGGCAGGACACGGACGACGTTGCCCGCCGCATCGACGGTGAGCGGGTTGCTCGGAACGACCACGAGCTTGCCGGGCAGCGAGCCGGCGATCTCGTCTATGACACTCTTCAGCACGGAAAACCGCAGCGCGAGGACCACGGCATCGGCCCCCTGCAACGCGTCGATGTTGTCGGCGGCGGCGACCGCGGCGTGGCCGACCTGTGCGGCCAGCTTCCGGGCCGACTCACGGTCGGCGCTTGAGAGCCGCAGGGTCTCGCCGCCCGAGCCAAGCGCGCGGGCGACGACCGATCCGAGCCCTCCAGTACCGATGATCGCGGTGGTCATGACCGGGACCTCCTCAGCGTCACCAGTGAGCCGGCGTCCAGTCCCCCGCTGGGTCCGTCGTCTGCCCCACTTCGATCAGGTGACCGTCCGGATCGCGGATGTAGCAGCGGATCTCGTACTGGTGCTGTTTCGGTGGCGTCAGGAACTGAGCACCCCGGGCGCTCCATTCGGCGTACACGGCCTTAATGTCTTTGACCCGGATATTAAGGAAGCTGCTGACCCGGTCGGGATCGGGTGGTGTCTCCAGGGTGACCTCAGGCTTGTCGTCGGTCGGGCCTCCGCCGACATTGATGATGATAAACGTGTTGGCCAGCGCGACATAGGTCAGCCCCCCGGGACCTGAGTAGGCTACCCGGCCCCCCAGCACCTCGGTGTAGAAGCGCCGGGAGCGTTCCACATCGGCCGAGACGATGAAGTGGCACAGCACAATTCCCTCTGGGGGCGGCGGCAAATCGGTCATCTGGCACCTCCGCTAGTTGGATCTCACACTCCGCTTACGACGGGTCTGCAGCGTGTAGGCGTTGCCCGCCGCTGCATGCCAGGCTGTAACGGAGTGTAAGTCCTTGATCTATTGCGTGAATAGGGGTTCATCGGCCCGGTTCTCGGGGCAAACCGACATGTGCACCGTCCAGGTCGCCGCTCGCGGCGGCGCAGAAGCGGTTGAGAAGAGGCGGTCATCCCGTGCGTTCCGACATCGTCCCTGGCGGCGCCTTCCCCGATTATGCGCTGCCCGACCACACCGGCACCGTCCGCACGCTGAGCGAGCTCCAGGGCCGCGACCCGCTGATCCTCACGCTCGCGCGCGGCAACTACTGCCCGAAAGAGCACCGGCAGCACCTGGAGCTGGCCGGCCAACTACCCGAAGATCGCGGTGGCTTATACCCAGGTCGCCACCATCGCCACCGACGACCATCACACGCTGCAGGAGTTCCGCGCGTCGGTCGGCGCCCAGTGGCCCTTCCTGTCCGATCCCGGGCCGGACCGTCCAGCAGGACCTGGACATCGCGGAGTACACCGACCCCGAGCACAACCCGATGATCCCGCACACGCTGGTGCTCAAGCCGGGGCTGGTCATCCACAGCGTCTACAACGGCTACTGGTTCTGGGGCCGCCCGTCGTTCTACGACCTGTGGCGCGACCTGCGCGCGGCCACGGCCGAGATCCGCCCGGACTGGGACCTGAGCACCCCGGGCCTGCGCGAGGCCTGGGACGCCGGCGACTACTCGAAGTTCCACGGCTGGGACCGGCGCTCCCCCGCATGTCGAGCGCCCGACGCTCGCTACGATCGTCGCCAGGAGAGGTCGAGGGTGATGCGCACGCCGGTGTGCGAGTTGCTGGGGATCGAGCGGCCGATCGTTCAGGCACCCATGTCCGATATCCCGGGACTGGCGGCGGCGGTCTCGAATGCCGGCGCGCTCGGCATGGTGACGCTGACGTGGTCCGCTGACACCGGGGCCGTCGTCCGGGAGACGGCGGCGCTGACCGCGCGGCCGTTCGGCGGCAACTTCGTGCTCACCGCAGATCATCACCGTCACCTTGACCAGGCCCTCGAGGCCGGCCTGCGGATCGTCTCGTTTATGTGGGGGGATCCGAGCGGCTACATCAAGGCCGTGCACGACGCCGGGGGAATCGTCATGCACACGGTCGGCAGCGCCGAGGAGGCACGGCGGGCGGTCGCGTCCGGCGTGGACGTGATCGTCGCGCAGGGCTGGGAGGCCGGCGGGCACGTGTGGGGCAGCGTCGCGACGCTGCCGCTGGTGCCCGCCGTGGTGGACGCGGTGGCGCCGGTACCGGTGATCGCGGCCGGCGGGATCGGTGACGCTCGCGGAGTCGCCGCGGTGCTCGCCCTCGGCGCCCAGGCCGCGTGGCTGGGCACGCGGTTCCTGCTGGCCGAGGAGATGCCGATCCACGAGGACTACCGGCGCCGGCTGATAGCCGCGGCCGAGACCGACCCGCAGTGGTATCCCAACCTGTACGACGTCGGGTGGCCCGACTCCCCCCACCGCGCCCTGCGCAACTCAACGGCCAGGGCGTGGGATGCCGCGGGACGCCCCCCAGACAGCCAGCGGCCGGGAGCAGGGCGACGTGATCGCGCACTTCGCCTCCGGCGAGGCAATCGTTCGTTACGAGCCAGCGCCGCCGATGGCCGGGACGACCGGTGACATCGAGGCGCTCTCGATGTGGGCCGGACAGAGCGTTGCGCTCGCGAGCACAGCGACAGTCAGCGGCGGAAATCGTCGCCGAGCTCACCTCCCGGCCTGTGACCCGGAGAAGCCCGTGACGGGAACGGGGCAGAAGGTAGCAATCGTCACCGGCGGCTCGCAGGGAATCGGCGCCGGCCTCGTCGGCGGGTACCGGCAGCGAGGCTGGGCGGTCGTGGCGAATTCTCGCGATATCAAGCCGTCGAAGGACCCGGACGTCCTCACGGTCGAGGGCGACGTCTCCGAGCAGGCCACCGCCGACCAGATCATCAGCCAGGCGCTTGATCGCTTCGGCCGCGTCGACACCCTGGTCAACAACGCGGGCGTCTTCGTCGCCAAGCCATTCACCGACTACACCGCGGAGGACTACGCGCTGGTCACCGGCGTCAACCTCGCCGGATTCTTCTGGCTGACCCAGCGCGCCATCGGCCAGATGCTGAAGCAGCGCGGCGGCCATGTCGTCAACATCAGCGCCAGCATCGCGGACCGCGCGGACTCCGTGGAGCCAACCGCGCTGACCGCGCTGACAAAGGGCGGCCTGGCCGCGGTCACCAAGTCGCTGGCCGTCGAGTACGCCTCCCGCGGCATCCGCGTCAACGCCGTCGCGCCGGGCATCATCCAGACCCCGCTGCATGCCGGCCGAGTCCTACACGCCCGAGGCGCTCGCGGGGAAACTGCCCCCGCTCGGGCGCGTGGGCCAGGTCAGCGACATCGTGGACGGCATCCTGTACCTGGAGTCAGCGCCGTACGTCACCGGAGAGATCCTGCACATCGACGGCGGCCGGACCGCCTAGCACCCGGGTGCTCACGACTTTCCCAATCTGCCCGGTGGCCTCGGCTGCCTGAGCGGACGTCTCGTCCGTTGTCATCGGGGTCCCTTTCCTGGGTCTCCCTGATCGTGCAGCGGGCCCCAGCCGGGCGCCCCAACATACTTCCAATTACGATACTGTCGCCGCCGATACTATCGATGGCGATAGTATCGCTGCCGATACTATGTTGACTGGGAGTATCTATGCGGATGGTCTTGGGGGAACTGTGCCGGGATTTGTGGGGCGGCGACGCGAACTAGCGATGCTGGGCGGGTTGCTCGATAAGGTCCGGGAGCAGGTGGGTACGGCCCGACCCGGCAAGTGCGTCATGGTCCGGGGACGTCGGCGGATCGGCAAGTCCGCGCTCGTTGAGGAGTTTATCGAGCAGCAGCAGTTGCCCAGTGTGTTCTATACCGCCGAGATCGGGTTCGGCGGTGAACCGCTGCAGGAGTTCAGCGATGCGGTGCGCATCTCAGGACTGCGTGAGGCGCAAGTGTTCGGGGAGGCAGTACCGGGCAACTGGGCCGCTGCGCTCCGCCAGCTCGCAGGAGTGCTCCCTGACGACAGCCCGAGCATCGTCGTGCTGGACGAACTGCCCTATCTGATGGACCCGGACGGGGCATTCGAGAGCGTACTGCAGCGCTCGTGGGACCGGGAGCTTTCCCGCAAGCCGGTGCTGCTCATCCTTGTCGGGTCTGACCTGTCCATGATGGAGGCGCTTACCTCCTACGGGCGTCCGTTCCACCAGCGTGGCACGGAGATGCAGATAGGACCGCTGAATCCGGCCGACGTCGCGGCGATGGCCGGGCTACCCGCCGCCGAGGCCTTCGACGCGGCCCTGGTCACCGGCGGTCTGCCGATCATCTGCGCCCGGTGGCGGCACGGAGAGGACGCGCGGTCCTTCCTGGCCCGGGAGCTGGCCAATCCGGTGAGCCCGCTTGTGGTTTCCGCTCAGCTCTCGCTTGCGGCCGAGTTCCCGGACCAGGCGCAGGCACGGACGGTCCTGGCCGCTATAGGCAGCGGAGAACGGTCCTTCACGAATATCGCCCGTGCCGCCGGGGGCATCTCCCATTCCACCCTGACGCGCGCCACTGACCTGCTGATCAGCAAAGGCGTCATGGCGGGGGAACTCCCGGTCAGCCTGTCGCCGTCGAAAGACCGTCGGTACCGGATCACCGATTCCTACCTGCGGTTCTGGTTTGCCTTCATCGGCCCCCACCTGGCCGAGGTAGACCGGATGCGCTCGGACCTGACGCTGGCCAGGATCGAGCGGAGCTGGACTGACTGGCGCGGCCGCGCCGTCGAGCCGCTGGTCCGCGATGCGCTCGCCCGCCTGCTGCCCGCCCAGGGCATCCCCGCCGCGCAGGTGATCGGCGCTTACTGGACGCGCAGCAACGACGTGGAGATCGACATCGTCGGTGCCGACCGGGAACCCATCGCCAGGCAGTTGTACTTTCTCGGCTCGGTCAAGTGGCTGGAGACAGGCCAGTTCGACGACCACGACCTCGTAGCACTCCAGCGCCACCGGGACCGGGTCACCGCCGACCCGCTCCCGCTCATCGCCGTCTCCCGCTCCGGAGTATCCACCAGGCACGCAGATGCCGTTTTTACCCCATCCGACCTGATAACGGCGTGGTAAACCACGGTTTACGATTTACTGTGCGAGGAAGTCGGCGAGCGCTTCGAGGAGGCGGGCGACGTCGCTGTCGTCGTTGTAGGGGGCCAGGCCGAACCTGAGGGCGTGCTCGTCGGCGAGGTCCAGGCGGCGGAACGGCTCGTAGGCGTAGAAGGATCCGGCGGGGGCGAGTACATTACGGGTGAGCAGGTAATTGTAGGCGTCCCAGGTCTTTCGGCCGGGCAGGGTAACCAGCAGCGTCGGGGTGCGGCTCGGCCGCCCGGGAGTGGACGACGACGCGGCGACCAAGCGCCGCGAGTCCGTCTTCGAGTAGTGCGACGAAGGCGCATTTCGTGCTCGTCGACGGCATGCAGCGAGGCCCGCAGCCGGTCCCGTCGCAGGAAGTGCCTCCCGTGGCTGCGACGGCCGAGGGGGCGATGCCGGCGAGGAAGTCGACGGCGGCGGTGGCACCCGCGAGGATCTCGTAGGGCAGGGTGCCGAGTTCGAAGCGTTCGGGTACGGCGTCGGTGGAGGGAAGAAGCTTGTCCGGATGGAGGGTTTCCAGCAGCTCGGGAGCGGCGGCCAGAACTCCGCAGTGCGGGCCGAGGAACTTGTACGGGGAGCACGACGAACAGGTCCGCACCGAGGGCGGGGACGTCGACGAACTGGTGCGCGGTGTAGTGCACGCCGTCGACGTAGAGCAGCGCGCCGGCGGCGTGTGCAGCGTCGGCGATCGCCCGCACCGCAGGCTGGGTGCCGAGCAGGTTCGACGCGGCGGTGACGGCGACCAGCCGTGTCCGTCCGGTGATGGCGGCCTCGACGGTGGCGAGGTCGATGTCGGCGGTGGCGGGGTCGAAGTCGATCCAGCGCACGACCACGCCGGCCGTCCTCGGCCGCGACGGACCCACGGGCCGAACGTTGGCATCGTGATCGAGCCTGGACACCACGATTTCGTCGCCTGGGCGCCACTGCTTGGCGATCATCCGGGAGAAGTCGAAGGCGAGTTGGGTCGCACTGCGGCCGTGGACGATCCCGCGGGCGGGTACTCCGAGCAGGTCGGAGTATGCCTGCCGGAATGCGGTGACGGCGGTGTCGGCGTTGGCCTCCGACGCTGCGCCGTGCCCCGGTTGGACAGCGGGCTGGCCAGGGTGGCGGCGATCGTGTCGGCGACGGACCGGGGCGCCTGCGTGCCGCCCGGCCCGTCGAAATGCGCGATTCCCGAGGCGAGCGACGGGAACTGGGACCGCAGCGCGGCGACATCGAAGCTGGCCGAGTCATGACTGGTCATCCAGGCCTCCGGTGAACGTTCGGGTGTTAGCATGAGGTCGTACGTGCACTCCAGTGCCGTTGATATGCACTATAGTGCATATCAACGATGGCGACAATGGCCGCGATCGACAGGCTTTCGGCGGACAAGCTGGTGCGGAGGTGCGGATGGCAGCGGAGGCGGGCTGGGCCGAGGCGTTCCTCGCAGCGAATCGCCCGCGAGGTACGCCGGCGCCGCCAGGAGGCGGATCTGACGATGCAGCAGCTCGCCGACGCCTCTGGGTTGAGCCTGCGCATGCTGAGCAAGATCGAACTCGGCGAGGCCAATGCCAGCCTGGTGTCGGTGGCGCGGATCGCCCGCGCGCTCGGCACGGACTTCGCCGCCCTGGCGACCGAGCCGCGAACCGATGCCCTGGTCGTCAACGCACCCGGCGCGGTCCCCGGCATCTGGTCCTCACCGGCCGGCAGTCACGCGACGCTGACCGTCGCGAGCACCGTGCAACCGCCCGCGGTGGTCTGGGACTGGACCCTTGTCCCCGGGGATCGCTACCGGGCCGAGCCGGACCCGCCCGGCAGCGAAGAGCTCTTCCTGGTCATCAGCGGAACGCTGACCCTGGTCGTCGACGGTCACGCCGACACCACCCTCGAAGCGGGTGCATCGGCCCGGCTCGCCACCGACCGGGCGTACGGTTACCGGAACGACGGCCAGGAGCCGGTGCGCTTCATCCGCGTCGCGCACACGAATCAGTAGACCAAAGACTTTCATCATCCCGAACGATGGGTGGCAACTGTCGACGGCAACGATGGCTTCCCTCGCGTCCCGGTCGCGCGTCCCGGTCGCCAGCCGTACAGGACAGTTGAACCCGCGGGCGGGGTTCACGACTCGGGAGCCGGCACCCGCGCGGCGGGCGAAAGGGACATTTCTCCCGGTCGGCCTGAGGTGCCCCCGCGGGCGTGAAGATGGTGGATGGCTGTGCACGCGATAGCGAGCACAGCCATCCACCATGTTTTTTATCTCGGCGCGTTAGCCGGTCCGCAGCGGAAGTGGTCGCACCGGGATAGGCGAATGCGCCCCGTTGTGTTGGCTTTTGCTGCTAATAGTGAGCTGTGTACTCCTGGAACGCGTCCGGTGACATTTCCTCGGTGGGCGCGTGGGATGAGGCGTTCAGCGGCCTGCATGGCGCGAGCCGGATCAGCGTTCCCGACTCCGAGGCGCCGTGGGCGGGGAACCTGGACTGGCAACGGTCCGGGATCTACGCACTGGCCCGGTGCGGGGGCGGTGAAGAGCTGGTGCGCCGGGACCGGCGGCACATCCGGTCGGACCCGCGGGGCACCTATGAGCTGCTGGTGCCGTCGGCGGGAACCGCATGGGTCGAGCAGGGCGCGGCGTCGGGCGAGATCGGCCCGGGGGCGATGGTGCTGTGCGACATCGACCGGCCGCTGTCCTTCGCGCACGACGCTAGCTTCCTGTCGGTCGCGTTCATCGTGCGCGAGCAGGACGTGGCCGCTCGCAACCGGGCCGTAACCCGTGGTCCGGTGACGCTCGACGGCTCGACCGGTCTGGGCCGGCTGGTCAGGAACATGGTGACGACCTTGCAGGCGGAGCGCGAGCGGCTCTCCGAGACGACGTTCGACATCGCCTGTGACCGGATGCTCGACCTGGTATGCCTGGCCGCCGAGGGTGGCACCGACTCCGCGCCCGCCGGGCAGCGCGAACTGGTCGAGGCGGAGGCCAGGCGCTACATCCGCCAGCACGCGGGCGACCCGCACCTGGACGTCACTCACGTCGCCCGGGCCCTCGGCTGGTCGGCCCGCTACATCCAGCAGGTCCTTCAGGCATCAGGCACCACCTCGCGTGACCTCATCCGCCAGGAACGGCTGCAACTGGCCCGGTCCCGGCTCGCCAGCGTGAGCTGGGCAGCCGCCTCCGTCGCTGAGATCGCCTATGCCTGCGGCTTCGGTAGCCACGCCGCGTTCACCACCGCGTTCCGCCAGCAGTTCGGCCGGACCCCCACCGACGTCCGCCGCGACGCCCCGCCCGCTGGCGCGAGCCGCCCGGCGTCGGAGCGGAGCGCGGGCACGCACGGCTGAGGCTCCGCAGCGGTTCCTGGCCGAATAATCAACAGGGCTCGCTCATGAGCGGCCTTCGCCGGGCTGGCCTGCGAGCAGGTCACGGGCGCGCAATGCCAGCCACCACTGCGCGATATGGTCGGTGCGGCTGATCCCCCGGCCGCTGAGCTGCTCGATCTTCCGCAACCGGTAGCCAAGGGTCTGCCGGTGGACGTGCAGTATGGCCGCGGCGTCCCGCCACGACCGGTCGGCTTGCAGGAAGACCCGCAGGGTAGCGACGTAGTCGGTCCCATGCTGGGCATCGTGCTTGATCAGCGGGGCCAGAATGCGGGTCACCAGGACCCGTGCCTCCGCTGGTGTGCGGGGCGGCAGGGTCATCGACTCGTCACCATAGTGGACGGTCTGCTGGCCGCTGGCGGTAGCGACCGCGAGGGCCCAGCGGGCCTCCTGCACCGCGTCCGCTACCCGGCTGGACACCGCGATCCGGTCGCTGACCCCGAGGCCAGCGGGACCGTCGGCGGGGCTTGGCCACCACTCGACGGCCAGCGCGGTCGCCGCAGCCAGGGCCGGCAGCAGCAGGTACACGGCTCGGTCCCGGTGCAGCAGGGCGTGCGGCACGCGGGCCGCGGCGAGGCGGCGGTGCACCGGAATACCGTCTCCGGCCGCCCGGGCGGCGATGAGGACGCAGTCGGCCAGGTCAAGGCGCAGCTCCGCCAGCTGGAGCTGCGCCGCCTGCGGATCGATGCGCCGGTCGAGCAGCCGGGTCAGCAGGTTCGCGCCCAGCCGCCGTTCCCGCTCCTGGACCTCGGTGAGCCGGGCCAGTTCCAGGGCGCCGCCCACCGCGATGTGGTGCAGCAGGACCGTGCCCGGAAGCTGGCCGTCGGCGGCCTCGACAAGCAGGGCCGTTGGATGCTCGCCCGGCATCGCGACCGCGACGGCGGACACCGCTCCCTGTTCGGCGCGCGACGGTCGCAGCGGGAGCATCGCGGGGAGCTCGTTGCCGTGGGACGCGTAGCCGGCGGCCAGCTCGGCCGCATAGCCGCAGGCCCCGTCTCCGAACAGCGAGTGCCCGGTCGCCGGGTCCACGACCGACAGCCGCACACCGAGCTCGTCGCCGAGCTGACGGAACAGCTCGGGACCGGAGTTGCCTGCCACGGCCGACGTGCGCAGCAGCTCGTATAGCCGAGACACCCGCCATAGCTGCCTGGACTCCTCGCGGGAGTTCGCGTCCGCGACCGCGCGGACGACGGCGGTGAACGGTGTGCTCAGCGGGACGGTCAGCAGCGGCAGCGCCAACTCGTCGGCCCGGCGGAGCGCGCCGGCGAGCAGCGAAGGGCCGGCTACGCCAAGCCCGACCCCCAACCCGCTCGCCGCGCACTCGGACAGGCGCTCGACGAACTGGACCTGCTCAGGCTCCCCGGCTGGCAATCCAACGGTGTTGGTGAGCAGCAGTTCGCCGGAACCGTGCCACTTCCAGGGCTCCGGCAGGTCGGAGGTGTGTACCCAGGTCACCTCTTGATCGAGGCCCCCCTCGCCGGCGAGCACCGTGAACCGCAGGTGCGGCAGCCGGACAAGATCACGGACCGTGATCGTCATAGTCGTTTACACATACGAAATGTGCCCTGGCCAGGACGTTTTCCTCATACCTCAGTATGAATCACGGGCGCCGTCTTTGCCTCTGGTCGCATTCACCTTGTGCTGCCTCCCGTCAATCCTTTCCCTAGCGAAAGGAGACGACCGCTTGCCTGACACCGAACTCACCAGCAGCGCCACTCCCCCGGCGCCGGTTACCTGGCCCGCCGGGATCGAGGCCGCTGCCTGCCTGACCTTCGACATCGACGCGGAGTCGGCGGTGCTCAGCGCCGACCGGTCATCCATCGGCCGGATGTCCCCGATGAGCCACCAGTCCTACGGCCCGCTGGTCGGGGTGCCCCGCATCCTCGGGCTGCTTGAGCGGCACGGCGTGCGGGCGACATTCTTCGTCCCCGGCTACACGGCGCACCGCTACCCGTCGGTGGTCCGCGCCATCGCCGAGGCGGGCCACGAGATCGCCCACCACAGCTATTTCCACGAGAACACCGTCGGGATGAACGCCAAGACGGAGGCGGCCATGCTCGACCTTGGACTCAAGGCCCTGTGGGACGTCGCTGGGGTGCGCCCGGTCGGCTACCGCGCGCCCATGTGGGAGATGAACTACCACACGCCCGCGCTGCTGGCCGAGCGCGGTTTCTTGTACGACTCCAGCCTGATGGACTCCGACCACCCGTACCCGCTGTCGGTCGACGGCGGGCAGGTGCTCGCCGAGGTACCCGTCTCGTGGGGGCTTGACGACTGGGAGCAGTACGCCTTCCTGCCCGGCCTGATCGGCTCCGGGGTGATCGAGAGCCCGCTCAAGGCGCTTGAGATGTGGACCCTGGAACTCCAGGCGCTGCACCGGCTCGGGGCCGTCTTCACGCTGTGCTGCCATCCCTTCCTGACCGGCCGCCCGTCCCGGGCAGAGGCCCTGTCCACCTTGATCGAGCGCATGAAGGCGCTGCCCGGCCTGTGGATCACCACGGTCGCCGAGGTCGCCGCGCACACGATGTCGCTGGGGCTGCCGCCCCGGACCTGCCCGCAGCCCCAACTTCCCCCCGACGCCTACTGGGTGACCGCCGAGGAGCGCAAGCCGTGACCGAAACCACTATCTCCGCTGATGACAGACCTCAGACCCGCAAACCGGTTAAGGAATTCGGCCTGCGCTCCGCTTTCGCCCTGTCCTTCGCTGACCTGTCGCCGATCGTCGGCATCTACACGGTGTTCGCCATCGGCATCGTCGCCGCGGGCCCGGCGTTCCTCTGGGCGTTCCCGCTCGTGCTCATCGGCCAGCTCTTCGTCTGCGGCGTCTTCGGGAACCTGGCGTCGCGGTGGCCGCTCCAGGGCAGCGTGTGCGCGTGGTCGCGGGAACTGATCGGCCGACGGTTCGGCTGGCTCACCGGCTGGGCGTACATGTGGGGGCTGACCCTCGCGATCGTCGTGCTCGCGCTCGCCGGATCCCCGTACCTGCTTGGTGCGTTCGGCGACAACGCGCCCGCCCAGCTGACGACCGAACTGGTCGCGGTGGCCATCCTGGCCTTCGGCACGGCGGTGAACCTGTTCGGCGGCCGGGTACTCAAGACGCTGATTTACATCGCCCTGGCGTGCGAGCTCATCGCTTCGGTAGGCATCGGCCTCGCCCTGCTCATCTTCCACCGGGTGAACCCGCTATCGGTGATCTTCAGCGGCGGCGGCACCGCGCACGGCGCGCACTGGCTGGTCAGCGCGTTCCTGCTGCCGGTGGCTTACATCGCCTACTCGTTCATCGGCTTCGAGGCGTCGGCGTCGATCGGTGAGGAGGTCGTCGATGCGCACCGCGCGGTGCCCAAGGCCCTCATGCTGGCCCTCGCCTCCTGCGGCGTGCTTGTCATCCTGGCCGCCCTCGGCCTGGTGCTGGCGATTCCGGACCTGCCCGCCGTGCTGTCGGGCAAGGACACCAACCCGATCGCGACCACGCTCGAGCACAGCTTCGGCTCGGCGGCGGGCCGTGTCACGCTGGTCATGCTCGCGGTGGGCTTCACCTCCAGCATGATCGCCGTGCAGACCGCGGTCAGCCGGGCGATCTGGGCCAGCGCCCGGGACAAGGCACTGCCCGGCAGTGCGGTGCTCGGCCGGCTGTCCGGCCGGGAGGCCATGCCGCGGTACGCGATCGGCCTGACCTTTGTCGTGGCGGGCGTGCTGGTCTTCTTCGGCACGACAAAGGCATTCGCGCTGCTAGTCTCGTTCGCCTCGTTCGGCTTCATCCTGTCCTATTACATGCCGATCGTGGGCCTGGCGTACCGCCGGCTGCGCCGGAGCATCGACCTGTCAGGCACCTGGGGCGAACGGTGGATCGGCATCGTGACCGCCGTGGCCGCCCTCTGGCTGACCGCGGAGATCGTCAACCTCGTGTGGCCGCGGGCGGTCTACGCCGACTGGTACCTCAACTGGGGCGTGCTGATCATGACGGGCGTGCTTGGCGTCGTCGGCGGGCTGCTCTGCTGGCACGTGTTCCCCGCCGGGGCCGCCGCCGAGCAGGCACCCGCCGCTCGCGGGAGCACCAGCCGGGGAGACGGCGTGACGGGCGCTCCCGTCGCGGTCATCACCGGGGCGGCCAGCGGCATCGGCGCCGCCTGCGCGCGGTTGCTGCGGGCCGCCGGATGGCGGACGGCCGGCCTCGACCTGAACGATTCCGACACCGACCAGTCCGTGCGGCTCGACGTGACCGACGCCGACCTGGTACGCACGGCCGTCGACGCGACGGCGGACCGCTTTGGCCGACTGGACCTTACGGTCACGGCGGCGGGCTACTACGAGGAGGGCATCGATGTCGCCGAGATCTCCCGCGCGCAGTGGGACCGGATGCTGGCGGTCATCCTCGGCGGCACGGTGAACGCGTTCCAGGCCGCCCTGCCGCACCTGCTGCGGCGCGGCACGGGCGGCCTGATCGCCATCTCCTCCGAGCTAGCGCTGGGGGGCGGCGCAACCGACCTGCACTACGTCGCGGCCAAGGGTGCGGTCCTCGGCCTGGTGAAGTCCCTTGCCCTGGAGGTCGCCGGGACCGGCATCCGGGTCAACGCGGTCGCGCCCGGCCCGACGGACACCCCGCTGCTCGCGGCGGACTCGCCGTGGCGCCAGCCCGGCTACCTGGCGACCCTGCCGCTGCGCCGTCTGGTGAAGCCGGAAGAGGTCGCGAGCACCGTCTACTACCTCGCGACGGAGGGCTCTATGTACTGCGGTGAAGTGCTCTCGCCGAACGCCGGGGCGGTGATCTGAGCCGTGGGCGACGCAATGGTCGCGCTGGTCACCGGGGCCGCCGGGGGCGTCGGCGCGGCGGCGGCCCGGCGGCTCGCGGCCGACGGCCACCGGGTCGCGGTCAACGACATCGCCGCCGAAGGGCGGCTTCGCGCGCTCGCCGAGGAGATCGGCGGTGTCGCGGTTCCGGGCGACATCGCCGACCCGGAGACCACCGCGGCCATGGCAGCCGAGGTGAGCAGGACGCTCGGGCCCGTGCAGGTCCTCGTCGCGAACGCCGCTTACATGACCATGAGCCCGTTCCTCGGCGCCGACCCGGCGCGCTGGTGGCGGCAGGTCGAGGTGAACCTGTCCGGGCACTTCCGGCTGATCCAGGCGGTCATCGGCGGCATGCGGGCCCGCGGCACGGCCGGATCATCGTCATCGCCTCCGGCTGGGGGGTGGTCGGTCACCCGAACGCCACCGCTTACGCGGCGTCCAAGTCCGGGCTCATCGCGTTGACCAAGGGCCTGGGCCGGGAACTCGGGCCCGACGGCATCCTCGCCAACGCGATCGCGCCCGCGTTCATCGACACCGAGCAGCTGCTGGTGGACGCCGCGGACGCGGGCATCTCGCTGGAGGAGATGCGGCAGCGCTACCGCGACCTCGTCCCCGTCGGCCAGCTCGCGACGACCGAGGACATCGCGGCGGCTATCTCCTTCCTGGCCGGCCCGGGGGCGCACCGGCTTCGTGGGGCAGGTGCTGCAGCCCACCGGCGGAGTGACGAGGACCAGGGCCTGACCGCCTCCTGGCAGCGCGTGTCCCCTCCGGAGTCAGCCGAAGCCGTTCGGAATCACTAACTTGAAACCAGTAGGGAGTGTTACCTGCCATGACTGACGGCACCACCGTCACCGGGCCAGTCGACGGCCGGGTCATGCCGCGCTTCGCCGGCCCGGCCACCTTCGCCCGGCTGCCCGAGATCGACCGGGTCACCGACTACGACGTCGCGGTCCTCGGGATTCCCTTCGACAACGGGACCTCCTACCGGCCGGGCGCACGGTTCGGGCCGATGGCCGTCCGCCAGGCGTCGCGCCACCTGCGGCCGGGGCATCACGTGGAGCTGGACTGCGCGCCGTTCGGCCTGATCCAGGTGGCCGACGCCGGGGATGTCCCGGTCACCCCCTTCTCCATCGACGGCGCGATCACGCAAATCGCCGGGCACGCGGGCGAAGTCATGCGCGGGGGACGCACCGTCATCGCGATCGGCGGGGACCACACGGTGGCGCTGCCCATGCTCCGTTCGGTCGTCCGGGAGCACGGCCCGGTCGCGCTCGTCCACTTCGACGCGCACCTTGACACGTGGGACACCTATTTTGACGCACCCGTCACGCACGGCACGATGTTCCGGCGTGCCTTTGAGGAGGGCCTGCTGGTCGAGGACCATTCGATCCATGTGGGGATCCGCGGTCCCCTCTACGGCCACGCGGACCTCGCCGACGACAAACGGTTCGGGTTTGCCGCGATCCGGGCCAGCGACATCGACGACCTGGGCATCGGGGGCACGATCGAGGCGATCACCGGACGCGCCGCGGACCTGCCCGTGTACCTATCGGTTGACATCGACGTACTCGACCCGTCCTTCGCGCCGGGCACCGGCACCCCGGAGGTCGGCGGGCTGACCAGCCGGGAGCTGCTCCGCGTGCTGCGCGGCCTGACCGGCCTGCACCTCGTCGGCGCCGACGTCGTGGAGGTAGCCCCGGCCTACGACCACGCGGAGGTGACGGCGCTCGCCGCCGCGACGGTGATCTTCGACCTGATCACCCTGCTGGCCCGCCGCCGGATGGGCTAGCGATACTCCGCCGGCCGCGGGCCGGCAATACCTCCATCCGGGCGATGCCCCGCGGGCGGTCGCGCGATCAGCATGAACATGCGAGAGCGGGAGACACGGACGAGGCAGCGAAGGGTGGTGTCGGCGCCAGCAGTTCCTGTGCACAAGGGGCACAAGCGTAAAGCTAAGGGGGAGTGATGGGTGCTGAACGTGATCGGGTTGCCGGGTTCGGCCGGCTGGAAGACGGGCTGCTCCAGGGCGGGGACTGGTACCGCTGGGGGCCGTATGTGAGCGAGCGGCAGTGGGGCACGGTCCGGGAAGACTACAGTGCCGACGGCAACGCCTGGGATTACCTACCGCATGATCATGCTCGGTCGCAGGCCTACCGGTGGGGTGAGGACGGGCTGGCCGGGTTTAGCGACATCCACCAGCGGCTGTGCCTTTCGCTCGCGCTGTGGAACGGGCGGGACCCGATACTGAAGGAGCGCGCGTTCGGGCTGACCGGCCCGCAGGGCAACCACGGCGAAGACGTCAAGGAGTACTGGTGGTACCTGGACGCCATCCCCAGCCATGCCTGGAACCGGTGGCGCTACCACTACCCGCAGGGCGCGTACCCGTATCAGGACCTGATCGACACCAACGCCCGCCGCAGCCGGTACGAGCCGGAGTACGAACTGCTGGACACCGGGGCGTTCGACGGTGACCGCTACTGGATCACCGAGGTGCACTACGCCAAGGCCGGCCCGGATGACCTGCTGATGTCGATCCAGCTCACCAACGCCGGACCGGACACCGAGACCATCCACGTGCTGCCCACGGCCTGGTTCCGCAACACCTGGTCGTGGGGGGACGGCGAGCCGCGGCCCTCCCTGCGGGCGTCGGGAGACCGGGCGGTGACGATCGACCATCCGATCGTGGGCACGATGGAGCTGATCGGCGCGGCAGGCTCGGACGGAAGCGAGCCGCAGCTGCTGTTCTGCGAGAACGAGACCAACGTGGCCCGACTGTACGGCGCTGACCCGGTCACCCCGTATCCCAAGGACGGCATCAACGACCACGTGATCCACGGCGCGCCCACGGTCAGCCCGGAGCGGGCCGGCACCAAGTGCGCGTTCTGGTACCAGGTCACCGTGCCGCCCGGCCAGACCGCCGAGCTGCGGCTCCGGCTCCGCCCGGCCGCCGCAGGAGACGATGGCACGGACGCGGACCCGCTGGGTGCGGGGTTCGACCAGGTGATGGCCGGGCGCAAGGCCGAGGCCGACGAATTCTACGCCGAGCTGACCCCGGCCAGCGCGAGCGCGGACGAGGGGCTGGTGCTGCGGCAGGCGTGCGCCGGCACGCTGTGGAGCAAGCAGCTGTTCTACTACGACGTCAACCGCTGGCTGGACGGTGACCCGGGCCAGCCGCCGCCGCCGGACGTGCGCAAGAACGGCCGGAACTCCAGGTGGCGCAACTTCGACGGCTTCGACATCATCTCGATGCCGGACAAGTGGGAGTATCCCTGGTTCGCCGCCTGGGACCTGGCCTTCCACTGCATCACGCTGGCGCACCTGGACCCGGCGTTCGCCAAGTACCAGCTGATCGTGGTGTGCCGGGAGTGGTTCCAGAACCCGAACGGGGCACTGCCGGCCTACGAGTGGGACTTCGGCGACGTCAACCCGCCGGTGCACGCCTGGGCGGCGCTGCAGGTCTTCGCCATCGACGGCGCCCGTGACCTGAGCTTCCTGTCCCGGGTGTTCGACAAGCTGCTGCTCAACTTCGCCTGGTGGGTGAACCGGGAGGACGCCGAGGGCAACAACCTGTTCGAGGGCGGCTTCCTCGGGCTGGACAACATCGGGCCGATCGACCGCTCGCACCTGCCGGCCGGCTACACCCTGGAGCAGTCGGACGCCACCGGCTGGATGGGCTCCTTCTCGCTGGCGATGGGCTCGATCGCGGCCGTGCTCAACTGGACCGGCCAGCGCGAGTCCCAGGACCTGGTGCTGAAGTTCCTTGAGCACGCCGCGGGCATCCGCAACGCTCTCGACCAGCAGGGTCTGTGGGACGACGCCGACGGCATGTTCTACGACCGGCTCATCACGCCCTCCGGCTACGCCGTCCCGGTCAAGACCCGGTCCATGGTCGGCATCATCCCCGCGCTGGCCGCGATCGTGATCGACGGCGACATGCTGGGCCAGGCGATGACCATGAACAAGACGTTCATGCGGTACCTGCAGCGCGAGGGCATCAGCGACATCCAGAAGCTGGAACAGACGCCGCAGCTGCGCGGCGAGGCGGGCGCACAGCGGCTGCTGATATCCGTGGCCCGGCCCAGCCAGCTGGAGCGGCTGATCACCAAGCTGTTCGACGAGGCCGAGTTCCTGTCACCGCACGGGCTGCGGGCCGTGTCGGCCTACCACCGCGATCACCCGTACCGGTTCGCCGCGGAGGGTTTCTCGGCCTCCATCGACTACGAGCCGGCCGAGTCAACCACGTCGATGTTCGGCGGCAACTCCAACTGGCGCGGTCCGGTCTGGATGCCGGTCAACTACCTGGTGATCGAGGTGCTCGAGCGCTACCAGCGGTTCTACGGCGATGACCTGGAGGTGGAGTACCCGACCGGTTCCGGCCAACGGCATACCCTCGCCCAGATCGTCGCCGACCTGCAGGACCGGCTGATCTCGCTCTTCGTCGAGGATGCGAACGGGCGCCGGCCTTGCTTCGGCGGGACCGAGAAGATGCAGACCGACCCCGCCTGGCACGACAACCTGATCTTCAGCGAGTACTTCCACGGCGACAACGGCGCCGCGATCGGCGCCTTCCACCAGACCGGGTGGACCGGGCTGATCGCCGACCTGATCCTGCGCCGCCACGGCGCGGTCAAGTCGATCGGCGACGTCGTGCGGGACGTGAGCAGGCAGGCCCAGGTCAACGCGGAGACACAGCAGTGACCAGCCCGCAGACCGCCACGGCCGGGACGACCGTCCCGGCCGCGCGGGTCGCACCGGAGGGCGGCAGCACGGCCGCCCTCCCCGGCCGGCCGTTCCCGCTCGGCGCCACGCCCGGCGAACAGGCCGGCGTCACGGGAACGAACTTCGCGATCGCCTCGTCGGTCGCCGACGGCGTCACGCTGTGCCTGTTCGACCAGGCAGGCGCGGAAACCCGCATCCCGGTCCGGGATAACGACGCCGACGTCTGGCACGTGTTCCTGCCGGGCGTCGGCCCGGGGCAGGCCTACGGGTACCGGGTCGACGGCCCCTGGGACCCGGCGCGCGGCCTGCGCTGCAACCGGGCCAAGCTGCTGCTCGACCCCTACGCCAGGGCGGTCAGCGGATCGGTCGCCTTCGGTCCTGAGGTGCTCGGCCAGGACCAGGCCGACCCGGCCAAGCCGAGCAGCCTGGACTCCGCCGGGCATGTGCCGCGGAGCCTGGTCGCCGAGACCGGGTTCGGCTGGCGGGACGCCGGACGGCCCTGGTACCGCTACGCGGACACGGTCATGTACGAGGTCCACGTCAAGGGCTTCACCATGCGCCATCCGGACATACCGGAGGAACTGCGCGGCACCTACGCCGGGCTGGCCCACGAGGCCGCCATCGCGCACCTGACCGGCCTGGGCGTCACCACCGTCGAACTGCTGCCGGTGCACCAGAACGTGCCCGAGTCGTTCCTGCTCGACCGGGGCCTGACGAACTACTGGGGCTACAACACGATCGGCTTCTTCGCGCCGCACAACGGGTACTCCGCCGCCGTCCGGGCGGGCCAGCCCGGCGGCCAGGTCGCCGAGTTCAAGTCGATGGTCGACGCGCTGCACCGGGCGGGCCTGGAGGTGATACTCGACGTCGTGTTCAACCACACCGCCGAGGCCGGCCCGGACGGCCCCGCGCTGTGCTTCCGCGGCATCGACAACACCGCCTACTACCGGACCGACCCCGTTTACCCCGGTCGCCTACATCGACACCACGGGCTGCGGCAACTCGCTGAACGCGGGCGATCCGATCGCGCTCCAGCTGATCCTGGACTCGCTGCGGTACTGGATCACCGAGATGCATGTCGACGGGTTCCGGTTCGACCTGGCGCCGACGCTGGCCCGCCAGGAGGGCGGCTACGACAAGGTGGCCGCGTTCCTCGACATGGTCGCGCAGGACCCGGTGGTGTCGCGGGCCAAGCTGATCGCCGAGCCGTGGGACGTCGGCCAGATGGACAGCTACGACCTGGGCCGCTTCCCGTCGCTGTGGCGCGAGTGGAACGGCAAGTACCGCGACACCATGCGCGACTTCTGGCGCAGCCACCCGGTCGGGATCGGCGAGTTCGCCACCCGGTTCTCCGGCTCCTCCGACCTGTACGGCACGGCCGGCCGCCGGCCCACCGCCTCGGTCAACCTGATCACCGTCCACGACGGGTTCACCCTGCGCGACCTGGTCTCCTACAACGACAAGCACAACGAGGCCAACGGCGAGGACGACCGGGACGGTACCAGCGACAACCGGTCCTGGAACTGCGGCGCCGAGGGCCCCACCGACGATCCGGACATCATGGCGCTGCGGGCCAGGGAATCACGCGCCCTGCTGACCACGCTGATGCTGTCCTTCGGGGTGCCGCTGCTGCTCGGCGGCGACGAGATGGGCCGCACCCAGCAGGGCAACAACAACGCCTACTGCCAGGACAACGAGATCACCTGGTTCGACTGGGCGAACGCCGACACCGCGCTGAAGGACTTCACCGCGAAGCTGATCGCGTTCCGGCGGGCACACCCGGTCTTCCGCCGCCGCCGCTTCCTGACCGGCGCCGAGGCGTCG
Source organism: uncultured Actinomycetota bacterium (assembly GCA_963785645.1). Taxonomy (GTDB): domain Bacteria; phylum Actinomycetota; class Actinomycetes; order Streptosporangiales; family Streptosporangiaceae; genus Trebonia. The sequence goes on from CAWAWG010000010.1 coordinate 188,742, forward strand.
GAGCTGGAGTGGTTCACCCCGGCGGGAACGCCGATGGACGGCGCCGACTGGGCCGACCAGAACGCCCGGGCCATCGCCATCTACCTGGACGGGTCCGATGACCCCGACCGGGCCCAAGACGGCAGGCTCCTGGTCGACGACGACTTCCTGGTCCTGGTGAACTCCTGGTGGGAACCGCTCGGCTTCGTGCTGCCAGGCACCCGGCCCGGCGCCCAGTGGCACCAGGAGATCGACAGCTACGACCCGGAGCGGTCGCGGAAACGGTCGCGCGCGGTCAAGGCGAACCGGTGACCGTCGGGCCCCGGTCCGTCCTGGTGCTGCGGGCCGCGGCGCCGCGATGAGAACGGGCGGGCGCCGGAAGGGAGAAGCCGATGACCGCGGCGGGGACGGGCCAGGATCCGCTGCGGGCCGGTAGCCCGCTCAAGACGCCCCGGGCGGCCGCGTTCGCCGGGATCATCTTCTCCGTGCTCATGATCACCGCGCTGACGCTGCTCAGGCTCTCGGTCCCGGCCAGTCCGGCCACCGCCGGGATATGGCTGACCGATTCCGCGCACCGGGCCGCGGTGGCCGTCGGGCTGAACCTCGTCCCGTTCTCCGGCATCGCGTTCTTGTGGTTCATCGGGGTGCTGCGGGACCGGATCGGCGAACGGGAAGACCGCTTCTTCGCCACCGTGTTCCTCGGCAGCGGCCTGCTGTTCGTCGGCATGCTGTTCGTGGCCGCGGCGACGGCCGGCGCCCTGGTGGCCGTCGCGGCATCGTCCGCGCAGCCGGGCTCCGACACCCTGTCGCTTGGCCGCAACGTCACCACGAGCCTGCTGAACGTCTACGCCATGCGGATGGCGGCGGTGTTCACCCTGACCACGGTGACCATCGCGCGCCGGACTCAGATCGTGTCCCGCTGGCTCACCCTGGCCGGGCTGGCCTGCGCCGTGGTGCTGATGGTGGGAATAGGGATCAGCCCGTGGGTGGAACTGCTGTTCCCGCTGTGGATCCTGGCGCTGAGCCTGGACATACTCGTCGCCGGCGCCCGGGCCTCATCGGCACAGCAGCTCGCGGAACCGGCCGGTCCCGGGTGAGAGGCCGCGAAATAACCCGATCGGGGCGATGACCGGGGGCATCGCGGCGGGTCAACGTGGCTGGTAGGCGACCGGCCGCGAGAGGAGACAGCTGTGGAAGGCTATCCGAATATCAGTGACCACGGGATCATCGGTGACCTGCAGACAGCGGCGCTGGTGACGACCGACGGCACCGTGGACTTCTTCTGCTGTCCCCGGTTCGATTCCCCGAGCGTCTTCGCGTCGCTGGTCGACGCGGAGGGTGGCGGTTTCTTCTCGATCAAGCCCGCCGCCGACGGTTACGTGACCCGGCAGCTGTACTTCCCGGACACCGCGATGCTCATCACCCGGTTCATGACGCCGGACGGCGTGGGCGAGGTGCTCGACTTCATGCCGGTCATCGAGGGCGAGCCCACCGACCGGCACCGGCTGGTCCGCCACCTGCGGGTGGCGCGCGGCACCATGCGGTTCGAGATGGAAATACAGCCCCGGTTCGACTACGGCCGCACCAGCCACGTGCTTGAGCCGCAGAGGGCCGGCGCGGTGTTCCGCGCCGAGAACGGCACGCACCTGACGATTCACACCGCGGGCCAGCGACGGGACGCCGCCGACGGCGGGGCGGTGATCGAGCGGGCGGGCGACGGGCTGCGCGCCACCTTCACCCTGCGCGAAGGCGACAGCGGCCGCGGCGTGATCCTCGAATCCATGGGCGGTGAGCCGCGGTCGATCGAGCCCGCCGAACTCGACCGGATGGTCGGGGACACGGCGGCGTACTGGAAGGGGTGGCTGAGCCGCTCCACGTACACCGGCCGGTGGCGGGAGATGGTCAACCGCTCCGCGATGACCCTCAAGCTGCTCACCTACCAGCCGACCGGCGCCCCGGTCGCCGCCGCCACCTTCGGGCTGCCCGAGCAGACCGGCGGCGAGCGGAACTGGGACTACCGCTTCACCTGGGTCCGCGACGGGTCGCTGACCATGCACGCCCTGGCGGAACTGGGCTACCTGGAGGAGGCCGGCCGGTTCGCCATGTGGCTCCGCGACCGGGTAACCGAGCACGTCGGCGAGGCCTCAGGGCCGCTGAAGATCATGTACCGGGTGGACGGCAGCTCCGACCTGACCGAGGAGACCCTCGATCACTTCGAGGGCTGGCGCGGGTCACGGCCGGTGCGGATCGGCAACGGCGCGGCCGACCAGCTTCAGCTCGACATCTACGGCGAGGCGATGGACGCGCTGTTCGCCGGCGTCGAGCACGGTCTGCCGGTCGCCCACCAGGGCTGGCAGGAGCTCACCAAGATCATCGACTGGGTGGCCGACCACTGGGACCAGCCCGACGAGGGGGTCTGGGAGACCCGTGGCGGCCGCCAGGACTTCACCTACGGTCGCTTCCAGTGCTGGGTCGCGCTGGACCGGGCGATCCGGATGGCCGAGCGCAGCGGACGTCCGGCCAACGTGGCGAAGTGGGCGACCGAACGGGACCGGCTGTACGACCAGATCATGGAGCGCGGCTGGAACAAGAAGGCCGGGGCCTTCACCCAGCACTACGGCACCGACGTCATGGACTCCTCGCTGCTGCTCATGCCGATCGAGGGCTTCGTCTCGGCGCTGGACCCGATGTGGCTGTCCACCCTGCGGGCGATCGACAAGGAACTGGTCTCCGACAGCCTGGTCTACCGCTACAACCCGGCCGCTTCCCCGGACGGGCTGCACGGCGACGAGGGCACCTTCTCGCTGTGCACCTTCCTGTACGTCGACGCGCTCGCCCGCGCGGGACGGCTCGACGATGCCGTGCTCACGTTCGAGAAGATGCAGACCTACGGCAACCACCTCGGTCTGTTCTCCGAGGAGATCGGGCCCACCGGCGAGCAGCTCGGGAACTTCCCGCAGGCGTTCACCCACCTGTCGCTGATCAACGCCGCGATCACGCTCAACACCCATCTCGACCAGCGCGCGGCCCACGCGGACCGGGCGGTCGCTATCGCCCACGCGGCCGGGGTCTAAGACCGGGGGTAGCCATGGCCAAGGAATCCGGCTCGGGGCGGGTCGCACAGGTGGTGATCGTCGGCGGCGGGTTCGCCGGGCTGTTCGCCGCGCGGATGCTCAGCCGCGCACCGGTCCAGGTGACCCTGCTCGACCGCGCCGAGCACCACACGTTCCAGCCGCTGCTGTACCAGTGCGCCACCGGCATCCTGTCTGAGGGGAAGATAGCGATGCCGCTGCGCCAACTGCTCAGTAAGCACCGCAACGTCGAGTTCGTCGTCGCCGAGGTGACCGGCATCGACCCGGCCGGGCGCCGGATCACGGCCCGGCGCCCGCTTGGCGATCCGATCGAACTCGGCTACGACTACCTCATCCTGGCGGCCGGCGTCCGGCAGTCCTATTTCGGGCACGACGAGTACGCCGCGTTCGCACCCGGGATGAAGACGATCGAGGACGCGCTGAAGATCCGGCGGCGGGTGTTCGGCGCGTTCGAGATGGCCGAGTCCGCCGACGACCCGGCCGAACGGGCCCGCTATCTGACCTTCGCCCTGGTGGGCGCCGGGCCGACCGGCGTTGAACTGGCCGGGCAGATCCGCGAGGTCGCCACCAAGACGCTGCGCCGCGAGTACCGGCGGATCAGACCGGAGGACGCCCGGGTCCTGCTGTTCGACGGCGGGAGCGCCCCGCTGGCGATGTTCGGCCCGAAGCTGTCCGCCATGGCGGCCAGGCAGCTGACCAAGCTGGGGGTCGAGCTGCACATGGAGTCGATCGTCACCGACGTGGCCCCGGGCGGACTCCAGGTCAAGGGGCACGACGGCAAGGTGACCAGGTACGAGGCGGGCAACATCCTGTGGACCGCCGGCGTCGCCGCTCCCCCGCTGGCCGCGGCGGTGGCCAAGGCCACCGGCGCGCAGCAGGACCGGGCGGGGCGCCTGGTGTGCGGCCCGGACCTTTCCCTTCCCGGCCATCCCGACATCCTGGTCGCCGGGGACATGATGAGCCTGGACAAGCTGCCCGGGGTCGCCGAGGTCGCCATGCAGACCGGCCTGTACGCCGGGCGCCGGGTCAGCCGGGAAGCCCTGGGCCAGACCTACGACAAGCCGTTCCGCTACCACGATCTGGGCTCAGCCGCCTATATCTCCCGCGGCCGCGCGGTCGTCTCCGCGTTCAAGCTGAATTTCGGCGGTTTCCCGGGCTGGCTGGTGTGGCTGTTCATCCACATCGGCTTCCTCACCGGTTACCGCAACCGGATCGGCGCGGTCATGGGCTGGTGGTATGCCTTCACCCGGGACCTGCGCCGGGAGCGCAGCTACACCATGGACGACATTCCGCTGGCGGCGGGCCCGTACAGCCGCCCGGCCGGCCTGGCCGCGACTACCACGACAAGACCTGACGTACCCAACCCGCGCAGCGGACCGTCTGACGACCGCGACCGGCTTGACCGGCGATCCGGGGCCGACGGGCACCCGTAGCGGTACGCTGCCCCCGCACGCCCGCACCAGTTCGGCGAGCCGCTCAGCCGAACTGGTGCGGGGCTGGCAAGGACGCGGCGGCCGCCTCGGCCGCTCAGGCCATGCGGCTATGTATGTGGTCGGCGACTCGCAGGGCGTTGGCCATGGCGGTCAGCGCCGGGTTCACCGCTTGCCCGAGTCGGCCAGGGCGTGCGCGAGCGTCCCTCCCCCGGCCCCCGACCCGATGATGATCACGTCATAGTTCTCGGTCATAGATCTACCGTCGCCACCCGGCAAACGCGCGGCATCCCCTCTTCTGAGTTAAAACCGCGGCTTCTGAGTTAAAACCGCGGCCCGTCCCGCGGCCGGGGCCGGCAATACCCCTATCGGGGCGATGCCCGGGCCCGGCCGCGGGATCCACGATGGCGGTCAAGGACAAGGCAGGACGGGGCCACCCGCACCGGCGGAGCGCTCTTTCACCGGAGACAGCCGATTTTCACCGGAGACAGCCGATGAACGTTGATCTGGCGCGGATTCAGTTCGCATTCACCACGATCAACCATTTCTTCTTCGTGCCGCTCACGATCGGGCTGGCGTTCCTGACGGCGCTGCTGCAGACGGCCTGGTACCGCAGCAGGCGCGAGGAGTACCTGCGGCTGACCAGGTTCTTCGGCACGCTGCTGGTCATCAACATCGCGATCGGCGTGGTGACCGGGATCGTGCAGGAGTTCGAGTTCGGGATGAACTGGGGGGCGTGGTCGCGGCTGGTCGGCAACATCTTCGGCGCACCGCTGGCGATGGAGGGGCTGGCCGCGTTCTTCCTTGAGTCCACGTTCCTCGGGTTGTGGCTGTTCGGCTGGGACAAGCTGTCGCGGCGGACCCACCTGGCGACCATCTGGCTGGTCGCGCTGGGCAGCATGCTGTCGGCGGCGTTCATCCTGGCGGCCAACTCCTGGATGCAGCACCCCGTCGGGTACGTCATGGTCAGCGGGAAGCCGGTGCTAAACGACATCTGGGCGGTGTTCACGAACCCGGTCTTCGTCTGGGGATACGCCAAGGTGGTCTTCGTCTCGCTGGTCACCGGGTCGATGGTGATGCTGGCGGTGTCCGCGTGGCAGCTGCGGCACGGCGGGGACCGGCCGGTGTTCACCCGCTCGGCCCGGATGGCGCTGATCGTGCTGGTCCCGGCGATCCTGCTGACCATGCTGGTCGGCGATGAGCTGGGGGTGATCGAGGGCGAGTACCAGCCGATGAAGATCGCCGCGGCGGAGGCGCAGTGGACCACCTGCCAGCCCTGCTCGTTCTCGCTGTTCCAGATCGGCGGCGGCAACAACGACCAGACCCCGACCGAGATCATCGCGGTCCCGCACCTGCTGTCCCTGCTGGCCACCAACCACTGGAACGGCAAGGTGGAGGGCCTGAACCCGCTGAACCAGCAGTACAACCAGCAGTTCGGCCCCGGCGATTACGTGCCCAACGTGTTCATCCAGTACTGGTCGATGCGGGTGATGGCCTACCTGGGCGGGCTGACCCTGATCATCTCCCTGTGGGGACTGTGGGCGATCGGGCGAAAAACGCTGGCCATCTCGCGGGTGTTCCTCTGGGTGGCGACCTGGGCCGCGGTGCTGCCGTTCCTGATGAACACTGCCGGCTGGTTCCTGACCGAGAGCGGCCGGCAGCCGTGGATCGTGCAGGGCATCATGCTGACCAAGAACGGGATCTCCCCCACGGTCAGCGTCACCTGGCTGTGGATCAGCCTGGTGGGGTTCGTGCTGCTTTACGGCACGCTCGGCACCGTCGATCTGCTCCTGATGCTGCGGTACTCCCGTGAGCAGCTTCCGCCCCCGAGCACCGAGGCCGACGTCGACACGCCGTTGCCCGCGGTCCGGTACTGAGGGGTTGCCATGAGCGCCTTCGTCCCGTTCTGGTTCATCGTCATCGCGATCCTGTGGACCGGGTTCTTCGTCCTGGAGGGTTTCGACTTCGGCGTCGGCATGCTGCACAGCGTGGTCGGCCGGGACGAGGCCGAGCGCCGGGCCGCGATCAACACGATCGGGCCGCTGTGGGACGGCAACGAGGTCTGGCTGATCGTCGCCGGCGCCGCCATGTTCGCCGCGTTCCCCGGCTGGTACGCCACCATGTTCTCCGGCCTGTACCTCGCCCTGGCGCTGCTGCTGGGCTGCCTGATCATCCGCGGAGTGGCGTTCGAGTACCGGGGCAAACGGGACGCCGCGCGGTGGCGCCGCACCTGGGACGTGGCGCTCACCGTGGGCAGCGTGCTGGCCCCGCTGCTGATCGGCATCGCGCTCGGCGACCTGCTGGCCGGGCTGCCGATCGACTCGGCGCAGAACTACACCGGGTCATTCTGGAATCTGTTCCAGCCCTACGGCGTATGGACCGGCGTCACCCTGGTCCTGGTGTGCCTGCTGCACGGCGCCGCGTTCTTGTCGCTGAAGACCACCGGCGAGATGTACGAACGATCCCGGGCCCTGGCTCGCCGCATCGCGCCGTTCACCGGCGCGTTTGTCATCGGCTTCATCATCTGGACCCACGTCACGGCCAGCACCACCTTCTTCCTCAACGTGGTCGAACTGGTGGCCATCCTGGCCGTCCTGGCCGCGGTCTGGCTGGTCTACGCGCGCCGCGACGGGTTCGCGTTCACCGCGACCGCCATCACCATCGCGGCGTGCATCCTGTCGATCTTCGTCGACCTGTACCCCAACGTGATGGTCTCGTCGACCAGCAAGGCCTACAGCCTCACCGTGCACAACGTGGCGTCCGCGCCGTACTCGCTCAAGGCGATGACCGTGGTGGTCGTCATCTTCCTCCCGTTCGTCCTCGCCTACCAGGCCTGGAGCTACTACGTGTTCCGCAAGCGGGTGAGCGCCAGCGACTTCCGGCCGCCGTCCGCCCCGCCGCCCCGGGTCCCGCCGGAGTCGGAGCCTCGTCCCGCAAATCAGGAGGAAAGGCATGTCTGACAAAGTTGACGCGCTGGTGATCTTCGGGGCCACCGGTGACCTGGCCAAGATCGAGACCTTCCCCGCCCTGGTGGGGCTGGTCAAGCGGGGCGTGCTTGACGTCCCGGTGGTCGGCGTGGCCAAGAGCGGCTGGGGCCTGGAGCAGTTCCGGAACTATGCCACCGCGTCACTGAAGCTCAACGGAATGGACCCGGCCGACCCGGCCGCGGTCAAGATGCTCAGCCTGCTGCGGTATGTCGACGGGGACCTCGGCGACGACGCCACCTACAAGGCGATGTCCGACGAGGTCGGCGCGGGGCACAAGGTGCTGTACTACCTGGAGGTGCCGCCGGTGCTGTTCGGGCGGATCGCGCAGGGCATCGCCGGCAGCCGGCCGGTCGCCCGGCGCCCGGGTGATGGTGGAAAAGCCGTTCGGCATCGACCTGGCCTCCTCCCGGCAGCTCAACGACACCATGCACCAGTACTTCAGCGAGGAGGCCATCTTCCGGGTCGACGACTGGCTGGCCTTCGACCCGGTGGAGAACGTGCTGTTCGTCCGGTTCGCCAACTCGGTGATCGAGCCGCTGCTCAACCGGAACTACGTGCACTCGATCCAGATCACCATGGCCGAGGCGTTCGATGTCGCCGACCGCGGCCGGTTCTACGACCGGACCGGCGCCATCCGCGACGTGCTCCAGAACCACATGCTCCAGGTGCTTGCCACCGTGCTGGCCGAGCCGCCGACCGGCGGCGGCCTGGGAAACTGGCGGGACGCCAAGCAGCACGTGGTCAGCGCGCTGAGCCCGCTGACCAGGGAGACCACGGTCCGGGGCCAGTACGAGGGCTACCACGAGGTCGAGGGCGTCGCCCCGGACTCGACGGTGGAGACCTACGTCGCGGTGAAGCTGACCGCCGACACCTGGCGGTGGGCCGGGGTGCCGATCGTGATCCGGGCGGGCAAGACCATGCCGGTCACCGCCACCGAGGTCACCATCACGTTCAAGGACCCGCCGCACGACGTGTTCGGCATCGAGCCCGAGCATCCCGCCGACAACCTCACCTTCCGGATCTGGCCGGAGACGGCGGTCAGCCTGACCCTCCAGGGCAAGAAGCCGGGCGCCGGCTGGGAGCCCCTGGCCGAGCGGCTCTCCTTCGCGCAGCAGTCCGGGTCCGACATCCGTCCGTACGACCGGCTGATCGGCGCGGCCCTGGACGGAGACCGCTGGCTGTTCGCCCGGCAGGACACCGTCGAAGCCGCCTGGGAGATCGTCGACCCGGTGCTTGGCGACGCGGTGCCGGTGCACCCCTACGCCCGGGGCAGCTGGGGACCGAAGGAGGCCGACCGGCTGCTACCCGGGCGGGACACCTGGCACGACCCGGCGGGCTGACCCGGCCGGCCATGAGGGCGGTCGACCCGAGGCTGCTGCGGCACGCACGGGCAGCCAGGAGCCACCTGATCGTCACCGTGCTGCTCGGCCTGGCCGTCACCGGGCTCATCCTGGCCCAGGCGGCCCTGCTCGCCCATGCGCTGGCGGCTGCCGCGGTCGGCACCGGGGCCGGCGGCGCTGGCCGGGCCGCTGCTGGTGCTGCTGGTGGTCGTGCTGGCCCGCGGCGCCGCCGCCTACGGCGGGGAGGCGGCGGCGTTGCGGGCCGCCGCCCGGGTGAAGTCACAGCTGCGGCGCAAGCTGATCGGGCACTGCCTGCGGCTGGGCCCGGCCTGGCTCGGCGGGCAGCAGCCCGGGCAGATCGCCGCCCGGCGACCAAGGGCCTGGACGGGCTTGATCCGTACTTCGCGCGGTACCTGCCCCAGCTGGTGCTGTCGGTGCTGGTCCCGGTGGCCGTGGTGGTGACGGTGACCGCCACGGACTGGATCTCCGGTGTGGTGATAGCGGTGACGCTGCCGCTGATCCCGTTCTTCGCGGCGCTGGTCGGCCTGCACACCAGGGCGGCCACGACCCGCCGCCAGTGGCGGCTGCTGGCCCAGCTCAGCGGCCATTTCCTTGACGTCGTGCAGGGTCTGCCCACGCTCAAGGCGTTCGGACGGGCGAAGTTCCAGGAGCAGGTGATCGCCCAGGTGACCAGCGAGCACCGGTCGGCGACGATGGCGACGCTGCGCCTCGCCTTCCTGTCCGCGCTGGTCCTGGAACTGTCCGCGGCCCTGGCGACGGCGGTGGTCGCGGTCGAGACCGGGTTGCGGCTGCTGTACGGGCATATGCCGTATCAGGCGGCGCTGCTGGTGCTGCTGCTTACCCCGGAGGCGTACCTGCCGCTGCGGGCGGTGGCCGCCCAGTACCACGCCAGCGCGGAGGGCACCGCCGCCGCCGAGAGCGTCTTCGCCGTCCTGGACACTCCCCCGCCGCCGCAGTCCCCCCGCGCCCGTGGCCGGCACGGGCTCGGCCGGCCGGTACCGCACCGGTTCCCGACCTGCGCTCGGCCACGATAACGGCTGGACGCGGCGACCGTGGCCTACCCGGGCCGGGACCTGCCCGCCCTGGGCCCGCTCAGCCTGACCATCGACCCCGGGGAGCTGATCGTGCTCACCGGGCCGAGCGGGGCGGGGAAGACGACCTTGCTGCGGCTGCTGCTGCGGTTCACCGAGCCGACGTCGGGAACCGTCCGCGTCGGCGGAACCGACCTCGCCGACCGTCCCCGTCGAGCCGTGGCGGGCCCAGATCGCCTGGGTCCCGCAGCAGCCCCGGCTGTTCGACGGGTCGGTGGCCGACAACATCGCCCTCGGCCAGCCCGGCGCATCCAGGGCGGCCATCGAGGCCGCCGCCGGGCTGGCGGGCGCGACCGAGTTCATCGAGGCGCTTCCGCACGGCTACGACACCCCGCTCGGCGAACGAGCCGCCCGGCTGTCGGCCGGCCAGCGCCAGCAGCTCGCCCTCGCCCGCGCATTCCTGCGGGACGCCCCGCTGCTACTGCTCGACGAGCCAACCGCCCACCTGGCGCCCGACGCCGCCGCCGCGATCGAGTGACGTCATCCGCGGCCCGATGGCCGGGCGCACGATCATCATGGCCACCCACCGGCACCCGGGACACCAGCGACGCCAGCCAGGTCATCACCCTGGACGGTCGGCAGGCTCGCGGACAGCCGCATCCTGGCCGAGCCGCGGACGGCTGCATGGCTGGCCGCCCGACTGACGGCGCCCGGCCCTGCCCCAGGCCGGCGCCCTGCTCCGGGATGGGCGGCCTCCGCTGCTGCGGTTGCTGGCGATGGCCCGCCCGCTGCGCGGCAGGCTGCTGGGCGCGGCGGCGGCCGGTGCCGCCGCCACCGGGTGCGGCGTCGCTCTGCTCGCCGTCTCCGGGTTCTTGCTGGCCAGGGCGTCGCAGCACCCGAGCATTCTGGCGATCTCGGTGGCGGTGGTCGCGGTCCGCGCGCTGAGCATCGGCCGCGGCGTGTCCCGTTACCTGGAGCGGCTGGCCTCCCACGATGTCGCCTTCCGGGTGCTCGCCCAGGTGCGGGTGGCGATCTGGCGGCGGCTGGAGGCGCTGGCCCCCGCCGGGCTGGCGGATGTTCCGGTCGGGGGACCTGCTCGCCCGGCTGGTCTGCGACGTGGACGCGACCCAGGACCTGTTCATCCGCGGCGTCACGCCCGCGGCGGCCGCCGCCTTGGTCGGCGGCGGCGCGGTGACCGTGTGCCTGCTCATCCTGCCCCCGCCGCCGCCGTGCTCGCGGCCGGACTGCTGGCCGCCGGCATCGTCGTGCCGCTGGCCGGGGCCGCCGTGGCCAGGCAGGCGGCCCGGGCAGCCGCGCCCGCCCGCGGCCGGCTCGCCGCCACCGTCACCGACCTCCTGGAGGGGGCGGCCGAGCTGCAGGCATTCGGCGCCGCCGACGCCGCGCTGGCCCGCGCGGACGCCATCGACGCCGAGCTGACCCGGCTGGAGGGCCGGACCGCCACCGCCTCGGCTCTGGGCACCGGGCTGATGAGCGCGGTCACCGGCCTCACGCTCTGGGGGGTCCTCCTGCTTGGCGTCGCCGCCACCGGAACGGGCGCGCTGTCCCGCGTGCCGCTGGCGGTGCTTACCCTGACCGCGCTGGCCGCGTTCGAGGCGGTCACCGCCTTGCCCGACCGCCGCCGTGCAACTCGGCCAGGCCCGGGTCGCCGCGGGCCGGATCGCCGCCGTCACCGACGCGCCGGAGCCGGTCCGCGAGCCGCACCGCCCGCGCGCCCTGCCGTCCGGCCCATTCGACCGTTACAGCTGCGAGACGCCACGGTTCGTTATGAATCCAGACGGAGCGCCTGCCCTGGACGGGGTCAGCCTCGACCTGCCGCCGGGGCGGCGGGTAGCGCTGGTCGGCGCGAACGGGGCCGGCAAGTCCACCGTCGCCGCGGTGCTGATGCGGTTCTGCGACCTCAGCGGCGGCGCCGCCCTGCTCAACGGCCACGACCTGGCCAGCTATGCGGCCGATGACGTGCGATCCGTCATCGGCGGGTGCCCGCAGGACCCGCACCTGTTCGACGCCACCATCCGTGACAACCTGCGGCTGGCCCGGCCGGATGCCGCCGACGAGGAGCTTGAGGCCGCCGCGGCCCGGGCCCGGCTGCTGCCGTGGATAAGGTCTCTGCCGCTGGGATGGGACACGCCGGTCGGTGCGCACGGGGCGGCCGTTTCCGGCGGCGAGCGGCAGCGGCTGGCGCTGGCCCGGGCGTTCCTGGCCGACCCGGCGCTGCTGATACTTGACGAGCCGACCGCCCACCTGGACCCGCCCGCCCGCCGGGCGCTGACCGCCGACCTGCTTGCTGCCACCGCGGGCCGGGCCGTCCTGCTCATTACGCATGAACTAGACGGGCTCGACCAGGTCGACGAGATCATCGTGCTCGACCACGGGCGGGTGGCCGAGCGGCGCTACCCGGCCCAGTTCCGCTCCGCGGACGCCAACACGGCCGTATGACCAGGCACGATATGGCAAATCACCCCCAGCGGGTGATGTCACCGTCTCCGACGGTGAGAGCCTAAGACAGTCAGAAAACGCGACCGCGAACAGCAAACAGAACGAGCTGAGGGGACCGGCGTGCGGCAGCAACTTCCCGTGGCGAAGGGCGCGAAGCGTGCACTGCGGCAGAATACGAGGCCGGCCCGGTCGCGGTCGCAGATGGAGGTCCGGCCGTGAACGCCGGCCTGCACGACGCGCTGTCACCGGCCGCTGAGTTCGACCATTCGCTGTTCGACGCGAAGTTTTCTCCTCCGCGGCCCCGTCCGGGCACCGTCAGCCGATCCGACCTCATCGAGACCGCTCGTTCGAGTAGCTGCCGTCTCGTCGCGGTCACGACCCCGGCGGGCTATGGCAAGTCGACCTTCCTCGCGGAATGGGCCGCCACCGAAGATCGCCCGGTGGCCTGGGTGTCCCTCGACCGCTTCGACGATGATCCGGCCACTCTGCTCGCCTCGCTCGCGTCCGCCTACTGCCGGGCCGGCCTCGCCAGTCCCGAGCTGGTCTTCGACCTGCCGGGTCAGGGCATGCCGGGGCCCGGCCGGGCCGCGCCGCGGCTGGCCGCGGAGTTCCGCGCCAGCCCCGTTCCGTTCGTTCTCATCCTGGACGATCTCCATAAGCTGCGCTCGCCGGCCAGCCACGATGTGCTCGCCCTGGTTATCTCGGCGATTCCCAGGGGATCTCAGCTGGCCGCCGCCAGCCGCTGCGAGCAGCCTCACCTGCCGCGGCTCCGGGCCGCCGAAGACGCGCTGGAGTTCGGGGCCGGCGACCTGGCTCTGGATGCGGCTGGAGCACGCCAGATCTTCACCCACGCGCACGTCAGCGTGACCCCGGAGCTGGCCGCCGCGGCGGCCGAGCGGACCGAAGGCTGGCCGGCCGGCCTCTACCTGGCCGCCTTGATCGCAAAGGACGCCGACAGCCAGGCACGGAACGTTACCGGCTTCGACCGGTACGTGGCCGATTACCTGTACCGCGAGGCCCTGGCCGGGCAGCCGAAGGCCGTTCAGCGGTTCCTGCGGCGCACGGCCGTGCTCGATCAGCTCTGCGGCCCGCTCTGCGAGGCCGTACTCGGGTCGGCCGCCGCGGGCATCCAGCTGCGCCGCATAGAGGCAGAGAGCCTGTTCGTGACGCCGCTCGACCGCCAGCGGCAGTGGTACCGCTACCACGCGCTGTACCGGGAGTTCCTGCTCGGTGAGCTTCAGCGCACCGAACCCGGCATCATCATGACGCTGCGCCGACGAGCCGCTGACTGGTACGAGTCCAATGGATTCCCCGCGCTGGCCCTGGAGCAGCTGCGCAAGATCGACGACATCGTTACCCACCGTCCGGGCCTCGGGACTTTCGTCGACGAGGTCGACGAATTCCGTCGCGCGGTAACGTCCAGCGCCGCCTCCGGAGCGATCGGCCCGTTGCCGCTCACCCCAGCCGAGCTGAGGCTGCTTCCCTATCTGCAAACCCACCTCACGGCCGACATGATCGCGAGGCGGCTGTTCATCTCCAGCCACACGGTCAAGACCGAGGTCAAGGCGATCTACCGCAAGCTGGGCGTCTCGTCACGGAACGACGCGGTGCAGAAGGCGACGGCGATCGGCCTGCTCGGCGGCTAGAGCCCGCTGGTTGCCATGGCCTTACCGTCCTTCACGGCGGTCTGGAGGGCGGCGTGGTCGCGTTCGTTCTGGTCGGCGTAGGTCTCGGCGAAGTCGGCGATCGCGTTGTCGAACTTGGCGGAGCGGCCGAGGTAGGCGGCCAGGGCGACCCGGTCGCCGGAACGGGCGTGCGCCCGGGCGAGCGTCCACCCGCACATGCGCGCGTAGGCCGTCATGCCGGACGGGATCATGATCTCGATCGGCATGGACAGCTTCCAGTCCTTCAGCTGGCGCACGTAGTAGTCGCGGTCCACCCCGTCCGGTCCGGTCACCCGGGCCCAGCCGAGGAAGATGTCGCTCTCCGCCTGCATCAGGTGCTGCCCGGCGACGACCCGTTCGCCCTGGTTGCTGTACCGGCTCCGCCCGCAGTAGGGGGCAAGAACGGACGTCTGGGCCTCCTTGGCCTGCAAGAACAGCGGTTCGGTCCCGTCTCCGCTCTCCATCAGCGCGATCCACGCGCGGGTGCCGACGCTGCCGACCCCGACCACCTTGCGGGCCACGTGGACCAGGTTGAAGTACTCGGCCAGGTGCCTGCGGTCGGACTGCAGGGTGCGCTGGTACTTCCCGAGCACTTCGCGGATCACGTCATAGATCGCATCGACCTGCATGTCCGAGAAGATGTCCTCGACCGGTTCGACCAGCGGAGGGTCTTTGACGATCCGCCGGTGCCCGTCGGACTCGGTGGTGAGCTTGCTCAGCACCTTCATGCTGTCGCTGGTGTGCGCCTTGGCCGCCATCTTCTCGGCCAGCTTGACCCGCTTGGTCTTGAGCTGCGACCTGAACTCGCTGATGGCGTCCTCGACGTTGAGGTGCGCGTACCACACCTCCATGAAGGGCTGTCCGGCGAACGTGCGCATGGCGGTCCGGTAGCTCTCGGCCGCCGCCAGCTCGATCTGGCGGCGGTCCTTGCCGGTGAACCCGTTGTCCCGCCCGGCCACGGCCAGGCTGGCCGCCAGCCGCTTCACGTCCCACTCGAACGGGCCGGGCAGCGTCTCGTCGAAGTCGTTGACATCGAAGACCAGCCGCCGGGCGGGCGAGGCGAACCCCCCGAAGTTGGACAGGTGCGCGTCTCCGCACAGCTGCACCCGCAGCCCCGACGTGGGCGTGGTAGCCAGGTCGGCCGCCATCGGCAGCGCGGCCCCCCGGTAGTACGTGAACGGCGACACCAGCATCCGCCCGTGCCGGATCGGCACCAGCTCGGGCACCCGGCTCTTCGCCTGCCCGAGCAGCAGGCCGATCGGATCCCGCGACTTGTCCGGCGTGAACTCCGCGTGCGACTCCAGCGGAGCGAAGGCCCTGGCGTCCTTGCCCTTGGCCACCCGGTCCGCGTGACTCAACTGCTTGCCTGTCTCAGGCTCAGCCGCCCCCCTGGCGGACGCCCGCGTGGCATGCGCTGTCTTCGCAGCCATAGCTCTCCCCTTTCCCCTCTAGCCCCCTTGAGCTGAATTGTGAGCACGGTTAGTGGTGGTGAGCCCGGGACGCCAGCCGGTGCCGAGCGTGCCTTGCGCCGCCGCCTCGCCGCTGTGGCCGCCGCCGCGGCCGCGCAGCACGTAGGCGAAGCCGACGGCAATGACGGCGCCCGCCACCGGGCCGATCAGATAGGCCCACCACGAGGTCCAGTCGCCGAGGACCAGGGCTGGTCCGAGCGACCTGACTGGATTCATCGACGCGCCGCTGACCGGGGAACCCCACAACCCGGCGAGCGCGATATAGCTGCCCACTCCGAGGGCGGCCAGCGGCCCGATCTGCTGAGCGCCCGACGCGGTGCCCAGGATCACGCTCACCAGGCCGACGGTCAGCACCAGTTCCCACACCAGAGCGGTACCGGTCGAGATGCCGTGGCCGGGCAGGGTGAGTCCCGCGCTGCCCTGCTTGCCGATCAGCGCCCACAGCAGCAGCGTGGCCAGGATGGCGCCGAGGAGCTGAGCGGCGATGTAGGCGGGGACGCGCTTCCACGGGAAGTCGCCGCGGGCCGCGAACGCCACGCTCACCGCCGGGTTGAGGTGTGCGCCGGAGACGGTCCCCATGAACAGGATGATGGCCGCCACCATCAGCGCCGGTGCCACCACGCGGGCGGTGTAGGGTACCGCGTTGCCGCCGAACCTGGCGTTGACCATGCCGCCGCCGACAGCCACCAGGACCAGGAAAAACGTGCCGAGCAGCTCAGAGAACAGCCGCCGTCCCTCGTAGCTGTTGTCCCAGAAGTCGAACTGGTTGGCTACCGAGTTCGGCTGTCCCATGGACCGCAGCGCGACCGCGGCATGCTGGACGGCCTCCGGCCGGCCCGGCTCCGGCGGCTGGGCTGCCTCGTCTGTCTGGCTGGTCACCGAACGCTCCCTCCTGGCTTCCCGGGCACCTGATGGCCTCAGGGCTCCGGCGCACTTGTAGCGCCTCAACCACTGCCCAAGAATCGCACCGGCGCACCGCCCCGGCATCCCCCGAGACGAGTGATTTCTGGCGATTCCGTCCTCCTTGAGGAGCCGGTCCCGCTAAGGGCAGGATCCACCGTTCGCAGCAGAAAATTAAGACCTTCCTCATCCGAACGAAGGGTGGCGATTGTCGGCGGCCACCCAGTCCACGGTGACGGCACCCCGGCGCTCGGGAATGTATACTTTCAGTATGGCAGATCCGATTACATTCCGTCCGACGTCCGAGGATACGGAGAACCTCGCGATTCTCACGGCCGACGGCACCAGCCCCACCCACGCGATCCGGCACGCACTCGAAATCGCCGCGCACAACAAGCGCCAGGAAGACCTGCGCGCCGACGCCGCCCGGCTGAGAGCCAATCCCGAGTACCAGGCGGAGATCCGCGCGGTCCGCGAGGAACTGGACGAGCTCCGTGCGTGGTGACGTCTACCGCCTCAAGAGGCCGCGCTCCGCTCAAGGACACGAACAGCAGGGCGAGCGCTACGCCGTCGTCGTCCAGGCCAACGCCTACGACCACCTCTCAGCGTGGCTCGTGGCCCCCACCACGACCAAGTCCTTCGGATCCATGATCCACCCCACCATCGAACTCCTCGGCCAGGATGTCCGGGTACTGGTCGAGCAGACAACCGCCGTCGACCCCCAGCGACTCGGCGACTTCGCGGGCCGCCTGGACCCGGACGAACTCATGGAGATCAACGTCGCCCTACGGGCCGTGCTCGAACTCGAATGACAGATGCCCGCGCCGCGGTTTACCGCAGCGGCGAGAAGCGGCGGAGCCGGAGGCTGTTGGTGACCACGAACACGGAGCTGAAGGCCATGGCGGCGCCGGCGATCAGCGGGGACAGGAAACCAAGGGCGGCGAGCGGTATCGCGGCCACGTTGTAGGCGAAGGCCCAGAACAGGTTGCCCTTGATCGTGGCCAGGGTGCGGCGCGAGAGCCTGATCGCGTCGGGGACGGCGCGCAGGTCGCCGCGGACCAGGGTGAGGTCGGCGGCCTCGATCGCGGCGTCGGTGCCGGTGCCCATGGCCAGGCCGAGGTCGGCCTGGGCCAGGGCGGCGGCGTCGTTGACGCCGTCCCCCGCCATGGCCACCACCCGCCCGGCCGCCTGCAGCTCCTTGACCACCGTGGTCTTGCCCTCGGGAAGCACGCCGGCGATCACCTCGTCGATGCCGACCTGGGCGGCGACGGCGCGGGCGGCGCGCTCGTTGTCACCGGTGAGCAGCACCGGGCGCAGGCCCAGGCCGCGCAGCCGGGCGATCGCCTCGGCGGAGGTGGGCTTGACCGTGTCGGCGACGATCGAGGACACCGCGGACGGCGCCGTCCCAGGCGGCGAACACCGCGGTCTGCCCGGCCGCCTCGGCCCGCGCCGCGCGGTCGGTCAGCTCGGCGGGGACGGGCTGCGCCCACTGGTCCGTCAGCCAGTTCGCGCGGCCGACGGCGACCGCGTGTCCCTCGACCACGGCGGTGACGCCGAGTCCGTGATAGCTGGCAAAGTCGGACACCGGCGACAGCTCGGCAGCGGTCAGCTCCGCGAGCCGCTGCCGGGCGCCGGCGGTTATCGCGAGGGCGATGGGGTGCGCGCTGCCGTCCTCGGCCGCCCCGGCCAGAGCGAGCAGTTCGACCGGGTCCCCGCCGGGCGCGGGAACCGCGTCGGCCAGGGACATCGTCCCGGTGGTGACGGTGCCGGTCTTGTCCAGCACGATCGTGTCGACGGCCCGGGTCATCTCAAGGACCTCGGGGCCCTTGATGAGGATGCCGAGCTGGGCGCCGCGGCCGGTGCCGACCAGGATCGCGGTCGGGGTGGCCAGGCCCATCGCGCACGGGCAGGCGATGATCAGCACCGCGACCGCGGCGGTGAACGCGGCGGCGGGCCCGTGCCCGGTGGCCAGCCACGCCGGCCAGGACCACGAGCGCGATCACGATGACGACCGGGACGAACACGGACGAGACCCGGTCGGCGAGCCGCTGCGCCGGGGGCTTGCCGTTCTGCGCCTGCTCGACCAGCCGGGTGATCCTGGCCAGTTCGGTGTCCGCGCCGACCCGGGTGGCACAGACCACCAGGCGGCCCGAGGTGTTCACGCATCCGCCGGTGACCGCGTCCCCGGCGGTGACTTCTACCGGGACCGGCTCGCCGGTGAGCATCGAGGCGTCCACCGCGGACGCGCCGGACTCGACGACCCCGTCGACCGCGATCTTCTCTCCCGGCCGGACCACGAACCGCATCCCCACCGCCAGGCTGGCGACCGGGACGCGGACCTCGCGCCCGTCGCGCAGCAGCGCCGCGTCCCGCGCGCCGAGCGCGGCCAGCGCCCGCAGCGCGGCACCGGACCGCCGCTTGGCCCGGGCCTCGAAGTACCGGCCGAGCAGGATCAGCACGGTCACGCCGGCCGCGGCGTCGAGGTAGATCGCGGACGCGCCCGCCCCGGCCTGCCCGGCGAGCAGGGTGAACGGCATCCGCATCCCGCTGTCCCCGGCATCGCCGAAGAACAGGGCGTACAGCGACCAGGCGAACGCCGCCGTGACCCCGGTCGAGATCAGGGTGTCCATGGTGGCCGCGCCGTGCCGCGCGTTGACCAGGGCGGCCCGGTGGAACGGCCACGCACCCCACACGGCGACCGGGGCGGTCAGGGCGAGTGACAGCCACTGCCAGTTGCGGAACTGGAGGGCCGGAACCATGGCGAGCACCACCACCGGCACCGCGAGCAGCAGCGAGACCAGCAGCCGCTGGCGCAGCGCGGCCGTCTCGTCATTGCCCGCGGCGGCCGGCTCGCCGCCGGCCGCTGCTTCGGGGTCCGCCGGCGAGTCAGGGGCGGGACGGGCAGCGCGGCCCGGTAGCCGGTCCGCTCGACGACCGCGATCAGGTCCTGGGGGGTAACCGTGCCGGGGAAGCTGACCGCGGCCTTCTCCGTGGCGAAGTTGACCGTGGCGGTGACCCCGTCGAGCCGGTTCAGCTTCTTCTCGATCCGCGCCGCGCAGGATGCGCAGGTCATTCCGCCGATCGACAGTTCCACTGCCTGATGTGCCGCCGCCGTCACGAATCCTCCTGTCGGGTGAGCACCAAAGTTCTGCTTCCGCGGGGTCAGCCCGCGAGGTGGTAGTCGCCTGCCTCGTCCAGCGCCGCCACGACCGCTTCGCTGGTCAACGGGGCCTTGCTGGTGACCGTGACCACGGTCTGGCCGCCCGGGCGCAGGTCCACGGTCACGTCGCTCACGCCGGCCAGTTCGCTCAGCTCGCCGCTGACCGCGTGGGCGCAGTGCTCGCAGGTCATGCCCGTCACCTGGTAGGTCGCCGTCGTCATCGAAAAGCTCCTCGTTCCCTTTGTTCGCGGTCAGGACTTGACCAGGCGGGCGATCGCGTCGGACGCCTCGCGGATCTTCTGCTCGGCGACGTCGCCGCCCTCGGCCGCCGCCTGGGCCACGCAGTGCCCGAGGTGGTCCTCGAGCAGGCCGAGCGCCACCGACTGGAGCGCCCGCGTGGCCGCGGAGACCTGGGTCAGGATGTCGATGCAGTACTTGTCGTCCTCGACCATCTTCTGCAGGCCGCGGACCTGACCCTCGACGCGGCGCAGCCGCTTGAGGTACTCGTCCTTCTCCGGCGTGTATCCGTGCACGTCGCCCTCCTCGCTCGGACTCATTCTATATACCCCAACCGGGTATAGGTTAGGATCGCCGCCGCCGCCGGCGGCGAGCGTGGCCTTGGTCACCCGGTCCCGTCGTCCATCGCGGGCAGGCCGTGACGGGCGTGACCGTTCTCCGCGCCGGGGTCCGCGGGCGGCGCACCGCCCATCATCTTCAGCATCATGCCGCCGCCGGTGCGGACGAACCGCACGATCAGCACCGCGGCGAGTACCAGGAAGACGATGTTCAGCCAGGTGGTGTAGTCCCAGGACACGCCGCTGTCCGGGATCTTAGCGGCGGCCCGGTCGGGAACCAGTCCCAGGCCGCCGAAGACCAGCTCGACCACGTACCCCGCCCCGGCCATCGCCGCGAAGAACGTGCCGAGCAGGAAGGCCGCCATCTTCGCGCCGTAGTACTTGCGGTAGATGTTCAGGATCGGGGCAATGATCAGGTCGGCGAAAATGAACGCGACCACGCCGCCGAAGCTGATCCCGCCCTTCCACAGCACCACGGCCAGCGGAACGTTCCCGATCGAGCAGACGAACGAGATGACGGCGACGACGGGGCCGATGAGCGGACCCCACAGCTTCGCGGCCAGCGGATGGCCGGCGAAGAAGAACGCCTGCCAGAAGCTGTCCGGCACCCACGCCGCGATCGCCCCGGCGATCAGCAGCCCGATCACCAGGTCCCTGATGATGGCCGCCCACTCCATGACAAAGACGTGGCTGACCGAGGTGAAGCCCTCGCCGGACAGGAGCCTGCGCACGAAGGAACCCTCGCGCTGGACGGACATGTCCATCGCGGCGTGCCCCTCCATCGACCCGGCAACGCCCCGGTCCGCCTGCTCGCGCGCCTGGTTGAGCAGCCGGTCCCGCAGGAAGATCCGGAACAGCACCGCGATGAACACGATCATCAGCGGGCCGCCGGTGAACTCCGCGAGGGTGAACTGCCAGCCCATCAGCAGCGCGAGGATCACGCCGAGCTCGATCACCAGGTTGGTCGAGGCGATCTCGAACGCCATCGCGGCGGTAAAGTCCGCTCCCTTGCGGAACAGCGCCCGGGCCAGCGCCACCGCCGCGTAGGAGCACGAGGACGACGCGGCGCCCAGTCCGGCCGCGACCGCCAGCGTCCGCGGCCTGGCGTCACCGAGCAACCGGACCACGGTTGACCGGCGGACGACGGCCTGTATTACCGCCGACAGCGCGAACCCGAGGATCAGCGCCCAGGTGATCTCCCAGGTCATCGACCCGGTGATGGACAGGGCATGAACGATGGCGTGCACGGCCCCTCCTGCCTCTTCCGGTTTCCTGCTAACCACAGGATACCCCCCTGGGGTATCTGGCGCTACACCAGGCGCCACGCCTCCGCTGACCCGCGTCGATGGCGCAGGGTCGACGGAACCGATATCACCGGCAAGGTACACCGCGTTCGGCGCGATTCCCGGGACCCAAGGGGAGCGTGGTGCTGCCGGGGGCCACGCGCCTGACGGTAAAAGCTGGCAGATCCATGAAATCGAACACTCTTCCTTTACAGGTAAATTAAGCAGGCTATAACCTGTAAAGTTTCCGAGATAATGAACTGGGCTGCACCGATACCGGACGAAACGGGCATGGTGCGGCTCCTGGTGCCGTCGCCGAGCCGCCCAGGCTAAACGGCATCGGCGCCTGGCGCGAGAACCTGCCCGATTTGCCGGGCTTTGTCCCGGCCGGACCCCGGCCGCCCGGCCGCCGGACTCGGTCCGTGTCCGCCGGGAAGAGGATCAGCCTGAGGTGGCGGGTTAGCCGAAGGTGAAGGAGTAGGCGGCCAGCCCGGGTGAGAGTGCGATCGACACGGTGCCGTCGCTCGCGGGCTGCTCGGTCGCGACCGTATAGATGTCCGGAGCGCCGGAGACGCGGATGACCTTGCTCGCGCCGCCGGAGGAGACGGTGAGGGTGCCGGCGCCACCGACGTCGAGGTAGACGTCCGAGGCGTGGAAGGCGAGCTTGATCCCGGCGCCGCTGCCCGCGGTGATCGACTCCTGGCCGACCGTCCAGGAGCCGGAGAGCGCGAAGGAGTTCGCGGGGAGGGCAACGGGCAGCGTGAACTGGCCGGTCTTGTAGGCGGAGCCGCCACCGTAATACTGCTGCCGCTCGGCCCCAAGGTAGGTTTCCGGCGACTGATCGGGGTCGTCGGGGGTGGTATCCGGGAGGGTGGTCGCCGCCGGGAGGGTAATCCCCGGGTGAGCGGCGAGGAGCAGCTGGCGGATGAGCTGCTCCTCCTGCGGGTAATCGCCCTCTCCGATGGAGACGTGCCTGATCTGGCCGTCGGCGTCGATGAGGTACGACGCGGGCCAGGACTGGTTGTCGTAGGCGTTCCAGGTGCCGTAGGAGTTGTCTAGTGCCACCGGGAAGGAGAGCCCGAGCCTGCTTACGCCGGCCGCGACGTTGGACGGCACGTGCTCGAAGGCGTACTCGGGGGTGTGCACGCCGACCACCTCGAGCCCGTCGGCGGCGTAGTCCTTGTACCAGGCCTCGACGTGCGGCAGCTCACGCTGGCAGTTGATGCAGGAGTAGGCCCAGAAGTCGACGATGACGACCTTGCCCTTGAGCGAAGCAATGGTCACCGGCTTGCCGCCCGGGGTGTTCAGCCACTGCTGGATGCCGGCGAACGCGGGCGCGGCACCGCATTGCTCGAGCCCCGAGCCGCCGTAGAGGGCCGCCGTCTGGCAGTCCTGTAGCGATACGCCGCCGCTGCCGCTCTGGCTGGCCGCCGAGGCCCCCTTCTCCAGGGAGTTGCCCACGGCCTGCGTGTAGTTGGGGATGTCGCGCTGGATGAGGTCGGACAGGTTGAAGGTCAGCGCGACGGCCAGCACGATCATCACCACACCGCTGACCGCCCGGAACACGCCCTGGTGCCGCCGGAAGGCGCCGAGCCGCTGGCTGATGCCGCGGCCCGCGAGCGCGAAGGCGAGCAGCGGTATCGCGGTGCCGGCGGCGAAGCCCAGCGTGAGGCCGATGGTGCGCAGACCGATATGGTCGGTCGCGCCGGCCACGGTGATCGCGGCGAGGACGGGGCCCGCGCACGGCACGAAGACCGCGCCGAGGGCGATCCCGAGGACGAAGCCGTTGCGGCCGGCGCCGGAGACCCGCTGCGGGAAACGGTAGAAGGGCCGCTCGAGCAGGTGGCCGAGCGGCGGCACGAGCAGCCCGAGCCCGACCAGCACGAGCAGGGCCAGGCCGGCCCAGCGGATGGCGTCGTCCGGCAGGTGCAGGCTGGCCAGGATCAGGCTGCCGAAGAGGGTGAAGACCGCGAAGCTCAGCGTCAGGCCGCCGACGATCAGGTAGGGGCGCCGCCGCGCCGACCCGGCGCTGCGTTCCGCGTCCGGGACCGCGCTCGCC
This sequence comes from uncultured Actinomycetota bacterium, assembly GCA_963785645.1. Taxonomy (GTDB): domain Bacteria; phylum Actinomycetota; class Actinomycetes; order Streptosporangiales; family Streptosporangiaceae; genus Trebonia. Next base: position 212,189 of record CAWAWG010000010.1, read on the forward strand.
GCGGTGCCCGCCCCGGTGCCGCCGCCCAGGAAGACGACGGGAAGCACCGGCAGGACGCAGGGGGACAGGCCCGTGATGATCCCGCCAACCAGGCCGATCAAAATCAGCGTCACGACAACCCCTTGCAGGCGACCCTGGGGATATACGCGACGGCACGCCGCCAGGCCCGGGTGGTCTCATCGCGTCTCCCACTCTAATAAGGCCAACCCGGCGTGAAGCGCGCTGGTTTCCGGTGGAACGAAGATCCATCGGTTTGTAATATGTCTCCCCGGCCAAGGCCCCGGGTGCCGGGGTCATGGGCCGGCCGGAGGAACCACGATTCGTTCGGGAGAAAATTAAGGATTGTCCGAACGGATGGTGGTGTCTCCGGCTGCTGCGCGGTTTGTGCTGGCGGTTCAGAACGGGTAGGGCGCGATGTCGCCGCGCATGGTGATCCAGCGGGTCTCGGTGAAGGCGTCGAGGTTCGCGGTGCCGCCGAACCGGGCGCCGGTGCCGGAGTCGAGGATGCCGCCGAACGGCGTGTTGGCCTCGTCGTCGACGGTCTGCTCGTTGATGTGGACGATCCCGGTGGGGATGCGGCGGGCTAGGTCAAGGCCGCGCATCACGTCCTTGGTGAGGATGCCGAGCGACAGGCCGTACTCGCTGCGCGCGGCGAGCTCGGCGATGTCGTCGGCGCTGCCGAATCTCAGTACCGGGGCGACCGGGCCGAAGACCTCGTTGGCGTACGCGGGCATGTCCGGCGTGACGTCGGCCAGGACGGTCGGCCGGTAGAACAGCTCCTGGTAGGTCCCGCCGGCCGCGAGCTTGGCGCCGGCGCTCGTGGTCGCGGTGACCAGGGCGTGAACCTTGTCCCGCTGCCGCTCGTCGATGATCGGACCGAGAGCGACCTGCCCGCTGGCCGGGTCTCCCACCGGGAGGTGGTCCGCCTTCGCGGCCAGGGCCGCGACGTAGTCGTCGTAGACGGCCTCGTGCACCAGGTGCCGCCCGGTGGTCATGCAGATCTGGCCCTGGTGCAGGAACGACCCCCACGCGCCGGCCGAGGCGGCCCGTTCCAGGTCGACGTCGTCGAGGATGACCAGCGCGGAGTTCCCGCCGAGCTCCAGGTGGACGCGCTTGAGGTGACGGGCCGCGAGCTCGCCGACGCGGCGGCCGGCGGCCGTGGACCCGGTGAAGGAGATGATCCGCACCAGCGGGTCGGTGATCAGGGCCTCGCCGACCTCGGGCCCGCCCGGGATCACGTGCAGCAGCCCCTCGGGCAGCCCGGCCTCCTCGAAGACCCGGGCCACCGCCACGCCGCCGCAGACGGCGGTGCGGGGGTCGGGCTTGAGCACGACCGCGTTGCCGAGGGCGAGCGCCGGTGCCACCGACCGTATGGCCAGGACCTGCGGGAAGTTGAACGGCGCGATGACGCCGACCACGCCGGCCGGCACGCGCTCGATGAAGCTGAGTCGCGGGCTCTCGCTGGGGATCAGGTCGCCGTACGGGCGGGACGGCAGCGTGGCCGCCTCGTAGAGTTCGCTGGTGACCAGGTGGGTCTCGAACTGGGCGGCCGGTGCGATCTTGCCGCTCTCGCGGATGCTCCACTGCTCGATCTCGGCCGCGTTGGCCAGCCAGATGTCGGCGGCCTTGCGCAGCAGCGCGGACCGCTGCGAGTGCGGCCGGGCGGCCCAGTCTTTCTGCGCCGCCGCCGCCTGCCGGGCGGCGGCGGCGATGTCGCCGGGCAAGCCGATCCCGGTCCGGCCGAGTTCGGCACCGGTGGCGGGCTCGGTTACCGGCGCGTCGCCACCAGAAGCGGTCACCCAGCCGCCGGAATACACCCGGCCCCGCCATGTCTCATCATTGAGAAGCGGCATCGTGTCTCCCGCAATAGTCACAATAGGACCACCGTCACGCTATCAGCCGGTCTGCCGGGCTTCCAGGGCTGCCGCAGCGCCGCCACCTACCCGGAGTGCGAATACCGTGTGTCCCACCGATCGTCACCACCTCGGAGAGGTAAGAACATGCCCGCAGCCCTAGTAACTGGTGCTTCCTCGGGGATCGGCGCCGCGTTCAGCCGCCAGCTCGCGCGGGCCGGTTACGACCTGATCCTGGTCGCCCGGGACGAGTCCCGGCTCGACCTGCTGGCCGGTCAGCTCCACGATGAGCACGGGGCGGTCGTCCAGGTGCTGGCCGCGGACCTGGCCACCGACGACGGCATAGCCGCCGTTTCTGATCAGGCCCGTGGCGTGGACCTGCTGGTGAACAACGCGGGTTTCGGCAATCCGGCACCGTTCGGCGCGGCGTCACTTGACGATGAACTGCGGATGCTCAAGGTGCACTGCGAGGCGGTCTTGCGGCTGACCAGCGCGGCGCTCGCCGGAATGGCCGCCGCCGGGGCAACTCCGGCCGCGTCTCCCGCCGCGTCGACGGTTCGACGCGGCGTGATCAACGTCGCGTCGGTGTCAGCCTTCACCGGCCGCGGGAGCTACGGTGCCAGCAAGGCGTGGATGGTTTCCTTCACCCTCGGCGTCGCCGCCGACCTCGCCACCCAGCATCGCCCCGAGCACGTTATGGCCCTGTGCCCGGGGCTGACCCGCACGGAGTTCCACCAGCGGGCGGGCATGGGCGTCGCCGGCGTGCCGAATTTCATGTGGCTGGACGCCGACCGGGTGGTGGCGGACGCCATGCGCGACTTCCGCAACGGCGGGACCGTCTGCGTCCCCGGTCTTCAGTACAAGGCCATCGTCGCCCTGGCCAGGATCGCACCGCCGACGCTAGCGGCCAGGCTCGGTTCCCGCACCGGCCGCCGCTACAAATAACGTCCCCGCTCTTACTGCGCCGGGGTGCCGACAGCGGTTTCGAGTACTCGGTGAATGGCGTCCATGAGCCGGGTCGCGTCGTGGTCTAGCCGGTCGTAACTCATCTGCAGGGCGTTGAGCCGGGCGAGCGGCTGGAGATCCCCGGGCAGTTGCCGTGCTCGGGGGGGTTTCGCACCGTCCACGAGTACGGGGATGACGCGCACGCCGCGCTCCAGCGCGATCCGGATCTCGTACCGCACGTAGTCATCCGGGTCGTCGAGCCGAAGGCGGCCATCTTCGTCCGCGACCGTCAGCCACTTGGCGCCGATCAGCGCGATCAGGACCGTACATGAGTCCACTGCCGACTTGATCGCCTCCGCGAAATCGACACCCACCTCGATCGAATCGAGGTCCACGAAAGCACGCAGGCCCGGGAAGCGCTCCCCCAGCTTGAACTGCAGAAGCCGCGCGTAAGGGCCCGTATCCTCGCGGCGGTAGTTAACGAACACCACATAAGGCGGAAAGGCTGACACGTATCTCACCGGTCCGGAAACAGACGTAACTGCACGGCAAGTAACAAAGGCAAACCAACAGGCAGCCTGGTCCGATCCGCCCCCGGGTACGGCCGCACTGGATCCAGTAAGACGATAGCGCCCCGAACATATGCCTGCAAGACAAGTATGCACGAACATTGGCAAACTCATCACACGCAATTGCATTTTCGGCCACCCGGCCGGATGACGGGACAGCCCGGCGGGCTGACGGCAGTGAGCACTGGTAGTCACATCGCGGCAACCGTGCTAGAACGGGCACATCACCATCGGACGACATAGCAGGGGCGCGGGGCCGCGGCGAGATACGGCTGGCATCCGCGCTGGGCTCGCGGAAGGAGTGACGGCTATGCCCAAGGTCTTGATCATCACCGGGGACGCGGCGGAATCGCTCGAGGTCATGTATCCCTACCAGCGGCTGCTCGAAGAGGGCTACCAGGTCGACATCGCTGCCCCGTCGGTCAAGAAGCTGCAGTTCGTCGTGCACGACTTCACCGACGGGTTCGACACCTACACCGAGAAGCCCGGCTACACCTGGCCCGCGGACGTCGCGTTCGCCGACGTTGACCCGACCGAGTACGCAGCCCTGGTCATTCCCGGCGGGCGGGCACCGGAATACATCCGCAACGACCCCGACGTCCAGCGGATCGTCCGCCACTTCATGCAGGCGGACCTCCCGGTCGCCCAGCTGTGCCACGCCCCGCAGGTGCTGGCGGCCGCGGGAACGCTGAACGGGCGCCGCACGGCGGCCTACCCGGCACTGGCCCCGGACGTGGCCGCCGCGGGTGCGGAATTCGTCGATGCCGCCGGCGTGGTGGACGGCCAGATGGTCTCCGCCCGCGCCTGGCCCGACCACCCGACCTGGATGCGCGAGTTCATCCAGATCCTGCGCTCCAAAGCACCGGCCTGACGGCTGCGCAGGCGGCAAGAGCCTCGCGCCCGGCCCAGGCAGGCGGCGGGCCGCAGTATCCACCTCTCGTTCGGGCGAAATGAATTCACGGGCGCCGCGGTGGATATTTTTGCGCCCTCCGGTGCAATGCCATTTAGACAATTTTCCCTTTAGCTCCAGAGGGATCACGCGCAGCTACAGACGCTGTTGTCCCAGGCGCAGCCGAGGTCGGCCCTGTCGTACCCGGCCTGGAATTGCCTCCTCGCAGAGGTATACCGAATTTTGGTCGGAAACCGGCCCGACTTACGGCAGTTTGTCCAACCAAAATTCGGTATACCTTTCCCGGGCCGCGCCGGCGACCAAGATCAACTTATGTTAAGAGCGCGCAGATTATTAACACGCAGACTTCTGTTTCTGTCCCCGCGAGTATGCTCACCTGCTTGGCCTGCGGTGATGTCGGAGGACAATCGGCCGCCGCTCTGCGGCCCGGGAACGACTCGCTGCAGGTCACGGGACCGCATACCACACTAGAGAGCGCCAGAACCGGAACCCGCGTGTTATTTCGAGACGCGCCCTAAGTGGCATTGCCCTCCGGTGTCTAAAAATATCCACTGGTCTCGGGGTAGCCTTCAATCGCGGCCGGGCAACGGGGTTTCTGGGATCCTGGCGGCTGCGAACCTGGTTGTCCGTCGGAGCCGGAAGCCCATCTTTTCGTACAGCCCGACCGCCGGGTTCGTGGCCACCGCGTGCAGGAACGGCAGGTCGCCACGCGCCCGGATGCCCGCGCCGACCGCCCGGATCAGCCGGCTGGCGAGCCCCTCGCCGCGCCACGCCTCGTCGGTGCAGACCGCGCTGATCTCCGTCCAGCCTTCCGGATGCAACCGCTCCCCGGCCATCGCCACCAGCCCCCCGCCGCGGCGGATGCCCAGGTACGAGCCGAGCTCGAACGTCCGCGGCAGGAACGGGCCCGGCCTGGTGCGCGCGACAAGGGCAAGCATCTCCGGCACGTCGGCGCGACCAAGCGGCACCGCTTCCGGATCGGCGGCGACCTCCAGGTGATCGCCGGTCATCTGCACTCCCTCGCCGATCACCTCCACCTCCCAGCCGACCGGTGGCGCAGCTTTGATGCCGGCCAGCGGCAGCAGGCGGCCCGGCCCGACCAGGGCCGCCGCGTCCGCCCAGTCCGCCTCGTCCGGCTCGTCCGGCATCGCCAGAAACGGCGTGACATCGACCGGGTAACGCAGGACGTTGCCGCGCCGCTCCGCAAACCGGGCATGCGGCCCGGTCAGCGATGAGAGCACCGGATTGTCGAGCGGATGCCGCACCATCGTCGTCCCTTCGTCATCGTTAGCTCAGAGCAGTTTCCCGCGTGGCGGCGCACCTTGGCGACACGAATGTAAATCTACTATTTTGGTAGAAATTATTGACATTCACCTCAGCCGGATGTCAACCTCACAGCGTGGGCTGAAAGATAGGGCGCTGAAGGGAATCCCGTGACCCAGACGTATCACCGGGCGGCTCCCGGGACTGGCACCGGGTACCGGCGCATCGAGGCGGCGAGGGTCGGTGGCGTTATCGGGGCCGTCATCGTCCGCGTCGGCGACGGCGCTGGACCAGGTGGCCGCTTAACCCCCGGCCCGGCGCACCGGTCAACACGAGACGTTAAATTCCTACTTTTTTAATTGTAATTATCAACATCTGGTGGCACGATGACACCGTCCACCGATGGAAAGGTCCGCCCGTGTCTACTCCTTCGCGAGGAGCGTACGTCCGGAGCGCCGGCCCGGACGAACCGCTGGCCTTGAGCGATCAGCCGGCCGCGGGGAGCAGCACCGCCGGGGCGATACCCGGGGCGGCCGGCGCCAGCCGGCGCGGGCGCTCGCCGCGGGTCCGCGGCGACTGGCTGCGGCTGATCAGCCCGGTGGTCGCCGTCGGGATCTGGCAGCTGCTTAGCAGCACCGGGGTCTTGCCGTCGAGCAAGCTGGTGTCGCCCGCGTCCATCGTCCACACCGCGTACACGCTGGTCGTGACCAACTCGCCGAGCTACGGGACGCTGCAGGGATCGCTCCTCGTCTCGCTGGAGCGCTGGGCCATCGGCTTCAGCCTCGGCACCTGCATCGCCGTGGCGCTGGCCATCCTCACCGGGCTGAGCCGGGTGGCCGAGGTGACGCTCGACCCGATCGTGCAGGCGCTGCGCTCCATCCCGCTGCTCGGGGTGCTGCCCCTGTTCATCGTCTGGTTCGGCATCGGGGAACTCCCCAAGGACCTGATCGTGCTGCTCGCCGCCCTGTTCCCGATGTACGTCAACACGTTCGCGGGCATCCGCGGCGTGGACCCGAAGCTCGGTGAGCTGGCACAGGTGCTCGGCTTGGGCCGACGCGAACTCATCACGCAGATCGTGCTGCCCGGCGCGCTGCCGCAGGCACTGAGCGGGATGCGGCTCGGCGTGGTCACGTCGCTGCTGGCCCTCGTCGTGGGCGAGCAGATCAACGCCAATGCCGGCCTCGGCTTCATGATCTCCCAGGCCGAGCAGTTCCTGCAGAACAGCGTGATCATGGTGGCGCTGCTCGTATACGCCATCCTCGGCCTGCTCGCCGATGCCCTCGTCCGGCTGCTGGAAAGGAGGGCGCTGCAGTGGCGGCGCGAATTCACCAGGTAACCCCGGCCGCGGCCGCTGGCTCGTCCCTGCCGTCCGGAGTGACGGCTTCCGTGCGGGACGCGTCCCGTGCGTTCGGTTCCCTGAAGGTGCTCGACGGCCTCGACCTGGACATCGCGGACGGCGAGTTCGTCGCGCTGATCGGGCGGAGCGGTTCCGGGAAGTCGACGCTGCTTCGCGCGCTGGCCGGGCTTGACCGCGAGGTAACCGGCTCGGTCGAGGTGCGCGGGCCGGTGGCCGTGGCCTTCCAGGAGCCGCGACTCGTGCCGTGGAAGCGGGTCCTCGGTAATGTGTCGCTCGGGCTGCGGCTCCCCGCGCCCGGCGAGGTGGCGCTGCAGGCCCTCGCCGAGGTCGGGCTGACCGAGCGGGCCGACGCGTGGCCGCTCACGCTGTCCGGCGGCGAGGCCCAGCGGGTGTCGCTGGCGCGTGCGCTTGTCCGCTCCCCCTCGCTGCTGCTGCTCGACGAGCCGTTCAGCGCGCTTGACGCGCTGACCAGGATCTCCATGCACCGCCTGGTGCTCAGCCTGTGGGAGCGGCACAACCCCGCGGTGCTGCTCGTCACCCATGACGTGGACGAGGCACTGGCGCTCGCCGACCGCGTGCTCGTCCTCGCTAACGGGCGGATCTCCCACTCCACGCTCGTCGGCCTACCGCGGCCGCGGCCGCGGGACCACCCGGAACTGATCGCACTGCGCCTGCGGTTGCTCGCCGAGCTTGGCGTGCCCGAGGCGGAAATTAACTGAAGGGTTGAGATTTATATGACAGCTGAACGAAGGCGGGCTGCTTTTTCCCGGCCATCTCGGCCCGTGGTGGCGGGCTTGGCGGTACTCGCGGCGGCCGGACTGGCCGCCGCCGGCTGCTCCTCCTCAAGCAGTTCGAGTCCGTCCGCGTCCTCGTCCCCGGCGTCGTCCTCGTCCGCGTCGTCCTCGTCCTCCGGGGTGAACCTGTCCTCGGTCACGCTGGACGTCGGCGACCAGAAGGGCACCGGCGCCGAGGCGGTGCTCAGCGCCGCCGGGCTGCTCAGTTCCCTGCCGTTCCATGTCAACTGGTCCGACTTCACCTCGGGGCCGCCGATGCTCGAGGCGATGGGCTCGGGTTCGGTTGACATCGGCGGCGTCGGCGACGCCCCGCCGGTATTCGCGGCGTCTGGCGGCGAAGCGGTCGAGATCGTCGGCGCCAGGGAAACCAGCGACGGGGACCAGGACGCGGTCCTCGTGCCGAAGAACTCGCCGATCACCTCGATCGCGCAGCTGAAGGACAAGAAGATCGCCTACGGGTCGGGCAGTTCGGCCAACTACAACCTGCTGACCGTGCTCACCAAGGCGGGCCTGACCACCAAGGACGTGTCCCTGGTGAACCTGCAGCCGGCCGAGGCCCTGGCCGCTTTCACCTCGGGCTCGGTGGACGCCTGGGATGTCTGGCCGCCCTATGTCCAGCAGGTGGTCGCGCAGGACAACGCGCGGGTACTGGCCACCGGGAGCGCCTACGGCAGCCCGTACTCCTTCGAGGTCGCGTCCAAGACGGCGGTCGCGAACCCGCAGAAGGCAGCGGCCATCTCGGTCTACCTGCAGACGCTGGACAAGGCCTACGTCTGGGCCGCAGCCAACACGGGCGCCTGGGCCACCGCCTGGGGCAAGGCCGCCGGGCTGCCCGCCAGCGTCATGGACGTCGCGGCGAAGGTCGACGCCACCACGCCGATCACGATCACCCCCGCCATCACCTCCTCCGAGCAGAACCTGGTCGACCAGTTCTACTCGGCCGGCTTGATCCCCAACAAGGTGAACATATCCAGTTACATAACCACGCAGTTCAACGGGACCGTGAGCGGCTGACCGGCCGCACTACAGAAATCCGGGCGCGCCGACTGACCGGCGCGCCCGGGGCCAGTGACAGGAGCCGGGCATACCGGATGGCCCTCGATGCGACGGACTAGCCCCTGAGCAGGATGCCGGGTCCTGTGTGGGAGTTGTCATTCGTGGCGGACATCGCACGCTCGACGAGCAAGAGGATCGTCGACTGGGCGGACTCACGGTTTCTGACGTCGCACGGGATGACCGGCACATCCGGCCCGATCTTGAGCGCCTGGCGGACATCCCCCGGGCGGTGCGGGAACTGCCCGTGATGCGGAATGACCGCGACAATAAACGGCAGGCCGCTTGCCTCGAAGAAGTCCCTGGCTGGGAACGAGTCCGCGATCCGGTAGGCGTCAACGAGCAACACGGCACCGACGGCACCCTGGGTCAGCTCATCCCACATGGGCCAGAATTGGTGCTGTTCCGGCATACCGAACACATACAGCACCAGGTCGCGAGCCAAGGTAAGCCGACCGAAGTCAATCGCGAGCGGCACGCCGTCCCCGGCTGGCGGATGAGACGGGTCGTCCACCTCAGCCGAGGCCATGGTCATCACGGCCTCCGTGGTCAACGGCATGACCTCTGACAACGAATTCACGAAGGTGGTCTTGCCGACACCGGGTCCACCGCCGACGACGATCTTGACTGACGTCACGTCGGCCGCTTGGTCAGGCATGCTTGGCCTGGAACTGCGGAGTCCGTCCTGGTACTCACTGATCAGCTGCTGCATTGGCGCTGGGCTGCCCGGCATCCCGCCATTCTTCCCTAAGCCAGCCCGCAGCGGGCCCAAGACACAACCATGGGCTACAACAGATCCGGTTAAGAACACAAGGCCGGTCAGCATGCTTGCGGCGATGACGTCACGGACATCACGTGTTCCTCCCTGCCTCGTGTGAGACCCGGGGGGTGTGAGTGTCGACCGGCCGACAACATTTTTCTATAAAAAAACTCAACGACAAACAATACTCACCGGTAACTTATCGAGCCAACGTCGCATTGATATGTGTTGAATTGTGAGTGACCTGCCGTCGGTGCCGACGCTCAAGGCTGGGAACAACGGCCGACCGCCACATATCCGATGCCGAGGAGGGGCACATCACCACAGGAAGTTGCATCACTGCAGCACACGACATCCGGAAGGGATGAGCCATGGGTAACGACGACACGGCAGCCGACCTGGGGACCGCGAACTGGCCCCAGGTGAGGTCAGGCCCGCTCATGGTCGGCGGGATCCTCATCGGGATCGGCGCTGTGGTCGCGCTGGCGGGCCTGGCGGTTGCGGGAACGCACGTGGCCGCGGCCACCCGGTCCTGGATCAAGGACCTGGAGACGCCGCCGGACCAGCTTGCCCGGCTCAGGTGGGAGCAGGCGAAGACCGCCGTGGCGGCCGGCAGCGCCAGCTGGCGGGACCACCCGAACGCCCAGGTGCGGCTGCGCCGCGCTGCCGCTAACGGGGACTAGCCTAGGCCCCTTGAGCAGGACACCGGCGCGGCCCCGGGGGACCCGGGGCCGCGGACTGCGGCGGTGACGGCTGGGACCGCCTTGCAGGAACCTAGGCGTAGACCTGGAATTCGGAGAGCTGGGCGGCGTCCCAGCCGGTGTTGCCGGTGAAGCTCAGCTGCACGTACTGGGCGCTGGTCCCGGACGGCAGGCTGATCGACACCGTATTACCAGTCGACGGGTTGAAGGTGTACCCGGCCGAGCCCACGATCTGGCTGAACGACGACCCGTTGCTGCTGCCGAGCACCGACAGCGTCTCGGTGCGGGTAGACCAGGCGGTGGCCGGGGGCAGGTCCAGGGTGATCGAACCGATCGACTGCACCGACCCCAGGTTCACCGTAATCGTCTGCGGATACCCCGCACCGTCCGTACTCTCCCAGTACGAACTGCTGTTCCCGTCCGTCACATTCGACGGCACGTAATTCTCGTAAGAGCTGCTCGCCGTCACCGGCTCGTTCAACGCCAGGTTCGTCGTCGAGCTAACCCCGGCACCGGACAGAGCCACCGTCAACGGACTACCCGACGCGCTGCTGGCCACCGACAGGCTGCCGCTGGCCGCGCCGGAGGCGGTGGGCGCGAACTGGATACTGACCGTGCAGGAACCGTTGGCCGGTATCGATGCGCCACACGTGCTGGTCTGATCGAACGGGCCGCTGACCGCCAGCTCCAAGACCGAGACGGCGGCGCTGTTGGGGTTGGACACCGTGACCGTCTTCGCGCTGCTGGTCGATCCTACGGCCTGGTTGCCGAACGACAGGCTCGACGGCGAGGCCGACAGGGCGCCTCCGCCGCTCGATCCGCTGCCGGGGAAGACCTCGAATTCCGACAGCTGGGCGGCGTCCCAGCCGGTGTTGCCGGTGAAACTCAGCTGCACGTACTGGGCGCTGGTCCCGGACGGCAGGCTGATCGACACCGTATTACCAGTCGACGGGTTGAAGGTGTACCCGGCCGAGCCCACGATCTGGCTGAACGACGACCCGTTGCTGCTGCCGAGCACCGACAGCGTCTCGGTGCGGGTAGACCAGGCGGTGGCCGGCGGCAGGTCCAGGGTGATCGAACCGATCGACTGCACCGACCCTAGGTTCACCGTAATCGTCTGCGGATACCCCGCACCGTCCGTACTCTCCCAGTACGAACTGCTGTTCCCGTCCGTCACATTCGACGGCACGTAATTCTCGTAAGAGCTGCTCGCCGTCACCGGCTCGTTCAACGCCAGGTTCGTCGTCGAGCTAACCCCGGCACCGGACAGAGCCACCGTCAACGGACTACCCGACGCGTTACTGGCCACCGACAGGCTCCCCGAGGCAGCACCGCCGGCGGTCGGCGCGAACGTCACGCTGACCGTGCAGGAACCGTTCGCGGCGAGCGAGGACCCGCAGGTGTTCGTCTCCGCGAACGGCGCGCTGGCCGAGATCGACGACAGGGTCGCGGTCGCGGTGCCGGTGTTGGTGACGGTGACGGTCTGCGCCGCACTGGTTGATCCCACGGCCTGGTCGGCGAACGTCAGTGACGTTGGCGACGCGCTGAGCGCGGGACTCGAGCTGTTGGTGACGGACATGGTGACGTTCTGCACGATCAGCGGCGCGCTGGCGTTGGTGACGTTCAGCCGCAGGTCGGCGCCGCCGTTTTGCGCCTCTTCGAACTGCGCGCCGGTCAGTTGCACGGTCGCCGTGGTCCAGGTGCCGGTGCCCGGGCTGCTGACCGTCGGGCCGTTCTGATAGGCGTTGCTCGGCGTGTCGTACTGCACCACGAAGCCCTGGCCCGACGTCGCCCAGTAAGTGACCTGGACCGTCACGCTGGCCGCGGCCTCGACCGCGGACAGCGGGTCGAGTTGCAGGTAGACGTTGGCATCGCCGGAGCCGCTCTGCGACGTCGTCCAGGTCTCCTCGGCCGTCTCGCCGCCCTGGGTGATCTGGGTGAGGTTGCCGTCCGAGCCCGCGTTCGTCTGGCCGACCCCGAGGAAGTTAAGCCCGGCGCCGGCCTGGCCGGCCGTGGCCGAGACCGAGGTGGCACCCGTCTCCGTGACCGGGCAACTGGACGACGCCGTGCCCGCGGGAGGCGAGCCGGCTACGACGTTCCACTGCGCGAGCGTCGCCGCGCCGATGTCCGCCGTCGCGCACAGCAGGCCGCTCGACTGCTGTGTCTGCGCCACCGCGGCCCCGGTCGCGGCGTTGACCAGGTGGTAGCTGCCCGAGTTGAGGCCGAGGCCGGCCGGGCTGAAGGCGATGGGCGCGTCGTAGGTGGTGCCCGAGGTGACGTTCGCGAGCGTGATCGACGCGCTGTTGCCGTTGGTGGCCACGGCCGGGACGGTCTGAAGCACGCCTACGTCCGGCGCGTCGATCTGCGCGTACGCCGTCGTGTACTGGGTGAGCTGCTCGGGTTCGGTCAGCACGGTGCCGCCGGCCGACTGGTACGCGGTCAGATTCGCGTCAACCCCGTTGAGCGGCAGGACCGCCTTGAACTTGGACAGGCTGATCGCGCCGTCGTTCACTTCCTGGCTGGTCACCACGGTGAAACCGGCCTGGTAGTTCAGCCAGAGGTTGGCGATCTCGTTCTGCACGTTGTTCAGGCTGCCGCCGTTGGTGTTGCCGTAGCCCTGGGAGAAGTCGATGTACACGGCGGCCGGCTGCTGCGGGTACGTCCCCGACAGGCCCTTCAGCGTGGACAGCCAGCTGGTGTAGATCGGGAAACCGACGGTGTCCTTCTCCGTGCCGTCGTGGATGAAGAAGTCCTCGCCGCCACCCTCGGGCAGGCCCATCGCGTAGTTGGATATCCACTGCACGGCCTGCGCCGCCAGCTGGGTGTTGTCGCTCGGCGCGGTCCACTCCTGCGCCACCTTCACACCGTAGGCGCGGCCCAGGCTGCCGAACGTAAGCGTGAGGCCCTGGGACCCCGCGGAGTCGTCGATGACGGTGACGTTGTACTGCTTGGCCAGCTGGAAGAACGTGTCCGGGTTGTTGGCGTAGGAGGTCGCGTTGTTGAAGCCGCCGCCGTAGTAGTAGTACAGCGGGGTGCTGGCGGTGACGGCCCGCACGTCGGCGGTCAGCTGCCCGTAGGTCTGCATCACGCTCCAGGCCCGGAACGCCTGGAACACCCCGAACAGGGCGGCGCCGGGCGCGGCCGCCGGCACCTGGCTGAACGCGGTGTAGGACGTGCCGTTGTCGGCGTTGAACGTGGCGATGGTGCCGTAAGTCTGCGGCAGGTACGTGTTCTGGAACTCGGCGACGTCGTCGGTCGCATAGCCGCCGCCGGCGCCGCCCAGGTCCCACTGGGCGTCGAGGAAGCCGTAGTCCAGGATCGCGCCGCCGTAACCGCCGGGCTGGCTCACCGAATTCTGGATCGTGTCGGTGACGTAGGTGAAGTACTCGGACTGCTCGGTCGGGTCCCACCAGGTGGGCGCCGACCCGGCGGCGCCGCCGCTGCCCACCTCGAAATCGGTGATCCACGGGGCGGGGCTGCCGCCCCAGCCGGACTGCCAGAAGATCGGGATGAGCTGGATGCCGGCCGCGCTCGCGTTGGCGAGTTCGGTGTCCCACTCGGTGAAGCTGAACGTGCCGGCCGCGGGCTCGATCGTGCCCCACGGCATGTTGAGTTCGGCGGTGGTCAGCCCGTCGGCCGCCAGCCCGGCGAAGAACGACTCCGACCAGGCGGTGCCGTTGTTGTCGAAGTCGAGCTGGGTGGACCAGATCGGTGTGGTCGGCGACGAGGCCGCCTGCGCCACCGGGGCATGAAGGCCGCAGAAGAGCGCGAATATCACAGCCAGCACCACCGGCGGCACCAGCCGCCGCGACAGAAAGCCATGGTGCCACCACTTTGACGCGCATGCCTTGACGTTCATGTCGCGTTCCTCCTTGATCGCAGACGCGGGAACGCTAGGTCGCCTCGCTGAGATGACTGTAAGGTTCGCAACATGTTCCTGCAAGATCTTGACTGAAAACAGCAACTATCATCATTCTAGAAGCAACATTGCGTGGCACCCACGAGAGATCTCGATCCACAGCTGAAACATCGCGACCTGGACTTCTAGGGCAAGGCACCAGGTCAGCCGCGGGACGCGGACAGTAGCCGTCCGACATGCCGCTCGGCCCGTCTTGGCGGTCGCCAGGGCGCCGCGGGACACGCGCCTCAGCCCCGCCCCGCATCGAACTTCATTCGGTCGAACGTGCCTGATTTAGGGCGAACTAGTCGAAAAGTATTGACTTGTCTGGCATCCAGCGAAACATTACGGACAAGTTCGTACTCGGCGGCATCCGCGAGCGACCCGCTCGCGGCACTGGCCCAGCGGGGCCTGGCACGAAGGAGCTTTGATGCCACAGACCTGGTTCCGCAGGCCCTCGTGGTTCCGCAAGCTGACCGCCGCGTGCGCGGTGGGCCTCGCCGCCGCGGCCCCCGTGGTCAACGGCACGGCCGCCCAGGCGACGCCGGCCGCGGCCGCTGTGACGTCAGCCCCGCAGCCGCCGGCCTGCCCGTCGCCGGATCGACGGCGACGCCGCTCTACCTGGACACGAGCTACTCGTTCGCTGAGCGCGCCGCGGACCTGGTGTCCTGCATGACGCTCAGCGAGAAGGTCGGGCAACTGCAGACGAACAACGCGCCCGCGATCCCCCGGCTCGGCGTGCAGCAGTACACGTACTGGAGCGAGGGCCAGCACGGCGTCAACCGGCTCGGCGCGGACACGGCGGCGGGCGGCCAGGGTGAGCTCGACGCGCAGGCCACGAGCTTCCCGGTGAACTTCGCCTCGACGATGTCCTGGGACCCGAGCCTCGTCTACCAGGAGACGACCGCGATCTCCGACGAGGCCCGCGGGTTCCTCGACAAGTCGCTGTACGGCACCGGGGAGAACAACCTCGGCCCCTCGGCCAGCGACTACGGCAGCCTCACGTACTGGGCGCCGACGGTCAACATGGACCGCGACCCGCGCTGGGGCCGTACCGACGAGGCCTTCGGCGAGGACCCGTACCTCGCGTCGGCGATGTCCGACGCGTTCGTCGACGGCTACCAGGGCGAGACGATGAGCGGCCAGCTCGATGACGCCGTACCTGAAGGTCGCGGCCACCGCCAAGCACTTCGCGCTGAACAACGAGGAGGACGACCGGCTCACCGGCAGCTCGGACACCACCGACGCCAACATCCGCGACTACTACACCAAGCAGTTCCAGAGCCTGGTGGAGAACGCGCACGTCTCCGGGATCATGACCTCCTACAACGCGATCAACGGCACGCCGTCGCCGGCCGACACCTACACGACCAACGAACTGCTCCAGCGCACCTACGGGTTCGACGGGTACACCACCTCGGACTGCGGCGCGGTCGGCCACCGCGTTCCAGGAGCCGCCGGGCGGGCACGACTGGGCGCCGCCGGGCTGGACCTCGTCCGACTCGGGCGGCCAGGTCATCTGGACGAACAACACCACCGGCGGCGACGATCCCGGCGGCCGCGGGCGGCCGAGGCCTACGCGCTGCGGGCGGGTACCCAGCTCAACTGCACCGGCGGCGAGGCGACGGTGACGAACATCGAGGACGGCGATCAACGCCGGGCCTGCTGTCGCGAGGGCGTGATCGACAACGACCTGACGCAGCTGTTCACCATGCGGATGGAGACCGGCGAGTTCGACCCGGCCAGCCAGGTCGCCTACACCAAGCATCACCAAGAGCGTGATCCAGAGCCCGGCCCACCAGGCGCTGGCCGAGCAGGTCGCCGCGAACGACCTGGTGCTGCTCAAGAACGACAACGTCACCGGCACCAGCCAGCCGCTGCTGCCCGCCGACCCCGCGAAGCTGAGCAACGTGGTGATCGTCGGCAACCTGGCCGACACGGTGACGCTCGGCGACTACTCCGGCGACCCCTCGCTCCAGGTCAACGCCGTGCAGGGCATCACCGCCGCGGTCCAGGCGGCCAACCCGAGCGCCCAGGTCACGCTACGACTCCTGCGGAACCTCCACGACCAGCACCGCCGCCGCCGACTGCTCGGCCGCGACGCTGGCCGCGATCAAGTCCGCCGAGCCTGGTGATCGTGTTCGTCGGCACCGACCTGAACGTCGCCACCGAGGGCAACGACCGCAGCAGCCTGGCCATGCCCGGCAACTACGACTCGCTGATCAGCCAGGTGACCGCGGTCGGCAACCCGCGACACGGCGCTGGTCGATCCAGTCCGACGGCCCGGTCGACCATCGGCAACGTGCAGGGCGACTTCCCGGCCATCGTGTTCAGCGGCTACAACGGCGAGAGCCAGGGCACCGCGCTCGCCCAGGTGCTGTTCGGCCAGCAGAACCCGGCCGGGCACCTGGACTTCACCTGGTACGCCGACGACTCCCAGCTGCCGGCGATCGCGAACTACGGCCTCACCCCGTCGCAGACCGGCGGGCTCGGCCGCACCTACATGTACTTCACCGGCACGCCGACCTACCCGTTCGGCTACGGGCTGTCCTACACCTCGTTCAAGTACTCCCACGTGCAGGTCGGGCCCCAGGCGGTCACGGCCGACGGCACGGTGACGGTCAGCTTCGACGTCACCAACACCGGCAAGACCGCGGGCAGCACGGTCGCCCAGCTGTACGCCGCGCCGCGTTCACCGTGGCCGGCAGCGAGCTGCCCGAAGGAGCAGCTCGCCGGCTTCCAGAAGACCGCGGACCTGAAGCCGGGCCAGACTCAGCACATCACGCTGCGGGTCAAGGTCTCCAGCCTGAGCGAGTGGGACGAGCAGGCGCTCAAGCAGGTCGTCTACGACGGCAGCTACAAGTTCTTCGTCGGTCCGGACTCGGCCGCGGCGGCCGGCTCCGGCACGGTCAACGTGCGCGGCGCGATCACCCCGAGCGTCCAGTACGTGACCGTGCAGCCGGACCAGGTCGTCTACCAGGCCGGCCAGACCCTCAGCCTGACCGGCACCAACCCGTGGATCGCCCCGGACACCGACGCCGCCCTCGAGCAGCCGCACGCGAGCGCCGACAACATCGTCGAGGCGGTCAACAACGACGAGTCGTTCGCGAACCTTTCCCGGGCACGGGTCACGTACTCAAGCAGCGACCCGTCGGTCGCCAGCGTGAACTCCAGCGGCCTGGTGCGGGCGGTCAAGGACGGCGTCGCGACGATCAGGGTCACGGTCAACGGCGTGACCGGCACCGCGGTCATCGTGGTGCAGGGCACGCTGACGAACTCGACGCCTGCCGTCGTCCCGCCGGACCAGCCGTCGGCGGTGAGCGCGACGTTCACGAACGGCGGCGGCAGCCCGGTCTCGAACGTCGCCCTGACGGCGACCGTCCCGTCCGGCTGGACGGCGACGGCGGCCGGCGCCGTGACGTTCGCCAGCGTGCCGGCCTGGCGGCAAGGCCACCGCGACGTGGCAGGTAACCCCGGCGGCGGGAGCGACGCCGCAGGAGTACCCGATCACGTTCGGCGCGACGTCAAGCGAGGGCACGTTCAGCAGTTCGGCGTCGACCAACGTGGCCTACGCGTCGGTCGCGGCCGCGTACGACAACACCGGCATCAGCAACGACAACGCCGCGGCGGCCGGCGCGTTCGACGGCGGCGGGCTGAACTTCTCCGCTCAGGCGCTCGCGGCCGACGGCTTCGTCTCCGGTCAGCCGGTGACCGTCGACGGGACCAGCTTCACCTGGCCGGGCGTGAACGTGCCGGACAGCATCGTCTGCGGCGGCCAGGCCGTGCCGGTCAGCGGCTCCGGCAGCACGCTGGCCTTCCTCGGCGCATCGAACAACGGCACCGGCTCCGGAACCGGCACCGTCGTCTACACCGACGGCACGACGCAGTCGTTCGCGCTCGGCTTCGCCGACTGGTGGTCCGGGAGCGCCATCGCGGGCACCTCGATCGCGGCCGCGCTGCCGTACCTCAACAACGGATCGAACAGCTCGCAGCAGACGCAGCCGGTCAACGTCTACTACGCGAGCATCCCGATCGACTCCGCCAAGACGGTGCAGTACGTGGTCCTGCCGGACGTAACCCAGAACGGAGAGGTAGCCCAGGTCACCGCCCTGCACGTCTTCGCCATCGGCATCAGCGGCTAAACCACATCCCGACCGAGATTTCGAAGATGACGGACTATCCACCATCATTGGTGCGCGGGGCGCACCACGCCGGTATGCCGGAATTGTCCGGCGGGCACAGCCTGGCTTGGCGGGATCAGCGGAGCACGCCCGGCGGGCCGGTGAATAATCCGATTAGTCCGCTGGCAGACTAGGTGCATGACTTGGACAGTAAACGTCCACGAGGCGAAGATCCATCTGTCGCGGCTGCTAGAGCAGGTCTCAGCCGGCGAACGCGTGGTGATCTGCAAGGCCGGTACGCCGGTTGCCGATCTCATGCCCCACCAGGCCGCGACCGTGACGTTCGGCGGCCTCAAGGGCGAAATCGCCTATACCGACGATGTGTTCGGCATCGATCCGGACATCGAGGAGATGTTCACCTCGACGCGTCACGTTAGCCGCACCTAGCCAACGCTCCCGCGATGCGGCGACCAATGCGCGGATATAACACTCTCCCGACGCGCACGCCCTCATTACAGGGAAACGGGACGGGCTAGAGTCAGTCGCTGTCGTTCTGGATGACATTGAAGATTTCCCGAACGAGAGCGGCTGACTGCTGCCGCTCGATGGCTGTACCAGCCTGGCATGCGAACTCCCGTGGCGGTACGACGGTCAGAACGTGAACAGCTCTTCGTGGATGTCGGTGTCGGCCACGCCGAGTTCGTGCAGGGCGCGGCGGACGGACGCGGTCATGCCGGGCGGGCCGCACAGGTAGATGTCGTGGTCTGCGAGGCTGCCGAGCAGGCGGCGGAGGGATGCGGCCGAGAGCGGGTCCGCGTCGCCGCGGCGGCGGTGCCCGGTGAGGTAGTGGACCGTTGCGTGGCGCTCCCGGGCGATGGTGTTGAGCTCGTCGGTCAGCACCAGGTCGGCTTGGCTGCTGGCCCGGTAGAGCAGGGTGATGTCGGTGGCGGGCAGGGTCTCGAACAGCGCGCGCAGCGGGGTGATGCCGACGCCGCCGGCGATGAGCACGGCCCGCCGGTGGTGGGCTTGCTGGCTGGTGAGCGCACCGTAAGGGCCTTCGACGAACACCCGGGTGCCAATCGGCAGCGTCTTGAGCTGGTTACTGTGGCGGCCGACCATCCGGGCGGTGATCCGCAGTACGTCCGGTGAGGCTGGAGCCGACAGTGAGTACGGAGTGGCGGCCCACCACAGGCCGCGGGTGGCGAATCGCCAGCGGAAGAACTGGCCTGGCTGTGCGTCGAGTCGGTCCAGGCCGCGCCCGGTGAGGTAGACGGAGACGGTATCGGGTGATTCCAGGTAAACGTCCAGCACGCGGAGGCGGTGGCGCCAGTTCACCCGCAGCGGTTCGACGACCCGGTAACGCAGCAGGGTGATCGCCACGGCCAGGTACATGGCGGACCAGATAATCCGTGCGTCGAGGTAGCGGAAGTCGGCGCCGGTGGAGAACTCGTGCGCGAACGACAACGCGATAGCCAGGTAGGTGTAAAGGTGCACCATATACCAGGTTTCGTACTGCAGCCGCTTACGGGCCGCACGCGCGGAAGTGACGCCCACCAGCAGGAACAGCCCGAGCGCGACGGTCGCTAGGAGCACATCGGCATCTTGCGTGTTCAGGTCGGCGATCTCGCCGGGGATGCTGCGGTTAGCCAGGCTGGCGTACCCGAGGATGGCCAGGATTGTGTGGGCGACCGCGGTTCCGATGATCCACCGGCCCACCCAGGCGTGCAACTGGGCGAGTTGGTCGCTGCCGACCCGGCGGTCCAGCGCGGGAATCCGGGCCATCAGCAGCAGCGCCACGAGCACCGCGTAGCCGGCCTCGAGGCCGGTGAGGCGGGCTAGGTCAAGCAGCGGGCCGCTATCGTCCCCGCCAATGGTGTTGACCAGCCACACCACGGAAATGCCAACTGCTCCGCCGCGTACCCATCCCCGGACCCGGCGGGCGTTCACCGGCTGGGAGGCGCCGGTCGCCGTTGTCTGCAGCACGCTCACTGGTGCACCGATTCGCTCGCAAGCTCACTCATGGCACGAGTACAGCGCGCCGGGGTGAAGCCCTTCGGAGGGGATCGATGAAGAGTCTGTGAGGTCTGCCTGGTCCGGTTCAGGCGGGCGGCGGGAGGAAGCGGTAGCCGACGCTGCGGACGGTTTCGATGATCGACGGGTGAGCGGCGTCGTCGCCGAGCGCGCGCCGCAAGGTGCGGATGTGGACGTCGACAACCCGTTCGTCGACGTAGGCGTCGTCGTCCCAGACGGCGGCGAGCAGCTGCCTGCGGGACAGGACCAGTCCCGGGTTGCGCGCCAGGGCCAGGAGCAGGTCGTAGTCCAGCGCGGTCACGGTGACCGGTCCGCTGCCGGTGTGCACGCTGCGGCGACCGGGGTCGATCGTGAGGCCGGCGAAGGCGAGCGCGGCCTCGGCCGCCTCGCCGTGGCCAGCGGCCGGCGCCGATGCCGCCTGCGGCGGCTGGAGCCTGCGCAGGATGGCCCGGAGCCGGGCCGCGAGTTCCCGGCCGCCGAAGGGCTTGGTGACGTAGTCGTCGGCGCCCGTGGTGAGGGCGAGGACCTTGTCGATCTCGTCGTCGCGGGCGGTGAGCATGACGACAGGGACGGACGAGGTGAGACGGATCTGGCGCAGCAGCTCCAGGCCGTTGAGCACCGGCATCATGATGTCGGTGACGACAATGTCCGGTTCGGTGGCGGCCAGGACGCTCAGGGCCGCCTCGCCGTCCGCCGCCTCAAGCACCTGGAAGCCGTCGGCTTCGAGGTAGCGGCGGGCCAGATCGCGGATCTTGGGCTCGTCGTCGACGACGAGCGCGACCGTTGGCCGGGCCGAGATGTTCCCCGGCGGCGAGAGGCTCATCTGGCCGGCCTGGCCAGGGTCCGCTCCGCGGCGTCCCGTTCTGCGGGCACCGGCTCGGGCTCGGCCGGGAGGGCGAGGGTCATGGTGGTCCCCCGGCCGATCCCGGCCGAGGCGGCGGTGAGCTCGCCACCGTGGGCGCGGGCCAGGCTGCGGGCGATGGTCAGCCCGATCCCGCTGCCGGCCCGGTCGGGGTTACGCCGCTCGTCGCCGCTTTGGACGCGTTCGAACCGCTCGAAGATCCGCTCCAGGTCGGCGGGGGCGATGCCCCGGCCCGTGTCGGTGACCTCAACGGTGGCCGTATGGCCGGCCTGGCTGGTGGTGACGGTGACCGTGCCGCCGGACGGTGTGGCGGCCAGCGCGTTGCGGAGCAGGTTGGTCAGGATCTGCGTGATGCGGTAGGGGTCCACGTCGACGTCGGCCGGGCCGCTCGTGCAGTGGCGCAGCTCGATGCCTGCGTGGGTGAACTGGGGGCGCAGCCGGTTCGTCACATCCTCGCTCAAGGCGGCGAGGTCGGTCCGCGCACGGTGCAGCTCGTAGGCGCTCTCTTCGGCCCGGGAGAGGCCAGACAGGTCCTCGGTGAGGCGGTGCAGCCGGTCGAGCTCCTCGCGGATCGACCCGATCAGGTCGGAGTCGAGGGAGTAGACGCCGTCTTCGACGCCGGCCAGCTGGCCGTCGATAATGGTCAGCGGAGTGCGCAGTTCATGAGCGACGTCGGAGACGAGCCGGGCGCGCCGCACCTCCAGGTCGGCCAGGCGGGCGGCGAGGACGTTCACGTCCCGCGCGAGATCGCTGAGCTCCGGCAGGCGCGGTTCGGGGACGCTATCGGTGTAGCGGCCTTCCATCAGGCTCCGGGTCGAATGGCGCAGCTGCCGCAGCGGATCGAGCAGCAGCCGCGGGAGCAACGTCGCCGCGATCGCGCCGACGATCAAGCTGATCAGGGCAGCGGTCACGACGGCTCCGAGCTGGTTGGCAAGCACCGCGTCGCGGAAGCTGCTGCCGCCGGAGATACCGGCCAGCCCCTTCGAAGTCATGTACAGATCGGTCGAGACGAACACGGCGACATCGACGAGCACGACAACGCCATAGGACAGCAGCAGCCGCCGGGCGAGCGAGCCGCGCCGCCCCAGCCACCGCCACGAGCCGCCCCGCCTCGCGGCAGCCGTGGGCTCGCCCGGCCTCGTCTCGTCTTGACCTGCTTGATCCATCAATACATCATCGCTGATCGGCCAGCGCCGGTCGAATCGCACTGGCCGCTGCGCCGGATGCGGGCTCAGTGTCCGGCCGCCTGGTCGAGCGCGCTCTGCAGGGACTGCCGGTAGGCGTCGGAGGTATAGGTGGCGCCGGACACCGTGTCGATGTCCGCGCTCTGCGCGATCAGTGTGCGGTGCAGCAGCAACGGCCCAGCTTGGGCGTTGATCAGATCCGATAGCTCCTCGTCACCGACTAGCTTCGCGAAGGCGACCGACCGGATCCGCCCGCCCACGGTGACGATCCGCACCTGGATCGTGCCGTACTGATCCTGCACCGCCTGGCCCAAGGTCGTGACCGCCCCCGCCGACGGGGACGACGGGCCGGTGCCCGGAGCCGCCCCCGTCCCCGCCGAGGGGGTCACCAGCGACGGCACCGGGCCCAGGCTGGCCGCCGGCAGGCTGCCGACGGTCGCGGGACCCGGATGGGTACGGAACGACAGCAGCGCGATCAGCCCGGCGATGGTGCCGGCAACCGCCAGTATCAGACGTTTCACCTGATCACAGCCCTGCCCGTGGCCGTACCGGTTGCCTTGCCCGAACTCGCGGTCATCGGCTCTTCTGCACTCGCTGTGCATCGCTGCTCGGCTGCCAGGCGGGACCCGGTGACGCAGCCGACCGGCGGCGCAGCGGCAGCAGCTGGCTGAACAGGCCGAGCCCGATCGCGGCCACGAACAGGTGCATCACCATGAGCGCGGCCACCTCGGCCCAGGTCGTGTGCGCGACGTGACTGGCCCCGGCCCGGTGCGTCGCGCCCAGCACGACATCCGGCACCCACGACAGGACCACGACGATCGGGACCAGCCGGCGCATCACGGCCACCGGATCACCGGCGCGGCGCCGGACCAGCTCCCACACCACGACCGCGATCAGCAGACCCACGACCGTGGGCGGGAGCAGACCCGCGAACGTCAGCGGCTGGAAGTCGGAATAGGCGCCGGCGCCATGCGCGATCGCCGCGATTATCAGCTCAACGATGAGCGATGCCGCTACGGACGCCACCAGGGCTGCCGGTAGCGCGATACGGGTGGGGAGACTGCGGTAAGAACGAGTGTTTGCCATGGCCCCAGCACACCGCCCGGGTGTGAAGCCACCACCGGCGGCAACGTGAAGCTTCGATGTGCCTTTAAGTGCCTGGCGGCGTCATCTCATCGATGGCGAGTCCCCGGGTATCGGGGTCAGGTCATCCGGTAGCCGCCGTCGAGGCGGACGGAGGCGGCGTTGGCGTAGGTGTTCTCGATCAGGGCGACGGCCAGCTGGGCGTACTCGTCGGCGCGTCCCAGCCGTTGCGGGTTGGGGATCTGGGCCGAGACCGCATCGACGAACTCCTGCGGCAGCCCGGCGTTCATCGGGGTGTCGAAGCCGCCCGGGGTCACCGTGTTGATCCGGATGCCGCGCCCGGCGAACTCACGGGCCAGCGGCAGCGCGATCCCGAGGAGTGCGGCCTTGGTGGCTCCGTAGGGCGCCATTCCCGCCATTCCCTCCATCGCCGCGAGCGAGGAGGTGTTGATCACGACGCCGCGCTCGCCGTCCTCGGCGGGGTTGCGCAGCATCGCGGCCACGCACTGCCCGATGACCGCGTAGGTCCCGATCAGGTTGACCTCAAGCATGCGGCGCAACTCGGTGAGTCCGTTCGGCAGGCCGTTCTCGTCGAGCAGGTTCACCGTGGGGCTGATGCCCGCGGTGTTGACGTTGATATGCAGGGCGCCGAACTGGCCGATGACGGCGGCCACCGCCGCGGCCACCGCCGCGGAGTCGGTGATGTCGGTTTCCAGGCCGAGGACGTCAGGGCCGATGGTGGCGGCGACCTCGGCGACCGGGCCGATTCCGAGCACGGCGACGTTCGCCTTCCTCGCCACCAGCAACCGGGCCGCGGCCAGGCCGAGCCCGATGTCCCGCCCGACACGAGCGCCGTCTTGCCCTGGGGATCCATCGTGGTTCCTCCGCTGTCTTTGCCGTTGATTTAAGAGAGGCGTGATGCCTGGCTCTCGGCGCTGAAGATCACGCCGGCTCAGAACCCCTTGTGTACGGTGTCGAGCACGATCACGCCGAGCTTGGCCGGTTTGTCGGTGCGGTTGAGCCACTCGTGCCTGGTGCCGTTCTGAACGAGGTAGTCGCCTTGGCGCAAGGTGGTGCGCTCGGTGTCGAGGACGACCTCGACCTCGCCCTCAAGCACCACGACCAGGTCGACGGTGCGGGTGAAGTGCATCGCCGATCCTTCCGCCTGCTTCTCCAGGTCGGCGAGCGCTTCGGCGGTGCCGGCGGTCTCGGTGCCCTGCGGGTAGACGATCGTCTGGACAAAGCGGATGCTGCCCGGCCCGGAGACCGAGGTGTCGATCGCCGAGGTGCCGTCGTCGGGCAGGGCCGGCAGCGCGCGGACTCCCCACAAGACGTAGGCCACCCACCCGTCGGCGGCAAGCCCCGGCGTCGGGCCGATCAGGCTATCGGCGACGAATCGTCCGTTGTTGTCGGCATCGTGCCCGGTGACGACCAGCCGGACGTCGGGGGCTTCGGTCGGTGACATGAATTCCTACCCTCGCTTCGCTCGGTGCGGCGGAAGACGGCCGGCCCCGCTGACTTCCGTCCCGGGTCGGGTCAAGCCGGTCCTTGGCGTGCCGTTTCAGCGAAAGTAACTGCTATACAAACATCCTGTCAAGGGTGCACTACATGCCGTGCAACCACCATCCGTTCGGGATGACGATTTTGATCTCGCTGAGCGGAAAAGGGCGCCGCCGCGGCCAGGTGGCCGCGGCGGCGCCTTGCGGAGTGCCTGGTCGGCTATGCGGCCAGCAGCCGCTCGAAGAAGGAGCGGTACCGGCGCAGGCCGTGCCGCAGATCCTCGGTGGACACTTCCTCACCGCCGGACCAGCGTGACTCGAGGTCCTCGCGCTCGCTGGCGAACGTCTGGGCCAGGCGCTGCATCAGCTCGGCGACGAGGGCATCGGCCTCCTGGACGGCCACTCTCGGCTCGTCCACGAACTCGGCCTGGATGTCCTTCCACTGGCCGCGTATGCTCTGCAGCTCATCGTCTTCGAGTAGCTGCGGGTGCAGCTCGTCGCCCGAGCCGAAACCGCGGTCGACCGGGCCCGGCTTGGTCTGGAAGGGCTGCTCGGTCGGGCCGCCCGGCACCGGGTACTCGCCCGGCACCGCGTACTCGCCCGGCACCGCGCTGTCGGCACTGTCCGCGCCCGCGCTGGCGATCTGCTCGGTGGTCAGGTGCGTGCCTTCCGTGCTCTCATAGTCGTTCATCGGTTACCTCTCCCTCTTCTGTTGTCTGTGTACGGCGACCCGCGGTGACGCCCGCCTGGTCCTCGCGTGCTTCCAGCAGCTCGCTGAACAGCGAGCGGTAGCGCAGCACCGCCTCCCGCAGATCCTCGGTACTGGCCTGCTGTGCCTGCGCCTGGTCGCGGACCCCGTGCGCGAACCGGTAGTTCTCCACCACATCGGGGTGGTCGACCGACACCAGGTCGGCCTGCACGTCGAAATCTCGCATCGGGTAACCCCGCGCCTCCATGACGCGGTAAATAAGCCCGTCAGCATCCACCACCGCTTCGGACGGCTCGTCAACGAAGCGCTCCTGGAGTTCGAACCACTCGTTGGCGAACTGCGCCCTGGTGTCTTCGGGCAGCGGCTTGATGTCGAATTGGGCCCGCTGCCGCTCGCGCTCACGGAGTTCGGCCTCGGCGGCCCGTCGGTCATCCTTGGCCGCCACGGTCCGCTCGTACTCCGGGCCGAAACGCTGCCGCAGCGCCGCCGACTGGCGCTGCCGGGCCACTACCACGGCGACCGCGACAACCGCGACGACGACGATGACAATCAGGACCCATGCCCAGATAGCCATGAGCACCTCCCTTTATCGGATGCCCCGCCGTCTACCCGGTCACAGCTACTCAAACGCAAAGGGTGACCGGCCCTGTCCGGCCAGACACCCACGGCGATGCTCCTACCCGGCCGGCGCGGTGGGCGGCGCGGCGGGCGGCGCGGTCTGCGGCGCGGCGGCGGGCCTCCGGCTGAGCAGCGCCCAGCCGGAGGCCGAGACGCCCAGCGCGACCAGGATGGCGAAACCCAGCACCGTGTCGGGCACGCTCGCGCCCTGGTCGAGCGCCACGCCGGCGCCGATGACCGGGACGGACAGCCCGACGAAGACCGCGATGACCAGGGCCGACGTCATAGCGACGCGGTCTTCCGGCGGCGTTGCTTCGAGCACGATCCCGGTGGTGCCCTTGTAGACCGCGCCCGCACCCGCGCCGATCAGTGCACCGCTGATCATGAACAGGGCCAGGCTCGGGGCGGAGAGACGGACCGCGACGACGAGCAGCACCAGGCCCGCGATCATGAAGAACGTTCCCGCCGCGAGCACGCGCGACGCCGGCAGCCTGGTCGTTCCCAGCTGGGCGGCCACACCCGCGGAGAACACCAGGCACAGGGTCGCGCCGGACAGCGCGTGCGAGGTTTCGTGCAGCGTGGTGGCCAGGATAAGCCCGGACAGCGCGGCGAACAGGCCCGATGCGGCGAAGGCGGCGATCGTCCCCGCTCCGGCCGGGACCGGCAGGCTGGCTCGCCGGGCCGGGCCTGCCGACCGGGCCGACGCTGAAGCACGCGGCGCGGGCAGGCCCGTCTCCGGCGCCGCCGCCACGCCGGCCAGTGCGGCCGCCCCAAGCGCGATCATGACGATGTAGGGCACGGTCAGCGGCTGCGCCACCCACTGAGCCAGACAGCCGGCGACCAGCGGGCCGATGCCGAGTGCGCCCACGTTCACCGCGGTGCCGAGGTTCCGTGCACCGACCGGTGACGCCTTCGGATCGGCGCGCAGCCGCAGCTCGATCAGGTACGGGATGGCGACGCCGGCCGCCAGCCCGATCGCCACCCCGGTGAGCAGGCGCCCGATCAGCAGCGCGGGCAGCGTCTTCCACACCGCGAGGACCGCCGCTGCCACCATCATCATCGCCACACCGCCGAGCATCGCGCCCCGGCGCCCGAAGCGCCGGGCGATGCGGCCCTCCATCAGCAGCGTGACGATCGTGCCGACCGCGAAGATCGCGAAGACCAGGGTGATCATGAACGCGGAGAGGCCGTCTCGCGTCCGGTAGAGGCCGTAGAGCGGGCTCGGCAGCGTCGCGAACATCATGACGACAAGGAACGCGAACGCCACGGCCCAGAAGCCGAAACCGGGTCGTCGGCTGACCACAGACCTCACCAGACCTTCATCTCGCCGTCGACCACGATGTCGATGCCGGCCGCCTCACTCACCACCCGTACCCGCCGCAATCACGACACACCTGCTCATAGCGCCCACCTCCGCCGGAATCGTCAAGGCGGGTACAGCTTCTCCGTCAGCATGGTGAACGGGCATCACCTGATCCCAGTGATCTGCGCTGCTCGACGCAAGGTGGTGTTGCCGGTGATGCGGTGGGTGCCAGGCTGGCTGGCTAGGCGCCGTAGGCCGGCATGACCGCACCGCTGACTGGCGCGGAGCGGTCGCTGGCCAGGAAGGCGATGATTTCCGCGACCGACTCCGGCGAGACAGCGTGTGCCAGCACATCCGGCGGAAAGAGCGTCCGGTTTCTTGAGGTGTCGATGAGCTGCGGAGCGACCGCGTTCACCCGGATGCCGTGCGGGCGCAGTTCGAGGTCGAGGATCCTGACCAGGTGGCTGAGTGCCGCCTTGCTCAGGCCGTAGGCCGCCATGCCCGCGGTCGGGTCGGTCCCCGGGCGAGCGGACACGTGCACGATCGCGCCCGAGCCGCGCTGCCGCATGTACGGCTCCACCGCCTGGGTCAGCCACAGCGCGGCCCCCAGGTTGACGTCCATCATGACCCGCAGGTCCTCGGGCGTCACGTTGACCGCCTCACCGAGGAGAAACCCGCCGATGGTGTTCACCAGCACCTCAGGGGGACCCACCTCGGCCGCGATCCGGTCGATAAGGGCCTTGGCCACGGCCTGGTCGGTCGTGTCGCCCGCCTCGCGCCTGCTGCCCTCGGGCAGCTCGTCAAGCATCTTCGAGCTGCGATCTACCGCCACCACAGTGAACCCGGCCGCTGCGAGCAGTGCCGCCGTGGCGGCGCCAACCTCGCCCGCGCCAACCACCACCGCAACGCGCTCGTCCGCGCCGCTCAACGAAGCCATGATGATTTCCCCGCTTTCGACCTTTCGCCGGGAGGCCGGGTGCCTTCCCTAGCGTCTTCCAGGCTCCCCGCCGGCAAGGTGAGCGGCCATCACCAGATCCGGGTGATATTGGCCCCTCGGACGGCCGGCGGGCGGGGATTGCCCGCTCCCGCACGGCGTGTTAGCTTCGGTGAACCGGTTTGAATCAAACCGGTTCACACGGATTCATGAGCCACGGATTCAAGCGCAGCCTGCCGCACCCGGAAACCGAGAGCACCATGGCGACCATCGGCGACGTAGCCAAGTACGCGGGGGTGTCTCGCAGCACGGTGTCGCACGCGCTCTCGGGCAAGCGGACGATCTCGCCCGCAACGCGCGAGCGCGTCAACGAGGCGGTCCGGGTGCTGAACTACCGGGCGAACGCGGGCGCGCGGGCCCTCGCGACGGCGCGCACCATGATCCTGGCGCTCGTCGTGCCCTTCACGCCCGGAGGAGTTCGCCCCGGCGACGATGCAGTACGTCCTCGTCGTCACCCAGACGGCGCGCAGCCTCGGCTACGACGTGCTCCTGGTCACGCAGGAGGAGGGCGCGGACGGAATCGCGCGGGTCGCGGAGAGCAATCTCGTCGACGGCGTCATCATCCTGGACGTCAAGCGCCGAGGATCCGCGGGTCGGCGTGCTGTCGCAGTATCCGCCAGCCCGGGGTGCTGATCGGGATGCCCGACGGCGAAGCCCGCGGTGGACTGCGTCGACCTCGACTTCGGCGCGGCGGGCGCACTGCTGGTCGACCACCTCGCCGAGCGGGGCCATCGCGAGGTCATCTTCCTCACGCTTCCTGACGAGCTGTTCGCCCAGGGCCTCGGATATGCCTGGCGGTTCCGGAGCGCGGCGCTCGAGCAGGCCGAGCGCCGGGGCGTCGCGCTGTCGATGGTGCGCGGCGTCATCGACCCGTCCGAGCGCGCCCGGGCCCTCGGCGCCGCGCTCGATGAGCACCCGACCGCCACCGCCCTGCTCGTGCACAATGACGCGCGCGCTCGTCGACCTTCCCCAGCTGCTGCGCGAGCGCGGCATCGAGATCCCGCGCGACCTGTCCGTCGTGAGCATCTTCCCTGAGCAATTCGGGAAGATGTTCGCCCTCCCGTATACCGCGATCGACACCGGGTGCCCGGCGGTCGCCGCGCGAGCGGTGGAACTGCTCGTCAGCCGGATTGCCGAGCCGGAGCGTCCGGTCGTCGCGCGAGTTCGTCGATCTCGTCCTCGTCGACCGGGGCAGCAGCGGGGTGGTCGCGTGAATGCAATTTTTTTTCGCCGCTAAATCAAACCGGTTTGACTGTCCTTCGCCCACCTGCTGACCGGCATTTTCCCTCCCAGTGTCCGCGGTAGATGACCGCGGAACGAGAAAGAAGAACGCCCATGAAACAGACACGACGCCGTGTCCGCGCCAAGCGCACGCTCATCACCCTCAGCGCGGCGGCGGCCCTCGCCACCGCCATCGTCGCCCCCGCGGCCACCCGCGTTCGCAAGCAGCCAGACCGTCACGGTCAACTTCGCCAGCACCACCGGCACCGCCAACGGCGTCGGCTCCGGGTTCCTCTACGGACTCTCGCAGGACGGCACCGGGCCCGACGACGGCCTGCTCGCCTCCCTCGCGCCCACCTCCGGTCGCGGCGGCGGGGCCAGGCTCAGCGGCGGCGGCTGGATCGGCGACGGGTACACCGACGGAGCCGGCTTCACCGCCCGCATCGACTCCGCGATCGGCCAGGCCAAGCGGCTCAACCAGCTGCCCACCCACGCCCCCTACGACCTGCTGGTCAGCGACCTCTACGGCGCGGACACCACCCAGCCGAGCAACACCGTTTACCCCTGCGCGAACGGGAACTGCAGCAACTGGATCAGCTTCATCGACGACGTGGTCGCCGACGTGCAGGCGGCCGGCGTCACCGTCAACTACGACATCTGGAACGAGCCCGACAACGGGTCCTTCTGGGCGACCCGGGTACGCGGGAACGCAGTACTTCCAGATGTGGGACTCCGCCGTCAACGAGATCCGCAGGCTCGTCCCGTCGGCGAGCATCGTCGGCCCGAGCGTGTCGAACTTCAACAACAACTACATCACCGAGTTCCTCACCGGACGCCAAGGCCGCCGGCACCGTGCCGACGTACCTCAACTGGCACTTCAGCGGCACCCCGATCGCCGACGCGGCCACCGTCAACGGCGACCTGGCCGCCGACGGCATCACCGGCGTGAAGCTCTCGACGAACGAGTACCTCAACACTTCCGGGGAGAACGCGGGCTTCGAGGCCTGGTACCTCGCGCAGCTCGCGACGTCCGGAATCAGCTACGCCGACCACGCCATCTGGGCTGACTGCTGCAACGTGGGCAGCCTCGACCAGACCCTCGTGCAGAACAGCAGCGGCACCTACGTCCCCACCGGCCAGTGGTGGGTCTACAAGGACTACGCCGACGTCACCGGCAGCCTCGCCTCGGTGTCCGACGGCAGCTCCACCGACGCCGTGGCGGCCGAGGACGGCTCGCGGAAGATCGCGACCGTCCTGCTCGGCGATGACGCCGGCAACACCGGGACGCTCACGCTGAACCTCAACGGGCTGTCGTCCATCCCCTGGGCCTTCAGCGGCACCGGCGCCAATGTCGTCGTCGCAGCGCATCCCCGACCAGAACCCGCTCGCGCAGCCGATCGTGGTCAGCTCGCAGATCCTCGCGCCCGGCACGGCGAGCCTCTCGCTGCCGGTCAACTGGGCGGCGGCCAACGATGCCTACTTCGTGACCATCACCCCGGCGACCACCGGCTAGGTCACCGTCGACGGCGCCGTCACCACCCCCTCGCCCAACTACTTCCAGTACGGGTCCAACTGGGGCGAGACCACCGGGGTATCCGACATGTACGACGGCACCGCCAACTGGAGCTACACCCCGGGCTCAACGGCCGTCCTGCACTTCACCGGCAACCAGGTCGCCCTGCACGCCGTCAAGGACGTCGACCAGGGCGAGATGGACATCTCCGTCGACGGCTCCGCCCCGGTGACGATCGACGACTACTCGCCCACCCGCGACGCGTCCGGGATCGTCTGGACCTCGCCGGTCCTCGGCCCGGGGCCGCACGTCGTCACCATCACGGTCGACAGCGCCAAGAACCCCGCCAGCAGCGGAAACACCATCGCCATCGACAGCGCCGACGTGTATTCCGCCACCCGCATCGACGCCAATGCCACCACCGGAACCCATTTCGTCTACGGAAGCGGATGGGGCGTCACCACCGGGGTGACCGACATGTACGACGGCACCGCCAACTGGAGCTACACCGCCAGCTCGGTCGCCACCCTCAGCTTCACCGGCACCGAAATCGCACTGCACGCCGTGCAGGACGTCGACCAGGGCATCATGGATGTCTCCGTCGACGGCTCCGCCCCGGTAGCCGTCGACGACTATTCGCCGACGCGAATCGCCAGCGGCGTCGTCTGGACCAGCGCGGCCCTGGCCGAGGGGACCCATACGCTCACCATCACCTGCACGGGTACCCA
Source organism: uncultured Actinomycetota bacterium (assembly GCA_963785645.1). GTDB lineage: Bacteria > Actinomycetota > Actinomycetes > Streptosporangiales > Streptosporangiaceae > Trebonia. Next base: position 244,158 of record CAWAWG010000010.1, read on the forward strand.
CGACAGCTCAAGCAGCGGTAACAACATCGCCCTCGACAGCGTAGACATCATGCCCTAGCCCACAAAGGCTCACCTCTTGCTGTTATCCCCACCGCTCGGCCGGTGCACCCAGCCATCTGCCGCGTGGATGTGCGTTCGGTGTCGCGATAGCGACACCGAACGCACATCCACGGCTCAACCCCCGGAAGGGCACCCAACTCGCCCAGCAGGAAAGGCCGACGTGAAGATAGTGGATCGTTAAACACGCAATAGCCCAATCAGCGATCCACTATCTTTTCGAGTCCGCTAGCCGCCAGCTCCGATTTCACGAAATATCCGCCGCAGGCCCACCGGACGGAGCCCTGGCGCCAGGGGCTGTCCCGGCTGCAGTCCCGGCTCCGGCCAGCGACGTAGGGCCATTACCGACGAGTAGCGGTCCCAATATGCGGCTTATGCGGCGCACGAAATGGCCCTATGTGCCTGCGCAAAAATAACCCGTAGGTTTCTCGGGCCCGTCTCCCTGCGGTTCGCGTCTACGGTTTATTTCTGGACGAGCCCTATGCGCCGGGCGCCGGGCATATCGGGTCAATTAGGAATGCAGGTCCGTCATGCGGTCGCCTTTGCGACGTGCTGTCGCAGGTAGCCGACCAGGCCGAGGACATCCTCGGGGACGAGCCGCCCGATGGGGCCGCTTGAGTACACGCTCACGACAACCTTCCCGGCCGGGTCGAGTACGAAGCCGGTGGACTGCAGGAAGGCCGGATCGGGGTTGACGAAGGCGCCGGTCAGCGCGGCGACGGCCGCCGCATCGGCGCCGTAGCCGACGGGGAAGGTCAGTTTGTGCTTGGCGACGAGGGCGGCGGTGGACTCCTTGTCGTCGACGGAGAGGGCGGCGACACGGATGCCGTTGTCCGCCAGCGTCTCGCCGGCCCGTTCGAAGGAGCTCAGCTGCGCATTGCAGTAGGGGCACCAGGAACCCCGGTAGAACAGCACCACCGCGAAGTCGCCGGCGAACGCGTCCGGGATGGCGAGCGTCTGCCCGTCGGTGGTGTCGATGGTCAGCCGGGGGAACGGGTCTCCGGGGTGGAGCAGAGGCATCGCGGTTCTCCTTCATGGTTGCCGGGACGATCCCGGTCGGGACCGTCCGGTATGTACGCGTCGCCTCAGGCCGTAGGTCTTACCAATGGATCTCGCCCCGGAGTCGTTACCCCAGCGCCGTTCACCGTGCCTGCTGTTGTCCCGGTTGACCTAGCGATCGGTGACCGCTTGGAGGAGCCCGGAGAAGTCCTCGCTGCACGGGCCGCAGGCGCGCAGGTGGACGGCGACGCCGGGGAACCGCCCGGCCGGGTCCTCACCCGCCGCCACCAGGTCGACGTAGATGTGCAGGACGGCAATCGCCTCGTCGCACCCGACATCACGGGGGTCGGTGCGCAGGAACCGGTCCAGTCTCTCCAGATCGCTCACTGGTGCACCTCGCTAGCGCTCGGAGTCCGCATTCGCGGACGCACTGTACTTACCGATTCGCTCGCAAGCTCGCTCATTGCTGCTCCAAGCCTGGCTCTTCCAGGTATCCCTTGGCGACAAGCGCGCGGCGGATCTTCCGCCGGGCGTCGAAGATCACCTTGTATATGGCGTTACGGGCCAGGCCAAGCTCGACGGCCAGCGCGTCGAGCGGTATGCCGTCGACCACGATCGCCACGAAGACCCGCCGCTGGTGCCCGGTCAGCTCATCGTCGACGACCCGGCGTACCTCGGCCAGGATGCCCGCCGACTCCGCGTTCCGGGCCGGATCGATCCCGATACGGTCGGGAAGCCGCTCCCACTGCCCGGTGTCAAGCGCGACCGGCGGGTTGCGCCAGTAGTGCCTGCCGAGCTTGCTTGACACCTCGAGGATGACGAACCGGTACGCCCACGTGATGAACCTGCTCTCGCCGCGGAAGTCTCCGAGCTTGGCCAGGATCGCGAGCATGGCGTCGCCTGCTGCCTGGTGCGCCACGTCCTCAAGCTCCTGGCCGGTCACCGGCGTGCTGGCCGACCGGCGCCGGACCTCGGTCAGCGCGATGCGGACCAGTCGCGCGTGCAGTTCACGCTCGGCCGTCGGCTGCTCCGGGCCCGCGGCGCCCAGCCGGCGCACCCAGGCCGACGACTCCTCGTCCAGGTTCTCGACCGTCACGCTGGCACCCTCCACGCTCGACAGGCTACCGCTAGGCGCGGATGCGGCCTTCCGCCGGCAGAATCCGACATACCGGGCGGTCCGCGACGGAGATAAGGGACGGAGATAAAGACGGTGGATGGCTGTGCGCGTGATAGCGCGCACAGCCATCCACTGTCTTCGCGGCCGCGGGCCGCCCCGGGGCGGCTGACGGTGCCGGCCGGTCCTGGTGTCAGCTGGCGGCGACGCCGGCCGATCCGGCGGGCAGTGCCTGGGTGCCGGCAGCGGTGAGCTGGGCATCGGGGCCGACGCTGAATTCGGCCAGCTGATCCTGGGCCGCGTTGAACACGTACAGGTCACGGCCGTCGGAGGAGACGGCGTCGTCGAGCGGCTTCGCGCTGCTCCCGACGCTGGTGTTGCCGACGAACGTCACGCGCCCGAACGGCGAGACCTGGTAGCTGCTGACCGTGCCGCTGCCGGCGTTGTCGACGAACACATCGCCGTCACGAGGGGCAATGGCCACCCAGCAGGCGGCTGTCTGGCCGTCGGAAACGGCGGCCTGCGTCGCGCTGAGCGTCCCGGTTGGCTTGATCCGGTAGGCAGAGAGCGCCGAGGTGCCCGCGGCGCCATCGTCGGCGACGAGAAGCTGACCGGACGGGGTGAAGACCTCGGCGAACGACAGGGCGGAGTCCGACGGGCTGGTGACGGCCGGGCCGAGCGTTCCGCCCCGGCCGACCGCGAAGGTGTCGACCGTGTCGGATACCTTCTCGGTCACCACCACGTGCCCGTCGTCGGGGCTGATGGCGACGTCCTCGGGGCTGCTCGCCCCGGCGCTCAGCGGCTGGCTGCCGCCTGCGATGGCGGTCAGGCCAGCGAAGCCGGCCCGGAAGCCGGTGACGTTGGCCGTGCCACCCGCGTTCAGTACCGCTGCGAGGCCGCCGTTGACCGCGACGCTGATCGGGTCGGTGCCGCCGCTGGCCACGACATTCCGCAGCCGGAGGACCCCGCCGGGCAGGACGGCGAAGTCCGAGACCTGGTTGGACCCGGCGTTCACGACCAGCAGCGTCCCGCCGTCCGGTGACAGCGTGACCGAGCCCTGGGAGAACCCGCTCGCACCGCTTCCGATCCCGCCGGTGCTGTAGGTCCCGGCCGGGGTGAGGGTGCCGTTGGCGGCGCGGGCGAACACGTCGACCTGGTTGCCTGTCGTGGCATTGGTGCTGGTGTAGACCCACCCGTGCGCACTGGCGCTCCCTGGCAGGGTCGCGGCCGAGGCGCTGGCGGCGCCGGCGAGCGCGAGTCCGCCGACAACTGCGCTGCCAAGCGCGATGGCTAGGGCCTGGTTCTTCAGACGGTGCACGGTACCTGACTCCTTGTCTGCCGCGGCAACTTTCCGCAGCCGACCGATTAGCGGTCGATCACCGCGCCGCCCTTACACGCAACTTCCTTACGAAGCCCTTACGCGCACATGCGGTGGCCGACCACGCCACAGCGGGCCGAGCCGGGCTTGGCACGACGTTCCAGGCGGTAGCGCCCCGCCCACTAGTTCACACGGGCGGCAGCCGCTCACCGGGCGGCAACTGATGGACGGGCAATTAACTACCAGGATCGCTATCACGACACTAAACGCACATCCGCCAAGGGCCGGTGGCGTAACGCCACCCGTGGATCTTATCGTCGCAGGCAGAGAGGGAGTTTTCGGAAATCCGAGTGGCGTATCGGACGGCATATTCCCATATCCAGATCGGACAACTAGCCTTGCACCATGCCGCCGACATCGAACGTACTTGCCGACGCCCGGCGGCTGCGAGCCGACCGCGCCCGACAAGTCGCGGGGATTCTGCGCCGCCAGGTGCTGTCCGGCTCGTTCCCCGACGGTGTGCTGCCCGGGGAGGAGCAGCTGGGGAGCGAGTTCGGGGTGTCCCGCAACGTGGTCAGGGACGCTCTGGCCGCGCTGTCCGCCGAGGGGCTCATCGCACGCGTTCAGGGGACCGGGACGGTGGTGGTGGCCGAGGCCAGGTATCCGCACGGCATGTCGCGGCTGAGCGGCCTGGCCGAAGAGCTCAGGGAGCACGGCTCGGTGGTCAACGAGGTGCGGGCGGCCGGGCTGGTCAGCGCGCCGCCGGCGATCGCGGCCCGGCTCGGCGAAGCCGAGGTGGTGTACGTCGAACGGCTCAGGAGGCTGAACGGCCAGCCGCTCTCCCTCGATCTCACCTATCTCACCCGGGACCCCGGTGAGGCTGTCATCGCCGACGACCTGGCCGGCACCGATATCTTCGCCCTGATCGAACGGCACACGGGGCAGGCGCTGTCCGGCGGCACGCTCACGGTGGAGGCGGTCAACGCCGACCCGCGCACCGCGGCGCTGCTGTCCGTCGTGCCCGGTGCCGCCCTGCTGGCCGCCGAGCGGATCGCTTGCCTGGCGGACGGGCGTCCCGTCGACCTTGAGTACATCCGGATTCGCGGCGACCGGCTCATGCTGACCGGCTCGCTGCGGCGTTTCAACGGTAAGGACTGAACCAGATGCCCCTCGTGACATCGCGCGCGGACGTGCCCGTGACCATCGACGAGTCGCTTTGCGTCGACGGCTGCCGGCTGTGCGTCGATATCTGCCCGCTCGATTCGCTGGCGATCAACCCGGAGACCGGCAAGGCGTACATGCACGTCGACGAGTGCTGGTACTGCGGTCCGTGCGCGGACCGCTGCCCGACCGGCGCGGTCACCGTCAACATGCCGTACCTGCTGAGGTGAGCCCCGTCACGGAGATCCCGGTCATGCAGATCCCGCCGGTTCCCGGAACCACCGGCGCGGAGGCGACCACGCTGTGCTGCGACGTCGCCGTCGTGGGGGGCGGGACGGCAGGGACGATGGCCGCCATCACGGCGGCCGAGCCGGTGCTTCCGTGCTGCTGATCGAGAAGGCGCATGTGCGGCACTCCGGTGCGCTGGCCATGGGCATGGACGGGGTGAACAACGCCGTCATCCCCGGCCGGGCGACCCCGGAAGACTACGTCGCCGAGATCACCCGGGCCAACGACGGGGTGATCAACCAGGAGACGATCTGGCAGACCGCCACCCGCGGCTACGAGATGGTCCAGCGGCTCAAGCGCTACGGGGTGAAGTTCGCCAAGGATCTGCGCGGCGAGTACGACGTGCGCCGGGTCCACCGGTCCGGCTCCTACGTGCTGCCCATGCCGGAAGGCAAGGACGTCAAGAAGGTGCTGTACCGGGTGCTGCGGCAGCGGTCCATCAGGGAACGGGTGCGGATCGAGAACCGGGTGATGCCGGTGCGCGTCCTGACCGGACCGGACGGGCGGGCGTGCGGGCTGGCCGGGTTTAACACGCGGACCGGCGAATTCGTCACCGTCGCGGCGGGCGCGGTCATCCTCGCCACCGGAGCCTGCGGGCGGCTGGGCTACCGGCCAGCGGGTACCTGTACGGCACCTACGAGAACCCGACCAACGCGGGAGACGGGCACGCGATGGCCTACCACGCGGGCACCGAGTTGTCCGGGCTTGAATGCTTCCAGGTCAACCCGCTGATCAAGGACTACAACGGACCCGCCTGCGCGTACGTCGCCAACCCGTTCGGCGGCTACCAGGTTAACCACCAGGGCGAGCGGTTCGTGGACTGCGACTATTGGTCCGGGCAGATGATGGCCGAGGTGGCGCGGGAGATCGCATCGGCCCGCGGGCCCATCTACCTCAAGCTCACCCATCTGCCCGCGCCGGTGCTGGCCGAACTGGAAGGCATCCTGCACACGACCGAACGGCCCTCGCGCGGGACATTCCACGCCGGGCGGCAGCACGACTACCGAACCCACGACGTGGAAATGCACATTTCCGAGATCGGGTTGTGCGGCGGGCACTCGTCCTCGGGGGTGTGGGTAGACGCGAACGCCCGGACCACCGTTCCCGGCCTCTACGCGGCCGGCGACCTCGCCTGCGTGCCGCACAACTACATGATCGGCGCGTTCGTGTTCGGCGACCTGGCCGGGGCCGACGCGGCCTCGTCCGCCAGGAGCGGATCACCCTGGCCGAGGTACTGCCGGAAGACCAGATCGCCGCGGCGCACGAGCTGATCTACCGGCCGCTGCGCAATCCGCAAGGCCCTCCGCAGACTCAGGTCGAATACAAGCTGCGCCGCTTCGTCAACGACTACGTCGCCCCGCCGAAGACCGAGGCCAGGCTCATGATCGCCCTGGAGGCCTTCGCGCGGATGGAGACAGAGATCGCGGCGATGGGAGCGCGCTCGCCGCACGAGCTGATGCGCTGCGCCGAAGTCACGTTCATCAGGGACTGCGCCGAGTTGGCCCGCGCGCGTCCCTGGTCCGCGCCGAGTCGCGCTGGGGCCTGTATCACCAGCGGGCTGACCGGCCCGGACGGGACGACGACGCCTGGTTCTGGCACCTCAACGTGCGGCGGGGCGCGGCGGGCACGCCGGAGTTCGTCAAGCGCGCGGTCGCGCCCTACCGGGTGCCGGTGGCCGAGTTCACCCAGCCAGAACGGGACGTCACCGAGGTCATCCTCGGCGACCCGATCGGGGCGGCGGGACCGTCGCTGACCGCGCGCGGCGACGCGTCGGCCGCGGCGCAAGACCGGCCGTTGAGTGCACCGGGCGGCCTTGGCACGTCGGCGCGGCTGCCTGAGCTGCTGCGGCTCGCGGAAACGAGTCCTTCGCTGGCCGACCTCGGGCCGTTCCTCCAGGACCCGGATCCCCGGGTGCGCCGGGCCGCGGTCGGCGTACTCGCGGAGTCGGTGCCGGCCGGCGCCGGGGCTGCGCTGGCCTCGGCCGCGCTGGACTCGCACGGCCTGGTAAGGCACGCGGCCGCGGCCGCACTGCGCGAACTCGCCATGGTCCTGCCGTCTTCCGATGCAGCGCTGCTCGACGGGCTGCGGCGGGCGGCCGCCGGGAGCAATCCCGTCGTCCGCTGCGCCGCCCTGGATGCACTGGGCGAGATGGGCGCCGGCGACGACGCCGTGTTCTCGGCGGCGCTCGGTGACGCCGACCACCGGGTCCGGTTGAGCGCGGTGCGCGGGCTGGCCCGGCTCGGCGACCGGCAGGCGGTGGCCGGCGCGGCCTGCGACGCGTCCCAGCAGGTGCGGATCGGCGTCGCCGGCGCACTGGCCGCCATCGGGGATCCCGGGGCGGCCACCGCGCTGCGGCGGCTCGCGGCCGACCAGGACCCGCATGTCAGGGCGGCCGCGTTCACCGCCGCCGGAGCGCTCGGCTGCCCCTCCCCGCTGGCCGACCTGGCGCTCGCCGCGCTGCGGGACCAGGCGTGGCAGGTACGGGCGGGCGCGGCGCAGGCGCTCGGCGCAGCCCCTACCGGCGTAAGCAAGGCGGCGCTGGTCACGGCGCTGGCCGGCGCGGCGGCCGACCCGCATCCAGACGTGCGCAAGGCCGCGGTCATCGCCTTGGCGCCGTACCCGGATACGCTAGACATCCTGCGCGCCGCGACCGACGACAGCGACGCCGACGTGCGAGCCTATGCGCGCCGGGCCCTAGCCGACGCGCTCCCCCGCTAGCGGCGTGCGCCCGGCGGTTACGACGGGTCGACCGGTGGCAGGTCTTCCACCTCTTGCTTGGTCAGGTTGACCCGGATCCCCGCGTCGACCGAAGTGACGGCGCTGACCGGGATGGCTACCTGCCTGCGGCCCCACAGGTGGCCCTCCTTGAGTAGCACGTGGGTCACCTTGTGATCGGTCCGGCTGGTGATGAAGCCCTCGACCTGCCCGATCTCGCCGTCCAGGCAGTGGACGCTCTCGTGCCGCTCCACCTCGGTCTCCCCCAACGGGACGGCGTGGGTGACGATGACCGGGTTGCTGTAGCCCATGCCCATGTCGACTCCCAGGCCGGCCACTGGCATGCCGACGCCCAGACGGCCCATGTCGCCTTCGGCCAGGTCGACTTCCGCGGCCGGATCGAACCGGGCAAAGTCGGCCAGGGTACAGCGCAGTTTTATCTCCTCCGAGGTCGCCGTCTCGACCACGTCGACCGGCACCAGCCGACCGTCCATGGAGTGGTGCTTCGGCAGGACGACCAGATGGGTGACCGCTCTGGTGGCCGGGTCCAGGATCGTGCGGCTGACCACGCCGCAGGAACCATCTGAGCAGCGAGCCGCGGTCCCAAGGATGTACTCCGACATTGCCGCCTCCCTCTCTAAGACAGCAGCCTCTCCGACCAGTCCCCGTCGGTCATCACCCCTGGGAGGTGAGGGCCGAGCTCGTCAGGAGCGGAATAAGACCTCCCGCAAGCAGGCCCACGAAGAACAAGAACGCGCACATAATCCCGCTCCAGGCACCCACGCACTGGAAATTCATCTGGACTTCATGACGTGACCGTTTCCCTATCCCTGGCGACGCGCATTTCTGGACAGAATCGATTATCCCCTGTGACTGCTGTTTCTACGGTGAGGTGCTCTCGCGGAAATGCCCGACCGGGACGAGTCAGGCATAAAAATCCCTTAAGGCCAACATATGAATGCTGCCGGCGAAGCGCACTGCATGAGAATCTAGCGATCGAGAGGCCCGTCCGCGCAGTCGTTCACAGAAGGCACCGTTGCCCATGGACCGCACCCACGTACTCCGTCGCCGCTCCCGCCCCCACCTGCCAGGCCGTACGGCCGCACTGGTGGCCGCCGCCGCCCTGGCCGTGGCAACCGCAGCCGCCCTGGCGCCGGCCGCGGACGCCGCGGCGCCGGTCATCGCCATCAGCACCACCACTACGGGCACCTCGCTGACGCAGTCCTCGGCCGGCCTGTCCTTCGAGGCCTCCGACCTGGCGCTTCCCGGATTCACGGCCGGCGACCTGGCGTCCTACCTGGACACGATCAGCCCCTCGTCTGTGATGCGCATCGGCGGTAACACCGTGGACGAGACGTTCTGGACCTCCGCCGGCGAGACCGCGCCGTCATGGTCGATCGCCACGATCACGCCGGCGGACCTGACGGCGCTGGCCGGGCTCGCCCGGGCCAGCGGCTGGAAGGTGATCCTGGGCGTCAACCTGAAGGAGTACGACCCGGCCCGGGCCGCCGACGAGGCGCGGCATGCGCAGGCGGCACTGGGCTCCGCCTTGCAGGCCATCGAGATCGGCAACGAGCCGGACCTCTACTCAAAGTACGAGAGCAGCCCGGCGCAGTACCTGACCGACTTCGCCGCCTACGTCTCGGCGATCAGGCAGGCCGCACCGGGCGTGTCCATCGAGGGTACCGACGCCGCCGGAGCACCCAACGGCAGCTTCCAGCAGAGCTTCGTGAGCGCCCAGAAAGCACTTACGACACCGCAGGTCAGCGAGCTCACCAGTCACTACTATCCCCTGGTGAGCAGCACGTGCGGCGGCAGCCCGACGATCGCGGAGCTGCTCGGCGCGACGGTGCGCAACAACGAGAAGGCGGAGGCCGACGAGGCGGTTGCGGCGGCCGCCCCGCTGGGCGTTCCCGCGGTCATCGACGAGGGTAATTCCGTGGTCTGCGAGGGCCAGCACGGGGTGAGCGACGTGTTCGCCGCCGCCCTCTGGGAGCTCGACGACCAGCTGGTCACGGCCCGCGAGGGCGTAGCCGGCGACTACATGCACGGAACAGTCTTGCAGTGCGACACCGCGAAGCCCCTGTTCATGTACTACACGCCGCTGTGCGCGCCGACTGCCGCGGACGCCGCGGCGGGTGACCTGGCCGCGCAGCCGGAGTACTACGGCCTGGCGGCGGTGCGCGACGTGGGCACCGGGGCGTTCCTCAACTTGACCAATCCGGTGTACACGGACGTCCGGGCCTACGCCGTCCGTCACTCCAACGGCACGATGACCGTGGTCCTCGACGACGTGGACAACGCCTCGACGACGGGGGCGAGCACCGTGCAGCTGACCCTCGGCGCCTCCTACAGCCGGGCAAGCCAGGTGGACCTCAGTGCCAGCGGCGGGCTGACCGCCACCGGCGGCATCACCCTCGGCGGGCAAACCGTCCAGGCCAACGGCGCCCTGCCGGCGCCGAACCCGGTCGGCTTCAACGTCGGCGGCGCGACGGTCACCGTGACGATACCCGCCAGCAGCGCGGAGATCCTGACCTTCAGCTCCTAGGCAACGGCAACGCTGCTCTTGTGTCCTCGGCACGACCCGGCAGTCGAACATAGGGCCGTTCAGCACAATTCTGTGACCCGGTTTGATGGGATAGGCAGAAGGCCCTATGTTCGGCGGTTATTCAGTCGCCTGCCGGACGGGTGATCGCGGATAATTGCCCGCGTGGCACTGCACGTTTTCGATATGGACGGAACGCTTCTCAAGGGAACCACGGCCAGCCTGGAGATCGCGCGGCATCTGGGGTGCACGGCGGAGCTGGACCGGCTTGAGGCGCGGTTCGCGGCCGGCGAGATCGGTACGCGGACCTTCGCGAGCGGCATTCACGGCCTGTGGCAAAGCCTGACGGCGGCGGCGGTCGCGACGGTGTTCGGCGCCTGCCCCTGGCTGGACGGCATCCCTGGGGTCTGCGCGGACATCCGGGAGCGCGGCGAACGGTCAGTGGTGATCACCATGTCGCCCGACTTCTTCGCGCGGCACCTGCTCGGGCTCGGCTTCGATGATGTGGTGGCGTCGCGGTTCCCGGCGCTGCCGCTGCGCGAGCCGCTCGATCCGAGCGGCATTCTCACCCCGGACGATAAGGTCCGCGTGGTTGATGAGCTGCGGGCGAGGCACGGCCTGGCGCGTTCCCGGTGTGTGGCCTACGGGGACTCGATGTCGGACGCGCCGCTCTTCCGCCAGCTGGATAAGACGGTGGCGGTGAACGCGGATCACCACCTCGCGGATCTTGCCGCCGTCAGCTATCGCGGCGACGACCTGGCCGGCGCGTACGCACTCGGCCGCGTCCTCCTCGCCGGGCCGGCGCCTAAGGCCGCGCCCGCGCCTAGTCAAGGTCAAGGTCAAGGAGCTGCTCGTAGAAACCGCCGAAACCGCGGGCGGTGTCGGTCAGGTGGATTTCCAGAATCCAGTGGCACAGCCGCCCGGCCTGGTCGCGGCGGCGCATAGGCGTGGTGTTGCCCGGTGCGATGTAAGACTCGATGTCCGCGCCGTCGATCTTCTCGTGCGGGAACTCGCCGACCAGGTGACCCGCGTGCCGGCCGCCCAGCGACCAGCCGGCCGCGCTCGCCAGCCGGCTCACCTCGGCGTGCAGCTGCGCGCCGGTGATGCCGGGGTGGCAGGCGAAGTAGCGGCGGCCCGCGTCGAAGATGACCGGCAGGTCCGCCGCGAGCCGCTGCTTGGCCGGATCGCTGCCGAGCACGTACGTGCGCCCCAGATCGGCCTCGAACTCCTCGAAGATCGGCCCGAAGTCCGCGAAGACGATGTCATCGGCGCCGATGACCCGATCGGGCGGGTTCTCCCGGTACGGGTGCAGGGTGTGCGGGCCGGACCGGACGATGCGCTTGTGCCAGTGCCTGGTCTTCCCGAACATCTCGTTGGCCAGGTCCCTGATCCGGTCGCTCACCGCCTGCTCGCTCTGCCCCGCCGCGATGAGGCCGCGCACAGCGACCTCGTCGAACAGCGCCACCGCACTGGCCTGGGCATCAAGCAGCCGCACGGCCCGCTCATCCTCAGTCGTCACATACCCACGATAAGAGCAGCCCCCGACCAGACCAAAGGTGGGAGTTACTGACGGGGACCAGGCGCGCTGCGCCTGGTCCCCGTCTGCGCTAGGTCTCGTCCGTTACAGCTGGGCGGTGACGGCCTTGACCTCGGTGTAGGACTCCAGCACCTCGTGTCCCATCTCGCGGCCCCAGCCGGACTGCTTGTAGCCGCCGAACGGCAGGGATGCGTCGAACACGTTGTAGCAGTTGATCCAGACCGTGCCGGCCCGGAGCTTCTTGGCCAGCGCGTGCGCCTTGGAGATGTCCTGGGTCCAGATGCCCGCGCCGAGGCCGTACTCGGAGTCGTTGGCGGCAGCGGCGATCTCGTCGAGCGTCTGGAACGGCGCCGCGACCACGACCGGGCCGAAGATCTCCTCACGGACGATCTTCATGTCCGGCGTTGCGTTGGTGATCACCGTCGGCTCGACAAAGTAGCCGGTGTCGCCCCAGCGGCCGCCGCCGGTAACTGCCGTGGCGCCGTCCTCCTTGCCGGACTCCAGGTATCCGGTGACCCGGCGCAGTTGCTCGTCGGAAACCAGCGGGCCCATCTGGGTGTCGGCACTCATGCCGGGGCCGAGCTTGATCGACTTGGCGATCTCGGAGACGCCCTCGATGACCTCGTCGAACCGGCTCTGCTGGACGAACAGCCGCGAGCCGGCGACACAGCACTGGCCGTGGTTGAAGAAGATCGCGTTCGCGGCGCCCGCCACGGCCTCGGGTGAGGCGTCGTCGAAGACGATGTTCGGCGACTTGCCGCCGAGTTCCAGCGAGACCTTCTTGAGGTTCCCCGCCGCCGCGTGCACGATCAGCCGGCCGACCTCGGTCGACCCGGTGAAGGCGACCTTGTCCACCAGCGGGTGGGCGGCGAGCGCGGCGCCGGCGGTCTCGCCGAAACCGCTGATCACGTTTACCACGCCGTCCGGTACGCCGGCCTCGGCGAGCAGACCCGCGAGGCGGATCGCGGTGAGCGGCGTCTGCTCGGCCGGCTTCAGCACCACGGTGTTGCCCGTGGTCAGCGCCGGGCCGAGCTTCCACGCGGCCATCAGCAGCGGGAAGTTCCACGGGATGATCTGCCCGACCACCCCCACCGGCTCGCGCAGCGTGTAGGAGTGGAAGTTAGCACCCGGCATATAGGGCACAGAAATGTTTATCGAGTTTCCCTCGATCTTTGTCGCCCAGCCGGCCATGTAGTGGAACAGGTCGGCCGCGAGCGGGATGTCGGCCCCGAGCGCGACGGCGTAAGGCTTGCCGTTGTCCAGCGATTCAAGCTGGGCAAGTTCTTCGGCGTGCTCAAGGATCAGGTCACCGATCCGCCAGATGATCCGGCCGCGCTCGGACGGCGTGATGCGGCCCCACGGGCCCTCGTCGAACGCCTTCCGCGCGGCCCGGACGGCCCGGTCGACGTCCTCGGCATCCCCCTCCGCAACGCGGGCCAGGGTGGCGCCGGTCGCGGGGTTCGGCGTCTCGAACGTCTTACCCGAGGCCGCGTCGGCCCACTGACCGTTGATGAAAAGCTGGCGGGGAGTAGCGGTGAACTCCTCTACGGTCTGGTCCACGGTCACTGTCATGAACGCTCATCTCCCTTGCGGACCCCGGCACGCCTTTGGCCGGGACCGAATAGTCACAATGAGACAACAGAACCAGTCCGGGGACAAGACCGGCGCCAGCTCAGGCAGCATCGACGCGACCCCGGTGAGCAGGATCAACCGTGTCGGCCCGCGGCGGCTATCATTGCCGCAGGTGAGCCGGGAAGCCTGGTCGGCGCTGATTTTAACAGTGCCATTTTGAGACGGCCATTTTCTGACAGTGCTCCTGCGACGGGGCCACATGGACGGGGACCGGGGACCATGCGCATAACGCTCCGCAGGCTCGCCGTTGAATCTGACTGGCGCAACGAGGCGCTCCGCACGAACCTGTGGTTCATCCCCGCCCTGGAGAGCCTGGCGGCGGTCGCGCTGTTCGCGGTGACCGTGAGCATCGACGAGGCCGCCTTCCACGGCGAACTGCGGCTGCCGTCGTGGGTGATCAGCGGCTCGCCGGACGCCGCCAGGGAGATCCTGTCGTCGCTGGCCGGTGCGATCATCACCGTCGTCGGCGTGGTCTTCTCCATCGTGATCGTGGCGCTGACGCTGGCGTCACAGCAGTTCGGGCCGCGGATGCTGCGGACCTTCATCAGGGACCGGGGCGCCCAGGTGACCCTGGGGACCTTCGTGGCGACCTTCTTCTACGCGATGCTCGTGCTCATCTCGATCGGGAGCACGTTCGTGCCGCACCTGTCGGTGACGGTGGCGCTCGCCCTGACCGTGATCGACCTCGGCGTGCTCATCTACTTCATCCACCACATCGCCACCGCCATCCAGCTGCCCGCGGTCATCGCCAGCATCGCGCACGACCTCGCCGAGGCCATCGACGCCGAGGCGGCACCCCCGCTTACCGGCGATTCGACGGCCAGCGCAGGTTCCGCGCGCACCGAAACAGCCCAGGTCAACGGGCCGTCAGCGGAGCTACTGCGCGCCCGGCTCGACCGCTCGGGCCACGTGGTCGCGGCCCCGGCCAGCGGCTACCTGCAGTTCGTCCGGCACGCGACGCTGGTACGGATCGCCGCCGAGCACGATGCCGTCATCCGCTTGGAACACCGGCCGGGACACTTCCTTACCGCGGGCCGTCCCATGGCGACCGTCTGGCCGCCCGAGGCCGCGGCCGCGATAGCCCACCGCCTGGAGAACGTGCACATCACCGGGCCGCTGCGCACCCTGAGCCAGGACATCGCCTTCGGCATCGACCAGCTCGTGGAGATCGGTATCCGGGCCCTGTCCCCCGCCGTCAACGACACCTTCACCGCCCTGACCTGTATCGACTGGCTGGGCGACGGACTGTGCAAGATCGCCGTCGGATGGTACCCGCAGTCGGTCCACCTGGACCGCCTCGGCACCATCAGGCTCATCACGGTCCCGGTCAGCTATGAGCGCCTGGTCCAGCGGTCGTTCGAGAAGGTCCGCCAGGCCGCCGACGGCATGCCCGCGGTCCTGATCAGGCAACTTGACGTGCTCGCCAAGGTCATGGCGGTAGCACCGGCCGGCCGGTCCCAGGTCCTCCTGGACCAGGCGGCCATGATCATCCGGGTGAGTGAGCGCACCGTCCCCGAGCCGGCCGACCAGGCCGACATCGCCGCCCGCTACCGGACCCTCCTGGCCCACGCCGCCCCGGCGGCGCGTCCGCAGTCCGACTCGGGCGCCGTCACATCGCGGCCCGACAAGGACTTAGTACTTCTGCGGCACTTCGTGAATATCCGCGAGGTGGCCTCCCGGCCTCCGCGCACCGCCGCGGCTTTGCCTAGGCGGTGACCGTACTTTGCCTAACCGGTAACCATAATCATCGTCTTTGCCTAGCAGGCGACCATGATCATGTCCGCTTTGCGGTAAATGCGGCACCGGTTGGTAAGCAGAGGTGAGCGCGGTGTCGCGGCAGATGGTGGCCGGGTCGGGCATATCGCTGCAATCCGGGCAGCGTGCGCCCGGTGCCGGGACAAAGTAACGAAGTGCGGTTGCCTTGTTAGACCGTTCTCCCGGTCGCGAGCCCCTGCTGTCTGGCCGCCTCGGGAAAGAGTGCGTCGAGTTAGAGAATGCCGAAGTCGTTCGGGATAACTCAAATGATCATCCCGAACGATTTCGCGGTTCCAGTGCACCGTCACTGGCTGCCTGCGGGGCGAGGCGGCAGCCGGCCGACGGGCCGCTTCGGGAAAGGACGCAGTGCGGCGGTGGCCGTTCGCAGGACACATGGCGATCACAGGCACCGTGCGTCGCTTAACGACACGGCATTGTGAAGGTCCTTACGCGGCAGGCCGGGAGATAGCCGTCGCTGGAGCTAGTTCCCTGGCCCGGCAGGCTCTTGACGGCGGCACGGCGGAGGACTAGCGTCACGCTCAACAAATAGGAAACTTTACTATTTGTTTTAAGTGTGCTGGCCCGGCGGCGCGATGACCCCATGTCGCGCCGCCGACTGACGTTCCACTCGTCCGATTCCGCCCTGAGAGGGATCCGCGCATGAGACGACGACAAGCAACACTCCTAGGCGCGCTGGCCACCGGCGCCACCGCACTGCTAGCGCTCGGCACCACCGCGGCCGGCGCGAGCGCCAGCGTCAGCGCCAGCCCGGGAAACAGCCTGAGCTCCCGCCCGCTGCCGTACCAGGTCTTCGACCCCTACTACGAGACGTACGACGCCAGCACCGACCTCGCCTCGCTGTCGCAGCAGTCGGGGGCCAAGTACCTGTCGCTGGCGTTCCTGCAGACGGCCACGGCCGGCTCCTGCACGGCCTACTGGAACGGTGTCACCACCGAGCCGATCGCCGCATCGACTTACGGCAGCGACATCGCGGCCATCCAGGCGAGCGGCGGCAACGTGATCCCGTCGTTCGGCGGCTACGGCGCCGACACCACCGGCACCGACATCGCCGACAGCTGCACGAGCGTTCCGGCCATCGCCGCGGTATACGAGAGCCTGATCACGACGTACAACGTGCCTCGCATCGACCTGGACGTCGAAGCCGACTCGCTCACCAACACCGCCGGGATCAACCGGCGCAACGAGGCGATCGCGATGGTGGAGGCGTGGGCCGCGGCCCACCACCGGCAGATCCAGTTCTCCTACACGCTGGGGACGTTCCCGACCGGCCTGCCCGCCGCCCAGCTTGCCGTCCTGCAGAACGCGGTGGCCGACCACGCTCAGATCTCGACCGTCAACATCATGACGTTCGACTACTACATCGGCACCGAGCAGGACATGGTGGCCGACACCGAGAGCGCCGCGGCCGACGTGGTCACCCAGTTGCGGTCGCTCTACCCGACGACTCCGGTCCAGCAACTGTGGCACACGATCGGCGTCACCGAGATGCCGGGCATCGACGACTTCGGCCCGGACGAGACCTTCTCGACCGCCAACGCGGCGACGATCCTGCACTGGGCGCAGCAGAAAGGGATAGGACAGATCTCCTTCTGGGCTCTGCAGCGCGACAACGGCGGATGCGTGGGCACGAAGGGCGCGGGCACCTGCTCCGGCGTGGCCCAGCCGACGTGGTACTTCAGCCACGTCTTCGAGCACTTCACGAGCTTCTGAACCAGTAAGGTCCTCAGCCGGCCGATCGCCGGGGCGGGGGTGTGCCGTTGGCGGCGCACCCCCGCCGCCTGCCGCCGCCTGCCGGGCCGTCTGGCTGAGCAGACGCCCCGAACTCGTTGTACGTCTGCGGGGGTATAACAAGCTCCGCAGTATCACCGGTCTCATCGTTTTCATTTTGCTGCCGCTTTCTGTGCCTTTGAGGTGATCGTTGTTACGATCAGAGCGTCTGAGTCTGCGATGTCTCGGCCGTGACCGGCCCGCGATCGTGGGAGGCAACATGAGGACGGCGGGAAGCCGACACATCGTGCGCCGGATACTGCGGGCGGCCGCATTGCTGGCCGCGGCGACCGCGACGGCGGCAGCGGCGTTCGCCGCCGGGAGCGTGCACCCGGCAGCATCTCACCATTCCCTGGCTGACGACGGCGTCATCAATTCGCGGAACTGACCGCACCGATCCACTGCGCCACCGCGCCACTGGGGGCGGTACATCGGCGAGGCCGCCCTGAACCGGGCACCGGAGGGTAAGCACATGAGCAGGACACGAAAGCACGGCCTAATCCGGACGGTAGCGCTGGCCGCCGCCGCAGCCGCCGTGGCGGTAGCCATCTCGGCCGGGGCCGCTTCCGCACACTCTTCACCAGCGGCCCATCACTCGCTGGCCGACGACGGCGTCATCAACTCAAAGGACTGATCACTGACAAGCACCAGCAGAGCGATCACGAAGACTTGTGTCACTGTGAAACTGTGAAGAATATTACGGTCTCTGTCCCCGATCACGTGTACCGCAATGCCAGGGCCGCTGCCGCGCAGCGCGACACATCGCTGAGTGCGCTCGTCGCCGACTACCTTGAGCAGTTGTCCGGACGAATGGACGAGTTCGCCCGGGTAGAGGTGCTGCAGCGCGAGGTCCAGTCAGAAATCGGCCAGTTCCGCGGCGCCGACCGGCTCGGCCGCGACGAGGCTCACGACCGTTCAGTTCGTTGACACCGACATCCTGCTCTACGCGATCTCGCGTGACCCAGGCGACGCGAGGGCCCGGCGGCCGGCGGCGATGAGGGCGGTGTCATCCTGCGGCGGGTGAATGCGGCAGCAGTGGAGGTCGCGGTAGTGCCGCTCGAGCGGGTTGCCCCGGGTCAGCGCGGGGTTGCCGAGCGCGGCGACCGCGGCCTGACCCGCGGCGAGGATCGACCTGGTGATGAGCAGCTTCGCGACGCCGGCCCG
This sequence comes from uncultured Actinomycetota bacterium, assembly GCA_963785645.1. Lineage (GTDB taxonomy): Bacteria > Actinomycetota > Actinomycetes > Streptosporangiales > Streptosporangiaceae > Trebonia. The sequence continues at coordinate 262,231 of CAWAWG010000010.1, forward strand.
GCGCACGGCGTCCTGGTCGCCGGCGTCGATCCTGGTGGTGAGCCCGTACAGGATTTCCTCGGCGCCGATGAGCTGCGCCTCGATCTCGCCGGCGACGGTCTGGATCCGCTCGGTGGTGGCGATGGGCCGGCCGAGCGCGGACGGTACCCGGTCGTTGGCGAAGGTGACAAAGAACTTCTGCGCGGCCCGGGCGACGCCCACGTACAGGGCGATGACCGCCAGGCCGGGTGCGCCGAATGCCACCGACTCGGCGGCCGCCTGCGCCGCCGGAACGCCAGGGAAGTTCTCCGCCGGTATCTCGACGTTCTCGTAGACGATGTCGTGCGTGCTGCTGGCCCGCAGGCCGAAGTGGTCCCAGGTGCGGATGACCGTAATCCCCGGTGCGTCCGCCGGGACGATGGCGTGCCCGACGAGCGGGTCGTCATCCTCGGTCGCCACCCACACGAGGTGGTAGGCGAGGCCCTCCGCGCCGGTCCCGTACGCCTTCCTGCCGTTGACCAGCCAGCCCGCGGCGGTACGGGTCGCCTTCGTGGCGGGCAGCCCGCCGCGCGCGGGCGCGCCCAGCTCCGGCTCCGCGCGGACAGCGTTGAGCAGGATCGGGCGCACGGCGGACTCGGCGAGTACCTTCCGGTACAGGGTCTCCGGCCACTTGCGCAGCCGCCCCTGCTGTAGGTGCTGGAAGATCGTCATGGCGGTCAGCAGCGCGACCGACGGGTCGCCCTCGCCGAGCGCCTGCAGGATCCGGGCGAGCTCGGTGAGCGGAAGGTCACGCCCGCCGTAGTCTGGGGCAACGCCGACGGTGAGCAGCCCGGCGTCGTGCACCGCCTTCAGCGGCTCCCACGGGAACTCCGCGGTGCGGTCGTAGTGCTCGGCGGTGGCGGCCAGCGTGGCCGTCAGTCCGGCCAGGGCCTCGCCGGACGTGTCGGCGGCGGGCAGTGCGGGTCCGGTCATGGTGCGGCGTCTCCTTCTCCGCTTCCTGCTCCGCTGCTGCCGCCGCGGAGCGCCAGTACGTCAACGAGCACGTCCGAACGGTCCGGTGCATCTTGTGCTGCTGCCGACGCGCCAGCCAGCTGCGGGAGCGTGGCGATGAGGTCGGCGTCGTCCAGGGACCCGGCGACGGTCCCGTCCCGCCGGGCCCGGTGGACCCGCTCGGCGATCGCCGCATTGGCCGGGGCCGAGCGGCCGGCCAGCCGCGCGGCCAGCACGATCTCGCCGTTGAGGAAGTCGGTCTCCACTCCGCTGGCGCGGGTCAGGCTCTGTGCCGTGGAGTTTCCCGTGTACTGCGGCCCCTGCGTCGGGCGCAGGGTGACGCGGTCACGCTCGCCCGCCGGGCCCGCCGCCGGGTCCGCGATGTCGAGTCCCGACGCGGTGAGGATCTCGCGCGCCTCGTCGTGCAGCAGCCGTTCCGCCCGCTCGCGCAGCGGCCCCGGCTGGTACAGCGCGTGGATCGCGAACGTCACGCTCCGGGTGAGCTTGGCCGCCTTCCAGCGCTGGATCTCGGGCACGACGTGGGTCAGGAAGCCGGCCGCGGACAGGTCCGCGGCCACCGGCGCGAGCAGCGGGTGCTCGCCCCGCGGGTACGCGCCCAGCCAGATGATCCCGGCCGCGGGCCAGCCGGCCGCGGCGACCTCTCCGCTTGCGACGTAGCCGGCCGCGACCCACAGCACCGCACCGAGTACCGTCTCGAACCTCCGCAGGGCGGACCGCTCGGCGTCAAGGCCGTTCTGCACCGTGACGACCGGGATGACCGCGGCGGCGGGCCGGCCGCCTGGCGGATGCGACGGGCCGCCAGGCCCAGTCGGCGAGCACCGCGTCCGCATCCTGCGTCTTGGTCGCGACGATGAGCACGTCGCCGCCGGCCAGGGTGACCTCGTCCGGGCCCGCGGCGGCGGGCAGGTCGAGGACGCGCGTGCCGTCGGGCCGCGCGTAGCGCAGCGTGCCCGCTCGGAGGGCGTCCAGCTGGCTGCCCCGGGCGACGACGAGAACGTCCCGGCCCGCGCGCCGCAACTCGGCGGCGAGGGTCACGCCGATGGCGCCCGCCCCGATGACGATGTAGCGGTTGACGGGGCCGGTGCTGACCGGACTCACCAGGATTCCCTGACCGCGATCGGCAGCAGCTCGGCGCCGAGCCGGAGCCGCTCAAGGAACAGGACAACCGTGGCGGCGACGGTCCGGTGCGTCGCGTTGTTGAGCGCGTCGTGCGTGGTCCCCGCGACGGAGAAAAGCTCGGCCTGCGGGGCGGCCGCGTACTGGTCGCGCACGGCGGACAGCGGGCTGACCTTGTCGTCGTCGCCGTGGATGCCCAGCACGGGCCGGGTGATCCGGGCGAGGTCGGCCCGATCGGTCCAGCCTTCCGGCAGCGGTTCGTACAGCGCGCCCCGGCGGACGAGACCGCCGTCGAGCCGGCCGCGATGCGTCGGACAGGTGGTCCGTTCGCCGAGTTCTTCTTCCCAGGAGACGCCCGCTCCGGCGCTGGCCGGTTGCTCGGACTCGCCGGCGGATCCGGTGCCGGCGTTGACCGGCAGGCCGGCCAGGATCAGCGCGTCCACGCTTGGCAGCCGCCCCGATGCCACGAGCCCGACGGCGAAGAGCGCCCCGGTGTCCGACCCGGCCAGCACAAACGGCCGCGGGCCGTCGAGCGCGCCCTCGATCTGGGCGGTGGTCAGATCGGCATCCTCCGTGGGGTCCGCCACTACCTGCACCCGGTAGGCGTCGGCCGCGATCCGGCGGCCGAAGCGCTCGTACACGGCCGGGCTCTCGCCGCGGCCGGGGATGACGACAAGCGTGCCGCGAGGGGCGAGTCCTTCCGGCTCGGTCCAGCTGGCACCGGGGGCATGCTGGTGCAGCAGAGTCATGCGCGAACTTCCTAACTCCAGGGGAGTAACTTTACAGAGCCGGAACTCTATAATATCGACTAAAATAGTCGGAAACTTGCCGGCGCGTCTAACGACGATCTCGAATCGCGATGATCGGGGACGCTTATCAGTCGACGGGCTGGACATGACACGAGAGCTGGACATCATCCCGCTGCGGAGCCTGATCGCCGTGGCCGACTCCGGCGGCTTCCACAAGGCGGCCGCTGACCTCCAGCTCAGCCAGTCCGCCGTCAGCCAGCACATCCGCCGGCTTGAACGTGTCCTCGGTAAACCGGTCGTTGACCGGGACGGCCGCGGGTCACGGCTGACCCCGCTCGGCCTCACGCTGCTCGCCGAGGCCCGCAAGATAATCGCCGCGCACGACGAGGCGCTGCGCCGCCTCGACGGCGCCGGCCCCTCGGTCGCCGAGTTCGTCATCGGGTCCACCGATCACGCGGCCGACCATATCCTTCCCCCCGTGGTCGAGGCGCTCACGCTCGCCTCCCCCGGCCTTGAGGTCAAGTTCCGGTTCGACCGCACCACGCCGCTCAACGAGGCGGTCGACCGGGGCGAGGTGGACCTGGCGGTCTTCATTACCGAGGCAAGCGCCCGGCCAGGCACGCGCGTCGGCGCGCTGCCGCTCGTCTGGTGCGCCGCCCCCGACTGGGCACCGCCGCGCGACGGCCGGCCGCTGCCGGTCATCGCCATCGAGGCACCGTGCGCGATCCGCGGCCGGGCCCTCGCCGTACTCAACGAGCACGGCATCAGCAACAAGGTCGTCGCCGAGGCCGCTTACCTCGCGGGCGTGATGAACGCGGCCAGGGCCGGCCTCGGCATCGCCCTGCTCGCGCTGGCCGGGCAGCCGCCCGAGGGCCTGGTCCAGGTGGCCGGCCTGCCGGCGGCACCGCCGATCGGCCTGACCGCCCGGATCCGCCCCGGGGCGGACGAGCAGACGGCCCGTACCGCGCTAGACGTGCTGCTAGACACTCTCGCGGCGGTGTCCCCGGCACCCGCCGCAGCAGGGGTCCGCGCGCCGATCTGCTAGCTCCTCAGCCCACGCCTACCGTAACGCCTTGCGTTATTAACGCGTCGCGTTATCATATGAGTGTGCTGCGATCCTTCAAGGACCGAGAGACCGAGGCCATCTGGCACCGACAGCGATCGCGGCTACTGGACGGGCCTACGCAACGCGTTGCGTGGCGCAAGCTGGCCATGCTGGACGCGGCAGAAACCTTGGCGGACCTTCGGGTACCGCCCGGCAACCGGCTTGAGAAGCTCCGAGGCGACAGGGAAGGACAGCACAGCATCAGGATCAACCAGCAGTGGCGGATCTGCTTCTCATGGTCGGCCGCCGGACCGGAAGATATCGAGATCGTTGACTACCACTAGGAGGACAGATGAACGACGACGTGATCATGCCGCCGGTACATCCGGGTGAGATCCTCCTGACCGAGTTCCTTGAGCCGCTGGAATTGAGCCAGTACCAGCTAGCGCGCTCGATCGCCGTACCCGCTAGGCGAATCAACGAGATCGTGCACGGACAGCGCCGGATCAGCGCCGACACCGCGCTGCGCCTGGCTCGCTTCTTCGGAACCTCCGAACGGTTCTGGATGAACCTGCAATCGCGCTACGACCTTGAAATCGAGAAGGATCGGCTTGGACCGGTGCTCGACAATATCCGGCCGCTCAGCGCAGCGAGCTGACACAAGCCCGCCTATCGGCCCGATCGGCTGATCGCCGGAACGCCTCAGGCCTGAACCCCCGTGCTTCCGGTGGCGATAACGGCGGAGTCTGGGTTCAGCACGGGCGCGGTTCCTGTCGCCTCGCGGTGCGCGAGTTCCTGGCGCACCAGCGGCAGCACGTAGCGGGCGTAGTCGACCATGTCGTTGTAGACGTCCCAGCCGCGGATCGACAGCAGGTCGCAGCCGATCTCCGTATAGTCGAGCAGGGCCGGCGCGACGGTCTCGTAGCTGCCGACGAGCGCGGTCGTCGAGCCCGCGCCCTTCAGCTCCTTGGCCAGCGGCGTCCACAGGGCGCGGTCGTGCAGGTCGCCCCGCTGGGCGACGGCCCGCAGCCGGACCGAGCCCACGTTCTGCGGTTCGTTGCCGTTCCAGCGGGCAAGCGCCTGGTTGCCGCGGCTGCGCCAGCGCCTGCTTGGTCTGGGCGAGGATCGGCGTGCGCCTTCTCCCAGGCGAGTTCGTCGGTCGGCGCGACGATCGGCCGGAACGAGATCCAGATCCGCGGCCGGGGCCGCCCGGCCGCGTCGGCGATCGCGTTGACGGCCGCGATCTGCTCGGCCGTCTCTGCGAGCGGCTCGCCCCACAGCCCGAAGATGTCGCCCAGGCGGCCGCCGACGTCGTAGGCCTGCGGCGATGAGCCGCCGACCGACACCGGGATCAGGCCCTGAACGGGTTTAACGTCGGTCTGGAAGTCCTCGAACCGGTAGTACTTTCCCTCGAAGCTGATCGGACCGTCCGCGGTCCAGACCTGGCGCAGGATCTGGACGAACTCATCGGAGCGCGCGTAGCGCTGCTCCTTGGCCAGGTAGTCGCCCTCGCGGCGCTGCTCGACATCGCTGCCGCCGGAGATGATGTGGATCCGACGCGGCCCCGGCTGATCCGGTCAAGGCCGGCGAACGCCTTGGCGACCTGGGTCGGGAACTGAAAGCCGGGCCGGTGGGCGATCATCGGCTTGACCCGCTCGGTGTTGGCCGCCACGAACTGGCCGAGCTGGAGCGAGTCGGGTCGACGTGGAGCCGTAGGCCACCAGGGTCCAGTCGAAGCCGCCGTCGTCGAGGGCGCGCGACGAACCGGCGCGTGTAGCCGGGGTCGAAGCCGCGCGAAACCGGTCCCGACCTTGCGGTGGTCGGCGGCGATGTGCGTCGCGCTGATGAACTCAACTGGCATATGCTGCTGCTCCTCTCAAAGGGACTTGTCGTGGCTCGGCAAGGAGGGCTCGTCGCCGGGCGGCGGTCACCGGCTCTCCAAGGCCGGAATCGCATCAAGCAGTGCCTGGGTGTAGGGGTGCCGCGGGCGGGAGAAGATCTCCCGCACGGGACCGTCCTCGACGACGCGGCCGCGCTGGAGCACCGACACGGTGTCGGCGATCTGCCGGACCAGCGACAGGTCGTGGGAGACGAACAGGTACGTCAGGCCCAGCTCCTTTTGCAGACGAAACAGCAGGTCGATGAGGCCGGCCTGGACGGTGACGTCCAGGGCAGAAGTCGGCTCGTCCAAGACCACGACGTCCGGTCGCAGCACCAGCGCCCGGGCGATCGCGACCCGCTGCCGCTGGCCGCCAGAGAGATGGGCCGGGCGGCGGGACAGCAGCGACCCGGGCAGGCCGACCGAGTGGAGCGCCTCGCGCACGCGGTCGCGGCGTTCGGTCCTGTCCCCCACGTCGTAGCGGTCAAGCGGCTCGCGCACGACCCGCTCCACCCGCCAGGTGGGGTCGAGCGACGTGAAGGGGTTCTGGTAGACGAGCTGGAGGTGGCGCCGGAGCGAGCGCCACTGGCCGCGGGAATGGGAGCGGACCGACTCGCCGCCGATCACGATTTCGCCGGCATCGGGCCGCTCAAGGCCGAGCAGCAGCCGCACCGCCGTGGTCTTGCCCGATCCCGACTCGCCGACCAGCGCATGGGTGCTTCCCCGGGTGACGCTGAAGGAGACGTCGTCCACCGCGGTTAGCCGGCGGGCGCCGACGGTGAAGGTCTTCGACACGGACCGGACGTCGATCTGGGTGCCCCGGCGGCCGTGCGGCCGGAACCTCGGGTTCCGTTCCGGCGGCGGCGCCGCCTCGGTAGCGGTCCGGGTTGACCGCGGGGACGTCCGCTTGCAGTTCGCGCGTGTACGCCGCCTTGGGGGCCGCGAACACGTCCGCGGCCGCGCCCCGTTCCTGCACCACCCCGTCCTTGAGGACGACCAGCGTGTCGGCCCGCTCGGCGGCCACCGCCAGGTCGTGCGTGATGAAAAGCAGGCTGATGTCCAGCGATTGCTTCAGGCCGGCGAACAGGTCGAGAATGCGCTTCTGGATCGTCACGTCGAGGCCGGAGGTCGGCTCGTCCGCCACGATCAGCGCGGGACGGGGCAGCACGGCCAGTCCGATCAGCACCCGTTGCAGCATGCCCCCGGAGAGCTGATGGGGGTAAGAGCCGTAGACCCGCTCCGGGTCGGCCAGGCCAACCAGCTCGAAGGTTTCGAGGACACGCGCCCGCCGCGCGGCGGCGTCGCCTTCCCGCAGCAGCGCGGCCGCTTCGAGCGCCTGTGACCCGATCGTCCGGACCGCGTTGAGCGCGTTGCCCGGGTCCTGGGGCACGAAGCCGAGTCCGCGCCCGCGCAACGGCCGGAACTGCCGCTCACTCAGCGTCAGCACGTCCTGGCCGCCGAACTGGACCTGGCCGGCCAGGACCCGCGCCTGCGGCGCAAGCAGTCGCAGCACGGTTCTCGCGATCGTGGACTTGCCCGAGCCGGACTCGCCGATCAGGGCCAGGCTCTGCCCGCGGGCCAGCGTGAAGTCCACGCCGTGCACCACCGTCTGGCGGCCGTAGGCAACCGTCAGGCCCTCGACCCGCAGCAACGTCGCGGCGGCGGGGCCGGTGCTTTCCGCGGCCTTGGGCGCTGCGGCCGGACCGCCGACCGTTAGCTGGTCTTCCGAAGCCATCTGCTGATCCTGTTGATTGAGAGCACGGCAGTGACGATGACGATGGCCGGGCAGTAGACGAGCCAGGGCGCGGTTGCGTCGTTCTGCCCGGCCGAGACCAGCAGCCCCCAGTCGGAGGCCGGCGGCGGCGAGCCGTAGCCGAGGAAAGCGAGGGCGGCGATCACGATGATCGCCTGGCCGATCTGCAGCACCGACAGCGCGAGCACCGAGCGGTACGCGTTCGGCAGCACGTGCCGGAACAGCACGTAGTTGCGTGAACCGCCCTGAAGGTAGGACGACTCGACGAAGACGGAGTGCCTGACCTTCAGCACCTCGGCCCGCATCAGCCGGGCGAAGATCGCGACCGACGATATGCCGGTCGCGATCGCGGCGTTGATCGTGTCGAAGCCAAGCCCCACCACGATCACGACGGCGAGCAGGAAATAGGGGATCGCCAGCAGCGTGTCGACCAGCCGTCCGAGAACCGCGTCGATCCAGCCGCCGAAAAAGCCGGCCAGCAGCCCGATCAGGCCGCCGGCGAACAGGCCGATGCCGACGGCCACCAGGGCGGTGCCGACCGACGAGCCCGCGCCGTGGACGACGCGGGCGAACTCGTCGCGGCCGAGGTCGTCGGTCCCGAACCAGTGTTGGGCGCTCGGGGCCAAGAACTTGGCGGCGGGGTTGGCCGTCACCGCGCTGTACGAGGTGAACAGGTCGGGGGCCACGCACCACAGGACGACGATGACAACGACGAAGAAGGACAGCAGCACCGATGGCGGCACGCTGGTGAACACGCCGCCCGCCGCCGCGGCTAGTCTCGGGCCGGCCGGCTGGGCCGGCTGCGGGGCGATCGCGACACTCATGAGGCCACCTCCCGCACGGCGCTGCCTCCTAGCCGCACCCGGGGGTCGAGCAGCGGGGCCACCAGGTCGGCGATGAGGTTGACGATCACGAACACCACGGCCGCGAGCGCGACGATGCCCTGGAGTACCGGCGTGTCCTGCTGCGATACCGCCTGGTACATCACCGAGCCGATCCCGTTGCGACCGAACACCTCCTCGGTGATGATCGCGCCGCCCATCAGCTCGCCCACGATCAGGGCCGCCATCGTCACCGCGGGGAGCATCGAGGGCTTCACCAGGTGCCGGGCGAACAGCTTGGCCTTGGTCAGCCCGCGCGAGCGGGCCACCAGCACGTACTCCTGCCCTGACTCGTGATCCAGGTTGGCGATCAGCACCTCCGTGAGCGGAGCGCAGATCGGGATCGCGAGCGCGAGCCCGGCGAAGAACGTCCCCACCAAGTTGTCCGGGTCGAGCACGTCGAAGGTGTGCAGCTGGAAGGAGAATTCGCGGATCAGCAGCAGGCCGATGATGAAGTTCGGCACGGCCAGGAACAGGGACGGGAGGGAGCGCAGCCCGCTCCTGGCCCATTTGCCCGGCAGGTACTGCGTCCCGTAGGCGATCACCGCCGACAGGACCAGCGAAATCAGCAGCGCCGTGCCCGCGAGCTTCAGCGTGTAGGGCAGCGCGCCGCTGATCAGGCTGCTGACCGTCTGGTGGCTGATCAGCGAGGTCCCGAGCTGGCCGCGGAGGAAGCGGGACAGCGCCAGCCACAGCTGCACGATCACCGGCCGGCTGACGCCGTAGTAGGCCTCCTGCTGCTTGACCTGGGCCGGGCTCAGCCCGGTCTGCGGGTTGCCGAGCACGGTCGCGATGGCGTTGCCCGGCAGCACCGTGATCAAGACGAACGAGAGCACGTAGGCCAAGATGATGACGACGACGGCCTGGGCGAGACGCCGCAGCGCGTAGGCGAAGTAGGGACGGCCCCGCGACCAGCCGCCCGGCTCATCGCCTGGCAGCTGGTCGCTGGACAGCACGGCCACCTCGGTCACGAGAGCCAGGCCGTGTAGAAGTTGGCGTACGCGACGCCGTTGTAGGTGACGCCGTGCACGTTAGGCGCGACCAGGTAGATGCGCTGCACCTGCTGCACGACCGGGATGAAATACCCCTGCGCGAGCACGTACTGCTGGACCTGGTCCGCGACCGTGGCCCGCTGGGCCGTGCTTGACGCGGACTCGATCTCCTGCGACAGGGTGTCAAGGGTCTTGTCGCTCGTCCCCACGCCGAACCAGTTCTGGCCGCCGTTCAGGCTGGTCAGCACGCCGCCCACGGTGCTGAAGTCGATGAAGCTGCGCGATACGGAAAGGAGCGGATAGGCCGCCGATACGGCCGCGAAGGACGCGTAGTCGGCGAGCGGGACGATCTTCAGCTGCGCCTTGATGCCGACCTTCTGGAACTGCTGGGCGATGAGCTCGTCCTCTTGCTGGGTGGACGGGACGTACGGGTTGGGCACCAGGGTGAAGGAGAGAGTCTGGCCGCCCTTGTGCCGGTACCCGTCGGCGCCCAGGACCCAGCCGGCCTTGGTCAGGAGCTGCTGCGAAAGCGACGGGTCGTAGCTGAACAGGGTCGAGTCGTTCGCCGCCTCGGGGACGTTGCTCTGGATGAAGCTCTCGGCCAGGTCCCAGCCCTTGGGATAGACGGTGTCCAGGATCTGGGTCCGGTTGATGGCGTGCTGCAGGGCCTGGCGGACCTGGAGGCTGCTGGTCGGGCCCGCGCCCGCGTCTACCTCGAAGCCGTCGACAAAGCCCAGGTAGCGCGGCGTCGCGACGGTGAAGCCCTGCGACTCAAGCGACGGGATGTCCGACGGGGTGACGTTGAAGTCAACCTGGGCGTCGCCGGCCACCACCGCCTGCTCGCGCGTCGACTCGTCGGCCACCACCTTGTAGGTGATCGAGTCGAGGTAGGCGGGCCCGGTGTGGCCGAGGGCGGGCGGCCCCCAGTCGTAGCCGGCGCGGCGGACCAGCGTGTAGCTCACCCCGGTCTGGTAGGACTTGACGACGAAGGGGCCGCTGCCGATCTCGTCTAGCAGGTTCGCCTGCTGGTTCACGCTGAGCGCGAGCGTCTTGGGCGCCAGGAGGATGGAGCCGTGGTAGCCGAGCGTCGGGATGAACCCGAGCGTCGGCTTGGAGAAGTCAACCTCGACGGTGTCGGTGTTGACGGCCACCGCCTTCTCGAAGTAGAGCGCGGGGAACAGGCCCACCTTCGCGATGCCGCGGCTGGGGTCGCCCTTGGCCCACAGGGTGATGTTGTCGACGACGGCCGCGGCGTTGAGCGGCTCACCGTCGGAGAAGGTCACGCCCGGCTTGAGGTGCAGCACGTACTTCTCGGCGTTGTCCTCGGTCTGCCAGCTGGTCGCGATCCAGGGGCTGACCTGGCCGGTGTCTGAGACGTAAACGAGCTTGTCGGTGATCTCCCCCCACAGGTTCCCCTCGTAGCTCGAGATGTTGCTCTCGCTGGAAACCCATCCGGTCGGGAACTCCTGGATCAGGAACGTGAGATTGCCGCCGTCCTTCGGCTGGCCCGCGGCGGTCGTGCTGGCGGTCGATCCGCTCGACCCGCTGCAGGCCGCGAGCGTGAGCACGGATGCGGCAAGAGCAGCCGCCCCAGCTGCGGCGCGGTGAAACCTGGTCCGTCTGATCATTGAGTGTCTTCCTCTTATTGGAGCGGTCTCACGGCACGCGGACGTGACCGCGCGAAGCGGCGCAAGAAAACCACTATTTCCTACTGTGTCAGTAGGTTAAATAGGATTAGTCGCCGTCGTCCAACGACGATTTCGAATCGGCACCGATCAGCGAGCGCGATCAGATGCCGGGCCCCGGCCGCATGCTGTCGCCCGCGCGGCTGGCCATGGGGCGCTCGGACGCGAAGCACGGACCCGTTCGGAATGCCTATGACTTTCCTGGGTGGCGCCCCGAGCCGACCGGGAGCAGGGTGAGGAGGCCGAGCGGTAAACGCACCGTCATGATGCCGCCGGCTGCCGCGCCGGGGCCGGGGCCGCGGCCGGGCCTGCGCCCGCCGCCGCGAAGGGCATCATGTTCCCGGCCCGGTCCGCGCCGTCCGGCCCGGGGGGCTCCCACAGGCCGCGCGCCCGCAGGATCGGCAGGACGCCTTCGCCGAACCAGTACGCTTCCTCCAGATGCGGGTAGCCGGACAGCACGAACTCGGAGATGCCAAGACCGGCGTATTCCTCGATCCGGTCAGCGACCTCGGCGTGGCTGCCCACCAGCGCGGTGCCGGCCCCGCCGCGGACCAGGCCGACGCCGGCCCACAGGTTGGGCGCGACCTCCAGGCTGGCGGTCGAGCCGCCGTGCAGTTCGCGCATCCGGCGCTGTCCCTCGGACTCGCTGCGCGCCAGCGCCTCCTGGGCCGCGCGGATGGTCTCGGTGTCGACGTTCTCGATCAGCCGTTCCGCCTGCCGCCAGGCTTCCGCCGCGGTGTCCCGGCTGACAACGTGCAGCCGGATGCCGTAGCGGAGCGTGCGGCCCGCCTCGCGGGCCAGACCGTCCATCCAGCGGAGCTTGGCGTCCACCGCGTCCGGGGTCTCGCCCCAGGTGAGGTACACGTCCGCGTACCGGGCCGCGACCGGTCCCGCCTGCGCCGACGAACCGCCGAAGTACACCGGCGGCACGGGATCGGGCAGCCGGGCCAGCCGGGCGCCTTCGACCTGGAGGTGCCTGCCCTCGGCCGAGACGGTCTCGCCGCGCCAGAGCCTTGACACGATGGACAGGAACTCGCCGCAACGCTCGTACCTGGCCGCCTTGTCCAGGAAGTCGCCGTAGGCCCGCTGCTCGGTGGACTCACCGCCGGTCACCACGTTGAGCAGCAGCCGGCCGTTCGAATGGCGCTGGAAGGTGGCCGCCATCTGGGCCGACAGCGTCGGCGAGATGAGGCCGGGGCGGAACGCGACGAGGAACTTCAGCCGTTCGGTGACCTCGGTCAGCATCGCCGTGGTGAGCCAGGCGTCCTCGCACCAGGCCCCGGTCGGGGTGAGCGCGCCCTCGAAGCCCAGCTGCTCGGCACTGCGGGCGATCTGCCCCAGGTAAGCCAGCGAGGCGGGCCGGATCGCGCCCGCCGCACCGGTGGCGAGACCGTGCCCGCCGCCGACAATGTCGCGCCCGTCACCGTTGGTCGGAAGGAACCAGTGGAACCGCAGTGACATCCGGCTTCCTCTCATGCGGGCGCTCGCGCCGCGGCCAGAGATAACCAAAGTTTTTCTACCTATTTAGTAGATTATCATCGGGCGGCCGCAGCCGACCGTCGGCGCCGCATCGCCGGCGACGCGGCGGACCGGGACGCGATCGTCACCGGCACCGGGTGCACCGCAGCGGATCCTGCGGTCGCAGCCTTTACGTGGAAACTTTTCGTTAGATGGAGCTTTCGCACGTGTGACACGTTGTTCGTTTCCACCTGGTGAAAAGTTTCCAAGATCTTTGCCGGACCGGGACGTACCATCCGGCCGCCGACGATGGCACACGACCCGGAGCGCCGTATTCCCCTAACTCAAGGGGGTATTGCCATGCACGGTCCCCGCCGACGCTAATGCCGTTAATTTGGAGTAGCGCCATACACAACTTCCCCGGAAACGCGCTAACTTCACGTCATTGCGCCCCCCGTACCGCCCGTTAATGAATCGTGAATTTCGGAAGCGGGAGGCGTGAATAATCCGTGAACGGTCGGTCAGCGGTTCGGCGAAATGCCGCGAACACCCGGGATAACCGCCGCTAGCGGCGTTAGCGAACGGTTGCGACGCGGGTCGGCCCGCGGGGTCTAGACCATTGACATGGCTCGTTTCCGCGTGTTTGATCCTGTTACTAACTTTCCATGGACGTCGCTGACAGTAATGCGACGCCCTATTAGCACCGCTTTACCGGCATGCCGCGGCCGGGCATCAGCATGGCAATTTGCCGTGCGCGAACGGGACGCAGTCCCGCATTGTCGAAGGAGACATCGTGCACCTATCTAGATTCCGGCCGAGACTCGGCCGGGCGCGGGCCGCGGCCGTGGTGCTCACTATCGTGTCCGCGCCCCTCGCGGCGGTTGCCGTCGCGACGCCGCCGGCGTCCGCAGCCGCTGCCTGTCCCTGGGTCGACTCGTCCGCGCCGATCGCCACGCGCGTCAGCGAGCTGATGGCCCAGATGTCGCTGACCCAGAAGATCGCCATGATGACCGGCGCATCCGGTTCGAGCTACGTCGGGAACATCCCGGCGATCAGCTCGCTGTGCATCCCGGCGATGAACCTGGAGGACGGCCCGGCCGGCGTGGGCGACGGGATGACCAACGTTACCCAGCTCCCGCCCCGGTCGACGTGGCGGCCACCTGGGACACGGCCGCCGAGCAGGAGTACGGCCAGGTGATCGGGGCCGAGCAGGCCGCCAAGGGTTCCACCGTCGACCTCGGCCCGACGATCAACATCGTGCGCGACCCGCGCTGGGGCCGCGCCTTCGAGTCGATCGGGGAGGACCCGTACCTGGCCGGGCAGCTGGGCGCGGCGGACATCCGGGGCGTGCAGTCCACCGGGACCATGGCCCAGGTCAAGCACTACGCGGTGTACAACCAGGAGACCAACCGCAACACCTCGAGTGATGACGCGGTGGTCAGCACCCAGGCCGAGCAGGAGATCTACCTGCCCGCGTTCCAGGCCGCGGTGCAGCAGGGCGCCGCCTCGTCGGTGATGTGCTCCTACAGCTACATCAACGGCACCGCCGCCTGCCAGAACCCGTACACGCTGAGCACCGTGCTGCGCCAGCAGTTCGGCTTCACCGGCTTCGTCACCTCGGACTGGGGCGCGACGCCACTCGACGGCGGCATCGGCCAACGCCGGCCTGGACATGGACATGCCGGGCAGCGACGGGTTCTACGGCTCCACGCTGGCCAGCGCCGTCAGCTCCGGTACGGTGAGCACGGCGACGATCAACTCCGCCGTGTCGGACATCCTGACCGAGATGTTCGCGTTCGGGCAGTTCGACAAGGCGCCGAGCGGGTCACCGTCGGCAACCGCGACGAACACCACCGACCAGAACGACGCGACGCAGCTGGCCGAGGAGGGCACGGTACTGCTGAAGAACTCCGGCAGCATCCTGCCGCTGTCCTCATCCGACAAGTCGATCGCCGTCATCGGGGCCGACGCCTCGACCAGCCCGCAGACCGCCGGCGGCGGCAGCGCCGGGGTCGACTCAAGCGGCACGGTCACCCCGCTACAGGGCATTCAGGCGGCCGCGCCGGCCGGAACCACCGTCACGTACAACAGCGGCTCCTCCGACAGCTCGGCGGCGTCGGCGGCGTCGGCGGCCAGCGTCGCGGTCGTCTTCGCCAACCTGGGCGAGTCCGAGGGCTCGGACTTGACCAGCATCGACCTCGGCACGACGCAGGACAACCTGATCACCTCGGTCGCCGCGGCCAACCCGAACACGATCGTCGTGCTCAACACCGGCTCCGCGGTCACCATGCCCTGGCTGTCGTCGGTCAAGGGCATCCTCGAGGCCTGGTACCCGGGCCAGGAGGACGGCACCGCGATCGGCAGCGTCCTGTTCGGGAACACCGACCCGTCCGGGCACCTGACCGTCACCTTCCCGACATCGCTGTCGCAGGTGCCCGCGAGCACCGCCGCGCAGTGGCCGGGCACCAACGGCACCGTGCAGTACTCAGAGGGCATCGACGTCGGCTACCGCTGGTACGACAGCCAGAACCTGACGCCGCTGTTCCCGTTCGGTTACGGCCTGTCGTACACGACCTTCTCGTTCAGCAACCTGCACGTCGGGGCGCTGACCGCGGGCGGCGCCGCCACCGTCACCGCCACCGTGACCAACACCGGCTCGCGGGCCGGCGCCGACGTCGCTCAGGTGTACGTGACCGACCCGTCCGCCTCGGGCCAGCCGCCGCTGCAGCTAGAAGGCTTCCAGCGGGTCAACCTGGCGGCCGGGGCGTCGGCCACGGTCACCTTCAACCTGACCCAGCAGAGCCTGCAGTACTGGAACAGCGGCTCTAACGCCTGGGCCACCAGCACCGGGAACTACACCGTCTCGGTCGGCGACTCCAGCGCCAGCCTCCCGCTGACCGGCACCCTGGCCGTGGCCGCCGGCCAGCTGGGCCAGCCGGTCACCCTGGCCAGCCCGGGCCCGCAGGCCAGCCTGGTCAACCAGGCCGCCTCAGCCGTGACGCTGAGCGGCACGGACAGCACCAGCGGGCAGACGCTGACCTACTCGGCCAGCGGCCTGCCCGCGGGCCTGTCGATCTCCGCCGCCGGGGTGATCTCCGGCACCCCGACCGCCAACGGCACCAGCACGGTGACGGTCACCGCCAAGGACGGCAACGGGGCCTCGGCCAGCCAGAGCTTCGTGTGGACGGTGTCGCCCGGCACCGCGGCCAGCACCGTGGGCACGACCGGCGCGGTCACCGGCTACGAGGGCCTGTGCCTTGACGTCCGCGGGGCGAGCACCGCGGACGGTACCCCGGTGCAGGTCTACACGTGCAACGGCACCAACGCGCAGCAGTGGACGGTGGAGTCGAACGGCACGCTCCAGGCGCTCGGCAAGTGCCTGGACGTGACCGGCGCGGGGACCGCCAACGGCACGCTGGTGCAGCTGTATACCTGCAACGGCACCGTCGCCCAGACCTGGCAGGCGCAGTCCAACGGAGAACTGGTCAATCCGAACTCCGGCAGTTGCCTGGACGACACCGGGTTCGGCGGCTCCGGCACGCAGGTGCAGATCTGGTCCTGCACCGACGGCACCAACCAGCAGTGGACGCTGCCGTAGCCCGGTTAGTCCGTGCTGTTAAGGCGGTGCGGCGCCGGCGAGAATGCTCCGGCCGGTGCCGCGGGACCACAGGAAGCCGGATTCGTTCGGGATAATGCACATCATTATTCCGAACGAATCCGTGGTTCCAGCCTCGTGTCACGAGCCTCCGCCGGCGGCCGGTCAGCGGCTGTCCGGGTCAGGAGACCAAGCCCGGGTTGTCACAGTGCGCTCCCTTTTCCGGCTGGTTCGGCCCCGGCCCGGTCGGCCAGCAGCGGGATCGCCGGCCGCCCGGCCGATGCCGATCGTCACCCTGGCCACCGCGTCGGTGAACGTGTTCACGCCGATCGCCAGCACCGCCATGAGGATGCCCGGCACCACGACCGCCCAGGGATTGAGTGTCAGCCCGAGGCGGTTCTCCTGGATCATGTAGCCCCAGTTCGGCGCCGGCGGAGGCTGACCGAATCCGAGGAAACTCAGCCCGGCCATGATCACGATCGAGTAAGTGAGCCTTAGCCCGGTCTCGACCATGAGGGGGGAGATCAGGTTGGGCAGGATCTCCTGGCGCATCACCGTGAGCGGGCGAGTCCCCAGGAGCTCGACCGCCCGCACGTAGTCACGCTCGGAGATGTCCAGGGTCGCGGCGCGGACGACCCGCGCCACCGCGGGCGCATGGGTGATGCCGACCGCGACCACGATCAGCCAGGGCCTGGTGCCGAGGACGCTGACCAGGAGCAAGGCGAACACGATGGAGGGGAAGGCGAGCAGCACGTCCACCGTCCGCATGATCAGGCCGTCGGCCGTTCCCGCGCAGGTAAGCCGCCGAGATCCCGGCGGCACTGCCCACGGCGACCCCAAGCGCCGTGGCGGATGCCGCCATCAGCAGCAGTACCCAGCCGCCGCTGAGCGTCCGGGCCAGAACGTCACGGCCCAGTATGTCCGCGCCGAGCAAGTGGCGGGCCGACGGCGAGGCGAACGGAACGGTGGCGAGCGCGGTGGCCGATCCCCCGGCCAGCACCGGGCCGATGGCGGCGATCAGGACAACGGCAGCGGCCAGGGCGAAGCCGACCCGGCCGCGCGTGGTGTGCATGGCCATGCCGAGCACGCCCGGTCGGCCGGTCCGACGGGAAGCCGGCCGGGGCCGGCGGTGCGGGTGCCAGTGCGAATTCTCATAACCGCCCTCCGCTGCGGCGACGGGGCGAGGCGAGCAGCGAGATCACGTCCGTCGCGATGTTGACCAGGACGTAGAACGCGGCCAGGATCACGACGGTGAGCTGGATAACCGGAATGTCCCTGGCGGATACCGCGTTCACCAGGCCCTGTCCGATGCCGGGGTAATCGAACACGGCCTCCACGACGACAATGCCGCCCGCCAGGTACAGGAAGGTCAGCCCGATCACCTGGATGACCGGGGCGATCGCGTTCGGCAGGGCATGCCCGACCACTACGCGGGTCTCCGACAGAGCGGGAAGCCACCCTGGTTGCCGGAAAAATGCAATTTAGTAATCGTTGGTTGCCGAAGTCGGCAATGACTGGGCTACCGCACGGAACGCGGCGTCGGTGGCCTCGAGCACACGGTCGATGTCGGCGACGGTGTGCGCCGCCGAGATGAACCAGTTGTGCCAGGGATGGACGAGCGCCCCGTGCCGCATGGCCACCCCGCACCACCGGTCGGCCAGGGCCCAGCCGGGATCGTCGGCAAAACGCATGAACGGCATCGCCGGCGGCCCGCTGACGACGACGTCTAGCCCGTGACCGGCCGCCTGACGGCGGAGCCCGTCGCACAGCCGGGCGCCGAGCCGCGCCATCGCGGCCACCCCGTCGTCCCGGCCGAGCAGCCCCATGGTCGCGGAAGAGGCCGCCATGGCGGCCGAGGTGAACCAGAACGACCCGGTGACGTAGATCTCGCCGGCCGCCTGGCGCAGGGCGTCGGTGCCGGTGACGGCGGCGAGTGCGTGCCCGTTCGCCAGCGCCTTGCTCCAGGCGGCGAGGTCGGGCCGGACACCGAGCGACTCCCAGCTCCCGGCGAGATCGAGCCGGAACCCGCACCGTACCTCGTCGACTATGAGCGCCGCCCCGTGGCGGTCGCACCGGTCGCGGATACCGCGGGCGAATCCGGGCTCGGCCGGCACCTGGTCGGAGTACGTGTCCTGCCGGACCGGGGACACGATGACCGCCGCGATGTCCGGCCCGAACTCGTCGAAGCACGCTCGCGCGGAGTCGAGGTCGTTGTAGTCGAATTCCACTACGTTGGCGCGGTCTTCCGGGGTGACGCCCGCCAGCACGGGCGTGCACCAGGGATCGGCGCCGTGGTAGGCGCGACGGGCCTTGAGCACCTTGCGGCGACCGGTGGCGGCACGGGCGATGGTCACCGCCATCGTGGTGGCATCGGTGCCGTTCTTCGCGAACATCGCCCAGTCCGCGTGGCCGATCTGCGCCACCAGCGACTCGGCCAGCTCGACCATCCGGGGTGAGGCTCCCGGCAGCAGGTCGCCTTCCCTGGCCTGCGATGCGGCGGCGTGCTCGACAACGGGGTTGTTGTAGCCGACGATCATCGGTCCCCACGCGCACATCATGTCGATGTAGTCGCGGCCGTCGACGTCCCAGACCCTGACGCCCTCGCTGCGCGCGTAGAACTGCGGATAGTCCGGCGGCAGTTTGCCGGTGGCCATGTGCCCGTACATGCCGCCCGGCACCACCCGCGCCGCCCGTTCCCGCCACATCTCGTCCTGTCGCGTCATCGACGTCCTTCCTCGTTCGACCGCGCCGCGCCTGCCGCGGCGAGCCTCTCCAACTGGGTCATGTCTCGCAGGTTCGCGTTGCTGCCAAGGCCGGTGGCGACGACGGCGCCCGCGGCGACGGCGATACCCAGGGCCGCGTCCGGGGTGTCGCCCCTGGCCAGCGCGGACAGGAAGCCCGCGGTGAAGGCGTCACCGCAGCCCGTTGTGTCGACGGCGTGCACCGGGATCGCCGCCCGATGGACGGTGCGGTCGGGGGCGAACAGCGTGCAGCCGTCCGCGCCGCGGGTAATCACTGCCGTCCCCGTCCCCGCTGCCAGCAGGACGCGGGCCGCGTCGGCCAGGTCGGCGGCGCCAGTGAGCGCCAGCGCCTGCTCGGCGTTCGGCAGGAAATAGTCCACGTAAGGCAGGGCCGCGCTTACCTGGCGGAAGACATCGGCGGAACCTGGTGCGAGTACGTCCATGCTGGTGGTGGCGCCACGGTCCCGGGCGCGGCGGAGGGTGTCGGGCACGAGGCCGCCCGCGCTGGCGGGCAGCCGGTCACAGCCGCCGACGTGCACGAAATCGCCGGCCTGGATGCGGTGCCACGGAATGTCGGCCGGTCCGAGCAGCGCATTGGCCCCGGCCAGGTGCAAGGCGGGCCGTTCGCCGTTGGACCGGATGGGCAGGACCGAGACCGACGTAGCGGCCCCCGCCTCTCGCCTAACATGACCGACGTCCACTCCCTCCGCGAGCATCTGCCCGAGCAGGACGGTGCCGATCAGGTCGGTGCCGACAACGCCGGCCGTCGCCACCGGCAGGCCAAGCCGGGCGAGACCGACCGCGGTGCCCGCGGCCGTCCCCGCCGGGGTGATCGCGGCCTCTTCCACCAGGACGCTTGACTGACCGGGGGGGACGGCGTCCACCGGCCGGACAAGGACGTCGAGTATGTGCGCGCCGACGACGACGAAACTCGCGGTCACCGGCTGTCCCCCGTCTCGCTGACCACTGTCTCGCTGACCACTGTCTCGTTTGCCAGTGGCCCGCTGGCCTGGGCCCGCAGCTCGGCCCTCCTTGAGCGCACGTCCGCCAGCTGGTCCCTGGTCAGCAGCGCCGGAGTCCCCGCCGAGCGGGCGCACAGGTAGAGGCGGCACAGCCACTCGAGCAGCACGGCCTGGTCCACCGCTGCCTGCAGGTCGCCCGCGCGCACCACCGCACCGTGGTTGGCCAGCAGCACCGCGTCCCGGTCGCCCATCGCCTCCTGCGCGAGCACGGCCAGCCGCTCGGTGCCGAACGTCGCGTACGGCGCCACCCGCACCGGGCCGCCGAGCAGATCGATGTAGTAGTGGACGGGCGGCAACTCGTCGCAGACCGTGGACAAGGCCGTGGCGTGGATACTGTGCGTATGAACGACGGCCGGACTGCGCTCCGGGTCGCCGCAGCGGCGGTGGATCTCCAGTTCCGACGAGGGGTGCCGGGCGCCGCCGACGACCCGCCCGGCGGAATCGACCCAGCACACGTCCGCGGCCGTCGCGGCGGCGAAATCGAGGCCGGTGCGGGTGATCGCCATCAGGCCGCCGACCCGGAGGCTGACATTGCCCGCGCTGCCCACCACCAGGTCGCGGCGGGCTATCTCACGGCACGCACTGGCGACGCGCTCGGCGGCCAGGTCTTCCGGCGCAGGACCCATGTCATCGCTCCTCGGGCAGGCCACGGCGGAAAGGCGTGGCGGGGTATGTTTTTTAGACGGACGTCCGATTTAAAATCGAGGTTAACTGGCGGCCCGGGCCTGCCACAAGGTCTGGAAGAGGACAAGATGCCGAAGATCGTCGACCACGACCAGCGTCGCGCGGAACTCGCAAACGCCGCGTGGCGGGTCATCATCGCCAACGGACTGGACGGGACGACGACGCGAGAAATCGCCCGCGAGTCCGGCTACTCCGCTGGCGTGCTGTCCCACTACTTCCAGAGCAAGGACGACCTGCTGCTCGAGGCGCTGCGGCGTTCCCACGCGATCATCCTGCGACGGCTCGGTGAACTGGCCGAAGGGCACGCCGGGCTTGAGGCGCTGCGCCTGTTCTGCTACGACAGCATCCCCCTGCATGACGATCAGGTACGCGAGACCTACCTGGAGATGAGCTTCTGGAGCCGCGCACTGGTCAATACCGAGCTGCGCGAAGTACAGCGCAGCGAGGCGGGGCACTGGCGGAACATGCTGCGCCGTCTCGTGGCCGGGGCCCAGGAGTCAGGTCAGCTGAGGCCGGAAGACCCGGATCTGGTGGTGGATATCCTGGCGTCCCTGATCGACGGCATCAGCGTTCACGCGCTGCTGTACCCGGAGCGGATCACCAAGGGGCGCCTGGTGGAAATGATGGATCATCAGCTCGCGCTGTGGTCGGTCAGTCGCGATCATCCGTAACCGGCGAGCCCGCCCGAGCGGAAAGCGCATTCAGCCGGTTGTCGTTCTGCGCGTCGAGCGCGTCGAGCAGGCGGACGGCGAGCACCAGGCTCGGCAGCCGCTCGGCGAAGCCCGCACCCAGCAGGCTCTCAAGCTTCCCGACGCGGTAACGGACCGTTCGTTCCGCGATGCCGAGCAGCCTGGCCGCGGCCCGCGCGCTCAGCGCGGACCGCGAGTAGGCGACGAGCGTTTGGCGCAGCTCCCGGTTGCGCAGCCCCGGGCCGGCCAGGTCACCGAGCTCGTGGTCAAGGAAGATCTTCGCGTGCGCCTCGTTCTCCAGCGCGACACCCTCCAGCGCGATGTCGCGGTAGGCGATGACCGCCGGCCCGGCGGCAACCAGCTTGCGCACGTGTACCGAGCACGCGAGCCCGGCCTGCCGGTGACTCACGGCGAAGCCGAGGCGCCCTTGCGCGGCCGAGCCGAGCGCGAGGTACGTCCCCGGCGGGGGGTCTGCCGCCTCAAGCAGGTCCTCGTAGCTGACTCCGGGCGGCAACCCGATCCACGCCCACAGGTAGGAGCCCTTGGCCGGCACGGCCAGGACCTCCGCCCCCAGCTTCCGCGCCGCCATGTTCACGGCCGCTAGCGGCTTTTCTCCCCATCCGATCACCCCGACGTGCACCTGGGGGGTCCGGTACCCAACTCCGCGTCCGGGACCGCCGCCCCCTCAATCGCCTGCCTGACGAGCTCGATCCGGCGCTGCTCCCGTCCGCTCACGCTGTCGCTCTTCGCGCGCGCATACGTCTGGCCGGCCGCGGTGGTGACGTGGTCGAAATACCGGAACAGCAGGTCTGACAGCACGCGCAGCACCAGCGCCTCGTCGTCGCGGCTGAGCCGGAGCTTCGCCAGCTCCGGAAATACCGACTCCCAGATGAGCTGATGGGTAACGTGGTAGGTGCGGTCGAGTACCTCCCATGACAGCCCGTTGCGCACCGCGGCCAGCGTTTCGCTGACCAGCTCGGCCGGGATCAGGTCGGGGGTAGTGCCCGTCGTTCTCCAGCGCCGTCAGGGCGCCGTCGATCACGACGTAGAGCGCGCCCCAGCCCGCCTCCTGGAAATCGGGCGAGTCGACCTCGTAGTACTCGGGCAGCGTGCCGCGAAGTCTGCGCCTGATGCTGGACCCGATCTCGCTGTTGCGCAGCCGCAGCGCGGACCCGAGCTGCTTAACGTGCTCAAGTACGCGATCCACTGGTCGGCTCCTCCTCGTGCCGCCGGGCCGCTCCAGCCAGGAGGCGGAACGGTCCCACGTTACGTTGGGCACCTTAGCCGTCAAAATACAATTCGGGAATGATCTCGCCCGGCCGAGACCGCAAGCGCACTTGCTGAGAACAGACAGCCGCCTTCGTTCGGGATCAGGCTGGTTGCCGGCGGCTGCACGGGATTTTCCGTTATGCGCAAGCGCGGGCCCGCCGCCGTGCCGATCGTCGTCCAGGCCGGCTCGGCGCTGCCCTCGGCCCTCGCCCCGGCGGTCCGGGCCACCGCTCACGGCATCGCGCGGGCCCCGCGCGAGTCAGCCGTCGGCGGCTCCGGTGCTGCCCCCGCCGGGCTAAAGATCCCGGGGAAACCCCTGGTCGCGCGTCATCGGCCGCTGGGCGCTGGCCTGGTCGTCGCGGTGCCGGCCGCCTGTGTTCGATCCGCATCGATCACAGGCCTTCCCGTAGCCGCGCTCACGATTTATAATATTCTCGATCGGGATGATAGGAATAGCTCTTCACAGGGTCGGTGATCCGCAGTGGAGAATCCGCACCGCGAGGAGGCAGCCCGCATGGGGGTCGTTCTGCACTGGTTCCTGCCCACCAACGGCGACTCCCGCACGGACTTGAGCCTGGGCAACGCGGTTGGCGCAGCGGGGAGCAGGGCGACCGGCGGGGGAACCGACGGCGGGACCGAACGGGCGCCGGACGTCGGCTACATGGGCCAGATAGCCCGGTCGGCGGAGCAACTCGGCTTTGCCGGCGCGCTCACGCCAACGAGTTCCTGGTGCGAGGACGCGTGGGTCATGACGGCGGCGCTGACCCAGGTGACCGAGCGATTCAAGTTCCTTGTCGCGTTCCGCCCCGGGCTGATGTCGCCGACCCTGGCCGCGCACATGGCCGCGACCTTCCAACGTGTCTCCGGCGGCCGCCTGCTGCTTAACGTGGTCACCGGCGGCGACGACGTCGAGCAGCGGAGGTTCGGCGACCATCTCGATAAGCAGGGGCGGTACGAGCGGGCAGGCGAGTTCCTGCACATTGTCCGCGAGCTGTGGCGAGGCGAGCCGGTCACGTTCACCGGCGCCCATTACGACGTCCGCGGCGGGCAGATCATCCCCGGCCGGACCTGGCCGCAGATCTACCTGGGCGGCTCATCCGACGCCGCCCTTGACGTCGCCGCCCGGCACGCCGACGTGTACCTCACCTGGGGCGAGCCGCCCGCCGCGGTGGCGGAGAAACTGGACGCGGTGCGCTCGCGGGCGAAGGCGGCCGGCCGCGAACTGCGCTTCGGCATCCGGCTGCACGTGATCACCAGGAACACCGCGGCGGAAGCGTGGGCGCAGGCGGAGCGGCTCCTAGCGGGCCTCGACCCGGCCGCTATCGAGCGGGCGCAGGCTATCCAGCAGGCCTCGCAGTCCGAGGGCCAACGCCGGATGACCGCGCTGCACGGCGGCCGCACCGAT
This sequence comes from uncultured Actinomycetota bacterium, assembly GCA_963785645.1. Taxonomy (GTDB): domain Bacteria; phylum Actinomycetota; class Actinomycetes; order Streptosporangiales; family Streptosporangiaceae; genus Trebonia. The sequence continues at coordinate 286,184 of CAWAWG010000010.1, forward strand.
GCACTGGAGGTGTCACCGAACTTGTGGGCCGGAATCGGCCTGGTCCGCGGCGGTGCCGGCACGGCCCTGGTCGGCAGCCACGACGAGGTGGCCGAACGCATCGCCGAGTATCACGGGCTCGGCATCGACGAGTTCATTCTGTCCGGCTATCCGCACCTGGAGGAGGTCTACCAAACCGGTGAGGGCCTGATCCCGGTGCTTCGTCGCCACGGGCTGATGGCCGCTTCACCGATGGCTCCGCTTGACGGCAGCTGACCCCCGACGATCACTCCTGGAGGCTGAAGTGCCCGCATATCCCCCGCACCCCACCCCCCGGCCGCTCCGCGTCGGCTACCGGACGGCAGGCGCCTGATGGGCGTCGCCCTGGCCAGCACGCGAGCCAAATCCCTTTCCACCCCGGCGGAAACCCTCGCTGCCGCCCGTGCCTACGCCGCGTCGCTCGCCGGCGGCGTGATCGAACGGGACCGGGCCGGTTCGGTTCCCTGGGCCGAGCTGGCCGCCCTGGACGCCAGCGGACTGCTCGGCATCACCGTCCCGGCCGCCCATGGCGGCCCGGATCAGTCCCCCGTGGTGCTGGCGGAGGTGATCCGGACGATCGCGGCCGTGGACCCGGCGATCGCCCAGATCCCGCAGGCCCACTTTCTCTTCGTAGACGCGCTGGCCACCCTGGGCAGCACTGTGCAGCAGCAGCGGCTGTTCGCCCAGGTGCTGGCCGGGGCACGACTGGGCAACGGCGTGGCCGAGCGCGGCGGCCAGCACGCGCAGGACCTGAAGACCCGGCTGCGCCGCACGCCGGACGGACTGCGTCTCGACGGGCGCAAGTACTACTGCACCGGCGCGATCTCGGCCCGCTGGATCGGGGTGAGCGCGCTGGACGACGCCGACCGCTTGACGCTGACCTTCGTCGAGCGGTCGGCGCCGGGCGTGCACGTGGATGAGGACTGGAACGTGATGGGACAGCGCGCCACGGTCAGCGGCTCGGCGGTCTTCGACCACGTCCGCGTGGATCCCGAGCTGGTCATCCCGTACCAGAAGGCGTTCGAGCGGCCGCAGCAGCTCGGGGCGCGGACCCAGCTCGTGCACACCGCGATCCAGGTCGGCATCGCCGGCGGCGCCCTGCGCGACGCCAGAGAATTCGTGAGAACGAAGGCGCGGCCGTTCTTCGAGGCGGCCAGGGCCGGATGGGCGGACGCGGCGGCGAAGGACCCGCACACCGTCCACCGGTTCGGCGAACTCGCCACCCGGGTGCGGGCCGCCGAGGCGCTGCTCGCCGACGCCGCGGCCACCCTGGAGGAGGTGGGCCGCCAGCCGCTCGACGCGGCGGCGGCAGCCCGCGGCTCGGTCGCGGTCGCGCAGGCCAAGGCGTTCGCCAGTGAAACCGCCGTCGCGGTGGCCAGCGACCTGTTCGCACTGACCGGGGCGAGCGCCGCCGACGAACGTTACGACCTGTCCCGGCACTGGCGGAACGCCCGTACCCACGCCAGCCACGACCCGGTGGACTGGAAGTACCACCACATCGGCAACTACCTGCTCAGTGACGTCCTGCCCCCGAACCACGGACAGCTTTAGCCATGACATGCACGAACGAAACCACGACGACCACCGAGGCCAGCGCCGCCGAGCTCCGGCACGTTATGGGCCATTTCGCCACCGGGGTGACGGTGATCACCTCGATCGGCTCCGACGGACGCCCGGTCGGCACCACCGCCAACGCGGTCAGCTCCCTGTCCCTCGACCCGCCGCTGCTGCTGGTCTGCTTCGACCGGTCCAGCCAGACGCTGGCGGCCATCGGGACGCACGGCGCGTTCGCGGTCAACATCCTGGCCGCACCGCAGCAGGAGCTGTCGGCCAACTTCGCCCGTCGCGGGCTGGCAGCCGAATGGGACGACGTGCCGCACCGGTCAGGGCTGACCGGCAGCCCCCGGCTGCATGGCGCGCTGGCCACGCTGGAGTGCACGGTGGAGCACCGGCTGCCGGGCGGTGATCATGAGATCGTCATCGGCCGGGTGCGCGATGCGCAGGCAGGTGACGGCGAAGCGGCCCCGCTGCTGTTCTGGCGCGGCCGGTACGTGTCTCTGGGGGACTGAAACCGTTCCCCTCCCCAAAGCCGGTCATATCCCTACAATAAGAGCGCTATGACGAGTCCCGATACACGCTTCGACGAACGTGAAGACTCCGAGGGCGGCAGCGCGCTGCGCGCGCTGCTTGACAGCCCCGCCTTTCAATCCGACCCGCACGGGCTCCTGCGGCGGCTGACCGCATCGGGATCCGCGCACCGCTGCGAGCCAGCCGGCGCACCGCCGCAGTGGCTGATCACCGGCTACCAGGAATCGCGAGACGTCCTGGCCGACCCCCGGGTGTCCAAGCGCAGCGAACGCGCGGGGCTTGAGCCCGGATGGCTGATGTCGGGTTTGCGGGACGAGGTCGGCATCGACTACATGCTGACCGTCGATCCGCCTGAGCACACGCGGCTGCGCCAGGTGGTCGCCCGTGCGTTCACGCCGCGTCAGGTCGACGCGCTGCGCCCCCAGACGGAGGAGATCGCCCGCCGGCTGGCGGACGACCTGCTGTCCGAGCAGGCGCCGGACCTCATCGACGGGTACGCGGCCGGCCTTCCGGTCGCCGTGATCTGCGCGCTGCTCGGCGTGCCCGGCCGAGGACTGGCCCAGGTTCCGCTGGGCCTCCGAGGTGATCGTCTCGCCCGTGGCCGGGCAGGACCGCGAGGCGGCCTACCGGTGGATGAGCGAGTACCTGGCGCAGCTCGTCGCCAGCAAGAAGGCTGCCCCCGGGCAAGATCTGCTCAGCGCCCTGGCCAACGACACCGCCGAGGACCGGCTGGATGACGCGGAGCTCATCGGCACCGCCTTCCTGCTGCTGATCGCCGGGCACGAGACCACGACCAACCTGATCGGCGCGATCCTGCTCGGTCTCGCCCAGCGGCCGGAACTGCTTGCGCAGCTGCGCGCCGACCCCGACCTGGTGCCGGCCGCGGTGGAGGAGTTCCTCCGGCTCGGGAGCCCGGTGCAGACCGGCACCGAGCGCTTCGCCACCGAAGACATGCTCATCGGCGACACCGATGTCCCCCGCGGCGGCATGCTGCTGGTGTCCTTCGCCGCCGCGAACCGTGACCCGGCTCGGTTCGAGGCTCCGGATGCTTTGCGGCTCGACCGGCCCGCCGGCCACATCGCCTTCGGCCACGGCGTCCACTACTGCCTCGGCGCTCCGCTGGCGCGGATGGAGGCCGACGTGGCGATCAGGACACTGCTGCCCCGGGTCTCCGGCATCTCGCTGGCCGTGCCCGAGACGGAACTGCAATGGCGTCCGGGCCTGCTGATGCACGGCGTGCGGCACCTGCCCGTGTCGTTCGAGCTCGACGAGCGCCGACAGGACGAGCCATGATCAGGTGCCGCCGCAACCACGCCGCCACCGGCCAGTCGTAGCGTCACCGCACCGGAGCCGTCGGTGATCGGGGTACGATCGCAAATGTTTTGCCGGCGGGGAGATGAGCGACCAGCGAAGGACGGCGCGTGACAAATCCGGTCAATCCGAATTCCCAGGGACGCAACCAGTTCATGATCGACAAGATCCGGGCCGACGGACCCGCTCCCTACCAGGAGGGCCGGTATGTGCTGCGGGTCATGTCGGTGCCCGGCCGCAGCAGCGGAAAGCCGCAGCAGTTGCCGATCGCGATCCCGCTGGTCTCGGGCGACCGCTACCTGTGTGCACCGAACCGGCGACGAGACTGGGTGCGCAACCTGCTCGCGGCCGGCGAGTGCGAGATCGAAGGCGACCCCGCGCCCGGGTACCTGGCGGTGCTTGTCGAGGACGACACGGCGGCGGTCGCAGTTCACACCTACCTCTCTGGCCTCGGCCGAACGTCACCCGAGTGGCCGTTCCCGGCCGGCGCTTCCGTGCCCGAGATCGCCAAACACCTCACGGACATCGCCGTGTTCCGGTTGGAGGCCATCAGCGGCCAGCGGTGATCTCTACGCGGTGATGCGCCTGCGGGCCAGTGCCTTGCCATCGGCCGGGAGCGCGTCGGCGGCCAGGAGCCGTGGGAGCAGTTGTGGTTCACGGGTCATCGCGCGGAAGACGAGCGCTACGGTCACGTCATGGTCGGGCCGGTGCACGATCTTGACCGGATCGGCGGCGCGGATTGACCCTGGCTCGATCACCCGCAGGTAGGCGCCGGGGACCGCGGCCTGCGTGAACCGCTTGATCCAGCCCTCCCGCTCCAGCCAGCCCTGGAACGTGGCGCACGGGATCCGCGCGCACGACACCTCCAGGACGACATCCGGGCCTATGCGCCAGCGCTCGCCGATCAGGGCGCCGTTGACGTCCAGGCCGGCGGTGGTGAGATTCTCGCCGAAGACGCCGTTCGCCAGCGGCAGGCCGAACTCGGCCTCCCACCGGTCGAGGTCCTCGCGGGCGTAGGCGTAGACGGCCTGGTCGGAGCCGCCGTGGTGCTTCACGTCGTAGGCCCGGTCGCCGGCGAGACCGACCATGCCGGTGCCCTTGGGACCGGGGTCGGTGACGGCGACCGGGCCGGCCACGGGCCGCTTGTCGATGCCGGTTGCGGCCAGGCCCTTCCAGGGGTTGAGCCTGGGCCGCCCGACATTGACGGTGAGTACCTTCACGCAGACGACGCTACGTCCGCCGCCCCCGGAGCGCGACCCGTTTTCCGGCCGCCGCCGCGGGAAGCCACGGGACCATTTCGCATTCCACATATCTACTCAAATCGGGCCACAGGCGGCCCCCTATACAAAAACATCCACCGCAGGCCGGGACGCCCGCAGTGCCTCGCCTGCACCGGGACATTTAGGCGTGATGCTCCATATGTCCCCAGGGCATCCCGGGTTGACCCGTCGCCGAACCTGGCCTTTCAACCCCGGTCAGTCAAGTCGCCGGCGTACGTAGCGGGCACAGGAGAAGCGTCATTCACGTGCGTCACACAGTTGTTGACATTGCCGCGCTGGGGACTATTTGCGGGTAGCCGCGCCAGTGCGACCGCCATCAGGAGCTGATGATGGATACCTTTTCCGAGATGATTGCCGCCCTCGACGGAAAATCGTAATTTCATGCGAAATTTTCTTTCCGGTGAATTAATCATGTTTTTAGGCTAGTCAATAGATGTGCCCGATTGTAGAGTCGAGACTCCAGTAAGGAGGAATCCGGAGGTTTGCGCACATGTCTGCTCAGCCCGAGACTCCACGGTTCCCATTTCCTCCCTCACCGGTGCCCTATGACCCCGGTGCGGAAATTCGGGAACTGACGGAGAAATGCCCGGTCAACAAGGTCCAGTTGCCGAACGACTCCACGGCGTGGCTGGTCACCGGGTTCGACCAGGTGCGGGAAGTAGCGATCGATCCGCGTTATTCCCGCGCACTCGTCTTCGCTCCTGGCCGCGAGATATACGGGGTGGAAGCGATGCTGGCCGATGCCATGATCTCCATGGATCCGCCGGACCACACCCGCCTCCGCAAGCTGGTGGCGGGCGCGTTCACCGACAAGCGCGTGCAGGCTCTCCGCCCGCGGGTGGCCCGGATCGTCGACGACCTGATCGACGCGATGCTGGCCGGGCCGCGGCCCGCGGACCTTTCGCATTCGTTCTCGCTCATGGTTCCGGCAGGCGTGATATGCGCACTGCTCGGCGTGCCCATCTCCGACGTCGACAGTTTCCACGAATGGTCGAACGCGATATTCGGCGACTGGGACCGGCCCATGGACGAGATAGCAGAGGCGTACGCGGCTATGAGCGGCTACGTGTCGGAGCTGATCGCCCAGAAGCGGGAGGCGCCGGAGGATGACCTGATCAGCGTGCTCGTCGATGCCCGCGACGCCGCCGGCAAACTCACGGAGAACCAGCTCGTCGACTTGTGCATCCAGTTGCTCGGCGCAGGCCACGAGACCACGGCCAACTCAATCAACATGTCGTTCGTGGCGCTGTCCCAGTACCCGGACGAGCTGGCCCGGCTTCGCGCCGACCCGGCCCTTATCCCCGCGGCCGTGGAAGAACTCCTGCGGTACGTGAGCATCAGCGGCAGCGGATTCGTCCCGTTCGCACGGATCACCCGGGAGGAAGTATGCCTCGGCGGCGTCACGATCCCCGCCGGAGAGACCGTCCTGCCGTCGTTCAGCACCGCCAACCGGGACCCGGCCGCGTTTGAAGCACCGGACCGGCTTGATGTGGGACGCGCACCCAAGACTCACCTGTCGTTCGGGGCCGGCGCCCATCACTGCGTCGGTGCGCAACTCGCCCGGCTGGAACTGCAGGAGGCGTTCCGCGGGCTGCTGACCCGGCTGCCCGGGCTGCGGATGACCGTGCCGATGTCCGAACTCGAATTCCGCGCAGGGCAGGCCATCGCCAGCATGCGTGAGCTCCCCGTCACCTGGGACGACGTATGACATGGCGAGTGAAGGTCGATACCGGGCTGTGTATCAGCTCCGGCCTGTGCATGGGCACCGCGCCGGGCCGCTTCGAGTTCGACAAGTCGGGGCGTTCCACTCCGGTACGGGCGCTGATCGACCCGGACGAACAGGTCCGGGACGCCGCGGCTTCCTGCCCAGTCGAGGCGATCCTGCTGACTGACCCCGATACACGGAAACCAGTCCCGCTCGGCGACTAACGAACTCAACCGCACGTTGATTTCATGAAATTTCCGGAATATCGGGCGCGCCAGCGCCCGATATTCCGGGGCTGCGGGCTGAATTCGAAGATGGTGGATGGATAAACACGCCATGACACGTCCATCCATCCACCATCTTTTCCGAGTCCCATACGCCGTTATTCCTGGGCCCGGCGCGGGCGCCAGGTGCCGTCGAGGGGAATGCCCGGCCGCCGCCGCGACCCGGTTGCGGGATTCCAGCAGCCGGGTCCGCAGCGCCGGCAGGTTCACGTTGAGCAGGACGCCGTCGCGTTTGACCACCCGGCCGGCGACGAGAACAGTGTCTACCAGGCCGGGATGGCCTGCGGTGACGACCGTGGCCGCCGGGTTGGTGGCCGGGAACACGGTCAGGTCGTCGGCGCGCAGCAGGATCACGTCGGCGTCCTTGCCGGGCGTGAGGCTGCCGGTCCGGCCAGGCGAGCCCGCACGCCCGGGCACCGGCTGGCCAACCTGCCGAGCGTGGCCGCGGTGACCAGCTATGTCACGATGAAGACGCTCTCCGCCGGCGGCGCCTGACCAGGGCTAGGATGTCGAATGACCTGCGGTGACGTATGGTTCTAGGATCGTTGTCACTAACGGCGACGGTGCATGGCGGTGTTGAAGTGGCCGACCGCCCGGTTCGGCACCGCCGCTCTACCCTCGGTAGGGGGAGGTGCAGATGCGAACCTACCGGACCACCTGCGGCGCTGTCGCCGCGGCCACCGGTTTTGGCCTGCTCGCGGAGCTCCAGGACGGCATCGCGCGGCCGCGGCCGCAGACCCCGGCCTGCCCGGCCATCAGCACCGCGTTCGCCCCGGCGCTGTCCCGGATAAGCCAGGGCGAGGACGTCCGGCAGGCGCTCGACACCGCCGTCGGGCAGATCGACGCCAACCTCGACGCCAACCGCTACTACCCGCCGACGAGCCCTTAAGCCGGATGCCAGGTCTTCATACCGCTGCCTGGAGCCCCACCCTGCTGCTCGCGCGGCTTAAGGTGGGCACCAAGCTCATGCTGCTGGTGTTGCTGCCGGTTTGCGTGCTGCTTGGTTTCACCACCGTGACGGCAGTGGCTGACTGGCGTAGCGCGAACGAGCTGGGGTCCTTTCGATCCGCGACCCAGGTGTCCTTCGCGACGGCGGGGCTCGCGAGCCAGCTGGCGACGGAGCGCACCGCGGCCGTTTTGGTCACCCTCCATCCGACTACGCAAAACAAGGCCGGGCTGGCCGCGGCCGAGCTGGACGTGAACGGTGCACTGAACCAGGCCGAGGCCAGCGCCAACGGGTGGAACGGCACGGTGGACGTGGAGGGCCGGCTCGACGCGGCCAGCCGGCAGCTGGCCGCGCTGCGCATCCAGGTGTCCACCGGATCGCTCTCGGCTCAGGCGGTCGCCGACAACTACAGCGTCATCGTCAACGACCTGATCACGACGGTCGGAGATCTCATCGCCGGGCGGCCGACCCAGGCGTCCGGCCGGGCAGCGGACGCCTATCTGGCGATCTTGCAGGCGGCCGAGGCCGCGCAGCGCGAACGGGCGGACGTCGCCTCCGTGCTCAGCGCACCGGGATCGAACCCGGCGGCTCTGGCCAGCCAGTGGGCGACGCTGGAAAGCTCGGATCTCGACACCTTTCGCCGCAACGCCGACGGAGATCTGACCGCGGACCTAGAGGCCGTGCTCTTCGAGCCCGCAGGGATCACCGTTCAGAAGGTGCGCCAGGCGTTTCTGACCGATCCGCAGAACGCGGCCGCGCACATCCCGCTCGCGACGTGGCTTAGCGCTTCCGGCACCCGGATCGACGGCCTGGAGTCCCTGGAGAGCGGTGCGGCCAGCGACCTGGCGGCCAGCGCGTCCCAGGACCTGCGGTCGGCGCAGTTCAGCGGCATCCGCGACCTTGGTCTTTCGCTCGGGGTACTGCTGGTCGTCGCCGCCCTCGCGCTCGCGATCCGGCGGTCGATCACCCGGCCGCTCAGTGAGGTCTCGCAGGGCGCGCGGACCCTGTCCGGTGGAGACCTCACCTTCGATATCGGCTACACCGGGCGCGACGAGATCGGCGACGTCGCCGCGTCCTTCCGCGACCTGAAGGTCACGGCGGAATCCCTGGCCGGCGAGATCCGGGCCACGACGGTCGCGATCAGCGACAACCGGCTTGACCACCGCACCGACGTCAGCACCTTCGACGGCGTCTGGGCGCAGCTGCTCACCGGAATGAACGAGACGACGTCGGCCTTCGCCACGCTGCATCACCGGCGCCAGCAGGCGGAGCGCGAGCTCGAAGGCATCTTCAACCTGTCGCTCGACCTGCTCTGTATCGCGGGCAAGGACGGGTTTTTCAAGCGGGTAAACCCCGCATTCGAGCGCACCCTCGGGTACACCAACGAAGAGCTCCTGTCCCGGCCCTTCTTCGATTTCATTCACCCGGATGACCGGGCCGACACCCAGCGGGTATTTGACGGCCTCATCCGGGGCGACGAGCTCATCCGGTTCGAGAACCGGTACATCCGGGCCGACGGCGTGCTGCGCTGGCTGCAGTGGAGCTGCCACGGGGAGCCGGACGAGGGCCTGATCTACGCCGCCGCCCGCGATGTGACGGAGGCCCGGCGCGCCAGCGAGGAACAGGCCGCGCTGCGGCGGGTGGCGACGCTGGTGGCGAAGGGCGTCGCACCGGAGAAGGTCTTCGACGCGGTCGTCACGGAAATGCACATGCTGCTCGGCGCCGACAACACGAGGCTGATGCGCTATGAGCCCGGCAACACGGTGACGATTGTCGCGGTCCGCAGCGACCCAGAGGTCGAGGTTCCCGCGTCGGGACGCTTTTCGCTGGACGGCGACAACATCTCCGCAGTCGTACAGCGCACCGGCCACTCGGCCCGGCTCGACAGCTTCACCGGGCCGCCGGGTTCCATCGCTGACATGCTGCGCCGCCTGCGAATCAGCTCGGCGGCCGGCGCCGCCGATCATCGTCGAGGGACGGCTGTGGGGCGTGGTGGTCGCCGCCTGGCGGCAGCACCGGCCGACCGCCGACATCGAAGGCCGTATCGCGCAGTTCACCGAGCTGGTCGCCACCGCGATCTCGAACGCCCAGGCCCGGACCGACCTCGCCGCGTCCCGAGCGCGGGTCGTGGCGGCCAGTGACCAGACAAGGCGACGGATCGAGCGTGACCTGCACGACGGAGTGCAGCAGCGACTCGTCTCGCTCGGACTTGAGCTGCGCGTGATGCAGGCCGGCATACCGCCCGATCGCGCCGATCTCAAGCAGGAGCTCGCCCGCTTGGCCGAGGGCGTCATCGCCGCGCTTGACGAGCTCCGGGAGCTGTCACGGGGCATCCATCCGGCGGTACTGTCGGCCGGCGGGCTCGGGCCTGCCTCAGCGCGCTGGCCCGCCGCTCGGCGGTCCCGGTGCAACTGGAGATCGACGTGCAGTCGCGCCTGCCCGAGCGGGTCGAGGTCGCGGCGTACTTCGTGGCCAGCGAGGCCCTGGCCAACAGCGCCAAGCACTCACACGCGTCCATGGCCCGGATACACGTCGAGATTCAGGATGGCGTGCTGAAGGAACAGATAAACGACGACGGCATCGGAGGAGCCGACCCGTCCCGGGGCACCGGCCTGATCGGCCTGACCGACCGGGTCGAGGCACTGGGCGGAAGAATCACCCTGTCGAGCGCTCCGGGAGCGGGAACGCGGATCCAGGCCGAGTTCCCTGTTGAGAACGGACACCGGATGTTAGCCTTGGCTTTCGTCTTGGCAGGCGGGCGGGAGATCCCGGGGAGACTCAGTTGCGTGCAGTCATCATCGGTGGCGGGGCAACGGGATGTTTCACTTCGCTGTTGCTGGCCCGGGCCGGGCATCAGGTCACCCTGCTCGAACGGGACCGCCTCGCGGCGCAGCCGGATGTCGAGACCGCTGCCGCCCTCGCCTTCCGCCCCACGGCACCGCAGATCGTTCAGCCGCACATCATCATGGCGCGCTGCCGCGAACTGCTGCTGCAACGGCTCCCTGACGTTTACGCGGGCCTGCTCGAAGCGGGCGTGCAGGAGGCACCGCTGCGCACGCAGATGCCCTCGTCGCTGCCCGACAAGGCCCCGCAGCCGGGAGACGAACGCCTCACCCAGCTCCTCACCAGGCGGTCCACCTTCGACTGGGTGCTGCTGCGCTCCCTCGCGGCCGAGCCGGGGGTGGACTTCCGCCCCGGCGTGAAGGTCACCGGGCTGACCACGAGGGAAGCGGCCGGCAAGCTGCCCCCGCACGTGACCGGCGTCCGCTCCGACGCTGGCGATATCGGCGCGGACGTGGTGATCGACGCCACCGGCCGGCGCTCGCCCGTTGACGCCTGGCTAACCGCCCTTGGAGCCCGTCAGACCGCCATGGACCAGGCCGAATGCGGCTTGGCGTACTACAGCCGCCACTATCGCATCCGGCCGGGCGCCACGCCGCCGGGATCGTCGTCGCAGCGGATGGTGGCCACGCTCGACGATCTCCTGGTGGGTATCTGGCCGGGCGACAACGGCACCATGCAGGTCGCCATCGCGCCCTTCGCCGCCGATCACCGGTTCCGGAAGGTCAGGGAGGCGGATGTGTTCTCGCGGGTGGTGCGCACCGTTCCTGACTTCGCGCGCTGGCTTGACGTCCTGGAGCCGGCGACCGGCGTCTTCCCGATGGGCGGGCTGCACAACACGCTGCGCCGCCTCGTCATCGACGGCGAACCGGTGGTCACCGGCCTGCACGCGGTGGGCGACTCGGTGTGCACGACGAATCCGACGCTCGCCCGCGGCCTGACGCTGGCGATGACCGGCGCGGCCGGCCTCGCCGACACTCTCGCCGCCCACGAGGGCGACTTCACGGAGCAGGCACTGGCGATGGACAGCCGCACCGCCGCCCAAATCCAGCCCTTCTACACCGAGCAGGCCGCCATCGACGCAGTCCGCCTCAGGCACCTGCGCCGCGTCGCCCTCGCCGAGCACGAACCTGAGCCCCCGGCGGCGACGGCGGACAGTATCGGCTACTGGCAGGTGCGCGCGGCCGCGCCGTTCGACCCCGTCGTCTTCCGTGCGTTCTGGAAGGTCATGGGGATGATCGCAGTGCCCGGCGAGGTCTACGCGGATCCGGAGGTCACGACCCGGACCAGGCAAGTGCTCGCCCGGCAGGACAGCGCACCCCGGACAGCGGGCCCGTCCCGCGACCGGGTCCTGGCCGCGCTCGCCTAGTCTCCCGGGGGGACTAGCCCGTACTCGCTTAGCAGTAAGGCAGTGCCTCGTGACTCACCGGGAGGCAGCGGCCCGGCGTCCGGCTCTCGCGACAGCTCTGCCCACGTGGTGACCACTCTTCGCTTAACCAGTGACCATAATCATCGTCTTTGCTTATCGCGCGCCCATGATCACGTCCGGTATGCGGAAAATGCGGCACCGGCTCGTAAGCAAACGCGGACGCCGCAGCTCAACGGCCGGTCGTCAGGCCGGATATATCATCGCAATACGGGCAGCAGACGCCAAAAGTCAGTGCATAACCGTCGCCGCGAAGAGGGAATTGAGCGGCCGGAGTAAGCCGTCCTCGTTCGGGATAATCTTTTGGATTTTTCCGAACGGAGGGTGGCGATTGCGGTCAGCGTGGTGGACATCACGATGGTGCGGGCGGGGCCGGAGGGGTTCGCGGCGCGCTCGCGGTACATGTCGAGCGCCGTTTGCCCGATCTGCGTCTCGTCCCTGGCGATTACGGTAAGGGCGGGGCGGAGCAGGTCGGCCAGGGCGAAGTCGTCGCAGCCGACGGCCGACGGAATCGGACTGCTCACCAACGTGCGGGGAGCGGGGGCGGGGCGGCTGTGACCCGCCCCCGCTCTCGGGCGTAGCGATGCAAAAACCGCGGCGTTAGCTGGGTGAGGCGCCCGTGGCCTCGCCCTGACCGATGGTCGCCGGGACGGGTTTCAATGCGGTCGCGGTTGCCGGGATGGCGTTGGACGGCGCCCCCTTGACCGGGGCCACGGTGACTCCCGTCGCGGCCTGTGTCGTTCCCGACGGTCCGCAGATCTTCACGGGGGTGGTCAACGGCTTGGCCTTTGCCGGGATGGCGTTGGAGATGCTGGGCGACGCTGCCGTGACCGGGGTGACCGTTACCCCGCAGTCGGCCGACGCCTGGCCTGACTGCCCGCCGACCACCCCGGTGCCGCCGGACTTAGCGGCGGTCACCGCCTTGAACTTCGGCGTCCCGGGCGGAGTGCTTCCGGACGCCGCGGCGCGTACGTGCGTGACGGTGGTCGGCCGGTGCTGGCCGCCGGACTGCTGTGCCAGGGCGGGCACTGCCGCCACGGTCGCGATCGCCCCGGCCGCAAGAGCGAGCGACCCGCCGATGATCCACCTCGGCTTGTTTCGCATGTTGCCGTTCCTCTCCTGAGTAAGCGGGCAGGCTCCGGCCCGTGCCCGAAACCGGGCCACGCATCTCAGTCAAGGGCACCGCCCGTTGCGGCGGCGTAAGGCGGCGACCTTATGTTCCGCTTATCCGGCCAGTGGTGTACTTGGGGCATGAGAGTGCTGGTCGTTGACGACGAGGAGGATCTGGCCGATGCCCTGCGGACCGCGCTGCGGCGGGCCGCGATCGCCGCGGATGTCGCTCACGACGGCGATACCGCGCTGGCATTGCTGACGGTCAACGATTACGACGCCGTGGTGCTTGACCGGGACCTGCCGGGCGTCTCGGGCGACGAGGTGTGCCGGGCGATAGCCGACAGGCACTGGCCGGTCCGGGTGCTGATGCTGACCGCCGCTCGGCGGCTCGACCAGAAGGTGGCGGGATTCGAGCTGGGCGCCGACGACTACCTCACCAAGCCGTTCGAGCTGCCGGAGCTTATCGCGCGGCTTCGTGCCCTGGCCAGACGCCCAAGCGAGGGAGCACCCCCGGTGCTCGTGGCCGACGACGTGGAGCTTGACCCGTTCCGCGTCGAGGTACGGCGCGCGGGGCGGTGGGTCCCGGTCACCCGTAAGGAGTTCGCCGTGCTGCACGTGTTGCTGACCGCTCGCGGCGGGACCGTCAGCGCGGAGCAGCTGCTTGAGAAGGCGTGGGACGAGAACGCGAACCCGTTCACCAACGCAATCCGGGTCACGATCTCCTCGCTGCGCAAGAAACTGGGAGACCCGCCCGTCATCCAGACGGTTCCCGGCCATGGGTACCGCATCGGCCAGGACGGTCCAGGGCAGTACCGCACAGGACAGCGCGGTGAGTGAGGCGCCGACCCCGACTCGGCGCGGGCCGTGGAGCAGGACCGGCTGGAACGGGTCGGTCCGCGGACGTCTCGCGTGCGCTACCGCGCTGCTGCTCACGGTGTTCGGCGTGGTGGTGCTCGGCCTGCTCTACCTGGGGATGCGCTTTCTGACCAGCTATAAGTTCCCGACAACAGGCTCGCCGACCTCAACCCTAACCCCGGCCGTCACGGGCACGGCGACCGCGGTGGCGACCGCGCCCACGGCGATCACGGGAGCCACCGCGGGCGGCGTGACCGTCACCCCGGTCACCGGCGCGGCCCCGTTGTTCGTCGTATCGTCCCCCGGCAGCGTTGTCTCGACCCTGCTGGTGATCGGCGCGCTGGTGCTCGTGGTAACCGTGGCGCTCGGCGCGGTCGCGGCCTGGCTACTCGCGCGGCGCTTCCTCCGCCCGCTTGAGGCGCTGGCGCTGGTGTCGGCCGCGTTCGGCGGCGGCGACCTGGCGCACCGGGCGCCTAGCAGCGGGCGCGATGACGAGTTCGGCACGGTGACCCGCGCGTTCAATGCCATGCTGGACCGCACCGAGCGGGCGATGACGATCAACCAGCGCTTCGCCGCCAACGCCTCACACGAGCTGCGCTCGCCGCTGGCGACGACGAAGACGCTGCTCGATGTCGCACGCCAGGATCCGGCCGCGGTTGAACTCGCCGCGCTGTTGTCGAAGCTCTCGGCGGCGAACAACCGCAGCATCTCGATCGTCGAAGCGCTACTCGACCTGGCCGAAGCCGACCGGGCCGACATCGACGTAGATACGGTTGACGTGGCGGCGGCTGTCACGGCCGCGGTCCAGGAGATTGCCACGGAGGCGGCCGGAAGGGGCGTCAGCTTCCACGGCCACCTGGCCCGGTGCAAGGCGGACGCGAACCTTGCCCTGGTGCGGCTGGCAGTGGGCAACCTGCTCACCAACGCGGTCCGTCACAACACCGAGGGCGGGACCGTGGAGGTCGAGACCGGCCCGGTATTGATTAGCACAAGCCCGATTGACACGGGCCCGCCAAACGACTGGGCGCTGATACGCATCCGCAACACCGGCCCGGTCATTGACCCTGGGATCATCCAGCTGCTCGGCGAGCCCTTCTACCGCATCCGGCCGCGTTACCGCCCGCCCGGCGGTCGCGATTCACACGGCCTCGGTCTGCCGATCGCGCTAGCCATCGCCGAGGCCCTGGCCGGCTCCCTAACCCTAACCCCCAACCCAGACGGCGGCCTGACAGCCGAGCTCCGCCTGCCCCTTCACCACGAACATACACTGAATTCGAGGGGTTCAAAGTTAGCAAATCGGACGGGATTACCCCGCAAAACCAGTGTATGTTGCCGACTCATAACGTTGCCGCGGCTGACTTATGCGAGGGGGAACGGAAACGGTATGCCTTTTACAGTCAGACGTACTCGTTCGGTCGACTTCTTTTGAATTTATCCGAACGAGTACGTCTGACTCTGGCGGCTACCGGATATTCACCGGGGGTTGCGGAGCGGTCGGGCCTCAGTCGCCGGTTAAGGCAGGAGCTCGATGTATCCGTCCGTGCCGTGGACGCGGATGCGCTGGCCGTCGCGGATGAGCCGGGTGGCGTGGTCCACGCCCACGACGGCCGGCAGGCCGTACTCCCTGGCGATCACCGCGCCGTGGGTCATCAGGCCGCCCACCTCCGTCACCAGGCCGTTGATCGCGACGAAGGCGGGCGTCCAGCTTGGATCGGTGTAGGCGGTGACCAGGATGTCCCCCGCTTTGAGGTCGGCCTCGGCCATGTCCAGGATGACGCGGGCCCGCCCCTCCACGGTCCCGGCGGAAACGGGCAGGCCGGTCAGCGCGCCAGCCGGGACGTCGGTGCGTCGGTACGACCCGGTGACGGCCTCGCCATCCGAGGTGAGCACCCGGGGCGGCGTGAGCGTCTGATAGGACCTGAACGCGTTCTTCCGCTGGCGGATGAGCTCGTAGTCCGCCTGGTTCGTCCGCACGACGTCGTGGAACTCGTCGAACCTGAGGTAGAAGATGTCCTCCCTTTCGCGAAGCACATGGGCCCGGACGAGGCGCTCGGCCTCGTTCAGCATGGCCTGCTTGTAGACGAAGTAGCGGCTGACGATGTGGTACTTGGGATACTCCCGGTACCCGATGAAGGTGCGGATCTGGTCGATCAGCCGCTTGGCCTCCTCGGCCTTCTGCTCTCCGTCCAGCCCCTTCCCGTCCGGCCGTTCCTCGCCAGGAGCCTCTTCGTCGGGAACCTCTTCGTCGGGCAGGGCCCGCAGACGGGCCAGCAGTTCCTGTTCCTTCGCCCTTGCCTCTTGCAGGCCTTGCTCGAACCGCCGTTCGCCGGCGCCCGGTTCGAAGTTCTCGATGTTACTGAGGATCATGGGCACCAGTGAGGTGGGGCGTTCGCTCCACCGTGGCCGCGTGATGTCGATCTCGCCCACGCAGCGCATGCCGTACTTGTCGAGGTAGCCCTGGATGGCGTCTCGGGCTTCGCGCCCGCCGGGGAACGCGGGCAGCTCGTCGAGGAAGTTCTCCTCCTTGACGTGCCGCAGGAACTCCACCACGGCCGGATGGGGGCGGATCGCATCCGCGACGTCCAGGAGCGCCAGCCCCATCTCCGACGTGACGTTGTGCGGGACCGACTGCGTGAGCGTGTCGACCGCGTTCTTCTCCCCCAGCCAGTCCTCCAGCAGCTGGTTGAGCCGCCAGCTGGCCTGCATCGCCGTCAAGAACACCTGCTGGCTGCGCGGATCGAACGGGATCCGCTTCAGCTCCTGGAAGTCCGCGAGTATGAAGTCAAGCAGCGCGGACCCGGACTTCGCCTGGATATCGCGCTTCAATGTGACCAGGGAGGCCTGGCTGCCCTCGATCAGTTCGGTGACGATGGCCGGATCGGTCTCGATCGATCCGGGCGCGCTGCCAGCCAGCCTCTCGTACCGGCCGGCGTCCGAGCCCGCGTCGGGATCTCCGTCCGGGAGGGCGGGGATGAAGCCGGGGCGTTCGAGCACGGTCCGCAGCGCGTCCTCGAGCAGCGGGTCGGATCTTCCCATGAGACTCAGCAGGGCGGCGCGGCTCCGGGGCGAACCGAGCGGCTGGGTGACGTCGACGAACAGTCTCCCGCCGGCCTTGGCCATCGGCCGCGGGGTCGTCAGCTGCCATACGGCTAGCCCCAGCGGCTTCATCGCGTCGGTCATCATCTGCTGGTGACCGACGGAGATGTAGACGTGATTCCCCTGGTCGCTGGTCTCGGGGATGGGGAACAGGGTGGTGATCGGCCGGCTCTGCACGATCTGGAACCCGTCGCCGGCCAGGCACCATTCGATGTCCTGGGGCTGGCCGAAGTGCGCCTCAATCCGGCGGCCCAGCTCAGCGAGCTGCACGATCTGCGCATCGGCTAGCACTTGCCGCTGCTGACTGGCCGGCTCGATCGTCAGTTCCTGGGTTCCGCCCGCGGCCAGGGCGTAGACGGCAAGTTGCTTGGTGGCCACCGCCTTGGCGATGACCGCACCGTCGCGCAGCTTATAGACGTCCGCGTTCACCAAACCGGAAACCAGGGCCTCGCCGAGGCCGAAGGTGGCCTCGATGGAAACGACCTTCCGGTCGGAGGTGACGGGATCGGCCGTGAAGAGGACGCCGGCCGCCTGCGGGAAGACCATCCGCTGCACCACCACGGCCATGTCGACCTTCCGGTGGTCGAAGCCGTTCCTCAGCCGGTAGGTCACGGCCCGCTCGGTGAACAGGGAGGCCAGGCACCGGCTGATGTCCTTCAGTACCGCGGCCGACCCCACGACGTTCAGGTACGTGTCCTGCTGGCCGGCGAAGGAGGCCGTCGGCAGGTCCTCCGCCGTCGCGCTGGACCGGACGGCGTAGGCCGCGTACTCGCCGAGCCGGGCGACCGAGCGGATGATCGCCGCCGCAATATCGTCGGGGATGGCGAGCCCTTCGAGGGTCCAGCGGACCTCCGCGCTAAGCAAGGCAATCGCCTGCCGGTCGTCCGGGTCCAAACGCGACAGCCGATCGAGCTGGCTGCCGATCCAGGGCGCCGTTGCCATAATCCGCCGGAAGGCACCGGTCGTCACGCAAAAGCCGGCCGGCACGCGAATGCCTTCGATTCGCGAAAGCTCTCCCAGATTGGCGCCCTTGCCGCCGACAAGCGCGGTCTGCGTCTGGTCGATTTCATCGAAACCCAGCACGTAACGCTCGATCTTGGTACCTCCAGAGTGGCCGTACTCTGCCCTCATCCGGCTCCATTCCTCCCTGTACGAGTCGTACGTCGACAACAGTGACGCACCTTTAGATCATTCATTCCATGAATTCCGGGCCCGGCCTGCGATTATCCTGCACGACCCGGGGCTTGCGGCAAGTCCCCAGGTGCGTTATATATTGAAAATGGAGGAGTAGCGTCTTCTTGGTCCGTCAGTCCGTTTCCCGCTCATTCCCGACCGGCCGGCGCCAGCGGCGGCGGTCGACTCCAGCAGGGGCAGTGCCCGGGAAGGCACGATCCGGGACAGGGCGATGACACTGGTAGACCGGCCCACGGTGGGCAACCGGTTGAGCTCCACCAGCGTGTCCTGGAGCGCCTCGTGCGAACTGGCGGCCACGCGGCAGAGCACATCGCCGCTGCCGGTCGTGGTGAACGCCTCGAGTACACCCGGTATCGC
Source organism: uncultured Actinomycetota bacterium (assembly GCA_963785645.1). Taxonomy (GTDB): domain Bacteria; phylum Actinomycetota; class Actinomycetes; order Streptosporangiales; family Streptosporangiaceae; genus Trebonia. Next base: position 304,698 of record CAWAWG010000010.1, read on the forward strand.
CTCAAGGTCGCGGCGGACGTCCTCGATCGCCCCCTGAGCGATCTCCAGGGTCACGAACGCCTGGACGCCGAAACCGGCGGCCGCCACGTCGATGTCCGCCCGGTAGCCGGCGATGAGGCCCGAGTCTTCCAGTCGCTGGAGGCGGGCCGACACCGTCGCCCGGGCGACGCCGGTCTGGCGGGACAACTGGAGCGGGCCGATCCGGGCATCGGCCCGCAGGGTGCGCAGCAACGCGAGATCGAGCGCGTCCAGGGTGATCCGGGTGGGCATCAGCTTCCCTCCCCACGGTTTGGGCGGGCCCTGTTTCAGCAAACCCCGCCCCAGGGAACTATACAGATAGCTCAGCTATAGACGCATCCATGTCGCCCAATTGCCCATTATGCACAGCTTATTCTTTGCCAGTTGCATACCACACGGCGCCCGGTTTTGAATACCGTTACTGCGTTTCAGACCTGAGGAGTTCTCATGTCCCTCGATCAGTTCGTGAACGATGAGGAGCGCCTGGCCGAGCTTGACCTCGACGGGCTCAAGCGGCTGGTTGGCCTGGTCGAGTACGACGACTCGGCCGATCCGTTCCCGGTTTCCGGGTGGGATGCCCTGGTGTGGGTGGTCGGCAACGCGGTGCAGACGGCGCACTTCTTCCAGGCCGCGTTCGGCATGGAGCTTGTCGCCTACTCCGGACCGGAGAACGGCAACCGCGATCATCACGCGTACGTGCTGCGATCCGGCGCGGCGCGGTTCGTGATCAAGGGTGCCTACGATCCCGCCAGCCCGCTGGCGGATCACCACCGGGTGCACGGCGACGGCATCACCGACATCGCGCTGGCCGTGCCGGATGTCGACCGGTGCATCGCGCATGCTCGGAGGCAGGGCGCGACCGTGCTGGAAGAGCCGCACGATGTCACCGATTCCCACGGGACCGTCCGGCTCTCCGCGATCGCCGCCTACGGCGACACCCGGCACACGCTGGTTGACCGGTCGCGGTACTCCGGTCCCTATCTGCCGGGTTATGTGGCCAGGACATCGGCGTTCGCCCGCCGGGCCGACGCCCCCACGCGCCTGTTCCAGGCGGTCGACCACGTGGTCGGAAACGTCGAGCTTGGCGCGATGGACCAGTGGGTCGACTTCTACAACCGGGTCATGGGCTTCACCAACCTGGCCGAGTTCATCGGCGACGACATCGCCACCGAGTACTCGGCGCTGATGAGCAAGGTCGTCGCCAACGGCAACCACCGGGTGAAGTTCCCGCTCAACGAGCCCGCCGTCGGCAAGAAGAAGTCGCAGATCGACGAGTACCTGGAGTTCTACCGCGGACCGGGCGCGCAGCATGTCGCACTGGCGGTCAGCAACATCGTGGAGACCGTCGACGCGATGACCGCCGAAGGGGTCGAGTTCCTGTCGACCCCCGACTCTTACTACCAGGATCCGGAACTGCGGGCCCGGATCGGCACGGTGCGCGTGCCGATTGAGGAGCTGCAGCGCAGGGGCATCCTGGTCGACCGGGACGAGGACGGCTACCTGCTGCAGATCTTCACCAAGCCGACCGGCGACCGGCCCACGGTCTTTTTCGAGCTAATCGAGCGGCACGGGTCGCTCGGCTTCGGCAAGGGCAACTTCCAGGCGCTGTTCGAGGCAATCGAGCGCGAACAGGAACGCCGCGGCAACTTCTGACCAGCCACGATTCCATTGGTGTTTGATGGGCGGACAGACGAGCGCGCGGCGATTCCCTCCGCCCCGCTCCTCTCAGTAATAGGGCACGACCAGGTGAAACACGAATCCGTTCGGAATAAGGATTTCCGTGGAAGTTAGCCTCGCGGCGCTACCAGGCGCATTGCCGCGACGGCGGCGCCGCCGCGGGCCCACTCCTCGAATGGCAGGGGGCGCATGATGATCTCGCAGTCGGCGGCGGCGCCGAATGCCTGGGCCGCGAAGGTGTCGCGGATGCGGTCGGCGAATAGCTCGTAGGAGACGACGCCCTCGCCGGAAAGGATGATGCGTTCCGGACCGATCAGGTTGGCGACCGAGGCCAGGGCGAGGCCGAGTGCGTGCGCGGCGCGGATAAAGATGTCCCGTACCGCCCCGTTTCCGTTGTGGGCCAGCCGGATGGCCTCCTTCATCGACAGCCGGGGGTTCCCCGTTGCCTGCCGTGACTGATCCAGGATCGGCTGGGTGGCGGCGACCGCTTCCACGCACCCGGTGTTTCCGCAGGTACACATGCGGTCGGCGCCGCTCACCGGGATGTGGCCGATCTCGCCGGCGACGCCGTGCGCGCCCGAGATGAGTTGCCCGTTGACCCATAGCCCGCAGCCCACACCGGTTCCGACCGTCACCAGCGCGAACGACGTTATCCCGGCACCGGCGCCGAACAGCTGCTCCGCTACCGTCAGCGCGCGCACGTCGTTCTCGATGATCACCGGGATGCCGGTGGCCTTCTCGACCAGTTGCGCGAGCGGGACGCCGCGCCAGTTGAGGAACGGCGAATAGTGCACCGCGCCCGTCTTGCGGTCGACATCGCCGGAGATCGTCACGCCAAGACCGTGAATCTCAGCCCCGGGCGCGGCCTTCGGCGCGGCGATCAGCCGCTTGGTCAGCCGGCCGATCGCCTGCACCACGGAATCCACGTCCCTGGTGTCCAGTTCCGCCCGCCGGGCCGCGACCGGTTTCCCGGCGAGATCGATGCGCACCCCGATCAGTTCGTCCGCCGTCACCTTGACCCCGAGGAAATGGGCGCGGTCACCGCGGACCGCGATCGGCGTGGCGCGGCCCGCCGAGCGCTCTCGCGCGGTCTTGCCGAGTTCGGTGATCCAGCCGTCGTCGATCAGCGGGATGGCGGCTTTGGTGACCGCACCGGAGGACAACCCGGTCCGCTGACCGATCTCGGTGCGGGTGAGCGGACCGTGGATCATCACGGTCTGCAACACGTGAGTCACCGCGGGCGGCTGACTCTCTAGCTCCATGGCCAAATCGTAACTTCCTCCGGAAGCAAATGTCCTCCCTGGGGAGGGGTGACGAACCACGGTACAACCGGGTAATCATCGGGTCAATATATTGCCTTAGGAAGGAAACTGTGATTAAGCTTCGGCAAGCTCGCTGGCTCCTGGAAGGCGTCCATACCCGGCTGCACGCCAGCGATGTGCTTATACGGACCTCGGCGTGGAGGAGTTGGTTATGTCAGGTCTAGGCCGGTTTTTGGCCCCCGGCAGGGTACGGAAACGAGGGCGTCGGGTGGCCTTGGGCCTGGCGCTGACGGCCGTGTCGCTCGCTTGCGCGACCGCGGCCACCCCGAAAATCGCTCAGGCTGCCCCGGCGCCGAGCGCGAGCGGCAGCGCAAGCAGCAGCGCCAGTGATCCGATGTCTGCGGCCAAGACGCCTCCCGTGGCGCAGACGCCGTACATGGGCTGGAGCAGCTGGAGCCTGGAGTCCACGAACTACCCGGGGATCAACCCGACCGGAGGCGCGAGCTGGCTGACCGAGGCGCACGTGCTCCAGCAGGCCAACGCGCTGGCCACCAAGCTTGAGCCGTACGGCTACGACTACCTCAACATCGACGCGGGCTGGACGAACGGCACCACCAACTTCGACGCCTACGGCCGGCCGATCCCCAACCCGACCACGTTCCCCGACGGCATCGCCTACATCGCCAAGTATGTCCACGCCAAGGGGCTCAAGCTCGGCCTCTACCAGGCGGTGGGGCTGTGGCCCGGCGCCTACAACAACGGGAACACGCCGATCTACGGCGCGCCGGGCTGCTACACGCGGGACATCGTCTACCCGGACCTGCGCCTCACCAGCGGCTGGAACATCACCTACCAGATCAACTACGCCAACCCGTGCGCGCAGGCCTACATCAACTCGATCGCCGACGAGTTCGCCGGCTGGGGCGTCGACTTCCTCAAGCTTGACGGCGTGGGCCCCGGCTCGGACCAGGGTGACGCCGCCCACGACAACATTCCGGACGTCGCCGCGTGGTCGGCCGCGATCAAGCAGTCCGGGCGGCCGATGACGTTCGTCCTGTCGTGGTCGCTGGACCACAGCGACGCGAGCAGCTGGGAGCAGTACTCGAACGGCTGGCGGATCGACACCGACGTGGAGTGCTACTGCAACACGCTGGTGACCTGGAACAACTCGGTCAAGGAACGCTGGGATGACGTGGTCCAGTGGATACCGGACGCCGGTCCCGGGCACTGGAACAACCTCGACTCGCTGGACGTCGGCAACGGCACCATGGACGGCCTGACCGACGCCGAGCGGCAGAGCTACATGACCCTGTGGGCCATCGAGGCCGCACCGCTGTTCTCCGGCGACGACCTGACCACGCTCGACAGCTACGGCCTGTCCCTGCTCACCAACCGCGAGGTCATCGCGGTCGACCAGGCCGGCAACCCCGCCAAGCCGGTCAACCAGAACAGCAACCAGCAGGTCTGGTACGCCAAGAACAGCGACGGCAGCTACACCGTGGCCCTGTTCAACCTGGACTCCACCGCCGAGCCCGTCGTCGCCAACTGGAGCGACCTCGGGATCACCGGGAAGGCCTCCGTCCGCGACCTGTGGAGCCAGCGCAACCTGGGCACCATCAACGGGAGCTTCGGCGCCACCCTGCCCGCCCACGGCTCGCGCCTGCTGCGGATCACCCCGCTTAACGCGGGCAACCCGCAGACGCCCTCGGACGTACACGGCACCGCGTCCACCGCGTCAAGCATCTCGCTCGCGTGGGACCCGTCGTACAGCTCCGGACGAACGGTCTCGGGCTACACGGTGTCCGTCAACGGCAAGCCCGCCGTGTCGGTCGGCAAGCCCTCGGCCACCGTGACCGGGCTGACGCCGGGAACGGACTACACGTTCACCGTCGCGGCCACCGGACCGGGCCGGTCACCCCAGAGCCAGGCGCTGGAACTGACCACGCCCGCCGCGAGCGGCCCGGTGACGTACGAGGCGGAATCGTCGGCCAACACGATCGCCGGCGGTGCCGGGATCGCCGGCTGCTCGGGGTGCTCGGGCGGCGAGAAGGTCGGTGACCTCGGTGGCACCGGCACCCTGACCATCAACAACGTGACCGCGCCGGTGGCAGGCACCTACCTCATGCAACTGTCCTACGTCGACGGTGACTCCAGCCGGACCGGAGTGGTCACGGTCAACGGCACCTCGTCATTCGACCTGCCGCTGGGCGGAACGAACGACAACAACTGGGACACCCCGCAGACGGTCATCGTCCCCGTCCAGCTCAACGCGGGCGACAACACCATCGAGATCGGCAACCCGACCGATTACGTCTACGACATCGACAAGATAGCGGTCTGAGCCCGCAAGCGCGTCTCGGGCCCGCGGCCTGGCCGCGGGCCCGAGACGAGCACCGGTTCGACGAGGAGACTCTCGTATGACGACCTTTCCCGAGGAGGGCCGGACGGCGGTTACCGCTGTCCGCGTCCCAGACACCGCGAACTCCGCGGACCCGTCGGCCCCCCGCCGGCTGCTTCCCCAGTTGGGCAGCCACCGCTCCCCCGGCGCCAGAAAGCGCCAGGGACCGCTGGCCCTGCTGCTCATCGCCCCGGCTGGCGTCGGCTTCGTGATCTTCGCCGCCTACCCCGCGCTGCGCGGCATCTACCTGGCCTTCACCAGTTTCTATATCCTCAGCCCGGCCCAGTGGACGGGGCTGGCGAACTGGCATCAGCTGTTCTCGGACAGCATCTTCTGGCACTCCCTGGTAACCACCGTCTATTTCGTGGCGCTGTCCGTCGGCATCGGGATCGCCGTTTCCCTGCTCACCGGCGCGGTCCTGCACCGCCTGACGAAATCGGTGGTGATCAGGGCGCTGATGATCCTGCCGTTCCTCGTGTCCGGGGTGATCACCGGACTGGTGTGGGACTGGATGCTCGACCCGGCGCTGGGGATCGTCAACATCGCGCTCAACAACCTGACCGGCCACACCTTCCTGTTCTTCGGCACGGGGAGCCTGGCCATCCCGACCCTGGCCATGATCAGCGTCTGGAAGTCGATGGGGTACAACGCGATCCTCATCCTGGCCGGCCTTCAGACGATCCCGACCACGTTCTACGAAGCCGCGCGGATAGACGGAGCGGGCGAACTCCAGATGTTCCGCCGGATAACGGTCCCGCTGCTGCGGCCGATCCTCGCCATGGTCGTGATCCTGACCGTGATCAGCTCGTTCCAGGTGTTCGACATCGTGGACGTGACGACGCAGGGCGGTCCGGCCAACGCCTCACTGGTGCTGCCGATGTACATCTACGACAAAGCGTTCAGCCAATTCGACTTCGGCTACGCGTCCACGATGTCTCTCGTCTTGTTCGTAATGCTGATCATCGTCACGTTCCTGCAAATGCGGCTCGCCCGTGCGAACCAATCCGACCTGAGCTGAGGAGGACCGAATGGCAGCAACCGCAGTATCCCGGAGAGCAGTTTCCCGGACAACGGGGCGGCGCAGGAACTTCTCACCCGGCCGCGGTCTCGCATGGATCTATATCATCGCCATCCTGGTCATTACGATATTCCCTTTTTACTGGATTCTGCGGACCGCGCTATCGAATAACTACTCGCTGCTGACCAATCCCTCGTCGCTGGCGCCCGCGGGATTCACGTTCGGCGCGTTCGAGCGGGTCCTCGGGCTGAGCACGCGGGCGCAGGCGCTAGCGCAGGGCGGCTCGGGCGCGTCGGTGGACATCCCGCTGTACCTGCGCAACTCGGTCATCTACGCGACAAGCGTCACGGCCTGCGTCGTGTTCTGCTCGGCGCTGGCCGCGTACGCGTTCTCGCGGCTGCGCTGGAGAGGACGGGACGTGGTGTTTTCCATTTTCCTTTCCGCTCTCCTACTTCCCGGAATTTATACACTGCTGCCCAACTTCGTATTCATCAAGGATATCGGGCTGCTGAACACCTTCGCCGGCATGGCACTGCCCGGCGCTCTGTTCTCCGCATTCGGCATATTCTTCCTCCGGCAGTTCATGCTGGGGCTGAGCACGGAGGTCGAGGAAGCGGCCGCCATTGACGGCGCGGGACCGTTCCGGGTCCTGTTCAGGATCACGCTGCCGATGACGGTGGCGCCGATCTCCACCCTCGCGCTGCTCACGTTCATCAACACCTGGAACGACTTCTTCTGGCCGCTGCTGGTCAGCAACGGTCCGGGGGTGGAGCCGCTGACCCTGGGTCTGGCGATCTTCAAGCAGGCGTCACCCGAGTCGTCGGTGGACTGGGCGGGCCTGATGGCGGCCACGCTGATCACCGCCCTGCCGATGCTGCTGCTGTTCATGGTGTTCGGACGCAGGGTCGTTAACGCCATCGGATTCACGGGCTACCGGTGAGGCACGCTGCCAGTGAGACGGGGCGCGATGAATAGCGCTGCGGAGCCCGGGGACCTGGTCCTGGCCTGGCCGGATCCGGCGGCGAACTGGTTCGAGGCCGCCCCGGTCGGCAACGGGCGGCTCGGTGCCATGGTCTTCGGCGGCGTGACCGCGGCCCGGCTTCAGATCAACGACTCGACCGTCTGGTCGGGTACGCCGGACGGCCCCGCCGAGGACCTGGCGGCGGTGCTGGCCGGCGGCGCGGGACCGGAGCGGCTCGAACAGGTGCGGGCGGCGATCCGGGGCGGGGACTACCGGCGCGCGGAGGCACTCGCGCTGACCTTCGAGGGAAGGTACAGCCAGGAGTACCTGCCGTTCGCCGACCTGTGGATGTCACTGCAGGCGCCGGGGCCGGTCGCCTACGGCGGCCGGACGCTCAACCTCGACAACGGGATCGCCGCCGAAGAGATCAGGCTGGGCCGCTGCACCGTCCAGCGACTGGTCTGGGCCAGCAACCCGGCCGGGGTGATCTGCGTGGCCGTCAGCGTGGCGGACGGACCGGTCGACCTGCGGCTTCGGCTGTCCTCGCCGCTGCGGACCGTGCATACGGGGATCAACGAGGACGGCCTGTCGCTGGGCACGGAGATCCCGGTGGACGGCGCGCCCCGGCACGAACCTGAGGTCGCCGAACCGCTGCGCTACGCCGCGACTCCCAGCGGCTCGGGCCTCGCCGGCGGCTACGACCCGTTCGGTGCGGTCGCGGTCGCGGTCGAGACGGACGGGCTCGTCGCCCTGGCGGGCAGCGAATGGTCGGTCCGGGGCATGACGCGGGCGCTGATCACCGTGGCCAGTTCCACCAGCGCCGGCGATCTCTGGGCGGGAGCGCCGCTGCGGAGCAGGGCCGGGCATGTGGCTCAGGCGACCGAGCACGCCCGGGAGGCCCTGGCCATGGGCGCGGACGAGCTGTGCCGCGCAAGCCAGTCCGACCTGCGCGGCCTGCTCGGCCGGACGAGCCTGACCATCGGCGACCAGCGCAGTGGCACGCTGGATGTCCAGGCGGAGATCCTGTCCGGTACGGACGAACGGCTGACCGCGACGGTCATGTTCCAGCTGGGCCGGTACCTGCTGGCGTCTGCCTCGCGCCCGGACGCCGGGCCGCCCGCCAACCTCCAGGGCATCTGGAACGAGGACCTCCGGCCGGCCTGGTCGTCCAACTACACGCTCAATATCAATACCGAGATGAACTACTGGGGGGCCGAGCCGGCCGGGCTGGCCGAATGCCACCTGCCCCTGTTCGACCTCATGGACTCGCTGGCCCGGCACGGCCGCGCGGTGAGCCGCGATCTGTACGGAGCGCGCGGCTGGGTCGCCCATCACAACACGGACATGTGGGGCTGGGCCTTGCCGGCCGGGATGGGGCACGGCGCGTCGTCGTGGGCGATCTGGATGATGGGCGGCGTCTGGCTGGCGCAGGACGTGTGGGATCACTTCGAGTTCGGCGGCGATGTCACCTTCCTGCGCGAGCGGGGCTGGCCGCTGCTGCGCGGGTGCGCCGAGTTCTGCCTGGACTGGCTGGTCGATGGCGAGGACGGCGGGCTGGACACGATCCCGTCGACATCGCCGGAGAACCTGTTCCTGACCCCGGAGAAAAAGGCCGAGGCGCTCTCCCGCTCGACGGCCATGGACATGGCGCTGATCCGGGCGCTGTTCGACCACTGCCTCCAGGCGGCCGAGGTGCTCGGCCTGGAAGATGACCCGCTGCCGAAGGAGATCCGCTCCGCACTGCCGCGCCTGCGGCCGCCGCGCATCACCCGGGACGGTTACCTGGCGGAATGGGCCGACGACCACGCCGAGCAGGACCCGCGGCACCGGCACCTGTCGCCGCTGGTCGCCCTCTACCCGCTTGGCCAGATAGATCCGGCCCGGACCCCGATCTCGCCGCCGCCGCCACCCGGCTGCTTGACCGGCGCGGGCCAGGAGCGATGGGCTGGTCCTGGGCCTGGAAGATCGCGCTGCGGGCACGGCTGGGCGACGCAGCCAGCGCCCGCGAACTGCTGCGCGAGGCAACCCGGCCGCTGGCGGGCGACTCGGGCGCCGACTCCCCGGTGGACGGGTCCCGGTGGGGCGGTCTGCTGCCAAATCTGCTGAGCACGCACCCGCCGTTCCAGATCGACGGCAACTACGGGTTCGTGGCTGCCATCGCCGAGATGATCCTGCAGAGCCACGGCGGCGTACTGCGCGTACTGCCCGCCCTTCCGGCGCAGTGGCCCGACGGCCAGGTCCGTGGGCTGCGCTGCCGAGGCGGTGTCGAAGCCGACCTCACCTGGCGGGACGGGGGGCTGAGCTCGCTGCGACTGCGCCGGCCCAAGGGCGAACAGGCGCGGGTTGGACGGTTCGGCGGTGAACAGTCCGGCGGGGACCGGGAGCGCCAGGTGCTCCTGCGGTACGGGCCGCATGACGCGCGGGTGACGGTCTGGCCGGGTGAAGACGTCCTGCTCGGGCCCGACCTGCGAGCTGTGCCTGACCAACAGCAGGGATCCGACCGACGGCTAGAACCGGTCCAGCACCGGGGGAAGGACGGCGGCCGGTGATCTGCGACCTGGACCGCGACGCGCTGTGGCGATACCGCAGCGACTATGCCGAGCCCGCGGACTTCGATGAATTCTGGCAGCGGACCCTGGAGGCCGAGGCAGATCCGAAGCCCGGTCTGACGATCGTCCCGGTGGCCACGAGCCTGCGCGACATCGAGGTCTTCGACGTCACCTTCGCCGGTTTCGGCGGCCATCCCGTTCGGGGCTGGCTGCGGCTGCCCCGCCGTCGCCACGGACGGCTACCGGCCGTTGTCCAGTTCCACGGGTACGGCAGCGGCCGGGCCGGCCGATCGACGACCTGGTGTGGTCCGCCGCGGGATACGCCCACCTGATCATGGACGCCCGCGGCCAAGGCGGCGGCTACGCCGGCGGCGTGACCGCCGATCCGGTCGGCAGCGCACCGTCACAGCCGGGCTTCCTGACCCGGGGCATCCACGACAAGCACACCTATTACTACCGGCGCGTGTTCACCGACGCGGTCGCGGCGGTGCGGGCGGTCCGCGGCGCGGAGTTCATCGACCCGGACCGGGTCGCGGTGGCGGGCGCGAGCCAGGGCGGCGGGATAGCGCTGGCCGCCGCCGGCCTCGTTCCCGGCCTGGCCGCGGTGTACGCGCAGGCTCCGTTTCTGTGCGATATCAGGCGCGCGACGCTGATCACCGACGCGGATCCCTATGCCGAGATCGGCCGGTATCTCGGGGCCCACCGGGGTTTCGTGGCGGAGGCTTTCGCCACCCTGGCCTACTTCGACGGCGTCGCCTTCGCGCGCCGCGCGACGGCGCCGGCCTGGTTCTCCACCGGCCTGATGGACAACGTATGCCCCCCGTCGACGGTGTTCGGCGCCTTTCACGCCTACGGGGGACCCAAGCAGATCCAGGTCTGGGATTACAACGGCCACGAAGCCGGCGGCTCGGACGACCTGGAACTGGCGCTTTCTGCATTTGGACCGCTACTCGGGGTTACCCGAACGGAAAGTGAGGATATATGAAAATAAGAAGAGCCCTTGGCGTCACCGTGGCGGTGGCGGCACTGGCCCTGGCCGCGGGATGTTCGAGCGGCGGCAGCAGCAGCGGGGGCAGCGGGGGCAGCGGGGGCAACACGGTCATCAACTGGTGGACCTGGGATCCCAATCAGGCGCAAGCGTACGAGTCGTGCGCCACCGCCTTCCACAAGGCCAACCCGAACATCACGGTGAAGATCACGCAGTACGACGTCAACGACTACTTCACCAAGCTGACCGCGGGATTCGTCGCCGGAGACGCGCCCGACGCGTTCCAGAACAGCCCGCAGTACTTCGAGCAGTACGCGAACCAGCACCAGCTCATGCCGCTGAACTCCTTCATATCGGCCAGCGGTCTCAACCTGAACCAGTACTCCGTGGGCGTCAGCATGTGGCAGTACAAGGACGGGAAGCAGTACGCCCTGCCGATGGACTGGGCTAGCGCCGGCATCTACTACAACAAGGCGATGCTCACCCAGGCCGGGTTCACGCAGCAGCAGGCCGACAACATGACCTGGAATCCGACCGACGGCGGCACGTTCACCAAGATGATCGCGCACATGACGATCGACGATAAGGGCGTGCGCGGCGACCAGCCCGGGTTCGACAAGAACCACGTCAAGACCTACGGCATCGGCGTCATCAACACCGACGACTTTACCGGGCAGACCAGCTGGAGCCCGTTCATCTCGACGCTCGGCTGGACACTCGGCAACACCGTGATGTGGCCCACTCAGTTCAACTACAACGACCCGCGGTTCGTGGAGACGATGAACTGGGTGAAGTCCCTGCAGGACAAGGGGTACGCACCGCCGTTCGATGAGTTCACCCAGGGCAACGGGCAGGGCACGATCGCCGACTACACCCTGCTCGGCTCGGGCAAGGTGGCCATGACGGTCGGCGGTTCCTGGGAGGCCGCGACGTTCAGCAAGCTTCCCGGCGTCCAGGTCGGCATCGCCCCCACGGTGACGGGCCCGAGCGGCACCCGAGCCATCGTCGGCAGTTCCAACGGCAACAACATGTGGGCCGGGACGAAGAACCCGCAGCAGACCTGGAAGTGGATGTCCTACCAGGAGTCACAGGCGTGCCAGACCCTGGCGGGCAAGAGCGGGACCTTCTTCCCGTCGATCGCCGCCTCGATGAACGCGGTCGCTAAGACCCTGGCCGCTCAGGGAGTGGATCTCTCGACGTGGACCCAGGCCTTGGCGGACAACGAGGTGAAGCCGGCCGAGGTTTACACCAACGGCAACCAAATGCAGCTGACCATGGAGCCGCTGATCGACTCGTTCTTCACGGGTAAGGCGGGCGACAGCGTGTTCGCCCAGATGCAGCAGCAGAGCCAGAAGATCCTGACCGGCACGCCCGGCGCGTAAGGTTCGGCATGAAAGCGGCCGGGCTCGACTTCGAGCCCGGCCGCTTTCGCGCTCTCTGAAGGCGCCCTCTCCCACCGGTGTGCCCGTGTGGCGTTGAAGGGCAACGACGGTCAGGTCAAGCGGTTCGCTCTGGGGCGCCGATCCTGACGCGTACGGGCTTTGCCCGGGATGTCCCGCCGTCGATGCGACCCGTCCCATGATCACGGAAGAAAAACATCTAATGAGCTGCAGATCCTCCACGGAAGGAAAATCTTCCGTGATCATGAACGCTCCGCACAGGAACGTTTCATGAAATATCCGGCATGTCGTGGCGCGCCAGCGCCCGACATGCCGGATGCCGGGCCGGGCAGGTGCGCCTAGCTTGCGCGGCACGGATGGTTGGCCAATGCGGTAACGGCGGCGCGGGGCATGATCCGGGAGCGTGAACCATGCCCCGCGGCCGAGTCTTGCTTTCCCTTGGCGGGCCCTTAGTCTTGCGGGCGGCGGTCGAGGACGTGCAGCACGCTGCCGTAGTCACCTTCGGGGAAGGCGACGGGCAGTCCGGTGGTGAGCAGCGCCGCGCCGGGATAGTCGCGCCCGGCGACTTGGTACGTGGCCTCGGGGTCAAGCCCGGCCAGCGGTATCGGCCGGACGGGCTGCGCGAACCGGGGCGCGGGGCGCCAGGCGATCAGCACGCAGCGGTCGCCGGCGATGTACTGGACGGCTGTTACGTCGGTGTCGAGCGGCGCCAGCCGGTACAGCGCGCCGTGCTGCACCACTTCGCGGATGTCCTTGTAAAGGGCGATCAGCTCGGCCGCCTCGGCCAGCTCGGCTTCGCTCCACCGCGGCAGGTCGCCCCCGACGCCGAGCACGCCCGCCATCGCCACGTGGAACCGGAAGCGCAGCGGGATCCGGCGGTGAGTCAGGCCGTTCGGGCTGTCGGTGACCCAGGCGCTCATCGTGCCGGGCGGGTACACCCGGGCGTAGCCGTCCTGGATCGCGATGCGGTCGAGGGCGTCGGTGTTGTCGGAGGTCCACGCCTGGTCGGTCCGCGCCAGGATGCCGAGGTCGACGCGACCGCCGCCGCCGGCGCACGATTCGATGCGCAGACCGGGATGGTCGGCGCGCAGCCGGTCCATGATCTCGTAGACCGCCCGGGTGTGGTCGATCCAGAGCCGCTCCGGGTCACCGGGCTCGTCCGGCCAGCCTGCCTCGCTGAACGGCCGGTTCATGTCCCATTTCAGGAAGTCGGCGCCGCTGCGGCGGACGAGGTCGTCGAGCCAGCGGTGCGCCCACTCGGCCACGTCGGGCCGGGCGAAGTTGAGTACCAGCTGGTTGCGGCCCGTGGTGCGCTGCCGGTCCCGGTAGTGCAGCACCCAGTCGGGATGCGCGCGGTACAGGTCGCTGTCCGGGTTGACCATCTCCGGCTCGACCCAGACGCCGAACTTCATCCCCAGGTCGTGGACCGTGTCCGCCAGCGGGCGCAGCCCGTCGGGGAACCGCTCCGGATTAGGCGTCCAGTCGCCGAGTCCGCGGTTGTCATCGATCCGCGCGCCGAACCAGCCGTCGTCCAGCACGAAGAGTTCGACACCGATCGAGGCCGCCACCTTCGCGAGGTCCATCTGGTTTCGCTCGTTGACGTCGAACCCGGTCGTCTCCCACGAGTTGAAAAGGACCGGGCGGATCTCCTCGGGGCGGGGAAGCACGTGGTCCCTGATGTACGCGTGCCAGGCCCGGCTGGCGGCACCGAATCCGGCGGACGTGTACAGGCCCGCGAAGACCGGGGTGGTCAGCGACTGGCCGGCCGAGAGCCGCCAGCTCGCACCGTCGTGCCCGAACCCGCCGGTGACCGATACCCGCTCGTCGCCGGTGCGCTGGATGGTGATCCGCCAGCTTCCGCTCCACGCCAGTGCGGTGCTCCAGACCTGGCCCGACACCTCGCTCGCGGTGCCGTCGTCCAGTGCGACCCACGGGTTGACGTGGTGGCTGGTGACGCCGCGGCGACTGGTCAGGGTCAGCTCGCCGACGGGCAGTTCGTGCTGGCGGAACCGGGTCTCGGCGGCCCACCGGCCCGTCGTGTAGTTCACCCGGTACCCCGGCAGCGGCGGCAGCACCCACGCCGCTGAGTCGGCCCGGTAAATCTCGATCGGCGCGCCCTCGCCGAGGTGCGCGAGCGTGATGTGCCGCTCGATCACGTCGCAGTCGCCGAATACCCGGTACACCAGGGCGACACCGAGGGGGTAGTGACGGTCACGGAGCTTGATCTCCAGCTCGTTGCCGCTGGTTGTCGTGCTGTCCAGCACCCACTCGACGGCACGGGTGCCGCCATCGAACCGGATCTGCAGCGACGGCACGCCGAACCGCAGGCCACCCTCGGCGGGCAGTTCCTCGGTACCGTCCCACGGGGAGTCGAACCCGAAGGCGTGCGGGTTGCCCGGCGCCGCCGCCAGCACCTGGGAGAGCGTCAGCCGCGGTCCCCAGTACAGGTGGCGCAGCTCGCCTCCGGGCTCCACGCGGAACGCGTAGGCGGAGCCGGGGGTGGTCAGCAGCCAGGTGCTCGTAGCCGGGTCACAGTCGATGGAGGGCACGAGTGCCACCCTAGATGGTATTCATTTCATTAGTCAATAAATTCGCCGCTGCAACTCATTGACCTGGATAGACTAAAGATTAACGATTTCTTGACACAAGCAATAAAACATCGTTAGGGTCTCGCGGCATGGACCTTGGGGTCACACCGAGCGGCGTCTTCCAGAGCCGGGCCACGGCGCAGGTGTTCACTACGCTGCTGTCGCTCGGTTCGATGTCGCGCGTTGACCTGGGAAGGCACACCGGCCTGTCCCCGGCGGCGGTCACCCGCGCGGTACGGCCGCTGCTCGAAGACCGGTACATCGTCGAGGTACCCGCGGAGCAAGGCCGGGACGCGACGATCGGCCGCCCGGCGACGTCGCTGCGGGTGCGGTCGGATCGCGCCGCGTTCGTCGGGATCAAGATCACCGGGGACGAGCTCATCGCGGTGCTCACCGACCTGCGGGCGCAGACCACCGCGACGCGGCACGTGCCGTTGCCGGCCCGCGCCGTCGACGCCGTGGTGCCGCTGGTGGCAGGCGTGGTTGACGAGTTCCGCGAGCACCTGGGCAGGCACCAGGGGAAGCTGCGGGCGCTCGGGGTGAGCGTGTCCGGCGACAGCGATCCGGACGCCGGTTTCGTGCGCTCCTCGGCCTTCCTCGGCTGGCGCGGTGTGCCGCTGACATATCTCATACAGACCGCCACCGGCGTGCCGACCACGCTGGACAACGACGTTCGCGCGCTGACGGTCGCCGAGCAGCTCTTCGGCGCGGGCGCCGGGGTGTCGTCGTTTGCCCTGGTCACCGTGGGCGCCGGCATCGGGTGCGGCATCGTCGTGCACGACCGGGTGATCGCGGGCGCGCGCGGGGTGGCGGGGGAACTCGGGCACCTGCCGGTGCTGCCCGACGACGGTCCCGAGTGCGTTTGCGGTAACCGGGGCTGCCTCGAGGCGATCGCGTCCGATCACGCGATCCTGCGCGACATCAGGAACCTGACGGGCGATCAGCGGATGACGCTCGGCCAGTGCCTCGAACTGGCGCACCGGGGCGACCCCGCGGTACGCGCGGTCTACGCCAGCGCCGGTCATGCGATCGGCCTGGGGATCGCCTCGGTGGCCAACCTGATCGGGCCGTCGCGGATCATCCTGTCCGGCGAGGGGCTCGCCGCCTACGGCCTGTTCGAGGACCAGATCAGGAAGGTCTTCGCCGATCACGCGTTCGGGGCCGCGGCCGACTGCGAGCTGATCGTGCGGCCGCTGCCCTTCGACGAGTGGGCTCGCGGCGCCGCCGCGATCGCCATTCAGCGCACGATGACATCCTGAGCGGGACGGCCGGGCGGAAAATTCTCGATCCGATAGGATGCAGGATGTGGCCCCGCACGCCCGCACGTCCGTACCGCTGCGGCAGCGCCGCGACCGGGGCGGTTGAGTATGGTGGAAGAGAAGATGTCGGCGGAAGTCGAGGCGCTCTCGCAGGGGCTACGCCGGGTAGCGCTCGCCGATGGAGTGTACGAGGCGATCAAGACCCTGATCATGGACCGGCTGATAGCGCCTGGCGCCAAGATCAACATGGACGAGCTGGCCCGTGGCCTGGGAGTATCGGCGACTCCGGTCCGCGAGGCGCTCGCCCGGCTTGAGGCCGACGGCCTGGTCAGCAAGCGACCGCTGGCGGGCTACAGCGCGGCCCCGCTGCTGGACGCCGCGGGAGTGGGCGAGCTGTTCGAGCTTCGCCTGCTGCTTGAGCCCGCCGCGGCCCGGTGGGCCGCGGCGGCGATCGGAAAACCGGCCGCCGCCGCCCTGGCGGGCATGGTCGGCCAGGCCCGCGACGCGGCCAAGTCGCCCGGCGGCGAGGACTACCAGGCGTACCGGCTCCTCGCGGCCCACGACCGGGAGTTTCACGAAGCGATCGCAGCCGCGTCGGGCCGGGAACTGCTGGCGCAGACGCTCCGCCGCCTGCATCCGCACGCGCAGACCTACCGCGTTCTCTTCCGGCGCGGGTTCGATCGTCAGACGCTTCTCGAACACGCCGCGATCTCCCGGGCGCTCCAGCGCCGTGACGGCGATGCCGCCGCCGACGCGATGGCCGAGCACCTGCGCAAGGCGCACCACCGGGTGATCGCGGCGATGAGCGCCCCGGCCTAACTCACCCGCAGGTTGTCGATCGCGTCGTCGTCCCAGTCGATGCCGAGACCCGGCTCGCTCGGAGCGATCGCGCGGCCGTCCTCAATGGCTATCCCGCTCCGGGTGATCGCACTCAGCTGCGGTATGTACTCGACATAGCGGCCGTTGGGCACCGCGGCGCAGAGGCTGACGTGCAGTTCCATCAGGAAGTGCGGACAGACCGCGACGTTGTGCGCCTCGGCCAGGTGAGCCACCTTCAACCACGGGGTGATGCCGCCGATCCGGGCCGCGTCAACCTGCACCAGGCCGACCGCACCGTGGGTGAGGTACTGCGCGAACTGACCGATCGAGTACAGCGACTCGCCGACCGCGATCGGGATCGTGGTCGAGCGGGCGAGCCGGGCATGCCCGGCCAGGTCGTCGGCCGGCAACGGCTCTTCAAGCCAGTACAGATCGACCGGTTCGAGCAGCCGGGCCCGGCGGGCCGCGTCGGCGACGGTGAAGGCCTGGTTCGCGTCGACCATGAGGTCGACGCCGGTCCCGAGGGCGGCCCGGACGGCGGCGAGGCGTTCGACGTCCTCCGCCGGGTCGGGCTTGCCGATCTTTACCTTGACACCGCCGCGGCCGGCCGCGAGAGCCGCCTTGGCCCCGTCGACCAGCTCGTTCACGGACAGGTGGAGCCAGCCGACCTCGGTGTCGTAGACGGGAACCCGGGTCTGAGCGCCGCCTGCCGCGACGGCGAGCGGAAGTCCGGCTACCTTGCAGTTCAGGTCCCAGACGGCGGTGTCGACGGCCGCGAGGGCCAGCGACGTGATCGCACCGACCGTGGTCGCGCGGGTAGACCTGAACAGGTCGGTCCAGATCGCTTCGGTGCGGCGCGCGTCACTGCCGGGCAGGCGAGGCAGCAGGTAGTCGCGCAGCAGCGCGAGGACCGCGGTGCCGCCGGTCCCGATGGTGTAGGCGTAGCCACGTCCGGTGTGCCCGCCGGCCGTGGCGATCTGGACGAATATCGTCTCCTGCTTCAGGAACGCCTGCACGGCATCGGTCCGGACGGCCTCGACCGGCAGGTCCACCAGGTACGCCTCGGCCGACACGACCGTGTAGTCGTCAACAGGCACGTCGTCATCCCCCCGTACGGTGCGGCCGCGAGTCAGATCCTAGATCATGCAGCCAGTTTCCTATAGGAAATATTCGCTGCCACGATAAGCCGGCAACCGCAACGGGTCAAGCGGCCAACCCATGGAGAGGAATGCCGCCGGATCACGGGAACCGCGGCCTCGTTCGCCGATGATCTTCTTTGTGATTCCGAACGAGGGCGGCTGACTGCTTCAGCCGAACCGCCTGTCTCCGGCGGCGGTAAAGTCCTGCCCTGAGTTACTCATGAGTTGCACTAACGCCGTGGAAACCTTCCGAAATCGGCAGCGCGGCGCTGGCAACGTCCCAGGTGAGCGGCCCCACAGACCCGATGTTGGAAAATGTTTATCTCGGCCGAGGCTACTGTTGGTTAAGGAAGTGTTAAGGTAGCCTGCGGCATGTCACCCGGCGGTGCGGCTTTGGGGACGCGCGGCCATCACCGCTTGCGGCCGAGCGCTCCCCAGCTTGGGAGGGGGTAGGCCGGCTCGGGACCGCCGGGACCGGGACGCCACTGGTTGACCGGGACCACGCCGGGCTCCACCAGTTCCAGGCCGTCGAAGAACCGTGCCACCTCATCGTGGCTGCGCAGGCCGATAGCGGCACCGGGGATATCCCCGGCCACCCGGCGCGTCCACTCGGCCTGTGCCTCTTCCTGGATGTCGCTGGCCGGGACCGAGATCGCCAGGCAGCTTCCGGCCGGGACGGCCCGCAGCAGCCCAGCCGTGAGCGCGTAGGGATCATCGATCACCTGAAGGATGGACAGCAGCATGACCGCCACCGGCTGGCTGAAGTCCAGCGTCTCGGCGGCCCGCGCGAGGACCGTGTCCAGGTCGCGGGCGTCGGCGTTCAGGTACGCGGTCCTGCCCTCGGGTGCCGACGTCAGCAGAGCGCGGGCATGGGCGAGCACGATCGGATCATTGTCCACGTACACCACCCGCGACTGCGGCGCGACGGCCTGGACCACCTCGTGGGTATTGTTCGCGGACGGGATGCCGGTGCCGATATCAAGGAACTGCCGGATTCCTTCTGCCGCGGCCAGGTAATGCGCCGCCCGGCCGAGGAAGGCCCGGTTCGCGCGGGCAGCGAGGGCCAGGTCCGGATTGGCCTGCAAGACCATGTCGCCGACCTGCCGGTCAACCGCGAAGTTGGTCTTCCCGCCGATCAGGTAGTCATACACCCGGGCCTGATGCGCGACGGTGGTGTCGATTTCCGGGGGCTCAGGTGCGTCGTCGTCGGGAACCACGCTGCCGGACAAATCGCCTGACATCGGAGGCATCTCCCCTTCCCCAGCCAACCCTCAAGCCCCGGACACTATTCAACATTTCGGGTGATGTCCGCCGAGTTTACTCCGGCACCGCGGCGCCGGTTCGGGAAATCACTGGGCAGGCCCGTGCTGCGCCGACAACGTCAGTGGCGTTGCTGGAAGGGCGAAGAAACCCTTCGTTCGGAGTACTTACCGAGCTGGAAGTGCCGAGGTTCCCGGAACGCCTGCCCCGGCCATCGCCCCGCGCAGGTGCTGGAGTGGATGGTTTTGCACAGCCCGGTGTTTAAAACTATCCATTCCTCGCAGGGACTCCTCGGCGGCGGGCACTCGTACGCCTTGGCGGCGGGTCGGCGTGGGGCGGTGCTGCTTATCGCCCGGTGTCGCGGGGTGCGGTCAGGAGGGCGGGGTGAGGCGGGTCAGCGCCAGGTCGAGCTGGTCCGCCCAGGCGTCGAGGATCCGCGCGCGACGCTGCGTGTCATCGGTGAGCAGGTTGGCCAGGCCGAGGCCCCGGGCGAGATCGAGGGTTGCCGCCACCACGCCGCGGACAGCGGGGTCGTCGCCGTCGACATCGAGCAGGGTCACCGCGAGGCGGTAGGCCTCCCGGGCCAGCGTGCGCTCGAGCGAGACCACCTGAGCGCACAGTTCGGCGTCCACCACGGCCTCGGTCCAGACATGAAGCGCCGCGGTGAAGAGCGCGCCGGTGTACAGGCCGGCGATCTGGCCCAGGGCCCAGCGGGTCCGGTTGGATCCCGCGGGCGGCGCCGCGACGGTGGCGCGCAGTTCGCTGAGCCGGACCTCGCTCATATACCGGATCGCGGCCGTGACGAGGTCCCCCCGGGTGGGGAAGTGATGCTGGGCCGCCCCCCGGGAGACGCCCGCCCGGGCGGCCACGGTCGCTACCGTCGTCCGCGCCCAGCCGCACTCGGCCAGCGAAGCCACGGCGGCCTCGAGCAGTCTTTCGCGGGTAGCGCGGCTGCGATCCTGCTTCGGCTCGCTAACGGTCGGATACACCGCTCCCATCCTGCCAGACCGCCCCGCTACAAAAAAGCATCAGTGACGCTTGTTTTTGGGCCTGCCGCTGGCGGATACTGGTCCGGCCGGGCCGGTACCGGCGCCGGGCGGTGACGAGGGGACGGGGACGCGGGGATGGAGGTGAGCGGCCGGTGATCCGGATCGGCAACGCGTCCGGCTTCTACGGTGACCGGCCCTCGGCCTTGCGCGAGATGCTTGAGGCGGCCCGCTCGACGTGCTGACCGGCGACTACCTGGCCGAGCTGACCATGCTGATCCTCGCCCGGGACCGGCTGCAGGGACCCGTCGCTCGGCTACGGGAGGACCTTCGTCGGCCAGCTTGAGGACTGCCTCGGCGCTGGCCATGGAGCACGGGGTCGAGCTGGTGGCCAACGCGGGCGGGCTCAATCCCGGCGGGCTCTGGCCGGCCGCGCTGCACTGAGCTCGCCGACGGCTCGGCCTGCCGCGTGCGAGTCGCGCACGTCGAGGGCGACGACCTGACGCACCGCACCAGTGAACTGAACCTGAGCGACCCGGCCTGGGCGAGCCGCTGGCCGCCAACGCCTACCTCGGCGCGTTCGGGATCGCGGCGTGCCTGCGGCGCCGGGGCGGACGTCGTCGTCACCGGCCGGGTCACCGACGCCTCGCTCGTCGTCGGCCCGGCCGCCGCCCACTTCGGCTGGGCGCCGGAGCGACCTCGACGCGCTCGCCGGCGCCATGGCCGCCGGGCACGTGCATCGAGTGCGGCACCGCAGGCGACCGGCGGCAACTACGCCTTCTTCACCGAGCCATTCCCGACCTGCGCCGCCCCGGCTTCCCGATCGCGGAGGTCCAAGCCGACGGGTCGTCGGTGCATCACCAAGCATCCCGGCACCGGCGGCGCGGTCACGATCGGCACCGTCACCGCCCAGCTGCTCTACGAGGTCGGCGGCGCCCGCTACGCCGGCCCGGACGCGGTGCTGCGGCTGGACACGATCCGGCTGACGAGGACGGCCCGACCGGGTGCGGATCAGCGGCGTCCGCGGCGAGCCGCCGCCGCCCACGCTCAAGGTCGGGCGTCAGCAGCGCTCGGCGGCTACCGCAACGAGGTGACGTTCGTGCTCACCGGCCTGGACATCGAGGCCAAGGCGGACGCTCGTGCGGCGCCAGCTTTCCGGCGTCGTCCCCGACGGCACGACGTGGACGCTCGCCCGGACCGACCACCCGGACGCCGACACGACGGAGACGGCCAGCGCCCTGCTGCACGTGCGTGGCCTGCGGGGCCAGACCCGGCCGTGGCTGGGCAGGCGCTTCTCGGACGCCGCGGTGCACTGGCCCTGGCCAGCTACCCGGGCTTCCATCTGACCGCTCCGCCCGGGCGACGCCGCGCCGTACGGGGTGTTCCGTCCGGGCACCGTGCCCGCGTCGAGGATCCCGCACGTCGCCGTGCTGCCAGACGGCAGCCGGGTGGACATCCCGCCGTCGCCGGCCGGCGGTCCAGCCGGGCGGCGCTGGCACCGGTGCCGGAGCCGCCCGCGCCTGCGCCGGTGCCGCCCGGCCGCTGCGAGCGGCGCGTACCCGCGCGCGCACCGCTGGGACGGGTGGCCGCCGCCCGCAGCGGGGACAAGGGCGGCAGACGCCAACCTCGGCGTCTGGGTCGCGGATGACGCGGGCGTGGCCGTGGCTGGCACACGCTGCTCACCGTGGAGCGGTGCGCGAGCTGCTGCCCGAGACCGCCGGGCTGGCCGTGGAACGCGGCACGTGCTGCCCAACCTGCGCGCGGTCAACTTCGTCGTGCGGGGCCTGCTCGGCGAGGGCGTCGCCTCCAACGCCCGGTTCGACCCGCAGGCCAAGGCGCTCGGCGAGCTGCTGCGCTCCCGGTTCATCGACATCCCGAGCGAACTCCTACCGCCGGAGCCACCGTGACCGTGATTGGCGAGGCACGGTGACCGCGCTGACGCGCGGCCTCGATCCCGCCTCGGCCCAGGCCCGCGCGAACCGGGAGGCGATGCTGGCCAAGCTCGCCGAGCTCGACGCCGAGCTACGCCCGGCGCCCGAGGCGGGCGGCGGCCAAGTACGGTGGCCCGGTCACCGGTCGCGCGGCAAGCTCCTGCCCCGCGAGCGGATCGAGTTGCTGCTCGACCCGCGACGCGCCGTTCCTGGAGCTGTCGCCGCTGGCGGCCTGGGGCACCGAGTTCCCGGTCGGCGCCAGCGTGGTGACCGGCATCGGCGTGGTCGAGGGCACCGAGTGCGTGATCGTGGCCAACGACCCGACCGTGCGCGGCGGCGCGAGCAACCCGTGGACGCATCGCGCAAGGTCTTCCGGGCGGACGACATCGCGCTGGCGAACCGGCTGCCGATGGTCTCCCTGGTCGAGTCCGGGCGGCGCGGACCTGCCCACGCCAGAAGGAGATCTTCATACCCGGCGGCCGGCTGTTCCGCGACCTGAC
Organism: uncultured Actinomycetota bacterium; assembly: GCA_963785645.1. GTDB lineage: Bacteria > Actinomycetota > Actinomycetes > Streptosporangiales > Streptosporangiaceae > Trebonia. The sequence continues at coordinate 327,451 of CAWAWG010000010.1, forward strand.
CCGGCTGTCGGCCGCGGGCATCCCGACGGTCGCGCTCGTCTTCGGCAACTCCACCGCCGGCGGCGCGTACGTCCCCGGGATGTCGCGACCACGTCGTCATGGTCCGCGAGCGGGCCAAGGTGTTCCTCGCCGGACCGCCGCTGGTGAAGATGGCGACCGGCGAGGTCGCCGACGACGAGTCGCTCGGCGGCGCGGACATGCACGCGCGCACCTCGGGACTCGCCGACTACCTCGCGGTTGACGAGCCGGACGCCATCCGGCTCGGCCGCCGGATCGTGGCCCGGCTCAACTGGCGCAAGCGGGCCGTTCGCCCCTGCGCGCTCGCGTGCCCGCCCCGGTTCGCCGAGGACGACCTGCTCGGGATCGTGCCGTCCGACCTTCGAGCGCCGTTCGACCCGCGCGAGGTGCTCGCCCGGGTCGTCGACGACAGCGACTTCGACGAGTTCAAGCCGCTGTACGGCACCAGCCTGGTGACCGGCTGGGCCCAGTTGCACGGCTACCCGGTCGGCGTGCTGGCCAACGCCCGCGGCGTGCTGTTCAGCGCCGAGGCGCAGAAGGCGGCGCAGTTCATCCAGCTCGCGAACCGTCGCCGACACGCCGCTGATCTTCCTGCACAACACGACCGGCTACATGGTGGGGGCCGAGTACGAGCAGGGAGGCATCATCAAGCACGGCGCCCTGATGATCAACGCGGTGTCGAACTCCTCCGTGCCGCACCTGTCAGTCCTCCTGGGTGCCTCCTACGGAGCCGGGCACTACGGCATGTGCGGCCGGGCCTACGACCCGAGGTTCCTGTTCGCGTGGCCGAACGGCCCGGTCGGCGGTGATGGGACCGCGGCAGCTCGCGGGGGTGCTCTCGATCGTGGCGCGGGCCGCCGCCGCAGAGCGCCGGGCGACCCTTCGACGAGGACGCCGACGCCGCGATGCGGGCGGCGGTCGAGCGGCAGATCGAGGCCGAGTCACTGCCCACGTTCCTGTCCGGCCGGGTCTACGACGACGGCATCATCGACCCGCGCGATACCCGGACCGTGCTCGGCCTGTGCCCTGTCGGTCATCCACAGCGCGCCTGGCCGCGGGCGCGGCGGCTTCGGCGTCTTCCGGATGTGACCGAGGTGACGATGCGCATAACCCGGGTGCTGGTCGCCAACCGGGGCGAGATCGCCCGCCGGGTCGTGGCGACCAGTCGACCGGCTCGGGCTGGAAACCGTCGCCGTGCTACTCCGACGCGGACCTCGGGGCGCCGCACGTGCGCCGAGGCCGACGTGGCGGTCCGGCTGCCCGGGCCGCCGCCGCGAGACTTACCTGCGGGCCGACCTGCTCGTGGACGCCGCGCTGCGGGCCGGGGCGGACGCCGTCCACCCGGGCTACGGCTTCCTGTCCGAGAACGCCGGGTTCGCTCGCGCCGTGCACGACGGCCGGCCTGACCTGGATCGGCCCGTCGCCCGACGCGATCGCGGCGATGGGCGGCAAGGTGGAGTCCAAGCGGCTGTGCCGCCGCGGCGGGCGTGCCGGTGCTGGCCGGACTCGACCCGGCCGCGGTGGCCGAGGCGACCTTCCCGTGCTGGTCAAGGCCTCCGCGGGCGGCGGCGGACGCGGCATGCGCGTCGTGCGCGGCGCTCGCCGACCTGCCAGCCGAGATCGACGCGGCCCGCGCCGAGGCGGCGGCCGCGTTCGGTGACCCCGACGGTCTTCGTCGAGCCCTACGTCGAGGGCGGCCGGCACGTCGAGGTGCAGATGATGGCCGACCACGTACGGCACCGTGCTGGCGCTGGGGGAGCGCGAGTGCTCGATCCAGCGGCGGCACCAGAAGATCGTCGAGGAGGCGCCCTCGCCGCTCGTCCACCGGGTGCCGGGCCTGCGCGACCGGCTGTACGACGCGGCCGTCGCCGCGGCCCGCGCCGTCGGCTACACCGGTGCGGGCACGGTCGAGTTCCTGCTTGCCCGACGGGCGCTTCTGGTTCCTGGAGATGAACACCCGGCTCCAGGTCGAGCACCCGGTCACCGAGTGCACGACCGGGCTCGACCTGGTCGCGCTCCAGCTGCTGGTCGCGGCCGGCGGCCGGCTGCCGCGAGCGGGCCCCGCTGCCGGCCGCGGCCACGCGATCGAGGCGCGCCTGTACGCCGAGGACCCGGCCGCGGGCTGGCGGCCGGCGACGGGCGATCCTGCACCGCCTGGACATCCCGGCCAGCTGGCCGGAGTTCGCGCCGCTCCGTGCTGGCTGTCGCACGCCCGCGGCGTGCGGGTGGACGCCGGCGTCGACGACGGCGGCCTGATCGGCGTGCACTACGACCCGATGCTGGCCAAGGTGATCGCCTGGGCGCCGGACCGGGCCGAGGCGGCCGCGGCCCTGGCCGGCGCGCTCGCCCGGGCCCGCATCCACGGCGTGACGCACCAACCGGGACCTGCTCGTGCGGGTGCTGCGCCACCCGGCGTTCGGCGCCGGCGAGACCGACACTGGTTCCTCGACCGGCACGGCCTCGAGGTCTCGCCGCGCCCGCTGGTCGGGCCGGCGGACGCAGCGACTGGCCGCGGTCGCCGCCGCGCTGCGCGGGTGCGGCCGGCCGACGGGCGGCCGCCACCGTGCTCGGGGGGCTGCCGAGCGGCTGGCGCAACGTGCCGAGCGGTCCGCAATGCGAGCGGGCTGACCGGCCCGGCCGGCGAGCACCGAGGTCGACCTACCGGACTGTCCGCGACGGGGTCGCGGTTGACGATCCGCCGGGCGACGTGCCGCTGTCGTGGACGCCGCACCGAGGTTGTGCATGGAAGTCGACGGCGTTGTCCGCCGGTGCGCGGGTCGCCCGCTACGCCGGCGCTGGCCGCATCGAGGTGGACGGCGACGCCGGAGCCGTGACCTTTACCGAGGCCGACCGGTTCCCGCCGCCCGGCCAGGACGGCGACGAGGGGTCGCTGCGGGCGCCGCTGCCCGGGACCATCGTCGCGGTGCGCGTCGCCGTGGGCGATGAGGTCGCCTCCGGCCAGGAACTGCTTGGCTCGAGGCCATGAAGATGCAGCACGTGGTGCGGGCCGACCGGGCCGGGCGGGTGGCGCGAACTGCCGGTCCGGGTCGGCGCCACGGTCGAGGTCGGCGCGGTGCTCGCCGCATCGACGATTCCCAGGCGGCGCAAGAGCCCCAGGCGGCGCAAGAGCCCCAGATACGCAACAGGAGGTGCGGCCGTGAGCTTTGTCGAGTCCGCGGAACGGCAGGCGCTGCGGGAATCGGTCCGCAGCGTGGCGCGGAAGTTCGGCGATCGGGTACGCCACCGAGCATGCCCGCCGCGGCGAGCCGCTCACCGAGCTATGGCAGGCCGTCGGCGCGGCCGGGTTCCTCGGCGTCAACCTGCCCGCGCAGTACGGCGGCGGCGGCGCCGGCATTTACGAACTCGCCATCGTCGCCGAAGAACTCAGCGGCCGAGGGCGCACCGCTGATCATGATCGTCGTCTCCCCGGCCATCGCGGGCACCGTGCTATCCCGTTACGGGACGGCGGAGCAGCGGACCCGGTGGCTGCCCGGCATCGCCGACGGCAGCAGCGATCGTGGCCTTCGGCATCACCGAGCCTGACGCCGGCACCAACTCGCACAAGATCACGACGATCGCGCGCCGGGACGGCGACGACTGGATCGTCAACGGCCGCAAGACCTTCATGACCGGGGTGCCCAGCGCCGACGCGGTGCTCATCGTCGCCCGCACCCAGCACGCGCGGACCGGGCAGTTGCGCCCGGCCCTGTTCCTCCTCCCCCGGCAGGCACCCGGGTTCACCTACTATCCGATCGAGATGGACATCGCCGAGCCGGAGACGCCAGTTCAACTCTTCCTCGACGACGTCCGCCTGCCCGCCGATGCGCTGGTCGGCGAGGAGGACGCCGCGCTGACGCGCTCTTCGCCGGGCTCAACCCCGAGCGGATCATGGGCGCGGCCATGGCCGCCGGCACCGGCCGCTACGCGATCGGCAAGGCCCGGCGCTACCTCCTGGAACGCGACGTCTGGGGCGTCCCCATCGGCGCCCACCAGGGCCTCGCGCATCCGCTCGCGCAGTGCCATATCGACGTGGAGCTCAGCCGTCTCATGCTCGCCAAGGCGGCCACCCTCTACGACGAGGGCCACGACAAGGCGGCCGGCGAGGCCGCCAACATGGCCAAGTACGCGGCCGCGGAAGCCAGCATCCGCGCCCTGGACCAGGCCATCCAGTGCCACGGCGGCAACGGGCTCGCCGCCGACTACGGCCTCGCTATGCTGCTCGGGTGGGCGCGCGTCGCCCGCGTCGCTCCGGTCAGCCGGGAAATGATCCTGAACTTCGTCGCTCAGCACTCACTCGGCCTGCCCAAGTCGTACTGAAGCGCGAAGGAGACCCGATGTCCGCGCCCGATACCCACCAGACCACGGCACCGGTCGTGCGCAGCGCGGCCGGCGACCGGGTTGTCACGGTCACCCTTGACTCCCCCGCCAACCGGAACGCGCTGTCGCGCCGGCTCGTCTCCGAGTTGCGGGACGCGCTTGCCGCCGCGGCGGCCGCCGATGACGTCCATGCCGTGCTGCTAACGCACACGGGGAACGTGTTTTGCAGCGGCGCCGCCCTCGACGAGATGCGTGACGGCGATCCCGCCGACGGGACGCGGGACATGCTGGCCCTCTTCCGGCACCTGCTTACCCTGCCGGTCCCCGTGGTGGCGCGGGTAGACGGCGCCACCCGGGCGGGCGGTCTCGGCCTGCTCGGCGCGTGCGACGTCGTGCTGGCCGCTGCCCGCTCGACGTTCGCGTTCACGGAGGTGCGGCTCGGCCTGGCCCCCGCCGTCATCTCCTTGCCGCTGCGGCCACTGCTCACCCCGCGCGGCGCTTCGCGGTACTTCCTCACCGGCGAGACCTTTGACGCCGCCACGGCCCAGGAGATCGGTCTCGTCACTGCGGCCGGAGACGACGTGGATGCCCTGGCCGGGTCCGTGCTTGACGAGTTCCGCCGCGCCGACCGCCAGGGACTGCGCGAGACCCGGCCGCTCGTCACCCGCGACCGGCTCCGTGCCATCGACGACGAGGGCGACGCCATGGGACAGTTGTCCGCCCGGCTGTTCGCGTCCCCGGTGGCGCGGTCTCACTTCTCCGCCTTCCTCAACCGGGGACACCGGCCTTAACCGCAAGCACCGGCCTGAGCCAGGTTCACCGGGAAAGGCTCGCGGTGTCGCGCAGCGCGACCGGCAAGATGCTCAAGCGCGCTGCGCGAGTACTACTGGGTCGGCCCGCGGGATCAGCGACGGCGACGACCGCGGAAGCCGGCGGACATCGCCGCCGCGCCGCGACCGGTCGCCGGGGCGGCCACGATGGCTGCCGGGCGGACGACGGGCAGCGTGACGGGGGCAACCGGCTCGCCGGCGATCGAGCGCAGCAGCGCTGATCCGGGGGTGACGGTGGCAGTCAGCGGAACGACACCCGCCTTCCGCATCAGGGCGCGAACGTCGGCCGCCTGGGCCTGAACCTGGAGGGTGATCACCGTCCCGGCCGCCCCGGCCCGGGCGGTCCGCCCCGAGCGGTGCAGGTACGCCTTGTGCTCGGTCGGCGGATCGGCGTGAATGACCAGGTCGATGCCGTCCACGTGGATGCCGCGGGCAGCGACGTCGGTCGCGACGATGACCCGGACCACGCCGGCCGCGAAGGAGGCGAGGTTCCGTTCCCGCGCGCCCTGCGCCAGGTCGCCGTGCAGTTCGGCCGCGGGGATGCCGCTCGCGGTCAGCTGGCGGGCGAGCCGGCGGGCGGCATGCTTGGTCCTGGTGAAGACGAGCGACCGGCCGCTGCCGCCCGCGAGGGCGGTGACCACGCCGACCCGGTCGGTCGGCAGCGACGGTCAGCAGGTGGTGCGTCATGGCGACCGGCGCCTCGGCCAGGCCGACGTCGTGGTGCGCCGGGCGGTTCATGAAGCGCCGGGCCAGGACGTCGACGGCGGCGTCGAGCGTCGCCGAGAACAGCATCCGCTGGCCGTCGGGCGGGGTCATGTCAAGGAGCCGCCGCACGACGGGCAGGAAACCGAGGTCGGCCATGTGGTCCGCCTCGTCGAGCACGCTTATCTCCACGTCGCCAAGGTGGCAGTGGCCCTGCTCGATGAGATCGGCCAGCCTGCCGGGGCACGCGACGACGATATCGGCGCGGTTACGGAGCTTGGCCACCTGCGGTTTCTGCGGCACCCCGCCGTAGACCGTCGCCACGCTCAGCCCGGCCGCTTCGGCCAGCGGCGCGAGCACGGCATGGACCTGGCTGGCGAGTTCCCTGGTCGGCACCAGCACCAGGCCGCGCGGGCGGCAGGCGCTCGTGTAGCCGTCGGCCAGTCGCGCGGCCAGCGGGATGCAGAAGCCGAGCGTCTTGCCCGATCCGGTCTGCCCCCGGCCGAGGATGTCCCGGCCGGCCAGCGCATCCGGCAGCGTGGCCGCCTGGATGGGGAACGGCGTGGTGATGCCCGCCGCCGCGAGCGCCGCCACGAGCGGCGCCGGAACGCCCGCCGCGGCGAAGGAGGCGGCGTGCGGTGCGACGGGAAGCGCCGACGTGCGCGGAGCGGCTGCGAGCTTGGCGCGGCGGCGCCTTCCGCGCGGGGCTGACATGGCGTTCGGTGGGCAGAGCGGACAAGAAAAACCTCCGGAGTAGGGTGGCCGCGTTTTCGCAGGCCACCACATCCGTGGAAACCAGCTCGCTCATCAGCAGCGTACGACCGGCGCGCCAGGACGGCTGCGCCTCAGTGTGGTTGGTCGCGCCGGGCTACCGTCACGTAACCTGGCACGTACCGGGGTTTGGCTAGCCCGGGGCCAGCCGCGGCCCGGCGGGGAACAGCCGGCGAAGACGGCCGGCGGTGGCGGCGACGGCGGGCGAGTAGGTGAGCGGCTCCCGGCTGAGAACGGACAGCAGGGACCGGGCGGCCTGGACCAGGGCCGCGTGGCTGGTGCCCGCGTCGGCCTGCGCCAGTGCGCGCAGGGCCGGGGAGAACCGGCGGCGCGGGTCCGCGTCACGCCAGGCGTCGGCGCTGGCGAGGAGGGCAGCGACGGCCGCCTGCAGTTCGCCGCTGTCAGCGCCGAGCCCGGCCTGCGCCTGGGCGGGCAGCGCGCCGCGGTGAGCCGACAACCACGTGGGCGTGCGGATGCCGGCCTCCGGCCGGCTACCGCGGCCTGGACCGTTGGGTAGTTCCAGGTGCTGGCTGAGCCCGGTGGCGGTCAGCACCCTGGCCACCTCGGGTCGCAGCGCGGCCAGGCGCAGCGTACCGCCGAGCAGGACTGCGCGGCGCCGCGTGCTCACCAGGACCTCAAGGCCGCTGGCGTCCGCGTACCGAACCGCGGACATGTCGATGACGAGCCGGCTGGCGCCGGGACGGAGCAGGCTCAGCAGCCGTTCCCGCACGGCAGGCGCCGACGCGATGTCCAGGTCGCCCCGAGGGCGGTAACGATGACGGCGCCGTCGCGGGCGGTCACCACGGTAAGGGTCACGGGGCCGATGTCTCGGTCAGCAGGATGGGTCACAGTGGTTTAGCCTATGCTGGCAGAGGAACAACTAGCGAATGAATTTTCCAGAATCCTGCAAGCTCAGTCAGCCGATGAGCCATCGTGCGCCGTTACACTGGCGCCTGGCAAACCCGCGAACGGCTAACCCGCCGGAAGTCGGAGCGACCGCCGTGCTGACGCAGCGTCTCATGACGCGGCGACCGAGCTTCCGGTGATTCCGCGTAACTTCGGTGCTGCGCGCACACTTGGCGCCGTCCCAGTCCCTGGCGGCTCCCGACCAGCACGGCCACGCCCGACTCCGAGGAGCCGCAATGACGCCTGCGCCCTGCCAACCCGCGCGGCAGCGACTACGCCGCCCTGTCCAGGCAGGTGAGGCAGGCGGGCCTGCTGGACCGCCGGCCGCGGTACTACGCCTGGAAGATCACGCTCACCGCGGCGGCACTCGCGCTCGGCTGGGCCGCGTTCGCCGTCATCGGCAATTCGTGGTGGCAGCTGGCTGACGCGGTGTTCCTCGCGGTCGCCTTCGCCCAGCTCGGCTTCCTCGGCCACGATGCCGGGCACAGCCAGGTCTTCCGCACCCGGCGCGCCAACACCGTCCTCGGCATCGCCTGCGGCAACCTCGGCACCGGGGTCAGCTACGACTGGTGGGCCGGCAAGCACAACCGGCATCATGCCCACCCGAACACCGAGGGCGCCGATCCGGACATCATGATCAGCGTGCTCGCATTCTCCGGCGCTAGGGCGCGGGCCGGGCGCGGCATTCAGCGGCTGATCTTCCGCTACCAGGCCTACCTGCTCGTCCCGATGCTGTTCCTCGAGGCGCATCGGCCTGCACGCGTCAAGCATCCGCATGGTGACCGGGCCCGGCTGCCGGCACCGGGCGTGGGAGGCGGCGCTGCTCGGCGCGCACTTCGCCGCCTATCTCGGCGCTGTGTTCTTCGTACTGCCGCCGGTCAAGGCGGTGGTGTTCATCCTCGTGCAGCAGGGCCTGTTCGGCTTCTACCTGGGCTGCTCCTTCGCGCCCAACCACAAGGGCATGCCGATCCTCGCTGCGTCCGACAAGACCGACTTCCTGCGGCGGCAGGTCCTGACCTCGCGCAACGTCCGCGGCGGCTGGCTCACCGACTTCGCACTCGGCGGCCTGAACTACCAGATCGAGCACCATCTCTTCCCGTCCATGCCCCGGCCGAACCTGCGCCGGGCGCAGGCACTGGTGGCCGCGTTCTGCGCCGACCAGGGCGTGCCGTACACGCAGACCAGCCTGCTCGGGTCCTATGCCCAGGCGCTTGGCCACCTGGCCGCCGTCGGCAGCGAGCTGGCCCGGCCCGGCCGCACCCAAGGCGGCTCCGGTACCCGCTCAGCGCTGATCGCGGGCCGCGCGGCTTCAGCCGACTCCCGGCCCGGTACCGGCGAGTCCGGCATCCTCGCCCCCGAGTAGCGCGAGCAGATCGCCGATGGCGAGACGCCGGTCGGCCGACTCCGGGAGCGGGAGCTGGGTCTCAACGTGGTAGCGGTTCCGGCGGCCGCCCTTCTCCTTGACGATGTACCCGGCCACGGTCAGGTCGCTGACGATCCCAAATGCGCTGCGCTCGGTGATGCCGACGGACACGGCGATATCACGCAGCCGCGCCCCCGGATCGCGGGCGATGCACAGCAGCACCAGGGCATGGTTGGTCAGGAACCCCCAGGTCGGCATGCGCGGAAACTATCACATGAATTTTCCGGAATACCATTGCTAGTTTCCCCATGCGCGGATGGCACGGCTCCGCAGCGACGGCGGCTTGGGGGCGCCGCCGTCGACACTGCGCTGCGTGGAGCCGTCAAAGCTTGGTCATCCGCGCGAACGGTGTGATTATCCGCACCTTCCTGGGAGTGAAGTCGACGACGACCGCGGCTTCGCCGTCGACGAGGATGACCCGCCCGAGGCCGTACTTCTCATGGGTGACGAGATCATCCAGTTCGTACTGCTCCACTGGGGGATCCTCGGGCGGCGGCTTGAAGGGACTCGAAGGCAGATGACGCCTGTTCCATGCACTGGCACTGTTCATTGTCTCCAGTGTGCGCCCTCGGACGGCCTCGTGTCAGCAGATGCCTGACCTGTCACCAGACCGACGTCAGGCGGCCGGCCCCATGCGCACGGTACCGAGCATGCGGATGGCGAAGCCATCCAGCCAACGCTGCTTGGGCAGCCCAGAGTTGACCGGGCCACCCAGAACCCCCGCGTTGCTGCCGGCGTGGTCGCGTGCCGCGACCGCTGCGTGCGACCTTAGATGGGCCGGACGCGCTCGGCCTGCAGCCCCTTTTCGCCACGGACGGCGGTGTACTCGACGCGCTGGTTGTCTTGCAGGCTCCGGTAGCCGTCGGTCTCGATCACCGAGTGATGGACGAACACGTCCGGCGTGGCGTCGTCGGGCGCGATAAACCCAAAGCCCTTGTCCGCGTTGAACCACTTCACTGTTCCCTGCGCCACTGCGCTCTCCTCCTGGAGGATCATCAGGATCCACGAGCGTGCATCCCGGGCTGCACGGCCACCGGTCTCTCCCGAGGGGAGAAGCCTGGAATGCGGGCACCCGCTGTCAGAATCCGCAGGCGTTGTGACACGAGCACGAACTTCGACTACAACCAGTGCTATCTAACACCATCGCCCGCCCCGGCGTCACTTTGGCCGCAGATGGGCAAGTGCGGCGGCGGGCAGGCGCGTTCGGCGGCACCAGTCAGGCGGATTCGTTCGGGACAAACCAAAATCCTTATCCCGAACGAGGGCGTCGCTCCGCCCTCGCGGTCCGGGCGCGCGGCGGCGGGAGGGCCGGCGACGGGGAGGGCCGGCGGCGGGGCGGTGCGGCGCCGGGGCGGTGCGGGAATACGCGCACCGTCCCGGCTTGCACTGACACCGACGAAAGTTAACGTTAGCGTTGAAAGTTTCGGACATCCGTAGTTTCATTGGCCCATCGCCGCCAAACTGAGACCCTCCCGCCAGCGGGGCCGGAATGCGGCTAATTCCGGGGCGGACGGGCGGTACCCGTGATGGCTGCCGGGCCGCCGGGCGGTGCGGCGACCATCCGCCGGCTGACCTCGCCGAGGCCGTCGGCCAGGGCCGAGAGCTGCTCAGGGGTCAGCACGTCGATCAGCAGCTCGCGGACGAGAGCGACATAGCCCGGTGCCGCTCTCTCCAGGAACCGCATGCCCGCATCGGTGAGACCCGCGAATACCGCGTGAGCATCATCCGGGCAGGAGCGGCGCCGGACCAGCCCCGCCTTTTCCAACTGGGTGACCTGGTAGGTAGTTCCGCTTTTGGAGTTGCTGACCCCGTCGGCTAGCTCGGTCATGCGCAGCTCGCGTTCGGGGACAGAACTGAGCCGGGCAAGGATGTCGTACTGCAGGTGAGAGATACCGCTTTCGGCCTTGAGATATTGGTCAAGGCGGCGGTTCAGCAGCGCTCTGGAGGTGAGAAACGCCAGCCAGGCCCGCATCTCTTCCTCGTTCAGCCATCTCGGGTCCGTCATTGGCAGTGAGGGCGCGGTGCCCGTGACGGCCCGTTTCCCCATCCCCCTTTCCCGCTTCCTGATCATCAGGATACGGAGCCACCAAACGACGTAATCGTCTGCCTGCCGGAACTTGAAAGCGGCATTCCCGGTGCGGAAGTAGTTCCCCCAGCCGCGGGTTCAGGTCCGCGATCACCGCGCGGATATCCGCCCCTGGTGCGGTTCCTGCCGGTGCGGGCGTGGATCTTGTCGCGGAGCCGCTTCACAGCCTGCTTCGAGGGCCAGCGGCCAGCCGGTGGGCCCAGCGGCCGGCCGAGCTGTCAGGCCTCATACACGCGCTGGTAGATGCGTTCGGCCAGCATGATCACCGTGAGGTTGATCGGCGCGGAGGGGATCTCGGGGATGATCGACGCGTCGACCACGCGCAGCCCGCTCAGGCCCTTGACGGCACCGACCGAATCGACAACGGCCCCTGGGTCGGCCGGGCCGCCCATTGACACGGTGGAGGTGGGATGACCGTACGCGGTCACAGAACTGGGGATGAATGCGGCCAGTCCGTTGTCGTCAACGGCGTCCCCTGGGAGCAGTTCGCCCGCGAGGAAGGCCGCGAAGGAAGGAGTGCGGGCGATGGCGCGGCTCAGCTTGACACCTTCAAGCATGCGGCGGGCGTCGCGGCCGGTGGCGAGGAAGTTGGAGTCGATGAGCGGGGCATCGTCTGGGTTACGGCTGGCCAGCCTCAGCGTGCCGGCCGACTCCGGCTGGACCACCGAGGTGGAGAGCAGGATCGCCCCGCCGGTGGGACTGAAGGGAGCGGCCGGCAGCCGGACCGCCACAATATGGAGATCCAGCTCGCCGGGCGTGGCCTCGCTTGAGGCCGTCCACAGCAGGGCGCTGGCAGCCCGGCCCGGCTGTACGTACTTAGGATCTAGCGCGTAGGCGGAGTGAATGGCCGCGTGGTCCTGCAGCCGCCGGCCGACCGGAAGGTCGGCCGTCACCGCGATCCCCAGCGCGGTCAGCTCGTCGGCCGGGCCGACGCCGGAGCGCAGCAGGATGGAAGCGCTGCCATAGGCGCCGCCGGACAGGATCACCTCGCCTGCCCGGTACACCGTGCCGTCCGTGGCGACGACGCCGGTGGCAGCGCTTCCGTCGAACAGCACGCGGTCGATGGTGACATCACCGCGGATCGTGAGGTTGAGCCGCCGGCGGACCTCCGCGGTGAGATAGGCCATCCCCGTGTTCTGCCGGACCCCGTCTACCACGTTGAGCGGCTCGTTGTCGACGCCGTCCTGCTCGGCGCCGTTGAAGTCATGGACCCGCTTGAACCCGTGCGAGATCGTCGTGCCGATGAATTCCGCCAGCGACGGTGTCAGCTCCTCATCGGTTTGCTCCCGTACCGGCAGCGGACCGGTCCGGCCGTGATACGCGTCGTCACCGACGGGCGTGTTCTCCAGCAGCTTGTACGCGGGAAGCACGTCGGCGAAGGACCAGCCGTCGGCGCCGTGCCCGGCCCACTTGGCGAAGTCACCGGGACGCGCCCGGAGCGCCACCCCCGCGTTCACCGCGGAGCTGCCGCCGAGCACCTTGCCTCGCGGGACGGCGATGCTCGGCGCCTGGTCGGTGGCGCGGGAGGTGTAGTGCCAGTCGTGATCAGGATCAGGGAACTTCTCCGAGTCCAGCAGCGAGGCCGGGTACGCGTCCGGCGCATACGCGGGCCCAGCCTCAAGCAGCAGTACCGTCCGCGCGGGGTCCTGGCTAAGACGGGCCGCGAGGACAGCTCCGGCCGAGCCACCCCCGACGATCAGGATGTCGGCGGTCGGCGGAAAGTCAGACATAATCGTGTCTCCTTATAACTCAGGGATGAAAGGGAAGCCGAGGTCGAGCGAGTCGACTTCAGGCACCGGCCTGCCAGCCGCGGGTCAGCGGCCCGTCCCGACTGCGCGTGCACTCAGGCGGATGGTCAGGTCGAGGTAGCGACCCGCCAGTCCCTTCGCGCCGGTGATGCCGAGTGCGTAGCGGTCGATCCTGGTTTCTGCGACTATGGCGAGCCCGCCGTTTACCGGCCAGGCTCTCCGTGATGGTCAGTACCACGAGCGCGGTCTTGCCGCGCACCGTGACCTGCCCCTCGAGCGCCCAGGCGGAGTCGACGGCACCTACCTCCGTCGAGACGAAGGTGATGGACGGCGAACGGTCCGCGTCCAGAAACCTCGCCGAACGCACATCCTTGTCACGACGCGCGTTTCCCGTCCAGAAACTGTCGGCGTCGATCGTCGCCTTGACGGTCGAGCGCTCCAGCGGGCTTGCGACCTGAATCGACGCCGAAGCGATATGGAAGCTCCCCGTTATCGTGCCGATACCAAACAAATGCTTGGCCCGGAACTCGATCGAGAAGAGCCGGCCGGATCGGCAACGTAGGTTGCGGGATCAGGGATCCAGACATTCGACTCAGCGTGTGTCGCGGTCATGATCGTTCCCTTCCGCCGGGCGGGCCCGGGCACGGCACGTCGGCGGCGGAGGCTCCCAGCCGACGGAAACTTTCTTGCGTGTTCAAATTTGAACATGATTGAAGTTGACCTGTCAAGTCACCCCCGACCAACTGCCGGGATTCCGTTGGCGTGTCGATCACTGACATACGATGTAAACGCTATCGTTGAAAGTTTCGGACATCCGTAGTTTCATTGGCCCATGGTCGTCAGGGGACTCAATGCGATGGGGCCGGTGCGGCACGCTGAAACCTCCGTGCTGACCGTTGGCTACTGGGATGTGGGCACCGGTCCCGCCGTGGTTCTGCTGCACGGGTTCCCTTACGACATCCACGCATACGCCGACGTGGCGCCGATGCTGGCGGAAGCGGGACTCCGGGTCATCGTCCCGTACCTCCGGGGATACGGCGCCACCCGCTTCCGCGACGTCGCGCTCCCCCGCACCGCGGAACAAGCCGCGCTCGCCAGCGACATCGTCGAGTTGCTCGACTGCCTTGACCTGCCGCAGGCGATGCTGGCCGGCTTCGACTGGGGCGCCCGGGCCGCCTGCGCCGCCGCGGCGCTGTGGCCCGAGCGTTGCCCCGGCCTCGTGTCCGCCGGCGGCTATGCGCTCCATGACCTGCAACGAGCCATGATCCCGGTCGCGCCGGAACGTGAGTACGCGCTCTGGCATCAGTACTACTTCGCGACGGAGCGCGGCCAGCCGGCCTGACGGCCAACCGCCGCGAACTGGCCCGGTTGCTGTGGCGGCAGTGGTCGCCGCGCTGGCACTTCGGTGCGGACGAGTTCGAGCGCACGGCCGCGGCGTTCGACAACCCGGACTGGGTCGAGGTGGTGGTGCACAGCTACCGCCACAAGCTCGCGGCCGCGCCGGGAGATCCGCGGTACGCCGAGCGAACCCGGCGGTTGCTGCGCCTGCCCCCAATCGACGTGCCGGCCATCACCTTGGACGGCGGGGCGCACGGGGTAAATCCCCCCTCCGACGGGCGCCAGTGGTCCGCGCACTTCCGGCGGCACGTGGCGCACCGCGTGGTGGCCGGGGCCGGGCACAACATTCCTCAGGAGCAACCCGCGGCCTTCGCGGACGCGGTGCTCGCACTCACCAAGCCGGATAAGTATTTTCCACTATAGTGTTGAAAAATGATCCGGGTCTGAGCCGGGGTGGTTCTGATGCGTTTCGGGCTGGCCGGCCTGCAGGCCGGACGGGGCGGCGAGGCCGAGGGGCCGGGGTCGACCGCTACATCGTGCTGGACCGCACGGCGGACTTCGCCCGCGAGCCGGAGCGACTCGCCGCGCTCGCCGCGGCGCTGCGGCTTGCCCCGGACAAATCACCAGATCCAGGTGAAGACCTTTCACCCGCTTGGCCGGGATCCTTACACCGTCCGGCCGCGGGGGCGCCGGCCGCCGCTGAGGCTTAGGGCCGCCGCCGCCACGGAACACTGAGGACTGTTACCACGGAACCGATCCGAAGAGGACGTGACATGACATCAGCTGGTGAGGGCGCGGTTAGCTTCGCCCGGGACATCAGGCCCCTGTTCCGCGACAAGGACCGCGACTCGATGCTTTCCGCCTTTGACCTGTTCGATTACCAGAGCGTCGTCGAGCATGCCGACGCCATCCTCGGCGCGCTGCGCGGCGGGCGGATGCCCTGCGACGGCGCGTGGCCCGCGGCGCGGCTAGACACGCTCCAGCAGTGGATCGACCTGGGCAAACCCGCCTAAGCGGCAATACCAGCGACAAGCAACGCGCCGCTCCCGCAGCCGGGGACGGCGCGTTGCTTTTACGCTGCGCCGCTTACCGCCCGAAGCGGCAAGATGTCCCGGTGAAGTCGCGGCACTGAATCACCGGGCCGGCGGTGGACTGATCGCGGAGCAGGCATAACCATGGCAGTTGATCATTTGTCGGTCGGCGTCCTGGGTCCAGCGACCAGGCCCGACGCGAGGAAGGAATCCAGTTGCCTGCACAGACGGGTACCGCCGAAGACGGCACGGCGGCCGCGAGCCGCATGCTGACCGGGGCCGAGAGCCTGCTGACCACGCTCATCCGCAACGGTGTCAACGTCTGTTTCGCCAATCCGGGAACATCGGAGATGCACTTCGTCGACGCACTCGACCGGGTCGACGGCATGCGCTGCGTCCTCGGCCTGTTCGAGGGCACCGTGACCGGGGCCGCCGACGGCTACGCGCGGATGCTCGACCGCCCCGCCTGCACGCTGCTGCACCTGGGACCCGGCCTGGCCAACGGGCTGTCCAACCTGCACAACGCGACCCGTGCCCAGTCCCCGATCGTCAACGTCATCGGCGACCACGCGACGTACCACCGGCTCTACGACGCTCCGCTGACCTCGGACATCGAAGGCACCGCCCGGCCCTTCAGCCACTGGGTACGAACCTCGCCCGACGCGGAGAGCCTCGCCGGCGACGCGGCCGCCGCCGTCGCGGCGGCAAGGTCCGCCCCGGGCCGCGTCGCGTCCCTCATCGTGCCCGCGGACACGGCCTGGTCCACCGTCCGCGCCAGTGCGGTCGACGCTCTCGCGCCGGCTGTGACCGGTCCACCGTCACGTCCGGCGGACGCCGTCATCGAGGCAGCCCGCCTGATCCTGAGCACCGGTGAACCGACGGCGATTGTCCTCGCGGGCCGCGCCACCCGGGATATTCCGCTGCGGCTGGCAGGCAAGATCGCTGCCGTTTCCGGCGCCCGGCTCCTCGCCCAGACGCACGCGCCTCGCATCACCCGCGGCGCGGGGCGCGTCGAGGTCACCCGCATCCCCTACCCGGTCGACAAGGCGATCGCCACGCTCAGCGGCTTCCGGAGCATCATCCTGGTGGACGCCAAGCCCCCGACGGCCTTCTTCGCCTACCCCGACAAGCCGAGCCTGCTGTTCCAGCCGGGGACCAGGATCCTTGAACTCGCGCGGCCCGACGAGGACATCGTCTACGCACTTGACGCGCTGGTCGACGCGCTCGGTGCCACCGACGCGGTGCCCGCTGTCGCGCCGGCCGACCGGTCAGCAGGCCCGAGCGGCGGCCCGCTGACTCCCGCGAGCATCGGAGCCGTGCTCGGCAGTTCACTCCCGGAGCAGGCGATCGTCATCGACGAGTCCATCACGACCGGACGCACGTTCCTTGACGCCACCCGTGCCTCGGCGCCGCATGACTGGATTCTTCCGACGGGCGGGTCGATCGGGTACGCGCTGCCCAACGCGATCGGCGCGGCCGTCGCCTGCCCGGACCGAAAGGTCGTGGTGCTCGAGAGCGATGGCAGCGGCCTGTACTCGCCGCAGTCGCTGTGGACGATCGCGCACGAGAACCTCGACATGGTCATCCTGGTCTTCGCCAACAGCAAGTACCAGATCCTGCACCACGAGATGGCCAACGTCGGTGCCAGTGGCGCCGGCCCGAAGGCATCGTCTCTGTTTAACCTGGTCAACCCGGTTGTCGACTGGGTTCAGCTGGCCACCGGGCTCGGGGTGGAAGCCTGCCGGGCCGAGTCCGTCGAGGAGCTGCGGACGGCGCTGAAGTCGGCCTACGCCAAGACCGGCCCGACCCTCATCGAGGTCGTGCTCTGACCTGGTTTCAGCTCCCCATGGCGTCAACCCGCGCCATGCGGCCTGGGCGCGTGCCGGGTATGCCGGAAAGATCCGGCCGCTCCCGCGACGCGACCCATCAACGTGTCGATTAAGCAGGTTATAACCTGCTTAATCGACCAGGAAAGCGAAAACCTTGGCGAGCGCGATTTCTTGGGTGATCATGGCGCTGGCCAGTCGGTTGGCGGCGGCATCAGGTCAGGCTTGAGTGTTTATGCAAAAGAGATGCGATCAACTATGTGAAAGGATGTTCGTTAGAGACAAAAAGATGTTGATTAGGGATAAGTAGTGTCTCACTGCGGAGGCGACCTTATGCCCTTCTCCAGACGGCTGATCTCTCGAATCTCCCGAACGATCCGCGTGCTTCTCCCCCACCACCGACGCACCAAGCACCGGGCCGGCGCCGTCGCGCTGGCAATCCTCCTGGCAATCACCGCGGTCGTCCTGTCGGCCCAGGCCGGAGCCGCGGACCCGGCGGCCGTGAGAACAGCCGCGGACCCGGCGGCCGTGAGAACAGCCGCGGACCCGGCGGCCGTGAGCGGATCGACCAGCGCAGGCGGGTCAGCCGGCGCCGGGCAACCGGCGCCCACAGTGAACTGGGCCCTGGACGGCACCGCGACCGCGACGACCGCCGAATCGGCCAACCCGGCGGCGAACGCCGTCGACGGTGACGCGGGGACCGACTGGTGCACGTCCGGCTGGACCGGCACGCTGACCGTCGACCTGGGCCAGGTCCGGACGCTTTCCGATCTCGGGATCACGCTGGACGCGGCGAGCCCGTCCGCGTCCGCGACCATCGAACTCGCGTCCACGGCCGGCGACTGGCAGCAGCTTCGGGCGCTGAAGGACGTGGCGCTTGACCCGGGCAGCCCGCTGTACCTGCCGCTTCCCGCTGGCAGCACGGCCCGCTACGCGGAGCTGACGGTGTACAGCGACACTGGTGCGGATGTCTGCGTCGGGGAATTCCGGGCCTACGGCGCCGACTCCGCCGCGGCCGGGATGGACCTCGGGGCAGACCTGTCGTTCACCCCGCAGGAGCTGGCGGCCGGGGCTCAGTTCAGTTACAACGGCAAGCCCGGGACGCCGGTGTCGATCATGCGCGACGCCGGCGCCAACTACGTGCGGATGCGGCTGTGGGTCAACCCGCCCGCCGGCTACAGCGATCTCGCCACCGATCTCGCGCTCGCCAAGCAGGTGCGCGCGGCGGGGATGAAGATCTACCTGGACATCATGTACTCGGACTTCTGGGCCGACCCCACCCACCAGGACATTCCCGCGGCCTGGGCGGGCCAGGACCTGGCCCAGCTCACGTCCACCGTGCAGTCCTACACCGAGCAGGCGATCTCGGCGTTCGCGGCGCAGGGGACGCCGGCCGACATGGTGTCGATCGGGAACGAGATCAGGAACGGCATCCTGTGGCCGATCGGCGAGCTTAACTGCGCCAGCGGGGTCACCTGCGGCGGCTGGACCAGCCTGGCGCAGTTGCTCAAGGCGGGCGTGGCCGGGGCCAAGGCGGGCAACCCGGCCGGCCACCAGCTGCTCATCATGATGCACTACGACCTGGGGGCGGACTTCACGGACAGCTCGGCGTTCTATTCGGCGCTTGAATCCAACGGCGTGCCCTTCGACGTGATCGGCCTCTCGTATTACCCGGTGCTTGACGAGCCGACCATCTCCGGGCTGAAGACCAACGTGGACGGCCTGGCGAGCGAATTCCACAAGCCAATCGTGGTCGCAGAAACCCAGTACCCGTGGACGCTGGCGAACGGCAATTCGCCTATCGGTGACAGCACCGGGGACTTCGCCTGGGAGACCAGTCAAATCAACGCCGGCTACCCGGCGACGCCCGGCGGCCAGCTGTCATTCGTGACCGATGAGCTGTCCATCCTCGCCACGGCACCCGACGGACTCGGTGGCGGTCTCTTCTACTGGGCACCGGACTGGATCCCGGGCGTCCCGTGGGAGCCGGGCGCGGGCGTCGGCTCGCCGAACGTCAATATGACCCTGTTCAACTTCGAGGGCGCGGCTCTCCCGTCGGTCGGCATCTTCCAGAACCCGGCGGCGATCTGCGAACAGGAGGCACCGGGCAGCGTCCCCTGCGTTATCGGCGGCTAACGCCGGCCGCGGCCAGCGCGAACACGCGCCAGCTCCAATAGCAGCCAGCCTGATCAGACACCAGCACAAATAGACGACGGTGCGGGCTGCCCGGGTATGGGCGGCCCGCACCGTCAGGCCCGGCTAAGACCCGGGTGCCGGGTGCCGGGTGCCTGTGTGCTTAGAACTGGCCGGCCTCGATGTCGGCCAGCGTCACCCGGGAGACCTGGTAGGTTTCCACGGAATCCGGCACGCCGGTCCCGGCGTCTATCACGGACCTGATCGGCGTCCCGGTCGTGGCGCTGATCGTCAGCACCTGGCTGCCGTGGCCGCCGAATACTTCCGGTCCCGCCGTGAGGGTCAACGTGGGCTGCCCGTCGGTGGTCGAATTCGCGACGGTGACCCCGGAAATGGTGGCGATCAGGCGGAGCACGCCCACTCTGACCTGCGGGTCGGCCCCGTCCCCGATCAGCGCGAGCACAGCGTAGTTCCAGAGGTAGTTGTCGGCCTCTTCCTGCACCGACTTGGCGGTATATGGCTTCGGCGGAACCTTGATCCCCTTTTCCTTATAAATGGTGCTCTCCTGCGCCTGTTCCGCCGCATAGCCCTTCGCCCACTCCGCCTGCTGCGCGGCGGGGCTGAGGCCGAGCCCGAGGTAGTTGGGCGTGAGATTGACCATTCGGATCCGGGCGGCGGTAACGTCGCCGGTCGCCGCGGTGCGCGCCACCGCCACTTCAGGTGCCACGCTGCCGGCCGAGATGTCGATATTGCGCGCGACCGCGGCCGAGAGGGCGCTCTCGGTCTCAGTCGCGTACATGGTGCCGCTGTCCGCGTAGAGCTCGTAGATGACTGACGGCGCCGCGCTGCCGACGGTCTGGCTCCTGATCACCAGCGTCGCGTTGCCCTGCCCGGAACCAGACCCGTTGCTTGCCGTGATGCGGGCGGCCAGGGTCACCAGCGTGGAATTCACCGCGGGCGCGGCGGCGGCCGACCCGGTCGGCCCGGCCGAATGGGATACCGCGGTCCCGGGCTCTGCGGGCCCCGCTTCCTGAGACCGAGGCGTCGACGTGGCGACGACCACGATGGCCACCGCCGCGGCGGCCACGGCGATCCCGGCTCCGAGACCGAGCTTGCCCAGGGTCCCGCGGCGGGTGCGCGCCCAGGAAAATCCATCTCGCCGCGCCGGTGCGCGGCGCGGCGCAGCCGGCCCGGGCACGGAAACGGTCTCCGGCACCCCGGCGGGCCCGGACTCGGCCATCACGGTCCGTAGCGTCGCCCGTGCCCGCTCGTACGCCTCTCGCCGCAGCGGCGGGGCATCCCTTAGCTGGCTGACCAGTTCCAACTCGTCCACGTTCACTGGTTCTCCTTCACCCGGTTGATATCGGTCAGTAGCGCGGCCACTTCCGGCACCTCTCGCAGCGCCATGCGAGCCTGATGCAGCAGGCGGCGCGCCGTCCCGGCCGGCTTGCCGAGCACCCGGGCGGCATCGGCGACGGTCAGGTCCTCCCAGGCGACCAGGGTCAGCACCTCTCGCTCCTCTGACCTGAGCCTGGCCAGCGCGGTGCGGAGCACCGCCCGGGTGTCCACGCCGGCGTCCACCGCCGGCCAGGGATCCCACCCGTTCGCCATGCTCGTCACGTCTGGCACGAGATCCTCGGCCGGCCGGGATCGCCAGTAATGCCGCAACCGGTTCAGCGCGACCCCGTACAGCCATGGCCGCGCGCCGGCGAACGACCGGTCGTAGGTCCGCCTGGACTCGAAGGCAGCCACCCACACATCGCCGAGCAGGTCCTCGGCCGCGGCCCGTCCCGCTCGCCGCGCGAGGTAAGCCCCGACCGCGCCCTCATGGCGGCCGATGACCTCCATAAAGGCTTCTCCGTCGCCGGCCAGCGATCTGCCGATCAGTTCCGCGTCTGACGTCATGTCCCTCCTCGCCTGTGCCCCGCCCTCCACCCTGACATTGCCGGCTGGCCCGCAAAGCGTTCAGAACCGGGCACAGCGAAGCGCGGGCCGGGCCGTCCGGCCCGCGACCAGGAGGACGTGCGGCGTTAACGGGAACCGCGCCGTCGTTCTGATGAGTCTTCATCCCGAACGATGGCGGCTGACTGAACCTATTTCAGCATTGCTGTGACCACTGTGTCGGCAAAACCGTAGTGCTATTGCTGAGATCGATGTGCTATTCCGCTCATCACGTAAACTCTGCATAAGGGGTAAATTTTTCGCGAGACGTAAATAAAGATCGCGTGGCGGTGGCGCGAGCTTTATTCACCTGCTGTGCAAAGTTTACGGCGCAATCAGAACCGGCCATAGATTCCATCACGGATATATCACGGCAAACCCGCCGCGCTAGAGCACGGTGCGGGGCGCCCAGGTATGGGCGGCCCGCACCGCCAGGCCCACTAAAGTCCCGGGTCTGGGTGCCGGATGCGGTCAGAACGACGTCGATGCGCCTGACCCGGGAGGACCAGGAAAAGATGGTGGATCGCTGTATATGCCAGGGGGCGTCCAGATATCCACGATCTTTTCGGGCCATGGGCCGGGCAATTCGGATTTCATGAAATGTACGAAATTTCGGGCGCGCCAGCGCCTGAAATTTCGAGAACGTGCCGCCGCTCGGGCGTTCACAGCGCTGACCTGATTGCCTGCTCGAAGTTGGCGACGTGGGCGGCCGCCAACTCGGCGGCGCGATCGGGGTCGGCGTCGACGATGGCGCCGAGGAGGCCGCTGTGCTCGCCGATATGGCCGGCCAGGTCGGGCAGGCGGTTGAGGAAAAGGCACCAGATCCGCGTGGCCAGGTTGTCGTAGTGGACGAGGGTGTCTTCTAGGTACGGGTTGTGCGTCGCCGCGTAGATCGCCCGGTGCACCCGCATGTCCAGGCGCATCAGGTCGGTTGAGACGGTCTTGCCGGTGCCGTCCCTGCCTGGGGCCGCCTTTCCCCCGGCGCCCCTTTCTCCGGTGCCGTGCAGCTTGGCGGCCAGGGAGCGGAGAGCGGCGCGGTCGGCGGGGGCGGCGCGGCGCGCGGCCGCGGCCGCGGCGACCGGTTCGAGCTGCTGCCGCACCTCGGAGATGTAGCCGAGGTCGGTGATGTTGACCTCGGTCGCGAAGGTGCCCCGGCGCGGGTAGGCCACCACCAGCCGTTCCAGTTCCAGGCGCTTGAGCGCCTCGCGCACCGGCGTGCGGCCGAACCCTAGTTCGCGGGCGAGCTGGTCGTCGTTGATGGGCGCGCCCGGCCTGATCTCGAGCATGATGAGCCGGTCGCGGATCACCTCGTAGGCCCGCTCCGCGAAGGACGGCACCTCGCCGCTCACTGCACTGGTCGTCACCCTGAGCTCCCGGATCCGCCTTGCCGACCTTGACGCTGTTCGCAATGCCGACTTACTCTACTATACGACTGATATATCAATCTGCGAGGACTGAAATCCATGAATACGCCGCAGTTCCCATCGGTTCTGGCCCCATCGGTCCTGGACAGCCCCCTGGCGGACCTTGACCCCGACGTCGCCGAGCTCATCGACGCGGAGCTGGCCCGGCAGCGCGGCACGCTGGAGATGATCGCAAGCGAGAACTTCGCGCCGCTTGCCGTCATGCAGGCCCAGGGCTCGGTGCTGACGAACAAGTACGCGGAGGGCTACCCGGGCCGACGCTACTACGGCGGCTGCGAGCACGTCGACCGCATCGAGCAACTGGCCATCGACCGGGTCCGAGCGCTCTTCGGCGCCGAGGCAGCCAACGTGCAACCGCACTCCGGGGCGCAGGCGAACGCGGCCGCGATGTTCGCCCTGCTTGAGCCGGGCGACACCATACTCGGCCTCGATCTCGCGCACGGCGGGCACCTCACGCACGGCATGCGCATCAACTACTCCGGGCGGCTGTACAACGTCGTGCCGTATCACGTGCGCGAAAGCGACCACCGCATCGACATGGCGGAGGTGGAGCGGCTGACGCTTGAGCATCGCCCCAAGATGATCGTCGCCGGCTGGTCGGCCTACCCGCGTCACCTGGATTTCGCGGAGTTCCGCCGCGTCGCCGACCTGGTCGGCGCCTACCTGCTGGTCGACATGGCGCACTTCGCGGGACTGGTAGCGGCCGGCCTGCATCCGTCGCCGGTGCCGCACGCGCACGTGGTCACGACCACGACCCACAAGACGCTTGGCGGCCCCCGCGGCGGCGTCATCCTCTCGACCGCCGAGATCGCGAAGAAGATAAACTCCGCTGTCTTCCCCGGACAGCAGGGCGGCCCCCTGGAGCACGTGATCGCCGCGAAGGCGGTCGCGTTCAAGGTGGCGGCCGGCGAAGCGTTCGCGGAGCGGCAGCAGCGGACGCTGGCCGGCGCCAGGGCGATCGCCGAGCGGCTGACCGCCGCCGATGCCTGCGCAGCCGGCATCGGCGTGCTCACCGGCGGGACCGAGGTGCACCTGGTACTCGTCGACCTGCGGCACTCGGCCCTGGACGGCAAACAGGCCGAAGACCGGCTGCACCGGGTCGGCATCACCGTGAACCGCAACGCCGTACCGTTCGACCCGAGGCCGCCGATGATCTCCTCTGGTGTGCGGATCGGCACGCCGGCGCTCGCCTCGCGCGGATTCGGCGCCGAGGAGTTCGACGAGGTCGCGGAGATCATCGCCGAGTCACTGCTTCCTTCCTTCGACGAAGCGCGAGCCGGCCAGCTGCGCGAGCGCGTGACCGCTCTGGCCCGCCGCTTCCCGCTCTACGCGCCGCTGCGCCCGACAACACTGGGCCCGACAACACCGGGCCCGACAACACCGAGCGTGGCCCGATGAGCGGTGCACCCGGAGCCGATCTGCCCGATCACCCGGATTTCCTCTGGCGTAACCCCGACCCGCGTCCCTACTACGATGTGGTGATCGTCGGCGGCGGCGGGCACGGCCTGGCTACCGCGTACTACCTCGCGAAGAACGAGGGCATCAGGAACGTCGCCGTCCTCGAGAAGGGCTGGCTGGCCGGCGGCAACATGGCCCGCAACACGACAATCATCCGGTCGAACTACCTGTGGGATGAAAGCGCGGCCATATACGAGCACTCGCTCAAGCTCTGGGAGGGGCTTGAGGACGAACTGGGTTACCCGATCCTGTTCAGCCAGCGCGGCGTGCTGAACCTCGCCCATTCGCCGCAGGACGTCCGCGACTCGATCCGCCGGGTGAACGCGAACCGCCTCAACGGCATCGACGCCGAGTGGGTCGACCCGCGGCAGGTCAAGGAGATCTGCCCGATCGTCAACACGTCGCCCGACGTCCGCTACCCGGTACTCGGCGCGACGTACCAGCCGCGGGCCGGCATCGCGAAGCATGACTACGTGGCCTGGGGCTACGCCCGCGCCGCGAGCGCGCTGGGCGTGGATCTCATCCAGAACTGCGAGGTGACCGGTTTCGATGTCGACGGGGGGCGGGTGACGGCGGTACAGACAACCCGCGGCCGCATCGCGACGGGCAAGGTCGCGCTCGCGGCGGCCGGTCATACGTCCGTGCTCGCCGCCAAGCTCGGCCTTGCCCTGCCGCTGCAGAGCCATCCGCTGCAGGCGCTCGTCTCGGAACTGCTCGAGCCGGTCCATCCCACGGTGGTGATGTCCAACGCGGTGCACGTCTACGTTTCGCAGGCGCACAAGGGCGAACTCGTCATGGGAGCCGGCATCGACAGCTACAACGGATACGGCCAGCGCGGTGCGTTCCACATCATCGAGCAGCAGATGTCGGCGGCGCTTGAGCTGTTCCCCGTCTTCGCCCGCGCGCACCTGCTGCGCAGCTGGGCCGGCATCGTCGATGTCACCCCCGATGCGTCGCCCATCGTCGGGCGCAGCCCCGTCGACGGCGTCTACCTCAACTGCGGCTGGGGAACCGGCGGCTTCAAGGCGACACCCGGCGTCGGCTGGTGCTTCGCGCACACGGTGGCCCGCGATGAGCCGCACCCGTACAACGCCCCCTTCACCCTCGAGCGGTTTACCACCGGCGCCTTGATCGACGAGCACGGCGCCGCCGCGGTCGCGCACTGATCAGCGTTCAGGAGCTAACCATGCAACTCATCAACTGCCCGTGGTGCGGGCCACGGGAGGAAGCCGAGTACCGCTACGGCGGTCAGGCGCATGTCCGTTACCCGGACAATCCCGCCGAACTGGACGACGAGACGTGGGCGCGGTACGTGTTCTTCCGGGACAACCCCAAGGGCGCGTTCGCCGAACGCTGGGTGCACTCGGCCGGCTGCCGCCGGTGGTTCAACGCGGTGCGCGACACCCAGACCCATCAGCTCATGCGGATCTACCGGGTCGGCCAGGTCGCCCCGGCCACCCCGGTCAGCGCTGTGTCACCCGAGGGGGTAACCGGCGATGAGTGACGAGTTCCGGACTCCGGCCGGCGGGCGCATCGACCGCTCGCGTCCGCTGATGTTCACCTTCAACGGCGGCGATTACACCGGCTACGCGGGCGACACCCTGGCCTCCGCGCTGCTCGCCAACGGCGTCCACCAGGTCGCGAGCAGCATCAAGTTCGGACGGCCGCGCGGCATCGTCGCGGCCGGGGCGGACGAGCCGAGCGCGGTCGTGCAGATCGAGGCTCCGTTCCCCGAGCCGATGCTCACCGCGCCCATGGTCGAACTGCACGACGGACTGGTGGCACGCGGGCTACCGGGCCGCGGCCGCCTCGCCGCCGAACCAGACCCCGCCCGCTACGACGCCGTCCACGCACACTGCGAGGTGCTCGTCGTCGGCGCCGGCCCGGCCGGCCTGGCGGCGGCGCTCACCGCCGCGCGCGGCGGGATCCGGGTCGTTGTCGTCGACGAGCAGCCGGAGCCGGGCGGTGCGCTGCTCGGCACGACCGATCAGCTCGACGGCAGGCCCGCGCCTGAATGGGTCGACGCGGTTGCCGCCGAGCTGCGGGCGAACCCGGACGTCAGGTTGCTGCCGCGGTGCACGGCGTTCGGCTACTACGACGACGGCTTTGTCCTTGCCCTGGAAAGGCGCGGCGACCACCTCGGCGAGGCGGGCCCGAGCCGGGCCCGGCAGCGCGTATGGCGGATCCGCGCGAAACAGGTCATCATCGCGACCGGTGCCCACGAGCGTCCGGTGGTCTTCGCCGACAACGACCGCCCCGGCATCATGCAGGCAGGCGCGGCGCGCACCTACCTGAACCGCTACGGAGTCCTGGTCGGGCACCGGGCCGTCGTGTTCACCGCCGGCGACAGCGCGTACCCGGCCGCGGTCGAGCTGGCCGATGCCGGCGTGGAGATCGCCGGCATCGTCGACGCCAGGGACGTCATCCCGGCGCACTGGCAGGCGGAGTGCGCGCGCCGGGGCATGCTGGTCAAGAGCGGGCACGTGGTCACCGGGACGAGCGGGGACAGCCGGGTTACCAGCGCCCGCATCGCGCCGCTGAACGGGGACAACAGCCTCGGGCGCGCCGCCGCCTCGACTGCGACGCGCTGCTCGTGTCCGGCGGCTGGAATCCGGCGGTGCACCTGTTCAGCCAGGCGCGCGGCGCGCTGCGCTACGACGAGTCGCTCGGCGCGTTCGTGCCCGCCGAGCGGGCCGTGTCGTCCGAGGCAGCGGTGCCCGGGGTGCGCGTCGCGGGCGCGGCTGACGGCACCTTCCGGCTCGCCGACTGCCTGGCCTCGGGCGTCACGCGGGCCGCCGAGGCGCTCGCCGACCTCGGGGTGACGGCCGGTCTCCCGCTTCTACCGCGCGTGCCGCCGGAACCGGAAGGCCGGCCGGACGGGTGATCTGGCGGGTGCCCGAGCCGGCCGGACCGGGCGAGCCGGGCCGGCAGTTCGTCGATCCGCAGCGCGACGCCACCGCCGCCGACATTCTGCGCTCGGTCGGCGCCGGACTGCGCTCGGTCGAGCACGTCAAGCGCTACACGACGATCGGCACGGCCCACGACCAGGGCAAGACGTCCGGTGTCATCGCGTCCGGGATTGTCGCGGAAGCGCTCGGCATCCCCATCGGGGATCTCGGCACGACCACCTTCCGCCCGCCGTACACGCCGGTGGCCTTCGCCGCGCTGGCCGGGCGCGACACCGGTGAACTGCACGATCCCGTGCGGGTGACCGCCATCCATCCGTGGCATGTCGCGCACGGCGCGCTGTTCGAGAACGTCGGTCAGTGGAAGCGGCCGTGGTACTACCCGCGCGACGGCGAGGACATGGCGGCCGCGGTGCTGCGCGAGTGCCGCGCGGCGCGCGAGGGGGTCGCGCTGATGGACGGCTCGACGCTCGGCAAGATCGACGTTCAGGGCCGCGACGCCGGTGAGCTGCTCGACCGGCTCTACACCAACGTAATGAGCAGCCTGAAGGTCGGCCGGGCCCGGTACGGCGTCATGTGCGGCGTCGACGGCATGGTGATCGACGACGGCACGGTCATCCGGGTCGGCGACGACCGTTTCCTGCTCACGACGACCACCGGCAACGCGGCGACCGTACTCGACTGGATGGAGGAATGGCTGCAAACCGAGTGGCCGCACCTCCAGGTCAGCCTCACGTCGGTGACGGAGCACTGGGTCACCGTGCGCGCTGGTCGGCCCGCGGTCCCGCGAGGTGCTGGCCGCGGGTCGCACCCGACCTCGATGTCTCGAACGAGGCATTCGGCTTCATGACCTGGCGCGACGCGGTGGTGGCGGGCATACCGGCGCGGGTGTGCCGGATCAGCTTCTCCGGCGAGCTCGCCTACGAGATCAACGTCAGCGCCTGGTACGGGCTGGCGCTGTGGGAGGCGCTCATCGAGGCCGGACGACGCCAACGGCATCACGCCGTACGGCACCGAGACCATGCACGTGCTGCGGGCCGAGAAGGGCTACCCGATCATCGGGCAGGACACCGACGGCACGGTGACTCCGCAGGATCTCGGCCTGTCGTGGGCAGTGTCGAAGAAGAAGCCGGACTTCGTCGGCAAGCGCTCCTTCGACCGGGCCGAGAACCGGCGCGCGCGACCGCAAGCACCTCGTCGGCCTGCTTCCGGTCGACGCCACTACGGTGCTGGCCGAGGGAGCGCAGATCCTTGCCTCCGCGAAGCTGCCGGAGCCGCCGGTGGCCATGCTCGGGCACGTGACATCGAGCTACCGCAGCGCGGTGCTCGGGCGGCCGTTCGCGCTCGCGCTGGTGCGGGCCGGGCGCGACCGGGTCGGCGAGACGCTGCACGCCTGGCACGACGGCGAATCTGTACCGGTGACGGTCACCGAGCCCGTGCTGTACGACAAGGAAGGGGCACGTCGTGACGGTTGAGGAGACGACGACGGTGAAGACACTGCCGCGCAGCCCGTTGGCGGGCTGGGGCACCGAGTTCGCTCGCCTGCCGGCAGACGTGCGGATCGCGGAGGTTCCCTTCCTGACGCAAATCGACCTGCGCGTCGCCCCCGACGGTCCGGCCGCCACCGCCGCGGGAAAGGCGCTGGGCGGTGAACTGCCCGCCGCACCTTGCAGCGCGACCCGGGGTACCTCAGCCCGGATCGGCGATGTGGAGGTGCTGTGGCTCGGACCCGACGAGTGGCTCGTGCTGGCCGCGCCCTGGCGGCAGCGTGAACTGGAGGATCTGCTGCGCACGGCGCTCGGCGGCGAACCGGGCGCGGTCGTCGATGTCTCCGCCCAGCGCACCGCGCTCTCGTTGTCCGGGCCCGCCGCGCGGGCGGTGCTGGCCCGCGGCTGCGCGATCGACCTCGATCCGCGGACCGCGCCGGCCGGCACGTGCGTGCAGACGCTGCTCGCCCGCACCGGCGTGACGATCGTGGTGCGAGACGAGCGGGCCGGCGACTTCCTGCTGCTGGTGCGCGCCTCATTCGCGCAGTACCTTGCGGCCTGGCTCGTCGACGCCTGCACCGACCTATGACGGTCAGCGTCTTCGACCTGTTCACGGTCGGCATCGGTCCGTCGAGTTCGCACACGGTCGGCCCGATGCGCGCCGCCGGCCGGTTCGTCGCGGCGCTTTCCGACGCGGGCGTCCTCCCCCAGGTGGGCCGGGTCCGGGCCGAGCTGTTTGGTTCGCTCGGCGCCACCGGCCACGGCCACGGCAGCGTCAAGGCGGTGGTGCTCGGGCTGGCCGGCGAGGCACCGGAATCGGTCGATCCCTATGCGGCGGAACCCGCGGTGGCCGCGGTCCGTGCGGGTGGCCGGCTGGCCCTGAACGGACAGCACGAGATCGACTTCTCCGTGGCCGACGACATCGTCCTGCACCGCCGTAAGCGCCTGCCGTTCCACTCCAACGCGATGAGGTTCCACGCCTTCGACAACGCGGGCGGCGTGCTCGCCGCCCGCACGTACTACTCGATCGGCGGCGGCTTCGTGCTCGCCGAATCCGGTGAAGGAGAATCCGCCGAGCACGGGCGCGGATCGTCGCGGACGACACGCCCGTGCCGTTCCCGTTCTCAACCGGCGCGGAGCTGCTCGGCCACACCCGCGCCACCGGCTTGCCGATCAGCGGCGTCATGCTGGAAAACGAGAAGGCGCGGCGCCCCGAGACCGAGGTCCGCGACCGGCTGCTGCATATCTGGTCGGTCATGCGCGCGTGCGTCGAGCGCGGCTGTGCCACCGACGGCGTGCTGCCCGGCGGGCTGAAGGTGCGCCGGCGCGCCCACGCGCTGCACCGCACGCTGGTCGATCGCGGCGAATCGCCCGATCCGCTGCGGGCCATGGAGTGGGTGACGCTGTCCGCGCTCGCGGTCAACGAGGAAAACGCGGCCGGCGGCCGGGTGGTCACCGCCCCGACGAACGGTGCCGCCGGGATCGTGCCGGCGGTGCTGCACTACTACGACCGCTTCGTTGCGGGCGGGGATGACGACGCCGTCGTGCGGTTCCTGCTCACCGCGGCCGCCGTCGGCGTGCTGTTCAAGGAGGGCGCGTCCATCTCCGGGGCCGAGGTCGGCTGCCAGGGCGAGGTCGGATCGGCGTGCGCGATGGCCGCCGCCGGGCTGGCCGAGGTGCTTGGCGGCACGCCGGAACAGGTCGAGAACGCGGCCGAGATCGGGATCGAGCACAACCTGGGACTCACCTGCGATCCGGTCGGCGGCCTGGTGCAGATTCCGTGCATCGAACGGAACGCGCTGGCCGCGGTCAAGGCAATCACGGCGGCAAGAATGGCGCTGCTCGGCGACGGCCAGCATCACGTCACGCTGGACAAGGCGATCAAGACCATGCGGGAAACCGGGGCCGACATGAAGGACAAGTACAAGGAGACAGCGCGCGGCGGTCTCGCCGTAAACGTCGTCGAATGCTGAGACGCTTTTGCTTGATGGCCGTCAAGTCAAAACCTCAAGGATGGGAGTCTGATGTGAGACGGAAAGGCCATCCGCTGGCTGACGGCCTTTGGCCTGTCATCCCGCGTGCTGCCGCTTGGCCTCAGGGCCTGAACATGACAGTGGTCTCGGCTGCCGCGAGTAATACGCCTAAGTATGGCCCCTCGCGTGCTGCCGCAAGCCTCGCCTTGGCTGCCGCGAGGCTTGCAGCGCTGGGGTTAGTTCTTGGGTTGGGGTTGTTGGTTCCAGAAGGTGCACTGGTGTTCGGTGCTGTAGGTGGAGGCGGTGATTGTCTGGGTTTGGTGGCCGGGGCGCAGGGACATCATCTTGGCGGTGGACGAGTAGGCGGGCCAGGTGGGCTGGCCGGGGGCGTTTGGTGAGCCGGACTTCGCGAATGCGCCCCAGTAGGCGACCATCTGGCGGGAGAGTTCCTGCTCGGCGGGGGTGAACTCGGCTGCCTGCGATTGCGCGGTGCTGACGCTTGGCCACAGGAACGGGAGTTCGCTGCCGTGGTCCGCGCCGTACTGGAAGCCGGGAGGGCCGCCGCTCGACGCGGGCGGATTCGGGTCGTCGAACTGGTAGAAGTACAGCGTGGTGGACTTGGCCAGCGACGTCGCGACCTGCTGCGCGCCGCAGCCGCCGATGCCGCCATACAGCCAGCTGTCGGTAAGCAGCGCTCCGACCGCATAGGCGGCTGTGTTCTGCGCGGGGAACGCGAGACAGCGGGTAGCGGGCGAGAACCTGCGACTGCGAGCGAGGCAGGCGACTACCTGAGTCAATCGGGTAGCCGCACATGAAGGCGGTGAGCCCGACCACGGCTCCGCAGCCCGTACCGAAGGCAGAGTCCACCAGCTGCGTGTACTGCTGGCTCGTGTAGTCGGCGTAGCCGACGGTGAACGCGCGGCCCTCGTCGCGGTTGTCGCCCATCAGGATCGGCACCCGGTTGTAGTGGCCGGACTCGATCGCCTGGAGCGGCGAGACGGGCAGGTCGGGGCCGCCGTAGGTGTACCAGATCGGCAGGAAGCCGGCACCGGCCGACTGCAGAGTCTCCTCGCTCTGGCCGCGCACGACAGGCGGCGGCCGTCGCGGCCGTGGGGCATCCGGCCGCCTTGGCGACGGACGAGAGCCTCGGCCTGGGCAGTCGCTTCGGAGTTGCTGCGGCAGCTTCCGCTTTCCATGATCGCGGCCGAGAAGAGACCATTGGCCGGCGGTGAAGCGAGCAGCGAGCAGACCGCCATCCCGCCGGCCGACTCGCCGGCGATCGTCACCTTGGACGGGTCGCCGCCGAAGGCGTGTGATGTTCGACTGCGTCCACCTCAGCGCTTCCTCCATGTCGAGCAGGCTGAAGTTCCCGGTCGGCTCGGCGCTGGACAGGCCCGGCAGATCGAGGATGCCGAACGGTCCGAGCCGGTAATTGATCGTAACGACGATGATGTTGTCGGACTGAGCCAGCAGCGATCCGTCGAACTGGTCCCCCGAGCCGCTGACATTACCGCCGCCGTGGATCCAGAACAGCACCGGCAGCTTCGCACCCGCCGGTATCACGGCCGGGGCGAAGACATTGAGGTACAAGCAGTCCTCGGTGTTGATCGGTCGGGTTCCCGAACTGCGTGCACTCGTTGCCGTAGTTGATCGCGCACTGCGCACGCCGGTCCAGGCCGCGGCCGGCTGGGGCGGCTCCCAGCGCAAGGCGCCGACCGGCGGTTGGGCGTACGGAATGCCCAGCCAATGGTCCACGGTCCCGGTGGTCCTGCCGCGATCTTTCCGTTGATCCGTCGTCACGGTGAGGCTTTGCGACTGGACCGGGACCGCGGGAGCGGCGGACGGCCCGCCCGACGCGGAAGCGAACGACGCGGCGGAGACCGCGAATGCGACGGCCAGGGCGGCCGCGCCAAGCAGCCCAAGCCGGCCGCGCCGGGGGACGCGGCGCTGATCGTGTGTCATCTTTGACCCTTCAGTTGAGGCCAATACCAGCCGTCCGTCTTTTCAGGCCGGAGAAGGGACATAGATGGGACGGAAAATAGCAACGGACCGCATGACTCCGGCCCGTCACTTCTGTTGAATAAGCCCTATCCCGGACAGTCGGACTGCCTTATCCCGGGACACTACGCATGCCATCTATAGTTGTCAACGGTCATGTTTAACAGTGTTTTTCTGAACATCGATCCCTGGATGGCTCTGCTCGTTGACATCTGCTATCACTGCCACTACCGAACTTGATCGATTGATCAACTCCAACGTTGACTTTAATATGTCATCCATCTATACAGCGAGTCATCCGCGATGTCCCAACCGTAGCCATAAGAGCTAGCAGCCGCCGCGTAGCCCCGCTCCCCTTTGCTTAAGCGGCAACCATGCTTTGCTTACCCGGCAACCATGATCATCGTCTTTGCTTACGCAGCGCCCATGATCAGGACCGTTATGCCCGGAATGCGGCGCCGTCGGTTAAGCAAAGGTGGACGCTGGGTCACGACGGGGAGCACCCGGCCGGGGCATGGCACCGTAGAACGGGCAATGGGCGGCGGGTGAGTCAGCCGGTCTCGTTCGGGATAACTCACGCGAGCAGGGGGCGGATCCGGTCCTTGACGGCTGCCCGCGCCGCGGTGACCTGCTTTGTCTCTTAGGTCCCGGCACCGGGCGGGTGGGGCGGCGGCGCTGGCGGGGGGCGGACGCGAGCGGTCAGGATGGGGCGTACTCGATCAGTCTTGTCGGCAAGACGATGCGGCGCGGCGTCTGCTGCGCCTGCGGGTTGTCGATGCGGTCGCGCAGCAGGTCGGCGGCTCGCCGGCCCAGCTCCTGCGGGTCGTAGGAGATGACCGTGAGCGGCAATGACAGCATGTCGGCCAGTTCGAAGTCGTCGAAGCCGGCGATCGCGATGTCCGATCGGCGCGCGCGGATCGCCCGGTAGGCCCCGATGGTGTTGCGGTTGTTGGCGGTGAACACGGCCGTGGGCGGGTCTTCAAGGTCGAGCAGCTTGAGCATGGTCCGCTCGGCCGCCGCCACGTCGCGCTGCTGACGCGAGATGATCCGCTCATCAAGGGGAATGCCTGCCTCCTCAAGCGCGGCGCAGTAACCACGGAAGCGCTCGGAACCGGTCCAGGTTGACGCCTGGAGTCCGAGAAAGGCGATCTTCCGGTGCCCGGCCTCGATGAGATGACGGGTGGCGTCCCAGCTTCCGGCGAAGTCGTCGAGCAGCACCGCGTCGGCTTCGAACCTGACCGGCGGGCTTGCCGCCAGCACGACGGGAATACCCGCCAGCTGCGCCGGGTGCAGATGCCGGTGGTCGCCGCCAGCGGGCACGACGATGATCCCGTCGAGCCGGCGGGACGCGAAGTCCTGCACGAGCTGACGCTCCCGGGCGACGTCCTCGCCGGAATTGCCGAGCAGCACCCGCGCGCCGCTCTCGGCCGCCATGGCCTCGACGCCGAGCGCGAGTTGGGCGTAGAACGGGTTGGCGAGGTTGGTGACGACCAGGCCGATCAGCCCGCTCGACCGCCCGAGACGAAGGTTCCGCGCCGCTTCGTTCCGCCGGTAGCCCAGAGCGTCGACCGCGCCCAGGACGCGGATCTTGGTCTCGGGAGAAACCCGGGGGTCATCCCGCAGCGCACGCGAGACGGTCATCGGGCTGACCCCGGCGTGCCGCGCCACGTCGCTCATGGTCGGGCGGCCGATCCCGCCGTGAGCTCTGCTGGCCCGGGGATCGTGGGCGTCGGCGGAGGGCTGCTCCGTCATCAAGCGCTCCTGGTCATCCGGTGCTCTGATCGAGGGCCAGGTCCGTCTGCCGGCTGCGCGCGTGCCAGGCGGCGCCGGCCAGTGTCGATCCCTCCGGGTCGCCGGAACGGACGATGGTGCCCCCCGTCCAGGCCGGCCCCGACGAGGTAACGTCGCGGAGAAGACCGTCGCGCAGCGCGGGCTCGATGAGTTCCCACGACGCCGTTATGCCGCCGCCCACGACCAGGATTTCGGCGCTGAAGCGGACCAGCCAGGGACGCAGCGCCTGGCCGAGCGCACCGATGGCGTGGCCGAGTACCCCCCGGGCGATGGCGTCACCGTCGGCCGCGCGCCGGGCGACGGTATCGACATCCACGACCCGAGGGCGGGCCGTCTCGGGCTCGGCCGCTTCGTAGGCCGCGATGATGGCACGCCGGCTGACAACGTCCTCAAGCGGTCGGCCGTCGATGTGCAGCAGGTGCGCATACCCGTTCGGCGGGACGTCCGGTCCAGCCGAGATCACGTGTCCCCGGTCGAGGAACGCCGAGCCCACACCGGTCCCGAGCGTGATGCCGACGACCCGCCGCACACCCTGCGCCGCGCCGCCGATCCACTCTCCGATAGCAAAGGCCGATGCGTCGTTGACGAAAGCGATGCCGGCCGGAGGTGCGGGCAGTGCGGTGCGCAGCGCCGAGCCGACGTCGACGCCGTTGAGCGCGTCGAACTTGCCGACGTCGTGGAACCGGCCGATTCCCGCGTCGTAGTCGAAGGGCCCGGGTATCGAGACTCCCAGGATCGACGCGGTGATATCGCCAAGCGGCCGGATGGCGGACACGAGCGTGGCGATGATCTCGGCGGCGGGACCGTCGCTGCGCAGCGGCGTGCGCCGCTGGGTGCCGTCGACGGTCCGCCAGCGAAGGGTGTCGACAAGGGCCGCGCTCACGTGCGTGCCCCCGATATCGATAACCGGCGTATCGATGACCGGCGCGTTCACCGCACAACAGCGCGCACGAGGCGGGCGCCCGCCTGCGCCGTGACCTCGTAATGCCCGACGGCCGCGGGAATGACCACGGTTTCCGCGTAGGCCAGGTGATGCTCGCGCCAGCCCGTCGCACCGTCAGGCGTGCGGATGGTCACACCGTCCCCCTCCACCAGGTTGAGCACGTGAAACCGTCCCTCCAGATCTTGTGACGCAGTGTTCTGTGGCAGCGTGTTTTGGGATGCGGTGGCGTGCGCGTCCAGGACCAGGCGCTGGACGTCGAAGAACATCTCGGGTAGCTGGCCGATCAGCTCCAGCCGCCAGCCGGGGCCGCTCTCCATCGTCCTGGCCTGCTGGACCAGGTCGGCCTGCACCTGCGTCCCGCGCCGCTGCCCGTCCAGGTTACGGAACGCGTGCCCGACGTGCACCGGCCGCGGTACGCCTTCCGCGTCCGCGCGCAGCCAGTCGTAGAACCGCAGCGAGTACAGGTACGGCGTCGCGCTGACTTCGAGCACGACGTTCCCCGCGCCGCTGCCGTGCGGCGTGCCCGCCGGGATGAGGAACAGCTGGTGCGGATCCGCGGGGAAGGTCTGGACGAAGTCCCCGATGTCGAACGCCAGTCGCATGGTTAGCGGCGTCGTGGGCCCGCCGTTCGAATGCAGCGAGGTCGCCGTCGCCGCGAAGGCCCAGGTACACGAGGTTCCCCGGCTCGCTCAGCATGATGTAGTAGCTCTCGTGCTGGGTGTAGGGCCACCCGAAGACGGTCCGCATGTAGTCCGCCTGCGGGTGACAGTGCACGGAGAGGTTGGTGCCGCCGAAGGTGTCGAGGTAGTCGAAGCGGATCGGGAAAGAGGTACCGAACCGCTCGTGCACCTCGGCTCCGAGCACGAGCGTCGGGTGCAGCCCGACCAGCAGCTGGAAGGGCACCTCCACCGCCCGGTCCGGCGCGGAGCCGAGCAGTATCCCGCTTTCCGGTACGATGAGTTCGTACCCGAGCGCGGTATTGCGGGCCCCGGGGTTGAAACCCAGACGTTTTGCGCCCAGTGGCCGCCCCACGAGGTCGTGTTGAAGGTAGGCCTGGTACGGAAGGGCCTGCCGCACAGCGCCCGCAGGGACGCACGCAGCACGTGGCCGGATAGCCACCGGGGATCGCCCGCGTCCTGGATATCGATCCAACGGTCGATCGAGCCGGCGATCAGCTCCCGGTGCCGGTCAAGCAGCGGCCAGTCAATATAGAACAGGCGCCGGGTGGTCGGCGGCCGGCCGTCTCGGGCTGCCCGAGGTTGCGGCCACTGCCCGCGTTAACCGCTGCTTCCGCGTAGCGCTTAGGCAGGTCGGCGTACCAGAGCTCGTCGTGCGTCACCAGGGCCGCGCCCGGACCGATCACCAGGGCCAGCCGCGTCTCGGCAGCTGGGGGATCTGGTACCTCGTCGAAGAAGTCGGACAGCGTACAGCGGGGGATCGTCGCGAAATCGGCATCGTCGGACAGCATCTCGGCCGGCGCCGTGCGCTTGAGTATCTGCTCCCAGGGCGCCATGTGATCGCGGACGTCAAGCACCTCGACGTCTATACCGCGCTGACGCAACTGTCCGGCCACGCCGGCGACGACCGCATCCCAGTCCAGCATCTGCGGCCCGTCAATCGCTAGCACGTGCCCGCGTGACGGCAGGCCCTCGCACAGGGACGACCAACCCGCCGAGGTATCGCCGTCGGCACACGGATAGCAGGGAAAGGGGTCGTACACGCGCGACGCGCACATGAACCATCACCTCCAGGAGACGTAGCCATGGTAACGTTACCATGAACGCCTCATCGCGACCGGGCTCCCGGTGGCTTGAGATCTTCCTAGTGAGGCCGGATAGAATCAGCCTTAAAGAGATATTCCCTCCGTCGCTTTTCATGTTATCGATAACAGAAGTGTCATCGGCTCGTACGGCAGCGGCGGCAGGCCGGAACACGGCTGCCGCTGGCGGGCGACCGACGCCGATCGCGGAGGTTACGGATTATCCGGGAAAATCACGCCGGCCCACTTGCCGTTCCGGGGTCGTCTTGGCTGCGGCAAGGTGTTAGCTAGATGGTGTGGGCCGGAAGATCGTGCTTGGCGTGGTGGCCGCGGTTGCGGTTGCCGTGTGCGCGTTCGTGATCGGGGTCCTAGTCCGTGAGGGCCTGGCGGAAGCGGGGCTCTGGGCTGGGGTGGCGGGCGGACTGGCCGGGGTGGCCGGGGCTGCCGTGGCGGTGGGGGTGGCGGTACCGCGACCGGAGTTGGTGCCGGTGCGGCCGGAGCCTGGGGTGCCGGGATCGGGGTCGTCGGCGGAACGGCAGCTGGGACTGCCGGGCGCACCTCATACGTTAGTGCCGGATGCTGATCCGCCCGCGTCGTCGGACGTGCCCTCTTCGCCCAAGGTGACAGTTCCCCGGCAGCTCCCGAATGCCGTCCCGGGCTTTGCCGGCCGGGCCGGGGAACTGGAAGCGCTGACCAGTCTGCTTGACGAGGCCGCCCTGCCGGGTGGCACCGTGGTGATCTCGGCGATCGACGGCACGGCCGGGATCGGCAAGACCGCGCTGGCGGTGCAGTGGGCCTACCAGGTCGAAGACCGTTTCCCCGACGGACAGCTTTACGTGAACCTGCGCGGCTTCGACCGGGTCGGGCCGCCGGTGACGCCGGCCGAGGCGGTCCGCGGTTTCCTTGACGCCTTCGAGGTACCGGCCGCGCTGATCCCTTCGGCCAGCCTGGATGCTCAGGCGGCCCTGTACCGCAGCCTGCTCGCCGGGCGGCAGATGCTGGTGGTGCTCGACAACGCCCGCGATGCCGACCAGGTGCGGCCGCTGCTGCCCGGCTCGCCGGGCAGCAGCGTGGTGGTGACCAGCCGCAGCCGGCTTACCGGGCTGATCGCTGACGGCGCCCACCCGCTGACGGTTGGATTGTTCACCCTCGCCGACGCCCGCGAGATGCTGGCCGGCCGCCTGGGCGCGGCCCGGGTCGAGGCGCAGCCGGAGGCCGTGGAGCAGATCATCGCCCGGTGCGCCCGGCTGCCGCTCGCGCTGAGCATCGTCGCGGCCCGGGCCGCCGCCCACCCGGACTTCCCGCTGACGGTGCTGGCCGACGAGCTGCGCGACGCGGAGGGACGCCAGCAGGCGCTCGACCCGGACGAGTCCACCAGCGTCACGGCCGTGTTCTCCTGGTCCTACCGGCAGCTCAGCGACCCCGCAGCGCGGCTGTTCCGGCTGCTCAGCCTGCATCCGGGGCCCGACATCACCGCGCCCGCGGCCGCCAGCCTGGCCGCCGTCCCGCTCACCGCCGCCCGACCGATGCTGGCCGAGCTGGCCCGCGACAACCTCATCACCGAACACACCCACGGCCGGTTCAGCTTCCATGATCTGCTCCGCGACTACGCCGCTACGCAGAGCCTCGCCCAGGACTCCGGCACCGACCGGGACGCGGCACTGCGGCGGATGCTGGATCACTACCTGCACTCGGCCCAGGCCGCCTGGTACCGGTCCTATCCCCCGCAGCAGCAAGCCATCACGCTGGACGCCGCGCTGCCGGAAGTGACGCCGGAGGAACCCCCGGACTATCCGGCCGCCTGGGCCTGGTTCACCGCCGAAT
Organism: uncultured Actinomycetota bacterium; assembly: GCA_963785645.1. Taxonomy (GTDB): domain Bacteria; phylum Actinomycetota; class Actinomycetes; order Streptosporangiales; family Streptosporangiaceae; genus Trebonia. Next base: position 366,084 of record CAWAWG010000010.1, read on the forward strand.
ATCCCGTCCTGCTGGCCGTCGTCCAACTGGCCGCCGACACCGGCCACCACACCCACGCCTGGCAGCTCCCTTACCTGATGGCGCCGTTCTTCGGACGGCAAGGACACCTGCACGACTTCGCCGCGACCCACCGCATCGCGCTGACCGCCACCGAGGAGCACGCCGACAAGCGGGGACAGGCCTACGCTCACCTGGGAATCGGTCATGCCCGTGCCCGGGTCGGCCGCCTCGACGAGGCCCGCTCCCATCTGCAGGACGCGCTGCGCCTGTTCGAGGAACTCGGCGATCAAGCAGAACAGTCCCACGTCCAGTACTACCTAGGAGTGACCTTCCATACGGAGCAGCGCTACGAGGAGGCGCTTACGCACTTTCAGCAGGCCGCCGACCTGGCCGAGGCACACGGCGGCTACCCCCAGGGGCTCGCGGCCGCGCTTAACGGCCTGGGCTGGATCAGCACCCTGCTCGGCAACGCCGAGGAGGCACTCACCTACGCCCAGCCGTCACTGGAGCTGTTCCGGGCGGTCGATGACCGGTGGGGCCAGGCCGCCTCATACGACACCATCGGCTTCGCGCACTACCACCTCGGCCACTATGAGCAGGCCGCCCGCTACTTCGAACAGGCCATCGCCATCGACCATGACCTCGGCGAACTGAGCATCCAACCCACCCATTACGACCACCTCGGCGATGCCCTGCATGCCGCCGGCGACACCGTACGGGCCCGCGAATACTGGCGGCGTGCCCTCGGCCTCCTCGACCAAGCCAGCGACGTTCCGCGCACGGGCGCCGGCTACGCCGACCCGGACGCGATCCGCACCAAACTCGGCGGCTAGGCGACACGGCTAAGCGATCAGGCGACGCGGGTCACCGCCGATCACGCACCCGCGGCGTCAGTACGTGACCGGGAGCGAGCGGAGCACGTGCTGGCGGTGATCGGATTTCCAGGACAGGTCCGCGGGCGGGACGGCGAGGGCCAGATCGGGCAGCCGGCGCAGCAGGGTCCACAGGGCGATGCGCGTCTCCAGCCGGGCCAGCTGGGCACCGAGGCAGTAGTGCGGACCGTGCCCGAAGGTCACGTGGGCGTCGATGGCGATACCGCCGGGATTGCGCGTGCCCGCGTTGCGTGCGGCTTCGGCATCGCGGTTGGCCGCGCTGATCGAGAGGTACACGATGTCGCCGGCCGGAATCACCGTGCCGCCGACGTTGACGTCCTCGGTCGGGAAGCGCCGGATGGCGTTGGTAACCGGCTGGTCATCGCGGATGAATTCCTCGACCAGCTGCTCCATTTGCAGCGTGTCCGGCGAGGGCTGTGCCCGCAGCAGCGCGGCGCGTTCCGGCTCGGCCAGCAGCCGGGCGGTCGCCGCGGTGATCAGGTGCACGGAGTTCTCGTCGCCGGCGAAAAGGATCAGGAACGCGAGCGAGAGCAGTTCGTCCTCGGAGAGGCGGTCCGCGCCGTCTCGCGCGGCGATCATCGCCGAGAGCAGGTCGTCGGCCGGCTCGGCCCGCTTGGCCGCGATCAGGCCGGCCAGCACGCGGATGATCCGCCCGATCGCGGCGGCCGCGTCGGCCGGCCCGAACTTCGCCGGTGTCAGCAGGACCTGGGTGCACTCGCGCAGCGCGGCGCCGTCCGAGCCCGGCACGCCGAGCAGGTCGGAGATCACCGCGACGGGCAGCGGCGCGGCGTAGACGTTGAGCAGGTCGGCTGAGCCGTCCGGCGGAAAGGCGTCGATCAGCGCGTCGCTGGTCGACTGGATGCGCTCGCCCAAGGAGACGATGCGCCGCGCCGTAAACGCGGAAAGGACCAGCTTGCGTACCCGGGCGTGGTCGGCGCCGTCCATGTTCAGCAGGTTCGCGTCCAGGGCGGGCGGGAGTTCGAAGCCACGGTACCCGCCGCGCGACATGCGCTTGTCCAGGGCCAGCCGGGGATCGGCCAGGAGCCGCCGCACGTCGTCGTACCGGCTGACGATCCAGACGCGTTCCCCGCCGGGCAACTCCGCGCGGTACACCCGCTCGGGCTCGGTCAGCAGCCGCGCGGCCGCTTCGTGCGGACCTCCGGCCAGCAACGGGTTCAGCACCCGGGCGATATCGGCGTCCTTGACCACCACAGAATTCAACCCCGTTCCACGTAAGCGAACTTCCTAGGCAAGACCTTAAGTCCCGACGGCCACGCTCTCCGCCGGATCGTCTCGGCTAGCAGTCCGTCCCAGGCTAGGCAAGCCCTGTGCCTCACAAGTGCGCGGTGAGTGCGCGCGGGCCGCGGTCCCGTGTAACGGGCGGCGGCGAACGTAGACATCAGAGTCAAGGTCGGGCAGCCGGTTGGTCCGATATTCTCTGCACGTAAGCGCATTTGGGGAGATGTGCGGGAAATGGACGGGGAAACAACTTTTGCGGGCGAACGGGTCCGCTTCGGCCTGTTCGGCGGCGTCCGGGTCGTCCGGGGCGGCGCCGAGGTTGAGCTGACGCAGCCCAAGCAGCGGGCGATCCTGGCGCTGCTGCTGTCGACGCCAACCGAGCCGGTCTACATGTCGGAGATCATTGACGCTCTGTGGTCGGACGAGCCCGCCGCGTCAGTGACGAACCAGATCCACCGGCACGTGGGCTCTCTGCGCCGGGTGTTCCAGCCGGGGCTGCCGCGACGGCAGACCGGCCGGTACCTGCTGCCCGCGGGAACGGGCTACCGGCTCGCCGTGGGATCAGACGACTGTGACGTGCTGCGGTTCCGTACCCTGCTCCGTGAGGCGGCCCGGTCGGCCCAGGCCGGCAACCGGTCCGCGGCGCGCCGCGCCTACCTCGGCGCGCTCGCGGTCGCGCCCGCTCCGGCCGGCGAGGACACGATGTGGACGCTGCCCGCGTTCGTGGGTCTTGAAGACGAGCGGGTTCAAGCGGTTACCGCCGCGGCCGAGCACTGCGAGACGGCCGAGGAGTCCGCCGCGGTGCTGCCGGCCCTGCGAGCGGCGGCGGCCCGTCACCGGCTCAACGAAAGCCTGCACGCCCGGCTCATGACGGCGCTGACCCGGACTGGCCGCGCCATCGAGGCACTTAAGGTCTACGCCCGCATCCGCGGCGAGCTAAGGGACACACTCGGGACTTCGCCCGGCGCCGCCCTGGAGGCGGCCCAGGCGTATGCCCTGCGCGGAGGTGCCCGGCCGTCGTCGCGTACCGTCGCGGGTATCTCCGCGCCCCTCTCCGCACTGGGACAGGCCGGACCGGGCCACCTGCTGAAGGTGCCGCCCGCGCAACTGCCCTCGCCGCCGCCCGCGTTCGCCGGGCGGCGGGACGTGCTCGCGACGGTGCGGGACTACGGGGAAAACGGTGCCCGGGTAGTTCTCATCTCCGGGATGGCGGGAGTGGGCAAGACCACGCTGGCGCTCATCCTTGCCCGCGAAACCGAAGCCTGCCTGACCGACGGCCAGCTGTACGTGAACCTGCGCGGGTTCGATGCCACCGCGCCGCCGACCAGTCCGCTGGACGCCCTGCGAGACCTGCTGGGGGCCCTGGGAGTTCCGTCCCAGGCCCTTCCCGAGTCGGTGGACGCCAGGTCGGGCCTGCTGCGCAGCCTCCTGTCCGAGCGGCGGGCCCTGGTGGTGCTCGACAACGCCCGCGACTACCAGCAGGTCGAACCGCTGCTGCCCGGGACCGGCCGGACCCGGGTGATCATCACCAGCCGCCACCAGATGCCTGCCCTGGCCGTGTTCCATCAGGCGCGAGCGGTCCAGCTGGACCCGTTTGACGACGATGAGGCCGTCGAGTTCCTCAGCCAGCGGCTGTCCGCGAACCGGACGGACGACACCCGCGACGCCATGATGCGCCTCGGCCAGGCGTGCGGCGGACTTCCGCTCGCCCTGGCGATCATCGCGGCCCGTGCCTCCGCGAACCCGACGTTCTCGCTGGACCAGCTCCTCCAGGAGTTCACGCAGGAACGGACGCCGCTGGCGTCGCTCAACGCCGGGAGCGCCGAACTTGACCTCGTCACCGTTTTCTCCTGGTCGCACCGCGGCCTGTCGCAGGAGGCAGCGCGCACCTTCGCGCTGCTGAGCGTGCACCCGGGCCCCGAGATCTCCACTCCCGCGGCGGTGAGCATCTCCGGACTCGGCCCGAGGCGCGCCCGCGAGGTGCTGACCGAACTGCGGCTGGCCAGCGTGCTGCGCGAGAGCAGACCGGGCCGTTACGTGTTCCACGACCTGGTCCGCGCCTATGCGCTGACCCTGCTGGCCGAGCGCTCCGCCGAGGCATCGGCCCGCCTGATCAGCCACTACGTGCGTTCCACGCGGGAAGCGATGCTGACCTTCGGCCGACCCGCCACGACACCAGTCGACGAAACGATGCCGGGCGTCGTTCCTGAGACGTTCGCCTCAAGCCGCGACGCGGTCCGCTGGTACACCGAAGAGCGGCACGTCCTGCACCACGTCTGCCGCCTGGCCTTCAGCCTGGGCGACCACCAGTCCGCACTCATGCTCATGCTGGACTGGCGGCCCATGAGCCAGGGGGTCGACGCACGCCACGACATGCTTCCGTTCGCCGATCTTGCCATCCAGGCAGCCGCCCATGTCGCCGAGGCCGACCTCCGGGCCGAGTGCCTCCGTGACGTCGCGGCCACCTTCGCGCGAACCGGCCGGCCCGAACTCGCACGCAGCTACTTCGACCTGGCCGCGGAGACGTTCCAGCGGACCGGCAATCGCGCCGGCCTGGCGAACGTCCACCGCAACCGGGCCCAGACCCTGGTGATGGATCCCGGCCGGCGAATCGACCTCGCCCGCGAGTCGGTCGCCATCGCCCGCGATCTCGACGACCAGTCCCTCCTGGCCGTCATGCTGCACGGCCTGGCGCTCACACTGCAATGGAGCGGCCGGTTCGACGAGGAGCTGTCGGCCCTGGCCGAATGCGCCTCGATCATCGAGAGCCAGCCCCGGCTGGCCTGGCTCGAGACAAACGTAGCGGGCACCCGGTCGGCGGCACTCGCCAGCGCCGGCCGCCTGGAGGAGTCAGTTAACGAGGCACAGCGGGCACTTGAACTGACCCGCACACACGGCGATATCGTCAACGAACTCATCATGCTCATCTCCCACGGCGACGCGCTCACCGCCCTCGGCCGCCGTCAAGAGGCAGCCGAGACCTGGCGGCGCTTCCTGGCCCTGGCCACCAGCCCCGAACTCGTCCAGACGACCAACTTCGTCGACGACGACACCGACGGCACCGAGATCATCGACCGCGTCAAGGCGAAGCTCGCGGCGCTTGCCGCCGACCCCGGGCAGACGGTCGCGGGACCGGAGTAAGCCGCCTTCGTTCGGAATGCCCCGGGGTAGCCTGCCGGGTTTCTCGTGCGATGTTCCCTGGTGCCTCAGCGGCCCTCGAAGATGACCGGCTTGGGCTCTTCGCCGCGGGCGAAGGCCTCGGCTCGGGCCGCGCGCCCGCGGGCGGCGTCGGCGGTGGCGTGCAGCGGGAGCGCGACGTCGAGCATCACCGCGTCGGCGCCGGCGACACCGCCGGATGACCACGCCTTGAGTATCTGGCGCACCGCCGCGTACGAGCGGGTCGGTCCCTCGGCAAGCTGGTTCGCGAGGTCGGCGGCGGCGCCCTCGACCTCCGGATCCGGCACGGCCAGGCTCGCCAGGCCGATTTCCACGGCGGTCTCCCCGGTGAACGGCGCGCTTAGCATCGCGTAGAACGCCGCGCGGGTGCGGCCGATCCGCTCTGCCATCCGCTGCACGCCGCCGGCGATCGGCATGGAGCCGACCGACACCTCTACCTGGCGGAAGACCGCGTCCTTGGCCGCGACTATGAAGTCGTTGGACAGCGCGAGTTCCACCCCGCCGCCGAAGACCGCGCCGCGCACCGCCACGACCGTCGGAATCATCAGGGCCTCGATGGCACGGAAGCTCCGGTTGTACTCCGCGGTGAGCAGCCGGAACTCGGCCGGGCTCAGTGCGGACAGCACCGCCACGTCGCCGCCCTTGGTGAAGTTCGGGCCCTCGGCCCGCAGCAGCAGCGCACGGATGTCCTGGGCGGTCGCGGCCCCGACGGCATCGCGCAGCTCCTCGTAGAACTCGACGTTGAGCAGGTTGTGCGGCGGATTGCACAAGATGATGTGTCCGACGTCCCCGGACCGCTCGTACCTGACAGACCGCATTGCCGTCTCCTTATGGTCCTTTTTGACGATATTAGAGTTATCCGAACGGGTTCGTGTTTCACGTGACCGCCAACGCCGCTGCTGGGGTTGGGAAACCCTAGCCGACGGGGATGTGGGTGCCGAAGGAACGCGAGTGGTAGGTGAGCGGAGCCCGGCCGGTTGTGGCGGCGTCGACGACGGTGCCGAGCAGGATCGTGTGATCGCCGCCGGGCAGGGCGGCGTGCAGTTCGCAGGCCACCCACCCGGCCGGGCCGGACAGGATGGGCACCTCGGCCGCCAGTTGATAGTCGACGCCCGCGAACTTGTCCTGCGCCTTGGAGGCGAAGCGCTTGGCCAGGTCGCTCTGATCGCTGGCGAGCAGGTTCAGCCCGAATCGTCGGCTGCCCTGGATGTGGCGGAGCAGCCGTGAGCCGTTGTCGAGCGACACGAGGACCATCGGCGGGTCCGCCGACAGCGAGCAGAAGGCGCTGACCGTCGTGCCGTGCGGCGCACCGGCCGCTTGGGTGGTGACGACCGACACGGAACTGCACGCGCTGGCCATCGCGTCGAGGAAGTTCGCGAGCAGCGACTCCGTGGCCACGGCAGTCATGCTGCCACCCCCGCGCCGCTCGCGGTCCGCAGCACGGAACGCGAAGCCTCCCGCACCGCCGGCATGACGTACTCGGAGAACCGGGTCAGCGCCGCCACGCCCTCTTCGTAGCTAAGATCGCCGAACAACGGCATGATCTCGAAGTAGTTGACGGGGGCCGCCTCGACCTGCGCGACGACCTGATCCCTGACCGACTCCCGGGTACCGACGATCGCGTTGCCGGACTTCAGCCCGGCCGCCGGATCGGCGATCGGGTCGACCTGGTGATTTCCGTGCTCGTGCCAGAGCTGAGTGACACGCTCGCCGAACATCGTGTAGGCCCGCTGATAGCGATCCAGTGCCTGCTGCTCGCTGTCTCCGATCACGATCGTCGTGGAGAGCCCGACGCGGGGCTCGGCGCCGCGCTGGACCAGCTCGGCCGCGTCATCGTGGCGGCTCTGCCAGGTCGCCCAGTACTCGCGGGCCGCGTCGACGAACGATCCGCCGCCCCAGCGGCCGGCAAAGTTGACGTCGTGCTGGCCGGCCCAGATGGCGCTTCTGGTGTTGCTCGACGCGTACCAGATCGGCGGATACGGCGACTGGAGCGGGGTGATCGAAAGGGTCGCGTCGTAGTCAGGGAGCAGCGGGCCGGTGTGCTGGATGCGGCCGGTCGCGAGCGTCGTCAGCAACAGGTCCAGTGCCTCCGCGTAGCGGGGCTTCATCTCGTCGGCCGGAACATCGAACAGCGCGGTCTCATACGGGCTGATCCCGCTGCCGACCCCGACGTCCAGCCGGCCGTCGCTGAGGTGGTCGAGCGCGCTTATCTCTTCGGCGAGCCGCAGCGGGTTGTACGCGGGCAGCACGTAGACGAGGGCGCCAAGGCGCATCCGCCGCGTCCGCTGCGAGATCGCCGCCAGGAAGATGTTCGGCGACGGGCAGACGGACAGCGGGGTCCCGTGGTGCTCGGTCACGTGATAGTGATCGATGCCCAGGCGTTCCGCCGTCTGGGCGAACTTGACCCGCTCGCGCAGTACCTGGGCGGCGGGGGACGTCCCCTGGTCGAGTGAGTCGAAGATTCCGAAAGCGAATGACATCGCTCCTCCAAATGCGAGGTGTGCCCTGGTTGGAAGAACGTAACTCGCACCAGGCACGGCCCTGGCGGCGATTTCGGCCTAGCCGAAACGAGTTTTGAGCGCTCGCCTTCCCCCTGATCCCCGTAGCGGCGTTGGGCCGGCTACCGCCCGCCCAACGCCACACGGGCGGCAGCCGCACCCCGGCCGACGGCGTGATCTGTCGGGATATGTCCCGTCAGCTAAGCGATGCGCTGGGGAGGGGGGAGCTTCAGGGCGGTGCCGAGTTTGCGGGCGAACACGACCAGGGTCCGCAGGTAGCGCTCGATGTTGTCATGGTCGAGCGGCGTGAGCACGGTCAGGCCGAACTGTCCCCCGGTCCCGGGATCGACGCCGACCGCCACCGACATGGACCGCTGGCCGGCCCTGGCCTCGCCGTCGGCGACGACATAGCCCGATACGCGGGCCCGGTCGATCTGGGCCAGCGCACGCGACCGGAACGAGGAAGGCCCGCCGTCCCGCTGCACCAGCTCCGCGACGTTGGCCGCGGAGTCGCCGGCCAGCAGAACCTTCCCGACGCTGGTCCGCAGCAGCGGGACATCATCGCCGGCCTGCGCGAGAAAGACGTCGTCGGAGCGGCCCCGGCGCCGGTCGAAGCAGATCAGCCGGTCGCCCTGAAGCAAGGAGAACGCGATCGCGTGCCCGGTCTCCCGGGCGAGCGCGTCGATAAACGGCACGGCCGCGGAGCGAACCTGCCGGTCCCAGTCACTGGCCACTCCCAGCTGCCAGACCCGCAGACCGAGCCGGTACCGCCCGCTGTCCTCCCGTTCAAGCACTCCGATCTCGGCCAGCTCGCTCAGGTACCGGTGCGCGGTGGCCGCGGCAGTCCCGTTTCCGCCACGACATCGGAGAGGGCGATCGCCGTCCTGGCCCGGAGCAGGTCAAGAATGGCAAAGGCGCGCGCGGTCACGCTCAGATTCCGGTCGCCCTTCATGGCCGGCACGGGCGTCCCCTCTCGCTGAGAGCTCCTGCGCAGGAGGCTCGTTGGCTCGCCGGGGAGTGCGGCTACGGCGCCTGGCTGGACCTGCGATTCTATCAACCGGGTCCTTTTTGCACATCAGCGCCAATTTAGAGATTGACGGGCCGAGGTTCCCGGAACGCCTGCCCGGGACGCCCGCGGCAGGCCGGATCCGCTTCGCTACCGTCTGTCAGGCCAGGGTGCTCACGGACTCGAACAGCCGACGCAGGGCGAGGCTGTCCGGCGCGAGGGCCGTGACGAGCACGCCCGGTCCGGCTAGGGGCATCACGGCGACATCGGGGCGGGCTCGGGACGTGGTCGCCGGACCAGTCGCGGGCGAGTCGGCATCGGACGGCAACGCGAACTCGCCCGCGGACAGCAGCGTGCCGTAGGCGCGGTGCCCGGCGAGGACCGCGGCGCCCAGGCTGACCTCGTCGGTCCCGTCCACCGCGACGTCATGGCGGAGCAGTGGCCTGCCGTCGTAGTTGACGCGCAACCGGGTGCGGCAGGCGCCGCCGCGTTCACCGTGACGGCCGAGGATGATCTCGTCGCGCAGGACCAGGCCCGCTCCGGCCTCCAGGTCGATCTGGATATCGGTGGTGTGCCGGGCGCCGTCGGCGACGACCATCGGCTCCGGCAGGTGCTCAAGCACGCCGCCCTTCGCCACCGTCGCGGTCACGGTCAGCACCGATTCGCCGCCGTCCGGGCCGGGCAGCGCCACCGACGCGGCCACCGTGCGCAGCCGGAGCACCGCGCCCGCGCGGACCTCGATCCGCAGGTCGAGCCGGTCGCCGCCGACTGGTCCCCCGGCGGCGGCGACCAGGTACACCGCGTCGCGGGTGGGCCGCAGGACCAGCGGGGCCTGCGAGCGGAGCCGGGGAAGCCGGCCGCCGGCCTCGGCCGTGATCCACGCCGAGGCGAGCACGCGGTTTACCGCCGGCTGGGCAGTCACCACGGATCGCTGCGTCAACGCATGACGGGCTCGCGCAGGGCGGCCCGCACCCAGTCCGCGACCGCGGCGGCGCCCTGGTCCTCCCGCAGCGAGGTGAAGAGCACCGGCCGTCCGCCGCGAACCGCCGCGGCGTCGCGGTTCATCACCTCCAGGGAGGCGCCGACCAGCGGCGCGAGGTCCGTCTTGTTGATGACGAGCAGGTCGGAGGTGGTGACGCCGGGGCCGCCCTTACGCGGCACCTTGTCACCGCCGGAGACGTCGAGCACGAAGATCTGTACGTCGGCCAGGCCGCGGCTGAAGGTGGCGGTGAGGTTGTCGCCGCCGCTTTCGACGATCACCAGGTCGAGCGGGCCGAACCGGTCCTCGAGGTCCTCCACCGCGTCCAGGTTCGCCGCGATGTCGTCGCGGATCGCGGTGTGCGGGCAGCAGCCGGTGCGGACGGGGACGATCCGCTCCACGTCGAGGACGCCCGCCCGCCGCAGAAAGTCCGCGTCCTCGGTGGTGTAGATGTCGTTGGTGACCACCGCGAGGCGCGCCTCGGTGCGCAGCGTCCGGCACAGCGCGGCGACGAGCGCGGTTTTCCCGCTGCCGACCGGGCCGCCGATGCCGAGGCGAAGCGCCCGGCCTTCCGTGCCGGAAGCCGGATGACGGTCGAGGCTGTGATCATGACTCAAAGAGACGCACCTCCGCGGTTGTGTGCACCTCGGCCAGCAGGTCGAGGTTCGGTGCTGACGGGAAGGGGATGTTTTCCCACGCTATTTCGCCGATCTCGGGCACGATGCGGGCGACGACGGCGTTGACCGCGATCGGGTCAAGCCCGAGCAGCCGGACCGCGGAGCTGGCCGGGCCGGAGACCGACTGGTAGGCGGCGATGCACGCGGCATGCCCTGGCCGGCAGCCGGCCGCCGCGGCGGCGGCACCGAGCACGATGGCGTGGTGCGGGGACACTTGGTTGGGTACCCGGGCGACCTCGCCCAGGTGGCTGGCGTCCGGCCAGGCGGCCCGCGCGCTGCGCAGCAGGGCCCGGCCCTGCCGCCGGGAGGCGTCCCGCTGTGCGGGTGAGGGCATCCGCGCGTCGGCCTCGGCGTCAAGGACCGGCCAGTCGGCCCGCGGGTCGCAGGCGGCGGCCGCCAGGCCCGCCGCCGTCACTCCGCTGGTGCGCAGCCGTCCGCGGAGGAACAGTTCCAGCGATGCCAGGTCGGTCACCGCACCGCTGGTGTACGCCGGCTCCACTGCGCCGGAGTGCGCGTGCCCGCCCGCGGGGAAACGCGCGTCCGCCAGCAGCACGCTGGCCGCGAACCAGGCGCCCATTCCGTCATCGCGGCCGGGACCGGCCGCCGTTGCGCTTCGCATGACCACTCCGGGCGCTCAGAAGCTCAGAAGAGGAAGTAGCGCTGGGCCATGGGGAGTTCCTGCGCGGGGGCGGCCTCCACGACGTCGCCGTCGATGCGGACGGTGAACGTATCCGGGTCCACCGCGATCTGCGGGAGGGCGTCGTTGTTGACCATGTCGGCCTTGCCGCGCCGCGACACGTCCGCCACGGGCACCAGTTCGCGGCCGAGCCCGAGCCGGCCAGGCAGCCCGTCCTCCAGCGCCGCGTTCGAGACGAACGACAGCGAGGTCCGCGCCGGGACGGTGCCGTACGCGCCCCACATCGGCCGGGGGAAGACCGGCTGGGGGGTGGGGATCGACGCGTTCGCGTCGCCCATCGCCGCCCATGCGGCGAATCCGCCCTTGAGCACGACCTGCGGGCGCACGCCGAAGAACGCGGGCTGCCAGAGCACGAGATCGGCCAGCTTGCCGACCTCCACCGACCCGACGTGCTGCTCAAGCCCGTGGGCAACAGCCGGGCATATCGTGTATTTCGCGACGTAGCGGCGTGCACGGAGGTTGTCGGCACCGCTACCGATCGCGCCGCCGGAGACGCCGTCGCCGGGCAGGGCACCCCGGCGGCGCTTCATCGCGTGCGCGGTCTGCCAGGTCCGCAGCACGACCTCGCCGATGCGCCCCATCGCCTGGGAGTCGGAGCCGATCATGGAGATCGCTCCCATGTCGTGCAGTATGTCCTCGGCGGCGATGGTGGACGGCCGGATCCGTGACTCCGCGAACGCCAGGTCCTCGGGGACCGCGGGGTTCAGGTGATGGCAGACCATGAGCATGTCCAGGTGCTCGTCGACGGTGTTGACGGTGTGCGGCCGGGTGGGGTTGGTCGACGACGGCAGCACGTTGGGTACCCCGGCCACCGTGATGATGTCGGGAGCATGCCCGCCGCCCGCGCCCTCGGTGTGGTAGGCGTGGATCGGCCGCCCGGCGATGGCGGACAGCGTGGACTCGACGAACCCGGCCTCGTTCAGCGTGTCGGTGTGGATCGCCGTCTGGACCCCGGCCGCCGCGCCGACCCGCAGGCACGCGTCGATCGCGGCGGGCGTCGTGCCCCAGTCCTCGTGCAGCTTGAATCCGGACGCGCCGGCCCGCAGCTGCTCCCACAGCGCTTCGGAGGAGACCGTGTTCCCCTTGCCGAGCAGCACGATGTTCACCGGCCAGGCATCGGTGGCCTCCAGCATCCGCGCGAGGTGCCAGGCGCCCGGGGTGACGGTGGTGGCCTTCGTCCCCTCGGCGGGCCCGGTGCCACCCCCGATCAGCGTGGTGATCCCGGCGCCGAGCGCCTCGGGAACGAGCTGCGGGCAGATGAGATGCACGTGGCAGTCGATCGCACCCGCCGTCAGCACAAGCCCGTTGCCCGCCATGATCTCGGTCGACGGACCGATTACCAGGGCCGGGTGGACGCCGTCCATGATGTCCGGGTTGCCAGCCTTGCCGATTCCGCAGATCCGCCCGTCACGGACTCCGACGTCGGCCTTCACCACGCCCCAGTGGTCCAGGATGACCGCCCCGGTGATCACCAGGTCCGGCGAGCCGTCCGCTCGCGAGACGCGGGACTGGCCCATCGACTCGCGGATCACCTTCCCGCCGCCGAACACCGCCTCGTCGCCGTACCCGCACAGGTCCCGTTCGACCTCGACGAACAGGTCGGTGTCGGCGAGCCGGATCCGGTCACCGGCCGTCGGCCCGTACAGCAGGGCGTAGCGTTCCCGGCTGATCTCAGCCATCGAGTTGTCCCTCAAGCCGGAGCCCGGGAACGACCCGGCGTCCGCCCAGCGGCACCAGCGACACCTCGCGCACCAGGCCGGGCTCGAACCGCACCGCGGTCCCGGCCGGGATGTTCAGCCGCAGGCCGCGCGCGGCGTCCCGGTCGAAGGAGAGCGCCGGGTTCGCCTGGGCGAAGTGGTAGTGGGACCCCACCTGCACGGGCCGGTCACCGGTGTTCGTGACGGTCAGTGTCGTCACCGGCCGCCCCGCGTTGAGCAACAGCGGCCCGGACCCGCAGACGATCTCGCCCGGGATCACTGGACCGGCCGGTGCACGGTGACCAGCTTGGTGCCGTCGGGGAAGGTGGCCTCCACCTGGACTTCGGTGATCATCTCGGCCACTCCGTCCATCACGTCTTCCTTCGTCAGCACCGAGCGGGCCGTCTCCGTCAGTTCGACAACCGGCCGCCCGTCCCTGGCCCCCTCCAGGACGAAGGACGTGATCAGGGCGACCGCCTCGGGATAGTTGAGCTTGAGGCCGCGTGCCTGCCGTTCCCGTGCGAGTCCCGCCGCAACGTGGATAAGCAGGCGTTCTTGCTCATGCGGGGAAAGCAGCATACGTGAACACTAGCCCGATCGTGTTACGCGGGTGTGACAACACGTTTCCTTGGTCACGCCCACCCAGACGCGGCGGTCTCACGGCTTCCAGCCAGGGGCGTTTAGGGTCTGCCGCCCCCCGGGAATACCGGGCCCGGGCGCGGATCGGCGATCCCAGGACCGGACGGAGGCGCGGATGGCCCTGATGTTCCTCAACGGCGACGGGATGCGCGGCGGCCGCGCGCATTACACGATCGAGGGCGTCCCGCTGATCGGCGAGCGCAGTACCGCGCCGCTCTACCGGTTCTTCTCGGTCCGCGACGAGTTCCCCGCCCTCTATCCGGACCAGGACGGCCAGCCGATCCTGGGCGAGTTGTACGACCTGCCCATGGGCCCGTTCCGCGACCTGCTGGCCACCGAGCCGCCGGAACTTGAGCTCGGGATCATCGAGCTGGAAGACGGTGAACTGTCGTTCGCGATGCTGCTCCGGGAGCCGGAGCACGCGCGGGGCGTCCACCGCGACATCACGGAACACGGCGGTTGGCGGACCTACCGCGCCACCTCAGGAAGCGCCTAGCGCCCGCCCGGGCCGCGGGCCGTCTTCATGGTCGGCCCGTGCTTCATGATGGGACGGTGCTTCATGATGGGCCCGTGCTTCATGATGGGCCCGTGCTTCATCGTGCGACCGTGCCGCGGCCTGCTCCCCCAGGACTTGCAGCAGCGCCGCCGCCACCGCGACCGCGATCGCGGCCGGCTCCTTGCCCCTGATCCCTGGCTGCCCGATCGGGCAGGTGATCCGGCCGATCGTCTCGGGGGCGTGCCCGGCCTCGGCGAGCTGGGCCTGGAAGCGGGTCCACTTGGCACTGGAACCGATCAGCCCGATGCCGCCCAGGGCCTGCGGCAACCGCAGGGCGGCGTCGCACAGGGCGTAGTCTTCGGCGTGGTCGTGCGTCATGATCACCACGTGCGCTCCGCCGGGAAGCTGTTCGAGCACATGCTCGCCGAGCAGACTGTGGTGGACGGAGACGTCGGCGCTGCCGTCGATCACGTCGGCCAGCCGGACCCGGTCGAGCTGGTCGGCGCGGGAGTCGATCAGCAGGAGCCGGATCGGCAGCCGGGACAGGATGCGGGCCAGCTCGTAGCCGACGTGGCCGATCCCGAACACGGCCACCACGGACCAGGCGGCCAGCGGCTCAAGCAGCAGCCGGACCGTCCCGCCGCAGCACTGACGGCCGTGGGTGTTTCTGGCGTGCGGGCTGAGCCGCGCCTCGTGGAATTCGGGCTCGGCGGTCCCGGATTCAATCAGTTCCCTGGCCCGGGCCACGGCTGTGGCCTCCAGGTTGCCGCCGCCCACGGTGCCCCAGCTGCGGTCGCGGCTCACCACCATCTTGGCCCCGGCCTCGCGGGGCGCGTGGCCGCGCACCTCGATGACCGTGACCAGCACGCCGGGCTGGCCGTCGTGCCGTAGCTGCTGGGTCGCGCCGAGCCAGTCCATCTCACGTCCTCGCGTACGCCCGGGCAGCGGCGGCCGCCGCTGAGGTCCGGGCGGCGTCGCGCGCGGCCTGGGTCGCCCAGTAGACCGCCTCCGGTGTGGACGGGCAGGCCAGGGCGACGCTCCAGCCGACCGGGCCGAACGCGCCCACCGCCTGGCGCAGCGCCTCGCGCACGCTGAACGCTTCCATCAGCGGCGGTTCGCCGACCGCCTTGGACCCGTACACCACGCCCGGCTCGGTGGCCTGCTCGAACAGGTGCACGTTGAACTCCGGCGGCATCTCGGAGAAGCTCGGGATCTTGTAGGTGCTGGCCGCCTGGGTAGCCAGCCGGCCCCGGTGCGGCCCGCCGCTCTCGTCCCAGACCAGTTCCTCCAGGGTCAGCCAGCCGACGCCCTGCACGAAGCCGCCCTCGATCTGGCCCAGGTCGATCAGCGGGGACAGGCTGTCGCCGACGTCGTGCACGATGTCGGCCCGCAGCAGCCGGTAGGCGCCGGTATAGCCGTCCACCTCGACCTCAGCGCAGGCGGCACCGTAGGCGAAGTACTTGAACGGCTCGCCCCGCATCCGTCCGGCGTCCCAGTGCAGCCCCTCGGTGCGGTAGAAGCCGGCCGCCCACAGCTGTACCCGCTCGAAGTAGGCGTCGCGCACCAGGTCGGCCCAGGCGATCGGCTCCCCGGCGAAGCCGATGCGGGTGACCACGCCGTCGCAGAACCTGACCTCGCTGGTGTCCACGCCGAGCCTGCCCGCGGCCACGCCGGCCAGGCGCTCGCGGATCTGGTCGCAGGCGTTCTTGACCGCGCCGCCGTTGAGGTCGGAGCCGGAGCTGGCCGCGGTGGCCGAGGTGTTCGGCACCTTGTCGGTCCGGGTCGGTGCCAGCCGGACCAGGCTCATCGGCACGCCGAGGGCGGTCGCCGCGACCTGGATCATCTTGGTGTGCAGGCCCTGGCCCATCTCGGTGCCGCCGTGGCTGATCAGGACCGAGCCGTCCTTGTAGACGTGCACGAGCGCGCCGGCCTGGTTGAAGGCGGTGAGATTGAACGAGATACCGAACTTGACCGGGGTGATGGCCAGGCCTCGCTTGGTGTCCGGGTGACCGGCGTTGAACGCGGCCACCTCGGCTTGGCGCCGGGCGAAGTCGCCGCGTTCCTTCAGGACCGACCAGATCGCCTCCAGCCGCTCGGCGTGCCGCACCGGCTGCCCGTACGGGGTGGCCTGACCCGGCGCGTAGAAGCTGCGGCGGCGCAGGTCGTCCGGTTCGACGCCGAGCAGGGGGGCGCAGCGGCCGAGTATGTCCTCGATGACCACCATGCCCTGCGGGCCGCCGAAACCGCGGAACGCGGTGTTGGACGCCCGGTTGGTCTTGGCGACGCGGCCGTGGACCTCGATGTCGGGGATCCAGTACGCGTTGTCGATGTGGCAAAGCGCCCGGGCCAGCACCGGCTCGGACAGGTCGAGACTCCAGCCGCCGTTGCTGATCAGCGTGGCGCGCAGCGCGCACAGCCGCTGGCCGGAGTCGAAGCCCGCCTCCCAGGTGGCGAAGAACGGGTGCCGCTTGCCGGTCATGGTGATGTCCTGGTTGCGGTTGAGCCGCAGGCTCACCGGCCGCCCGGTGAGCGTGGCGCCGAGCGCCGCCACGGCGGCCAGCCCGTGCGGCTGGAACTCCTTGCCGCCGAAGCCGCCGCCCATCCGCAGGCACTGCACGGTGACCTGGTGCGCGGACAGGCCAAGGACATGAGCCACGATGTCCTGAGTCTCGGACGGGTGCTGCGTGCTGGACTGGACGAAGACCTGGCCGTTCTCGTCGATCAGCGCGAGCGCGGCCTGGGTCTCCAGGTAAAAGTGCTCCTGCCCGCCAATCTCCAGCTCGCCGCTGAACCGGTGGGCGGCCCGGTCAAGTCCGGCCGCGGCGTCGCCCCGGCTGACCGTACGCGCCTGGCCCTGGTAGCTCCCGGCCCCGATGGCGTCGTGCACGGTGACCAGCGCGGGCAGCGGCTCGTAGTCGACCTCGACCGCGGCCGCGCCCAGCCGGGCCGCATCCAGGGTCTCGCCGAGCACCCAGCAGACCGCGTGCCCGTAGAACATGACCTCGGCCGGGAACAGCGGCTCGTCGTGGTTCTCGCCCGCGTCGTTCAGGCCGGGCACGTCGGCGGCGGTCAGCACCTTCACCACCCCGGGCACCTTGCCCGCGGCCTCGGTCCGCATGGCGCTGACGAGGGCGTGCGCGTGCGGTGCCTGGACCGGCCACGCGTGCAGGGTGCCGGGTGTCCGGCCGACCAGGTCCTGGGTGTACAGCGCGCCGCCGGTGACGTGCAGCACGGCGCTCTCGTGCGGGACAGCCAGCCCCACCACGGGCAGCCCCACCACGGGCACGCCCGCCGCTGATTTGCCTGGCCGGCCAGCCGGCGGACCATAGGTCTGGCTCATGTCGCGGACCTCCTCACGATTCCCGGCCGGCCGGTGCCTGGGTCTCGGCGTGGAACTTCGGCAGCGAGTTGCCGAGCATGGCGATCCGGTACCGGGAGCTGGCCCGGTGATCGCTCATCGGGGTCCCGGCCCCGGCCAGTTCCCGTGCGGCCGCCTCGGCCGCCTCGCGGGTCCAGGGCCTTCCGGTCAGTGCTTCCTCGGCGGCTAGGGCCCGCAGCGGGGTGGCGGCCACCCCGCCGAGCCCGATCTTGATCGACCCGACCACCGGGTCGCCGTCCTGGCCGACGTCAAGCCGCAGGGCGTAGGCCACCGCGACGCTGGAGATGTCGTCGAACCGCCGCTTGGCAATCTTGTGGAACGCCGTGAGCGGGGCGAGGGGCAGCGGTATGCGCACGGTCTTGATCAGCTCGTCCGGGCGCTTGACGCTTTGCCGGTAGCCGGTGAAGTAGTCGGCCAGCTCGACCACCCGTTCGCCCTCGGCCGAGGCCAGCACCAGCGAGGCGCCCAGGGCCAGCAGCGCCGGCGGGGCGTCGCCGATCGGCGAGGCGGTGCCCAGGTTGCCGCCGAGCGTGGCCCCGTTGCGGATCAGCCTGGACGCGAACTGCGGAAACAGGTCGTCAAGGAGCGGCACCCGGCCGGCCAGGCGGCTCTCCAGCTCGGACAGGCTCAGCGCCGCGCCCAGGTCGATCCGGTCCGGACCGACAGAGAACTCGCGCAGCTCGGCTAGGCGGTCGATGCCGATGGTCAGCTCGGCCCGGGCCTGCCGGATGTTCAGCTCGACGCCCCAGTCGGTGGATCCGGCCACCAGCCGCGCGTCCGGGTGGGCGGCCAGCAGGGCCAGCGCCTCGGCCAGGGTAGCGGGCCGGACATAGCGCCCCTGGGGGCTGGAGGTGCTGGTGACGGCGGGCCCGGGGCCGGCCGGGCCCGGCGCGCGGCGAGCGGGTCGGCCGCCTCCGGCTGGCCCAGGGCGTAGGCCGCGTCCCTGATGGGCCGGTAGCCGGTACACCGGCACAGGTTGCCGCTCAGCGCGTGCAGGTCGAACCCGTTCGGCCCGTGCTCGGCCTCGGCCGCCGGGCGGTCGCCGTTGCCATGCCCGTCGGTGCCGGAGGCCTGCCGCCGGCCGGGGCGGTAGTACTCGGCGGCCATCGAGCAGATGAAGCCCGGAGTGCAGTAGCCGCACTGCGAGCCGCCGCGGCTGGCCATCTCGCGCTGCACCGGGTGCAACTGCCCCGGTGCCCCGAGTCCCTCGGCGGTGACGACCTCCTGCTGGTCGAAGGCGGCCACCGGTACCAGGCAGGCGTTGATGGCCACCCACCGGGACCCGCCAAGCCCGTCGTCGCGGGCGACAAGCACGGCGCAGGCACCGCACTCGCCTTCAGCGCAGCCCTCCTTGCCGCCCGTGAGACCGCTCGCCCGCAGCCACTCGAGCAGCGTGACATGGCCGCCGACCTCGCCTAGCTCACGAGTCCGGCCGTTGACCACCAGTCCAGGCTCCACCGCACGCTCCTGCCTCCGCCGCTGCCGGCCTGTCACCTTCCGTGTACTACCCGACGATAGCTCGTATATCCATTTCAAATATTTTTTCGGTATGATGGACTTCGCCGATGGCCGGTCACGGCGGCCGGCGCTTACACCGGCGACTGGGCTCGGGCGGCCTGTTCGGCCGCGATCGCCGCATACAGATCGGACTTGCGCGCGTCGTCAAGGAACGATGCGGCGATTGAATTGCGTGCCAGCACCGCCGCCTCTTCGTCGGTGTGTCCGAAGGCGCGCTCCAGAGCCGTGAAGTTGTCATCGACGTAGCCGCCGAAGTAGGCCGGGTCATCGGAGTTAACCGTCACCAGCAGGCCGCGCCGCATCATCTCCGGCAGCGGATGGGCCGACATGCTCTCGACCACCTTGAGCCGCACGTTCGACAGCGGGCAGACCGTCAGCGGGATGCGCTGGTCCGCCAGCCGGCTAACCAGCGCCTCGTCTTCCATGCACCGGACGCCGTGATCGATGCGCTCGACCTTGAGCAGATCGAGCGCCTGCCATATGTATTCCGGCGGACCCTCTTCGCCCGCATGGGCGACGACGTGCAGGCCGGCCGCCCGGGCCTTGGCGAAGACATCGAGGAACGTCGACGGCGGCATCCCGACCTCGGCGGAGTCAAGGCCGATGCCGATGATGGGTGTCCCCAGCGCGAGAACCGCGTCCAGCGTCTCCATCGCGGACTCGGCGCCCTGGTCACGCAGCATGGCGACGATCAGGCCGGTGCTTATGCCATGCCGCTGTCCGGCCGATTCGAGTGCGGCCGACACGCCTTCCATAACGGTCTCGAGCGCTATCCCCCGGGCCAGGTGCGCCTGGGGGTCAAGGTGCACTTCGGCGTGGCAGACACCCGCGACCGCGGCCCGGGCGAGATAGGCCTCGGTCATCTCGAAGAAGTCTTCCGCGGACCGCAGCACCGCCATGTTGGCGTAGTAGAGGTCGAGGAAGGACTGAAGATCGGTGAAGTCGTAGCGGGCGGCGAGCTCGCTGACGTCCGCATACGGCAGCCGGATGCCGTTGCGCTCGGCGAGCAGGAAGATCGTCTCGGGTTCGAGTGTGCCTTCCAGATGCAGGTGGAGCTCGGCTTTGGGAAGTGTCATGGCGCGGCGCCCTCCGAGGTGGATCAGTAGTTGACTCGCCCGGTATGGGACAGCCAGGCGTCGAACGGGGCATCGCCGTTGGGCAGCGGGCAGTGCTCCACCTGGACCGTCCACTGCGGTCGGGGCGTAGCGAACAGGTTGTAGAAGGCCAGGTCGTCGAAGCCGGCCCGGGCCGCGGCGTGACGGTCGGCGGCGTAGACGACCCGGTCGACCCGGGCCCACAGCGCCGCGGCGACACACATGGGACACGGCTCGCACGAGGACACCAGCGTGCATCCGCCGAGCCGGAAGTCGCCGATCCGGCGGCTGGCCGCCCGGATCGCGACGATCTCGGCGTGGGCGGTCGGGTCAAGGTCCCGGGTGACCCGGTTGGCGCCGGTGGCGATGATCTCCCCGTCCCGGACGACCAGCGCCGCGAACGGCCCGCCGCCGGCCGCCACATTGTCGACCGCGAGCTTGACCACGCTCGCAAGCGATACCTGGTTGATGTCGGTAAACAAAAGCATCGGCCCTCACCTGCGGATGGGTGGATTACGTCAGACTAGGCCATCCAGCCGCGGGCAGCGGACCCGGCGACCACGGAGCGCTTACAGCAGCCGTAGGACACGGAGAGTAAGTACCTCATAGCAAAGACAGAAAACCAAGATCAAAGCCATAGGTAGGCCGAACGAGTTCGTGTTTCACGTCACTCGAAGCACGAACCCGTTCGCCGATCCCCTGGCTTTTGACCGGGTTTGTTACGGGCCGATCAGCCGGGTCAGGCGCAGGTTGTTGATCTTGCGCAGTTCGTCGCGGACCACCTGGCGCTCTGCGTCCGGAGCATTCCCGAGCCGTTCGCGCAGGATCCGCAGGAGCTGCGGTGCGGTGCGGCCGGCGGCGCAGACGAGGTAGATGTGGCCGAACCTTTCCTCGTAGGCGCGGTTGCCCGCGGCGAGGTCCGCCAGCGCCTGGTCGTCGGCGGCGGCCACCCCGGCCTGCTCGCCCCTTGACCAGGAGCTGTGCGACCGCGACGGCGCCTGCCCGATCCGGGGGTGCCCGGCCAGCGCCTGGCCGGCGTCCTGCTCGGTCAGGGCCGCATCGGCCCGGTTGAGCAGCGCGTCCACCGAAGGATAGGGACGGCCGGCCGCCACCTCGCCCGCCCAGTGCGGCGCCGAGCAGCAGGCCAGCAGGGCGTCGCGGGCCTGGCCGTCCGGCATCGAGTTGAAGGCCGCGAGCCCGATGCCTTCCGGCGGCCCGTCCGGGGACGTTGCGGGAGTCATGGTCACCGGCCGAGGCTAGTCACAGCGGCGGAGCCCAGTCAACGCCGCGGACCGAACGGCTCGTCGCCGGCCAGTCGCTGATTGACGAGAAAAAAACTTCCACGATATGAAAAGAATAATGGATCACTCGCTTCCTTACCTGGTCAACTGCTCGCTCCTGTTCACTGAGGAGCCCCTGCTCCGGCGGCCCGCCGCGGCGCGGGCCGCGGGGTTCTCGGCCGTGGAGTTCTGGTGGCCGTTCACGACGCCGGTGCCGTCCGACCGCGACGTGGACGCCTTCGTCTCGGCCGTCGACGGAGCCGGCGTGGCCCTGGTGGCCCTGAACTTCTTCGCGGGCGACCTGGCCGGCCCGGACGCCGGCGTGCTGTCGATCCCGTCGCGCAGTGCGCAGTTCCGCGACAACATCGACGTGGTAGCCGGAATCGGCGAGCGGCTCGGCGTGCGAGCGTTCAACGCGCCGTACGGCAACCGGGTCGACGGCGTCGACCCGGCCGCACAGGACGAACTGGCGCTTGAGAACATCGCGGCGGCCGCGCGGGCCGTCGCCGGGTTCGGTGCCACCGTCCTCATCGAGCCGCTCAGCGGGCCCAAGCCGTACCCGCTCCGCACCGCGGATGACGCGGTGGCCGTGGTCACCCGGGCCCGGGCCGCGGGCGCGGGCAACGTGGGCTTCCTGTGCGACCTGTACCACCTGGCCAGCAACGGCGACGACCTGGACGCGGCCATCGCCGCCCACGCTGACGTCACCGCCCACGTCCAGATCGCCGACGCGCCGGGCCGGAGCGAGCCGGGCAGCGGCCAGCTCGACCTCGGCCGTCACCTGAAGTCGCTGGAAGAGCGCGGTTACCGCGGCTGGGTCAGCCTGGAGTACCGGCCGGCAGGCACCACCCAGGCCAGCCTGAACTGGCTGTCCCGCGAACGCCGCGGCGCCTCCGCCGGAGGCGCATCCGCCGGAAAGGAACGGGCATGCCCCGGATGACCACAGCGGACGCGTGACTGGGTACACCGGCAGAGGACGGCATGCTGGTAGCTAAGGACGGTGCGGCTTGTGAGCTTCGATCTGGTCGTCGCCAGGACGGAACCATGAACACCGAGAGCAGGAACGAGTGGACGAACCTGGCCGCGCGGCAGCTCGGGGCCGGCGTCGTCTACGCCGACGACGAGCTGTTCGCCGACCGGGAGAACCTGATCAAGCCCGAGGAGCCGGTGTTCCAGCCGCACACGTTCGGCAACAAGGGCCAGATCATGGACGGCTGGGAGACCCGCCGGCGCCGCGAGCCGGGCAGTGACCGCGCGATCATCCGCCTCGGCTGCGCGGGCCTGGTCCGCCGCGTGGTGGTCGACACCTCCTACTTCACCGGCAACTACCCGCCCGAGGTGTCGGTCGAGGCGTGCGGAGCCGAGGGTTACCCGTCGCCCGGCGAACTGGCCACGGCCGAGTGGACCCCGCTGGTTCCGCGCAGCGGCGTGGCGGGCGACACCCGCAACGAGTTCGAGGTCGGCGCCGAAGCGGGTGCAGGGCAGCGGTTCACCCACGTCCGGCTGACCATCTTCCCCGATGGCGGGGTGGCCCGGCTGCGCGTCTACGGCGAACCGGTGCCGGACCCGCGGCTGCTGCCCGCCGTGATCGACCTGGGTGCACTGGAGAACGGGGCCGTGGTCACCGACTGCAGCAACATGTTCTACTCCTCGCCAAGCAACCTGCTCATGCCCGGTCTGGCCCGGGTCATGGGGGACGGCTGGGAGACCGCCCGGCGCCGAGGCGACGGCAACGACTGGGTGCGGGTGAGGCTGGCCTGCGCCGGGGCGGTCGACCAGGTGGAGCTGGACACCTCGCACTTCAAGGGCAACGCGCCGGGCTGGGCCGCGCTCGGTTCCGACGGCGGCGACCTGCTGGCCCGCACCGCGCTGCAGCCCGACACCCGGCACCGGTTCGCCGTGCCGGGCGGCCCGGTGGCCGAACACGTCCGGCTCGACGTCTACCCGGACGGCGGGATGGCCCGGCTGCGGGTGCTCGGGGCGCCCACCCCGGGCGCGCGGAGGGCCCTGGCCGAGCGGTTCCTGCGCTTGGTTCCCACCCCGCAGCTGGCCGCCGTGCTCGGCGCGGCCGGTGTGCCGCCCGCCGAGGCGGCCCGGCTCGCCGAACTGCGCCCGGTGCTTGGCGAACTGCCGGACGGCATCACCGAGCGGTTCCGCCTCGGGTCAGCGTAGGCCTTCTGCCCGGGGCGGCTGCCGCCCGGGTGGCGTTACGCCGGCAATAGCCGGCCCAAACGCCACACGGGAAGAGCAGGGCAGGGAAGCCTCCGGGATCATATTCGGAGACATTGTTCGCTTCATGGCACGCTTGTGGGAGGTCATCATGGCCATCACCTTCGGCAGCAACCAGTACGGCAAGGCGGAGGTCCGCCTGGTTCACGTCACCAGGGACGGTGACCGGCACGAGATCAAGGACCTGAACGTGTCGACCGCGCTGCGCGGCGACTTCGCCGCCGCCCACCTCAAGGGCGACAACTCGCACATCGTCGCCACCGACACCCAGAAGAACACCGTCTACGCCTATGCCAAGCAGTACGGTGTCGCCGAGATCGAGGACTTCGCCCTGCGCCTTGGCCGGCACTTCACCAGCGACTTCGAGTGGGTGACGGGCGCCAAGGTCACCATCGAGGAATACGGCTGGGACCGGATCGTGGTGGACGGTGCGGAGCACGGGCACGCGTTCTCCCGCGGCCGGCGACGTCACCAGGACCACCGTGGTCACCATCGAGGGCGACCGCGCCTACGTGGTGTCGGGCCTGACCGGCCTGGTCGTGCTCAAGTCGGCCGGCTCGGAGTTCACCGGGTTCCCGCGCGACCGCTACACCTCGCTGGCCGAGGACCGCGACCGGATCCTGGCCACCGCGGTCACCGCCCGCTGGCGGTACGCGGGCACCGACGTGGACTGGGCCAAGTCCCACGCCGACGTGCGGCGCATCCTGCTGGAGGCGTTCGCGGCCAAGCACAGCCTCGCCCTGCAGCAGACCCTCTACTACATGGGCGAGCGGGTGCTCGAGGCCCACCCGGAGGTGGCCGAGATCCGCCTGTCGATGCCGAACAAGCACCACTTCCTGGTCGATCTCAGCCCGTACGGCCTGACCAACGACCGTGAGGTCTACTACGCCGCCGACCGGCCGTACGGGCTGATCGAGGGCACGGTGACCCGTGACGACGCGCCCGACGCGGGTCCGGCCTGGCAGACCGTCCCCGGCTTCTGTTGAGGCCGGGGGGCACCGGGGTCAGCTGCCCCGGTAGGTCGAGTAGGCGAACGGGCTGAGCGTCAGCGGCACGTGGTAGTGGCCGTCGGAGCGGTCCACGAGGAAGCTGACCGCGACCTCGGGGTAGAAAGACCGCCAGGCCGGAGCGGGCGAAGTACGCGCCGGTGTCGAAGACGATCCGGTAGGTACCCGGCGGCAGGTCATCCGGTCCCAGGTCGCGGACCCGCCCGTCGCCGTCGGTGATGCCCTCCGCCAGCGGTGACGGCCCGCCACCGCCAGCCCGTTCCAGCCGGACCGGCACGCCGGCCGCCGGCTCCCCGAGCGCGCAGTCCAGCACGTGGGTCGTAACAGCGCTCATCGCCCCTCCCCCGGGCCCGCACCCTCCGCGGCGATGGTCTGCGAGATCTCGCTGGCGGTGCGCTTGAGTGCGGGCACGATACGCGCGGCGGCGTCATCGGTCATCCGCGTCTGCGGCCCGGAGGTGGAAATCGCCAAGGCGTCGGGCGCGTCAGGCACGGGCACCGCGAAGCCCGGCAGTCGCCTCGGTCGCCGGAACCAATCCGCTCACGGCTTCCATGCTACAAAATCAATAATTCGCATTGTGGACGTCGCAGGTCACGGGCCTACTCGCACTTGACGACGCCTTTTGCCTCGACCGCCGGCCGGCACTGGTCCCGGCCGGGTCGCCTTTTGCCGCCATGGCTACTGGAGCTGGCTATAGGTGGTGTAGAGCTGGTGGTCCACGTCGCAGACCGGGATCAGGGAGATGCCGCGGGCGTCGCCCGGAGTTCCTGATCCCGTGGTTTCGAAGGCCGGGGGCGACGCGGATACCTGCCGGACGGAAGACAGGTCGAGCACCGGCATGAGCGTTTGGGCCCCGGTCAGGGCGGCCAGCACGACGGGACCGTAGGCCAGCGCGGCGACCCGGGGGTTGTCGGGCGCCTGTTGCAGGGACAGGCTCATGCCGAAGGTGACCTGGAGCTCGTCGCCTGGCCGCCACGCACGCGTGACCTCGACCGCCGCCGGCCGGGAGGTCAGGGGCTGAGGTCGTCCGTTCAGGGTGGCCGACACGGTGGTGGCCCAGGCGGGCACGCGGACCCGCAGGGTGGTCGGCCCAGTACCCGGCTGGCCAGTACCTGACTGGCCGGACCCACCGGCCGGCACCCGACCGGCCAGATACCGCTTCGACCGCCAGAATCGTCAACGGGGCGTCGGGGATGCTTGTCACCTGGCGGATCGTGAGGCCGTTAGCGTGCACCCGCGAGGGGATGAAGAGGTTGACGCGGAGGGCGCCGTCGGGGTCGGTCGTGTAGATCGTGTCGGTGAACCGGGCCGGTGTCTCGATGCCGGTCGCGGTATCGCAGGTGAAGGTGTCGTAGTTGGTCGCGAAGACGTTCTCGTCGGCGCCCGGGAAGTAGTTCACCGGAACCTGCTTGTGCGCGCCGGGCGACAGGCCCGTGTAGTAGGTGACAAAGCCGTGCGGTGAGCCCTGGTCCTGGATGCCGAGCAGGTGGTTGACGAGGGTGCGCTCGTAGTAGTCCATGTAGGCCGCGTTGCCCGGGTCGTGGAAGTGCAGGAGCCTGGTCAGCTTCAGCATGTTGTAGCTGACGCAGCCCTCGCAGTTGTAGTTCGAGAGCGTGCCGGCCACCGTGTCCGGCGGCCCCCAGTGCTCGAAGTTGCCCTGGCCGCCGATCGCATACGAGTGGTGGGCGGTCGCGATGTTCCAGAAGTTGACGGCCGCGTTCCAGTACTTCTCGTTCCCTGTCTCCTCCGCCAGGCGCAGGGCCGAGATGACCTTCGGGGTCGAGACATTGCACTGCTGACCGTTGAGGTTGTCGACGTTGGCGGCCAGCGGGTCCAGGAAACTCGCGTGGTAGAAGCGTTCCGCCGTATTCAGGGTGGCCGGGTCCCCGGTGATCGCGTAGAGGTTGGCGAGTGCCTCGGGCAAGCCGCCGAACTCGACGTTGAGTATCTTCTGCATGTGCTGGTAGGTCAGGTTCCTGGTGCGGCGGTCGACCCAGTCGGCGAGCCGGACCGCCACGTCAAGCGCCTGGGCGTTCCCGGCCAGCTGGTACTGGTCGATCAGCCCGGCCAGGTACTTGTGGATCATGTAGTACGGGGACCAGATCCGGTTCCACTCGCCGCCCTCCAGCCAGGTGAAGTACTGCTCCTGAAATGCCGAGAGGTACCCCTGGCCGTAGCCGGCCGTCGGTGCCATGGCCTGCATGCTCGCCAGCTGGGCGACCAGGTAGTCACCCTTGGCCTTGAGCGCGAGCCGGCCGGGGTCGCTCGCGGTGGTACCGGTTCCCGCGTAGGCCCACGCGAGCGCCGACATCAGGTGGCCCGTCACGTGGCCGCGGATCCTTGAGTTGGGAGCCTCCCAGCCCAAGACCGGCGCGGCCGCCGTGGGCAGCCCGTAGTTGACCCGGAAGCTGCGCAGCATCCGGTCCGGGTCGAGGAAGAGCAGGTACGCGAGGTTGCGCTGCTCGTTGCCGAGGAACCGGCCGCTGAGGATGCGGACATCGGCTCGCGGTACCGCCGCCGTCTTGCCCGCGGTGCCGTCGGGTGCGTAGGTCGCGCCCGGAGAGTAGGCGTCGGGCGCACCAGGACGAACGCTCGCGCTGCTCGTGGTGGCCAAGCCCAGGTAGGGGAGCCCCCCCGATAAGCATGGCGCCGCCAAGCACGGTCAACGCTTCCCTGCGCCGAAGAGTCCCACCCGTCACTCTCGGTGCCTCCTGCCGCGCGCGGGATGGCCGGTAATGACATTGTAAGTTTCAAATGTGAAGTTTCTAGCGCGCGCGTCATGAAGGCCGTGTGTAAGCGGGATGAAGCGGGTTACCCGGCCACGGGGCGCCCCCGCTTCCTGGCGGTTCGTACCGCCAGGGTGACGGCGACCAGCAGCGCGACGCCGCCGAAGAGGCTCCGCCGTTTGGTTAAAGACTGCCGCAGGGATAGTGGATGGCTACACACGCGATAGCGCATGCCAGGAACTTAGGAAGCCGCTGTGACTGGTGATGAAGCTTGTCCTCCCCGGTCAGGGCACCGGCGGCGGCGCCGGCGGACATAGGGCCATTTCGTGTTCGAAAAATCATATCAAAACGGGCACCTACTCGTCAGTACTGGCCCTATGCCGCTGGTAACCGGAGAGCATGCCCCGGGACGCCCGCGGGCAGGCCTCCGAACCGACCCCTTAACTTCCTGGCGTTGCGCGATAGCGATAACAACGATCCACTATCTTTTCCCGAACCCGGCAAGGCGCTCGACCGTTTCATGAAATATCCGGCATGTCGCGGCGCGCCAGCGCCCGACATGCCGGATACCGAGGGTTGAGTTGGGTCCTTGGTCAGTTGGGTCTGTAGGTGGTCGGGTTCCCGGGTCGTTGGGTTCCTAGGTCGTCGGGAGGGTCCAGACCTGGTTGGTGGATCCTGTGCAGGACCAGATCTGGAGTTGGGTGCCCGGCGCCGCCGAAGCCGGTGTCGTCTAGGCACTTGCCGGACTGCGGGTTGTACAGTGCGCCGTCGGACTGGTGCTGCCACACCTGCGCGCCGGTCCCGTTGCACGTATACAGGTCGACCTTGGTGCCGTTGGCGGTGCCGCCGCTTACGACGTCGAGGCAGCTGTCCATGCCCTGCACCGTGCCGTTCGGGTCGACCGTCCACTGCTGGGCCGTGCTGCCGTTGCACGTGTACACGTCGACCGCCGTCCCGGCGGTCGCGTTGCCGCCCGCGACGTCGAGGCACATGCCCTGGTAGCCGCCGACCGTCCCGGTCGAGCTCAGGCTCGTGCCGCTCTGCGTGCCGCTCCAGGTGAACGTCGCGGTGGTCCGCGCGGGCAGGGTGTAGGTGAACGACTCGCCGCCCCAGTTGACGGTGATCGGCTGGGACCCGGTGCTGCCGTTGTACGCGATCAGCGCCTTGGAACCGTCGGGGTTGATCCACGCGACGTTCGGCACGGTGGCGTTCGCCGTCGACTCGATGCGGTAAGCGCCGGGCTTGACGAACTTGGTGAGCTGGCCCATGTCGTAGTACTCGATCGTGTAGGTCGACCTGGCCGCTCTGGCTGTCGCCGTCGTGCACGGTGATCAGGCCGGTGCAGGTGCTGCAGCCGCCGTTGTTCGGGCCCGTCGTTCTGGTTGACGGCCAGGCTCCACTTGACGACGCTCTGCCCCCAGTTCCTGGTGTAGTCGATGATGTTCGACATGTCCTCGTTCTGCTGGTTGGCGATCCAGGTGCCGCCGGAGTGCTCGGTGTCGAACGTGCCGATGGTCGGGTACTCGTTGTGGATGGTGCTCTGCTCGGCCGCGCTGCCCTCGTCGTAGCCGTGCCAGGCGACGCCGCCGAACAGCGGGTCGTTGCGGACGGTGGCGTCGGTTACCGTCCGGCTCGCCGTAGCTGGCGTAGTTGCTCCAGTTCCAGTCGAGCGCCAGGACCTTGGTGGTGAGCCCGGCCGACGTGGAGGGCGGGCAGCAGGTCGTTGGCGGCGAAGTAGTCAAGGCCCGAGCCGTTCCAGGCCATCGTCGGGTAGTTCGCACCCGGAGCAGCAACCCGGCTCGTTCTGCGGGGAGACGTAGTCCACGTGCACGCCCTGGGCCTGGTAGGCCTGGATGGTCTTCACGAAGTACTGGGCGTAGGCCGCGTAGTACTGCGACTGGAGGTACCCCTGGTCGGTGAAGCTGTCGTTGTCCTTCATCCAGGCCGGCGCGCTCCACGGCGCCATCATCAGCTTCAGGTTCGGGTTGAGCTGCTCGGCCTGCTTGGTGAGGGGCAGGATGTCGGTCAGGTCGTGGCTGATGGAGAAGTTGGCCAGCGATGGGGTCGGTCTGGCCGGCGGGCATGTCGTCGTAGGAGTAGTTGTACCGGGCGAGGTCGGACGCGCCCATCGGGTTGCGCAGGAAGTCAAGGCCGATGCCGCTGGTCGGGCTGAACAGCGCGTTCATCACCGGGCTGCGGGTGCTCGCGCTGAGCGCGCCGCTGCTGTTGAGCAGGTAGCGCGGCGGTGTCGGTCATCGACGCGCCGGCGCCGACGAACTGCTGGTACTTCGTGCGCTCGTTCACCGTGATGATCTGGCCGGCGACGCGTTCCCGGAGGCGAACGCGATCGGCGTCTGCTGCTGGAGGCCAGCGGGTCGACGTTGCGCCCGGCGGAGTCGTTGGTCGTGGTCAGCCAGATGTTGACGGCCTCGCCCGCCGCCAGCGCGGGTCTGGCGGCGATCAGCGCCCCCAGGACAAGTCCGGCGGCAAGCAGCAGGCTGCCGAATCGCCGCAGATTCCGTGGCAGGGTAGGACTGCGCATGGTGAATTCCTTTAGGAAAGTTTGTTAATGGCTAGGGCTAATGGGGCCGGGCGGACCTCCGGCCCAGAGTGGAGGGCCGCCCGGCCTTGTGCGGTGTCCGGAGTTGCCGCGTACCCGGACACCGCAGTCTGTGGTTAGCACGTACCGTCGTTGTTCCACGCGCCCGACGAACCGCCGGGCACCTCGTCGTAGTTCCACTGGTTGGCGGTCCACTGGTCGCCGTCGTAGGACACCACGTCGCCCGAGACGTAGGTCGCGCTCGACGACCAGGCGGCGGCCGTGCAGGAGCCCGAACTGGTCGGCGTCGGCGTCGGCGTCGGAGACGGCGACGTTGTCCCGGTCGGAGTCGGGGACGGGGTCGGCTCCGTCACCGGCGCGCTCTTGGCGAAGGCGACGGTGTAGGCGGTGAAGTCCCACGAGTTCTGCGTCACGCTGCTGCAGTCGCTGGACAGGTCGCCGTTGTTGTCCGGCGGGTTGCACTCGCGGTCACGGTTGACCGACCAGAACGTGTACCGGCCGAGGCCGACGCTCTGCGCGAAGCTGAGCACCGTCTGGAAGTCGCTCTGGTAGAAGTACTCGGCGGTGTCGGTCCGGCCGTTCATCCCGGAGAAGCCCTCGTGCGCGTACGCCACCGAGCTGCTCCAGCCGAACGTGCTCACCAGCTGCGCGTTGAAGTCCTGCAGCGCGGTGACCTGCGCCGAGCCGCCGCTGAAGCCGCCGTCGAACGGCATGATCGTGTAGTCGTTGGGGGTGAAGCCGAGCGTCTTGGCCTCGTCGAGCAGCAGCCCGCCGAAGTAGTTGGCCCCGGTCGTGATGGAGGGCATCGTGATCGAGATGAACAGGCCAGGGTTGTCCTTCTGGAGGATCTGCGCCGCACCAAGCTCGTTGGCGATCGCGGTGGAGTTCTCGATCTCCGGCTCTTCGAGGTCAAAGTCGAACGCGTGCAGCCCGTAGGTACTGATGACCTGCTGGTACGCGGCCGCGGTGGCGGCGGCGGTCCCGCAGACCTGGCCGAGCTTCGTCCCGTTGTAACCGCCGGCGGACACGATCACGTCGCCGCCGTCGGACCGCACCTCGTTGATGACCGCGGCCACTTGCGTGTCGCTGGACACCGGGTCGGTCCCGTTCCAGGCCGGGGTGCAGCCGCTGCCGTCCGCCAGGATGAAGGCCATGTCGAACGCCTTCTGCGCCGGTGGCCGACATGACCGTCCCGAGGTCGGGGGCGTCGAGTCGAGCACGCTGTAGTACGGCGCGGACTCGTACCAGTTGTCGGTCAGCGCCGACGTCGTGTTCGCGCCAGGTTCGCCGCCTGCGGGACCTGGTCCGAGCGGGGCGAGTTCCCCCGCGCCAGCGCCAGGGCGGCGACGCAGGTGACCCGCGAGCAGGGCCGTGCCCGCCGTCGCGATCAGCGCCCGCGCTCTTCTCCGCTTGCGCTCGTTGAGCTCGCGTGGCGGTTCCGGGACGGCTGGATCCATCGTTCCTCCTGGACCTTTGAGGTCAGCCCCTCAGCTGCTGTCCCCCTCACGACAGGGCTTAATTAGATAAGAAAGTTTCTTAATTAATTATGGGCGTGAGCTTAAATGTTCCTTAAATGGGATAAACGGGAATTTTAGTGGTTCTCGCGCGATCCTGACGGGCCGGCCCGGCCACCGGCGGCCGCCGGGCCGAGCTTGGGCATGTTCGCGGTCCGATGCCGTATTCGCCTTACGAAACGGGGGCATCCGTTAAACGGCGTTGTCAACCCTCGGTCGCCCATGACTGAATGTGAATGAAAAACGGGCCGGTACACAGTGCCCGATCGACGCGGGGACCAATCGACGGAGCCCGGAGATCCATGATCACAGATGCGACACCAGTGCGGGTCGGCCGCACCGAGCTCTTCGCGCCTCGAGTCGGACTTGGCACCGCCGTGCTCGGCAACTTCCAGCAGGCCATGAGCGACGCCGACGCCATCGCGGTGATCGATCGCGCGCTGACGAGCGGTGTGCGCTACATCGACACCGCGCCGCTGTACGGACACGGGCTGGCCGAGCAGCGCGTCGGCCGCGCCATCGCCGCGACACCGCGGGCCGAACTGGTCGTCTCGACCAAGGTCGGGCGGCTGCTGCGGGCGAACGCCCCGCGCGATGACACTCAATATCACGACGGAATCCCCTTCTACCGGGACGTTCCCGCGGTAGGACCAGTGTGGGACTTCAGCTACGAGGGTGTCCGCCGGTCGGTCGCGGAAAGCCTGGAGCGCACCGGGCTCGACCGGTTCGACGTGTTGCTCATGCACGACCCGGACAATCATCTCGCCCAGGCAGGCACGACCGCCTACCACGCGCTGCGCGACCTGCGCGCCGAGGGCGCGGTGACCGCGATCGGGGCCGGCATGAACCGCTCCGCTCCGCTCGCGGAACTGGTCGACCAGTGCGACCTTGATATCGTGCTCCTGGCCGGCCGCTATACGCTGCTCGACCAGACCGCACTGGCGGACCTCCTGCCGCTGTGCGAAAGCCGCGGCGTCTCGGTGGTGATCGGCGGCGTCTTCAACAGCGGCATCCTGATCGATCCGTCTCCCGGCGTGAGCTTCAATTACGTGCCCGCGGACGACGCGACCCTGGCCAAGGCGAGGGCCATCAAGGAGATCTGCGCCAAGCACGACGTGCCGCTCGCGGCCGCCGCCATCCAGTTCCCGCTGGCGCATCCGCGCGTGTGCACGGTACTAATGGGTCCACGGACAATCGGCGAACTCGAAACGGACTTGTCCCTGTTCGATGTGGAGATACCACCGCAGCTGTGGGCGGATCTCCGGCACGCGGGGCTGCTCGGCGCCGATGTCCCGACTCCGGAGTGAGGAGCACACCGTGAACCAGGCTGTATCGCGCATCGACGCCCACCATCACTTCTGGGATCCGGCGCGCTACTCCTACCCCTGGATGGCCGGCGATGTCATGGATCCGGTCCGCCGCGCCTTCACTCCCGACGACCTCCGCGGCGTGCTGGCCGAGGAGCACATCGACGGGACCGTGCTCGTGCAGACCCTGTCGAGCACGCAGGAAACGCGCGAGTTCCTGGAACTCGCGGCGGCGACCGACTTCGTCCACGGCGTCGTGGGCTGGGTCGACCTGACCTCTCCGAGCGTCGCGGACGAACTCGACGCGCTCCTCGACGGACCGGCCGGCCGCTGGCTGGTCGGCCTGCGGCATCAGGTCCACGACGAGCCCGACCCGGACTGGCTCACGCGGCCCGACGTGCACCGCGGGCTGGCCGCCGCGGCGGCCCGCGGCCTCACCTACGACCTGCTGGTCCGCGCCCGGGAGCTGCCGGCCGCGGTCGAGACGGTCCGCAAGCAGCCCGAGCTGCGATTCGTGCTCGACCACATCGCCAAGCCGCGCATCGCCGACGGCCGCGACGATCCGTGGACCCAGCGCCTGCCGGCGCTCGCCGCGCAGCCGAACGTGACGGTCAAGCTTTCCGGCATGGTCACCGAGGCCGACTGGGCAACCTGGTCTCCGGCCGACCTGCGGCCGTTTGTCGGTCAGGTCGCGGGCTGGTTCGGCCCGGAGCGGCTCATGTTCGGTTCGGACTGGCCCGTCTGCCTGCTCGCGGGGTCGTACCACAGCGTCCTCGGCGGCCTCACGGAGGCGTTGCCGGTCATGTCCCCCGCCGAGCTCGACCAGGTATTCGGCGCGAACGCGCAGCGCATCTACCAACTCGGCGATCGGGTATCGGCCGCCCCCCGGCAATCCTGATCCACGCATACCGACTTCGGCGACCCTGGTTGTTAATTGCAGCTGCAGGGAAGCTAATGGCTCGGCCCGGAAGCCCGCTTCTGGCAGCCATGGGTTGCTTTCCCGGCCGTGCGCGAGAACTCGGTACCGGTCGCAGAGGCGGCCATCCGCGGTTCCGGCTGCGTGCTTATTGAAGAAATTTGCCCTACGTAGTAAGCCGGATTCGTTCGGGATAATCCAAATCTTTAGTCGCAGCGACGGCGGGTTACTGCGGCAGGCTTCGTTGCTCTCTCGCGGTGGCGCCTGGCTGGCGGGCTGCCTGGTGGCGGGCTGGCTATTCGTATTACGGATGGGCTGGTTCTATTAGTCGCGCTTCAACCCGGGATGCCGTCACTCTAATGTCGGTAAAGTGACCATAAGCAATGTCGCCGTCGTGACCGGTGCCGCCTCCGGGATCGGCCGGGCCACCGCCGTGCGCCTCGCGCAGGACGGCTACGAGATCGCGATGATGGACCTCGATGCGGCCGGGCTGGCCGAGACGCGGACGCAGATCCTCCGGGCCGGGGGGCAGGCGCATGCCTTCCCGGTGGACCTGTGCGACCCGCTGGGCGTCGGCTCGGTGACCAGGAAGATCGCCGTGACCGTCGGTCCGCCCCAGGTGCTGGTGAACGTGGCCGGCATCGGGGTGGCCGCGAACGTGCTTGAGACCAGCGACGAAGACTGGAACCGGGTCCTTGCCGTGAACCTCAGCGGGCCGTTTCTGACCATCCGGGCGACGCTGCCGCTGATGCTTGACCGCGGCAGCGGGGTGATCGTCAACATCGCCTCGGTGGGCGGACAGGTCGGACTGCCCCGGCGGGCCGCCTACTGCGCGTCCAAGGCCGGGCTCATCGGTCTCACCCGCGCGGTTGCGGTGGACCACGCCGGCGAAGGCATCCGCTGCGTGGCGATCTGCCCGGGGACCGTGGAGACGGAGTGGATCGCCAAGATCCTCGCGAACACGCCCGACCGGGAGTCCGCGCGCGCGGCGATGGCGGGGCGGCAACTCGACGGGCGGATGGGATCGCCGGCCGAGGTCGCCGCCATGGTCGCCTTCGTCGCCAGCCCGGACGGCCGGTTCATCAACGGAGCCGCCCTCGTACTCGACGGCGGGATGACCGCCGCGTGAGCGCGCCGAGAGCACGTCGGGTTGCCGTTCTGGTCACGTGGCGAAGGCTGACCTACACTCACGAATTGTGAGGCAAGCATGTGGCCGGATGGCAAAGGCGGCATCCGCGGGCCGATGAACGGCTCGCCATTTCCCGAGGAACCCGGGCTCTCCGCGGAGGAAGCACCAGGTCTTGAGCAAGCACGGCGTCTGGCGGAAGCACTGCGCCTTGACCCGCCCGACCTTGCCCGTGACCCGCGGGACGCCATGTCGCTGCAGACGGCCTGGCTGCGCAGTTTCCTCGCGGTGGCGGACAAGAGCGGCTTCGCCGCCGCCACCCTGGTGCTGCACCTGTCCCAGTCCCGGGTCAGCGCGCACATCGCGGCGCTTGAGCACGCACTCGGCGTCAGCCTGTTCGACCGCAAGGCCCGGCCGGTGTGCATGACAGAAGCGGGCGAACTCTTCCGCGGCCATGCCCTGACTGCCCTGCTTGAGCTGCAGAGCGGCATTGACGCGGCCCGCAGCACGCTCGACAACTTCGTCGCGCGCGTGACGATCGCCAGCTACCCGAGCGTCAGCTCCACCTACCTCCCGTCGGTGCTGCGCGAGCTCACGGCAAAGTACCCGGGCGTGACGGTTGACCTGCTCGAGGGGACCGCGGCCGCGCTGGAGGAGATGGTCGTGAGCGGGACCGCGGATCTCGCGTTCCGGCCGCTGCTGCCGAAGATGCGCGAGACCAATCTCTGTCACCGGACGATCTGG
The DNA here is from genome assembly GCA_963785645.1 of uncultured Actinomycetota bacterium. Lineage (GTDB taxonomy): Bacteria > Actinomycetota > Actinomycetes > Streptosporangiales > Streptosporangiaceae > Trebonia. The sequence goes on from CAWAWG010000010.1 coordinate 401,482, forward strand.
CGCGAGGACATCGTCGCGGTGATGCGGGACAACGACCCGCTCGCCGCGCGGTCCGCCGTCAGCATCGACGACATGCTCAGCCGTCCGCTGATCGGCAACCCCGCCGGCAGCGAGGAAGAGGGCGGCGGATTCGACCTGCGCAACACGCTCGGGGAGGCGGCCTGCCGGGCGGACATCGCGTACCTGACCGACCAGCCGGCCACGCTGGTCGCGCTGGTCCGCTCGGCCTTCGGCGTCGGCGTGATCAACCGCCTCGCGCTGCAGACCACCAGCACCGAGGGGCTGACCATCCGGACCATCGCCTCCCCCACCGCGCACCGGGAAGTGGCACTGCACTGGACGCGCCGGCGCGCGGACTCTGCCGTCGTCAAGGCATTCCTCGACGCACAGCAACAGGTGCCGCTGCCACCGGGCGTCCAGCCGATACCAGACGCAACCGGCTGGTCAGCGGGGTAACGTCGGCTTACCAGCGCGGTCAACGAACCGCGACACCCCGCCATGCGGGTCCGGCCGGGAACGAGAACTCCGCGAGCGACTCCGCCCTGATCCGGGTCGAGGCTCCGGGCGCGGACGGTGCCTGGTAGCGCCCGTTCGCGACGACCGCGGGGTTGACGAAGTGCTCGTGCAGGTGGTCGATCCATTCGATCATCCGCCCCTCCGTGGTCCCGGTCAGCGCCACGTAGTCGAACATGCTCAGGTGCTGGACGATCTCGCACAGTCCGACGCCCCCCGCGTGCGGGCAAACGGGTACCCCGAACTTCGCCGCGAGCAGCAGGTTGGCCAGGTTCTCGTTTACCCCGGCCACCCGGCAGGCATCGATCTGCATGACGTCGATGGCGTTGGCCTGCAGGAGCTGCTTGAAGATGACCCGGTTGACGACATGCTCGCCGGTCGCCACCGGCACCGGCCGCACGCCCTGCCTGATCGCGGCGGTGCCGAGAATATCGAAGGGGTTGGTCGGCTCTTCGATCCAGGACAGGCGCACCGGGGCGAGCTCGCGGACCCAGGCGATGGCTTCCGCCACGCCCCAGACCTGATTGGCATCGATGGCGATGCCGATCTCATCGCCCACCGTTTCCCGCGCGATCGCGCAGCGCCGCTTATCGTCCTCAAGACTGGCTCCGACCTTGAGCTTCACCTGGGTGAAGCCGTCACGAACCGCCTCCGCGCAGAGCGCCGAGAGGGTCTCATCGGAGTAGCCGAGCCAGCCCGGCGTCGTGGTGTAGGCGGGATAGCCGTCCCTGATCAGCGTCCTTACCCGCTCGTCGCGGCCAGGCCTGACCGCGTTCCAGCAGTTCCAGCGCCTCGTCCGGCGTGAGTGCGTCGCCGAGGTAGCGGAAATCGACCAAGCCGACGAGCTCGTCCGGCGACAGGCCCGCGAGCAGCAGCCAAAGCGGCTTGCCCGCGCGGCGCGCGGCCAGGTCCCAGCACGCGTTCATGATGGCGCCGATCGCCATGTGGACAATGCCGCATTCGGGCCCGAGCCAGTGCATCGGGCTGTCGCTGACCAATGACCGGTACAGGCCGCCCAGATCGCCGAGGACCTCGTCCAGGTCACGGCCGATCAGGAACGGCTCAAAGGCGCGGATGGCGGCAAGCTGCAGGTCGTTGCCGGGACCGATGGTAAAAACGAAGGCATCACCGGACAGCGGCTCGGCGCCGTCCGCGGGATCCGCCTCGTCGGTCCTGACCGCCAGGTACGCCGCGGAATAGTCGGGGCTGCGGTTCATCGCGTCCGAACCGTCCAGCCGCAGCGAGGTCGGGAAGCGAACGTCGCTGGTCACAAATCCGGTGATCTTAGCCATAGATATCGTGGTCCTTACTTTTGCAGTGATAAGCCGGTCTGCGTTACGGACGGAGCTCCTGTTATATGCTCCATAATCGCCTTGCTGACCGACGCATAGTCTCCGTTGTTCTGAATTTCGCCGAGCATGCGGAAGCTTCCCATTACGGCGATTCGATCGGCTAGCTGTACTATCTCGCGCAGGTCACTGGAGATGAGCAGGATGGCCTTTCCCTGGTCAGCGAGCCCGCGTACGAGTCCGTGCACCTCCGCCTTCGCCCCCACGTCGATGCCGACGGTGGGCTCGTCGAGCAGGAGGATCTCGGTCTCGGCGGCCAGCCACTTGGCGAGGCTTACCTTCTGCTGATTCCCGCCGGAAAGCAGGGAAACGGCCTGGGAGAGGCTGTTCATTTTGATGCGCAGATTCTCGGCCTGGCGCTTTACGATCGGCCGCACGACCCGTTCTGATATCTGACCGAAACGGCCGTCCACCCGGTCCCAGACGGTGATACCGACGTTACGGCTAATGGAATGGCTGAGGATGAGGCCCTCGCCTTTACGATCCTCGCTGACATAACCAAGCGAGTAGTTCCGCAGCGCTTCGTAGGGGTTCCTGATGCGCGCGGGCTTGCCGTCGATCCTGTAGCTGCCGCCGGTGATGCGACCGAGGCCGACAAGACAGCGCGCGAGCTCGGTCCGGCCGGCGCCGACGAGCCCGTAGAGGCCGAGTATCTCCCCGGCGTGGACGGTCAGGCTTACGTCCTTGTGGCCGTATTCCGTCGCGACGGCATCGAGCCTGAGCCTGGCCGTTCCCGTCGCGCTCGGCCGGGTGACGGTAACCGCCTCCTGCGTTTCCCGGCCGACCATGGCCCGGACGATTTCCGCCCGCGAGATGTCGGCCAGCCGGCGTCCGGTTATCACGTTCCTCCCGTCCCGCAGCACCGTGACCCGGTCGCACAGGCCGTACACCTCTTCCAGCTTGTGGCTGACGAACACGATCGCCGTCCCCCGGTCCCGCAGGCCGCGCAGGATGGCGAACAGGTGCTCGGAGTCCGATTCGCTGATCGACGAGGTCGGCTCGTCGAGGAACAGCACCCGGCAGCGCGCGGACAGCGCCCGCGCGATCTCAAGCAGCTGCGCCTGGCCCGGGCTCAGCTGCCGCGCCTCGGTGGACGGGTCGACGTTGAGTCCGACCTCTTGCAGCCACGGCCGGGCGTCGCCGAACATCCGCCGGTAGCTGACCAGGCCCCGTGACCGCGGCTGATTGCCGAGGAACAGGTTTTCCGCGACCGAGAACGCACCGACCAGGTTCCGCTCCTGATGGACCACGGCGATGCCGCGGGAGGCGGCTGAGCGCGGGCCGCCGAGTTCCACCGGCGCCTCATCCAGGACTAGCTGGCCGCGGTCGGGCTGGTAGACGCCGGTCGCGATGTTGATGAGCGTGGTCTTTCCGGCGCCGTTCTCGCCGATGAGGGCGTGGATCTCGCCGCCGCTGAGCCGGAGGTGAGCCTCGTCAAGCGCGACGATTCCGCCAAAGGCCTTGCTGATGGCCTCGGCCGCGAAGACCGCTGGGGTCTCGGCATCGCTGTTCACCGTCCCGCCTCCATCGCGGTTCATGCCCGCCACCCGAAGGCGCGCCAGCTGAAGGCCCCGGGCCGGCCGGCTTGCCGCTGGGCCGCCTCGCCCAGCCGCGACGCGAGCACGGCGGCCAGTATCAGCAGGCCCTCGGCCATCTCGACGGCGTTGGTATTGACGTTCAGCACGATCAGCGCGTCGCTGATGGCCGAGAGGACGACGGCCGCGACCAGCGCGCCGAAGGCGGAAACCTCGCCGCCGGCGAGGGCCGTCCCGCCGATGATCGGCACGGCGAACGAGATGATGAGCCAGTCGCCGCCGGCCGCCGGCGTGGCGGTGCCGATGGTCCCCATGTACATGACCGCGGCGATCCCGGCGAGCAGCCCCGAGACGGTGTGCGCGGTGACCTGCGCCCGGCGCGAGGAGAGCCCGGCGAGCATGGTCGCGTCCCGGTTGCCGCCGAAGGCCAGGATCAGGCGGCCGTCCGGGAGCCAGCGCAGCCCCGCGTAAATGATGACCGTCACCGCCAGGGCCAGGATCATCAGGTACGGGAAGAAGCTGGCCCGTCCCTGGCTCAGCTTCACGACCGACGAGGGCACGTCCGAGTAGGCCGCGGACGCGCTGATGCCGTAAGCGATGCCGGTGAACGCGGTGCCGGTCGCCAGGGTCACGATGAAGCCGGAGAGCTTGGTCCGCGCGATGATGACGCCGTTCGCGAATCCGCCGAGCGTCCCGAGGAACAGCCCGGCCAGCACGGCCAGGCCGGCCAGTGGTGCACCTGGAACAGGTCCCCGATGACGATCGTGCACATCGCGGCCAGTCCGCCGACCGCCAGGCTGAGGTCGCCGGCCGCGAGCACCACCATCTGGGAAAGCCCGATCACCGTGTCAAGCGCGGCCGTCTGCAAGATGACGTAGACGTTGAAGGCGGTCCCGAATGACTTCGTCACGGCGCCCATCACGATGCCGAGCACGATCGTGGCGGCCAGGAGGGGCGCCCAGCGCGCCCGGAGCAGCCCGTTCATACCCTCGTCACCTCCACCACCGCGGCAACCGCCCGGCTGCGCCGCAGGCGGCCGCGCCGGCTGCGGCGCGCCTGGTCGGCGATGACGGCGACCAGCAGGACGAGCCCCTCGGCCAGGTTGAGCCAGTAGCTCGACACGTTCAGGATCGTCAGCCCGGACTGGAGGCTGTCGTAGAAGACGGCCGCCAGGAGAATGCCCGCGATCGTGATGTCCCCGCCGGTCAGGGTCACGCCGCCGAGCACGACGGCGACGAACGAGGGCAGCAGCCAGTCCGAGCCGACGTTGGCGTTGACGCTCAGCTCGTAGGACGACTCCATGACCGCGGCGAGCGCGGCGAGCAGGCCGGACAGCGCGTACGCGCCAAGCAGCACGGCCCCGGCGTTCACGCCCGATGCCCGGGCGGCCCGCTCGTTCGCGCCGATCGCGAGCGACTTCCAGCCGAAGCTCGTCCGGTGGTAGATCACCCAGACGATCCCGCCGCAGATCAGGGCCACGACCACGAGCGGGCAGATCGCCGCGCTGAAGAACGTGCCGCTGCCGAGCGCGTTGAGGGCCGAGTTGGTGATCTGGAAGTTCGCGCTGCGGCTGAACAGGAGGGCGCCTCCCCCGTAGGCCGACGTGAAGGCAAGCGTCACGATGAAGCTCGACAGCCCGCTCCGCAGCTCGACGATCCCCATGATCACCGAGGCGATCACGCCTGCGGCCGCCACGACGAGGAGCGTCAGCGGCAGCGAGATGTTGGCCGACACGAGCATGTAGCCGAGCAGCGACACGCAGATCGCGCCGACGCTGCCGAGCGCCAGGTTCATCCGCCCCATGACGACAAGGGCTGCCTGCGCCAGGCCGAGGACGGCGTCACGGGCCGCGAGCTGCCCGATGCCGTAAAGGTTGAAGCTGCTCACGAAGGAGCCGTTGATCAACCCGAACACGGTCCAGGTCAAAACGATCAGCAGGATCAAGCCGACGGCCGGGCCCTGGTCAGTGACCAGGGCCACGGCGCGCACGCGGTTCGACCCGAATTCGGCGAACCTAGTCACACACGACCCCCTCCTCTAGAGACCTTGACCTACGGGCAGTTCAGGAACTTGGAAGTCTCTGCCAGGGTCGCTGCCGTATTCGAGGGGATGTTCTCCGGCTGGTTGATGTACTGGCTGATGTTGGACTGGGACACGAGCGAGTAACCGGAGTTGATAAAGCGGCTCGTCGGTCCGGGAATGGGGGTAAACGGGCCATTGGTGTTGACCGTGCAGCCCTTGGCGAGGATGTCGTCCAGCCACGTGATGGCCACGTCCGCCTGGCCGTAGTCGTTCTGGTACATCGTCCCGTAGATGTCATGGTTCGCGATCGCGGTCATGACGGTCGGGTTGTTGTCCTGCCCGATGAACAGGACGTGCCGGAACTGCGGGTCACTGGTCTCGATGCTCGCGGCCGCGATGGAGGGGTAGTAGTCGGTCGACAGCATGCCGTTCAGGGTGCTGCCCTTCGAGGCGAGCAGGCTCTCGACGGCGGGCGGGGCCAGGCTCGCGCTGTCGATGTTCGACACGATCTGAGCCAGCTTGACCTTGCCGCCCGAGCCGGTGACCGCCGCCTGGACGCCCTGCTCGCGCAGGGCCGTGTTCGCGTCGGTGAGCAGCCCGGTGAGGAACGCGATGTTCCCATGTCCGCCCATCGCCGTCTGGAGCAGCTGCGTCTCGTAAGTGGCCGAGGCCTTGACGTTCGTCGCGTAGCACAGCAGCGCCGGGGTGGGGTCGGTCGTGCAGCCCGCGAGGTCGAAGACGGGGATGCCCCGGCTGACCAGCCGCTGGTAGGTCGGCTTGATCGCCGATTCACCGTCGGGGAAGACCGCGAACGCGTTGTACCCCTGCGCGACCAGAGAGTCGATCGTGCTCACCTCTACGGACGGGTCGTACGTCGGGGTGGGCGGAACGACGTAGGTGACGGTCACGCCGAGCTGCTTGGACATGACCTGGGCGACCTGCCCCCAGGTGGTGAAGTAGACGTTCGGGCCGCCGGCGACGATGGCGATCTTTATCTTCGATTTCGGGACTACTTGCCGGCGGCGGCTGTGCTGCTACTGCCCTGTCGTGCTGCCGCCCGACGAGCTGCTGCCCGACGAGCTGCTGCTGCAGGCGGCCACCCCCAAAGCCGCGGCCACAAGCAGCGGTACCAGGTATCTCCGGCTCGGCGTCTGCCTTCCGTTCTTCTCCGTTGACGTGTCCTCATTGACTACCTCTCCTTCTTGCCCATTCCCGCTTATTCCGTTCCCATTTCAACGACCCGGCAATGTTACGAAAAGACCCCATTCAGCCATGGAAATCGTGTTCATCATTCATGAACGGACCGCTAGCCGCCGTAAGGCACTAAAAATTGGCGACGCCATTACCAAGCGCGCGCACTTTTGAATATTCGCTTTCACCCGCTGATACGCGAAGCGCAACTCGCAGTCATGTTAGACATATTCCGTTAAATGGAGAAGCGCGAATTTCGGATAGCGGCGATCCGTATAGCTGCTGGGGCGAGCACGAGCAGGCGAGGAACGTCATTGACGCCGAACGGACCGCGGCTGCGCCCCGTGGTCCGGCCGCTGTCAGGAGGCGGCGGACGGGATGGGCGGAGCAACGGTCCGTTCGAGAGGACGGTGTTGACTGAAGTTGGACTTCTTGCTAGCGGTCGTCGCCGAGGACGGGCTCGGGGAGGGTTCCCGCGTTGTACTCGAGCGAGCGCCAGCGGCCGTCGATGACCGACAGGACGGACCAGGCGCAGTTGGCCAGCAGGGGGCCGAGGATGCCGATGCCCGCGGCGGGAGGCCGAGCAGGCGCTCCATGCCGATGCGGAGGGCCGCGCCGTGGCTGACCACGACGGCGAGCTGGCCGGGCTCGAGGCCGGCCGCGATCCGGGTGATGGCGGCGCTCATCCGGTCCGCGACCACGCTGGTGGGCTCGCCGTCGGGCGGGTCCCAGGTGGCGCGCTCGCGGGGGTAGCGCTCGCGGATCTCGGTGTCGGTGAGGCCCTCCCAGACGCCGCCGGACCGCTCGCGGAGCCCCTTGTCCGGGGTGACCGGCAGGCCGGTGAGCCGGCTGAGGGGGGCGGCGGTCTGCTGGGCGCGGGACAGGTCGGAGGCGAAGATGGCGCTCGGCATCAGGGTGGCCAGGCGACGGGCGGCGTATTCGGCCTGGGCCTCGCCGGTCTCGTCGAGCGGAATGTCGGTCTGGCCCTGGAATCGGTGCTCGACGTTCCAGATCGTCTGCCCGTGCCGCCAGAGCACGAGCCGCTTGGCGGCGCTCAGCTCTGGGTGCCGTTCGCTGCGAGCGCCGCCTCGGGGAGCGCGATCTCCGGGCAGTCCTTCCAGATCCGCTCGAGGGCGTAGAAGACCCGCTCCTCCTTGTTCTGCACGTGGACCACGATGTCGTTGTAGTCGAGCAGTACCCAGCGGCTCTCGTTCTCGCCCTCCCTCCGCTTGAGGGTGGCGCCTGCCTGCTTGAGCTTGAGCTCCACCTCATCGACGATCGAGCGCACCTGCCGGTCGTTGGCCCCGGTGCACAGCAGGAACGCGTCGGTGATCGCAAGCTGGTCGCTGACGTCGTAGGCAACGATGTCAGTGGCCAGCTTCTCGGCCGCCGCGAGCGCGGCGATTTTGGTGAGCTCGATGGCCCTTGGGGTCGCAGTCACGTGGTGCGTCGGCCTCCTCGGTCGAGGGTTGTTCCTTTAGGGTCTCACGACCTGGCGTACAGTCCACGCTTGCCGATGTACTGGACTACGCCGTCGGGCACCAGGTACCAGACCGGCTCGCCCGCGGCGACCCGGTGACGGCACTCGCTGCTCGAAATCGCCAGCGCCGGGATCTCCACCAGGGAGACCTTCCCGTCCGGCAGCCCGGCCCCGGTCAGCCGGTGCCCCGGCCGCGTGCAGCCGATGAAGTGCGCGAGCGAGAACAGCGCGTCAACGTCATGCCAAGTGAGGATGTTCGCCAGGGCATCCGCGCCAGTTATGAAGTATAGGTCGGTATGCGGACCGTTCGCGTCCTTGAGATCGCGCAGCGTGTCGATCGTGTACGTCGGCCCCGGCCGGTCGATGTCGACCCGGCTGACCGAGAACCGGGGGTTGGACGCGGTGGCGATCACCGTCATGAGGTAGCGGTCCTCGGCCGGGGAGACCTTCCTGTCGTCCTTCTGGTACGGCTCCCCGGTGGGCACGAAAACGACCTCATCCAGGCCGAAGTGGTGCGCTACCTCGCTGCCGGCCACCAGGTGGCCATGGTGGATGGGGTCGAAGGTGCCGCCCATCACGCCGACCCGCCTGCGCCCGTTAATCAACCGCCATCTCCTTAGCTCACGGTATCGAGATGGTATAGGGCCGCGGGGCCCGAAAATGTTCCGGCTCATACCTTCGGGTTACGCCCGTGGGACGATGCGTTGTTGCCCGAAGAGGGGCTACCATCGAGATATGACTTCAGTTCCCGATCGGGCCCGTGTCCGGCTCACCGGCATCTCGTCCCGCGCCTACGAGCATCCGGCCGACCGCTCGGCACTTGTCGCGCTGCGCAAGCTGAGCGGCTTCGACGTGCTGCTGAGCAAGCTCTTCGGCCTATTCAACGAACGCGCCCTGCGGCTGACGTTCCTGGCGGGCGCGGTCAAGGTCTCCGAGCGCCAGTTCCCGCACATCTACTCGCTCGTGCGGGACGGCTCCTACATCCTCGACCTGCCCGACATTCCCGAGTGCTACGTCATGCAGTCGCCCCTCGTCAACGCGATGGCGATCGGCAAGGACCGGCCGTTCATCGTGCTCACGACCGGGCTGGTCAACCTGAACGACGAGGAAGAGCTCCGCTTCGTGGTCGGCCACGAGCTCGGGCACATCCTGTCCGGGCACGCCGTCTACCGGACGATGCTGCTGATCCTCATCCAGCTCTCCATCCGAATCGCGTGGATGCCGATCGGGTACCTGGGCCTGCGGGCCATCATCTGGGGGCTCGAGGAGTGGTTCCGCAAGTCCGAGGTCTCCTGCGACCGGGCCGGGCTGCTGGCCGGGCAGGACGTGGACGCGGCCAGGCGGGCGCTGATGAAGCTGGCGGGCGGGCCGCAGCTGTCGGAGCTCAACCCGGACGCGTTCCGCGAGCAGGCGCGCGAGTACGACGCGGTGCCCGACCTGCGGGACTCGATCCTCAAGCTGCTCCAGCTGCAGGGGAACACCCACCCGTTCGCGGTCGTCCGGTTCGCCGAGCTCGACCGGTGGGCGACCAACGGCGAGTACGAGGCGATCCTGGCCGGGGACTACCCGCGCCGCGACACCGACCGGGACGCGAAGGTCACCGACGAGGCGCGGAGCGCGGCCAACTCCTACCGTGAGTCGTGGGCCCGGTCGGAGGACCCGCTGGCGGGCATCTTCCGCGGCGTCGCGGACACCGGCGCGCGCGTGGCGGGCGGGCTGTTCGACCGCTTCGGCGGCGGCGGCAACCGCGGCGGCAACGGCGACAACGACAACAACTAACGCTGCTTCGCCTGTTCGTTCTGCTGTGCGTGGAGCGGGGCGCCGGGGGTCTCCCCCGGCGCCCCGCTTTTCGTCTCTCTGGTCTCATTCGTCTTCGTCGAGCATGTCGATTGCGCAATCGACCAGGTTAGAACGTGGTGAATTGCGCAATCGACATGTTGCGCGCCGGGCGGCGGGGTCGGGTTGGCGGTCGGTGGCTAGAGGATTACTAGGTCGTCGCGGTGGACGACTTCGCGTTCGTATTCGGGGCCGAGCTTGGTCGAGAGCCAGCGGGTGGAGCGGCCCATGAGGGCCGGGATCTCCTTGGCGTCGTAGTTGACCAGGCCCCGGGCGACCAGGCGGCCGGTCTCCGTGGTCAGGTCGACCGGGTCGCCTGCCTCGAAGGCGCCGTCTACGCCGGTGATGCCCGCCGGGAGCAGGGAGGCGCGGCGGACGGTGACGGCCTCGACCGCGCCGTCGTCGAGCTTGAGCGCGCCCTGGGCCACCGCCGCGTGGGCCAGCCACAGCAGGCGGGTGCTGGGGCGGTGGCCGGTGGGGGCGAAGTAGGTGCCGGTGCGCCCGCCCGCGAGGGCGGCGGCCGCGTCGGAGGCGGCCGTGACCACGGTCGGAATGCCGGCCCCGGTCGCGATCAGGGCCGAGTCGACCTTGGTGGACATGCCGCCGGTGCCGACGCCGGACTGGCCGGTCCTGCCCGCCCGGACGTGCGCCAGGTCCTCGGGTCCGGCCACCACCTCGATCCGGCGGGCGCCGCCCCTTCTCGGGTCCCCGTCGTAGAGGCCGTCCACGTCCGACAGCAGGATCAGCGCGCTCGCCCTGGTCACGTGGGCGACCAGCGCGGCCAGGCGGTCGTTGTCGCCGAACCGGATCTCGTCGGTCGCCACCGTGTCGTTCTCGTTGATGACGGGGACGATCGCCAGGTCGAGCAGGCGGTCGAGGGTGCGCTGGGCGTTGCGGTAGTGGCCCCGGCGCATCAGGTCGTCGGCGGTCAGCAGCACCTGGCCGGTGCCGAGGCCGTGGGCGGCGAACGCCGCGGCGTACCGGGCCATCAGCAGGCCCTGGCCGACCGAGGCGGCCGCCTGCTGGGTGGCCAGGTCGCGCGGGCGCTTCTTGAGGCCGAGCGGGACCAGGCCGGTCGCGATCGCGCCGGAGGTGACGAGCAGCACCTGGTGGCCGGACCGGACCCGGGCGGCGATCGGCGCCGACGAGGGCGGCGATGCGGGCGTCGTCGATCGTGCCGTCGCGCATGGTCAGCGACGACGAGCCGATCTTGAGCACGGTCCGCACCGACGCCGCGATGTCCGGGCGCGCAGCCGCTCCCCCGTCGGCGTCGGCGGCGTCGGCGGTGTCGGCGTGGGCGTCGGCGCTGACATCGCTCAACGCGGTCGTGCCACGCTCTGCCTGGTCCTCGTCTTCGTCCTCGGGCAGCGGCTTCGGTCATCGCTCGGCGGCTCCGGTCATCGTTGCAGGCGGCGGTCGGTGCCACGCGGGCCGGCGACGTGCGGCGCCGTCGCCCGCCGACAGGTCCGGGTCCCAGTCGAAGATGACCTCGTCGCCTTCGTCGCCGATCAGCACGGTGTCGCCGGAGCCGGCGCCCGCCTTGGCCAGCGCTTCCTCGACGCCGAGGCGGGCGAGCCGGTCGGCCAGGTAGCCGATCGCCTCCTCGTTGGTGAAGTCCGTCTGCCTGACCCACCGGGTCGGCTGCTCGCCGCTGATCAGGTAGGCGCCGTCCGGCCGGTGGACCACCTGGAAGCCCTTGTCCTTGCGCGCCGTCGGACGGATGACGATCCGCTCGGCGACGGGCTCGGGACGAGCCGCCCGGGCCGCCTCGACGATCTCCGCCATCGCGTACCTGAGCTCGCGCAGCCCCTCGGTGGTCGCGGCCGAGACCTCGTAGACGGCCAGGCCGCGCTCCCGCAGCTCCCCCTTGACCAGGTCGGCGAGCTCACGGCCCTCGGGGACGTCGATCTTGTTGAGCACGACGATCCTCGGCCGGTCGAGCAGGCTGGTGCCGGCCAGGCCGACCCCGACGATCTCCTCGTAGCGGGCCAGTTCGGCCTCGATCGTGTCGAGGTCGCTGATCGGGTCGCGGCCGGGCTCGTCGGTCGCGCAGTCGAGCACGTGCACCAGCGCGGAGCAGCGCTCCACGTGCTTGAGGAAGTCATGGCCGAGGCCCTTGCCCTCGCTCGCGCCGGGGATGAGGCCGGGCACATCGGCGACGACGTACTGGACGTCGCCGGCCTCGACCACGCCGAGGTTCGGGATCAGGGTGGTGAACGGGTAGTCGGCGATCTTCGGCCGGGCGGCCGACATCGCCGCGATCAGCGAGGACTTGCCCGCGTTGGGGAAGCCGACCAGGCCGATGTCGGCCACCGACTTGAGCTCGAGCATGAGCTCGCGATCGTCCCCCGGCTCGCCCTTGAGCGCGAAGCCCGGGGCCTTGCGGCGGGCCGACGCGAGCGCCGCGTTGCCGAGGCCGCCGCGGCCGCCCGCCGCCGCGATGTACTGGGTGCCGGTCCCCACCAGGTCGGCGAGGACCTCGCCGTCGCTGGAGAGGACGACGGTGCCGGTCGGCACCTTGATGATCAGATCTTCGCCGGCGGCGCCGTTGCGGTTCGAGCCTTCGCCCTGACGGCCGTTGTCGGCCTTCCTGACCGGGCGGCGGTGGAAGTCGAGCAGCGTCGAGCTCGACGCGTCTACCTCGAGGATCACGCTGCCGCCGCGACCGCCGTTGCCGCCGTCGGGGCCGCCCAGCGGCTTGAACTTCTCCCGGTGGACCGACGCGCAGCCGTTTCCGCCATGGCCGGCCTGCACCCGTAGCAATGCGTGGTCAGCGAACTCAGCCATGTTGATCCCCTTTTACATGCGAATGGCGGGCCAGGAAAACCGGCCCGCCACGCACGTTCTCGTTCTGCTTTGGCCTCTTAGGCCACGTTTTCAACGTTCAGCGTGTCCACGTGCGGGACGACGCCCACTGCGCGGCGACCGCGGTACCTGGCGAACTTGACCTTGCCGGTCACCAGCGCGAACAGCGTGTCGTCGTCACCGCGACCGACACCCTCGCCCGGGTGGAAGTGCGTGCCGCGCTGCCGGACGATGATCTCGCCCGCGTTGACGAACTGGCCGCCGAAGCGCTTCACGCCAAGCCGCTGCGCGTTGGAGTCACGGCCGTTGCGGCTGGACGACGCGCCCTTCTTGTGTGCCATTTCTGCTGTCCCTTACGCCTTCGACTTCGACGAGCTTCGCGATGCCGGTGATCCGGACCTGGGTGTACTTCTGGCGGTGACCCTGACGGCGCTTGTAGCCGGTCTTGTTCCGGTAGTGGATCATGTTGATCTTCGGACCCTTGGCGGTGCCGACGACCTCGGCCGTCACCGTGTAACCGCTGAGTTCAGCGGCGTCGCTGATGACCGTGCCGTCGTCCACCACGAGAAGCGCGGGGAACGTGATGCTCGACCCGGGCTCCTCGTCTGCCAGCTTGTCGACGGTGAGCACGTCATCGAGGGCGACCTTCTCTTGCCTGCCACCGCAGCGCACAATCGCGTACACCCGAGAACTGCCTCTCCCTGTATGCGTGCCCCGCTGCCGTCGGACGTGGCCGGCCATTGTGGCTGGATACGGAACCGTGGCGGGCTCGCCAATGAACCTGACATGCCATTACTTACGCGCATGAAACGACCTGCGGCGCTAGTCAAATTAGCTAGCCACCGGGTCGTTGTCTGTAGATCATACCAGTTCCCGTGGACCGCGTTGTGCGGTCCGGTCGGGGTTGGCCGCCGGGGTGGCTGGCCGTGACGGCGAAGGTTGGACGCGGGTAGTCGGCGCGCCGGGGCTTGCGGTGCTCCGGCGCTCAAGTCCGCGCACCGAAGAGCGGTGCGCGGAACGACGCGGCGGGACACCGCTGCGCCCCCTGCCGCCGTCAGGGCTTCGCGGGGCTAGGCCTCGCCTTCGGCGTCGGGCTGGGGCGCTGGGACGCCTCGCCTTCGGCTTCGGCGTCGGTGGCCGTGGGCTGCTCGCCTTCGGCTTCGGCGGAGCGGGGAGGCCTCGCCTGCGGCGTCGACGGCGAAGCGGGGGGCCTCGCCTTCGGCGTCGGGCGCGGGGTCCTCGGTCGCTGGCACGTCGGCGGGCGGGGTGAAGGCTTCCGCTGCCTCGAAGGCCGGGATGTCGGCTGGGGCCTCTGGCTCGTTAGCGGGGTCGGGCTCGGTGGGGAGCCCGGCGGCAAAGGCTTCCGGGGCAACGTCCGGCCCGATGGCTAGTTCCGCATCGGTGGCCGGGTCTGGCTCGATGGCCAGTCTCCGGCTCGGTGGTCGCTTCCGAGGCCTGCGGCTGCTCGTTGGCAGGGGCCTCGCGGGCTTCCTCGGCCGAGGCGGCTAGCTCCGTCGCGGGCGGTCGTGGCGGCTCCGCGGGGCCGTCGGCTGCCTCGAGCGGGACGTCGGCGGCCGTCGGCGGGCCTCGGGGGCCGGCTAGGTCCAGTCGGCTCGGCCGGGGCCTCCGGGACGGCCGCTCGGCGGCGGGGGCCTCCGGTTCCGGGTCGGAGACGATCGTTACGCGGGCGACGGCGAAGCCGGCCCGGGTGCGGGTGCGGCGGACCGGGGCCTCGGAGTCCTCGGTCGCGGTGGCGTCGCCGAGCGGCGACCGAGGCGAAGGCCCGGCGTCGGGCGTCGTCTCGGCGGACGTCGGTCACGACGGGGACCACGGCGGCCGGGGCCGGGGAGTCCTCGACGTTGACCGCGGCGGCGAAGGCGGTGCCGCCGTTGGTCGGGCGGCGGGTGCGCCTGCCACCGTTGCGGGTGCCCTCGCGGGCGCCCGTGTCCTCGACGGCGTCGGCGTTGCGGGCGGCGTCGTCCAGCGCGGAGGTGGTGTCCGGCCGGGGCGGCGTCCAGGACGGGGACGGACTCGCTGTGCGTCCTGCTGTCCAGGGCGGCGTCGTCGAGGGCGGTCGTTTCCAGCGTCGGCGCGTCCCTGGCGGTGTCGTCCAGGGACGTGCCCGCGACGGCGGCGGCCGGGGCGCGCCAGTCGTTGTCGGACCGGCCGCCGGACCGGCGGTTGCCGGACCGGCCGTTGGACGGCCTGGGGTCGGCGCCGTTCCCACGGCCGCGGCCGTTGCCGTTGCCGTCGCCCTCCTGGGGGGCGGGGTCGGAATGGGACGGCGGGCGGCGCCCGCCGAGGAGCGGTGGGCGTTCTCGGCCGGCGCTTCGAGCGTGAGGATGACGCCGCGGCCGCTGCAGCACTCGCACTGCGTCGAGAAGGCCTCGAGCAGGCCGGCGCCGACCCGCTTGCGGGTCATCTGCACCAGGCCGAGCGAGGTCACCTCGGCCACCTGGTGCTTGGTCCGGTCCCTGGCCAGGCACTCGGTCAGCCGCCTGAGCACGAGATCGCGGTTGGACTCGAGCACCATGTCGATGAAGTCGATGACGACGATGCCGCCGACGTCACGGAGCCGGAGCTGGCGGACGATCTCCTCCGCCGCCTCCAGGTTGTTCCTGGTGACGGTCTCCTCGAGGTTTCCGCCCTGGCCGGTGAACTTGCCGGTGTTGACGTCGATGACGGTCATCGCCTCGGTGCGGTCGATGACGAGGGAGCCGCCGCTCGGCAGCCACACCTTCCGCTCGAGCGCCTTCATGAGCTGCTCGTCGATCCGGTAGGCGGCGAACACGTCGTCGGCCGGGTCGCCGTCGTTATCCCAGCGGCTGATCCGGTCGGCCAGGTGCGGCGCGACGAACCTGACGTACTCGTCGATGATCTCCCAGCCCTCGTCGCCGGAGACGATGAGCTTGGCGAAGTCCTCGTTGAAGACGTCGCGGATCACCCGGACGGTGAGGTCGGGCTCGCCGTGCAGCAGGGCGGGCGCGGAGGCCGTCTTGGCCTTCTTCTCGATGGCCTCCCACTGCGCGGCCAGCCGGGTGACGTCGAGGTCGAGCTCGGTCTCGGCGGCGCCCTCGGCGGCGGTGCGCACGATCACCCCGGCGTGCTCCGGGGTCACCTTCTTGAGGATGGACTTGAGCCGGGTCCGCTCGTTCTCCGGGAGCTTGCGGCTGATGCCGGTCATCGACGCGCCGGGCACGTAGACCAGGTACCGGCCCGGGCAGGCTGACCTGGCTGGTGAGCCGGGCGCCCTTGTGGCCGACCGGGTCCTTGGTGACCTGCACGATCACCGACTGGCCGGCCTTCAGCGCGGACTCGATCCGCTTCGGCTGGCCCTCGAGCCCGCTGGCGTCGAAGTTGACCTCGCCGGCGTAGAGCACGGCGTTCCTGCCCTTGCCGATGTCGACGAACGCCGCCTCCATCGACGGCAGCACGTTCTGCACCTTGCCCAGGTAGACGTTGCCCACGTAGGACTGGTGCGACGTCCGGTTGACGTAGTGCTCCACCAGCACGTCGTCCTCGAGCACCGCGATCTGGGTTCGGTCGCCGCGCTGGCGGACGACCATCGTCCGCTCGACCGCCTCGCGGCGGGCGAGGAACTCCGACTCGGTGATGACCGGCGGGCGGCGGCGGCCCGACTCGCGCCCCTCGCGCCTGCGCTGCTTCTTCGCCTCGAGGCGGGTCGATCCCTTGATCGAGCGCACGTCGTCGTTGGGGTTGTGCGGCGTGCGCACGTGCACCACGGTGTCCGGCGGGTCGTCGGGCGAGGTCACGTCCGCGTCGGCTCGAGCCCGGACGGCGGCGCTTGCGGCGGCGGCGGCGGCCGGAGGCGCCCCCGTCGGCGTCCGAGCCGTCGGAGTCGTCGTCGCCGTCGGTGTCAGCGTCGTCGCCGGCCCGTCCGCGTCGGCGACCACGCCGTCGGAATCGTCGTCCGCGGCGTCGCCCGGGCGCCTGGTCCTGCTCGACCTGCTGTTGCGGCGACGGCGGCTGCGGCGGGTGCCCGCGCCCTCGTCGCCGTCGTCGGCGGCCCCGGCTCGGCGTCCGCGCCGTCCTCGGCGTCGCGGCCGGCGTCGGCGCGGCCGATCGGCCACCGCGCTCGCGGCCTCGGCGCTGAACAGGTCGTCGTCGGGGGCGGTATCGCGGACCCGGCTGCGGCCGCGGCCGCCTCGGGTCCTGGTCCTGGTCGGACGGCCGCCGTCAGCGTCGCCGCCGGTCTCGGCCTCGGCGGCCTCCGGGGCTTCGGTGGCCGCGGCCGTCGCCGTCGCGGCGCGGCTGCGGCTCCTGGTCCGGGCGGCCGGGCGGCCGCTGTCGGAGTCGGCGGGCTCGGCGTCGCCGGCGTCGGGGGCCGGCGCGGCCGCGCGACGGGTCCGGGTGCGGCTCGTCCGGCCGCTGCCTTCGGCGGCCGGCTCGGCGTGGTCGCCAGGGCCGGAGTCGCTCGCGGGCGCGGGCGGCTGGAAGAGCACCTGCGGCGGCTGGAAGACCGCCGCAGGAACGGCTGGCGCCGC
>CAWAWG010000011.1:0-61091 GCA_963785645.1 uncultured Actinomycetota bacterium
GTTTGCCGCGCCGAGGCGCTCCCGCGCCGAAAAGATCGTTCATGTCTCTCTGTCACATTCTGGCGAATCGCGCTTTGTTCAAGCTACCACGGGTCGGAGGAGAACGAAAA
Organism: uncultured Actinomycetota bacterium; assembly: GCA_963785645.1. Taxonomy (GTDB): domain Bacteria; phylum Actinomycetota; class Actinomycetes; order Streptosporangiales; family Streptosporangiaceae; genus Trebonia. The sequence goes on from CAWAWG010000011.1 coordinate 111, forward strand.
ATAGAACGATAGCGTCCCGCGGCGCAGTCGGCGCCTGAGAAGATCTCGAAGCCGCACTCTGCCTGCTGGAAGAGGACGCAGATAAAGCGCCGCGTCTCGTGGATGGCCTCATGTTTGTAATTTGAGAGGTTATGTGGCGACGTCGCGGAGCACCCCTAACTCATGCTATGCCAAGCGGCAAGCATGGGAGCCGCTCGTATGTCAGATCGGCCAGAGCTGTACCGCAGCCCTAACGGGGATAGTTGGTTCCTTGGTCGGGAGCCGGCGAACGGTCACGCATTCATTATCCATCAGCCCAACGCGCCTTCCGGAGGCCGTTTGTCTCACGTTGAAGTCGGGGCCTTCCTGGGAGAAGGGCCTGGGCCTGAGCAGCAGGCTCTGCTGCGATTAATCGGAAGCCTCGGTCGAGGTTCCCCCCCTACGCGGACCGCAACTTAAAGACGGGAAGCGGCGGTAGACGCCAGGGCGCGGGAGAAGTGAAGGCGCTACGCAGCTTTGACATTCCCGTCAGCAGGGTGCGGGTCGCCGCCGCGACATCCGGGTGGCGCATGAGCGCTTCCCCGACCAGGAACGCTTCCACCCCGGCCTTGGCCAGCCGCTTGCAGTCGCCGTGGTCGGAAATGCCGCTTTCTGCCACGACGATCTTGCCCTGCGGGATTGAGGGCGGAGCCGTTCGCACACTTCGAGCGACGTTTCGAACGTACGAAGGTTCCGATTGTTCACGCCGATCAGCGCCCTCGAGAGAAAGCGCCCGTTTGAGCTCCTGCTCGTCATGGGTCTCGATGAGCACGTCGAGGCCAAGATCATGGGCGGTCTTGTTGAGGGTCTTGGCGAGGTCGTCGTCGACGGCGGCCATGATGATGAGGATGCAGTCGGCGCCCCAGGCGCGCGCTTCCAGCACCTGATAGGCGTCAAAAAGAAAATCCTTGCGCAAAATGGGAAGCGTGGTCGCTTTGCGCGCCTTCATCAGGTGGTCGGGCGCGCCCTGAAACGACGGCCCGTCGGTCAGCACGGAGAGGCAGGATGCGCCGCCGGCCTGATAGGCCTTGGCGAGAGAGGCCGGCTCGAAATCCTCGCGGATGAGCCCTTTCGAAGGGCTCGCCTTCTTGATCTCCGCGATCAGGCCGAACCGACCCTCTTCGATCGCCCTTTGCAGCGCCTTGATGAAGCCGCGCGGCGGCGACTGGCCATCGATCTCGCGCTCCAAGGTCGCGCGCGGCACCCTGACCTTGGCCTCGGCGATTTCGCGGCGCTTATAACTTTCAATCTTTTTCAGGATGTCGGTCATCGGCGTTCCCGACTGTCACGCGTTCGACGCTGCGACCAATCGGTCGAGCGTGCGGCGCGCCGCGCCGGAGCGGATCGCCGCGTCGCCCATGGCCACGCCCTCCTTAATAGAGCCGGCCTTGCCGGCGATCACAAGCGCCGCGCCCGGCGTTGATGAGCCCAATGTCGCGATAGGCGCCCTCAGCGCCGTCGAGAACATCGACGATCGCCTTCGCGTTGTACGCCGGCTCGCCGCCCTTCAGCGCCGCCGGCATCGCGCGAGGAAGGCCGGCTGCTTCCGGCGTCAGTTCGAAGGCGTGCAGCGCGCCGCCCTTGAGTTCGACGACCTTGGTCGGCCCGGTGGTGGTGATCTCGTCGAGGCCGTCGAGCCCGTGCGTCACCCAGACGCGCTCCGAGCCGAAATTGCGCAGGACTTCCGCCATCGGCTCGAGCCAGGCGGCCGAAAAGACGCCGACGAGCTGGCGCTTGACGCCGGCCGGATTGGAGAGCGGCCCGAGAATATTGAATAGCGTGCGCGTGCCGAGCTCGGTCCGGGTCGGGCCGACGTTGCGCATCGAGGCGTGGTGCGTCGGCGCCATCATGAAGCCGATCCCGGCCTCATCGAGGCAGCGCTCGACGCCGTCGGGCGAGAGCCCGATCTTGACGCCGAGGGCGGCGAGCGTGTCCGCGGCGCCCGAACGCGAGGACGCAGCGCGATTGCCGTGCTTGGCGACTATCACGCCCGCAGGCCGCGGCGATGATCGCGGCCGAGCGTCGACACATTGAGAGAGCCCGAACCGTCGCCGCCGGTGCCAACAATGTCGATCGCTTCCGGCGGCGCTTTTACGCTGAGCATCTTTGCGCGCATGGCCGCGACGGCGCCGGTGATCTCCTCGACCGTCTCGCCGCGCACCCTCAGCGCCATGAGGAACCCGCCCATTTGCGAAGGCGTCACTTCGCCTGAAAGCATCGAATCGAAGGCGCTTTCCGCCTCGCTCCGCGTGAGCGTCGCCCCCGCGGCGACTTTAGCGATCAGAGGCTTGAAGGATTCCATATCCTCGTTTCGCGTTCTCGTCAGAATGCTTGCTGGCGCTGATGAAAGGCGTCGGCGAGGTCGAGGAAATTGCGCAGAATCTGCCGGCCGTGCTCGCTGGCGATGCTCTCCGGATGAAACTGCACCCCAAACGTCGGACGGTCAATGTGCTGAACGCCCATGACGAGACCGTCGTCGCTCTCCGCGTTGATCTCGAGCTCGGCGGGCGCGCTTGATCGCTCGATGACGAGCGAATGATAACGCGTCGCAGAAAAGGATCGGTTCAGACCACGGAAGAGTCCGCGCGAATTGTGCGAAATGCGGGACACCTTGCCGTGCATCGGCGCTGGCGCGCGCACGACATCGCCGCCAAACGCCTGCCCGATCGCCTGATGGCCAAGGCAGACCCCGAGCATCGGCGTCGTTTCGCTCGCCGCGCGGACGAGATCGAGACAGACGCCCGCTTCGTTCGGCGTGCAAGGACCGGGCGAAAGGACGATGGCGTCCGGCTTGTCGGCGAGCGCATCGGCGACCGTGATCTCATCGTTCCGCCACACAGACACGTCCGCGCCCAACTCGCCAAGGTAGTGGACGAGGTTGAACGTAAAGCTGTCATAGTTGTCGATCAGCGTGACGCGCTGCATCCCGGCTCCCGCACACCAAAAGGAGCCGTCTTTTCCGATGCTGCGCCGCGCCCGTCAAGTTAAGCGCGCAATGCTGCGATGAAAGCCGCGGTTTTGGTTTGTCGCGTTGTTCGAACGCCTCGCCCGCGCGTTCCCGCATCAACGCTGTTTGCGCGACCGCGCTACAAACGCTGCATCGTGATGAGCGTCCAAGGATCGCGCGCCGGCGCCTCGTAACCCAGGATCGCGGCGCGTTCGGCGACCGTCATGCCGACGTCGTCGAGGTAGCGAAGCGGCAGCGCCGCCAGCCGGCTGCGATCAACGGCCGCATCGGCGCGCTCGGCCAATTGGTTAAGAATTCCTTTCAGAACGGCAACTGCCCATGAAACGTCGAAATCAGCGCGAGAATGAGGCAGATGTGTTGAAGACGCGGTCACTTTACCAATCCTTAACTTTAGTTTTCCGGCTCTTGCGCCGGTGGTGACAAAACATATAAGCCGGTTGTGCATCTCATTGAAGTCATTGTTTCTACGCCGATGGTATAGGATAGCTAAACTATGAACCCATTCCAGCGATTACCGCCGCTCAACGCTTTGCGCGCCTTCGAGGCGGTCGCGCGCCATTCGTCGTTCGCCCGCGCCGCGCAGGAATTGCACGTGACCAAGGCTGCGGTCGCGCAGCAGGTGCGCGCGCTCGAGCAGGATATCGGGGCAAGGCTCGTCGAACGAAATGGCCGCGGGCTTCAGCTGACGGAATTCGGCGCGGCCGGGGCAGGGACGCTGGCGGAGGGATTTGCGCTGCTCGCCAAGGCCGCGCGCGCGATGCGTGAGGGCAAGGGGCGCCGCTTCCTGGTCATCAATTCGGCGCCGTCGTTCGCCGCGACCTGGCTGGTCGGCCGGATTGGCAAATTCAAGGCGCGCCATCCCGAGACCGACGTCCTGATTGACGCCAATCCGATTGACGAAGCGCTCGAATCCGGCGCCGCCGACGCGCTCATCCGCTGGGGGGCGGGCGAGTTTCCGGGGCTCGCCGCGACGCTTTTGTTCAAGGAGGACGTGTTTCCGGTCTGCGCGCCTAAACTCATCGCGGGCGACGACCCGCTGCGCTCGCCCGAGGATCTCGCCCGCCATACCCTCCTGCACCTCGGCTGGAACCCCGCGCATGCTTCGTGGCCGACTTGGCCCGACTGGCTCAAGGCGACCGGCGCACGCAATGTCGAGGCCACGCACGGCGTCTTCTTCAACAACATGGCGATGACGCTGCGCGCCGCCGCCCAGGGGCAGGGCGTGGCGTTGACCTCGTTCGCGATCGCCGCTGACGAGCTCGCCGCCGGGCGCCTGGTCGCGCCATTCAAGACCAGGGTCGCGACGCCGTTCGGCTACTATTCCTGTGCCGGGCGGACGAGGCTGGCTCGCCGCGCATCAAGGCCCTGCGCGAGTTCCTGATGCAGGAGGCGGCGTTGTCGACGGCGGAGCCGGGGTGAGTTTTCCGTCCGGCGCGCCCTCCTTTGCTGGCGCGCGCACTGAGGTCATCTCCGACCGTCTTTCGTATCGCGACGGTATCCCGTTGACCGCGTTTTCTCTGGCATGTTAGCTCTCGTTGGCTGGCGGTCTTACCGCCCGACGCTAATCAAGGACAAGCGCAGACATTCGAGCGCGTCGGAAGCGCGCGCTACTCGTCTCCGAGGGAGGACTTTTTGATGAATCGCAACGTCTCGATACTCGCACTGATCGCTGCCGCCGGGCTTTTCTCCGCGCCGGCGCTGGCCGACACGAGCAAGATGAAGATCGCCTTCTCCAACAACTACGCCGGCAATTCCTGGCGTCAGGCGATGCTGAAAAGCTATGACATCGTCACCCAGAAAGCGGTCGCGGACAAGATCGTCGCCGCGGCGGACGTCTTCACCACCGCCGACAAGGAAGTGCCGACCCAGGCGGCGCAGATCCAGAACCTGATTCTGCAGGGCTATAACGCGATCGTCATCAACGCCGCTTCGCCCGACGCGCTGAACGGCGCGATCAAGCAGGCCTGCGACGCCGGCATCGTCGTCGTCTCCTTCGACGGCATCGTCACCGAGCCTTGCGCCTATCGCGTCGTCGTCGACTTCAAGGACATGGGCAAGCAGGAAGTCGAGCAGATGGCGAAGTTTGAGCCCAAGGGCGGGAACCTGCTCGAAATCCGCGGCCTTGCCGGCACCTCGATCGACGACGCGATCCATGCCGGCATCGTCGAAGGCGTCAAGGCCCATCCGGATTTCAAGATCGTCTCCTCGGTCACCGGCGACTGGGACCAGACGACCGCGCAGAAGGCGGTCGCGACCGTGCTGCCCTCGCTGCCGCCGATCGTCGGCGTCGTCGATCAGGGCGGCGACGGCTATGGCGCGGCGCAGGCCTTCGCCGCCGCCGGCAAGCCGCGCCCGACCATCATCGAGGGCAATCGCCAGGACGAATTGCAATGGTGGAAGGAGCAGAAGGAGAAGGACGGCTATAAGACCTGGTCGGCCTCGATCGCGCCGGGCGTCTCGACCCTCGCCTTCTGGGTCGCCCAGCAGGTGCTCGACGGCAACAAGAACATTCCCCACGATCTGCTCGTGCCCTATCTCGCCTTCACCCAGGACGATTTCGAGAAGGAATTGCCGAACATTCCGAAGGGCGGCGTCGCCAGCCACGAATATACGCCAGGCCGACGCCATCGCCGCCATCAAAGCCAACATGAAGTAAGTCCACCGAGCGAAATGGCGCGCCCGCGCGGCGCAGGCAAGACGATGGGGGACGCGGGCGCTTATCTCGTCGATTTCACCGGCGTCGAAAAATCCTTCGGCGCCGTCCGGGCTCTGGACGGCGTCGATTTCTCGCTCGACGCCGGCGAGTGCGTCGGCCTCGTCGGCCATAATGGCGCCGGCAAGTCGACGCTGATGCATGTGCTCACGGCGGCGTCGCGCCCGGACCGCGGACGCATCGTCGTCGCCGGCGAGGAGCAGCCGCACTGGATTCGGCGCGAGCAGCGAGCGCTCGGCTTCCGCTGCGTCTTTCAGGAACTGTCGCTCTGCCCGAACCTGACGGTGGCCGAAAACGCCCGCGTCGTTCATCCGGCGATCCGCGGCTTTGGCTGGCGGCGCAGGGCCGGGCGGCTCATTGTCGACAAGCTCGACGAGATCTTTCCCGGCCACGGCGTGAGGCCCGGCGATCTGGTTCAGGATCTTGCGATCGGCCGCCGCCAGATGGTCGAAATCGCGCGCGCCTTCTCGGTCTCCGATGCGCCCGCGCGGCTTGTCATTCTCGACGAGCCGACCTCCTCGCTCGACGCGCATACGGCCGGGCAGTTGCTGGCCTTCGTGCGCCGCTCGGTCGAGTCCGGCGTGAGCTGCGTCCTGATCTCGCATATGCTGGGCGAGGTGCTGTCCGCATGCGACCGCATCGTCGTCATGCGCGACGGCAAGGTCGTCGGCGGCCGAGTCGCGCCGAAACTTCGATCGCGCGAAGCTCGTTGGCGCGATGGGCGGCATCGAGCCAGAAGCGCCCGCTGGCTCGAGGCCGCGGCCGCAGTTGCAGCGCGCGGCGAGACGCCGGTCGCGTGCGCGTCCGCCCCGAACGACAGGCGGACGATCGGCGAACTGGTGGCGCATGAGGGCGAGATCATCGGCCTTGCCGGTCTCGCCGGCCACGGCCAGACCGACTTGCTGCTGGCGACCTTTTCTGCCGCCTCCCATCCGCGCGCGGGCGCGACGGTCACCGCGCCCGTGGCGCTGGTCGCCGGCGACCGGCAGTCCGACGGCGTCTTTCCGCAATGGTCGATCGCCCAAAACATCGGCGTGCGCTCGCTGCGCAACTGCGCACGGCCTGCTGCTCTCGCCTCGACGCGAGGAGGCGCTCGCCAATGCCTGGCGCGAGCGGATCAAGATCCGCACGCCCGACGTGCGCAACAACATTCTCTCGCTCTCAGGCGGCAATCAGCAGAAGGCGCTGTTCGCGCGCGCGCTCGGCTCGGACGCGCGCATCATGCTGATGGACGATCCGATGCGCGGCGTCGATTTCGGCACCAAGCTCGAAGTCTACGACCTCATTCGCGCCGAAGCGCGCGCGGGCCGCACCTTCCTCTGGTACACGACGGAGACCGAGGAGCTGAAGAATTGCGACCGCGTCTATGTCTTTCGCAACGGCGCGATCGTCGCCGAACTGGCGCGCGACGAGCTCAGCGAGGAACAGGTCATCCACTCTTCGTTCGCAGGCGGCGAGCTGACATGAGCGCGGCCTCAAGCGCGCCGTCGCGCGACGCCAGGCGGCGCCGAGCTGGCGACGCCTGCTGCGCGCGGTGCTGCCGGCCTTGTCGCTGGCTCTGGTTGTCGCCGCGATCGCCTGGCTCAATCCGCGCGCGATCAGCTATTTCGGCTTCACGCTGATGCTGAATCTCGCGATTCCGATCGCGCTGGCGACGATGGCGCAGATGTTCGTCATCGCCGGCAACGATCTCGATCTGTCGATCGGCACTTTCGTCGGCTTCGTCGGCTGCGTCGCGGCGACCTGGCTGCACGACGCGCCGCTGGCTCGGCGTGCTGGCGCTGGTCGGCTGCGTCGCGCTTTATGCCGCGCTCGGCGCGCTGATCTATCTGCGCAATCTGCCCTCGATCGTCGTCACGCTCGGCATGAGCTTCGTCTGGCAGGGGCTCGCGATCCTTCTCCTGCCCAAGCCCGGCGGCAAGGCGCCCGGCTGGCTGCTGGCGATCATGGGCGTCAAGCCGCCGTTCGTTCCCTTCCCGATCGTCGCCGCCGCGGTCATCGCCGGCGTCGGCTATTTCGGGCTGATGCGCACCTCCTATGGCGCGATCCTGCGCGCGTCCGGCGGCAATGCGCTGGCGATCGAGCGCGCCGGCTGGTCGCTGCTTGAGGCCAAGATGGCGCTGTTCGCGCTGGCGGGCGTCTTCGGCGTGCTGTCGGGCATGGCGCTGGTCGGCATCACCACTTCTGCCGACGCCAATATCGGCAACGGCTATACGCTGCTGTCGATCGCCGGCGTCATCCTGGGCGGCGGCGAATTCGTCGGCGGCCGCGTTTCGCCGATCGGCGCGGTGATCGGCGCGCTGACGCTGGCGCTGGCGGCCTCGCCGCTTCTGACCTTCATGCACATTCCGCCCGACTGGCAGGTCGCCGCCAACGGCGCGATCCTCATCATCGTTCTCGCCGCCCGCGTCGCGATCAGCCGCAAAGGGTCGGAGCGATGACCGCCGCCATCCAGACGCTTCTCGAGCGGCCTTGGATCTGGTCCTTCGTCGGCGCCGGCGTGGTCTGGCTGGCGGCGATCGCGTTCACCGGCGGCTACGGCGCCGGCGGCATGCTGACCGCCGCGCTGTCCTTGCGGTCTTCACCGTCATCGTCGGCGTCGGGCAGATGTTCGTCATCACGCTCGGGCCCGGCAATGTCGACCTGTCGCTGCCGGCCAATATCGGCCTGGCCAGCGCGGTCGCGATGAAGACGATGGGCGGCGACGACCGGCTGGTCATCGTCGGCCTCGCCGCCGCGCTCGCCTGCGGCCTTGCGGTCGGGCTCGTCAATTATCTCCTGATCTGGGCTTTGCGCATTCCGCCGATCATCGCGACGCTGTCGGCGAGCTTCATCATCCAGTCGATCGACATCAGCTATGGGCGCGGGCTGCAGATCAAGCCGCCGCCCGGCTTTGCCGACTTCACCAATATTCAGATCGCCGGCGTGCCGATCTTGGCGATCCTGACGGCCCTGTTCACGATCGGCGCCACCGTCGCGCTCCAGCGCACGATCTATGGCCGTTCGGTGCTCGCGATCGGGCAGAACATGCGCGCGGCGCGGCTGGCGGGCATCAAGGTCGAGCCGGTCCGCTGCGTCACCTACGCGCTATGCGGCGCGCTCGGCGGCCTCGACGGGGCGCTGCTCGCCGGCTATTTCCGCGGCGCCAATGTCGACATCGGCAACGAATATCTGTTGGCCTCGATCGCCGTCGTCGTGATCGGCGGCACGTCGGTTGCCGGCGGCAAGGCGAATGTGCCCGGCGTCTGGGGCGGCGCGCTGTTCCTGGTGCTGCTGCTGACGATGCTCAACACGTTCGGCGTCAGCGCCGGCGTGCGCCTGCTGCTGACCGGCCTCATCATCGTCGCGGTCATCACCGCGGCGGGCGGCGAGAAGGCCGACGCGGTGAGGGTCGAGAAGGTTCTCAACCGACAAACGGGATGAGCGCCGGCACGCGCGCGGCGTATCGGGCTAGGCCTCGCCGAACTGCCGGCGCATGACGGCCTCCTCGATCCCGAGCTTGCGCCAGAAGGAGGCGGCGACGATCGCCACGGCGAGCGCGGCGCGCCACTCGCCGACCGCCAGCGCGGAGCCGACGAGAGCGAGGAGAAGGCCGGTATAGATCGGGTGGCGGACGAAAGCGTAGGGACCGTCGACGATGAGCTCATGGTCGCGCTTGAGCTTACATACGTGCTCCAGTTGCCGGCGATCAGCAACCGCGCCCAGATGGCGAAGGCGACGCCGGCCAAGGTCAGCGCCGCGCCGAGCCGCACGGGCCACAGGCTCAAGGGCGCAAAGCGGTCGTTGAGCGGAGCGATGGGGACATCCGGCGCCGCGAGCAGATAGACGGCGATAAGCAGAGGCAGGTAATGCGAGAGCCGCGAAGGACGCTTTCGCGCTCGGCGATCGCCTTGCCGCCGCGCGCCATCGCGATCCAGACTGCGATAAAGCCGACCCACATGGAGGGGAAAGAACCAGCGGTAGAACATGGCAGCCCCGAGAGGCCGCGCGAGCTTTAGCCCTCGAACGCTTCCACCGCCTGAACATCCGGCAGGAAGTGCTTGAAAAGGTTCTCGATTCCGTGCCTCAGCGTCGCGGTCGAGGAGGGGCAGCCGGAGCAGGCGCCTTTCATCTTGAGATAGACGATTCCGTCGCGGTAGCCCTTGAAAATGATGTCGCCGCCGTCGTTGGCCACTGCCGGGCGGACCCGGGTCTCGATCAATTCCTTGATCGCCTCGACCGACTCGGCGTCCTTGGGGTCGAAGAATTCGCCGCGTTGTGACCGAATCGGCGCCGCCCGTTTCGATCAGGGGCTCGCCGGACAGATAGAACTCGGTCACGACGCCGAGCACCGCGGGCCGCAGATGCTGCCATTCGCCTTCGGTCTTGGTCACCGAAATGAAGTCATTGGCGAAGAACACGCCGCTGACGCCCGGCAGCTGCATCAGCGCTTTGGCGAGCGGCGAGCGCTCGGCCTGAACCGCGTCGCGCGCCTCGAACGTGCCCTCGTCCATCACCGGCCGGCCGGGAAGGAATTTCAGGGTCGCGGGATTGGGGGTGGCTTCGGTCTGGATGAACATGGGGCTCGACTCCTCGTCCTAGATAGGCTCACTGGGTCCCGGCGCAAGAAACGGCTATCGGCACGACGATCGCGCGGTGTCGCGCCGCCGCATCGAAGGCCGTCGCGCTCGAAGCGAGGTCGCGAGCGCGCCCCGCCGGCGCCAAATCCACGCAAGCAAACGCCTCTTAAACGCCAATAAACGAAGATAAGCGCTAGTAAAATAGCTAGCGTTTACTAGCGCTTATTTTTTCGAATTGAGACTTTTCAATGGGTTACAGCCAATTCAAATAAAAAAATCCGGCCGCGATACCGCGCCCCGTTGGCTTGGACCCCTTTGCTCAATCCTCGTCTCCATGCTGGGCATTCGCCGGTTCGCAACGCCGAGGAAAGATCTATAGCACGGGTTTCGGTTTTGGGGAAGCGTTTGTTTGTGGAAGGCTGGAGTCATGGCGGACAAGGAGTCCACTTCCGCTAGGCCCTTCCTTCCGAGCATCGAGAGTATAGGGTCAGAACGCAATCGCCTGCTGGTGGTTCAAATCAGATGCTTAGCGCCTTTTAGGATGAACCTCACCCGGCCAGCGGTCGCCATGCGTTGGCCGCAATCCCCGTTGTTGCGGCGAACGTGCAACGCAAAGACTTCAAATATCTCAAAGTAAGCTTAGTCACAACACAAAGGACGAGGAGAACAGGCACCCCTCGTCCTTAGGTAGGCATGCATAGAAAGTCTGTAGTCTATATACCTCCGTATAAACCCGCGGTCTTAGTTACGCGGGTTGATGGCGCCCTCCATACCTCGCTTTCACCTAGCGCCCGCTAGCGAGGATGGTCTAGCTCTCTCGCTAGCCAACATGATCTAGCTACCGCTCAGGAAAGAAGTCAATGCGGATAGTCACACATCAGTCATAATTCCCGTGGCTGTTGCAAGCGTGCAACGGTTGGGACACCCGCGCTCAGGGAAATGGATCCGCTACGCACGCAGGATCATTCAACCTCACGGAAGACGCAGGCAAGGAACGCAGCCCTCATTCCATCTCGAGCGCGAAATAGCGTTCACTTCCTTCAAGGTGCCCAGCATCTCGTAAGATAGCGTCTTTGTCGTTTGTTTTCGCTGGGCCGAAAGCACGCGCGGGACGGCGCTCTTTGGCGATGACGTTCGGCATTGGCGGGCGCCCACCCACCTTCTCAAGGCGCGCTTCGTCGTCGAGCCGCTTGAGCGAGGCCAGCTCGATTGTCGTGCCCGTCAAGTCGGCACTCAGCAATACGTAACGAGCCAGTAAATATGACATAACAACCATCGCCATCCGGTCAGCATGAATCAAGCGCGACGACGCGATACCCCAAGTCAGCCATGAATAGCGAGTCCCGACCTGACCCACTGCCAATATCTGCGATAAGGCCGGGGTTGAGATGAGCAACAAAATTACGAATCTCATTATCAAGTCCCCGGTAGCGCGAGAATTGGCGAGTTTGCATTCGATAGGTTTCCGCATGATCCGAGTAGGACGTCCGAGTGACTCGGAGAGCTGTCGCATCTTCATACCCATAATTCCAGTCCGTCAAAGTAGCTCCCGCCCAGCCCGATGCATAGTTGCTGAACCTTCCCTCTGACGAGTTTATCTTGTAGAAAATTGACACCTGACTTCATATCAACAGAAACACATCCAATAAACTTCTGGCGGTGATCCCTGATCGGCGAGGCTAGGATTGCACTTCGGTCCCGCACCCGGATAAACTCCCGATACGAGAGGCTATCACGCTCCGCCGCGGGCAATCCTAGCCAATCCGCCTCTGAACTCACATTACCGTATCTCGAATCATTATCGACGATTACTTCATCATTCAGTTGCCAGCATTTTCCAACCACACCTTTACCCTTATAGAAGCTGATCTGGCGCAGGGCAGGCAACGACCCGAGTCGGACGGTTCCACGCGCTCTAGTTCCCTCCCGTAGAACGGCCATTCTCCCCTGCGATGCCACGCCACTTTCCAGACATGCAATCCAAGATCGCCGAAATCAAAGGTCAACGGCTGCGCGCTGCCGGTCGCCGCCACTTTACTCTGGTCGGCTAGCCACTGGCAGCGCGCTATGAGATCCCCGAGTGCATACAAGAGGTGTCTATCCCACACCTGCCGGTCGGGTCGTTTTTTCCGTTCCTGAAAGCTGCTGACAGGCTGGAAGGCACCGAAGAAGGCGGCTACCGTGGTCAAGGCCAGCGGTATCCAAGTCGCACGCGCCACCGGAGGGTAGGCCCAGAACCACTTGAACTGGCTCCCCTGTCTAGTCGCGATAACCGCACTGAACGCGATGACCGCTATCGCGTCGATCCATTCAGGAAGCCGGCGGAACATCTAGCCTCGTATTCATGATGGCTTCGCTCTGATCACCAAGTCGCTGACGTCACTCTTCTGATGCTTCCAGGCCACACCGGGCAGCGGGCCCCTGCTTCCTCCCTCGGTAATTAGAAGGGTTCGACGAGCTTGGGGCGTTGCCTTCCCTATGACATGGAACTCCAAGCCAGAGTCCTGAAATTCGTGTCGGCAGGCTTCTAGATCGTAAGGGCTGATCGTGAAGCATAGCTGGAAATCAGCGGAAGCACTCATGGCTAGGGACAGCGCATCGACTTCCATAAGTCGGGCTACCTCAGCTACTGCCGATTCGACCGGAACGCTGCTCGCCTGCACCTCGAAGCCAACACCGCTTGCTTCGGCTAGCTGCTCGATCGTTGCTTTGAGACCATCTGACGTATCCTGGCAGGCCGTGGCGAATGGCTTACTTGACAGGAGTCGGCCCTCAGCGACACGTGCCCGCGGTCGCTTCCAGCTATTGACGAGTTCCTTTTCGACCTGCGCAGGTAGTTCCCAACCTCGCGCCTCGCGCTTAGGGAAATACGCGACCGCCGCACCCAGCATGCCACACGGGCCGGTAACACAGAGCAGGTCCCCTTCCTTCGCAGCACTTCGGGTAAGAGCCTTTCCTCGCTCCACGAGCCCGAACGCTGTCCCGGATAGGATGATCCGCTCCGCTTGGCCAATGTCGCCTCCGACGTTATGCGTGCCGAGGTCGTTCGCGGCTTGATGGATGCCCGCGAGTATCAGTTTAAACTCTTCGTCGTCCAGATCATTCGGATACCGCACCACGGTAACCACTCCGATCGGCGCAGCGCCCATAGCGGCAACGTCGCTGATATTTGCCACCACGAGATAATAGCCAATATCGAAATTTGACAACAGGCCCAATTCGTAGAGGGCGAACTTGGGACCGCGTACGTAATCCGATCCGACAACGAGAGTGACAGGGTGCTCTATATCGTAGGCCGCGCAGTCGTCCCTGGCATCAGCACCTATCGCAAGCAGTGCCTGCGGTCCGCCGACGGCCCCTGTCACGGTCCCGCTTTGCCCGCCGAGGAATTCTCGCACGAGCTGAGATACCCGAGTTGGTTCATCAGAGAACATTTTCATCACTCCCGTTTTGTGTCATTTGGATGCTACAAATTTCGGTAATTACTTGATTTAGGACAGTGCGGATAGGCAGGTTACCGGTGTCCAAAATTATGCTATTGGGAAGGCCGCGACATTCTTCGAGCATCCTAATGTCGCGCTCAGTGTTAGTACCTACGATCGCTGATCTTATCGGATTATGTATGAACTGCTCCTTCCTTCGTCTCCGCCGAACGAGAAAGTCAGCGGTAAGGTAGACGTGCAGCAAAGCGTCCGGCAACAGAGTGGCCGCGACATCACGCCCGGCGGCTATGAGTCGCGGTTGCCCATCAACGATTTTGCGGTGGAAGGAGAGGATCTGTGCTCGCCTGACCGGATCACGGGAGATGAGATCGAGTCGGGTGTCAACGTCGAATCCCCACAATTCATCAATTACATCATAACCGCGATAAATTATCTTCTCTGGGTTCTCGCCCGACTGCGGCACGTGGTAAATCAGCGATTGCCATGAGTCATCATGCGGCAATTCATCTCTTGAAAGCAAGTAGCCAAGGCTTCGGAAAGTGAGTCCGGTGTCAAGGAACGAACATCCAAAGTGATTGGCAAGCCCAGTGCCGAGCGTTGTCTTTCCAGCCGCCGTTGGTCCGTCGACCGAAATATGAAGATAATTCATCATCGGCTGTTCCGTGCGCTAGTTCCTTCACGGTGGCCCGTAGGAATTCTGGATTACGGGAGAGGGCCCAATCCCATTCCGGCTCCGCGATACCGAGGACTTCGGCTATAACCATCCTGATGTACTGGTGTCGTTTGCTGAGATTGGCACTGTACACGTGGTGCGTGGCACCAAAGTTATAGTATATGTATGGCCTATCGAGTTCGGCGACCGCACAAAGGTCCTGCCAGGAATTAATGCTCTCTCCACACAGTCCATCTCTTTCGAATATTTGGACAGATGATTCAATTCCAGGGATAAGATGCCAGTGTGCGTGAGATATACATGCGGACCCTCGCATGGCAGAGCTTGACCCGTGCTCCAGCACGGTCGGGGTTCCATAGCGCTCCGATATTAAAGCCACGCAGGCCTCACGAAATGAGTCGAGTTCGTCCCTGATCTTCGACGGGATCGTACCGAAGTTGATGTAGTGATCTCTTGGTACGAGGAGAGTATGGCCGAGGCTAAGGGGAGCTATGTCCACCACCAGCGCAAAGTTGTCGCATTCTGCGACCGTCCGTGACGGCGGATCTCCGTGGTACAAGGCATGAAACGCGATACCTTCTGTTTCACCGCTTAGCTCAGCGCACAGTTGGGAATCATCACACGTCCTGATCGCAGTAGACAACTTGACCTCGCCTTCGCGCTCCGCCATCGTGACGCTTCGAACTCATACAAGGTGCCTGAACCGTTAAGGAGATCATAGGGCGTCTCACCCGAGTTTTCTCAGCAGGCGCGACGAGTTCCTCACAAAACTGAACATGCGACGTGAAAGCGGCATCGTCAAGTAAGGCGATTCCATCACACAAGGGAATTGGTGCGTGGGGTCATCGCATTGCCTCAAGGGAACCGTTTGCGCATTGGTTTTGGGATCTGACAGCACCCTGGCTGTGTGCGCCTCGGGGGTGTTGGTCAGCTGAGGAGTGCGGACCTGAGGCGGTCGAAGGCTCGCGCGGCCGGGAGCTGGCCGAGGGAGTGTTTGATGGTCAGGGCGCAGTCGAGGGGGCTGGCGGCGGTGGTGTCGCATTCGATGTCGTAGCTGCCGTAGGAGTGCACCTGCCGGAGCTGCGCGGCTGCCTGTCCTGGGTGCCGGTCGCCGCGTTCCCATTCCCTTCGGGCGAGCTCCTGCGGGGAGCAGCGGATACCGACGAAGACGACGTCCAGGCCGGCCAGGACGGTGAGGCAGTCCAGCAGGCGCCATTGCTCGCTGAGGACGTAGTCGACGACGAGGTCGTTGCCGGCCTGGGCCATGCCCGCCACCGCGCGGTGGAAGCCGGCCCGGGTCCGGGTCAGGACGGCGACCAGCTCGCCGGGGTCCAGTTCCTGGGTGCGCTGGCGGGCGCGCATTGCGTTGACCGCGTCGACGGACATATGGAAGAAGGGGCGGTCCAGGACCAGCAGGAGCTGCCCGGCGATGCTGGACTTGCCGGAGCTGGATGTCCCGTTGAGGAAGAGGACCTGCCCGGTCCGGAGCGGGGCTGCGGGGATCATGCCTTCATTGTGGCAGCCGTCTCCATTGGCCGCCCATGACTTCTAAATGCCGGTATTTTCCAGAATAGACCGGGAAGCGAGTAATGGAAGATCATCAATTTCTATTATTGGTTAAGCGCTCCTTGTGCTCTCGGTTTTTGGAGTACGCTCGTGCCTCGTGGCAAAGTCGGCATTATTCAAGAACGGGCACGTAACCGAGATGATCGTGCGCGTGCGGAAATGTCGCATTAATGGCCATGTTGGTACCGCATTTTTCTTAACCGTTGCAGGAAATATCCCCAGGGGGGGCAATGTACCTCAGGACGAAATTTGTGGCGCTACTGGCAGCCGGAGCGGGTGCCGCCGCGTCGCTGGCGCTGGCGGCCGCGCCGGCGCTGGCGAGCGGCCAGGCGGCCGACCACGGCGGCCGCATCACTCCGGAGATCGCGGACGGCGCGATCTACGGCCAGCCGGCGACCGCGCAGTCGCCCGTTATCCCGCTGACCTGGCGGGGACTGGTGAACACCCGCGGCACCTTCGTGGGGCACGGGACCCCGCCGGGCAAGGGCGAGGATCACACGTTCGCGACCGCCGCCGGGAACCTGGTCGGCCTGGTCACCGCCACGCCGCGGCAAGGCCAGACGTTCAACTCGACGAACTGCCACTTCACGGCCACGGTCTACGTGTCCTTCACCGCCGTGCCGAGCAAGAGCACCGGCAGGTTCGCCGGCGTCACCGGTCCGGGCGCGGTGGAGGTCTACTTCGCCGGGAACGTGGCGAGGTACATGTCCGGTCCCAAGAAGGGCCAGTGCAATTCCAGCCCGAACGCGCCGGAACTGGCGAAGGGCGCGGTCGTGTCCTTCGCCCTGCGCGCCTCGCTGGCGTCCGCATAGCGGTTAGCGCCTGACGACCAGCCCTGCGGGCCAGGTTTCCGCACCTCTGGCGGAGCCTGGCCCGCACCATTCTCGCCTCTCACTGAAGGCGAAGAGCCTCATCAGAGCCCACCCGGCGTGAAACCGCGACGGGTCCCGGTCAGTCGACCTGAATTGAGCGGATGGAGTTGGCGGCCACCATCCGCTCGATAGCTGTCACCGGACGCGCGCCGGGTGTGCTGGCCGCACCGAGAGTTAGCAGGAGCGGGACGTAGTGCTCGGCGGTGGGGTGGGCGATGGCGGCGCCGGGAGCCTTGGTGCGGAAGTCGGTGAGCGCATCAATGTCCTCGCGGGCAAGGGCGTCGGCGGCCCAGGCGTCGAATGCCTCGGTGTATCCGGCCAGCGCCGGGTTGCGTGCGGCGGCGAAGCTGTGGGTCATGAATCCCGAGCCGACGACGAGGACGCCTTCATCACGCAGCGGCCGCAGTCGCTGCCCGAGCGCGAGCAGCGCCGCTGCGTCGAGGCTCGGCATGCTGAGTTGGATGACGGGCACGTCGGCAGCCGGGTACATGGCCATGAGCGGGATGAACGCGCCGTGGTCAAGCCCTCGGCTGGCATGGTGGTGTACTTGGGTGGTGCCACTGAACGTACCGGCGATGCGCCCTGCGAGGGCAGTGGCGTCGGGCGTTCGATACTGCAGCGTGTAATAGCGCGGATGGTAGCCGCCGAAGTCGTCGTACAGGAGGTGTGCCGGCGACGCTGCCAGAGATGGCCAGCGGGGCGTTTTCCCAGTGTGCAGAGACGACCACGATCGCCTTGGGCTTGGGCATGGTTTGCGCCCAAGTGAACAAGTCGTCAAGCCATCGCGGGTCATCGAGGGTGGGCGGGGCACCGTGGCTAACGAACAGCGCCGGAGCCGGCCGTCGCCGGGTTCCCAGACGCGCTGCGCGCGGGCTTTCGGCAGTACGCGCGCGAGCAGGTCGTCGTAGGCGCCGGCGGGAACCGCCGGGTGCAACGAGTCGTGCGGTGCCTTAGTCATCATTTTTCCTCACCTTGACGTCGGTTAAGTCGCATGACTTCGGCGGGCGGGCCGAGCGGCAACGGGTTCGATGGTCGCTGTCGGCGACTGGGGAGTCGGGGCTGTAGCGGAGCTCAGCCTGCTCGGGGCCGGTGGCGAGGGCGGTCGCGATGTCGTGCCAGGTGGCGTTGTTGTCGAGGGCGAGTAGGACGTGCCCGGGAAGCGACAGGGCGCAATAACGCGAATCAGCCGCTTCCGGAAAGCATGCCGGACAAGGACCGGATGCGGGAGCTCGAGTGCCGGAACCGGGAACTCGAAATGGAAGTTGGCCGGGCGGCCCGGGGCAGGCGTTGCTCCACATCGGCGGTTTTACCGATTAGCCCGAATAGTAGCGATATGCACACCCACCCACACATAGCCTATTCGGAAATTCGAAAATGATCTTGATGGTTGAATTGTGATCATGAAATATGATTGCTAAGATTTAGATAGAGGCAAGTTAAAGATCGTTAAAATAAACGATCTTTGGCTATCTTCCTCGGGGGGTGATCCAGTATGGGCGACGGCGACAGCACTACCGGCGACAGCACTACCGGCGGCAGCACGAAAGGTGACGGTGCGGCGGTTTGGCAGGCCGCGGGCGCCGTGCCGGGGAGCGTCGCCGAGGCGTTGCGGGCGGGGAACGCGGTCGCGGATTACCTCAACTCCCCCGGTGCGGCCGAGCTTGACGGGGCGGCGTGCGGCGAGGCGCTGATCGCGCTCGGCGGGATCCAGGCGAAGCTCGCCGCCGCTTACGCGGGGTTGCTGCGGCGGTTCGACGCGGCGGACGCGCACGACAGCGACGGATACGGGTCATCTTCGGCGTGGCTGGCCGCAAAGGCCCAGCTGACCAGGAAGGACGCACGGGCCGCAGTGCGGCGGATGCGCCGGTTCGGCGAGCGGAAGCACCTGACCGAGGCCCTAGCGGCCGGCGACATCACGGACTCGTGGGCCGCCGCGATTGGCGAGTGGACGCGAAAACTCCCGGCGGACATGCGCGACGAGACCGACCGCATCCTCGTCGAGGCCGCGGCCTCCGGGGCGTCGCTCGACGATCTGGCGACAATCGCCGCGTGCGCCATCGAACGGTGGCGGCAGCAACAGCCCGACCCGGACCAGCCGGACGACGGCTTCGATGACCGGTACGTCCAGGTGGGCACCACATTCGGCGGCGCCGGAGTCATCCGGGGCAACCTGACTCCCGAGTGCTCGGCCGCCGTCCGCGCGGTCCTTGAAGCGCTCGGGAAGAAGGCAGGTCCGGGGGACGACCGCACCGAGGGCAAGCGGTTCCACGACGCGCTCCAGCTGGCGTGCGAACTGCTGATGCGCGCGAAGCTGGTACCCGACCGGGCGGGCGCCGACACCCAGGTCATCGCGCACATCCCGATCTCGCAACTGCGCCAGATACCAGGGGCGGCCGGCCTCGAGGACGCCTGGATCCGGGCTCGCCTCGGTGAGGACGGGTTCATGACCGGCAAGGACGCCGAGGCCGCCGCCTGCGACGCGCAGACCGTCCCGGTCGTCACCGGCCAGGCAGACCTGAGCGTCATCGACGCGATGATCGACCTGGCTCGGACCGCCGCCGGGGACCGCCCCGCCGCTGCCGGAGAATCCTCAGCCGCTGCGGCGGAGGCCACCGTCACCGCAGACGGCACCGTCACCGCACGCAGCACAGTCACCCCGGGCAGCACCGCCGACGCCGGCATTACCATTGGCGGGGAGGCCACTGTCGGCGGCGAGGCCACCGATCCGCCCGGAACGGAACGCGTCCGGTCCCGGTCGCTGTCACCGCAGGCATGGCGAGCACTGCGCTACGCCATGGCCCGCCTCGCCATCGACCTGGTATCCGGCCCGGCAGGCATCGCCGCGGTCCTCCGCCAGGGCCTGCTGGAAAAGCCGTACAACACGCCGTCACTTCCGCTCGACATCGGCTACTCAGCCAGCATCCCCGGCCACATCCGACGCGCCGTCCTGCTCCGCGACAAGCGCTGCGCCTGGCCCCGGTGCGGCCGCCCTTCCGTTTACTGCGACGTGCACCACATCCGGCACAAACAAGACGGCGGCGAAACCTCGGTCGGCGGGTGCATCCTGCTATGCCAGTATCACCATGACGTCTGCATCCACCGGCAGGGCTGGCGGATCGTACTCCATCCAGACGGGACCACCACGGTGCACGGACCGCGCGGCCAAGTCGCACACAGTCACGCACCGCCAACCCCGCACCCGGAATTACCGCCGAAGGCAGCATAGATCGCGCCCCTATTCCGGCTGCTGAGCGGTTGAAACTGTTAGCCAGGACCGCGTTGGCGCGCTTGGCAATGGTGTCGAGAATTCAGCCCGCGTTACCTCCTCTTCCACGCCAGCACGGCCAAGAAGGCGGAACTCGACGCGCAGTTCGACGGACTGCTCGGCACCAGCGACGGCAGCGGGCGGATCGTCCCCGTGGTCCCGGTCCCGGCGCTAGACGATTTGAGCGCGGCGCACAGCTTCACGCTTCGAATCGGTCCGGGCATTCCGCCCCCTAGAGACCAGCTCGAACTCAGGTACTTCCTGCAACGCACGCGTCCCATGCGGGCCGGCACTCGGGTGGCGGCACTGCGCAAGGGGCACGTTCGGATGAACGCCGACGACGACGGCAGCGAGGCCCTCGCCCGGATTCGGGCCGACCGGTGGCTGGAGGCGCACGTGTCCGACGGGGACGGGCGCCGCCGAGGTCAGGCGGCTGGGCAAGGGGAAGACGATGGACTCTTGCTTCCGACCAAAGAAGGTCGTGTTCGCGATCCCCGCCGGGTGAACAGGTCGTCAGAACTCTTTGTTGATAAAACCCATCGATTTAGTAGAGTACTACCTATGGCTGCCGACGATCCCCGGGAACCGGTGGCCCGCGCCCCCGTGCGGCGGCGCGATATCGCGCGAACGGGGGACCACCGCCAGACATCGAACGACAGCGGGGTGCTGCAGGCTGTCCTCGATCACGGTCCGGTCGCCCGGAGCACGATCGCCCGGCTCGTCGGGCTCAGCCCGGCGGCCGTGACCCGGCTGTCGGCCGAACTGATAACCGCGGGACTGCTGCGGGAGTCCCCCGCGGCAAGCACGTCCAGGGCGGCGGCCGGGCCGAAGGCCGCGGGACGCCCGCACGTCCCGGTGGAGATCGACACCAGCCGCCGGGTTGCCTGCGGGGTGCATATCGCGCACAGCCATTCGACGCTCGCGCTCCTTGACCTGCGCGGTCACGTTATCGCGCAGGAGCGGGTGCCTCATCTGGGCGCCGGTCCGCGGCAGGTGGTCTTGCGGGCGGCCCGGCGCATTCCGGGGTTCCTCGCGCGGCACGCGGCGGGCCGGGCCCCGGTGGGCGTCGGCGTCGCCGTCGGCGGATGGGTGGACCGGGCCGACGGCGTCATCGTGGAGCACGCATCGCTCGGCTGGCACGGCGTGGAGGTCTGCCAGTTGCTGGCGGACGAGACCGGCCTCCCGGTCCGGGTGGACAACCACGCCCGCGCGCTCGCCCGGGCCGAGCAGCTCTTCGGCGACGCGCGGGCGCGCACGAGCGTCGTGCACCTGTTCGTGGGGAACGTGATCGACGCCGCGTTCGGTACCGGCGGCCGGATTCACCACGGCCCGCAGTCCGCGGCCGGATCGGTGGCGCACCTGCCCCTGGCGGGCCGGAGCGAGCGGTGCGCGTGCGGCTGGCGCGGTTGCCTGCAGGCCGTTGCCGCAAGTCACGAACTTGGCGTGCGAGCGGCTCGCGCGGGCATCACGCCCGACCCCGCGTTCGAGGCCCTGGTCGCCGCCGCCCGGCGCGGCGACCGGCGAGCGGTGGCGCTGTTCCACGAGCGGGCCAGGCTGGTCGGCGCCGCCGCCGCCCTGCTGCTCGACGTACTCAACCCGGAACTGCTCGTCGTGACCGAGCAGGGCATCATGGACCTGCCCGGGTGCATGGAGACCCTCCGGGCGGAGGTCAGCGAGCGATCCAGGCAGCGATCGAGGCTGGGGGCCGACCCTGGCCGCTCGATCATCGCCTCCAGCTTCGGCAGCCACGCCCTGGAGGTGGCGGCCGGCACCGCGATTCTCGACGACGTCTACGCGAACCCGCTGCGCCGCTCCCCCGTCCTTTCCAGGCCCGCCGACGAAGTGACGGGCTGGAATTAATTCACATAGTTGCAATATTGACCAAACCAACCCATATTTCCTACCGTTTAAGTATGGATCGTTTCGAACCGCTGACCTGGCGACTGCATGTCGACCTCTGCCGGCAGGCCAGCGCGCTATGTCGCGCCTGCCGACGCGGTCGTCCGGGCCGGTGCTGAACAGGCGCCGCAGCCGCATCTTTTCCTTACCCGACGCGTTCTCTCGACGCGTACGGGACCGTCCGGTGCCCGGAAATCCGCATTCGGAGGATATCGCCGTCGCGGCCCGCGAAATACCCGGCTGGCCAGCTCTATTCGGCACGCCCAGAAATGATCCTTAAGTACCAAGGGAGCCACTACCAGATGTCACATACCACCGGCCGCCTGCTCGGCGCCCTCACGCTCGCCAGCCTCCTCGGGCTGGCCGCGGCGTGCTCGAGCAGCGGTTCGTCGGCCACGGACACCGCCGCGCAGGGCAGCGGCGGCGGCTCGTCCGGGCTGGTCATCAACCTCGGAGACCAGCAACAGGACCTGGAGACCCTGCTCACGGACTCGGGTGTGCTGAAGGGCGCCAGCTACAAGGTGAACTTCGTCGAGTTCGCCAGCGGCCCGCTGGTGGACGCGGGCTTCGCCGCCGGCCGCATCGACATCGGGACCATGGGCGACCTCCCCGCGTCGCTGGCCGAGAAGTCCGGCCTGCCGGTCACCGCCGTCGCGGTCAACCGCCCGATCGGTGCGTGGGAGTACCTGCTGGCCCAGCCGGGCATCACCTCGATCGCGCAGCTGCGCGGCAAGCCGGTCGCCTACACCACCGGGACCGCGGAGCAGGCGTTCGCGCTGCGCGCCCTGAAGTCCGCCGGGCTCACCCAGCAGGACGTCAAGCAGGTCGACGTCACCCTCGAGCAGCTCGGCACGGTGCTGGAGTCGGGCGCCGCCGCCGCGTCCGTCGTCAGCGTGGAGCAGAAGGTGGACTACGAGCAGACCCACCCCGACGCGGCGGTCCTGGCCACCATCGACTCGGTCAGCCCGGCCAGTTACGACTACTTCCTCGCCAGCAACGCCGCCCTGGGCAACCCGGCGAAGCTCGCGGCCATCGACGACCTGCTCAAGCGGATCGTCGAGGCCTCGAACTGGCAGAAGGCACACGAGAGCCAGTGGATCACCGACTACTACGTCGACGTCGAGCACCAGACGCCGGCCGTGGCCAAGCTCATTCTCAACGCGGGCGGCACCGAGACCTTTGTGCCGATCACCGATGCCGTGCAAGGCGCCCTGCAGCAGGTCGTCGCCCTGATGGCCAGCACCGGGTCCAGCGCCGACTACAGCGTGGCCCGGCTGTTCAACACCGCGGCGGAAACCCGTTTCGCCGCGATCCTCAAGGAGGTACCGCAAAATGGCTGAGATCACAGTGAACCCGGTCGCCGGGCGCATCGGCGCGGAAATCGGCGGCGTAGACATCTCCCAACCGCTCTCCGCCGCCGAGATCGAGGTCATCCAGGGGGCACTTGACGAGTGGCGGGTCGTGTTCTTCAACGGCCAGAGCCTGGACCACGCGTCCCAGATCGCGTTCGGCAGGCAGTTCGGCGAGCTGACCTACGCGCACCCGCACGACGACGCGCCGCCGGAGTCCTACCCGGAGATCTACACGGTCGACCCGCGCCGCTTCGCCCAGCGGTACGGCATCGACGACGAGCCCAAGATCCGTAAGTACTCTTACACCAGCGGCTGGCACACCGACGTCACCCCGGCCGTCAACCCGCCGGCGGCTCCATCCTGCGCGCCGACGTCATCCCCGCCTTCGGCGGCGATACCACGTTCACCAACCTGGTGGCCGCCTACGAGGGCCTGTCGGAGCCGGTCAAGCGCTTCGTGGACACGCTGCGCGCGGAGCACAAGTACGGCGCGAACTGGTCCGGGCTGCCCCGGCCCGGCCGCAGCGGCCTCTCAGGACTCTACGAGCAGAACGCCCTCGTCTCCCACCACCCGGTCGTCCGGGTGCACCCGCGCACCGGGGAGAAGGGCCTGTTCGTCAACCCGGTCTTCACCGACCACATCCTCGACGTGTCGCCGATCGAGAGCCGCCTCATCCTCGGCTACCTGTTCGACGAGATCACCCGCCCCGAGTACCAGGTGCGGTTCCGCTGGCAGCCGGGCAGCGTCGCGTTCTGGGACAACCGGGCCACCTCGCATCTCGGCCCGCAGGATCTCGGCCACCTCGATGTGGAGCGCGTGCTGCACCGGGTCACGCTGATCGGCGAGGTCCCGGTCGGGCCCGACGGGCGTGAGTCGGACCTGGTCGAGGGCACCCGCTTCGTAAGCAGGCCGGTGTTCGCGTCCGCGGGGGTTTCATGACGACCCTCAGCAGGCTGGATTCCCCCGGCGTCACGCCGGGGGATATCCCCCTGACCCGGCCGGTGCCCGTCAGGAAGCGCAGGTCCCCGATCCGCGTCCCGCGCCTGGCCCGCCGCGTCGCGGGCCCGGTGCTGGTGCTGGTCATCTGGCAGGCCGTCTGCTCGGCCGGCGTGTTCACCAGCGTCGAGGTGGCGTCTCCGGTCGCCGTTCTCGACGCGGCCCGCGAACTGTGGGCGCAGAACGTCCTGCTGCCCAACCTGCTGGTCTCGCTCCAGCGCGTCACCGAGGGCCTGGTCCTCGGCGTCGCCGCCGGCACCGCGCTCGCGACGGTCTGCGGCCTGTTCTGGATCGGCGAGGACCTACTCGACCCCGTTCTCCAGGCGGCGCGGGCGGTGCCGATCCTCGGCCTGGTCCCGCTGGTGATCATCTGGTTCGGCGTCGGCGAGTTCCCCAAGGTGTTCCTGATCGCGCTCGGCTGCCTGTTCCCGGTGTACATCAACACGTACGCCGCGATCCGGGGCGTGGACGTGAAGCTGGTGGAGGCGGGCAAGACATTCGGCCTGAACCGCCTCGGCCTTATCCGGCGGGTCATCCTGCCCGGTGCGCTGCCGGGATTCCTCGTTGGCCTGCGGTACGCGCTGGTCGCCAGCTGGGTCGTCGACGTGGTGGCGGAGGAGATCAACGCGCAGAGCGGCCTCGGCTACCTCATCAACCAGGCGCAGACCACCGACCGCACCGACATCATGTTCCTCTGCCTCGCCATCTACGCGGCCCTCGGCCTGCTCGCGGACGTCATCGTCCGGCTGCTTGAAGGCTCCCTGCTGGCCTGGCGCCGCGGCTACCAGGGCGGGTGAGGCAGATGACCGTGATAACGACAAAGAACGTCGCCGTGTACGCGAAGGGCGTCACCCGCGCGTTCGGCGGACGGGACATCCTGCGCGGCCTTGACATCTCGATCGCCCCCGGCGAGTTCGTCGCCCTCCTCGGCCGCAGCGGCACCGGCAAGAGCACGCTGCTGCGCATCCTCGGCGGCCTGGACCCGGACTACGGAGGCGAGGTCCTGGTACCGCGGCGTCGCGCGGTGGTATTCCAGGAGCCGAGGCTCCTGCCGTGGCAGCGGGTGCTGCCCAACGTCGCGCTCGGTCTCAAGCCGGCCGGCCCGAACGGACCGGGCCAGCTCCGTCAGCAGAGCCTCGACGCCCTGCGGGAGGTGGGCCTGGCCGACCACGCCCGCGCCTGGCCGGTGACGCTCTCCGGCGGCGAGGCACAGCGGGTGGCGCTCGCCCGCGCGCTGGTCCGCGAACCGCAGCTGATGCTGCTTGACGAGCCGTTCGGCGCGCTTGACGCGCTGACCAGGACCCGCATGCACCGGCTGCTGCAGGACCTGTGCGCCAAGCACAACCCGGCGGTGCTGCTGGTCACCCACGACGTGGACGAGGCGATCGGTCTCGCCGACCGCGTCCTCGTCCTCGTCGACGGCGCCATCACCGTCGATCTTCCGGTCGCGCGGAGCCTCAGCGAATACGACCCCGCCCGTCCCCGGGACCGCGGGCACCCGGAGTTCATCTCACTCCGGACGCGGCTGCTGGCCGAGCTCGGGGTAACCGAGAACGGATCGCCGTGATGCACTTCAACCTGTTCATGATGGACACCGGCCACCACGAGGCGTCGTGGCGGCTGCCGGGGGCCTACCCGCTGGCGAACGTGGATACCGAGTATTTCGAGCGGCTGGCCAGGCTGGCCGAGGCGGTGAAGTTCGACTCGGTGTTCCTGGCCGACAGCCCGGTTCTGCAGGGTGAACCGGGCCGCCGGCCGGTCGGCCGGATCGAGCCGCTCACCCTGCTGACGGCGGTGGCGCGGGCCACCCGGCTCATCGGCCTGGTCGCCACCGCCTCGACCAGCTACAACGACCCCTACAACCTTGCCCGCCGGTTCGCATCGCTCGACCTGGTCAGCGGTGGCCGGGCCGGCTGGAACATCGTCACCACGGCCGGCGACGACGCCGCCAGGAACTTCGGCCTGGACGGCCAGCCGTCGCACGCGGAGCGCTATGAGCGGGCCGGCGAATTCGTCGAGGTCGCCAGGAAGCTGTGGGACAGCTGGGAAGACGACGCGGTCGTGGCTGACCCCGGGCGCGGCGTGTGGGCCTGCGACGCCAAGGTCCATGCCATCGACCACCGCGGGCGGTTCTTCTCGGTGCGCGGCCCGCTGAACCTGCCCCGCTCCCCGCAGGGCCATCCGCTGCTGGTGCAGGCCGGGTCGTCGCAGGACGGCAGGGAGTTCGCGGCCCGGCACGCCGAGGCGGTGTTCACCGCGCAGCAAACGCTCGCGGACGGCCAGGCGTTCTACGCCGACCTGAAGCGGCGCGCCGCGCGCGCGGGCCGGGATCCGGGCGGCGTCAAGATCCTCCCCGGGCTCGTCCCGGTAATCGGCTCGACCGAGACCGAGGCGCGCATCCTCGACGCGGAGCTGGACCGGCTGATCCTGGCCGAGCACGCCAGGGACCGGCTGGCTCGCCAGTTCGGGCTTTCGCCGGCGGAACTTCCGCTGGACAAGCCGCTTCCTGACGACCTGCCCGCCGAAGACGAGATCGAGGGCGCGAAGAGCCGGTACACGCTGATCGTCGAACTGGCCAGGCGGGAGCGGCTGACCGTCCGGCAGCTCATCGGCCGGCTGGGCGGCGGCCGCGGTCACCGGACCTTCGCGGGCACCCCGGAGCAGGTGGCTGACACCATCGAACGGTGGGGCGCACAGGGTGCGGCGGACGGGTTCAACATCATGCCGGCGGTGCTGCCCTCCGGCTTCGAGCTGTTCGCCGAGCACGTCGTGCCGCTGCTGCGGCAGCGCGGGCTGATCAGGAGCGAATACGAGGGCTCAACCCTGCGGGAGCACTACGGGCTGCCCCGCCCGGCGAGCCAGTACGCGACCGCCGCCCCCGCCCCCGCGGGCGTCTGAGCAGGGCCGCGCCAGCGGTGAGGAACAGGCAGGTCATCCCGAACGGGGGCGGGGTGCCTGCCATATGCGAGCCGCTGCCATCCGCCGCCGGCGACGGGCCGTCAGGCCTGGAAGGCGGACGGCGGGCTGGTGACGGGGGCGCGGTTGTGCAGGGTGGCCTGGTCGGCGGCGGCGCGGCCGGATACCCAGCCCTCGGCGTCGGTTGCCCGGACCGAGCGCCCGCGCTTCAGCGTGTCGCCGAACAGGTCGTCCACCGCGTCGTCGACCGCCCGCCGCCGGGCGGCCAGGAACGGCACCAGGGCGGTGCCGGCGCTCCGGGCGCCGTCCTCGGCCGCCGCGGCGCCGGCCGCGGCTTGCTGCTCCGCCGCCGCCTCCTCGGTCGCGTGCTCGGCCGCTTCAGCCAGGCGCTCCCCGATCCGGATCGCGTAGGACACCAGGAAAGACTGGCGGAACGCCCTGGTCCTTGACCGGCCGTAGGCGTCCTGCCGCGACCCGGCGCGGAGCATGGCGCTATTGGCCTGCACAAGCAGCGACGTGAACAGCACCTCGACCGCGTCCAGGTCCGCTCCGAATCCGACCACCGTCGCCAGGCCCACCTCCTTCGACCAGATGACCCGGCACCGGTTGGCCAGCGCCACGGCCTGGAGCAGCGATGTCTTCGGCCCCTCGTAGGGGTTGTCGACGGCGATGCGCCGTCCGGCCGGCCGGTCCTCGCGGCCCGAGTCGGCGGCGAGCAGTGCCTGGTCGATGCTGTACTTAGCCATCAGCTCCTGCGCGCGGGCGGACAGCGCCTCGGCTTCCTCGGCGTACTCCGTCGCCTCCGCCTTCGCCAGCAGCGCCCGGATCCGGCTGAGCATCCGCTCGTCGGCAGGCCCGGCAGGCCCGGCCGCCGGGGCCGCCGTGGCATGCTCGGACGCGGCGGTCCGCGCGGTTCCCGGCAGCGGCAGCAGCCGCTCAAGGACCGGCAGGCGCTGAAGCAGGTGAAGCAACTCGATGGCGGTAGCCACCGCGTCCCGCAGGCCGCCGACCGCGGCCGACCGCTTCGCCCAGACGGGCAGGTAGTCCGCGTCGCTCCCCCACCAGTTCCCGCCGTCCGGGCCCGCGCTCCCGGCCGTGCTCCCGGCATCATCGGCGCCGGCAGCGGCCGCTACCGACAGTGCGCGGGCCGCGGCGACCTGGACGGCCCACCGCTGGTCGACGGTGGCCGCCGGGTAGCTGCTCATCTCGGCGGCGATCATGTCCGCGGCCACCGCTGCGTGCTGCGGCGACAGCTCCCGCCCGGCATGCCTGGTCAGCTCGGCGGGCTGCCAGCCCGCGCGCCAGGACCGGGTCACCGACATCCGCAGCATCTCGACCAGGACCCGGCTGACCGCCCTGGTCCAGGCGGGCGTCCGCTCGCTCGCCAGCTCGGTCAAGATGCCGGAATAGGCGTCCGGCCGGCCGCCGCGGACCGCCGTGAGCGCCTCGACGACCGCGGCGGCCGCACGCTCGCTGTCCGCGGGAGCCCGATCCGGCCCCGGCCGGGGACCGGATCCCGGGCCGGGGGTGAACGCCGCACCCGGCCCGCTCCCGCCCGGGCCGCCGCGCCGCTGCTGGCGTTCCTTCTCCTTCTTCTGCCGGTGCAGCCGGCTCGCCTTGCCCACGCCCGCGCCTCCCGCTGACCAGCCCCGCCCGACGACGGGTAACCCTATAGATAGTGCCATCCCGCGCTGACGTTAGCGGGGGAACGAGCAGCGGTAGGGTGCGGGGCGGGCCTGCCGTTAAACGTCGGGTCCGCTGGGGCGGGAATCCGGGTAGGGCGGGAACCGCGGATTCGTTCGGATGATGACTATGTTGCTGAACGGGTGGAGGCGCTGGTGAGCACCCCGGAACGGCTGCTGCGGCTGCTGCGGGAGCGGGGCCTGCCGGAGATCACGACGTTGACCCCGACCGATGCCGGGGAGTCGGGAAGCGCGTTCAAGGCCACGGACCGTGCGGAGAAAGAGAGCATCGTCAAATTCTTGCCCGCGAGCGGATCGGACGCCCACGGCCAGCTGGACGGCCTGGACACGACGGTGCGGCGGCTGCGGACTGCTCGGCTCGTCGTTGCTGATTTCGTGTCGAGCGGGGTGGTTATCAGCCCAGGGGGGACCAAGCGCCCACGCCGGCGATCCGGTCCACGGTGATGTGGCCGGCATCGTCAGCCGGACCGCCGAGTCGCGCGGCCGCAGCCGACCGTCTACGCCCTCACCCCGACCGGCGAGCGACTGCTGCCCATCGTGGACGCGGTCCGGGCGGTCGCCCTCGACCTGGAACGCTCCGGCGACGCACCACTGTGACCGACCCCGCGCCCTAGCAGTCGTAGATGGTAGGGCGGGTGGTGCGGGTGCGGCCGCTGGGGAGGGTCCAGCGGATGATGCCGGGTTCGGGTTGTTCCACCTGCCACCCGGGCGACTGCTTGGCCCGGTGGTGTGCACGGCACTGAGGGTGCAGGTTGCACTCGCAGGTTGGTCCGTCGGGGTAGGGGACGACGTGGTCTTGGTCGGCACAGATGGACTGGCCGCCGCAGCCGGGGGCGGTGCAGGTCTGGGTGCGGGCGCGGACGATGTGCTTCAGCTTGCGGCTGGGGACGTAGCGGGGCTCGGCATGCTGGTGGTCGCAGGTGCCGTGGGCGATCGGTTCGAGTGCGCCGGGCGTGATGCCCAGGCCGGCGAGGAACCGCTGGATGCGGGCAGGCGGGTCCCCGGCATCTGCCCCAGAGCCCGGCCTGGCCGGGGGCACTTCCCCAGCCGAGCAAGGTGGCGGCGGGCACGAGCAGGTTGATCAGCGCGGGGAGTTTGGCCTGGCCGCTGGCCGGGGTGCCGGGGCCGGAGGGATAGCGGGCGCCGCCTTCGTCTTTTTCGGCCTCGTCTTCCGCCGCGGGGTCATCGGCGGGCGGGGGCGGGGATGGTGCGCGGTGCCGGTCGCCGCCAGGCCGGATGTCCGGGTCGCCGGCGGGGCGGGCATGGCCGTCCCCGGGCCGGGAGCGGTCACAGCCGTCGGGCCTGCGGCAGTCACCGTGTTCGCCGACGGGCTCGGGGCAGTCGCCTTCGCCGCCAGGCCCGGCGTATGTGTCGTCTTCGCCGGCGGGCCGGGGGCAATCCTCGTCTTCGCCGGCGGGCTGGAGGCAGTCGTCGCTGCCGGGCTCGGGGTAACCCTCGTCTTCGCAGGCGGGTTCGGGCGGGGGCGGGGTAGCTGCGCGGCGAGCAGCCTGGTTACCGTCGACTTCCCCGCTCCCGGCATCCCGGTCACGATCAGGCATTCCCGCTCTTTGGCTGCGATCACGCTGGCGATGCTCTCAGCAGGCGCTGGTGCTGCGCAATCGTATTTCCAGGCGGGTGCAGCGGGGCGCGACGCCTGTCATCCGCGGTGGGGGTTTTTCTTGTGGGAGGATCGGGGCGTGGATCTTGAGCTGGTGGGCAAGCGGGCGATCGTGACCGGTGGGAGCAAGGGGATCGGGCTCGCGGTTGCGAAGGCGTTGTCGGGCGAGGGGGCGCACGTTGCGCTGGTGGCGCGGGATACCGCCAGGCTGGAAGAGGCCAGGAAGATCGTCCTCGAGGCCGGGGGGCTGGCGGCTGGGCAGGTGATCACGGTTGGCTGCGACACCGGGGACGACCATGCCGTCCGGCACATGGCGGCGGATGTCGCGGCCGCCTTCGGCGGGGTGGACATCCTGGTCAACGCGGCGGCGCGGGTGAACACGGGGGCGACCGCCGGGCTCGAGGAGTTCGATGAGGACGAGTTCAACGAGCAGCTGAACGTGAAGGTGCTCGGCTACCTGCGGTGCGCCCGCGCGGTCGCGCCGTCGATGAGGGCCAACGGGTGGGGGCGGATCATCAACATCAGCGGGCTGGCCGCGCGCTCCACCGGGGCGATCACCGGGACGGTGCGGAACGTGGCGGTCGCGGCGATGACCAAGAACCTCGCCGACGAGCTCGGCCACCACGGGGTCAACGTCACCGTGGTCCATCCCGGAATGACGGTGACCGAGGGGACGCCGGCGATGCTCGCGCTGCGGGCCGAGCGGGCCGGGGTGACGGTGGCGGAGGTGGAGCGGCAGCTCGCGGCTTCCGTGTCGATCGGGCGGCTGGTCACGGCGGACGAGGTCGCCTCGGTGGTGGCGTTCCTGTCTTCACCCAAGAGCGTTGCCATTAACGGCGACGCGATCGTGGTCGGCGGCGGGGCCATCGGGCCGATCCATTACTGACGTGCGCTCTTTATCCGGCGGTACGCGGCCGGATAGTCGCGCTCGGCCGCACTTTACCAGGGCTTTCTCGTGCCCATCGAGCGGCGCAATTGGCAGAAAAGCGTCAATAAAGAGTCCCGCCATGTCGGTTTATGTCATCATCTGTGGCGTGGGCAAGAAGGAGCTTTATTTCGTCGGCCGAACGCTGGCAACGCTAGTCATCTTCGCGATGGCCTTCTTGCCGCTGGTGGCGTTTGCCGGGGTGCGGGGAGCGCAGAACGGGTTGTTGACGCTGGGCTTTGTGGTGCTTTCCCTCGCCACCATGGTCGCCGTGGTCGTGCATGAACTCGGGCACCTGGTTGCCTGCCGGGCGGTTGGGGCGGAGGTAAAGGCGTTCCAGCTCGGGGGCAAACGGGCCGTCCGGTTCCGCGCCGGGACGGTCGAGGTGTCACTCGGCTTGCCCTACGCGGACGGGTTGAGCACACCGACGTGCACTCCGTCTGGCGACGGATGGTGATCACGCTGGCCGGGCCGCTCGTGGACCTGGCGCTCGGCGGCCTGCTGCTTGGGGGTTGGGTGCCGCGGGTTCCGGGCAGGGCACGCCGCCGCTGGTGGTTGTCGCAGCTGGCGGGTTCATAGCGCTCGGCCTGATCAACCTCATGCCATTTCGGATGCGCTCGGGAAGAATCACCGACGGGGCGCGGCTGTTCGAACTGCGTTCCGCGACGTTGACTCGGCGCGGCTGCTGGCGGCGGGGCAGGCCGCTGTGCGGCTGCGGAAGGCCGGACGAGCGACCGAACTGCTCGAGCTGCATGCCGGGCTGAGCGTTCCTGGCGGGCGGCTGAGCCCGGCGCAAGCCGCCAGCCTCGCCCTGGTGGAACTCCACGTCATAATTCTGCCGGGGGGAGCTGCCCGATGACGCGACGTTGCTGGCTGATCGCCGCCTTTTGGCTCTGACCCGGCAGCAAGACCTGGGGCCTGCCGCAGCTCCGGCGTACCTGGCGCTGGCCCTGCTGCGGCTCAGACGGGGCGAAACGCGAGGTGCGGAGGCCGAACGGCTCGGCGAGCGGGCGCTGGCCGCGGAAGGCGTGGATGATCGCATACGCGCCTTGGCTTTCGCCGCCGTCATCATGTCCCGGCAGGCACGCGGGCTGCCGTATGCGGATGTGCACGCAAGGGCGGCGGCAACGCTGAAGCCTCGCAAGCACAGTCCAGAAGCGGTAGCGGCAGCGTTGCGGGCTGCCTTGGATCCTGAGGCCGCGCTCCGCGCCTTCCTTGACGGTGACCCGGATGCCCGGCTGGGTGCGGGAGAACTAGCCAAGCCGCTCCTCCGCCAGGGGAAGACGGCCGAGCTGCTGGAATTGCATGCGGGCTTCGCCGCGCCGCCCAGCGGCCCGGATGCGCTGGCGCAGGCGCGCTCCCTCCACGAGGTGGAGTACCACGTGCTGCTCGTCCCCGATCTGCCGCTCGACGTGCTCGACGAGGCGGCGCACCGGGTGCAGTGGGCCGCGGCCAAGCATCTGCTTAAAGAGCTGAAAGATCCCGTGGACCGGGCCGGGCTTAAGCACAGCGTGGCGCTGGCGCGGCTGCGGCAGGGCAGGTTCGCGGAGGTCGAGGAATGGTGCGCGCCAGCTCTGGCCGTGGACGTCGGCCCGGACAATCGCGCTACCGTGCTCGCGACGGTCGTCCTGGCCCGCCGCGCGCTCGGCCAGCCGCACGCCGACCTGCTCGCCGAGGCCCTCGCCCTGTCCCCGGATGCCGACCTGGTCACGGAAGCCAAGCGGAGTCAGCTTCGCTGGCGAGTAAGCCGGAACCGTTCGGTATGAACTAGATGGTTATCGCTGCGCGCCCGCAGCTGTCGCGCGGTGTGGCCGTAGCCTAGGGTGGGTCGGCTACCAAGGGGGGACCGGATGGATTCTGAGCGGGAGCTGCCCAGCTTGCCAGAGACCTGGCAGGAACACTGGTTCGACCACCGTCAGCTGCTGCGGCTCTACGAGAGCAACGAGCACTGCGCGGTTTACCTGGACCCCGACGTGCGCCGCGCCGAAGTCGGCTGGCTGCCCCGCTATATCAGTGCGGTCTGGCACTACTCCAAGGCGACCTACGGCTCCGCGGGGACCTACGGCGACGGGTTCGGACCGGACCCGCGCGTCTACTCCATCCACCACGCGGGCCGGCACGGCGGCGGCCATGCCGGCTACTACGTCAGCCCGGTGCACGACTACCACAACGTCAGCGACTGCGGCCTTGACACCTGGCAAGAGGGCAACTACCTGGCCCGCGAACTGCCCGCCCATGAGATAGGGCATTCCGTCGAGAGCGCCAACAACGGCAGGCACGGCTCCCCCGCCTACGAGATCTGGGGCGACAGCAAGTGGGCCGAGTTCTACATCTATGACCTATACACCGCGCTGGGCCTGGACCGCGAGGCCAAGCAGGTCCACCGCCGGTTCAGCGGCAACGCGGACGGCTTCCCGCGGCGGGGCACGCACTGGTTCCGCGACTGGTTCTACCCGCTGTGGCGCGACTGCGGGCAGGCCGCGGTCATGGCCAGGTTCTTCCGGCACCTGGCCGAGCACTTCCCGCGCGATGACGACGGGACGTATACGCCGGCGGATGAACTGGGGCGAATACCTCCACTTCACCAGCGGCGCCGCGGCGGCCGACCTGCGCGGCCTGGCCGCCCACGCCTTCGGCTGGCCCCGCGAGTGGACCGATCAGCTTGAGCGCGCGCGTGAGCAGTTCCCCGGCATTACGTACTAGGAGCAGACCCGCCTGAAGAAACACCCGCCCCGCCACCGCGACGAACACTCATGAGACTCACGAGGTAGTCCACCGCCGACGGGGTTTGCGGCACCGGGGCACGGCCGCGCGATTTACCTTGGCCTATCCGGCTGCTGGGTAAATATTCACCTGGTCAGAGGCGGTCACCGGGTTAGACGATCATGCTTTCGAGGGCATAAAGACGGCGTGAGCGTTGCCGAGGTGACCCGCGCCGACCCCGCCCTCCTGCGGTCGGCGCTGGCCGCCGCCAGCGTCGGCTGGCACGTCTTTCCCTGCGCGGTCGGCGCAAAGCGCCCCGCACTGCGCGGGAACTGGCAAGAACTGGCCACCACCTCACCCGCCCAGATCCGCGACTGGTGGGCCCGCGCGCCGTACAACATCGGGATCGCCTGCGGCCCCTCCGCGCTCGTGGTAATCGACCTCGACCGGCCGCACGACGAGGAAGACGACGAAGAGCCCGCCGACGGCACCCTTTTCCAGCTGTCCGGCGCGGACATCCTGTCCGGCCTGGCCAGCAAGCGCGGTGAGCGGTACCCGGGCGGCACGTACATCGTGGATACGCCCTCGGGCGGGTGCCACCTGTACTTCTCTACGGGCTGCCTTTCCCCGGGCGCGGATCCGCGGATCCGGAACTCCGCGGGGGTCGTCGGCCCGCATATCGACGTTCGCGCCGACGGCGGGTACGTGGTCGGGGCGGGCAGCCGGATCAACGGGCGCGCGTATGCCGCCAGGGGACTGCGCGCACCCGCGCCCCTGCCGTCCTGGCTGGCCCAGCTGGTCAGGGACTCCTACGAGCCGCCGACCGTGCCCGAGCAGCGGCTCCCCGTCACCGACAGCGCGCAGGCCAGGTCGTACGCGATGGCGGCGCTGCGGGCGGAGACCGAGCGGGTCGCTTCGGCCCGGCCGGGGACACGGAACGACACGCTGAACCGCGCCGCCTTCAGCCTCGGACAACTGGTCGCGGCCGGGCTCCTTCCGCCGATTCCGGTGATCACCTCGCTCATCGACGCGGCCCGGTACGCCGGACTGCCCGAGGGCGAGGCCGTCAGGACCGTGCGCTCGGGAATGGCCGCCGGAGCACGCAAGCCGCGCGCTTAGCCTCGTTACATCTTGCTGTTATCCGCCGCTGGCGCGGGCGGCATCAAGATGGTGGATGGCTGTACGCGCGGGGACGGGCACGGCGATCCACCATCTTGGACCCGAGCAGCCTTCTTGCTGTTATCTGCAACCATCGTGGGCGCTCACCTGCTTAGCGGCTACTAAGCTGGACCTTTCTGGCCAACTGCTGAGGGGGTGCCATGGAGCCGTCGGACGAGACAAGGCAGGCGCCGGCCGACCGGGGCACGCGGACGAGGCGCACCCGGATGACCGCCGGGCAGCGGCGGGAGACGATCCTGGCCGCCGCGACCGAGGTGTTCGCCGCCAGCGGCTACCGCGCGGGGAAGGTGTCCGACGTGGCCGCCAGGATCGGGGTTACCGAGCCGGTCGTCTTCCAGAACTTCGGCTCCAAGGCCGCCCTGTTCGCCGCCGTGCTCGACCGGCTGGCCGACGACGTGCGCGCGTCGCTTGACGACCTCGCCGGACACCACGATTCGGTCGCCAGCCTGCTGACGCACATCATCAGCCCCTCCGATGCCGGCGCGCCGCACAGGTCCCCGCCCCACGGGTCCCCGCCCCACGGGTCCCCGCCGCACGGGCCCGGGTCGCACCGGGCGCTGTTCGCCGACGCCGCTGCCCTCATCGCAGACCCCGAGGCCGGCGCGGCGTCCGCCCGCGTCGCCCCCATCGTCGCCGCTCACCTCGCCGACCTGATACGGCGCGGGCAGCGGGACGGCAGCGTCCGCCGCGACGTGAACCCCGAGGCGGCCGCCTGGCTTGTCCTGTCGGTGCTGGCCACCCGGCCGCTGCGCGCCGGGGCCGCGACCGACGCCGGGATCGAGCGGGACGTCGACGCCCTTGCCCTGCGCGCCATTCTCGCGTTACCGGCCCGGGCCGCGGCAACCAGATCGCGCGGTTCGCGCTCGACGGCCGCCTCGTCGCGGAACCGGATCTCCGGAGAAACGCGAACCAACCGGTTATTCCGAACGGATTCGTGTTTCACCGGATAGCGATCAGCGCCTGCGCCGGGGCGGCCGGGCCGTCTGCCGGTTTCCGCAGCCCTGCGGGCGAAGCGTGCCGCGGCCACGGGAACCACGGTTTCGTTCGGGATAATGGCTATCGTCTGGCCCACTCCTCGGCCAGGAGCTGGTAGGAGCGGACGCGGTCGGCGTGGTCGTGGGTGATGGTGGTGATGATCAGCTCGTCCGCTTCGGTGGCGTCGCGCAGCCGTTCGAGCTGGTCGGCGACCTGTCGCGGGTTGCCGACGAACTGGGTGTCGATGCGGTCGGCGACCAGGGCGCGGTCGGGCTCGGTCCACTGGTAGCGGCGGGCCTGCTCGGGGGTGGGGAACTGGATGGCCCCTTCGGCGGTGCGGATGCTGCGCACCCACAGTCCGTAGCCGGTGGCCAGTTCGCGGGCCTGCGCCTCGGTCGCGGCGACCACCACGTCGGCCGAGACGCTGACGTAGGGGCGGTCGAGCTCGTCGGAAGACTTGAACGCGGCGCGGTAGCCGTCGACCGCTTCGAGCACGGTGGCCGGGCTGACGTGGTAGTTCGCGGCGAACCGGAGGCCCCGGTGGCCGGCCACCTCGGCGCTTTCCCCGCCGCTGCTGCCGAGTACCCAGACCTGCAGGGCCGCGCCCTCGCCGGGCACCACGTGCGCCTGCTCCCCGTCCGCGGAACGGTAGGTGCCGGCGATCAGCGCGAGCACGTCGCCGACCTGTTCGGTGTAGTTCTGCGGCTCCGCGTGCGGCAGCAGCAGCAGGGTCTTCTGCAACGCGAACCGGGGCGAGCGCAGCAGGCTCGCGAAGGAGAACCGGGGCGGTATCAGCAGCCCGTTCCGGGTCCGGCCGTCCGCCGCCGCGGCCGCGGCGCCGGTGCCCGCGAGCGCCGGCGCCTTCGGCTCGCGGGGTCCGCCGGAACGCCCGAGGCCGAGGTCGAAACGGCCGGGGTGGGCCGTGTCGAGCAGGCCGAACTCTTCGACCGTCGACAGGGCGGTGCGGTGTCCCATCTGCACGGCGCCGGAACCGAGCCGGATCGTTGAGGTGGCGCCCGCCGTGAGGGCGAGCACGACGGCCGGCGAGGTGCCGGCGACACCGGGATTGAGGTGGTGCTCGGCGAACCAGTAGCGGGCGTAGCCGAGACGTTCGGCCTGCTGCGCGAGGTCGATGCTGTTGCGCAGCGCCTGGGCCGCGGTCGACCCGGAGGAGATCGGGACGAGGTCCAAGACGGTCAGCGGCGTGTTGGTCATGCGGTGCCTCCTGCTCAGCCGGTAGTGGCGACCGGCGAGGCGGCCGCCGGATGGCTGCCGGTGTCCGCGGTCGCCGTCGATGCGGGCACCGCGTCGTCGCCGAGCGGGCCGCCGCCCCAGCCCCAGGGCGGGTCCGGTATCTCCCGGCGCAGCACCGGCGCGATGTCGGACTGGAACAGCTCCATGCTGTCCCGGTGCTGCGGCCAGGACAGGCCGCCGGCGTCGGCGTGCAGGTGCAGCACGGTGTGCCCGAACTGCTCGTGGTAGCGGTGCACCTTCTCGATCACCTGGGCGGGGCTGCCGATCAGGGCGGAGGACCGCTCGACGAAGTCCTCCAGCGTTTCGAAGACGGGCCGCACGCCGAGCCGCTGCTGGAATGCCAGGTACTGGGCGAAGACCGGCCGGTAGGCGCCGACGGCGTCCTGCGAGTTGCGCTCGGCGTAGTAGCCGGCGCGTGCCCGCGCCGACCGCTATCGCGGCGGGGTCGTGACCGTAGTGGACCCAGCGCTCGCGGTAGTGGCGGATCAGCTCGGCGTACGGGCCGATCGGGTTGGTTACGTTGGCGGAGAACAGCGGATCGCCGTAGCGGGCCGCGAGGTCGACCGATTCCCTGCTCGTGGCGCTGCCGTGCCAGATCCGGACCGGCCGCTGGAGCGGCCGCGGCCACACCTCGG
The DNA here is from genome assembly GCA_963785645.1 of uncultured Actinomycetota bacterium. Lineage (GTDB taxonomy): Bacteria > Actinomycetota > Actinomycetes > Streptosporangiales > Streptosporangiaceae > Trebonia. The sequence goes on from CAWAWG010000011.1 coordinate 38,343, forward strand.
CCGCGGTCAGCGGCGGCCGGAACCTGGTGTCGTAGGTGATCTTGTTGTCCCGCCACAGCCGCCGGAACACCTCGTAGGACTCGGCGTTGCGGTCCCACTGGTCCTGCGGCGTGACCTGGAACAGGTCGCGCTGGGCGGCGCCGTTGCCCTTGCCGATGATCAGCTCAAGACGCCCGCCGGAGAGGTGGTCGAGCGTCGCGTAGTCCTCGAACGCCCGCACCGGGTCAAGCAGCGACAGCGTCGTCACCGCGGTGAACAGGCGGATCTCACGGGTGATGGCGGCGATGTGGCTGAGGACCACGGGCGGCGAGGAGGAGATGAACGGCCGCTCGTGCCGCTCCCCCACCCCGAAGCCGTCGAAGCCGAGCTCCTCGGCCAGCCGGGCACCGTCGATGACCTCGCGGAACCGGGCCGCCGTGGAGACCTGAGCCCCGCTGGCCGGGTCGGGAGCGTGCACGATGAGCGTGATCGTGATGAATCTCACGAGGCGGCCCTCGCGGCGGCCGCCTCGCCCCGGCGTTCGAGCGGGGCGAGCCCGAGGTGGTCGCGCAGCGTTGTCCCGGTGTAGTCGGCGCGGAACGTGCCGAGCTCCTGAAGCAGCGGTACCACCTTGTCCACGAAGGGGTCCAGGCCCGCCGGGGTGATGTGCGGTACCAGGATGTACCCGTCGGCGGCGTCGGCCTGGACCAGCTCGTTGATCGTGCGCGCGACGGTTTGCGGTGAGCCGATGAACGACTGGCGGCCGGTCACCTCGATGACGACCTCGCGGGCCGAGAGGCGGCCGGCCTCGGCCCGGTCCCGCCACTCGTTCGCGAGCGCGACCGGGTCCTTGGCGAACTGCCGCACGCTGGCCCGGCCCTTGGCGACGAGGCTGTCGCTCACCACCGGGTCGAAGGCCGGGAGCGGTCCGTCGACGTCGAAGCCGGGTAGCTCGGTGTTCCACAGCTGCTCGATGAAGCGGAGCGCGGTCTGCGGCGACACCTGGGCGCTGCGCACCTCGCGGGCGAGGCCGGCCGCCTCGGCGTCGGTGTCGCCGAGGACGAAGGTCGCAGCGGGCAGGATCAGCAGTTCGTCGCGGGTGCGGCCGAACCGGGCCAGCCGGCCCTTGACGTCCGCGTAGAAGACCTGGCCGTCTTCAAGGGTGGAGTGCCTGGAGAAGATCGCGTCGGCCGACGCGGCGGCGAAGTCGCGTCCCTCCTCCGAGTCGCCGGCCTGGAAGATCACCGGGCGGCCCTGCGGCGAACGCGGGACGTTGAACTGGCCCGCGATGTCGAAGAAGCGGTCGTGGTGCTCGAAGGCGCCGGGCAGCGGGGTGCTGAGGAACTGGCCCTCGCCGGAGTCCGCGATGACCTCGTCGCCGTGCCAGGAGTCCCACAGCTCGCTCGCGGTGCGCAGGAACGTCCTGGCCCGCTCGTAGCGGTCGCCCTGGGCGAGGAAGCCGCCGCGCCGGAAGTTCTCCCCGGTGAAGGCATCCCAGCTGGTGACCACGTTCCACGCCGCCCGCCCGCCGGACAGGTGATCGAGCGACGCGAACTGACGGGCCACCTCGTAGGGCTCGTTGAACGTCGAGTTGATGGTGCCGGTCAGGCCCAGACGGTCGGTCACCGCGGCGAGCGCGGCCAGGATCGTGAACGTATCCGGGCGGCCGACGACGTCCAGGTCGTAGATCTGGCCGTTCTGCTCGCGCAGCCGCAGCCCCTCGGCGAGGAACATGAAGTCGAACTTGCCGCGTTCGGCGGTCTGGGCGAAACGGCGGAACGAGTCGAACTCGATATGGCTGCCCGCGGCCGGGTCGCTCCACACGGTCGTGTTGTTCACGCCGGGGAAGTGGGCCGCGAGATGGATCTGCTTGCTTGCTCATCTGGATTCTCCGGCGACACGGGGGCGGTAGCGGTTGACCGGGCGGGGCAGGCCGAGCAGTCCCCGGAGGGTGGCCGGCCAGCCGCCGTCCGGGTAGCCGGCGCGGAACGCGCCGCGCCGCCGCAGCTCGGGCCCGAGGGCACCGGTGATCTGGGCGAGGTCGTGCGGCAGGGCGGCCGGGCGCAGCCGGAACCCGGCGAGCCCGGCCTCCCGCCAGTCAAGCAGCAGGTCGGCGAGCTGGGCGGGGGTGCCGGCGAAGATGCTCGCGTCGCTGGTGTACTCGCCGCCGGCCCGTTCGTCCAGGCGCTGCCTGCGGGCGCGGGCGGCGGCGGCGCTGTCGTCGAGGAACACGACGACGTCGCCGAACAGGAGCACGTCCGCTCGCTCCGCAGCCGCCTCCTGGGTGCGGATCCCGGTCACGATCTCGGCCGCGTGCGAGCGGTCGCGCGGGGTGACGAAGCCGATGTCCGCCGCGCGCGCGATCAGCTGGTACGGCACGGCGGCGTGACCGAGCGCGGCCACCGCCGGCTGGCCCTGCGGCGGGCGCGGGGTGATCGAGGGGCCCTTCACCGAGAACCAGCGGCCATCGAAGTCGATGTAGTGCAGCTTGTCGCGGTCGACGAACCGCCCGGTGGCCGCGTCGCGGATCTCGGCGTCGTCTTCCCAGCTGTCCCAGAGCCGGCGCAGCACCTCGACGTAGTCGGCGGCCTCGTCGAATTGCTCGGCCGGTTAAGCTGGCCGATCTCGCGGCGCCCGAAGTGCGCCCCGGTGTCGGCCCGTCCGGCGATCTGCACCCGCACGCCCGCGCGGCCCGCGCTGACGAAGTCGAGCGTGGCGATCGCCTTGGACAGGTGAAAGGGCTCGGTGTGGGTGGTGATCACCGTCGGCACGAGCCCGATGTGGCGGGTCACCGGCGCGACCCGGGCCGCGATCAGCACCGCGTCCAGGCGGCCGCGGACCCGGTCGGTGCGCTGGTCCCGGCCAAGCCGCTCATCGGACTGCAGGTCGAGCCCGTCTTCGATGGTGATGAAATCGAGCAGGCCGCGCTCGGCCTGCTGCGCTAGGTCAGCCCAGTATCCGGGCGTGAACAGGCGGTCCGGCTGAGCGTCCGGCTCTCGCCAGGCGGCCGGGTGCCAGCCGGCGCCGTCCAGCGCGACGGCCAGGTGCAGATGGTTCGGCAGTGCGTTCATCGTCGACCTCAGGGGCAGCCGGGCCGGGCAGGAAGGTATGGGGCAGGGTGGTAGATGTCACCACGATAGTTCCGATACCGCATGTCGTCAATGTCGATAGATTTACTAGACAATATGCGGCAGAACTCCCGCAAGTTAAGGAAATCTCTGGCTAACTACCACGTCAGCCCACATTGTGGGCACCGGGTGTCTACTGGGAAAAGACTACGGGCCGCCGGGGGGAACGTTCCGTGAACGTCAACCCGGCGGCCCGTCTCGTGGGCGATACTGGGATCGAACCAGTGACCTCTTCGGTGTGAACGAAGCGCTCTCCCGCTGAGCCAATCGCCCGCTGCCTCAACAGAGTAGCGCATCGCCGAGGGTGCTGTGGGCAGGCTCGGGACGGCAACCTCGCGAGCCGAGGGCGGCAGTCGGGAGGACGGCAGGTGGCGGCAGGCCGATACGAGAAGATTTTTCGCCAAAAGCCAGCGCATGAAGAATTCTTGCCTAAGCTACTGGCGAGTAGGTTCATGTTCGGCTACTCTCAGCAATGCAATCGATGGCAGCAATCAGCGGCTTATTGACCCTACGTAATCAAATAGCTACCTAGCGTAATTACCTGCTAGCAGCAGGGTGCGAGGTAGGTCACCCCCAATGCAATCGATACGCTGGAACAATAGACTGCAGCCACGTCGTTGAACGGTTTCGGTGCCTAAAAGCCACGAATACCGTTGACAACTCCCCCTGCGGCTGCGCAGTCGACAAACGTGCAAACGGAAGCGAGAAGGCATCTTATGCACTTAACGCTCTGTATTCGCACTAGTCGCCCACTGGTCGCGTCAGAACAAGAGCCCGGCCCCCCTACCGGGACCCACGCAGATTGAGGTTGGACTAACGATGAACAGCAGCACGGTATCGGCGGAACTCGGCCTTCGCCTGGTCGTTCCCCAGCAGACGATCGTGCCACTTGTGGCGAGCCTTTATTACTCGAAGGAAGACCCGTACGCGATCCGCATCGCGTTCCACGTAGGACTCGACGAGCCGGTCGAGTGGATCTTCGCGCGAGAGCTGCTGTCCAGCGGCGTCGAGGGCCGCGAGGGCCTTGGCGACGTGGTCGTCTGGCCGTCTGCCGATTCCGCGGACGGAACGGGCGGCAGCGTGCTGAACATCGAGCTGTCCTCCCCGTTCGGCCAGGCCCACTTCGAGGCGCCGATCAAGGAGATCTCCGACTTCCTCAAGCGGACCTACGCGATCGTGCCGGCCGGCGAGGAGACCGACTTCGTCGACGTCGAGACCGAGCTGGCCGAGCTGCTCCGCAAGGCCCAGTGAAAGAGCGCTAAGCGCCACCGCCGACTTCCCGGCCCGCTCCCCCCTGACGGGCCGGGGACAATCTCGCAACAGCCCTCGGCAGCGCTGTCAAGCGATCGGAGCCTCGGCCGCCCGATACGCTTCCGTCGGCGTCGGGGGCTTTGTCATGCTCTGGGGCTCATGTGATGTGGGTGGCCTGAGCCGCAACGGTGTGCGCAGAAGGCATGCGCCTCCGCTGGTACTGAAGATGATCATCCCGAACGTGTGGTTGGTTCCCCGCTTACCCCGCCTGACCTGTGATAGCGGTGGGAGCAGAGTGACCACGCTTCGTTCGGGAGACAGATTTTTTCGTCTAACCCCCGGTTCGAGTTGGTGGTTGGGCGAGGATCGGATAAAGTTCTGACGCAACGCCGGAGAGATCCGGCGGACAGGCCCGAGGTGTCTCTGTTGGATATCTCGGACTGGCATGCGGACGTGGCTCAGCTGGTAGAGCATCACCTTGCCAAGGTGAGGGTCGCGGGTTCGAATCCCGTCGTCCGCTCGAGGCGGCGCTTACTGCTCGATGGCCGTTGGCCATCTTCGCCGTAGCCCGTTACATCTCCCGGGGGACGCCCCGGACCCCCCGGATGCGAGCTTCGCTCGCCAGGGCCGGGGGACTGGGCGGAGTGGCCGAGTGGCTTAGGCAAGGGCCTGCAAAGCCCTGTACACGGGTTCGATTCCCGTCTCCGCCTCCCCGTGTTCGGTGGCCGTCGGCCACCTTCACCACACTTGTTATCTCCCGGGGGGACGACCCCCCGTACCCCCGGGGCGGGCTGCGCCCGCAAACCACTCCCCTGGCTCCTGCGATCAGGGCTGCCTGACTGCCTCGGTCCTGGCCTGGACGCGAGCGCGCCGGTCCCTGCGATGGGCGTTACGGGGCTGTCGCAGGCTCAGGCTTCTCCGGTTCGGTCGTCTGCGGTGCTGGGTGATGCCGCAGCCGGGACATGATCGTCGGCTTCGCTTCCGAAGCACTCGGGTTTTCCGCCACGTGCGCCGTGTACCAGCGGCTGTAGGCCGCCACCAGCGGCACCGAGGACAAGCCGTGCAGGAAGACGCTCAGCAGGATGATCACCATCACCGTGGTGAGCAGCGTCTGCCGGTCGGGGATGCCTTTCTCGAGCGCGATCAGTGCGAACACGATGGAGGCCAGGCCGCGCGGACCGAACCATCCCATGAAGGCGACGGTCGGGAGCTGCGCCCCGGTGCCCAGCATGGCGACTGCCACGGGAACCATGCGGATCAGCGTCAGGCTCAGCGCCGCGTAGGCGAAGATCTGCCAGGTGACGTGCGGCATCAGCATGCCGACAGCGAGCGCACCGAAGCCGATCCAGACGGCGCCCGCGAGCGTCCCGCCGACATCCTCGTTAAGGACGGTCACGGGCAGATCGTGGCGCCGGGAGAAATAGCCGAATGTCATCCCCCCGGTGAAGGCGGCGATGAAGCCGCTGCCGCCCAGCTTCAGGGCGACCAGGTACGCAAGCAGCGCGCCCACAAGGGGCAGGATCTGCCGCCATTGTCCCTCCAGCCACCCGCGGTCATCCGCCACGCGGAGCAGCAGGCCCGCTAGCGTGCCGGCCCCGATACCGGCAGCCAGGCCCCAGCCGATCTGCTCCGCCATGTTGCGCACGACGGCAGCTGTGACGCCGGTCGACAGCTGGGCCAGCGAAAGGTCGACAGCGACCAGGAAGAACGGCACGCCGAGGCCGTCGTTGAGTCCGCTTTCGACGTCCAGCGCCTGGCGCACGCGCGCGGGCACTGCCTTGTCCGAGACGACCCGCTGCCCGAGCGCCGCGTCGGTCGAGCAGACCATCGTCGACAGAACGAATGCGCTGGCCAGCGCCATGCTGGGAAAGACGAGAACGCCAGCCCCCAGGCCGGCGGCTATCGTCAGCGGCAGGCCGATGCACAGCAGCCGGCTGGGCCAGCCCAGATGCCGGCGCAGGCGCGCGAGGTCGATCCGGGCCGCGTCGCTGAATAGCAGGAAGACGAGGGCGAGCTCGCAGATCCGCTCCGCCGTGAGGCTCTCCAGCTGGATGTTCACCAGCTTCAGAGCGGACGTCCCGACGCACAGGCCGGCCGCCGTGAAGATCATGGCCGACGTGATGCCTCGCGCATCGAGCAGTCCGGAGACCGCGCCGTACAGGATGAGGATCACGGCGATGGTGATCAGAGCGACGAACATTCGTCCCCCTCAGCCAGGCCTCCGCGAGGATCCATCACACGGTCACGGCTTCCAGTTCATCCGGCCGGTCTGGTGCCCTGACAGTGCTTCGGCCCGTGCACGGTCGTCGAAGCCGCTCCGAGCGGTGTGATTTTGGCGAAGCCCCGGCGCTGACAGCGTTTCAATCGATCGGGAAGCGAGCGGCCACGTCGAAGGCTCCCGGGCCGGGGGGCGGGTAGTCGAGGCGGTCGCGGACGGCTACGACGCCCTGGACGTGGCGGGCGCGGCGGACGATGTCGTGTCCCTGCGTGCAGGTTCGCGGCCTGCCGGTCAGCGTGACCACGCCGTCGGGCACCATCACGTCGAATCTTTCGGCGTCCGCTTGAGACTCGCATACCGCGATGTCGGTCCTGATTTCCTCGCCGATCTCCACGTCGGTGCGGTCGTAGACGGCCAGCACGTCGGCGCGGCTGACGATCCCGGCGAGGTGGTCGTCCGCGTCGACGACTGGAAGGCGCTTGACCTTGCGCATGTACATGAGCTTGGCGGCCTGCTCGACGGTGTCGTCGGGGGAGACGGTTGCCGCCGGGTGAGGTCATCAGGTCGTCGGCCGTGACCGCGCGGGCCTTTTCCATCTGGTGCTGGTGCAGGATGCCGGTGATCATTCCCGGCGTCCCGTCCTCGCCGCCGCCCAGGGCCAGCTTCGCCAGCAGGTCAGACTCCGAGACCACGCCGATGACCTGGCCCGCCTCGTCGAGCTACCGGGAACGCGCTGACCCGGTACTCGCGCAGGGCGGCGGCGATCGCGGCGAACGGCGTGTCCCGCTCCACCCAGATCACGTTGACGGTCATCACGTCCTTGACGAAGAGTGTTCATTCGTCCTCGCTTCCTCTTCGTGTCTCTTCCTGCGGGTCAAGCACGACCTTGAGCGCGCCGTTGCTGGCGGCGTCGCCGAAGACGTCGTAGGCCTGCTCGAAGTCGTCCATGCCGAAGCGGTGGGTGACGAACCGGCTGGCGTCGAGCTGGCCGGTGGCGACCAGGCGCATCAGGGTCGGGGTGGACGAGGCGTCCACCAGGCCGGTGGTGATGGTGATGTCCCTGGCCCACTGCGTCTTCCAGGTGCAGCATGGCGGGCTTGCCGTGCACGCCGATGTTCGCGACCCGGCCGCCCGGCCGGACCAGCTTCACCGCCAGCTCGAAGGTCGCCGGGGTGCCGACGGCCTCGATGGCCACGTCCGCGCCGAGCCGCCCGGTCAGGTCCCTGATGACGGCCGCCGCGTCTTCCGTGGCGTCGTTGATGGTGATGTCGGCGCCGAATTCCCTGGCTTCCTTGAGCCTGGTGTCGGACAGGTCGATGGCGATGACGTGGCTGGGGCTGAACAGCCGCGCGCAGGTGATCGCGGACAGGCCGACCGGCCCGGCGCCCACGACGGCCACCACGTCGCCGGGCCGCACGCCGTCCGGCCAGGACGCCGACCTCGTAGCCGGTCGGCAGGATGTCGGCCAGCATGAGGGCCTCCTCGTCGGAGACGCCGTCGGGGATCCGGAAGGTCGAGGTGTCGGGGTACGGGACGCGGACGTACTCGGCCTGGGTGCCGTCGATGCGGTGGCCGAGGACCCAGCCGCCGCCTTCGGCGCACTGCCCGTAGCGTCCCTCGCGGCAGAACCGGCAAGTGCCGCACGCGCTGATGCAGGAGACGAGAACCCGGTCGCCCAGGCAGAGCCGGCGGACGTTGTCGCCGATCTCGTCGACGGTGCCCACGGCCTCGTGGCCGAGGATCCTGCCCGGGTGCACCTCTGGCACGTCGCCGGCCAGGATGTGCAGGTCGGTGCCGCAGATCGTGGTCGCGTCGACCCGGACGATCACGTCGCCTTCGTCGGTGATCTCCGGGTCGGGAACTTCTTCCCAGGCCTTCTGGCCGGGACCGTGGTAGACGAGCGCCCGCATGTCTGCCTCCTCATTGCTTGGCTGCTAGGTCAAGCCTCGCCGCTGCGGGCGGCAGCGAGGCAGGGGCCGAAGGTCCTTCCGGACGGGCTGAAGGTCTGGTCCCTGGCGCGCTCGGCGTGGCTAGGGTCATGAGTGGGGTCACCAAGCCGCTGGAAAGGAGCAGTCACGATGGCTGACCGCGTGATCGAAGAGCTCGACGAAGACCAGTGCCTGAAGCTGATATCGGAGGGCGGCATCGGCCGGATCGCCTACGTCGGCCGGTTCGGGCCCGCTGTGCTGCCGGTGAACTACGACGCTGCTGGACGGGGCGGTCGTGTTCCGCACCGCGGCGAACAGCCCGCTCGATGAGGACCTGCGGACCGGGATCGCCAACGCCGACTACAAGGTGGCGTTCGAGATCGACAGCATCGACCTGGCCACCCGGCGGGGCTGGAGCGTGCTCATCCAGGGGCCAGCCCACCACGTTACCGGGAGATGAACGGGACGCGGTCGCCGGCACCCGGGTCGAGCCCTGGGCACCGGGAGACCGGGAGATGGTCGTCCGGATCGTCCCGTCCCGGATCACCGGCCGCCGCGTCGGCCCCGCTTGACGACAAGTGACCGAATGCCGGGCGCGGATTCCGCGCCCGGCATTTCGGCTGGCTCCTTCGCTGATCTTTGCTGGTCTTTTCACCGGGTAACCCCCGGCTGGCGCCTTGAGCCGGTGCCTGCCGGGGGTCTTCCGTGTTCTGTTGCCGTTGTCGGTTTGGTTGCTGTCGATCACGTGCTGCTCAAGCGGTCTGGACCGGGGAGACGGTCTCGTGCCCGGCTGGCGGCACAGGGGCGCCACCCTTGTTGCGGCGGCCGGTGACGAACAGGAAGACCGAGCCGAGGCCAGCCACTGCGCCAAGGCCGAAGGCGGTCAGCGAGATGATGTAGGTGATCTGGGAGACCTTCCACCAGCCGTAGGCGTTCAGCAGCATGCTGCGCAGCGTCTCGCCCTTGAAGACCGTGGCAACCAGGCCGGACAGCTGGGTGTTGTTCGGCTGGGCGATGGCCTCGGCCGACAGCTGGGAGTAGGTCTTGCCGCCGGCCATGTCGGTGACGTGCTGGGCGATGAAGTGGTCAGCGTAGGCCTCGGCCTGCTGGCCGGTCAGCAGCTGCTGGCCCGCGTACTGGCTGACCGACGGGATCATGTTCGGAGTGATCTCCCCGCCGGCCTTGGGGTGCGCGAACGCGCTGGCCGGGGGAAGTAGATCTGCTGGGAAGCGAGCTGGCCTTGCACGGTGTTGTGCACGTAGGCCGAGCCCCACAGCAGCAGGCCGCCGGCGATCAGCAGCATTGCCGCCAGGGCGGCGCCCGCTGTGGTAAGCAGGGTACGGGATGAGTAGCGGCGCATCGTGGACCTCCTTATTAGTGCGGGCCGCCGGGCTGGCGGTCCGCTCAGCTGAGCTGACGCCACTGAGTCTTCCGCCGCACCCGGGTATGGCGGCATGGACGGAGGGCACCAGGCGGGAGGGCCCTTTGGCCCTAATGACCGCGCTGCCGTCGGCGCACGCTGAGGAGAGAAGCAAGGTGGTGAGGTCGAGGCCGCCCGAGCCAGACGCGGCACCACGTCCGTGCCTGCAGGGCCTACTGGGACCGGATGCGGCGGCCGGTGATGTGGCTCGGGACGATCCTGACGAACAGGTCGTGCTCGCCGGCGGGCCAGGGCCGCAGGTCGCAGTCCTCGCGGAGGTTCTGCCGCTCGCCCGGCTGCAGCACCCGGTGCGCCTCGCCCCGGACCAGCACGCTCCACCCCTGGCCGAGCTCCAGGTCGAAGTGATCGGCCTCGAACGACACCGGGCCGTCACCGTGACCGCCGATCAGCGAGCCGCTGCCGGTCCTGATCACGATGGTGGCCCCCGTCACCGCGTAGTTCACCGGCAAGACCGCCAGCCCCGAAGCGGTAGCGAAGGCGATCCGCCCGATTCCCCGTGGCGCCAGCAGCCGGTAGCAGTCCGCCGGGACCAGCCGCTCAACCACGCCTGACGAGCCCCAGCACGCCTCCCTGGGATCACGGCCGGGCGCCGTTTCCTGCCCCGCGCCCAGCAGGGCGGCCGGGGTAGTGCGCAGCGCCGCGGCCAGCTGCCGCAGCGTGGCGGCACCCGGATGGCCAGGGAAGTTCTCCAGGAACGCCAGGTACCTCGGCTCCACCCGCGCCCGCGAGGCCACCTGGCCGACACTGAGCCGCAACTCCGCCCGCCGCGCCGCCAGCCGCCTGCCGAGGTCACCAGGATCGGCTGGCACCGGCCAGCTCCAAGCACCGACTCCCGGCGCTGCGGTCGCACCGTGTGCCTGAGTCACGGTCATCACAACCACCTCACTCTCACCTGTTGCTTCCTCCCAGCCTGACCACGCAGGCCACTCAACGAAGAGGGTCTTTCGGGCCAACTACGAGGGACTTGATGCCCCCGGCACCCGGCTGACGAGCTGCCCAGGGGCGGACGCCTGAGGACCGGCGTCCCGTAAGCCCGCCCGGAAGCCCCTTCCGGAGGGGCTGGCACGCGCCTAGCGTCGGCACGGATGCGGGTGAAGGTTAGAGGGAGAGACCGAAATGCCGGGAATCATCGCTGGGACCCACGGCGCGCGGACCAGGTGGGCAGGTCCTCAGGTGCCAGGGCCGGACCGGCCGCGGCTGCGCGGCTGGAGTTGCCAGGGGTCCTTGGGCTCTGGTGGTTCCGGTGGTGGCGGGCTGGGCTTGGGGTATGACTACGCGTACCTGGCGGCCACACCGGCGTCGGCTCCGCCGCCAACGGCACGTTCCTCCAAGTGGGCGGCGCGCTCGGGGTGGCGATCATCGGCAGCCTGCTGAACACGCGCTACCAGGACCACATGTCAGGCACGCTCACTCCCTACCATCTCCCGCAAGCGGTCATGCGCCCGGGTCCTCGATGAGCGTGGCGGCCGTGCCGCCGGGGCCTTCCGGCGCCGCTGCGGCATTGCCAGCGGCTGACGGGCGCAGGAATTTCGCGTTCATGCTCTTAGCCTCTTCGGACCGGACCCGCGCCGGGAGAGACGAAACTCACGTCATCTGGTGCCGAAGGTCCCTGACTAATGGCCCTGATCCCGGGCGGGAACAAGCGGTTGGCTGGCTGTCAGGACGATGTCAGGAGGACACGATGGTGGCAGCCGTAACGGTACCCGCGGCCGGGGAACAGCCCCCGGTTCACGCGGTACACCTCCTGGTGCCGGAGTCGCCAGACGGCTTCTGGTACTCGGTCAAGTGCCGGGTGCTCGGACCGCCGCTGGTCACCGGGCAGCTGGCCGGCGAGCGGCTGTCGCGGCCGCTGGCGCTCGGCGTGCTGTCGTGCGACGGGCTGTCCTCGGCCGCCTACGGTACCGAGGAGATCCTGTACGCGCTGCTGCCGTTCTTCGGGCTGGCCGCGTTCACCCTGGTGCTTCCGCTGACGCTGGTTGTCTTGTTCGGCGTGCTGCTTGTCGTGCTGTCCTACCGCGAGGTGGTGTCCGTGTACACCAGGGCGGGCGGCTCGTACGTGGTGGCCAGGGAGAACTTCGGGCCGCGGGTCGCCCAGGTAGCCGCGGTCGCGCTGCTCATCGACTACGTGGTCACGGTGGCGGTGCAGACCGCGGCCGGCAGCGCCGCGATCGTTTCCGCGTTCCCGGCGCTGTCCCACATCCCGGTCATCGGCCCGAAGATCCTGCTCGTTACCTCGATCGCCGCAATCGGGCTTATGTGCCTGGGTAACCTGCGCGGCATCCGCGAGGCGGGCCGGGTCTTCGCGCTGCCCACCTACCTGTTCGCCGGCTGAGTGGTCGTCATGATCATCACGGGCCTGATCCGTGAGCTGGTGGCCGGCGGCCTTCCGCGCGTCGTTCCGGGAGCGGGCGCGGTCGGCATCGGCTCGCACTCAGGACTCATCGCCTTCGGCGCCATCTACATCATGGCGAAGGCCTTCGCCAACGGCGGGTCCTCGCTGACGGGAATCGAGGCCGTGTCCAACGCCGTCAGCGCGCTGCGCCCGCCGGAAGGACGCCACGCCCGGCAGCTCCTCGCCACCCAGGGCTCGCTCGTGGCCGTCCTGATCGCGGGGATCTCATGGCTCGCGCACGTCACCCACGCGATTCCCTACACCGCCGGATTCCCCACCGTGCTCGCCCAGGAGGCGGGAACCGTCTTCGGTCACACCGCCGCCGGGCAGGTCATGTTCCTGGTGCTCCAGGTCGCGACCGCCGCCATCTTGTTCACCGGCGGGAACACCAGCTTCACCGGGTTCCCGTTCCTGGCCAGCTTCGTCGCGGAGGATTCCTTCCTTCCCCGCTGGCTGAGCAGGCGAGGGCACCGGCTGGCCTTCTCCAACGGGATCCTCGTGCTGGCCGCGCTGTCGGTGGCGCTCATGCTGGTCGCGGGCGCGACGGTGGACGCCCTCATCCCGTTCTACGCGATCGGCGTGTTCACCGGGTTCGCGATGGCGGGGTTCGGGATGGCCAGGTACCACCGCAGGACCCGGGAGCCGGGCTGGCGGCGGAAGCTGGTGATCAACATGGCGGGCGGGATCTACACCGTACTGGTCGTGCTGCTGTTCGCGGTGGTCAAGTTCACCGAGGGCGCGTGGCTGATCGTGATCATCTTCCCCGTGCTGGTATTCACCCTCATCCGGCTCAACCGGGAATACCAGGCCGAGGCCGAGTGCCTCGCCGACCCTGCCCACGGTGACGGCGGCGTGCGGACGCAGCCGCCCAACTACTCCCGCCGGGTCGTGCTGCTGCTCGTCGACGACTACGACCTGGCTACCATCGCCGCGCTGAAGTACGCCAGGGGCCTGCGGCCCACCGTCCTGCGGGCGGTGCACTTCAGCCTGGACAGCGCGCGGGCAGACCGGCTCCGGCGCCAGTGGGTAGACGCCGGGACCGGGATCCCGCTGGAGCTGGCCGACTGCCCGGACCGGCGGCTGGCCCACGCCGCGGCCCGGCTGGCAACCTCGCTCGCCGCCGTGCCCGGCACGCACGTCACCGTCGTGCTGCCGCGCCGCAGCTACCCGCCGCTGGCCGGGCGGCTGCTGCACGACCACACCGCGGACCGGATCGCCCGCGTGGTCAGCCGCGTCCCCAACGCGGCCGCCACGATCGTCCCCTTCGACGTCAGGCACAAGGTCGCGACGGTGAGCGCGAAGCGGGCCAGGCCAGCCGCAGCGCCCAGGCCAGGAAACCTTGAAAACTACGAGTGGCCGGCACCCCCGCCAGGGACGGACCCGATCGGGTCACTGCGCCAGCCCGGCCACGCTACCGTCCAGGGCCGCCTGCGCGCGGCCGAGATCCGGTCCAGCCGACCAGCCGGGGCCAACATGCTGGCCTGCGAGGTCGCCGACTCAACCGGAGAAATCACGGCCGTCTTCCTCGGCCGCGCCCACATCACCGGCATCGAGCCGGGAGCGCGCATCCGGCTGCACGGGAAAGTCGGCATCGGTGCCGACGGACGCCCGGTGATGACCAATCCCGCCTACGAGCTGCTGACCTAGCCCGGGACGGAAGGATCGCGCTCCGCCGCTCGCGAATTCCGGTTGCGCGGTGCGCGGGCCGGGACCCGTTCCTCCGCGTCCCTTCCCGTCACCTTTACTCAACCGCCCGGCGCCAGGACCGGAAAGCCTTTGGACGCTGCCCGTAGGGCCTGCCAGCGGATGACCATCCGTTTGTTACGCCGCTACCCCGGCCGCCGTCACGGCCGGATGACACCGGGCCGGCGGGACCTTAGCCAGTACCAGGGACCCTGGCCGCATGTCACCCTGGGAGGTAAGAACCCACGTCAGGGAGCATAAGATGACACTTCCGATCGATCATGCAGGGCTTGAGGTACTGCCGTTCGACTCCTGCCTGAGCCTGTTGGCCGCGGTCGCGGTGGGACGGGTCGGTTTCGTCGCGGGCGGCGAGGTCGTGGTGCTGCCAGTGAACTTCGTCATGGACGGGCAGAACGTGGTGTTCCGCACCGCTAGCGGGTCCAAGCTGGCCAGCGCCGAGGACGGGAGCGTGGTGGCGTTCGAGGCCGACAACTACGACGACATCACCCGGTCTGGGTGGAGCGTCCTGGTCAGCGGCCGCGCCGAGGTGGTGGAGGACGACGCCGAGACCGGCAGGCTGAGCCAGCTCGGCCTGTCCTCGTGGGCCAGTGCCCTGGACCGCCCGTTCTGGATCCGCATCAGGCCCACCTCGGTATCCGGGCGGCGGACGCCCGGATCGTGATCGTCCGGACCAGGACGCCTCCGTGATACCAGGACCACGGTGATGGCCAGGCCCGGCAACACGAGTCCTTACGCGGCGGCGTGGCCGGACGTGGTGCCGCGGTCCCTGAGCTCACCGGACGGGCGAGGCGAGCGAGGTTTCGGCGAGGCGGCCGCCGGCCAGGCGCAGTACCTGGTCGACCTGGGCGGGGGGCACGGGACGGTGGGTGATCAGCAGCACGGTGCGGTCGGCGGTGGCGGCAAGCAGGTCGGCGGTGAGGGCATCCGCCGTTTCCTCATCCAGGTGCTCGGCGGGCTCGTCGAGGATCACGACGGGGAAATCCGCGAGCAGCACCCTGGCCAGGGCCAGGCGCTGCCGCTGGCCGCCGGACAGCCGGGCGCCGTGCTCGCCGACGGGGGTGTCCAGGCCCGCGGGCAGGCTGCCGGCCCAGTCGCTGAGCCGCGCCCGGCGCAGGGCCTCGCGCAGCTCGGCGTCGGTGGCGGCCGGGCGGGCCAGCCGCAAGTTCTCGCGCAGCGTCGAGTCGAAGATGTGCGCGTCCTGTTCGCACAGGCCGATGACCGACCGCAGGGCACCGGAGTCCAGCTCGGTGATATCAGTCCCGGCGAGCGTCACGGTCCCGGCGGACGGGTCGAGGAAGCGCAGCAGCACCATGGCGAGCGTTGTCTTGCCGGATCCGCTCGGCCCGGTCACCGCCACGCGGTGCCCGGCGGGCAGCCAGAGTTCCGCCCCGCTCAGCACGTCGGGGCCGCCGGGTTCCCAGCGGGCGGTCAGTCCCGACACCCGGATGTCATACGGCGCGGCGGGCCTGGTAGGCCAGCACGAACGGCAGGAAGATGCAGGCGACGACGGTCATCACCGCCAGCGTCTTCGCCGTCGAGGCCGCGTTGCCGGTGGTCAGGGTGTAAGCGGCGCTGATCGTGGACGGCAGCACGTTGGGGTAGAGGGCCGTGAACAGCGCGCCGGTGGCCGCCGCGATGCCCACCGCGCCCGCGCCGAACGCCAGGCCCTCGCGCCCGCGGGCCGAGGCCGCCAGGGCAGCCAGCAGCACGGCCGCCGCCGCCGACGCCAGGATCACCGAGGCGGCGCCGGTGGCCGCGTGCCCGGCCGCCCGGTAGCTGAACTCGGTCCAGGCGAGGAAACCGCCGCCCGCGGCGACGGCCGCCAGCCCGGACAGCCGGGCTGTCACCGTCGCCTCCCGGCGCAGGTCCCCCATGGTCTTCAGGGCCAGGAAGAGGGCGCCGTCCAGGGTGAACAGGGTCAGCGTGGCCAGCCCGCCGAGCAGCGAGTACGGGTTCAGCAGGGTGAAGAAATTGCCTGCGTAGTCGTGCGCCGCGTTCAGCGGGATGCCGTGCAGCACGTTGCCGAAGGCCACGCCCCACAAGATCGCGGGCAGCAGCGAGCCGCCGACAGCAGGGTGCCGGTTGCGGCGGTCCACATGCACGCCGCGTGCACCTTGGGCGGCAGCCGGTCCCAGCCGAAGAACCTAGTCAGCCGCAGCCACCGCTCGTGCCCGGTCCGGTTCCACGCGGTCTCGAAGCCCGCCACGAGGAACCCCAGGCCGATCGTGATCGGGACGAACAGGAAGTGGTACACCGTGGTAATGCCGAACTGCCAGCGGGATAGCTCAAGCACGCTCACCGGCTGCCTCCAAGTTGCCTGTCGCTAACGGGGGCATGCCGCCGCCCTCTGACTCCGCTCGCCATACTGGCTGCCCAGCGCGTGGCTCGGTCAGGGCCGTAGGCCATGGCCGGACGGGACCTTGGTCCGCCGGCAACGGCACCAGTCGATGGAGCCTTGGCAGGATGCCGAAGACGGCTGGCCCGGGGTTGAGCCGTACGTCCCACGGCGAGAGGCGGGACGGCCCTACCGGGCGGCAGGCGGGCGTCGCGATGCTGGAAGCGGGAAGAAGAGAAGAGGGAGGCGAGGACGATGCTGAGCTTCGCATCGGACTTCTGGCCACTATTCTGGACGATCATCGGCGGCGGCGCGGCGTTGACCGCCGCGTCGTCGGTCGCTATCGCGACGTTCCGGCCGTCCTGGCTGCGGTCGTCCGGATCCCGACGGCGTGAGCTGGCCATCGTGCATCACCTGCGCGCGGCAGGCCCGCGGCAGGCCCGCGGCAGGCCCGCAAGGCGGCATGAGCCGCATCCGAGCCACCGCGGTCCGTTCGGGAGAATCCAGATTTTCCCGAACGGATCGTGAGCTCCGCCCCTCCGTCAAGGCTGCACTGTAGCGGCGTTGCCGGCCTGGATTGCCGCCAACTGACCTATGGCTGGTTATTTAGGACTTAAGTCCATTGTCGGTCAACGCCACAAGTCTAAATTAGACATTAGAAAAGGGCTAAGCGATTTATGCGCCAAGTCTGCAAAGAATTTAATTCCACATAATTCGGGAGCTTGCAGTGCCGAAATTCGTGTATGACTTCACGGAGGGCAACAAGGATCTCAAGGACCTTCTTGGCGGCAAGGGTGCGAATCTCGCCGAGATGACGAATATCGGCCTTCCCGTGCCGCCCGGCTTCACCATCACCACGGACGCCTGCCGGCATTACCTGCGGCATGGCGGCACGCCGGACGGGCTCGACGCGGAGGTGACTAGCCACCTCGCCGCCGTGGAGGAAGCCATGGGCCGTACGCTCGGCGACCCGGCCGACCCGTTGCTGGTCAGCGTCCGGTCCGGGGCGAAGTTCTCGATGCCCGGCATGATGGACACCATCCTCAACATCGGCCTGTCCGACGACTCGGTGCACTTCTTCCACGAGGTGGGCCTGGACAACGTGTCCTGCTCGCCGTTCCGCGTTCCGGTCGCCCGCCTTGAGGCGGGGCGCGCGGCGGTCACCAGCGGCGGCAGCGACACCAGGTGACTGACCGCCCCCCGCCCGGTTGCGGGACCTTAGGCCCCGGCCACAGGGGCGTTCGGCGCTACCGGGCCAGCTCCGCCTGCGATGAGCTGAGAGAACAGCTGCGTCCGAAGGAGACACAAGATGGGCACAATGACGCCGGCGCCCGCCTACGCCTTGCTGGCCGACGGCTCGACAGTCCTGGTCAGGCCAGCGGGTCCCGCTGACTTCGAGGCAGTCAAGGCGATGCACGAGGCGATGTCACCGGACAACTTGTACCTGCGGTTCTTCGGCATTGGTGCGCTGGTCGCGGAGCGGGAGGCCAGCCGGGTATGCCGGGAGGCCGGGGCGGGCCGCGCCGCGCTGCTCGCGCTGTCCGGCGACGAGGTCGTGGGCTGCGCCAGCTACGAGCCCGCCCCCGAGGGGCAGGCCGAGATCGCGTTCGCCGTCGCTGATCGCATGCACCACAAGGGCATCGCGACACTGCTGCTTGAGCACCTGGTCTCCCGCGCGCGGGACGACGGCATCCAGGCTTTCGTCGCCGAGACGCTCGCCGAGAACACCGCGATGCTGCGGGTATTCGCCGACGCCGGGCTCCCGGTGCGGAAGCGATACGACGACGGGGTGATGGAAGTGACGATTCCGATACCACGTGACGACACCGACACCGCGCTTGACGCGTACCTGTCGGCGGTCGGCAAGCGGGAAGGCTCGGCGGACACCGCGAGCCTGCGGCACCTGTTCGAGCCAGCGTCCGTCGCGGTGATCGGCGCCAGCCGACGGACGGGCACCGTCGGGCGGGCGGTACTCGACAACATCCGCACCGGCGGCTACCAGGGACGCCTGTACGCGGTGAACCCGCACGCCCGCTACCTGGGCGGCGTGCGCTGCGTGCCCACGGTTGCCGAGCTGCCGGAGGCGCCCGACCTCGCGGTGATCGCCATTCCCCCCGCGGGGGTCACCGACGTCGCCGAGGCCTGCGGCGCCAAGGGCGTGCAGGCCATCGTCGTGATCACGGCCGGGCTTGACGCCCCGGCCTGCGCCGACTTGCTGGCGACCTGCCGCCGCCACGGGATGCGCCTGGTGGGGCCGAACTGCTTCGGCATCGCGGTGCCCGGCACCGGCCTGGACGCGACGTTCGCCGCCAGTCACCCGCAGCCCGGGGCGGCCGGGCTGGTCGTGCAGTCCGGCGGGCTTGGCTTCGCGCTGGTAGACCAGCTGTCACGGCTCGGCATCGGCATCTCCTCGTTCGCATCGGTCGGCAACAAGCTCGACGTCTCGAGCAACGACATGCTGCTGTGGTGGGAGCACGACGGCGTCACCCGGCTGGCCATCTTGTACATCGAGTCGTTCGGCAACCCGCGCAAGTTCGCCCGCACCGCACTCCGGGTCGGGCGCCAGATGCCGGTGCTGACCGTGCATGCCGGCCGCTCGGCGGCCGGGCAGCAGGCCGCCGCCTCGCACACCGCGGCCGTCGCCACCCCGCTGGCCAGCCGCCAGGCGCTGTTCGAGCAGGCGGGGATCATAGCGACGCCCGGGCTTGGCGAGCTGACCGAGGCCGCCGCCCTGCTCGCCACGCAGCCGGCTCCCGCGGGCCGTACCGTCGCGATCATCTCCAACGTCGGCGGCGCCGGCGTCCTGGCGGCAGACGCCTGCGCCGACCAGGGCCTGATGGTCCACCAGCCGCACGGGATTACCCGGCAGCGGCTGCACGCGTTCGTCCCGGACGGCGGCGCGGTGACCGGGCCGGTCGACACGACCGCGACCGTGAGCGGCGACGCGTTCCGGCAGTGCCTGGAACTGCTGTCCGCCGACGACGACGTCGACGCGATCATCGCGCTCGTCCTTCCCACCGCCGCGACCGGTGACCTCACTGCCGCCATCACGCAGGCCCGCGTCAGCGTCCCGATCGCGGCCGTGGTGCTCGGCCAGCCGGAATCGGTTCGGCTCCTGGACGGCGCGGACGGCAAGCGGATACCGGCCTACGACTGCCCGGAGGCCGCCGCAGGCGCGATGGCCCGTGCCGCCGCCTACGGCACCTGGCGCACCGCCCCCACCGGCGCGGTACCCGCATTTCCCGACGTCTCCGCGACCCGGGCGCGGACGCTGGTGCACGGCTTCCTCGCCCACTCCCCCGGCGGCGGCTGGCTGCCGCCCAGGGAGGCCACCGCGCTGCTCGGCTGCTACGGGATAGCACCCGTGCCGCTGACCGCCGTGGCAAGCGCGGAAGAGGCAGTCGCCGCGGCTGCCCGCACCGGAGGCCCCGTCGCGCTCAAGGGCGATGTTAAGGGCCTGCTCCACAAGACGGACGCGGGCGCCGTCCGCCTGGACCTGCGCACCGAGGACGACGTTCGGGCAGCGTACGAGTGGCTCGCCGGCGCATTTCGGCGCCAGCTTGCGCGAGGTGTCGGTGCAACCGATGATCAGCGGCGGCACCGAGGTCCTGGTTGGCGTCGCCGACGACCACATGTTCGGCCCGCTGATCGTCTTCGGCCTCGGCGGCGTCACCACCAACGTCCTGGCCGACCACGCGGCCCGCCTCGCCCCGCTCACCAGCACCGATGCCGACACGCTGATCAGCGCCGTCCGCGCGGCGCCGCTGCTGCGCGGCTACCGGGGCACTCCTGCCGCCGACCTGGACGCGCTGCGCGACCTGCTGCTGCGAGTCTCCCGGCTCGCCGAGGACCTGCCTGAGATCACCGAGCTCGACTTCAACCCCGTGATCGCCCGCCCCGATGGCGCCCACATCGTCGACGCCCGGATCAAGGTCATGCCGTGCGCGCCGCAGGACCCGTTCCTCCGCAAGCTCCGCTGACTAGCCGCAGCGCCAGCCCTGTCGTCTCGTCCCGCACCGCTGCGGGCAGAGCCCTCCAGTGATACCCGTATCCGGCCCGCGGGAATGCCCAGTGCCGCGAGCGCGTCGGCGGTGACCCGCATCATGATGTCCGGACCGCAGATAAACGCCACGCTGTTTCCCGGCGCGAGGCCGGCCGGCCTGATGAGCTGCGTCACCAGTCCGACCTCGCCACTCCAGCCGCTGTCGGCCTGGTCGACCGTGACCGCCACCTCAACCCCGGCCCGGCGCCACCGATCGAGATCGCCGGCGTAGAGCAGGTCACCGGGGGTTCGCGCGCCGACCAGCAGCACGATCCGGCCGTACCTGGACCGGTCGGGTGGAGCGCTGAGTCCTCGCTAGGGTGCATGGAAGCCTCCTGTGGTCGCCGTCGACCGCTCACCGTAAGGTCCACCATAACTACCGCGCGCGCCAGGGGCATAGGTCCTAAACTCGCCGGTCAACGGCTCGCACGGGCGCGGCACTCAGCCGCAGCGCGGCGGCGAAGGCCCCATCCGTGGACCGCATTGCGGCGGCGGCTCCGCTCGTGGACGCTTCAGAAACCTAAAATAAAATCTACGAACACCAAGACGATTCCGACGTTTGCCATCAGCCGCTCGATGAACTGGTTCCTGAAGAACAGGATGTCCACACCGACCACGACGGCTACCATCGCGAGTACGTAAAGCACGATGGCTACCTGTCTTCCCATCGTTCCTCCTACTGTGCGCGACGGAGTGGAGCAAAGAGCGGCGCTGGTTTTAGTGAAACGCTCGCGTTGGCTGGACCATTCGATGCCCTGTTCCCACGAGGTACGCCACGCCTTCGTGCCCTCAGCTGTTATCCACAGCGTCGTTCCGGTGGTTGCCATCGGCCAACGGCAGGTGGCTGCGGTCGGCGTGCAGGGGAAGAGGCGGAGTCCGCTGCGGCGGGCGCTTTGGGGCGTCACAGAAGCGCTTTCCCGGTCCCCGTCGTCGGGGACCGGGAAAGCGCTGGCGTGTGCCGTGCGCCGGCTGGGCCGGTCAGGCAGTGGTACCTGCCTCGTGACCTGCCTCGCTGATCTGCTCGATGGCCGGGGCCTTGGCGGCGGCCAGCTTGCGGTCGTGGCGGAGGCTGGCGAAGCCGAAGAGCCCGCCGAGGAAGGACAAGGTGCCGAGGCCGAAGGCGGCCAGGGAGATGATGTAGGTGATCTGGGAGACCTTCCACCAGCCGTAGGCGTTCAGCAGCATGCTGCGCAGCGTCTCGCCCTTGAAGACCGTGTTCACCGTGGCGGCGAGCGCGGTGTTGTTCGGCTGCGCGATGGACTCAGCCGACAGCTGGGAGTAGGTCTTGCCGCCGGCCATGTTGGCGATGTGCACGGCGATGAAGTGGTCGGCGTAGGCCTCGGCCTGCTGCCCGGTCAGCAGCTGCTGGCCCGCGTACTGGCTGACTGACGGGATCATGCCGGGGGTGATCTCACTGCCGGCCTTGGGGTGCGCGAACGCGGCGGCTGGCGGGAAGCTGATCTGCTGGGCGGACAGCTGGGACTGGACCGTGTTGTGCACGTAGGCCGAGCCCCACAGCAGCAGCCCGCCGGCGACGAGCAGCGCCACGCCGAGGCCGGTACCGATCCATCCGAGAAGCTTGTCGAAAGTAGTGCGGCGCATCTGAGACATCTCCCTAACTGTCGGCCGGGTCTTCGGGGCCCGGCCCTCGCGGTGACTTCCTTACGCCTCAAGCATCTGGTTATGGCCCCCGGCGGGTTACGGCTAAGTGGCCCCAGTAATCAGGGACCTTCGTCACCTAAACGCGCTTGGCCGGCGGGCGGGCGTCGTACCCATGGGCTGTGGAGCGTTCCGCCTGGCCCGGCCGACTTAGTAGCCCGCTGTTCCCGAGACGGTGCCGCAGACGATGAGCAGGGTGCGTCGGCGGCCCGAGGCCGGAGCCCTGCTCGAAGTGCTTGGGCCCGAGTGCGGGTCAGGGCCGAAGGTCCCTGGTACTGGACCGGTTACCGGGCATAGCGTGCCGATCATGGCCTTGCGACCAGAGCGACAAGACGTCACGGCGTTGCCGGATCTGCTGCACGGGCGGTCTCGGGCGGGCCGGTGCGCCGAGAGCGTCCGGTCTACGTTGACCTGCTGCCGCCGTGCAATGCGGGCTGTCCGGCGGGGGAGAACATTCAGGCCTGGCTGGCTCATGCCGAGGCTGGTGACCATGAACGGGCGTGGCGGCAGCTGGTCAGCGACAATCCGATGCCGGCGATCCACGGCCGGGTCTGTTACCACCCGTGCGAGAGCGTCTGCAACCGTGCCAGCCTCGACAGCGCGGTATCGATTCACAGTGTCGAGCGGTTCCTCGGCGATCTCGCGCTAGAGCGAGGGTGGTCGTTTGCCCCG
>CAWAWG010000012.1:0-591780 GCA_963785645.1 uncultured Actinomycetota bacterium
AACACCAGGGGCTGCAGGTGGCGGGCGAAGATCCGCACGATGTCGAGCCGGCGGGCCTGGTATGCCTCGTGGTCGCTGGGGGTCGAGGTCGCCCATTCCACTGCCAGGTCCGTGGTCACCGTCGTGGCGCCGCGGTCCTCGCAGAACCCGACGAAGCTCATCAGCCGTGACCCGTGGCTGGTCAGCTTGAATCCCAGGGCCCTGCGCATCGCCAGGTACTCCTCGGCCCTGGCCCTCAGCCCGCTCATGCCGCGCTTCCCGGCCAGCGCCGCGCCAGCGGGCGCAGGGCGTTCTGGTCGACCTTGGCATAAATCGAGGTGGACAGCATGCTGCGGTGGCGGAGCACCTGGCCGACTTCGGGCAGGGAGGCCCCGGCCCGCAGCATCTCGGTCGCCAGGGAGTGCCGCAGGCGGTGCGCTCCCGTCCGCTCCAGCCCGGCCTGCTCGCAGGCCCTGGCCATGATGACCCGGACCAGGTGCGGCGTCACGGGCCGGTGGGGCCGCCGGATCGTCACGAACACCGCCCGTGACTCGCAGGACGGCCGGCCGCCGGTCAGCCAGGCGGCCAGGGCCTCCCCGGCCGGGGCCGGGAGCGGGAGCCGCTCGGTCTTGCTGCCCTTGCCGGTGACCGTGACCTCGCCGGCCCGCCAGTCGATGTCGCCGAGCTGGAGCCCGGCGGCCTCGGCTCCTCGCAGGCCCAGCCGGGCCAGCAGCGACAAGATCGCGCGGTCCCGCAGGCCCATCGCCGTGTCCTGGTCGCAGCCGGCCAGCAGCCGCCCGATCTCCGCGGCCTTCATGCCGCGGGGCAGCGAGGACATCCGCCACGACGCGACCGCGGGAACCGCTCCCGCCAGCGGGACGGCCGTCCGGCCGGTGGCGTGGGCGAACCGCAGGAACGCCCGCATCGACGTCACCATTGCCTTCGCCGTCCACGTGTTCCGGCCCGCCGTCCAGTCCACCATGAACGCGGTCACCTTGCCCGCGTCCAGGCCGCTGACCGCCCCGGCCCCGCCGATCCAGGCCAGGAACGCCTTCGACTGCTTGGAATAGCACTGCACGGACACCGGCGACAGGCCCCGCTCCCGGCCGAGCCACCTGCCGAACTCCGCCAGCAGCGCCGTGCTGTCCCCGGCCGGCTGAGCGCCGCCGGAAGCTGTGTTCGTCTCCATGATCATCTTCCTGTCCGGAGGAATCACTGACACGAACCAGGAAGCCAGGCCGCTGGCGGACCCGCAGGATTATGCCGACCCCGTAAGACGAGCGAACGCTTTTGACCAGGAGATACTCACCCGACGCCGGCATAACCCGGATGTCGGCATAAGCCGACTTATGCCGAGGTCGGCATAAATCGGCGTAGCGGGTGTATTTCAGGCGCCTGTACCCGGGGTCCTCCGGGTCCTTGCTGGGGATTCCGCGCCGGTAGAGTTCCAGGTCCCGGGCTTCCGCCCGGTTCCCGTTCCGGCGTGCACTGCGCAGGCGGGTGGTGGCCTTGATGTAGTCAGGGCTGTCTTTCCGCCTGGCCCCCCGTGTATACTGCGGGATCAGTTCCTGCTCAACGAATTCGTCGAGCCTGTTCAGGTAAATGTTGCTGAGGATTGGTGACACCACACCGCCCTGCGGGCAGCCGCTGAGCGATTCATGGTATTGCCAGTCTTCGAGGTACCCGGCTTTGAGCATGTTACGGATAAGCCGGAGGAAGCGGCCGTCCTGGATTTTCTCCGCTAGTATCCCGAGAAGTACCTCATGGTCGAGGCTCCCGAAGCAGTCGGATACGTCACCCTCGATAAACCAGATGGTCCCGGTCCAGGTGATGTCAATGTCCCGCAATGCGGTATGACATCCCCGGCCTCTCCGGAAACCGTGGGAATTATCCGAGAACTGCGGGTCGTAGTATGCTTCCAGCAGTATCCGGACGACTTCTCCGACTAGTTTATCTGACCAGGACGGCATGCCGAGAGGGCGGAGCTTCCCGTTCTTCTTGGGAATGTAGGTGCGGCGGGCCGGCGCGAACCGGTACCGTTCCTGCCGCATCTGCCCTATGATCTGTTCGATCTTTTCCTCGGACATCCCGTCCGCCGTCTCCTCGCCGATTCCGGGTGTCATCGCTCCCTGGTTGGAGTAGATGTTCCCGTATGCGGTCAGGTACAGGTCCCTGTTGAACATCTGCCTGTACAGCTGCGTGCACGGCAGTTTCCTCTCGCCGCGCTCGCGGAGAACGCCAAGCACCACTGCGGCTTCCTGCATTGCGCATACCTCATGGCTTCTTCTCGTTCATCGCCTGTGCCCCTTCACCCTGTGGTCCGCTGTTAGCGGTCTCCAGATTGGGCGGACGTTACCCCGCCGATTACTACGGGCACTCCGTCGCCGTAGGACTCGCGTCCCTTAGGCGATCCCATGTTCACATTGCCGTACGTTCTAGAGTGACTTAGGCGTCCCTTCCGTCTCCTTTAATGCCCTAACTGGGCATCGCTCTTGAGCCCCGGAGGATTGCGGCGCGCGCTTGGGAATCGCGCCGCAGGGGCCAGCGCCGGTTACAGGTGCCTTTCCGGCGGGTGCAGGATTTCACCTTCTGGAGACTGGGATTCAGGCAGTCGGGCTTTCGCCATATCACGCGGATCCCCCGGCACGAAACCCCATGCACCTGGGCACTCCTGCCGGTTTACTGGCATGCTGTTTTCCCTTTCACCCTTTCAGGTTCCGGTAAGCCATCAGATCCAGGAATATCTCCTCTCATTCCTGCCCGCTTTGCGGGCTATATAGCAATGCGCCTCATGGCGCACCCAGGCTTCCTGGATGACGAGCCGGGGACTGCCGGAACGCAGGACCGGGCCGGAGGTCCTGTCTCCCGCGCCGGCGATCGTGGCCTTGTCCTCGCCGAAGGTGGTTTCCGCTGCGCTCCACCTGGTGAGGTATGCCTCCCGTACCTGGCCAGCGGGCGCTTCCTCGTGGTTCAGGAGGGTGGTGATGATCGTGCAGGTCTCCGAGACCTCCTCTTGCCCGTCGCCGGCGGGGAAGACCGCGTTGTGCTCGGAGGCACGGACAGGGAGCCGCTCGGCTTTCCGCCCGGAGGGGGCGTTCAGCCAGGTCATCCGGGATCCGCCGGGCAGCCATCCGGAGCCGGGACCGTCGGTGAAGGGCAGGGCGATGCCGGCCTTCACCCGCGCGACGACGTGCCCGCCCGCGTCCAGGATCGCGGTGATCAGCTCATGGCCGGGGAAGTTGCGGTCGAAGCAGGTCACGAGGCCGTCGAACAGTTCCGGCCGGCGTCTCACCAGCCGCGCCAGCAGGGTCTGCTCCCCGGTCCCGGCCTGGCCGAGGATCGCGGCGAGCATCGCGCGCCCGGCCCGGGCGATCAGCGCGACGATCCGCAGCTGCGAGAACGGGGAGGACCCGTCCGCGGTGCCGGTCGTGCCGAAGAACGCCCGGTTCGCCGGCGTGTCCGCGAGGTTCACCAGCATCCCGTCGGCCCCGGCGACCGGCATCCCGGCCAGCATGACCGCCGATGCCGCGCCGTCATCGATGAGCGGCCCGGCGGCCTGCCAGAACAGGGCTTCCATCAGGGCCGGCGGGACCGGCAGCCGCCAGCCCGTGAAGACCTTCTCCGTCGGGACGTGCCAGTCCCGGGTGAACGGGATGCCCGCGAGCAGCCCCGCCAGCCGGGACAGCGCCTCGCAGTACGACGCGTCGCCCATCAGTCCCATCGCGATCATCAGCCGGATGACCAGCGGATACGACATGATCCGGCGCCGGAAGCGGCGCGGCAGCCGGCCTGCGGCCAGCGCGGCGGCCGTCATCTCCTCGATCACGCCGTCGCCGAGGTGCGCTTCCAGTTCCCCGAGCCGGACCAGGTCCGGGAGCCACGCGTCGGCCAGCACCGTCCCGTCCCGCCGCACGAACGCCGGCGCGGTCACCACCGGCCGGCAGAACACCGCCGGCTCTCCCGAAGACGGCGCTCTCCCGGCCACGGTGACCGTCTCCCCGTGAATCAGCAGGTCAGCGGAACGGGCTACCAGCGTTCCCGCCGGAGTCCCGAGCACGCGGGATTCATCAGACCAGATTGCGGTACCGGCGGAAGACAGGCAGGATTGCACAGGGACTCCTGTTGGCGGGCTATGGACTCGACACCCAAGCACCTACCACGCAGGAGTCCTTCTTTGTCTTCAAAACCTCAAAATCCCAGGCCACAGCACCACCAGCGCTGCCCCAACCCTTAAGTACGTGGTGTTGCACCGTACCGCGAGCGCAGTGGCGAAGGAACGGGCGATTTGATATCGCAAATTGCGTTGCACTGAGAGCCAAGGCAACAGTCATTTCGTGCGCTCATAAGCGTCGCGGGCCTGCGCTGGCTAACCCATCCCAGCATCGCCCACGCCAGCCGGGTCCGGATCCCTTCGCTGGAACCAGCCGACGACCACCGGACAGCAGCAGAACCGTGACCCCGGGGCAATGATGGAGGGAGTCCGGGGCGAGCGCTGAGGGAAGAGGCCTGGTGCGGTGCCTTGTCCGCGCTTCCGGAGAGCATCTGACCGAGCGGTTCGAGGTCCAGCGCAGTCAGGAAGGCTTCGCGCTGGTCGAGGCCCGCGACGGTCCCGCCGGGGCAACGGGCGCGGGGCCGGGGCCTGTCGCGGTGTCGGCGGCGCTGTAGGGCGCGCTGGGGGGCGGGGTTCTTGGTGCGTGCCATGGTCGTGACTCCGTTTCCTATTCTTCGGAACGATCCCGGAATTTGCCCGGAATTTGCCCGGAATTTCCGGGTGCGCGACGAAGCTATCTCCACTTTTCCGAGGCAGTCAACGCCTTTCCGCCCCGGATTAGCCAATCACCGCGCCAATTTCTGCGCGATCCGCCACTCACCGCCGCCGACTTAATTACTGTCCGCCCTCTCGCCTCTTCCCGCCGCCACGCTCGCCTTTCCCGCGCCTTCCCTCGCCGCTCTCCTGCCGCCTCGCGCGCCTGTCCTCACCTGGCCGAATGCCTCGCTGGCACCGGGCGAGGACGGGCCTGAGGGCACGGGGCGAGGTGAGTAGCTGTCACTGTACGGATACCGGGCCACGGACAGGAGGCCTGGAATTAACATACGTCACGCATCTGCGGCGCGCCACGGATGATTGTTTTAAGAGATTTTCGCTTATATCAGTCTGGGAGTCCACCGGAAGGTTTATTCTCGCCGTGTCCAGCGCGTCCGCCACTGAAAGGGGGCTCCGCTGTCGACAGGTAAACGTATTAGCAAGCAGATTAGTGGCGACGTAGAATGGCCGCAGGCTTGTAGGGAACCGATATACCTGAGCATTCGGTGCCGTAGTTGAGCACTACGTGAGCAGCGCGCGGGATAGCTGAGCACTGGCTGCTTCACGGTTACAGGTTGTCACGACGTCGTCGGCCGACCGCGACCGTTTCGAGTTGTCAGGTCCCGGTCGGTGGCGCGCTCATCGCTGCCGCCAGGAACGTGATCGCCCAGCGCCGGGCTGCCTCGCCCGCTACCGGGGTCACGCAGCCCGGGGCGGGCTGGTTGTAGGCCTCGACGCGGTCCACGGCCACCACGGCGAGGATCCCCCGCATCCGGAACCACAGCTCCTGCGGGGAAAGGCCGGGCAGTGCGCGCCCGAAGGCCGCCAGGTAGCGGTCGCGGACCGTGGCCTCGGCCGGGCCGGTCCAGCTGCGCGCTTCCTCGGCCGGGTCGGCGATGATCGTCACGATCAGCCGGGACGTCCGGGCGCCGCCCTCGTCACCGGCCGGCATCTCGTCGAACAGCGGCCCCGCGAATGCCGCCACCAGTTCGGCGGCCGACGGGTCCGGGGTCCGGGCCAGCAGCCGGTCGAGCCCGGCGCACTGCGCGGCGTTGACAGGCCCGATCACGCGGCGGGCGACCGCGGCCAGGAGCTCCGCCTTGGAGCCGAAGTGGTACCCGACGGCGGCCAGGTTCGCCCCGGCGAGGTCGGTGATCGTGCGGACCGAGGTGCCGCGGTAACCGTGCTCGGCGAAGAGGCGCTCGGCCGCGTCGAGGAGCTGGGTGCGGGTGTCGGGGGGCGTCATGAATGTAGTATACATACGTTTGACTAAAACGAACGTATGACTGAAGCGAACGCGCGGAAGAAGATGGTCATGAAACTGCTCGTGTACGGCGCCGGGGTTACCGGCAGCCTGTTCTCCGCCCGCCTGCATGAGGCCGGGCACGACGTCTCGCTCCTCGCCCGGGGCGAGCGCCTGGCCGCCCTGCGCCGGCACGGCGTGCAACTCGCCGAGGCAGGCAGCCCGGCCGTCAGGCGGGTACCGGTGCCGGTGGTCGAGCACCCGGCCGGCGGGTACGACCTGATCGCCGTCTTCGTCCGCGCCCATCAGGCGGACGCGGTGCTTGAGTCACTCGCCGGCCTCGAAGCCGACGTGCTGTTCGCACTCAGCTGGGCGGCCGGCCCGGGGCCGCTGGGCGCGGTGATCGGCCCCGAGCGGGTGCTGCTCAGCTTCCCCACGGACGCCGGCACGATGGACGGCGACGTGGTCCGCTACCGCCGGGCCAGCTTCATGACCCGCCGGGTCCCGATGCCGGTCGGCGAACCCGACGGCCGTGCCACCCCGCGACTGGAACGCATCGTCCGGGCGTTCCGCACCGCCGGGATCAACGCCAAGGCCGAGCCGCAGATGGATGCCTGGCTCAAGACGCACGCCGCGTTCGCGGTGCCGCTCGGCCAGGCGGTGCTCGCGGCGGGCGGCCCGGTAGCGCTGGCCGCCGATCCGGACGCGGTCCGCGCCATGATCCGCCTCATCCGGCAGAACCTGGCCGCCATGCCGACGCCGCCGGTCCCCCGCGGGTTCGCCGCGTTGCAGACTCTGCCGGAAGGGCTGCTCACGGCCATGCTGCGGCGCTTCCTGCGCAGCCCGACAGCCGCACACAGCGGACTCAACAACGCCACGCCTGCCGCAGAGGCGGCCGAACTCGAGCAGGCGGCCGAACAGATGCGCGCCTATGCGAGGGCCCGGTAGCCGACAGGCGGGCCGCCCCCTCGTACTCGCTGACGTGCGCCACGCTGTTCCACTCGTGGAACACCTGCACCGGGCGCCGGCCAAACCTTTCGTCGCATTCTTCTGCCCACTCATACCTCGGATCGGTGACGTACTCGCAGAACAACCGCACCGCTCCGTCGTACCAGCGCGCCGTCGAGACCGCGACCGGCCGCGCCCCGGACCGCAGGTGACTGATGAACGGCTCTGCCTCGGCCGGGCTCCCACTCCCACGGGTACTGCCCCGCGAACCCGGCCAGCCGCCGCACCACCGCCGCCCGCGGCCCGATCGTCGCCTCCTCCCGCAGGAACCGGCTCCGCTGCTGCCGCGCCCACCCCCGCCAGCATCGCCTCCTGCGGGTTCAGCGGCACGACCCCCCTGCGCCAGCTCCAGCCGCGCGCAGCCCGGCAATCCCGCAGCACCCACCCCAAACCCCCCGTTGCATCCGCCGCAACATTGATGCACGGGAGTAACCGTTATGACACCGCGGCTCAACAACCCGAAATCACCGCGTGTCACGACCCCGACGCATCCACATCAGGCGAATTCAAACCCTTACCGGACACTGCGGAATGTTGCGTCGGCTGCAATAAAGCCCGTATCTCGAACCAGGTCACTAGGCGACCGCCGCGCCGCCGCCGCCAGCCCCACCGGGCCGCGAGGCCCGCAACGAGCTGAAGCCCCCGGCCGCCTTCCGCATCACGGCCCGCAGGACGAAGCTCCGGCGTCCCCGGCCCGGCGCGGTCGGTGACCTCGACCCGGACGACGCCGTCCCCGGCGATGACCGCGACCGTGACCGTCTCCCCGGGAGCAGCCGAGCCGCTATGCCGGACACTGTTACTGAAAATCTCGCTCACCAGCAAGATAGCCACGTCTCCGCACGGGTGCCCAGGGCCGAGTACCTCTGAGACGAACGCGCGGGCGGCCCGCGCCCGCTCCGCCCGCCCGGCAAGCGTCACGCTCTCCCGGACCGCCACCCTGGCCATCACCGCACCCGCCCTTCCCCGGCCGCCCCGCCCCGGGAAACCAGCCGGGCAGCGGGCGGACGCAGGGACATGCACGCTCAGCTCCGCCCCGAACGTCAAGCCGCACACCGGCCTCCGCGGACCCCGTCCGTGGACTCGTCCGTGCCTGCGGCCCCCGTCCGTGGCGGTCCGTGCAAAGCCGACGGTTCCCCGCACCGCTCCCTGGCCCCGATTTTCGTCCGCTATGCGTCCGTGCACAGCGCAACATGACGGTCTACAGCGCGACAAGGTGACACACGACGGGACAGAGAGGAAACGCCCCGCTAGCACGAGAATTCGCAGCTAGCGGGGCGTTTTCGCAGGTGGTGGCAGGTGTTGGGTTCGAACCAACGTAGGCTGAGCCGACGGTTTTACAGACCGCTCCCTTTGGCCACTCGGGCAACCTGCCGGGCGCCGCCGCAAGAGGCAGCAGAGAGAAATATAGCGGACTACGCGACTGCTTGCGACGTGGAGTTCCCCGGTACCCGCGGAAAAGCACGATCGGCGCCCACCGCAGCGTCC
The DNA here is from genome assembly GCA_963785645.1 of uncultured Actinomycetota bacterium. Lineage (GTDB taxonomy): Bacteria > Actinomycetota > Actinomycetes > Streptosporangiales > Streptosporangiaceae > Trebonia. The sequence goes on from CAWAWG010000012.1 coordinate 8,520, forward strand.
GATGTGACGTTTGGCAGCCTACCCGTCTAACCTGTGATCCATGCCTAGCGAGTCCAGCTTCGACATCGTGTCAAAGATCGACCGGCAGGAAGCCGACAACGCGCTTAACCAGGCCGTCAAGGAGATCAGCACCCGGTACGACTTCCGGGGCGTGGGTGCGTCCATCGCCTGGTCCGGTGAGCAGGGCGTGGAGATCCGCGCCAACAGCGAGGAGCGGGCCAACGCCGTCCTCGACGTGTTCAAGGAGAAACTCGTCAAGCGCGGGGTATCCCTCAAGCACCTGGACCCGGCCGACCCCAAGGCGTCCGGTAAGGAGTACCGCCTCTCCATTGCCCTGAAGGAGGGCATCACTCAGGAGAACGCCAAAAAGGTCTCCAAGATCATCAGGGAAGAGGGGCCAAAGGCCGTCAAGGCTCAGGTGCAGGGCGAGGAACTTCGCGTGTCATCCAAGAGCCGGGACGACCTGCAGTCCGTGATCAGCCTGCTGAAGTCGAAGGACTTCGACTTCGCGATCCAGTTCATCAACTACCGCTGATCCGGTGCGGCCAGGCCCGCCGGGCAGCCAGGTAAGCACGGGCGGGTAACCGCGGGCCTGCCAGCGCCTCCAGGCGGCGGACCCGCTCGCTCGTCGGCGGGTGCGTGCTCAGCATTCCGCCGAGCCCTTCGGCCGGGAACGGATGGGCGATCATCAGATGGCTCGCGGCGGCGAGCGTGCCGTGCACCCGCAGCGGCTGCGCCGCGGCGGCGCCGTCGATCTTCCGCAGCGCACCGGCCAGGGCCATCGGGTCGCCGGTGAGCAGGGCGCCGTCGAGATCCGCGCGGTACTCACGGCCGCACGGTGTGATGACGCGCAGCAGCACGGCGATCAGCGGACAGGATGCCACCAGCGACGCGAGGCCGGCGGACCACGAGAAGATCGCGACATCGCGACGGGAGACGTGGGCAAGCTCGTGCGCGAGTACCGCGCGCAGTTCCGCCAGGCTCAGCAGCCGAAGCAATCCTTCTGTGCAGCACACGGTGGCCGACCGGGCGCTGTACCCGACGGTCAGTATGTTCGGCTGCGACGCCGGGGATACGAACAGCCGGGGCACCGGCAGGTGGGCGGAAAAGGCCAGCTCCCTGACGGCCTGGTACAGATCAGGGCGCTCCACCTCGCTGACGGGACGTGCGCGGAGGGCAGCAAGCACGGTTCGTTCTGAATGAAAATAAATAATCCAGCCGAGCGCGACGAGCAGCGCGCTGACGGCAGCGGCGCCGACCAGCCCGAGCCAGAGCGAGGCGCCCGACAGCAGCGCCGCGCACAGTACCACGGCGAACAGCACCGTGCGCAGCCCGTAGCAGCGCATCGTCACCCCTTCCTGATATGACACTAACGTCACCGCGCCCGGACCTCGAACGGCGGCCCGCAGTCGGTCGGCCCAGTCTGTTTAACGGCCCAGTCTGTTTAACGGCCCAGCGTGCCCGCAGGTTTCCGCACGTCGTGCGCCTGCCGATCGGAGAAAGAGCTCAGCGTTGCTCGACAGTAGGGCCGCCGCTGGCCAGAGAAATGTGGCGTAAAACGCATCGGGGTGCAGTTGAACACACGGCCAATCGGTACCCAGATCCGCGTAAACTTTAACGCGTCCTGCATTAACGCCCCCGGCCGTAGGGGCGGTGCTGACAAGGGCGCCGGCCTGGCGTGCGGAGGAGGCTTTGCGCTGTGACCAAACAGGTCCAGGAGCTTGACCACGTAATCATCCGTTTCGCGGGAGACTCCGGTGACGGCATGCAGCTCACCGGTGACAGGTTTACCCAGGAGACCGCGGTCTTCGGCAATGACCTGTCCACCCTCCCGAACTTCCCCGCCGAGATCCGCGCGCCCGCGGGGACGCTGCCCGGCGTGAGCAGCTTCCAGCTGCACTTCGCGGACCACGACATCCTGACGCCGGGCGACGCGCCGGACGTGCTCGTCGCCATGAACCCGGCGGCGCTGAAGGCGAACCTCAAGGACCTGCCGCGCGGCGCGGAGCTCATCGTGAACACCGATGAGTTCACCAAGCGCAACCTGGCCAAGGTCGGCTACGAGAAGAACCCGCTGGAAGACGGCACGCTTGACGGCTACCACCTGCACCCGGTGCCGCTGACGTCGCTGACCGTCAAGGCGCTCGAGCACCAGAGCATCAGCCGCAAGGACGCCGAGCGGGCCAAGAACATGTTCGCGCTCGGCCTGCTCTCCTGGCTGTACGGGCGTCCGGCCGAGGGCACGCTGAGCTTCCTTGAGGCCAAGTTCGGCAAGAAGCCGGAGATCTACAAGGCGAACGTGACCGCCTTCCAGGCCGGCTGGAACTACGGCGAGACCACCGAGGACTTCGCGGTCCGCTACGAGGTCAAGCCGGCTGCGATCGCCCCGGGCCGCTACCGGAACATCACCGGCAACCTCGCCCTCGCCTACGGACTGATCGCGGCGGGCCAGCTCGCGAAGCTGCCGCTGTTCCTCGGCTCCTACCCGATCACCCCGGCCTCGGACATCCTGCACGAGCTGTCCAAGCACAAGAACTTCGGCGTCCGCACCTTCCAGGCCGAGGACGAGATCAGCGCGGCCAGCGCCGCGCTCGGCGCGGCGTTCGGCGGGTCCCTCGCGGTGACCACCACGTCCGGCCCCGGCATGCTGCTGAAGGCGGAGACCATCAACCTCGCCGTGTCGGTAGAACTGCCGCTGGTCATCGTCGACGTGCAGCGCGCTGGTCCCTCCACCGGCATGCCGACCAAGACCGAGCAGACCGACCTGCTGATGGCCCTGTACGGCAGGAACGGCGAGTCGCCGGTGCCCGTCATCGCGGCGGCCTCGCCGTCGGACTGCTTCTTCGCGGCAATCGAGGCCGCGCGGATCGCGATCACCTACCGGACACCGGTCATCCTGCTGTCCGACGGTTACCTGGGCAATGGTTCGGAGCCCTGGCGGGTTCCCGACGTGTCGGAACTGCCGGACCTGTCGGCCCAGTTCGCCTTCGCTACCCCGGCTGACAAGCCCGCCGACGGCTCCGACTTCCAGCCGTTCACCCGCGACCCGCAGACCCTCGCCCGGCCGTGGGCGATCCCCGGCACGCCCGGCCTCGAGCACCGCATCGGCGGCATCGAGAAGGCCAACGGCTCAGGGAACATCGACTACGATCCGGACAACCACGACCTGATGGTCCGCACCCGGGCGGCCAAGGTCGAGGGCATCGCGAACTCGATCCCGCCGATTGAGGTCGACGACCCGTCCGGCGAGGCGCGGCTGCTCGTACTCGGCTGGGGCTCCACCTACGGCTCGATCGGTGCCGCCGTCCGCCGGTCGCGGCGCGCGGGCCACAACGTCGCGCAGGCGCACCTGCGGAGCATGAACCCGTTCCCCGCCAACCTGGGCGAAGTGCTGCGCCAGTACGACAAGGTGCTCGTCCCCGAGATCAACCTGGGGCAGCTCGCGCTGCTGCTGCGCGGCAAGTTCCTGGTCGACGTGATCTCCTACAACCGCGTCCGCGGCCTCCCGTTCCGTGCGGCTGAGCTCGCCGACACGATCGAGGAAGTGCTCTCCCATGAGTGAAGGTCCAGAGATTATCCCGAACGAAAGCGGCCGTCTCGCGTTCCCTCACGCTGGTCCCCCGCGCGGCCGGCCTGGCGGCGAAGGACTTCAAGTCCGACCAGGAGGTCCGCTGGTGCCCGGGGTGCGGTGACTACGCGATACTCGCGGCCTTCCAGGCGTTCCTCCCCGAGCTTGAGGTGCCACGGGAGAACGTGGTCGTCGTCTCGGGTATCGGCTGCTCCTCCCGGCTGCCGTACTACGTCTCGTCCTACGGCATGCACTCGATCCACGGCCGGGCGCCGGCGATCGCTTCCGGCCTCGCCTCGTCCCGGCAGGATCTGTCGGTCTGGGTGATCACCGGGGACGGCGACGCGCTGTCCATCGGCGGCAACCATCTGATCCACGCGCTGCGCCGGAACGTGAACATCAAGATCATGCTGTTCAACAACCGGATCTACGGGCTGACCAAGGGCCAGTACTCGCCGACCTCCGAGCAGGGCAAGGTCACCAAGTCAACCCCTTACGGCTCGCTTGACCATCCGTTCAACCCCGTCTCGCTGGCCCTCGGCGCGGAGGCGTCGTTCGTGGCCCGCTCGATCGACTCCGACCGCAAGCACCTCCAGTCGGTATTGCGGGCGGCGGCCGACCACAAGGGTTCCGCGTTCATCGAGATCTTCCAGAACTGCCCGATCTTCAATGACGACGCGTTCGCCCCGGTCAAGGAGCCGAAGGCGCCGGGCCTGATCCGCATGGTGCACGGCGAGCAGATCCGCTTCGGCCCTGACGGGTCCCTGGGCCTGGCCTACGGCCCGTACGGCTCCCTCCAGGCCGTCCTGGCCGACTCGGTACCTGAGTCGGAGCTGATCGTGCACGATGCCACGCGGGCCGATCCTTCGTACGCGTTCGCACTGTCCCGGCTCGACAGCTACGAGTTCACCCACACCCCGGTCGGCATCTTCCGCTCGGTCGAGCGCGGATCCTACGACGACGCGATGGCCGCCCAGATCGCCACCGCCCGCGCCCGCGGCGACGGCGACCTGGCCAAGCTCCTCGCGGGCAACGACACCTGGGAAGTCGTCTAGCCTCCGCCCCGACGGCGGCGGTGGCCGCAGCGACGATCTTAGGCACCGGTTGACCGTCGGCGGCTTTCATGACACCGTTCATCACGATCAGGCAATGAAAGATCGCAGGGAGTCGCCGCATATGGATGACGCGATCATCGGGATCATCACCGCATTAGCATCCGGTGCCTGCGGTTCCCTCGGAGCCAGCGGCGCAGCCGCGCTCGGACGCCTGGTGTCCGCGCTGCGCGCGAAGTTCCGCGGTGACCCCGCTGCCCGAGGCGCGCTGGAGATCGCGGCGGAGTCTCCCGACGGCCGGGCCGCGGGCGAGGATCTGGCCGCCGTGCTGCAAGCCAGAATCGCAGGCGATCCCCGGTTCGGCGAATGGCTGCTGCACCTGTGGACCGAGGTCGCGCCGGACCTGTCCGCGGACACGGACAGGCACACGAACATCATCACCGGGACAGTCACCGGGCACGCGATACAGGCACGGGACATCCACGGCGGCATCCACCTCAATCAGGGCTGACGCTAGGCCCAGGATGGGCCCCGGCGGGCCAGCGGAGGCCGGGTCCCTAGGCCGTGCGGGTGTGTACGAAGTCGCAGAGTGACTCGAAGGCGGCGACGGGCCGGGACTTCCGGGTAGCTGCATAAGCAGGTTCCTCGCGCCGTCGATCCATGACTGGACGGTCTCCCTGGCCTCCTCGACCGCGGGCGACCTCGCGGAGCAGGCCGAGGGCCTCCGCGTGCAGCTCCGGGTCGGTGAGGTCGCCGTCGCAGCAGCAGTTCGCGCAGCCGGACCGCGTCCGGCGTCGGCGGAGGTGCCGCGCAGCGCGTAGAGCACCGGCAGCGTGCGCACGCCCTGGCGCAGGTCGGTGCCCTGCTCCTTGCCCGACTCGGCGGAGCGTTGACGCGATGTCGAGGACGTCGTCGGACAGCTGCCAGGCCACCCCGATCCGCAGGCAGGCGTCCGAGATCAGGTCGGCCATCTCGTCGGGCAGCCCGGAGAACATGGCGCCGAACCGTCCGGACGTGGCGATCAGCGAACCGGTCTTCTCGGTGATGACGTGCATGTAGTGGTCGAGCGGGTCCTCACCGGGCCGCACGCCGACCGTCTCGAGCAGCTGGCCGTCGACCAGGCGGCCGAACGTCTCCGCCTGGATCCTGATCGGCCTCGGGGCCGAGGTCGGCGAGGATACGGGAGGCCCGGGCGAACAGGTAGTCGCCGGCCAGGATGGCGATCGAGTTGCCGAAGCAGCGAGTTGGCCGACGCGTGGCCGCGGCGTATCGAGGCCTCGTCCATGACGTCGTCGTGGAACAGCGTCGCCAGGTGGGTCAGCTCGATGGCGACCGCGGCGGGCACGATCCGCTTGTCGCGGCAGTCACCGAACCGGGCGGCGAGCAGCACGAGCATGGCCCGGAAGCGCTTGCCGCCGGCCTGCATCATGTGCCGGGAGACCTCGGCGAACATCTCGTCGCCGCCGAAGGAGGTGTCCTGCAGGGCTGCTTCGACGACGGCGAGGTCCTCGGCCATCTCCGCGCCCAGGGCCGCGTCGGCGAGGTCGACGGGAACAGCGATGGTCACACGAACTCCATGTCGTCGGCACGCATACGAACACACCAGTTTACGAGACTTCCAGCGTGCGGCATCAGCCAAGTAGCCGGTGGCCGCCTACCGCTCCCTACAACGCTAACAAGCGGGGAGCGGCGGGCGGCCACCGGGGAAGGCAAACTGGGTTATCGGACGAACAACTGCGTCGCCGCGTGGCTGGCCAGCGAAAGCATCGGGCTGGGCACGATGCCGAACACCACCGCCGACAGGGCGCCGAGACCCACCGCCGTCCCGGTGAACACCGAAGGCCGGCCACCACGGGGCCGTCGGGCACCGGGTCGCTGAAGAACATCAGCACGATGACCCGAACGTAGAAGAACGCGGCGATCGCCGAGGCCATGACACCGACGATGACCAGCGGCATCGCGCCGCCCGCGATCGCGGCCTGAGAAGACGGCGAACTTCCCGACGAACCCGGACGTCAGCGGGATGCCCGCGAACGTGAGCAGGAACAGCGCGAAGATGCCCGCGATCCACGGCGACCGCTTGCCGAGCCCGGCCCAGCGGGACAGGTGGTCGGCCTCACCGCCGGAGTCGCGCACCAGCGTGATCACCGCGAACGCGCCGATCGTGCTCAGGCCGTAGATCGCCAGGTAGAACAGCGACGACGACAGGCCCTGCACCGACGAGGCGATCACCGCGGTCAGGATGAACCCGGCGTGCGCGATCGAGGAGTAGGCGAGCAGCCGCTTGACGTCGGTCTGGGTGACGGCGATCATCGCGCCGACGAGCATGGTGAGGATCGCGACGACCCACAGCGCCGGCCGCCAGTCCCAGGTCAGCGTGCCGAAGGCCACGTAGAACACCCGCAGCAGCGCGCCGAACGCGGACACCACGGTGCAGGACGCCATCAGCGCGGTGATCGGGGTCGGCGCGCCCTGGTAGACGTCCGGCTTCCAGCTCTGGAACGGCACGGCGCCGACCTTGAACAGCAGCCCGACGCCGGTCAGCGCGATCCCGCCGAACAGCAGCGTGTCGGAACCGGTGCCCGACGTCGCCGTCGGACGCGATCGAGGCCAGCGACACCGACCCGGAGTACCCGTACAGCATCGCGATGCCGAACAGGAAGAAGGCCGAGGAGAACGCGCCGAGCAGGAAGTACTTCATGGCCGCCTCGTGCGAGAGCAGCCGGCGGCGCCGGGCGAGCCCGCACAGCAGGTACAGCGGCAGCGACAGCGTCTCAAGCGCCACGAACATCGTCAGCAGGTCGTTCGCGGCCGGGAAGAGCAGCATGCCGCCGACCGAGAACAGCGTCAGCGGGTAGATCTCGGTGTGCACCAGGCCGGCGCAGCAGGCCCTCGCGCTCCTCCGGCGACCCGGGCACGGCCGCCGCCTGGCCGGCGAACGAGGACACGTCGTGCGAGGCGTCGGCGATCAGCAGCACCGAGACGGCGGCGAGCACCAGGATCGTGCCCTGGATGAACAGCGTCGGCCGGTCCACCGCGACCGCGCCCATCGGCGCGCCGACGTGCCCGGCGGCTGCCCTTGGCGAAGATCGTCGAGGACGCGGCGATCACGCAGGTCCAGACGAACGCCGCGACCAGGGCGCCGAAGGTCAGCAGCAGGTGGACGGCGCGGCGCAGCTCCCGGGGCACGAAGGCCTCGACGAGCACGCCGATGACGGCCGCGGCGAAGACGACGAGCATCGGCGCGAGCTGGCTGTACTCGATGCTGCGGCGCCGTGATGGCGCCGGGAGTGGCAGCAGCGGCAGCAGCGGCAGCGAGGCTCACGGCTGGGCTCCATTCTGAGCGGCTGCGGGGTGAGCGGGCACCGGGTCAGTGGAGCCCACCTGGGACATTGTGGCCTTGACGGCCGGGTTGATCACGTCGAGCACCGGCTTGGGGTACACGCCCATCGCGATGATCAGCGCGACGAGCGGCACCACCGCGAGCAGTTCCCGCAGCCGCAGGTCCGGCATGGCCGGCCACCGACTCGGCGGTCGGCCCGTTCATCGTCCGCTGGTACATCCACAGGATGTAGATCGCGGCGAGGACGATCCCCGCCACCGCGAACGAGCCCGCGACCTTGTACCGGGAGAACGTGCCGACGAGCACGAGGAACTCGGACACGAAGGTGGACAGGCCCGGCAGCGACAGGCCGGCCAGGCCGGAGACCAGGAAGAGCCCGGCGAGCACCGGCGCCACCTTCTGCACGCCGCCGTAGTCGGCGATCTTGTCGGAGCCGCGGCGGACGATCAGGAACCCGGCGAGCAGGAACAGCGCGCCGGTGGCGAAGCCGTGGTTGACCATGTAGAGCGTCGCACCGGACTGGCCCTGCGGAGGTCAGCGCGAAGATGCCGAGCACGATGAAGCCGAAGTGCGAGATCGAGGTGTACCCGATCAGCCGCTTCATCGAGGTCTGCCCGATCGCCACGATGGCGCCGTAGATGATCGAGATCACCGCCAGGACGAGGATCAGCGGCGTGAAGTAGTGGAACCCGTCGGGGAACAGCTCCAGGCAGTACCTGATCATGCCGAACGTGCCGACCTTGTCCATCACGCCGAGCATCAGCACCGCGGCGCCGGGCTGGGCGGACGCGGCGGCGTCCGGCAGCCAGGTGTGGAACGGCCACAGCGGCGCCTTGATCGCGAAGGCGATGAAGAAGCCGAGGAACAGCCACTTCTGCACCGTCGGACGACAGGGCGACGTGCGCCAGCGTGTAGAAGATGAACGTGCCGTGGTGCCCGGTGACCGCCGACTGGCCCGAGTACACGTACAGCGCGATCACCGCGACCAGCATGAGCAGGCCGCCGAGCAGGCTGTAGAGCAGGAACTTCACCGCCGCGTACTGCCGCGGCCCGACGCCGAACGACCCGATCATGAAGTACATCGGGATCAGCATGGCCTCGAAGAACACGTAGAACAGGAAGACGTCGGTGGCCGCGAAGACCCCGATCATCATCGTGTCGAGCACCAGCATCAGCGCGAAGTACATCTTCGGCGACCGCTGACGCTCGGGTCGTCCGCGTCGTGCCAGGAGGCGAGCATCACCACCGGCATCAGCACCGCGGTCATGCCGATGAGCACCAGCGCGATCCCGTCCACGCCGACCGCGTAGTGCACGCCGAACTGCGGGATCCAGGAGTACTCCTCGGTGAACTGGAACGTCGGCCCCGAGGTGTTGAACTGGGTGGCCATCACGATCACCCAGACCAGGTCGACCAGCGAGAACAGCAGCGTGGTCAGCTTGGCGAACCGGACCGGCAGCAGCGCGACCACGATCGCGCCGAGCAGCGGTATGCCGCCCGCGACGGTCAGCCAGGGTGTCCCGCTGTTCGGCAGCTGCCGCAACAAGGTTCATTAGAGCCTCACCACCAGAAGGCCGGCCACGAGCAGCACGGCGCCGATGAGCATGGACAGCGCGTAAGAGCGGACGAACCCGGTCTGCAGCCTGCGCAGCCGGCCCGACGTCCCGCCGATGGTCGCGGCCAGCCCGTTCACCAGGCCGTCCACGCCCCGGCTGTCGAAGTAGACCGAGCAGCCGGGTGAGCCACTGGCCCGGGCGCATCAGCACGGACTCGTTGAACGCGTCGCCGTACAGGTCCGCGCGCGCGGCGCGGGTCGAGCACCGAGCCGCGCGGCGCGACGGCCGGCACCGGCACCCGCCCGTACATGGCCCAGGCGATCCCGACGCCGAGCACGACCAGGACCAGCGCGATGATGCCCGGCCAGGTCCAGATCCCGTGCTTGTCCGGCGGCAGCCCGACCACCGGCGCCAGGAAGTCTGCGAACCGCGTAGTTGACGATGAGGAACCAGCCCGCGCCGACCGAGCCGACCGCCAGCAGGATCATCGGCACGGTCATCGACCCCCGGCGACTCGTGCGGGTGCGGGATGTGCGTCGGCCTCGGTGTACGGCGGGTGCGCGCCTGGCCCCGCCGATCACGCCCTCCTCCTCCCAGCGCTGCGCGGCCGAAGTAGGTCATCAGCATGACCCGGGTCATGTAGAACGCGGTGATGCCGGCGCCGATGATGGCGCACGCGGCGAGGATCCAGCCCGAGGTGCCGCCCTTCTCCCAGGCGGCGTCGATGATGCTGTCCTTGGTGAAGAACCCGGAGAACGGCGGGATGCCGATGATCGCCAGGTAGCCGAGGCCGAAGGTCACGAAGGTGATCGGCAGGAGCTTGCGCAGCCCGCCGTAGCGCCGCATGTTCACCTCGTCGTCCATGCCGTGCATGACCGAGCCGGCGCCGAGGAACAGCCCCGCCTTGAAGAACCCGTGCGCGAGCAGGTGCGCGATCGCGAACACGTACCCGGCCGGGCCGAGGCCCGCCGCCAGCGTCATGTAGCCGATCTGCGACATCGTGGACCCGGCGAGTGCCTTCTTGATGTCGTCCTTCGCGCAACCGATGATCGCGCCGAACAGCAGCGTGACCGCGCCGACGACGGTGACCGCGAGCTGCGCGGTGGGCGCGTCGTTGAAGATGGGGTTGGAGCGCACGATCAGGTAAACGCCAGCCGTGACCATTGTCGCCGCATGAATAAGGGCCGACACCGGCGTCGGGCCCTCCATCGCGTCGAGCAGCCAGGACTGCAGCGGCACCTGGGCGGACTTGCCGCACGCGCCGAGCAGCAGCAGCAGGCCGAGCGCCGTGGCGACGCCGGTGCCGCCCGACTTGGCCGAGTCGAACACCCCGGTGAAGTTGAACGTGCCGAACTCGGCGAACATCAGCATGATCGCCAGGGACAGCCCGACGTCACCGACGCGGTTGGCGATGAACGCCTTCTTGCGCCGCGACCGCCGCGGTCGGCTTGAACTGCCAGAACCCGATCAGCAGGTAGGAGGCGAGGCCGACGCCCTCCCAGCCGGCGTACAGGCCGAGGTAGTTGTCCGACAGCACCAGCAGCAGCATCGCCGCGATGAACAGGTTCAGGTAGGCGAAGAACCGGCGCCGGTCGGGGTCGTGCGCCATGTAGCCGACCGCGTAGATGAGGATCAGCGAGCCGACCCCGGTGATCAGCAGCACGAAGCTGATCGACAGCGGGTCGATGCAGGATCCCGATGTTCGCCTGGAAGCCGTTGACCGGGATCCAGGAGTACATGTGCAGGTCCTGGCTGCGATCGGCCCCGCTCTTGCCGAGCAGCGCGAAGAACGCGATCAGCCCGTAGACGAAGCGACGCCAGCGACATCAAGCACGCCAAGCAGGTGCCCCCACTTGTCGGTCCGCCGGCCGCCAAGCAGCAGGACCGCCGCGCCGAAGACCGGGAACGCGAGCAGCAGCCACGAGGCGCGGAACACGCCGGTAGCGGCGAGCGTCGTCATCGCGAGAAATCCCCTCAGTACTTGAGCAGGTTCGCGTCGTCGACCGACGCGGACTTGCGGGCCCGGTAGATGGCCATCAGGATGGCGAGCCCGACGACCACCTCGGCGGCGGCGACAACCATCACGAAGAAGGCCACCACCTGTCCGTCCAGGTTTCCGTGCATCCGGGCGAACGAGACGAACGCCAGGTTGCACGCGTTCAGCATGAGCTCGATGCTCATGAAGATCAGGATCGCGTTGCGCCGGACAAGCACGCCGACGGCGCCGATGGCGAACAGGATGACGGCCAGGAACACGTAGCGGCCGGGCTCACTGTTCGTCCCCTCCCTCGAGCGCCCGCCTCAAGCTGGCGCTCGGCCTCGATCCGCTCCTCCGCGTGCGAGGTCACCCGCCTGGTCGCCCTGCGGGTCGCGGCCGAGCTCCACGTCGCGCTGGACGACGGCGTCGGATACCGAACGATTGGTGGTGCTTCCGTCGGGCAGCATGGCCGGCATGTCGACGGCGTTGTGCAGCGCGTACACGCCGGGCGGCGGCTCGGGCGCGACCTGGCCGCTTTGGATCTTGCGACGGGCCACCTCGCGCTGGGTCGGCTTGGGCGACGTCCGCTCGCGGTGCGCCAGGACCATCGCCCCGAGCGCGGCGGTGATCAGCAGGGCGCTGGTGACTTCAAACGGGAAGACGTAGGTGGTGAAGATCAGCTGCGCGAGGCCGGTGAGGTTGTCGGCGCCCTGGGCGCTGGTCTGTCGGGGCCGCGGTGCCGATCGCCGCGTGCCCGATGCCGACGATCAGCAGCACCGCGAAGCCGATGCCGGCCAGGCCCGCCCACAGCCGCTGGCCCCTGATGGTCTCCTTCAGCGAATCGGCCGAGGTGACGCCGATCAGCATGACCACGAACAGGAACAGCATCAGCACCGCGCCGGTGTACACGATGACCTGCACGAAGGCCAGGAACGGCGCCCCCTGCATGGCGTACATGACCGCGAGGGAGAGCATCACGACCGCGAGCATGAGCGCGCAGTGCACGGCCTGCCGCACGAGGATCATCGCGAGCGCGGCGGAGACCGCGAGAACGGCGAGGATCCAGAACAGGACCTTGCCGTAGATCGGGTCGAGGTTGGTGCCGCTGCCCGCCGCGAGGAGAAGGTGGGGTGTCACAGCTCTTCCTCCTGGGGACCAGTCGGCCCGCCGCCCGGTCCGGCCATGCGGGGCACTCGGCTAGCGGGGGACACCCCGGCACCGCCGAGGCGGTAGTAGTCCTTCTCGTCGTTGCCGAGGCGCATCGGGTGCGGCGGTGCCTCCATGGTCTCGAGCAGCGGTGCGAGCAGCTGCTCCTTGGTCCAGATGAGCTTTTCCCTGCTGTCGTCCGCGATCTCGTACTCGTTGGTCATCGTGAGCGCCCGGGTCGGGCACGCCTCGATGCACAGTCCGCACAGGATGCAGCGCAGGTAGTTGATCTGGTAGACGTGCCCGTACCGCTCGCCCGGCGAGTACCGCTCCTCAGGCGTGTTGTCCCTGCCCTCGACGTAGATCGCGTCGGCCGGGCAGGCCCAGGCGCACAGCTCGCAGCCGATGCACTTCTCCAGGCCGTCGGGCCAGCGGTTGAGCTGGTGGTGGCCGTGGAACCGGGGCGCGGTCGGCCGCTTGTCCTCCGGGTACATCACGGTGTCAACCTTCCTGAACATCTCGCGGAAGGTGACCCCGAACCCCTTAACGGGGTTGAGGAAGTCAGAGCACCGGTGACCTCCTTCGTCACGCCAGTGGCGTCGCCGCGCACCGATGATCCGGTTACAGCAGCGGAGTCAAGCTCAAGGCCGTGGTAGTGCGGCAGGTCGAGCGGCGGCAGCGGGAACCTCGGCGGCCGGCTTCTCGACCTTGACCCGTTCGCCGTCCTCGTCGTAGTCCCACTCGTCCGCTTGCTCGCCCGGCGGCTCGCGGAGCGATCCGGGCCATGTGCTTCTGGTAGCCGTTGTCCCAGAACGTGATCAGCAGGACGAACAGGACGAGGACCACTCCGGCGACCGCGTACACGACGCGGCGAGTGGTTGTCGGCGCGCAGCGCGCGCACGGTGGCGACGAGCAGCAGCCAGATGATGGAGAACGGGATGAGGATCTTCCAGCCGAGCGCCATCAGCTGGTCGTACCGCGTCCGCGGCAGCGTGCCGCGCAGCCACACGTATCCGAACAGCAGCAGGAAGACCTTGATGAGGAACCAGAGCCACGGCACCGCCGGGGTTAAAGACCCAGCTCCCAAGCAGGGTGAGCGGCCGGGAGCGGCCGCCAGCCGCCGAGGAACAGCGTGGTGGCGAGCGCGGAGACGGTGGTCATGTTGATGTACTCGGCGAGGAAGAACATCGCGAACTTCATCGAGGAGTACTCGGTCATGTGGCCGGCGACGATCTCGCCCTCGCCCTCGGGCAGGTCGAACGGTATCCGGTTGGTCTCGCCGACCATCGTCACCAGGTAGATGATGAACGACGGGAACAGCACCCAGGCGTACCAGTAGTGCGACTGCGCGTTGACGATCGCGGTGGTGGACAGCGACCCGGCGTCGAGGAAGACCGCGACGAAGGACAGCGCCATCGCGATCTCGTAGCTGATCACCTGGGCGGTCGAGCGGAGCGCGCCGAGGATCGAGTACGGTCCGCGCGAGGCCCAGCCGGCCAGCACGATGCCGTAGACGCCGACCGAGCTCATGGCCAGCACCAGGAGCACCGCCACCGGGAGGTCCGCTACCTGGAGCGGCGTCCAGTGGTGGAAGACCGACGCCAGCGGGCCCCACGGGATGATCGCGAAGCCGACGAAGGAGAAGGTAGCCGCGATGGCCGGCGCGATGAAGAACACCACCTTGTCCACCGTGGTGGGGACGATGTCCTCCTTCAGCGGCAGCTTCAGCGCGTCGGCGATCGGCTGGAGCAGGCCAAAGGGGCCGGCCCGGTTGGGGCCTGGCCGGTTCTGCATCCGGCCGATCACCCGTCGCTCGAACCAGATCATGAAGACAGTCGTGAGCAGCAGGAACACGAAGACAATCGCGACCTTCAGCAGCACCATCCACCAGATGAGCTGATTGAAGTCGCTCAGCGTCGAGTCCACCGCGAGCACTCTCGGCATTTCTATTCGGCCCTCCTCAGGGACACCCTGCTCCCGTGGCCAGCGCCAAGGTCGCCGCGGACCGCCACGCCCAGGCTGTTGGTGGGCAGCCACACCACGCCGTCGGCCATGTCGGTGACCGCAAGCGGGACGGTCACCGAGCCCGCCGCGGACGCCACGGTCACCTTGTCGCCGTCGGCGAGATCAGCCGCGGCCGCCGTGGCGGCCGAGACTCGCGCCACGGTCGGACGCACGGTGCCGGCCAGGTAGGGTTCGCCGTCCTGCATCCGGCCCGCATCGAGGAGCTGCGCCCAGGTGGCCAGCCGGACGTCGGTGAAGCCATCTCCGGCACCTGGGACGGAGATCACCGCCGGCGTGGACAGCACCGCCGGCGCGGCCGGGCGGGCACCCTTCCACGATCCGAGCGCGGCGAGCTCGGCCCGGGCGGCGGGCGCGTCGGGCAGGCCCAGGTGCACGTCCATCGCATCGGCGATCGCGCCGAGCACGTAGAGGTCGGTCCGGACGCTCGGCACGCTCAGTGCCGTGGCGAACATGCCGCCGCGTCCTTCCCAGTTCACGAACGTGCCCGACTTCTCGGCGACCGCCGCGACCGGGAAGACGACATCGGCGCGGTCGGTGACCGCGCTTGCGCGGAGCTCGAGGGAGACGATGAACGGCGTCCGGTCCAGCGCGCGCAGCGCGCCCGCCGGGTCGGGAAGGTCGGCCGGATCGACGCCGGCGATGACGAGGGCACCGAGTTCGCCCGCCCCGGCGGCCGCAAGAAGCGCCGAGGTGGACCGTCCCGGCGTGGCCGGCAGCGCGGCCTTGTTCCACGCCAGGGCCACTTCGGCGCGGGCCTTGGGGTCGCCGACCCAGCGGCCGACCGGCAGCAGGCCGGGCATCGCGCCCGCCTCGACGGCACCGCGCTCTCCGGCCCGCCGCGGGATCCAGGCCAGCCTGGCGCCGCTGGCGTCGGCGAGCCGCGCGGCCGCGGCCAGCGCCCCCGGCACCTCGGCCAGCCGCTCGCCGACCAGGATCACCGCGCCCGGCTTGGCCAGCAGGTCCGCGGCCTGCGCGATGTCCGCGTCGCTGCCGCCGCCCGCGGCGAGGGCGGTGAGCGTGGACGGCTCGGCCCCGGGCACTGTCGGCAGCAGCGTGCCGAAGACCTTCTGCAGACCGGGCGAGGCGATGGCGGCGATGGAGAACACCGCCAGCTGGTTGTGCCTGGCCGCCTTGCGCAGCCGCAGGAACACGACCGGGGACTCGTCCTCTGGCTCGAACCCGGCGAGCAGCACCACGGGTGCGGTCTCCAGGTCGGCGTAGCTCACCTCGATGGGACGGCCGGCCACCCGCGCGGAGAGGAACTGCTCCTCCTCCGCCGAGTGCGGCCGGGCCCGCATGTCGATGTCGTTGGTGTTCAGCGCGAGCCGGGTGAACTTGGCGTAGCCGTAGGCGTCCTCGAGCGTGAGCCGGCCGCCGGTCAGCACGCCGACGCCGGACGGTCCGTCCGACGCGGCCCGGTCCCTGGCCGCCGTGAGGCCGGCCGCCGCCGCCGCGAAGGCGTGCTGCCAGGACGCCGGCCGGAGCACGCCGTCCTCGTCCCGGACGAGCGGCGTGGTGAGCCGGTCGGCTGCGGTCGCGTAGCCGAAGGCCCAGCGGCCCTTGTCGCAGTTCCACTCCTCGTTCACCAGCGGTTCGTCGCCGGCCAGGCGGCGCTGCACCTTGCCCCGCCGGTGGTCGGTGCGCTGGTGGCAGCCGGACGCGCAGTGCTCGCAGATGCTCGGCGTGGACACCAGGTCGAACGGGCGCGACTTGAATCTGTACTGTGCGCCGGTAAGGGCACCGACCGGGCAGACCTGGACCGTGTTGCCGGAGAAGTAGGAGTTGAACGGCTTGCCCTCGGCCGTGCCGATGTACTGCCGGGGCCCGCGCTCGATGAACTCGATGAAGTCGTCGCCGGCGATCTCCTCGGACGTCCGCACGCAGCGCGTGCAGGAGATGCACCGCTCGCGGTCGAGCAGCACCTCGGTCGAGATCGGCACCGGCTTGTCGAACTCGCGCTTAGGCTCGCGGAACCGGGACTCGCCCCGGCCGTTGGACATCGCCTGGTTCTGCAGCGGGCACTCGCCGCCCTTGTCGCACATCGGGCAGTCGAGCGGGTGGTTGATCAGCAGCAGTTCCATCACGCCCTGCTGCGCCTTGTCGGCGACGGGCGAGGTGAGCTGCGTCTTGACCACCATGCCGTCGGTGCAGACCGTGGTGCACGACGCCAGGGGCTTGCGCTGGCCCTCGATGTCTACCAGGCACTGGCGGCAGGCGCCGATCGGGTCGAGCAGCGGATGGTCGCAGAACCTCGGGATGGTGATGCCGATCTGCTCGGCCGCCCGGATGACCAGGGTGCCCTTGGGGACGCTGATCTGGTACCCGTCGATGGTGACGGTCACGGTCTCGGTAGTCACGTTCACACCGCCCACGCGGTCGAAGCGGCCGGGTCGAAGTAGCAGCCGCCATTCTTCTGGTGCTGGATGATCTCGTCCTTGAAGTACTTGAGCGCGGAGGTGATCGGCACCGGCGCGGCGTCACCGAGCGCGCAGAAGGCCCGCCCGACGATGTTGTCGCTCACGTCGAGGATCGTGTCCAGGTCTTCATCGGTCCCCTCGCCGTTCTCCAGTCGCTGGACCGTCCGGACCAGCCAGTAGGTGCCCTCGCGGCACGGCGTGCACTTCCCGCACGACTCGTGCTGGTAGAACTCCGTCCAGCGCAGCGCCGCCCGCAGCACGCAGGTGGTGGTGTCGAAGATCTGCAGCGCCCGGGTGCCGAGCATGGACCCCGCGGCGGTCATGCCCTCGAAGTCGAGCGGTACGTCCAGGTGCTCCTGAGTAAGCAGCGGCGTCGAGGAGCCGCCCGGCGTCCAGAACTTGAGCGGGTGCTCCGGGCGCAGCATGCCGCCCGCGAGGTCGATCAGTTCCCTCAGCGTGATGCCGAGCGGCGCCTCGTACTGTCCCGGGTTCTTCACGTGGCCCGAGAGCGAGAAGATGCCGAAGCCCTTGGACTTCTCGGTGCCGAGCTCGGCGAACCACTTCGCGCTGTTGTTGATGATCGACGGCACGCTGGAGATCGACTCGACGTTGTTGATGACGGTCGGGCTGGCGTAAAGGCCCGCCACCGCGGGGAACGGCGGCCGGTTCCTCGGCAGGCCGCGGTAGCCCTCGAGCGAGGTCAGCAGCGCCGTCTCCTCGCCGCAGATGTAGGCGCCCGCCCCGGCGTGCACCACGATGTCAAGGTCGAAGCCGGTGCCCAGGATGTCCTGGCCGAGGTAGCCCGCCTCATACGCCTGGGCGACGGCGTACTGCAGCCGCCTGATGACGTGCAGCACCTCGCCGCGTACGTAGATAAAGGCGTGGCTCGCCCGGATGGCGAAGCAGGTGATGATGATGCCCTCGATGAGCACGTGCGGGTTGGCCATCATCAGCGGGATGTCCTTGCACGTGCCCGGCTCGGACTCGTCGGCGTTGACCGTCAGGTAGTGCGGCTTGCCGTCGTTCTGCGGGATGAAGGACCACTTCACGCCGGTCGGGAAGCCCGCGCCGCCGCGACCGCGCAGCACGGAGTTCTTCACCGTGGCGATCACGTCGTCCGGTGCCATCGCGAGGGCCTTCGGCAGCGCCTTGTAGCCGCCGGTCCGGCTGTAGCCGGCCAGCGTAAACGAGTCCGGCTGGTCCCAGTTCGCGGTGAGAACCGGGGTCAGGGTATCGGTCATGAGGATTCTCCGCTCTCACCGGAATCCGGTGCCGGCGCCTTCCAGCCGCGTTCCTTGGCCAGCTCAAGCCCGACCAGGCTGGCGTGCCCGGCCGGCGGACCCTCGGCGGCCAGCCCGTCGCCGAACCCGGCGAGGACGCGGTTGGCCTGCTTCCAGCTGCACAGCCGGTCCGGTCCGCGGGTCGGCTTCACGAACTCGCCCGCCCGCAGGTCGTCGACCAGCTTCTTCGCCGAGGACGGTGTCTGGTTGTCGAAGAACTCCCAGTTGACCATCACCACGGGGGCATAGTCGCAGGCGGCGTTGCACTCAAGCCGCTCAAGCGCGACCTTGCCGTCGGCTGACTTGATGTCCGCGTGATCGCTCGTACCGCCGGCCGCATCGCCGTGGACGGCCTCGTCATGCCCCTGCTCGCCGGCGATGTGCCCGGCGAGCTCGGCGTAGATCTGGTCGCCGCCCATGATCGCGCAGGTCGTGTTGATGCAGACCCCGACCTGGTACTCCGCGGCGGGCTCGTGCTTGTACATCGTGTAGAAGCTCGCCACGCCGCGCACCTCGGTCTGCGTGATGCCGAGCACCTCGGCGCAGAACGCCATGCCGTCGTTGGAGACGTATCCCTCCTCCGACTGCACCAGGTACAGCAGCGGCAGCAGCGCGGAACGAGCCTGCGGGTACCTTCCGGTGATCTCCGCGGCGTCCGCCTTCAGCCGGGTCAGCGTTTCCTCACTGAACGGCATTACCGGTCAACGCCTCCAATCACCGGGTCAATCGACGCGATCGCCGGGATCACGTCGGCAAGGTTGCCGCCCTCGCACAGCACCGAGACGGCTTGCAGGTGGTGGAACGAGGGGTCGCGCAGGTGCGCACGGTACGGCCTGGTGCCGCCGTCGCTGACCACGTGGCAGCCGAGCTCGCCCTTGGGCGACTCGATCGGCACGTAGGCCTGCCCGGCGGGCACCCGGAAGCCCTCGGTCACCAGCTTGAAGTGGTGGATGAGGGCCTCCATGGACTGGCCCATGATGTGGGCGATGTGCTCGGGCGACGGACCAAGGCCATCCGGGCCGAGCGACAGCCGGGCGGGCCAGCCGATCTTGGCGTCCTGGATCATCCACGGGTCGTTCGGTAGGCCGGCCCGGTCCGCGAGCCGGTCGAGGACCTGGCCGATGATCCGCAGCGATTCTTCCATCTCGGTCATCCGGACGATGTAGCGGCCGTAGGTGTCACACGTGTCCTGGGTCGGCACGTTGAACTCGTAGGACTCGTAACCCAGGTACGGCTGGGACTTCCGCAGGTCCCAGGGGAGCCCGGTGGCGCGCAGGATCGGGCCGGTGACGCCGAGGGCCATGCAGCCCTCCAGGTCGAGATAGGCGATCCCCTGGGTCCTGGCCTTGAATACCGGGTTCGCGTCGATCAGCGTGCGCAGGTCGTGAATCCACTTCGGCGCCTTGCCCAGGAAGTCGCGGATCGCCTCGATCCCGCCGGCCGGCAGGTCCTGGGCGACGCCTCCGGGCCGGATGAACGCGTGGTTCATCCGCAGCCCGGTGATCAGCTCGAACAGGTCGAGGACGTTCTCTCTCATCCGGACGCCCTGCAGGAAGATGGTAGTCGCGCCGAGTTCCAAGCCGAACGGGCCGATCCCGCCCAGGTGGGACGCGATCCGGTTCAGCTCAAGCATGAGCACCCGGATCAGCGTGGCCCGTTCCGGCAGCTTGTCCTCGATGCCGAGCAACCGCTCGACCGAGAGGCAGTACGCGACCTCGTTGAAGATCGGCGTCAGGTAATCGGCACGGGTGACGAACGTGGTGCCCTGGGTCCAGGTGCGGTATTCCATGTTCTTCTCGATGCCGGTGTGCAGGTAGCCGATCGACGCGCGGGCGTCGGTGACGGTCTCGCCTTCCAGCGTGAGGACCAGCCGGAGTACGCCGTGCGTGGACGGGTGCTGCGGGCCCATGTTGACGACGATCTGCTCGTTCTGGGACCGGTCCTCGTCATTTGTAACAAGTTCGTCCCAGTCGCCGCCGGCCACGTTGTAGACGCGGCCCTCCGTGGCGTCCGCATCGGCGTCGCTCGCGCCGGGGGTCGCGTGCGTTGTCTCGGTCATTAGGAGTATGACCTTCTTTCGTCCGGGGGCGGCACCTTGGTGCCGCGGTACTCAACCGGGATGCCACCGAGCGGGTAGTCCTTGCGCTGCGGGTGCCCCAGCCAGTCGTCGGGCATCTCGATCCTGGTCAGCGCCGGGTGTCCGTCGAAGATGATTCCGAAGAAGTCCCAGGTCTCCCGCTCGTGCCAGTTGGCCGCCGGGTACACCGGGGTGACCGACGGGATGTGCCGGTCGCTGTCCGGCGTCCTGACCTCAAGCCGCAGCCGCCGGTTGTGCGTGATCGACAGCAGGTGGTACACGGCGCTCAGCTCGCGCCCGGTCTCGTCCGGGTAGTGCACACCGGAGACACCGGAGAAGATTTCAAAGCGCAGCGCCGGGTCGTGCAGCAGCTTGTCCACGACCGCGAGCAGATGCTCACGGCGCACGTGGAAGGTGAGCTCGCCCCGGTCGACCACAACCCACTCGACCGCGTCACCGAAGCTGCTTCCGTCGGTCTCCAGCGCGCTGCCGAGCGCCTGCGCCACCGCGTCGAAGTAGCCGCCGTACGGGGGCTCGGACACGATGGGCGGCTGCCGGTGCACCTGGAGGTTGCCGTATCCGGACGTGTCGGGGGTGCCGTGCACGCCGAACATGCCCGTCCGGATCACCTGCGTTTCGACCGGTTCCGTATCCGGCCGGGCGGGCAGCCCCGGCTGGTCGCCACCGGGAGTCGTCATGCTGCGCTCCCCCGCTCCCCGATAGACCAAGGCTTGCTCACAACTCACTCCCCAGGTCATTGATCCCGGCGCTGACGTGCAGCGGGAGCATGTTCAGCCGCGCTTCCTCAAGCTCGGTGATCTCCTGGTCACGGTCGGGGCCGAGCTTCGTGTTCATGATCTTGTCGTGCAGCTTGAAGATCGAGTCCATCAGCATCTCCGGGCGCGGCGGGCAGCCGGGCAGGTAGATGTCGACCGGCACGATGTGGTCCACGCCCTGCACGATCGCGTAGTTGTTGAACATGCCGCCGCTGGACGCGCAGACGCCCATCGAGATGACCCACTTGGGCTCGGCCATCTGGTCGTAGATCTGCCGCAGCACCGGTGCCATCTTCTGGCTGACCCGCCCGGCGACGATCATCAGGTCCGCCTCGCGGGGAGTCGAGCCCGTCTTCTCCATGCCGAACCGGGCCAGGTCGTGCCGGGGGCCGCCGGTCATCATCAGCTCGATCGCGCAGCAGGCCAGGCCGAAGGTGGCCGGCCAGACCGAGCGGGCCCGCGCCCAGCCGACTACTTTCTCGACCGAGGTCAGCAGGACGCCGCTCGGCAGCTTCTCTTCAATGCCCATTTGCTAGTCCCACTCCAGACCACCGCGACGCCAGACGTATGAGTACGCGATCAGCACCGTGACCACGAAGGCGACCATCTCGACCAAGCCGAACGTGCCGAGCTTGCCGAAGGTCACCGCCCAGGGGTAGAGGAAGACGATCTCGATGTCGAAGACGATGAACAGCATCGCGGTCAGGTAGTACTTGACCGGGATCTTGCCTCCGCCAAGCGGGATCGGGGTCGGCTCGATGCCGCACTCGTACGCTTCGAGCTTGGCCTTGTTCCAGCGTTTGGGCCCCATCTGCATCCCCGCGAAGACCAGCGTGAACACGGCGAAGCCGGCGGCGAGTACGAAGAGCACGAGAATCGGTATGTATACCTTCACCGTGAATTCGCCCCCTTCTTGTGGTGATTCATCCTAGGCATCGGGTCACCTAGAGCTCGGTGCGAGTCGGGTCATGGCACTGATGATGCGGTCACTGGCGTCGCCGTCCCTCGGGTCGCTCAGGTTCGCCAGCAGCTTCAGGGCGAACCGCATCAGCTGGGGGTGGTGCATGCCGCGGCCGGTCGCGTAGCGCATCAGCTTGGGCGGGCCGATGAGCTCGACGAAGACCCGGCCGAGGGTGTAGTACCGGCCGTAGGCGGCCGCCAGTTCGTCGGGGTAGGAGCGCAGCACCCGCTCGGTCTGAACGCGAGTCGGCCGCGCGAGCGCCTGGGCGACCACCCGGGCCAGGAGTTCACCAGATTCCATCGCATAGGCGATGCCCTCGCCGTTGAACGGATTCACCATGCCGGCCGCGTCCCCGGCCAGCAGCAGGCCCTTGTAGTACTGCGGCGTGCGGTTGAACCCCATCGGCAGCGCGGCGCCGCGCACCGGCTCGGTGCGGTTCTCCTCGACGTAGCCCCACTCCTCGGGCATCGACCTGAGCCAGCGCTTAAGCAGTTCGCGGTAGTCGGTCTTGCCGAACGCGTCCGAGGTGTTCAGCATGCCGAGGCCGACATTGGACGTGCCGTCGCCCATGCCGAAGATCCAGCCGTAGCCGGGCAGCAGCCGGTCGCCGTCCCACAGGTCAAGCCACGACTCCAGGTAGTCGTCCTCGTGCCGGGGCGATGTGTAATAGGTGCGGACGGCGACGCCCATCGGCCGGTCGTCCCGCTTGCGCAGGCCCATGGCGACCGAGAGGCGCGATGAGTTCCCGTCGGCCGCGACCACCACGCGGGAGCGGTACACCCGGCTGGAACCACTCAACCGTTCTGAGTTATCGGATCTTGACCTTGTCTTTGACTTTTCTTCCGTCTCGGCCGTCGTCTCGACGCCCACGATCCGGCCGTTATCGTCGAGCACGGGGCCGGTGACCGTGGTCCCCTCGAGCAGTTTCGCGCCCGCGGCCTGGGCCCGGCGGGCCAGCTGCTCGTCCAGGGAGGAGCGGGGGCGCACCAGGCCGTAACCGGGCCAGCTGCTCAGCTCGGGCCAGTCAAGCTCAAGCCGCATGCCGCCAGCGATGACCCGCAGACCCTTGTTGCGCAGCCAGCCTGCTTCCTCGCTGACGTCCACGCCCATCGCGACCAGGGACTTCACCGCGCGGGGGGTGAGTCCGTCCCCGCACACCTTGTCCCTCGGAAACCGGGATTTCTCGATCAGCAGCACGTTGAGGCCGGCCTGCGCCAGGTAGTAAGCGGCAGTGGAACCCGAAGGACCGGCGCCGACCACGATCACGTCGGCGTCGTCGTCCCTGGGGGGTGGTGGCCCGTGCTTTGTCACTTGATGCAATCCTGGGTTTCTTGTGAACGGCTTCACAAATTCTTTGCCGTTAGTTTATTCCTGGCCGGGTACCGGACGTTTCGCCGCCCCTACGGTACTCCCCCCGGGCGATGCCCCCCCGGTGACCCCCCGGTATCTCCGCTGTATCTCCCCCGGGGGATGACCCCCCGGTGACCCCCCACAGCACGGGGGAGTCCCTCGCTGTTTCTCCCCCGGGGGAGAATCCCCCCGGTGACCCCCCTGCGCACGGGGGAGTCCCTCCCCCGTATCCCCCTCGCCGGGGCAAGCCCCGGGACGGCACCTTCGGTGCCGGGTACGTATCCGGTTGGTTGCCGTTGTTGGTCCGCTAACCCGAGGGTCGAGGTTGTTGGTCCGCTGATCCGAGGGTCGAGGTTGTTGGTCCGCTGATCCGGTGGTGGCCGTTGTTAGGCCGCTAACCCGGTGGTTGCGGTTGTCGATCAGGTGTGCCGGTGGTTGCGGTTGTCGGTCCGCTAGTTCGGTGGTTCCGGTTGTTGGTCCGGTGACCCGGTGGTTGGAGTTGTCGGTCAGGTGTGTCGGTGGTTGCGGTTGTTGGTCCGCTGACTCGGTGGTCGCGGTCGTTGGTCCGCTAGTTCGGTGGTTCCGGTTGTTGGTCCGGTGACCCGGTGGTTGGGGTAGTCGGTCAGGTGTGCGGTGGTCCCGGTTGTTGGTCCGCTAACCCAGTGGTCAGGGTTGTTGGTCTGCTGAGTTGGAGGTTGCGGTTGTTGGTCGGCTCAAGTCGCGGTCGATGCTGACCTTGCTCGGTTATAGGTTTCTGGCGACGTGGATGGCCACGATGCCGAGGCTCAGATCGCGCCACCGGACAGACGACCAGCCTGCCGCCCGGATCACGTCGGCGAGTTCCCGCTGCGCAGGCCAGTCGTTGATCGACTCGGCGAGGTATTCGTAGGCCACGGGGTTGCGCGCCGCGCGCCGGGCGATCGCTGGCAGGACGCCGGTCAGGTAACGCCGGTAAAGCATATCGAGGGGCGCGATGGTGATCTCACTGAACTCGCACACCACCAGTCTCCCGCCCGGCCTGGTCACCCGGCGCATCTCCGCTAGCGCTTCCCTGGTGCCGTGCACGTTCCGCAGGCCGAACGAGATCGTTACCGCGTCGAAGGCGCCATCCTTGAAGGGCAGCCTCAGCGCGTCGCCCGCGGCGAAGGCGACCCGGCCCCTTGTCTTGGTTTGCAGTGGATCGTTCTTGACCTGCCTCGCCTGACCAGCGTTCAGCATGCCAATCGAGAAGTCGCAGGCCACCACGTCGGCGCCGGTCTGCGCGAAGGTGACGGAGGAAGTCCCGGTGCCTGCCGCCAGATCGAGCACCCGGTCCCCGGGCCCCGCCTGGAGGATGCGCTGCACCCGGCGGCGCCACAGCCGGACCTGCCCCATCGACAAGACGTCGTTCATCAGGTCGTAGCGGCCGGCCAGGGCGTCAAACATGGCGGCCACCTCGGCCGGCTTCTTGTCAAGATCCGCACGCGTCATACGCCACAGCCTATGACTGCCCCATCCGCCCCTCATCCCCCGCTCACGGGAACCACTGAGTTAGCGACCGCAACCACCGGGTCAGCGGACCAACAACCTCTACCCTCGGGTTAGCGGACCAACAACGGCAGCCAACCGGATACGTACCCGGCACCGAAGGCGCCGTCCGGGGCTTACCCCGGCGAGGGGGATATGAAGGCTAGTGGAGGGGCTCCCTTTGTTTTGGGGAGGGACTCCCCCGTGCGCAGGGGGTCACCGGCGATTTCCCCCGGGGGAGAAACAGCGGGGGTCACCGGGGGGTCATCCCCCCGGGGGAGATACTGCGGATTATCTTGCGTCGGTGATCATTACCGTGCCGACCGTCGTGTTGGTCGCCTCGTCGATGAGGATCAGGCCGCCGGTCAGCCGGTTGCGCGAGTACGGGTCGACGAAGAGCGGCTGGGTGACCCGCATCTTGATCCGGCCGATCTCGTTCAGGCCGAGCTGGGTGGCCGACTCGTCCCGGTGCAGGGTGTTTACGTCGATCCGGTAGAGCAGGTCGCTGATGATGCCCTTGACGGTCCTGGTGGTGTGCTTGACGATCAGCCGCGACCGCGGGGCGAGCGGCCGTTCCGCGCTCATCCAGCAGACCATGCCCTCGATGTCCTGCGCCACCTTGGGCCGGTTGTTCGGGCCGGCAGATCAGGTCACCGCGGGAGATGTCCACGTCGTCGTCGAGCAGCAGGGTCACCGACATGGGCGGGAATGCCTCGTCGACTTCCCTTGCCCGCGAGCTCGATCCGGCTGATCCGCGTGCTGAATCCCGAGGGCAGGTGCAGCACCTCGTCGCCCGGCTTGAGCACCCCGCCGGCCACCTGGCCCGCGTAGCCCCGGTAGTCGTGCAGTTCGGGGTCGCTGCTCGCGTGCGGCCTGATCACGTACTGGACGGGGAACCGCACGTCGATGAGGTTCCTGTCCGAGGCGATGTGCACGTGCTCCAGGTGGTGCAGCAGCGACGGGCCGTCGTACCAGGGCATGTTCGCGCTTCGCTCGACGACGTTGTCGCCGTTGAGCGCGGAGATCGGGATGAACGTGAGGTCGGCGATCGTCGAGCTTCGTCGCGAACTTGGAGAACTCGGTCGCAGATCTCCTCGAAGACTTCCTGGTCGTAGCCGACCAGGTCCATCTTGTTCACCGCGAGCACCAGGTGCGGCACCCGGAGCAGCGTGGTCAGGAAGGCGTGCCGCCGTGACTGCTCGTTGAGTCCGTTGCGCGCGTCGACCAGGATGATGGCCAGGTCGGCGGTTGACGCGCCGGTCACCATGTTCCTGGTGTACTGGATGTGGCCCGGGGTGTCGGCGATGATGAACTTGCGCCTGCGGGGTGGCGAAGTACCGGTAGGCGACGTCGATCGTGATGCCCTGCTCCCGCTCGGCCCGCAGGCCGTCGGTGAGCAGCGCGAGGTTGGTGGTTTCCTCGCCGCGATCCCGTGAGGTCCGCTCCACCGCCGCGAGCTGGTCCTCGAAGATGGCCTTGGAGTCGAACAGGAGCCGCCCGATCAGCGTGGACTTACCGTCGTCGACCGAGCCGGCGGTGGCAAACCGCAAGATGTCCATAGTTATTAGAAATAGCCTTCCCGCTTGCGGTCTTCCATCGCTGCCTCGCTGGTCCGGTCGTCGGCCCGGGTCTGGCCGCGCTCGGTGATCCTGGTCGCGGCGATCTCGGCGATCACTTCTCCGACGGTGGCGGCCGTCGAGGTGACCGCGCCGGTGATGGTCATGTCACCGACGGTCCGGTACCGCACGGTGGCGGTGAACGTGTGCTCGTCTTCGGCCCGCGTCAGATACGGGATTTTCCGCGAGCAGGATGCCGTCCCGCTCGAACACCACCCGCTCGTGGGCGTAGTAGATGGACGGGATCTCCAGGTTTTCCCGCTCGATATACGCCCAGACGTCAAGTTCCGTCCAGTTGGAAAGCGGGAAGACCCGGATGTGCTCGCCGCGCCTGATCCGCGTGTTGTAGAGGTTCCACAGCTCCGGGCGCTGATTCTTCGGGTCCCACTGGCCGAAGTCATCGCGGAAGGAGAAGACACGCTCCTTCGCGCGGGCCTTCTCCTCGTCCCGTCGCGCACCGCCGAACAGCGCGTCGTTGCGGTTCTCTTCGATCGCGTCGAGCAGGGTGACGGTCTGCAGCCGGTTCCGGCTGACCCAGCGGCCGGTCTCCTCGACCGCCCGCCCGGAGTCAATCGACTCCTGAACGGAAGCGACGATCAAACGTACGCCCAGCTCAGCCACGCGCCGGTCACGGTAGTCGAGGACCTCGGGGAAGTTATGCCCGGTGTCGATGTGCATGACCGGGAACGGGATATTGGCGGGCGCGAACGCCTTCGCGGCGAGCGCGAGCATGACGATCGAGTCCTTGCCGCCGGAGAACAGCAGCGCGGGGCGCTCGAACTCGGCCGCGACCTCACGCATGATGTGGATCGACTCGGCCTCAAGGACGTCGAGCTGGGACAACAGGTAATCAGATCGCATGCGTGGCTTCCCTGATGGCGTCGAGCACGACCGGGGCAATTGCCTGCCGGCATACCAGGATATCTGGCAGGAGCGGGTCCTCCCGGTTGTACGCGACGGGGCTGCCGTCGATGCGGGACACGTGGAAGCCGTTCGCTCGCGCTACCGCAACCGGCGCCGCTGTGTCCCACTCGTAGAAGCCGCCCGAGTGCAGGTACACGTCGTTCTCGCCTAGGACTACCGTGGCAACCTTGGCGCCAGCTGAACCCCAGGGCACCAGCTCGGCGTTTATCCGGGCCGCGACTTCCTTCACCAACTCGCTCGCTCGGCTGCGGCTGACGACCATGCGAAGGGGGCGCTGCGCTCTCTCATCCCCGTCCGCTAGGTGCGGGTCTCCCGTGGTGAGCGGGGAGGCAGTCGACAGCACACGATTCTGCGCTGGCAGGGCAACCGCGCCAGCGATCAATTCCCCCGCTTCCGCTGCCGCGGTACCCGTCTCCGACAATTGCCCTGGTCCGGCTGACGCGCTGCCTTCCCCCTGAGCGTCTACTCCGGTGGCTGTCGCAGGATAGAGCTCCGACGATGACTCTTGGGGAGCTGGTGCGGTACGGGACCAGAGGGCTACGTGGACGGCCCAGTCGGTTCTGCCGGGGTCGCCGAACTCGCGGGTGCCGTCTAGGGGGTCGACGATCCATACGCGGTCAGCGGTTAGCCGGACCTTGTCGTCTATGCCCTCTTCGGAGAGGACGGCGTCGCTTGGGCGCTCCCGCGCTAGTTCGGCCATGAGGAACTCGTGGGACTGGCGGTCGCCGGCGTTACGCAGGACGTCAGGGTCGCCGCCATTGGCGCGGAGCGTCAGGAGCAGATGTCCGGCCCGTTCGGCCAAATCGGCTGCTAGGGCATGGTCGTCAAGGGCCGACAAGTGCTCTCCTCCGGGTTAGGGGCTCTCGAATCCTAACGACGTAGGGCCCGGCGATTCTTCCGGCGCCCTCACCGTGCGCTTCCAGCAGACATACACTGACTTTGAGGGGTAAAAAATTAGCAAATCGGGCGCGTTTACCCCGCGAAATCAGTGTATGTCTGCGGCGGGGCAAATGGCAGACTTAAAGATGTGACGGAGAGTATCGAATCGGCCTTTTCTCGTAACGGAGGGCTGGCGACAACGGCCGAACTGCTCGCGCTAGGCGTATCCAAGGACCAACTTCGCTGGTGGGCCCGCAATGGACAGGTCACGGCCCTAGCGCGGGGCGTCTACTCGCCGACCGCGTGGCTGAAAAAGATGGCCGATGATCCACGCCGCATGCACGCCATCGCGGTCGGAGCCATGATCAAGCGGAACCCGGGCCTGGTCGCGAGCCACGAATCCGCCGCATATCTGCATGGAATCGACTTGCTACTACCCACGACAGCAGCGATGCCCCGCGTCACGCTCACGCGCAGCTCAAAGGAACGCAACCACTCCCTGGTAGGCGGCGCACTCGTTCGGTTCGCGAAGTTGCCCGACGATCACGTCACCACCGCTCTGGGCGTACCTGTCACCACTATTGCCAGGACGGTTATGGACATCGCGCGGACGACCGGGTTCATGGAGGGTGTTGTGGCCGCGGACTCCGCGCTACGCACCCATGCTGTGGTCAAGGTCGAATTCGCGATTATCCTCGAAGACTGCGCGCAGTGGAAAGGCGTCGTCCGGGCTCGTAGCGTTCTCGACTTCTCGGACAGCCGCTCCGAGTCGGCGCTTGAGTCCGTCGCCCGGGTCAGGTTTGCCCAGTTCCGGATAAGGCCGCCGGGGTTGCAGGTGAATATCAGCGGGACACAGGGGTTCATCGGCCGGGCGGACTTCTGCTGGGAGGAATACCGGACGATCGCCGAGGCCGACGGCGCGCTGAAATACGAAGAACAAGGTCGCGAGCGGGCCCGCGCCCAGTTGGCCAGGGATGAAAGGTTCCATGACGCCGGGTGGGGTACGTTCCACTTCACCTGGCGCGAGATCTACCACGAACCGGCGCCCACCATCGACCGCCTACGCCGCACCTTCGCCCGCCACCGCCCGGACCGGGTTTCCTAGTGGGTTAGGCGGGCCTGGCGGGATCTGGCTGACGGTGCCGCTGGTGAAAACGCGCTCGTTGGGGGCCGTCCCGGTTTCGCTGGAGTTACGCCGGGTCGGGGTGGTACTCGTTCTGGGCTTCGGTTAGGCCCTTGGTGATCAGGGCCTCTACGGCGTCGGCGCAGCGGTCAAGGGCGAAGGGGAGTTCCTTGCGCTCGGTGGCCGAGAAGTCTTTGAGGACGAAGGCGGCCGGGTCCATGCGGCCCGGGGGGCGGCCGATGCCGAAGCGTGCGCGGTAGTAGTCACGGGTGCCGAGCGACGATGTGATCGAGCGCAGGCCGTTGTGGCCGTTGTCGCCGCCGCCGAGTTTGAGGCGTACCCCGCCGAACGAGACATCGAGCTCGTCGTGAATTACCACCAGTCGTTCGGGAGAAAGCTTGTAAAACCCGAGCAGGGCGGCGACGGGACCACCGGAGAGGTTCATGTACGAGTGCGGCCTGGCCAAGGTAACCGGCTGGCCGGACAGGCGGCCCTCGGCTATGTCGTTGCGGGTGCGGTGCGACTTGAAGCGGGCACCGATCCGCTCGGCGAGCAGGGCCAGGACCAGCTGACCGGCGTTGTGCCGGTTACCCGCGTACTCCGGCCCCGGATTGCCCAGGCCGACGATGATCCAGCGTTCGTCAGTCATGTGAAGGGCCTATCGCATGCTGGCGGGGTGCGGTGTACCCGCGCCCCGCCGGGCTTGCGTGGTCGTTACTCGGCCTCGGCCTCGGCGGAAGCCTCAGCGCCCTCGCCCTCGGCCGCCTCGCCCTCGGCGGCCTCGCCGCAGGTCGGCGGTCGGCTGGGCGGTCACGTGCAGGACCAGGGCCTCCGGGTCCGTCACGAGCGTGGTGCCCGGCGGCAGCGCGATGTCCTTGGCGTGGACGACCGTGCCGATCTCGGCGCCTTCGACATCCACGTCGACGCCGTCCGGGAGGTTCGTCGCCTCGGCCTCGACGGCGATCTGCACGAGCTGCTGGTCGAGCAGGCCACCGGAGAACACCTCGCCGGATACCCGGACGGCGATTTCAACGGTTACCTTCTCGCCGCGGCGGACCTCGATGAGGTCAACGTGCTCGATGAAGCCGAGGATGGCGTCCCGCTGCACGGCCTTCGGCAGGGCGAGCACGGGCCTGCCGCCGAGACCCGCGATGCTGATGAGCACGTTGGGGGTCTTCAGCGCGATCATGAGCTCGTGCCCAGGCAGCGTGAAGTGGCGGTTCTCTGCGCCGTGGCCGTACATGACGCCAGGCACACGACCCGCCCGGCGGATACTGCGGGACGGCCCCTTGCCGAACTCGGTGCGCGGCTCGGCTTCGATACGGACCTCAGGCACGGTCAGTCACTCCTCATTAGGTACATGCTGTTATCTCCACGGGGGATGGCCCCCATAGCCCCGATGCCTGCTCGATGGCGGAACCCGTAGGTCGGTCGGGTGAGAGGAGACGCCAGCGAAGTCTAGCCGGCAAACAGCGTGCGCGCGGCTGCGAGCGTTCCGCAGCGTTCGTTCCCCGCTAAACGCCACGTGGCTAACTCTGCATCCGCGCGCACGCTGTGATGCGACCTCGCTAAATGCGATGGTCAGTCCGCTGCGCCGCCCTGGTCCTCGGGACCTACGGTCGCTTCAGGACCCACCGTCGCCTCGGGACCTACAGTGGCCTCGGGACCCACCGTCGCCTCCGGACCCACAGTGGCCTCGGGACCCACCGTTGCCTCAGGGCCCACCGTCGCCTCAGGCTGCAATTCGCTCATTCTTCTCCCGTCCTTCCCCTAAATCCGGCCACGCGAGTGCCGGACCCGTCGCATTCCCCAACAGAAGGGAATACCCGTGCGTGATCACACGTCCGCGCTGTTATTGATTATGGCCCGATATGCTGGCTAACGTCGCCAGATCTCGCTAATGCGCCAATGCGGTGGCAACTTCGCGCCCCGGCGCCTACTGCTCCCTACCTAGGTAGACAGCGACGCGATCAGCTTGGCCGTCTCCGCCGCCTCCACGAGGTATCCAATCTGCTCGAAGATCCTCAGTGCCTCGGTCAACGACGACCGCGCGTCGGCCGGTCTGCCAGTCTCGGTTTGTGCCGTACCGAGGCCTTGGAGTGTCAACGCTTCGCCGTCCAGCGCACCAGATGCCCGGTGCTTGGGTAGCGCTTCTTCGAATCTGGCAATCGCCTCATCAAGACGGCGCTGGCGCATGTAGACAAGTCCGAGATTGAACAGCGCGAACCCTTCCGTGATACCGCCGAATCCGCGGCTTATTTCAAGAGCCTCCTGATAGCAATCGGCGGCGGCATCAAGATCGTCAAGTTCGCGGTAAACCTCACCGAGATTGATCAGCGCGGTGCTGCGGAGGGAGCTAGCACCCATCGGCTCAAGCAGGGCCACCGCGCGCCGCATGTAGCGAAGCGCGTCCTCACCTGCCCCGCGCATCTTCAGGTATCCATCGCCGAGCACGATAGCGGTCTGGGCTTCGCCTCGCGCGTCGCCAAACTCCTGTCTTATGGCCAGTGCCCGCTCAAGGTGACCGAACGCTTCCGGATCACGCAAGTCTGACCAGTGCGAAGCCGATCTGATTGAGCGCCCAGGCCTCGACGAGCCGATCGCCCGTCTTCGATGCGCTCTCCGCCGCGACGCGGTGCACGGTCACGCAGTCCGCCCAGTTATTCCGTCGGTTGAACATCGGGAACAGGGTCGATGGCAGCCGACTTGCGACCTCGTGAAGGCCGACGGCCGCCGCCTGGCGCGTAGCCGCGACTATGTTGTCGCGCTCGTCGTCGTACCAGGCCAGCGCGGCTTCCATGCTGGTGAACGTCAGTGGCGGGCGACCGGATGCCCGTGGCTCGCGGGGAACCTGGTACCGCTGCGGCGATACCGTGTCCGCAGCGGCTTGCGCGGTGTCCATGTACCACCACAAGAGCCTGCTTATCGCCTCGTCCTGCGCGGCCTCGGATTCCTCCGCCTGGCTACGCTCCATGGCGTAGACCTTAAGTAGGTCGTGGAAGCGGTACCAGTCCGCGGCAGGAGACTCAAGCAGGTTGACATCGACCAGGCCTTCAAGAATCTTCGCAACGTCGTCTTCGGTTTCACCGAGCAGCGCTGCCGCGGCCTGGATGCTGATGGACTGGCCCTGCCAGAGGCTGAGCAGCCGGAATGCCCGGGCCGGGTCCGGGCCATGTCTGACGGTCCTGATGCTGTCGTAGCTGACCTGGAAGCTGGAGCGGACCTCCAGGTCGCCGATCTTCAGCTCGTCCAGGCGGCGCTGCACGTTGCGGAGCCGGGCCGCGAGGGTGGCGATCTGCCAGTTCCGACGGGCCGCGAGCCGCGCCGCGCAGATCCGGACGGCCAGCGGCAGCCCGGCGCAGGCGACCAGGATCTCGGCGGTCGCGTCCGGCTCGGCGGCTGCCCGCTCCTCCCCCACGATCCGGGAGAAGAGTTCGAGCGCCTCCGGATCCGCTAGCACGTTCAGGTCCAGGTACCGGAGGCCCGCCAGGTCGGGGGTGCGGTTTCGCGTCGTGACCAGGACCGCGCAGGATGCGGAGCCCGGCAGCAGGTAGCGGACTTGTGCGGCGTCCTTGGCGTTGTCGAGCACGATGAGCACGCGGCGGCCGGCCAGCGTCGTCCGGTACAGCGCTGCCCGTTCGTCATCGCTTGTCGGCACCGCGTCGCCCTTGACACCAAGGTCATGCAGGAAGCGCGCCAGGACCTCACCCGGAGCGGCGGGCTGCGCGCTGGCGCCCTGCAGATCCACGTAGAGCTGACCGTCTGGGAAGCGGGCACTGACCTGATGGGCCGCGTGCACTGCCAGGGTGGTCTTGCCAAGTCCGGCCGCGCCGCTGACGACGGCGATCCGGACCGCGCCCGGGTTGGTGGTCTTCATACCGCCAAGTAGCAGCGCGGACAACTGGGCGGCGTGCGTCTCGCGTCCGGTGAAGTCCCCGATGTCCGCGGGAAGTTGAGCGGGAACCGGGGACGATCCCGCCGACACCTTCGTGGTGTGCAGCGATTCCTCGGTCTCAAGCGGCACGGCGGAAAGCCCGGGCAAGGTGCCGACGGCGATGCTACCGGGCGCGTCACGGGCGGTGCCGCCGGCGGGCGCAGCGGCTTCTTGTGCGTGGGGGTCTTCCGGGGCACGAGCGGCCGCGGCCGACTTCGAGTCTGACCACGCCGCACCGGACGCCGCTGACGTCCCGGGCTCCGTCGGTGTGCCGGGCCTGCGCTGGCCCCCCGGTGCTGCGCGCCTGTCCCGTGGCGGGCTGGGCGGCCTGCCCGTCTTCGGGGATGGCGCGGCAGCCGGTCGGGTGGCTGGCGCGGAGTCGGCGGCGAGCAGGTCATGGAAGAGCCGCTGCAACTCGGCTCCGGGATCGACTCCGAGCTCGTCCGAGATCACCTGCTGCGCCTGGCTGTACGTCTCCAGCGCCTGGGCGCGCCGCCCGGCGGCCTCGAGCGCGCGGATCAGCAGCGCCCAGAACCCTTCGCGCAGCGGGTTCGCGCCGACGAGGCTGCGCAGCTCCGGAATCACCTGCGCGGCCCGGCCGCAGGCCAGGTCGGCCTCAATCCGCAGTTCCGTCGCGGCGAGCCGCAGTTCCTCCGCCCGGTCGGCCTGCGATTCGAGCAGCGAGGTCCGCGGGACGTCGGCGAACAGCGGCCCGCGCCACAGTCCGAGCGCCTCACCGAGCAGCGCGGCGGCCCGTTGCGCATCGCTGGCCTCTAGCGCGCCCCGGCCGTTCGCGACGAGCAGCTCAAAGACCTGGCTATCCAGGTCCTCTCCCGATACTCGCAGCATGTATCCGGGAGCACGGTAAATGAGGGCCTTGCTCTCCGTGTCGCCGAGAACCTTCTTCAGCCGGTGTACGTAAATGCTGACGAGGTTGTTCGCTGTACCAGGCGGGCTATCGCCCCACAGCTCATCGATCAGCGAATCGGTCGGTACGAGTTGCCCGTGGCGCAGCAGCAGCGCGGCAAGCAGCGACCGCCATTTGGCGGCGCTAATCGCCGTCCAGCCATCCGGGGTCAGCACTTCAAGTGGACCCAAGATGCGGAAGCGCATCAGACCCGCCCGTCCGAACGCACGCTGTCCTCCGGTTCTGTAGACCCCCACTCAATCATGACTCAAGCAGACGGTAAATCGCTGACGGCACGATGTGACGCACTCGCACCCGATTAATCCGATGGCTCCGCTCGGCTCAATCCTCGCTCAATAGTTGGCTGGCAAGCTCTTCATCAGCGCCAGAAGCGCAGCGGGGACCGCGGGACCTGTGTCCCGCTCCGTGTTGGACGGTTACGCGGGGCACCGTTCAGCACGAAGCGGGGCACGGCCATCGCGGTGCGCTTCTGGCCAGGGGAGCTGGCGTTCGGGACCCCGGGGTGGAAGGTCCCGGGCGCCACAGAAGGCCCCGTCCCGCCAAACCGGGGAATGGCGGGGCGGGGCCCCAGCTGCCTGCGCGACCGGTGGAAAACCCCTCCTATCGGTCGCGCAGGCAGCCATATCTCCCGGGGGACGACCCCCCGGTCAGCTTTGGCCGTCGAAGAGGCTGGTGACCGAGCCGTCGCTGAAGACCTCGTTGATGGCGCGGGCGATCAGCGGTGCGATGGACAGCACGGTCAGCTTGTCGAAACGCTTCTCCTGAGCCACCGGCAGGGTGTTGGTTATGACGACCTCGCTGATTCGCGAGTTCTTCAGGGTGTCGACGGCCGGCCCGGACAGCACGCCGTGCGTGGCGGCCACGATGACCCGGTCGGCGCCCTGCTCGAACAGCGCGTCCGCGGCCTTCACGATCGTCCCGCCCGTGTCGATCATGTCGTCCACCAGGATGCAGGTCCGCCCCTTGACGTGACCGACCACCTCGAAGACCTTGACCTGGTTGGCCACGTCGGGGTCCCGCCGCTTGTGGATGATGGCCAGCGGCGTGCCGAGCCGGTCGGTCCAGCGCTCGCAGACCCGGACCCGCCCGGCGTCCGGTGCGACCACGGTCACGTTCCGCACGTTCAGCTTGGATTCCAGGTAGCCGGCGAGGATCGGCAGCGCGAACAGATGATCCACCGGCCCGTCGAAGAACCCCTGGATCTGCGCCGTGTGCAGGTCGACCGCCATGAGCCGGTCGGCGCCCGCGGTGGCGAACAGGTCCGCGATGAGCCGCGCCGAGATCGGTTCCCTGCCCCGGCTCTTCTTGTCCTGCCTGGCATAGCCGAAGAACGGCATGACCACCGTGATCCGCTTGGCCGACGCCCGCTTGAGCGCGTCGACCATGATCAGCTGCTCCATGATCCACTGGTTGATCGGCGCAGTGTGGCTCTGCAGCACGAAGGCGTCGCATCCGCGGACCGACTCAAGGAAGCGGACCATGATCTCGCCGTTAGCGAAGTCAAACAGCTTCGCCGGCGCGGGATCGACTCCCATGCAGTCGGCGACCTCGGTGGCAAGCTCGGGAAAAGCCCGCCCGCCAAACAACATCATCTTCTTCTGGCTGGGCGCCGTCATGCCTGTCACCTGCGAGTGCTCCTATCTCCCGGGGCGACCCCTGTACCCCCGCTGTGATCTCCCCGAGGGCAATCCCCCGTACCTCCGCAGTATCTCCTGCGGGGCGCCCCCCGTACCCCCGTTACCGGCAGCGACCGGCTCCTGGAGGCATTTTTAACTTAAAGCGATTTATCCGAACGGGTCCGTGTCGCTGCGTCCGCCGAACGTGACCCTTGCCGGTTGCGGAGCACCCAGCCGTCGGAATTGTGCTGGCGCCCCCTGGCTATCCCCAGATCGCCGGCCGAGCACATCCTCCTGGATCGCGGAACCCGCCGCCGTGTAAGCGCCGTCGCCAACCGTGACGGGAGCCACGAGCACCGTGTTGCTGCCGATGAAGGCGTTCTCGCCGACCTCGGTGTGGTGCTTATGCTGCCCGTCGTAGTTGGCGAAGATCGTCCCCGCGCCGACGTTCGCTCCGGCGCCGATGGTCGCGTCACCGACGTAGGTGAGGTGCGGGACCTTCGCGCCCGCACCGACATGCGACTTCTTAAGCTCCACGTAAGTGCCGATATGTGCGCCGTCCGCGATGCTGGCGCCTGGCCGCAGGTAGGCGAACGGCCCGATGGTGACCCGCGGGCCGATCGCCGACTGCCGGCAGACCGCGTGCAGCAGCACGGCGTCTTCGCCGACCGTCGTGTCCTCGAGCAGGCAGCCGGGTCCGATCTTGGCCCCGGCACCGATCGCTGTCGTGCCCTCAAGCTGGGTCTCCGGGCCGATCTCGGCATCCTGGCCGATGGTGACGGTCACATCGATCCAGGCGGACGCCGGATCGATGACGGTGACCCCGGCGAGCATCCACTCCCGCAGGATCCGGTCGTTGAGCGCCCGCCGCGCCTGCGCCAGCTGGACCCGGTCGTTCACGCCCCTGATCTCCGCCGACTCGGCGGCAAGCATGGTGCCGACCGGGTGCCCGTCCCGGCGCAGGATCTCCACGACGTCGGTGAGGTACTCCTCATGCTGGCTGTTGTCGGTGGTCACCCGCTTGATGGCGTCGGTGAGCAATGCCCCGTCGAACGCGTAGCACCCGGAGTTGGCCTCGTCGATGCCGCGCTCCGCTTCCGTGGCGTCCCGCTCCTCGACAATCCGCAGGAACTCACCCCCGGGGTCGCGCACAATCCGCCCGAAACCGGGGAAGTCGCCCCGTGCGGTCAGCACGGTGACCGCATTCCCGGCCGCGACATGACGGCGGGCAAGTTCGCCGAGCGTCTGCCCGCGCAGCAGCGGCATGTCACCGTAGGTGACGATCACCGTGCCGGTCATGGAACCGACGGACTCGATGACGGTCCGCACGGCGTGCCCCGTGCCGAGTTGCTGCTCCTGCACGACGATGTCCGCCTGCGGTGCGGCAGCTAGGGCCGCCGCGCTCACCTCTTCTTTCGCGTGTCCGACGACGACCACGAGCCGCTCGGGGGCAAGCTCGCTCGCCGCCGCGATCGCGTGCCCGAGCAGGGACCGGCCGCACAGCGCGTGCAGAACCTTCGGGATGCGGGACTTCATCCGGGTGCCCTCACCCGCGGCGAGGACCACGACCGCGGCCAGGGAAGTTTCGCTCACGGGCAACGCATCTCCTCGGTATCGCGCCGAACACCTAGCGAGGCCATCTTCCCCCGTAGCCGTCATCTCCCGGGGGACGATCCCCATACCCCGCTGTCCGCCAACGTGGCCTGCTAGTCGGCCAGCAAAAAGGCGGAACAACAGCTAACTGTTTACCCGCCTCTCACCAGGAGGATACCTGCTCGTGGCTGGCGGAGAATGACCGCAGGGGCTGCTGGGTGATCAGTGATCAAGAGTTACCCAAGTAACGAACAGCCGGGTCAAGCGTTACCGGACAGGAGGCGCCCGCTAGACCCGCATCCAATGCCGCGCATGCGCCGCAACGGACGTGCCGTGGGGCGGGACGCCACCCGTCTGCTTGAAATTTTAACCAGATATGCCCGGCTTGTCCGCCGTCTCCGATGAGCCGTCGATCGTATCGGGGATGACGAGCTCACTCGGCTCGAACGCTCCCTCGCCGGCCACTGCCGCCAGCTCCGACCCGAGTGACTCCGCTTGCGGCGCCCCCGGCGGCCTGTTCCGGCCGGTCAGCGCGGACGCGATCGCGGCGATGAGGCTGGCCGCGATCGCGAAGCCGAACGCGACGCCGAGGCCGTCATGGAACGGCTGGGTGATCAGGGTCGGGAAGAACTCGCGACCGACCACGTAGGCGGCATGCGCGGCCGACAGGTGGCTGAGCAACGGACCGAGCAGTTGCTGCATCGGGTTGTAGCCGAGGAAGGAGGCGAACAGCACCCCGATCGGAGGCAGGTGCGAGATCGGCGCGGCCGCGGAGGCCGGGACGCCCTGCGCGGTGAGCCCGCCGAACAAGGCCGACGGCAGCTTGCTGGACAGGCCGGCCACCATCAGCGAGAAGAAGATGCCGATCGAGAGCACGGACGCGGAGTTCATGAAGGTCGCGATCATGCCTCCGGCGGCGCCCCGCTGGCTGGCCGGGACCGAGTTCATCATCTCGGCGCGGTTCGGCGAGATGAACAGGCCGGTGCCGAAGCCGTTGAGTCCGACCACGATCGCGAACTCCCAGTACGGGAAGTTCACCGGGACGAAGATCAAGGCCAGGAACGTCGCGGCGGTCAGCAGCGAGCCGCCGACGGTGAACGCCTTGGCGCCGAACTTGTCGGACAGCACACCGGACGTCGGGGCGGACAGCAGGAACCCGACCGTCAGCGGCAGCAGGTATATGCCGGCCCACAGCGGGGTTTGGCTGTAGCTGTAACCGTGCAGGGGCAGCCAGATGCCCTGGAGCCAGATGATCAGCATGAACTGCATGCCGCCGCGGCCCATGGCGAGCATGAGGTTCGCGATATTTCCCGCGGCGAATGCCTTGATCTTAAACAGCGAAATGCGGAACAGCGGTTCCTCGACCTTGGTCTCGACGAACACGAAGACGATCAGCAGCACGACGCCGCCGATCATCGAACCGAGGACGAACGGGTTCGTCCAGCCCATAGAGTGCCCGCCGTAGGGCTGGAGGCCGTAGGTGATGCCGACCAGGACCGCGATCAGGCCCACGCCGAAGAGCAGGTTGCCCCACCAGTCCATCTTCGCGTGCTTGCGGATGCCGGTGTCGCGCAGCATGTAGTACGCCCAGACGGTGCCGAACACGCCGACTGGCGCCGAGACGAGGAAGATAAGGTGCCAGTTGACCGGGGCGAGGATGCCGCCCAGCATCAGGCCGATGAAGGATCCGGCGATGGCGGCGATCGAGTTCAGCCCGAGCGCGGTGCCGCGCTGGTTGGCCGGGAACGCGTCGGTGAGAATCGCGGTCGAGTTCGCGAACAGGAACGCGCCGCCGATGCCCTGCACGACCCGCCAGATGATGAGCCAGAGCGCGCCGTCGACGCCGTGCATCCAGGTCACGGTCAGGAAGATCGAAGCGACGGTGAACACCGCGAAGCCGATGTTGTACATCCGCACCCGGCCGAACATGTCACCCAGTCGGCCGAACGACACCACCAGCACCGCCGTGACGACCATGAAGCCCATGAACATCCACAGCAGGTAACTGGTGTTGCCGGGACCTAGCGGGTTCAGGCCGATGCCCTTGAAGACGGCGGGCAGCGCGATCAGCACGATCGACTGGTTGATCGTCGCCATCAGCACGCCGAGCGTCGTATTGGACAGCGCGATCCACTTGTAGTGCGGCCCAAGCACACGTTCAGGCTTGCCAGGCACGTAAGCCCCCACTAGACACGGAGAGTAAAAGGGGATTCAGAAAACGATCATAACTTGCTTAACACCAAACAACCATAACTCACCGGAGCCACCCTCCGCATACCGGCCCCACGTTGCTTCAAGTCATATTACTATCGCCCAAAGTAGCCGGCATGCCCTGTCACCGGACATTGAACCGCAGGTCACCGCCCGAGACCAGAGAGGAACCGGGCAATCGGCCGCAGTTCGCGCCCGGGCATCAGCCAACCTCAATCGGGAAGGCACCGACACGGTGCGCGATCTCGGCGGCTTCCGGCAGCACGCGGCCTGAGCAGTTCCGGTCACCAGTGTTGAAGCACCACAACCCCAGGACTCTTCGAACGAACGTCGGGGCGGACTATCACGGCCGCCCCGAGATCGACGTGCGGCGCGGCGCAGTGCTCTACAGGAAGATCGAGGGATGGGCCTCAGGCATCGAACCCACCAGATGCTCCCGGGGGAGGATTCGAACCCCCATAGGGGGCACCAAAAGCCCCAGTCCTGCCTTTAGACGACCCGGGATCGCAGCACCAACTCTACCGGGAACCCGTGCGTTCGTCGTGCCAAAGAAGGGGGAGTCGCTCGTCGCCGCGATGACGAGCTTGCCTCTGCCGTTGGCCATCTCCCGCCTCTCCCGAGCCTCTGCGGTCACTCAGCAACCGCCATGAGGTGTGCCGTCGACCAGACTGGGTAGCCGAGAGCAGCCCAGGCCTTTACCTGGGCATATCCAAGAATTCATCTGAGGCCCTTGCGCAACCTACGGTCGCGTAGGCTACGGTTACGTAAGCGTACAAGGCCGCCGCCTCCGGGCGCCTTACCTCAAGGGAAGAACATGGCACGGACTCCGGACGCACGCGAAGCAAACACACTCGTCATCAACGAAGACACCGCGCTCTCGGTCGATCCTAACGTCGCACCGATCCTGCGCAAGGCCGTCGGAGACTTCGACGAGCAGCCGAAGACCAGACCGCAGCGCACCCTGGTCGGGGTATTCGTCTTCCTGCCGATGGTAGCCCTGATCGCCGCGATCCCGTTCGCCTGGGGATGGGGCCTGAACTGGCGCGACATCCTCGTCGGGGCGATCTTCTACTGGGTATCGGGGCTCGGCATCACCGTCGGCTATCACCGCTACTTCACCCACAGCTCGTTCAAGGCGAAGCCCGGCCTCCGGGTCGCGCTGGCGATCGCGGGCAGTCTCGCGATGGAGGGCCCGGTCGTCAACTGGGTCGCCGACCACCGGCGGCACCACAAGTACAGCGACAAGGAGGGCGACCCGCACTCGCCCTGGCGGTACGGCGATGACGCCAAGGCCCTGGCCAAGGGGCTGCTCTGGGCCCACGTGCTCTGGCTGCTCGACGAGAACAGGACCTCAAGGAAGAAGTACGCGCCCGACCTGATCGCCGACAAGAAGGTCAGCGCCGTCAACTTCTGGTTCCCCGGGCTCGTCGCGTTCACGTTGCTGGCCCCCGCGGTGATCGGCGGCTTCTGGAACTCCTCGGCGGCCGTCTGGTCCTGGCACGGCGCCATCGAGATGTTCTTCTGGGCCAGTCTGGTCCGCGTCACCCTGCTGCACCACGTGACCTGGTCGACCAACTCGATCTGCCACACCTGGGGAAACACGGACTGGCAGTCCCGTGACCGGTCGGTCAACGTCGCCTGGCTGGCCATCGCCTCGTTCGGCGAGTCCTGGCACAACCTGCACCACGCCGACCCGACCTGCGCCAGGCACGGGGCGCTCAAGGGCCAGATCGACCAGTCCGCCCGGGTTATCCAGTGGTTCGAGAAGCTGGGCTGGGCCTACGACGTCCGCTGGCCGGACGAGGTGCGGCTGAGCTCCAAGCGGGCGGCGGATGCGACGCGTAGCCTTGGCGGAATGACGAAGCGTAACGATCAGGCAGCCAAGCCGGTAACGCAGGCTGACAGGGCGGTGGCATAACGGCCATGATGTTTCGGTGACCGACCAATCCCCCAAAACCAGCAGAAAACGGATGACTGGTCAGGAACGGCGGCAGCAACTCCTCGACGTAGGCCGGAGGCTGTTCGCGGAGCGGGGATTCGAAGGCACCTCCATCGAGGAGATCGCCGCGCAGGCGGGGGTTTCCAAGCCAGTTGTGTACGAGCACTTCGGCGGCAAGGAAGGCCTGTACGCCGTGGTCGTGGACCGCGAGGTCGAACGGCTGACGGGCACGGCCATGGTGCTGCTCGATAAGCCGCACACCAAGCCCAAGTTCGAGGCGGCGGCGGTCTCGCTGCTCCGCTACATCGAGGAAAACGCCGACGGCTTCCGGATCCTGGTGCGGGATTCCAACCCAGGATCCGGCGGCGGCACCTACGGCACGCTGCTCGCCGACATCGCGAGCCAGGTGGACAGCATCATGGCCGACTTCCTGAAATCCCGCGGCCGTGACCCGAAGCTGGCCCCGATGTACTCCCAGATGATGGTGGGCATGGTGGCATTTACCGGCCAGTGGTGGCTGGATGCCCGCAAACCCAAGCTCGAGCAGGTCGCGGCGAACCTGATCGACCTGGCCTGGAACGGCCTGTCACAGCTCGACGCCCAGGCCTAGGGGGCGGCAAAGGCGGGCGAGGCTCCAGGCGCGATGACGACGGTGCGCTCCGCGGGGCGCGCCGTCGGGAGTCCGTCCGCCTGCCAGGCCTGGTAGCCGCCGATCACGTCGGTGGCCTGGGTCAGGCCGAGGTCCAGCAGTGCGGCCGCGGCCAGGCTGGAGGTGTATCCCTCCACGCAGATAACAATCGGCCGCAGGTCGTACCCGGTGACCGAGGGCAACCGGGTATCGCTGGCCGGGTCGAGCCGCCACTCCAGGTGGTTGCGCTCAATCACGACAGAGCCGGGAACCTCCCCGCTGGCGGCCCGCTGGGCGGCGGGCCTTATGTCGATCAGCAGCGCACCCCCGGCGCACGCGGTGAACGCCTCCTGCGGCGTCAGCCGGGTGAGCCGGGCTCGCGCCGCCGCCAGGATCTCGTCGATAGACCGTGCTGTCACCAGTCCTCAGCCCCCTCCGTCCGGATCGGCACCAGGCCGCCAGGGGTGAGATCGTATCTGGTCATCGCCGACAGCGGCGGCGAATACGCGTGCACGCTGACCGCGACCGAGCCCGACGAGGCGTTCCGCACGTCGTGCACGTGGCGCGGCCCGAAGGAACGCACCTCCCCGGCCGGGACCGGGTTGGCGCTGGCGGCGGCCACGCCCCGCGCCGCCACATGCTCGTCGAGCTGGCCCCACACCACTCCGAACGCCCCGTTGGCGCCGCCGTGATCGTGGAACCCGGTCGACTGGCCGGGCAGCCAGCTGATCAGCCACAGCTCAAGCACATCGTCTACCCGGATCTGCTCGTACCAGCGGCCCTCGGGATCAAGGCGGACCCGAGCTACCCATTCGGCCGGCGCTGAGGTCAGCCTTCGCACCTCGGCGGCGAGTTGCTTGGGCGATAGAATCCGCTGCTCAGTAGTGGTGGTCTGGTGCACGTGACGATCATGGCACGCTTTTCCTAGTAAATCAATTGGAATAGTCTGCAACTAAGCTGCGTGTCGCGTGCGGCCTGCACAGCGTAATACATGGGGTTGACCTGTCCGAGCACCCGCAGCCAGGTGGGCGACGCCCGCGCGGTGCACGACCGCGAACACCCGGCGGAACGGGAAAACGGTTCCGAACGGGTACGGCCGGTACTCGGTCCGCAGCCGTTCCCCGTACTCACGGACGAATGACGCGGCCTGTTCGGCGCCGAGGGCCGCGAGCACGGGCCGGAGCGCGGTGCCCTTGGTCCACTCGAGCACCGGGTTCTCACCGTGGAGGATGTGCAGGTAGCTGGTCTCCCACGCGTCGACCTCGAAGCCTGGCCGGGCGAGCAGGGCCACGTAGTCCGCCGGGTCTCCCGCCTGGCGGTTCAGCGGAGCGTCCGCGAGCGGCTCGCGCCAGCGCGCAGACCGCGCCATCTCGTGCAGGACCGCGTGGGTCGGCTGGTCAAAGTTGCCAGGCAACTGGAAGGCGAGCCACCCGTCGGGGGCGAGCAGGTCCGCCCAGCGCAGCAGGAGTTCCTCGTGTCCCGGCACCCACTGCAGCACGGCATTGCAAACCAGCACGTCAAGCGGCCGCTGCGGGCTCCAGTCCCACACGTCGCCAAGCGCGAAGGAGAGATTCGGTGCTGCTTGCACAGTGTTTGCTTGCGCCGCGGCGATCATCTCCGGCGAACTGTCCACGCCGACCACCGACGCGTCCGGCCAGCGCCGGGCGAGTGCGGCGGTAAGGGTTCCC
Organism: uncultured Actinomycetota bacterium; assembly: GCA_963785645.1. Lineage (GTDB taxonomy): Bacteria > Actinomycetota > Actinomycetes > Streptosporangiales > Streptosporangiaceae > Trebonia. The sequence goes on from CAWAWG010000012.1 coordinate 52,634, forward strand.
GGGCCGCAGCCGAGATCGGCCACGTAACGGGGACTGGCCGCGCCGACCTGGGCGATGAGATCGAAGAAGGGGCGGGCCCGCTCCCCGCCAAACCGAAGGTACTGCCCGGCGTCCCACATGTGTCATCCCTCCGTCAGGTAATGATTATCGACATGAAGAATCTTGATATCGAGATATCCGTACCAGATCAAGCATCTTGACGTCAAGAGATAAGCTGTGCTGGTGGCCGAACTCACCAGCGAGCAGCACGACGAGGTAGACGACCTCGTCGCCGCATGGCGGCAGCAGCGGCCCGACCTCGATGTCGCGCCGCTGCAGGTGCTGAGCCGGGTCTCCCGGCTTGCCAGGCACCTGGACATCGCCCGGCGCGGCGCGTTCGCCGCGCACGGACTTGAGTCGTGGGAGTTCGACGTGCTCTCGGCGTTGCGCCGGGCGGGGCCGCCGTTCCAGCTCACGCCGGGAGCGCTGCTGCGTGCCACCCTGGTCACTTCCGGCACGATGACCAACCGTATCGACCGGCTCGCAGAAGCCGGGTTCGTATCGCGCGAGCCCGACCCGCGCGACCGCCGCGGCGTGCTCGTCACCCTGTCCGAGCGCGGTAAGGAAGCCGTCGACGCGGCGTTCGCCGACCTGCTCGAGCGCGAGCACGCACTGCTGGCGCGCCTTGGCCCCGACCAGCGTCGCGTGCTCGCGGACTTGCTGCGCATCCTGCTCGTCCCGTTCGACGAAGAAGCTTAGCGGCAGCGGTGTCTAGCTCATGGACAGCTGGGTGGTCACCTGGGTGCCGCCGCTGATCAGGAACTGGTCCGTGGTAACCCCGGTCATGGTGAGGGGGATGGCACCGGTGAAGAGGTTCACCAGCTGGAGCTCGCCCGCGTTGGGCAGCTTGAGCAGGTTGGCAACGGTAATCGTGGTCGGGGTAAGGGTAAGCGGGATGCCGGCCAGCGACCCCGAGAGCTGTGTCGCGTAGAGCGTAACCCCGCCGGTGAAGTCCTGGGACGCGGTGACCGTGGTGGCGGTCGTCTCGTCCTGCGTGACGGTCACCGTGACGTTGCCGGTCAGGTCGATCGAGTCGGCGGTGAACTCCATCATCTTTTCGGTGCCGCCGGCGATCGGCATGTCCACGTTGCCGGCGTAGTGGAACCCCGTTATGTCCGCCGATCCGGCCGTGAGTACCGAGGTCGCCGTGGCGGCGACCGTGCCGGAGGGGTCAGCGGCGCTCTTCAGCGCCGTTGAGGTCGGGGACGGGGACGGAGACGGGCTCCCGGTCGAGGACGGGGACGGGCTCCCGGTCGAGGACGGAGACGGGCTCCCGGTCGAGGACGGAGACGGGCTCCCGGTCGAGGACGGAGACGGGCTCCCGGTCGAGGTCCCCGTCGGGGAAGGAGACGAGCTTCCAGTCGGCGAGGGACTAGCGCTGCCGGACGGCGACGCGGACGGACTTGCCGCGGGGTCGGAGGACGACGGGGTGGGAGAAGCGGCGGGCTCGGTGGTAGCGGAAGACGACGGGGCGGGAGAAGCGGTCGGACTGGCCACCGTCGGGGTCGGAGATGCGGCCGGGCTGGCCGACGTGGCAGCCGGCGTCGGGGACGGCGAGCTGCTCGGTAGGCAGATGATGCCGAGAATGCAGTCCTGAGCCGCCACCGGTGCCGCCACGGCGCGGTCCAGTGCACCCGTCGCCCCGACGAGGACAGCCGCCAGCACCACCGGCAGCGCCGTGACCGCGAGCAGCCGCCTCATGAGGCCTCCGCCGACTCGGTGCCCGCGTCGGCCCCGTGACTCTCCTGCGATCCCGTGCCGTCGGCGGGGATCGGCGTCCAGGCAAACCCCAGGGCCCCGCCGATGATGGCAAGCAGCATGCCGAGGAAGAAGCCGCCAAGGTTAGAGGCCGGGAAGGACCCGATGCCGAGCAGGATCCCGGCGATCCCGTAGAACGAACGGTGCGCCGGGTCAACCAGGAGCGCGGTCCCGGCCGCGATCATCAGCGCGCCGATGAGCACACCCGATACCCCGCCGATCCCGATGTAGATGACCAGCTTGAGCGCGCCGTGCACGAGGACGCCGCTGAGCGGGATAAGCACCAGCTCAACGCCGGCCAAGATCAGCAGCAGACCGCCCCAGAAGGGGCGGCTCCGCCGCCATGCCTGCCAGCGAGCGCGCCTGGTCATGATGAGGTGCAGCTCCCGCCGAAGCCGAGGCTGAGATCGGGCAGCGTGAAGGTACCCGCCGTCGTCAGCCAGGTGTTCTGCACGAGGTTGTCGATCTCCATCGAGTCGGCCTGCTGCCCGAACCCGCCCGAGGAGCCGACGGCCCCCGGGTCCTCGGTGAGCGTGCCGGCATCGAGGCCGATGCTGATGTTGTGGAAGGTCGCCTCGCTGCCGGTCTGACTGGCCGCGTCGACGATCAGGTTCTGCGCGCTCACCGGGGTACCGCCGCCGCCGGCGGTCAGGTGCAGGGTGATCGGGCCGATGGTGACGCTCTGGCAGAGGTTGGTCAGGGTCGCGGACTGTATGGCCGAGATGATGACCGGCTGGCTGCCGGTGGCGCCCGAGATCGATCCGCCGTACTGTTCGAACCCGGTCCCGGTCAGCTTGTCCACCGTGATCAGGTACTCCTCGCCGGAGACGGAGATGCTGGACGCGATGGCCCCTTCGGCGGTCGTCGCGACAAGAGCACCGGCAACGACGGCGGCCGGCACTGCCACCATCGCGAACCGCCGCCACCTGACCCGGCCCCGGGTCGCCGCTCTGCTGTTGCTGTTGTCGACCGACATGCCGCTCCCAATCCGAGGATGTACTGGCGTGCACGCTCCCACCGGCGTGAGCCAAGACACACCGGACACTGCCCGGCAAGTTACTCCCCGGTAAAGTTACCGGTCAAGGACTTCAACACAACAATGTAAGCAAAAAGCACCATTTGTCCGTTGAAAGCGGGAATTTTCGCGCTCAACCCTCCAGCGCGCCCGCGACCTCCAGCCAGCGTTCCTCAAGGCCGGCTTTCTCGACTTCCACCGCGGCGAGCTGCGCGCCAAGCTCGGTCAGCTTCTCGTAGTCGGTCGCGTTGGCGGCCAGTTCGGTGTGCAGCTTCGCCTCGCGCTCGCCGGCCCGGGCGATCTGCCGGTCCAACCGGTCAAGCTCCTTCTTGGCGGCCCGCTCGGCCGCGGATCCCGGAGTGAACCCGCCGCCAGCGGGTGCGGCGGCCGCTTGGGCGGCCCGGTTGTCGACCGCGCCGGCGGCGGGCGAGCCGTTCGCCGCCGCGGGCGCTGATGAACGGGGACCCTTCGAATTAGGCCCAGCCGAGCTGGGCAGAGCCGACTGAGCCGCTGACCGCAGTCGCAGGTACTCATCGATGCCACCGGGCAGGTGGCGAAGCCGCCCCCCGAGGATGGCGTACTGCTCGTCGGTAACCCGCTCGATGAAGTACCGGTCGTGCGAGACCACGATGAGCGTTCCCGGCCACGAGTCGAGCAGATCCTCGATCACCGCGAGCATGTCGGTGTCCATGTCGTTGGTCGGCTCGTCGAGGATAAGGACGTTGGGCTGCTCCAGGAGGATCAGCAGCAGTTGCAGCCGGCGCTGCTGCCCGCCGGACAGATCCCGCACCGGAGTGGACAGCTGCGCGGCGGCGAAGCCCAGTCGTTCGAGCAGCGCGCTCGGCGTCAGTTCCTGCGCCTTCGCGCCGGTGCCGATGGTGTAGCTGGTGCGAAGCTGGCTCACAATGACCCGGACAGGCTCGTTCATGTGCTCTTCAAGATCGCCCAGGCGCTGGGTAAGGGCCGCGATCTTGACCGTCTTGCCGCGTCTGACGATGCCGGAGGCGGGCTTGACGGCGCCCGTGATCAGGCCGAGCAGGGTGGACTTGCCCGCCCCGTTGACGCCGAGGATCCCGGTCCGCTCGCCCGGTGCGATCCGCCATTCCACGTCGTGCAGCACCTCGCGGCCGTCATAGCCGGCCGAGACGTCGAGCAGGTCGACGACATCCTTGCCGAGCCGGGCAACCGCCAGTGACTGGAGCGACACCGCGTCGCGGATCTCCGGCACGTCGGCGATCAGCGCGTTGGCCGCGTCGATGCGGAACTTGGGTTTAGACGTGCGGGCCGGCGCGCCCCGGCGGAGCCAGGCCAGCTCCTTGCGGGCGAGGTTCTGCCGTTTCGCCTCGGCCGAGGCGGCCATCCGGTCCCGCTCGACCCGTTGCAGGATGTAGGCGGCGTATCCGCCCTCGAACGGCTCGACGATCCGGTCGTGTACCTCCCAGGTGGCGGTGCACACCTCGTCAAGGAACCAGCGGTCGTGGGTAATGACGAGCAGCCCGCCCGCGTTAGCGGGCCAGCGGCGCTTAAGGTGCTGGGCAAGCCAGGTGATCGCCTCAACGTCCAGGTGGTTAGTGGGCTCGTCGAGCAGCAGCACCTCCCACTCGCCGGCCAGCAGGGCGGCGAGCGCGACCCGGCGCCGCTGGCCGCCGCTGAGCACGCTGAGCGGCGCGTCCCACGGGATGTCGGCGAGCAGGCCGCGGATCACGTCCCGCACCCGGGCATCGCCGGCCCAGACGTACTCGGGCGTCTCGCCGACCACCGCCCGTTCGACCGTGAGAGAGTCGTCGAGCGTGTCACCCTGGTCGAGCACGCCGATCCGGACCCCGCCGCGGACGGTGACCCGTCCGGCATCGGGCCGCAACTGCCCAGCGAGCAGTGCGAGCAGACTGGTCTTGCCATCGCCGTTCCGGCCAACGACTCCGACCCGATCGCCGTCGTTCAGACCCAGGGTGACGGAATCGAAAACGACTTTCGTCGGAAACTCAAGGTGCAGGGCCTCGGCCCCAAGAAGATGCGCCATATCGGCTTCCAGGCTAGGCCATCCCGCGTCCCCGGTTGTTCCGCGTGGCCCGGGCCGACGGGGGTCCGGTGTTATCTCGCTATGACGGAAGCGCCTTCGGCGGGGCCGGAGGCGGTAACCACGGAGCGGCATACCCCTGCGGCGGAAAGACTTGCGGCCAGGGCGGCGGCGCCGGCTTCATCGCGGGCGAGAAAGTAGCAGGTCGGACCCGAGCCGGAGACAAGTGCGCCGAGTGCGCCCGCCTCGAGTCCCGCGTCCAGGGTCTTGCGCAGCGCGGGGAACAGCATGAGCGCCGGCTCTTGCAAGTCGTTGCGGAGCGCCGCGCCGAGTCCCGCCAGGTCGCCTGCGCTTAGCGCCTGTATGAGTTCGGCGGACAGTTCCGGCTCTGCTGTTTCCTGGTCCTGACGCTGCTTGTCGAGCGCGCGGAAGACCGTCGGCGTGGACAGATGACCGTCGGCCAACGCGAGCACCCAGTGGTAGACCGTCGCGGGCGCGGCGGGCGGCACCGGGGTCAGCTGTTCGCCCCGGCCGCGGCCGACCGCGGTGTTGCCGAGCACCGCGAAGGCGACGTCGCTGCCGACGTCCCCGGCCACCGCGCAGAGTTCCTCCTGGAGGAGTCCCGTGCCCCATAGCTCGTTGCAGGCGACCAGCGCGGCGGCGGCGTCGGCGCTGCCGCCAGCCATCCCGCCGGCCACGGGAATCCGCTTAACGATGGTCACGGCAACGCCGCCAGCACCAGGAGCACCGCCAACGCTGGTAACGCCGCCGCCGCGCTTCGCGATCGCTTGCCGTAGCGTGCGGACCGCGCGGAGCGCGAGGTTGTCCCCGTCCTCCGGCACCAGGTCCGCGCCCTCGCCGCTGACCGTCACGGTGTCGCCCTCCGCGGGCTCGACCGTTACTTCGTCAAACAGCGACACCGCGTGGAACACCGTCACCAGGCCGTGGTACCCATCCGGCCGCAGCGGCCCCACCGCGAGCTGCAAGTTGATCTTCGCAGGCACCCGCACGGTCACACTCGTCACGATCACGGAGCCTACTGCGTCGCGAACGGCCGCCTACTTCCAGGTACGGGTGTACCTTTACTGCCGTTATAGGCACATCTATACAGCGTGGCGAGGCAGCGTCACCTTCGGCTGCACTGGGCAATTCTGGCGAATTCGGCCACGGTAAGGGACTCGCCGCGGGCACCGGGATCGACACCGGCCGCGCGGAGCGCGTCTTCTGCCTTGGCGGGGAAGCCGGCCCAGCCCGCGAGCGCGGCGCGGAGGGTCTTGCGGCGCTGGCCGAAGGCGGCGTCGATTACCGCGAAGACTTCTTCGCGGCTGGCCGTTGTCGCCGGCGGGTCGTGGTGGGTGAAGGTCACGAGCTTGGAGTCCACGTTCGGAACCGGCCAGAAGACGTTGCGCGGCACCGTTCCGGCGGACCGCGCTTCCGCGTACCAGGCGAGCTTGGCCGACGGCACGCCGTACACCCGGCTGCCCGGGCCCGCGCACATCCGGTCGGCGACCTCGGCCTGCACCATGACAACGCCGCGTTGCAGCGACGGCAGCGCCGCGAGCAGGCGCAGCACGACGGGGACGGCGACGTTGTAGGGCAGGTTGGCCGCGAGCACGGTCGGCGGGGGTCCGCCGATCTCCTTCTCGCCGACCGCGAGCGCGTCGGCGGTGAGCACCGTCACCCGGTCAGCGAATTCGGGCGCGCGTTCCGCGATCGTACGCGGCAGCTCGTTCGCGAGCACCGGGTCGATCTCAACGGCCACCAGCCGCACGGGGATCATCCCAGGTTCCACCGTCGGCGCTCCCGCCCCACTGGCCGCACCGGCTTCACCGTCAGTTCCGGGCGCAGTATCCCCACCAGTCACAGCAGCCGCATGGCGCAGGGCCGTTCCGCAGATCCCATCAGTAACGGGAGCAGCGTCTTCAACGATGGACTCAAGCAGCGCGAGCGTCAGCGATCCGAGACCGGGGCCGACCTCCAGGAGCACGTCGCCGGGGCCCGCCTTGGCCAGCGCCGCGATCTTCCGGACGGTTCCCTGCTCGACGACGAAGTTCTGGCCGAGCTTCTTGGTCGGCCGGACCCCCAGCCTGTCCGCTATGCCCCGGATGTCCCCCGCGCCGAGCAGTCGTACGGCCGCCGACACGGTCACCACGCCCGAGTGCGCGCCGGGCGCATCATGATCACGGAAGATTTGCAGCTTATTTGATGCTTTTCTTCCGTGATCATGGATCGGGCAGCGCGGCCGCCGGCAAGAGGGGGGATCACCAGCCGAAGACCTCGGAACCCGTTGCCTGCAACTGGGCACAGAAGTCCGAAATGTCAATGTCCTTCAGCGCCGCTAGGTAGCGGATCGTGTAGGCGGTCATCGCCGGGGAGTTCGGCTTGCCGCGGTGCGGGACCGGGGTGAGGTACGGCGCGTCGGTCTCGGCGAGCATCAGCTCCGCCGGAGCGACCAGCGCCGCCTCGCGCAGCGAGTCCGCGTTCTTGAACGTCACGTTGCCCGCGAAGCTCATCAGGTAGCCCGCCGAGGCGCAGCGCTCCGCCATCGCCGCGTCGCCCGGAGAAGCAGTGGAAGATCACCGAATACGGCGGCCAGGGCGCGTACTCCTCCAGGATCGACAGCACGTCCTCGTGCGCGTCCCGGTCGTGGATCATCAGCGCCTTGCCGGTCCGCCGGGCGAGCTCGATGTGCGCGCGGAACCAGGCCTGCTGTACGTCGCGGGCCGAGTAGTCCCGGTAGTAGTCCAGGCCCGGTCTCGCCGATCGCGACAACCTTCGGGGACTCCGCCAGGGCCGAGATCGCGGCGAGCACTGGCTCGCGCTCCCGGTACACGGCGCCGGTCTCGTTGGGGTGGATCGCCACCGCCGCGTAGACGTCTGGGTACTCGGCCGCGCACGTCACCGACCACCGCGAGGACGGCAGGTCGCAGCCGACGTTGACCACCCGGCCGATGCCGACGGCACGGGCGGCGGCGAGCACCCCGTCGACCGGCAGGCCGAGGATGTCCATGTGCGTGTGCGCGTCGAAGCCGCCCGGCTCCGGCAGCGCGGCTGCCTCCCGGGGAGAGGACGCCCCGTAAGGTGTCAACCTCGTCCCCTTCGGCGCCGCCCTCGGGGGTCGACCGGGGCTCAGGGTGAAACACGGACTCGTTCGGACTAATCATTTCCGCTTAGCCGGGCGATTTCCTCGTCAACCACGGACTGGTCCAGCTTCGTGAACAGCGGGGCGGGGACGGCCAGCGGCGTGCCCGCCGCGACCGGCCGGGACTCCCAGCGGAACGTCGAGTCGTAGTCGCCGGTGATCACCGGGTAGGACGGGCCGCCCTCCTCGTCCACCTGCTCGATCCGCGGCATGCCCGACCAGTCGCCGGTGCCGCCGAGCATCTCGTGCACGGCCTGCGACGAGCGCGGCAGGAACGGGGTGAGCAGCGTCTTGGCGTCGGCGATCGCCTGGAGCGTGACGTGCAGCACCGTCCGCATCCGCTCCGGGTCCGACGTCCGAAGCTTCCACGGCGCCTGCTCGGAGAAGTACTTGTTGGCCTCGCCGACGGCCCGCATCGCCTCGTTGATCGCGAACTTGAACCGCGAGTGCGACAGGTGCTCGCCGACCGCGGCGAAAGCGCCGGAGGTGGTCTCGAGCAGCGCGCGGTCCGCGTCGGTGAGCTCGCCGGCGGCGGGGATCGAGCCGATGTTCTTCGCCGCGAACGAGACCGCCCGGTTGACCAGGTTGCCCCAGGTGGCGACCAGCTCGTCGTTGTTCCTGCGGACGAACTCGCTCCAGGTGAAGTCGGTGTCGTGCGTCTCCGGGCCGGCCACCGCGACGTAGTAGCGCAGCGCGTCCACGTCGTAGCGGTCGAGGAAGTCCTTGACGTAGATGACCACCTGGCGGGAGGAGGAGAACTTCTTGCCCTCCATCGTCAGGAACTCGCTGCTCACCACCTCGGACGGCAGGTCGAGCTGCCCGAGCGGGCCCGGGCTGCCGCCCTTGGCGCCGTGGCCCCCGTAGCCGAGCAGCATCGCCGGCCAGATCTCCGAGTGGAAGACGATGTTGTCCTTGCCCATGAAGTAGTAGGCCTCGGCGCTCTCGTCGTTCCACCAGGCCCGCCAGGCGTCCGGGTCGCCGGTCCGGCGGGCCCACTCGATGGACGCCGACAGGTAGCCGATGACCGCGTCGAACCAGACGTAGATCCGCTTGTCGTTGCGGTCCCGCCAGCCGTCGAGCGGCACCGGGACGCCCCAGTCGAGGTCGCGGGTGATCGCGCGCGGCTGGAGGTCGTCGAGCAGGTTGAGCGAGAACTTCAGGACGTTCGGCCGCCACTGGCCTTCCTTGGACTTCAGCCAGCCGCCGAGCGCGTCGGTGAAGGCGGGCAGGTCGAGGAAGTAGTGCTCCTGCTCGACGAACAGCGGCGTCTCGCCGTTGATCTTCGACACGCGGGTTGATCAGGTCGGTCGGGTCGAGCTGGTTGCCGCAGTTGTCGCACTGGTCGCCGCGCGCGCTCGGGTAGCCGCAGATCGGGCAGGTGCCCTCGATGTAGCGGTCGGGCAGCGTGCGGCCGGTGGACGGGGAGATCGCGCCGAGCGTGGTCTTCGGGAAGATGTACCCGTTCTTGAGCAGGGTCAGGAAGATCTCCTGGACGACCGCGTAGTGGTTGCGGGTCGTGGTCCTGGTGAACAGGTCATAGGTCATGCCGAGGTTGGCGAGGTCGTTCCCGATGACGCCGTTGTACCGGTCGGCGAGCTCCCTTGCGCTCAGGCCCTCCTTGTCGGCCTGAACCTGGATCGGGGTGCCGTGCTCGTCGGTGCCCGAGACCATCAGGACCTTGTTGCCCGCCATCCGCTGGTACCGGCTGAACATGTCGCTCGGCAGCCCGAAGCCGGAGACGTGGCCGATGTGCCGCGGGCCGTTGGCGTAAGGCCAGGCCGCCGCGGTCAGGATGTGCTTGGCGGATGCGCGGATGACATGGTTAAAGCCTACGGGCTGTCGCATGGTCGTCGCTGACATTGAGCTCAGCCTTCGCGCCGACCGGGACGTGCCTGGTCTGCTTGATGCCCAGGATCGACAGGAAGAACGTGCCGAGGATCAGCTGGCAGCTTAGTACGAGCGCGGTCACCGACGGGACCATCAGGCGCAGCGCGTGCTCGTAGTTGAGGTGCCCGAACGCGTGGCTCTGCCAGTAGGTGAGCGAGAAGATCAGGCCGACAAGGCCCGCGAGGCCCACGGCCGCGCCGGTCAGCAGGCCGCGCTCGAGCGAGAGCTTGCCGAGCAGGGTCTGCACCTTGGGCTCGGTGGGCAGGAATCCCTCCGAGCCGGCGTAGACCTGGGTGAACAGCCAGAAGAGCATCGCCTGGAACCCGATGTCGACGCAGGCGCCGCAGGCGACGAGGGTATCCACGTCGAGGGACACCCCGCCGATGGTCAGCGGGCCGGCGACCGCGACCGCCGCGCCCAAGCCGAGGCCGAGCGACCAGCAGCACGAGGCCGGGGATAGAAGAACAGCCAGCGCGGGCTGAACAGCAGCAGGAAGCGCAGGTGGCGCCAGCCGTCGCGCCAGCTGCGCAGGTGCGGCGGGCGGCTGCGGCCGTCCTTGACCAGCGTCGTGGGCACCTCGGTGACCTTCTGCTTGGCCAGGGTGGCCTTCACCACCATCTCGCTGGCGAACTCCATGCCGGTGGCCTGCAGGCCGAGGGCGATGGCGCTGTCCCGCCGGAAGCCGCGCAGTCCGCAGTGGAAGTCGCCGATCGCGGAGGGGAAGAACAGGCGGCCGATGAAGGAGAGCACCGGGTTGCCCAGGTACCGGTGCAGCGGCGGCATCGCGCCAGGCGCGATACCGCCCTTGAAGCGGTTGCCCATCACCAGGTCGTAGCCCTTGCGGAGCTCGGTGATGAACGGCATCAGGTTGGTGAAGTCGTAGCTGTCGTCGGCGTCGCCCATGATCACGTACTCGCCGCGGGCCGCGATGATGCCGCCCATCAGCGCGTTACCGTAGCCCCGCTCGGGGATCGGGACCACGCGGGCGCCCGCGTCCTCGGCGAGTTGCCTGCTGCCGTCGGTTGAGCCGTTGTCGGCCACCACGACCTCGCCGCTGATCCCGCTGTCCGCGATGAACTGAACGGCCTTGCGCACGCAGGTTGCCACGGTTTCCGCCTCATTGAGGCAGGGCATGACGACGGTCAACTCCACGTGGACTCCATTCGCCGTATTACCGTGAGACTCGGACCATTAGCGGCCCGATATGGCGTACATTGCTCGGGCGCGGGGGCCGCGGGGCGCGCGGTCACCCGTTGCGCCCTAGAAGTAGGAGGATACGGGCTTGAGGGTAATGCCTGCGGTGCTATGGCGGTCGATAACCCGGCTGATCGCCGGGAACCGCCTGTTTGCCGCCGCCCTCATACCCGCGCTCGTCGCTGCGGGTGGACGCCGAGCTCGGCTACCGCTGGCAGTCCTGGTTCAACGACTCGTTCAGCTATGTGCGCGCCGCGGTGACGCTGACGCCGGATACGACCCGGCCCTCTGGCTACCCCCTCTACCTGTGGCTGCTGTCCCCCGCCCACAGCTATTTTCTCGTAACGGCGTCGCAGCACCTGATGGGGCTGCTCGTCGCCGTGATGATCTACGCGCTGGCCCGGCACCGGTTCGGCACTCCCGCCTGGGTCGCCGTCCTGGCCACGCTGCCGGTGCTCTACGACGGGTTCGAGATCCAGCTCGAGCACCTGATCATGGCGGACACGCTCTTCCTGTTCCTGACGATGGCCGCGGTCACCGTCGCGCTGTGGTCGCCGCGCCCGTCCTGGCGGGCCTGCCTCGCGGCCGGCCTGCTGCTCGGGCTCTCCTCGACCGTCCGGCCCACCGGCCTGCCGCTCCTCGCCGTATTCGCGGTGTACGCTGGTCGTCGTGAACTGGCGCGGCTGGCGGTCGCTGGTGGCCGGGCTTGCGGCGTGCGCTGTCGCCTTCGCCGTGCCGGTGCTCGGCTACGAGGCCTGGTACAAGTCCGCCCACGGCGAGTTCGCGATGACCGACTCCACCGGGGTCTTCCTGTACTCGCGGGTGATGACGTTCGCCGACTGCTCCCGCATGTCGCTGCCGACGGACCTGCTGCCGCTGTGCACGTCGGTGCCGCCGAGCCAGCGGCCGATCGCGCAGGCCTACATCTGGACCGCGGTCAGCCCACTCGACCGGTACTCAGAGCCGATGTTCTCCCCCACGGTCGACAAGCTCGCCGAGCGGTTCGCCATCGCGGCCGTCGAGGCGCAGCCGCTCGACTACGCGCGCGCGGTCTGGGACGACACGGTGCGGTCCTTCGAGTGGAACCGCTCCGTCTTCCCCAACGGGCAGACGTACGACGCGTACTTGTTCGCTGCCCGGCCGCTGGCCGTCCCGGCCGGCCCGTACGGCGGGTACCCGTCGGCCGAGGCGTACTACGCGCGCGGCAACCCGGCGACCGTCGTGGTCAGCCCGTTCGCCGCGGTCATCAGGGATTACCAGCGTTACGTCTGGCTGCCCGGCACCGTGTACGGGCTGATCCTGCTCGTCGGACTGTTCGGGATCGTCCGCCGGCGGCGGCGGGCCGGACGCGCGGCGCTCCTCCCCTGGCTGTGCTCGCTCGTGCTGATCGTTGCGCCTGCGGCAACGGCGGAGTTCGACTACCGGTACGTCACGACCGCGGTGCCGTTCGCCTGCCTAGCCGCCGCGATGGCGTTCGGCCCGGCGGGCCTCGCGCGCCGCGGCGCGGGCGGCGGCCCGGACGGCCGCCTGGCCGACTGCCGGCCACGACCAGCGTGATCTCACCGCGGACGCCACCTGAGGCCTCCTGCTCGGCGGCCCAGTCCGCGAGCTCGGCCAGCGAGCCGCGCACGATCTCCTCGTGCGTCTTGGTCAGTTCCCGGCAGAGGACCGCGGCGCGGTCATCGCCGTGGGAGTCGCGCAGCTCCGCCAGCGTGGCCGCGACCCGGCGCGGCGACTCGAAGAGCACGTGCGTGCGCGCGTCGGCCGCGAGCTCGTCGAACCGCCGCGCCCGCTCTCCGCTCTTGCGCGGCGGGAACCCCTCGAAGCAGAACCGGTCGGTGGGCAGGCCGGAGACGGCGAGCGCCGTGGTGACCGCGGATGGGCCCGGCACCGCGGTGACCCTGATCCCGGCGGCCGCCGCCGCGGCGACCAGCCGGTAGCCGGGGTCGCTGATGGCCGGCATTCCGGCGTCGGTTACGACGAGCACGTCCTTGCCCGCCTGAAGCTCGGCCACCAGCTCCGCGGCCCGGCGTACCTCGATCACGTCGTAGTAGGAGACCACCCGTGCGGTCAGCCGCACGTCGAGCGCCGTCGCCAGCTGACGCACCCGGCGGGTGTCCTCGGCCGCTATCACCTCAGCGCTTGCCAGCGCCTCGGCCAGCCGCGCGGGAGCGTCCTCGGCCTGGCCGATCGGAACCCCGGCGAGCGTGAGAACGCCGGCGCCGCCGTTACCTGCGCGTGCCTCTCCAGGTACCCGATCGGTCACATTTCTGGTCCCCACGCGAGCTTCCCTCCACATAGCATTACGTTCGATGACCGCTACACAGGCCGGCGCAGCCGGCCAAGGATCCCGAAGACGGCCGCGACGCCAGCCGTGGACGACCGACGTCGACGGTGCCGTCGCCGACGACCCCTTCACGGTCGACCCCCGCCAGGACAGCGCCGACTGGCTCGGTGCTGCCCCGCTGACCCCCGACGGCGAGACGCGGGCAGCGGGACGGCGGTCGGGACGGCCGAGCGGATCGCCGCGCTGCGCGCCCGGCTGATCACGCCGATGCCCGACGACCGGCTGTGGGGCTGGATCGGCCCGCTGCTGGTGACGCTGTTCGCGGCCTTTCTCCGGTTCAACAGGCTATCGGTCCCGAACGCGATCATCTTCGACGAGACGTACTACGCGAAGGACGCGTGGTCCATCCTCAAGCACGGGGTCGAGTGGAACTGGGCCCCAACCCCGCGAGTAACCCGGACTTCGTCAACAACCAGGTCATCGCCGGGCACTACAGCGCCAGCCTCTTCCAGGCGTGCTCCGGCACCGGCTGCGGCGAGTACGTGGTCCAGCCGGAGGTCGGCAAGCTGCTCATCGCGGTCGGCGAGTGGCTCTACGGGCTCACCACGCTCGGCTGGCGCGTCGCCCCCGCGCTCTTCGGATCGCTCGCCATCCTCGTCATGTGCCGGGTCGCCCGACGGCTCACCCGGTCCACGCTGCTCGGCTGCACGGCCGGGCTGCTGCTCTCGCTCGACGGCCTTGAGTTCGTGCTCAGCAGGACCGGCATCCTCGACATCTTCCTGATGTTCTTCGTCCTCGCCGCGTTCGGCGCGCTCGTCGTCGACCGGGATGTCTCCCGCGCGCGGCTGGCCGAGGCCATGGTGCTCCGGCCGACCGACGACGCGGGCCCGCAACTCGGGATCAGGAAGTGGCGCGTCGCGGCCGGGCATACTCATCGGCCTCGCCTGCGCGACCAAGCAGTACGGCGGTCTGGTACGTCCTCGCCTTCATCGGACTGTGCGTCGCCTGGGACATCGGCGCCCGCCGCACGGTCGGGCTGCGGGGCTACGTGCGCGGCGCGCTGGTGCGGGACGGCAAGTGGCTGCTGCTCACCCTCGGCGTGATCCCGCTGGTCACCTACATCCTCACCTGGATGAACTGGCTGGTCACCAACACCGGGTACAACCGGGACTACGCGCAGAGCGTCGGGGTCAACATCCCGGTCATCTCCCCGCTGTACTCGCTGTTCGACTACCACAAGCAGATGGTCCAGTTCATGGACGGGCCTGAGCACGCGGCACCCCTACGAGTCCCAGCCGTGGGACTGGTTCTTCATCACCCGCCCGGTGGCCTTCTACTGGAACAGCTACATGCGACTCCGCCGGGCTGCACGTGGCCAAGGCGGGCACGACCGGGCCGTGGGTGCAGGAAGTGCTGGCGATCGGGAACCCCGCCATCTGGTGGGTGTCCATCCCCGCGATGGCCGTTCTGCCTGGGCTGGTGGCTGACCCGCAGGGACTGGCGGGCGGGGCCGCCCTGCTCTGCGTGGCCGCCGGGTGGGCGAGCTGGCTGCCGTTCGTCTCGCGGACCAAGTTCTACTACTACGCGCTCGAGTTCGAGCCGTTCCTGATCATCTGCATCGTCCTGTGCCTGGGGCTGATGATCGGCCCGGCACCGGCCTGGCTGGATACGCAGAGCGGTCGGATCGGTATTGGCTGGCGTCTACGTCCTTGCCGTCCTCGTGCTGTTCTGGTACTTTTATCCGATCCTCGCGGGCAAGATCATCCCGTACTCGGACTGGCTGTCCCACATGTGGTACAGCGGCTGGATCTAGGCCCTCGCCGAACCTTCCCGGCACTCCCCGCCGTCTCTCGGCTTATCAGCGTTTTCTCAGGGTAGATGAAGTCTACTCGGAAGGACGCGACATATCTTAAGGTGATTTAGGTCACACAGTGGACCGTCAGACGCCCTTTCGTACGTCTATATGAGTGAGCAAGGAACCGACTAACCTCCGGAGCCAGGTATGAGCCCGATCGAAGACGACGACGACAGTCGCGCCCGGTTCGAGCGCGATGTCGTCCCCCAGCTCAGCCAGCTGTACCCGGCGGCGCTGCGGATGACGCGCAACCCCACCGACGCCGAGGACCTGGTCCAGGAGACGTCGGTGAAGGCGTACGCGGCCTTCCATCAGTTCCGCCCCGGCACAAACCTGCGCGCCTGGCTCAACCGGATCCTCACCACGACGTTCATCAACGTCTACCGCAAGCGGCGCCGCGAGCCGCAGCAGGCGCTCGGCGGGGACTTGCAGGAGTGGCAGATGTCCGCCGACCGGCTCGCCCCGCCGGTGCCGTCGGCCGAGGCCGAGGCGCTCGACCACATGACCGACTCCGACTTGCTGCGCGCGCTGCGCGGCCTGCCGAACGAGTTCCGCACCACGGTCTACCTCGCCGACATCGAGGGCTACCCGTACCGGGAGATCGCGGAGATCATGGGCACCCCGGTCGGCACGGTCATGTCCCGCCTGCACCGCGGCCGCCGCAAGATCCGCGAGCAGCTAGCGCGAGGCCGGCCTGCTGCCGCCCGCGCCCGCCGAAGGCTAGTCGTCCCGGGTTACCGGACGACTAGGTGTGGGACGCCCCCGTTTCTGGGGTGTCCCACCGCAGGGGGCTCACACTGTCCACCCGAGAGCCACCGGGTCAAACACGCGCTCCACGTAGATCTGGTGCCAGAGGGAGAAGACGACGAGCGTCCAGACCTGGCGCCACGGGACGTCGGGGTCTCCGGCCGGAACCGGCCGAGCACCTCGATGACCGCGCGCTTGTCCAGCCACTCCTCCGTCCGCGCCTCGCGGATCACCTGCTCGGCGTAGCCGGAAAGCTCACCGCGGAGCCAGTGCCCGATCGGCACGGGGAACCCGAGCTTGCGGCGCTCCACGCTCTCCTGGGGCAGCAGGCTGCCCACCGCCTCCCGCAACGCGAACTTCGTCGTGCCCGCGGCGGTCTTCTCCGCCCGCGCCAGGCGGCTGGCGACGGTCATCACCTCGCGGTCGAGGAACGGTGTGCGCAGCTCAAGCCCGTGGGCCATCGACCCGCGGTCCGCCTTGACCAGGATGTCGCCCGGCAGCCAGGTGTTGATGTCGACGAGCTGCATCGTGGCGACGTCGTCGAGCCCCGCGGCCTCGCGCCTGGTCGAAGACCGGGCCGGTCACGTCATAGGCAATGCCGTCGCCGTACCTGGTCAGCACGTCGATCTCCTCGCCGGCGAAGATGTTGGCGTTGCCGATGTACCGGCTGCGCAGCGGGGTGGCGATCCGCTCGAGCAGGCCCTTGCCCTTCTGCCCGGACGGTATCCGGTCGGCCATCGCCTGCAGCGAGCGACCTGCCCGGGCCCAGCTTCGTGGCCGCCCTGACCACGCCCGGCTGGTAATACACGCCATAGCCGCCGAACAGCTCGTCGGCGCCCTCTCCCGACAGCACCACCTTCACGTGCCGCCGCGCCTCCCTGGCGACGAACCAGAGGCCGATCGCCGCCGCGTCCGCCATGGGGTCGTCCAGCTGCCAGATGATCTGCGGCAGCCTGGCCGCGAACTCCTGCGACGTGATCACGTACGGGACGTTCCGCAGCCCGAGCGCCGCCGCCGTCTCCTGCGCCTCTTCGATCTCGCTGTAGCCAGCGCGGGCGAACCCGGCGGTAAACGTCAGCATGCCGGGCTTGGTCTCGGCGGCGATCGCGCAGATCGCCGCCGAGTCCACGCCGCCCGACAGGAACGCGCCCACCGGCACATCGCTGCGCAGGTGGGCGGCGACCGAGCCGCGCAGCGCGGTCAGCACCCGTTCGGGGGTGTCCGGGGCCGGCGACCTGGCCGATCGCAGCACCGGCCGCCAGTACCGGGACGGCCGCTCAAGCGGGGCACCCGGCCGCACGCTCAGTGAGCAGCCCGCCGGCAGGCAGAGCACCGGGGGCGTCATCGTCGACGGCGCGGGGACGTACTGGAACGACAGGTACCTGCGCAGCGCGTCGGGATCGATCACCGGTACCTCGCCGGGACCAAGCAGCGCCTTGCGCTCGGACGCGAACCGGAACTGCCTGCCGCCCTCGGCGAGCGCGTAGTAAAGCGGCTTGATGCCGAACGGGTCGCGCGCGCAGAACAGCTCCCCTTCTGGGCATCCCAGATGGCGAAGGCGAACATGCCGCGCAGCTTCCTGCAGCGCTTCCCTGCCCTCGGCCGCGTAGAGTCTCAAGCAGCAGCTCGGTATCGGACCCGCCGCGCAGCACCACCCCCCGCGCCCGCAGCCGCTGCGCCAGCTCGGCGTAGTTGTAGATCTCCCCGTTGTAGACGATCACGTAGCGGCCGTCGGCGGACCGCATCGGCTGCCGCCCGGCGGCAGACAGGTCAATAACCGCCAGCCGCCTGGCGCCGAGCGTAACCGGGCCGTCCGAGATCACATGCTCGTCATCCGGCCCTCTGTGCGCCATCCGACGCACGGCACGGAGGACCCAGTCCGCGTCCGGCCTGGTCCCCCCTGCCAGTGCGAGGCACCCCGCGATCCCCGACATACCACCCCTATTCCGATCACGTCACTTGGGCTGGAACCGGATGCCGCCGTCGAACCGAACGACCTCCGCATTCATATAGTCGTTCTCGATCAGCGACCGCACCAGATGCCCGAACTCATCCGCCCGCCCGAGTCGCTTCGGGAATACCACTGGTGCCGCCAGCCTGGCAAGGAACTCGTCGCGCGTCCCTGTCCGCGCCGGCGATCGACTTGTAGATCGGCGTGAAGATGACGCCAGGGCAGATCGTGTTGACCCGGACGCCGATGACCGAAAGGTCACGGGCCGCGGGCACCGTCATCCCGATGATCCCGCCCTTGGACGCCGAGTAGGCGATCTGCCCGGTCTGGCCCTCGATCCCCGCGACCGAGGAGGTGTTGATGATCACGCCGCGCTGGCCGTCCGCGTCCCCGGCTCGGTCCTCGCCATCGCCGAGGCCGCCAGCCGCAGCACGTTGAAGGTGCCGGTCAGGTTGACCGCGATGACCTTGCCGAAGGCAGGCCAGGTCGTGCGGCGACGCCGTCACGATTGACCGTGCGCGCCGCGAAGCCGATCCCGGCGCAGTTCACGGCCACGCGCAGCGGGCGCCCGGACTCCTCGGCGGCCGCCACGGCCGCGAGCACAGACTCTTCATCCGTCACGTTGGTCTTAGCGAACTGGCCGCCGATTTCGGCGGCGACCTGCTTGCCCGCCTCCTCATTCAGGTCGGCGACGACGACGTGCGCCCCGGCGGCGGCGAGCACGCGCGCCGTCGCCTCGCCGAGGCCGCTCGCGCCGCCCGTGACAATCGCGGAGGTTCCATTCAGCATCCATGCCTGCGAGCATAGTTCTCCCGGCTCACGCCCGCTCTGGCCAGCCTTGGCGATATTGGCCGCGCAAGCCGTCTACGCTTGCGACATAGGGACCTGCGGGATCTGCGGCAGGTCACCCGCTTTCGATCATGGGAAGGGCCCGGGAAGCCACACGTGAGCCATGTGCCGCCGGGCCACGAAGACGCCCGCGAACCGCTTCTTCTGCCGCTGGGCAACTCGGCCAGCGAGCCGGTAATCGCCGTGGACGCGATGGGCGGAGACTACGCGCCGGACGAGATCGTCGCCGGCGCGCTGGCCGCCCAGCGGGAGCACCGCCTCACCACGCTGCTCACCGGCCCGCCGGCGCGGCTGCGACCGGTCATCGCCCGGCTCGGCGGCGGCTCCGAACTTCGCGTCGTCCCCGCCGAGGATGTGGTGGGGATGGGCGAGGGCGCCCTGGCCGGCTTCCGACGGCCCCGGTCGAGCATCGCCGTCGCCTGCCAGCTGGTCCGCCGCGGCCAGGCGAACGCCGTGGTCTCCGCCGGGTCAACGGGCGCGATCGTGGCGAGTGCCAGGCACCGGCTCCTGCCCCTCCCCAGCGTGCCTCGCCCCGGGCTCGCCGTGGTGCTGCCGACCCACCCCAAGCCGACCGTGCTCATCGATGCCGGGGCGACCGCCGACCCCAAGCCGGAGATGCTCGTGCAGTTCGGCCACCTGGGCGTCGCGTACGCGCAGATCGCTCTCGGCAGCCCGGCGCCGAAGGTCGGACTGCTCACCATCGGAGCGGAGCCCGGCAAGGGCAACGCCCTGACCCGCCGGGCGCACGAGTTGCTCGCGGCCGAGCCCCAGGGCGGTGCTCTGCCGCTGTACTTCGCGGGCAACATCGAGGGCGGCGACCTGATGGCAGGCCGCGGTGGACGTGATCGTCACCGACGGTTTCACCGGCAACGTGGCACTGAAGACGCTGGAAGGGGCCATGCGGTTCGCCGCGTCGCGAACTGCGCACCGCGCTAACCAGCACCCGCGCCGCGCGCCTCGGCGCGGCCCTGCAACGCCGTGGCCTGCGCGAGCTGAACCACCGCCTGGAGCCGGAGTGCTACGGCGGCGCGGCCCTGCTCGGCATGGGCGGCACCGTCGTGATCGCGCACGGCGCGTCCACCGCTCGCGCCGTCACCGCGGCCTGCGAACTCGCGGCGAACCTGGTCCGCGGTGACATCACCGAGCGGGTCAAGGAGCGGATCGGCGTCACCGAGCCGCGCCGGTCCCCGCACTTCCTCCGCCGCGACCGCGAACGGTAGCCGTCGGTAATCCGTTCGGTCGTCCGCCATCAGGCCGATAGTCTGTAAAAACTGTCCGCCATTCTCACAAGGTGCCTCCATGTCAGATCCTCAGCAGGTCCTTGGCGCACGGGTGCGGGACGCCCTAGTGGCCGCGTTTGGCGCGGACTACGCAGGCGCGGACCCGCTGATCCGTCCGTCTTCATTCAGCGACCTGCAATCTAACGTTGCGCTGCCGCTGGGAAAGAAACTCGGCAAGGCGCCCCGCGACATCGCGAACGAGATCGTCGGCCGCCTTGACGTCGACGACATGACCGAGCCGCCCACCGTCAGCGGTCCCGGTTTCATCAACTTCACGCTGCTGCCGCGGTGGATCGCCGACGAGGCGACCGGCCTGCTCGCCGACCCCAGGCTCGGCACCCCGCTGAAATCGCAGCCCAAGACGGTCATCGTCGAGTACTCCTCGCCCAACATCGCCAAGGAGATGCACGTCGGGCACCTGCGCTCGACGATCGTCGGCGACGCGATCGCCCGGGTGACCGAGTTCGTCGGCGACCACGTGATCAGGGACAACCACGTGGGCGACTGGGGAACGCAGTTCGGCATGCTGATCGAGCACCTCGTCGACGTGGGCGAGGACTCCCCCGAGGCGAGCCTGCTCCGCACCGACCCCAACGCCTTCTACCAGGCCGCACGGGTCAGATTCGACTCCGACCCGGCCTTCGCCGACCGGGCCAGGGAGCGGGTGGTCAAGCTGCAGTCGGGCAACGACCCGGCGACGATGCAACTGTGGCAGGACCTGGTCGACATGTCCAAGACCTACCTCCAGGACACCTACGACCGGCTCCGTGTCACGCTCACCGACGATGACATCAGGGGCGAGTCGTTCTATAACGACATGCTCCCCGGCGTCGCCGACGACCTCATCGCCAAGGGCCTCGCGCGGATCAGCGACGGGGCGCTGTGCGCCTTCCCCGAGGGCTTCGCCAGCCGGGACGGAACCCCGCTGCCGGTGATCATCCGCAAGAGCGACGGCGGCTACAACTACTCCACTACCGACCTCGCCACGGTCAGGTACCGCGTGGACAAGGTCAACGTCGACCGCGCGATCTACGTCGTCGGCTCCGATCAGGCACTGCATTTCAGGATGGTATTCGCCGTCGCCAGGGAAGCCGACTGGCTGCCGCCGGACAAGGACTTCGAGCACGCCCAGATCGGCATGGTCCAGGGCAAGGACGGCCACCGGCTGCGGACCAGGGCCGGGGACAACGTCAAGCTCAGCGACCTGCTCACCGAAGGCGTCGAGCGGGCCCGCGCGATCCTGGACGAGGTCGAGCGCGATGACGACGGCCTGGACCTCGAAGCCATCGCGGAAGACGTCGGCATCGGCGCGATCAAGTACGCCGA
Source organism: uncultured Actinomycetota bacterium (assembly GCA_963785645.1). Taxonomy (GTDB): domain Bacteria; phylum Actinomycetota; class Actinomycetes; order Streptosporangiales; family Streptosporangiaceae; genus Trebonia. Next base: position 73,981 of record CAWAWG010000012.1, read on the forward strand.
CCTGTCCACCGCGCGGGACAGCGCGTACGTCTTCGACTGGAACCGGATGATCTCCTTCAAGGGAAACACCGGCCCGTACCTCCAGTACGCGACGACCAGGATCAGGTCCATCTTCCGGCGGGCCGGGATCGACGAGACCACCCCAGGCGGCCCCATCGTCATCACCGAGCCGGCCGAGCGGGACCTCGCGCTCAAACTGCTCGGCTTCGGCCCGGTCGTCACCCAGGTCGCGGATACCGCCGAGCCGCACCAGTTGTGCACCTACCTCTTCGAGGTAGCCAGCCTGTTCACCACGTTCTACGAGCAGTGCCCGGTCCTCAAGGCCGACGACGAAGAGATCAGGCAGTCCCGCCTCGCCCTGTGCGCGGCCGTGCTCCGCGTGCTCACCACGGGCCTCGGCCTCCTCGGCGTCCCGCTCCCCGACCGCATGTAGCGGAAAAGACCAACCACAGCGGCGCCCGGCACCAGACCAAGGTGCCGGCCGCCGCCGATTACCCCCACCCGATCCCGAACGAGTCCGTGTTTCACCCAACCGGCAACCATGACCCGCTCGGGTGCGATACTTACGGGTTGCTGGTCTACTCGATCCCACGACCATTGCGGAAGCCTTTATTCGCCCTCAGATATGTCAGGGGACTCAGACCTCCCCAGTTCTTCGGCGAGATCCAATCGGTGGTAGTTCTCGAGGATCTTCGCTAGCTGCCCGATAAGGTGGGCCCGGTGGTCAGCGCCAAGGTTCTCTAGGAAACTCGCAACGATCGGCGCGATCCTATCTGGCTGAACCTTGCTGCCCGGCGATCTCGTTACCATGCCCACCAAGGCCTCAAATTGCTCTCCCTCCTTAACGAGGCGGAGTACCCGGTCAGGGTCCCCATTGGACCACCACAGCATTGCCGTGGCGCTATCGCAGAGGAATAGCTCGCGCAGTCGCGCGAGATAAGCGTGTTCGGTCACCAGTTCGGCAGCCTTGGCCTGGGCTTGTCGCTTGATCGCAGCCTGATTCAAAGCGAAGTCGCGGTCCACCTCGTAAACGGTGAGCTTGGCGTGCACGAACGACAACTCGATGCCAGCGGGCCACCGGATGGCGCCCAAGCACATGTTGAGCCCGTCGTTCGCCTCCTCGACTTCAAGTACGGAGTAGCGGCGGGTTTCGGCGCTCCCCCGCTCCTTCAGAAAGTGGAAGACGGTCGCGTCGTACCCCGGCTTCGGAGCAAGCCAGCCCGCCTCAATCTCGGCGTCGAAGTAGGTGTCCGGCAGAGCGCTTTCGAGTCGGTACCGACGGGTTGAGCGATATGGAACACCAGCCGGCTCGACTTGCTGAGCAGGAGGCCAGAGGGATCTAAACGATTTCATCAGCTGGCTCCTCCGGTTGCTTGACGTATCACTGCAGCGAAGACGCCCGGTGCCAGAGGATCCTTATCCGCTGCCTTTTGCAGCATCATGTCGGCGATCTCTTCTCGCGGTATCAGTGTCGGCTGCTGACCGTTGGTGTCTCCCCATCCCCTCACCGCTGCGAAGAGGATCGCAATGTCGTAGCTGTCTTGGCAGCTACGAGCGAGGATGTCTATGACTACTGCCGCTGGCAACTGCCCCTGTGCCGCTGCTTCTAGCCAGCCGCAGCACGTCTCTCGAAACTGGATCACGTAGTCTGGTTGGCGCAAGGCGGCGTTCAGCCCCGTAGCGAGCAGGTCCATTCGCTCACCGTCAGAGGTGTTGGATGGGATGAGATCCACCGCTTGGTCAGCGGCAAGCGAGAGGAAGGCTCTCAGTGCGCTGGAGCGTTCCCGCCTATCGCTGGTTGTCCAGGCAACGATCTCGCGCAGCATAAGGTCGCGTAGCCCAGGTGCCAGGGCAAGCGACTGGAGGGAAGCGGCAACCTGTTCGCTCACCTCACGACCGCCATTGCGAGCCAGGTGGCGCAGTCGCGTCAGGGCGTTGCCAGAAAACCTCCTGCCGTAGCTTCCCCCGCATACTGCGGCGATGGTCAACTGCAGAGTCGACTCCGTTCCGGCCGCGCTCGCCCAGCGATACATCGACCGACGAAGAGATCGCCCGATGCTGTCGCTTGCCGCAGCCCTGGCGAGAGTTTCGGCGGCTAGCCCGCGGCGCGTTTCTCCCTGCTTGGCCCAGGTGACAATGGCGCTGGTGATCAGGCTAGCGTCGCCCTGCCTGACTGCCAGATCCGCCAGAGAAGTGCCCACGCAGCGAGCCTGAGCTGGGTCCAGTGCGGCGGGTAGCTCGACAAGCCAAGTCTTGAGGTCGGCGCGCAACTGCGGGCGATCGTCCCAGACATGATCAAGCACCGAAATGGGATAGGCGGGACGCGGAAGGCGAATCCGACCATCCCCGATACCCGTGGCCCCGATCCGTTCAATAAGCTTCTCCGACCCTTCCCCGACCAGGCCGGCGCCCTCCGGGCGCGATAGCCCGACGGCACCGCAGAGCAGGTCTGCCGCCTTAAACACCGCTGCCGCATCGGCTTCGTTGAGCACGGCCGCCGCGATTAGGAGTGCGCGCTGGTATCCATCTGGATACTTCTGGAACCAGGCTTTTAGCTCAGTTTCCCAGTTGTGATAGGCCGTTATGGCCTCCGTGATGGGGTCTGTGGCAGAGCCTGACGAGATCGCGGCAACGACGAGCCTAGCTAGGCGGACGGCGTCGGTGGGGCCGGCGCCGTCGAGTACCTTCGCTACATTCGCGCGTCTTGTTTCGGGATCGGCCTTACCAGGGCATTCGTACTCCAGATGCAGGCGGAAGACTTCGGCAGCTGGGGGTTGGGTCACGACGACTGGCGAAAGCCAGATCGGCTGCCCCAGTTGGTTCCAGGCCCCCCACGTAGCCACGACCACTAGGTAAGAGCGCCCTTGCGAGCCGCTCGCGATAACTGTCGATCACCTGCGTCAGACCGTGAACATCACCGATAGTCTCCTTGTCGATATCCAGCAGATATCCACATCCGGAATCTGCGGGAAGGTCGCCAGGGTCGACACCGGGATCCAGGTCGAGCGGGTAATGGGGCGTAGCACCGAGATTCGTGATAGCCGTCCATCCCGTCGTCCGCCGACCGCAGCCCGGCGGGCCGATGAGGGCAACCGCGCGGTGCGCTCGAAGAAGGCCCGTGGCATCGTCGATCGCCTGGGTTCGCACGCAGACCGCTTGCAGGCGCTCAGCATCCTGGCGGGTCAGTTCGTTGGCCGGGACCTTCTCGCGTGCGTTGTAACTTGTGTTGTAAATGGCGAGAAAGTCAACACGCTCCGCATTAACCTGCTGCTCACCGTAATTGATGTACCTGCGCTCTCTCTCCTCTGGCATGGTCATCCGTGCCGTCCCTTGTAACTGACGCCGCCGTGGATCTGCTCCACATTGACTTGCTGCTCGCCGAAGTTCTGGTAGAGCCGCCCGGATTTCGGTCCCTGCGGGCCGTCGCCCGTAGGCTTGTCGGCACCCGCGGGCCCCTCTGTGCCGGATGCTCCCCCGCGCGACGACCGCGGAATGTACAGCCAAGCGGCCTCCGCGAAGTCCTTGTCCGGCACCTCCGCCGTCACCGGCTCGAACTCGTCCGCGTGTTTCGCTGGCGTATAGCCGCCGCGAATCACGTCCTCGAAGACCCGCTGGGAGATGATGGCGGCCAGAAACGTGACATCCGGATTCGTTCTCTTCAAGGCATCTTTGAGTACCTCGGAGTTGAGGAGCCTGAAAGTGTTGTTCATCGGTGTCCCGACGCGGTCGCGCTGTTCGTCGCCGGAGTCCGGGACGGGGCCGATGTTGATGCTCACCCGGAGCCGCAGCCGCAGCGCCCGGTCGATGGTGCGCAGCCGCTCATCCTTCGTGCTGAGTGCGTCGTGGAGCGAGTCCAGGAGGGGGTGCACGAGGAATGGAATCTGTTCGGAGTAGACGCCGATCAGGAACCCGTCGCCAGTCGACTGGGGAAAGCGGCGCTGTTCCCACAGCTCGGGCAGGCCGCATCGCTCGAACGCCGTCCGCAGCACATCCTGAACGGCCGCGCTGAGGTCGGGCTGACGGGCACTCGGGTTGCTGGAAAACCGCTCGGTATCGACGGCGAGAATGCCGCGATACGACGGAAGTGGCTTGCTGGGACGACTAGGCATGAGGCCTCCAGAGCACTGGTGATCTGACACTTTCGACCGTGTCATCGCTCCGAATTGGCAACTGTCCAGCAGTGGACACAAGCGCGCGGAACTCTGGGGAGATTTAGGCCGTATCGGCCTCGTCGGCGAGGCGACGGAGTCCCGAGGCGGCGGTGATCGTCACACGTCCGCGACCGGTGATCACCAGTCCATGGTCGCGGAGCCACGCGAGTTCGAGAGCGACCGCAGACCGGGACAACCCCACTGCTCGTGCGAGATCGACCTGCGGAAGCGTCAATTCACCGCCGAGGCTGAACCGCAGGAGCGTCCGTGCGATCCGGCGGCGCGGCGACAGGATAGCCAACTCGAACCTCATCTCCTCGCTTTCGCGAAGCCGGGTAATCAGGTGGCGGAGCACGAGACCGCTGAGACTGAATTCCTCGACAATCCGCCGGAAACTAGAGTGCGGGATGATGTAAGCGACACATACATGGATCGCGGTAACTGTCGCCGATCGCACCTGGTCGCCCAGGTAGGTGACCTCACCGATAATCTCACCGCGCCCGCGTACCGCGAGTACCATCTCATGGCCGTCAGACTCAAACCGAGTGACTTTCACCAAGCCGTAGTTGAGAGCAAGGACGTGCCTACCTTGTTCGCCCTGTCTCACGAGTGCTTCACCCGTAACGTATCGGCGCGGCATACCGCTCGCCAGCAGTGCCTGCCAGACCTGAACGGGGATCTTGCCGCCAAGGCCACCTAGCGGACTGTCAGTCGCAGCCGAGCCGATTTCGCTGCCCACCCGTTATGTCTAACACCAATGCCGCCATTGCGTAAGTGAAGGTGATATTCGGCCAATCACGATCAGCTCTGCGAACAGGCGAGCTGACAATAGCGATCACACACGGCAGACCGGGTGCCTGCGACTAGACGCTTGTCGACCTACGCCGGCACGGGCGCAGCATGCTCAGCGGTCCCGACCTCGAAAGGAATTGATCCCCTTAAATCCCGATATCTTGGTCATATTGACCAGCCGCTCTCTCAGCGTAAGCATTCAGGTCGTGTCTTGATTTGAGTTAATGGTGACGCTGGGTCGCTCGCTGAGGTCACGGTTGGGCTGCTGGCAGGGCTGCCGGACGTGGTTTCGGGCATGATCGCAAGGTGTCCGAATCGCTGCCTCCGGAGGATCCGCGTGACGCGCTGATCCGCGAGCAGGCGGCGCTGATCGCTGGGCTTTCCGTGCAGGTCACGGACCTGTCGGCTCAGATCACGGAGCTGACCGGGCTCGTGCGCGAACTGCGGGAGCAACTGGAGGCGGCACGCAGGGCCGCGTCGAGGAACTCGGGGAACTCCTCGATGCCGCCGTCGTCGGACGACCTGCCGGGCCGGAAGGCGCCCGCGCCGCGGGCGAAGCCCGGCAGCGGCCGCAAGCCCGGCAAGCAGCCGGGCGCGCCCGGCGCGCATCTTGCCTGGTCGCAGGCACCGGACGAGACGGTGCCGCTGTTCCCGGAGGGCGGCTGCCCGTGCGGGCGTGACCTCGCGGACGCGGCCGACCTCGGTGTCGTGGCGTCGCGGCAGGTCATCGACGTGCCGCTCGCGGCGGCGACGGTCACCCAGTACGACGAGCACGCGGTCCGGTGCGGCTGCGGGAAGGTCCACGAGGCCGCCCCGGCGCCCGGCGCCGGGCGGCCGGGGACCGCCACGTGGGGCCTGAACGTGCAGGCGCTGGCGGTGTTCCTGCTGGTCATGCACCATCTCCCGGTCGAGCGGTGCGCCTCGCTCCTGGAAGCCGTCACGGGAGAGAGGCCGTCGGACGGCTTCGTGCACTCGCTGCTGGAGCGCGCCGCCCGCGCTGTCCGGGGCGCCTGCCTGCTGATCCGCGCCCTGGTCACCGCCGCGCGGGTCGTCTGCGCGGACGAGACCCCGATCCGGGTCGGCCCCGGGCCGAAGACGCGGAAGCGGTACCTGCTGGTCGCCTGCACGAACCTGCTGACCTGCTACTTCCTCGGCGACCGGACGCTGGCGTCGTTCGACGGGTTCGTGCTGGGCGACCTGTCCGGCGCCGTCGCGGTCCACGACCGGTACCAGAACTACGACGCCTACGACGGCCTGCTGCACCAGCTGTGCTGCGCGCACCTCTTGCGGGACCTGGCCGACGCGGCCGAGCAGTACCCGGACGCGATCTGGCCCGGCCAGGCCGCCGACGCGCTCCGCGCGCTCATCCACGCCGCGAACACCGCGCGCGGACAGGGCCTGGACGCCGCCCCTGCCGGTGTGACCGCCGCTGACCTGCGGCTCTTCCGCTCCGCCGTGCTCGTCGGGCTGCAGGAGGTCCCCCGCGTCCCCGGCGCCCAGAAGAAGCAGCGGCCCGGCCGGATGCTCCTGGAGTGCCTGCGCGACCGCGAGGCCGACGTGCTGCGGTTCCTGTCTGACCTGCGGATACCCCCGACATCGAACCAGGCCGAGCGCGACCTGCGGCCCGCGAAGACGCAGCAGAAGATCTCGGGCCGGCTCCGCTCGGAGAAAACGACCCGCGACCGCTACGCGATCCGCGGTTACGCATCCACCGCCGGCAAGCACGGAATCCCCGTTCTGACCGCGCTCCGCGACGCACTCGCCGGAAACGCCTGGATGCCAGCCCTCCCGGAAACCGCTTAACCCTGCCCGACGGCCGTCACGTAGCGCAACAGGCGATAACGCCGCCAAGGTCACCTGAATGCTTACCTCTCAGCGTGCCGCCGACTGATCATCCCGGAGCGAAAGGATGCGCCCGGGAGTGGAGGCGGCGTAGGTCCCATGCGTTCGGCCTGTCACGACTCTGGCGCTAGACGGTCACGAGTCGTAGACGGTTGGCATCGTGGTGTGGGCGCGACCTGACGGGGTGGTCCAGGTGGCGGTATCGGGCGTGGGCTGCGCCACTGTCCAACCGGGGGCCTGCTTTGTCCTGTGGTGACGGCGGCACTTCGGGCTGAGGTTGCACTGATCCGTGGGTCCTTCAGGGTATGGGACCGTATGGTCAACGTCGCAGTAGACGGCCTGGGCATTGCAGGCGGGGGCGCTGCACACTTGGGCGCGGGCGCTGACTAGGTGCTTAAGTTTCCTGCTCGGGACGTAACGGCTCTCGGCGTTCTGATGGTCGCAGGCGTCGCGGGCGACGGGTTCAAGCGTCACGTTCAGTCTCCGCAGGAGTTCTAGCAGCTCGGTGGATCCGGACGTGCTCGGACCCTCGCCAGTTCCGTTAAGGGCGCCAATGCCGTGCGAAGGTGGCGCGCTCGTCCGTGGGTTGCAGGAGGGGAACGGGTCTCCAGGCGGTGCCGGGTCGCGTCCAGGGGATGGCGGAATGCCGCCGTTCGGATTGGCGCGATGTCGGGTGGCCCCGTCGTCGGCCTTGCTGCTGGGATCTTGCGCGACTCGTGAATCCGGTGGCGGCCAGGGATGCTGGCCTGCCGCACATCCGTGAGCTATAGCGGTGCCGTCAGGAGCAATGAACGTCGCGCACCAGCGGGTCCTCGGGTGTTTGGCGGCTGCCTGGACAATGGCCCTGGCTTCTCCGGCGTCAAGCAGACCCCACCCCATGGCCTCGGCGGGTGCGGTGCTCCAACCCAGCAGGGTCCCGGCCGGAACCAGAATGGTGATCAGCGCGGGGACCGGCGCGGACTCGCCGAAGCGGGCCGACGTAGGCACGGACACGGGAGAACGTTCCGCGCCGCATCCGGGCCGGGCCGCGATCTCGTTGGCGAAACGGTCGCGGGGCCCCTGGTGGGGCTGATGGCATGGCTCGTTACCGGCTCGGGCTGAACCAGACTGATACTCCTTCTCGGCCGGGTTGGTGGCGGCGCCAGGCGCGTCTTCGGCAGACGGAGTGTTCCCAGGGACCGGGAGTGGCCTTGGCTTGATGCGGTCGAGTGGGTTGCGGCCCTGGGTGAGGTCCGTTAGGGCAAGGGCGCGGAGGCGGCCGATGCCGCCGTCGATGAGGCCTGAGCCGCGGAGCTTGGCGGCGATCGCGTCGATGTATGCCTTGGACGCTACAACGTCCGCGGTATCTAGCTCGCGCCCGGACAGGGAGGCGTTGCCCGACTCCTCCCGCCGTGCCTCGACCCGCTGGTCCTGCCTCGCAAGGGTCTTGCGCGCCGCGACCGTCTCGGGGGCGAGCTTCAGTTCCAGCGCGGCGGCCTTCCTGGCCAACTGCTCATAGCGCTTCCCCGGGGCTGCCGACGCGAGTACTTCATCTGCGTAGGCCGCGTCCTTGTCGGTCATGCCACGGGTATGGAACGCGATCGTGCTGGCCCGTGCCAGGTCGATCGCGCCGGCCTCCATTGCGGCCAGGGTACGCGGCAACCGGCTTGACAGGTCAATGGCAGTGTCGATGCGCGCGCCAGCATCGCTCCGGCTAGTTACCAGCTCCATGGCTAGCTCCTCACCCGGGAATTCTCCGTCCCGGCAGCCCACAGGGACGCCACGGGCCTTCGTCGCCTCGAACTCCGCCTGGCGGCGGCGTGCGAACTCCGCGATTACCACGACCTGCTGATAAGCGGCGTGGTTAGCCATCCTGCGAGCCGCCTGGAGCGCGCCGATCAGTTCGTTGTCGGTCAACATCCCGGCACTGGCGACCGCCTGCGCGGCGAGAGCCGCGAGTACGGGACCCGGGCGCAGCACGTCGGCGGCCTTATCCTGGCCGAACACCGCGGAGACCGCTTCCCCGCCCAAGCCGTCCGGGCCGCACATCGCGGCCAGCAACTCCGGGTCCACGTCGCAAGCGTCGCCAAGACTGACCGATATGACCGGGCCCTCGACAGCCGACTCGGGCGGGGGCAGCATGCGTCCCTCGTCGATCTCCCGCACCAGCCACTCAAAATGACCGTCCGAATCGGAATCATCATCCGCGGCAAGAATGGGATCAAATCTCGGGGCCCCCCTGGAACCGGGTATGGCTTCAAAGACGCGATCGGGACAGGGACTTCGACCGGCAAACCGCAGGCTATCGTCACCGGGAGACGCGCCGCCCGCAGGCGCCTGTTCGTCCACGTCGCCCCTCCCTCCGGATGATCACTTTCAGAAGCCTTTCAATACGAATATTGTAGCTAATCAATCTTGGTTTCAGCAAAGCAGAAACGGCCGATTTTCAAGATCTTTTCGAAAACAACTTTGACCGTTAAATCGGGATATCAGAGCCATATTGACCATCCGTTCACCCAGCGCACGGGCATCATTCAGGAGATCTAATCCTCAGCACCCGCGCATAGTGCTGATGATCGGTACCCTAACCGCCGCCGACCGCTCATCCCGGAGCGAAAAGGGGTACGCCCGGAGTGAAGGCGGCGTGGCTGTGAGAGCGAGCGGGCTGAGGGCACCGGGTTCGCACTCCTGCATGATGTGCCGGTCGATGACGACCCGGACCTCATCTGCGCCGGTATCGGCAGCCACATCATTCTGTACAGCCGTACTGCGTATGAGGACTTTCCCGAGCCGGAACGCCGCCGCGACCTGATCCGCGTGTGGCTGGATTTCCGCCATTGAACGCCTCAAGCCGGGACACCGCGTTCGGCAATATCAAGGCCGAGGTCCTGGAGCGGTTCGTCCCCGGCTACCGACGTGCCAACTTGGTTGACATCATCGAGAATTCCGACTGGCCAGAGAAGACAGCCACGTGGCCATAACCACCAACGGGGCCGCCACGCACGCGATATACAGCAAGATCAGCGGCAGCCCCGGGCGTGGCCTGATGCCGGTGCCGGGCACCGGGTCCGCGTTAAACGCCAGGGACGGCTTCACGTGACGCCACCGCGTGATCTCCAGGTACATCAGGTACCACGAACCGGCCCAGACCGCACCGGCGACCCACTTCGCCAACCGCATGCATCCAACGATGCCACCACTGGGGGAGCCGCCGCCGGAGAACCCGCCGTGCGAGCGGAATCTCAGAGATGGACCGCTTTTAGCACGCTTAGCACCGCAGCGGCCCGGCTACGGGAGTTTGTAGTGCTGTCCGATCCCGTCCAGCAGGGCGGTCAGGCCGATCTCGAATTGCCGGTCCATGTGGTCTAGGGGGCTGATCTGGCCACTGGCGCTGCGGGCTTGCGCTGCGAGTGCCGCCAGCTCGGGGAACTCGCCCGTGGACATGAGCCCTTCGCCGTAGGTCTTCGCCTCGCTGACCAGGCCGGGATTATGGGCGGCGGCGTGGAGGCGCTCCCGGGCCTCGATCGTGTGAGCGGCGTTGCCGACGACGTAGTCGTCGAAAATCGCCGTTACCTCGGTCTTCTGCGGGTAGCTCAGCGTCGTGCTGGCGAGCGCGGCGAGCGACTGCTCGTAGTGTCGCATGGCGTTCGGCCCGAACTGGGCCTGGTTGAGCGAGGTCACTGCCCAGGGGTGGCCGACGAGCACGTCCCGGGTGCGGCGGCCTATGAGCGTCACCGCGTCACGCCAGCCCGGGGGGAACTCGACCGCGGGGACGAGTACGTCCGCAAAGATCGCGTCCTGCATCAGGGCGACGATGTCGGCCTTGTTGCGCACGTAGTAGTACAGCGTCATCGTGCCGGCGCCCAGCTCGCCCGCGATGCGCTTCATCGTGACCGCGTCGAATCCGTCGGTGTCAGCGACGCCGATGGCGGTGCGGGCGATCTGGGCACGGGTGTAGCGGGGCTTGCGTCCAGACGGCTCGGAGCGCAGCCAGATGAGTGTGGGGTCGTCAGCAGCAGTTGTCATTCGTATCGCGTACGATTATACTAGTCGTATCACGTACGGTAAATTCGTACATCATACGAAAGGACCTGTCATGACCAGGCAGTCAATCGCCGCGAGAGCACACGAGCAGCTGCACAAGCTGCCGGGCATGCCGGAGCACAGCGAAGCCTCGCGTCTCAACCACCGGGGAGGGCTTCCGAACCGGCCTTTCCAGAACCGCCCGCTGAAGAGCCCGCGCACCAACCACGGCCACAAGGAGCCCCGGGTGCTTGTCGGCTGGCAGAACGCCATCGCCCGCTTTTTGTCCCGGGGAGGTGAGTAGCGGCGGCGCCCCTGCCCGCCATCGTGACACCGGGCCCGACCAAGGCCTACAGCGAGGCTGCGCGCGAGTTAGGGTTCCTTGCCGTCGAGAGGGATCTCGAACCAGACTGCTTTGCCGTCCTCGGTTGGCCGGGAGCCCCAGCGGGTGGCTAGCTGCTCGACCAGGTAGAGGCCCCGGCCGCCCTCGTCGGTGGCGCGGGCCGTACGCAGGCGGGGCAGTCGGAGGTCCGGATCGAAAACTTCCACCCATACCGACTCCGCACCCAGGCGGAGGCGCATCGTGAACTCACGAGGCCGGTACACCGGAGCGTAGTGCGCGCCGAGGGACAGGCCCGAGGCCGGGGTGAGGGCCCCGATGTTCACCCCGGACGGCGGCGTGTCTGCCAGCGGGTCAAGTTCCAGGTCGAAGCGTCGCCCCGCCGGGCTTGGCGTCACCGACGCGTGCAGAACCGCGTTTGTCACTACCTCGGAGACCAGCAGCAGCGCCAGGTCGGCCTGGTCCGGGTCCATGTCCCAGGAACCGAAGGTGGCCATCGCGAGGCGTCGGGCCTCTGACACCATGATGGGCTCGGCGGGGAAGGAGCGCTCAAACGACGCGAGGTCGACCGGCGAGGAGCGGAATACCAGGATCGCCATGTCGTCGTCGATGTCACCGGGCACGGCGGTCTCGGCTGCCACCGCGAGCGCGTCCGCCGATGCGGGGGCCGCGAGTAGTGCGTCCCGCAACATGGTCACCGCCTCGGCCTCGGTGTAGTGCCCGTCGCCGTCCGCCCTGGTCCGCCGGTCGGTGAGGCCGTCGGTATACAGCACCAGGGCCGCGCCCGGCGGCAGGGTGACGCTCTGCTCCCGGTAGGTCGGCAGCCCGCGGATGCCGCGGCCGCGGACGCCGAGCAGCACTCCCTTGTGCCGTATCTCAAGCGGCCGGACGGTCCCGTCCAGAGACATCAGGGGGGCCGCGTGACCCGCGTTCGCGAACGTCAGCTCGCGGGACCACGCGTCGTAGATGAGGTAGATGCACGACACGGTGGGCGGGTCCCCCCGGCGCCCACCGGCGCCGTGGAGCGAACCCACTCGTCGAGCTTGCGCATGATGTCGGCGGGCGACTTCTCGTCCTGGGCGTAGGCGCGGAGCGCGGCGCGGAGCTGGCCCATGGTCGCTGCCGCCCGCGGGCCACGGCCCTCGACGTCGCCGATCACCAGGCCGACCCGCCCGGCCGCGAGCGGAATGATGTCGTACCAGTCCCCGCCGACCTGCGTCTGGATGCCCTGGCCCTGGGTGGCCAGGGGCTTGGCGGGCACGTAGCGGAACGCGACTTCAAGGCCGTCGAGCTCGGGCGCCGAGTCGGGCAGCAGCGACTGCTGGAAGGCCAGCGCGGTCCGCCGCTCGGCCTCGAAGAGCATGGCGTTGTCGATGGCGACCGCAACCCGCGATGCGATCGCCCCGATGAGGTCGCCGTCTGACAGGTCGTAGTGCGGGTCTGGCCGGTCAGTGATCCTGGACAGAGCCAGCGAGATCGCGCCGAGCAGCTCGCCGCGGGCGTACAGCGGTGACGCCAACACCGAGGTGATCCCGACCTGATCGGCGGCGGACATGGACTGCTCGCTCGGCGCCGGGTAATAGCCCGCCTGAGTGTCGGGAACGACGATGGTCTCAAGGCGCGCCATGGCCTGTTGCGTGAAGTGGCCCGGGGGTACTTGATGGCCTCACCGTCCCGCGCCCAGGTGCCCGGCTGCGGTTCCCAGCCTCCGGCGTGCGCGGCGGCCCGCCTGATCAGCTTCTCGCCGCTGAAGAGGTCGATGAAGCAGTGGTCGGCGAAGCGCGGGACGAGGATCAGCGCCACCTGACGAAGGGTCGCGTCGAGCTCGAGCGAGCCCGCGAGCCGCTGGCCGATTCGCTCCAGGAGGCGAAGCCGGTCGGGCTCGCGCTGCGTGTCGCGCCGCCCGGCCTCGGTGACGAGCAGCATGATGCCGTCAATCTCACCGGAGGCGGACCGAAGCGGTATCGCGAGTTCCCTGACAAACAGGAAGCTGCCGTCGCTCCGGTGGCTGGCGAACGTATCTTCCCAGGCGACTCCGCTCAGCACCTGCCGGGTGATCTCGTCGACCCGGCCAGGCTCGCTGTCGGGAAGCAGCCCGAGGCCGCTGAGCGGTTTACCGACAAGCGGTGCCGCCGCGGAGTCGAGGCGGAGCAACTTGCAAACGTAGTCGTTTGAAAACACTACGTTGCCAGTCTGGTCCGCCACGATGACGCCGATCTCGGCCTGGCGCAGCACAAGTTCGGCCGGCAGGCTCTCGTTCCAGCGCGTCATTGTCACGCTCCGGTCACCGCACAGGTCTCCTGGCTACTCCTTGGACACGAACACGTGCGAGGCGACCTCGGTCGGAAGATCAGCGGATTCCGCCGCGTTCGCGTCTTCTTCGCCGCTTACGCGAACTCCGCCGTCAACTGCCCCAAGCAACACCTCGCGTCCGGGTTGTATCCCGGCGCGCTTCAGTTTAAGCATCAGGTCCAGATCGCTTTGAAGTTGTTCGGTTATCCGTGTAACTGTCGCCCGTACAGTATCGCTAGTCCCGCGAGTCACATCGATCATTGTGGAATCGTGCGCTGTGGGTGCCTCGGCTGGCCTCTGCGACAAGCTCGTCGACCCCGGGAATGAGGTTGCCGTGCGGACAGCGCTCCGGGTGGCCGAGCATCTCGTACAGCCGTCGTTCGACGGACTCCGAGATGACATGCTCCCACCGGCACGCCTCGATGTGCACCTCTTCCCAGGGCATCTGGATCACGCTGACCAGAAGGCACTCGGCCAGCCGGTGCTTGCGCATGACGCGGGTAGCCAGCGCGCGGCCGGCGTCGGTGAGCGCCAGTTGCCGGTCTCCCGCCACGTGCAGCAGCCCGTCACGCTCCATCCGGGCGACCGTCTGGCTGACCGTCGGGCCGGATTGGGCAAGCCTCTCCGCTATCCGCGCCCGCAGCGGGACGATCCCCTCCTCTTCAAGCTCGAACACCGTGCGGAGATACATCTCCGTGGTGTCGATAAGCCCATGGGCAGTCACTGAAACCTTCCTCTCAACAGTGATGCTACGCGCTTAAGCCACCACCGGTAGAAACCTGAACAGAGGCGTCTGCCAGCCCTAAGGGGACAACCGTTCGATAATCCAGTCGCCGTCGCGGCGCCGGTAGCTCAGCCGGTCATGAAGCCGGCTGGGCCGGGACTGCCAGAACTCGATCCGATCGGGGACGATCAGGTACCCGCCCCAGAAGTCGGGCATGGGTACCGTGGTCCCCTCCGGCCACCGCGCGGACAGCTCCGCTACCCGGTCGTCGAGCTCGGCGCGGGACGCGAGGACGGAAGACTGCCGGGACGCCCGCGCGCCGATCTGGGACAGCCATGCCCGGGAGTGAAAGTACGGTTCACTCTCCTCCGTGCTCAGCTGCCGCGTCACACCCTCCACGGTCACCTGGCGGCCAAGACCGTACCAGGGGAACAGGGCGCAGCACCGCGGATCGGCCGCGAGGTCCCGTCCCTTGCGGGAAGTCCTGTTGGTGTAAAACGTGAAACCCTCTTCGCTATGCCCTTTGAGTAGCACGGTCCGCGCGTGCGGCCCCTCCACGACCCCTGACGTCGTCAGGACCATCGCGTTCGGTTCGGGCAGCCCGGCCGCCACCGCCTCGTCGAACCACAGCGCGAACTGCTCCGTGGGCGAGCTGTCAAGCATCTCCGGATTCAACGTCCTGTCCATAAACGCAGATTTTTACATGTCAACAGCCTGTCTTCACCCACGATTCCGGCTGTTCAATCGAGCCGTTTACATGATCCCTACAGGGAGGCACGATGTCCGATTTCAAGCCGGGCCTCGAAGGCGTCGTCGCGTTCGAGACCGAGATCGCCGAGCCAGACAAGGAAGGCGGCTCACTGCGCTACCGCGGCGTGGACATCGAGGAACTCGTCGGGCAGGTGGCCTTTGGCCACGTCTGGGGGCTGCTCGTCGACAACGCGTTCAACCCGGGACTGCCGTCGGCCGAGCCGGTCGACCTCCCGGTCAGGTCCGGCGATGTACGCGTGGACGCGCAGAGCGGCGTTGCCGCACTCGGCGCCCGCTGGGGCCTGCGCCCACTGCTCGACATCTCGCCCGAGC
Organism: uncultured Actinomycetota bacterium; assembly: GCA_963785645.1. GTDB lineage: Bacteria > Actinomycetota > Actinomycetes > Streptosporangiales > Streptosporangiaceae > Trebonia. The sequence goes on from CAWAWG010000012.1 coordinate 89,207, forward strand.
AGGCACGCGAGGACGTCGGGCGGGCCTGCGCGCAACTGCTCGCGATGATCGCCCAGTCCGCGCGCGGCGCGGACAAGCCGGAGATCCCGCAGAAATACATCGACGATGCCAAGACGGCCGCAGAGTCCTTCCTCATCCGCTGGCGCGGCGAACCGGATCCCCGGCACGTGAAGGCCCTGGATGCCTACTGGGTGAGTGCCGCCGAGCACGGCATGAACGCTTCCACGTTCACCGCGCGGGTGATCGCCTCCACCGGCGCCGACGTAGCCGCCGCGCTGTCCGGCGCGGTCGGCGCGCTGTCCGGGCCGCTGCACGGCGGGCGCCGGCCCGCGTGCTGTACATGATCGAAGAGGTTGAACGGAGCGGCGACGCCGAAGGGTACGTCAAGTCCGTCCTCGACGGCCACGGCCGGCTGATGGGCTTCGGCCACCGGGTATATCGCGCGGAGGACCCCCGGGCCAGGGTGCTGCGGCGCACCGCTAAGGAACTCGGCGCCCCCAGGTACGAGGTCGCGCTCGCCCTGGAGACGGCCGCTCTGGCCGAGCTGCGCGCCCGTCGCCCGGACCGCATCCTGGAGACCAACGTCGAATTCTGGGCGGCGATCATCCTGGACTTCGCACAGGTCCCGGCCGATATCACGCCCGCGATGTTCACCTGCGCCAGGACCGCAGGCTGGGCGGCGCACATCATGGAGCAGAAGCTGACCGGACGCCTGATCCGCCCCTCAGCCCGCTACATCGGCCCCGCCCCCCGCCCGGTCAGCTCCGTACCCGGCGCAGCCGAGATCCTGCTCTGAGTCAGCCTTAGGGGTCGTCCCCGCGAGGGGTACAGCGTCGTCTCCCCATAAAATGAATCCGTGACCAGCATTGTCATTCCCGAGAATCTCAAGCCGAAGGACGGGCGGTTCGGCAGCGGCCCGACGAAGGTCCGCCCGGAGCAGGTCGCCGCTCTCGCGGCGGCGCCCGAGCTTGGAACATCGCACCGGCAGCCGCCGGTGAAGGATCTCGTGCGGCGAATCCGCACCGGGCTGGCTGAGCTTTTCGGTCTTCCGAACGATTTCGTGGTTTCTCTCGGCAACGGAGGAACTACCGCGTTCTGGGACATAGCGGCGTTCGGGCTGGTCCAGGAGCGGGCACAGCACCTGTCGTTCGGTGAGTTCTCGGCGAAGTTCGCGAAGGTGACCACGCGCGCTCCCTGGCTGAAGGAGCCGTCGGTTATCGCGAGCGATCCGGGCACGCACCCGCTGTCACGGGCCGAGACCGGGATCGACGCCTACGCGCTCACCCACAACGAGACGTCCACCGGGGTCAGCATGGACATCCGCCGCCCCGTGGACGCGGACCCAGCCTCCCTCGTGCTCGTCGACGCGACGAGCGCGGCCGGCGCGCTGCCGGTGGATCCCGCGCAGTTCGACGCGTACTACTTCGCGCCGCAGAAGGTATTCGGGGCCGACGGCGGCCTGTGGCTGGCGCTGCTGTCCCCCGCGGCCCTCGGCCGGATGGACGAGATCGCCGCGAGCGGCCGGTACATACCCGAGTTCCTGTCGCTGAAGGTCGCGGTCGAGAACTCACTCAAGAACCAGACGCTGAACACGCCCGCCGTGTCGACGCTGGTGCTCCTGGCCACCCAGATCGACTGGCTGATGGAAAAAGGCGGTCTTGCCTGGTCACAGGAACGCACCACTCGTTCGGCGGACATTCTTTATTCATGGGCAGAGAAGTCGCGGTTCGCGACGCCGTTCGTGTCCGACCCCGCGATGCGCTCCCCGGTGGTGGCCACGATTGACTTGACGGGCGCGGTGAGCGCCGACGCCGTGGCAGGCGTGCTGCGGGAGAACGGGATCGTGGATACCGACTCGTACCGCAAGCTTGGGCGCAACCAGTTGCGGATTGGCCTGTTCCCCGCGGTCGAACCCGACGACGTGGCCGCGCTGACCACATGTGTCGACTATGTCGTCGAGCGGCTCGACTTAGTGCACCACCGAGCCGATCAGCACCACGAGCACGAGCAGCCCGAGGACGGTCGGCAGCAGCCAGCGGGGCACCTTGTTCACCCGTTCAGCGTATGCCCAGGGAAGGGTGCCTGATGCGGCTCTTCGTCGGCCTGGCGCCGCCGCCGACCGTCCTCGACGACCTGGACGCGGTGTGTGCGCCACTGCGGCCCACCCGCGAGGACCTGCGGTGGACCAGCCGCGAGCTGTGGCACGTCACGCTCGCGTTCCTGGGCGAGGTGAGCGACGAGAACCTCGACCGGCTGGTGCCGCGGCTTGACCGCGCGGCCCGGCGGCAGCTGGCGTTCGGCCTCAGCCTGGCGGGCGCCGGCGCCTTCCCCAGCCAGACGCGGGCGAATGTGCTGTGGAGCGGGCTGTCCGGCGACCAGAAGGCTCTCGGAGAGCTGGCGATGTCGGTGAGCGCGGGTGCCAGGCGGGCGGGCGCACCGCCGCCAGACGGCCGCAGGTACCGGCCGCACGTCACCCTCGCCCGGTGCCGGGTACCCGCGGACGTCCGCCCGATCGTCGGTGACCTGTCGGCTTACCGGGGCCGGCATGGACGGCCGAGGAGATCTACCTCATCCGCAGCACGCCCGACGGGCAGCCGCGTTACGAGACGATCGGGACGTGGAAGCTTAAGGCGGCCTAGCGGACGGTTCACGACTGGCTGATTTTCTCCAAGATCGGGACGGCGGCGCGGAGGATCTGGCGTTCGTCGGGGTTGAGCTCCTGGAGTCGCTGCGCAAGCCAGGCCTCGCGGCGGCGACGGACCCGCTGCACCAGGTCCTTGCCGTTTTCGGTCACCGTGAGGATGACCTGCCTGCGGTCGGTGGCGTGCGGCTCGCGCCTGACCAGGCCGCGCTCCTCAAGCACCGCGATCACCCGGGTCATGGACGGCGGCTGAACTTTTTCGTGCTCGGCGAGCTCGCCGGGGGTCATCGAGTCGTGACGCTCGAGCGCGGCGAGCGCCGCGAGCTGGATGTCGGATAGGACGGTCTCGGTCCCGCCAAGTCCCAGACGCTCCACCCGGAGACGCCGTGCGAGCCTGCTGACCGAGATCCGCATCGCGGTTGCCAGCGCCGCGTCCGTTTGCATGGCTGCCTCAGGCATCCACTAAGTACATCACGACTGGGCAGGACGTATAACCGGGTCGGCTAGCCTTGTCCCGTGAACCCTAGTCCGCAAGTCGGTCCCGAAGAGCGGCGCCCGGCGCCACCGCCAAGGGAAGCGGACGACCGCCAGGTTACCGCGGTGATCACGGTTGGCTGGGTGCTCGCGCTGGTCATCCTGTTTTCCGTCCGCGACACGCTGCCCGCTGACGTCCGCTGGTGGGTGTGGACGTGCGCCTGCGGAATGGCGATGGGGCTGTTCGGGCTCTGGTACGTGCCGTTCCTCAAGCGCAGGCGGGCACGGATCGCGGCGGAGCGCGCCGTGCTCACCGACGCTCAAAAAGCCGACGGTCAGCTCTCCGAGCCCGCCTCCGGGTACGTGTCACGGGACAACGGCTCGAATACCGTCTCCTCGACCGAGACGCCGGGCAAGTCCACCAGGTCATAGCCGAACTCGTCGATCACCGGCAGGTTCGCCTGCGGGCTGGCGCCGCTGAGTACCGCCTCTGAATGCGCGCCGCATCCGTGGTCCGACGAGACAACCCGGCCGTCGTCCGGGGCGAAGGCGTTGCCGCAGGCGCCGAAGAGCCGCCCGAGCGCCCCGCTCAGCGGAACGAAGAATCCGCAGCTCACGCAGGTAGCCGGAGCAGCGTGGGACAGCGGCGTGCGCGGACCGTGGTCGCTCTCGTACCAGCGCTCCGCCGTGTCATCCCGGCCGTAGCCCGACAGCACGCGGGAGCGGCCAGGAGAGGGAAGCTCTTCCGCTAGCTGCGGCCCCGCGTCCGCGTTCTCCGCGTCGGTCCTTGGCAGGAACCAGTCGGTCACTGCGTCGTCGCCCTCAAGCACGACGAAGGGAACGAGACGCTCGTCGTCCGGGCTGGCAGGCAGCAGGTCGCCGATCCCGACATCGCCGGGCCGCAGCCGGTCGTGCCAGGGCACCCAAGCGGGCGCAAGCAGCGCGTCCTGACCTGGCAGCAGAACGCTTTCGTCCACTGTCACGAGTTTGGACCTGGGCGCGCGCGCCACGGTGACCGCCCACCGCCAGCCCGTATAGGCCCGGTCGGCACATTCGAAGAAATGGGTGACCACGCGGTCGCCCACGGCCTCAACGCCAAGGTGGCCGCCGATCGTGTCCTGGTCCACCCCAGTCTCATCGATCAGGGCCTGCCTGGCCAGGTCAATGGCGTCCGCGCAGAGTTGATCTGGTTCCTTCGCGCGGTTTCTGATCGTGCTCACGACTGCCAATTCTCACTCCCGGAGCGTCACACCGCGAGGGCTGGCCCGCCAGGATCTCCCCCATAGGGCTCGTCGCAGTGCCGCTGACCAAGAATACTGGGAACATGTGGATGTCGGATGCGGTGCGTCGCGCCGGAGATGCTGCCCACGCGACGGGCCGTGCTTTCCGCACGGGCGGGCAGGCTTCCGGCAAGGCGACCCGGCGGACCGGGGTCCTCGTGCACCGGATCACCGGAGCGCAGGGTGCCGACAGGACCGGCCTCGCCACGCTCATCGAGATGACCGCGGTGAGCGGCGCCGCGGACGCGTTCGTGACCGTGGCGCTCGCCGGTTCGATTTTCTTCAGCACGTCCGTGGACCAGGCCCGCGGCCGCGTGGTGCTGTTCCTGATCATCACGATGGCACCGTTCGCGGTGCTCGCTCCGTTCCTCGGGCCGGCCCTGGACCGGATACAGCAGGGGCGCCGGTTCGTGCTGGCCGGGACGATGCTGACCCGCGGCCTGCTCTGCTACGCGATGTCCGCGAACGTGGCGAACTCCGTGACACTGCTGCCCGCCGCGTTCGGCATCCTGGTGCTGCAGAAGGCGGGCGGCGTCGTCAAGGCCTCGGTCACGCCGCGCCTGCTGCCGCCGGGGAGCACGCTGGTCACCGCCAACGCGCGCTCTGGACTGATATCCATCGTCACCTCCACGGCCGCGGCCGGCCTCGCGGCCGGCGTGCAGCTAGCGGGCGGCGCGGCCTGGACCCTGCGCGTTGCCCTGCTGATCTACGTGGCCGCCATGATCCTCGCGTTCCGGCTCCCCGAGCAGATCGATGTCCCCACACCGGTGCCCGCACCGATGCCCGCTCCAGTCAGCGAGACACCGACCCGGCCCGACATGCCCGGCCAGACCCCGCCAGACATGCCTCGCCGGACGCTACCGCTACCGCCTCCCGTTCCGGGGGCTTCCGGGCCAGGGGATGCCAACGGCTCGGCCAAGGGGCGTCCCGGACGCTGGCGGACGCTGGCCAGCGTCGGTCCCGTCGTCGCTGAGGCGATGACGGTCAACGCGGTGCTTCGTGCCTTCTCTGGCTACATCCTGTTCCTGCTGGCGTTCCTGCTGCGCAGCGTGAACCTTGGCACGATTTTCGGTCATGCCGTGTCGCACAACTTCGCCCTCGGCGCACTCGCCCTTGGCCTGGCGATCGGCAGCCTCGCCTCGATGGTCCTCGGCTCCTTCTTCAAGGGCCGGGCACCGCAGGTGATCATGTTCAGCGTGCTGCTCATCGCACCCGTGGTGACGGCGGTCTGCGCCTGGGGATTCGGCCTGCTTGCGGCCGTCATCGTCGAGGCCACCGCGATCTTCTGTGCGAGCCTGGCCAAACTCGGTCAGGACTCGATCGTTGGCCGGGAGATCGGTGACGAGATACGGTCCTCGACGTTCGCCGTCTCCGAGACGCTGAACCAGGTCGCGAACGTGGCCGGCGGCCTGGCCGGCGTGCTCGTGTCAATGCTCAACAACGGGCAGGCCGGCCTGGCCATCGCCGCGGGCGGGCTCGTCGTGGCGGTAGTCCTTCTTGTCGGACGCCGTCGTGAGCGACTCCGCCCGGTCGCTACCTAATCGCGATCTTCCTTACGGCTCGATATCCTTTGCGACGGCCGTGAGAAGGCTCGCGATCTGCTTGGCTTCCTTCGGGTCGGGGTGCTTGCCGCGCCGGTAGGCATCCGAGATGCCGTCAAGGAGCTTCATGAGGTCTTCGATGATCGGGATCATCTCGTCCGGCTTCTTGCGTGCATGCTTCGCGACGGCGGCCGTGACGTTGGGTGGCGCCTCGAGGACCCGCACCTGCAGTGCCTGGGCCCCCTTGCGTCCTTCCACGATGCCGAACTCGACTCGCTGCCCCTTACCCAGGGTTGTCGTCCCGGAAGGCAGCGCGGAAGAATGTACGAAGACCTCGCCCCCGTCATCGCGGGCGAGGAAGCCGAACCCCTTTTCGGCGTCATACCACTTGACCTTGCCGGTAGGCACGAGCAAGACCTCACGTCAGTAGAAACTTGGGCATCCCGCAGGCCATGACCGCCGACGGGATGTAATGGGCACTTTCTAGGCTATCGGTACCACGAGAGTAGTGGCAGCACGCTTATTCTGCCGTCAGCGCAGCGCGGATGCCAGACACGCCACCCAGGAACCGGAGATTAGCGGCCCCCGCGAGCAAAGCCCGCACCAGGGTCCGGCAGCCCCGCCATCCAGGAAATATAAGAGAACGGGAAGCCTGAACCGGTGACCAGCAGCCTCCGCAAGCGAAGCTCGCATCCCGAGGGTACGGGGAGGTACGGGGGCCTCCCCCGGAAGACAGCAGGCGACCGCAAGCTAGCCACAAGGCAACAAACACTCAATCGATGAGCGAACCAGCGCCCCCTGCGGGCAAAGCGCGCATCACCCCCAGGGCACCGAACACGGTGGGCTACCTCGTTCCCCGAAAGCTACAAGAAAACGGAGAGCCAGAGACTGCCGCCCCGCGAGCGAAGCTCGCACCGGGGGGTACGGGGGCCGGGGGTGTGGGGGTGTCCCCCACAAAAGTACTGCGGGCCACGGGAAGGTGCCCGCAGGGCACCGAACACGGTGGGCTACCTCGTCCCCCCGGGAGATACAAGAAGACGGGAAGGTGCCCGCAGGGCACCGAACACGCTGAACCGGGTCACGGCCTCACACGTTCGGATGGTGCTGGGACGGGATCGCGTGCAAGGCCGTGAGTCCGTTGGCGGTCTCGTTTTAGCCCCGGTTCAAGATCGCAATAGGGCTATACCCAGGGACTATGCACGAAAACCAGGTTTTCGGCTAGTGCTGCGACACGTGGCCGCTGGCTCCGTACGCGATCGCCAGCACCACGACCACGACCACGATAATCCAGCCCCAGTGCTTGCCCGAGATGGACAGCTTCATCTTCTGACGGCCCTTGGTCCAGAACCAAGCGACGCCGAGGCCGATGAGCACAGCCAAGACGATTCCGCTCACGTCTGTTCGCCTTCCGCGCCTTGTGCGGGGCACCGTCGGCCCGCTGTCGAAGTCCCACTCCTGACTATGAGACTACGCCAACTCGCTCGTTTCGTCGCGGTCCGCCGCCGCCTATCGACCCCGAACACGACAGTGCCCGTAGACGGCGGGGAGGGCCGTCCACGGGCACTGATGCCAGCGTTATGCGTGTTTAGCTGTTGGATCCGGCGAAGGTCGGCATGGTGCTGGACGGCCTCGGGGCCGTCGACGAGGACGACCAGCTGCTCCCGCCCGGGTTGTTTGAGCTGGGCACGGCGCTCGAGGTGTGCGAGCTGCCCGGTGCCGCGAACAGTACCAGCTGAGCCCACAGCTGGCCCTTCACCTTCTCGCCGAAGATCCACACCACGTCGCCCTTGGCGAGCGTCTTCGCGGAGGTGTTCCACTTGCTGTTGGAGATGTTCGACCAGTTGTAGCTGCCGTAGGACGACATGGTGCCGCCGCTCAGGGCGTTCCACCCGGTCTGGCTGCCGCCGACGTTCAGTTCCTGCGTGCCGCCGGGCTTGGTGTTCCAGATCTGGAACGCGTCGTTCGATGACTTGATCACGAACTGGTTCTTGTCAGCCGCTTCCACCACGCCGCGCTGGACGTCAAGCGTGTGGCTGTGGAACGCGACCACGGCGATCGTCTTGATGGTCACGATCTTGCTGATCACGACGAGCGATGTCTGGGAGGACTTCGACCAGTCGTTCATGGCGATCGAGAGACCCTCTGACTCGCTGAACGAGCGGTTGGACAAGCTCTGGCTGTATCCGGCGGACGCCGCTTCCTGGGTGCCGCTGCCGTGGTGACTGGCAACCACCGCCACTCCGGCTGCGCCGCCGCCCACGAGTACCGCCGCGGCGACGGCCAGGCGTGCCCGCATGGATGTCCCGCGGTTTCCGCGCTTGTTCCGGCCCATCACGTTGCCTCCTTACGTGGACGCCGCCCGCCCCAGCGCGCCCTCTGTGTTCTGACGAGTTGAGATTGCCCTGTCCGCAACGCATATGACAGAGATACAGAGGTCACGTAAGGGGTCCGTAGGTCATGTGACATGACGATGAACAGTTAGCAAGGCTAACGATTCCGGACCAATTCGCGGGTAAATCCCTAGGTCAGCGCCCCGGGAGTTGGGACCGTCTCGGCAGAAAAGAACCCGCTGCGGACCAATTCCTCGGCCTGGCTCATCTGCACCGGCATCGAGAGCAGGTACCCCTGCCCGTAATTACATCCCATCGAGCCGAGCAGGTCCCGTTGCTCCTCGGTCTCGATTCCCTCCGCGACCACCTCGAGATTGAGGGTCCTGGCGAGCCGGACGATGCCCTCGGCCACAGCCAGGCGCTGGTCGGACTCGGCAATCCCGTCAACGAATGATTTGTCCATCTTCACCACGTCGATCGGCAGGTCGCGCAGGTAGCTGAGGGAGCTGTAGCCGGTGCCGAAGTCGTCGAGTGCCAGCTTGACGCCGATGCTCTTCAGCTCCCCCAGGTCGGAGTGCAGCCGCTCGTCGCGGCGCAGCAGGGCGGTTTCCGTCAGTTCGAGCATGAGCGCTTGCGATTCCAGGCCCGACGACGCGAGCACCCGCCGCACCGTGTCGGCGAAGCCATCGTCGGCGAACTGGCGGGCGGACACGTTCACGCTGACATACAGGTCGCGCCGTCTGGCCGGCCGGTGCAGCGGGAGCGGCCCCGGTCCGGCGCCGGCCTCGGCCGGCCCGGCTGACTGTTTCGCGATCCGGCGGAGCCGCTTGATGTCGGCCGTGGCGCGGTTAAGCACCCACGAGCCGATCGCGATGATCTGACCGGTTTCCTCGGCCAACGTGATGAACTGGTTGGGCAGCATCATGCCCCACTGCGGGTGCGGCCAGCGGATCAGCGCCTCGAAGCCCGCCAGTTCCCCGGTGTCGAGTGCCACGATCGGCTGGTACACGAGGGAGAAGGCCGACTTCGTCACCGCCTCTTCCAGGGCCTCCTGGATCTCCCGTCGCCGGATCAGGCCGGAGCTGAGCACCGGCTGGTAACGGCGCCACTGCCGCTTTCCCGAGGCCTTGGCCGCGTAGAGTGCCAGGTCCGCGTGCCTGAGCAACTCATCGGTATCCGTGCTGTCCTTAGTGGTGGCCACGCCGACGGTGACGGTGGTGGTCACCAGCCCGGTACTGAGGGCGAACGGCCGGGTGAACGCGCCGACGATGCGCTCAGCGGCCGCCTCCACCGCGGCGGTGCTCGCCGCACCGCCGACCAGCAGTGCGAACTCGTCGCCGCCGAGGCGGGCCGCGGTGTCAGAATCGCGGGTGAGGCCGGCCAGACGGGCCGCCGCGGCGATCAGCAGTTCGTCGCCGACGCTGTGTCCCTTCGTATCGTTGACGATCTTGAAGTCGTCAAGGTCGATGAACAGCACGCCGGCGATCGTCTTGTTCCGCTCGGCCGTTGCCACCTGCTGAGCCGTGCGGTCCTGGAAGAGCAGCCGGTTGGGCAGCCCGGTCAGCGCGTCGTGGAAGGCCCGGTGCTTCAGTTCTTCCTCAAGCTTGTGCTGCGCTGTCACGTCCCGCAGCGTGAAGACCAGGCCGGCCACGTTCGGCTCCGCCCGCAGGTCGCTGCACCTGGCCTGGATACGGACGATTCTGCCGTCACGGCGGCTGATCTCCCGCTCCACGACGCGCGGACCGAACCGCGCGCGCTCGCGCAGTTGCATGAAGGTGCGGGCGAAATCGTCGCGGTCCTGCTCCGCGACCAGGTCCCACAGGCGCTCGCCTTCCACGGTGATGTCGCCGAAGACGGCCACCGTCGAGGGTGTCGCGTACTTTACCGTCCCGTCGTCCGCGACGATCACGATGGCGTCCGATGCATCCTGGACAAGGGCACGGAAATAGGCCTCGTTGCGCTGGCGGATCGCCTCCTGGCGGAGCATCACGCTCTCCAGCGTGAGGGCCACCTGGTGGGCAAGGATCTCCAGTGTCGCGGTAAGGTCGGCGAGGCCGCTCTGGTCGCCGAAAACCGCGATCAGGCCAATCTGAGTGTCACCAGAAGGCCTGTCCTTGAGCACGAGCGGGCAGAGCAGCATCCATTCGGCACCGGGACGAGCCGCCCTCGCCTGCTCGGGCAGCCGGCCCATCGGGATAAGGCTCGGGGCCGTCCCCGCCCCGAGCGAAAGCCACCACTCGGCCAACTGCTCCGACTGCATGCCTTGTACCGGCCCGGTGTCGCGATCCACGGCGCGCAGCGTTCCGTCGATCCGCACTCCAAGGAGCGCGTCGCCCTGCGAGTGCCCGCCGAGCACGGCGTGAACCGCGTCCTTCACGGCGCCGGCGACCTGCGCCACGTCCGCCGTTGTCACCAGCGACAGTCCGACCTGGCGCAGCACGCGCTCCCGGTCCAGGGCCCGGCGGTGCGACGCGGCCGCGTCCCACAACCGGGTCAGCACGAGCAGGTACAGGATCCCCGAGAACACCGCGATCACGCTCACATCGGGCGTCGCGCCCCCCGGCACGGCCGTGAGCAGCATGACGGGAGCGATGAGCGAGGCGAGCATGAGCAGTGCCAGCCTGGTCGGTGAGACCTCTACCTGCTGCCTTGGCACCGGCTCGGTCAGCCGTGTCATCGACGGGTGCAGTGCCGCGGCACCCCATGCGGAGTAGAACACGGCCCAGCCGAGGTCGACGACAGTCCCGGTATGGAACGAACTGTACAGCTGCAACGCCCCGTAGGCCGCGTCGGACATCAGGCACGCGACGGTGCCTAGGGTGAGGAACTGGACGCACCTCGTCCGCCCCGATCCCGGCGCGAGCAGCCTCACCAGCAGGGCGAGCATGAGCACGTCGCCGAGCGGGTAGGCGATCGCCACGCTCTTCTGCAGCCCGGACAGCTCCAGGTTGTGCACGTAGGGCCGGATGAGGAACGTCCATGACAGGAGAGCGAGGCCTGCGGTGAGCGTCAGCGCGTCGATCAGGCTGCGCCGGTCGCCGTCCGGGGTGCGCCAGTAGACGAAGATCAGCAGCCCGGTGGCGGCCAGTGGATATTCCGACAAGTAAAGCGCGTCCGCGAAGGACGGGAACGGCAGCACCACCTTCAGCTCCGCCGCGATCAGGAAGCTGAGTTGGCCGGCCGCGAAACAAGCGAGCGCGGCCGCCAGCAGGAACCAGGGCACCTTGCGGGCGGGCCGGTTAAGCGCCACCCCTGTGAGGACGGCAATCACTCCGCTAATGCTGATGAGGCCCCAGGCTGCTATGCGCAGGCTGCTCACTTCGTAGTACACCACGATGAGCAGGGCAACCCAGGCGGCGTAGCCGTAGAGAACACACCGCTTTATTGCCACGGCAATCCTCCCGTGCTCGCTGTTTTCTCGCTTAATTGATCGATCCTGTGGATGCAATCTACCCAATTTTCTCACGACTCACTGCTTGACTGTTTGCACAATATGCCCACGATTATGGTAATTGAGGGGAAGTGTTGCCGCCAGATGCTCCGGGTATATATGAGATGGTTGGCAATCCTGTCGGCGCATTTCCGGACATTGCATAGGAAATCATTCGTGACCATCGTGGACCAGCCAGCTAAGACATCCGACGCCTTCGTGGTCGTAGTGAACAACCTAGGCCAGCACGCACTGTGGCAGGCAGAGCTCAAAGTCCCAGCCGGCTGGCGCCGAGAATCCCAGGTGATGTCCAGGAGCCGGTGCCTGGAGGAAATCGAAGGCTCCTGGAAGGACATAGCACCCCTTACCGCCCGCACGGCACACGGCGCGAATGGCAGCCGGTTCGTTCACGAGCTCTTCGCGGAGCAGGCGTCCCGGCACCCGGACGCTCATGCCATCGTGGCCGGGCGGTCACGGGTAACCTATCGCGAGCTTGACGAGTCGGCCAGCCGTCTCGCGCACTACCTTGCCGGGATCGGCGTCGGCCCGGAGACGGTAACCGGCGTTCACCTGGAGCGGGGCGTCGACTGGATCACCGCCATCCTCGCCATCATGAAGGCAGGCGGCGGCTACCTGCCGCTTGATCCGTCTCTGCCCGGCGGAGCGGCTGACCGGCATCTGCGCCCAGGTAAATCCCGCGGCAGTGATCACGGCCGGGACCACCGCCTGGCGGGAAACCGGGACCCGCATCGTCCCCCTCGACCAGCTCACCGCGGACCTGGCAAGCCGCCCCGCGACCGGTCCGGACAGCAGCCGACCGCACCCAGACAATCTCTGCTACGTCATCTATACATCCGGCTCCACTGGCGACCCCAAGGCGGTCGCCGTCAGCTTCGGCAGCCTGGCTTGCGTCATCGGCAAGATGTCGCGCGAGTACCAGATCAGCAAAGACGACCGGGTGGGCCAGCTCGCCGCCATGGCCTTCGATACGTCCCTTGAGCAGGTATTCACCGCGCTGACGGCGGGCGCCACGCTCACCCTGGCGCCGCCCGGCACCCTGGCGCCGTCGGAACTGCTGCGCGGCATCGAGCGCAAGCGGATCACCGTCCTTGACCTGACACCGGCCTACTGGCACCAGGTGCTCGCGCTCACCCAGCCTGCTGACGAGCGATTGCGTTCGGTCCGGCTCATGATTACCGGCGGCGAGCCGGCGGACCCGACGACTGCCGCGCCGCGCTGCGGGCGGCCCCGTGGGCGCGGCTGCTGAATGCCTACGGGCTCACCGAGACCTCCATCACGTCCGCCCTGTTCGACATCGGCAACTGGCTGCCGACGGCGGAGCCATGGGCCGCCGTGCCGGTTGGCCGGCCGTCTCGGCAGACGCGGATCATGGTGCTCGACGGCAAGCTAAACCCGGTGCCGGCCGAGACGGAGGGGGAAATCTACATCGGCGGCTGCGGGGTCGCCCGAGGATACCTCGGGCGACCCGCACTCACCGCGGAGCGGTTCCTGCCCGACGCCCGCGGCGGTTCCGGCGGCCGGATGTACCGCACCGGAGACCTCGGCCGCTGGCTCAAGGACGGCAGCCTGGAGGTCGCCGGGCGGGTGGACCGCCAGCTCAAGGTGCGCGGCTTCCGCGTCGAGCCGGGCGAGATCGAGCGCATACTCGCGGAGCACCCGGATATCGAGCAGGTGTCGGTGGTGGCGTCTCAGCGCGGCTCAGGCGACACCCGTCTGGTGGCCTACTACACGCCAGCACAAGCCGCGGCTGAGACCGCACCGCACCATCCGCCGACCGCGAGCCTGCGGCGCTATCTGCTTGACCGGCTGCCCGGCTACATGATCCCGGCGGTGTTTGTCCCGCGCTACCGCGTTCCGCCGGATGGCGGCTCAAGCCCGGAATCAGCCGGGCCAGGAGGCCTCGGGCCGCGCGAATGGCATTCACCGACGCAGGCGGGGCTGTCCGCCCTGTGGGCCAGGCTGCTCGGCAAGGACAACGTGGGTCTGGACGACGACTTCTTCGCGCTTGGCGGCAACTCGCTTCTCGCCGCGGAGATGCTGGCGCACACGCGCTCCATCTTCGGCATCTCCGCCAATTCGGTGCGGCCTCTCACCCGCAGCCTGCTGCGCGACCCCACATTGCGCGGTTTCGCCGTCGCCGCGGAGGACGCCCGAGCGGGAAGGCTGGACGCCGACGGCGACCAGGCCGAGACCGACTTCACCCATGAGACGAGGCTCAACCTGAAGGTGCGGCGGGACGCGGCGCCGTCGCACCCAAGGCCAGACTGGCATGGTCCCCGTAATGTCCTGCTCACCGGGGCGACCGGGTTTCTCGGCGCTTACCTGCTGAGCGATCTGCTGGCGGCTACGCACGCCCGGGTGCACTGCCTGGTCCGCGCGCGCGACCAGCACGCGGCGCTGTCTCGCATCAGGCAGGCGGCCGAACGCTACGAGCTTGGAGTACCGGCCAACGACCGTGTTGTGCCGCTGGTAGGCGACCTGGCCGAGCCACGGCTCGGGCTTTCTGACGCGGCCTTCCGCGACCTGGCCCGCGGCATCGACGTCATCTATCACGCGGGCGCGCTGGTGAACTTCATCTACCCGTACCAGGAGCTGAGGGCCGCTAACGTGGCGGGCACCCGCGAGATGATCCGGCTGGCGGGCCTTTACCGGGGCATACCCGTCCACTATGTCTCTACCACCGCGGTGCTCGCGGGCCTCGGCGTGGCGGGTATCCACGAGGTTACCGAGGAGACACCGCTCGCGCACCCCGACCTGCTGCGCATGGGGTACGTCGAGACGAAGTACGTGGCGGAAGAACTCCTGCGGGCCGCGGGCCGCGAGGGCCTGCCGGTGGCCATCTACCGGCCGCTTGACATAGTCGGCAGCGCACGTACCGGCGCGTGGAGCACCTCTACCGAGATGGCCGCGATGATCAGGTTCATCGCCGACACCGGTCTCGCTCCCGACATCGACCTTCCGCTCGACTTTGTGGCCGCCGACGTCTGCGCGGCTGCCATCCGTCATATCTCAGTCACCACGGGCGCGAGTGGACGTACCTACCATCTCGCCAGCCCGGAAAGCGCGCCACTCGGCGTCCTCGTCGACCGGCTGCGGATGCGCGGATACCAGATCGCGGAGATGCCCTTCGGCGACTGGGTCCGGGAACTCGCTCGGCAGGCAGCCCGTGATCCTTCTCATCCGATGGCGGCGTTCCTGCCGCTGTTCGTGGACCGTGGCCCCGCTGGACTTACGGTGGCCGAGATGTACCTGAAGCACATCTTTCCCTCCTACACCAGGACCAATACCAAGCACGCGCTCCAGGGCAGCGGCATCGCCTTTCCGCCCGTCAGCGGCGAACTGCTAGACCGCAACATCGACCGGCTAATGCAGACCGGTTACCTGCCTGCCCCGTCGGCCAGCCAACCGCGAGCACGTGTCGGCTAACCGCTACCCCGACTGGGAGTCGTTCAAGTTTCCCGCCGTCCCGTCCAGCACGGGCGACGGGCTCGTGGCATTCTGCGCCGACCTGAGCGCGGCGAGCGTGCTCGGCGCCTACCGGCGGGGCATCATCCCGCTGCCCGCCTCGGACGACTACTACCGGACGCTCAACGAGGTCCGCTACGAGGATCAGGTGGAGTCAGGCGCGATCGCCGTCGTCGGCGGCGATCACGGCGATCCGTACTGGGCAGCGTGGTGGTCACCCGATCCGCGGCCGGTGATCGGCCCGGACGGCGTGCACCTGGGCCGCAACGTCAGGAAGCGACTGCGGCGCGACGGGCTGCGAACCACCGCCAACGCCGCGTTCCATCGCGTCGCCGAGGCATGCCGGGCCGACCGCGAGCCGCGCTGGCTCACCGACGAGCTGCTCGGCTCGCTCTCCGAGCTTCACGGTCAGGGCTGGGCCCACAGCATCGAGGTGTGGCGGGGCGAGGACATGGTCGGCGGTGCGATCGGGATCGGCATCAGCGGCATTATGAGCGGTGACTCCCTGTTCGGACGGCGCGAGGGCGCGGCCGCGATCGCCGTCGCCGACATGCGGGCACGGCTGGAGGCAGCCGGCGGTACGGTCATCGACGCGCAGTGGGACACGCCGTTTCTCCGCTCGCTCGGCGCCGTCCCGATCGCCCGCGACCGCTATCTGACGCTGCTCGACGGTCCGGCGGAACCGACCCCGCTTCCCACCCGCTCGCTGCCCGCGCACCGGTTGCTGACCGCCAACCCTGAGGATTCCCTGAGCGTAGAATCCCGGGGCATAGGCCCGTAGGCGCAGGAGGATGCCGTGCGAGTCGACACCGCGAGCACAGCGCCCTGGCTGGCCTGGCGCGTGAAGCTCCCGCCGGTGAAGATCCCGCCGGTAGAGATCCCGCCGGTAGAGATCCCGTCACGGGTGAAGCTCCCGGTCGGCCGGAACGACCTTTCGCTGCCATGAGCTCACCCGGTTACAGGTCGTGCTGGCGTTCCAGGTAGTTCAGTGCCACCCAGCCGAAGGGCACCGGGAGCCAGAAGGTCAGCAGGCGGAACAGCAGGACCGAGGCGCCCGCCACCCCGGCCGGCACCGCCCGCGGCGATGAGCCCCGCGGTTAGCAGGGCTTCCACGGCGCCAAGGCCACCCGGGGTGGGAATGATCGAGCCGACCGCGCTCCCGGTCAGGTACACGAAGCCGATCTTGGCGATGGGAACCGAGCTGCCGAACGCCGCGACGGACGCGGCCAGGCAGAAGATGTAGGAGACGCTCAGCAGCAGTGCCCCGCCGATGCCCTCGGCGAGCTTCGCCGGGCGCTGCGCGATCTCGACCAGCCGGGGCAGCACCTGCCCGAAGGTCGGTGACAGGCGCGCTCGTACCAGCCGCCGCCCGGCGGGGAGGGCGAGCGCCACGCCGGCCAACCCGATGAGTCCGCCGACCGCGAAGTAGGACCAGGTCGGCGCGTGGATCGGATTCTTGTCCCCCGCTCCGGTGAGCGCGGCGAACACGGCGATCAGCAGGAGGTGCAGGGCGAGGGCCACCACCTGGGACAGCCCGATGCTGGCGACCGCGACCGGCGAGGGAATCCTCCTGCGCTGAAGGTAGCGGACATTCAGCGCGACGCCGCCGACGGCGGCGGGCGTCACCAGGGTGACGAAAGAGCTGGCCAGCTGCACCAGGACGGTGCGGATGAAGCCCAGCTTCTCGGTGACGAACCCGGACACCGACAGCGCCGCGCCCGCGTAGGTCACCGCCGAGAGGCCCAGCGCCACGAGGCGCCCAGCGCCAGTCCGCGGCGCGCAGCGCGCTGCCGAGGCTGGCCTTGGCGAGTTCGCCGGCCAGCAGGTAGACCGCGGCCACGCTCGCGACCAGGGTAAGCAGCGCTCGCGGCCGGATGCGCTCCAGCTGCACGGGCACCACTTCGCCGTCCGGTACGGCCGCGAGCAGCACCTTGCGGACCGCTGGCAGCACGTCGCGCCTACGGCGCAGCGCATGCCTGGTGGAGCGGACAAGCGCGACCGGCTGAAGCAGCGCGAGTACGGCCACAAGTTCGTGTCCGTCGACGCGATCCACCGCCAGGCGAGCGGATTTCTCCGGCCCCACCACCAGCGCCACCTCGGCGATGAGCTGGGCCAGGTCAAGGCGCAGCTGCAGGTCGCTCGCGGCCACGTCGCCGTCGCCGGGGTCGAGCAGCATGACCCGCCCCTCGGCGGCGAACACGATGCGGTCGGCGGTAAGACCGCGGTGGGCGACATGATGCGCGTGCAGCCGGGTCACCGCGTCCCAGACACGCCCGAGTTCCGCGTCGGTGCACGCGGAATTCCGCTCCGCCAGCGTGGTGCCCTCGCAGTGGTCGTAGGCAAGCACAGCGGCCTCGGGTCCGACCCGCACCAGCGTGAGCAACCGCGGCGTGGGCACGCCGGCGTCCTCGGTCGCGTAGGTGAGCAAGGCCCTGCGCTCGACCGCGCGGTCCACCGACAGCGGCGCGGTGCGGGACACCTGCCCCTGCACCCGGACCCACCGGTACAGCTGGTAGAAGGTGCCGGCCGCCTGCTGGTCACGGTCGAACACCACCACGTCGAGCTGGCTGCCGTCCTGCCCGGTCACCTCGTAGTGCCTGGAGCCGGGCCCGTCGGGGCGGGGTGGCGGAACCCGGCGGATCGCGGTCACCGTCAGGTCCCTGTCGTGCCTGGCGCGTCCGGAGCGCCGGGTGGACAGCGCCGCGGCTATGTCCCGGGCTGAAGGGCGCTGCGACACCGAACCGGCCGCGTACCTGACCGCCAGGCCGATCGCGTGGCCGGTCAGCAGCGTGATCAGGATCGTGAGGACGCTCACCCGCGTGGTGTTGGACGCCGCCAGCTGCACGATCACGTACACGCCGATGGACAGGGTCAGCGCATTTCGCCAGCCCGGCCGTCCGGTGAGCCCGATCATGGTGACGAATGCGACCAGGCCGACCAGGTACGGGTCCAGCGCATCGACGTGGCTGGTACCCGGGTGCGCCATGATGATCGGGTAGTACAGCCGGGCGGCGAAAGGCCGCTCCAGCACGATGTTGATGACCTCGGCCAGGGCGCCGGCGCCAACGCCGGTGGCCGCCGCCTCGATGAGACGGCGAACCTGCCGTCTGATGAGCTGCGTCACGGCGAGGGCCAGCGGCAGGATCAGCAACCCGAAACGCGCGAGCTCGGGGACAACGACGATCAGCGAATGCGGCAGCCGCTGGCTGGCGCCCACAAGGTCAGTCTCCGCCCCGGCCGTGGTCGCGCT
This sequence comes from uncultured Actinomycetota bacterium, assembly GCA_963785645.1. Classification (GTDB taxonomy): domain Bacteria; phylum Actinomycetota; class Actinomycetes; order Streptosporangiales; family Streptosporangiaceae; genus Trebonia. Next base: position 107,639 of record CAWAWG010000012.1, read on the forward strand.
CGCGGAGACGGCGGCCACGACGGCTGCGATGAGGACGATGCAGGTGATGACGCAGCGCAGCGCGTCGACCGGCTTGCGGATTCGGCGCTCCAGATGATCGCTCACCTGGATCATCGAGGGCTGCAACACGGGATGATCGTTTCTCCTGCCCCCAGAAGCGTTCCCCAGGCCAGATACGCCGCCCAGAACTGATGTCACGTCGGGCATGCCAGCATCGGGCACCGCCGGAGGCAAGTATTTCACGGGATCCGCCAGGGAACTGAACGGTCTCTTTACCGCGAGCGCTACAGAGACACGATAGAGACGCAAAGAGACGCGAAACGGCCCGGGCTGTGCACGGCCCGGGCCGTTTCGCGTTCTGAGAGCGAGAAGACTGGACTTAGAAGTCCATGTCCCCGCCGCCACCGGGGGCAGCAGGCGGACCGGCCTTCTCTGGCTTCTCCGCGATGACCGCCTCGGTGGTGAGGAACAGCGCCGCGATGGACGCGGCGTTCTGCAGCGCCGAACGGGTGACCTTCGCGGGGTCGATGATCCCGGCCTTGAACATGTCGACGTACTCGCCGGACGCCGCGTCCAGACCCTCGCCCGGGGGCAGGGTCTTCACCTTCTCGACCACGACGCCGCCCTCAAGGCCGGCGTTCACCGCGATCTGCTTCAGCGGCGCCTCGACGGCGACACGCACGATCTGCGCACCGGTCGCCTCGTCGCCCGACAGGTCCAGCTTGTCGAAGGCGGGGATCGCAGCCTGCAGCAGCGCGACGCCGCCGCCGGGCACGACACCCTCCTCGACCGCGGCCTTGGCGTTGCGCACCGCGTCCTCGATGCGGTGCTTGCGCTCCTTGAGTTCGACCTCGGTCGCCGCGCCCGCCTTGATGACGGCCACGCCGCCGGCCAGCTTGGCCAGCCGCTCCTGCAGCTTCTCGCGGTCGTAGTCGGAGTCGGTGTTGTCGATCTCGGTACGGATCTGGTTGACCCGGCCAGCGATCTGGTCCGCGTCGCCCGCGCCGTCGACGATGGTGGTCTCGTCCTTGGTCACGACGATCTTGCGCGCCCGGCCGAGCACGTTCACGTCGACGCTGTCCAGCTTGAGACCGACCTCTTCGCTGATGACCTGGCCACCGGTGAGGATGGCGATGTCACCGAGCATGGCCTTGCGGCGGTCGCCGAAGCCAGGGGCCTTCACCGCGACGGACTTGAACAGGCCGCGCATCTTGTTGACCACCAGGGTCGCGAGGGCCTCGCCCTCGACGTCCTCGGCGATGATCAGCAGGGGCTTGCCGGACTGCACGACCTTGTCGAGCAGCGGGAGCAGGTCCTTGTTGGCGGAGATCTTGGAGTTCACCACGAGGATGTACGGGTCCTCGAGGACGGCCTCAAGACGCTCCGGGTCGGTGACAAAGTAAGGCGCGATGTAGCCCTTGTCGAAGCGCATTCCCTCGGTGAGCTCAAGCTCAAGGCCGAAGGTGTTGCTCTCCTCGACGGTGATGACGCCTTCCTTGCCGACCTTGTCCATGGCCTCGGCGATCATCTCGCCGATGGCCGGGTCGCCGGCCGAGATGGACGCGGTGGAGGCGATCTGCTCCTTGGTCTCCACGTCCTTGGCGAGCTGCGACAGCTGCTCGCTCACGGCCTCGACGGCCGCCTCGATGCCGCGCTTGAGCGACATCGGGTTGGCGCCGGCGGCGACGTTCCGCAGGCCCTCGCGCACCAGCGCCTGGGCGAGCACGGTCGCCGTCGTCGTGCCGTCGCCGGCAACGTCGTCGGTCTTCTTCGCTACTTCCTTGACTAGCTCGGCACCGATCTTCTCATACGGGTCCTCGAGCTCGATCTCCTTGGCGATGGACACACCATCGTTGGTGATCGTGGGGGCGCCCCACTTCTTCTCGAGTACCACGTTCCGGCCCTTGGGGCCGAGAGTTACCTTCACGGCGTCGGCAAGCTGGTTCATGCCGCGCTCGAGGCCGCGCCTGGCGTCCTCGTCAAACGCGATCATCTTCGCTGCCATTTGGTTCCAGTCCTCCGTGGCGTACGTTAGGACCGGACCGACGCCCGCGACGGACGGTACGCCACACGGCAGTCCTTTCCTGCCGCCTAGCGGTACCTCATCGTCCGATCCCGCCGTTGTGGTTGTCACTCTCACGGGGAGAGTGCCAAGCCCTATGTTTAGCACTCTCATAGGGAGAGTGCAAACGCCAAGGCCCCGTGCTGGGCATTCGCCCGTAGAGCACGGCACCGCTCAGCCGAACGCGTAGAGTGAACGGGCACAGAACACGTAGCGAATCACCCGTCACTGTCGAGAGGGTTTGTTACTTTTTCGCCATGAAAGCGCTCGTCCTATCCGGCGGCCACGGGACGCGCCTGCGTCCGATCACGCACACGTCCGCCAAGCAGCTTGTCCCCGTCGCGAACAAGCCGGTGCTCTTCTACGGCCTTGAGGCCATCGCCCAGGCCGGAGTCATCGACGTGGGGATCGTCGTCGGCGACAACGCCTCCGCCATCGAAGCCGCCGTTGGCGACGGATCGGGCCTCGGCCTGAAGGTCACCTACATCAGGCAGACGGCGCCGCTCGGCCTCGCGCACGCGGTCCTGATCGCCCGGGAGTTCCTCGGGGACGACGACTTCGTGATGTACCTCGGTGACAACTTCATCGTCGGCGGAATCAACGCCCTAGTCGAAGAGTTCGCCGCGAACCGGCCCGCCGCGCAGATCATGCTGCAGCAGGTCAGCGACCCGCGGGCGTTCGGCGTCGCCGAGCTCGACCCGGTCACCGGCCGCGTCAAGAATCTGGAAGAGAAGCCGAAGCAGCCCAAGAGCGACCTCGTACTCGTCGGGGTGTACCTGTTCACCCCGGCCATCCACGAAGCGGTCGCGAGCCTCAAGCCGTCCTGGCGGGGCGAGCTTGAGATCACCGAGGCGATCCAGTGGCTGCTCGACAACGGCCGGACGGTCAACTCGACGACGATCACCGGATACTGGAAAGACACCGGCAACGTCAGCGACATGCTCGAGGTGAACCGCCTTGTCCTGGAGAGCCTGGAACCGAGGCTCGACGGCACCGTCAGCGATGACTCCGAGATCATTGGCCGGGTCGTCGTCGAAGAAGGCGCCTCAGTGACCGGCTCGCGCATCGTCGGCCCGGCGATCATCGGCGCCGGCACCGCGATCACCGGCTCCTACATCGGCCCGTTCACGGCGATCGGCGACAACTGCTCGATCAATGACAGCGAGATTGAGTACTCGATCGTGCTGTCGGGCGCCTCGATCCGCGGCACCGGCAGGATCGAGGCCTCGCTGATCGGCCGCGACGTGGAGGTAACCCCGGCGCCCCGGGTACCGCGGGCGCACCGGCTGGTGCTCGGCGATCACAGTAAGGTACAGATCAGCTCATGAGGATCCTGGTTACCGGCGGCGCGGGCTTCATTGGCTCGCACTATGTCCGCACGCTGCTGTCCGACGGCTACCCGGGCTACTGCGGTGCTCATGTCACGGTCTACGACAAGCTCACCTACGCGGGCAACCTCGCGAACCTCGCCCCCGTCGCGGACAGCCCGAGGTACACATTCGTCCAGGGCGACATCTGCGACCCGGCGAAGCTCGCCGAGGTCCTCCCCGGCCACGACGCGGTGATCAACTTCGCCGCCGAGTCGCACGTCGACCGGTCGATCGCCGGCGCGGCCGAGTTCGTCACGTCCAACGTGCTGGGCGTCCAGGTGCTGCTTGACGCCTGCCGGGCCGCCGGCATCCCGCGCATCGTGCACGTCTCCACCGACGAGGTGTACGGCTCGATCGCCGAGGGCGCGTGGACCGAGCGGTCTCCCCTCGACCCGAATTCTCCTTACAGCGCGGCCAAAGCGGGCGGTGACCTCATCGCCATCGCCTACGCCCGTACCCACGGGGTCAACGTCTGCGTCACCCGCTGCTGCAACAACTACGGCCCTTACCAGTACCCGGAGAAGGTCATCCCGCTGTTCGTCACGAACCTGCTCGACGGCAAGCCGGTGCCGCTCTACGGCGATGGCCGGAACGTTCGCGGCTGGATCCACGTGGACGACCACTGCCGTGGCATCCAGCTGGTCCTTGACCGGGGCGAGGCCGGCCAGGTCTACAACATCAACGGGGATGTCGAGCTGTCCAACCGGGAGCTCACCGCGGCCATACTCGAAAAACTCGGCGCGTCCTGGGACGACGTGGTGCCGGTGACCGACCGCAAGGGCCACGACCGCCGCTACTGCCTTGACGACTCGCTGCTCCGCTCGATGGGCTACGCGCCGCAGACGCCCTACTCGGACGGCCTCAAGGCCACCATCGAGTGGTATGGCGCCAACCGCGGCTGGTGGGAGCCGCTGCACCGCCCGGCGCCCCCTGTTCGGCCAGCCCCCCCGTCCGGTCAACACTGGCCGTCGGGTCCTCCCAGTGACCCGCTGGCTGGTAACTGGTGCGGCCGGGATGCTCGGCCGTGACCTAACAGCGCTGCTCACCGCGCGGAACGAGGAGTTCACCGGGCTGACCCGGGCCGACCTCGACCTCACCAACGCCGACGAGGTGACGTCGGCGGTCTCGTCGGTCAAGCCGGACGTCGTGGTGAACTGCGCCGGGTGGACCGGCGTCGATGCCGCCGAGGAGCACGAGGCCGAGGCCCTGGCCGTCAACGGTCAGGGCGCCGGGAATCTGGCCGCCGCCTGCGCGGGAGTCGGAGCTCTGCTCGTTCACCCGTCCACCGACTACGTCTTCGACGGCCGCACTTCCGCCCCGTACCCCGAGGACGCGCCGACGGCCCCGGCTAGCGCCTACGGCCGCTCGAAAGTGGCCGGCGAACAGGCCGTCCGCGACGCTCTCCCAGACGCCAGCTACATCGTCCGCACCGCGTGGCTGTACAGCGCCCACGGGAAGAACTTCGTCAAGACGATGCTCCGTCTCGCCGGGAACGGCACCGCTCCCGGCGTCGTCGCCGACCAGCACGGCCAGCCCACCTGGGCCGCCGACGTGGCCACCCAGATCGACCGCCCTGATCGACAAATCCGCCCCGCCCGGCATCTACCACGCGACGAGTTCCGGCCAAACCACCTGGTTCGGCTTCGCGGAGGAAATCTTCAACCTCTACCAAGCTCAAAACAAAAACGAGTCTCCCGAACGAGTCCGGCTTACTCCCCGCCCGATCACTACTGCCGACTACCCGACCCCAGCGGCACGTCCCGCTTACAGCGTCCTCGCCCATGACTCCTGGCGCGCGGCAGGCATACCCCCGATCGGCGACTGGAAAGACGCACTCCACCGCGCTTTCCCGTCTCTTCTTGTCGTTTCGTAAATGACTTTAAAGTCAAAATACAAATTCAAAGTCAAAAACAGCCGACGATCACGGTTGACCTTATTTAGGCTTAATAATTACTTTTATGGCGGGGCTTGACCCAGCAACGGGCCTGCTTTCAGACAGCTTCGCTATGGCAGCGACGGGGCTAGGGTGATGCCGCGCGCGGCGGAGGGAGTCTGCAATGCCGTTGGGGCCGAACCCTGCACCGCCACAGCGTCCAGCTCCATGATCAGTTATTGTTGCGTGGGCTCATAGGGCCATTTCACGCTAGACATATCCACCCAAATCCGGTCAGCAAAATGCGCTAAGTGGCCCCATGTCGCAGACACTCGATCCTCAATCCGTCCGCTCACATCGGGTCCAGTCGGCGGCCATTCGAAGGAGTGCGCACCAAGCTCCTATTTAACTCAATTCTGAGGAGACGGCGTCTGCGGAGGTGGAGGTAGCTGGTTCGACGTCTTCTGACGACGAATCGCGGGAAGGGAGTCGGGGCCGCGAAACGCGGCCGCGCCCGCCACGAGCAGGTCGCTGACGGTGTTGACGGCGCGGGAGACAAGGGCCACCGCTAGGGCCGGAGCATAGGGGAGCACGGGCGCGAGGACGGCGATGAGCAGCGCATCGCGGAAGCCCGCGCCGGCGGGAGCGAAGACAACCACGAAGCCCACGCACCAGGCAAACGCATAACCGCCGAGGGCGACCAGGAAGGTCCGGCCGGCCGGGGCGCCGAGTTTGTCGGCCAGTACCCAGATCTGCACGCCGTTGGCGATGAAGGCGAGGAGCGACCAGGCGAGCGCCCTGCTCAGCATCGTCAGCGTGACCGGCTGGTCGAGGCCCGGGCGCTTGGTCAGCTTGAAGAGCAGGTTGACCAGCGGGTTGAGCACCCGCGGGTAGAGGCAGGCCAAGACCACCGGGATGAGGAGGAAGACCCAGTCGTAGCCAGCGGCGAAATGCGCGAACGGCAGCGTCGCCGCCGCGACAAGCAGGCCGGTGGCCAGGGACAGGATCATCGTCAGGATCGAGGCGCTGGCCGACCGCGACCGGGGCACGTTGGCCCGGGCGCCCAGTTCCATCTGGGTCAGGACCGGCCAGAGCGAGCCGGGGATGTACTTGCCGAGCTGCCCGATAAAGAAGATCCGGCCGGCCGTCGTCGTCGGCAGCGGCGAGCCGAGCCCGGCCAGCAGCGACTGCCATTGGCGGAGCGTGGCGTACTGCATCACCAGCAGTGCAAGCAGCGCCTCGAACGAGGCCAGCAGGCCGATCTGGGCGAGGGAGTGGCTGACGCCGTGCCACCTGGTAGAGATCTCGTAGGCGCCGACGACGATCGCGATGACGACAACCGCCCACTTGACCCAGCGGCTGCCGAGCAGGCGTTTAACGAGACCCATCATCGAAGTCCAGTCCATCCGGTAGGTGCGCCATGCCATAGGGTACGGACATCATGCGCACAATCATCTTCGGTACTTACGACACCGCGATGCACCCGCGCATCGCGACCATAGCCGAGGGCCTGGCCGCCCACGGGTTCGACGTGACCGAGTGCAACATCCCGCTCGGGCTGACCACCGCCGACCGCGTGGACATGCTGGCGAAGCCGTGGAAGGTCGGCGGCCTCGTCGCGCGGCTGGCCAATCGCTGGCTCAGGCTGGCGGCAAAGGCCCGGCGGCTGGGGCGGCCGGACGTCGTCGTCGTCGGCTACCTCGGTCATTTCGACGTGCTCCTCGCGCGGCTGCTGTACCGCCGGGGCAAGGTGCCGATCGTGCTCGACCACCTGATCAGCGCGGCCAACACCGCGAAGGACCGCAGGATCGCGGGCGGTGGCCTGAAGCAGCGAACTGCTGGTGCTGATCGACGCCGCCGCGCTCCGCGCCGCGGACATCGTGGTGGTGGACACCGAGGAGCACCTGGAGATCGTGCCGGAGAAGTACCGCTCGAAGGCCGTTGTGGTGCCCGTCGGCGCGCCCACTCCGTGGCACAGTGCCGCCCGAGATTACCGATGCCGCACTGGACGGGCCGCTGAAAGTCGTCTTCTACGGCCTCTACACGCCGCTGCAGGGCACCCCGGTCATCGGCGAGGCGCTCGGCCGCATCGCGGGCGCGCCGGTCGAGGTGACGATGATCGGGGGCGGCCAGGACGAGGCGGAGACCAAGCAGGCCGCCGCGGCCAACCCGTCCGTGCGCTGGCTTGACTGGGTGCCCGCGGCGGAGCTTCCCGCGCTGGTGGCCGCGCATGACGTGTGCCTCGGTATCTTCGGCACCAGCGAAAAGGCGCTGCGCGTGGTCCCCAACAAGGTGTTCCAGGGCGCCGCCGCCGGGTGCGCGGTCATCACGTCGGACACCGCACCGCAGCGCCGGGTGCTCGGCACAGTGTCTCAGGAGTCGGGCGCCGTCCTGGTGCCACCGGGTGACCCAGCGGCACTGGCCGATGCGCTGCTCCGGCTGGCCGATGACCGCGAGGCGCTGCTGAAGCTGCGCCACGCGGCCCGTCAGTTCGCCGCCGAGCGGTTCACGCCGGAGCAGGTGGTCGGGCCGCTGACGGACCGGATCGTCCCGTCGCACACCCTGCTTACTCAAAGCAAGGCCTAACTGTCCCGGGAACGGACTATCAGGTCGGCGAGCAGCGCCAGGGACGCGATGAGGAGACCAGTGACGAAGATCAGTACCGTGTCGCCCGAGATCTGCACCGGATGCGCGATGACGTCGTAGAGGCCGTCGAGGATGCCGATGCCGAGCAGGGCCAGCGCGAGCGGCATGAGCACCTTGAGCGGGTTGAAGTACATCGTCATCCGGAGCACCTGGAGGATGTACCTGTAGGAGTCCTTGCCGAACTTGAACTTCGACTTGCCCGCCCGCTTGTAGTAATCGATCGGCAAGAAGTAGATCTCGTGGTTGTTCGCCAGGAACGAGACGGTGATCGTGGTGACGCAGGAGAACCCGGCGGGCAGCAGCCGCAGGTAGGGCAGGGATACCTCGCGCCGGAAGGCACGCAGGCCCGAGTTCAGGTCGGGGATCTTCGCCCCGGTGAGCCGCTCGGCGAACTTCCTGATGAACCACTTGGCGGGCACCCGAAGTACCTTGTGGGTGCCCTGCTCACTCGTCCGCGCACCGACCACATGGTCGATCGTGACGTCCTTCTCGAGGATCTGGACGAGCTCGGGAATCCGCTCGTTCGGGTACGACATGTCGGCGTCGGTCCATACGACGATCTCACCCCTGGCCCGCTGGGTGCCGATCCGGCGGACCGTGCCGGAACCGCTGTTGCGGTGGAAGTGCACGATCTCCATCTGCGGGAAACGTGGCGCGACCTCGTACAGCTTGGCCAACGTGCTGTCGGTCGACGCGTCGTCGACGCACACCAGCTCGTACGAGTAGCCGCTGGCGTCCATCGCTGCCGAGATCCGCTCGATCTCGGCGATCACGTGCCCTTCCTCGTTATAACAAGGCAGCACAATCGTGACGTAGGGCGCGGCTTTGTCTGCGTGCGCGGTTTCCTGTTCGGCAATCACTTTGCCGGCTCCCAACTGTAGACCGTGAACCTCTCGGAGACGATGTTCCGCGGTGCACCAAGATAAATGTGTTCGTCGTCGTTCGTGTCTTGGGCCATGACGAAATTCACCGTGCCGTTACCGAACTGTTTGATCAGCGGCGCGAACTCCGCTTGGGTGGTGCCGAGGACGACCGGGTGATGGCCAGCGTCCTCGATGGCCTGAACGGCGGCGATGATCTTGGCGGGCGGAGTGTCATTCCCCTTATCGGGAATAACACTTTCCGGGATCGTGGTGTGCACGCCCGCCACTGGTACGTTGCACGTCCCGCGGATGGCCTGGCCGAACTCTTGGTACATATTGTTGTCGATGATCAGCACCGACGAGCCTGTCGGGATGCCCTGGCAGACTTCTTCCATCGCCGCGATCTCGCCGACGAAGGTGCGCTTAAAGGCCAGCCCTCCGTTGAAGTTCGAGATCGCAGGCGGCAGGAAGATGGCGCCGGCGCAGCAGAGGATGACGAATGCCCGAGGCGACCGCTTCAGGTAGCCGGGCACGTTCACGAGGTGAACGACCCGCGACTTCTGGGCGAGCCAGGAGGCTAGCCACACCGCGAGCAGGATCAGACCCGGCAGGATGGCGGGAACCAGGCGACGGCTGGCATAGGGCTGGTGCGGGGTGATCCCCGGCCGGAGCAGGAATACCAGGGTCGCGCAGGCGAACACCAGGAGGGGCAGCACCCAGACTGGTGCCTCACGCTTGATACACCGCCGGCCGAGCATCGCGTAGGCGATCACCGCGAACGCGATGGTGGAAAATCCGGTGTACCAGTAAATCCAGTGCAGGCTGAGCGACGCGTACGCGTGGTAGTAGTCAGTGCGCCAGCCCCGCTCGACGTACGGCCGCAGCAGGAAGACGGCGGTCACGACGAACGGGAGGACCGTTACGGCATAGACCAGCCGTGGTCTCGGCGGGTTGCGGAGTTCCGAACCGCGCCGCCGCAGCCACCACACCGCCACGATCGTGCCGATGAACAGGGCGATGACGCCGGCGCACATCAATTTAACCGACGAGGTGTTGCCCGGAATGAAGTAAGGCGCGGTAAGGAAGGCACCGTCGAGGGAGCCGTACGTTATCCCCACGATCAGGCCGGCGATCAGCGGCACAGCCTGCCGCTGCCGCCGCAGGACCAGCAGGCCGCAGTACGGGATTACGAACGAGATGTCGACCGGCCCGTCAAGCCGGACGAGGAAGACGAGGCCCAGCAGCAGCCCGGCGACGCCCGCGAGGACATGCGAGCTTGACCTCGCATGCTGCCGCCAGCCGGCCCGCCACGGTCCGGCGTCTTCCTCGCCCCGGTCGGTGCGCTGGCTGTCGATCCACAGCGACAGCCCGCTGACCAGGAAGATCAGCGCGAGCGGCTCGCTCCAGGTACTGCGGCTCACGTACTGCATCGGGATCGTGACCCCGAGCGCCAGCGCGGCGAACGGCGCCCAGCGCGGGCCCACCAGCCTGGCCGCCAGGCCGCCGAACGTGAAGACGGCGACCGCGCCGAGCACCGGCGCCCAGAACACCGCGAGCCTGGCGCCGCCCGCCCAGAAGCCCAGCGAGAGCACCATCGGCAGCCCGGCCATGAACTGGGGCACGATATGGTTGCCCGCCTGGTAGAACGCGGCGCTCGCGAACGTGACGCTCGTTGAGTGACCGAAGAACTGGGCGTTCTGCGGGATTATCGTCGTCCCGTGCCCGGCTATCCAGCTCGCGAACTGCATGTACGAAGCCGCGTCGTACTCGACGATCACGAACTGCGAGTGGTAGACCGCCTGGAAGACGCCGAAGCCGACCGCGATCGCCGCCAGCGACCACAGCACCCAGCGCGGCGTCGGCTTCGCCCGGCCCTCGCCCGCCGTGCCCCAGTCCGCCGCACCGGTGACGGAGGGAATCCGGCGCCACACGTACGGCACCACCGCCGCGGTGAGCGCTAGCCAGAGGACGACGACCGGGACGGGCTTGAAGTAGCCGATCAGCAGCAGCGGGAAGCTGGTCAGCATGAACGGCAGGAGCACCAAGGCGGGCAGGACGGTCAGCCGTCCGAGTAGGAGCCCCGCAGAGTCCCTGGGATCACGCTCCGCCGTGCCAGGCGGAGCGGACGCGCTTCGCCGGACGGCGGAAGGCTTGCTGTCAACGGTCAATGAAGGAACCCATCTGCTCTGGGCTAATCCCAGTCTTGTGCTCCGTACGCAGGCGCACTGGCGTACTAGGTAGGCATTTCTGAATTATAGAAAGGTATGCGCCTTAAGGTGCTTGTTCCCGACAGGTCCGGTCCTTCCGAACCACTACCACCGCAATCCTGTTCTACCCTATCCCGAGCAGACAGACACGGAACGTAACACCGTTGTGGCTGACAGTTAACCGAGTGCCTCAACCTGTTCCGCAAGCCAACGCCGCGGTGCGCGCGCAGCCGCGGCGCCTGCAATCGTTGCACTGCGTCGTTGCCGCTCGGCGGCAGGCATGATCAGGCCAGCATGCAAGGCGTTAGCGGTAGCGCTGACATCATACGGGTTGACGAGCAGTGCGGCCTGGCCAATCAGCGCGGCGGCACCAGCTTCCCTGGAGAGCACGAGGGCGCAGCCGCGTTCGCTGAGGATCGGCCCTTCCTCTGCCACCAGGTTCATGCCGTCCCGTATCGGGTTGACCAAGAGCACGTCCGCAAGCCCGCACGCCGCCAGCGAGCGAGGGTAGTCGTCTCTCACGTCCAGGATAAGGGGTTCCCAGTCCGGCGTCCCAAACTCGGCGTTGATCTCCGCCGCCAGTTCGTGTACATGCGCCGTATAGGCCTGGTACTCGGCAAGCCCGGAGCGCGACGGATAGGCGAACGCGAGGTGCGTCACCCGACCGCGCCACTCCGGCCGCGTGACCAGCAGCTCACGGTAAGCGGCCAGGCCCCGCACGATGTTCTTGGACAGTTCGGTGCGGTCAACCCGCACGATCAGCTGCCTACCGCCTGTTATCTTCCGCAGACCGCGGACGTTGCGGCGGACGTCCTCCTCGCGGCTTCTGTCGCGCAGTTCCTCGGCGTCGACGCCCAGCGGGTGCACCGCGACCTCGGTCACGTGATTCCGGTACGTGACGCGGCCCGCGCCGGGGCTGGTCCGAGTCACTTGAGCCCCGAGCACCCGCTCGCAGCAGTCGAGGAAGGCCTCGGCCCAGCGCGCGGCGAGGAACCCGGCGTGGTCGGCACCGAGCATCCCGTCGAGGATCGCGACGGCCACGTCGTCGGGGAGCAGCTGGTAGTACTCCGGCGGCGCCCACGGGGTGTGCTCGAAGTGGGCGATCCGCGCCGCGGGATAGCGGTCGCGCAACAGCCGTGGCGCGAGCGACAGGTGGTAATCCTGGATCAGCACCCGGGTCCCCGAGGCGCACTCCTGTGCGAGCGCCGCGGCGAACGCCTCGTTGTAGGCGACGTAGGCCGCCCAGTCGCCGCGGAACGCGGTATCGAACCGCGGCTGGTTCGGCGTGTCGAAAAGCAAATGATGAATGAACCACAAGACGGAATTAGAGATGCGGTTGTACGCGGCGTCGAACACGTCCGGGGGGATGTCGAGCATCCGGACCGGGACCTCGCCCGGCGCGCTCGTCACCCGCTCGGGGTGACGAGCGGCCTCTCTGTCGGCCTCGCTGAGCGCCGTACACAGCCAGAGGGCGCCGCCGTCCGCCGCCACCGCGCCAAGTCCTGACGTCAGTCCCGACACCATGCCGCCGCCGCCGCGTTTGGCGTACAGCGACCCGTCCTCCGCATGACCGTACGAGACGGGCCCACGGTTTGAGGCAACAATGAGTAGCCGGCTCGGGTCGTTAGTCATATGGCACAAGAGTAGAGGAATACCTCATTAGCCGGTTGCCGGGGGATGCGCTTGATCGGTTACAGTAGTAAGCAACCCTACGACGCAGGCACGAAGTGCCGCGCGCCCGATATGATGGCGGTTTTTGCCATCGGGCGCGCATCGGGGGGTACGGGGGTCGCCCCCCGGGAGACAACTGAATACCTCATCCAGAGGGGTGGAGGGATCGGCCCTGTGAAGCCCCGGCAACCATCGCGGTTAACGCACCTCGGTGCAGACGCTGTTCGGTGGCCTTCGGCCACCTACCCGGTCGTCTGCATCGTGTGGGGACAGCGTTGTGTGGGGGACACCCACACTCCCGGCCCCACACCCCGAAGGAAAGGCGAGGCAAGCGCGCGACATGGTGCCAAGTCCGGCCCGTGGTCAAGGTGACCGCTGGGAAAGATGGGAGAGAGAGGCCTCGCCCCATGACTGCTCAGACGAAGACGCCCGATGTCGACAAGCACACCGCTAACGAGCACGGTGTTGATGCACCCGCGCCCCTCCGCCTCGGAAACGCTACCGGTTTGACCTGTCGGGAGTGCGGCACCGCGGTAGAGCTCGGGCCGTACTACGCGTGTTCCGAGTGTTTCGGGCCGCTGGAGGTCGGTTACGACTTCCCGCGGCTGACCAGGGCCGACATCGAGGCGGGCCCGCGGAACATCTGGCGGTACGCCCCCTTGCTGCCGGTCCCACAGGACATCGCGACAAGGCCGACCACCGAGCCGGGATACACCAAGCTTGTCCGTGCGGACGGCCTCGCCGCCGAACTCGGGATGCGCCGCCTGTGGATCAAGGACGACAGCGGCAACCCGACCCACTCATTCAAGGACCGCGTGGTCGCCGTGGCGCTCGCGGCGGCAACCGAGATGGGGTTCAAGGTCCTCGCGTGCCCGTCGACCGGCAACCTGGCCAACGCGGTCGCCGCCGCCGCGGCCAGGGCCGGCATCAGGTCCGTGGTCATGGTCCCGGCGAACCTAGAGGAGCAGAAGATCCTCACGACCGCCGTGTACGGCGGCACGTTCGTGACCGTGGACGGGAGTTACGACGACGTCAACCGGCTGGCCTCCGAGCTGGCCGGCGAGCATGAAGACTGGGCGTTCGTGAACGTGAACGTGCGCCCGTACTACGCGGAGGGCTCGAAGACCCTCGGCTTCGAGATCGCCGAGCAGCTCGGCTGGCGGCTACCGGACCAGATCGTGGTTCCCGTCGCGTCCGGTGCCCAGCTGGTCAAGATCGACAAGGGATTCACCGAATTCACGGAACTCGGCCTCGTCGAGTCCAAGCCGTGGAAGGTGTACGGCGCGCAGGCGACCGGCTGCTCCCCCGTGTCCGAGGCGTTCGCCAAGGGCTGGGACGTGGTCCGCCCGGTCAAGCCGGACACGATTGCGAAGTCGCTGGCGATCGGCAACCCGGCGGACGGCCCGTACGTACTTGACGTGGTGCGCAGGACCGGTGGCATGGTCGCCGACGTCTCCGACGCCGAGGTCGTGGACTCAATGCGGCTGCTCGCGCGCTCCCAGGGCATCTTCGGTGAGACCGCAGGCGGAGTCACCGTCGGCGTGCTGCGCAAGCTCCTCGCGGCCGGCCAGCTCGACCCGGAGGCGGAAACCGTAATCATTAACTCGGGCGACGGCCTCAAGACATTGTCCGCCGTGGCCCCCTCAGTGACCATCCCGGAAGCCATCAAGCCCACCCTCGAAGCTTTCCAGGCTCAGTATTAGCAACAAATTAGCTAACCGGTACCAGAGCCACCGCAAGCCCCTAGCCCGCACTGCCCCGCGCAGCGGGCAAATTGGCGTCATTGAGCCCGCGCACGCGGTAAGGTCGTTTCTGATCGCTGTCGGCAAGGCAAAGTGCGAACGTGAGAGTGTGCGTTGGTACGTCTCGTCGGTTCGCGATCGACGGGTTCCGCGGTTGCAAGGGCGGGGCTCGAAGCCCGAGCAGCAGTTAGGGAGTTGTTTGGAATGGCTCAGGGCACCGTCAAATGGTTCAACCCGGACAAGGGCTACGGCTTTATCGCCGTCGACGGTGGCAAGGACGTCTTCGTCCACTTCTCAGCGATCCAGGCGGACGGGTACCGCAGCCTCGAAGAGGGCCAGCGGGTTGAGTTCGAGATCACGCAGAGCGACCGGGGACAGCAGGCCGAGAGGGTCATAATCGTCTCCTAGGATCTAAGCGATCGAAGTTCTGGATTCGCCGGGTCATGCCGGTGTAATCGGCCTGGCTCCCTTGCGAGAGCCAGGCCGATTCGTTTTCACACGTTGATAGGGTTTTATCGTGCAACCACTTGGGATCGAGGGCGCCTGGGTTTACGAACCGCAGGTGCACAACGACGACAGGGGCAGTTTCGCCGAGACATTCCGCGGCGCGGAGTTCGCCGCCGACCTCGGATACCGGCTGGACGTCGCGCAGGCCAACTGCTCAGTTTCTAGACGCGGAGTGATCAGGGGCATTCATTACGCCGACGTACCACCCGGGCAGGGCAAGTACATAACCTGTATGGCCGGGGTGATCCTCGACGTGATCGTGGACCTGCGGACCGACTCACCGTCGTTCGGGAAGTGGGAGGCGGTTCGACTCGACGCCGCCACGCGTCGTGCGGTCTTCATCGCCGAGGGCCTCGGGCATGCCTTCACGGCCCTCACCGACGGCGCGACCGCGCTGTACCTGTGCTCGACGCCGTATGCACCCGGACGTGAGCACGGCATACACCCAATGGACCCGGCGATCGGGATCGCATGGCCGATGGATGAGGACTGGGCGCCGGTACTGTCCGAGAAGGACGCCACCGCGCCGACGCTTGACGAGGCGCTGCGGGCGGGACAACTTCCCCGCTACGAAGACTGCACTGCCTACCAGGACGCGCTGCGCGCGGAGCGCGGATAAGGGCAGCGGGCAGCTACGACCACTCGGGTCAGCGGACCAACGACGGCAGCCAGCGGATACGTACCCGGCGCCGCAGGCGCCGTCCCGGGCGCCGCCCGGCGAGGGGGATACGAAGGCTAGTGGAGGGGCTCCCTTTGCTTTAGGGGAGGGACTCCCCCATGCGCGGGGGTCACCGGGGGGTCGTTCCCCCGGGGGGAAATCAGCCGAGGGTCAGCAGGGCGACCGTGATTCCGTTCTCCTGCCACTGCTGCTGGATCTGGTAACCATGGACCTGCAGGTAGCCCGCCTGCGCCGACGTCAACGCCGAGAACGGGTCCGGTGCGAGGTGATCGACGTAGACCACCCAGAGCCTCGGCGTGCCGGTTATGCAGGACGTCGGGTCAAGGCACTCCAAGGGCTGCAGGTTGTTCGCCTGGACCTGTGACTGCGCCTGGAAGACGGGCGTCGGGATGGTCTTGCCGCGAAGGTAGTAGGCGATGCTGGTGTCGACCTGGTAGTGGTTCTCGTCGCTGACCTGGTAGACGATGCCGTCTCCTGGCCGCTCGTTGGCCGCGACGACGGCCGCGGCCGCCTGGTAGTCCACCGGCTGCCCGTTCGACTCGGCCACCGGGTAGGCCCAGTTGTTGTGGGCCTCGTTCTGCCGTATCGCCACCTGGTCGTGGATCCCGATCAGGCCCACCACCGCGACGAGCACGGCCGCCACGGTGAAGCGCGGCGAGAGGGCACCGGTGAGCCGGGCCAGCCGGGCCAGCTTGAGGCGTTCGGCGAGGTAAGCGATGCAGAGTCCGGCTCCGACCGACCAGCCCGTGACGGTGAACAGCATGTACCGGTAGTTCCAGTAGGAAACCCGGCCACGGGAAACCAGCCAGACCGCGACGACGGGGACGATCGCGAATGCCAGGGCGCACACGGCGCTGGACCGGCGGCGTGCGTCGGGCGCCGCCAGCAGCGACGCCAGCGCGAGCAGCATGACCGCGGCGGCGACGGGAATGGAGGCGAACAGCTCCTGCCAGAGGCCGCCGGTGACGCCGATGAGGTCGGCGACGTGCGGTGTGGCGTACCCGCCGATCTGCCAGCTCTGCTGTGAGTGTCCCTCGATCGCCAGCGGCAGCACCAAGACGGCACCGAGCACGAGCGCGGCGCAGAACCGTCTCATCAGCAGCAGCGGCGAGCCTCCCGACGCAAGCCGGACGCCGGGCAGCCGCTTGCCGCTGTCGGCGGTTCCGTCGCCGCCGATGCGCACGGTGTACTGGAGGAAATCCCAGAGCAGGATGATCAGGTGCCCCGATGCGACGCATACCGCGACGAGGTTGGCGGCGCCCGCGGCCGCGAGCACCACCGCGTAGATCGCCCAGCGGGACCAGGTCGGCCGCTCCATGGCCCGCAGGAACATGAGGGTAGCGAGCGCCGCGAAGAGCATCGCGAACGCGTACGGCCTGGCCTCCTGCGCATAGCGGGACACGCTTGGGATCAATGCGAAGACAAGCCCGCTGGCGAGCCCGGCGCCCCCGCCGCCCAGCCGCCGTCCGATGAGCCCGACAACCCCGGCGGCGGCGGCCATCGCGATGACCGACGGAAGGCGCATGGCCGCCGCGGAATCACCGAACACCGCCATCCACAGGTGCAGCCCGAAGTAGTAGAGGCCGAGCACGGCGTCGATGTTGTGCACCATGGCCCACAGCTGCGGCACGGTACGGCTCGCGGCCGACCAGCTCGCGAGTTCGTCGCGCCACAGCTGCGGCACGCCGATCTCGATCAATCCGAGCGCGGCGGTCACCACGACGGGCACGGCCCAGGTCAAGTGCGCCACGATGGAGCGACGCGGGGTCGCCTGCTCGGGCGCGGCCACGTCTGACGCTGGGCGGGCGGTTATCGGGTTCACGACGGTCAGACCCTACTGCACGGAATGTGAACGTGCCACCAGAGGTGGCTGTATTCGTAGCCTGCCACGCCGGGTTGCATGCATGCTTGCCTGGCGGCTGCGACGACGGCGGTCCATGGCGGGCTCTCCGAACGGCTATTGACGACGCGGAAGTTGAATCCGACGACGACGGCTAGAAGCAGGGCGAACACGGTAACCGGAGTCCACGCCGCGATGACGGACCCCGGTCCGCGGGACGCGACGGTGACGGTCGAGTCACCGCCGGGCACGCCGTCGGGCTCGCCAGCCGCGGGCGCATCGTCTGTCACGCCGCGCGGACGCAGCATGGCGACGATCGCCGTGTACAGGAGCAGCGCGGGTGCGATAACGTACCGCGGCTGCACGATCTGGTAGTTGTCGACGATCTCGCCGACGAAAAGCACAACGCTGAACGCCAGGGCGGTAACCGCGAGCGGCCAGTGCGGCGCGGTCAGCCTCCCGAGCGCGATGACGACAACCGCCACCACGATAGCGCACGCACCCCAGACCAGAGCCTCATGGACAGCCATATCGGGGATGCTCAGCGGGATCGGGGCTCCCGAGTAGTTGGTGCCAGGGCCGCCGAGTGCGCGTTCGCCGAACAGGGCTCGCGGCACGGCCCGGTTCACGTAGTTATTCAGGATCCACAGCGGGCTGGTGAACAGGTCGTTAGACCGGTTGCTCATCCCCCGCCACTGGACGCTCCACTGGGCCACCAGGCCCGCCGCCCAGCACACGGCGATGGCGATCGCGGTCTTGGACCGGTCGGCTATCAGCCGTGCCGCGACCAGGGGCGCGAGGAAGACGGGCAGGATGCTCGTCAACGTGGCGCCGAGCATGATCAGCGGTGCGCATATCTGCCCCGCCCGTGTCACCGGCCGCCAGAGCAGCAGCCAGAAGAGCCCGTAGAGCGCAATGAACTGCACGGTGGCGAGGTCGTTGTTGACCTGGGTGTAGCCGAGGGGCACGACGCAGGCCGGGGCGGCGACGAGCAGGCGGAGCCACGGACTGCGCAGGTACGGGCCGCTGGCGATGTAGACGATCAGCCCGAACACCGCGTACTCCGCGGCCGCGGCGGCGGACATGATTCCCGGTGCCCAGGCGACAGGGAACACCACCGCGACCGCTGTGATCAGGCGCGGCACCACGTCGTAGTAGCCGTTCATCTGGGTGGTGAGCGTCGTCAGGACCGACTGGTGGAGCGCGTCCTCCAGGAAGTTGCCCGCATCCTCAATCCAGGTCGAGTTCAGCGCGCCGGGGCCAGAGGTGCGCGACAGGCTCACCGCCGCACCGGCAATGACGAACAGGACGCCGGCCGAGATATGCCGCCAGGTCGGGCACCCGCTTGACGACTGCCTAAACAAGTTCGAGCGGAGCCATTCAGGCAGGCCAGAGAGCCGGGACAGGCCGGCGCCGGCGAGCGGTGCCGACGTATCGGTCTTGGTCTGCCTTATCATCTAGAATCCGTCCTTTGTGCGCAATCTGCGCGCGCGGGCATGGGGAAACGTGGCTCTCACAATAGCTAATACTTAAGGATCCGCTTGGACTCCGACCAGCCAGGTTTGGAGCCAGTAAGCTGGGCAGAGCGTGATCTGGATGTCGACGTCCCCCCGTCTGCGCCGCTTGGAGAGACGCCGCTTAGAGACACACTGCGAAGGGGACCAGGTGAGCCAGGAAGCGGGCATGCAAACTGCAGCCGACCAGACGGGCACGTCCCCACCACGGCGTAACCTGCGGCTATTCGCCGCCGTCGTCGTTAAATGGCTGCGGGAGGACCTTTTCCGCCGCACCGAGAGCGGTCCGGTCGGCTGGCGGAAGATTCTGCTCGCAGCGGGCTGCGTGGTCGTGGCCATGGCGATCAGCCTGAGCCGGACGGTTGGCCCCGGCTCACTGAACACCATCTGGATCGAGGACGCGAAGTTCCTGCTTGACCAGGGGCTGAACCACTCCTTCTGGCGCGCGCTCGCGTCCCCGATCAGCAGCTATTACCAGGAACCCGCTCGCATCTTCACCGAGATCGCGCTCCAGTTCCCGCTCTCCTGGACACCGGGAGTGATGGCGATCTTCGCTGCGGCCCAGTACGCGATGTACGGCCTGGTCGCCTACATCGCCAGCGGCCCGCACCTGCGCAGCCCGTGGCTCCGCCTGCTCATCGCGGCGCCCGTGTGCGCCATACCGCTCGCCTACACCCAGGTGAACAATGACCTGGTGACCGTGCAGTTCTTCGGGCTCTACGGAGCCTTCTGGACGGTGCTTTGGATCCCCGGCACGCGTGCGGGCCGGATCCTGTCGCCTCTCGTCATGGCGACCGTGTCCTGGACGGCCGTCCTTAGCATCGGGCTCTTCCCGCTCATCGTGGCCAGGCTGATCGTCGACCGCTCCAAGAACGCCTGGGCCCTGGCCGTCCTCTGGCCGGCGGCGTGTGGCTCCAGATGAGCGAGACGATTCTCGGCCGGAGCCATCACGACCAATTCGGCTCCAACAGCTTGTCCTTCGTGGTGAAGAACTACGTGGCCAGGGTGGTGCCGCGAGCGCTGTTCGGCGAGCGTTCGCTCGGCGGCGCGGGAGCGGACTACACCGGCGACCACGCCATCCCGCTGCATGTCACCAACGCGACCGCACACGATGCCCTGATCGTTTGCGCCTGGCTGGTAGTCCTCATCATCGTCGTGCTCGCCGTCATCAGGTTCACCGACCCGAACTGGACGCTCGCGATCGTCGCCGCGGTGTTCAGCGTGGGCTTCTTCGGCGAAGAGATGCTCATTAACACGTCCGTTGTCCAGCCGCGTTACATCATCGCCCCGACCATGCTGCTCTACACCGCCCTGGTCGCCCTCATGCGCCCGAAACTGCCGGAAGGCGCGAAACAGCCGGAAGCCGCGGAGCGCCCAGAAGGCGCGACGGGCAGTGTGACGGCTCTTCGCTGGCTTCCCTCCGTCGATACGGCCGTTCGCTGGCTTCCCGCCGTCGGGTTCACCGTGCTGCTCTTGGTAGCCGTCACGCTCAACTTCCGGGTGACCAACGGCCGCACCACCAGCCCGGCCTGGAGCAGCGTGGTCGCCACGGCCCAGAAGGACTGCACCAGGCCTCACGTCACTGCATATACATTCGTGCACGAGTGGTGGTATGTGACAATCCCGTGCAGCAAGGTCGGGTAGGGTGTCCGGCGCGGCCAGGCTACGCAATAAATGTCACGTAGCCATTCGCGGTAGGCCGCCAGGACTGCATAGGCTAGTTGCCCTAAACTCGGTGCTCCCCACCAAGGGCGGTTATCATCACAAGTAGAAGCTGAGGACTCAATGGGTCGTGACGGACAGGTCTTGCGCATCAGCGTCATTGGCACCGGTTACCTGGGCCTCACCCATGCGGTCTGCATGGCGGACCTTGGCCACGAAGTGCTCGCCATCGACGTTGACGCCGAGAAGATCGCCAAGGCCTCGCGGGGCGAGACGCCATTCTTCGAGCCCGGGCTTGAGCCGCTGCTGCGGAAGAACCTCGACGCGGGCCGGCTCCGGTTCACCGACTCCTTCGCCGAGGTGGGCCAGTTCGGCGACGTGCACTTCATCTGCGTCGGCACGCCCCAGGTGAAGGACGGCGGCGGGAGCGCGGACCTGAGCTACGTCTTCAGCGCCGCGGAGGCGCTGGCACCGCACCTCAACCGCGCCACCTTGATCGTGGGCAAGTCCACGGTGCCGGTCGGCACGTCACGGGAGATCATCGCGCGCGTCCACGCCGCGGCCCCAGCCGGTGACCTGGTTGACTACGCGTTCAATCCGGAGTTTCTCCGTGAGGGCTACGCCGTCCAGGACAGCCTGACCCCGGACCGCATCGTGTTCGGCGTCACCTCCGAAGCCGCGGACAGGCTCATGCGCGCCGTCTACTCGATCCCGCTTGCCTCGGGCATTCCGGGATTGACCATGGACCTTGAAACTGCGGAACTAGTAAAGGTTGCCGCCAACTCCTTCTTGGCGACCAAGATCTCCTTTATCAACGTAATGGCCGAGATGTGCGAAGCCTCCGGCGCCGACGTGATCAAGCTCGCGGATGCAATCGGCATTGACGAGCGGATTGGCCGCAAGTTCCTCTCCCCCGGCCTCGGCTTCGGCGGCGGGTGCCTTCCGAAGGACATCCGCGCCTTCCGCGCCACCGCCGAAGACAAGGGCGTTGACTCGCTCGTGGACCTCTTGACCACCGTGGACACGATCAACCTGGGTCGCCGCGACCGGATCATCACCCTGACGCGCGAGGCCCTGGGCGGTAACCTGGCCGGCAAACGAGTCGCCGTGCTCGGTGCCGCTTTCAAGCCCAACAGCGATGACATCCGCGACTCCCCCAGCCTCGCCATCTCCGGCCGCCTCGCCGACGAAGGCGCGGTCGTCGCCGTCCACGACCCAGTCGCCATGCCCAACGCAGCGCGGGTTCGCCCGGATCTCCGGTACGCGGACTCGGTCCACGAGGCGGCCAACGACGCCGATGTCGTTCTGCACCTAACCGAATGGGCCGACTACCGGGCCATTGACCCGGACGCACTCCGCTCGATCGTGGCCAACCCGGTCCTCATCGACGGCCGCTGCACGCTCGACGCCCCCGCCTGGCGCGCAGTCGGCTGGACCGTCCTAGTACCCGGCCGCCCCTAGGAATCCCGTAACTCCCCCACCCACCCCGATCACACCCAGCGGAATCACACAGAAACCACCGGGGTTAGCGGACCAGCAACGCCGACCACAGGAGACGTACTCGGCGCCGCAGGCGCCGACCCGGGCGCCGCCCGGCGAGGGGGATACGAAGGCTAGTGGAGGGGCTCCCTTTGCTTTAGGGGAGGGACTCCCCCGTGCGCGAGGGGGTCACCGGGGGGGTCGTTCCCCCCGGGGGAGACACAGCCCGGAAACGAACCGCGCTATGCCTGGCGGGCCGTCGACGACGAGGTCGGCGGCCTTGGCCACCTGCGGCGTTTCCGTGCTCTCGCTGGCGACGGCGCAGCCGGGAATGCCGTCGGCGCGCAGTCGGCGGATCGCGGCGAAGGCGGTGAGGTCTCCGAGGTCATCGCCGCAGAACACGACGGTGCGGGCCGCGCGTTCGGCGACAAGCCCTCGCAGGGCGGTTCCCTTGTCCATGCCCGGCGGCCGGATCTCGAGCACGAGCCTGCCAGGTTCGAGCGTGAGCCCGGCTTGCTCGGCGAGCCGGCCGAGGGGTTCGCGCAGCAGTGCGAGCGCCGCCGCCGGATCCGCCGTGCGTCTGGTGTGCACGGCGAGCGCCGTCCCCTTGTCTTCCACGCTAGTGCCCTCGGGCGCGGCCACCTCGGCGAGCAGACCGGGCAGCGCTTCGCGCACGGCCTGGACGCCCGGTGGCACCGGAGGTGCGCTTAGCACGCCCGCTTGCCAGCGCTCCGCACCGTAGTGGCCGAGAACTATCAGGCCGGGCACGGCCGCGAGCCCCCCCAGCGAAACCGCCTCACCGGCGGCCCTGCCGGTAATGACCGCCACGGTGCCGACCCGGCCGGCCAGCCTGGTCAGCGCCTCGACCGCACCAGGGGCGGGCAGCGCCCGGGCCGGGTCATCGACGATCGGGGCGAGGGTGCCGTCGTAGTCGGTGGCGAAGAGCGCGGACGCCGGATCGGCCTCCATCGCGGCCAGGCCGGCCTGGCCTTCGGGGGTCGCGCTGGACGGGGGCACCGCTACTTCGTACCCGGGTGCGGTGAGCGTATGCGCTGCCGGCGGCCGCGCTGCGACCGGAGCCGCTTGACGAGCACCGGGTCGAACTTCAGCGCCTCCGGACTGTCGATCAGTTCGTTGAGCAACTGGTAATACCTCGTCGCGGTGATGCCGAGCACCTCGGCAATGGCCTGCTCCTTGGCGCCGGGTGTCCGCCAGGTCCCGCGCTCGAAGGCCAGGACGCGTATGTCGCGCTCCGACAAAGTCGGCATCGGCTCCCCTATCTCCCGCAGCGACCACTCCGCCGGGTCCGATGGCGAAAACCGCCATCGTATCGGACAGGCACCGCGAGACGAAGGACTGCGGGTGCATGTGCTCTAAGCTCCGTTGGGTGGACCCGTTTCACTGTCTCACCTTCCTGACCGACTACGGGCTAGCAGACGCATTCGTGGCGGTTTGCCATGGGGTGGCCGCCGAGATCGCGCCAGACCTACAGATTACTGACATAACACATCTGATTCCTCCTGGCGACATCCAGCGCGGCGCGGTTGTCCTCGCCCAGGCCGTCCCGTACTTCCCGCCCGCCGTGCACGTCGCGGTCGTGGACCCGGGCGTGGGGACGGCGCGGCGAGGGGTCGCGGTGGAGGCAGGGGGCTCGATATTCGTCGGTCCGGACAACGGCCTGCTGTCCGTGGCCATGGCGGCAGCAGGCGGCGCGGCGCGCGCCGTGTCCCTCAGCAACAAGGCGCTGTGGCGGCATACCACGGCGGCCACGTTTCACGGCCGCGACATCTTCATGCCGGTCGCGGCGCGGCTTGCCACCGGACTGGCACTCGACGAGGCAGGAGATCCCGTCGAGGTAGCCAGCCTGACCGCGCTCCCACTGCCGGAGTGCCGGATAACCGCCGACGGAGCCAGGGTTGAGGTGGTCACCGTGGACCGGTTCGGCAACGTGCAACTCTCGCTGGCCGGCGTCGACGCGCCGCGGGCCGGCCTGGTCCCGGGAGCGACCGTCACGCTGGCGTGGGACGATGGCGAGGTCACGGTCCCCTTCGTCAGGACCTTCGGCGAGGTCGCGCCGGGGGAGCCGCTCTGCTACCGCGACGGGGGCGACTGGGTCGCCATCGCGGTGGCCGCCGGTGACGCGGCCCGGCGCTTCGGCCTGCGGCCGGGAACAAAGATGACGCTCGTCGTTATCTGAGAACCACAATGGCCCCCGCCGACACTACCGTCATGAAATAGTTAACGGACCACACGTTCCGCAATACGTAGATACATGGCAACATTAGGGACGATTTTTCAGCATGTAGCCACATGCGCAAGTCGCCTTTTGTCCCATCTGGAGTACGCGTGACCAACGTGGCTCGCCTGCTACGGGGCCTGCTTCCGGTGCTGGCGGTGTCTGCCGCCGTGGTATCTGCCGCCGGCGGGACTGCCGCCCTGCCCGCCGCAGCCGCTGTGCTGCCCGCGACGTCTCATGCCGTCACGCGCGCGCACCAGTGGTGGCTCACCGCGCTTCAGGTTCCCGCGGCGTGGCGGTCGGCCCCCGAGGCAGGCAAGGGCGTGACGGTCGCCGTTCTTTCGACTGGAGTCGACGCCAAGCACCCCGACCTGGCCGGATCCGTGACCGAGGGACCCGACTTCGGCAAGACGGGACGCGCGCCCGGCGGGTCGTACTGGGGGACGGAGGGCACGGCGGTCGCCAGCCTCATCGCCGGGCACGGGCACGGTCGTGGCGGCACCGAAGGGGTCACCGGGGTCGCTCCTGATGCCAGGATCCTGTCGCTCCCGGTGACCCTGGAGTACGACGACCCGCTGAACTCGGATGCAGCGGTCACCCGGCGCCTGCCGGCAGCCATCGCGGCAGGCATCAGGTACGCGGTCGACCACGGCGCCACCGTCATCGCGCTCCCGCTCGACCCGGGAACGCTGGGCGGGACCGCCTCAGGCGATCCCACCGCGGCGGGCGGCAGCGCGGCCGAGCGGGCGGCCGTCAGCTACGCGATCGCGCACAACGTCCTCCTCGTCGCGCCGGCCGGCGACAACGGCGCCAGCACCAAGTCGGTCAACTACCCGGCCGCCTACCCGGGGGTCATCGCCGTCGGCGCGACCTCGCGCGCCGGCCAGCTCGCGCCGTTCACGAACACCCGGTCCTACGTCGCGCTGACCGCACCTGGTTCCGGTACCACGCCAAACCCGGCGATCTCCGGCAACATGACGGCCGATCCCGCGGCAGGCCTGATGGTCGCCGCCGCCGACGGCGGCTACGAACCGCTCGCTTCTTCCGACATGTCCGCCGCGCTGACCGCGGGCGTCGCGGCGCTCATTCGCTCCCGCTACCCGTCGCTGACTGCCGCGGAGGTCACCGAGGCGCTTGAGCACGGCGTAACCCCGCCGCCCGGCGGCGCCGGCCATTCGGACGCGGCCGGCTGGGGGAACGGCGGACTCGACGCCATGGCGGCACTTGACTCCGCCTCCGCCATCGCGGCCGTTCACCCGGCATCCGCGCCGTCCACCCGGCCAGCCACCGTGCCTGCCGCGACCGCGGCCAGTCGCGGGACCGCGGAGCTGGCGGCGGCCAGCCACTCGGCCTCCGGTAACCTGCTCCGCTCGCTCGTTGTCGACCTCGCGTACGCTGCGGGCGCGCTCATCGCGTGCCTGATCGCCGCGATAGCGCTGATCAGGCTCCGCCGCCGCGCCCGCGCCGCGAGGTCCGCCAGCGGCGCGAGGCTGGGCCGACCGACCCACGACGGCCGCCCTCGGCATGCCAGGAGGCCATCGGACCCGCGTATCGCGTCTGTCCGGGCGCACCTAGTGCTCTGGCCGAGCACGGCGGCCCAGTCCGCTTCGGGTGCGAGCGGCCCGTCACAGGCACACAAGACCCTCGGGCGGGTCGGCGGTCCGTACCGCCGGCAGCGTCCAACCGGGAACCCGCCGTGGGCGCCAGCCGAGCCGCCAAGAACCCCGGAGGCACTGCCCAGGATGCTGCCGGCCAGCCGGCCCTGGAGTCGGCCGCGATGCCGGTCCCCCCGTGGGAGCAGTCACCGGCCCCGTGGGAGCAGTCACCGGCAGCCTTCGCCGCCGCGCCCGTCACGGACAGCCCCGCGCCATGGCCGGTTACCCAAACGGGCCCGATGTACGTATGGAACCCGGCCGCCACCGGCCCGATCACCCTTATCCGGGACGACCAGGACGGTCCCGGCCCGAAGTTAGGTCCGCTAACGGACGCCCACGAGGCTATGGATGCTCGTTTACTGCTGCTACGGCTACACCAAATGCGCATCCATACCGAGCCGGAGGGGCGAGCACGGCACGGCATCAGCACGCGTGGCTGACCGATTGACGCTTGCTCTGTCCTGCTACCGCAGCCCTTCGCGAGTCCCTCGGAGGCAGCGGCCCGGCATCCGTGATCCCGTCACCGCTTTGCCCACCCGGCAACCACTCTTTACCTAACCGGCGCCCATGATCAGCGTCTTTGCCTAGCAGGTGACCATGATCACACCCGGTATGCGGCAAATGTGGCACCGGTTCGTAAGCAAAGAAGGACACTGTGTCACGACACCTATGTGACGGGTCCGGCATATTGCCCGATACGGGGCAGCGGGTACCGCCTCACGCGGCACCGATAGGGGGAGTAACGACGTACGGGCGCCGCGTTAGGTGGTCAGGCGGGCCTTGACGTCGGACGCGTACTCGTGGACGTACTCCTGGCCGGAAAGGTCCGCGATCGCGTGCATGACCTCGTCGGCGATGGTGCGGCGGGCCTTCCCGGGCGGGTCGCCCGCGAGGTGGCCGAACTCGAGCGGCTTGCCGATCTTGACCTGAATCTTGGCCGGACGGGGCAGCGGCGCACCGGGCGGCAGCATCTTCCTGGTGCCGAGCATTGCCACCGGGATGACGGGGGCACCCGTGTTCAACGCGAGCCAGCCGAGCCCCGCCCGGCCCCGGTAGAGCCGGCCGTCGGGCGACCTTGTGCCCTCTGGGTAGAACCCGAACAGGTCGCCTCTGCGGAGGATTTCCGCGGCCGCCTCGAGGGTGGCCTGCGCGGACTTCGAATCGGTCCGGTCCATCTTCAGCTGGTTGGTGGAGCGCAGGTAGGCGGCCCAGAGCCGGCCCAGCGGCCCCTTGGCCGAGAAGTACTCCGCCTTGGCCGGGAACACGATGGGCCGCGGGATCATCAACGGCAGGTACACCGAGTCGATGATCGACAGATGGTTGGACGCGAGTATCGCTGGACCACTCGCGGGGACGTACTCGAGCCCCGTCACCCTGGGACGGCCGAACGTGTACAGAGCCGGGCCCATGACGACACGCGAAAGCTGATATTGCACTCCGGCGTCCTCTACCTCGGGGGGTATGCCTGCGACGGATGGCCCGGCGAAGGCGCTACCAAAATATCCTGCCCCATGGGGAGCTATGAAAAACTGAACCCCTCTGGTTCACCGAGGCCGCCATGGCGATCGTCAGCGGGACCGCGAACGGAAGCGCGGCGGCAGGCACGATAACCCCTGAGTCATCGGCGAACCATCCGATCACCAGGACCAGCCAGATAAGCCAGGCCAGCAGGCGCAGCAGGGGAACAGCGGCGAATGCGTCCGCGAGGGTCCTTAGCCGCAGCGCGGCAGGCCGCCAAAGCGCGGCGCCTGCCGCCGCCGCCGCTGCGGGGATCAGCCAGCCGAAAAAGTTCAACGTGAGAGATCCCACGTTGGAGCTGACCTTTCGCTGGAGCAGGTCACCGCCCCGGCCATGCAGGAGGTTCCCGGCGAACGTCCCGACGTCGGACACGCCAGCGGCCGGGAGGAAGTAGCTGACCACCGCAAATGCCAGGAAAACGACCAGGCCGCTGACCACGACCGGAACCGCGAGGCGCCGGTCCACCCGCACCCCGGCCAGCCAGGCGGCAAGCAGCAGCAGACAGGGAACGAGCGCTATCGTCCCACCTGCCTTCGCACCGAATCCGGGCCAACCGGAAGCGACCACGGCGAGCAGTCCGACCGCTCCCGCACCCAGCACGGCCGACCGGTCGCGAGTTGCTCTTGGGCCCGATGGCGGCGGCAGCCGACCGCCGGCGATGCCGGCGAGCCAGGCCGCGGCGATGAGGGTGCTCACGCAGTAGACACCGAGCGCGTCGTTTCCGATGCCGTAGAAGCGGCCGCTTACCAGGAGCGAGAGCCCGTAGGGGGCGTCCAGTTGCAAGCGTGAGCCGGCCGTCACGTCCACGGCGAGGAGCAGGAGCGTGGTGGCACAGATCGCGCCGAATGGCCCGAGCGGGGCACGACGCCAAGGGCCGGCCAGGGCCGCCGCCGCTACCACGGCCGTCCACGTGACCGTCAGTCCGTACAGCCACCAGGCGGGATGAACCCAGTACCACCACGGAGCCAGGTTCGCCAGGTACGAGGCAAGCGGCACGGAGGCTGCCACGATGCCCGCGATGCGCCATGACCGGGCGCGACGGCGGCGGTCACCTTCGGCTGAGCCACGCAAAAGCAGTGCCGGAACGCAGAACGCCAGCACATCGGCGGCCGCGTAGCCGACGAAGAACCAGCCGTGGGTCGATATCCACACCTGCTCGGCGTTGTCTCGGGCTATCAGCCCGGTAACCGTCGGCTCCAGGCTGCCCCGGTCCCCCCTGGTGATCCGCGCGCCAACCGTTCCGGGCGGGACTATGCGGCCGAGCCAGGCCGCCACCGTCGGGGTCAGGTCGGTGAGTGTCACTATTCCCGGCCGCCTGGTGGCCGAGGAGTCGAGCAGGCCGTTGCCGAAGCCAGGCCCGCTCACCACCAGCGACATGAGATGCGGCGGGCCGACCGGGGCCTGGCCCTGACCCGGTCCCGCCGCCGCGCCGGGAGCGGTGACGATCAGCAGGGTGCTTGGCGGGAGTTCGGCCGCTATTTGAGCCAGCTGGCGGTCGACGGCGGAGACACGGTCCCGTTCGGATGCCCCTATCTGGCCCAAGTCGACAACGGTCAGCGGGCAGCGGGCGAGCACCGACCGGGACAGCTCCCCTGGAGACGGCACATAGGAGGAGACGGTGCCCGCCGGGGAGGCGAGCGCGAGCGCCGCGCCGGGACCGACGGCGGTGGTGCAGCTCGCGAGGGTTCCGAGCAGACCCCAGTCGGGCGACTCGTGAAATTGCCGGTTGTCCTGGATGATCTGGGGCATTGACTGGACCGTGGCGCCTTCGCCGGCCGAGGTCACGGCGGGCAGCGACGTGCACGGGCGCGGGCCCTGGGCGCGGGCGGCCGAGTTCAGCGTCAACCAGCCGTCGGCCGCACAGGCGAGCGGTTCCTGGGCGTAATCCACCAGCGAGCCGACCGAACCCGCGGCGGCCAGGTGCCACAGTTCTCCGGTGGCCGATTGGTGCACGATGTTCCAGGTGAGGCCGGAAATGCCAACGATCACCACGTGCCGCGCCTGCGGCGGCGGGGTCCCGGCGGCGCGCGCTCGCGGGCCGAGGACGGCGAGCAGCGCCGCGGTGAGCAGCGCCACGGTGAGCACGGCGCACAGCACCATGCCAACGGCCGCGAGCCGCCCACGCCTCTTCACCCGGACAACGGTAGCCGCCCGTGGTGCGGAGGGTCTGGTCGGAGCGGATTACTTCGCGGCGCTTACCTGGCGAAGGAACTGCTCGTTCGGGACCGCGGTCTTTTCGAGCAGCAACTCAAGCGCACGCTGGCTGTCCAGCGCGGCGAGCGCGCGGCGCAGGCTGACGACCGCGGAGTGCTCCCCCGCGCTCATCAGCAGGTCCTCGCGGCGAGTGCCCGAGGGCAGCGGGTCGATCGCCGGGAACAGCCGCTTCTCGGCCAGGTCGCGGCGAAGCCTCAGTTCCATGTTCCCCGTGCCCTTGAACTCCTCGAACAGCACGCTGTCGAGCTGGGAGCCGGTGTCGATCAGGACGGTGGACAGGATGGTCAGCGAGCCGCCCTCTTCCAGGCAGCGGGCCGCGCCGAGGAACTGGCGAGGCGGCTGGAGCGCCGAGACGGCCACGCCGCCGGTAAGGGTGCGGCCGTTACCGGGCGCGGCAAGGTTGTAGGCCCGGCCGAGCCGGGTGAGCGAGTCAAGCATGACGACCACGTCCCGGCCGAGTTCCGCCAGCCGCTTGGCCCGTTCGATGGCGAGTTCGGCGGCCTTGATGTGATCGCTCGGTGACTGGTCGAAGGTGGAGGCGACAACCTCGCCGCGTACCGTGCGGCGCAGGTCGGTGACCTCTTCTGGCCGCTCCCCGACGAGCACAAGCATGAGGTGGACCTCGGGATGGGCGGTGGCGATCGAGTGCGCGATCGTCTTCAGCACCGTGGTTTTCCCCGCCTTGGGCGGTGCGACGATAAGGCCGCGCTGGCCCTTGCCGATCGGGGATACCAGGTCGATGATCCGTGCGGTGCGGGACGGATCGCCGTCTTCGAGACGGAACCGCTGATGGGGATAGACGGGTGTCAGGTCGTCGAAGTGCGGCCGGTGCCGAGCCTCGGTCGCCGGAAGCCCGTTAACTGACTCGACGCTGAGCAGGGTCTTGCCCTGTTCGGTGGCAACCTGCTGCGCTTTGCCCGGCTGGGTCTTGCTCGGCCGGGCGTTGGCCTGGCGGGTGTCGGTCGCCTTGGTCTTGGCCGGACGACTGCCCGTGGTGCCCTCGATGTGGTCACCGGTGCGGAGCCCGTACTGGCGGACCTGGGCGGCGGTTATCGGGATGTCTCCGGCGGAGCGGCGGTAGCCCGCCGTGCGCAGGAATCCGCGACCGTCAACGAGATCAACGATCCCGGATACCGTGATGGCGGTAGCCCTTGGTTCTGTGATTATGGGTTCTGTGTGTGTGATTTCTTCCGCGATTGCGGTCATGTGATTTCCATTCGTCGAAAAGAGGAATCCGCGCAGGCTTAAAAGACGGCAAGAACAGCCGATGAGCTGCGCCGATACGTGGATATGAAGAAGCTACGGAAAGTAATCCGGGTCTTCGTTCGCGCCGTTTGCACAGGGCGCCTGGAATGCTGGCCGGGCCACTCAGATGGGCACCAAGCCGATATGCCAACTGTAGCGTACAACGCCGAGAAGTACCAGCCGCATTCCCGGCGCGGCGATTGCGCCTAGTCGCGGGCGGTCGTGGGCAGCCCGGCCTGCCGCGGCCGAGCGGCGATCCTGCCCGGTTCCGCGGGCAAAGCGCGGGCGAAACGCGAGCGACCGCGGCGACCGAACTGCGGCGTTGCCGCATACTCTGACATAGCCCAACGAAAGCGCCAGAAACCTGATCGGTGGGTAACGCGGGAACTACCGTACGCCGGTATGCTGCACAGCAGGGTTGCTTGCTCTGGTCCAGGCATGCCCGGAAGGGTCGGGATGCGCATCGGGTCGCTGCTCCTTATCGTGTGGCTGATCGTTGGCGTCATCGCCGCCGGGCAGCGCGGCTATTACAACGGGCCCGTCGGCAACTGCACCAAGATCGGCACGACCGCGGTAACGATCCTCGCGGGTCCGCTCAACTACCTGGGCGTCAACCCGAGGGTCAACTGCACCCTGCCAAAGCCCAGCAAGTAGCTGACCGGTCGGCTGTGCGATCATGCGGTCATGAGCTCAGCTGATTCTCGTACCGTGGTCGTCGTCGGCTCCATCAACGAGGACGTGCTGCTGACGCTGGGTCGACGCATCCGCCCGGGCGAGACCGTCACCGCGCAGCGCGTCGAGCGCCGGCCGGGCGGCAAGGGCGCGAACCAGGCGGCCGCCGCCGCGGCCGCGGGGGCCGAGGTCGCGATGCTCGGCGCCGTCGGTGACGACCCCGCCGGGGCCCGGATGATCAAGGACCTGCGCGGCCGCGGCGTGAACACCGAATCAGTGCGAACCGTGGACGGAGTGAGCACCGGCACCGCCTACGTCACCGTCAGCTCCGACGGCGAGAACACCATCGTGCTGGACCCGGGAGCCAACCGATTCGTCGATGCCCCGGCCGTCGAGGCGGCCTGGCCGGACTTGCCGCCCGCCAGCGTACTGCTGTCTCTGCTGGAAATCCCGCTCGATGGCGTGGCCGCCGCGGTCAAGCTCGCCGCGGAGTCAGGCCTGCGTCCGGTGGTAACGCTGGCGCCGGCGCAGCCGGTTCCCGGTGAACTGCTCCACGGCCTTGACCCGCTGCTGGTCAACGAGCACGAGGCGGCGTTCTTGCTGCAGGCCGACGACCTGGGCGGCCACGTACTTGACGCGGCGAGGGAACTGCTGCGGCTCGGTCCGAAGTCGGTCGTCGTCACGGCCGGCGCGGCCGGGGCGGCCGTCGCCGGCGGCGCCACGGCCCGGTTGCTTCCGGCCGTGCCGGTGGCCGAGGTCGTGGACACCACCGGCGCCGGCGATGCATTCGCCGGCGCACTCGCGGCCGCGCTGAGCCGGGGAGCGGACCTCGACGCCGCCGTCGCGGCCGGACTGCGCGCCGGCGCCGAGGCAGTGCAGCGCGCCGGGGCCCGCTAGGCCGGCCCCGGTCAGTTCTCGCGGGAAGCGACGCTCACGGGCTGGCGGGACTCGCCTTCCAGGTTTATGTGCGGTACCACGGGCTCCAGCCAGCGCGGCAGCCACCACGCGCGCGACCCGAGCAGCGACATGATCGACGGCACCAGGATCATCCTGACCAGGGAGGCATCGATCAGCACCGCGAACGCCATGCCGACGGCGAGCATCTTCACCGTGGGATCGGGGTTCAGCACGAAGCTGGTGAACACCACGATCATGATGGCGGCGGCGGTCGTGATGACCCGGGCCGTCGCGCCGATCCCGATGGCGACCGAGCGATGCGCGTCGCCGGTGTCCAGCCACGCCTCGTGCACCCGGGACAGCAGGAACACCTCGTAGTCCATGGACAGGCCGAACACGATGCAGAAGACGAGCATCGGAACGTACGCGGGGATCGGCAGCGTCGACTGCAGCCCGAATACGCCCTTCAGCCAGCCCCACTCGAAGATGGCGACGATCACGCCGTACGCGGCGCCGATGGACAAGATGTTGAGCACCGCGGCCTTGATCGCGATCACCACCGAGCGGAACGCCACCGTCAGCAGGATGAACGACAGTGCGACGACGGCGAGGATCAGCCACAGGAGGCGGCTGGTGATCTGGTTGGTGAAATCGACCGCACCCGCCGTGGTGCCCGTGACATAGCTGGTGGCCGGCGACTTAGGCAGCACGGTGTCGCGCAGGGTGTTCACCAGGGCCGTGGTCTGGGTGGCCTGCGGCCGCGTGGTCGGGATGACGTTGAAGACCGCGGTGGTACCTGACGAGTTCACCGCCGCCGGTGTCACCGAGGCGACGCCGCTGGTGCTGGTGATATTCGACTGCATCGTGGACAGCAGCGAACTGTTCGCCGAACTGGACTGGTTGGGCAGTTGGACGACGACGGTCAGCGGCCCGTTCACCCCCACCCCGAAGCCCTCGGAGATCAGGTCATACGCCTGCCGGCTGGAGTCCGACGTCGGGTTCGTTCCGTTGTCCGGCTGCCCGAGCGTGATGGACAGCAGCGGAATCGCGAGCACCAGCAGCACCATCACGCTTGCGATGCCCCACGGCCACGGGTGGTTGCTCACCATCCGTCCCCAGCGGGCAAAAGCGCTCCGCTCGTGCTGCTCGTGCGTGGCCGCCGCGGTCTGCGCCGCCTGCTGCTGGGCGGTCAGCCGCTGCTTGCGCGCGACGAACCGGGCGTTCAGCGACCGCGCTCCCTCCCGGACCAGCCCCATGAAAGCCGGGACCAGGGTGAGGGCGGAGATCATCGTGACCACGACTACCAGCGCCGCGGCCAGGCCAAGCGAACCGACGAAACCGACTCCCGAGATATACAGTCCGAGCACCGAGACGGCCACCGTGCTGCCTGCCACCACGATGGCGGAGCCGGAGGTCCCCGTGGCGGAACGTATCGCCGGGTTCACCGCTTGTCCGGCGTCGAGATTCTCCCGGTAGCGGGCGACCAGGAAGAGCCCGTAGTCGACCGCGACACCGAGTCCGAGGAGTGTGCCGATGGTCGGCGCGGTTGTCGGGAACGTGATCAGCTTCGCGAGCAGCCCGAGCAGCGCCAGCCCGCTGAGCACGCTGAAGATCGCCGACACCAGCGGTATCGCCGCGGCCATCAGCGAACCGAACATGAACAGCAGCAGCACCAGTGCCAGCGACAGCCCGATGATCTCGGAACTGCGGTCGCCCGTGGTCTGCCCGATCTCGCCCGCCCCGGCGCCGTATGCCACCTGAAGGCCCGCATTGGTAGCGGGCGCGACGGCGGCATTGAGCTGGTCCAGGTACGCGGCGTCGAGCGAATCCGGGTTCACGCTCCAGGAGACGCTGGCGTAGGCGATCGTGCCGTTCGCGGATACGGCGCCGGTGTTCGACGAGGCGAACGGGCTGACCGCCTTGATGACGTCCGGCAGGTTGGACACGTTGCTGACCGACTGGTTGACCGCCGACTCCTGCGCGGTCACCGTCCCCGTGTTGGCGTGAAAGACGATTTGCCCGCCATATCCGCCTTGCTGGGGAAACGTGCTGTTAAGCACGTTCTGGCCAGCGGCGGAGTCACTCCCCGAAATCGTGTAGTTGTTGACGTACTCGCCGCCGTAGAAGTGCTTGCCCACCAGAAGCCCGGCCAGCACTACAACCCACACGCCGATGAAGATCCAGTGCTTTCTGGCCGCGAAGCCACCCAGGCGTTCCAACAGTGTATTCATGGACCAGGCCCCCCTCTGATCCGGTTTTCGGTCAGCATAAACGCCATCCGGCAGGGTGGCTAGGCCCTTGCAGCGGACCGCTGCAAGGCCAGTGCCAGGGCAAACGCGTCGTTTACGGGCCGAAGCCGGCCGACTCTGGCCTGCCCGCGCGGTGAGTCGGTGGCGGAATCGGAGGCTGCCGCATTCGTTCGGGATGAGGCGAATACCGCGGTCCCGTGGCCTGCGGATCGCTTCTCCGTGAGCAGTAAACTCGGTTGATATGTCACGTAGCGACATGGCCGGGCCTGAGCCCGTCGGCGGATGGCTCGACGCGGACCAGGAAGGAAGGGAACCGCCATGCCCAACGCGATTGTGATGACCGGGTACGGACCGCCCGAGGTGCTGCAGTGGACCGAGGTCCCGCTCACCGAACCGGGTGAGGGGCAGATCAGGATCAAGGTCAAGGCCGCTGGCATCAGCCCGACCGATCTCGCCCTGCGAGCCGGCTATCTCAAAGAAATCCCGCTGCCACCCGGCGCCGTGCTCGGCTACGAGGCGGCAGGCACCGTCGACGCGGTCGGGCCCGGGGTAACCGGCACGTTCATCGGCGACAGCGTCACCGCCCTGCTGTTCACCCTGGGCGGCTACGCCGAGTACGCGGTGGCATCGATCTGGACCGGCAAGCCGGACAGCGTCTCGTGGGCCGATGCCGCCGCACTGCCAAGCTCGGCCGAGGCGGCCGTCGGCGTGCTCAGGCAGCTGAATGTCACTAGCGGCGAGACGCTGCTGCTGCTCGGCGGCGGCGGATCCGTGGGCATCATCGCGACCCAGCTCGCGGTCGCCCAGGGGATCAGGGTGATCAGTGCGGTCGGCGAGCACGACGAGACGCTCGCCCGCGAGCTCGGAGCGACTCCGGTGCGGTACGGCGCGGGACTGGTCGACCGGGTCCGCGCGCTTGGCGCGGTGGACGCGGTGTTCGACGCGGCGGGCAAAGGCATCCTGGCCGACGCGATCGCCCTGGCCGGCGGGCCCGAGCGGGTCATCACCCTGTCAGACCCGGCCGCCGCTGACTTCGGCGTCATGTTCTCCCAGCCAACACCCGACCGCGCTCCCGGCGCCCTGGGCGAGACGATCGCCCTGCTCGCCGAGGGCCGGCTCCGGCTCCGCGCGCACAAGTCCATGCCCATGGCGCAGGCCGCCGAGGCCCACCGCCAGCTGGAAAGCGGCAACGTGCACGAGCGCGTCATCCTCACCCTCGAATAGCGCCCGCGCGCAACCGGTGGGTCACTGGCGGCGGGCGCGCAGCACGCTCTCGTTCGGACAAATCAAGAGCATTAATCCGAACGGGAGCGGGCTTTATGCCACTCGGGCACGATCTTGTTGCTAACCCGTCCGCTGGGACTACGGCTTCCTGGCGACGCCGCAGTATGCCTGCAGCCCGCGGTCGTCGGCGGCACCGAACCACTGCGCCAGCGGCACGACGCCAGGTCCGGTCATCTCCAGCCCCTCGAAGAAACGACTGACCCCCGCGTGGTCCCGCGGCGTGATCTGCGCGGTGACGCGCTCGTTGTAAGCGTCGGCACCCGCGGCCATGAAGTCCGCCGCGATGTCGCGGGCGGCGTGCGCCATGACGAGGTAACTGCCCGACGGCAGGGGATCCAACAGCCGGCGCACGACATCGTGCGGCTGCTCGGCATCCGGGACGAAGTGCATGACGAAGATGAGGATCACCGCTACCGGCTCGCTGAAGTCGAGCGTCCGCCGGGCCGCTGACAGGATCATCTCCGGATCCCGCACGTCCGCCTGAATGTAGTCCGTCTCCCCCTCGGGGGTGCTGGTCAGCAGCGCTTCGGCCTGCGCGATGACCACCGGGTCGTAGTCCGCGTACACGATCCGCGCGCCGGGCGCGGCCCGCTGCGCCACATCGTGGGTGTTATCCGCGGTGGGCAGCCCACTGCCGATGTCGAGGAACTGCCGGATACCGCGCTCCGCCGCCAGATCATGCACCACGTCGATCAGGAACCGCCGCGACAGCTGCGCGATCGCCCGCAGCGTCGGCATGGCCCGCAGGATCTGTTCTCCCGCCTCCCGGTCGACGGCGAAATGATCGTTACCTCCGACCCAGTAATTCCACACCCCAGCCGAGGTCGACACCCTCACGTCCAGACCCGGCCCGTCACGCTTCTCATCGTCCTGCGGCACGGCGACCCTTTTCCTCGCGGATTTCTCCTGGCAGCACTCAGCAGAGTAGCGCAAACCCGCCAATTTCCGACATATACCCGACCCGGTTTGCCGCCCACCCACGAGTTCACGCTCGCATAGAGCAGGCGCAAAAATAAGCCGTAGGTTTTTCAGGCCCCCGGCCCTGCTCGCTGGCGGTCCGAGTCAACGGGTTATTCCTGCACGGGCTCATAGGGCCATTTCGTGTTCTACATATCCGGTCAAATCAGGTCACAGAATTGTGCTAAGTGGCCCTACGAACCCTGGGAAGCACGGCAAGGGCGTTACTTCGGGTGAATGACCCACGGGGCGCTGCTGCCTGGCGATTGAACCGCCCGATGCGCGGTTCCGCCAGCAGGTACTTGGGGCGAGGGGGGGAGCTACGGGTACCGAGACGAGGACGCGGGCGGCGGCCACCCGGATGATCAGCCACGAGAGCTACCGGCAAAGTCGCGGTCCGGCTCATATTCGGCAGGCGCCCGGGGGGCATCGAAATTCAGTGGCGCATAGAGGTGCGGAGGGGGTTGGCGGGTGGAAGGCTGGTCCGGTGAGCCAGCGATGGACGGCCCGGGAGATGGCGTCCGCGGTGCGGTCGGGCGCCCGGACAGCGACGGAGTTCACCGAGCACGCGCTGGCCGGAGCTGAGGCGCTCGACCCGGTGCTTTACTTCGTCGACTCGCTGGCGGCCGACTCGGCGCTGGCGGCGGCCAGGCGGATCGACGCGTCACCGTCCGGTCAGCGCGGCGCGCTGGCCGGGGTGCCGTTCCTGGCCAAGGCGGGGACTTCAGCGACGAGTCCCGTGGCCGGGCGGCTGACCGCAGCCGGCGCGGTACTGCTCGGCACGTCTACCCGGCCCGATCCGGCGGCGGTGTGCCAGGCGTGGGGCTGGAACGGGCGGGATCACACGCGCAATCCCTGGCACCCCGGCCGGTCGTCCGGCGGCTCGTCCGCCGGCGCGGCGTCCGCGGTGGCAGCGGGCGTGGTGCCGCTGGCCACCGGGGGCGATTC
The DNA here is from genome assembly GCA_963785645.1 of uncultured Actinomycetota bacterium. Lineage (GTDB taxonomy): Bacteria > Actinomycetota > Actinomycetes > Streptosporangiales > Streptosporangiaceae > Trebonia. The sequence goes on from CAWAWG010000012.1 coordinate 145,629, forward strand.
GGCCGGCTCGCTGCGGATCCCGGCCGCGTTCTGCGGGGTCGCCGGCCTCAAGGGCAGTTACGGGCGGATAGCGCGCGCGGCTGGCCGGTCGCGGGCCCAGCTGACTGTCTCCGGCTTTATCGGTGCTGACCTGGCCGACGTCGTGCTGGCCACCAGCATCGCCAGCGGTCCCGACCCGGTCGAGCCGACGGCCCTGCCGCACTGGCCGGTCCCGCCCTCGCCGGGCCGCACGCTGACCGTCGGCTTCTCCGCGGACCTGGGCTACGCCCGGCCCGATCCGGCGGTCGCCGAAGTCGTCCTCACCCGGCTGCGCGAGCTGGCCCGCGCCGGAACTATCAGCCTCACCGAGGAAGCAGTCCGCCTCGACGACCCCGCCGAGGCCTGGCTGCCGCTGACCGCACTGGAGAACAGCCGGCTTCCCGATCCGGCCGAGCTGGAGCGCGCCTACGAGCTGCGCCGCCGCAACGATGTGAAGCTCAGCCTGCTGTTCAGCAGCATCGACGTGCTGGTGACACCCACCACGCCGCAGACCGCTTTCCCGGTCGGCGAGTACGAGGCCAACCTGCCCGCCGGCGAGCTCTGCTGGGCCTTCAACGTCTCCGGGCATCCCGCCGTCACCGTCCCGGCCGGCCTGCTCGACGGCCTGCCCGTCGGCCTGCAGGCCGTGGCCGCGCCGCACCGAGACGACCTCGCAGTCTGGCTCGCCTCGCTGGCCGCCGTCAGCCTCCCCGATCCCCCGGTGTACTGGCCTGACCTGGTGCACCTAAGCAGATGCCCATAACTGGCAGTTACGCACACTGCCGGACTGCGCCAGGCGGCGTGCACGGGAGTCGCAGGGTCATTCGGGCGGGTAAGCCAGCTTCGCCCGGCGCAGGCCGTAGGAAGGATTCACCGCCACGGCTCACGCTCCCCGCCGGATCGCTTCAACTTCCGGAACGGTCAGGCCATAGTCGACGGCGACGTCCTCAGCGGGCTCATGCGCTGCGAGTCTGCTCACGATGTCCGCGACGCGAACACCCCGCCTGGCAACCGTCGGCTGGCCGCCGTTCAGCCACGGGTCGACGATAACCTCGGCCTTCCCGTACTGCGGGAGCTGGATCTGGCGGGTCCAGCCGTCCTCGTAGGTAACCATCGTCAGGTAGTCCCGCACGACCGGGCGGAACACCTGAGATGGTCATTGCTGTGTGCGCCGGAGCCCAGGGTACTGGCACCGTAGCGGGCCAGTACCTGCGTGGGAACCCAGCCGTTCGACTCCATTGGCATCCCGCTGACCGTCCGCTTACAAGGTCGTCTCACGGGCCGTGGAAGGCTCTCAGAAGCTGCGATGCCAGGCCCCGATAGCGACCGGTGACATCCGGGATAAGGTAAACGCATGAGCTCATCGACGCGGATCACGCGGGCCGTGCTGCTGGCGGCAGCCGCGGCTGCCTTGGCCTTCGCGGCCTTCCAGCTACGCGAGAAACATCAGGAAGCCGAGGCGGTCGTGCAGGACATCCATGACCAACTCGACGCCCTGGACCCAGCCATCCGGGCGGCAGTCGTTGCCCGGTTGACCGCAGATGAGATTAAAAAGGTCCACGACCTCCGTCAATGACCGCTGGGCTCCTGCGGGTCGTTCCCCGGGCTATAAACGAGACGACCCCGGTCCTCTGTCGAAGCGTGGCCCAGGCTGAGACCAGCTTGCTTCGGTCCGCGGAGCTGTCACGCCCGAGGGAGCAGCATTGCAGAGGGTCGGGCATCCCCCGCTGTATGCCTCTGAACTGGCCGGATACGAGGTTAGCGGCCCGGCGGGTACCTTACTGTTCCGTCGTGGTGGCCGCAACTAGAACGCTACGAGGCGGCCGGCCTTGTCCTCGGCCACGCGTGTCCCGGGATGACGCAATGATAGGTTTAAGTAGTCATCTGTCGGCTAGCATGACTGCATGAATGCATCATCCCTTCGTCCGGTTCTATACACCGCGCCCCCGCTGACAAGCGAGGACGAGGTGGCGCTCGGTGAGATCCACCAGATGCGCAAGAACCTACGCGATGTCCTGCGCACTCCGCGGCGATGGGAAGGCGGCCTGCGACGATCCGCGCTGGCACGCAACATTCGGGGCTCCAACAGCATCGAGGGATATGAGGTCGCGGAGGACGACGCAGCCGCAGCGATCGACGGCGACGAACCTTTCAGCGCCGACGAGAAGACATTCCTGGAAATACAGGGGTACCGCCAAGCCCTCGGCTATGTCCTCGCGATGAGCGAGGCCGACTACGCCACCTTCGACACGACGGAACTGCGCGCCATGCACTACATGATGCTCAGCCACGATCTAGGCAGGTCGCCAGGACGCTACCGCAAGGGGCCAATCTACGTCCACGATGAGCGAACCGACCGGGTCGTCTATGAAGCACCGGACTATGCGGCCGTGCCGCCCCTCATGGAAGCGCTCGCGGCAAGCCTGCACGTCGGCCTCAACAGCGATCCCATCGTCCGGTCGGCCATGGCGCACCTGAACCTGGTGATGATCCACCCGTTCCGGGACGGCAACGGGCGAATGGCCCGCGCACTCGCGACCCTCGTACTTACCCGCTCCGACATCGGCGAGCCGGAATTCTGCAGCATCGAAGAGTGGCTCGGCGCCAACACCGAGGACTACTACAGTGTCCTCGCCCACACCGGACACGGCTCGTGGCAGCCGCGCTCCGACCCGCACTTGTGGCTGACCTTCAATCTACGCGCGCACCACATGCAAGCCCAGACAGTCGCCCGGCGGGTCGATGAGGCCCGGCAGACCTGGAGCGAACTCGATGCGCTTGCCCAGGAGCACGGCCTGCCTGAACGGACGCTTGACGCGATGTTCGACGCGGTCCTCGGCTACCGGGTACGGCGCGGCGGCTATATGAAACGTACCGAGGTAACCGAGCAGACAGCCACCAGGGACCTGACCGCACTCGCTTCCGCCGGCATCCTGAGCCCGCGCGGCACCGGCCGAGGCCGCCACTACATCGCCGACAAGCCACTCCACACGATCCAGGATCGCCGACGCGCGACGCGAAAACCGCTCCGCGACCCGTACCCGCGGATGCGCGCAAAACTCGCCGAACCGGTCTGGCAAGCGTCATCGCCCTAGACCGCAGCTTCATCAGCGAACTCGTCTACGGGCCGCTCCTGCACGGCCGCTCCCGCATCACCGACGAGGACGCAGTCAGCCTGGCGCGGGACGGTGCCCAGCGTGGCGGAATGCTCATGCACCTCACCGCGGATCCGGAGTCCATCGCCGCCCGCCTCCGGGTCCGCGACGGGACAGCTCCGCCCCTCAACCGCATCCGCGCCATAAGCGCTGGCTTCTATGCCGCGTTTTCCCTGTTCGCGGAGGCCGCCCCGGTCATCAGTGCGGACACGACGGAAAGCGCGTTACCGCAGCGCCCCGGACTGCCGCAGCGGCTTGGGGTCGACGCGACGAAGCTGAAGAACTGTTCGGCCAACTCACCGCCGCCGCCGGACCAACTGGCCTGCTGCCAGAAGAATACGCCCCCGTCAGCGAACGATCACTGGGCAACCACCCCCGCAGGCCTACAGCCACATCGGCCTGATCCGTTGCGCTCAGCGCCTCACCGAGCCAGGAAAGGACTTAAACTTCAAAGAGCATGTCGTTGTCCTGCGCTTCGGCTGTTTCGCTGGGGCATCACGACCCTCACCGCAGTGAAGAATGCACACGCAGGCTCCCTAGTATTTCCCGCCTTCGGGGCGGGGCGGCCACGGGTAGGGCCGGTCGACAATACGCACTACCGCTTGACGTGCCATTCGGAAGGAACCGTCGTGAAAATGTCACTCTTTGAAAAGATTATCGCAGCACCGTATTATTACATGAAGTACGCCGACATCTTCGGAACCTTCAGAGGCCCCCTCCTGTTGACCGCCAGCCATATCCGACCGAAACTGGCTGGGCGCCGGGTCATGTCCCGGCTGCCAGGGACCGAAATTCCTCTCATCCTTCGGCTTCGCACGTCGGACTTGATCGCGTTCCTCGAAATCTTCTTGAACCGCGAGTATGACTGGTCATTTAATGCTCCACCCACGGTGATCGTCGATATCGGTGCATACATAGGGCTGTCCACAGCATTTTTCGCAAGCAAATACCCGCAGGCGACGATCATCGCAGTTGAACCCGATCCCGAGAACTTTGAACTGCTGAAGTTCAACACAGCACGTTTCCCAAACGTGCACGCGATGCACGCAGCCGTCTGGCGGGAGAATGGTGTGATCTCGATCACGGATCCCGGGATCGGCGCCTGGGGACTCCGGGTAACAGATGCGGATGCGGATCCAGGTGCGGGGCTCGTCCGGGCCGTCACCCTTGACCAAATCATCAAGGAGTTCAGCCTGGACCGGATCGACCTGCTGAAGGTCGATGTCGAGGGAAGCGAGACAGAGATCTTTGCCACCGCAAACTCGTGGATCTCAGCGGTTGACGTCATCTGCGCAGAATTGCACGACTGGTTCAAGCCAGGATGCAGCCGTTCATTCTATCAGGCAGTCGGTGAGTTTCCGATTGAACTGCGACGCAATGAGGACGTCTTGGTAGCGCGAGCCGAATCCCGCCTGAACCCGATCGGCGGAGGACGGGACAGTGAACTCGATGGTCACCCCAGGCCGCGACGCGCCGACTGATTCGTGATCACGCGCGGCCGGTGGGCTGTGCGCCTTGTGCCACCCGCCGGCCGCTCGCGTCCGGCAGCCTGCTGTAAAGGACAGCGGCCCTGCTGTAAAACGTGCTTTAAAGCGATCTGCTGTAAAGATCAGCGGTATCCTACACATCCGCCTGTGACGGCATCGGCTTGAGGTCACGGGTCTGTGAATACCAGGGCAACGTTGTGACCGCCGAACCCGAATGATAGTTTCAGGGCCGCGGTAATGTCGGCCTTCCGGGGCTGGTCCCGCACTATGTCGAGGCCAAGGCCGTCCTCGGGATCGTCAAGGTTTACAGTCGGCGGCACGACGCCGTCGCGGATAGACAGCACCGTCGCTATGGACTCGACGGCACCGGAACCGGCGAGCAGGTGGCCCATTAGCGACTTGTTGGCGGTGACCGCCGGATGGTCGCCGACGGCCTGGCGGATGGTGTGCGCCTCCGCCGTGTCGCCTAGCACGGTGCTGGTGGCGTGCGCGTTGACGACATCGATATCGCCCGGCTCAATTCCGGCGTCGGCAAGACTGCGGGCGACCGCCCGGATCATTCCGGCTCCATCCGGCCGCGGCTGGACCATATCGTGGCCGTCGGACGTAATGGCCGCCCCGGCCAGCAGCGCGTAGGCCCCGGCACCCCGGGCCCTGGCGTGGTCGGCTCTTTCGAGCACGAGCACGCCGGCGCCCTCGCCCATTACGAAGCCGTCCCGCTGCCGGTCCCAGGGACGCGAGGCGCGGGTGGGCTCGGCGTTGCGGGTGGACAGGGCCCGGATGCGGGTGAACCATCCCATCACCAGAGGGCACACCGCCACGTCGGCGCCGCCGGCGACGACAACGTCGGCCCGGCCTTCCAGCAGGATGGACCTGGCCCACGCCAGGGCCTCCGCGCCGGTCGCGCAGGCGCTGGCCATGGAATGGACGCCTGCCTCCGCGCCGAGCTCGACGCCGATGGCCGCGGCGGGCCCGTTCGCCATGGCCCAGGTCGTGCCGTAGACCGACACGGCCTTTTCACCGCCGCCAGCGTATCTCTGCGCCTGATCCACCACGCTCGCCAGGCCGCTGATGCTGGTGCCGAAGCTAACCGCGAGGCGGTCGCCCGGCACGGGCGCAAGGTCCAGGGCCGCGTCGGCCATGGCCTCGCGCGCGGCGATCACCGCGAGGGCCTGGACCCGGCTCAGCCGGCGAGCGTACGCCCGGCCGAGGTACGCGTCCAGGTCCACATCGACCTGGCCCGCGATGCGCGCTGAGAGCCCGGTCGCCCAGGACTGATCGATCGCGGCGATCCCGGATCGCCCGTCCAGCATGGCCTGCCAGGTGGCGGGCGCGCTATTCCCCAGCGGGCTGACCGCGCCGAGGCCGGTGACGACGATATCCATGACCGCCTCAGTCTCCTGGGGAACCAGCGACGGCCGCCGCGTATATGTCCCGGAGGCTCGTCGCGTTGCGCAGCGAGTCATCATCGATGCGCGTGCCGAAACGGTCTTCCAGGGCGCCGGCCAGCTCGATGCGGCCCATTGAGTCAATCGGGAGCTGCTCGACCAGGGTGTCAAGGGTGAAGTCCGCGGGCAGCTCCTCGTCGGATACCTTCCTGAAAATGTCGGCGAATTCCACGGCGAATTGCTCCTCATTCAGCGTTGCCGTCATGCTGGTGACCCCTTTCCTGATAGCTGATAGCTGATAGCGTCATGGCTGCCGGACTCGATTCCGGTTAGCCAGTTGTCGAGCTTGGCCGCGGTGTCGGCGATGTTGTCGGCATCCATGAAGGTGAAATGGTTTCCGCGCAGGTCGACATGATTGGAAACCACGTCTATCTCGGTGCGCCACGAGTCATCCTCGCTCGGCATCAGCGGCTCGGATGCGCGGGCGAGAAGTGAAGGAACGCCTATCGTGGCGGGTTCCCAGTCGCTGAACAGCCGGTTGCAGATCCAGGTGGCGGCGGTGAGGTTCTCGAAGGTAGGGCCGTCGCCCCGGTGCCGCGTAAGGAGGGTGCTCACCAGGGCGTTTTCCATGGTCTCCAGCACTGGGTGGTTCATCCGGTAGGTATCAAGGAAGATGACGCCCGTCGGAGGCCTGCCGCGCCGCGCTGTCTCCCTCGCGATCTCGAACCCGAGGAGACCGCCCGAGGAGACCCCGGCGAGGGAGTAGGGCCGGTCGCCGACGTGGCCGAGTACGGCATCGGCCATCGCCTTGGTCAGCACCTCGGCCGTCGCGGGCAGGTCGTCGCCGACGGCGAAGCCGGGTGGCACGAGCGCCGACACCTGGCGCCGACCGACCCACTCCAGGCCTAGTCGCAGATAGACATCCGGGCTTGTCACCGCGACCGCGGGACAGATGCAAACGATGGGATTTCCCGTGGCGCCGGGGGAGAGTTCTACGACGTTGAGGCGGCCCCGGAAGGAGGCGGGGTCACTGGCCTTGGCCCTGAGCCCCATGGCGCCCATCGTGATGTCGGGTACGAGAGCTATCTGCTGGCTGGCGATGGCGCTGTAGCACGCCTCTACGATGAGCTCGGGTATCGGCCGTGCCGTCGGGCGCTCCGCCCCGGCTTGCGGCGGCGCCGCCTGCTGCGGCGGTGCGACGACAGCGAGCTGCTCGCTGAGGCTGGCGGCGAGATCAGCGACGGTGGGGTAGTCGAAGACCAGGGTGGCGGGCAGCCCCAGCCCGGTCGCGGTGCCCAGCCGGTTCCGCAGCTCGACCGCGGTCAGCGAGTCGAACCCCATGTCACGGAACGCCTGCCCCGCCGCCACCTCGTCAGCCGAGCCGTGGCCAAGGACGGCGGCGACGTGCGCGCGGACCAGGTCGACCGCTGTCCGCTCCTGGTCCGCCCGGGACATACCCGCTAGTCGCTGCCGCAGCAAGTCAGCCAGGTCCTGCCGGACGGCTGGGAAGGAGCCGCCGGGGGCACAGGTCAGGCCGCGCCACAGCGCGGGAACCGCCTCCCCCCGGGCCGCCCTGGCGCGCAGGCTGGCCACGTCCAGCCTGACGGGAACCAGCAGCGGCTCGTCCCTGGCCACGGCCCGGTCGAACAGGGCCATCCCTTCCTCAGCGGTCAGCGCGGCAACCCCGCCTCGGGCGAGCCTGGCCCGGTCGCTCTCGGTGAGGCGGCCGGTCATACCGCTGGCATCGGCCCATAGCCCCCAGGCCAGGGATTCGGCTGGCAGGCCATCGGCCCGCCGGGCGACGGCCAGGGCGTCGAGGAAGGCGTTCGCGGCGGCGTAGTTCCCCTGCCCGGGCGCGCCGAACGTCGCGGACGCGGAGGAGAACAGGACGAACTGCCGCAGGTCCGCGCCGCGGGTGAGCTCATGCAGGTTCCACGCGGCGTCAGCCTTGGGCCGCATCACCGCGTCGACCCTGGCCGGGGTCAGCGACGTGGCGGTGCCGTCATCGAGCACCCCGGCGGCGTGGACGACGCCGATGAGCGGGGTGTCTGCTGGTATGGCGGCAAGCACTGCGGCCAGCGCGGCCGGGTCGGCGGCATCGCAGGCGGTGATGGCCGCGGATGTTCCGGCGTCGGCCAACGCCGCGGCTAGCGCGACGGCGCGAGGCGCAGCCGGCCCGGACCGGGACACCAGCACCACCCGGGCGGCCCGCCCGGTGACGGCGAGATGCCGGGCCGTCAGCGCCCCCAGCATCCCGGTGCCCCCGGTGACCAGGACCGTTCCCTCCTGGCCAGGGGCTGACTGGTCCGGGGGGATGGTCAGCACCATTTTGCCGGTGTGCCTGGCCTCGCTCATGTAGCGGAACGCCTCGCCAGCGCGGCGCACATCCCAGGCGTGCACCGGCGGCATCGCCAGCGTCCCGGCCGCCAGCAGTCCGGTCACCTCCGTCAGGATCTCCCGCAGCCGCTGCGGCGTGGCCTCCCAGCCGACGAACGGCAGGTAGGCGACCCCTGGATGAGCGACCGCGACCTGCTCCGGGTCCCGTATGTCGGTGCGGCCCAACTCGACGAACGCTCCGCCGCGCGGCAGCAGCCGCAGCGAGGCGTCGGTCAGCTCCCCGCTCAGCGCGTTCAGCACGATGTCCATCCCGGCCCCGCCAGTCGCGGCCAGGAACGCCGCTTCGAACCCGGCGTCACGGGAGGAGGCCACATGATCATCATCCAGGCCCATCGCGCCCAGCACGCCGTGCTTGGATGGGCTTGCCGTGGCGAACACCTCCAGCCCCAGGTACCGTGCCGACGGCGACCGCCGCCATGCCCACCCCGCCGGTCCCCGCGTGCACCAGCACCGTCTGCCCGGCGACAGGCGCCGGCCAGGTCTGCCAGCGCGGACCACGCGATAGAGAACGCGACCGGCACCGCCGCCGCGGCCGTAAACGACCAGCCCTCGGGGACCGGAACCAGCAGCCGCGCGTCGGTGACGGCGACCGGGCCGAACGCGCCGTCCGCCAGGCCAAGCACCCGGTCACCGGCCGCGAGCCCGACAACCTCGGGCCCCGTCTCCAGGATCACCCCGGCGACCTCGACGCCCGGCACCCCGCCGCCGGGATACCCGCCGAGGCCGATCAGCACGTCGTGGAAGTTCAGTCCCGCCGCCCGCACCGCGACCCGCACCTGCCCGGTGCCCAGCGCCGCGGCAGCCTCCTGGCACGGCGTCAGCACCAGCCCGTCGAGACCCGTCCCGTCCGCCTCCAGCCGCCACGGCTCTCCGTCGCCTGGCACTGTCAGCCCGCCGCGCCGGGCGGGTCAGTCGCCGGGCGTACGCCTGGCCGCCGCGCACCGCCAACTCCGGTTCGCCGGCGCCCATCGCCTGGGCAAGCGCCTCGGCCACGCCGCCGCCGTCAGCCCCGGTGGCGGGCAGGTCCACCAGCACGATCCGCCCCGGGTTCTCCGACTGCGCCGACCGCACCAGCCCCCAGGCCGCCGCGGCCGCCAGGTCCGTCACCGCCTCGCCCGGCACCGCCGCCACGGCCCCCCGGGTCACGATCACCAGCCGCGACCCGGCCAGTTCCTGTAGCCCCAGCCACTCCTGAACCAGGCCAAGCACCTGTGCCGTCACCCGCCGTGCCGCCGCTCCCGCGTCCCGGCCAGGGTCGGTGCCCTGGCCCGGCGCGCTGTCGCCTGCGTCCCTGGCGTCCCCTGCGCAGGCCAGCACCACCCGCGGGGCCGGGTCTCCGGACCGTACGGCGGTGGCCAGGGCGCCCAGGCTCGGATACGCCTTGGCGCCGGCCCTGACCAGGAATCCCGCACCCGTCCCGGCCACCGTCCAGGTACTCGCCGCCAGGCCGCCGACGGCCGGGACCGGGACCCAGTCGGTGGTGAACAGCTCGTTGTCCACCTCGCTCCGGGTCGCCGCAAGCTTCCACGCGCTGACAGGGCGCAGTGCCAGCGATGCCGAAACGACCGGGGTGCCCGTGGCGTCGGCCGCCTCCAGGGACAGCCGCCCGCCCGCATCGAGCGACAGCCACGCCCGCAGCACTCGCGCACCCGCCGCGAGGACGCTGACCCGGCCCCACGCGAACGGCAGCAGCAACTCTCCTGGAGCGGCAGTGGCGGCAGTGACCACGGCGGAGGCGTGCAGGGCGGCATCCAGCAGGGCAGGGTGCAGGCAATAGGACGCCGCGGTGGCGGCCACGGCATCCGGAAGGGCGACCTCGGCGAAGACCTCGGCACCGCGCTGCCAGACGGCGCGCAGGCCGCGAAACGCCGGCCCGTACCCGTACCCACCCGCCGACAGTCCCTCGTACAGGGTCGTGACATCGACCGGTACCGCTTCTTCTGGTGGCCAGGCAAGAAACTCCCGTCGCCCCGCCGGGACCTCGGCCCGCGCCGGGGACAGCAGCCCGCTGGCATGCCGGGTCCACGGGCCGTCGCCCTCGGACCGGGCATGCACCTCGACCGCGCGCTGCCCGTCCTGGCGGGGCCCGCCGACGGTGACCTGCACCTGCACGGCGGTCCTGGCGGACAGCACCAGCGGGGCATCCAGGGTCAGCTCCTCGACCCGGGGGCACCCTGCCTGTTGACCGGCCACCATGGCAAGCTCAACGAACGCCGTCCCCGGCACCAGCACCACCCCAGACAGGACGTGATCGGCCAGCCACGGCATCGCCGCCGTCGACAGCCGACCGGACAGAATCAGCCCGTCACTGGTGGCGAGTTCCACCGCCGCGCCCAGCAGCGGATGCCCCGTCGTTCCCAGGCCCGTCGCGACTACGTCGGCTGTGCCTGCCCTGGTGGGCTGCGGCCAGTACCGCTCGTGCTGGAAGGGGTAGGTGGGCAGTTCTACTCGCCGGGCGGGGGCCAGTACCGTGGCCCAGTTCACCGGGACTCCGGCGACGTGGGCCTGGGCGAGGGAGTCAAGGAGCCTGGCGGGGCCGCCGTCGTCGCGGCGCAGCGTCCCGACCGCCGCCGCGGGCTGGCCTGCTTGCTCCGTGGTGGCGGTGATCGCGGCGCTGAGCACGGGATGCGGGGAGGCCTCGATGAACACCCGGTGCCCGGCCACGGCCAGGGTGCGGACCGAGCGGGCGAACTCCACCGGCGCGCGCAGGCTCGCGTACCAGTACCCGGCGTCCAGCTCGGGACCGTCAAGGAACCGGCCGGTCATCGCGGAGATCATCGGGATCCTGGCCGGCCGGGGGCTGATCCCGGCCAGGGCCGTCTTGATCTGATCCCCGAGCTGCTCGACCTGCGGGCCGTGCGAGGCGTAGTCCACCGGCAGCACCCGGGCCCGGGCCCCGCTGGCCTCGCACCCGGCGACCAGGGCCGCGACCGCCTGCGGGTCACCGCAGACCACGGTAGCGTCCGGCCCGTTGACCGCCGCGACCGCGAGCTGCCCGCCCGCCGGGCCGGCCGCGACCCGCTCGGCCACCACCTCGGCTGGCAGCGCGACCGACGCCATGGCGCCCCGCCCCGCCAGCGCCGTCAGCGCCCGCGACCGCAGCGCGACCACCCGCGCCCCGTCCTGCACAGACAAGATTCCCGCGACCACGGCGGCAGCGATCTCGCCCTGCGAGTGCCCCGCGACCGCGTCCGGGACCACCCCGGCCGCTTCCCACACCGCGGCCAGCGACACCATCACCGCCCACAGCGCGGGCTGGACCACGTCGACCCGGTCAAGACCCGGTGCCCCGCCCGTCCCGGACAGCGCCGCCCCGGCCAGCACGTCTTCCACCCGCCAGCCGGTCAGCGGCTCAAGAACCGCCGAGCACTCCGCCAGCCGCCCCGCGAACACCGGGCTGGCCGCCGCCAGTTCCCGGCCCATCCGGGCCCACTGGCCCCCCTGGCCCGGAAACACCAGCACGACCTTCCCCCCGCCACCCGGCAGGACCGGCCCCGACACCACCCCCGCCGCGGGCTCCCCCGCCGCGACCGCCCCCAGCCCCGCCACCAGCCCTGCCCGGTCCCGGCCGCTCACCACAGCCCGGTACTCCCACGCCGGCCGGGTAGTAGCCAGCGACCATCCCACGTCAGCCGGGTCAAGCTCCGGCCGCGACCGCACCCAGTCCGCCAGCCTCCCCGCCTGCGCACGCAGCCCCGCCGCACTGCGCGCCGACACCAGCCACGCCGCCGGACCACCAGCCACCACTGCGGCCCCGCCACCGTCACCGCCGTCGCCAACCGCCGGATCGCTCACCAGCGCCAGCGAGGGTTCCTCGATGATCACGTGCGCGTTGGTCCCGCTGATCCCGAATGACGACACCCCCGCCCGGCGCGGCTTCCCGCCGACCCCGGAGGCAGCGGCGGGCCAGGGCACGGGCTCGGTCAGCAGCCGCACCTGCCCCGCCGCCCAGTCCACGTGCGGCGACGGCTCACCTGCGTGCAGCGTCCGCGGCAGCTCCTGGTGACCCAGCGCCAGCACCATCTTCATCACCCCGGCCGCGCCGGCCGCCGACTGCGTGTGGCCGATGTTGGACTTGACCGACCCCAGCCACAACGGCTGCCCCTCCCGCTGCCCGTACACCGCGATCAGCGCCTGCGCCTCGATCGGATCACCCAGGACCGTGCCGGTCCCGTGCGCCTCCACCGCATCCACGTCGGCTGGCGCGAGCCCGGCGCTGGCCAGCGCGGCGCGGATCACCCGCTGCTGGGCAGGGCCGTTCGGCGCCGTCAGCCCGTTGGAAGCCCCGTCGGAGTTCACCGCGCTGCCCGCGACCAGGGCGAGCACCCGGTGGCCGTTGCGCCGCGCGTCGGACAGGCGCTCAAGCACCAGGACGCTGGCGCCCTCGGCCCAGCCGGTGCCGTCGGCGGCGGCGCTGAACGGCTTGCACCGGCCGTCCGCCGCCAGTCCCTGCTGCACGGCGAACTCCTCGAACGCCCCCGAGGTCGCCATCACCGTCACCCCGCCCGCCAGCGCCAGCGTGCACTCCCCCGCCCGCAGCGCCTGGCAGGCCAGGTGCAGCGCGACCAGCGACGACGAGCATGCCGTGTCCACCGTCACCGCAGGGCCCTCCAGCCCCAGCGCGTAAGCGACCCGTCCCGAGATCACGCTCGTCACGTTCCCCGTCAGCAGGTAGCCCCGGACGCCGTCGTCCATGGCCTGCGCGCCGGCCCCGTACCACGACGCCGAAGCCCCGGCGAACACCCCGGTGGAACTCCCCTGCAGCGCCTTCGGGTCGAGTCCGGCCCGTTCAAGTGCTTCCCAGGAGACCTCGAGCAGCAGCCGCTGCTGCGGGTCCATCGCCAGCGCCTCACGCGGGCTGATCCCGAAGAACCCCGCATCGAACTCCGCCGCGTCGTAGACGAACCCGCCGGCTCGCGCGAACGACCCCGCCCCGTCCCGCACCGGTCCAGCCTCGGTCGCGCGGGAACCCCCCGATCGCATCCCCCCCGGCCGCCAGCAGCCCCCACAGGTCCTGCGGCGAGTTCACCCCGCCCGGGAGCCGGCACCCCATCCCCACGATCGCGACCGGATCGTCGTCCGGGGCAGGCGCCAGGACCGGAACCCCGGTGCCCTCCTGGTCGCCGGCCAGCACAGCGCGCAGGTGCCGGGCGAGCGCGGCAGGAGCGGGATAGTCGAACACCAGGGTGGGGGACAGCTGGAGGCCGGTCGCGGTGCCCAGCCGGTCCCGGAGCTCGACCGCCGTCATCGAGTCGAACCCCAGGTCCTTGAACGCCCGGTCCGCCGCAACGGCCTCAGCTGACCGCTGGCCGAGAACCGCCGCCGCCTCCGTCCGGACCAGGTCGGTCAGCAGGCGCTCCTGCCTCGCCGGGGACAACCCAGCCAGCCGCCGCGCGAACTCGCCGCCCGCCGCCCTGGCCTGGACTCCCGCTGCCGCGACAACGGCCAGGGCCTGCCCGGCCTCCGGGATCGCCCCGATCAGCGGGCTCGGCCGCTGCACCGTGAAGACCGGGGCGAACCGCTCCCAGTCCACGTCAGCAACCGTGACCAGCCCCTCCCCCGCGTCCAGCACCTGACCCAGCGCGGCGACCGCCACCGCGGGGTCCATCGCCCGCAAGCCGAGCCGCGCCAGCCGGGCACCGGCCTCCCCGCCGCCCATCCCCCCGCCGCCCCACAGCCCCCACGCCACCGACGTAGCAGGCAGCCCCCGGGCCACCCGGCCCTCCGCCAGCGCATCCAGGCAGGCATTCGCGGCGGCGTAGCTCCCCTGCCCGGGCGAGCCGAAGGTCGCCGACGCCGAAGAGAACAGCACGAACGCCTCCAGCGGCGTTCCGCTAGTCAGCTCATCCAGGCAGGCTGCCCCGCCCACCTTGGCCGCCAGGACGTAGGCGAGGTCCTCCGCCGTAGTGGTGTCGATCGTCCCGCCGGGGACGACCCCGGCCGCGTGGAATACCGCCGTCACCGCCACGCCGGCGGCGGCGGCCCGGGTCAGCAGGCCGGCCAGCTCACCGCGCGACGCGATGTCGCAGGCGGTGACCTGCACGGCTGTCCCGGCGGCGGCCAGTTCCAGCGGCCAGGGCCGCCGCGCCGGGAGCGGCAGGCCCGGACCGGGATGACAGGATCACCTCACGCGCGCCGCGGGAGGCCAGCCAGCGCGCCACGTGCCCGCCGACCGCGCCGGTCCCGCCGGTCACCAGCGCCGCACCTGACGGCGCCCACGCCCCGTGCGGCACGCGGCCACGGCACCCGGGTCAGGCGGCGCCCGAGGATCCCCGCCGGGCGGATCGCCGCCTGGTCCTCGCCGCACCCGGCCAGCACCATGCACAGCCGGGCCCCGGACGCCTCGTCCAGCACCGGCGGCAGGTCGATCAGGCCCGCCCCACCGGTCCGGGTGCTCCAGGGCCGCGACCCGGCCCAGCCCCCACGCCTGCGCCTGCACCGGGCTGGACGGCACCTCCCCCGGCCCGGCCGCCACCGCCCCGCACGTCACCGCCCACAACGGCGCGGCTATCCCCGCATCTCCCAGGGCCTGCACCAGCCGCCGCCGTCCCGGCCAGCCCGGCGGGCACCACGGGGAAACCCGCCAGCGGCGCCTCATCCAGGGCCAGCAGCGACACCACACCCGCCACGCCGCCGTCGGCCGGCGCCACCTCCGCCACCTCCGCCGGCCCCGCTGCCGCCGGCACCGCTTCCGCCGGCTTCATTTCCGCCGGCACCACCTCGCCCGGTACCGCTCCCGCCGGTACACCCGCACCCGGTACCACTCCCGACGGCACCGCGGCGCCCGGCACCGCTTCGCCCGGCTGCGCGGCCTCCAGTGCCTCACGGACAAGGGCTGCGAGCTCTCGGCGGCCGGCGCCTTCGGGGCCGGCCTGCACGGTGACGACACGGGTGCCGGCGGCGGCCAGCGCCGCGGCGTACCCGGCCGCCAGCCCCCTGGCTGCTTCGCCGGCAGGGACCACGAGCAGCCACGTGCCGGCCAGTGCCGCCGGACCGGGGTCGGGAACCGGGACCCAGGCGACCCTGTACAGCCAGCCCGCCGCCGCCGACTCCGCCCGGGCCCGCCGCCGCCATGACGCCAGCACGGGCAGCACCTCACCGAACGGCCGCCGCGCCTCAGCGCCCAGTTCACCCGCCAGGCCCAGCTCAGCCGCCAGCTCTTCCATGCTCCCGCCCTCGACCGCCGCCCAGAACCGGGCCTCGGCCACCGTCCCGGCACCGTCGCGCCCGGCAGCAGCCGCACCCCCCGCAGCCGACCGAGGCCAGTACCGCCGCCGCTGGAACGCGTACGTCGGCAGTTCCACCCGCCGACCTTGTGGCAGCACCCCCGCCCAGTCCACCCGGGCACCCGCCACGTGCACCCCCGCCAGTGCCCCCAGCACCGCCTCCCCGGCCGGGAGCTTAGGGCGCAGCACCGGGATGAACACGGGCCCGGCAATCCCAGAGGCAGCGCCGCCACCGCCGCCACCGCCGCCACCGGCCCGGACCCTGGTAGCAGGGTCAAGCACGGCCGGACCGAGCGCGGACAGGGTCCCGTCCGGGCCGACCTCGATGAAAACCGACACCCCCCGCTCCGCCAGCGTCGCCACCGCGTCGGCGAACCGCACCGGCTGCCGCGCCTGCGCCGCCCAGTAAGCGGGATCAGGACCAGCGACCAGCCGACCGTCCAGCGCCCCCGCCCACGGCACCCGCGGGACGGCGTGGGCAAGGCCCCGCGCCACCTCGTCAAGCCCGGCCAGCACCGGGTCCATGCGCGCCGAGTGAAACGCATGCGACACCCGCAGCCGGCGGACCCGCAGCGCCGGCGGACCGCGAGCCGCCCGGCGACCCGGTCCACCGCCCGGCGTCACCGGAGATCACCACGGCCCCCGGCCCGTTGACCGCCGCGACAGCCACCTCCGCCCCGCCCCCGAACTCTGCCGCGATCGCGGCTCTGACCTCGTCCTCCCCCGCGGCGACAGCGCACATCGCCCCGCCGCCCGGCAGCGCCTGCATCAGCCGCCCGCGCGCGGCGACGAGAGCGCACGCGTCCTCCAGCGACAGCACCCCTGCCGCGTACGCGGCGGCGACCTCGCCCACCGAGTGGCCCGCCACCGCGTCGGGAACCACCCCGCAGGCGGCGAGCAGCGCGACCAGGCCCACCTCCACCGCGAACAGCCCCGCCTGGGCGAACACCGTCTGATCGGCCCGCGGATCCTCCGCCCTCACCCAGGACGACCTCCGCGACCGGCAGCCCCAGCCGCGCCTCGAGCAGCCCGCACGCCTCATCGAACGCCGCCGCGAACACCGGGCTAGCCGCGTGCAGCCCCCGCCCCATCCCCGCCCGCTGCGACCCCTGCCCCGCGAACAGGAAACCCACCCGCCCTGGCTTCCCGGGCGGCACCGACCCGGCCGTCACCCCGGCCGCTGGCTCCCCGCCGCCACCGCCGCCAGCCCGGCCGCGAGCTCACCCCGGCCGGCCCCGGTGACCACCGCCCGGTACTCGAACAACGGCCGGGTCGTCGCCAGTGACCAGCCGACATCCGCCGCGTCAAGCCCCGGCCGCGATCGCACCCAGTCCGCCAGCCGACCCGCCTGTGCGCGCAGCCCGGCCGCAGTCCGCGCCGACACCAGCCACGTCAGCTGACTGTCCCAAGACACCGGACGTTCCTCCGCCGCCGGCAGACCGTCGGTCCCGTCCCGCCCGTCCACACCCGCCGGGTCACCGGCCGCCGCGCCACCGGCCGACTTGTCATCGCCTGTCAGGCCACCGGCCACCAGCCCACCCGCCACCAGGGCACCGGCCGCCGCGCCACCGGCACCCTGCGCCATGGCAGCCCGGCCCTCCCCCGCCGCAGGGGACTCCTCAAGGATGAGGTGGGCATTGGTGCCGCTGACACCGAAGGCCGACACGCCGGCCCGGCGCGGGCGCCGCGCGTCCGCCGGCCACGCCACCGGCCCGGTCAGCAGCCGGATGTCGCCCGCCGACCAGTCCACGTGCGTCGACGGCTCGTCCACGTGCAGCGTCGCCGGCAAGACGCCGTGCTGAAGGGCCAGCACCATCTTCATCACCCCGGCGACCCCCGCCGCGGCCTGGCAATGGCCGATATTGGACTTAACCGAGCCGAGCCACAGCGGCCGCCCGCCCAGCCGCCCCTGCCCGTACGTCGCCAGCAGGGCCTCCGCCTCGATCGGGTCGCCCAGTGCCGTCCCGGTCCCGTGAGCCTCCACCGCATCCACGTCGGCCGTGCCTATGCCGGCCGTCGCGAGCGCGGCGCGGACCACCCGCTGCTGAGAACGCCCATTCGGCGCCGTCAGCCCGTTCGACGCCCCGTCCTGGTTCACCGCGCTGCCCGCGATCACCGCCAGCACACGCCGCCCGTTCCGTCGCGCCTCCGACAGCCGCTCCAGCACCAGCACCCCGGCACCCTCGCCCATGCCCATGCCGTCGGCCGCGGCCGCGAACGCCTTGCACCGGCCGTCCTCGGCCAGTCCCCTCAGCCGGGAGAAGACCACGAGCCCGCCGGGGGTGGCCATCACGGTTACGCCGCCCGCCAGCGCCAGCGTGCACTCCCCCGCCCGCAGCGCCTGGCAGGCCAGGTGCAACGCGACCAGCGATGACGAGCACGCGGTGTCTACAGTCACCGACGGTCCCTCGAGGCCAAGCGTGTAGGAAACCCGCCCGGAGATCACGCTGGTCGAGGTGCCGGTCATCAAGTAGCCTTCGGCACCGCTCGGGACGCCTTCACCGTAGCCCCAGCCCGATCCGCCGACGAACACCCCGGTCAACGAGCCGTGTAGGGTAGTGGGGTCGATCCCGGCCCGTTCGAATGCCTCCCAGGAGACCTCTAGCAGGAGCCGCTGCTGCGGGTCCATCGCCACCGCCTCACGCGGGCTGATCCCGAAAAACCCCGCGTCGAACTCGGCGGCGTTGTGCAGGAACCCGCCGGTCCGCGCGTACGAGGTACCTTCGCGGTCCGGGTCGGGGTCGTAGAGTCCGTCGGTGTCCCAGCCGCGGTCAGTTGGCAGTTCCGAGATCGCGTCCCCGTAGCCGGCGAGCAGGTCCCACAGTCCGTCCGGGTCAGACACGCAGCCGGGCAGCCGGCAGCCCATCCCCACGATCGCGACCGGCTCCCAGTCCCTGGCCTCCAGCTCCTGCACGCGCCGCCGCGCCTTGCGCAGGTCGGTAGTGGCCCGCTTCAGGTACTCGAGGTACTTCTCTTCATCGGCCATGGGAGCCTCTATTCGCTGAGTTCGCTGTCGAGAAGGTCGAAGATGGTCTCCGCCGTGGCCGCCTTGACGTCGGTGTCCTCGCCGTGGCCGGCGCCCGCGTCGTGCTCCCTTTCAAGAACGGCCAGAAGAGCCTTCATGCGAAGCGCGAGAGAGCTGCGCGCGCCGTTTCCTGGGGCCAGTTCGTGCACCAGCTTTTCGAGTTTTCCGAGCTCCTGCAGCGCGATGGCGTCCGGTGCGGGCTCGTCGACAGCGATCTCCCTGCGCAGGTGCCCGGCGATTACAGCCGGGTTCGGATATTCGAACACCAACGTGGCGGGCAGCTTCAGGCCGGTCGCGCCTGCCAGGCGGTTGCGCAGTTCGACGGCGGTCAGTGAGTCGAACCCTAGGTCCTTGAACGCCTGCCCGGGGTCGATGGCCTCGGGAGAGCCGAATCCGAGGACGGCGGCCACATGGGCGCGCACCAGGTTCAGCACGAGACCGTCACGGTCGGCGGCGGGCAGTGCGGCCAGCTGCTGGCGCAGCGCGTCGGCCGCGACGGCCTGCCCGTCGCCGGCAAGCGGCTTGACCGGGGCGCCCGCCAGGCCGTGCAGCAGCGCGGGGAGCACTGTCCCCCTAGCGGCGAGGGTGCGCAGCTGGCCTATGTCCAGCCGGGCGGGCATGAGCACCGCCTCGTCCCTGGCCAGCGCGAGGTCAAGCAGCGCGAGGCCCTCGTCGGCCGAAAGCTCCATGTTCCCTCCGCTGGTGATCCTGGCCAGCCGCCCCTGGCTAAGGTTCCTGCCGATGCCCTCGCCTGCTACCCAGGCACCCCACGCCAGGGATACCCCCGGTTGGCCCGCCGCCCGGCGGTGGCTGGCCAGCGCGTCAAGGAATGCGTTGGCCGCCGCGTAGTTGCCCTGCCCGGCGGCGCCTATGGTGGCAACCCCGGAGGAGAACAGCACGAACTCGCGCAGGCCCGGGCCTGCGGTCAGCTCGTGCAGGTGCCATGCGGCGTCGGCCTTGGGCCGCATCACCGTGTCGATCCGGTCCTGGGTGAGTGACTCCGTGACGCCGTCATCCAGGACCCCAGCCGTGTGGATCACGCTGCTGAGCGGGGCGCCGGCGGGGACCCCGGCGAGCACCTCCGCCAGGGCCCTGCGGTCCGCGACGTCACACGCGCAGACCCGCACGCTCGCGCCGGCGGCAGCCAGGTCCGCCGCGATGGCAGCGGCACCGACGGCGGACGGCCCGGCCCTGGACACAAGCTCCAGGTGCGCGGCCCGCCGCGTCCGCGCGAAGTGCCTGGCCGCGAGCCCGCCCAGGGTCCCGGTCCCGCCGGTCACCAGTGCCGTCCCGCCAGTCGGCGGAGCGGCATCCCGGTCTTCGCTCGTCGTCTCGTCGACCGGGAGCGGCGACGCAAGGGTCAGCCGCCTGGCGTAGCTGGCCTGGCCGCGGACGGCAAGTTCCGGCTCACCCGAGCCGAGCGCGGCGGTCAGCGTCCGCAGCGCCTGCGCCGTGACGGAGGGCAGGGGCGGCAGGTCGGCCAGGATGATGCGGCCGGGATGCTCGGTCTGGGCCGATCGCACCAGACCTCGGGCAGCGGCGGCGGCTAGGTCGGCAACCCCCTCGCCAGGCAGCACGGGGACCGCCCCGGCGGTCACGATTACGAGCTGCGCCGCCGCGAGCCCGGGCAGCCCCAACCACTCCTGCACGAGGCCCAGTGTCTCGCCGGTCACCTGGCGGCCCGTTGCTGCCGGGTCGGCGGCTGGGCCACCGTCCGGCACCCCTCCACCGATGCTGGCGACAAGGTAGTCAGGTGCCCGGGTACCACCTTCGACGGCCGCTGCCAGGTCTGCGAGGCTGGGAAAGGCCGCAGCGGCCAGGCCCGCCTCGGCCAGCCCGGCGGCCAAGCCGAGGCTGCCGGCGCCGCTGACCGCCCAGCGGCCTCGCGCGGGTACCGGATCGACGACCGGAATCCATTCTTCCGCGAAAAGGTTCCGTGGGCTCCCCTGGGCCACGGCGAGCTGCCCGGCCGAGACGGGCCGCAGCACCAGGGCGCCGACCGAGGCGACCGGTTTTCCCGTCGCGTCGGCGGCGTCAACAGCCAGCCGCTCGTCGCCGTTTCTACTGAGCCGGACGCGCAGTGCCGAGGCGCCCCGCGCGTACAGACAGACCCCCGTCCAAGCGAACGGCATGCGGGCCTCCCCTGCCCCGGCCGCGACAGCGGATGCGTGCAGGGCGGCGTCGAGGAGGGCGGGGTGCATGCCGTAGGACGCGGCCTCGCCGACGGTGCCCGCGGGCAGGCAGATCTCGGCGAAGATCTCATCGCCGCGCCGCCAGGCCGCGGTCAGCCCGCGGAACGCCGCCCCGTACTGATAGACGCCGGACTCGGCGAGCTCGTCGTACAGGCCAGCGACATCGACCTGGACGGCGCCCTCGGGAGGCCAGGTGAGGAAATCCCCTGGCCGGTCAATGACGGGCGGCTGCCCCGCCGCCAGCAGGCCACTGGCATGGGAGACCCACCCTGCGGCTGTTCCGGATTCCGTGGCGGTGCGGGCGTGGACGCGCACCGGCCGCGCCCCGGTCTCGCTGGGCGCACCGACGGTGACCTGTATGTCGGTCGCGGCACCGAACGGCAGGGCCAGCGGGGCGTGCAATACCAGTTCCTCGATCTGCCCGCAGCCGGCCCGGTGCCCGGCCGCCGCGGCCAGCTCCACGAACACGCTGCTTGGCACGACAACGACGCCGCCGAGCACGTGGTCGCCCAGCCAGGGTTGTGCCTCGGTGGACAGTCGCCCGGTGAGGACCAGGCCCTCTCCGTCGGCCAGGTCGAGCGTGGCCCCGAGCAGCGGGTGGCCGGCTGCCCCGAGCCCCGCCGCCGCCATGTCCGCGCGACCGGCCGGGGACGGCTGCGGCCAGTACCGCTCGTGCTGGAAGGGGTAGGTGGGCAGTTCTACTCGCCGGGCGGGGGCCAGTACCGTGGCCCAGTTCACCGGGACTCCGGCGACGTGGGCCTGGGCGAGGGAGTCAAGGAGCCTGGCGGGGCCGCCGTCGTCGCGGCGCAGCGTCCCGACCGCCGCCGCGGGCTGGCCTGCTTGCTCCGTGGTGGCGGTGATCGCGGCGCTGAGCACGGGATGCGGGGAGGCCTCGATGAACACCCGGTGCCCGGCCACGGCCAGGGTGCGGACCGAGCGGGCGAACTCCACCGGCGCGCGCAGGCTCGCGTACCAGTACCCGGCGTCCAGCTCGGGACCGTCAAGGAACCGGCCGGTCATCGCGGAGATCATCGGGATCCTGGCCGGCCGGGGGCTGATCCCGGCCAGGGCCGTCTTGATCTGATCCCCGAGCTGCTCGACCTGCGGGCCGTGCGAGGCGTAGTCCACCGGCAGCACCCGGGCCCGGGCCCCGCTGGCCTCGCACCCGGCGACCAGGGCCGCGACCGCCTGCGGGTCACCGCAGACCACGGTAGCGTCCGGCCCGTTGACCGCCGCGACCGCGAGCTGCCCGCCCGCCGGGCCGGCCGCGACCCGCTCGGCCACCACCTCGGCTGGCAGCGCGACCGACGCCATGGCGCCCCGCCCCGCCAGCGCCGTCAGCGCCCGCGACCGCAGCGCGACCACCCGCGCCCCGTCCTGCACAGACAAGATTCCCGCGACCACGGCGGCAGCGATCTCGCCCTGCGAGTGCCCCGCGACCGCGTCCGGGACCACCCCGGCCGCTTCCCACACCGCGGCCAGCGACACCATCACCGCCCACAGCGCGGGCTGGACCACGTCGACCCGGTCAAGACCCGGTGCCCCGCCCGTCCCGGACAGCGCCGCCCCGGCCAGCACGTCTTCCACCCGCCAGCCGGTCAGCGGCTCAAGAACCGCCGAGCACTCCGCCAGCCGCCCCGCGAACACCGGGCTGGCCGCCGCCAGTTCCCGGCCCATCTGGGCCCACTGGCCCCCCTGGCCCGGAAACACCAGCACGACCTTCCCCCCGCCACCCGGCAGGACCGGCCCCGACACCACCCCCGCCGCGGGCTCCCCCGCCGCGACCGCCCCCAGCCCCGCCACCAGCCCGGCCCGGTCCCGGCCGCTCACCACAGCCCGGTACTCCCACGCCGGCCGGGTAGTAGCCAGCGACCATCCCACGTCAGCCGGGTCAAGCTCCGGCCGCGACCGCACCCAGTCCGCCAGCCTCCCCGCCTGCGCACGCAGCCCCGCCGCACTGCGCGCCGACACCAGCCACGCCAGCTGACCGCCCGAAGACACCAGACCGCGCGCCCGCGCCGGCTGCCCCGCGGCCCCGTCCCGCCGACCTGTGTCCGCTGGGTCTCCGGCCACTGAGTCACTGGCTGCCGCACCAGGGGCCGCCGGACCACGGGCGCCCGGGGTCACGCCCAGGCCACCGGCTTCCTCCTGGGAAGGGGACTCTTCTAGGATGAGGTGGGCGTTGGTGCCGCTGACGCCGAAGGCCGAGACGCCCGCGCGGCGCGGGCGGTGCGCGTAGGCTGGCCAGGGTACCGGCTCGGTCAGCAGCCGAATGTCGCCCGCCGACCAGTCCACGTGCGGTGACGGGTCGTCCACGTGCAGTGTCTTCGGCAGCAGGCCGTGCTGGAGGGCGAGCACCATCTTCATCACTCCGGCGACCCCGGCTGCCGCCTGGGAGTGGCCGATGTTGGACTTCACCGATCCGAGCCACAGCGGTCGCCCGGCCGACCGACTCTGCCCGTACGCCGCGAGCAGCGCTCCCGCCTCGATCGGGTCGCCCAGCGCCGTCCCCGTCCCGTGCGCCTCCACCGCATCCACGTCGGCCGCGCCTACGCCTGCCCTTGCCAGCGCGGCGCGGATCACGCGCTGCTGGGCAGGGCCGCTGGGGGCCGTCAGCCCGTTCGACGCCCCGTCGGAGTTCACCGCGCTCCCGGCAACCAGGGCAAGGACAGCGTGCCCGTTCCTGACCGCGGCCGACAGCCGTTCAACGACGACCACCCCGGCGCCCTCGGCCCAGCCGGTGCCGTCGGCGGCGGCGCTGAACGGCTTGCACCGGCCGTCCGCCGCCAGTCCCTGCTGCACGGCGAACTCCTCGAACGCCCCCGAGGTCGCCATCACCGTCACCCCGCCCGCCAGCGCCAGCGTGCACTCCCCCGCCCGCAGCGCCTGGCAGGCCAGGTGCAGCGCGACCAGCGACGACGAGCATGCCGTGTCCACCGTCACCGCAGGGCCCTCCAGCCCCAGCGCGTAAGCGACCCGTCCCGAGATCACGCTCGTCACGTTCCCCGTCAGCAGGTAGCCCCGGACGCCGTCGTCCATGGCCTGCGCGCCGGCCCCGTACCACGACGCCGAAGCCCCGGCGAACACCCCGGTGGAACTCCCCTGCAGCGCCTTCGGGTCGAGCCCGGCCCGTTCAAGTGCTTCCCAGGAGACCTCGAGCAGCAGCCGCTGCTGCGGGTCCATCGCCAGCGCCTCACGCGGGCTGATCCCGAAGAACCCCGCATCGAACTCCGCCGCGTCGTAGACGAACCCGCCGGCTCGCGCGAACGACCCCGCCCCGTCCCGCACCGTCCAGCCTCGGTCGCGCGGGAACCCCCCGATCGCATCCCCCCCGGCCGCCAGCAGCCCCCACAGGTCCTGCGGCGAGTTCACCCCGCCCGGAAGCCGGCACCCCATCCCCACGATCGCGACCGGATCGTCGTCCGGGGCAGGCGCCAGGACCGGAACCCCGGTGCCCTCCTGGTCGCCGGCCAGCACAGCGCGCAGGTGCCGGGCGAGCGCGGCAGGAGCGGGATAGTCGAACACCAGGGTGGGGGACAGCTGGAGGCCGGTCGCGGTGCCCAGCCGGCCCCGGAGCTCGACCGCCGTCATCGAGTCGAACCCCAGGTCCTTGAACGCCCGGTCCGCCGCAACGGCCTCAGCTGACCGCTGGCCGAGAACCGCCGCCGCCTCCGTCCGGACCAGGTCGGTCAGCAGGCGCTCCTGCCTCGCCGGGGACAACCCAGCCAGCCGCCGCGCGAACTCGCCGCCCGCCGCCCTGGCCTGGACTCCCGCTGCCGCGACAACGGCCAGGGCCTGCCCGGCCTCCGGGATCGCCCCGATCAGCGGGCTCGGCCGCTGCACCGTGAAGACCGGGGCGAACCGCTCCCAGTCCACGTCAGCAACCGTGACCAGCCCCTCCCCCGCGTCCAGCACCTGACCCAGCGCGGCGACCGCCACCGCGGGGTCCATCGCCCGCAAGCCGAGCCGCGCCAGCCGGGCACCGGCCTCCCCCCCGCCCATCCCCCCGCCGCCCCACAGCCCCCACGCCACCGACGTAGCAGGCAGCCCCCGGGCCACCCGGCCCTCCGCCAGCGCATCCAGGCAGGCATTCGCGGCGGCATACCCGGCCTGGGTGGCGCCGCCCCAGGTAGCCGACGCCGAAGAGAACAGCACGAACGCGTCGAGCCTGAGCTTCCCGGTCAGCTCGTCAAGGATCGTCGCGCCCGCCGCCTTGGCGGTCAGCTCGGCGGCCAGGCCGGCTGGGTCCAGGTCATCCAGCGGACCGCCGGCGCTCGCCCCGGCCGCGTGGAAGACGGCGGTGAGCGGTGCGCTGCCGTCGGCGAGCCGGGTCAGCAGGCCGGCCAGCTCACCGCGCGACGCGATGTCGCAGGCGGTGACCTGCACGGCTGTCCCGGCGGCGGCCAGTTCCGCGGCCAGGGCCGGGACACCAGGGGCGGCCGGGCCAGTCCTGGACGTCAGGGCGACCCCCGGGGCGCCACGGGAGGCCAGCCAGCGCGCCACGTGCCCGCCGACCGCGCCGGTGCCGCCGGTGACGAGCGCGGTACCACGCGGTGCCCACCGCTCCCCGCGCACTGCGGGCTGCCCGGCCCGGGTCAGGCGGCGCCCGAGGATCCCCGCCGGGCGGATCGCCGCCTGGTCCTCGCCGCACCCGGCCAGCACCATGCACAGCCGGGCCCCGGACGCCTCGTCCAGCACCGGCGGCAGGTCGATCAGGCCCCCCCACCGGTCCGGGTGCTCCAGGGCCGCGACCCGGCCCAGCCCCCACGCCTGCGCCTGCACCGGGCTGGACGGCGCCTCCCCCGGCCCGGCCGCCACCGCCCCGCACGTCACCGCCCACAACGGCGCGGCTATCCCCGCATCTCCCAGGGCCTGCACCAGCCCCGCCGTCCCGGCCAGCCCGGCGGGCACCACGGGGAAACCCGCCAGCGGCGCCTCATCCAGGGCCAGCAGCGACACCACACCCGCCACGCCGCCGTCGGCCGGCGCCACCTCCGCCACCTCCGCCGGCCCCGCTGCCGCCGGCACCGCTTCCGCCGGCTTCATTTCCGCCGGCACCACCTCGCCCGGTACCGCTCCCGCCGGTACACCCGCACCCGGTACCACTCCCGACGGCACCGCGGCGCCCGGCACCGCTTCGCCCGGCTGCGCGGCCTCCAGTGCCTCACGGACAAGGGCTGCGAGCTCTCGGCGGCCGGCATCTTCGGGCCGGCCTGCACGGTGACGACACGGGTGCCGGCGGCGGCCAGCGCCGCGGCGTACCCGGCCGCCAGCCCCCCGGCTGCTTCGCCGGCAGGGACCACGAGCAGCCACGTGCCGGCCAGTGCCGCCGGACCGGGATCGGGAACCGGGACCCAGGCGACCCGGTAGCGCCAACCCGCCGCCGCCGACTCCGCCCGGGCCCGCCGCCGCCACGACGCGAGCACCGGCAGCACCTCGCCGAAGGGGCCCTCCGCCTCCACGCCCAGCTCAACCGCCAGCCCGTGCAGGTTCCCGCCCTCGGCCGCCGCCCAGAACCGGGCCTCGGCCGTCGTCCCGGCACCATCGCGGGCAGCGGCAGCGGTGTTGGCCGCGGTGGCGGGCTGCGACCAGTACCGCTGGCGCTGGAACGCGTACGTGGGCAGTTCCACCTTGCGGCCTGGCGGCAGCACCGCTGCCCAGTCGACCGCCACGCCCGCCACGTGCGCAGCCGCCAGCGCACCCAGCACGGCAGCGCCGGCGGCGGAGCTTCGGGTGCAGCACCGGGATGAATACCGGGTCGGCAAACGGGGGGGCCGCGCTGTCATCGCCGGCCAGGGAAGCAAGGTCAAGCACGGCCGGCCCAAGGGCGGACAGGGTGCCGTCCGGGCCGATCTCGATGAACACCGACACCTCCTGCGCGACCAGCGCCGCGACCGTGTCGGCGAACCGCACGGGCTGGCGGGCCTGCACCGCCCAGTAACCGGGATCCGGGCGGTCGACCAGCCCGCCCGTCAGCGCCCCCGCCCACGGGATCCGCGGGACGGCGTGGGCAAGGCCCCGCGCCGCCTCGTCCAGTCCTGCCAGCGCCGGGTCCATCCGGGCCGAGTGGAACGCGTGCGACACCCGCAGCATCCGCGTCCGCACCCCCCGGGCCGCGAACACCCCCGCGACCTGGCGCACCGCCTCCTCATCCCCGGACACCGCCACCGACCCCGGGCCGTTCACCGCCGCGATACCCACCCGCCCACGGGGTACGGCGGGCCTCCCGTGCCCGGCGCCGCGCACGCCCCCAGCAAGCCCGGCCTCGGCCAGGCCAAGACCACCCGGCACGGGATCAGCCGAGACAATGTCAGCCAACACTGCGGCGACCTCATCCTCCGCCGCCGCAATCGCGCACATCGCCCCGCCCCCGGGCAGCGCCTGCATGCCCCGCGCCCGGGCCGCGACCAGGCGGCAGGCATCCTCCAGGGATAGGACCCCGGCCGTATAGGCCGCGCCGACCTCGCCGACCGAGTGGCCGGCTACCGCGTCGGGCCTTACCCCGTACGCGGCTAGCAAGGCAACCAGGCCCGCCTGGACCGCGAACAGGCACGGCTGAGCGAACAGCGTCTGGTCAGCCCGCGGATCGCCCAGGCCGGCCACGGTGCGGCCAAGGGCCATCTCAGCCACCGGCTCCCCGAGCAGTTCTTCAAGGAGGCCCACTGCGGCATCGAACGCCGCCGCGAAGACCGGGCTGGCCGCGTGCAGTTCCGCCGCCATGCCGGCCCGCTGCGACCCCTGACCCGAGAACAGGAAGCCAACCCGGCCCCGCATGCCCGGCGGCACCGACCCGGCGATCATCCCGGCTGCGGACTCCCCTGTCGCCAGGGCGGCAAGCTTGGCCGCCAGTTCCTGCTGGGTCGTCCCGGTGATTACTGCCCGGTGCTCGAACGTGGACCTGGTAGTCGCCAGCGACCATCCGATATCGGCCGCCGCCAGGCCGGGCCGGGCCTGGGCCCACGCCGCCAGCCGCCCCGCCTGCGCCCGCAGCCCGGCCGCGGTGCGCGCCGAGACCAGCCACGCTAGGTGACCGCCCGATCGGACCAAGCCGCCGAGTGGCGCCGGCTGCCCAGACGCCCCCTGGGCCTGCTGGCCCGCGCCCGCCTTTTCACCGGGCGCCGAGTCACCGGCTTCAGGGTCACCGGCCACCGAACCACGCGCGCCAGCGGTCACAGCCCGGCCGCTGGCCTCCTCGGCGGGAGCCTCCTCCAGGATGAGGTGGGCGTTGGTGCCGCTGATCCCGAACGCCGACACCCCCGCCCGCCGCGGCCCGCGCCCAGCCGGCCAGGGCGTCGGCTCGGTCAGCAGCCGCACCTGCCCCGCCGTCCAGTCCACGTGCGGCGACGGTTCCCGCGCGTGCAGGGTAGGGGGCAGTTCCTGGTGCTGGAGGGCCAGCACCATCTTCATCAACCCCGCCACCCCCGCCGCCGACTGCGCATGGCCGATGTTGGACTTCACCGACCCCAGCCACAGCGGCCGGCCCTCCGCCCGGCCCGGCCCGTACGCCGCGATCAGCGCCCCCGCCTCAATCGGGTCACCCAGCGCCGTCCCCGTCCCGTGCGCCTCCACCGCATCCACCTGACCGGGGGCCAGGCCCGCGCTGGCCAGCGCCGCCCCGATCACCCGCTGCTGCGACCGCCCGTTGGGGGCGGTCAGCCCGTTCGACGCCCCGTCGGAGTTCACCGCGCTGCCCGCGATTACCCCCAGCACCCGCCGCCCGTTCCGCCGTGCGTCCGAGAGCCGCTCAAGCACCACCACCCCGGCGCCCTCGCCCCAGCCGGTGCCGTCCGCTCCTGCGCCGAACGCCTTGCACCGGCCGTCCGGGGCCAGCCCGCCCTGGACCGCGAACTCGGCGAAGATGTCCGCGATCGCCATCACCGTGACACCCCCGGCCAGGGCGAGGTCGCATCCTCCCGATTCAAGCGACTGGACCGCCAGGTGAATGGCGACCAGCGACGAGGAGCATGCCGTATCGAGCGTGACCGAGGGCCCCTCTAGGCCCAGCGCGTACGACACCCGCCCCGAGATCAGCGCCGTCACATTGCCGGTCAGCAGGTACCCCGCCATCTCCTCCCCCGCCCCGGCGCCGTACCACGACGGTGCCGCTCCCGCGAAAACCCCAGTCCGTGACCCCCGCAGCGACCCGGGGTCGATCACGGCCTGCTCCACGGCCTCCCAGGAGACCTCCAGCAGCAACCGCTGTTGCGGGTCCATCGCCAGCGCCTCACGCGGGGAGATCCCGAAAAACTCCGCGTCGAACCCCGCCACGTCGGCGATGAACCCGCCAAGCCGGGTCGCCCTGCCCTCTTCCTGAACCGCCCCGTACAAGCCCTCCACATCCCAGCCGCGGTCACCAGGGAACGGCCCGATGGCGTCCACACCCCCGGCCACCAGCCCCCACAGCCCCTCCGGATCCCGCACCCCGCCCGGGAACCGGCACCCCATCCCCACGATGGCTACCAACTCCTGCCGCTGATCTTCTATTCTCCGCAAGCGTTCGCGGGTCTGGTAAAGATCGGCGGTTACCCGCTTGAGATACTCACGCAGCTTTTCTTCGTTCGTCATCTAGCGACGCCTTCCTTTGAGAAACGCACGCAGGCGCGCCAAGCACTAAATCCCGAGCTGGTTATCGATGAAGTCGAATATGTCGCCATCGCTCGCCGATCGAATCTTGTCGGCAACCAGGTCATCTTCTGTTTTGCCAGCAAGATTCAGCTTGGAAAGAATCCCCTGGAGTCGTGTTGCGACGCGGACCCGTTCGGCTTCGTCTTCGATAATTTCCGCCAGGGAAGATTCAAGCTTCTCCAGTCCTGAGAAAGCCGGGAGAATCGACGTTTCCTCGCCCTGCGGGCCGGCGAGTTCCTGGGTGATGTAGGTTCCCAGCTCAGCTGGGGTGGGGTAGTCAAAGACGATGGTGGCGGGCAGTCGCAGCCCCGTCGCGGCGTTGAGGCGGTTGCGGAACTCGACCGCGGTCAGCGAGTCGAATCCGAGATCGCGGAAGCTGCGGGTGAGGTCGATGGCGGTGTGGTGGCCCATGTCGAGGACCTGAGCGGCCTGGCCCGCGACAAGGTCACGGATAGCCTGCTCGCGTTCCGCCGGGGGGAGGGCGGCCAGGCGGGCGGCCTGGCCGACGCCGGCGTCCTGGCCAGCGATGCGGCGGGCCGGGGCGGGGCGGGAGAGGGCGGACAAGAGCGGCGGGAGGTGGCCGCCGGGGCGGCGGAGGGCTCCAGCGTCGAGGCGAGCGGCGACCAGCAGGGCGGCGAAGCCGGCCGCGCCGGCGTCGAGGAGAGCCAGGCCGTCGGCGTTGGTAAGCGGCCGAAGCCCCTGGCGGCTCAGCCGCTGCTGGTCGGCGGCGGACAGCCGGCCCGCCATGCCAGCCTGCCAGGGGCCCCAGGCCAGGGAGACGGCGGGCAGGCCGTCCCGGCGACGGGCGGCGGCCAGCGCGTCGAGGAAGGTGTTAGCCCCCGCGTAGTTGCCTTGGCCGGGGCTGCCCAGAGTCCCGGCGACGGAGGAGAACACGACAAACGCCTCCAGGTCCAGGTGCCTGGTTAGCTCGTGCAGGTGCCACGCGGCGTCGGCCTTGGGCCGCAGCACCGTCGCCAGCCAGCCGGGGGTCAGCGAGCCGATAACGCCGTCGTCGAGCAGCCCGGCGGCGTGGATCACCGAGTCCGGCGGATCGGCCGCGATGACGGCGGCGAGGGCGGCCCGGTCGGCGGTGTCGCAGGCAGTCACCCGAACCTCGGCGCCGGCGCCGGCGATGGAGGCGGCCAGCGCCGCCGTGGCGGGAGCGGCCGGGCCGCGACGGGAGACCAGGACAAGCCGGGCGGCCCGCCGCCCGGCGGCCAGGTGTCCGGCGGCCAGGGCACCCAGTGCGCCGGACGCGCCGGTTATCAGCATGGTGCTGGCCTCCCGGCGCGGCGCGGGCACGGTCAGCACGACCTTGCCGACGTGGCGGGCCTGGCTCAGGAACCGGAACGCCTCGGGCGCCCGCCGAATGTCCCAGCACGCGGCCGGCAGCGGGGCGAGCGCCCCGGACTCGAACAGGGCGCCCAGCGTCGCCAGCAGGCCGGCGATCTTGTCCGGGCTCTCCTGGAGCAGGTCAAAGGCCTGATAGGCCACCCCGGCGTGGTCCGCCGCCACCAGGGCGGGGTCACGGACATCGGCCTTGCCCATCTCTATGAACCGGCCGCAGGGGGCGGTCAGCCGCAGCGAGGCGTCCACGAACTCCCCTGCCAGCGAGTCCAGTACTACGTCCACCCCGCGGCCGCCGGTCGCGGCCCGGAACTTCGCCTCGAACGCGGTGTCCCGGGACGAGGCGATGTGATCGCCGGGCACTCCCAGCTCCCGCAGCAGCGGCTGCTTGGCCAGGCTGGCAGTCGCGAACACCTCGGCGCCCAGGTGCCGGGCCACCTGCACGGCCGCCATCCCGACGCCGCCGGCCGCGGCGTGGACCAGCACCGACTCCCCGGCCCGCAGCCCGGCCAGTTCCGCCAGCGCGTACCAGGCGGTGAGGAACGCCACTGGGGCCGACGCCGCCTGCGCGAGCGACCAGCCCGTCGGGACCGGTGCCAGCAGCCGGGCGTCGGTCACCGCGGACGGCCCGAACGCCCCGGTGAACAGGCCCATCACCCGGTCGCCTGAGGCCAGGCCGGGCACCCGCGCCCCGGTTTCCAGCACGACACCCGCGCCCTCCAGGCCCAGCAGCCCCGCCTCCCCGGGGTACATGCCCAGCACGTTCAGCACGTCCCGGAAGTTCACTCCCGCGGCCCGGATCCCGACTCGCGCCTCCCCCGGGCCCGTTGCGCGGCCGGCCTCCGGCGCCGGGATCAGTGCCAGCGCGTCCAGCGAGCCGCGCCCGGTGAACCCCAGCCGCCACCCGCCCGGCTCGTCAGGCGCCGTCAGGCTGGCTCGCGCGCGGGCCAGCCTCGGGACCCGCAGCTGCCCGCCGCGGACCGCGAACTCCGGCTCGCCTAGCCCGACACCCACCGCCAGCAGTTCCCCGGCCGCGACGGCGTCGTCCGCGTCGGCCAGCACCACCCGCCCCGGGTTCTCCGACGCTGCCGCGCGCACCAGCCCGCACACCGCCGCGGCCGCCAGGTCCGGCGGCGTCTCGGGCCCGGCGTCCAGAGCCCGCTCGGTCACCACCACCAGCCGCGACTCCGCCAGCCCCGCCACGGCCAGCCACTCCTGGACCACCGCCAGCACACGTTCGGCCGTGCCACGGGCCCGCACCGGAACCGGCGCCGCCCCGTCTGCCCCAGCCGGGACCAGCCACACCGCCGCCGCCGGGACCGGCGCCCCCGCGGCCACCGCGGCCGCCAGTTCCGCCACCCCCTTGTACCGCACCCCGCCCGGCACCGCTGGCCCGTCCCCAAGGGACACGACCTCACCAGCCACCCCGGCACCCGGGCCGCTCCCCGCCAGCACCCACTGCAGCTCGAACAGCGCCTCCCGGGCCACCGCCGCGGCGGCGCCCAGGTCGCCCGCCTCCCGCAGCACCAGCGACCCGACCGATGCCACCGGCGCGCCAGCCTCGTCCGCCAGCAGCACCGACACCCCCTCGCCCGCCCCTGCCGGGCTCACCCGGACGCGGGCCTCCGATGCCCCCGACGCATGCACAACCACCCGCTCCCATGAGAACGGGAGCAGCGGCCCGCGCTCCCCGCCCAGGCCGCGCCCCAGGCCGATCGCGTGCAGCGCCGCGTCAAGCAGCGCCGGATGCACACCGAAGCCCGCCACCGCCGTGCCCTCTGGCAGCGCGACCTCGGCGAACAGCTCCGCACCACGCCGCCATGCCTGCCGGAGTCCCGCGAACGCCGGCCCGTACTCCAGCCCGGCCGCAGCCAGCCCGTCATAGAGGCCGTCCAGGCTGACCGGCTCGGCCCCGGTGGGCGGCCATTGGGCCATGTCCGGGTCGTGCGCATCGGTGCCCGCAACCCCGTCGGCCGCGAGGACGCCGCTCGCGTGGCGGGTCCAGTGGCCGTCGGGAGCCTCGTTTTCTGGCCGGGAGTAGATGGCCAGGTCACGGCTGCCGTCAGCGGCGGCCGCCTCGACGGTGACCTGCACGTGCACGCCGCCGCCGGAGCTGGGCAGCACCAGCGGAGTCTCGATGAGCAGTTCCGCCACGCTGCCGCAGCCGGCCTCGTCCCCGGCACGGACAGCCATCTCGGCCATCGCGGTCCCGGGCACGATGACCTGCCCGGCCACGACGTGGTCGGCCAGCCAGGGCTGCGCCGTGACGGACAGGCGACCTGTGAGGACCAGCCCGCCGGTGGCAGGCAGGTCCATCGCCGCGCCCAGCAGCGGATGCCCGGCCGCCGACAGGCCGAGCCCGGCCGCGTCGGCCGGGGCGTCATCACCGACCAGCCAGTACCGCTGCCGCCGGAACGCGTACGTCGGCAGGTCCACCACGGCCGCGCCGGCCCCAGCATAGATTCCCGCCCAGTCCATCGCCCCGCCCCGCACGTGCACCCCGGCGACCGCAGCCAGCAGCGTGGCCGGCTCGTCCCGGTCCCGGCGCAACGCCGGGAGCCACGCCTCGCCGCCCGCGTCGTCCCCCGCGGGGTCATCGCGGGTCTGCGGGCCGAGGGCGGACAGTACCCCGTCCGGCCCCACCTCAACGAACGTCCGCACCCCGGCCGAGCGCAGCGCCCCGGCCGCGTCAGCGAACCGCACCGCGTCCCGGACGTGCCGCACCCAGTACCCCGGCTCGGTCACCTCCTTCGACACCACCACCCCGGTCAGCCCGGACACCAGTGGGATACGCGGCTCCGCATAGCTCACCGACTCCAGCGCCGCCGTGAACGCGGCGAGCATCGGCTCCATCAGCGGGGAGTGGAACGCGTGCGAGACCCGCAGCCGCCGGGTCCGAGCCCCGGCCCCGGCCAGCCGCCCCGCTGCCTGCTCCACCTGCTGCTCGTCCCCGGAGATCACCACCGCCCGCGGCCCGTTCACCGCCGCGATCCCCACCGCCGGGCAGTCCGCGATTGCCGCGGCGGCCTGCTCCTCGCCGACCTGCACCGCTACCATCGCACCGCCCCGCGGCAGCGCCTGCATCAGCCGCCCGCGCGCTGCCACCACCGTGCACGCGTCCGCCAGTGACCACACCCCGGCCACGTGCGCGGCGGCGAGTTCCCCGATCGAGTGACCGGCCACCGCCGCTGGCGCGACGCCCCACGACTCCAGTAGCCGGAACAGCGCCACCTCGACCGCGAACAGCCCGGCCTGCGCCCACATCGTCTCATCCAGCAGCGTGCCGCCGTCCCGGATCGCTCCCGCGAGCCCGCCTCCAGCCAACCCGCCCGGCCCCGCGTCCGCCCCGGCGACCGGGCCCCGCAGGCGCTGATCCAACTCCACGCACGCCGCGTCGAACGCCGCCGCGAACACCGGGTACGCCGCGTGCAGTCCCAGACCCATCGCGGCCCGCTGCGCGCCCTGCCCGGTGAACACGAACCCCGTCTTCCCAGCGGTCCCTGCCTGCCCGCACACCACCCCCGGCCCGGCCTGGGAACCCGCCGCCACCTCCGCCAGCGCCGCCAGCAACTCCTCCCGGTCCCGGCCCAAGACGACTGCCCGGTGCTCTAGGTGACCCCGCGACACCGCCAGCGAGAACCCCGCGTCGACCAGGCTCAGCCCTGGCTCCCCCGCCGCCCAGTCGCCCAGCCGCCCGGCCTGCGCCGCCAGCCCCTCCCACGTCCGGCCCGACACCGGCCACGCCACCGCCGGCATTGACATCGGCATCGCCGGGCTCTCAGCCTGGCCGGCATCGCCGGCCAGGCTGGCGGCGCGCACCGGAGCGTCCGGCAGCGCGTCGTCCTGCCCCGGCGCCTCTTCGATGATCACATGGGCATTCGTCCCGCTGATGCCGAAGGCGGAGATCCCCGCGCGGCGGGTCCTGCCGCCCGCGGGCCAGGGCACCGCGTCGGTCAGCAGCTGTACCTGCCTGGCGGACCAGTCCACGTGCGTGGACGCTTCGCCAGCATGCAGGGTCCTCGGCAGCTCCTGGTGCTGGAGAGCCAGCACCATCTTGATCACCCCGGCCGCTCCGGCCGCCCATTCGGTGTGGGAGATGTTGGACTTGACCGAGCCGAGCCAGAGCGGCTGCCCTGCCTCCCGGCCCCGCCCGTAGGTGGCGATGAGCGCTTCGGCCTCGACGGGGTCCCCCAGCGGCGTGCCGGTCCCGTGCGCCTCCACCACGTCCACGTCGGCCGGCGACAGGCACGCGCTCGCCAGCGCGGCCTTGATGACCCGCTGCTGCGCCAGCCCGCTGGGTGCGGTCAGCCCGTTGGACGCGCCGTCAGAGTTGACCGCGCTGCCCCGCACTACCGCGAGCACCCGGTGCCCGTTCCGGCGCGCGTCCGACAGCCGCTCGACCAGCAAGAGCGTCGCGCCCTCGCCCATGCCCACGCCGTCCGCCGCGGCGGAGAATGCCTTGCACCGCCCGTCCGGCGATAGCCCGCGCTGACGGCTGAACCACAAGAGCCAGTTCATGCTGGCCAGCACGGTCGCACCGCCCGCCAGGGCGAGCGTGCACTCCCCGGCGCGCAGCGCCTGGCAGGCCAGGTGCAGCGCGACCAGCGACGACGAGCACGCCGTGTCCACCGTCATGGCTGGGCCCTCAAGCCCGAAGGTGTACGACAGCCGTCCCGAAGCCACGCTGGTCGTCACGCCTGTCTGGAGATGGCCCTCCAGCGTGGCCGGGGCCTTGCCGTTCCCGTATCCGAGGTCGGAGGCGCCGATGAACACCCCCGTCGGGGAGCCGCGCAGCAGCGCCGGGTCGATTCCGGCCCGTTCGAACGCTTCCCAGGAGAGCTCAAGCAGCAGCCGCTGCTGAGGGTCCATCGCCAGTGCCTCCCGCGGGCTGATCCCGAAGAACCCTGGATCAAAATCACCGGCGTCATAAAGGAATGCGCCCTGCCGGATGTAAATGGTCCCCGGACGGTCTGGCTCCGGATCGTAGACGTTGTTCCAGCCTCGATCCGTGGGGAAGTCCCCGATCCCGTCGCCGCCAGCGGCCAGCAGGTCCCACAGTCCTTCCGGGTCGCGAATCCCGGCGGGCAGCCGACAGCTCATCGCGATGATCGCGACCGGCTCGTCCACGATGGTCGTCGCCGTGGGCGAAACCCCGGTTCGTTCGATACCTTCCTGAAGGTCTTCCTGAAGTTCGGTCCGCAGGTATCCGGCCAGCGCAGTCGGCGTCGGATAATCAAACATCAAGGTGGAGGGCAGCCGCAGTCCGGTCGCGGCGGTCAGCCGGTGCGGCAACTCGACCGTGGTGAGGGAGTCGAACCCGGCGTCGCGGAAGGTCCGGGCGGGGTCGACCGCGTCCGGCGAGGCGTGGCCGAGCACGGCGGCCGCGTGCGCCCTGACCAGGTCCAGCACCATCTGGTCCCGGTCGGGTTCCGGCAGCCGCGCCAGCTGCCGCCGCAGCCCGTCCGCGCCTCCGCCCGGGGCGGCGAGGCCAGTGCTGACGTCGGCAGCAGCCCCGCCGGGCTCCGGCCAGTACCGCTGGTGCTGGAACGCGTAGGTGGGCAGGTCCACCCGCCGCCCGCCGGGCAGGACCGCTGCCCAGTCCACGCTGACGCCGTGCACGTGGGCCGTCGGCCAGGGAGGCCAGCAGCCGACGGCGGCCCGCCGTCGTCGCGGCGCAGCGTCCCGGTCACCACCGGCGCGGGCGTCGTCCGCGTCATCGCGGAATTCCTCCAGGGTCTCGGTGATCGCGGCGGTCAGCACCGGATGCGGGGACACCTCGATGAACACCCGGTGCCCGGACTCGGCCAGCACCCGGACCGCCCGGTCGAACTCCACCGGCGCCCGCAGGCTGGCGTACCAGTACCCCGCGCCGGCCTCCGGGCCGTCCAGGAACTCCCCGGTCATCGCCGACACCATCGGGATCCGGGCCCGGCCCGGGGTGATCCCGGCCAGCGCGTCACGATCTCCTCCCGGATGCCTCGACCTGCGCGCAGTGCGAGGCGTAGTCCACCGGCACCGTCTTGGTCCGCACGCCCGCGTCCGCGCACACCGCGGCCAGCTCCGCCAGCGCGTCCGGCTCGCCGGACACCACCGTGGCCGCCGGGCCGTTCACCGCCGCCACCGACAGCCGCCCGCCCCACCGGCGCCAGCCGGTCCCGGACCGCCGCGGCCGGCTCGGCCACCGACACCATCCCGCCGCGCCCGGCCAGCGCCGTCAGCGCCTGGCTGCGCAGCGCCACCACCTGCGCCGCGTCCTCCAGCGACAGGATCCCGGCCACGCACGCCGCCGCGATCTCCCCCTGCGAGTGCCCGACCACCGCATCCGGGGCCACCCCGGCCGCCTGCCAGACCGCGGCCAGCGACACCATCACCGCCCACAGCGCCGGCTGCACCACATCGGCGGCTCCAGCCCCGGCGCGCCCGCACCCCGGCCAGCACCTCCTCCAGCGACCAGTCCACGTACGGCGCCAGCGCCCGCGCCGCACTCGGCCAGCCGCGCCGCGAACACCGGCGAGGACGCCGGCCAGCTCCCGGCCCATCCCGGCCCACTGCGCCGCCCTGCCCCGGGAACACGAACACCGATCTTGCCCGCATCCGCCCGCCACGCCCGGTCGACCACCCCGGCCGCGGGCTCCCCCGCCGCCACCGCCGCCAGCCCCGCCGCCAGCTCCTCCCGGCTCCGCCCCGGTGACCACCGCCCGGTGCTCGAACACCGACCGGGTCGTCGCCAGCGACCACCCCACATCGGCCGGATCCAGCTCCGGGCGCGCCGCCACGCACTCCGCCAGCCGCCCCGCCTGCGCCCGCCAGCGCCTGCCGCCGACCGCCCCGACACCAGCCACGCGCAGCCACCGGCAGGCCCGCGGACATCACCTCGCCCGCGGCATCCCCGGCGGCCGGGACCGTGTCGTCGGCCTCGGCGGGGGCCTGCTCGATGATCACGTGCGCGTTGGTGCCGCTGAACCCGAACGAGGACACCCCCGCCCGGCGCGGGTGGCCGGCATCGGGCCAGGGCACCGGCTCGGTCAGCAGCCGGACCCGCCCCGCCGACCAGTCCACCTGCGGCGACGGCGCGTCCACGTGCAGCGTGGCCGGGCAGCGATCCCGTGCTGCATCGCCAGCACCATCTTGATGACCCCGGCGACCCCGGCCGCGGCCTGGGCGTGCCCGATGTTCGACTTCACCGACCCCAGCCACACCGGCCGGCTCTCCGGCGGCCCTGCCCGTAGGTCGCCAGCAGCGCCTGCGCCTCGATCGGGTCCCCCAGCCGCGTCCCCGTCCCGTGCCCCTCCACCACGTCCACCTGATCCGGCGCCAAGCCCCGCCGCGGCCAGCGCCGCCCGGATCACCCGCTGCTGCGACGGGCCCGTTCGGCGCGGTCAGCCCGTTGGACGCCCCGTCCTGGTTCACCGCGCTGCCCGCGCACCACCGCCAGCACCCGGTGCCCGCGGCGGCGGGCGTCCGACAGCCGCTCCACCACCAGCAACCCGACGCCCTCGGCCCAGCCCGTGCCGTCGGCGGCAGTCGGCGAACGACTTGCACCGCCCGTCGGCGGCCAGGCCCCGCTGCCGGGAGAACTCGACGAACATCGCCGGGCGTCGCCATCACCGTCACCCCCGCCGGCCAGCGCCAGGTCGCACTCCCCTGCCCGCAGCGCCTGGCCGGCCAGGTGCAGCGCCACCAGCGACGACGAGCACGCCGTGTCCACCGTCACCGCCGGGCCCTCCAGCCCCAGCACGTACGCCACCCGGCCCGACATCACGCTCGCGCCGCCGGTCCCAGGACCCGTCCATCCGCCGCGCCCATCACAGCCCAGGCCGTCCCGTATCCCGAGGAACCCGCGCCCGACGAACACCCCGGTCGTGGTGCCCCGCAGCGTGGCCGGGTCGATCCCCGCCCGCTCCAGCGCCTCCCAGCACACCTCCAGCAGCAGCCGCTGCTGCGGGTCCATCGCCAGCGCCTCCCGCGGGCTGATCCCGAAAAACCCCGCATCGAACTCCGGCGCGTCCCGTCAGGAACCCGCCGTCGCGGGCATAGGTCTTGCCCGCCGTCCGGGTCGGGGTCATAGCAGGTCCTGCCAGGTCCCAGCCCCGGTCCGCCGGGAAACGCCCGATCGCGTCCCGCGCCACCGGCCACCAGCTCCCACAGCCCCTCCGCCGACTCCACCCCGCCGGGGAACCGGCACCCCATCCCCACAAGCACCAGCCGATCAGCGCTCGCCGCCATGTCCAACGGGGCCTGCCCGGATTCGCTCATCCTGTGCTCCAAAACCCAGAAGTAGGGAACTTTTTAGCTGTGACCACGGCGGCGATCGGCCCGCGCATTAGCTCGGCAACCGGAGTGCCGACGGCGGGTGCCGATCCGTCTCAGGCAGCGGACGACAGGACCAGCGACACGTTGTGCCCGCCGAAACCGAACGAGTTAGACAGGGCGTACGGGCTCTCGGTGAGGCGGGGCTTGCCCGCGATCACGTCGATGTCGAGGGCGCCCGGTGCGTCACAGAGGTTGGCGATCGGCGGAACCTCGCCGCGCGCCGAGAACTGCAGGGACGCGAATGCCTCGACGGCCGCGGCCGCGCCGATGGTGTGCCCGAGCACGCCCTTCGGTGCGGTCACCGGCGGGCATTCATCGCCGAACACCTGAGAGATGGCCCGGCTCTCCGCCCCGTCCCCGTACCAGGTCGAGGTGGCATTCGCGTTTACGTGTCCGATGTCGCCCAACTTGATCCCGGCGTCCGCGATCGCCCGTCGCATGCATGTCGCCGCGGACATGCCGTCCGGCCGGGGCTCGACGGCGTGGTAGGCGTCTGAGTTGCTGAAGTAGCCGACGACTTCACCGTAGACGCGCGCCCCGCGCGCCCGGGCGTGCTCCCATTCCTCCAGCAGCAGGAAGCTGCTGCCATCGGCAAGCACGAAGCCGTCGCGTCCGCTATCGAACGGCCGGCTGGCCGCCGCGGGATCCGCATTGCGCGTTGAGAGGACCCGCATGCGGCTGAACGCGGAAACGGTGAACGGCGTCACAGGTGTGTCCACGCCGCCGGCCAGCGCGGCCACCAGTTCGCCGGATTGAATGCGGCGCATCGATTCCCCGATCGCCAGCCCGCCGCTCGCGCACGCCGCGAAGTAGGTGGCAGAGAACCCCGACGCGCCGAACCGGGCACCGATCCGGGCGACGGCGGAATTGTTCATCAGCTTCATGACCGTGGCCGGATGTAGGGACCTCAGCTGGGCATCGGGGTCCGCGGCGATCCGTTCCATCACGAGTTGGTTGCCTATGCCGGTACCGACGGCGACGCCGAAAGTATCGGGCCCGAGGCATCCGGGTTCCGCCGAGAAGCCGGCGTCACGCAACGCGTCCGTCGCCGTGACCAGAGCCAGCACCGTCGGTCGCTCCATCTGGCGAAGTTCGCGGTCTCCGGCATACTCCGCGAGGTCGAATTCGGGGATCCGGCCGCCGATGGTGACGCGGCCATTTCCTGACACCAGCTCGGGTACCGGCTCAGCGAGGGTCCGGCCGCCATCGAGCGCGCGGATCAGGTCGGCCGGCCGACAGCCTGCCGGAGTGCGCAACCCGACCCCGGTCACGGCCACCCGCCGGGCGTCCGGTCACCGGCCCGCCTCCGTCGACCGGGCCGCCGAGGGTTCGGTGAGGACGGTCAGCCTAAGTGTGCTCAGCATTCGGCACGCTCCTCATACGCTGATTCGCAACGCGTTGAACGCGCGGAAGGAAAACCCTGACCGGTACGCCCGGCTTCTCCTCGACCGACAGGTCCGCGAAACGGGCGAGCATCTGCCCGAAGATGATCTCGGCTTCCATCTTGGCGAGGCCCGCGCCAATGCAGTAATGCATGCCGACCCCGAATGACAGCGGCAGGCCGTCCGCGCGCCCGACGTCGAACGTCTCGGGATCGGCGAAGCGCTGCGGGTCGTGGTTGCCTGCACCGAGCAGGGTGACAACTACCTCATCCTTGGCGATGTCCGCTTCGCCCACCACCGTCGCGGCCCGAGCGCGCTGCGCGATGAACTGGAACGGCGCTTCCCACCGGATCATTTCCGTCACGGCCGAGCCCAGCAGCCCGGGGTCCGCGCGCAGCCGGCCGAGTTGCCCGGGCACGGTAACGAGCGCGTGCAAGCCGGTGCCGAGAACGCTGGTCGTGGTTTCGTGACCGGCACCGAACAGGAACGCGATGTTGTTCATCAACTCGGCCGCCGTCAGGCCGCCGGCCTCGGTGCCGCGACCATCGTCCGACACCGAGATGACATGCGAGATGAAATCGTCGCCGGGATGGCGCCGTCGCTTGTCGATGAGCTCGGTGAAGTAGCGGACGCCCCAGCCCGATGCCTCCTCCACACCCGCGCGCTCGTCGTCCGAGAGCACAGGCTCCATCAGGGGCAGCATCTTGGTCCAGACTTCGAGCAGCACGGACCGGTCCGTATCGGGAATGCCGAGCAGGTGGCAGATAACCGCGAACGGCAGCGGCTCGGCCACCATGGCGATAAAGTCTCCGCCGCCCTCGTCGGCGAGCCGGTCGAGCAACGATGTGACCGACGACTCGATGAACGGCCGCAGGCCTTGCACGCGGCGCGGGGAGAGCGCCTTGGCGAAGCACCGGCGTACCCGGGTGTGCTGCGGCGGATCCAGGCCGATCATCCACTGGCCGGTGAACTGTTCCGGGGGCGATCCCCTCTCGAAGGGGTCGGCGGTGTCCAACTGGCCGGCTCGGCCGAACTCGGGACCGTTCAGGATCTCGACGATGTCCTGGTGCCGACTGGCCAGCCAGGCACCCATGCCGGAATGGAAGTAAAGCGGCGCGGTCTCGCGAAGCCGACGGTAGTGCCGGTACGGGTCGCCCGCGAAATCCGGGTCGAGCGGATTGAAAAGGTCCCAGCATGACGTGTCCACGGCTGCCGCGCTCTGCGCGGACGTGACCGTCATCGAGACGCTTCCCAGCGCTCGACGAAGGCGCCGATCCCGTCCGGTGATGCCTCGGCCTCGACGAAGGCGACCAGGCCGTCCATCGTGCTGACCCGGTCAAGGTCGTCCATGCCGAGCAGGTCGATCCCCAGTTCGCTCTCCAGCGTGACCAGGACTTCCTGGAGTTCGATCGAGTCGATGGAGACGCCGCCGATCTCGGCACCACGGCCGCGACCGAACGTGAAGGTCTCACCGTCAAGGTCGACGGCGTCCAGGGCAAGGTTCAGCGACAGGAGTTCAGCGGAGCGCCGCAGGATGCTCAGCGCCAGTTGCGATGACGATGATGTCATGTTCACCGTGATTTCCTCGGGTACTCAGGCTCGGCGGTCGTCGGGAAGCGGGATGTCTCCTTCGTCCAGGTCAGCGACTGCCTGGTCAAAGCCGGGGTGAGGGCGAGCGAGCCGGGTGGCGAGCAGTTCCCGTAGTACTTCGTCTGTGCCCGCGCCGATCCGGGACAGCCGCAGGTCACGGGCCATCCGCTCGAT
This sequence comes from uncultured Actinomycetota bacterium, assembly GCA_963785645.1. GTDB lineage: Bacteria > Actinomycetota > Actinomycetes > Streptosporangiales > Streptosporangiaceae > Trebonia. The sequence goes on from CAWAWG010000012.1 coordinate 187,948, forward strand.
CGGGAAGTTGGGCGTGTAGCCGCGGCCGCCGAACGTCTGCAAAGCGGTATCCACCACCTGCTGGGCCAGGTGGGTCGCGCGGAGCTTGAGCGCGGCGGCGAGGACGCCGATCGGCCGGTCGTCCGCGGCCAGCACCAGCACGCTGTTGAGCAGCGCTTCCACGGTCAGGAGTTCGGCCTCGTGATCGGCCCAGCGGTGGGCTAGGGCCTGGTGCTCGATGAGCCGCCGGCCGAACTGCTCGCGTCGGCGGGCCCAGGCGAGCGCGAGGCCCTGCGCCCGGCGGGCGAAAAGGATCACCTGCGCCGACGCCGCCACCCGCTCGAGCTCGAGGGCGCGCTGTACGGCGACCATGCCGGCGCCGCGCGCTCCGAGCTGCGCTGAGTCCGGGGCGTCGGCGTCAATGCGCAGCAGCGCCGCGTCGCACCCGTTAGTCCCGAGCTTGGGGTAGAAGCCCTCGATGGTAACGCCGGGCTCGGCCACCGGGAGGACGAACGTGAGCAGTCCCTCGTCGGAGCGCGCGACGCAGAGCATGTGGGTCGCGGTCCCGGCGTTGGAGATGAATCGCTTGCGGCCCGAGATATGCCACGAACCCGCCCGGCGAACGGCCCGGGTCCGGACCGCGCCGATGTCCGATCCGCCGGTCGGTTCGGTCACCGCGAAGCAGCCGATCGCCTGCCCACCCAGCGCCGCTTCCAGGACTTCGTGGTGGTAATCGCTTCTGGCCAGGTGGCGCAGCGTCCCGGCGAACGTCTCGTTGTGCAGGGTCACCCCGATACCAAGGCCGAAGCTGAGCCCTGCGGTCTCCTCGGCGAGCACCACCGAGTAGGCGAGCCCAGGGCCCCGCCCGCGATCCCATCGGTCCCGGAATACGCCGCGCGCGGCCAGGTCCTCGAAAATCCCGCGGGGCAGGTGCCCGACCGCGTCCCAGTCATCCGCCTTGCCTGCCCAGGGCTCGAGGGCCTCGCGCACGGCCTGGCGGTAGGCGTCGAGAGACCCGTCACGGCCGGTGCGGACGGCGGTCGTAGTTACCGGCATGTCGAACGTTCTCATGGGTGTACCCATCTCAGGAGGAACGCGCGGATCGCGTCTAGGAGGCTCTGCGCCGTCGACGGCTCGTATCGCCGCGCACTGAACGCCAGTTGGATGGTCATCTCGCGCTCGCTTACCTCGGCGGTGACGAACAACGGGTGGGACGGAGTTGAATCAACGTCCAGCCGGTCGAAACCGGTGAAGTTGACCAGGGACACCGCGACTTCGGACGAGAGGGCGTCGGTGGTCCCGACGTAATTGCAGGTGATCGCGGGCTTAGTGCGGGCGGCGACCGCGGCTCGCATCTCCGGGTCAGGCGACAGGTACTTCAGGAGCGAGAACGCGTGTCCGCGGCCGAGCTGGTCGGCCATGTGAGAGCGCGCATACGGCAATAGCGTCCTCTCGCTCCCGAGATCGGCGCGGGTGAGGACGAACGGCGCGTAGGTCGACAGCCAGCCGACCACGTCGCGCAGCCCGGGAATGGCAGCGATGTCCCGTCCCCTGATGGTGTTGTCGACGGCGATGACATCGTTGCCGAAGACGTCGAGAGCGGCCGCGGCCCCGGCGAGCGTGAGCAGTTCGCTCGGCCGGAGGCCGTTGCGGACAGCCGCCCGGATCAGTCCGGCGGTTCCGCTCTGCCCGAGGACGCTCTGGAGGACCTGAACGTCTCGAAGGCGGTCTGGAACGTTCTCGTGGTCGGCGGCCGGCAGCACGGCGGAATCCAGGTTGAGCGACAGCCAGTGCGCACTCTCCCTGGCGACCACCGGTGACGCGGCGAACTGATGGAACGCATCGACAATCCCGTGCAGCGGCGGCCGCCGCGGCAAGCGGTGCCCGGTCAGCGCCCGATGCAAATCCGCGGCGAACAGCCGCCACGACGACGCGTCGAGCGCCAGGTGATGACAGATGAGGAGCAGATAATGAACCCCCGGCTCGGCGCCGACTACGACGGCCACCCGGGCGCCAGGCCCGCCTCAATGTCGATCGCGCGGGGGTCCCCGGTGATCAGTGCCCGGAGAGCCTCCGGCACCCATCCCTCTCCCGCTGGGGCCTCGGACCGCTCAAGGTGCTCGCACCGCGGCGGCGGCGCGGCCGCGAAACGCTGCTTCCAGCCTGTCCGGCCATCGAATTCGTACCTGCAGGTGAATGAGTCGTACTGGGCCAGAACGCCGTTCACGACATCACGGATGACGTCCGCCGGGATGTCCCCCTCGATGCGGAAGACGAATGGTGACGGAACGTAAAACCAGTTCCTGGCGCCGTCATAGTGGGTGAACCATTCGGCCTGCTGCGGAAGGAGTGCCGATATACCCGGTTCGGGGAATGATCCAGTCGGCTCGACGAGGGATTGTCTAGTCGGCGAGATTGACATTGGTGTCCTTAAGAACAAGGCTGGGCCTTAAGAACAAGGCTTAATAGTGACGATCCCGCCCGGAATGGTCAGCCACGTAACTTGCGCCGGCTCCCAGGCGCCGTTCCACGGATAGGAAGCCATCGTACCAAATTAAATTCACGCAGCTATCGAGGAACTCGGACGACTATTAACTCCAAGAGCAGACGTCTACATCTGATCGGCTTTCGCTGACCTGATAATTCCTGGTGCCTCGTTAGCCCACGACAAATAGACTCGGCCGCGGAGATTGGTTGTCTCGGTGAGAATTGGCTTGCCTGATCGGCAGCCCGACTCTCGCTGGAATCGGCCACGTAATCTGTCACGGGTTCCTAGCTGAGTCTCCGCGCCACCGGCTAATCCTTCCGTCCTTCGGCTGTCTTAATACATACATATTATGTATGCGCGTTATCTAGCCTGTCAAGTGCGACCGAGTCGCTTTCTGTTGTTTTGACAGGCGCGCAGGCGCCTGCACCGCACTCCGGGCACCACAAATGACTAACCGACGCCCGGCGCTCGCGCATTAGTCCGTCAATCCAATCGTTACCCGAAAACCATTTTGTATTCATGTCGGACACTGGCACTCAACATGTACCGTACCGATTTCGGCCGCTTATGTCAGCTCACGCCACTGCACGGCAACGGGTGGCGAGAGGAGGTAGTGCATGGACTCATGGTAGAGACCGCTGCGTGACGTGCCATCATTGAAACCTGGTGATATTTGAGCGTCCAGGTGCGGTCGGGGCGCGCGGTCCGCCCTGCCCGCACCCGGCGTGGGCATGGGCATGGGCATGGGCATGCGAGCATTTTCGCCAGCCAGGAGCTTGCCGCCGGCGAGGTGACGGGCGCGCACTGGACTGACGCCTACGACTCCTCGCCCGTTTCCTCCTGCGGGAGATTCACGGGCTGCGCGGGGACGTTCAGCGAGGGGACCGAGAGGTCGGGCACCCGCTTGACTGCCTCTAGAGCCGATTCGATCGCCGCCTGCAACGAGGGCGACACCGTGTCATCGAAATCAATTCGGGTAACGGGAATCTCAGCATTAGTCGGGAGCTTGTCGGGCGCGCTGGTAGCGCCAGAATTACCCTCTAGCAGGAGATTCCATTCGTCGTCGGTTATCTCTCGGTTGAGCACGAGCGAGAACGTATAGCCCATAGAGAAACCTATAACACCTGCCCTCATGAGAAGTCAAGGAGGCGCTAGGCCAAAAATCAGTGCACCAGAGGGTAATCGGCTGCCTACTATTTGAATGGCGGCTCACGGAAGCATTCGCACCGAGTCACGTTATTGCTTGACAAAGCATGTCGATCACGGCAAGCTATGCTCGCAACAACGCCAACGACTAACTTATCTCCGCCGGAGCGGGCACATTGCACATCGGGCGTTCGCAGCCCCTGACGAAGCCCCGTTCGGTTGACAGGGGTCTCAGCCTGTCTCATCCCCAGTTATTGAGATTAACTCAGCACGCACCCATAAAATTCAAAGGAGCTGGCATCCGATGCGCATTCTCTTCGCCGCAGTAGACGCATACGGGCGCCTGTATCCCGTCATTCCCCTGGCTCTTGCCGCCCAGCGGATGGGACACAGTGTGACCCTAGCCACGCACCCGAATCTGCATTCGGAGGTGGAGCGTGCGGGGCTGGCGGCCGTCGCCGCTGGGCCGCACATGGAGGATCTCGGCGCGGAAGTCTTCGAAGCCTTCGCGGCCCAAGACGTGTCACCTGAAAGCGAAGCTGATATCTATGTCAAAGCTGCGGAACTCGCGACCGGGCCGATGATGGCAGAACTAGAGCCGGTCCTAGCCGAGGGGAATTATGATCTAGTCGTCAACGAGTCGATATTCGCTGCGGCCGCCTTCGCGGCCGCCAAGGCCGGTGTCCCTTCCGTGCAGATGGGTGTGGGACGAATCCCCGCGGGTCCCGACTGGGACACCATCTTCTCGGCCGTAGTCCGGCTAGCCGCCGACAACGGCGTGCTCATAGACGATCCGATGACCCTGGATTCACCGTACCTGGACCTCTGCCCGCCATCCCTGCAACTGCCTGGCTTCCCGAAACCAGGCACAACCCACATCCTGATGCGCAACACCGGGTGGAACCCGCCCGGCGACCTCCCCCGCACGGTCCTGGACCGTGATCCAGAAAAGCCGCTTGTCTACATGACCCTCGGCACCACGCTTCTCTACGCACAGCCGACGCTCTTCCGGACCATGATCGATGCCCTGGCGCAACTTCCCGTCCAGGTCGTCGTGTCCACCGGGCGGGCGGTGGCCGCGGACGCGTTCGGCGACATCCCCGGCAACGTCGAAGTGGTCGGCTGGGTTCCGGCGACCGAACTGCTCGACGTTACCGACCTCGCCGTTCACCATGCTGGCAGCGGTACGACGTTCGCGGCGTTGGCACGCGGCGTTCCGCAACTGCTGCTGCCGACGACATCCGAGCCGCTGTCCAACGCGGAGATGGTTTCCAGGGCAGGCGCGGGCGCGCTGATCCTGCCCGGCGACGTCACGCCCGCCAGGATCGCCGACGAAGTGCGCCGTCTCCTGGACGACAGCGATGCCCGTGCCGCCGCGCGCAAGATCCAGGAAGAGATCTCCCAGCTGCCGTCGGCCGAGGATGCGATCGAGCAGGTCATTCAGGCGACCCAGCACCAGCGATGACCCGAATAATCCCGCCCGTGCGCGCAGTGGTCATCCGCTCGTTGCCCGCGGGCTGCCGACGACGCACTGCTTGAGCAGGCCGACGAGGATGTGGTTGACCGACACCATCAGGTCCTCGAAGTGGAAGTTGTTGTCATTCTTCCCGACCTGTCCAGGAAACTTGGAGGTGCCGGGGACAACAAGGCATACCTGCGCCAGGTCTCGGCATCGGCCGCCGTCGGTGCAGCGGGCGCGGATCGTGCTGCTGGCCGCCAGCGGCCTGGGTGCCCCGGCGATCGCCGCACGGCTGGGCAACTGCGAGGACACCGCCCGCAAGCGGCGGCGCCGGTACTGCGGCAGGGCGTCGCGGGGCTGGCCGACACGCCGCGGCCGGGCGGCCGCGGAAGTTCCCTGCCCGGGTCGTGGCCGAGGTCAAGGCTCTGGCCTGCGAGCCGCCCGCCGACAGCGGGAAACCGCTGGGCCGCCGGACCTGCCCTGAACTGGCCCGGCAGGCCGCCGCTGCAGGGATCGTCGCGTCGGTCTCGGCATCCACGGTGCGCGACTGGCTCGCCAGCGACGCGATCAAGCCGTGGCAGCACCGGTCGTGGATCTTTCCCCGCGACCCGTTCTTCGCCGTCAAAGGCGGCCGCGTCCTGGACCTCTACCAGCGGGAATGGGAAGGACAGCCGCTCAGCGACGGCGAGTAAGTCCTCAGCGCGGACGAGAAGCCCGGGTGCAGGCCCGCTCGCGGGTCCACCTGCCGCTGCCGCCGGGGCCGCGGCGGGCGACGCGGATCGAGAGCGAGTACGTCCGCGGCGGCACCCTCGCCTACCTGCTCGGCGGGTTCTCCCTCACCGAGCGTGCCGCATACGTGGAAACTGGTGGCGTTGGTCTAGAACTGGTCATAAAGAGGGCCTATAGCTCGCTGTCGTCGAAGAAGTCGTCGTCGACCGACTTAAGTTGGTACGTCTCTTTCACTGACACGCCGACGTCGTAGCGAACCATTAGGCGCGTCAGCTCCGTTCCGTCGATGAGCACCAGCCGCATGGGAACCTGCTCGGCGAACAGTCGCGCGCCGCTGCTGAACCTTCCGGTCGTGACGAAGACACCGCGACTGGTCTGAGCGCCCTGGAGCGCACCGACGAACGCCTGCATTTCTGGTCGCTGTACGGCTGAGTCGCGGTCGTAACGCTTGGCCTGGACCCCAACCAGGTCCAGACCAAGCGCGTCCTGTCGAACGATGCCGTCGAGGCCGGCGTCACCAGGCTTGCCGGTGTGCGTAAGGAGTGCCTCCTTTCCGCCGTACCCCATAGCCTGGAGAAGACGAAGTGACAGCCGCTCCAGGAACGCCGGGGGTTGAGCGAGCACGCGGTCGAGCAGCTCCGCCGCGACAGCATCGTCAGCGTCTGAGACCAGCCGCGTGATCGCTTCGGTCGGAGATAGAGACGCGACGCTCGGGGCCTGTGGCTCGCCGTGAGTACCGGCCGGCTCACCCTTCTCGCTGCGACGGCTTTTGAACTCCAAGAATTCAGGGAACTGTTCGAGGACCTTGTTGTCCACTCGCTCGGGGTGGGTACTCAAGACATGTCTGCCGCGCTCGGTTATGACGTACAAGCCCCGCTTGGGTCGAGTCACCAGGCCAGCTTGCGACATGTAGGTCAGGGCCCAGCCCACTCGGCTGCCGAACACCGTTGCCTTCCCGCTGGGCAGCATCTCCTCCAGATCGGCCCCCGCGATGCCAACCACGGGAGCGACGGCACCGCGAAGCTGGCCGCGTGTCCACGGATTCCCATCGGCCAGCGCCGCCAGGGTCGGCTCCATAAGCGTTTCGTAGTCTGGAACAGTCACGGCTTGGACCCTAGCAGTAATGCGCTCCTGGGCAGCCTGCTCCCGCACTCGTAGCGGCCCGCAGCGCAGCGAGGACACGCGGAGCGGCGGTGCGGCGCGCGGCGGCGCCCAAAAACCCGTATAGGAAGTTTTCCTAGGAAGTTCTCACATCGGACCTAGGCAGGCCAACTGGACAGGCGTCTACAGGGGGCGGTCTTGCATACCGCTCCCTTTCCGGGCTCCCAGGCGGACTCGCCGATGATCTCCAGGAAGCGCTCGACCGCGAGTTGCCTGACCCGGTCCTTGTCCCAGGCGTCCCGGCCGGGCTCGATGATCCCGGCGATCTCGGAGGCGGCGTCCAGGATGTCGGCGACGCGCTCGTCGTCCCGGCGGCTCACAGGTCGACCGACTCCGCGAGGATGAGCTGGTCGCGGCTCTTCAGCCCGCCGGCCGAGACCACGTCGACCGCGCGGCCCAGCAGGGTCTCAAGCTCGCGCGACATGCGCACCAGGTCGAACAGGGAACTGTCCTCGTCGAAGTCAACGAACAGGTCAATGTCGCTGTCAGGCCGGTCCTCGCCGCGCGCCGCCGGGCCGAACAGGCGGACCCTGCTGGCGTGATGACGCGACGCGATGGCCATCACCTGGTCTCGCCTGGACTCAACCAGCAGGCGGAGCGGCCCCGACGCCCTGTTAGCCAACACTCCACCTCGCACTCACCAGTTCCCCGTCGAATCCAGGATAACAAGGAGGTACCCAGCCACGGGCCCGCCGTGCGCCGACGACCGCCGATACCGCAGAACACTGGCGGAGCACCGCGTCGAGTTCGGGGTCGGCCCCGATTTCCCTGACCTCTTGCGCGCAGCGGCAGGCGGCGGCGATCTTGGCAGCCCACTGCAGCGCTTCCCCGCGTGAGGGCACGTCGATGAGCGTGAACCCGCCGACGGCCTGCGGGTACGGGCCGTCGCTGACCGTCCCGTCGGCGGCCACGATGCTGGCCGGCTGGTTTTCCAGCCCGTCGGCGGACACGTACACGCCGGCGTTGACGGCCTCCCGGACCACCGCGTGCGCGGCCCCGGCCACGGCGGCCGCGTCACCGCCGGGGATATGGTCCATCGCGTGGGCACCGAACGAGATCAGGTACCGCGTCATCCACGCCTCCGTCGTCCCGGCGGCCTGCTCCGGCCGTGTCTTGACTCATAGACGAACGGCTCGCCCCGGATCCATCGCTCCGCCAGAAGAAATCTCTCACGGGCCACCGCCAACCGGCCCCGTGAGCATCATGTGCCCCGTGTCCGCGGAGATCATCGCCGCTGCCGTCGGCTAAGAGCAGCCCGACCGCACTCATCCAACGCCTCGACAGGTGTTGCCGTAGGACTGTAACGATGAACCCCGGTAGCGACAGTCACAGTCGCGGCGACTGCGCCGAGGGTCACCGGACGGACTGTGGGCTCGTTTGCACCCGAGAGGAATTCGCCGACTTCGGGCGCTCCGCAAGCTCCTCTAGGCGACCGTCTGACCACACCTGCCATCGGACCCCGGCGCGGTCGCGGAAGGTGAGCGTGGGGATTGGGACCCCGATCGTGGTCAGTTCCTCAGGCCACGCATAAGACTCGCTGACTTCCTTACCAGGCATGAGCGGCTCCCTCCACCGCCTGGCCCCACCCCCGGGTGTGCCTTGCAGCGCCACCTCGTAGATTGGCTGGTCGCTCGTATTCCGTACGTGGACCACCATGCCGTCCTCGATCTCCTCCCCCACCAGCCATATGTACACCCGAACCGCTTGGGCTTGGCGTTGTTCCAGCGCCTCGCGTTCCCGGTGGGCGGCTGCCAATTGAAGTTCGTCGGCTTGAAGACTCAGTACGCGGATCTGCTCGGCGTTGACCTTGCGGTCCTCGGCGAGCCGATCGGACTGGACCTGGAGCATCTTGGCCTGGTCGCGGACTTCTCCAGACTGTTTTTGCCAAGCCAGGAACGCCACTATCGCGGTGGCAAGCGCAAGTACCGCGAGCGCCAGCGTTGCCACTGCGGTGAGCTGGGCTGCGAAAATCCCGGACATGGCGGAAGCCTAGGGTCCGCATGCCCGGTTATGCGGTCATTGGCCGACAAATTCTTTAGTTGCCCGTCCCCCCATTGGGAAGTGGACCCTACCGCACGGGAAGTGGACCCTACCGCACGCCGGACTGGTCAGCGACGCTCTCGCCCGCGTGGTCGTCGCCCAGAACACTGGACTCACTAGTCTTGCGCTCTGGTGCTTATATACCCGCATGTGCCATCTAACGGCACGTCGCTTCAGCAGCGGCGCAGATAGTCACACCTTCTCCTAATCTAGTGGACACACCCTGTCTATCAGGGGTTACGCCCAGAGTTGACTGAGCGGCAGGACCCAGGCCCAATCCTCACAGCGGTAGGCATATTGACCGGTATAGAGGACGACGGCTTCTTGCAGGCGGGGGCCGAGTCGCTCCCTCAGAAGGCGCAGGCCGTGCAGGTCTTCGCCGCCAACGCGGGTCCCTGCCTTGATCTCGAAGGCGATGACCTGGCCGTCGTCGCGCTCGAGGACAAGATCTACTTCGTCGCCGCGCTCGGTCCGGAAGTACCCGACAGTTACCGGGGCGTCTGACCAACTGGCTTGCTTGAGAATCTCGCCGACCGCGAACGTCTCAAGAAGGTGTCCGTACTCAGTGAGCGTCGAGGGATCTGCTTGTGTGATCTGCCAGGCCGGTCAAGACCTCACGCATGGTCCCGTGCTACCCCGTATTTTCCCGGATTCCGGACAACTTTTTCCCGTTTTCCGCACCGTAGATTCCCGTTTTCCACAAGCCAGCTTCCGTAAATCCACCAGCGGCGGGATCAAAGGCTGCGCCCTGCGGAAGCTGGTAAGCCCTCGGCTGGGGACGTTGCTGTCAAACGCCCACTCGCGGAAGAGTCCGCCGGGGCCTTTTGGCTGTTCAGGACCGTGAGCCGGTGAGCGGATTCGAACCGCTGACCGTCCGCTTACAAGGTCGATTCCACGTCGGTTGCCAACTGCTGCGATGCTGCTCAAGGCCGGTTTGCTCGTCGTCCTGGTGACGCTCAATGTCTGTGAGATCCGCTCGGTTCTGGCACGGCCATGGCACGCGCCATCCGCCGCTCCGTTCGTGTTCGATAACCTGCCGACGATAGTTGAGAACGGTCAAGAAGAATCGGACATTTCCGACTATGCCCTATACGGCTCGGAGAGCCACGCTAAGGCGCGTAACCCCCTCCTACGGGTATCAGTCCACCCTGTCTGATCTGTTCATGATCAGCATGTATGTTCGATAGGCTGGTAACTTATGTTCGATTCTCGAATGAGTGCCATCTGTCGAGTTCTCCATTTCATTTCATCATTTCATTGCCGCAACGAAATGAAATGCTGCACGGTCCCGTCAAGAGTCGAGCTTGCTCGATCGCGTAGCGACGCCGTAGGCGCTCTTTACGGACGCCTGCCTCAAATATCGTTGTGCCGTAGGGTGAGGGGTGGTGTACCCCCTCACCCTCTGGCCAGCGCCGAGCGTCTTCTTTTGAACTTTCCTGCCGATGGCGTCGCCCTGGTGCTCATCGTCGGGCGCGTGCGGGTCGGGTGCTTCCCCTCCCTCTTGGCGACTGCCCCCGCGGCTTCCCGGCGTGCGTGGTTGGCGTGTAGCTGGGTTCGTTGGTGCGGGTGCCACCTGCGGACAGCTCCGGGGAGGACCACCGCGCGGCCGGCCGCCGCACCGAGCCGGTCAGGCGGGAGTGCGAGCGAGCCGAGGCGCGCCCGGAGAGCGACCGTCCCCAGGTTGCTAGGCCAAGCGCGGTAGGGCTTTCCCATGGCTGTCCAGGTCGAGCACTCCCACTCAACACAACCCCGGCAAACGCATACGCCACGCACGCCGCAGGGTGCCGCACCCTCCCCTTTAGGTCGCTTCCCCTTTTCCCGTCCCGTTCGCCTCGATCGATGGCGCTGGCTGATGCCAGCGCCATCTTTCTTTCCCCTCCCGCTCCTGCGGCAGTTCGGCGCGCGGTAGCGTGCCCTTGAAACCGTAGAGAAAGTTGTCACAGGCCCCTAGTCCTGGTGCTCGTCGTCCCTCGGCTCTGAGCATGCTGGGCATGGCATCTCAACCAGGTAGCCGGTTGGCTCGCCGGTCCCCCCGAGGTTCACGACCTTCCGGGCACCGAAACAAACCCGGCAGACCGTCTGGTCGTCCACTGGAGGTATCTGGGCCTGTCCCGTAGGGTAGGTCGTCGTCGCTAGTACTTTGGCGTGACTGGCTGGGGCAAGCTCTCAGCCCAATTGCGGAGCACATCAACGGCTAGGCTGTACAGCGTTCCGTCTGCGTTTACGCCTGCCAGAGAACGCTGCCTCGCGTCGATTGCTAGCTCGCGGTAAAGCTGTAGATCTTCAAATCCGTATGTTGCTACGTCGTGGCTGGTAGCTCCGAATACGAGGCGGGATACCTGAGCCCAGTAGCAGGTAGCTAGGCACATCGGGCATGGTTCACTGCTGCTGTAGAGCACACTGTCGAGCAAAAGGTGGTTCTTCAGCTTCTTTGCTGCTTTGCGGATTGCCATCACCTCAGCGTGGGCTGAAGGATCATGTAGCTCGATGACGCTGCTTGTTCCTTCGCCGATCACTTCGTTGTTGATAACGAGAATCGCGCCAAACGGTGTCTTGCCTTGGTCTTCCAGCGCATGACGAGATAGTTCGATTGCCATGCGGAGGAATCCGAAGTCTTCCATGTTAAGTGGTGGCATTGTTGTGTTTCCTTCCTTCGGGAGGGCTGTCCCACGGCTTTAGCGGAGTTACGAACCTCAATTCCGTTCGGTCGGCCGGATACCATGCATCCGATATTTCAATGAGGGTTTCATCTCGATCAAAGGAAAGCCTACGGCAGAACAGCAACGGGATACCAGAGGGCAAATCCCATGCCTGAGCCTCGGCACTGCTCGGCATTCGGGCCGTTACCTCATCGACTACCTTCATGATCTCAATACCGACTGTCGACAGCGCATGAAGCGTACCGCCCGGCCACGGCTCGTTACTCGCGTCAAGGATAGCAGGGTTGGCTTCCACCAGAGACTTCGGTATGTATGAAGTGCTCGTAGAAAGTAGGTTCCCTGACTTTGGTTCGGTTGAGGTCCAATGCCGCCGAAGAAGTGGCGTCGTCGGAACAATGCCAAACTTATCGGCCAGGTCGCTCGATGCAGGGATGGTGTCGTATTCGGATGTGAAATGCTGATCACCGATCGACATCGCGAGGTTGGTTTCAGCCTCGCCAATCTTTCCGCGTTGCTCTTCCGGAAGGATCGCGTTGTCTTTCTCGGCTTGGTGCCGTTCCGAGTCGCGTACCGCCCGCCGTGGTGGCACTCGCACGACTCGGCCGCGTCGAGGCCGGACGGTTACTAGTCCTTCCTGCTCCAAGGTCTGGAGCGCTGTCCTGGCCGTCTGACGGCTGACGTTGTAGGCACGGGCTATCTCAGGTTCGGAAGGCAATAGCGCGCCTGGCCCATACGTGCCGTTCTGTATCTGCGTTCGTAGATCACTCGTGATTTGTGCCGTAGTGCTCGGCTCGTCGGTCATGGTTGGCCGTCCCTCCTTGCTCTACAAGTTTACCTGCTTACTTGTCTTAGAATCTTCGCATCCCTACTTGACAGACAAGATCGCCTAGTCCACACTGGAAGTACAGCAAGTCACAGGCAGTGCAACCGAAGCTCCGCATGATGCAGAGGCACCCACACAGAAGGCAGATACCAAGATGCGCAACAGGATCGACACCAGCACTGTGAAGTTCCGGGTTGCGGGCGTTGGCCCACGTCAGGTCTCCCGGACGGACAAGACCCAGAAGCGGACTCCCCCGTCCGACGGCAACCGCCCGATTTGGACGGTTCGGCTCACCGCGATCGATGTGGAGATGAACAGCTCGGAGCAGATCTTCGTGGAGGTCGCTGGCGACCAGCCTCAGCTCGTCATCGATGAGCTGGCCACGGTCAAGAACCTGACCTACGCCCCGTGGGCGGCTACCGAGACGGTCAACAACCAGGTTCGCGGCAAGATCATGCGCGCCTACCGCGCCGACTCGATCGTCATGGCGGACGGCTCCACTCGCCGCGCCGCTTAGTCCTTCAACCGGCTTGGGGTGGGTGGTTGCCGCTGCCCGCCCCCGGAATTCCCTGTCCCTACTACATCCCGTGATCAGCAGCACAAAGGAGTAAGGAACATGGCTCTTTTCCGTAACTCGCAGGTCGACAAGATTGCCGATGCTGAGAGCGACCTGGAGCTAGCTCAGATGAGCACCGGCCGTGGCCATGAAGTGATGGTGGCACGCGGTCGCGTGGTCAAGGCTCGCAATGAGGCGAGTTTCGCGGAGAACATGCAGGCCGATTACGAGGTGGCCACGGGTGACCGTAACAGCCGTGAGCCGTTCTCGGGTAAGCGCGGCCTGTTCTCGTAATCCGAATGCGCCGGAGTGGGGTTGCCGCTCTGTCCCGGTGCTCAATTCCGATCAATTCCCGTGATCAGCAGCACAAAGGAGCAAAGAAATGCCTCGCAAGAACAACCGTGTTAAGGAGACCTCCGGCTCTAAGATCTTCGCGGGTCTGACCCGTCGGGAGGCCGACATCCTGCGGACGGCTCCACTCGCCGCGCCGCTTAGTCCTTCAACCGGCTTGGGGTGGGTGGTTGCCGCTGCCTGCCCCTGGAGTCCCTGTCCCTACTGCATCCCGTGATCAGCAGCACAAAGGAGTAAGGAACATGGCTCTTTTCCGTAACTCGCAGGTCGACAAGATTGCCGATGCTGAGAGCGACCTGGAGCTAGCTCAGATGAGCACCGGCCGTGGCCATGAAGTGATGGTGGCACGCGGTCGCGTGGTCAAGGCTCGCAATGAGGCGAGTTTCGCGGAGAACATGCAGGCCGATTACGAGGTGGCCACGGGTGACCGTAACAGCCGTGAGCCGTTCTCGGGTAAGCGCGGCCTGTTCTCGTAATCCGAATGCGCCGGAGTGGGGTTGCCGCTCTGTCCCGGTGCTCAATTCCGATCAATTCCCGTGATCAGCAGCACAAAGGAGCAAAGAAATGCCTCGCAAGAACAACCGTGTTAAGGAGACCTCCGGCTCTAAGATCTTCGCGGGTCTGACCCGTCGGGAGGCCGACATCCTGCGGTCGAAGCTCGGTGCAGGCAAGGAGATGGCGCTGTCCGCCAATGGTGAGCATGCCTCTCATGACTTCTTCATGGAGACCTGCGACATCATGCACGATCTTCACGTCGTCTGGATGAACAACGGCTGATTCCAGACATCCCCAGGGGCGGGTGGTTGCCGCTGCCTGCCCCTGGAGTCCCTGTCCCTACTGCATCCCGTGATCAGCAGCATCAAGGAAGGCCATTGCCATGGGTAAGCACAGCAACCCGTCCGATCCCGCTCCCGTGCCGGGCAACGTCACTGACGACACCTGGACCCGCCTCATCAATGCGGCCGTGGACTCGAAGAACGGCGGTAAGTGGGTCAGCAACGCGCTGGCGAACGCCGAGAACGCCCGGAACAACTGAAACAGGGAAAGAGTGCCGGGGTCGTGGTTGCCGCCTCGTCCCCGGCACATTACCTGAATCCCTTATCCCGTGATCAGCAGCATCAAGGAGTGAAAGCACCATGGGCAGGAAAAAGGAATCAGATCTTTTTGTCAATCTCTGGGAACTCGACGGACGCGGCGGCTCCAAGCTCCTGCGAGCCGGTGGCACCCGTGACCCGAGCCGGATGATCGACGCGCCCAAGCAGAAGCCCACCCAGGAACGCACGATTCTCCATGTCGACTGTTCCCGGTGCCGTGGCACCCGAGGCGGGCCTAACCCGTTCATCGCCGAACGCAAGTGCAAGAAGTGCGACGGCATGGGCTACGTCGCAGGTCCGTTCGTGTGGTAGTGCCGGGCCTGGTAGTGCCGGGGGCTTGGTTGCCGCCTCGCCCCCGGCTTGCCTCCTAGGTCCCTTTTCCCGTGATCAGCAGCAAGAAGGAGTCAAGAAGACATGTCCGATCCTAACCCAGATCCGTGCCCGGGGTGCATTGGCACCGGGACGGTTCTGCTCATCACCGTGGTCGTTGACGAGGCGTCCAACAGGTCACGACTCGTCCCTTACCCCGCTTGCGACGGCACTGGCCGTATCGGCGGTGAGTCGTGAGCCGTTCCGTTGTCACGAACCTGCGGCTTATTGAGCACGCTGCTGTCTGCCCCGAGTGCGGTTCGACCGAGGTCGGGACCGATCAGGTGGACCTTGGCGACGGCATCGAAGAAACCGCCTACGTCTGCGACAACCCCGATTGCGGTGCCGCGTGGCCGCTGGCCTGTATCTGCGAGTGGGGGATGCCCCGGTGAACCACCCTCATCAGACACCGGACGGCAAGACCACCACGGTCTTCCTCGACTGGCGCGACAGCAGCCACTACAGCCCCTCTTGGGGTTCGTGCGGTTCCTGCGGTCAGTCCACCCATCTCCGCAACGACTCCGGTCAGCCGCAGCACAAGTCCTGTGCCGAGTACGAGCTTGAGCATCCCCGGGAAGGCGGTAACTGATGCGTGACAGCGATCTGGACGATGCGGGTTACGACTCTGGCCAGGAAGGCCTGGAGGCGTACGTCGCGCAGATCTGGTGGGAAACCCTCATGGCCAGGGACGCGGCGGACCTGCTTAACGACGGCGACTGCTGATGAAGCACCCTGATCCCGATCCTCGTTTCCCGCCGCCGGATGGCCTTCCGCCGCACGAGCAGCCGTGTTTCTGCCGTGATTGCCGGACCTGGCGCAACGGCTCTGACCGTTCCTGGCCTTTGGCCGCAACCAAGATCGTTCCTCTCGTGAAGAAAGAGCCGAACTGATGGCTGATGATTCCCGTTCCCGGTCCAGCTCGCCGTACGTGGTCGAAGAGGTGGCCGTGGACTTGCACCGTTCGGTGCTCGGTACCTGCTGGCGCTGGCGCTCCGAGGTCGCCATCGGGGCTGGTGCCCTGGCCGGTTTCGCTGAGTGCTGGCACTGCGTCGGCCTGGATCCTACCGGCTGCATGCTCGGCGGCCTGGCGGTCGGCGCTGCGGCTCAGCTTCCGTGGCCGCGCCGGTTCCTCTTGGCTCGCGTGCGGGTGCTGTTCGTACGTCACCGTCTCCAGCGGGCGTTCTGGGAACTGCGGCTGCACACCCGTGCTGGGCGTCTCCCGCTTATCCCGTGGCTGAGCGGTACCCCGGTCGGTGTCCGCGCCCGGGTGATCCTGCGTGCCGGGATGACCTTCGAGGACTTCGAGGCCTCCGCCTCCGCGTTCGCGGTCGCCTGCGGTGCGCGTGAGTGCCGGGTCACTGTCTCGCCCCGCCGTTCGTGGCTGGTGTACATCGAGGTCATCGGCCGTGACGTCCTCGGTCCCGCCGTCGTCGTCCCGTCGCCGCTCGCCGCTGTTCCCTGGCTGCCCGGCTCGTCGCCGCTCGCCCTGGTGCCGGACCTTCCCGGTCCTGATTCCGCCGAGGAGTGAGCCTGATGGCCTTCTCGTTCGCCCGGTCCGCGCCGCTCGTTCCGCGTCCTCCTGCCCGGCTGTCGATGTTCGATCCGGTGTTCATCGCGCACGACGAGCACGCCCGCTCGGTCCTGCTCGACTTCTCCGACCAGATCGGCATCATCCTGCTGGGCGAACCAGGCTCGGGCAAGTCCGTGGCCCTGGCCAACATCGTCGCGCACGCCGCGCTGTCCTACACCGACTGCCGCCTGACGCTGATGGACGGCGCGATGGTGGAGCTCGGCGCGTGGCGCTCCTGCGCGGATGAGTTCGTCGGCCCCGATCTCGATCACGCTATCGCCGTCCTGGAAAAGCAGCAGGAACAGATCACGCAGTGCTGCGAAATGCTGCTCGACACCGGCCGCCGCAAGGTCGTCAAGGGCGATCCCGAGGGCACGCACGTTACCGCGGTCGATGAACTGGCCTACTACACGGCCACGGTCGGTACCAAGGCCGCCCGGGACAAGTTCAACACCGTCCTGCGCGGTAACGTCGCGATCGGCCGCAAGTGCGGTCACCGCTACATCCTCGCCACGCAACGCCCGTCGTCGGACATCGTCCCCCCGTCGCTGAGGGACCTGTTCGGCTACCGCTGGGCGTTCCGCTGCGCCACCGACGACAGCTCAGACGTCGGCCTGGGCAAGGGCACCGCCCGCTCCGGGTACAGCGCCGCGAAGATCCCCGATGAGTCCCGTGGCGTCGGCCTGCTCCGCGCCGAGGGCAAGCGCGTTCCCCGGCTCGTCAAGGCCGCCATGCTCACCGACGCCGACATCCGCCGCATCGCCGCCTACGCTGCCGCTCTCCGCTCCGGTGGTGCCGTGTGAGCGCCGTGTTCTACCTGGCGCACATCAGCCGCACTGGCTTCAACGCGCTGGGTTCCCGCTGTTCGTCTCCCATCGCCAGCTTTCCCGGTACCGGACGCTTCGCCCGGCCGCGTGCCGGTGGGCACTCGACTCCGGCGGCTTCACCGAACTGACCCTCAACGGGCGCTGGCTTCTCCCAGCTGGGGACTACGCTGCCGCTGTCGCGACCTACCGAGATCAGGTTGGGTTGCTCGACTTCGCTGCTCCGCAGGACTGGATGTGCGAACCGTTCATCATCGAACGCACTGGCCTTTGCGTCCGCGAACACCAAGAACGCACCGTCGCCAACTACCTCGACCTTCGCCGCCTTGCCCCCGATCTGCCGTTCATCCCGGTTCTTCAGGGCTGGACCCTGGCCGACTACCTGCGCTGCGCCGACCTTTACCAGCAAGCGGGCGTTGACCTCGCTGCCCTGCCGCGAGTCGGCGTCGGCTCAGTCTGCCGTCGCCAGTCAACCACCGAGATCACCACCATCATCCGCGTCCTGTCCGGCCTCGGCTTGCAACTGCACGGCTTCGGCGTCAAGACCGGCGGACTGTCCCGCTACGGCCACCAGCTCGCCTCCGCCGATTCAATGGCCTGGAGCTTCACCGCCCGCCGTCAGCCGCCCCTGCCCGGCTGTACTGGTCACAAGAACTGCGCCAACTGCATCGTCTTCGCTACCCGCTGGCGCTCCCGCGTCCTCGCCTCCCTCGCCCGCCCGGTCCCCTGCTGGGAGCAGTCCTCCCTGTTCGAGGTCGCCGCGTGACCGAGGTCCTGGCGGCCGATTTCACCGAATGGGATCAGCAGTTCGCCCCCGCTGGCGGCTGCTCACATCCCGTCCGGCTCCGTGGCGGCGTCTCCGCCGTTGACCTGCTCACCGGTGAGGCGGTTCCGGTCTTCGACTCGGCCGACAGCCCCGATGGCGTCATCTACGTCCCGTGCGGCAACCGCCGTGAGTCGGCGTGCCCTTCCTGCTCGGCCACCTACAAGCGCGACGCCCGGTTCGTGGTCCGCTCCGGGCTGTCCGGCGGCAAGGGCGTCCCTGAGACGGTCGCCGCTCACCCGTTCGTGTTCGCCACCCTCACCGCCCCCGGCTTCGGCCCCGTCCACTCCCGCCGCGAACGCAGCGGGCAGGTACTGCCCTGCCGCCCCCGGCGCAGCAAGAACCATCGCGTCTGCCCCCACGGGCGCGACATCTCCTGTGCTGCCCGCCACGCTGAAGATGATCCCCGGCTCGGTCGCGCGATGTGCGGCGACTGTTACAACTACCGCGCCGCCGTCTCCTTCAACGCCGTCTCCGGTGAACTGTTCCGCCGCTTCAATACCTACCTTCCCCGCGAACTCGCTCGGCTCGGCGGCGTCACCCAGCGCGCGTTCGGGAAGCTCGTCAAGGTCCGCTACGTCAAGGTCGCTGAGTACCAGGCGCGCGGCGTCGTCCACTTCCATTCGCTGATCCGTCTTGACGCCGCGACTACTGACGGCTCCTACGCTCCGCCTCCTCCCGGCTGGTCGGTCGAGCTGCTGTCGGCTGCGGTCAAGTCGGCCGCGGCTAAAGCCTCCGCCTATGCTCCGCTCCCCGGTGGCCGTGCGATGAAGCTCACCTTCGGTGAACAGACCGACGTGCGCCCCGTGCTCGACCACCAGGGCGACGAACTCACCCGCGACAAGGTCGCCAACTACATCGCCAAGTACGCCACCAAAACCGCCAACGCTCCTGGTCTTCCCTCGTCGCGCTTGCGCAGCGCCGAGGAAATTAAGGTGCTGCGCTGCTCGGCCCATCATAAGCGCATGATCGAAACCGCCTGGCAGCTCGGCCATAGGCAGTGGGCTCACATGCTCGGCTACGGTGGCCATTTCCTCACTAAATCACGCGCCTACTCTGTCACGTTCGGCCGTCTCCGCTCCGACCGTACCGAATACCGGCGCATGCAGCGCTACGACCCGTCCCAGCTTGATCCGTGGGGCCGTCCTGTCGATGAGTCAACGGTGCTGTTCCTCGGCTCCTGGAGCTATTCCGGTTCTGGAATTGTCCCGTCCGATTCTTATTCTCTCGCTCTCATGTCCGCTGATAATGCGCGCGGCAATTGAGAGCGTTTCACGTGAAACCACGAATTCCGATCTCTGCTAAGTGGAAAGGAACGTGATCCGGTGCCGGATGACGAATCACTCCTGACTGTTGAGCAGGTTGCCGACTGGCTCAACGTCAAACCGCGTTTCGTGTACCGCCTCGCTGCTTCCGGTGCGCTGGAGCGCGTCATGGTCGGCCGCTACGTCCGCGTCCCGGCCGGTTCCGTCCGCGCCTACGTCAAGGCCAACACCGCTGTTCCGGCACCTGCGATCGTCCGCGCTCGTCGTCTTGGCGGTCGTGCTCGCCGTCCGCTGAGAAAGGCTGCCTGATGCCCAACGCAAAAGGCCGACGCCGTAAGTTCGGCTCGATCCGTCGTCTTCCTTCGGGTCGCTATCAGGTCCGTTATCCCGGTCCTGACGGTGTGGTCCGTCCGGCTGACGACACGTTCGCCACCAAGGGTGATGCTGAAAACTGGCTCACTCTCAAAGAGGCCGAGATACTCGATGGCGATTGGATCGACCCTGATGCGGGCGAGATCCTCGATGCCCGATTACGCCTCGACCTGGATCGATGAACGTCCTGGCCTGCGACCTAAGACGGTGGCCAATTACCGTAGCTTGCTCCGCCGTCAGATCATTCCGCATCTGGCCACGGTCACCGTTGGTGAGATAACCCTTGGGTCGGGTGCGTCGTTGGCGTAAGAAACTGCTTGATTCGGGGACAAGTCCGATCACCGCCGCTAAGGCGTACCGGTTCTTGCGGGCCGTTATGAATACCGCCGTTGATGACGGTGCACTCAAGCGCAACCCGTGCCGCATCAAGGGCGCTGGATCGGAGGACTCCCCGGAGCGTCCCGTCCTGACCGGTCTCCCAGGTCTACGCCCTGGCCGATGCGGCCGGTCCTCGTTACCGGGCGCTGATCCTGCTGGCCGCCTTCTCAAGTCTCCGCTGGGGTGAACTGGCCGCGCTGCGTCCTGAAGACATCGACCTCAGCACCTGCTCCGTTCGGGTAACTCGTCAGCTCAACAAGCCGGGTGCCGCCCCGCGGTTCGGCCCTCCCAAGTCACGCGCTGGCCGTCGCGTTGTCGTCTTCGCTGATCTGATCGTGCCCGATCTCCGCAAGCACCTAGACCTGCTTCCGGACGGCGTTGCGCTCGTGTTCACCAGCCCCGAAGGCTTCGCGCTGTCCAACACCAACTTTCGCCGCCGCGTCTGGCTTCCGGTACTCGCGGCGGTCGGGCTGTCGGAAGTGCATATCCATGACCTGCGTCATACCGGCAACCAGTTCACCGCCAACGAAGGCGCGAATCCTCGGGAACTCATGGCACGGATGGGCCACGACAGTCCTCGCGCCGCGCTGATCTACCTGCACTCCTCCGACAAGCGCCAACGGGCCTTGGCTGAGCGGTCGCTAAGGCTGCCCGCGCCGAGCTCGCAAGTCCAAGAAGACGCGAAGCCTAGCCGATCTGGCACGCGGGAGGCACGACGCCGTGATGACATCACGAAACACTAGAGCCGGTGAGCGGATTCGAACCGCTGACCGTCCGCTTACAAGGCGGATGCTCTGCCAACTGAGCTACACCGGCTAGGTGGTTGCGCGGCCCATGGCCGCGCGATCCCTGTCAGAGTACCGTTCCCGGGCCGCCGTGGGTAACGGCCCCCGGTCCGTAGGTCAGACGGTGACCACGCCCCGGGGTTGTCCGCCTGGCCGCGGGCTGCCGCCCGTGTGGCGGGCCGACTACAGCCGCCACACGGGGAAGACAGGCGCGGCCCAGGCCCGCATCACAACGGACGGGCCAGGCACGGAATTCCTCCTAGGCGGTTGCCTGGTCCAGGGCGCTCTGCAGGGACTTGATATAGCCGGAACTGGTGTAGCTGGCGCCGCTCACCGCGTCGATGTTCGCGCTCTGCGCGGCAAGGGTCTCGCTGGTCAGCTTGGGGATGGCGTTGGTGTCGATCTGGTTGCTCTCGGAGCCGTCGTCCGTACGCTGCAGCACGTTCACGTTGGTGATCTTCGTGCCGGTCAGGGTGACCTGAACCTGCATGGGGCCGTACTGGGTATTCGCCACGGTGCCGGTGACGGTGCGGACCGTCGCCGCGCTGCCTCCGCCCGTCTTCGGGGCGGTGCCTGCCTTCTTGCTGGCGGCAGGAGCGGCAGGACTTGCGGTGCCTGACCCGGTGCCGCTGGCGGCCGGCTGCGATGTGCTGGCGGACGCGGCGGGCGGGCTGGGCGCCGGGGCTGCCGCCGCCGGCGAGTGGGTCTTGAACGCGAGCAGCGCGGCGAGTCCGGCGGCGGTGCCGCCGAGGGTCACCAGGGCACGGAGCATGGGAGAACCTCTTGTCGGTGGAAGGAGCAGGTCAGAAGTCGAAGGACTCGCGGTGGATGCGCCGGCGCGGAATGCCTGCGGCGGCAAGCGACTTCACCGCGGCCTCGGTCATCCCGGACGGCCCGCACACGTACGCCTCGCAGCGGTGCAGCCCGGGTACGGCCCGGTACAGGTGCTCCGCGTCGAGCGGATCGAAGCCGAGTTGTTCGCGGGAACCGATCAGGTATTGCAGCGTGGCGTTCCTGTCGGCGGCGATCGCGTCGAGTTCCCGGCTGAAGACCACATCGCGCGGGTGGCTGGCCCGGTAAAGCAGGGTGATCCCGTCGGCTTGCATCCGCTTAGGCAGCGCGGCGAACATCGCCCGGATCGGGGTGATGCCGACCCCGCCCGCGATCAGCAGCACCCGGCGCCCGGTCAGGGCGGGGGTGAATGCCCCGTACGGGCCTTCGGCGATGATCTTGGTGCCTGGCCGGAGACTGGCCAGGGATCCGCTGTGGTCGCCTTGCGCCTTGACGGTGATGCGCATCAGGTCCGGCTGCGGCATCGCCGACAGCGAGTACGGGTGGGACTGCCACCACAGGTCCTTGGTGAGGAACCGCCAGCGGAAGAACTGGCCCGGCTCGGCGCGCAGCCGGTCGAAGTCCCGGCCGGCGATGAACACCGACACGATGCCCGGCGCCTCCACACGAACCCGCTCCACGGTGAAGCGGTGCCGGGCGGCGTTGCGCAGCGGGACCAGGACCCGGTACCAGACGATCAGCGCGGCGACCAACGCGTACAGCGCCGACCAGGCCACCCGGGCGGTCAGGCTCGCCTGGAACGCCGGACCGTCGGCGAACTGGTGGCTGAACGCCAGCGCGATCGCCATGTAGGTGTACAGGTGCGCGTAGTACCAGGTCTCGTAAGACAGGCGGCGGCGCGCGGCGCGGGCGGAAAACACGGCGACGCCGAGCAGCAGGCCCCAGGCGACCGTCGCCATCAGGACGTCGGGGACGGTGTTCAGCATCGTGATGGCCTCGCTGGTCACGCTCGCCTGGGCGGAGACCGCGTAGCCCCAGACGATGAACACGACGTGCCCGGTGACCAGGGTGATGACGTACCGTCCGCCCATGGCGTGCCAGCGGGCCAGCCGGTCGGAGCCGATGCCCTTCTCCAGCGGCGGCAGCCTGGCCATCAGCGCCACCAGCACGACGAACCCGTACCCCGACAGCAGGCCGAGAAGGTCGCCCGCATCGGTGAGCAGGTCACCCTTGCCGGCTATGGGCGGGGTGGTGTGCCACCACAGGGCGGTAACCGCCGCCGCGCCCAGGCTAATGAGGGTCAGGACCACGGTCGGCAGGACTGCCCGGTCGACACGGCGGGTCGGCCCGATCCGCGGGCTGGCCACGGGGTCGGCGGTCCGGGGCAGCGGACCGGACGGATGCACCGGTCGGGGCGGCGCAGGCGCCGCCGCTGGGGGCACCGGGAATGGTGCCGACGGGTGGCCTGGCCACGGCCCTTGCCGAGGCGGGGCCGGCCAGCGGCCCGACGGCGCCGCTCCCGGCTCGTTCGCAGGCCTACGCGGCGGCTGCGCCTCGGGCGGCGTCCGCCGGGACGGGGCCGGGTAACGGGCCTCCGGGTAACGAGCGGGGTAGGTCACAGTGCTCCTTTCACGTCAGGCCCGATGGAAACGGGCGGACCTGGCCGGGTATAACCGTCTTAAGCTTGGGGTTGCCGTCTACGGCCTCCGATCGCCGCAGGCCAGAAACGCCTTTACCTCTTCGTGATACGCAAGTTCGGCCGTTCCGGTTCACCCTTCCGCTGGCCCGTAAGCAGGCGTTAATAGTCCGCGGAACCGCCCCCAGGACCGGAAGGCACTCACGGGCAACGGCTTGAAGGACCGCGCGCCGGTCCAGCAGTGCCCGTAGGGCGTCCGGGGCGCGTGCGGTACGCGGTTCCTTAGTGTCCGCTATGAGAGTTATTACGAGATCATTACGTACTAGCGGCGCCCCGGGCCGCGCGGGAAGCATGGGAAGCCAGCTGCCGGGGCCGGGCCGACGAGGAGGTAACTGGGGGATGCGTCCGAGCCGGCGTCGCGACCGTCCGGATGGCAAAGAAGGACGGCGCCCTCCTGGCCCTCGCGCAGTCGGCCCCGTCGGCGGCGCTGTGACCGGAGCAGCCGTCTCCGGCGGAGTGCTGCTGCTGGCTTCGGCTACCGGCATCGGCCCGCTGCGGGCCGTGCTCGCCGCGCTGCGCCCCGGTTCAGCCACAATCATTTACCGTGCCGCGGGGCCGGCCGATGAGGACTTCCGCCGTGCGCTGCACGCCGCCGCGGCGGCCGGCGGCGCCCGCGCCTACTACCTGCCTGACACCGGCGCGGCTGACCGGGGTCCGCTGGCGCCGCCGCGGGTCCGGGCCCTGATCCCCGTCCTGCGCCGCCAGGACGTGCACGTGTACGGGCCGCGCCGCGTGGCCGCCGCTGCGGTCACCGCGCTGCGCGGCGCCGGGATACCGGCCGACCGCATCGCCGTCACGGCTTCGTGACCAGGGGGGACGGAATAACCCGGCCGCGCAGCCCAGTTATAGTAGGAGAAACGAAGGGGAGTAGCTCTCCAGCCGGACCGTCGACATGCTGGCCTCGCAAGGGGCCCGGCGCCCGGGAGCCGCCAGGCTTGAGCGAGACCTTCAGGCCGTAGCTGCAATGCAGCCGCGCCGGAGCGTACCCTTCGTCCTCACGCCAGGGCCGTCACGGCGCGTCAGAGACCGCGGAGGATTCCTGATGAGCCTGGCCATCGCCGCAACCGTGTTCGCCGTCGTGTTCCCCGCCGAACTGCCCGACAAGACCGCCCTGGCCAGCCTCATCCTCGGCAGCCGCTACCGTCCCACCTGGGTGTTCGCCGGCGTGGCGGCCGCGTTCGCGGTCCATGTCGCCCTGGCCGTCGCGGCCGGCAGCCTGCTGGCGCTTCTCCCGCACCGCCCGCTGGAGATCGCGGTCGCCGCCCTGTTCGCCATCGGCGCGGTGCTGCTGCTGCGCGGCCGGCACGAGAAGGAAAGCGACGAGACGGTCGAACTGCACGGCAAGGAGCCCGGGTTCTGGCGGGTCGCCTGGACCGGGTTCGCGGTGATCCTGGTCGCCGAGTTCGGTGACCTGACCCAGATCGCCACCGCCAGCCTCGCCGCCCGTTATCACGACCCGCTGTCCGTCGCTGTCGGCGCGGTCCTCGCCCTGTGGGCGGTGGCCGCCGTCGCGATCGTCGGCGGACGCGGCCTGCTCAAGGTGATCCCGCTGACCTGGGTCACCCGCATCGCCGCCGCCATCATGCTCGTCATGGCGGGCATCAGCCTCGCCGCGGCCTTCTCTTGAGCGCCCCGATCGCCGCGGCTCCGGCCGGCCGCTGTTCCGTCGACGTCAGGCAGACCAACTGCGCGTCAGCTGATCTTGGTGGGACTGAGGAAGGCCTCGTGGCGGAGGTGGTCGTCCTGGCCGGTGAATGCCTTGAACGGGCCCAGCTTGTAGGCGTCGCCCGTCCTCCGGGTCTGGACTTCGATATGGAAGTCGCGCTTGAGGTGGGCCAGGTGCCGTTCGAACGCGGGTATCTCCAGCGGGACCGGCAGGCGACGGAGGATCTGGTTCATGGTCAGGAAGTCGCCGGCGTCGCGGAGGATCGCGTAAACCGGGTCGTGCGCGGCGGAAGACAGCTCGACCAGGCCGCCCGGCGCGCCTTCGTGATCCAGAGCGCGCCGGATCTGGTCACCGATGGCGCGGGCAACCGGCGGCGGGAAGGCGTTACCGATCTGCCGGTAGTTTGACGTTTTCCTGCCGGTGAACTCCCACTGGTACTCGGTCCCGTCCCAGCCCTGGATGCGAGCGACCATCTCGCAGGTGAGCTTGGGAAGCAAGGTAACCGGGTCATCCGCCGACGGCGCGGCGTCGGCGACTCCCAGCGCGTCCACGCCGAGTGAGCGCCAGGCGCGCTTGGCGCGGGTCGGCCCGAGGTCGGCGCCACCGTGCTTCTTGGACCCGCCGACGACGGTCGGGCGCGATATCGTTCGCCTTTGCGGCCCACAGCGCGGCGCCCGGCCAGCCGTTGGCCGCCATGAGGTCGAGAAGAGTCTCGCCCACGGTCGCGGTGTCACCGGGACGAGGCGAGGGCCAGCTGAAGTAGGCGAAGTCGGCCGGCCTCATCGCGACGAGCACGAACCGGGGCCGCAGCTGTGGGACACCGTAGTCAGAGGCGTGCAGCAACCGCCAGTCGGCCGCGTATCCGAGCTCGACCAGCCGGTCGAGCACGTGCTGCCGGTAAGCGGCGAACCGGGGCAGTGAGAGGCCCGCGGACGTTCTCAAGCATGAGCGCGCGCGGCTGTACGGTGCCGCACAGTTCGATGGCCCAGGCGAACAGGTCACGCTCGTCGGTGGCGCCAAGCTGCTTGCCCGCGATGGTGAACGGCGGACACGGGACCCCGCCCGCGAGCAGGTCCACTCCGGCGTAGGCGGACGGATCCCAGACACCGGGATTAGCCACGTCGCCGACCGCAACCTTCCAGTACGGCCGGTTGTGCCGGAGCGTGGCGGCCGCGTTCTGGTCAAGTTCGACCGACAGGTCATGCTCGAATCCCGCGAGCTCAAGCCCGAGCGACTGCCCGCCCGCACCGGCGCAGATCTCCACCACGCGGTAACGCGACACCATGGCCTCCTCCCTGAGGCCCAAAGGTAGCGGAGAAGCCAACGATCAAACGGGTGCGGGCGTGATTTCGGGCCGGATGCCGAGGTAGGGGAAATACCTTGTCCGGTTACCCATGAGACTGTACGGTGGTGAACGAACAGAACGCTTTCCAACGACCGCCGGGCGACTGGCCGGGAGGCCTTCCTGGTATCCCATGGTCAGGCATCCGGATGGCAGGCGCGAGTTTCCCGGCGACTGGGAGTTGTCGATGTCGAAGCCGAATACACGCCGCGTCATTCGCCGAGCGGCGCGGTTCGTGATCGCGAGCGGCGGGATCTGCTTGCTCCTGTCGCTCCCCGCCAGGCAGGCCGACGCCGCGACTAGCGGCCAGCCATCGTTGCTCTCCGGGCTCACGTCCGGCGTATCTGATGTCATCCAGACGGTGACCGCCCCCGTGACCGGCATACTCGGGTCCGTCGCCAGTTCCGCATCCGAGCCCGCAACCAGCGCGGGTTCAACCGTCGCCGCGACGCCGGCGCCCACGGATCAGGCCACGCCGACCGCGAGCTCAAGCCCGCCAGGCCAGACCGCCGCCCCCGGCAGCGGCCAAGCGTCACCCACCGTCACCGTGGTGCCTGCCCAGCCCAACCGCCGCCAGTCCGCCCGCCGCACCCACGCACGCCGCCACCGCCACCGGTGCGGCCACAGCGAAGGTGTCGGGAACCACCCAGGTCAGACCGGCAGCAGTGCCGCCTTCCACCGCGACAGCGCCATCGGCAGCGGTCACGTCTGGTGCGGCGACCCCGGTCACCGGGGCGCAGCACCTGCCGCAGGCAAGGCGGCCCGCGCACCCGCCTCCGCCGGACTTGAGCCGACCGCGAAAGCCAACCGGACTAAGCCGACGCGGACCCGCGAACGCCCGCGGCGACGCAAAGTCATCGTCCCGTCGCCGACATTCTTGGCCCCCGTCAGCGGAATGCCCCGGTGGCTGGAAGACGTTTTGCTGGCGGCCGGACTGCTGACGGCGACCGCATACGCCGCCGAACCGGTCACCGTGCTCGCCCGACGCAGGCGGCAACGGGACAACGACTAAAAACCGCTTCACCGCGGAAGATCCGAATCCGGTCAGGCTGGCTTGCGGGCCACCACTCCGTAGTAGCCGACCTCCGCGGGCACCGGTACGGGGCCGCCCGCGGGTTCGGGGCGCCACTCCGACACCGGCACCAGTCCGGGAGGCACCAGCTCCAGGCCAGACAGCGCGACATCGGCGAACTCTTCCGCGCTCCGGGTCTGGAACGCCACGCCGGCCCGCTGGACCGCCTGCACCCCGTCGGCCGCCGCCCGCGGATCGTTGTAGTCGGCGGTGGTGTGGGAGGCCACCAGGTAGCTTCCCCCCGGCAGGGCAGCAAGCAGTCTGGCGACGATGTCAGCGGGCTTGTCGGCGTCGGGGAAGAAGTGAAGCACCGCTACCAGCATCAGGGCGACCGGCTGGCCGAAGTCCACCGTCTGGCGCACCACCAGATCACCGAGGATTGCGTCAGGATCGTGCAGGTCCGCCTGTATGTAGACCGTCCGGCCCGACGCGTGGCTGTTCAGCAGTGCCCTCGCGTGCGCCATAACGATGGGATCGTTGTCGACGTACGCGACCCGGGTCTCCGGGGCGACGGCCTGCGCCACCTCATGCACGTTGCTGGAGGTCGGCAGGCCCGACCCAATATCCAGAAACTGACGAATGCCCGCCTCGGCCACCAGGTACCTGACCGCCCGGCCGAGGAATGCCCGGTTCTCCCGCGCCCCGGTACGGGCGTTCGGCACCGTCTTCAGCAGCGCGGCGATGGCGGCCCTGTCCGCCTCGAAATGATCCTTGCCGCCAAGCAGGTAGTCATACATCCGGGCCGGATGGGCTCTCGTCGTGTCGATCTCCTGCACTCGCCCGTCCTCCCGTTGCCCCGGCCGCACCGTGACCGTCTTCCCGGCAAATGCTATTAACAGCCGCCAACCGCTCGAACCCGCGAAGGCAGACAGCCGCGGAACATAATCGGGCGGCCAGCGGTTACGCCAACCCGTACACTTGACACCACAAGGCGATGACCCGGCCATCACCGGCGAGCCCCCGGAAGAACAGGCTCAGGAAAGCCTCAGTAGAACCGGGCGGGTCCGGCCCGTCACAGCCGGCCAATGAGCGGCCGTCCAGCCCCAGGCACAGCACGCAGAAGGCAGGACGGCAAGCGAGGTGGTACCGCGGTGTGCCCGCATGGGAGCGGGTGCGTCGCCCTCGCGGCACGTGTCCAACACGGAAGCCCGAGGAGAAAATGGCCACCTACCCGCGCCAGGGCGCGTCCGAAGTACCCGCCCAGCCGGACTTTCCCGAGCTTGAGCAGCGGGCGCTCGCCTACTGGAACGCGCACGACACGTTCAAGACGTCGGTCAAGAACCGCGATCACGACGGCGAGTTCGTCTTCTACGACGGCCCGCCATTCGCCAACGGGCTCCCCCACTATGGCCACCTGCTGACCGGCTACGTCAAGGACATCGTGCCGCGCTACAAGACGATGCGCGGCGACAAGGTGGACAGGCAGGTTCGGCTGGGACTGCCACGGCCTGCCCGCCGAGGTCGAAGCCGAACGGCTGCTGGGTATCTCCGGCAAGGCCGACATCCTCAAGATGGGCATCGATACCTTCAACGAGGCCTGCCGCGATTCCGTGCTCCGCTACACCAAGGAGTGGGAGGAGTACGTCACCAGGCAGGCCCGCTGGGTCGACTTCGAGAACGACTACAAGACGCTCGACCTCCCCTACATGGAGAGCGTCATGTGGGCGTTCAAGCAGCTGCACGACAAGGGCCTGATCTACCAGGGCTTCAAGGTGCTGCCTTACTGCTGGCGGTGCGAGACCCCGTTGTCCAACCACGAGCTGCGGATGGACGACGACGTCTACACGGACCGGACCGACCCGAGCGTGACGGTCCGGTTCAAGCTGGAAACCGGCGAATGGATTCTCGCGTGGACCACCACGCCCTGGACGCTGCCGTCCAACCTGGCCGTGGCGGTCGGACCGGACATCACGTACGCGACGGTGGAAACGGAAGACGGCGAGCGCTACATCCTCGCGGAGAACCGCCTCAACGCGTACGAGAAGGAGCTGGCCAACCACAGGAAGCTCGATTCGTTCCTCGGAAGTGAGCTTCTCGGCCGCCGCTACCGGCCGCTTTTCGACTACCTCAGCGACACGGACAAGTACGGGACCGATAACGCCTGGCGGGTCATCCCGAGTGACGAGGTCACCACCGAGGACGGCACCGGCGTGGTGCACATGGCGCCCGCCTACGGCGAGGCCGACGCCGCGGCCTGTCAGGCGGCTGGCATCCCGATCGTGCTCACGGTCGACGACGGGGGCAAGTACCTGCCGATGGTCCGCGACTGGGCGGGCGAGCACGTCTTCGAGGCGAACAAGCCGATCATCGCCCGGCTGAAAGCAGACGGCAGCCTGGTCCGCCGGGCCGACTACACGCACTCCTACCCGCACTGCTGGCGCTGCCGCAACCCGCTCATCTACAAGGCCGTGTCCAGCTGGTTCGTCGAGGTAACGAAGTTCCGCGACCGCATGGTGGAGCTGAACGAGCAGATCACCTGGGTGCCGGAGCACGTCAAGTACGGGCAGTTCGGCAAGTGGCTGTCCAACGCCCGCGACTGGTCCATCAGCCGTAACCGGTTCTGGGGATCGCCGATCCCCGTCTGGCAGAGCGACGACCCGGAGTACCCGCGCACCGACGTGTACGGGAGCCTGGACGAGCTGGAGAGGGACTTCGGAGTACGCCCGGAAGACCTGCACCGCCCCGGCATCGACAACCTGACAAGAACCAACCCGGACGATCCGACCGGCCGGTCGACGATGCGCCGAGTTCCCGAGGTGCTTGACTGCTGGTTCGAGTCGGGCTCGATGCCGTTCGCCCAGGTGCACTACCCGTTCGAGAACCGCGAATGGTTCGACACCCACTACCCGGGCGACTTCATCGTCGAGTACATCGGGCAGACCCGGGGCTGGTTCTACACGCTGCATGTCCTGGCCACGGCGCTGTTCGACCGCCCGAGTTTCACCAGCTGCGTCAGCCACGGCATCGTGCTCGGCAACGACGGCCGCAAGATGTCGAAGTCGCTGCGCAACTACCCGGACGTGAACGAGGTCTTCAACACCTACGGGTCCGATGCGATGCGCTGGTTCCTGATGGCCAGTCCGATCCTGCGCGGCGGCAACCTGGTCGTCACCGAGCAGGGCATCCGCGAGGGCGTCAGGCAGGCGCTGCTGCCGCTGTGGAACTCGTACTACTTCTTCGCGCTGTACGCGAACGCGGAGAACTACCAGGCGAGCACCCGCACGGACAGCGCCAATGTGCTCGACCGGTACATCCTCGCCAAGACGAAGGCGGCGGTCGAGGAAATCGGGCAGCAGCTCGACGTCTACGGCATCGCCGGTGCCTGCCAGACGCTCCGCGATTACCTGGAACTGCTGACGAACTGGTACATCCGCCGGTCAAGGTCGCGGTTCTGGGAAGGCGACCCCGAGGCGCTCGACACGCTCTGGACGGTCCTGGAGACCGTGGCGAGAGCGGCCGCGCCGCTGCTGCCGATGACCGCGGAGACGGTCTGGCGTGGCCTGACCGGAGGCGCCAGCGTTCACCTGGAAGACTGGCCCGACGTCAGCGGCTGGCCGTCGGACGACGCGCTCGCGGACGCCATGGACCTGACCAGGGACGTGTGCAGTGCCGCGCTCAGCCTGCGCAAGGCCCGCCAGCTCCGGGTCCGCCTGCCGCTCGCGTCGCTGACGGTGGCGCACGAGGCGGCGGCGACGCTGGGCGAGTTCGCGGACATCATCAAGGACGAGGTCAACGTCAAGGAACTGGTTCTCGGCGACGACCCGGCCAGCCTCGGTGAGTTTCAGCTGACGGTCAACCCGCGCGTGCTCGGCCCGCGCCTCGGAAAGCAGGTGCAGCAGGTCATCAGGGCAGTCAAGGCCGGCGACTGGTCCCAGGAAGGCGACGTGGTGCGGGCGGCGGGCGCCGAGCTCCAGCCCGGCGAGTACGAGCTGAAGCTGACGGCTGCCGACCCCGGCTCGACGACGGGACTGCCCGGGAGCAACGGCCTCATCGCGCTCGACACGGCGGTGACTCCCGAACTCGTCGCGGAAGGCACCGCCCGCGACGTCGTCCGGGTCGTCCAGCAGGCCCGTAAGGACGCCGGACTCGACGTGTCCGACCGGATCATCCTGGTGGTCGGCGCGGACGGTCCCGTGGCCGACGCGGTCCGCGCGCACGCTGCCTTCATCGCCGGCGAGACGCTCGCCACGGAGCTGACCGTCGTCCCCGCCGCCGAGGCGACCGCGGCGACCGCGGCGCCGCAGCCGGTAGGCGACGGCGGCGAGGTCCGCGTCGTAGTCACAAAATCCTTATCCCGAACGAGTCCGGCCTACTTCGTCGGCCCGCCCATCTTGCTCGTGGCGGGCCGGCGGGTTCTCCGGCCTAACGCTGCCTGGACCGCACTCCGGCGATCTCGTACAGGGCGATCGACGCGGCGATGCCCGCGTTCAGCGACTCGTTCCCTGAGACCATCGGGATCGACACCAGCATGTCGCAGGCGGCGGCGACAATCCGGGACAGCCCGCGCCCTTCGGAGCCCACGACGAGCACCATGGGCCCGTCGGCGATCGAGATGTCGCGCAGGCTGGTCGTCCCCTCGGCGTCAAGCCCGGCGACGAAGAACCCGGCCTTCTTGTATCCCTCGATGGCCCGGGTCAGGTTGACCGCCTGCGCCACCGGCAGCCGCACGAGCGCCCCGGCCGAGGCCTTCCACGCGCCTGCGGTCACGCCCGCGGACCGGCGGGACGGCACGACCACGCCGGTCGCACCGAACGCCGCGGCCGAGCGCACCACGGCCCCCAGGTTCCGCGGATCGGTCACCCCGTCAAGCGCCACGATAAGCGGAGGGGTTGTCCCCGGCCGCTGGGAAAAATCCTCCGGGTGCGCGTACTCGTAGGGCCGTATCCTGAGCGCGACGCCCTGGTGGATCGCGCCTCCGGTCAGCCGGTCGAGCTCCGACGGCCCGGATTCGAGTACGGCGATCCCCGCCTCCGCCGCCAACTGCACGGATTCCGCGACCCGTTCGTCCTCGTGCGCCCGGCCCGCGACGTACAGCGCCATCGCCGGAATCCCGGCCCGCAGTGACTCGACGACGGAGTTACGGCCCGCGACCATCTCCGGCCCCTCGCCGCTGCCCCGTACCGCCGGGTTCTCTCGCGAAGATTCCGAACGGTTCCGGCCTTCTCCGGCCTGCTCATTCCCCGCCTGGCGCCCGCCCAGCCGACCCGCGGCCCCGGCCGACTTGGCCGCCTTGGCCGCCGCCCGCTGTGCGGGATGCCCCGGGCGCGCGGAAGCGGGCGGCGTCGGGCCCTTGCCCTCAAGCCTGTCTCGACGGTTCCCGCCCGTGCCGGGTCGGGGCTTGCCGCGCTTGCTGTAGCCGCCGACGCCCGGCGCCCGGTCGTCTTGACCGCCCTTTTTCTGCCCGCTCATGCTCCGCAAGTCCTTACGTCCGGCGCGTCTGTCGCGCCACTTCCCATCGGGTACCTTCTGGCGTGTCCTCGACCACGAGACCGGAGACCTCCAGGGCATCCCTGATGGAGTCCGCAGCAGCATAATCGCCGCGCGTCCGTGCCGCTTCCCGCTGCTTGAGAGCGAGCGCGACCAGCGCGTCCACCACCCGGCGCAGCCGGCCGTCCGGAACGCCCGTCGGCCAGGCGGACGCGAGCGGGTCGAGACCGAGGACCGCGAGCATGGCCCGCGCCTGCGCCAGGCAGGTCGCGGCGTTCTCTTGGTCCCCCGTGCTTAGAGCGTAGTTGCCGTCCCGCACTGTGGCGTGCAAGGCGGCGAGCGCGAAGGGAACGCTGAGGTCGTCATCGAGCCCGGCGGCGAAGGAGATCGGCAGCCCGGGCGCTGGCGCGGCGGCGTCGCCAAGCGCGTGCTGCGCGCGGGTGACGAACCGTTCGATCCGCTGGTAGGCGGCGGCGGCGTCCTCGAGTGCTTCGATTGAGTACTCGATCGTAGATCGGTAGTGGGCCTGGCCCAGGTAGTAGCGCAGTTCCTGCGGGCGGACCCGCTGCAGCGCGTCGGCGACGGCCAGCGCGTTTCCCGCCGTATTGCTCATCTTGGCGCCCTCGATCGTCATCAGGCCGTGGTGCACCCAGTACCGGGCGAAATCGTCCCCGGCCGCCCGCGACTGGGCCCGCTCGTTCTCGTGGTGCGGGAAGATCAGGTCCTGGCCCCCGCCGTGAATGTCGAACGTGGACCCGAGGTAACCGGCGGCCATGGCCGAGCACTCGATGTGCCATCCGGGGCGGCCGGGACCCCACGGTGACCGCCAGGAGGGCTCGCCTGGCTTGGCGCCTTTCCACAGGGCGAAGTCGCGCGCATCCCGCTTGTGCGCCGGCAGGCTGCCGTCCTCCGTCTCCTCGGCCGCGGGGGGATGCTGGTCGGCGGGCAGCTGCCTGGAGAGCGTGCCGTAGTCCGGTGCACTGTCCACGTCGAAGTACACGTCCCCGCCCGCGGCGTAGGCGTGCCCGCTCGTTATCAGCCGCTCGATGAGCGCGAGCATGTCAGGGATATGCCCGGCGGCACGGGGCTCGACGTCAGGGAGCCTGCAGCCGAGCAGCGCGTAGGCGCTCGCGAAAGCGCGGTTGTTCCGCTCGGCGAGCGCCCACCAGGGGATCTCCTCGGCGGTCGCCGCCTGCAGGATCTTGTCGTCGACGTCGGTGACGTTCCGGCAGTAGGTCACCTGCTGGCCGGTTGCCTCGAGCCAGCGCACCAGGATGTCGAAGCACACCGCCGAACGCAGGTGGCCGAGGTGCGGAGCTCCCTGGACCGTCGCACCGCACAGGTAGACCGACGCTTTCCCCTGCGTGACCGGCTGGAACTCACGCACTGCCCGGATTGCCGTATCGAACAGACGGAGCGTCACCTTGGTTAGCGTACGGTATTCGGCTGCTGCCCCGTCTTGCGAAGTTCTTTATTCTGCCGCGATCCCGGCTCGCCCTTGGCGAAGACGACACACCTCGCCCAACCCCCGAAATCGTTCCAATCCATGACCAACACCGATACCGTGGGCATCGCGTAACTGGGCAAATACTCGCGAAGGCCCTCGGCAGGGTCCTTCTTGGGGAGTGGAACGAAACTCCGATGAACAGTCCTCTGCCGGCCCCCATGCCGGTCCGACGCAACTGGACTCGCCGCCTGGTGAACCTGTTGGTCGCGCTCGTGGTCATCGCCGTAG
This sequence comes from uncultured Actinomycetota bacterium, assembly GCA_963785645.1. GTDB lineage: Bacteria > Actinomycetota > Actinomycetes > Streptosporangiales > Streptosporangiaceae > Trebonia. The sequence goes on from CAWAWG010000012.1 coordinate 222,550, forward strand.
CCGCGGCGGCCTTCGTGTTCTCCTACGACGGGGTGCACGCGATCGCGCTGTTTGGCGGCGTCTCGGAGCAGCTGGCGCGGTATTACCCGGGGCTGTTCGACGCCGTGCTCGTGATCGCCTGCGTCGCGGCCGTTATGCTCCGCGACGGGCAATGGTGGGCGCGCCTGTGGGCCTGGGTCGTGATCATCGTCCTGCTCGCCGCGATCGGGACGACCGACGTGCTGCACGCCATGAACTACACGCTGCGGCACCGGTTGACCGAGGGTATCGTTGCCGCCGCGCCGGTCGTGGCGGTGCTGCTCGCGTTCAGCTTGCTGCTCACGCTGCTCCGCCAGTCGCGGACGCCGGCGGAGAAGCAGACCGTCCCCGCGCCGCTTGATGTCCCGGCTCTCCCGGCCGCGGTCTCCGCGCCGCCCATCGCCCTGCCCGCGGCATCCGCGACGGCCCCGACTGAGGCCATGCGGGCGGCCGAGGACTGGACGGTGCCTGAGTGGACAGTGCCCGTGAATACGGGGCCGGACAGGACGGGACCCGGTGCGGCGCCGACCCGTGAGGTTCCGGCCGGCGCGGCGCCCGTGCCGCCGCCGCCGATCGGTCCCCCGGTTGAGGTCAGGACCGGACCCACGGACCGCCTGGTGACCAACGCGGCACCTGCCCGCGCGGGCCAGGTCCGCCCCGCGTCCCAGGACGCGGTCCCGGCTTCGCCGCCGGAGGTGGCACACCCGGCGACCAGATCGAACAAGGCGATCGTCGTGGCCGGGGCTCCTGTGGAAGTACGGCCCTCGGACGCAGGCGACGCAGGGGGCCCAGGGCGGCCAGCGGCGGAGGCGGCAAGACAGCAGGAGCCGCCGGCGAAGATGCCAACCGCCGAGGCATCGTCCGCGCTGGACAAGCCGGCGCCGCCGACAGTTCAGGTACCCGCGCTGCCAACGGTTCAGGTGCCGGCGCTGTCACCGGAGCCGGCGTCGGAAAAGACGGTGCCGCTGCGGCGCCCGCACGGCATCAGGTACGCGGGCAATGGTGTTCCGGGAATGGCAGGCAACCGGCAGGCAGCCGAGGGTGGCGCGCCCGGCGAAGATTACTGGGACACCGAAGAGGCGGGGCAGTTCGCGGGCCTGGTCTACCCGGCCAGGGAGAACGAGCCCGATGCCGGCGACGAAGCCATCGATGCTCTTGATGGCAGTGACGCGGATGACGACGTCGATGACCTGGAGACCGACGAGCCAGCCGGGCCGAAGAGCCTCCCGGAGCTGGACGACGACGCTCCGCCGTTCGCGACCGCCCCGTTCGCGTCGGTCCCCCGGTTGAACCGGGTCCGCTCGACGCCCACGCCGCCGGCCGATGAGGACAAGCCGTCGGGCGATTGACTCAGCCCTTCACGACCAGGGCGGTGGCCATCGCCGCGATGCCCTCACCGCGCCCGGTAAGACCCAAACCGTCGGTCGTGGTCGCCGAGAGGGACACGGAGGCACCTGCCAGTGCTCCGCTGAGCACAGCGACCGCCTCGGCCCGCCGCGGCCCGATCTTGGGCCGGTTACCGATCACGTAAACGGCGACGTTTCCGATGACGTACCCGGCCACCTCAACCAGGCGCGCGGTCTCTCGCAGCAGCGCAACCCCCGGCGCACCGGCCCACTCAGGCCGCGAGGTCCCGAAGTGCGCCCCGAGATCCCCGAGCCCCGCCGCCGACAGCAGCGCGTCACAGGCCGCATGCGCGGCCGCGTCCCCATCCGAATGCCCGGACAGCCCAGTCTCTCCCGGCCACTCAAGCCCGGCCAAAAACAGCGTCCGCCCCTCTTCGAACGGATGCACATCCACCCCAAGCCCCACCCGCGGCATGTTCTCCACAGCAGCACCCCACTCGCCCGTACGCGTCAGCAACCGAGGTGCATCTTAGGGGCTGTCCTGAGGCGCTGGCCGAAGGCCCCGTGCAGCCGGGGTTCCTCTTCGAGCCTGGAGAAGGCGACGGGGCCGCTGGGGAGATTTCCTCGCTATCTTCCGAAGAAGTGTCGCGAGAAATCTTCCCCAGCGGCCCCGTCCACCGCCTGCTTTTGACTTGAAGAAGACCTAGTTAGTCAGGACCTCATCGAGAAGAGCCTCGGCCTTGTCCTCGTTGGTCTTTTCCGCGAGGGCGAGCTCACTGACGAGGATCTGCCTGGCCTTGGCGAGCATCCGCTTCTCGCCGGCGGACAGCCCGCGCTCCTTGTCCCTGCGCCACAGGTCCCTGACCACCTCGGCGACCTTGTTCACGTCACCGGAGGCAAGCTTCTCCAAGTTGGCCTTGTACCGACGCGACCAGTTCGTGGGCTCCTCGGTGTGCGGTGCGCGGAGCACCTCAAACACGCGTTCAAGTCCTTCGGCACCCACCACGTCCCGGACGCCGACAAGCTCCGTGTTGTCCGCGGGGACACGCACGGTCAGGTCACCCTTGTCGACCTTCAGGACCAGATAGGTCTTCTCTTGGCCCTTGATCGTGCGAGACTCAACGGCTTCGATGCGAGCAGCCCCATGGTGGGGGTATACGACGGTATCGCCGACCTTAAAAGACATCTGGCAAGTACCCCTTCCGCTGGAGGCTATCTTACCACGGCCTGGACCACCGATAAAATGCCCTTGTTGGCAAATATGCAGGTCAACACACGAATTTCGAGCACACTGCAGTGTTGCTCGACAGGCTTCTTCGGCAGTCGATACAGTCCTCGCCACGGGATACCCAGGCCATGAACCGGCACCGCTCCGCTGACGATAGACACCCAGTCTACCTGAGAGATCCACCGCACCTCCGTAAATCACCACGCACCAGTCCGCGTACGGCTCCCCCGCGGGGTGATACTTGAGTGAAAGGTTCAGCGGCCGCGGCCGCAGCCGGAAGAGGTGCACGTGAGCTTCGCCAGCGAGCCAGGGCGCGATGATGGCAACCTGCCCCCGGTAAACGTCGTGATCCCTGACGATGCCAGGGAACTCGATCGCGACGTGCTCGCATATCACCGTGAGCAGCGCGCCAGGCGACGCCGACAGCGGCTCGTGCGGCTTTACCGGCCGTTCCGGTTTTCCCAGTTCGGCGGTCACGCGGCGATAATCCCGCTGATCGCGGCCTGCCTGGCCATCTCACTGGTCGGCGGCGCGCTGCTGTCGGTCATAACGATGAGCCCGGCGTCGGCACCGACGCTGAGCGCACCGCAGACGTCCGGCCAGCCTTCCGTGTCTCCCGGTGACCTGGCCGAGCTCCCAACGGGCAGCGTCCAGCTCAGCGACCGCAGCGTGCCGTTGCGGTCGCTGGTGACCTCCGCCATCGCTATCGTCCCCGCCAACTGCGGCTGCGACGCCGAGCTTGGCCGCCTCGCCGGGCAGGCGGTCGCGGCGCACGTGGGCCTGTACTTCGCCGGCGAAGTACAGGCGATACCGCAGTTGCCTGCCCTTGTCACCCGCGACGGCGACGGCGTGGCGGTCGCGGCAGCGGACTACGACGGCGTGCTCAGCGGCGCGTATCACCCGGCGGGGCTGACCGTGCTCCTGGTCTTCAAGGACGCCACCGTCGAGGTCCTCAGGACACTCCAAGCGGGCTTCCAGTTGGTGCCGACCCTGAGTGAGCTGAGACTGGCAGGCGCCAGCCTGCGCACCAGCCAGCCGTCAACGTCGTAGCCCGTTAAGCGAAATGACCTCCCCGGCGTATCCGCCGTTCCTGGGACCGATAGCATTTCTACGGCCTGTAGTGGACCGTCAGGCCACCTGGCCATAACGGGAGTGAGTTCCAGCTTCCGCATTTGTTGAACGAGGAGGCATTCGCCGTGTTCCGCGCAAGCTCCGGGAAGACCGCTGCTGGCCGCCTGCTACTCGGTGCTGGCGTCCTGGCCTTGCTGATTCCGGCCGTCGCCGGGTGCGAAGCCGGGGCGGATGCCCCGACGCTTGAGTTCCACTCCGCGTCCTCTGGGGCGCACACCGTCTTCAACGGCATCCAGATCACCAACGCATTCGTCCTCGGTGCGCCAGTTGGCTCGACAGTGCCGAGCGGGTCGTCGGCCAGCCTGTTCGTTTCGCTTTACAACAGAAACGACAGCTCCGACACGCTGCTGAGCGCGACCTCGCCCGGAACGGCCGCGAGCATTTCCCTGTCCGGCGGGACGGTCTCCATCCCCGCGAACGCGGCACCGGTCAACCTGACCGGCCCGGAGCCGGATGTCGTGCTGGAGAACCTGGCAGTTCCGCTCACCGGCGGATCTGTCGTCCCGATAACCTTCGACTTCCAGCACGCGGGCACGGTGACCCTCCAGGTGCCGGTGGAGGCTCAGTCCTTCTACTGGTCCACCTACTCGGCGCCCGCGCCGACCCCCACGGCAGCTCCTTCCACGGGGACGGCAACACCGGTAGCGGGCGCCTCGTCAACCGCGACCCCCGGCGGCACCGCGGTCCCGGGCGGCACCGCGAGCGCGACCCCGACCGCTACCCCGTAGGGCGGTAATTGCCGACCTCACCAGCACCGCACCGGCGTCGTAGTGGAGGCCGTTCACCCGCTGCCGAGCCGAATGAGACAAGACAGGGCCCGCCGCACCAGTCAAACTGGTGCGGCGGGCCCTGTCAGTTGTCTTGCGGCGGCTCAGCCGACCGACTCGAACTTGTACCCGAGTCCGCGTACGGTCACGATGTGCCGCGGCTTAGCCGGGTCGATCTCGATCTTGGCGCGCAGCCGCTTGATGTGCACGTCCAGGGTCTTGGTGTCGCCCACGTAGTCGGCGCCCCACACCCGGTCGATGAGCTGCATCCGGGTCAGCACCCGGTCGGCGTTGCGCAGCAGCACCTGAAGAAGTTCGAACTCCTTCAGCGGCAACTGGACCTGCTCGCCGCGGACGCTGACAACGTGCCGTTCCACGTCCATCCGCACCGGCCCGGCCTCAAGCGTCGCGTCGGCCACTTCCTCGACGTCGCCGCGCCTGCGAAGCACGGCCCGCATCCTGGCTACGAGCTCACGTGACGAGAACGGCTTGGTCACGTAGTCGTCAGCGCCGAGCTCGAGACCGACTACCTTGTCGATCTCGCTGTCCTTGGCGGTCAGCATGATGACGGGCACGCTTGACCGTTCGCGGAGCGAGCGGCACACCTCGCTGCCCGGCAGTCCTGGCAGCATCAGGTCGAGCAGCACCAGATCGGCACCAGTGCGGTCGAAGGTGTCGAGCGCGTCCGGGCCAGTCGCGCAGACAGCTACTTCGAACCCCTCCTTGCGGAGCATGTAGGAGATCGCGTCGCTGAACGACTCTTCGTCCTCGACAACGAGCACTCGTGTCACTGAAGTCCCCCTCCTGATGGGGTCGGGCGGGCGGGGTGGGCTCGGGTAGGGAGCGGGGTGGGCTCGGGCGGGCGGGGCGGGGGAAAAGTTCAGGCGCGCGCCCGATCGGGGCTTGTGCCGTCATTGTCACTTCGCAGTGGTAGCCACAGGGTGAAGGTGGAGCCCGCGCCCTCCACGCTCCGCACCGTGACCCGGCCGCCATGCGCGACCGTCACGTGCTTCACGATGGCGAGCCCGAGTCCGGTGCCGCCGGTGGCCCGCGAGCGGGCCGGGTCGACGCGATAGAAGCGCTCGAAGATCCGTTCAAGGTCACGTTCGGGAATCCCGATACCCTGGTCGGTCACGCTGATCTCGACGCCGCCGTCGCCCGGCTTCTTCACGCACACAACGACCCTGGTGCGTTCCGGGCTGTACACGACTGCGTTCTCTAGCAGGTTCCGCACCGCGGTAACCAGCAGTTCGTCCTCGCCGAGCACGCTCAGCCCGCGGACGCCAATCGACGCGAGCGTGATACCACGCTCGTTCGCCTTCATCCGGCACCGGTCGAGCGCCTCGGCGACAACCACGTCGATGGACACCGGCGCCGGATCCGGGACCGGTTCCGCGGCCTGGATCCGGGACAGGGTGATCAGATCCTGAACGAGGAACGTCAGCCGGGCGGCCTCCTGGCGCATCCGGCCGGCGAACCTGCGCACCGCCTCCGCGTCGTCAGCCGCGTCCTCGATCGTCTCCGCCAGCAGGGCCAGCGCGCCGACCGGGGTCTTGAGTTCGTGGCTCACGTTGGCTACGAAGTCCCTGCGGACCTCCTCGACCCGGTGCCGGTCGGTCTGGTCCTCGGCGAGCACGAGCACGAGCCCGCCGCCGCCCACGGTGCCGGACAGCGGGGCCACTCTGACCGCGAAGGTGGTGGTCCGGCCGCCGAAGCGCGGTACCGGCACCTCAAACTCGGCCTCGCGAATCTCCCCGTCCCGGCGAACCTGCCGGGCGAGGGCGGCGAGTTCGCTCACCATGAGCCGGTCGCCCTTGACTATCCCGAAGGCGCGGGCGGCGGTGCTGGCCCGTAGCACGCGGTCCTCGCTGTCGACGACTACGGCAGAAGACGAAAGTACGGAAAGGACCGACGCGATTCCCGGCGGCAGCTTCGCCGGCTGCTGCCCGGACCGGAGCCGCGCGGTTCTCGGCTGCCTGACCCCGTTCCCCGCGCGTGCCCTTATCGCCATACCGCATCCAGGACCAGGGAGCGTGTCCGCCACCGCGGTGCCTGCCGCCGTGGTGGCACACACGGGCGTGACCAGTCCATACTCACATATCTGATGGTATGCGGACCTTCCCGGGCGTCCACAATCCGAAGATTGCCGGAAAATTCACTCTTTTCCGGATGTTCACCTTTTATCCAAATGGCGGGCATCTGATCAATGCGATTCATTCACTACGGGCTCGCTTCAGCGGCCCTGGTTCTTAACCGCCTCGGCCGCCGCGGTGGCTGCATCCGGGTCCAGGTAGCGCCCGCCGGGCACCTCGGGGCTGAACGCGTCGTCGAGTTCATACAGCAGCGGGATACCGGTCGGGATGTTCAGTTCCGCGATTGCCTCGTCGCTGATCCCGTCCAGGTGCTTGACAAGACCGCGAAGCGAGTTGCCGTGCGCCACCACGAACACCGTCCGGCCCGCCACGAGATCGGGGACGATCGCGTCGTACCAGTAGGGAAGCATCCGCGCCACGACGTCGCGCAGGCACTCGGTGCGCGGCATGAGCTCGGGGGCAGCGTGGCGTAGCGCGGGTCGCCGACCTGGGAGAGCGGATCGTCGTCGGCGATCGGCGGCGGCGGCACGTCGTACGAGCGCCGCCAGATCATGAACTGCCCGTCACCGAACTCCTGGCGCGTCTGGGCCTTGTCCTTACCCTGCAGCGCCCCGTAGTGCCGCTCGTTGAGTCGCCATGAACGGCTAACCGGCAGCCAGCTGAGGTTCGCTGCCTCGAGCGCGATGTTGGCGGTGGTGATGGCTCGCGTCAGAACCGACGTATGTACGACATCGGGACGAAGTCCCTCGTCGACGAGCATCCGCCCGGCGGCCGCCGCCTCTTGGCGGCCCTTCTCTGCGAGGCCGACGTCCACCCAGCCGGTGAACAGGCCCTTGGAATTCCATTCGCTTTCACCATGGCGCAGCAGCACAAGGGTTCCCATGCGGGTCAGCCTAGCTGGCGGCCCGTCACGGCGCACAGCGGCACTGGTCACTAGACGGCAGGCGCCATGGGAACATGTACAAGGTCGACGCGGTTGGTTACATCTGTGACCCGCCTGCCTAATGGCCTCCCGAGACGGATCGCCACTCTCAGCGTCCATACGTCTCCGCTCGACCAGCCGGGTACCGGCGATGCCGGCGGTCTGAACGTTTACGTTGTCCAGGTCGCAAAGCGGCTCGCGGCTCGCGGCACCGAGGTCGAAATCTTTACCCGTGCGGTCTGCCGGGATACGCCGCCGCTGGCCGAACTCGCCCCGGGCGTGCTCGTCCGCAGCGTGGTGGCCGGCCCGTTCGAGGAGCTTGACAAGCAGGACCTCCCCGCTCAGGTTTGCCAGTTCACCCTTGAGGTGCTGCGGGCCGAGGCCGCATGCGAGCCTGGCCGGTATGACCTGGTGCACGCGCACTACTGGCTGTCCGGCAAGGTCGGCGCGGCCGCCAAGGAGCGCTGGGGTGTCCCTCTCGTGCAGTCGATGCACACCTTGGGCAAGGTGAAGAACGCGGCACTGGCGAAGGGCGACGCGGCCGAGCCGGGAGTCCGGATTCGCGGCGAGCTCGAGGTGGTGGCCGCCGCGGACCGGCTGATCGCCAACACCGCCGAGGAGGCTCTGCAGCTGACGGACATGTACGGCGCTGACCCGGTCAAGGTGCAGACCGTCAACCCCGGAGCTGATCTGAGCGTCTTCCACCCGGGCGGCCCGCAGGGCCGGGCGCAGGCCCGTCGTGCGCTCGGGGTGGCGCCGGACGCGGTAGTGCTGCTCTTCGTGGGCCGGGTGCAGCCGCTCAAGGGGCCCGACGTCATGCTCAAGGCGGCTGCCAGGCTGCTTGAGATCGACCCCGAGCTGCGGAGCACTCTGCAGCTCATCATCGTCGGCGGTCCAAGCGGCCGACAGGAACGGGCCGATCCTGACCGCATGCGCGAACTGGCCGCCCGGCTCGGGATCAGCGACGTCGTCCGGTTCGAGCCCCCGTGCCCGCAGGCGGAACTGGCCCAGTGGTACCGGGCGGCGACGGTGATGCTGACTCCGTCGCACTCCGAGTCGTTCGGCCTCGTGGCCCTTGAGGCTCAGGCCTGCGGCACTCCAGTGGTGGCAGCGAGCGTCGGCGGCCTGCGCACAGTCGTCAAAGACGGCGATTCTGGTGTCCTGGTGGACGGTCATGATCCCGCTGACTGGGCGCGGGTGATCGGGCGCCTGGTCAGGACGCCGCGGCGCCTGCAGGCGCTTTCCGTGGGCGCACGCAGGCATGCGTCCGCTTTTGGCTGGTCCGCGACAGTGGACGGGCTGGCGAGGGTGTATACCGGTGCCATGGACGAGGTAGCAGCGCGGGTTGGAGCGTAAACGGCCATGGCCGCCGACGCTTCCGCCCGCGACGCCGTCAAGGCTGCTCTAGACGGTCTCGGCCTCACCTATGAAAATCCGGAGCCGGGCGCTTACCTGGTCCGTCTTGAGGGCGAGCACAAGCTCGCCACGCTGACATGGCTGATCGCCGGGGAGCACAGCCTCCAGGTAGAAGCCTTTTTCTGCCGCCAGCCGGACGAGAACCACGCCGTCTTCTACCGGTTCCTACTCGAGCGCAACGCCCGGATGTACGGGGTGCACTTCGCTCTCGACCAGACCGGCGACGTCTACCTGACCGGCCGCCTGCCGCTGTCCGCAACCTCCGAGTCAGAGATCGACACGCTGCTCGGCTGTGTTCTCGCCTACTCGGACGAGACGTTCAATGAGGCCCTCAGGCTCGGTTTCGCCTCGGCGATCCTGCGAGAATGGACTTGGCGCGAGAAGCGAGGTGAGAGCCTGGCCAATCTGCGCCCGTTCGCCGATCTCGTTAAAGCCCAAGAACGTAGGAACCAGCAGAATAAGAGCCCTGAGTGACTGCCCTGGACGAGGCCAGCATCCACGTGCACCTGCATACCATCGGGGTGCACACGCTGCTCTGCGTCTTCTTCGCACTGCTCACCGCGGGGAGCAACGCATGCGCCTCTGTCCTGCAGCGCAAGGCGGCGGCTCAGGTTCCGCCCGAGCGGTCCATGCACATCTCGCTGCTCGCGGATCTCGTCCGGCGCCGGGTGTGGCTCGCAGGCATCGGCATGGTCATCGTGGCGGCGGTTGCTCAGGCCGCCGCGCTCGCTACCGGCCCGATCGCGCTCGTGCAGCCCATCTTCATCATCGAACTGCCGGTCACGCTGGTCCTCGCCGCGCTCGCCAATCACAATCGCGAGGCGCTCAAGCGATTGCCGTGGTCCGCCATCGCGCTCACCACGGTTGCCCTCGGCGCCGGGCTCGCGGTCGCCCAGCCGAGCGGCGCCATCGATTCCGCCCAGAACACGAGCTGGGTCATCGTGCTCATCGCCATCGGGATCTTCGAGGCCGTGCTGATCATCGCGGCCACGGGTACCAAGGGCGAACCGCGGGCGGCGTTGCTCGGGCTCGCCGCGGCCTGCGGCTACGCGCTGACCGCGGCGCTCATGAAGAATGCGATGGCCGACCTCTCCGCGGGCGCGGTGCAGTTCTTCACCGGGTGGCACATCTACGCCACCGCGGTGGCCGGAGTGGGGTCGCTGTTCCTGCTCCAGAACGCGCTCCAGGCGGGCAGCCTGGTGGCGTCGCAGCCGATGCTCACGGTCGGGGACGCGCTGATCAGCATCAGCTTGGGCGTCACGCTCTACGCCGAGCAACTGCGGGCCGGCTGGTGGCTGGTGCCGGAGATCGTCGCGCTCGGCGCGATCATCGTTGGCTGCGTGCAGATCGCAAAATCCCCACTAGCCGCAGAGACCACAGGTCTGGTCACAGAAACCCAACCGACGGTACTCTTATCCACGTGAACAGGCTGGGCGACCTCGAGCGTGCCATCATGGAAGTCCTCTGGCAGACTGATTCGGCGCTGACCGTAAGACAGGTCAGCAACGGACTCCCCCAGAGCCTGGCTCACACAACAGTGATGACTGTGCTTGACCGGCTAGCAAAAAAGGGATTCGCGCGCAGGGAACGGGACGGCCGTGCCTGGCGGTACCGTCCAGCCGCGACCCGCGAGGCCTACGTGACCGAGCTGATGCTGACCGCGCTGGCACAGACCGGCGACCGGGACGCGGCTCTCGCGAGGTTTGCGCAGAGCGTTTCCGGTGCCGAAGCGGAAGTGCTCCGCGAGGCCCTAGCCGGGATCGAGCAGGAGCACCAGGAGGACGGGACAGAGGGAGACAGCGGAGTCGGATTATGGGGGCATTGGCCGAGGCGGTACTTCTCGCCGCGGTCGCCGTGGGATGCGTGCGATGCGCGCATGCGATGCTGCGAGTCACGTGGCCGCGCAGATCCCCGGCGGCCGCGATTTTGCTCTGGCAGGCTCTTGGCCTGGCCGGCGGTCTCGCAGCCGTCGGAACGCTGCTCGCGATCGGCGTCAGCGGCCCGGGGACACAGGCGGGGGTCCTCGGCGGTTTCAGGGTGCTCGGCGACCGGGTGATGTCGGGCCAACTGATCGCACCTCATCAACCGCTGCTACTCACCGGCATCAGGTTCATCACCCTAGTGGCCGGATCCGCCCTGTTCACAGCGCTCTGCGGAGTGCTGGTGATGGCATTCAACGACGCGGTCAGCGCCCGTCGCCGCCAACGGGAACTCCTTGCCCTGCTCGCGCACGGTGATCCGAAGGTGCCCGGCGCCCTCGTGATCGACTACCCGACTGCCGCCGCCTACTGCCTGCCGGGCATCCGCTCGCAAATCGTTGTCAGCGCAGGCACGCTCGACCTGCTCGGTCCGGCCGAACTCACCGCCGTCCTCGCCCATGAGCGCGCCCACGTGCGCGCGAGGCACGACCTCGTGCTGATCCCGTTTACCTCGCTGCGCCGCGCGTTCCCGCGCTCCCGCGTCATCTCTCAGGGTTACCGGACGGTCGCACTGCTGGTCGAGATGATGGCCGACGATCATGCCCTGCGGGTCCGCGGCCTGCTCCCCCGCGAACTGGCCACCGCGCTCCTCCGTTTCGGCACAGCAGGCAGCGATGGTGCCCCCGCCGGGGCCCTCTCCGCCGCTGAAGGCGAGCTCACCGCCCGCGTGCTCCGTCTGCTGACCCCGCCGCCACCGCTCCCGAGGGCCACCCAGGCCGCAGTGGTCATCGGCTCCGTCGCGCTAGTCGCGCTCCCACTCACGCTGCTGGTCATTTCCTAGCGGATCACCACCAAGGACATACTGAACGGGAGCGTGTTTCACGTCTTCCCCGCAGACATGCACTGAGTTCGCGGGGTACAAAGCGGGGCAAGCCTCGCAGGATCACCCCGCAAAGTCAGTGCATGTGTCTCTGTCGACCCGGATGAGTCTGCTTACCAGGGGCCGTAGGGGCCCTGGCGGACGCCGTTCTTGAACTCGCGGACCTTGGGGCGCACGTCGGACAGGTAGATCGCCGCGGCGGCGAATGCGGCCACGAGCAGGATGCCGGCCGGGCCGAGGTAGTCGCCGAAGCCGCCGCCGTAGGCCGCCGAGTAGAGCCCGAATGCGAACGCGACGCCGAGGATGAGCAGCCACTTCGTCTTGGTCAGCTTGCCCGCGGCCAGGAATGCGGGCGCGGGCCTGATGATGGCGTCGACGAACGCCCACGACTCGACACCGAATGCCGCGATGCCGAGCGCCAGGAAGAAGACATTGAGCGGGCCATAAGCCCCGCTTATCAACGTGATCACGCTACTAAGCTACCTCGTTGGCGCAACTATGCGCCGTCGCTCGTGTCAGCCGTTTCGTCGTCCGCGACGTCCTGCGTCGTGATTGGGTTCTCCGGCACCGCATCATCCGGCACTGTGTCATCGGGCCGTGTCATCGGGCACCGTGTCATCCGTCACCGGCCGGTCGCGAACGACCGCGACAACCTCGGCCGTGGGCGGTTTCTGGCTCTCACCACGGAACGACTCGTAGATCTCGATCAGGACCTGCTTCTGCCGCTCGGTCAACTGCGGGTCGGTCAGCACGGCCGCACGGACGCCGGAGTCGCCCGGCCGGTCCTCAAGGATGCCGGCCTGCACGTACAGTGCCTCCGCGGAGATACGCAGCCCCTTGGCGATCTGCTGGAGGATCTCCGCGCTTGGCTTGCGCAGCCCGCGTTCAATCTGGCTCAGGTAGGGATTCGAGACGCCGGCCTGCTCGGCCAACTGGCGCATCGAGATCTTCGCCTGCTCCCGCTGCTGCTTGATGTAGTCACCGATACTGTTCATGCTCGCCACAGCCCCATGCTAGCTCCCCTGCTTGCAATAGCAAATCCCCAGCAAGCACCCACCCCACTTCCTGGGGTCATCCCTCGGGGGAGATAAGGCGATATGCGTTCTTGCGAAGGCTAGCGTTTCTGCGAGGTCGGCCAGCCTGTCTTCCTTGGTCGGGGCTCGCCGCGTGTTCACCTCGGCCACGACCATGCCCCGGTAGCCGGTGGCGGCGATGCCGCGCAGCAGTTCGGCGCAAGGCTGCTTGCCTCGCCCGGGAACCAGGTGCTCGTCGGGAACCGGGCCGTTGGACACGCCCGTCCCGTCGGCCAGGTGGATGTGCGCCAGCCTGGCCCCCATCTCATTGGCCATGACGATCGCGTCCGAGGCGGACGCGGCGGTATGTGAGAGGTCGAGCGTGACGTTCGGTACATCGAGCCTGGTGGGATCCCAGTGCGGCGTATAACCGGACACCTCGTTGGCGCCCGCCCGGATCGGGAACATGTTTTCCACCGCGAAGATGACGTCGGTCTCTTCTGACATCTTCGAGATGCCCTGCTCGAACCCGCGGGTGTACTCACGCTGCCAGCGAAAGGGCGGATGGACCACGACGGTCTTCGCGCCAACTCGTTCGGCCAGTTCCTTGGCTCGTATCAGTTTTGACCACGGCTCACGGCCCCAGACGAGCTGCGTGAGGAGCAGGCCGGGGGCATGCACTGCGAGCACCGGCACCTGGTGGTAGTCGACGAGTCTGGCCAGGGCCTCACCGGACTGGCTGACCGGGTCTGTGTAGACCATCACCTCAAGCCCGTCATAGCCCAGGCGAGCCGCGGTCTCGAAGGCGTTGGTGGTCCGTTCCGGATAGACGGACGAGGTGGACAGCACAACCGGAATCGCGGGTAGTCCGGACACGCCCTGTCGTCCCTCCTCCCGTCGTTCGCTCGTCATCGAACCCAGCTTATGCTCAGCCCCGACCCTCCCTAACCTCCACCACAGCGCGAGGCGGTCCGGGTTACGGAACCCCTGGTACAGCAGCCACCGGGTCAGCCAGACCAACAACGGCAACCGCTGAACCAGCGGACCAACAACCGCAACCACCGGGTCAGCAGACCAACAACCGCAACCGTCCGGGTTAGCGGACCAATAACCGCAACCACCGGATACGTACTCGGCGCCGCAGGCGCCGTCCCGGGGCTTGCCCCGGCGAGGGGGCTATGGGGGAGGGACTCCCCCATGCGCAGGGGGGTCACCGGGGGGATTTTCCCCCGGGGGAAACAGTACTGTCGGTGGGTGCCGGTATGGTGCGGCCATGGCGAAGTCGACGGCGGCCTTCCGGTGCACCGAGTGCGGCTGGCAGGCGACCAAGTGGGTCGGCCGGTGCGGGGAGTGCCAGGCATGGGGCACCGTAGAGGAGGCCGCGGTCCCGCGGCTTGTCCGGGCCGGGATCAGGGCCGCGGGGTACGGCGGCGCGGGAGGCGCGCGACTTGGCGGCGGACCGGTGTCGACGGCGGCGATGCCGATCGGGCAGGTCGACGCGGCGCACGCCTCGGCCCGGCCAACGGGCCTTGATGAGCTTGACCGGGTGCTCGGCGGCGGCCTCGTCCCCGGCGCGGTGCTGCTGCTCGCCGGTGAGCCCGGCGTCGGGAAGTCTACGTTGCTCCTCGAGGCAGGTGCCCTGGTCGCGACATCCGGCCCCGTCCTGTACATCACCGGGGAGGAATCCGCCGCCCAGGTGCGGCTGCGCGCCGACAGGATCGGCTCCGTGCACGAGAACCTCTACCTGGCCGCCGAGACCGACCTGGAGGCGATCATCTCCCACGTGTCGGCGGTCGAGCCGAGGCTCCTGATCATCGACTCGGTGCAGACCATCGCGGCCGGCGAGGTCGACGGCGTGCCCGGCGGCGTGACCCAGGTCCGCGAGGTGGCGGCCGCGCTGACGGCCGTGGCTAAGGACAAGGCGATGTCGACCATCCTGGTGGGGCACGTCACCAAGGACGGCTCGGTGGCCGGCCCTCGCACCCTTGAGCACCTCGTCGACGTGGTCCTGCACTTCGAGGGCGACCGGCACTCACGGCTGCGGATGGTCCGAGCGGTCAAGAACCGGTACGGGCCTACCGACGAGGTCGGCTGCTTCGATCTCGGCGAGTACGGCTTGATCGGGCTGGCCGACCCGAGCGGCCTGTTTCTCTCCCGGCACAGTGAGCCGGTGCCGGGCACCTGCGTCACCGTCACCCTGGAGGGTCGGCGGCCGCTGCTCGCCGAGGTGCAGGCGCTCGTGGGCCACTCGGTGCTTGAGGTACCGCGCCGGGTCACCTCGGGCCTGGATTCCTCCAGGATCGGCATGGTGCTGGCGGTGCTGCAACGGCGGGCGGAGGTCAAGGTCGGCAAGTCAGATGTCTACGTCGCCACCGTCGGCGGCGTACGGCTCACCGAGCCGTCGGCCGACCTGGCGGTGGCCCTCGCCATCGCCAGCTCCGTGGCTAACCTGTCCCTGCCCCAGGGCGTCATCGCGGTCGGTGAGGTCGGCCTGGCCGGCGAGGTGCGCAACGTCGCGGGCGTGCCCCGGCGGATAGCCGAGGCTGAGCGGATGGGCTTCCGTCAGGCGATCGTCCCAGCCGGCTCGACCAGCGGTTCAAGCGACAGTTCCGCGATGAAGGTCGTGGAAGTGGAAGACGTGCGTGAGGCACTCAAGGCCGCCTTTACCGGGTAGGCGAGACGAGGCGGACTGCCATGTTCGCTGACCTTCGGTCAGCTTCCCGACAGCCCGCGGTATCGCCCGGGGGGACGCCCCCGTAACCCCCGATGCGGGCTTCGCCTGCCGAGGCGGTACACCGTGGTCGGTGTCTTCAGGCGTACACGACTTACGCCTGAGTTATCGATCCAACGTGAACATGTGGACCGGGCTGGACTGGCCGTGGCTCATGGCAACCGCGTCGAACGTGCCGGAGGCGCCAGCGGGCAGCGAGCCCGCGCAGCCCGCGGGTTCCGCCGCGTTAGGATTCCAGGCCATCGCCAGCATTTGCGGGACGCCGAGGGTGAACCTGAGCGGCTTCGCGGCCGAGGCCTTGCAGGTCGCCGAGTCCCAGACCACATGACCCTGCCGCGTCACGACCACCTCGACCGAGTCGGGGCCGTACGGCATCGTGCACGCGGCGGCCGAGGTCGAGACCGCGTAGACGTTGAACCTCGGCCACTCGCCCTTGTCGTAGCTGGACTGGCTGGTGAACAGGCTGAGCACAATGCCGGAGGGCGCGCACGCACCGGCGGTGCCAGACGCGGACGTGACCGGGCTCGTATGCTGGGCGGTGCCTGCCTTTTTCTCCGTGTTAGCGAGGTTGGCCGGCACCTCGGCCTTGGCGGCGGGGCTCTGCTTGGCCGTCGCTTCGGCGGTCGGCTTGGGGCCCGGCCAGGCCTTACCGTACGCGGCCGACGGCAGGGCTTGGTGCTTGGCCAGCGCGGTCATTGACGCTTGAGTGGCGGCGGCTGTGCGCGCCGACGGCTGATGGGCACCGGGGAACAGCCAGGCGCACACCCCGAGTGCGGCGACCCCGCCGCAGAGGATAAAGAACCGCCGCCGCCAGTAAGCGCGGTCTTCCCCCACATCCCACACCTCGTCATCCGGCGCGTCGTACTCATCGCATTCCGCTTCGTCGCTTTCCGCACCCGTCCACATGCGAAAAGTATGCAACTCGTTACACTCAGTGCCCAGTAGCCGCGCCGAACCGCCACGAAACGCAGCGCTCCCGATTGACTACGCACACCCCTCCAGTCACTGGCTTCGGTTGTCAAACCCCCCAGCAGCCAGTGACTGAAGTTTGTCACCAGGAGACGAACCCGCTGGGTGGCCGCTCGTGGCCGCGGGGCTTAAGCCGGGAGGGCGAAGCGGCCGTCTGGCAGGGGGTCCACCAGGCCGTCGGCGACGAGGCCGTCCAGGGCGCGGGCGCGCTGGATGCCGTCGGGCCATACGGCGTCCAGGCGGGCTTGCGCTACGGGCTCACGCGAGTCCCTGAGGGCCGCCAGGAGGCGTCCACGGCACTGTCTGTCGGTTCCCTCGTACGTCTGGCCTACGGGGCGAATCTGGGCCTCTGGGCGGCCTGCGGCGAGCCACGCGCAGTGCTGGGTGACGGGGCAGTCATCACAGCGGGGTGCTGCCGCCGTGCACGTGAGCGCGCCTAGCTCCATGACGGCGACCGACCAGCGCGCCGCCACGGCGTCGTCGTCGGGCAGGAGCGACTCCGCCAACCGGTATTCCGCCACCGAGGGCTGCTGTCCGGGGAACTCGCGCCCAGACTCCACCCGTGCGAGCACCCGCCGGACGTTCGTATCCAGGACCGCGTGTTTGCGACCGAAGGCGAAGACGGCCACGGCAGCAGCCGTGTAGGCGCCAATTCCCGGCAGGGCCAACAACTCGTCTCTCGTAGCGGGCAATTCACCCGCGTACTTCTCCGTCACGATCACGGCGGTCTCATGGAGCCGCAAAGCGCGCCGGGGATACCCAAGCCGTCCCCATTGGCGCACGGCCTCCCCGGCCGGGTCGGCGGCGAGCGCCCCGGGAGTAGGCCACCGGTCCAGCCAGGCCCGGTAAGCCGGGAGAACCCGGCTGACCGGCGTCTGCTGCAGCATGATCTCGCTGACAAGCACCGCCCACGGCGACACCCCAGGCGCCCGCCACGGAAGATCACGAGCATGTGCCGCATACCAGCCAAGGACCGCATCCGCATATGGCGAGGACATGAGGAGCATTATGCGCGATCACGCAGACCCTTTCGGCCACTTCTAAGCGACCACGGAAACGCTTCCGCCAGTGGCTTAACCCGGTGCGCGACAACCTCAGCCACTGATTACGGAGGGGCTATTGACTTAAGAAAAACGCGAAGCGGCCGGGAACATCACGTTCCCGGCCGCTTCGCGTTGCGGTTTGAACCTGGTTAGCTGGCCGAGCGCTGGGCGGCGCCGGGACCCTCGCTGGACGGGCCGACGCTCGGGTTCGTAGCGCTTGTCGGCTCGCTCGCGGTCGCGGCGACGAGGGCCGCCGCATCCGGAACCGAGTCGGGCTTCGGGCGGCTGCTGAAGGTGAACTTCGCCTCCTCGCCGGTGCCCTCGGTGTCGACGGTCACGATCGTCCCCGGCCGGAGCTCGCCAAACAGGATCTTCTCGGACAGCATGTCCTCGATCTCCCGCTGGATCGTCCGGCGCAGCGGCCGCGCGCCGAGCACCGGGTCGTACCCGCGCTCGGAGAGCAGCGTCTTCGCGTTCAGGGTGATCTCGATGGCCATGTCCCGGTCCCTCAGCCGCTCGTCGACCTTGTTGATCATCAGGTCGACGATCTCGAAGATCTCCTCCTGCTGCAGCTGGTGGAACACGATGATGTCATCGACACGGTTCAGGAACTCTGGCCGGAAGTGCTGCTTGAGTTCCTCGCCGACCTTCGACTTCATCCGGTCGTAGGACCCGCGGGTCTCGCCCGCCCGGGCGAAGCCGACCGACACGCCCTTGGAGATGTCCTTCGTCCCCAGGTTCGTGGTCATGATGATCACGGTGTTCTTGAAGTCGACCGTGCGGCCCTGCGCGTCGGTGAGGCGCCCGTCCTCAAGGATCTGCAGCAGCGAGTTGAAGATGTCCGGGTGGGCCTTTTCGATCTCGTCGAACAGGACCACCGAGAACGGCCTGCGGCGTACCTTCTCGGTGAGCTGGCCGCCCTCCTCGTACCCGACATAGCCGGGCGGGGAGCCGAACAGCCGGGAGACCGTGTGCTTCTCCATGTACTCGGACATGTCGAGCATGATCAGCGAGTCCTCGTCGCCGAACAGGAACTCCGCGAGCGTCTTGGACAGCTCGGTCTTGCCGACACCAGACGGGCCGGCGAAGATGAACGACCCGCCGGGGCGCTTCGGGTCCTTCAGCCCGGCGCGGGTGCGCCTGATGGCCTGGGACAGTGCCCTGATCGCGTCGTTCTGACCGATGACCCGCTTGTGCAGCTCGTCTTCCATGCGGAGCAGCCGCTGCGACTCCTCCTCGGTCAGCTTGAAGACGGGGATGCCGGTCGCGGTAGCGAGAACCTCCGCGATGAGCTCCTCGTTAACCTCGGCGACGACATCCATGTCGCCGGCCTTCCACTCCTTCTCCCTGGTGGCCTTCTTCGCCAGCAGCTGCTTCTCGTTGTCACGGAGGGCAGCGGCCTTCTCGAAGTCCTGGGAGTCGATGGCCGACTCCTTCTCCTTGCGGACCTGGGCGATCTTCTCGTCGTACTCACGCAGGTCCGGCGGTGCCGTCATGCGGCGAATCCGCATGCGAGACCCGGCCTCGTCGATCAGGTCGATCGCCTTGTCCGGGAGGAACCGGTCGCTGATGTAGCGGTCAGCGAGTTGCGCTGAGGCCACCAGGGCACCGTCGGTGATGGACACCCGGTGGTGCGCCTCGTAGCGGTCGCGCAGGCCCTTCAGGATCTCGATGGTGTGCGCGATCGTCGGCTCCGCCACCTGGATTGGCTGGAAGCGGCGCTCAAGGGCGGCGTCCTTCTCCAGGTACTTGCGGTATTCGTCGAGCGTCGTGGCACCGATCGTCTGCAGTTCGCCGCGGGCCAGCATGGGCTTGAGTATGGACGCGGCGTCAATCGCGCCCTCCGCCGCACCCGCACCGACGAGCGTGTGGATCTCGTCGATGAACAGGATGATGTCGCCGCGCGTGCGGATCTCCTTGAGAACCTTCTTCAGGCGCTCCTCGAAGTCACCGCGGTAACGCGAGCCGGCGACAAGCGCGCCGAGGTCAAGGGTGTAGAGCTGCTTGTCCTTGATCGTCTCGGGCACCTCGCCCTTGACGATCTTCTGCGCGAGCCCCTCGACGACCGCGGTCTTGCCGACACCAGGCGCGCCGACAAGGACCGGGTTGTTCTTGGTGCGCCGCGACAGCACCTGCATGACCCGCTCGATTTCCTTTTCACGGCCGATCACCGGGTCGAGTTTGCCCTCGCGGGCACCCTGGGTGAGGTTACGGCCGAACTGATCGAGCACGAGCGAAGTCGACGGCGCGGACTCGGTGGATCCGCTTGCGGCGGAAGTCGGCTCCTTGCCCTGGTAACCGTGAAGCAACTGGATGACCTGCTGGCGGACCCGGTTGAGGTCCGCACCGAGCTTGACCAGGACCTGGGCGGCAACACCGTCGCCCTCGCGGATCAAGCCGAGCAGGATGTGCTCGGTTCCGATGTAGTTGTGACCGAGCTGCAGCGCCTCACGCAGCGAAAGCTCAAGCACCTTCTTCGCACGGGGGGTGAACGGGATGTGCCCCGACGGTGCCTGCTGGCCCTGGCCGATGATCTCCTCGACCTGCTGCCGCACCGCCTCAAGGCTAATCCCAAGCGACTCAAGCGCCTTGGCCGCCACACCCTCGCCCTCATGAATGAGGCCGAGCAGGATGTGCTCCGTGCCAATGTAGTTGTGATTGAGCATCCTGGCTTCTTCTTGCGCCAGGACAACAACCCGCCGCGCCCGGTCGGTGAACCTCTCGAACATGTCGTCGCTCTCCTCACAGCGGGATCCGGCAGGTTTCGGCGTGCCTGCCTGCTCCGCATGGTAGCCGCGTGCCCGACCCTGTACGTAACGCGATATGCGCCAACTAACAGGAAACGTTCCCCGGACACTGCGCCTTCACCCCATCCAACAGCGTCAATTGGCGACGTAGTTCCAAGTACGCCACCAGCGAACGCCTGATCATGCTGGGAGCCGACGCGCACCGGGCCAGGCGACGGAGGGCAGCCGACAGGGACGCCGGCCGCAGACCCGCCTAGTGCGCCGCTTCGTACTCGGCGACGATGTTCGCCGGAATCCGGCCGCGCTCATTCACCTTGTGGCCGTGAGACCTAGCCCACTCACGGATTCGCGCGCTCTGCTCGCGGCCAGCCCCGTTGCGCTGGCGACGACGGCGAACCTGAGCACCACCTGATTTACGCGAGTGTTCCACGTACTGAGCAAGGTCGGTACGCAGCTTGCCCGCGTTGCCTGAACTCAGATCGATCTCATAGACGACACCGTCGAGTCCAAAGCTCACGGTCTCAGTTGCCTCACTACCGTCGATGTCGTCGACCAGTAGCACCTGTACCTTCTGCGCCACGGAGATTCAGCCCTTCTGCGGAGGAACATTTTCGGATGCCAAACATATACCCACGTCTTGACCCGCACAATTGTGGGGCGCGTACCTTGTGCTAACAAGATAGCCGCGCCAAGTGATACCACCCAACGGCAGCAAGCAAGTGAAGGTTCACGTTTTGTATCGACCGAGTGACGTATCGAACAATGTGCACAGACTTGGCATATCATCCAGACACAGGTGAGCATGTGCGCTATCTTCCCGCGAAGCGCTTACGTTGATCTCACGTCTGGATAAAACGCAGATGTTGTGAAATGTCAGTTTGTGCCTTGCTCGTGATCGGCGCGCTCACGCTCTCGTCCATCCGCGTCCGCGTCGGCTTGCGCACGCGCTCGGCGTTTTGGCGCCAGTTCCCTCCGCACGAGTGCCCACGCGCCGATCAGAAAGGCGGCGCAGACAATCGCCGGCGGAGCGAGCGCGGCGAGATCCTGGAGCATGAACGTTACCTCGACCCAAGTGATCAGTCGCGGTCAGCTGAGCGCTGTGCCCGCAATAGGCACTCTACCCGCAGGCACTCGGTCCGCCGTCGGCCGATCGCCGACACCGGCCCGCAGCTGTCCGGCGCGACCAGTGGGCCGTGCCTCGGCCCAAGGGAAACCCCTAACAGGCGCAGCAGCATCCGCGTGTTTCCCAGCGTGTTCGGCTTAACCCGGTCCAAGTCGAGGAACTCGGCTACGCCGTCGTCGTAAGACCGGAGCAACTCCTCATACACTTCCGGCGCGACTGGTGTCCCGCTGATTTCCGTGAAACCGTGGCTGGCGAAGAAGGGGACGGCGAAGGTCAGCACGAAAACGCGCGATACGCCCACAGCCCTGGCGCGGTCAAGCAACTCATCCACGATGAGGTGTCCGATGCCGGCCCCCTGCCGGCGCTCATCAACCGCGACCGTGCGGAGCTCCGCTAGGTCGTCCCACATAACATGCAGCGCCCCGCAGCCGACAACAGCGCCGTCAGTCGACGCCTCGGCGACGGTGAACTCAAGGATGTCTTCGTAAAGGTTCACCGTCGGCTTGTCGAGCAACCGGCCAGAACCGACGTTCCGATCGATCAGTCCGCGGATTTCGGGGACGTCCCTCGTGCGCGCTTGCCTCACTATGTACTCCATCGCGGCACTACTGTAGCGCTTAATTACAATCGGGTGACCACGCCGAGTATCGGCGCGACGCCCCAAATGCTTCGACTCGCTACCACGCCGTCACTATCCGACGTCGAGACGGCAGTTCATTACCACAATCCGGACAATCTGCGCGAGCAAACCCTCCCGGCGTTATAAACGCAAAACTTCAGCCGAGTTGGTTGGCAGCGGCATGGCTATCTAATATCGTGCATCGACGTGCGTACAGTCAGCCGACGGGTCTTGCCGCTCGCCGTAGCAGCGGCGGCTATGGCCGTCCTACTCCCCGGCAGCGCTAGCCACGCCGAGACGGTCAGCTCGAAGCCGTCCCTCAAGGCCATGGTCGCGGAAGCGACTCAGCTGTCGAATGAGGTCGACTCCCTCGGCCAGCAGTATGACGGCCTAAAGATTCAGCTCGCGCACGCCAATTCACAGGTAAGCATCGCCAAGCTTGCGGCGTCCCGAGCGGAAGCGGCGATGGCGGGCAGCCAGGAGGCCGTGGCCCAACTTGCCGCCATGGGTTACATGAGCGGCGGCATGGATCCAACCATGCAGATGCTCACCAGCGGCGATCCGACTGAGTTCCTCGGCGAGGCGTCTACCGTTCAGCAGCTCAATGACGAAGCCGGCATGCGGGTCAGCACCCTGCAAAAGGAGCAGATCGCGGCCGAGCGGGCACAGGTGACCGCGCAGGAGGAGATCGCGACCGCGAACCAGATCCAGTCGCAGATCAACGGCAAGGTCAAGACCATCAATTCCGAGCTGAGCATTCTGAACAGCTCGACGATGTCGCAGGCGCTCGCGATCTTCAACCAGACTGGCTCCTACCCCGACGTGGTGCTGCCCGAGGCCACCAACGTAGAGACGACAGCACTGCGCGCCGCGCTAACCCAGCGCGGCAAACCCTACCTATGGGGCGCGGCCGGGCCGGACGACTACGACTGCTCCGGTCTGGTCGTCTGGGCGTACTCGCAGGAGGGGATCTCGCTGCCGCACTACACCGGCTCCCTGTGGAACGACGGCGAGCACGTCTCACGCGACGACCTGGAACCCGGCGACCTAGTCTTCTTCGGCTCGACGATCGACCACGTCGGCTTCTACATCGGCAACGGCCTCATGGTGGACGCCCCGCACTCCGGGGCCGCCGTCCGAGTCGAGGCAGTCTGGTGGAGCCAGTACGTCGGCGCCGTCCGCATCGCCTAACCCGCCAGCACCGCCCCACGCCGTTGAGCGGGTGTCCGAGGGGTTTCCCCGGGCGCCGACCCGCTCGCGGGCACCCGGGGAAGCAGCGGACCAGCTACGGCCACCGTTGACTACGTACTCGGCGCCGCAGGTGCCGTCCCGGGCGCCGCCCGGCGAGGGGGATATGGGGGAGGGACTCCCCCATGCTTGGGGGGGTCACCGGGGGGTCATCCCCCGGGGGAGATAAGGGCTTCACGAACGGGAAGAGGATCGTCTCTCTGATGTTCTCCCCGGTCAGCATGATCATCAGGCGGTCTATCCCCATGCCCATGCCACCAGTCGGCGGCATGGCGTACTCAAGGGCGAGCAGGAAGTCCTCGTCGAGTTCCATCGCCTCCGGGTCACCGCCCGCCGCGAGCAGCGACTGGGCAGTAAGCCGCTCTCGCTGCACCACCGGATCCACCAGCTCGGAGTAGCCCGTGCCGAGTTCGGTTCCGAAGGTGACAAGGTCCCACCGTTCGGCGAGCCTCGGGTCACTGCGGTGCTGCCGGGTGAGCGGCGATACCTCAACCGGGAAGTCCCGGTAGAACGTCGGCTCCACGGTCTGCTTCTCCACCAGCCGCTCGTACATCTCCAAGATCACCTGACCCCGGTTCCACGACGGCTGCAGCGGCACGTCCAGCTTCGAGCACAGCTGGATCAGCGTCGGCAGCTCGGTGTCCGGCGTAATCTCCTCGCTTGCCGCGATCGAGATCGCCTCGTGCACGCTGAGCTGACGCCATTCCCCGCCGATGTCCCACTCCGACCCGTCGGCCCGCCGGATCACCGTGGACCCGAACGCCGCGATCGCCGCGTTCTGCACGAGCGTCTGGGTCAGCTCGCCGATCCCGTTGTAATCGGAGTACGTCTGGTAGGCCTCAAGCATGGTGAACTCAGGGTTGTGCGTGGTGTCCACGCCCTCGTTCCTGAAGATCCGGCCGATCTCAAAGACCGACTCGATCCCGCCGACTACCAGTCGCTTGAGGTAGAGCTCAAGGGCGATGCGCAGGTAAAGCCGGGAATCGTAGGCGTTTCCGCGGGTGATGAACGGCCGCGCGTTCGCGCCCCCGTGCAGCCCGGTGAGCACCGGCGTCTCAACCTCAAGGAACCCGCGCGAGATCAGGGTGGACCGCACCGACTGGACCGCGGCGGAGCGCATCTCCGCGAGCTGCCGCGCCCGCGGGTTGACGATCAGGTCCACGTACCGCTGCCTGACCCGCGACTCGGGATCGGTAAGCCCGGCGTACTTCTCGGGTAGCGGCCGCAGCGACTTGGCGGTGATCGCGAACGAGTCAGCGAGCACCGACAGCTCGCCGGACCGCGAGGTAATCACCTCGCCCGTCACGCCGACATGGTCGCCGAGGTCCACGTCCCGCTTCCACGCGGCCAGCGCGTCGGCCCCCACCCGGGCAAGCGAGATCATCACCTGCAGGTCCCCGGTGCCGTCGCGCAGCGTCGCGAAGCAGAGCTTCCCGCCGACCCGGGAGAGGATCACCCGGCCCGCGATACCCACGATCTCACCGGTTGCCGTGTCCGCGGGCAGCGACTCGCGCCCGGCCCGGACATCGCCGATGGTAGCGGTCCGCGGGTACTCCACGGGATATGGGTCAATACCGGATGAAAGCATCCGGGAACGCTTCTCCAGCCGGACGCGTACCTGCTCCGGAACCGCTGGCCCGCTGTCCTCGCCCGGGAGATCACTATCTTCAGCCACGACCGAAGGCTATCGGGGATCGCCCCCGAGCGGCGCATTGATATCCGCGCGAGCGCCGGCCGAAGAGGCATGCGCACCTTCCGGCCGGGGGCCGCTGCCCACATTGCGCTCCCAGACGAGGCGCAGGCCGATCAGCGTCAGCCAGGGCTCGTGCGCGTCGATGATCGGCACCTCGTCGATCAGGAGCGGAGCGAGCCCGCCGGTCGCGATCACGGTCACGGCGCCCGGGTCCTGCGGCGAGAGTTCGGCCGCCATCCGCCGTGCGATCCCCTCCACCTGTCCCGCGAACCCGTATACGATCCCAGACTGCAGCGCCTCGACTGTGTTCTTCCCGATCACGCGCGGCGGCCTGGTCAGCTCCACCTTCAGCAACTGCGCCGCGCGGCGAGACAGGGCGTCCACGGAGATCTCGATGCCCGGGGCGAGCGCCCCGCCGACGAACTCGCCCTTGGCGCTGACCGCGTCGAAGTTCGTCGAGGTACCGAAGTCGACCACGATCGCGGGGCCGCCGTACAGGTGCACGGCGGCGAGTGAGTTCATAATCCGGTCGCTGCCGACCTCTTTGGGATTGTCCATCCTGATCGGCACCCCGGTCTTCACCCCAGGCTGGACGATCACCGCGGGCACGTCCGGGTAGTACCTGCGGACCATCTCGCGCATCTCGTGCAGCACCGACGGCACCGTGGAGCACAGCGATATCCCCGAGAGTTCCGGCTCCTTGACAACGGTGGACCGCGCGAGCAGCCCGTGCAGCAGGGCGGCGATCTCGTCCGCGGTCCGGTCGGGAACCGTCGCTATCCGCCAGTGCTCGACGACCGTGTCCCCCTCGAACACGCCGAGCACCATGTTGGTGTTCCCGATGTCAATCGTCAGCAGCATGCCGCTCCGTCCAGGACTGCGATGGACCATAAAAGTTCACTGGGACATTGTCAATAAGTCGGGTGGTGCCTATCCGTGCGGCGACGGCGAGCACGGCCTCCCCGTGGAAGTCAAGATCATCATTCCGAACGGGTCCGTAGCTTCGCCCGTCAACCAGCGCTAGGTAGTCGACGCGGGGTGACGCCTCAGGGGGCAGGCCAGCCATGAGGCCGTCAAGCACCGCCTGCGCGGCGGCGAGGACCGCACCCGGGCCGCCTGACGCGGCGGCCGCCCCGGCCGCGAGCGCCCGGTACAGCCCGGGTGCCACCGCCCGCTCCTCGGTCGAGAGGTACTTGTTCCTGCTGGACAGGGCCAGCCCGTCGGCCGCCCGCACCGTCGGTACCGCCTCGATCTCGATCGCGAGCCCGAAGTCAGCAGCCATCCGGCGCACAAGCACCAGCTGCTGTGCGTCCTTCTGCCCGAAGACGGCGATGTCCGGACGCACCAGGCTGAAGAGCTTGAGCACGACCGTGAGCACGCCGTGGAAAAATCCGGGACGGAACTCCCCTTCCAGGATCTCCCCAGTCGGCCCCGGATCGACCGTGACCAGTTGCTCCTGCGGGTACATCTCGCTGACGGAGGGCGCGAACACGAGGTCAACTCCCTCGGCTTTACAGATCGCGAGGTCCGCGTCCGGGCTGCGCGGGTACTTGTCCAGGTCTTCGTTCGGCCCAAACTGAAGCGGGTTCACGAAGATCGAGACCGCGACCAGGCCACCCGCGCCGGCCACGTGCCGCGCCCGGCGCAGCAGCTCGCGGTGACCTTCGTGCAGCGCCCCCATGGTGGGCACGAGCACAATCGGGAACACCGGCCTCTCCCGGGCCGCCCGCAGTTCCGCGCGCGTTTGCGCGACGATCATCGGTCCCCCAACCCATCGAGAATATGCTCGGCAGTCATTGTGCCCAGGCCGGGGGTGGCGTGGTCCGCACCGGTGCCGCTGACGATCATCGCCTGTCACCAAGCACGTCGAGCAGCCGTTCGGCATCGCTCGCGC
This sequence comes from uncultured Actinomycetota bacterium, assembly GCA_963785645.1. GTDB lineage: Bacteria > Actinomycetota > Actinomycetes > Streptosporangiales > Streptosporangiaceae > Trebonia. The sequence goes on from CAWAWG010000012.1 coordinate 249,350, forward strand.
TGAGCAGGCCGGCCGCGAGCGCGCGGTCCGCGGTCAGCCGGGCGAGCGCGCGGTAAGCAGGAAGGACGGCGGGCTCGCGTTCCCCGATGGCCGTGATGTGGGCGGCCACGGTGCCGTCGTCGCCGCGGGCCACCGGCCCGCTGAGACCGACGTCGCCGAACCGCAGCGCGTTGTCAAGGGCCGCGCCAAGCAGCGGGCCGAGCATCCGGTTCGGGTTGTCCGCCCCCGCCTCGCGCAGCAGGCTGGCCGATTGCGATACGAGCGTGACCAGGTAGTTGGCGGCGAAGGCGAGCGCGGCGTGGTAAAGGGTGCGGTTCTCCTCGTCGATGAAGACCGGTTCGCCGCCCATCTCGATGACGAGTGCCTCGGCGGCCGGGCGAAGCTGGTCCGGCGCGGTCACCCCGAAGCTGACCCCCTTGATTCTGTCCACGTCGTCCTCGCGCCCGGTGAACGTCATCACCGGATGCAGCGCGAGCGGCAGCGCGCCTGCCCTCGTCGCCGGATCGAGCACCCGGACACCGTGCGCGCCACTCGCGTGAACGATCAGCCGCCCCGCAAGCGGCGCCCCGGTGGCGGCAAGACCCGCGACGAGGCCGGGAAGCACGTCATCGGGAACGGTGAGCAGCACCAGGTCCGCCGCGCCGATGACGCCCGCTGGGTCGGTGAGCCTAGCCTCAGGGAAATGCTCACCGGCCGTGCGCTTAGACGACTCAGAGACCGCGGCGGCCGCGACGACGACATGCCCGGCGCGTGACAGCGCCCGGCCAAGCGCGGTCCCCGCCCGTCCCGGTCCGACGATGCCGACCCTAAGGCGGGCCGGATGCCCACTAGTTTGAGTCTCCACGAGTACCGGACAGCCCCCTCTTACGCTGGCCAATGCCTTGACAAGGATAGCCAGATGTATCTCCGCTGTGTTTCCTGTATCTCCCCCGGGGGAAAATCCCCGCTGTGTCTCCCCCGGGGGATGACCCCCCGGTGACCCCCCACTCATGGGGGAGTCCCTCCCCCAAAACAAAGGGAGCCCCTCCACTAGCCTTCATAGCCCCCTCGCCGGGGCAAGCCCCGGTGCCCGCAGACGGCCAGATAGCGGCCCGCTGGCGGACATGAGTTCTGCCCGGCTGCGGCCACGGGATCTGCCCGACACGAACTGATCGTTCCCCGCCGGTTACCGGCTGGGGCCCCCTTCCCGTTTTTGCTGGTCAGTGCCAACTGGACCAGGTTCCCGGGAAGGGGACGAGTGAAGAGTGCCGAGGAGATCATGAACATCCTTGAGGCGTACGACCTGACGGGGTCGCTGCGGGACGCGGGCGAGCTCGCGGGCTGCTCGCACCACACGGTAGCCCGCTATGTGCGGGCGAGAGAGGAAGGGCGGCTGGTGCCGGGCGCGGCGTCGCCCCGGCGGAGCGTCATCGAGGAGTTCCTGCCGAAGCTGGAGGAGCTCGTCGAGCGGAGCAAGGGCAAGGTGCGGGCCGACGTGGCGCACGAGAAGATCACGGCGATGGGGTTCGCGGGATCGGAGCGGACGACGCGGCGGGCGGTCGCGCGGCTGAAGAGGGCCTGGCACTCGGGGCGGCGGCGGGTGTTCCGGCCCTGGATCCCTGAGCCGGGGATGTGGGCGCAGTACGACTTCGGCGACGGGCCGGAGGTCGCCGGGGCGGCGACGGTGCTGTTCTGCCTGTGGCTGGCCTGGTCGAGGTTCCGGGTCGTGCTCCCGATCCTGGACAAGACCCAGGCCTCGGTCTGGGCCGCCGTCGACGTCGCGCTGCGGCGGGCCGGCGGGGTGCCGGCCTACCTGCTGACCGACAACGAGAAGACGGTCACTGTCGAGCACGTGGCCGGGATCCCGGTGCGGAACCCCGGGGCGGTGGAGTTCGGCCGCCATTACGGGCTGACGGTCGCGACCTGCGTGCCTTACGACCCGGCGTCCAAGGGCGGGTCGGAGTCCACCGTGAAGCTGGCCAAGGCCGACCTTGTCCCGACGGCCGCTAACCTGCTCGGCGAGTACGGCAGCTTCGCGGCTCTCGAGGCGGCCTGCGCGGCGTTCTGCGAGCAGGTCAACGCCCGCCCGCACCGGGTCACCCGGCGGGCCCCGGCGGAGATGCTCGCCGACGAGCGGCCCCGCCTTCACCCGGTGCCGGCGCCCCGTTCACCGCGGCGCTGGGCGTGACCCGCAGGGTCGACGCGATGTCGCTGGTGTCGTTCGAGGGCGGCCAGTACTCGGTCCCGCACCAGCTCGCGGGCGAGGTCGTCCACGTCCGCCGGCACGGGAGCCAGGTCGTGATCACCCACGCCGGCCCGGAAGGCCCGGCCGAGGCGGCCCGCCACCTGGCCGCCTCGCCGGGCAGCCCGCGGCTGGAGGCGGCGCACTACCCGCCCGCCCCGCCCGGGGCGCTGAACCGCGAGCCTAAGCCCCGCACCGCGGCGGAGGCGGAGTTCCTGTCCATCGGCGACGGCGCCGGGCTCTGGCTGGCCGAGGCCGCCGCAGCCGGAGCCTCCCGGGTCCGGTCCAAGATGACCCGGGCCGTCCAGATGGCCGCCCTGCACGGGACGGAACCGGTGGACCGGGCACTCGGGCAGGCCGCCGCCTCAGGGCGGTTCGCCGACGGGGACCTCGCCGCGATCCTCGCCCACCAGGCGTCCGCCGCCCCCGGCGGCCCGTCCCGGGCCGGCGAGAGCCGCACCCTCGCCCAGGGCACCCGCGGCTGGGCGCCCCGCGACGGCAAGAAGGAGGAAAGCCGGTGACCGCCGCAGGGCGCGACGGGAACGCCGTCGTCCTCAGCCAGCGCGACGCCGCGTTCATCCGGCAGGCCCTGCTGGCCGCCGCGGACGTCTTCGCCCAGGCCAAGGCTGACGGCGGCCCCGGGCTCAAGGCCCTGCAGGAAGCCGCCCTCGACGCCCCGCACGGCGGCCGCCCGCTCGCCCAGGTGCACTACGACGTCTGCCTCGCAGTCGACCACATCGACTTCCCCGGACCCGTCAGGAGGACCCCGTGACCGCCGCCGCCCCGGCCCCGCCGCCCCTCGACGACGGGCTGGAGCAGCTGCTGCGCCGCATGCGGCTGCCCCACATGCGGCGCATCGCCCCCGAGGTCATCGCCACGGCCAAAGCCCAGCGGTGGGACCCGGCCGAGGTCCTGCGGGCCCTGCTCGCGGAGGAAGTCGCCGGCCGCGACCGCTCCTCCCTCGCCACCCGCCGCACCCGGGCCGCGTTCCCCAGCGGGAAGACATTCGACGCCTGGGACGAGCGCCTGTCCTCGGTCCCGGCCCCGACCCAGGCCGCGCTGCGGACCCTGGAATGGGTCGGCCGGCACGAGAACCTCGTCGTCTGCGGGCCGTCCGGCACCGGCAAGACGTTCATGCTCGAGGCCCTCGGGCAGGCCGCCGTCGAAGCCGGGCAAGAACGTCGCCTGGTTCACCCTGGAGCAGCTCGGCGCCCTGATCCACCGGCACCGCGCCGACGACTCAGTGACCAGGGCCATCAGCCGCATCCTGCGCGCTGACCTGGTCGTCGTCGATGACATCGGGCTCCTGCCCGTCGCCCAGGACGCCGCCGAAGGCCTCTACCGCCTCGTCGACGCCGCCTACGAGCGCCGCAGCGTCGCGGTCAGCTCCAACCTCCACCCATCCGGATTCGACGAGCTGATGCCCAAGACCCTGGCCACCGCCACCGTCGACCGGCTCATGCACCACGCCCACGTCTGCCAGACCAGCGGCGACAGCATCCGCCTCACCCAGGCCATCGCCGGGAAGGGAGTGATCCCGCTGAGCTAACCAGCCGGGCACGTCTGGCGGCCACCACTGGGCAGATCCGGTGGCCGCCAGCGGGCACCTCTCATGACCGCCACCGGGCACTTCCTGATGTCCCTTGACAGACGGCGCCTGCGGCGCCGAGTACGTATCCGTTTGGTTACCCCACCGGTCCGCTAACCCCAGTGGTTGCCGTCCTTGGTCCGCTAACCCGGTGGTTGCGGTTGTTGGTCTGGTTAACCCGGTACCCCTTGCGCATGGTGGAGTCACTGCCTTGTATCTCCCTCGTGGGGCGGCGTCCCGGGTCGGTGTTTGCCCGGCTGCGTTCCCGGGTGGTTGCCGCTGCAGGTCCGCTAACCCCGGTAGTTGCGGTTGCCGGTCCGCTAACGCAGCGGTTGCCCTTTGTCCGCTGGCCGGGACTCGTCTCAACCGAGACAGAGTCTGCGGCGCCGGGTATGTTTCCGGCAGTTAAGGTCGTTGGTTCGCTTTTGTCCCCCGTACCCGGACCCGCGTCTTTGCTTACTCCGTGACCACTCAACCCGCCTTTGCTTACGCGGCGGTGCCACTTTTGCGACATATCGGATGTGATTAGTGTCATTTCATAAGCAAAGCGGTGCTTCTTGGTGGTTGGCTAAGCAAACAATGGTCACCCGGTGTGTAAGGCGGAGGAGAGTAAAGGGGTCAGTGGGGGAAGTGGGACTGTTGGGGCGGCGGTGGGACGTTGTCATCGTCGCTGTCGGGATCACCTGGGACACGGCAGCAGTACTCAAGAAACAGGGCCGCGGCCAGGAGTACGAGACATGCGCCGAACGACACGCTCGCGTCGATGAGGTCACTGCGCGGGGTCGGCGCGCTGGCCATCCCCGACAGGTAGACCATGAACCCCGCGCAGATCCCGGCGAGCAGCGCGGCGGTCTGCGAGCTCGCCTTGGCCAGGGCCACGATCCGCGCGACAAACAGCGGGGGGGCCGGGCGCGTTCCCCGTCTTCCCGCAATGCGCGCCCGCAGGTCGCGCCCGGCCCAGGCCTCCACGCCCGCGGCGATCAGCAGGGCGGGCACCCCGGTCCAGGAAAGCGGGGGCAAGCTGGCATAGACGGCGGTAAGCAGTGCCCACGTCACCGCGGCGGCGACGACAACGACAAGCAGCAGGGTTCTGGTTCGTGTCGGCTTCACGACCACGCCTCCTGGAAAACGAGCGGTACCCCGGACCGGCGGATCCCCGTTTGGTCGGCGAGCGCCAGCAGGTCCGCGACGGCGCCGTGCCCGGGGAGCACCGCGTCCGGGTCGGCATCATGCCACGGTGCGAGCACGAACGCGCGCTCATAGGCCCGCGGATGCGGCAGTGTGAGGTCCGGGTTGTCGCTTTGCTCGCCGGCCACGGTGACGATGTCGATGTCGAGGGTGCGCGGTCCCCAGCGCACGACGCGAATCCGGTCGAACGACGCCTCGACCTCGTGCAGCCGGTCGAGAAGCTCATCCGACGGAATCGTTACGTCGGCCAGCACGACGGCATTCAGGAAATCCGGCTGGGGCGGTCCGCCCACCGGCACGGTTTCGTAGACCGGTGACACCGCCGTCAGCCGCACCCCCTCGATTCCCGCGATGGCGTCGACGCCACCCTGAAGTATGTCTTGTCTGTCTCCGAGGTTACTGCCCAGGGCGAGAACGACCTTGCGCGACTTCATGAGCGGCCCCTTACGAGCGGGCCGCGGCGCGGTAAGCCGCGGCCACCCGGACCGCGTCCGCGTTCGCGGGGACCTGGTGAACCCGGACACACCACGCGCCGGCCGCGGCCGCGATCGCCGTTATGGCAGCCGTCGCCGCGTCGTTCTCAAGAAACGGGCGCGGCTCGGTCCCCTCAGCATCGAAAAGCCGACTGAGGTAACGCTTGCGGGAGGCGCCGACCAGCACTGGAAAGTCGCGGCCGCCGATCGTGCCCAGTTCCCGCAGACCGGCGAGCAGCTGCCAGTTATGCGCATCCGGTCCACTGGCGGCCGGGTTCTTGCTGAACCCGAGACCGGGGTCGATGACGATCATCGACGGGTCGACCCCTTCCCTGGTCACCGCGTCGATCCGCCGGGCCAGCTCGTCGTGCACCTCACGGACCACGTCCACGTAGATGGCCCTGGAGTACATGTCGTGGCTGTGCCCGCGCCAGTGCATTACGACATAGGGGACGCCCGCCTTCGCCACCAGCCTGGGCATATAGGGGTCAGCCAGTCCGCCGCTCACGTCGTTGACCAGATGGACGCCTGCCTCGACGGCCCATTCGGCCACCTGGGCCCGCATCGTGTCCACGCTGACGATCACGCCCGCCTTCACCAGCTCGGTGATGACCGGCTTGACCCGGCGCAGCTCCTCGTCGGCGGGGACACGCTGCGCGCCGGGCCTTGTCGACTCTCCGCCGACGTCGACAATGTCCGCGCCCTGGGCGACGAGCTCAAGGCCGTGTTCGATCGCGGCCGCGGCACCGAACCATCGTCCCCCGTCGGAGAACGAGTCCGGTGTCACGTTGACGACACCCATGACCAGGCAGCGGTCCGCCGCCGGCGATCCGGCAAGACCAGGCAAATTGACCATAACGGGAATGGTAGTCAGCCGTCAGGCATGCTCCGTGTGAACAGCGGAGCGTCGTCCTCCCGGAAGGTGGCCGCCGAGGAACCGGCCGAGCCGGCGCGCGTACCGGCGCACACCGAGCCGCGGCCACACGAGGAACGCCTCGGCTTCGAGGGCGGCGATCGCGATGCGGGGCACGTCCCTGCCGCCGGGGTAGACGAAGAAGCGCGGCTCCCAGACCGGGCAGAACTTCGCATTGAACTTGTAGAGCGACTCGATCTGGAACCAGCGGGAAAGGAATACAAGCAGCCCGCGCCATGCCTTCAGCACCGGCCCCGCGCCGATCCGCTCGCCGCGCTCGAGAGCGGCGCGGAACATCGCGAAGTTCAGCGACAAGCGCTTGACGCCAAGCCCGGGCGCGGCCTTGATGGCCTCCACGATCAGGAAGTCGTTCAGCCCGGCCTGTGCGGTCTTGTCGCGCCGCATCAGGTCGAGGGAGAGTCCGTCGACGCCCCAGGGCACGAACTGCAGCACGGCCCGCAGGACGCCGTTCTCCTTGGCGGTCACGAGGACGCAGTTCTCGTCGCCCGGGGCGCCAAGGCGGCCAAGCGCCATCGAGAAGCCCCGCTCGACCTGGGTGCCCCGCCAGTTGTCCGCCTCGCGGATGACCCGGTCAAGCTCGTCTTTGGGGATGTCAGCGACCCGGCGGACCTCCGCGGTGTAGCCGTTCTTGGCGACGCGGTTGACCATCTGCCTGACGTTGCGCATCTGGCGGCCGGAGAGGCTGAAGTCCGCGACGTTGACGATCGCCTCATCTCCGAGTTCAAGCGCGGCTAGGTCACCTTCCCGGCACCACACCTCGGCGCCGAGCTCGCTGCATCCCATCACCGCGGGCCGCCACGCGTGCCGGGCCGCCTCGGTGAGAAACTCGGCGATCGCGCCCGGCCACGCCTCGGGGTCGCCGAGCGGGTCGCCCGAGGCGAGCATCACGCCGGCCACCACGCGGTAGCAGATCCCCGCCTTGCCCGAGGGCGACCAGATCACGCTCTTGTCGTCCCGCAGGGCGAAGTAACCGAGGGAGTCCCGGTCGCCGTTCTTGGCGAGCAGCGCACGGATCTTGGTCGCGTCGGCGTCGGCCAGCCGGGCGCGGGGCCGCGCCGAGCGAAAGAACACGTAAACGGTGACGGCCAGCGTGAAAGCGCCAAGCGCACTGGTCAGCAGGTGGTACAGATCGGCGCGCGAGTCGGACGCCCACTGGACGGTAGGTCCGTAGACGCCAACCAGCTCGTACAGCACATCCTGCAGCCGCTGCGCGACCGAGTAGCTTCCGGCGAGCGGCCCGATCGCCAGGTAACCGAGGCCGATCGCGAAGTCCATGACGACGAGGCCCAGGAAGACCCCCGCGGCGGTCCGCCTGGTACGCGGGTCCCCGACCGCGTAGAAGTCATCCTGCCGGGCGATGAGGATGACGAGCAGGACGATCGCCACGACGGTCGAGATCGAGACGAGGCGCAGGTAGTGCAGCAGGTGCATCGGGACGTGCATCGGGAAGTGGATGATGATGTCGAAGACGAGCACCGCGACCACTGCCTGCCAGGCCCGCCGCTTACGCCGCCGCAGCCCGCGCGCGAGCATCAGCAGCAGCAGGCCGGTGATGACGGACGAGGCGTGGGTGACGTTGGTGAGCGTTCCGGGCACGACGGCGTTGACCTTGTGCAGCTTCGCGTGCAAGGTCGGCGACTCGAAGACGGCAAGCACGTCGGATATGCCGATGAGGAAAGTGAGCAGTGACGCGACAACGGGAACCCAGGTCAGTCGCTTGCTGTCCTTTTGTCCGCGCTCGGCCGCGGAATCGTTGTCATCCCGCCCGATACGACGGCGCTCCTTGCCCTCGGATGTGCCGTCAGCCGCGCCGTCAGCGCGACGGGGAGTTCTGGAGTGGTCATCGCCCGGTTGCAGCGCAGTGGGGGGCGTCCCCCCGGAAGTGCGGAGTTCTCGCTCATCTCAGATCTCTTGTCAGGCCCCGGATCACGGACTAGCAGCGTAGTCATGGCATGCCTGCCTTGCGCCGATTCCGTGAACTGCTGAAGATTTTCCTAAACCGCACAACATCCTCCGCTGCTTACAACAAGCCCCGTCGGCAGCGCAGGCAACTCACAACAAGGTACCTCCAACCGCCCTCAACCGACTGAACGAGCGGTAAAGACTGAACTTTTTCATCCTGCCCCCGCGCCTGCCCCGAGGTCCGGCGGGTCAGGACGGTCAGGTTCAAAAGGTTCACTCGTCAGCCAATTGATTAGACGCTGGAAGACCGTGACCGGTTCAGGCGATCCGGACTAATTTTCCCTGCCCCTGCGGGAGACGGATAAACCCGCGCATACGGCGCGTTAATACGGAGGAAACCTCCGCATTTCCGTGGTTATCTATTTCCGAAGAGCAGGGACATCGCCTCGGCGCGGGTCCGCGCCTCCTTGCGGAAGATCCCGCGAACGGCGGAGGTCACCGTTGTCGCACCCGGCTTGCGCACTCCGCGCATGGACATGCACAGGTGCTCGCACTCGAGCACCACGATCACACCGCGGGGCTCGAGGATTCTCATCAGCGCATCGGCGATCTGGCAGGTCATCCGCTCCTGCACCTGCGGCCGCCGGGCGTAGACGTCGGCCAGCCGGGCCAGCTTGGACAGGCCGGTGATCTCGCCCTTGGCGTTCGGGATGTAGCCGATGTGCGCCTTGCCGAAGAACGGCACCAGGTGATGCTCGCACATGCTGTAGATCTCGATGTCCCGTACCAGGACGATCTCGTCGTGCTCGGCATCGAAAACGGTGGTGAGCACGTCCTCGGGCTGTTGCCTGAGCCCCGCGAACTGCTCGGCGTACATCCGGGCGACCCGAGCCGGGGTATCGATAAGCCCGTCCCGGTCCGGGTCCTCGCCGATCGCGAGAAGTATCTCGCGGACGGCAGTCTCGATCCGCTCCTGATCGACCGCCGGTTTTTGGGGATGCGGTGTCGCGGGCGGCAGCTCCGCCTGCGGCTGGTCGAACGTGTGCTGGTCAGCCGCATGCGTGTCTGAAACCATCGCTTCTCCATCGGACGAGCCCCGGGGGGACGGAGGGTTGTCCCCGGGGGAGACAACCGCTCGTCCATCGAAAAACTTCCTTAGTCGCTGACCTCGCCGTCGTGCCCGAAGCCGAGCAGCTGACCGTTCGCCGGCCCGGAGAGGCCGCCGTCGAGCCCTGAACTCGCCGACAGCGCCAGCTCCTTCGGCGACAGGATCGGCGGTCGGTCGGACGGCAGCCGCTTGCCGTAACCCGTGTAAGTGCCGCGGATGGGCCGCCGCTCAACCGGGGCGAAGACCTCAAGCACCTGCTTGCGGGACAGCGTCTCATGCTCAAGTAGCTGGAGCACGAGGTGATCGAGGACGTCACGGTACTCGACGAGCACCTCCCACGCTTCGTCGTGGGCGGACTCGATGAGCCGCTTGATCTCCTCGTCGATCGCCGACGCGATCTCCTCGGAGTAGTCCCGGCCGTGCGACATCTCCCGGCCGAGGAACGGCTCGCTGTCGCCGCTGCCGAACTTCCTGGCGCCGAGCCGCTCGCTCATGCCGTACTCGGTGACCATGCCGCGGGCGATCTGGGTGGCCTTCTCGATGTCGTTCGCGGCACCGCTCGTCGGCTCGTGGAAGATCAGCTCCTCCGCGGTCCTTCCACCGAGCAGCATCGCGAGCTGGTCCTGCATCTCGGCCCGGGTGGAGAGGAACTTGTCCTCGGTCGGCAGCGCCATCGTGTAGCCGAGCGCGCGCCCGCGCGGGATGATCGTGACCTTGTGCACCGGGTCGGCGTTGGCCATCGCGTGCCCGACCAGGGCGTGCCCGCCCTCGTGGTACGCGATCATCTTCCGCTCCTTCTCCGACAGCAGCACGCTCTTGCGCTCCGGGCCGGCCATCACGCGGTCGATGGCCTCTTCGAGCGCGGCCATATGGATCTGCTTGCCGTTCTTCCGCGCGGTCAGCAGCGCCGCCTCGTTGATCACGTTGGCAAGGTCGGCACCGGTGAAGCCGGGGGTCCGCCGGGCGATGATGTCCAGGTCGGCGTCGGACGCGAGGGGCTTGCCCCGCGCGTGCACCTTGAGTATCCCCCGGCGGCCGGTCAGGTCAGGCTGCGCCACGACGATCTGCCGGTCGAACCGGCCGGGACGCAGCAGCGCCGGGTCGAGAATGTCCGGCCGGTTGGTGGCGGCGATCACGATCACGCCGCCCTTGGTGTCGAACCCGTCGAGCTCGACCAGCATCTGGTTCAGCGTCTGCTCGCGCTCGTCGTGCCCGCCGCCGAGACCCGCGCCGCGGTGCCGACCCACGGCGTCGATCTCGTCCACGAACACGATGGCCGGCGCGTTCGCCTTCGCCTGCTCGAACAGGTCCCGGACCCGGGAGGCACCGACACCGACGAACATCTCGACGAAGTCCGAGCCGGAGATCGAGTAGAACGGGACGCCCGCCTCACCCGCGACCGCGCGGGCGAGCAGCGTCTTGCCGGTTCCGGGCGGGCCGTACAGCAGAACGCCCTTGGGGATCTTCGCGCCGATCGCCTGGAACTTCGCGGGATTCTGCAAGAACTCCTTGATCTCCTGGAGCTCTTCGATGGCCTCGTCGGCACCGGCCACGTCGGCGAAGGTGGTCTTCGGCGTGTCCTTGGTGATCAACTTGGCCCGCGACTTTCCGAAGTTCATCACCCGGGAGCCGCCGCCCTGCATCTGGCTCAGCAGGAAGAAGAAGAACAGCGCGATGATCAGGTACGGGACAAACGTCTCGAGGATGGAGAGCAGCGCGCTCGACTTGGGGATCTGAACGTCGTAGCCGCCGGACAGCTGGCCCTTGTCGTACTCGGTCTGGAGCAGCTGCTGCAGTTGCTGGCCCTGGCCGGTGATGAAGTCGGCCTGGTACTCCTGGCCGCTCTTCGTCGTGACCTGGATCGTCTGGTTCTTGTCGGTGAGCACGGCGGACTTCACTTGGCCCTGCTCGATCAGCTGGACGACCTTGCCGGTGTCCGCCGCCTGATAGCTGCTACCGGAGTTGGCCCAGCCCAAGGTGATCGTTATGACCAGCACCGCAAGCAGCACAAGTAGTAGCGGTCCGCGGAAAAAGCGCTTCAATTCCATTGTGAGCGACCCCCTCGGCCCGGGGCCGTTCCCTCCTGACCAGACTCACGTCCCGCCGACCACCGGCGGCACTGCCTGCTTCACAGCCTTGCCCGCTCCGCACCGTCGGCTGGCGGTGCGGGAGCAGGCACAACGCATAGTGTTTACCTTACGGTGCATCAACGCTTTCTTTAGCGGGATGTGTTCCCCCCGTACACCTCGGGGGCCAGCGTCCCGATGAACGGAAGGTTACGGTAGCGCTCCGCGTAGTCCAGCCCGTAGCCAACCACGAACTCGTCGGGGATCTCGAATCCGGTGTAGGAGACCTCGACGTCCATCTGCACGGAGTTCGGTTTGCGGAGCATTGCGGCAATCGCGACCGACGCCGGATTGCGCGACTTCAGGTTCCTCACCAGCCACGACAGGGTCAGCCCGGAGTCGACGATGTCCTCCACGATCAGCACGTGGCGTCCGCTGATGTCCGCGTCCAGATCCTTCAGAATGCGCACTACGCCGGAAGACTTGGTTCCAGAGCCGTAAGAAGAGACGGCCATCCAGTCCATCTGGACGGGCAGGTGCATGGCGCGGGCAAGGTCCGCCATTACCATCACCGCCCCTTTCAGCACGCCGACGAGAAGAAGTTCACGACCGGCGTAATCGGCGTCGATCTGCGCCGCCAGTTCAGCGGTCCGCTTGCTGAGCTGCTCCGGCGTGATGAGCACCTCTTTCAACGCTGGCCCCATGTCAGCGGCGTCCACAGCCAACCCCTCTCCACCAAGCCTTGAATTAACTGTTAACGGCCGCGTTAACAGTCTTGGTCCGCTCGAACAAGACCTCACCCGACCGCCTGGCCGCACGGATGCCGCCAGGCAGGTCCACGCCCCGCTGCCCGTGCCAGTCGGTGACGAGCTCCTCGATGCGCGCGACGTGCGCCGCCGTGAGCGCGCCCGCCGGGCACCCCGCCTCCAGCGCCGCCGATCTCAGCACGCGGGTGCGCACTGCCCCCGGCAGCCCCGAGAGGGAAGCGGCGGACATCTGGCAGTCATCACGCCATCGTTCGGTCGCTGCGATCTGCTCGAGCACTTCGGCATCATCCCGCAACTGTTCGGCGGTCCGCACCAGCGCCTCGGCCACACCGGGCCCCAGGGCCGTCTCAAGCGCGGGCAGCGCGTCGAGCCGGACCCTGACCCGAGCGAATTTCCTGTCCGCATTGTGCGGGTCCGACCATGCGGACAGCCCGAGCGCCGCGCATGCCTCCGCCGTGACCGACCTGCGCACACCGAGCAGCGGCCGGAGAAAGAGCCCGCGGCCGGTGCGGCATGCCCGCGAGCGACCGCGGCCCGGACCCGCGGGCGAGCCCGAGCAGCACCGTTTCCGCCTGGTCGTCGAGGGTGTGCCCGAGCAGCACGGCCGCCGCGCCGACATCGGCGGCGGTCTTTTCGAGTGCGGCGTAGCGGGCTGTGCGGGCGGCCGCCTCCGGGCCACCTGGTCCGGCCACGGCCACGGTCGCGACCAGCACCGGATCGAGGCCGAGACCACTCAGCGTCGGCATCAGCCTGGCCGCGTGTTCCGCGGAGCCCTCCTGAAGCCCGTGATCAACGGTGACCGCCCCGGCCCGCAGCCCGGCCCGCGGCGCGACAAACGCCAGCGCCGCCGCCAGCGCCAGCGAATCCTGGCCGCCGGAGCACGCGGCGAGGACCAGGTCGCCGGGCATGAGGCCGGCGAGCGAGGCCCGGACGGCATTGCGGACGGCGGCCACCGGCGGGGGCAGGGCTCCGCCCACGGTCAGCCGACCCGCTCAAGCCATTCGCGCGGGTTCGCCAGCTCGGCCCGGGTCGGCAGCGTCTCCGGCGAGGTCCACACCTTGTTGAACCCGGCCATCCCGGCCTCCTCCACCACCGTGGAGACGAAGCGCGAGCCCTGCTCGTACTGCTTCATCTTCAGGTCGATGCCGAGGATGCGGCGCAGGATCTGTTCCGCACGGCCCGCCGAGCCGCGCCGGTGAGAGAACTTGTCCCTGATGTCCTCGACCGACGGCACCACGCTGGGGCCGACCGCGTCCATGACGTAGTCCCCGTGCCCCTCCACCAGCGTCATCACCGCGGTGAGTTTGTCGAGAAGGGCCCGCTGGGCCGGGGTCTGCATCGCCTCGACCAGGCTCTCTCCCTCGCCGCCGCGCACGGCGTCGGCAACCGCGCTGGCGGCCGACCGCATCCGGTCGAGGATGGCGCCCGCGTCCAGGTCGGAGGCGAGCAGGAACTCCGTCATCAGTCCCTGCACGTAGCCACGCAGCCAGGGCACGGAGGTGAACTGCACCCGGTGGGTCTCCTCGTGCAGGCATACCCAGCGCCGGAAATCGTGCGGGTCGACGCCGAGCTCGCGCTCGACCATGACGATGTTCGGCGCGACCAGGGTGAGGCGGCCGACCCCCGCTGCGGTGCCGTTCGTCGCGGTGCCGTTCGTCGCTGTTCCGGTAGCACTGCCGTTGCCGTTCACTCCGTTGGCGGACGGACCTCCCTCGCCGGGCGGCAGGAAGAGCTCGTACTGTCCGAGGACCCGGGAGGACAGGTACGCGAGGATCAGCCCGGCCTGCATGCCGGTGGCCCGCGACCCGATCGTGCCGATGACCGATCCCGCCATCGGCACGGTGTTGCCTCGCTCGGCGAGCTTTTCCGCGAGCGGTTCGAGTACCACGCGGAACCCGCCCACGTTCGCCCTGATCCAGCCGGGACGGTCAACCACGGCGACCGGCCCGACGGCTCCCTGGCTTGTCAGTCCCGTCAACTCACGAACGGGCTGCTGGACGACGGCGGTCAGGCCGCGCAGTTCCGCCACCACCGCGCGGGCATCGGCCAGGCTGACCTGCGGTCCTTGCCTGGCGAACCGGACTCCGGTGGAGATCGCCACGTCCCAGTCGATCATCTGTGCGCTGCTCACAGTCCTACCGTACGTGCTCGCTGATGGTAGTGGGAGTGCCCAGGCTCACGAACACCCGCACTTGGCCAAGCCTGCGGCCGCCGCGTCGATCGCGTCCGCGGCCTGTTGCAGCTCGCTGCACCTGCGGTGCCATGATCACGAAGAGCAGCAGGTCGCCGGAACGGTCGTACACCAGCCCCGCGAGCGACGCGACCGTGGCCAGGTTTCCGGTCTTGGCCCGCACCACCCCGCGGGCCGTGCCGCCGCCGGCCCCGCCTATCCCGCCGAAGATGCTGACGCCGGCCAGGAGCGTCCCGCTGAAGCCGGCTACGGGAAGCCCGGTGATCGCGCCGCGCAGTCTCGGGATCTTCTCCGCCAGCGTGAGCACCCGGATCAAGGTTTCCGGCGCTATCGCGTCCAGCGGCGACAGCCCGCTGCCGTCGACCAGGCTGATCGGCGTCGTTATGCCAAGCCGCCGCAGCTCGGTTATCTCTGCGTCCGCGGCGCCGGTGAACGTGGCGGGAAATCCCAGGGCGATCGCCACGTGCCGGGCCAGGGCCTCGGCGATCACGTTGTTGGACTCCTGCAGCATCTGCTCGGCGATCGCGACCAGCGGCGGCGAGCTCACGCTGGCGAGCACCGGGGCGGAGGCCGGCGCGGCGGTCGGCGCCGGCGCGCCAGTGACCGTGATCCCGTCGCCGGAGAGCAGCGCCGCGAACGCCGCGACGGTCATGCCGACTGGATCTGAGGTCCGCGGTCGGTGTCCCCATGTCGTCGAAGTCCTCAAGCGCGCCGCCGGGCGTCAGCCGTCCCTGGTCGGCCTCAAGGGCGGCGATCGGCGTGACGTTCCCGGTCGAGATGTCGCTATCGTCCCACCCTTGTGCCATATCGGGCCCGCTGAACAGCGCGGTGTCATAGCCTAGCCGCACGGACCGGCGCCCTTGTGCTTTGAGCGCTCGTGCGGTGCCTGCCGCGAGCTGGGCCAGGGTGGCCGGACGCGGGTAATCGGAGGAGGGGTATTCATTCACCGCGAGTGTCGGGTCACCGCCTCCCACCAGCACCACACTGTCGCCCACCTGACGGACCACCGTGGTGAACCGCACTTCTGGGCCGAGCGCCGCGAGCGCTGCCACCGCGGTAACCACCTTGGTGGTGGACGCCGGGGTGGCGGGGCTGCCCGGGTTGGCGGAGTAGAGCACCTGCCCGGTTCCCGCGGCGGCGACCTCGATGCCCACGCCGGAACCGGTCGCAGCCGGCGGGAGCGCCGCGCCGAGCATTGCCGCGAGGCCGCTGGCGGTGGGCGAAGCGATAGCCTGCACTCGCGTGGCGGGTGTCCCCGCAGGCGCGAGCACGGGTGTGGCATTCACCACAGCGCGGGCCGCGGCGACGGGGATGCGCAGGCGGGCCAGACGCGGCGGGAGCATATGCGCCACCGCGAGAGCGGCGGCGAGCGTGAACACGTTGAGCAGCGCAAGTGCTGCCAGGACCGTGGTCCGTGTACGGCGCACGAACGTACCTTTCGCGGGATGCGGGTGGGCACAGCTTAGGGCCTGTTCCTCGGGTCCTGTCGTCGCCCGCCGCAGGACCCGCCGTCCGGTCACGCTGGAGCGACCGGCGACAATGGAGTAAATCAGCAACTAAAGCTTGGAGTGATCATGGACGTCGAAGTAGTCATCGAAATCCCCCGGGGCCAGCGGAACAAGTACGAGGTCGACCACGAGACCGGTCGGATCAGGCTTGACCGCATGCTTTTCACCTCGACCAGGTACCCCGCCGACTACGGGTTCATCGAGGACACCCTGGGCGGCGACGGCGACCCGCTTGACGCCCTCGTGCTGCTTGAGGAGCCGACCTTCCCCGGCTGCCTGGTGACCGCGCGGGTCATCGGCATGTTCCAGATGACCGACGAGAAGGGGCCGGACGACAAGATCCTCTGCGTTCCCGCGAGCGACCCGCGGATGGCGCACCTGGAGGACATCACCGACGTGCCCGAGTTCGACCGGCTGGAGATCCAGCACTTCTTCGAGGTCTACAAGGACCTGGAGCCGGGCAAGTCGGTGGAGGGCTCGCACTGGTCGGACCGCGCCTCCGCCGAGGCCGAGGTGGAGCGCTCCCGCAAGCGCTTCGTGGAGCATGAGTCCCTGTAGCGGCGACCCGGTAACGACAAAGCTCAAAAAGGTTCGTCTGAACGTTAAGTGTTTCACCCCGAACGTCGCATGGCCGCTACTTCGCGGCGGAACGTTCGGGGTGCTTCGATTTGATGAGGATTTCCTCCGCGCGGGCGCGGATCTTCGCGTGCGCGTCACGGAGCGTATCGCCGCCGAGTTCCGCGAGGCCGCTCGACACCAAGATGGCCGCCCTGGCGGCCGTCGCCGCTTGCTGCCAGCGTCCCGCCTCCGCGTGCGATGTCATGGACCTGACCGCCGCCGCCGCCCAGTCCGGCGCGGCCAGTTGCAGGTGGCGGGGCGCCTCGACCAGCCATCCGGCGACCGTAGCCTGCACCTGCAGCCGGTCGAGTACATCGGCCGCGAGCTCAAGTCCGGCCTCCGTCTCCGCGAGGCCGTCCTCGTCAAGCCCGGTCTTGAGCAGGCAGCCGCCGAGGTGAAAGCGCGCCCGGGCCAGGCCGAGATCACGTTCCTCCTGGTCGACGGCTGGCGCCTTGAGGTACATGCCGACCACCTCGCGAAGCAGGTCGATCGCGTCCTGCGTGCTGCCCGCCGCGTCCGCCGCCAGGGCGATCCTGGTGAGTACGTCGATCCGTGGCACCTCATAGAGGGCGGGATCGGCTTCCGCCAGGGCCGCGTAATGCCCGGCGGACTCGGTGAGCATGGCGATGGCCTGCCACGCGCCGCCGCCGTACCGGGCGTGCGCGCAGAGCGCGGCGGCGAGGTCCGGCTGGTGCTGCGCCGGATCGGCCGCGTCCGCGTAGAGTTCCCGGCTGATCAGCAGCGCTTGCCCCGAGTGCCCGGCCGCCTTGTCATGGCTGCCCTGGAGCGCAGCCCTGAATGCCTCGCCGAGGTGAAAGTCGTACCGGCGTTCCAGGGTGCTCTGCCGCAGCTCCTTCCGACCGGATGCGCGGCCTGACGCCGTGCGGGCCGACGGATGATGAGCTGACCGATCCTGCCTGGCCAAGAACATGCCGCGAACCTCTCACCGCTAAAACCGCACCGATCGACCCCTACCAAGATCGTGACATAACACCGTGTAACAGGCAATACACGGAACGAAACTGTTTTGATCGGTGCTACGCGCGGCCCTCGTCACCGGCGGCCCGGGCGCCCGCATCCTCGCCGCCCGCGACCCTGCCGTCCGCGACCTTGCCGTCCGAATCGGGGGCGTCGGCGTCCGCCCGCACGGTCCGGACCACGAGGTCATGGAAGTCGGCGGTCCGACCGAAGGTTTCGCCCACGCTGCGGCCGGCGAGCAGGTCCTGATAGGCCTGGTAGCGGCTCAGCTCCCACTCTTGCCCCCGTTGCGGCAGCGTCGCCACGTCCGGCTCCGGCAGCGACCGCCACGTCCACTCGCTGATCGGCGCGTCCCCGCCGACCGTCACGTCGATGCAGGGTTGGATGAAATCCGCGTGATCGGCGTGGTAGCCCATCCTGTTCCGCACAAACCGCAGGCCGGCGAACGTGGTCTCCGTGGCCTGCCGCTCTTGCCCGGCAAGCCCCTCAAGGACGGCGTCGTAGTTGTCCGGATAGTGCCTGACCAGCGTCGCGTCCACGATCGTGACCCACCAGACGGCCTCGCCGATCACCGCGAACGCCTGCGCCCGGTCGCTGGCCCGCACCCGGCCAAGCCGCCGGGTGGTGTCGTACATGGCGGTCAGCGCCCAGCGCAGGGCGCTTGTCCCGGTGTGCGTGGGGCTACGGGGTTCGCCGGCCCAGTTCTCGCTGCCCCACTTCTGCTGGACCCCGTTCTGCTTGTTCCAGTTCTCGCGGTTCCAGGCCACCCGGCACCGGGCCGAGCAGAAGCGCGCGTGTTCCCGCTTGGGCTCGAACTCCCTGCCGCAGCGTTCGCATCGCCTACTCTCCGCCATCAGGTCATGTTACGCGTAACAAGCGTTGCCACCTAGGATGAGCTGTGGAACTCCGGTGGAACATCAGGTAACTCGCCGGGAACCGGATTCCCACCGAGGAGGCGGGCCGGCCGCACCGGGAAGGGCCGCAGGCACAGACGCTGTGGAAGCGGATTGTCACTATAAGCCGGCTATGGAACGGCAATGCCGCCGCTCACCCACCATCTGTGACCGATGACCACGACGGGTATCTGAACTGCGGTAGAAAGCTCGCTGGTTCCGTGCACCTTTCTTTCTGCTGACGGGAATACTTTGCTTGCCAGTGTGGAACACGGCGCGTCATGATCCACACTTAGTAATGCATGGTTGGCAGCAAGGAGGACCGGTGGACAACACGGAAGGAGTGCTGAGACGGGCACCCCTGTTCGATGCGCTCGATGACGAGGGAGCGCGTACTCTCCGTAAGCAGATGGCGGAAGTGAAGCTCTCCCGCGGGGAGCACCTGTTCATGGAGGGTGATGACGGGGACGCACTCTACGTGGTGGTCGAGGGCAAGATGAAGCTCACCCGCGCCGCCGCGGACGGACGCGAAAACCTCTTGAGCGTCATCGGCCCAGGTGAGATGTTCGGCGAGTTGTCGCTGTTTGATCCGAGGCCACGGACCTCCTCAGCGAGCGCGGTGACCGATGCGGTACTCGCATCGCTCAAGCACGAGGCACTGATGCCATGGCTCCGCGAGCGGCCCGATGTATCGCTCCACATGCTCCGCGCGCTCGCCCAGCGACTGCGCCGCGCCAACGACGTGACCGCGGACCTCGTGTTCACCGACGTCCCGGGCCGGGTTGCCAAGAACCTGCTTGACCTCGCCGACCGCTTCGGCACCCAGGAGGCAGACGGGCTGCACGTGCATCACGACCTCACCCAGGAAGAGCTGGCACAGCTCGTGGGCGCTTCGCGTGAGACGGTCAACAAGGCACTGGCCGACTTCGCGGCCCGGGGCTGGCTGCAGATCTCGGCCCGTTCGGTGCTGATCCTGGACTCCGAGCGCCTCCGCAAGCGCGCCCGGTTAGGCCCCGTGCGTTTAGGGGCCCGTGCGTTAGGCCCCGTGCGTTAGGCCCCGTGCGTCAGGCTCCGTGCGCTAGGTCGCGGGCGAGGTAGTCGAGCTGCGCGCGGACCGAGAGCTCGGCGGCAGGCCACAGCGACCGGTCCACATCGGCGTAGACGATCGCGACGACCTGGTCCGGTGTGCGCGCGCCGGCCGCGAGCGCGGCCCGCACCTGGTCGAGGCGTTCCTTGCGGTGGGCGATGTAGTAATCGAGCACGCCCACCGGGTCGTCCAGCAGCGGACCGTGCCCGGGGAGCAGCAACCGCAAGTCCGCATCGTCGGCGAGGGACCTCAGCTCGTTGAGCGTTCGCAGGTAGTCACCGAGAGAGCCGTCTTCGGCGATCACGGTCGTGCCCCGGCCGAGAACGGTGTCGCCGGTGAGCAACGCGCCGTCGGCGGTCAGCAGCAGGCTCAGCGAGTCGGCGGTATGCCCGGGAGTCGCCACGACGCGTAGTTCGCATCCGGCCGCGTTGATCACATCGCCTGCTCTGTATCCCTCAGTCCCAAGCCGAAGACCCGGATCGAGCGCGCCGACCGGCGCACCGGACAGCTCAGCGAACCGCGCCGCGCCGGCCGAGTGGTCGAGATGCCCGTGGGTCAGCACGATCTGCGCGACGTGCCGGTCTCCCGCGCAGGCAGCGTTGAGCACCCGCCCCAGGTGTTCCTCATCTTCCGGACCGGGGTCAACCACGACCACGGCAGAGGATTCCGGTTCGGCGATTACCCAGGTGTTGGTGCCGTCCAGGGTCATCGGTGACGGATTGGGGGCAAGCACGCACCGGGCCCGCGCGCTGCCCATCCCGCTGATAGCCCGGCCGCCGGCGGCCGGCCTGATCTCGTTCACAGGGGATACTCCACTCCTTCGGGAACTACTAGCCAGGCCGCGCCGTCCTCAAGCACGAGCCGCGGCTGAATCGGCTCTATCACCCGGCGCGTGCCGAGGATGCCCGCGAGCCCGGCTCCCGCCGACGCGGCCGACGCGAAGTCATTGAGGGTCGTTGCCGTCGGGGGAAGCAGCGATATCTTTCCTTCCTTCGCCGAATCGATGGCGTCCGCCGGGCGCAGCCATTCGACGTGGTCCGCCTCCGCCTCATGGCCGACCGCCTCCTGGCCATCCGGCAGCGCGGCGGCGAAGAACCGAGCGTCGAACCGGCGCGGCTCGAGCTCCGGCGTGATCCAGCGGGCCCACGGGACCAGCAGGTCCGCGCGAATCACGAGGCCGCGCCGTGAAAGCAACTCGACGAGGGTCAGCGCGCCCGCGGCCACGGCCATCCGGTCGGCTTCCCATGCGGCCCCGGACGGCGTGGCGAGGGGGCCGCCGTCGGGTTCCCCGGCGAGCAGCACACCCGCTTCTTCGAACGTCTCCCGCACCGCCGCGCAGACCAGCGCCCGTGCCACCTCGGCCGGCGCACCGAGCCGGACGCCGAATTCCGCGGCGGACGGTCCCTGCCAGCCGACCTCATCGTCATAGTCGGCGGGATCTACAGAACCGCCGGGGAAGACGTAGAAGCCGGGTGCGAACTTCATCGCGGCAGTACGCCGCATCATCAGAACCTCGACGTCTGGCGCAGACCGGAGCAGCATGATTGTTGCCGCGTCCCTGGGCGGGGCGGGGATGACCCGCCCCGCCTCAAGGTCGGCCACCCGTGCGGCCAGCTTCCCGCCGGACGGTCCCACTTGAATCCTCACACGCCAGCGACTTCCGCGATCAGCTCTACCTCGACCGGGGAGTCGAGGGGGAGCACCGCCATCCCGACGGCGCTGCGGGCGTGCCGTCCCGCGTCGCCGAGAATCTCGATCAGCAGCTCACTCGCCCCGTTGGCCACCTGCGCCTGCCCGGTGAACGTGGGGGCGCTGGCGACAAAACAGGTCACCTTGACAATCCGCACGATGGCATCGAGACCGCCGGCCACGCTGGCCGCCGCCGCGAGTGCGTTCAGTGCGGCGGTGCGGGCGAGCGCGGCCGCCTCGCTTGGCGCCACTCCGTCTCCTACCTTTCCCGTGCCTTGCAGCTCGCCGTCCACAAACGGCAGCTGGCCCGACGTGTAAACGTAGTTCCCCGTGCGGACCGCGGGCGTGTAGGCCGCCAGCGGCGTTGCCACCGGGGGGAGCGTCAGGCCGAGCTCCGACAGTCGCTCGCTCGCGCTCATGCCTTCGGCCGCTTCATGTAGGCGACAAGCTGCTCCGCGTTCGGCCCTGGTACCACGGAGACGAGCTCGTAGCCCTCGTCGCCCCAGTTGTCGAGGATCTGCTTCGTCGCGTGCGTCAGCAACGGCACCGTCACGTACTCCCACTTGGTCATGTACCGAACAATAGTCGGCCAGCCTGGCGGTCATCGCCCGGAAGTCTTCGTCCGGGGCACCGGGCCAGGGGGCATGGGCGGGAGCCCCCCCATGCCAGGGGACTGTCCCCTGGGAGACTTCAGCGCTCGGCGACCGGGACCTCCTCGCCGGGTGCGAGCTCGGGCCCGGCCAGCTCGGGCACCGCCGGAACCGCGGGCACCGGCGGCACGTCCGCCTCGCCAAGCGCGGGTGCGGCCGTGGTTGCGGGCGCGACACTGTGCGAGATCGCTGCCTCCGCGGCCGCCACCTCGGCGTCGCCGAGGTCTTGCGCCTCCGCGTCGGCCAGGGCGGTCGAACCCGTCGGCGCCGGCTGCCCCGGTGCCATCTTCTCGAAGAACCGCAGCAGCTCAACGGGGACCGGCATGACCAGCGTGCTGTTCTTCTCGCCCGCCACTTCGACCACCGTCTGCAGCAGCCGCAACTGGAGCGCGGCGGGGTCCTTCGCCATCACCGCCGCCGCGGCCGCCAGCCGCTTGGATGCCTGGTACTCACCATCGGCGGTGATGATCCGCGCGCGGCGTTCCCGCTCGGCCTCGGCCTGGCGCGACATGGAGCGCTTCATGCCCTCGGGCAGCGACACGTCCTTGATCTCGACCCGCTCGACCTTGACGCCCCACGGCCCTTCTGTCGGTTCGTCGATGATGCGCCGGAGCTCCCTGTTCACCTTGTCGCGCTCGGCGAGCAGCTGGTCCATCTCCGACTGGCCGATGATCGAACGGAGCGAGGTCTGCGCCTGCTGCGAGATCGCGCTCATGTAATTCTGCACGTTGACCGTGGCCTTGATCGGGTCGACGACCTTGAAGTACACCACGGCGTCCACCTGCACCGACACGTTGTCGCGGGTGATGCCCTCCTGTTTGGGCACGGTCATGGCGATGATCTGCATGTTGACCTTCTGCAGCCGGTCGCCGATCGGCCGTATCCAGCTGACTCCCGGCTCGATCGCCTCCGGCTCTACCTTGCCGAACCGGTACAGGACGCCCTTCTCGTACTGCTGGACGATCTTCAGGGACCGGCCGAAGGCCGTCACGCCTGCTATCGCCAAGAGCACGAGGACTAGAATCAAGGCCTCCATGCCAAATGCGCCTCCTCAGTTAGCAGCGCAAAGCGCTGGCTGATTGGCAGCCTAGTCCGCGCTCACCCGCGAACGTAATGATCAATTACCGCATTGCCGGGCTAACCAAGCAGCCGCGCCGACGGATCATGTTGGTCCTCGTGCCCGGTGATGCTCCGACCTGCGCGGACCGGCACGTACCGGTCATCGGGCAGAGATAATCTGGTAAACCGCCACCGCATCGGGCGCCCGCACAGCGGGCGTTGCAACAACGAGGGACGTGCATGACGGCGAGGGACACGGACTGGGACGGCGTGCGACTGCACGTCGTGACGGGCAAGGGAGGCACCGGCAAGACCACCGTCGCCGCCGCCCTCGCACTGGCCCTGGCACACGCCGGCCGTAAGGTACTGCTCATCGAGGCAGAGGGCAGGCAGGGCATCGCCCGGCTGTTTGACCGCCCGCCGCTCCCCTACGAGGAGCGCAAGATCGCGATCGGCCCCGGTGAGGCGGACGACGGACGCGATCCGGGCGGTGACGTATACGCACTCGCGATCGATCCCGAGGGCGCGCTCCTCGACTACCTGCAGATGTTCTACGGCATGCGCACCGCCGGCGTCGCGCTCACCAGGCTGGGCATGGTGGACTTCGCGACCACGATCGCTCCCGGCCTCGCCGACGTACTCGTCACGGGTAAGGCCACCGAGGCGACCCGCCGGAGGCAGTCAGGCTCGCCGAGCGGGTTCGCCTATGACGCGGTGGTGCTTGACGCCCCGCCCACCGGCCGGATCGGCCGGTTCCTCAACGTCTCGGCCGAGGTGTCGGGCCTGGCGAAGGTGGGGCCCATCAGGGCGCACGCCGACACCGTGGCCAACGTGATCAAGTCACCGCAGACCGCCGTGCATTTCGTCTGCACCCTTGAGGAGATGCCCGTCCAAGAGACTCTCGACGGGATCGCGGAGATCCGTGCCGTCCCTGGCATGCAGGTCGGCGGCATCGTCATCAACATGGCGCGGCCCGCGATGCTGAGCCAGGAGGAACTCAAGGCACAGCAGGACCTGGCGGCCATGGCCGCTGCACTCAGCCGGGCAGGCCTGTACGACACCGACTCCCTCGCCGCCGCCCTCGCCGGGGAACTCAGTGAGCACGCGCGCCACATGGAGCTTGAGGACCGTGAGCGCACCGAGCTTGAGTCGGCGGGCCAGCCGATCTACGAGCTGCCGCTGATCGCCGAGGGGATCGATCTGGCCGCACTGCACAAGCTGGCCGCCGAACTCCGGGACCAAGGCGCCGCGTAAGCCAGGAGGGGCACTTCTTGAGCACTGATTATCTGAGCACGGGCAACCCGCGCTTGGACATCGACCGGATCATCGATGACCGGCGCACCAGGATCATCGTCTGCTGCGGTTCTGGCGGCGTCGGCAAGACCACCACGGCGGCCGCGATAGGGCTTCGGGCGGCGGAGCGCGGCAGGCAGGTATGCGTGCTCACGGTCGATCCGGCGCGGCGGCTCGCCCAGTCGATGGGGCTCATGTCGCTTGACAACACGCCCCGGCTGGTCGACGGCATCGACGACGAGAACGGCGGCAGCCTGCACGCGATGATGCTCGACATGAAGCGCACCTTCGACGAGATCGTCGAAGCGCACGCGGATCCGGCGCGGGCCGCGCAGATCCTGACGAACCCGTTCTACCAGTCGCTCTCCTCAAGCTTCGCCGGCACGCAGGAGTACATGGCGATGGAAAAGCTCGGCCAGCTCCGGCGGTCAGACGACTGGGACCTGATCGTCGTGGACACCCCGCCCAGCCGGTCGGCGCTCGACTTCCTCGATGCCCCCGAGCGGCTCGGCCGGTTCCTGGACGGACGGCTGATCAGGGTGCTGACCGCTCCGGTGAAGGCAAGCCGACCATTCGGGCGGGTGCTCAACGCGGGGCTCTCGGTGATGACCGGCGCGCTGACGAAGGTACTTGGCGGGCAGGTACTGCGCGACGCCCAGACGTTCGTCTCTGCCCTGGACACGATGTTCGGCGGTTTCCGCGAGCGCGCGGACGCCACCTACAAGCTGCTCCAGACACCAGGCACATCGTTCATCGTGGTCGCCACGCCTGAGCCAGATGCGCTGCGCGAGGCGTCGTACTTCATCGAGCGCCTCGCTGAAGAGCGGATGCCGCTCGCCGGTCTGATCCTGAACCGCGTGCACAGTCTTACCGGGAGCGGGATGGGCATCGTCCCGCTAAGCGCGGCGCGCTCGCTCGCCGCTGCCGAGACACTGGAAGCGATACCGGACGGGGGCGCCGGTGATGCCTCGTCCGCTAGTTACTCGGTTACCGCGGCGGCCCTGCGACTGCACGCGGAGCGGATGAGCCTGGGTGAGCGGGAGCGGCGGGTGGCCGGCTCGTTCACATCAACCCACCCGGCTGTGCCCGTCATCGAGGTACCTGCCCTGCCAGAAGACGTGCACGACCTCGCCGGGCTGCGTCGCGTCGGCGAGGCATTTGCCTGAACCCTCTCAGCGGCGGCGGCGCCTAGCGCGCCCGTGGCGCCCGCAGTTTCCCCAAAAGCGGGCACGGTTAAGAGAGTTCACCGGCTACAGGATCGCTGGTTAGGCCGGCGCCATTGCCGGCTCGTCGGCGTAGCCGACATTCGGGGGCCGGGGAAGGGGGGTGGGGGTGTCCCCGCACCGGTGGCATGGCCACCGACCGCACTTCTCCGTCCAGCAGTTGTCAGGCGCTCGCGACGAGTTCGTCGATGCCCTGACGCTCGTAACGGTCACGAGCCTGCTCAAGCAGTTCGCGCCACGACTTGACGTCCGGCCGGCGGCGCAGCAGAGCGCGGCGCTCGCGTTCGGTCATTCCGCCCCAGACGCCGAACTCAATACCGTTGTCGAGCGCGTCCGCAAGGCACTCGGTACGGACCGGGCAGCCCCGGCAGATGAGCTTGGCGCGGTTCTGGGCAGCACCCTGGACGAACAGCTCGTCAGGGTCGGTCCCCTTGCAGGCGGCGCGTGTGGTCCAGTCGGTGATCCACATGTGCCCAACTCCTCTTGATCGCCGGGCACACGTGTACCCGGGCGGTCTACGTTGACGGATTGCATGTCCGTGAGGGTGTGCGGCCACCCGATCACGGTTACCTGTTCGTGATAAAGGAACTTACGGAAGTAAGGGCATCTCTGCCAAGACCCGGTATGGCCATTTCAGAGATAGTCCTGATGGGCTATGTACAGGCCAGGCCATAGTCATTCTCCGGTCACACGAGCACCCCCAGTGACGAAAGCAGCAGCTTATCGGCCTGGATGACCCCCTTGGTGCCAGTAGTACCGTGCACGCCCGCGTACGCTATGACGCGTGCAGCTCTTGAACTGGACGGCCAATAAGACAAATTCTGTCGGACGGCTCATCTTGATGGCGGCGCTCGGCGGCGTCCTCGTGGCGGCGATGGCGCTGCCCGTGGTGGCTGCCACCGGAATCCTGGTCAGGAACACCTCTGACAAGTTCACCACGCTGTCATTTGACGCCTCCAGCCTCCCGCAGCGGTCGGCGATCTATGACGCCAACGGCAAGCTCATGACGTACGTGTACGGAGTGGACCTCGGGAAGGGCATGACGTACTCGGGCATCGACCGACAGCCCGTCAACTACAACCAGATCTCGCCAGCCATGCTGACCGCGATCGTCGCGATCGAGGACGACCGCTTCTGGCAGCACGGCGCGCTGGATGTCAAGGGCACCCTGCGCGCGCTGGTGAACGACCTGGAGCACAAGCCGGTCCAGGGCGGTTCCACGCTCGAGCAGCAGTACGTGAAGAACGTGCTCATCCTGCAGTCGCTCGACGACCCGGCGGCGCAGGCGGCGGAGACCGCGGACACCATGAACCGCAAGATCGACCAGCTGCGCATGGCCGTCCAGGTAGCGCACAGCATGTCCAAGCAGGAGATTCTCGCCGGGTACCTGAACGACTCGTTCTACGGCAGCGGAGCCTGGGGCATCGAGGCCGCGGCGGAGACGTACTTCAACACCACCGCCGCGAAGCTGACCATGCTGCAGGCCGCCACGCTGGCCGGCATCGTTGAGAACCCGGAAAATTACGACCCGCTGAACAACCCCGCGCTATCGCTTGAGCGGCGCAACACCGTGCTCGCCCGCATCGCGCAGACGAACCCGACGACCTTGAGCGCCGCCGACGCGGCCACGCTCGAGCAGCAGAAGCTGGTCCTGCACCAAGGCACCGTGCAGAGCGGCTGCATCGCGGGCACAGTCGGGGACAACGCCTACTTCTGCGATTACGTGATTCACACCCTGATGCTCGACAGCCAGCTCGGGTCGACGTTCGAGACGCGGGCCAAGCTGCTCGCCACCGGCGGCCTCAGCGTCTACACAACGGTTAGCGAGAAGGACCAGGCCTCGGCGACCGAGGCGGTCAACTGGGTGCTGCCGTCGAATTCCAGCACCTACAACCCGGCGCACAATGCGGCCACCGAGGTACTCATCCAGCCGGGCACGGGCAAGGTCCTCGCAATCGCACAGGACCGCCCCTACGGCACTGGCCGCGGGGAAACCGAGATCGACTACGCGGCCAACGAGCAGTACGGCGGCAGCCCGTACGGCGTGCAGACCGGATCGTCATCCAAGCTGTTCACGCTCATCACTGCCCTTGAGGAGGGCGTGCAGTTCGGCTTCCAGCAAACGGTCCCCGGCACCGACTCCGTGACTGGTTACACCAACTGCCAGGGGGAGCCGATAACCGCACCCTGGAACGTCTCCAACTCCGAGGGGTCCGGCACCACCACCGACTCCCTGTATACCGGCACCACTAATTCGATCAACGTGTTCTACGCCCACCTGGAGCTGAAGGTGGGCCTGTGCAACACGGTGCAGACCGCGGTCAACCTGGGCATGACGCGGGTCGACGGCTCGTCACTGCTTGCCGCGGACAAGACCCCGATGGGCAACTTGGATCCCGCCGACGACGATCCGTCGTTCACCCTCGGCGTGGTCAACGTCTCCCCGATGTCCATGGCCGCCGCGTACGCGACCCCGGCCGCGAACGGCGTCTACTGCAAGCCGATCGTCCTCACCAAGATCGTTGACGACACCGGCAAGTCGCTGCCGGTCCCGTCGGCGGGATGTCACCAGGCGATCCCGGTCCGGGTCTCGCAGGCAGTGAACTACATCCTCCAGGGCGTGCTCACGACCGGCACGGCGGCAGGCATGGAACTCTCGAACTACCAGGCGGCAGGCAAGACCGGCACCTCCAACGTGGCCAACCACGACGGCACGCCGTACGCCGCGTTCGCCGGGTACACCACCGGCCTGGCAGGCTACGTCTCGGTGTTCAACCCGGCCTCGCCGACGCAGAACACGATGACCGGCTACAGCGCCTGTTATCAGCTGGAGTACGGCGGCCAGGACTGTCCCTCGCCGATGTTCGGCGCCAACGCCCCCGCATCGACGTGGCACATGACCTTCGACCACGCCAACCTGTCCGGGTCGACCGACTTCCAGCCGGTTCCGCAGGGAAGCTCCCTGTGGAACTCGGGCAACGGCCAGACGGTCGTCCAGCCGAAGAAGGCCAGCAAGGGCAACGGGAACAACGGCAACGGCAACGGCAACGGCAACGGAAATAACGGGAACGGCAACGGCAACGACGGGAACGGGAACGACGGGAACGGGAACGGCGGCAACGGCGGGAACGGGAACGGAAATAACGGGAACCCGGTGACCTTCCCGTTCTAGGTGCCCTAAGCGCGAAGAAGCGGCCGCCCCCGGTAACGGGGGGCGGCCGCTTTCATTTGCGCTGAGCCTGCCATACCACGCGAGGCCAGCAGGAATCAGGAGCTGAGCTGCCGACGGACCTCGGCCGCGACCCTGGCCCCGTCGGCGCGGCCCGCCACCTGAGGCGTTACGGCCTTCATGACCTTCCCCAGGCCGGGCATCCCGGCCGCCCCGGTCTCGGCGATGGCCGCGGACACCAGGCTCGTGAGTTCCTCGTCAGAGAGCTGGGCGGGGAGGTACGTGGCCAGCACGTCGCCCTCGGCCCGCTCTGCTTCCGCCTGGTCAGCGCGTCCCGCCGCCTGGAAGGCCTCGGCCGCCTCGCGGCGCTTCTTCGCCTCGCGCGCAAGGACTTTGACGATGTCCTCGTCTGACAGCTCATGCACCGAGGAGCCGGACACCTCCTCGTTGGTGATGGAGGAGAGCGCCATTCGCAGCGTGCGCAGCCGCACCTGGTCCCGAGACCGCATCGCGTCGGTCAGGTCGGCCCGGAGTCGTTCCTTCATTTCGTTCACCCCCCTATCGTGCCCGACAGGTCCATAGCACGCCCATGAATAAACCCGCCAAGGCGCTCCCACATGGACGTTTCCTCCCCGAGGCCCGTGCACCCCCCGGGCCATGGCACGATAAGTAGGTGCGCGCACGAACTATCGCTTCCCTCGCGGCCGCCGCAGGCGTCGCCGCCATCGGCTATGCCTCAGTCATCGAACGCAACTGGTTCACGCTAAGAGAGCGCGAAGTGCCAGTGCTGCCGCCCACCGCGGAGCCGCTGCGCGTGCTGCATATCTCCGACATGCACCTGACTCCTGGCAGGCACCGGCTTATGGCGTTCGTCAGGTCACTGGCCTCCCTTGAGCCGGACCTGGTGGTGAACACCGGGGACTCGATCGCCTCGCCCGAGGCCATCGGTCCGCTGCTTGACTCCCTTGGCCCGCTGCTCGACGTCCCCGGCGTATTCGTCTACGGCTCCAACGACCTGTACTCGCCGGTGCCGAGGAATCCGGCCAGGTACCTCTGGCGGACGAGCGCGGGCGACCATGAGCGCGCCGAGCCCGACCTGCCGTGGGAGAAGCTGGGCGGCGAACTGACCGCCGCGGGCTGGCTTGACCTCAACAACCGGCGCGGCCAGGCTGACCGCGAACGGCCTGGACATCGCGCTCGCCGGCGTACATGACCCGCACGCCGACCGGGACCGCTACGACCTGGTCGCGGGACCGGCCGACCCCGACGCGGGCCTGCGGCTCGGTGTCCTGCACTCGCCGGAACCAGCGGTCATGGATCGCTTCGCCGCCGACGGCTACGACCTCCTGATGGCCGGCCACACGCACGGCGGCCAACTGCGCGTTCCCGGGTACGGCGCCCTGACCACCAACTGCGGCATCGACCGAGACCGGGTCAGCGGACTCTCCATGCACCCCCAGGTGTCCCCTGAGGGCGGCAATACGGCCTGGCTGCACGTCTCCGCCGGCCTCGGCACCTCCCCCTGGGCCCCCGCCAGGTTCGCATGCCGCCCGGAAGCGACTCTGCTAACTCTCACGCCCCGTTCGTCATGACCGTGCGCGAGCACGCAACTTATCCGCTAAACTAACGGAGGTTCGTTCAAGAGCCCCTTGCAGCGGGGTGTGGCGCAGCTTGGTAGCGCGCTTCGTTCGGGACGAAGAGGTCGCAGGTTCAAATCCTGTCACCCCGACGCTGCGAAGCAGGTCAGAGGCCATGTCACCACCAGCGGTGATGTGGCCTCTTGCTGTTGAGTAACCAACTGCGTAACTAAGCATCTGGGGTCGGCTCCCCTGCTTCTGGAGAATTCCTGGAGAACAGTCGGTCCATGACCTCAGCGCCTTCGATGATCACTGGCCGGATCTGGTGGCGGTACACCTCTTCTGTGACCGTGGTGCCCGAGTGTCCGACTAGCTTAGAGATGCGCTCGATCGGGACGCCAGCGTCCGACATCAGCGAGACGAAGCTGTGGCGTAGTTCGCGCGGCGTCCAATCCGCGGGATCGAGACCCGCAGCCGCAGTGACCTTGCGGAAGGCGCGGCGGACGTTCGCGGCATCGGCCTCAGTGCCTACCTGCGTCGGGAACACGAGGTCGTTTTCCTGCCAGGCGTTACCAGCGTCGGCCTTGAGCTTGACCACCAGGGCGTGATGCTCGCGGAGTACCGAGACGCAGCGACCAGGTAGCGCGATCGTTCGGCGTGACTTGCGGGTCTTGGTGTCGCCACCGGCCCGCACCGAGCGCCAGACCATGATGTCCTGGTCGCCGATGGCGTCGAGCGCGTCGTCCCAGGGCGGCAGGACTTCGCCCAATGCCGGGAACTTGGCGAACTGCTGTGGCTTGTGATGAAGTTCATTCCTCCCGGTCACGGTGCCGACCGGAGCCCCCGGCTCATAGGGCCATTTCGTGCTCCACAAATGCCGCATCCGGGGACATCTACTGGTCAGTACTGGCCCTACGTCGCTGGCGGCCGGGAAAGCAACCCCCGGCCGCCCGAAGCAGGCGTCCGAGCCGAGCCCTTAACTTCCCGGCATTGGGACTTCGCCCGTGTCTGGGTCGAGGTAGGTGGCTTTGTCTTCGTCCCAGACCGGCAGGTGGCTGCTGTCGAAGCGAACCGTGTCTGTGGACGGCCACCATATCTGGTGATAGGTCGCCGCGATGACCTCGCGGAGTTCGGCGCGTGACACCGTATCGCGCATCGCAACAGCGATACCTACGCCCTCGGTGTCCTCGCCGAGCAGACCGGCATGGGCTTGCCGATCGTCGTCCTCCCCTTCGTCAACGCCGCACTCGCCAGCCGCGCCCCCTTCCAGCGCAACGTCGAGTCACTACGCGCCGAAGGTGTCAGCATTCTGCTTGGCCCAGGAGCAATCGAGCCGCACCAGCCCCACACCGGCGGAACGCTCATCGACAGCTACCCATGGCACCTGGCACTCGACAAGATCAACAACATGATGGCGACCGACCGGGAGTGAACCGCTAGCGCCTAACCACGGTTCTTCATAAGCACCCGTGAGAGCGCCAGCAAAGAACCGGCGTCCCACATATCCGCTGCGTCGATCAGGCCGGGCACCGACTCCAGCGGGACCCACTCAATCCGCGCGGGAACTTCGCCCCGGTCCGGGAAAACGAGCAGCTGACCCTCGGCTTCAGGACGGCGAAGGAGCGCGCCGGCCTGCACCCTCATGGTTCGCCATCAGGTGGTGCGGCAGCGCTTCGGCGTGCCATTTTTGGCCAACCCGATGACCACGATGCCGGAGGTCGTGGGGGGCGATGGTGCTGTCTCAGCGCGCCTTCAGTCCGGCCCACGGGGTTCAGTGGGCCGGACTGACGAGCGCGCGTGGACAGCCCTCGCCACCCGCGACCGGCACCCTCCGCGGCAGCTTTTGCGGCAGCACGGTGCGGTCTCGCTGTATGGTTTCGCGCAAAGATGTGAACACGCAGAGAACACGTCTGTTCACGGAATGAACAGGGGGAGCCTGTGGCAGGCACGGACGCAGAGCTGCTTATGACCAGCGACGAACTTGTCGCCTACCTCACAAGACGGAACGCCGCATGAGGCACCGACAAGCTCTCCTATTCGCGGCTGTCCTGACCGTAACGGTCGGGACCGTCCCGGCAGAAGCCGCCGCGCGCCACATGGTGACGGTTTCCGGCCCGCGCTGGACATGTACCGACACTGCGCCGGAGTACATGATCCACGCAGGGGGTGCAAACCTGGCTGTTGAACCGGGACATGTGTCGTTCTCGGTCGCCGTGGCGGCGTCCGGCACCATGCAGGACCCGTACCTCACAGCCGGCTACGAGGGCGACTTGAACAGCGAGCTTTGCAACGGACGGAAGATCCACGGGGCGGGCGACAAGCACGGCCGGAGCTTCGCGCTTCCTCAGCGGATCGGGCGCCAGGGGCACCCCGTCTCGACGGTCCACGACTGGACCTCGGCCAGTTTCCGTGGCGACGCTGGGTTCGACTTGTGGTTCACCAAGTCGCGGAGTGACCACACCTACTGTCAGATGGCGGACGGCGGTGCCGGGTCAACCGAGCTCATGATCTGGCTGTCCCACCCGCGACTCGGCCACTATCGTTACTACCACGTGCACATTGACGGCCGCTGGTGGATGGTCACTACCGGGCTCGCCGCACACGGCCACGGGCGCGGCCCGGGCCATCCCAAGGGGTGGAACGTGGTCAACTTCATCGCCCCGCAGGTCAGCGAGGGGAACGTCAGCGTACACAACCTCAGCATTGACCAGTTCATGAGCTACGCGATTAACCACGGCTGGCTGGACCCGCAGGATTACCTGATGAGCGTCAACCAGGGATTCGAAGCATGGAGGGGAACCGCCGTCGTCCGGTCCTACGCGATGACGGGACTCAAATGAGGCGGGCATCCATCGCCGCAACCCAGGAATCACACCTAGTGCTGACGCTCACACATGGCGCATATGCCACTAAATAACCGGTAACCGGTGTAACCCAAAAGCCCTGATCAAGCGTCCCTCTCATAACGGAAGCGAAGCACCCGGCGGTCGCGTCAGCGGGGATAACCCCTGCTCTCTCGTGCCCGCTGGTTCACCCCGTCACTGACCCGGACTATGGAGGGGGGCTAGCTGACCATGTCCCAGCGCCTGCTGAGCGTTCATTACGTGGACATCCTGCTGATGCTCGGCATTGCCTTGGCCTTCCTCGGGCTCCGGCTAGCTCGCGTCAACGTCCGGGAACTCTACGCGCAGGCCGCACTCACGGTTACTGGTTATCTTCGGCCGCGCCCAGACCCCGCGATCGAGCACGCGCTCCGCACGGCCTTCGCCGATGTCGACCGGGAGCTGGCCGAAATTCTTGGTGACAGGACCCCGCGCGACGTGCTTGACCACTAACCGGCCACAGAGACCAGGGCCCAGGAAAGCAATGATGCTGGATACTTCCCGGCCCGAGACGGTCGGAAAGTATCCAGCATCAGGCCCTTCGAACTGGCTAGCCGGCGGTGATGGACCTAGGGCCGCCCCCGCCGATCAGTCCGGAGCGCATCGTGGGTGCGGCGACCGGGATCGGCGGCGTCTGCGGGCCGCTCTTGCCCTTGCCGCGCTTCTTCGGGTCGACGTCCATGCGCAGCGCGAGCGCCGGGCACATCTCGACCGCCTGCTTCGCGTCCTGCTCCAGCCACGGCGGCACCGGGATGGGCAGGATGACCGGGTAGCCGCCCTTGTCCAGGTGGATCAGCTCGGGCACGAGGTGCGCGCAGAGCCCGTGCCCCTCGCACCGTACCCAGTCCACCATGAGCTGCTTGGCATCGGCCGTCTCCTCGCCCTCGGGCAGCGGCAGCATGCCGCGGACCGGCCGGCCGCAGGTGGAGTGGAACACGTGCGCCGCGAGGTCCTCGGTGAAGGTCTCAAGCGCCGACAGCACGAACCGGGTGGTCCCGTCGGGGTGCGAGCAGGCACCCCGCCCGTTCACCGCCGCGGCCGCACGGCGGGCCACGTCGAGCGCCTCGATGCCGCCCGAGCCGTCCACGATCGCGGCCATCGCGCGGGCGATCGAGGGCAGCCCGAGCTTGCACGGCCCGCACTGCCCGGCCGACTCGCCGGCCAGGTAGCTGGCGATCCTGGAGACCTCGCCGAGCGGGCACGTGCCGTCGCCCAGCGGCAGCACGATGCCCGAGCCGAAGGTGCCGCCCGCCGAGGCGAGCCCTTCCCGGCCGACCGGGACCTGGTAGGCCGTCTCGGCGTCGAGCCACATCCCGTGGTACCCGCCGACCAGGACCCCGTCCCCGGCGGGGGCCTGGCAGATGTCGAGCACCGCCCCCAGCGGAACGCCCGTCGGGCACTCCACCACGGCGGGATGCTTGGCCGACCCGCTGACGCTGAGCAGCACCGTGCCGGGCTCCTCGGGCACGCCCACCGAGGCGAACCGCTCCGGCCCGAGCAGCGCCAGGACAGCAACCTGGGCGAACGTCGAGGCGTTGGACAGCAGCGTCGGCAGGTCGTCGACGCCCTTCTCCGCGGCGAGCTGCTTGCGGCCGGGCGGGACCGGCTTCTTGCCGTTGATCCCGCGGACCAGCGCGCCCGACTCGCCCGAGATAAACCGCTCCGGCTGCTGAACCACGCGCATAAGCGCCCGCAGCCCGGGCTCCGCGTCGATCGCGGCCTCGATCGACCGGTTGGCCAGCTCATTGCTCGTCACCCCGACGAAGACCTCTTCGGCCTCCAGCGCCTCGGCGACCAGCGCGGCACCGCTCAAGATCAGGTACGGAGACCTGATCATGAGCATCTTGTCCTTGAACGACCCTGGTTCACCTTCGGTGGCGTTCACCACCACGATGACCGGCTGTCCGGATTTCCTGGACGCGTCGACGACCGCCTTGAGCTTGCGCGCGAACGGAAAGGCGGCACCGCCCTGGCCGCGCAGGTCGACCTGGGTGGCCATGTCGATCAGCTGCTCCGCCGACATGCGGGGCAGCGGGCCGAAGATCTCCGTATGCGCTTCGAGATCGAGTCGTCCCATGCGGTCAAGGCCAGCCGTCATCCGTGCCGCGCCAATCCGCATGATCGTCGGGACGTCAAGCTCGTTGGCATTGCTCGGGTTCATTGAGAGCGCTCACCCCCGTACCTGCGTTCACGGGAGGCCCGGTAGCCGGGCATGCCGGGGCCGGGCTCCCGGTATCTCAGGTTGGGGTCGGTCTCGGGGAAGGAGCCGTCCCACTGCGCATTCTCCGGATACCAGCTTCCGTCAGAACCGGCAGTCGGCCATGTCTGCCGCTCTGGCGGCGCGGGGCGCCTGGCCTGCGGCGAAGGTCCGGTCGCGGGCTGCTGGCGGGGATTGCCTCCTATCGCGACCGGCCCGGTCATCTGCGGCCGGGGCCCGGTCGCGCCACGCGGTCCAGGGCCGCCCTGTACGGGGCCGGCCGGCGGGCGGGGCCACGGGCCTGTCCCCCGGTTCATTGAGTCCGCTGGACGGCCGCCATTGGCCTGCGGCAGCGGCCCGGTGGGCACCTGCGGCATCGAACCAGTCCAGGACTGCGGTGCAGCGGGCGGGATCGGGTACGGCCCGCTGTTACCGGACTGGGCCGGGTACGGTCCGCTGTTGCCAGGCTGAGCCGGGTGCGGCCCGCTATTACCGGACTGGACCGGGTACGAACCGCTATTACCGGACTGGACCGGGTACGAACCGCTGTTGCCGGGCTGAGCAGGATACGGCCCGCTATTACCGGACTGAGCCGGGTACGGCCCACTGTTACCGGGCTGGACCGGGTACGGCCCGCTATTGGCGCGCGGCATGGGACCGGTCGCCAAACGCGGCATGGCTCCGGTACCAGGGGCGGGCAAGGGGCCGGAACCGGGGCGAGGCATGGGGCCCGAGCCAGGGCGGGGCAGAGGACCGGAATTCGGGCGGGGCATAGGGCCGGAATTCGCGCGCGGCATCGGCCCGCTAGGTGCGCCAAGGGGTCCGGTGGCCACGGGCATGGATCCGGTATTGCGAGGAAGCGGGCCCGTAGCGACTCGCGGCAGGGAGCCGGTGGCAGCTCGAGGCAGGGAACCCGTAGCGGCTCGAGGCAGGGAACCAGTCGTGACCCGGGGCAGCGGCCCGGTGGGCGCTTGAGGCATGGAACCGGTATCGGTGGCTCGCGGCGCGCCCAGGTACCGCGGCGGCCCTTCATAGCCGGGCTCGTAGTACGGCTGGCCTACGACTGTCTGGTCATAGCCCTGGTCATAGCCGGGCTCGTAGTACGGCCGACCTGGGTCGGTCTGGCCACCCCCGGCAGGCAAGGCGGTTAGCACCGGCGCGCCCAGCGGAGCGGACATCACCGGCTGCGATCCCGTGCCGGCGCCGAGGATAGCGGTCCGGCCGCCCCGCGCGGCACCGTACTGGGCGAGCATGGCGGCAGCGCGCAGCGGCGCGGACGCGGAGTTGGCCGCCATGTCGACCGGCGGTGCGCTCAGGTTCTCCTTGGGCCTGAGCGAGTTGCTCAGCACCCGAATCGCCAGCCCGAGCAAGACAAAGGCCACGACGAACCCGTAGCTCCAGTCCACATAGGGCTTACCGGCGCGACCGCCGAGCAGCCCGTGCCAGACGCCGAAGACGAACGCCGCGTATGACGTGTAGTGAATCGCCCGCCAGCGCCAGGCTTTGCCGTTCGCGTTGAACCGGCCACGGAGGATGCCCGT
The DNA here is from genome assembly GCA_963785645.1 of uncultured Actinomycetota bacterium. Taxonomy (GTDB): domain Bacteria; phylum Actinomycetota; class Actinomycetes; order Streptosporangiales; family Streptosporangiaceae; genus Trebonia. Next base: position 286,152 of record CAWAWG010000012.1, read on the forward strand.
TATAGCAAGCAAGATGATGAGATCCGAGGCGATCGTGCCGAGGCCGATGTAAAAGGTGCGGAACGGTGACAGGAACGGAATCACCGCGTCAAGCACATGGACGCGCTGCGCGAGGATCTCGGTGGTGATGTGAATGATCAGGAAAGCCAGGGCGCCAAAGGACGCCGCCCGGTGCGCGGACTGTATGAGTACCCGGTGTCCCGGGTGCAGGAACATCCGATCGGTGGACACCAGCCCGAGTCCGACGGATGCACACAGGCTGATCAGCGCGAAAACGCCCGCGTAGAACAGCATGAAGTGCTGAGTTGCTGCGTCGATGACGTGACCGATGCTGGTCAGCGCCAAGAACGCGACGATCACGATGATGCCGATGATCGCGACCGTGTAAATCTTCGTCGCGTGCTCGGCCGCCACCCCGCCAGTAGATGGACGAGCATGCTCACGGCCGCGGGGACGGCTGCGAGTCGAGGCCACGAGTTACCTCCTGGACAGTTAGTTAACAGTGCCCGCAGCGCGTCACTCCACCGCGCGCCCGCAACCGCGCCGGAAATGCGTCACTCGGCTGAATGAGACGTATCAGCGAGGATAACCGTTGGGACACGAAACGATATATATAACAATTGTTAACTAGTTATCCCTCGCAAAACCGGACTTCAGCCATCAAACGTCTACATATCTCTGTACGTCTAGGGCCACGGATAGTCATCTCCGACAATCGGCCGCCGCAGAACCAGCCCGATAGCCAAGCGCGGCATTATATCGGACTAGCCCTGCGGTAGTCACCGGTCGTGGGTGCGACGTCCCGGGACCGTTAGACGTACTCGGCGGCGATGAGCTCAGCGATCTGCGCGGTGTTGAGCGCCGCGCCCTTGCGCAGGTTGTCGCCGCAGACGAAGAACTCGATGCCGTGCGGGTCGTCGAGCGAACCGCGGACCCGGCCCACCCAGGTCGGGTCGGTGCCGACGACGTCGGCCGGCGTCGGGTACTCGCCCCGCTCTGGATCGTCGTTCAGCACAATGCCAGGTGCCGCCCGCAGCGTCTCCCAGGCGGCGTCCCGGCTGACCGGCCGGGAGAACCGGGCGTGCACGGCGACCGAGTGGGTCGTGACCACGGGTACCCGTACGCAGGTGGCATTGACGCGCAGCGACGGCAGGTCAAGGATCTTCCGTGACTCGTTACGAATCTTAAGTTCCTCTGACGACCAGCCGGCTTCCTTCAGGGAGCCGGCCCACGGCACCACGTTGAGCGCGAGCGGTGCGGGGAACGGTCCGAGGTCGCCCACCGCGGCCCGCACGTCGCCGGCCCGCTGGCCGAGCTTGCCGCCGGAGACCTTTTCCACCTGGGCGTAGAGCGTGTCGATGCCCGCCTGCCCGGCACCGGAGGCCGCCTGGTAGGACGCGACCACCAGTTCTTCAAGCCCGAAGGCACGGTGCAGCGCGCCGACCGCGACGATCAGCGAGAGAGTCGTGCAGTTCGGGTTCGCGATGATTCCCTTGGGCCGCCGCAGCGCGTCGTCCGGGTTGACCTCGGGCACCACCAGCGGTACCTCAGGGTCCATCCGGAAGGCACCCGAGTTGTCCACGCAGACCGCCCCGTGTGCGGCGGCGACCGGCACCCACGCCGCGGACACCTCATCGGGCACGTCGAACATGGCCACGTCGACGCCCTCGAAGGCCTCCTCGGACAGCGCGATGACCTCGGTCTCCTCGCCGCGGACGGTCAACTGCCGTCCGGCCGAGCGGGGCGATGCGATCAGCCTGATCTCTCCCCAGACATTCTCCCTGGTGGAAAGCAGGTCGAGCATCACGGTGCCGACCGCGCCGGTCGCGCCGACCACGGCGAGGGTCGGCCGGCGCCCGGTCCCGGTAGATACAGTGCCAGCGGATGCAGTGCTCATCGTCCGGTCCCCCCGTATACGACCGCCTCGACCTCGTCTGCCTCGAGGTCGAACGCCCGGTGGGTAGCGTTCACCGCGATGTCAACGTCGCTCTGGCTCACCACGACCGAGATCCGGATCTCCGACGTGGTGATCATCTGGATGTTCACTCCGGCCTCGGCGAGCGCGGCGAAGAACTTCGCGCTGACACCGGGGTGCGAGCGCATCCCGGCGCCGATCAGCGAGACCTTGCCGATCCTGTCGTCGTAAAGCAGTTCCTGGAAGCCGACCTTCTCCTGCGCGGCGCGCAGGGTCTCCAGCGTCTTCTGCCCGTCCGCGCCCGGCAGGGTGAACGAGATGTCCGTGCGCCCGGTGGCCACCGCCGACACGTTCTGGACGATCATGTCGATGTTGATTCCGGCCTGGGCGACGATCCCGAAGATCCCGGCGGCAGCGCCGACCTTGTCGGGGACGCCGACCACGGTGATCTTGCCCTCGCTCCGGTCGTGTGCGACACCGGAGATAATGGCTTGCTCCATACCCGCTTCCTCCGACTCATCCCCAGCGTGCCCGCTGACCCAGGTACCTATCTTGTCGCTGAACGAGGACCGCACGTGGATCGGCAGGTTGTACCGCCGGGCGTACTCCACGCACCGCGGTATCAGCACCTTCGCGCCGCACGCCGCCATCTCAAGCATTTCCTCGTACGTGATCCGCGGGATCCGGCGCGCGCCGCGCACCAGCCGCGGGTCCTCGGTGAACACGCCGTCGACGTCGGTGTAGATCTCGCAGACGTCCGCGTTCAACGCCGCCGCGAGTGCCACGGCCGTGGTATCCGAGCCGCCCCGGCCAAGCGTGGTGATGTCCTTGGTGTTCTGCGAGACGCCCTGGAAGCCGGCCACGATCGGGATCGCGCCCTCCGCGATGGCGGAGGAGATACGGCCAGGGGTGACGTCGATAATCCTGGCCCGGCCGTGTACGTCGTCGGTGATGACGCCGGCCTGTGACCCGGTGAACGAACGTGCCTCCATCCCCAGGGTGGCGATCGCCATGGCGAGCAGCGCCATTGAGATGCGCTCCCCCGACGTCAGCAGCATGTCGAGCTCACGACCGGGCGGCGCCGGGCTTACCTGGTTGGCCAGGTCGATCAGTTCATCCGTGGTGTCGCCCATCGCCGACACGACCACCACGACCTGGTTGCCGGCCTGTTTCGTGGCGACGATGCGCTTGGCTACACGCTTGATGCCCTCTGCGTCGGCTACCGAAGAACCACCGTACTTTTGCACGACAAGGGCCATCTGAACGCGCCGCTCCTCCCGGTATCTGTTGCGGACCGCCGTCGAGTTTAGCCGGGCTGCGGCGCCTGGCCCAATCGACTTATCCGCCGCCTCAAGACCAAGGATCTTCCCGCCGGGGACCCGTCTACCAGGAAAATCATCGCCCGCTACGCGCGCCGCGCGGGCCCGGGACCAGACGGGTCTCGCGATCAGGCTCGCCGAGCACGGATACCGATAGCGAGACGTTCCCCGGGAAGGCTCGCTCAGATGTCGAGAATTCGGCGCCCCGCAAAGGCCCGGCCGAGCGTCACCTCGTCCGCGTACTCCAGGTCACCGCCCACCGGCAGGCCGCTGGCCGGCCGGGTCACCCGCAGCCCCATCGGCTTGACGAGCCTGGCGATGAAGGACGCGGTCGCCTCCCCTTCCAGGTTCGGGTCGGTCGCGAGGATCAGTTCGGTCACCTCGCCATCCGCCAGCCGGGTCATCAGCTCCTTAACCCGCAGGTCGTCGGGGCCGATCCCGTCGATCGGGCTGATGGCGCCGCCGAGGACGTGATACCGGCCACGGAACTCCCGGATCTTCTCGACCGCGGCGACGTCCTTCGGCTCCTCGACGACGCAGATCACCGTGGCGTCACGGCGCGGGTCAAGGCAGATCCGGCACTCTTCGGCCTCGGCAACGTTCCCGCAGGTTTTGCAGAACCGCACGCGCTCGGTCACCTCGATGAGCGCTGAGGCAAGCCGCCTGACGTCCTCGGAGTCGGCCGCGAGCAGGTAGAACGCGATCCGCTGCGCGCCCTTTGGCCCCACGCCTGGCAGCCTGCCAAGCTCATCGATGAGGTGCTGGATGACGCCTTCGTACATAAGCGGTGTCAGTCCTCGCGGTCTTCTTCTTCGTCTTCGTCGTCGTCGTCGAAGTCCTCGTCGTCTTCGCCGTCCTCATCGAGGTCCTCGTCATCCTCGTCATCCTCGTCCTCGTTGTACTCGAGGACGGGCTGACCGCCGAGGCCGGGCAGACCGAGGCTGGACAGGTCGAATCCGGCGGGCGGGCCACCGAACCCGCCGCCAAGGCCGCTCAACGCGCCAAGCTGCCGCTGCTGGAGGTCGACGGCGGAGTCCCAGGCGTCGCGCACCGCCGCAAGCACGAGGTCCGCGATGGTCGCGGCGGTCTCGGCTGGGTCCGCGGGATCGATCACGCTCGGGTCGATCGTGACGTCGAGCAGTTGGCCCACGCCGCTGACCACCGCCCGGACGGCACCGCCGCCGGCCTGTTCCGGTTACCTCGCTGTTCGCGAGTTCCTGCTGTGCGCTCATTGCCTGCTGCGCAGCCGCGAAGATCTGCTGCATGTCAAAGCCGCCTGGTCCCATAATCCGAAGCCTACTTGCGCTCACCGACGGTTTCGCCCCCTCTTGAGCGACCACGCCCATCCGACTTCCGCCAACCTTCCAGGCTCTGGTCCGTGCCTGGTAACGGTGACGCCGACGGCTAACAAGGCAACCGCACTTCATTACTTTGTCCCGGCGCCGGGCGCCCACTGCCCGGCTGGCACCGCCATGCCCAGCCCGGCCACCGCCCACCGCGACACCGCGCTCACCTCTGCTTACCAACCGGCGCCGCATTTACCGCAAACCGGGCACGATCATGGTCACCAGCTAGGCAAAGACGACGATCATGGTCGCCACGTAAGTAAAGTGCGGTCACCGCCTAGGCAAAGGCGCAGCGCTGCGCGGATACCGGGAGGGCTCCCTCGCTCCTCGCCCCTGTGAAGTTGGGCCGGCAATAGCCCGGTCCAACTCCCCACGGGGAGCAGGCGCTCTCCTGGAGAGCGCAACGACCTGTCCGGTTTTATGTCCGCGCAGGCCTCCGCAGCGCCGTCCGCGATGCCGCACCGATACACAGCCGGACTCCGGGCGCCAACGGCAATCCTCAGGGCGCAGAGCCGGGACTTCGGTACCAGGCCCAGTCGAGACTGAGGATGCTAGTCGTCGTACTCGGCGATGATCTGAGCGCCGAGTTCCCGCTGGACCAGAGCCATGCCGGTGAGGTCGTTCACCGTGATCGAGGACGACATATCCTCGTCATCCGGGTCAAAATCATCGTCGTCCGGTGGCGGCGGCAGCGGCGTCAGGTCGCCGCCACCGCTTATGACGGGATTTCCGAACGAGTTCGTGTCTCCGCGCTCACCGTTACCCGACGCGCCCGTCGCCGGGCGGGCCGGGCCCGGGGCGCTGGGCCCCTGGGGATATGACTGCCCGGTCGACGGTTGCGGGTAATCCGCTGGCGGCGGGGCGGCCGGCGGCTGCCCGGCCGACGCCTGTCCAGACGCGGGCTGACCGTACGAGGGCGAAGCCTGACCGTAGGGTGCGGGCGGCGCGGCGGGAGCCGGGCCCGGGCCGGGGCGGCGGGGGGAGGACGGGGCGTCTCCGCCACCAGTGACGGCGCGGATCACCACGGTGACACCGAACATCGCGTTGATGACCTGTTTGAGCACGTCCTCGTACTTGGTGCCCTGGAAGGCCTTCACGTCGCCCTGGCGTTGGAAGCGAAGGGTCAGCACCCCCTCGTCGAAGAAGGCCACGCTGGCGTTGCGGACGAGCATCCACGGGACGCGCCCCTTGGCCTTGACGGCCTCGATCACGTTCGGCCACGCCTGCCTGAGCACGTCGACGGTCACCGCGCCGCGGGTGGCGCCCGCCGCCGGAGCGCTCACCGCCGGAGTGCCTGCACGCTCCGGGCTCCCAGCAGATCCCGGGGCGTGCACGAATGGTCCAGGTTGGCGCGGCGGCGCGGCGGGCGCGCCCGGGCCGGACAGTGCCTGCCCAGACGGGGGCACCGGCGCCGGGCGCTGCGCACCATCTGGCGGTGCGTGTCCCCCCGGCTTGGCCTGGGCGCCCGCTGGCGACGGCTCCCCCTCCGGACCCGCCTGGTCTTGCTGTCCGCCACCGGGGGCGGACTGCTGGTATCCGGCCGACTGCCCCGGCCCCTGCGCCTGCCCGCCTTCCTGAGACTGGCGGGCTGAGGGAGTAAGCCGGTTTCGTTCGGGATGATCGGGTGTTTCCGGCCGGGGGGCGGGCGGAGCGTTGACGGCGACGGTGACCGCGCCCGATTCCAGTCTTTCGATACGGGCGAGGAGCGACCGCTCGTCAGTCGCGGCGGCGGGCAGCAGCACCTGGGCGCACATCAGCTCGAGCAGCAGGCGCGGTGAGGTCGCGCCGCGCATCTGGTCAAGGCCAACCGCGACGATGTCGGCGGCGCGGGTGAGCGACGCGAGGCCGTGCCGCTCGGCCTGACCGCGCAGCGCCTCGGCGCGGTCAGGCGGCACTTCGAGCAGCCCGGTGCTGATCGCGTCGGGCACCGAGGCAAGCACGATCAGGTCACGGAAGCGGTCCAGCATGTCCGTGGCGAACCGGCGCGGCTCATGCCCGCCCTCGATGACCCGGTTCACCGCCCGGAAGACCGCCGCGCCATCGGCCCCCGCGAACGCGTCCACGATCTCGTCGAGCAGGCTCGCGTCGGTGTAACCGAGCAGGGAGACCGCCCGGTCGTACCTGATCCCCGCCTCATCGGAGCCCGCGAGCAACTGGTCGAGGATGGAGAGCGTGTCCCGGGCCGAGCCACCGCCCGCTCGCACCACGAGCGGCAGCACGGCCGGGTCGAACGGAACGTGCTCGGAATTGAGTATCTCTTCGGTGAGGTCACGCATCACCGACGGCGGCATGAGCCTGAATGGGTAATGGTGGGTCCTGGACCTGATCGTCGGGATGACCTTGTCCGGCTCGGTAGTGGCGAAGATGAACTTCAGGTGCGGCGGCGGCTCCTCGACGAGCTTGAGCAGGGCATTGAACCCCTGCTGGGTCACCATGTGCGCCTCGTCGATGATGTAGATCTTGTAGCGGCCGGCGACAGGGGCGTAGAAGGCCCGTTCCCGCAGGTCGCGGGCGTCATCCACGCCACCGTGGCTGGCGGCGTCGATCTCGATCACGTCGATGCTGCCCGGACCGGACGGAGCCAGCGCGACACAGGAGTCGCAGACGCCGCAGGGGTCCGGCGTGGGGCCGTTGACGCAGTTCAGCGACCGCGCCAGGATGCGCGCACTCGAGGTCTTGCCGCAGCCCCGCGGACCGCTGAAAAGGTAAGCATGGTTGATCCGCCCGCTGCGCAGCGCCTGGCGGAGCGGTTCGGTGACGTGCCCCTGACCGCGGACTTCAGCAAAAGTGGCAGGACGGTACTTGCGATACAGCGCCAGCGACTGCCTGGGCGTCGCACCCTGAGTAGTCCCGGTCGCTCCGGAGTCTGCCGCCATAAACCCATCCTCGCAGAGGGAACCTGCCCTTGCGACCGTAGGCCGCATCGGGGATCCAGGGGCGTTCCCCGGGTGCGACCCAACGCGAGCTGCGGGAACGTGACCGTAGGTCTTCGAGCAGGGTGATGTTCGTAAAGGGAAGGCGCGCTAACGCCGACCCCAGCGTATTCGCAACCAAGGGCCGCTTCGGGGGTCCCGGGGTGTCCCCCCTGGATTTACCCTCCGCGAGCTACGGGGGGTTCCGGGCGGTCTTGAGAGGCGCCCCGGCGCCGATCCCCGGCGGTTTCGCGGCCGCAGGCCGCATCGGGGGGCTCCGGGGGGTCGTCCCCCCGGGAATTACCCTCCGCGAGCTACGGGAGGTCCCGGGCGGTCTTGAGAGGCGCCCCGGCGCCGATCCCCGGCGGTTTCGCGGCCGCAGGCCGCATCGGGGGGCTCCGGGGGGTCGTCCCCCCGGGAATTATCCTCCGCGAGCTACGGGAAGGTGAGGCGCAGCCCACCGAACAGGGGGAACCTCAAGGAGGACCCCCCGCGCACCCGTCAGAGCCCGCGTACCCTTGCTGCCTTCCGGCCCTGGGGGGGTTGGCGAGGTAAACGCCGCACGGGGGGTCGATAGGTAAGTCTAGTCACCCGGAAGACCGCTCGCGCCCGTTGCCCCGCCTTCGGCACCGGTGCCCGCCGCCGTGCCCCTTGACTTCCGTGTCAGAAGTCCTGTCCGGATCCGGTAAGCTACCGGACGGAGGATTCGCCTAGTGGCCTAGGGCGCACGCTTGGAAAGCGTGTTGGTGGCAACGCCTCGCGAGTTCGAATCTCGCATCCTCCGCAAGGTTCCTCCTCCCCTCCCCCCGAGTGCCATTGCCCGGCTAACGACCGCGGCAGCACCCTGAGAGTAATAGTTACGCCATCAAGCGATGCGGCAGCGGGCCGGAGTGCCATCTTTGGCTAACCCGATGACCCCGATGAGGAAGGTCGTGGGGGGCGATCGGGCTGTCTCAGCGCGCCTTCGGTCGGGCCCACAGGGTTTCAGTGGGCCCGACCGACGAGCGCGCGTGGACGGCCCTCGCCCCCCAGCGACCGGCACCTCCGCGGCACTGCGGCAGCCCATCAGCGCCGGCCCCGCTAGGCGTGGAAGCGGTAGCCCATGCCTGGTTCGGTTAGGAGGTAACGGGGGCGGGAGGGTTCCTGCTCTAGTTTGCGGCGGAGTTGGGCTACGTAGACGCGCAGGTAGTTGGATTCGGAGCCGTAGGCCGGGCCCCACACGTCCTGGAGCAACTGCTTCTGGGTGACCAGCCGGCCGCGGTTGCGGACCAGGATTTCCAGGAGCTGCCATTCGGTCGGGGTGAGACGGACGTCGGCGCCGTCCTTGATGACCCGCTTGGCGGCCAGGTCGACCGTGAAGTCGGGTGTGGTGACCACGGGTTCGTCTGGGGCGGCGGGAGCGGCCCGGCGGACCGCCGCGCGGAGCCTGGCGAGGAGTTCGTCCATGCCGAAGGGCTTCGTCACGTAGTCATCGGCTCCGGCGTCGAGCGCGGCAACCTTCTGGTGCTCGGCTCCCCAGACGGACAAGACGATGATCGGTGTGGTCGACCAGCCCCGGACGCCGTGGATGACCTCGGTGCCTTCCATGTCTGGCAGGCCGAGGTCGAGAATGACCGCGTCGGGCCGCTCACGGGAAATGGCCGCCAAGCCCGAGGTTCCGTCGCTGGCGGTGGACACCTCGTAGTTGCGCGCTGTCAGGTTGATCCGCAGCGCGCGCAGGATCGAGGGTTCGTCATCGATGACGAGGACGCGGGTCACTGGTCGGCGCCAAGCGTGGCTCGGACGCCGCTAACCAGGGCGGCCAATGTCACCCGGACGGTGAGACCGCCGCCTGGCGTGTCGACCGCGACGATTGTGCCGCCCATCGCCTCTGCGAACCCCTTGGCGACGGCAAGCCCCAGCCCAACCCCGGGTGAGCGCTCGTCAAGGCGCGCGAACGGCTCAAAAATCCGCTCCTTTAGCCCGGCAGGCACCCCGGTACCGTGGTCCACCACGTCGAGCACGACCCGGTCACCGTCTTCCTTGGCGCGGAGCATCGGCCGCAGGTCGGGCGGGGAGTGCCGCAGTGCGTTGGAGAACAGGTTGGCGAGCACCCGCTCAAGCAAACCCGGGTCGGCCCGGACCAGCGGCAGGTCATCGGGAACCACGATCAGCAGCTGATCCGCGTCGTCAAGGCCGCGCAACGCGACCGGGGCCACCTCGTCCACCGCGGTCGCGCGCAGGAACGGCTCAAGCGACCCGGCCTGGAGGCGGCTCATGTCGAGCAGGTTGCCAACAAGAGTGTCGAGCCGGTCGGCGTTCTGCTCGATGTTGGCGAGCAGTTCCGCCTCGTCCTGCTCGGACCAGCGCACGTCGGTCTGCCGGAGGCTGGACACGCTCGCCTTGATCGACGCCAGTGGCGTGCGCAGGTCATGGCTCACCGCGCGCAGCAGCGCGGTCCGCATCCTGTCGCCCTCGGCCAGCGCTTCGGCCTGAGCCGCCTGGGTGCGCAGCCGGGCCCGGTCGAGGGCAGCGACGGCCTGCGCGGTGTAGCCGGCCAGCAGTGATGTCGTCGCGCTTGCCGCCTGTCCGCTGACCTCAAGGGCCAGATCAGGCCGCACCTCGAAGCGGAGCGCACTTATCTCGGTATCAAGATCGCCGCTTGACGCGACCTTGATCCAGCGGCCGCCCACCCGCTCAAGTAGCTCGGCATGACCGCCGTGGCTTGCCGTGAGGTGGTCCAGCACGTCGCCTGGCGTGTCCGCGCCGCCGAGCACCGTCTGGGCTAGGCCGAGCAGAGACTCGGTCTCCTTGGAACTGCGCGCGGCGTCCGCCTCGCGCCGAGCTGCCAGGTGGACCACGCTGCTCACCGCGACCGCGACGGTGACGAAGAGCACGAGCGCGAGCAGGTTCCGCGGCTCGGCGATCGTGAACGTGTGCAGCGGTGCGGTGAAGAACCAGTTGAGCAGCAGGCAGGCGCCGACGGCTGCGACCACGGCAGGCCAGAAGCCGCCGACGACGGTGACCGCGACCACCGCGACCAGGTAGATCAGCAGGTCGTCGGAGAGGTTGAGGTGCGGCTGCAGGGCATCGAGCGCGGCGGTGAGCAGCGGCAGCCCGGCCACCGCGAGTACCGCGCCGGCTATCTGCCTGCGGGGAGAGAGGCCGCTGTGCTCTTGCCGGTCCATGCTGTCAACCGAACGCCTTTTGTCCTGTCCTTGCCACGAGGATCTAAATCCCCCCATCACACCAGGATAAAAAGTGTTCGGCGTGACTCCGGCCGCTCGCCAGCGGTACGTGGCACCGGCTGCCGTGCAAGCGAGAGCCGCGACCGCCATCGTGATCGCCGCGCGTTCCGCGACGATCCCGGTCAGCCGCAGGTCGGCATAGGGCGGCCGGGAGAACCCCACAGCGGTCAGCCAGCCGATGACGCCGAGCGGTATCGCGGCGGTCGGCTCGGCCGCCGCGGCGAGCACGCCGACCACCACCGCGCAGGCGATCAGTACCCCGGTCGCGCCGAGCCGTCCGCCAAGCGCCGCCGCCACGGTGCCGACGGCCAGCAGCGCGGCGAAGCCGACTGGTAGCGCGTAGGGCGCGGAAAGGCCGCCGCGCCAGGGCGGCCGTCGCGATGCGTCACCACGCCACACCGAGGGCCGTATCCCGTGCCGGCTTGTCGATGTCATCGGGTCCCTACTTCGAGTCATCCTGGAAGCCATTTCAATCCGTGGCCGCCCGAAAGTGGTAAATCTTGACGGTTTCCTAACGCCCAGGTCAACAGCCTTAACGCGGCACTTACGGTCATCCGGCAAGGTAACGCCTAGCGTTGAGGCCGCAATGAGAAATCAACTACCGCGGCACCACCGAATGACCCACATCCGGGTGACTTCCGTCCCTGACGACCACGATGCGTCATGGACAGGATTGCGTTCTGCTGGCTGTCATCTCACGGGGGGGCAGTTCAGTGGGGTGGAGGGCTCTAGCCCCCCGTGCCCCCTGACCGATGTACCTCCCTGGCAAGACGCGGACGGAGGCAGGGACTAGTGGCGGTATCTCAGGGCACCGGGCTCGCGGGCGGCGGTATACCGGACGAGCTGGCGGGCGATGTCCTGCCCGGCGACGATCTGCCGGAGACATTCGGCTACAAGCTCAAGCGGAAGCTGCTCGGGCCGCCGCTCGTCAATGAGCAGATGACCGAGGAGCGGCTGTCTCGGCCGCTCGCGCTCGGCGTGCTGTCCTGCGACGGCATTTCCTCAGCCGCCTACGGTACCGAGGAAATGCTGATCGAGATGATCCAGGTGGTCGGCCTGGCGGCGTTCACGCTGATCCTGCCGATGACACTGGTCGTCCTCGCCGGCATCGTCCTCGTCGTGCTCTCCTACCGTGAGGTCGTCTCGGTCTACACCAGGGCCGGCGGCTCCTACGTGGTGGCACGGGAGAACTTCGGGCCGCGGGTCGCGCAGGTCGCTGCCGTCGCACTGCTGATTGACTACACCGTGACGGTGGCGGTGCAGGTCGCGGCGGGCAGCGCGGCCATCGTCTCGGCGTTCCCGCAGCTCGGCAACATCCCGGTGATCGGCTCCAACATCCTCACGGTTATCTCCGTGATCGCCGTGCTGATCATGTGCTACGGCAACTTGCGCGGCATTCGCGAGGCGGGCCGAGCATTCGCCCTGCCGACGTACCTGTTCTCCGGCTCGGTCGCGCTTTTGATCATCGTAGGCCTGATCCGCGAGGTGGTCAGCGGCCTGCCGCATGTCAGCGCGTACCCGGGCCCCACCTACCCGATCGGGCACAGCACCGAGGGAATCCTCAGCATCGGCATGGTCTACATGCTGCTGAGGTCGTTCGCTAATGGCGGTTCGTCGCTGACCGGCATCGAGGCGGTCTCCAACGCGGTCAGCGCGCTGCGCCCGCCGGAAGGGCGCAACGCCCGTCAGATCCTGGTCACGCAGGGGTCAATCGTCGCTTTCCTGATCGCCGGGATCTCCTGGCTGGCCCACATTACCCACGCGATCCCGTACGAGGCCGGCTACCCGACCGTGCTCGCCCAGGAGGCGAACACCGTTTTCGGCAGCTCCGCGCACTTTATGTACTTCGTCGTGCAAGCAGCCACCGCACTGATCCTGTTCACCGGCGGCAATACCAGCTTCAGTGGCTTCCCCTACCTGGCCAGCTTCGTCGCGGGCGACTCGTTCCTCCCCCGCTGGCTGACCAAGCGCGGCCACCGGCTCGCGCTTTCCAACGGCATCATCGTGCTCACCGTGGTCTCGCTGATCCTGCTGGTGGCGGTCGGCGCTAACGTCAACGGGCTGATTCCGTTCTACGCGATCGGCGTATTCACCGGCTTCTCGATGGCGGGCTTCGGTATGGCCAAATACCACAAGCGGGTGAAGGAGCGGGGCTGGAAGCGGCGCAGGATCATCAACGGGACCGCCGCCGTCTATACCGCGGTCGTGGTAGTGATCTTCGCAGTCGTGAAGTTCACCGAAGGTGCCTGGCTAATCGTCATTGTGTTCCCCGTCCTCGTCTTCCTGCTGATCCGGCTCAACCGGGAGTACCGGATGGAGGCCGAGGTCCTGGAAAATATCGGGGACCGGCGTGCGGCCGGCATCCCGCCCAGGCAGCCGAACTACAGCCGGCGCGTGGTACTGATCTTCGTGGATGACGTGGACATCGCCACGCTCGCCGCGATCAGGTACGCACGGGGCCTGCGGCCCACCACGCTGCGCGCGGTGCACTTCGTCATCGACAGTGCTCGGGCGCAGACGGTCCATGAGAAATGGATCAGGTTCGGGCAGGACATCCCGCTTGAGATGATCGATACGCCAGACCGCCGGCTCACCCGCGCGTCCATGGAACTCGTGAACCGTGAGGCCGCGCAGAAGAACACGCAGGTCACCGTTGTGCTCCCGCGGCGCGGTTACGCGCCGTTGCTCGGCCGTATCCTGCACGATCGCACGGCGGACAAGATCGCGGAGGTGATCAGCCAGGTGCCCAACGCCGCCGCCACGATCATCCCGTTCGACGTGGAGAGCAGGGTCCACCTGCTGCACGCCAGGCACGCCGCCCGCCTCGCGGCTGAGGCCGGCGATGGCGCGCAGTCCGTGAGCGTCGCGCCGACTGGAAACGGCGTGCATGGGGCGGCTGGACAGCAAGCCGTATCCGTTCTGACTGATGAGACTCCAAAGCCGCCGGCTGCCGACGGCTCGGTGCCCGTTGGAGCAGCGCCAAACGGAGCAGCACCAGCCGGAGCAGCACCAAACGGAGCAGCACCAAACGGAGCAGGGCCAAACGGAAGCGCGGGATCGCCTGCACGCAGTGCCGGGGTTTCCGCGATCAGCGAGCTGAACGGCGCGCGCAAGGCCACCGTCGAAGGCAAGGTCAGATCGGTGGAGATCCACCCGGTCGAGAACAGCTGCGTATTCGATGCCACGATCGCCGACGAGACCGGAACACTCACCGCCAAGTTCTACGGCAGGACGAACATCCCCGGCTTCGAGCCCGGCACCCGAGTCCGGCTCGCGGGGAAGGTGTCCATGCGAGAGGGCGGCCCGGCCATGATCAACCCGGCGTACGAACTGCTGCCACGGGGTGAGTAGCTAGTTCTCCTCCCCGGGCGAGACCAACTCGTAGGCGGGGTTGATCATCACCGGCTGGCCGCCGCGTATGCGCGCGGACCCGGTGAACCGGACGCGGGAGCCGCAGGTGATGCCAGGGATGTGCGACCTGCCGTAGAACATCGCGGTGAGGTTGCCGGTCGAGTCGTTGATCTCCACGGCGAGCACCGAGTTCCGCTCGACCGGGCGGATCTCCACGACCCGGACCTTGCCCTCCACCGTGACCTTGCCGCCGGTGACGGTGCCGATCGTGGCCACACCCGGCCGCACGGCACCATTGCCGGACTGCCGGGCAAGGCTGTGCTCCGCCACGACATCGGACTCGCGCGCCAGCTCCTGCGCGGTCGCCGCCAGGCCGGAGACCGCAACTCCGGTGGCCGCTCCCTCCGGCGCGACCGGCTCCGTGACCGCCGCGGCCGCCGTGGTGTCTCTCCCAACCTTGGCCGCGTGCCTAGCCTGGAGCACCGCGACCCGGCCGGGCACGTCGTAGGGCACGATCGTCGCCGCCGACCGCGGGATGCGGCTGATCGCCGCGGCGATCTTGTCCGCCGTCCGGTCGTGCAGCAGGCGGCCGAGCAGCGCGGAGTAGCTGCGTCGGGGCAGGATCACCGTCACGTGGGTGCCGGGATCCTCGATCTCGCGTTCCGCCAGATCGGTCGCCGCCTTCGTGAGCCGGCGGTCCGGGCAGTCAATGAAGTCGAGCGCCACGCCGCGGTCGGCGCGCGTCCACTTCTCCCGCAGCCGCTCCGCCCGCACGCTGTCGATGACGAAGTGCACCGCGCGGATCTGCGTGGGCCGCAGTGACCTGGCGTAGCGGAGCGCGGCCAGCGTGGCGAGGTCGAAGCTGTCCACGAAGACGTAGACCACCCGCCGTGAGTAGTGCGGTGCGGGCGGCGGCTGCTTGCCGGTGACCGTTTCCAGTACCTCGGCCTCGGCCCGGTACTCGGCGTTCAGCCGGATCAGCGCGGGGACCAGGATGACAAAGAGCACGAGGACCACCCAGGCGCCCTCGGTGAACTTCACCACCGCGAAGATGAGGACCACGATCAGTGACAGCGCGCCAGCCGAGAAGTTAATGATGAACTTGTGCCGCCAGCCCGGCTCACGGCGGTTGTAATGGTACTTAGCCATGCCGAAGCCGGCCATGGTGAACGCGGTGAACACACCGATCGCGTACAGCGGCACCAGGCTGTTGACGTCAGCGTCCTTGATGATCAGCAGCGCCACCGAGGTGATCGTGAGCAGGATGATCGCGTTGGAGAACACCAGCCGGTGCCCGCGCTTGAGCAGCCAGCGGGGGAGGAACGAGTCGCCCGCCACGTAGCTGGTCAGGAAGGGGAAGCCGTTGAAGCTCGTGTTGCCGCCGGTGTAGAGGATCAGCATCGTCGCGAGCTGCACCAGGTAGAACAGCGCGTGCCCGCCGAACGTGTTGCCGAAGACGATCTTGGCTTCCTGCGCCAGCACCGTCGGGTACCCGCTCAGGTACGGGGTGGCGTGGGTGCTGTGCGCGAGCCAGCCGATGCCCGCCACCAGCACGCCGAGGATGATGCCCTCGGCGACCAGCACCTTCCGGGCGTTCCTGCCCTCCGGCGGCTTGAACGCCCCGACGGCGTCACTTACCGCCTCGATGCCGGTCAGCGACGCGCCGCCGTTGGCGAACGCGCGCAGCAGCGTGAAGATCATTACGCCGGTAAGGATTCCCTCGGAGCCCGAACCCAGGGCGTAGGTGCCGTGCAGGGTGGCCGGGTTAATCGGGTGCAGATTGCCGATCACCTGGCGGACCAGGCCGACCAGGATCATCAGGATCACCGACCCGGCGAACAGGTAGGTCGGCACGGCGAACGCCTTGCCCGCCTCCTTGATACCGCGCAGGTTGCCGAAGCACATCAGCAGCACGACGCCGACGCAGATCTCCAGCTTGTACGGGCCGATGGAGGGGAACGCGGACGCCACGGCGGCGGTGCCCGCCGCGATCTGGACCGCGACCGTGACCACGTAGTCGATCAGCAGCGCCACGGCGCAGATCTGGGCGATGCGCGGGCCGAAGTTTTCCCTGGCGACCACGTAAGAGCCGCCCGGCTTGATGTAGACCATGACGACCTCGCGGTACGAGAGCACCACCAGCGTCATGACCAGCAGAATGACCAGCGTCATCGGCAGGATCAGCGTGAACGCGGCGAGACCTGCCATCGGCAGCAGCGCGATCAGGATTTCCTCGGTGCCGTAGGCCGAAGAGGAGATGCCGTCCGGCGACAGCACCCCGAGCGCCAGCGGCTTGGACAGCCGCTGTTCGCCGAGTTGCTCGTTGACCAGCGGCGGCCCGAGTAGGCGGGTTTTCGCCGTGTACCAGAAGGAATCCGGCAGACTTGTGCGCTGACTCACGGGCTGGCGGCCACCCTGGCCACCACCGCCGTCAAGCACTCCCACAGGCTTGGGCATGGCCACCATCTGCGCCTTTCCTCGTAAAACGTGCCGGTGACTTCTTACCATGCTGATCTATGTAAGAAAGACGACCCGGAAGTGGATACCCCGTCTGTCACACATTCACCCGCAGCGGACACGGGCTACCAACAGCCTTGTGAGAAAGAAACAAACAGGAGGTAGACGGGTTCGCACGAACCAAGACAGCTTCGCACCCCCGAAGATCACAGCCGGGGGAAGCGGACGCTGCCCTGTGAACTTGGACACGCGCCGGGTAAGTCAGGGTTATGCGGCAATTCCCCGGTCACCAGGTGCTACGGACGGCGCGGGCCGCGCTTCGGTCCGTCAAGCCGGTGACGCTCGCCGAGCGCGTCGAACGCGCCGAGGTCCTTGACCGGCCGGTCGGCGCGCTCTCCGGCCTGGCGGTCCGTGCCCTGCCGCCGGGCCGGGCGGCCGACACGCTGCACGGGGTGCCGCTCGGGCAGCCCGCCCATCCGGCCCTGGTCCGGCTTCCGCTTGGCTGCTGGGCCTCCGCGGTGCTGATAGACCGGATTGGCGGTCCGGGCAGTGAGCGCACCTCGGCCATGCTCGTCGCGGCCGGGGTCGCGGCCGCCCTGCCGGCCGCGGCCACCGGACTCGCGGACTGGTCCGCGCTGCACCGCCATCAGCAGCGAGTGGGACTGGTGCACGCGATCTCCCAAGCGGGCACGACCATGCTGTTCGCCGGCTCCCTGCTCGCGCGCATGACCGGGCAGCACGGCCGGGGCCGGCTGCTGTCCGCCGGTGGGCTCCTGACCGCTACCGCCGGCGCCTACCTGGGTGGCCACCTCGCCCTGCGGCTTGGCGCCGGGGCGAGCCACGCGGAGCCCATCGGCCATCTCGCCGCACTCGGCTGGCACGACCTGTGCCCGCTCGCGGAACTGCCCGAGGGGCGGCCGGTCCGCCGCCAACTCGGTTACCTGGGCGTACTCGTGCTACGCGAAGGCAACGCGGTCCACGTGCTCACTGACCACTGCGCACACCTCGGCGGACCTCTGCACCAGGGCCGCGTGACCAGCATCGGCGGCGTCGACTGCGTGATCTGTCCTTGGCACGGGTCGACCTTCAGGCTCACCGACGGCGCCGTCCGGCACGGGCCGTCGACGGCCAGGCAGCCGGCATTCAAGACCCGGATCAGCGACGCGGGCGTGGTCCAGGTCCGGCCGCAGGACCCGCCGGGCGGCCTCACTCCGAGGCCGCTTCGCGGATTGAGCTGGCCGGCCAGAGTCAGCCGGGACCGATGACCTTGTTCACAACGGCAGGCGGGTAATACTGCCCGCGCCGTCCGGTCCCGGCAACGCCTCGGGCCCGTCGTCGCCCGGGCGAGAGCGCCTGGGGTCGGGGGCCGTGTCGTTCGTCGTGTTGCCAAAGAGACCGCCGAGGCCCTCAAGCGCCTTGCCGAGCTCGCTCGGCACGATCCACAGCTTGTTGGCGCCGCCCCGAGCGATCTCCGGCAGCATCTCCAGGTACTTGTAGGCGAGCAACCGCTGGTCGGGATTGCCCTCGTGAATCGCCTGGAAGACCGTGGCGATCGCCTGCGCCTGGCCCCTGGCCCTGGTGGCCTGGGCGGTGGCATCCGCGTCGGCCCGGACGACCGCCGCCTCGGCCTCGCCGCGTGCCTTCAGTACCGCCGCCTGCCGCTCCCCCTCCGCGGTGAGGATGGCCGACTGCTTGGCCCCTTCCGCGGACAGGATCGCCGCCCGCTTGTCCCGGTCGGCCCGCATCTGCTTTTCCATCGAGCCCTGGATCGACGCGGGAGGCTCGATCGCCTTGAGCTCTACCCGGCTGACCCGGAGCCCCCACCGGCCGGTCGCCTCGTCGAGCTCCCGGCGAAGCTCGCCGTTGATCTTGTCCCGCGACGTCAGGGTCGTTTCCAGGTCCATGCCGCCGACAACGTTCCGCAGCGTGGTGACGGTGAGCTGCTCGACCGCGGCCACGTAGTTGGCAATCTCGTACGTCGCCGCCCTCGGGTCGGTCACCTGGAAGTAAATGACCGTGTCGATGCCGACCACCAGGTTGTCCTTGGTAATGACGGGCTGCGGCGGGAAGCTCACCACCTGCTCGCGCATGTCAATGAGCGGGCGCAGCCGGTCGATGAACGGCACCACCACGTTGAGGCCCGCGCTCAGCGTCCGGTGGTAGCGGCCGAACCGTTCCACGATGCCCGCGCGGGCTTGCGGCACGATCCGGACCGACCGGACCACGGCGGATACGGCCAGGCCAAGGACCAGGACGAGAAGGACTATCAGGATTATGGTGCCCATCACCCATCATCTCCGCTTAAAGGAGCCGATAACACCACGGTAGCTCCACCGAGCGTCAGGCACCAAGGGCGGTCGGTAACGGATGAACCAGGCCAGAGGAGGAAGCTAACGGGCCCAGGCCCGCCAGCGGTTCTCGTGCCGCTCGATCTCCAGCGGGACGCCGAAGCACCGGGACAGGTTCTTCGCGGTGAAGACATCCTCAATGGGGCCGGCGGACAGGACGGCACCGCGGCGCAGCAGCATCGCATGGGTGAACCCGTCGGGCACCTCTTCGACATGGTGCGTGACCAGCACCATCATCGGCGCCTTGGGATTGTTGGCCAGCGTCGACAGACGGCGCAGCAGATCCTCGCGGCCGCCGAGGTCAAGGCCCGCCGCAGGCTCGTCGAGCAGGAGCATCTCGGGATCCGGCATCATCGCGCGGGCGATCTGCACCCGCTTGCGCTCACCCTCGGACAAAGTGGAGAACCGGCGCCTGATCAGGTGCGCGCAGCCGAGCGCGTCGAGCAGTTCCACCGCCCTGGTGACGTCGGAGGACTCGTACTCCTCCTTCCACCGGCCGAGGATCGCGTACGAGGCCGTGAGTACCAGGTCAATGACCTTTTCCCCGGCCGGGACCCGCTCGGCGAGTGAGGCGCTGGTCAGGCCGATCCTGGGCCGTAGCTCAAACACATCCACGTCACCGAGCCGTTCGCCGAGGACCTCGACGGTGCCCTCGGTCGGGTAAAGGATCGTCGCCGCCACCTGGAGCAAGGTGGTCTTGCCGGCGCCGTTGGGTCCGATCACGATCCAGCGCTCGTCTTCGTGCGCGGTCCAGTCAACATTCCGCAGCAACAGCGACGTTTCGCGCCGTACCGACACGCCACGCAGCTTGAGCACCTCGTCAGACACTGCCCCTCCTCACGCCGGCACAGCTCTGGCTGTGCCGAACGGCCGCCGAGACTGAACCTATGCCAACGCGAGCCTCACCGCTAACTAAAGGTACCCAGATGAGCCGTTGGAGCGGGGCGCCGGAATCTTTTTTATCCTGCGCTTCGCCCCCGCAACTGGCGGTCTGGAGCGTCAGGATCAAAAGTCCGCGGGCGTCCCGGTGCGGTACCGTGATGAGGAGATGAACCAGCCAACGCTCCTGATCACGCTGACCGGCAAAGACCGGCCCGGCGTCACATCGCGGTTGTTCGGCGCCCTCGCGCGCTTCCCATTGAGCGTAGCCGACATCGAGCAGGTCACGATCAGGGGCAGGCTAGTGCTCGGCGTCCTGGTCGGCTGCGACGAGCCGCCGGACCTGACCGCGATCTACCAGGTCGTGACCGACCTCGCCGCCGACCTCGGACTTGAGGCGGAAATTACCACCGGGTCAACGGAGCAGCGGACACGCACGCGCCCGAGCCGGACCAACGGCAGGCTGCACGTCACGCTGCTCGGCAGCCCGCTGATGCCGGACGCGGTCGCCGCCGTCGCGGGCAAGATCGCCGGGAGCGGCGCCAACATCGACCGGATCACCCGGCTGGCCAGCGATCCCGTGACCTGCGTCGAGCTGGATGTCTCGGGAGCCGAGCCGGGGTTGCTGCGCAACTCGCTGGCCCAGGTCGCCACGGATAGCGGCGTGGACGTGGCGGTACAGGCCGGCCTGTACCGGCGGGCGATGCGGCTGATCGTGATGGACGTCGACTCCACGTTGATCCAGAACGAGGTCATCGACCTGCTCGCGGAGCGGGCCGGGTGCGCGGCCGAGGTGGCCAAGGTGACCGAATCGGCAATGCGCGGCGACCTCGACTTCGCCGCTTCCCTGCGTGAGCGCGTCGCGCTGCTCGGCGGACTCGACGCCGAGGTTCTCGATGACGTGCGCTCCCGCCTGCAGCTCACCCCCGGAGCCAGGACACTCGTGCGGACGCTGAAGCGCCTGGGCTACAAGTGCGGGATCGTCAGCGGCGGGTTCACCGCGGTCATCCAGCCGCTGGCCGACGAACTCGGCATCGACTACGTGGCTGCGAACACCCTTGAGGTGGCGGGCGGCAAGATCACCGGCCGGGTCCTTGAGCCGGTCATCGACCGGGAGGGCAAGACCGCGGCGCTGCGCAAGTTCGCACAGGCGGCGGGCGTCCCCCTGTCGCAGACCGTCGCCGTCGGCGACGGGGCCAACGACCTGGGCATGATCGGCGCCGCCGGCCTCGGCGTCGCCTTCAACGCCAAGCCGGTCGTCCGTGACGCGGCCGATACCGCGGTCAACGTCCCGTATCTGGACACGATCCTCTACCTGCTCGGCATCCCCCGTGACGCCGTGGACGCCGCCGACCTGGCCGAAGAGTAGAGCAAAAATCCTTATCCCGAACGGTTCCGTGCTTCGCGCTCCCGGTCAACGCCGCGGCCCCCGCACCAGGTAGCTGGTGCGGGGGCCGCGGGCGGTTGCCGGTGCTACTCGGCCGGCTGACCTGGCGACGAATCGGCCGCAGTGGACGACTCGCTAGATCCATGGCCGTTCTGCGCCGGTTCCCCGGCCGGGACCGGAGGTTCCGAGGAGACGTGCGGCATCGCCACCGTGGGGGGCGCCGCCACCGCCTCGGAAGAGCCGGCGCTCGCCGCGGGCGAAGTGGCCGCGCTGATCTCGGTGCTCGCCGGGGCCTCATCGCCCATGCCGGCCGCCCGCCGCTTGGAGAATACGACCGCCGCGACGATGATGATCACCGCGCCGAGGGCGATGCCGACTCGCAGGCCGGTGTTGGAGCTGTACTTCACCACGGAGGTGGCGATCAGCAGCGAGACCAGGTTCATCACCTTGATCAGCGGGTTGATCGCGGGTCCGGCGGTGTCCTTGAACGGGTCGCCCACCGTGTCGCCGATGACGGTCGCCGCGTGCGCCTCCGAGCCCTTACCGCCGTGGTTGCCGTCCTCAACCAGCTTCTTGGCGTTGTCCCACGCGCCACCGGAGTTGGACAGGAAGATCGCCATCAGCACACCGACCGTGATCGCCCCGGCCAGGTACGAGCCGAGCGGCGCGTAACCGAAGGTGAAACCGACCGCGATCGGCGTCAGCACCGCGAGCAGACCCGGGGTGACCAGTTCGCGGAGCGAGTCGGCGGTGACGATGTCAACCACCCGCGAGTAGTCGGGCTTCTCCTGGTAGGTCATGATCCCGGGGTGGGTCCTGAACTGCATGCGCACCTCAAGGACGACCCGCTGCGCGGCCCGGCCCACCGCCATGATCAGCAGGCTGGAGAACATGAACACGACGGAGCCGCCGACGATGAGGCCGACGAGCACGTTCGGCTGGGCTATGTTCAGGGCGAACGTGTTCGCCGCGCCGATAGGCAGCGCCGATTCCACCGAGTCGCGGAACGAGCCGAACAGTGCGGTCGCGGCGAGTACCGCGGTCGCGATCGCGATGCCCTTGGTGATCGCCTTGGTCGTGTTGCCGATCGCGTCCAGCTTGGTCAGCGCCTGCGCCGCCTCGCCCTCGACCTCGCCGGACATCTCCGCGATGCCCTGCGCGTTGTCGGTCACCGGGCCGAAGGAGTCCATCGACACGATCACGCCGACCGTGGTCAGCAGGCCGCCGCCGGCCATCGCCACGGCGAACAGCGCGATGGTGGCGTTGCCGGTGGCCAGCAGGTAGGAACCGAACACGGCCCCGCCGATCAGCAGCGCGGAGTACACCGCGGACTCCATACCGGACGAAATACCGGACAGGATCACGGTCGCCGCGCCGGTCTCCGAGCTCTGCCCGATGTCCCGCACCGGCCGCCGGTTGGTCTCGGTGAAGTACCCGGTCAGCAGCTGGATCGCGGAGGCCAGCACGATCCCGATCACCACCGCGCCGAACGCTATCCACTGCGGGTTGCCGTTGTAGTTCGCGATCGAGGAGTCGGTGACCCCCGCGAACGAGCTGAACTTCGACGGCAGGAAGGTGAAGCAGAGGATCGCGACGCCGATGACCGAGATCACCGCCGAGATGAAGAAGCCGCGGTTGATCGCGGTCATCCCGCTGCGGTCACGTGGACGCGGGGCCACCGCGAAGATGCCGATCACCGCGGTGATCACGCCGATCATCGGGACGAGGAGCGGGAAGATCAGCCCCTTGTCGCCGAACGCGGTCTTGCCCAGGATCAGCGAGGCGACCAGCATTACGGAGTACGACTCGAACAGGTCCGCCGCCATGCCGGCGCAGTCGCCCACGTTGTCGCCCACGTTGTCGGCGATCGTGGCCGCGTTCCGCGGGTCGTCCTCGGGAATGCCCTGTTCAACCTTGCCGACCAGGTCCGCGCCCACGTCGGCGGCCTTGGTGTAGATGCCGCCGCCAACCCTCATAAACATGGCGAGCAGCGCCGCACCGAAACCGAAGCCCTCAAGCACCTCCGGCGCGTTAGCCCGGTAGATCAGCACAACGACGGCCGCGCCGAACAGGCCAAGGCCCACCGTGAACATGCCGGCCACGCCGCCGGTGCGGAACGCGATCCGCATCGCACTGGTCTCGCCCGACTCACGCGCCGCCGCCGCGACGCGGACGTTGCCGCGGACGCACAGCGACATCCCGGTAAACCCGGTCAGCCCGGAGAACAGGGCGCCAACGAGGAAGAAGATGCTGCGTCCCCAGCGCACGCCACCGCCGTCCGCGGGGAGCAGGAGCAGTATCCAGAAGATAAGGAAGACGAAGACGCCCAGTGTCCGGAACTGCCTGCGCAGATAGGCCGCGGCTCCTTCCTGCACGGCCTTGGCTATTTCCTGCATCTTCGCGGTCCCCTGGCTAGCGGCCAGGACCTCTCGCACCAGCCAGCCCGCGACGGCGAGGGCTCCTAGTGCGACGACCGCGACGATTACAACCCACGTGAGGTTGCCGCCGCTGACAGTGACCGGGCTTACCGGTCCGCCCGCCGCCATGGCGGGACTGAGGTCCCTCATTCGATCTCCTTCGACATCTGGCGTGCGCCACTAAGTCGTTGGCGTAATAAAGCTCATTTCAGTGTGCCCGCCGACCTTAAGGCAGGCGTGGGCGGGAGTCTACGCTGGTTACTTCCGATCTTGAAGAGTCACAAGTTTCTTATTTTCACGGTCAAATGTTGATCGTAGGCACGGAAAAAACGCCTCGATAGCCTCACCTGTCACAAGTTCGCAGCCTGCCGTCTTGTGATTTGCCCCAGTTTCGGCAGTTCACACGTTACTGAAGTGCACTGATACGACCCAAATAAGCATATTGTGACGTGTGTGACGTAAGTAAATCAAAGGGGCCAAAGTGAAATAAGTAAAAGAAGACCGCCTGCGGCACTCGGCGACCGCACCCCGCACAGCTCAGCGCATATCACCGCACCGAGCACCGCGAACTCGTGATAGTGGATGGCTGTGACGACTATCACGACCACAGCCATCCACTATCTTCGAAATGCCAGTCAGCGGGTCGCAGCGCCGCGACGGAATGGGCAAAATGTCCCCACGGGCGGGATTCGCCGACGGGCCAAGGAGACAGGCGACCGCCGAACGGGGACTCCCGGATGTCTCTCAGGGTCTCCGCTCGGACACGCCTACGGTACCTGGGTGACTACAAACGATTGACCGGCTCGCCAACCCCATGCGGGGCCACGAACCGGCCAAGCGGGAAACCTGCGCGCGGAAAAGTCAGCTGGTCCGGCGCTTCCAGCTCATCGTGACGCTGGTCCCGGAACCCGCCGGTGCGACGCGGACGTCATCGGCCAGGCCGGCGATCACCGCCAGCCCCACCCCGTCGGGAAGCCGGAGCGGAACCTCGTCATCGACCACGGCGAGGCCGTCGCTGAATCCGGAGGGCACGGCCGAGAGAACGGCGTGGGTGCCGTTCCCCGCGGCCGCGCCCGCAGGCATGCCGTGCTCCGCATCGGGCACCGCGTCGGTTACCACTACCTCAAACTGCTCGCCGTCGTCGGTGAGCGCCACCCGGATGGGCAGACCTGGGCAGTGCCGCAGGTGCGCTTCAACCGCACGTGAGCATGCCTCGCCGACGGCGAGGCGCACCTCATCGAGCAACGACCCGGCTACGCCGCTACGCCGTGCGACCGCGGTGGCGACAAGCCGGGCGGTCCGCACGTTTACCGGTAGCGGCGTGAAGGTAACTTCGACGGTGGCCATTGTGCAGCAGAGGCTTACTTCTCCGCCTTCCGGGCGGCGATGGCCTGATCCACGGACTCATGGATCCCGAAGACCTTGGTGAGGCCGGTGATGCGGAAGATCTTCAGGATGCGCTCCTGCGTGCAGACCAGGTCGAGCGACCCGTCGTGCGCGCGCACCCGCTTGAGCCCGCCGACCAGGACCCCTAGGCCCGTGGAGTCGAGGAACTCGACCTTCTCCATGTTGACTACCAGCTGGTAGTTCTTCTTGTTGACGAGCTCGATGAGCAGCTCACGCAGGCGCGGTGCGGTGTAGACGTCGATCTCACCTTCGACGTCCACGATCTCGATGCCGTCCTTGTTGCTGTGCGCCAGCTTCAGATCCACTAATCCTCCAGCGCCCCGAGGGCGTCTCTCGCGTCGGTGGGGCGACCCCTGCCCGGCATTCAACCACGCTCAGGCGTCATGTCTATACCAAAACATACTGCCCAGCATCCGCCTAGCGGATGACACACTTAAAACCTATGCCCATCGTCGCTGCGCCGACAGCTGAAACCCGCCATGATGACTCCGCGCTTGCGGTCCTGGGGGCCGCGCAGCGTGCCGGGGAACTTGTCCATCTGGAACACATACCCGGGCAACCGGGCCAATCCACATCCTGGCCGCAATCCGTTCATCCCGATGTTGCCGCGGCCTTGCGAGCGCGTGGCATCGAGTCACCGTGGACGCACCAGGCGCAGGCCGCGGCGCTGGCCAGGGCCGGACGCCACGTGATCATTGCCACACGGGCGGCGTCAGGAAAGTCGGCCGGCTACCTGGCCGCCGCGCTGTCGGACGTACTCGACGGCGGCACCGTGCTGTATATCTCACCGACCAAGGCGCTCGCCGCCGACCAGCTGAAGGCGGTGCATGACCTCGGCGTACCCGGCGTCCGGGCGACCTGTTACGACGGCGACTCGACGGCCGCAGAGCGCGCCTGGGCGCAGTCCCACGCCAACTACCTGTTGACGAACCCTGACATGGTGCACAGCGGCCTGCTGCCGAACCATGCCCGCTGGCGCGGCTTCTTCCGCCGCCTGCGCGTCGTGGTCATCGATGAGTGCCACGGGTACCGCGGAGTCTTCGGCTCGCACGTCGCCCATGTCCTGCGCCGCCTCCGTCGTGTCGCCGCGCACTATGGCGTCGGGCAGCCGCTGGTATTCATCCTGGCGTCCGCGACGATTGCCGACCCGGCGGATTGCGCCAGGAAGCTCACCGGTCTTGACGCGGTCGCCGTGACCGACGACGGCTCGCCCCGCGCGCCGCTCACGTTCGCCCTGTGGGAACCGCCGCTGCTGCACACCTACGCCGAGGTGCGCGCGCGCAGGCCGGCTACCACCGAGGCGGCGGACCTGCTGGCCGCCCTGGTCAAGGCGGAGGTTCCCGCGCTCGCCTTCATCAGGTCGAGGCGCGGCGCCGAGACGGTCGCGCTGGCCGCCCGTGATGCCCTCGACGATGAGCTCTCCGGCAGTGTCGCCGCCTACCGCTCCGGCTACCTTCCCGACGACCGCCGCGGCCTTGAGGCCAGGCTGCGCGACGGACGGATTACCGGCATGGCCGCCACGAGCGCGCTCGAACTCGGCATCAATGTCACCGGTCTCGACGCGGTGCTGATCGCGGGATGGCCCGGCACCTGGGCGTCGCTATGGCAGCAGGCGGGCCGGGCGGGGCGGGCCGGGCATCATGCGACCGCGGTGTTCATCGCTCGTGATGACCCGCTTGACAGCTACCTGGTGCACCACCCGGATGCGCTCCTTCACCATCCGGTCGAGCCTGCCGTTCTCGACCCCGCCAACCCGTACGTGCTCGGTCCGCACCTGGCCGCCGCGGCCGCCGAACTCCCGCTGACCGAGCCCGACCTGGACCTCTTCGGCCCCACGGCGGCGAAGGCGGCCGTCGACCTCACCGCCGCGGGCGAGCTGCGCAGGCGGCCGTCCGGCTGGTACTACGCCCGGCACCGCCGACCGGCCAGGGAGATCTCGATCCGCGGCGGCCTTGGCCGCCCCATCCGCGTCGTCGAGGAAGCCACCGGCCGCCTCGTCGGCACCATGGACGAGCCGTCGGCCCACCGCTACGTCCACGACGGCGCGGTCTACCTCCATCAGGGCGAGTCCTACCTGGTCAGCAGGCTCGACCTGCCCGACCGGGTAGCCCTCGTCGAGCTCGGCGACCCGGGCTACACCACTGCGGCCCGCGACACCACGGACATCGACGTCACCGACGAGCGCCGCCGGGTCCGCTGGGGCGACGCCGACCTGATGCTGGCCGACGTACAGGTGACGCGTCAGGTAGTGGGGTACACCCGGATGCGTCACGGGAAAAAGTCGAAGGAGCCAGTGGTCCCGCTGGACCTGCCGCAGCGCACGCTGTCCACGGTGGCCGTCGCCTGGACCATTCCGAACGAGTGCCTGGTCTCATCGCCGGGCAACGACCTCGGCGGGGCGGCCCACGCGGCGGAGCACGCGTCCATCGGACTGCTGCCGCTCTTCGCCACGTGCGACCGGTGGGACGTGGGCGGCCTGTCCACCGAACTGCACCCGGCCACCGGGCAGCTCACCGTGTTTGTCTACGACGGCCACGCGGGCGGGGCCGGCTTCGCGGAACGCGGCTTCGCCGTCGCCGCGGACTGGCTGAGCGCGACCAGGGACGCGATCCACACCTGTCCGTGCGAGACGGGCTGCCCCTCTTGCGTCCAGTCCCCCAAGTGCGGCAACGGCAACTCACCACTCTCCAAGCTCGGTGCCGTCGCCCTCCTCGACTTGGTGCTGTCCGGGAGCTCCTTAGGTGCTGCCGCAAAGGGCTGCCGCAGAGGTGCCCCTCCCTCATCGTGGTCATCGGGTGGCCAAAGATGGCACGCCGAAGCGCTGCCGCGTCACGTGGTGGCGGACTATGACCCTTGGAGGTGCTGACGCCTACATACGGCCTAGCCATGGCAGTCAGGCCGCTCACGCTCGCGCTCAATGGCACCCCCGAGGGCTGCCGCATCACGCCAGCGGCCTATGGCATTCTCAGGGCTGCCGCAGTCGTTGGGCCGAACTATGGCCTTCAGTGGGGCTGCCGCTGCACGCTTACCGGTCAATGGCCCTTGGGGGTGCTGCCGCCGCGCGGGGGCCGAAGAATGACATTCGAGGTGCTACCGCCGACGTTGACCCCTGGGGCTTTATGGCGGAAAACGTGAAACACGCCAGGCTTTGCGGCCGCAGGCCGCACCGGGGGCTGTGGCGGGTCGTCCCGCGTGAACCCCAGGGCCCCGTAACGGAAGGCGGTGAAACACGCCAAGGTTTGCGGCCGCAGGCCGCATCGGGGGGTGTGGGGGGTCGTCCCCCCACAGCAAACCAGGGTGGGGGAAGGTGGCTGCAGGCCACCGAACAGGGAGGTTTAGTGTCCCTCCCTCGCCGGGGGGGAGAGCGAGGGAGGGACACACGGTCCGGCCCTGGGGGGGTAGGCCGGCCTCGTTCTTCAGTAAAGCTTATCCGCGGGGCATCTTGCATGCCGCAGACGTACAGCGATCAACCTGTAATGGAATTACAACATATATGGGTTGGTTCTGAACAGATGTCGCGGCGGATAGTTTGCCGTTACCGAATATTTCTTGCCGGCGGTCCCTGGGGCGGTTGACGGCAGGGGCGGGCGGGCCTGGGCGTGGCTGGCGCGGCTCGGGTGGCAGCGGTTCGCCCGGCATCGGTTCGGGGCGTGAGGCGGTCGCTCCTAACGGTTAATGGAATGTGAACACGGCCATCGATCAAGATCACGAATTGATCACACCTGAGGTCTTGGAAGCGGCGCGCTTTGGACGTACAAAGGTGCCACGGACCGGATGAACGTCCGGGCACGACAGTCGGGTACCCACGCACGACCAGCCGCGGGAGGCGTGTCAGGCCAGGCCACAACGGACCGGCCGACAATTGATGAGTTGCACGCATGGTAGCCAGACTGTCCTGCATTCGGCGACGGCGCCCCAGTTGGGGCGCCGTTCGCACGTGGGAGCCACCCGGACGCGGCTGGGATGTCCGCGCCGCCTCCAACCCATAGCGCTAGCCTTAAACCACCTGAGACAGCGTGTGCTGTCTCAGCGAGGATTCGGGGAGGTATGCGGTGGTCCGCAGCGGGAGGCCAGACAGTACCGACGGACAGCAGTCGCTCGGGGAACTAGTCGCGCAGGCAGCGAAGGACATGTCCTCGCTCGTCCAGTACGAGATCAGCCTCGCCAAGAGCGAACTGAGGATGGACGCGAGGCGGATCGGCATCGCCGCCGTGCTCGGCGTGGTGAGCCTGTTCGTGACCTGCCTGATTGTCGTCCTGTTGTGTTTCGCCTACGCGTACGGGCTGGTGGCGGCGGGCATCTGGGAATGGGCGGCCTTCCTCATCGTGGCGGGCACCTGCCTGCTGCTGATCGCTCTCGCCGGGCTGGATCGCGTACCGCAAGGTTCGCAAGGTGACCGGCATGAAGATGACCCGGCAGACCGTGATGGACGACCTTGGCATGTTGCGCAGGAGCGAGCCGAGCCCGAATGGCTCCGGGCCGGCGGTCGCCAACCCGGGGGTCAGCGTCGGCACCGGCACTACGGCCGAAATTCCGCCCGCGCGACCGTAACGGCAGGGGCGAAGTTATGCCGTCAGAGACCGTTATCCAGATCGCCGGCCCGTGGACGCACCGCTCGGTGACCGCGAACGGGACCCGCTTCCACGTGGCGAGCATGGGCGAGGGACCGCTCGTGCTGCTCCTGCACGGCTTCCCCGAGTTCTGGTGGACCTGGCGGCACCAGCTGGTCACGCTGGCCGAGGCCGGCTACCGGGCGGTGGCGGTCGACCTTCGCGGCTACGGCGGCAGCGACAAACCGCCCAGGGGATATGACCTGATCACCGCGGCGGCCGATGCGGCCGGACTGATCCGCGCGCTCGGTGAGGCCAACGCGACCATCGTCGGCCATGACTGGGGCGGGCTCACGGCGTGGACGGTCGCCGCGTACTTCCCGAAGGCGGTGCGCAGGCTCGCCGTCGTCTCGGGCGCGCATCCGCTGCGGATGCGCGCCCGGGTGCTGTCGAGCCCGTACACCATCTCGCGGTCACTCAGCGAGCCGGACGGCCAGACCAGGCGCGGCGGCTATCCGCTCGCCTTCCAGGTGCCGATGATCCCGGAACGACGGCTGGTCCGCAATGGCGGCGAGCTCGTGGGCTCGATCCTGTCGGCCTGGTCGGCGCCGGGATGGCCGGACGAGGAGACCGCCCGGATCTACCAGCGCGCCATGCGCATCCCCCCGGTCGCGCACACCTCGCTCGAATACCACCGGTGGTTCGTACGCTCCACCTTCCGCCCGGACGGCCTGCGGTACGCCCGGCGAATGCGAACCCCGGTCGCGGCGCCGGTCCTGCACCTGCACGGCGCCGTCGACCCGTGCCTGCCGCCATCGGTGGCCCGCGGCGCGGGCCGGTACGTCGAGGGACCGTACCGCTGGAAGGTGATCGAGGGGGCAGGCCATTACCCGCACGAGGAGCGGCCGACGGCCTTCGACGCCGAACTCCTGGGCTGGCTGGCCGACCCCGAGCCAGACCGGTGACCGGGCCGGCCGCCAGCGACAGGAACGGCGCCAGGGACAGGGACACCGCCGGGCGGGCCCGCAACGCGCGGCCCAGGGACGAGCTCGGCCGCCCGCTTCGCCGCGAGGCCGCCCGCGACGTGCCGCGCATCCCCGATGACCTGGTTGTCTCGCCCGCCGAGGCAGCCGAGCGCGGCGGGCGGCTGCTGGCCGAGGGACGGCCGTTCCACGCTCATGAGATTTTCGAGGCGGCCTGGAAGTCCACGCCGGGGCCCGAACGCGAGTTGTGGCGGGGCCTCGCCCAGATCGCGGTTGGCCTCACGCATGCCAGGCGCGGCAACGCCCGCGGCGCGGTGGCGCTGCTCCGCCGCGGCGCCAGCCACGTCGGAGAGTTCGCCAACGCGTCCGGCGAGGTCGACGCCGGCTTCGTGGCCCGGCAGGCAACGGGGCTGGCGCTCCGGATCGAGCACGATGGCCTCGCGAACGTATCGGACGCCGAACTGCGCCTGACGCTCAGCCAACCCCGGTAACCGGGTCAGTCGCAGCCCTGGGTAGAGGTCGGGATGGTCTGGTTTGCTCCGGCGCTCGCGTCCGCGGCGACCTCGGCGGCGGTCAGCGCGAAGCCGGTGTTCGCCTGCCCGACCGCCGCCGCGAACACCACGCCGTACACG
The DNA here is from genome assembly GCA_963785645.1 of uncultured Actinomycetota bacterium. Taxonomy (GTDB): domain Bacteria; phylum Actinomycetota; class Actinomycetes; order Streptosporangiales; family Streptosporangiaceae; genus Trebonia. The sequence goes on from CAWAWG010000012.1 coordinate 317,282, forward strand.
GTGCCCGACGGGCTGAGCAGCGGGCCGCCCGAGTTGCCGGGCTCGACATTGGCCCTGATCTCGAAGATCTGCCGGGTGACCTGCCCGGTCTGGTAGATGTCGGGGCCGACGGCGTTCTGCTTGCCGCCGATCCGCGCGGCCACCTGGGTAAAGGGGTGGTCCTCCGGGTAGCCGGCCACGACGGCATCAGAACCGGCCTCGCCCTGGTCGCTGAACTGGAGCGGAGTCAGGTTAAGACCGGGCACGTAGAGGACCGCGATGTCCACCTGGGGGTCGTAGAGCACGACCTCGGCGCGGAACGCCACGCCGGTGGGCGTGGTCACGGTCAGCCCCTGGTCGACCCCGGCGACCACGTGAGCGTTGGTAAGTATGTGCTGCGGCGAGATGACGAAGCCGGACCCTTCGATGAGCTGGTCACAGCTCAGCGCGGTGCCTTGCACCTTGACGACCCGGCTGCGGGCCGCCAGGTACCCGGGGCTGTTCAGCACCGCCTCGTCGGGCGCGCTGATCGAGAACAGGTGCGCGGCGCCGATGCCGCTGAACACCTGCGGGAACGGCCCGGTGGCGAGCAGCCGTCGGAAATCGGTGAACATGGTCTTGGCCTGGGACGGCATGATCTTGTCCATCGTGGTCAGCACGGCCGAGTTGTTGACCTGCGAGACGACGTCCTGGAAGGACGACGCGGTGAGAACCGAGCCGATCGCCCAGGCGGTCAGCAGCATCGACAGGACGCTGACGGCCGCTCCGCCGATGGCATCAAGGGTGGTCGACGACGGACTTGTCATCGACTGCCGCAGGTAGGCCCCGATCGAGGAGGCGACGAACTGGCCGATGATGGCGGCGCTGATCAGTATGACGACCGCGACCACGTCTTGTTGTGTCTGCCCGCCAACGATCGCATGCGAAAGCGAGGGGCCGAACTGGGCGCCGAGCACCGCGCCGCCGACGAAGCCGACGAAGCTCAGCGTGCCAACGATAAAGCCCTGACGGTAGCCAGAGACCGCGAAACCAACGGCAATGACAACAAGGACGAGATCGAGCAGATCACCGTGCACGGTGTCCAAGGTATCCGCTGCCGCTTAATAACTGGGCGGCATCGCTAATCGTGACTCCAGCCTTCGTCACACCTTAAGAAGTATCGGCGTGACCTGGGACCAAGGAGTATCGGTACGCGCTGGAACCGCTACGCGGCTCCCCGGGGGAGTTCGCGGATGACGGTGGCGTCCCAGGGACGTTCCCAGCCGCCGAGTGCGAGCAGCCGGTCGGTGATGAGCGCGGTAAAGCCCCAGATCAGCATCGAGTTGATGCGGAACGCAGGGCCGCTGAGACCGCCGGGGAACCTGAGCGTAAGGCGGTGCGCGGGGTCGGCCAGGTCGGCGACGCTGATCCGCTCCACCGCCGCGATCTCACCGATGTCCACCGGCCAGACGGCGGACGGCTCGCGCCACCAGGCGAGCACCGGGATGACACGGAACTGGCTGCGCGCGATGAACAGCTCGGGCAGCGTCACGAGCACGTCAACGCCTGCGGGATCGAGGCCCGTCTCCTCGGCCGCCTCCCGCAGCGCCGCGGCGACCGGGCCGTCGTCGCCGTCCTCGATCTTGCCGCCGGGAAAGGCGGGCTGTCCGGCGTGGCGCCGCAGCCCCTCGTTCTTCTGCACGTACAGCAGGTCCGGGCCGCTCTCGCCCTCGCCGAACAGGACGAGAACCGCCGAGTGCCGTCCGCCCGACACCGGCGGCCGGACGCCCCGGGGCACCTCCATCACCGAGGCCGCATCGGCGAGCCGCCGCAGCCATGACGGCGCTCCGTCGTCCCCGGCCGCATAACGAGAACCAGCCGCAGAGGGTGAACCGGTCACGAGAACGGCCCGGTCTTGACGAGCTTCATGGCGGTCTCCGCGTCCGTCGGGCCGAGGCCGAACGACGGGCACCAGTCGGCCACGGGACACGCACCGCAGGCGGGCTTGCGCGAGTGGCAGATCCGGCGGCCGTGCCAGATCAGCCGGTGCGAGAGGAGCACCCAGTCCTTCTTGGGGAAGAGCTCGCCCACTTCCTCCTCGACCTTGACCGGGTCATCGCTTGTCGTCCACCCGAACCGCCGCGACAGCCGGCCGAAGTGCGTGTCCACGGTGATCCCCGGAGTGCCGTACGCGTTGCCGAGCACCACGTTGGCGGTCTTCCTGCCCACGCCGGGCAGCGTGACCATCTCTTCGAGCCTGCGGGGTACCTCGCCGCCGAAGCGCTCGACAATCGCGGCCGACAGCCCCATCACGGACTTGGTCTTCGCGTTGAAGAATCCGGTCGGCCGCAGGATCTCCGCTACGTCGACCGGGTTGGCCGCCGCCAGGTCCTCCGGAGTCGGGTATTTCGCGAACAGCGCGGGAGTGGTCAGATTGACCCGCTTGTCTGTCGTCTGCGCGGACAGCACCGTCGCTACCAGCAGCTGAAACGGGTCCTCGAAGTCCAGCTCGCAGTGCGCGTCCGGGTACGTCTCCGTGAGTACCCGGTAGATCTTCCGTGCCCGGCGCACCAGAGCTGCGTGCGTCTCGGGGATCTTGACCGCCATGGGATTTAGCGTACGGCTCTTTGACTGAGCCACGTCCGCCCCTCACAGCGCAGCGGCGGGCGAATTGAGGAATTCATTGCGCTCGCGTTACGCACGCCCGCGAGCCAGGTAACAACCCGTTCATAGCGTCGCCTTCATGAGCCGCCGTACGCACCGCATTGACACCTGGGAACCAGAAGACCCTGCCTTCTGGGCCGCCACGGGCCGCCGCATCGCCGTCCGCAACATGTGGACGTCGGTGTTCGCCGAGCACGTCGGCTTCTGCCTGTGGTCCCTGTGGTCAGTCCTCGTCCTGTTCATGACACCGAAGAACGGCTTCAGCGTCTCGACCGCGGACAAGTTCCTGCTGACCTCGCTGGTCACCCTGGCCGGCTCGCTGGTCCGGCCCGGTTACGGATGGGCGGTGACCCGGCTGGGCGGGCGGACCTGGACCACGCTGTCCGCGCTGGCCATGGTCGTCCCGGCGGTGCTCGCGCTGTTCCTCATCGGTGACCCGCACGCACCGCTGTGGGAGTTCCTGCTGTGCGCCGCGGTGAGCGGCATCGGCGGCGGCAGCTTCGCCTCCTCGACAACCAACATCAACTTCTTCTTCCCTGAGCGGGATAAAGGCCGCGCGCTCGGCATCAACGCCGGAGCCGGGAACGCGGGCGTGGCCAGTGTCCAGCTCATCGGACTGCTGGTGATCGGCGTCTACGGAGTGGGGCATCCCCGGGTACTGCCCGTCATCTTCATCGCGCTGCTGCTGGTCTCCGCGACCCTCGCGTGGACCCTGATGGACAACCTGCCGGGAATGCGCACCGGCGGCTCCGTCTACCGGGCCGTGCTCAGGGACCCGCACTGCTGGACGATCTCGCTCCTCTACGTCGGGACGTTCGGCTCGTTCATCGGGTACAGCTTCGCGTTCGGCCTTGTGCTGCAGAACGACTTCGGCCGGACCCCGCTCCAGGCGGCGGGGCTGACGTTCATCGGACCGCTGCTCGGCTCGGTCGCCCGGCCGCTCGGCGGCCACCTCGCGGACCGGTTCGGGGCCGCGCGGATCACGATGGTCGCCTTCGCCGGGCTCACCGCCGGGACCGCGGTCGTGATCGCGGCCTCGACCGCGCACTCGCTGCCGCTCTTCACGGTCGCGTTCGTCGGCGTATTCGTGCTGAGCGGCCTCGGCAACGGCTCCACCTACGCGATGATCCCGGTCCCGTACGCGGCGGCCGCCGCGCGGGCGATCAGCGCGGATACCGACGCCGCAACGCACCGGCTGGCCGCCCGCAGAAAGACCGGCGCGGTCATCGCGATCGCCGGGACCATCGGCGGCCTCGGCGGCGTGGCCATCAACCTGGCGTTCCGGCAGTCCTACGAGAGCGCGCACACCGCCCGCCCCGCGCTGATCGGCTTCCTCGCCTTCTACGCGGTCTGCGTGGCGGTCACCGCGCTGGCCGGCCGCCGCCAGGCCGGTCTCGTCCGCGCCGCCGTCCCGGGCGAGACGGCGGCCAGGGCCGCCGCATGACGGCGGTGCCCTCGTCCGAGCCCGAGATAGCGCCCCCGGCCGGGACCGTGCGCCAGCACCAGACAGTGCTCCGAACCCAGACGGGCACGCACTGCCCGTACTGCGCGCTCCAGTGCGCCATGACGATCACCGTGCCGGCCGAGGGCGGCCGCCCGGTCGTCAGCCCGAGGGATTTTCCCACCAACCGGGGCGGGTTGTGCCAGAAGGGCTGGACGAGCGCCGCCCTGCTCGATGCCGCCGACCGGCTGACCACTCCGCTGATCAGAGCCGAGAGCGGAGGCCACAGGGAAGCGACCTGGGAAGAAGCACTCGACTACGTCGCCGACACCCTCAACGCACTGCGCCGGGCCCACGGCCCCGACGCCGTGGCCGTGTTCGGCAGCGGCGCCCTGACCAACGAGAAGGCGTACCTGCTGGGCAAGTTCGCCCGCGTCGCGCTGCGGACCAGCCAGATCGACTACAACGGCCGGTTCTGCATGTCGTCGGCGGCAGCGGCGGGCAACCGGGCCTTCGGCCTGGACCGCGGGCTCCCCTTCCCGGTCACCGACCTGGATGACGCCGACCTCATCGTGCTGGCCGGCGGCAACCCGGCCGAGACGATGCCGCCGCTGATGGGCCACCTGACCGGCGCGCCAGGCACGGGGAACACCGGCACCGGCCTGGCGCCGCACCCGGCTGATCGTCGTCGACCCGCGCCGCACCCCCACGGCCGAGGCGGCGCTCAAGTCCGGCGGCATGCACCTACAGGCCGCCCCGGGCACCGATCTCGCGCTTGCCCTCGGCCTGCTGCACATCGCCTGGACGAGCGGCTACCTCGACACGCCGCGGCGCACCGCCTACCGGGACGCCCGCACCTCCGGCTGGGAGGAGACCCGACGTTCCCTGTCCGCCTGGTGGCCGGAACGGGTCGAGCGGCTGACCGGCGTCCCCGTCACGGACCTGCGCCGCGCCGCTCACCTGCTGCACACCGCGGTACACGCCTACGTGCTGACCGGCCGGGGCGCCGAGCAGCACAGCAAGGGCACGGATACGGTCACCGCGTGGATCAACCTGGCGCTCGCCTTCGGCCTGCCGGGCACCGAGGGCTCCGGCTACGGCTGCCTCACCGGGCAGGGCAACGGCCAGGGCGGCCGCGAGCATGGCCAGAAGGCCGACCAGCTCCCCGGCTACCGGTCCATCACCAGCCCGGCCGACCGAGAGCAAATCGCGGCCGTCTGGGGCATCGACGAGCGCGACATTCCCGGCCCTGGCCGGTCCGCGGCCGAGCTCATCGATGTGCTCGGCACCGAGGCCGGCCCGAAGGCGCTGCTCGTCTTCGGCGCGAACCTCGTGGTCTCCGCCCCTAGGTCGGCCCGCGTCCGGGACCGGCTGGCCGCTCTCGACCTGCTGGTCGTCGCCGACTCCGTGCCCTCGGAGACCGCACGGCTCGCCGACGTGATCCTTCCTGTCACCCAGTGGGCCGAAGAGACCGGGACGATGACCAGCCTGGAGGGCCGCGTGCTGCGCCGTCGCAAGGCGGTGGAGCCGCCGCCCGGTGTCCGCACCGATCTTGCCGTGCTGAGCGACCTGGCGGTCCGCCTAGGCCGACGGCGGAGCGAGTTCCCAGCGGACGCCGACGAGGTTCTCGCCGAACTCCGTGCCGCTTCGGCGGGCGGCCGGGCCGACTACTCGGGCGTCACGCCGGAGCTGCTCGACGCCGGCCTGCCCCTCTACTGGCCCGTCCCCGCCGCCGAGGGCACCGGCCCGGCCGCTGGTGCGAGAGGGACACCCCGGCCGTTCACCGCCCGGTTCGCCCACCCGGACGGGCGAGCGCGCTTCGTGCCCGTCGACCACCGCGACGCCGGGGAACTACCGGACGAGGAGTACCCGCTGATCGCAACCACGGGGCGGGTGCTGCAGCACTACCAGACTGGTGCGCAGACCCGCCGGGTCCCGGAACTGCTCGCCGCCCAGCCCGAATCGTTCCTCGAGATACACCCGGACACCGCCACGAACGCGGGCCTTCGGGACGGCGTGCTGGCCCAGGTCGAGTCGCGACGCGGCACCGTGACGGCACGGGTGCGCTGCGTCCCCTCCCTCCGCCACGACACCGTCTTCCTGCCTTTCCACTTCCCCGGTGACGGCGCGGCCAACGCCCTCACCAACCCGGCCCTCGACCCGGTCAGCCGGATGCCCGAGTTCAAGGTCTGTGCCGTCCGCCTCTCCCCCGCGAACCCGCCGGGCACAGCGCCGACGGATTCCGCATCGGCGAACGAGACAGCGGCATGAGCAAGGCACCGGCACCGGCAGGCAGGCCGGCTCAATACCAAGGACGACACATCCACCCGGGATGCTCAGCGGACATATGGGGCATCACGCCTAAATGCCCCAGTGTGCGCTTGGGCAACCAGGGACGCGAGGGGCGTGCATGAGCCCACTTAACGTTGTTGTGGTCGGGCATGGCATGGTCGGCGCGCGCTTCGCCGAGGAGGTCCGCCGGCACGACCCGGATGGCCGCCGCGTCCGGCTGACGTTCCTCGCCGCCGAGCCGCGCCCCGCGTACAACCGCGTCCTGCTGCCCAACCTCCTCTCCGGTGTCATGAAGGAAGAGGACTTCGCCGCCACCGTCGTCGCGGGACTGCCGGTACTCACCGGGCAGAGCAGGAATACTCCGAACGGAAGCGTGTTGCACCCGGACGCGCCCATGACACTGCGCCTGCGGACCACGGTTGTCGGCATCGATCCGGTAACCCGCACGGTGCTGGTGCGGAGCGCGGCAGCGGCCGGACCGCCGCTTCGCTCCACCCGCGACCGTGCCCGCCAAGGCGCGCGGGCGGCCGACGGCGGGCGCACGCGGTCCGAAGCTGTGCCTTCCGAAGCTGTGCCTCTCGAAGCTGTGTCAGCCGGAACTGGACCTATCGATGCTGGGCCCGACGGAACTGGGGCGATCGAGGCGGCGGCAGCCGAAGCCGGGCCGACCGAGGCTGCGTTGACCGAGCCTGGCTTGATTGATCCTGGGTTCATTGACGCTGGGTTTATAAAGGCTGGCTCGATCGAAGCCGGGGCGATCGAGCGGATCGGCTACGACGTTCTGGTGCTCGCCACCGGAGCGCAGCCCGTCATCCCGCCGCTGCCGGGCGTCCTCGCCGGGGAAGAGGACTCCTTCGGCCCGCGCAGCGGCCTCGGAGCCGACCACCGAGCCCGCCGCGCTGCCGACCACCGGGCCGTCCCCGGTCCTGACCGCGCTGCCGACCCTGGTGCCGACCGCAGTGGTGACCACAGAGCCGGCCTCGGTGGGTTCCCGCTCCCGGCCGCCGGGGTCGGTGACGCGGGCAATGGGGCGGGGGGGCGCGAAGCACGTTCCCGTTCGGATGACCGCCTTTGTGCTGACGTCGCGGCGCTGCACTCGCTCACGGACGCGCGCCACATCGCCGCGTTCGCGCAGGCCGCCCGCCGCACCGGCGGGCGGGTCGCGGTGCTCGGCGGCGGCGTGCTTGGTCTTGAGGCGGCGCGGGCCCTCGCCGCGCGCGGGACGGGGGTCACGGTCGTGCACCGGGGCGGCCACCTGATGGACCGGCAGCTCGACGCGGCGGCCGGGCGGGTGCTCACCGACGCGATGCGGCGGACCGGAGTCGACGTGTCGCTCGGCCGCGGCGCGGCCCGGTGGGAGTCCGGACGGGGGCTCTGGCTCGCCGACGGACAGCTGGTGAAGGCCAGCGGCCTCGTGCTGTGCACCGGGACCCGGCCGCGGGTCGAGCTGGCCCGGGACGCCGGGCTTCGACTGGCCGAGTCCGGCGCGGTGGCGGTCGACGACACGCTGGCGACCTCCGTCCAGGGGATCTACGCGATCGGGGACTGCGCCGGGCACCCAGGTGCGGCAGGCGGCCTCGTGCAGCCCGGCTGGGAGCAGGCCGCGGTCCTGGCCAGCCGGCTCGCCGGCGTATCGCCCAAGGCCCGGTACCGGGGCAGCGGCGCGGTGACCCGGCTCAAGGCCGCCGGCATCGAACTGACCGCCGCCGGCACCTCGCTCCCCGAGCCCGGTGCGGACCAGGACCTCGAGGTGCTGCGGTTCGAGGACCCGGCCCGGGAGCGGTACGGCAAGCTCGTGCTCGCCGACGACCGGGTCGTGGGGGCGATCATGATCGGCCTGCCCGACGCGGCGGCCGGGATCGTGCAGCTCTACGACAGGAACGCTCCCGCGCAGGCCGACCGGCTCGCGCTGCTGCTCGGCCGGGCGCTGCCACCGGAGGCGGGCAGCGGGGCCACCGGCAGGCCGCGCTCCCCGACTACGCGGTGGTGTGCCGCTGCAACATGGTCACCAAGGGGCAGCTGCGGGACGCCTGGTACGGGGGCGCGTGCGGCCGGGCCGCGCTGTCGGCGGCGACCAGGGCCGCGACCGGCTGCGGGACCTGCGGTGATGACCTCGATGCGGTTGCGGCATGGCTGGCGGAGACCGACCCAAGCCAGACCGGCACCCAGGACGCGGCGCTCGGCAGGCCGACCGATACCCAGGATCATCCGCGCGGTGCTTCCGGACAACACGGTGACCAGGAAAAACACAGCGGCCAGGAAAGCGGCCAATCCGCCGATCCCCAGGAAGCCGATCCCCAGGAAAAGGAGGCTGCGCTGCGATGAGCGCACGTACCAGCGCTGCTCATGTTGTCGTCGTCGGGCACGGCATGGTCGGGCACCGCTTCGTCGAGGCGCTGACCGCCCGCGACGACGGCGGGCGGTTCCGGGTGACCGTGCTGTCCGAGGAACCGCGGCCCGCGTACGACCGGGTGGCGCTTTCCTCGTTCTTCGACGGCGCGGATGAGGCGGCGCTGCGGCTGCCGCCACTTGACTTGTCGCGGGTCGACCTGCGGCTTGGGGTGCGCACAGAGTCGGTTGACCCCGGTCGCAGAGTCGTCGTCACCGCTGCGGGCGAGTCCATTTCCTATGACGAACTCGTGCTGGCGACCGGCTCGTACCCCTTCGTTCCGCCGGTGCCCGGACACGACGCGCCGGGCTGCTTCGTCTACCGGACACTCGACGACCTCGAAGCGATCCGCTCCGCCGCGAACGCCTCGCCCGGCCCGGGTCGCACGGGCCTGGTGATCGGCGGCGGACTGCTGGGACTGGAGGCGGCCAACGCACTGCGGCTGCTCGGGCTCGCGCCGCATGTCGTCGAACTCGCGCCGCACCTGATGGCGGTGCAGGTCGACGCGGGCGGCGGCGCGCTGCTCGGCCGCCTGGTGACCGACCTGGGCGTGACCGTGCACTGCGGGTCGGCGACCGTCCGGGTCGTGACGGACCCCGCCAGCGGGCGGGCAAGTGGCGTGGAACTGGCCGACGGTACCCGGATCGACACGGAAATAGTGGTATTCGCGGCCGGGGTACGGCCGCGGGACCAGCTTGCCCGCGCGGCCGGCCTGGCGCTCGGCCCGCGCGGCGGCGTGGCCGTCGACGAGTCGTGCCGCAGTGTCAGCGACCCGCACATCTGGGCCGTCGGCGAGGGCGCCGCGGTCGACGGGCAGGTATTCGGCCTGGTCGCACCGGGCTATGCGATGGCCGAGACCGCCGCCGACCGGCTGCTCGGCGGCACCGAGACGTTTCCCGGCGCCGATCTGTCGACCAAGCTGAAGCTGCTCGGGGTGGACGTGGCGTCGTTCGGCGACGCGCATGGGCGGACTCCGGGTGCGCTGTCGGTGGTGCTTAACGATCCCGTCCGCCAGGCCTACGGCAAGCTCGTCGTCTCGGACGACGCGCGCACCCTGCTCGGCGGCATCCTGGTCGGCGACGCGGCGCGGTACGCGCTGCTGCGGCCGCTGGTCGGGTTGCCGCTGCCGACCGATCCCGCGGCCCTGCTGCTCCGGAAGGCGCGGACGGCGCCCAAGGTCGCGGCGAGGGGGGCGGTGCGGGCAGTGGGCTTGCCGCACTGCCCGACTCGGCGCAGATCTGCTCGTGCAACGCGGTGACCAAAGGGACGCTGCTCGCGGCGATCGGCGACGGCTCGGCCAGCGACGTGCCCGGACTCAAGGCCTGCACGCGGGCGGGCACCGGGTGCGGCTCGTGCGTACCGGCGCTCAAGCAGCTGCTCGCCTCGGCCGGCGTGACGCAATCGAACGCGCTGTGCGAGCATTTCGCCGTCTCCCGGGCCGAGCTGTTCGAGATCACCGCCGCGACGGGCATCCGGACGTTCAGCGAACTGGTGACCCGCCACGGCCGGGGACGCGGCTGCGACATCTGCAAGCCCGCCGTCGCCTCGATTCTCGCCTCGCTGTACACCGGGGATCACATCCTCGACGGCGAGCGCGGCGCGCTCCAGGACACCAACGACAGGCACCTGGCCAACATGCAGCGCAACGGCACCTACTCGGTGGTGCCGCGCATCCCCGGCGGGGAGATCACCCCGGGAAGCTGAAGGTCATCGCCGAGGTCGCCGAGGACTTCGGCCTCTACACCAAGATCACCGGCGGGCAGCGGATCGACCTGCTCGGTGCCCGGCTCGAGGAACTGCCCGCCATCTGGAAGCGGCTCATCGACGCCGGGTTCGAGTCGGGCCACGCGTACGGCAAGGCACTGCGTACGGTGAAGTCCTGCGTGGGCTCGACCTGGTGCCGGTACGGCGTGCAGGACTCGGTCGGTCTCGCGGTCGAGCTCGAGCTCCGCTACCGGGGCCTGCGCTCCCCGCACAAGCTCAAGGGCGGGGTGTCCGGCTGCGCCCGCGAGTGCGCGGAGGCCCGGTCCAAGGACTTCGGCATCATCGCCACCGAGGTCGGCTGGAACCTGTACGTCGGCGGCAACGGCGGCTTCCGGCCCCGGCACGCGCGAACTGCTCGTGTCGGACGTCGCGCACCGGGAACTGATCACGATCCTCGACCGGTTCCTGATGTTCTACATCCGTACCGCGGACCGGCTGCAGCGCACCGCCGCGTGGATCGAGGCGATGGACGGCGGCCTGGAGCACCTGCGAGACGTGATCGTCGATGACAGCCTCGGCCTCTGCGCCTCGCTTGAGGAGGCCATGGCCACGCACATCGTCGGCTACCGCGACGAGTGGCGCGCGGTCCTCGAGGACCCGGGCAGGCTCGCCAAGTTCGCGTCGTTCGTCAACGCCCCCGATCTCCCGGATCCCGCAATCTCGTTCACGGTCGAACGCGACCAGCGCATTCCCGCGCCGGCTCGCCCGCTACTGCCGCTGGAGCCCCGATGAGAGTTATCGAAGCAACCGCCATACCGCTCACCACGCTGTCTCCCGAGCAGGGGGCCGCCGTCCTCCTTCATGACGGCAGCACCGCCGCCGTGTTCCTGCTGCACGACGGGTCGGTGCACGCGGTGGGGAACATCGACCCGTTCTACGGTGCCCCGGTCATCTGCCACGGGATCGTCGGGGACCGCTCCGGTGTCCCCACGGTGGCCAGCCCGCTCGGCAAGCAGGTGTTCTGCCTGCGCACGGGGCGCTGCCTCGACTCTCCCGACGCGACGCTGCCGGTATTCGGCGTGGCGGTCCAGGACGGCGTGATACGCCTGTCAACTCCTGGTAACACCGACGAAATAGCCATCGGCACATGATGAGGCGCATGTCCCCGCCAACAGACGGTCCAGCCACAGACGGGTCGTGCCCGCGCGCCGATCCGGCGGAGCCCGGGCCCCCGCTGGCCAGCCCCGCGGATAGCGGCCCCGCGGGCAGCGGCCCCGCGGGCAGCGGCCCCGCGGGCAGCGGCGATGTGCCGGCCCCGCTGGCCGGCTACACGGTCGGGGTGACCGCGGCGCGGCGCGCGGATGAGATCGGCGGCCTCCTTGAGCGGCGCGGCGCGGCGGTAATCCACGCACCGGCGCTGCGGATCGCGCCCCTCGCCGACGATACCGACCTGCACAAGGCGACGCTCGACCTGATCGGCACGCCACCGGACACGGTGGTGGCCACCACCGGCATCGGCTTCCGCGGCTGGATGGAGGCCGCCGAAGACTGGGGCGAGGCCGACCGGCTCCGCGGCGCGCTCGGCCAGGCAACCCTGCTCGCCCGCGGACCGAAGGCCACCGGCGCTATCCGCGCGGCAGGCCTGCGCGAGTTGTGGTCCCCGGCCTCGGAGTCGTCCGCCGAGGTACTCCAGCGGCTGCTGTCGGAAGGGCCGCTGCCCGGCAGGCGGATCGCGGTCCAGTTGCATGGCGAGCCACTGCCCGATTTCACCGACGCGCTGCGGCATGCGGGCGCGACCGTGATCCCCGTCCCGGTCTACCGTTGGATGGCCCCGGCCGACACCGGCCCGCTTGACCGCTTGCTTGAGGCCATTGTGGCGGGCACCGTCGACGCGGTCACGTTCACCAGCGCGCTCGCCGCGACCGGACTCCTGCGCCGGGCCGCCGAATCCGGACTCGACGGCGAGCTACTCGCCGCGCTGCGCGGCCAGGCCGCCGCCGCCTGCGTGGGACCGGTGACCGCAGGACCGCTGCTCGACCGGGGAATCCCGGCGACCTGGCCGGACCGCTATCGGGTGGGGGCGCTGGTGCGGCATGTCACCGAGGTCCTCGCACAGCGGGCGCGGGTGCTGACCGCGGCCGATCACCGGCTTGAGGTCCGCGGCTCCGCCGTCGTTGTCGACGGCAGCCTGCGCCCGGTCCCGCCGGGCCCGATGGCCGTGCTGCGCGCCCTGGCTCGTCACCCCGGCCGGGTGGTGCCACGCTCCGATCTCCTGGCGGAGCTTCCGGGCGGCGGTGCCGACGAGCATGCCGTCGAGGCCGCGATCGCCCGCCTCCGCTCCAGCCTGGGCGCACCGAAGGTCGTCCAGACGGTGGTCAAGCGCGGCTACCGTCTGGCCCTGGCGATCTAGCCGGGGCCGGGCATCCTCGCCTCCAGCGGAATTACAGAACTGGCCTGCCTCGGACCGCCTAGTTTCCGATGTCAGCGGAGTCTTACCTACCGGTGCGCTGTGCTCAAGGCGCACCAGTACCGCATCCGGTGCACCGCCGCCGGAGCCCGGGACACGCTTCTGGAGACGCTCATGGCCGCTCGGCGGAGACGCGACGGATCCGCGGAGCGCGGCCCGCTGCGCGCGTGGCTCCGGCGGCTCGCGGCCGGCCGGCTGGCCGCAGGCAGACAGGAAATCCCGTTCCCCGAGCCCATCGCGGCGACCGACACCCCTTGGCTTGAGCCCTACCCAGTCGACTTCACCGGCGACCCGGCGAGCATCGCGGAAGGGCTGAACGTCCGGCATGATGCACGGGAATCGATGTCGCTCGTCTTCGTCGCCGCGCTCCAGCACCTTCCGCCGCACCAGCGGGCCGCCCTCGTGCTGTGCGACGTGCACGGGTTCCGCGCCGCCGAGGCAGCCGAGATTCTGGACTGCGACACAGAAACGCTCGACGGCACGCTTCAGCGGGCCCGCGCGGAAATCGCCGCCCGGCTGCCGTCCGGCTGGCATGACCGCTCCCCGCTGCCCGGCTCCGCCCGTGAGCTCGAGGTGACGGGGCGATTCGCCGACGCCTTCGAACGCGGGGATGTGGACGGCCTGGTGGCGCTGCTGACGGACGACGCGTGGCTCGCCAGCCCGCCGCTGCCCGGCGGGTACCGGGGCCGGGCGGCGGCGGAAATCCTGTCGGAGGCCCCGTTCCGCGACGCGCCCCGCCGGTTCCGGCTCATCGCCACCAGGGCGAACGGCCAGCCCGCGTTCGGCTGTTACCTGAGCGACCCGGTCTCCCCCATCGCCCACGCGCACGGCCTGATCGTGCTGACCCTCGACGGCGACCGGGTGTCGGGCATCACCCGCTTCACGGACAACAGCCTCCTGCCCCTCTTCGGCCTCCCCCGCACCCTGCCCGACTAGTCCCGCTCGCTCCACGCGCCGACTTCCAGGGATAGCGGACTTTTGGGCACACTCTGATGTGCCCAAACGTCCGCTATCTCGGATCCGGCTCCGGGATGTGCTTAGCCCGGGAGACGTTGTCGGAGGGTGTGCCTAACATCGGGGTGTGGCCTGCCGAACTTGCCGGGGACCGACTGGGACTGGGTTTGCCCGGTGTTACCAGTGTGAAACGGCGCTGCGGCAGGAAGGTGAGCTGCTCGCGGACGCTGTCGTGCCGATTGGGTACGCGGTGAGCGGCGGGTCGCTCGCCAAGGATCTGCGCCGGTATAAGTCGGATTACGTTGCGGCGGAGGAAGCGGCGGCCGCAACGTCCAGGCTCAGCATGCTGCTCGGCGCGTTCCTGAAGGACCACGGGCACTCGGTATGGACGGCGTCGGGGATGCCCGGCGGGCCGACCGCGGTCGCGGTGGTGCCGAGCGGTCAGGGGCGACTCGGAGCGCATCCGCTCGTCCGCGTGGTCCGGTCATGCGTTTCGCTGCCGCTCGTGCGGCTGGCTACCGTGCCAGAGGAGATCCACACCAGAGGCGTCAACCCAGGTTGGGTGCGAGTCAAGGACCCGGTTAGGGGCGCGGACGTCCTCGTTGTAGACGACACCTGGGTTTCCGGTGGCAGCGCCCAATCGGTGGCTGCGGCACTCAAACTGGCCGGAGCGCGGCGTGTCGCCGTTGTTGTCCTAGGGCGACATGTGAACTCGGCCGACCCGAGATGGGCTGCTTTCCCAGAAAAGATCGCCGACCAGGCCGATGCCCGGCCGCCGCCCCTCTCGGCCCGCGACTAAGCATCGGGAAGACCCAAGACTTTCCTCGCACGCTGTCCCCTCGTACCGGGCTTCTTCGTCATGGTGGCGAGACAATGGTCCAAGCCGGAGAAGGGAGACTGCCGTGCAGTACGCATTGCTGGTCTACACGAAGCCAGGAAGCTACGATTCGCTCGGCCCGGCCGAGCGGGAGGCGTTGAGCCTGGAGTACTACGCCCTGCGGGACGAGCCGGGCATGCTCGGCGGTGCCGCCCTCCAGCCGGAGACGACCGCGACCACCATCCGCCTCGGCGACGGCAAGCCGCTGGTCACCGACGGGCCGTTCGCGGACACGAAGGAGATCTTCGGCGGCTACTACCTGTACGAGGCCGATGACCTCGACCAGGCGACCGAGATGGCCGCGCGCATCCCCGCCCTGCGGTTCGGCGGCGCCATCGAGATACGGCCAGTCGTGGGCAAGGCATCCTGAACCCGCTCGAACAGGTCTTCCGCGACGAGTGGGGCCGTGTCCTCGCCGCGGTAGTGGGCTACCTCGGCGACTTCGAGCTCGCCGAGGAGTCGGTCGCGGAGGCGTTCGCGGTCGCGACGCGGCGCTGGCCGGTCGAAGGGATGCCGGCCAGCCCGGCCGGGTGGCTGGTGACAACGGCCCGGCACCGGGCAATCGACCGGCTGCGCCGCGACCGCGTGCTCGCCGCCAAACTGCGCGTGCTCGCGGCCACGACACCAGAGGTCGCGGAGACTGAGATGATCGAGAGCGAAATCCCTGATGAGCGGCTTGAGCTCATCTTCACCTGCTGTCACCCGGCGCTCGCGCCCGAGGCGCAGGTCGCGCTGACGCTGCGCGCGGTCGCGGGGCTCGGCACGGAGGAGATTGCGAGCTCGTTCCTGGTCTCCGCCGAGACCATGAAGCGACGGCTTACCCGCGCGAAGACGAAGATCAGGGATGCGGGTATCCCGTTCAGCGTTCCGGCCGCGGACCGGCTTCCCGACCGGCTTGCCGTCGTGCTCGCCGTCATCTACCTGATCTTCAATCAGGGGTACAGCGCGCCAGGTCAGGCCGGGCACCTGGCCACGGAGGCGCTCAGGCTCGGCCGGGTGCTCGCCTCGCTGCTGCCCGATCAGCCAGAGCCCAGGGGGATGGTGGCGCTGATGCTGCTCCACGACGCGCGCCGCCGGGCGCGGCTTTCCGGTACGGACGGGCAGGATCTCGTCCTGCTCGCCGACCAGGACCGGTCGCTGTGGGACTGGCGGCAGATCGCGGAAGCACGCGAGATTATCGACCGGATTGTGGATAACCGCGGCCCGTACATGATCCAGGCGGCGATCGCGTCGCTCCAGCTGGCCGACCCCATCGACTGGCGGCAGGTCGCCGCACTGTACGCGGAGCTCGCCGAGCTGACCGGGTCGCCCGTGGTCCGGCTCAACGGCGCGGTCGCTATCGCGGAAGCCGACGGGCCGGCCGCCGCCTTGACCATCGTCGATCGCCTCGACCTGGCCGGATACCCGTACTGGCACTCCACAAGGGCCGAACTGCTCCGTCGCCTCGGGCGGGCCGACGAGGCGCGGACCGCCTATCGGGACGCGCTCGCCCTCACCGGGACCGAGCCCGAGCGCCGCTTCCTGCAGAAACGAATCGCGGAAGGCTGAGTACGCCCTCCTCAGCAGCAGGTGCCTGGCGGCGGCGACGCGGACCGCGGCGGTGAGCGCCGTCAGTTTCGGTGAGTCCAGGCGCCAGCGTTGCCAGTGCAGCGGGATGTCGGTCTCGTCCGCCGACAGGCGGACGAGAGCGCCGGAGGCGAGGTCGGCGCGGGCCTGCGGCTCAGGGAGCATGGCCCAGCCAAGGCCGACACGGACGGCGGCGTAGAAGTCGGCGGTGGCCGGGACCTGGTGGATGACCGAAGGAGCGTGCGCCACACCGTGCCGGCGGAGCAGTTCGTGCTGCAGGTCGTCCTTGTCGTTGAAGACGACAACCGGCATCGCGGCCCAGTCGGGAGACCCACCGCTCCGCCATCGGTCCGCGACCGTCGGCGCGGCCGCCGGAAGGTAGCGGAGCGCGCCGAGCGGGTCGACGCTGCAACCCTGCACCGCGGTCGGGTCGCTGGTCACCGCCGCGAGCACGTCGCCCTTGCGCAGCAGTTCCTGGGAGTAGGCCTGGTCCTCTACGCGGAGCCTGATCGCGGTGCCATCCCACCCCGCCACTTCGGCGAGGACGTCGCGGAACCAGCCGCCGAGCGAGTCCGCGTTGACCGCCACCGGCAGGTCAACCGCGGCCGCCGACGAGATAGCCTGGCTGGCCTCGGCGTACAGGAGCCTGGTCTGCCTGCCCAGGCGGACCAGCCATTCGCCGTGCGGAGTGGGCCGACACGGGGCTGCCCCGGCTGATCAGGACCTGGCCCGCCGTTGCCTCTAGCGCGCGGATGCGCTGGCTGACCGCGCTCGGCGTGATGTGCAGCTGCCGGGCCGCCGCGTCGAATGAGCCGTGGTCGGCGATGGCCACGAGGGCGTCGAGCTGGCTCGGGTTGAGGTCCACCTCAAGAACCCCTAAAGTTCTGAGTGAAGCACAGCTAAAGGATAGTAAGAAACATTCGTTTGCCTTAATACAAGTGCCCGCTTAGGGTCGGGACCGTGATGAACGCTTCGCTTGACGGCCTGCTGACCGGCCTGTCGCTGATCGTCGCGATCGGCGCGCAGAACGCCTTCGTACTGCGCCAGGGACTGCGCCGTTCCTATGTCCGTCCGGTCGTGACGGTGTGCATGCTGTCCGACTTCGTGCTCATCCTCGCCGGGGTGGCCGGGATCGGCGTCATCGTGCAGCACGCCGGGTGGGCACTGCAAGCGGTGCGCTGGTTCGGGGTCGCCTTCCTCGTCTGGTACGGGCTGTCGTCCGCGTGGCGGGCCCGGCGGCCCGGCTTCCTCACTGAGCGCCGCCCGCGACGACTCGAGCGGGCGGGTCGGGAGTCGTGCGCCGTGCGGTGGCGCTCACCTGGCTCAACCCGCACGTCTACCTTGACACGGTGGTGCTGCTCGGGTCGATCGCCAACGCCCACGGGGTATCGGGCCGGTGGTGGTTCGCCGCCGGGACGTGCCTGGCGAGCGCTCTGTGGTTCACCGGCTCTCGGTTTCGGCGCCCGGTTCGCCGCGGGGCTGCTCGCGACACCGCGCGCCTGGCAGATCCTCGACCTGCTCATCGCGGCGACCATGTTGGGAATCGCGGTAAAGCTCGCGCTGAGCTAGCCGACCGCTGCCCGCCTCGACACCGAGGCCGGGCAGGATCTCCGCGCCCGGGAGTTCGGCGAGCAGGCCGCCGGGAAGCCAGAGCTTGGCGCCGCGGATGCCCGCGCCGATGACCACGTTCGCGGACTTGGCCACCAGGTCGTCCACCAGGATGCGCCAGTCCGCCGGGAGGCCGATCGGCGTGATCCCGCCGTACTCCATGCCCGTCATCGACGTCACCGCATCGACGGGAGCCAAAGGATGCCTTCCGTGCCCCGAGGTGCTGGCGGACGAGGCCGTTGACGTTGGCCCGCGTCGTGGCGGTGACCATGCAGGCGGCGTAGGTGACGTCGCCGCCGCGCTTGGCCGCGATGACTACGCAGTTCGCGCTCTCCTCGGGAGCGATGCCGTACGCCCCGCAGAATTCGGCTGTATCGGACAGCACCGGGTCGATCGCGGCGACCCGCACCTGGTCGGCCCACGGCAGTACCCGAAGCGCTTCCGCGACCGGAGCGGCGAGCAGGTCTGGTCGCGACAGGGCGGGGTGATACGTAAGCGGGAGGGTCATGTCCCCATCCAACCAGCTGAGCTGACTGTTAGCGGCGGATGCCTGCGGACGGAACTGAGTGAGAGGGCAGAATGGTGCGGTGCACACTGAGATCACCGAGCCGGAGATCCGGACGCTGTCGAGCAGCGTCGTCTACTCCGATAAGTGGACGCGGCTGCGCCGCGACGAGATCGAGCGGGCGGACGGGTCCAAGGGAACTTACGCGGTCGTTGAGCGGGATAACTTCGCCCTGGTGATCCCGGCCGAGAACGGCGGTTTCCATCTGGTTGAGGAGTACCGCTATCCCCTTGGCCGGCGGGGCTGGTCATTCCCGCAGGGCAGTTTCCCCAAGGGCGAGTCAGGTACGCCCGAGGACCTGGCTCGGGCGGAGCTGGCTCAGGAGACGGGGCTGCGGGCCGGGCGGCTGATCCGCCTCGGGACGCTGGCCGTATCGCACGGGATGTCCGACCAGTACGGCGAGCACTGGCTGGCAACGGAGCTGACGCAGGGCGAACCCGACCTTGAGCCGGAGGAGCTTGGCCTGCGCCACGACTGGGTGACGAGGGCGGAGTTCGAGGCCATGACCCGCGACGGCCGCATCATCGACACCTCCACGCTGGCTGGCTATGCATTCCTGCTGATGGCCGAGCGCAGCGGCGAAATCGAACTCCCCAAATCATGAAATATCCGGGATTTGTCAGGGAACCAGGGGGGCGAAGAGGTCGCCGTGCTCCTCGACGCGGGCCAGGACGTCGGGGGCGGTGAAGGACAGGTCCGAGACTTCACGGCAGTTGCCGACCTCATCCCACGTGACCGGGGTCGACACGGTGGGGTGCTCCCTGGCGCGCAGTGAATAGGGCGCGACCGTGGTCTTGGACCCGTTGTTCTGCGACCAGTCGATGAGGACCTTGCCCTGGCGCAGCGATCTGGTCATCCGGGAAACGACCAGCCGGGGCTGCTCGCGTTCCAGCCGCTCGGCGAAGTCCTTCGCCAGCGCGCTCGCCTGCTCCGCGGTCATGCCGCTGATCCGCGCGTAGAGCTGCAGGCCCTTGCCGCCCGAGGTCTTCGGAAGCGCGTCAAGGTCGAGCTTCCGCCAGCACCGGCCTGAGCGCCTCCGCCACCCGGCAGCAGTCCACCACCGTGGCCGGCGCACCTGGGTCGAGGTCGAAGACAAGCAGGTCTGGTTCAAGCCCGTGCTCGGGGGCGGGTTCCGCGACGTGTCCACCGGGGAAGCGCCACATCGGGACGTGCAGCTCAAGCGCGGCCAGGTTGGCCGCCCACATCAGCGACGGCAGGTCGTCGATCACCACGTACTCGATCGGCTCGCCCGGCGAAAGCGACCGGGAACTGCTCGACACGATCTCCTCGGTACGCACCCAGTCCGGCCGTCCGGCCTGCGCGTGCTTGGCGAAGAACGACTGGCCGTCCACACCGTCGGGGTAGCGCTTGAGCGTCATCGGACGCCCCGCGACGTGCGGCAGCAGCACCGGCGAGATCCGCTGGTAGTAGTCGAGCACCTCAGCCTTCGCGAACCCGTCCGCCGGATAGAGCACCTTAGCCAGGTTGGTGAGGGTGAGATCCCTGCCGTCCACCTGAACCGCGATCTTGTCCTGCCTCGGGGCGTCGGGGGGGTTCGGGGGGGCGTCCCCCCGGACGAGCGCTGCGGGGGATCGTCCCCCGGGGACGTAACAGCAGGCATCCAAGCCTCCCAGGCTCTATGTCTCCCGAACCACGTGTGCGGGGTCCTTGTCGTCACGTAGCCCCTGATAGGCGGGGGCGATCATGCGTCCGGCCCGGGTCCAGCGGTCAAACCTCACCTCGATCACTAGCCGTGGCTCTACCCAGACGGCGGGCCGAGCATACTCAGGCGGCACCGGGCTGTCGAACGGACTGTCCGGCCGTCGCAGCGGTTCAAGCCGCCGTGTGAGCATCCTCAGGGTCTTATCGGTGAACCCGGTTCCGACATGACCGCAGTACAGCAGCCCTTGCCCGCCGTTGTCCCCGGTGCCGTAGTAGCCGATGAGCAGCGAGCCGATGAGCCCGGCCCGGTTGCCCTTTCCCGGCTTCCACCCGGCCACCACCACCTCCTGGCGGAGCAGGTTCTTGATCTTGCGCCAGCTGCCGGATCTGGCGCCAGGCTCGTAGACCGAGTCGAGCCGCTTGATCACGACGCCTTCGAGCCCGTTTTGAACGGAAGCGGCCAGGACGGCTTCCAGGTCCTCGCCAGGGAACGTGGGCGGGGAAAGCCAGCCGGTTCCGTTCGGGATGATGTCTTCGAGTATTTTCCTGCGCTCCGTGTACGGCAGGCGGGCCAGCGGGCGCCCGTCGAGTTGGAGCACGTCGAAGGCCAGGTAGGTGACCGGAGTCAGTTCCGCGAGCCGGGCGGCCTGGGCCGGCGAGGAGACGTGCATCCTCGGCTGGAGTGCCTCGAAGTCCGGGCGTCCGCCGGAAAAGGCCACGATCTCCCCGTCGAGCAGTGCCTGCTTGTGCCCGACCGCGTGGCCCAGCCCGGTCACTTCCGGATACGTGGCGGTGATGTCCTTACCGGTCCGCGAGACGAGCCGAAGACGGCCGGTCTCGATGAACGCCAGAGCGCGGACACCGTCCCACTTGAATTCCACCGCCCAGGCACCGAGGCCGCCGGACGGCGGATCGCCCGGCGCGGCGAGCATCGGTGCCAGCGTCGCGGGCAGCGGCAGCCGCTCGCGGTGGATCATCCAGTTCTTGCCGCCGGTCGCGAACAGGACGTAGCCGCCGACCAGCCGTTCGCCGTGCAGGTTGACCTTGACTTCGCGTTCGTCCCACTTCAGAACCTCGTAGGTTCCGTGGTCCCAGATCGAGACCGCACCGCCACCGTACTCGCCGCGCGGGATCTCGCCGTGGAAGCCGGCGTACTCAAGCGGGTGATCTTCGGTGTGCACCGCCAGGTGATTCAGTCCCGGGTCGTCGGGCACTCCCTTGGGCAGCGCCCAGGACACCAGCACCCCGTCCCGTTCCAGGCGGAAGTCCCAGTGCAGCCGCCGCGCGTGGTGCTCCTGCACCACGAAAATCCCGGCCGATCCGCCGCCTGAGCCTGACCCGCTTGGCCGTTGCGGCGCAGCCGCCGGGACAGGCTCAGGCGTACGCGACGGGTCGCGCTTGCCTCGGTAGTCCGCGAGCCTGTCCACCCAGAGTGGGTACCCGCGAAGCGGTCCTCTTTACCAGGAGCGCTGGCTACCAGCGGCGGCGCGTGGCGTACGAATGGTTCCTGATCGCTTCCGTCCCCTCGGGGCGCTCGAAGATCGAGTTGACCGCGACCCGGCCGGGGCCGATCAGCCGGACCATGATGTTCCGGTAGTCCCAGTTGTTCCGCCAGAAGGCGAAGCCCATGTTCCTCGGGTACTCCAGGTGCAGGTGAACCCGGACGGAGAGGTCGTGGTAGATCAGCGAACTCGGCTGGACGAGCAGTGACTCGCCCTGCTTGAGGTCCCGGATGAACGCGTTGCCCGGAGCGTGGAGCAGCAGCAGCCCCGGCCGGTCGGTGGCGGTGAAGATGTCACCGTACTGGCCCATCGGGTAGTGGGTTTCCTGGTCGTCCTGGTCGTCGCCGGTCACGAACCAGACGTCGTTGCTGTTCCAGTCATAGCGGATGTTCCCGGTCGCGGTCAGGAACCGGTGCTCCTTGACCCACATCGACTGGCCGTGCTGGAGCGGCAGCGCGATGACCTCGCCGGCGTGGTTGTCGGACAGCGCGATGTGACCGGGCCCGTGCGCCTCGATCATCATCAGCGGCATGCCTGCCATCATCCGCTTCCAGCCGCCGCGCATGGACATGCTCTGCATCCGGGTGGCCGGGTCAGCCCAGAGCAGCACGTGGTGCGAGAAGTAGACCATCTCGCCGTGCGCGAGGTTGAACTCGGCAACCGGGACCGTCGTGCCCGCGATCTGGCAGTGCGACTGGCCGAATTGCAGCTTCGCCATGTCCCTGATCGGCGGCTGCTCGACCCAGCCGGAGTCGCTGACGCTCTCCCTGATATCGACCGGGGCGCCGCACAGCGGGCAGGTCGGCTGGCTCGGGTCGCTCGGCTGCCGGCAGTACCGGCAGACGTAGGTGTTCATTCGCCGGACCCGTGATGGTGGTACATGGACTGAATGCCGACCCGGCCGGGGCCGGTCATCTCGGCCAGGTACAGGCCGCGCCGCCCGAACATGCCGGTCTTCAGCGGCAACTGCACCGCCTGCATGTTCACCGTGGAGTCCTTGTAAAGGAAGCCGCCCGGCTCGACGAGGATCTTCTCCCCCGGGCGCAGGGTCCGCTCCAGGACGTTGCCGTTGCCGTGCAGCAGCAGCAGGCCCGGATACTGGGCGGTGACGAACCGGTCCATGAACATGCCGCTGCCGCCGTGCAGCAGGTTCACCAGGCCCTTGATCGTGACGAAGGAGTACTGGATGGAGTGCGAGGCAAGCACGAAGGCGTGCTCGCGCACGTCAAGCTCCATGCCCGGGTGCAGCGGAAGGACCACCAGTTCGCCCGGCGCATCCCTGGAGAACGCGATCCGGCCGGGTCCGTTGGCGACGGTGACGATGTGCGGCATGCCGCCGAAGACCGTGCGCTTCGGGCCGTTCGTCGGCATCGAGGAGAGCGGGACCGACTCGTCCTTCCACAGCAGGATGTGGTGCTCGAAGTAGACACCGTCCCGAGGATCGAGGCTGATCTCCGCGACCGGGACCAGTTCACCCTCTACCTGGCAGGTGCTTGCTGAAAAGCGGAACTCGGTCATGTCACGCAGGCGGGGCGCCTCGCGCCACCCGGAGTCACTGACCTTGTCCCGAACGTCAAGCGGTGCGCCGCAAGTCATACATGTGGTGGTTCCTGGCTGATTCTGCGCCTTGCACCACCCGCACTGGATTGCTTCCACGCCACGAAAACATAGCAGCTGGGGGCAAGCTTCCGCTGCTAGTAGGCCCTTTACTTGCCCTTGACAGGTATCGTTTCTGCCATGGCACTGTTCTCGCGGGAATTTATCGCGGTACCTGATGACCGGAAGGGCCAGATCGTATTCAAGTGGCCCGATGTTACGATCCGTCGCTTTACGCACGCGATCGTCAATGCCGACGAAGTAGCGATGTTCGTCAATACCGGCCAGGTCGTCCAGACCATGGGCCCGGGTCGGCACTCCATCGACGCCGACGAACTGCCGGGGCTTGGCGCGCTGATCGACTTTGCCACCGGCGGCAACGCGTACCGGGCCGAGCTGTACTTCATCGGCACCCGCGAGTACACCGGATTCCGGTTCGGCGGGCGCGTTGACGACGTGCAGGATCCGCGCACCGGACTGGTCGTGACGCTGCGGGTCTTCGGCGACTACGCGCTCCGCGTCATCGACCCGGCCCGGCTGATCACCAACCTGACCGCCACCGTCGACGTCCGGGACAACGAGAAGATCGCCGGGTGGGTCAGCGAACAGTTGCTCAAGGTGCTGCGCACGAATGTGACCACGCAGGTGGTCGCCAACGGGTGGCCGATCCTCGGTTTGTCGGTGCACTCCCCCGAGATTGAGCAGGCCGCGGTCACCTCGGCGAACGGGCAGCTTGAGTCCTACGGGCTCGCGGTGACCCGGATGGGCAACTTCGACATCAACCTCACGCCCGAGGACGCCGCCCAGCTCAAGCAGCTGGCCAAGGACACCTCTTACTCTCAGCTGGCCGGCGGGTTCCAGCAGTACGCGGCCGGCGAGATGGCGCTCGGTGCCGGGCAGGGCATGTCCCAGGGCGGCGGCGCGACCGAGGGCGCGTTCCTCGCGGCGGGCTTCGCGCTGCCGGGGATGATGGCCGGCGCGATGCAACAACAACAGCAGCAGCAGCGTCCCGCCCCCGCGCCGCAGGCACCGCAGGCACCGCCCGCACCCGCGCCCGCGGCCGGGCTGGCCTGCGCGTCGTGCAGCACGCCGAATCCGGCCGGCGCCAAGTTCTGCATGAACTGCGGCACCGTGATCGCCCCGGCCGTCAGGCACTGCACGGAATGCGGGAACGAGCTCCCCGGCGGCGCGAAGTTCTGTGCCAACTGCGGCACCAGGGCCTAACTCACCACTGATCTCGCGAGGCGAAGCAGCGAAGCAGCAGCGACGCGGGCCGTCGGTCGTCCACCTGGACACCGACGGCCCGCGTTGCCGTTTTTCACCGCATCCGGCGGCCACTGCCCGGCAAACCGGCGGTTTGAACGGCCAGGAGGAGTTAGCATCGCGGTCGTGGCCGGGATCACCATGTACGACACCGCGCTGAACAACCAGTTTCCGGCCGGTGCCGCCGCCTACGCCGGATACGTCGACGGCGGCGTCGGCAACCAGCCCAACTATGCCTACATCGTGAGCGCCTTTCCCAAGGCGCAGCACCTGTCGATCGCGCTGTTCGCCAGCGACAACGCGGACGCGCTCGACGTGGAGCCGGGTGCGTCCGAGCCCGCTGACATTCCCGCCTGGTACGCCAGGCAGGTCGCGCGCGGCATCCAGCGCCCGGTGATCTACGCCAGCGCGTCCACGATGAACGACCCGATCCTGACCGTCCTGTCCCAGGCCGGGATCGCCCGCGCGAAAACGCGGCTTTGGACGGCGCACTACGGTCTGGGCGAGCACATCTGCGGGCCGGGCACCTGCGGCGCGCTGAGCGTCAACGCGGATGGCACGCAGTGGACCTCAAGCGCGATGGGCCTCGTCCTCGACCAGTCGCTGCTTCTCGAAGACTTCTTCACGACCACCCCCACCACGCAGCCGATACCCGCGGAGGTCGAATTGCAGTCAGGGCAGCTCAACAACGGCCACGGAGCGTTCACCGTGATCCCCGTGCCGCCCGGCACGGCCCATCAGATCGCGTTCGGTGTCGATAATCATGCCCAGAACGTGTCGACCGCCCAGCTGCGGGTGGCGTTCTTCGACACGTCATGGCACGTTCACGGGGACGTGCTCCTCGACGGGGACAGCGGCCTCGGGATCCTAGCCTTCCCCAACGCCGCGAAGACCGGCGTGGTCTCGGTCCGCCGCAACGACGCGGGCACCGCGGCGATCGGCTACGTGATCTACTAGCGCCCTAAATAAGCACAACGCCCGCGGTAGCCACCACCAGAACGTGCTGCGGCTACCGCGGGCGCGAGCTTGCGCGGCTCAGAACACTTAGGCGTACTTCTGCACCATCTGGCCGAGGGCCGGCAGTGCTGCCTCGATGTTCTTGCTCGCGCTGCCGCGCACCATCTTGTACGCCTTGACGACCGCGGCGCGGCCGGAGTTCGCGGCCATGTCGTCGGTCACGGCGAGCAGCGACTCGGACACTTCTTCGCCACGCTTGGACAGGTAGTCGCCGAAGTCGGCACCACCCGACCGGGTGAAGTCAGCCCAGTACGGCTCAAGCTGGTGCACCATGCCAGGAAGCATGGCGGTGATCGCTTCCGTGTAGGTAGCCGGGCGCGAACGCCGTGACGGCCTTGTAGGCGGCCTTCAGCGGGGCAGCGGTAATGCCCTTGCTGGCAATCTGGTCATCGACGAGCGTCTTCGTGTCTGCGATGACATGCGGGGCCCTCTCGGGAGTGAGAAGCAGCTCCTGCAGCGTGGCCAAAGGGACCTCCTTGGAGGTACGTGTAGAGAAGAACAAACTTTCCGGTCGCTACCGTACTGGGCAAACCCGTCCGGGCGTGGACCATTTGATCAGACGGTAACGAACCAAATGTCCCGCTGTTTAAAAACTCATCATTCCGAACGGGTGCGTGGCTTCACCCTCACCCTCATGCGCCTCTTTGTGCGGCCAGGACCCGTTTGCCCCCCAAGACTCGCTTGCTCCCCGCAACCCGTTCGCCCCGCACGACCCGTTTGAGTCCCACGACCCGTTTGCGAACGCGCCCGCGTGGTGCCACCAATCGGACCGGTCTGTATGGGAGGCTTACCACGCACTTGTCCTCCGGCCCCCGACCGCTGGAGACATCAGGTTCTCGTCTCCTGGGGAGTACGTCGGCGATGATGGGCAGGGATCACGCGCTGAGCGGCGCGGTCGTGTTCGCGGCGCTGGCGCCGACGATGCACGTGACGGTGGCGCACCTGGCCGCGGGCGTGGTCCTCTGCGCGGGCGCGGGCGTCTTGCCGGACATCGACCATCCCGACTCGACGATCTCCCGGTCGTTCGGGTTCCTGACGGAGTGGTTCGCCTGGGTGGTGGACAAGATCTCCGGCGGGCACCGGCACGGCACGCACAGCCTGGTCGGGATAGCGGTGTTCACCGTGGGCGCCTACTTCGCCGGCCTCTACCAGCTGTCCCAGCCGAAGGCGGTCACGGCGGGGCACCTCGTGTTCTCCTGGCACATGCTGCCCGCCGCCCTGTTTCTCGCGCTGCTTTACTCGGCGGCGCTGCGGGCGCTGCACATCGGCGGCCACTACGGCGACTTCCTCGGCATCGCGGCGGCGGTGGTCACCTGCTTCACCGGCGCCGACCTGACCCGGCTGACGGTGTGGTCCTGGCACATTCCGCTGCTCGCCGTCGCGACGGTGCTCGGCATCGCGGCGCACATCGCGGGCGACGAGCTCACGCACGGCGGCTGCCCGCTGTTCTGGCCGGCCAGCATGCACGAGTTCCACCTGCTGCCGCGCCCGTTCCAGATCACGACGGCGAAGCTCTGCGAGACCTGGATCATCTTCCCGCTGCTGGTTGTCGGCCTCGCGGTGTCGCTCTGGCATGCGACGGGCCACCCGCTCGCCATCCCCCAGCCGTCAAGGTAGGCGCATATAGCGCGCTAGCGCGTCCAGCCTCAGATATAGCACCGGTGTTACCTACTCACGAACGAGCCACCAAGAGCTGGAGCGGCAGATAGCCTGATAAGGCCATGAATGCGCTGCAAACCTCGGGACTGTCGTCAAAGTTGCGCGACGCGTTGGAGCGGAACCGTGACCTGCTGCGAAACGCGGGCAGCCTCGCCGCGACCACCGGCCTGACCTCGATCTTCGGCTTCGTCTTCACGATTGCCGCGGTGAAGTTGTTCCCGACCGCGGAAGTCGGCTGGGGGAACGCGGCCATCAACTCGATGCAACTCCTCGGCACGATCGGCATGTTCGGTCTGGGCACGATGCTGATCGGCGAACTGCCGAAGAGGGAGCCGCAACCGCGGCGGGCTGTTCGCCGCCGCGCTGGCCACGTCCGCCATCGGGTCGGCCGCTATCGGGCTCATCTTCGCGCTCGTCGTCGGGATACATTTCGGCGACAAGCTTCCGGGGATCGGCGGGACCGTGGGACAGGTGCTGCTGTTCACGCTCGGCGCCAGCCTGACCGGCGCGATGATGGTCTTCGATGACGGCACGATCGGCCTGCTGCGCGGCGGGGTACAGCTGTGGCGCAACCTGGCCATGTCCGGGTTCAAGCTCGCTGCCCTGCCCCTTGCGGCGGTCGTGCTGCATAAGGACTTCGGCGTGGGTCTCAGCCTGGCCTACGTGATCGGAACCGTCGGCTCCATGATTCCCGCCGGCATCATGCTCGTCCGCGGCGGTACGAAGCTCTACCACCGCCCCGACTGGCAGGCGCTGCGCCGCCTCTTCCCGGTGGCGGTCAACCACAACTGGCTCAACCTCGCCATGGCGACCCCGTCGCGGATCATCCCGATCGTCGTCACGGTCGTGGTCGGGCCGACAGACAGCGCGGTCTTCTACGTCGCGTGGATGATCTCCTCGCTGCTGTTCATGGTGCCCGTCCACCTGGGGACCGTGCTGTTCGCGCTCGCGTCGGCGTCCCCGCAGGTCGTCGCGGAGAAGCTGCGCTTCGTGCTGCGGGTGTCGCTGCTGATCGGCCTGCCCGTGATGGCGGTGCTCGCGATCAGCGCGCACTTCATGCTGGGCATCTACAACCCCATTCTACGCCCTGCACTGGGCACCGTGCCGCTCTGGCTGCTCATCATCGGCTACATCCCGCAGATGCCGAGGGCGCAGTTCATCGCGGTCTCCCGCGCGACCAACAAGGTCGGCCGGGCGGCCGGCCTGATCTGCTTCTTCGCGTGCTGCGAGGTCGGCGCGATCTACGTCGGCGGCAAGTTCGGCGGCCTCGACGGGCTCTCCTTCGCCTACCTCGGCGTCCTCGTCATGGAGGGGCTGATCACCGCGCCGACGGTGCTGCGGGCCGCTTACGCGGTCACCGCCACCGCCGCCGCGACCGGGGCCTTCCCGGCCGTCCCGCTCGACGCACAGGCGGCGGGGAGCGCTCGGCCGGTCGGCCCGCTGGCCCGGGTCACCGGCGAGCTCGTCAGGCTGACCGGCTCGCTCGCCGCAGCTGCCAGGGCGGCCCGACCGGCAGGAGAGCGGCCTCGCCGCGCTCTTCGCGATCGCCTCGGCCGCGGTGGCCTCCGAAGGGCACACGCTCGACGTGGCGACCGAGGTCTGGAGGACGGGCTCGTTCCCGGCCATCCCGGCCGACGCCACCGGGCCGCGGAAGGTGCCACCGAACGCCGCTACCTCCTATGACATGTTCGGCGGCCAGGCGGCCCCCACCGTGCAGACGCCGCAGCAGCAGCTCAACTACCGGCGCCGGCAGCAGGCGGGCATCGACGCGCTCCTCGCCATCGCCACCCCGGTATTCCCCGACCGACGACCAGGACAGAGCCCGCGCCGAGGCGAGGGACCCTTGATCACAAACCGTGACAATAGAGGTTCATAACGTGTTAATATCTCCGCACAGCGCCCAATCAGCGATCTTGTCCGGTCGAAGACGATCACAGCCGGTAGAATTGCCGCTCCGGTCGCGATCGTGCTGCGGCAAGCTGATTTGCCTGACGGAGGTTTGGCTTCATGACCGCGGCTTCACCGCTCCGCGTTCCCGTTCTGATGTATCACGAGATAGCCGACGCCGACGGCGACCCCGAGTCCGCTCGCGGTCTCCCCTGACGTCTTCGCCGACCAGCGTCGCCTACCTGCACGACGCCGGCTTCAACGCGCGTCACCGCGGGGGCGCTCGTCCGCGATTCTGGCCGGCGGGCCGGGGACCTCCCGGAGCGGCCCGTGGTGCTGACTTTTGACGACGGGTACGGGGATTTTTACAGCCACGCGCCCTGCCGCTGCTCAAGCAGCACGGCTTCACCGGCACGCTCTTCCAGACGACCGGCTGGGTCGGGAAAGAGGGCGAGGCGAAGCGCATGCTCAACTGGCGCGAGCTCGCCGAGACCGAGCAGGCGGGAATCGAGATCGGCGCGCATACCTGCAAGCACCCGCAGCTCGACCAGTTGCCGAGAGAACTCGATACAGGAAGAGCTTTACGTCAGCAAGAGCGCTGCTCGAGGACAACCTGGGGCTGAAGATCCCTGGCCTGGCCTACCCGTTCGGCTATTCCAGCGCCAAGGTCCGGCAGGTGGCCAGGGAGCTCGGCTACGACTACGGCTACGCGGTGGGCAACGCCCTGACGACCAGCGCGCGCGGGCAAGTTCACCCTCCCGCGGCTCACCGTCCGGCGCTCAACCTCGATGGACGAGTTCCGCAAGATGGTCAACGGCCACGACACGCTGACGCTGCGCCGGGACCGGTTCCTGACCAGCGGATTCTCCGTGGTCCGGCGGGCCAAGTCCACGCTGCGGAGCCATGCAGCGGCCAGAGTTAGCCTGACCAGCCAGAGCTGCCCGGCCGGGTAGCTAACCGCTCAGGCCAGGCGCAGGCCTTCCCGAGAAGCTAGAGTGTGCCTGGCCGCGGGCCGCAAGGCGGCCGCCGCTACGCCGTCCGGAGCCGCTACGCGGTAACGGCCGACGACGATGGTCGGCTCCTTCTTGCGGAACAGGCTCCTCAAGCAGGTACCAGGCGTAACCGGCGACGGTCACCGAGAAGGCGGCGACGATGGCCCCGCTCCGGCCCAGGCCGGAGACGTCACCGCGCACCGCGTCCGCTAAGGCCGCGTCCCACGCCTGCCGGGAGGGTGCGGAGCGCGTAGTGCCGCTCCAGCGACGTGCTCTCGTCGAATCCGTCCATGTGCGCCATCGCGGCCTTGCCCCAGCCCTGGAGGAAGCACCGGCTCATCAGGTAGCCGAAGGTCGCCCGGCCGGCGGGGACGCGGTGCTGCATCACCTTCGCCGGATCCCACATCCAGACGGCGTTCTCCTGCACCGCGGCGATCCGCAGGCACAGGTCCGTGTCTTCGGGCAGCGACTTGTTGCCGATCTTCCCGAAGTCCTCACGGAAGCCGTCGACGACCTCGAACGCGCTCCGCTTGACCAGCATGGCGCTTGTCCACACGTTGCGCACCGCGGTCGGCGTCTTGGGCAGCCCCGAGTACGACACGCCGATCGTCCAGCTGAATTCGCCGGGGAACCACGAGGGGCACGGGTCTTCCCAGAGCCCGTCGCTGTAGCAGCCGACCCCGACGACACCCGGGGTCACGATGTGGCGCAGCAGGGTGGCCAGCCAGTCGGGCGACGCGATCGAGTCGTCGTCAAGGAATGCCACTACCTCGCCGCGTGAAGCCTTGACACCGCTGTTCCGCGCGCCGGAGACACCGCGTCCGCCGATATTCGGCACCGCGATAACATCGGGGAACTCAAGCTGGTGATCTCGTCAAGCAGCTCCGGGTTATGGTCAACGACAACGACGATCTCCAAGGCCGGCACGGTCTGCGTCTTGGCCGAGGCCACGCACTCATGCAGCCAGTCCCAGCGCGCCTTCGTATAGGTCGGGATGATCACCGAGACCGTGGGATAGGCCTCACTCTCTCACCACGAGGTTCCCCCGATCGCAACGTCACTGGTGTTTTCCTTCATCACGGCAATTTCAGGCCTGTCGCCGAGAGTCTCTTCGTTACTTTCTAGGTCATAGCTCATAACGGAGATGCCTGTCTCTCGGATCCTCAGTGCCGCTGCAATTCGGCAGACTTGGCCGGGACGCTTGACCAAATCCGCTTACGCCCGGCAGCACGAGTCCTGAGCAGAATCCAGAGGCACCTGACCGCGTCCCGCCAGTTGATCTTCTTGCCTTGCTCATGTGACCGGCTGTAGTAGCTGACCGGAACCTCGAAGGGACGCACCCCGCTTAGCAGCATCATCGCGGTCACCTGAGTGTCCAGCCCGAAACCCGTCTCGGTCAGGTTCAGTCTTCCTGAACATCGGAAGCGGCATCAGCTTCAGGCAGGTGTGCATGTCACTGAGATAAGAATTATAAAGAATATTCGCGAAGTGGGTCATGACCTTGTTGCCGATGGCGTACCGGTACGACTGGTACACCGTGTTGCACCCGAAGAGCCGGACACCGTAGACGACATCGGCCCGCCCCTTGATGACGGGGACGAGCATGTCGGCGATGTCCTCCGGCGCGTATTCCATGTCGGCGTCGAAGGGGATCATGTGGGTTCCCGTCGCCAGGGAGGCCGCGGTGAGGAGGCCCGCACCCTTACCGGAGTTCTTGGCGTGGCGGTGAACGATGACCCGGGGATCGTCGACCTCCTTGAGCAGGTCTGGCGTGGCGTCCGTGCTGCCGTCGTCCACGACGATCAGCTCGACCTCGCAGGGAAACCGGCACGACAGGATCCCGTGCACCACTTTCATGATCGTCCGCTCTTCGTTATAAGCGGCCATGAGAATGGACAACTTGACGGGGACTGGCCTCTCGTCATCACCCAGGAGAGTCATATCATCCACAGAACGTAGGCGAGCTGGGCCCTCTACCGAGCCCACTCCGAAAGACGACCCCTCACGCTCGGCTTCAAGCGCCACGCTTGGAGTCTCAATGCTTACCACGGGTATCCCCTTTACCTCGGTCCGCCCAGACCCGGTTAGCCCAATCACTTGTTAGCGGGCATCTCAAACCCCGATTAGAGGCGTCTCAACATCTTGGTGGCGAGAGTCACACGTCGCGGCTCGTCTTCCGGGCGATCCGTACAAAGTAGCGAGGCTGTGACTTCAGTGTTAGACATTTCACCTGTGTCAGGAGTCTACACAGATCGGACCCTGCTCCGCAGACGTTTAGCTACTCCGGACATAGATCGTGATGTCACCGATCTATGACCAATTCGCCACCAGCAGTGACGAAGCCTCAGGACCTCGCGATAGCCGATCCCCTGGCTGCGCTGGCCGCCTTCCCACGGACTGCCTGGTCTGGGGGCGGAACGGGCAGACGGCGAGCCCAGGCGGCCGGTCCGTCCGTCAATCCAGGGCGGCGAAGCCAAGACGCCCGGTGACGGTGACACCCGCGTCATAAACGTCGCCGCCAGCCGTCGGGTATCTCAAGTTGCCGCACCACCACGGCGGGGTTGCCGGCCGCGAGGACACGCGGCGGGAGGGTGCCCTTGACAACCGATCTCGCGGCTACCACCGTGTGGTCGCCGATCGTGCTGCCCGGCAGCACGAGCACGCCGTTGCCGAGCCAGACATTCTTGCCGATGATCACCGGGCGCGGTTTATCTGGATGAACGGGGTCAAGCTGATGCCAATTCGAATCATATATCGCAGAGAAATCGCCGATCAGGCTGTCATCGCCGATCTCTATCGATTCCCTGGCCGCGATGGCGACCCCTTGGTTGACGAACACCCGGTCGCCGATCAGCAACTGACCATTCTCGTCGGCCGATAGCTCACAGGGCGCGACGCGGCCGCGGACCACAAACCGCTTGCCCATCCGTATCGTGCCCTTGCCGCTCAAGATCGGTAGCCGTCCCTCGCATGCGACAGCGAGGCGCCTGCACTCCGTGGAGCCGGAACTTGACGTTACAGGCCGCCGACGTGAGGTACAGGTACGGAGTCTTTTTCATGACTTCCCGACGTAGCAGGGATCCTCGGGCTGCAGAACGGCGGGCAAGAGCTTGATGTTGCTCACGCACTCGCCATTAGTAGTGTAATTAGATGGCGTCGTGGTGTTCGGCACCATGTACAGATCCGCCAGCATTTCGGACTTGTTATGTCCACGCGATGGTCTGCTGCCATGACTGGCCGTCGCTAAGCGTAATGGTCCAGGTGTTGCTGACTTGGCACTTCCGCAGGAGCTTCAGTACGTACTGCTCGGCCACGGCCTCGTGGTTCGTGACGAGAAGGTGGGCCTGCGTGGCGCTCCCCAGGAGCTGATCTTCTTCGTTGGCCGCCGTCGCCTGGGCCGACGGGTCGTTGCTCAACCGCGCGAGTTCTGGGCGGCGGTGTTGTTCGCCACCTCGGTCATCGACAGCGCGGTGTACCCGGGGAACTTCTGCGTTTCCGCGCTCTTGACGGAGTACGCGACCGAGCCGATGCCGATCATCGCGGCCAGGCCGAAGACGACAGAGTTCAGCGCGACCGACCCGCCCTGGCGCGGCGCCTGCTGGCCCCTGCCCTGCTCCTGCCGCTGGGCCTGAGGCACCTCGCGCAGCCGCTGGACCGCGACCGCGACGACGCCGAGAAGAGTCAGGACGACGAGCAGGCCTATCCAGGCGGACTTAAACAGCGGGATGTGCAGCCCGTAAAACAGGAAGCCGCCGAGGATCGGGAAGATGAGGGCCATGCCGAGCGGAGGTCATCGCCCGTTCGACACCCGGCAGCCACTGGTTGAGGATCGCCTCGGACCACAGGTAGCCGGGGGCGAAGAAGAGACCGAGCCCGAGCGGGATCGTGACCTCGCCGGGCAGCTGCTTCGCGGCAGCAAGCCCGCCGAGGATCGCGATTATCGCCGCGATCGCGATGTCAAGGTTTCGGTTGCGGTACATATCCCAAGGTCATGCATGTCGTAGATGTTGATGGTCCCGTCGTCGTAAACGCGGGCCACGTCTTCGATGTGGTTGTACTTGGTGATGTTGGCGGAAGGAAGCGGCGAGGTGGGGGAGCTCGTCTCGTCGGTGAAGTAGTTACCGGCCGGCGGCAGCGATGTGGTCAGCCGCGTGTCCGTCTCCACGAACTGGATATTCAGCCCTGCTGCCTGCCCGGCGACCGCCGAGTCCACGTCGGGGTGCTGTACAGGAAGGTGGCCGATCCGGTCGGATTCTGATCGCCGTAGCCGATGAGCACCGGGTAGATGCCCGCGTCGGAGGAGAACACGTTGCCCGGGCCGAGCTGCGCCAGGCTCCAGTTACGAGACGGCGATCTCCTCGGGGTCGACCGAAGACTCGAAGCTGGCCACCTGGTGCGGGCCGGGCAGCCGTTCCCAGTAGGGCGGCCAGCCGTTGGCGAGCCCGTCGATGAGCAGCGCCACGACGGCGGCCACGACGGCGGCGGTGGCGGCGGAGCGCCAGGCGGCGCACCGGGCCGCTGTTGACCAGCCTGGTCAGGGCGAGCGCCGCGAGGACGCTCACCGGGATGTAGATGTAGGTCGCGGCCCGCCCGGCGAGTTCCTGCCCGTCCGAGGTGCCGAGCCGGATGCCAAGGGAGACGAACCAGCCGAGGAGCCGCCGATCATCATGCCGATGATCCACGGGTGGCGCCGGTACCGCTTCCATGCCTGCCAGGAGCCGAACCCGATCAGCAGCGTGATGACCAGCGAGGCCGGCGCCCTCAAGGGCGTGTTGCTGAAACGGCGACGTCGAGGTGGACGGCGCGTCGGAGGACCCGCTCTTGGTGAGGTGCTCAGGCCCTGGACGATGCCCACCACGTTGGGGCTGAAGTAGGAGATCGTGTCCGGCGCGATGAAGGCGATCCAGAAGACGACCGAGGCCGCGGAGATGGGCGCGAGGATGCCGAACCTGGCCGCGGTGTTGCGCGAGCCGGTGAGCCTGCTCGCGATCGCCACCAGAACCAGGAACAAGGTGAGCATGTAGCTGGTGACGTGGTGCGTGATGACCGTGGCGAGGATGCACAGGACCGCGACGATGAACCAGCGCCTGCGGTCGGACGGCGACTTCTCGATCGCCGACCGCAGGCCGGCGACGATGCACATGCCGAAGAAGGCGAGCGCCAGCGTCTCGTAGACGAACATCGAGTTGAACGACGTCAGCGAGGGCGCGCTGAAGTAGATCAGGATCGCGATGCCCGCGATCCGGTGCGAGCGGATCGCGGCGCAGAAGGCCAGGTACAGGAACAGGATGAACAGGAGGTGGGCGACCCCCGCGACTATCAGGCCGGCCTCGAAGACGGAGAGCCCGGTGGCCGAGATCAGCGCGGAGGTGACCTCCTCGATTCCCGGGTAGTGCGTCCCGATCGGCAATCCGTAGTTCAGCTCGAACAGCTTCCCCGACTGCAGCATGTTGACGGTGCCGCGCCAGTGCAGGAATTCATCGTTGAAGGTGAACCCAAGCGGCGAGTAGTTAACCTTCAGCAGATACTCAGCAACGGTGAGGACCACGATGAGCGTGATGGTTGAGCCATTGCTCAGCTGGCGCCGGCTCAGCAGCCTGCCGGCGATCGGGACCAGTATCAGTACCTGGCCGAGCCAGTAGAGCGCGACACCCGGCCCGCTGTGCGGACCATCGCCCGCGCGTCCGGCCGCGTAGCCCATGGACGAGACGAAGACGCCGATCGCGGCGATAAGCGCGATGACGCTTATCGGAACGCGGGAAATCGCGGACGCCTCCGGAGCCTGCTGCAGCCCGGCTTGGCCTGCGGACCGCCGCCCGTGAGCCAAGTGATCCGTCCATTGCCACCACGCCCCGGGAACCTCCAGCCGGCTAGGCGTACCTGTCTACCTGCCCGGACGATCACAGCGCCCCCTGGACTGCAGCATAGGCGATCAGGGGGGCATACGTGGCAAGTCCGGCAAGTAGCGCATCGCGGTACTTGTGACACTTTTATGTATAACTTGGAACGCGCAGCGGCCGCGACGCGTCGCTGCAAACGCCTGCTCTTCGCGTAGACCAGCGGACCCTTGAGCATCCCCTGAAGCTGACGGCGGTCCAGCTCCGCCGCGAGATCCTGGGGCTCCTCGGGCGCCTCATCGGGCGCGCTTTTCCCGCCCTTGCAGGTAGCCGGCCGCTTCCGGGAAGCAACTTGACCAGCCCAAACAACGCACCCGGGCGCTGTCTCAGCAGGGCGGCGTAGAAGGCGGTCAGCCCGACGCTGTACCCGTGCAACTGCTTGTTGAGGCTGGCCATGTCCTGGCGGTGGTAATGCCACATGAGGGCGACAGGCTCGTACGCGACCTCATAGCCACAGAGCATGACGAGCGTTATCGCGAGCGTGTCTTCGCCGCCGCCGGTCGGGGTTCCGGCGCCGAGCGCCACATCGAACCCTCCGATGCGGTCAAGCGCCGCCCGCCGGAAGGCCATGTTGGCGCCCACGCCGAACGGCGGCAGCGGCCAGAGCGGACTCTGCGGGCCGGACTTGGTAAAGGTCTCCCGGACGAAACCGCTGCCCTTGCTGTGCCCGCCGATCTCCTCGAACAGGTTCTCCACGGCGTTATCGAGCCGGGCGGGGAGAACGATGCCGGAAACGCAGCCGATGCGCTCGCTCCGGGCGAAGCCTGCCGCGACGCCGGCCAGCCAGTGCTCATCCGGCTCCTCGTCATCGTCGAGGAAGGCGATGATGTCGCTCGTCGCCGCCGCGATCCCCGCGTTCCGCGCCCAGGACAGGCCCGGCCGCGGCTCCACGCAATAGCGGAACTCCGCTCCCTCGCCCGCCCCTCCCTTGGCAACACTGCCCTCGACCACATTACGGAGGGCGTCAGACGTAGGAGCGTTATCAACCACCACCACCTCAAACCGCGGGTACTTCTGGCCGCGCGAGACGGCTCAAGCACTTCCTTATCTCCTCGGGGCGGTCCCGGGTGCAGATGACAACGCTGATGAACGGCGCGCCGGCCAGCAATGCCGCCCGCTCGCGCAGGTACGGCCACGTCTCGGGATCGAC
Organism: uncultured Actinomycetota bacterium; assembly: GCA_963785645.1. Lineage (GTDB taxonomy): Bacteria > Actinomycetota > Actinomycetes > Streptosporangiales > Streptosporangiaceae > Trebonia. The sequence goes on from CAWAWG010000012.1 coordinate 354,392, forward strand.
GGCGAGGCCGGCCGCGGTCAGGTCGGCCGGCGCCGCCAGCCCGGCGGCCGCAAACCGCTGCGTGATCGGCCCGCTCAACTCGGTCCACAGCAGGGCCGCCAGCGCGTCGGCATCGATTCCCTCTCGCGGCAGCGGGAGCACGCAGACGCCGATCGGCTCGGTGAGCAGCCGGACGAGGATCCACGCCCGGCCGTAATGGCCATCGTGGACAAGCTTCGGCAGCGGTTCACCGAGATCAACCTCGATAACACGAGTTGGCACGAACCCTCCGCTTGGGCTGCGTTCAGATTTCGCGGCATGGAGTGCTGGGGCTGCTGCTGGCAGCGTCATGCGACCGCCTCCTAATTGACTCCAGTTTTCCCGCCCATTGAGTCGCTGAACTAGCTGAACGAGCAGTATCTCGCTTCGTTCGCCGGGGGGCCGGCCGGAGCGATTCCGCGGCGTCCGCATCTGACGCCCGGCGGCCACACTCCTGACCTAGGTGACTAATGCGGACACTATACCCGGCCAAGAGACAGGGCGCTTGCGCTTCTCACGACACGTTTGCCCCGGTACATTGCCCATTCAACACCGCTACTGAGGTAGCGGAAAGTGATGATCCGACGACTACACCCAGTAGGGGGACATGTCGGACAGTGGATGATCTTGCCGGTTATCAGAAACTCGGGGCATCAGCCAGGTACCCTCGTATCGGTTACGCGTTGCTCTGCCGACCCACGACCCAGATGCGTCACTGGTGGACCGGCATCCCCGGCCACCCCCCTGACGGTTGCGACAAACTTATCCGGAGGTTAACAGCACCCCCCATCACGATCATGTACGGTACGATCTCGCTTCAAAGTCCGTCGCGACGGTCGACCAGAGCGACTCTGTGCCCGCCATCATCTGTACCCGCCATTTCCGATAAACGCAGCAAAGCAATACTTTTTTTGTTTTATAAATAGAAATTGAGTTATCAGCAGAACAGGTGCGACGTGACTACTCGTGGGCTTCAGCCGCCATCTTTTGAGTCGACTCGGACAGTGCAGAGTGATCATGGCCACATTGAGCAGAATTTCTCATCTGAAGAGTCGGCCGAAGCCGCACCCGGCCATGTAGTAAATGAAGTTGCTTCCCCTGAAAGCGACGATTCGCAATTGTCGGTTTGCCTAGTTGGACCGGGCTGGCGATTCACTTCCGGAATCAGCTACTACACCTGCCGCTTGGCTAATTCCATGGCCAGCGACCAGTGCGATACCAACGTTATCCTGCTCCGCCATCTGCTTCCGCGCCTCCTCTACCCAGGTAAGAGCCGCGTCGGCCTGAAGCGGGCGAGTATGGAGTACAGCGCCGACGTATCCGTCTTCGACGGGATTGACTGGTGGTGGGGCGCCTCCCTCCCGCGGGCGCTGCGGTTCCTGCGGTCACGCCGGTCCAAGGTGCTGCTGCTCGAGTGGTGGACAGCGGCCACCCTCCACACCTACCTGGTGCTCGCCCTGTACGCGCGCCTCACCGGCATGCGCGTGGTCATCGAGCTGCACGAACTCCAGGATCCGGGCGAGGCCGGCTTGGCGCTGGCCCGCAGTTACGGCCGCCTGGGGCTGCGCGCGCTCATCCGGCTCGCGCATGGCTGCATCGTCCACTCCAAGTCGGACTGGCAGCTTTTCGAGACCAATTACGGGCCGATGGACATGCGCGTCGCGCTGGTGCCGCACGGTCCCTACGACCAATACCGCGACCTCCAGGAAACGTCGGATCCAGCCATCGCGGCCGCCATTTCCGCGGTGCGCACCGCACCGAAGTCCGACGGCGTGGTGAACCTGCTGTTCTTCGGCCTCATACGGCCGTATAAGGGGCTGGAGGACCTGCTTCGCGTCTTTAACTCGCTGTCGCGGGAGGAAGCCGAGCGGTTGTGGCTGACCGTGGTCGGAGAGACCTGGGAGGGCTGCACGGAGCCGGCTAGTCTCATCGCCGCCAGCCCGCACGCTGACCGCATCACCTTCGTCAACGAATATGTGCCGGACGAGGTCGTCGGCGCGGCCTTCGCGCACGCCGACGTCGCCGTGCTTCCATATCTGCGCTCATCGAGCAGCGGCATTCTGCACGTGGCGATGAGCTGGGGCCTGCCCACCGTGGTGACCAGCGTCGGCGGTCTGCCCGAGGCCGCCAACGGCTATGCCGGCGCGATCTTCGTGCCGCCGGGAGACCTGGCCATGCTGAAGGAGGGCCTCATGAAGGCCGCCACGCTGGTCGGCCAGAAGTTCCCCGACCCGCGAAGCTGGCATGACACCGTGACGGCGGTCCGGATGGCCGCTTCCATGGATACGCCGGAGCAGCAGCAGCCTGAGCAGTAGCCGCTCACCGGCCGAGAACGAGCCGCTTGTCGATGATGGCGTACGGCTCGACGTCGTACTTCTCGGCCCACTCGCAGACGCGCCGCAGCGTGATCGTGCGGAGCTCGACTAGGCGGTAGAAGGCGGCCAGGTGGTTGGCCAGGGTCCGGTCGGGGCCGCCGAGCCGCGGAAACCAGTCGGCATCCCGGAACAGCCCGTCCCGGCCGGCCAGCACGTCGAACCGGTTCCTCGCCCAGCGCTCCGGGTTCGGCGCCTTCGCGAGCCGGTACTGCTGGGCGATCTTCTCGACCTCGGCCTGCTGCCGGACATGGGGGGCCGGCAGCGGCGGCCAGGAGAGGTGATCGCCGAAGTACGCGATCAGTGCTTCCTGCTTGGCTTCCGACAGGTACCTGCGCGGCGCCGTGATGAGCCTGGTCGGGCCCGCGCCGTCCTGCTTCTCCGGGCCGGCGGCCAGGATAAGCAGCCGGAAACTCTCGGTCTTGCCCGACGTGGGGCCGTGCGGCACCACCGGAATCCACACCGCCACGTCCCGGCCGGCCATGGGCATCGACGTCTGCGGGCGGAGCGGCACGGCGGACAGGCCGTACTGCTGCACCCGGAGCGTGTTCGTGATGCCGCTGTTCTGGATCATCCAGAAGCCGTTGCGCGGGTCCATGCTCACGGTCACCGGGTCCGACGACATCCCCTCGGCCGGCGGCGCCTTCAGGTACTTCCTGGCCGGGGTGTTCTGCCCGCCTTCCACGGAGACGCACAGGGTGCCGCCCGTGTCTATCGCCGCCATCGGCCGAGCGGTCGGCGGCCCCATCAGATGGCTCGTGCCATCGGGCCTGACCTCGTACAGCCAGGCCTGCAGCGCGGCCGGCCCTCGTCACCAGCCCGCCCGCCACCCCGCGCGCCAGCTTCTGGGTAGGGTGTCACCGACGGCATCGGCATCTCTCCTTGCGGCAGCCGCGGGCTGCCCGATGAGCATTCCGGACGCAAACCGGCCGGCGCTGATCTGCCGGTAATGCGCCAGATTAGCGCCGCCTGACAGGAAACCTAGCACGCTCCGCGCGAGCCGAACCGGAGCAGGCGCTCGGGCATGCCCTCACCGCCCAGCTGAGCAGGCAGTAGCGGACAATAAGGAATATGCGCTTCGTCCACGACACCCTGCCCCAGCGCGTCGCCTTCGGTTCCGGCGCGGCGGCGGACAACCTGAGCAGTGAGATCGTCAATCTGGGGGCCAGCCGGGTCATGCTGATCGCGGGCGCGTCCGAGATGCGGCTGGCCGACACGGTCGCCAAGGGCATACCGGTCGTGCTGCGTCACGACGACGTGGTGATGCACGTCCCGGTCGAGGTGGCCGAACGGGCCCGGGCGGCGGCCGTGGACAACGACGTTGACGTCCTCGTGAGCGTGGGCGGCGGGTCGACGACCGGCCTGGCCAAGGCGGTCGCGATGACGACCGGGCTGCCGGTCATCGCGGTGCCCACCACCTACGCGGGGTCCGAGGCCACCCCGGTGTGGGGGCTGACGGAAGGCGCCAAGAAGACGACGGGCGTCGACCTCAAGGTCCTGCCCAAGGTAATCATCTATGACGCCGTACTCACCATGTCGCTCCCGGTCGACCTGAGCGTGGCGTCGGGCCTGAACGCGCTCGCGCACTGCGTGGACTCGATGTGGGCACCGAACGCGGACCCGATCAACGCCGCCTTCGCGGCCGAGGGCATCAGGTCGCTGGCCGTGGGCCTGCCCAAGGTTGTCGCGGACCCGATGGACCTCGACGGACGCGAGCACGCCCTGTACGCGGCCTACCTGTCCGCGACCGCCTTCGCCTCGGCCGGCTCGGGCCTGCACCACAAGATCTGCCATGTGCTCGGCGGCAAGTACAACCTGCCGCACGCCCAGACCCACGCCACCGTGCTCCCCTACGTGCTGGCGTTCAACGCTCCGGCCGCACCGGACGCCGAACGACGGATCGCGGCGGCATTTTCAAGCAACGGATTTTCAAGCGGCGCACTCGACGGCGTGGTCGCGCTCAAACAGGAACTGAACGCACCGCACGCCCTGGCGGACTACGGCTTCACCGAGGACCTGATCACCGAGGCAGCCGAAGCGATCCTGCCCGCTGTCCCCCCGTCCAACCCGCGTCCGGTCACCGCCGACGACCTCCGCACGCTGCTCCGCGCCGCCTGGTCAGGCGCCGACCCGAGAACCGCGTTTTAAATTAATTATCCCGAACGAATACGGCTTCCTGTGGTCACCAATACTCTTTGCATAGGAATTCACCTTTTACAGACAGGTCGACCTTCGCCGCTTTTGAGGTAATTGGTCGAAAACTAAATTCTGATCCGGCGGCAAATTTAAAAGTGCACGGTAACGGCGTGGCGACCAGAGTAAGTCGCTTCCGTTCGGGATACTCGACTTTGAAGTTTTTCCGACGGACTTTCCCAGGGGTGGAATTGTCATGCGCCTCAGGCTCACGGTACTCGGCTGCGCGCTAACCGGGACGATCGGGCTCCTCGCACTGCCCTCCGCCACGGCACTCGCCGGAAACACCGTCCCGAACGGAAACAGAGTGCCTGCCGGAAACAGAGTGCTTGCCGAAAATAAGGTGCTCGCCGGAAATACCGTGCTCGCCGGAAACAGCGGGGCAGCCGCGCCCGTCGGACCGCAGATCTCTGTCAGCTCTCCCGTGACCGACATCGCCTACGGGACGAGGGTCACGCTTACCCTCACCCTGAGACGGACGGTCGCCGACCGCAAGGTCTCGCTCTACGCTCAGCCCGCTGGCCAGCCGCGCAAGCTGGTGGCCACCGGCGACGTCGATACCAGGGGCAAGTGGTACCAGACCTACCCGGTCACCAGGACCACCAGGTTCACCGCTGTCTTCCCGGACGGCGGGCGCGATCAGCCCGACTCCGCGAGTCGCACCCTGTACGTGTACGCACGGGTGGCCGACCGGCTCACCGGCTACTACAAGAGGAGCAAGAGCGGCAGCGGCATCATCTACGACGTCTTCCACGGCAACGGCACGCTGACCCTGTACTCGAAGGTCTGGCCGGACAAGCACGGCGAATGCCTTGAGCCGCAGACGGAGCAGTACGACGCGGGCGCGGGCTGGCACGTGGACACCAAGTGGGGCTGCGACGCGCTGGACCGCGCGAGCCACGACACGGCGCCGTTCAGCCTGTACCCGGCGGTCGGCGCCAGGTACCGGATCCGGGGGGACTACTTCCGCAGCTCCCGGGACAATACGAACCTGAACCAGCAAGGCCCGTGGCTGTACTTCATGGTCACGAACTAAGGCCCGCGCGACCGGAGCCCAGTCCCGCGGCCACGTTCACCGGCCAGGCGAATATGGTGGGACCATGACGCCAGAGAAGCTGGCCGACCTCGCGCGGCTGCGCCGGGCCCGCGACCTTATGGACCGCGAGCACGCGAGCCCGCTCGACGTCGCCGCGATCGCCCGGACCGCGCTGATGTCGACCGCGCACTTCTCACGGCAGTTCCGCGCGGCGTACGGCGAGACGCCTTATTCCTACCTGATGACGCGCCGGATCGAGCGCGCCAAGGCGCTGCTGCGCCGCGGTGACCTGTCCGTCACCGACGTATGCATGGCGGTCGGCTGTACGTCGCTAGGCTCGTTCAGCGCACGCTTCACCCAGCTGGTAGGCGAGACGCCGACGGCTTACCGAGCCCGTGACCACGGTAATCTCGCGACGGTGCCCGGCTGCATCGCCAAGGAGGCGACCCGGCCGAGTCGCACACCGAGCAGGATCGAAGAAGCTCAGGCGGTACTTGCTCGCTAGCATTGCGGATATGGAACTCAATCTTTCGACTTGCTTCGTCCAAGTCCATGACCCGGATCTCGCACTGGCGTTCTATCGTGACACGCTCGGACTCGAAGTGCGCAACGACGTCGCAAGAGACAGCTTCCGCTGGATCACCGTCGGCTCCGCGACCCAGCCCGGCGTCGCGATCGTCCTCACGAACTACCTGAACGGAAGCCCCGACGACAACGACCTGATCGCCGCCCTCATCGCCAAGGGCGCGCTGAACGGCGTCCACTTCAGCGCCGACGACCTTGACGCCGCCTTCAAGAAGATAAGCGGCTCGGGGGCCGAGATCGTCCAGGAGCCGACCGAACAGTTCTGGGGCATACGCGACTTCGCCGTACGCGACCCCTCAGGCAACCTGGTCCGCATCGACCAGCCTCCCGCGTCCTCTTGACCCAGCCTTCGCCAGTTCCAGGAACAAGATCGCCCCGGTAGCGCCCCGGGGCGATCCGCGTGTCCACGCCTCGCGGGCCTTGCCCTCCCCGTGGCAGCTAGACTGCCGCGCCTCGTTACTTTGTCCCGGCACCGGGGCGCACGCTGCCCGGCTGGCACCGGTATGCCCGGCCCGGCCACCGCCTGCCGCGACACCGCGGTCATCTCTGCTTACCAACCGGCGTCACATTTACCGCAAACCGGACATGATCATGGGCGCCTCCTAGGCAAAGACGACGATCTTGGTCACCGCGTAGCCCGAGAGGTGCGGGGTCGCGCTGCCGGAGGCTGGGGGTGGCGGGGTGTGTGATTCCAGAGTGACAGGGTAATAGTTATGTTACTTAACGTGACTAAGTGCTGCGAGTGATGTCATCGCCTTCGTGGTGCTGCCGAGTCGGGGGGCTGGCGAAGATCATGCCGAATAAGGTCCGACGATGCGCCTGAGCGCGCCAGTGCGGGTGGCTGTGATCGATGTCGCGGCGCCGCTCGTGGACCTGGACTGCGGCCGTCCCGGGCCAGCCCCCTATACGGCCGCGTGGATCCTGGTCTGCCGGGCCGGGCGTCCGCTCGGGTCGGTGGAGATCTCGCTGCGCCGCCCGGTGATCACCGCCGACGAACTGGCGGATGAGCTGCGCCGTCAGCTCGGCGCGGAATGGGACCAGGGATCGGCTCGCTCCGCCGCGGTGTCGCCGGCCCGCGCCAGCGTCGTGGTGCCAACCAACTTCGCGCGTCCGGCCGCCCTGGAACGCTGCCTTAAAAGCCTCGCCGAGCTCGACCACCCCGACTATGAGGTGATCGTTGTCGACAACCGGCCGGTCGGCGCGGCGACGGCGGGAGCTGAACCGGCCGGGATCGACGGGGTACGGGTGGTCCGGGAGCCGCGGCCAGGAATCTCGGCTGCTCGCAACCGGGGCGTGTCGGTCGCAACCGGCGAAATCGTCGCCTTCACCGACGATGACGTCCAGGTTCATCCGGGCTGGCTCAGGGCGCTGAGCAGCCGGTTTGCGGGCCAGCCGCATGCTTCGGCCGTCACTGGGCTGGTGGTGCCGCTTGAACTCGAAACGCATGCGCAGATCCTGTTCGAACAGTCGGGCAGCGGCCTGGACCGGGGCTTCGCACCGCTGACCTTCCAGCGCGTCGGCCGCTTTACCGTGCGCCGCCGCGATGAGGAGGCCGGCACCGAGCAGATCCGCTCCATCTACCTGACCGGCGAGTTCGGTCTTGGTTCCAATATGGCGTTCCGCACCGCTGTGCTGCAGGCGGCGGGCGGGTTCGATGAGGCGCTCGGGGTCGGGACCCGCACCCGGGGCGGCGAAGACCTCGCCATGCTGCTGGAGCTGCTCATGGCGGGACACCAGCTCGGCTACGAGCCGACGGCGATCATTCAGCACCAGCACCGCGGGACCGACGCCGATCTCGAGCGCCAGATATACGGCTACGGGGTCGGCGAGACCGCCATGCTGGCCGCGATCGCGCTCCGCGACCCACGGCACATGTTCGGGGTGGCCGGGGTGGTGCCGACCTGGCTCAGGTCGCTGCGCAGTCACTCGTCCGCCAAGCGGGTCAATCGCGATGTCGAGTACCCGCCGGCGCTGGCGCGCGCCGAGTTCCGCGGCATGATCGCGGGGCCGACGGAGTACCTGCGCGCCCGCTGGGCGCAGCGTCGGTGGCGGCCGTAATGGTTTTGCGGACGGTCAGGCTCCCGCGGCCGCAGAAGTCACTGACCGCCAATGCCATGGCCCTGATGATCGCGACCATCGCGGCCAACGCGCTCGGGCTGGTCTTCTGGGCGGTGGCGGCCCACCTGCGACCACCGTCCATGGTGGGGCAGGCCTCGGCCTGCGTGGCCGCGCTCACGCTGCTTGCCGTGATCGCGCAGCTCAACCTGACTAACGTCATTGTCCGCCTGCTCCCTGCCGCCGGCAGCCTCGGTAACGGCCTGGTGCGGCGTAGTTACCTGGCGGTCCTGCTCTTCTCCGTGGTCGTCGGCGCCGTGTACTGCGCGAGCGGCCTCGGCCGCCATGTCGTGCCCCCCGGGTTCGCGCACGCCGTGGAGTTCACCCTCGCGGTCCCGGTGCTCGCCGTCTTCGCACTGGAAGACTCCGTGCTGACCGCGCTGCGCCTGACCCCCTGGGTCGCGGTGGAGAACATCACCGCCGCGGTGGCGAGGGTGGCGCTGCTGCCGCTGCTCTTCTTGTCCGCGATGGGCGCGGTGGCGGCCTGGGTGCTGCCGGCGTTCGCCGCGGCCATCGCGGTGAACTCGTTTCTGTTCAGGCGGGCGCTGCCGGTGCACGGCAAGGTTCCAGGCACGCTGCCAGGTCGGCGGCGCCTGCTCTCCTTCGTCGCCGCGGAGTACGCGGGAACCATCTGCGCCACCGCCACCGTGCAGGTCATCCCGCTGCTGGTCGTCTCGCGCCTCGGCACCGCCGCGGCCGCCTACCTGACCCTGCCGTGGCTGATCGCGCCGGGCATCACCCTGGTGATGTGGAACGTTGCCGCGTCGTTCGTCGTCGAGTTCGCCGGGTCACGCGGCCATCCCGGTCACCTGCTGCGGCGCAGCCTGCTGCTGTGGGCGGGAATCGCCGCCGGGGCAATGATCGTCTGCGTGGCGGGCGCGCGTCCGCTGCTGGAGATCGTCGGCGGCCGCTACGCGGCGCACGGGGTCACGCTGCTGCGGCTGATCGGGCTGAGTTCTCCGTTCACCGCCGTGGTGGTCCTCTACTCGACGCTCGCCTGGCTCGACCAGCGGGTCTGGCTGCTGGCCGCCCTCCAGGCGTGCGCGGGAGCGCTGCTCCTGGCCCTGGTACTGCTGCTGCTGCCGCATCTAGGGATCACCGGGGTCGGCTGGGCCTACCTGGTCACCCAGGCTGCGACGGCGGCAATGGTCACACCCTTCGCCATAAAACGAATCGGTCGCGCCGAGTTCAGGAGGACATGATGGCTTCGCCCGGGGTACGGCCGATCTCAGTCAGGGAAGTAACCCACCCGGCCCGCGCGGCCGTGGCGGCGCTGCCGTTCAACCTGGCTCAGCTGAGGCGCTGGCTGCTGCGCGGGCACCCGGCGACGTCGTTCTTCCTGCCGCTCGCGATGCGGCGGACCATGCTGCGCCTCGGCGGCGTCACCCTGGGGCCGGTGGTCTGGGGGCTTGAGCACTGCTGGTTCGAGTCCGAGCAGATCAGCATCGGGGCTGGCTCCGGCGTTAACGCCGGCTGCTGGTTCGAGGGCCACGGGCGCATCGTCATCGGCCATGACTGCTTCATCGGTCCCGAGGTGATGATCATGACCTCGACTCATGAGATAGACGCCGACGGCCAGGTGGCGCGGGAGGCCTCGTACCTCGAGGTACGGATCGAAGACCGCTGCTGGCTGGGGGCACGCGCGACGATCATGCCGGGCGTGACCGTCGGCGAGGGAACCATCATCGGGGCCGGCGCGCTGGTGACCAAGGACTGCGACCCGGGTGCTGTCTACGTCGGGGTGCCCGCGCGGCGGGTGCGATGACCATTTCCACCCGCACCGGACTGACGGCGTGCGCCGGGGGCGCGGTCAGCGCCGCGGCCCTGGTCCTCGTGCTCGCCGCGCCGTGGCACGGGGCCGCGCTGGCCGGCGGCCTGCTAGTGGCCAGCGTGTCCGCCGGCGCGGGCGTGATGTGCTGGATCGACAGCGGGGACAGCTTCACCCAGGCCGGTTTCACGCTGGTGCTGAGCCTGGCGGTCACCGCTCTCGCGAGCGCGGTTATGGTGTGGCTGGCCGCCTGGCATCCGCGCGCCCTGCTGGCGCTGGCGGTCGCGGGGATCTTGTCCTGCGCCGCGCGGCTGGTGCGTGAGGTTCGCGGGTGAGACCGGGCCTCGCGCAGCGGTCTCCCGGTGGAACCAGTCGTTACCTTCCCGGCCGGCCGGGTGCAAAGACAACCGCGCTGGCCCTGCTCCAGCCGGGACTGCTGCTGGCCGGGCTCGGGACGTGGGCGTTCGGCCTGAGCCAGACCCACCGGGAGGCTATCGGCGCTTACGGACTGCTGGCGAGCGCAAGCCCTTGGTTCATCGTCGGCCTGTCCCTGCTGCTGGCGGGCGCGCTGGCCGAGCTAGGCCGGTCACGGCCGCGGGGGTGGGTGTTCATCCCGCTGCTGGCCGGCCTCATCGTGGCCATTCATACCGCCGTGCCGATCCTGTACGGCGGTACCCCCGAGTACGCGTGGGTCTACAAGCACGTCGGCGTGGCCAGCGAGTTCGGCCTGTACGGGCGCGTGACCGACGCCGGCAACATCTACCAGGAGTGGCCGGCGCTGTTCAGCCTGGCCGCGTCGGTCAGCTCGCTCGGCGGCACCGGCCCGCTCTCGTTCGCGGCCTGGGGACCCGTCGCGTTCGAGCTTGCCGACGCGCTCCTCCTGCTGGGGGTCTTCCGTCTGCTCAGCGGGGACCAGCGGCTCTCATACCTCGCGGTGCTGCTGTACGAGGGCCTTGTCGCGTGGGTTGGCCAGGACTACCTGTCCCCGCAGGCCTTCGGCTACCTGCTCTGGCTGGGCCTGGTCGGGATCATCATCCGCTGGCTGCAGGCGCCCTCCCCGGCCGACGGTCGCTGGAAGCTCGTGTCCGCCGTCCGCCGGGCGCTGCTGGCCGGCCTGCTGGCGCCGCCGGAGGCCAGCAGGACGATGCGGCTGATCGCGCTGATGCTCGTCACGGTGATCTACTTCGCGATCGTCGCCGCGCACCAGCTCACCCCGTACCTGGTGCTCTTCGCGGTCGCAGCCCTGGTGCTGCTCGGCACGCTATGGCGCGGGTGGCTCCTACTGCTGCTGCTCGCCGTGATCGCGGTCGGGTTCCTCCTGCCCCGCTACAGCGTGATTTCCCAGCAGTTCGGCGGGCTCTTCAGCGGCGGGGACGTGTTCGAGAACGCGTCCGGGGTGAGCGGCATCGTGCACAAGGGCGCCGAGGCGAGCACGGGAAGAGTCGTTCACCTGCTCGCGGCCTGCATGTGGCTCACCGCCGTGGCCGCCGTGATCTTCCGGTGGCGGTCGCCTGGCCGGGTAGCGGTCCCCGCCGCTCTCGCCTTCAGCCCCTTCTGCACGCTGCTGGTGCAGGACTACGGCGGTGAGGCGATCTACCGCGTGTTCCTCTTCTCGGCGCCGTGGTGCGCGCTGCTCATCGCGGGGCTGATCATGGAACTGCGCAACGTGGCGTGGCGTCGGGTCGCCGCCACGGTCGCGTGCGCGGCGGCGCTTGGCGCGGGCCTGCAGGGCCTGTACGGACCAGTGTCCGTGGACGCCTTCACCCCGGCGGAGCTGGCCGCGAGCCTCTGGCTTTACCACAATGCGCCGCCGGGTTCCCTGCTCGTCCTGCCCGCCGACAGCTTCCCCGCACTTGAGGTCGGCGACTACAGCGCCTACGACCTCCAGGTGGTGCCTGGCCGACCCCCAGTACGGCCAGTCCTGGCTGAATGAGGCGAGCCTGACCGAGGTCGAACGATGGCTCGCCTCGCTCGGGCATCCCGCCGCGTACGTGGTGTTCAGCCGCAGCATGGCCGCCTACGTCAATTACTTCGGCTATCCGGCCGGTTATGCGCGGCTGGCGAGCGCGGTCAGCAGCCGTCCGTCCTGGCGGGTCGTCTACCGTAACCCGGACGTCGTCATCTACCGGGTGGCGCTCCCCTGACCCGGCTCCGCTGTCACCCGCTGCCTCCCGCGTAGGAGTAAACGGCGACGTAGGACAGGTTGAGCTGCGCGGCGGAGTTCTCCGGCGCCGGCGCGCGCCGGTGAGCGCCGACTCGTTCTGGATAATCCAGGACATGGGCTCGGTCGGCACGTAGCTGCCGGTGATGTGGTAGATCTCACGGCCGTCCAGGTAGAAGGTCAGGTTGCCCGGCCACCAGTCGATCTCCGTGGTGTGCCACTGCGTCCACTGGGCGTTCGGACAGGAATTCGCGACGATTTTCTGGAAGACGCTGTGCACGTGGACGCAGAATCCGAGCGGGAGATCCCACTCGTTCTCGGGATAGTCCACCTCGTAGTCGATCGGGTCGCCTGTCGGCCAGAGCAGGTGCGCGCCCCGGTAGCCGGGGGCGGAGTCCGGGGAGACCATGAACCGTTCCACGTACTTCCCGTACAGCAGCCCGATCGACGCCTTCGGCACAACCGCCGCGGAATGGATCCACGAGGTCGTACGGAAAAGCCTGATGTGCATCTGTCCGCCGCTGATCCAGACGGTGCTCCCGGGATCGTAGTAACCGCCGAGCGCCCTATGCTGCTCCGTGGCGGTGTCCGGCCACATGTACGGATAAGCCCACCATTGCGCGCGCAGGTCGGCGGGCAGCCCGCTGCAGTACGCGGCGGGGGTGCGGTCATAGTTATCGCAGCCGGAGAAGGATCCGAGCTGAGCCGGCTCCCGAGAAATCGGTCTGCCACCTGAGCTGCCAGACTGGTCCGCTTGTCCCGGAGTCGCCGCTCGCGGTGGGGGTCCCGGTCGCGCCGCCCGTCGCTGGCGCTGGCGACGAACCGCAGGCTGTCGCGGCGAGCGCTGCCGCCAGGAGCGCGGCAGCAAGGTAAGCGACCCTTCTCATCGCAGCCCCCCAACTGATCCACGCCTGGTCCAGGCACGCCCACATCGTAACGCACAGTGAACTATCTAATACGACCCGCTGCCAGCCGGTTCAGGATTCGGCCCTCGACCGGAAGCTCACCGGGATAGCCCCAACCGTGACAGCGCGGTGGCCACGCCGCCGAAGGCGAACCCGGCGACGGCCGCGCCGAGACCGACGACGATCGCCGCGTCCCGCAGTGCCCCCGAGCCGTCGCCCCGCACCGTCTCGCGCAGCCCGCGGAAGATTGCCTTCGGCAGGACGTGAACGGCGTAGCCGCGCTCCTGCGAGGTGCTTGTGCCGGTGCCGTTCAGCGCGGCCAGGCCAACCTTGCCCACGCCCTCGTCGAAGCAGCGGTGCATGAAGTAACGGAAGCTTGCCCGCCGTCCCGGGACCCAGTGACCGACCGCGCTGGTCGGCTCGTACAGCCAGGTGCCGGCGACGCGCAGGCACAGGTCGGTGTCCTCTGGACGAGATGCCGTGCCTACCTTGCCGAAGTCCTCACGGAAGCCGCCGACAGCGTCGAACGCCGACCTCCGGACAGCCATGTTGTTAGCCCACACGTTGCGGACGCGGGCCGTTTCCGCCGGGATGCCCGGCGTAGGAGGCGCCGACCGTCCAGCCGAATTCGCCGGGGAACCAGCGCGGTTGTGCGGTGGCCCAGAGCGGGTCGACGCGACCGCCCACACCGACCACATCCGGGTCGTCGAAGTGGACCAGCAACTGCTCAAGCCAGTCCGGCGTGGCGCACGCGTCGTCGTCGAGGAAAACCGCCACCTCGCCGCGGGAGCGGGCCACGCCGGTGTTCCGCGCGCCAGACGCGCCCCGCGCGCCCGTGTTCGGGATGACCACGGCGCCCGGCAGCTCACGCCTGGCTCGGGCCAGCAGGTCCGGGTTGTGGTCGATGACCACGATCGTCTCAAGCGCGGGCCGGGTCTGCGGCGCTACCGAGGCGACCGCGTCGCGCAGGTAGTCCCACCGTTCGCTGGAGAAGGCAGCGATCACCACGGAAGCCGATATCATGCCGCGAGCCTTTCCTTGATGATGGTGCGCAGGACGCGGTTGCCGTCGCGGAAGGTGTTCAGGTTCGAGGTGCCGTGAACCCGGGCGTGCTCGAAGCTCGGCACCTCGGCGACGGTCAGGCCGGCCGCGGCGGAGCGCAGGTTGAGCAGCGTCTCGATCTCGAAGCCGTCACCCCAGACGGGCTGCTGCTCCGGGGTGTCCGCCATGAGCCCGAAGACGGGGACATGCTTGGCCCAGAAGGCGTTGTAGCCGTAGCACAGGTCCGAGTACCTGGTGCCGAACATCGCGTTCACGATCATCCCGAGCACCCGGTTCCCGAGCCTGCGCAGCGGGGTGATGTCGCTGCTGCCCCCGCCCGCGGCGAACCGCGATCCCTTCGCAAAATCCGCACCCGACATCAGGGCCTCGACAAAGCTCGGTATCTCGGCCGGGTCGGTGGAGCCGTCGGCGTCGATCATCACGATGATGTCCCCGGTCGCGGCGGCAAACCCGCAGGCAAGCGCGTTCCCCTTGCCTTTCCTGGTCTGCATCACCACGCGGACATCCGGCCGCAGCGTCCGCGCGACCTCAGGCGTGCCGTCGACCGAATGGCCGTCAACCACGATGACCTCGTGCAGCCCGGCGGGCAAGGCGGCGAAAACGTGCTCCAGATTGCGGGCTTCGTTCAGTGTCGGAATGACAACGGAGACTCGGGGCCACGCGGTCTGCTGGCGCGCCGGCTCTGTCTTCTGCCTGCCATATGCCGCGGCGTTGGCGGCTTCAGTGATTGTCATGACCCCAGACTCACCGGCCTGGGTGGCCTGCCGGTTTCCCCGTCCGGTGCAGAACAGTTGCACGCGGTAGACCCAGGCACTCGCTTGAGCTACGCCGGCAGCCGCCGCACTGCAGGTAGCAGACGGTCAGCCCATCACCCGCGAGCCACCGGAGCCATGCGGGCAAACAGACCTGGCGCGACCACAAACCACCGGGCGTTACCAGGCGATGGCTTGAAAGCCCTTGACCCCCGGCAACGGTGTGAACTTATCGCCGTTCATCACGCCGATGCGGCCTCCGGCAGCCGTCTCGCTGATCCCGATCGCGATCTTGCCCGTTGAGTTGACCCAGTACATGGAGATGCCGGCGGGTGCTTCGGCCTTGAAACGGACCAGGCCGACGACGTGATTCATCTTGCCGGTCGCGGTCGAGTACTCAGCGAATCCCATCGTCGTGATATCACCGGCGCTCGTTGAGACGGTCGTTGAGTAGCCGCAGACGATCGCGGATCCGTCCATTGAGATCATCGCGTCCGTATTGCACGAGGCGAAGTAATAGGGCGGCTCGATGTCCCCCAGGCCGCGGTCTCTCACGGTGACTGTGAGGCGGCTGTCCGCCATCAGGTCAGTTCCGCGGGCGGCGGTGTCGAGCAGGCCCACTCCGGTGTAGGACGTGTTTTCCACCGAGAACGCGAGCGTGCGGGAGTCCGCCGTCCACGAGATGCTCTGGGCACCGTCCACCCCCGACCCGGTGAACCCGAAGGGTGCGTCCGCATTGGTCACACCGCTCGCGGTCCAGGAACGGGACGCACCGGTGGCCAGCGTGTAGGTCATGATCTCCATGAGCCCCGCCCGGGGCCAGCTGCCGGAGTCCGCGTCGACGGCGAGCTTGCTGCCGTCGGGGGACAGCGCGAGGCCCGACACCACGGTGCCGCCCGGGATCGCCGGGACCGCGAGCCGGGTGAGGGATTCCTCGGTTCCTGATGCGGTTAGCCGTAGCAGGTAGAACGCCGGCTGTCCGACCCAGGTCACCGAGTTCCCCACGATCGACCGCTGCTCGTCAAGGACAAACGTCCGGCCGTCGGCGGCCCCGGAAACGCCGACGACCGGCGTGCTCGTCGTGATCCTGGCGAGCGTGGCCCCGGTCCAGGTGGCCCGCACGACCGTTAGCGACGAGTTCTCGACCACCGCGTAATACGGCGGGACACCGCTGTACGGGCTGACCGAGGCTTTATGGGTAGGCGCGGCATGGGTAGGCGCAGCGGAAGTGCTGGGCCGGGGTGTTCCGGGCTTAGCCAGCAGGGAACGGGCGATCACAATGCCCCCGGCGACGAGGATGATCGCCGCGGCGGCGGCCAGCGGCGCGACCCAGGCGGGCCAGGATCGGCGCCCGGGGCTAGGTCGTCTGCTGCCAGGCGACTTGTCCAGCCGAAGCGGCGGCACCGTGTCCTCCTTGATCACGGCGGCGGCGCTACGGGTCGCGGCGCGGACCTGGTCTGGTGAAACGTTCATGAGTGTTCCCGCATGCGTTGTCCGAGCGCTGAGAGCGCCCGGGAAGTGGTGGACTTGACGGTGCCCCGCCGGACACCCATCAACCGGGCGGTCTCCTCCTCGCTCAGGTCGAGGTAGTAGCGGAGCACCAGCGCTTCGCGCTGCCGGGGCGGCAGCGCCTGGATGCCGCGGAGCAACTGCCGGTATTCCTCGCTGACGAGCGCGGTCGCCTCGGCCGATTCCCAGGGCAATTCGCTGGCGATACGGGCGATGCGGTCGTCCCGGCGGGCGCTGGAGCGCAGGACCGACCGGCAACCGTTCAGTACGCTTGCCCGCAGGTAGCCAGGGGCGCTGGCGGTGTCGCGCAGCTTACTCCACCGCTGGTAGAGCCCGATGAACGCTTCCTGGACGACATCCTCAGCCGCCGGACGGTCGCCGAGCATGACGTAGGCAAGGCGGATAAGGCCCGCCGCATGCGCCTCGTACAGCGCGGTCACTTCCCGACCAGGCGCCTGCGCGGTAACGATTTCCACAAGTAAGAGATGCACGCGACCGCCGGAGGTTGCCTGTCATTCGGGAGATTTTGTCCCGCCTGCCTAGCACAATCCGTGGACAAGGAGCGCGACTCACCATCGGGCGCCCAGCCCGCCGTCCGTTCACCGCCTCTCCCAGGACCTCCTGGCAGCGGAGGATCGACCCCGATCACGTAGGGCCATTTCGCGCTGGACAAATCTATCCAAATTGGGTCAGGAAAATGTTCGAAATGGCCCTATGTCTTCGGCAAGGTCGGCATTTCCTGGGCGAAGGCCGGCTACTGGCACCTGGCACGTTCGAGCGCCCGCTGAGGCGCGATCACGAACTCGCTCCCGCAGCCGTGCCGGGGACCTTCGCGGTGCCGTCGCCCGTTCGCGCCAGGTTCCGGAGCACTTTCGACCAGCGGCGGGCGTCACCCGGCGCTCGCGGCTCGGGCACAAAGCCGAGCCGCAGGTAGGTGCGCACCGCCGGCAGCCGGAAGTCGTCGGTCTCAAGCACCGCCTGGTCCAGGCCCGCGGCGGCGAAGTGGTCGAGCACCCGCCCGGTGACCACCTCGCCGAGGCGTTGCCCCCGGTCGCTGACCCGGACGCCCACGTAGTGCACATAGCCCGCCCCCGGATAGCGGTCGGGCAGGAACCGGGCCGAGGCGGTGCCAACCACTCCCGCCGACGAGACGATCACGTAGGTGGCCTCGACTCCGTTGCCCGGCGAGAACTCCGCCGCCACCCGTTCCGCATCCCACTGACCTTCGAACCCTTCGGACAGCAGCTCGGCCAGCTGCCCATAATCGGCGGATACCGCCGTGCGCAACGCATAGCGCGCCTCATACAGCGGGGCCGGAGGCAAGTCGCTCAGCTCGGGCAATCGCATGAAAAGCTGTGTCTCGCTCACTTATCCGCTCCCATGGTCAGCCCGCCGACGCGATGACGCTGGAACAGCACCTACACCAGCACCGGCATGGGGTCCCCCGCACAATCTCCGTGTCCGCCACCCATCAAGGATGCGAGCACCCCGATCCAACATAACGTCCACTCTCACATCCTCGAACAGAAGATGCCAACAATGCCATCCCCCACGAACCAGACAGATTTCCGGCACCCGGTTTACGGCCACGATCAGTGGTCACCGGCCCGAATCTCTTGCACCCAAACGCAGCGCGATTAGCTCGTCCGCAGGGACCTTAATGCCGCAGGTGCCCCCAGTCTGTCTAAGGTGGCCTTCATGCCCGTCGGCAGGATCCCCGCCCCCGTGAGGCGCTCCGCGCCTCACACCGTGGGTTCCGAGGACCCGCCCGAAGACCCGAAGACCTACCGTTCCACAGACACCACCCACCCCGTGAGGCGCCCCGCGCCTCACACCGGGGGGTACGGGGGGTCGTCCCCCCGGGGGATAAACGAGACGACCCCGGTGCGCGCTTTCTGCGCACAGGGGTCGCCAGAAGTCTCGAGCCGCCTATCGGAATCGAACCGATGACCTACGCATTACGAGTGCGTCGCTCTAGCCGACTGAGCTAAGGCGGCGGGCTGTCCTCGCGGACGGCGCTAGGTAAGTCTACAGGTTCTTCGGGGTGCCATGGCTCACGCGTGATCAACACAGGGGACAATTGGCCGGGTGAGGCTGACCGAAGAAGAGGCACAACGACGACTAGCCGACGCCCGGGTGGCGCGGCTCGCTACGACCGGGGGTGACGGGCAGCCGCACCTGGTCGCCGTCACCTTCGCGGTCGACGGAGATCTGATCTACACGGCGGTGGACCATAAGCCCAAGAAGTCGACCAACCTGCGCCGGCTGCGGAACATCAGGGAGAACCCGCGGGTCGCGCTGCTCGCCGACCACTACGCGGAAGACTGGAACGAGCTCTGGTGGGTCCGGGTCGACGGCTGGGCGAGCGTGGTCGAAGATGAACGCGGGCTGCAGGATCCGCTCGACGTGCTCGCCGAGCGGTACGAGCAGTACCAGGTGCGCCGTCCGGCCGGCCCGGTGATAGTCATCCAGGTCGATCGGTGGAAGGGCTGGTCAAGCAGCTAAGTGCCAGCTAACCTTCGGCGCGCCAGCGGCGGTAGAGGTCCGTCAGTTCAGTTCGCATCGCTGGCGTCAGGTCTTCCGGGCTCGACGCGGCCGGCCAGGCGGATCGTCTCGCGGATCTGTTCCAGGTACTCGACGCAGTGCGGGCAGCGGGCAAGGTGCTCTTCGAACCGGCGGCGGTCGGCCGGGGACAGCGCGCCCTCTAGGTAATCGGTCACCAGTTCGACGGCCTCTTGGCACACGATGCGGGTGGGAGCGGGACCGGGAGCGCAGCAAGCCGGACAAGAAGTTCACTGCCGCGCACCCACCTCCCAGTTCCGTTTCGAGCAACTGCCTGAGCTTGCTCCGCCCGCGGTGCAGCAGGACCCGCTGATTGGCCTCGCTGATCGCCAGCACCTGGCAGACTTCCGCGCTGGTCAGGCTCTCTACGTCGCGTAGCAGCACGACCTCGCGCTGCCGCGCTGGCAGGCTGTCGAGCCCCGCCCGAAGCAACTCGGAAAGTTTAACCGCGTCGACGCGGTTCTCCGCCTCCTCGATCCAGTGCTCGGGCGGTACCGCCCATGCCCCGGACGGCCCGAAGCGGGACGCGTCCACGACCGGGCCCGGCGTCGGCGACCGGCACGGACCGCGCCTCGCGCACGCCGGTGGTGCGCGCCCGGTTGACGAGGATGGTGAACAGCCAGGTGCGCAGCGACGACCGTTCCTCGAACCGGTCCAGGCCGCGCAGCACCGCCAGCCAGGTGTCCTGAACGACTTCCTCGGCGACCGCCCGGCTCGGCACGAACGAGAGAGCGAGCCTGAGCATGGACGAGTTATAGCGCTCAATAAGTGCGGCGAACGCCTGCTCGTCGCCATCCCGCAGGCGCCGCAGCAACGACGCGTCCGCATCCATCGCTGGCAGCGTACCGGCAAATAGATCCCGGACCGCACCGTTTTCAACACGAGGAACGGGGATCGGCCGCGCCGTTACCCCGGCCACACGGCCGACCCCGCTCAGCAAGCGTTCACCTCGTCAACCTCAGGCTGCCGCGATGCCCTCGCCGCCGGCCCCGCCGGGGACGGTTACCGACCCGATCGCTTTCAACGCTCCGTTGGCGCCGACAACGAACTCGTCGACAATGCCCGCCGCCCCCGTCTGCACGTAAACGAACCGCCCGTCCGCGGTCGGAGGCCGCGTCCACGGTCCCGGCGTCGGTCGTGGTGTTGCCCAGCGCCGTCAGCTTGCCTGAGCAGCTGGCGCCGTACCCGGACAGCGACCCGCTCCCCGCGTTGGACGTGTAGAAGTACCGGCCCGCCTGCACCACCCAGCAGGTCGCCTTCTGCCCGGTGTCCGCGGCGTCGAGCTGGGTCAGCTTCCCGGCCGCAGCGACACGCGTGAACGTCGCGATCGCGCTCGGCCCCGCCTCGGCGACCGCCACCTGCCCGGCCTGGTCGAACGCGACCGCGAACGGCACGTCCCCGGGCAGGGAGTTGACCGTCGGCGACGCCGAAAGCCGGCCGTCGCCACCGACCGAGAACACGTCCACCGCGTTGGTCGCACCCTTCGTGGTGACGAGCAGCTGCGTCCCGTCCGGCGTGAAAGCCACCTGCCCCGGCGTCGCCGTGAAGGCCGACGCGGCCGTGGTGCCGAGGTTGAGCGCCCGGTAGGAACCGGGGATCGGCGCGAGGTGCCCGCCGGCGATCCGGTACCCGTAGAGCGAACCGCCCCCAAGCGCGTTCAGAACGTAGGCGCTGTCCCCGTGCACGGTCACGCTAACCGGGAAGTCGCCGCCGGACGAGATCACCTGGCTGAGCGCGAGCCGGTCACCGTACACACGGAAGACGGCGATGGTGTTGCTGCCCGGGTTAACCGCGATCAGCAGCCCGTGCGCCTCATCGTAGGCAAGCGACCCCTGCGAGGCGGTGTGGTCGACAACCGACCCGGACAGGACGCCGCCGAGCCCGCCGGTCGGGTAGCTGCCCGCCGCCGTCAGCGCGCCGTCGGGGGCGCGGTGGTAGGCGGCTACCGCATTGCCCGCGGTGTTGTCGGTCAGCGCGAACACAGCTCCGCCCGGTCCGCCCTGGGCACCGTTAGCGGCACCAGTGGCGGCGAACGCGGCCGGCGCGGCGAACGCGGCGACGGCCACTGCCGCCGCGGCGGCAGGCACAAGACGACTGAGTGCCTTCACGAGGTTTCCCCTTCCATGGGGATCGGTCCTGACTGGAACGCAGCTGCACGGTTCAGTACCTCGAGAAGACAAAAGCGTTACACGGCTACCCGAGAGCGGTCACCACCGGGGAAAGCGGACCAACAACGGCAACCACCGGATACGTACCCGGCGCCGCAGGCGCCGTCCCGGGCGCCGCCCGGCGAGGGGCTACGGGGGAGGGACTCTCCCGTGCGCAGGGGGGTCACCGGGGGGATTTTCCCCCGGGGGAGAAACAGCCTGGTGGGTCGACTCGTAGGCTTTGCGCGAGCCGCAGACGCTTGCCACCGAGCAGGCGCAGGTGCTGCCGTCGCGGCCAGCTTCACGACCACGCTGTCGGACGGGACGCTGTGGGCGATGACGGTGCCCGGCCCCTCCGGCGTGTCGACCTGCGTGCCCGCGCGCGGCGCATTCTTCTTGAAGTCCTGGTAGAGCGGGTGCTCGTACTTGAGGCAGCACATCAGCCGCCCGCACGCCCCCGCGATGCGCATCGGGTTGACCGGCAGGTCCTGGTCCTTGGCCATCCGGACCGAGACCGGCTCGAAGTCCTTGAGGAACGTGGCGCAGCACAGGTCCCGGCCGCACGGGCCGATGCCGCCCTGCAGACGGGCCTCGTCGCGCGGGCCGATCTGCTGCAGTTCGACGCGGGACCGCAGCCGCGCGGCGAGGTCGCGGACGAGCACGCGGAAGTCGACCCGGTGCGGCGCGCTGAAGTAGACGACGAACACGTTGGTCGCGGACATGAAGTCGACGGCGATGAGCTTCATCGGCAGCTTGTGCTCGCGGATCAGCCGCCGCGCGGCAAGCTTGCCCTCGGCGCGCCGCCGCCGGTTCTGTTCGTCCCGCTCGAGGTCTTCCGCGCCGGCCAGGCCGGCGCAGACCGGCAGGCCGTCGACGTCCTCCGACATCCACTGCGGCGCCCACACGCACTCGGCCACCTCGGGACCGCTATCCGTGGGCACCAGGACCTTGTCGCCGATCTTCGGCTGATGGCCACCCGGGTCGAGGTAGTAGAGCCGTCCGTACCGCTCGAAGCTCACTGCCATCATCATGCCCATCGGCCTAGCGTAAGTCGCTTCCCGCCGAGAGCAACAGGGCGCCTGCCCACATAAACGACCGCGAATAAACACGTAGGTCAGTGGCGCAGGCTAACCGCGCATGAGCGAGATCGTCAGCTCCTCCGCCGCGAGCAGCGGCGCGACGTTGGCGGTGACCCGTTCCCGGCACCGCATGACCGCCTGGATGCGGCGCAGCGTCGACTCCGGCGTCGTGCCCCGGGCCAGGCGTCGCAGGTCATCGAGGTGGTCGGAGTTGGCCAGCTCCACGTCGGCACCGACCTGCATCATCAGCACGTCGCGGTAGAACGCGGCCAGTTCAAGCAGGGCGCCGTCCAGGGTGTCCCGCTTGACCCGGGTGGCCCGGGACTTCTGCCGGTCCTCAAGTTCCTTCATGGCCCCGGCCATGCCGCGCATCGCCTTGGCGACGCCCTTGCCGGTCGATCCCTCGCCGAACGCCTGGCGCAGCGCCTCCCGCTCCGGCTCGTCAAGCTGCTCGGTCACCGTCTTGGCCTCGTCCTCAGCGGTCTTGACGAGCGCGGCCGCCGCCGCGAGGGCCGGTCCGAGCGAGGCCGACTGCACGGGCACGCGCAGCACAGCCTCGCGCCGGGCGGCGGCCGACGGGTCAAGGGCAAGCCGCCGGGCCAGACCGATGTGCCCCTGCGCTGCCCGCGCGCACGC
Organism: uncultured Actinomycetota bacterium; assembly: GCA_963785645.1. Taxonomy (GTDB): domain Bacteria; phylum Actinomycetota; class Actinomycetes; order Streptosporangiales; family Streptosporangiaceae; genus Trebonia. The sequence continues at coordinate 377,292 of CAWAWG010000012.1, forward strand.
GAGAGCCTGCTCGTAGTCGATCCCGTCCCGTTCGGCGAGCACCGACGCGACCGCCTCGGACGGCGGCACCCGCAGCGTCACCACCCGGCAGCGGGACCTGATCGTCGTCACCAGATCCTCGGAAGAGGGCGCGCACAGCAGCCAGACCGTGCGGGGCGCCGGCTCCTCGATCGCCTTGAGCAGCGCGTTGGCGGCGGCCTCGGTGCACCGGTCGGCGTCTTCGAACAGCACCACGCGCCAGCGCCCGCCCGAGGGCGCGCCCGCCGCGCGCAGCACCAGGTCCCTGGTCTGCTTCACGCCGTAAGAAAGGCCGGCGGGCCGGACCAGCAGCAGGTCGGCGTGCGTCCCGGCGCGAACCTGGCGGCAGGACGGGCACACGCCGCATCCGCCGTAAGGGCACAGCAGCGCGGCGGCGAAGGCCCGGGCCGCGATCGGCACACCGGAACCGGGAGGCCCGGTAAACAGCCAGGCGTGCGTCATCCCGCCCCGGACCGGCGTCGTGCCCTCGTGCGCAGGCAGGGTCCCGGCGACGGCGTTCCGCAGTTGCTCGACGACCGCCTCCTGCCCGGCAAGCTCGTCAAACACATTGCTATCCCCCGAGGGGACGCCCGGGTTCACCGGCGGTCCGTGAAGTGGCCGGGGACCGGCCTTGGATCATGGTCCGGGATAACGGGGAAGGACCCGGTGCACCGCCTCGGTGGTGAGCGGCACCGGATCGGGGAGGATCTCCCTGATCTTGTCCTTGATCTGCTCGGTGATCTCCCCCGTCGGCATGGTCGCGTCGAGCACGAGGTACCGCTCCGGCTCGGCGTGGGCCAGCACGAGGAACCCGGCCCGCACCCGGCGGTGGAACTCAATCGGCTCGGCCTCAAGCCGGTCCGCCGAGCGGGCATGCCGGCTCAGTCCGGTCTCCGGCGGCATGTCAAGCAGCACCGTGAGGTCGGGCGTCGCGCCCCTCGGTCGCCCAGCTGTTCAGCCGCGCGATATCGGCCGTCGGAATGCCTCGTCCGGCCCCCTGGTACGCGAGCGAGGAGTCGATGTACCGGTCGCTGATCACCACCGCACCGCGTTCCAGGGCCGGGTCGACGACCCCCGCCACGTGCTCGGCCCGGTCAGCGGCGTACAGCAGCGCCTCGCACTGCGGCGACATGCCGGTGTGGGCGGTGTCGAGCAGCAGCGCCCGCAGCCGCATCCCGATCTTGGTCGCGCCGGGCTCGTTGGTGGCGACGACGTCGTAACCCTGCTCGCGGAGCCAGATCGCGGTCAGCCGGGCCTGCGTGGTCTTGCCCGCCCCCTCGCCGCCTTCGAACGCGATGAACAGGCCCGCCGAGCCGTGCGCCGGGTGGCCCTCGGGCGGTGGCGGGGCCGAAACGCGCTTAAGCGGCTCGTTGCGGATCGCCGCCCACAGGTCCTCGAACAGCGGCACGCCCTTGCGGTCGTCAAGTTGCCGGTAGGACTGGATCCCGACGAAGGCGACGAGCGCCGCCGACAGCAGAAGCAGCAGGTTGTCACCGGGCGCGCCGTAGGTGATGTGCGCGATCGTGATTTCACCGTTCTTCGCCCCGGCGGCCGCGCTGATCGCCGCGGAGAAGCCGGTGGCGATGAACGGCGAGACCGCGATCACCGCGAGCAGGATCGCCTGGATCGTCGACTGGAAGAACGCGAAGACCCGCCCCCGGGTATCGTCGTCCACTTCGAGCCCCACGATCGTGAACCCCGTCGGGTAGGCGGTTCCCGAGATGACCCCCACCAGGAACACGAATATCGTGACCGCGACCAGGTTCGGCACCAGCGCGATCATGGCGAGCGGTATCGCGGAGGCGGTCAGCGCGACACCGAAGAGCCGCCGCCGGGAGAAGTTGCCGAACGGCCGCGAGCCGAACCCCATGCCGAACGCCAGCCCGACCAGGATGATGGCGAAGACGAGGCTGAACCCGGCCGGGCCGCCCTTGAGCGTGTTCTGGATGTAGGACGACGCGAGGCCGATCACCACGCCGGCCGCGCAGAACGCGCCGAGCATGCCGATCACCAGGCCGCGCACCACCGGCGTGTCCTTGATGAACCGCCAGCCTTCCCAGATGGCCTTGGCCGTCGACGGCGCCGAGATCGGCCCACTGTGCTCCCGGTTGCCGATCTGCCGCAGGAAGTACACGGTGATCGCCGAGACGAAGTAAGACGCGCCGTTGAAGTACAGCGCGAGGTCCGTCTTGTTGGTGTGGAAGACCGGAGAGACGTGCCCGAGCCCGGTTGAGATCCAGCCGAGCACGATGAGCAGCAGCGCCGCGAGCGGCGCCGTCCCGTAGGTCATGAGCTGGCTAACCTGGTTGGCCCGCTCCAGCTTCTCCTTGGGCACGAGGTTGGGTATCGTGGCCGCGGCCGCGGGGTTCCAGAACTGCGACGCGACCCCGGCGAGGAACTTCGCGACGAATATCCACGTCAGGTTCGGGAACAGCGGGATCGAGACGAAGAGCAGGCCGCGGATCACGTCGCCCACGATCATCGTCATCCGGCGGTCGAGGCGGTCCGCGAGCGCGCCCGCGACCGGGCCGAGCAGCAGCGCGGGCAGCAGCGTGACGACCCAGACGCCGCCGGTCGCCGCGGTCTTCGCCAGGTTGCTGCCGTTGGTCACGGACGGGGCGAGCCAGAGCAGCGCGAGGATCGACAGCCAGTCGCCCAGGCTGGACAGCGACAGCGCGATCCACAGCCGGCGGAAGGGCTTGATGGCCAGCACTCCGTCCCCGGAGCGCGCGCGCCTGGCCCGGCGGCTGGGCGGTGCCTCACCGGGGCTGGCGCTACGGGGCGTGGAGTGGAGGTTCACGGCGCTAGGCTATCGATTTGTGGCAGCGTGCCTGGTCACCACTGCCTGATCAGATCGTACTTTCCCTAAGTTTCCGTACTTTTACGAACGCGGGGCGCTTTCTTCTCGCTCGCCGGCTTGGCCGACGCGCTTGTCGTCTTCTTAGCCGGGCCGCCGGTCTTCGGCGTAGCGGGCTTCTTCGCGGCCGTCTTTGTCGCGGTGGTCCTCGTCGCGGCCTTGCGCGGCGCCGGAGCGGCCGCCCGCCGGTCCGAGAGCAGCTCGGCACCGCGCTCCGGCGTGATGGTCGCCACCTCGTCGCCCTTGCGCAGCGAGGCGTTGGTCTCGCCGTCGGTCACGTACGGGCCGAACCGGCCGTCCTTGATCACCATCGGCTTGCCGGTCGCCGGGTCGTTGCCGAGCTCGCGCAGCGGCGGCGTCGCGGCGGCGCGCCCGCGGCCGCGGGCCTTGGGCTCCGCGAGCAGCGCCTTCGCCTGGTCGAGGGTGACGGTGAACATCTCCTCTTCCGTCGGCAGCGAGCGGCTCTCCGCACCGCGCTTGACGTAAGGCCCGTACCGGCCGTTCTGCACGGTGACCGGCTCGCCGTCGATCTCGCCGAGGGTCCGCGGCAGCGAAAGCAGCTTGAGCGCGTCGTCCAGCGTCACCGTGTCCAGGGTCATGGACTTCAGCAGCGAGGCGGTGCGCGGCTTGTCCTTGGCGCCCTCGGGCAGCACCTCGGTCACGTACGGCCCGAACCGCCCGGCCTTCGCCACCACCTCGTGACCGCTTTCCGGGTCGGAGCCGAGCGGCTTGTCCCCGTTCGGCTCGCTGAGGAGCTCCTCCGCCTTCTCCGGGGTTAGCTCGTCCGGTGCCATGTCCTCGGGCACGTTGGCCCGCTGCCCGTCCCGCTCCAGGTAGGGCCCGTACCGGCCAACCCGGACGATGATGTCGGTCCCGTCAAGCGGGAAGGAGCTGACGTCCCTGGGGTCGATGTCCCCGATGTCGGAGACCAGCGCCTTAAGTCCAAGGCCAGAGGAGTCATCAGAACGAGTCCGGGTTACTGCTTCCGCCGAACCGTTCCTGTGTTCGTCATCGCCGAAGTAGAAGCGCCGCAGCCACGGCACCCGCTCCGCCTCGCCGCGAGCGATTTCGTCGAGGGCGTCTTCCATCTGCGCGGTGAACGCATAGTCGACAAGCTGCCCGAAGTGGTCCTCAAGGAGCTTGATCACGGCGAACGCCAGGAAGGAGGGCACCAGGGCGGTCCCCTTCTTGAAGACATAGCCCCGGTCGAGGATCGTCCCGATGATGCTCGCGTACGTGGAGGGACGGCCGATCTCGCGGTCTTCGAGCTCCTTGACGAGCGACGCCTCCGTGTACCGCGCCGGCGCCCTGGTGGCATGCTCAAGCGGGCGCGGGGTCGGCGGCACCGCGCTCAGCCGGTCGTTCTCGGCGAGCGTCGGGAGACGGCGCTCCTGGTCGTCGGTGTCGCTGGCGTCGTCGTGCGACTCGACGTAAGCCCGCAGGAACCCGTAGAAGTTGATGATCTTGCCGGAAGCGCCGAACTCGGTCGTCCGCACACCGGCCGCGTCGAAGGATTGGGCGTCACTCGAAGCAACAAGTCGTTCTGGATCCTGGCTCTGGCTTTGATTTGCCCCCGGGGTCCCCTGGACGCGGACGGACACGGATTCACCAGTGGCGTCCTTCATCTGGCAGGCCACGGTGCGCTTCCAGACCAGGTCATACAGGCGCAGTTCGTCGCCCTTGAGCCCCACCCGGGCCACCTGCTGCGGCGTGCGGAAGCGGTCGCCGGCCGGGCGGATCGCCTCGTGCGCCTCCTGCGCGTTCTTGACCTTGCTGGTGTAGGTCCGCGGCGCGTCAGGCACGTATTCGTCACCGTAAAGCTCGCGCGCCTGCTGCCGGGCGGCGTCGATCGCCGTCTGGCTCAGGGTGATCGAGTCGGTACGCATGTACGTGATGTAACCGTTCTCGTACAGCCGCTGCGCCACTGACATCGTGTACTTCGCGGAGAAGCCCAGCTTGCGGGATGCTTCCTGCTGCAGCGTGGTGGTGCGGAACGGCGCATACGGGGATCGGCGGTACGGCTTGCGCTCGACGGAGGCGACCTTGAAGCTCGCGTCCTTCGCCCGCAGGCGGGCGGCGAGCGCGCCGGCGCCCGCACCGTCGAGGTGCAGGACCGGCTGCTTCGGGTCAGCCTTCAGCTCGCCCTGGGCGGTGAAGTCGCGGCCCTGGGCGACGCGCCTGCCATCGACGCTCACGAGCGTGGCGGTGAAGCGCGTCGGGCTGTCGGGAAGGCGCTCCTTGCCGTCCTGCGCCGACGCGAACTCGGCTTCGAGGTCCCAGTAGCTCGCCGAGCGGAACTTGATCCGCTCCCACTCCCGGTCGACGATCAGCCTGGTGGCGACCGACTGCACGCGGCCGGCGGACAGGCGCGGCATGACCTTCTTCCACAGCACGGGGGAAACCTCGTAGCCGTAGAGACGGTCGAGTACGCGCCTGGTCTGGTAGGCGTCGACCTTGCCGTTATCGAGCTGAGTTGGGTTGGCGATGGCGCGGGCGATCGCCTCCGGGGTGATCTCGTGGAAGACCATCCGCTTGGTCGGCACCTTCGGCTTGAGTTCCTCCGTCAGGTGCCACGCGATGGCCTCGCCCTCGCGGTCCTCGTCAGTGGCGAGGTAGAGCTCGTCGGCGTCCTTGAGCAGCGTCTTGAGCTTGGAGACCTGCTGCCGCTTGTCGCTCGGGACGACATACAGGGCCTGGAAGTCGTTATCGACATCGACACCCAGCCGCGCCCAGGGCTCCGTGCGGTATTTCTGCGGAATCTCCGCCGCCTTGTCGGGCATGTCACGAATGTGACCGATGCTCGATTCGACCACATACCCCTTGCCGAGATAGCCGGCGATGGTCCGGGCTTTAGCCGGCGACTCCACGATCACGAGTCTTGTGCCGTGGCCGTCGCCGTTTCCCGCGGCACCATTCACGCTGGTCGCCGCACCGCTATCCCCGTTGCCGGAGGCCGCTGCCGTCCTACCTGCGGCCTTGCTTCTTGCTGGCACGCTCTTTCCAACCTCACATCAGCGCCATGGCCCGTCACGCCTCGGCGGGCTCGCCGCCGCGCTCTGTCGGGACGCCCACCGCAAGTACCATACGCGGCGTGGCCACGAAATGCCCGTCCCTGCCCGTTATCCCTGCAACCCGATTAGCCGTCCAGACTGTTCCCAGCGTGCTCTTCGCCACATCACAATCCGTGCAATCCCCGTGCGGAAGTTCCCCGCCGCGGGTTGCGCAGTCGGTGAACACAAGCACAATAAGAGGTAATGCTTGAGTATGACTACCTCGTCTTGTACCTGCCGCGCGGGACGTCACGCGACGCCACGCGGCGCATCCTCACGGATCACGCGGAGTACGGATCGTGGGAGCTAGCCAAGCTCCGACTGTACGCCGACGGCAGCAGGAAGGCTACTCTCCGCCGTCGCATAATACGCGCCGTAAGGACGTTTTGACACCAGTTCCGGCTAGCGGCCGCTGTGCGCCGACCCCGGGAGGCCCTGCCCTGCCCTGGCTGGGCGGCGCGGCTGTGCGGCGTGGGCTCAGCAGGTGTCTAGCAGCCGGTCCAGGACGCGGACGCCGAACTGGAGGCTGGTGACCGGGACGCGCTCGTCGACGCCGTGGAACATGCCGGAAAAATCCAGCTCTGACGGCAGGCGCAGCGGGCTGAACCCGAAGCAGCGGATGCCGAGCTTGGCGAAATGCTTCGCGTCGGTCCCGGCGGACAGGCAGTACGGGACTACGGTCGCATCCGGGTCTTCCGCGGTCAGCGCCTGCGACATCGCATCCCACAGGTGACCGTCCGGTGTCGTCTCGAGCGCGATGTCGTGGTGGATGAACTCCCGGCTGACCGCCGTGCCGAGCAACCGGTCCAGCTGCTCGAAAAACTCGTCCTCGCGGCCCGGCAGGAACCGCCCGTCGATCTCGGCCGTCGCCGTCTGCGGTATGACGTTGACCTTGTAGCCGGCCTTGAGCCCGGTCGGGTTGACGGTGTGCTGCGTGGTCGCGCCGATCATCTTGCTCATCCCGCCGAGCTTGCCGATGACGGACGCCGGGTCCGCTGTGATGCCAAGGACCTCGCTGACCTTCTGGATGAATGCCTTCGTTGAGTCGGGCAGTTGTGTGGGCCACTGGTGCCGGCCCACCCGGGCGATGGCCTCGGCGAGCGTGGTGACCGCGTTGTCGCCGTGGATCATCGACCCGTGGCCCGCCGTGCCCTTCGCGGTCAGCCGCATCCACGCAATGCCCTTCTCCGCCGTCTGGACCGCGTAGAGCCGCTGGTCACCGACAGACACACTGAACCCGCCGACCTCACCGATCGCTTCTGTCACACCTTCGAACAGATCGGGGTGCTGTTCGACGAGGAAGCCGGCCCCCCAGTTGCCGCCGGCCTCTTCGTCCGCGGTAAACGCGAGCACGACATCGCGGGCAGGCTTGCGCCCGTCTTTCAGGCGTTGGCGCACGACAGCGAGCATCATCGCGTCCATGTCCTTCATGTCGATCGCGCCGCGCCCCCAGACGCAGCCATCAGCGATCTCCCCGCCGAACGGATCCTGACGCCAGTCACCGGCCTTGGCCGGCACCACGTCGAGATGCCCGTGGATGAGCAGCGCCGGCTTGCTGCTGTCCGCGCCTTCGACCCGCGCGACCAGGCTGGTCCGCTTCGGATGCGACTCGTGCACTTCTGGCGCCAGCCCCACCTCTGCGAGGAGCCCGGCAACGTACTCAGCGGCCTTCCGCTCCCCCGGCCCGGAATGATCACCCGGATTCGTGGTATCGATCCTGATCAGGTCGCGGCAAATGCGCACGACCTCCTCTTCGGCCGCACTGCTCACTTGGTTCTCCGTCACCCTCCCATCGTGCCACTGCTGCGGCTAGAGCGAGGCCGTCCCCTACCTCCGGCGCTACCGTATGGACGGGTTCAAGCCCGTCACGGCTGGCGCCTGGCCCGTGGCTGCTGACTGTCTCGCGGCTGTCTCGTGGCTGTCTCGTGGCTGTCTCGTGGCTGTCTCGTGGCTGTCTCGCCGGTCACTGTCGGGCGCCTCGCCTGTCAGAGCTGGGTGCCTCGTCTATTGCGGCTGGGTGCCGCGGTCGTTGGAGCTGGGCGCCGTGGCGGCTGAGTGCCACGCCCGCGGCGGCCGGGTGCCTAACCAGCCGCGGCCGGGCACCTCACCCGTCAGGGCTGGGTGCCTCGTCTGTCAGTGCTGGGTGCCTCGTCTATTGCGGCTGGGCGCCGCGGTCGTTGGAGCTGGGCGCCGTGGCGGCTGAGTGCCACGCCCGCGGCGGCCGGGTGCCTAACCAGCCGCGGCTGGGCACCTCACCCGTCAGTGCTGGGTGCCTCGTTAGGGCCGGGGCACCTCACCCGTCAGGGCTGGGTGCCTCGTTAGGGCCGGGGCACCTCACCCGTCAGGGCTGGGTGCCTCGTTAGGGCCGGGGTGCCACGCCGGTCAGGGCTGGGTGCCTCGTTAGGGCCGGGGCACCTCACCCGTCAGGGCTGGGTGCCTCGTTAGGGCCGGGGTGCCACGCCGGTCAGGGCTGGGCGCCTCGTCTATTGCGGCTGGGCGCCGCGGTCGTTGGAGCTGGGCGCCGTGCCGACTGAGTGCCACGCCCGCGGCGGCCGGGTGCCTAACCAGCCGGGGCTGGGCACCTCACCCGTCAGGGCTGGGTGCCTCGTTAGGGCCGGGGTGCCACGTTAGGGCCGGGGTGCCTCGTTAGGGCCGGGGTGCCACGCCGGTCAGGGCTGGGCGCCTCGTCTATTGCGGCTGGGCGCCGCGGTCGTTGGAGCTGGGCGCCGTGGCGGCTGAGTGCCATGCCCGTGGCGGCCGGGTGCCTGACCAGTCGCGGCCGGGTACCTCACCCGTCGGGGCTGGGTGCCTCGTTAGGGCCGGGGTGCCACGCCGGTCAGGGCTGGGCGCCACCCAGTCAGGGCCGGTTGGCCTCAGCCGTTACGGCTGGGGGCCCACGCCCGTCGGGGCTGGATGCCCTCACCCCGTCACGGCCAGGGACAAACCATTACAATCAGCGCACCAGCCACACTGCTAAGCAACCGCCCCAGTAAGTACACCCTAGCTTGAAGCCATTACCCCTCCCTGCCGCACCCAGACCCAACGAATAATCCCTCCACAGCCTCATAGGGCCATTTCGCGCAGGACATATCCGTCGAAAACAGGTCAGGAAAATGTTCGAAATGGCCCCATGTCTCCGTCGAGCAAATCGACTGCCGGAAATAGGGCGCTTTCGAGGCCTTAGTGGCAAGCTAGTATTGTGACGGACAGTAATTATTCAGCGACACTCGGCAAGATGATGGTCGGCGGCATCGCCGACTGGCGTCGCACGGGAATCCCGCCAGGACGGCTGCGGGCCCTCATCGCGTCTGGACACCTCGTGGCAATTCGGCGCGGCGCGTATGCCACACGCGGGGCCCTAGCTGAAGCCGCAGAAAATCCGCCCTTGCGCCACGCACTTGACGTCGCGGCAGTGCGGGCCCTGCGGGGGCACAGCGGCGTGGCCAGCCATCAGTCGGCCGCCGTGCTGCACGGCGCGCGGCTGCTGACAGCGCCGACAGAAGGCGCGGTGACCCTAACCGTGCCACCAGGGAAGCGCACGGGCGGATACGCCAGGTCGGGCGTCACCTGCCACATGGCCGACTTGCCCGAAGAGCACATCACCAGGCTCTACGGCCTACCAGTCACAACAGCCGGACGGACAGTCGTCGACATCGCACGCACATCGCCGTTCATGGAAGGCGTCGTAGTCGCGGACTCGGCGCTGCACGAGCGCTACACATCAAAGAGCGACCTCCGACGCGTCCTGGCCAGCTGCGCCCATTGGCGGGGCACAGCCACGGCCAAAACCGTCATCGACTTCGCGAACGAGTTCGCCGAGTCGCCCCTCGAGTCCTGCGCCCGGGTGATCTTCCACGAGCAAGGCTTGCCACCGCCAGAGCTCCAGGCCCACATCTTCGGCCACAGCGGAACACTGATCGCGCGAGTCGACTTCATGTGGCAGCAGCACCGCGTAATCGCCGAAGCCGACGGGCTACTCAAGTACGACAGCGCCCAGACCGCCATCAAGGAACTAGCCAGGGACCGACTGCTGCGCGAAGCCGGCTACGAGGTCGTCCACTTCACCTGGAAGGAACTCTTCACCGAACCGGAACGCGTGATCAACAGAATCCGCGAAGCCTTCGCCCGCCAGTCCCACCTACCCCGGCACCCCCGCTGAAGGCGCCCGTCCGTCCTCAGCACGCACCTTCCCGCACCCGTGCTGCGACCCCGTGGGACCTCGATCGGGCGGCCCACCTCGGTCGCATTGCAGTCATGAAGTCCAACCCTGATCGAGCAGGAGGCACAACCCCTGATCCAGGAGCCGAGGAACACCGGACGGTTCGCCAAGAGACGCAAGGTTTGCTAACCTAAGCCAGCCGACGTGAGCGGCATCCCTTGTCCGGGTGGCGGAATAGGCAGACGCGCTAGCTTGAGGTGCTAGTGACCGGTGACGGTTGTGGGGGTTCAAGTCCCCCCCTCGGACACCCAAACGCGGGAAATTTCCCCTAAATCAGGCACCGCTTGAACACGCGGCCAGTTCGTCGGCTCCCGCCGCCCTGGCCCCTGCCGCGCCGCCCGTGCCGCCTCCTGCTAGGAGGCGGCCGTGACCGCCCCGCTCATCGCCCCCGTCATCCCCTCGTCTGCCCGGCCGTCCGCCCGCGGGCGCCGCGCGGCGGGCTCGGGCAGGCGGCTGCCCGTCACCGCCGTGCCGGTGCCCCCGGCAGTCCCGAATGACGTCCTCTACGGGTTCGGCCGGATCGACGTGGCCGGCCGGGTGGCCGACCGCGCCGTGATCAGTGCGCTGGGCTGGCGCTGCGGCGACAGGCTGACCCTGACCGCTGAGGCGGGCGTGGTAACCGCCCGCCGTGACCCGGCCGGCATGGCTGCCATGACAGTCAAGCCCTACATCGTGATTCCAGCCGCGCTGCGCCGCCGCTGCGGCCTGCGGCCCGGCGACCGGGTACTGCTGGCCGCAGCCCCCGCCGACGACACCCTCACTGCCTACTCGTTCGCCGTGGTGGACCAGGCCATCCGCGCCCGCAGCGCGTTCCCGCACGGGCAAGGAGGAAGACCATGACGCCCATCCCGGCTTCCCCGGCCGCATCCCAGCAGGCCGCCGTGGACGCGGCGCTGCTGGTCCTGAAGTCGATGGGCCTGTCCCTGGAGGACCTGACCGCCGCCCCCGGGCTGCGGCCGGCCGTGCCGACCTTCGCCGAGTACGTCCCGGTCGTCTCCGCCCAGGTGACCGACGGCACCCGCAGGGCGTACGGCTCCTACTGGAACAGGGTCGTCGGCAAGTGGGGCTCCCGGCGCCTGGACGAGCCGACGCCGTCGGAGGTCAAGCTGTTCGCGAAGGACGTCAAGGAGAACGCCGTGTCCCGCCGCAACGGGCGCGGCGGGCGCAGCGCCGCCGAGAACTTCATCGGCGCGCTGCGCTGCCTGTACCGGCAGGCCGAGGACGACGGGCTGATCGACAAGAAGGACAACCCGGCCCGCAAGGTCGAAAAACCCCGCCGCCTGCCGTCCACCCGCCGGGCCATCGCCGACACCCGGCTGGCACAGATCAACCAGGTCGCGGCGACCACCGGCGATGACCCCGAACTCGACGCGCTGATCCTGCGGCTCCACACCGAGACCGCCTGCCGTCGCGGCGGCGCGCTCGCGCTGCGCCCGCTGGACCTGGACCCCGAGCAGTGCCTGGTCTGCCTACGGGAAAAGGGCGAGACGGTCCGGTGGCAGCCGGTCTCCCCCACCTTGATGGCCGGACTGATCCGGCACGCCAAGGAACGGCACGCCCCGAAGGACGGACGGCTGCTGCGCTACCGAGACGGGCGGCCGGTCACCTACCGGCGCTACGACGGCCTGTGGGAGCGCATCGGCCAGCACCTCCCCTGGGTGCGGACCCAGGGGATCAGCACCCACTGGATTCGGTACACCACCTTGACCTGGGTGGAGCGCAACTTCGGGCTGGCGGTCGCCCACGCCTACGCCGGGCACACCGACAGCGCCGGCGACACGGGCACGGTCACGATGACGTACGTTCGCGCCACGCTCGCCGAGGTCTGCGCCGCCCTGGCCGCGCTAACCGGCGAACCCCACCCCCTCGCGGAACTGGAAGGAGACCCGCATGACAGCGCTAGCTGAGTCCCCGCCGGCGGCACAGTACGCCGCGGGTGCTTACCGCGAACCTGGAAACCGTGGTGCTGGCCTGGTCGCGGTCCCCGGTCCGGTCCTTGACGGGAACCGGACCGGGGCGCCCCGGGACCGTTCCAAGACGGTCCGGTCCTGGCCCCTGGTCCTGCTGGCCTTCCCGGCCGCCGCCGAGGTGTGGTCCGGCTGGGTCGGGATCGCGCAGGAGACCGGGTTCGGGCGGGTGTCCCTGCTGCCGGGCATCTGGTCCTCGCTTCACCTGGACACGACCATCACCCTGCCGATCGGCGTCGAGGCGTACGCCGCCTATGCGCTGCGCGCCTGGCTGGCGTCTGAGCCCTGGATCAGCCCCCGGACCCGCCGGTTCGCCAAGTGGTCCGCGATCTGCTCCTTCCTGCTGGGCATGGGCGGCCAGGTCGCCTACCACCTCCTGGTCCAGGCGGGGGAGTCTCGCGCGCCATGGGGCATCACCACCGTGGTGTCCTGCCTGCCGGTCCTGGTCCTGGCCATGGGGACCGCGCTGGCCCACCTGCTGCGCGGCGACGCCTCGGCCGGGGACACCCCGGACAGCCGGTCCGCCGGACCAGCCGACGAGCGGTCCCCGGGCTGGTCCGCCGGGGACCAGCCCGAGGACCAGCCAGACCGGGACCACGGGACCAGGACCACGGGCCGGGCCAGTCCCCCCGCGAGGACCAGCGAGCCCCGGTGCCCGTCCGGTCCGGCAGGACCGGCCGGCCCCGCCAAGGAGCTGACTCCTGGTCCCCCGCGCCCGCAGGACGTGCCAGGCGTTGCGTATCGCCCGGGAGCTGGCCGCAGCCGGTAAACCTGTGTCACGGCGGGCACTGCGCAGCCACGGGGTCAAAGGGTCCAACGAGGGCCTGAACGCGCTCGCCCGCCAGCTCAACGCGGAGCTAGCGAACGACTGGACCACCGCCTCAGAGCCGTACCGTCCGGTCGTCACTACCGACGTCAGCGAGGTCGCCACCGCCTCGCATGTCTGTACTGAATTAGTGATTGAGTTGCGTGTGCGCCAAGCCAGGCAGCGAGGCTGCGGTGGCCACCCAGTCAGACACTGGCGAGTTACGGCGCGCCGCAGCGAGTACGTCTGCGGTGGGCGGCACGCGCCAGGTCGACCATCCCGAGAGGTCGTGAACGGTGGGGTCGAGCCGGGCTAGGCAGCTCATTAGCCTGAGGGCCTCATCTGCCTCAGGCTCGGAGGCAAGGATCCCCGCCTGATTCCGGATCGGCCTGAGTCACAAGCACACGGTAGACGACGATGTCCAGTCTGACTGGACAGAAACGACGAGAACGCCGTCCGCGTTCGTCCGGGAAGATCGCCGGACGCCAGCCGGACAGCCAGCGTGGGCCTTGACCACGAAAACACCCGTCAAGGAGCGCACACAATGGCCCCCCACGTTCCCACTGCCCAAGTCACCACGAACCATCGCCGCCCCCCACGCTTCGACGCTTGATGCGCACCATCGCCTTCTCGGCAGCGCGCGGAGCCGGCGATGCGGCCGGGCCTCGGCCGTGGTCGGCACCATCATCTGGTTGCTGAGCCACAGATAACCGGCGCCACACGACAGGAACCCCAGCCTGTGGGATGCATGGTCCCATCCTGCACGCGGTCACGGATGACGCTGGCTTCCGCGTGCAGCGGCACTCGATGGTGTACGCCGTGCCGAGACGACCGCGGCCGGTCGAGCGAATGCCGCTCGACCGGCCAGTGGTAGTGCCCGATAATGCAGTGTTGTCCACTTGCTTCGGGAAAGCGAGCACGAGAGCCAATGGCTTTTTTTGCTCCGCTAGGCGAGCAGCCCAGGGTGTAACCTGCTGCTCTAGTAGCTGGCAAACAAAGTCTTCTCGCCAGTTGCAGACGCGTGCGGATATGGCTTGCGGATCGGCGGAGGTACCGAAAGCTGTTTCCGCAACTTTAGCAATGAGCTTCGGCCGTTCGGGCTCGCGATCACCCCACCCGGGCTCTTTAACTCTCCAACGTTCACCAGACAGGCGATCCTTCTTATTGGACAGCTGCTTATAAAGATTGGTCCTCTGGCCCTCCGCAAGAAGCCCGTTGCGATAACCATGCTCGATTAGCCCGGCGAGCGAGACACCCCAAGTCCTCTTAAGGGGCATCAAGGACATGAGGGTAGCTGGTTGTGGCCAGCAATCAAAGAGAACACTTCTCGGGAGCAGTAGTTCAGCCGCAAACGCGTAGGCTTCCGCCTCAAGGTCGCCGTCGCGCCGAATGTAATGCATCACAAGATGGCCAAGCTCGTGAGCTATCGATAGTCTAGTGCGTTCCCAAGATGAGGTTGCGCGCACTGCAATAAGCGCCCATTCAAAGGTCGGCCCTAGCCAAGTGGAGAATGCATCATGATGTTTTGCGTGCAACTCGGCGGCGAAGTCGAGAACCGCAATATAGATCCCGCCACGCTCAAGAGAGCGAGTCAGGTGAGGAATCGGTTCTTCATTGCCGATACCTAGTGCCTTGCGGGTTAGCTGTGCCGCGTCTATCGGATTTGTGCCGTTCGGTGTCCGGGGCAACTTTAGATATGGCAAGCGGACCGACTCATACACAGAGCTTTGTATGAGGTCGCCAACTAGTCTTGCCCACGCTACTAGTTGATCCTCCTCTCCCTTGGTCATCGCTTTCTTCGCACGGAACAACAAACTACCGCGCTGCACTGGTGTAACTGGCGGGGCAGCCAGAAACTTGACTGGAAATTCCAGCGCACGCGCAAGTCTGTGCGCCCGATCCATATCTACGGTCGTTGACAGGCTGTTCTCAAGGCGCGAGTAACGATCGGGGGTCATGTCTGCCCGCTCTGCTACCGCTTGCGCCTTGAGTCGCTGAATTACACGGGCGTCTCGTAGTCGTTCGCCGAAGATTTCTAGCTCAGATGCTGTCGTCCCCCACAGCGGAGTCGGTTTCATCGTCATCGTCCTTATACTGCCTATCGGTGATCTCGGCTTCCGACTGCGGGTCTTCGTTGTCCCAGCGTCCGACCAGGTCTTCCAGGTCGTCGTCATCGTTGCCGCTACCCGGGGCGGGCGCGGAGGCAACGGGCAGGATGAGGAGATCGGCCGTGATGTCGACCTCTTCCAGTCCCTTGCACTCCATGACCCAGCCGTCCGCCAGCTCCAAGACCCGGACCAGGGAGAAGGCGGACAGACTGTCTTCGGGGACGTCGAAACGCCAGAACAGTACCGGACTTCCGAGAGGCGGTTCCCCGAACAGGTCAGGATCGAGCGCCCCTTCGGGTTCCTCGATCCGGACGACCGCGGGCCGGGCGCGCAACGGAAGGCGCCATCCGACCCTCGGGAGCCACACCCTCACCCAATCCTGGCCCTCGCCGTAGACCTCTACGTCTGACAGCGCAAGGTCGGAATCATCCTCGGCCAGCTCTAGGAACCTGTCGCGGGCCATGGCCGACAGGGCTACGCCCTTCGGGGCTCGCCCCCAGGGCTCGTAGAGCTTCACGGCATCCCTGGCCGCTTGCTCGATCAGGCGGCGCACGATGGCCAGTTCCCGGCCGTAAACGGCCACCGCCTGGCCAAGCGGCGTGGGCTCGGTAGGTGATTTCACGAGACAAGATTGTGCCCGGTTTTTCACCTCGCCGCCAGCGACACGCCGGAAGTCAGGGCAAGATCATCGGGCGTACTGCGATCCCGACTGACTTAGGGTGCGCCGACCGCCGGCGTCGCTTGTCGTCTCGCTTTCTAGTCTCATTCGCCAGCGTCCGGGGTTGTTCGTGGCGCACCACGTCACCGCCGGAAGCCAGCTCGCGCACAGTGCCGACCCTAGTGAACGGGCAGCCGCAGACCTCGAAAGCGTGGGAGGGGGCAACCCCTCCGTGGGTTCAAATCCCTCCTCGCCCACGCGAACTGGTGAATTTTCACCGATTCTGGTACCGCTTGAACACGCGGCGGTGTGTTCTCACCAACTGGTGAGAACACACCGGCCAGTGTGTCAGAGCGGAGCTTCAGTCGCAGGGTCGGCCAGGATTCCCCGAGCCCCGCATCGCATCGCTCCCCCCGTCGGCTGCCTCGTAGCCGGATCGGCCCTTCCCCCGGGGAGGCAGCCGTGACCGCGCAGCCCCTTTCTCCTGTCATCCCCCGCTCGGGCACCGCTGTGTCCCGGGAGCGCGCCGGGCGCGCGGCGGCCCGGAGGCTGCCGCTTGCCCGGCCGGTTTCCCCGCCGCCGTCGCCCGAGGGCGTCGTGTACGGGCTCGCCCGCATCGATCCCTCGGGCCGGCTCTGCGAGCGGGCCGTCGTCGCCGCGCTGGGCTGGTCCGGCGGCGACCTGCTGACCCTCACCGCCGACGCGGGCGTGGTGACCGCGCGCCGCGACCCGGGTGGCATGGTCGAGCTGCCGCCCACCGCCTTCATCCCCATCCCGGCGGCGCTGCGCCGCCGCTGCGGCCTGGCGCCGGGCGACCAGGTGCTGCTGGCCGCGCTCCCGGACCAGGACGCCCTCACCGCATACTGCCTCGCCGTGGTGGACCAGGCCCTCCGCGCCCGCGGCTCGTTCCCGCACGCCCAAGCACAAGGAGTACAGCGATGACCGCCGCCCCTGATTCCATGCCTTCGCCTCAGCAGGCCGCGGTGGACGCCGCCCTGCTGGTCCTGAAGTCGATGGGCCTGTCCCTGGAAGACCTGACAGGCGCTCCCTCGAACCGGCGGCCCGCGCCGACCTTCGCCGAGTACGTCCCGGTCGTGGCCGCCACGGTCACCAAGGGCACCTTGCGGGCGTACCGCCCCTACTGGAGGAAGACTGTCGAGCAGTGGGGCGAGCGGCCCATCGACGAGCCGACGCCGTCGGAGATCAAGCAGCTCGTGACCTACGTCAGGGAGAACGCGATTCCCCGCCGCAACAGCCGGGGCGGGCGCAGCGCCGGCGAGAACCTGATCTCGGCGCTGCGCTGCCTGTACCAGCGGGCCGCCGACGACGGGGTGGTCCCCGAGAACTTCAACCCTGCCCTCAAGGTCGGCAAGCCCCGCCGCCAGGCGTCCACCCGCCGGGCACTGGACGGCGCCCTGGTCGCGGAGATCAACCAGGTCGCCGCCACCACGGGCGACGACCCCGGACTAGACACCCTCATCCTGCGGCTCCACACCGAGACCGCCTGCCGGGTCGGCGGCGCGCTCGCGATCCGGCCGGTGGACCTGGACTCCAGGCAGTGCCTGGTCCGCCTCCGGGAAAAGGGCGAAACGGTTCGCTGGCAGCCGGTTTCCCCGACCATGATGGCGGCGCTGGTGAAGCACGCCGGGGAACGGCACGCTCCATCGGACAGGCAGCTGCTGCGCTACCGGAACGGGCGCCCGATCAGCGACCGGCGCTACGACTACCTGTGGGACCGCATCGGCCGGCACCTGCCCTGGGTCCGCACCCAGGGGATCAGCACTCACTGGCTCAGGCACACCACGCTCACCTGGGTAGAGCGCAACTTCGGGTTCGCCACCGCCCACGCCTACGCCGGCCACACCGACGGCAAGGAGGACAAGGTCAGCGTCACGTCGACGTACGTGCGCGCCTCGGTCGCCGAGGTCGCCGCTGCACTGGCCGCGCTGACCGGCGAGCCCCACCCACTCGCGCCTGCGGTCCCGGAAGGAAGCCAGAGTGACAGCGCTAGCTGATTTCTCCGTGGTCCGGCCCGGTCCGCGCGCCTATGGCGAGCCCGGCAGCCGCGGTCCTGGTCCGGCAGCGGTCCCCGGTCCGGTCCCCGCTGCGGGCCGGCCGGGGCGGTCCCGGACCGGTCGAAGACCATCCGGTCCTGGCCGCTGCTGGTCCTCGCGGTCCCCGCCGCCGCCGAAGTGTGGTCCGGCTGGGTCGGGATCGCGCAACTGACCGGCTTCGGCGCGGTCCCCCTGCTGCCGGGTATCTGGTCCTCGCTGCACCTGGACACAGCCGTCACCCTGCCGGTCGGGGTCGAGTGCTACGCGGCCTACGCGCTGCGCGCCTGGCTGGCCGGCGGCCACGCGATCAGCGACCGGACCAGGCGGTTCGCCCGGTGGTCCGCGATCTGCTCGTTCGCGCTCGGCATGGCCGGGCAGGTCGCGTTTCACCTGATGGACCAGGCCCATGTCACCCGGGCACCGTGGGGCATCACCACCCTGGTGTCCTGTCTCCCGGTCCTGGTCCTGGGCATGGGGACCGCCCTGGCCCACATGCTGCGCGAGGACGCCGCAGCGGCGGACCAGCCAGTCGGATGGTCCGGCGGACCGGCCGACACGTGGTCCCAGGATTGGTCCGCCGAGGACCAGCCGGACCAGCATCGGGATCAGGACCACGGTCCGGACCAGGACCAGCGTCCGGACCAGGACCGGCCAGGGCAAGTCCGGGACCAGCAGGACGGGACCAGGGACACGGACCGGCCCGGCCCGTCTTCGGGGACCGGCGCCTCCGCGCTCCCTCCGGACCCGGAAGCACCGCCCGGTGCCGCCAGGCGCGTCGCTTCCCGTTCCCCGGATCAAGGGGGCGTTCAGGCATCCTTGGTTGCCCTCAAGCTAGTCACAGCGGGCAAGCCCGTGACCCGGCGGGCACTGCGCAACGGCGGGGCCAAAGGGTCCAACGCGCGGCTGAACGCACTCGCCCTCCAGCTCAATGCCGAACACGCCAATGGGGGGCGCCGTCGCGTAGGAGCGGGGCCGGGCTCAGCGCTCAGCTGACGAGCGATCCTCCTGGCCGAGAGCCCAGGGAGGCGGGTACGTGAAGCACAGGCCCAGGACCACCGGCCAGCCTCGGCCGGTGGTCCTGGCAGGCGCACCGCTGGCACCGGGGTTCTTCGTCGTAGACTTCCCCGGACGGTCTGACATTGACGAGCAGGCGCGACGAGTGACGAGTGCGGTACCGGCCCGGCGGCGAGCGAGCGACGGAACCTCTACACCCGCCCGCTTCCGCCTCGGCCTGGTCTCGACTGCGTCGTCATGGGTCCGTGATGGTGGCGAAGGCGAGCCGCCCAAGAACGACGGCTGCGTGGGTTTCGTGGTCGCCTCACCGAACCAGCGAAGCAAGGACACAGACGACTATGGACGACTATGGTAGTAAACAGTGCTCGATCTCGGGAAGGTGATCACATGGCTCCAGACGGCTCCGAGTCGGCGGATGCGCGAGCGTACCGGCGCCTAGCGGCAATGATCCGTCAGGAGATCAGCGACGGCAGGCTGGGGCGGGGGCGGCCGACGCCGTCAATCACTCGCCTTAGCAGCGAGTCCGGGCACGCACGGCAAACGTGCTCCAAGGCTCTTCGCCTGCTGGAGCGCGAGAGGATCGTGGCGCGCTTTCCGGGGCTCGGCTACTACGTGTGCTGATGCCGCTCTGCGGCTGACGGGATCATGCGGCGAGCCTGCGCGAGATCACCCGGCAGGACATGCGAGTCGCGGTCAGCGCCCGCAACGGTGAGGACGCCCACCGTCTCATTGTCGTCCTGCGCAGCATCTTCCGGGCGCTCCGACAGGAACGCCTCGTGCCCAGGGGCTGCGAGGGCTGGCATGGTAGTCGTGGTGGTCACGGGTGAGTACGGCTTCCTCTGCTTCTTCGGCGAAGCTTTCGGGTGTCGCGGGCCGCAGGGCGTAGTGTCGGTTCATGTTCGTGATGCGGCCGGCTTGTGCTGGTGATCAGGAAGCGATCGCCGCGATGATCCGCGCGCGGAGTGGGTGGATGCGTGAACGGGGCGTTCACGGCTGGCAGGGCTGGGAGTCCTCGGCTGAGGTACTGGCCGCCCAGGCGGGTGACCCGTCGTTCCCGGTGTGGGTGATGGCCGGTGCTGGGGGCGGGATAGCGGGCTGCACGAGCCTTTACGAGCAGTCGCCGCCGTGGTTCTGGACGGTGGATGAGCAGGCCGAGCCTTCTTTCTTCCTGGCTACGACGGTGACTGATCCCGGGTTTTCGGGTCAGCGGCTGGGTGCGCTGATGGCATGGTCGGTCCTGGACCTGGCGGCGCGCACGGGGAGGCAGTGGGTACGACGCAGCACGACAGAGGCGGGCCTGGTGCGTTACTACCGCGATGTCCAGGGCTGGGACGTGGTGCGGGAAAAGGAGCACAAAGGGTTCCTGGTCACCGGGATGGCGCGGCGGTCAGAGCCCCGGGACGGCCTTCCGGTTCGCGTGGCCGCCGGGGTGCTGCCGGGCCTTTCAGGTGAATGACCGCAGGGCCAAGTCCATGACGATCAGCCCGTAGAGTTCGGTTTCCCGGTCCCGGAACTGTCCGCTGGCCGCGAGCCGGCGGTGGACGGCGGCCAGGCCGTCGGGATCGACGAAGCCGGCTTCGATCAGCGGGGAGCCGCCTGAGAGCATGCGGGCGATCAGCGGCAGGCCGTGCCGCCGTATGGCCTCGCGCATGACCGGGGTGAAGTTCTCGCGGAGCCGGGGCTCCAGTAGCGCCTTCGGGCACCCGGCTGCTTCGAGGCGGGCCTGGTGGAGGCGCTTGTGCTGCCGCCAGGGCAGGGGGAGCCATTCCCCGAACCTGATCAGGTCGGGGTCGGCGAGAGGGTGGGCCGGCCAGATGCCCGCCCGCAGGAAGGCGGGGGCCGCGCACGCCTGGGCGGTGAGGGTCATCTCGTTGACGACCGCTGCCGGGGCTGTCCCGGTGTCGGTTTCCTCTGCTGCGGCGAGGGTCCGTTTCCCGATCCACGGCATCGGTTCCAGCCCGGTGCCGAGCGGCGGGTGGGGGAACTCGGCTGTCGTGCGGGCCACCATCTCGTCGCCGCCGACCCCGGTGAACACCGTTGTCACCCCGTGCTCGGCCAGCAGCTCCAGCAGGGCGCCCTTGGCCTCGTCGTAGGGGTCCTCGTACGGGGTGACGGGCAGCCCGCTTCCCCGCCGTCCGGCGGGCGACAGTGGCAGGTGCCCGTCAAAGCCGACCTGGACGTTCTTCCCCAGGCCGAGAACGCGGATCAGCTCGGCCCGCCGGGCGGCCTGCTGTGCCCCGGCCTCCCCGGGGATGATCATCGCCGATGCCGTCACCTGGCCGGGGTGCAGAGCGGCCAGGGTCGCGGCGACGTTGGCGGAATCCAGTCCGCCGGACAGCTCGACGCACGCGCTGCCCGGGTCGTATGCGCGGGCGGTTACGGCGGCCTCCAGCAGCCGCCCGTAGGCTGCGGTTACGTCAGCGTCTTCCCGCAGCCCGCGGGCGCGGCCGTGCAGGGCCGGACCTGGGTAGCCCACCTGGAGGCCGGCATCGGTGAACAGCGCGGCTGACCGCTCCGTCAGCCGCAGGGCGCCGGCGAACAGGGTGTCGCGGCCGTAGCGGAACCGCATCGTCAGCAGCCGGGCAACTTCACGGTCGGCCAGGTCATCTACGGACACCGCGCCGCGCAGGCAGGCCAGGTCCCACGAGCCGAGCACCGTGTCCCCGTCGGCGGCGAGGTAAACCGGGGCAACCCCGCGCAGCCCGGCGCGCAGCCGCACCCGACGGGGCCCGAGTTCGACGGCGATGAAGTCGCCGGGCCAGCTGTCGTCGTGGTCCCGCCCGCCCCGCCCCGGGGAGCGCTCCCGCACGACCACCCTGGTCCCGCCCTCTCCCGAGGCAGACACTGCCTCCACCGCCGGATGCGCCACCGGCTCGATCACGGACTCGCCGCACCGCCAGACGTCTCCCGACCGGGTCCACCGGCCCCCGGCGTCGGCGAGCGAGATCTTCAGCTTCATCATGACATTCACCTTTCCCTCGCAATCCGGCTGTTCCCTGCGAGCCGCCGCCGGTGGCGCCCGCCGCCGGCGGGCGCCCCCGGGTCCCGGGTCAGACCTCGATCTCGTCGCTGGTGTTGTATCCGTCGGAGTCGCCGGCCTTCTTCTTGGTGTCGTACCGGTCGGCGCTTACCGGGACGTGCAGCCCGGCATCTCCGGTGAACAGCGCCTCTTCGGGGTGGGCTAGCGTCGCCGCGCTCATGACAGCCTCCTGCCAGTGGTGCGTTTCAGTGCTCCCGTCCGGCTGGCCTACCCCGAACGGGAAGGCAAGCCGATGACACGCTGTCAGTGTCATATAACACTTACACTATGTCAATGCCTTGCTGCTGGAAGCGCCGTCAGCGTGCTAGTACGCTTACATCAGGCGTCACGGGAGGTCACATATGGCACCGGCAGTGCAGCGGCAGGAGCCGCCGTACCTGCAGATCGTGCAGCACTTCAGGCGGCAGATCAGCTCAGGCGAGCTTCAGGACGGCGACATGATCCCGTCCGTCAGGCAGCTCGCCCGCGACTGGGACGTCGCGGCGCCCACGGCGGCCAAGGCCGTGGCGGCGCTGCGCTCGGAAGGGCTCGTCGAGGGCAGGCCGGGCATCGGGACGGTCGTCGTCGCCGGCTCGACGACGCTCCACCCCGGCGGGGACCGGCTTCGCTCGGTGCGGTCAACGGGCCGGATCTACCCGCCCGGCGAGCACGCCGTCATCAGGTCCGCGGAACTGGTCACCGCGCCGCCGCACGTCGCCGACGCGCTCGGGCTCCGCCCGGCTCGCCGGTGATCCGCCGCCACCGGGTCACCTACCGCGGCCAGGCGCCGATCTCGGCGTCGGTCACCTGGCTGGACGGTGCCCTCGCCCAGGCAGCGCCGCGGCTGCTGGCAGCCGAGCGGATCATCGAGGGAACCGCCGGGTACATCCGGGAGGCGACCGGGCGCGAGGCCGTCCGCGGTACCGACCAGGACTCCGCCCGCGCCGCCACGCCGCAGGACGCCGAAGACCTCGGCGTCCCCGCCGGGTCACCGGTCGCGTGCGGGCGGAACTGGTGGTACGACGCAGGCGGCAACGTGATCGAGTACGGCGAGCGGGCCTCAGTACCCGGACGCTGGGCAACCCACGACTACTCACTCACCTGACCTGGGGGCAACCGCATGGAACTGCTCTACTCCGGCAAGATCCGCGACGTTTACGCAGACGGGGACGATCTCCTGCTCGTGGCGTCGGACAGGGTCAGCGTCTACGACGTCGTCCTGCCCACCCCGGTCCCGGACAAGGGAAAGATCCTGACCCAGCTGTCCCTGTGGTGGTTCGGGCAGCTCTCAGACATCGTGCCCAATCACGTGATCTCCGCGACCGACGTGCCCGCCGAGTGGGCCGGGCGCGCGATCCGCTGCCGCCGCCTGAACATGCTGCCCGTGGAGTGCATCGCCCGCGGCTACCTCGCCGGCCTGGGCCTGGACTCCTACAAGGCCGCCGGCGCGATCTCCGGCGTCCCGCTCCCCCCTGGCCTCGCGGAGGGCTCGCGGCTGCCCGAGCCTGTCTTCACGCCCTCCACCAAGGCCACCTCCGGCCACGACGAGTTCATCGGCTTCAGCGACGTCGAAGCCGAAGTCGGCGCCGGCACCGCCAGCGAACTGCGCAGGCTGACCCTGGAGGTCTACCGGCGCGGAGCCGGCATCGCTGCCGAACGCGGCATCATCATCGCCGACACCAAGCTCGAATTCGGGCTAGCCCCGGACGGCAGCATCGTCCTGGCCGACGAGGTACTCACCCCGGACTCCTCCCGTTTCTGGTCCGCTTCCGAGTGGCAGCCCGGCGGCCCGCAGCGCTATCTCGACAAGCAGTTCGTCCGCGACTGGTCCTCCACCGTCTCCGGATGGAACCGGAAGCCGCCAGGACCCGAGATCCCCCAAGACATCGTCGCAGCCACCCGCGCCCGCTACACCGAGGTCTACCAGCGCATCACCGGCACCGACTGGCAAGGATGACGCACATGGCCCAAACCTACGATCCCGGCAAGCTAGTCGCCGCCGTCACCCGGATACTCAGCGAAGCAGGCGTCGAGCCCGACATGGGCCAAGACGGCTACGGCTACGTGACCGCGTTCGCCGGAGCCGGCATGCTGCTGCGCGGCCTCGGCGTATGCCCCGCCATGGACCCAGCGGACGCCTACCGGCAGACACTCACCAGCGGCTCGTGGGAAGACACCGACAACCGCCGCGCCGAACAATTCGGCCCGCCGCCCGGAGAGTAACCAAACAGTTATACGGGGTACTCCGGGCGGCTTGCAATAGGCGCCCGGAGCCCGTTAGCCGGCCGCCATGCCTGCGACCCCGGAGGCCGTCCAGCACGGAATGCAGACATGCAAGTCGACCGTGCCGACCGCTGCTGAGGCGGCGGGCGGCTGACGACGCCCTCCATGTCGCAGACATCCTCGCCGGGATGCGCTTTGGTGCACGGGCACCAGCAGGGTCTGTGCCCGTCGGAGGGGAACGGGTCCAGAGGGACCGACACCTCGTCCGCGAGCATCCCGCCCAGCGGTGCCGCCTCTTTGACGTAAATGGACTGCCAGGCCGCCAGTGCCGCTGCCCACGCTGCCTCGGCCGGTCGCGGGTCTGTCATAGTCCCTCCTGGGCTCCGTCGTCCGGGTGCGCTCAGCCGGCGGCGGGGATCTCTGCGTGCCATTGCCCTTTGTCGAGCCGGATGCCGCCGTCTGGGCTGATCGTGACGGCGGCCCCGTAGGCGGGCAGGCCGCCGTCGGTCAGCCAGGCGTGACGGATCTCGTCGACTGCGTCCCACAGCCGCCGGGGCCCGCCTTGCCGCACGGCGGGCAGCTCGTCGCCGGCGGCGGACGCGCGGGCCCACGACCCGTCCGGGTGGGCCAGCCACGCGGTGCGCGTCCCGTCCGAGGCGGTCTCGAAGTGGTACTCGATGCCGGGGACCGTGACGCCGAGCATGGAGTACAGCTCCCACGCCCAGGGGATGTTCACCACCGGGTACCGGCCCGTGGTGAGGTCGCCGCCGTCGCCGTCGAGCGCGCCGGGGATCGCGTGCAGCATCCGGGGCGCGTAGTCAGGGCCGGTGCGCGCCCGCATGAACCCGGCCCGGTAGAACTCCGTCTGGCCTTTGGCCCCGCCGTCGCGGGTGCGGTTGGCGGTGACGAGCAGCCCGGTCCCTGCCAGGGTTGTCACGAGTCGCCCGCCGGGCCGCAGCGCGGCCAGCCAGCTCGCCGGGACCGGGACGACGGAGGTCATCGACACGATCCGGTCGTAGGTACCGGGCAGCGGCCCGGTTGCGTCGGCGACGGTGACGAACGGGTGCATGCCCAGCGCGGCCAGGCGATCCCCGGCGGCCTTGACGAGGTAGGGGTCGATATCGACGCTCGTCACGTGCTCGCTGCCGAGCCGCCGCGCAAGGAGCGCCGTACCGTAGCCGGAACCGGTGCCGATGTCGAGCACGTCCATCCCGTCGCCGATCATGGCGTGCCGGTACGTGGTGACGACGAGGCCCGGCGCGGTGCTCGACGAAGTGGCGCGTCCCGTGGGCCGGTCCTCCTGCGCGGCGTGGTCGGCGTGCAGCGGTCCGGCCTGGGTGACGAGGGATGTGTCCCGGTAGACGCCGCCGAGCCAGTCTCCGGCGGGCATGGTCGGGCCGTCGCGGAGCTGCCAGCCGCCGTCGCCGTCGGCCGCCCACCAGCGGGGCACGAATTCGTGCCGGGGCACGGCGGCGACTACGGGCCGCCACCGTGAGCCGGGTTCCGTCACCTTCCCGGACAGCCATGCGGCGTGCTGTTCCCAGCCCCAGTTTTCCCAGTTCAATCCGTCTTCCTCACGGTCACCTGGGCGGGCACTCCGAGGGTGCTTCCGAGGTCAGGCGCGCAGTACGCGCGGGTGGGCTTGTCCACGGTCTGCCCGCCGTATTCTCCAAGCCCGTCCTTGGGCATGTGCGGTGAGGATAACCCGGGTCGCCACGGAGCGGAAGATAGCCGTTACAGGAAGCAGCGGCTTCGAAGCGGTGTTTACCGCTATCCTTCGTGCTCGCCGGCATGTCGCCCCGGTCAGGCGGCGCGGCGCCGGCCTGACCGAGAGGATGAACCGTGATCTCGCTGAGTCTTTCCGAGATCGCCGGGATCACCGGCGGCACCCTGCACGACGTTCCCGATCCGGCCGTCCGGCTGACCGGGCCGGCGGTCTGCGACTCGCGCGAGGCGGGGCCGGGCGGGCTGTTCGCTGCGATCGTCGGGGAGCACGCGGACGGGCACGACTTCGCGGATGCCGCCGTGGCGGCCGGGGCGGTCTGCGTCCTGGCCTCCAGGCCGGTGGGCGTCCCGGCTGTCCTGGTCGGCGACGTGACGGCGGCGCTCGGCATGCTCGCCCGGGAGACGCGCCGGGCGAACCGGGGCGACTGTGATCGGCCTGACGGGGAGCGCGGGCAAGACCTCCACCAAGGACCTGCTGGCTCAGGTGCTTGAACGGCACGGCCCGACGGTGGCGACCGCCCGGTCGCTCAACACCGAGATAGGGCTCCCGCTGACCATGCTGCGGGCCGATGAACAGACGCGGTACCTGGTGCTGGAGATGGGTGCCCGGCATATCGGCGACATCAGGTACCTGACGGGCCTGGTTCCCCCTGCCGTTGGCCTGGTGATCAACGTCGGGACCGCCCACGTCGGGGAGTTTGGGAGCCGGGCGGCGATCGCGGAGGCCAAGGGCGAGCTGGTGGAGGCCCTGCCCGGTGCCGGTGCCGGCGGCCTGGCGGTCCTGAACGCCGACGACGAGCTGGTGGCCGCGATGGCGGCCCGCACCGCGGCGCGGGTGCTGCTGTACGGGCGGGCAGGCCATGCGGACGTCCGAGCGGAGAATGTCGAGCTGGCTGGCGGCCGGGCGCGTTTCCGCTTGTCTGCCGGGGGCGTGTCGGAGCCGGTGGCGCTTCGTTTCCTCGGCGAGCACCAGGTTTCCAACGCGCTCGGGGCCGCCGCCGTCGCGTACGGGCTGGGCATGCCGGTCCCGGACATCGCCGCCGCGCTGTCGGCCGCCCGCCCGCTGGCATCGGGCCGCCTGGAGGTCACCGAGCGTCCGGACGGCATCACGGTCGTCAACGACGCCTTCAACGCCAATCCCGACTCCGTCGCGGCGGCACTGCGGACGCTGGCCGCGATGGCAGGCGGACGCCGCACCGTTGCGGTCCTGGGGGAGATGGCCGAGCTGGGCGGTATCACCCGGCAGGCCCACGAGCAGGCAGGGCAGCTCGCCGCCGACCTCGGCATCGACATCCTGGTGGCGGTCGGCGGAGCCGATGCGGCTGCGGTCGCCGGCGCGGCTTGCCGCGGCGGGCGGCTGCGCGCCGTTGCCGTCCCGGACGCGGACGCGGCCCTGTCGGCGCTCGGTGACCTGCTCCGGCCCGGCGACGTGGTACTCGCGAAAGCGAGTCACGCGATGCACCTGGAGGAACTGGCGGCGGCACTGGCCGCTGCGGGCGGTCCTACAGCCTGACGCCACGCGCGCAACAGCCCGGACCGCGGATCCTGGCGGGCCGGGCTGGTGCGCGATCTGCTGGGGCTAGCGGTAGGCGAGATACAAGGCGGCCAGCCCGGCGCAGATCCGCTCGGCCAGCAGGTCGAGGTCGTCGCCGGTGCCCATGACCAGCACGACGTCACCGGGGCAGGCTGCCTCGGCGACGTAGTGCACCGCGGCGTAGGGGCTGCTGGCGAGTTCCCCGGTCCCGGCGTCGGCGATGAGCTGGGCGCTCACGCCCGGAACCGGCTCCCCGACGCTGGCGTGTATCTCCAGCAGTACCGTCAGGTCGGCTGCTTTGAGTGCGGCGGCCATCCCCGGTGCCTGGGCGATGGTGCGGGTGTAGCCGCATGGCTGGAACACGGCGATCACCTGGCCCGTGTCCCCTGCGAGCGTCCGTGCGGCCTCCAGGTCCGCGCTGATCGCGGTCGGGTGGTGCGCGAAGCTGTCGAGGACCAGCACGCCGCCGGGCGTGCCGCCGTGCAGGGTGAGTCGGCCGCGGATTCCCCGGTAGCTGCCAAGGGCGAGCGCGGCGGCGTCGGCGGTCACGCCGGCGTGCACGGCGACGGCTAGTGCGGCGACGGCGTTGTGCGCCATGTGCCGCCCCGGCACCGGAAGGTTCACCGTCACCTGCTGGCCGGCCGGGGTAGTGACGGCCGTCCGGCTGGACATGCCGCTGGCCGTGATCTCGGTGATGTGCCAGTCGGCCCCGGGGACCGTGCCGTAGGTGATGATCGTCAGGTCCGGGCGGCTGGTGCGCAGCCGGCCAGCCACCTCGGCGGCGCCGGTGTCGTCGGCGCTGATCACCAGGGTTCCGCCGGGGACGATGCCGCCGGCGAACCGGGCGTAGGCGTCCAGGTGAGCATCCAGCCCGGCGTAGTTTTCCGGGTGGTCGTGCTCGACGTTGAGAATCAGGGCCAGGGCCGGGTGCAGCCACAGGAAGCTCAGGTCGGACTCGTCTGCCTCGGCGATGAACAGGGGGCCGTCGCCGTGGCGGGCGTTCGCGCCGGTCTCGACGAGCGTCGCCCCGATGGCGTACGACGGGTTGGCGTCCAGCCGGGTGAAGATCGTGGCGAGCATCGCCGTCGTGCTCGACTTGCCGTGCGTGCCGGTGACGGCCACGCCGGTGTGCTCGTCCATCAGTGCTGCGAGGACCTGCGCGCGGTGGACGACCCGGATGCCCGCCGCGCGGGCCGCGGCCACCTCGGGGTTGTCGTCGCCGATGGCGGTGGAGACCACTACGCAGCTCGCGTCCGCCGGCGGCGGGGCGTCATGCCCTGGCCGTACCGCGCACCCGGCGGCAGCCAGCTTTTCCAGCCGCGCCTTGTCGATATCGCTGCCGGTGACCCGCGCGCCGCGGGTCACCAGGACCCGTGCCAGCCCTGATGTGCCTACTCCGCCGATGCCGATGAAATGCGGGCTGGAAAGGTCCGGTGGCAGGACTGTGATGCCCGTCGGCAGCGTGATGGTCCTTGATTCGGTCACGTTCGCACCATCTTCCGTTTCTCGGCTAGCCGCGGGGCGTCCGGTCTGATTTCCAGGCCGTGCTGTCCGCTGACCGGCCCTCCGTATCGGTCAATGGGGACGCTACGTAATGCAATTGTTTCATCACAATGGCTATTCGCTGCTGGCCGCCGGCGAAGGTGCAAAAACGCTAATGAGAGGACATGTCCGCGCGGATGAGAGTCGGCAACGCAACTCCGATCCCATTGATCCCGCTGGTCATGGCATTTCGCCTGAAGGAATGACAAGACCTCGCACGCGCTACTGTGGACTTGTCTACGGTTCACAGTTCAGGCGGCGAGGTCTTTTCATGAGTGACGATAGCACGGTCGGCAGCCGGGTGCGGAGACTCGCCAAGCTGCGCGGCATGACGCAAGACGACCTGCGGCGGGCGACCGGGCTGTCTATCCGCACTATCAAAGACGTGATGGGCGATCACGGCAACCACCGCAACGAAACGCTGCACAAGATCGCGGTAGCACTCGCGGTACACACCAGTGACCTCATGTCGCCGGGCGTTCCTGAGCACCAGCCGGTGCGGGGCGAGCAGTGGGAGGAGGTCCCAGGGCACTCTACCGGCGGCCCGGGGTGCCGGAGCCCGAGGAACCCGCCACCGCGGCGGGGGTTCTCACTGCCCTGGCGGATATCACGCCGGCGTGGCGGGCGGGCGAGTACTCCAGCCTGCGGCCAGGCCCTGGCGGGGCTGGTGCGCGATGCGTTGTCCCTCGACGGCAGCGAGGATGACCGGGGGGCTAAGTCCCGGGCTTTGTCGGCTACGGCATGGCTCCTAAACATGTCCAGGCAGTTCGAGGACGCCTGGACCGCTGCGCGCCTCGCGATGGACGCGGCCCCGGGCCTGCCCGACACGCTCACGGCGGTCAGCATGATGTGCTGGTGCCTGCTGCGGCAGGGCCGCGCCGCCGAGGCGGGGAATCTGGCGGTGGAGTGGGCTGACCGGTCCGAGCCGAGGTTCAGCCGGGCCACGACCGGGGAACTGGCCGGGTTCGGAAAGATGCAGCTGTACATCGCGAACGCCATGGCGACCGACAACCGGCCCGGGGATGCGCAGGATGCGCTTTCGCTGGCCCGCGCCGCCGCTGTGCGGATCGGCCGGGATGTCCCGTTCAGCGTCGGGACCACGGCCCGGTTCGGCCCGGCGACCGTGACGGTCATCGCCGCGGAGACCGCCGTCCTGTCGTGGCACCCTGACCGGACGCTGGAACTTGCCGACCGGGTGCGCGGGGCGCTCGGCACGATCGAGCCCGCGCAGGTGCTCCGCCACCGGCTCGATGTCGCGTCGGCGCACGCGATGCGCAAGGAGTACGGCAAGGTGGTCGAGGTCATGGAGGGGCTCCGCCGGGAGGCGCCGCAGTGGCTGCCCAACCAGCAGTACGCCCGCGACATCCTCGAAGATGTCGCCGGCAGGCGGCGCGGCCCGTGGCCGGAGGATCTGCGAGTGCTGGCGAAGGCTGTGCGTCTGCCTGCTGTGAACTGAGCTTTTGCACCTTCGGCCGCGGCCGGAGGCGAATAGCCGTTGTGACGACTTAGTGGCCCCGCGTAACGTCATGGCACCTAGAGACCAAGAAGGCCAGCGCCCGGAACCGCCAGCGCTACGGCAGAATGCCTGCGCCTAAGCGGCCCGCGGGTCCGCAGCCGCACTTCATGTGGGAAGGCCGGGGCGCCGGTGTCATCCTGTGGTTCCGCGGCCTGGACGATGACGGGAACGACAAGTGGGTCGTCCACGACAGCATGCGGAACGTCCGCGAGGACTGGGACGACGACAGCAACGACTGGGTGCAGCGCGACCTCGGCCCTGTCCGGCTGAGCGAGCCCCGCCACCCGCTGTTCCCCGACGAGGAGCGGGCCCGCGCGTACCAGTGCGACCTGCTCGCCCGCGCCCCCAGGGTCGACGAGGCGCTGATCGGCGAGATGGCCGCCGGCGGCGACGGAGCGCGGCTGATCCTCACCGCGGAAGGGAACCTCGCTGTCACCGCCGACCCGCAGGCACCCGGCGTGTGGATCGCCGACCTAGCCGGCCTCGCCAGCCGGGTGCCCGCGTACCTGACTATGAGCGACTTCATCGACGAGGCAAACGAAGCGGTCACCGCTGCGCTGTGACCGTCGTACAAGCCTCGCAGCTGGCGTTTCCGCATACGGTAGCCACCGATGCAGCCAGTTCGCACAGACCTTTACAACCAGGTTTTATAACCTGGTTGTAAAGGTGGCCTGCAAGCGATATAACTGGGTTATGGATTTCGACAAGGACGACTACCCGATCGATATCGACCCCGAGGTAGCAGAGTTGCTGGAAGGCCGCGACCTCGATGCCACCGCCCTCCACGACCTGACGGGCAAGCTGACCCCCGAAGAGGCCTCTGAGCAGTTCGCCGCGCTCAACACGCGGATCGCCGACGGGCGCGCTGCCACCGCAGACCGCCTCAACCTCAACAGGCGCCTCAAGAGCGAAGGATGGACGCAGGAAGCCATCGGCAAGGCGGCCGGCATCTCGCAGGCCGCAGTCTCCAAGGCACTCAAGACCAGCCCCGGCCGCCTCGCCCTGGAGGAGAACGGCACCGGCCCGTACCTCATCGGCCGCATGATCGGCCTCGCGGTTCACCTGTCCACCCGGCACGAGGGCATGCGCTGCGAGCGGCAGGCATGGAAGCTCGCCGAGGGCGGCATTCCGCCGCACCCGACCGTGATCGGCCAGTTCGAGCAAGCCCTAGAACGCGACCTGAAGTGGAAGAAGGGCATCCCGGACGCCTACCGGACGGCGTTCGCCGACATCAAGTACCGTCTCGCCGACCTGGCTGAGCTACCCGCCGTGCCATGGCCGCTCGCCGACCAGAGCAACAACATCCTCGGCCAGCACCACCAGTCGGCGTGGCTGACCGACGAAGTGGCCAAGGAGCGCAAGCGAGCGTCGAACTGAGCCCTGAGCCCGCCGTGTGAGCGGGCTCCGGCCCAGCCAGCCCCGGCAGCCGAAGCCTGCGTGCCGCCAAACGCGCTTCTCGCTCCGAGCACGCGTGAGCCGATGGCATGGCCTCCAGGCAGCCACCCTTCGCGGGTGCAGAGTGTCGGGTACCGCAGCGCTTATGAGCACCTTGTCCTGGACGACTCCTGGCTGCGCCGCTGCCTGGGTGCCCACGAGGGCGGCCACGCCGTCATCGCAGCCGCATACCCGCAGGCCCCCCGGGCTCCGGAAAGGTCATCCGGTGAGGAGGCCGGAACGGGCAGCCTGCCTGCGCTCTTGTGCCTGGCAGAAGGTTCCAGTCGTGATGATGGCGGGGTGCGCGTCCTGGCCGGACCAGGTCCACGTGCTTGGCGGGTTCCGGCGCATCTTGACGGTGTAGCCAAGCAGCACGTCGCCCGGGTCGATGAGGAGTTCCTGCTTGCGGTACCGACCCAGACCTGGCGGCCTGTGTAGCGGGGGTTGGTGAGGATCTTCTGGACTTGTCCTCTGGACCAGGGGACGGCCCGGCACTCAGGATCGCCCACATGCGCATGTGCGGCCGGGGAGGCAGTGCCGTCGAGGGTCAGCCCGTCGGCAATCGCCTGCATGGTCAGGCCATTGATGTACTCGGCGAAGATCCGCCGGACGACGGCGGCTGTCGCCTCGTCTATACCGAGGGCGTGAAGGCGCCTTCCGTCGGCGGCCCGCGCGGGGTTGGGATGAGGCCCCGCATCGATGAGCAGGTACCCGTAAGGCGGCCGGCCACCGAGGAAGCGGCCCTCGGTCTGCGCCTGTGCAGCCATGACTGCGCGGATTCTGGTGCGGATGCGGTTACGTCCCCTTTGGAGATCCCCCCGAACACCGACATGATCAGGTCGTGGGCCTCGTTGCCGGGGTCGATGGCGCCGCCGACCTCGGGTACCCACAGCGGCACGCCCCAGTGGGCGAACAGGGGGAAGGTGTTGCCGAACTGGCTACCGTAGAAGGCCCGCTGCGGTTCGCCGATCACGACGGCGCCGAAACCCCGGTCCGGGTCGGCGAGGGCAGCGAGCAGCCGGCTGGCCTCTGGCCTGCGCTGTGGCGGGACGGACCTGCTCTGGCCCTGGTCGAAGAACTCGGCAACGACCTGCCCACCGTGCGGCTCGATCAGCGCCGTCGCGCGGGCGACCTGCCAGGCGCGGGAGGATTTCGGGTCCTGGTTGTCCTCCGTGGACACCCGTCCCCAGAACGCGAACCTGACCGCGCCGACAGGGCCTCGCCAGGCCGCGCCGACGATGTCCGCGCCGCGTCCTGCGTAACTAGCCCCGACGCGGGCGATCAAGTCAGATAGGTCATTGTCGTATCCGGATTCAGGCATGATGATCCCTTTCAGGAGAGCAGTGCTCTGAATCCCTCCAGGGATAATGAACTATTCCTCACCGTACGACAGGCACTGGCAAGTCGGCATCGAATTGGCCGGACAGTGGCCAAACCAACCTGGAATTGGCCGAACTGGACGCTACAACTACTAGCGAAACGCAGAGATAGTAAACGCGTCTGATGTGCTGGTCGGCTGCCCACACAGCGATCGTGAGGAACTACGTAGCGGTACGTGGGCAACTATCCGCTACGCACGTCGGCGAGGTAGGCCGCGGTTCCTCGTGTACCCGAGCGGCAGGATCGTGTTTGAACAAGCTGACGGAACACAGTCGGTGTACGTCCCGCTAGCCGCCGCCTAGAACGAGAAACCCCCTGCGCCCTTCCCCGTGCAGGGGGTTTCTCGTTTCTCGGGCTCGGCCGGCCAACGGGCATGTCAACACAAAGGGGCTCGCCGAGCCTCCCGCCGGCAAGCCCCCTTGTGTCCGACTATCGTGTTGGTCTACTTGAGCGACGTTACGAACGTGGCCCACGCCGTAGCGGCGACACTGAGCGTTCCGCCATCACGGTCGGTGGTGTCTCGAACCAAGACCACGCCTGCAACGCTGGCAGTCTCTACGCAGTTGCCGCCGTTGGCCCCTGAGTAGCTTGATGTTCTCCAGTCCATATCGTTTCCGCCTTCCTGATGATTGCCGCACTCTCGGAAGCGCGGTAGCACTCGGCACGAAGGGTACCGAACAGCCTCTCCAGCGAGGTAACCGTTTCCTCTTGGCTGTACACATACCCTCCCACAACGGTCTCAGCGTAAGCCGCATCGTCCGTCACGATGAATCCTCCCTGCGTAGCAGGATGGGCCATCGCGGGCAGAACTTGAATCGTGACGTTCGGAAGTGCGCCAACGTTGCCGAGATGGGCGCATTGCTCAGCCATCACTGTGGGTGAGCCAACCAGCCGGTAGAGTGCCGCGTGGTCGATCACGTAGTTTGCTGTTGGAGGATCGTCGCGGAACAAGACGCGCTTTTGCCGCTCCATGCGGTTGGCGAGCCTCACACGGATACCTTCCTCCGTGACTCCCGCAAGAGTGGCTAGCAGCGCACGCGCGTACCTCTCGGTTTGGAGCATCCCGGGGATGACACCGTGACCTGACCACTCTGAAAACCGAGGTGCCTTGTTCTCGACTTCTGGCCAGTCACGAAAACCTGCTGGTGTCCACGATTTGGATTCGTCGTAGTCTACGAAACCATCCCCGACGTTCGGGAAACACCTTGTCGCACGCATCCGCTACACGCTCGTTAGGTGGGCGTTTCCCGTTTTCAATCGATGAGGCATTGCCGTAGTTGATCCCGGTTTGGGCTGAAAACTGCCGCAGTGACCAGCCGCGCGCCTCCCGTTCCTTGCGCATCTGCCGACCAAAGTGCGTTGCCGGGTTCCTGCTGCTGTTTTCAGCCATGCCTACCATGTTTTCACACGTCTTGCACGCGGCGCTACAGTTCGGAACGATCTAGTACACGCTCCCGTTGCAGCGACGAGCCAACCCCCTGGTCGGCGAAAACCGTTGTAACGGGATGCCACAGCCCGCCAGCGTCCGGAAAATCACTGTGCTATGCCGAGCACGCAGCGTTGGCGGACTGTACCAAAGCCGCAAGGGTGGGAAGGTTCGTATGTCCAACTCAGGGATGGGGCAAGTAGAGCCACTGGTGACGCCAGAGGTAGCGCGGACAAAGAACATGCAAGCGCTCAGGTGGCGTGAGCAGTTCGCAGCAGAGCACCCTGAGATAGACATTAGAGCCATGCGTGAAAGCAACGGCCGCCTCACGTACCACGTGAGGGAGCGGGACGTGCAAGTGGTCTGGGTTGATCAGACCGCGATGGTGGATGATTTCAAAGCGCGGTACCCGCGATGAGTAACGAGCCTGATCTTACGAAACTAGACGATGATCAGCTTATAAACGAGCGTGCGTTTGTGCGGGACAAGCTGAAGCGCTCCCTGTGCATGTGCCACGGCACTCGGCGCAGCGTGCGACACTCACCGAACTTTTCACCAAGCTAGATGACGAGTTTATCTGTCGAGCCCGCGCAGCATGGTCAAAGGCGGAACGATGATGACTGAGACCACAGCGCTTGGCGTCCACGAATCCGTGAATCATAAGCCGGTACCCGTTAGGGGAACGATCAGGCCGCGAAAGACGGTAAACGGCTAAGTCACCCTATACGCGCATCCGATCATCCTATATTGGCTGACTGCGGGTGCGGGAAAATCATCAGTAAGGCTGCCCTAGTATGCGCTGATTGGGGACATATCGAAAATGACCGGTGATGAGCCGGTGAACGGCTCTCGGGTACCCCCAATAAACATGTCATCAAAATGGGATCTCACCCTCGCCGAGGTAGAGGATCAACTACCGTACTGGGATATCTGGATGATACCCCGGGTATGGGTCTGCCTACTTATTCCGCTAAACCGAAAGGCGCAAGTAAGGCGCTGCCGGTATGCAGGGGCTTGTATGATCTTCATTCTCTCGTGCGTGAAGCCAAGGAAGTTGAACGCACAATTGATACTCACATCGAGACCACACGACAGCAGCTTGACAGGATAGACGAGATAGAAACATCCCCTAGGTGCTGCAATCAAGGCTCGATGCCCTGATTGCCCTGCGTGACAAGCTCCGCGCAGACTAGATATCACCATGCCATTAACAGGCAAGGATGCCGAAGGATGATGATTCCCAACCTAACGTTGGACGAGGCACAGGCTGAACTACCTCAGTGGATCGTGTGGGTAATCGGCGGCGTTGAAGGTCGGCCCCCTACTTACTCCGCTAAACCTGTAGGCATGCTGACAGCCATACCAGAATGCAGTGGATTTTACGATCTCACTGCGCTTGTGCTTGAGGCCAAGCAATACGAACTCAACATCGACCTGCACATAGAGACCGTGCAGCAGCACCTAGAAATGATAGACGATTATCAAGGGTCACGTGAGGTGCAGCAATCAAGGTACGACGCTTTGACAGCCCTGCGTGCCAAACTGCGTGCGCATCTCCCGTTGACAGGCACGGACCCGCTCCCGGTTAAGGACTAATCCGCGGGAAATGAGTGCGCGCATGTCCGCATCGTTAGTGTCTGTGTCCTGTGCGGTGTCGCGGAAGAGAACGCGTGGAAAATGAGCGCGTGCTGGCACCCGCGCTTTGAAAACCAATGCGCAGCGTGCGGCACAAAAACTTAACCAGCTAAGGAGTGTTAACAACTTCCGTGCTGTCTTGTTTCCTCGGCAGGATCGCACGGGCAAGAGACCAGGAAGACGTATGTGCGTAATCGACATGCGAACCCGACAGGTCACGCAAGACTGCAATAAATGCAACTGCTCATCGTCAACTGCTGAGCATGACTGGATAACGAGCATCCCCGAATCCAAGGCGTTTTACTGCTCTAATTGCTTCACGCCCAAGTAAGAACTAAGACTCCCGTGCGGCGGCGGATGCCGTGCGGGGCAAGACCTGCGGAGATTCCCTTCCTCGCAGGGGCATAGAACGAGTGCACGGGCACCCTGCCATCGGGGCCTAGGCAAGAACGCCGTTAAAGGCTAGAAGTCGCCTACCCCTTACAGGGATATAGGGGGTCAGTCGTCAGCCGTAAGGCAGGGTGCCCACCCAAAATCAGAATGGAGATAACCATGTCACCGCTTCTAGCTGTCAACGATCCCGAGCCCGACACAGACGACGATGACGAAACCCCCTTGGCAGACGATGACGACGACGAGCTTCTGGAAGACGACGACGACGAAACCGACCCGATCGCAAGCTAACCCCCTCTAAAGACTCCCGTTCGACCCTTAACCCACCAGGATCGAACGGGACCTAGGTCCGCGCAGGTTGTCTTTGCTGGTCGGTCGGCGCGGACCTAGATGCCTGATCAGGCTGTCTTCCTCATTGGGAGCCCGCATCTCCCCAAGCCGGATCAGGTGAGAGCCCCCATCGGCGTGCCGCACGATGGGGGCTCTCGCCGTTTCCACACCCGAACGCCTGAGAGCCCGCTACGCAGGCTCTTTCTTGTTGTAGAGTGCACGTGGGTAGTTTCCCGTTGTGTTTGCCAAAATTCGGCGTGATGCCGCCCAAGAGCCCCCTGCCTACTAGCGGCGGGGGGTTTCTGCATCTCCGCACCGTGTAAACAACTGCTCTTGACATGACCCGGTCGTACTGCGCCACCAGCGGGTCAGACTCGATGCTGTCGCCGCCGCCCGCCAGACCGGCTCTGCCCGCATTCTCGGCGAACTCCAGGCGCTCGACCAGCACCTCACCGCCCAGTGGCCGACGCATTCCGCCACTCGCGCCGTCCGCGAGGCACTAGCCACCTAGACCCGCTTCCAGGGACGCCTGCACCAGCCGGGCGTTGACCGCATACGGAGACTTAGCGTCCCCCGCTAGCTGATGACACCCGCGATCGAGGCAGCCCAGCACGGAGCGCAGACGTGCAGGTCCACGGTGCCGGCCGCCGCTGACGTTGCGGGCCGGGTGACCACAGCATCCATGTCATAAACATCCCCTGGATGGGCTGCCGGGCACGGGCACCAGCACGGCGGGTGGCTGTCAACAGGGAAAGAGGCGATCGGAACCGATCTCCGGTCAGCGAACGAGCCCAGTGAGCGGTGCCGCCTGCTCCACGTAGCCGGACTGCCAGGCTGCGAATGCCGCCGCCCATGCGGCCCTGGCGCGCTCCGGATCTGCCATGATTCCCTCCCGCGCAAAGGCTAGGCGGTTTCCGGGGTAAGCCCGTCAAGGGCGTCGAGCGTCAGGTGCCAGGGGAACCGTGCGATGGTCTGCCAGCCCTCGCCGGGATCGTGCAGCGGGTAGACGTCCGGCCCGTACAGGACTGTGACTCCCCAGGACCGGAGCAGGTCGATGTTCGGCTCGAATGCCGGGTGGGCGGCCTGCGCCCGGTTGGTGAACGGCATCGCGACGATCGGCAGGCCCTTGCCGATGCCTTCGACCAGCAGGCCGAGCGGAAGGGTGTCGCTGATACCCGCTGCCCACTTGTTGATGGTGTTGGTCGTCGCGGGGGCGACGATCAGGGCATCGGCGGCGGGAGCACTTCCGGCTCGCCCGGGTTCTTGTAGTCGCTGCGCACCGGGTGTCCCGTCATCGCCTCCAGCGCGTCCGCGTCAACGAATGTGCGGCCGCGGGCACTGGTGACCACGCAGACGTCCCACCCGCGGTCTTGTGCGAGCCCGGCCAGCACGCCCACATCCCGGGCAGGAGGGGCACCGCACGCCAGGATGTAGAGCGACCCGGCTCACGCGGGGACCCCGGCCCGTTCGGCGAGCTGCCCCAGCAGCGGCGGGCGTGGTTCCCCGTGAGCGGTGAACCAGGTCGGTGATGGTCGCGCGGGCCATGGGCCGGCAGCGGACCTCGGCGGGCGCGAGCTGCTCGGCGTCCAGCAGCGTCGTGAGCGCCTGCTCGCGCTTGCCCCACTGCGAGTATCCGCGCGCCACGTCCACCAGGTGGTTGGCGCGGCGCTCGCGGGGCAACTGCCCGAGGTCTTCCCTGGGAACGACGGCCGCAGCCTCTACTGCGCGACCCGCCCTCGCCGAGTTCCACCAGTGCGGAGACACGGTGGATGCCCACATTCACCGGCCCGAACGCGGTGTGGTAGTCGTTCCGCGCCGGGCCGACACGCTCGGCGACCTCGTGGGCCTCACGGATCAGGTCGCGCGAGTCGCGGTTGTCTCCTCTGCGGGCGCTCGCGATGGCAGCCTGAAGCAGCATTGTCCCGTACACCGACCGGTCGGCCGCGGTCTTAAGGCTCGGGTTCCAGGCGGCCGGCGATGGACACGTTCAGCGCATAGGCCGCATCGACCCGTCCCATCGCAAGGAGCGCGTTGGCCACGCGGTACGCCCCGGTAGCCGTCAGCAGTTGGTCGGCTGCTTCCTCCGCGACCGCGATCCCCCGGTCGCCTGCGATCCACGCAAGGTCGAACTCGCCCAGCTTCCGGGCCGTCGAGGCGGTGATCTGGTAGGTCTCGGCGAGCACCTGGGCGGACGCGGCCTGCCGGAAAGCCGAGTGGGAACGCTGGCTGTCGCGCAGCACGGCAGGGAGCGCCCGCCCGACGACTTCGTAGTCAGCCGCCTCGAACGCCAGCCACAGGTAGTCCACCCGCTGCCGGAGCTGGTCCACCGCCGGCGGTTCCTCGCCGGGGCACGGGTCTACGGTAAGCCCGTCGTACCGCTCCAGGGCGGCGCGTATCGCTTCGACTTCGGTGTTGTCCAGGCACTGGTCTGTGTCGCGCGGCAGCTCCCGGCCTATCAGGACAGGCAGGTCGATGCGGAGAACCTCGCAGATGACCTCGATAACGGAGAGCTTGTCGACAGCGCGGGTTCCCGCCTCGACCTTCTCGACCCAGCTCTTGGAACGCCCGATCCTGTCAGCGAACAACTGCTGCGTCATTCCGCGGCGTTCCCGCCAGTAGGCGATCCGCCGGCCGGTCTCGCCGTCGTCCATGACCGTGTGCCCTCCTGCCGCCCTCTGTCCATCGTAACGGGGATCACCAGGACGGCACGGCGTGTCGTGAACAGTCGCACACCATGTGCGACCTGCTGTTCGGAAACGTTTCTACATTTTCCGCAGGACTTTTCACTACAGGCTCGCCAGGAGGTCTGGCATGCAGTCGATAGCAGCATCCGTGACCGTAGCCGGGACGGGAGGGGCGTGCTGTTTTACGGTGCACCGGGCGCGTGATCATCAAAGGCGACCCCGAATGGGGACCGGCTTTTCACACTGACACGGGTAAAGAGCTCGGCCGGGACGGGCACATAGTCGCGCCGGTCGAGGCTGACTTCATGATCGCTGCCGAAACGGCCCGCCGGGCCGGTAAGCGCTTGTGAAGGTGTACCTCTGGCAGGCCGGAAACGCCGAGGGCGTGACTGGTGACGACGAGAGGGCGCGCACCCTGGCAGTCAGCTTCATGGGTGCGAACGTAGCGTCGGAAGCCGTGGTTGAAACGGCGTATTTCGACATCGGAATCAACTCGCTGGCCGTCGGCTATGCGAAGACGGGCGGGCTGCGCTGGACCGCGTACCGCCAGGGTGAGCGGGTTGTCTGGAAATGCCGCCGGGTGGCTGGGCCGGCGGTGCGTGCGCTGCCAGCGGCGTAATACCGGTAAGAGCGGACAGGTCAGGACATTAACTGAGATGAC
Organism: uncultured Actinomycetota bacterium; assembly: GCA_963785645.1. Lineage (GTDB taxonomy): Bacteria > Actinomycetota > Actinomycetes > Streptosporangiales > Streptosporangiaceae > Trebonia. The sequence continues at coordinate 417,544 of CAWAWG010000012.1, forward strand.
AGGGAATCAAGCCGGGCACGGCGGTCGGAGCGAGCCGTGCAGTGCTGAGGACATGACGACGATCAGGCTGGACACCAGCGTCCCGAATGCAGCTAGGATCTACGACTACCTGCTCGGAGGCAAGGACAATTACGCTGCTGACCGGGAGGCGGCCGGGCAGATCGTGAAGGCGATCCCCCATGCTCGTGCGGCGGCACAGCAGAACCGGGAGTTTCTCCGCAGGGTCGTGGAGCAGCTGGCGCAGGAGGGGATCCGCCAGTTCCTTGATATCGGCTCCGGGCTGCCCACCACGCCCAATGTCCACCAGGTCGCGCAGGGTATTTCCCCGGGCTGCCGGGTGGTCTACGTGGACTACGATTCCGTTGCCGTCAGCCACGCGAAGGCGCGCCTGGAATCGGGGAACGTAACGGCTATCGGCGGGGACCTGCGCGATCCCGGGCAGATTCTCCGGGACAGTAAGGCCCTGCTCGATTTCAGTGAGCCGGTCGCCGTGCTGCTTTTCGCCGTCCTGCATTTCCTGCGTGACGGCGAGGGACCGCACGGGATCGTCCTTACCCTGAAAGATGCGCTGGCCCCCGGCAGTGCCCTGGCGGTTTCTCATATCACCAGCGCGGGGATCGGCCCGGAGAAAAGCCGCGAGGCGGAGATGGTCTACCGGGGCGCGTCAGCGCCTGGCCGTCCCCCGCACGCACGCGGTCATCACGCAGTTTTTCGACGGGCTGGAACTGCTGGAACCGGGCGTGACGGACATCGCCCTGTGGCCGGAGATGCTCGGTGAACCGCAGATCCCGCTGAGTTTTTACGGCGGGATCGGCATGAAGCGGCAGTGACTGTCCCGCGGTCTGCGGTGAGCCTTGGCCCGGTCATCCTCGCAAGGTGCTGCACGGGACCAGCCGGAACGGGACGACCGGATTCCGGCTCCTCATATCCCAGTGGCAGCCGGGAGCGGCACCGCTACCGGGACTTACCAGGCTCCCGTGCGGCCCGCTTATCCCCGGTCGCGCCGCACGGGTCGAGGGGAACCCCCGGTGATCGCCTGGAGGTTCCCGGACGCGGGTACCGCCCCGGATCTGTGGAACGGGCGGCGGCGGTACCCGCCCTCGAACGTCCGCGCGTGCTCTGCGCGGGCGGTACCCGGCCTTCTGCCGTTGGGGCCTTCCCCTCACGGCAAAGAGACAGGAGCGCATATGACCCGCCCGGCAGTGCGCCGTCATGAGGAGGTCGGCCCTGACTGCCCGATCAGGTGCCTCGTGCCGCTCGTGTCGCCGCTGAGCTACGACCGGCTGCGGCGGGCTGATGACCCGCCGCGTACGGTCGGCGATGCGGCGGATCTGTACGTGCGGGACAAGTTCCGCGGCATCCGGGGCCTCGGGCCGAAGCGCAGCACGGAGATCGCGGCAGCGCTGGTTTTCGCCGGGCTTGACCTCACTAGACGCCGGTGGCCCCCGCGGCCGGTCGGCCGCAAGGGCCGCCTGCGGGCGGGCCGGAAGCCGCCGCTGTTACGCCGGCTGAACGATCAGGGAGCCCCCGCGCGAGGTCTCCCGCCCCAGACGCCCGCACGTGACCCGTGCGGGTGCCCCGGTCCCGGGTCTGAGGCAGCAGGCCAGGGGCCAGGGCGTGCACAGCCCCGGCAGGCGGAGCCGGGTGCCCCTCTCAATTCAGTGCAGACAGGAGAGCAATGCCCCCCGCTTCTGATTATGCGACTATGCGTGAGCGAGAAACGGCTGAGAGCAAGGAGGAACGCAATGCCGGGCTGGTCCTTGCCCGGGTAGCGGACTCGCGGCTGGTCGCGGCGAGCCTGCCGGTCGGCATGATCGCCGTCCTCGTGTTTCTGGTCGTCCTGGCGGTGACAGGGCTGTGGATCCGCACCCTGGTAACCCCGGACTGGCAGGAGGCCGCTGCTGCGTGCTCCGTTCTCCTGGCCGCGGCCCTGATTCTCCCGCTGCTGGTGCAGATGGACCGGGAGGCTGCTGCCGGTGCTTCTTCTTCCTGGTCGCGTCGGTGACCGGCCGGCCGAGGGCGCTGAGGGGCAGGAAGAAGGACCCGGAGTGGGCGCGGGCCGCCGCGGTGCACCAGAGGTCGCTGTCCAGCCGCGCCCCGGCAGCCACGCTAGCCCTGGTGCAAGACGTCATGGCGACCGTGACGGCTTCCTCCGGGTGGCGGGCGGCGTTCCTGTACGTGTCGCCGTGCACGGAGGATGACGGGCAGTCGCCGCACTTCGGGCCCTGCTGCGGAGGCTTCACCTGGGTCAGGGGCGGGCGGCTGCTCGTCGCCCTGGGCGAGCACCTGCTCGCCGGGGAGCCTGGAGGTGGCCCTGGCCGTCCTGGGGCACGAGCGAAGGCACCTGTACGGATGGCGGCTGTACCTGTACTCCACCGGGACGGCGGTCGGCACGTTCGGCCTGGCGGTCGCGTTCTGGGCGGTGCCGTGGCCGCTGGTCCTCCCGGTCGTCGCGGCTCTCCGCGTGGTGTCGGTCCTGGTGTGCTGGGCGGTCGAGGTGGGCTGTGACGTGGGGTCCGCAAGAGAACACGGCGCCGGCGCGAAGATCGCGGCCATCGACTACAAGCAGCGTGTCGTCCGCGGGTCGCGTGCCGGCTGGCCGCCGGCGAAGCGGCAGGCGGTCCGCGTGCTCAGCTGGGTCACCGGGCCGGAGCACCCGCCGTTCGGGATGCGCCGTTGGGCGATCCGGGCACTGGCCCGGTGAGCGGGCAGACCGCCGTCGTACGGGAACCGCCCGGCACAGGTCCGGGATCGTCGTTGGCGGGGGCCTGACGTTCACGGCCCCCATCGCACGGAAGGGACTGGTGTCCGGCTCCCGGCCGCCCGCCGGGTGCGTGCCGGGCTGAACGGTCCTGGTTAGTGCCCGTTTGCAGGCAGTTCGTTTCTACCCCCAGGAAAGGCATGCCGTTATGGCCCACTACTCCCGCGGTACCCGCCAGCCGTTGCTCGGACACGGCAACCTGGCCGGCACCGGCCGCGTTGGCGACGAACTGTACTTAATTGCCTGCCACGAGGTGAAAGGCAGGCCGTACCTGTACACCCGTGCGCTCGGCGCCGGCGCTGGCCGGCGGCCTGCTCGCCGAGCTGATGGACCGCGGCGCCCCGCGGTCACGCTCCGCGCGGGTGCCTGTTCCGGCTCCAGGCGGCCGGCGGCGTCCCTGCCGCCCGGTACGAGCGGACCGGCGAGCCGGTGCAGCGGCGTGTCCTCGACCTGGTCATGGCGGAGTCCCGAACCGCTTCCGGTTCGTGACTGGCTGCTGTTCCTCGGCAGGACAGTCGGCGGCGGAGGTGGCGGGGCGCCTGGAACGCTGGGGTACCTGACCCGGCCGCGCGAGCCGGATGCCGGGGCGGGGCCCCGCGGCTGGTGCCGGGCGACCGGGACTGGTCGCGGTCCGCGCTGCTGCGGGCGCGCGCCGCGCTGGACGCGGCCGGGACGCCGGCCCGTACTCGGCGCTGCTGGCCGGGCTCGCCGTGGCCTGCGGCCTGGGGTTCCGGTTCACGGCCTTACCGACGCCCCGTCGCGGACCGGTGAGGCGGCCCGGATGCTGTCCCGCCGCTCCAGAGCTGATCGCCCGCATCCAGGCGACAGCCGACAGCACCCTGCTGTCCCAGCGCAACTAACCCCTGCATTAACCCCTACCGATGAAACTGGAGACCTGCCTGATGCACAGCTCGCCTGCCGCCGCCCGCCCGAGATCGAGTGCGGTGAGCCGGGCGCTGGCCCGTGACCGGGTCGGCGTGCCGGCCGTGTGGTCGTTCATCATGTCCGGCATCGCGCCGCTGACCGTGGCGGCGGGAGTGATCACCTCCGCCTACGCGACGACCGGGCTGACCGGCATCCCATTCGCGTTCCTGGTCGTCGCGGTGTCCTGGCCTGTTCGTGCCCGGCTACGTGGCGATGACCCGGCACATCACCAACGCCGGGGCGTTCTACGCCTTTATCGCCCGCGGCCTGGGCAGGCCGCTGGGCGTCGCCGCCGCCCTGGTGGCGCTGCTGGCCTACTCCTTCCTGCAAGTGGGCCTGTACGGGGCGTTCGGCCCCGCCGCGCAGGCCGAGGCGCAGGCGCACCTGCACCTGAGCGCGCCCTGGTGGGCGTGGGCGCTGGCCAGCTGGGCGCGTCAGTCACGGTCCTGGGCCTGCTGCGCGTCGACATCACCGGCAAGGTCCTCGGCGTCCTGACCACCGTCGAGGTCATCGTCATCGTCATCGAGATCGTCTGCGGGACTGGCGCATCCCGCCGGCGGGCACCTGAGCTTCGCGCCGCTGTCGCCGGCGGTCGCTCGGCTCGGCGGGCTGGGGCACTTCGGGGTGCTGGCGGTCGTCGCGGGCCTGGGCTTCGTCGGGTTCGAGCAGGCCCCGGTCCTGGCGGAGGAGACCCGCGACCCGCGGCGCACCATCCCGGCCGCCACCTACCTGGCGCTCGCCGTCATCGCCGTCGTCTACGCGGGGGCGGCCTGGGCGATGGCCGCGCACGCCGGGCGGTTCGCATGTCGTGGCCGACGCCGCGTCGCAGGGGCCGGGGCTGCTGTTCGGGATGGGCGGGGCCACGCTGTCGCAGGTCGCCCAGTTCCTCTTCATGACCTAGCTGTTCGCCGCGCTGCTGGCGTTCCACAACGCTGTGTGGCGGTACACCTTCGCGCTGGCCCGCGAGCGGGTGCTGCCCGGAATTCCTGAGCCGGACCGGGTGCCAACAGCGTCCCCAAGGCCGCGTCGCTGGCCCAGAGCCTGACCGGCGCTGGCCGTCATCGTGATCTACGCCGCCGGCGGCTGGGCGCCGATGACCGACCTGTTCTTCTGGCTGGGCACCACCGGCGGGTTCGGCATCCTGATCCTGCTCGCGCTGACCTCGGCCGCGGTGATCCGGTTCTTCGACCTGGAGCCGGGGCGGCGACCGGGGAAACCGCGTGGGCGCGGATGACCGCCCCGGCCCTGTCCGCGCTCCTGCTCGCGGTCATCGTGGTGCTGGCCGTGCTGCACTACGGCGACCCTGCTCGGCGTCGCGCCCGGCAGCCCGGCCGCCTGGCTGCTGCCCGCCAGCTTCGCCGCGGTCGCCGTGGCCGGGCTGGGCTGGGCCGCGATCCTGCGGTCCCGCCGCCCGCACGTCTACGCCACGATCGGGCTCGGCGCCAGCCGCCGTCACCGCCCAGCCCGCCGAGGTTCCCGGAGGCCGGTCGTGACCGCCGGGCCCGTCCCGCCAGGCCAGCCCGCCGCCCGGTGATCGTCACCGCCGGACCCGGTGACACCGACGTCGCTCAGCCGGGTCATCGCGGAGGCATTCCACCCCCTGGCGGTGTCGCAGTGGCTGGTCAGCGACCCTGACGCCCGCCGCGAGATCTTCCCCGGGTACTTCCGGATCCTGGTCGAGCACGCGCTCGATACCGGCACGGTCCTCACCACCCCCGGCCGCACTGCCGTGGCGCTGTGGCTCCCGGTCGGCACGGACGGGCCGCAGCCGCCGCCCGCTACGAGACACGACTGGCCGCCGCGACCGGCCCCTGGCACGGCAGGTTCGCCGCACTGGACGCCGCGTTCGACCGGCACCGCCCCGTCGGCACGCCGCACCACCATCTGGCGATCCTGGCCGTCCAGCCCGGCCAGCAGGGCATCGGCATCGGTACCGCGCTGCTGGACGCCCATCACGCAGGATCTCGATACCGCCCGCCGGGCCGCGTACCTCGAAGCAAGCGGGCCGGATACCAGGCGCATATACCTGGTGCACGGCTATGCCGACCACGGGCCGCCGATCCGCCTCCCGGACGGGCCGGTCATGTACCCCATGCTGCGGCAACCGCAAGCGCCGCGCCGGTGATGTCCGCCGCGGTCGCTGCCGCCCGCAGGCTAGCCGGCGGCATGCTCGCCAGCTTTCCGGTCCGAAGCCGGCCTCACCCAGGCGAAGCTCGCCGCGCAGATCGGCTACAACCCCACGGCGGTAGGCCACGCAGAACGCGCCGAGCGCCCGGTGTCCGCCGAGTTCTGGGAACTCGCGGACGGGGCGGTCAGCGCCGGCGGGAAGCTGACCGCCCAGGGCATCCGGATCAAGGACCTCATCGCGGCCGCGGCCCGCGAACAGCAGCCTCCGGGCGAAGCGGCAGCCGCGGGCAGGAGTCCGCGCACCGCAAGGCGGGGCCTGCCGCTCAAGGTCCTCGCCGAACTTGCGGCGCACCCGGACGGACTGATCTCCCGCCAGCTGGCCGAGCTGCACGGCCAGGACACCGGGCAGCCTGTGATGAGCCGGTACGGCGCCGCCCTGCGGGTCCTGCGGGACGCCGGGTACGCCGCTGCCGCCGGGACGGCGCCGTCCGGGCCGCGGAACACCCCGGCGGTCGTCCACCGGATCACCGGTGCCGGCCGCAGGCACCTCGCCGCCGCCGGAGCGCCGCGACCGGAACCGCCCGCACGCCAGTACCCGCAATACCCGTGGGAGGCAGACGCAGAACGGCGGTACCTGGCAGGAGAGCAGCCGGGGGCACTGGTACGGGACTACGGCGTCCGCTACGAGGCAGTGCGGCGGGTCCTGGAACGCCGGGGCGTCCAGATCCGGGACCCCGTCCCCCGGCCGCACCGTCACCCCCGGCCCGGCTGGGCAGCCGAAGCGGCCCGGCGGTACCGCAGCGGCGAAACGCGCATGTCGCTGTGCGCTGCCTACAAGGTCTCGGACTCCGAGATGACCCGGATCCTGCAAGGCGAGGGAGTGGTCCTGCGCACCAAAGGGGAAGCACGGCGGCTGTTCGTCTCCGCCCGCCGCCAGGGCGGGGGAGCCGGGCAGGCAGCCAGACCGTGCGGCCTCCGGCCGCACGGTTCCCGTGGCAGGGCCTATGAATTAATTCTTTTCCCGTGCGGGCACGCTGAATACCTCTGCGGCATGAAGAAAGGCCGCAGAGGTATTCAGCGTGCCTGTTTCCAAAGGATTGCGAGACAGGTGAAATCGGATAGCGGTAAATCGGCAAAAGTCGTCAGATCCCGGTTTTCGCGATGGTAGCTTAATGCTCTGTAAGGCGTGGCTTGGCATGGTCGAGCGAGGCACGGTTAGGCGTGGTCGGGCATGGCAAGGTTAGGCCTGGTTAGGCGAGGCAGGGTTAGGCAAGGCTCGGTATGGCAAGGTCTGGAAGCAAATAGGGGAAAGCACCAGGACAGCCGGGATGTTTTTCAGCTCGCCTGGTGCTTTCCCTCCTTACTTGAAAGGAAACCAGATCGGTGAAGCTCAGGCTTACCGGCATCACACCTTTGATCCTGAACAATGTCCGGCTCGCGGACCCCGACGATCCTGTTGTCCGTCAGATCAAGGCACTGACAGCCAAGAAAAAAGCGATGACCGAAGCCGACAGGCTCCAGGTAGGCTGGCTGAAATTCCTCGGCGGCCTGTATTACGACGAGGAAACCGGCCCCTACCTGCCCGCCACGCATATCTTTGCGAGCATGATCGCGGCAGGCCGGAAAACCCGCACCGGGAAGGACGTGGAAGCCGGGGTGATCTGGCTGGCAGACAGAGCCCCGCTGGAGTACGACGGGCCGCGAGACCCGGAGAAGATGTGGGACAACGGGGACAGCCCTTTCGTGGACCGGCGCATGGTACGGGTCGGTCAGGCCCGCGTCCCGCAGATCCGCCCGATCTTCCCCGGGTGGAGCGCCGAGATCGAGATTGAATACGACGACACCATCCTCAACCGGGACGACCTGACGATGTACTGCCAGAAGGCCGGGCGGGTCGGCGTCGGGGACTACAGGCGGTTCTACGGACGCTACAAGGTAGCAATCACCGGCGACAACCGTTAGGGGCGCTCTCCATGCTGTTCACGCCCGCGGACGGGGAAATGCCGCGGTGGCGGCGTGTCGATGCCTACATCGACAGCAGGAAGCGGCCTGGTGACCTCATCGAATTCCGCGAGATCGAGGATCTGCTGGGTATCGGCAAGCCGGCTGCCTGCAATGTCATCCACCAGGTGCGCGTCCAGCGGGAGAAGCTGGGGAAACCGACACTCGTCACGATGCGCGGTGCCGGGTGGCTGCTCGCCCGGCCCGAGCAGGAACTGGAAGAAGACACCCGCAGGCACGTTCGCGGGCCGGCGCATGGTACGGGTCGGTCAGGTCCGCGTCCCGCAGACCCGCCCGATGTTCCCCTGCCGGAGCACCGGTACCGGAACCGGCTGCCACGACACCATCCTCAACCTGAGCGACCTGACGATGTACTGCCGGCAACAGGGGCGCTCTCCATGCTGTTCACGCCCGCGGACGGGGAAATGCCGCGGTGGCGGCGTGTCGATGCCTACATCGACAGCAGGAAGCGGCCTGGTGACCTCATCGAATTCCGCGAGATCGAGAATCTGCTGGGTATCGGCAAGCCGGCTGCCTGCAATGTCATCCACCAGGTGCGCGTCCAGCGGGAGAAGCTGGGGAAACCGACACTCGTCACGATGCGCGGTGCCGGGTGGCTGCTCGCCCGGCCCGAGCAGGAACTGGAAGAAGACACCCGCAGGCACGTGCACCTGCTGACCGCCGTGGAGAGCCGCGTCCGGCTCCTGGGCTCGCTCCAGAACCGCCGTGGCGAACTGAGCGACGAGGAACGGCGGTCCCTGGATTTCAAGTCGGCCCAGACGGCTGCCCAGGCCACGATCCTGGGCAGCCGTAGAGCATCGGCCGCCGACATCCTCAGCTCAGCGGGCAGGCAGCACGTGCCGATCACGGCACAGCAGCGGGCAGGCCAGTGACGCAGCACAGCAGGGACCAGGCAGGCGACGAAAACCCGCGTCCCTACATCCAGATAGCCCAGCGGGTCGCCAGGCAGATCCAGGACGGCACGCTCGCCGCCGGGTCCCCGGCCCTGTCAATCACCGTCCTGGCCAGGGAAACCGGGCATTGCCGAGCCACCTGCGGCAAGGCCCTCCAGAGGGCTGGAGGACGACGGGCTGCTCACCCGGTACCCGGGACTGGGCTACTACGTCACCGAATCACAGGCCGACAGCAGCAGGTACCAGGCCACTGCGGTGCCCGAGACCGGTCGGCGCCCCCATCCCCAGACTCCCGCTGGGAGTCCGGCAGCGCCCGCCCCTACCGGGCAACAGGCGATCAGGCCGGCCGGGCCAGCGCCACGCAACGAGTCCGCAGACCGTCCAGGCCGCCGCCCGGGTGATCTTCCAGCCACCCGCGCCCGTGCATTGGCCGGGCGTGCAGACCCCAGTCGTTGCGCGACCGGACTGACGCAGCGCGTAGTTGATGTGAGACTTGGCCTTTATAGGACCCGGTCGGCCGAGGGTGAGGACAGCGCAAATAGCGAGTTCCCGCTTGCACGTGCCCGCCGGGTGATCCTGGCCGACTCGGATGTAAGAAGGGAGGAGTGCGGTTTTCTCGCTGGCCTGGTCTGCTTTGGGCCCGGCGAGTTCGGCGCGGGTAGCAGCGGGGAGCCTCAGCCGGTCGGCTGGCCGGTGTGCGTGAGCACGACGATGGTCAGGAGCAGGCCGAGTACGTCGAAGATTACGGAGGCAATGACCCAGGAACGAGTCGACCGGGACGCGAGTTCCGCCCCGTGACGGTCTCCGGATTCCCACCTGCTGCGTACGCGCCGCGAGTTCCGCTGGGCGATCAGGCCAAGCGGCATGCCGATCAAAAGGCTGAACAGCACACCGCCGGCCACGGCGGCGATAGCCCAGGCCCGGTAATCCGGCGGCTGTGTCTGCTGCTGCCATGCGCCGTACTGCGGCGCGACGTGCGGCGGGTACGCGCCGTACTGCGGCTGGTAGCCGTACGAGGGGTACTGCCCCGCCGGGCTGAATTGCTGGTTCCGGCTGCGCGGCTCCGGGCCGGTCCAGTCCAGGTCACTCATGGCATGATCCTCCTGCTGCGGGCCACTTAGCGTGGCAACGGTCTTACTGATATCCACGCACCCGCGCCGTGCCCGGTTCGATTACCGGGCCAGCTGAATTACGAGATTTTTCCGTGCTCGGTGATGAATATTGGTGCTGAGGCTGGAATAGGCGTGCGCAGGCTGGCGCATTTATGAATGGTGCGGATTAGTCAGGCTCACCGGAAAAGCCGCGCTGACTAGTCCTCTCGGCGCAGGGCGCGGATCAGGCCGGCGACGTCGGTCGCGGTGGCGGGGCGGCCGGTGTAGAACACGACGGTGGTCTTATACAGCCCGCCGAGCTGTTCGCTCACCTTTTTTTCCTCCTGGGTCATCGCCACGCCGCGCGGAGCGTGCCGAGCTGGGTCGGCGGGGCGCAGGCGGTAGCCGGCTCCTGTCGGGCCGGGCATGTCGCCGGTCGGCCGGACCTCCAGCCGCCCGGCCTGCTCCAGCTCGCGCAGCACCGTGCGCGCCGAGTTCGCTGACACCTGCGCGCCGCGGGCGATGCCGCCGACGTGGACGAAGCCGTCCTGGCTTGTCAGGAAGGCCATGACGCGGGGGCGTACTGGTTCGTTGGTCATCAGGTCATTCCTTCACTTCTCGGTTTCGGGGTCGGACTGGACGTAGACGGTCCCCGTGAACCCGCCATCGGCGAGGCGGCGGGCCGCGATCTGCGTCAGTTCCTCGTGCAGCCGGGTGAACTGCGGCGACCGCCGGTTGATCGCGTCCGGGGTGCGGTCAGCCAGCCAGGGGCGGGGTGCGTTCCGCAGCTCGATGAAGATGGCGGTGGAGGCGGCGCCGGTGTGGGTGGTCACGCTGAAGGTGATGCCGTCGGGGTAGGGCGGGAGAGTTCCGGCGGCGACGGCGGACTTGATATCGGTTCGGATCTGCGCCGCGCAGCGGGCCAGGGGGCTGATTTCGCGTGCCATGTCAGCGCTCTCCGTCCGCGATCTGCTCCAGGGCGTGGATGATTATGCCGATCATGTCTTTCTCCCCGTTGTCGAATTCGTCGGCCCAGCGGGTCACGGCGTCTCCAAGTCGGTCGGCGGTGACCACGGCGGGGTGCCGGGGGTGCTGCTGGCCGAACGTCCGCCCGGCGCCGGTCAGTCATTGCCGTCCGCCTCTTCCCGAGCCGGCTCCCGGAACGCCAGGCGTTTCGGGCCGGAGCCCGCAGCAAGCCGTTTAGTCATTGCCGTGCGGCACGGTGTCCCAGGTCGCGTCGAAGGGGGTCAGCGGCGTGAAGTCGCCCGTGGCGGCGCGTTTGATTGCGTCCATCGCCTGCGCCGGGGTGCAGTTCTCCAGGAAGCCGAGCGGGTTGGTGCCCTCGTCTTCGGTGCTGGTGAACTCCAGCCAGAGCAGGCCGGTCATGGGCTCGTCCGGCCTGCACGCGCTTCCCTCTTTCGCACCGAACAGGGACCAGGCCCGCCCGTCGCTCAGGACCCCTTCGGCGTAGGGGGCGCCAGCCGGGTCGGCGTCGATGCGCTCGGCGGTCAGCGCGGCGCAGAATTCGCGGGGAGTCTGTGGTTCGTTCACTGGGGTGCTCCTGTCGTGTTGGCGTCCTGCCGGTCAGGGCGCGTTTCTATCGGCTGCGCCGGCTTCACTGCCTCGAACAGGCTGATCCGCAGTCCGGCGCAGCCCGCGCGGGTGGTGCCGACTGCGTAAACGGGGGCGTTGCCCGCAGTCACAGCGTGCGGGGCTGCCTGCTCTGTCCTGGTGCACGGCGGCGGCTGGGGTACAGGTCCCGCCGTCACGTTTGCGGGGTCTCGATGTAGGCGGAGGAAGCTCATCGGTTCGCTACCTCGCCGGGAACGGCCTCGGGACCGTCGCCCCACTGGCAGGAGTGCTCGCCTTCGAGCAGGTGGGCATCGCCGATGTCGCCGTAGGTGACGTAATGGCCCCGGCGCTTGCGGGGCGCCTTGTGCCACTGGTTCAAGATGCAGCGGCGCCCGTCGGTAGCGGTGAACGTGCACTGCCCGGCTTCCGGTTGCTCGGTCACGTCGGTTCCGCTCACCGTGCACCCGCCTTCGCCTGGCCTGCCGCAGCGACCGGGCCTGGGCAATCCTCGAACAGGCTGAGCTGGCCGAGGTACTTCTTGGGGTAGGACGCCGGGCGGGGCGCGATGGCGACGGCGGCGCGCTGGCGGCGGGTGCCGAGCCGGAAGGCGTACCTGTGGCAGCCGGGGTGGCGGATCTTCCGTGCGTGCACGTTGGCCAGGGCTGCGGCGAGCCAGCGGGCCGGATCCTCTCCCGCTCGCGGCGGACGGGCACCGAGGCTCACCAACTGCCGTTCGGCGTAGTCGTGGCCGCGCTCGCGGCGCCGGATCTTCTGGGCGGCCCGGTCGAAAGCGCGCGGGTTCGCAGATTCTTGCACCGGATTCGTGGTGAACTGGCCTGTAGATTTAGAAGTTGCCAGGTCCAGGCGTATGGGTTCGACGATCCTTGAGCATGGGTCCTGCTGATAACACGTCCACACGACAGCCGGACGAGGCAAGAGTCCCCCGCCGCCCGCTCCTCCTGGACGACTTCAGCCCGTGTTAGGCGACACCCGTCGTGAACGTCGGACTTCACCCGTGACGAGCGCCGACTGCTCGCATGCCCGGTCGGTAGGTGTCTACGTCACACTCACGCTGACGCTGGGATGCTCACCGTGGCGACTTCGTCCAGATCTGACGACTCCGCGGCTGCCGACACGGACGTTCGCGGCGGGGCCGGCATGCGGCGCTCGATATCCGCCGCCTTATGAGTGCTTCGCCACATAACGCAGGCGTGCTCTGGCCGCTCATAACTGGGCCATCTGCGGAGGGAGTGATTCAGGTACCTGTGTCCGGCCGCGATGCCGGGTATGGACACGGCCTCCGCGCCAGTCCGTCGGTGAGCCGAAAGATAGTCGGGATTGATCGAGTCGACTGTGGACTGTACCTGGTCAAATCAGTGTCGAGGACGTTTCCAGAATTTCATTAGATTCTTTCCTGGCTGATCAGGGTCCAAGTCGTCCCAGCCCCATGCGGGGGCCGGGCTTCCGTCGGGTTCCCGTCCGAACGTGTACTGCGTCTTATGCTCGGGTTGCTTGCGGAAGAGGTCAAACATGCCTTCGGCCGGCAGGCGATCCACTAGCGCCCTAACCTGCTGTTCCGCGCCCGCCTCCCGCAAGGCGTCCAGCAGGCCGGCGACTTCGTACGGGCTGTCGACGGCGGCGTGCGCGGCGGGGTCGCGGGCGAGAAGGGCGGCGACCTGATCTTCCGCGCCCGCCTCCCGCAGCGCGCGCAGCAGCCCGGCGACGGCACGTGGGTTGTCGATGGTGGTGTGCGCGGCGGCGCGGGCGGCCAAGACGGTCACCTGCTGTTCCGCGCCCGCCTCCCGCAAGGCGTCTAGGAGGTCGGCGACTCCGTACGGGGTGTCGACGGCGGCGTGCGCGGCGGGGTCGCGGGCGAGAAGGGCGGCGACCTGATCTTCCGCGCCCGCCCCGCGCAGTGCCGCCAGCAGATCGGCGACGTCGCGGGGGTGATCGATGTTTGCGTGCGGGGCGGCGCGGACGGCTAGGGCGGCGACCTGCTGTTCCGCGCCTGCCTCCCGCAGGACGTCCAGCAGCCTGGCGACGTCGCGCGGGTGGTCGACGGCGGCATGAGCGGCGACGCGGGCAGCCAGTGCGGCGACCTCCTGCTCCAGACCCGCATCCCGCAGAGCGCCCAGCAGATCGGCGACGTCGCGGGAGTCGTCCATGATGGCGTGCGCGGCGACGTGGGCGCCAAGGGCGGCGACCTGATCTTCCGCGCCCGCCTCCCCCAGTGCGCGCAGCAGCCTGGCGACGGCATATGAGTTGTCGATGGTGGTGTGCGCGGCGGCGCGGGCGGCCAAGACGGTCACCTGCTGTTCCGCGCCCGCCTCCCGCAAGGCGTCTAGGAGGTCGGCGACTCCGTACGGGGTGTCGACGGCGGCGTGCGCGGCGGGGTCGCGGGCGAGAAGGGCGGCGACCTGATCTTCCGCGCCTGCCTCCCGCAGGGCGCCCAGCAGCCAGGCGATGCGACCTGGGTCTTCGAGGGCGGCGTGCGCGGCGGGGTCGCGGGCGAGAAGGGCGGCGACCTGATCTTCCGCGCCTGCCTCCCCCAGTGCGCGCAGCAGCCTGGCGACGTCGCCCGGGTTATCGACGGCGACGCGGGCGGCGACGCGGGCGGCGATGCGGGCGGCCAGGGTGGCGGCTTGCTGTCCCAGGTACATCTCCCGCATGGTACGCAGCAGCAGATGGACACCAGTGCCCACTCGGTGCTCGTCGATGTCGGCGTGCGCGGCGGCGCGGGAGGCCAGGGCGGCGGCGTCCTGTTCCATGCCCGGCTCCCGCAGGGCGCTCAGTAGATCGGCGACGTCGCCCGGGTTGTCGACGGCGGCGTGCGCGGCGACGCGGGCGGCCAGGAGGTAGGCCTGATCTATTGGGCCTTTCTCCGACAGGACTCGCAGCAGCCCGGCGGTGGCACCCGGGTCGTCGATGGTGGTGTGCGCGGCGGTGCGGGCGGCCAGGAGGTAGGCCTGCTTTCCCGCACCCACATCGCACAGCGCCTCCAGCAGAATGGCGACGGCGCCCGGGTCGTCAATAGCGACGTGGTCGGCGACCCATTGTGCTGGGCTCGGGTCGGCTGTGCGGGGGTGCAGGGAGTGCCAGACAAGGGTGGTTGCTGCTCTGGTGTCGCCGTGTGCGATGGCGTGCTTGCGGAAGCGGGCTGCGTCCCGCAGCAGGCCACGGGCCTCGGCGGCGTAGGCGAGGGCGGGCAGGTCGGCTGGGTGTGCGAAGAGGGCCGCCGCTGCCCAGAAGCCGGCTGGGGGGATGTGGCGGCGGCGGTCTTGGCGGCCCTGCTGCTCAAGGTAGTCCGCCAGCCGGCAGTCCGTGCCTGGGGCTGCGCTGTCGCCGGGGCGGGGACGGATGCGGGTCAGCGGGCCGCGGACGCCGTTGCACGGGGCGGCGGTGTAGGCCAGTGCCTGCTCCAGCCAGTCCTTCCCGAGCCCGTCCCAGTCGGTGTCCTTCAGGTAATGGGGCGCGGCCTGTTCCAGGAAGGCTAGCGGCACCGCGATCCCCATGCCCAAGCGGCGCGCGTCGATCGCCGCGTCTATCAGCGCCCTCGCAGCCGCCGGGGCGTAGCGATAGCGAGCCATCAGCACCGGCACCCCGGCCAGGAACTGGACGACTTGCCCGTCTTCCGCCGCCTCGGCAGCCTGAGCCAGCCGCGGATCTCCCGCGGCGGGAAGGTGCCGTAGCTGGTCTTCGGTGAACGCGGAGGGTACGGCAATGTCCCGGCCCACCAGCAGTTCCCGGGCCTGAGCGTTCCGGTCAGCCCCGATTGCGGTGCGTACGGTGAGAGCATCCCAGTACTGGGGCCAAAGCGTGGCCAGTACGAGCACCGGGGCGCGGGCACGATCCCGCAACATTTCCCGCAGCCCGGAGGCGATCCGCTCCCCCAGCCCGTCGGCAACGTCGAGGTAGAACTGGGCCTCATTCAGCCACACCACGGTCCGCGGGCCGACCGAGGGCAGCTCGCGCAGCGCCGCCTCCGGCCGTGAGGGGTCGATCGGATGCCACAGCCGCCAGCCTTCCGGCCGATCCCGGAGTGGTCCCAGCGCCTCCCAGCACGCCCGGGTCTTCCCGGTAGAAGACCCGCCCACCAGCACCGCGATGCCGCTGCTCCCCTGCGCCGCCGAGGTGACGGCCCGCGCCAGTTCCGCATCGTGCGCCCTGGGCACGTACGCCGGCAGCAGCGACTGGCCGTCCTGGGGGGCATCGAGCTGCACCGGCAGGTGCACCTCTAGGGCGAACGGGTCGGTCACCTCGGCCAGCGGCCACCCGGCCGTGCCCGGTCGGCGAGGCCGGGCCTGGGTCTCAAGGTCACGCTCGACGTCGCCGTAGCGGTGGCGCCAGTCTTCCTTGTCACGCAGGTCCTGCGGCACCGGTCTTCGCGCCTTCTCCGCGTGCGCCAGGCACGCGGAGACCATTGCGCCGGTAACCTCCCAGCTGGGGAGCTGCCTGACCTTGCCGTTGAGGATGTCCGACATCTTCGCCCCGCTGATGCTGGCGGCGGCCGCGAGACTCGTCTGCTTGATGCCTGCGGCCCGTTGCAAGAGCCTGAGCCTGGCGCAGAACAGTGCAAGCGGGTCGACGCCATGCCCGGGCGCCGCGCTGACTGCCGGGACAGGTGCCAGTGATGCGGGCATCGGGGGCGCCGTGGAGCGAACAGCCTCGCTCCACCTTCGATTACCCTGGTGAAAGGCACGGTTGTCGGCCAGTACGTTTTGGAGCTCGGCGGCGACCTCTTCCCACGGGACGGCGAGCGCACCGTCGGCCCTTTCGGGGTGCTTCGTCGCCGCGACTACGCCGCCGACGCCGCCGGTACGCACGTTCAGCACGGCGGACCCGCTCATCCCCGGCTTGATCGTGTCGGACCCGAGGTCCCAGAACGAGGTCGGCGCAACGCCGTGCTGGCCGCGGTACGTGAGCCGGGCCGGCGTGAGCTGGACGGCCCCGCCCTCTTCAGGGAAGCCGTAAACAACAAGCCCGTCGCCATCCGAGGGCCGCCGCGAGTCCAGAAGCACGCAATCGTGGTTTTCCACCTCGCTAACCTCCAGGAGAGCGATGTCTGGGTAGTCGCGATCGAGCGCCGGAATCGGCCGCCCCCGGCCCGCTAGGACCATCACGGCGGTGACCGGAAACGTGGCCGCCTTCCTGCCGTCACGGTCCCAGCGCACGGTCAGGGCAGCCGCAGGCGCATCGCCGATCACGTGAACGCAGGTGAGCACCCTTCCCGGCGCGACGAAGAACCCTGTCCCGGGCATCGGGCCGCCGAGAACCCGCACGGTGGACGCCCGTAGCAGGTCCTCCAGTCGCTCAGCCATCCCCGCTCTCGCTGCCCGAGCCCGCCCCGTCCAGTTGAGTGGAACCGGCAGCACCGGGAGGCGGCCCGCCGTCATCCTCGGGGTGGCCGGACCACTCCAGCGTCACCGTCAGCGACGCCTCGCCCTTGCCGCCGATCCACAGCGCGGTCAGCTTGCCTGACTCGACCGCGAAGCCGAGCCTTAGCTCCACGGTGGTCTTCGACGGCTTAGCCTGCTTGAGCTTCGCTACGACCAGCGAGCCGATCTCGCCTACCGAGTCCAGTGCGGCGCTGAGGTCCAGGTCCTTCAGCCCGGCGCTCGCCATCCCGTCGCTGGAATCCCTGCCAGCCACAGCCTCCACCTTGATCGAGACCCCGCTTGGCAACTTCGCGGTCACCGTCTGCACAACATCGTCAATATTGCCAGCGCCGTTCATGCCCCGCCCTTCTGGCACCACGATGAAGATAGGTGATAACCGAGCTTAACGGCCTTGCAGGCTCAAGGGCATCCCGGCGTTCTGCGGACCGCCAGAGTAGAGAGGCACGAAGAGCCGCCGATCGCGGCGGTCAAAGTGAAATCTCGGGACAGCCCAGACCGCGCTGCTCCGGTCTATCACGGTGAACTCGCTAGCCACGCGCCAGAATGGTTAATCTGCGTGCCCATCCACTGAGGGGACTCGACTCGGTCGTGCACGGAATCGGCAGCTCGCACCACCTAGCGTGGGATGGCCGGTACGGTCACTCACCGTGGCGGGTTGGGCTGTCCGCTGCGGGCCGCAGCAGAGGCTCCTGCTAAGTCGCATGCTCGCGGTGTCGTCGCAGCCCATCAAGAGGAAGGTAACCACTGTGCTCACCCTGCGTGCCGCAGACCACGCATGCACAGCGTCGCCTAACAAGCACGTTGCCTATCTGGGCATTTGCGTTGTCCGCTCGGGGTGGGCGGCGACGATGTAGCGCATGGCGGTTGCCTCGCTGATGCCGAACAGCCGGATCAGGCGGAGCGGGTCGGCGGTGGCGGCTGCCTCGTCCAGGATGCGGTCTTGCCGGAGTCGCTGGAGGGTGATGCCGTGCGGGAGGGCGAGGCGGAGGCTGCCCACGCTCACCGGGGGGCTGGCCGGGTCGAGTGCGGTCCGCTGGGTGACGAGCAGGTGCGGGTTGCCCGATGCAGGCCACCGGCTGTGTCGGCAGGCAAGCCAGTGGACGGCGAGGGCGTGGGTGAGTTCCTCCAGGTACAGCGTGTGCGGCCGGTGGTCCCGGCGGACGAGCAGGCGGCCTGCGGACAGGTCAGTGTCAGCGACGAGGAGCCCGCAGATCTCGTGTCCGTGCAGTGCGTGGATGGCGGCCAGGGCGATCACGAGCCGGCCGTAAGCCGTTGTGGCCTGCTGGAGGAGCCCGGCCAGGACGTCGGACGGTACCGGTTCGGGCAGCTGCTGGGCGTCGCGGACGACCAGTTGCTGCGTGGGGTCCCGGAAGATGACTCGTTCCTGCTTGAGCGCCCGGAACAGGCTGCGCAGGGCGATGGCGAGGCTCTTGCGCGGGCCGCCGCGGAGCGCGGTTACCGCCTTGGTGACGTGCTGCGGGGTGATCTCGCGCAGGCTGCCGATGCCGCTCGCGCTCCACTCGTGGAGGACGGGAAGCATTCTGCCCAGGTAGGAGCGGATCATGGAGTAGCCGCGGGCGTGATGGCGTCGGCGCCCCTGACCGCGCAGGACGGCCACCCATGTGCGCAGTTCCAGTCCCAGCTGGGCGGGGAGATCCGCGAGGGCGTTCTCGGTCCAGGCGAGGTGGGGGTCCTGGTGGAGCCGGGGGTCATCGATCAGCAGCCCGCGAGCCCGCAGGAACTGGCAGACCCGGGTGGCGGCGAGGTTGGTGTCCAGGCTGGCCAGGTCATGAACGTCGGCCTCCCGGATGGGGTTGTCGGCACCGAGCCAGGACAGCAGGATCGTCAGCGTGCGGGAGTCCTTGCGGTAGTCCGGGTCCCGGGCCTGCTCGCGCTGCTGGCGCGCGAACTCGCGGATGAGCTGCCCTGCGGTGGGCGTGGGCGCAGGCAGCGCAGCGGCGGCGTTCCGGCGGGCGAGCTGAATGACCGGTGCCCAGTCCCTCTGGGCGGTGAACAGGGCCTGCTGGCCTCGCATCGCGATCGGCGGGGCGGTCGGCGGCTGGGGGGCCTGACCGCACGGGGGCCTGAACCTGGGTTCGGGTTCCTCGCGGTCGCGGGGGATGCTGATCCACAGCTGGGTGAACGGCTCGCCGGCGGCGGCCGGGCCATGGGTCCGGACGTGCCAGTGGCAGCCGCGGCACAGTCCCTCGCGCAGCGGGAGCTGCCGACGGCAGCGGGCGCAGCGCCCTGGCGGGAAGCCGGCGGAGCGCCAGTGCTGGCAGGGCCGGCACAGGCGACGGCCGCCGGGATGCCAGCAGTCGCAGTCAGGGCAGGAGGCCGGCCTGGACGGGACCTGCGGCGGGTCGGGCAGGTACCTGGTCTTCCGTGGCCTGGGCCGCTGCGGTGACCGGGGGACCTCGCGGGGCGCGAGCATGCCCGCGCGGTCCAGGACCTGGGCGACGGCGCTGGCATTGCGCGGCAGGTCGTCGAGCGCGTGCTCAGGCACCAGGTCGCGGCCGTCGGCGTCGCGGACGGCCAAGGCGAGCCTGAGCAGCTCGCAGATCATCATGATCCACGACCTGGTGAAGCCGTACTCGCTGGCGAACACCGCGGCCTCGGCCGCCGCGCGGTCGTAGCCGCGCAGCGGCCGGTCCCGGACCTGCCGCATGGTGTCCCTGGACAAGACCCTGGCCATGCTGAACAACGCGGCCTGCCCGGTGACCGCTGGCGGCAGCACGGTCCTGTCGGGGCCTCCGGTTGCGCGCTGCCGCTTCAAGACCAGCTTCCACTGCTCCCGGCTCCGGTTCCTCCCGCCCGTCCCGTCGGCATCCCGGGCCAGCGGGACGGCCTTAGCGTCCTGCCGGCCGACGAGCAGTTCCAGCTGCCGGTCTCGCGGCCTGGCCGTCTCGGGATGCAGGACCCACTCGGCGTCTTGCTCGGACCGGATCGCCAGCAGGCACGGGCGGCATGTCACATCGCGGTTGACGCGTGCCAGGTGATGACAGCGCCGGCACACGGCGGAGCTGCGGTACTTCTGCTCCCACGCCCGGCAGCTCCCGCAGAGCATCGGATGGCCGAGCCGTCCCCAGCCCAGGCAGCCCTGGCACTGCCGGGCGCACGCAGCCGGCGCGTCCGTAGCCACCCCGGTCATGGCCTAGTTCGGGGGAAGCGAGCGAGGCCCGCCCCCGGTGTGGCGGGGAAGCGGCCGGACCGGGGCGTCGGCTGCCCCGCCTCCGGCGGCTAGCTGGTGCTGCTCTTCCTGCGAGGAGCCGGCAGTGGCGGCCGGCTCGGCCTGGAGGAGGTCACCGACCGTACACTCCAACGCCGCGCAGATCTTGTCCAGGTCGTCTAGGCGCACCGTCACCGGCGTGCCGCTCCACATGGCGGCGACCTTGCTCAGCGAGGGGCTGAACCCCGCCTGCTGGAACGCCGCCAGCACCTGGGTCGGCCGCCACAGGTCGCGCTGGGCGGCGACCATCCGGAGATTCCACTTCATGCCGTGCCCCCGCTCACCGTAGGTTGCCCTTGTCCATCACCAGCCGCTGGGCCGCCCGGGAGCTGGCCGCGAGGTTGGCCTGCTCGGGGTCGGCCTGCGCGGTCGCCATGTACCTCAAGGTCGTGGTCGCCCAGCCGTGCCCGAGGACCTTCTGGACCTCCCACAGGCTCATCCCCCGCTCGTAGTTGTGGGTAGCGCAGGCATGGCGCAGCAGGTGCGGGAACAGGTCGGTGACCGGGCCCGTCAGGTAAGAAGCGGCGGCCGCGTGCAGCACCTTGCGGAACGTCGAACGGCACGAGCGCCGGCGCGATCGGCAGGTTCAGCGCCGCGACCGCGGTGGGCTTGCGCTCCGAGGGCCATAGCGGCGCCCGGGGATGCCCGGGGTCATCCCCGAACGCCGAGCGGACTTCCTCGATGTACCACCACAGCAGCTCACGGCCCTCCTGGAACAGGTACGCCTCCCGCTGGCGGGGACCTGACCCGTGGGCTCCCTTGCCGTTGACCAGGAACCGCCCCCACTGGCCGTGCTCCCAGTGCACGTCACCGGTGCACACGCCGCACAGCTCGGCGGCCCGCGCGCCAGACAGGTAGGCGATCTTCGCCATGACGTAATCCCGGCAGGCCACCGCGTACTTCCGGGCCTGCGGCAGGTCCTGCCGCCACCGGGCGAAGAACGCGCGCATCGCCGCCTGCGACGGCGGGACGCGCAACCCGAAGTCACCACGGTGCCGCGGCCGGTTGAACGGGTCCACCGGCGATTCGACCACCGCCCCGAACCGCCGCATGATCTCGCCCGCGTACCGCTGCTCCAGGAACGCGAAGTAGGCGTCGATCCCGCCGATCTTGGCGCGCTGGGTCGAGCGGGCGCGCTTTCCGGGGCCGGCGAAGTACTTGTCGACCTCCCGCTGCGTGAGCCGCCACGGCACCGTGCCGTAGTGGTCGCACACCTCGATCACCGGCTTGACCAGGTTGTCCAGCGTGGACGGCGCCAGGCCGCGGCATCCCTGGCCCACTGGTACTCCGACAGCGTGTCGACGAAGAAGCCCTGCTCGTCCCCGGCCGACAGCCTGGCCTGCCTGCGCCGCTGGAGGGTCACCACATCGGCCAGTCCCGACTCAGCCGACGTCGCGGCAGCCGAGTCAAGGTCCGCGGCAGGAGCTTCCCGGACCAGGCTCAGCAAGCGACTCTCAGAATCCGTCACGGACAGTGAGATTACAGGAGCGCAGAGCGAGATCCAGGGCTAACTCCTGAAATCCAGGAAGAGTTCAGTACCGGCTACAGGACCGCAGTGACCTGCTGTGATGCATCCGCGCCCCACATCAAGGCTGCCGGGAACCCGCGCGAACTCCAATAGAGAAGACGGTGCCGTCGGGCAGCACGGTGAGGGTACGGGGCGTGCCGTGCCCGGTGTAGACGGCGTTGGCGGCCTGGTAGATGACCCCGACGTGCCCCGGCATGACGACGGTCCCGTCGGCGGAGCGCCGCTGCACGGGGTCGGAGAACATGACCAGGCCGCGCAGCCCGGCCGTGGCGGCCAGGCGGGCGCACTGGCCGAGGAACCAGGACTCGCCGTTGGCCGGCACCGCGTCCACGAGCACGAACCGGCCCAGTTCCAGGCTCTCGCCGTAGGGCTCCAGGTGCGGGAAGACGGAGGTGAGCACGGCCTTGCTGGCGGGCACCGACAGCACCGCCACCCCGGCGAGCGCGGGGGCCGGGCGGCGAGGTCGAACAGGCCGTAGCGGTGGACGGAGGCGGGGTAGCTGCGTGAGTAGTGCAGGCTGGTCACGAATTCCTTGGCCTGGCCGTCGCTGACGGGGGCGACGCCGTAGCGGCCGGGGTCGAACCCGCCGTCGCACGGCCGGCGCCAGGAGGGGACGCCGCCAGGGTTCCAGCGCTGGCAGGCCGTGTTCACGCTGCGTCCCACAGCGGGATCTGGGTGTCGAGGTCGCGGAGCCAGCCGAGCAGCCGGGGCAGGTTCTCGTCGGGCGCGAAGGTGAGGTAGGTGCCGTCGACGCTGTCGCAGCCGATCATCTCGGCGTACCTTAGCCGCTTGAGCGAGTTGACCCTGCCCATGTGCACCCATTTGCCTCTTGCACTGGCCTGGGCGGTCAGGTCGCGGGCCGCCGCGCCGAGCTTCCACTCGATTAGCGGGCGGCGGCAGGACGGGCAGCGCTTCTGCGCGAAGTCGGTGACGGGCCGGACGTAGCGGCACGGCACGCACTCGGCGCTGCCGCCGAGGAACAGGACGTCGAAGTCGTCCCACGGGACGGGCAGGTGCTCCTGGCCGTTCTGGGCGACCAGGGCGGCGGGGAACCGGGTGTACTCGCGGATCAGCGGCAGGAAGCGCTCGGAGCGGGCCAGCGTCGCCGCCGCGTCGCCGACGACATCGGGCGCAACGGCGAAGAGGCAGCGCCAGGTGTCGGGGTCGTACCTGTCGCCGCCCTCGGCCTCGTCGAGCTTCATGAGCCAGCTGAGGTAGGCGTCGTTGCCGGGGAAGCCCGCGCCGGTGCCGTGCTTGCCGGGGCCGCAGCCGTTGTCTGCGGCGTACCAGCCGGCGGCGGGCAGTTCGTTGCCCTGGCGGGGGGTCATGATCGCGGCGACGCTCAGGTCGGCGATCCGGTCGCGGATCGCGGCGGTCGACGGGTTGGCGAGGTACAGCATCGGACCACCCGTCCCTACTGGCTGGCGGCCAGGTTCGCGATGATCACGGAGGCGGGGTACGCGTCGTTGATCACCGCCTGAACGAAGTCGTCCGGCCGCCGCGTGTCGTGCGCCGTGATCGCCAGCGCGGCGCTGGGCGCGGCGTAGGAGTGCTCGCCTGACGTGCTGAACACGGTCCATGTGTCGAGAGGCGGCCGGGCGCTGTTGCTGCGGGCGGTCCACGTGCCCGTGCCGGCGTCGAACGTGACGGTGTAGTCGTCGAGCGCGCCGCACCCGTCGGGGCATTCGGTGCCGAGGTCGCAGCGCGCTGCCTCGTCGATGGCGTAGCGGGCGGCCGCGTCGCCGACGCCGCGTGCTTCGAGCCACCCGAGCACCCGGCCGCTGTTGCCGCTCGTGATTTCGTCCATGACCGCCCCTTTCAGTAAATACTTTGTATCGATACTCAGTATCGTATATGCCGAATCTGCAGTAACGCAACAGAGTATCGATACTCTGTTGCCTATAATTAGGGGCGTGAGGAGGGACCGCTGATGAGCGACCACAACTGGAAGCCAGGCCCGGTGCCGGGCTCGGCTGCCGTCTGCGACGCCGGCCCGCGCCTGACGGCCCGGCCGGGCCGTCAGGCTTTCACCAGGAGCGATGCAGAGTTGCGATACCTTGTTGCCGTGGACGAGACGGACGTGATGGAAGCGGTCAAGAGGGACACGGCCCGTTACAACAAGACCGAGGCGGCCCATGAGGAGTCACGCGAGGCCGTCACGTCCTCGGTACTGGCCGCGCTGCGGGCCGGCAAGCGGCCCACCGACGTCGCCGCGGAGTCGCCGTTCACCGAGGTCTACGTCCGCAAGCTGGCGCGCAAGCACGGCATCCCGGACTACCTGCTGCGCCGCCTGCCCAACGCACGCGGCCAGCTGGAAAAGCGCCTGCCGAACTGGCCCGAGGTCGCGGCGGCGATCGGCGCGCTGGGCATCGGACTCGACGACGCCGAATACGTCGGGGGCATCCTGTGGCTGGGCCTGACGCACAAGGGCAGCGAGGGCGACCCGGACGAGCAGAAGGGCGTCATCGCCGGCCGGCTGGCCGACTGGGCCACCAGGGACGGCGGAGACGCCGACCAGGCCGCCGACGCGATCCGGCCTGTCCTGGACGAGTTCCTGCCGCCGGCGTAACGCGGTCCGCCCGGCGCGGACGCGGGCGGGCAGCTCGCCGGGCGCCTCCTGCCCCGGCCCGGCCTCATGACAGGTCCGCCGTAGAGCGCCGCGCAGAGCCCGGCCGGACCCGGACCGCCCCGCGCGGACCGGCCGCCGGGAGCCGGGTCCCGGACCGCGCCGCTACGGGCCGGCCGGGCCGGACCACCCAGGTGCCTGGAGCCCGGACCGGGGACCGCGCCCGGGACGTCCGGACCCCGCCCGGTGCGCCGCGGGGACGGACCGCGGGCCGCGCCGGCCGGACGGCCCCGGCGGCACCGGAGCGGCCAGCCGGGCCTGCCGCCCGCCCGGCGCACCGCGCCGCCGCGAAACAGGTCAAGTTGCCCGGAGTGCCGGACGCGGCGCCGAGATCGAGGCGCGGCACGGCGCCGCCCGCCTGGCACCGCCAGGGCCGCGCATGGCCGGCACGCCCGCCCGGCGGGTGGCTGCGGCCGGCCTCCGCGGCACGCCGCCGTACCGTAGGCCGCGCCGCCGCCGTCGGCCGGCCTGGCCCGCTCCCCACGCGCCCGCACCCGATGCCCGGCGGCGGCACTGGAACACTGAGCGTATTCTGCTCTAATCTATTTTCTCTCCTCGGTGATGAATGGTTTTGCTGAGGATGGAATAGGCGTGATCAGGCAGGCTGAGTTGTGATGAGTGCGGTTTAGTGCGGCCCCTGGAAGGGCCGCTCCTGGGGTGACGGTGGAGCTTCTACCTGCGGTTACTATCGCCTTTCCGCAGTTAGCGCTGAGGCCGGGTAACGGGCGAAGCAAGATGTACATAACGTTCCGTTAAACATGGACCGGGCGCGGTCCTTGGCACATACTGAAAGCGGGCGCATACATTGAATCCGGTGTTATTAATTACCGGCGCATTCGCGCCGGGGCTGATCGAAGAGGTGATTCATGAGCGTCACCCGAGAGCACGACGGTCGGCCGGCGGCCGGGCCGTTGCGGCGGCGGCCTCGCCAGGAGACCCCGCGTCCCCGCACTGTGCGCTTCGACCTGACCGACGAGGAGTTCGCCGAGCTGGAGGAGGCGGCCGGGCGGGCGGGGCTGGCCAAGGGCGCGTACGCGGCCGAGGCCGCCATGGCCGCCGCGCGGGGCGGGGTAACCGTGCCGGGCGAGCCGCTCCGTGAGGCGCTGGGCGAGCTGGTCACCGCCTCCGGCCTGGTGCGCCGGATCGGGGTCCTGCTGAACCAGGCGGTCGCGAAGCTGAACGCGACCGGGCAGCGTCCCGGCGAGCTGGACCCGTGCGCGCAGGCATGCCTGCGCCGCGCGGAACGGCTGGACGCCGCAGCCGAGCAGGTCCGGAAGGCGCTGCGGTAGGAACGGATCCGGCATCCGGCCTGCTGCGGATGATCCGCGCCGCCGCGGACCGCGTTCCGCTGATCCGGGAGCGGTCCCGGAACGCCGGGACGCCGTTCCGGCTGGCGCGAGCCGTCATCCGGAGCGCGGACCGGCGTCCGCGGACCGGCCGGGCCGCCGCGGTGATCGGGAAGATCAGCGAGCCGCGCGGCGAGCGGGTGGAGCCGCTGATCTATTACCTGTACGGTCCCGGGCGTCATGAAGAGCACACCGACCCGCACATCGTCGCCGGGTGGCGGCACCCGGCCGAGCTGGAGCCGCCGCTGCGCGGCGACGGGACGCGGGATTTCCGGCGGCTGTTCGGGCTGCTGAACCAGCCGCACGACGGCCCTGGGCAAGTGGGGGTTCCGCCGCCCGGTGTGGCACCTGGCGATGCGCGCCGCGCCGCGCGACAAGATCCTGTCCGACGACGAGTGGGCGCAGATCGCCGGCGACGTGATGAACCGCACCGGCCTGTCCGCCCTACGGGCAGGAAGACGACGCCGTCCGGTGGGTCGCGGTGCGGCACGGCGACGACCACATCCACATCGTGGCGATGCTGGCCCGCCAGGACGGCCGCCGCTGGTCCGCCTGGACTTCGAGCGGTCAGGGTGCGGGAGGCGTGCCTGGCCGCCGAGGAGCGCTACGGGCTGGAGTCCACCGCGCCGGGGGACCGCACCGCCGCCCGCCGGCCGTCCCGCGCCGAGACCGAGAAGGCCGCCCGCCGCGGCCTGGACGAGGCCCCGCGGGTCACGCTGCGCCGCCAGGTCACCACCGCCGCCGCGGCCGCGGGCCAGCGAGCAGCGAGTTCTTCGCCCGACTGGAGGCGGCCGGGGTCCTGGTCCGCCAGCGGCTCAGCGCCAGGAACCCCGGCCAGGTCACCGGGTACGCGGTCGCGCTGCCCGGCGACGCCGGCAAGGACGGCAAGCCGGTGTGGTTCGGCGGCGGCAAGCTCGCCGCGGACCTGACGCTGGCCCAAGCTCCGCTGCCGCTGGGCCGGCCCCGGCACAGCGCGCCGCGTGACCCGTTCACGGCGGCGGAGCGGAACGCGATCTGGGAGCACGCCGCGCGGGCCGCCGACGAGGCCGCCGCGCAGATCCGCGCCCTGGCCGGCACCGACCCGGCCGCCGCCGCCGACGCGGCGTGGGCCGCCTCCGACACCCTGCACGCGGCAGCCGCCGCGCTCGGCAGCCGCGTCCTGCGGCAGGCCGCCGATGCCTACGACCGCGCCGCCCGCGCCCCCTACGGCGCGCGTCCCCGCCCCGACCCCGGCCGGGAACGGCCTGCGCCGCGCCGCCCGGCTGATCTCCGCGCTACGCCTACCTCGACCAAGGACCAGTCGCTCGCCCCGATCGTGCTGATCACCCGGCTGGCCGCGCTCGCCGAGGCGGTCGCCGAGCTGCGCCAGGCCCAGCAGCGCGCCGCCCAGGCCGCCGGAGCGCTCCGGGCCGCGCGAGCAGCTGCACGCCGCCGCCGCCGGCACCGGCCACGGCACGCCGGCCGCGATCCCGGCCGCTGAACCCGGCGGCGCTGGCGGGCGCGTCGTTCCCGCTCCCGGCCCGGCCGCTGCCGGCAGCACCCCCGCGCCCCGCTCGCGCGCAGGCCCGCCCCCGGCAGCCCTGCGCCGTCCCGCCGCCGCGGCAAATAGCCGCCCGGCACTGGTCAACCACCGAAGGAGAACGACGATGATCGACCCGTCCACGCGCCACGCTGAGCCCGTCGGCGAGGCGTACGGCAACTCCTCCCGGCAAGCGGCGCAGCTGGCTCCTGGCCGTCGCCGCGCACGAGGTCGTCATGCGCCGCAACGCGCTGCCGCGCCGCCATGGCAGGCCGCCCGCGACGAGCAGCAGCGCCAGGCAATCCGGGAACAGGAACGCGCCTGCCCGGGAGGCCGCCAGGGCACGGTGGGCGCCGGCGCTCGACCCGCGGTTCCCGGCCCAGGCCGACCTGCTCACGGCCGGGCCGTGCCTGGGGCGGCGCCGCCCCCTACGCCGACATCACCCGAGGCGGCCTCGGCGCTGCGCCGCGCCGAGGAACGGCTGCGGGTGCTGCACCCGTACGCGATGAACCGCTACGACCGGCTCCGCTCCGAGGGCGCCGCGCCGCTGGAGGCGATGCGGGAGGCCGCGCCCCTGTTCGTCCGCGAGCCGAACGCGCGCCCCGGCCAGCCCGGCGACCGCCCGCCCGGCGGTCGAGGCAGGCATGCCGGGCGCCGGGTCCCGGCCCACCGACCGGGGCCGCGAGCAGCCCGCGCAGCGGCCGCCGGACCCTGACCAGGCGGCCTACCGGCACGGGCTGCGGATCGCCGAGCAGCTGCAAGCCCGCGCCCTGGCCGAGCGCGGCGCCCGGCTCAGCCCCGACGAGCTTTTCACGGAGCTGGAAGTGAAGACCACCCTGCCCGTCGAGGTCATCACCGGGCTCGCCCGCACGCGCAGGCGAGGAACACCGCCGCCCGCGCCGCGCGTGCCCGCGCCGCCGACCGGGCCACGCCGCCGACCGCCGCGTCCCGGCAGCGAGCCGGCCGGCGACCTGAAGGCAGCGCGCCGCGACACCCTGACCGCCGACACTGCGGGCGCGCGCGTTCGCCGACCGGTCCGCGGCCCGGCTCGCTGCCGAGAGCTTCCCCTGCACGGCCGCCGAGGGCATCCGGGCCGCCGCCGACGGACGGCCTCCAGGCCGGTCGCAGTCCCGCACGGCGCGCCACGGCGAAAACCCCGCGCCCCCGGCGCTCCCGGTGAGATACTGAACCGGGAGGAGCAGACATGAACGCACTGGCTCAGAAGCCCCTGTTTCTGGGTCGCGTTATCGCCGGGCTTCGGCGCGGTGTACTTCCTGCCCAGCCATCATCGGCTCGATCCGCAAGGTCGAGGGCCTCGGCTGGCTGGTCGTCTTCAACCTGTTTTTCCCCGGCGTCGGGTGGCTGGCGGGCCTGATCCTGGCCTTCGCGCTGCCCCGCCGCGAACCGCCCGCCACATACCAGCGAGGCCTATACTACCCGCAGGTGCCTCGCCAGCACTGGTAGGAGTTACAGGGCTGGCAGCGGTCCCGGACGCCGCTCGCTGCCCGGCCGACGACACAGCCTGGACAGTGCCGTGTGATCCTTCTGTGGTAGATCCTTCTTCGACAGTGGTTCACTGTCGAAGGTCGTTGCTCCATTGCTGCTTTTGCGGGTGGCGCCCTTCCCAATCGAGTCGCATGCCACGCCAACCGTCCAGATCCCACTCGGCCGGGTCGCGGAGCCTTACGACCCCTTCTTCGCCGTCCCATGTGCTCACCGGTTCCGTGGCCCAGCAACCGACGATCGGCGTGTCGGTGATCGGCGCGCCGAGCAGCACGGCCACGAGTCGGTCCGCCTGGTAGCCATCGCGCACTGCCCTGCCGAGGCCCCAGTTCCGATCGCAGCGCCTCGATACCTTCACAGGATCGAACCCCACGGCCCCTTGACGCGCTTCGATCCCCTCGCCGATTTCGTCCATGCCGACTTTCACGACGAATGCGCGCCGCAGCTTCGAGTAGGCCACGAATCCTTGCTTGCGATCAAGCAGTGGGTGGATGTCCGATGGCGAGACTGTCTTCTGCTTGTTGCCGACCTCTACTCCCGCTTTGACCAGAACCTGAATGGCCAGCGCCTCTGCGAGTTCAGCGTCTCCCCTTGTCGAGAATGCCCGGGCAGTACCGAATGTTGCGAAGGCGTTCCTTAGCAGCTGATCAACCGACTCTGTGTGCGCTTGGAAGGCCCGGGAATGATTCGTGCCTATCCCCACGTAGGCCCGTACCCTGTCAGGATTCAATCGTTCCAGCGCCACGTAAGCATGAGTAGGGCTGTCATCGTTTGCGCTGGTCATGCATGCCTTCTTTCCTGTGCTGCTTTTCGAGACGGATCAGCTGGAGTGAACGGGAGTAGAGGGGGGGCTAACTACGCGCCCGTCGCACCACCGAAGTCGAAGCCGGACGGCACGTCATCACAGTCTGCCACCCCCGCCGACGACGACCTGCGCCGATTCCCTCCACGCCATCCGCCACACCAGCGGAGGGTGCCCTAATCTGAGTCAACTCGGTTAGCATCAGCGCAGAGAATCCCGGACCTACGCTGCCGACTTCCAGGTTGAGGGCATTCAGCTCGTCCTCGGAGCCTCTTGCGGTCCCGGACGGTAATGGTGGCACGCCCATTACACCTGCAAGGCCACCTGCCGGCCGGATACGGGTCCGGTTCAATCGTGCCGCTCGGCGAACGGTCGCATGATTTCGCTGTAGGTCTGCTCCGCGCTGGATCTCCCATGGTCCGCCAGGAACTGCGAGATCATGGCGCTCAGGGCGGGCGGTAGCAGCTCAGCTGAGGTGTGAGCCGTCCTGTCGACCAGTCGGTGCACCATAGCTTGGTCATCGAGGATCGAGTGCTGCCGGGCTTTCGAAGTCTACTATTGCGAGTTCCAGGTTATCCCCCACGCTGAACATTACTTTCGCGCGCCACTTGCAGGCGATTTCGCGGGCCATTGGCCAGTTGGCAGTAGCGGCTCCCCGGAGGCGCACGGGATGCGAGACACTGACGTCGCCGGCCATGATCCAGTCGACAGTGGCCGTGTACCATTCGTGATCCCCGATCCTGTGGCCGGACCCGTCGCTGACGGCGCGGATCAGCGCTGCCGGAGGTGTTTGCCACGAAAACCAGTGAGCAGGGGCAAACCACCCGTCGCTGATAAGCGTGCCCGTGTAGACCCCAGTCCTCACTGAGCTGGCCGTAGAGTCGGATAGTGCCGCCTCTGGGTCGCTGACCACGGTTTCCAGGAGGTTTCGGATTTCATCATCGCCCACCTGGATCTTCTCGGTGAAGCGCGAGATGACGTCGTCGAAGGATGTCAGGATTGTCAGTCGTTCCTGCACGTCGCCCAGGTCGCTCGTCATCAGGTCCGGGTAGCTGGTGCCGTCGCCGAAGTCGACGGTGTTATTGCTCACGAAGAATACGTCTTCGGCCGGGTTCGCCTTAAGGTAGTCCACGACCGAGAGCCAGATTGCGGCATCCCTTGCGCCGCCCTTTGATCCCGTGTTCGTCTTGGCCGGACTCTGGCAATGAGCTTCTCTTGACAGGGCCTCTCTGGCGCTTTCGCCGCTGGTCGGGATTATTTCCAGCACTTCCTCGTACTGGCCGCGCCAGTACTGCTGCGCTCGTTCGACCTCGCGGTGTGCGCCGAGCTGGACAGGCATGGCCCATGGCACCCTGCGATTAAGGTTGCTGACGGCTGCCGCAGCCTGGTCGTAGGAACTCGCGTACTCCAGGACCTGCTTTGCGGTGAGTTCCTCCAGGACCATCCACGGGATTCCTGCCGATTGCACGCCGGATCGCCTGAGTACCCTGAGCAGGTCAAATTTTGGATTTCTGCGGGTGACGCCGCGAAGGATGTTCGTGTCGAAGATGATCATGATGGCGAGCCTCGTCCGGGGATTTGATGGGAAGCAGGCCAGCAGCCGGGGGCGCCTCCACATCCTGCCACAGTGGTGGTGCCTGTAGCGCGGGCATTTCAGTCCCGGGGAAGCGCGGACAACCTGCCGTGCCGGGTTGCCAGGAGGCTCCAGTCCGCGTCTTGACCGGGCAGGCGCGGAATGTGCAGGCGTCTGGGGATCTGAAAGTGCCGGACGGGCGGCTGGAGCTACCGGGCACGCTTCCCCGGTCGCGGGCAGCTGGCGGATGGTCCCGCGCGGGACCGCGAGGTTGCCGGCGGGGTACCGGCGCCCGTGACCAGCGGCGGGCGGGGGAAGCTGCCGCCGGCGAGCACGGGTGCCGCGGGGCCGCGGTCAGGGCGGGAGGCGATGGGATCGTCGCGCAGGGCGCGACGCTGGCCTTTTGGGGAGCGGGCGCTGTCGGGTGACTGCGTTGGCGACTGCGGCGAGCACCTCGGTGACGTCGAAGCCGAGCGTCGCGGCGGCCCGCATCACCTGGTAGGCGGTGTCGGCGGGCAGGATACTGGGCGATCTGGGGCAGTTCCGGGTTGTCGACGGGGCGGAGCCATGTCGTCGACCAGCGACCAGCTTCCGGCCTGCGGTGATCCGGCTGACCTGGGCTGCGGCCTGCTCGGGCAGCAGCTCCGCGATCGAGCGAGGCCGTACTGTGCATGGCCCGGTAGCGGCCTTCGGTGTGGCCGAGGTAGCGGTTCCATTCGGTCGATGCGGGCGTCGATGAGCAGCGGCGGACAGCGGCTCGCGGTTCTCGCGCAGGACGGCGCGCAGGGCTGCGGGCCGTCCTGCTCGAAGATCTTGGCCGGGTCCTTGGCGTTCAGCCGGGCTGCCTGGAGCTTCGGGGTGTGCGGGCGGAGGATGCCGTAGGCGCGGACGGCGGCCTTGCGCCCGGCGGTGTCGGCGTCGAAGGCGACGAGGATGCCGGTGCGCGGAAGGTCGGCGGCCTGGCTGATCAGTTCGGCCTGCCGGCTGGTCAGGGCGGTGCCGCAGGGGGCGAGCCCGGCGTGCCGGCCGGGGTCGGCGAGGGTGACCGCGATGGCGTCGAACGGGCCTTCCACGATGACGGGGACCGCTCCCTGGGCGAGTGCCTGGCGGGCCCTGGGCAGGCCCGAACAGCAGGCTGCCCTTCTTGTAGCTGGCGGACTCGGGGCTGTTGAGGTACTTGGGCACGCCGTCCGCGCGCGTCAGGGCGGGCGCGGCCGATGAACCCGGCGATCCTGCCGTGCTCGTCGTGCACGGGGAGCATGACCCGGTCCCGGAACCGGTCGATGAGCGTCCCGCGGGAGGACGGCTTGGCGACGCCCGGCGGCCTCGATCTCGTCGTCGCCGTGGCCGAGGCCGCGCAGGTGGTCGGTGAGCGCGGTCCATCCGGCCGGGGCGTACCCGATGTGCCATTCGGCGGCGACGGCGGCGCTGATGCCGCGGCTGTTCGAGGTACTCGGGTGCCCAGCTGCCGGCGAGCTGGCCAGCGTAGAAGTCCTGGGCGTCGCTGGAGGATGCGGCGGGTGTCGCGGTCTGAGGGTCCCGCCAGGCCCGGCGGCTGCGGGCGGCTGGCGGCGGGGCCTGGTGTGCGGCCGCGCCGCGCCGGGCGGGACGGCGGCCGGGCGGCCGCGTGGCCGGCGCGGGCGGCGCGGCGACGGCCGGGGCGGGGTCGTCGCCGTGCAGGAGCGGTCGGTGTGCCGGGTGACGCGGGCGGCGGCGGCGGTGATGCGGTGTCCCGCGGCCAGGATGGCTGCGGCGGGCTGGGCGCGCGGGTCGCGTGCCGGCCCAGCTGGCCGGGTGCGCGAGCTCGGCCGGCGGCGGTGACGCCGTGCCGGGCGGTGACGATGAAGGCGACGGAGTCGGCCTCGGCCTTGCGGAGTCCCGTGCAGCCCGAGGTGGTCGTCCCGGGCGGGGGCGCCGGAGCCGTGGTCGAGCAGGATGTGGCCGAGCTGGTGCGCCAGCGCCCAGGCTGCCCTGGTCGTCGTCGAGGCTGGGCAGGCAGGCGGATGCGGCGGGCGGCCCAGAACGTGGTGCCGTCGGCGGGGGCGCCGTGCTCGTGCTCGACGGCGAATCCCTCGCGGCGGGCGAGCCAGCGCAGCGCGTCCAGCAGCCCGGCCGGAGCGTGGCCGTGCTGCGGCGAGGCGGCGGGGACGGCCGCGGCTGCCCGGTGGTCTGCGACAGGTCCCAGACGTAGGCGACCCGGTTCGCGTCCCGCCAGCCCGGCTCGCCGGCGTGGCCTGTCTTGCCTGCTTCGCCGGGCCTCGGGCGCGGAGGGACGGCGAAGACCTCGATGCCCTTCTCGCCCCGGCGGACCTGACGTCCCGCCGATGCCCACTGCCGGTAGTCGCGCACCATGACCGCACCGGGCCGCTGGGCGGAGATGAGCAGGATGTTCGCGAACTCCTGCATCCGGCATCAGCGCTGCGGTGCGCAGGCACCCGGCCCAGTCGGTCGGGGGTCGCGCAGCGCCAGCGGCGTTCTCGCTGCAGGCGGGCGCGGAGCGCGCTGAGCTTGTCCTGGCGCTCCTCGTCCCGGTCGCTGCCGGGGCCGGGTTCTGGCCGGGGCCATTACCGGCTCCCCGCCGGGGGCTGCACCGGGCGGCCTGGGCGCGTCCATGCGGGACGGCAGCCAGGCGGCCAGGGCTCGGCCGGGCTGGAGGGCGGTAGCCGCCGGCTCGCCGGCGGCACATTCGCCGCTGTGCGGCGCTGCGGTGTCTGCCGCGAGGTCCGATGCGGCGGCTACCAGCGCGTGGAGGCTGTCGTTGGCGACGCGGTGGCCGTCCTGGCGGAGCCTGTCGCCGAGGGCCTTCTGGCTGAGCCTGTGGCCGTGCCTGCCGGGCCTCGGCGAGGATGGCGGCAGCGGCGGCGACGAGCTGGCCGTCGAGGCCCGCGTCCGGTCTGCCGTCCGCCTTGGCGGGGCCTCCGGCCCTGCGCTTCGCCTGCGCCGGCTTCGGCGACAGGCGCGGCGCGGTCGGCGGCGGGCTGCTGGACGGCCGTTGACCGGGCTCCCGGGCATGTGGCTCCTTGAAGGCTGCCGGCGACGGGGCCCGGGACCGGCCGCCGGGCTGGTCTCGGGCCGGCGCTGATCAGGCTGGCGATGGCGGCGTGGGCGGGCTGCGGCCGTGCTGTAGTCGAGCAGGGCGAGGTCGGGCGGTCCGGGTGAGCACCTGCACCTGGCGGAGCACGCCGGCGGCGATGTCCGGGTCGGCGAAGCCTGCGCGGGTGAGCGCGGCGTGCGCGCGGCGCTCGGCGGCCCGGGCGCGCCGGGCGGCTACGCGGCTTCTGCCGGGCCGCGCGGTCGCGGGCGTGCAGGGCCAGGCGGAGCTGGTAGAGGCGCCTGGCTGCCTGGTCGGTCCGGACACGGCGGGTGGCCGCCTGCGCCGAGATCTGCTCGTCGGCGGCGAGCAGCAGCTGCACGCGGATGCGCTCGGCCGGGTGCGCCCAGCGCAGCGCGCCCAGCTGCCGGTCTGCGCGGCCCGCCGGCGCGCGCCGCAGTTCCCGCAGCGTGAACTCGAACAGGACGGCGCCGATGACCGGCATGAGGCCGAACGCCTCGGGGGCGCCCGGGCGGCGCGGGGCGTGGGTCGCAGTTGAAGCTGGCGGAGGCGGCGACCAGGCCCCAGACGGCCAGCCGGGGCGCGAGCCCGGACTCGGCCCGCGCGGCGCGGCGGGTGAGCAGGACCGCGCAGACCCCGGCCGCGCCGTCGAGGGCCAGGAACAGCAGGTAGGGCCAGGGACCGCGCAGGCCCATGTTGTCGCGGGCGAACCCGGTCAGGCCCTGGGCGGAGATCCCGGCCGCGACGGCGGCGAACCCGCCGAGCAGCAGGTACTGGGCGGCCGATGCCGCTGTTTCCCGCGCCCGGCCGCTCACGGGCGCTCCTGCCGGCCGAGCCGGGTGGCGAGCCGGCGCCGTGCCCTGCGGCACGGCGGACCGGTGTCGCGCCAGAGTCAGGCAGTCCAGCGAGCTCGTCAGGGAGTTCCAGCCGATTGCATCACATGCATCCTTAATCATTACGATTTATATCAATATCAATAGAACTATGAGTCATCGCTGAGAAGTTGTCAACTTGGATGGCGGTCAGGGTCTAAGCGTTAGCATGGAGTGATGATGCGTTTGGATGAGGGAGGCTGAGCGATGCCGGATGAGGCACAGGGCGGCGGGGCCGGCCGAGCCTGAAGACCCTGGCCGACAAGGTGAACTGGCTCATCGAGCAGGCGCACCCGGCGGACGGCGGCCCCCTGTCGAACCCGGATGTGTGCTGCCTGATCTACGAGGTCACCGGGGAAGAGGTCTCGGTTACCACCATCTGGAAGCTGGCAACCGGCGAGCAGACGAACCCGCAGCTGCGGGTGATCCAGGCGCTGGCCACGATGTTCGGGGTCGAGCCCGCGTTCTTCTTCGAGGACTACGACGAGGGCAAGCTCGGGCTGCTGCAGGAGCAGGTGGAACTGCTGGCGCTGGTCCGGGAGCGCGGGCATCACCAGTGCCGAGTTCCGCGCGATCCTCGGGATGGACGCCGCGGGCCGCAGGACGCTCGCCGGCCTCATCGGGCGCGCCGTGCGCGCCGAGGCGCAAGACGACGGCCCGGGCGAACAGGAAGATCCCGCCGCCACTTGAACCGGCCGCACCCGGGACTCGTTATAAGAGGTGACGGCACTGCCGTCACGCCTGCCGGGAGTCGGCGCCGCGAAGGCGCCCTCGGCCGGCGGCCAGCCCGAGCACTGCGAGGTGACGTGTGTCTGCCAGGACCGCACGGCGGCGGTGCGCCGCGATCGCCGCAGGCCTGGACATCCCCAGGCCGTTCGACCTGGACGTTCTCCTGGCCCGGGTCGCGGCCAGCGCGGGCCGGAAGATCTTCCTGCACCCGTTGGTCTCCGGGCCCGGCATCCCGTGCGGGCTGTGGCTCGGCACCGCCAGGGCCGATCACATCTTCACCGAGGCGGGCACCAGTCCCTGGCACAGGACGCAGATCGCCGTGCACGAACTCGCGCACATGCTGCTGGGGCACAGCAGGACCGGAGACGGCGCGCTGCGCCTGGCCAGCCTGCTGGCGCCGGACGTCAGCCCTGCCCTGACCCGCATGTTCCTGGGCCGCAGCGTTTTCCTCACCGCAGAGGAACAGGAGGCCGAGACGCTGGCGTCGCTGATCCTCACGCGGGCCAGCGACCCCGCCCGGCCGCCAGGGACCGGGCCCGCTGCGGTCCTGTGCGGCTGGAACAGGCCTGGGCTTCGGCTGCTGCTGCCTGGGGCTAGCGGGCAGTTTCTGGCCGGCGCGGCTGCCCGGTGCCCGGGCCGCCGGCTCGGCGCACGATCGGCGAGCGGCGCACTGCGCGGGACACCCGCAGCAGCCGGCTCTGCCTCGGATTCGAGGTCGTTGCCCGGCTCGGGGAGGCCGTGCCCGGCGTCGCGGGCTGCTGGCAGGCTGCGGCGCCGCTGCGCCGGGCGCCGAGTGCGGACACGATCATGGCCGCTTCGATGACCGCGTCGCGCTCTCCGGGGCAGCCCGGCCGAGAGGGCGGCGTCGGCGGCCTCGGCGGCGGCGCGGCCGTCCCGGAACGGGCGCAGCGCGAGCTGGGCGTCCCGGATCTCGACCACGCGCCGGTGCAGGCGGTAGCGGGCGGCGAGCCGTGTCCCCGGCTGCGGCGGCAGCCGGACGTCCGGGGCGCCGTCGAGCAGCATCGCCCAAAAAGGGCGCAGGCGGAACCAGGCTGCCCACATCCGGCAGTGGCGGGATGCGGACGCCGCTGCGGGGAACCACGCCGGGACCGTCGCGCCGACGATGACCTGGATGACCGCAACGCCCTGCGCCGCGTCGACAATCGTGCTTCCCGATCCCCAGGCCGGCCCGCCGCACGCGACGATGATGATCTCTGCGGACCTGGCCAGGATCAGGGCAAGCTCGGCGGCAGCCGCGACGGCCACCGCCCGCATGCCCACGCCGATATGGCGCAGAGGAATGCGGCGGGAGCACCGCCATGCCAGCGCGGCGATCTTCCCGAGCGCCGGGCAGTAGCAGGCCAGCAGGATGAGGCCGGAAGACTCGCCGGCAGCTCAGTACCAGTGGCGCCGTGCCGGGCGGCACTGAGCGCGGCTTCCGTCAGCACGCCCATGACGGCGCCCGCCGCCGGGATCGCGAAGCGGGTCCAACGCAGGCCTTCCTCGCCCGTCACCGACGCCAGCATCCAGAGGAATGCCCAGACGGCGACTAGGCCCAGCACAGCGGCTGCCCAGGTGAGCACCGGGTGGGACGGCCTTGCCTGCAACAGCGACGGGGTGGCCGCCGTGAGGATCAGCGCGGCCCCCGACGCCAGCATGCACAGGGCATTGACCGCAGCCATCGGTGACCGCTCGCGGCGCAGCCGCAGTGCGGTGCGCAATGCTGAAACCAGGGCCAGGGCCGCAGCCGCCAGGTAAAGGCCCGTCATCTGGACCCGGAGCAGCCGCTCACTGCGCGAGGCTAGCCGCAGCTCGGCAGCTGCGCTCCTGCGGCCAGCAGCGCTGCGAGGGGCACGTGCGGAGACGGGTCAAAGGGAAACTGGGGGCGCCCGGTGTAGATCTCCGCCAGCATGCCGGCGGCGGCCCGTGAGGTGGTGAGGTTCCGCAGCTGGGCGATCTGGAGCGCTGAGTCGAAGGGGTCCTGGCGGGGCAGCACGTGCAGCATCGTGGTCATCCACCAGGACAGGTACGTGGCCCGCCAGGCCCGTTCCTCGCAGATGCCGGAGTAGGCGTCCGCCAGGTCCGGGTTGCCGTGCCGGAGCAGCCTGATGAGCGCGGTCGCGAGGACTGTCACGTCCGCGACCGCGAGGTTGAGTCCCTTCGCCCCGGTCGGGGGCACGATGTGCGCCGCGTCGCCCGCCAGGAACAGCCGCCGGTAGCGCATTGGCGCCGCGACGAAGCTGCGCATGCCGGTGATGCCCTTGTCCAGGACAGGGCCGGTGCGCAGCTCCCAGCCGGGGATGGCGAGCCGGAGCGACAGCTCGTCCCAGATCCGGTCATCGGGCCACCGGCTGATGTCCTCGTCCGCCGGCACCTGAAGGTAGAGCCGGCTGATGTCGGGCGTGCGCATGCTGTGCAGCGCGAAGCCTCGCTCGTGGCGGCTGTAGATCACCTGGTCGGTCGACGGCGGGGCCTGCGCGAGGATGCCCAGCCAGCCGAACGGGTACGTCCGCTGGGCGAGGGTCCGCAGCCCGCCCGCGGGGATCGCGGGGCGGCAGATGCCGCGGAAGCCGTCGCAGCCGGCGATGGCGTCACAGGTCAGCTCGTGGCGCTGCCCGGCCGGGTCGGTGTAGCGGAGCGCCGGCCGGTCGCTGTCCAGGCCGGCTACCTCCGTGTCGGTCACCCCGAACTCCGGTGCGTCCCCGACGGCGGTCCGCGCCCGGATCAGGTCCTTGACGATCTCGGTCTGCGGGTAGATCGTCACCCGCCTGCCGCCGGTCAGCTCCCGGAAGTTCACGTGGTGCCGCTCGCCGTCGAACTGGAGGTAGATCCCGTCGTGCTCCAGTCCCTCGGCGTCCAGCCGGCGCCCGAGCCCGGTATCGCGCAGCAGCTGGGCCGTCGCCGGCTCCAGCATGCCCGCCCGCTGCCGCCCTTCGCAGTGAGCCCGGCTGCGGACCTCGACTACGCGCGAGTCGATGCCGCCCAGGGCAAGCAGGTGGGACAGGAGCAGGCCGGCCGGCCCTGCGCCGACGATGCCGACCTGAGTGCGTTCCTTTACAGCCATGATTACCGCCCGTCAGCTTCAGGTAATTCGCTCGCTGCACGCGGCGCATCGCTCGCGTCAGCCTCCCGGCCGTGGAGGACCCGCCGCCGGCGAGGAGGCGGGATGCCGGCGGCGGGACCGCTGCAATCGTGCCTGCGGCCTTCGGATTCAGGTCAACCATGCCGCCGCGTGAATCTTTATATTCATGGGCTGCCCGGCCTCTGGCCAGCGATGGCGTGCCTGAGCGGACAGGACGGGCGCCAGCGTCCTCCGGCTGAGCGCGCTGAAACTCAGCCGATACGCCCTGCGCGTAAACCGCCTGGCCGGCGCGGAACGGCAGCGCGGAGGTCCGGCCAGCGCGGGGTGTCGCTGGCAGGCGTCGACCACACCGGGCGGTACCAGTTCCCGTCAGCCGAAAATTCGGCCGATTAACCAGGACCGGCGCGCGTGAAGGGCGGGTAACCCGTGCACGGCTAGCGCCCGGCGGCGTGCCCCGTCCCACCAGTGCGAAGTCGCATTTCAGGCAGGCGGCCGGGTGCCGGGCGGCAAGACCATGGTGTACGTCCAGAGCTGGGGGCTGACGGGAACGAACAGCACATGCCCGCCGATGATCCCGAGGTCAGGATGACGGACGCGGACCGGGTACTCGTGCGGCGGGAAGGCGACCTCGTGCCGCGCCCAGATGTCCGCTGCCTCGGGACTGCTGGCGGTGATCCGGTCGACCAGACGGGCGAATCCCGGGGCGGCGAGGTTGCGGGTGTACTGGTAGCGCAGCATCGCCAGGCTGGCCCGGCGGACTTCGTGCAGGTCGGGAAGGAAATCCTCTGCGTTCTTGGAGAACAGGTAGGCACACGAGGTGACGCGCGCCGGGGTCGGCGGCGTCGTACCATCCGCCGGTCCAGGCGTTCATCGCGGGGTTGTAGTGCAGCAGCGTCCACGTCTCGTCCGTCAGCGCGGCGGGGTAGGGCTCCATGTGCGAGACCAGGTCGCGCAGGGCCTTGCTGGGCTCGCGGGGCGGGTCCTGCGCCAGGCGGCTGAGCGGGCGGGGCGGGTCCTGGCCGGTCGCCAGGACGTGAAGCGCGCTGCGCTCAGCGGCCGACATCTGCATGGCTGCCGCGACCTGGTCGACCATGGCCGCCGGCGGGGTGAACTCCCCCCGCTCGAATGCCGCGTAGCGGCGGAGGCTGAGCCCGGCCAGGCTGGCGACGTCCTCCTGCCGGAGGCTACCGGTGCGGTTCCCGGGCACTGGGGGGCGGGCCAGCCGGGCACGGCACGCCCGCAGCAGGTCGGCCAGCTCTCCCCGCCACCCCCAGTCGGCACCGGCCGCGAGCTGGCCGTGACGGCTGGCCGCAGGACGCCCTGGGTCAGTCGGCGGCATCGTGGCCTGCGGGCGTCCGCACGGCGCCGCCGGGCGCGGGTTCCAGGTCTCCCACCTGGTCTCCGGATCGACCCAGACGGCGTCGCGCCCGTTGTGCTTGGCGGCGTACAGCGCCTGGTCGGCCAGGATGTAGTACCTGCCCAGGTCCCAGCCGGGCCGGCTGGCGGCAGCCACGCCGATCGAGACGGTGACGCGGGCAGGCATCGGGCCGCCTGCACCCCGACCGGGAACGCCAGCCGGGGGATTTTCTCGCGGAGCCGCTCGGCGACCTCGACGGCCTCCAGGGCCGGGCTGTTCGGGAGGACGAACGCGAATTCCTCGCCGCCGACCCTGCCGATGACGTCGTAGTCGCGCAGCAGCGCCGTCGTGGCGGCGGCGACCGCCGACAGGACGGCGTCCCCGGCCAGGTGCCCGTAGGTGTCGTTGACGGCCTTGAAGTGGTCGATGTCGAGGATGCCGACAGCGACGCGGGGTGCGGGTCCGCACGGCCCGCGCGATCTCGCCGGCCGCCTCGCGGCGCCATGTCTTGTCGTTCAGGAGCCCGGTCTTGCCGTCGACGCGGGTCTCGGAGACCAGCTGAGCGTGCCGGAGGCTGCGCTGGAGGGAAACCACCAGCGGCACCGCGTACAGGATCGCCAGCGTGCTGTGCACGGCCGCGAACGCCGCGAGCGTGCCCAGGCGACAGTTCCGCGATGTTGCCGTACAGCGCTTCCGTCCCGGCGATCTCGGGAAGCAGCCGGGTCCCGGACGCCGATCCCTTGACGGCCGCGAGGACCAGGCCGTCGTTGACGACGAGCCGGAGCAGGCCGCAGCCGGCCGCCAGCACCGTCCAGAGCATCGCGCGCCCTCCGGTTCCCGTCCCGGCGCCGGGGCCGAGGACAGGCGCGACGGCATGGAATGCCAGCGAAGCGGCGGCATAGGCGAGGCCGACGGCCGCGGCGGCGTAGGCGCGGCGGTGCAGCAGCGTCTGGCGCACCCGCACCTGCGTCAGGACCATCCGCGGGATGGGCGCCAGGAGCGCGTACAGCGGGGGCAGGAGCACCGCGGCGGGCAGGTCCCAGATCGCGTACACGTCCCGGGCGACCCCGGCCGGCTCGCCGATGCGCCGGGTCAGCTCGACTGCCGCCGCACTGCACGCCAGCAGGAGCGCGAACAGCCGCAGCTGGCCAGCCTGGACCCTGGTGGCAACCGCAGCGGCGCAGATCGCCCCGCAGTAGCCGGTGACGACGACCGCGACTAGTAGCTGAAGCCAGGCGGGAAGCTCCCACAGCGGCCACTGCGAAACGGTCCGGCGCACAGATTCCACCACAACTCTCCCCGGCGTCCACCGCCGTCCGCTGCAGGCCGGCGGCGCTCATGTCAGCGGCAGTTCATGAGCGAGGCGATTCAGCCTCGCCCGCGCCGCCCCGTCTTCCTCCGATCCCGGCCCGGCGCCGAAGCCCTGGCCAGGGTCTACGTTTACACGATGCCCCCATAGTTACGTCAACGTGACCTATTGCCCGAATGACGGAATTCGCAGCATGCGCCACTGTGACACCCAGCTATAGATGACGGTTCCCAGGTATAGATGGCGGCTGGTTGGCGTCATCTATACCTGTGGCGCCGAGGAGTGAATCCGCGGACTCTGCTGCTGGTCGTGGCGCAATTGGCGGGAGTTTCCGTGTTAGCTCCGCGCTGTGTGTTCAGGAAACGGGATCAGGGTGATACGCGTCGATGCGTGCTGCCATCTGGTCGGCGTAGTCGTTGAGGCGGTGCCGGAGCTCGGCGTACTGGCCGGTGGTCCCTGCTGCGAGGTGGGGCCAGCGTAGGTCGATGTAGTTCAGGCGCTCCCGGCCGCCTGGGCGCTGGCTGCGGGGCGCGGCCGGGCTGGTCATCACGGCGGGCGCGAACAGGTGCTCGCCGCTGGTGATGCGGGTCCAGGCCCAGGCCGAGGCGAGCATCCGCTTGCGTTCTCCCCAGTCGGCGCGTGGTGAGCACCGGGGTGGGAGGCCGCTGATGAGCTGGCTCCACTGGGCGGGGCTGATCAGCCAGTCCTGCAGCGCGCTGCGCCGCCGCCCGTAGTCGGTGCGGGCCTGCGCGGTGTCGAGGGTGCCGGCGAGCGCCTCGATGGCGGCGTCGAACTCGGCGCGCCAGGCCGGCGGCCTTGAGGCGGCTGTGCACGGTCTTGACGGTGCTCTTGGCGGATTCTGCCGGGATCCGCAGCAGCTCGCCGAGCTTGCCGTAGCTGGCCGGGGTGCAGGTGCGGGCGAGGCGGAGGGCGGCGGCGCGGCGAAGGAGCTGTTCGGGGGCCAGTTCGGCGAACCGGGCGAGGTGCTCTTCGTGCCATCTCGCGGGGAGGTAAGCGGGGACGTGGGTGATGCTGTACGCCGGCGGCTGGCCGGGGCGGCGGGCGGAGCTTGCGGGGGCTGGTGCCGGCGGTGGCCTGGCGGATGACGTGCAGGGCGCCGACCGCGGGTCCGGTGGCTGCGCGGAGCGCCGGCGAGCAGTACCCGTCCCCGGCCAGGAACCACTTGGCCCACCGCTGGAAGGCCGGGACGGCGGCGGGGCCGGTGAGGTGCCTGATGACCTGGCTTAGCGATCCTGGGCTGTCGCTGGCCAGGATGCCGCCGGCGAGGGTGAGCAGTGCGGCGCAGGCGGCTGCCTGGAGCGGCGGGGTGTCATAGTAGGCGATCTGCCTGCGCTGGGCGCGTTCTTCGGCGGTGGCGCTGGCCTGGCGGCGGGCTGCGGCGGCGTGCCGGCTGATCACGTCGGCCTG
Source organism: uncultured Actinomycetota bacterium (assembly GCA_963785645.1). Taxonomy (GTDB): domain Bacteria; phylum Actinomycetota; class Actinomycetes; order Streptosporangiales; family Streptosporangiaceae; genus Trebonia. The sequence goes on from CAWAWG010000012.1 coordinate 460,285, forward strand.
TCCGGGGAGTGTGGCCAGGTCCCGGGCGGCGGGCCAGGAGACGGTGATCAGGCAGGCGAGCATGCGCAGGTCGGTGAAGTACTCGCCGGGGGTTGCCTGCTCGCCGCCGCTGACGGCGGCCGCCGGGCCACGGGGGTCAAGTAGTTCCAGCAGGTGCTGCTGGAACTGCAGCACCTGGCCCAGCGTGTCAGGCGGCTCCGGTTGCGGGGCGGGGCGGCCTTCGGTGAGGAGGTGCCCGCAAGTGCGCAGCTGGCGCCGCCGGGCGGTGCCGCCTGCGGGCTGCGGGTGCCGGCAGGCGGCCGGGTGGATCGCGGCGTGGGCGGGCATCGGGATGAGCGACGGCAGCCCGCCGCCGTGCGTTGCCCGCAGGTGCGCTGGTTGCCCGCAGGCCGGGCAGGCGTGCTCCAGCAGGCGCTGGTGCTCCGGGCAGGCGAACACCACCGGCAGCCGCCACAGCTTCCTCCAGGCCCCGCCGAGCTGCTGCTGGACAGGGCTGTCCGGGTCGCCGGCCAGGCATTGCGGGCAGTAGCGGGTGGACCGGGACAAGACCCAGGTCTCCTTGACGAAGATCCCGCCGGGCTGCCGCTGGCGGCCCAGGTAGGCAAGGCCGGCCGGCGGGTAGCGGCGGGCAAGCCCGGCGAGGGTCAGCGCGGTGACCTCGGCGGGGTCCAGCCTGGTCGCCGCCGCGAATGCCCTGGTGACCGCGTCGTCCAAGATGAGCATGCGGCTGGCGGGGATGTTGCCGGTGCCGGGGGTGAGCCCGGTGATCGCGGCGACCTGGCCGACCGGGACGCCGAGGCGGAACGACAACCGCAGGAGGAGCCCGGGCAGTGATTCGCCGGGGAGCGGGACCAGGCTCCTGGCGAGCGGTCGGGGTGCGGGCATCGCCGGTCAGCCTGCGGTTTCGCCGGCAGGGGTGCCGCGGTCGTCGAAGACGGTGTTGCGGCCCTTGCGCGGCTTGCGGGCAGGCGGCGGCGGGATGTCCGGGAGCTCGCCTGCGTCAGGATCGAGATCGGGGAGGTCGTCGGGGCTCAGGGTAAGGGTGTCGAGGAGCCCGGCGGTGATCGTCTCGGTGCCGGTGTCGATGGCGTGCCGGGCATCCTTCCTGGACCAGTTTCCTGAGCAGGCCGATGATGCCGCCGGTGCGGCCGTAAAGGTACTCGGGCATGCCGTTGTCGCTGAGCATGCCGTCGCAGTGGCTCAGCAGCCGGAGCTGCTGCTCGATGCCGGCCAGGTGGGCGGTCCAGGCGGCGATTCCCTTCGGGGTGTCGTAGGTGAAGCGGCTGAGGTCGGTAAGGTCGAACCGCAGGTCGGTCTGGCCGGGTGCGTCGTCGTTGCGGCTCCTGCCGCGGTCCCTGACCGGCGGGAACAGCCACTGCCCGGTCCGCGGGTGCCTGCGCCCGTCGCGGAGCAGCCCGGACTTGGGGATCCCGACACCGACGAGGATGAGGGTGACGGGCAGGCTCATCAGCTCGCGGATGAGATCGAGGACGTCCTGGTCGGCCTCGCGGTGGAGCTTGAGCCTGGTCACGTCGTCGATCACGATCGCCTTGGTCCCGTGGTCGAAGACCGCGTCCTTGAGCGTGCGGATCAGGTCCTCCTGCCGCATGCCCTTGCAGGGCTCTCCGTAGAAGTGGAGGATCCGCTGGCAGAGGGCGATCGGGGTGGCCTTGACCGGGGTGCGGACGTAGACGGCCGGCGCGTGCAGGTCGAGCGTGCCCTCGATCGCGGACGGGTTCTGGGCGTAGAGGGCGAGCCACTCGTCCTCGAAGCAGGCCAGGGCCTCGCAGGCGGTCTCGGTCTTGCCCTGGCAGCCGCCGCCGTTGATCATCAGGCCCGGGCGCGTGTCGGGTCCCTGGCAGAACGCGTTGATCTCGATCAGGGACCGCATCTTCCGGGAGACGAAGGCGCTCATCGGGGTCTCCTGGATCGCGAGGTTGGAGTGGGTCGCGACCCGGTGCAGGTCGTGGAGGCGCCGCTGCCGCGGCGTCATCCGGGCGTGCTCGGCGGCGGTGATCACCGGGGCCGGGACGAGGTCGCGGCGGGTCAGCCGCCATCGTGTCCAGCCTTCCAGGGTCTCGCGGTCCGGGACGGGCCCGGGCAGGAACGACGCGGGCCGTGGCGGTTCCCGGCCGGGGGCCGGTGCCCCCGCGGTCACTGCTCGTCGTCCTCGGGGATCGACAGCAGGCTGGTGCGGCGGAGCCCGTCGCCCAGCGTGCCGGGGGCCTGCGGCCGCCCCGGCACTGCCGCCTCCCTCCGTTTCCGCCGCTGCTCGTCGATGGCGGCCCGGGCCTGGAGCGCCCGGTCCGGGCGGCGCAGCGGCACGACCGCGGCCGGCTCCCGGTCCTCGCTGTCCGGCCCGGCTGGAGACGGGGCGGGCCGGTCGGCTGCCGCGGCGTCTGCCTGCGCGGCCTCCCGGGCCTGGGCCTTCTTCTCCTGCCTGGTCATCTGGCCCGGCCACCGGCCAACGGGAACATGCGCCCTGAGCAGCTTCAGCAGCAGGGGCAGGAGCTCGGCGTCGGAGCGGGGCTGCAGGCCCTGCGCTTTCGCCTCTCGGAGAAGGTCGGTCACCCGGGCGTCGCTGAAGGAGGGGATCTCGCCCTCGGCGGGCAGGCCGGTCCAGCGGAGCTCGTGCCACTGGTGCTCCTCGTCCTGGAAGAACACGGTCCGGGCGTCGCGCTTGTCGCTGCGGATCACCCATGAGCGCTTGTGCGTGCCGCCGCGGGCGGACGGAGTCCCGCGCAGCCCGTCCAGGACCGGCCCGTCATACCACAGGCCGCGGATCTTCACTCCCCGCGGGTGGATCCTGACATGATGGGCGGGCAGCAGCTCGTAGTAGAGCTCGGGAGCCGGGATCTCCAGGGAGAACCCGCCCTGGGCCATCGCGGCGGCGAACAGGGTGTTCGGGCTGTGGTCGCCGCCCGGTTCCCAGCCCGGCCCGTACTCCCCGAATTTCCGGTTCTGCCAGATCTGCACGATCCAGGTGGCGACAAGGTTTTCGACCTCGGGCAGCGTCAGGACGGCGTCGCCCTCAGGGTCGGCGCCCCGGTCGGCGACGTCGATTCCCCGGTAGCCGGGCAGCTGCTCGAACAGCAGCGACTGGATGGCGCCGAAGGCTCTTTCGCAGGCAGCCTTGTCGGTCGGGCGCAGCACCCTTGCCGGGACGATGTTCGCCCCGATGATCCTCTGCACTTCGATGAGGTGGAAATTCTTGTAGGGGGACCCGTGGTCGGTGGTGACGGTCTCGACGGGAAAGAACGGCAGCCCCGCGACCTCGTAGCCGGCCAGCTCGGCCACCACGGTCTTCGGGATGCCGGGATAGGGCCAGGCCATGTCCTGGCCCCAGCCGGCCCGCATCGGCAGCGGCGTCATCACGTCGCGCAGCAGCATCGCGATGTCCACCGACTTCTCCGAGACCAGCGTGATCCGGAACGCGACCAGGGAATGCGTGAAGCAGTCCAGAGCGAGCGAGAGGTGGGCCTCGACGGGCTCGCTGAACACGGTCTCGCGGACCAGCACCGGCAGCGGCGTGGTGTCCAGGGCGATGACCTGGCCCGGCCGGTGGATGATCACGTGCTCGCCGGTCGCGTTCGCCTCGGCCGCCGCAGCCGACCTGCCGTAACGTGCCCTCGACCCGCCAGGGCCGAACCATTCCCGCCAGACCAGCCGCAGCGTCTCCGACGACGGGACGTCGGCCTCATCGCCGTACTTCTCCAGCACGTGCTGGCGGATCTTCACCTCCTTGCCCCGCATGCTGATCGTCGCCCCGTGAAGGCAGACAGCCCGGACGGCGTAGATCGCCTCGCGGACAGGCTCGGGAACCCGGTGCCCTGTGCAGGCCCGCAGCCACCGCTCGTCGGCACAGCCCATGACGCCCCACCGGTAATACCGGGCGGCCCACCGTTCCAGCGTCCGCAGGCTGATCCTGTCCAGCCCGAGCATGCGGGCATGGTCCGGTTCCCGTTCCCGAAGGGCCACCAGCTCGGCGACCTTTGCCTGGCGGCGGGCCGTCGCCAGCGGGACGAGCTCCGGGTCATACTCCGGCCGCGGCTCGCCCGGGGCCGCCCGGAGCTGATCGCCGCTCCGGAAGCCCGTCTCGGCCTCAAGCAAGTGCGCGAGGCGGAGCTCCACCAGGTCCTGCTGCTCCCGGGTCAGGTCCTTCCACGTCGCGGGCTGGCGTCCCCGCCCCGATGACCGCGGTGACGAGCTGGACGAGGCCCGACAGTCCCGATGGTGCATGAGGACCGCCAGCCTGGTCTTCTTCCGGCGCCCGCCGGGGCCGTCTCCAGACCGGAGCGTCACGCTTCCCCAGTACGGCTCCAGTTTTTCGACCGTCCACGGCTCGCCGTCGATGACAAGCCCGCAGCCCTCCGCCAGCTCCAGCATCATCGCCGCGCTCACCGTCGGCTCGTTCCCGAGTGGACCACGCTCGCGTCGCCGAGCGGGGCGGACAAGTCGATGCCGAGCCTGCGCTCCCAGATCAGGTGCAGGGCCTGGGCCCGTGCTGCCGCCGGGATCCCGCCGTGCTCGACAAGGTCGCCGAACCGGACAGGGCCGGCCTCGGCGGCGGCGAGCAGCACCGGCTGCAGGTGCAGGGGATCGGTCAGCGGCCTGCGCTGCGCCGAGAGAGTGCCGAGTGTCACCTGCACGTTCGGCAGCCATCCAGCGGCCACCGCGTAACGCCACCCGCATGACAGGGCGGCCTCGGCGGCGGCCGCGAACCGGACCCGGTCCTCTTCCTCGATCCTCGCCCCGGGACGCACGTCAATTAGCCACACGCCATCCCTGGTCACGGCGAGGAAGTCCGGCGTGTGCTGCCCCGGGCCGCCGGCCGCGGTGAACACCAGCCGGAACGGCTGGGACAGCACGTTGACCAGGTTTCCGGCGAAATCAAGAGCCAGCAGCAGTTCCTGCTCGGCATGGCTCTCGAACCCGTGGTGCCGGCCCGTGCTGACCATGTACTGCAGCCCTGGCCGGTGCCGCTGTGAGGTACTCCACGAGAACCGCCGCACCGGTCGTGCCCCCTGCAGCGGCATCGCAGCCAGGTCACGGACCGGGCATGCCGCCGGCCCGTCGTCGTACTTCCAGTGCGCCGTCCACTCCCGGGCCCAGCCCGGCCCGAGCACCAGCGACTTCCCCGCCTCTTCCAGGTCATCGAAACCAGGCGCGAGGAGCTCTTCCCACCCGCACCTGTCCGACGCCAGCCCGCACTGCCCGACAACCTCAGCCACCAGACCCCCGAATGCAGCCGATTACCGTCCCAATACGGAAGGTAACTCGCCGACCGCCGCAGCGGCACAGGAATCGGAGAACCTGTGCATCTCATGCCGCAAACGATCAGCGCTGGACCAGCCAGCGCAAGATCATGTACGCAGCCGCCAAGAAAACCTGGGCACTCCCGCCAACTAAAGCTGGGAACCCGGGTAAATAACGAGGTCACGATGATCATCCCCGCCATCTATAGCTGGGTGTCACAGCCACTTAATTAACACGAGTACCGCAAAACGAACGTGCAAATGCAAAATGCGAAACCGAACGTGCAGGTGCAAATGCAGATAGCATTCCGCGAGACGACATCACGACCCGGTCGGCAAAAAGGTCCTCGGGCCGCCGCCTCGGTGCCTAACTCGTAGGTACGCCCAGGCGTTTCAGGCAGCAGGACTTTCGGCATCAGCAGCCACGCCGTTGACGCCACCTGCGGTGGGGCAGGCCCGAACCGGGCGCCCCGGCTTGCGGCGGGCTTGGCCTCAGCGAGCCTGCCGGATGAGGTCAGTCGCGGGCATCGGTGCCGCTGGCCGCGTTCGTTCGGTGCCACTTCGCAAGTGAGCTGAGTACGGGAAACAGGTCGCGGGACGCGGGGGTGAGACGGTAGATGACCGATCGCGGCGTTGTCGCGCGGGCGACGTGGCGGCTGACCAACCCTGCCCGCGCAAGCGCCTGTAGCGTCGCTTTCAGCGGCTGGGCGGCTGCTCCCGTTTCGCGGCGCAGGTCGTTAAAGCCCGTCGGGCCTCGCTGGTCGAGCACTCGCAGCACCTCCAGCGCCCACCTGCGTGCCACCAGGCCGGCGGCTGGGCCTGCCTCGCGCCACTCCCTCGTGTCCGGGTTCTCGCCGCTCGTTGCGCTTCCCGGCGGTTTCTCTGCGCGATTCGCGGCAGGGGTGCCGGCACCGGGCGCTCCCGCAGCCGCCGGCCCCCAGTGTGCCCTGGGGTCGCGCGCGGCCCCGCCTGGTTGGCGGTCACGATTTTCCTGGGGGTGCGGCTCCCCTGCGGCGCGGGGATGGCTGCCGTGGTGGGAACTGTCCTCGGAACTGGCGGCTGGCCGCTGGTGCATGCTGGTCCCTGATCGTTGCTGAGGCTGCGCACAGAAGCAGCCACCGGAGACGACACAAGGGACCGGGCCGACGCTGACAGGCCAAGCCCAACCCGGTCTGCGGCCGGGAGGTGTGATCGAAAGGTTATAAACCAGATCGCCCGGGTGTCAACACGAAATAGCAGGTCATCTGCAAATTGTCTGGCAAATTGCCATGTAAATTGCCAGGAAACGCGGCACCTGATGTGCTTAGGGTAGTTACGACCCGGAGTTAACACCGCTAAAAGCTGTGACCAAAGTGAATAACGGTACCTAGGGAGGTAACTGTGGCTGACCGTTGGATGCTGGTCGAGACATTTGGCGGCGGAAAGAGACGTGAGCCCACGGTGATCGCCCTGGGTGAGACTCCCAAGCACATGGTTCCGCTGAGGTCGGTCCTCGGCCGCGGCGGCTACATCCGCCCCGTCCGGGAGATGATCGATCAGGTAGCCGCCACGGGCGAGGCGTTCCGCGGGATAACCCGGGACGGGCGCCGCCAGCTGATCGCCGATCCGCTGATCAGCTTCGCGGGCCGCGTGAACGGCGTGTACGCATGGGCCGGCCTTGCGGGAGAGCAGCCGCCGCCGCGCGCGGTGGCGGGCGCGTGGTACTTCAACAGGACGACGCGGCTGATCGGCGGGTCCGACGGCCTGCTCGACCTGTACGGGGTGGCGCCAGAGGACCGGGAGCGGGAGCGCCTCACCGCCGAGGCGTTCACCCGGCTGCTCCCGGGCAACGACCAGTCGGGGGCGCTGGCGCTGCTCGTCCGGGCGGAGCCCGGCCTGGAGTACCAGGGAAGGAACTGGACCGTGCGCCGGGACGACGGCGAGCTTCCGCCGTGAGCTCGCGTGCCGCGTGGTGGAAGAGGCAGGGGACGGCGGCCGGACCGAGATCGTCGTCCGCGGCGTTACCCAGGACGTCGGCCCCGCGGAGACCACCCCCGCCGCGCCGACGGTTACGCTCGTGCCCTCGCGGAGCGGGTGCTGATCGCCGAGTACGGGAACCGGCAGGTACCGGGCGATCGTGGACCTGCGGTCCCTGGACGCGCTGCGTCCGGTGGCTAGACGACCGCCGCCAGGCGTCGCGTGGGAGAACAACGGGCCGTACCGTCCGGCCATCCACCCGGACGACCTGCCGGCGGCCAGGGAGCTGTCGGGGCGGTTGGGGTCCGAGACCGGGTCGAGGGGAACCTGCGGGTCCGGGGAGTCGGCGGGCGGCTGGCGCGCCGTGGCCATGTGACGGCGAGTCTCATGCTGCTGGACCAGCATACGACCGCCGGCGCTGGTGACGGTGTCGCCCCTGAGCTGAGGACCCGGACGCTAGCCCGCTACGGCGGCGGGCGAGCCGGGCGGCCAGCGGTGCCGCCCGCAGGTAGCCGGTGCCCAGCACCCGCACGGCGATGGCGGCGGCGCGGGCGTCCGCGCCGACCAGCGCCCGCGCCTTGCCCTGCCGGACGCGGCGCAAGATGACCTCCGCTGCCTGGCCTGGGTCCGTCCGCGCCATCGCGTCGAAGCTGTCCGCCACCGCCGCCGGGTCCTCGCCGGCGGCGAACGTGCCGCGGCCGCATGATCGGGGTGCGGACCACGCCGGGATAGGCGCACGTCACCTGCACGGGATGGCCGCCGAGCGCCATCTCCTCCGCGAGTGCCTCGCTGAATCCGCGCACCCCGAATTTCGACGCGAGTACGCGGCGTACCGGGCAGTGCCGAGCAGCCCGAACCCGCTGGAGCACAGGACCACGTGCCCGCCGCCCAAGGCCAGCAGGGGCGGGAGGAAGGCTGCCACGGTGCCCATCGTGCCGAGCAGGTTGACCGGACGACGCGGGCGGGTGTCATCCCAGGCGGACGCCAGCACCGTCCCGGTGTGGATCACGCCCGCGGCGCAGCAGAGGAGGTCGATGCGGCCGAACTCGGCGACCGCCGCGGCCGCGCACGTAGCCAGCGCCTGCCGGTCCGTGACGTTGACCGTGTGCGCCCAGGCCCGTGCCCCGGCATCCTGGCACTGCCGCGCAGTGGCCTCGGCCGCGGGGCCGTCCCGGTCCAGCAGGGCCAGGAGTGAACCCTCGCGCGCCAGGCGGACGGCCAGCGCGCGGCCGATGCCGGACCCGGCTCCCGTGATCACCGCCACCTGTCCCGCGTAATAACTGCTAGCCAAGCGCTCCTCGCCTTAAGAGTTTCCGAAGTGTGGACGATGGTATCGGCCTTTCGGCCTCGCGAGGGCAGGCATGCGACTTCCGGGCTCGCCGCCGCCCTGCCGTCAGCCTGGCATCCCGGAGGCCTTCCTGCTCGGGGCAATCCTCGGGCCACTGACATCAGGCCAGCGGAGTCCGCCGATCGCGGAGCGGTGCAACCGGCGCGATGTAATCCCGATCAGGCTTCGGGCAGATCCCGAGGTTCCCCGACGGGCTAGAGCTGGGCGGCCCGCGGCTGGCGTCGCTGGCCCCAGCGGAAACCCGCTGGCGTCTGCGGGGTCAGCCCGCACAGCGACCTCGCAAGCGCATCGGCATCGGACGGCGCTCAGGGCGGCATCCGCGACAGGACATCGGGCGCCGGCGATCACCATCGACGCGCCCTGGCCAGGCTGGCTGTCGGGGACGGCCGCCGCTCATGAGGCATTCGCCTGAGGCGGAATCCTGTCTCATGAGCAGGAAGCCGCAAGCGCGGGCCGACGCGGCGGAGAGACAGGCTGCCAGGCGGGGCGGGCAGCCGTTAGCCTCGCACGTTCGGATCGCCGCCGACCGGGCCGGGGCGCCCTGTACGTCATTTCGCCCTCACCGCGGATCTCCTGCCGCGCTGGAAGCCGGGTAGTCAGGAATGATGATCTGCGACAGGTCACTGATCAGGGCCTGGCCGGGCTGCTGGAGGAAGTAGACGCGGTGCAGCGGCATGACCGACAGGTCCTCGTGCCGTATGTACCCGTCGCGCTCTAGCTCGCGAAGCCTTTCAGACAGGTACTGCGGGCTCAGCTGCCGCCCGGGTCCGGCCTGTGAATTGATCGCCGTCAGGAGGTCGGCGGCCGGCGGCCCGTGGCCTCGTCCAGGTTGCAGAGGACAGCCAGGTCCCATCGGTGCTGGACCGGGGCGAGCCGCGTCAGGGCAGCCTTCCAGTCCAGCGCACGGCGATGACCGTCGTGCTTTGCTGGCCCTGTGCTATGCGTGCCGTCGCGGGCCGGCCAGCGAATCCGTCCCAGCAGCCCCTCTGATCGCCCTCTGCGCACCGCGTCCCGTCTCCTTCGCGTCGGCTTACCGCCTGCTGATGCGACCCCGTCCGCCGCCCGCGCTCACGCCGCCGCTGTGGCACCTCCGCTGGCCGGCGTCAATTCGTCGGCCCCGGCTTGCACTCACGGTCACCTCGGTGGCCTTACCGCAGCGCCGTCGCTGCGCGCAAGGCCGGCCAATGAGGACCGAAGGTCCCCGGGCCGCATGGCGACGAGCCTCACCGGACTATGAGAACACTGCCGGCGTCCTATAACCGGCAGCCGGGATGCTCATTATCACTTCAGGCGACGAGCAGGGCCGCCTCCGAGGTGATTAGGCGCGCCGTAAGCCGCCGGCGCGCGCCGGGCACCCGCCAGGACGCCGGTAACGGCCAGCGGGAGTTTCTTGCGGGGCAGGGCATGGCGACCCCGCGAGCCGGCAGCGGCCAGCAGGGAAGGGGCGGCCAAGGCTGCGGCGTGCCTGCTGACGGCCGGACGGAGGCCGGTGCCGCTGCGCGCGTGGCGTCCCGCCTGCTGGCGGGCGTCGGGGCGCCGTGAAGCGGCGGCGAGCCCGGCCAGGAAAACGCACAGCCCGCACCCGGCCAGGACCCACCAGCCCGCGCGGGCTGCGCTCAGGAACCCGGACTGCATCGACCCGTGCAGGGAGCCGGCGAGCACGGTCCCGGTGACCGCCACGCCGAGGCACTGCCCGAGCTGGCGGCTGGAGGAGTTTATGCCGGAGGCCAGGCCCGCCTGCCCGTCGGGCACGCCGGCCATCACGCTGTAGGTGATGGCCGGGTTGAGCAGGCCGGCGCCCAGGCCGAACAGGCTGTAGGTCGCGCTCAGGAACGCCGGCGATGACGCGCCGGTCAGCCGGGTGAGGGCGACGCTGCTGACCGCCAGCGCCGCTCCGGCGATCAGGGCCGGGAGGCGGGCGCCGCGCCGGGCGATGATGCGGCCGGCCAGGGGGGCGCAGACCGCCATCTCGGCGGCCATCGGCCAGATGGTCAGTCCCGCGCGCAGCGCGCTCATCGCGCGGACGTCTTGCAGGTACAGGGTGGACAGGAACCCGAATCCGGCGAGCGCGGCGATGCCCGCGACCGCTGTCAGGTTGGCCGCGGCGAACGAGGGCCGGCGGAAGAGCCCCAGCTGGATCAGCGGGTCCGTACGGTGCGGCTCGACGTACAGCAGCGCGGCCAGCGCCGCCGCGGCGAGGGTGAACAGGGCTGCCGTTTCGGGGGACAGCCAGCCCCAGCCGGGCGCTTGGATGATGCCGGTGGCCAGGGCGGCCAGCATGACCATGACCAGCGCCTGGCCGACCGGGTCGGGGCGCCGCGGGCGGGGCGCCCGCGAGTCCGGTGCGAACAGGCCGGTGAGGGCCAGCGCGGCCAGGCCGGCCGGGATGCTGGCCCAGAAGATCGCCTTCCACCCTGCGACGCTCATCAGGATGCCCCCGGTCAGCGGTCCCAGGACCATCGACAGGCCGTACGCGGCGTCCCAGGCGCCGATCGCTCTGGCCCGGCGGGCGGGGTCGGGGAATGCGTTGGTGATGATGCCGAGCGCGGCCGGGTTCATCGCGGACCCGCCGATGCCCTGGATCACGCGGAACGCGACCAGGGCGGGGAGGTTGGGGGCCAGGCTGCACAGCCACGAGCCGAGGACGAACACGGCCAGGCCCGCCTGCAAGAGCGACCGGCGGCCGATCTTGTCGGCGAGCGACCCGGAGAACATCAGCAGGCTGGCGAGGGTGACGGTGTAGGCGGTCACGCTCCACTGGAGGCCGCTGACGCCCGCGTGCAGGGACCGGCCGATGTCCGGCAGGCCGATGATGACGATGGTGCTGTCCAGGCCGATCAGGAAGACGCTCAGCGAGCAGACCGCCAGGATCAGCCAGGGCCGCCCGCCCTGGCCGGCGGCAGGGTCGGGGGCCTGGGCCGGGGCGGCGGTCACCGCCGGGGCCACGGCCCGGGGTACGCGGCGAGGAACCCCCCGAAGACCCGCTCGGTGACGATCGCGATGGGGCAGCCCAGCCACAGCCGGGCGGCCGAGCAGATGACCACCTCGTTCCCGCCGGCGTCGCGCTCCCCCGGGGTGGGCACCACTTCCAGGGGCTCGCGGCGGACCCCGAGGCCGCCCAGGGCGCGGCCCAGCGGCACGCATCGGGCCGGCAGCGCGTCGCCGCCCGGTCCGATGCCGAGCGTCTCGCGGACGGCGGCGGGAATCCGGTGCGGCAGCAGGACGGCGGTGGTCGCCGCCGCCTGGACGGTGCCCGCGTACAGGGTTCCGCGGCGCTCGTGGCCGGTCGTGGCGCCCAGCGCCTGGAGCTGCTGCTGCTCGCGCCGGGTCAGCTCGCGGGGGCCGCGCGACTGCATCACGGCAGTGATCTCGGCGCCGGAGATGGCCGCGAAGGCCGCGGTGGCCCCGCCGTCCTCGACGGGACGGTCGCGCGGCGCGGCGAGCAGCCACGCGATGAGCATGCCGGCGTCGCTCACCGCGAGGCTCCCATCCCGCGCCTGCGCCGGAGCACGGCGTCGGCGAGGATCTCCAGCAGCGCCTCGGTGATGGGGAAGTCCATGCAGCTGTCGGTGACGCTCTGTCCGTACACCAGGCCCGCCGGGTCGCCCGGGTCTTGCCTGCCGGCGACCAGGAAACTTTCCAGCATCACCCCGGCGATGCCCCGCTCGCCATCGGCGACCTGCTCGGCGACCGTCAGGGCGACCGACGGCTGCCGGCGGTGGTCCTTGCGGCTGTTGCCGTGGCTGGCGTCGATGACGACCCGGCGGGGCAGCCCGGCTGCCTCGATCACGTCCAGCGCCTTGGCCACGCTGGGGCGGTCGAAGTTCGGCCCCGACCGGCCGCCGCGCAGGACCACGTGGCAGTCGGGGTTGCCGGGCTGGTGACGAGGCCGACCGTGCCGGCTTCCGTGATCCCGAGGTACGTGTGGCTGCTCGCCGCGGCTGCGCAGGCGTCGGCGGCGACCTGGACGTCGCCGTCGGTCGCGTTCTTGAACCCGACCGGCGTCGGCAGGCTGGACGCGAGCTGGCGGTGGACCTGGCTTTCGGTGGTCCGGGCGCCGATCGCGCGACCAGGTCACCGCGTCGGCGAGGTAGTGCGGGATCACGGGGCTGACCCATTCGCAGGCGGCCGGGACCCCCAGCGCGGCGATGCCGGACAGCAGCCGCCTGGCTTCGCGCAGCCCGCGGCGTATGTCGTGGCCGCCGTCCATGCCCGGGTCGTTCAGCAGGCCCGTCCACCCGGTCACGGTGCGCGGCTTGTCGAAGTAGGCCCGCATGACGATCAGCAGCTCGCCCGCCAGGCCTGTGCCTGCCAGCCGGTCGGCGTACTCCAGGGCGGCCTCCGGGTCATGCACCGAGCACGGTCCCGTGATGACCAGCAGCCGGTCGTCCGTCCCGTTGAGCACGGCGCGAACTTCGTCCCGGCCGCGCGCCACGCTCGCCGCCGCTGCCGGCGGCAGCGGCACTTCCGCCATGAGGCTGGCCGGCGAGGGGAACAGGTGGTATTCGGTGATCGGGGAGTCTGCCGTTTCCGTCATCTGGTGCTCCTTGTCTTTGGCATTCGGGGACGCCGGCCGGTTTACGGCCTCGCGGCGCGGGGGGCTGCTGTCGGCGGCCCGCCGGTCGCAGGCGGGTTCCGGTCGCGGCGGTCGCTACGGGACGCGGGCGGACAGGCGGTCCTGCGCTCCCGGCTCCGCCTTTCGGACGGGGCCGGTGCATGCGCCAGGCTGCGCCACCTGCGTGCCGTGCTGCGGCGCCGTGCCGCTGGCCGCCGGGGATGAGCGTGCGAGTCCCGTGCGGGACGAGACGGCGTGGCAGCTCGCTGTCGCGCACCGGAGTGCCGGCGGCTGGCTCGACGCCAGGTAGGCGAAACAGGGAATGAGAGGTATCGCAATTGCCAGCGCGAGTCCTGGCGAAGCCTTTCTGCCGCGTATCCGCATCGCGGTGATTCCCTTCTTGCAGTAGCCGGCCGCGCCTTTGATTCGCCAGCCTTTGCGCTGCCGGTAAGTCCGACGGGTTTGCCGGCGGCGGATGATCGCACCGCCATCATGTTCCCGCCACGCCCATTCGGGTCAATCTTTAGTGCGGCTGAATATTGATCTTCAGCGCAGAATTACCGTGTTAATGGCGCGGAAGGCTCACCGGAACAGCGCCGGCGCGGGAGCGTATCCTTCCGGCCAGGTGGCCTACGCCCGGTGACGGGCGGCACGCCGCTGGTCTGCCGCCGGGGCAGCGCGGTGAACGGGCTCGGCCGCTGGCACTGCGCTGGGGTGGGCTGACCGTTCGGTGAAGCCGGTTCGTGCCAGCCTGACTGGGTTCTGTGCCTGCTCAGCGCCGGCGCCGCTGCCGCGATTAGGCCGCCGGCGGGCGTCGAGGTCGCCGATGATCCGGCGGGCGTCGGTCATCCGGTCCGGCCGCTCCGGCGGGGTGTACCGCATGATGCGGTCAGCGTAAGTGGCAGTGGCTCGGTGCAGCCCCCACGCCGCCCGCCACATCCGGGTGTCGCCCCGCCCGGCGCGCTCCAGCCGCCCGGCGAGCAGGTGGGCAGTCCCGGAGACGGCCAGGCTGACCCGGGCGGCGAGCGTGCGGGCGGAGCCGCGGACGCGGATGTCCTGGCGGATTTCCGCCCAGTAGTCTTTCGCGGCGTCCCGGATCGCGGTGACCAGTTCCCGCGCGGCCCGGCCGATCGTCGAGATGCGCTGCCATTCTGGCGTGTCCCGGGTACCACCGGGCGCACGCCTGGGCCTCTTCCGCTGCCCGGTCCAGGAGCCGGCTGGCAGACAGGTCGGGGGGCGGGGCAGATCCGCGGGCGTGACGGCCGGCCGGGGGGCAGGTCGAGGACGCGGCGCAGGTCGGCGAAGGCTGACCGGATGTCGTCGAACTCGCCGGTTCCGGCGGCTGCGCTGGGAGCTGGGCCGGGGGCGGGGCGGGGCGGGGCGGGCGCGGGCGGCGACAAGCTGGATAGGGACGTAGCCCGTCGTCACCACGCGGCGCGGGTCCGTCGATGTCGAGGGCGTTGCGCAGGAAGGTGAATGCGGTGCGGATATCGGCGAAGTCATCGCGCGGCGCGTCGCCCTGGCCGGAGGTTCCGCGCCGCCGCTCGATGATCGCATCCAGCACGCGGTCGAGTTCACCGAGCAGGTCTGTTCCGTCGCCGGTCTGGGCCGCCGGCCTGGGGGCGCCGGTTCCGGCGCTGGCCTGTCCGGCCGGCGCGCTAGCGGACGGGGCGGCAGGTGGGGCCGCGGCGGCCTCGTCCCGGGCTTGCGGTGCTGTTTCCACGGTGGGCGGGGGCGGCAGGAGGGGTGCCTGGCAGGTCGGATGGCATGGTGTTCTCCTCGGTGGGTGATACGGCGTCCGGTGATGGACTTGGGTTAGCCGTGGCGGCTTCGGCCGGGGCATCGAGCGCGGTCGCTTCGGCGCTGGCGACGGTGGGGCTGCCCGTTTCCGTTCCCTCGGTGAGCTGGCGCGGCGGGGCGGGCGGCAGCTGCCTGTTGCCGGGTTGCGGGCCGGGCGGGGCGGGGTCGTTCTCCGGGGCGGCGGCCTGGGCCTCGTCGGTGCCGTCTTCGGTGGGCCGGTCGGGGAACAGGGGTGACAGCGGCTGCTGCTCCTGACTGCGGGTTTGGGGCGCGTCCGGCGCGGGAGTCTCGGCGTCCGGCGCGGGAACCGCGTCGGACGGTGCCCCGGCGGTTTCGGCGGGGGCGCGGTCTGGGCGTGCGTCGGCGGGCTGGCCGGTGTCTGCCGCAGCGTCGTGGCCGGGGAACAGCGGCCGGAGCGAGCGCGCCGGGACCGGGATGACGGTGACGACGGGTCCTTGCCGTCCGGCACGGGGCACGGTGAGGGTGAACGGCCCGGCGGGCTCGGTCGGGCGCCGGCTCGGTGAGGCGGCCGGTGATCTCGACGGCGGCGTCGGCCTGGCGCGGCGGCTCCGTGACCAGGAACGGGTGGAACCGGTAGCCGTGGTGGCCGATGACGTCCCCGGTGGTGACCTGCTCCGGCGGGCGTGCGCGGCCGGCGCGGCTGCGCGGGCAGGGCTGCGGCGAGTTCGGCGATCCGGCCGGTCATCGCGGCCTCGTCGGCGGGCTGCGGGGGCCGGGTGCCGGCCGGCGGGGCGCGCGGCTTCCAGGATGGCGCCGACGGCCGCCGCGGCGATGGGCGCGGAGTTCGTCTTCGGCGGCGGCGGCCAGGCGGCCCTCGCCGACGGCGCGGAAGGAGGCGTTCGCCGCCATGAAGCTGCACGCTGACCTGCCATGCCCGCGTCACGATCTGACGGCGGGCCGGGGTCAGCCCCGGGCGGAGCAGGTCATCGACCTGCTGCCAGGTGACCAGCCCGGCGCGCCTGCCGCCTTCGGGCGGCGACCTCGATGCGCAGGCCGGCGGGCTCGGCCGTCACGGTTTCGCGGGCTCCGGCGTCGGGCTCGCCCGCTGCCCGTTCCCCGGAGTACGACGGGAGCTGGCGGCTGACCGATTCCAGCGGCTGGCCGTTGTCGACCGCGTGGAACAGGTCGCCGATCACGAAGGCGGGAAGGCGGCTGATGCCAAGGAAGATGTCATCATCGTTCAGCGGGTCCGGGCGCGGCCTGCGGGCTGTGCGGCAGGGCCGCCGGTTCGCGGCGGGGCCGGGTCCCGGTGCCGGCGGACGTGCTGGCTGCTGCCGCTGCTGGGCAGTTCATCCTGGCGGTGGGCGGCCGGGGCGGGCGGCGGGGCGGCGGGGCCGGGCGGGGTTCGGCTCCTGGTCGCGGTGCCGGGGTCACGGCGGGCTGGCCGGTCTTGGCGGGACTGCCGGGAAGGGCTTGCTGCCGGGCCCGTGGCCCGGTACGAGGTGCGGGCGTGATCCAGGTCGGCGGGCGAGGGCGGCGGCGCGGCCTCGATGGCGGCCCAGGCCGCGTTGATCGCCTCGCGCAGCGGCCCGGGTAGCTGGGTCATCTGCCTGGCCGGCCGGGTCTGCGGAGCGGCCGGCGGGCGGGCCGCTGCTGTGCGCGTGCGTCCGGCGGGCCGGGCCGGGCTCGGCGGCGGCCAGCCGGTCGCGCAGGCTGGCGGACAGGCCCGGCTGGATCCACGCGGGGATTTCCTCCCACAAGATCCAGGGGGCTATGCGGGTGTCGCTGCCCTGGCTGGTCCGCAGTCCTTCGGGGGGCGCTGTAATAGCGTCGGCGCTGTCGTAGGTCCGGGGCCGGGGCGGCGGCCGGGCCGCTGGCCTGGCGGCGAATCCAGGCGTGCATCGCTTCGGGGCTGGCCAGGGCGCGGGCGTACTCCGGCAGGCTGTCGCCGATCCACCAGCGGATAGCGGTCCTGATGTCGGCCGGGGTGACCGGCTGGATTCCCCGGATGGCGGCACCGAGTTCGGCGACCCGCGCCAGGGCGGCGTTCTCTTCCGGGGTGGCGGACGGGTCCGGGCCGGTGAGCATCGCCATGGTGCGGTAGGCCGGCCTGCCGGGGCGCGCAGGCGGGATGGGCGCGCCGACGTCGCGGGCGCTGAGAGCCGCGCTGAGTGCGGCGTCGATGGCGTCCGTGCTGATCTGGGTGAGTTCCCTGATCGCGGCGTCGAGTTGTCCTTGCCGGCCGCGATCAGCTCGTCCCGCCGCGCGTAGGTGAAGATGTGGAGCCCGCTGGCGGCGGTGATGATGCCGAGCCGGGCCGGGGTGAGCCCGGTATCGATCCAGCTAGCCACTTGCCGCCAGGAGACTTGCCCGTGCCGGTGGAATCGCGGGAGCGGACCGTGATGCGGACCCCGGTGCGGTCGAAGTCGATGTCCTGGCTGGCGCCGCGCATCTGGCAGGCCGTCACGTCGCCAGCCTCTGCTTCCGTGGTGGGGCGTCTCCCCCTGGTGAGGAAGCTGGTCAGCTCCTGATCGGACATGGAGTGCAGGGCGATCGCGAGGTCGCTGTTAACGGCCGGCGTCTGCGGTGGTTCGGGGTCATCGACACGGGCAGGGCCGGCGGGTGCGGGAACTGCGGCGGTCGCGGGATTCTGCTCGGGCGTTCCGGACGCGCGGGCGGGGGCCGCACCTGATGGCCTGGCGGCCAGGCCTTTCGCGGCGGTGCCCAGCTCGGGACGGTCCGCGCCCGGGTCGCGCTGTCCCGCGGGTCCGCCGGACGGGGTGTGCTGGGTTCCGGTGCCGGGGCGAGCGGGCGCGTCCTGCCCGGGGGAATCCTCCGCTGGCGGGGTGCTTGTGGCAGCTGCCGGGCGCCCAGCGCCGACGGGGACGGCGGGACGGGGCGGTGCCGGGCGCGGCTGACGCGAGGCGGTGGCGCGGGTGGTGTCCGGCCCTGGAGTGCTGTTCTGCTGCGGGTCATCGAACAGGGCCGGCTGGACGGGGCCGGCGTCGCGGTAGACGTGGCGGGCGTTCTCCAGGTCTGCGGGCGACGGCGGCGGCGCGGCCTCGATCGCGGCCCAGGTGGCGTCGGCGGCCTCGGTCAGCCGCTCGCCAGCCTGCTTGTCTTCTTCGTCAGCGGGAGCGGTAGGCCGGCGTTGGGGTGGACGGCGGCGGTGAGCCGGCGGCGGGCGATGGCGGTGGTGGCGTCGGCGGCGGTGAGCAGCCGGTCACGCTGGCTGCTGGTGATGCCCGGCTGTATCCAGGCGGGGATTTCCTCCCACCGGATGAGGACCGGGGCGCGGTCATCGCCGTTGCGGTCGGTGATCAGCCCGTCCGGGGAGGAGCCGTACCAGCATTCGCCGGAGCTGTCGTACTGGCCCTCGCCTCGGCGGCTGGCCTGCTCGCTGATCCAGGCGCGCATCGCGGCGGGCTTGTCCAGGCTGCGGACCAGGTCCGGCAGGCCGCCGTACCTGGTCCATCGCCGGATGCGTGGCCCTGATCTCGGCGGCGGTGGCCGGCTGCGGCTCGCGGGTCGCCGTCCGCAGCCGGGTGAGCCGTTCCAGGGCCGCGTTCTCCGCCTTGCCGGCTGTGTGGTCCGGGCGGGTGATCATCACGGCCGTGTACCAGGCGGGATCGTCAGGCCGTGCGGGCGGGACCGGCACCGCGGCTCCGCGGCTGCGCAGGGCCGCGTCAACGATCATCGCGACGGCGGTGTCGCGGATCTGGCCGAGTTCGGCGGCGGCGGCGTCGGGGTCGCAGGTGCCCGCTGCGATGAGCTGGCTGCGGTGGCCGCGGCAGAACGTGCTGAGCCGGTCGGCGATGACGGCGAGCCCGAGCCGGGCCGGGGTCACCCCGTTGTCGATCCAGCTCGCGGCCTGCGGCCAGGTCACCAGCCCGTTGCGGGTGAACCCCGGTCCGCTGACCGTGATCTCGATGCCGCGCTGCATCGCAGACCGCTGACGAGCTTGCGCCGGGGCGCTGGGAGTTCAGGTCACCCGCAGTGGGCGGCGCTGGCGTGGCTGAGCCACCGCGCGAAACCCGGGAGGCGCCGCAGTTCGGCGGCGAGGTCGCTGTTGGTCAAGGAGGCGGTTCCGGGTTCGGCCGCGCCGTTGCCGGCGGGCTCGTCCTGGCCGGGATGCGTGCCTTTCTCGTCCGCCGGGGCCGGCATGGTTGGGGCGGTCGCCGTGGCGGCAGTCGGCTGGGCATCGTCAGGTGCCGCCGTTTCCGCAGGGTCCGGGTCTGCGGCCTGGATTCTGGCGGGGATGCCTGCGAACACGCCCGCCCAGGCGGCGGAGTCCCGGGCGGTGGCCTGGGTCCGGCTGGCCAGCCGGGTGGCCGATCCGGCGAAGGTATCGAGGGCCTGCCGGAATTTCCGGGCGCGGTGCTTTTCGGCGGCGAGGTTGCGGGTCATGACGCTGGCCGCCTGCGCCCAGGCGGCGAACCTGCCGGCGACTTCCTGCGCGTCGCCAGCGAACGCCGGCCGCCAGGAAGTGTGCCTGACTGCACGCCAGGCGGCATCGAGCGCGATCGCGTCCGGGCGGTTGCTGGCCGGGCGCAGCACACTGGGGGGCAGCGTCCACACCAGAGTCCGGCCAGCCTCGGTGTCGCACAGTGCGGAGTAGTCGCGCAGCGCCGCGTGATAGTCGGCCTGCACCTGGCGAGGATCGGTGTAGGCGGCTGCGTCAGGCAGCGGCTCAGGCTGGAGCTGGGAGCCGGGGCTGGATGGCTGGCCGCCCAGGGGGCTGGCCGCCGTTGCGTCTGCTCCCGTTGCGGGGTGGTCCTGCTCGTGCTGCCCGTCGGCGGTTGCCGCAGGCCGGCGGACGGCGCCGGGCGAGCTGGGGCGGTCGCCGTCTGCGCCCTCGGCGGCTGCCGGGGTTGCAGGGGCTGCGCCTGCCGTGCGGTCGGCGGGCGCGGCCGGTGCCGGCAAGCCCGCTGCTGAGGGCGGCCCGCCGGGAACGGGATGCCGCGTGCCTGCCGTGCCGGGACTGGCGCCTGCGCCGTTGCCTGCCGCACCGGGTTCTGCGGCGGCTGCCTGCTGCGTGCTGCGGGGGCGTCTGCTTCGGCTGCGGGGCGGCGCCGGTCGCCGCCTGCGGGCGTGCCCGGTTGCGGCGGCTATTCTCCAGGATCGTGTCGCCGTGCTGCTTCCCAGAGACGGGCGCGGTCCGGGTTGGCGGTCTCGCCCTGGTCGATCAGGGCGAGCGCGGCTGGGTAGTCCCCGCCGTCGAAGGCGGCCTTTGCCGCTTGTGACAGGGCCTTCCCTTCGGCTGCGGCCTGGGCGCGTTCGTCTGCGTCGCGCTGGTTCAGCGCGTGGGGTCGGGCGTGGCTGCGGTGAGGATGTCCGGGTGGTCGCGGACGTACTGGTAGATCCAGGCCCACTCCGGGTCGCTGGCGTGGGCGATCTCGGCGGCGTAGCGGGCGCCGTCTCCGGTGATCTGCTGGTAGCGGGGGACCACGTCGCCGATGATTCGTACCAGGTCGGCTTCCCGGTCAGGGGCTGGCGCGAACGGGCCGGCCGCCGCCCACGCGCGCCGCAGCTCGTCTTTCACGGTGACGTGCGTCGTCCAGGGCTGCCGCGTCGGCGGCGGCGGCAACATGCCGGCGTGCCTCGGCTGAGTGCAGGCTGGTGCCGTTGATCAGGTAGGGCGCCAGGGCGGTGAGCTGGCTGGCCCAGTCGCCCCGCTTGCCGAGGGCGGCGAGCCCAGCGCGGCTGGACGGCTTGCCCGGTGGGCGCGCAGGTACGCGCCGATCGCCGGCACCGGGACGGTGACCAGGCCGGTGGAAGCAGCCGGGCTCGCTGGCCGAAGGCGAGAACGGTCCGCTGTCGAAGCCGGGTGCCGGAAGACGATGAACGACTGCCCTGCCGCGCGCACCGGCTGCGCGGTGAGCCCGCAGTCTTCGGCGATCGCCCGCGCGGCCGACAGGGACAGCTGCGCCGGGTCGTCCGGGCTGCGGCGGACCCAGTCCAGCAGCGCCCGCGCTGGCAGGCCCGGGTACGCCCGCCGCGCGGCCAGGTAGGCGTCCTCCTCGTCGGGGTCGATCCGGATGCCGCCCGCCGCCGTGCCCGGAGATGTCGTCGTGCAGCAGCACGATACGGTCGCCGTCGGTGATGGTGATCAGCGTGTTCGTCGGTGACAGCTGCTCGGCCATCACGGTCAGCCCGTGCTGTCCCGCCAGGGCGCGCAGCCGGGTGACGGCATCCGCTTCGCCTTGCGGGCTGCTGTTGCCCGCGCCCGCGGCCTGCTGCGAGACGGCCGCAGCACCGGCAGGCTGCCCGGCTCCGGCTCGTCCTCCTTTCCCTCTGCCAGGCCCTGCTGCCCGGTGGGAGGCTCGCCGGCGCCTGTTGGCTGGCCGCCGGCGCCGGCGCCGGCTGCTGCTTCTGCTGCGGCTGGTGCGGGTGCACGTGCTGCTGCTCGGGGGCGTCGGCTGTCCTGCTGTGCCCTGGCCTTGCCAGTGCCGCCTCCTGGGAGTCCTGCGCGGCTGGGACTTGCTCCTGCCCGGTTTGGGTGGTGGCGTCAGGCTCGATGCGGGGAGCTCGGGGGCAGCGGCCTGAGCTTCGCGGTCTTTGCCCTGGGCAGGTCCTTGCGTGAGGCGGGCTCCCGGCAGCGGGTAGTCATAGATCCAGCTCAGCGAACCTGGTTCGAGCAGTTTCCTGGCGCGGGTGGCCGCGACGTAGGCCAGCCGCCGTTCCTCGGGCGCGGGCCAGGTGACCTCGCCGGTTTCAGGGTCGGTGACCGGGCCGCGGAAGTCCCCGGCGACCCGGACGACATCCCATTCCAGGCCCTTGGCCTTGTGGGCGGTGGAGATGGTCAGCTGCGGGGGGTTCCTGGTGTCGCCTTCGGGGGTCAGGCGGCCGATCATGTCGATCAGCCCGCCGGGGCCGTGCCGGTCGATCAGCCGGACGAACACTTGCAGGCTCTTGCCGTCTTCGTCGTTCTGGGCGTAGTGCCGTACCTCGTCCCAGTCGGCGAAGCGGGACAGGTCCGGGTGCCTGGTGCCCTTGCCTGCTTGCAGGTCGCGGGCGGCCTTGGCGATCTCCTTGATGGCGTCGCCGCCGCCG
This sequence comes from uncultured Actinomycetota bacterium, assembly GCA_963785645.1. Classification (GTDB taxonomy): domain Bacteria; phylum Actinomycetota; class Actinomycetes; order Streptosporangiales; family Streptosporangiaceae; genus Trebonia. The sequence continues at coordinate 482,213 of CAWAWG010000012.1, forward strand.
GCCAGGGCGGTGCGCTTGCCCGATTCCAGCCCGGCGAACACCTCGGCGACGGCGGTGGCGTTGGTCCGGCACAAGATGGCGTCCGGCTCGGCGGCGCGCCCAGCCGGGTATCCCGCGCGGGGTTGCCTTCCAGCAGCAGCTTCGACCCGAGGGACCGCAGGAACAGGTTGCCGAACTCGGCGGCGGCCGAGCCGAACCGCCACGACTGGGTGAGCGGCAGCACGATGTCGGCGGGCCAGTCCTTCAGCGCGTCGATCGCGCCCCGGAACCCGTAGATGGACTGATGGGAGTCGCCGACGACGACGGTCTGCGCCGGCTGGTCCAGGACGACGGCGCGCATCACGTCGTTCACGTCCTGGGCCTCGTCGAAGAAGATGACCTGCGGCGTCGATCCGGGGCCGGGACAGCGCCCAGACCTTGAGGTAGTCGTCGTGCTCGACGCGCAGCGCCCGCCCGGCGGCCAGCAGCCTGGCGTTGCCCGTGCCGCTGATGTCGGCCCAGGCTTGGCGGGCGTAGGACAAGACGGACTCGCTGAGGGGGCTGCCGCCGGGGCCGGCCAGGTAAGGCAGGTGCTGGCGGCCGGGTTCGCCGTCGGCGCTCTCGCGGAACTTCCTGACGGTCGCGATGACCAGGCGCGCGACTTCGACGGCATCGGCGGGGACGGCGCCGTCCCGGGTTCCGGCGGCGGTGCCCTCCGGGATGCCGAGCACCTCGGCCCACTGCTCGGGCCACCGGGCGCCCTTGTCCGCGTGCTCGATCTTGCCGGCGTAGCCGGTTTGCAGCAGCGCCTGCCTGGCGAGGCTGTGCATGGTGCTCGCGGTGACGTTGCGGCCGAACCGGCCGCGCCGCGCGTCCTTGACGATGGACGGCGTTGAACGCCGTGTAGACGATCCGGGCCTCCGGGGAGCGCTCCAGCAGGGCGCGGGCGAGCAGCACGAGGGTGGTGGTCTTGCCCGTGCCGGCCAGCGCCTGCACCGCGATGCCCTTGCCGTCGAGGAACGCATCGAGGATCGCCTGCTGCTGCGGCGTCGGCGGGAACTCCTTCACCGCCGGCGCCGGCGCGGCCGACTCGCGGTCCAGCCGGGCCAGCACGTCCCTGATGGCCCCGGCCGCCTCCAGCGGGCCAGGGCCACTGCGGCGGCCGGTGTACTCCCACACCTGCCGCCTCTTGCGCCAGGTGAAGCGTTGGCGCGCAGCGCCTCCCGCAGCTCGGGCGGGTCGTCGTTGAAGTCGGTGCCCGACACCACGGGCCGGCCGGATTCGAGGCTGACCCGGATACGGGCTGCGTAGCGTCCGGCCTGGTCGGGCCCGGCCGGCCCTGCCGTACCGGGGACGTCCGCCGCCTCGCCTGTCCGGGGTGACGCTGTTTCCGGCTCAGCTGCGGTGGCCGGAGCCGTTTGCCCGGCGGCGCCGGGTTGCCCTGGGCCGTCCGCGTCCAGGTCGGCCGTGTCCGGTTCGGGGGGCGCTGCGGCCAGGGCGTGGGCGCTTTCCTCCGTGCCGGTGCCGCCGGCGGGCCCGGCCGGCGGTGCGTCAGCGGCCACGGGCTCGTCAGCCGGCGCCGCCGTGCCGGCTTCAGCCTGTTCGGCTGCGGGAGCGCGGGCGGGGTAGCCCAGCTCGGCGAACCGTCGCCACTCGAAGGAGTGGGCGGGTATCTCGCCCGCGGGCTCTTCGCCGCCATGCCGCGCCATGTACCAGGCCGCGTAGTCCCGGGCGCGTTCGTCCTCGAAAGAGCCCGGGGGGTTGCTGCCGAGGGCGAAGGCGTAGGCAAGCTCGTAGCGGAAGTCGGCGCCCTCCCGGGAAACCCCCTGGCCGGGCGCAGGCTCCCCGTCGCCGGGATCTTCCGGGACCGCGGGCGACTGGGGGCGTGTGCCGTCTGCGGGCTCGCCGTCCCTGGCGGGCGGGGCGGCGGCTGGCGTGCCCGCCACGGGGCTGGCCGGGGCGCCGGGGCCGGCGTGGACGCCGCCGAGCCCGGCTGCGGCCACCGCGATCGCCATGCGGCTGGTGGCGTCGTCGGCGTAGAAGCCGGGGGCGGCCTGCACCTGGCCGGCGTCCGGGAGTGCGCCGTGCTCCGCCTGGTAGCCGCGGATGAAGCCGAGCGCGTCGTACCACGAGTCCCAGTTCCTGCCCCGCCGGCCGCGCTCGACCAGCATGTCGTAGGCCGCGCGCTCTTCGCCGACCAGCTGGCCGTAGGTCCCGTCGAGCCGCATCCGGGCGTCGTCGCTGCCCGGCGGACCCCAGTCGCTGATCGAGCGCACCTTGACGTGCCCGTCCTGGTTCAGGTACATCACCGACCACGCCCGGTACTGCTCCAGGTGCGGCTTGTTCCAGGGCCTGCCGGGCTGCTTCGGGTTGGTTGTCTGGGTGACAAGCCGCACCTGGCCGCGGTACCGGCCCTTGTCCGCGGTTTCCAGCCAGTAGCGCTTCTCGCAGCGCAACCGCCCGTAGGGGTAGTCCCCGACCAGGTACGCCGTCTCGGGCGACGTGTGGCCGTGCAGGACGGTAACGCCGGGAATCTCTCCCGGGACGGCATCGCCGGCGCTTCCGGCAGGCCCGGCCCCGGGCGACGGCACACGCGGCTGCCGGACGGGACTGGCCATCTCGGTCATTCCGGTGCCGGGGTGTTGTGGCCTGGCGTCCTCTGCCGGCGGTGCGCCTGGTTCGCTGCCGGCCGTGGTTTGCTGCCTGGCGTCGTCGCCGTCCGCCATTGCGTCCGGCTGCTGCCCGGCGGGCACCCTGACTGCTGGGGTGACCGCGCCGCTGTCCTGGTAAGCGGGTCCTTGGGTGGCCGTGGCGTCTGCGTGCTGCTCGGTCGCAGGGCCGCTCCGCCGCATGGCCGCGCGGGCCGTGTTCCGGGCGCGGTCGTACCCGCTTCCGACATCAGGGCGGAGCAGCTCGGTTTCATCAATCAGGGCGAGCGCACGCTCGTACTCTCCCTTGTCGAAAGCCTCCTTGCACTGCGCCGCCAGGTTTGCCGCTGCTTCCCGGTCGGTATCCGGGGCCGCTGCCGGCTCGTCTTCTTCCGCGTGCCCGCGGACCTCGGGGTGGGCGGCGATGTAGGCGCGGACCCAGTCCAGCTCGCGGGCGGTGACATTCAGGGTCCGCTCGCTGGCGCGGGCCAGGGAGGCGGCCGGGTCTTCCGCGAGGGGGTAGCTGGCGGTGTGCCGGCGGACGGCAGCGGTGAGATCGGCTTCGCGTTCGGGCGTGAGGGCCAGCGGGGCCAGCGCCTCGGCCTCGGCCAGGAGCGCGCGGGCCTCGGCGGCGCGCTCGTCGCGGCGCGGCGGCGAGCGCGGCGCGCAGCCGGTCGCGGACGGCGGGCATGAAGTGGCCGCCTCCGTCGATGAGGTAGGGCGTGAGCGGGACGACCCGGCTGCGCCAGTCATAGGGCTCCCGGGCGGTCGAGCATGGCCGGGGGCACGTTCTCCCGGTAGGCGGCCAGGTAGCTGCCGATCGCGGCGACCGGGACGGAGCAGGGGCCGTGGCGGGCGCTGCCGGACCCCGCCGGGTAGCTCAGCACGGGCTCGCCGGGGATCTCGATGTCCCCGGGGTACGCGCCGGAGGTGCCGGGCTCGCAGAAGGTGATGTACGACTGGCCGCCGACACGGCGGACGCGGACTTCGAGCCCGTGCAGGGCGGCGGTCTCCCGCGCGGAGGTCAGGGTCAGGGGCGCCGGCTCTGCGGGGTCGTGCCGGGCTAGGTCGAGCAGGCAGCGGGGCGGCAGCTGCGGGTAGCTGGCGTAGGCGGCGAGGTAGGCGGCGGCCTGCGCGGGGTCCAGCCGCCGGCCCCCGGCCTTGGTGCCGTTGACGTCGTCGTGCAGCAGGACGGTGCGGCCCTGGTCGTGCACGGTGACCGTCAGCGTCCCGCTCGTCCTGCTGGTCTCGGCGGCCAGGCCGTAAGCTTCGGCGAGCTGGCGCAGCCCGGCGGCGCTCCCTGGGGCGGCGGGCGGTTCCGGGCCGGCACGAACGGGGGCGACAGCGGTCCCGGCTACTGCCCCTGGTGCGGGCTGGTTCTGGTCGCGCTCCGCGCTGGCGGCCCTTGCGCGCTCGCGGACGGGGTAGCCCTGGCCGGCGAACCGTTCCCACGCCCAGGGGTGGCTGGGCAGGTCTTCCATCGATTCCTCGTCGCCGTATGCGGCCATGTACCAGGAGGCGTAATCCAGGGCGCGCTCTGCCTGCTGCGGGCTGGGCTCGCGGATGCCGAACAGGGGGTACCGGGTGGCGCTCGCGTGGACGGCGTCGAGTTCTTCCTCGGTCATGCCGGTTCCGGGTGATGCCTGGCTGGCTGCGGGCTCTTCCCCGGCGCAGGCGGGCCTGGGGGGCACGTCGCCTGTGCCCTTGGCGGCTTGCTGGGATTCGGGGGCTGGGCTTGCCTCGGGCCGGCCTGCGCGGCGGGCGCGTCCTCGGACGGCCCGGTGCCGGGGACCGCTTCCGCCGGGGGCATCGCGGGGGTAGTGAGATCGTGCCGTGCCCGGCCGGCGGCGGCCAGGGCCGCGGCCACGGGCAGGCGGCCTGCGAGGGAGGCGTGGCCAGCGCGCTCCAGCAGCAGGCGGGCGGTTACGGCAGCCGGCTCGCCACGGCGGGCGGGCAGGTCCGTGGCGGGGCCTCCGTCGGGTTCGACGGTGTAGCGGCCCTCGGCGGGGGGTATGCGCAGCCGCAGCCGGGTGCCGTCACGGCCGGTGACGTCGATGGCGTAGCAGCCGGAACCGCTGTCCCAGGTGACCGCCCGGCCGAATCCGGTAATCCCGGCGCGGGCCAGGTGCATGTCGATGGCGACCGCATCGCGAAGGTCAGCGAACTCGCCGCCGTCCCCCCCGGCCGCCATGATCGCGGACCTGGCCGCGCTTGCCGCGCGCCGCACGCCCTCGGCTGCGAACACGTCCGTGGCGGCCTGGGCACGGTGGTCCGGGGTGCACAGTTCCTGGTACACCTGCTGGGCGAGGGTGGCCATGAGGTCTTCGGTGAACGACGCGTCGTCGAGGACGGCAAGCTGGTAACCCGGGTCCGCGCCGCTTACCGCGGCTTCGGCGGCCCGCGGCTCCAGCCATTCCCGGAATGCTTGCGCAAAGCGGCCCGGGTCATTGCTGCGGGCCAGTGCGGCGACGTCGGGACTGGCGAGGGCCTCCTGGCGGAGCTGGCGGATCTGGGCGGTGAAGGCGTGCCCGGCAGTCCAGTCAGAGACGACGGTTTCCCCTGGCTCAGCTGCGGCCGAGCCGGGCACTCCGGCGGCATCCGCTGAGGCTATGAGGTCGCGCCAGACCCCGGCTGCGGCGGCGTCGACCAAGGCGGCGGCTAGCGCCGGGTCGCGGTCGACTGCCCGCGCCCAGTCCGGCGGTGGAACCGAGTTCGAGGCGGCGCCGCTGATCGCCGCCAGCGCTGCGGCTTGCAGCCGACGGCGGCCCCAGATGGTGAAGGTGACCTGGAAATTCTGCCTGTCCCGGGCCTGCGCGGCACCGCGCATGGCGGCCGGCGGGCCGTCGTGGGCGCTGTGGAAGGCGGCCACGAGGGCGTCCCGCTGGCTGGCGTACGGGTGGCCGGGCGGCCAGTCGGCGGTGCCTGCTGCTGCCTGGTCTCCTTCCCTGTCCTCAGCCACGGGTTCCGGCGGGTCGCCGGCGGGGAGGGCAGGAAAGGATGAGAGGCCGGCGGGCTGGCCGGCCTGCGGGGCGGCGGCAGGGGCGGCCTGGTCCGGGGCTGGCGTGGCGGGCGGTGGCGGGAGCGCGCCCTCCTCCGCCAGGGTGCCGACGAGCAGGGCGGCGGCCTGCTCCGGCGTGGTGCTGCCCGGCGTGCCGTTCAGCATGGACATCCACCCGTCCCGGCCGGACCGGGTAAGGCTGTACCGTGCGGTGGCCTCGCGCCGCATGTCCTTGGGGCTGGGGATGGTCAGCCGCCACCGCTCGCCGCCGGCGGCGGTCAGTTCCAGGACCGCGTGCCCGCCGGAGTCGACGAGGACCTGCCGGCCCGCGCGGGGCAGCCCGGCGCGGCTGAGCCAGATGTCGATCCGTGCGGCATCGACGAGGTCGTACCACTGGTCCGTGCCGGAGGCGCGGCCGGTCGCCTCGTCTTGCTCCTGCCAGTGGCGCAGCGCGGACATCTCGGCCATGGGAGGGATGGGGCGGCGGGCCGCTGCGCTGGGCGGCAGCGTCTGGCCGGTGCATCTCGCGTGCACGACCGTGCCGATCGCGCAGGCGATGTCCACGGTGAAGACAGGGTCATCGAAGACTGCCCGCGCGAACGGCGAGACCTGGGGCACCGCCGCCGGCGGCGGCTGTCACGTGGCCGCTCAGCCAGCCGGTATCGGACAGCCACTCCAGGAACCTGTCGTCGAGGCTGTAGTACCCGGCCATCTGGGTGACGTTGCTGTCGGCGAGCGCGGCCTGGCAGGCGGCGGTGATCGCTGCGGAGTACGGGCTGCCGGCCGGTCCAGGGCGGCAGGCTCGCGATGTCGCCGTCCGCCGGGGCCGCGTCGGCCGCGGGCTCGGCGCTGTCGTCCGGGGCTGGGTCGCCTGGCGAGGCGGTGGCGGGTTCTGCGCCTGCGGGCGCGGATGCGTCCGGTTCGGGGGTGAGCTGCGCGTCGATCTCCGTCTCGATGCGGTCGAGGGCGTCGCGTGCGTCGGCGAGCTGTTGCAGGTAGGGCGAGGGCTTGGCGAGTTCGGTCTTGGTCTTGGCGATCTGGTCGCGGTTCTCGGCGATGGCGGCAGTGTTCTTGTCCCTGTCCCCGGGCAGCCGCCGGATGCGGCCCTCCAGGCTGGTCATCAGGCCGACCGGGTCGCGGTCGGGCAGCTCGCCGCCGCTCGATCATGTCGACCTGGCCGTTCGGGACGCCTTCGAGGCCCAGGAAGATCCAGGTCCGCTCGGCCGGCCCGGGGGCGGCTCCGGTCCAGCCGTCGTCTTGCCCGTCTTCGGCCTCTGCGGGCGGCTCGGGCTCGAACCGCTTGTACCGGGCGGTGACCGGGAACCCGGCGAGTTCCCCGAGGTGCTGCGGGTTGCCGCCGGCCAGCGGCGCTGACGTCGTCTCCTGCGGCGGTGGCGGCCAGCGCGGCGATCAGTGCGGCGCCGGCCTCGGCGCGCGCCGTGTACCGCACGGTCCCGACCTGCGCCGCGAACTTGTCGCCCCGGGTGTCGACGGCGCGGCCCAGGGCGCGGCCGATGGCGGCGTTCTTCGTCCTCCAGCTCCTGGATTTCCGTGTTCATCGTCGCGACGCGGCGGGCCTTGACGCCGTTCTCGCGCTGCCATTCGTCCTGCATCCCCTGGGCGGTGTCGACTTCCAGCTGCGCCTCCCGCTGCTGGTTCAGCAGCGGGTTGCCGGACATGCGCGTGGCCATGTCCGCGGCCCACGCCGACAGCGGGTCGTAGGTTTCCTCGTTGACGCGGCGGGTTTCGGAGGTGCCGTCGAGCAGGGCCTCGAACGGCGCGGACTTCATGGCGATCTTGTCGGCGCGCAGCACCTCGATGGTGCCCTCGGTCGACCACACGTGCGCGGCCACCTCGGGGTTCTGGTTGCCCTGCCGCACGATCCGCCCGAGCCACTGCTCGAACTCGGTCGGGTTCCACGACAGGGTCATGTAGTCCAGCACCTGGAGCCGGTCGGGCACGTCGACCCCGTGCCGGCGGTCTGGGCGCTGCCGATCACGAAGTTGCAGCGGCCGGTGCGGGCGTCTTCCCACAGCGCGGCCTTCTTCCGGTCGCTGCCGGCGGCGTCCTGGGCGAAGCGGACCTTGTCGGCGGGGACGCCGCGGGCGGCCAGCAGCGACCGCATCTCGCTGTAGACGCTCCACGCGTTCGGCCGGGCGGGGTCGGGGACGCCTATCTCGCAGGCGACCATGCGCAGGGCGCCGGGCACCGGGTGCGGGTTCCCCTCGCGGTCGAGGAAGCGGGCGTCCTTGGTCGCGTGGTACCAGGCGGCGGCGTCGTCGGCCCACGCCTCCAGCTTGATCTTCCCGTCGGTTTCCATGCCGAGCATGCGCGGGTGCAGGGCGTTCTTCGCGGCCCGGTCCATCAGCCGCAGGATGTGGTTGTCCGCGTCGCGGTCGCCGGCCTTGAACCGCGCGTAGCCGTCGTCGATGTCCGCCTGCACGCCTGCCTGGCCCGGGGTCTGCGGCAGGACGTGGGTCTGCGGGCGGCCCCCGGTCAGGCGGGGGAGCGTTCAGTCCCAGGTCGGCGCTGCGGACCACGTCGGCGAACGGGTCCCACAGGGTGCGGCGCATGTCGGGCAGGTTGAACCAGTCCGCCGCCCGCTCGCGCACGTGCAGGCCGCTGCCGGTGGGGGTCGGCTCGCGGCGCGGCTCGGTGCGCCCGAAGGTGGTCAGGAACGCGTCGAACTCCTCCAGCCCGAGTTCCTTCAGCCGCTCGGGGGCGAAGAAGCGCATGGCGGCCCACGCGTCGGCGATCGACTGCTCCAGCGGGGTGCCGCTCAGCCCCAGGCGCAGCCCTTCGGGATGGCGCTTGCGCAGGTAGTCGAACACCGCCAGCATGTGGTTGGCGCGGCCAGAGCCGTGGATGATGGCCAGCGCGCGGTTGTTGCGAGTCGCGGCGTGATGCGCCGGAAGTTGTGCCATTCGTCGACCACGACCCGTCGATGCGGGCGTCGGTGAACCCGGCCGCGCCGCCGGTGGCCCTGGCCGCCGCCGAGTACTGCGCCTCTATCTTCGCGATCTGCTCCTGGAGCGACTTGGCGGTGTACCTGTCGCCCTGGGCTGTGGCCTCCCGCGCGTAGCGGGTGAGCTTGTCGATCTCCTCGTCCGCCGACGCGCGGGCCGCGTCGGCCGACAGCGGCAGGGACCCGAAGAACTCGTACGGGGTGACGGCCAGCTGGTAGTCGCCTGAGGCGGCGCGCTCGATGAAGACCTCCCGGGCGTCCTTGCGGGCGCGCAGGTCGTCGTCGGCGACCAGCACCTGCGCTTGCGGGGTAGGTGCGGTAGATCCGGTCGCGCCACTGGTTGACCAGGCTGGCCGGGGCACACGATCGCGGCCAGCTGGTGGCGGCCCAGCCGGTGGCCTTCCATCGCCGCGACGATGCCGAGTTCGGTCTTGCCCGAGCCGACCACCCACGCGGCCAGGCCGCTCTCGGTGTGCAGGCGGCGCACCATGGCGTTCTGGAACGGGTGCAGCCTGATCCCGGGCGCCAGGCCCGGGATGTAGAAGGGGGAGGAGTCCCAGGTGCGCTTGACCTGGTTGTTGTAGGCGCCGTTGTAGAGGCGCACGCACTCGTCCGCGCGGTCGGGGTCCGACCAGAGCCAGGAGACGAAGTCCGCGTCCAGGCGCTGCGCCTTGCGGTAGGCGAACAGCGTGGCGTCGTCGTCGCGGTAGCTCTTCTCCTCCCCGGTCTGCGGGTCGATGCGCTTGCGGTACACGGTGATCGAGGCGTTGGTCAGCAGCGCCTGGGCCAGGTCCGACGGCGTTCCAGTCGCTCGTCCCGTAGCGGTCCTGCGCGTTGGAGTTGCGTTCCGTGCGGGAGGCCACGGTCCATGCCGCGCCGCCGGGGTGGGTGACGGTCAGCCGTCGGGTCCTCCAGGATGTGGCGCAGCCCGTCCTGGACGATCTCCCGGCTCAGCCACGCCGATCCGAGCCGCGCCTGGATGTCCTCGGCGGCCAGCGCGGCGGGCTGGACGGCCTGGAGGCTCTCGACGTTGGCGGTGTAGCGTTCCGGGTCGCCGGCGGCGGCCGTGCGCGCCGGGGCCAGCTTCTCGCGCACGTTCCCCGACAGGTACTCGCCCGCGGCGACGAGGGTGCCGCCGGCGGCCGGGTCGTCGAACACGAGGGTGCCGAGCTGCTGCGCGGGCGTCGGCCTCGTCGGTGCCCAGCAGCCGGGCGATCTCGCCGAGGTCGACGCGCCGGCGGTGGATGAGCACCAGGTCGAGGGCTTCTTGCGGGGTGTCGGCGCCCAGTTCCATCCGGTGCGGCACGGCGGTGCGCCGGGAGAACACGGGCTTCTTGACGGCGGCCTGGGTGACCGGGTCGAAGTTTTCGAGGGCTTCGACCGCCGGGCGGCGCGGGTCGGACCGGAACGCGACGGGCATCAGCCGGGTGCGGTGCTCTCCGGTCTCGATCCGGCTCATCCGCTCGCCGAAGGCCGCGGTCAGGCGCTCGGCGTCTGCTCCCTGCGGGATCTGGGCCAGCGCCGCCGTCAGGGCCGCGCGGACGCTGGCGACCTCGACCAGCTGGGTCTGGTCGTGGGGACCTCGTTGCCCTGCTTGTCCTTGCGGGTGCCGTGCCGCACGTGCCCGGGGTCGGTGACCGACTTCACGATCCGGGTCAGCGCGCCGCGGCCGAGGTACGCCTCCAGGAGCGTCACCTCGGGGTCGGGCACGTCCTTCCTGCTGAAGTCGAGCCGGTCCAGGACCGCCTTGAGGGTCTTGACGTGGTAGGTCGTGGTGCGGACGGTGAACCGCCCGATCGGCCCGTACGCGGCGGTGTAGGCGTCGTACGAGCTGTCCCATGCGGGCGCGCACCGCGTCGGTCTCGTCGGTGTCTTCCGGGCAGGAGGCCTCGGCCGCTGATCAGGCTCGGCGCGGGCCTCGGCGAGGGCGACGAGCTTGCGGGTCTGGTCGGCTTCCCGCGGTCGCTGTGATGTCCAGCGGCGTGTCCTGGCCGTGGACGACCTGGGTGAAGGTGCCGTCCGGGTTGACGCGGTGACCGTGCCGTCGGGGCGGCGGGACAGGATCTCGATGACCGGGCGGGCGGCCGGGCGGGGCTCGTGGCGCTGCCCGGCCGCCAGGGCGCGGCCCGTGATCTCGCCGAGCGCGGCGCCGAGCTGCTGCTCGAGGTCCCCGGAGGGGGCGACGCTGAAGTCGTCGGCGCGGCGCATCCCGCCGGCCTTGAGCGTGCCGAGGACGTGCCGGGGGTTGGCGTGGAAGTAGGTGTTGACGAGCGCGGTCAGGCCGCTGCCGGGGATGGGCAGCGGCCGGGACTGCTCCCAGGTTTCCGGGGCGGTGCGGCGGGCGCTCGCCGTCGGCGAGGCGCCGGCCGATGATGATGTCGGTGACCACGGCAGTCCCGGCCATCCGCTTGTGCGCGGTCGACGGCAGGCGGACCATGCCGATCAGGTCGATCTCGTCGGCCAGGGTGCGCCGGAAGCCGGGGTTCGGCTTGTCGGCGGTGTAGCGGCTGGTGATGAACGCGCACAGGCCCCCGGGCGCCACCCGGGTGACGCCCCACATGATCGCGTGGTCGTGCAGGGGGAACTTGGTCCCGGGGTTGAGCACCTCGTCCGGCCACTTGACGTCGCTGAACGGGACGTTGCCCACGAACCCGTCGGCGGTGTCGCGCGGGACGCGCACCGGGTTGGCGGACTGGTCGCGGACCCGGGCGAAGCGCGGGTCGGAGACCGAGCCGACCAGGATCTCCGCCTCGGGGTGCAGCAGCTGGGCGATCAGGGCCGTCGCCGGGTCAAGCTCGATGCCGGTGATGCGGATGCCGTCGGGGGCGAACGTGGCGAACTGGCCCGACGCCGACCCCCGCCTCGACGACCGTCCCCTGCTCCAGGCCCAGGTCCGCCAGCGCCCGGTACATCGCGCGCGACCAGCACCGGGTCGGTGTAGTGGGCGTTCAGGACGGTCAGCCCGGCTGCGCGGAACAGCCGCTCGCCCGCTTCGTTCGCTGCCGCCGAGCCGGGCCAGGACGGCGCGCAGCCGCTCCCGGTCGCGCAGGTCGTTGCCGCTGGCCCCGGGGGCGAACACGCCGTCGGCGGCGCCCCACCCGCCGTAGCGGCCCATCCTGTCCTGCGCTTCGGCGGTCAGCGGGGCGCCGCCGATGACGATGCCGGCGGCGACCTCAAGCGCTTCGAGGTTGGCCTGGATGCGAGCCCTGGCGCCCGAGGGGGCCAGCTGGCCGATCCCGGCCGGGCGGAAGCGCGGCCCGTCGCCGGGCAGCGGGCGGCCAGGGGTAACCGCGGGGCTAGCTCGCCGGGGAAATCTCCGGTCCTGGTCCGTCCGGCGGCTCGCCCTGGCTGGCCGGGCTCGGGGTCACCAGTTCCGCGTACACTTCCTCGGTCGCCCGGTTCATCGCCTGGGTCAGGCGCTCCTGCTTGTCCTCCGCGCTCTCCCCCGGGACCTCCGGCCCCGCGTACTCCAGGTACCGGTCCTCGATCTCCGCGTCCGCCTGCTCGCCCAGGTTCGTGAAGAACGTCTCCGGGTCCTCCAGCCTGCTGTAGCTGGCCGGCAGGTACCGGCTCCAGTGCCGCTAGCGCCTGCTCGCCGTGGTGGTTCATCGCTGGTACCTCCGTTGTCATTATCTACTGCGTCCCACAGGGAATCCTGGACAGGCATGAAGCCGAGCCCCCGTTGCCAGCTACCGCCGCGGCCGTGCCTGGCGCCCGGCGGGCCGCGCTGCCGGGCCGGGCAGGCTGCGCGGTCGCGCGGCCTGCTCGTGCCGGGCAGCCGCCTGGAGGGCCGCGCCGGTCAGCGGCGGGCAGTCGCGGGCGGCGAGCGCGGGGGCTCCGGCTGCGGGCGGTGCGGGAGCGCGTCGGCTGCTCGCGGGGAGCCGCTGCCGGGTCCGGGTCGAGTTCGGTGACCCAGCGCCAGCCGTCGGGGAGCTTGCCGGGCACCGCGGTGACCTGGCCGCCGGGCGCCTCGGCGAGCGGCCGGCCGGTTCCCGGTGCGCGGCCCGGTCCGCCGCACGTGCCAGGCGGGTCGATACCATCGCGCGCAGCGCCGCCGACGGCGCCGTCGGCCCGCAGGTCCGCCGTCGGGAAATCGCGTTCGTCTTCCTGCCGGACGGTGCCGCCGATGAGCCCGGCCAGCCGGGTGACGACCGCCTGCCGGGCGGCGGCGTCCCCGTAGGGCGCGGCGACGCGGATGTGGACGCGCCCGGCGCATGCACGTGACGGTCACTCCGCCGCGCACGCCGCTGGACTCGATGAAGTCGGCTGCGGCGCGCAGCGCGCTTCGGCGGGCGTGCTCGGCGCGGGCCGGGTGCCCGCCTGGCTGCCGGGTGTGGTCATGATCTGGCCTGCTTTCTTCTCCGTGGGTTCGCGTGGGGCCGTGGCCGGTCGGCTTGCGGCCGGTGCCGGGTGACGGATGGCGGTCGCGGTCAGGTGCTGCCCATGGCCGTCCTCCGGCGGCCGCCGTGCTGTCGCTGTCCTGCGGCTCCAGGGGCCTGGCCGGGCGGCGGGGCGCGGGCGGGGGCAGCTGTCAGGGGCCGGGTAGTCGTCGGCGTCCTCGTCGATCGAGCGGTCGCCGTCCGGGGTCCCACCAGCCGGGGGGCGGCGGCTCGGCGGCGGCGGGGCGGGGCTCGACGTGCTCGGTCGGCGCGAGCACTGGGCGAACGGGCCGCTGCGGCCGAGCAGGACCGGGAGCTGGTGGTCGAGGTGGTCGCGGAGCCAGTTCGCGGTCCCGGTGCCGGGCTGGAGCCGCATGGCCTCCCAGGACTGCCACAGGGCGGTGAGCCGGGTGATCGCCTCGGCGTGCCGCCACCACTGCGGGCACCAGCGGAACTCGCCGCCGATGGGCCGGCGGTACACGGGCAGGAAGTGCGCGGTGACCCAGTCCGGGACGCTGGCGTACAGCGGGTCCGGCGGCTCGTCGCCGTCCGCGGCGGGCGGCGGCAGCGCGAGGTCGGCGGTCATGAGGCTGTCCTCCGTGCGCGTCGGCGGCCGGGTGGCCACGGCCGTGCGCGCCGGCCTGGGCGGCGCGCTGGATGGCGGCCTCGGCGCGCAGCCGGGCCGCGTCGATGCGCGGGGCGTCGGGCCGGGCGTTCCAGGGCTGCAGGTCGAGCAGGGCGGGGCGGGTGCCGCTGGCGAGCAGCAGCGCGGTGCCGCGTCTCGATGGAGCGGATGTCGGCCGCTTCGAGGATCAGGCGCCGCTGCCAGGAGATCTGCTCACTGGCCCGGCCGTCGCCGACGCTGACCGACCGGACGGGCACGTCGTGGTGGCCGACGAGCACGGCCACGTCGCGGGTGAGCCGGGGGCGAGTCGACGCCCGCGCCGATCAGCTTCTTCGTCGCCGAGCCCCACAGGGCGGCCATGCCCTGCGTGCCCCAGACCGGACTCGCCCTGCTCGTAGCACTGGAGGATGGTGACGGGGATCATGCCCCGGCTGCCGAGGTGGGAGTACAGGTCAGGCAGGTCGCCGATTTTGCAGATGTTCGCGGCCTCGTCCAGGACCAGGACCATGGGCGGGTCCAGGCGCCCGCCGGCCTGCTCGGCGCGGCGCCGCCCGGCGCGCATGACCAGGTCGGTGATCCCGGCGATCAGCGGGGACGCCGCCGACCGGGACTCGGTGATCAGGTACAGCGCGTCGCGGGTGCCGGCGAACCGGGCCGGGTCGAAGCACGGCAGGCGCGGGTCCTCCGGCGGGGTGACCCAGGCCATGATCTGCGGGTCGTGCAGGCACTTCGCCGCGGTGCGGGCCGTCTGGTAGATCCCGTCCCTGCGTCTCCGGGGCGCCCATCTGCGCGCCGCGCAGCGCGGAGGCCAGCGCCGCGTACCCGGCGTCGTCGAGCAGCTCGGCGGGGGTGGGGGTGGCCGGGTCGTCCAGCCAGCGGGACACCGCGTGCAGCGTGCGGCCGGAGGACGGCGGCGGCCAGCAGCAGGCTGGTGAGCAGCTCCTGCGCGGCCGGCCCCCAGATGTCCTTCTTGCTGCGTCGTCGATCGTCAGCACGAAGTGCCCGGCCATCCGGTTGGCCGCTTCGACGCTGGTCAGCCCGGCGAGCATGTTCGACCCAGAACCGCTGCCCGGCGGCGGTGACCGCCTGCGGGTCGAACGTCCAGATGCCGCGAGCCGGACGCGGCGCGCAGCTCGGCGGTCACCGCCCACAGGTCGGCCTTGACGCTGGTGGCCACGACCGGGCCGGGCGCCGACAGCACGTAGGGGACGCCGAAGCGAGGTGGTCTTGCCGCCGCGCGGCCCGAAGAACACGAGCAGGGTGTCTTCCCAGGAGGCGAACAGCCGGGGCCGTCTCCCGCAGGCTGCTTGAGCCGGCCGAGCAGCAGCCCGATGTCGGCCGCGTCCAGGCGGCCGGGCCGGGTGCCGGCCAGCGAGGGCCGCAGCCGGATGCCCTTCTCGGCGGCCGGGGACTGCCCGAGCTGGCGGACGGCCCGGTCCCGGCTGAGCGCGGCGACCGGGTCGCCGGGCCGGGTCGCGCGCCGCGCGACGGCCCGCCAGGCGACGAGCCCGACGGCGGCCAGGACGGCGGCCAGGACGGCGCCGGCCACGGCGACCAGGGGCGTGGGGACGCCGGGCCATGCCTGGGCGGTGCGGCCGTGCAGCAGGGCCAGGACCCAGCGGGCGCCGAACGGCGGGATACGGCCCGGCCACGGCCGGCGGCGAGCCGGGCGGCGGCCCAGGCCAGCCACGCCAGGCGCGGCCAGGCCCCAGCAAGGGCGATCAGCGCCCACGCCAGGGCGGCGTTCCCGGACGCGAGCGGGGGCCGCGGCCCGATCGCGCGGCTCACCGCGGCCTCCCCGGCTGCCCGGCGCGGATCGCCTGGTCTGTGTCGTACAGGGCGTACTCCGTCGCCGACGAGGCTGAGCTCGACCGGGATGCCGAGCCTTTCGCCCCGCCTTGATCAGGTACTTGTCCCCTGCCGGGGTGCCGGGCGCCGGGCTGCCAGGAGTCCGGCGCGGACCAGGAGGCGACCAGTTCCATCTCCGGCCCGGTCAGCGGCGTGATCTCGCTGACCCGGGCGAGTTCGCGGGGCGGCAGGCCGCCCATGACGGTGATCGCGGACCGCTCGATGAACCCGCGTGCCTTGGCCCGGTCCTCCTGCGGTGGCCAGCGCGTCCAGGTCGGCCAGGGAGTGGGTCATCATGATGCTGGCCATCCCCTTGGCCCGGTTCAGCCTGGTCAGGGCGTCGGCGTGCTCGACCAGCCCGGGTGCGCCGCGCAGCGCGCGCCACAGCTCGTCCATCACGCCCAGGTAGGAGCGGCGCGGGGCGATGCCGCTGGTCGGCGAGCGCGGCGGCGGCGTCGACCATGCCGAACCCGTAGCCCCAGGTGCACAGCATCGCGGCGGTCAGTAGCTTGTCGCCTGCCGGCGCCGACCCGGCTGATGTCGACGACACCGCGGGTGCGTCCAGGTCGATCGGGCCGGGTGGTCGGGCCGTCGAACACCCCCGCCAGGGAGCCGGTGCACAGCAGGTCGAGGGTGAAGATCAGGTCGGCGGCCCGTTCGTGGAACGCGGCGGGGGTGTCGGTGCGGGCGGCGGCGCGCACGGTGTCGGGGCCTTTCTCCAGGACACCGAGGACGTCGGCGATGGTCGGCTGCGCGGCCGGGGACTGCGTTCGTCCAGCAGGTCGATGGCCCGGCCGAGGATGACTTCCTCGGCGTTGGTGAGGCGGGTTCCCCGGACCAGGGTGCACAGGGCCATCAGCAGCGACAGCCGCCGGGAGCGGACCTCCCAGCGCAGCGCCTGCGGCGTCCGGGCCGGACATGCGGGCGCAGCGCCGCGCCGAGCGGCCCGGCGTCCAGGGGGTTGATGCGGTCCAGGCCGCGGCCGATCCGGATCACCTGCCCGCCGAGGTGCTCGACGAGCATGGTGTAGTCGGGCTTGGTGTCGCCCAGGACGAGGACCCGGGTGCCGGTCGCCACGGCCCCGGTGATCTGCCGCTTGACCAGCGTGGACTTGCCGACGCCGGGCTGGCCGAGGACGAACTCGCCGGGGTTGGTGACCAGCCCGGCGCGCAGCCAGGCCAGCGGGTCCAGGCAGACGACCTCGCCCCACAGCAGGTGCCGGCCGACCGGCGTGCCGAGCGACGGGGTGCCGGACCCGGCGACGAACGGGAACAGGCCGCAGACCTGCGTCGTGGTGGCCTGGTACTCCGGTGCCGGCGGTCACGTGCGCGGCCCGCCCGGCGCCGGGGACCTTCCATCCCCAGGCGGGCGGCACCTGCCCCGGCGCGGGCGGGCCGGGCGGCGGCGCGGCGCGGCGGCTCGTGGCGGGGCCGCGTTGCGGCCGGGCGGGCGTTGTTCAGCGTGGTCATGACGACGGTGCTCCTCGCGGCTAGTGCGGCATCCGGCGGGCCAGCTCGGCGGGGCAGACGCCGAGCGGGAGGGTGGCGGCCCACCCGGCGGCCTGGCTGTAGGTCATCCGGCGCAGCCGGATGCGGGAGGACTCGGCGGCGGCCTCGGTCTCGGCGACGGCGCGGGGCAGCTCGGCGGCGTCGGTGACGGTGACGGTGACGTACAGCGAGACCAGGCCGACGCCCGGCGCCCGCGGCTTCCTCGGCGGCGGCCTGCCGGGCGCGGGCCTGGTCGTAGGAGTCCCGCGCGGTCTCGTCCCGCCCGGTGCGGCGCTTGTAGACGGCGCGGAACTGGGCGGCGTTGACCTCGGCCTCCAGGGTCCGGGTGGCCTCCGCGGCCGGAACGGCCGGTACTGGAGGCTGACCCGCTTGGGGTAGGCGGCCGGGCGCCGACCAGCCAGGACAGCACGTCGGCGGTGACGTTCGTGCCGGGGCGCCTCCTTCCAGCACCAGCGTGACGGTGGTCGCCGCTGCCGTGCCGGTAGCAGCCGGGTTCTTCCTCCGCGCGGCCCGGCGCCGGCCCCGGCCCAGCTCAGGCCCGGGACCGGGCGCCCGCCGCCGGACCAGGCGAGCAGCCGGCTGACCTCGCCGCGGGCGGCGGGGTCGAAGGCGGTGCGGACCATGCCGGCGATCTCGGCCGGGGTGGCCCGGCCGAGCACGGTGACCCCGCAGGTGCCCAGCGCGGACTCCAGGCCGTGCAGCGCCCGGCCGGCCTCGGCGGCGGCACTCGGCCAGCCCGGCCGGCGCCGACGGCGACAGCGCGCGGGTCGAAGGTGATGGTGACCCAGGTGTCCACGTCGGCGGCGGCGGCCGGGGCGGCGGCCACGAGCTGGCCCATGATCTGCCGGGCGGCCGGCGGCGCGGCGGGGTCGAGCGCGGCGGCCACCGAGTCGGCCAGCGCCGTGCCGGGCTCGGGGGCGGTGTCGATGGTGACGGTCACGTGCCGCACCATGGGCAGGTAGCCGAGGGAGGCCAGCCAGCCGCCCCAGTTCGCGACCCACCTGTCGGCGTCGTGCCGGTCGGCGAGCCACATCGAGGCGGGGATGACCCGCAGCGCCGCGGTCAGCGTCCCGGTGCGGCGGTCCAGCACCAGGGCGTACCGGCCGCCGTAGCCGTCGTCGGCGTCCAGCAGCGCCAGCGGGGCCAGCACCCCGGGCAGCCGCCAGGCGCTGGAGTGCGCGGCGGCGGCCTCGGCCTGGTAGCGGGTCCAGCCCCGCGAGCGAGGCATGGCGCCAGCGGGCCCGGCGCAGCGCGGCCAGGGCCAGCGGCTCCCCGCCGACGCGGGTCAGGCCCGCGCCGCCGCAGGCCAGCAGCGGGCGGCGCCACGTACAGCAGCGCGGCCGGGCTGGCGGCGGCGGTGATGACCAGCACCAGCAGGGCGCCGAGCACGGCGGCGGTGCCGCCCAGCCCGAGGCCGAGCAGCCCGATGCCGCGGCGCAGCCGCCAGCCGCCGTAGTCGCGCGGCGCCTGGTTCTCCTCGGGGCTCATCACTGGCCTCCTCGCTGGCCGCGGGCGGCTGCATCGCGCGGCGGCGGCGTTGGCGCCCTTGCCGGCGGCGCCGGCGGCGACGCTGGCCGCGGCTGCCCACGGGCCGCCCGCGCGGCGCCGGCGGCCTGCGCCGACCGCTGCGCTGCGCCGGCGGCCGTTTGCGCGCCCTGGGCGGTCCCGGGTCGGGGGCCGGGCTGGCGGGCGCGCCGCGGCGGGCTCGCCCCGGCGCCGGCGGCGGGGCCGGCGTGGTCGCGCCTGCGGGCGCCCGGGCGCCGGACGGCGCCGCGCCGTCGGCCGGGCCGAGCTGCTGGGTCTGCCGGCGGGCCTGGTCGGCGGCGCCGGCCCCGCCGGCGCCGCCGGAGTAGCCGCGCATGGCGCCGATCGCGGCCGCGCTGGACAGCGCGGTCTGCATGAACCCGCCGCCGCCGGAGTTGTCCGACCTGCCCGGTGGTCCAGGTGAAGAACTTCATGAGGGCGGGCAGCGCCACGAGGGTCAGGCGATCATCGCGAAGCCGGTCAGGACGGTGGTCAGGTTCTTGCCGGTGCCGACCATGGTGAACGCGGCGGCGTAGACGGCGGCGGCGCCGGCTTGTAGAAGATCAGCGCCATCATCCAGCCGGTGACCTTCTTGAACCACGGGCGGGTCGCCGGGGTCAGCGTCCCGGCGGCGGCCAGCGGCAGCGCCCCGGCCAGGACGACCAGGGCGCCCTGGCGGAACAGCATCAGCAGCGCCTGGAGGGCGGACTGAAGATGATCGCGACGATGCCCAGGACGACGATCACGGCCGGGGCCGCGACGCCGGTCATGGACAGCAGGCCGGTGAGCCGCGCGCCGAACTGCCCGCCGGTCGAGGCTTGCAGCACCCAGTTGCTCCAGGCGTCGCCGGCCTTCAGCAGCAGCGTGGGCAGCAGCACGCCGACGGCGGAGGTGGCGGCGATGGTCGCCAGCCCGGACCCGACGTCGATCAGCGGGTTCGCCTTGCGGGTCAGCGCCATCTTGGCGCCGGCGACGATCACGCCGAAGACGGCGACGGCGACGGCGATCGGCAGCATCCACTGCTGGAGGCTGGTCACGGCGGGCTCGGCGGCCAGGTCGGGGACGGGAGCTTGACCCACCAGCTGACGCTGTTGGCGGTGATCCAGGCGACGCCGGAGTGGATGGCGCTGGCGATCGAGCTGAGCGCGTCGCTGGCGACGGCGCCGGCGCCGGCCCCGCGACCCTGCCGATCAGCCTTGCCGACCGCGCAGGCCGGGTCGAGAAGCGGCTGGGCATGACATCGGCGCTCACCCCTGACCGGGGAAGACGGTGTACCCGGACAGCGAGGACAGCCGGCGGCGGCGTTGCCCCAGTCGCCGCCGGGCGGAGCGACCACCCGCCAGTCGCCGCCGGACCAGGTGACCTGCACGCGGGGTGACGGCCCGCACGGTGGCGCCCTGGCTGCCCGGGCCGGCGCTGACCAGGTCGACGGTCGCGTCCGGCGGGGCGTCAGGCGACCCAGCGGAACGCCTCCTCGGTCACGTACGCGTTGCCGAGGGGCGCGCCCCCGGTGACGTGCGCGGCCTGGCTGGCCTGGGCGTAGGCCGCCTGGCAGCCGGACAGCAGGGCGGCGGCGTCGGGGCCGGTGACCTGGTCGCGGATCGTGGGGCCGAAGACGCCCGGCCCCCACTGGGCGTTGGCGCGGACCGCGATGTTCAGCGCGGCGAGCAGCGCGCCCAGCGGCGTGTCGGCGAACCCCGACGCCAGGCCGCCGCAGGTGTCGCGCGGTCCCGCGGCGGGCGAGGACGGCAGCTTGACGCCGTGGTAGTCGCTCCACCGCAGCCCCGCCAGGCTGACCTGCGGGAGCTGGGGCAGCGCCGCTGCCGGGCGCGGTGGCGGCGCGGCCGGCCGGCGCCCGCGCAGGGCCGCCGCTGCCCGGGCCGCCGCGGGCGAGCAGCAGGGCCGGCCCGCGCCGGCCACCGCGATGACGGCGGCCGGCGGCCGGGAGCACGCGGCGCGGCGCGCGGGCCGGGTCACAGGAACACCGCCACGATGCCGGCCGAGGCGGCGACCAGGCTCAGGCCGAGGATCACCCAGGGAAGCCGGTGGCGCCGTCGGCGGCCAGGTGCTGCTGCGGTTGCGGTGGCCGAGCGCCATCTTCCCGCCGGAGATCAGCAGCCCGGCGACGCCGCAGATCAGCACGGCCCACTTGCCCCAGCCGAGGACGTGTTCATCGTGCCGGCCAGGCCCGGCGGCGCCGCCGGCGCGGGGTTGGGGACGCCCCCGGCGACGGACGCGCCACGGCGGGCGGCGCGCGGGTGGCCGACGCGACGGCGTGCACCGCCAGGGCGTGAAGAAGGATCGCTGTCATCGGGATCTCCCTTGGGGTCGGGTTGCCGGCGCCGGGGCGGCGCCTGCTCGCGGGCCAGCGCCCGGATCTCGGCCAGCGCCTGGCGCGCCCGGCTCGGCAGGCGCACCTGGCACGGGTCGTCGGCGGCGCGGAAGGCCGGGACGAACGGCATGCGGACGACGGCGCCGACGCGGCCTTCCAGGACCCGGAACCGGTACCTGGCCTCGGCGGTCGGGCAGCCCGTCGCCCACCACCGCCAGCACCACGACGGGCACGCCCGCGGCGGCAGCCGTCGTGATCGCGGTGATGGCCCGGCGGCCGCCGCCACCGTGCTGCGGGCGACCAGCACGAGCGGCGGGCCGCCGGGCCGCAGGCTGCCCGGCGAGCATCCCGACCGCCCCCATGTCCCAGGCAGGTGCCAGCAGGGCGGCCAGGGTGGAGGTCGGCCCCGCCGTGCGCCCCGGCCAGGACGATGTCCGCCAGGCGGGGGTCCGCTGATGGCCGCGCCGGCATGCCCCGCGGGCCGGGGCGGGGCCGTCATCGGGTGCACGCGCGTCTCCTCGCTGGCAGGTGCGCCGCTGCGGGCCGGGCTGCGCCGGACGCTGCGGCCGGTACCGCCATCCTCAACGATTGAATTAAAATGATGATCTAGACTTCAGTTGATCGATCTGAGTTGAACCGTACCGGCAGGATATGCGTACCCCAAGGCAGGTTGTCAACTCAGAGCGGAGATCGAGGGCCGAGTGATGATGATTAAAAGCAACGCGCTGGGATGGGCGTCCCGGACGGCCACAGCGGCCGGGCTCTGCGGGCCGCCGCCCTGCTGCGCCGCGCAGGCGGCGGGCGGCGGGAGCGCCGCCGTGGCGGCCGGATGCTGGCGGCCGGGTGCTCCGGGGTGCAGCCGCCCCGCGTGCCGTGCCCGGCCCGGCTGTCCAGGAGCCTCGGCCGCCGGGTCGCTGGTCCACGTTCCGCGCCCGGACTACGCCAGCCCCGCGTCCGTCGCCGCCGCCTTCTACACCGCGTGGGCCGGCGTGGACACGGTCCACGACGCGCCGGGCGCCTTCGCGGCCCGCTGCGCCCCGCTGGTCGACCCCGGTCGCTGGAGCGGCAGCTGGCCGCCAGCCAGCCGCCGACGGCCGCATGGCAGCAGATGCGCGCCAGCCCGGATGGTCAGCCTGGTGCAGGTCGGCGCCGTGACCCGCCCGGACGGCGCCCCCGCCCCGACCGCGTCGGCGGTCGTACCTGCGCGTCTACGCGACCCGGGTCACCATCACCGCCTCCGGCCGCACGACCGCCAGCGACGGCGTCACCCTCCGGCTGGCCCGTCCGGCGGGCGCTGGCTGGTCAGCGCCGTCTTGTTCTACTGAGGAGCCCGCCGTGATCAAACCGTCGCCGGGGCGTGCGCGGCAGCCGCCGCGCCCCGCTGCTGGTCATCCTGCTCGTGACGGCGGCACCGCGCCGGCCGGCAGCGGTGCCGCCCGCCGTGCGCCGTGAGGCCGCCGCCCTCGGCCGCCTGGGCGGCGCGGCCACGGCCGCCGCCGAGGCCCGCATCCCGGCGGACTACCTCACCTGGTACATGGACGCCGCGCAGACCTGCCCCGGCCTGCCCTGGTCGGTGCTCGCGGGGATCGGCACGGTCGAGTCCGGCAACGGCCAGTCGAACCTGCCCGGCGTGCACAGCGGCGCCAACTTCGCCGGCGCCGAAGGCCCGATGCAGTTCGAGCCCGCCACCTTCGCCCAGTACGCCGCGACGCCGACCCGACAAGCCGCTGAGCCCCTACGACCCGGCCGACGCGATCTACACCGCCGCCGCGATGCTGTGCGCCAGCGGCGCCCGCGGCGGCAGCGCGTCCGGCATCGAGAAGGCCGTCTTCGCCTACAACCACGCCAGCTGGTACGTCAGCGAGGTCATGACCTAGGCCGGCAAGTACGCCGCCCAGGGCAGCGGCAACGTCGCCGCCGCCGCCATCACGTTCGCGAAGGCGCAGCTCGGCAAGCCCTACCAGTGGGGCGCGGCCGGGCCCGGCGCCTACGACTGCTCCGGCCTGGTCTACGCCGCCTACGCCGCGGCCGGCGTCCACATCGCCCGCACCACCTACCAGTGGCAGCAGGACGGCCCCGTCGTCCCGCTGTCGCAGATCCAGCCCGGCGACCTGCTGTTCTCCGCCGGCTCGGACGGCACCACGGCCAATCCCGGCCACGTCGTGATGTACCTCGGCGGCGGCCAGGTCATCCAGGCCCCGCAGACCGGCGAGGACGTCCAGACCGACCCGCTCGACCTCGCCAGCGTCGTCGTGGCGACCCGCCCCGCCGCCCCGCCGGCCTCGCAACCACGCCATGACCACGCACTCCCAGCCCAGGAGGACCCCATGACCAGCACCCACCCCGTCCCGCCCCTGCCCCAGCCGCAGCCGCCCGCCGCAGCCGCCCAGGCACTCGCCGACGCCGCCGGGGCCGCCGCCCGCGCCTGGGCGCGGCCCCTGCACCCGGACCGGCACCAGCGCGCGGTCAGCCAGCTCTACTCGCACCTTGCGCGACCTCGGCATCGCCGCCCGCGGCCTGGCCGTCTGGCAGGTTCCGGGGCACGCCGGGAGAGCCGCGCCCGGGGAGTTCACCCGGCACGTGACCTCCGGCTCCCGCTGGTACCTCGCCGCGTGCATGGCCTGGACGAGCGTGCTGGCGTTCGAGGGGCTCGGCCTGCTGCCCGACCCCGACGAGCCCGGCGCCGCCTTGTGCCGCGCCGCCCGCAACGTCATCCTGGCCTGGCGGCAGCCCGCGGGCAGCAGCGACACCGCGACGCCACCGTCCGGCGGCTTTCATCACGGCGAGCGGGCTCGTGTCCGCCGGGGCGCTCGGCCTGGCCGCCTACGCGCCCCGCCGCACCTTCATCGGCCTCCAGGCCGTATCGCCAGCCTCGCCGAGGTCGTCGCGGACCTGTCCGCCGCCGTCCGGGGAGCCCGCACCGCCACCGCCCCGGGGCAGCACCGCGCGGGACCGCGGACCGCGCCAGCAGGGAGCCCCTCGATGACCCCGCCCGCCAGGGATACCGGGAGCGCGAACGCGACTGCCAGCGCCCGCGCCAGCGCGGGGCAGGCAGTCGCGGGCCTGGAAGCCGTCGCCGGCCTCGCCAGGGCCGAAACCCTCCCCGAAGACGCCCTCCCGACCGGCAGCCGGCGCGGCCCCGGCCAGGACCACGCGCGCATGGCCCGGACGGTGTGCGCGCTGCGGCACCTCGCCGACCAGTTCCCCGGGCTCAGCTTCGCCGGCATGCTCGACGCCGCGGACGAGCAGTACAGGCAACTGAGCACCGGCTACACCCGGCCCGCGAACGCCGGCCGGGCGCGGCATCGCCGACGAGGCGATCAGGGTCTGCGAGAGCAACCTCACCGCCCCGAGGCAGTACCGCGGCAGCTTCTGGCCGCCGGACACCAGGGACTACCTCCACGGCTACGCCCGCCAGCACGGGCAGCGCCTGGAGGAAGTCGGCCGGCGTCCTCACCACCCGGCTGCTCGCCGGCCTGCGGCACTACGCCGATCACCAGGGCAGCGACTTCCAGCAGGCACTGGCCGCCGGGCTGGCCGCGCACGCCCGGCAGCGGCTCAGCGCCGAAGGCCCGTTCGGACCGGGCAAGACCCCGCCCCGAACATGCCCCGCAGCCCACGGCACCGTTCCCGCCGTGCGCCACGAACCAGGGAGTCGTCGATCTCGGCGGCTGACGCGGAGTGGCTCCTGGTCCGCACGGCGGCCCGCAACCTAGCCAGCGACTGACCCGCAGCAGCGCTTACGCCAGCGAGTTCGCCGGCCGCCTGACCCGCGCGACGCCGACGACGAGCGCGCCCTGACCCAGGCGCTCGCCGACGCCCGCGGGCAGCGCGCCGGGCAGGTCTTCGCCGAGCTTGCTCCCGGCATCGCCGCCAGGATCATGCAGCTCGAAGACGGCCCCGCGGAAAGCCGCCGAACTCGGGCGCGAGCACGGGCGCGCCGGGACCCCGCCGTACTGCGACATCAACACCGAGGGCGACGCCGCCGCGCTGATGCGCGCGCTCGGCGAGACCGAGCCGATGACCGACGCCAACCATCAGTACCGCGTGCTGCTCGTGACCGCCTACGCCGGCGCGTACCGGGGCGCAGCCGGGCACGGCCCGCCTGCCGCCGGCTCTCCCGCCCGCATCGCGGCCCGCGGCTTCCCCCGCAGCAGGCCAGCCGCCGCGCCAGGCCGGAACGCCCGGACCCCCGAGCCCGCCGCCGGGGCGGGCCGCGCCGGCCGGCCGCGCCACGGCCCCCGCCGGGGCGCCTGATGACCACCGCCGAGAACCAGCCCGACGCCAGCAAGGAGACAGCCTTGACGATGACGACCCAGTGGACCCCCGAGGCGATCCGCGCCCTCGGCGCCACCACCGACCTGCCCACCCTCGGCGACGATCTTCGGGCTGGGCACCTGGCGGTCACGCGAGATGGCGAAAACCGGGGAATGGGAGCAGGCCGGCATCCGCATCCTCAAGATGGGCGCCGGTACCGCGTCACCGTCCCGTCCATCCTGGACGTCCTGGGCCAGGGCGGCCCGCCTGCCGCCGATGCCAGCCCAGGGCAGTCCGAGCACAGCCGGGCGCAGCCTTCGGGAACCGCAGGTGGAGCCGCCTGGCAGCCGTCAGAGCAGGTGGCCGGGGGCAGGCAGTGATCAGCCAGCAGGATCGCGACGCTGCCGACCCGCAGTGCGCCGGGCCGACACAGCTGTCCGGACTTCCCGGCCCCGTCCCGGTGTCCCCGCGCTGCCGCCGCTGGTGGGCCAGTGAGGTCAACGCGTTCGCTGAGACACCCAGCAGCGAACATGCCCGACCCTGCCGCCCGCGCGCCCGCCTCCCTGGCGCTTAGCACTTCGACCACGGCACGAAATCCATCACGGAAAGGAAATGAACCGATGAGTGAGTCCGATTTCGGGCAGGCCGCCGGATCTGCCGACGACTGGCCTTTCGACCGGCCCGACCAGGATTACGGCTACCCTGACCTGGGTGTTGACGGCCCCGACAGCGCCCAGCCTTATGCGGAGTGGCATCACGACGGGACGGTCCACGGCGATGCTGGCCTGTGGGACTACCCGCAGGATATGGCGCCAGCGGTTATATGGCCTGGCAGCGGCACGTACGTGCCGGAACCGGACGGCCAGGCGGAGCAGCACGCTCCCTACGAGCCTGGATCGCGCCGTGCCGCCGGGCACCGCCGAGCCCGGCGGTTCCCCTGGCGCCCGGTTACGATCAGCGCGCTGCTGGTGGCCGCCGTCGCCGCCGTCACCGTGATCACGTTCCCCCACGACAGATCAGGCGCCCCGGCTGCCAGCCCCGGTGCCAGCGCCACCAGCGGCACGGGCGTCATGCGCGGCGGCGGGCAGTCAGCGTCCGCGCAAAGGCCGGCGATCACCAAGAAGCAGGCCGAGCAGGTCGTGTCGCACTACTGGGAAGTCAACAACGAGGCCAACGAGCAGCGGTCCGACTCGCTGCTGGGCACCGTCGAGGCGGGCAGCAGCTACCGCATGGACACCGGCGCCTACCGGTTCGATAGGGCAAGCAACCCATCCGGCGCCGGCTACGTGCCGTTCGACGCCACCCACATCGCCTACTACATCCCCTGGCAGTCCGCAGGCGCCGCGTACCCGCACTGGTTTGCGGTCGCGGTCGCCATCGCGGACCTAACCACCCCGCAGCATCCCACCGGGTCGGGCTACCTGGTATTCAGCCAGGCTTCTCCAGGCGCTAATTGGAAGGACGTGGTCGAACCGAACATGGTGACGGGCAGCAGGCCGACCCGCAGATCGCCACCGACGCCAAGGGGTACGCGACCCAGGTCGACGGCGGTACCAGCGGGCTGGGCATCGCACCCCGGAAGATCAGCCTGCTGACGGCCAGCGCGCTCGACAATCCCGGCACTGCTGCGATCAAGATGCCGGGGACCCTGGCCGATGAGATGGATGAAGCGTACTGGCGGTCCCGGCTCCCTGCCGGGTCGACCGACAGCGACACGCGCCAGGCCGGTGCCGGGCCGGTATTCGGGCTGCGGACCAAGGACGGCGGCGCGGTCCTGTTCTACTCGGTGAGCGCCGAGCTGACCCTGGCCCCGCCCAGCGGCGAGACCTTCGAGCTGGAAATCCCGGGCTACTACTCATCCGGGCAGACCCTGACCTCAGCCTGCGTCGGGTACATCGAGCAGTTCGCCGCCTACGTGCCGCCCGCTGGGCGCAGCGGCTGGCAGATCGTCGCCGACGTCTCCAGCATCGCCTCCCGAGGCTAGAGCCACCCGCCCGCGACCGCGGGCACTTGCCGATAGCAGGACAGGGCAGCCGCGTACGGGCAGGACTTTTGCCCGCACGCGGCTGCCGTCGCCCGCAACCACGGCGCCCCCGCCGACCCCGCCTGGCCGCAAGCGCCCAGTAAGGAGACCAGCGATGCGCACGCGCAACCCACGAGGTAGCAAGCGGGACGGTCTTTCGCGGGCCGGGCAGTCCCCGACAACCGCACAGGGGGTGGTCGCCTCCCTCGCGCTCCCGGCAGCACTCCCGCCTCTCTTCCCGCAAGCAAGCCCGCTTTCGCTGGCCGACCTTTCCCGCCTGCCGCGCGATGCTTCGATGCTTTACGACATCGGGCAGGTCGATGGTGCCGGGAGGGTCGCCAGCAACGACATCATCAACGCGCTGCACTGGCAGCCGGGCAGCAGGTTCGACGTCATCCTGACCCCGCGCACGATCGTCATCCGCGCGGCACCCGGCGGCCCGTTCTCCGTTTCGCGACGGCCGCGCATCATCATCCCGTCCCATGCGCGCCGGCAGCACGACATCAGGTCAGGGGACCACGTGCTGATCGCTGCGGCACCGGACTACGGCCTAGTGATCGTGTACCCGCTGTCGGCCCTGGACGAGATGATCTCCCGCTACCACGCGGCCGAAAGCGAAGCTGAGGCACTGCGATGAGCCGCAAGAAGCAGTCCGCAGCCAGTGACATCGCTGCCGCCCGCCTGCTGCTGGAGAAGATGGGCATTGACCCGGCTGACCTCATGCAAGACCCTGCCGGACCACCGGAGATCCCGACGTTCGCCGATTACGTCCCCCGTGTCTCGCAGGCTGTCGGTGACGGGACGCGCCGCGTCTACGGCACCTACTGGAACCGCGTGGTCGAGGCGTGGGGGCCGAGGCTCATCACCTCGGTGTCTCCCCTGGAGATCAGCCAGCTTGCCGAGGACACCAAGGCGAACGTCGTTCAGCGCCGTAACGCCCGCGGCGGACGCGGCGCGGCCGAGCACCTGATCAGCGCACTGCGGTGCATGTACAACCACGCAGTCGCCGATCAGATCCTCTCCGAAGACGAAAACCCGGCAGCCCGGGTCCAGAAGCCGCGCAGGCTGCGCAGCGCCCGCATGGCGCTCCCCGACAGCCGGCTCAACGCAATCGGCAGCGTGGCGGGTTCCACCGGCAACGACCCTGCCCTTGACTCGCTGATCATCCGGCTGCACACCGAGACAGCCTGCCGGCGCGGCGGGGCACTGGCGCTGACCCCGGAAGACCTCGACCCCGAGCAGTGCCTGATCAGGCTGCACGAGAAGGGCGGAACGGACCGCTGGCAGCCGGTCTCACCGACACTGATGACCCACCTGCTCGCGCACGCGGAAAGCAGAGGCGGCCTGCACTCCGGTGAGCGCCTGCTGCGGTACCCGGACGGCACGCCGATTACCTCCCGGCGGTACGACCACTTGTGGAAGCGACTCGGCGAGCACCTGCCCTGGGTGGAAACCCAGCAGGTCAGCACCCACTGGATACGGCACACAGTCCTGACCTGGGTCGAGCGCCGGTTCGGTTTCGCCGTCGCACAAGCGTACGCAGGCCACGATGAAAGCAACCGGGGAGCCCGCGCCATGGGCGCAACCGGCACCTACGTCCGCGCCGGGCTGCCCGAGGTTGCAATCGCTCTCTCGGCCCTGACCGGCGAACTCCACCCCCTCGCGCCGGAAGGACCGCACGCCGACGTCAACCATGCATAAGGTGAACCCAGGCTCCATAAGTCGCGGAAGACGCTGCCCGTTTGTTCTCTTGACAGTCGATCCCCTCGACAGCCACCAGCAGCGGGCCTCCGTTACATAGCCGACGGTCAGCGGCCACGGGTTTCGAGAGCGTTCCGGCCGTGTAGGTTGCCACACAGTCTGGATCATGACACCGTCTTCTTCCCAGCGGTGCCTGACGCAGGTACCGCTGGGAGCTCCCCTAGCCGTTGGGTCCTGTCGCCGCCTTAAACGAAGTTCCGATGACGCTGTTGCGGTGCTAGTAGATCCAGCTAGTAGGTCCTAAAGTGGGGAGCGTCTAGTACCTTCACCAGGAAGTTCGCCCGTGCTACGAATCGCTGGAGGAAATATGCAAGTGGCCTTTCCGCTTGAGGGCCACTCTTCAGACGCACGCGAAGACCGAGGACGGCTCGATCTTCTTACGGAGACATGGGGCAACCGAGACTCTGTGTCCTTGTACCTGAAACGTTGTCAGGTCGAGACTCCAGACGAACTTGTTGAAGCCACCTGGCGCCACGTCCACGAGTCGAGGTCAGAAGTAGGTAAAGTAGTCGACTTTGGCGCCGGAAACGGGCGGTTCTCGCGCTACGGTCGCTATCGCGAGTACGTTGGATACGAGATCGATGCCTCGATGTTCCAAGACGCCCAACTTGCCGAACAAGCGCGGCTCATTAACCAATGTGCCTTTTCAGAAGAGATCATCGACGCAGATATTTGCATAGGCAATCCGCCGTTTGTCCGAAATCAGAATCTGCCACCAGGGTGGCGTCAGCACGCATCGCAAGTTCTGCGTAAACGTACGGGCGTTTCAATATCAGGACTTGCAAATGCTTGGCAATATTTCTTCTTTCTAGCTCTGGCGAGCGTTAAAGATTCCGGGTTGTGTGCACTCATAATTCCATATGAATGGGTCTCTCGTCCATCCGCAAGAGTGATCCGTGATTATATTCGAGATAATCACTGGAACGTGAACGTATATCGACTGATAGATGCCCGTTTTAATAGTGTACTCACAACGGCTTCCATCACTATAGTCGATAAAGCAACAGATGATGGGCTGTGGAGGTACTTCGAGGAAACTGCTGAAGGCGTCTACTCGCAACTGTCCTCACCGAGTGGCGGAACCCGTGGAGTGATCCCGTATCAGCGAAGGAACGCTATACAAGGCGACGCCCCTCGCGCCAAGCGGGGCCTTAGCCCTGGGACTCAAAAGGTACTGACACTTACTGAAGGAGAACGAGTCAGGGCGGGACTGCATGTAGATCGGGACGTAGTCCCCTGCATAACCTCACTTCGCAACGTTCCTAGTGACATCAAAAATTTGGACGATCTGAACTTCAGAGACCATTTTCGCACACCCAATCAGAAATGCTGGCTTATACGCACTGATACTACGCCTAGCCCAGCGCTACAATCGTACCTCGCGGCAGTTCCTGAGAAGATGTACCAGACGAGCACATGCCTAGAACGGGCAGAGTGGTGGAAGTTCTCAATGCCAGAAATTCCAGACGTGCTCATCTCGATGAGCTTTAAGGAAAGATTTCCCAAGACAATTCATAACGACATGGGGGTCCGTGCTGTGGGCGGGGTTTACGGAATTTACAATCTCTCCCAGACTCAGGCTAATCAGATAGTATCGGGACCTGGCAACCTCGACATCGCAGACGGCATTGTCGCGCATTCGAATGGTCTGCGCAAGATCGAAATCGGCCAGCTCAATACAATCCTAGCGGACCTATTCAATCTTAAAGATGGACTCGCGCAGTGAACCCGACAGGTCATCCAACCGTTATTGACGAAGGGGAGCTTTCGTTTACAATCGAGAGTCGCCTGCTTCGCGAGCTTGGGGAAAGGTTGGTTAAGCAACCCGAGGTTGCCATTGTCGAGCTTATCAAGAACTCTTACGACGCGGATGCAACCGAATGCGAGATCCGGTACGAGCGATACAAGTCGATCACCGTAGCCGATGACGGCGCTGGTATGACGCTCAAACAGTTCAGTAATGGTTGGATGAGGATTGGGACCTCATCCAAAGAGTCTACGCCTTACAGCGCCAAGTATCATCGGCGAATAACGGGAGAAAAGGGAATCGGTCGGTTCGCCGTTCGTTTCCTCGGACGTAGTCTGCACTTGGAGTCAGTGGCCTACGACGAGGACATTGGGCATACCACCCGGCTAATTGCTGACTTTGACTGGCCACAATTTGACGAATATCAGGACTTGGGGAACGTCAGAGTTCCATATGTGCTCCAGCAAGTAGACGATTCGCTACCCCGCGGTACCTCGCTGCTCATCGGCCATCTCCGAGCTCAGGCTAGTACCTTGGACCTCAAACGCGTGCGAACCGAATCGATCGGTGTTCTGTCGCCGCTTCGGTCGCTTTTTCGCCAACTGGAACGCGAAGACGTAGATCTCTTGGACCCCACCCGTTCGCGTGATCCCGGATTTTCGCTGCTGATCCAGCAAGAGGGTGCTGGCAGCGCAGAGGATGTAGCCGCCTCAATTCTTGAGGCATACGTTCTGCGTGCCACAATAAAGCTTGACGGGTCAAGGCTTGAACTAAATGTTTACCGTCGCGGTCCAGGAATTCCTTACATGTCAATCGTTGACGACTACCCGAACGAAGTAGGTTATATAAATGCCGATATAAGGTTTTTTCCCAAAAGAAAAGGAGTCTTTGCCGACACTGGCGTCGACGGTAGGCGAGCGTACTCCTGGATCAGTGAAAATTCTGGTGTCGCCGTATTTGACCGCGACTTCCGAGTGCAGCCGTATGGTTCGGAGTACGACGATTGGCTACGGCTCGCCCAGGACAATGCGCGGAACGTACGCGATCCGCGTTCCTCGATAGCACAAAAAAATTTCCCGATGGCCCCTGGCGAAAGGAGTGATACATCAGCAAACTGGATGTTGCGGCTTCCGCAATCTGCACAGCTAGTTGGAATCGTGAACGTCCAAGGACGTCGCATCAGCAGCCAAACCAATGATGATCGTGGACTGGTTGCGTCGGCTGATAGAGAAGGATTTGTAGCGAATAAGGCCTTCGGCCAGTTGTATGACATCGTGCGGGGCGCGGTTGAAGCGATTGCGCGCTCTGATCGTCGTCTTCAGCAGGAAGAAGCGGAAGCGGAGCGCCAAAGACGATTGGATGAAATTCGTAGAAAGAATGAAGCTGCGGTTAACCAGATTCGGAATAGTCCTACTATTGAAAGTGGCGAAAAGAATCGAATCATAGATGCGCTAAACCAGGCGCAGAAACTAGTTGAGCAAAATGAGGAAAGCGCTCGTGAGCGGGAGCGTCAGCTCGAAATAATGAGCTTGCTGGGTGTTGTCGCTGGATTCATGACTCACGAGTTTGGCAGTGCGCTTCAAGACTTGAAGGACGCTCAGGCCGAGCTTCGTAAGCTGGCTGATGTGATGCCGCAAATCTCGGAAATAGAGAAATCTCTTGCCCAGCGCATCAAGAATCTGACGGACTTTGTAACCTACTCTCAGGGGTACATTGCAGGAAGCAGAACAACTCCAACTGATCCATATAAAGTTGCGCCGAGAATTCAGCAGGTTGTTCGCGTGTTTGGTCAATATGCAAGGGAAAGAGGAATCGAAATCGAGGTTGTCGCCGACAAGGATCTCTTGGCTCCACTCGTCCCTGTATCGTTGTACAACGGTATCGCGCTTAACCTCTACACGAATGCCCTCAAAGCAGTGACTGCGAGAACGGGTACCGCACCACGGGTTGTCGCCTTCAGGGCTTGGAACGATCAGCGGCAACATTACTTGGAGGTCTCAGATACGGGAACCGGAATTGCACAGGCTCTCCAGGATAAGGTGTTTGATGCTCTATTTACGACCACAAGTGGCAGGAATGATCCTTTGGGGTCAGGGATGGGGCTGGGCCTGGCGCTTGTACGACAAGGAGTCGAAGCGTTCGGCGGCAAAGTGGATATCGTCGAACCGCCACCTAGCTTTGTTACCTGTGTTAGGGTTCGTCTCCCCCTTGGTAACGGACGGTAGATGATGATTATGCGTAATCAACCTTCAGTAGTGCTCATTGACGATAACGAGGAGAAGCTCAGTGAGCTTCACCAAGCGCTTGGAGTCCATATGAGTGAACAAGATGTGGAGGTTAAGACGTGGAAGCCGATTGCGGGCGAGGATGCGTTGCAGAAGTTCAGTGAGTTGGTTGGCGACGATACTGTTTTGGTGGTGACAGACTATGATCTGACCAAGGCTGGGCTGACTGGCTTGTTTGGTGTGAGCGTTGTTAGTTGGTGCCAGTCCCGCTTTATTCCGGCAGGTGATTTTTCACGAGGGAATCAAACAAGTCTTCCGAGCGAACCGAATCTCTTTGAGCTGCGAGTTCCCACCGAAATAGAAGAGGCGGCTCGTTATACAACTGCTATGTTCCGCGGCTTCAGGGACGTAAGGGATACGCTTGAGGATGGTAGCGTGGATCTCGCCTCGTTTAGGAGTCCAGCAGAGGTATTGGCGGCCGTTATTGGTCGGCCAACGTTGGAGAGTCAACTTGCTCTCTACACCTCACTGCTGGGTGCAAGTAATGCATCATTGCTGGATAGTCTACGGAAGGCTTTTTCTCAAAAGGAGGAGATTTCCCAAGCGGAAAAGATTCGTCTGCTTTCCTACATTGTAGGGCACGTGCTAGCAAATGTAGTGATGCGGTATCCTGGCCCAATTCTTTCAGAGGAAGCGCTCTGTGCCTACCTGGCAACCGCCCCCGAAGAAGCCGACGCCCTTAGAGGAATTTTCGCTGCCAAGGCTCGCTATGACGGACCGTTCGGCAGCGAGGCGCATTACTATTGGCGAGATTGCGTGGACGACATAATCGAAAAACACGCCTCGTCCGTGGGGGATGCAGCCTTTGAGACGTTTGGCGAATTTAACAGGGCAATTGCGGAAAAGCTTCTCCATAGGCGTCTGGCTAATCATGAATGCAGACGTTGTTCGGGTACCAAGGGCGGTTATTGGTGTCCCTTTATGAAGCGTCCCGTATGCGAACTAGCAGATTGTTCCGTTACGGCGGTTAGTTGGGTTCCGCCTGGCGCGGATCTCACCCGGGTAGAGAGGGATTTCTATGAAGAGTGGGCTCCTCTTCTTGGTCTATAGTTATGGCCTATAACCGCGAGACCTCTAAGGTAAAGCAGGATCTTGACTCTGCTTGGCGGGGGGTCCTTGCGTCTATAAAGCGATTGCATCCATCTACCACTATCCGGCCAGGCAGTGCCGAGGAAGTGTTTCAGCCTGTTAGTGACTCCACCGAGCCAAAATTCAATATAGGTCCTTTTGTTCTAAATGTTCCCGAGCGGGCAGGCGATCAGAAGTCTCGACGTAGAACAGACCAGACGTCACCGCTTTACATTGTCGTCAAGGGATGGATTACGTTCGGGGGGCCCTTGGGAGGGGGAGACCTGCGAACGACTCTGCACTTCGGCACGCAAGTTGGTTATTTCCGGCCCAAAGGTGACTTTTTTTACCATGTGTACGGGGTACATTATGACATGGATGAAACTTCGCCAAGTCACCCCGTGTTCCATGCCCAGATCTGCACTCAAGCGGGATTGGCATCAATGGTGGAGGATCTTACGAAGTTGAAGTTTGAGCCTGAGCCTGATTGGTCCCGCGGACTCTTGCGGAACGTCCGGACCCCGACGGCGCAGATGGATGCATTTTCTGTGATTACGCAAATAGGTGCAGACCATTTGCTTTCGCAATGGTCCGGGCCAGATGATTTGGTTGCTTTCAGAAAGCTTCGTGCGGCGTGTGATTTCTTTCTTGGAGCTGGTGGGCGCCTTGGCTGTCTTAATAATGCGCGCGCTACCCAATGCTATCGTTCGACGCACTGGTATGGTGAGGTGGGGGAATAGAATTCTGCCAAGCGTCTTACGCAATTCTCCTGTCCGGCCTCCGCAGGCAGCGCAGAGCGTGACCGGCGATGCCATGTCCGGCCCGGGGGGCCGGAGCCCTGGGAACGCCGCCCCGGAGCGGCCCCTCCCGGACTTCGACCCGCCGCCCCGCCGCCCGGCCCGGAAAGCGCACGGAACGCGGAATGCCTGGCGCCCGCGGGCACTGGCCGTTATGCTCGGTCCATGGAAATTTCCCCGATTCGGGGAAATTTCCCGCGCGTGGGGGTTCAAGTCCCCCCTCGGACACGTTAAATCCCCATATTCTCCGGTTTCCGGGCATGGCAGATCGTCGCCCCGGTGCAGGCTCCCGCCAGCGCCGAGGCGATCGGCGTTTTTACTGCCTTCTCCTTTTGGGCGTCAGACCATTCGGTCCTTGGTCAGCTTGCTTGCAGGGTGATGGCCTGTGCAGCGTCTCCGTTGCCTGCGCGCAGGGTTCCGGCTGCCGGATCGTAGGTGAGGGTGATCTCCTGCTCCCGCAGGGAGCAGAGCACCTCCTCAGCGCTCTGAGAGTGGACGTCGGCTCCGCGCCTGGTGCGGCGCCGCCGTGGTCCGCCTTCGGGCTCGGTGAGCAGCAGGTGCAGGGCGGCCAGGTGCGGCACGATCAGGGACTCGCGGAAGTAGGCGTTCTTCGTGCGTTCCGGGCCAGGCGCGCTGGCGGTGGTGTAGCCGTGGCGGCACCGGTAGGCGGGGTTGCCGTTGGACCAGGCCGATTCCAGCCGCCTGCCGCAGGCCCCGCATACCAGCAGCCCGGCCAGCAGGTAGCGGGCGCTTGGTCGGCGCGCCGGGTTCGGCCTGGGGCGACGGGCCGCGGGCGGCGCTGACACCCTGGGCGTCGATGTAGTCGGCCTCGCTAACCAGCGCCGGGTGCGCGGGCTTGCGCGAGATGACCCACCCGTCGGGCAGGTTCCGGCGCTGCACCTGTTTGTGCCCCATCGTGACGTCTGCTGGGTCGGCTAGGTCTTTGCCGGTGCGCTGGCGGTTCCAGACCTGGTACCCGGTGTAGCGCGGGTTCTGGATGATGGTGGCGACCATGCGGAGCGTCCACCCGGTCCCCGCGCGGTGCGGATTCCGCCCGGGGTCGGCCGCCGACGGGCAGGGTACTTCCGCCTCGTTCAGCGCCCGCGCTATCCGCGCCACAGAATGGCCGTCCAAGCGCTGCGCGAAGATCCACCGCACCACGTGCGCGGTCTCCGGGTCGGGCTCCAGCCGGTGCGCGCGCCGCCCTCACGCGGCATGGGCCTTGTTCGGGTGCGGCCCGGCGTCGCCCAGCCGGTACCCGTACGGCGGCCGGCCCCCGATGATCCCGACCGCAAGGAACGCCGCCAGGCGGAGTGCCTCGTCCACCCCTATGTTCCGTGGCAGGCGATCGAAGGAGTCGCGACGAAGACCGGGCAAGCCCGTTCCCAGGTCGAGCTTGTCCTGGGTGCAGTGGCTGCTCAGCCAGCTCGCGTTGCTGTCAGAGCCGAGTGGTATTTCTGAAGGATGACGATGCCGATCACACGAGGTACCGGGAACCTCCTCAAGGAAGACGTTGACGCGCTCGTCAATACCGTCAACACCCAGGGCATCATGGGCAAGGGCATCGCCTTGCAGTTCAAGAAGGCATGGCCCGAGATGTTCAAGGCCTACGAGGCCGCGTGCAAGCGCGGCGAGGTCGCGCTCGGGCGCATGCACGTATGGGAGACCGGATCGCTAACCGGCCCCAGGTACATCGTCAACTTCCCCACGAAGGGGCACTGGCGTTCCAGGTCGAAGATCGCCGACATCGAGGCCGGCCTCAACGACCTGACCCGGGTGATCCGCGAACTGGGCATCATGTCCATCGCCATCCCGCCCCTCGGATGCGGCAACGGCGGCCTGGACTGGCGCGAGGTCGAGCCGCGGATGCTGCGCTCCCTCAAGCCGCTCGCCGACACCGTCGACATACGGATCTTCCCCCCGGCGGGCGCCCCGAGCGCTGCCGAGCAGCCAAGCCACGGTCCGACCCCGGCCCTGACTCCGGCCCGCGCCGCGCTGCTAGCCCTCATGCGGGAGTACGAGCGAGTCACCTTCGAGCCCCCGACACTCGTCGAAGTCCAGAAGCTCGCCTACTTCCTCCAGGCCAACGGGGAAGCGCTAGGGCTGGCTTTCAACCCCGCTCTGTATGGTCCCTACGCGGACGACCTGAGGAAGTCTCTCCGCAATATGGAGGGACACTTCATCGTCGGCTTCGGCGACGGCTCACTGCCCATTTCCAAAGCCGAGCCAATCCGCGTCAAGCCTGAGATATACGGCGGACTAGACGAGTACATCTCAAGCCATCCCGAGACCGGCGCGCGAATCAATTCCGTGCTGGGCGAAATCGAGGGCTTCGAGAGCACGTACGGACTAGAGCTCCTAGCCACAGTTCACTGGATCATGACGCACGACGCCTCCGCGATGGCGAGCAGCGGCGCCGCCCATGAAGGCGTTCACCGGTGGAGCCACCGCAAGTCCTCCCTCTTCACCCCACAGCATGTCAAGAGCGCCTGGCGCGTGGTCCACGAACGCGGCCTCGCAGCAGCGCCTTAGAGGGGATTTAGGGCGAATGCGCAGTGATTTCGGTCGGTACTTCCGGTTCCTGGTTTGCCCTGGTGAGGGGTGATGTGCCGGGTTCGGGAGCCGGGAGGAGCGGTCGGCTTGCCCGGTTTCCTGCCCGGATTCGTTTCTAGGGCGAGGATGCGGCGGAATCGCCGTGAGGGACGAATGCCGGGTTCCGGTCACGGAGTGTGACATTGTCTTCTTCCGTGACAGAGCGCCCCCGCTACCCCAGTGACATCTCCGACGCCCGGTGGGCGCTGGTCGAGCCGGTGCTGTCGGCCTGGCAGGCGGAGCGGCTGGCGCGCAGCCCGGTCCCGGCCCGCCCGAAGTACGAGCTCCGCGAGATCTGGAACGCGCTGCTGTACCTGAACCGCACCGGCGTGCAGTGGCAGTACCTGCCGCACGACTTCCCGCACTTCCGGACCGTGAACGCCTGCTACAACGCCTGGCGGGACGAAGGCGTCTTCGACCGCCTCAACGCGGACGTGACCCGGCTGGCCCGCGTCAAGGAAGGCCGCGCGCCCGAGCCCACCGCCGCGATCGTGGACACCCAGCCGGTCAAGACGTCCGGGAACGTCCCCGCCGCCAGCCAGGGCATCGACGCGGGCAAGAAGATCGTCGGCCGGAAGCGGGGCATCGTGACCGACACCCTCGGCTTGCTACTCGCCGTGACCGTCTTGGCCGCCAGCGTAACGGAGAACGCTGCCGGGATGCAACTCGTGAGCCAGGCCAAGGCCGCGCACTCACGAGTTGCCCACGTCTGGGCCGATTCAGGGTTCAAGAACAAAGCCGTCGAGCACGCTGCCGGACTGGGCGTCACGATGGAGATCGTGTCCCGCAAGTCCGACGAGCCAGGATTCCACGTGGTAAAGCGCCGCTGGGTCGTCGAGCGGACCATCGGCTGGCTCATGCTGCACCGGCGCCTCGCACGCGACTACGAGGCAACCGCCGAATCCTCCCAGGCCATGATCAACCTCGCCATGATCGACAACGCCACGAAACGGATAACCGGCGAAAACACCCCGACCTGGCACGACTGGCCTGCAGACGCTCCCATCACGCCATCAACGCTCTAGACGCCCTCTGAGGCCAGGCTGATGTCCAGGTCCCGCTCCGAGCCCGCCCATGTATGCCGGATGTTTAGGGCGAGCGCCAAGTCTGTCCAGTCCGGCTCGGTGAGCGATGACCGCCATAGGAGCGCTTGGCGGTGCCAGGCTCCTGCGGGGTCGGGGGAGTGCGGGAATAGCCTGCTGGCAGGAACGCTGGGGGTCAGGGAGAGAATCAGCAGGACGAGGTTGGCGCTGTAGATGCCGTGCCGCGCGGCAGTGGGCAGTGGGGCGGGTTCGTAACCCGGGTAGCGGTGCTCGGTGCGGGCCCGGCTGTCGGTGAGCACGCTGACCAGGAGCTCGGACAGCTGCCGCTGTGCGGTTCCTGCTATCTGGCGCGCGCAGATCCCCCGTACGTGACGGAGCATCTGGCGTGATGACAGCGGCGCGTAGGACAGCAGCGCATAGAGAAGGTCGTCGTCTGCCGGGGCGTGGCCGATGGTCAGGACCGGCCTGCGGGCCAGCAGGTCCACGGCTAGCTGGACCGTGAGCCGGGCGGCCAGGTACTCGCTGAAAGTGGCGTGCAGGAACTCGTAAGTCTGCAGGCGCGTGCCGTCGCGGATCGCCTGGGCACGTTGCACGAAGAAGAAGCGTCCCACAGCGATCCCCGCCGGGGTCAGCGGCGCCCTGAAGCCGCCGCTTGTCCCGGGGCGGCGTCCTTGCAGCGCTGTGATGTCGTTATCGAGTTCGGCCTCGGTTACCCACTGCCGGTGCCGGTTGGTCATGCCGAATGCGATCAGCGCGAGCCGCTGCAGTTCTTGCTCGATGTGAGCGGTCATCTCCTCTGCGGATGTCGCGATGTGAGACTTGGCGATCTCGCGGGCGGCGAACGAGGTCAGCAGCTCCTCGTAAAGCCGCGTCTCATCCAGCACCTGGCTGCCTGCGCCGCCCTGCAGGGCGTTCGCGTCGGCGTCGTACAAGGCCAGCATCAGCAGCAGCAGCGGTTCTCGGGCCAGGACCTGGCGCGCTGCCACGATGGACGCGGGCAGCGGCTGCAGGCCCCGGGACCTCAGGTGGTTTTCGTTGTGCCGGTTCCAGATGCTGATCCAGCTCCTGGCCTGGTCATCCCGGAAGGGCTCAAGCCGCAGCGCGACGGTGCCTTCGGGGTACCGGACCCGGTCCGCGACCGCGATCCTGCTGGTGACTATAGCAACGACCGGGCGCCCCTGGTCGGCCTCGCGCTGCTGGAACCGGGCGACCTTGAGCAGGTAATCAGACTGGCTCACTCCCGTGGCTTGCAGCAGCTCATCGAAACCATCAAGGAGAACCACAGGCGTAGCGCCGTTCGCGGCCCGCGCCAGCGCAGGCCACTCCGTGCGCTGCCCGGTTACGGCCCGGATGGCGTACTCAAGCTGATCTTGAATCTCCGCGTCGGCGGGGACCTCGCGCAACGCGACGCGCACCGGCACGAAGTCAGCGGCCGGCAGCCTGGCCGCGAGAACCTTCGTCAGTACCGACTTCCCGGCTCCAGGCTGGCCAAGCACCATTAGCGGCGCGGTCGTCCCTTCCGGCGAAGTCAGTATGCCAACCAGGTATTCGGTCAGGTCAGACCGTACCGGAAACTCCGCCCACCAGCCTTCATCGGAAGGCAGTTCCCCGCCGGCCACGGGGGCGGCGCGGAAATCGGGATCCAGGTAGCCCTCCACGAGTGTCGGAAGGCGAACGCCCGTCGGAGTCTCCCCTTCTGTAAGGATGGGCCGCGCCAGCACGGCACGGTATGCGCTGCACAACCCGGTAACGCTCTCAGCCGCCGACCCGCCGGACGGCAGCGAGGCGAGGAGTGTTTCGATCCCGGCAAGCGCCTTCCGCACATCTGAGCGGGTGGCCTGATGTTCGATCTGGCCAGTCCAGAACCGGAACTCGGGTACCTCAAGCGCCAGCTGCGCAAACAACTCCTGATAGCGGCTGACCGCCGCCTTGCACAGGACGTCGCCAAGCACATGCTCCGCCGTAGCCCGGCCAGCATCATCCAGGACGTTCCAGGCGTCCAGCCCCCGGGCGAACGCCGCCAGCCGCGACGACAGCTGCCGGTACCACGCCTCGAGTGATTCCGGAAAGCGCTCATACGGCAACAGAGGCGTCGGCCGCGGCGGCGCCGCTACCAGGGCATCAAGGAACTCCCTGGCGGCCGTATCACCGCTGGCCAAAGCCTCCTGCCCCGACCGGCCGATATTCATCTCAGCAGTGCTGAACGGCAGCGAAGCCGTCGCCAGGCACTCAAAATATGCAGTCACGACGATGACGGCATGCGCCGCCTCCAGACGACGAATCCGGTCCGTCCGGCCAGTCCCGCGGACTCTGTCCCGGAAATTGAGCAGCAGGTCTCGCCCAAGCCGGATAACCCGGCCTTGAGCATCGAATACATCGAGCACAGCACCGCTCACGCCGCCGGTGGCAATCGACAACGTGCCCGCCAGCGCGCGGTCCAGCGCCGCCAGCGCCGGCGGATCGCCGCCAAGCAGCACCACGGCATCGCGATAACCCAGCGCCCTGCGCATGCTCACCCCTAAGCACACCTGGCCGCCCAATAGGGCAGCGACCACCCAAGCATTACATGGCGCAACGGCCTATCCCAAATAAGCGACATAGCGTCGGCAGCGCGCCCCTGGCCGACCCGGCTAACACGAGCGGCAACGCAGAACCGCCAGCTCTGCACAAGTTGCAGGCAGATCTGACATGCGTCAACAGACGCGCCTATCGGCGGCTCTGGCGCGCAGCGTGTTTTTGGTGAGAGCACCGTCTGTGACGGCCTGCGACGGGGGTACCTGCCGGACATAGTGCTGCTGGGTGGCAGCGTGGCCCGAGGGGCAGTTGATGATACCCGTCCCTGTGACCGGCAGTACGGCTTCAAATCGGCCACCCGGGAGAATGTATGGAGCCGAGACGTGAAGACTGGAACAGTTCGTCTCCCGCAGGACGCGAACGGCTGAGCGGAGCGCGGCTGCGGCCCGATTCGGGTCGACGACGGGCGCGCGAGGATGAGAGCGGCAAGAGCCGTGTACACGCTGCCGGCGATCATCGGCGCGGATAGGTTCGCGATGGACCAGATGGTGGTGATGACGATCGCCCGGCATCACGGCGCGTCGGCCCAGCAGATCTGGCGATTAGCGGTTAGGGGCACTTTGCGGCCCGTTGCCACCGATGGCGGTATTCAGCAGGATCCGGGATTCGGCGAGCTGGCCGCGGAACGCGGGTCATGGGCGGCGAGCTGCCCATATAGGCGCGTGGCCTCGGCCACGCTGGTTCGCGCGTCGTGCGGGCGTCCCAGCATGAGCAGCCACAGGCGAGGTACTTCATCGATTACGCCAGGTGCGGGGAGCAGGCAGCCGAATTAGCACCGGTCAGCGCACGGCAGAGCATCACGGCCTCCGCCGTCGCGCCGCGGGCTTCTTCCCAGCGCTGAAAGCGGCCGAAGGAGATGCCTGCATCATTCAGCGTCCACGCCAACTCGGGGCGGAACCGCTCCGAGTTCTCCGTGGCCAGTACCCGGCGGAGCTGGAGCGACTCGTGCGCCGCCGCCAGCGCGTCAGCCGGTGAGTTCATGCTGGCCAGGTTGGTAGCGAGATTACCGAGCAGCATGGCAAGTGTATTTCGTGGGCTTGACGCGATCCGGGACGCGCCCACTAGCATGGCCGCATGACACACCCGAATGGGGGATTTCTCCCCCGCCTGCGTACTCAAGCGCGGAATCGGGGAAATTTCCCTCAAATATGCGTTCAAGCCCCCCATCGGACACACATTTTACCAGCTCAGTCTATAAAGTTCGAAAATCCGACCAGCGACAGAAGACGATTGCCTGAGCGTTCACCTATGAGGTCTCCAGGACGGATCTCTTCTGTCTAGCGCTAGCGTCATGAATGAGATCCCTCTTTCCGATTGCCGGGTCAAGCTCTTGGCAGTCGTCGCCGAAGGGGACGTCGACTGGGACCCCAGTCGGATCGACCTGACGGTTTCGTCTGACTATCAGCTCGCCTGGTAGCTCTCCAGGATCAAAGGCTGAGCCCGCTCGAAATCAGCTCGGTTCCCAATGGCCACTTCGAGGTCGCCGGTTCCGAAGTGACCGATGCTGGTCATGTCGCGGGTGAAGCCTGGTTCCAGGGTGATGCTCTTGGGATCTGCCTTGAGGTAGACCAGCAGCTTCCTGGTCTGCGGGTGGATCTCGACGCAGGCGAAGTTCTTGATCCGGCGGTAGGCGTAGTAGTTCTTCCGCGCTGTCTTGGTCACATCGTCGCCGAGCGAGAGTAGGTAAGCGTCAAGAGAGTCATAGAGGTTCCTGAGATCCAGAGGAGCCCGTTCGTGCAACTGCGCGATGGTCCTCTCGCTAGCGGAAGGACGACTCGGGCTCTCCTCGCCTTCGGCCGAGGTCACCGAGGCGCTCGTTGATGCCATCAGGTCAAGCGTCAGGAAGGCGCCGCCGTAGTCCCGGTACCGGACCAGTTCGATGCTGCGGTTGATCTGGGCGATGGCGTGCTCGTCGTAGCGCGTGAAGTCGCTGGCCACGCAAACCAGCCGCGGGCCCGACCAGTCGATCTGCCCGGCTGCCTCGTGCCCGAATTTCTTCATGACCAGGAGTTCGAACTCGGCGCGGTGATCAAGCAGCCAGTCGAGGTAGAAAAGCCCCTGGTTGATCACGTTCTCATTGACGGACCGCTTGTACTCAAAGATGACCGGGCTCCCGTTCTCATCCAGCCCGAGTGAGTCGATCCGGCCGCCGTGCTTCTTGCCGGTTGAGTGCTCGCTGGCGACGAAACGAACCCCGAAGAGGACCTCCATGTTCCTCTCGATGAGCACCTGGAGCGGCTTCTCCAGAGCAAGCGCGGCCCCTAGCAACTCAACGGCGGAACCGCCGTCAATCCGGAAAAGCTTAAGGTCACTCACACAGCCTCCAGAGATGACTAGAGCACGCAGAAAACGATAAAAGTCCGCCCCCAGTGCACCTTGCCTCGGGTCAACCTAGCCAGACTGTGTGTTGCGCGTCACTTGGTCGCTCGCCTATTGCCTGGTCAGTATGCGCCGCAAGTCACATTATGTAACGACACGTACGGAAAACGGGATTGGTTCACGAGGACTTGCTAGTCACGTAGCTGCCTCGATTGGGCACCGTGTAAATCAGACCGTCATCGCGTAGCACGCCCACTGCGCGCCGTGCGGTTGTCCGGGCGACCTCGAACTCTTCGACCAACTCGCTCTCGGTGGGTATGCGGGTATCCGGCCGGTACTTCCCGCTCTCGATCCGTCGCCGCAGGATGTCGGCTATCTGCCGATACGGAGGAACTGGGGCAATAGGGTCGATGCGGTCATCCGTCACATAGACAACTCTAGTTGTATAAGGCTAAGGTCATACGCCTTCACCTGCGTATACACGACTTCATACGTAGCTAGACAGGGTGATACAGGTTGAGTAAGCTTTCAATCGCTCGGCGGGGCCGTTCGGTCGCTTAGGCGCTCGTTTCCCGCGGCCCCGCCGGGCATTCGACCGGGGCCGCGCGCCCGTGCGGTCCTACCGCAACGTGGCGCAAGGGGCGGACCGATGAGCTCGGAGACGAATAACCCCATCCGGTATTTCGGACGGCAGGTCCGCAAGGAGCGACTGGCGGCCGGATGGACGCTGGCCGAGTTCGGCCAGCGAACCGGCTACGACCCCGCACACCTGGGCCGCGTCGAGAACGGCAAAAGACCGGCGACGATACTGCTCGCCCAGATGTGCGACCAGGTATTTCCAGGCCGTAGCGGCTGGTTCGGCGAGTTCTACGAAGAATCCCGTACCTGGATCGCAACCCCTCCCTGGTTCCGCGACTGGGTAGACCGGGAGCAGCGGGCCGCTACCTTGCGGAACTGGTACCTGGGCGTCTTGGACGGACTGCTGCAGACCGAGGACTACGCTCGCTGCATCCAGGGTGTTACCCCCGGCGTGACCGAGGACGAGGTAAACGCACGCGTCGCCGCACGGATGAAGCGCCAGGCGATCCTGACCCGCGAGGACCCGCCGACGGCATGGTTTCTGCTAGACGAGGCCGCCCTGCGCCGCTGCGTCGGCTCGCCAGAGATCATGGCCGTACAGATGGCGCATCTGGCAGCCATCGCGCGCCTGCCCAACGTCACGATCCAGGTCGTGCCCATGGTCGCCCATGCCGGCCTGGTCGGCGGCTTCGCCCTGACCGAGAGCGCCGCGTACGTGGAAACCGCCGTCGC
This sequence comes from uncultured Actinomycetota bacterium, assembly GCA_963785645.1. GTDB lineage: Bacteria > Actinomycetota > Actinomycetes > Streptosporangiales > Streptosporangiaceae > Trebonia. The sequence continues at coordinate 526,796 of CAWAWG010000012.1, forward strand.
CGGTCAGGTGTTCGAGGACGCCGAAACCATTGCAACCCTGCTTACCCGCTTCGATACGCTCAGGAACGAGGCACTCAGAGCCTCGGAGTCCCTGGCATTCATAGAGCGGATGGGCGAGGAATGGATAGCAACTGGCGCAAGAGCAGCTACTCAGCCGACAACGGAGGAGCTTGCGTAGAGGTCGCCTCGGCCGAGGCCGTCCTAGTCCGCGACACCACCGACCGTCACGGCCCAGTACTCACCTTCACCACCGGCACGTGGCGAGCCTTCACTAAAACCATCAGGTAAACCTGCCTGCTGTCATACGCGTGGCGCACGCTCGGCGCCATCCGGCAACAGGACAGCAGGCTTTGGTCGCGGGGCATCCTTGGGTGATTGAGGGTGCCCCGTTTGCGTATCCGCCCGCGGCTTATCTGCCAAGCGCGGCTTGATGCGGCCAAACGCCTTCCATTTGCTACCGACCGCGTTCCCGTTCGTGCAGGCTGCCAGCACGTAAGCACGAAGGGACACAGGACGATGTCAATCGCCGTAACAGAACCCACTTCACTGGTCGCGTTCAGACTGCCGGGTACTCCGTACTCGGTGCGGATGGCGCGCTTCTACGTTCGGGCCGCGCTGGGCTACCACGACCTCGGCAGCTACGCCGGTGACGTCGAAACCGTCACCTCCGAACTCGTCAGCAATGCGATAACCCACGCCGACGCCCCCGCGATCAACCTTGAACTCATGAGCGTAGAAGACTCCGGCGCCGTCGTGGTCGTAGTCAGCGACCCCTCACCATTCCCGCCGGTCAAGCGTGACTCTTCTATGGACGCCGAACAGGGGCGCGGCCTGCAAGTTGTCGAGGCCCTGTCTACTCACTGGGGTTGGACCCCACACGACCACGGCAAGGCCGTATTCGCCATCTTCACCATGGAAGGCTGACCAATGAACGTGATCTCCGACCTGCCGATGCTCAACGACATGGACGCCGACTACACCCCCCAGTACGTCAAACTCGCCCGCATCATCCGCGACAAGATCACCACGGGTGAGTACAAGCACGGCAACCAGTTGCCGATCGGCCAGCTGGCAACCGAGTACAACGTGTCCGTCCGCGTCGCCGCGCAGGCGATCGACATGCTCGCGGCCAACCGGTACGTCAGGGCCGGGCCGGCCGCTCCTACGTCGTAACGTGGCAGGCGGACGCGTGATGCAGGGACGGCAACGCGGGACGGATGTCATCCCGCAGCGGCAGGCAGACATCGTCGGCGCGAACATCCGCGCCCTGCGGCAGCGTAAGGGATGGACCCAGACCCAGGTCGCCAAGCTCATGGGCTGGACGAGCAACTCCACGGTGTGCGCCGCCGAGGGCCACCGCAACGACCGTCAGCGCAGCTTCACCCGCAGCGAGGTAAAGCAGCTGGCGCGTATCTTCGGCGTCAGGCCCTGGCAGCTGACCACCCGGTGCACCCGCTGCGCCGGACACCCGCCGGCTGGGTTCGCCTGCCTGACCTGCGGCGCACAAGCCACCCCCGCAACCGGGGAGACGGCCCGGTGAACGAGGACGACGACCGGGTCCTCTGGGAACTGCGCCACTTCGCCGACGGACTGCTCCAGCACGCCGACATGCTGCCGGCGAACCTGGCGGCGATGCTCCGCGACTACCACACCGACCTGCACACCGCGCCGCTATGGCGGTGGTACGGCATCGGCGACCCCGTCATGTACCAGACCGTGGCCGACCGTATCGCGCGTGAAGTCACCGCCAGCGCTCGCGAGTCCGGCCGAACGGTTGGAGTCGTCAGCAACAACAGCGCCCGAGTGGTTAAGGATCATCTAGAACGACACGATCTCAGCGCCGGGGTGCGCTTGGTTTCAGCACGTACGGTCCATGACCCAACAAGGCTCAAACCCAACCCCCACCTGATCGATATTGCTCTCCGCTGCCTAGAAGCTAACCAGGCCGCAGCGACCCTCGTCGGTGAATCGTTCACCGACATCGAGGCGGTACATCGGGCAAACGTCGCCAGCGTTGGCTATGCCAACAAGCCAGGGAAGCGAGCAAGGATGATACAGCTCCATGTCGGCGCTGTTATCAACAACATGGCTGACTTGGCATTGTCTCTTCGCACGTCTCTGGTACCCGGCCAAATGTAGAGCATCTCGATTGAGAGTATGCTGCCAAGGTGACCACGGAAACTAGAAAGTACATGACGGAGTGGACGATCGTCGTCACTGTATCGCCCATGCTTCTGAGCCGGGCGCAGGATCTGCAGCGGATTCCCCGAATTGAGACCGAGGAACCATGCCACCTCTATTTCGTCACGTTGAGACCTCGCATGTCCATAGACCCCTCGTCTGTTGTCATCAGTGATAAAGAAGTCTTTTGCACACTACGTCTCCAGCGCGGGGGATCCTGGGAAGAATTTTCGCTGAGAAGCCCACACCGACTAAGTAAAGGCCCGTTTCGATGGGTGTCTGAGTGGCCGCATGAAGAATTCGCCATCGAGAATTCGGAAGGTGCAATTGTATCGCGAGGTATCGTAGGACAGCTTCAGGCGTGGCTCAAGGAATGGCCAATAGAAGCTAAGAAGCACGAGATCGCCTACATCGGGCAAGCCTTTGGGCAAGCCGGCGAGAGGACTGCCTGGGATAGGCTAAAGAGCCACGAGACGGTCCAGCGGATACTCGGTGAGACTTCTCCGGACAAGCAGGTCTGGCTAACTCTCGCGGCGATTACTGACGAAAGTCTTATCCCGGAGATAGAACCTCGCGTACCGGCTAAAAAATCTTCGGAGGAAGACGACGAGCACATTGCGCTCGTTACGGAAGCTATCAGGGAGGGCTCTTTCAGGGAGAAGGAGGCGGTCGCGCTAGCTGAGGCTGGCCTCATCAGATACTTCCAGCCAAAATACAATGATCGAATGAAATACTCCTTTCCGGCTCGTAAGCAAGTGTCGCTTGAGTCAGCGAGAAGCCTTGACTTCCATGGCCTAGTGGTCGAGCTGCAGACGAGGTCTATAGAATCTCTGTTTGGTTCAGACATAAGGAAACCATCGTGGCTTCATTTCGCAGGGTTTACAATTCACGAGGATAGGGAGAGGTCTGGTACCCTAAGCCGGGAAGCCGCAGAGTCATTTGCAAACTCTATGCTAAGAGGAAAAATCTAGCCCGGTCGACCACTGCAGGTTCCTTGCGCCGAGCGAGGATTTCTCGACTAAGATCGCAGTATGCCTACACGTGGCGATCTGAGCCCTACCATGCGACTCGCGCTATACGATGAGTGGGGCAGACGTTGCGTCTGGGGCCGGGAACCCCTCCGTTTTAGCGAGCTAGAGGTTGACCATCTGATTCCCAAGAGCCTATCTGGGGAACCGCTAGAGCGGATGCTTTCCGATTATGGCCTGCCACCCACGTTTGATCTGTACGCCTTGCCGAACCTTGTGCCGAGCTGCCGCGCCTGTAACTCCACTAAAGGCAGTAAGCCTATGGCGGGCTCTCCTATTATACTATCCATTTTGGAGTTGGCTCGGCAGCGTGCCTCCAAGATTGAGAAGCGGACCGCTGATTTTGAACGTAGTCAAGCAATGGATGAAGCGCTTACGATGCTTCAGATGGCTTGCCCGAACCTGGATGAGCTTGACTCAATCATGAAGAAGCTGAAGAAAGTTCAGCGTGAGTATATATCAGCTGTGTTCTTCCATGAACCTCTTCCTCCGCGGCTAAAGCGCTCTAAAGGAAGATTGAGCTATGACGGGCTGTCAGACAAAAAGCAAATGTTCTCTCTGATCGAGTCGTGGGTCTATGCCGAAAGACAATTGGCGCTGGACGTCGTCCAAGAGGGCTTCGACGGTGGCGATACGCCGCCCACGAGGATCGCGCCTATCAGAATCAACTTCCTGGCGCACGCAAAAGACATGGGCGATTACCTCGCGAACGTCACCTTTAATGTCGATTATGTTTACATCACAGAAGACTACAGAGCCGAGGGAAACATTGACCACGAGCTCAATCTTTGGATTAGACTCGACCCTTCGCAACGCAAGATAATCGATGTGGTCGTTGACCACCTTGAAACTCTAGAGGCATGTGAAGGGTTCAGAACTACGCAGCAGTCGCCACGCGATGGTGAATAATCTTCAACGAAAGGGTCGAAGGAGGAACTACAGGTACTCAGCATAATTCGGCTGTCCAACTTTCCGTCAGCATTTGTGGCGGTCACGTTGACATCTAGGATTAGCGTCTCACCAGGTTGCATCCTGACCAGTAGCGGGACTTGAGGCAGTTCGATTGTCTCGTAAGGCCGTAGGTCGTAGGGGCTAAACTCGATCCGCTGGATACCGTCGACAGTAGTGCGTACGTCCCAATAACGGTCTGGCAAGTGAATTTGAGGCACGATAAAGTTCGGAGCCTGATGGATGGACTTTATTAGAGAATCCAAACCGCTGCGGCCTGCGTTCGGTGTGCCGTACGGGACAGGAGGTTTCGGTAGGCGTGGCGGATCGAGTTCGATAAAATCGAGAAGATCTCCATCAAATCCTTTAGTGTGCTTCCCGCTGAGGTCCACCGTGACCCGAACCTCTGAGAGGGCGTCTGATCTAGTTTCAGTAGCCACAAAAAGCAGGACTAACGGGCATATGTCGGCTCAGGTATCCCGCTCTGAAGTGAACTCGCGCCTAGCGGCACCCTGACTTTGAAGCGACGGCCGGGGAGTTTTCGCTGATGTCTAGACCAAACGGGATTCTTCTGCCATAGGTAAGCTAAACGACACGCCGGGATCGCCCCCCGGGTTACGCCAGTGTGCTGATATCCGCATGAATCGACACGAAAGACCATGGCGATAAAGGCGACATTCTGTGTCGAACGGTACCTAAGAATTGATGGGGCGTCCGGCCTCCCCTCTGGCCTAGTCTTGCCATACGACGCTGAGCGGCTGGGGGCTAGATCGTAACGACGAGTGCATTTTCGCGCGGCTCAGGCGTCTGCGGAGGAGGCGGTTGTGGTCGCTGCGTTCATATCGTGCACGGCTCTCGTGATGTGCACGGCTGCCGCGAAAATCGCGTCGATAATCAGGAGGAGGCCGCTCCAGTCTTGCTGCCCGGCTTGCGCGGGGTCACCCAGGGCTGCTTTCGCCTTAGCGCGGAATGCCTTGTGGATGGCCGCCTTGTCCCGATCGTCGAACTTCCCCTGACGCGGGCCCGCAGTACGGTCGCCGGACGTCCACCGGACCGGGTACAGCGTTCCGTCGGGGCGGGTTAGCACGTCACGGCCCAGGTACAACTCGATGCTCGCCGCGCGGCCGTTGACGTCCGCATGCTCCGGCATCCTCCCGGCGGGTTCCGGGCCTTGCGAGTCGAGTACCGGGTAAGCCTTCGCCAGGCCGAGCTCCGGGTACTGGATCACCTTGATCTGGGACGGCAGTTTCACCTTCTTGAGGCTTTGCCGGGCGGCGGCTGCGGCGGTGTCGTTGTCGAAGACCGCCACGGCGCGGTTGGCGATCCCGGCGGCGGCGAACGCCCGGACCATGCCTGGCCAACGGCCCGGCTCCCCCTTCCGGCCTGCGCTCGTAGTCCAGGAAGCGGATCATGTCGATCAGGTACGGGCGCAGCACCTTCAGCCCCGCTTCCAGGAACTCCGCATCGGTCCTGCCTTCCGTAAGGACTACGACCGGGGCGCTGCCTCCGCCCCCGACACCCGTTCCCACGGCCGCATGCGGTCGCAGTGCGCCTGGCGGCGCCTGCCAGGTGCCGCCTGCCGTGCCCGCGACGGCAAGCACGACATCAGCTCCGGGGAAGGCCAACATCACGGCGCGCAGCGCGCACCGCGGGTCCCAGCCGTCCAGCTCGTCCATCAGCCACGAACGCCCGCCGGTACCGATACCGAACACGAACGCCGTCTCCTCGGCCGAAGACCCGAGCATCCTCAGCCACCCGTCCGCACCCAGCGACCCGCGCAGCTCATCCCCCCGCCTGACCTCCGCCAAGTCCCGCCGGTCCCATTCGTCGAGCCGACGCCGCTTACGCGGAAGCATGAGCCTGCCAGAGCCCCGCAACTCCGCCGCCCTCTCCTCCCAGCCAGACGCCCGAGGCCGGGACAACCGAGCCTTAAGACACTCGCGGACATCCGCTTCCGCAACGCCCAGCAAGTCCAGTCGGGCGGCCACGGCCTGCCAGGAAGCACAGAACTCCGCAACGTCAAGCTCCTGGTCATCGCGGATACGCGAACTATGGGTGATGCGATACCGAACCAGGAATTCGCGGCCCGTAAGGCGCATGACGGTCTGCATGTCGTCGCGAAACACCGCGAGCAGCTCATCACCGGGAGTTCCCGTAAACCGAAGCACCTCAACCGGGCCAACCCGAAGAACCGCATAGCTGCTCACATCAACAGTCTCAGCTCCTGCCTCAAGATTGGGAAACGGCCGGGCTCGCAATAGGACTAGTACTCAGCCTCGCCGCGCTCTTCTCCGGGCTAGGCGAAGGGGGTTGCTTCCGGAAGAGATTTAGCGGAGCGTAATAGGTAAGTGACTCCAAGGTTTGGGGGACGTGCCATGGCTGCGCCGAAGCGCCGGAAGCCTGGTGATAGAACCGCCCGCCTCCAGTCGCAGGCGGCTGCCGCGTGGGCCAGAGAAAACGCGAGAATCACGGCCAGGGAGGCCAGCGAAAAGGCTAAGCGCGACGCAAAGGCGGCCGAAGAACGCGAGGTTGCGGCGGGTCACGCGGAGGCGGAGGCGATCACCCAGTCGCTCCAGGCCCGCCTAACTGAGCTGGAGACCCTGCTGGCGAGCATGCTGAGCAGCGACCCGTACCTCCCGTTCGACCGGCTCAAGGAACCCGCGCCCCCGGCGCGATTTCAGCCGCCGCCGGAGCTGGCGGAACCGGCCTGTGTCCCCGAGCTGGACGCCCCTGTGCCCCCGTCTGGCCTTGGTGCGCTCGCGCCGGGGCGTAAGAGCGCCTACCAGAAGGCATTGGCGCGGTACCAGGCAGATCACGAGCAGGCCATGGCCGCACATGCCCGGGATGAGCAGCTGCGCCTGGAGCAGCTGGCCCAGGCGCGGGCCTCGCACGAGCAAAGCCTGGCGGCTAACCGTGAGCGGGTCCGGCGCCAGCATGCCGCTATCGACCAGATGGCCAGTGACTTCGCCGCCGGGCAGCGCAAGGCGGTCGCCGACTACTTCGCCGAGGTACTGGCCCTGCAAAGCTATCCCGGCGACTTCCCCGCCGGCGTTAAGATCGCCTACAAGCCGGTCAGCCAGGAGATCGTCGTTGACATCGACCTGCCGCTGCTGGACACGATCCCGGAACTGGCCTCGTGCGAGTACCTGCCGCGCAAAAAGGAATTCAGGTACCACAAGCTAACCGTCGCGGACCGCAACAAGCGGTACCAGGTGGTCATCGCCCAGATGACATTGCGGACCCTGCGCTGCGTCTTCGGCGCCGACCGCGGCGGCCTAGTGACCACCGTGGCGTGCAACGGCTACGTCGACATAATCAACCGGGCCACCGGCCAGCCTGCGCATGAGTGCCTGGTCAGCGTCGCCGTCGACCGGGACCTGTTCGACAGCCTGGACCTGGCCCGGGTTGACCCGCTCGACTGCCTGACCTACCTACACGCGAAGTTCTCCAGAACCCCGGAGAAGTACCAGCCCGTGCAACCGATCATCGACTACCCGTGGGATGACCTGCCCTACGCGGACGAGCTAGACGCCGCGGCACGCCTGGACTCGGTTAAGAACTTGATGGAACTCGACGGGTACGAGTTCGAGGACCTCATCCTGCAGCTATTCCAGGCGATCCCCGAGTTCGACGAGGTACGCAAGACACGGTCCCGCGGCGACGGCGGCATCGACGTCGTCGCGGTCAACAAGAAGGAATTCACCGGCGGCCGCGTCGCCATCCAGGCCAAGTGTTACGCCCCCGGCCACAAGGTCCCCGTGGCTGAAGTCAGGGAAATGATCGGCTCGATCTCCCAGCGTGAATTCCACAAGGGGATCATTATCACCACCTCGAGCTACACGTCTGCCGCCCGGGACGAAGCAGCACGCCTCGGCATCGAACTCTACGAAGGCGAGCGGCTCCTCTGGCTGCTACGCCACCACCTGCGCCGCGAGTACACCATCATCGACATCGACCGCCGTAGGCCCCCCATCCGGAACCTGCCCAAGGCAAGCAGGCAGTCATAGACCATCACCTGATGAGGTGACCGACGATGCTCACCTGGTGCCATCGCCGACCAGCAAGAATGTCAGTGACAAAGAATTCCGTCATCAACATCCATGGGCTGTTTGTTGCAGCCTCTCCTCGTATACCTCCTACGTACACGAGGCTCGCGACTGCTCATGTGCCGGCGGGGGCTTGCGGCCCTTGGCCGCGGAGTTCTTCGGGCATGCTTGAGCCATGGATCACGCCTCTGACCGAGAGATCTTGTCGGCTGTAGGGCACGGCCAGAGAGAGTTCGGATGGGATGAGTGGTTCGGCGATGTCGAAGGTACCGACTACCTGACCGACCACGGTAGGCAGGCTGCCGCACGCGCGATCAGGGATCTCACTGAGTTTTTCGGCAATGGCTGGCTGAGCCGTGCGATCGAACCTGGTCCGGCGGGAGCGGCCATCCCGATCCTGGGCGGCTATTCGCCTCTACTCGCTCCCGCAGCTGCACAGCGTCCCAGGCGTTACGTCGAGTCCATCCGGTGGTGGGCCAGCCTCCAGATGCTAGTTGGCGATGGCATCGACGGGCTCGCCAGCATCCGCCGGGAGGCCCGCCGTGACCTGACCACTCACCGACTGGTGCACGCCCTCACCCAGGGCCGCCTGGCTTCTATCGGCATGTACCTAGGAGCACATGCTGTCCTGGAGCCCAGCAAGTCCGGTGGCCCCGGAGACGTGCTGCTCCGCTGGCCTGGCCTTGAACTTTTCATCGAGATAGTGACGTTCGGGGCTGACGAGAAAAGCGCACTGCAGGACAAATACCACGATCAACATTTTCTCCACTTGCTCAGCCTCCGGCCGACCGCACCCGTCTACTGGGAAGGCGATATTCCCGGCTTCCTGAACAAGACCGAGGAGAGCAACTGGATCAAGGCAACGGCTGACGCAGCCGCTCACTGCGCCCTGACCGGCAAGGCAGTCGACATTCCCGGCCCTGGTGGCACACGGCTTACTGTGCGGCCAGGTGCAGCCCCTCCAGAGACATTGACGACAGGCCCGTACCTTGAGACCGACGACGGCGCGCGCCTCGCACACATCCTCGACCGGAAGGGCGCCCAGACTCGCGATGCTGGCATCGCCTGGGTCTGGGCCGAGGACATCGGAGGTATTCACCCCCTCAGCGCTTTCACGGGAATGGCCATCGAGGACAAACTCGGAGCCCTGGCCGACCTGGCCGGTCCCGTTCTGGCCGACCGGCCGCATCTGGCGGGCATCGCATGGTCGGCGGCACAGTGGTGCTCGCCCACGCCCGCAGATGCACAGGCACGAAACCTGGCGGGCACTGCGCTACAGCGCGCGCTGCCGGTAGAGCGCCTCCATCAGACCGTGATCATCAACCGGCGCCTGATACTGCCCGAGCAAACAGCACGCATAATCCAGATCAGCGACGCCGAGGCACGGTGGCAAGATTGGGCGCTCACCCGCCTCGGCATCCCAGGGGGCGTCAACGCACTGTTGACCCAGCCGCCATCCCCACCGAAGTCACGGCTGTGGCTTCCGCGATCCTAAGTTCGTTCGGCGGGGGTCTGTCCTGGTCGTCGAGTTCGATGGTGATGGTGTCGGCGCCCGTTGCGAGGTACCGCGCGGTCGTTGCGCGCGGCTGGCCGACATGCGGCGCAGCGCGGGTGACCCGTATCGAGGGAACGCGGTCAGGTGCCAGGTCATCCGCGAACACGACCGCGGCTCGCGCGGAAATTCCGGGCAGAATTCCGGTTATTATTCCTGGTTTCCTGAACGTCGCGAATTGCACGCTTGGTTGCAGCAAGAGGGCGGCGCCGACGCGCTCGTCCTGAAGTTCGCAACCGGAGGTAAGGCATGCGACTATCATTGCGCGATCTGCGGGCACGACTTCCACGCCGGAAATTGTGGGCCCTACTGGGCGGTGTGGCGCTCGCGGCCTCGGTCGTGGCCGCTGTCCCTGGAGTCGCCTCAGCTCAGACCGTCACGGCCATCTACCTGGCACACGAGCAGAGCTACGGCATGTACGCCCAGTCCGGCGTCACCGATCAGTCGGTCATCGCGCTCACGACTCCTCCATGGGGAACGTGGGACGCGATCCCCATGGGTACGACCTCGGAGGATGGCATCAGCGGGCCGGGCTACGAGTTCGAGTCCATCACCACCAGTGGCGTCTACAGCGACCTCTGCATGCAGACCCTGTTCGAGAGCGGGTTGGCGCAACTCGGCCCGTGCGGCGAGAACGGCACCGTATTCATCGAGGTGGCTAACGGGGGCGGGTACCTCATGTACTCCCGCTACTTCCTGAACATGGGTATACAGGTCGCGCTCGCCACTTACGGCTTCGACCCCTATGGCGATTTCCAGGTGTATGCCCTGCCCGCCGACCAGCTGACAACAGGAATTTACTACCGATGGGCCTTTAGCCCGCCCCTGTGAGTGTCCGCGATCCAGGGAACCTGCCGCCGTGGCGCTCGTTGCCACGGCGGCAGGCCACGACCGCCCAGCAGCCGCAGGAACCGCCACTGTCCACCTCGATAGTGACGCTTAACTCCGCACGGCGTGCGGCTGGGCAAACCGCCACGTAGATCAGACGGTCCACTCTGAGTGGAACCAAGCGCCAGACTCACCTTTCATTCACACGGGTTGTATACGTGTTCGAGAGATGCCATCGCAGCAACTGCGGCGACGTCGAGCACTACACCTGCGGTGGTCCGATTGATGACTCGATCCGCCGCTATCGTCGGACACTGCCAAAGGCAAAAGACCTGGTCAACGCGATATCGTTAGCATACGTAATTGGCAGGCGTTGGTCCTCGGACACTCTCTTACGTACATGATCGAGGCGGGTCGGGCTTCTGCCTGGACCCGCTTTTCGCTTGGGTGATAGGTCAGCGTGAGGCCTGGCCGGCCGTAGACCTCGGCTTTATCCGCTGGGTCGGCCTCGTTGAGCGCTTGCATGATTCCTCCCACCTCAGTGACGAAGCTCGTGATTTCCTCTTGGGTCATGCGCCGACGAGCCGCCGGCGTCTTGATCCGTACCTCCGCAAGGGCACGTCGGACCCGCAGCTGGTGATTGAGTACCGGGTCGGCTCCGGCTTCGAGCGCCGCGCGGTGCTGACGGAGCTTGGCGTCGCATTCGGCGATCTCCTGCTGCGCGCCTTCGTCCGGCTTCGGGTTCGGGCCCGGCCGCCTCGAACTCGCGCACGGCCGACGCGAACGCGACCGGGTCCAGTTTGCGGACAGCCATGCGTCGAGTTCCGGGAGCAGCTGCTCCTCGCGCAGGTGCACGGATGGCTGACCTTGTGGATCGCCCCGGCAAGTCTGGAGGCCGCTATGTCTGCGAACTGCCTCTAATCTTACCAGATTCCAGTGCCTTATGATAGATTTCCTCGCACTCTTTCGGCGGCATATCACCGCAGTATGAGTGAAGCCTCTCCTCGTTATACCAGGATACCCAGTCCATAGTGGCGAGCATCACATCATCGACTCCCTGCCATTCTTTCTTGAAGTCGATAAGCTCACGCTTGTAAAGGCTGTTCAGCGATTCTGCGGCAGCGTTATCATAGGAATCGCCCTTGCTTCCAACCGAACGGACGGCCCTCGCCTCCTCGAGCCGTTCCGTATAGCGGATAGCGGTATACTGGACGCCGCGATCCGAATGATGCACCACCCCGTCGATCTTCTCATGCCGACGTGCCCAGATAGCCATTTCAAGCGCATCGAGCGCAAGATCGGAACGCAGGTTATCCGCAACCTGCCACCCGACAATCCGGCGCGCGAACAAATCCATGACGAATGACGTGTAAACCCACCCGGAAAATGTCATCACATACGTGATGTCCGCCACCCAGCGCCGGTTCGGCGCCGGCGCGTCGAAGCAGCGCTGCAGCAGGTCCGACGGCCTGCCCGCCGGATCGCCCGGCACCGTCGTCCGCGGCCGCTTCCGCCTGGGCCGCACGCCGCCGATCCCCAGGTCGCGCATCAGCCGCTCCACCGTGCACCGCGCGACGGGAATTCTCTGCCGGTTCAGCTCCAGCCACACTTTCCGCGCACCGTAAACCTCCCTGCCCTTCCGCCCTTCCACACCTCCACGATCTTCTCCTCCAGCATGGCATCACGGATTTCCCGCGCCGTCGGCTCGGCCTCGCGTTTCTTCGCGTAGTAATACGACGACGCGGGAAAATCCAGGACCGCACAGACCGGCTCGATGCCAAACCGGTCCCGGTGCGCGTCAATGAACTCGACTAGCGCGGCAGCCTCGGGTCGAGTTCCCTCGCGAAATAAGCGCTCGCGGCCTTCAATATCTCATTCGCCCGCCGGAGCTCGCGTACCTCGCGCTCCAGTTCAGAGATCCGCCGCTTATCATCCGTCGTCGTCCCGGAACGCTCTCCGCCGTCAATTTCCGCCTGCTGCAGCCAGGACCGCAACGCCTCCGGGTGAACATCCAGCTGCCGGGCAACCCGGGAGATTTCCCCGCGCCCCTTCCCGTCCCGTTCCCGGATCCCAGCACCATCTTCACCGCGCGTTCGCGGAGCTCCTCCGGGTACTTCCTCTGTGCCGCCATGGCCCCGAATGCCAGCGCTTTTAAGGCGAAATGGTTGGGGGCTGGTTCCGTTCTTAGTCGCGCTGAGTGATCGTTCCTGGCTGCTGGCTTGTCGTACCGGTTTCCTGCGAGACGGGTGAGGCTCCGGCTAAGAAGTGTGATTGTCGATGTCCCATTTCTTCAACCGGAGCCTCTTGTGTTTTCTTACCTTGTCCCGGCGTGTGCCGTGCCCGTTTCGGCCGGGATGATCGTCGCGGTACCGCTGGAGCTGGTCGCGTCGCCGCTGAAGAGCGGCCGGGACCTGGGCGAGGGGGACCGGTCCGCGCTGGTCGTCGGCGGGACGAAGAGGATCGGCACCCGCGATGACGTGGTGTTCTGCAAGGTAGTGGCGGTCGCGGAGGCCCAGGTGAGGCGGGACGGGCAGGTCCGGGCCAAGGGCAGCCCGGTGCATCACGCGACGCTCGGCCCGCTGGAGACGGGGTGCGTCCCCGGCGCCGTAAGCGGGATCGCGCAGGACGCGGGACTGGACGGCCGGTTCGTGAAGGGCGAACGGGAAAGGCTCCTGGCCAGGGCCTTCATGATACGGGTCATCGTGCTGATGACGCTCATGCCCGAGGCCCGGGTCCAGGACGCGGTTGCCGCGCTGGCCGGGGACCTGGCCCTGGTCCCCTGGTCAAGGCCGTGGCGGCCGGCCTTGGCGCGGGCGGCCGGGAACTGGCGGAACGCCCTCGGCCCGGCCCCGCTGGAGGACCTGCGGGACACCGTGCTCGGCTTGTCCTGGCGCCGTCACCAGGATGAAGGCTGCCCCGGAGCCGTCACCACCGGGAAGACGAGGCGGCTGAAGGCCGGGGCGTTCGACGGGACGCTGATCCGGGTGCCGGACACGCCCGCGAACCGGGCGTTCTTCGGGTCGGTCGGCACCGGGGACGACAGCTCGCCGTTCCCGCAGGCCAGGGCCCTGCCGGTGACCTGCTGCTCGTGCCGGGCCCTGTTCGCGATCCCGCACGGCCCCGCCGGGACGGAGAAGGCCGCCGCCGAGCAGTCGCTCCTGGACGAGGCCCTGCGCGGTTACCCGGCCCTGTTCTCCCCGGACTGGATCTGGCTGATGGACCGCAACTACCACGGCGCCCCCAGGATCGCGCGGATGATCGAGCGCACGCACGTGCTGATCAGGCTCAAGAGCGACATCCCGCTGCGGCGGACCTCGGAAATCCTGCCTGACGGGTCCTACCGGGCAGAGCTGTCCGGCGACGGCGCCACCGTCCCCGTCCGCGTCATCGAGTACTGGGCCGAGGTCGAGGGCCAGGACGTCCCGGAGATGTTCTGCCTGGTCACCGACCTCATGGACTGGGAGGAATACCCCGCCCCCGAGCTCGCCGCCCTCTATAAATGGCGGTGGGACGGGTCGGAGACCGCCTTGCGGGAGGCCAAGGCGGTCCTGCGCGGCGCCGGCCCCGGCACCGGGCCGATGCTCCGCTCCGGCTCCCCGGAACTCGTGCGGCAGGAACTCGCCGCCTGGGCCGCCGGCACCGCGATGACCCGCGCCGTCGTCCTCGCCGCGGCCCGCGCAGCCCGCCCGGCCCGGAAAGGACGCCGGGCCGGGCTCGAAGTCCGGCCCCGGGACCTGTCCTTCGCCCGGGCTCTCCGGGCGGTCCTGTCCGCGATCCGCCTCGGGCACGACCGCTTCCAGGCCGTGACCAGGGAAATCTCCGGCTTCCGGAACGTCGTCGACCGCGACCGGCACCGCGTCCGCAAGTCCAAGTCCCCGTCGTCCTTCCCGCATGCCACGCCGAAGGACACCGCCACCCGGACCGCCCCCGTCGTCATCACCATGGCCAACACCCCGGCCTGACCAGCGCAAATACCCGTAAGCCCGCTCGAAATCCTCCTCCGGGCCGTGGACCCGGCCGTCTCCGGCGCGGAACGCCGGCCTTCAGCATGCCTTCCGGAAGGCGGCTACCCGCAGTAGTCAAAAACGTGAACTACCCACGACCGGTCAAACACCTAAAGCCCATGTCATTGCGCCATGGCCCTGCATCCTTCCAGGAATCAGAGCCTCCAAGGTTCCCGGGGTGATCCATTGTTCTTCGCGGCGTACTTGCTGAAGAACGTGCAGGTCCTGTGCGCCCCGGCTGACCGCAGAGATAAACATCACACGCGCTGTGCAGCCTGGCTCATCCCTGCCCGCCTGGTAAGCCCGCGTTGCCCAGCAGATGTGGGACGTGTGCGAGCAAACGCCCGAGTGCAGGCAGGAATATCTGAGGCCGCCGGCGCGCTCTCATCTGCGCAGGACTTCGACTTCTACGGCTGGCGGTGCGCGTCTGCGATTCGGGGGACGTGGCGGTGGCTCACACACCGCGAGAAGCTGTTCGGCCGAGATGCCGAGACGTGTGGCATATACCGCTGGCTTCGGGACAATCGCCTCCCGAGGGATTCCAGTTCTTGGGCCTGTCCTGCAACGACTCCAAGGGCACGGGCAAACGGTGCACGCTCGCGCATATCGACAGCAAGAAGCACTGCTATGCCTGTAACGAGATCAAGCTGCCGGTGAAGGAGTTCGGCACTGACCGAACCGCCCGTGACGGACACGCTTGCGCTGCAAGATGTGCGACGCCGCAGCCAGAGCAATGAGGAGGATCGCTAAATGCAGAAGAGTGACATGATTGGGACCGAGGGCGAGATCACCGCCATTTACCGGGGCGGGGTGCGCCATGCCGAGATCTGACTTCATCGAGACCGAGGGCACAGTCACGCGGATGCGCGGGCACGGCTTCTACACCGTGGTACTCGCCAACGGGCACGAGGTCCTCGCGAGGATGTCGGGGCGGATGACGAAAAACCACATCCGCGTCATCCAGGACGATCGCGTGCTGCTGGCGATCAGCCCGGCGGACTGGTCGCAGGGGCGCATCGTTTACCGCTTCAAGTGATCCGCGTTACGACCTCTGACTAGCGGGCCGACCGCGCGAGGGCCGACCAGAGCTCAGGGACTGCAGTCGATGACGCTCTCCAACAGACAGGCCCTGGTCGGCCTACGCTGCCGTGATCGAACCAGGGCTTGATTATGCGTCCCTTCACGGCGGGCAGCCACAGCACTAGACGCGATCAGTCTCGGCTGAGCGAGCGCCGAGGAGGCCGCCTCGCGTCTACGGTGCGCCAGCCGTCGCCTGCGTCCCCGCCCGTGGTCATCGTCCTAATCACCCGTCCGCAGTAGTCACCACGCGCCGCGCGGAGGCAGAACGGACTCCGTGGTCAGGGTGATGTTGATCATGTACGTAAGGTGCACGTCGGACCTCGGACACAAATGATCAAGCCCTGACCTGCAGATATGTTATGGGGCTGAAGATTCCAGGGTGCGTTTCGACAGATCAGGCGCGTAGGGTTTGCGTCCGGTCCAGATTATGGCCCGGCTAATTGGCTGCCCCCTAGTGAGGCGGCAGCACACACAGCACGGCTGGTCCTACTCCGAGCCGCCCGGTCGCGACCTCTCGGTGGTCAGGGTCTGGACGCGGTCGAGCATGGCGTCCAGCGTGACTTCGAGCGGCCTGGTGTCGCGCTGGAGCTGGGTCAGCAGCAAGCCTCCCTGCAGGGCGGCCAGCGTCGCGAGCGCGAGGTCATCCGGGTCCGTACCCGGGGCCAGGTCGCCGCGCGCGTGCATGGCCTGGAACCCCTCGCGGATCCGTCCTTCCCAGCGGCGCAGCCCCCGGGCCGCGGCGAGCCGGGCCACGGCATCGGTCTCGGCCACCTCGGCGCCCAGGGCGCCGATCGGGCATCCGCCGCGGCAGCCGAGCCGGCGCTGGTGCTCGACCAGGAAATCGCGCCAGGCCCGCAGGCCCGCCATCGAGTCCAGGCGGTCCAGGTGCGCCCCCTGGGCGTCGAGCACCACGTCTGTCTGGTAGTCGATGACCGCGCGGACCAGGGCCTGCTTGTCCTCGAAGTAGTGATACACCTGCGACCCGCTCACCCCGGCGGCCGCCCTGATGTCCTCCAGCGTGGTCTCCGCCACCCCGTTGTCGAACATCAGCTCTGCCGCTGCCGCGACGATCCGCTGCCGGGTCTCACGCCCGCGCCGGGTCAGCGGGCGCCCCGCTGTCGCTCCGGTCTCGTGCTCGCCCATACGGGGAGCCTACCAGAAACTGGATTGGACAACCCAATTTTGCCTCGCCATAGTGGATCGCACAACCCAGATTACTGCGAAGGGGACTCAAATGACTTCCACCGACCTTGCCGGCAGCGCGGCCCTGATCACCGGCGCGACCAGCGGCATCGGACGCGCCACGGCCGTCCGGCTGGCTCGACGCGGCGCGCACGTCCTGGTCAGCGGACGTGATCCCGGGCGCGGCGAGGCGACGGTCGACGCTATCCGCGCCGCGGGCGGGAAAGCCGACTTCATCGCCGCTGACCTGGCCGACGCCGACTCGGTGCGCGCGCTCGCCCGCCGGGCCGTCGAGCTGGGCGGCGGCCATGTCGACATCCTTGTCAACAACGCCGGCGTCTTTCCCTTCGGGCCCACCGCGGAGGCCACTGACGCCGACATCGACACCGTCTACGCCGTCAACGTCAAGGCCCCCTTCATCCTGGTCGCCGAGCTCGCACCCGCCATGGCCGCCCGCGGCAAGGGAGCTGTCGTCAACGTGCTGACCATGGTCGCCCATTTCGGGATGGCCGGCATGAGCCTGTACGGGTCGAGCAAGGCCGCACTCACCCTGCTCACCAAGGCCTGGGCGGCCGAGTTCGGTCCCAGCGGCGTCCGAGTCAACGCGGTCAGCCCGGGGCCGACCCGCACCGAGGGCACGGAAGCGATGGGCAGCCAGCTCGACGTGCTCGCATCCATGGCCCCGGCCGGGCGCCCGGCCGCACCGGACGAGATCGCATCCGCCATCGGCTACCTCGCGGGCGACGAGGCCAGCTTCGTCCACGGCGCCGTTCTCGACGTCGACGGCGGCCGGAACGCGGCGTAGCACTCAGGCACGGCATCTCATCTTCACCGGGCAGGGCCAGGGAGGGACCTCCCCTCTCCGGCCCTGCAGTGATGCTCCCCGGTACGCGGCTCCGCGGTCATACTCCATCAGGGCGACGGTGAGGTCGGTCTCGCGGTAATCCTGGGAGAGCCAACGACCGGTCCGGTGAAAGTTCCGCCAGAACACCACGGTACGCCGATGGCAACCTGGCCTGGTCGCCCGGCAAAGCCGGGCGACCAGGCCAGGTCGGGTTGGTCAGCCGCCAAGAGCGTGAAAACGCCTACTGCTCCGCGATGGCCGAACACTGGCTGGTCGCGGTCCCGCTCACGGTGTTGATGCTTCCGTTATCCGTTGGCGCCGGATCGTTTCCGGTGCAGTACAGCGACCCGGTCACCGCGTTGTCCGCCACTGTCACCGAAGGCCCGGCATTGTCATCAACGTAGACCGCGCCGTTCACCGCGCTGGTGCTCAGCGTGACACCGCCGGTGTCACCGGACAGGGTCAGCGTCCCGTTCTCCTGCAGCCCGTTCACCGTCACCGGACCAGTAGCGCCGGTGATGCTGATCAGGCTCGGGATGGTGTCCGCGGCACAAGAGCCGCCGTCCCCCAGCGTCACCGCCCCGGTCGCACCGGAAACAGAAAGCGTCCCGTCTTCGGTCGAGCCGCAGTAGGTGATCGCCCCGGGGCTGGTTGCGGTGACCGTCCCGCTGATCGTCGAGTCCGTCACCGACAGCGACGCACCCGCCGCCACCGTCACCGAACCGGTCTGGTCCGCGCCGACCAGGCAGGTCAGTCCGCTGGAGACCGTCAACTGGCTGGAATTCGTCCCGGTGATCGTCGTCGTGCAGACTGGGCGGGCACCTGGTAGGTGAACTGGTCCGCCGCCCCGGTCGGGCTCGTGCCATAGAACCGGGACTTTACCTGCACGTCAACGGTTCCCGCCGAACCGGCCGGCGCCACCGCGGTGATCGACGTGGTCGAGTTCACCGTGAAGCTGGCGGCCGCGACCGGCCCGAACGAAACCCCGATCACTCCGATGAACTCGGTTCCGGTGATCGTCACGGTGGTCCCGCCCGCGGTCGAACCGGAACTCGGCGACACTGCGGTCACCACCGGGTTCAGCGGGGCCTGGTAGGTGAACCCGCCCGGGATCGCCCCCGTCGTGCCGCCCGGGGCCGTCACCATGACGCTGACGGTGCCCGCCGCGTTACCCGGCGTGATGAACGTGAGCACCCTCGCATTCTGTACCGTGACGCTCGCCGGCGGGATCACCGTCCCGCCAATGGTCACCGACGTCTGGCCCGCGACGAAGCCCGTTCCGTCGACCGTGACCTGGGTGCCGCCCCCTATCGGCCCGACGCCCGGGGACAACGTGGTCGCCGTCGGGGCGGACCCGTAGGTGAACTGGTCCGCCGCCGACGCCGCGCTCGTACCGTCCGGGGTCGTCACCGTGATATCCACGACACCCGACCCGGCCGGCGCCAGGGCGGTGATCAACGTGGCCGACGCGACGGCGAGGTCAGTGGCCGGTGTCGACCCGAACGAGACTGCGGTCGCGTCGGAGAAGCCGGTTCCGGTGATCGTTACCGTCGTGCCGCCCCCTGACGGGCCCGTCGCCGGTGCCACCGAAGTCACGGCGGGAGCCGCCGCTGTGTACGTGTACTGGTCGGCGGCAACGGTAGCGCTGGTACCGGCCGGGTTGGTCACGGTGACATCGACGGTGCCGTCCGCATGCGCGGGTGCGGTCGCGATGACCGTCGTGTCACTCTCCACGGTAAGGCTGCTGGCGGAGACCGTTCCAAACGACACCGCGCTAACCCCGGTGAGACCAGAACCGCTGATCGTGACGGACGTACCGCCGCTGTTCGGGCCGGAGGCGGGGGAAATCCCGCTGACCACCGGGGTGTTGGCGTAGAAGTACTGGTTGGAGGCGCTGGTGCTGGCGGAGCCGACCGGTGTGGTCACCGTGACGGTCGCTGGTCCCAGGTTCCCGGCGGGTGCGGTCACGGCGAGCTGCGTGTCAGAAACCACCGTGACGTTCGTAGCGGCAATTCCGCCGAAAGTCACCGATGTCGCGCCGGTGAAACCAGTGCCGGTGATCGTCACGGCCGTGCCGCCGCTGGTCGGCCCGGTACTGGGAAAAAGCTCAGTGATAGCTGGGGTGGACACACCGCGTTCGTAGGTGAACCAGTCCAGGGACGTCGCCATGCTGTCACCCGCGCTGGTCGTCACGGTGACATCGACGACGCCCGATCCGGGGGGCGAGGTCGCCGTGATCTCTTGATCACTGACTACCGAGAACGGCACTTGGGTGCCCCCAAACCATACCGCGCCCGCGCCCGTGAACCCGGTCCCGCTGATCACCACGTTGGTCCCGCCCGAAGTCGGCCCCGAGTCCGGGGACACGCTGCTCACCGTGGGGAGCGTCGCCGCACTCGCGGCGGGTCCGAGCGCCACCTGCAGCCCCAGCAGGCAGGGCGCGAGCGCCGCCACTGCGGCCACTGTGCGGAACAGCCATTTCAGGCTCATCCGGCCACCGCTCCCCGGCAGATTCCAGTTCCTGCGTTCATCACGTACCTCCACGAAGAAAAACCCACGCGATGCTACAGGCCAGGGAGGTAAATGGGGAATCCAGGGTACTTGTTTCGATTTAAGGTGCATTGAGTTCGATCGAACACAGCGATCAATGCTCGCAGAGCGAGAATTCCCGCTCGTAAATCTTCTCGTTGTGCTCGTCGACGAAAAACTTCCGCTCCTGCATCAGTTCTCGGCGAAATTCCTTGGCCTGCTCCAGTGTCATGGTCGACGTCGGAGACCAGGGCTGCTGCGGCGGCACGTCGGAGGTCGAGACGATCGTCACCGAGGGATCGACCAGGAAGAACACCAGGATTTTGCGATGCCCCGGCCGGGAGGGGTCCGCGAGGCGGAACGGGTCGACATAATGCTGGAGGATGTTCGGGAACGCCAGGACGCGGCCGGTACGGGTCTCGGCCGAGCCGAGCACCTGGTTCATGGCGTCTTCGTCGCCCACGCCGTAGACCTCGCGCACGCCTTTGCGGTCGTCCTGTTCGTACTCCGGCTCGCCGACCGCCACGCGGAAACTCAGCCGGCTGTCGGTGATGTTCTCGCTGTCCCAGTAGTAGATGCCGGTCGAAACGATACGTTCGTTCATCATCCCCTCGACATGCCAGCTGCCCCCGGGATACGCGGGCTTGTCGGGAGTGAGATGAATGGTGGCGAGCTTGACGATGACCTGCAAACGGCGCCCGCGCAGGTCCACGCGAGCAGAGTCATCGAGCTGTGCTGGCAGGGTGAAGGCCGGCGCGTCCGGGGGTACCGGCACGCGGTTTTGCATCCAGTCGGCCCAGGCTGCTTGCCAGGCCCGCAAGGCGTCATCGTCGTCGTTATCGGGTGCCAGGACCGGTTCGTCGACGTACCAGGAACTGGCACCGGCCTTAATCCGCACCGGGCGCGGATTGTGCAGATCTGTGAGTACGTTCTCGAACAGCGGGCGCATGCGCCCGAACAGGACCGGCAGGACGGACGCGAGTTCGCGATGGGCCACCGGGTGGAGATTGTTGACGTAGGAAAGGAAGACGGCATCACCGTTCTCGCCGACCTCGACGTCCGCGGGAAGCCACTGGAACTTGTCCGACAACGCGTAGCGCGCCTCGTCCGCGCCCAGGCTCGGCCACGTGGAGTCGTCAGGGCGGCTCACCCCGCGCACCAGGCAGAACAGCGAAGGGTGAACCAGATCCAGGACCTGTTCATCCGATCCCGGATGCCAGTCCCGCTCCGCGTCGGGTACGTCCTCCAACACCCGCACCGCCTCGCGCAGCCGGGACCTTAGCTCATCGTCGATCAGTACATCCGACTGCCACACCCCGTCGACACCGGACACCTCGATGCCGGTCCGCTCGTCCCGGCGCTCGGCGTAGTACGCCAGTTCCGCCAGCACGTACCGGATCTGAGCCTCCGTCATGCCATACTCGGCGGCCTCCTGCGCCCACTTGGCGACGATGTCCGCGTCAGTCATCTTGACCTGCCACGCCGGCTTCTCCCGGATGACGGCGCTCAGGTACATCATCTCCAGTTCCCGCAGCGTCCGGATCGGCGTGTCGGCCACCTTGCGCCCGGCGCGGAAAGGCAGCGGGAAAGCGGCTATCTCAGACATTCTTTCGCATCTCCCCAAGCTGATCGTGTAGGGACGCGGAGCCAACTGAGACTGGTCCACTCCAACTGGCAGGCGACGACGGTCCCGGCCGCCGTGACCTCGTATGACCTGTGCACGCCACGCCGTCCTCGGACAGCTCAAGGTATGTCGTTGCTTGCGCCATGCCATCACCCAAATCATCTAATATCCAGCAGCGCGATATTGCGCGCCTGTGAGCGGTCGCGAGGAGACTCTACGGACAACCACCGACAAACCAGGGCCGGTCCTATGCGCGCAGGCCGCCTTAAATCGGCGGTCGCGGTCGCGGATCAGGCAATCGGCCGACCCGCACCGCGCTGGTCATAGCAGTCCACATGCTCATCGCCGCTGGTGCGGGACCGGCCGCATGTACGCCGACAGCAGGAAGCTACTGTCGCTCTGTGGCTTCCACGCGGTTCGTCGTGCAACTGCATGACGCGACGACGCTCCATTTCGACCTGCGTATCCAGGCCGGCGAGGTGCTGCGCTCCTGGGCCGTTCCCAAGGGACCGTCGCTCGATCCCGCCGTGCGGCGTCTGGCTGTCCCCGTCGAGGATCATGACCTGTCGGCCGGTGAGTTCGAGGGGGTACACGACGGGCAGCTGCGGGGCAGCGGCGCGGTGATCATCTGGGATGAGGGACCCGCCGAGATCACCCGCGATGAGCCCGGCCACCTGGCCTTCACCCTCCATGGCGGCAAGCTGGCCGGAGGCTTCGCCCTGACCCGCACGGGTGAACGCCGGTGGATCCTAGTTAAGACCAGGGACACAACCGCGCGACCCGGCTCGGACATCGCCGCGGAAAGTCCGGCGAGCGTACGCACCGGACGGACATGGGAGGAAGTCGCCACCGAGGCCGGGCCTGGCAAGGGCGCGTCGAGGAGTCCCGGCAGCGGCACGGTCTAGCGCAGCAGACAAACGCGTTCCACGATCATCAGCGAACGATGGCAAGGTTGGCCATGTCGACTACCGGCCGGTAGCCGAGGGCGGCGTAGATCTTGTTCGAGACCGGGTTCGCCTGATCGGTGAACAGGCAGACCCGTGCGCCCCCGGCCTGGACCTGCCCGGAGACCTCGGCGACCGCGTTGCTGGCCCAGCCGCGTCCGCGCTGGGCGGGCGGCGTGTACACCGGGCCCACGCGGGCCACTCCGAACGAGGGCGGGCTGACGCTGGTGAGGTGCACTCTCTCTCCGGTCTCGCTGACCCAGAACCACACCTGGCCGGCGGAGCCGGCGCAGCATCTCCGCACGGTCAGGTACTTCGTGCGCACTGGCACCGCGCGGGCGGCCCGCTTGCTCGTCGGCGTCGCCGATGAATGCGCCGAGCCACTGTGTAGTCAGTTCCACGTCGTCCTCAGTCGCGGCCGCCAAGTGGCCGGGCACCGGAGCAGGCCGCACCAGCCGACCGAGCTCGTGCAGCCGCGTGTGCTGGCTGACCTGGACCCGGCCCCCGCCGAGCCGGGCCATCTCGGCGGCGAACAGTTCAACCGCCGGAAGGGCCCCGTTGACCGCGAGTACCTCCTCCTCGCGTTCGTGCAGCGCCCGGGCCAGGGCCACGGCCGCCTCGCCGGGCATCGGCAGCAGGAACAGCGGGTAGGGCGCAACCGGCGCGGTGCGCATCCCGGCACCCGTCACAGCGCCGGATGCGTCCCGGACCACCAGCCACCAGTTCCGGCCAGGTTGCGCGACCCCGTCAGCCTGCTGCGACAGCACCCGGTAAGCGACGGTGGTCACGACCGTGCTGACCACCGGGTCGACGGCCAGGTAGTCACCGGCCGCAGCAAGGAACTCGCTCGCATCGGCGCAGAACTGCAGCGACACTCCGGCAACCGGGACAGTGCTCATCTGCGCACGCTAGCCGCCGACATGCCACATCGGCACCCGAATTTCTGTGATCTGGCCGTCGTCCCCTTTGTGACCGGTGCCTAGCGTCCGTCCGCCGCGGTGTACGTGCCCGCCTGCCAGCCGGGCAGCGGACCCTAGGGCTCAGGGATCGAGTCCGAGCTTTCCGAGGCCTGGAACAGATCGCAGTTTGACTAGCATCCTGCGGGACCGTTCGTCATCGACGTTTTCCAGCACGTCGACCGCCTCACGCCACGCGTCGGCCGCGGCCGGATAATCTTCTGCCGCGAGATAGGAGTCACCGAGGATATCGAGCGACTCAGCGATAGCCGAACAGTCGCCAAGATCGCGCACTTTATCCAGCGCTTCCCGCAGCAGTTCGACGGCGCCGATAGGGTTTCCCCGCCGGTACTCGATGTATCCCAGGCTATTGAGAGCGTTCGCCTGGCCGTGCGTGTTCCCGATTTCCACGCTCAGGTCGAGAGCACGGCCGCAATGCTCCCGGCCACTCTCGTAATCGCCGGTCTGGGCGTAGTACCAACCGACACTGTTCAGGGCGCTCGCCTCTCCCGGCAAGTGGCCCGACTTCTGGAACAGGCTGAGGGCTTCCAGCGAACTCACCAATGCCTCGTCGTACCGGGACTCCGCACCGAACATCCACGCCTCGCTCACGTGGGTATAAGCCTCGGCGGTCACGTCGTTCATGCGGCGGCACAGGCCTCGGGCCTGCCGGATGTGCTCCTCGGCATGAGCGTAATCGCCTAGCCGTGCGTAGACGTGATCCAGAGACCGGTGAATGCTTATCTCCCCCGCCTGGTCGCCCAGCTGACGGACCGCGGACAGGCCTGCCGCAAGTACCGCTCGCTCGTCGTGCCAGAAACCGCGCCAGCTCAAGTACGTCTTCAGTACCAACGGGAGGCGCCAGGCGTGCTCAAGGAAACGATTGTCCACCGCCAGAGTGATAGCCCCGACGAGGGCATCACGTTCGGCCTCGAACCAGGCCAGCGCCTGACGATGGTCAACCAGAGTCTCTGTCAGGACGCCAGGTGCCGCTGGGGCGAGGGTGACCTGCTCGCACGTCGGGCTGAGCAGCATGGCGGCAGCGCGGGCGGTGTGCAGGTAGTGGTCCAGAATCCGGCCGACGGCCGCGCGGCGCGCCTCCCCGTCAATCGCCCCGGCAAGCTCGCTGGCGTAGACGCGCAGCAGGTCGTGAAAGGAGTACCGGCTAGGCACGCGCTCGGTTAGCAGGTTCGCGGCCGCGAGTTCCCTCAGCGCTCGTGCCGCCGTCCGCGGCGCGGTCGCGGCCAGGCTGGCGGCAGCCGACGCGGTGAAGTCCGGCCCGGAATGCAAGCCCAAGAGGCGGAACATCTGTGCCGCTTCAGGGCTGAGCCATCCCACCGACCAGGAGAACACCGCGCGGACGTTCATGACAGGGTCGCCGCTGTCAAGGGCATCCAGGCGCACGCGCTGGTCGCCGAGCAAGACGGCCAGGTCAGCGAGGGTAACGCGGGGGCGGGCGGCGGCGTGGGCGGCGGCTATCGCCAGGGCCAGTGGCAGCCGGGCGCACAGCTGGGCGATCTCATCTACAGCGTCCGGTTCGGCAGCGGCGCGGTCGCCGAGCCGGACGCTGAGCATCTGGCGGGCTTCGGCGTGGGTAAGGACATCGAGCGTGATCATGCGGGCCCCCTCCGCAGCGGCCAGGCCTGCTAGCTGGCTGCGGCTGGTGACGATCACCAGGCAGCCAGGTCCACCGGGCAGCAACGGGCGTACCTGCTGTTCATCGCGGGCATTGTCCAGCACGACCAGCACCCGCCTGCCCGCCAGCAGGCTGCGGTAAAGGGCGGCGCTGGCGGCCAGGTCCGCGGGGATCCGGTGTCCCGGCACGCCGAGCGCGTCAAGGAATCCGCGGATCGCCTCGTCAGCGGTCACAGGGGCGCCCGCGGAGTCGAAGCCGCGCAGGTTCACATACAGCTGCCCGTCGCCGAACCGGTGCGCTTCCTGGTGCGCCCAGTGCAGTGCCAGGGCTGTCTTGCCAACCCCGGCCGTCCCGCCGACCGCGCTGATCACCAACGTTCCCTGTGTCTTCCGCCCGGCCTCATCCAGCACCTCGCCAAGCGCTGCCAGGTCGCCCGTCCGGCCGACGAAGTGCCTCGTCGCCGTCGGCAGCTGGCGGGGAACCACCGCGGTGGGAACGGTCCCGTTCGCCGCCGTCGGGCGAGGAGCAAAGTCGGCCCGCGCTGCGAGTATCTGCTGGTAGAGATCGTTCAGCTCGGTTGCCTGCTCAACGCCGAGTTCCTCGGCCAGTGCCCGTCGCGTACCCGGTGCTCGCCTGGCGATCGCGATCAGCGCTTTCCCATGTACCGGGTCAAGGTTCAGGGCAGCAGCGAGGAGCTCAAGTGAACGGCGCCGCGGCCGGGAAACTCTGTCCCTCTCAAGATCACTTATCGACCTGACGCTCAGGCCAGAATCCTGAGCCAATTCCTCCTGAGTCTTCCCCGTCAGCCCGCGCAGCTCGAAAAGGAATTCACCCAAGCTCTGCAGCGGCGGCCGAGGAACTTCGGCCAGGGTCACGGCAGCGGGACCGTCAGGCACCGCGGAGGTCGTGAAAGCAAGGCCGTGCCCGTCTCGATACGGCCGTCGCTTACGGAAAGCGGGGTCCAGCGAAAAGCAGCTGCTGCCATACGCCACCTCAACATGGTTCCGCGCTAAGTGCTATCAAGGTCCGGAGGAGCCTTAAGCCGCTCTATACGCCGATAAAACGAGCTGGCCTCTTTGTCTTGGATGCTACTCCCCCTCCGCTCAAGAGATAAGTGAGCATCAGGGAGATCAAGGGGCACAGCGGTAGAGCGTGTCTGCTGTCTGGCTGGCGATTTTCTAGGGACACCTGATCATACATGAAGCCTTTAAATCCGGCCAGCTGCGGATGTCGTCTCGGAAATCGGCCGCCACCACGGCCAGAAATAACTTACGTCTCGCTGATCTCACCGGTTTCAGAATCTGCGGGGAAACTGCTGGCATTTCCTCATGGCTGGCACAACGCCAGGCGATGAAACTGGGCAGTAGAGGCCGACGCGGACCCTAGTGCGGAGAGGGGAAGCGATCAAACCAGCTGGTGCTACTGCGACTCCACAGATCCAGAGCCGTTCATCCGCGAGACCGCGGATCGATTGCTCTGAAGTGGCGGGATCACGCCACGATGCGGTTCCCGGTCTCAAGCCGGCGCTGTAATCCTGCGTCGACGATAACAAGAAGTAGATCTTGAATTCGAGGTCTACAGCCAACCCCAAAGAAAGGAACACGACGTGCGCATGACGCGAAAATTCGCCGTGCCGGCGATCGCCGCCGCTGCGTTCGGGCTATCGAGCGTCGCTCTTGTCGGAGCAGCTGCACTGCCAGCATCGGCAGCCGTTACCCAGACAGCTACGCACGCAACCCGAACCATCGGATCAGTCTCGCCCGACGCCGGTAGTGGCTGGATAACTGTCGGCCAGTACGGCAGTTATGAGCTGTGCTTCCAGGAAGGGATCGACAACTATACTCCCCTCCAAATCGCATTTCGATGCGAGGAAATTAACATAGGCGAACCGTACTTCCTCTGGTATCTCCAAGTCGATCTGCCGGGTAACTAGATAGGCCGAGTCCAATCGGAGGACCCGGGGCGAAAAATGCCCCGGGTCCTCCGATTCCATACATGAAATAACTATTCGAGAAATATTGTGAGGGCTACCGGCCTCCGGTCTGGCAGAGCTCGCATTCCTGTTCGCGGAGCCGCGGACCGCGCCATCCTGGTCCGCGACACCAAGGACCGCACCCAGCGGAACTCACCTCCGCACCCGCGCCGGGACGCGGCCCGCATTCAAATCCGGGGAGGCGGACTAGTACCGCTGCGCGTACCAGGTCGGCGGCTCGCCGAACATGCTCTTGAAGTCGCGGATGAAGTGGCCCTGGTCGGCGTAGCCGAGGTCCGCCGCCAGCACGGCCCAGTCGATCGCCCCGCCGGCGGCCATGCGTGCGGTCACCTCGTGCAGGCGGTAGCGGCGGATCACCCACTTGGGCCCGATGCCGACGTACTCCGCGAACAGCCGCTGCAGCCCCCGCATGCTCAGCCCCAGCTCGCCGGCGAGGCGTTCGGCCCTGGTCACGGACTTGTCCTGGGCGATCAGCTCGACCGCGGCCGCCGCCTGGCGCACCCGGGGGTCGTCGTCCGGCCGGTGCTTCAGCAGGAACGCCTCCACGGCCGGCACGTCGAGCGTCGCGGGCAGGTCCGGGCCGAACACCTCGGCCGCCGGGACAACGCGGCCGGTGATCGTCGAGACCGAGGCACCGAGGAACGGGCGGAAGCAGCCCGGCCGGAACGCGACGCCGAAGACGTGGCCGCGGCCCTCGAGGACCTTGACCTGGTAGCCGCTGCACACGCCGTTGACGTCCGCACGGCCGCCGCCGAACGACAGGTGCACCTTCGGGTACGGCACGATCTTCTGCCGGTAGGGCTCGGCGTAGTCCCAGCGAGCCTCCCAGTACCGCTCCACCCACGGCGCGAGCGACGGCGACGGGCCGTGGAACGCGTGGCGCTGGTACCTGGTCCACGCACTGCGCAGCTCACGAACGTCCCGCCCCACACGGCAGAGTGTATGTCGCCTTTGTTCAATACCGCTGCGGCCCGCGCCCCCTAGCGTGGCTGCCATGTCACACCTGTCCAGCGCGGCCGAGGCCATGGCCGCAGTCACCCGCACCATCACCGACGACCAACTCGCCAGCAAGACTCCCTGCACGGAATACGACCTGCGGGCACTGGTCAACCACCTCCTGTTCTGGGGCCCTTCGCTCGCCAGCGCCGGCCGCAAGGAGCCCGTTCCGCCCCCGGCCGCCGCCGAGTCCGATGCGGACCTGACGGCCGGCGACTGGCGCGGCCGCCTGCTCGCCCTGCTGGACGACATCACGTCGTCCTGGGCGCCGCCGAGCGCCTGGGAGGGCCAAGACGAGCATGGGCACGCCGCACATGCTGCCCGCGCCCGTCATGGGCGACATGATCACCGGCGAACTGACCGTGCACGGCTGGGACCTGGCCGCCGCGACCGGGCAGCGGCTGGAACTGCCCGCCGACCTGCTGGCGCACCTGCACGACACGATGTCCGCCGGCCTGGAGCAGGGCCGGGAGATGGGCCTGTACGGACCGCAGGTCGCGGTGCCGGCCGACGCACCCGCCTTGGACCGCGTCCTCGGCCTGACCGGCCGTGATCCAGCCTGGTCGTAGCCCCCGACTAGTGCGCGGACCCTCGGCGGCGGCCGGCAGCGGATCCGGGACGAACGCGCCGGCGACGTCATCAACCGCCGTGAAGCCCGGCTGGACCGGAACGCCGCAACGCTGACCGCCGCCCTCACCGCACCCCTAGCCGTCTGGACCCGACCCAGGCCCCAGGCCCAAAGGCAGGACTCGACGACACCGAAGCAAGCCACCTGCGGTGACATCAGCGCCTGCCCGGCCTGGGTTCAGGCGCGGGTCCTGGGATCAATTCGATGCTGGCACCTGCCCAACGCAGTACCGACAAGGCCACATGAGCTGCCGCGGCTGAGTACCGGATTTGGCACATCCCTGGAGTTCTCGCCCACCGGGGCGATGAGCACCACAGCCGCCCCTCCCGGCGACCTGCGCATAGCCATCAACCGCCCCAACTGACTTGCGTACTCATATGAGGCGGCCCAATTCAAGCAAGATGTGTGGATGAGGTTTTCGGCAAGGACAAGGCTTGGTTCATGGGTTTTCCTGAGCTTTTCTGGTCTTATGACAGACGTCATCGCAGTCGCCCTGATTACGGGCGCGGCTGCCATCATTCCGCAATTCCTCAGCTTCTGGCACGGGCTCAGACTGACCAGGACCGCAGAGACAGACCCGGCAAGCGAAGACGGTGCGACGGAGCTTCGAGCAACTCTATTCAGTGGTCTGCGACCTGCAGACCCAAATCCGAGTCAACAATGACTACCACGGCGACGAGATGAGAGAGCGACTGGAGCAGGTCTGGCGCTACGCCGGGCAGACTGAGAAGCTTGCCGTGCGCATCGAATTGCTGGTGGGACAGGCTGATCTTGCCCGCTCGGCTCGGGCACTCGCTGATGCGGCCGCACGCGCAGCCGTTGAGTCCGAGGCTCAAACAGATCTTGACCTGGAAAGATCCACTGGAATGCCGGATCTCACCGATCTCATTAGGTGTGCGAAGGAGTTTCGCGAGCTGGCAGTTGGCTATAGAAACGGCTGAGCGTCGCCACGGTCGATGAGCTGCTGCGCGACTCGCCGATGTGGTTCATGCAATGGCGGATCGGTGGCGTCAGCAGCCTGACGGGCATGTTCCGCTGCGCCAATGTCGTCTCCCCCCAGCGAGAGGACCCGGGCCGCGTAGAGGAGCACCGGACCATTGTGCTGCCCGGCCGAGAGCGAGTTCTCGATCTCCCTGCGTGCCGCGCGATGCTGTCCCAGTTCAGCCAGCGCCAACCCGCGCGCGGCTCTGACACGAACCGAACCGGAGGGAGGAAGCCGGTCCAGGTCGCGCAGCGCTTCCCGCGGTTCGCCGAGGTCGGCCAGGATCTCGCCACGAGCCTGGATCGCGAGGACGGCCGAGCCATCAATACGCAGCGCCTGCGTCAGTTCGGCAACCGCCGCTTGACTGGAGCCAACATGCCACAGCGCGTCGGCGTAGGCGACTCGGACGATCAGATCGTTGGGAGCTCGCGCGACCGCTCCCTGTAGTGCCTCCGCCGCCGCCTGCGGGCGTTCCTGAGCCATCAAGGTCTTACCAACCGCCGCAAGCTCTAGTGCGACCTCGTACGTGCTGGAAACCGCATCGAACCGTTCCATAGCCTTGCGATAAAGCTCCTCCGCGTCCCCGGGTTTCTCCCGTTCATAGCTGAGATTTCCCAGTAGCGAATAAGCCTCGGCTTGCAGCTGATAACTGGTGTTGTAGTGATTGGTCACGATCTCTCGGGCATAGCGTTCCGCAAGGTCGAGTTGGCCAAGCGTCATGGCATGCTCGGCCATCTCCAGATACCGTATCGGTTCGTGCGGTTGACCCGGACATCTTTAGCTAGTCGAAGCGGCTGGATCAAACGGTCATTCATCAACTCGTACCACCGGCCGCCGGCTATGCGGCTTGAGCGGAGCACGTGCCGATCTTCAAGGGTCCGGGCCACCGCGTGCTGCATTCCGGCGGTCGTATTCGGTCCCTCGTGCACCATCCCGCGGGTTCCGAGGTCGGTAACGAACGTATGAACAAGCCAAGACCGCAATTCTGCTGGTGCGAGGTCACTGTCCTCGGCGACCTCGGAGATGATCGTTCCCAGGTACTGCGCCAGCGTCAAATCGACGGCGGCGTATCGGCGGATGTCGCGCGCGGTCAATGGCGTTTGTCCGGCGGGCAACGTGGCCAGCAGATGAGAACAAGCTACCCAGAGGAGGCCAGGGTCCACCTCATCGTCGACGGTGAAATGTTCAGCCCCTCTGATATCTATAATGGCGCTGGTCTGCAGTTCGGTGACGAGCTTGTCAGCTGCGCCATCGGCGAGCAGGCGATTGGTGGAGGCCAGCAGGCCCGCGACGGCCTGCACAGCGACTGGCCTGCTGAGCCCGCCAATTGGGTGCTTGATACCGTCGCCGAGTGAATCCGCCATCACGTTGACAGCTTCTTCGCGGCCGACGACGAGCAGGTGCAGGCGCTGATCTTGTTTCAGTGCCTCCGCCAGGTTTCCGAAGAACTGTCGACGCTGCGCAACTTGCCGAGGTCCGGACTCCGCCAGTAGTTCGTCGGCTGGGTCGATCGCGGCCAACACCGGACCGCGACCGGGTTGCCGTTCGATGAACCCGGCGATCGTCTGCCCGATCAGGCAGGTGGTGCTCTCCGTGGGAGACCATGAGCGGAGCAGCGACAGGGTGTACGGGTTGTACGGCGGCAGTGCCGCGAACGGGAAGGTCTTCCCGTAGGACAGACGTCCCACGGGGAGCGCGATCTGACCGTCACCAGCCATTATAGGAAACACGCCGTTGCGCAGCAGCGTGGTCTTTCCGGAGCCGGCCCGGCCGACCAGGAAGGTAAGCCGGTTGTCTTGCCAGTGCTGTGCAAGCGTATCTACATCAGTCGTGCGTGCCCAGAGACGATCCCCGTCTGCTCGTTCCCAAGGTGGAGAATCGGGATATGTCCGACCCGATGACCTGTTCATCGTTCAGGCTTTCACGTGTTGCCGCCCGGTAAGCACATTCGCAGACGAGTCCGCCTGGATATTCGTCTTGCTCGTGGGAGATGCGCGAAGTTCGGCTAGATGCTGCTCTGAAAGGCAAGGTACTTTGATCCGGACCTCAGCGCGTGGTCGAGGGCGGTTTTCGCACCAGACCAGATGTGTTCCGATGACAACATCGCGAGATCGTTGTCGCGGACGTCCGTTTTCTGGCAGTCGGCTGCGTTATTATTCATAAGATCTCCAGGGAGGCGCGTCCTAACACAACGGTACCGCAGCACGATTGACCAGGCAATAAGAATTTCCTGCTGACTAGTATCCATTTAAACCACCGTTATCATTGATAACATAGCCATCAGGGACACCGGTTTCCCACCTGGACTACACCTATTCCTCTCATGTGTAACTGTCAATATTTACCTTGGTCGCGTACTATCCATTCATGACGGACTTCGACCTACGCGGCGCAGCGGGTCGGGCGCCAGCGATATGGAATCCCGATATTCCCCCGAAGAACAAGAACTTTACCGGCCGTGAGTCGATTTTTGACCGGCTCCGCCGTGATACTGACAGCAAGGTCACCGCCGTCCTGGCAGAGGCCAAGCAGGAGAACCCCCTGCCTAAGGCGGTCCAAGGGATGGGCGGGGTCGGCAAGACCGCAGTGGCGATTGAGTACGCTTACCGTTACGCGTCCGATTATGACGTGGTGTGGTGGATTCCAGCCGACCAGTTGCCGCTAGTTCGCTCATCACTGGCCGCGCTGGCAGGCCGACTGGGTCTCGACGCTGCCGCCAACGCCGGGATCGATGGCGCGGCGGCGGCTGCGGTCGATGCGCTGCGACTCGGTCAACCGTACCGCCGCTGGCTACTAATTTTCGATAACGCCGACGAGCCGGAGGCCTTCCGCAAGTTCATTCCGTATGGGCCAGGTGACGTCCTGATAACCTCCCGCAATCCGCGCTGGGAGGCAACCATCGACACCGTGTCCATCGACGTCTTCACCCGAGCCGAGAGCACCCAGTTCCTGCGTAAACGGGTGCCCGACGGGCTGTCGACTGTTGCCGCCGACATGCTGGCCGACAAGCTGGGAGATCTGCCGCTCGCGCTCGACCAAGCGGGGGCGATGCTGGCGGAGACGCGCATGCCGGTCGATGACTACGTTCGGCTGCTCGATGCGCAGTTTAGCAAGATCATGTCTGAAGGAAGGTCGGCTGAGTACGGGACATCGGTGACAGCTGCGTGGACCGTATCGGTCACCCGGGTGCGGGACCAACTACCCGAGGCGCTCAACCTGCTTCGCTGCTGCGCCTTCTTCGGCGCGGACCCGATCCCACGCGACGTGTTCAGCAGCGGTGTGCGAGCCGCCGACATCCGAGTGAATGCCCTGATGTCGGATCCCATCCTATTCTCCCGGGCTGTACGTGAGCTTGGCCGTTTTGCACTGGTAACACTCAGCAGTCGCGGCATTACCGTACATCGGCTCATTCAGGCTCTGCTACGCGACGAACTCGACCAGGAGGAACAGCTCGCCTACCGGCACGATGTGCATCTGATCCTGGCAGCCGCCGCGCCGGCGAGCTCGTCTGACGAGCTGCAATGGCAGCGCTATCACGAGTTGCTGCCGCACGTCGCCTCCCAGGCGACTCAGCTGGCGCAGTGCCGTGATGAAAACGTGCGCACATTTGTATTGAACGTGATCAGGTATCTTTACCTGATCGGTGACCTCAGCTCCTGCACAGCGCTGGCCCCCGCGTTCATCGACCAGTGGGCCCGGGATTCGGGCCTCGATGACACGCATGTGCTCGAGGCTCAGCGGGAGTACGGCAACGTGTTGCGGCAGCTCGGGCACTATAGCGACGCCTATGAGGTCACGGCGGAGGCACTGACACGGAGCAGGGCGGCTCTTGACGCGGACGATCCCACGCGGATCCGGATACAGATGTCATTCGCCGCCGACCAGCGGACCCGCGGCAACTTCGCCGAGGCGCTAGCCATGGACCGGGAGAGCCTCGATCTGAATCAGTCCGTCTTCGGACCCGAACATCCGCAATCGCTGCGTGCATTGCACAACGTAGCGCTCGATCTGGGACTTACCGGCGATTACCGGAATGCCGTGGAGCAGTTCGACCTGGCGTACCGGCTGGAGAACGCGGCGAAGGAAGGCATCTCGCCGACCGATAAACTGATCGCCCTTTACAACTTGGCCTGGGCGCTGCGCCTGCTCGGGCGGTACCAGTCGGCCGCCGACGTCAGCGCGGAGGCCTGGGACTACGGCAAGAGCCGCCTCGGGGCTGACCATTA
The DNA here is from genome assembly GCA_963785645.1 of uncultured Actinomycetota bacterium. Lineage (GTDB taxonomy): Bacteria > Actinomycetota > Actinomycetes > Streptosporangiales > Streptosporangiaceae > Trebonia. The sequence continues at coordinate 561,003 of CAWAWG010000012.1, forward strand.
CGCCACGCTCCGGGCAGGTAATGGTCATTCTATCGCGCTGCGGAGGATCGCCCCCCTCCGCGAGGCGGCCTTGCAGATAGCCGAGGAGATCTGGAACATGGCCCGGCACCGGTTCGGCGACGCCCACCCCGAAGCGATGGCGACTGCGGTTAACCTGGTCAACATCCAGCGCACTACTGGCCGGGTGCAGGAGTCGCTTGAATTGGCCCGCTGGGCCGCTGAAGAGTACCCAAAGGTTTACGGCCCGGAGCATCCTTACACATACGGCTGCATTGGCAACCACGGCCTCATGCTCAGGGTCACCGGCGACCCCGAGGCAGCGCGGATCCGCAACATGGAGGCGCTTGCCGGATTGAGTTCCCGGGTCGGTCGCGACCATGACTACTTCCTCGTGGTCGCCCTCAACCTCGCGAGCGATCTGGCCGCAGTGGGTGACGTTAAGGGTGCCCGCGCGTTGGGCGAGGACACGCACGCCCGGTTGATGAAGCTCCTGGGCGCGGATCACCCCCTCACCCTAGGCTGCGCAATCAACCTGGCGTTTGATCTCCGGGCGGATGGGGCGGCGGAAGAGGCCGCGAAGCTCACTGGGGAGGCACACGAGCACTACTCTCGAACCCTCGGATCTGGTCACCCGGACGCAGTGGCGGCAGATGAAGGCAGACGGATCGACTTCGACTTTGACCCACCGCCACTCTGACTTCACAAGGTCATTTCATGCCGTGCTGGTTGACACGGCGAGAGTCCAGATCGACCTGGATGACCTCGCTGATGTGATTGATGAGATGCAAGAGATCCGCACAGTACACCGACGGATTAGCGAAACCGTTTCCCGTCCGGTACCGATGAGTGTATAGGCCTCCCCCGCAGACTTTGTGGACCGGACAGCGGCGACACTGCGTGGCCAGCGCCTGTTCACCCAACTGGCGGGCCACGATGCCGGGCAGCGTGAGGGCAGTGTCCAGTTCGTCCCGTGCGATGTGCAACCCAGTGCCCGCCGCTCCCTGATAGGCGGCCTTGAGGCTGTCTACCTGCTCCACCGATCCATCCGTCTCGATGACCACCACCGTGCTCGGTTCCAGCCCCACCATCTCACCCGATGACGTGCCAGTGACGATCAGCCGGATGATCTCCGTGAAGAGTCGGATATCAGAGATCGGATTGTGGTACCAGCGATCGAAGATCTCGGTCAACCAGTCCGCGTATAGGGTTTCGTGCGCCTCCCTGGTACGGCCTGGCGGTGGTTCGTCCCAGGTCGCATGGGGCAGCAGGAAGTCAATACGTGGCGGTTCGAAGGCCAGTAGCGCCTCGTAGGCAGAGATCGGATCATTACGCAGGTCGATCGTGCAGAGTATCCCGCTGAACAGATGTCGGTACTGCTGCTGCCTAAGCCGACGTAGTCCGGCGGCGACCGCGGTATAGCTCCCGCGCCCACTCGCGAATCGTCGATGACGGTCGTGCTGCTCCTTATTTCCATCCAGGCTCACTCCGACCCTTAATTCGAGCTCGGCGAATAGCCGGAGGTAGGCGTCGGTCAGGCCGACGGCATTGGTTTGCACATGCGCTGCGACGTTCACTTCCGGGCCGGCCGCTTTCCGCGTTGCCTCCACCAGTGACCAGATCAGCTCCCGTCCTGCCAGCAACGGTTCGCCACCGTGCAGGATGAGCGCCACATCGTGCAGGCAGTGTGCCCGCACGTGCTCGCCGATGCGCTGCGCGGTCATCTCTGCGATTTCCGGGGACATCCGCCGTGGCTGAGCGCGCCATGACTGGTCTGCCTTCTCGTAGATGTAGCAGTAGTCACACGAGAGGTCGCAGCGGCTGTGCACCTTGACGATGAATTCCCGGAAAGGAACCGGGCGCCAGCCACGGGCAATGAGCGCCGGGACGTCCAGGGTGTATGGCCACATTAAGCCCGTTCCGGGTCTCATAAGGCGATATTAGACTAAGACTTGCTTTTTGTAACTATTTGCCAGGTTCATCACCGATTCAGTCTGATTGCATCGCGTCTCGTGCTGATCGTCGCTTTCGCGAGCACCGGGCGTACATCTATTTATTCGCCCAATATCCATGCTCGATGGACAGGCTGTCCCGTATATTGGCTGCCCATTGAACAAAGCACCGCGTTCATGTTACGTATGTGACGCAAGCAAGAGAAGTTACAGTTCAATGATCGATCCTCGTCGTGTACAGTCGACTATACACGACGACGGACCAAGGGAGCAGTGGAAGCGGGTGGCTGTTCTGATGATTCGAAACGCGCGTGGTTACCCGCTTCTATGTAGTTTCGCCTCCGCTGTACCAGCCGAACAGCAGAGATTACACACGGTAATGATTGAAGGGCCCAGGCTGCCCCTGTGGCATAATCGTTCGTTTCTTCTCTTTCTGGGCAGCTCATCGATATCCCTGCTAGGCAGCCGACTGACGGCGATCGCCTACCCGTTGCTCGTGCTCTTCCTGCACGGCTCGCCCATGGTCTTCGGCCTTGCTGTCTTCGCCGCGAACGCGCCGAGCATCCTCCTCTACATTCCGGTCGGCGCATTGGTGGACCGTTGGCTCGACCCACGGCGAACACTTCTGGTGGCGGAGGCACTCCGCGGCATCGCCATCGGCGTCATCGTGAGCCTGCTGCTGATCCACCGGGCGACGATCCCCGTGATCATCGGGGTGGCCGTCTTCGAAGAGAGCACCGAGGTCTTCGCCACGCTCGCAGAGCGGAGTTACTTCCGGGTCCTCGTAGCTGATCAGGCTCCGTCCGCGCAGGTCGGGATCGAGGCGCGGGCCCATGTCGTGGTGCTGATCGGCCGGGTGCTCGGCAGCTTTCTCTTCGGGATAACGCCGGTGCTGCCTTTCCTTGCCGACATGATGTCGTTCGTAGTCTCAGTTGCCTCGCTGCTGAACATCAGGTCGGCGCCCGTCGCGGTCCAACAAGAGTCTCGGGAGAAGGAGTCTCCGGAGAAACGGCCCAGCCTGCTCCAGGAAATTGCGGGCGGGCTTCGCGTGCTATGCGACGACGCGTTCGCCCGTAACGCCTTGCTAGCTTCTGTCGTGATGACCCTGGTCACGCAAGCACTCATCGTTGTCTTTCTCATGGCGGCCAACGTCATGAGGGTGCCGTCGGTGGCTATCGGCTCCGTGCTGGCGGCGTCCGGGATCGGCGGCGTCCTCGGCACCCTGGCGGCTGGGAGCCTGCGCTGGACAGGAAATCGCTCGCCCCTGAAGTTTCAGCCAGTCATCTGGAGCGCTGCCCTCGCTGCCCTCGCCATCCTGGGCGGCCCGGGGCAAATTCTGGTAATGGCTTTCGTCATGGTGGTCTTCGGCTTCGTCGGGGCGATGGCCAACGTGGAGCTTGACACTTATTTCCTTCGAACCGTGGCCGCCAGCAGCCTCGCCCGCGTGACCAGTATAGGAATGCTGCTTGAATTCGCCGCCTGTGCCCTCGGCCCCGCCCTAGGCGGCCTGCTGACCGAGATGTGCGGCATGCAATGCACGATGTGGATCCTGTGCGGGTTGACCGTCGCCACTGTCACGCTCGGCCGCCGCATTCAGGTGCCCCTCATCATGATCCCGACGCCGGTCGTCATGAGCGCCGATATCGCCAGCGCCGCAGCCACTTCAGCGCCCCCGCAGTCACATTCAGGTCAGTATCGGGGCTTGGAGCGACCGCAGCGAGCGCCGCGCGGTGCTCGTCGAGTGCACCGCCCTTCACCCAACTGCCGGGCAGGATCATGTCGAGCGTCAGCGAGGACCGCTGTCTGTCCTGCACCGCTACCAGCGCCCAGTGCCCGCCGCGTCGCGGAAATTCGGGAGCGACCCAGTGAACCTGTCCGTGCCCGGCCATCATGCCGGTCCATGGCCCGGCCAGTTTTCCACCGAACGGGTGCGGCCCTTCGCGGCCCACCGCCAGCCGCCCGGATGGCGAGGAAAGCCGAGGTGCCCACGATTTGCCGGCCTGCAGCTCGGTCGCCAGGAAACCTGTATTCCTGGTTGAGCCGCTCCAGCGTCCGGTACAGCTTGGTCAGCTCGGCTTCCTCGGCGGCGTCGCGTACCGGCCGACCGCCGCCGAGGACCCAGGCCCCCCAGCGGATGGCCGCGATCAGCGAAGCAAGCGTGAGGCAGACCGCTGATGCCGCGCAAAGGTAATCACACAAGCGCTGCGCCCAAGGCTCGCCAACATGAAGCTGAGCACGGATAGCTCGAATCGAGGGAACCCGGATCTGGTGCGAGCTGTTTGGCGAATGCCTCGCTAGTCATTCTCCGGGCTTGTCGCAAGTCCCAAGACGGACCCCAACGGCGGTTCTCTTGATGCCCGGTTAACGTATTCCCCAGCCTGATCCCAGAGGCTGAAACAGGTGTGCAGGCCGAGCCCGCGCGGAAACTGTCCTGCGGACATGACCCGGGTTTTGCGCCATACTGGGCAGGTCAGGCGGGAGGGAACGGCCATTATCCCGGAAACAGTACCTGCGCCTGCGCCAGCAGCACCTAGCTGGCGCCGTTTCCTGATGCCGTGGCGCTCGCCCGAGGATCAGCCCGGGTGGGCCCGGCCGGCGCTGCTCGCGGTGGCCGTCGTCGCGGCGGTCGCGTACGGCTGGGGAATGGCCGGGGCCAGCGTCGAGCCGTTCTACGGTGCGGCGGCCCGCAGCATGTCGGAAAGCTGGCACGACTTCATCTTCGGTGCGTTCGATCCGGCCGGGACCGTCACCGTCGACAAGCTGCCGGGCGCACTGTGGCTGCAGGCCCTGTCGCTGCGGGTTTTCGGTTTTCACATCTGGGCCCTGGTCCTGCCGCAGGTGGCCGAGGGCGTGCTCACCATCCTGGTGCTGTACCGGGCGGTCCGCCGGCTGGCCGGGCCCGTGGCCGGGCTGACCGCCTCTGCCGTGCTCGCCGTTACGCCCGTGACCGTGCTGCTGAGCCGGGGCAACATATCGGACTCGCTGCTGATCCTGCTGCTCGTGCTCGCCGCCGACGCCACGTCCGCCGCGCTGCTCACCGGGTCGCTGGGGCAGTTGCTGCTCGCCGGCGTCTGGGTCGGCCTCGCGTTCCAGGCGAAGATGATCCAGGCCTGGCTGGTGCTGCCCGCGCTGGCCGCCGCCTACCTGCTCGCCGCGCCCGCGGCGCGCCTGCGCACCCGGTGCGCGCACGTCGCGCTGGCCGGGGTGGTCACCGCCGTGGTCTCGCTGTCCTGGATGACGGCCGTCTCGCTGGTCCCGTCCCAGGACCGGCCCTACGTGGACGGCAGCTCGAACGATTCGGCGTACACGCAGGTCTTCGACTACAACGGCCTGGGCCGGCTGACAGGGAAGTGGACGACCGTCGCCGGGCCGCCGTCGCCGCTTATTATCGCCGCCGTGGAGAGCGGGCAGTTGCTGACCGCCGAGACGATAGGCATCAAGCCGGGCTGGCACCGGCTGCTCGACGGCCCGTTCGCCGCCGACAGCGGCTGGCTGCTTCCCGCAGCCCTCGCCGGGGCGCTCGGCGTGCTCATCTCCCGGCGCCGGAAGGACCGGCGCGACCCGCTGCGCGCCGCCGTCGTGCTGTGGGGCGGCTGGTGGCTGGTCCTCGCGGTCTTCTTCAGCTCCGGTACGTACATCAACGCGTACTACGTCGCGGCGCTCGTCCCCGCGGCGGCCGCGCTGTGCGGCACCGGCATCGCCGTGTGCGGCCCCCGCCCTTGGCCGGCCAGGGTGCGGCTGACCGTCGCCGCGACGGTGCTCGGCTGCGTCGGCTACGGCGCCTACCTGATGTCGGGGACGGTATCCGGCCCGGTCGTGCTCACCGGGGTGGCGGCGGTCACCGCGGCGGCCGCCGCCGTGCAGCTCATGCTGCCCGCGGCGGCCAGGGGCGGGCGCCTGACCGCAGCCGCGCTCACCGCGGCCGCCGCCGCGCTCTTCCTGCCCGTGGCAGCCTCCGTGAGCTGCGTCATCAGCGGGCTCGGCCCGTTTGACACCCCGTTCGAGTCGCCGAAGACCGCACACAACAACCAGATCCTGGCCGCCAACGGACCCGCCCTCACCAGGGCGGTCCAGCGACTGGACCTCCAAACACCCCCCGGCGACGCCCTGTTCGGCACCGACACATCCGGGCTCGCGCAGAGCTACATCCTCTACAGCGGCCGGGAAGTGCTGCCCATCGGCGGCTACCTCGGCAACGTGCCGGCCCCGACCCTGGCCACGCTGCAGGCCGACATCAGCCGCGGCTACGTGCGCGCATTCATACTGCCGGTGTCACCGACGGGCTCGGACCCGCGGGTGCAGTGGATCGAGTCGCACTGCACCGAGCAGCCCCCGCCCCCCAACCGCCCCCCGGCCCCGTACGCGACCTTCGTCTGCGGACTCCCCACCGCCCAGCCAGCCAGCGCCCAGCCAGCCGGTGCCCAGCCAGCCGGCGAACGCACCGACCGGAGCACATGAACGCGCGCCGCAGCGTGTACGGGCCTACATGCTTAGCGACCCCGGCGCGGCGGGTGACGCGCCGGACGATCCGCGCGGCGCCGTGCCGCTCCAGGCGGTCCGAGGTGCGAGGTGCGAGGTGCGAGCGGGATGGTGACGACCTTGCCACCGGGGCCAAGAGTAACGGGCGTTGAGCTCGTGCGATACCGACGTGATGTCACAAGATCGGCACCTGGCTCGTCGTATAAGCAATCCGATGGAGGGCGGCCCGGTTCCGCTCACCAAGGCCGGCCCGCGGATAGGCCCGGGGCTGGCAGGGCTCCCCAGCACATCGAAACCACATGAGCCGACCACAGCGGTCGCGCGCGAGAAAGGCGGGAAAGCATGAACCTCGACCGCAGGATCCAAGAAGCAGAGACCCGGCTGTTCGCACGCAGCGGCCTGCAGCCTCAGGAGTCGTTCCTCGACCTCACCGCCGCCAGGGTGCGGCTGCGGGTGCTCGGCGTCGGAGCAGGCCCGCCGCTGGTGATGCTGCACGGGGTGAGTCTCGCCGCTGCCGTCTGGGCACCGTGGCTCGCCGACCTCTCCGGGTATCGGGCCCTCCTTGTCGAGTTGCCCGGCCATGGCCTGTCCGACCCGGTGGCCTACCGGCCTGGCGGCGTGCGCGACCACACCCTGCGCCTGATGGACGACCTCTTCGAGGCACTCGACCTGACCGCTGCCCCGGTCGTGGGCCACTCACTGGGTGGGATGTTTGCACTGTGGTACGCGGCTGCCCGGCCGGGACGGATCGCCTCGCTGGTCGCCATCGGCGACCCCGCGGTCGCACTACCCGGTGCTGCTGTCCGGATGCCGTTGTCGCTGCTGACCGTCCCCGCGCTCGGCGAAGCCGTGCTGCGCACCCCCATGCCCCGGCCGGTGTACCGCAGACTCCTCGGACAGGGCCTCAGCCCTGCCGCCGCCGCGGCCGCGCCCGATGACCTGCTCGATGTGCTGCGCCTCGCGGGCCACCGCAACGGCAACGCCAGGACCGTCGCCTCGCTCATGCACGCGATCGACGGCTTCCGGCGGCCCCGGCCAGACAGCGTCATGACTGACCGTGAGCTAGGCCGGATTACCGCGCCTACTATGTTCTGCTGGGGAACCGAAGACCCGTTCCTCAGCCCGGCCCAAGCCCGCGCCTCGATCGCCAAGATCCCCGGCGCGGCGCTTCGCGAAGTCCCGGGCGGGCACGGCCCCTGGCTGGAGGATCCTGCCGGCTGCGCCAAGCTCGTGACCGACCACTTCACCGCGACGGGATTCGCACCCGCCTGCTGACCCCCGTGCCCCCTGCGCTGCCGTTTGAGTACTGCCCCTCGCATTGATGAACCCCCCACGGCGTCAATGGAGCAGTCATGCCGGCATGGTGAGCGCGTTGACCGCCTTGGGGTTGTCAAGCGGGCCGACGTCGGCGCGGAAGGCTCTCAGCAGATCATCGTGCCTGGCGGCGGCACCGTCGACGAGAGCGAAGTGCGGCTCGTGATGGTCGCGGGCCCACCAGTGGTCAGGGTGGGCGGTGTCGTCGGACGCCCACACAGTGAAGAGACTGCTCCGGCCCCGGTGGATTACGTAGCCGTCTCTCGCAAAGGAGAACTCGGACAGCGTCTCGCCCTGCGCTTTCGCGGACTGGAGCAGGCCGAACGCGGGGTCCCCGCCGTCAGCGAAAGGCTCAATGCCGTCCCGCCAGACATGCACAGGGTCGATCAGCAGCGAGTACGCGAGAAAGCGGTCCATGTCGTGCCCGTCGTCCCGCCACGGCTCGCCGACGACCGCCGCCCCGGTCTCCTCCGCCCGCCGCACCGCCTGCTCAAGAGCGTCCGGTCTGCTGATCACGACATCGGAGTCGAGCACCCAGACCCACTGCGGCAACCCGGTAAATTGCGACGCGATGAACGACATGGCCTGGGTAAGCGCGGGCCCGTGCATGACGTTGCCTGCGTTCGCGATGAGCCGGCATCCTCCGGCCGCGTCGATCTGCGCGAGCAGTTCCGCCGACCCGTCCTTCGAGCCGTTGTCGACGACGACTATCTCCAGCGACTCCCACGCCAGGATCCGGCGCAGCGACCACAGCAGGAGCGCGGTGAGCTCACGGGTGTTGTACGAGACCGTGATCACCGCGACCCGACCCGGCGTAACCGGGCGAGCCGGCCAGCGGACGAGACCGTCAGACACGCTCGAAGCATGCCTGCCGAAACCAGCCCCTGACAAACTATTTTCGCGCCAGGGACAGACCACTGCTGGGAAGCCCTCACCGATGCGGTGGTCATCACCGTCCGCTGGCCGTCCCTACCGCCGTGACGGTCCCTGTTAACCCGTGATGGTCTCTCCGTCCGGGAACACTTCGCTCAGCCGCCCGGTCTTGACGTCGTATACGAACCCCCTGATCGGTACCTCCGGCGAGATCCACGGATGCGACCTGGCCTTCTGGATCTGCTCCTTGGTGTTCTGCACGGGGTCGGTGAAGCTGTAGAACCTGGCCGGCGCAATCGGCGCCTGCCCCGTCGCCTTGCGGAGCTGGTCCTCCAGGTCGCGGTCGGCGAACCTGAGCATCCCGCAGTCGGTGTGATTGATGATCATGATCTCTCGGGTGCCCAGTAGCCTGGTCGAGAGAACAAGCGACCGGACCGCGTCGTCATCGATCACGGTGCCGAAGTTCCTGATCATGTCCACATCGGCATGGGCAAGACCCAGCATCTGCTCGCGACGGCCCGCAGGGTAAGGCTCGAGGGCGCGCAGATGCGGGTGATCCGCCCGTCCGCACCGGCCTGGCGCGTCATCAGGCTCCTGAGCCTGCAGGACGTGCTACCGCGCGTCGACTCGCAGCCGTGATGAGCGACCGGAAACCAGCCAAGCCAAAGACAGAAGGATCATCCGAACGGGTTCGTGCTCCGCGCTATCCGCTCAGTTACCCGCCCGGTGCGGCGGGGTCGCGCTCCGTGGCAGCCGCCCGTCTTCTTGCTTCTGGGCCAGGTTCAGGGCGAGCCCCGAAGGACCGCGCTGGGGTCATCGACTAAGGGATTCGTGGATTCGGGAACGGCGCCGTCTCCGCCAGGATGCGGGAGTGGAGGTGGTAACCGACATGAGCCCATCCAAGGGGTAAGGCCCGGGCGCCAACGCAGACGACATCCCCGGGGTGAGCGTCAGCGGGGACCTCCTAGTCGACGAACCGACGCTGTTCGGGCGCCAGGCGGAGTGCGAGATCCTCGACCGGCTGGTCGCGGGCGCGCGGACCGGCCGGGGCGGAGCGCTGGTGGTGCGCGGCGAGCCCGGTGTCGGCAAGACGGCGCTGCTGGATTACCTGGTGGTGCGCGCGAGCGGGTTCCGGGTGGTCAGCGTGGCGGGGATCGAGTCGGAGCAGGACTGCGTGTTCGCGGCCCTGCACCGGCTTTGCGGACCTGCTGTGGAACCGGGGAGATCACCTGGCTGGCCCGCAGCGCAACGCCTTGGCTGCTGCCTTCGGGGAAGTGAGAGCAGGCAGCCCCGATCATTTCCTGGTCGGCCTGGCCGTCTTGAACCTGCTAACTGAGGCGGCCACGGACCGGCCGCTGGTCTGCGTGGTTGACGACGCGCAGTGGCTGGACACGGCGTCGATGCAGGCGATCGCGATCGCGGCCCGCCGGCTGACCGCCGGGCCGGTCGCGCTGATTGTCGGGTCACGTCGGCCCGGCTCCGGCCAGGACTTCGCGGGACTGACGGACCTTGCGGTCACCGGCCTAGCCGAGGAGGACGCGCGGGCCCTGCTGGATTCGCGGCTGGTAGGCCCGGTTGACCCCGGGGTCAGGGACCAGATGCTCGCGGAAGCTCGCTGCAACCCGTCCCAGTTGCAGCGGGCGGCGACTCGCCAGACACCGGAGGAGCTGGCCGGCGGGTTCGGGCTTCCCGCCACCACAGCCGCACCGGACCGGGAAGTTGAGGAGATCCGGCACCAGGTGGACGCGCTTCCTGCCACCACCCGGCTGCTGCTGCTCATCGCCGCGGCCGAGCCAACCGGGAACCCGGTACTCGTGCTGCGAGCCGCCCGCCGGCTAAGTGCCGACCGGGACCCGGAGCAGGCGGCCGGGATCATCGAGTTCACCGGCCGCGTCCGGTTCCTCCATCACCGCGCCCGGTCGGCGGTGTACTGGGCGGCATCACCGGCGGACCGGCAGCGCGTCCATCGCGCCATCGCGGCGGCCATCGACCCCCATGCCGATCCGCAGCGCGTGGCCTGGCATCTCGCGCACGCATCGTCAGCGCTCGACGAGAATGTCGCCTCTGCCATCGAGGAAGTGGCCGACAGCGCCGGGAACCGGGGTGGCCTGGCGGCGAGCGCGGTGTTCCATGAGCATGCCGCCATGCGCACACCCGACGCGGCTCGCCGGGCCAGCCGCGCCCTGACGGCGGCCCGCGCCAAGCATCGCGGCGGCGCCCGGGGCAGCGCCCTGCGCCTGCTGGCCGTGGCGCAGGCAGGTCCGCTCGATGACCTGATGCGGAGGCGCGCCGACCTGCTAAGCGCCCAGCTAACCGCGGACGGCCCAGGCACCGCCCGCGAGCTAGCCGCACGATGGCTGCTGGAGGCCGCCGCCCAGCTGGAACCGCTGGACCCGCTGACGGCGCGCGAGGGGTACGCCGACGCGCTCTACGCCGCTCAGGCGGCCGGCCGACAGGCCGGTGAGGATCATCTGCGCAAAGTCGCCGCGGCAGTCGCAGCGGCACCCGCCGCGGCAGGAAACCCGCCGTACGACGATGACGACCTGGCGAGCGGGCTAGCCGTGCTGATAACGGACGGATTCGCGGCGGGCGTACCCGCGCTGCGGCGCGCGCTCGACGTGCTCACCGACCAGGCCAAGCGCGCCGCGCCCGGCTGCGGCCGGCTGCTCCTCGGCTGCCGTGTTGCCCGGGACCTATGGGATCACGCGACCTGGCGCAGACTGTCCAGCCAGCTGATCGAGGAGGCAAACCGGGCGGGAGAACTGCACGCGCTCCCCGGTGCCCTCCATAACGGCGCGATGGCGCAGTTGCTGGCCGGCGACTTCGCGGCCGCCGCCGCGATGGCCCGGCAAGCCGATGCCGTCGCCCAGGTCGCCGGGATAACCGTGGGCCCGTACAGTTCTCTCGCGCTGGCCGCCTGGAGCGGCGCGCAGAGCGCGGTTGAGCAGCTCGCCGCGACCGCCGCTCCCCGCATGCTGGCACGCCGTGAGGGCCAGTGGCTGACCGCGGGCGCGTGGGCGACCGCGCTCGTGAGCAACGGCCTCGGCCGGTACGAGGAAGCGCTGGCGGCAGCGGAAGAGGGTGCCGCCGGTGCGGTCAGCCTCGGGCTGACCGCCTGGTCCATGGTCGAGCTCATCGAGGCCGCGGCGCGACTCGGGTACCCGGAGCGCGCGTACGGTGCCCTCGATCGGCTTGGCGAAATCGCGGCGGCCAGCGAGAGCGACTGGGCGCGCGGGCTGCTGGCCCGATCGCGGGCCCTGATGTCCGAAGACGAGGACCGCTGAGGAGCACTACCGGACGGCGATAATCCTGCTGGACAGAGCGGGTGTGGCGGCCGAGCTGGCTCGCGCGCGGCTGCTGTACGGGGAATGGCTCCGTCGGCGAATGCGTCGGCGCGACGCCCGCGAGCAGCTCCGCGAGGCGCATCAGCTGCTGACCGCGATGGGCGCGGCGGGATTCGCCGAGCGGGCCCGGGGCGAACTCATGGCCACCGGCGAGACCGCGCGTCGGCGCGTGCCAGAAACCGCTTCCGCGCTGACCGCCCAGGAGGTCCAGATCGCCCACCTGGCGGCTGACGGTCTCACCAACCCGGAGATCGGGATCAAGCTGTTCCTCAGCGCCCGGACGGTCGAATGGCACCTGCGCAAGGTCTACGTCAAACTCGGAGTCAGCTCCCGGAGAAGGCTCCGCGACGCGCTGCCAGGACCTCCGCAGCTGCGGGTGCTTGCCGTCCGGTAGGCCACCTCCCGCGGCCAGCTCCACCGAGCGCTGCCCGAGGGCTCCGACCCACCAGGCAGCTAGCCGTCTTGCGGTCACCCCGGCCTTGTGGTCACCCCGGCCAGGAGTTACCGATGATGCGAGCGGGCACCACGCCCTCGTTCGGGCTAATGCTGTGTTGTCACTTGTCCAGGCCGGGTCAATGCGGGATTAGGCCGAGGTCCGCTTCGCTCTGGCTCGGCTTGCGGGGCGTCACAGGTCGAGGACGAGGTCCTCGTTCGGCTGCGAGCAGCAGATGAGCACGCTGCCGTCGGCGGGGTCGTCGACCGGGGCCGGGTCGTAGCTGACCTTTCCCGATATCACGGCGGTCTCGCAGGTGTGGCACACTCCCGTGCGGCATGACCAGCGCACCGGCACGTCGCAGGCTTCGGCGAACTCGAGCAGGCTGGCGTAGCCGGGGTCCCAGCGCACGCTCAGGTCGCTGCGGGCGAACCCGACCAGGGGTCCGCTGCCCGGCTGGCCGGCGGGCGGGTGCGGCCGGCGGGCGGGTGCGGGCGCGATGCCGGGTGTCTGCGCGGGCCCGGCGCCGAAGACCTCCGTGCGGATGCGGGCGGCCGGGAAGCCGGCTGCGGCCAGGGCAGCGGATATATCGGCCATGAAGGCGGGCGGGCCGCACAGGTATGCTTCGGCGTCGCGGGGCAGGTCCAGGCCGGCCAGGACCGGCGCGGACAGGCGGCCCGCCGTGTCGTAGTCGCGGCCCTGGACGTCACCGGGGCCCGGCTTGCTGTAGCAGACGTGCCGGTGGGCGCTGGGAAGCTCGGCCAGCAGGGCGCGGGATTCGGCGGCGAACGGTTCGTCGGCCCGGCAGCGCGCGCCGTGCAGCCACCAGATGTCCCGGGCGGACCTGGCCGCGGCCAGGGCGTGCAGCATGGCCAGCACCGGGGTCGCACCGACGCCCGCGCTGATCAGCAGGATCGGCGCCTGGCCGGGGCGCAGGGTGAAGGTGCCGCGCGGCGCGGCTGCCTCCAGCTGGTCGCCGACCCGCACGCGGGTGTGCAGGAACTGGCTGCCGGCGCCGTGTTCCTCCCGCTTGACGCTGATCCGGTAATCGCGGGCGCCCGGCGGCCCCGACAGCGAGTAGCTGCGCAGCAGCGGCCGGCCGGCCGGGTCAGGATGCAGGCGCAGAGTCAGGAACTGCCCGGGCAGGGCGGCCGGCACGCTCCCGCCCCCGGGATCGGCCAGGTGCAGCGAGATCACCGTCTCGCTCTCCGGGCTGATCCCGGTCACGGCGAGCGGCCGGAACCCGGGCCAGGCCGGCGGCGGGCTCTCTTCGGCCAGGCCCGCGTTGCCTGCCGACTTCCCAGACTGGTCGAGCATCTCCTGGAAGGAGGTTTTCCAGCCGCCGCTGAGGGCCGGGATGCGCAGCGCGCGCAGCAGCTGCTGCCGGGGATGCCCGGGCAGGTACAGCAGGGCGTCCGTGTCCGCGACCGTCATGGCCTCGGGGCCGGAAGCGAGCTTGATGATCTCCTGCCCGGCTTCCACCTCGCCCTCGGTCAGCACCCGGAAATAGAACCCGGGCCGGTGATGCGAGACGAGCAGCGCGGGCATCTGGGGATCATCCATCCGGATGCCCACCCGGAAGCAGGTGACCCTCGGCTGGGTCACCTCGAAGACCGCGTTGCCGATCTGGTACCGGTCGCCGATGCATACCTGGTCGTCGGCCAGTCCCTGCACGGTGAAGTTCTCACCGAACTGCCCGTAGCTGAAGTCATCCCGGCCGAGCTGTTTCTGCCAGTAGCGGTACGAGTCCATCTGGTAGACGAACACCGCTCGCTGCTCGCCGCCGTGCCCGGCCAGATCCCCCTGGCCGTCACCGTCGATGTTGAGCCGCCGCACCATCCGCGGTCCGGCCACCGACTTCTTCCACACCGCCGTGTGCACCGTCTTGCCGTGCCAGGTCACGTCCTGCGGCAGGCCCACATTGACCGACAGCAGAGCGCCGGCCTGCTGCTGCGAAGTCACCACCAGCTCACCCCCTCCACTCAAGCAGCCAGCCAGACCACAGAGCGCCGACGACTCCGGTTGGTCGTGCAGGCCACGTGGTCATGATCCCTCTGGTAGCTGTTGTTCCCTCCGGCCGGGTGCTCATATACGGCTCAGGGTCTCTCTCGGGCGAGTCGCTCGCGCCCTTGACTGCCCTGGTCGGCGCCCGGGTCATGGGGTTCGGGTTCACTGAGCCATCGCTAGATGGCGATTCAGACCGGAATCATGGGAGAATAGCGAAGCGCCTGCCTCTGCGTGGCGGCGGGAAAGGTACAAGGTACCTCGCGTGCTGCTGGGCCGGGCCCACGAGACGGCTGCCCTTGAGCAGGTGCTGGCAACGGTTCGCGACCGGGCTAGCGGGGTCCTCGTCCTGCGCGGCCCGGCCGGAATCGGGAAGACCGTGCTGCTCGACTGGGCAGCCGGACAGGCGGGCGACATGCAGGTAGCTCGCGTGGTCGGCGTCGAGTCGGAGATGGACTTGGGGTTCGCGGGTCTGCACCAAGTCATGGCTCCCGTTCCTCCGCGATCTTAAGCGGCTGCCTGAACCGCAGCACGCGGCGCTCGGTGCGGCCTTCGGCATGGTCTCCGGGGCGGCCCCGGACCGGTTCCTGGTCGGCCTGGCCGCACTGACGCTCATCACCGGGGCAGCGGTCAAGCAGCCGGTGCTTTGCGTCATTGACGACGCCCAGTGGCTCGACCACGTGTCACTGGCAGTACTGGGGTTCGTCGCCCGTCGCTTGCAGGCCGACCCGGTCGCAGTGATCTTTGCCGTCCGGGACGGGGAACGGCGGGCCGGTCCCCTCGACGGGCTGCCTCACCTGACGGTCGGCCCGCTGGCGGACGACGCGTCCTTGGAGCTGCTCACGGCGGCAGCTGGATTCCCCGTTGACCAGCGCGTAGGCAACCGGATCGTGGCACAGGCAGCGGGCAGCGCACTCGCGCTGGTGGAGTTCGGCAGCGAGCTCACCGCCGCCGAGGCGTCCGGTGCCGCGCCGCTGGCCGAGCCGCTGCACTTTGGCGGGCGCCTCGACGAGCTGTACCGGTCGCGGGTGCGCGCGCTGCCGCCCGCGGCGCAGCAACTGCTACTGGTGGTGGCGGCCGATCAGACCGGCCAGCCGGACAGAATCTGGGCAGCGGTAGCCGAGCTGGGGATCGATCCCGAGCTCGCCTGGCTGCCGCCCATGGAGCAACTGGTCACCTGGGAACAGACGGTACGGTTCCGTCACCCGTTGATGCGCTCGGCTATCTACTATGCGGCGCCGGCCGTCGCGCGGCGGCAGATCCACGGGGCACTGGCCGAGGCCTGCGACCCGGTCCGGGATCCCGACCGGCGAGCCTGGCACCTCGCCGAGGCCGCCCTCCAGCCCGACGAGCAGGTCGCCGCCGAGCTGGAGCGGTCGGCTGAACGGGCACGCGGCCGTGGCGGCTGGGCCAGCGGCGCCGCGTTCCTCGAACGCTCGGCCGACCTGTCGCCCGACGAGCCGCAGCGCGCCCGGCGGCTGCTCGGGGCGGCCGAGGCACGGTTCGTGGCCGGAGAGACGCCCGCCGTGCTTGACCTCGTGGAACGCGCGGCGGCGCGGCTTGCCGATCCGGTGGTCCTGGACTGGCGGGCTATCACACTGGAGGTAGCCCCGATCGGCTCCCTGGCTGACGAACGCGTGCCGTCAGAGGTGACGGGCGAGGCTAGTGAGGATCGCCGATAACGCCCGCTGGCAGCATTGGACGGCGCACTGAGGTTGTTGACTAAGGATTTCATGGATTCGGAAACGGGCCCGCCTTCGACACAATGCAGCAGTGGCTGAAATGCGGATCGATTCCCCGGCACCAGGCTGGCGCGGCGGGTGTGCCGTCTCTAGGCCGACCCGCCGCGCCAGGACCGGGCGAAGGCCTCGCCCGGGTAATGGTGTTCCGGATTAATCAGCTTGTCGCGCAGGCGCTCGTTCTGGCCTCGAGGGCGGCTTGGGCGGCTGCCTGGGCGGCGGCTATCTGGCTGTTGAGGGACTTGATGTCCGCCTTGTAGCGGCTCAGCAGGGTGTTGTCCGCGTTGAGCTCGTCGGTCACCGACGGGAGCGTTGACGTTGCCGCCTTGTACTGGTCCTCCAGGTCGTCAAGCTGCACCAGGACTGACTTGAGGGCGATGTCCGCGGTGACGATCCTGGCGGCGTCCTTGGCCAGGGTAAGCAGCCAGGCGCGATCAAGCGCGTCTTCGGCGGTTGCCTCTACTACCTCGACGGCTTCGCCCGCGGCCGCCGCTTCCGCGGACTCGGCGGCGGTGGCACCCTCGAAGGAGGAGTCGGCGACATCTGAATCGATGGCCTGGGACTCCGGTTCCAGGGTGTTATTGGAGATTTGCCGGAGTTCTTCCTGTAGCTGTTCCTCTTGCTTTTTGAGAGGATTGTCCTTGGGATCGAGTGCCGTTTCCTCGACGAAGCTATCGAGCACGTTGCTTACGATTCCGGCGTCATCGTCGCTGGCCGATTCCAGGTCCTTGTACTTCGCTATCAGTTCATTATCGTCGTTGATCTCCCTGTTCAGGGTTGAGATACGGTATTCCTCGGCTTCCTGGCTTGCTTCGGCCGCTGGAAGCTGCCGAAGCAAGTTGTTCAGGGCCGCCTGGTCGCTGTTGTAGGTCTGGATGGCGGCCGTGCACGCGGCCGAGGGCGACGATCCGGACCCGGCCGTCGCGTTGCTCGCTAGCGACCAGGTGCCGTTATCGGGCGACTCGCTTCCCGTCTGGGTCCAGGTGCCGGAGACGGCGCCCGACGAGCTAATGGTGCCCGTGTAGGTCCTGGTTCCCTGGACCGAGCCCGATGGGTAATCGAATGTGAAGGTAACACTGCTGCCACTGACCGACCCGGTTATCGAGCCGCTTGTCGGATAGTACGGGTCGTCCAGCGTCCCGGTAAGGCTGCTTCCGCTCTGCGTAAACGACACGGTGTATACGAGGCTGGTACCGTCGTAGCCGACGTCAATGCTGTTGCTGCCGCCCAGATTCCACTGACTTGAACTGGAGCCTGCCTGGCTGGTCTGCTGCGCGGCAAAGCCGGCGGGCGCGGTAACGGCCACTCCAACCCCACTTACGAGCATGGCCGCCGCTGCGCAGCACGTCCATCGCCCCACCCTGCAACTGTGTTCTTTCATGTCCCCTCGACAGTCCGTTTGTCCCCGGGTCATTGCATCGGGGATATCAAGGTGCACATTATGAATAGCGCGGCCAGTGAAGCAACTGTCAGTATCTCGTGATGGTTCACGCAGATTGTGAGGCGGATAGCTCAAAGTGCATCACGAAGAATTTATTCTGAGCGCAAGCCCACTCACGATAGAGCGGAAAGCATCGAGAATCTCTCTTACTGGTAAAGATGGCGATGATCTATGTCGAAGGCGCTTGATCATTGCCTCGTAATTGACGCTGATCTGTTACCTATTCGGCCGCCGCCCGTGTGAGCGCTTACCACTCCGACCAGTTCCCCGCACCAGTACCAGGACGCTTCTCCCGCCGTCGGCGCGGTCGCCGCGCCGACGACGGGAGCACCGGGCCTCACTCCCCGCGTAGCCGCTCACGGAGCAGGTACAAGCAGCTCTCCAAGACATCATCGCCCAGGTTTTCGGGCTCGGTGAGCAGGATTTCAACCGCGAGCATCCGCGCGGTACTGGCAGAGAGGGCCGAGATCACCGCTGTCGCGTCGTCCATGACACTGCTCCTAACGGTCCCCGGTCCAGGCGCGCCGGGCTCGGTCCTCCACTTCCCCGGTCGACAGGTCGTAGCGCGCGGCAGTTCCGCTTGACGGATGGAACGCGGCGGGAGCCGCGTCCAGCTCCTCCCGCGCCTCCGCCCGCCAGCTCAGCAGCGCGGCGTCGTCCAGTGCGGCAAAGTCGCAGCACCGAGGGAGAATGCGTCATCCTTGACGTTCATGTTTCTCTGCTCTTCCTGTGGGGGCTGTTGAGCCGCCTTACTAGTATGCAGTCGGGTGCAGTTGACGCGGCACGACTTCAAGAGGGCGTAGGTTAAGGATGGGCGGTCCGCGCGACGGGCCGCTATGGCCCGTTGGCCCACAGTGTCTTTGTGTGTCTTACTTTTTGTAGCTGTAGCGCTAGAATGTATACATGAGTGCACGGGCGGTATTCGCTGACTTGCTCGCCGCGTACCGCAAAGAGGCCGGCTGGACCCAGGCCGATGCCGCGCGGGAGTTCACCATGTCCAAGTCGCTGTACCAGAAGATCGAGTCCTGCGACCGCAAGCCCCAGCGCGACATGGCGATACAAAGAGACAACCTGTTCCGGACTGCACGGAGTGTTCGAACGGGTCTACAAGGACATCGTGACCGAGCCGTATTCGCCCTGGTTCGGGCCGCGCGTCGAGTACGAGGACCGGGCAACGGCCATCACTGACTGGGAACAGCGCGGAATCCCCGGCCTACTGCAGACCGAGGCATACGCCCGCGCCCAGGTCCGCGCCTGCCGCCCCTACATGCCGCCGGAAGCACTCGAACAGCGGGTCCGAGTCCCGACTTGAGCGGCAGGACATCCTCACCCGCGAGTGCCCGCCGAAGCTATGGGTGATCATCGCCGAGGGGGTACTCAGGCAGCTTGTCGGCGGTCGCGAGGTGATGGCCGAGCAGCTTGATCACCTGGTGACGATGTCCGAGTCATCGCGGGCCGTCATCCAGGTATTCCCGTATCAGCGCTGACCGACGCACCCGGGTCGGACGGGCCTGCGGCGCTGTTCGAGTTCGAAGAGCGAGCCGCCCGTTGCCTACCTGGAGGGGTGGGAATCGGGACAGGTCGTCGAGGACCCCAAGGAGGTTGCGGAGATAGCCACAGCTCTTAGCATGATTAAGGGCTGCGCCCTGTCTCCAGGGGACTCCCGGCAGCTCATAGCGGACATCAGAGGGTGAGGACATGGCTAACGAACCAGCCTGGCGCGTAGCCACATACACCGGCGGCAACGGCAACTGCGTCGAGGTCGGCGACACAGACCACGCGATCCTGATTCGCGACACCAAGGACCGCACGGCGGAACGCTAACGTTCACCGCCGCCACCTGGCAAACCTTCACAAACTCCCTGCGGTAAACCACCACCACCGCAACCGCCGGCAGGCCGTCCCCCAGAGGGCGGCCTGTCTGCTTTTGGTGCGCCCTTGCCTACCCGTGCACCAAGGCGCCCCGGGGCTTCCCTGCCATGCGAGGTCCAACCGGGAGTCCATCGTCTTCAGGAATTACGGCCTCCGGCGAATGCAGTCGACTACGATCGACCGTATGCTAGAAGGTCGATGCACGCGCGGGCCGGTAGCGGAGTGCTGCCCTGACTTGTATTCACCGGGGCATGGTTGGCCTCGTCACAGCGCTGTGACCCGCTCGTTTGCCGGCTTCGGGCCGCGAATTTGCGTGCTAGCCTCGCCCGGGTGCGCATGCTGGCCAGCCGCCGGCCACCCTTAAAGCTCTCGTACGGTCAGCAGGGTGTGGCCGTAGTCAGAGTCGGGCTCGACCCGGCCTGTTTCGCGGAAACCGAGCTTTTCCAGGACCCGGCGCGACGCGGCATTCCAATCCCAGACCCCCGCCCGCAGTCGGAGGTACCCCGCCTCGGCCGCCCATGTGACCACGGCCCTGCCCGCCTCGGTTGCGTAACCGCAGCCGTGAACGGCACACAGCAGCTCGTAGGCCAGCTCAGGCTCGTCAGGCGAGCCGTTCCCGTGAACGATCAGCCCGCAGTACCCGATGACGTCGGCCGTGCCTTTCCGCTCCACCGCCAGCAGGCCCAGCCCCGCCTCCCCACGCTCTGCACGTATCCGCGCGGCGATGTCCTCCACGGCGGCAGGCCGTCGGAGCTGATCCGCCGGTGCGGCAGCACCCGCGGGTCCCGCTCGGTCCACATCTGGCGGTAGACGGCGGCGTCGCCCGGTCTGCTGCGTCGCAGGATGAGGCGACCTGTCTCCAGGGTGCCCGGAACGCGCACTAGCGACATGACGTCATTGTGCCACCCGGCTTTTACCGCTGGAGCGGACGCGGGCCGACCGTCGCCCGACAACGAAATACCAAGAGAGGCATCCTCGTTGCGAACTGTAACCATGCGATGGTGAATACCGTCTGCGGTCGTGAGATGAGGGCCGTGCCCGTCGTCATGTCGAGGTCGACAGGGACACGGAAGGCGGTGATCACGGGCTGTGGCGAACTCCAGCGCCGGGACTCCCTGGGCCACGCGCGCAGAATGCCGGGCAACCCGCCGGACAGGAGGTACGCGTCAATGGCATCCGCCGCCTGAAGACCCACCGAGTCTCCCACCTCGGCGGGATTCAGCGGGCCGAGGAGGAGGTTGTCAGCCCTGCCGAAGAACGGCCGGTCGTAAGCCGTGAGCCGCTCCATCATGTGCAGATTGCTGCCCAGCAGCAACAGCAGAACGGGGCGCTTAGACAGTAGCCGGTCCCACGCAGTCTGCAGGGCACCGTCGAAGGTTTCATCCTGCTCAGCCAGCCAGGGCAACTCGTCAAGGACGACTACAACGGGAGAGTCCGGAAGAACCGCGGCGAGAACGCGGAACGCGTCCGGCCAGCTTGCAGTGGGGGTTGCAGGGACAAGGCTGACATCACGCGGCACGGCCGAGGCGCGCAGTTCCGCGAGGAACTCTGCGATCGCCTCCACAGGCGACGCCCCCTTAGTCGCGGCGTAGAACAGGTACGGCACCCCGACACGCCGGCGCAAGGCCGCCATCACCCTGACCACGGCGGAGGCGGCCAGTCTCACCGCTCTTCTCACCACGATCGACGAGTTCCTCCGCAGCAGCCCGGCCGTCACCGCCGGGCTCGCCGAGTTTCTCCGGGGCCGGGGCTCCCGGTTCCCCGGGTTCGAGGCGTGCAACCTCATCGACGAGCCGTCCTTCACGGCACTGGGATACCGGAACCGCCTCGCCGGCGGCCACCTCACCGACCCCGATCAGGAGACCTGATGACCTCACCCTCCGAACTGGCCGCAGGCGTGCGCGCTCACGCTCAGGGCCTCTACTGTGGCGAAGCCGCCGACGAGCTTCTCATCTTTCCTGAACTAGAGCCGATCCCAGGCTGCGGGACCGTGACTTTACTCGTCACTTAAAGTGATCACATAAATCTTTTAGGCGACACGCGCCTCGGGCGTGTCGTCAGGTGTGGAGCGGTCGCGCTGCGCGTGTCCGACGCGGACCGCGACCGCGTCACCGAACTGCTGTGTGCTGCCGTCGCCGACGGCTAACTATGCCTGACCGAATTTTCCCTTCGGCACCGCGCGCCGAAGGGCATGGCCGCCGCCCGTGGCCGACCTGACGCCGACCTAGCAGACCCTGTCCTCTTTGGCTAAGGATGTGCTCTTACACGGCTCCCTCGGAGCCCTCACCGAAGGCTGGGACGATTGCCGCCTCCGCAAAGCTCTCCCTGGTGGTGATGGAGTCCAATCTGGCCCCGCCCCTGCTAACCGTCGGGAGACCTTCGTCCCACCGCCAAGCGACTTGCCTACAACCATTTGGTGATGATATGCGCGATCCGGCAACCTGACCGCCCGTCCCACAGCGGCGGCAGTTCGCCAGTGTAAGGACCGTCCACGATCGCGTCAGCGACCGCAGTCGCTAGCTCGGTTGAAGAGACGAGGCGGTTGCTCCCCTTGATGATGGTTATTGGCCGTTCGGTGATAGGACGCAAGGTGAGGCAAGGTACCCGCAGAAATGTTGTCTCTTCCTGCAGCCCCGACGAGTCCGTGATCACCGCTGTTGCGCCGCGCACGAGCGACATGAACTCCAGATACCCAAGCGGCCCGACTATGTGAATGCGCGGATGTTCGCTTAGGCCCGCATCTTTGAAGGCGGTCGCTCCGCGCGGATGCATGGGGATTATCACGTCAGCCTGGTCCGCGACCTCGTACATCGCAGTGACGATTTTTCTGACGGCCTCACTGGTGTCCACATTGAACGGGCGGTGCAGAGTACTGACCAGATAAGTCTCCGGGAGGCCAAACGACGTGCGGACGGCTCGGACATTGAGCTTGTCCATGCACGCTACCAGTGTGTCGATCATCGTGTTTCCGACTAGGTGCACGGACGACACTGGCCTTCCTTCCTTTGAGAGATGCCCGATCGCTTCCGGGGAAGTGGCAAATAGCAGGGTTGACATCTGATCGGTCAGGCGACGATTCCATTCCTCTGGCATCGTAAGGTCGTCGCACCTGAGCCCAGCCTCCACATGCCCAACCGGGATGCCGAGTTTGACGGCTGCGAGCGCGGCGCCGAGGGTCGAGTTCACATCGCCATAGACCATCAGTAGATCCGGTCTGCGAGTCTGAAGCTCGCGCTCGACACCTGCGATTACCGATGCGGTCTGAGCCCCGTGCGATCCTGATCCCACTCCCAAGTTCACATCAGGTCGCGGCAAACCGAGCTGCACAAAGAAGACGTTCGACATCTTCTCGTCATAGTGCTGGCCTGTATGGATGATCCGTTGATGGCAGCGGAGCGCGGTAAGAGCCTCGATCACAGGGGCGGCCTTCACGAAGTTCGGCCGAGCGCCGACTACATGGGTAATCTCCACTCTATTCCTTCGTCGAATAGAAAGAAATTTAGCCGGACATCTTTGTCCATCGACCAGATGCCCCACCTGCGGCGGTAAGCATCGTCGGATTAGGCATACGCACTGTTAGAACGGTGGCATCTCTACGGGTACCTCTTGGCATATCGACAAGCTCCCCGCGGATAACGGCGTCAGAGCCGTCAACCACGACCATCCCGTGGAAAACGTTAATGAAGGTCCGGCCCTGACCATGACTCATTCCGAGCCACCAGATCGTATTCCCGATATGCCGCAGATAATATGTTCCCTGGTCATCAGAAGACCAGATTCCGGTAAGCGTACCGCGCGCGACAGGGGCGATTACGTCAATAGAGTAAACTGGGAATACTGACACCATATCGCCGGGTCCTGAAGGCCCATTCCGCATGGTAAGGCATCCAGAGACCCGTACATGTGTCGCAGGGGGTAGATCTCGGTTGAAGATACGCGCGGACCTATCCGTCGCTATAGAAGCATAACCGTTGACTGGGCGCCCGGCGGGGAAGAGAACGCTTGTCCCCTCACGCTGCATCCACCCGGGGAGACCCGATGATCCAGTACGACCGAGGATCGTGCACTCCAGAATGCCGCCCTGATTGGCGATCGTCGCCGCCACCTCCCCTGAAGTGACTGCTGGCGCGGTCCAAGGGCTCCAGAGTTGCTGATCCGCCTTAATAGCAAAAGTAAGGTCATCCCCGTCGGCGGCGAGATTACGAACAACCACACCCTGAGCGACACCGTATTCGGCGCATGCAAAGAGACGGCGATCGACTAGTCGGTGATCCCGGAACAACTCGGCAAGCCTGGAGGAGATGTCGACTTCAGCCACGCCATCGGCTCTATGCCATGCGGAACAGCCGAAACCTCCTACCTCACGCAACCTCCGCATCTCATTGGCCGACACTATAGACAAGTCGAGCGTGCCGTCTTGCGGAACGTATCCCCGCGGGGTATCAACCCACTCACCGACTATCGCAGACCCGAAAATCCGGCCTCGGAAGATGTTGGCGAACCTTAGCCCCTGATGAAACTCCCTAACTCCCGTGGCTGAATCAACGCTCAGGCCAGCCCACCAGACTGTATCAGCTTCGTGATGCACGTAATAGACCGCCCGATCATCACCTATCCAGGTTCCGGACAGAGCTCCATCTGAGACCACGGCCACATCAGTAAGAATAGATGACATTTAGTTGCCATTGAGGTGATCCCAGCGAGCAGATCGACTCCTGGTACCCGCCCATCACGGCGGGAACCTCCTCACCGCCGCCGCCATGCCGCCCGCGGCCTGCCGCCCCCTGGCAAACAGCGGCTATGAGGGTGCAATCGGCATCCACGTCCTCGTCAAGAACCCGTCGGCTAGCCAACGACACCCGGGCAACCGCACTCGGAACAAGTTGCTGCGCAGCCGGGGAGACCGCGGGTTCGTCCTCATCATCCTTCGACAGACGGCCTTCCAGCGCATCACCGCCAGTCCCGCTGCATGACCGAAATAACCCGCACCACCCTTACCCAATTCGAGAACAAGTACCTCAACTATATCGTCGAGATCGCTTCATTCAACTCTTTACAGTTTGTCAATCTGTGTCATAATCAACAGCGGGGAGGGGTTTCCCATGACTGGCGAGTGGTTGACTTCACTAGCATTCTCGGGAGCTGCGGCACTGATCAGCACCGCAGCCACTGATGCCTGGGGTGCCACGCGAACCAGGGCCGTTTCAAGGTAGCTGTCTGTGACTGGCGCTACGCTATGTAGCCATGAACTGAAGGGCTCGCGTCCGGTCGCCAGCTACCCACTCCGTACTTTCCTTGATTTTATTGATACCTTTTAGCCGGATTAGCCCCATTGCAAGGCTGTGGATGCTCGCGAGGACCTGCGGCCCGTCTCCGGTCCATGTCTGATTATGATCCTCGCGGTATACCGTGTCGCGGGGGTAATGGCTCATATTTTCAATTCCCCAATGACTTCTCTTGTGCCGGTTCAGCGTGGCAGCGCTCATTCCATTTGCGTCGGCACTGGTGAGCAGCAGTACCATTTCCTTGCCGATCCGGTCGCCGGAGACCTCGAATACCTCGCGTATGATAATGGCGGCTTGCGCGGCCCCGGGGAAGTCGATCCCGCCTGCGTCTGCGGTCCAGCAGGACCATGTCTTTCGCTTGCCGCGGGAACGGTCTTCCATGATGTCGTGGGCCTCTCCGCGGAGAAACGGCAAGACGGCGTCGAATGCGGCGCGCTGCAAGGTCGGCTGGTTGCCCTTGACGGTCATGATGTAATGCCATCCTGGTCTTTTCCTGATGGCTTCCGCAGTTTCTTTCTGGGTATGAGCCGCGTCAAGCGTGAATACTGCCGGATCACTTTCCGGAACCGGCATGGATTCCAGCAGTGAGCTCGCCCGGGTGGTCTCGTTCGTGCCGTCTGGCACCCTGACCTGGGCAACAGTGATCCCTTCCTCCCGAATCATGGCGGAGAACAGGGTTACCTGCTCGTTTTCCGTGGTCCACGCGCCGCGCATTACCTTCCCGTCTACAGAGATATTCCACTGGCCTTCCATGTTTGCCGCAGACTGTGCGGCGAGCCAGCTCCCGGTCACCCTGTCCATGTGATCGCCGTCAATCCCGGAGAGCACCAGGCGGATTGTCCATTTACTCGGGCACTTGTACCTCGACCTGAACCAGTCCCATTCGGCGCCCAGTTTCCCTAGTAGCGACTCCGTCATGTCACGGGCCTTCCTGGCGATCTCGGAGTATCCCTTCGCTCCCGCCAGAGCGGCAACGACACAGACCGCTAGGACGAACGTCAGCGGGTGCTGCTTTCCTCTCGCCCTGCGCGGGTCGCCGATGGCTTCGAGCATTTCGAGAAGGCTTGATATGTCGGCATTCGAGCAGAATTCACGGGATGCGGGGCAGTCGCAGTTTGACTGCGCGTACGAACAATGGGAGAATAGCAACCGATGGCCTTCTCTTACTGAATTATGGATGTGTGGTAACAACCATTATTCACGAAAAAGAGAGGGCCATCTTCTGTTATTGGAGAAGTTGCAGGTAAACAGCCCGGGATATTTCGCGCTATCCCGCGCGGAGCTTTCCCACCTTCCTGCAGCCGACCAGTTGACTACCATATGTGTTCGAAACTTCACTTGCAGCTACCTTAAAACAGCCCTGCACGCGAACTGGCTTTATGAAACTGTTCGCACACGGCGACATGGAACGTAACCGCATAACGGCAAAAAGGCTCGACGAAGCTGCTGCGCAATTGGAGAAGGCCAGCGATGACCGCATTGCCGAGGTACGCGAAATGCTCATTTATGCTTGGAGTGTCCGGCTGGAGGACCTGCTGGAGGAGCGACCGAATTCGGCTGGGGAACTGCAAGATTTGATTGAACAAATCAGGGCAGATCTACCTGCCGTGCAAAAAAATATGACGCAAGCTAGCGACACGGGATCAGTCTTCGAGTCGAATAGTGGTGGGATAAATATCACTAATACTGGCGTTTCGGGCGATACCGCAATACACATAGGGCAGCCTGGGCCAGAAAAGTGAGCGGTATCGAAAAATCTACAGGTGACGTACATCAGCGGAACTCCGGTGGCATCAATATCGTCAACACGGGCATCGTTGGCTCAATAGTCATTGGAAATGAGCACTCCTCGCACGAGGAGCGTCCCTGGATGGTCCCGCCGTTGTCTGGCTTCGTCATCGATAGGCCAATCCTGATGCAAGCAGTGCGAGACGCCCTTATCGCACCGAACTCGGGCGTGGTTGCCATTACCACAGCTCTGGAGGGAGCCGGCGGTTTCGGGAAAACTACAGTAGCGGCACACGTCTGCCTGGCCGACCCTCTAGTGAAAGAGCGATTCCCCGGCGGCTTGCTATGGGTCACAGTCGGCCAGCATCTTGGCGGCGCAGAATTGGCGAGTAAAATAAATAGCCTATGCGAACTCATGACCGGCCTGCCTGCTACCGTTAGCGACCCAGAACTGGCAGGAGCCAGGCTCGGCGCTCTACTGGACCAGCGGCAAGATACGATATTGGTTATCGACGATATTTGGAATTCACCCCAGCTTAGACCATTCCTGATGGGTGGGCACCGATGTAGGCGGCTGGTTACCACACGAAATGGAAAAATACTGCCTCGCAGGTCGCAATCTGTACTAGTTGATGCTATGGAACACGACGAAGCTACCCTGACGCTAACGTACGGCGCCATTACAATGCCACCTGAGACGGCGAACAGGTTGCTGGCGCTAACCGGCAGGTGGCCGCTACTGCTGGCATTGGTAAATGCGGCGGTGCTGGAGCAACAGCGACAAGGAGCTACGGCCGAGGAAGCCAGCACCTGGGTGATCAATCGGCTAATGGTCGGTGGCCCTACTGCCCTCGACCTCGACCTCGACCTCGACCTCGACGATACCAACAGCAGGGAGACGGCGGTGGCGGCAAGCCTGCAAGCGAGCTTGGATCTCTTGAGCCCGTCGGAGCGTGATCGGTACTTCGATCTCGGGGTCTTCCCAGAGGACACAGATATCCCGGTGGAGGTACTCGCCCTGTTCTGGGCTGCGACTGGTGAAATGGGCCGCGACGCGACTGACAGGCTGAGAGACAAGCTGGTCGCGCTACGGGCTTGCTATTGGATCGTGGCAACAGGGCACGCCAGCGCTGCGACTTCACGACGTTTTCCGCAGCTACTTGCGACATCACCTCGGAACCGCCGAATTGGCCGGTCGGAACCGCCGCTTCTTGGATGCCGCGCGACGATTGGCTGATTCTTCTTCGGTCGCCGGTGAGCTTCAAACGCTTTGGTGGTCCCTTCCCGATCACCCAGACTATCTTTGGCGATTTCTTGGCTACCACCTCTCAGAGGCCAACCAGCGGGCCGAGTTGACAGCGCTTGTCTGCGACCCACGCTGGCTGCTCAAGAGACTCGAACGGCATGGCCCTGTTGCCGCTGACGCAGACCTCGCCTTGGTTCAAGACTCACTCGCAGGAGAGCTGCGCATGATTATCGGACAGGCCGCGCACCTCCTTGTCCCCTTGCAGCCTAGCCTTGCCGACACCCTGCTTTCCCGTCTCCACGGCGCGAGCGACCAAGTAATGGAGCGCGCCATGTCGGTTTTCACCGGGCCTCACCTCACCCCCATCTGGCCACTTCCAGACAGGCCAGACCCAGCGCTCTACAGAACTCTGGAGGGACACACTGGCCCGGTTCGCGGCTGCGCAGCCTCACCTGATGGGCGCTGGATCGCATCGGCCAGCTTCGACGGCACGGTCCGGATCTGGAATGTAGAGTCGGGCTCGGCAAATACCGTCATTCATGGTCACCTCGGATGGATTTGGGACTGCGCGGTCTCTCCGGACGGCACCTGGCTCGCCTCCGCGGGAGACGACGGAACGATACGCTTGTGGGACCCGGTTACGGGCGCGCTGCGAACTACGTTCGATGGGCAGCAAGGCGCGGCTACGCACCTAGCGGTGGCACCCGATGGCACGTGGCTAGCCTCGACTGGAACCGACGGCACTGTCCGCGTCTGGGACGCGGCCTCGGGCACGCAACGTGCCGTTCTTGAAGGACATCACGGTGCTGTAACCGGATGCGCAGTGGCACCCGATGGCACGTGGCTAGCCTCGACCGGAACCGACGGCACTGTCCGCGTCTGGGACGCGGCCTCGGGCACGCAACGTGCCGTTCTTGAAGGACATCACGGTGCTGTAACCGGATGCGCAGTGGCACCCGATGGCACGTGGCTAGCCTCGACCGGAACCGACGGCACTGTCCGCATCTGGGACCCGGCGAGCGCAGCTGAGCGGCGAGTTCTGACCGGTTCCGGCGACTGGGTGAATTGCTGCGCTATCGCCCCTGACGGGAACTGGCTCGCCGCAGCGGGGGCTGATCGCACTGTCCGTCTCTGGGACACAGTCAGCGGCACCGTCGAAACAACCCTTCTCGGAGACAGGGGAGGTGCCAATAGCTGCATCATTGCGCCGGACGGATCCTGGATCGCCGTGGCCAGTACCGACAACATGCTCCGCATCTGGCATCGGCAACGCGGCGAACCCAGGCGCGGAAGCGCTGAAAACATTAACCCCGAACCGGGCATACCAATGCGTGTCACTACCGTCCCTATACGGGACTGCGCCGCGGCCCCAAATAGCAATGAGATCGTGTCAGCGAGTGCGGACGGCACACTTAGCATCTGGGACGCCAGCACGGCATCAACGCGAGCTACGTTCCATGGTCATGTCGGCTGGGTGCGATCTTGCGCTGCCGCGCCAGACGGCACGTGGTTTGCTTCCTGCGGCGTGGACGGCACGGTGCGCTTGTGGGACGGGTACGCAGAGTTCCCCAGCGCAACCCTGAGCGGCCATACCGGATGGGTTAACCGACTCGCGATCGCCCCTGACGGTACCTGGGTCGCCTCCGCCAGCTCTGATGGCACGGTACGGATATGGGAAGCGGCGAGCCGCAAACAACGTGCCGTCCTCGGCGGCGATCTCGGTGAGCTGTTCGGCTGCGCTGTGGCTCCGGACGGATCATGGCTGGCATCAGCGGGCTCAGATCAGCTTATCCGTCTCTGGAATGTTTCTACGGGCCAGGTAATCGCTACGCTCGCAGGCCACACAGGAAGGGTAAACGACTGCGCCATTTCCCAGAGCGGCGAATGGCTGGCATCGGCCAGCTTTGACCGAACCGTACGGCTCTGGGATATCGAAGCCGCGGAAATTCGTGCTGTACTCACCGGCGACGACGGCCCAGTCTGGGGCTGCGCCATCTCCCCAGACGACCAGTGGGTAGCAGGCACTAGCACGAACGGGACGGTGCGAGTCTGGGACACACACGCGGGCCACTGTACTGCAGCCTTGAGAGTCGAACAGCCAGTGCGGGCCTGTACGTGGCTTGAGAACTCCCGGTTGTGCATCGTGGGGGAGGCCGGGCTCTACCTTTTCTCCTACGATGCGGGAAGCCGTATCAACGATAAGAGGTGACTATGCAGCCCGCGCCGCAAGGTCAGCAGCCTTCAGAGGCACTGGCCACGAATGCCTGGCTGTGGTTCCGAAACGGAACGTGGGAACAGCACGAGCCGAGCCCGTATGCGTGGATGAGCGTCCCGGACGGAGAGTCGTTTAAGGCCGTTCTATTGAATGCTGCAAACAGGAATTCACGACCCCTGCGTGTGCTCGAATGGGGCGCGGGCAAGAGCACGCTGTCCTTTACGAAGCTCTTCGGCGGCCTCGGAATTCCGTTCTATTGGCTCGCGCTGGAGTACGATCGGGATTTCTGCGATTCGGAGATCGCGCCCGAGTTGCTGCGGCGGCCAGCTACGGTGCTGCGCTACATGGAGGATGATCGAGTTTTGACCGGTGTCCCGGGCAGCGGATCGACCATCGAAGTGGTGTGCTGGAACTCCGCTGCGCTCCGTCCCTTCATGGGCGATGAGTTCATCGCTGATCGCGCGGCGAACCTCGACGCCTACGTGAACTACCCAGCGGTAACCAAGGGGCGATTCGATGTGATCATGGTGGACGGTCGCAAGCGCCGCCGGTGCCTGCTCGCCGCCCTAGACCTCATGACAGATCACAGCGTCGTGCTTCTCCATGACGCCTACCGCACCTATTATCACTGCGCGACGGGCGCATACCCTGCGTCACGATTTTTCGGGGATGCGCTCTGGATCGGTGCGCTAGATAACGCCACGCTCAGCATCGCTCTGCAGGGCCAAGACAAGCAAGAGGAGAGGGACTGACGTGGGCCACCTTGGTGCGCGGGTGACGCTAGTTCTCCGTTCGGTCTCCATTCTGGTCACGACCGCCGCCACCACTGTGTCCCCGTCGAGTTGAAGCCCTTGGT
>CAWAWG010000013.1:0-216363 GCA_963785645.1 uncultured Actinomycetota bacterium
GGCTTCCGGTTTCCACGGCCAAGGGGCCCTGACCCGGGAAGTTCTGGGTAGGGGGCGCCTTCGCGGGTTTAGCCAGTGTGCGAGTGCCCGGACCGGGACTTGCGGTGCGAGCGCTTCTTGAGCCTTGAACGGTGCTTGCGGTGTTTGACCTTCTCGCTGTGCTTGCCCGTGTTTCCCTTCTTGCCTGTCAACCGCTGCGCTGGATGGGGCCTGGGAAGTGCCTTCTGCCCGCATTCCGCTTTTCCTGACGCTGCTTTCCCTGATGCGGGCCGGGCGGGCAGGCGGAGCGCGGGGAAGGCCGCCGGCCTGCAGGGAAATAGTCCAGGTCCGCCTGGCGGATCCCGGCCAGGGAGCCGTCGTTGCTGTACTGCCAGAATGTCCAGTCGCGCCACGGGGACGGCACGGTGGGCCTGGGCGCCGTCGAACGCGGCCAGCCACAGCGGATCATGCCGGAACTGGCCCGCGGACCCCGTGCACTCCCGCCACCAGGTCTTCCGTCGTGTAGATGACCGGCCATTTCCCGTTCAGCGCCTCGGCCTGCGCGGTGAACCCGGCGATCCACGCGAGCATCGCCGGAGCGACGCCAAGCCCGTAGCAGTCGGCGGACTTATTGTAGGGGTCGTTCTCCAGGTCGACGACGAGCGGGAGCCGTGCCTCGCTCGCCCCCGACGGCTCTTGGCACCTCCTCGACCGCGAAGTTGGACCGTCGCCGTCGGGCTGGCCCGGCGCGGGTTGGCGAACACGTACGGCAGCACGGCGAACCCCGCCGCGGTGGCGCCTCGCGCGTCGGAGGGGTAGTACGGGTTGACGTAGTAGGTCCCTTCCGAGACCTTGATCGCGACGAAGCGGATGCCCTGTCCGGCGAGCAGTCCCCAGTCGATCGGCGATCCGGCGTGCTGGTAGGCCGAGATGTCCAGTCCGGCGAACTGGCGCGGCGCCTGCCGACGAGCCCGCCCTGGCGACCGCCGCGCGGGCGCCGGTCGCCGCGGTGAGCGCCAGTGCCGTCACAACGCCGCTGGCCGCCACGGCACGCAGAACAGTTACTTTCCGCAACTCATTCACACACGGAACGTAATCAGGACAGTCTGGCGGCTTCAAGCAGCAACGCCGACGCCGGACAGATTCTCCGTTCCGGCCACTTACTTGCAACGTCGGCGAACTACCTGCGCGGATACCCTAGTGAGCACGGGGGCGGTTGTTGTAAACGGGCACCCGCCACTCGTCACTTAAGGTAACGTCGCAATATGTCCCCCTTTGATGCCATGTACGTTGATTTGCCGGGAATGGTGCTGCGGCTGGCCGGTGAAGCGGGTCAGGTGAGCCTCGCGCGCTCCGCCGACGAGGCCTGTGCTCGCGCGTCGGTTGACCAGCATGCTTCGGAGATCCGCGACGCGCTGACCAGCGCCGGGCAAAATCACGCCCGCCGCGCTCCTTTTACGCCCAAGGGTTCATGGAGGCCGCGATCGCCCGCGGCTGGTGGCCCCCGCACCGCCAGGAACGCGACCCCTGGGGCGACGACGAGCCGCTGCTGACTGGGAGTCGCTGCGCTTGGCCGCCGTCTGCCGCATGTTCATCGAAACCCAGGGCCTCGGCATCACCGCCTGAACCGCGGGCCGTCACCGCGAATTTGAAGAGGTGGATCGTTGACCGCTGTGGGGTATCATCGACCATGTCAAGCCTGGACCGGGCGCCCGATTCGCGCGATGTCTGGCGGGGATCGCTGGACTCGGCCGGGTTCGCGGGCGCGCGGTCGGCGAGTGCCGGGAACGGGGTGCGGCTGACCTTCGGCGTCAGCCGCACCCGTTCGGGATGACGGTTTAAATTTTCGCTCCCTGTTTTACCGGGATTGTCCGGGGTCGCGCCAGTCGCCCGGGTCGGTGCCCTGCGGGTTGCCGGGCCCTGGGGGGATCGAGCCGGGGCCCTGGGAAGACCCGAGTCGGGGCTGGTGGAGGCCTGGGAGCCCTGGGGTAACCCGAGCCGGGCCCTGGGGGCCCTGGGGGGTAACCGAAACCGCCCTGCGGGCGGCCGGCCGCTCGTGTAGGTGGGCTGCTGGGTGGTCTCGGCCGGGCGGCGTGCTGCGGGGCGCGCATGGCGTCGGTGCGGCCCTGCTGGTAGGCGGCGAGCTCGGTGGTCGTCTCCCGCTCGGCCGCGGAGAGCATCCGCTCCCAGCGCTCCTGCATCGGCCTGATCAGGCCGCCGCCGACGCCGATCGCGATCGACCACGCCCCCGGTGAGCAGGACCGTGAAGAGGACGGCTGGGTGATCGACGCGGCGATGCCGACCTGGTTAACCGCCGCGATGACGCCGAGCGCGATGATGATGATCGAGCGACGCTGGCCAGGAACGGGCCGTAGGACAGGCCGCCGATCGCCCCGTTGATCAGGTCCTTGACCACCCGCGCGATCGCGGACGCGACCACGATGATGATGATCGCGACGATCGCCTAGGCAGCCAGCCCACGACCGCGTCCAGCATCGTCGAGACGGGTTCGGGACCCCAGACACCGAAGGCCATCTGCAGGGCGACCAGCAGGATCGCGTAGTAGACGATCTTGGCGATCAGGGTCGTCGCGTCGGTGTTGGACCGGGCGAGGGCCTGGCCGATCGACGCCCCGCTCCACGAAGTGGTCGAACTTGACCCGGCGGAGGATCATGTCGACGAGCCGCGCGAGGACCTTCGCGACGATCCATCCGATAACGAGGACCGCAGGAAAACCAGGATCTTCGGGATGGAATGGAAGACCGTGGTGAGGAGATCCTGAAAGCTGGAGCTATCTGAAATGAAGCCAGTGGCTGATTCATGACTTCCCCCCTTTGCAGCTTCGCCGCGCTGCGGAATACTGCCCCCGGCGACGATCACTGTAGTCAAGGTCCTGTTTACCCTAGCCAGATCGCGTTATGCGTAGGGTTAATAGCGCATTGCGGGCCGCAAAGCGAGGCTGACAAATCCATGTCATCAGGATGAAAGGGGGCGCAGTGGCGGCGCAACCTCCTTGCCGCGCCCGTTTATTTCCTTCCTGCTTTGCCTCCCGCCCGCTTCCCCCGCCGGGCGGGACGCCACGCTCCACGCCGATGCAGGCCCCTGAACTGCTCGACGCCATCTCCTGCACGGCGCCGGCCACACCCCCCGGTGCGCCTAGCCGCATATGAACCTATGCGGAAGAGCTTCGCGGCGGTATACCGATCCCGTGGAAATGGGTATACCGATATTCCATTTCCGATATTTCGGCACGACGGCGCCAATGCCGGATGGTCTGGATGGACATATGGCATCGAATCCGGCAATATGGAAAAGATTGCCGGGATGTGCCCTGCGTGCACAGCCTTATAGGGCAGGTCCCCGGACGGCACCTGCCCTTATCAGCGGCTTTTGCAGGTCTAGGCCTGTTCGCGGGAGATGCGGCCGCGAACCCGGCCGCGCTCCTTGGCGTCGAGGATCGTCTTGCGGAGCCGTACCGAGGTCGGGGTCACTTCCACGCACTCGTCCTCGGCGCAGAACTCAAGCGCCTGCTCCAGGCTGAGGATGCGGGGCGGGACCAGCCGCTCGAGCTCCTCCTGGTTGGACTGGCGGATGTTGGTGACCTTCTTCTCCTTGGTGATGTTCACGTCCATGTCGTCGTCGCGGGAGTTCTCGCCGACGATCATGCCCTCGTAGACCTCGGTGCTCGGTGGGACGAAGAGCGAGCCACGCTCCTGGAGGTTGAACATCGCGTAAGTGGACGCGGCACCGGAGCGGTCAGCGACCAGCGAGCCGGTCGCCCGGCCCCTGATGACGCCGGCCCACGGCTCGTAGCCCTCGAAGACGTGGTGCGCGATCCCGGTGCCCCGGGTCTCGGTGAGGAACTGGGTACGGAAGCCGATCAGACCCCGCGACGGGACAAGGAACACCAGGCGCACCCAGCCGGTCCCGTGGTTGGTCATCGTCTCCATCCGGCCGCGACGCACCGCGACCATCTGGGTGACGGCGCCCAGGTACTCTTCGGGCACATCGACCGACAGGCGCTCGACCGGCTCGTGCACCTTGCCGTTGATCTCCTTGGTGACCGCGGAAGGACGGCCGACGGTCAGCTCGTAGCCTTCCCGGCGCATGGTCTCGACCAGGATCGCCAGCGCGAGTTCACCGCGGCCGCGGACCTCCCACGCGTCAGGCCGTTCCGTGGACACTACCTGGAGGCTCACGTTGCCGACAAGCTCGCGATCGAGGCGGTCCTTGACCAGCCTTGCCGTGACCTTAGTGCCCTTGTCGCGGCCCGATATCGGGGAGGTGTTGGTGCCGAGCGTCATCGAGATCGCCGGCTCGTCCACGGTGATCAGCGGGAGCGGTCGCGGGTCGTTCGGGTCAGCGAGGGTGTCACCGATCATGATGTCCGGAATGCCGGCGATCGCGGCGATGTCGCCGGGGCCCGCCTCGTCGGCCTGCACGCGCTCCAGGGCCTCGGTGAGGAAGAGCTCGGAGATCTTCACCCGCTGGATCGAGCCGTCGTGCCTGCACCAGGCGACCTGCTGGCCGCGCTTGATCGTGCCGTTGTGGATCCGGCACAGCGCGATCCGGCCTAGGTAGGACGACGCGTCGAGGTTGGTGACGTGCGCCTGCAGCGGGGCGGTCGGGTCGAAGGTCGGGGCGGGGATGGTCTGCTTGATGACGTCGAAGAGCGGCTCAAGGTTCTCGCTGTCCGGCATGCCGCCGTCCGCCGGGCGGTTGAGGCTCGCCCGGCCCGCCCGCGCGGATGCGTACACGATCGGGAACTCGATCTGCTGCTCGCTGGCGTCCAGGTCGATGAACAGCTCGTAGCAGGCGTCGATGACCTCGGCGATCCGCGCGTCCGGCCGGTCCACCTTGTTGATGACCAGGATGACGGGAAGGCTCGCCTCCAGGGTCTTGCGGAGCACGAACCTGGTCTGCGGCAGCGGGCCCTCGCTCGCGTCCACGAGCAGGACGACGCCGTCCACCATGGACAGGCCGCGCTCGACCTCTCCGCCGAAGTCCGCGTGGCCGGGTGTGTCGATGATGTTGATCGTCAGCCCGCTGTGCTTGACCGCGGTGTTCTTCGCGAGGATCGTGATGCCCTTTTCGCGCTCCAGGTCGTTGGAGTCCATCACCCGCTCGTTGACATGGGCGTGCGCGCCGAACGCGCCGGACTGCCACAGCATCGCGTCGACCAGGGTGGTCTTGCCGTGGTCGACGTGCGCCACGATGGCAACGTTACGGATGTCGTCGCGGGTCGCGAGCTCCGGCGCGGTCGTCATGGTGATCTCCTGCTGTACGGGCATGCGTGAGTCTCGCTCATTCGGCATCGGGACTGGGCCTCGGGCAGCAGGCCGTGATTCGGCCGGTCCGTGGCTGGGCCGCGATCCGCGGCAGCTACCAGTCTATTGCCGCTTGCCCGGCACCTTGACCCCCGGTGCCGCATTGCCAGGAAGAACAAAGGGCCAAGCCCCGCCGGCCGGTGTTGCGCCCATCCCCGTAAGGCGGCTAATCCGGCCTAGGCAGTGAGGGGCGCGGAAGATACGGCGAACGACCGATAGCGGTACGGGGGGACCTTAGAACGAACCTGTAGTTACGCGGGAAACCAAGGCGGGTTTCTGCGGATGACCAGGGAGGGTCCCGTGAACGGGAACTCGATGTACGAGGTGGCAAAGCAGCGGATCGCGGAGCAGCAGGAAGCAGCGCGCAAGGCCAGCCGGGCTCGCGAGCAGCGCGCGGCGGCCCGTGGCAGGCGCTCAGGGAAGGAGAAGGCGGAGACGATCACCGGGCCGACGATCCCCGACTTCGTTCACGAGATGTTCGACGCGGTGCGGCACGCGGGTAGCAGCCACGCGGAGTCGGGCCGCTGACGTGGGCGGCCCGGCCAGCGCTGGCCGCCGGTGTTAGCGGCCCGATCGCGATGTCGAGCGGCAAGGAGCCGGCACCGGGGCCCGGATGGCGTGATGGCGATTTTGCGCTGAGGGGCGAGGGAAAGGACGCCGGATTCGGGCCCGTGGAGACGGGCCAAGGGGAAATGCAGCTGGATTCCAGTCCGCCCGTGCTCGGGCGGACTGGAATGTCCGGCCCTCGTGCGATGCTTGAGTATGTGATGAGCAGACGCGGCGCAAGCCCCGTCCTGGTGGGGCGGGAAGCCGAGATGGCCGCCCTGGAGGCCGCGCTTGACACGGTCCGCCAGGGGGAGCCCGCCGCCATGCTCGTCGGCGGAGAGGCCGGGATGGGCAAGACCCGGCTGATCGGCGAGTTCACGGCGGTCGCGCGGGACGCGGGAGTCCGGGTACTGACCGGGGCGTGCCTGGAGCTCGGGGCCGACGGGCTGCCGTACAGTCCCTTTACCGCGATGCTGCGTGATCTCGTCCGCGGGGCCGGCCCCGGTGAGATCGCCAGCCTGCTGCCGGGTGGCGGGCGGGCCGCACGGGAACTGGCCCGGCTGCTGCCGGAACTGACGGCAGCGGAACCGGCTGGCGACCGCCGGCCGGGCGGGCCGGCGAGGCGGCCGCGACCCCCGTGGTCGGCAATACGGTGGTTGGCGATACCGTGCATCGTGATGACGCCTATGCGAGCGTGATAACCGCCGGGGAGGCGCGGGCACATCTCTTCGAGGGCTTCCTCACCCTTCTTGAACGGCTCGCCGGGCAGCGGCCGCTTGCCCTGGTCATCGAGGACGCGCACTGGGCGGACCGGTCAAGCCGGGACCTGCTCGCCTTCCTCATCGGATACCAGCGGGCAGTCGGCAACCTGCTGATCATCGTGACGTTCCGCTCCGACGAACTGCACCGCACTCATCCGCTCCGGCCGCTGCTCGCCGAACTGGCCCGGATCGAGTGGGTTGACAGGACCGAACTGCCTCCGCTCACGCGCGGGCAGGCCGAGGAACTCGCCGCCGTCGTCCGCGGCCGGTCCCCGGACCGGATACTCGCCGACGCCATCTACGAGCGCGCCCAGGGCAACCCGCTGTTCACCGAGGAACTCCTCGCCTGCTCGGACGGCTGCGACCTGGTGCCCGATTCTCTGGCCGACCTGCTGCTGCAGGCCGTGCGCCGGCTGCCCGAGGACACCCAGGAGGTGCTGCGGGTCGCGAGCGCGGGCAGCGGCGTGACCAGCGACGCGCTGCTCGCGCAGGTCACCGAGCTGGACGGGGGGAGGCTCGCCGCCGCGATCCGCCCGGCCGTGGCGGCGAACGTCCTGGTGACGAGCGGGGACGGGTATTCCTTCCGGCATGCCCTGATCCAGGAGTCCGTGCACGCGGACCTGCTGCCCGGTGAGCATGCCGCCGTGCACACCAGGTTCGCCCGCGCGATCGACGCCGACCCGTCACTCGTCCCCCCTGGCCGGGCGGATATCGAGAAGGCTCACCACTGGTACTCGGCCCATGACACGACCGGAGCGCTCGTCGCGTCGTGGCGGGCGTCCGTGCAGGCCTCTAACGCGGTCGCGCACGCCGAGCGGCTCATGCTTCTCGACCGCGTTCTCGAGCTCTGGGAACAGGTGCCGGACGCTTCGGCGCAGATCGAGGCCGACCATGTACGAGTGCTCGAAGAGGCGGCGGCCGCCGCCAGGGACGCGGTAGACCCGCAGCGCGGCCTGGCATTCGCGGAACTCGCGCTTACGGAGCTCGACGAGACCACGGAGCCGGTCCGGGTCGCGCTGCTGCTCAGGCAGCGGTTCTCCTTCCGTGAAGAACTCGGCCTGCCCCGGAGCGAGGCGGACCTGGAACGGGCGCTTGCCCTGGTGCCAGAGAGCGTCTCCCCGGCCGCCAGGACCCAGCTGCTGCTCACCGTCTCGCACTGCGAGATGGCGAACCCCGACCGGGCGAAGTACCGCCGGTGGGCCGCGGACGCGCTCCGACTCGCCCGCGAACTGGGTAACCGCGACATGGAGGCGCACGCGCTCGCCAACATGGCGATGCTTGAGGCCGGGTCCGGACAGC
This sequence comes from uncultured Actinomycetota bacterium, assembly GCA_963785645.1. Lineage (GTDB taxonomy): Bacteria > Actinomycetota > Actinomycetes > Streptosporangiales > Streptosporangiaceae > Trebonia. The sequence continues at coordinate 7,913 of CAWAWG010000013.1, forward strand.
TCGCGGCCAGCGACAGCGAGCCATTCAAGCTGCTGACACAGGCGCGCGAGATCGCACGAGCGGCCACTGCGTATTACCCCACCGTCAAGGTGGTGATCCTTGAGACGCACCTGCTGTGCGGCGCGGGCGAGTTCGAGCGCGCCGCCGACGCGGCTAAGCAGGGCATCGCCGATGCCGAACGGCGCGGACTCGCCCGGACCAGCGGTGCCTTCCTGGCGATCAACCTGGCGGAGCCGCTGTGGTACCTCGGGCGCTGGGACGAGGCGGTAGCGGTAGCCAGGCGCGCGCTCGACCTCGCGCCGCCGCCGCGCACCCGGGTCGGGCTGTGGATCGTGGATGCCGGGATCGCGCTGGCCCAGGGTGACTTCGCCACCGTGAACAGGCGGGTGGCGGCGAGCCGGGCCGCCCTGGCCGCCGGCGTGTACGACGAGCAGCATCATCTGCCGCTCGCTTTCATTGAGATCAACCTGGCGCTGGCGGCCGAGGGCCCAGCCGTCGCCGTCGCGCTGGCCGACGAAGTCCTCCAGCGGTATGACCTGTCCGCGGCCAGTCCCCGGTATGCCTGGCCGCTGCTCGTGAGCGCGGTCACGGCCGCCCGCCAGTCACCCGGACAGGAAGCGGCCGCACTGCTTGACCGGCTGCGGACGCTCGCGGAGAAACTGGACGCCTTCGGACCCGTGCAGCTAGCGTGGCGGCTCTTGTTCGCGGCGCATGATTCCCGGGCCCTGCCCGCCCTGAGGCCAACGGTCGATTCCGGAGAAACCCGCGATTGCGAGGTAAGCGGAGACTTCGACCGGCTCGCCGCGGCTGACGCCGCCGCGGCCGCGTGGGAAGCCATCGGGCAGCCCTACCAGGCGGCCATCGCGCTGACCCACGCCGCCAGGATCGCACTGGCCGAACGGGCCCCGAGGGAGGCGGCGGCGCGGCTGCGGCGGGCCGCTCCCCTCGCCCGGCGACTCGGCGCCGACCCGCTCGCCGCCCAGGTCGCCGATCTCGTCCGCCGGGCGGGGACCAACGGCGACGCCGACGTTCCCGGTCTTACCGGCCGGGAGCTTGAGGTCCTCCGCCTGGTCGCGGCCGGGCAGTCGAACCGGGAGATCGCCGCCGCCCTGGTCATCTCGCCCAAGACGGCGAGCGTGCACGTGTCGAACATCCTGGCCAAGCTCGGAGCCGCGACCAGGACCGAGGCCGCCGTTAAGGCCCACGAACGCGGACTCATCGGCTTCCTCGCTCGTTAACATCTCCCAACCTGCTGTGACCTGCCTAGGGGATTCGCCCCGGCTAACAGCCATGCTGGGCCAGGGCGAGCGGAGCGGAGGCACGGACTCGTTCTGGATCAGCGACCTGGTGAGCGGGCGCGGACCCGGTAACCCGCCGGGACCGGCGGATGATGTGCGGCTGGGCGGCGTCGTGGTGGATAGAGTGACCTCGCGATGGAACCGTCCGATGAGCGGAGGAGTTCTTATGCCCGTCTCGCGCCTTGCGCACATCCCGGGAATCGGCGTGGACGAGGTCGGCGACGCCGCCGACGCTGCCCGGAACCCTGATCTTCTCCGGCTGGAGAACCTCGACACTGACGTCCCGCCGCCTGCGGTCGCCCGGGAGATCACCCGCGCCGCCATAGACGACGATGACGCCAACAGCTACCTGCCTTTCCAGGGTCACCGCGCGCTGCGGGAGGCCGCGGCCGGCCATGTCAGCGCCATGACCGGCAGCACGTACGACCCCGGTACGCAGTGCGTCGGCGTGGCCGGCGGACTCAACGGCATCCTCAACGTCCTGCTGGCCACCGTCGAACCCGGTCAGGAAGTAGTCATCGGCGACCCAATCTATGCCGGGCTGGTCAACCGCATCCGGCTGGCGGGCGGCATTCCCCGCCACGTGCCGTGCGTTCCGGGTGAACGCGGATGGGCAACCGACCCGGGCGAACTGGCGGCGGCCATCGGACCGCAGACGGCCGCGGTGCTGCTGATGAGCCCGGCCATGCCCACCGGCGCCGTCCTGTCGAGCGAGCACTTCGACGCCATCGCCGGCCCGGTCAACCGCCACGGCGCCTGGGTCATCTGGGACGCCGCGATGGAGCGACTGGTCTTCGGTGGCAGCCGACCAGCGCATCCGGGCGCTCACCCGGGCCTAGCCGCCCGGACGATTACGGTGGGCTCCGCGTCCAAGGAACTGCGCATGATCGGCTGGCGCGTGGGCTGGGTCGTCGGCCCGCAGTCGATCATGAAGGACATCGGCCTGGTTGGCCTGACCAACGTGGTCTGCCAGGTCGGCATCGCCCAGCAGGCCGTCGCCGCGGCACTGCGGCACCCCGGCGCCGCCGAAGACGTGGCAGCAGCGACCCGCCGGTGGCAGCACCGGTGCGACCACATCCTCGATCAGCTCAGCGGTTACCCCTGCATCCGCCCGGACGGCGGATGGTCGCTTCTCATCGACTGTGCCAGCCTGGGGCTGTCCGCCGCGCAGGCGTCGCAGCGGCTGTTCACCCGCGGCGAGGTCGCCGCCACACCGATGGCCGGCTGGGGGCCAAGCGGCGAGCGCTACCTCCGCCTCGTGTTCGCCAACGAGCCGGTCGAACGACTCGGCGACCTCCGGGCACGATTCGATGCCGCGCTGGCCTGATACAGGACAAATCCGCGCTGCGGTAGGAAGTCAATGCTGAACCGCAGGGACGGTGACCTGCTCGATGTCACTGTGCAAGCGGGTTAACGCTGCGGCTAGGGCAGCCGCCCGCCCGGGTAATCACGGAATGCGGCGCCCAAGTCGGCCTGCTGCTTGGCCTGCATGTCCCGAGAGAAGGCCCGAGCACGGTTCCGGCCGACCAGCATAAACAGGCTGCAGGTACCAACGCTCGTGATCCCGAGTGCCATCAGTACCCCGCGATACTAGCCGACTGAGAGACATCAGCCGCGCACGCCCAGATCCCCGACCGCCTTCCGAAGAACAGGCCGTACGGGGATCTGTTTGGGTGGGTCTGTTGAGGCAGATGAGATTTACTCGAATTGTCGTTCTAGCTGGTGTTATGATCGCGTCATGGCTGCGTACATACCACCGGGCTGGCCAACCGGAGTGCATCCGCCGGGCAGCGAGGACTTTGAGGCGACCGCGATCGCCTGGCTGCTTGATGTCGTGCCGCCTGATTTCCGGCTGCACGGCGTGCTGCGGCGACATCCGATGGCACTGGCGGTGATGGCCCGGCATCATACGCAGGCCTGCGTGGAGGGCGCCCGGGCGGGCTACCGCACTGCGCGCACCGAGCTTGGCGAGGAACTGCCGCCGCATGCGATCGACGCCCTGCTCGCCGCCTACCGGACCGAGGGGCGGCGCCTCGCCGCGACCGCGAAGGCCGTCGTCCTCATCGAGGAAGCGCTGCGCGGCGACGTTTTCACTCCCCGGCTGCGCGACGACCACCAAAGCCGCGACCGGTGAAGTCATCGTCTTGACGGAGGGTCTTACCGGAGGCCGACTTGCCCGAGAAAACTGATATCAGTATGATAGCGTCACCGGTATCAGAGAATCTCTCCTCGGAGGTGGGCAGCGTGACAGCCCAGGCTCAAGTCCCAAGCACGGCCATTGACCCAACCGGCCAGACGATGAACGAGCGCACGGCCTGGTACGTCCCGGGCCCGCAGTTCCTGCTGGCCTGCCTCTTGCTGCTGATCGTGGCGGCCGTCTTGTTCTGGCAAGGCGCAGAAAACAAAGGCGCCACCAAGGCGGTCCTGATCGTTATCGGCGTCGTGCTCATCGTTGTCATCAGCATCGTTTTCCGCGGCATCGTCATCGTCGCTCCGGGGCGGGCCCACGTTGTCCAGCTCTTCGGCAAGTACAAGGGCACCGTCCGCGAGCCCGGGATGCAGTACGTCAACCCGTTCTCCAACCGGATCCCCATCTCCACCCGGATCAGGAACCTGGAGACCTCGCTGGCCAAGGTGAACGACGCCGACGGCAACCCGATCGAGATCGCCGCCGTGGTCGTCTGGCAGGTGCACGACACCGCGCAGGCCACCTACTCGGTCGATGACTACGAGACGTTCGTCGCGATCCAGGCCGAGACCGCCGTGCGGCACATCGCCAACAGCTACCCCTACGACGCCAGGGGCGCAGAGAACGTGCTCTCGCTGCGAGACAACGCCGACGAGATCACCGGACGGCTTTCCGCCGAACTCGACGACCGGGTTCAGGCGGCCGGCGTGCAGGTCATCGAGACCAGGCTCACCCGGCTCTCCTACGCACCGGAGATTGCCGGGGCCATGCTCCGCCAGCAGCAGGCGGCCGCGGTCGTCGGCGCGCGGGCCAAGATCGTCGAAGGCGCGGTCGGCATGGTGCGGATGGCGCTTCAGCGGCTCGACGAGGAGAACGTCGTCGAACTCGACGAGGAGCGCAAGGCCGCCATGGTCTCCAACCTGCTCGTCGTTCTCTGCAGCGAGCAGGCCACTCAGCAGGTGGTGAACACCGGTTCCCTCTACTCTTAACAGCGACTATGGCAGAACGTAAAAGTATCTTGCTCAGGCTCGACCCGGCCGTCCATGACGCCCTGGCAAAGTGGGCGGCCGACGAGATGCGATCAACCAATGCCCAGATCGAGTTCCTGCTCCGCCGGGCCCTCGGCGACGCGGGCCGGATGCCGGGCGCCGCCCGGGCGATGCGGCGGCCGGGCCTGCCGGCGGCGCCGGACGCCGACCGGGAAGCAGAATCCGGCTTAGCGCCCGCCACCCGCGGGCGGGCCATGTTAGGCGGAAAGTAGCACCCGTATCCGTTCGGATCAAAAATCTTTCATACCGAACGGATGCGGGTTTCACGTTTCCCGCTCGCGGCTCCGCCCCACCGGCGCCGGCGCTTCGACCGCCTTCATGCCTCTATCGGTCCATTCCTCCAGCTAGCCCCGTGTCCCGAGCCGCCCCGTTCCTCGACCAGGAGTGCGGCCGGGCCGGACTCCTGGCCTGATGCCGCCGCCCGACCTGACCTGCCGGTCCACATCGGGACGAAAAACTTCAATGGGTTATAGTCGACACAACTGAATACGCACGGGAGCTCGGGCTGACCGGGCTGAGAGGGTGGCTGGCCGCCTGGCCGCGAAATCGCGGGGGCAGGCACACGCGCCACCGACCGTCCGAACCTGTCCGGGTAATTCCGGCGTAGGGAGGCTGCTGTGGCCGCGACAACCGGCTCCGCCGATACCAGCGAGAATACGTTCGTCACGGTCCCCGGCGACCGCCATTCGGAAGTCGGGCGGACGCTGGCCGAGCCCGTACCCCAGTCGCTGAGCCTGTTCGACCAGTTCGGGCTGTGGGGCAACCTGGGGGTTAGCCTGCTCGGCTTCACCGGCGCGATCTTCGTGCTGCAGCCGGGTGGCTCGGGAACGCCGGAGCTGTCGCTCGCCGCCGCGCTGACCGCCATCGTGGTCGGCACGCTGCTCGGCACGCTCGTGCTGGCGCTGTCCGGGATACCCGGCGCCCAGACGGGCGCGCCGGCCATGGTGCTGCTGCGCGGACTGTTCGGCGCGCGGGTGTCCTACCTGCCCACCGCGCTGAACATCCTGCAGCTCTTCGGCTGGAGCATCTTCGAACTCGTCACGATCGCGACGGCCGCGCAGACGGTGGCGCCCGGAGTTCCCAAATGGGGATATGTCTTGATCGCCGGGGTATTGACGGCATTGCTGACCATCCGGCCGCTCGGCGCCATCCGCGTGCTGCGCAAGTACGCCACCGGCGCGGTGCTCATCGTGATGTGCTACCTCTTCATCCAGCTGCTGCGGCATCCGCTGCCCGCCTTCAACCACGGCACCTGGTCCGGCTACTGGGCGGCGACCGACACAGTGGTCGCCGTCGCCATCTCGTTCGCGCCGCTCGCGGCCGACTACATGCGGCACTCGCGCAGTTCGCGGGCGGCGTTCGCCGGCGCGATGGCCGGCTACAGCCTCACCCAGGTGCTCTGCTACGTCATCGGCCTGCTCGCTCTTGTCACCGTCGCGCACGGGAACTCAAACCACATCTTCGGCGCGTTCATCGCGCTGCCGGTCGGCTCGCTCGCGTTCGCGATCCTGGCCGCGCGCGAACTCGACCAGTCGTTCGCTGACGTGTACTCCACCGCGATCTCGATACAGAACCTGCGTCCGCTGTGGGACCGGCGGGTCCTCGCGGGGGTGATCTCCGCGCTGGTCACCGCGGGCGCGCTGTGGCTCAACATCAGCGACTACGAGAACTTCCTCGACCTGCTCGGCTCGGTGTTCGTGCCCATGTCGGCGGTGCTGATCGCGGACTACTTCGCGGATTACCTCGCCACGAGGCGCCGCCAAGCACGGGGCCTCGAAACACCCGGTGGCGGCTGGGACCTGTCGGCTTCCGCCCGCTCCCGCTGGGCGATGCTGCTGCCCTGGGCGGTGGGCTTCGTCGTCTACCAGCTCATCAATCCGGGGCTGGTGTCCTGGTGGGCCTCCGCCTGGACCTCGTTCGGGCAGGATATCGGCTTTACCCCGGCCAGTTGGATGTCGGCGTCAATCCTGTCCTTCTGCGCCGCCGGGATAATGACATTGCTGGTCAGAGGACTGACGAAGCTGCTGAGCCACGAAGCCGCTAGGGCAGTAAGTCACGAGGGAACGTGACAGACTTAGACCGTCATGACCGCCATCTGGAGGGCAACTAGAGATGTCCCAGGCCCCGCGCTTCAGTGGCCACGGCCGGGATAACTGACGTGGCACCTACTGACAGCGCACCTACTGACGGCGCCCGTACCGACGGCGCCCACCGAGCGAAGATCCTGCTCGTCGATGACCGCGCCGAGAACCTGCTCGCGCTTGAGGCGATCTTGTCGTCCCTGGACCAGGAGCTCGTCTTCGTCCGGTCCGGCGAGGCGGCCGTCGAGGCGCTGCTCGTGGACGAGTTCGCGGTCGTCTTGCTCGATGTCCTCATGCCCGGCATGGACGGCTTCGAGACCGCGGCGCAGATCAAGCGGCGCAGCCGCACGCCCAACGTGCCGATCATCTTCCTGACCGCGGCGGGCGCGGAGCCCGAATTCGCCTTCCGCGGCTATGCGGCGGGTGCCGTCGACTACATATCCAAGCCGTTCGATCCCTGGGTGCTGCGCGCGAAGGTTTCCGTCTTCGTCGACCTGTACCTGAAGGAGCGTCAGCTGCGCGCCCTGCCCCCACTGCTGTCCGCGATCGAGGAGGCCGCCACGGGACTCGCCGGGCTGCCCGAGGCGGTCGCTTCCGGCTCGCTAACGGACGGCGAGCCCGCCGCCGCGGCGCTCTCCAAGGGCCTCGCGCGGCTGGAGGGTGCTATCGCGTCGCTTCGGTCCAGGCTTGGCCTTGGTGGCGGCCTCGACATCGGGAGCGTCAAGGGCTGAGGCGGGTGGCGGGCTTGTCGGGCATGGGGCCCGCTTCGACTGTGACTGATCCGGCGTGTTCGCCGTTCTTGGTCAGGCCGAGTTCGAGGCGTGCATCACGCGGCGGCCGCCACCCGGCGCTGGTGTGCTCGCGGACGATCTTCGCGGGCACCCCCGCCACCACGCACTTGTCCGGGATGTCGCCGCGGACCACGGAACTGGCCGCGACGACGACATTGCGGCCGATCCTGGCGCCCGGCAAGATGACCGCTCCCGCGCCGAGCCACGAGCCCGCGCCGATGCTGACCGGGCGGTTGACTGGGACCTGCGGACCGATCGGGACGTCCGGGTCCTCGTAGCCGTGGTTCTGGTCGGTTATGTAGACGTACGGGCCGGTCCATACGTCGTCGCCGATCGTCGACCTCCTGGTGCGCCACGATGTGGCTGCCCTTGCCGATCACGCACCGGTCGCCGATCGTGAGCAGGGTCAGCCCCAACAGGTCCTGTCCAGGCAGGGAACCCGCGGAAAGGGTCACCAGCTGGCCGATGAGGGTGTCTTCCCCGATCTCGATACCGCCTTCGCCGAAGACCGCTCCCGGCGGGAACGCCATGATGGAACCTCGCCCGAATCTCGCGAACGTCCGGCCGGCTGGCGTATCGGCCGTCACCAGGCCGGCCTGCTGGAACTCCCGCCATCCCCAGTGCACGGCCCGCCAGAGCACGTCGCGCTTGGCCGCGTTGGCCCGCCACTTGAGCCTCGTCCACCACATCACGAAGACATTGTGCCGTGCATCTTCGCTTTGCGAAGTATGCAGCCGAGAGTCAGACCAGGGGCAGGAGAGGTGTGCCGGAGCGGCGGGCCGGGCCGACCGAGCGGCCGGTCACCGTGGCCGCGAGTTGGCCGCACGCGCCGTCGATCTCGCGGCCGCGGGTGTCCCGGACGGTCACCGCGACGCCGTGGTCGGCCACGCGGCGGACGAACTCCTCCTGGACGCCGGGGCGGGAGGCGGTCCACTTCGAGCCGGGGGTCGGGTTGAGCGGGATCAGGTTCACGTGCGCCAGGCGGCCCGGCCAGCAGGCGTGCCGAGCAGGTCGGCGCGCCACGGCTGGTCGTTGATGTCCCTGATCAGCGCGTACTCGATCGAGACGCGGCGGCCGGTGACGGCGGCGTAGTCCCAGGCCGCGTCGAGGACCTCGGCCACCTTCCAGCGGCGGTTCACCGGGACGAGCTCGTCGCGGGCCTCGTCGTCGGGGGCGTGCAGCGAGACGGCGAGCCGGACGGTCAGCCCCTCGTCGGTCAGCCGCCTGATCGCCGGGACCAGGCCAACCGTCGACACGGTGAGCGAACGCTGCGAGATGCCCAGCCCGCCGGGGACCGGGTCGGACAGCCGGTGGATCGCGCCGATGACGTTCTTGTAGTTCGCCAGCGGCTCGCCCATGCCCATGAAGACGATGTTGGAGACGCGCGAGGTGGCCGTCGGGTGCGCGGGCGCGCCCGCCCTGACCGCCCGCTCCCCCGCGACGACCTGGGCGACGATCTCGGCGGTGGACAGGTTCCTGGTCAGGCCCGCCTGCCCGGTCGCGCAGAACGGGCAGCCCATCCCGCAGCCGGCCTGCGACGATACGCACATCGTGACCCGGTCCGGGTACTTCATCAGCACCGACTCGACGAGGGCGCCGTCGTGCAGGCGCCACAGCATCTTGCGGGTCGCGCCGTTGTCGCAGGTAAGCTCTCGCTCCGAAGTCAGCAGCGGCGGCAGCAGCTCATCGGCTAGGGTCTCACGGAGCCCGGCGGGCAGGTCCGTCATATCCGCAGGGATGTCGGTGTACCGGGCGAAGTAATGCCTGGATAGCTGGTCGGCGCGGAACGGCTTCTCCCCGAGCGCCGTCGACAGCCGCACGCCGGCCGGCCAGATCGAGATCGGCAAGATGGCGGGGTGGGTGTGTCACTGGGACTCCGTTCGGTGGATAAGGTTTTCCGGGCATTTACCTCTACGTGAGGACTTGATCACGGAGGGCAAACAGAGCGATAGTGGGAATATGGCGATTATGCTGTCTGGTCCAGATCCGTACCCGCCGGTGGTCGCGCTGCTCGACAGCGTGAGCCCGTACGGGTCCAGGCGGCTGACGGTCGAGTTCGACGGCACCACCACCGCCGCGTACCTGCGTGACGAAACGACGGTGATCGCCGCCACCTGGATAGCCAACCACGTCCGCGCACCGCGCACTACTGATCCGGAGAGGATCAACGCCGGACAGGCACCCGTTATGCCCGTCGGCCGTACCAGGCACCCGCGCGGCAGGCCGCCGCTCGACCCGGCCACCCTGCAGGCGCTCTGGTTCGAGGAAGGCGACGGGGTCGCGCTGCTCGAGCGCGGCACCCTGCTCGCCGTGATACCCGGCTGGGCGGACTCGAGCCGCGGCATGCCCGGCTACAGCCGGGACGTGATCGGGCAGACCCCGTTCGCCTGGGCGCTCGAGGACGCCATCGACGGACTCGGCCCCCGGGTGGAGCGGGCCGCGGAGTTCTGGAAGTGGCGCAACTCGGCGGGCGGCTGGGCCCAGTTCCAGTCCGCCGCCCTCGGGCACCTCACCTCACGGCTCGGGCCCGGCGCGCACTACTGGGACGGGGCACCGGGCAAGAGGCCCATCGATCGGCATCTCCGAGCGGCCCTCCGGGGCCGACCGGCCGTTCACGATCCTGTCCACCATCGGGATGAGCGCGCAGCGGATGCCGGTCGTCGAGCAGGTCGTCGATGACCCAAGCCGAGTACTGCGCGGATCGAACTCGCGGTCGCGACCACGCTGCCGCCGGGGGTGGCGGCGCTGGTGTTCCTCTGGCTGGCCGGGTACCCGTGGCGCTCGGTGACCTGGTTCGGCCCGGGGCACAGCATCCGCTGGTACGACAAGCCGTCTACCTTCCCGCTCGGCGGCGGGTACGAGGGCGCGCTGCTCCTTGAGGACCCCTCCGCGCTCGCCGGGCCGCCCGTGCCCGACCTGTCCGGCTTCTCGGTCGACGGCGACCGCGGTGCGCTGGCTGTGGATCGTCCCGATCACCGAGCGGTCCCGCCAGCTCGCGAAGGAATACGGCTCCGCAACCCTGGTCAGCAGGCTCGCGGCGCAGGGACGGAGCTGGATCGTCACTCCCCCGTCGGCGGCACCCCGCTAAGCACGACCCGTTTGGGGCGAACCGGGTCTCGCCCGTGTGCCGTTGGATCGGCCCAACGGCACACGGAGACGCCCACGCCCGGCGGACGGTGCGCGGGTATTACCCGTAACGAAATACGGGACGTTAATTGCGGCCTAGTGGACGTGCAGGTTAACCCCAGCGGGATGAGGAACCAGAGAAGGATCGCCAGGAGACCGCTTCCCACCGTCCGGAGCCAGCCGACCCCCAGGTAGCCGTGCTCCCAGGCGACGAAGCCGCCGACAATGAAATACACCAGAATGATGAAGTTCCTGACCCAGCGAGCGGACATGTCATGTCTCCGTTCGGGAAGGCCGTGCCTGCAAGGCCGTGCCGCCTGTTGCCGCACTTCAACTGCCTTGAAATTGGGCTGTTTAAACATCACCCCAAGGTCAGCGGGTCGCGACCGCCGCGCACATCTCAGTCCAAGCAGCTAATCGGGATCATTCCGAACGAGTCCGCGACTCCGCCATCTCCGTCAACCAGCACAAACAGGCACGTGTCAGCGCTGCCCCCGCGGGTAATGACTCATCCGACCACATCCGCGTCAGCCCCCTCAGCAGCAATGACACGCGACCAGGTCCGCGTCAGCCCCCGCGCCGAAGGTCATGAGACGCGTCCAGTTGAAACACGGACTCGTTCGGAAGGACTCAGATCTTGAGCTACGGAAACCCAGTTAACGGACGAAGAGCGCGAGCAGGAGCCAGACGACGGGGGCGCAGGCGAGCAGGGAGTCGATGCGGTCGAGGATGCCGCCGTGGCCGGGGAGCAGGGTGCCCATGTCCTTGATGGCCAGGTCGCGCTTGATCATGGACTCGGCCAGGTCGCCGAAGACGGCGGCGGCGAGCGCCGCGATGCCCGTGATGACGCCCTGCCACCAGTGACCGTGGAGCAGCGTCGGGAGCATGATCGCGCCCGCCACGATGCAGAGGAAGGCGGAGCCCGCGAGGCCTTCCCAGGTTTTCTTCGGGCGAGATGACGGGGGCCATCTTGTGGCCGCCGGTGAACGGGGTGAGCGTGATGCCGGCGAAGTAGCCGCCGATGTCGCTGCAGATCGTGAGGACGATGAAGATCAGGACGCGCTTGCCGCCGTCGGGCGGCGCCAGCATGGCCGCGACGGTGGCGCCGAGCAGCGGCAGGTACGCGGTGGCGAACACGCCGGCGGTGACGTCCTTCACGTAGCCGTCGGTGCCGCTGGAACATGCGGTAGACGAGGATCGCCGAGGACGGTCAGCGCGAACGACGGCGGTTACCGCGCCGCCCGCCGCCCAGTAGGCGGCGGTCAGCATCGCCGCGCCGCCGAGCGCGACCGGGATCAGCGGGACGTTGATGTCCTTGGTCTTGAGCGCGGTGCTCAGCTCGTGCAGGCCGATCGCGAGGGCGACGCCCATGTAGATGAGGAACGTCGCCTTCACCGTGAGCAGGGTGAGCAGCGCGAGACCGCCGAGGAGCACGCCGACGCCGATCGCGGCGGGCAGGTTGCGGCCCGTCCTGATGCCCTTGGACGCGGCCGATCCTGTGTTTTCTGGCAGCACGGTCTCTGGCGGCACGGGGCCTTCCGGGGCTGGACCGTCGGGAGCGGCGCCGTTCGGGGGGGTGTCTGTGGTGCTCACGAGACGCTCGCGGTTATCTACGAGAGCTCTCAGATCTCGAGCAGCTCGGATTCCTTGTGCTTGAGCAGCTCGTCGATCTTCGCGATGTAGGTGTCGGTCAGGTCCTGCAGCTCGCGCTCGGCGCGGCGCACCTCGTCCTCGCCCGCCTCGCCGTTCTTGATCATCTTGTCCAGCGCGTCCTTGGCGTGCCGCCTGATGTTGCGGATGCTGACGCGGCTGTCCTCCGCCTTGGACCGCGCGGTCTTGACGTACTCCCGGCGGCGTTCCTCGGTCAGCTCGGGGAAGACCACGCGGATGAGCACCCCGTCGCTGGTCGGGTTGACGCCCAGGTCGCTGTTCCTGATCGCCTTCTCGATGGCGGCCGCGGAGCCCTTGTCGAAGGGCTGGATGGTGATCATCCGCGGCTCGGGCACGTGGAAGGAGGCGAGCTGGTTCAGCGGCGTCTGCGTGCCGTAGTACTCGGCGGTGATCTTCGAGAAGACGCTGGGGGTAACACGGCCGGTGCGGATATTGCTGAAGTCTTCCTGGGCGACCGTGACGGCCTTGTCCATCTTCTCCTCGGCCTCGAGGAGGGTGTCATCGATCATGGTTCAGCTCCTGTGCACTGACGGCGGCGTTGACCACACTACCCGGATACGCAAAGCTACGGGGTTCTTCGTGAGCGCGCGCGCCTCACATCGGGGTCCGGTCGCCCGGGATACTGCGGCGGGCCGCCGAGGCGCGCAGATCGCCGACAGTGCGGCCTGCAGCTGCATTAGGCCTGGCCGACGCGGAAGCGGGCGAAGGCCTTGACGTTGACCTTGCCGGCCGCGAGGACCGACTTGATGGTCTGCTTCGGGTCCTTCACCGACGCCTGCTCGGTGAGCACCACGTCCTTGAAGAAGGCACCGAGGCGGCCCTCGACGATCTTCGGGATCGCCTGCTCCGGCTTGCCTTCCTCGCGGGTGATCTCCTCCGCGATCCGGCGCTCCTTCTCGACCACGTCGGCGGGCACCTCGTCACGGGTGACGTACTGGGCGCCGGCCGCGGCGATCTGCTGCGCGATGTCCTTGGCGACCTCTTCGTTCTCCCCGTCGAGCTGGACGAGCACGCCGATGGTCGGCGGCAGGTCCCGGTCGGACTTGTGCAGGTAGGTGGCCACGTAGCCGCCGTCGAGCAGGGCGTAGCGGCCGAGCTCGAGCTTCTCCTTGATGGAGGCGCTGGCGTCCTCGATGAGCTGCTCGACGGTCTTGCCGTCTTCCGTCTCGGTCGCGAGCAGGGCGAGCCGGTCGGCGGGCTTGCTCGCGATCGCGGCCTTGCGCGATCTTGGCGGCGAGCTCCTGGAAGCCCTCGTTCTTCGCCACGAAGTCGGTCTCGCAGTTCAGCTCGACCAGGACGCCCGCGCGTCGTGCCGTCGAGCTCGGCGGTCACCAGGCCGTTGGCGGCGGTCCTGTCGGCCCGCTTGCCCGCGTCCTTGACGCCCTTCTTGCGCAGGATCTCGATGGCCTCGTCGATGTTGCCGTCGGCCTCGGTCAGGGCGTTCTTGCAGTCCATCATGCCGGCGCCGGAAAGGTCCCGGAGCCGCTTCACGTCAGCGGCGGAAAAATTCGCCATTGTCTCTTCCTCGTTCTGAAGTGGTTGTCGGCTGTCGAGACGTCACTCGGCGGCGTCGTCGGCGGCGGCTCACAGCGTCCTCGGGGGCGGCCTCGGCGGCGGCAGCGGCGATCTCGGCGGTCTCGGGGGCTGCCTCGGCGATCTCGGCGTCGGCCACGGCCTCGTCGGTGACCGGGGACTCCTGGACCTCCTCGGTGGCCGGCCGGTGCCGTGCTCGAGCAGGTCGCGCTCCCACTCCGGCAGCGGCTCGTCGCTCGTCCTGGAGAACTGGTCCTCGGCCGGCTTCTCGTCGGCCTCGGCCGCGCCCGCCCGGGACATGAGGCCGTCGGCCACCGCGTCGGCGACCACGCGGGTGAGCAGCGCCACGGAGCGGATCGCGTCGTCGTTGCCCGGGATCGGGTAGGTCACCTCGTCCGGGTCACAGTTCGTGTCGAGGATCGCGACGACCGGGATGCTCAGCTTGCGCGCCTCGTTGACCGCGATGTGCTCCTTCTTGGTGTCCACCACCCAGATGGCGCTCGGCACGCGGGCCATGTCCCTGATGCCGCCCAGGGTCTTGTCAAGCTTGTCGCGCTCGCGCTTGAGGCCGAGCAGCTCCTTCTTGGTCATGCCGGAGCCCGCCACGTCGCCGAAGTCGATCTCCTCAAGCTCCTTGAGGCGCTGCAGCCGCTTGTAGACGGTGGAGAAGTTGGTGAGCATGCCGCCCAGCCAGCGCTGGTTCACGAACGGCATGCCGACCCGGCGCGCCTGCTCGGCGATCGCCTCCTGGGCCTGCTTCTTCGTGCCGACGTAAAGGATCGTGCCGCCGTGCGCGACCGTCTCCCTGATGAACTCGTACGCGGTGTCGATGTAGGAGAGCGACTGCTGCAAGTCGATGATGTAGATGCCGTTGCGCTCGGTGAAGATGTAACGCTTCATCTTCGGGTTCCAGCGCCGGGTCTGGTGCCCGAAGTGGACGCCGCTCTCCAGGAGCTGCTTCATCGTGACGACCGTGGTCATCGCGGTCCTTCCATTCGTGCGCGCGACGTGGCTGGCGCCACGGCAACTGCCGTGGCGTTACCGTTCTCGCCCTACCCCGTCGTGCGCGGCTCGGTTATCGGTCCTGGTGCTCGCTGGCTCACGACAGTGGCGGCCGCATCGCGCCGTCGGCCTTGCGGGCCGGCGGACCGAGAGATGCGCCCCGCGCCTTGACGGCGCGGCAGACAAGTACGCGAAATGTGGTTGCCCGGTGGCGTTCTTACTCCTGCCCCGCGTGCCGGATGGCGTGCGGCTGGGCAACCTTGTCTATTCTACAGGCCGCGCCGCGGGGTCTGTGTTGGAGCTGGCTTCATTTAAGAGTCGATGTAAGGCCGTATGCCTGGTTCTGTGTCAGGCCTCGGGCACCAGGCCGGCCGCGCGCCGCCGCCGGGCAGTGCGGACGGGTGGCGTCCGCGGCGGTCAACCGGGACGGCAGCGCAGTTCTTCCTGTGATCCTGGTCGCTACGCAATGAGCGGAATTCAAGCGACTTTCCACCGGTGGCCAAGCATAACGATGGCAAGGGCGGGTAACGGATGGCCGCGAAGCACTTGAACTCGGGCGGGCGTCCCGCCTTGCCTTTCCAAACCTGCCACGCTGTCGGTCTACAATTGCGTAAAGATCTTCATCTTGAATGGAGTAGTTCCCGTGGCCCAGAAGATACAGACGCTCTTCATCGACGACATCGACGGCAGTGAGGCGGAGGGCACTGTCCGCTTCGCCCTCGACGGCGCCGACTATGAGATCGACCTGAGCGTCGCCCACAGCGAAGAATTCCACAAGGTCCTGGCCCCCTTCGTTGCGAACGCGCGCAAGACCGGCGGCAGCCGCCGGGCCGCTGCCCGCGGTCGCCGCAATGCCGGCAGCATCGACAATCACAAGGTCCGTGAATGGGCCAGGGACAGGGCATCGAGATCAAGGAACGCGGCCGGGTCCCGGCCGACATCGTGGAGAAATACCACCAGGCAACCGGGCAGTAAGCGCACTGACGGGGCTTTCTCCGCGCTCGGCCGAAGTTTCGGCGCCGGACTTCTCCGGACCGGACTTCTCCGGGCAGGTCGGGATCAGTGTGGCTGGCCAGGAAGCGGGCGGCCGCTTCGTCGTCGACGAGCGAGTTATTGGCCAGCCACTCGACCGCACGGCGCCTGGCGCGGGCATCGCGAAAGGCATACCAGGCAGGCAGCAGGTCTGGATATTCCTCGTGGAGTTCGTTCTTGAACCGGCGGAAGGCGCCCTTGCCCTGGATTGCCCGCGCCAGCCTGCGTCCGGCTTGTTCATTGGTAATGGCCTCGGCGAAGTCGCCCATATCGGCGTACCAGACCCAGGACGGCAGCGGATGAATGCCGACCAGGTCCAGGTCCAGGTCATCGAGGTCGACCGCTGTCTGCCCGTCGATGCCTGTGTCTGAGGTCCAGAATACGACCTCTCCGGTCTCCGGGTTTATCAGCCACTGACGTTCGTAATTCTCTTGGTCGGCCAGCGCGGCAGCGATCTGCTCCAGGTCCAGGCTGTCCAGGCTGTCCAGGCTGCCAGGCTGTCCAGGTCAAGCATGGACTCATGCATAGGTCCGCTGGCCTAGCCGCGGACGCCGAAGCGCCAGCCGCGCAGTCATGGTCACCCGCGTCGCATCCGACAGGCGCACTCCAGGAGCGGGCGGCATTTGACGGTACCGGGACGGTTTGACGGCTCCCGGTGGCGAGCCGGGAAAACCCGCTCACGGCCGGCTCCGGAAAAGTTCGGCGCCGACCCGTCGGAGTTCCGGCAGCCCAGGCGACTATGAGGTGTGACGCATCCTCAGGTGCGGCCCGACCCTGCGTTCGGGCTGCTGCAGCTGTACGACGACGCGCTGCCGCACGTCTACGGCTACCTGCTGGGCCGCTGCGGCGGCGACGTCGGCCTGGCCGAGGACCTCACGGCGGAGTCGTTCCTGGCCGCCGTGCACGCGGTCCGCAAGCCGGGCGCGCCCCGTCCTTCGATCCCGTGGCTGATCGGGGTCGCCCGGCACAAACTGGCCGACCACTGGCGGCAGGTCGAGCGGGAACAGCGCGGGCTGCGCCTGCTCGACGGCGAGCCGTCGGGTGTCAACGACCCGTGGGAGACGGCCGTTGACCGGATCCGGGCCCGCGAGGTGCTCGGTCAGCTCGGCGCGCACCACCGGGCCGCGCTGACACTGCGCTACCTCGACGGGCTGCCGGTACCCGACGTGGCCCGCCACCTGGACCGCACCGTGCACGCCACCGAGGCACTGCTGGTCCGGGCCCGCGCCGCGTTCCGCCGGATCTACGAGGGAGAGGAGGGCTCGCGGTGACAGATCCGTTCGAGGCTCTGCGCGAGCCCGTCGCACCGGCCGATCCCGACATCGGCTTCGCCGTGGCACTGCGGATGCGGCTGACCCGGGAAATCTTTGGATCTTCAGGAGGAATCATGTCCCAGCAGACAGTTACCAGCCACGTCGAGCGCGAACCCGCTTGGGGCCCGGCGCTGACCCCCTACATCGTCGTGTCCGACGCCCGGCGCGCCATCGAGTGGTACACCGAGGTATTCGGGGCGCAGCCCCGCGGTGATCTGCACGTCAACGCGGACGGCACGATCGGCCACGCCGAGCTCGGCCTCGGCGACGCGGTGCTGATGCTTTCCGAGCATTCCGGCCTGTGGCCCGACGTGCCGGTACGCGCGCCCGACAACCCCGCGACGTTCAGCCACACCCTCCACCTGAAGGTCAGCGACGTGGACGGGACCACCGAGCGGGCCCGGCTCAGCGGCGCAGAGGTGGAGCGGCAGCCGACCGATCAGCCGTACGGCCGCGGCTCGGTGATCGTCGATCCGTTCGGGCACCGCTGGATGCTGTTGCGGCCGCCGACCCGAGCCACCCGGTTCCGCCAGGGCGATGTCGCGAACGTGACGATGACGGCGCGGGACGCGGACAGGGCCAAAAGGTTCTACGAGGCCGTGCTGCGGGTACCGTTCGCCTCCGGTCACCCCGGCGCGTGGCGCACCGATGAGACAACGCCGCCGATTGGCATCTTGTCGTCGCGGGACGCGGAGCCGGAGGTGCAGCTGTCCTACCGCGTCGACGACATCGCCGCCGCGGTCGACCGCGTCCGGGCGGCCGGCGGCCGCGCGGACGAGCCGGTGCGCAGGCCGTACGGGGCGCTCGCCCAATGCGCCGACGACCAGGGCGCGACATTCCGCCTCTGGCAGCCGGCCGACTAACCGCAGCGCCTTCACTCACCTGGCCCGTAGGCCACGTGGTAGACGCGGTGCGGCACGCTGAGACCTCCGCCTGCCGCACCGCGGCCGTGTCCGGATTCAGGTTCACCCCCGGCGGGTTACGCGCGGGGGTGGGCCTGCCGGTAGGTCGCCTTCAGGCGCTCGGCGGACACGTGCGTGTAGATCTGCGTGGTGGCGGGCGAGGAATGACCCAGGATCTCCTGCACGCTGCGCAGATCGGCGCCGCCTTCCAGCAGGTGCGTGGCCGCGGTGTGCCTGATCGCATGCGGGCCCGCGTCCCTGACGGCCGGCGGCCCGGCGTCGTCCGGCCGCCGGTCCCCCGCGTCTGCCCAGCCATCCTCATCGGGCGGGTGCCCCGCGCCCGCGGCGAGGTCTGCGGCGCGCAGCCGGGCGTGCACGATGCGGCGGGCCGTCCTCGGGTCGAGCCTGCCGCCGCGGGCACCGAGGAAAAGCGCGGTCCCGCTGCGCTCGTTCGCCAGGACGGGACGTCCCGCCTCTTCCCAGCGGGTCACCGCGCGCATCGCGGGCAGGCCCACCGGGACGACGCGCTCCTTCTGGCCTTTGCCAAGGACCCGCACCGTGCGCCGGCCCTGGTCCATCCCCCCGGTGTCCAGCGCACACAGCTCACTGACCCGGATCGCGGTCGCGTAGAGCAGCTCAAGGACCGCCGCGTCGCGCATCGCCAGTGCCGCGACCGCCCGCTGCCCCGCCGCGACCTCGCGCAGCGCCCTGTCCTCGCAGTCCGCGAGCACCACGTTCATCTCTTCCCGGCGCAGCACCTGCGGCAGCACCCGCCGTGCCTTAGGGGTACCGAGTTGCGGCCCGGGGTCAACCGCAAGCCAGCCGCGCCGGCACGGCATAAGCGGTAAAGGCACGCGCGGCCGCGCCCCGGCGGGCCAGCGTGGCACGGGCCGCGCCCGCCTGGTGCTGTCCCGCCAGCCAGCCGCGCAACGTGGCCAGGTCAAGCGATCCGGGATCGGCCACGCCGCTGCGCCCGGCGTACTCAAGCAGCGACTCGATGTCGCCCTGGTAGGCGCGGACGGTGTGCCGCGACAGGGCACGCTCCGCGTCGAGATGCCGGCAGAACTCGGCCAGTGCCGAACTCAGCGCCGCGGGCAGGCCATCCGCTTGGTCGTCCTTGGCGGACGTACCCCCGCGGTTTGGAAGGGCATCCCTTCGGCGGACTGGAGCCATGGGCAAAGTGTGCACCGTTGCGAGTGAGCGATCAAATGGTCACCACCTCACGCCACCGTCCCGGCCAGCATCGCAAAGGTACGGCTCAGCGAGCTGTTGTTGGCTGAAGACGTGCACACCTCAAGGGAATGACGGCCTCTTCACGGCTACCGGCCAGGTCATGGTGCGTATCCGTCCTGCAAGTACCGCGGCTGGCCAGTCGTCAGCGCTTCCAGGGCCACACCGACCCGACGCCACACGTACGGTCGCAGGCGTTCTTTGGCTTGACTCTCATCACAGAACTCGTAGGCGCGCAGCTCGTTATCGACCAGCCGCAAGCCTGTGATGGCCCGCTCGTCGAGCACCCCGCCATCGAAGATGAAGTTGACAAGGTCATCCCACGGCCCATGCGGTGACACCCAGTCCACGCAGAGCAGGCTGCGAACACGAACCTCTAGGCCAAGCTCTTCGCGGAGTTCGCTCTTCGCCATGCGGCATAACGGGTGGAACCATGCCCTTGGCATCCCTTCCGCAGGGGCACACAGAAGCGCTCGACTATGCCCGTTGATGGATTAGGACATGGCGGATACAGGCGGGAGCGCCAATGACTGCCGAAAGGCCGCTCTACGAGCGCGATCCCGAAGCGTGGCAGGCCTACCTTGCGGAAGGCAATGCCAAGCAGCCGCGCAAGCGGGTCAGCGCCGACGTGATTCTTCGCGACAGTCGCGGACGCATCCTGCTCGTCGACCCCAAATACAAACCCGACTGGGATGTGCCCGGCGGGATGGCTGAGGCCAACGAACCGCCTACTGACACCGTGCGCCGCGACCTCACTCAGCCAAGCGGAGACCAGGGGTGACTCGTCGCACGTGAGTGCCTGCCAGTGGAACCGCCAACTGCCCTCCTGGCAGCGGGCTTCCCCGCCGACCATGTGCCAGCTGAATCGCCTGGCCGGGTCCGGCGCATCAGGGAACTGGTATCCGGTTACCCGGATCATCAGGCGATTCGGCCCGCCCGCATCCTTCAGCAGCATCTACGGCAGGGTAGCGCCCGCAGCGGAGCGCCCTGATCGTCGGTCTCGTCCGGACGCGCCGCCGGAGCACCGCCGCGCCAGCCGGCTTGCTCGCTGAGCGCGGCGTGGCCCGGGCAGTGGCCGCTTCGGCGTTTCAAGGGCGAAGAGCGCCCGGGTTTAGGAGATTGCCGGTTACCGCACGCAGCAAGATCCCCAGTACGAAGCGCTACAAGGTCGTAGCCGCAGCCATGGCGGAATGGGCGCTCAAGCAGGATTTCGGCACGGAACTGCCGGGCAACGAGTTCTTCGCCCTTCTGCTGATCTTCAGCAACCAGATCACGGCGCTCAGCCACCGCCAGGCGTGATCCTGGCAGGGTTGACCTCTAATCAGAACGGAGATCATGAATTGACAGTCGCGAACGACCCTGGAACGGACCTCGTGCCCGTCTCGGGCGGGCAAGTTGAGCAGTCCCCCGCAGCCGTTGCCGCCGCCTACCTCAGCGGGCTAGTCGGAGGGCGGGGGCTGCGTCTCGGGTCGCGTACGTCGCCCATGGCGATGGCGCAGGCTCGCCAGGTAGCCGGGCTGCTCAATTCTCTGGTGCCCGGTCTCGAAGTCTCGATCAGTGGCATTCAGACCGACGCTGACCGGTGGGCGGGTGACCTCGCGGCGCTCGGGGGCAAGGGCTCGTTCGTCAAGACGATCGATCGGGCGCTGCTGCTGGGTGAGATCGATGCTGCCGTCCACTGCATGAAGGACGTGCCCGGGGACGTGCCGCTGCCGGCTGGCCTGGTCTTCGCCGCTTACCTGCCGCGCGAGGACATCCGCGACTGCCTTGTCTTCCCCGTGTCGTCCACGAAGACGACGCTGGCCGGCCTGCCGGCCGGGGCGCGGATCGGCACTTCATCGGTGCGCCGTAAGGCGCAGCTCGGCAGGCACCGGCCTGAACTGGCGGTCCGCCGGATCAGGGGCAACGTCAACTCCCGGCTTCTCAGGCTCGACGCGGGAGACTTCGACGCTCTTGTCCTCGCCCGCGCCGGGCTGGCACGGATCGGATACGCCTGCCGGGCAGCGGAGACATTCGACACGGACACGATGTGCCCCGCTGTCGGCGCTGGCGTCATCGGTATCCAGTGCCGTGCCGACGACAAGGACCTGCTCGAAGTCCTTCGCCTTCTTGACGACGCGGACACCCGTACCCACGTAGAAGCTGAGCGCGTGATGCTCCACGGGCTACAGGGTCACTGCAACAGCCCGATCGCAGGGCACTGCGCAACCACCCCGGACGGTCAGCTAGCGCTGCGCGGCATGGTGTTCACGAGGGACGGAGGCGAGTTCGTCCACGCGATGGAATGGGGACCGGTCGGCAAGCCCGCTGAACTGGGCGCGTACGTCGCGGGAGTACTGCTCCGCAAGGGTGCCCGCGACCTCATCATCGGCATCCCGCACTAGGTGCCCTTGATTCCACTGGAAAGCCGTTGAAAGGTCGTCTCGGTGCCCGGCTCGCAACCTGCGCCGGCAGACGGCTGCCACTCCCGCATTACTCCATTCCTGTTACTCCATTCCTGCTCCGGTAGAGGCCTGCGGCGCGCACGACGGGGGGCGGGTCTCAGGGGTGGCACAGGCGCCAGCCGTCACTGCAGCGCTCGACGAATCCGCCGGTCGCGAGCTTGCCCAGCTGCGTCGCGGTCGTCGCCGGTGCGAGGCCCGCCCGCTGCGCCACCCGGACCGTTCCGATGCCGCCGCGACGGGGCATCGCGTCCAGGACCCTGGCTGATTCCAGGTCGAGCAGGTCACGGGGGAAGACCGGCGACGAGCGGCGGCCGACCGCCGACTGGGACGCCGTGCCCGGCTCGGCCGCTGCGAACTCGCCGACCGGGGACAGGTGCTCGACGACGTCGGCCGCGCTGGTGACGAGCAGGCCCTGCCAGTCCCGGATCACCTGGTGACAGCCGGCGGACAGGTCGGAGGTGACCGGACCAGGAACCGCCATCAGGCGGCGGCGCAGGTCCCGGGCGTGCCGGGCGGTGTTGACCGCGCCGCTGCGCTGGCTGGCCTCGACCACCAGGGTGCCGGTCGCCAGCGCGGCGATGACCCGGTTGCGGACCAGGAACCGGAGCCTGCTCACCGTCCGGCCGGGCGGCCACTCGCTCACCAGCACACCCTGGGCCGCGATCGCGTCGAACAGCTCCGCGTGAGCGGCCGGGTACGGGATGTCCACCCCGCAGGCGAGCACCGCGATGGTCACGCCGTCGGCCGCGAGGGCTCCCCGGTGGGCGGCGGCGTCGATGCCGAAGGCGCCGCCGGAGACCACCGCCAGGCCGCGGGCGGCGACGGAGGCGGCGATCTCGGCCGCCACGTACGAGCCGTAGGCGCTCGCCGCCCGCGAGCCGACGACCGCGACCGAGCGCAGACAGCTGAACCGCAGGTCCGCGTTGCCGCGCAGCCACAGCGCATAGGGCTGGTCGTCGCCGAGGTCGGCCAGCTGCCCGGGCCATTCCGGGTCACCGGGGCAGACCAGCCTGATCCCGGACTCACTGAAGGCGGTGACCTGCTCCGGACCCGGCAACTCGGGCAGCCGGACCCGCCACCGTTCCATGGCGGCCTTCACCGCCTCGCGGGTCTTCGCCCGCGGCAGGCCGGGACCGGCAGCAGGACCAGCCGTGCGGCCGGCGGGTCCCGCGGTGCCGAGCGGCTGGCCCGACTTGATCGAGTCAAGCGTCAAGGCCGCCCCGTGGACGCGGAGCAGTTGCCCGAGCCAGCGGTCGGTCGGCTCCGCGAGGTAGGTCAGGGCCGCGCGGGCGTACGACTCTTCGGTTAGCTTGCTGTTCACTGGGCGACTCCTAGCCACAGGGCGATCGCGAGGTTGACCTGGTCGGGGCCGGGCTGGTCCTTGCTGTCTAGGTCGGTCAGGGACCAGGCGACGCGGACGATCTTGTCCGCGCCGCGGGCGGAGACCTGGCCTAGTTCCATGGCCCGGTCCAGGGCGCTCAGTGCGCTCGGGTCGGGCGGGAAGGTGCTGCGCAGTGCGGTGCCGGGGATCTCGGCGTTGACCCGCCACGGGGTGCCGGCGCAGCCGGGCGGTGCAGCGTTCGCGGGCGGCGGCGACGCGCTGGGCGACGACGGCGGAGGATTCGGCGAACTTGCGGTCGTAGAGCAGGTCCGTACGGGATACCGGCTGGAGGCGGACCTTGACGTCGACCCGGTCGAGCAGCGGCCCCGAGATCCGGGCGAGGTAGCGGCGGCGGGCGGCGGGCGAGCAGGAGCAGCCGGTCCGGCCGGGCCCGGCGGTCTTCGCGCACGGGCACGGGTTGGCGGCGAGCACCAGGGTGAACCGGGCCGGGAAGACGGCCTGGGTGCCGGCCCGGGCGATGACCACCTGCCCGGATTCGAGGGGCTGGCGCAGCGCGTCCAGCACGTCGCGGTGGAACTCGGGCGCCTCGTCGAGGAAGAGGATGCCGAGGTGGGCCAGGCTGGCGGCGCCGGGACTGATGACGCCGCTGCCGCCGCCGACGATGGCGGCCATCGAGGAGGTGTGGTGCGGCGCGCAGAACGGCGGGACGGTCATCAGCCCGGTGCCCGGTTTCATCTGCCCGGCGACCGAGTGGATCGAGGTGACCTCGATCGCGGCCGGCGTCTCCAGCGGCGGCAGGATCGTCGGCAGCCGCTCGGCCAGCATCGTCTTCCCGGCACCGGGCGGCCCGAGCAGCGACAGGTGGTGCCCGCCGGCCGCGCAGATCTCCGCCGCCAGCCGCGCCTCGGCCTGGCCGAGCACCTCAGCCAGGTCCAGCTTCCTGTTGGCGGCGGGCGCGGGCGCGGGTCCCGGCGGCGGCCCGGGGAGGTCGGGCGGGGACGGCGGCAGGCCGCCGCGCAGCCAGATGACCACCTCCAGGAGGCTGCCCGCCCCGATTACCTGGACACCGGGTACCAGGGCGGCCTCCGCGACGTTCGGCGCGGCGACCACCACCGTGTCCACGCCGGCCTCGGCCGCGACCACCGCGGGCAGTACCCCGGGCACCGGGCGCAGCCGCCCGTCCAGGCCCAGCTCGGCCAGGAACATCTTCCCGGCCAGCGCGGCGGCCGGCACCGCCTCGGCCGCGGCGAGCACGGCGACCGCGATGGCCAGGTCAAAGCCCGAGCCGCGCTTGGGCAGGGTCGCGGGCGAGAGCCCGACGGTGATCTTCGAGTTCGGCCAGCACTCACCGCTGTTCACGATCGCCGCCCGGATCCGGTCGCGCGCCTCGCGCAGCGCGGTGTCCGGCAGCCCGACCAAGATCGTCGCGGGCAGCCCGCTCGCGATGTCCGCCTCCACCTCGATCACGTGGCCGCGGACCCCGACCAGCGCCACCGAGTAGGTACGGGCAAGAGCCACTCAGCCCACCCCCCGCACATGCTCGATGGTGAACCCGCCCTCGCCGTCCTGCAGCAGCCCGACGACATCGATCCGTATCTGGTCGAACCGGCTGCCGTGCGTGGCCAGCCACTGCGCGGCGAGCCGGCGCAACCGCCTGCGCTTCGCCTGCCCCACCGCGTCCAGCGGTGTGCCGAACCGCGTTCCCGACCGCGTCTTCACCTCGCAGACGACGAACGTGCGCCGGTCGGCCGCGACGATGTCGATCTCTCCGTCACCGCACCGCCAGTTGCGGTCCAGGATGCGGAATCCGCAGCGCTCCAGGTAGCTGACCGCCTCCTGTTCGCCTTCCTTGCCAAGCACGTCCTTCGCGCCCATCGTCACCACCTCCGCATTCGACGATGGCGCGCGACGGCAATGCGGGGGGCAGCGATTTAGCCGCTGAGGACTGGCTGCGGCTCCAAGATCAGCTGTGCAAAAGAACAGCGGAATGTCAGCCCGCCATGCTAGAGGACCTGCACCTGCTCAGCCGCATCACGATCGACGGCCACCCGCTGTCTGCACTGTCGCTGAATTACGGGAAGCGTGATGCTGCCGGGGATCGTGCGGTGCATGCTGTGGGATGTAGTTTCCATTTGAACATCTGCCATCGGAACATCTGGAGGCTTCGTGAGCAGGGAACAGCGACAAGCACTGGACGCGTTGCTGCGCTCGGCGCCCCGGCCGCCGGGACCGCTGTCGGTCGACCAGCTGCGGAAGGGCTTCGCCGCACTGATGGCGTCGCTTCCGGTTCCAGCCGGCCTGCGGCAGACGCCGACCGAACTGGCTGGCCGCCCCGCTGTCCTGGTCGAACCGGACGGGGTCGAACCGGAGCGGGACGCCGAGCCCGGGATCATCCTGTATTTCCACGGCGGCTCGTTCTCATTCGGTTCGCCCGCGACCGCGATGACGGTCACCGCGAACCTGGTCAGGCGAACCGGGGTCCGGGCGATCTCGCTGGACTACCGGCTCGCCCCGGAGCACCCGTTCCCGGCCGCGATCGACGACTGCGTCGCCGCGTTCCGCGGCCTGCTGGACGGTGCGGTCGGCGATGCCGTCAGCAGCGCTGTCAACAGGGGCATCGACCCGGCGTCGATCGTGTTCGCGGGCGACTCGGCCGGCGGCGGACTAACCGTGACGACTTGTCTCGCTGCCCGGGACGCGGGGCTGCCGATGCCCGCCGCGATCGCGGCGTTCTCGCCGGGTCTCGACCACACCCATTCGGGGCGGTCGATGCACACCAAGGCAGGCATTGACCCGTTCTTCACCCCAGAGGGCCTGGACCACAGCGGCGAGTTGTATCTAGGCGGTCAGGACCCGCACCAGCCGCTGCTCGCCCCCGCTGTCTATGCGGACCTGACCGGATTCCCGCCGATCCTGCTCCAGGTCGGCACGAACGAACTGCTTCTCGACGACTCCGTGCGACTGGCCGAGCGCGCACGGGAGGCTGACGTCGACGTGATTCTCGACGTCACCGTCGGCGTACCGCACGTGTTCCAGTCGTTCGTCGGAATGATCGACGAGGCGGATCAGGCACTCGACCGAGCCGCCCTGTTCCTCACCCAGCATCTGCGCGCTCGCCGGCCGGGCAATCCCGACGTGACTCCGGCCCCGACGACCGCTAGCGCAGTGAGTTCATCATGACAAGCTAAATCAACGCGATGAAATTAATGATTAACCGTGCCGAAATGTACGCCTGGTGCCGCTATTGCGCACGGTGACGCAATATTGCTTTCGCGGCCGCGAGCGATATAGGGCCAGTACTGACGAGTAGCTGTCCCATGATGCGGCTTTTGCGGTGCTCGAAATGGCCCTATGTCCCGGAGAGGTCCGGTCTGCGTCCTGACCGGAAAGAGGAAACTGCATCGCCAACCGCAGCGGTTTCTTGAGTGCCTGGTGTTGCCGTGAACTTGGCATATTTCTCCTGTGGCGGCACCAAACGCACATTCACCCAGTTCCTCTGCAACCGCGCGGTGCACGGGCGATATAAACCGACACGCCGCTCCCTCACGCAACCGCTCAGCGTTCGCCCGGCCGCTCTCTTACCGCCGGACGAAATCATGAAATTTCCGGCATGTCGCGGCGCGCCAGCGCCCGACATGCCGGGCTACAGCCCCGACCAGAGCAACCCTGCCCGAACGACGCCGACCGAGCGGCGCTGACCGGAGCGACATCGAATGTCCGGCGTCATATCATCAATGTTAGATATCTAAGGGTTTGACTTCTAATATTTAGAGGTCTAACCTTCGTTACATCGGCGGCAGCGCTCACGGACTGCTGCGGCAACGCGAGAAGGGACCGCGTGATGTGCGAACCCGCAGTTGAGGCGTGCGGCCTGCGGAAGACCTTCGGCAAGGTGCGGGCACTGGACGGGCTGAGCCTGGCGGTGCCCGCTGGATCTGTGCTCGGGCTGCTCGGACCCAACGGGTCGGGCAAGACCACGACCGTGTCCATCCTGGCCACCTCGCTGCGCCCGGATGGCGGCCGCGCGGCCGTCGGCGGGCTCGACGTGGTGACGGATGCGGCCCGGGTACGTCGCATGATCGGGCTGGCGGGGCAGTTCGCGGCCGTGGACCCCAACCTGACCGGACGGGAGAACCTCCGGCTGATCGGCCGGCTGTCCCGGGTGGGCCGCAGCCAGGCCCGGGTCCGCGCCGACGAGCTGCTTGACCGCTTCGGGCTCAATGCGGCGGCCGACCGGCTCGTGCGCGGTTACTCAGGCGGGATGCGGCGCCGGCTCGACGTCGCCGCCGCGCTGCTGCACCGGCCCGCCGTGCTGTTCCTCGATGAGCCAACCACGGGGCTCGACCCGGAGAGCCGCTTCGCGCTGTGGGATTCGGTGCGCGACCTCGCCCGGTCCGGCACCACCGTGCTACTGACCACGCAGTATCTGGAAGAGGCGGACGCGCTGGCTGATCAGGTGGTGCTCATCTCGGCCGGACGGGTAGCCGACGCCGGCACCCCCGCCGAGTTGAAGGCCCGGTTCGGCACGGTGGTCTTCCAGCTGAATTTCGACGGGCGGGAAGCGGCTCAGGCCGCCGGTACGGCGCTGGTTTCCGCGGGGTACGCGCCGCAGCTCGACGGCGCCGGCATCCGGATCCAGTCGGCCACCGGTTCCCGCGAACTCGTCGGACTGCTGCGTGCCCTGGACGGCCGGGCCCCCGACCCGGTGTCCGTCGCGGTGCGCGAACCCACGCTGGACGACGTATTCCTCTCGCTTACCGGGACAGGAGAAGCAGCATGAGCACGATCGCAATAGCCCCGCGCCCGGTCGCGGCAGGCCGCGTCAAGTCGGCGTCCGCCGCGGTCGCCGACGCGGTCTCGGACACCTTGGACGTCGCCTGGCGCAACCTGCTCAGCCAGCTGCGCACACCGCAGGCGCTGGTGTTCGCCACCGTTCAGCCAGTGATCTTCGTGCTGCTGTTCCGCTATGCGTTCGGTGGCGCGATCCACGTGCCCGGCACGAACTACGTGGACTTCCTGATGCCCGGGATCTTCGCGCAGACCGTCGCCTTCGGCGCGGTCGGAACCGCGGTCGGCCTGTCCGGTGACCTGCGCACCGGGATCCTGGTCCGCTTCCGCACCCTGCCGATGGCCCGGATCGCCGTACTCGGCGGCCGAACCGTCGCTGACCTGGCCCGCAACCTGCTTGTCGTCGCGGTCATGACCGGTGTCGGCTTCGCCGCCGGGTTCCGCAGTCCGCACGGCGCGGGCGCCGTGCTGGCCGCGCTCGGCCTGGTCGTCGCCTTCGGGTACGCGCTCTCCTGGGGCTTCGCGTCGCTCGGCCTGCGGGTCAGCGACCCGGAGGCGGCCCAGGCGGCGGCGGTGCCGGTGATCTTCCTGCTCGTCTTCACCTCCGCCGCCTTCGTCCCCTCCGCCGCGATGCCCGGCTGGCTGCAGGCGTTCGGCACCCATCAGCCGGTCGACGCCCTGGTCAACGCCGAACGGGCACTGATACTTGGTGGACCGGCAGCACATGACGTCCTCATCTCACTGGCGTGGAGCGGCGGCCTGCTGGCCGTGTTCGTTCTCCTCGCCGCCCGCATCTATGCCCGCATGGGCCGCTAACAGAAAGGGATCCGGCCATGGCCGTCGAACTCAACCACACCATCGTCCCCGCACACGATCCGCAGGCATCGGCGCAGTTCCTCGCCGGCATCCTCGGCCTGCCGGTCGACCCGCCCCTGGCGCACTTCACCCCGGTCACGCTGGCCAACGGGGTCAGCCTGGACTTCGATCGCTACGAGCACGTCGACGAGCACCACTACGCGTTCCAGCTGAGCGACGAGGAATTCGAGGCCGCCTTCGGCCGGATCAGGGACGGCGGCATCACGTACTACGCCGACCCCGCCTGCCGTCAGCCCGGCCAGGTCTACGCGAGCAAGAACGGCCGCCGCGGCACCTATTTCCGCGACCCGAACGGACACCTGATGGAGATTCTTACTCCCGTGACATCGTGAATACCATCGGCCACGGTCCGCTCGAAAACGGCAGGCATCAGCCCGGACGTATTAACGAGAAATCCCGTAGGACTTACTTCCCCAGTGAGATCCCCGCAAAATCCCAGCGCACGCCCTTACGCTCACAACAGATCTCCACTTGAGATCACCAAACGAGGGAAAGGGATAAACCCATGCGCAAGGCAACCATGCTTATAGCCGCTGCCGCAGTGGCCTGCAGCGGCACGCTCGTCTCCGTCGGCACGGCCAGCGCGGCGACCTCTGGTTACGGCAATTGCTCCGCCACATCCGATTCGACAGGCATTACCGGCACCGTCTGCTGGGATGCGTCCACCTACACCATGCGGATCTGCGACGACCAGGCAGATGGCGACACTCCCTATGCGTACATCGCTTCCGTCGGAAGCAGCTATCAGCCGGAGTTCTACGATGGCTACGGCAACGGCAGTTGCGTCTACGTGTACCCGTACGCGGGCACCTTCGAGATCAATGGCGCAATCCTGTACTATGCCGCGAACGTAAATTCCAAGTACGACGTTGTAGCCACGGGTGCTCTGGAGGGCCCGGCCTGGTGATCCGCCAACCGAGACCCGGTTACCGTTTTGGCCAGCGCCCCGCACTGCGCGCGTTAGCGGATCGCGGCGAGGACGCGGTTTGCGCCGCGCTGCCAGAGCGTGCCGATCTCAGCGAACCCGGCCGCGCGGAGCGCGTCGGTATGCACTTCCAGTTGCGTGGTCTCCGGCCCGTGGTGGTGCACCGAGCGCCGTTCACGCTCGGCGGCCGCGTCGGCGAGCGCCGGGTCCGCGACGACAGCCTGCCACCACTGCCGCCAGTCCTCGGCGTGGCCGTCCGGATAGCGGCGGCGCTTTTCCGCCTCCTCGATGGCCCGGTCCAGTCGTTCCAGAGCCGGGTTCCGCGTCTCATCGAGTCGGAGGTGGTCCCCGTCAAGGAACAGCCCTCCGGGACGCAGCAAGCTGGCCAGGGCGTGGTAGAGCGCCTGCAACTCGGCCGCGGTCAGCCAGTGCAGCGCGGTCGTCGACACCACGGCATCGATCTGGGCCGGCTCGATGCCGAGCTCGGACTCCCATCCCGGTGTCCGCAGGTCGATGTCGAGGAACCGCAGCCCGGGCACGCCGGCGTAGGCGGCACGCCCGATCGACAGCGTCACCGGGTCGGCGTCGACGGCGATCACGGTCGCCGCGGGGATGCGGGCGAGCAGCCGCACCGAGAGCGAACCGGGGCCGCAGCCAAGGTCGAGGATGAGCGGGTCGGGGCGCCCCGGGCCGGCCTCGACGGCGTCGATCAGCGCGGTGAACCTTTCTTCCCGGTCCGGGAGGTACACCTCCTGCTGGCGGTCCCAGCGGGCGATCCAGTCACGTGCGGCGGAGGGGCCGAGTTCCGTCAGTTCCGGCATCCGATGCTCCTTGTCACTGGCTATTATCACTTTGACGGTTATGACTCTAACGGGATGGCGAGTAACTGGTCAAGTGAACTTCAACAGTCACACGGATGCGGTCGTCGTGATGGCGGTCGCCCTGGTAAACCTGCTCACGCCGGGCGAGGACCGCAGCCGGGAATACCTGCCGCCCCGGGGAGCGGAGCGGGCGGCAACGCTCAACGCCCTCTTCAGGTCGGCCGGAAGCAGGAGCGAAATCACCGAAGCGGAAGGCGAGGAGTTCGCCCGGGTCGCCACCGACCTCCGCACGGTCTTCGCCGCGGTCGCCGCCGAAGATATCGACAGCGCCGCGTACCAGGTCAACGGCATGCTGGCGGCTACCGGCGCGCACCCCGCCCTGGAACGCCACGACGGCGAACCCTGGCACATCCACTTCCACTCGGCCGACGAGGCATCGCCGGTGAAGGGCTGGGCGGCCGGCTGCGCCACCGGTCTGGCCATCGTCCTTGGCGGCGAGCTGTACGACCGGCTCGGCGTGTGCACTGCGCCGCACTGCGACCGGGTCTACGTCGACACCTCGCGCAACGGGAGCAGACGCTTCTGCTCGACCGCCTGTCAGAACAGGGTCAAGGCCGCCGCCTTCCGCGAACGCCACGCCTAGCTGCCCGGCCCTGGACGCGGCGGGAGCGGCCGGAGCGGCGGTTCCGCAGTGCCGCCGCCGCGCCGATGCGTCCACTGACCTGCCCGGATATCCAGAACGGGTCCGTGTTGCACCCAGACCGCCCACCCTCTCCCGACCCGCCGTCGGCGGTCACTCGCGGTAGGAGTGCGCCACGCGCCGGTCGCGCGCCGGAATCTCACCGGCGGGCGGTCAGGGCACCTGAGGACGCGTGTGCGGGCACCCGGGAAGCGGCAGCAGATGCGTGCCGCCCCGTTATCGTGGGAATGACGCCAATATGGCCGCCGAAGGTGGAGCTGTATGAGTGAGTCACCACCGATCACTCACCAGCAAGCACTGCCTGCCATACCCGCGTCGGCCGGGGCGCTGATCTTCGACCAGGCTGGGCAGGTGCTGATACTCAAACCGACGTACAAGACGGGGTGGACGATTCCCGGCGGCGTGATGGAGGCGGACGGGGAAACCCCCTGGGACGCGTGCCGGCGGGAGGTACGCGAGGAGTGCGGCCTCGAGGTGCGCGGCGGCCGGCTGGCCTGTGTCGACTTCCGCCCCGGACGTCCGGGGCACCCCGGCGGCATCCGGTTCCTGTTCGACTGCGGGCAGTCCAGCGACGCGGAACTGGCCGCGATCACGGTGCAGCCGGAGGAGGTCGCCGAGTACCGGCTCGTCCCGGTGGATGAGGCGCTGGCCCTGCTCAGGCCTCCGATCCGCCGCCGGGTCCGCGCGGCAATACGGCGGCGGAGATGCGTCTACCTGGAAAACGGTCACCTGGTCCCCGGCCTGGCCTAGACGCGGGGTTGCCTCATCGGGCCGGTAAGCGGAGCCGGAACTTTGTGACCGGGGCGGTTGCCGGTACGTTCGGAGCTATGACTAGCCAGAGGGAGAAGGCGGCCCGGTTCCTCGAACTGCACCGACCGGGAGACCCGCTGCTGCTGCCGAACCCCTGGGATCAGGGATCCGCGAGGCTGCTCGCCTCGCTGGGCTTTCAGGCGCTCGCCACCACGAGTTCCGGTTTCGCCGCGACGCTAGGCCGCCTGGACGGCTCGGTGAGCCGCGACGAGGCCCTGGACCACGCCGCCGCGGTCGTCGCGGCGACCGAGCTTCCGGTCTCTGCCGACCTGGAGAACTGCTTCGCCGACGACCCGGCTGGCGTGGCGCGGACCGTCACCCTGGCCGTGGAAGCCGGGCTGGCGGGGTGCTCGGTGGAGGATTTCACCGGCGGCGAGGACGAGCCCATTTATGACATCGGGCTGGCGGCGGAGCGGGTGGCGGCCGCCGCCGAGGCGGCGCACGCGGGACCGGTCCGCCTGGTACTCACCGCACGGGCCGAGAACTACCTGAACGGGCGCCCCGACCTGGCGGACACGATCGCCCGGCTGCAGGCGTACCAGGCGGCGGGCGCCGACGTGCTGTATGCCCCGGGTCTGACCAGGCTGGCGGACATCAGGCAGGTGGTCGCCGAGGTCGACCGCCCGGTCAACGCGCTCGCCAGCGCCGGTGCTCCCCCCGTCGGCGAGCTCGCCGGGGCCGGCGTCAGCCGGGTGTCGGTCGGGGGCGCCTTCGCGTTCGCCGCGCTGGGCGCACTGGCCGATGCGGCGACCGAGCTTCGCGACAAGGGCACCTACGGCTACCTCGCGGCCAGCGCGGCCGGCCGGCAAGCCATCCAGCGCGCCGTGTTAGCCGTGAACCGATTCCCGGCATAACTGGGCCTAGGGCGCTACGCGGGGGACCCCGACACGGTCACGCTTGATATGTACGCCTGGTAGGTGCCGGCCGGGTCCGGGGGGAGCAGCGTGAACCAGATGAGCAGGTACCGGATTTGCGGGCGTGACGCCAGGTCCAGCCGCACGGTCCCGCCCGCGTCGGCCGCACTCGCCACCACTGGCAGGCCCGGCAAGGCAGTCCCGGCGCGCAACTGCAGATCCGCGCCGGGAGTGCTTCCCAGCCGGATGGTCACGCTCTGCGCCGTCACGGTATGACCCAGGTCGAGCAGCAGCCCTGTGCCCTTCTGGAGGTTAGCGAACCGCGCGGTCGCGTACCAGTCGGTGTGCCATGGCGTGGCCGGGTCGCCGGACAGCGCTAGCTGGGCATCCTGCGGGTCGTCACCGTCGGAGGTGCCGTCGGGACCGAACGGCACGGCGCTGACCGGGACCACCTCGGTCACCGGGGCCGCCGTCGGTGGAAGGGAGCTCGCCGGGCTGGCCGTCGGCGCGGGACGCGACCTGGCGGGCGATCCACCGGATGCGGCGGGGTGCGTCGCCGCGCGGCCAGCGGACGCGGCGGCGGGCGGACTGCCTTTCCCCGAAGTCAGCCAGATGGCAAAGAAGCCGACCACCGCGAGGCAGAGCATGTACACGACCGGAGCCACCCACCGGGGCCGGCCCGCACCGCGCGGCCCGCTGGACGGCGGCCGGCTGGGCAGTTCCTCCAGCGTCACCGGCCGGCCGGAGGGATGCTCCGCGTCGTACTCGCCGATCAGCCGGCCGGGGTCGGCGCCGACAACCGCGGCGATTGCCCGGATGTGCCCGCGCGCATAGAAGTCCCCGCCGCAGACATCGAACTCATCGTGCTCGATGGCTCGGATCAGGCCTTCCCTGATGCGGGTGCGCGCACTGACATCCGCGACGGTCAGTCCTGAACGGTGCCGTTCCTCGGCTAGCGTTCCGCCGATGCTCACATCTCATGGTCACCGCAGTGTCCGCGCATGTCTAGAGCCTGTGCCTCGTCAGACCAGCGAAACCACTGGGTACGCCGCGCACAGCCTGCCAGGACGGGTTGTCAGCACCGGGAAAAACACTTCAAACAAGTGCCGCCATGACCCTACGATGGCGAACATGACGTCTGCCGGCTATCTGCGCTACCCGCACGTTCACGGTGACCTTCTCGCATTCGTCGCAGGCGACGAGGTCTGGCTCGCGCCGGTTAGCGGCGGCCGGGCCTGGCCCGTCACCGCCGACGCCGCTCCGGTCAGTTACCCGAGGTTCTCCCCGGACGGTTCAAAGATCGCCTGGACCAGCTTCCGCGACGGCGCCCCCGAGGTCTACGTGGTCGGAACCGACGGCAGCGATCCCGCCCGCCTTACCTACTGGGGCGATCAGGCGGCCATGGTCAGCGGGTGGACGCCGGCCGGCGAGGTGCTCGCGGTAAGTGCCGCCGGTCAGCCGACTAATATCACCGTGGCCTGGGCAATTGCCCCGGGTGAGGCACCGAGGCGGCTGCCGTTCGGCCCCGTCACGGCCCTGTCGCAGGACGGGACGGCCACCGCGCTGGTGACCGGCCGGATGAGCCGCGAGCCCGCCGAGTGGAAGCGCTACCGTGGCGGCACAGCGGGCCGGATCTGGGTCGCAGCGGCCGATGGGCAGCCGTTCACCCGCATCCTGGCCGACCTGCCCGCCCAGTTCGCCAGCCCGATGCTGGTCGGCGGGCGCGTGGCGTTCATCAGCGACCACGAGGGCACGGGGAACATCTACTCCTGCGCGCTGAACGGCACCGGTCTGCGCCGCCACACCGACCACGACGGCCGGTACGCACGAAACGCCAGCACCGACGGCGAACGCGTGGTGTACCACGTGGCCGGCGAGATCTGGCTGCTGGACAGCCTGGACGCTCCCGGGCCGCGACGGGTCGAGATTTCGCTCGGCTCCCCAGCGCCCGGCCGCGCCCCGCACGTGGTGTCCGCGGCGGATCACCTGGGTGAGCTCGAGTGCGACTGGACGGGCCAGGCCAGCGTGGTCGAGGTGCGCGGCACCATCCACTGGCTCACGCACAAAGACGGCCCCGCCCGCGCCATCCGCGTTGACCTGGCATCCCGTGCCCGTCTGCCGCGCGTGCTCGGCCGTTCCGGCCGGGTGGCCTACGTCACCAGCGAAGACGTGACCGGCGAAGACCAGGCCGCCGGGGCGGCCGATACGCTGTGGGTCGCCGACGCCCAGGAGACAGCCCCCCGTCCGCTCGCGGCGGGACAGATCGGTGGCGTCCTGGGGCTGGCAGCGTCCCCGGACGGGTCCCGGGTCGCGGTGGCCGCGCATGACGGTCACCTCCGGGTCGTCGACGTCACGTCCGGCACGGTCACCGAGGTGGCGGCCGGCACCGACGGCCCGTGCGACGGTCTTTCCTGGTCCCCGGACTCCGCCTGGCTGGCCTGGTCCCAGCCCGGCCCGCAGCCGCTGCGCCGGATCCGCCTGGCCCGCATCGCTGACCTCGCCAACGGCCGGGCCGGACACCGGGATCATCGACGTGACGGACGGCCGGTTCGCCGACACCGACCCGGTGTTCACGCTCGACGGCCGGCACCTGGCATTCCTGTCCCAGCGCAGTTTCGATCCGGTCTACGACACGCAGTCGTTCGACATGTCGTTCCCGTACGGCACCCGGCCGTTTCTCATTCCGCTGGCGACAGCCACCCCGTCGCCGTTCGGACCGCTGCCTGACGGCCGCCCGGTGGAATCCGGCACGGCGGAATCCGGTTCCGGGGACGGGGATAGCGGCGCTGACGAGCCCGGCAGTTCCGGCAGCGGCAGCCCGGAAGGCTCCGCCAAGCGGCCGGACGCCGTGGAGCCCGCCGTGCAGGTCGACCCGGACGGCATCGCGGCGCGCATCGTCCCGCTGCCGGTGCCCGAGGCCCGGTACTCGTGGCTGCGGGCCGTCGCAGGCGGGCTTGCCTGGCTGCACGCACCGCTCAGCGGCGTGCTCGGCGAGGCCGGAGCCAGCCCGGACACGCCGCCGCGGCGTGCGTCGCTTGAACGGTTCGACCTCGCCAAGCGGGAGTGTGCCGAGCTGCACGCCGAACTCGACCGCTTTGCGGTCAGCGGCGACGGCAAGTGGGCGGTCGTCTCGGACCGCGGTGCCGTCTGCGTGATCCCGACCAAGCGCAAGGCCGACGACGACAGCACGAGCCTCAGCGTAGACCTCACCCGGGCCCGGTACCGCGAGGACCCGGCCAAGCTGTGGCGGTGCGCCTATGACGAGGCCGGCCGGCTCATTGGCCGGGACTACTGGGTATCCGACATGTCCGGGGTTGACTGGGACGGTGTGCTGCGCGAGTACCGGCCGCTGCTTGATGCGATCCGCACCGTGGACGAGTTCACCGACTTGCTCTGGGAGGTGTTCGGCGAGCTGGGCACCTCGCATGCTTATGCCCTCCCGCGGGGATTTGCCTTCGGCCAGGAAGGCGGCGGGAGCCTGGGCAAGCTCGGAGCCGACCTCAGCCGGGACGCCGACGGAGCCTGGCGGGTGGACCGGGTGCTCCCCGGCGAGTCGTCGGACCCGCTGGCCCGCTCACCGCTGACGGCCCCCGGGGCCGGGGTGCGACCGGGCGACGTGCTGGTGGCGGTGGACGGGCAGCCGGTCGACCCGGTGCACGGCCCGGCGCCGCTGCTGGCCGAGGCGGCGGGGAAGCCGGTCGAGCTGACGGTGCGCTCCGGTGCCGCGGCCCGTCGCGTCGCCGTGGTGCCGCTGCACAGTGAACGCCGGCTGCGGTACCAGGACTGGGTGGCGGGCCGGCGGCGGCAGGTCCGCGAGCTCGGCAGCGGGCGGCTCGGCTACCTGCACGTCCCGGACATGGTGGGCAACGGCTGGGCGCACTTTAGCCGGGACCTGCGGACCGAGATGCACTACGAGGGGCTCATCATCGATGTCCGCGCCAACGGCGGCGGCCACATCTCGCAGCTTGTGCTGGAAAAGCTGGCCCGCCGGGTGATCGGTTGGGACGTGGTCCGGTGGCGCCAGGCCGAGTCCTACCCGGTGGACGCGCGGCGCGGCCCGCTGGTGGCGCTGGCCGACCAGAACGCGGGCTCCGACGGCGACATCATCACCGCGGCCATCAAGCTGTCTGGTCTCGGGCCGGTGGTCGGCACCCGTACCTGGGGCGGCGTGATCGGTTTCGACGACCTCCGCGAACTGGTGGACGGCACCCTGATCACCGTGCCCCAGTTTGCGTTCTTCTTCGAGAGCCTCGGCTGGAGTGTGGAGAACCACGGCGTCGATCCGGACGTCGAGGTGGACATCACGCCGGACGACTGGGCGCAGGGCCGCGACCCGCAGCTGGAAACCGCCGTCCGCCTCGCCATCGAGGCCCTGGAGAAGCACCCGGCAACCACTCCCCCCGACCCCCGAACCGGCCCCCGCAAGACCCGCCCCCCGCTCCCCCCAAGGTCCTGACCCGGCTAACCAGCCCAGAAGTCATCCCCCCGGGGGATTTTCCCCCGGGGGAGATTCAGGTCTCCCGGGCGACCTGTTCGATGAAGCGCATCGTTCCGGCCGGGGTCAGCGCCACGCTGCTGAGCTCGTCCACGACTTCCAGGTAGTACTCGACGTCCGAGCGCTGGTCCAGGTAGACGGCACCAGTGAGCTGCTCGATGTAGACCACGTCGGGCAGGTCCGGCTCCTCGAAGCGCAGCGCCGTGAACGAGCCGCTCTCGCCTGCGTGCGCGCCGCTGGCGAACGGGACGATCTGAAGAGTCACGTGCGGAAGCTCGGCGACCTCGAGGAGACGGCGGAACTGGGCGCGCATCACCGCGGGACCGCCGACCGGCCTGCGCAGTACGGCCTCGTCCATGAGAGACCAGATCCTGGGCGGATTCGGCCTGCTGAGCAGTTCCTGGCGCTTGAGGCGCAGGGCGACCCGGCGTTCGATCTCCTCGGCGGGCGCGGTCTTGCGGAGGCGGGTGACGGCCCGGGCGTAGTCCTCGGTCTGGAACAGCCCGTGCACGAACTGGACCTCGAAGCCGCGGATCGTTTCGGCGGCGGCCTCAAGCCCGACGTACGTCTCGAACCAGTCCGGCAGGATATCGCTGTACTTCCGCCACCAGTCCGGTGTGTTGGACTGAGTGGCCAGGGCCAGGAACTTCGACCGCAGGTCCTCGTCGGTCACGCCGTACAAGGTCAGCAGGTCCGTCACGTCACGGCTCTTGAGCCTTACCCGGCCGTTTTCCAGCCGGCTGATCTTGGACCGGGACGCGCGGATCGCGTAGCCGGCCTGCTCGGGCGTGATGCCGGCGCCCTCGCGAAAGCGCCGCAGCTGGCTGCCGAGCAGCATACGCAGCACGGTCGCGTCGACCGACGAGTCCTCCAGGCCAGAAAACGCTTGTTCGCCACCCGGTCCCGCAGCACTCATCGCACGCTCCCATGGCGAAGGACTGGCTCGCGTCCCCTCACCGGCGCGCCCAGTGCCGACAGCATTCTGTCACACAGGTTTGCCGCGTAACAGACATTGCAGGCCTCGCAATTTCGTATACCAAGGATCCGAACGGTCCGGCCCGGCTCGGAGTTCACCGGACGGAGCACTTGCTGTTGATCTTGGGACGCGGAAACCTGGGACCCGGATGGTCGGACAACTGGGAGGCATCTCATGAAGCGAATCAGCAAGGCGGCGGTTGGCGCGGCGGCCGCCCTGGCGCTGCTCGGCGGCGTCGCAGCCGCGGCACTCGCGTCGGCGCCGGCCGGAATCGCGGCATCCGGCGCTAGCGGCGTGACGGCAAACGCGACCATGGTCGAGTACGCCTAGTCACCTTATCCGCGAGGAATCCACTACGCGCGCCCGCCGGTCCGGCCCGAGCCCCTGGCACGGCGGGCGGGCGGGCGGAGGATTCACGTGTCGGCTCCCGTTCGTTTGCCGCTTGCCGGAAATGCTCCGCATTGTCCGTGGCTGAGCTATGCTGTGCGCCGTCCACCCGGGGGAACTGCATCTGCATAGTCACGCGTCAGGCAGCGGCCTTCCGGCGAACAGCGCGCTGACGAGGAGAGACGCAGTGGTTCCCGATAGCTTCATCGCATACTTCACGGGGGCGGCGACCGCGGCGGGGGCCCTGGTTGGGCTGTTGTTCATCGCCGTCTCACTGCGGCCGGAAGCGGTGATGGGAGCGGGAACACAGCTCCGGGCGGTGGCCGGTTCCGCGTTCACGGCCCTGGTCAACGGCTTCTTCGTTTCGCTGATCGCGCTGATCCCGAGCACCAACATCGGCTACACGGCCGTCATTATGGGCTTGATCAGCCTGTACAACACGTACAAGCTGCATCGCGGCCTGGAGAACACGGCGCTGGCGCTGCTTGTCCTGGCCCTCGGCGCCTACCTGACCCAGGTTGTAACGGGGCTACTCCTGATAGCCAGTCCGCACTCCGATTCCCTGGTGTACACCATCGCGTACGTGCTCGTCGGCGCGTTCGCCACCGCCCTCGGGCGGGCATGGGCGCTCATTCAGGGCGGGAACGGCGCCCAGCAGCCGGAACCGACTCAGGGCAGGCACGCCTCTCAGCCGCAGGAATCATAAAGGTCTCCCCCGGTACCGCGGTCCGGCCGGTGCGGCGCCTGCCGCCGAACTGTCGAGGAGTATGAGGAACGAGTCCGGCTTACTCCCCTCCCCCCACCGTCTCCTCCCGCTGGCCGAAGCGACGCCGGAACCCCTGCCAGCCGGCTAGAGACGATCGAGCGGCACCAGTAAGACGGATCCGTTCTGAATACTTGAGAGGGCTAGCGGACGAATCGGCGCGGCGACGGGACCGCGGCACCGGCCGCTGCCCGTATCGCGGCGTTATGTCAGACCTGACGGCCGATCGCCGTGAAGCAGCGTTCACCTCTGCCTACCAACCGGTGCCACATTTGCCGTATATCGGATGTGATCATGGTCATTTGCCAGGCAGAGACGCAGATCGTGGTAACTGCTTAAGCAAAGTGGCCGGCACAGCCATGGCGGATCGGTCAGCGTTGGGCGTCGCGGAGGGCCACGGTCGCGGCCTGCAGGCGGTGGCGCTGGGCAACGAGGCTCGCGGCGGACTCCGACAGCGTCGCCCACGGCTGGGCCGCCGGGTCGATGCGCGACGTCAGTTCGGAGTGCCAGGCGGACGGCTGCGCGCCGGACGGGGGCGGCAGGAGCTGGACCGGGACGGGGGCCGATCCCGTGGCTTGCCGGTAGAACTGCAGCGAGGCGGCGTCCAGGTTGTCGTTGACCAGCACGGCCACTCCCGCCTGGACCGGGGCGGGCGCCGCCGTGTCCACCACCCATCCCCCGGTGTTGGCGATGTTGACCGGGCCGGCGAACCCTGGCACGGACCACCGGTCGACGAACGGCTTGTGGGTGTGGCCGTAAACGAAGGTGACTTCCTCAGGAACGTGTCCCAGTTGCTGCCGGAGCTGACCGAGAACCGGGCCCTCCAGGTAATTTCGCAGCCCGTCCTGGCCGGCGGCGGTCAGGGTCACCGTGGGCGTGCCGCGCTCGCTCCTTGCGATCCGGGTAATCTCGCGCTTGAGTACCTCGTTCAGCACCCACCGTTCCGGCCCGCGCAGCCAGCCGGGCCCCTTCGCCGTCATCGCAACAACCAGGTTCGACACCAGGGTGTCGATGTCGGTTGCGCTGGTCAGGTCCGCGTAGATCAGGCCCACGTCCGTGCCCACCTGGCCGGAGCGGCCGAGCGTGGACCAGAAGAAGTCGATCCAGGCGAAGTTCTCCGCCTCAAGCCGGTCGATGTCCTCGGTCAGCCCCTGCCGCTGGCCGGGGTAGAGGATGTTC
The DNA here is from genome assembly GCA_963785645.1 of uncultured Actinomycetota bacterium. Lineage (GTDB taxonomy): Bacteria > Actinomycetota > Actinomycetes > Streptosporangiales > Streptosporangiaceae > Trebonia. The sequence continues at coordinate 48,489 of CAWAWG010000013.1, forward strand.
CGCAGCTGCGACATCAGCATGTAGATCGACTCGGTGTAGTGCCCGTGGCTGACGACGAGGCAGCGGCTCTCGTCCGGAGTCCGCAGGGCCAGGTTCGGATAGGAGACATCGACGGTGACCCCGGTGGCGCCCGGCTGGCTCCGGGCCAGGCCGGTCAGCAGGGTCGAGCTGGCGACGGGGTGCTCCACCGCCGGCACTAGCTTCGTGGTGTGCCAGGGGCCGACCAGTTCGGCGTCGGCGGGCTGGCCGCAGACGTAGGTCACGTACTGGTTCTCCCGGGTGATCTCCCACTCGTGATGATCGTGGTTGCCTGGGACGTAGTGAACGACCGGGTCGAACGCGGGCGGCCCGTCGCCGAAGGCCTCGTGCGCGAAGAGGCGGTACACCATGGTGCAGACCTCGTCGGGCGACAGGGCCAGGTCCAGGATGTCTCCGGCCAGGATGAGGGTCGGCGGCCTGTCCTGGCCGCGGGTGAGCTGACGCAGGCCGTCGACCAGGCCGCTCAGCAGGGGGCTCGGCCGCTGCGGATCGGCGGAGAAGCCGGTGCTGCTGGCGTCCGGCGGCCGCTCGTTGAGCGCCGTGAGCACGCTGTTCTCGGCCCCGAAGTGCAGGTCGGACAGGATGACATAGCGGATGTCAGTCATGACGACTCCCGTTCCTCCCGGCGTCGCGGCCCAGCGTTGCCTGCTGGCCGCGGCCCCGGGTCTTAGACCTGCCGCAGTTCACTCGTCAGCAGCTCTCTGGAGAAAAGCCGAGAGCCCGATCCCGCCCCTAGCGTAGGGCCGCGCGCCCGGCCTGTTGTCAGCTATCGGGTGAAGTCGGCCCGGGAATCTGTCGCGGCTCGGCCCCGGCAGCGAGACCCGGTACGTTGCCCGGCCGCTGCTCAGGCGGCATCCCTGGGGCGCGTCCGACGGACGGAGGTGCGGGGGCTGCCGGACGCCGCCCGCGGCGTTCGCCTTTGCGGGGACACGGCGAGTCCGGCGGTGAAATCTTCCGGGACGGGGCCAGCGCTCTTCGAACACGTCGCGGCCGCACGGGCCGATCGTCGCGCGGTGCGCGCGGGCGGCGGGACGGCCGTGAAGCCCGTCCCGCCGTCTCGCGCGGGCTTATCAGCCCCAGCGGCCGGCGCGGGCCTTGCGCTCGATGTCTCCGGCGAACAGCGGCGTCTCCTCGGCGTTGTGCGCGCTGAGCGCCTGCTGAGCCAGCTCGCTCGCCTGCGCGAACGACACCCCGCGGGTCTTGAGCACCCCGGCGTATTCGGGGGTCGAGCGAACCTCGACGCTGTTGACGAACTTGGTCGTGTCCGCGTCGAGCGCCTCAACCTTGAATGCCCAGATGACGACCAGCTTGACCCGGGCGCCGATGTCCGGACCGATCGAGTCGGACCGCGACACGAGGCGGCACCCGCTTCGCTCGGAGATGTCCTCCACGTAGTGCTGAATCAGCAGGTTGCCGACGCGCTCCACATTGATCGACATGCGCTTGCCCTCGGGCGTGACCGACGTGGCGCTCGCGATGTGATTCTTCGAGCACGCCTGGTACTCGCTGTCGGTCAGGGTGAATACCCACTCGGTCAGATCGATCGCCGAGAGCGGTGCGCGGATAACCGCTTCGGCCACCGAGTGGGCAACGAGGTCGTCAGTCATGTTGTGTACCTCCGGATTGTCCGGCCGACAACTTCGCGACGATCTCGTCGGCCGAGATGACGGCTCTCGCGTAGGCCGGCACGTTGAACCGCAGCGACGCGGTCATCTCGGCGGCGCCGAAGCTGCCGACGGCGTCCTTGACGAGGGTGACCTCGTACCCGAGCTCAGCTGCGAAGCGGACGGTGGACTCGATGCACGTATTGGCGCGCAGCCCGATCACAACGAGCTTGCGCACGCCGTGCTTCTTGAGCTGGAGGTCGAGGTCGGTATTGGCGAACCCGCTGGATAGCCAGTGCTCCTGGGCGACGACCTCGCCGGGACGCGGGTCGAAGTCGGGGTGGAAGCTGCCGCCCCAGGTTCCGGCGGCGAAGACGCGGCCCTCGGCGGCAGCGGCCTGGATCGGCGGCATCGTCTTCCAGCGGTCGTACGGGTCGGTTTCGCGCCAGCGGTGATGCGGGGCGATGAACACCTGTACCTGCGCGGCCCGAGCAGCGGCGAGTACCTGCCGCATGTGCTCGACGACGTCGTACTCCTTCAGCGTCGAGCGGGCCAGTTCGTAAAGCTTGCCGCCTTCGGAAAGGAAGTCGTTGTAGGGGTCGACGACGATCAGGCCCGTTAGCTCGGGCTCATAGGTCGGTTCGGGATCCGGTGGGTGGGTCATCGTTGGAACCTGCCTTCTCTGCTGGTCTCTGCCGCTCACAGCCTGGATGTTACTTGTCATCCTGATGGTGAGGAATCAGGATGACAAGCAACATCCTCAATGTCAAGACGCAGCAGATCAGGTGAACTTTTCTACTCTGCCTGTATGACGCGTATCATCTACATGCGCGGCAATGCGCCAGGGCATGCATCGACAGGAGACGGCCGGCATGGGGCACTCGCAGACGGAGAAGGCGGCATCCCACGAACGGGTGCTGGGGAAGGCGGCGCGCAAGATTCGCGAGGAGGGCGTCTCCCGGCCCAGCATCGCCGACCTGATGAAGGAAGCGGGGTTGACGCACGGGGGCTTCTACAAGCATTTCGCCTCCCGCGACGACTTCATCGCGCAGGCCGCAGGCGCCGCCCTGGCCGACGGCTCAGCGAAGATGGAGAAGGCCGCGCGGCTGAACAAGGCCGCGCCGCGCGCCGGCCTGATCGAGGCGTACCTCTCGAAGCAGCATCGGGACGCGCCGGGCGCCGGCTGCGCGCTGGTGACCCTCGGCGCCGCCGCCGGACGCAGCGACGCGCAGTTCAAGCACGCCTACGAGCAACAGGTGCGCACCTACCTGGACCTGCTGGCCGGCCTGAACCAGGAACCCGACTCCGCCGAGACGCGAAACGAGGCCCTGCTCATTCTCAGCGCCATGGTCGGCGCGGTCCTGATGGCGCGGGCCGTGGCCGATCCCGAACTGTCCGACGAGATCCTGACCGGCGTCGCCGCCGAACTCAAGCGACTCGGCTAACGGCACTCGTCCCGCGGTCGCGCCAAGTAACCTGAACGGCGTGAGTTTGCCCGCGCTTCAGCAGCCCGTGTGGCCCGATCGTGATCGTCTGGAAGCGGCGGTACGCCGCCTCGGAGAGCCTGCCGCCGCTGGTGCTCGCCGCGGAGTGCGACCAGCTTAAGGAGCGGCTGGCCGCCGTGGCACGCGGTGAGGCCTTCCTGCTGCAGGGCGGTGACTGCGCGGAGACGTTCGCCGGCACGACCGCCGGCAGCATCCGGGGCAAGTTCCAGACGCTGCTGCAGATGGCCGTCGTGCTGACCTACGCGGCCAGCGTGCCGGTGGTGAAGGTCGGCCGGATGGCGGGCCAGTTCGGCAAGCCGCGGTCGGCGGCCACCGAGGTCCGGGACGGCGTGGAACTTCCGGTGTACCGGGGCGACGCGGTTAACGGCATCGAATTCACCGCCGCGGCCCGGACCCCCGACCCGGGCAGGCTGCTGGATGCGTATCACTGCGCGGCGGCCACGCTTAACCTCTGCCGCTCCCTCGCCAGCGGCGGCTTCGCCGACCTGCGCCAGGTGCACGCCTGGAACCAGGACTTCGTGGCGGGCAGTCCGGCCGGGCAGCGCTATGAGCAGCTCGCGGACGAGATCGACCGCGCGATCTCGTTCATGCACGCGTGCGGGGCTGACCCGAAGGAGTTCCGCGCGGTGGAGTTCTACTCCAGCCACGAGGCCCTGCTGCTCGATTATGAGCGTCCCCTGACCAGGACCGACGAGCGGAACGGACTGGCCTACGACCTGTCGGCTCACCTGCTGTGGATCGGGGAGCGCACCCGCGACCCGCGGGGCGCGCACGTCGAGTTCGCCCGCCAGATCCGCAATCCGATCGCGGTCAAGGTCGGTCCGAACGCTAACGCGCAGGACGTGCTCGAACTGGCCGAGGCGCTCGACCCGGACCAGGAGCCTGGCCGTCTCACCCTGACCACCCGGATGGGCTCGGGCCGGATCCGCCAGGCGCTGCCCCCGCTGGTCGAGAAGGTAGCCGCCAGCCGGGCCCGCGGTCGTCTGGGTCTGCGACCCGATGCACGGCAACACGGTGGAAGCGGTCGGCGGCCAGAAGACCAGGAACTTCGACGACGTGCTGGACGAGGTGGCCGGATTCTTCGAGGTGCACCGCGCGCTGGGAACTCATCCCGGCGGCATCCACATCGAATTCACCGGCGACGACGTCACCGAGTGCATCGGCGGCGGCCATCACATCGCCGAGAGCGACCTGAGCTACCGTTACGAGACGACGTGCGATCCCCGCCTCAACCGCAGCCAGTCCCTGGACCTGGCCTTCCGCGTCGCCGGCCTGTACCGCCAGTACCTGGGCGGCACCGCCTGACGACCGGCCCGAACGCGGGGGCGGCAGCACCGTTATCCCGGCCGTCAGCGTCCGCTTGCGTCGGTCCGTTCCTCGTGGCTGGCGAGCATGCGGGCGTGCAGTGAAGTCAGTTCATCACCGGCCAGGCCGGCCAGGCTGACGCCAAGTTGACCCAGGACAGCGCGCCAGTCGTCGAAGGATGTCAGGTCGCGGGTGAACGCCCCGGCACCGATCCGCTGGTACCGGATCCCGCGCAGCCTGCTGACGCCCGTATCGTCGCGGCGCCCCGCCACCAGTACCTCGGTGAACCGGCCGTCGGGCGGCGTCGACAGCATCTGGTGAGCCTCGGCGACCTCAGCGTCGTTCGGGTGGCCGGCGCCTATTTCGAGTGCGGGGAAGGATCCCACCGCCGGGTCGTGCCTGAAGGTCCACCCGCGCGCGCTCACATCGGTGATCTCGTACCTGAACGGGCCCTGCCGGATCTCCCCCGCGACCACCTCGACCGGGTCACGGAGGGCATCTCCGAGGCCGAGATCCGGCCACCAGGGACGGCCGTCAATGGTGACGAGCAGGACCAGGTGGTTCAGCGGCGGGACCGGGCGGCCCGCCACGTGACCGAACCGGCGCTCCACCGCGAACCCCAGGGCACGCAGGACGATCTCGAACGCGCCGTTGTGGTGAAAGCAGTACCCGGCGTTACCGCCCGCCGCGATCCGCTCCAGGCTCTGCCCCGGGTCCGTGGCATCGGGGCGCCCGAGCACGATCGCGAGGTTCTCGTACGGCACCGCGTCCAGGTGCCGCCGCTGCAACTTCACCAGGGTCTCCGCCGTCGGCGGCAGGTTCCCGGCAAGGCCGAGCCGGGACAGGTACCTGGCCAGAGCCGGCGCGGTGGTCATAGACCCCCATTTTCCCACAAACGGCCGCTGGAGATGACCGGCCCGGGCGGTCCGCGATGGAGCCCGCTTGAACTTCACGGGGCCGGGTATACCTGGAATCGTGCCAAAATATGACAATAGCGAACAAAGGTCGTAAAGGCCATGGAGCCGCCACGTCGATACGCCATCGTCGGAACCGGGCACCGCGCCCGGACCTATGCCCGGGCCCTCACCGGCGGGTACCGCGACAGCGCGAGCGTCGTCGCCCTCTGCGAGCCGAACCCGGTCCGGGCGGACTATCACCGCTCCGCGTACGGCCTGCGTGACGTGCCACTGGTCGAGCCGGCCGACTTCCCGCTGCTGCTAGAGCAGCACCGTCCGGACGCGGTCATTGTCACGAGTCCCGATCACACCCACGACACGTACATCTGCGCCGCACTCGACGCGGGCGTCGACGTCATCACGGAAAAGCCCATGACCACCGACGCCGAGCGCCTGCGGCGGATAAAGACGGCCGTGGAAAACTCAGCCGCGCGGCTCACGGTGACCTTCAACTACCGCTATTCACCGCGCAACTCGGTGGTGCGGCAACTGCTGGCTGACGGGGTTATCGGCACGGTCACCTCCGTGCACTTCGAATGGCTGCTTGACACCGCGCACGGCGCGGACTACTTCCGGCGCTGGCACCGGGAAAAGGTCAACTCCGGCGGGCTGCTTGTCCATAAATCCAGCCATCACTTCGACCTGGTCAACTGGTGGCTCGCCGACACGCCCGCCTCGGTGTACGCCCTGGGCGGGCTGAAGTTCTACGGTCAGGCCAACGCGCGGCAACGGGGCGTCGCCCCGCGCCCGCGCCTCGGACGCGACCTGTCCGGCGACGATCCGTTCGGGGTCGACCTCGCCGCCGATCCCGCACTGCGCGCCCTCTACCTCGACGCCGAGAAACTCGACGGCTACCACCGGGATGTCGATGTCTTCGCCGACGGCATCACCATCGAGGACAGCCTCAGCCTGGTGGTCGGTTACCAGCGCGGCGCCACCATGACCTATTCGCTCAGCGCGTTCGGCCCCTGGGAGGGCTATCGCGTCGCATTCAACGGAACCGCCGGCCGGATCGAGCTCGACGTGGTCGAACGCTCCTGGGTCCCGCCCGCACCGCCGCCTGAGGAGGAGGTCCGCGTCATCGATCCGAGCGCCGACCAGACCGCGGACGCCCAGCCCGCCGCCTTGCCGCTGCCCCCGATCCGGCCGGCCGGCGAACGGATCACCCTCCAGCGGCACTGGGAGCCAGCGGTCCAGGTTCCGATCCCGGCCGGAGCGCAGGCGCACGGCGGCGGGGACGAGCTGCTGCTGCGTGACCTCTTCGGCTTCCGCGGCGCGGCCGACGACGCTCTGGCCCGGGCCGCGGGATTCCGGGACGGAATGCAGAGCGTCCTGCTCGGCATCGCCGCCAACCGCAGCCTGGCGGAGGGCAGGCCGGTGCACCTCGCTGAATTCGGGCTGACGTGACCTGCCTTTTCCAGCGGTTCATACCGGCACTCGGCAGTCATCAACAGCATAGGGCCATTTAGCGCAGTTTCTTGTCCTGGTTTAGGCGGATACGTTCAGCACGAAATGGCCCTATGAGCCCGCGCAAAAATTACCGCGGCGAGGAGCCAGGGGGACCCGGCTGAACGCTCGGCTTCGATTTCATGAAATTTCCGGTATGTCGTGGCGCGCCAGCGCCCGACATACCGGCTGCCGAGAATAGGTGCGGAGCCGGAAGGACTGGCTGCAAGATAGTGGATCGCTGGATAGGTCAGAGCGATAACAACTATCCACTGTCCCGGTGCCGATCCCCGGTGTCCCAGTGCCGATCTCCGGTGTCCCGGCGCCGATCCGTCGGCTGCCCGAAATGCGCGGTTCCGCTACCGGCTATCGCGTTTGGCTACCGCGTTTGGCTACCGGCTATCGCGTTCGGCCCGGACGGTCGCGTCTCGGCCGCAAGGTTCGCTGCGCGGGCGGGGCTTTTACGCTTTTACGCGCTGATGCGGACGTTGCCAGAGGTCTCGATCAGGCTGGCGGCGACGTCGGGCGAGGCATTTGGCCTGCTCAGGGAGCAGCGGTCTTCGGTGTGCTCAACGATGATCATGGTGCCACCTTCCCCGGGAAGACGGACCACTTGATACCCGGTACATCCGCGTGCGCACGCACCCATCGGGACATGTCCTGTTTGGTAGTGATGTGCGTAATCTCGGTGACCCCGGTGATCACGGCGTCTCTCCTTTCGGTGTGCTGGTCAGCACTCCGTGGCAGCCAGGGGAGGCAGGTAACCTCACATGGCGTGTAGGCAGGGTGGCGCGTCTTGTCGGAGAGGACGGTGCGGTAGCGCTTACCGCCTGATCTCGCCGGAGTCCGATCCGGCCTGCTGCGGGCCCTTTTACGGCACGCGGCAGCTGCCTCCGTGGGAGAAGATCTCAGGGCGGGTTCGGCACCGCATCGCGGTAGACCATGCGCGTACAAGGGTTTGTGTGGTCTAGACCTCTCTTCGCGCCCCTCATTAATATCAGATGCTCCAGAGGCCTAAAGACCAGCCCGGGGCGTACGTGGCACAGATCACAGGCTGGGGTCTGCGGTGTCATTCCGCGCTGAAAATGGGTCGCGACTGTTCGACATTGCCTGGTCAGAGCCGAGATTCCGCGGGGTGTCGGCGAATGCCCGGAGCGGTTCGCCGGGCCGGGTGACGGACGGACCGAGACCTTCCCTCCACCGTTCCGTTACGTCTGGCCCGCCGGAGAAGGATCTCCTGAAACGCCATCAGGCTCAGCGCCGCCCAACCGGGGTCAACGCCGGTTGCCCCGTCAGCCCCGAGGCGGTGCGGGGCTGGGGCTTTCCAGATATCTGGAAGCCGACGGTGATTCGTTGACTTGCGGGCGAGTCCGAACGCATCCTCGGTGACGAGACAGTACTGGTGACGAGACAGTACTGCGGTAAAAGGCAGGGACGGATTTGACGAACATCCGTATGGCGCACAGGGTCGAGGACGGTGCCCGATGAATGACGGCAGGCCCGATGAAGGCAGGCAGGCGGCGCGGCCCGCGGCCGGAGAACGGGCGGTGCGCGCTCCGCTGCGCAGGCGCAGCCGGCGGCGGTGGGCGATCGCCGGCGGCGTGGCGGTGTGCTGGCTGGTCGCGGAGCGCATCACCGGTGCCTTCGTTTCGGCCACGATCCTGCTGGTGGCCGTCGCCGGACTCGGCGTCGCGGCCGTGGCGGGCCTGCGGGCCATGGGCGTCACGCGCGATCATCCCTGGCTGAAGCGGATGGCGGCCAGGCCGTGGCGCGACGGGCAGGACGTGCTGAACCTGGCCATCCGGCATCTGCCCGATGTGTTCGTGGTCACGCCGAGCGGATCCCTGTTCGCGCCGGACACGGTCGAACTGCGGATGAACCCCGATGATCTCGCCTCACTGCGCGAGTGGATGGAACTCGACGTGGTCAGCGCCAGCGTGACCGAGGCCTACGCGGAGCAGGTCTCCAGGCACCGGGCCCGGTTTGCCGGGGCGGGCCGGCCGGAGGCGTACGTCGTCTCCGATGATTCCATCCCGCAAGGCCGCTACCGGCTGCGGCGCGGCCTGCCGGAGGGCTCCCGCTACGTACCCGGGCCGCGGAACGTGCCAGACGAGCCAGACACCATCGGTCGTCAGTACGGCTACGTCGCACAGGAAGTCGCACAGGAATACGCCGCTACCGCGGCGGATCCGGTTATCGCTGTCAACCGGGGCTGGGCCGGCAACCGGGGTCGCGCGGCCAGCATGGGCCAGACGGTCATGGACGGCATGGCCACGGTCATGGAGCAGATCCGCCCCGCCGCTCCCGTACTGCGGCTGGTGACGGGCTCATCGGTAGCCGAAACCTCGCACTCGGGCGCCCGGGCCGGCCGCGGGACGGTTGAACTGGAGTTGCCTGACCTGCCGACGGTGTCCAGGGTGCACGCGACGTTCACGTATGCCGCGGGCCGGTGGTGGGTCACCAACAAGGGGATGAACGGGCTGTCCGTCAACGGCGTCCCGGTCGAGGGCAAGCACCCGCTCAGCGACGGCGACTCGATTCGCTGGGGAAAGGGGCCGGAAGCGCCGCTGTCCGAGGTCGAGATCGGCTGAGGTCGCGAACTGCCGCTATTGTCTTTCCAGGCGTAGGTGAGTGGCGCTCGCCGTTCGCGGCGAGCGAGGATCGCAACGGAGTGCGACTGAGTGGTGGCAGGGCGGCTGTTCCTGTGGTCAACTGCACGCGAGGAGTGGGTGAGTTGCCCGCCTGGCGAGATCGTCTGGCTGGACCGGAGCAGACTCAGCGATAACGAAGACCTGACGCTGCACCGGGCCCCTCGGTGCGCGGGTCTTCGTCACGTCCAGCACCGCTGGGAACTGTTCAGCCGGGACATGACCTATCAGGTCTTCCTGGCCCCGAACGCGGACGGGGCGCCGATCAGCGCTGAGGATGTCCGGCGGACCGCCCGCCATGTGCTGCCCGCCGCACCGGAGAGCTTCGAGGCCCGGCCGGTGGTACTCGAACAGGGCCTGTGGGCGGTGAGTGTCGCGGCCTGGGTGCTGCGACTGCGGCTCGACCTGCCGTCCGATGCCGGCGCGGCCGTGGGCGACCCGCGCAGTGAACGCAGTGAAAAGGAAGCCGTCACCGTGGGCAATACGGTCGTGCGGCGCAGCGCGGCGGCGGGCGCGATCAGGAAGGATGCGGTACCCCGGGTACGCGGTTACTTCGAGCGCAATGCGACGGCCCGGCTGGCCATGGCCTTTTACTACCAGGAGTTCATCCTCGGCCTCAGCGCGCCGCAGACGGTGCCGATGCTCGATGTGGTCATCGCGCTGGACCTGAGCGGAGAGGGTGCCGTCTCCGACTACAAGAAGCTGCTGCAGGGCTTCATCTGGTCCGAGCGCGGTCACGCCCGGGATCTCACCGGGTTCCTGCTCGCGAACGGCCTGCTGACTCCGGCCGACCTTAACGAGGCGAGACTGGTCGCCGAGCGGAATGAACGCGACGGCATCTGCGAGATGGCCCGGCAGCGGCTCCGTTACCGCCCGAAAGGCAAATAGCTTTTACTCGTTAATTGCTCGGGCGCGGCGTGCTGCAGTCAATGTGCGGGTTCACGTTAGCGTAGTTGAGCGGGCCGGCCAGGATCGTCACCGCCGCCGTGCTGACGCTGCTGCAGTTGACGGAGTGTTTGTAATCCCCGCGTTGCCCGGCCGCGATGCCGCCGATGACGAGCCAGACGATAAGCAGCACAGATCCAATGTGCATCTGAACCTCCGATTAAAGATCAGATACTGCCGAGCGACCGAAGTTACCTTGGTCCTCATCCGCGAATAAGCATACCCATATGTTTTGCCAATTACCTTTCCAGAAATCTGGAAGTCGGGTTACGGCCCGTGCCCGGGCCGGGGTCCGCCGGCGGGGACGCTCACATGGCCGCACGTCGGCCGCACGCCGGCTGCGGGCTGACTGGAGGCTGGCTGGAGACCGGGACACACCCGCTCGGCAAACTCGACTTATTTGCCGTTTCAGCCACTTCACAGTGGTCCGTTTTGTATCGTCGATCACAGAAACAACCGACAAATACAAAGAAAAACTAAACTTTCATACTTGTCGCACTTGACCGGCCTGGGGTCATCGAGCCGATACCTCCTGTTCGCGTTCATGCGTGGCATGCCTCGTATCCGACGGGCTGAAGGAGCAGGATGGCGGCGCTCGGCGCATCGACGGCGTTGGCGGCGGCGGCCGCCCTGCCCGGGGTCGGCTCATGGTGGCACCAGGTGCACCACATAGTGCCGATCGGCTTCGTCGGGGCGATCTCCTGGTCGGTCTGGCTGGTGCGGTTCACCCTGTCGCGCTTGTACCGGCCGGTGCCGAACGGCTTCACCACCTCGACCTCAGTGGTGGTCCCCTCCTTCCGGGAAGATCCGGACATCATCGAGGAGTGCCTCGCCACCTGGCTGGCGGAGAACCCGAGCGAGGTCGTCGTGGTTCCCGACCTCGCGGACGTAGAGGTCATCGACCGGTTGTATGCCTGCGCCGCCGTGGACCAGCGGCTCAAGGTGGTGCCGTTCAAGCACAGCGGCAAGCGGTCCGCGCTCGGGGTCGGGATCCGCGAGGCGAGGGGCGAGATCCTGGTGCTGGCCGACTCGGACACCCGCTGGGAGCCGGGGCTGATTCCCGCCGTGCTCGCCCCGTTCGCCGATGCCAAGGTCGGCGGGGTCGGGACCCGGCAGAATGCCTACCTTCCGGACACCAGCGTGTGGCGGCGGGTGGCCGACTGGATGATCGACATCCGGTATCTCGACTATGTCCGTGCTCAGTCCCGGCCCGGCGGGGTGGCCTGCCTGTCCGGCCGGACGGTGGCCTACCGGCGGGCGGCGGTGCTGCCGGTGGTCGAGAACCTGGAGGACGAGTTCTTTCTTGGCCGGCGCTGCGTCGCGGGCGATGATGGCCGGCTGACCTGGCTCGTGCTTGCCTCCGGGTACAAGACCGTCTACCAGGCCAATGCCCGCGCGCTGTCCATGTTCCCTGACACGGGGCGCGCCTTCTTCAAGCAGCGGCTGCGCTGGAGCCGCAACTCCTACCGGACGTACATCACCGCGATGTGGAAGGGCTGGCTCTGGCGGCAGCCGTTCGTCACCCAGCTCAGCGTCCTGCAGATCCTGCTGACGCCCGTGACCATGGGCTTCGCGATGACCTACCTGGCCGCCTGGCTGCTGCATCCGGAGCGCTGGGTCGCCTTCATCGCCGTGGGCTGGCTGCTCGTCGGCCGTGGCCTGCGGGGAATCTCGCACATACGCGAGAAGCCCAGCGACTTCTGGCTGCTTCCGCTGGTCGCGGTCCTGACCATCGTCATCGCGCTGCCCATCAAGACGTACGCCTTCTTCACCATGAACAAGCACGGCTGGCTCACCCGCACCGCCGACCAGATGGGCAGTGAGGGCCAGTCCGCCGCATCGTTGACAAGGAGGTTACGTGCCCCGGTTTCGAGAGCGCGCGGATGAGAAGGGCCGTATCTGGCCCCTCGTGATCGCGGCCCTGGCCGTCTTCGCTGCCTTCGGTTCGCTGCAGATGATCCTGGCCGCCCTGAACGTGCACCTTGTCCACGCGGCACCCGCGGCGCCGACCTCCAGCCACGGAGTCGTCCTGGTGCAAGCGTCCGACAACCCCGCGCCGGTGGTCCTGCCCGCGACCGCCCAGCCCGTTAACGCGGACCAGGCGATGGCGTCGATGCCGAGCTTCAGCTCAAGCAAGGAGACCACTCTCGTCTCCAACGAAGACACCAGGATCCGGACGCTCCTGCATGACTCCGCGCACGTCCACCAGCCGCAGGTCGTTCGCTACCAGGGCGCGCTGCCGACGCTGGTGCTGCCCGCGCGCTCAGCCGCCTACACGGTTACCGATCTCGTGCAGCAGGGCGCGATGACCATGCTGTCCAACGGCGTCGGCCTGCTCCAGGAGGATGTCTTCGTGGCGTCGGGCGCCCAGCTCAGCCTCGGCACCCCGGCCTTGAGCACCCTGTACCTGGCTAGCAGCGCTAACGGCTTCAGCTCGATCATCGGCTACGGCGGCACGCTGTCATTTGCCGGCACCGCCGCGCAGCCGTTGACGATCATGAGCTGGAACCAGGCCACGAAGTCGGCCGTGGCCGACCAGGGTAACGGCCGGCCGTACATCCGCGAGATCGGCGGCGCGATGACCTTCGCCTACGCTCGGGTCTCGTCGCTCGGGTTCTGGAGCGGCCGCACCGCCGGGGTGGCCTGGACCGGGACGAGCAGGGCGAGCAGCAAGGGGGGCGCGGCCGACTCGGCGTTCACCGGCGATACCTACGGTGCCTTCGTGTCCCGCGGCCAGGGAGTCACGTTCTCGGCCGACCGGTTCGAGTCGAACGAGCTGGACGGGCTGCACATCCACCGGTATTCGGTGGGGTCACAGGTGATATCCAGCTCGGCCACCCGTAACGGCGGGAACGGCTTCGCGGTCGACCGCGCCACCACGAACACGCTGATGCGCGGCGACGTCTCGCAGCACAACGCGGCCAACGGCTACCTCTTCGACGGCCGCCCGCTGGTATCCGGTGCCTCGGCATCCGGCGGCTCGAACGAGCCGAGCAGCGGGACGGTGCTCGAGGACAGCTCGGCCACCGGCAACGCACACACCGGCGTCCTGATGGAGGGCGGCACCGGCACCGTCGTCAAGTCTGATCAGTTCTGCTCCCCCACTACGGCCATCGCCCTGCGGACGGGGGTAACGGACGCGGTCCTTACCGGCAACTACATCGACTGTGCGCCACGATCGGGCATTTCGGTGGGGCCGTCCGCGCCGGGCACGGTCCTCTTCGGAAACATCGTGTCCCGTCCGGGCATCGGCATGCTGGTCCGCAGCTCAGGCGCGGTGAGCATGTACAAGAACCAGATCATCGGCGCGACCGTCTTCGGTGTGTCCGCCCGCGATGCCACCTCCAAGGTCGGCGGGGTCGGCAACGTCCTGTCGGGAACCGGAGACCGCGCCGTCGACGCCAGGACCGATGCCAGCGTGTCGGGCCTGTCGGGAACAGACACCTCGGGCTGGGCGCACAACGCCAGGGTCACCGTGCTCTCCTACCTTGAGTTTCATCCGCTCGCCTCCTTGTGGCTCGGCATTCTCGTGGTGATCCTGCTCGCCGCGGGCTGGTCGTTCCGGCGCAAGCTGCCCGCCCATCCGTATCCGGCGAGTGTCCGCGGCACCTATCCGCTCCGTGCGGCCGAGGAATCGAGTTCTCCCGCGCAATCCCGGGCCGCCCACGTGCAGCCCGCGGCGGGGCGGCACACGGCCCCCCGCGCCGCAGCGGGGCGGCTCAGGGCACTCCAGCCCGCCACGGGCCGGCACACAGGGTCTCAGCCCGCGGCGGCTCAGCCCGCGGCCGTCCGGCGCACGACAGTGCAGCCCGCGGTGGGCCTGCAGGCGCCAGCTCAGCCCGCGGCCGGCTGGCACACGGCGTCCGCGCCAATGGCGGCGCTGCCGACGACGGCTCCGCCGACGATGGGGCGGCAGACGGCATCCCAGCCCGCAGCGGGCCGGCAGACGGCATCCCAGCCCGTGGCCGGCCGGAACACGGCACCTCACCCCGCAGCGGCCCGGCCGACGGCAATACAGCCCGCGCTGGGCGGTCACCTAGCGCATCAGCCCGCGGCACCGCAGCCGACGGCGGGCCGGAACACGGCGCCTCACCCCGGGGCGCCCTCGCCAGCGATGGGCCGACACACGGCATCACAGCCCGCGGTGGCCCACCCGATGGCGGCCCATCCCATGGCGCCGCCGCCTGCGGGGGCCCCGCCGACAGTGACCGGACACACGGCACCGCAGCCGACGGCGGGCCGTCCCGCGCTCGGCCCGGGCATGCCGCCGGCAGTCTGGAACGCGCCGGCCTGGAACGCAGCGGGCATGCCACAGCCGGCGCCGCACCCGCAGCCGGCCTTGCCGCCCGCGCCCTACCACCAGCCCCCGGGCCAGCACGCTCCCGCCTACCTTGAGCCCGTCCATCACGAGCCCGGGTACCGGGAGCCCGCGTACCGAGAGCCGTCGTACGGGGGACCGACATACGGGGGACCGACGTACGGGGGACCGACATACGGGGGGCCGGCGCAGGGCCCGGGCCGACAGCATGAGCGGGCGGGCGAATCCGCGCGGCCGGGCTGGGACCCGGCTCATGAGGCGGCGCGCTGGCAGCAGCCACTCCCGGCACCACTCACAGCACCACTGCCAGCGCTGCCAGCGCTGCCGGCGGCTCCGTCGGATGCACCGGCGGGCTGGGCCGACAGGACCGGCTCGCACGGCCGCGCCAGTGCCCGCCAGGCCGATGGCTACCCCGGCACGCACGGGCAACCGGCCCTGCCGCCGGAGATCAACCGCCCATACGAGCGGGAGCGGCCCGCCGACCCCTCCAAGGAAGACGCGCGCGGCACCCGCCCGATACCAAAGGGAGTGTGGGACTGATGCGGGCACAACGCTCCCGACGAGCCGCCATCGCCACGACCATCGCGGGATTCCTCGCAATTGCCCTCGCTGGGTGCACCGGAAACTCGCCCCAGCCGCAGGCGAGCATGGCGGTCGCCCCCTCGACGGCCAACTCCGCGGCTCCTGCCGGGCTCGGCCGGCGCGGCTGGCGCGGCTGGCGGCCCCTCAGCGGGCTCCTCGGCCGGCGCACCCGCGTCCTCCGGCGCGGGAGCGGCAGCCTGCCCGGCGGCCGGGGCCACGTCGGTGTCCTCGGCCGGCGCGCTGTCCAGCGCGCTGTCCAGCGCCCGGCCGGGTGAGGTGATCGCCCTCGCACCCGGCGTCTACTCGGGCGACTTCGTCGCGTCAGCCTCCGGGACGGCCAGTGCCCCGATCACGCTGTGCGGATCGCGGAACGCGGTCCTGGAGGGCGAGTCGACCGGCGAGGGGTACACCTTCTACCTGAACCACGCCTCCTGGTGGCGGGTCGAGGGCTTTACCGTGGAGGGCGGCCAGAAGGGCATCATGACCGACGGGGCCGACCATAACCTGCTGTCCGGCCTGTACGTCCACGGCACCGGCGACGAGGCCATCCACCTGCGGTCGTTCAGCAGCGACAACACCGTAAGCAACAACGTGATCCGCGATACCGGCTCGCTGAGGCAGTTCTACGGCGAGGGCATCTACGTCGGCTCCGCGCACAGCAACTGGTGCACGTACTCCGAGTGCCAGCCCGATCGCAGCGACGGCAACATCTTGATGGACAACAACATCGCGGACACCACCGCCGAGAACATCGACATCAAGGAAGGCACGACCGGCGGCAAGATCATCGGTAACCAGTTCAACGGGACCGGCATGGTCGAGTCCGCCGCGACCGGATGGATCAATGTCAAGGGCAACGACTGGACCGTCCAGGACAACACCGGGGTCGACAGCGTCGAGAACGGCTATCAGGTCCACCAGGTCTACGCCGGCTGGGGCATCGGCAACGTGTTCATCGGCAACCGGGCGCAGGTGAACGGGCCCGGATACGGCATCTACGTACAGAACAAGAGACTGCAAACCGTGGTGGCCTGCAACAACATCGTCACCGCGGCCGGACGAGGCTTCTCCACCGTCGCCTGCTCATCGTCCTGAGCCCGGGTTTACGGTGTGCGGGCGAGCACGACCGTGACGTCGTCTTCTGAGCGTTCGGCGAGGGACGCGATGAGCGTGTCGCAGGCCGTTCCCAGTTGGCCGTGGGAGGAGTTCAGGACCACGCGCAGAGCGCTGATTCCCTGATCGAATGAACGAGTGCGGGTTTCTACCAGCCCGTCGGTGTACAAGGCGATGACGGCGCCGGGCGGGAGCTTGATGCGGGCCTGGCCGTAGACCGCCGAGCCGAGCCCGAGCGACTGCCCGGCCGGCAGGTCCGGCACCCGGGTGACGCCGTCCGGCAGGGCCAGCACGGGAGGAAGGTGGCCCGCCGCGGCCAGGGTGCAGGAGTGACTGGCCGGGTCGATGACCGCGTATACGCACGTGGCCAGCACGGGCCGCCGGAGCGTCAGGGTCGTCCGGTCCAGGTGGCTGAGCAACTCGGCCGGCTCCAGGTCCAGTTGGGCCAGCGCGTGGGCCGCGGCGCGCAGTTGCGCCATCGCCGCGGCGGCCTCGGGCCCGTGGCCCATGACATCACCGACGATGACGCCGCACCTGCCGTCGGGCAGGGCGAAGATGTCGTACCAGTCGCCGCCGACAATCTGCCCCGCGGCGGGCAGGCACCGGGCGGCCACCTCGATTCCCTGGGGAGCCACGGGCTCGGCGGCAACAAGGCTCTGCTGCAGGTTGTCCGCGATGGACCGCTGCCGCAGCAGCGTCAGCGCGTTGGCGATACCGGTCCCGGTGCCGGCCGCGAGCCGCACGGCCGTGGTGACATCGGGGTCGCCGAAGGGCGGGTGACCGGCGGTCCGGGCGAACGCCAGAAACCCGGCGACCGGTCCGTCTGAGACCGCCGGGACGGCTAGGAACGAGTCGTACCGGGACAGCATCTCCCCGCGGCCTCCCGAACCCAGCCATTCCGGGGTCTGGCTACTCGGACGGGCGAAGACGACCGGCTCGGCGCCCCGCATGCACCGGCCATACGGCGAGCCGACGTCAAAGGCGATCACTTCGCCGAGCGGGAACGCCGCCTGCGCCGCCAGACCGTTCTCGTGAGCAAGCCGGATGCCGAGCCTGCGGGCAGTGATCTTGCCGTCGCCGCCGGACCGCACCGGCTCCCCGGCCCTGATCAGCTGCTCCGAGGCGAACACGGCCGCCGCTTCGGCGAACCCGGGGACCGTGGCGTCCACGACGAGGCGGGCGATCTCGGCCAGTTCCAGGCTGCCGCGCAGCCTCAGTTCCGCCTCCGCCGAGGCCAGCCCGGCGGGGAGCATGTTCCCGTCGACACCGGCCGTGCTGCCGAGATCATCTGGCACCCGTACCTCGGCTTCCCGACCCGGTCACACTCCGGCACCCCGATAGCCGTCTTCCCGGACCACGCAGATCAGACAAAGCAACTTTAACCACCGTATCGGCACAAGTCCACGCGAACCGCAAACCAACGCTACGCTGAGTTCATCAGATGTCGCACAGGCGGAACGGAGACCCGATGACCGTGGAGCCAGGCTGGGTACCGCCGGAAACGGACACCACCAAGGCGAACGTCGCCCGCGTCTACGACTACTGGCTGGGCGGCAACCATAATTTCCAGGCCGATCGCGACGTCGCCCGCACGATCATCGCCCTCGACCCGAATTTCCGGACCGCCGTGCGCGCCAACCGGGCCTTCCTGGGCCGCGCCGTGCGGTTCCTGGCCGGCCAGGCCGGCATCCGCCAGTTCCTCGACATCGGCTCGGGCATCCCCACCGAGAACAACGTCCACCGGGTCGCCCAGGACATCGCACCCGGATCGCGCGTGGTCTACGCGGACAACGACGATATCGCCGTCGCGCACAGCCGGCTCATGCTCCAGGACAATCCCGATGCCACGATCATCAAGGCTGACCTGCGCGAGCCGGACAAGATCCTCGGCGATCCGGAAACCCAGCTGCTGCTCGACCTCAGCCAGCCGGTCGCCGTGCTGCTTGTCGCGGTGCTGCACTTCGTTCCCGACGACGCCGAGGCGGCGGACATCCTCGCCACGTTGCGCGGCGCGCTTGCCCCCGGCAGCTACCTCGTCATCTGCCACAACTGCCAGGACGAGCGGCCGGGGCTGGCCTCCTCATTCGAGAACGTCTACAACAGCCGCGTCACCGCGCAACTCCGCTTCCGGACCCGGGACGAGATCACCCGCCTCCTCGACGGCTTCACCATCCTCGACCCCGGCCTGGTCTGGATACCCCAGTGGCGCCCCGACTCCCCCGACGACGTGCCAAGCGACCCGGAGAACTACTGGGGGCTGGTCGGGGTCGCCCGGTACGACGGGCCACAGCCCGCCCAGTTATCTGCCCCCATTCGCCGGCCGGGGGCGGCATGCACTGACTTGGCGGGGTGATCCTGCCCGGCTTGACCGTTTTGTTCCCCGCAAACTCAGTGCATGTCTGCGGGGAACGCGGCAAGCGAATCGTAAGGACCGCCAATGCGAGATCGGTGGGAAAATGGAAATGAACTCGGCGCGGACTTGATATCTGGAAACGGAAATCGATCGGGTGGTGCTCATGAGCGACTCAATCACCGTCACCGCCGGGTACAGCGAGCTAGTCGGTTCCATTAAGCCGACTCTGGCCGACGGCTACCTGCGCGCGGGCCGGGCCGTCAACAGCATCCTGGTCGAGATGTACTGGGAGATCGGCCGGGAAATCGTCGCGCGGCAGCAGGAGCAGGGCTGGGATGCCCGGGTGATCGAGAGCCTGTCCGCTGAACTGCGGACGGCGAACCCCGCCGCGCACGGGCTATCGGTCCGCAATCTGCGCTACATGACGGCACTGGCGTGCCGCTGGCCGGCCGGAATCGTGCAGCAGCAGGCGGCTCAATTGCCATGGGGCCACATCATTGTCATCCTCGACTCCTGCCCGAACCGGGAGACCTCGGAGTTCTACTCCAAGCGCGCGGTTGAGGAGGGCTGGACCCGGGACGTGCTCCAGTCGATGATCTCCAGCCGGCTGCACGAGCGGACACAGCTGGCGGGCGCCCCGGCCGGGGCGGCGTTAGCCCTTCACCAGTCGGCCGAGGTAACGGGCGTAGGTGATCCGGCGGTAGCGGGCGAGTTCCCGCTTCGCGAAGTCGCGTTGCCAGTTCAGCGCCTCCGATTGCCTGCGCACGATGGCGATCTTCGGATCTATATCGGCCCGCCGCATCGCCACCCGCGCGTTGGCCTCCCGTAGCTGCTTGGCGAGGTCAGCCTGCGTCGCGGCCCACTTGCGGCGCAGGGCGTCCACCTCAGCGCCTGCCCACTTGCGGACAGTGGCCTGTTCGTTCTCGATAACCCGCTTCTGCTTAGCGTAGTTATCGGCGATCTTCTGCCGCTGCGCCTGCGGCAGCGCCGTTGGCTGGGTGGCCCGGGCCTGAGCCTCGACGTCGAGCCGCCAGCTGTACAGCATCGCGAGCCGATGCAGGCCGACCCCGTGCGGACTGACCAGCGTCCCGTTTGGCCGCACGATCGCATCCCCGCGGACGCCGGCGATATCGGCCGCGGTCACGATCCCCGCGCCAGCCAGGTACACGCTGGTCACGGGGCCGATGCTCGGAATGCGGGAGGTGCCTATCAGTGCCGTCCGCAAGCGCTTGTCGATGTGCGACAGCTGCAAGGCGTACAAGGCGGTGCTCGCCTCGGCCTTTTCCCTGCTTTGCAGCCCCCCTATCCTGGCGTTCAGCCTTTCGATTTCCCGGTCGAGCCCGCTAGTGACGCCGGCGATCTCTTGCTGCTCGTTCGCGCGAGCCTTTTCCGTTCTTCGCTCCACCGCGGACCGGCTGCGTTCCGCCCAGCGGGCACGGCCGTGCGCGGCCCTTTCCAAGGCGGAAAGCGTACGGCCCGCCTGCCCGGCAGCCGATCGGTTGGCCCTGAATACCAGGCGGTTGCGCCGTCTGTCCCTGCTTTCCGCCGAGGACCGGTAAGCGGCAAAAGTAGCGGCCCAGATAATCGCGGCAAGCAACGGCTCAAACCGAACAGGGCCCAGGAAGAGGCACAGCACCGTGAGGCCCACGAGCGCGCCGCAAAGGATCCGGACGGATACCCTGGGCGGGGAGAACTCAAGGTCCGGCCCGTTGGACAGGTGAGTCGTCAGCCACGCCGCGGTGCCGATTGGCCTTGCCTGATCGGCGGCCGCCGGGACCCCGGCCGTTCCGGCTGGCATTCCCGCCGCCGACTGGTGCTGTCGCAGCCATTCGATCCCGGTCCTGGTCCCCTGGTCCGGGATAGCCGGTCTCCGCGCGGCGGGCGGACGGGCGGGATCCAGGATCATCTCAAGGGGCGGGATCGCCGCCAGGTCGGCGGCCCACAGGAAGTCGATATTCCGGGCGGTCTGCCGGAGCCTGGCCGTCGAACTGTTCGCTAGCGCGTAACGGACCCGCGAGCCGCGCGGGTCGCTGAAGTCACTCTGGTGAAACAGCAGCGCCTCGTCGCCGTCGGCGTGCAGTGCGTGCCACAGCAGGGGATCGAGGGCGAGCGCGCCGAGGGATGCGTAGATGACCCAGCTGGAGAACCGGTCGATGTCCGGCCCCCAGTGGTCCGCCGTCCGGAGCGGTGACTGGTAGTTCGGGTGCCCGAGTTCGCTGGCGCCGCGGCTGGCAAGCTCCGGGACGAACATCCCGTCGTAGTCGATGAGCTTCAGCTCTCCCGACGGTGTGACCAGGATGTTGCCGTGTTGCAGGTCGCCGTGGGCGATGCCGTGGCGTGACAGGTCCCGCACCAGGTCGCCGAACTTCTCCGCCAGGTCCGCGAGCGCGTCCCGGTCGTAGAGGTGGTCTCGACGTACGGGAGCAGGCTGGTCGCCTCGACCCACTCCATCTTGAGTGCCGGGTACCAGACGCCCTGGCACAGGACGCCGTCGGTAAGGTACTGAAACTCCACCTTCCACGGGCTTGATACCTGTCGCAGGGTCTTGCTTACCTGCTCGTACCGGAAGGCCTGGTCAGGAACGTTGCGGGTGAAGCACTTCACCGCCCAGCGCCGCCCGTCGGTGCCGTTGACGGTGAACACGCTCGCGAAGTTGCCGCTGATCGCCTTGGGCAGGCCAAGCGGGCCGAGCACGGGGGCGCCGTCACGCAGCGCCGGATCGGAGAAGGCGGGGCGGTGTTGTAGAGCGCCTGCTGGTAATCGACCCCGGTCGGGTAGGCCTGGTCAGGTTGGCCATGCCCGCGGCCTCACGGGTCGATGTCTACGCGGACAAGCGTGGTGTCGTCATCCCGGATCGCGCCGTCGTCCCGCAGCTTCCCGATCAGCTCCCTGAACTCATCCTGGCCGCCGCCGTCAAGCTCCCGCAGCGGCCGCCAGGGCTCGTCCTTGGCTTGTCCGCTCTCGGCCATCCGGAGGAACCAGGCGGAGAGCGCATCGGTCGCGAGGTAGCAGGTGTCTCCCGGGGCAAGATCTCCGGTCTCGACGCTCAGGTGACGACCCAGCACCTCGGCGTCTGTTCCGTTGCTGCTCAGCAACGCAGGCTGGTTGCCGAAGTCGGCGCTGCTGCCCATCGGGAACCGCGCGCCGCAGGTCTCCCCCGCGCACCTGGAACAGGCACGAGTCTCCGATCGCGGCCGCGGTCCAGTACGCGCCCTCGCCATCGGCCGCCCAGCGGAATTCGGCGGCGAGCAGCGTGGAGTAGGCGCCCCGGGCCAGCCCGGGCTCTTCGTACCACTGGATCGGCGAGTTGCGGTCGGCGCGCTCCTTCTTGTACCGGGTGACCTCCGCCGCCCAGCCCGCCACCGCTCGCTCATAGGCGGCAGTGAACCCCGGCCCCGTGCTCAGGTCCTCCGGCGCGGCGGCGAACACGGTGGTCAGGTGCCAGGCCCAGCGCCGGGCGAGCATCGACTCGCTCGCCCCGTCGGTGATGACGACCCGCAGGGAGCGCGGGTCACCGTCAGCCCAACCGCCGGCGTCACCCGCACCGCGGCCGAACCAGTAGGCGTCCTCGTACTCCGCGGCCGAGGCGTTTACCTTCGGCAGCCAAAATCCACTGACCTGCCTGTCCATCGGGTGCCGGTCACCGCAGGTCGGCGGCCCGGGTGCCGATGTCGAGGAACTGGATGACCGAGGTGACATCCGCGTTGAAGACGAAGCCCCGGGTGTCGCCGGAGACGGGGTAACCCTGCTGCAGCGCGTAGGCGCGCATGTGGTTCGGCAGCACACTCGACACGTTGAAGAGCGTCTTCGCGTACTTGTTGGGCGCCGCGGCCTCGCTGTCCGGGAAGCTGATGGCGCCGCTGGCGTCCGAGGACACGTGCAGGTTGAAAAGCAGCACGTTGCCGTCGGTGCTGGCCATGTCGCGCAGCGCCCTGGCCGGCCCGGCGGGGTCCCCGTCGGTCGACTCGCCGTCGGTGAGGTTCAGCACGACCGGCGGGAAGCAGTCGGGATGCTCCTTGAGCCACGTCGACACGATCGACTGGGCCAGCGCGAACGCCTGCGACATCGGGGTGCCGCCGAGGGCGACCGGGTCCACCCAGATCGGAAACTTGACCGCCTGATCCACCAGGCCGCCGGCGCCATCCGGGATCTTCTTGATCCGGTCCTCAAGCCGGGCCGGAGTCTCGGCCACCTCGCTCAGCGGAACGATTTCCCGCCCGGCGAGCACGCCGGCCAGCGCCGGCCCGACCGACTTGCCGTAGCCGATAACCGAAATGTAGAAGTAGTCCCGGACGCCCTCTTCCTTGGCACATTTAATCGCCAGTTCCTGCAGCAGCCGGTTGATCGCGTCGGCTACGACGTCTTCCTTGCTCTGCGCGCCGTCCTCACCGCCGATGCGGTCTTCCATCGACCGGGACTGGTCAAGCAGGAACACGAAGCAGGTCGGGTTGGCCCGGCTGATCTCTGCCGAGTACATGATCCTCCCGGTGGCCGATGGGTAACCGATATGTGCCAGTCTGCGGGGGACACGCGCAGCCTGTCCAGAGCACAGGGCCCGGCCCAGCTCACCGCGGGCCGCGGAAGAATTCGGTTACTGCCGGTGCGCGCGGCCCCGGGCCGGCCGCCGCACGGGTGCTGTCGTCAGCTGACGGCGATGCCGAAGGCCCCGACCCGGTCCGGGGTGGAGACGAGGATGGTCTTGAATTCGGGATGGCGGCGGGCGAAGGTCAGGAAGCCGTCGTGGCTCCTGATGTCGTCGATCAGCATGACCCCGCCGGGTGGCATGACGGAGGCGGCCTGCTCCATTTCGAACAGCGTGTTCTTGTACGTGTGAAGGCTGTCGTGGATGAACAGTTCCACCTTGCCGAGCTCCGCGATCAGTGGCGGCATCCGCCGGCTGCTCTCGCCCTCCACGTACGTCCAGCGGGGGCGGCACGACTCGGTCACGGCCACCCCCTCTTGCCCGTGCACGGCCAGGTTGACCGGATTGGCCAGGTCGATGCTCCACAGGTGCCCGCGGTCGTTCAGGTTGAGCGCCTCAAGCACGACCCGGCTGCTGACCCCGTGGGCCACGCCGGTCTCCATCACGTATTCGGGCTGACGGTGGCGGACGCTGCACCAGATCGCGGTGCACATGTCGATCTCCATGTCGCTGTACCAGCCGTACGTGTGGCGGCCGGTCCCGAGCCCCTTCTCGGTCAGCAGCGTGCTGACGTCCGCTAGCAGGTCATGGACCTGCTTAACCTCCGGGCAGGGCCAGGGCGCGCCGAGCAGGCCGTGCAGGTGCTCGTTCCAGTCGTCATCGAAGTCCGCCTCGGCCGAGGACGTGTGCTGCATCCGCTGCCGCCACTCGTCGGGCAGGGCCTTGAACACTCGCACCGGGTGGGAAGGGAACGTGCGGGCGAACGGCGCCAGTTCACGGGCCGCGTTCTTCAAGTTCCACATCTGTCTGAAGTCCTCCATGTCATCCCTGGCAGCCTGCCCAACCGCCACCCTAGGTCCGCGCAGAGCGCGGCGCGGATTACTTAGACATAAACGTCAAAAGTGCCGGACGGGGATTGCCGGATATTGCCGGATCTAGCGGATCGTGTCCGGGGGGCCGGCTACGGGCAGGCAGGCGGCCCGGTCGATGGCGGCGCGCAGCGCGATCTCGGTATCGTGGCGGTTCCTGTACCAGGCGGTGCCCCAGATCCGGTGGAGCCGCCAGCCGAGCGCGTGCAGCGCCTCCGCCCGCAGCCGGTCCCGGTCGCGGGCGGCGGCCGATGAGTGGTACTGGTAGCCGTCGCATTCGACGCCGAGGCAGAACGCGCCCGGCTGGCCCGGGTGGCGCACCCCGATGTCGATCCGGTACCCGCCGGTCCCCACCCGGGGGGTCACCTCGTATCCCCAGGACCGGATCGCGTTGATGACCGATTCCACGAAGGGCGAACCGGCGTCACCGCTTCCTTCGTCAAGCCCGAGGGCGGCCAGGCCGCGCTCGGCGTAGTCGAGGTACCGGCGCAGGTGCCGGACGCCATCCGGGGAAGCGGGCTCGCGGATGTCGCCGGCCTGGATGCTGGAAACGATCTCGTTGCGGTAGCGGGCGCGGGTAATGGCGACGTTGAGCCGCCGCCAGCCGCCCGGCTTGACGAGCGGCCCGAAGTTCATGGTGAGCCCACCGTGTTCGTCCGGTCGGTGCTCGTCCGGTCCGTCGCCGATCGAGAGGATCAGCACGTCGCGCTCGTCGCCCTGGATCGTCTCCAGGCTCTTCACGAAGAACCCGCGCAGCCGGTCGTCCTGGTTGAAGTGCGGCTCCAGTTCCGGGCGCTCGGCGCGCGCCGCCGTCACGGCGGTCTCGACCGCGGCGGCTTGCGCCTCGCTGAACGCGACCACACCGAGGCTCATACCCGGACGGGTGGCGTAGTGGTGCATGACCCGCTCGGCGACGCGCAGGCCGACGCCGTCCGGGGCGGGGAACAGTTCGACGCCGACGTCGGGACCGTCGCCGCCCGCGCCCGGGAACGTGGTGATCTCCCCCTGGTAGAAGGAGAAGTTGGCGAACGCGATGAGCGCCTCGTGCCTTGAGCGGCGGTGCCAGCGCAGGCGCAGGCTACGGAAGACCCCGGCGCCCTGCGCGAGGTCGAGGACCGACTCGAAGTCGGCGGTGTCCTCGTCGTCGGCGTCCGGCGGCCGGTCGTCGCCGTCGTCGGCTCCCCCGCTGCCGAACATGCAGCCCGCCGGGGGCAGCTGCCGCTGGTCGCCGGCCAGGATGAGCGACGAGGCACGGTAGACGGAGCTGACCGCGTCGCCGGGCCGGACCTGGCTCGCCTCGTCGACGATGACCACGTCGAAGCGCAGGTCCGGCGGCAGGAACTGGCTGACGGTGAGCGGTGACATCATGAAGCACGGCTTGACCGCGAGCGTGGCGTCGCCGGTGCACTCGAGCAGTGTCCGCACCGGCCGGTGTTCCCGCTCCCTGGCGGCTTCATGAGCGATAATCGCGGACTCGCCGCTGCCGGCCCGCTGGCGACGCGTGTTGCAGGCGCCGACGATGTCGCCCGCGGCGTTCTCGATCAGCGCCTCGTCAAGCTGCCGATACTCGTCGACGAGGGCGTCCCGTTCGGCGGCCCGCACCACGGACAGGGCCCGGTCGCTGCGCAAGACGTCGTCCGCCCAGCCCTGCAGGGTCGCCCGTTCGATGATCGGCGCTACCTGCTCGGCCGGCACCCGCTGCGTCACGCAGAAGGCGACGGTGCGGCCCAGGCCGCGCGGGCCGAGCGTCGTGCGGGCCTGCTGGTAGGCGTGCCACTCCTCGCTGGCCGGCCGGGTCCTGGCGCAGCGCCTTGATGAGGGCTTCGGCCGCCGCATAGTCGTCCAGGTCGGCGCTCAGCGAGGCCTGACGCTCCGGGCCGAATGCGGCGAGCAGCGAGTCGCGGGCCGACTGCCAGGCCGCCGCGGCCCGGCCCAGCCCCGGCGTCGTCCTGGCCGTGGCCGTCGCCCTGGCCTGAGCCTCGGTGAGCGGCCCGGCCCCCTCGCCGCCGATCAGTTCCCGCAGGCGGCAAACCCACGCGTACGCGTTCCCGACAGCCGGCCGGTCGGTCCGCGGTCCGGTGTACAGCCCGCCGAGTAGGTAGCCGAGGCCGCCGTCAAGGGCCGCCAACTGGTCGTAGGCGGCGTCGACGGCGTCGCGCAGCGTCACCAGGGTGCGGGCCGTGCCCGCGGTGAGCGGCCGGCCGACCGCGTCGCTGACGGTGCGGGTGACCGCCGCCGTCGTCGCTAGCAGTTCGCGCTGTGCCCGCAGCCACGCGACGGCGTCCGCGATGGACCCTCTGGCCAGTTCCAGCGGCGTCGTGCCCGCGGAGCGCCAGGCCTGCACGTCCCTGGCGATGGCGGCGACCATGGTGATGAACGCCGTGTCCGGCCGGCCGCGCAGGTAGTCGGCGACCCGGGAGGCGTCCTGGCCGCGCAGGAGGCGCAGCGCGGTCTGCGCTACGCGCAAGGCCTTGGCGATCACGGTGAAGTCGGTGGCGCGGCCGGCGTAGTAGCCGCCGAGGGCCTGGGCGTGCGCCTGCTCCGCGGCCGTCCAGGAACGCGCCGCGTCCTGCCAGGCGACGACAAGACCGAGGTTCCGTTGCGCGACGTCACCGCTGACGCCAGGCACGGTGAACGAGGCGAGGGTCTTCTTGTCGGCGCGGAACCCGGCGGACAACTTGCCGAGTCCGTGGTGCGCGGTCAGTCGCCGGCCGAGTCCGGCGGCGTCCTCGTCGAGTGCCTGGGGCGTGTAGTAGGTCAGCGCGGCCGCTTCGGCGGACGCGAGGGCTGCGGCGGCAGCGCGCAGGGCGTCGGCCGCCGCGAGGGCGCAGGTGTGGCCGTCCGGAGTAAGCCAAAGTCGTTCTGGATAAGCCGAAGCGTCCGGCAGACGGGCTAGGGAAAGGACATCGCAGGCCGCGGCGAAGGTGACCGGGGGCCGCAACCCGAGCATGCGGGCGAGGGAAGCGAGCGCGGCGGCGCGGTCCGCGAGCAGGTCGGCATCGTCGTGGAACCGGCCGACCAGGGCGGTGATCTCGTCGGCCCGCAGGTCGCTCACGTCCCGGTCGGCAGCGGGCTCGGGCCGGTCCGGCGGCCCGTCCGGGGGTGTGCCCGGCCGCGCGCCTGGCAGTGCGCCTGGCAGTGCGGCTCGCTGCGGGATGGCCTGCCACTCGGTTCCGGCGGCGCGGGTTGCCTCGTCCGTCGCGGCGCAGATCGCGGTGAGAACGCAATCCAGCCTCGTGATGGCGTCGCCGACGGACGCGAGCCGGTCCGTGGTGAGCCAGCTTCCCGGGACCGCGGCGGGCCTGGTCGTCAGGTGGTCGAGGAGGGCCGCGAACGCGGGGGCGTCGGACGGGCGGGTCAGGCCGGTTGCTTCGGCGAGTTCCCTGTTCAGTGCCCTAGTGACGGAGAGCGTGGCCAGGGCGCCGTATGCCTGCTGAAGCGGGAAGTCCAACGGGCCGCGCTCGGTGACGTCGCGCCACGCGAACGAGGTCCCTTGCCCGGCCGGCCGCCAGGCACCGGACAGCACCCGCGCGGCCGCCATGATCTCGCGGTAGCCCTCGGCGGTCAGTCCGGCCGCGTCGATGACCGGGAGCGGTGCGGCGGGCACCTCGCGCAGCAGGGCGATCCGGCCGATCACGTCGTGGAGTGACCGGCCGAACGGGTCACGCCTGCGGTTCATCGCGTCGGCGTACTGGCTGAGCTGGCTGCGACGCGTCGCGGCCAGGCGCGGGTTCGCGCCGCCGCTGGTTCCCGGGGGGACCGGCTCGGTTGCCAGTGTCCTGGCGAGTTCGTCGGCGACCTGCCCGCGCGTGGCCTTCGCGGAGTGCAGTTCCAGGAGGTAGGGGCCGAGGCCGCGGTCGGCCAGCCGGTCGCGGACGACGTCGAGCGCGGCTGCCTTCGGCGACACGAACAGGACGGTCTTCCCGGCCCGGAGCAGGACGCCGATGATGTTCGCGATGGTCTGGCTCTTGCCGGTACCGGGCGGGCCGTCGATCACGAAGGACTGGCCGGCCAGCGCCGCCGCGACGCAGGCCCGCTGCGCGGAGTCCGCGTTGAGGATCAGCGGCACCTCCTCCGCGGGCGCCTGCTCGTCGATGTCCCGGTCGCCGATCTCGTCGAAGGCGAACCGCTCGCTGACGCCTGCGAGCGCCCGGACCACCTGGTGCCCCGCGATCAGGTCCTCGTTGTCCAGCAGGTCCCGGTACATCGCCTCCCTGGCGAAAGAGAAGCAAGACAGCGTGAGGTCTTCGGTGACTGTCCAGTCCCTGTGCGCGTCCCCGCGGGCGGCGACCGCGGCGCGGACCTGGTCGAAGAAGGCCTTGAGGCCGGCGCTGCCGTCGGCTTCGTCAAGGGTTTCCAGGGTTTCCGCGGCGGGGAGAGCGACACCGAACTGGTCGAGCTTAAGTGCGAGGGCGGGGTTGACGACGGTGTCGTCTTCGGTCGGGGTGAGGACGGGGAGCGTGGCCGGCCCGGTTGCCGCCAGCCGGACGGGGACCAGGAGCAGCGGGCTCCGGTAGGCCGTGTGGCCGGCGTCTGTCCAGTTGAGCGTGCCGAAGGCCAGGTACAAGACGGAAAGGCCCTGGTCGAGGTAGGCCTGGGCGGACCGGCGGTGCAGGCCGCGCAGGGTGCGGGCGAGCCCTTCGGCGGTCCGGTTGACGTCTAGGTGACGGGACGCGTCCTCGGCGCCGGGGCCGGCGGGCGGGTCGGCCTGGAGCGCGCGGAAGCGGTAGCCCTGGCCGTTCCGGAGGCGTGCGAGGACTTCGCCTGGCTGCGGGCGGGCAATGACGAGCAGGCCCGCCCGGCTCGGGTTGAGGTTGAGCAGCCGGTTGGTGCCGGTCTGGTCGACGAGGCTGTCCCGCCACCGGCGGACGGCCTGGCGGACGCCGGCTTCTAGCCCGTGATTACCGCTGTCGCCTGGCACGCGCGCGCCTCCGTACCGATCCCCTGCCACGCGCGCCACGCCCCCGTTCGCCCGTGCCCACCCTCCGGACCTTGTCTCTTATACCAGGCGCGACATGCCCGGGAAAGGAACCCGTCCGTGCCTTCGTCGAAGTCTGTGACCGCAGCGCTCGTGCTTGCCGTCCCCTGGTTAATATGCTTAACTTGTGGCTAATGCAATTAACTTGTCGACGGGAGAAGGATCATGACAGCAACCGCAACGGGGCAGGCCGGGACGCGGCGCCGGGCGATGACGGTGCCGGCCGCAGTCGGCGCCGCGTTCACCGCCTCGTGGATCGCCGGGCTCGCCATCCCCGTGCCCAGTCCCCCGATGGCCGCGCCGGGTGCCGCGATCGTCACGGCGCTGGCGGGTCACGGTGGCGCGCTGGCGGCGAACTACGTGTTCACCGAGGGACTCCCCGCGTTCGGGCTGGCGGCGGTATCCGCGTTCCTCGCCCGCGCGCTGCGGGGCAGGGGTGCCACCGGGCTGGCGCGCACCGCCCAGGTCGCCGGCCTGATCGCGGCCGCGATCTCGCTCACCCAGTGCGTGCTCGGTCTCGCGCTCACCCGCGCCAGCGCGCCGGGAACCGCACAGGAACTCTTCCAGCTGGTGAACCGGCTGGACGGGGCGAAGATGTTCGCGCTGGCGGTGCTGGCAGGCGCCGCGGCGGCCGCGGCGCTGCTGCCCGGCTGGCTGCGGTACCTCAGCGCCGCGCTGGCGATCTCGATCACCGCTTCCGGCGTCGCCTACCTGCTCCTGGCGGACAGCCTGGCGTGGCTCGCCTGGCCCGCGGGGCTGCTGCTGCTCGCCGTCATCCCCGCGGTGGGGTACGTGCTCGGACGAGCCCGCATGGAACTGCGGTAATGCCCAAGGCCGGCCTGACCAGGGAAAAGATCATTGCGCAAGCCGCGGCCGCCGCCGACGAGAGGGGCCTGGAGCACCTCACGCTGGCGGCGGTCGCGCAGCGCTGCGGCGTGTCTCTGCCCGGGCTCTACAAGCACGTGAACGGACTGGACGCGGTCAAGCGCGATATAGCCGTGCTCGCGGTGCGCGAGCTCACCGGCGTGCTGGCCGCCGCGGCCGTCGGCGTCACCGGCCGGGAGGCCCTGACGGAGTTCCTGCGCGCGTACCGCGGCTACGCCGCCGCCCACCCCGGCCGCTACGCCGCGACACTGCACGCGCCCGCGCCCGGCGACACCGAACACGCCGACGCGGCGGCGAACGCGGTCGGCGTCATCGCGGCGGCGGTGAAGGGATACCGGCTCGAGGGGACGGCGCTCATCCACTCGATCCGGCTGCTGCGGTCGGCGTTCCACGGCATCGTCTCGCTGGAGATAGCCGGCGGCTTCGGCCTTCCCGAGTCACTCGACGACACCTATGCACACCTCGTGGACGCGCTCGACGCGGAATTCAGGACGCTCGGCCGCTAACACCCCGGTCGCGGCGGGGCGTAAATTTCCAAACGTGGGTGAGGTCGTCCGATCAGCCCAGCGATGCGCTCGCCGCCCGCAGGTCGTCCAGGGCGGTCAGGATGTGCCCGGCGAGCCCGTCGTCGGAATCACGGTCGCACTCGGACCATTGCGCGTACCCCCGTTTGAAAGCGAGGACGCCCAGCTCACCCGCGAGAGCCGCGGTCGGACCGGGCACGCCGCGGGCGACCAGGGCGGTCGTCATCGCGGCCGCGAGGCTGACGCTCTTGAGGGCGTCACGCTCCTGAAGCTCGGCACTGGCGGCCACGGCCGCCTTCAGACGAGGGGCGAACTCGCGGCCCATGGAGCTCATCGCGGTCGAGGCGCGCTCGAGGCCGACGGCGACCGCCTCGAGCGGGCTGGCGTTACCGGGCGCCTCGGCGATCCCCTCGGCCAGCAGCCGGCTAAGCGTCTCCTGCCCGGCCACCAGCAGCTCGCGCTTGTCCGGGAAGTGCCGGAAGAACGTGCTCTTGGTGACCCCGGCGCGCTCGGCGATCTGCGCGACCGTCGTGGCGTCGTACCCCTGCTCAGTGAACAGGTCGACGGCAGCCACGACGAGGCGTTCGCGCGCACCCGGTTCCCACCGACCCATGGCCCCATCATATTCGATGGGACTTTTATCCCATCACTCTGCTAGATTGATGGGACAAAAGTCCCATCAC
The DNA here is from genome assembly GCA_963785645.1 of uncultured Actinomycetota bacterium. Taxonomy (GTDB): domain Bacteria; phylum Actinomycetota; class Actinomycetes; order Streptosporangiales; family Streptosporangiaceae; genus Trebonia. Next base: position 79,884 of record CAWAWG010000013.1, read on the forward strand.
TTGCGGGAGAGATTCCATGCGCGTTCTTGTCACCGGCGGTACCGGTCTCGATCGGGTCCGCCGTCGTCGCCGAACTCCTCGGCAACGGCCACAGCGTCCTCGCGCTCGCCCGCTCCGACGCGTCGGCGCTGGCCGCCGAGGCGGCCGGAGCCGAGCCGCTCCGGGGAGCCCTCGCCGATCTCGACGTCCTTCGCGCCGGTGCCGCTGAGGCCGACGGGGTGATCCACCTGGCATTCGCCAACGACTTCAGCAGCCCCGACGCCCTCGCAAAGGCGGTCGCCGAGGAAAGCGCCGCCCTCGCGACCCTCGGCGAGGCACTCATCGGCAGCGACCGTCCGCTGGTCACCTGCTCGGGTACGCCCGGGGCGCCGGGGCGCGCCTCCACCGAGGCCGACCCGCTCCCGACCGACGGGCCGGTCGGCGGTCGCGGTCGCGCGGTCACGGCTGTCCTGGGCCTGGCCTCGCGCGGGGTCCGGAGCACGGCCGTGCGTCTGCCGCGCACGGTTCACAACCAGGGCACGGGCGGGTTCGCCGGCCTGCTGACCCAGATCGCACGCCGGAACGGAGTGTCCGGCTACCCGGGCGACGGCGCCCAGCGCTGGCCGGCGGTACACGTGCTCGACGCGGCAGTGCTCTTCCGGCTCGCCCTGGAGCAGGCGGAAGCCGGCACCTCCTGGCACGCCGTGGCCGACGAGGGAGACAAGGTGCGCGACATCGCCGCGGTCATCGGCCGGCGGCTGGGCCTGCCGGTCGAGTCGGTGCCGGCGGAGACCTACGGCCCCCTCGGCCCGATCTTCGCGGCCGACCAGCCCTCGTCAAGCGCCCGCACCCGGCGCGAGCTCGGCTGGGAGCCTAAGCACCCCAGCCTCCTGGAAGACCTGGAGAACATCCAGCCCTGACCAGGTGATCACCTGCTCAGCACTGCGGTCGCGGCGCCGGTGATCATTTTCCTGGCCTGCCGGTCGAGGAACGGGACAAGGGCTACGAACTGGCCGATCCCGACGAGGAGCACGAGCTGGCGGGCGGCGAGTACCCCGGCTAGCAGGCCGGCGACCGCCGCACCGAGAGCGTAGGCCCCGGTCTTGAGACTGGCGGCGGTGGCCGCGGTCTGGGCATAGCGGTCCGCCGGCACGGCCCGCTGCCGGATGTGGAGGGTCGCGGCGAACAAAGGCCCGTCCGCGATCCCGGCCAGGACGGCTACGCCCAGGGCCACGCCGAAGCCCGGGGTCACGGCCAGTGCCGCCAGGCAGGCGCCGCCGGCTGCCAGCGCCACGACGAGCACGGCCGGGGCCGGGCGCCTGGCCAGCAGCCGTTCGCTGGCCAGCGACCCGGCCAGGCCGCCGACGCTGAGGGCGGTCAGCAGCCAGGCGCCGGCCGAGGTGGGGTGGCCGAGCGAGACGGCCAGCAGCGGCAGGGCGATGGGCAGCATGCCCTGGGTGAACTGGCTCAGGGTGGTGGCGATGGTGGTGGAGCGCAGCAGGGGCACGTCCCGCAGCAACTGGAGCCCGTCGGCCACGGCTTTGGGTAGTGAACCGGGGATCGCCTGGTCCGCCGCGGTCGCGGCGACGGGCATGGGGGCGGCCAGCACCAGCGCGAGGCCCAGGGTCGCGATGCCGGCCACGGCGCTGAGGGCCAGGCCGGCTCCGGCGGCGCCGGCGATCACCGCGACCAGCGCCGGGCCGGCCAGACCGGCGACGTTGTAGGTGGCCGCGTCGAGAGCGTTGGCCCGGCGAAGACCGGCGGGCGGCACCACCAGCGGCACCAGGCTGCTGAACCCGCCGGTGAGTACGGGTGCGGTGAGCCCGGCGCACAGGCCGAGGACGATGAGCACCGCACCCGGGGCGTGTCCGGCCAGGACCGCAACCCCGGCCAGGGCGGCGGCCAGCGTGGCCTGGTTCGCCACGAACAGCGCCCGCTTGGCCCGGAGCTGGTCCAGATAGGCACCGATGACCGGCCCGGTGAGCAGGGCCGGCACGGTGAACGCGGCCACCACAAGCCCGGCCAGCCGGGGGTTGTGCGTGCGCGCGATGACCACCAGGACCAGGGCGATGCTGGCGGACTGATCGGCCAGCCGGGAGACGGTCGCCGAGGCCGGGGCGCAGCATACGACGAGTACTGGTGCATCTTCGACGTCGATGAGCATCCCAGCATCGACGATGCGCTCCAGTTGGCCGAAGCCAGAGAAATCAATATCGCCTTGTCAAATCCGTGCGTTGAGCTTTGGTTCATGCTGCACTTTCAAGATCAGCACGCCTCGATCCACCGGTCCGATGCGCAGCGCATCTCAGCTGAGAGAATTGGCTGCGGCAAGATCCTGACACCGATCGCTCTCGATCAGCTCATCGCCTATTACCAGGACGCACGCCAGCGAGCCTGGCATCTAGATAAGAAGCACGAACTGGACGGCTCCCCTGCTCGGACGAATCCCTCGAGCGATGTCTGGCGTCTCATCGACCGGATCCGCCAGCCGGCCTGACGTAACGCTGCGACTGCGGGCCCGTAGGACCTGACGCTGGCCAGTTATCCCGAACGAGATCGTGTTTCACGCCCTAGCCCAATGCCAATTAAGTTGATCTTGATCTCTGCGGCGAGTGTCGGCAACATGTACTGCTTTTGAGGCAATGCCAGGAACTAGGAAACCGCTGTGACTGGTGATGAAGCTTGCCCTCCCCGGTCAGGGTGCCGGCGGCGGCGCCGACGGACATAGGGCCATTTCGTGTTCGGAAAATCATGTCAAAAAGGACATCTACTCGTCAGTACTGGCCCTATGTCGTTGGCAATCGGAAAGCACTCCCCTGGACGCCGGGGGCAGGCCTTCCTCAACGAGGAAATGAGCAGGAGACCCGCACTGTCATGGATGCTCCCCTAACCGCCTTCACCAGGCTCCCGGCCCACGCGGCCCGCATGCTGGCCGTCGAGACCCTGCTCGCCGACCCCGAAGCCCTGCAGGACGATGTCCTCGAAAGCTGCCTTTACTTGCTCCGAGAGCGTCTCAGGGCCTCAGTGACCAGCACAGACGATGACATCCCGCCGCCTGCGTCTACCCCGGCCGCTACCGCCTCCTCGGAGAGGTCATCCCCGAAACAGTGCGCCTAACCGGTTGACAGGCGGCGCATGGCGTTGGCGTAGCGGCGGGCCATCAGGTGTTGCGCGACGCGGCCGAAGGGACCGGAGATGCGGGCGAGGAGCGAGGCGGGGCGGGTGAAGGCGCGGACCGTGAACCAGACCTCGCCTGCCTCGTCGATGGTCACGATGAATGCTTCCTCACCGGACTCGGGGTGACCGGGCAGCGTTCCGTAGCCGAAGCCGCGGCGGGCGGGTTCGTCGATCACGTACACGACGCGGCAGGGTGCGGCGATCCCGGGAGCGATCCGGGACACGACCCGCTCGCCCGGACGGGCGTCACCGTCGGCGGTGACCCTGAGCCCTGCTGCGCGGTGCATCTCCCAGGACATGAGTGCCGCCACGCCCCGCTCGAAGACCGCCCGGCCGGTGCCCAGCCGGGCCCGGCGTTCCAGGTGGTGATAGCCGGCCGGGAGCGCCGCCCTCGTCGCGCCGTGCTCGGGATAGGTAAGGTCGTCGTCCACCGATCCGGCTTACCACGCTTAGCAGCGCACCGAGAGGGAAACCTTCGGTACCCGCAGGGCTACTTGATTACCTGGATGCCGCACCGGAGGCCCGGGGAGGCCGTGATGCGCTCGTCTCCGGTGACCAGCACGGCACTGGTCAGCTCGGCCAGGGCCACGTAGGCGGCGTCGTACGGGGTCAGGTTGTCACGCAGCTCCCACATGCGCGGGAGAAGGGACGACATGTGCCACCGGTCGACGGGGAGCACCATCAGGTCGGCGACCAGCTCGGCGGCTGCGGCGCCAGCGAACTTCCCGCCGCGGATCAGGCCGCGCAGGGCGCTGAGCACCTCGGCGTCGAAGATCGAGGGAACCTGGAAAACCGCGTCGTCTCCGGACAGCAGGTCGGCCGCCGCGCTGTCCGGAGCGGTGAGCGCGGTCACCGCCACTGACGCGTCGAGTACGTAGCCGCTCACGGTTCCTGCCGGTCCCTGGCGGCGCGCACCGCGGCAACGGCATCGCCCGTCGTCACCGTGGACCCGCTGGCCTTCGCCCGGTCCTGCGCCCGCCGGACGATCTCGGCCATGCTCGGCCGCTCGGCCAGCTTGGTCAACTCGCCCAGCAGGTACGCCTGCATCGACTGGCCGGCCGCCGCGGCCTTCCGGGCGAGCTCATCCCGTACGGCCTCGGGTACATCCCGGATCTGGATCAACGGCATACATACATTATGCATAATGAATGCACTCTCCGTCGAAATTGCTGGCCCGTCCCAAGCGCTTCCTGTTAGGCATGTACGGTCGGTTGGCCCGGATATGGGTATGTATTCCTCTGCTGCCGTCTCCGGACTAGCGCAAGAAGCCGACTGGCGGCCAGCCGCAGATGGGCGGTCCTCCGCCGGACCGGCGCGGTCGGCACAGGCTACCTGAGAAAGGGAGGTCCGATTGTGGCCGACAACATCGGCCTTGTCCGCGATAAGAACGTCGTCGCGTCCATCGCCTTCGCGGAATCGGTCCTTTACCCCACTGACGCGTCTCCGGGCAAGCGGCCGGAGCGTCTCGTCGCCAGCGATCCGCTTGGCCGCTTCCACAAGGTCCACCATTTTGCTGGGAACCCGGACGGCACCTACGAGGCCGACAGCACGGAGTACTGGCGCGAACTGACCGAGGCGCTGGCTCCGGCCGGGGCGATCCTGCTGCTTGGACACGGCGCTGGCAAGGCGAACGCCTCGCACCGCTGGGTGGCCTATGTCGAGAAGCACCGCAAGGACGTCGCCGCCAAGGTGGTGGCGGATGTCCGGGTCGATATTGATCATCTCGACGACAGGCAGGTGCTGAGACTCGCGCAGTACTACTTTTCCGGACCACCACCGCTGGACTTCGGAGACGGCCGCTGGGGAGAGGCCGCAAGGAAGAGTTAGTAGCCAGTGACGCCCACCGGCAGGCGCACCGACGGCCGGCGATACCCGACCCGAACCCACACCGGTGCCAGGCCACGGCGGGCTTGCTTTCGGTCCTGTACGGGGCGAAGCCGACCTCCTGGTGTTCGATGTTGACGAAGTCCAGCATCTGCCGGACGGCCCAGATGCAAGGCATGCCGGTGTCCATAGCCAAGACCCGCGTCGCCGGGCAACGCCCGGATGTTCTATCGGTTCGGATAGGAGAAAGCTGGATTCGTTCGGAAAATCTAAATTCAGCTACCGAACGGATACGGCTTGCTTTTTCCGGCCAGGCTGACCCTGCTGGCCAGCGGGGCGTCTGAGGGTGGTCTGCTCGTGATGTCGGCTGTATGTCACATCGGGCGGGGCGCGCACGTCGTAGGGGATGCAGGGATAGCCGCCGAGGAAGGACTACTGGCATGGCGCGCATATCGCTTGATCCGCCTAGGACGCTGAGCTACCGGCTTGGCGCACGGTTCAGCCGCCGCAGGTACGGCACGGTGCTCGATCCGCTGGCCGCCATGGGGCACAACACGCAGGTGAGCGTGGCCTACGCGCTCTTCGAACTTCAGGTAGAGCGGTGGCACAAGCTCGATCAGGGTCTGAAAGACCTAGCGGTCATGGTGGCCGCCACAACGATCGGCTGCTCGTGGTGCGTAGACTTCGGCTACTGGGAGTCCACCATGAACCATGACGTGCCGGCCGAGAAGATCCGCGCCGTACCGCACTGGCGGGACAGCGGCGTCTTCACCGAGCAGGAACGGCTCGTCCTTGAATACGCGCAGGCGATGACGGATACCCCGCCGGGTGTCACCGACGAGATGGTGGAACGGCTCAGGGGTCACCTCGGCGAGGCGCAGCTGGTCGAGCTCACCGCGATCGTGGCCGTGGAGAACCTGAGGTCGCGGATCAACGCCGCGCTCGGGCTCAGCGCCCAGGGCTTCAAGGACCGGTGCGAGATCCCGGCGGCGGGCGACACCGCGCTGGCCGGCGAGACGGGCGTTCGCAGTGACTGAGGCAAGCGGCGCGGAGGTGTTCGAGGCTCACCGGGACCTGATGTTCTCGCTCGCCTACCGGATGCTCGGCGTGATCACCGACGCCGAGGACGCGGTCCAGGACGCCTGGCTGCGCTGGTCGGCGGCGCCGCGCCCGGAGGTCACCGACCCGCGGGCCTACCTGGCCAGGATCGTGGTCAACGTCGCGCTGGACCGGCTGCGCTCAGCGAAGGCCCACCGGGAGGCCTATATCGGTCCCTGGCTGCCCGAGCCGCTGCTGACCGAGACCCGGCCGGACGCCGCCGAGCAGGCGGAGCTGGCCGAGTCGGTGTCGGTGGCCATGCTGGTGGTGCTGGAGTCGCTGAGGCCTGAGGAACGCGCGGTGTTCGTGCTGCGCGAGGTGTTCGGCTTCTCCTACGCCGAGATCGGCGACGCGCTCGGCCGGACCGACGGCGCCGTGCGGCAGGTCGCCCACCGGGCGCGTGAGCATGTCCAGGCGCGCCGGCCACGATTCGACGTGGACCGCAGGCAGCATCGCGAGGTGACCCAGCGGTTCCTCGCCGCCGCGGCGGGCGGCGACATCGACGGGCTGATGACGGTGCTCGCCCCCAGCGTGGCGCTGCTCAGTGACGGCGGCGGAAAGGCGAGAGCGGCGCTGCGGCCGATCACCGGGGCCGACAAGGTGGCACGGTTCTTCGTGGGCATCTCCGGCCGGTCGTACCTGGGCATCGACGTTTCCGGCATGAGCTTCGAAGCCGCCGAGATCAACGGCGCCCCCGGCACCCTGGTCACGGTGGGCGGACAGGCGATCGCCGTCCTGACGCTGACCGTCGCGGACGGCCGCATCACCGCGATCCAGCTGCTCGTCAACCCAGAAAAGCTGAGCGCGATCTCGGCCGGCCGCACGCTGCCGATGTAAGGAGCCTGGTGCCGTTCAGGATGTCGTGGTGTGGTTGATCATCCAGCGGATGCCGTAGCGGTCGAGGGTGACGCCCCAGTAGGCGCCCCATGGCATGTCGGCCATCGGGGCCCCTTCCGAGCCGCCCTCGGCCAGGGCACCGTACAGGCGGTCGGCCTCTTCCTTGCTTTCGACGTCGAGGCAGAGCGTGGTGTTATTGCCGATCCGGGTCTGCTGGCCCATCGACCTGAGCATGTCCGTCGCCATCAGCACGTGGCCGCCGAGAATCGGGAGCTCGGCGTGCAGCACGAGGTGCTGCTCCGCGGCGGGCACCTCGCCGGCCACGGCGGGCATGTCCGAGAAGCGGCTGAGCGCGGTGACCGCGGTGCCGAAGATCTTGGCGTAGGAGGCGAACGCCTCTTCGGTCTGGCCCTGGAAGTTGAGATAGGTGCTGACTCGTGCCATGGGTGACTCCTTCCCTTTACTCCGTCCGCCAATGCAGACGCCAGGGCCGGCGGTGACTCATCGCTGCCCCGGATATTGGCGTTGACTCGGCCTCACGGCACCACAAGACTCACCACGATGGCAGAGCGGGCAGTCACCGCAGCGTCCGTGAGATGCGGCATGCCGCCCCTGGAGGAGAATCTGATTATCAGATATCCTGGCTGCATGCGGACGGTTACCGCCACTGAGGCGTCCAGGCACTTCTCCGACCTGCTCGACGCGGTCGAGCGCGGGGAGACGGTGACGATCATGCGGGGCAGCCGCCCGGTAGCCGAGATCGGCCCGGCCCGCCGCCGCACGGGCGCAGGCCTGAGAACGGCGCTCGCAGGTACCACGCCGCCGGATGACGAGTTCGCCAGAAGCATCTCCGAGGCGATGTCCATGGTGACGCCGCAGGAGGGCGACCCGTGGGCCGACGCCTGATTCTGGACACCAACGTCCTCATCGCCTATGAGCGGGGGACGATTGACAGGACGGCCTTCGATGAGGACGAGCTTGCGATCGCGTCGGTATCCGTGGCGGAGTACCGGGTCGGCATCGAACTGGCCGACACCCCAGAGCGTGCAGAACGGGCACGCGCCCTGGTCGCCATCACCGCCGCCCTCGACGTGATGGATTACACCAGTGCCACGGCGGCACTCCACGCTCGATTGCTGGCCCACGTGCGCAGGTCCGGCACGCCCCGCGGCGCGCACGATCTGATCATCGCCGCGCACGCCGCCGAGACCGGGCGGACGGTAGTCAGCAAGGACGTCAAGGCACGTTTCGCTGACCTCCCCGGCGTTACCGCCATCAACGCCTGACTTGCCGAAGCTTTACAGTCAGCTGACGTCGCATCCATCGCGGCGATCTCGCCCGACCTCGGTGTGCCTGCGGCAACCGAGCAGGATCTGAGAAGCGTTGGCCGGGGTCGGGGGGTTAGCGTCACTGGTATGGCGAATATTCAATCTGTCACCCTCGAAGTGGCCGATCCCGCGGCCGCTGAACGCTTCTACACCGAGGCCTTCGGGCTTGGGCCAGCGGTCCGGGTGCGGGCCGCGGAGACACCGACGGCCGGCTTCCGCGGGTTCACGCTGTCGCTCACCGTGGCGCAGCCGAGCACCGTCACGGGTCTCTTCAACGCTGCCGTGGCCGGCGGAGCCAAGGCACTCAAGCCTGTCACGAAATCGTTCTGGGGGTACGGCGGGGTTGTGGAGGCACCGGACGGGACGATCTGGAAGATCGCGACCTCGGCGAAGAAGGACACTGGCCCGGACACCCGGCAGATCGACCAGATCGTGCTCCTGCTCGGCGTCGCGGATGTGGCCGCGAGCAAACGGTTCTACGTTGAGCACGGCCTCGCCGTAGCGAAGAGCTTCGGCCGCATGTACGTCGAGTTCGATACCGCCGCCAGCCCGGTCAAGCTGGCGCTGTACCGGCACCGCGCCCTCGCCAAGGACGCGGGCGTCTCCCCGGAGGGCACCGGATCGCACCGGCTCAGCATCGACAGCGACACGGGTCCCTTCATCGATCCGGACGGGTTCGCGTGGGAAGCCGCGCCGGTCGCGGCGACTGCTTGACCGAGCCCCGACGTGCATCCCGGCACCTTGGCTCGATGACGCCGCAGGACGCTCCGTTGCTCATCACCTTGGTGGCGGGAGCGGGCGGGCCGCTCCCGCCAAGGTGGTCGCCCGGCGGTCAGTTGTAGGGGGTCCCGGGCGGTATCCGGAGAGTGGTGTTGATGCGGTTGAAGAAGTTGCTCACCCCGATCATCAGCACCAGGGCCCCGAGTTGCTGCTCGTCATAGTGCTTCGCGGCCTCGTCCCAGATCTCGTCGGTGACCGCGCCCGGCCGGTCGGCGAGGCGGGTCGCGGCCTCAGTGAGCGCGAGCGCGGCGCGTTCGGCGTCGTCGAAGAGCTCGCTGTCGTACCAGGCGGCGACGGCGGACAACTTCTCCGGGCTCGTGCCGGCCTTTGGCCATATTCCTCGCGGCGGCGGCCCGGGGCGACATGGCGGGGCTGCTCGCCGTGCTCGCCCCCGAGGCCGAACTGCGGGGAAAGGCCCGCAGGGTCCTTTCGTCGTGCGCGGCGCGGAGCAGATCGCACGCAACGCGCGGGTGGGCGCCCGCCCGGGCACGCTCCTTCCGGCTGTCGTCGACGGCCTTCCTGGCCTTCTCCTCATCGTGGACGGGCGGCCGGTCACGGTCCTGGCCTTCGCCGTCGTGAACGGCTCGGTCACCGCGATCCGCGCGCTGACCGACCCCGACCGGCTGGCCCAGATCGTCCCCTCATGGGTCGCCTGAATCCACCCGCGTCAAGGCCATCCCACGTATTGCAGCCACGCGAGGCATAACCAGGATGGAAAAGGTTCATTGCTCGCAACCTGCGGGGAATTACTGCGCTAACATGAGCGCATGCCGTTAAGCCAATGCAATGCGGGCAGCTGGAGAGCGTTGTGAGCGAAAGGCAGAACGCTGAAGTCTGGCGAGTCACCCGAGAGCGGAGGCCGAAATGGCCGTCTGCCACTTTCCTGGCCGCACTAGAAGAGCAAGAACTGCGCGATCTCGTATGTTACGGGGAATTGGTAGAGTTCCGAAAGGGGACTCCGCTGATCATCCGGGGCGAGCAGAAGTTCGACGTTTTCCTGCTGCTCGACGCCGTCGTCAAGGTGACAGCGCCGCTGGACAACGAAGGTGAGGTGCTACTCGCGGTCAGGATGGGCGGGGATATCGTGGGGGAAATCGCCTTCGCGGACGAACAGCCCCGCACAGCGACCGTCACGGCCTGCGGGCCAGTCCTCGCCGTGCGCCTGGACCGGCATGATCTGCGTGCGGCGATAAATCGCCATCCGCGCGCCGGGGAATCGCTCATGTCCGCGATCACCCGCAAGTTCCGCGGGTCCCTAGAGCGGCATATCGAGATTTCCAGCTTTCCGCCCAGGGTCCGCGTTGCCCGGGCGCTGCTGGTGATGGCCGTCGAGTACGGGTACAAGACCGAGAAGGGTACCTCCGTCGGCGTCAGCCTCACCCGGACCGAACTAGGCACGCTGGTGGGCGTCAGCGAGTCAACGGTGCAGCGCGCACTGCGCGCACTCGAGCGCGAGGATCTCGTCAAGAGCTCCGGACGGCAACAGTTCCTTATCCCGGACATGGCCGCGCTCCGCCGCGCAACACTGTGAAGTCACGCTGAAGCCGTCATTTGACCGCCAAATGGCGTCCACTCGTCAGCGGGTGCATCCTGTCCGCAAGTCCCCCGCCCTTCGCACGGAGTCACCGTGACCACTTTGCCTAGCACCAGGCCAGCGCATCGCGTCATCACCATCTCCGACGCCGAGGGGTACAGCGGACTCGATGATGACCGGCAGCGAGATCTGCAGATGCGGATGAAGGTCATCCAGCAACTTGCCGCACGGGACGCGCGCCTCAACTGGAAGCGGGCATACGTTCAGGACACGGGTGACGGCAGCCTTACCGCGTGGCCGCCGGATGTCAGCGAGATTGACGTGCTAGTCGACTTCGTGCGCGAACTCTCCCGTGAACTCGACAGGGTCAACGCAACCCTCGCCGAGGGCAGCAAAATACGACTCCGCCTTGGCATCAGCGCTGGCATCACCGAGGAAGGCGGGCAGGGAGTGCTCGGCCAGGCACCCATCCGAGCCAGTCTCCTCGTGAATAGCGACCAACTGCGCCAAGCGCTGCGCGACGCCCCGGACAGCTCTCTGGCCGTCATGATCGATGACTACCTGTACCAGAACGTCGTACAGGCGGGACGCCGCGGACTGCGCACCGCGGATTTCCGCCGCGTATACATCACGGACAAATCCGGGCGAACGCTGGACGCATGGGTCACCGTTCCCGGACGAGGGAAGGGGCGAACGCCCGCGGCGCCCGGGGCGCCCGGCAACCTTGCTGAAGGTAGAACGGGGCCCGCTACGGGCGGACAACCGGGAGTCCGCCATGAGACCCACGAAAGACATCCCAGGAGCTTAAGTGTCAAGCCGCTACGGAAGATTGAGGGAGGTTTTGCCGGTGTCCCCAGGCGGTGGCCTCGTCGTAGAGGGTGCGGGTCTTCGAGGCATCCGTGCAGGATGCCGACGAGCCTGTTGGCGAGCCGCCGCAGGGCGTCGTTGTGCTCGATTCCGCGGGCGCGGAGCTCGTCGTAGAGGGCGCGGGCGCCGGGCGAGGCGTTCAGGGACGCGAAGGCCTGGGCGTTCAGCGCGTCGACGAGCCGGTCGTTGTGGATGAACCGGGCGGCGACGACCTTCTTCTTCCCCGACGCGCGGGTGATAGGGCTGGTGGCGGCGTAGTTCCGGCGGGCCTTGCCGTCGGCGTACCGGTGCGGGTCGTCGCCGAACTCGCCGAGCACCCGGGCGCCGAGGATGGCGCCCATGCCGGGCTGGGACCGGTAGACCTCAGCGTCCGGGTGCTGGCCAAAATGCTGCCTCCACCTGCCCTTGCAGGGCCTTGACCTGCTCGTTCAGGGTGGTGATCACCGCGATCAGGGACCGGACGGTGGCGGCGTAGGCGGCGGTGACGGCTGCGGGCTGGCCGAGCTGCTCGCTGCGCAGCGCGGCCAGGATCGCAGTGGCCCTGTCCGGTGATGTTCCGGCGGCGGGCGCGCTTGAGCGCGGCGCTGACCTGCGCGCGGGTCAGCCTCGCGGCCCGGGCCGGGCTCGGGCGCCTTGCCCAGCAGCTCCAGGGTGTCCGGGGCGTCCAGGTCGTCGAAGGCCTCCAGCGCGGCGGGGAAGTACTCCCGCAGCTGGTGCCGCAGCCGCTGCACCGCCCGGGTCCGCTCCCAGATCAGCGTCTTGTGCGTGCGGGCCAGCACCTTGAGGCCCTCCGCCTCCGCGCTGTCGCCCGCCACCGCCCGCAGCTGGTGGGAGTCGGTGCGCACCATGTCGGCCAGCATGTGCGCGTCGCCGCCGTCGCTCTTGGCGCCGGACACGCCGTGCCGCTCCCGGTACCGCGACGCCTGCAGCGGGTTCACCGCGTAAGACCGTGTACCCGGCCGCGACCAGCGCGGCGACCCACGGGCCGCGGTCGGTCTCGATCCCGACGACCACCTCGCGGCATCCGCGTCCTCGCCCAGGTGCCGCCCGACCAGCTCGTGCAGCCGGGCCATCCCGGCCACGCCCTCGGGCAGCCGCCTCTTCGCCAGCACCCGGCCCGCCTCGTCCATCACCTCCACGTCGTGATGGTCCTCAGCCCAGTCATCCCCCACGAAAAGCCGCATCAGTTCTCCCGTCCGCGATATCGAATCTCGTCAGCAGCCTGCGGGAGAACCATCAGCGACCTAATGAAACTGTGCTCACGCCAGCAGGCGGGCACGACATCCCAGCAGCGATCAACTCTCCCGGTCACCGGCAGGGGCACGGTCTTTCGTCAGGGCTCAAAGCCCGGGAAACAAAGTGCTCACCTGCCGGCGGCCACCACACCCGGAGTCTGCCAGACGGCGGGCTCCCTGAGACTCATTAGGAGGCACGCCCGGACTCAGCGAAAGCGGCCGTCAACACCGGTAATCGTTGCGCTCATCGGTGCGCTCGGCGCACTAATGGCCGCGGCCGTCACCATCGCACCCAGCCTGTACACCAGTTCCGCATCGACATCGCCGCCGGATACTGCTGGAAGCGCCATCGGTTCACGGGCCGCGACTGACAGCGCCAGTCCCAGTGCCAGTCCCAGTGTCACCAAGCAGCACGCCAGTGGAGCCACTCTCCCTTCGCGCGCCTTCGCTGCACCTCAGGCGGCGGCGTCAGGCTCGCAGGTGGCCGTCAGCGGGACCAGTTCCGTCCCCGGTATGAACAGTCCGGTGCTGTACATGCTGACAAACGGCACGGACAAGTGGACCAAGGAAATCGTGCCTGGCGCGGGCACGTCATCCTTCGCCGCGTCGTTGGCGGTAACCCAAACCGATACCACCGTGGCTATTGAGGGTCCGGGTAACACTTTGGATATCTACCAGGCGGCTAATGGCTCGCGCACGTGGTCCGAAACGACGGTAGCCTGCCCAGGCACAACGTTTTCCACTCCATCACTGGTAGCAAATGACAGCGGATACAACATTGCCGTCGCAGGCCCGTCAGGCAGCCTGGACTTCTACTGGTCGACGGACGGAACTAGCTGGACCCCAGTTAACATCGCGACCAAAGGCAACATTTACTCCGCTCCCTCGGTGGCCGACAACGGCACGCTCGAAAGCGGCACAACCACCATCGCCGCTCAAGGACCTGGTAACACTTTGGATATCTACCAGTCCGCGAACGGCTCGGGCACGTGGTCCGAAACGACGGTAGCCTGCCCAGGCACAACGTTTTCCACCCCGTCACTGGTAGCAACCGACAGCGGATACAACATTGCCGTCGCAGGCCCGTCAGGCAGCCTGGACTTCTACTGGTCGACGGACGGAACTAGCTGGACCCCAGTTAACATCGCGACCAAAGGCAACATTTACTCCGCTCCCTCGGTGGCCGACAACGGCACGCTCGAAAGCGGCACAACCACCATCGCCGCCCAGGGACCCGGTAACACTTTGGATATCTACCAGGCGGCTAATGGCTCGGGCACGTGGTCCGAAACGACGGTAGCCGGCCCAGGCACAACGTTTTCCACCCCGTCACTGGTAGCAACCGACAGCGGATACAACATTGCCGTCGCGGGCCCGTCAGGCAGCCTGCTCCTGTACGAGGCCGCCGCGGGCACCTCCGCTTGGAAGCGGGAGCAAGTGGCACCCTCCGGCAGCGTTGGCCAGATAAGCGACAGCCCTATGAACGCTTAACACCTGAAAATTACGCGCTCAGTTCGTGAGGTTCAGGACCTCGACCGTGCCGTCGTTCTCGTCGGTGACGTATGCCTGGCGCCCGTTGGGCAGTACCGAGATGCTCGTCGGCGCCGTCCCGGTCGGGACCTCGCCGATGACGCGGTTGTCCGCGACGTCGATCACCGTAACCGTGTTGTCCTCGTTGTTTACCGTGTAGAGGTAGCGCCCGTCCGGCGAGTACGCGATATCCAGCGGATTGCGCCCGACCGGGATCCGCGCTATCTCCTGGTCGGTCGCGGTACTGACCACGTAGACCTCGTTACCGTTGTAGCTCGTGACCGCCAGGCGGCTGCCGTCGGGCGAGAGGGCCTCGCTGTGCGGGGTCTCGCCGACCTCGATTTCTTTCATGACGCTGTTGTTGCTGGCGTTCAGGACCGTGACGACGGTCGACATATGGTTCGTGACGTAAATTTGCCCGTTCTTACCGAATGCGACCCAGTGCGGGTTCGCCGGGACGGCGATGGTGTCGATCAGCTTCTTGCTCGCCGTGTCGATCACGTCGAGAAGATTCTCGTTGGCGCCGCCCATTTCCATGTTGTGGTTCGGCACGTACAGGTACCGTCCGTCCGGACTGCTCGCCGAGGGGCCCGGGGTACGGTTGTTCACGGACACGGTGGACGTCACGGTCCCGGTCGCGGTATCGATGAACGCGATGAGGTGCACCGTGCTTCTCGTGTTGTAGACGCTGACGTAGGCGGTCCGGCCGTCAGGCGAGAACGAGACGAATTGAGGCGGGCCCTCGGTGATATGGATGACCCTGGACACCTCGTCATCGGCCGTGTCGAGCACGCTGACCGTGTGCGCGCCCGGATTGGCGATGTAGGCGAACTCTCCGTCCGGCGCGACCTGGACGTAGCTGGGGCTCTGCCCGACCGCTATCGTCTCCGCGACCGTGGGAACGGTGACGCTGAGCGCACTGCTTGACGGCCTGGCGGTGGCGTTCCTAGACGCGTCGACTCTGTTCGGCCCGCTGGAAGCCGTGGCGACGAAGGCGACAGGAACCGCTATTGCGGCGGCGACGATCAGGCCCAGTGCGCTCAGCACGCGCCATCCCGGCCTCCTGGACGCCCGGTGTGTCGCCGGGCGAGATGGCCGGTCGCTACTGGCTGGCTTGGGACTGGCATCCGGCGACTGGTTCTCCGGTGGTCGCGGGCCGCCTCGCTCGTCAACCGCCAGCACCGTTTGCGTCGGGCTCTCCTGGACGCTCGGTGCGGACAGGTCGCCGGCTGGCTCCGGTTCGGAACCTGGCGTCCGCACCGCGTCTTGCGAGGCCGCAGCCGCGGCCTCAGCGGCCGCCGCGGCCTGCCACGGCGGGATCGGCACATCGAACCTGGTAGGAATCGGCAGCCCGGTCATCAGTGGAGTCGGCGCCCCGGTCAGCAAGGCCTGCCGGGCCGCCACCGCCAGCGCGCCGGCGGTCGGAAAGCGGTCCGCCGGCTCTTTCGCCATGCCCCGGGCGATCACGGCGTCCAGCGCTGGGGGCACACCCTCGGCGATGCTGCTGGCCGGCGCGGGAGTAGCGGCGAAGTGGGCATACAGCAGCGCGGGCAGGTCAACCTTGTCTTTGAAGGGTGCCGCGCCGGTCAGGCACTCATACAGCACGCAAGCCAGGGAGTAGACATCGGCCCGCCCGTCAACATCGCCGCCGGCGAACCACTCCGGGGCGGTGTAATGGAGTGTCCCGGCCGTTGCCCCGGTGCTGGCCGACGATGTCGGCCGGCTGCCGGCCGGCTGGGCTATACCGAAGTCGGTCACGTAAACGAAGTCGCTCAACTTGACCAGGATGTTTGACGGCTTGATGTCGCCATGGACGAGGTCGTCGGCGTGCGCGGCATCCAGGGCCAGGGCAACCTGGCTGATAAGGTGCACGGCCCGCTGCGGCGGGATCCGGCCGTGCTCTTCGAGCAGCGCGCCGATGTTGCCCCCGTCCACCAGGCGCATGTCGATAAAGAGGCGGCCACCGACTTCGCCGAAGTCGTTAATGGGGATGACGTGCGGTTCCCGCAGCCGTGCGGCAACCTGCGATCCGCGCCGGAACCGCTTCACGTACTCTTCGTCACCCGAGAGCTCTTCAGGCAGAAGCTTAAGGGCGACGTACCGATCACGCTGTGCGTCGAAGGCCTCGTAAACTTCCCCCATGCCGCCGGAACCGAGCAGGCGGTCAAGGCGATAGTGCGCGACCTGCTGCGGAGTCATGCGGAACCGCCCACGAAAAGTCACCGTATCCAAGAGTCAATACACCAAGTCTCTGCACGCAGACGTTATAGCGTTTTCGAGAATCCGTCGCCCGGCTCGGCATAGGTACCGCAGCGCTTTTGCTGGTTACTCAGAGCAGCCGATTTTCCAGCAGCTCGGTGAGCTTCTTCGGCGCGAGGACCGCGTAGCTCTCGGTCACGAGTTCACGAATCTTCTCCAGTCTGCGCGCCACGAGCAAGCAAAACGATCCTCCGGATCTTGAACGACTGCGCCGTCGATCTCACTCTGGAGAGCGCACCACCGACCCGCAACGTTACTTCGGGCAGCGCCAGGCATAAGCCACGGACCTGCCCGACAATGCGGTCCGGGCTCTCTACAGGCGCACTCACGTCAACCCACTCCTGGTCAGGCCGTGAAAGAACTCGGCCCAACTTTTTCCTCTGGCAGATCCGATTACATTCCGTCCGACGCCAGAGGATACCGAAAACCTCGCGATGCTCGACCAACTCGCCGCCGCGTCACCGAGTTCGAAGGCGGCGGCGCTCCGCATCGCAGCGCCGCCGGACTCGCGCTGGGCATGCGGCCCCGGGAGCCGACCCATTATCGCACGGCGGGCGCATTCAGCAGGCGGCGATGCAGACGATGCTGATGTCCGGGGTTGCCGCGCCCGCGGCACTGACACTGTCGGTAACCGCAGCGCGCTGGCTTGTGGTGTTGAACGTGCCTGCCGCGTAAGCAGTAAGCGCGGCGGTGAATACCAGGACTGCCGCGACCGCGATCGTGCGCGTCATAATGAGCATCGTCAGACCTTTCTCAAATTTCGTGTACCTAGAAGCGGTACTCAGCCTTTCAGATGACGCTCACCTTTGCACCCGCCGCCCCTCTTTCCGGATTTTGACCTAGGCTCAACCGCCGGCTGGTCTGACTACCGAGTTCGCGGAACCGGAACGGGGCGGCTGGGAAAACCAGGCGACAGGTGGACCGGGAACCGGCAGGATCGCCAGCGTGACTGCTGACTTCGTTCCCGGACTGCAACTCGCCCGCGAGTTCTACGCCAGCTCGGTCCGTCCGCTGCTTGAGGACCAGTTCCCGGAACTGCCCTACGCGGCGGCCCTGATCGGTCCCGGATCGGAAGTCGCCGGCTTCGACACCGAGCGTTCTACTGACCACGACTGGGGTCCGCGTCTGCAGATCTTCCTGGATGACGCCGATGCGGACCGCTATGCGGCGGCCGTCACCGAGACGCTGGCGGAGAGGCTGCCTGAGTCGTCGCGAGGCTACCCGGTTGCCTTCCCCGTCACCCGGGACCCAAGCGGCGCCGCCCGGCATCGCGTCGAGGTCATCGGCCTGGACGGCTGGCTGGTCGGCCACCTCGGGTTCGACCCGCGGAAATCGGTCACCCGGCCGGACTGGCTGTGGGTCCCGTCGCAGCGGCTGGCCGAGTTCACCACCGGGGAGGTCTTCCACGACCAGCCGGGCGAGCTGACCCGCGCCCGCGCCGCCCTGGCCTGGTACCCGCGTGACCTGTGGCTGTACCTGCTGGCCAGCCAGTGGCAGCGCATCGGGCAGGAAGAAGCCTTCCCCGGCCGCTGCGCCGAGGCGGGCGACGACCTCGGCTCGCTCGTCGTCACCGCGCGGCTGGCCCGTGACCTCATGCACCTGGTCCTGCTGATGCACCGCCGCTACCCGCCCTACAGCAAGTGGCTGGGCACTGCCTTCGCGCGCCTCCCCGGCACCGCCGGGCTCGGCGCCTCGCTGACCGCGGCGCTGTCCGCCGACGGCTGGGCCGTCCGGGAGCGGCACCTGCGCGATGCCTACGAGACCGTCGCCGCACTGCATAACCAGCTGCGGTTTACCCCGCCGCTTGACACCCGCACCCGCCGCTTCTTCGGCCGGCCCTACTGGGTCATCGGCGCCGGCCGGTTCACCGCGGCGCTGCGCGAAGCGATCACCGACCCGCAGGTCGCGCAGCTGCCGCTCACCGGCGCCGTCGACCAGTTCATCGACAGCACCGACGCGATCGGCAACCTTCACCTCCTCCGCGCCTGCGCGGAAGCGGCCATCCACTGACCACCGGCCACTGACCACCAGCCGCGCTATTTGTGTGGCGCTTTTGTCGCATAATGATGGTTATGTGCGCTGAGCCGGCTGATTGGGACATCGTTAGCGGGGTCGGTCTCACCGCCCTCGGTGCCGCGGGTATGCGCGCCATGGAGGGCCATCACGCCGATCCGCTGGTCCGTGATCCTTATGCCGCGGCGTTCGTGGCGGCGGTCGCCGACCGGCTGCCCGGACCGATCGTCGTCAGCCCGGCGGACGCCGCGGCGGACCCGGACTTCCCGTGGGCCGGCATGGCCCACTATGTGGCGGTGCGATCGAGGTTCTTCGACGACTTCTTCGCCGCCGCCTCCGCGGCCGGGGTGCGGCAGGCGGTCATCCTCGCGGCCGGGCTCGACACCCGCGCCTTCCGGCTCGACTGGGCGCCCGGGACGACGGTGTACGAGATCGACGCGCCGATGGTGCTCGCCTTCAAGGACTCGGTGCTCGCCGCGCAGGACGCCGGGCCGCGCAGTGACCGGCGGACGGTGGCGGCCGACCTGCGCGGGGACTGGCCGGCGGCGATCAGCGCCGCGGGCTTCGATCCGTCGGCGCCGACGGCGTGGCTGGCGGAGGGACTGCTGCCGTACCTGGCCGACGACGCGATCGACTCGCTCCTCCGTCACGTGCACGAGCTGTCCGCGCCGGGCAGCCGGATCACCGCCGACCACATGCCCGGCGGCAGCAGCGCCATCGGCGGCTCCATCGCGGAAGTGATAGAACGCCGGGCGGGCGAGGAACTCACCGCGATGTGGACCGCCGGCCAGCAGCATGACCCGGCCAGCTGGCTGCTCGGTCACGGCTGGACCGCCCGGCGTGAGCCGGATTCCCTGGGTCGCCAGTGCCTACGGACGCCCCATGATCGACCTTCAGCCGGAGAACCTGCTCGTCATGCAGCTCATCACCGGCGAACTCGGCGAGCGGTCCAGCCCCTTACGGACCCCCACTGCCCTTTCCCCATATCCCGAACGACTTGTGGTTACTCGCCGACCGTTGACGCTGACCTAGCGCCGTGAAAGGATTTGCCGCAGGGTAGGTAATTCTCTGTTACCAAGGTCTGCGGCGGGGATGTCTTTATGGCTACGCAACGTTCAGCGACGGTCCGCGTTACGAATAATAGCGGCGGTAACGCCTGGATTCTGATCTCCCATAATAACTCAAGCAATGGCACGCAGAGTGGCAGCTGGACGGCGTCTCCCGGTGAGACCGTCGGGTCGCTGACGGCCTACTTCGAGACCGGCGTTTCCACCTCTGACATTTCCGACTACTGGTCGGTGCTGATTCACGTCAAGGACGGCCCGGCACCGGGCTTCTACGTCAGCGCCGGCCCGCTCGCCGATCCGCACTGGACGGAGCGCCAACTCCAGTCGCAGGACGCCGACAGCACGGTTACCTTCTCGGTCAGCGCGACGGAATTCGAGGTCGCGCTCGAATCCGGAAGGCACACGGGCGACATGAATAAACTGGCGCCTCACTCGCCGGTCACGCACGTGTTCGTGGTGATGCTGGAGAACCATTCATTCGACAATATGTTCGCGATGTCCGGCATTCCGGGCATTATCGCCGCCACCACCGGCACCTGCAACTCGTACAAGGGCCAGGCCTACTGCGTGCGGTCGAACGCACCGCTGAGCATGCCCACCGATCCCGGCCACGAGTTCCTCGACGTTCTCCAGCAGCTCACCGAGCAGACCAAGTATCACTCGGGCGAACCCTACCCGCCGATCAGCAACTCCGGTTTCGCGACCAACTACGCCACATCGACCTCTGAGGGAAACGCGCCGCTCCCAGGGGACATCGGCGACATCATGGCCTGCTTCGCCACGCCGACACAGTTGCCGGTGATCTACCAACTGGCCACGCAGTTCGCGATCTGCGACCATTGGTATTCCTCGCTGCCGGGGCCGACCTGGCCCAACCGTTTCTTCCTGCACGGGGCTTCGTCGTCGGGGCTTGATGACAGCCCGTCGAGTGAACAGATGTCAGACTGGGAAACCTCGCCGCCGGGATTCCAGTATCCCAACGGGTCAATCTACGACTCGCTGCGCGCGGCGGGCATCCCTTATCGCTTCTACAACGACAGCACGGGGTTTCCGTGGTACGAGAGCATCTACAGTGACGACCCGGGAAACGGTTCTGTTCTCGGCGCGGTACCGCAGGTCTCCTCGATAGCCGGAGTGCACCACTCGGAAATCAATTACCTGAGTTCCTTCGCGTCCGATCTCCAGGGTTCCTATCCCTACCCGTACACCTTCATCGAGCCGCACTACGGCGACGTGACGGGCAACACCTATGCAGGCGGCTCGTCCCAGCACCCGATGGACGACGTCTACGGCGGTGAGAATCTCCTGTCCGCCGTCTACTCGGCGATCCGCAATTCGCCCTACTGGGACACCAGCCTGCTGATCGTCACGTACGACGAGCACGGCGGGTTTTTCGACGGCACCGCGCCGCCCCCGGCGCTTCCCCCGGGCGACAACCCGAACTACGGCTACAACAAGCGCGGCTTCGACTTCAAGCAGTACGGCGTCCGGGTGCCCGCGGTCATCGTCTCGCCGCTGATTCCCCCCAGCGTGGACCACACCCCTTACGATCATGCGTCTGTCTTGAAGACGCTTGAGCGCCTGTTCGGGCGCAATCCCCTGACGCAAAGGGATGCGTCAAGCAATGACGTCTTGCATCTGCTGTCGCTCGCCGAGCCCAGACAGGACTGCCCGACGTCACTGGGCCGCCCCGCCCCGCCGCTGCGAGCGGCAAGGCCCCCCGTAGATCCCGCGGAACGTGCGCGGATCGACGCGGAGGCGGTGCCTCGATCCGGCAACCTGGCCGGCGCGCTGCTGATCGTACGGAAGACAGAAATAGAGCTTTCCGGGCAGACGCCGGCCGAGATCGCCGCCATCGATGAGAGGTTCAACGCGATCCAGACCCGTGGTCAAGCCAGGGCTTACGCC
Organism: uncultured Actinomycetota bacterium; assembly: GCA_963785645.1. Lineage (GTDB taxonomy): Bacteria > Actinomycetota > Actinomycetes > Streptosporangiales > Streptosporangiaceae > Trebonia. The sequence goes on from CAWAWG010000013.1 coordinate 101,320, forward strand.
GACTCGGTGATGGAGAAAGTCGAGGCCGACCGGCAGCAGCGCGAACTCGCGGCCCGCCGTCGGCGCTGACACCCCCTACCGGACAACAGAGCCGTCCTCAGCCCGGCTCGCCGGTGGCCTCGTGGTGGACGTGGGCACGCTGGCCGTCCCGGTCGAAGATCGTGATGATCTCGGCCGGGCCGTCGACGGCCGCGAAGGAGTGCGGTGTCATGGTGGAGAACTCCGCCGACTCGCCGGCCTGGACGATGACCTCGCGTTCGCCGAGCGACAGGCACACCCGTCCGGCGATGACGTAGAACCAGTCGTGGCCGGGGTGGACCCGCTGCTCCTCGGTCCTGCGGCTCGGCTCGATCCGCATCTTGACGGCGATCCTGGTGGCGGTCGGCCGGCTCAGCATCCACGTGGTGCGGCCGCGGGACCGGTTCGGCGCCGGGCGGATGACCACGTCGTCGTCGGGGTGCACGTCGAGGAGCGTGTCGAGGTTGACCTGCAGCGCCGCTGCCAGCGGGAGCAGGACGTCGAGGCTGATCGTCCGCTTGCCGGTCTCGATCCGGCTGATGGTGGACGGGCTGAGGTTGGTGCGCGCGGCGAGTTCGTCGAGCGACAGCCCGAGCGTGTTCCGCAGGCTCCGCAGCCGGGTCCTGACCACCTGTTCAATCTCGCTCGACTCGCTCATCGGCCGCCCTTCCAGTCCTTGCGAATATAGCAAAGAAGTTTGCACTTACCGCGAAGCCACGTACCGTTCTGAGGTATGAACAGCCATGACATCCGCACAGTCGAGCGGCACTGCGACGTCTGCGTCATCGGCGGGTCGGCCGCCGGGCTCGCCGCCGCGCTTCAGCTCGGCCGCCAGCGCCGGTCCGTGATCGTCGTCGATGCCGGCGATCCGCGCAACCGGTTTTCCGCGCACATGCACAGCTATCTCGGTCGCGAAGGAGCCCCGCCGTCGGAACTGCTCGCGGCCGGCCGCGAAGAGGTCCGCAGCTACGGCGGCGAGGTCCTGTCCGGCCGCGTGACCCGGGTGAGCCGCACCGAAGCCGGCCGCTTCCGCGTCGAACTCGACGGCGGCCATTCCGTGCTGGCTCGCCGGGTTCTCGCCGCCACCGGGCTGGCCGACGAGCTACCGGACATCGACGGTCTCGCCGAGCACTGGGGGCGCGACGTCATCCACTGCCCGTTCTGCCACGGCTACGAGTTCCGCGACCAGCGCATCGTCGCGGTCATCACCCATCCGGCGGGGCTCCACTCGGCCGGGTTGTTCCGTCAGCTCAGCGCGCACTTCACCGTGGTACTGCCCGAGCCCGCGGATGCGGACGGCGGCGAACTCGATGCCCTGCGGGCCAGCGGGGTGAAGATCGTGGAGGGACGGGTGAGCCGCATCCTCGCCGGCCCCGACGGCCGGGTCGCGGGGGTCGAGCTGACCGACCAGGGAACCATTGAGGCCGACGCGGTCGCGGTCGGTCCGCGGTTCAGGGTCCGCGCCGAACCGTTCGCCGCACTGGGCCTGCGGCCGGCGGCGCACCCGAACGGGCTCGGAGACTTCATCGAGACGGATGCCACCGGGGAAACGGCGGTACCCGGCCTCTACGCGGCCGGCAACGCGACCGACCCGAGCCAGCAGGTGCTGCAGGCCGCCGCCAACGGCAGCCGGGTCGGCGCCATGATCGCCTTCAGCCTCGCGACCGAGGACATCCGGGCCGCGGCCCGGCCGTCGGCCAACGAGTCCGACTGGGACCATCGCTACGAGGGCGAACAGCTGTGGAGCGGCCACCCCAACGGCACGCTCGTCAACGAAGTCAGCGGCCTCGAACCCGGGCGCGCCCTCGACGTCGGCGCGGGCGAGGGCGGTGACGCCCTCTGGCTGGCGGCCCGCGGCTGGAGCGTGACCGCGAGCGACATCTCGCAGCGCGCACTGGACCGGGTCAGCGCCGAGGCCGGGCGCCGCGGACTGCGGGTCGAATACCACCGCACCGACGCGAACGCGACGGGCGCATTCAAGCCGGCCGCGTTCGACCTCGTGTCGGCGCAGTACGCCTCGATTCCCCGCACACCCGACGGCCGCGGCGTTCTCAACCTGCTCAACGCGGTCGCACCGGGCGGCACGCTGCTCATCGTGAGCCACGACCTCGAGCCGATGCGGGCGCCGGCGCCGGAGCACGGCAGGCCGTTCGACCCGGATGCCTACCTCCGGGTCGACGACTTCGCGGCCGCGCTCGCCGACTCGCCGGACTGGGACATCGAACGCCACGAGAAGCGCCCGCGCCCGGCCGGGGCCGCCTCCGCCGCGCACCATGTCCACGACATCGTGCTGCGCGCCAGGCGCCGCGCCGGCTGAGCCGGTCCCGCCGCGGCTCGCCACCCAGTCCGCGATCATCAGAGTTATCCCGAACGGTTCCGTGTTTCACGCCGTCGCCGACGCTTCGACAAAAGTCCGGGGAACGGGCGGAGGGCAGTAAGCCGCTGTCGTTCGGATGACTAATTAGGATCTATCGTAAATTGCGTGAAATCGGCAGCATGCCGTCGAGAGCCGAAGAAGGAAAGGTATACCAAATTTTGGTTGGACAAATTGCCGCAAATGGGGCCGGTTTCCGACCAAAATTCGGTATACCTCTGCGAGGAGGCTTCCAGGCCAGGCGCGACCGGGCCGACCTCGGCCCCGGGCCTTCCCAGCTCAATGTTTCGGCTCCGGATTCCGTCATGTCGGGCGCTGGCGCGCCACGACATGACGGAAATTTCACGATAAAATGGTACTCCCCCGCGGATCGGACCAGACCGCGCTCCGGGACGGTTTCCGTCGGCAGATACTTACACTGATTTCGGGGGGTGATCCGGCGAGAATTGCCCGCTTTGTACCCCGCTAACTCAGTGTATGTCTGCTGGGGTATGCCGCCCTCCCGTCCGGAGCCGACCGGTGCGATGCTTGAACCGGTGACCAAAGCGTCCACGCAGATGACCGAGAGCCGACGCGGGACCGCTCCGGCGGCGCTCGCGCTGGCGGCCGGGATGCTGGGCTTTTTTATGATCACCATCGACGTCTCGGCGGTGAACGTCGCACTCGCCACGATGGGCCGCGACCTGCACGTGGCGACGGACGGACTGCAGTGGGTGGTCGACGGGTACACGCTGATGTTCGCGGCGCTGCTGCTGTCGGCGGGGGCGCTCTCGGATCGTATCGGCGCCCGGCGGGCCTATGCCTGCGGCGTGGCCGCGTTCACGCTGTCCTCGATCGCCTGCGGCGCCGCGCCCAGCCTGGGGGTGCTCACCGGGGCGCGCTTCGTCCAGGGGTGTGCCGCCGCGGTGATGCTCCCGTCGTCGCTGGCGCTGGTGCGGCAGGCCTTTGACGACCCGGCCCGCCGGGCCCGGGGCATCGCGCTGTGGACCGCGGCGGGCTCGTCGGCGGTCGCCGCCGGGCCGGTGCTCGGCGGGATCTTGGTCAGCGTGTGGAGCTGGCGGGGGATCTTCCTGATCAACGTCCCGTGCGGTCTCGTCGCGCTCGTCCTGCTGGCCCGGGTGGGCCCGTCACCGCGCCTGCCGGCCAGCCTGGACCTCGGCGGACAGCTCATCGCCGTGCTGGCGCTCGGCGGGCTGACGTACGGGGTGATCGAGGGCGGCGCGGTCGGGTATGCGGCGCCGCGCGTGCTGGTCGCGTTCGCCGTGGCGGCCGGCGCGGCGGCGGCCTTCGCCCGGATCGAGTCGCGGGTCGCCGCGCCGGTGGTACCGTTCCGCCTGTTCCGCAGTCGGGCGACCCTGGTCGTGCTGGCCAGCGGCTTCGCCGTCAACACGGCCTGGTACGGGATCGTGTTCGTCCTCGGGCTTTACGCGCAGCAGGTCCGCGGTGCCTCCGCGCTGGCGGCCGGGCTGATGTTCGTCCCGATGGCCCTGTGCATCGTGGCGGCCAACATGGCCTCGCCCCGGCTGGCCGCCAGGGCAGGGCCGGCCGTGCCGCTGGCGGCCGGGATGCTGGTGACCGTCGCCGGGCTTATCGGGCTGCTCTGGGCCGGCTCGGTGGCCGAGACGGCGCTGCTGATGATCCCGTTCGGCATGGTCGGGCTGTCGGTTCCCACGCTGATCACCGTCCTGCTCGACCACGTGCCCGCGGCGCAGGCCGGCCTGGCCGGCGGCGTGCTCAACGCAAGCCGGCAGATGGGCTCCGCGATGGGCGTGGCCCTGTTCGGCGGGCTGCTCAGCGGCGGGTCGTTCCGGTCCGGCATGGTGACGAGCCTGGTGATCAGCGCGACGCTGCTGACCGCGGCCGCCGCCGCTAACGCGGTGACGTTCAGGCGCCGCTGAGACCTGCGGCTGCCCCCGGCTGCCCCCGGGTCAGCGCGGCGGCGAGCGACCGGGCGGCCTTCGCGTCGAGCGGCGCGTGGCCGACCATGAGCCGGTAGTAAAGCACCCCGTAGGCCATGTCGACCAGCAGGTCCAGGTCCGCCTCCGGGGCGAGTTCCCCGGCGTCGCGTCCGCCTTCGAGCAGGGCGCGGAGCGCGGCCCGCCGGACCGCGGTGAAATCCGCGAGCACCTGCGCGACGGCCTCGTCCCGCTGCGCTTCGGCGACGATCTGCCGGAGCCGGCCAGGCGTAGCTCTCGTTTTCCAGGCCCGCGAAGGTGTCGGCGAGGAACGCCTCCAGGTCCCCGGCGAACGATCCGGTGTCCCGCTCGGGGACGACCACCTGCGCATGGCGGGCCATGGCATCGGCGACGACGGCGCCCTTGGACGGCCACCAGCGGTAGATCGTCTGCCGGCCGACCCCGGCCTCGGCGGCGATCGCGTCGATGGTGAGCGGCTCGGTCACCGGGGCGCTGAGCAGGCGGAACGCAGCATCGAGGATCGCCTCCCGCGCCGCGTCGTTGCGCCGCCGGCCGGTGTGCGGCAGGCGCGGACCGTCATTCATGGTGCGAGATTACCAGTTTGACGAGACCGCTAGTCCCGGTAAGGTTTGTAGAGACAGTCAGTCTCGACAAACTGGAAGGGCTGGACATCATGTCGTTTGACGAGCCATCAACACGAGTTGCCCTGGTGACCGGGGCGAGCGCGGGCCTGGGGCGCGCGGTCGCCGCCGCCCTCGCCGCCCGCGGTATGCACGTCCTCGTGCACGGCCGCGACGCCAAGCGCGCGGCCGCCGTCGCGGACCAGATCACCCGATCCGGCGGTACCGCCCAGACCGTGCTGGCCGACCTGGCCTCGCTGGCACAGGTCCGCGGGCTGGCGGACCGGGTCAGCGCCGAGCACGGTTCGATCGCGCTGCTTGTCAACAATGCCGGGATCGGCGCGGGCCGACCGCCGTACCGCAAGCGGCAGCTCAGCGCCGACGGCCACGAACTGCGCTTCGCCGTCAACTACCTGGCCCCGGCGCTGCTCGCCCGGCGGCTGATCCCGGCGCTTGAGGGCGGGGTGCCCGCCCGGATCGTCAATGTCGGCTCGGTCGGGCAGGCACCGGTCGACCTCACCGACCTGCGGATGGACAGCCACTACACCGGCGCTGAGGCCTACTACCGCAGCAAGTTCGCCCTCGCCGCGTTCACCATCGACCTGGCCGGAGAACTCGCGGGCAGCGGGATCACCGTCAACTGCCTGCACCCGGCATCCCTGATGAACACCCATATGGTCCGGGAATCGATGATCCCGCCCATGTCCTCGGTGGCCTCCGGCGCTAACGCGGTCATGAACCTGGCCGACGGACCGGTCGGCGGCGCGGTCAGCGGGCGCTACTTCGACGGCATGAACGAGGCCCGAGCACACGAAGGGATCTACGACCCGGCGACCCGGTCGCGGCTGCGTGCGGCCACCGCCGAACTGCTTGCGCCCTTCCTGACCGGCAGCGCCCAGGCCACCGGATAGAATCGCCGGGTGGCATTCGGGCCGGCGATTCTTGGCGAGCTGCGGGACCAGTTGCTCGATGACGTGGTCGAGTTGCTCAAAGCGGATCCCGTGGTCGAAGGGGTGGCGGTGATCGGCTCACTCGGCCGCGGCACGGGAGACAACTGGAGCGACATCGACCTGCTGATCCTCATGCCCGACGACGCCGTCGCGCGGTTCGCGGACGAGCCCGCCGCAAGGCCGTGGGCGCAGGCCGATCTGCTGTCGGACGGCCGGCACAACTCGCCGGCTGGCGCCACCTCGGTGGGCACGACGCATATTCGTTCTGGGTTGCCGCTCTGGGTTGACCTGCACGTTCACTCGGCAGCACGGACGCGTTGGCCCACCGACAGCCGCCCGGTCTTCGAACGCCGGCCGATCGAGACCGGGAATCTGTCATTTGACCAGCTGAACGCCGGCGGAACGCGGCAGCCCGGCACCGCAAAGAGCGCGGACGAGATCCGGCGGATTCACCTTAGCTATGTGCCAGCAGGCGGCAAGTTCATTGGCCGCCGGTCACCGCGGGCGATAGAGATGATCCGGTTCCTCGGGAAGATGCCCGACTTCAACGCCGGCGACCCGGCCGACCAGCTGCTCGCGCTGCGGGCTATCGCGGGAGGTCTGGCCGATCCGTCCCGGACCTGGCTCAGTGACGCCGTCGCTTCCTACCTGGATCTGGTCGAGGCAACCTTTTAACCGCAAACCCCGGCTCCGCGGTGCGCCGGCTCACCCGAGCTTTAGCTGGACCGCGCTCAGGACGCCGGGCAGCAGGACGGTAAGCAGGCGGAACCAGGCGTCGAGGTCGCGCTCGTCACGGTAGCGGAACCAGATGTCCTGGTCGGGCTCGTAGGCCGCCGTCACCAGTCTTCCCTGCGCCAGGTACGAGTCCCGCGCGGGGTCGTCGAGTATGCGCAGCACCCGGTTGGGCACCGGCGGCAGCCGCCCGATGACCGCGTTCTGCACGGCGCGCACCCGCTCCCGCCCCTCGTCGTCCAGGAGCTGGCAAAACCGGGAACCCGGCCCGAGCACGCCGACCCGGGGCTGGGCGCCGCGGCGGAACTCGATGATGAACCTGGACCCGTACCAGCCGAGTGCATCCGGACTGCGGGTCGGCTGGACCCAGGCGACGACAAACTCCTGCTCCGCGGGCCGCTGCCAGACGGCAGCGGCTGACCGCTCACGCCGCTCAAAACCCTGAGCGACAAAGCCGGGCCCCAGCGCAGCCAGGGCCTTCCGGTGAACCACCCGGGCGGGTACCACGCCCTCCACCAGCCAACGATAACCAAGACCGGCCCCGGGCAGAAGCGATCCGCCATGCTTCTTCAGTTTGCCGGAAACAGTCTGCCGGTCTTGCCGGTACTTTCGGGCACTCTGTTCAGCATCGTCGGTCACCGGCGCTCAGTGCCCGCTTTGCTGGCTCTCATCGAATTTGTATAAGTTTGTCAGGCGCTCTGCAGGCTGGCTAGATGTGGCGGCGGCAGCATCGGTGCCATGACTACGCGACCCGCGGTGCTGGCCGGCACCCGCATTAAGGGGCCGGTTTGCGCGGCCTGATCACGGGGTCCTGATGCCACGCCAGCGACTCGACCAGGTCGACGCCATGCGGCCGATGAAGCAGGCCGGCGTGATCAGCACCCATGTGCTTACCTACTTCGTGCCCGCGGCGGCCATCGTGAGCACGAACGGCGTGATGCTGCTGACGCACTTTTCCCGTGAGGGGTTCTTCTTCATCTCCGCGTGCATGCTGACCTACGCCTACATAGATCTGGACCGCGGCGGCCTGCGCCGCTTCTACGGGCGGCGGTTCGTCGCGGTCACTGTCCCTTACCTGTGCTGGACCGTTATCTACTTCCTGTACCTGCTGCCCACCGCGCACTACGCGAGCGCACCCGCGGCACTGAAGAATTTCGCCATAGAGATAGCCACCGGCTATTACCAGCTGTACTTCCTGCTCATCATCATGCAGTACTACCTGGTGTTCCCGCTCCTGCTGATGTTCCTGCGGCGGACCCGCGATCACCATGGCGTGATCGTCGTCATCGCCTTGCTGGGACACGTGGCGCTCATGACCCTGATGCACTGGACGATCGTGCCCGTGCTCCGCGCCGGCTGGATCCGGGAGTTCACGCCCTATGCGTTCTACCTGCTTTCCGGGAGCATCGCGGCGTTCCACCTCGATGCGGTGAACGAATGGCTGGTCCGGCACGCGCGTCTGGTGATAGCGCTGACCGGCGCGGCGGCACTCGGCGCGGAGGCCGTCTACTTCCTGGCCGAAACGGGCGTCACGACCGTCCTGGGCTCAGGTAACGACCCGTTCCAGCCGAGCGTGATCCCGTTCGACATCGGCGCCATCGCCTGCCTGTACCTGCTGGGCGTGGCCCTGGTGAAGCCCGGGCGCTCGCGGCGGCTGCGGGCGGCGGTGCGCTCGGGCTCTGACAACTCCTACGGCGTCTACCTGTCCCAGATGCTGTTCATCAACGCCCTGATCTGGGCAGGCTGGGCCAGGCTGGACTCCGTGGTGTGGTGGCCGCTGCTCTGCGCGGCCACCGTCGTCATCGTCTTCCTGGCCGGCGTGGCCTTGACCAGCCTCCTGGCCCGGACCCCGCTGGCCGTCCCGCTCACCGGCCGCCGGCGGCAGCCCTGGGCCGGCCGACGGCCCCGGCCGACGGTCGGCCCGGCGGGCGGGCTAGAGGCGGCGGAGGGCCAGGCCCTTGGCGGTGGTAGCTCTCGGCGAGTCGCTTGAGGTTCAGGAGCTGTCGGCGGGCCATGATCAGGTCGCCGACCGATAGCGCGGTAACAGTCATGGGGAGGTCCGCAGTAAGCCGGACTCGTTCTGGATCATCTGTCCGGTCAGTCGGGCGCGTTCGTCGGGCGCGAATGCGGCCGGCTTGCGGGCATCGGCGTCCCAGAGCACCGTGACGACTCTCGCCTCGGCGGCGGTCACGGCCGCCGGCGTGAGTACCGTCTCGCGCGTCGTCAGGCTGGCGGTGCCCACCCGCTCCACCTCGATGCGCACCCGGACCTGCCGGTCGGTGTAGCGGACCTCGGCCCGGAAGTCGATCTCGACCCGCGCCATCACGTAGTGCGGGTCACGGCCGAGCGCCTGCACGTAGAAGGCGTCCCGGCCTTCCTCCAGGTAGGTGAGGTACACCGCGTTGTTGACGTGCCCCAGTGCGTCGACATCCCGCCACCGCAGGCTGACCAGATGCTCGAAGACCGTGTGCACAGGCCTACTCTCTCATCATCGCCACTGGCGCCCGGCCGGGCTAGCCCGCGAACGCCGCCGCCGAGATGACGCCGAAGGCCGCGGCGGGAGTGCGGAAGACCCAGCGCTCCGCCTGGGTGGCCGGGTTGAACCACAGCAGCGAGGTGCTGTCCGCGCAGCCGCCGGCCTGCTCGGTCAGCAGCCACGGGCCGGACTGGGCCACCACGACGCCCGGGATGAGGAGCGGGGTGACCGTTCCGTTCTGGTTCGCGCGGGCGATGAACGGCGGACCGCAGGAAGCAAGCGCCTGCACGTACAGGCCGCCGCCGGGAAGCCGCCAGCCGTTGATGTCTCCGTAGTCGGGACCGTTCTGGCCGCGCTGCGGGGTCAGCGCGGTCGGCCGGGCACCGCTGACCGGCACCAGCCACAGCCGGGGTCCCGCGGTACCCGGACCGCTGCACTCGGCGAGCAGCACGCCGTCCTGCCACCACCGGACCGGGACGCAGCTCGCGCCGCGCGGCACCGGCAGCGGCAGCACGCGGCTCACGCCGCCGAGGTCGCTGACCACGCTGAGCGCAGCGGAGCCGGGTACCACCAGGAACGTGCCGGACGGCGCTTCCAGCGCCAGCGTGCCGAACACCGCGGCGGCGGCCGATGACGCGTTGGACGGCCAGGTGGCGAGCACCCGGGCCAGCGTCCCGCCGAGCGTGTAGCGGGCGAGCCTGGTGAGGGTGCCGCTGGTGCTCTCACCGAGGATCTCAAGCCCGTCCGGACGGGTGTAGCCGAGAACGGTCACCCCGGCCGGCAGGCCAACCCGGCGCGTCCGGCCGTCGGCCAGCGTGACCTGCTCCACGGCGCCGCCGGGCAGTTCGACCAGTGCACGTGTCCCGTCCCCGGACCAGGCGATCAGGCGCGCGCCGCCCTCGGTGTCCGGGATCTGGGCCACCGGGTACCGGCCGCCAGCCGGGCTAACCAGGTACAGGGTGTCGGCCGCGGAGTTATGCGTCGTCCCGGCGTTCGAGTAGAGCACCAGCGTCCAGCCGGGGCAGGCCGAGGACAGCGGGGCCGCGGAAGCGGCCCGGCCGACGGTCAGCACCAGCATCAGCGCCGTAACAGCCACACCGGCCGCGGCGCGCAGCCATCGGAACCTCATCGCAGTCCCCTTCGCGTGCGCGATTACACCGGCAATTGGTATACACCAGCCCATCGGGCGCGGATGCCGCCGACGGCCAGGAGTTGCAGGTCCGTTATACAGCAGGTACAGGCTGTCATGACTCACGGACCCGATGACCAGCTTTCCGGTCCGGGGCAACTGGTCAGCGGCTAGAGACTGGAGAGCGGCTCCTCCGCCGCCTCCGTTGTCTCCGCTGCCTCCGTTGCATCGAGCAGCGCGCGACATATGTCAGTGATGTCCACTATGCCGACCAGGCCGGGGGCGCCCATGACCGGGAGGTGCCGGAACCGCCCGCTGGTCATGACCTTGGCCGCGTCACGGATGCTGGTTACGGCGGCGACGACGGTGGGGCGGGCCGTCATCAGCTGATAGATCCGTATGTCGTTCGGGTTCTTCCCGTCCGCGACCAGGTGAGAAATGTCGGCCTCGGTGATGATGCCGAGCGGCTCGCTGGTCTCCGCCTGCGTGACGACGAGGGCGGTCGCGCCTGCGCGCTTCATCAAATAGGCGGCCCCGGCCACATGGTCATTTTGCTCAACCGTCGTCACCGGTGGACGCATGACGTCCGCGACCGTGGCCGGGTGCGGCACCGGATGCTGTGCTGGGACGTCTGCCATGTCTGCTCCCTCGGAGATCGGATCACATTGTTTGGTATTCGTTCGCGCCGTCGTTACGTATTCGATCACACCGTCGGCCAAGACGGCACGCGCACTTGCGCGATGAGTCTCGTGACCGCCGCGCGTCTTATCCGCCAGACGCGGTAAGCCGCGATGTCCGCTGGGCGCGGAGCCGGGCGCCCTGACCCGGTTCCGGTTCTGATGCTGTCAGTTGTTGCAGCTGGGAACTAACGGCCGTTAAATCGTTCAACGGCTGTACGCCTTTAGTTGGGCTTGCCGTCTCTCCGGACTGGGAGCATTGCCGTGTTTTGTCGGCGATTGCCCAGGAGGACAGTAATGACGGAGAGCATGGAGCGCACCGGCGTCTCGCGTCGGTCGTTCATCGGCGGCGTCGGCGTCACGGCCGGCGGTCTCGTGATGGCCAGCGGTCCGGTCCTGTGGCAGCAGGCGGCCAGGGCCGCCACGGTCACCGCCGAGCAGGTTCACCTGACCTTCGGCGAGGATCCGGCCGGTGAGGTCGTCGTTTCGTGGGTGACCCCGACGTCGGTGTCGGACCCGAAGGTGCTTGTCGGCACCACGGCGGACGGCTTCGGCCGCACCATCGCGGCCGAGACCCGCACCTACACCGACGCCAACAACGGCATCGTGACGATTGCGCAGCACGCCAGCATCGACCGCCTGAAGCCCGACACCGACTACGTGTACCAGATCGTCAGCGACGGCGAGACGCAGCTCTCCAGCGCGTTCCGCACGGCCCCCGCGGGCCGGGCGGCGTTCCGCTTCACCAGCGTCGGCGACATCGCCTGCGGTGACACCGCTTACTCCAAGGCGTCGCTCAACGCCGCGGCCACCGCCGCGTCGGTCGAGCGGTTCAACCCGGTCGTGCACCTGGTTAACGGCGACCTGTCCTACGCCAACTCCAACCAGACGTACCAGCCGCAGGTCTGGGCGGAGTACTTCGACAACACACAGCTCTCGGCCGCGAACCGGCCATGGATGCCGGCCATCGGCAACCACGAGAACGAGCCGGGAAACGGCCCGCAGGGCTACCTGTCCTACCAGACCCGCTACGCCCTGCCGAAGAACGGGTCTCCGGACTTCGAGGGCAACTGGTACAGCTTCCAGATCGGCTCGGTGCTCTTCGTCATGCTGGACAACAATGACGTCTGCTACCAGATCGACACCGGCACCTACCTGAGCACCGGCGACAACCAGATCCTGACCGGCTACTCCGGCGGCGCGCAGCTGGCATGGCTGGAGAAGACCCTGTGCAAGGCGTCGACCGACGCCTCGGTCGACTGGATCGTCGCCGTCATGCACCAGCCGGCCATGTCCACGTCTGACGCGGACGGCTCGGACCTGGGCATCCGCCAGAACTGGATGCCGCTGTTCTACAAGTACGGCGTCGACTTCGTGCTGGCCGGGCACGACCACGACTACGAGCGCAGCTACCTGGTGAGCGGCACCGACTCCGGCACCGTCCTGCGGCCGCACGTCGTCAGCACCGACAAGACCAACGTCGACACCGACAACGGCCTCGTCCACCTGGTGATCGGCACCGGCGGCACCAAGGGCCACGACGACGTCTACCAGACGGGCACCGCGGGCGAAGCGACCGAGACCATCAACGTCTCCGGCACCGCGACCGAGACCGAGGACGCGCCGTGGTCCGCGGTCACCGACCCCAACACCACCTACCCGTGGGGCCTCGGCGTGTTCGATGTGGACCCCGGCCGTTTCCCCGGCGACAAGACCACGATGACGTTCACGTACTACCACACCCCGGCCGCCACGGCTGCGAGCCCGTACCCGGCCCCCGTCGAGTTCGACACCTTCACCGCTACCCGGACCCGCTCGGACGGCTTCGGCTTCCGTCAGCGCAACGCCAAGTAGTCGTCAGCGATCCTGCCTACAACCCGAAGCGCACACTGGGGTGGGGCTTAGGCTCGGGGACCAGTCAGTGCGCGGGCTGACGCGGCGGTAAGCCAGGCGAAGCCGGTGATGATGCCGGCCCGCTGAAGCAGGCCGCCGTAGCCGGCCAGCCGGGATTCCTGGCTGTAACCTGCTCCGGCCAGCACGGCGGTGACCGGTACGGTCACCGCGGTGGCGGCGCAGTAAATCGCGAAGCCGCGGGACTGGCCGGACCGCCAACTCCGCCGACCGTAGCAGGCCGCCGCGGCCGACAGCCCGAAGAACACGGGAAGGGCGGCCAGGGTGTGCGCGGTCCCCGTGCGGCTGGGCTTGGCGGGCATGTCCGGTGTTCCCGGCGGGTAGCCGCCGACCGGGTCGGTGCGGAACGCGGCCGAGCCGAGCAGCCCGGCACCCACGGCAGCGACCATGGCCGACCCGGTGCGGCTGCCCGCCGGGAGGTCGCCCGCCAGGCGCAGCCCCGCCGCGCCGGCCAGGCACAGCACGCCCGTGACAGCGAAATTCGCCGTCTGGGTCCAGCCGCGCGGCCCGAGTGCCAGCGAGCTGACCGGGTGGCGCAGCGGCCGGTAACCATCCCGGGAAGCCCCTTCCGCCAGGAACGCGGCCGTGAACACCGGTCCCGCCCACATGCCGCAGCGCAGCAGCCTCCGGGTCTGTCCCGCCAGGGGCCCCGGTCGCATCATCTTCGGCATGGGCGAAGGGTACCCTGGCGTGCCGTCAGAGCCAGCCTCGCTCGTCGGCTATCCGGGCCGCCTCGGTCCGGTTGCGTGCGCCGACCTTGGCCATCGCGGCCGACAGGTAGTTGCGTACGGTGCCCTCGGACAGGACGAGCCTGGCCGCGATGTCGGCCACGGTAGCTCCCGGGCGGGCCGCGACCAGCACGTCGCGCTCACGCGCGGTCAGCGGGGAGACGCCGCCGGCCAGGGTGGCGGCGGCCAGCGCCGGATCCACCACGCGCTCGCCCGCCATGACCCGCCGGATCGCGTCAGCGAGTTGCTCGGCCGGCGCGTCTTTCACCACAAATCCCACCGCGCCGGACTCCATCGAGCGCCGCAGGTACCCAGGCCGGCCGAAGGTGGTGAGGATGAGCGAACGGCACCCCGGGGCTTCGCGGGCCAGCACGGCGGCGGCCGCGAGTCCGTCGATGCCCGGCATCTCGATGTCGAGAAGTGCCACGTCGGGCCGATGCGCCCTGGCCGCTGCCGCTACCTCGTCGCCGCGCCCGACGGTGGCAACGACCTCGAAGTCCTCCTGGAGCCCGAGCAGCGCGGCCAGCGCGGTGCGGAACAGCTCCTGGTCGTCGGCGATCAGCAGGCGGATCATCGCGCGGACCCGGCCGGCGACAGTGAGACCAGCAGCCGCCATCCCTTCGGCCGCAGCGGTCCGGCGTCGACGATGCCTCCGGCGGCGGCAACCCGCTCCCGCAGGCCGGTCAGGCCGTTCCCGGCCGATGCCGGGCCGCCCACCCCGTCGTCCACGATCTCGATCGAGGAGGCAGACAGCCGGACCGCGCATGAGGCGGCCCGGGAGTGCCGGACGACGTTGGTGATCCCCTCTCGCACCACCCAGCCGAAAAGCTCCTGGTGAACGGGATCCGCGTTGTCGACGGCACTGGGCAGGTCCGCGGTGATGCCGGCCGCCCGCAGTAGCTGCCGTCCGTTAGCGAGTTCCCCGGCCAGCGTCACGTCGCGATAGCTGGCCACGGTGGCGCGGACGTCGCCGAGCGTCCGCCTGGCCAGCGCCTCCACCTCCGTCATCTCCTGGATCGCCTGGGCCTGCCCGGCCGCGCCGAGCCGGGCCGCCAGGCCGGCCTTGACCGTGATCGTCGTCAGCGAGTGGCCGAGCAGGTCGTGCAGGTCGCGGGCGATCCTGAAGCGCTCGTTCTCCGCCGCCAGGGACGCCAGCTCGGCGCGCGCCTGGGCGAGAGCCTGAGTATCCCGCAGCGCCCGCTGGAGGGCGAAGGTCAGCAGCGCGGCGACCGGGATCGCGGCGGGGGTGACGCCGTCCCAGGCCGTGGCCAGGCTGACGTTCCAGGACGGGACCGCGATCGGCACCAGCAGGGCGGCCAGGGTCAGCGCGATGACGACGGGGGCCGCCCGGACGTCCAGCCGGACCACGGTGGGGGCCGTGATGAACACGGCCAGGACAAAGGCCTGGGCGTGCGCGAACGGCAGCTCGGCGACCAGCAGCGCGACCAGCAGGCCGTAGAGGGTCCAGAACCGCCGCGGGCTGTTCATCGAGCCGGGCATCGGGATGGCGAGCCAGCAGGCGGCGAAGGCGGCGAGGATCGCGAAGCCGCAGACCGCCCAGGCACCGTGCGCGTCGTGCGCCACGGCCTCGCCCACGTAGAACAGGTAGACGAGCACGGTGGCGCGGTAGGCGAGCAGACGCCGTCCGGGGCGGGCCCACTTGACCTGATCGTCCATATCGCTCCAGCGTAAACCGGGTGGCTAGAAACCGCCGAGGGCCTCGGTGACCTCGGCCCGGGCCCGGTCGCGGAGCTTGCCCGTCACCCGTACCTCGGTGACCTGGCCACGCTGCTCGAAGGCGAACATCACGTGCTCGTCCGCAAGCCGGCGGACCAGCCATACGAGGACGAGCCCGATGAACTTCGGCCGGTAGTTCAGCCCGTTGTCCTGCGGGCGCCCGGTGAAGCCGACCGACCGCAGCCGGGAGTCGACGCTGTCGAGAATCTGCGTCTGCGCGCCGGGCATCGGCCGGTCGACCGTCACGGTCAGGTCGAGGGATTCCACGTGGGTTCTCCGATCGCGAAGGGGATCATGGCAAACAGGTTTCCGCGTAACGGACTGGCCCGGCAGTACCGTCGGCCCACTAATTCCCGGTGACAAATGTCAGACGCGCAGCGCCGGGCCGGTTTTCGCGGCCTGAGGATTCCAGCCGCGGCGGCGGCGGACGGGCCGGTGACGTCGCCTCCTGGAGCCGGGGCGTCGCCCGGCCCGGGCATGGCGGCAGGTGAATTATGCGTACATACTTTCCTCAGGCACTGGCAAGTACTGTACGGAGGCACAGGTTGACCACTCCCTCGCCCATCACTAGCACCATGCAGGATGACTTCCAGCTCACGATTACGGCCATCCTGCGCCACGGTGCCACGGTCCACGGGCGCAGCGAGTGCGTGACCTGGCTGGGCGGCCGCGGCGCGCACGCCAGTTACGCCGAGATCGCACGGAACGCGGAACGGCTGGCGGCCGCGCTGACCGAGCTGGGAATCGGCGCCGGCGACCGGGTCGGCACCTTCTGCTGGAACAACCAGGCGCACCTGGAGGCGTACTACGCCGTGCCGTGCATGGGCGCGGTGCTGCACACGCTTAACATCCGGCTCCCCGTCGGGCAGGTCGCGCACATCGTCAACCACGCGGAAGACCGGGCCGTCATCGTCGACGGGACCCTGCTGCCGCTGTTCGCGCAGGCGCTGCCGCAGCTCACCACCGTCGAGATGGTCATCGTGGTCGGTCCGGCGGACACCTCGGTCCTTGGCGATACCCGCGTGCTGCGCTACGAGCAGCTCCTGGCCGACCACGAACCCGGCTTCCGCTGGCCCGACCTGGACGAGAAATCGGCCGCGCTCGTCTGCTACACCAGCGGCACCACGGGCGACCCGAAGGGCGTGGTCTACTCGCACCGTTCGACGTTCCTGCACGCGCTGGCCTGCCAGGCCGCGACGCTGACCGCCCCGACCGACAGCGACAAGATCCTCACCTTCGTCCCGATGTTCCACGTCAACGCCTGGGGGATTCCGTTCTGCTCGTTCCTGTCGGGGGCGTCGCTGCACCTGCCCGGGCCGTTCATGACCCCCGAGGGCATCTGCGCCTTCGTCCGCGCCGAGCGGCCCACCATGGCCGCCGCTGTGCCCACGATCTGGCAGGGCATCTTGCAGTACGGCCAGAGCACGGACATCGACCTGTCCTCGATCCGGCTGGGCACGTCCGGCGGCGCGGCGGCGCCGCGCTCGCTGCTCGCGGCCTTCCAGGACCGCTACGGCCTGCGGATCGTCCAGGGCTGGGGGATGACCGAGACCTCCCCGGTGGCCGGCATGGCGCGCCCGCCGGCGGGTGTCGAGCTCGGCACCGAGGAAGAGCTTGACTGGCGGACGAAGTCCGGCCGGATCGCCGCGGGCGTCGAGATGCGGATCACCGACGACAACGGGGCGGAGCTCCCGTGGGACGGCGTCGCGGTCGGCGAGATCGAGGTCCGCGGTCCCTGGATCACCGGCACCTACCACCGGGATCCGGCGCCGGACAAGTTCCACGACGGCTGGCTGCGAACCGGTGACATCGGCACCATCGACGAGCGCGGCTACTTCCAGATCACCGACCGGGCGAAGGACGTCATCAAGTCCGGCGGCGAGTGGATCTCCTCGGTGGAGCTGGAAAACCTGCTCGCCGGCTACCCGGGCGTGGTGGAAGCCGCGGTCATCGGGATCCCGGACGAGAAATGGACCGAACGGCCGCTGGCCGTCGTGGTGGTGAAAGACGAGCCCGACCCGGCCGCGATGGCGAGTTACCTCGCGGGCAAGGTGGCCCGCTGGCAGGTGCCGGAGAACTGGACCTTTGTCACCGAGATCCCCAAGACCACGGTCGGGAAGTACGACAAGAAGGTGCTCAGGGCCCGGTTCAGGGACGGAGAACTGGCGGTCAAGCGGCTCAGGGACTGATCATCGCGGCAGGCGGTGCGGCGGCGCATTGGGGTTCCAACCTGGGAGTTTTCGCAAACTGAAGAGCATTCTTCAGTTTGCGGGTACACAGCCCGCGCCGTCGCTCGCCGCCTATTGACGACGGGCTCAGGTCGGCCTGAAGCAGGAAGCCGGATTCGTTCGGGATAATCCAAATCCGTCATCCGAACGGATACGGCTGACTGCGCACCCCCCATGACCCGCCATGCTGTTGGATGATCGGCATGACGTCGCCCTTCACTTTGACCGCGGAAGCCGCTGCGACCGTCCCGGCCCTGATCCTCCGTCCGTGGCGGGACTCGGATATCCCGGCCATTGTCGCCGCCCACCGCGACGAGGAGATGCGCCGCTGGCTGGTGGCGGCCCCCATCGGCAACGAGGACGAGGCCCGCGCCTGGCTCGTCCGCCAGGACGCGGGCTGGGCGGAGGGCACCCGCCTGAGCTGGGCGGTTGAAAGGGAGGGTAGGTTCGTCGGCCACTTCACGATCAGGGCGGCCAGCCCGCCGGAGACGCTCGCGACCGGCGTCGGTTACTGGACGGCGGCCGAAGCCCGCGGGACGGGTATCGCCTCGCGGTGCGTCGAGACCGCTACGCAATGGCTGTTCGGCGGGCAGCACATCATGCCCGCCGACGAGATCGAGCTGCTGCACACGGTCGGCAACGAGGGCTCGTGCCGCGTCGCGAACAAGTGCGGTTACGTCCTGGAGTCGGTGCTCGCGCCGCTGCCGCCGAAGTTCCCCGACGAAGGACACCGGCACCTGCGCAGGCGGCCCGCGTAAGGCCGGCCGGCCTGCTTCGCGGACACATATACCGAGTTTGAGGGGTTGCAAAGCTAGTAAATCGGACGGGATCACGCCGCGAACTCGGTACATGTTGCCATGCGATGCCGGACAGCAACATCGTCCTAGGCTACGGGGCGGGCAGTTCCGCGAGCGACAGGCTGTTGCCGTCCGGGTCGAGGACCTCCACATGGCGCACGCCGTTGCCGTAGGTTTCCACCGGCTCGTGCTCGATGCCGTGCGCGGCCAGCCGGGCCAGGATGTCATCGAGGTCTGTCACGCCGAGCGTGATCATCGTGCCGCCCACCCGTGCGGCCCGCATAGAGCGGTCGTCGATGACCACCCAGGCGTTCTCACCGACCTGCCAGAGGTGCTCCTCGCCGATGATCTCGTCCGCCGGCCGCCCGAAGAACGCTTCGAACCACTTCTGCGATACCGACCGGTCACGCACGCACACGACGCTGTACAGGTCCACCGCAACCACTCCCTCCGGGCGATTCAGGAGTTCAGACCATTGCCGCGACCGCAACTCATCGGCACCCGGGCAAGGAGCTCACCGGCGCAAGCAGCAACTTCCAGAAATCTGGATTAGGGGCTCACCACCAGCGGGTCCCGCTTCCAGAAATCTGGCAAGGCACGAAGTGCGGTTACTCGCGGCAGGCAGGGGAGGTACTAAGTCCTTATTGATGCACATCTTGCCGCAGCAGAGAATCGAGGACAGCATGCCTGATCTGGACGTCCGGGAAGTCACCTCAGCGGATGGCACGGCCGTCGAGTACCTCAGCATGGGGCGCGGGCCGGGTGTCATCGTGGTCCCCGGAATGTTCGCCACGGCCGCCGCCTTGACCGAGTTCGCCACGCTCCTGGCTGAGCGGCACACCGTGCATATCGTGCAGCGCCGCGGCCGGGGCGGCAGCGGCCCGCAGGGCGACCGCTACGGCATCGCCCGGGAATGCGAAGATGTCGAGGCGGTCCGCGAGCAGACCGGCGCCCGGCTGATCTTCGGGCACAGCTACGGCGGGCTCGTGGCCTTGCGGGCGGCCTGCGGCAGCGCGGAGTTCGACGCGGTCGCCGTCTACGAGCCGGGGCTCTCGGCCGACGGGGCGATGCCGGTCGACTGGATCGACCGCGCCTCCCGGGAGGTCTCGGCGGGCGCGGACTTCGATGCGTTCCTCACCTACCTGCGCGGGGCCGACCCCGATCAGTCCGGGCGCGTGCCCCGCTGGCTGCTCCGGGTGATCCTGCCGCACGTGGTTACCCCGGCCAAACTCCGGCAGAACGTGGCGCTGATGCCACAGGCGATTAGCGAGTACGTCGAATCCGCGCGCCTCGACGGCCGACTCGGGGACTACCGCGAGGTCGCCGCGCCTACCTTGCTCATGCGCGGCAAGGAACCCCTCGCCGGTGGACACACCCCCGAGGGCCAGCTGGGCGAGACGATCCCCGGTGCCGAGACGGTGTGCTTTCCCAAGCTCGACCACCTAGCACCGGAAAACAAGCCCGGCGAGGTGGCAGACGCCGTCCTGCGCTTCTTCGGCGCGCACACCAAGCAAGGCATCGAGCGACCCGCCCTGATCGCGCACTGAGCTGTTCGCTAATTCCCGGCGGTGCCGCGGTGCCCTTCGCCCGCGTCGGGTCATGGGTCGCCGCGCCGGCGGTCCGGTTGCACCTGTTTCGTAACTGGGGGACCCTAGTCAGGCCCGCCGACGGCTGACAGTGACCGCACCTAGCGCCATGCGTCGAGGAGTTCCTTCGGGCCAAGCGCCGTCAGGCTGCTTACCTGTGTCCCGCTGCGGCTCACGGCCAGGAGGGGCGTTGAGTCGTCGGCTCCTGGTACCTGTGAGCGATGGTTGATCAGCTCCGCCAAATCGCGCTCGTCGAACGGCTGGCTGTCTCGCCATTTGACCGACCCGACGAATGTGATCTGGCGGGCGACCGGCTCGCGGTCGGCACCGATCAGGTCAACCTGGGGATCGTTGGTTCGTGTCCAGTAACTGCCGATCACTTGCGGGCTGCCGGGGAGCTGGTCGCTGACCCTGCGCATGGACTCGCGGATGACCGGCTCGACGGCGATGCCGCGCCATGCCGTCCAGGACGCCCTGACGCGCGCCGCCACCAGGTCTCCCCGGCCGCGCTCGATTTCGGGCTGGTGCGGGCCGAGAAAGGCGAGCCAGAATCGCAGGTGCGGGTCGGCGATCGTGTAACGCGGTTCACGAGAGGGCCTTGCCGACAGCGGGACGGCGCCCTCGACGATACGCTTGGCCGTCAGCAACTGCAGTGCCCGGTTCAGCGTGGCCTGGGAGATCCCCCCGGCTGCCTGCTGAATCTTGGAGTATTTTCGCTCTCCCGAGCCGATCGCGCCGAGTACCAGGCGCGCATTGGATTCCGGGGGGAAACTCGGCGGCGAGGGCACGCTCCCCGCTGACCAGGAGCGCCGACAGCGGATCGGTTACCGCCTCCGCCACGTAGTCCAGGGCCGTCATCCCGGTCGGCCATTCGTCCAGGATCAACGGCAGGCCGCCGGAGACCAGGTGTGCATCGAAGGCATCGGCCGGCAGCAGCTCAAGCATCTCAGCGGCATCCGCCGGGCTGAGCGGAGGTACCACGAGTTCCGTGGCCCGCTGGTGGAAGGGACGACCGTACTCGTTAAGCGCCTCCATCATCGCCAAGTCCGACCCGACGCAGATGAGCAGGACCGGCTTGCGCGACAGGTCCCGGTCGAAGACCTTCTGCAGAGTCCCCTCGAAACCTGGGTCAGTTTTGATCAGGTATGGCATCTCGTCAAGCACAACGACGCTCGGCCGGTCCTCTGGAAGGCAGCGCGCGAGCAACCGGAGCGCTGCGTCCCATGTCGCTGGCGCTTGGCCGACGAACAGGCCAGCGTCGGGAAGATCCGATTCAAGCACTGCCTCGGCGAACAGCGCCAGGTCCGCCTCGGTGGTCGGCTGCCCTGACGCGGTAAAGAAGACCGACAGCACGCTCGCACGTTCGATGAACTCCTCAACCAGTCGGGATTTGCCGACCCTTCTGCGCCCGCGGATGAGGACTGCCCGGCCGGGGCGTCCCGCCCGGCCGCCTCCGATCGCCCGGCCGAGCAGCCGGTTCAGCAGTCCAAGCTCACGCTCGCGACCAATAAACTCACCCACGCGTCCCTCCGGCCAACGGTAGCCGATACAGTCAAAAATGATACAACCAAAAATGATACAATCAAAGATGGTTGCATCGTGAGCGGCGGTAGCGGCGAGCCTGCCGAGCTGGCAATCTGGAGCGTTCGGGCGCCCAGCCCCTACGTTTGGGTTCACGGAAGCCGGGCCGTGCAGGCCGACCTAACCCCGATGCACCCCCCATTGGTCCTAGGCACCGCTAGTTTCCTAAGTCCAGGGATGATCGTCAGTCGGTGCCACGAGCGGATGCTGGGCTGCTCGTTAGCTCCCTGTGCACAGTCCCGACAGTGCAAGGCGACCGTCGCTGTCCACCGTGAACGTGCGACTGTAGGCCGATGCCAGCCCCTGGTTTCCCGATGGAAGATCTCCATCGGAGACGCGGATCAGGACGACGTACTGGCCCGCTGTCGTCGGCACTGGTACCCAAATCTGCGGGTCGCGCATGACAGCCGACGCGTTAACAGGGACAGCACGGACTTCGCTTAGCCGTTCAAGTGACCCCAGGGCTTCAACACCGCTGACGGTATTCAGCACGTCACTTCTGAGGTATATGTTGTCGCCGTCAAAGCCGTTCGCCGTTAGGGCGATGCTTACCAGTAGTCCAGAAGTGTCGGGATCTGTAATCTTTGCCGCGGGTATCCCGTATCCCGAATAAAATGACGCCCGCGTGATGCCGGTCTCCAGGCAGACGGCACCAAGCGTTACACTCTTGCTCGGCGGATCCCAGTGCTCTTGAAACCAGGGCGAAAAGTAGACGCCGGACGCCGGAATTACCGCAAGCAGCAAAGCCCCGATGCCCTTAGCGAGCGGAGACGTAAGCCAGCCCTTCCCTGCCGGGCCCTGGACTGCTGCATCACCCGTCCCTGCCGCCTCATCTTGCGGAGGCTCCGGGTCCTGCTCGGAACCTTGCGAAGGCTCGGAGTTCTGCGCGGACAAGCCCTGCACCATGGGCAAATAATATTCCTTACTTAAGGTTAAGTGCCAAGAATGACTCGAAAATATTGCTCCGAAACTAAACATGCGCTAATGCGCCAAGTTGATGGATTCCGAGGAGTCAGTTCGGTAATCACTTGATCGCACACGATGCCCGCCCGTAAGCAAGCTTACTATTGTGCATCCAGATGCCAAGTCGATTGATGACTATGAATAGCGGAAGATATTTTGCCAAGATGTGAGACCGGGGCCTGGATACGGCGTCCCCTGGCTCGGCGAGGTTCTCGACTCACGCAGCTGTGGCCCGGACCCGTACCGATCCGAAGCCACGGCGCAGCCCGCCGGCCAGGTCGCGGATCTCCTCGGACTCGCCTGCCTGCAGGCTAACAAAGATCCAGGTATCGGTGCGCCGGGCGCCCCACCGCCACAGTTCAGCGTCAAAGACCACCTTCACCGGCTCAGCTTGCCACACCAGCCTCACCGCGCCGTCGCCGGCAAGGTGCCGCGCCCGCGCCGTCGCCGGATAACTTCCAGGAACTCCGGAACGAATACGGGTGACTGCGCACCCGGCCATGGCCGCCATCCATGACCGGTACGAAAAGCATCCTGAAACGGATACGTACGGGCCGACGCCCGGTCCGGTTCATCGGACCCGCAGGACGGGGCGACGTCCCCAGGCCGAGATCAGCGGTGCGAGGGTGAGATCGAGCTCGCCGGCGCCGACGGCCGCTACGTGCGCGTCGATCTCGGCTTCATCGGCCAGCCCGGCGGCGACCAGCTCGGCGCGGACCTGCCGCATCGTCGCGATCTCCAGGCGGTCGCAGACCGCCCGGCCGACCGGGAAGCTGCCCGCGGCCGCGACGTCGGCCAGGCCGGCCTCGCGCAACGTCCTCGGCAGGGTCCGGCCGTAGCGAAGATCGGCGCCGCGGCGTGTCATCAGCTCCCGGAAGGCGCGCCGCAGCCGGTTGGCCCGCCGCTGCGCCGGGCCGCTCTCGTCGAGGCACGCCAGCGGCTGCAACTCGGTGTCCGCATCCTCCACCAGGAGCCAGCCGCCGGGCCGCAGCGCCGCCGCCATCGTGGCCAGCGCCCGAGCGCGGTCGGGCACATGGACGAGGACGAGCCGGGCGTGCACCAGGTCAAACGTCCCCGGCGGCGGATCCGCGACGACGTCGTGCCGGCGTACCTCGTAGGTCCCGTGCGGGTCCAGCCACACCGGATTGATGTCCGTCGCCAGTACGTGCCCGGTCGGTCCGACGGCCGCGGCGAGCGCCTCGGGGATGCTGCGGCCTCCGGCCCCCACCTCCCAGCAGCGCCATCCCGGTCCCACCCCCAGGCGGTCGAAGTGCCCGCGCGTCACGCCGTCGAACAGCTCGGCCAGCGCCGACGAACCGCTCGCCCGCCTCGGCCTGCGCGTTGTCGAGGAGGTAGCGGTGATCAGGGGTGGGGGACGGCGAGGAGTTCACAGCCACATCTTCACCTCTTACCGTGCCGCAGGTACCGCGACGTGAGACGAATCACTGCTACGGTTACCGCCCTGCCACCCCGCGGGTAGTCACCAGGGTGCGGTGCCCGCGCTCTAGGCCGAGGTGGATCAGCGCTGAGCCTGGGATAATCGCGCTGTGACGAAATCTCCTGCTGCCGAGCCGCGCAGGTCCTTTGACGGCGTCGCCGACATCTACCACGAGATACGGCCCAGCTATCCGGCGACCATGTTCGAGGACCTGTTCCGGCTCTTGCCCAGCCATCCGGCGATCCTTGAAGTCGGGCCGGGTACCGGCCTGGCGACCCGCGACCTTCTCAGCCGGGGAGCGACCGTTCACGGTATCGAGATCGGCCCCGCGATGGCCGCCAAGCTGCGCGAGGGACTCCCGTCGCCCGCCCTGACGATCACGATCGGCGACTTCGAGGAAGCCGACGTGGCGGAACATAGCTTCGACGCCGTGTTCTCGGCTACCGCTTACCACTGGATCTCCCCCAAGGCGCAGGTCGACAGGCCGGTCAGCGTCCTGAAGCCCGGCGGCGTGATTGCGATCGCCGACCTGATCCAGGTCAGCTCGCCCGACGACAACGGGTTCTTCGCTGCGGCACAGCCCCTCTACGAGCGGCACGGCGAGAGACATGTCGGCCCGCCGGCACCTGAACGCGACGAGGTAGACCCGCCGATCCACCGCGTGCTGCGCGCCGACCCGCGGTTCTCGAACGTCGAGGTTCGCAGCTACGACTGGAACCAGACCTACAGTGCGGCCGGCTACCGCAAGCTGATGCTCTCCTTCTCCAACACGCAGATGATGACGCCGACAGCGCGGCAGGGACTGCTTGACGACATGGAGAACTTCGTCCGGCAGCAGTTCGACAATCAGGTCACCAGGCCGATCGTCGTCACGCTGACCACCGCGACAGTCCGTTCCGGGGACTAAGGTCGGGTCCCGTCTCCAGCCGCCGCTCGGATTGCGGCGTTATGTCCGGCCCGGCCACCGTCCACCGTGACACCCGCATTCACCTCTGCTTACCAAACGGCGCCGCATTTGCCGCATACCGGGCGCGATCATGGTCACCACGTAAGCAGAGACGACGATCATGGTCACCGCCTAAGCAAAGTCGCAACGCCGCACGGATGCCGAAGATCATCTCGCAGGCAACCACGAAGTGCTTTGTTAGTAGTTAGTCGCCTATGTGGGTGTCGTCGTTGTGGTCGTCGTTTGAACCGCCGTCCCGGCCGAGATCAATGCAGCCGGAGCAGTTCCCGGTCTGCTGGATTTCCTGTGCCTGGTCAGCAGAGTCAACCGCGTTATTGATTGTTGCCTGGTCAAGCTCGGCGGCGGTTGAGGAGGGATTCGTGACAACGCTATTGATGTCCGGCGGTGTTACCGTGACTCCCTGCGTGGCGGCTTCACGGTTAAGGTCGCTCTGGGTGGCGTTGTCGAGGTGAACTGGGTCGGGAACAATCAGCTCTTCCGCGGTTGGCGGCTTCTTCCGGTGCTGCTCTAGCCACGTCTCGAAGGCCTCCGTCACCTTGCTGTCATCGACCAGGCCGCTGATGTACTGGGTGAGGATCTGGGCCACCTCGTTCTTGCTGATACTCGGGATCGGGATGGCGTTGGTTACCGCGGTGACCGCGAGCTCGAAGGCTGCCTTGAGGTTCCGGTTCGCCTGGTCGCTGGCGTTTTCCTTGGCCGTCGTCTCGGTGGCCAGGTTGCTCAGCTGCGGCGCATTCTGAACGGGCTGATCCAAATCGGTCGAGCCGGCGGCAACCGGGATTGCGGGCACCGGGCCGGGGAGGCCGAGTGCCGCCGCCTGGTCTTCGCCTAGCCGGTGGGCGAGGGCGCCCTCGGTTTTCGTGGCACCAGGAGCGTCTGCCTGCTGGTCTGCGTCGTGGTGGATTTCCTGGACGAGATAGGCCAGGATCGAGAGGCTGCCGGGTGGCTCGAGTGCGTTGAACTCGGCCCGGATCTCGTCGTAGGCCGACACCTGTGCCTCCGCTTCAAGCTGCCGTTGCAGGGCCACGACGTACGTCGCCTTGAGCTGGCGGTGCAGCGTCGGCGTGAGCGCGCTCGGCCCGGCAACGCCCACGAAGACTATGGTGAGGACGCCGATGTAAAGCCCGGTCACTGCTCGCTGGGCCACCGAGGCCACCTGGGCGGGGTTAGGCCGGTCCGGGTCAAACCATTTGACGAGACGCTTGAGCCGGTCCGGGTACAGGGCGAGTATCACCGACACCGCCGCGAGCGCCGCGTAGATGCCCGCCCACAGGCGCCCGCCGTCGTAAACGCCGGCATAGGATCCAGCGGAGCCAAGCCCGGTCCGGATCAGGGACACCTCGGCTCTGGGCATGCCGAGAACGTTCGCCAGCCACACCAGGAACAGGACAAGTTCCCCGCCGAGCAGCAGGGAGAGCGTGATATCGGCCGCTGCCCTGATCACCAGCCGCTCCGCCTTCCCCATCACGGTCCACAGCCGCAGGCTGCCCGCGATCGCGACGGGGAACAGCAGCACAGACGCCCACTGGGTGGTGAGAAGCTCCCGGTCCGCCAGGACAAGGAGGGCCGCGGCGCTCGTCGCGACGGCCACCTGGTCGGGCAACCACCTCAGCCACCGGCGCGGCGAGGTATGCCACTTGCGGAAGGACAGCACGCACAGCCAGAGCCCGCAGGCCGTCACGAACGCCGACGGAAGCAGGAACGCGAGGGCTTTCGCCAGGAAGGGGCCGGCTTCGGCGACCAGGACCACTCCGGCCGCGACGACAACCGCCGCGGCGGCGATGCGTACCTTCCGCTTGACAAGCGGCGCGTAGACCGCTCCCCCGCGGGCGGCGTCGGAGACTGCCTTCAGCAGCCATTTGCCGGCAACGGCGGCAACAGCGAAGCCCAGCAGGGGGAAGAGGATCGCGCAGATGATTATCGTGCCGATGTGGGTGCCCGAGGGGATGGCCGACAGGAGGTACCCCGCGAGCACCGCGATGGCCGTGCCCGCGCCGAAGTCGAAGGTGATCCGGTCAATCCGCGGCTTCGACAGCCAGCCGGAGACCGCGGATAGCAGGCGACTGGGCGGCGTCTGCCCGGGTTCGGGCGTGATCAGCGCCCGGCGCAGCAGACTCGCGCCCCAGGACCGCTGGGCGGCCTTGAAGCGAGTGAACCAGGCAGTCCTGGTCCGGGCCGGGCTGGCAGCGCGCTCCGGTTCCCGGTCAGCAGACGCGGTCTCCCCCGTGCCGGCCAGATAGGCCGCTAGCGCGTCGTCCTGGAACACCAGGTAGCCGGCGCCGGCGGGGCGCCGCAGCACCCCGTTGCGTTCGGCCTCCTCAAGTACGTGCAGGAAGTCGACCCGTGCACGCCACTTGATCCCCAGGGCAAGCTCTGTCAGCTTCAGCACGGAATAACTGCTTTTTCTGGCGAGGAACATGGCGACCGCGAACGTTCCCGCAAATGTCAGCGTGCCGATCCACCAGCCAGCCGAGCCATATACCGGAGAGAACGCGAGGATGCCGAAGAACGCACCGATAGGCGCGCAGGCAAGCCCGTAGAGCACACCGCTCAGGCGGTCCGCGCGATACGAGGCGGCCGCACCCCGTTTCTCTGCTGGAACGACCCACAGGGAGAGCAGGAAGGGAAAGGAGGCCATCCCAAGGGTTCCAGCCGTATAGAACAGAAGGAGCACCAGCCCAGCCCATCCTGGCCAGCGGGGAACTATCGCGCAAGGAGGTCTTCCCCGCACAGCAGCCCGGCTGAGCTTACGGCGACCGCCGATGAACAGTCCGAAGGCGAAGAGCAAGACGGCACCGAGAGCCCAGGCCCACGAAGTGACGACGATCACCACTGCGGCAGCGACGGCCACGACAGCACCCAGGACAAGACGGCGGGCGCGCCGGATCTGCCTCGGGGACGCCAGGTCCGGCACCTTCCACCAGGTCAGTTCGCTGATGCCGTTGGCGCGCATGTTGCCAGCGATCCAGCCGAGGCACCTGATGGCGTGCGCCCGCTGCCGCTCGTCGGGATATGCGCTCGCGAACTGGTCAGCCTGCTGAGCGGGAAGCGGTCCTTGCACAGTTACATTTTGACCCGGGATGCTGGCCGGCGGCGGAAAATTCCGATAATCCCGAACGAGGGCGGCTGACTGCCCGCGGCAAGGAAAAACCACCGCCCGAGGTAATCAGAACGACCCATTGGGGCGCCTGGTTCTATAGTCGCAGGCCTTCCTGATGATCCCAAGCGGCTGTGAAACCTTGCAGCATTCAATTCAAAGATTATCGAACAATACCGACAGCCCGTTTGTTGACGTTGATGCCGGAACGGCCTTCTGCTTTCACACTACTGCCGGGAAACTGGCTCAGGCCTCGGTCGAGGCTATTCAGCCGGATACCGGCACCGCCGTTCTGCCGGTATCCGTCCGGGGGCAGCCCGAGCACCCCTGCTCAGTGACAGCAGCTTGTGGGCGGCTGCGTGCTTGTCCGGCACAGGCACGATGAGCTGATGGGTACGTCTGCCTTTGCCAGGGCTGCGCGGAGACTGTCCTGCACCTGGGGCAGTTCCGTGCTCTCGCCGCGCCGGGTCAGGCACTCGGCCAGGCCGTGCAGCGCCCAGACGTTGCCGGGGTGCTGTGCGCACCGCTGGACGCCG
Organism: uncultured Actinomycetota bacterium; assembly: GCA_963785645.1. Lineage (GTDB taxonomy): Bacteria > Actinomycetota > Actinomycetes > Streptosporangiales > Streptosporangiaceae > Trebonia. The sequence goes on from CAWAWG010000013.1 coordinate 129,781, forward strand.
CCGCTCAGCCCGAGGTCGTCGCGGTAGACCTGCTCGGCTTCGGCAACATGCCCCTGATCGAGAAGGAGGGCGGCCAGGGCATGCCGCGGTGGATGCATCCAGGCCCACGGCTCGGTGTAGGAGAGGTTGTCGTCAAGCTCGACGGCGCGACGAAGATGCTCATACGCCTCATCGCGGCGGCCCTTATGGTAGGCGAGTTCGCCGTCCAGCAGGGCGCCGCCGACGGCGAGCGAGGCACGGGCCGGGTTACTCAGGAAGCGCCGTTCGCGCGGAATGCGGTCCAGGTGCAGGTTGAACAGCTCGCGCTGCCGGTCAGCGGCGGCGAAATCGCGCAACGTCGCGTGCGCCACGCCCTTGGCGTAATGCTGCATCGCCGTGGTGAGAACGTAGAGAGCGGGATCGTCGGCCATCGGCTCGTCGATTATCTCGCGCCAGCGGCCGAAGCGCACGAGCACGTGCGACTTCATCGCGTGATAGCCCTCTATCGTCTGGGTCAGCTTGGGCCGGTCAGGCTGGGCGATCATTTCGCGCGGGACAAGTTCGCGCACCCGATCGGCGGCCCACAGCGCGGGCTTCAACTGGCCGAGGAACATACAGGCAAACATCATGAGATGCAGATCATGGCAGCAGGCGAGCAGGTAGTAGCCCGGCGCATTCGTCTGGGCGAGGTAAAGGTCGTCCGCCCGGACCGCTTTCTCGCTGGCGGATTTCGCTTCCTCGTACCGGCCGCACAGCACGTAGATATGGCCGGGCATGTGGTTCAGGTGCCCGGCGTCCGGACACAGCTCGCCGAGCCTGCGCGCCGACGGCAGCGCGCGTTCCGGCATCGTCGACATCTCAAGCATGTGGATGTGCAGGTGGAGAAGCGCGGGATGCGGTGCGGTGCCGGCCTCGTCGGCGAGGCCGATCGCCCGCTCACAGATTTCCAGCGCCTCCAGCACATCGGAGCCGGGCGCGGGGGCGCCCGTTTTCAAATTCCAGAGCCGGCGCACGGAGCGCATCATCAGCGCTTCCACGAACAGCGCCATCACGTCCTGATCGCGGCGGAACTCGTAGTAAACGCGCCGCATTTCGGCGGCGTAGGCGTCGTCCCAGTGCTCGAACTCTTCGATGGTCACCGCGTGCGGCTTCTGGTACCTGGCCGCGAGAGCCTCGATCAGCCGCCGCTCGACGGGAGATGCTCCGCTGGCTGCCTCCCGCGCAAGCCGGACATGGTCGAAGCCGCGTTGTGCTGCCCGCTGCGCCTCGGCCGGGCCGTGCTCCCTCCAGGTCAGGTTGTAAAAGGGGCCGGCCGCATAGGCGATGCCCCAATGGGCCATCGCGCAGCCGGGATCGAAGCTGAGCGCCTTTTCAAAACACCTGATGGCTTCTTCCTGATTGAAGCCGTAACACCAGTTGAGGCCGAGATCGAACCAGCGCTGCGCCTCCGGCGACCGGGTGGATACCACTCTGCGGTAAGTGCCGAGATCAAACCCGTCCATGGCCTGCCTATCTCCCACCGGGCGGACTGACCACCGAGTATAAGCGGGAGGGCCCCGGCGTCTCGGTTCGGCGACCCCGGGTCCGGTAGGGCTTTCGCCGGCGGTGGCGGGCGGGCTGTGTGTTCTCTACTCTCGTGCTGTGTCTAGTGACGTGTGGGTTGGTGCGGTGACCACCTTGCTGGGGGCTGTGATCGGCGGGGCCATCAGCTTTCTGCTGAGTCAGCAGCAGGTGAAGGAGGCCAGGCGGCAGCGCCTGGAGGATGGGCTGAATGACGATCGCCGTCGCAGCGCCGACCGCAGGTTCCAGGCCTATGCAGATTTCCTGACCCGGGCACGATCATTTCGCAACGCGACGGAAGCGTATTATCTGAATCCGAGCCACCGGCCGCCAATGGCCGAGTTGGATGCTCTGTTCCAGGCCGCGAACGACGCATCGGCCCTTGTCTTCCTGGTCGTCGAGAGCGAGGCCACCTACGACGGGTGCCGCAGCACGCTCCGGGCTCTGGAGGGGGCGCGGGACGCTATTCACGACGCCGGCCGGGATAAACAGAAAGAGCCGTGGCCGGACCTGAGCGTACTGCTCGGCCAGGGTATTCGCGAGTTTCAGAATTCCGCGAGAATCGAGCTGGAGGTAAGCGGCCCGACGAAACCGTGGAATAGTGTCGCGCTCCCGGCCGGGGGAACCTGACGCGCTACCATTCCCACCGGAAGCCGGCCGCGGCGTTTTCGAGGTAGGGCAGGTAGCGATGCGCACAGCCGTCGGAATCCAGGTTGGCCGCCTGCTCGTTGAGTACGGTGCCGCCCCGGTAATCGTCCCAGACTGCCCACCAGATGCTGCGGGGCAGGCGCGAGCGGTGGAACTGGATGACGATGTCCACGTTGTCCGCGCGGGCATGGGCCACCTGCCGGTACTCGGTCACCACGCCGGCACCGGCGGCGAAGTTGGCCTGGTATTCGAGCGACCCGACCTGCCCGACGGCTAGCGGGGTGCTGAGCGTGATCTCCAGGACCGGCGCGCTGCCACGCGGCTCGTGCCTGGCGGTGATCGTCCCGCCGCGCAGCATGATCACTTCCGAGGCGGCGGAGAACTGCCGGCACGGGTAGAAGCTGACCGTTCCGGTCTGCGCGATGATGGCCCGGCTGGCGCGGTGGGTGATGTTCGTTCCGTCTGGCCCGATGACCCGGCGCTCGAAGACGGCGATGGTGCGGTGATGCTGCGGGAGCGGCAGTTTCTGCGGCAGGCGCAGCGTGTTGGCCACCGGCGGGCCGGTCAGCGTGCCGGAGCGCAGTGCGCCGCGCAGGTCCCTGGCGTCACTTGGCTCCATGTCGAAGGCCTCGATGAACCAGGTCAGCGTCTGTTCGGTCAGCCGCTCACCGCGCAGCGCGCGATGGACCTTGTCCTTTAGACGGCGCGGCAGCGACGTGTCCGTCTCGGGGTACTCGCCGGTGTTCCATAGATATTCCGCGATTACTTCGGCAACCGCGGCTTGGTTAATGCCTCCGGAAGGCCGCGTGGACCTCCGGGAGTCCTGCCAGCATTCGGCGTATTCCTTCCGCTGGAGCAGGAGTGCCTCCAGCAGCTGGGCCGCTGGCATTAGCCGGTCCTGGCCTGTCATGCGCTGCCCCCCACTGGCCGCGACATTACTGCGACATGCGACTGATGTACTCGCATATAGATACATAATGCGTCGACTGGCTCGCAGTCTGCTACCGCTTGACACAAAGTACCCGGAAGGTCACTGTGCGGCCGAATCCGCTAAAAGGGATAAATAGCAATAAATTGGGCGAGGAGTACCCGCCCGGGCTTCACCGGCGGCCAGGGGGGCCGCCGGTATGGACCGGCGACTACTTCCGTGGCCGGCGCATCGTCGGCTTCACCCTGGCGGTGGCCCCGGGTCCCGTCGACGTGGTCCTGGTTGACGGCGACGAGGCCCGGACCGACCTCCCGGACCGTCCGCTGCCGGCCCCCGGCGACCAGGCGGCGGACATCCAGGTCGCCGGCTCGTCACCGGTCGATGACCTGGCCGGCGAGAGGCTGCGGGAGGCGGCGCGGGATCTCGGCGACGGGCTGGAACGGCAACTCTCCGCTCTGGGCGAGCAGGGTGACTTCATCAGGCAGATGCTCGACCACATGGCGGCGGAAGGGCACCTGGCCTGGCTCGTCGGCGGCGCGGTGCGCGACCTGATGTCCCTCGGGGCGCAGGCGCGGCAGGCCGACCTCGACTTCACCGGCACGATGGGCCCGGGTGAGCTTTACGATGCGGCCAGGCGCTGGCGCCGGGCCGCGGGCGCGTCGGACTGCCCGGCTGTTCATCTCCCGCGAACTCGTCTGGGCGGCGGCCCCGCCCGGGGGTAAGCGCGCAGACGCGTTCGTGGAGTACAAGCCGCTCACCCAGCCCGGGCTCCGCTGGCCGGCCTGGGGCGGCACCATGGCCCGCGATGCCGCGACCCGCGACCTCACCGTCAACGCCCTCTACTACGACCACCGGCACCGCATTGTCGCCGATCCGACGGGCCGGGCGGTGCAGGACCTGACGGCGATCCCCCGCATCGCGGCCACCCCCTACCGGGGCGATGATCCGGTGGAGCAGGCAAAAATCCTGTTGCGGTGCCTGAAGTTCCGGCTTCGCTGGCCCGACCTGGATGTCGCGCCCATAGCGGAATGGGCGGACGGGCTGCCCGCGGACCTCGTGGCGCGGATCCCGGCGACCCGGTGGGAATTCCTAACCGGACTGCACCGCCGGTGCGTGCCGAAACAGGTCCAGGACGCGGACGAACTCGCCGCGGCCAAGGAGATCGGCCCGGCCGCGGTGCGCCTGGTTGAACATATTCGCGCGCTGGCGAAGGCAGGTGCCTGATGCCGCACCGCCCGCTGAGCGCATGGGTATCCATGGTGCCGCTGACCGCGGCCGGCGTTGCCCGGTGGGACCTCGCCGACGACATCAACTTCGGCGACGAGCGCGCCGATGCCAGGGATCTTTCGCAGTTCGCCGGCTCCTGGCGGCGGCAGGCGGTGCCGGTCGACCTCGGCTACCCGGCCCTCGGCCTGGTCCGTGAGTCCGGCACGGAGGCCGTGCTTGAGCTGGACGACCTGGCCCGTCCCGTCCGCGTGACACCAGCCGGCGCGCAGGTCATCGCCCGGGTCGAGAACGAGTGGCCGGACGCGGGTGTCGCCCCGGCCGAGGCGGCCGTGCTCGCCGACGAGGAGTTCGTGCTCCGCGACCTGCTGCTGAGCCTGCTGGCGGCGGAGGGCGACCCGCCGCCGGAACTGTTCCACATCCTTCCCTGGCACCTCGTCGAGCAGCTCGCCAATGAGGTGGCGGCGATGCTGGGCGGGGCCAGCCCCGCACCGCACATTGTCGAACTTGAACACTGGTTCGCTTCCACCGGGTCCAGGTTCACCGCCGCGCTCGAGCAGTTGGACGAGGGACTGCGGCGGCGGGACCCGGAGCTGATCCGGATGGCGGGCAGCGCGCTGTGTGCCCGGCTGCTGACCGTCAGCGTCGCCCGGCTGCCGGTTTCCACCCGGCAGGCGCTGGCGGCACTGGCCGCTCAGCTGCCCGGCCGGGATCCGTTCCTCGCCTTCGCGGCCGCGCGGGCCGGCGCGCGGCTGCTCGGCGACGAGACCCGGGGCGGGCCGCCGCTCCGGCTGGCGACCCGTCTTCCCGCCGCGGCGGCCGACGTGCCCGGGGTGCGCATAATCGCCGAGGACACGGTGCGCGAACCGTTCACGCTGGCGCTCGCGGTCACCGCGACGGGCCGGGTGGAGGTCATTCTCCGGGCCCCGGTCGAACCGGAGACTGGCCGCTGGCTCGGTGAGTCGTACGGGGTGCTGCTGCAGCCGGTGATCATCCGCGGCAGCGAGCAGAGCATGCGCTACGTGATCGCGCTGAGCTATGCGCGGGACGAGGTGTTCGGTTCGATCAGCGTGCCGGTCCCGCGCGGGCGGTTCGTCGAGGCGGACATCGACGGCGTGCCGCTCGGCGCCGCGGAGGTGCGGTCGCTGAGCGCGGATGAGGTTGAGCGGTCCATCCGGGGCCTGCGCACCCAGTCCGCCCGGCGGCCGTGGCGGCAGCTCCGCGAGCGGCTGCCGCACGGGCATCCGCTGCGCGCGGTCATCGCGCGCGAGACTGAGTAATCGCGAGGCCGGGTAATGCTGCCCGAGGTTACGCCGCTGCGGTACGAAGAGTATCTCGACCTGGAGCAGGACGCCTGGTTCGTTCGGGATGAGGATGAGCTGGTCGGGCTGTACCGGAATCTGCTCGGGGCGGGTCCTGGTCTTGATCTGTTCGCGCTGGTGGCCGCGCTGGTCGCGGCCCGGCGGACCGCGGCGCTTCGCCGGCTGCACGCGGACCGCACCGCGCTGCACCAGGCGGTCGCGGAAGCGCCGGGGGCGGGGCGGGGCGAGGAGTTCGCTCGGCGGTTCGGGCCGCCCTTCCTGGCCGGCGAGTCGTCGGCGGTGCATGCGCTGCGGGCGCTGGCCGCGCTCGGGCTTGCGCTGGCCGAGGATGAGCCTCAGGCCGGCCGGCTGCGCGGTGCGCTTGACTGGTACACCGAAGCGCACGGCGCGCCGGCGGGTGTCGTCGCGCCGTGGTCTCCGGGCAATTTGGCGGGGCAGGACGAGTTGCTGCGCCGGTGCCTGGAGCGCCTGGTGGAGGCGGCCGGGGCGGACCGGGACAGCCTCGCCACGCTGACGGCGGCGGTGACACTGCGGCGGCTGAGACAGCCGACCGTCAAGCCGCGGGCGGAAATCCTGCTCAGCGAGCCCGGTCCGGTCACCGGAGGTCTCGGGCGGGCCGGGCCCGGGCCCTTGGGCCGGATGTTCCGGCTGACCCGGAGGCCGAACCGGCACGGCATCAAGGCGCTGCTTGACGCGGGGACCGCCGGGACGGATGCGCGGCTGGCGGTCGGCGTCGACCGGACGCTGCCGGCCGGCCTGATCCCCGATCCCGAGCGCATGTCCCTGTTCGCCGCGGACGAGAGCTTCCAGCAGGCGCTGGGACGCGCGTGGCGGCAGGCGGGTCAGGGACGGATCCGCGGGCTGGTCACCTGGTCCGCGACCGCGGACGACGGACCGGTGAGATACGTCGGCGGCGAGTCGGCCGGCGCGGCCTTCGCCGCCCTGATCGACGAGGCGCGCAGGCTCGCCCGGCCCGTCCGGGCGCTCGCCGTGGTCCGCCGGCTCGTGAGCGGTAACGCCATCGTCGGCCGGATCGACGATCTGGGATACCTGCAGAGCGTCGAGGGCTACGAGACCAAGCTCGGCGCGCTGCGCGAAGGCGCGCGGGTGATCGTCCCGGCGGCGGACGTGGAACGGGCGAACCAGGCCAAGGCCGCCTATTACAAGGAGCAGGAATTCGAGATCGAGGTCGTTCCGGCGGCCCACTGGAGGGACGCGGCGCGGGAGGCGCGGCACATCAGCAGGAAGGTCTTGGTCAGCCGGGTGATCGCGCTTGCGGTGGTCGGTGCGCTGGTAGCGACAGGGGCTCGTAGCGCTCAGTGAGCACAACGATGCCACGATGGCCGCCAGGACTGCCGCATCGGTCCAGCTCGCCCGGCTCAGCGAGGGACTGTCCGAGCATGCTGACCCGATCACCGCGGCGGGGCTGGCCGCCGCCGCGTGGCAAGAGGCACCGACCAGCCAGGCCCGGGAGAGCCTGCTTACCCTGCTCGCGCAGCCGCTGCGGGCGGTCATCACCCAGGGCGGGCAGTTCCGGTGGGTCGGGTTCAGCCCCGGCCACGGTGCGGTCCTGGCGGCGGTCGGCAGCAGCGTCCGGCTGTGGAACGCCACCACCGACCGGCCGCTCGGCCACCCGGTGACCGTCCCGGGCGGGGCCGTCGGCGCCGCGTTCAGCCCGAACGGCTCGATGCTGGCCACCGCGGACGCGGACGGGACCGTGCGGCTGTGGAATCTCGCCACCGGCCGCCAGACCGGCGCGACGCTGGCGGCGAGCACGGCGAACGGCGTGAACGCGGTCGCGTTCAGCCCGAACGGTTCGGTGCTGGCCACCGCGGACGGGGACGGCACGGCGCGGCTGTGGGATCTCGCCACCGGCCGCCAGACCGGCACCGCCCTGCCGGCCGGCGACGCCGCCGCTTCCGGCGGCCAGGTGATGGACGTGGCGTTCAGCCCGGACGGCACGAAGCTGGCAACGGCCAGCCTGGATGGCACCGCACGGCTGTGGAACGTCGCGACCCGCCGGCAGATCGGTGCGGCCATGACCGACGGGAACCCCATATCCGGCCTGCGCGAGATGCGGCACGTGGCGTTCAGTCCGGACGGCGCCACGCTGGCGACGGTGTCGGCCGATAACACCGTGCGGCTGTGGAGCGTCGCCAGCCAGCGGCAGACCGGCACGGCCGGCGTGTCGGGTGAGGTGCCGGTCGACATCGCCTACGGCCAGGCCTTCGGCTTCGCCGGGGCCATGCTCGTCATCGCGGACAGCGACGGGACGGCCGACCTGTGGAACCTGGTGAACAACAAGAAGATCACGGCGCTGGCCGCGCAGGCGGCAGGCAGCATGCTCTCGGTCGCTGCCAGTCCGGACGGTACCGCGCTGGCGACGGTCGGGGCGCACGGCGCGGCCTATGTCTGGGACGTGTTCGCCTTCCACGGCGTCGGTCCGAGCATCGAGTCCGGCAGCTTCTCGGCCGAAGCGCTCGGGCCGGACGGCCGGACACTCGCCGTGGCCGAACTCAAGCGCACGATCGGGGTGTGGAACCTGGCGACGGGACGCCCGGTCCTGGCCCCGATCCAGGTCGGCAACGTCGGGGTGGCGGCACTGGCATTCAGCCCGAACGGAGGGCTCCTCGCCTCCGGCGACTATGACGGCAACGTGGAGCTATGGAACCTGGCGACGGGACGCCTGGCCGGGCCGCCGATCCGGGCCGGCGGCGTCGCGGTGGCCGCGCTGGCGTTCAGCCCGGACGGACAGTCCCTCGCGGTTGGCGGCGATGACGGCAGCGTGCGGGTGTGGAACCTGGCGACAGGGCGTCCGGCCGGGCCTTCGTTCACCGTGGGCGATGACGTGCACGCGCTGGTATTCAGCCCATCTGGGAACACGATCGCTACGGTGACCAGTCAGGGTTCCGCTCGCTTCTGGGACGTCGGGACCGGCCGCCTGGCCTCCGGGTTTCCGGCGTTTCGCAGCGTGCAGGCGGTCGCATTCAGCCCCGGCGGCACCATGGTGGCCACCGCGGGCGACAACGGCGAGGCCAAGCTGTGGGACCTGGCGACGGGCGGCGAGATCGGCGAACCCATGGTCGGCAGTTCGATCTACTCGGTCAACGGCGTGGCGTTCAGCCCGGACGGCAGCCTGCTCGCCACCGCCGGCGGCGACGGCCTCGTTCGCGTCTTTGACGTGGCGACCAGTAGCGAGATCGGGCCCACTATGTGGGCGGCCGACACCGCCTCGGGCGTGAACAGCGTGGCCTTCAACGCCGACGGCACCACCGTGGCGGGCTTCGGGCCGGGCGAGGCGGCCACGGTCTGGGACGTCGCGCTGCCCGCCGACCTGTTCAGCGTGGCCTGCGGGATCGCCGGCGGCCAGCCGCTAACCAAGCAGGTCTGGAACTCCTACGCGCCGTCGGTCCCCTACTTCCGGGCCTGCCAGTGACCGCGCACGACTCACGATCGGCCCGCATGCCGGGCACTGGACCTCGCCGCATCGGCGTGTCCTGGGGGTAGGGAACGGGAGGATTCATGCAAGTGCCACATTGGGGGCTGCCCGCCGGTGCTGTCGCGGTGGTGGTGGGGGCGGTCAGCGCCACGGCGCTGGCGCTCACGATTGGTTCGCCTGGTCATCCGCCAGCCGGGACCCGGCCGGTGGCCGGGTCGGCCGCGAACTACTCGGCGCAGCCGACGCCGGTGTCCCCTGGTGCCTCGTCACCGGCATCTTCGGCGGTTGTCCCGGGAGGCCATGGAGCGACTCCCGGGACTTACCCGGGCGGCGCGGTCAACCCGGCGCCGGGTTCCGTGGTCCCCGGGGCCACGGTGCCTGATCCGGGCTCCGTGGCCGGCTCGTCGCCGGCGTTGAGTTCGGCGTCCCCCGGTGGCTCGTCGCCGGCAGCGAGTCCTTCTGCCGCCTTGTCACCCGGCGCCTCGTCACCTGGCGCCTCGTCGCCGGCGTCGATTTCCGCGTCTCCTGGCTTCTCATCGCCGGCATCGACGGCTGCGTCCCCTAGCGCCTCGTCGCCGCCGGTGACGCCCACCGCGTCGGCGACTCCTTCCCGCGTTCCCTCCCAGGCTGAGCTCAACGCCGCGCTGCTGACGGCGGCACAGGTCGGGCCCGGCTTCACCTTGCAGCCGCCGGGGTCGGGGATCAGCGAGAGCTCGATGACCAGCGCCTGCCCGGCGGTCGGCAACGGCGCCAGCCCGAGCCTGGTGGCGACGGCCGCGTTCGTCGCCAATCCGACCTCCGAGACCATCACCGAGGTCACCGAGGAGCTACTGCAGTTCACCCCCGCCCAGGCCAAGGCACAGCTCGATCAGTTCGCGCAGGTCGCGGAGGCGTGCCCGGAATTCAACTTCCAGATCCCCTTTACCTCGGGCACCATCGATGCCCAGATCGGGATCGCGCAGGAGGCGTTTTCCGGCGTCGGAGATCAGGACGCGGCCATCCGCGTCACCGCCGTTTTGACGACCGCAGAGGGAAACGTCACCGTATCCGGGGATATCTTCGCGATCCGGCACGGGGGAACGGTGATCCTGGTGGTCAACGCGGCCATCGAACTCGACACCGACCTGACCGAGTCTGTCGCCAAGGAGGCATACCAGCAGGTCGCCGCGCTCTGGTAGCCGGTCGCCGGGTAGCTTGGCGGGATGATGAGGGCCTTGACGCCGCGGCCCGGGGAAGGCTCGCTGATCAGGTGGCGGTCGCGCAGCGACTGTGAGCTTGAGTGAGTAAGGCGCTCTCGTTCATTCTCATCTAGAAGGTGCCACGCGGTCTTCAGCGGCTCCCGGCAGGACGGATGCTGCGTCGCGCCGAGCGCGCACTGGCCGGGCAGGTAGCCGGCATCGACAGCGTCAATTCGGATACTCATGGCGACTCGAAGAGCTGATTGCCCTGAGCTTCAGGCCGCGAGGTGCCGCCGGGTCGGTCATCGGCCGATGAGCCGCAGAACGGTGCGTTCTGCGGCTCATCGCTTGTCGGGAGCGGGCTGCGGGCAGCGGGCAGCGGGATCGTGCGGGGATTCGCACTGGGGAGTGCGGCGGATTTGCGGTGGGGCGTTACGCGTCGGTGCGGCCGACGATGCGGTGCAGGGCGGCGACGTGGCCCCGGTAGGCGGACCGGCCAGCCGGGGTGAGGCTGAGCCAGAGCCGCTGCCGGGTGTCGCGCACGGCGCGGCGCTGGGTGACGTAGCCGGCGTCGGCGAGCGCCGAGATGTGCTTGCTCAGGGCGGACTTGCTGATGTCGAGCAGGGACTGCAGGGCACCGAACTCGATCTCGCGGGCGGAGTCCAGGGCCGCGCAGGCCCGCAGCCGTACCGGGGCGTGGATCAGGTCGTCGAACCCGTCCTCGTCCGCCGCTCTTTCCCGCGGCGGGGCGTGCCCGGCGCCGTGCGGCGCGGTCACCGGCGGGCGGCCCGCGTGCTCAGCGCGAGGCCGGTCCCGGCGAACAGCGCGAACATCAGCACCGCGGCTGCGATCGGCGCCCAGGAGACGGCCGTCGACACGGCCGCGCCGGTGATTATCACGATGGCGGCCGGGCCGTACAGCGCGATCCGATTCCGCTGCTTCGACCCGCCTACCCATCCCTCGCAGACGCCGCGTGCCCGCTCTGCCGTCAACGTGATCGTGACCAGCGCCACCGCGATCGGGACCGAGGCCGCCAGCGCCGGCCAGCCGGACAGTTCGACCGTGTAGGACAGCGCGCCCAAGACCGCCCCGGTCGCCGGCCAGTACCACCACGGGTACCCGCTCCACGCCACCCGCCGCTGGCTGTCCCGTACCGACGCCAGCGCGGCCGCCGCCTCATCCCGGTTGACCGGGTCTACAGTTTCCATGATGGAAACTCTATAGTTTCCGCACTGGAAACGCAAGTGCCGCACGCGCACCCGGATGGTGGCTAAGCGAGCCCAAGGCACGCCGTGCGCTGGAGATACCTGGCCCAATTTGGCGCCTGCCTCTCCGCTGGCGCAGGGACTGAATGCTTTAGCCGCAGTCAAGCAAGCATTTGCAACCGCGAAGCGACCCGGCAGCTGGACATAGGGCCAATTCGCACATTTTTCTGACCCAGTTTCAGGTGATATGTCTTGCACGAAATGGCCCTACGTCAGCCGCAAGCTGATCGATGCACGCCTGGTACAGCAGGTCCCCGAACCCGTTGAACGCCGTGATGAGCTCACCCAGCACCTCGGAGCTGAGCCTCAAGTCAGCCATGACATTCCCCTAGCGGCAAGCGGTCCCATTGCCATATTGCGACTTAACACCCAATGTCGTGCTTCACAGTATCCAAGCCGAATCCAGGCTGCAACCAAATGGACACTCTGCGACATATGACCCCGGCGTCTATTGCGCTGCCAGACGCCCGAGATCGCAGCGGCGAGGGGGCCTGCGTGGGGCACGATGAGACACGGCCCCATGTCTGGTACCGGCCAGCACGGCACCGCGCCACAAGCCGGGTTCGCTAGGGAGCAGCTAAATCGCTCTTCCGAACGAATGCGGCTGACTTCCCCAGGCCACGCAGCATGGGATCAGTGGGGCAGGCTCGAAAAGGGAGACGATCTCGGAAACCTACCTTAGAAATATGTATCGAATCACAAAAAGTAGCGCATATAGGAACAAAAAGATACGGTAGCAATGGCTGGAGACTTAGCCAGCTGCCTCTATGGCGTGGGCTGACCTACGCGTGACCGGGGCGCTTCCCTTCGACCAGGACAAAGGACGATTGTGAATTCCCGAGCCGAAGCCCCCGAGTTCGACACCAGCAGGCCGCATCCCGCGCGCGTCTACGACTTCCTGCTTGGCGGCAAGGACAATTACGAGGCCGACCGCGCCGCGGCTGAGAAGATCCTGTCCGTCGCCCCCGAATTCCGTGACAATGCCCGGGCCAACCGCGCTTTTCTCAGCCGCGCCGTCCGGCACCTCGCAAGGGACAAGGGCATCACCCAGTTCCTTGACATCGGCACCGGCATCCCGACCGCCCCGAACGTTCACCAGACCGCCGCTGAGTACGTCTCCCCTGCTGTGCTCTATGCAGACCACGATCCCATCATTTACGCCCACGCCAACGCACTGCTCGCCGAAGACGGCACGACCAGTACCGTCCTCGCTGATATCCGCGAACCGGACAAGATCATTGCCGAGGCCAGGCGCTTCCTCGACTTCACGAGGCCGGTGGCTTTGCTGCTCGTCGCAATCCTGCATTTCATCCCGGACGCCGACGACCCGGCGAGGATCGTCGCCGCCTACCGCGACGTCCTCCCGCCCGGCAGCTACCTGGCTCTGTCCCACGGCACCACCGACTTCCACTCCGTGGACGTAAACGACACCGCGACATCCGCCTACGAGACCGGATCGGCCTCGCTGGCGCTGCGCCCCAAGGCGGCGATCGAGGCGTTCTTCGCCGGCTTCACGCTAGAGCCCCCGGGCCTGGTCCAGGCCCCCTTCTGGCAGCCGGACAGCACGCCGGAACCGGACGAGGCCGCGAAGATCGGCATCTACGCGGCGGTCGCCGCGAAGAACTGAACCAGGAGCGGGCGGGTGTGCTCAGCGGGTGGTGGTGAATACTTTCTCCGCCCACGGGGAGGCGTGTGAGGCGTGCGCCATCGCGCGGACCCCCAGCACGTACTCCGTTCCTGGCTTCATGCTGTCAGAGGCGGGCCCGTAGTAGATCTCGCAGGATGTCGTGGTGCTCTTCGGGAAGAAGCTTGGGTATCCCTCGATCTGGTTGCCGAGCTTGGTGCCCTGGGAGATGGCTACCTCGTAGGTGTCCACTGCGAGTGGGGACGGGCCGTCGGGGCTGTAGAACCTGATCGCCACGGATGTGCTTCCCGGTGTGACGCTCAGGTCCCGCACCGGCCTGAATGCCCAGGTCTGCCCGGTCGTCGCGTCGTCGCCCTTAACGCGGAAGACCGTACAGGGGATGGTGGAGGCGGACGCGGGCAGCGCGGGCGCGGCCAGGATCGCTGCCCCGAGGACGGTGGCGGCCAGGAGGGCGTCTGGTTGCTTCATCTCGGTGTTCCTTCCGCGAGTGGTCCTCCGATGAGGAGACCGACGATGAACCGGTCCGTCACGATGACGGGCAAAATTTTCTTGATCCCATCAGCCCCAATTTTCCCAGGGGCCACAGCCTTCAAAACCCCGGGGCGTAGCCAGCCATCGGACACCGCTCGCCGCCATGCCGAGAGCACGGCGCAGGAAAGCGCGCAGCCCGACGACGCGCTTGCCCCGGTCACGCCGACCAGCGGGAGCATGAACGGCCATCACCGCTACATCGGCTCCTACTGAAAGGTGCCGCCGGGACGATGCGGTGCTCGGCGGCTTCCCAGACGCCCAGCACCGCATCGCCCTGGTCGCTGAGGCGCACACCAGGTCTCCAGAACGAATACGACTGACTGCGCATCCCTCCATGGCTGTTACCCGTAACCAGTACAAAAGTGTCCCCGGACGGAGACGTACGCGGCAGCATTCGGACCGGTTCACGCAGGCGAACGGGACGACGGGTACCTGGATTGCTGGCGGCGGTGCGCCTAGGCTTAATTGGGCGAGGAGGCCACCAATGACTCAGTCCGTCGACCAGAAGGTGAGCGCTGCCGCGTCCGCAACCAATGCGTGGCTTACCGCGTTCCAGAACGCCCTCACGGCCCGCGACGCCGATGCGGCGGGGGCACTGTTCGCCACCGAGAGCTTCTGGCGCGACATCGTCTCGTTCACCTGGAACATCACCACGGTCGAGGGGGGCGCGGGGGTCGCGGACCTGCTGCGGGCCACGCTCGACGAAGTCGATCCCGTCGGCTTCCGGGTCACCGAGGAGCCGGTCGAGGCGGACGGCGTCATCACCGCCTGGATCGCCTTTGAGACCAAGGCCGGGCGGGGCAGCGGGTTGCTCCGGCTCGTCGATGGCAAGGCGTTCACGCTGCTCACGACGCTCGACGAACTCAAGGGCCATGAGGAGCCCAGCAACGGTCGGCGGCCCAATGGCGTGCGCCACGGCGCCTTCCGCGACCGGGTCACGTGGGCCGAGAGCCGGGTCCGTGAGCGGGCCGAGCTCGGCTACACCGCCCAGCCCGAGGTGCTGATCATCGGCGGCGGCCAGGGCGGCATCGCGCTCGGTGCGCGGCTGCGCCAGCTCGGGGTCCCGACGATCATCGTCGAGCGCAGCGAGCGGCCCGGTGACTCGTGGCGCAAGCGCTACAAGTCCCTCGCACTGCACGACCCGGTCTGGTACGACCACCTGCCCTATATTCCGTTCCCGGCGAGCTGGCCGGTGTTCTCGCCGAAGGACAAGATCGCTGACTGGCTCGAGATGTACGCGCTGGTCATGGAGCTCAACTACTGGGGCTCGACCACCTGCAAGTCCGCCGTCCGGGAGGGTGACGGGTGGGCCGTCGTCGTCGACCGCGCTGGCGCGGAGATCACGCTCCGGCCCAGACAGCTGGTGCTGGCGCTGGGAGCGTCCGGCCTGCCGAGGGTCCCCGAGTTCCCTGGCCGCGAGAAGTTTCGCGGCGACCAGCATCACTCCTCGGCTCACCCGGGTCCCGATAAGTACAAGGGCCAGAAGACCGTGGTGATCGGGTCGAACAACTCCGCGCACGACATCTGCGCCGCGCTGTGGGAGATCGGTGCCGACGTCACCATGGTGCAGCGCAGCTCGACCCACATCGTGCGGTCAGACTCGCTGATGGACCTTGGCATCGGCGACCTTTACTCCGAGCGCGCCGTCGCCGCCGGCCTGACCACGTTCAAGGCCGACACGATCTTCGCCTCGCTGCCGTTCCGGATCCTGCCCACGCTCCAGACCCCGGTCTACAACGCCATCCGGGAGCGTGACGCCGAGTTCTACCGCCGGCTGGAACAGGCCGGCTTCGACCTCGACTTCGGCGAGGACGACTCCGGCCTGTTCCTCAAGTACCTGCGGCGCGGGTCCGGTTACTACATCGACGTCGGCGCCTCCGAACTTGTCGCGAATGGCGACATCAAGCTGGCCAAGGGGCAGGTGGTCGAACTGACCGAGGACGAGGTCGTCCTCGGTGACGGTACCCGGCTCCCGGCCGATCTCATCGTCTACGCGACGGGCTACGGCTCCATGAATCAGCTGGCCTCCGGCATCATCGGACAGGACATGGCCGACCAGGTCGGGAAGGTCTGGGGGCTCGGCTCGGGCACGACGCAGGATCCGGGTCCCTGGGAGGGCGAACTGCGCAACATGTGGAAGCCGACGGCCCAGGAGGGCCTGTGGTTCCACGGCGGCAACCTTGCCCTGTCGCGCTACTACTCCCTCTACCTGGCCCTGCAGCTCAAAGCACGTATGGAGGGCATCCCGACACCCGTCTACAAACGCGCCGAGGTCCACCACACCGAATAGCCCTGGGTTTCAGTTGGCGGGCGTCAGGGACGTGCTGGCGGGCCGCCTCGCGGCGGACGACGGGCATTACTTCAGTAGCGAAGCGTTCAAGACACCCGGGACCGTTCGGGATGAGGTTGAAGCCTGTCCGTTGGCAGCGTGAACGCGTCCGGTTGACGGCGGCTGGCCGAGCGGGTGTCGTGTGAGGATTGGGGCATCTCATCCGCGGTGGTTGCCGCCCGATCCAGGAGGTCCCTCGTGCTCATCGCCATCGTCGACTTCAGCACCGCTGTCACCGACCGCCCGGCTGCCCTGGCCCAGCTCGACGGCGAGCGTGATCGGGTGCGTGCCATGCCCGGCAACCTCGCCTTCCGGGTCTACGCCTCACGTGAGGACGAGGCCCGGATCACGATCGTCCACGAGTGGGACGACCAGGCGTCGTTTGACGGCTACCAGAGGTCGGATACCTTCGCGCGCTTCGGCGAGGTGATCCGGCCGATCATGACCGGGGCTCCGGTCAGCCGGCGCTTCCGCGCCGAGTTGCTGGAGACCGTCGCCTGACCGGCGTCGCGGCGGACTCCCGCGATCGGCCGGTGCGAGGCCATCGATGACCCGCAAGGCATACAGCTTCGTCCGCACGTTCGCGGCGGAGCCCGCTCGTGATCTCTGCGTCGACCGCCATTACCTGCTCTGCGCCTCCGCCGGCACCCTCCGGCTAGAGGCGCAGGGCCGGGTGTGGCTGCTGCCGCCGGCCCGGGCCGCTTTGATCGAGGCTGGCCGGCCGATCAGGGTGAGCGTCCCGCATCCGATTACGACCGCGTCGGTGCTGTTCGACACCGCATTCACCCTGGCCCCGCCCGCACCGTTGACCGTGTTCGACCTCAGCCCCCTGGCCCGCGCCCTGGTGACCGAATGCGGCTCGTGGGGTAACAGCGACCAGCCCCTCACGGCGTATGCCGAGACGCTGTTCGCCGCGCTCGCTGCGGTAACCTGGCGGCTCGCCGAGCAGCCGAGTCCGGTCGTGGTGCCGGTGGGCCGCTCACCGGAACTTCGCCGGGCCCTGCGGCTGACCGAGGAGCGGCTCGGCGGTGAGGTCCGTTTCGAGGACCTGGCCGACGAGGTCGGCCTGGCGCCGCGGTCGCTGGCCCGGCGCTTTTCCGAAGAGACCGGGATGACCTGGCGGGCAGCCCTGCGCCGGATGCGGGTGCTCCGCGCGATCGAGGAGCTCGCGGCCGACGATACCCCGGTAACCAAGATCGCCTATATGGTCGGCTACAGCTCGCTGTCGGCGTTCAACGCCGCCTTCCAGGAGCTGACCGGCCGCACGCCAACCGGGTACCGCGCCAGCTTCCGGCCCTGACCGGACCGAATCCTGCTCCGGGTCACTGAATTGGCAACTTACCTCGTCAGGCGAGGGCATGTCAGCAGCCAGCTCTTCGTGCCAGGCTGACTCCTGTCCATCATGCGGCGCGCTCTGCCCTGGACGTACTCAGGCTCGGCGGTCCGGGGCGTTCGCGGGAACGCTGATCCTCGGAGGTCGGCGTAGTTCAGCGAACCCGCCGCCGCGACCAGGTCGAACGACGCGTCCGCGAACGGCAGCCGCTCCGCCTCGGCGATAACGAACCGGGCCTGCGGCACGACGACCCGCCCGTGCGCGAGCATGGCCGGGACTGGTTCCAGCCCGACGACGCGCCGGGCCAGCGGCACCAGGGCAGCAGTGGAAAGACTCGCGCCGCAGCCCACGTCCAGGGCCCGGCCGGCATTGCCGGTCAGGCCCGCCGACCGCACGAACTGCCCGTGTACCGAAGGCCGGTCGAACGCATAGGCCGCCGCCAGGCGCTCGCTGTGGTAAACGCTTGTCACGGCTCCTCCGAGACCAGCCGCGAACCAGCGGGCCGACCATGTGGACGACGGTGGCACTCACCGCACTCCCAAACGTTTACCGAGAAGCGCCCGGGTGCGCAAGCCCCAGGTTTGCGAGCTTTGGTGCCTGGCCGCGCGGGGTCCCCGGACTCCACTTCCAGCGCCGGGTGTGCCTGATACACGCCCGGATTCCGGGCCAGCATTAATGCAGTCGGAAATGCGTTAGGGGCGGGGATGACGCAAGCCGCGTTTGAGTCCTCCGCCAAGATGAAACAAATAATCAGCGGTATGCGGCTCCTGGAAGATCGGTCACATACCATGTCGCTCGGCGTTGCAGCCGGTGCGTAAGATCTGTCCAACGTGAAACTTCGGTAACGTGTGTACGGCTCGCTAAAACGCGCAGACGTGGTCGCTCGTATGTTCCCTGCCACCACCGGTACCCGCTTTATTGTCAGCCTGTCGCGGGTTATGCATTATAGGCGTGTGAGGGTGTCATGACCGGCGGCTTGCGAGCAGCGGACCGTCTCGCGAGGCCGCGGGCTGAGCGGCCGACTGCGGCTGCCCGCGGCGTTCGCCGCGTTGGTCTCGCAGCACTGCGCCTGATCGTCTCCTTCACCGGCTGTGTCGGCGCGGCGATTCTAGCGGCCAGGCATGACCTGCCGTTGTGGGCCTGGGTATTGGTCTGGACGCCGGTGATGCTCGCGGGCTTGGTGATCTTCTTTCTGCCTGCGCGCATCGGCGCCCGCGATGACCGGATCGCTGTTTTCTGGGTATGCCGGGGTGCGGGCGTCGTGTGTGCGCTCGGGCTGTACGCGGTGCTGACAATCGGTTTCCAGAACCTGCGTCTCCAGGAGCACGGCGTCATCGAGAAGGCGGTGGTGACCGGGAAGTCATCGCTCCCCGACGGGTTCGTCGGGGAAGACTATTTCTACTCGCTGCGCGCGCTCGCCGGGCCGGCGATAAACGGCACCATAGAGGGCCCCGACACGTGGTCGGTCGGCGATCACGTCACCGTTCGCTCCGTTCCCGGCGACGGAGACTGGACGCCGGACACCAGCGTATCGGCCAGCGGCTGGCTGCTGGCGGCCGACGGGCTCGCCGCGGCCGCGGCTGTGTTCTTCGCCGTGGCCGCGTGGAGATGGCCGCAGCGGCCCGCCGAGGCGTAGCCGCGTCCGATCCTGGCGTCTTCAACTCCACGCCCGGCCAAGGCACTTCCTTCCTCACCACTGACCTTTTGCTTGGCCGCACTGGAGGGCCGGTAGTCCTGACCTCGCGTCGGTTAAGAATTCTGGTCGGTCGGAGGGGGCTGGCTAATATGCGCTTAAGCCGGGCCGTGGCCCGTGACCGGATCTGCGTCGTCCCGACGGCAATTGACCGGCGTGGAATTATGGTCAGTATGTCCGACTTTTGGCCTTTCCGAGACTCAGAGGGCCAGTCGTGGGGGGATCCTGACCGGCCGAGGCCCCCCCGTGCCACCGCCCAGCCGAGATTGCCTCCGGGAAAAAGCGAGTGGATCGTCCCCATGGCCTTTTTGGGCCTCGTCGCGATCGCGTGCCTGGTGTTCGCCGGATACTTTGCGCACAGGGCCTATGACGAGCGGGCGCAAGCTGGCCAGTTCCTCGCCGCGCCACGATGCACCGGGAACGCCACGCCCGCTGGCGACTGCTTCGCCTGGCAGACCCGGACAGTCTCGGACGTCCGTTCCGGCAAGGGCGACGTGAAAGTCGACCTCGACGGCGGCGCGCTCCACCTCTGGTACGTGACCCCCGGCCTCGGGTGGATCAGCGGGCTGGCGGGAGGCGAGCCGGTGTCCGTGCTCCTATGGGAGGGGTCCGCCCAGGCGCTGCGCGATCCGGGCGGTCACGTTTTCTTCAGCGAGGACTCCGTGCTGCACGAAGGGGACAGCGACATCGGGGGAACCGTGTTCTTGACCGGCTTCGCGTTGGTCATGATGACGGGCGTGTTCGCCTCCTCCCCGTGGTCCAAACGGCGTGGTTCCCGCTACGTGCCGCTTGCCGTCGTGCTGTTCGATGCGGGCGTATCGGGGTGCGTGGGCGGCGCCGTCATCCAGGGCGCGAACTCCGTGGATACGGGCCTGAAGGTCGGGGTGATCGTTTTCTGCGCCATCGGGCTTGCCGCAGCCGTGGTCATCCTGCTCAGGTGGATTCGCAAGCTTGCCGCCTGATGGCCTGACCGCGAGGCCATGCCCCTGACCGCGGAAACGCGATCCTTCCCGGGGCGAACCGCGCCGCTGCCTGTTGCTACTTACTCTCCGAGCGAAACCTCGGGAGGTTATGGGTGAATGTCCCGCATTGGAACACCGGTGCCGCGACCCTCGCCGCCAGTCGGGGGCGTGACCAGGACGACTCGCAGCTGCTGCGCCGCATCAGCCAGGGCGACGAGAGCGCGATGACCGAGTTTTACCAGCGGCATGGCCGGGTCGTGTTCACGCAGATCTTGCTCGTGGCCGGGGAGCGCGCCCTCGCCGAGGAGATCCTTCAGGACACGATGCTCGCCGTCTGGCGTGGCGCCGGGTCCTTCCGGTCGCAATCGCAGGTGCGCTCCTGGGTGATCGCCATCGCCCGGCGGCAGGCCAGAGACCGGCTGCGCGGCCGACGGCTGCGGGTGGTGGACGACGAATTCCCCGCCGACCTGCCCAGTCTCGGTCCCGGGCCGGAAGTGATAGCGCTGGAACGGGCCGAGCTCGCCGCAGTGACGGATGCGATCCGTGAGCTCGCGCCCGCCCACCGGGAGCTGCTCGGGCTCGCCTTCGGCACCGGGCTCAGCCTCCCCGAGATCGCCGGCGTACTGGAAATCCCGCTCGGGACGGTGAAGAGCCGGCTCGCCTCGGCGCGCACCGCGCTCGGCCGGATACTGCATGAGAAAGGCCAGAACCGATGAACCACGAATCCGCCCATCTGGACCTTGAGGAACTGCTCGCCGAGGTCAACGGCGAGGCGGGCGACGCGGCACGGGAGCATCTCGCGTTCTGTGAGCGTTGCCGCGCCGAGGCCGCGCGCTGGGGAACCGTCGCCAGCGGCGTCCGTGACCTGGCCGCGCACGCGGGCCCGCCGGACGTGGCGCTGCCCGAACTGCCGCGGCAGGCACGCAGGCCAGGGCGCAGGGTGCTGGCCGCAAGCGCGGCAGCAGGGATCCTGCTGCTCGGCGGGGCCAGTTATGGCCTGGCGAACGCGCTCACCGGCACCACTCCGGCGAGCCCCGGCTCGGCCACTCTCGCTGCCAAGCTGGCGGCCCTCAAGCCGGTCACCGGCTGCATCACCCTCGCGAAGACCTCAGGGACGCTCGAGCAGGTAAGTGGCGCGAGCCTAGTCATCAAGACCAGCGGCGGCGTGCCGATCACCGTGACCACATCCGCGCAGACGACCGAGCATGACGCCGACGTTCCGCCGGATGCCATCACCGACGGCACGCCCATAACAGTCTTGGGACACGGCTCCGCCGGCGCGATTACCGCGACCCTGATCGGTGTCGGCAGGTTCCTCGGACCTGGCATCGAATATGTACCACCGGGCTTCGTCGCCGCGCAGGGAACGGCCGCGGACGCGGGAGCCGACGGCTTCACAGTGGCCACGTCCGGCGGAACCCAGGTCCGCGTGACCCTCTCGACCGAAACGGTGATCAGCTTGTGGGCCCAAGGTACGCTGAGCCAGCTCCGGGCCGGAGAGACGGTGGTCGCCATCGGCTACGCGAAAAAGGACGGATCGCTGGCGGCGGTGGAGGTGATGCAGATACCAGCGGGGATCGATACCGCACAGTTCACCGTCCAAAACTGCTCAGCCCCACCCGTCTACGGCGGCATCAACACGGCGCTCACCCCCGGCGCCTGAGCCGCCGCAGCCGTATGCGGCGTAAGCCGAGCGGAGCGGGTTACCGTGGCCGTTACCGTAGTTCGGGTTCGGGCAGGTCGCGGCCGAGCGCGTTCAGGCTGAGCTGCTCACGGCCGGTGCGGACCGCCTGTCCGGTAACGCTCGGGCTGGTGACGCCGTCCGGCCCGGCGAGCGCGGCTGCGTGCAGGGTGCTCGGCCGGCCCATCGCGTCACCTTGGTCGATGGTGATGCGCGTCCAGGCCGGCTCGGCCAGCCGGTGCCGACCGGCCAGGTAGGCGGCCAGCGCGCCGGCGGCCACGCCGGTCGCCGGATCTTCGGGATAGCCGGCGTCGACGGGGAACTGCCTGGCTACCAGGTGGGCCGGGTCTTCGTCGGGGTGGGGTGCGAAGACGTAGGCGCCGGTGGTGCCGAGCCGCCTGCACAGGTCCCACAGCGCCGGGAGATCCGGCTGGGCCGCATGCACCGTGCCGGCATCACGCACCGGGACGATCAGCTTCGCCCGTGAGACGCTGACCGGCTGGATCGTCGCGGCCGGGCAGATACTCCCGGACGGCAGGCCAAGCGCCGCGGCCAGCTCCGCGTGGACCCGGGCAGGAGACCCGAACGACGGCCTCAGCTGCGCCACCGTCACCTCGGGCGGACCATCATCGCCATGGTCCCAGGTGACCTGGTGCCCGCCGGAAGCCGTGCTGACCGTGGTGCGCCCAGTCGTCAGTACACCGGAGCTGATCAGCGCGGTAACGGCGGCGATGGTGGCGTGCACGCACATTCGCATCTCGTGCCGCGGCACGAAATAGCGCAGCGTCACTCCGGTCCGGCTCAGGCCGGTGACGAAGGCGCTCTCATGCCCGTAGTACGCCGCTATCGCCCGCATCTGCCCGGCCGTCAGCTCCCGCGCATCGCTGACCAGGGGGCACGGGTTACCGCCCGCCAGGCCGCGGGGAAACACCTGCCACTGCTCCACCTGGACCACCCAGCCATCATCACCCCCGTCCGCCCGCACCGCCACTCGCAGGCAGGCGGTGACCCAACATCGTTGTCGCCGGCCAGGACGGTCAAGGCGTCCGGCCGCTGAGAGAGGCGATCCGAGCTTCCCTGATCAGCGGACTGGGATTCCGCCGTGGTCTGCCGCGGCGGGCTGCCGCTCAGCATCTCGAAGAGGTCCGCGTCGCGGGCGAGTCCGTCGAGCAGAGCATGAACAGCGCATCACTGCCGACGAGCGCATGGCGATCCGTGAACCCGATATGAAGGTCGCAGGGGAATCGCTGCGCTGTTCAGACTTACCGGGATTCTTATATCTCCTTCAATATAACGATCAGGATCTCCCTGGTCCGGTCGGGTGTCGTGACTGCGACCGAGAGGAGGTGGTCCATCACCGCGGCGTACCGCTCGACTTCTTCTGGCTTGTCGACGTAATGCGCACCGGTCAGGTACTCCATGTAGACCACGTCGGGCTGGTCGATCTCCGGGAACCGCATGATGGTGAACGCGCCGCCATCAGCCGCGTACCCGCCGTACCGGAAGGGCATCACCTGGATGGTGATGTTGGGCTCGCCGACGAGGTCGATGAGACGCGCGATCTGGCCGACGTGCACGTCACGGCCGCCCATCGGGCGCCGTAGCGCTGCCTCGTCCATGACGACCCAGTAGCGTGGCGGGTTCTCCCGAGTCAGCAATTCCTGTCGGTTCATTCGTAGCGTCACCCGGCGCTCGACCTCGTCGGGGTCGAGGCCGGGCGCGCTCTGCAGGATGACGGCCCGTGCGTAGTCCTTGGTCTGCAGCAACGCGGGTACGAACTGGACCGCGTACGTGCGGATGGATTGTGCAGCCCCTTCGAATTCGCGAGGATCGATGTCACGCAGCCCGGATGACGGTACGGCAGCCGCTTTGGCGGCGCCTGGTGCCGATGTTCCGTGTTCCTCATCCAGGAGGAGGGCACCAGCAAAGTCAAGCCGAGCTTCGAGTTCCCGGCAGCGTTCCTCAGCTGCGGCGGCCCTCCGCTGCGCCGACATCAGTCGCGATCTCAAGACACTGACCTCTGCGTACAGGGTGTCCATTGCGTACTGCAGGCGCTCCCGGTGTTTCTTTTCCTCCTCAAGGAGATCCTCGGTGCGGTCCCAGGCCGACCGGAGTTGCCTACCCTCGAGCTCCAGATCGTAGATCTTGTCTTTCCGGCTGGCGATCGCATCCTCAAGAGCGGCCACAGTGATTTCGTACTGCTGCTTTTCCTGCGCAGCGGCCTGGAGCAGGTCAGTGAGCCGCTGTACCTCGTACCGAGCCGGGTTGTGCGCCCGCAGCGCGACCAGGAACTGCTCATGCACGAGCTCATGAACCTGCTCGGTGACCAAGGATCCTTTGGCGTCGTAAACCGCTTTGCAGAGGCCTTCTATAAAACCTGGCGGCGGGATCCTCTTTCCGCTCAGATAACGTGACACAGTCCCCGCGTCTGAATGCAGCAACGCGGCCAGCCGGTTCAGCGACATGCCGAGCGCGCAGAACAGCATGCGCAGCGTCCCGGCAAAAACCTGAATCTCAGCGGGAACATCGTCAGAAATAGGGCTCAGGGACTGCGATGCCGATACCCGAGCCAGTGCCCCCAGTTCCGCGAGCCCACCGCGAAAGCCCAGTTCCCCTGAGTCGGCCTCCGGGTTGCGCCCGGGCTCATCACGGCCGATTTCGCCTGACATGACGCAAGTCTACGATTCCAAGCCACGCGCCCCCTGCCATTGCAGCCCGGCAACGTTGCCGTTTTACCGCAATACCGTTGCGGCTCCCGCAACGGTCCCGGCATTTGCCACGCTGTCACTCACCCAAACCGCCACCGAGAAACCACAGGAGGCAGCCGATGCCCGTGCCAGACCAAGGACCGGCAGCACGGGAACCACAGGACATGAAGCGGTGCTGGTGGCCGGACCCAAGCGCACCGTGGGGTGCTGTGCTGTACGCGGTTATAGGCGGCCTTCTCGTGTGGCTCCTAGTCGACGTGCTGCCTCACGTCCATGTGCACGTCTCCGTTTACTGGAGCTGACGCCGGTCTCATTCCTGGTTTCGTTCGCGAATTTGGATCTGGAAGACAGAATCACATTCCCCTGCCCCGAGAAGCGAAGAATCGATGAGGATGTCGGACTGGCCGACACCGGCGGGGTACCCGCGGGGTGTTCGCGGGAACCTGAAATGACGGTGGAGGCGGCTAGGCTTCGGCGCTATGGATGCCGTTCAGTTCGGCCCCCGGGAAGACCTCGGGTACCGTCGGCCGCCCGTTACCGCCTCCTTCGAAGACCTGCGGCGCCGGGGCCTGCCCGAAGTGCTGTTCGTCCACTCCTTCCTCCCCGAAGGGGTTACCGTCGGCGACGTCAACGTGTTCGCGGCGATGATCGAAGAGGCCTACAACCCGCCCAGGACCCTGCTCGTGGACGCGCCCGACGAAGACGGCAGCCAGCTGTGCCGGGGCGTCGGCAACAACGGGATCTGGGAATGGGCGGTCGTCACCCCCGGACGGCGATCGGGCTGGCGGATGACGCTGGCACCGGAACTTGAGGGGCGGCGGCAGGTCACCATCGAGGCGAGGACCTTCGAACACGGCCATGAGGTAATCGGCTCTGTCCTGGCGACTTTCCCGATTAGCACGCGCCCAGCCGGGAACCACGTCCAGCTCGGTCCCAAGGACGCCATGGGGTACCGAAGGCCACCCGTCACCGTGTCCTTCGATGACCTGAGCCGGCGGGGCCTGCCCCGGACGCTGTTCGTCAACGGCAGCCTTCCCGAAGGCGTGACCGTCTGCGACGTCAACGTGTTCGCCGCGATGATCAAAGAGGCCCTGGAAGTCGGCTCCCTGCGTTTCGTCCGGCCGGACGAGCTCGGCAACGACCAGTGCGTGGGCCTCGGCGGCACCGGCATCTGGGAGTGGGGGGTAGTCCGCGCGGGCAAGCCGATCGACGGGGAACGGTACGCAGCGCCGCATCAGGGCATCTGCCGGATCTTGTTCGCGCCGGAGAAGGATGGGAAGCGGGTATGCACCGTAGACCTGCACGGGCACCCCGGGCATGAGCCGGAGGACGACAGCCCGATCACGTTCACGATCAGGACCCGCCCGATGTCCATGGCGTCCCTGGAGCGCGGCGCAGCCGCCGGGGACGACCCGGCCGATGTGGCCGAAGGCGTCAACCTGGCGCTGTCCCGGCTGGCCGAGCGCAGCGCGGCCGCGGCCGGACTCTTGCGGCTGCTGGCGGTCCTGCCGCCCGAGCCCGTGCCGTTGCAGGGCCTGCTGCTGGCCGGGCGGGCCGCCGTCCTGCCGGGCCCGGAGGCGGCGGCCGTGCTCGGGCCGCTGCTGGGCAACCCGGCCGCGGCCGGCCAAGCGATGAACGCGCTGCACCCCATGTCGCTGGTCCGCCATATGGGCCTGCGGGTTCAGGTGCACCCCCTGGCCCGGGCGGCCGTCCGGGCCCAGCTCACGGCGGAAGAGTCCGCCCACTGGCAGCAGGCCGCCGCGACCCTGGTCGAGGCAGCGGCAGCGGCCAACTCGCTGCTGCTGCCGTACGCCCGGTCCGTCGTCGGGCCGGCCAGCAACACCCCGCGCACTCGAGGACGGCGGCGGATACCCGGCGGCTGGGGACCGGCTTCGCCTGACCGATGACGGGCACACGGCAGATGGCGGGCTAAGCGTGCCTCCGCTGCCTGCGGGGCAGCGGCCGCCGTCTCCGGGCCGGGCGCCGCCTCCGCTCCGGACGGCTGCGGGTCCTTCCGCCCGGGCCGGATAGCCGGCACGGCGAACGCGAGGCCCGCCGCCAGGCAGGCGAACGGGACGACGGGAAGCAGGTACCGGTAGTCAAAGTCAGCGGTCGCGATCGGACCGAGCAAGAGGACAACGGCTGCTGCCCAGGGCATCATGGACGGCCCGTCACGTCGCCGCTGGATGCCGATGCGCCAGCCTCCGCGCCTAGTTACCCGTACGAGCCCGCCAAGCCCGAGGATCATGATCAACCCGAACAGCGGCCCGTAGAGCCAGACCACCCGCTGATAGGCCGCCATGGCATAGGCGAATGGCTCGACGACCCGGCTGATGCTCGCGTGGCCCAAGCGCACGGTGTCCTCGGTCAGGGGCTTTATGAGATGGGCCGATGGGACGATGCGCTTACCGAAATAGGCATTGTGCCCGAGCACTTGAAGGAATCTTTCGCAGCTTGCTGCGAACTCGCCATCGCAGCCGTGATCAGCTTCCACCGCGACGAGGCCGATACCGCGCGCTCGCATCTGGCGGCCGCCCAAGCCTACGGGCAGCGACTCGGTCACAGGACAGTCCCCGCTCTGTCGCTGGCCGAGAGCTTGGACCACGAAGAGGCAGGCAGGCTCAACGACGCCCTGGCCGTCCTAGTGATGGCGTTCGATTCCGACGCCAACAACATGGGAGAGACCGAAGATCTCCTGGCTGACGCCGTCCGTCTCGCCCTGAAGACTGGCGATGAGGCGACAGCCCGGAGACTCGCCGAACGGGCAGCCGCACTCGCTGACGACAGCGACATTCCGCATCAGCAAGCGAACTCGCTTTACTGCCGTGGCATGGTGGAGCAGGATGCGTTCACGCTGCTGGCCGCAGCGCCGCGCTACGCCGACGCCGGGCGGCCTCTCCCCCGGGCCAAGGCCCTTGAGGCGGCAGCCAGGTGTCTGGCCGAGGCCCACGACCAGATTCGCGCGCGCCAAGCGTACGAGGAGGCCGCCGAAGTTTATGAGTTCCTCCGGGCTGAGGCGGACGTGAAACGGACCAGCGGCGAATTCCGGGCCTATGGCATCAGGCGCGGGCCGCACAGCAAGCATCGGCGAGCGGCTAGCGGGTGGAACTCGCTCACCAAGAGCGAAATACAGGTCGCGGCCCTCGTCGAGGAGGGACTATCGAACCCGGAGATCGCGGCGCGGCTTATGCTCTCGCGCAGAACTGTGGCTACGTACGTGTCGCACATCCTCAAGAAGCTCAACGTTACGACTCGGACCGATATCGCCCGGGAGTCGGCGTTGCGCGCAATCAGCTCCTGATCCGGTGCGGGAGGTCGAGTCCGCTGTAGATGCGGCCTTACTCGGCTGCGCGCTATGTCATCGACGCGCCGACCTTGCTGCACCTGTTGGACGCTGGGTAATCTTAGTTTGTACGCCCCGGGTCCGCCTCTGCACCGCAAGCCGCCCGGGGCACGGCTATAACTGGCCCCCATTTGGCACCCGCATCAGGGCTTTCGGCCCACTGCGCACCACAAGGCGGACTTGCCTATGTCGCTTGTCCCAGGTTCCAGGCGCCATTCTTCGACCCGCACAAGTCCGGGTTCTACCATCTCAAGGCCCTGGAAGAAGCTGGCCACCTGCTCGCGAGTGCGAGACGTGAACTGCTTACGCATCATTCGGTGCTGCATCGTCCCGAGGCTGTCTTCGGCCTGCTCGCCGAGGAGGTCCAGCCCTAGGTGGGTTATGGCGAGGTAGCTGCCCGACGGCACGGCGCGCATCAGCTTGGCCACTATCCCGTGCGGGTCGTCGGAGTCCGGCAGCGCGTTCAGGATCGCGAGCAGCGTGACCGCTACCGGCTGGCTGAAGTCGAGCAGTCGACCGGCCTCGGCGAGGACCGCGAGAGTGTCGCGCAGGTCCGCGTCGATGAATTCGGTGGCCCCCGCGTCGCCGCTGGCCAGCAGGGCGCGGGCGTGGGCTAGCACGATCGGGTCGTAATCGACATACACCACCCGGGATTCGGGTGCGATCGACTGAGCGACCTCATGGGTGTTGCCCGCGGTCGGGATGCCGTGCCGATGTCCAGGAACTGCCGGATCCCTGCCTCCCCGGCCAGGTAACAGACGGCGCGCCCGAGGAACGCCCGGTTCGCCTTCGCGGTGAAGGCCATCTCCGGCCAGACCTTGAGCGCTTCCTCGACGGCGGCCCTGTCAACGGCGTAGTTGTCCTTGCCACCGAGGAGATAGTCATACATCCGCGCCTGACTCGCCACGCTGGTATCGAACGCCGGCCGTCCTGCTCCGACCGCCGCGCCGCCAATCTGCGCCGACGTCTCGTCACTGGCCATCTGGGTGCCTTTCTCTTCCGACCGAACCATACTCCGTCATCTCGGACACCGCCCCGTAACTACGAGGTTGCCGAGAGCATCAGAGTCGCCCGTGATCGCGGTGCCGTTTTTCCGGATTAGCAAGACAATTCGAAAAGGCGCTAAACCGGATATCACTGGCCGGTCCGTTCTTCGGCGGCGATCGGCCTTAGTTCCCCGGCCCGCATAGCAGCCGCAGGTTCGACGAATCGGACAGGCTTGCCGTGCTCGACCGCATACCGGATCTCGTCTTTGGTGCGTCATTCGGCGACCCTGCGGGTCGCTGTTGGTTTGCGGGAGAATAGCGTGCGTGCCGGGAGAGCTGACGTCGATGGTTGCTGGGTTTGTGTCGGGCATCGAGCCGACGGATGACCTCGGACGGGAGCAGAGGCGGGAAGTGTTGGCGTGGCTGGCCGGGACCGATGACATCTTCCGGCGGGTGAAGCCGGTTACCCCGTCACCGCATCTGGTGTCGTACTTTCTGCTCGTCGACCGGGTGGCCGAGAGCGTGCTGCTGTGCGACCACCTGCTGTCGGGCCTGTGGCTGCCGACCGGAGGGCATGTCGAGCCTGGCGAGTACCCGCTTGACACCGTCCGGCGCGAGGCCGTCGAAGAACTCGGCGTCGCCGCGCAACTCGACGCGGCGTTCGGGGACGCGCCATTTTTCCTCACGATGACCGAGACTGTCGGGCCGCCCGCGATGCGGCACGTGGACGTCAGCCTCTGGTTCGCGCTCGCTGGGCACGTCGGGCAGCCCCTGCATCCGGACCAGCGCGAATTCGCCGGGATCCGATGGTGGACGGTCCCGGAACTGCGTCAGGGCCGACTCGACGGGTTCGAACCACATATGCCGCGCGCCCTGGACGCACTCGGGCTCGGCCTTTAACGCGCCGACCAACACGCACCAATAGGACGGGCCGGAGATGGCGCCTTCCGGGAGCTGACCGGGCCGCACCGGCGGGAGCTAGGTGCACTGCTACCGGATGCTCGGATCCTTCGCCGACGCCGAGGACGCCGTCCAGGAGACGATGCTGGCCGCCGGTTTGACCTTGTGCCGGTGCGAGCCAACGGGCAGCCGGCGTTCGGGGCCTACCTGCGCAGGCCGGGGGCATCCGTCATGCGACCGGGTTCTACGTGCTTACCCTTGCTGGCGGGAAGGTCTGCGCGATGACGCATTTTGAGGCCAGCGTGCTGGCGTGGTTCGGGTTGCCGCGATCATTTCCAGGGCTGTAGCGCGATATCCGCCGCTATGCGCGGCGGCCCAGCACATTCCATGTACCAGGTGAGGGACCCAGATCAGGTCGATCTGGGTCCGCCCGCTAGCGCTTGGCATTGAGGCGCAAGACAAGCTGGACGATCGCGCCCTCTGCGATCGCCTCGGCTCGCTGGACGGCCGCCTTGACGGGCACCAGGTCCCACGGCCCTGGCTCACCCTCGAGACCCAGGCGCTTGACGTACCGCTGGTAGTCAGCGCGCCGCAGGTCCATGGCGCGCTGGGCGAACAGCGGGAACAGCTCAGCAGAGCGGTAGCTGCGATGCAGGTCATCGAAGCCGAGCAACGGCCGGAAGTCCTTAACCAGCAGCGCGTTGTGGATGTAGGTGAACTGGTAAGCGCTTCCGTCGTACGTGAGGAAGCCGACTGGACTAATTGATCGCTCCACCGGATGCTGCCAGGCAACGACCAGACGCTGAGCCACTCCGCCAGATTGCTCTTGGGGCGTGCTCGCGGCTGGCGCATCAAGCACAGCCATCGAGTACCCTCCTCCGATTCACGTTGAGAATCGTCAATGCAAACGTACGGGAGACGACCCGACGATGGGCATGCTGCTGGTGGTCGGGCGCGATGACGTGACGGCGGAGGTCGCGCTGCGGGGGCGTTAGTACCCTGCTGGCGGTTACTGAGTGGCGGCGGCTGGAGTGCCGCGGTTCCGCCGTCGTTACGGCTCGACTTGGTTCAAGTTAGTGCGCAGATTCGTTTCTTCGCCGCCGGGCGAGTCTTGCGAATACCAGGTCAGTTACCGGCTGCCCGGTTCGTGCGACCGTGTCGATGCCGGGTGTCCCAGCGCGCCTGACGATCTCGGTGACGTGACGGTATATCAGTGCGCGGGCCAGCAACTGGTCGAGTTCCGGCTCGTCGGCGAGTTGGTCGAGCACCTCGGGCAGCGCTCCGTGCCACTGAAGCGCGTCTACCGCCACGACGGCGAGCGGCAGCCCGGCGGGGCGTTCCAGCGGCGAGAAGTCAATGACCGCGGGCGGCATCCCGTCGGCGAACAGCACGTTCCCTGCCAGGTCAGCATGGATGAGCTGACCTGGCAGGCCGACAGGCCGCAGCGCGGCCAGCAGCAGCCGTACCTGCCCGGCAAGCTGCCCGGCGGCCGGGCCGAGCAGCGCGCCCGGATCACGCTCGCCCCACGCCACCTGATCGCCGATCACCCACGGGTTCCCCTCAGTGCCCCGCCACGGCGGCACGGGGGCGCCAGCCAGCGCGGCGTGCAGGGCCCGGCTGACCGCGACCAGTTCCGGCCAGCGGGGCGAGACGCCGGACCAGTCAGCGGCAGCGCCAGCCACCCACTGCCAGCACGTCCACCCCAGCGCGACCCAGTCCCCGCTGACCGCTCGCACCGGCCGCGGAACGCGGAAACCGCGGCCGTCCAGCCCGTCGTAAACCTCGGCAAACCATCTTCCCGCCCGCACCGAATCGGCAGGCTTGAGCACCACCTGCCCGGCTCGCCAGGTAGTCCCCTGGCCGCCAGGCAGCCGCACCGGGATGACCCCGGCCACCCCGAACGAGGCAAGCACCCCGTCAGGCACCGCATCCAGATGTTCCAAGGCGACCACGCGCGCGACGATAGCGGCATCGGCGCGCACAGCCAACAGGTTTACCGTCACCTCAAACCAGGAGCAGCGGCCCAACGCGACCGACGGGCCTAACGGGCCAGTCCACGGCCCCGGTTAGTGCGCATATCTGCTTACCCAGTCCGTGAAAGCACCAGGTCGGCGCGATGCACCACCCGTGAACCCTTAATCGTGCCAGGTTCCGCTGTCGTTACGGATTGCCCGGCCCGGTTGTATACCAGCCGGACGGCTGGGCCGACGGTCTGGGCAGAGGTCAGGGCCAGGTCCGCCGGTGCCGTGCCGTCGGGGAACAGGCGGGTGCCTTCGCCGAGGACGACCGGGAACACCATCAGCCGGTACTCATCGACCAGATCGTCAGCCGCCAGGGTGCGGACGACGCTGGCGCTGCCCATGACGATGATGTCCTGCTGCTGCTTGTGTGTCTTCGCCTCAGCGGCCAGGTCGCCGCGCAGGACGGAGGAGTTCTGCCAGGCGGCGGCATCCTCCAGCGACCGTGACACCACGAGCTTGGATACTGCGTTCATCTTGGCCGAGAAAGAGTCGCCGCGGCCCGGCCAGATCCCGGCGAACATCTGCCAGGTGAGGCGGCCGAGCAGCAAGGTGCCGGTGTCCAGCAGTCCGCCGAGGCGGAACGGATCACCGGAGACCGGCTCCGGGCCGTACCGGAACGCCCAGCCGCCAGACGCCGACCCGTCTTTTCCGTCCGGATCGCCGATGACACCGTCCAGGGACATGAACTCGATAACGATGACCTTGCCCATCACTGTTCTCCTTTGGCTTGTTCCTGCCATACGGACGAACAGGAAGGCATACCGGGGACAGCGACTTGGCGAGTCTTTCCGGCGAACAGCAGCCGGGGCGGCGGCTAGCTGCTGGCCGGGGCCGCTGCCGGCTGGGGCCGCTGCCGGCTCGAACGCAGCCAACGAAGACCTTCAGGGCTGCGAGGGGTTGCGGGCTTGCGGAGAGGCTCTTAGCCTGAGACTCAGGAGTCTCTAGGGGCTGTTGGCGCTGCTGACTGCCAGTACGGGGGTACGGAGAGATGTCTGAGCATGTAGTGAACGACCTCGATCAGCTCAAGGGGATAGGACCGAAGCACAAGGAGATGCTCAAGAGCATCGGGGTCGATTCGATCAAGGAGCTGCGTCACCGCAACCCGGCGCACCTCAAGCAGATGATCGAGGAACGGCACGGACCAGTGGTGGGCCTGTCTGAGCATGAGACACAAGCTTGGATCGACGAGGCTAAGGCTCACCAAGAGTAGCTTCAGGCGTAACGGTAGCCACGGTCGCCGCACTAGCGGCTGGGACCCGCTGGGTGGATTATGGCAGTGTGCTGCGGTTGGGCCGGGAGTCCCTGTCATCGAGGTCGGCACCGGGGCTGGCCCTAGCGTTGCCGGACCAAGCCACACAGCCAACACGCCGACGCTAGGTTCTGCGGACTAGCAGGGGGCTTGACCAGCGATGCTGGGCCTCAGGGCTTTCGGCCCACTGCGCACCACGGGGCGAACTTGCCGATGTCGCTTGTCCCAGGGTCCGGCGGGCGCCATTCCTCGACCCGCACCAGAGCGGGTTCTACCATCTCAAGGCCCTGGAAGAAGCAGTTCACGTCCCGCGGGTGCGGGACGTGAACTGCTTGCGCATCATTCGGTCCTGCACCGTCCCGAGCCGCGCATATAGGAAGTGTTATCGTGGCATGCGCATACGATTAAGGCGAGGAGTGAGCCCACGTGAGCAGTCGAATCCAAATCGCAAAAGAATATTACAGTGCCTTCGCCAGGGGTGACCGTCACTTTATTGAGGAACACCTGGCGGAGAATTTTACCTTTTCCGCTCCACCAGATCCACACTTGGACCGGGCAGGGTACTTTGAACGTTGCTGGCCTGGCGCAGGAAAAGGCGGAGTGATCGAATTTATTCGACTCATCGAGTCCGGCGATGAAGTCGTCATCACATACGAGGCAAAACAACCGAATGGCAGCAAGGGCGTGAACACCGAAATTCTGACCTTCGACAGCGACAAGCTCCGCCGAGCAGAAGTTTATTTTGGCTGGAGTACCGACTAGCTCATGCACTTGCGGCAACCAACATCCGTTTGGAAGTCCCTAGCTTGGGACGCTTGAATACACTTTGAATCTCCGGCTCGGAATGCCTCCGCTCCCGTCTTCGCCTCAGGCGGGCCGCCGCGGTGCACCAACACCAACGGCGGCCCTTGATCACTCCCCCATCCAGTTGGAGGCATGACCATGAGGTCAATCATTCACCCACGAGACTTCGTCGCGCACCCCGTCCCCGTCAACGGGCCGCAAGACCGCATGGACCGGCTCGCGACCGTCACTCTCCAGGGCATCAACCGTGACCGAAACCGCATCCTCGACTACCTACCGCTATAAGATGCAGATCTCGAATGACTTTGGCGGTCCCGGGGCACGGACCGGGGAGGTTCAGTCACCAGACGGATTCCATCGAGCGGGTGCGCTCGTGCAGCCACGCCTCTATTTTGCCGCGGACATCAGCGCGCACGGCAGGGGATATGCCGTGCGCGGCACCGTCCGCTGAATTGACGGCCAGCGCGGCGTAGGCGCCGGCGTATGCCGTGCGCGTCCTGGCATCCGCCGCCGCAGCGGCGGCACGGGCCGCATGTCCCGCCGACCGGGCCCCGATGTCCGCGGCTCCCCCGGCGGCTCTCGCGGCAGCCGCGGCGGATCCGGATTGAAGAGCCGCTCTCGGCCGCTTGTCGTCCGGGAACCGGGACTCGAAGATCGGCAGGACGAGGCTGGCGGCATGAATAGCGAGGTCGGCCCAGTCCTGACGGCTGAATTTCCAGGCGCGGGTAATGCGCATGCCCTGATGCGCGGTCACGACGTTGCCCGCTACCGACAGGCCCCGCACCTCCACCTCGGCCAGCACGTTCCCGAACCACGGCACCGCGTCGGCAATCCGCTCCGTGGCGTAAAACCCCTGGGCTTGCAGTACGGGACCAACCGCGATGTCCCGCCATTCGCCCCTTTCCCATACCGACTCGTCCCAGTCCGAGATCACCTGGCCGTTCTTGAGACGCAGGAACTTGTAGTACGTCATGATCCACGTCGCATCGGCTCAGCGTACTTCCGGTCAGGCAGGGAGGGTGTACGCACTAATGGCCGTTACTGCCGCCGCTGGCAGCATCAGCCACTACCGCACCGAACGGCGGAATAGGAAGAACCGAGACTGTGCCCTGTGAATGGGGCTATGCAGAATGGCTGGCGGGTTAGGGTCGAGCTGGCCGGCCAGGTATTTCAGGCCGCTGTCGACCTGGATGGTGACCACGCGGTGGCCAGGGCCGAGCCGGCGGGCGATGCCGACGGCGGCGGCGAGGTTGGCGCCGGTCGAGGGCCCGGAGAATATGCCCTCGGTGCGGGCGGCCTGGCGGGCGGTCTGGAACGCCTCGGCTTCCGGAATGGCCACGACCTCGTCGTAGTCGGCCGGACTGAGCAGGGGCGGGCGGTGGCCGATACCGCCGCCCTCAATATGGTGGGTCCCCGGCAACCCGCCCGACAGCACCGCCGATTCCGCCGGCTCGACGGCAGCCCGGTGCACGTCCGGCAGCGCGGCGGCCAGCGTGCGGCTGACACCCAGGAAGCAGCCGGCGGTACCGACATAACTGCAGAAGGCACTGACCGGCGGCGCCCCGGGCAGCTGATCGAGCAGTTCCTCACCGAGGCGGCGGTAGCCGTCCACCATGTCGGTGTTACTGAACTGATCGGTGGCGAACGCGCCTGTCTGCGCCGCGATCTCGGCTGCCCTGCGCATCATTGACGGGATCAGCCCGGGCGTGATGCCGTCCGGGCTCGGTATCAGCTCGACCTCGGCGCCGAACGCCCGCATCGTGCGGATCTTCTCCACTGCGAACGCATCGGAAGACACGATCCGCAACGGGTAACCCTTCACGGCGCAGACGAACGCCAGCGACGATCCGGTGCTGCCCCCGGTGTACTCAACGACGAGCTGGCCCGGCCGCAGACGGCCGTCGGCCTCAGCGGCCTCGATCATCGCCAGCGCCATCCGGTCCTTGTACGAGCCGGTTGGGTTGGCCGCTTCCATCTTCACCCACACCTCGGCGCAGCCCTCGCCTGCCAGATGCGCCAGCCGGACGACGGGCGTACCGCCGATGGCCGAGAGCCCACCCGAACGGTCCATCCGCAACCTCCATCCAGCGAGACGCAGCCGGTTGCGTCCCTGCACCAGTGAGCTGCCCCGGCAGGCCCTCTCCCCGGCGAAGACCTCCGCGCCGCAGTTACCCGCGCCGCATGAGAAATCTAATCGACGGCGACCGCGGCCTGACAGGCCGCTCTGGGTCTTTTATGCCGGTCATGTGGCCGGCTTGGCGGCGGCAGCCCCGTAGTGCGGGACGGCGACGGCGGGGCCGTCGGGACGCCAGAGCGCGCAGGAGACCAGGCCGGGGTCGACCAGGTCCAGCCCGGTCAGGAACTGCCTGATCTCCGCGCCATCGCGGGCACGGATAGGCGGCCTGGCGTGCTCGTTCCAGAACCGCATGGCCTCGGCGTTCCCCGCACCGCCGAGTTCCAGGGTCGGGTGGGACAAGGCCAGGTAACTGCCAGGCACGACGGCGTCAAGGAGGCGCTGCACGATCGCCTTCGCCTCCGCGTTGTCAAGCACGAAGTTCAAGATCCCCAGCATCATGACAGCGACTGGCTCGCCGAAGTCGAGCGTGTCCGCCGCAGCCCGCAAGATCGCGTCCGGGTCGTGCACGTCGGCCTCCACGTAACTGGTGACCGCGGGCGGCTCGCTGGTCAGCAGCGCCCGCGCGTGCGCCAAGACGATGGGATCGTTGTCGACGTAGACAACCCTGACCTCAGGGGCAACCGCCTCGGCGACCTGGTGCGTGTTCTCGGCCGTCGGCAGGCCAGTCCCGATGTCCAGGAACTGCCTAATCCCCGCCTCGCCGGCCAGGAAGCGGACCACGCGGCCGAGGAACGCCCGGTCGGCCCGGGCGACCTGCACGATGCCCGGGTGCATCGCCCTGACCCGGTCCCCCGCCATCCGGTCGACCTCGTAATTATCCTTGCCGCCAAGCCAGTAATTCCACACGCGAGCATTGTGAGCGACGGTGACGTCAATGAGCGGCAACTGCTCGCCTTCGTCGTGAACCGGGTCATCCGGCAGTCCGCGGGACATGACAATGCCCTCCTTCTGGCTGGGACCGCACCATTCTAGGTAAAACAGGGCCACTCTGCCGGGCGCCAGGACATCCCGCGAGACAAAGCCCGTTCCCTGCTAGCAAGGACTTCCTCTTCGTAAATCGCTGCGGGAGGACTGATCTGCTACACGATGCCGTACTGCGATCGTGGCAGGCGCCGCCACGCCCGCCCCTGGCCTGACGGCCGCGTGCTGCGCCGCTATCACACTACGGCCACATCGATCAATTGCGTGGCAAGGCTAAGCGCGGGTGCGGATAATCTGCGCGAGCCGCCCTGCGTGATCCTTCCGGCCATCACGCGATTGCCGGGCGACTCGGCGCCGAGCCGATCGCGGAGGAAGCATCCGCCTTCCTCCGCCGGGCGCGGGCAGGCGTCCGCCGGGACGCCGGTGAACCGCCCGGGCCCGCCGACGAGCTGGCCCGCTTCGGGCTAACCGACCGAGAGCGCGAGGTCCTGCTCTTGGTGGCCCAGGGCAGGTCCAACCCGGAGATCGCCGCCGCCCTCTCCATCAGCCCCAAAACCGCAAGCGTCCATGTCTCCAATATCCTCGCTAAGCTCGGTGTCGCGGGCCGGGTCGAAGCGGCGGCGCTGGTCGGCCGCCTTGGCGTAACCAGGTCAGCGCGGAGCAGCGAAGAGTTACAAGCAATGGCCCTCTAGGGCTGGGCGCGAGGCGAGCCGCTCTTAGCTTCTGCGGCGCAGGAGGAAGGCCCCGGCGGCTAGCGCGTCGCCCAGGGCGAGCGTGGCGAGCCGCGAGGTGTTTCCGATCAGGCCGGCCCAGCCGTCGGCCTTGGAGGGTTCGTCACCGACTGGGTCTTGGGTGACTCCGTCGAGCGCGGCGGTCTCGTTCGTGACGATCTTTCCTATTTTGGTTCGGCGCCTTGGTGGAGCAGCGGGAACCGGATGCTGACGGCGCGCCCTGCGAGCCATCCGTGCTTCGACAAGCAGCCGGTTTCGTTCCGCGGTCCGTCGGGCGTCATCTTGGATGGCTTTTATGAGGTATTCGTGGATGGCCATGGTCTGCTCCTCGTTCGGCGGTCGGTGATGCATACACCGCGGCGCCGGGAAACTGGGCGCCTGCGAGCCGCCCAGTTCGCCTTCCGGGCGGTGTATGTACCGGGTGGAAGTGCCACGTGGTGCGGGAGGAAGGTGCGCAGGATGGTGACAGCCGATCTGCTCTCACGGGCGCGGGCCGGAGATGGCGAGGCGTTCCGGGAGCTGACCGACCCGCACCGGCGGGAGCTGCAGGTGCACTGCTACCGGATGCTCGGATCCTTCGCTGACGCCGAGGACACCCTGCAGGACACGCTGCTGGCCGCCTGGCAAGGCATCGGCGGGTTCACTGAGGAACGCGCCTCGCTGCGCACCTGGCTGTACAAGATCGCCACCAACCGGTGCCTCAACGCGCACCGCGCGGCGAGCCGGCGCCCGGCCAGGGAATGGGACGTGTCTAAGTACGAACCGCTCATGCCGACCCCGCGCGATGAGGCTGTCTGGCTACAGCCGTTTCCTGACGCCCTCCTGGAGAGTGCCGTCGACGTGCCGCCCGGGCCGGAGGCCCGCTACGAGCAGACCGAAGCCATCTCGCTGGCCTTCGTGACCGCCCTGCAGCTGCTGCCGCCACGCCAGGTCGCCGTCCTCATCTTGCGCGACGTCCTCGGATTCCGCGCCAGCGAGGTGGCCGGCATGCTG
This sequence comes from uncultured Actinomycetota bacterium, assembly GCA_963785645.1. GTDB lineage: Bacteria > Actinomycetota > Actinomycetes > Streptosporangiales > Streptosporangiaceae > Trebonia. The sequence continues at coordinate 168,291 of CAWAWG010000013.1, forward strand.
GGGGTGACCCTCGAATCGGCCAACAGCACCCTCAAACGAGCCCGCGCCAGCCTCCAGCGCCGACAGCAGCCGGCCTCCGGCCACCAGCCTCCGCCGACCGGGGGCTCACCCGCCGAGGACGCCATCGTGGCCAGGTTCGCCCGCGCGTGGGAGTCGGCCGACCTCGACGCCCTGGTGGCCCTGCTGACCGACGACGTCTTCATCGCGATGCCGCCGGTGCCCTTCGGATACGAGGGCCTCGACGCCGTGACCCGCTACTGCGCCGCCCTGTTCGCCGCGGGACGCAGCTTCGACCTCGTCCCGGTGCGAGCCAACGGCCAGCCGGCGTTCGGAGCCTATCTGCGCGGCCCGGCCGGCATCCGCCACGCGACCGCCTTCTACGTGCTCACCCTGGCTGGCGGCCAGGTCTGCGCCATGACCCACTTCGAGGCCAGCGTGCTGCCGTGGTTCGGGCTGCCGCGATCACTCCCGGGGCTGTAGCGCGATATCCGGCTGATCTGTCTCGGTTGCTAACTTTCGCCGTGACGCGCGGATGCGGTACATATCTGGCGGGTCTGGTCGGCCTGCCGAGCGAGGCCGGCGATCATCTGGCTGGTTTACTTAGGGTCGGCCCTCGGCGGCTGAAAGGGATTGTCCACCCGGACCCCGAAGTAATCCTGGCCCGTGTTGAGATCTTCCGAGTAGAGCACGTTGCAGCCCATTTCGGCTGCGCTGCGGACGATCATCGAGTCCCAGAACGAGATTCCGGCACGCTGCTGGATCCCGATCGCGCCAAGCACGTCATCGGCGGCCGGGACGTGCATGTGCCAGTGCGACAAGTCGGCGACGATCTCCTTTGCCGTCTCCGCGCTGAGCGGCTTGGGGATCTTCCGGGTGGCGTTCACGAAGAACTCCTGCAGCACCTGAATGCTCAGGCAGCCCTCCCTCGACTCCCAGAGCTCCTCGAGCAGCGCCCGCGCCTGGTCCCGCTTCGTTCCCGCAGAATCGTCATGGGCGTAAAGCAGGACGTTGGTATCGACGAACCGGCGGTTACCGCTCATGAACGCTGTCCCGGCTCCAGTCGACGTGCCCGCCCGTACCGAGGTTCATCCCCTCACGCAGCCGGGCAAGGCTCCGGTCGCGGGCGCGAGCGTAGCCGGTCTCCTGGTCGACCAGTTCTCTCAGCATCCGGGCGAGCAACTGCGATACCGAAGTACCTCGGCTGGCCGCCAGGATCCGGGCTGCCCGGAGATCTTCCTCAGGAAGCGACAGCGTGATGTTCTGATTGCTCACCATGACCACCCCGGACCGCACTAAGCACGTAAAACAGTGTAGCACGTGATTGCGTGCATCCCTCACGTCGGCGTCTTTGGGAACCTGGCCGTCCTCAACCGGCGGCGCGGGCCCGGGCAGCAATGGCGGCTTCCGCCGCCTCCTGGAAGTCGGCGATGGCCCCGCCGTAGTCCCTCGCCCAGTTGTTGAGTACCTCGATGGGCTCGACGAGGGTCTGGCCGAGGTCGGTGAGGCGGTACTCGACGCGCCGGGGCGCTTCGGCATGGCGTTCAACCAAGCCGTACTGCTCGAGGCGGCGCAGCGTCTGGGTGAGGACCTTGCGCGAGATGCCGCCGATGAGATCGACGAGCTCACCGTGCCTGCGAGGCTGCTGGCTGAGCCCGAACAGAACGAGCACGGCCCACTTGTCGGAGATGATCTCGACCGCCAGGCGCGTGGGGCAGTCGGCGAGGAAGGCGGACCCGGCGGCCTCGTTCTGCATGAAATCGAAGGTACCAGGAGGTAACCAGCGGCTCCGTAACGTCTTTCGTGAGCAGCGAAACCAGCATCAGATGCGAAGGAGTCACCATGTCACGAGTCGTCGTGTTCGACGAGTTCGGCGGGCCGGAGGTCATGCACGTCGTTGAGGAGCCAGTCGCGGAGCCCGCAGCCGGCGAGGTGCGGGTCAGGATCGAGGCGTTCGCCGTCAACCCGCTCGACCAGATGATGCGTTCCGGCACCTCACCCGCACCCGTCCCCCTGCCCCACGCCCGCCTCGGCGTCGAGGGAACCGGCGTCGTCGACGCACTGGGGCCCGGGGTCACCGGGCTGCAGGCCGGCGATCCGGTCATCCTCACGGCCATTCCGGACGCGACCGTCAGGGGCAGCTACGCCGAGTACACCACGGTCCCCGCGAGCCGGGTCATCGCCCGGCCGGCCGGGCTCGGGATCATGGAGGCGGCAGCGGTCTGGGTCGCGTACTCCACCGCCTACGGCACGCTCATCGAGAAGGCGAAGATGCGGCCCGGCGACCACGTCCTCATTACGGCCGCGTCCGGCAGCGTCGGCCGAGCGGCGATCCAGATCGCCAACCAGATCGGCGCCGTGCCCATCGCTATCACCCGGCACACCGCGAAGAAGGACGACCTGCTCGCCGCCGGCGCCGCCACGGTCATCGCCACCGACCACGATGACGTCGCCGAAGCCGTCCGCCACCGCACCGGCGGGACCGGCGCCGACATCATCCTCGACCTTGTCATGGGCCCCGGCCAGCAGGATCTCCTGAAGGCGGGCCGCCCCGGCGGATCACTGGTCGCCGCGGGCTTCCTGGACCCCCGGCCCACGCCCTTCCCGGTGGGCACGCCGCTCACGATCTTCAGCTACCGGGGCTTCGACTACATCCTCGACGACGTCGTGGTGCAGCGCATGGCCGCTTTCCTGAACGCCGGCGTACGCCTCGGCGCGCTGCGGCCCGCCATCGGCAAGGTGTTCGCCCTCGACGACGTCGCCGAGGCCCACCGCCACCTCGAGAAGGGACTTCACGCCGGGAAGATCGTCGTCACCGTGTAAAGCAAGCCCTTAAACCGTGCACGGGAGGTGTTCACCTCACTGGCCTCGACGCGAGAGTGGCCATTGTGCCGTATGGTCGCGTTCGAGCGGGGTGATGATCTCGACGCGTTCGGCGGCGGGTCGCCGGCGAGGGCAGCCTTGTAGAGACCGGTGGCTGGTAGCCTCGCGACGTGCCTCTTCTCGCCTCGGAACCCGCACGTAACGAGCAGCTCGGGCGGCTGCGGGACGCTCATCCCGTGTTCCGCGTCGGAGACGTCCGGACTGCGGTCGACGGCGGAACGGTACGGCTGGAGTTCCGGTTCACGTGCGGAGAGACCACGTTCGCCCCGCAGGTCGAGCTTGCCGGGCTGCGGCCGGGCGAGGCAGCCCGCATGACCACGCCGACCGCCCGTCGGCTTGCCCGCGCACTGGCCGTCGTGGAGGCGTTCAGCTACTGGAAGGCGTTCTGCAGCCCGGTCATCGAGGCACCGCTCCCGTCCGGCGACCCGGCCGAGACCGCCTGGTGGGAGTCGTTCTGGCCGAAGGCGATGGGCGAGTTCTTCTACCGCAACGGCATCGACTTCACCGCACCCGGATTCCTGCGCATCACCAGCCGGCCCGGACCCGCAGCGGAAGACGAGCCCGCCGGCTCACCCGCAGGCAGCCAGGACACCGGTGCCCCGCCCCTGGTCATGTTCAGCGGCGGCAAGGACTCCCTGGCCCTCACCTACGCCATCCGCGACGCCGCCGCCCCGGCAACCGACTTCTTCCTGTACAACCCCACCGAGGGACAACGGGCCCTGGCCCGGTCGCTGACCGACGGCGGCAGGATCATCGAAGTCCGCCGCCAGGTACTCCCGGAACTGCTCGCACTGAACGCCGCCGGCCACCCCAACGGGCACACCCCCTACTCCGCCTACCTCGCACTCGCCGCGCTGCTGACCGGCTACCTAAGAGGCAACCCCATGGTGCTGGCCGGCAACTCCCGCAGCGACGACGAACCGAACATCAGCTCCTACCTCGGAATGCCCGTCAACCACCAGTGGACCAAGAGCCACGAGTTCGAGGCAGCCCTCGGCAGCTACCGTAACCAGTGGCTCCCCGAGGCGCCGCTTTACTGCAGCCCGCTGCGGCCCCTGCTCGAACTGCAGATCATCCGGTCCCTGCAACCGCACATGGACGCCTACCTCAAAACCGCGAGCTGCAACAAGACCAAGGGGCAAGGGTGGTGCCGCCAGTGCGCCAAGTGCGCCTGGGTGTTCCTTGCCACCAGCGCACTGTTCGGCCACGACCTCGCCGTCAGCAAGGCCGGAGGCGACCTGTTCACCGACCCCGGACTGTCCACCTTGTACGAGGCCATGGCGGGGCTCCCCGGCGCCGGCGACAAGCCCTTCGAGTGCACCGGCACCGAAGAAGAGGTCCGCTCGGCCATCCAGGCCGCCGCTCAGCACGACACCGGCCTGCCCGCCCTCGCGATCTGCCTGCGCCACCCCGCCGTCTTGGCCGCCCGGCCGCTCGACGTACTCCTCAAAGACTGGGGCCAGGACGACCTGCTGCCCCCGGCGCTGAAGACACGGATCCGCCGCGCCGCGCACCTGTAGCGGCGTGTTATCACCGGAAGGACCACCCCCGGGGAGAGCCGACGGATCCGTCGTGGTGATCGAAGGGTTAGTGAAAGGCGTCCTTGGCTAGCCGCGCAGGCCCCGGGTGAACTGCTGCCAGGCCTTGGCGGTGAAGTTCAGGGTCACGCCGTCGCGGTTGGTGGTGTCGCGGACCGCTACGTCCACGGCCGAGGCGACCTCTACGCACTGGCCGCCGTTGGCGCCGCTGTAGCTCGACTTGCGCCAGTCCATAGTTCTTCTGCCTTCCCGATGATTGCCAGTGACTCCGAGACTCTGTAGCACTCGCCTCGAAGCGTATCGAACAGGCTCTCAATGGCAATAACCGTTTCCTGTTCCAGGAAGACGTACCCGCCAGCGACGTGCTCAGCGTAGGCTGCGTCGTCCGCGATCATGAGACCGCTTTGCGTGGCGGGATGGGCGACCGCAGGAAGCACCTGTACCGTCACACGGGGCAGGCGGGCCGCCTCCAGCAAATGGCCCATCTGGGTGGCCATGATCTCGGGAGAGCCGACGCATCGGTAGAGCGCCGTGTGGTCGATGATGCAGCACACAGACGGCGGGTTCTCCCGGAGTAGCACTCGTTGCTGCCTGCCCATCCGACTCATCAGCCGGGCGGCCACTATCTGGTCACCGACGCCCGGCGACGTTTCCAGCATCGCACGCGCGTAATCCTCGGTCTGAAAAAGGCCGTCTATGACACCCGGGGACCACATGCACAGGCGCGTCGCCCTGTCTTCGTACTCCGCCCATGACCTGAACCCGGGGGGTGTCCACTCGCGGGAGTCCTCGTAATACTCGCTGAACCAGAGCTTCCTCTCGGGAAAGACGTTGTCGCACGCCCGGGCGATTCCCTCGGTCGGCGGACGCTTTCCGTTCTCATGGGGAAGTGGCAAATGAATGCGACCGAGGCAATCGCCGCCCTGCCGCGAGATGCGGCCCGGATGCTGGCAGTGGAGATTCTGCTGGCAGAGCCCGAGAGCTTGCGGGATGACGTGCAGTGGGACTCGTGACCGGGCACAGATACGGGCCCATGGCCACGATCGCGTACGCACTGGTAGTCGCGAGTGCCGGCACCGGCTTCATCGAATTCGGCATAGGCTTCCGAGGCCGACCCCTACCTGAGACTCTTGTTCCCCGCCTGCCGCGCAAGCGTGATCTTGTCCGGATGCTCTGGGTCGGCCTTCTGGACGGGCTCGTCCTCGGTCTCGCCGTCGGATCGGGCGCTGCGCTCGCAGTTGCGCTTGGGTCTGGGTCGGCGGCCCAAGCAGTCGACGGATTCGTAGTCGGGCTGGTAATCGGATACGTATTCGGCCTCGTCACCGGACTTACCTGGATATTGCGCGGCCGGTGGGCGATCCCAATCGCTACCTCACCTTCAGCAACCCCGGCTGGCAGCTACCGCACTGACCTCGTCCACTGCGGCATCGCCGGGCTGATGACGGCAATTGCGGGCGGACTCGCAGCAGGCCTCGCGGCAGGCCTTAAATTCGGCATCGCCTTTGGACTGGAGGCAAGCATCGTCTTCGGACTCGGTGCTGGGCTTGTGGTAGCAATCATTGCCGGCCGTGCTCCCCTAGTGAAGCTGACTGAGCTTGTGCTCGCCTGCCAGTGGAAAGGCCGCGTGCATTTCCTGCGCCTTCTCGAAGAAGCTTCAAGCCGCCAGGTACTGCGACAAGCCGGCGCCGTCTACCAGTTCCGTCATGCAGCACTCCAAGACCGCCTCACAGAGACGGCCAAATCTGCAGGCAGATGACCTGCTCACCGCTGGATAGCTGTCCTGCGCGGGCACATCCTGACTGATCTGCTGCCAGCTCTCCGGCGGCTGCTTCACGTCGCACACGAACTTGGACCAACGTGAGAAGGCTGCGAAGAGTCAGGGCTAGTGGCACCGACCGCCGCACGGATCGTCTTGCTGAGCACTGGTAACCAGTTGCGTTCGCTCCAGTACGCAGAGACGATAGATGGTGGCGGCTCCGGAACGAAGGCCCGGGGCTCCGGCCATCAGGGTTTCATGCGGGTACTTTGGATTGGCGGACGTTGGACCGGCTGCGAGGCGTACTGAAACTGGACGCCGTCGTCCCAGTCGTGTTGATCGCGGCGGCACTGCTGATGACTCTTGAGCCGACAATTCTGGGTGTGACGATCACGGAGCGGCAGATCGTCCTCGCATTCTTCGGCTTCCTGGGCATCGACACGCTCATCGAGCGAACGGGACGGCTGCGCAAGATAGAAAAGCGGCTGGAAACGCTCACTGAAAAGGTCTCGGGGCAGCAAACGGCCGGGCAAGTGCTTCGTGCGCGCAGTTCGTTCGAGCGGATGGATGTGCTTATTGCGCAGGCCCGGCGGAGTGTGCTGATCATCGGCGTCAACCTGGAGGGCGCACTCGGCTGTACTGCTGCGATGACAACCCTGGCCCGCTCCGGCGGGAGCGTCCGGCTGCTGGCCATGGACCCTAACGGGTCGGCGCTCGCGCCGTCGGCGCGCACATCCGGAGTCGACCCGGAGTTGCGCCGGGGGAAGATCATCCAGAACCTGGAACTGCTGCGCAAAGAGTTCGCGCGTCTGGCCCCCGATGCTCGCGCCCGTGTCCAGCTGATGGTTGCCGATCTGATGCTCCCGGTGGGCGCGGTCGGGCTGGATGAAGGCGCCCGGGGCGGGTCGCTCATCGTCCAGCACTATCTGACAGATACAGCGGCCGAACTTGCTCCCCTACTCTGGCTGCACGCCGAGTCCGACGAACCGTGGTACAGCCGGTACCTTGCCCAGTGCGAAGCGTGCGTCGCCGCCGGACATACGTGGGACGGGAGCAGTTCTACGGCGGCTGGCGGACACTTCTCCATGCTCGTGAGCGGGGACGTTTGGAGCACTCGCACCCGGGCTTCGCACCGCATGCTCACAGCCACATCAAACTCGTTGCCGCCCGGCAGCCTGAGAGGACAAGAACAAGGTGACACCGACTGGCAGTGACCTGCGCCATGCCCGCCTCTTGTGGGATTACCTCCGCTTGGGCGTCTCCGTCCAGGCGGTCGAGTGCCTGCTCGTCCTCGGCGGCCATGACATCGGCGTCGCCGACCGCACCACGGAACTGTACAGGCAGGGGATGGCTCCGCTGATTGTGGTGTCCGGCGGGTCGCGCGCCGTTCCGGACGGCAGTGATTTCCCTACCGAAGCCGATGCCATCGCCGACGTCCTTCTAGGCCGTGGAGTCCCCAAGGAAGCAATCCATCTGGAGCGTCTGGCCTCTAACACGAGCGAGAACTTCTGGCTTTCGGCGGAGCTGCTCCGGGATCTCGGCCTCGACCCCGCTACTTTCCTCACGGTCACTAAGCCGTACGGCGAGCGGCGGACGATCGCAACCGCCAGGCGTCGCTGGCCGCACAAGTCCGTTGCCGCCACCTCCCAGCAGGCCACCTTTGACGAGTACCTGGCGGGGGACATACCGGCCCACCGCATACTGTCCCACCTGGCCGGAGAAGCACTCCGCCTGGAAACCTACGCGGCCTCTGGCCTCATCGATCCCGGCGAATCTGTCCCGGGTGTCCTCTTGCATCGAACATTCCTCTTTGTCAATTAACGTTGCCCGACTGGGGGTTCCTGTCATTACAGTTTCCTCACTATGTGGATTCAGGGGACGGAGCATGACCTGTGGGTCAGGGCGAGGGAACGGAGGCCGGGGAGGCTGACCCTGAGTTCGAGCTGTGTTATCTCGGCGCGGACGGCGGCGAGCATCGCGAGCTGCCGGCTGCGTGGCCGGGGCTGCGGCCTGAGGCGTTCATGCCGGCCCGGGAGTTCCGGTGGGCCAGGAGCCAGAAGCACCTGCCCGGCCTGTGGTGGTCGGTGACCACGTGGTCGCATGTCGGGTACGAGTCCTGGCTCGAGCGTGACCACGTGATGCTACTGGACTTCGATCCGCAGGTTACGGCCATCGCGGCGCAGCCGTTCTGGCTGTACTGGCGTGATGGCGCAGGCCGCCGCCGGCGTCACGCGCCGGACCTGTTCGCACGGATGGCCGATGGTTCCGGCGTGGTCATCGACGTGCGTCCCGATGACAGGATCGGGGAGAGGGACGCGGAGGCGTTCGCTGCCACGGCGGATGCGTGCGGGCTGGCTGGCTGGGGCTTCAGGAGGGTCGGCGTCCCTGATCCGGTGCTGACGGCGAACGTCGCGTGGCTGGCGCGGTACCGTCATCCGCGGTGCGGGGGCCCGCCGGGGCTGGCGGGACGGCTCCTGGGAATCTTCGCCGAGCCGGCTCCGCTGGTGGCCGGGGCTGCCGCCGCCGGTGACCCGATCGCGGTCCTGCCGGCCTTGTTCCACTTGATGTGGCGGCATGAGCTGACTGCGGACCTGGCGGCCAGGATGGCCGCGGGGACCCTTGTCGTCGCGGGCGCGGCTGCGGGCGGCGGCTGGTGACCGGGCGGCCGGGCGTTCTCGGTATCGGGGACCGGGTCCGGTTCAGCGGCCGGGACCAGGTGGTGATCGGGGTGTCCGGGACGCTGGTCCGGGTGGCCGACGCCGCTGGCGAGGTCACCGCCGTCACCGTGTCCGCGCTGCTGGCCGACGGGGACTTCGCCGTGCTGGATGCCCGGCCCCGGCCCGGGATGCCGCAGGTCTCGGTGCTCGCCGAGCTTCCTGCGGGGGTCGTGGAGGAGGCGCGGTGGTGGGAGCGGCACATCGTCGAGGTGCTGACCGGGGTGCCGCCGGACGCGGGGGAAGGGACGGTCCCGCAGCCGGAGTACGACCCCGGGACGGTCGCGCTGACCCGGCGGGAGCAGGCCAAGGCCGCCGAGCTGACGGCTGCCGGGCACCCGGTCACGGCGAGCGCGGTCGCCAAGCGCCGCCGGCGTTACCAGGAGCGGGGCCTGGCCGGCATGGTCGATAACCGGGCCAGGCGGCGGACGCCGCCGCACGGCCGGACCGGCGAGGCCGTTGTCGCGGCCATGCGGAAGGCGATCGGCGAGGCCGGGGAGGACTCGACGCGGACGGCGGCGTTCGTGTTCCGCCGGACCAGGGAGATCCTTGCGGAGGAAGGCGGGGACGGGCCGGGGGCGCTGCCGTCGGAGAGTACCCTCTACCGCCTGTTCGCCCGGCTGGAAGCCGGCCGTCACACGACCGGGTCGGCAAGAACCCGCCGGTCGCTGGGCGCCCGCCCCGAGGGGCCGTTCGGGCAGGTGCCCGCGGCGGCGCCCGGCGACGTGATGCAGATCGACTCAACGCCGCTGGATGTCCTGGTCCGCCTGGATGACGGGGTCACCGGCCGCGTCGACCTGACCGGAATCATCGACGTCGCGACCAGGACGGTGACCGCGGCGGTGCTGCGGCCGACGACGAAGTCGGTGGACGCGAGCGTGCTGCTGGCCCGGACCGTGACCCCCGAGCCGATGCGGCCGGGCTGGCCGCAGGCCATGCGGATGTCGGAGTCCGCCCTGCCGTTCCGGCGGCTGCTCAGCATCGACGAGCGGCTGGAGCACGCCGCGGCCCGCCCGGTCATCATCCCCCAGGTGATCACCGTGGATCACGGCAAGGTGTTCGTGTCGGAGTCGTTCAAGGCGTCCTGCGCGTTCCTGGGCATCAGCTTCCAGCCCGCCCGCAAGGCCACCGGGACCGACAAGCCGCATATCGAGAAGATGCTGGGGTCGGTGGCGACGATGTTCGCCCAGTACGTGTCCGGTTATACCGGGCGGAGCCCGGAATACCGCGGCCGCGGCACCGAGGAGAAAGCCGTGTGGTCGCTGCCGGAGCTGCAGGACCTGCTCGACCAGTGGCTGATCATCTGGCAGGCCCGGCCGCACGACGGGCTCCGCGACCCGCTGTGTCCGGGCCGGGCGTTCAGCCCGAACGAGAAGTACGCCGCCCTGACCGAGACCGCCGGCTACGTCCCGCTGGCCCTGTCGCCCGATGACTACATCGAGCTGCTCCCCGCGGCCTGGCGGGCCGTGAACGCCTACGGCATCAAGGTCAGCCGCCGGATCTACGACGGGAAGGAACTGAACCCGCTGCGGATGCAGCACTCGGGGGTCACCGCCCGCAAGGGACTGTGGGAAGTCCACCGCGATCCCTACGACATCTCGCGGGTCTGGGTCCGCGACCACTGGAACGGCGGCTGGATCACCGTGTTCTGGACCCAGCTGCACCGGGTCGCGGCCCCGTTCGGGGAACTGGCCTGGGACCACGCCCGCAAGCTGATGCCCGCCGCCACCGAGGCCGAACTCGCCGACGCGGCCGAGGACCTGCTCACCCGGGCAGGGCAGGGACCCGGCGACGTTCCCGCGGCAGCGCCCGCGAAGGAGCGGCGGGTCGCCGCCCGCACCCGGGCCGCCGGGCCGTCGGTGCCGGCCGGGCCGGAACCGGAAGAAGAACCGGCAGCCGAAGAACATGAAGGCGAGGCCGGCAGCGGCGAGGCCATCATCCCGATGCCGGTCTTCGACGCGTTCCGCGAGGCGGAGAAATGGCGGTGACCCCGCCCGCCGCGGACGGCGCTGACCCCGCGGTCCAGCTGACCACGCTGCCCGGGTGGCGGCAGTTCGTCGCGGCGGTGCCCTCGGTCCCGGCCCTGTTCCCCGGGCAGGACTGGCTCTCGCTCGAGGACGGCAAGCGGGCCGCGCACGACGAGGAGCGGCTGGAGCACCACTCCCGGCTGGTCGTGGTCCAGACCCCGGTCATCGGGCGGATCGTCAAACGGGGCGGGGACCTGATCAGGATGAACCGCCTCGCCCATTACGGCCGCTCCGGCCTGATGGTGTCCGGACCGGCCCGGACCGGGAAGACCACGGCGGTCACCCAGCTCGGCAAGACCGCCGAGGTCACGCACCGGCACCGGCACCCGCGCTCCCGCGACGACATCCCCGTCATCTACATCACCGTCCCGCCGGCCGCGACCGGCAAGATGATCGCGATGGAACTCGCCCGGTTCCTCGGCCTGCCGGTTCCCCGCCGGGCCAACATCACCGACGTGATCGAGTCGGTATGCGGCATATGCCTCGACACTCACGTGACCATGATCATCGTCGACGAACTGCACAACCTGGACATGAGCACCCGGGCCGGAGCCGAGGCCTCCGACACCCTGAAGTATTTTTCCGAACGGCTGCCGTCCACCTTTGTCTACTCCGGGATCGGGCTGGACCGCGGAGCCCTGCTGGCCGGCCCCCGCGGCGACCAGGTCGCCGGCCGGTTCACCCTCATCCCCACCAGCGCGTTCACCCCCGGCCAGGAATGGGCCGCCCTCATCGCCGCCCTGGAAGGCTCCCTGCGGCTCTACCGCCACGAAGACGGCGCCCTCGTCACGCTCGCGGACTACCTGCACCGCCGCACCCGCGGCATGATCGGCAGCCTGCTCTGGCTCATCCGCGACGCCGCCTGCCAGGCAATCCTCAACGGCACCGAGAAGCTCACCAGGAAGAGCCTCGACCAGGTCGCCGTCGACATGACCGCCCAGGCGCCACCGCCCAGGACCAGGGCGGCGAAGCGGTGATGAACATGCTGCCGCGCGACCGCGCCGAGCAGATCCTGGCCGGCCACGCCGCAGGCAACCCCGTCGGCGCCATCGCGAAAGCCTGCGGCTGCTCGCCCGCCACCGTCAGGGCCTACGTGAACGGCCTGCGCACCCCGGGAGAGGCGGCACCCCGGGCCGACGACTTCGCCCTGTTCGCCGCCTACTGCCGGCAGCGGCTGGCCGACGACCCGCACCTGCGGACGCCCGGCCTGCTCGCCGAGCTTTCCGCCCTGGGCATCGGCAACGCCAGGTCAACGATTTACCACGCGCTGGAGCGCCACCGCATCCAGGCGCACCCGTGCCCCGACTGCCACCCGGCAAGCATGAGCGGGTACGCGCCGCTGGCCGCAGCCCGGGGCCCCTGGCCGGCGCCGCTGCCAGTCCCGGCCGCCCCGGTGGCCGGGGAGGCCCTGGCATCGTTCCTCGGCCGCCTCGCCACCGCCAACCGTACCACTCCCGAGGTGCTGCTGGACATCCTCCCGCCCTGGTTCCGCGTCAAGGCCCGCTGGCACAACGACCGCTGGCTGCCCTCATCGCTCATGCCCTGGGCGGACGACGCCGCCGCGAGGCTCGCCGTGATCAGCGGATCAACCGCCGCAGCCGTCAAGAACGCGCTCCCCGCCTTCGGCGGGACCCGCGGCCAGCCCGTCCGGGCCGTCACCGCATGCCGCCTCTGCACCGCAGCCCGCCGCATCAGCCAGCCCGTCCCGGTCCACCTGCCCGCCCACCACCAGATCTGCCTCAAGCACGGCACCTGGCTGTCCAGGCCGGGAACACCCCAGTTCAGCGTCAAGGGCTGCCCGGACATACTGGCCGCCGAGCACCAGGCCCGCCGCCTCCTCCGCCGCTGCACCATAGAACAGCTGATCTACTCCAAGATCCAGGCGACCTCGGGCCAGGATGAACGGGCCTGGAAGCGCCGGACGCTGGCCCTCATCGAGGCCAATCCCCGGCAGGTGACCGAATCGAGTGCGCAGGAACTGTTCCATGCCGCGGCCTACCCCGAAGCCATCACCGCCGCTGCCGGCCACCTGCACCGGCCCGCAAGAACTCGCCCAGGGCTTCTCGTATCGCATGCGGTGCCTGGCCCCGAACCGTCCTGATCAGGCTGCCGCCAGTCGGGTCCGGGGCATGCGCTAGCCGAGGGGGAAGGCGGCGACGGTGCGCCACTGGCCCGGCGGAATGCCCGGAGTGCCTGGGCGGGGACCGGTCATCAGGATGACCTCCGCCGCGGTCGCTTCGATGGGGAGGCAGGGAAGGACCGACTCGGCGGCTGCGCACAGGGCCTGCTGGCCGCCCGGCCTTGCCGATGGTCAGGTGCGGCGACGGGAGCCCCCCGGCGTGCTGCCCGCCATCAGGCCGGGCAGCACGGGAACGCGGCAAACGCCGCGCTGGTAAGGGCCCTGAACGGCGCGGGATCGCGCGGGCCGAGCCAGACGACCTCCTCCCCGAACCAGCCGACCCGGTCCAGCGTGAACTCGAACGCCGCGAACCCGGCGAACAGCCTGCCCAGCGACACGAGCAGCTGCCCGCTGATCTGGGCAGGCGGCAGGAACGGGTACAGCACCGTGATATGCGCAGGGACTCCGCCCCTGGCGGACTCAACGAGCCGGGCGCGATGGCGGCCGACGGCCGGCTCGGCGGCGGGCACGGGCAGCAGCAGGATGGTCTCCCAGCCGGGACCGGCATCCGGGATCAGGCCTGGCATGCCGACGAGGCTACGCCTCGCCCAGCAGGCGCACCTGGAATTCCAGGGCCTCCCCGAGAACCCGCAGGCCAGCGCATGAGCCAACCGTGAACCCGTATTCGCGGGCCAAGTCCGCCAGCAAAAGCCCGCCCAGGGGAATCTTCATTGACAAGAGCAGCCCTGGCGACCACCGGAACCACGCAAAGCGGACATCGGCGAGGGTCATGGATTGTCAACGAAGATTCCTCATCGCAGTTCAGAGGAGCGGTCCGAGCAATCTTCGTTGCCACAGGACACCGGGAGTCATCCTCGACGCAGCCCACGAGCTTCAAGCGGCAGGCTTCAACAGCCGGGCCGTCTAGCTGATCACCCTCGCCCGGCCGTCGGTTCATACGTCATCCGCTACGCCGCCGCGCCGATGGCTGACATGCTGAGCCCGGTATGTCACCCACCGGCCCGGCGGGGCGCTGCCGACCTGCGGGAGAATAACGGGCGTGCCGACTGAGCTGACGTCGATGATCGCTGGGCTTGTTTCGGGCATCGAGCCGACGGACGGGCTCGGGCGAGAGCACCGCCGGGACGTGTTGTCGTGGCTGGCCGGGACCGATGACATCTTCCGGCGGATGAAGCCGATTACCCCGTCGCCGCACCTGGTGTCGTACTTCCTGCTTGTCGACCGACCGAGTGAGAGCGTGCTGCTATGCGACCACCGGCTCTCGGGTCTGCGGCTGCCGACCGGAGGGCACGTCGAGCCCGGCGAGCACCCGCTTGACACCGTCCGGCGCGAGGCCAGCGAAGAACTCGGCGTTACCGCGCAGCTCAACGCGGCGTTCGGAGACAAGCCGTTCTTCCTCACGATGACCGAGACCGTCGGGCCGCCCGCGACGCGGCACGTGGACGTCAGCCTCTGGTTCGCCCTTGCTGGGCGCGTCGGGCAGACCCTGCATCCGGACCAGCGCGAATTCGCCGGGGTTCGGTGGTGGACGGTTCGGGAACTGCGTCAGGGGTGTCTTGACGGGTTCGAGCCCCATATGCTGCGCGCGCTGGACGCACTCGGGCTCGGCCTGTAACGCCCCGACTGACAGGTACCAATAAGAAGGGGGCAAACCGTGATCCGCCGTCATCGGCAGCAGGCTGGACGTTCTCGCTCATGGCCCGTTTCTGCGCCGCGTGCGGGTCGGGTAGCGAACTGGATCCCCGTGGTCAACTGCACCGGGTCGCTGTGTCAAGGCGATAGTCGCGTCAGCAGATTTTCCACGTCGCTTATCCAGCGGGATAGTTCCGAGGCGGTGGGGGCCAGCTCGTAGGGGTGGAAGTGGCACGCTGCGGTGAGCGCCCCGTAGGTGAAGGCGATCTGTCTGGCGACGGCTTTGTCGGCGAGCTTTGCCGACGGGGTCAAGCCCGGCTTCGTTCGGGATAAGAATTGGCGGTGTCGGGGTGATTAGGGACAGTGCCTGAACGGCGGCGTTCCTCGCCGCGGTGAAGGCCTCGTTGGCCGTGGTCGCTTGGGCCTGGAGGCGGTCGCGGCGCTCCACGGCCGCAGTGCGCCACTGCGCGGTCAACTGGCCGCAGCTGCCGCAGACGGGGCAGTCGCCGTCTCCGTGGGCTTCATGCTGTGCAAGCGCGGCATCGAGGAGGCTGGCCAGGTCACGCGCTTGCGAGGCGCTGGAGCCCGGCCACGTCTCGCAGTGCGGTACCTGCCGCGCGCAGGGCCGAGACGGCTTCATCAACCTCAGCCACAGGCGGAGGAGTCAGCTGGGCCAGAGCCCGCAGGGTGGTCAGCCCAGTCTCAACTGCGGCCTCCCGCGTCCCTCCGGTCGCGATGGCTTCCGCTGCCTTGATGTTCCACTTGGCCGGGACATTTCCTACCAGCGCGGCAAGGGATGTCCGGGCGCGCTCGTCGTCCTCGGCCAGCGGGTTCAGGAGGGCCCGCAGCCCTTCGAGGCGTCTCTTCACATCGGTGACCGCGTCCTCGCGTTCCTTCCGGACCGCGTTCAGCCGCTTGTCCGCGTTAACGAGGTCGTCAAGGCCAAGCACCGACGCGAGCAGGTCGTATAGCTCCGACGGCCTTCCGAAGAACGCCTCAAGCTCGGCGTGCGACAGGAACGGGCGGTATTCCGTGAGGTCCGCGTCCCAGCCGAGCTCGTCCAGGGCGGCGCGCTTCTCCCCCGGCCGCTGGAGCCAGGCGGTCGAGCCGGAGAACTCCGCGCCGCTGGGCCAGGTGCGGCCGACCGTGGCGCGGCCGGTGCCCTCGATCAGGAACTCGGCTTGGATGCTGGTCGCGTCGCTGGCGTGCTTGGATCGCCAGCCGCTCCTGACGATGATCGGGGCGGGCGACGCCCAGCGCAGGAGCGTGCCGGTGAGCAGCACTTCTAGTGCTTCGGCGAAACTGGATTTGCCGCTGCCGTTTCGCCCGACGACCAGGGTCAGGCCTGGGCCGGGGGCGACCTCGAGGGTGACGGCGGGGCCGATGCCTCGGAATCCTGCGACGGTCACTGACCTTAGGTAGGCGCCGACGGGGTCCTTCTCGCTGGCGCTGGCTGTGGTACGCGGGTAGCGGTGCGTTGCTGGTGCGTTCAGCTGGGCGGCCAGTTCCTGGTCGCCGTCTAGTGCGGCTAGCAGGAAGTCTTCGGCCTGGCCGGGAAGTGGGGTGTCGGCTAGGCGATCGAGTACGACCTCAAGCAGAGCATCGTCCATCTCCTTCAAGTACCACGGGTGGCGGCACCTGAATTGCATCACGTGATGGAATGCTCGCGATGAGTTGTCGTTTCGTGCCCTGAGCCGCACCGCGGAGTGATGAGGCAGCGATCACGGCATTGCGATCCCGGCCTGTGCCGGCGCCCCGGGCGCGGCGAAGCGGGTGCACCCCCGGAAGCCGTTACCGTCACGAGGATGTCGACGGGCAGCCCCAAGATCCGATGGCGCGCAGGTTGGAAATGGTGCGCCTCGCCGCCTGGGATTAGCCGAGGATCAGCGACGCCTGGCTGGTTCCCGGCTGAATGACCGTTACGGCTGGCCTGGCGGCACCGGGGTGCCAGGACGCTAGCTGCACCTTGGTCGTGAAGATGAACTTGGCGATCAGGCTATCGCCGCTGGCCGGCCAGCCGAAGCCAACGAGCGCGTCGCTGCTCACGAAGGTTCCCGGCATGGCCGTCAGGTGGCCGCTTGCTACGGACGCGACCTCGAGTCGCATGGCAAGCGCGCCGTCATCACCGGTGCTGGCGGAGGTCACCTGTAGCGCGAGGAAGTCCCCGCTGGGACTGAAAGCGGCGCTGGCCGCCGAGCTTGCAGCGGGCAGCGCGACAGCGGTGCGCCGGCCCGTCGCCAGGTCGAGCACCTGGATGCGGCACGTCGATGCGCATGGCAATGTCCAGGCGATCTCCGTCGGGCTCGCCGCGATCACACCGCTGAACGTGCGGCTGTCGCGCGGAGCGGCCGGGTTCCACAGTTGGTAGGCCGGCGTTCCCGATTGCTGGCTGGCCGGTGCGAGCAGCAGGCCACGGTCGGTCGCCTGGTCGATGATGTACCCGGCGGGCAGTTTGACCGGCGGATGCAGCGGTGAGCCAGTGCTGCTGACTTCCCGTGCCGTCCCGGTCGCGGTGTTCATATTGACGCCGGGCGGATAGCTGGTCAGCCATACGGCGCCCGCGGTGGCGGACGGCGCTACCAGGGTGGCCGTACCGACCCGGGTCGCCGACCTAGCGCCGTCGGCGACAAACCAGACGGGCATCGACGGCTTCGCGCAACCGCTACATTCCAGCGGGCCGCCGGGATTGGCCTGCACCGCCCAGCCGCCGACGGTGCGGATGAACTGGTAACCGGCCTTGACATACGGCAGGCCGATAATCGGCTCCGACTGGCCCGAGGCCGGCGAGAACCAGACGGGCTGCGCTCCGGCGGCCGGCAACCGCAGGCTGGTTGCCCACGGCAGGGTCTGCCCGGCGATCCCGCTGGGCTCGTTTGGCGCCGGGCTGGCGGTAGCGGGTGCGGACGGAGAAGCCACGGGGGCGTGCCGCTGGTGCGGGCGGCTTAGGTAGAAGACGCCCGCACCAGCCATCACGATGAGCGCGGCGATCACCGCCAGACGGCGCGGCCAAGGGCTGGGTTTGCGGTCCCCGCCCTGGCTGAGGATGTCATCCATCGCCGCACCCCCAAGAGCACGCTGGCCGGTAAGACCAGGATACGAGTGCGCGCAGGCCGATGAGTGGTGTTGCGGACGCGGACGTTGCCGGTGGTCATCGTGGTCCCTTCACTTTGTGCTCGCCTTGGCGAAGAGCCGGGTGGCGCTGACGATGACCACCAGAGCGTAGAGGGCGAGGACTGCGAGGGAGAGGGCCGCCATCTGGTTGTCGTTCGACAGGCCCCAGATGTTGTGCAGGGCCTGACCTCCGTTGGGGGTAAGGCCGAAGCGGAACAGGGCCAGGGCGTGGGTAAGGGGAAGGACCTTGGCCACATCGGCCAGCCAGGTTGGCAGCGAGGTGATGGGGTAAGGCGAGCCAGCGAAGAAGAACGGCACGATGGCGATGGCGGGAAGGGCCCCTGTGTACTCCTCGGCGCTGGTGAGCCGGGTGGCGAGGATCTCGGCAATGCCGTACGTGACGACGATCAGCAGGACCGCGCCGGCGACGAACCAGGCCAGGCGGATCGAGCTGTCGAAGCTGGCTCCCCGGGCGATCGATGCCGCGATGAGCACGACGAGCTGCATGGCGGTGATCAAGGTGGCGGAGGCGAGGTTGCCGAAAACGATCGATGACCGGCGGATAGGAGCGGCGAGCAGCTCGCGCAGCGCGCCATGCTGGCGGTCGATGATGACGCCGAGACCGGAGAACATGCAGTTGAGCGGGATCAGCAGCCCGGCGGTGGCGACGCAGAAGAACGTCATGTAGGCGTTGCGCTGGGCCGGCGCTGACACGGCGCTGGCGAGCGCGGGCGCGACGACCAGTGCGAACAGCACGGGGGCAAGTAGCGGAACGAGCACCGCCCGCGGCGAGCGGATGGTCAGCGCCAGGCGGCGGCCGGTCAGCGTGGGCAGGACACGCGCGCTGGAGGGCAGGGCCTGGATCGCGGTCACCGGGCGGGTTGCGATTGTCGCGGTGGTCATCGGTGGTCTCCTTCATTCGTTCTTGCCGGCGATGCGGTCGCCGGTGAGCCGGAGATAGACGTCGTCGAGGGTGGGCGGCCGCGTTGTCGCGGAGCGGGTATGGATCGAATGGTCTTCGAGCAGCCGGGTGACCTGGATCGCGGTGATGTCGCGCAGGGAGACCGTGGCGGTCTCGCCGATGACGAGGATGTCGTCGTCGGAAACGCCGTGATCGCGGAGGAGACCTGCGAGCTTGCCTGGTTCATCGAGGCGCAGTTCAAGCACTGCGGACCCGATTGACGCGAGCAGCCGCGCGGGAGTGTCGCAGGCCACCATCTGCCCAGAGTCGATAACCGCGAGGCGGTCACAGAGCCGCTCGGCTTCGTCGAGGTAGTGGGTGGTCATGATGATCGTCACCCCGGTGCGTTCCCGCAGGGTGGCGATGACGTCGAAGAGGTCATAGCGGATGCGCGTGTCGAGGCCCACGGTGGGCTCATCGAGGAAAAGTACCCTGGGCGCCGACAAGAGTGCCCGGACGATCTCGGTGCGGCGTCGCTGGCCTCCGCTGTAGGTGGCCACCGGCCGGTCCAAGATGTCATCGATGCCCACCGTCTTGGTCAGCTCGGCCATGCGCGCTCGTCCCTCATCCGGCCGCACGCCCCACAGCCGCATGTGCAGTTCGAGGTTCTGGCGGCCGGTCAGCGGGTGGTCGACGACGGCATCCTGGAACACGACGCTGCTGATGGCGCGAGCTCCGTTGGGGTCCCTGGCGACGTCGTGCCCGGCGAGCAGCGCCCGGCCCGAGGTGGGGACAACCGCTGTGTTCAGCATGCCGATCGTCGTGGTCTTCCCGGCACCGTTGCGCATCCTGTGCCGCCTGACCAGCAGAAACTGGTGGATCCCGCAACCGCCGGGCTGCTCCTCCGCCGCCGTCAGCCGTAAGTGGGGTGCTGGGGCCAGCCCGGCGGGGAGTCCTCCCAGTCCTGCTGGCGGCCGTACACGGCGAGGTCGAGGATGTTGTTGACGAACAGAAGCCGGTCAACGCCGCGCGAGGTCGTGGAATACGTGCGGTAGATGTCCGTGCCGTCGCGCAGGAACATGCTGAGCATGAAGTAGTCCGCGCCGCAGTCGGCCGCGAAGGTCGTGCCGCGCGAGGACAGGAACGGCATCGTCCAGCCCTTCTCGGCCTTGTACTCCTTGATCTGTGCGAGCGGCATGTTCGAGATCGTGGCCCAGGCCACGCCGTCTCCGGTGAGCGTCCCCAGGTTGGTGACGTTGTTGGTGAAGTGCGTGCAACCGGGGCAGAACGCGTCTGGCCCGTTATCCATGAACTGGTAGACCGCCAGCTGGACCTGGCCGCCGAACAGGTCGAGGAGGGTCTTCTTGCCGTCGGGTCCCTCGAACTCGTACTTGTTCTCGAACCTGACCATCGGAAGGCGGCGCCGGCGCGCGGCGATATCGTCGAGCGTACGAGTCGCTTCTTTCTCGGCTATGAGGAGCTCGTCCCTGGCCTGCTGCCATTCTGCGGCGGACACGATCTGCGGCTTCGCCATCGGCACTCCCAAGTTGACCGTGCGTACCTAGTAAGGACGGCGCGTCGCCCCTGTTTTCATCGGCGGGCGGGAACACCCGGACTGCTGGCTCGCCGGACTGGGCTGGAAGCAGTACACGCGGCAAGGCCGGGAGCCAGGACTCCAGACACACCGGAACCGCCGCAAGCGCTGGTTGGCCCGAACGTCAGGGCTGCTTGCCTCCGGCTTGCACGCGCTCGGCCCATAGTTGGAGGTCCCGCCAGTCCGCAACGGCGAGTCTCGCCGCCCGGACCATCGTGGCCGAGTCCCCTCGGAACAGATCAAGCTGTTGAGGACCACCTCGTCCCGCGGCGTGATTTCTCCATAGCAGTTATGCCGGGCGTACTCGGTGAGTTCAAGTACATCAAGCCCGGCGGGTGCCTGCGATTTGCCGGGCACCGACTCAACCAGCGGCGAGCGTTCAGCACGGCGCGCAGCGGGAAGCTGAATCAACTGGAGGCCGTGGCGGCACCCTGAACGGACCCGAGTTCGCTTAGCCGCGCTGGAGGTCATCGCCGAGGTCGCTTACCTGATCGACCGGCAGCTGGGCAGGCTCTCTCATCTACAGTCGGTAAAGTTTCTCATCCGAATGCTGTAAAGTTTCTCATCTGAGGGCGGTAGAGTTTCTCGCAAATGGATATCAGCAGGTCAGAAACCGACTGAGTGGAGAGCGTTACGGTGACCGACGACCATCGTCAGAGACGGCTCTCCGAGGTGGTTGTCCAGCGGCTGACCGAGGAACCCGTGGTGATCCTCACCGGACCCCGCACCGTCGGCAAGTCCACCCTGCTGGCCGAACTGGCCCGGGGCGGCGACCGCCCGGTCCTCGATCTGGACCAGCCCGAGACACGGGCCGCCGCAGGCGCGGATCCGGAGTTCATGGTCTCCGGCCCTGGCCCGGTTTTCATCGACGAGTTCCAGCACGTTCCCGAGCTGCTTGACGCGATCAAGGCAGAACTGAACCGCGACACGCGTCCGGGCCGGTTCGTGCTGACCGGCTCGACCCGGTACACGGTACTGCCGCAGGCCGCTCAGTCCCTGACCGGCCGCGCCCACGTCATCAACGTACTGCCCCTTTCGCAGGGAGAACTGGACCGCCGCCGCGAGACCTTCCTCGACCTGCTCTGGCAGGATCCCGGCCGGCTCGTGGAGATGCCGTCCAAACCCGCATCGCGCGACGATTACGTGAAGCGCGCCCTGGCCGGCGGCTTCCCGATGGTCCTGCGGCGGCAAACTGCCCGCTCGCGCCTGTCCTGGTTCGCCGACTACATAGACCTAGTCGTGATGCGGGACGTACTCGACATCTCCCAGGTGCGGCAGCGCGAGGCGCTTCCCCGGCTGCTGCGCCAGCTCGCGGCCCAGACCGCCCAGGTGCTCAACATCACCAAGGCCGGCCAGGCCGTCGGCCTGGAGCCCGCCACGGCCAATCGGTACGCCGCCCTGCTGGAGGCGGCGTTCATGATCCAGCGGTTGCCCGCCTGGGGCGAGACCCTCGGCAAGAAGCTTGCCTCCTACCCGAAGGTCCATCTCATCGACTCCGGGCTGGCCGGCTGGCTGCTCGGCCTCAGCGCGGCGAAGGTGAACTCCCGCGCCCCGGGGGCGCTCACCGAGTTCGGCCACCTGATCGAGACCTTCGCCGTGGGCGAGATCCTCAAGCAGGTCAGCTGGTCCGACGAGATCATCACCGCATCCCACTTCCGCACCCACGACGGCATTGAGGTCGACCTCGTGCTTGAGACCTGGGACGGCCGCGTCGCCGCCTTCGAGGTCAAGGCGGGCACCCGCATCAAGGACCCCGACCTCGACGGCCTGCGCCTGCTGCGGGACCGGCTCGGCGACCGGTTCGCCGGCGGCTTCGTGCTCAACCTCGGCGACCTCACCTACCGTAAGGAAGACCGTATCTCGGTCCTCCCCCTCTGCCGCCTCTGGAACTAAAACGCGGGCCACCTGCGCCTGCGGCGGCACTGCCGGGATCGGTACCTGGCTCACTAAATGAATATCTCAATCCAGTAACGGGGTTGCCTGCGCCGTTGCGCATCCCGTGCGCCCTGACCACTGGAAACCGGCAGCCGTACGCCATCGTGACGAGGCCGTTGGTGCGCTCGGCGATTGAGTCCGCGGTTCGCGGCCGTGGCCAGGACTGGCGGCATCAGGGCGGCGATCCATCCCGTTCGGGAACGACCGGGCCGGAATCCGAGGCGCCGCCAGGGGACCGGCGGTCGATCACCCGGGACATCCGGGTAGGCCTCCGGGACAAGCCCGCGGCTCCGCCAGAACTGGTCGCTGACCGGGTTCGAGGTCCAGCCCGCACCGCGAAGGAGGTCACCGCGCCCTCGTCCCCGGCAGCAACGTCCGCCTCGTGGACGAGGACGCCATCGCCCGCCAGCTGCCCTGACAACGCGGCGTAGAGCGCGCACCGCACCCGGTGCCCCAGCTCGCCCCCGCCGCGGCGTGCTGGTCCAGCCGCACCCGGGCCCTGCGCCCGCCGGAGGGACAGACGGCCATGAACCCCGGAAGCCGCCCCGGAGCGCCATCCGGCGCAGCGAATCCGACCGGCTGCCGGGTGGCCCACTCCTGGATCCGCAGTCTCCAGCCCGCGGCCCTTCCCCGTCTCGGCGAGCAAGGACGCCGCCGGAATGTGCCGGCCCGCGAAAGGGACAGTGCGTGCTTCCACGGCGGCCTCCCAGCGTCGACCCGCCGGACCGTACCAGTCAGGCGCGTCCTGCGACGCGGTTCCAAGGGCGGGCGCCCGGGCGGCCTGGCGCGCCGACGGGGCCCGGGCCCGCGTTCAGGCAAGGCAGCCAGCAGCCAGATCGTGTCTCGCTCACCAACTCCTCGGCCAGTTCCCTGTCCTGGGGCCGGCGTAGAGGATGAAGGTCTCGTCGATCCCTTGTTCCGGGGGGCCGACGGCGCCTCCGAAGGAACGGGGGAGCTCGTTTTCGCTGTCATGATGGCCGGTACGACCGCCGGCGGCGTCTGCGCCGGCCCGAGCTTCGAATGGCAGCCGTTACTCTGGCCAGGCACAGCAGGTGGTCGAAGGCCCGGCGGCCGCCGTGCGGCGCCTTGGCGTCCAGGAGGGCGCCCACCTCGCGCACGGGGGCCGGCAGGTCGCGGTAGCTGCGGCCGCCGACGGTTACCGAGCCCTGCGTCGGCGCGTCCAGGCCCAGGATATCCGCATGGTGGTGGTCTTGCCTGCGCCGCCAAGCACCTTCCTGGTCACCCTGAGCCGCACGGGAAGGCATTCACCCTAGTCGTCGATGAGACGGGCGATGTCTGGTTCACGGTCTGCCCGGAGCCAGGCGCCCTGTGCCGGCCCTCCGCAATACTTAAGTGGTTACTTGACTGTTGCGGGCACCAGCGCAACACTTAAGGACATGCTTAACCGTCCGGGAGAGTTCGATCGGATCTTCCACGCACTGGCGGACCCGAGCAGGAGATCAATGGTGGAGCGGCTGGCCCGGGGTCCCGTGTCGGTGAGTCAGCTCGCCGAGCCGCTCGCCATGTCGCTCGCCGCGGTGGTTCAGCACCTGGGCGTGCTGGAGGAGGCCGGGATCGTCGTCTCGGAGAAGGTCGGCCGGGTGCGCACGTGCCGCCTCGAGCCGACCGGTCTTCGCCGGGCCGAGGACTGGCTGGGCGGGCAGCGCACCCAGTGGGAACTCCGTCTGGACCGCCTCGGCGAGGTACTCACCGAAGCCGATGACCACCAAGAACCATAAGGAGAGTGTTCTCATGTCCGAGCACAGCATCGTCCACGCCACCTTCACCTTGAAGCGCAGCTACCCGGCACCGGTCTCCCGGGTGTTCCGGGCCTGGGCGGACCCGCAGATCAAGGTTCGCTGGTTCGCCGGCAATCCCAGCGACTACGAGCTGGACTTCCGTCCAGGGGGCATCGAGCGCAACCGCGCTGTCCTCGACGGCAAGCAGATCACCTGGGAGGCGCTCTACCAGGAGATCGTCCATGACGAGCGGATCGCCTACACCGGGGTGCTCTCCGAGGACGAGACCGTGGCGACCCTGTCGCTGACCACCGTCGAGTTCGTGGCCGAGGGTGGTGGCACCAAGCTCATACTCGTCGAGGCCGGCGCTTTCCTGGACGGACGGGAGCAGCCGGCCTGGCGCGAGCAGGGGACCGCGGACTGGCTCGACGCCCTCGGCCGGCATCTCGCGGACGGACAACCGTCATGACCGCGCCGGCGGCCGCCCGAACACCACACGCCAGCCGGACGCGACGCGCAGAGACCAGGGCCCTCCGTTCGCGCCAGGCGGCACTCCTGGCGCTGTGCACGGGCGAACTGATGATCGTGCTCGATACGACGATCGTCAACGTAGCCCTGCCTTCAATCCGGTCCAGCCTGGGCTTTTCACAAACCTCCCTCGCGTGGGTGGTGAACGGCTACACGCTCAGTTTCGGGGGTTTCCTGCTCATCGCTGGCCGCCTCGGCGACCTCTACGGACGGCGCCAGTGGTTCAGCGTTGTTCACCGCGCTCTAACCCGTAACGCGAGTGGTCTTCGCCGGGGCGGGTCAGCGTGCCTTGGCGATCGCGTGGCGTTGTCGCTTGCTGAGCGGTACCTCGGCCATGTCGGTCGCCTGGGAGCGCAAGTTCTCGCAGCCGCAGCCGTGCATGCTTAGCCAGACGACGGCTGCGGCTTCAACTCCTCCCCGCGTAGCCACCAGGCGATCGGGGACCGCATTGCCGTCAACCGGGATCACCTATCGGTTATTAACCCCGAACATGTCAGGCTGTGGCCGTGATGAAAGCCACGATCCCGTTCTGGGCTTGTCGGTGCCGTTGCGCATTCTGTGCCGTCTGACCAGCGAAAATCCGCCTGAGTGGAACGGGAACACCGGGAGCATTAGGTTGAACCTCCCGTAGAGCGGCTCGCGGGTTCTCCGGGTCGGCCACATGGTCCGTGCGGCCGGCGGCGACGTCGCGTTCGTGCCCGGCCTGGGCCCGGATGGGCGCCGTCGGGCAGCTCAGCATGTGGCTCCGCGTCACGTTGGGCCTGCGCAAGCGCGACGGCGCGTGGCAGATCACCTGCGAGCACGAGTCGGTGCTGTTCTGCATGAACGACTTCCAGGCCGCGACCGACCTGGAACCGTGACGTGCGGCTCTAGCGCTTGCGCCGGGCTGACGGGATGCTCGCGGCGACGATGGCCCAGACCCACACCAGGAAGGGCAGCCAGCCGGTGTAGGCCGCGAACGGAAGCCCCGTTCCGAAGAAGAAGCTGATGATCGCCCTGCCAACGGTCGGCGTTGTCCAGGCGTGGTTCCCGGCTCGGACCAAGGCCCACGGCACGTACGGGCCGAGGAACACCACGATCGCGATCAGCATGCCGCGACTGCCGGACACTGTGCCGAGGCTGCTGCGGACTGCAGCGACTGCTGCTTCCCGGCGCAGTTGGTCGGCGTGCTCGTGGCGCGCGGCTGATTCGAATGGGTCGTCGCTGACTGTCATGGCTTCTCCTTGGGGTCGCCGAGAGCTTTCACCTGGCTGGCTGCGCCGCGCAGGATGGCGACCAGGGTGGCGGGGTCGGCGCGGGACGACGCGACGCGCAAAGCAGCTTCGAGTCGGCCGAGCTCGGCCTCGACGTCGGAGCGGCCGCGCAGGTAGACGCCGCAGCGGGCCTCGATCGCGCTGAGCTGGCCTCGGCGCGCGTCGAGTGCCTCCTCGCCGGCCGGGGTTAGCCGGTACTGCTTCTTGCCGTTGTCGTCCTTGGCCTCGATCAGACCGGACCGGCTGAGCGCCGAGAGGGCGGGATAGACGCTGCCCGGCGACGGCACGTACCCGGGCGAGAACAGCTTGCCGAGCTGCCCCAGCAGCTCGTAGCCGTTCACCGGACTCTGGCAGAGCAGCGCCAGCAGCACCAGCGGCAGCTCGCCGTACCCGAAGTAGCCCATGCCCTTCACCCGCCCTGCGGATCAATTTACGATTCTATTACGAAACTCTCCCGAGGTGAAGGGCGTCCGGCGGCGATCCGTCGCCGCTGTGGGCAGATCGTCGCAGAAAGCCCCACACGCACTACCACAGGGTTTGCGGCCCGCCTACCTCGGAGTGCATCAACCCTATGACCATGAACATGAATCCCAGCGCCACCAGCAGCACGGCCACCACCACGCGAACCGCGAAGACCGCCGGGTCATGCCATAGGCCGCTGGCCAGAACGGTCATCACGCCCACCTGCCAGCGCTAAGAGCTAACACCACTAATCCAGCGTAAAGGGGCCCGTTTCCGCAGTTCAAGGATCGGATCTGTGGACCATGATCGCGCTCAGCTGCGGAAGCAAGGTGCTCTGACGGCAGTGAAAGCCATAATCGCGTAACGGGGTTGCCCACGCTGCTGCGCATCCTGTGCCGTCTGACCAGCGGAAACAGCCAAACCGTGCTGTCCGGCGGCCTGCGGTTACTTCCGCGCCTGGCTGATGATGGCCGCCAAGTCCCCGGCAAGATCCTGCCCCCTGTTGAAGCCCCGCTCCTGAATCACCGCAGCCGATGCCCTGGCCTCGTCGAGATCCGCCTCTGACGCGGCCGATATCAAGTAGCCGAGATCGGTTAGATCCTGATGGCGGCCAGCGAGGGCTTTCAGCGCGATCAGGTGCCCGATCGATGCGACCGGCATGAAGATACCCGGTAGCACCTCCAGACGGTCGGCCCTACGGACGACCTCCTCCTCGATGCCGGAGTTCGCAAAGAGAAGGTCGATGAATGCGCTTGAGGTGCCGACCACCGGTCTCACCAGGCGGGCAGTCGCTAGCCGGTTCACGTAGTCCTGCTCTACGAGCGAAGCGAGGGCGTAGCCGCGGACCTGCATCCGGTTCACGAGATCCTCGGCTTCCCGGTCATCAACGACCGCGACGGCTAGGTCGACGTCCTTGGTGAACCTCGGCTCTGCCCGGATCGCCGCCGATAACCGCCTACCGGGCACCGATGGCCTCTAGATCCGCGGCCGCCTGCGCGAGGATCGTATCTACTGGGCCTATCATGTCCTACTGGCGTCCGGGGAATCGCAGCCGTTCGCCGGCCTCACCGCTGGGTCGACGAAGCCAGGCCTGTACCCTGGCCTCGATCTCTTCATCCGAGGCCGCCGGGTTCTCACGCCGCATCCGCTGCCGATACAACCGCACCCCGGCCTCGCACAGGTCGAAGACCATACGGCACTTCTCAACGTCAGCCACAGACACGCACTCATTGTAGGAGCCGCGGCACTTTGGCTGGACCAGACACACCGGCCACATCGTCGGTCTGCCGGCGGAACAGGTTGCGGCGTGTCCTTCCGACGAGCTTGAGCGCGTGCATGCTAGCCTCCCCCTCTGGATACTGCGCGGATGCTGACCACCGTATGCACGGCCCTGACTGTCGTCATCGGCACCTGGGTAGGTCCGCTCTTCCAACCACCGTTGACCTCACCGACCCGGAGTCGCCGACAGTCGCGTCGTGGGAGTCTCCGCGCTGCTGTTCGGCGCGCATAATGGCCGTATGCAGGTGCTAGTGCGCGAAGTCGAGCCCGGGACGGCGGAGTTCGGCGATGTGCTCGCCTTGGCAGCCCGGGTGCTTGCCCAGGACCGCTACCTGGCATCCAGCTTCCCGCACGCACAGGAATCTCACTTGCTCGGCGCCTTTGACGACACCCGCTGCGTTGGCTTCCTGCGCTACCTGATCCAGGTGATCGGCGCCGAGGAAGGCAGGCCCGCCGTGATGCGCGACGGCGAACCGCTCCGGGAAGGCTACGTCGAGGCATTCGGAGTCGACCCTCAGCAGCGCCGGCGCGGCGTGGGGACCGCGCTTCAGCAATATGCGGCGCGGAAGTGCCGGATCGCCGGCTGCTACCAGATGCGATCCCGCAGCCCGGTGACAAGCACCGAGAACTACGCCCTGAAAGTCGCCGCCGGGTACGTACTGCATCCCAGTCCCGAAAACGACTCCTACTACCTTCTCCTCCGCCTATGACCGGCCCCGGACAGCCACAGGAAGGGCCAATCTCCTGCCGCCTGCGACCGCGCCCTGAGCCAATGAGCGTCTCAATTCCGTAACGGGCTTGCCGGCTCCGTTCGGTCCGAGCAAGCCGAACGCCTCACCGGCGGCGACCTGGAAGCTGACGCCCCTGACCGCCTGCACGTCGCCGGGATAGGTCTTGACCAGCTCCTCCGCTTGCACGGCAGGCCCGGCGCTCAGCCCCGCCCCCGTTCGTCCTTCCAATGCAGTTCTCATGGCTCTTTCTCCCGCGATATCGGTCGGGCAGCCTTTCCGCTGGCTGCGTTCCGGCCCTTCGCAGTGGAGGACGGAACATGGTGCCGGAAAGTGACAGCCGCTGAATCTCGTCACTTTCGCGGCCGCTGACTCGTCCTCAGGTAGTGACAGGGAGGATTGGCCTCGCTTTAGGTTGGGGTTCGACATGGGAGCACACGACACGGCGAGGGGCGCGCGGCTCGCCGAGGCCTGGCGGGCCAACTGGTCATATCTCGTCGGCCTCGCCTTCGGGATGCTCGGCGACATCGGAGCGGCCGAAGACGCGGTCCAGGAGGCATTCGCCCGGCTCGCGAGCACGGAGCCAGACCAGGTCGATGACGCACGGGGATGGCTGATCGTGGTCACCAGCCGGATCTGCCTCGACCAGATCCGCTCAGCGCGGTCCCAGCGCGACCGGCCGCACGACCCGACCGCCATCGAGTCCGCCGGTGTCCCGGCCACGCCGGCCCCGCCGGTCGACCCAGCCGACCGGGTCACCCTCGACGACCAGGTCCACCTCGCCCTCCTCGTCGTGCTTGACCGCCTGACGCCGGCTGAACGGGTGGCGTTCATCCTGCACGATGTCTTCCAGATGCCTTTCACCGACATCGCGGAGACGCTGGGCAAGTCGGCGGCCACCTGCCGCCAAGTGGCCCGCAGGGCCAGGACGAAGATCCAGGCGCAGAGCCCGCGTCCGGCCGTGCCTGCCGGCACGAGCCAGCACCGGCAGGTAGCCGAGCAGTTCATCAAGGCCTGCTCGGGAGGCGATCTCGAAACTCTCCTCTGCCTGCTCGACCCCGACATCTGGGGCGCCGCGGATCTCGGCCCGCTCGACGCACGGACCGGGCAAATCAGCAGAGGACCGCACCAGGTGGCGAGGAACCTCCTGCGCTACTTCGGGAGCACGACGACGCTGGTGTCGAACCCGGTCGCCGGACCCGCCGTCGTCCTCGCGTTCGCCGGGCAGCGGCTCGCCGCCGTAATCCTGCTCACGATCGACGGCGAGCGGATCGGGAAGATCCACGTCATCGCCGATCCGGCCAAGGTCGGCTTCCTCAGCTCCCAGTTGGGCACTGCCTTATGGATTTACTGGTGAGAGGCACTTATTGCGAGCGTATGGCTGGCGGCCGACGGCCTTGACTCTCACCTTGGGGGAGCCCGCACACTCATCGTGCCGGGCCGGACCGGCCCGACGGCGAGGGAGTCAGCGTGGCAGAGATTAGTATCGGAGAGTTCGCACGACGGTCGCGCCTGTCGCTGAAGGCACTGCGCCTCTACGACGAGCGCGGGGTGCTGGTGCCTTCGCGCGTCGATCAGGCGTCCGGTTATCGCTACTACCGCACAGCCCAACTGGAGGAGGCACGCCTGGTGGTGATGCTGCGCCAGTTGCAGTTGCCGCTCGCGGCGGTCAAGGAGCTGCTCGCGTGCGATCCGGCCGACGCGGCGGCGCGCATCGCCGAGCACTGGCGCGGCGCCGAAGCGGCACACGACGCGCGCCGCGAGCTAGCCGAGTACCTCGTCAGCCGACTGAGCGGAAAGAGGCCTGTCATGTACGAAGTCGCCACGCGTGAGATGCCCGAGCGGACCCTGCTCTGCTTGAAGCGCACCGTCGACGAGCAAGGGCAATTGGCGTTCGGCAAGGAGTTCATCGCTACCCTGCGCGAGCGCCCGCTCCCGAAGATCGAAGGACGGGAAGGCGCGTTCTTCTCCATCCACTGGGGCCAGGTGATCGCTGACAGCGACGGGCCGGTCGAATGGTGCTGGCCGGTTCCCGATGCGGAAGCCAGTGCTCTTGCGGAGCACTATCCCGAGCTGACGTTGCGAACCGAGCCGGCGCACCGGGAGGCGTTCGTCGCGCTGCCAGTTGGTCCGGGCGGGATACCAGCGGCGCACTTTCAGCTCGCTGCCGAGTCACTGCGGGCTTGGGAGCAGGAGCAGGGCATCGAGGATGAGCGTCTTGCCCTCAAGCCCGAAGGCCTCGGCCTGCGGATCACCGCCTATCTCGCGACCGGACCCGTCACCGAGACAAGCGCCCCCGACGACTACTGCGACGTCGCCGTCCCGTTCGCATAAAGCGATGGTCGTAGCCCATGGCCTGGTCAAGCGCTACGGCTCCACAATGGCCGTCAACGACCTGTCTTTCTCCGTCCGGCCCGGGCATGGTCACCGATTTCCCCGGCCCGAACGACGTCGGGAAGACCACCATGAATGTCTATTGCCGGCCCAACGGGACACGGACAGCGCTGACTCCCGGCGACGGACGCACCACGAGCACCGTGGGCAACTGGGGAAACTTGGACCTGCCGCCGCGTCCAATCGCAGAGACGACCAGCGCGGCAGGGACCCGGCCTCCTGCGGTCGCGCCGCAAGAGTTGGTCCGAGCTGCGACGGGCACTCAGCGGGACATTGGAAGGCGGACGCGGCTGGCGTCCAGGTCAGCGAGGATCGCCTCGACGGTCTGCTCCGGGGTCTGGTCGGTCGTGTCAAGCCACAGGCCGATCCGGTCAGTTTCCTCGCGCAGCACCGCCTGCAGCCCGGCGACCGACCAGCGGCCCGGCCCGTACGCGATGCTGTCACGTTCTCGTTCCCGCCGCCGGACGGCCGCCGCGTCCGGGTCGAGGAATACCAGGTGGAACTCGGGTACCGGGACCATGGCCAGGAAGTCCCGCAGGATGCGGCCGATGACCACGTCCTCTGCCACCACGTCGAAGCCGCCGTTGAGGAAGACACCCGCCACCGACAGCGCCGCCTCGTAGCGGAGCGCCAGGTCCCGCAGCGCCTCATCTCCTGAGCCCGGGCGCATGTCGACGCGCCCGCCGACCATCATCGCGCGGACGGCGTCGCCGGGCACGCAGGCGCCGCGTTCGAACCGCTCCGCGAGCAGCCGGGCGACCGTCGACTTTCCAGAAGCGGGCACGCCCGAAATCAGGAAGAGCGTCACGCCGCCGATCATGTCATCACGTCACGCCCATGTCGCGTGAATATCACGGCAGTTCCTGGGCTCCGGGCCGCACAGAAGGCGGGTTCGGGATGGCCTGTATCCGGCCTGTATCCGGGGGCCCCGGGGCGGCGGGGCGGGACTGCTGCCGGCGGCGGGCGCGGGTGCCGAGCGCGGCTAGAGGTCCCCACGCCCTTAGACTGGTGATGCACGATTTCTGTCGTTAGTAGTCGACTGTAACGTCTACGCAAGATGTCCGGACTTCGGCATAGTTAGTATGACTCTATGTAGTCACCTAAACGCTAAATATCTATTGTTATGTCGCAAGGAAAAGAGGTATCGTGGAAACCGATCGGCCAGGGGATGAGATCCCCAAGGACTACCGCAAGGTCGTCAGGTATCTCATCGACAGCGAAGGCTGGAGCTACAAGAAGCCATCGGGCAACGGATACCCGAAGATCCTGCCGTCGGACATGGCGCAGACTCCCATCAAGGTCCCGAAGACCCCAAGCTCACAGCGGACATACAGCAACTGGCTCGCCGAAATTCGCCGAAAAGGCGGGCACTGGCCACCGGAGAGGAAGTGACCGGCATGGACTGGGACTGGTACAGCATCCATGTGGATGCGAGGCCGCCTGCCGATGCCCCGGATCTCACGGTTGACGAGAACGCCGCGGACGCCCTGATGGAGCTGCTTGAGGAGCATGACGGAGTCGTCTCCGCCGGGACCGGGGCGTGGGCCGCCACTTTCAGCATCCAGGCTTCCACCGCGTCGGAGGCTGTCCTGCATGGTGTGGCTCTCGCCGAGAAGCTCGCCTGCAAGGCTGGCATGCCCTCCTGGCCGCTCGCTCGCGCCGGGGCGGTCCGCCAGGACGTGCTCGACGCTGAGAACGCGAGACCGACGCTGCCGGAACTAGTGTCCGTCCCGGAGGCCGCGGAGATCCTCGGCGTATCAGCGCAGCGGGTGCGCGAGCTCGCCCTCACCAACCCCGGATTTCCCGAGCCCATGTACGAGCTGCGAACCGGCAAGCTCTGGCTCCGCGACTCAATCGATGCGTTCGCGCTCCGTGACCGCAAGCCCGGCCGTCCGCCCAAGCCACAGACTGCGCTAACGGAAACGGGCAGGGGAGCAAGCTAAGGCGACGGAGTCAGGGTGACGTGTCTGGGAAGTCCAGGACGGTTTTGATGTCGCCGGGGCCGGGCTGGTAGGCGTCGGCCCACTGGTTCAGCGGCACGCGGCGGGTGATCAGGTCGGCGAGCCACCGGGGGTCGGCCTGGGCGAGTGCCTTGGCGGCCAGTTCGTAGTGATGCCTGTTGGCGTTGACTGAGCCGAACAGGACCGAGTTCTGCAGGACCATGTTCCGGTTGAGCAGGCCTGGGACGATGACGGATTCGGGGCCGGCGTCCGGATTATCGAGGCCGGTCCCCGGCTCGTGCCCACCGCGGACGCCAGCATCTCGGCCGCGCTGAGGCAGGCGTTCGAAGCCAAGGGCATGAAGGTCTGCACCGGCGCGAGGGTCGCGGCCCTCGAAGGCGGCAGCGGCCGGGTCACCATTCGATTCGTCCCCGGCAGCCCGGTCCTCCCCGGCAGCTCTGGCGAATGCGCGACGGCAGAAGCCGTATTCGCCGCCGTCGGCTGGCCCGCCAACCTCCAGGACCTGGGTCTTGCCGCCGCCGGGGTCGACAGCGGTCCGCGAGGCATCCCGGTGGATGACTACCTGCGGACCAGCGTCGGGCACATCTTCGCCGCCGGGGACGTCAACGGCCGCTCCAAGCTCGTGCAGAGCGCCCGGATCGAAGGGCGCACCGCGGCCTGGAACGCCGTGCGCGGCCCGAGCCGTCAGATGGCCTACGACGCGGTGCCAAGCGGGAGCTTCACCGATCCCGAATACGGCTCGGTCGGCATGACAGAAGAGCAGGCCGCCCGCGATCATGACAGCGCTGTGGGAATCGCCCGCTACGACGACCTCGTCCGGCCGCTGGCAGACGGCCGCCCTGACGGCTTTTGCAAGCTGATCGCCGACCGGCGCAGCCACGCCATCCTCGGCGCGCACGTGCTCGGCGACTATTCCGCGGAAACCGTCCAGGTGGTGGCCACCGCCATGGCCGCGGGCATGAGCGTAGAACAGCTCGCCGAGATGCAATTCGCCTTCCCCACCTTCACCGAGGCCGTCAGCATGGCCGCCCAGAAGGCCTGCCGCACCATCGGCACCGGGCATTTCCCTGCTGCCTGGAGCTACCTCGGACCGGACGAGTAACCCGCCGGCGCCCGAAGCAGATGGGCGGACCGCCTGCGAGTAATCCGCGAGCTGTGACGACCCGTTCCGCGCCTGGCGTTACTCCGCCGGGGCCGAGTGATCCTGGCCGCCTGCTCGTCGTCTCGGGCCCGGAGTCAGGAGACCGCGGACTTCACCAGTTCGGCGACCTTCTGCTCGACCGCGGGGCTCCATTCCAGCAGCGCGAACGACACGGGCCACAGGTCCCCGTCGTCGAGGTGCGCGGCGTCCTGGAACTCCAGGGTCGAGTAGCGGCTCCCGAATTTGCCCGAGTTCTTGAAGGAGACGACGACCTTGCCTTCCGCGTTGGCATAGGCGGGCATCCCGTACCAGGTCTTCGGCGACAACTGCGGGGCGGCAGCGCTAACCGTCGCATGGACGCGCTCGGCGACCGCACGGTCCTCCGGTGTCATCTTGGCGATCGAGTCCAGCAGCGCCTGCAGGTCGTCGGCCTGCTTGGCGCCCTTCTTATCCGCCGCACGCAACTCCGCGGCGCGCTGCTTCATGGCGGAGCGTTCGGCAGCGGTGAAGCCGCCGGACGCGGCCTGGGAACTCTTCGCGGGCATGGTCCCTACCTTTCCACTCCGCCGGCCCGGCGGGATACCGGCCAGCCGAATCAAGGCTAGGCCCGCCACGACCGCCGGCGCTTCTCGATTCCTGATCGATACCGCTTGCCGAAGTCAGCCGCCTCCGTTCCTTGGCGGAAGGTTTATCGAGATGGTCGTCCGGGCGGCACTGCCGGCGCCGCCGTGCTTACGGCTCGCTGGGCAGCTCGTACGAGCCGTGCCGCGGGGGTCCGGCCGGCGCGTAGCTGGCGATGATGACGCCGGCCTTGGTGGCCGACGTGCTGACCAGTTGCAGGGCAGCCGCCCTGGCGCCGTCCCTGAACAGCTTCTTGCCCGAGCCCAGGTGCACCGGGAAGTAGAGCAGCCGGTACTCGTCGATCAGATCGTGCTCGATCAGGGTCTGGGCCAGTCCCCCGCTGCCGTGCACCTGCAGCTCGTCCCCCGGCAGTTCCTTCAGCCTGGCGACCCCGGCCGCGACGTCCCCGCCGAGCACCGAGGAGTTGTGCCAGTCCGCCGATGCCAGCGTGGCCGAGGCAACGTACTTCGGCAGCGCGTTGAGCTTGCCGGCGATGGGGTCAGCGGGGTCGGTGACGCGCGGCCAGTAGCCGCTGAAGATCTGATAGGTCTTCCGCCCCAGCAGGAACGCGCTGGCGTGGCCGAACCAGCCGGCCATCGCGGCGCCGAACTCCTCGTCGCCGTAGGGAAACGACCAGCCGCCGTGCGCGAACCCGCCGTCGGGGTCTTCCTCCGGCCCGCCCGGCGCCTGCATGACGCCGTCGAGGGTCAGGAACGTGTGCAGGGTCAGCCTCATCGTGCTCTCCTAGCTCTGGTGCGTCTGTCGCACTGGTAGACGGGCCGGGGACGCTGGACTCAGCGCGTTCCGACCCCCTCTTTCCTTCATCACGAACGGCCCCCGCCGCGATCGACACCCCGGCAGCCCTCCGGCTCTGCCGGAAGCATTGCCGACGGCATCGGGAGCAGGCGGCCCACTGCCCCTCTGGGATATCCCGAACGAGTTGTGGTTACTCACCGACGGCCCACCATCTCCTGCGGGGCTGGTCACGCCAATCCATGGCGACGGGATGAGAGCCGCGTTAGCGGGCGTCAGGTCGCTTCCTCGACTTCACGAGGCCGGTGGCCTTGCTGCTCGTCGCGATCCTGCACTTCATCCCGGACGCCGACGATCCGGCGAGGATCGTGGCCGCCTACCGCGACGTCCTCCCGCCCGGCAGCTACCTGGTCCTGTCCCACGGCACCACCGACTTCCACCCCGCGGACATAAACGACACCGCAACGTCCGCCTACCGGACCGAATCGGCCTCACTGGCGCTGCGCCCCAGGGCAGCGATCGAGGCGTTCTTCGACGGCTTCACGCTAGAGCCCCCGGGCCTGGTTCAGGCTCCTGCCTGGCAGCCGGACACCGCGCCAGAGCCGGACCAACTGCCGAAGATCGGCATCTACGCGGCGGTCGCCGCGAAGAACTGAACCGGGAGCAACCTGGGCAGTTTCCAATTCCTTGCCAGTGCTCAGCGCGTGGTGGTGAATACCTTCTCCGCCCACGGGGAAGCGTGCGCAGCGTGCGCCATCGCACGGACGGCCAGCACGTACTGCGTCCCGGGCCTGAAGCTGGCAGAGGCGGGCGCGTAGTAGATCTCGCAGGATGTCGTGGTGCTCTTCGGGAAGAAGTTCGGGTACCCCTCGATCTGGTTGCCTAGCTTCGTGCCCTGGGAGATGGCTACCTCGTACGTGTCCACTGCTGCCGGGGACGGGCCGTCGGGGCTGTAGAACCTTGCCACCACGGATGTCCTTCCCGGCGTGACGCTCAGGTCGCGCACTGGCCTGAATACCCAGGGCTGCCCGGTCTCGTTGATGCCGTCAACGCGGAAGACCGTGCAGGGGACGGTGGAGGCGGACGCGGACGCGCGCAGCGCGGGCGCGGCAAGGATCGCCGACGCCAGGACTGCGGCGGCCAGGAGCCGGGCGCGGCGCTTGCCTGGCTGCTTCATCAAGGTGTTCCTTTCGCGGATGGTCCTCCGATGAGGAGACCGACGATGAACAGGTCCGTCACGAGGGCAGGTGCTGCTTCCTTGATCCCATGAGACCCAATTTTCCCAGGGGTCACAGCCTTCAAAACCCGGGGATGGGTCAGCGTCTACAGCGGCACTACGCCCAGGATGCGGGCGGGGTGGCGGCTGAATGCCTGGAGGTGCTGCCGCACCGACCCGCCAGTAGCGGGGTTACATGAGCGGCAGGCGAGGCGCACTGCCTCCCGAGATTCGAAGAAGTAGTTGGCTGAACTGCCCGCCGCATTAGCCAACGGCGTTTCCAAGGGCATGAGTACCGATATCGCGGCCCTATGCCGGTCCCTCAGGTCCTCATCTCACACATTATCGAATACAGATATTAATTCTTCCTCCAGGCCATGCAACGCACCCTCACCCTCCCTGATGACCGGTGGCTCGACGTCTACGGCGATGACATAGAAAACTAAAACAGCCAGCCGGGCCAATGAAAGACCACCATCTACGGCTGGAGCATTAGTTAAAGTAGCCAGGAACATTGGGCGCGCCTTTTGTACTTTTTACGTGAAGAGGATCATTAGATGACGTACGGCCAGGATGAACGGCCAGACCAGTACCCGCGTCAGGGCTACGGGCAGGAGTACCGCCCGGAAGACCAGTCGTGGCAGCCGCCGTATGATCCCCGCCAGCACCAGCGCCCTGCGAGTGGCCCGCAAGAAGCGCCCTGGCAGCAGTCCCCCTACCCGCCCCAGGGCTACCCGCCGGGTGACCAGTGGCCGCCGCAGCAAACCCAGCAGGACCACGGCCAGTTCCAGCCGCCGCATCACCACCGCCGCAAGCGTTCACGCGCACCGCTGTTCGCCGGCATCGGCGCCGTGATCGTCATCGCGGGTGGCGGGACCGCATACGCGCTCGCCGGACACGGCAGTAGTCCCAGCCCCGCCTCGTCGAGCAACCCGGCGAAGCTGGCGGCCACAGCGAAGCCGGCCACGCTGTCGCAGCTTAAGAAGGTCGTATTGCAGTCCGCAGAGCTCCCCGCGGGCTGGAAGGGGACGCCCCATCAGGCAGACCCGAACGAGGCCGCCGAGGACGCTACCTTGTACGAATGCCTCGGGCAGCGCAGCACCTACGGTGACCAGGTCGCCGAGGCGGATTCGGACGACTTCGCTCTCGGCAATGCCACCATCTCGTCATCCGCCACCAGCTACCGGTCGCAGAGCGACGTGAACACCGACCTAGTGATGTTGCGCAGCCCGAAACTCCCCACCTGCTTCGGGCAATCGATAACGAAGGAGCTCGCCGGCTCGTTGCCCGCGGGCACCACGGTCAAATCAACGTCCCTCAGCATCACGTTGGCCTCAGCTGGCAGCCCTGCCAACATCTCCGCCACGGGCACCGCCATCATCAAGGTCGAGGTGAGCGGCCAGGAGGTACCGATCTACATGACCATCGCTTTCATCACGGGTCCGCTCATCGAGGGCGAGGTCGATGCCGTGAACGGCAACACGCCTGTGCCCGCATCCGTCGTAAAGCCGCTCGCCGCCGCTATGGCCGCCCGCGCCGGCAAGGCGTAGCACCCGGCGGATCACCGTGGACGCCGAGCATACTCCGAGCTCAGCTGCTGGCTGGGCTCGGAGTTCATTGCAACCGCGTCCGCCGGGACAGCCAGGGAAGGGGCTCGGAGCTTGGCAAGGATGTTGGCCAAGCAGGGGGGCCATGGGTGGTTACCGATGGCGGCGGTTGCCGCCCTGCAGAGTTTTCACAAACTGAAGAGTATTCTTCATTTTGTGGATAGCATTAGAGTCGGGCATTCGCCGGGCGTTCACACGGAAGCCTCGTCGATAATGCGGTCGATGACCTGGATATTCTCTTCCCAGGTCCGCCGGACGTACTTCTCGGCCACGGCAGCCAGCTCCGCTTGAAGGGCCCGCGCCACAGGAAGTCCTTCAGATGAAGATCCGATGAACAGAGACGGATTACGAGGATTCACTGATGCTCCGGGTCATGTTAACGGCGCCATCGACCGATCTAGAATCGAGGGGCTCGGAACCGGTGACAATTTAACTAACCAGGGCGCCCAGCATAGCCAGCGTCCGACCACGCGTCAACGAATATTATTCATTACCCAGCCGAGCATCCATCCCCGCGGAACGCTCAGTTCTGCGGCGAAGAAACGAGCTGCTAGGACCGCATTCCACTCCGGGAGTTGATTATGCCGAGCGCTCCCCCACGACCCGGAAGAGCAATTGCTGCGTGCCAGAGGAACCAGCAGACGTTCGGGATGATCTTTATGTGGGATCTATGCTGCCCGGGTGGCGGCCGTCTTGTGCTTTGCCCCGGACTTCCACGGCGATGCTGCGCCAGCCGACGCCCGGCTCGTCCGCGCGGCACAGCGGCTATTCCGCCGGGCCGCAGGCCTCCGGGCGACCCGCCAGGCTGATACCCGGGCGCACACAGATCGTCCCGTTCGCGAGCGACGGCGCTAGTTCGCCGCCGGCAAGGCCCGCGGTGACCTGTTCGCCGACCCCGGGACTATCCGGGCTGTACGAAGCCATGGCCGGGCTGTCCGGAGCCGGAGACAAGCCGTTCGAGTGCACCGGCACCGAAGAAGAGGTCCGCCCGGCCGATTATCGCTCAGGGTTATGGTAAGCACTTATGGTGACGGCATGTCATTGAACTAATTTACGAAAACGCAGGGCGGGTCAGGCGGTGTCGTCGCGGCGGGTGGACTGCTTGCGGGGGCGGAGCATGAGGGCGGGGAGGACGGGAGTGCCGCTCCTGGTCGAGTCCTTTTTATGAGGGTCTGGATGCTGTCGTTTAACCGTTATCCAACGCGGCGTAACGGCATTCCCGTTTGCACTGCTTTCTCCCTTTTTCCCGGTAACATGCCCGCGGGGGGAAGGGAGCAGGGAGGACAATGTGAAACTCGGTCTGGAAGTGGCTGGAGCATCTATCAAGGAAAATTCAGCAGCTGGGCGTCGCCGGAAACCCGGTGGCCCGCTGAGGCTAAGACTGTTGTTCCGCGCGATTGTCGCGGTCATAGCGATCGTGCCGTGCCTGCTCGCGCTGCAAGCCCTCACCGGCCACGCCGCCAGCGCAGCGACCGGGCCGACGATCACCTCAGTCTCCCCGGACTCGGGTCCGACTACCGGCGGCACCCTCGTCACAATCACCGGCTCGGGCTTCACCGGCGCAACCGCCGTAACATTCAGCTCGGCCTCCGCCACCAACATCACCGTGGCCTCCGACACCGAGATCACCGCCGTCACACCAGCCGGAACCGCTGGCACCGCCGCCGTCCGGGTGGTCACCCCGATCGCCCAGACCGCCGCCCTCTACACGTACACCGCGGCGACCGGGCCGACGATCACCTCAGTCTCCCCGGACTCGGGCCCGGCCACCGGCGGCACCCTCGTCACGATCACCGGCACGGGCTTCACCGGCGCAACCGAGGTACTATTCCGCTCCACCCCGGCCACCAACATCACCGTGGCCTCCGACACCGAGATCACCGCCGTCACACCCGCCGGAACCGCTGGCCTCGCCGCCGTCCGGGTGGTCACCCCGATCGCCCAGACCGCCGCCCTGTATACATACGTCGCGGCACCCCCGACGATCACCTCACTCTCCCCAGACTCGGGCCCGACCACCGGCGGCACCCTCGTCACGATCACCGGCACGGGCTTCACCGGCGCAACCGAGGTACTGTTCCGCTCGACCCCAGCCACCAACATCACGGTGACCTCCGACACCGAGATCACGGCCGTCGCACCGGCCGGAACCGCTGGCCTCGCCGCCGTCCGGGTGGTCACCCCGATCGCCCAGAGCACCGCCCTGTACACATACGTCGCAGCACCCCCGACGATCACCTCACTCTCCCCGGACTCGGGCCCGACCACCGGCGGCACCCTCGTCACAATCACCGGCACGGGCTTCACCGGCGCGACCGCAGTGATGTTCGGCTCCACCCCGGCCACCAGCTTCACGGTGGACACGCCCACCACGATCGCCGCCACCGCGCCCGGGGGCTCGGCGGGGACCGTCGACGTCACGGTGACTGGCCCGGCCGGCACCAGCAGCACCTCGGCCGCCGACCAGTACACCTACCGGCCTGTGGTTCACCCGTGCACCACCACGATCACCGGCACCCACGCCAAGCGGCTCACCGTGACCAGCGGCCAGACCTGCCTGGTTCACGCGACGCAGAAGGGCCAGGTGACCGTCGCCGCGGGCGCTGCCCTGTCGGTGACTAACTCCACCATCAACGGCACCGTCACCGCCACCAGCCCGTCCGGTATCAGTTACTGCGGGGTCACCGAGCACGGTCCGCTGACTGTCACCGGAGCCACCGGCCCGGTCACCCTAGGCCGCGTGTCTAACGGCAGCGCCTGCGCCGCGGACACGATTCCCAGCGCGGTCACCATCACCGGAGCCACCGCCCCGGTGACCGTCTCCAACTTGACGCAGACCGGCACCCTGACCCTGAAGAACGACACCGACGAAGTCACCTTTGTCGGCAGCAAGCTCAAGGGCCCGGCCTACGTCGAGGACAACGCCGCGACCGCTTCCGCGCAGATCACGGTGTCGGGCAACACGGTGACCGGGCCGCTTTACTGCACCGGCAACAACCCCGCCCCGACCGACAACGGCATCATCAACATCGTCAGCGGAACCGCGTCCGGCCAGTGCGCGGCCATCGCAGAGCATTACCCAGCAGGAAAGCAGAGCTTGTTTTTTCAGGTGTGTAAATTGATCTTGTTGGGGCGTCTGTTGTCTTGGTGACTTGATCCCATGAGCGCGTCTAGGAACACCGCCGGCCACACCGGGTCCAGCACCCGGTTCTGCCAGCATCTGCCCCACTAAAACCATTTACACACCTACGGGAATACCTCCGAAAGC
Organism: uncultured Actinomycetota bacterium; assembly: GCA_963785645.1. Taxonomy (GTDB): domain Bacteria; phylum Actinomycetota; class Actinomycetes; order Streptosporangiales; family Streptosporangiaceae; genus Trebonia. The sequence continues at coordinate 209,468 of CAWAWG010000013.1, forward strand.
AGAACCGTAGTCCCGTGAAGTGCAATTCACGGGACTACGGTTTCAGCCGTCGCCCTTGAGCTCCTGTTCGTGCTAGAGCCAGCGCAACTCACGTCGATGTCGGTCAGCGAGCCGATGAGACAGCGGGTGGGACCGGCCTCAGGGCTTTCGGCCCACTGCGCACCACAGGGCGGACTTGCCTGCGTCGCTTGTCCCAGGTTCCGGTCGCCATTCCTCGACCCGGACCAGTCCGGGTTCTGCCATCTCAAGGCCCTGGAAGAAGCGTGCCACCTGTTCGCGGGTACGGGACGTGAACTGCTTGCGCATCATCCGGTCCTGCACCGTCCCGAGGCCGTCTTCGGCCTGCCCGCCGAGAAGGTCCAGCCCCAGGTGGGTCAGGGCGAGGTAGCTGCCGGACGGCACAGCGCGCATCAGATCGGCCACAATCCCGTACGGGTCGTCGGAGTCCGGCAGCGCGTTCAGGATCGCGAGCAGCGTTACCGCCACCGGCTGGCTGAAGTCGAGCAGCCGGGCGGCCTCGGCGAGGATCACGGGAGTGTCGCGCAGGTCCGCGTCGATGAATTCGGTGGCCCCCGCGTCGCCGCTGGCCAGCAGGGCGCGGGCGTGGGCTAGCACGATCGGGTCGTAATCGACATACACCACCCGGGACTCGGGTGCGATCGACTGAGCGACCTCATGGGTGTTGCCCGCGGTCGGGATGCCGGTGCCGATGTCCAGGAACTGCCGGATCCCCGCCTCCCCGGCAAGGTAACAGACCGCCCGCCCCAGGAACGCCCGGTTAGCCCGCGCGGTGAAGGCCATCTCCGGCCAGACCTTGAGCGCTTCCTCGACGGCGGCCCTGTCAACGGCGTAGTTATCCTTGCCACCGAGAAGGTAGTCATACATCCGCGCCTGACTCGCCACGCTGGTATCGAACGCAGGCCGTTCTGCTCCGACCGCCGGACCGCCAACCTGCGCCGACGTCTCGTCACTGGCCATCTGGGTGCCTTTCTCCCCGCCGTCGATACCGGTCACCGGCCGGGACCTGGACGCCTCAGGGCCCGCACAGCCCACCGCGCGCTACAGGGCGCCCGCGCCGGGTTCTGCAAACGACTGCGACACGCATCCTAGCCCAGGCACCACTGCCGGATGCGCTTAACCGCCGCCGCAACGATCGCCTTCCACACCAACTACCCAGAGTCGGCGGCCGCGCTATCCAGGTCGGCTCGGGTCCCATCCCCTCTTTCAAGAGGAACGGCCAGGAGTTCGCCAGCCAGGTGTTAACTCTGGTCGGGGATGGCCGCCGGACTATGGCACCGGGCGGGAAACTCCGCGGTCCTCGCTGAGTCGACGGGTGAGAGCCTGGAGTTGGGGAATCACCTCCGGCTCAGACTCAAGTGCCTGCTCCAACTGGCTCACTTCATGGGCTGTAAGCCGGAGAAGCCGGTCCTCGGCAAGCACGGTGCGAGCGCGCTCCATCGCGGCCCCCAAGACAAAAGACGTCAGGTCCTGCTGCTGCACACTGGCCGCCGCCCGGATCAACTCAAGCGACTCTGCGTTCAGCCTCAGGTTCACGCGCGCAGACTTGGCATCGGACATGAATGGCTTACCTCCTTCTGACTACCAGCCCCAACTGTACGTCTCTAAGACGTACAGTTGAACCGGATAGCTGCTCCAGGGTGGCCAGCAGGTCCTTGACCGGCATGAACAGGTGCAGATCATGATCTTCAAACTGCGTGAAGCCGCGTTGAGCGTAGAACGCGGCAGCATCCCGGTCGATCGCATGCACCACCACCACTTCAAACCCAACGTGTTATTAGCCCGCTCCTGCTGGCCTGCCTTTGTCCTCAGCCAGTTCAGACCACCATCCGGGAACCGGGCTGGCTGGAATCAGGCACCGGCGCCTTCCACGACACCCTGACCAGCCGCCCCATGGTCAGGGTGTCCTTGCCGCCCGGCTAGCCGGCCTGTCCACCAGGCTGAGGCACCAGCAGCCGCCTTACTCCGGCAAGCGCGGCCTTTGCCTTCTCGAATGCCCACCTGGCGTCAGCCTCCGTGATCGGGGCCGCGTCAGGGTCGAAGTACTGCGCCGAGTAACCGACTTTGCCGTTGACGCTGTGGTGAAACCAGGTGCTTCGCCTTCGGCGTTCCATGCATCGAAGTTGAACGAGGAGACTACGAGATCCTCGTCCAAGCTGACGGCCAGCCCCTCAGAGGATCAGGGCTTACGCGCCAGGCCGACCCATACGGTGAGCGCTTTCTCCGTGGAGGGGCCGGCCACGTCGCCTGGGGTCCACTGACCCAGTGGCACCACACCGGGCGGCACCAGTTCGAGCCCGTCGAAGAAGCGGGCGACCGCCGCGCGCGGCCTGGCGGTGACCATGGTCGCCGAACTCGCGTTATACGCGCGCGCGGCAGTGGAGACCGTGTCGGACTGGATGTCACTCGCGACGTGGGAAATCGCCAGGTAGCTCCCGGACGGTACGGCGTCCATGATCCGCTCGGTGATTGCGTACGGGTGGTCGTCGTCGGCGATGAAGTTCAGCACGGCCACGATCATGACAGCGACGGGCTGACCGAAGTCCAGCGTCCGGGCCGCCCCGGACAGGATCTTGTCCGGATCGCGCAGGTCGGCGTCAAGGTAGTCGCACCGGCCTTCGGGCGTGCTCGTCAGCAGCGTCTGGGCGTGCAGCAGGACCATGGGGTCGTTGTCGACGTAGACGATCCGCGTGTCCGGCGCGTCCCGCTGGGCGACCTCGTGGGTATTGTTGGCCGCGGGAAGCCCGGTGCCGATGTCCAGGAACTGGCGGATGCCGCCCCGTACGAGGTACTGCACAGCGGTACCGAGGAACAGCCGGTTCGCGCGGCTCTGCTTGCGTATGAACGGCACCATGCTCACGAGCCGCTCGGCGGCCTCCCGGTCGGCGGCGAAATTGTCTTTGCCCCCCAGCAAGTAGTCGTATACCCGGGCCGGGTGGGCGACCGAAGTGTCCAGCCCGCGGACGCGGGCCGCGGTCTCGCCAGATCCCGGCTGCGTCTGTTCCGGCACGGAACTCATCCTAGTAAGCACGCGCGGGGCCGACCACTCCGTTACGTTGCCGAGCTGGCTCAGACCTGGCTCGCAGCACCTCGTCAAATTAGATGGTTCTGCCAACTAAGCAGAGGTCTTCTTTTTATGGGTAATCAAAAACACGTGCCGTACGGTAGGGGCATGCCGCCCGACGCCCTGCCCGACTCGCGCGTGGAGGTCCTCGTGGACTCCCTAGTCCAGACCTCGTTCCGGATCACCAGTGTGCTCACCCGGGTCGGGGCCGAGCACGACATATCGTTGACGCAAATGCGGATGCTGGGCATCCTCGTCGACCACCGGGTGCGGGTGACCGACCTGGCTGCCCACATGGGCCTGGACAAGTCGACGATGTCCGGCCTGATCGACCCGGCCGAGCGTCGCGGGCTGGTCCGCCGAGTGAAGAACATCGATGACGGCCGCACCGTCGACGTGATCATCGATGCGGCCGGGCTCGAGCTGGCGCAGACAGCTTACCGCGAGGTACACGAGGCCATCTCGCCGGCAACCGGCAGGCTGGATCGCCGGCAGACCGAATCGTTGATCAAGCTGCTGGGCTTGATGCTCGCCGCGCCCCAGGCGACGTCCTCACGGCCCCGAGATGTGGCCATGCGCGGGAGCGGACTGAGTAACGGGCTGAGATCAGCACTTGTTGCGGCGTCTCGTCATGTGGCGTTCTTTCCACTGAGGGTGGCCGGCGGTGCGGTGGTGGCGGTGCCGGCCGGTACGCCCTCGGGGAGCAGGGCGAGGATGTCTGGGGGCAGGGCTTCGATCTCGGCGAGGACCCCGGTGACCCGTTGGTCGTACTCGGGGTAGGAGCCGTGCAGGCCTTTGAGCCGGGCCAGCGGGGTGAGAGCGGCGAACAGCAGTTTCTGTACGGGCCGGGGCGGGGTCACCAGGCGGTGGACATCGTCGAACTCGCGGGCGGTCAAGGCGCTCTGCAGCAGCCCGGGACGGCCATGATCGTCGGTCTTGCCGTCGGCGGCGAGCAGGAACATGTTGCGCAGCAGTTTCTCGAAGCGGGCACCGGGGTCGACCTCGACGATCACCCAGGCGGTCTCGTCGCCGTCGTTCCACCAGGCGTGGGCGGTGCTGGCCGGGACGCCGACCCGCGTCCCGGGACCGGCCTCGCTCTTGCGGCCGTTCACGCTCAGGCCCAGGTGCCCGCGCACCACGGTGAACGTCTCGACCGATCCGGGGTGGATGTGTTCGAAGGGGACGGTGGCGCCGGGGGCGGCGTACAGGTCGGCGATGGTGGCCGCCTGGCCGTCGCGGGCCGGGCGGCGCAGGACGCCGTACTCGCCGGTGCGCGGGTTGGCCAGGACGTCGTAGCTCATGCTCAGGACTGCGGGGTGATGACGATGCGCCGGTTACTGCCGAGTGCGCGGCTCCAGGTCTGTTCGACGTCGGTCAGGGGGACGGCTTCGGTCTCAAGGGTGAACGAGCCTCGGCGATCGCCTCGGCGATGTGCGGCAGTTCGGCGAGGATGTCACGGGTTTCGACAGAGCCTTGGCCGCTGCCGACGATCTGCAGGCGGGCGGCGCGCAGGGCGGCGGACGGGATGGCGGCGGTCGGGGCCGGCGACCGAGCCGATCTGACCCAGGTCAGCGGCTTGCCCTGGTCGGTGCGGCCGGTGACCACGGCGGTATCGCGGCGGCGGCCGGCTTGCCCCACAGGTAGTCGATAACGACGTCAATGTCGGCGGCGGCCTTTCCCAGGCGGGCGGCGATGCCGTCGGGGTCGCCCTCCATCAGGACAGTCCCGGTGGCGCCGAGGGCGGGCAGGGCGGCGAGTTGGCCGGCGTCCGGCCGGCGGCGATGATCTGGACGCGCCGAAGAGTTTGGCGACCTGCACGGCCAGCGTCCGGCGTTGCCGGTGGCGCCGAGGATGAGGACACTCTGCCCGGGGGTGAAGGTGATCCGCTGGCGCAGCGCGACCCAGGAGGACATGGCGGGGTTCATCGCGGCGGCGACGGTGACCGGGTCGGTGCCTGCTGGCAGGATACGCTGCGGCGGGGATCGATGATGGCCTGCTCAGCCATGGCACCGATGGTGGTGTCAGGCAAGATGAAGTAGCGCAGGTCGCCCTCGGCGTCGCGGCCGACGCCGTCGATGCCGGGTATCAGGGGCAGTTCGCTGGTGCTGGTGTAGTGGGATCCGTTGGCCTGCGACAGCACCCGCGGGTGCAACCCGGAGGCGAGCACGTCGACGACCAGCTCATTCTCGCCAGCAGCGGGCAAGGTGAAGTCTTCGTAGCGGGGAGCGGTGTCGAACGACGAGACGACGGCGGCTTTCACGGCGTATCTCCAACGACTAGATTTGGTTCGTGATACAAACTAAATTAGATGGGATCACGAACCATGTCAAGGGGTATTTTAGTTGGTAATAGAAACCATATGACGTACTTTGAATGACATATCCCCCGCAGCACCGCCCGGCTCCCGCATGGAAGTCCTCGTGGACTCCCTGGTGCAGATCTCGTTCCGGATCACCAGCGTGCTCACCCGGGTCGGGGCCGAGCACGACATGTCCCTGACCCAGATGCGGATGCTCGGCATCCTTGATGACCGCCGAGTGCGGGTGACCGACCTGGCCGCCCACATGGGCCTGGACAAATCGACCCTCTCGGGCCTGATCGACCGGGCCGAACGCCGCGGCCTGGTCCGCCGCGAAAGACATCCCGGCGACGGGCGGGCAATCGACGTGCTGATCGACGCAGCCGGACTCGAACTGGCACAGACCGACCACCTGCGCGGCCTCAGCGCCCCGCTCGCCGTCACCGAATGGCGACGCCTACCTGCCGCCCTTCCCACCGCCGAAAAACTCAGTGCACCGTCACCCGCACCGTCGGCGAAATCGAGTCCGCCGCGGACGCAGCCTTATCCCCCGGTTCGCATAATGGCAGGGTCGAGGTCGCGCATGGTCCTGCTGACGGCCGGTCAGGGGCGGCCATCGATGAGTGGGGTGAGGCCGTCGAGCAGGCACTGAAGCCCGAACTCGAACAGGTTCTCCAGATTGAAGTCGTAGTCGGTGGCGGTGATGCGTTCGAAGACGGGGAAGCGGCAGGCCTCCACGATTGACCGCATGGCCGGTCCTTGGGTATCCAGCCACTCTTCGCTGTTCAGGCCGCTGGCCGCTTCGGCGTCCGCCTCGAGCTCAGGTTCATGGCGGTGCCGCGCACGTAGCTGACCAGCGTGATGTAGATAGTGAGCATCGTGGACGGGTCGAGGCCGTGCCCGTCGAGGGCGCTGAGCACCCACTCGGCGCAGGCGATGCCGCGGGCGATCGGCTGCGGCCGGGTTACCGACAATGCCGGGGCTAGCCAGGGGTGACGCTGGAACATCGCCCAGAGGGTCCGCGCGGCGAGTTCAGCTGTGCGCCGCCAGCCCTCGGGGGACGGGCCGGGAAGCGGCACTCGCCGAACGCCGCGTCCATCATCTTCAGCAGCAGGTCGTCCTTGTCGGCGACGTGCCGGTAGAGCGACATCGTTGCCACCCCGAGTTCGGTCGCGACGCGGCGCATCGACAGCCCGGCCAGGCCTTCTGCGTCGGCCACGGCGATCGCTGCGGCGACGATCCGGTCGGGCGCAAGCCTCGGATCAGACGTGCCGCGCCGGCGGGCCGCGGCCGGGCCCGTCGGGGTGGCGGGCGGCGCGAGGGCCACGGGACGTCCGTGCGCAGGCGGCGGCCGGCGACGACGGTGCCCACACCGGGAATCGGCGCGGACTATGCCTTCCTGGCGGAGCGCGGCGAGCGCCTTAGTGGCGGTGGCCATGGCCACACCCCACCGCTGAGTGATCTCGCGGGTAGACGGCACCCGGTCAGCAACACCAACGGTCAGTAGATGCACAC
>CAWAWG010000014.1:0-432003 GCA_963785645.1 uncultured Actinomycetota bacterium
ACTGGCTGGAGAGTAGAAGAAGAAGCCTTGAGTCTCGGGTGAGATCAATCGCTCCCTCTCGACCATCCGCGCGAGCAGGTCGCGTTGTTCATCCTCAAGATAGATGGCATCGAACCCCAAGTAGGCCACGTCGGTGGACGATACCAGACCTAGCGAGAAAGCGGATTCCGGCCGAACAGCGGCCGAGCACATCCCGCACACCCGTGGCGCTCGCCGTCCGGGTACTGCCCCCCCTGGCCAGCCCGGGAACGTTCCCGCATCCTGCGGGAACGGGCGGCTGCGTTTCGTTGCGTTGTTCCTGACCACACCGCCTCAAAGAGCAAGACAGTGTGGTCAGGAACACCTCCACTACACTCCACCACCCAAAGTCAAGATCAAGAACAAAAGTCAAAATCGCAGGGGGAACCCGGAAACCCCCCGGCTGCGCCCACCAAGCGCCCCGGTTTCCATGTTCCCCCTGCACCCCCTCCTGCCATCCCCCAGAGACGACAGCACCGAAGCAGAAAGGCGCGCCCCGGGAGACCGGGGCGCGCCTCTCTTTCGCGCTGTGGGCTACTTCAGCCCGCTCGTAAACCGCTGCCATGCGCCGGCGGGGATGCGGAGCACAACCCCGCCACGATCTTGGGTGTCGCGTACAACCATCCCTCCGTCAGGCAGTAGCGCGCATTCCACGCACTGACCGTTGGCGGATGAGTAGCTGCTCTTGAACCAGCTCAGGCTCGTTCATTCCAGCTCCTTCCTTTACTGAGGTAATCAGTTCAGCGCTGCGAGCCGGGCTGAGCGCGCGGCCCGCAAGTGATCGAACATCGTCCGGTACCGGCGCAGGTCGTCCTCTGATTCCAGGAACATGTCCCCGGCCTGGGCATCGACGTAGACCAGTTCGGGATCACCTTCGTCGCGGAACTCCAGGAAGATGAACGGCCGGGCATCCCCGGGTGCGCCCCGCTGTCGTAGGGGATCACCTGGACGTTGACGTTGGGCCGCTCCATCACGGACACCACGTGCCCGAGTTGCTCCGCCATGACCTTCCCCCCGCCGACGACACGGCGTATCGCCGCCTCATCGATGACCGCCCAGAGCTCGAGCGGGTCAGGGTCGTCCAGCAGCTTCTGGCGTTCGATCCTGGCCTGGACCCGCTCGTCGACCTCGCGGTCGGTCGCTGGGGAGCACGCCCCGGACCATCGCGCGGCCGTAGTCCGGGGTCTGGAGCAGGCCCGGGATGAACAGGGACTCGTAGTTGTGCACGGCCCTGGCTTCGGCCTCGAAGCTGATGTACACGGCGTATTCGCCGGGGAGCTGCCACTGGTAGGGCCGGGACCAGCCCTGCCCGTCGGCCGACCGCGACAGCTCGATGAGATCGGCCCGCATCGGCTCGCCGACGGAGTAAAGGTCCAGCAGGGCGATGAGCGTGCGGCGCTGAGGCCGTGCCCGCGCGGTCTCGAGCCGGTAGAGAGTTCCCTCGTTGACACCGGTCTGCTCCTCGACCTGCTCACGGCTCAATCCTGCGTCGGCGCGCAGACGGCGTAGCTCAGCCGCCAAGCGCCGCAGCCTCACAGTCGGCGGCTTGGCCCGACCGGTCGCCACTAGTGATCTCTCCATTCGCCTAGATGCTACCGCGCCGGTTTCCCCTCTCAGACTCACCATTGCCCGCGCTGGCTACCGCGACAGGCCTCTTCATCGTTCGCTTAGACTGCAAACGACTACCTTGCATTCTCAATGTAGGCGTGCGTACGATAGGCAAACATACACCGGTAGTACCGCATCATCTGGGGTCAAACATGTCGCACGTGAGCTGCTGGGAAGCGTTGTGATGACGGCCGACGCCCACGCGAGGGGTCACCAGATGACCGTGACAGCCGACGGCCGCGCCCTCACCACGGGCCTCACCGCCGACTTGCGCATCCCGCGTGACCCAGCCGCGCCCGATCACCGCTGGCCCGGCCAGTGGCCGGGCCGCTCAGCGCTGGAACTGGCCGCGCTGGACACGGCGCCGGGCTGCGCCCGCGCCCACGCCCGAGCGGTCTTGCAGCAGTGGAAGACCGCCTCCGCCGCAGCAGACGACGCCCTGATGGTCGTGTCCGAACTAGTGACCAACGCGGTCACCAGCACACGCAAGCACCACAGCGCCGCCCCGGTCCGCCTTTGGTTGCTCGGGGACGGGACAAGCGTCCTGATCCTGGTCTGGGACGCCACCATGCCCCCGCCCGTGCCAGCGCCCGGCCCCTGCCCCCAGGGACGCGGAGCACGGGCGCGGCCTCACCCTCGTGGCAGGCCTGGCCGCCCAGTGGGACTGGTACTACCCTGCCGGGCCGCCCGGCGGGAAGGTCGTCTGGGCACTCATGCCCCCGCCCGGGGCCCGCCAGCGGGCGGCCCGGTGACGTAACAGGCTCCCGCGCGGCGCTGCCTGCCTCGGCGCCGCGCGGTCGAGGAGGGAACCCCGCCTTTCGGATTGCCCGGGCGGTTCCCACCCGGCGGGTACCGCTCAACGTTGGCGCGGCGGCGGTACCCGCCCCCACTCGCCCGGCCCTGGCTCTTGCGGCAAGCCAGGGCCGGGCCGCACCCCAGCCGCCGCCCCGAAGGGAGCACGCCCCAGTGACCAGCACCACCGCATCCGGCGACCGAGAGGCCGCCGCCATCAGCGCCGCCGCCGCCCTGCGCCTGCAGTGCATCTGCCAGGAAGACCCGGAAAACGGGCCCTGCGCCTGCGCGCAGCCAATCACCCGCGAGCACGTCGGCTGGCTCCGCTCCTACGCCGCCCAGCACCCCGAACGGGTCATCATCCTGTCCGAAACCGAAGGCGCCTGGATGAGCGCACTGCTAGCCCACCTTCCCCCGGCCGCCGACGACGCCGAACGCGTCCTCGCCTGGATGCGCGCCCCCTACGACCTGCCCCCGGCCGCCGACCTCCGCTCATCGGCCAGCCTCGGCGAACTATCGACATGTCGGCCCCCGCCGCCCGCCACAATGTCCTGAACCCCTCGCGTGACAGAAGCTCGACGAGCTGCTCACTGCTACATCCGCCGGGGATCAGCGGTCTTCGCCCAGATCACCCGGCCCCGCCCGGTCCCGCTGCCGCTGGGCGCCGGGCGCCCCGCCGGGCTGGTCACCCCCGCCCGCGAGTACGCCGCCGCCGGACGGCTAGCTGGGTACGCCGGGCCGCCTACCCTGCCCCTGCCCGCCGTCCCCGCTGACCTGCCGCCGCTGGATGACGTGCTCGGACCTGACCCTCGTGGAGGATCGTGAACCCGTTCACCGCCCTACGGCTCACCCCCGGTCCCGGTCTCACGGACGAGGACGTCCGCGCCGCCTGGCGATCGGCCGCCGCCGCGACCCACCCCGACCGGGCCGACGGCGGCAACCCCGCCGCCTACGCCGCCGCAGCCGCCGCCTACGAGCAACTCCGCGCCCCCCTGGGGACGCTCGGAGGCACTGGCCGACCTGGCCGTCATGCCGCACGTGCCGCCCGCCCCGGCCCGCGCCCGGCGGCCATGGCACGCGCTCTTGGGTTTCGCCGCCGCCCTGCCTGCACGGATCGCCCAGGGCGGGCCCGACGGCTGATCATCCGCGCCCTGCTCGCCGCCGCCGCTGCGACCTGCGCCGTGCTGCTCGTCCCCGGTACCGCGTCCGGGCCGGCGGTCACGGCGGGATGCGGGCTGTGGTGGCTGCTGACCGCCCGCGCCGACCTCGCACCCCCGCCCGGCCGCTAACCCCGTGGGCAGGGCGGAAAACCAAGAGCCTCCGGCGGGCCTCGGGCTCCAGGAGGGGGGAGACAAGCACGTCCGGCCCCTGCCCGCCCCCGTCACCCGGGCAGAGCCGACGGTGGCGGGAAGGGACCTCCCCCACCACCGCTACCGGCGCGGAAAAGCGCGCCGCACGGGTTAATTCAAAAGCGAAAGGCCGAGCCAAAGGCGCCCAGGGGAAACGGTCAACGGATATCGGAAAGGGTTTCACGTGAAACGGATAAACTATGTCTGAGCTGGGAGAACAGCCTGGTAATTCACTGTCGGCAATGGGAATTGACCGGGTTATCAGCTATAATGTAGATGAGGGAATGCCGGGCGGGATAAAGGTCCGGTACAAGCTCAGGGTGGTAACAGGACCGCGCGCCAGGGCACTCGAGCGGGCGCAGGCCGAGGTAATCCGGGAGGTACTGGAATGGTCGCGACAGCACCGGCAGCGGCAGGGCCGCTGACCGCCGCCGAGCCCGTCCCCGTCGCGGTGGTGGCCCGCACGTCCACCCTGCTCTTGCAGGACCCCGTCGCGTCGGTCCGCCGGCAGCTCCGCGCCTGCCAGGCCTGGCTGCCAGCCGGGTGGTCATCGCCGCCGTCTACAGCGACGTCGAGTCCGGCGCCACCGACCTCGACGCGCGCAGCCAGGGCGACGCCTGGCGCGTCCTGACGGACGCCGGCCTGCCGCGCGACGGGGGCATGGCCGACCTCCTCGCCGAGGCCGCCAGCCCCGCCCCGCGGTTCGCGGCGGTGGTCTGCGAGGACATCGAGCGCAGCGCCCGCGACACCTTCACCGCGCTACGGCTGGAGAAGGAACTGTCCCGGCAGGGCATCCCGCTGTTCGCGACCGACGAGCCCGCCGACATCACCGGCGTCAACGCGACCACCGTGCTAGTCCGGAGGGTCAAGCAAGGGGTCGCCGAGTGGTACCGGCTCCAGCTCAAGGAGAAGGCCTGGAAAGGGTGGGCCGAGCACAACGCCGCCGGGTGGAACGTCGGGGTGCCCCCGTACGGGTACCTCGCCGAGCGGCACCAGCACCCCAACCCGATGAAAGCCAGCCAGGGCCACACCAAGACCCGCCTCGTGGCCGACCCTGACCGCCGCCAGGCGGTAGCCGACATCTACACCTGGCGGACCGTGCTCAAACTGGGCGTCCCGACGATCACGCTGCGGCTGATCGCCGACCCGGCCGCCTACCCGCCCCCCGCCGACGGGTGGAGCGAGTTCGGCGTGCGGTGGATCCTGGCCAACCCCAAGTACACCGGTCACCAGGTATTCGGCCGCCGCCGTACCCGCGACGGCCGCCGCTACTTCACCCCGGCCGAGGAATGGCTGTGGACCCCCGCGCCCGTCCACGAGCCGATCGTGGACCTGGACACCTGGCGGGCCGCCCAGGACATCGGCGCCGAGCACGCCAACAGCCTCGACGCCGGCGACCCCGGGCCCAACCCGGCCGGACGCACCTACCCCTACCGGGGCCGGGTACGGTGCCGCGACTGCAAGAAGCGGATGGCCGCCAACCCCTTCCCGAACCACGTCTACTACCGCTGCCCGCACAACCCCCGCAACCCCCGCCACCAGGCCGCCCACCCCGGACACCCCCGCACCGTCCAGGCCCCGGAAACCGTACTCGACACGCTGACCGGCCTGTTCTTCCGCACCCGGATCTTCTCCCCGGGCCGCACGGAACTGCTCGCGAGGCAACTCCCCGCCAGCGACACCGAGGCAGCCGGCCGCCGCGACGCCCAAGCCGCAGGCCTGGCCGCCCAGGTCAGGAAACTCGACGCCCAGCAGGCCGCCCAGATCCGCGCCCTGGAAGACGTCCCGACGGGCCCGCCGGGCAGGCCATGCGCGCCCGCATCAACCAGCGCTTCACCGAACTGCACGCCGAGCGCACCGCCGCCGAGGCCAAACTCGCCGCCCTCGCCGACCAGCAGCCCAGGGCCGCCGCCCCCGCCATCCTGGAAGAAGTCCCCCTCGCGGGGGACCTCCTACCTCAACTGCCGCCCGCCCTCAAGGCCCGCCTGTTCGAGCTGTTCGACCTGGCGATCGTGTGGAACAAGGAAACCGGACAGCCAACACAGGTCACCGTCGCCGTCACCATCACCGACGAAACCCTCGCCGCACTGCCCGAGATCCTCAACCCCAGCCAGCCTGGGTACCACGACACCGCCACCCCCGCAGACCCCGAACCTGTTGGGGTATCAGTGTGGCCCCCTATAGCCGGCCCAACGCCCCACGGGAAAGAGCGGGGGCAGCGGCGGCTCGCAGCACAATCGTTCGCCGGTGGCCGCGCTACAGCGACGCGATCCACTCGTCGGCGGTGGTGACGAGGGCCTGACGCGGGAAGATCTTCTCGGTCAGCACGCGGTGGACCTCTTCGTCCGGGTCGGCGCAGGCGTCCGCGAGCACCGTGAGCCGGTAGTCGAGGTCGGCCGCCTGACGGACCGTCGACAGCACGACGCCGCTGGTGGAGATGCCCGCCAGGATCAGCGTATCGGCCCCGGCGCCGCGCAGCAGCACGTCAAGGTCGGACCCGGTGAACGCGCTGATCCGCCGCTTGAGTATGACCGGCTCGCCGTCCAGCGGCGCGAGCGCCGCGTGCACCTGGGTGGCGGGGTGGTCCTGGGTGAACGCGTCACCGGCCTGCTGCGTCACGGCGGAGAACGAGACGTTGGAGTCGGCGATCTCGGGGTAGCCGGGCCGGAAGCCCACGCGCACGAACATCACCGGGATGCCGGCCGCCCTGGCGGCCTTGGCCGCACGGTCCGCGGCGTCGATGACGGACGGCGAGCTGACGCGCTCCACGATGCCGTGCTGGAAGTCCATCAGGAGCAGGACGGGGCGGGAATCGGACGAACCGGACATGGGCATGCCTCCCAGAGACATAGTCGACCTAATATTCAGTCTGAACTTATCAGATCGACCTGATGGTCACGCGTCCAGTACTCCCGGCACGACCGGCGGCAGGGTCGACCACGGGAAGTTGACCCACCGGTCCGTGTGCTTCCACACGTAGTCGCACTTCACCAGCGATGCCGGCTTCTCGTACACCACGGCCGAGCGCACCTCGGCGACGTGCCCCGCGACGAACCCGCGCACCAGTTCCAGCGTCTTGCCGGTGTCGGCTACGTCGTCGGCGATCAGTACCTTCTTCCGTGAGAAGTCGACCGCGGACGGAACCGGCGGGAGCATCACCGGCATGTCCAGCGTGGATCCCACCCCGTTGTAGAACTCGACGTTCATCAGGTGCAGGTTTTTCACCGACAGGGCGTAGCCGAGCGCTCCGGCGACGAAGAGGCCGCCGCGGGCGATCGCCAGGATCACGTCCGGCCGGAATCCGTCGGCGGCGATCGCCCGCGCGAGCTCCTCCGCTGCGCCGCCGAAGGCTTGCCAGGTCAGCGTCTCCCGCTCATCGTCCATAGCCCGCGACCCTACCTGGTCAGCAGGCAAGCACCGCCGGTGAGGTCGGCTCAGCCGAGGGCACGGCACCGGTGAGGATTATCCCGAACGAATGCGTGGTCCCGCTTCGCTCGCCTCCCCGCGACTCATGACTGTCGGCCCAGCCGGCGATCCGCACCCGGCCAGCGATTCCCCGGTAGAAATGCCGCGGTTAGCATGGTCTCGTGCCTCACCTGCTGCATCTGGATTCCGCTGCCTCGCTGAAGAACTCCCGCTCCAGGGAGATCACCGCCACCTTCGTGGATACCTGGCGCGGCCGCGGTCCGCAGTACTCCGTGACATACCGTGACCTGCACCGCGACCCGCTGCCGCACCTGGCGGACGCGGTCCTGCACTGGCCGCCGCAACTGCGGCCCGCGGGCGCGGCGTCGGCTGACCCGGCCGCCCTCGCCGCGGCCGAGGCACTGCAGGACGAGCTTGTCGGCGAGCTGCTCGGCGCCGACGTGCTGCTGGTAGGCGCGCCGCTGTACAACTATTCGGTGCCCTCGGCGCTGAAAGCGTGGATCGACCACGTGCACATCCCAGGCCGGACCGCGCCGTTCGGCGACACTCCCGCGCAGCCGTTGGCGGGGCGGCCCGCCGTGGTGGTCTCAAGTCGCGGCGCGTCCTACGACGCCGGCTCGCCGACGGACGGGTGGGACCACGCGGTCCCGGTGCTTGAACTCATCCTCGGCACCGCGCTGGGCATGGCGGTCGAGGTCATCACGACGAGCCTGACCCTCGCCGATACCGTCACCGTGCTGGCGCCCCAGCTCGACCGCAGCCGCGCCGAGCTGGCCGCCGCCCACGAGGCGGCCGCCGCCGCGGCCCGCCGCCTGCCGGCGGGCTAGCCGCCCCTACCCTGGAGCCATGACTGTCGAGCAGGACCCGCCGCGCGTGGTCAGCGCGAGCCGGGAAATCGCGGCAATACCGGAACGGATCTTCGAGCTGATCGCCGACCCGGCCCAGCAGCCCCGGTGGGACGGTAACGAGAACCTGAGCGAGGCGCCGGCCAGCCAGCGGGTCCGCCGTGCGGGCGACGTTTTCACGATGACGCTCACCACCGGCTCCGTTCGCGAGAACCACGTGGTCGAATTCGAGGAGGCCCGCCGGATTGCCTGGCGTCCGTCCGAGGTGGGCCGCCGCCAGCCGGGCCACTTGTGGCGCTGGGAGCTAGAGCCCGTCGGCGACTCCCGCACCCGGGTCACCCACACCTACGACTGGACCGGCCTCACCGACCAGACCGACAGCAAACGCCTATCACGCGCCCGGTCAACCACGCCCGACAAGCTCAGGGCCAGCCTCGACCGCCTCGCCGCCATCGCGGAAGCCGACGGTCCGGCGCCGGACAATTCGTTCCGGTTACCTCTCAATTTCCTCTGAAAGCTCTCAATTTCCTCTGGATCGGTGAGCCGGTCAAGCCGCGCAACCGCCGGCCTCGTACGTCAGGCAGGGATCTCAAACCCGGGAGGAGCCTGACCCATGAAACCCATCAGACGGTCGGCGGCGGTCATCACCACGATCGCCGCCACGGGCGCTCTGCTCGCCGCCAGCGGCGCGCTGGCGGCCTCCGCGAATGCCTCGACGACATTCATCGGCTCACTCAAGCACACCAAGGTCGTCGCCTCGACGGTCCCGGCCAACGGGGACGTCAACCCCTACGGCGTGGCGGTCGTACCGCGCAGCACCGGTAACCTGCACCAGGGCGACGTGCTCGTCAGCAACTTCAACAACAAGGCCAACACGCAGGGCACCGGCACCACGATCGTCCAGGTCTCCCCGCAGGGCAAGGCGTCGCTGTTCGCTCAGGTGTCCGACAAGGCCTGCCCGGGTGGAGTCGGCCTCACCACCGCCCTCGTGGCGCTGCGCGGCGGCTGGGTGATCGTCGGCTCGCTGCCCACCGCGAACAGCGCCATCTCCGGCCCAGGCTGCCTCATCGTCCTCGATCAGTTTGGACACGTGCGCAGCACCATCGCCGGGCACGGCATCGACGGGCCGTGGGACATGACCGCCCTCGACCAGGGCAACATCACCGAACTGTTCGTGACCAACGTCCTCGGCGGCATCCTCGGCCACCACCCCACCGCCAACGGCGGCACCGTCCAGCGGCTGCTCATCACCAGCGGGCCTGGCAATACCCCGCGCGTGCTCGCGAGCACCGAGATCGGCTCCGGGTTCTCGGCCAGGACCGACCCGAACGCGCTCGTCATCGGCCCGACCGGCGACGGCCTCGGCCAGGGCGGCACCCTGTACGTCGCCGACACGCTGAACAACCGGATCGCCGCCATTCCCAACGCCGTGTCCCGGCACAGCAGTGACGGCACCGGCTCCACCGTGTCCACGGGCGGCGCCCTGAACGGCGAACTCGGCCTGGTCATCGCGCCGAACGGCGACATCCTCACCGTCAACGGCGGCGACGGCAACATGGTCGAGACCACGCCGCGGGGCACGCAGGCGGCCGTGGTGACCGTCGACAACAACTCGGGCGGCGGGGGCAACCTGTTCGGCCTGGCGGTCAAGCCCGGTGCCGACGCCGTCTACTTCGTCGACGACTTCGGCAGCGACAACAACCTCCAGCTTCTCTTCTGACTCAGGTCTTCTCCCTCAAACCGGATAAGTCAAGCCGACCGCCGCGCCTCAGTCGCACCCTGAGGCGTGGCGGTCTCATAATTTGCGGCGTACCGCGTGCCCCTATGATCGTGCTATGCCTGGCGAGGTAGGGACCCTGGTCGCGGGGCGGTACCTGCTTACCGAACCGGTGGGCCAGAGCGGCCCGAGCCGGGTGTGGCGTGCCCACGACAAGATGCTTGACCGCGAGGTCGCGGCCAAGGAAGTCGCGATCCCGCCGCTGCCGGAAGCCGAGCGCGCTGACCTGATCTCCCGCCTGACGGACGCCGCGCTGGCGGCCGCCCGGTTGGATCACCCCGCCGTGATCACGATCCTCGACGTGGTCGAGCACGAGGAAGCGCCGTGGATCGTCATGCGCCTCGTCTCGGGACCGTCGCTCGGCGCCGAGCTGGCCGGGTGCCCTCGGCTGCCCTGGCCGCGGGTCGCGCGAATCGGCGAGCAGGTGGCGGCCGCCCTCGAGTACGCG
This sequence comes from uncultured Actinomycetota bacterium, assembly GCA_963785645.1. Lineage (GTDB taxonomy): Bacteria > Actinomycetota > Actinomycetes > Streptosporangiales > Streptosporangiaceae > Trebonia. The sequence goes on from CAWAWG010000014.1 coordinate 10,264, forward strand.
CGGGGCGCGGGGATGGTGCACGGCGACCTGAAGCCGGACAACATCCTGCTCACCGGACCGTCCGGCGACCGGGCGGTCGTCACCGACTTCGGCATCGCCCAGGTCCTTGACGCCGACGCCGGGCTGGCCGGGTCAGGCGTGCGGATCGGCACCGTGTTGTCCGCAAGCACCGTACACTACCTGGCACCGGAGCAACTGGAGGACGGCCTTGTCGGCTCGCCCGCCGATCTCTGGGCGCTCGGCGCGACCCTCTATCACGCGACCGAAGGCAGGCCGCCGTTTACCGGGTCCACCATGACGGCGGTCATGGCCGCCATCCTCACCGCGCACCCGGCCCCGCCGGAGCACGCGGGGCCGCTCAGCGGCCTCATCGAGTCGCTGCTGGCCAAGGATCCCGCCGTACGCCCGGACGCGCTGTCCGCGATGACCGCACTCGCCGGGGCGGTCGATGACAGGGCGGACACCCGGCCGCCGCTCACCCTGCCGTCTGGTGCGCCGTCGTCTACCGTCCCGCCCGCCCCCGCGCCGGCGACGACGGCCCCGGAGGCGGTCGCAGGCCTTGACCATGACGCTGCCGTCGCTTCCGCCGCCGCAGCCGGGCGGGTCGCATACGATCCCGGCGAACCGCGCTCGTCCGCGCCGGACGCGGCCGCGCCGCCGGACCCGACCGCACTGCCGTACCAGCCCGCGCGGGCGCGCCGGGGGTTTCCTTTCGTCGACGCCCTGACGGCTGCGATGCGGTCCAACCCGCAGCTCGCGGTGGGCCTGGCCACCGCGATCGTCATGGTCATCGCGCTGCTTCTGCTGACCACCGTCCTCTCCTCCTCCCCCCCACCGGCCCGGCGCGCCGGGCAGTCCGCCGGTCTCGCCTGGCCGTTCCGCGGTCCCCTAATTCGAGCCCCGTTGAAGCGCTCAGGGCGCCGGCGACGAGGGAGCGGGCCAGGGCATACGCCACCTCGCGGGTGATGGTCTGCGGCGGGGCGACGGTCAGCGTGAGCAGCGTGCCGTTGTAGAGGGCGATCAGCGCCTGAACCTGCTCGGGCGTGGTCGGCAGGCCGAGGACGCGGTGCTCGGCGATCGTGGCTTCAAACGCCCCCGCGCCAAGTCGCGCCATCGCCTCGGCGAGCGCTGGCTCCCTGGTCGATTCCAGCGCCAGCTCATACGCGGCCAGGTAGCGGATCCGGTGGCGGGTGGCGGCGTCAAGCAGGGACGCGCCGATGAGCTCGGCGAGCGCGTCTTGGCCGGTCAAAGCGCCTGAGCGGGCGTTCGCGGAAACCTTCGCGGCCTGGTTGGCGGCGGTCATCTCCGTCATGTGCAGTTCCCCGACCCGCTCGGCCGCCGCCGCAAGCAGGTCGTACCGGCGCGGGAAGTAATTGGCCGCGGTCCCGCCCGGCAGGCCCGCGCGATCATCGACCGCGCGGTGACTCAGCTTGTCGATGCCGGCGGTGCCGAGGACCTCGATCGCCGCGTCGGCCAGGGCGTTCCTGCGCCGCGTGTTCCGGGGTGGGGCCATGGCAGCACCTTACGATATAACAGCTAGCATAGTACTATCAAAGCAGTGGTAACGATTCCGGAAGGTGGTCAAAGATGAAGGTCCTGGTCAGCGGGGCGGGAATCGGCGGCCTGGCCGCAGCGCGGGCGCTCATCGCCGACGGCCATGAGGTCACCGTGTTCGAGCGGGCACCGGAGCTGCGGGCAGGCGGCGCCGCGGTGACGCTGTGGTCCAACGGCACGGGCGTCCTGTCCGAGCTGGGGGTGAGCCTCGACGGTGCCGGCGCGCCCATCGACGTGCTCGAAACCCGTGATCGCCGGGGCAAGCCCCTGGTCAGGATCGATGTTGCCCGGGCGGCGGCGCGCTACGGTCATCCGCACGTCTGCGTGCCCCGCGCCCGGCTGCTCGGCCTGCTCGCCAAGGACCTGCCGCCGGACGCCATCGCCTTTGGCTTCGCGGCCAAGGCGGCAACCACGGGACACGGTTCCGCTGTCCGCGTCACCTTCGCCGACGGCGGCACCGCCGAAGGTGACCTGCTCGTCGCCGCCGACGGCCGCGGTTCCGCCATTCGCGACCAGCTCTGGGGCGGCGATCCCGGTCAGCCCACCGGCTGGGCGACCTGGCAGGGGGTTAGCCGCCTGCCGATCGACATCACCGAGTCCCGCGGCAGCGTGCTGTTCGTGGGGAAACCGGGAAGCTGCGGCTTGATGCCCGCAGGGGACGGGCTGCTCCAGTGGTGGTTCGACCTCAGATGGACGCCGGGCACACCGCCACCGGTCAAGCCGGTCGCTATGCTCCGCGAGCGGTTCGGCGACTGGGGGCCGCAGGTGCGCACGGTCCTTGGCGCCGTTACCGACGACGAGACCGGCTTCTTCCCCCATTACCGGCACCGCGTGCCGCGCACCTGGGGAAGCGGCCCGATCACGGTCATCGGCGACGCGGCGCACTCCATGCCCCCGACCCGCGCCCAGGGCGCCAACCAGGCGCTAGAGGACGCCTGGGCCCTCGCGGCCTCGCTCCGGGGTGTCCGCGCGAACCCTGCCTCAGCCGGTCCGGAGGCCGCCCTGCGCGCCTTCGAGCGGACCAGGGCCCCCAAAGCAGCCAAGGTATCCAGGCAGGCCGGAACCGAGGACTACAACCGCTACGGTGCCGTGGTCTCCCGCCTGATGCCCGCCCCGCTGGCCAGCCGCTACTACACCCGCTGGCTCCGCCAGATCAGCACCTACCTCGACCCGCCCGCCAGCGGCGTCCTGGCCAACGCGTAGCGGGCATACTTGCGGGGTGGAAGACACGGGAGCGAAGCGCGGGACCAGGTACTTGCGGGTGAGCGCGGCGGTTGCCTGCGCGGTGGCCGTGCTGGCGGCCGGCGGCTGCGCCAGCCGCGGCCCGGCGAGCACGCAGGCGTCAGCGCCGGCGTCGGCTTCAGCGCCGGCCTCAGGGCCTGGCAGCCCGGGCGCGCCGTCCAGCTGCAACGGCGACTACTGCGAGCCGGCCGACTGGGACACGGCGCGGGCGTCCACCCCGCTGTCGCAGATCCCGCCGTTCAACGAGCCGCTCAACGTGGTCATCAGCGCCCGGTCGACCGTATCGCTCGCCGAGATCCAGCAGGCACTCGGGAAGTGGAAGACCGTCTCCACGGCGACCTCGGTCAACCTGGCGGGCATTCGCCTCAAGTGCATCTCCTCCGAGATGGCCGATGTGCACGGCGACAGCTACGTGCCGCAGCAGGTCGCGTGGCGGCTTGGCGGCTGCGTAGACGGCAACGAGCTCTCGATCAGCGGGAACGAGGACCACGTACGGATCTGGAACCAGCCGGTGGCCGGAAGCAGGTACGGCGCCTGGTTCATCGCCGCCAGCTACGAGACCATGTGCCTGGTACGGGGCGGCCGGCTGCAGACGGTCAGCACGGACAAGGGGTATGCGGTCCTGCATCCGGGCAGCGCCTATCACTGCGTCGACGGCGGCCCCGGCAGCTTCCACACCGCGCATCCCGACGGTTACAACGACGCGGCCGCGGACTTCACCGCCGCGGTCGTCGCGGCCGCCAAGAGCCGTGGCTGGCAGGTCAGCCAGCGGAGCGTCACGGTCAAGCGCGGCGCCAGCTCGGGCGAGGGCGGTGTGCCGTTCAGCACTTCCGTCTACGTCCTCACCGTGACCGCCTGATGACCTGACCGCTCTCGCTGATCGGTGTTGTTACTGATCCTCTTCTTCTTGATCCTGTTTTTCCCGGTCCTGTTCTCCCGGGGCAGGGGCGAAGGTCGCGGCGATGACCGTTTCTATCCGGCGGTCGGGGATGACCCACATGGCGGCCACGGCGACGAAAAGGGCGACCGCGACCCAGATGCCCGGCCTGCCCGCGCCCTTACCCACCCCGCCGAGTAGGGCCGCGAGGCAGCCCGCGAGGTACGCGAGGGGCGAAACCTTGCCCTTGAAGTCGGCGCCGATCGCCTTGCGCAGCGCCGAGCCGGGACCCTGGGAACGGATGATCACGCTCTGCAGGATGTAGTAGGCGACTCCGGAAGCCAGCAGGTTTATGCCGTAGACGACGACCGGGGTCTGCGCCCAGCCCGTCTTGTCCACCCACTGAGTCGTGAACGGAAACAGTGACAGGCAGAACAGCAAGGCCAGGTTCGCCCACAGGATCCCGCCGGTGACGCGCGCGGTGAGCTGGAACATGTGGTGGTGGTTGGTCCAGTAGATGCCGACGTAGACGAAGCTGAGCAGGTAGCTGAGCAGGCCGATGCCCGCCGCTTGCCACAGGTCGCTCAAGTCGCCCTGCACGGGTTCGCGCAGGTCAAGCACCATGATCGTGATGATGATGGCAAGCACGCCGTCGCTGAACGCCTCAAGACGGCTGGTCCGCATCGCGCCAGGCTATCAGCGCGCGCAAGGCGGCCATGTCCGCCGCCGTCGCCGGTCCACGGGGCCTCGACATCGTATTCCGAACGGTTCCGGCTTACTGCGGACGGACAAGCGCGCTGCCTTGGGGGCGGAGCAACGGACCCGTTCGGATGACTCCTGTTCGGGGCCGCTGCGGGACGCCTTCCGTTAGGAGGGCCGGGGCCGGGAAACAGCGCCGCGGGCGGCGATCTCCTTAAGCTGGCCTGATACCCACGCGTAGACGTCGTGGGTGCGCACGTGCTCGGCCATGGCCGCCAGGCTCGCGCGCCGGACATCGGGCTTGAGCGCGAGCGCCTGCTCGATGCGATAGGACAGGCCTTCGGTGTCGAACGGGTTGCAGAGCACGGCCTGGGACAGCTCCTCGGCGGCCCCGGTGAACTCGCTGAGGACGAGAACTCCGCTCCCGCCGTGCGCCTGCTGCACGGTCACGTACTCCTTGCAGACCAGGTTCATGCCGTCGATCAGCGGCGTGACCAGCAGCGCGTCCGCGAACGCGTAGTACGCCGCGAGCTGCTGCGGCGACAGCCCGCGGTAGAGGTAGTGCACCGGCACGTCGCTGCCCGGCTCGGTATACAGTCCGTTGATCCTTCCGACGATTTGCTCCACCGTGCTGCGCAGCTGGCGGTACTCCCGCACCTCGTCCCGGCTCGGCATCGCGATCTGCAGGAACGCGAGGCCGGTCCGCAGCTCGGGGTCGCGCTCAAGCAGCATTTCAATCGCGAGCAGCCGCTCCACGATGCCCTTGGTGTAGTCGAGCCGGTCGACGCCGAGCATCAGGGTGCGGCCGTTGAACTGCTCATCCAGGGCGCGAATGTCCTGCCGCACCTCGGGGTCCTCGGCCAGCGCGGCGAACTCGGCGGCGTCGATCGAGATCGGGGCCGTGCTGGTGGTCACCACCCGGCCGTCGGGCAGGATGATCAGCGACCCGCGCACCTCTATACCGGAGTCGCCGAGCAGCCGGGCGCACGACCGCAGGAAATTGGACCGGTACTCGTCGGTGTGGAACGCGACCACGTCGGCACCGAGCAGGCCCCACAGGACCTGATCCCGCCACGGCAGCCGGGCATAGATGTCCGGCGACGGCCACGGAACGTGCAGGAAGAAACCGACCGGCAGATCCGGCCTGCGGTTCGCTGAGCAGCTGCGGCACCAGCGTCAGGTGATAGTCGTGCACCCACGCGATCGCGTCCGGCCGGTCGTCGAGAGCGGCCATGGCCCGGTCCGCGAAGACCCGGTTGACCTCCTGGTAGGCACGCCACCAGGCGCGCTCGAAGCGGGGCTTCTCGATCGCGTTGTGCAGCAGCGGCCACATCGTCGCATTGGCGAAACCGCGGTAGTAGTCACGGACCTGAGCCGCGGACAGGCCAATAGGCAGCAGGCTCACCCCGGAATCCGGGAGCGTGGACGGCATCCCCTTCGTACCGCCGTCCCAGCCGACCCACGCACCCGGACGGGTGGCCATGACCGGCCGCAGCGCGGTCACCAGGCCGCCCGGCGACAGCTCCCAGCCGTCATCACCCAGCTGAACCGGCAGCCGGTTGGCCACAACGACCACGGATCTGTCCTGTGTCACAGGCCTACTCTCAGCCCTCTCGGTCACGAGCCCGTCTTGAGTCACGGGCCTACCCACGTTCTGTCGTGGCTACCCGCCACACCCGTCTCAAACCACCCGCGGTATGTGCCCAGGCTCTCATTGACCAGCAGCTATTCGCCGCCGCATACGATAGCGACGTGGCTGCCGTTCCCCGTGTTTCCCCGCAGCAGGCCGAAGACATCGCCCTCAGGCACTACGGGATACACGGAACCGCCCGGCGGCTCCCCGCCGAACACGACGACACATTCCGGCTCGACACCGCCGCCGGCCCGTCCCGGCTGCTCAAGATCAGCCAGGCCGCCGAAACCGCGGGCACCGTCTCCCTGCCGACCGCCATCCTCCTGCACCTCGCCTCCGCCGCACCGGAACTCCCTGTACAGCGCATCACCCCGACGCCCGACGGGGCGGCCGAAATCCGGATCGCCCACGGCGGAGGACCGCCGCTGCTCGTCCGCCTGACCTCCTGGCTTGACGGAGAACCCCTCGGCCGGGACACCGCCAGCCCCGCGCTGCGCCGCGACGCCGGCGCGACACTGGCCCGGCTCAACATCGCGCTGCGCGAACTGCGGCACCCCGGCGCCCGGCGCACCCACCTCTGGGACCTGCAGAACTTCCCGCTCCTGCGCGCGCTGCTCGACGAACTGCCGGAAGACGGGCTGCTGCCCGAAGTCTCACGGACGCTGACGGCCGGCCAGCCCCTCCCGGCCGGCGGGCTGCGGGCAGCGCTCGAAGACTGCCTCAACCGGTTCGACGCCGCGGTCCGCCCCCGGCTGGCCACGACCCGGGCGCAGATCATCCACACCGACTTCCACGGCGACAATCTCCTGACCGACGGCCAGCGCATCACCGGCGTCCTCGACTTCGGCGACGCCCTCACCGGACCCGTCGCGATGGACGTCGGCACCGCCGCCTGCTACCAGCTCGGCACCGCACCCGACCTGCTCGCCCCGGCGCTCGACGTTGTCACCGGGTACCACGCCGTCGACCCGCTCAGCCCGGCCGACCTCAGCCTCGCGGCGGAGTTCACCGTCGCCCGCGTCGCCGCCCGGATCATCGTCTCCCAGTGGAACGCCATCCGTGAACCCGCCAACCGCGGCTACCTGCTGCGACGCACACCCCAGGCAATCGCCCACCTCACCGCCCTAAGGCGGCTCACCCCCGAGCAGACCGCCCGCGCGCTGCGGGCAGCCTGCGCAGCACCCCCCGAACGCGAGGTACACCAGTGACCGAGCCACCCCTGATGGTCAACGCCTACGACGGCTCGCGGGCCGCCGACCTGTCCCCCGCCACCCAGGAACTCATCCGCCGGCGCGACCGCGTTCTCGGCCGCGCCTACCGGCTCTTCTACGACCAGCCCGTCACCTTCACCCACGGCTCAGGGGTCTACCTCTACGACGCCGAGGGCAACGCCTACCTCGACGCCTACAACAACGTCCCGTCCGTCGGACACTCCCACCCGCACGTCACCGAAACCGTCGCCCGCCAGCTCGCCACCCTCAACACCCACACCAGGTACCTCACCGAGCCGGTCATCGCCTACGCGGAAAGACTCCTCGCCACCCATCACCTCGGTGCCCCGGCCAACGCCATCTTCACCTGCACCGGAAGCGAAGCCAACGACCTCGCCATCCGGATCGCCCGCCAGCACACCGGCGCGACCGGCATCATCGTCACGGCCAACGCCTACCACGGCGTCACCGCCGCCCTGGCCGAGCTCTCCCCCAGCCTCGGCCCCAACACCCCCCTCGGTACCCACGTCCGCACCGTCCCCCCGCCCACGCCCGGGGTCAACTTCACCGCCGCCGTCACCTATGCCATCACCGACCTCGAACGCCACGGCCAGCGGCTCGCCGCGTTCCTCGCCGACTCGCTCTTCTCCTCCGACGGCGTCCACCCCGACCCCGCGGGATTCCTGGCCCCCATCACGGAGACCGTCCACCAGGCCGGCGGCCTCTACATCGCCGACGAAGTCCAATCCGGCTTCGCCCGCACCGGCAGCCACATGTGGGGCTACCAACGACACGGCCTCGTACCCGACATCGTCACCATGGGCAAGCCGATGGGCAACGGACTCCCCATCGCCGCACTCGTCGCCCGCGACGACATACTCGACGACTTCGGCAGCAAAACCCGCTACTTCAATACCTTCGGCGGCAACCCCGTCACCATCGCCGCCGCCAGCGCCGTCCTCGACGTGCTCCAAACCGAGAGACTCCCAGAAAACGCCGCCGCCACCGGCGCATACCTCAAAGACCGTCTCACCGGGCTCGCCGCCGCCACCGCCCTCCTCGGCGAGGTGCGCGGCGCCGGCCTCTACCTCGGCATCGACGTCATCTCACCCGCCACCGGCGAGCCGTCGGGCGAACTCGCCTCCGCCATCGTCAACGGCATGCGGGAACGCCACGTCCTCATCAGCGCCACCGGACCCCACGGCAACGTACTCAAGATCAGGCCGCCCCTCCCCTTCGGTCCCGAACACGCCGACCAGCTACTCAACGCCCTCACCGACACCCTCACCGCCGTCGGTCCCGTCGGTCCCGTCGGTCCCGTCGACCAGGAGAAGAGCGCTTACGGCGATTGAAGGGCCGGGGCCGGTGACGGGGTCACCTGGGATGTCCCGGAGACATTTGGGGGTATTTGGGGTATCGCACCCAAGTATCCCGGGGCCGACGAGGCGCTGCGGGCCTCCCGGAGAGCGGTGGATAGCGGAGCGTGATGCTGCCGGGAGCCATGTGCCTGATGGTACTGGCTGGCAGTGCCATGATCACGAAAACTTTTCCTTACATGTGGATTACGCAGCTTATAACCTGCGAAGTTTCCGCGTTGATGAACCGGGCTGTGCCGATACCGGACATAACGGGCGCGGGGCGGCTCCCGGCACAGTCGGCGGACCGCCTGACTTAACGGCATTGCGTTGGGGTGGCTAAAAATATCCGAATCGGCGCCCGAGCAGTGCGGACCTCAGCACTTCAATCTGCAAGGTGGCGGCCCACGCGAATACCCGCCTCGCCCCAAGGACCGCTGCCCGCTCATATTGACCAGCGGTGATCTGCCGCCGCATACGATAGCGACGTGGCTGCCGTTCCCCGAGTCGCCCCGGAGCTGGGGACGGAACTGGAATTTTTCCTGCTTGGGCCGCTGATGGTGCGCTCCGGAGGAACGGTGATGCCGGTCCGGCGCGGAAGGCATCGGATCGTGCTGGCGATGCTGCTGCTGAACGCGGGCCGGGTAGTATCCGCCGACCAGCTGGCCGAGGCGCTGTGGGGACAGGAGCTGATTCCCCCGGACATGTACGGATGTGGACAGGGACAGGCTAGAAAATCGGACTTGATTTCGCGCCAAACTCTAGTTCCAGGAACTTAGGGAACCGCCGTAGCGGGTGATTAAGTTTGTTCTTCCGGGTCGGAGTGCCTTGGCACATAGGGCCATTTCATGCTCCACAAAAGCCGCATACATGGACAGCTACTCGTCAGTAGTGGCCCTATGCCGCCGACGACCTTCCATGGCCCGAAAAAACCACCACATAAAGGAATTGAAGATCATTTACGGAGGGATGCCCGCAGGGAAATTACCTATTTACGGTTAACGTGCAATCCTACGGGCAACTTTAATTACGCGAGTTACCAGTAGAACATTTATTACCGATTGTTATCGAAGGTAGCTCAATGTTACGCTTCGCCACAGCACGCACTTCATCATCGGCATTCGCAGGCGTCGCGGACAAAAAGGATTAATTTCCTATAAAGCATATTTCACTAAAGTACTGAAATATGCAGTTTTATCGGTCACGAAGTAACGTTCCGTTATGAGAGTTAACACTGAGTTAGAAGATATTTGCCAATTTGGTGACGTCGATACAAATTCATGACACAATTGCAATATGGCGAACAAAGATCATATTCGCCCGCTGGCCGGCGTTCCCGACCACGGATTCGGTTTCCTCGGCAGGCTCGCACACAGCGTCCTCGCCGAATACGCTGACACCGCACTGCCGGTGCCGCATCTGCACCTCGGGCAGAATACTCTGCCCAATCCGCCGTTTCCTCTAGCCGCGGAGGTGCCCTTTGGCGACCTGAGCGAGGGCTGGCAGGAGTGCGGCGAGGATCTCGTCATGTTCCTGAAAGCTGGAGCACGGGCGCTGCGAAATCAGCCAATCCCCGATATCTCCGTCTACAGCGAGCGGATCCGCATCCTGCAGCGGGTCCTGCGATTCGACTCAATCGCGATGATCTGGTGCGATCCCGGCCTCGCCGCGTTCTCCATGGTCGCCCTGGCCGTCGACCGTGCGGGAAACACCGTGACCGGAAGGATCCCGGCCGGCGGCACCCCGGCCGATATCGAGATCAGCGATGACGAGCCGCTCGCCGACGACGTCATCGTCGCCTTGCTGCGTGACGTGCTGCTGGCGCAGTACGAGTGGACATCGGCCGTATTCGGGCTGGTGCCTTAGGCCATACCGTGCTGGCGGCTGCGCCGGCACGATCCGAAGGGGGACTGTGGACCGTTGCCCTCCCTGCCGCCAGGCCGCGGCGGCACCGGGCAGCGGTCCACGGAAGCGCCGTGCGATACCGTGGTGCGGTCACAATGGCCGGCTTCTCGCTCACTGGAGGGTGCGGCCCTGTCAGGCGCGGGACTCACATCTGGTCTTGGAACATCCTGCGGGTCAGCAGGAACCAGCCAATTTCCAGTGCGATGACTGCATATGCCGTAATCGCGGCACCTCTGTGCCAACTCGGGCGCACCGTACCCGCGATGAGGACAGCGGCGGCAACGATAGCCAGACAGGCCTGCCCGATCGCGCCCGCCTTCAGCCATCCCAGGCCGCCACGGGAGTGTCCCAGCTCCCCATCACCATGCCCACCACGTCGACCACGATGAACAGGCCTCCCGCGACGATCGCGGATACACATGGCAACCACATCGCCCAGGCCAGATGCGGCCAGCCGGACCGGCCCACGGAGATGTCCTTCATATCCACATTCTCCAACATCCCCGTCCACGTCCGCGACACCGTACGGCCGTAACTCTGCCAGAATGGAATCCATGGCATCGGCTGGCCCCGTTGGAGCGGTGCAGCGACTTGAGTACGCCATCCGCCGTCTAGCTCAGCAGACCCAGGGCCGCGCACGGACCGGCCGTTCGCATCAAGACGCCGACGACGCGGCGGGCACCGTCGCCAGCGACGACGCCATCGGATTCGACCCGCTGCCGCTGCTGCGGGCGCTCGACGAGCACGGCACCCATGTCGTTGTCATCGGCCAGGTCGCGGGCATCATGCACGGGTCACGCGAACTGACCGGGGACCTGGACCTGCTGTGGGACGGCGACCAAGGGCAGGCGGCCGCTCTCGCGGCGGCGTTCACCTCGGCCTCCGCTGTCCTGGCGGACAAGGACGGTGCACCCGTCCGCTGCCAGCCAGCCGCATTCGCGCTGCCCAAGGTGCTGTTTCATTCAGCCTCGGCCAGCGGCGACTGCTGCACACCCGCACTACCCTGGGGCAGCCTGCCGGTCGCCGATTTCATTGCCCGCTGCGAAACCGCGACCGCCGCGTCCGGCTTCAAGATCCGGTACCTCGCACGCGATGATCTGATCCGAATGCGACGTGCGATCGGACGGCCCAAGGACCTCCGCCGCGCAGCCGAACTCGAACACCTGGACGCAGGGAAATTGTTTTAGGAGTCCCTGTCAATCGAACTGATCGAGCGGAATGCGCTCAAACAGCAGAGCGGGATTGTCGATGAGTAATGCCGTGCCTGCCGGGTGCCCGGTTCCGTAATGCTGCGTGCACAACGACGAGCCCCGCCAGCCGGCGGGGAGGCCCGCACACGCCGATGAGCTACCCGGGATCTGACAGTTACCCGGCTTCTCCGGACGGTGGTAGCCGACGCGCCGCGGTTTGGCGGTCGGGCTGCGCTTGGGGGCTTGCCGTTGACGTGTGGGTCAGGGTTTACCGTCGTGGCCTCCCGGTTTTCGTTCGACCAGTCGAGGAGCATGGATGTCTGGAGTTGCCCGTGCGTCGCGTGAGATACGAGTCGCTGCCGTCCCTGATGGCCTGCCTGAGCCAGCCGACCTGGGCGTCGCCGAGGTGCCGGTACCAGTCCCCGGCCCGCGCGACGTGCTCGTCCGCAATCGCTACTTCTCCGTGTTCGCGGCACTGCGGACCCTGCTGGGCGGCGGCGTGCCGGGGGCACCGTTCCCCGGCTTGCGCAAGGGTGACACGCTGTTCGGCCCGGCTATCGGGGAGGTCGTGACGGCGCCCGAGGACAGCGGGCTGCGCCGGGGCGATCTCGTCGGTCACATGTCCGGCTGGCGGGAGTACTCGGTCGTGCCCGCGACCGAATGCGCTCCGGTGGACAGCACCGAACAGGCGCCGCAGGCGTTGCACGACACGCTGGCCGGACGCTACCTGGGCACCGTAGTCGTGGCCCTGTAGCCGGAGACAGGGAGGATTCATGCGGATCGGTGACGCGGCGGCGGCCGCTGGCACGACACCGCGCGCGCTGCGCTTCTACGAGGCCAACGGCCTGCTGCCGCCTCCTCAGCGCACCAGGGCAGGCCAGCGGATCTACGGCCCACGGGACGTCGCCCGCCTGCGCGTGGTCCGCGAACTGCTTGCCCTCGGGCTGACCGTCGCCGACATCCGCGGCTGCGCGGACCGCCTGGACCTGCTGGAAGGCGACACCCTGCCGCCCTACGGCGGTCCCGCCTGCGCCACGGCAGGCGGGATCGCCCAGCGCCGGATCGCCGCAATCGACGCCGAGATCGCCCGCCTCACCGCGCTCCGCGACCAGCTCGCGACCCGGATCGGTGCCGACCAAGCCATCCAGCTCACGCCCACGGCCAGGCCTGCCAGGTAAATCCCCATCCACCGCCCGCCCCGCTGTCCTCCCTCAATACCTTGGCCCGCACTGACCCCAGACGTAGTCAGCTCAATCGCTGACGACGGTTACAGCGTTGGTGCGTCGTTGGCTCGGCGACGAACCCTCGGGGCCTGCGGGTGGTAACCGGTCACGAGGCGCCCTAGCACCCGCGGACGGCCGGACTCTGGATGGGCGAAGCCTCAGGGCCCGTCACCGGTTACGGCACCGTACTCGCCGGATCAGGCAGTTCAGCAGCCGGCCGGTGCTGGATCCGGCGGCGGAAGTCGCGCCGGGAACGGTCTCCGCGTAGCCGCCGCGGGCGAACGCGGCCCGCATCGCGTGGTTGGCCGCGTCCGTGTAAGCCCTGATCCGGATCTCGCCGCGGCCGGCCAGCACGCTGGTGCCGTGCGCGAGAAGATCGTCGACGTACCGGTGGCCGCGCTGCGACTCGACAACACCGACCTCGGCGAGGAAAGCCAGATTGTCACGCCTGGAACGCCAGATAGCTGCCCTGCAGGCACAGGATCACGCGCACGTAGACGAGGAATGCGGTTCTCAGCATGGTCAGTATCATTCCGGGTTCTTCTGCTACGGTGCGGCCGGGCCATCGTTACAGCGGTTGCAGCGCCAGGGTTCCGCAGCGGACGGGCCCTGGTTCCCGTTCTGCGGCCTGCGGACAAAAGGGATGTTTCTCTGATCCGGCCGGCCGTCGGCCCGGCTCTCCAGGCCCGACGTGAAGATAGTGGATCACTCCACTATCCCTGCCGCACCCTATCGGCCGCCCGATATGCCCGGCTTCCTCGGCCGGTACGTCCGCTTGTCACCCTGGAACTTCAACTTGTGCGGCGCGCAGGTTCAGTTCTTACGGAGAGGCTATGGGTCAGCGTCCCTCTGCGTCGGCTCAGGTCAAATAGTGGCCCAAACTAAGAGGTAGACGGGCCGCCCGCAAGTCGCTCGTGGCGATCCGGAATTACTTATCACACGCTTAGTCCGGTCAGGCGCAAGGCCTGACCGGACCTGGCGTGATCAGCTGTCACACGCGAGCCGACGGCGGTCCGCCCTCGGATAAGTACGTGAATAGCTGGTTTTTATGAGCGCTTGTGCACAAATAGAGATCCAGCGGGTCGCCATTTAGGCCGGGATTAAGGCTGCCGGAATTGACAGCCTCAAGACAGAGAGTGCCCGGTCCAGGAAATCCGTCGTCGTCTATGAGTCGGCCATACGCGCCCGACCCTGAACTGCCCACGCTGGCACTAAAAGAGGCCCAGTCAAAGTCTTGCGAAATCACGTTTGAGCAGAAAGTAAGGTCTGCAGAATCGCCGTTGGTCATGTCCAGGCACAGGCCCGGCCACTCCCAGTTGGCTAGCTGGACCAAGCCGGCGGCGGGTACGTCGGTGTCGATCGGATGCCACCATTGATTGGGGTTGCTGTTGTAGTTATTGAAGCAGGAGTACACGGTCACGGGGTCGCCGGGCTGGCCGGCGAGCGAGTCGCTGGTGGAGGCATCTATGCACTTATGCGTCCCGGCAACGGGGTAGACCTCGATCTCGAAGATGTGGGCTCCATTTACGACGCCGACATCGGCGGGCACCACTTTGATGGCGGGGGCCGCCGCGGCGGACTTCGCGGCGGCTGCTGTTGGCGACGCGTGGGCCGACGGGGCCAGTGCGACGCAGAGCGCGGCGACCAGCATGCCCGCCAGCACGGCGGGCAACTTAGACATGCGCAGCATTCCACTCCTCAGACATAGGCGGCACTCCACTTCCCGGAACGTTCGGTTCTCCGCTGATCCGGCCGAGACCCGCGGCCCGGAGCGACTGCGGGACCTCGCGGGGCGGCCGGGAAACATCCAGCCGGTCCCATTCGCAGCCTAAAAAGCCGACGGTCCGCGCACCACGTCCGGAATGCACAGCCAGTCGGGTATCCGGTTCCGGAATGCTGCGTCAGGAACCAGTGACGGTGCGGTCGGGGGCACGGTGATCCGCGTCCCTCCGGTTAGCGGCTGGGACCCCAGGCAGGCGCCGAGGAGCTTCTGGGCGGGTTTGCGGTGAGTAGGGCCTAAAGTGTCAGGTGAAGGGGCGTTCCTTCCTGGGCAGAGGAATCGGTATGGCGGAAATGGTTCCTGTGAAGATCGCGGGAGTGGTCCGCGGGACCGGGGACGAAGCGGAGCGGCGGGAAAGGTTTTTCGTCGAACTCAGGGCGGTGTCCGGCGTTGGCGGGGCTGAGGGTGATGGCCGGCGGCTGCTGATCGGTGTCGGGGACGCGGAGGCGGCGGCGCTGGCGTTCAGCCTGGCGGGCACCGAGTTCCCGCGGCCGATGACTTACCAGTTGATGGCCTCGCTGCTCACGGCGGCCGGGACCGGCGTCCGGTCGGTGCGGGTCACCAGCCGGGTGGACGGGATCTTCCACGCGAAGGTGCTGCTACGCGGTGGCGCCGCGGTCGATGCCCGGCCCAGTGATGCCGTTAACCTGGCCGCGGTCGCCGGCGTTCCCGTCTTCGTCGCGTCGGACCTGCTAGAGGTGCCAACCGGGCCGGGCCAGCGCACTGGTTAGCGGCCGGCCAACCTTGGCCGCACGGCTTCCCCGCGCCCGGCCGCCAACCCGGGCTGACGGTGCGATCCCACCCGGACGCCCGGGCGCAGACCTGGTGCCAGCCAGCCTCTGTCATTGACCGGCACTATCTCCCGGGGGCAAGGTAATCGCGATCCGCACGGTGCTTTTTGCTGTTATCAGGCGACCTGTTATCAGGTTTCCTGGGCCGAGTGGCCTTGCCGGGGGAGCAGGGTGGTGCCGGCGGCGGGGCCGTGCTGGGCGAGGGCGGTGCGGCGGAGCAGGGGGCTGGGGCGGTAGTGGCCGTCGCGGTACCAGTTCTCAAGGCTGTCGAGGGTACGGAGGATGACGGGGATGCCCCACTGGCGGGCCCAGGCGAGGGGGCCGAGCGGGTAGTTGACGCCGAGGCGCATGGCGGTGTCGATGTCGGGCTCGCTGGCGACGCGGCTGGCGAGGGCGTCGGCGGCGAGATTGGCGAGCATGGCGACGGTGCGGGTGACGATGAGACCCGGCGTGTCCTCGATGACGTAGACGTCAAGGCCGGCGGTTTGCAGGAGCCCGGTCGCCTCGGTGAGTGCCGCCGGAGGGCACCCGTCGGAGGCGGCGATCGCGATAGCGGCGGCGGCGGCCGGATCCAGGACGCGGTCGACGACGATGACCGGACGCTCAAAGGCGGCGGACAGCGAGGTGGCGGTCACTCCCTCGCACTGGGCGAGAAGGGCGCCGGACGGGAGCTCGACGACGCCGTCCGGGAGCCCGGCGACCGTGTCGTCACGGTCGCCGGACACCGTGCCGGCGCCGGCGCGGTCGAGGAGGGCGCGCAGCGGTGACGGCTTGCGCTCACCGTCGTCGCCGCGGGCGGCATGTTCGATGACGACCCGGGGTGAGCGGGCCTGGGGCGCGGGACTGGCGGCCGGGGCGGCGCCTGCCGGGTACATGCCGCGGCCGGCCTTGCGGCCCAGCCAGCCGGCCTCGACCAGGGCCCGCTGAGCGAGGGAGGGTGCGAACCGGGGATCGTAGCCGAACGCGGACCATACCGAGCGGGTGACGGCCTCGTTCACGTCATGCCCGATGAGGTCCATCAGGGCGAACGGGCCCATGCGGAAACCGCCGGCTCCGGTAAGCACCGCGTCGATGTTCTGCGGGGCGGCGGCGTGCTCCTCGTACAGCCGCCACGCCTCGGCGTAGAAGGGACGGGCGATCCGGTTGACGATGAACCCGGGCGACGCGGTGGACCGGACGACGGTCTTGCCCCACGCGGTGGCGAGGTCCGCGACGGTGTCCGCGACGGGCGGGGCGGTGGCGAGTCCGGAGATGACCTCGACGAGCTTCATGGCCGGAACGGGGTTGAAGAAGTGCAGGCCGACGAGGCGTTCGGGGTGCACAAGGCCCGCGGCCAGGGCGGTCGGCGACAGGGATGAGGTGTTCGACGCGAGGATGGCGTCGCTCGCGACTACCCGCTCCAGTTCGGCGAACGTCGCCCGCTTGACCGCCAGGTCCTCGATGATCGCCTCGACTACCACGCCGCACCCGGCCAGGCCCGCCACGGATTCCACGGCGGTGAGGTCGAGGGCGTCGGGGTCGACGGTGAGGCGGCCCTTGGCGACCTGCGCCTTGACCCGGTCGCGGATGCCGGCCACCGCCCGCTCGGCGGCGCCGCCGACGGCATCGGCGATCAGGACTCGTCGGCCTGCCACCGCGGCTATCTGGGCGATCCCCGCACCCATCGTGCCGGCGCCGACGATTCCGATCGGTCCTGAGCCGACGAGTGCGGGGCCAGTCAATTCGGTCATGAGCACCACCGTACAGATCCCGGCCCACGGGACACTCCCCAGGTCACGTGACGGCCGTAAGGTTGTAGACGCGGACCGCGTTGCCGGCCAGGACCGCCGCCGTCGTTTCATCGTCGGGCATTAGCTTTGCGACCGCCCGCGCGTTGGCGGCGATGCCGGGGATGCCGGGCCAGTCGGTGCCGAAGATCATCCGCCGCGTCAGCCGTCGCCAGTTCTGCCGTGCGTAGTAGTCGCGCAGCCGGGACGGCGGCAGACCGGACAGCTCGATCCAGACCCGCTCGTGCGACAGGGCGAGGAAGGCGGCCGCGTCGTACCACCAGCCCCGTCCGCCGTGCGCGAGTACCAGGGTGAGCGAGCGGAAGTCGCGGAGCACGTCGTCCAGGACCACCGGATCGCCGTACGCGTTGGACGAGCCGGGGAAGGTCGAGGTACCGCAGTGCACCACCACCGGGACCCCGGCGGCCTGGCACGCCTCGTACGCGGGGTAGAGCATTCGGTCGTTGGCGGCGACCCCGGCGTGCACCGGGTGGATCTTCAGCGCGACCGCGCCGAGCGCGAGCTGGCGGCGGACCTCCTCATCGACCGGGTAGTGCAGGTGGGGATTGACGTTCGCGATGACCTTGAGGCGGCCGGGGTTGCAGCGAGCGATCGCGAGCATGTCCTCGATGGCCTGCGTCCCCGTCACCTTGGGCGAGTACTCGCTCATCAGCAGCGCGACGTCCGCGCCTTCGGCCGCGAGGAGTGCGTCGAACTCCGCGGGGATCACCGCACCGGATGAGTCGTAGAGGCGGTCCATGGCGTCGCTGTCCGCGAAGCCCTGCACCCAGGTCGGCCAGGGGAGCTTGAGTGTCGCCTTGTGGGCCGGGTGCAGGTGCACGTCGACCAGCGGGAATCCGTCAAGCATCAGGTTATGTCTTCCAGGCGCTCGGTTCCTTGGCCGCCGGGCCGCAGCACGCCCGCGGCCATGGCACGGAGTTCCACCCGGCGGATCTTCCCGGTCGCCGTGGTCGGGAAGCCGTCGGTGAACACGACCGCGCGGGGCCGCTTGAACGACGGGAGGCCCGCGCGGCAGTGCTCGATAAGCTCCGCCTCGGTGGCGAACGCGCCCGGGCCGAGAACCACGTAGGCGACCGGCTTCTCCAGGCCGTCGGCGTCCGGCGCGGCGACGACGACCGCCTGGGCGACGGCCGGGTGGGCCAGCAGCCGGGCCTCGACCTCCATCGGGGACACCCAGATGCCTGATGCCTTGATCATGTCGCCGGTCCGGCCGAGACACTCGTAGAACCCTCCGGCGTCGCGCACGTAGGTGTCACCGGTGCGCAGCCACTCACCCTGGAACACCAGCCGGGACGCGTCGTACCGGGCCCAGTAGCCGGTCGCGGTGGACGCGCCGCGCACGAAGAGAGTGCCCGGCGTGCCCGCCGAGGCCACTTCCAGGCCGGTCTCCTCGTCCACCAGCTTCAGGTCGTAGCCGGGCACCGCGACCCCGGTCGTGCCCGGCCGGACCGCGCCCGGCTGGTTGGACAGGAAGATGTGCAGCATCTCGGTCATGCCGATGCCGTCGATGATGTCGATGCCGAAGTGCGCGGTCCACCGCTCGTAGAGCGCGGCGGGCAGCGCCTCGCCCGCCGAGGCGGCCAGCCGGACGCCGCCGAGCGCGTCGGCGGGCATGCCCGCGCGGAGCATGTTCGCGAAGAACGTCGGCCCGCCGAAGAACAGCGTCGCCCCGTACTTGACCGCCGTCTCGGCGATCAGGTCCGGCCGGGAGGCGGCCGGCAGCAGCACGCTGGCCGCGCCGGCCGACAGCGGGAACAGCAGCGAGTTGCCGAGGCCGTAGGCGAAGAACGCCTTCGCCGCCGACAGGGACCGGTCATCGGGCCGGATGCCGAGCACCTGGGCGCCGTAGGTCTCGCAGACCGCGGGGATGGCCCCGTGCCGGTGCATGGCGCCCTTCGGAGTGCCGGTGGTCCCCGAGGTGTAGAGCCAGAACGCCGGCGAGTCGGCGCCAGTGTCGTAGACAAAGTCGTCCGGCGCGGCGGCAGCCAGCTCATCCAGTAGATAAACCGGCACTGACGTCCCCCTGGGGGAAATACTGAAGATTGGCAGGTCAGAAAATATACCGGCCAGTTCGGGTGCCGCCGATGCGGCCGGCTCCGCGGCGGCGGCGAACTCGTGGCTGACCGCGAGGAACCGGGCCCGCGAATCACGCAGCAGCTCGGCGATGCCGTCGGAGCGGAGCATCGTCGAGACCGGCACCGGGATCGCGCCTATCCGCATGGCGGCCAGGTAGACGACCGCGAAATGCGGGGAGTCCGCCATCACCAGCAGGATCCGCTGCTCCGGCTGGACTCCGGCCGCCCGCATCCCGGCCGCTGTCCGGCGGACCCGGTCCCAGAGGCCGGCGTAGCTGAGGTCGCCGGCCGGGCCGGTCAGCGCCAGCCGGTCGCCGTCCCCGGCCGCGAGCCGCCGGTCGAGCAGGTACTCACAAGCGTTGAACAACCGCGTCATTGCGCTGCGCCCCTGGGTCTGGGCCTGGCCACCTGGATCTGGGCCTAGGCCAAGTGCACGTAGTCGTAGTCGAAGGGCTGGCCGTTGATCCCGTTGCGCGGGGGTGCGACCCAGGCGGCGATCTTGCCACGCTGGTACACCGGCTGCATCAGGGAACGGACGAACGTCTTGTCGGTGTCGGTTGGCAGCCATTGTCCCTTGCGGGCGGCCCATTCGGAAGCGGTCAGCTGCGCGCCGGCGGGCGAGGCCTCGATGGCGGCGAAGGCCCCCACGCGCCGGTTGAACGCGATATGCGGCAGGTAGAGCCGCTGCGGCAGGCCGGCCTCTTCGAGTATCCGGTTCCACCGCTTGACCCCGCCGGCGCAGTCGGCGATGTACTCGCGCCGCAGGTCGGTGTTGAGCCCGGTCAGCGCGGAGACCTCGGTCTGGGCGATCTCCCCGTCGATGAGCGCGTCGACCATGACCGCGTCGTCGGTCAGCAGGTGGTCGTCCTTGCGGCGTTCCTCAAGCCAGCGGCCCTTCAGCCCCGCGGTGTAGTAATTCGCCACGTTGGTCGATGTCTCCCCGCCGAACAGGTCGAGCGACACCGAATAGTGGAAATTGAGGTACTTCTGGATGACCGGCAGCGGGATGGCGCCGAGCGCGGCCACGTCGTCGGTGTCGTTCTCCACCATGACCTGAGCGGTCCGCTCCACCACCCGGTCCACCCCGGTGGTGCCGACCATCATGTGGTGGGCCTCTTCCTTGAGCATGAACTCGCAGGTGCGCGACAGCGGGTCGAACGCGGATTCCTTCAGCGTGCCGAGCTGGTACTTGCCGTCCCGGTCGGTGAAGTAGGTGAACATGTAAAACGACAGCCAGTCCGGTGTCTCCTCGTTGAACGCGCCCAGGATCCGCGGCGAGTCCGCACTGCCGGAGTTGCGGTGCAGCAGTTCCTCGGCCTCCTCCCGGCCCTCCCGGCCGAAGTGGGCGTGCAGCAGGTACACCATTGCCCACAGGTGGCGGCCTTCTTCGACGTTCACCTGGAACAGGTTCCGCAGGTCGTAGAGGGACGGGGCGGTCGCGCCGAGGTTGCGCTGCTGCTCCACCGACGCGGGCTCCGTGTCGCCCTGGATAACGATCAGCCGCCGCAGGTCGGCCCGGTACTCCCCCGGCACCTTCTGCCAGGCCGGGTCGCCCTTGTGCTGGCCGAACGCGATCCGCCGGTCCGGGTTCTTGTCGGCGAGGAAGATCCCCCACCGGTAGTCGATCATCGGCACGTGCCCGAACGTCGCCCAGCCCTCGCCGCGCACGTCGATCGCGGTGCGCAGGTACACGTCCTGGGTCGGCAGGGTCGGGCCCATCGTTTCCCACCAGGACAGGAAGTCCGGTTGCCAGGATTCCAGTGCCCGCTGGAGCCGCCGGTCCTCGGCCAGCCCGACGTTGTTCGGGATCTTCTCCGCGTAATCCGGCCTCATCTAAACCCGCCTCCGGTCGAAATCGGCCCGCTTGCCGGTGCCGTAGGCGCGCAGAGCGCCGTCGGGGCCGGAGGCGTTGGGCCGGTAGAAAATCCAGTTCTGCCAGGCGGTCAGCCGCCCGAAGATCTTCGTCTCCATCGTCTCCGGGCCGGCGAACCGGAAGTTCGCCTCGAGGCCGGTCAGCGCGTCCGGTGAGAACGACGCGCGTTCCTCCACCGCGATCCGCACCTCTTCCGCCCAGTCGATGTCGTCCGGTGCGAAGGTGACCAGGCCTAGCTTCTCGGCCTCCTCGGCCGCAAGCGGCTCCCCGGCGGCCTTCTCCGCCGCGGCCAGGGCGTCCGGGTCGCCGAGGAAGCGGGTCTGCAGCCGGGTGAGGCCGTTGCTCATCGGCAGCGGGCCGTTGCCCGGCGGGCCGGAAAGGTTGGCCGGGCCGACCGTGACGGCCGCCGGCGCGGCATCCGGGTCAATGTCCTCGAAGACGCCGAACAGCATGTAGGAGCGGTCGGCGGCCAGGGCGAGCTCAAGGAGCGAGCCGGCGAAGGCCGAGCCGGGCTCGATCAGCGCGATCAGCGACCGGGACGTGACGTCCAGGCGCTTGAGCGTCCGCTTCCAGTACAGCACGATCTCCCGCGCCAGCCAGTCACGGTCGTAGTTCGCGAGCAGCAGCTCGTCGTACGCCAGCACCCGGGCCGGGTCACCCGTGGTCCGCAGCACCCAGGTGCCGATCTCGGTCTCGTTGGTGCGCAGGTCGAGGATGAGGTCGTCGAGCTCGCGGGCGACCGCGAGGGACCAGAACGCCGCGCCTTGCGCGTACACGCCGTCCATTGACGCCGGAGGGTCGGCGGATGGCCCGGTCACGGTGATCTCGGCGACACCGCGGTCCGGGTCAAGCAGCGCGGTCACGTGCGCGTACGTTATCGTCGCGGGAACCTGGCCGCCGACCATGGCATCGGTGGACGGCCGGTCCTTGTCGAGCGGGGCCAGCTCGATGCCCGGCCCGCCGGGGAGACGCGTTGACGATGACGCGCAGCCACGGACCCGTTCGGACAAAACCTCCTGCCACCGCGCTCGCGGCACAGTCTCGTCCACCAGCTTCCAGGCGACCGCCTTCTTCCCGCCGATCCCCTCGGACTTGGTTGAGAAGTAGTCGGCCAGGTCGTGGCGGACGTGGCGCTTGTCCGTCACCCGGGTGAGGCCGCCGGTGCCCGGCAGCACGCCGAGCAGCGGGAGCTCGGGCAGCGAGACGACCGAGGAGCGGTCGTCGATGAGCAGGATCTGGTCGCAGGCCAGGGCGAGCTCGTAGCCGCCGCCCGACGCGGTGCCGTTGAGCGCCGCGACGTACGTCTGCCCGGAGTTCTCGCTCGCGTCCTCGATGCCGTTGCGGGTCTCGTTGGTGAACTTGCAGAAGTTCACCTTCCAGGAGTGCTCCGACGCCGCCAGCATCCGGATGTTCGCGCCGGCGCAGAAGATCTTCTCCTTGCCGCTCGTCAGGACGACTGTCTTCACTTCCGGGTGCTCGAACCGCAGCCGCTGCACCGCGTCGTAGAGCTCGATGTCGACGCCCAGGTCGTAGGAGTTGAGCTTCAGCTCGTAGCCGGGCACGAGGCCGCCCTGCTCGTCGACGTCCATGGTGAGGGTGGCGACGGGGCCGGCGACCGCAAGCCGCCAATGACGGTACATCGCCGGGGATGTCTGGAATTTGACCTGCGACATGCTGACCATGTTCTACTAACTACTTCCGCTTCGTCAATGCTTCGTAGAATATTTGCGCAGCCTTGGCCGCACCTCCTCCGCAGGTGGGACTGGCCGCCGTAACTCGGACGGAGCAGTCTCGGTGTTCAGCCGCTTCCACTCGCGGCGCGCGTCGTCCAGCCACCGCTCGTGCCGGTCGAAGAACAGTTCCGCCGCCTTGGTGCCCGTCCAGCGGGGCGGCAGCAGCTCACGCGGCAGGGCCGGGTCGAGCGCGGGGAACCGCCGCCACGCGTGCACCAGTTCAAGCTGGCGCAGCAGTACGTCAGCCGGGACGGCCGGGGCGCGGAACTCCGCGACGAACTGCTCGTACTCCGCCTCGATCTCCGGCAGGTCCCAGGCGGCGGCGACCATCTCGCGCGTGTCGGACAGGCCGGTCCGCCTCGCGACGAACACGTGCGCGTCTTCCGCCACTCCCGCCTCGCGGAGCACTCGCACCGCCTCCTGTTCACGGGCAGCGTGCGGGTTGATCCACAGGCCGGGGCCGAGCGAGCCGAAGCCGGCCCACGCGAGCCGGGTCCGGACGACGTGCCTGGCCCGCCGGTCGGTCTCCGGGACGCGCACCTGGACCAGGACCCACTGCCCGTCCCAGGCCTGCGCGGGACCGAACGAGTAAATGCGCCTGGCCCCCTCCGTCAGCAGCTTCGTCGCCGCCGGGGTGAGCAGCCAGCGGGTGCGCCGGCCGACCTTCTCCGCCCTGAGCCAGCCGGCGTTGGACGTACGCATGAGCGCCTGCCTCGCGGCCTTCTCCGACACCCCCATGCGCTCGAACGCGGCGAGCACCGCGCTCGTCCACGCTGCGCCGTCGCCGGGCAGGACGAGCTCGCCGAGCAGGGTGAACAGCATCCCGCGGGCGGAGCCGGCCCCGGCCTCGTGCCGGCGTGACAGGGCCGGCTGCGACTGAGCTGGCTGCGACTCAGCCGGCTGGGATTGGGCCGACGCGGCAGATTCCACTTGTTCGCTCCCGTTCCGCCTGGTCCCTGTAGGGTACCGCCGCTGCCGCCGATAGCCGCGGCTATCAGGGCGGCGCGCTTTACGGAACTGGAGAACGAGTGGTGGATGACCGCGGCCAGCCACCACTCGCCCTGGAAGCGGGGGAAGCGACGCCGGGGGTGCCAACCGCGCGGACGCCGTTTATTCGAACTTCTTTTCCTAACGATCCCGGCTGGCCAGGCCGCGGACGAAGGACGGGAAAAGAGCTCCTTTAGTGGGTGATCGTTCCGAACGTGACGGTATCGCCGCCCCATGTGTACGACTGGAGTTGCACGCCCTCGCCGGAACTCGTGGCCGCCACCATGTCGTCACCGCCCTCGTAGATGCCTACGTGGTACACGAAGCTGCCCGGGTCGCTCGTATCGTGGAAGAACACCAGGTCGCCCGGCCGGGCACTGGCGTGGCTGATCCGCCTGAACTGGAGGAACTGCCCGTTCGCGGTGCGCTGTATGGACTTGCCGTGGCCGGTGTGCTGATAGACGAACCGGGTGAGGCCGGAGCAGTCGAACCCGCTCGCCGGGCTCGTGCCCCCGTAAGAGTACGCGTCGCCCACCAGTTTCTTCGCCAGGGCCGCGGCCACCATATTCCAGGTCACCGGGACCGCTTTCTTGAGCACTCGCTTGGGAGTTTTGGCCGCACTCGCCGCGGCCGTCTCCTGCTGGCCGCTGAGGGTTGCCGCCCGCGCCGTACCGGCAAAGCTGGGACCGGTGACGACGGTGACCGGAACGCTGATCGCTACCGCGGCGACCGCCGCGCTGGCCAGCCAGTTGCGCCGCATCCTTAGGCGCCCCCGCGCCGCTCGGCGTGGACCCGGACATAGGTATCAGACCACCAGTAGCGCGTCGGGCTTGTCATCATTTCTGTCCTTTCGATGGTCATTACACTGCATATTCTTCGAACCCTTTTTCTTCCGTTATGTCCATTATGTTCACTCTCCGTGATCACTTCGGAACGAAAGGAGTTCTCGTTGCCTGGCGGCACTTATTTCCCGCAGGCCCGTTCTTGCGTATCACCCGTAAGCCGTTCACGTCTGGCAAGATGGCATTTTTTACGCTTTTTCCACCGCAGATCACGCCAAGATAACCGCGCCGCGCCGGCGTCGGTTCCTGATTGGCAAAACGGTCTATATATGCAGTTCAGAGGCATCTCTAATGCCGTCAGAAAATGATTAGAGATGTCCTAGCCGTGTGTGGCAAACCTCACATAAACCTCCAGGACATATCCGGATGACGCATTGGCCCAGCAATGATGGATCACCCTGTTACCGTTCTGTTATTGGCGTGAACAGGCAACAGCTGTGCGTCATCTGTGACTCATGTGACGTACGTAACCGTGGTATTCCCCGCAACGCGGGGGCCTAACGATTACAATGCGTTTCCGCGAGCGGCGGGACGCCCGCGGGCCGCCCGCGCGAACTCGCGCAGCGGACAGCCGTGACGCCCGGTACCCTCGGCCAGGCGGCGTCGGCCGCGGCGGGCGACGCCGAGGTTTCCGCGACTGGGCCCATTACCTGACTTAAACTCCCAGACCGGGCCACGGCAGGCGCAGCGCGGATATTCTCTTGCCGCTTCTGATGTGCTTTGCCATATTTCGCGGGTAGACGGTGGGCTATGCGACGGTTCCTAGGTTCGATGGTGTTCGGCGCGGCGGCGACGCTGGCGCTGGCTGGGTGTCACGGGTTGTCGGCACAGCTCGCGAGCAGCCCGGGCGGTGGATCGGGCGGCGGATCGGATCCGGGCGGCGGGTCCTCGGGGGTGCAGGCGGCCGGCCCCGTCTCGGCCGGATCGGGGGCGCTGCGGGTGCTCGCGGAGCCGCAGGCGGGGGTCGGCTCGCTGTACCAGCTCATCAACGGGGCAAGGTCGTCCATCGACCTGACCATGTACGAGCTGATCGACCAGACCGCGGAGAGCGACCTGGCCGCGGCCGCCAAGCGCGGGGTCGACGTGCGGGTGATCCTGGACCAGCACCTGGAGAAATCGCGGAACACGGCCACCTACGACTACCTGTCCGCGCACCGCGTGCACGTGACCTGGGCGCCGTCGGACACGACCTACCACCAGAAGACCCTCACCGTCGACGGCAAGACGTCCGTGATCATGACACTGAACATGGTGTCGGCCGATTACGCGGGCACGAGGGACTTCGCGGTCATCGACACCAGCCGGGCCGATGTCGCCGCCGTCGTCGCGACGTTCAACGCCGACTTCGCGCACCGGGAGATCACTCCGCCCGACGGGGCCGACCTGGTTTGGTCGCCGACCAACTCGCAGGCCGCCATCCTGGCCGTGATCAACTCCGCCAAGCACACGCTGGCGGTGGAGAACGAGGAGATGGACGACCCCGTCATCACAACGGCCCTGGAGTCCGCGGCGCGGCGCGGTGTCGACGTAAAGATCACCATGACCGCGGAAAGCGAATGGGACAGCGCGTTCAGCGCACTGGTCAAGGCGGGCGCCCATGTCCGTACTTATAGCGACAGCAGCAATGTGCTCTACATTCACGCCAAGGCGGTCGTGGCCGACGCGGGGCTCAGCGGGCAGCAGATGTTCGTCGGCTCGGAGAACTTCTCCGCCGCGAGCCTGCGCTACAACCGTGAACTGGGCATACGCACGACGAGCAAGTCGCTTGTCTCGGCCGTTGCCGCCGTACTCGCCGCCGACTACGCCGGCGGGAAGACCTACCGCTAAATGCGGGCTTATCCGTGACCCGGGCCGGTAATCAAGGACGCCGGCCCCCTTACTAATGGAGCGCCGATAAGTACAGTGTTCTTATGAGGGCGATTCGGGCGGTTTCCGCGGTTGCCGCCGGGGTGCTGGTGGCGGCGGTAACAGCCTGCACGGGAAGCACCGCGACCACCGTCAACCCGGCCGGCGCGAGCGGCACCGCGCGGCCGGGGAACACCGCCAGCCGTTCCGGGTCCGTCTCGGCGAAACCCTCGCCGGCCGGGCCGACGGTCACGATCACGCCGGGGAACGGCGCGAGCGGTACCGACCCGTCGAAGGGAATCACGGTCACAGCGGCCGACGGGACGCTGCGGAACGTGACCGTCACGACCGCCGGGGACCCGGTCACCGGCACGTACTCGGCGGACCGCGCGTCCTGGCACAGCACGTGGGCGCTGAACGTCTCGCGGTCCTACACGGTAACGGCCACCGCGGTGTCAGCCGGCAACGGGGGGACCGGCGGGGCGACGACCACCAAGACGAGCACGTTCCGCACGCTAACCCCGGCATCGACGTTCTCCACCAACATCTTCGAGGGCTACCAGCAGTCCTACGGGGTGGGGATGCCGATCATCTTGACCTTCAGCGCGCCCGTCCAGGACAAGGCGGCGGTCGAGCGGTCGATCGACCTGCAGACCTCAAAACCGGTGATCGGCTCGTGGTACTGGGACGGGAACCAGACGCTCGACTTCCGGCCGCGCGACTACTGGCCGGCCGACACGACGGTGTCGTTCACCGGGCACTTCGACGGGGTCGAGTCCGCGCCAGGGGTATACGGGTATCACACGCTGACCCAGACGTTCGGCATCGGGGACTCCGTGATCGCGGTCGCGTCCACGAAGACCCACAAGACGCAGATCTACATCAACGGCCACCTGAAGTACGACTGGGACATCAGCTCAGGCAAGCCGGGCGACGACACACCCGACGGGTCCTACCTCACGATCGAGAAGGAGAATCCCGTCCGGATGATCGGCCCGGGGTACGACCTGCTCGTCCCCTGGTCGGTACGGTTCACGTTCAGCGGCGATTACTACCACGACGCGTACTGGTCGGTCGGCGAGCAGGGTTTCGAGAACGTCAGCCACGGGTGCGTGAACCTCTCCCCCGCCGACTCCCAGATCTACTACGACCTCGCGGTGCCCGGCGACCCGATCACCATCCGGGACAGCCCGCGGTTCGGCACGTGGGACAACGGGTGGACCGAGTGGTTCCTGAGCTGGCCGCAGTACCTGAAGGGGTCCGCGACCGGCGAGGCGGTAGTGGCGAACGCCAGCGGGAGCCAGTTCGTGAACCCGTCCACCCTGCCCGCCGACACCGCCAAGGCCCCGCTGGCGACCGCCCCGGCAGGCAACGCGACCGCGTAGGGAACCTGCCCCGATGCCGTCCGGCCGGAGCCGGTGACTCCGGCGGCGCGCTTCGGTGCGGGCGGCCGCGGGGCTTGCCAGCGGCCGCGCATGAAGCCGTCGAATTCCTCGTCAGATCCGGTGCTCACGGACACCTCCTTCGCCAGTGCAGACTGCGGGAAGGAGCGGCCAGGTTGCACGGCTCGAAGAAATTATCCCGAACGGTACGGGGCTTCGCGTGGCCCCGCAACAGCGAGCCCCCGCACCGGCTGGCCGGGCGGGGGCTCGTCTGGCTGACCGCTGGCCGTTACCCGACCTTGTAGGAGTACGGCAGTGCCGCCACCTGGTCGCCGGCGATCTGGCTGTACGCCGGCACGCTGCTCTGCAGCGCGTCCAGGTACAGCGTGCCGCTGACCACGCTGCCCGCCGTGCCCGCCGCGTCAAACGTCACGTTGACCGTCGCGGACTTCCCCGACTGGATCTCGACGGCACCGTCGATGCCCGCGCTGCCCGCCGAGGCGCTCTGCGCGAGCTGCTCGAAGTCGCCGGTGCCGACGGTCACGTTCTTGTCGAAACCGGCCGTGGCCACGGTCAGCGTGTCGGTGGCGGTGGCCGCCGGCGCGGCCGACTTGAACGGCCCGCACTCGGTCGGTGCGGGCGCCCAGGCGCCTGAGGTCACCGTGCCGCCGGACGGGGTGTAGGTATCGGAGACCGACTTCCCGCACAGCGAGCCCGCGGAAAGGCGCGAAGATCCCGGCGTCGGGGTCACCGCCGATGGCGGTCGCCAGGTCGGTCATCGCCGGCACGGAAGAGGTCTGCCGCACCGTGACCGACGAGGTGCCGCTCGGCACGAAGTACAGCGACGCGGTCGAGTCCACCGAGATCGGCAGCGCTGAGCTGGCCGTCCCCGCGGCGAACGGCTCGCTGGTGCCGTAGACGAAGGGCGCCAGCGTCATGGTCACGGTCCGGTTCAGCCGGGGGTCCAGGTAGTAGTCCTGCGGCGCGTTGGACGTGTTGGTGATCGTCACCGGGATGGTGACCGCGTCGCCCGGGGTCAGCGTCGTGCCGTCGGGCAGCGGGTCGGCCGGCGTCTCCGTTCCCGCCGTGGTGAACCTGACGTAGCCGGTGTACGGGTCCGACACCTCGGTGCCCGCGACGGGGTCGCCGAACGCCACGACCAGCGTCCAGGTGCCCGCGGGCGGGCTGATCGCGGTCGCGGTGAGCGTCTGGTCGGTGAGGCCGAGCTGGCCGCCCGACAGGTCCGTGTTCTGCCCGTAGCCCAGGACGTTGCCGTCCGGGCCGACCAGGTAGGCGCCGACCATGTTCCCCATGCCCGGGTTGTTGCTCAACTGGAGCTCGGCCCTGACCGCCTTGGTGCCCGACGGGACGGTGAACTGGTAGTAGTCGCCGGTACCGAGGGCGCCGCGGCCGTTGCCGCCGGTGAGGTCGCCGGTGAACCGGCCGCTGGCGGCGACGTTCACCAGCGACCGCACGATCACCGGGATCGAGGTGACTCCGCTGCCGGGTGAATGCAGCAGGATCGAGCCGGCCAGGTCGCCGGGATCGGCCGGCGTCTTAACGGCGAACACGAAGCTTTTCGCCTGGCCGGGTGCGAGGGACAGCGACCGGGGCGAGGCCGAGCCGAACGAGGTGAAGTTCTGCGTCGCTTCGTGCCAGACGACCGTACCGTTGTAGCCGCCCGCGCCGGCCGGGTAGCCGGACACCACCGCGGTCCACCCGCCGGGGGCCGGGACGCGCACGTCCACGTTCCCGTAGTTGCCCACGCCCTGGGGCTCGGAGTCGGCGGCCATCCGGCCGTCGGGGTCGAACAGGGCCAGGTTCGGCGGCAGGGTCACGCTGCTCGGCTTGGCCGCGTAGGCGATCGAGACGTCGAGGCGGGCCTGGCCGGCCGGAACCTTGAACTTGAACGTCGCGTAGTTGACCTTGCCGCCCGAGTCCGCGGTGTACTGACTGCTCGCCGAGTCGCTCAGCGTCACGGAGCCGCCCGTGGAACTGGTGCTCGCCGGATTCAGCACCCGGGCGCCGAGCGTGACCGTCTGCGCCTTGACGCCCTCGTTGGTGACCGTGACCTTCCAGGTCTTCGCTGTACCAGGCGGCGCCGAGACCGTCAGCTGGCCGGGCGAGGCGAGCAGCGTCATCCCGGCCCGCTTCGCGATGCCGTAGGACTGCGCCAGCTGGACCGCCCGGTAGCTGTTCAGCAGGCCCGCGCCCTGCTCCTGCGCCGGGACGCCCAGGTCCGTCGCGGTGGACAGCAGGATCTGCTTCACCTGAAGCGGGGTCGGGGTCCGGCCGCCGTGCGTCTTCCTGAATGCCTGGATCACCAGCGCCGCCGTGCCGGAGACGAACGGCGCGGACTCGCTGGTCCCGCCCGCTTCCTCGATGTCGCTCGCGTTGTCCAGGTTGTTGGCGCACTCGGAGTACCGAACGGTGTTCGCGTCACAGGAGGCCCAGCTCAGGTCGCCGGGGGCGACCAGGTCAACGGTTCCGCCCGCCTCGTCGAACCCGGAGGAGCTGAACGAGCTGATGTTGTCGGACAGCCAGCCCCTGGTCGCGAAGTACCGCGCCCCGCCGATGTTGGCCTGCGCGAGCGCCTGGAACTGGGTGGTCGCGCCGACCGAGATCACATTCGGGTCGGTCGCCGGCGAGCCGATGGTGTTCGCCGTGCCCGCGTCGCCGCTCGACACGCTGACCACGACGCCGGCCCTGACCGCCGCGTCGTCGAACAGCTTGATCACGTCCAGCGTGGTGTCGGGCACCGGGTTAGCGCCGAACGACTCGTTCAGCACGTTCACCTTGTCCACCTCGACCGCGTAGTTGATCGCCTGCGCGAACATCGAGGTGGTCGCGGCCAGCATGTCGGCCTGGTCGCCGGAGAAGACGTCGAGGCCAACGAGCGAGACGCCGGGCGCGACCCCCTGGATCCGGATGTCGCAGGTGGCTGGGGCGTAAGACTCGGCCGAGAAGCCGTTCACGTCGTAGACGTGAATCCCCTGCCCCGCGATCGTGTTCGCGTCGAGGAACGCCTCGCCGCCGGTGGTCTGCGCGCCCGGACCGTTCCCGGTGAAGTCCTGGTAATCGGTGAAGACCGACTTGCCGTTGGCGCGCTTGAAATTCACGTTG
Source organism: uncultured Actinomycetota bacterium (assembly GCA_963785645.1). GTDB lineage: Bacteria > Actinomycetota > Actinomycetes > Streptosporangiales > Streptosporangiaceae > Trebonia. The sequence goes on from CAWAWG010000014.1 coordinate 41,371, forward strand.
TCCGGGTCGAGGCCGTCGGCGATGTAGGCGACCTTGACGCCTGCCCCGGTGAACCCGAGTGACCGTGCGGCCGGCGCGACCCGTCAGCGTCAGGCCCTCCGGCGCGAGCTGGCTTTTGCCCTCGGGCGCGCAGGCACCGGGAATGCGGTGCAGCGGGAGCGAGGTGGACCGGGCCGGGGCCGCCTGCTCGTCCCCCGCGTCCGGCATCACCTGCTCAGGCGCCGGGGCGCGGACCGTGAACGTCTGGTCGGGAATCACCTGGGCCACCGTCGGGTCCGACGCGAGGCGCTGCGCCTCAAGCGCGGAGACCGTGGCCGCGACGGCATTGACCAGGGTGAACCGTTTGATCCCGGCGGCGCGGACCTGATGGAGCTCGGTCATGAGCGGCGTCTGGGCCGCCATGACGGCGGCCGGGCTTTCCGACGTCGGCGTCGGCCGGCCGGCGCGGGGGTGACCTGGTTTTTCAGGATCACGATCACCGGCTTGTCCGCGTCCTGTGACAGCTCCGCTGCCTCCGCGGACGTCAGCGAACCGAAGGCCGGACCGGTCCACCGGCCGGTACCTCCCGCATGTACCGCCGTGGCGGCGTCCGCCACCGCGGGCGCTCCGCCGAGCAGGGCGGAGGCGGCGACCGGCACCGCCAGAACGGACAAGAACCTGCGTTTCGCCATGCTCTCCTCGTCCCGGAACAGCGGCCTGATCAGCCGCAACGCGTGTGACGGTAACAGAGTCGTCGCGTTGAGTCACAGACGACATGAGCCTTTACCGCCACTCATTCACGGGGCTCGATGGGGCTACCTCTCCGGGGCGAGAATCCTTACCATGAGGGAATGAGCCCTCTATCTGGAGTGCTGAGCGAGGCCTGGGCGCTGTACCGGCGCCACGCTTCGCATTTCATCCTGATCTCGTTCGCGATCTACCTAGTCATCTCCGTCGTCAACGCTCTGCTGAGCTGGGCGCTCGGTTCCGTCGGCGCGCTCATCGGGCTGGTCTTCAGCGTGTTCGGCATGTTCCTGCTGCAGGCGGCGCTGGTAAAGGCCGTGCAGGACGTGCGGGACGGGCGGGTCGACCTGGACCTGCGCGCGACGGTATCGGCGGCGATGCCGTACGTCGGCGCGGTCGCGGCCGCCTCGATCCTGGCCGCCATCGGCATCGGGATCGGGCTGGTCCTGGTCATCGTGCCCGGGCTGATCCTGCTCACGTTCTGGTCGCTGATCGTGCCGGAGATCGTGATCGGCGGCGCCGGCGCGCTCGACTCCTTCGGCCGGAGCTGGCGGACGGTCCGCGGCTACGCGTGGAATGTGTTCGGCACGTACATCATCGTGTTCCTCATCCTGATCGGCGCGGAGATCGTGCTTTCGGCGGTCTTCCTGGCGCTGCCTTACGGCTGGCGCAGCTTCCTCGCCGACCTGATATCGGGCGCTGTGGTGGCCCCGTTCATCGCCGCGGTCGTGACGCTGATCTACTACCGGCTCGCCGCGGCGCACGGCGAGCAGGCCGAGCCGGCCACGCCGCACACGGGCTACGGCCCCTACGGGGACGGCGGGTCCCCCGCGTAACGCAAGCGCCCGCCGCTACGTCAGGGACAGTGGACGTTTGGTCACCCCAGGGGGTGCCCAAACGTCCACTGTCTCCGGCGTGCCGGGACTATGGGTCCGACCGGGGGCGGTGACATCAGAATCCTGGCGTTTCAACCGCTGTGGGCGCTTCGCTTCAGCATTGGATGGCCAACCGCGGGTGCGCCCGCGGCCGCAAACGGCTTATGGTGGCGCGGTGGACGAGTCGTTCAGTGCGCGGCTGTGGGACAGCGTCAGCGATATCTACGGCGCGATCCTCGCGCACCCCTTCCTTAGCGGGCTGACCGACGGATCGCTTCCAGAAGAGGCATTCGCGTTCTACGTAATCCAGGACGCACTTTACCTGCGTGACTACGCACGGGCGCTGGCGGCCGTGGCGAGCCTGGCGCCGACGGCCGGGGCCGGGCGGATGTTCGCCCGCCACGCGGCGGAGGCGATCACGGCCGAACTTGACCTGCACGGCACGCTACTCGACGAGCTAGGAATTCCCCGGGAAAAGCTCCAGACCGCCGCGCCCGCCCCGACCAACCTCGCCTATACCAGTTACCTGCTCGCTACCGTCCGGGGCGGCAGCTATGCGGAAGGAGTCGGAGTCGTCCTGCCTTGCTACTGGATTTATGCCGCCGTCGGCAAGGAGCTCCTTGTCCGCGGATCCCCGGATCCGCGTTACCAGCGATGGATTGCCACCTACGGCGCCGACGAGTACGGCGATGTCGTCGCGGAAGTGATCGCCGAGCTCGATCGGGTATCCCGCCGCCTTTCCGGGGATGAGCGCTCCCGAGTGCGTACTCACTTCCAGACAACGAGCCGGTACGAGTGGATGTTCTGGCAGATGGGGTGGGTCAAGGAATCCTGGCCGGTCTGAGAATCTTCCCCGTCTCATGGGTCTAAACCACTGCGCGGATCCGATTGCGGTAACGCCGACACGCCATGATTTCACTGATTTCGCGGGGCACTAACCCCGTGACATGAGTTATGATTACTTCGGCTAAGCGTAGAAAGCCGGGATGCCGGATCGCGGGGAACCGGCATTTGCAGGCTCGTGCGGGACGGGGTGGGTCCTGCCGCCTAACGCTCCACAGCCATCGCGAAGATGGCCGTCGATACCAGGAAAGGCGGATTCCAAGTGGCCCAAAAGATCACAACACTCTTCATAGACGACATTGACGGCGGAGCGGCTGAGGGTACTGTGCGCTTCGCCCTCGACGGGACTGACTACGAGATCGACCTGAACGCGAAGCACTCCGAGGAGCTCAGGTCTGCACTCGGCAAGTATGTCTCTCACGCCCGCAAGGTCGGTGGCGCCGCTCGTCGCGCTGGCCGCGGCGTAGGGCGCGGGCGCGGTACCGGTTCAGCGCAGAACACGACCGAAATCAGGAACTGGGCGCGCGAGAACGGGATCGACATTAAGGACCGCGGCCGCGTTCCTGCCGATGTCGTTGCCAAGTACCAGGCGGCCACCGGCAAGTAGTGGGCATACGTAGAAATACCTATTTCTACGTGGCTGCCTACCGAGCTTTGCTCGTCATAACGAGAAACGCCCCCGGCGATGGTACCGGGGGCGTTTTCTACGACCAGGTCGCGGAAGACTCAGAACCGAGAAGGCTCTGAACCTAGAAGACCGGGATCCTCGAAGACCCGGACTTGTAGAAAACACTGTGCAATCAAGCGTATGCGGATTGCTCGCCGCCTTCGCTTCCGGCGTCGCTATCGACGCTGTCGCTATCTGTCTCCTCGCTCACGTCGCTATCCGCATCTGCGCTCACGGACGTACCGGCGGCGTCTTGCGTTCCCTGATCTCCCCCGGCCGGCGGCCACGGCGATACGGGGATTGGAGGCATTACCGGATGCCCCGGCTCGGTGAAGAGCCAGGCGCATGATACGAGCAGGGAAATCACGAAGACAAAGTAAACCCAGAAGATTCCGGTAAGTCCGGATGAGATCGTGAGCCCGGCCGCGGACGCTTGCGCGGAGGAGATGCCGAACATCCCGGGCGTGGCCGGCTGGCCCGCCTGAATAAGCGCGGAGACGGCCTCGGCGGCCAGCGGCAAGATCGCGCCAGCCAGCAGCAGCGCCCCTTGGCGAGCCGGGCGCCACAGCGCCGCGAGCGCGGCCACCGCGACGATCGCCACCATGACGGCGACATTGCCCGCGATCACCAGGCCCGGGTTGTCGAACGCGTTTCCCGCGGTGACGGTCTGCGACGTTCCCTCGCTGGCGAAGGTGAGCAGGTAGTTGTCCCACGACGGGGCAAAGGCGGCCGCGGTCCCGATCCCGGAGAGCACGAGCAGCGCCAGCGGCCCGGCTCGCCCAGGTCCAGGACGGGCCGGCCCCGACGGCTCCCTTTCCTGCCCGGGATTGGCGGCGAACGCGAGCGCGGAACCCGCCGTGCACGCGAGCCAGCCGAGCAGGCTCACCACCAGACCGGAGCCAAGCGCGACACCAGCGGTCAACTCGCCCACGTCCGCGACGAACAGCCCGAGAGTCACCGCGCTCAGCCCGAGCCCGAACAGCGCCCCGAGCCGCGCGGCCCTGCTCGGCCGGGCGACGCTGAGCGCGACCATCGCCGCGGTCAGCGCCCAGCCCATGACGTAGCACAGGTGCGGGACGACCTGATCCGATTGGGAGAGAAGGCTCCGCGATCCCTCGTAGGCCGGGAACAGGCCGGCCAAGCCGAGGACCACGCCGAGGACGAGCAGCCCCTCCCCGGCGAGCAGGGCACTACCGCGGCGGGAGCGCGAACCGGCCGCACTGCCGCCGCCGGCGCTCTCTCCGGCCGCGTCGGCGCCCTCTCCCGCGGCACCGGCGTCCGCGTTACTCCGCCGCAGGCGCAACGACAGGCCCTTGCGCTTGCGCGCGACGGGCGTGATCGTGCCCGGCTCTTCGATCGCGGCGAACCTCGCCCACGCCTGCTGCCAGCCATCGCGGTTCTCCGGCCAGCGGTCTACCGGCGCGTCGGACGGTCCGCCGACCACCCAGATGCCGTAAAACCGCTTTCCTCGTCCGATCTCATACTTCTCGCCGCGATGCGAGATGACCGTCTTCTCCGGCACGGCTTCTAGCCTCCATGCTCACGCTTTAATGCCTACGCTCCCCGACCGTAGGCAACGGAACTGGAAGCTTGCTGAAGACTGTCTCAGCCAAGACTGTATTCGCTGGTCACAAGTGAACCGGAAACCTCACTGGTTGCGGGCGCAACCCGCGTTGGGTCGCCGACCCGCAACCCATGCAATACATGGACTGGGCCGTCGCCGGCGCCGAGGCCGACCAGGCCGTGGGCTACCGCGTCGCCGGCTACCGCGGCGGCCCGGCGGGCGGCGTCCGGCAGGGAGAGGCCGGCCGCCAGGCCCGCCGCCAGCGCCGCCGAGTGGGTGCAGCCCGCGCCGTGCGTTGCGGCAATGTCGTGGCGCGCGACTTCGATGACCAGGTGGGTCTGTCCGTCGAAGAGGTGATCGGCGGGGGTGGCGCCGTGGCCGCCGGTGACCAGCGCCGCGCGGGCGCCCATCCCCACCAGGTGCTCGGCCAGCACGGCCCGGTCCTCCGTGTCCAGGCCGGTCAGGGCCTGGGCCTCCGGGAGGTTGGGGGTGACGACCGTCGCCAGCGGGAACAGCCGCCCGGTCAGCGTGGCGACCGCGTCGGGCAGCAGCAGCCTGCTGCCCGAGCTGGCGACCATCACCGGGTCCACTACCAGCGGCAGATCCCGTCCGGTCAGCTCATCGGCGACCGTCTCGATGATGGCGGAGGAGAACAGCATCCCCGTCTTGGCCGCATCGGCGCCGATATCGTCGAGCACTGCCCTCATCTGGTCCCGAACGAATCCGGCTGACTGCTCGGCGATCGATGTCACGCCCAGGGTGTTCTGCGCGGTGAGCGCGACGATCGCCGACATGCCGTGCACCCCGCAGCGCGCGAAGGCCTTAAGGTCAGCCTGAATCCCCGCCCCGCCCCCGGAATCAGACGAAGCGATAGTCAGCACCCTGGGGAATCACAGCGCTCACTCACGTGGGCTCCCCAGGACAGCCGCGCCGCCACCCGCCGCGACCCGACACCGGGGGGTACGGGGGGTCGCCCCCCGGGAAGATATACGAGTGCCGGGCGTCCGAGCTACGACGAGGCGGATTTCAGCCTGAACACCCGCCCCACCACCGGAACCCCAGGAAACAACAGTCAGGACTTTGGCAACCATTGGCTACTACCCGGCGCCGCAGGCGCCGACCGGCGCTTGCCCCGTCGGGGGAGCTGAAGAGCGGAGGGGCTCCTTTGTTTTGGGGGAGGTACGCCCCCGTGCGCGGGGGGTAACCGGGGGGATCTCCCCGGGCAGATCGCGGTACGATGGGGGTTGTTCCCCTCGGACGGTCGGCGCTCGGGCTGGAGGCTACCGCGTGCCAGCGGCGCGGGATGCGGCCGGCCTCGTAGGCGGCGCGGCCGGCCTCGACGGCGAGGGCCATCGCCACCGCCATCCGCTCGGGGTCGGCGGCCCGGGTGATCGCGGACGCCACCAGCACCGCGGCGCAGCCGAGCTCCATCGCGAGCGCCGCGTCGCTGGCGGTGCCGATGCCGGCGTCGAGGATCACCGGCACCGCGGCCCGCTCGACGATCATCGCGATGTTGTGCGGGTTCCTGATGCCGAGCCCTGACCCGATCGGCGCGCCGAGCGGCATGACGGCGGCGCAGCCGGCCTCCTCGAGGCGCAGCGCGAGCACCGGGTCGTCGTTGGTGTACGGCAGCACGGTGAAACCGTCCGCGACAAGCAGCTGCGCCGCCTCAAGCAGCTCGACCGGGTCGGGCAGCAGCGTGATGTCGTCGGCGACGACCTCGAGCTTGACCAGTCCGGTGTCCAGGGCCTCACGGGCCAGCCGCGCGGTCAGCAGGGCTTCGGCGGCGGTGTGACAGCCCGCGGTGTTCGGGATGAGGGCTACGCCGGCTTGCCGGATGGTGCCGACCAGGGATCCCTCTCCGGCGGTGCTGACCCGGCGCATGGCGACGGTGGTGAGCTGGGTTCCAGAGACAGCGAGGACCTTGCCGAGCACGTCCAGCGACTGTGCTCCCCCGGTGCCGACGATAAGGCGCGAGGTCAGGTCCCGCCCGGCGAGCTGCCATGTCCGCGCTGGACGCGAAGACACGCCCCCGTTCTGAGTATTCATCTTCTTCTCTCTAACCTCCCTGGACCGCGGTCACGACCTCGACCACGGATCCGTCGGCGAGCGGCGTGTCCGGCCAGGCGCGGCGCGGTACGACCTCGCCGTCGAGGGCAGCGGCGACGCCCTGCGCGGACGGGACTAGCTGGCTCACCAGGTCGGCGAGCGTCGTGCCGGACGGAAGATCGCGCCGATCTCCGTTGACGGTGAGCGTCATGCTGTCTCCTGGAAGGACGTGCCGCCTGAGGGCGTCCCCGGCTCCGGTCGGCCTTCCGGGGACAGCTCGGCCCCCGGCCGGCGACCGGGGGACGGACCAGCCCCCGACGTCGGGTGCCGCCCCGGCGGCCGCTCCTGGAATCGGCCGGGGCGGAAGGGGGCCCAGGCCACATGGGGCTCCTTTCCGCCGAGGATGGCGGAGACCGCGTCCGCGGTCACGGCGGACAGCAAGATGCCGTTACGGAAGTGGCCGGCGGCGATGATGAGGGTCCCGCCCTCGCCGGCCGCGCTGCCCGGGGTGCAGACGGGACCGAGGATCGGACCGTTGTCACTGGTGCCCGGCCGCAGCCCGGCGCTGGCCTCAGCGAAGATGAGCTCGCTGACGGCCGGGACGGCGGTAGCGGCGTCACGGAGCAGGTCGTGGACGGCACCGGCGGTGACGTCCCTGTCCTCGCGTTCCTCCTGGGTGGCGCCGACGACGAGTTCGCCGTCCTGGCGCGGTACGAAATAGAGGTCGCGGCCCTGGACGATGGCCCGGACGGTGTGCGTGAGGAAATTCGGAATGCCCGCGGGGTGCCTGAGCCGGAGAATCTGGCCCTTGACCGGGCGGATCGCCTGGCGGACCCCGTCCGGCACGCCGTCGAGGGCGCGGGTGGCATGACCGGCGGCGATGACGATATGCGCGCCGGTGAAGACTGTTTGCGCCAGCTCGGACCGGCCGGGCGCGGTCACCAGGACCTGGCCGTCCAGGACCTTGGTGACCGTGCCCTTGATCGTACGGACACCCGCTGCCGCCGCCGCCGCTCTGAGTGCGGCCAGGTAGCGGCGGTTGTCGACGGAGAGGTCGCCCGTCGCGAGTACGCCGCCGCGGGTCGACGGCGCGAGGAAGGGCTCGCGCCTGCGGCATTCCCTGGCGTCGAGGCGCTCGGCCTTGAGGCCGAGCGAGTGCCGGAAGTCGGTCAGCCGGTCGAGGGCGGCCAGGTCGCCGCTGTCGTAGGCCACGGCGAGGGTGCCCTCGGTGCGCAGGCCGGTGCTTGCGCCGCTGGCTTCTTCCAGTTCGCGGTTGAACCCGGGGAACCGGTCGACGGCGTGCAGGTTGAGGTTCAGCAGGTTCTCCTCGCCGAAGACCGACTCGGAGACCGGGCCGAGCATGCCGGCCGCCACCAGGCTCGCCTTGTCCTCGGTCCTTTGGCCGCCAGTTCTCAGGTCGGCGCCGCCCGGGTCGATCAGCGTTACGGTGCTGCCCGCCCGTGCCGCCCGCCAGGCGATCGCGGTGCCGATCACGCCGCCGCCAACGACGATGACGTCCGCTCCGGAGCCTGGAGGCACTCCCCGCGATGTGGCCATCCCGCGTGCTCCCTTCGCCGGCATTACCCGGATCAGGTTCGACGGTCGGAGGCGGCTCGCCTCCCTCTCAGCCCCGCACAGGGCTCCCGTGCTTGTTCACCCCAGTGTAACCCTGGCGCCGGATACGCCCCGAGCCGGGCAGCGCGGCGGGGCATACCTGCCCCGGAGCGATCGGGCAGTATGAGGGAATGACGACTGATCTGCGGGCGCGGCTGGCGGACGCGAGGCTTTACCTGTGCATGGACTCGCGGCGGGCGACGGGGGACCTTGAGCCGTTTCTCGACGCGGTGCTGTCTAACGGGGTGGACATCGTCCAGTTGCGGGAGAAGGGGCTTGAGGCGGGCGAGGAACTGGCGCTGCTTGAGGTGTTCGGCGCCGCTTGCGCCAGGCACGGGGCGCTGCTGGCGGTGAACGACCGGGCGGACGTGGCGCTGGCCGCCGGGGCGGACGTGCTGCACCTCGGGCAGGACGACCTGCCGGTCTCGGTGGCGCGGTGCATCCTCGGGCCGGGGCCGATCATCGGGCGGTCAAGCCACAGTAGCGAGCAGTCCTCCGCGGCCGCGCTCGAAGAGGGCGTCGATTACTTCTGTGCCGGGCCGGTGTGGGAGACGCCGACCAAGGCGGGGCGGCCGGGCACCGGGACCGGGCTGCTGACGCACGTGGCACTGCTCGGCGCCACCCGGCCGTGGTTCGCGATCGGCGGGATCAGCCTCGGCCGGCTCGATGAGGTGCTCATCGCGGGGGCGACGCGGGTCGTCGTGGTGCGCGCGATCACCGAGGCCGACGATCCCGCCGCCGCCGCGGCCGCGTTCGCGAAGCGCCTGCGAGGCTGACGACCCGCGTGAGCTGGCCTGGTCCGGGACAGGGCCGGCGGGCGGCTTCCGGAGTCAGCTGGTTTCGTTCGGTACGACTACCTTGATGCCCTGGGCCGCGAGGACCTTTTCGCTGATCGCGCCGAGCTGCGCGAATTCTTCCCTGGTGAGGATGCTGATGAGCAGCTCACGGACGGCGGCCACGTGGCCGGGGGCGGTCGCCGCGACCTTCTGCCAGCCGTCCTCGGTGAGCACGGCGTTGATGAAGCGGCCGTCGCCAGGGCACGGCACGCGGCGGACCCAGCCCTTGGCCTCAAGGCGGCTGACCACGTGGCTCAGCCGGGACAGCGAGCTGCTGGCCCTCGCCGCCAGTTCGCTCATGCGGAGCGTGCGGTCCGGGGCTTCCGACAGGCCGGACAGGACAAGGTAGTCGAACTGGGTGATGCCGGCGTCCTTCTGAAGCTCGGCGTCCAGAGCCGCGGGGAGCCTGATCAGCAGCGCGACAAAATGGCGCCAGGCCGCCTGCTGTTCATCGCTGAGCCACTCCATGATTCGTATTCTACGGCCTTTTGTTGATGATTCAATAATGGCGTTCGGCGCTCGGACAACCCGTGCCGGATCTTGCTATCGGCCCGGTCTGGTGATTGCCTGTTCACCGTGAAGAAGGAGTGAGAAGCAGGTCAGCGGCGGAGTGGGTCTCCTACCTGCTCGAGCCGAAGAACTGGATCATCGTCACCACGCTCGCCATCGGCTGGCACGCCGGCGGCGCGCCCGGCCTGGCGTGGGGCGCGGTCGCCGCGCTGTTCGCGGGAGTGCTTCCCATGGTGTTCATCAGCCGGGGAGTGCGGCGCGGCCGGTGGGCCGACCGCTACGTGGGAGCGAAGCGTCCCAGGCTCATCGTGCTCTCGTTCGTCATCGCGTCGGTCGCCGTCGGCCTCGCCCTGCTCGTCGGCTTCGGCGCGCCACGGGAGCTGTCCGGTTACATCGGCTGCATGCTCGGGAGCGTCGCCGTGCTCGCCGCGATCACCGCGGTGTGGAAGCTCTCCATCCACTGCTCGGTCGCCGCCGGGTCCGTGACGATCCTGACGCTGTTCTTCGGCCCCCAGCTGGCCCCCGCGTACCTGCTCGTGGCGCTGACCGCCTGGTCACGGGTCGTGGTCAAGGACCACACGGCCGCCCAGGTGATCGCGGGCTCGCTCCTCGGCGCAGCCGCCGCCATCGCCACCTACGCCCTCATAAAGCCGTAGGGCAAAATAACAGGCCCCAGATGCGGGCGGTTTCGTCGGTGCTCGCGGTGGCCAGCTGGCGGTCGGCCGGGCTGAAGGCGACGGAGGTCACCGCGCCCGTGTGGCCTTCCAGCGACCGGGAGCACTTGCCGGTCGCCGCCTCCCACATGCGGACCGTCGTATCCGAGCTCGCGGTCGCGATCAGCTTGCCGTCCGGGCTGTAGGCAACCACGAACGCGGAGTCGGTGTGGCCCTCCAGGGTGCGGATCACGGTGCCGGAGGCGGCGTCCCAGATCCGGGCGGTCGCGTCCTCGCTGGCAGTGGCGACCACCCGTTCGGCCGGGCTGAACGCGACCGACCAGACGGTGCCGGCATGGCCGTTCAGTATGCGCACGCAGTTGCCGGTCGCGACCTCCCACAACCGCGCGGTGCCGTCGAAGCTGGCCGTGGCGATAAGCGCGCCATCGGGGCTGAACACCACCGCGGACACGATGCCGGTGTGCCCGGTGAGCACGCGACTGCACGTGCCGGCGCCCACGCTCCACAACCGGGTGGTGCCGTCGCCGCTGGCGGTCGCGAGCAGCCTGCCGTCCGGGCTGAAGGCCGCGCCGTAGACGATGTCGCTGTGCCCCGTGAGCACGTGCAGGCTGACGGCGTTCGCGGTGTCCCACAGCCGGACGGTCTCGTCGTAACTGGTCGTCGCGAGAATCCGGCCGTTCGGGCTGAACGCGACGCCGAAGACGCCGCTCGAATGCCCGGTCAGCGCGCCGGTACGGGTGCCGGTGCGGGCATCCCACAGCAGGGGGGTCAGGTCGGCGCTGACGGTCGCGATCTTGCTGCCGTCGGGGCTGAAGGGAGCCGCGAACACCGCGTCAGCATGCCCGCTCAGCGTGTGCAGCAGTTCGCCGGTGGCGGCGTTCCACACCCGGGCCGTCTTGTCCTCGCTGGCGGTGGTGAGCCGCGCACCATCGGGGCTGAACGCCACCGAGTTGACCGCACCAGTGTGGCCGGTCAGCACGCGCGCGCCTGCCGTTTCCATAACACTCAAAGTAACCGCCTCTGGGATCCCGCCGCCGGTCCGCTGTGTCGTCGCGTGGTGTCGGCCGTCCGCGGCAGGCATCTGTCGTTAATGCGCGCCTCATTGTGTACTGTCCGGCCGCCTACATGGCGGTTTTTCGCGTGTTTGCCGCCTGCGTTGCACCATTTCGTGACCTACCAGCCCAGGGCCTGCGCATGGTGCCGCGCCAGCGTATTGCCGCTGTCTATGATGCCGCTCCCCGCTATGCATTTTGCGGAGATACGGAGTGCGACTTGAAGCGATAGGTAAGCGTTACGGTGCGCCGCATCCGCCGGCGTGTCGCCGCCATCGACGGGGAAGGTGACAGGACGGCCACGGGCCCGGTTCTTGGGGGGCATAGCCCAGGATGTCTCGATATGGTGGGGCGTGTGCGTCTACGACTTCCCGCCATGCTGGAGCGCGGGGCTGAACCGCGGGGCGGGGCGGCACCGCGCGACGTCCCGGCCCACGGCGGCCTTCGCGACGGAAACGAGGCAACTGGCGGCGTCGGCGAGAAACACGAACCCGTTCGGAGTCATCGGAAGGCCGGGGGGCGGCGGCGGTTCAGCGGGACGCTGACCGCGCCCGCCGGGCTGCTTACCGGACTGCCTGGCCGGCTGCGGCCTGGCCTGCCTGCGCCACCTCCGCCTGCGCCAGCTCTTCCTGTGGCCCCTGCGGCTGCACCCCGGCCGGCTGGTGCCCAGGTGGAGCTTCGCCGCGGTGACGCTGGCGCCGACCCTGCTCGCGGTGGCGTGGCTGGTGCCGGGGACCGCGTTGCTGCTCGCTGGGCGGCTGCTGCCGCTGCCGATGGTCATCATCTTCGTGCCGCTCGCGCTCGCGGTGTGCTACTTCGCGATACGGCTGGTGCCGGTGAGCTGGCCGGCCCCCTGGGCAGCGGGGCCGGTGGCATCGAAAAACCCGCGGGGAGTGCCGACCGCGGCGTTGCTCGCGATGATCGCGGTCGCCGCCGGGTTCGGGGTGTGGCAGGCGTTTTACCATTCCGAGCAGGTTTTCACGGCCAGCGATCCGGGGGTGTACCTGCAGTACGGGTACTGGATCGCCGAGCACGGGACGGCGCGGATCCCGGTGTCGGCCTCGGCATTCGGCAGCACGGGGCTTGGCGGGGCGGGCGGGCTTGACTTCGCGACCACGGGCTTCACGGTGTCCGGCGGCTCCGTAACTCCGGCCTTCCTGCCCGGGTTGCCGCTGCTGCTCGCGCTCGGGACCTGGCTGGGCGGGCTCGGCGGGTCGCTGCTGGTGCCGGCGGTGCTCGGCGGGTGCGCGCTGCTGTCGTTCGCCGGGCTCGCGACGCGGCTGTGCGGCGCCTGGTGGGGAGTGGCCGCGGAACTGGTGCTGGCGGTGAGCCTGCCCGAGGTGTACGTCGCGCGGACGCCGATGTCCGAGCCGCTCGTGCAGATGCTGCTGTTCGGCGGCTTGTGCCTGTTCATCGACTCGCTCGTGGTGCGCACGCGGTCCCGTGGCCGCGGCGGGCTGGCCCTCGCCGGGCTCGGCGGCCTCGCGCTCGGGCTGACCGTGCTGGCCTCCATCAGCTCGCTGGCCTTGCTGCTGCCCGTGTTCCCGGTCCTCGGGGTGCTGTACATGGCGCGACGGGCACAGGCCTCGCCGTTCGGACTCGGGCTGCTCGCCGGGATCGGCATCGCGATGTCGGCGGCACTCATGCTCGCCCGGCCGTACCTGTCGGCCCTGTCACCGCAGCTGCACCTGATCGGGCTCTGCGGGGCCGGGTTCGGCGCGGCGACGGTGGTGGCGATGGCGCTGACGCTTCCCGCCGCGCGGTCGCGGGTGCGCCGGGCGTTCGCTTTCAACGTGCGCTTCCGGTGGTTGAAGGGAGAGCGGGTCGCCTTGCCGTCGCTGGGCGGCCTGGCGCAGTGGCTGGCGCTCGTGCTGCCGACGTTCGTGCTGGTCGGGCTGGCCGAACGCCCGTACTTCCAGACCGTCCGCGGACAGACCGACCCGGCCATGGTCAGGACGGTCGCGGCGCTGCAGCGACTCGAGGGGCTGCCGGTCGACGGGTTCCGCCAGTACTACGAGTCAAGCCTCTACTGGGTGTTCTGGTACCTCGGCGTGCCGGCGTTGCTGCTCGCCTGCGTGGGCGCTACCACGCTGGGCCGGCAACTGGTACAGGCGGTGCTTGAGAGGCGTTCCGATGGCGACTCGGCGTCCGTGCCGACGCTGCGGTTGTGGGGACTGCCCTTCGTGATCATCTGCTGGTCGGTCGTTGCCGTGCTGTGGGACCCGGCCGTGGTGCCGTGGCAGCCGCTCGCTTCGCACCGGCTGGTGCCGGTGGTGCTGCCCGGGCTGGTGCTGCTTGGCGTGTGGGTGTCGTGGTGGCTGGTGTCCCGTGCCTTGGCGCTCGGCGCCCCCAAGATGGTCGCCATCCTGGTCGGGACCTGCTGCGTGCTCGCGATGGCGATACCGGCGCTCGTCACCACGCTGAACCCGGGCCTCGCCGCTCAGCCGTCGGTGGGACGGTACTCGTCGGACGTGTCGAAGCTGGTGAGCCGGGTCCGGCTGAGAGGGGTGGGCGCGTCGGCCGCCTACGGCGGGTCCGTCGGCGCGGCATCCGCGCTGTGCGCCGCCATCGGGTCGTCCGCGAGCGTCCTGTTCGTGGACTCCGCGACGGCGACGTCGTTCGAGCCGACCGTCCGGGGACTGTGCGACCAGCCGGCCGCGCTGGTGACGCCCACGTCGGCTGATGCGTCAGCCGCTTCGTATACCGCCGAGATCGACCAGGCGGTCAACTCGATTCTGCGCGCCGGGCGGCATCCCGTGCTGGTCGGCCCGACGAAAGCGTCGGTATCACTGCCGGGGGCCGCGCCCCGGCAGGCGGTCTCGCTGGTGACATCGGGGGACGCCGAGACCCTGACCGGTGCACCGGCCGGCCCCTGGCCGGTCGCGTACTCGGTCTGGGTCGCCCCGGTCAGCGCTCAGGCGTTATCGAGGTGTTTCCGTGCTGAGGAGAAAACGCTGCCGGCTTTTAATGGCCTCTTATGACGATTCATGATTCAATATGGGCGTTTGGCGTTCCAAGGGTGCCGTGGTGCCACAAGCCGGGCAGATCGCGCCAATCGCGGCGACTTTGCGTCGCTCCACGGTGGTAACGACCAGTGCAAATGGGGATATTACATGCATTTGGCAGGGACACGGCGCAGGGCGGTCACCACGGCGGCGGGGAGTGCCCTGCTAGCGGCGGCTTCGTGGGGCGTCATCGCGGGCGCCGGGGCTTCGCCCGCGGCGGCGGCGACGGCGACGGGCGGCGAGTCATGCGAACCGCTGGCGGCGACCGCCGCGTCGGCGAGCCCGTCGCCGACGACGACCACCGCCACGCCGACGCCGACGCCGACTACGGCCACGCCGACGCCGACCCCCACCACCGCGACGCCGACCCCCACGCCCACCACCGCGACCCCCACGCCGACCGCGACGACGCCAACCGCGACCGCCAGCGCCGCGACGAGCACGGCCGCGGCGAGCAGCGCGGGGGCGAGCACCTCGGCCGAGCACGCCGCCGTCTTGACGGCGGACATCGTCAAGGCGGGTGCCGCGGCGACCACCGCGCCGGTCACCTTGTGCGTGGAGGTTGTGCCCTCGGTGGCGAGCACGGCCCGCGGGGATGCGACCAAGTGGGCGCTGACCGCCTGGGCGACCGGCGGCGACGTGGCCGCGGTCACGATCAGCTTGCAGACATCCCCCGCCGGCATCGGGACCCCGGTCTTCAGCGCCGGCTGCGCAACCGATGGCACTTCGTCGTGCAGCCTGGGCGCGGTGGACTCGACCGCCGCTAAGCGTCAACTCACGGCGCAGTTCACCGTCCCCGTCACGTCGACGACTGTCTCTTCGGCGAGCCTTACGGCCGTCGTCAGTGCGACCAACCTGGCCACGGCCCTTGAGCCGTCCGGATCCATGGTCATCTCCGCCGCCTCCGCTTCCGCCTCCGCCTCGCCCGGCCCGATCAAGGTCAGCAGCTCGTCGGTGACGTCCCTCCCCGCCATGGGTGCCGTGGCGCCGACGGCCACGCTGAGCCCGGGTGGCAGCGCCTCCGGTCTCTTCCCCACCGTCAATCCGTCTTCCACTTCAAATTCAACGACGACAGAAAACGCCAAGCAGGTCGCCGACACGTCCTCACTGACCGGGACCGCCTCCCCCACCGGCGCGGAGCTGACCGGACTGGGCGCCCTGGCCCTCGCCGTCGTCCTCGCGGTCACCCGGCTGTCGATACGCGCCCGCCCCGGCCGGGGCGGCCGCAGCCGCCACGGCCACGTCGCCGGAGGCCAAGTCGCCTGGTCCCGAGGGCCCGGACACCGCCATCATGGACGTGCGCAAGCCCAACGCCTGACCCGACGGTCTCCCTCGATCTGGGTCGCTGAGCTAGGAGCGGGCGAGTCCAGGGCCCGGTCGGCCTGCCGGTCCAGGCGGGCCGACCGGAGGATCAGCTCGTGTATCGGGGGCCGGTCGCAGGCGTAGGCCGCGACGCATCTCCGCGAGGACATCGGGCCCTTCGCCGGGTACGGTACGCTCTTGGGCCGCCCCCGGAGAAGGGGTCATAGTGTGCCGCAATGGGCGAAGCACGGGCTCGTTCGGGATAATCCCGGGTTTGACCTGCACGGGGGGTATCCGGCCGCTGCCTGCGGGCGGCCGGGGCGGGCCGGGACGGAGGGAGCCCGGGTCCGTTCCCGGAGAGTTCTGTATTTGGCCTCCCAATGATCATGATTTGTATCGATAGGGTAGAGCGTATGCTGCCGCCGCGGCTCCCGGCCGAAAGTGCCAGCCGAGCGTCATGTGTAACGGATTGACCGCCCTGTCCGGTTATAAGGGACAGGGAGTGATTTCGTCGTTTAGTGTTCACTGGGAATCGCGGCCTGGGCGTGCTGAAGCTGACTATCCAAGGGGTGACGATCTTGCGCCGATCACGGCAGAGCAACTGGCTGAAACTACAGTTCGCCGGGCAGGTCGGCCTCGCGACGGGAACGGCAACCTTGCTGATCTCGGCCGTGTTGGCGGTGCTGGCCGGGTCGTGGGGGGGTGTGGCCGCCGCGGACACGTCCGGTTGCGCTACCTCCAGCGCTTCACCCTCCAGCTCGGCTTCAGCCTCAGCCTCCGCGTCGGCCTCCGCCTCGGCTTCAGCCTCCGATAGCGCGTCGGCCTCGCCCTCCGACAGCGCGTCGGCCACCCCCAGTCCCTGTTGCACCCCAACCAGCAGCGCTTCACCCTCCAGTTCGGCCTCAGCCTCAGCGTCGGCCTCCGCGTCGGCTTCAGCCTCCGACAGCGCGTCGGCCTCGCCCTCCGACAGCGCGTCGGCCACTCCTACGTGCACCGCCTCCGCCACCCCGACCGCCTCGGACACGAGCTCGTCGTCCGCCTCCGCGTCGGCGGCCGCCTCCGACACGTCGTCCGAGGCTGCGTCCGCGAGCGCGAGCGCCTCCACCAGCGAAGCCGCGACCACCGGGGCTTCGGCTTCGAGCACCACCTTCCCGGTGGGCGCGCCGGGTACCGGCGGCGGCACGGGGTCGGGGGTCAACGAGGCGCTGGCCGCGGCCGGCGGCGCCCTCATGGCCGGGGGCGGCGGGCTCATCCTGCTGGCGCGGTCGCGCCGGCGTCGCAGCATCGCCGGGGTGTGAACCTGCCCGCCAGTAGGATCGCCTTATGTCGACCGGGGAGTACCAGAGCGGTGACACCGACCCGAACGAGAGTCCTCAGGGCATCGGTGTCCGCGGGGTCCTCATCATGGGTCTTGTCTTGGTGGTGGCCGGCGCCTTCATCGCGGTGTACGGGCTGAGCGGCGGGGCGAAGCTGCCGCCGGCGGCCGCCCAGGACATCCCGGCCGCGGTCGGCACGAGCGTCCCCTATGCCCCCGACCGGGCGAGCGTCGCGGCACCGCTGGCTGCCTCGAAGCCGATGACGATCGAGATACCCGCGATCGGGGTGAACGCGCCGGTGGAGACCCTCGGCCTCAACACCAACGGGACCATCCAGGTACCGCCGCTCGACAATCACGACCTGGCCGGCTGGTACGACGGGTCGGTGATGCCGGGGGCGGAGGGCACGTCCGTCATCCTCGGGCACGTTGACGACTACGCCGGGCCTTCGGTCTTCTTCAACCTCAAGAACCTGAGCAAGGGCGACACGATAGACGTCGTCCGGGCCGACGGCGAGACCGCCGTGTTCTCGGTCGACGGCGTGCAGAAGGCGGCCAAGACCGACTTCCCGACGGTCGACGTCTTCGGCAACGTCCCGTACCCGGCCCTGCACCTGGTCACCTGCGGCGGCCCGTTCGATCCGAAGACGGGCGAGTACCTGGACAGCATCATCGTCTACGCCCACCTGACCGGCCTCGCCGCGAAGTGACGCGCCGGTTTGCGATGATCCGCGTCTTGGTCACGCAGTTGCCAGCAGGTAAAGGTTGAGCCCCACGATGACCGTGGTGACCGCTATCGCCGCGAGCGCGGTCGGGCGGCGGTTGGTCAGCGGGCCCATCACGCTCCGCTTGCTGGTGAACGCCACCAGCGGGATCAGGGCGAACGGGATGCCGAAGGACAAGAAGACCTGACTCAGGATCAGGGCCCTCGTCGGGCTGACCCCCACCGCCATGACGACCAGGGCGGGCAGCATTGTCACGGCCCGCCGGAGGAATACCGGGATGCGGCGGTGCAGGAAGCCGTCCATCACCACCTGGCCGGACATCGTCCCGACGCAGGAGGACGCGACGCCGGAGACCAGCAGGGCCACGCCGAAGACCACGCCGGCGTGCGCGCCCACGTAGCCGTTCAGGCCGACGACGACGCGGCCCAGGTCTGCCCCGGCCGACGTCTGGCCGCGGCTGAAGAAGACCGCGGCGGCCGTGGCGAGCATCGCCAGGTTGATAGCGCCCGCCAGGCCCATCGCGCAGAGCACGTCGACAACCTCGAAGCGGAAGATCTTACGCCGCTCGCGCTCGTCAGTACCGGTGACCCGGCCCCGGGTCAGCGCCGAGTGCAGGTAGATGACGTGCGGCATCACGGTCGCACCGACGATGGAGACCGCGAGCAGGGCCGCGCCGCCCGGCAGCTTCGGCACGAACACCCCGTGCGCGACCGCGCCCGCCGGGGGCCGCGCGATAGCGAGTTCCACGATGAACGCGAGCACCACGACGCCGACCAGGGCGGTAATCGCCGCCTCAACCCGGCGGAACCCGCCGACTTCCATGGCGAGGACCGCGAACGTGGCCAGGGCCGCCAGCAGGGCGGAGACCCAGATCGACAGGCCGAATACCAGGTTCAGCCCCAGCGCGGCCCCGGTGAACTCGGCCAGATCGGTGGCCATGGCGACCACCTCGGCCTGCAGCCAGAGGAAAATGACCAGGCCGCGCGGCAGCCGCTCCCGGCACACCTCCGGCAGGGACAGCCCGGTGGCGATGCCGAGCTTGGCGGACAGGGTCTGCACGAGCATCGCCATCAGGTTGGCGGTCAGTACCACCCAGCCGAGTGCGTAGCCGAACTGCGCACCGCCGGCCACATTGGCGGCGAAGTTTCCCGGGTCGAGGTAGGCGACGGCGGCGATGAACGCCGGGCCGAGAAAGGGCGTTACCGCCCGCAGGCCCCGCCGTTCACCGGACAGGGCCTGCGATGCGGCTATAGCCGTGTCAACCAACCGAGGGTCCCAGGCCGAGGGACTGCGGGGTCGACGAGTCGGGTGACGGCTGGTGCAGCCCCTCGTCGAGCGACCCGTACTCGGTCATCAGCGCGCGGGGGCCGCCCCACGGCGTCTGTTCCTCGGCGACCAGGGTGTTGGTGGTGAGCAGCAGCCCGGCAACGGATGCGCCGTTGGCCAGGGCGGACCGCACCACGCGGAGCGGGTCGACGATCCCCATCTCAACCATGTTGCCGTGGCGGCCGGAGAGGGCATCGAACCCTTCGTCACGGTCGAGGGCCGCGGACCGCGCCACCGTCGCCGCGGCATCGAAACCCGCGTTGGCGGCGATCAGGGTGGCCGGCTCGGACAGGGCGCGCCGGACGATCTCGACGCCGATCGCGTAGTCCCCGGTGACGTCCGCGTCGCTGGCCGCTCTGCTGGCAAACACGGTGTCGAGCGCGGTTACCGAGTGCAGCAGCGCGGCGCCGCCGCCGGCCACGACGCCCTCCGCCATCGCGGCCCGGGTGGCGGACAGCGCGTCCTCGACCCGGTGCCGCAGCTCCTTGAGCTCGGCGGACGTCGGCGCGCCGACCCGGATCACCGCGACCTGGCCGGACAGCGCGCCGATCCGTTCGGTCAGCACGTCCTCGTCGATGCCGAACGTCGCGCGCTCCAGCTCGGTCCGCAGCTGGGTGAGCCGGAAGTCGACCGCGTCGGACGAGCCGCCGCCGCCGATGATCGCCGTATTGTCCGCGGTGACAAGCACCTGGCGGGCCCGGCCCAGGTGCTCGACGGTCATCGTCTCCAGCGAGAACCCGGAGTGCCTGCTGTAGACGGCACCGCCGGTGAGCGCGGCGATGTCCTCAAGCTTGTGCAGCCGCCGGTCACCGAAACCGGGCGCGCGCACCGCCACGCACTGGAAGATTCCGTTGACGTGGTTGTGCACGAGCATGGACAGCGCGGTGCCCTCGACGTTCTCCGCGATGATCACGAGCGGTTTCGGTGCCCGCATGATCTTGTCGAGCAGCGGCATGAGCTGCTGCACCTTGGTGATCTTCTCGCTGCACAGCAGGATGTACGGGTCTTCGAGCACCGCTTCGAGGCTGGCCGGGCTGGTGACCAGGTACGGCGACAGGTACCCGTTGTCGAACTGGAAGCCCTCGACGAAGTCCACGCCCATGCCGGGGGCGGGCGAGTCCTCGACGGTCACGATGCCCGCGTCGCCGACGGTGTGCAGGGCCCGGGCGATCACCGCGCCGACGGTGTAGTCGTCGTTGGCGGAGATCGCCGCGACCCTTCGGTAGTCCTCCTCGGTCTCTACCGGGTGCGCCACGCTCTGCAGGTGCGCGTCGAGCCTGGCCACCGCGAGGTCGATGCCGCGCTTGACCAGCACCGGGTTGGCGCCGTCGTCGATCGCCCGCATTCCCTCGCGGACGATGGCCTGGGCGAGCACGGTCGCGGTGGTGGTGCCGTCGCCGACCACGTCGTTGGTCTTGATCGCGGCTTCCTTGACCAGCTGCGCGCCCATGTTCTCGAACTGGTTCCGCAGGTGGATCTCGCGGGCGATCGTCACGCCGTCGTTGGTGACCACCGGCGAACCGGTGACCTTCTCCAGGATGACGTTGCGGCCCTTGGGCCCGAGCGTTGACTTCACCGCCTCCGCCAGCTGGTCGACGCCGGCGAGCAAGAGGGCGCGCGCGTCAGCCCCGAAGCGCAGTTCCTTTGCCATCGCTGCTCCACTTCCTTTTCCTCGAAAGTCAAAGTCGAAGGGTGATCCCGAACGATTCCGCGCTCCGCCTCATCCCTCCGGTGAACTGTTAACTCCTCCGTTAACAGTTCACCGGGATCAGGGGACGAGGATCGCGCGTCCCCTGATCTGGCCGGCGTTCAGGTCGGCCAGTGCCTCGGGGGCCGATGTCAGCGGATAGGTCCTGGTGTGCAGGGTGACCCGGCCCGCCTGGGCGAGGGCCATCAGCTCGGCGAGCTCGTTGTAGGTGCCGACGATGTTGCCGATGACGTTCCGCTCGGTGGAGATGATGTCCAGGGTCGGGATGTGCAGCGTGCCGCCGTAGCCGATCACGAAGTACGAGCCGGCCGGGGCGGTCATGTTCCACCCGTCCGTCTCCGCGCCCTGCTCGGCCACGAAGTCGAGGACGACGTGCGCGCCGGCGCCGTTCGTCAGGTCCTTGACGGCGTCGACGTCCTTCCCGTCCGCGACCACCGTGTGGTCGGCGCCGAGTTGCTCGGCGAGCTTGAGTGCCTCCGGGTTGCGGTCGACGACGATGATGCTGGCCGCGGTCAGGGCGGACAGGCACTGGATGCCGATGTGGCCGAGGCCTCCCGCGCCGATGACCACGGCGGTCGTGCCCGGGTACAGCAGCGGGATCGCCTTGCGGACCGCGTGGTAGGCGGTGATGCCGGCGTCGGCGAGGGCGGCGACGTCCTTGGGCTGGGTGCTGGGGTCGAGCTTCACGCATGACCTGGCCGACGTGCGCAGGTACTCGGCCATCCCCCCGTCGGTGGACAGGCCGGGGAACGTGGAGCGCTCGCAGTGCATGTCGTCGCCGGCCCGGCAGGCGCGGCACAGGCCGCACGTGGTGGTCGGGTGCAGGATCACCGTGTCGCCGGGCTGGACGTTGGTTACCGCCGATCCGACCTCGTGCACCCAGCCGGCGTTTTCGTGGCCGAGCACGTACGGGAGCGGGGTACCCATCGCCGCGTCCCACTGCCCTTCGATGATGTGCAGGTCGGTGCGGCATACCCCGGCACCGCCGATCTTGATGATGACGTCCAGGGGTCCGGTGATCTTCGGCTCGGGCACGTCGTCGATAACCGGCGTTTCATGAAATTTGTGGATACGTACGGCCTTCACTGGTCCTCCCGATCATGGAACTGTGTCTTGCGTTAGGCCGCCCGGCCATCCGGATAGCGGGCGCGGAACATCCCCGAGCAAATGGACGTATTGGCCTCGATGCCCGTACGGGTCACGCGGGCCTTGCGCAGGTGAAGTGGAACCGCTGCTTCATCGATCCGTTCCCCCGTTTGCGGATCGATGAGCAGCGGGGCATCGTCCCCGGCCGGGAGGCCGAGCTCGGCGCGGCGCTGGCGCAGCCGGGCCAGCGCCGCGGACGCCTGGACCTCGCGCAGGGTCAGGCCAGCAGCTCGGCCGGCGTGACCCCGGCGGCGAGCAGGGGGCGGCATACCAGGTCGGTGCCGGCCATGACCGCCTTGCGCAGGAACTGGGCGCGCAGGTCGCCAAGCTCCGCGACTGCTTCGCCGTCGAAGGACTTGACGAAGCCGGCGTGGGCCGCGACCCCCGAGTTGATGGCTTGCGACGCGAAGTGGTCTTCCAGGACAACCTCGGCGCCCCTGACGCCCGGCACCGTCGTGACGGCGTCGTAGCTGTCGGCCACCATGAGGAACGCGAAGTTCGGCGCGCAGAAGTAGGTGGGCAGCCGGAGCCTGACCACCGCCCGTCCCTCGCGGGACACCGTGCACGACGCGACGAACCCGAGGGCGGTAACCGGCTCGTCGAGTTCCGGGTCCCGCACCGTGGTGAGCGCCGCGAGCGCTGCGCTAGTCAGTGACGGGCTCACCGCCTCCCCGGCCGGTGGTGCTGCCCCCGCTGGCCCTTGATCCTCCCGGGGAGCAGCGTGGCCCCCCGGGTGGCGGATGCCGACCGCGACGGTCATGGCCCGGTTACCAGCTGGGACGCGTCCTGGGCGGCGGGGCTCCCGGCCTGGGCGGGCACCAGGAACTCGGCCGGGCACCTTGATGTCGTAAAGCTTGGCGGCGTTGAGGCCGAGGATCTTCTTCTTGGTCGCCGCGGTCAGCCTCGGGTAGTCCGAGAGCTCCTCGTCGTCCGGCATGTCGCCAGTCCACGAAGCCCTCGACCTGCCACTTCGGCTCCCAGATGCCGTAGTCGCTGCCGAAGGTCATCTTGTCCTCGCCGACCCAGAAGAGCAGCTCCCCCATGACCTTGGCGAAGAACTTCGGCCGCGCGTGCATGAGGCCGCCGATGACGACCGACAGGCCGGCGTAGACGTTGGGCTCCTGCGTCGCCATGAAGCAGAAGTCCTCGATCCGGGGCAGCCCCACGTGCTCGATGATGAAGTTCAGCTCGGGGAAGTCGGTCGCGGCGTGGTCCACGTCGGACACGTCGAACGCGTCCTTGTCCAGCGGCCAGATCGTCGGCCCCTTGTGCACGTGGATGTTCTTGATGCCGAGTTCCTGTGCCTTCTCCAGGTACCGGTAGGTCATCGGGTCGGACAGCTTGTAACCGCGTGAGCCGTTGTTCCATTCGGCGGTGTAGAGTTTCACGCCCTTCGAGCCGTACCGCTCGACGTTGCGACGCAACTCCTCCAGGCCGTTGTCGCCGTCGCGCGGGTCGAAGCGGGTGTTCGCGATGAACATGCCCGGGTGCTTCTCCCCCAGGGCCGCGTTCCGCTCGGTGGTGTTGAACCCCTCCGTGTACCACTCCTTGAGGTACGTCGGCTGGAAGATCGCGATGTCCACGTGCCCGTCCTCGAAGACGTCCTTCATCAGGTCGTCCTCGGTGTAGGCCATGAACTTCTCGATCGGCCAGTGCGTCTCCTCGGGGCCGAGCCCCTGGTAGGCGTGGAAGCACTCGATCCAGCCCTTGGCGTAGTGCTCCGCGCCCTTCACCCAGTTGGACGGGGCCGCGTTCCAGTAGTGCATGTGTGAGTCGACGATGAAGTACTTCTCGCCATCCTTCTCGTACAAGGCTTAACGCCTCCTAACAGTGTTTCCGCACGCACCTTCGCGCCCGGGTTTCCCGATCCTTGCTGGCCGGTAGATGCCGGGCGCGTGCGCCCGGCATCTACCGGCTTTTCATGATTTGTTAGTGGCGACCAGATCGAAGCCGATGTACTCGGCCGCGTCTTCCGGGTTGGCGAACATGATGGTCCGGTCGTCGAGGTGGACCATGCGGCCGTAGTGCGTCGACATGTTCTCCTCGAACTCGGCCGCGTCGAAGAAGCCCGGTTCCTCGCCGAGAGCCTCGGAGATCTCGTCGTAGACGACGTCCATCCGGCCGGTCGCGTCGACCCGGATCATGGACGGCAGCGACCGCACGGTCACGTTCGGCTTGGTCGACATGACCTGGGCGACGACCTCGCCGACCTGGTTGTTCATCAGCGTGAACCCGCACTGGTTGGACGCGGTGTTGTCGGTTTTGAACGGGACGGCGCGGTCTTGAACTGAGTTGCCATTGGCTGCTCCTTTAGGTCACTTTGAGCCACCGTCCGCGCGGGCGGGCCTGATACGATCGCGGTTTTTGCGATCAGGCCCGATCGCGCGGACCTCGAATGTTCTAATTTTTCGTTTCACCTCGGAAATTACTTTTGCGGCAAGGGAAAAATTAGATATTCGCGGGGGTCGTCCCCCGGGGGATAACAGCGCGAGCTCCTTCGGGATGTCGAGGTGGAGTTCGGTCACGATGCCGGAGAACCGGCTCTTGGACGCATCGAGGCCGTCTTCGAAGCGCGGCGGCTTGACGTCGGTCTGCGACCAGAGCGGCTGCAGCTTGCGGGCGGACTCGATGGCGCGCGGCACCCAGTTCGCCAGCCAGCCCTGCATGATCGCCTTGTTGTGCGCGGCGAACTCGCGGTCGGTGGTGAGCAGGCCGAGCATCGCCGTCGTGTAGCGCAGGTCGCGCTCGGCGAAGTCGTACTCGGCGGCGCCGACGACCGTCGGGGTGACGAAGTCACCGTTGCGTGGCGCGATCTGCTGGACGAGGTGACTGCGGAACAGCTCACCGACCAGGGGCTCGAATACGACATTAGCTGCGAAAATCGCCTCAGCCCAGTCCCAAATCCCGGTGAGCTGCTCGGCGGTTTCCCTGACGCCCTGCCACGCGGGGTCGAAGTTCCACGCATCCAGGTGCGCGCCGCCGTCGAAACCGGGGACTTCCTCGGTGAGCGTCAGGTTGTAGAGCGCGAGGTCCTGTGCCGCCCGGATGCGGTGCATCGAGTTGACCGAGATCGCGTTGTTGTGCATGTTCGTGGGGGCCCGGCGCTGCGCGTTCGCGTAGAGGTACAGGCCGAGGCCGTGGTCGACGTGCATCCAGGCGCCGACGTTCCGCTCGACGAACCGCACCCAGTTCGGGTTCCACTGCTCGAAGGCCTTGGCCTGGCGGGCGTTCTCCACGTTCTGGTTGACCTGCCGGACGACGTTGGAGTTGTAGCGGTAGAGGGTGAGTTCCCACTCCTCGTTCGGATCACGGAACTCGTGCCAGCCGTGCGCCGGCCACTCGTAGCCCTGGCCGCCAGAACCCGGGTACCGCTCGGGCTCGGGGCGGTCGGAGCCCCATGCCTTCAGCACCGTCCAGTCGAGCGGATAGCCGCCGCGGCCGTCCGCGAACCCGTACAGCCAGCCCTGCGACAGGTAGTGCCGCGGGTCGGGCTGTACCTCGACGGTCACGTCCTCGTAGTGCGACTGCTTGCGCTTGGCGGGCTTGAAGTAGTTGAAATGGCGCTCGTTCGAGTCGGGGAACTCCAGTCGCGCCCGCTTCCGCGTCGGTGAATTCCGGCTTGGGAACGCTCCGTTGCTGCGGAATGATGGCCGGTTGCGTCTCTGTCATCTGAATTCTCCTTTTTTGATGTCCTGGGTGCTCCCGTTTGGACCTAGGGGCAAAAACGGAGAGTTCATGAAGGCTCTCCCGTTGTCGTGAACTTGTCGTAGTAGACCCGCTTGTCCTCGATGCCGAGCGTCTCTAGCAGCGGGATCGCGGCCTCCACCATGGGCGGCGGTCCGCAGACGTAGGCGTGCGCCCCAGCGAGACCCCCGGTCAGGCGCTTGACCACGTCGGTAATCAGGCCGGTCTCCCGGTCCATCGTCTCCGGGAGATCCGGATTCGCTGGTTGAATCCGGAATTCCGGACGGGACGTCAGGCGGGGCGGGGATATCGGACAGGGCCGGGACATAGGTGAAGTTGGGGAGCTTCTCGGCGATCGCGGCTAGCTCATCTTCGAAGCACAGGTCGCGTTGGGCGCGGGCGCCGTAGAAGAACGTGGCCTTGCGGTGGATGCCGCGCTCGGCCATGGAGCGGAGCAGGGACAGGATCGGGGCCATCCCCGCTCCGCCGCCCACGAAGACCAGCGCCGCGTCGGAGTCCCGCAACGTGAAGACGCCGAACGGGCCGGTCAGCTCCAGACGGTCGCCCACCTGGAGTTCCTTGTCGAGGAAGCGCGAGAACAGCCCGTCCGGGTACACCTTGATGACGAACTCGAGCAGCCCGTCCCGGCTTGAGGTGTTCGCCATCGAGAACGACCGGACCTGGTCGGTGCCGGGGACGCGCGATGTCCATGTACTGGCCGGGGAAGAACTTGACCTCGCCCGGTTCGATGAGGCGGAGCACCAGGTGGCGCATGTCGTGCGTCACCGGGTCCTTGGACACCACCTCGGCGGTGGCCTGCTGGATCGGCAGGCCGGAGCGGATCATGTCCTCGTCGTAGTTGAGCAGCTCGATCGTGACGTCCTCGTACGCGTGCGCCCGGCACAGCAGGGTGTAGCCTTCCTCCTTCTCGTAGTCGGGCAGCGCGAACGTGGAATAGCGGTCGAGCTCGATGTCTTCGCCGTCGAGTACGAACGACTTGCACGCGGCGCACTGGCCTTCCTTGCAGCCGTGCATGAGCATGATTCCCTGCTCGGCCGCGGCCCGCAGGATCGTCTGGTTCTCGTCGACGTCAATCTCGATGCCGACGGGCTCGAAGTGCACCTTGTGCTTCTCTGTCACTGCCTCCCCCCGGGAGCTCCCCCTGGCCGGCCCCGCCCCCCTGCGACGGGCGGGGCCGTTCCGGAGAGACAACGAACCGTTCGGCTAACAGGCTTTTGGTCTTTGTCCGTCCTCCTCCCCCCTCGACCCTCTAGCTCTCGGCGGGGGCGGGGCGGCCGGCGGGGCCTTGGCGGTTGTAGTCGGCGGCGAATGCCGTGCGCTCGGCATCGGTCATCTGGTTGAGCAGGACGTTGGGCGACTGCACCTCCGGCATGCGGCGGAGGTGGTCGAGCGTCCACATCTTCTTCTGGTCGCCGAGTTCGAGGTGCGGCTGCGCGACCATGGTCTTGCCGTCGTCGCGGACGTAGCCCATGTCGGAGACGACGTCGGCCCAGTTCCAGCCGTGGTACAGCGTCTCCCACTCGCGCTTGCCGATGAGCTGGCCCATGTTCGGGGTCTCGCGGCCCTGGTACGTCGGCCGGAAGGCCGTCGCGTCGGTCCAGTGGCAGGGCTCGGAGCAGTAGGTGCGCCACTGCCCGTCCACCTGGTCCATGACCATGTCCTCGCGGACCAGGCACGGGACCATGCACGTCCAGCAGCGGTGCGGGTAGACGTAGTCGACGTTCTCGGCGACGATCGGGTGGTGCCCGTTCGGCTTAGACAGCCGGGCGTAGTTCTCCCACCACTTGCCGTACCGGTCGTACCAGCCCGGGTACTTGTACTCGAACCACTCGAAGTCCTTGTCGGTCATCGGGTCGATCCGCCAGTAGTTGGCGAGCCAGCCGGTGGCGAAGAACTGGGCGACCTCGTGCACGTAGCCCTTGTTCCAGATCTGGTTCCAGGCCTCCTCGATGAGGTCGTGCGGGACGACCAGGCCGTACTTCTCCAGCGGGACAAGGTAGCTGCGGTAGTAGTCGTCGTAGATCCAGCGGCGCCACATCTCGGCGTAGGACTCGCGGTCCTTGCGCCGGTCCTTGGTGCCGTACTCGATGAACACGCCGATGGCGGCGTCCACCACCCGGTGGTTGTTCCACCAGGCGTAGCGCAGGTCGCGCTCGAGCAGCTGGTGGTTGGACTCGTCGGACAGCGCCATCAGCAGCGTCGCGTAGCCGTTGCTGATGTGCCTGCTCTCGTCGCTCTGGACGGAGTGGAAGACGGTCGGGAGCAGGTAGTCGCCGTTGGCGGCGGCCTCGGCGGGCATGGCCACGAACAGCGTGTTCGTGAACGCCGTCTCCGCGACGATGGTGAGGTAGATGGACGCGGCGGTGATCGCGTCGCCGGTGATGAAGCCCTCGGCGAACTGGCGGCCGATCGTGCCGCAGTAGTCGTTCTGGAAGTTGCGCAGGCTTGAGTTGAAGCCGGCCGGGTCGATGTAGTTGTTCATGTACAGGCGCTTGAGGTTCTGCTGAATCGTCGAGTGCCGGACCTCGTCGATCATCTGGATCGCCTGGCCGTTGTGCAGTTCCGGGTTCGGTACGGTACGGAACAGCAGGGGCATCGCGCGGGCGGCGGAGATCTCGGGCAGCGGGATGATCGACAGGAACAGCTTCTGCCACTCCAGCCAGCGCTCCTGGACCTGGCGGAACATGTTGCCGCGGATCGCGCCGTCCTGGGCTCCGTAGACCCGGTGGTCCTTCTCCTCCTGCATCGGGAAGTAGGAGCGCAGCACCTGCTTGAGCGGGTCCTTCTTCTGCGCCTTGCGGAACGTGTAGTCCGTGCCGTAGTGGCTGACCGGCGTGTGGTACTGGGGTTCCCAGGAGAGCTCCTGGATCTTCTGGTGGGCCTTGGCCACGCTCTGGCGGCTCATCGGCATCCCTCCCTTGCTGGGAAAGTCCTTCTGTTATTCGAAGGCCCGGGTTGAAGGCCCGTGCCTGGATCACACCCCGGATCGCGCCGGCGGGTGTTCTCAGCCTGAGACGGTTGTCTCGGGGGTCAGTGCGGATGCCCGGCCTCGAAAGCGGCGCGGAGCTGGGCAAGTTCGGCGCTCACCCGGCTGGTGACCTTCCTGCTGCCGTCGGCGGACGGGGTTATGCCGAGTGCCCTGAGCAATGCCGCGGCGGGAGCGCCCGGGTCGCCGGACTCACCGAGCACGGGATGGAGACCCTCATCGGCCAGGTGCCGGAAGACGAGGTTGACGATGCTCCACGGGTTGTACGTCTCTTGCTGGCCTTCTCGCGGGCCGGGGTCCGCGTCGTCACTGGTATCCATAGGCCGAGCAGATGCCGGCGGGATTGCGCCGGGGATCTCAAGTTGAGACAGTGCGAAGTAGCAGCAGGTTTATTTTTGTGAGACGCGGAGCATGCGCTGCGCGCGATGGTGTCCTCCGACTGGGACAGACAGGCGGGAGGAGAGATGGGACGTGCGTCGACAAGGCAGCGGCGTGATCTGCCGGACAGTACTGTGCTTTACGGTGCCGGGCTTGACGGTTCCCTGTCCGCCCACGTCCTGCCCGGCGGGCAGGACCCCCTGGCCGAGGCCAGGGACCGGTTCCTGGCCGCCGAGCCGGTCGACCGGAGGGTGGTCAGGGAGCCGATCCTGGCTTCCTGGTGGCGGTCACGGGAATGGCGGGTCGCGGCCGACCGGCTCGACCTGAGCTACCTGGGTGCACCTGACCTCGACACGAATCTCGCGCGCGCCGCCGAACCGGTGCTGCGACACCTGCACGAGCAGCTCGACGGCCAGCCGATCAGCATCGTGCTGACCGATGCGACCGGGCTCGTGCTGCGCCGCCTGACCGGCGACCGCGACCTGGAACGGCAGCTTGACGCGATCAGGCTCATCCCCGGCTTCTCGTACGCCGAGGACATCGTCGGCACCAACGGCATCGGGACCGCCCTGGAGTCGGGCGGCCCCGCGCACGTATTCGGCCACGAGCACTATGCGGAGCGGCTTGAGGGCATGGCCTGCGCCGGGGCGCCGCTCCGCGACCCGGTATCGGGCAAGACGGTCGGCGTGATCGACCTGACCTGCTGGCGCCGGGACGCCGACCCGCTCATGCTCTCCCTCGTCCGGTCCGCCGCCGATCAGCTTGGCCAGGCGCTCACCGAGACGAGCAACGGCCGGGACCTTCGGCTGCTCCAGGAGTACACGCGGGCCTGCCGGCATACCGGCGGCATCGTGCTCGCCCTCGGCAACGACGTCGTCATGCTCAACGACCACGCGCGGCGGGCACTGTCCCCCGCGGACCAGGCGGTGCTGATCTCGCGGGCCACCGAGACCCTGTCCGCGCAAGCGATCGCCGCGGAGGCGCGCGGCCGGTGGCGGCCGCCCGGCCCGGTGACGGTGGACCTGCCGAGCGGGACGGTGGCCCGGATGTTCTGCCATCCGGTCGCTGGCCTGGGCCTCGCCGCCGCCTCAGCCGACAGCGGGACCCTCGCCGACGGCGTGGTGCACGTCAAGCTGGTCGCCTCGGCGGCGGCGCCGTCGGCTGAGGCGATCGCCGGACGCGCCGTCATGACATTGCCCGGTCTCGTCGGCTCCGGCGCGGCCTGGCGCCGGGCCTGCCGCCTGGCGGAGGCGGGCTACGAGCGCGGCGAGTGGCTGTCCCTGGAAGGCGAGGACGGCAGCGGCAAGCTCGCGCTGGCCCGGGCCGTGCACCAGCGGCGCAGCCCCGCGACGTCCTGCCATGTACTCGACGCGGCCGACGCGGCGGATGACCGCGGCTGGCTCTCTCAGGTCCGCGCGGAGCTGCTCGTCGACACCGGCCTGCTGGTCCTGCGGCACGTGCACACGCTGAACGCGCTGCAGGTACGGACGCTGGCGGGGGCGCTCAAGGAGGCGAAGGACGCCGCCAGGGACAAGGGGCCATGTCCAGGGGGAACGGCCGCGGAGAGCCTGCGGGTGGCGGTTACCCTCGACCGCGCCGCGGCCCGGGCCGACCTGAGCAGCCTGCTACGGCTGTTCCCCGGTTCTGTGGCCGTGCCGCCGCTGCGCCATCACAGCGAGGACCTGCGCGACCTGGTGCCGTTCTTCCTCGGCAAGCTGAGCCAGCAGGGCCGCGTCACGTGCTCATCCGCCGCGATGCAGCTGCTTGTGCGGCACACCTGGCCGGGGAACGCGGCGCAGCTCTGGGAGGTGCTCAAGCAGGTGGTACAGCGCCGCCGGGTCGGCCAGATCACGCCGGATGACCTGCCGCCCGAGTGCTGGGCGGTGTCGCGCCGGGTGCTGTCGCCGCTCGAGTCGATCGAGCGGGACGCGATCGTCCAGTCCCTGCTGGACAACGGGGGTAACAAGATCCGGGCGGCCCGTGCGCTCGGCATGTCCCGGGCGACGATCTACCGGCGGATCAGGGAATACGGGATCATCACCGCGCCCGTCGGCTAAGTTGCCGCGCGGACATACGCCAAGTTTTTGGGTAAAGGCTGGCAAATAGGACGCGAATACGCCGCAAGCTCTCCGCAAGCTCCAATGTAAGAAACCTGGGAAACCGCCGTGGCCGGTGGTTAGGCACCCCGGGACATACAGAGGTTGAAAGGCCTGGGTCGGTGACGCGTCCGCCCGGAATGCCCTCGGGGACATATGGAGCATCGTGCCTGAATATCCCGGTGCGGGCGAGGCACTGCGGGCGACGGGACGGTCGCCAAGGTTTTCGCTTTACTGGTCGATAAAACAGGCTATAACCTGCGGAATTGACCCGATCACGGGCCGCGCCGCGGAGCGGCCGGATCTTCCGGGCATATCCGGCACGCGCCCGGGCCGCCCGCCGTACAGCGAGATCCTTAGGCCGGTGACATTGCACCGGGGCGGGCAAAACATCCGCTCCGGCGCCTGTACGGTGCGGACCTCGGCCTTTCAATCCCTCATAGGGCCATTTCGTGCTCGACAAAAGCCGCATAAAGGGACAGCTACTCGTCAGTATTGGCCCTATGCCACCGACGGCCGAGAAAGCAGCGGCCGCTAGACGCCCGAAGCAGCCAGCCGGGCCCTTAACTTCCAGGCATTGCCGCAGACTCGGCATATGCTGCCGACACCTTCCCGCTCATCCGTCTTCGCCGGTATCACCCTGAAGACGGTCCCGCAGGTATATAGAGGCAAGATTCCAACACGTCGTCGGTGCGCCATGAGGCGCATTGCCGTATCGCCCGCGCAGCGGGCAGAGATTGGAGGAGGTTATCTCTGGATCTGATGCCTGACCTGAGTTCGAAAGGACGGTAAGGGAAACGGCATGGCAGATAACCTGCGGCCGCGCCTAGGTGCAAAGGGCGGTGCGCCGGGAGATCCGCGTGATATGCGAAAGCCGACCGCGACGGCGGAACGCTGGCATTCAGCGCTGACGCATGGGACGCCTTCATGGCATCGCTTAATGGTTAGGGTCAGGAGCGAACTTGATGGGTAGCCCCAACTGGCGCAAGTCGTCCTACTCGGGCGGCCAGGGTGGTAGCTGCGTTGAAGTGGGCGGTGCCGCGAGCGGGATCATGGTGCGGGACACCAAGGACCGCGACGGCGGAACGCTGGAGTTCACGGCTGGCGCCTGGGACGCCTTCGCGGCGTCGCTTAAGCGGTAGTCACGGCTCTCAAGGGGTAGTCACGGCCGCGTAAGCGGTGCAGACGCGGGCAGACGCGGGGCTCTGGTCCTGCCCGGCTTGTCCGTCACGGGGTGGACCCCCGACGGCTGCTCGATCGGGCTCAATGAGATAGTCGCACATACAGCGCGGCACGACGGGCTGCGCGGGGCGCCGGACGGCCTTCTTGATCGCTGATTTCGGCTTACGCGAAGCGCTACGATTGCATCGGTCGGTCGGCGCTTGCGAGACCGGGCTTGGGCGTTATGAGAATGCCGGCGGAGCCGGAGAAGGCAGGCTGATGCGGTGAGCTCGGCGATGGACGCGCCGGTGCCGGAGATTGATACGTCCCGGCCGCACGCGGCCCGGATGTACGACTACTTCCTGGGCGGAAAGGACCACTTCGCGGCCGACCGGGTGGGCGGCGACCATGTGCTGGCCGCGTTTCCCTCGATGCGCACCGCGGCGCGCGAAAACCGCGCGTTCCTTGGCCGGGCGGTCCGCTACCTGGCCGAAGAGGCTGGCATCCGGCAGTTCCTGGACATCGGCACCGGGCTGCCCACCGCCAGCAACGTCCACGAGGTCGCGCAGGGCATCACCCCTACCAGCCGCGTCGTCTACGTAGACAATGACCCCCTGGTCCTGGCGCACGCCCGGGCGCTGCTCGCCTCCGGACCCGAGGGCCGCACCGCTTACATCCACGCCGACCTACGGGACCCGCAGGCGATCCTGGACCATCCAGTGACCCGCGACGTGCTGGATTTCACCCAGCCGATCGCCCTCATGCTCGTCGCCATCCTGCACCTCATCGAGGACGACGACAAGCCAGGGGACATCATCGCGACCCTGCTCGACGGCCTTCCCCCGGGGAGCTACCTCGTCGCGTCGCACGGCACTGCCCAGCATGTCCCGGCGGCGGGTGTCGCTGCGACGCGGGCACTGCGCGAGTCCGGAGTGACCTTCCAGCTGCGTGATTCCGAAGACTTCGCCCGCATGGCGTTCACCGGACTTGACCTGGTCCCGCCGGGCGTGGTGCCCGTCTCGGAGTGGCGGAGCGAGGAAACGGGGCCGCGGCCGCGGCTAGCCGAGGTGGGCTATTACGGCGGGATCGGCCGCAAGAGCTTATCCTGACCGCGGGCAGGCCGACCGCGGGCAGGCCGTCGGCGTCGCCCGCGGGCAGCCCGCGGGCGACGCCGACGATTATCCGGCCGGCCTTCGCACCTGGGGCAGGTCGGGTTGCGGGGGGGGCGTGAAAGACGAGTTCGTTGTGGATGCTCCGGTTTGTTCGCTGGAATTTGATCTTTATGTCCCGCGTGCTGGGGTTCCGCTGGGGGATCTAGAGGGTGCAGCATTGCTTCCGGACCGAAAGCGGAAGGACGGGGAAAACATGGCGGACCCCCGGGTACTGGGGATTGTGCTGGCGGGCGGGGCGGGGACGCGGCTGGCGCCGTTGACGGACGACCGGGCAAAGCCGGCGGTGCCGTTCGGCGGGGTGTACCGGCTGGTCGACTTCGCACTGTCCAACCTGGCCAACTCCAACCTCAGGAAAATCTGCGTACTCACCCAGTACAAGAGCCACAGCCTGGACCGGCACATCTCGGTCACGTGGCGGATGAGCGACCTGCTTGGCAACTACGTGACGCCGGTGCCGGCCCAGCAGCGGCTCGGGGCGTACTGGTACAGCGGTTCCGCGGACGCGATCTTCCAGTCGATGAACCTGATCAACGACGAGAAGCCCGACCTCGTCGTGGTCGTCGGCGCCGATCACGTGTACCGGATGGACCCGCGGCAGATGATCGACCAGCACCTCGAGCACGGGGCCGGCGTGACCGTGGCGGCGATGCCGGTGACCCGGCAGGATGCGAAGGCGTTCGGCATCGTGGGCGTGGGCGCCAACGGGCGGACGATCGAGAAGTTCGTGGAGAAGCCGGCTAACCCGCCGACGATCCCCGACTCGC
Organism: uncultured Actinomycetota bacterium; assembly: GCA_963785645.1. Classification (GTDB taxonomy): domain Bacteria; phylum Actinomycetota; class Actinomycetes; order Streptosporangiales; family Streptosporangiaceae; genus Trebonia. The sequence continues at coordinate 75,567 of CAWAWG010000014.1, forward strand.
CCGATGAGTCGTTCGCGTCGATGGGCATCTACGTGTTCGACACCAAGGTGCTCGTCGACGTGCTGCACGCGGACGCGGCGGACTCATCGTCGCGGCACGACATCGGCGGGAACATCATCCCGGCGCTGGTGAGCGACGGCGCCGCGCAGGCGTACGACTTCCTGACCAACGCGGTACCCGGCGCGACCGAGCGCGACTGCGGCTACTGGCGCGACGTCGGCACCATCGACGCCTACTTCGACGCGCACATGGACCTGCGCACCGTCGAGCCCGATGTTCAACCTCTACAACTACCGCTGGCCGATCCTCACCCATATGGAATCGCTGCCGCCCGCCAAGTTCGTGCACGACATCGGTGACCGGGTGGGACGGGCGATCGACTCGCTGGTGTCCAACGGGGTCATCGTCTCCGGCGGTCTCGTGCGCCAGTCCGTGCTCTCGCCGGGAGTGCGGGTGAACTCCTGGTCCACCGTCGACCGCGCGGTGCTGCTGCACAACGTGATCGTCGGGCGGCGCGCGGAGATCAGGGACGCGATCATCGACAAGAACGTCATCGTCCCCGAGGGCGCCAAGGTGGGGGTCGACAAGGAGCACGACCGTGCCCGCGGGTTCGTGGTCTCGCCCGGAGGCATCACCGTGGTCGGCAAGGGACAGGAAGTGGTCCCGTGAAGGTGGCGCTGCTGACCCGGGAGTACCCGCCTGAGGTGTACGGCGGGGCGGGCGTGCACGTGGAGTACCTGGCCCGCGCGCTGTCCGGCCTCGTCGACCTGACCGTCCATTGCCAGGGGGCGCCCAGGGACACGGCGGTGGCGCACCAGGCCTGGCCGGTCCTGCACGACGCGGTCCTGCGGGTGTTCTCCGCGGATTTGTCGATGACGGACGCGGTGACCGGAGCCGACCTGGTGCACTCGCACACCTGGTACGCCAACCTCGCCGGGCACCTCGCGTCGCTCCTGTACGGGATCCCGCACGTCGCCACGGTCCACTCGCTCGAGCCGCTGCGGCCGTGGAAGGCCGAGCAGCTGGGCGGCGGGTACGCGCTCTCGTCCTGGGCAGAGCGGGTGTCCCTCGCCGCCGCGACGGCGGTGGTGGCGGTGTCCGACGGCATGCGGTCCGATGTCCTGTCGGTTTACCCAGAGATCTCACCAGAACGGGTCCGGGTGATACGCAACGGGATCGACACCGTCGAGTACGCTCCTGACCCGGGGACGGACGTCCTGGAAAAGCACGGCGTCGACCCTTCGCGGCCCTACGTGATCTTCGTCGGGCGGATCACCAGGCAGAAGGGCGTGCCGGTGCTGCTGCGGGCGGCGGCATCGCTCGACCCCTCGGCGCAACTCGTGCTTTGCGCGGGGGCGGCGGACACGCCCGAGCTTGGTCGATGAGGTCGTCCGCGCTGGTGGCTGAGCTGCAGTCGTCGCGGTACGGGCGTGCTCTGGATACCGGAGATGCTGCCGAAGACGGAGATCATCCAACTGCTGACGCACGCCCTGGCGTTCGCGTGCCCTTCGGTGTACGAGCCGCTTGGCATCGTCAACCTGGAGGCGATGGCGTGCGCGACCGCCGTCGTGGCGTCCCGGGTGGGCGGCATCCCCGAGGTGGTGGACGGGGGCGTGACCGGGCTGCTGGTGCCGCCGGACGATCCGGCGTCCCTCGCCGACGCGCTGAACCTGCTGCTGCGTGATCCCGGCCGGGCGGACGCGATGGGGCTGCGCCGGGCGGGAGCGGGCGGTGACGGAGTTCTCCTGGGACGCCGTCGCCGCGCAGACCGCCGCGCTGTACGCGGAACTGGTCGCTTCCTAGACTCGGCGGCGCTGCGCGCTTCTTGCTGTTATCATCAGCAGCGGCGACTTGCACTGACTTCGAAGGGTGATCCTGCCCGGTTTGCCCCGCTTTTTACCCCGCAAACTCAGTGTATGTCTGCGGGGGAAGGGCGGGCCCAACGCGGAACGGGCTCGTGTTCGCTGTGGCGCGAAGCACGGACCCGTTCTGGAGACTCTTGATTTTGTTGGTGCTGTTACGCCCAGCGGGTGAGGATCTCCTCGCGGTGGAACGTGGCGCGGGCCGCGAGGGCCAGGGCCGCGTCGACGATCGCGAGGACGCCGCACATGACGGCGAGCGAGGCCAGGTCGAGAGTGAACGCACCGGAGACGAGCCCGATGTAGAGGGCCGCGCCGGGGATCGCGGCGAGCGCGCCGAGCTGCTGCGCTGTGCGCACCTCGCTCACCCGCGCGGACATCAGCACGCTGAACCCGACGGCCATGAGCGCCAGCAGCGGCGCGAGGCCGAACACGGTGACGGCCGCCATCCAGTTCGGGAAGTACAGGTACCCGAGGGTGGCGTGGGTGTAACGCGTCGCAGAGGGTCATCAGCGTGACCATGCCTGCCCACATCACGAGGAGCGGCGGGACGAGGGCCGCGAGGGCCTTGCCGAGCAGGATCTCGCCATCGCTCGCCGGGGTGGCGAGCAGCGGCTCAAGGCTGCGTTCGACCTTCTCGCCGACCATGCTGTAGGACGCCAGGCTCGCGGGCAGCGCCCCGGTGTAGATCATGAAGAAGAAGAGGAACGCGTTCAGCATCTTGGGCAGCTCGGCCGCGGGAATGCTGCTGCGGGCAATGATCTGCGAGAAAAGGACCGACAGGCCGAGCGGGAGCGCCACGAGGGCGATGCGCAGGCTGCGCCTTGTCATCATGATCGTTATGTCCTTGCGGGCGATGGTCGCCACGTTCTGCCAGTTCACTGCGGTCACCTCGCGACCTTGTCGTTCTTTTCCGCCTGCTCGCTGCCAAGCAGCTTCAGGTAGGTCTCCTCCAGGGTGGGGGCGATCCCGCTGACGAACTGGATCTCGCCGCCGGCCGCGACGATCGCCCGCACCAGCTCGGGGTTGTCACGTTCCGGCTTGTCGACCGGGACCGTGATCGTGTTGCCGCTGACCGTCACCTGCGGGCCGGCCCCGCGCCTGCAGCGCCGGCCGCCTGGCGGGCGGCCTCGACCACGGCATCGGTGACAACGGCGAGTTGGATCGCGGTGGCGCGGGTGGATCCCGTGCTGGTCGAAACGGTGCCGCGAAGGCCGTCGGGCGTGCCGACCGCGATCAGCCTCGTGTGCATGATGCCGACGCGGTCGCAGACCCGTTCCGCCTCGCCCAGCTGGTGGGTGTTGAGCAGGATCGTCCGCTTCTCGGCCCTCAGCTGGAGGAGGAAGTCGCGGACGGTCTTCGCGCCTTCCGGGTCGAGGTTCGCCGTGGGCTCGTCGAGGAAGAGCACCGGCGGGTCGTTGATCAGCGCACGGGCGATGGTCAGCCGCTGCTTCATCCCCTTGGAGAACGTCCGCACGCGGGCGTCCCTGCGGTCCCACAGGTCGAGCATGGTGAGCAGCCGCTCCGTGCGCTCGGCCCGCGTGCCGCCGGGGACCTGGTAGAGCCTGCCGTAGAAGTCCAGCGTCCTGGCGGCACTCAGGTCCGGGTAGAGCCCGGCTTCCTCCGGCATCAGGCCGATCAGGCCCCTGAGCCTCCTGGCGGTGGCCGGGTCGCCGACGCGGCAGCCCGCTACCCGGGCCTCGCCGCTGGTCTTGCCGATGAGCCCGGCGAGCATCCTGATGGTGGTGGTCTTGCCCGCGCCGTTCGGGCCGAGCAACCCGAAGACTTCGCCTTCCCCGATGGTGAGCGTCAGCCCGTCGACCGCCGTGACGTCGCCGAACCTGCGGGTGAGGTTCTCGATCTCGATCATGTCCGCCTCCCCTTTTCCGCGCTAGCTAGAGGCTATCAATGTGATATCACAATGATAGTTCGTGGACCGCGGGTCCGCAAGCACGGGCCGGGACGGGCTTAGGGCGGGGCCGGCGCGGGGTTCGGGCGGGGCTAGCATGCCTCAGACCCGGAGCGTGCGATCAAGGCGGCGATCAAAACACATGACCATGACCCCCGAGGCCGAGCAGGCGGAGCGCCCACGTCAGGCGCACCTGGTCGGCCTGCTCACCTTCACCAGCGGCGGCGTCGACGTTGTCACGCTGATGGTGATCGGCGGGGCGTTCACCAGCGTCATCACCGGCAACCTGATCTTCGCCGGGCGCGCCATCGGCACGTCATCGCTCAACCCCGCGCTGCACGCCATCATGGCGGTAGCCGGGTACGTGGCCGGCGTGGCCGCGGGGGCCCGGCTCAGGCAGCTGTCCGACCGCCGGACGGCGCGGGCCGGATGGCCGCAGGCGGTTGCCTGGCCATGGGCCGCGACGCTGGTCCTCGTGGTCGAATCGGTGATCCTGGCCGCCGTCAACGTCGCCTGGATCGGCTACGACGCTGCCCCGCCGGGCGCAGCCGCCGACCTGATGCTCATCGCGGCCGCGGTGTCGCTCGGCCTGCAGGGCGCGGCGGCCCGGGCGATCAAGGGCAATCCGTCGACGACCTACATGACCGGCGCGCTCACCGCTCTGGTGGAGGCACTCGCGACGGGCCGTCGCCGGTCCGCCGACGCCTCGGCCGTGATCGGCCTGATCGCACTCGTCGCGGGCGCGGCCTGCAGCGCCGTGCTTGTCGAGCACGCGAGCCAGGTGGCGCTGCTTCCGCCGCTGGCCGCCCTCCTGCTCGTGATCGTCATCAAGCTGCGCCACCACCGCGCCGAGCGGCGGCCGGTGCCGCGCCCGCCGGTGCGGTCCGATGACACAGTGCGGCGTGATGACACAGCGCGGTGTGATGACGCTGTGCAGCCCGATGACGCTGTGCAGTCCGATGACGCTGTGCAGTCCGATGACGCTGTGCCGTCCGGTGACACCGTGCGGGAGCGGCCGCCGGGGACCTAGACGGCGGCGGCCAGCCCCCTGCTGCCCGCTGACCTGCACTGCAACGGCTGGCGCTGCTTCGCCATGGTGTTCGCCGACCAAAGAACGAATTGTCTGTTACTCAGGAAGCATTGCAATGAAATCAATCGAACTTTATATCGTAATTTGCAGGTTTTTGATCTTGCCTGAACAGTTGGCCATTGAATTTCCGCAGGTCGTTTGGGTGGCGATCCGCCGGGTAGCGCGGGAAGCCATCGAGCAAAACCGGATCTGAGACCCAGATATACGCAGGGTCTGGAAAAAAGATGAACTTCTGAGCGGTAACCGTTCGCGAGCGAGGCACTCCAGCCCCGCCGGACGAGCTCAGCAGAGGGAGGGTGAACATGAAGGGCAGCATGCGGGCCGCCGCCGCGATCGGCATCGGCTACGTGCTCGGCCGCCGCCGGAAATTCCGGACCGCGGCCATGATGGCGGCCGGGATGAGCATCGGCGGTACGGCCGTCGGGGGCCTGGTCCTGAAGCGGGGCATGAAGATGCTCAGCTCTACCGACGCGGTTGCGAAAATGGCACCGCAACTCGGCGAACTCGCTGACACCGTGCGGGGTGACCTGGTCACCGCGGGCAAGGCCGCGGCGACCGCGGCCGTCAGCAGCCGGGTGGACGCGCTGACCGACTCGATTCACGACCGCGCCGAGCGCGTGCGCAACCCCGCCGCCACGGTGGCCGAAGGCGCGGAAGAGGCGACCAAGGTCGGCCGGGCCGCCGCCGGTACCGGGCACCGGGCGGCGACCGGTACCGCCAAGCGGGCCTGGCCGGGCGGCCGGGGGCACGGCCGGCGGCGCGGTCGGCGGCACCGGGCGGCGAGCGACCGGGCGCGGCCGGGCAGCGGATTCCGAGGCAGACGAGGCCGAGGCAGACGACTACCCGGACGACGAGTACGCGGACGACGAGTACGAAGACAACGACTACGAAGACAACGACCAGACCGACGAGGACGACGAGGACGACCAGGCCGACGAAGCGCCGGTCCGGCGGCCCACCACGCGCCGCCGCTCCCCTGTCTCCCGGACGAGGAGGTGACGCCAGATGGCGCAAGCGGAGAACAAGACCAACGGGCCGATGGACCGGCTCAAGTCCGAAGCGGGCGGACTGGTCGACGCGCTGGCGACGCGAGCCGTGTCGTCGGTGCGGGACAAGGTGGAATCCACCACCGGACGGCTCACCGAATACGTGGCGGGCGACGGCGGGCCGGGCCTGATGGCCGCGGTCACCGGCGCGAAGAGCATGGCCGAGGGCAAGAGTCCCGGCCGGTCGATGCTCAGCGCCGGCTGGGCCGGGCTGAAGGAGAAGGTCTCCGGCGCGTTCCGCGGTGGCGGCAAGGGCAAGGGCAGCGGCCGGCAGAAGCTGAAGCTCACCAACATCGTCGAGTCCGTCGAGGTGGGCGTTCCGATCCGGCTCGCCTACAACCAGTGGACGACCTACCACGACTTCCCGTCCTTCACGAAGAAGGTGGAGAACGCCGAGCCGGGCGACGAGAACAAAAAGGTCAACTGGAAGGCGCAGGTCTTCTGGTCGCACCGGGAGTGGGAGGCCACGATCGTCGACCAGCGGCCCGACGAGCGCATCGTCTGGCGGTCAAAGGGCCAGAAGGGGCACGTCGACGGCGCGGTCACGTTCCATGAACTGGCGCCGAACCTGACCAAGATCGTGGTGGTACTCGAATACCACCCGCAGGGCATGTTCGAGCGGACGGGCAACCTCTGGCGGGCCCAGGGCAGGCGCGTCCGGCTTGAGCTCAAGCACTTCCAGCGGCACGTGACGGCCCACGCGCTGCTCAACCCCGACGACATCGAGGGCTGGCGCGGCGTGATCGAGGACGGCGAGGTGGTCAAGGACCACGAGACGGTGCTCGATGAAGAAGCGGGGCTCGACGAGGAAGCGCGCGAGCGGGAGGAAGAGCCTGGCGACGCGGCCGTCACCGATCAAGCAGACAACGTCGAGAAAGTGCCCGCGCAGCGCCGGGCGCCGGCGGACGACCAACAGGACCAGGAACTGAACGACGAGGAAGACGGCGAAGACGCGCCCGCTGACGAGGACGCCGGCGAGGACGCTAACGGGGACCGCCCCGGCGGCCGCCGCCGGGCTCCGGCCCGCGGCGGAAGCAGGGGGCGCGCGCCCGCGCGGGCCCGTCAGGGCGCGGCCGGCGGCGGAGCCGGGTAACGCTCCGCCGCGGGGCCCTCGGGGCCGCGAACGGAACTTACGGAGGGGGAACAGCAATGTCCATTGCTCAATCAGGAGGCGGAGTCGCCGCCCGACCGCAGTCGTCCGGGCTGGCCGACATCATCGACACGATCCTGGACAAGGGGCTCGTGATCGACGCCTACGTCCGGGTATCGCTGGTCGGCATCGAACTGCTCACGATCGACGCCCGCATCGTGATCGCCAGTGTCGATACCTACCTGCGCTTCGCCGAGGCCGTCAACCGGCTCGACATCTCGCAGGAAAAAGAGGGCCTGCCGGGGCTGGTCGGCGGCCTGGAGGAGAGCGGCGCCAAGCACAAGACGAAGGGCGCCCTTGAGGCGGCCGGCGACAAGATCCGCGAATTCACCGACAGCCAGACCGGGGACCGGGACCGAGCGGGCCGAGGTTCCCGAAGCAATGGGGCCCGCGGCCGGGGGGAAGACTGACATGACCGCGCAGATGGAAGAGCGACAGCCGGGGAGCGGGCGCACGGGCGTCTATGTGTACGGGATCCTGCCGGGTGACATCGAGGTCGAGCCCGGCGCGGCCGGTGTCGGCGACCCGCCGGGCGAGGTCAGGGCGATCCGGTACCGCGACCTTACCGCGATGGTCAGCGACGTGGACCTGGACCGCCCGCTCGGCCGGGCCGACGACCTGTTCACGCACGAGGAACTGCTTGACTCGAGCGCCGCCGAGGTGCCCGTGCTGCCGCTGCGCTTCGGCGCGGTGCTGGCAAGCGACGACGCGGTGACCGACGAACTGCTCGGCCCGCACTACGAAGAGTTCAGCGCGGCGCTGGAGCAGCTCGACGGGCACGCCGAGTACGTCGTCAAGGGCCGGTACGTCGAGCAGGTGGTGCTTGGCGAGGTCCTGGCCGAGAACCCGCAGGCGGCCCGGCTCGGCCAGCAGATCAGCGGCGCCGACCCGGACGCGACCCGAGACCAGCGGATTCAGCTCGGCGAGATCGTCAGCAACGCGATCGAGACCATGCGCGAGGCCGACACGCGCGCCCTCGGCGACGCGGTGGCCGGGCAGGTCACGGCCAGCGTGGTGCGGCCGTCCACCCATGAGCTTGACGCCGTCTACGCGGCGTTCCTCGTCGAGACGGGCAAGACCGAAGCACTGCGGCAGGCGGTCCAGCAGCTCGCCGAAGAGTGGGGCGACCGGATCGACCTGCAGCTGATCGGCCCGCTCGCCGCGTATGACTTCGTGGGGACCAGTTCCCCGACGGCCAGCTCGCCGTCGGGGAACTGAGGAGCCGGGGGAGACGAGATGGGGCTGCTGCCATCGCTGATCCGGCTTCCGTTCATGCCGGTCCAAGGAGTCATCAAGCTCGGGGAGGTGCTCGAGCGAGAGGCGAATCGGCAACTGCACGATCCGGCCAGGATCAGGCGTGCGCTTGACGAGGCACAGCGGCGGTATGACGCCGGCGAGATCGGCGGGGAAGAGCTCAGGCAGATCCAGGACGAGCTCACAAGCACCATGGTCACGGAGGTCGCTCCGCCCTCGGTGCCGGGTGCGGGTGAGGGGAGCTGATCGACATGGCTGAGCGACGTTCCGCCGCCGACGCCGAAGCGGCGCAGGAACAGCGTCCGCTTTCCGCCGCCGAAGGCCGGCCAGGAAGGGCTGCAGCAGATCACCGAGCTCATCGGGAAGAACCCGGAAAGCGTCACGGGGGTGAACCGGTCAGAGAGCGGCTGGACGGTCACCGTGGAGATGCTCGAAGACCGGCGGATCCCGTCCTCGACGGACATCCTGGCCACCTACGAGGCAGAGCTCGACGACGACGGCGAGCTGCTCGGCTACCGCCGGGTACGGCGGTACTCACGAGGCCTCGGCAACGACGGGGACGGCTGATATGCCCGGGAGCATGCCCGCGCGGGGTGCCGGCGCGGCCCAGCAGTACGGGACGGCAAACGGAGGGGTCTCGGCCAGGCGGACGGTCAGCCACCAGCCTCGGTGACATCCTGGAGCGGGTGCTCGACAAGGGCCTGGTGATCGCGGGCGACATCCAGGTCAACCTGCTGGACATCGAGCTGCTGACCATCAAGCTCCGGCTGGTGATCGCCTCGCTCGACACCGCGCGGCAGGTCGGCATCAACTGGTGGGAGAACGACCCGTGGCTGAGCGCGGACGCCGGGCGGCCCGCGGTACGCGGCGAATCGGTGCGCGGCGAATCGGTGCGCGCGGAGCCGGACGACGAGGAGGACGCCAAGGAGCTGCGGCGAGAGATCCGCCGCCTGCGCGGCCGGGTCAGGGAACTGGAGTCAGGGCAATGAGCGGCAACACGGGGAACGACGCGGACACCGGGGTCTGGGCGTACGCGATCACCGAGCACGGCCAGCTGTCCGGGCGCGGCACCGAGGCGAACCTGTCCTGGCTCGCCGGCGTGGGCGGGGCGAAGGTGCGCACCGTCACCTGCGGTGAGTTCGCGGTGCTGGTCAGCGACGTGAACCTGGAAGAGTTCGGCCAGGCGGCGCTGCGCCGGAACCTGGAGAACCTGGACTGGCTCGACGTAGTCTCGCGAAGGCACCATTACGTCATCGACGCCGCGGCCCGGCTGTTCCCGCTGCTGCCGACCAGGCTCGCCACCGTCTACCTGGCCGACGCCGCCGTCTGCGCCGCGCTCGCCAGCCGCCGTGAGCAGCTGCGCGACACGCTGGGCCGGGTCGGTGGCCGCGTCGAATGGGGCGTCAAGGCTTACCCGACACCGGAACCGGGCGACACGGGCGCGGGGCCGGGGGGTTCCGGCGGGGCACGCGCGGGCGCGGTGCCGGGGCCGCGGACCGAGCGCGCCGGGGGCGAAGGCGGGGGGACCAGCGGCACCGGGCTGGCCTACCTGAAGCGCCGCCGCGGGCAACTCGCGGCGGACCGCGAATCCCGGACCGCGGCGGTCAGCGGCGCGCGGGCGGTGCACGCGGAGCTGTCGGGCCGCGCCGCGGCGGCCCGGCTCCACCCGCCGCAGTCACCGCAGCTGAGCGGGATCCGGCAGCCGATGCTGCTCAACGCCGCCTACCTGCTTGACCCGGCCGACGGCGCGAGCTTCGCCGAGGCGGTCACCGGCCAGGCGACCTCGCATCCCGGTCTGCGGATCGAGCTCACCGGCCCGTGGCCGCCGTACTCCTTCACCGGCGACGAGGATGACGAGCGCTGAAGGCTCCGGCGCTGAGTTTTCCGGCACAGGGTTTTCCGGCCCTGGGCCGGAAAACCGCCTGGCCGACGCGGGGTATCCCGCCGAGCGGGTCTCGCTGGTCGACCTGCTCGACCGGGTGCTGGCCGGCGGTGTGGTGGTGACCGGCGAGATCACCCTGTCGATCGCGGATGTCGATCTCGTGGTGATCTCGCTGCGGGCGCTGCTCACCTCGGTCAGCGCACTCGCGGGACCAACGGCAGAGGAGGAATGATGAACGAGCCGAGCCGGACGGGGCAGGTGAACCAGACCGGTCGGCGCGTCCGGTACCGGCTGGACGCCGACGACGACCCGCGGTCGGCCGAGCGAGGGCTCGCGGCGCTCGTGCTCACCATCGTGGAACTGCTGCGGCAGCTGATGGAACGGCAGGCACTGCGCCGCGTCGAGGACGCGAGCGTCACCGACGAGCAGGCCGAGCGGATCGGCTGCACGCTGATGAGGCTTGAAGAACGGATGAACGAGCTGCTCGATGAGTTCGGCCTCGAACGGGAGGACCTCAACATCGACCTCGGCCCCCTCGGCCCGCTGCTCGACCCGTGACCGAAAGATTTTCAGCCGAACGGAATCGTGTTGCACATGGCTCCGCCTGTGGCCTCAGTGGGACTCGCGGCCGACCTCGGGGCCGCTGGCACCGGTGAGGAAATCGAGGTCGCAGCCCGTATCGGCCTGCTGCACATGCTCGGTGTACAGCCAGGTCCAGCCTCTGGTGGCGGCCCGCGGCGGCGGGGTCCAGGCGGCGCGGCGGGCCGCGAGTTCGTCCTCGGGGACGTCGAGGGACAGCGTGCGGGCGGGGACGTCGAGCGTGATCCAGTCGCCGGTACGGACCAGGGCGAGCGGGCCGCCGACGGCGGCCTCGGGGGCCACGTGCAGCACCACGGTGCCGTAGGCGGTGCCGGACATGCGGCCGTCGCAGATTCGCACGATGTCACGGACGCCGCGCTTGAGCAGCTTGGCGGGCAGCGGGACGTTGGCGGTCTCCGGCATGCCCGGGTAGCCCTTCGGCCCGCAGTAGCGGATGATCAGCACGGTATCTTCGTCGACGTCGAGGCCGGGATCGGCGGCGACCTGGTGGTACGCCTCGGGTGAGTCGAAGACCAGGGCGCGGCCGCGGTGCTTGAGCAGGTGCGGCGACGCGGCCGACTGCTTGATGACCGCGCCGCCCGGCGCCAGGTTGCCGCGCAGCACCGCGGTGCCTGTGCCCGCCGTCTGGAAGGGCTGGTCCAGCGGCATGATGACGTCGCGGTTCCAGCAGGGCGCGGCCTCGACATTCTCGCCGACGGTCTTGCCGGTGACGGTGAGCGCGCCGGCGTGGAGCAGGTCACCGAGTTCGCGCATGACCGCGGGCAGGCCGCCCGCGTAGCAGAAGTCCTCCATCAGGTACTTGCCGCTCGGCTGCAGGTTCACCAGGGTGGGCACGTCCCTCGCGAGCGTGTCGAAGTCGCCGAGTTCGAGCGGGACGCCGAGGCGGCCGGCGATGGCCAGCAGGTGGACGACCGCGTTGGTCGACCCGCCGATCGCCGCGTTGACCCTGACCGCGTTCTCGAACGCATCCCTGGTCATGATCTTGTCCGGGGTCACGTCGTGCTCGACCAGGTCCACGATGACCTGCCCGGCCCGCTGGGCGGTCTCGTAGCGGCGGGCGTCGACGGCGGGCCAGGTAGCCGAGTAGGGCAGTTGCATGCCCAGGGCCTCGGCCATCGATGCCATCGTGGACGCGGTGCCCATCGTCATGCAGTGCCCGTTGGACCGCGCCATGCAGCCCTCGGCGAAGGCGCATTCCTGCTCCGTCATGCGCCCGGCCAGCAGGTCTTCCTCCCAGCGCCACACCGCCGTGCCCGAGCCGACGTCCGCGCCCTGGTACTTGCCCGACAGCATCGGCCCGCCGGTCACCATGATCGCGGGCAGCCCCACGCTGGAGGCCGCCATCAGCAGGCCCGGCGTGGTCTTGTCACAGCCGGACAGCAGCACGACGCCGTCCAGCGGGTTGGCCCGGATGAGCTCTTCCGCCTCCATGGCGAGGAGGTTCCGGTAGAGCATCGCGGTGGGCCGCAGCAGCGTCTCGCCCAGCGCCATCGCGGGGAACTCGAGCGGGAAGCCGCCGGCCTGCCACACGCCGCGCTTGACGGATTCGGCCACCCGGTGCAGGTGAACGTTGCACGGCGCGAGTTCCGACCACGTGGTCGCGATCCCGATCACCGGCCGCCCGTCGAACACCTCGGAGGTGAACCCCTGGCTGCGCATCCACGCGCGGTGGTTCAGGCCGGACCGCCCGGTCGCCGCGAACCAGGCCGCGCTCCGCCTTCCTGTCATCGTCATGGCTCTATATGTAACGCGGCCAGCCCCGCGTTGGAAGGGCCGGGCCGACCGACCGACCGGCCGGGAGCTCGATGTTAGCGGCCGCGAAGCTTGAGCTGCGGGCTGGGATACCGGCGCCGCGCATGGTCACTGCCGGAAGGAAGTAGGCAGAATATTTCATAAGCTTCGGACGAAAATAACGCGGGAGATCATCCGTGACCGACCACATGGCGGATTCTGGTGCAGCGCGGCCGAAGATCGATACCACCGTTTCACATTCGGCGAGGATATGGAATTACTGGCTCGGCGGTAAGGATAACTACCCCGTGGACTCCTGATCGAACAGAAATAACCAAGCGACGAGGAGGCCGAATCCGTACCGGACACCTGGATTCGGTCATTACGGTAATGTGAATCCGCGAGCAGCGACGAGCGGTCCTGGCAACGCTGCCGCGACACAGGTGTATCGTCTGATGAGATAGCGACATGTCACCTGGGCTACGCCGGGCCGTGATGCGGACGGGGCGTGCGCACATCTGGCAGGCCCGGGCACCGCGGAGGAACAGTGTGACCCGCTCATCCGTGCAGTTTCCCGACCAGCCCGGCGGCGAGCCGCCGCTGACACCGCCGGCGAACGGTGCCGTGTATCACACCTATCGCTCGGACTTGTCGCAGGTCCGCGCCCTGGTGCTGCAGCAGGCCAGGGAAGCCGGCCTCACCGAGAGCAGGGCTAACGACCTTGTGCTCGCCGTCAGCGAAGTGACGGCTAACACGCTGCGGCACACCAAGTCGACGGGAAGCCTGGCCATCTGGCACGACGCGAACGAAGTCGTCTGCGAAATCCACGACGGCGGAACGATCGCCGATCCGCTCGTCGGTCACCGCAAGCCCGCGCCCGGGGCGTCGGGCGGCCATGGCCTCTGGCTCGTGCGCCAGGTCTGCGACCTGGTCGAACTGACCTCAGACGCGGACGGGACAACGGTGCGCATGCATATGGCGCTGCACCAGCCCCCGGTGAACGGCTGAGCACCACCGTCGGGGGGCTTTTATGGTACAACCTGGGTGTGGAACTGCTCACGACATCTGTCGCGACGATCGAGTCGGCGAGCGAGCCGTATACGCTGGTCGAGCTCGTCGGGGAAGCCGACGTGACCAACAGCGACGCCCTGCGCGAGGTGCTTGACGCCGAGGTGGCCAAGCAGCCGCGCACGCTGATCATCGACCTCTCCGGGCTGCGCTTCATGGACTCTTCCGCGCTGCACGTGATACTGCGCGCTAACCGGGCGATGGACCGCCAGGGCGGCGTCGTCGCTCTCGCCTCCCCGCGCGACCCGGTGGCGAAGATGCTCCGGCTGACCGCCGCCGACCAGCTGGTTCCCGTGTATCCGAGCGTGAGCGAAGCCAGCGCCGGATAAATCGGGGAACGCCTGGTTTATCCGGTGCCAGATCCGGATAAGATCTGACCTAGTGGTGCCTACGACGCAGGCACGTTCCACGCCATCATCGGCGTGCGTGCCTGCCTGGCCACTTTCTTCGCTGAATCTCAGGCTTCTTAGCAGAAGCCCGGCCTCCTGACAGCTCGCCGTGATGGGTAGTCACGGTAAGGAGGCTTCCCATGAAGATCGCCCTAGTAGCCCAGCATGCAACGGCATTGTCGGATGACGGGACCGGGCAGGCAGGTGGCACGAGGCTCCTTGAGCTGAGCCGTTCCCTTGCCAGCAAGGGTCACCGGCTGACCGTGTACACGCAGCGGCACAACGGGACGCTACCCGAGCGAGCCGAGATTGAACCAGGCGTCACGGTGGAATACATCGGCCCGGCCGACGGGGAGCACCGCGGCGAGCCTGACCTGCTCGCTCAGGTTCCCGCCTTCAGCCGCCCGCTGCACGAATGCTGGCGGCAGAACCGCCCCGACGTCGTGCACGCGCTGCGCTGGACCAGCGGCCTGGCCGCCCTTGCGGCCGCCCGCGACCTGCGGATCCCGGTTGTGCAGTCGTTTGACTCCCTCGGCATCGCCGAGCGGCGGCACCATGTGATCCCCCGTGATGCCGGAACCGAGCGCATCCGGCTTGAGCCCGCGATCGGACGCTCCGCGAACGCGGTGGTGGCCGGGAGCTCGGACGAGGAATCCGACCTGGCCCGGATCGGCGTGCCGCGCCGTTCGATCCGCGTCGTGCCGTTCGGTGTGGACACCGACGAGTTCACGCCCGAGGGACCGGTGGCCGAGCGCGGCACCCGGCCGCGCCTGGTGACCGTGGCGGACCTCTCCGAGCACGACGCGCTCGCCACCCTGCTGCATGCGATGTCCAAGGTGCCGGGGGCCGACCTGGTCGTCGCCGGCGGTCCGTCGCGCACCCGGCTCCGCGACGACATCGGCTTCCGCCGGCTGGCCAAGCTCGCCGACACCCTCGGCGTGGGCGGCCAGGTCACATTCACCGGGCACGTCGGCCGCGCCGACCTGCCGCCGCTGCTGCGCTCCGCCGACCTGCTGGTCAGCGTCGCCGAATACGACCCGTCGGGCATCCTGGCCATCCAGGCGATGGCGTGCGGCACCCCGGTCATCGCTTCCGCGGACGGCGGCGGCCTGGGGGACGCCGTGGTGGACGGCACGACCGGCATTCTCGTCCCCCCGGGCCGCCCGGCGCTGCTCGCGCAGCGGATCCGGCAGATCCTCGCGCACCCGATGCTGCTCGAGGCGTTCAGCGTGGCGGCGGCCGACCGGGCCCGGTCCAGGTATTCCTGGGACCGGATCGCGCACGAGACGCTCGCCGTGTACGGCACCGCCCTGGACGCCGCCGCCATGGCCGCGTAGCAGCTGCACCCAAAGGCCCCGTGCCCGTCAGGCGCTACCACCCCGCGCACTGGCGGGCACGGCCCATTGTTAGCGGGGGTTACCGGGTGGGGCCGAGCCAGCGTTGCATGCAGTTGAGCAGTTCTTCGATGTCGATCGGCTTGGTGATGTAATCGGTCGCGCCCGCGTCGATGCTCTTCTCCCGGTCGCCCTGCATGGCCCGGGCGGTGACGGTGATGACGGGCAACTGGGCGTACTGGGGCATCTGGCGGATGGCCCGGGTGGTCTCGTAGCCGTCCATCTGCGGCATCATCACGTCCATCAGAACCAGGTCGATGTCGCCGGGCGCGAGCTCGGCGATCGCCTGGCGGCCGTCCGTCGCCTGCACCACGGTCATGCCGTGCATCTCCAGGACGTCGGTCAGTACGAAGGCGTTGCGCGGGTCGTCGTCGACGACGAGAACCTTGTGGCCGCGCAGCGCCTCGTGCGGCATCGCCGCGGGGACGGGACGGATGCTGCCCTCGGCCGCGAACGCACGGGGCTGCGCCCCGCCGTGCTGGGTAAGCGGCAGGTGCAGGCCGAAGGTGCTGCCCCGGCCCAGTTCGCTGTGCACGGTCACCTCACCGCCGAGCCGGGCGGCGACCTCACGGCAGATCGCCAGGCCGAGGCCGGTACCGCCGTAGCGGCGGCTGGTGGTACCGTCGCCCTGCTGGAAGGCCGAGAAGATGCTCGTCAGGTTGTCGGGGCTGACGCCGATGCCGGTGTCGGTCACCGAGAAGACGATCCACGACCCGTCGTCCGTGGACTGCGCGGCGGCGGTCTCGATCATCAGCTCCACGCGGCCCCGCTCGGTGAACTTGACCGCGTTGGACAGCAGGTTGTACAGGATCTGCCGGAGCCGCTGCTTGTCGGTCACCAGGTCGGCAGGCACTCCGGGCCCGGTGGTGATCGTGAAGCCGACCCGCTTCTCCTCGGTCAGCGGGCCGAACACGCCGCGCAGGTCCTCGATCAGGCCCGCCAGCGCGAACCGTTCCGGGTTGATGTCCATCTTTCCCGCCTCGACCTTGGTCAGGTCGAGGATGTCGTTGATCAGCCGCAGCAGGTCCGAGCCGGACGAGTGGATGACCGTCGCGTACTCGACCTGCTTGACGGTGAGGTTGCCGAGCGGGTTCTGCGCGAGGAGCCTCGCCAGGACCAGCAGGCTGTTCAGCGGGGTGCGCAGCTCATGCGACATGTTGGCGAGGAACTGCGACTTGTACCGGTTGGCCTGGTCAAGCTGCTTGGCCCGTTCTTCGATCTCCTGCCTGGCCTGCTCGATCTCGGCGTTCTTGGTCTCGATGTCGCGGTTCTGCGCGGCGAGCAGCGCCGCCTTGTCGGCCAGCTCGGCGTTGGACCGCTGCAACTCCATCTGCCGCGCCTGGAGCTCCGCCGTGAGCCGCTGCGACTGGTCGAGGAGCGCGTCGGTGCGGGCGTTGGCGATCATGGTATTGACGTTGACGCCGATGGCCTCCATGAGCTGCTCGAGGAAGTCACGGTGGGCCTGCGTGAACGGCCACAGCGCCCCTGCCTCGATGACCCCGAGCACCTGATCCTCGAACACGATCGGCACGATCATCACGTTGACCGGGCGGGATTCACCGATGGCGGAGGAGATCCGGACGTAGCCGGCCGGGACCTCGTCGAGGATGATCGGCCTGCGCGTCTTGGCCACCTGCCCGATCAGCGACTCGCCGAGCAGCACCTGGCCGGGCTGGCCGCTCCCCTGCGCGCCGGCCACGAGGGCACTGGTGCCGCGGGGCAGCCCGTACCCGGCGATGAGCCGCAGCCGGGTCTCGCCGTCGCTGGTGTTGTCGGCGAGGAAGAACGCACCCTGCTGGCCGCCGACCAGGGGGATGAGCTCGTTCATGATCAGCTCGGCGACCACGGCCAGGTCCCGCTGGCCCTGCATGAGGCCGGCGATCCGGGCCAGGCTGGTCTGGAGCCAGCCCTGCTGCTGGTTGGCCTCGGTGGTCTCGCGCAGCGACCGGACCATCGTGTTGATGTTGTCCTTGAGCTCGGCGACCTCGCCCGCCGCCTCGACGGAGATCGTCCGGGTCAGGTCGCCGGTGGCGACCGCGCTCGTCACCTCCGCGATCGCGCGGATCTGCCTGGTCAGGGTGCCGGCCAGCTCGTTGACGTTCTCCGTCAGCCGCTTCCACGTGCCGGACACGCCCTCGACCTCGGCCTGCCCGCCGAGCCGCCCTTCGCGGCCGACCTCGCGGGCGACCCGGGTGACCTCCGCGGCGAACGACGACAGCTGGTCGACCATCGTGTTGATCGTGGTCTTCAGCTCCAGGATCTCGCCGCGCGCGTCGACGTCGATCTTCTTCGTCAGGTCGCCCTTGGCCACCGCGGTGGTGACCTGGGCGATGTTCCGCACCTGGTTCGTCAGGTTGTTCGCCATCGAGTTGACGTTGTCGGTCAGGTCCTTCCAGGTTCCGGCCACGTTCGGGACCGTCGCCTGGCCGCCGAGCTGGCCCTCGGTGCCCACCTCGCGGGCCACCCGGGTCACCTCGCCGGCGAACGCGGAGAGCTGGTCCACCATCGTGTTCACGGTCTCCTTCAGCTCCAGGATCTCACCGCGCGCGTCCACCCGGATCTTCTGGCTCAGGTCACCCTTGGCCACCGCCGTGGTCACCTGCGCGATCGACCGGACCTGGCTGGTGAGGTTGCCCGCCATCACGTTGACGTTGTCGGTGAGGTCGCCCCAGGTCCCCGATACGCCCTGGACGATCGCCTGGCCGCCGAGCTTGCCCTGGGTGCCCACCTCGCGGGCGACCCGGGTGACCTCGCCGGCGAACGACGACAGCTGGTCGACCATCGTGTTGATGGTCTCCTTCAGCTCCAGGATCTCACCGCGCGCGTCCACCCGGATCTTCTGGCTCAGGTCACCCTTGGCCACCGCCGTGGTCACCTGCGCGATCGAGCGGACCTGCACGGTCAGGTTGGCCGCCATGACGTTGACCGACTCGGTCAGGTCCTTCCAGGTGCCGGATACGCCCTGCACGTCGGCCTGGCCGCCGAGGCGGCCCTCGGTGCCCACCTCGCGGGCCACCCGGGTCACCTCGCCGGCGAACGCGGACAGCGTGTCGACCATGGTGTTAATCGTGTTCTTCAGCTCCAGGATCTCGCCCCGCGCGTCGACCCGGATCTTCTGGCTCAGGTCGCCCTTGGCCACCGCGGTAGCGACCTGGGCGATCGACCGGACCTGGCTGGTGAGGTTGCCCGCCATGAAGTTCACCGAGTCGGTCAGGTCCCGCCAGGTGCCGCCGACCCCGGGCACCGTCGCCTGGCCGCCGAGTATGCCCTCGGTGCCCACCTCGCGGGCCATCCGGGTGACCTCGCCGGCGAACGCGGAGAGCTGGTCCACCATCGTGTTCACGGTGTTCTTCAGTTCCAGGATCTCGCCCCGCGCGTCCACGGTGATCTTCTGGCTCAGGTCGCCCTTGGCCACCGCGGTGGTGACCTGGGCGATGTTGCGCACCTGGCTGGTGAGGTTGCCCGCCATGAAGTTCACCGACTCGGTCAGGTCCCGCCAGGTGCCGCCGACGCCCGGCACCTCCGCCTGGCCGCCGAGGCGGCCCTCGGTGCCCACCTCGCGGGCCACCCGGGTCACCTCGCCGGCGAACGCGGACAGCGTGTCGACCATGCCGTTGATCGTCTGGGCGAGGGTGGCGACCTCGCCCTTGGCCTCGACGGAGATCTTCTGGCTCAGGTCACCCCGGGCGACGGCGGTGGTCACCTGGGCGATGGCCCGGACCTGCCCGGTGAGGTTGCCCGCCATCGCGTTGACCGAGTCGGTCAGGTCCTTCCAGGTGCCCGCGACCGCGGGCACCTCCGCCTGGCCGCCGAGCTGGCCCTCGGTGCCCACCTCGCGGGCCACCCGGGTCACCTCCGAGGTGAACACGCCAAGCTGCTCGTTCATGGCGTTGAAGACGGCAGCGATCTCGTTCATCAGCAGATCGGCGCCCTCGGGCAGCCGGATGCTGAAGTCGCCGCCGCGCACCGCGGTCAGGCCGGCCAGCAGCTGCTGCATCTGCTCTTGCTGTCCGGTATCGGTCGCCGCCGGCATGCCGATCACCTCATTTTCTCCGCGGTCCCCCGCGCTCGTCCCGCGATAAGGCAACCGCGGTCAGCACGTTCTGTCCCCTAATCATGGCATCGCGCTACGGACCGGGGAACGCGCTCGCTACTTCCCGGTCCCGGCAAGCGGGGGCCCGTTACGCTGTTTAGGACCCTTACCCTCAAGATCGAAGGCCCGATGACCGCAGCACGTGACCTCGCCGACCGGTTCCACGAGCGGTGGCTGCACGCCAACCCGTTTTCCGCCACCATGTACGGCATCCCCGGGTATGACGACCTGCTCCCCGATGACAGCGCGGAAGGTCGGCAGGCGTGGCGGGCCGAAGCCGCCCACTTCCTGGACGAGGCGCAGGACATTAAGCGCGGGCAGATCGGGCGGGAGCCGCTCACGGCGGCCGACGCGGTCACGGTGGACTGCACGACGCAGGCGGCCGCTCAGGAGGTAGCGGCGGTCGACCTGGCGCTCGATGAGCACACCGTCACCGCCATGCAGTACTCCGGGCCCGCCATGTTCCTCGCCGTGGCGGCCAGGACCGTCCTGGTGAACCAGGCAGCGGCGGAGAACTACCTGACCCGGGTGCGGGGCAGCGGCGCCTGGATCGATCAGCTCGCAGAGCGCCTGCGGGCCGGAGCCGACCGGGGCCGGCTGCCGGTCGGCCCGCTGGCCGAGCAGGCCGTCAGCTGGGTCGACACCGTACTCGCGGCACCCGAGAAGAGCCCGATACTCTCGCCGAAGCCGCCGGAGGACTGGGCCCGGGCGGCGGCGTGGGAAGCCGAACGGCGGGCGGCCGTGGCCGACGTGGTGCAGCCCGCGCTGGCCAGGTGGGCGGACACCGTGCGGGAGCTGCTCCCGCGGGCACGGCCGGCCGATCAGGCGGGGCTCGCCTGGCTGCCTGGCGGTGACGCCGATTACGCCCGGGCGATCCGGGTCTACACGACCCTGCCGCTGTCGGCCGAGGAACTGCACCAGACCGGTCTCGATCACGTCGCGGCGCTTGAGACGCGAGCGGTCGAGCTTGGCCAGGGGCTCGGGTTTTCCGGCCGGGACGAGGTGCTGGCCGCGATCAGGGACTCGGCCGGGAAGATGGCACCGGAGGAAGCGATCCGCTTGGCGCTCGCCGCCGTGCGACGGGCAGAGGAGCGCGCGGCGGAGTTCTTCCCCGACCCCCTTCCGCCGCCCTGTGCCGTGACGCCCATGCCCGACATGGTGGCGCTGGCCGGCGCGGCGCCGCACTATACCCCGCCCCGGCTCGACGGCGGGCGGCCGGGAACGTTCTGGTTCAACACGCTGCGCCCCACGGCCGGCACCGGCTGGGACATCGACGTGGTGGCCTTCCACGAGGCGGTGCCCGGCCATCACCTCCAGCTGTCTCGCCTGCAGCTGCTCTCTGAGCTGCCCGCACTGCAGCGCCAGCGGAGCCTCGCGGTGTTCTCTGAGGGCTGGGGGCTGTACGCCGAGCAGCTGGCCGAGGAAGCCGGACTGTACACCGACGACCGCGGACTGCTCGGCGCGCTCAGCACGGCGCTGATGCGCGCCGTGCGGCTCGTTGTCGACACCGGCCTGCACGCGTTCGGCTGGAGCCGAGAGCGAGCCGTCAAGTACGCGGTCGACCATGTCCCGCTGCCTGCGGAGTTCATGGCCGCCGAGATCGACCGGTACATCGTCATGCCGGGGCAGGCGCTGTGCTACCTCACCGGCAAGCTGGAGATCGAACGCCTGCGGGATCAGGCCCGCAGGCGGCTCGGTGCGGCGTTCTCGTTGCCTGCCTTCCACGCCGCGGTCCTGGATCAAGGCTCGCTGCCGCTGCCGACGCTGGCCCGCAGCATCGAGGGCTGGCTGGACAGCCAGGCGCCCGCGGCGGGCGAAAGCAGCGGCTGAAGCACCGCCCGGGCCTGGTCCGGGCGGCCCGGGCGCCGGGCGCGGTCGTCACCGGGGCGGCGGGGCGAAGGCGGCCCACGGGAGGGACACCTCGCCGAGCCGCCAGCGGCGCCGGCCGCCCTGCGGCGGCCGCCGGATCACCGGCCAGGCAGCGGACAAGGAGGTAACGGCGGCCAGCCAGCGCTGCCTGAGGCCGAAGGCGGAATACGGGGCGGCGCTGTCCCAGGCCCGGTCGAAGTCGCGAAGGAACCGGTACACGGGCTCGCCGGGGACGTTCCGGTGGATCAGCGCCTTGGGCAGCCGCTCGGCCAGGGCCGACGGCCGCTCAAGCGACGCGAGCCGGGCTGAGAACGTGATCAGCGCCTCGTGCCGGCTGCCCTCGGGAGCGCTGTCGTTCTCCCCGACGGCTCCGGGGCGGGCCGGTCCTGGATGGGCCGGTCCGGGATGGGCCGGGAGGGTGACCCAGACCGCGCGGCGGCCGATCTCGTCGCAGGTGCCTTCCACGAGGACACCGCCGTCGGCCAGGCCGTCCCGGAGCCGGGACCAGGCGGTCCATACCCGCTCTTCCGGATACTGGCGCAGCACGTTGAAGGCCCGGACAAGCACCGGCTGACGCTGCACCGGCAGTTCGAACCCGCCGACCGCGAACGACAGCCCGGACAGCTGGCCCCCGGACGCGCGCAGCGCCGCCAGCCGACGGCAGGCGGACGCGACCCGCTCCGGGTCGATCTCCAGGCCGGTGACCTCCGCGTCCGGCACCACCGCCCGCACCCGCTTATAGAGCTCGAGCGTCGTGACGGGCGAAGCCCCGAAGCCCAGGTCCACGATCAGCGGCCGCTCCCGGGAACGCAGCGCCGCCTGCTGTGCCCCGGTTATCCAGCGGTCCACCCGCCGCAGCCGACCGGGACTGGTGGTGCCCCTGGTGATCTCCCCGTCCGGCCGCACGCCGCAACCTTATTCTGGCGTACCGCGGATGTCGAAGCTGGCAGTGGTCCGGTCACAGGATGCGGACGGCGACCAGGCAGGCGTCGTCGCCGGTGTCGGAGACGGCGTGGTTGAGTATGCGGTCGGCGTGGGCCGAGACGTCGGGGTCCGCGGGCACTGCCGCGGCGGTGAATTCGCGCAGCGCGTCGCTGATCGAGTCGGCGCGGCGTTCGATCAGGCCGTCGGTGAACAGCAGCAGGGTGTCCCCGCCGCGCATGGACAGCGTGACCTCCTCGTACTCGGCGTCCGGGTCAAGCCCGAGCAGGACCCCGCCGGGGAGCGGGAGCATCTCGGCTGCGCCGTCACGCACCAGGACGGGCGGCAAGTGTCCGGCCCGGGCCCAGCGAAGGACACGGCTGTCCGGGTTGTACCGGCCGCAGACGACCGTGCCCGCGATGCCCTCGGTCAGGTAGCAGGCCGCGTAGTTGAGATGCTTGAGCAGGTCGGCCGGGCCGTCGCCGGTCGCGGCGAGCCCGCGCAGCGCGTTGCGCGCGGCGACCATGCCCGTCACCGCCTCGATGCCGTGGCCGGTGATGTCCCCCACCACGAGCAGCACTTCCTTGTCCGGCAGCAGCAGCGCGTCGTACCAGTCCCCGGCCACCAGGCGCCCTTGCTCGGCGGGCCGGTAGCGGACCGCCACCTCCACGCCCGCGGCCTCCAGCGGCGGCTCGTCCTCAGGCATGATGGCGCGCTGGAGGCTGAGCGCGAGCTGCTGTTCCTGGTCGGCCCGCTGCTCGCTGTCGGCCAGCTGATCCTGGGTCGCGGCGAGCGCGACCTGAGTGTGGTAGTGCGAGGAGACATCCTGGAACGCGCCGCGCAGCGTCACCACCTCGCCCCCCGCCAGCACCGGCTCGGCGAAGATGCGGATCTGCCTGATGGCGGTGTCATCCGGACGGACGATCCGGAACACCGCGACGGCGGGCTCGCGTCGGTGCAGCAGCGACTGGCGGAACCGCCGGAGCGGCGCGCGGTCCGCGGCGATCACGAAACTGTGCAGGCTGGCGGTCGGGATCGGCAGCGCGTGCTGCGGGTCAAGGCCGAAGACGGCGAACGCGGACCCGGTCCAGCGGACGTCCCCGGTGGCCAGGTTCTCCTCCCAGGCACCGATGCGGCCGAGGCGCTGCGCGTGGTCAAGCAGGTCGGCCCGTTCCTCCCTCTCCCCGACCGGACGCCAGGTGACGATGACGCCGGCGAAGAACGGGACCGCGTGGACGCCGGTGACCTGGACCGGGTCGACGTCGCCGGTCAGGGTGGTGACGGCGGCCGGAGTCACGTGCTCGGCGCGGCCGGTTGCCAGTACCCGTTCGGCCATTGCGAACAGGCCGCCGCCGGAAGCGGACGCCGGGTAGGCCTCAAGCAGCGTCAGTCCGGCGAGTTCGGCGCTCGGCCGGCCGCCGGGATCCACGTACCGCGGGCTCAGGTGGACGACGACGAAGTCGGCCACGGCGCCGTCGGCGTCGCGCAGCGGCCTGACCAGCAGGGCGGACTCGGTGATCTCGTCAAGTGCCCGGAAGATCGGCGGGGACGGCGCCGTCGATCCCACGGGGCCGTAGGCCAGGCGCAGGCTGATCACGTCGGCGAACCCGGCGGCCACGGCCGACACCCAGGCCCTGGTGGTGACGTCGAACGCCTCCCGGGCAGCCGGCCACCAGAGCTCGGCCACGCCGAGCAGGATTCCCGCCCGGTCACGCAGCCCGAGCACCACGCGGGCCGCCCCCGGCCCCCACGGGACGACGGCAGGCACCCGGTCGGCCGCCGGCGGCCCGGCCGGCAACCAGAATTCCCGCCCGTCGGCGGCCACGCGCTGCTCCAGGCAGTCGAACGGCGGCGGCAGCCGCCGCCACCGGCTCGCTTCGGTGCCGTCGAGCCCGTGCTGGCCGAACAGCTCAAGCGCGCCATCGGCGTCGAGCAGCCATACCGCGACCGCGGCCACGCCGAACCGGGAGCGCAGCTGCTCGGCGGCCGCACCGACCAGCTCGGCGCCGTCCGCCGCCCGCTCGGCCGCCGCGAAGGCGACCAGGTTGTCCCACGGCCCGAGCAGCTTCCCGGGCTCGATCCACTCCCCTGGCGGCCCGGGTGACGGGCCGACGGCACGCGGATCGCCGGCGCCGCGACTGCCCGGGCCGGGGCGGGCTGGCCGCCGGCCGGCCCGGCTGAATCCGGCTCGGGCGAGACCGGCTGAGACGGCGGCTCCTGGGCGAGCACGGCGGCGGCCATCTCGACCAGCGGCAGTCCCGCCGCGGCCGCCATGGCAGCCAGCTGGCGGGCGGCCTCGGCCGATGACCAGCCGTGCCGCTCCATGAGCACGCCCCCGGCCATCGCCACCAGCACGGCCGCCTCGCGGTCCGCCCTGACGCGAGCGAGTTCGCGCCGCTGGCGCTCGACGACCGCGGCCAGCCTCGGCACGTCATCGTCTGCCACAAGCATCGCCTCCGCTAAGGGGTGGCCACCCCTCGACACCCGCAGCCCCGCGTCACCGTGGGACGCATGTCCGAATGCGATCTACCACCCCAAATGAGGTGCGTCTTCCCGGAACTCTAGCATCCGGAGCGGCAATCAACGGCGCGTGCCCGCAGACTCGCGCACCCGCCGGATAATTCAATATTAGTTTCCTCACCGTCAGCGGCGGATTATATCCGCAATTCTGGCACGTCAGGCCAGCAAAAAACGACTATTGTATAACGGTCACTCGTTGCGGTTCCTCCACAGCGGTACAGGGACGGGAGAGTCAATGGCAGACGTTGACGACGAGCGGCCACGTCTCGACCGGGCGGCGCTTGAGCAGCTGCTCGCGGGGCTGACCGCGGTGCGCGGCGGCGACTTCAGCACGCGACTCGCGCTCACCGGTGACCCGCTCGTCGACGAGATCGCGGCGGTGTTCAACCGCATGGTCGACCAGCTCTACCAGTTCACCTCCGAGGTGACCCGGGTCGCCCGCGAGGTCGGCACCGACGGCAAGCTCGGCGGGCAGGCGAACGTGCCGGGCGTGTCCGGTACCTGGAAGGACCTGACCGAGTCGGTCAACGCGATGGCCGGAAACCTGACCTGGCAGGTGCGGAACATCGCGCAGGTGGCCACCGCGGTCGCCAAGGGCGACCTTACGCAGAAGATCGAGGTCGACGCGCGCGGCGAGATCCTCGAGCTGAAGACCACCCTCAACACGATGGTCGACCAGCTGTCGGCGTTCGCGGACGAGGTCACCCGGGTCGCCCGCGAGGTCGGCACCCAGGGCAACCTGGGCGGCCAGGCCGTCGTGCACGGGGTGTCGGGGACCTGGAAAGACCTGACCGACAACGTCAACTCGATGGCCAACAACCTGACCGGCCAGGTACGGAACATCGCGCAGGTCACCACGGCGGTGGCGCAAGGTGACCTGACGAAGAAGATCGACGTGGACGCGCGCGGCGAGATCCTCGAGCTGAAGACCACGATCAACACGATGGTCGACCAGCTGTCGGCGTTCGCCGCCGAGGTCACCCGGGTTGCCAGGGAAGTCGGCCGGGAGGGCAAGCTGGGCGGGCAGGCCGAGGTCGAGGGCGTGTCCGGTACCTGGAAGCGGCTGACGGAGAACGTCAACGAGCTGGCCGGCAACCTGACCAGGCAGGTCCGCGCGATCTCGGGGGTTACGAGCGCGGTCGCGGCCGGCGACCTGACCCAGTCGATCTCCGTCGAGGCCGAGGGCGAGGTCGCCGAGCTCAAGGACAGCATCAACGCGATGGTGCGGTCGCTGCGCGAGACCGTGCAGGCCTCCCAGGACCAGGACTGGCTGAAGACCAACCTGGCCAGCATCGGGTCGATGCTCCAGGGACACCGGGACCTGGAGGTTGTCGCCGAGCTGATCATGGAGGAGCTGGCGCCGCTGCTCGGGGCGCAGCACGGGACGTTCTTCCTAGCCGGGGAGTGGGGCGGGGAGACCCGGCTGCGGCTCATCGCGGGGTACGGGCTGCGAGCCGACAAGGACGCGCCGATCCAGTACCGGCTCGGCCAGTCGCTCATCGGTCAGGTGGCCAAGAGCAAGCGGCCCATCGTCGTCGACGAGATCCCGCAGGGTTACATCAGGATCTCCTCGGGCCTCGGCGAGGCGCCGCCCGCCAACCTGGCGATCATGCCCATCCTGTTCGAGGACCAGGTGCTTGGAGTCGTGGAGCTCGGGTCCTTCACCAAGTTCACGCCGATCCAGATCGGCTTCCTCGAACAGCTCGCCGAGACGCTCGGGATCAGCGTCAACGCGATCATCGCCAACTCCCGCACCGACGCGCTGCTTGAAGAGTCGCAGCGGCTGACGGCCGAGCTCCAGGCCCGCTCGTCTGAGCTCCAGGCCCGGTCCGAGGAACTGCAGCAGTCCAACGCCGACCTGGAGGACAAGGCGGCGCTGCTCGCCGCGCAGAAGCAGGACATCGAGACCAAGAACGCGGAGATCGAGCACGCCAGGGAGGAGATCGAGGCACGGGCTCGGCAGCTCGCGCTCGCCTCACAGTACAAGTCGCAGTTCCTCGCGAACATGTCCCATGAGCTGCGCACCCCGCTGAACAGCCTGCTGATCCTGGCCCGGCTGCTCGCGCAGAACCCGGGGCGGAACCTCACGGTGAAGCAGGTCGAGTACGCGAACGTCATCCACTCGGCGGGCTCCGACCTGCTCCAGCTCATCAACGACATCCTCGACCTGTCGAAGGTGGAGGCCGGCCGGATGGACGTCCGCGCCGAGCGGTTCACGCTCGCCGCGCTGATCGAAGACATCCAGGCTACCTTCCGGCCGCTGACCGCGGAGAAGGGCCTCGACTTCCAGGTCTCCGTCGCCGCGTCCGCGCCCTCCGAGCTGGTCACGGACCGGCAGCGGCTCCGCCAGGTGCTCGGGAACCTGCTCTCCAACGCGGTCAAGTTCACCGAGCGGGGCCGGGTGACGCTCCAGGTGGCCGCGGCCAGCGCCGACGGCACGGGCGCGGACCACGCGGGCGGCACCGAGGAAAGGCCGGCGGCGGTGTTCTCCGTCACCGACACGGGAATCGGCATCGCGCCCCAGAACCTCGCGGTGATCTTCGGCGCATTCCAGCAGGGTGACGGGACGCTAAGC
This sequence comes from uncultured Actinomycetota bacterium, assembly GCA_963785645.1. Taxonomy (GTDB): domain Bacteria; phylum Actinomycetota; class Actinomycetes; order Streptosporangiales; family Streptosporangiaceae; genus Trebonia. The sequence goes on from CAWAWG010000014.1 coordinate 102,917, forward strand.
CGCCGGTACAGCGGCACCGGACTCGGGCTGTCGATCGCCAGCGAGGTGAGCGCGCTGCTCGGCGGGACGATCCGCGCCACCAGCGATCTGGGCCACGGCAGTACATTCACCCTGTCGGTACCTGCCACCCTGCCGGACATCCCGCCGTCCCTGCCGGCGCCGGAGAACACCTTCGCCGCGCCTGGCGGCATCGGTGAGCTTGATGACCCGGTTGCCCTTGACGGACTGCTGGCCGGCGGAGATCCGATCGGCGCCGTCGACCGCGACCCCATTGACCACTTGCGCGCCATGACCGCGCAAGCCAACGCGCTCGCGGCGGCCACGATCGCCGGGCCTGACGGCACCAGGGCCGGTGTTCCCGGTGGGGACGTTCCCGGGGCCGAGGTCTCCGGGGCCGATGTTCCGTGGACCAGGGGCGCCGAAGCCGCGGACGCTGCCCGCAGGTCTGGCCCGTCGGGTAACGAGGACAGAAATGTCCTGGTGTTCGAGCCCACCAGCGGCGGACTGCTGACCCTGCTTGCCCACAGCGCGGTCTCCGACCTCACCCAGCTGGACGCACCCGTCCGGGTCAGCACGGCCGTGAGCCCCGGGCAGGGCACCGCCATGCTGGCCGCCGAGCCGTTCCGGTGCGCGGTGGTGGACCTCGGCATGCGGACCGCGCTTGAGTTCCTCGACCAGGTCCTCCAGAAGCCTGAACTGCGCGAGATCCCCGTCTTGGCCCACGCGCCGGGAGAGGGGAACACCGACATGCGGAACCGCCTCGCGGCGCTGCGCTACGGTTATCCCGCGTCTTGAGCTGCTGCCGTCGCTCGACGATCTCCGCGAGCGGATCACGCTGCACCTGTCCGCCGCGCGGCCAGGCCAGGTGCCTGCGCTGGCCGGCGGCGCGGCGGAGCCCGTCACCGAGGCGACGGCTGCCGCCCGGCGGATAACCGCGCTGGCCGAATACCCCCGCCTGGCCGGCAAGCACGTGCTCGTGATCGACGATGACGCGCGTAACGTCTTCGCCATCTCAAGCACCCTGGAACTGCACGGACTACGGGTGACAGAGGCGAGCGACGGCCGCCGGGGCATCGAGGCCCTGCGGGCCGCCCTGGACACCGATCTCATCCTGATGGACCTCATGATGCCCGGGATGGACGGCTACGCGACGATGACCGCCATCAGGCGGATGCCGCAGTTCGGGCAGCTGCCCATCATCGCGGTCACCGCGCGCGCCATGCCTGGCGACCGCGAGAAGAGCCTCGCGGCCGGCGCCAACGACTACGTCACCAAGCCGGTAGACACCGACGAACTGCTCGCCTGCATGGAACGCTGGCTGTCCAAGTAGGCGTGTGCCCGTGCGCCCGGGCCGGGTTTAACTGCGAAGACGAGCCCGGGCTCGGTGGCAGCAGGAAGTACCAGGCATTGATTACGCCGCTGACCAGGGCTATCAGGGAGGCGGGAAGGAGCAGGTAGAGGCCGGCCGGGGCACCGCAGGCGAGGGCTATGCCGCTGGCGGTGAAGAGCAGCATGACCATCACGTTCGGGCCGCGCCGGTTGAAGATCGCGACGAGCTGCTTGTCATCGTCGGTGAGGCTGTACTTCACCCGGCGGATGGCAAGCAGGATCCAGCTCGTAATCAGGCCGATAACCATGAGTTCGCTGCCGAGGACCCAGTCGGGCTGATCGGGGGTCAGCAGGGCCGCGGCCATGACCAGCGGTGCGATGAACAGGACAAGGGTCTGGGCCGCGCTCGCGCGCAGGCCCTGGTGACCGGCGATTCTGGTGGCGTTCAGTGACACGGCCACGAACAGCAGGCCGGTCAGGGCACCGCTCGCTCCGCCGGTCATTTCCGCGAAGCCCTGCCAGTCAGCGGGAGCGGTCATGACGGCGCCGCTCCCGGGCGGAGCAGGTCTGATGCGGTGGTCATTCACCCGATTTTACGGCGAAACAACTGCCTGCGCGGCGCCGCGATCTGGTCTCGGACCTCAGCGTTCGACCTGGCGCAGCCATTCCTCCTCATGGCCCGGCTCCGGCAGCACCCGGCCGGCCTCGACCGCCGAGCTGGCCGGGCTGTCCTGGATCACGACCATGATCCGGCGCTGGTCCAGCCCGGTGATGCGCGCGGCGGCCGCCGCTAGTTCCAGCGCAAGGCGCGTCGTCGACTCCGGCGGATGACCGCGTCGCGCCCAGCCGGTGATGACCAGCGAACTCGCGACTTCCCCGCCGACGAAGACGTTTCCCGGCGGCAATTCGCAGAAGTTCACGTTGACGTAGGCCGGCGGCACGTGGTTGATGGCCGCGTGGATCTTGGCGATCTCGGCCGCGAGTGCGGGCCTCGACTGCGCCGTCAGCGTTCCCTCGGGGAGGGTGCAGGTGTAAAAGGGCATGTCAGCCTCTCAATACGGCCGCAGGCGACGGGACAAGGATCGCGCCGGTCACGTCAGGTGTTGATCACATCGTGACATAGCCGGGGACGGCAAAGTCACCGGCCGCGCATAGGCCATGTCAATGCCGTGATAGGTGACGCCACTTCGCGGCCGATACCGAAGGCTGATGCCCAGGATCTGCGATGACAACGGCCTTTTGGTCGCTGCCGTGGTTTCGCGGGCGCGGTTACCGCAGCGGTGGGCGCGGGGCGAGTAAGCCGAAGTCGTTCTGGGGCGCCTTGGTTCTGGGTTTCGGGGATGAAAAGGCCCGCCGGCGCCTGGACTAAGAGAGGCGCCGGCGGGCGGGAGAAGGTTTAAGTGGCGACCTGACGCGGGGCCGGTTTACCAGCGGTACCAGCGGCGTCCCTCGCCCGCGCGGACCGCGAATCCGACCAGCCAGGCGACCAGGACGATCGCGGCTACCCACCATAGGGCGTGGAGAAGGAAACCGAGCCCGCCGAGCAGGATCGCTAGGATCAGAACTAGCAGAATCAGGGCCATGATTGGCGCTCCTCGATTGTGGTTCTGTGCGGCGTACAGCTACCCGCACGAGGCGGCCTAAACGTGGCGTAGGGTGCGTATGACCAAGAGCAAAGCGCAGGATGGCGGGGAGATGCCGCGAGGCGGATGGCCGGATGAGGCAATAGCGGACATCGCGGTACGGCGGGACGCGCTCCGCCAGGCGGCCAGCCTGCCCGGGGCCGACCCGCGGACGCTGATCGATGCTGCGCTCACCGAACTCGACGCCGCGGTCGAGGCGCTCGCCGCGGCGTCCCCTGGTACCGCCGGCGGCCCGGACACCGCGTCGTCGGATGTCCTGCCCGAGTCGGTGCGGGCAGAGCGGCGACTGCTGCACGCGGTCTTCCAGGAGGCTCCGGTCGCGCTGTTCCTGCTTGAGCAGGACGGAACGATCAGACGGGCCAACAACCAGGCGGCGGCGCTGCTCGGGGCGCCGCCCGGGTACGCGACGGGCAAGCCGCTGACCGCGTTCGTCGACCTGCCCTTCAGGGCGGCCGTCCAGATTCAGCTTGCCGCCGTGGCGCGGACCGGCAAACCACGCACGGCCGGCTGCCGGATCCTGACCTCGGGCGGTGGCGTCGACGTCACGCTGACGGCGGCCGCGGCCGACCTGCCCGGTGACCCGTCGGTACGGATCGTCACCGCTTCGCCTGGCACCGTCGGCACGGTGCTTCCCGGCACCGGGGCGCCGGAGCCGGGCGGACCGGCCGGCGAAACGGCCGGCGAAACCGAAGGGTGACCCCGCCATCGCGGCCATGACGCGGCGGCTTGACGCGGTCACCGCGGTGACCAGGGTTCTGCTCGACAACAGCACGTTCAGCGAGGCCGTCACGCTGCAGCGGTGCGCGCGGCTGCTCGCCGGGGAGATCGCCGACTGGGTGATCATCGACATTGACCGGGGCGGCAGGCTGCTGCGCCAGTTCGCGGCCGGGCCCCGCGGCGGGCAGGCGGACCAGCTGGCCCGCATGGCGCGGGCGGTCGATCCCGACCAGGAGTCCGTGCCCGCCCAGGTGCAGTCGACCGGCAAGTCGGTGCTGCTCGCGCACCTCGATGACCCCGCCGCGCTCGGGCACGGCCCGGACGGCCCGCCGCTTGGCATGGTGCTGGGTGTGACCTCGCTGATCTGCGTGCCGATCTCCGACGGGACGACCGGCTACGGCACGCTGACCCTGACCCGGCTGGCCGACAAGGGACCCTTCGGCGTGGCCGACCTCGGCCTCGCCGAGGAACTCGGCAGGCACCTGGCGATCGCCATCAGGGTCGACCGGGTGTTCCGGCAGCGTTCGCAGGTCGCCGAGGCACTGCAGGCCAGCCTGCTGCCCGCCCGGCTGCCCGCGGTGCCCGGCCTTGAGTTCGCCGCGGCCTACATCGGGGCGACCCAGTTCCAGGAGATCAGCGGCGACTTCTACGATGTGTTCAAGGCCGGCGACGGCTGGGGCATCGCGGTGGGGGACGTCTGCGGCAAGGGCCAGGACGCCGCCGCGATGACGGCCGCGGCCCGGCACGCCATCCGCGCCCTCGCGCACGTATACGACACGCCAGGCGACGTCCTCGCCGCCGCGAACGAGGTGCTCGTCGCCGAGGACTACGACGACCGCTTCGTCACGGCGTCGCTCGCGTTCCTGCGGCAACGCGGACGCCGGGTGCAGGTGCAGCTCGGTTCGTGCGGCCACGTGGGGCCCGCCGTGGTGCGGGCCGATGGCCGGGTGGAGATCCTGGAAGGGGACGGGCTACCGCTCGGGCTCTTCCCCGACACGCAGCCCGGCCGGTACGACCTGGAGCTGCACAAGGGTGACGTGCTGTTCTTCTATACCGACGGGGTGACCGAGGCCAGGAGCGCGGACCAGTCGTTCTTCGAGGACCGGCTGGCGGACGCGCTCGCGGCGGTCGCCGGGCGGTCGGCCAGCGACATCGTGCGCGCCGTCCAGGAGCTCGTCACCTCGTTCTCGTCGGGAGAGCTCAAGGACGACGTCACGATTCTCGCGGTCCGCGTGGATTGATTTACGGCTGCTCGTAGAGGTCCTCGATCACCTCGGTGGTGCCCGTCGGCGGACGGTAACCGGGCGCCTCGGCCCCTTCGATCAGGTCCTGGTCCGGGTCATCGAGCAGGGTCGGCCGGGACGGCAGCCCCCGCTCGAGCGCGGAGACGCCCGGGTTGCGGGCAACGTACGGCGGGACCGGGATGTGCTCCACCCGGCCGCTGGGGTAGCTCCGGCGCACGAGCAGGCGCCGGCCCAGCCAGCCGGCCGTGCGGTTGGGGAGCAGAAGGCCGATCACTCCGATCAGCATGAGGACCCAGCCCGCCGTGTGCAGGTTGAAGACGGAGGTGTTCGTCGTCACGGCGAAGGCTAGTATCGCGCCAACGCAGATGAGCGCGAGGCTTGAGCCGATCTTCATCGAAGTGTCCTTTCCTGGCGGCCTCTTCGCCGCTGTGCGGTGGTTTGCGCCACGGGATCAGGCGGACGCCGCGAGGACGCCGGGGCTGTCGAGCAGGCGGCTGCGCAGGTGGCCGAGCGCCCGGGAAAGCAGCCGGGACACGTGCATCTGCGAGATGCCGAGCTTGGCGCCGATCTCCTGCTGGGTCAGGTTCCCGTAGAAGCGCATCACGAGGATGCGCTGCTCGCGCTCGGGCAGCTCTTCCCAGTGCGTGGACACGGCCTGCATGTCGATCGCGTGCTCCATCTCGGCGTCCTCGTCGCCGAGGACGTCGCCGAGCATCGCCGGGTCATCGCGGTCGGACAGCGGCGCGTCGAGCGAGTAGGCGGTGAAGACCAGGTCCGCCTGCCTGGCCTCAAGCAGGTCGTCGGCGGTGCAGCCGAGCCGTTCGATGAGCTCCTCATCGGTGGGCTGACGGCCCAGGGCGTGGGTGAGGTGCTCGGTCGCCTTGCGCAGCTCGAGCAGCAGCTCCTGGGCGGAGCGCCGGACGTGCACCTGCCAGCGCTTGTCGCGGAAGTGCCGCTTGATCTCGCCGCTGACGCAGGGCGCCGCGTACGCGGACAGGCTGCTGCCGAACGCCGGGTCGAAGTTGTTGATCGCCTTGAGCAGGCCCACGTAGCCGACCTGCATCAGGTCCTCGACCGGCTCCGGGCTGCCCCGGTACTGCCTGACGCACGAGCGGACCAGCCGCTCGTACCGCCCGACCAGGATCTCGCACGCCACCGCGCGCTCCCGGCTGTCCCGGGCCATCGCCCGGAACCGGACCAGCAGCTCGTCGTCGCACAGCCCGCTCAGCTCGGCCCGGCAGCCGAAAGCCGGGACCGGGGCGGGGGCCGGGGCGGAGCCCTGGGCAAAGGACGCTGCCTTCGTCATCGTCGTCTCCGTACGGGGGGTCGGAATACCGGACGGAGGCAGTTGTGCCCGCACGGAGAGACCTAAACTCGATCGCATGTGACCTCCATCACATTCAATTTTCCGGGCATCGCCCGGTTTCCCAGGCGCGCCGCAGTCGGCCGGCCGGTGCCGTCGCCGACCTGCTACCCACGGCCACCGGCGCAAACGCCGGAGATTTCCCGCCGCGCAGCGGAGTAGACCGGTCCACGCTGGGCAGCGGAACGTCCGAGCAATCCCGGTCGCCACCGAGAGCAGGACCTCCCGCTAAGGACGCGTGATGATTGAGTACGTCAACAACTGGCGGGCTGCGAGCGCCTGCCTCAATACCGATCCCGACGTGTTCTTTCCCGTCGCGGTCGGCACCTCGGCCAGCAAGCAGGTCGCGCGGGCGCTGCGGATCTGCGAGGGCTGCCCGGTCAGGCAGGAGTGCCTTGACTTCGCCATGCGGTCGGGCGAGAAGGACGGCATCTGGGGCGGCACCACGCCGGAGCAGCGCATCCGCGCGCGACGGAGCCGCAACCGCGGGTCGGCCAGCCGGACCTGGCGGGAGGCGCTGGAGATCCGCGCCTCCTGAGCGGTCAGGAAGCGGGCGGTGTCACGTAGGTGGCGATGACCCTCGCCGCGACCTCGGTGACCTTGACGTGCCGCCGCTGCGACTCCCGCCGCAGGTACCGCAGCGCCTCGTCGGCGTCGCAGCCGAGTGCGTGCATGAGGATACCCTTGGCCTGGTCGGTGACCGCGCGGGCCGCCACCGAGTCCTTGAGCTGCGTCGCGGTCCGCTGTGCCTGGCCGTAGGCGAGACCGTTGGCGACTACCATGCTGCCGAACCGGGCGAGCATCTCCGCCATCGGCACGCCGTCGGAGTCCAGCGCCCCGGGACGCACCCCGAACAGCGCGACGACCAGGGTCACCGACGATGACTTCCTGACCAGGTGGATCGAACTGCGCAGGCCACGGCGCAGCGCCTCGGCCGCCCACCACGGCCACCGGACCTCGTCGAGCGCGTCGCGGCAGCTCACCGGCCGGCCGTCGCGCACCGCGGTGAGCAGCGGACCCGGCCCGGTCCTGGCTTCCAGGTCGATGAGCTCGGCCGCGTCGGGATGGCTGGCTGCCACCGCGGTGAGCTCGCCGTCCCGCCAGATCGTCGCGTGCGCGGCCGCGCACCCCGGGACCTGCCGGACGGCAAGCTCGGCCAGCTTGCTGAGCGACCTGGCCTCCCCGTGCGAGAGGCTGACAAGCTCGGCGGCCCCGTGTCCAAGGTCTTCGACCGTCATGCCGCCCCCTCGCCGGAGTCACGCGCGGACTTCGGTGCCCATCCGGCAGCGCTTGCTACTGCCTGGTATTAGCGTACGCGTCGCAGGTAAGGCCGCGCACCGGCACGTAGGCGCTCGTACCGGCGGCCGCGACGGCCCGGCACGAGCGTACCGCCGGACCGACGTGGACGCTGACGACGATACACAGAGCCACGATCGCCGCGAGGACAAGCAGCACCGCCAGGTGCAGCGGCCGCGGCCTTGGCCGGGCCGGCGGGGGAAGCGGTTCCGCCCCAGCGGCGAGTTCTCCCGCGGTGAGCCGGTTGAACATCGTGAACTTGGACGACAGCGCGGGCGCGTCCGTGGCCAGCCTGCGCTCGATCGATGCGAGCTTGCGCCGGTAGGGCTCGCCTGCGCGGGCGCCCGGTCCCGGCCGCTGCGAGGCGGCCCGGTCAGGTCCGCGCAGCCGCCCGAGCCAGCGGAACCGCCAGGCCCGACGGTTCCCCGGCCCGGCAATCGGGTCATGCAGTGTCATCCCGACCCCTCTTCTTCTCTAAGCTGAGCGGCCACGCCGGGATGATCGGGGCAGGTCGCGAAGCGACGCAACCCGCCGACGGCAGTCGCGGTCGCGCGGGGTCACGGTGCGCTGTTCGCCGGCTACCCCGGCAGCGGGGAGTTACACCTACGCCAGGCCTGCTCGAACGTCGCGATGCCCGCAACCACGGGGAAGCTGACCGCGGTGGGCGGCGGGGTCACCAGTCGCTGAACTCGCCCTGGACGAGCCAGATGACCGAGAGGGGTACGGCGCAGGCGAAGCCGATCAGGAGCGCCACCAGGCGGCGCCTGGGGTGGCCGGCCGACCAGCGACGTCCGATGGCGGCGGCCCGGCGAACGAGTCCCGTCGCGACGTAGAGCGAGCCGGCGATCGACACCAGCGCCAGTGCCATACCGATCGCGTCCGCGGCGGCCGTGGCGTACTGGTGGCCGGCGATCGACACGAGCGACAGGTGCGCCGCATGGCTCGCCGAATGCCACAGCCCCCGGTTGACGTCCGGGAGGTAGAGCACAAGGTACCCCATGGTGAGTGCGAGCAGCGGGACGACGCAGAGCACCCACACGGTGATCACGATCCGGGCGCCGCGGCGCAGCCCCGTGGCCCGCGGGTCACCGTATCGCCTTGAACCGCTGTGCTCCCCGGGCTCGCGTGAACCGCTGGGCCACCAGGGCAGGCAGCTGCGCAGCACGGGAACGACGCGGGCGAACAGGTCGGGTACCCCGACCAGATCGCTCAGGATGAAGTACCCGTCGAAGCGGACGAACGGCAGCAGCTGCTCCAGCATCTCCAGGTGCGTGATCGCGATGACCAGCAGGAGGATCTCCGCCGAGGTCGCGGCGTAAAGCGCGGCGAGCACCAGCATGAAGATCATGTTGAAGTACAGGCCGCCCAGATCGGTCCGCAGGCGGCCGGTCCGGTTAAGCCGGTAGGAGTCCGTGACGTTGGTGAAGAATGCGGGCCAGACAAGGTAGACGCCGGCCCCGATCCGCCCCGGCCGGGCGCCGCCGTACCGGCAGCCCGCTGCGTGCCCGCACTCGTGGAACAGGGCGGAGGCGATTGACAGGCCCGCCACGAGCAGCAGGTCCACCGGGTCGTTCAGCACCTGGCGGAACGCGAGGGCCAGTCCGTGCGTCGTGAAGATCCAGAAGTCCAGGGCGGCGACGGCGACGATGACGGCCGCGATCACCGGCCAGCGGAAGAGGGGCCGGAGGAAGGTGCCCGCCGCGCACGCGGCTCTCTCGGGCAGCAAGGTAACCCGCGCCCTGAGCGCGAGAAGCGGGCTGGCCGTCGGCGCGGCGGGCGCACCGTGGCCGGCGACGATGCCGAGCGGTGCCAGCTTGGCGTCGATCAGGTAGCGGACCTGCTCGGCGGTCAGTGTCCGGCCGAGTTCGCCGCTGGCCGCACTCGCGATCGCCTCGGCGCCGCGAGTGCCGTCCATCAGGCTGGAGACCAGGTAGAGCAGCCGGGAAAGCTGGATCACCTGGCCATCGGCGCGGCGGATCAGCGACCGCGGCTCGGCGAAGCCGCTGTCCTTCAGTTCGCCGAGCAGCTCGATCCCGGCCGCCAGCCGGGGCGGGTAAGCCGTATCCACGGTCACGAGGCATTCCTCCATCGGCCACGGAACGCGGGAAGGGCCACCCAGAGACGAGTCCGAGCGGCCCTCCCACTGCCATGCGTACCCCGCCGAAGCATGACAGGTCGGCGGTGCCAGCAGAGCTAGCTACAGTGCGATGTTGACGGCGTTGCCGCTGAGAATCGGGACGTTAATGAGGCCGCCGAAGCTGTTGCCGCCCTGAGCCACCTGGGTAAAGGTGAAGTTGTGGCCACCACCCGAGTAGCCCGTGGCGCAGTAGAGCGTCTCACGGCTGGGCAGGAGTTCAGCGCTCTCCATCGCCAGTTCGTCCATCGAAACAGCAAGATCGTTAGACATTCGAGCCCCTCCCTGGGGATCTGTCATGACCAGATGTACGCTTAGAAGCGTACGTTGTGTACGGCCACCAACGTACAGTACGATCGCTGAGCAGTCAACACGCAAGGGGCGGCACCCGGTTTGCGGGTGCCGATGGCTAAGTTTTGAAGACGGGCTAAGTTGGTGACTATGGCGGCGCAGGCGCCGGATGGCGGACCAGAGCTCCCCGGCGGGCGACCGGGAGAAGCGGTGACGGAGATTGAGCACGCCGCCAATCCGCTGCAACGGCTGATCCAGGAGCGGCTCCGGGAACGGAAGTTGTCCTACGGCGACGTCGCGCGCCGCGGCGGCCTGCCGCGGTCCACCGTCTACACGCTCGCGACCACGCGAAACCTGGTGCGGCCGCCTCGCCCCGCGACCATTGACGCGCTCGCGAAGGGCCTTGACGTGCCGGTCTCCGCGGTCCGGGCCGCGGCCGCCCAGTCCACCGGGCTGCACTACTACGACGAGCCGCCCGGACCGCGCCAGTCAGGCGACCAGGAGCGCGACCTGCTGATCGCCAGCATCGACGAACTGTCGGCCGACGACCGGCGGCACGTGGCCGCGCTGGTCGAATCGCTGCGGAAGAAGGCGTCGGACGAACCGACCGGCAGCTAGCACCGCCGCCCGCCCCTCAACCGGGCAGGCCGAGGTGGCTGGCGAGGTCGTCATAGGCGTCCTGCGGGGCAACGAGCCGGGCGGCGCTGAGGACGGCCCCGGGGTCTTCGTCGGCCGGCGCGAGGACATAGAGGGCATGATCACGGGCGCAGTAGGTGACGATGAGCCGCTCGTGGCCGACGAGGATGATGCGGGCCTTCTCGGCGGCAGGCCGGCAATGGCCGCGAGTGCGCAGTATGGTGCTTCTCCTTCTCGGGGAGGCAGGCCAGAGTCTGGCGTCAGCGCGGCGCTCAGGTCGTGAGGTACGGACGACCGCCGCACCTCACGACCGATTAACCGGACAAGACCCGATGAGTGCTCCCGGATCCGCTTTCGTAACCTGACGTAACAGAGAGGCTACGGGGAGAGTTCGGCTAGCGGATCCTGTTTTTCTCTCACGTTGATCTTTGTCTGACTTTGATGGGTAGCGGAACGAAAGAGCGCTCGTCGTGCCGATGAACGTCCTTGAATCTATTTGTTCGCTTTTAGTGGCAGGAGAGTTTCGGATTGACGCCGACGTAGTTGAGCGGGCCGGCCAGGATCGTGACGACGACCGTGCCGGCGCTCGCGCAGTTGACATGGTCGTTGAAATAGCCGCGCTGTGCAGTAGCGATAAACCCGATGATCAGCCAGATCACCAGGATGACGGAGCCGAGTCGCATGTTCGCCTCAACTTTCTGCTTCTCTTGCCGGTGGAGGGGGTTGCGGGTCAGTGAAAGCCGGAGCAGGGCGGCGGCGAGCCGGGACGGGTGGAAGCTCTGCGTCAGCAGGACCCCGATCTCGCGGCTCCGGGTGCATCTCACCCGGCATGACGCGCCGGCGTTCGTTCGGTCAGTTCCACCTGTTCCTCCGCCAGTACGAACTACCCTTTTGACGCGGGAGAAACGTCGTCGGCTGAACCTGAACTCCTGACGCAGAGGGACCGCAAACTCGCGTAAACTGAAGTGGCAGCAGATCGCTTATCCACGAGTGACGGCACCACGGTTACTGACCACTGTGCTTACTAACCAGCACCGTGTTTAATGACCAATGGACCGCATCGGCGGGACGGTCGTTGTTCACGGGTCCGGAGGCGAGGCCCGCCTCCTTCTCTGTGGAATGACGGTGGTTTGTCGTGTCCGAAGAACGCTTTCCCGTGGTGTGGTCCGGCCGCACGGCCGTGGTCACTGCGTCGGGGGAAATTGACATCACCAACGCGGAGAGCCTTAGAGACGCTCTGCTGACCGCACTCAACGCGGGGGCGCTCGGTCTCGTGGTGGACATGGCGGCGACGACTTTCATCGACTCAGCCGGCGTCACCGCCCTGGTTCGCGCCTCGCGGCGCGCCAGCGCGACCGATGCGACCCTCCGGCTTGCCGTCACCGCCCCGGCAGTGCTGCGGGTGCTGAACCTTGTCGGCATTGACCAACTGATAGCGGTACACCCAAGTTTGACCGAGGCGGTCGCCTCGCTGCCTGAGCGGTACACCGAGCCGCTGTCCTGACGGGTGTGCGGCTCCCGGTATCAGGCGACGCTCATCGACAGCAGCACCCGCATCCCGTCCGCGCCTGACGCGACGGAGACATGGTCGGACAGCTGCCGTAGCACCCAGCGGCGCAGCGCCTCCTCCTCGCCCGGCCGGCCGGCTGGGCGGGCACCGTTCGCCGCCCGCCGCAGCACAGCCATCCCCGCGGACCTCGCAGAATGCGCGCGGGCCGACCACCCAGAGCCGCACGCGCGCGAGGCACGGTCCGACGGCGGTGGCGCAGGCCGCGGCCTCGCTGACCACGAGCACGAAATCGGCGAGCCGCGCGGGCCCGATGCCCGCGCGCACGCCCCACGCATGGGTGAACCGGCGGACGGCGGGAACATCGCCCTGCCGGAATGCCCGCTCGGCGAGGGACTGCGGCATGCTGAGCGACAGCCGGTCCTTGCTGGTCTGCCATCCCCGCATCCAGGCGTTCACCGGTCTTATCCGTCCTCGAACGGAGCCGTTGGCCTCGGCGGTTCGCCGCTGACCCTGGTCACGATCGTGGCGGCGAGGTCGCGGATCTTAACGTTGGTGTTCTGCGAGACGCCGCGGAGCAGCGCGAACGCCTTGTCCTGCGGGCACCGTTCAGTGGCCATGATCACGCCCAGGGCCTGGTCAATGACCGCTCTGGACACGATCGACGATCTAAGCTGGTCGTTCTCGTCGGCGCACGAGGCCATCCGCAGCGACAGCGTGAGTGCCCCCGAGGCGTGCCGGGCGAACTTCTCCGCCCGGCTGGTCTCGTCGGCACCAAACGCGCCCGGCCGGCGCGCGTAGAGCACGAGCGCGCCGACCGGTTCTCTGTCCTGGACCAGCGGTACCGAGTAACAGGAACGGATGCCGAGCAATGCGGCCTGCCGGCAGAACCGGGGCCATTTGGCCGCGGTCGCCGTGTCAGGGACGATCACCGAGCGCCCGTGGCGCAGGACGTCCAGTGCCGGTCCGTCTCCCGACTGGTGCTGCGCCCGGTCCGCTTCGGACGCCAGCGGATCGCTGCACGCCGCGGCGGACACCGGGCGGCCCGGCCGCCGGAGCGCCATCCCGCAGGACAGCGCCTCGCCGGCGCCCACGGTCCGCGCCGCGAGCACGGCCAACTCGTGCAGGAACTGCTCGACGCTATCGGTTTTCAGCAGCGCGTTCTGCAGCCCCGCGAGGTCTGTCTGCACTTCGTTCGACACGCATAGTCCCCTACCCGTGTCAGCTGAATTAAGCGGCACTCTTGGCCAGGCTGATGTCACCCTTGGGGAAGATAGGGGGGCGAATGCTCCCATTTTCCCTATTCGCCGAGGAACTTGCTTACCGCAAAGGACAATCAACGCGTTCGAGGGGGCGTCCCCGCAGGCGATACCGCAAGGCGAAGTCCCGGGCCGCATTCGCGGCCCGGGACTTCCCGGTGATACACGCATTCAGGCCTTAACCCGGCCACAGCGCCCTGGCGGCTCAGGTATTGGGCTGGGCGCGGCTGACCGCGGCGAGCGGTGAGTCCGCGTCCGCGGAGATCGCGAGGTCACCGATCGACACGATCCCGACGACCTGCCCCTCGTTGATGACCGGCAGCCTGCGGACGGCGTGCTCCCGCATCAGTTGCTCGGCCTGGTCCGTGTCCGCGTCGGAGGCCACGCCGATCAGTTCTCCGCTGCACAGCGGGCCGACCGGGGAGTCGGGCCCCTCGCCCTCGGCCAGGCCGCGGATCACAAGATCCCTGTCGGTCACCATGCCGGAGAGTGCCCCGTCATTGACCACGAGCACGGCACCCACCTGGGTATCGCGCATGATTCGCGCCGCCTCGCCGATCGTCTGGGTGTAGTAGACACCGACGGGCGCGGGGGTCATGATGTCGCGGACCTTGCCGCGCTGCGTCGGGATGACACCGACGGTGGTCCCCTCGTCGGCCTCGGGCGTCATGATATCGGTGGGCTTGTTCTCCATGATGTCCCTCCTGTTCCCCTGTTCCGCGATTCGCCTCTACCGCTACCTAGCGGGCCCTCCCCTAAACCGGCCGGGCCGGCCCCTTCGAAAACAGGGTTCACCCGGCAGGCCCCTGCCGCTGGCGGCCGATATCCTACGGTCAGCGAGAGGGAGGGGCCTGCCGGGTGAGTCATCCCCGAGACGACTTGGTGGGTCGCGACCGGGACATCGCGGCCCTCTTCGCGTTCGTCGACGAGGCCGCGGCTCACGGTGCCTCGCTTGTGGTGTCGGGAGAACCGGGCGTCGGCAAGACCGCCCTGATCGAGGCGGCCGCGTCGTACGCCGTCTCGGCCGGGCTGCGCCTGCTGCGCGTGACCGGCGCGCAGTTCGAGGCGCAGGTGAGCTTCTCCGGCCTCCACCAGCTCCTGTTTCCGCTGCTCGGCGACTATCTCGACCAGCTCGGCGAGCTGCCAGGTAACGCGCTGCGCAGCGCACTCGGGCTGCGCGGTGCGCTCGGCCCGCAGGCGGGCGCGGCGGCACCGGACTGGATGATGCCCTCCCAGGCGGCACTTGAGCTGCTCACGCTGGCGGCGCGCGACACCCCGGTCTTCATCGTGCTCGACGACGTGCCCTGGCTCGACGAGGCAAGCAGCCGGGTGCTCCTGTTCGTCGCGCGCAGGACCGCGGGCACGAGGATCGGCCTCCTCGCGACCATGCGATCCAGCGAGGAGGGCCTCTTCGATCACTCGGGCATCAGACTGTATCAGCTCGCGCCGTTGTCGCACGCCTCGTCGGAGGCCCTGCTCGGCAGCCGGTACCCGGCGCTGGCCGGCCGCGCCCGGCACCGGCTGCTCTCGCAGGCCCAGGGCAATCCGCTGGCGCTGCTCGAACTGCCCATCGCGCTCACCGCGCACAGCTACCGCCTGGAAGGGGGCGACCAGCTACCCGCGGGCCAGATCACCCCCGGCCGGATATTCGGGGAGACGCTGCCGCTGACGAGCCGCCTCCAGTCGGTTTTCGCCGGGCGGATCGGCGGCCTGCCGGCGCGAACCCGCCACGCGCTGCTGATGGCCGCGCTCGACGGGACGGGAGACCTTCGGGTCCTGCGTCACGGCGAGCGGGAATCGGAGTCCGACGACCTGGCGCCGGCCGAGCGGGCGCGCGTGCTCTCCATCGACGGGGCGGCGGCCCGGATGTCGTTCCGTCACCCGCTGATCAGGTCGGCCATCGTGGAGACGGCCAGCGGCGACGAGCGCCGACGGGCCCACCAGATCCTCGCCGAACGGCACGAGACCGAACAGGCCAGGCGGGCCTGGCACCTCGCGGAGGCGAGCACGGGACCCGACGAAAGCGTGGCCGCCCTGCTCGAGGAGGTCTCCCGCTCGGACCTGGCCCGCGGCGACGCGGTGACCGCGGTCAAGAAGATGCTGCGAGCCGCCGACCTCAGCCCTGACGGAGCCGACCGCGCCCGGCGCCTGGCGGAGGCCGCGTATGCCGGCGCCCTGGTCGCCGGCGACGTGCAGGCCATCCCCGCCCTGATGGACGCCGCCCGCACGGCCGACCCGCAATACGGGGCGTCACTGCCCGGCGCCCTCGCCGACGCCTACCGCCTGCTGCATGAGGAAGGCGACTTCGACGCCGCGCATCGCCTGCTCACCGGGGCCATCGAAATGCTGCCGGAACCGGACGACGCATCCGACGGGGTGCTGATCGAGGTCCTGATCGTGCTGACCGTGGTGGCTTTCTGGGGCGGCCGGGCCGAGCTGTGGCCAGCGGTACACGCCGCCATCGCGCGGCTGCGGCCGCGGCCGCCGCGGTTCCTGGTGATCTTTGACGCCGCGCTCAGCGATCCGGCCCGGCTGGCCCACCCTGTCCTCGGCCAACTCGACGCCACGGTCGACCGCCTGCGCACCGAGGCACGCTCGGCGGTCATCGCGCGGACGGCGGTTGCCTGCACCTACCTCGACCGCATCGGCGGCTGCCGCGAGCCGCTGTGGCGGGTGGTGCGCCACGGTCGCGAGGGCGGCGCGGTGACATCGGCCATCGAGAGCCTGTTCCTGCTCGCCACCGACGCCTACTTCGCCGGGCGCTGGGACGACGCTCAGGCGCTAGCCGACGAGGGCGTCGCCCTGTGCCAGACGTACAACTACGCGCTGCTCCAGCGGATCGGCGAGTTCCAGCAGGCCCTGGTGGCCGCGGCCCGCGGCGAGGCGGCCACCGGCCGGGACCTCACCGAGCGGATGAACCGCTGGGCCGCGCCCCGGCGGGCCGGCCTGGTGACCGGCTACGTGTGGCACGTCAGGACCCTGGACGCCCTGTCCGGCGGCGACTTCGACACGGCGTACAGGTGCGCGAGCGCGGTCAGCCCGGCCGGGGAACTGGCCTCGCATGTCCCGCATGCGCTCTGGCTGATCATGGAGCTGGTCGAGGCGGCGGCCAGGTCCGGGCGGGCGGCGGATGCCGCCGCCCACGTCGCGGCCGCGCAGAAGGCGGACATCGGCGCGCTGTCGCCCCGCCTCGCGCTCACCCTGGCCGGCGCCGCCGCGATGGCCGCACCCGACGATGAGCACCGGGACCGGTTCGAGCAGGCGCTGCTTGTGCCGGGTGCCGACCGCTGGCCCTTCGAGCTGGCCCGCATCCGGCTCGCGTACGGCGAACGCCTGCGGCGCACGGGATCACCGTCGGAAGCCAGGATCCATCTCGACGCCGCCATCGACGTGTTCGAGCGCCTCGGTGCCCGCCCCTGGGCGGCCCGGGCGGGTGTCGAACTGCGCGCCACCGGCCTGCACCGCGAGCGAGCCGGGCGCCCCGGGCGACACCGTCCTCACCGCGCAGCAGTACGAGATCGCCCAGCTCGCCGCGGCAGGCCTGTCCAACAAGCGAGATCGCGGAACGACTGTTCCTGTCTCCCGGACCGTCGGCTACCACCTGCACCAGGTCTTCCCCAAGCTCGGTGTCGCCTCCCGGGCCGCGCTGCGCGACGCGCTCGCCACGCTGCCGGAACCCGGCGTCGAGCGGACCAGGTACGAGCGACTAACTGGTCATCTGACAGAGGCTAGCCACCGGTCAGCGCTCATGACGTCGGCTTCGGCTCCAATCATCAACTGGAACTGGAGGACGCGGATCGAGCACTTAGAACGTGGTCCTCGTGCACGGGGGCTTTGTGGACGGCTCTGGTTGGCAGGGCGTCTACGATGCGCTCAGGGCCGACGGCTACAACGTAGCGATCACGCAGCACCCGACCCTCTCCCTCGACGGCGACGTGACCGCCGTGCGCCGGGTGATCGACGCCCAGCCGGGCCCGGTGGTCCTGGTCGGCCACTCCTACGGCGGCGTCGTGATCACCGAGGCGGGCAACCACGAGAAGGTGGTGTCGCTGGCGTACATCGCCGCGTTCGCGCCCGACAAGGGCGAGTCGGTGGGCAGCATCCTCGCCGACCCGGCACCGGGCGCGCCCGTGCCGCCGATCCTGCCGCCGGTTGACGGCTTCCTCTATCTTGACCAGGAAAAGTTCCCCGCGTCCTTCGCCGGCGACCTGCCGCTCGCCCAGGCCGAGTTCATGGCTGCTTCTCAGCTTCCCTGGAACGTGGACTGCATCACCGGCGCGGCGACCGGCCGGCCTGGCGCACCAAGCCGGCCTGGTACCTGGTGACCGGCGACGACCACATGATCCCGCCGCCGGTCCAGCGGGCGATGGCCGAGCGGATCGGCGCCACGACGGTCGAGGTGCCCGGCACCAGCCACTCCGTCTACGTCTCGCAGCCCGTCGCCGTCGCCGACCTGATCAAGCAGGCCGCGCTGTAATCTCCCGGGGGGGCGACCCCCGGGGGATTTCCCCCCGGGGGAGATACAGCTAGCGCAGTACACCGCGGCGGCGGCCGTAGACGTAGCGGCGGCTCCTCGGGTGGCTCACCACGGCGATCAGCAGGGCGGCGACGACCAGGGAGACGAGGAACGTGATGATGAGGTGGCCAGCGCCGATGATGGCGGCCGTGACGATGCCGCCGACCAGCGCGCCCACGATGCCGAAGAGGAGGGTCAGCAGGATGCCGATCCGCTGCCGGCCCGGCACCAGCAGGTGCGCGAGCCCGCCGATCACCAGTCCGGTGAGCAGCCATACGAGCAGGGCAGAAATTGTCATGGACCCCGACTACCCCTGACAAACCGCTTCATTCACGGCATGTCACCACGGGGTGAAATGGCGTGGGCAGGCGAATCGAAGCACGATTTCGTTCGGGATAATGCAGGGCGGCCCGCCCGGAGAAGACCGGACGGGCCGCCGTGACGAGAAGCGGCGGATAACCGCAGCCGCTTATCGGTTTCAGTTGTCGTTACGCCGGCTTGAGGTGGAGCAGGACGTACTCGTCGGTGCCGGAGCCAGGGCCGTTGTTGGTGCCCGACGGCTGGCAGGACTGGTACGGGTTGGACTGCGTCGGCCACCCGCTGTAGTGCGACGAGGTGTACTCGCACCACTCCGCGGAGACCGTCGTCGGGATGACCGGCAGGTCGTTCGCGACGTACTCCTCGATCGGGGTGAGGTCCGTCGTCTGCTCGGCGATCGTCTCGTCACCGTTGAGCTTGTTCAGGTCGGCGGTGATCGTCGGGTTGTTCAGCTTCTCGTAGTTGCCGTTGCCGCTGCCGATCAGGGACGGGTTGAGCCAGCCGTTGTACAGGTTGAACGGGGAGATTCCGCCGCTGCCCCAGCGCAGCAGCAGCGAGAAGTCGCCGTCCGACGCGTCGGAGTCGTACTGGTCGACGGTGGCGTTGTCGAAGGTGGCCTTGATGCCGGCCGCGTTCAGCGAGCTGACGGCGAGCGACACGTCGTTCGCGTAGTCGCTGTAGGCACCCGGCGTCGTGATGGAGACGTCAACTTCCTTGCCGTTCAGCGCGTAGAAGCCCGCGCTGTCCTTCTTGTAGCCGGCCTTCTGCAGGATGGAGGCGGCCTGCGCCGGGCTGCCGGCGGCGGGGAGGTTGTCGCTCTTCAGCGACGGGGCGAGCCAGGCGGTGAACGCCGGCTGGGTGATGCCCGAGGCGTTGAGCACCGGGACCTCCAGGCCAGACTCGCCCTGGGTGTCGATCGCCTGGCGGTCGAGCGCCACGTCGATCGCCTGGCGGACGGGCAGCTGGTTGGTCGGCCACTGGCTCAGGTTCGGGTAGAGCGCGTTGGAGGAGTCAGCGCCCTCGTAGGCGTAGTTGGTCGACGGGCTCCTTGCTGATGAAGTCCGTCTGCAGGTTCGGGATGTAGTTACCGGTCCAGTCGATCTGCCCGCCGAACAGGGCGTTCTGCGCCGCCGAGTTCGTGGTGTAAACGGGGAAGTAGACCTTCTTGACCGGCACGGCGCCACCCCAGTAGCTGGTGTTGGCGACCATGGTGAAGCCCTCGTTGGTGTAGTTCCCGAGCGTGTACGGGCCGGTGCCGACGGGCGTGGGGTCGATGTAGGTGGCCGGGTCGCTGACGCTGGACCAGACCGACTGCGGGATGATCGCCTGGCCGGCGATGTTCTCCAGGTTCATGTACTCCGGCGTCGAGTAGGTCAGCTGCACGGTGGTGCTGGTGGGCGACGTGATGCTGGTCGGCGAGGTGCCGCCGAGGTTGACGTCGTCAGACCCGCTGGCGTGCGTCGTGACGTACTTGAACGTGAAGGCCACGTCCGCCGCGGTGATCGCGGTGCCGTTGTTCCACTTCACGCCCTGGCGGATCGTGAAGGTGATCGTCTTGCCGCCGTTGCTCCACGCGTACGCGGTCGCCAGCCACGGGATCGGGGCCTGCGACGGGTTCGCCAGGTCGAACTGGTACAGCGGCTCGTAGACCAGGCCGGTCGCACCCATGCCCTGGATCGGCGAGCTGCCGTCGAAGGGGTTGAAGTTCTGCGTGATGCTGGTCTCCGGCGAGGACTCCATCGACCAGGGCCGGCTCGTTGGAGGCCGAGCTGGAGGCGCTGGAGCTTGAGCTTGCGCTGGAGCCTCCGGTCGCGGAGGTCCCGGTCGAGGACGAAGAACAGGCCGCGAGGCCTGCCGCGAGGAACGTGACGGCGGACGCCGCCAGCACTCTTTTGCTAGTGATTCTCTTGACTGTCAACTTTGACCCTTTCCTCTCGTGTGTTGCGATTCGAGAAGGAGTTTTTTTTCTCTGGTTAGACGGCGCTTTCCGTCACAGACGGGGCGGCGACGTCCAGTCGCCAGCACGCCGCCGCCCGGGTGGGCGTCAGCAGCTGGAGGGCGGGGTTGTCCCGCTTGCACTTATCGATGACAAGCGGGCACCGGTTGCTGAACGGGCAGCCGGTGGCGGCCGGGCCGACATTGCCGGCCCGGCCGGCACTGCCCCCGGTGGCCGCGTTCGCTGACTTGAGCACGGAGCCCAGGTTGTCCGGGTCGGGGGCGGAGGCGATGAGAAGCTGGGTGTAGGGGTGGGCGGGGCGCTGCGTGACGTCCTCGGCCGGCCCGCGCTCGACGATCTGCCCGCCGTACATCACCAGCACCTCATCCGCGAAGTAGCGCGCGGACGCGATGTCGTGGGTGATGTACAGCAGCGCCAGGGAGAGCCTGGAGCGCAGGTCATCGAGGAGATTGAGCATCTCAAGGCGGATGGAGACGTCGAGCATGGACACCGGCTCGTCGGCGAGCAGCACCGTCGGCTGCGCGGCGAGGGCCCGGGCGAAGGAGACCCGCTGGCGCTGGCCGCCGGACAGCTCGTGCGGGTACTTCACGGCGAACTGGGCGGCCGGAGTGAGCCTGACCTGTTCGAGCAGGGCCGTGACCGTGCCTGGCACGTCGTTGTTCCCCGGCTGATGCAGCTTGACCGGGCGGATCAGGTGGTAGTCGACGGAGTGCACCGGGTTGAGCGAGCCGAACGGGTCCTGGAAGACGTACTGGACCTCGCTCTTGTAGCGGCGGAACGCGCGGTTGCCGCGCACGTCGACCAGATCGCCGTTCAGCGTGATCGTTCCGCCGGACAGGCGTTCCTGGCCGGCCAGCAGCTTGGCCACGGTCGACTTGCCCGAGCCGCTCTCCCCCACCAGCGCCACGACCGAGCCCTTGTAGAGGCCGAACGAGACATTCCGGACTGCCTGCAGGACCTTGCCGCGGCCGAGCTTGAACACCTTGTCGATGCCGACGGCCTCCAGGACGAGCGGACCACGCCGCGCCGCGACCGACTTGACGACGGCCGGCTCGCCGACCTGGTCGGCGTCCGCGTTGACGGCCGGGGCGGCGACGCCGTCGCCGCCGGACGCCGGCACCCCGCCGTCAGGGACGTCGGCGGCGGGCACGCCGCTGCTGATGGCCGGTTCGCTCACGACCGCACCCCTTCCTGGCTAGCTTCCCTTTCCCGGCTTGCTTCCTGCGCTTGGCGCGCTTGCTTGGCGGCCATCTTGAGCACTTCCGGGCTCACGATCGGGCAGGCCGTCAGGTGGCTGCCCATCGAGCCCGCCACCGGCGCGAGCGACATGTCCACCGACGAGCAGGCGCCGGTGGCGAAACCGCAGCGGGGGATGAACGGGCAGCCCGGTTTCGTGTCACGCAGGTCGGGCGGCACTCCGGGAATGCCGACCAGCTCCCGGCGGGGACCGCGCAGCGACGGGAACGAGTTGAGCAGTCCCTCGGTGTAGGGGTGGGCGGGCTCGTGCATGAGGACCTGCGCGGTGCCCGTCTCCATCAGCCGCCCCGCGTACATCACCGCGATCCGGTCGGTCAGTTCGAGCAGGAGCGACAGGTCGTGGGTAATGAACAGGACCGCGAAGCCGAGCCGTTCCTTGAGCTCCACGATCTGGGCCAGGATGTCCCGCTGCACCACGACGTCGAGCGCGGTGGTCGGCTCGTCCATGATGATGACCTCGGGGTCGGCCGCCAGCGCCATGGCGATCATCACCCGCTGCCGCATGCCGCCCGACAGCTCGTGCGGGTAGGCCCGGAGCCGGTCACGCGGGATGCCGACCAGGTCGAGCAGTGACGCGGCCTTCTCCCTGGCCTCGCGCCGCGACAGCTTCAGGTGCGCGCGGATCGCGTCGAGAATCTGGTCCTCGACCCGCAGGACCGGGTTGAGCGCGTTCATCGCGGACTGGAACACGATGGCGGTCTCGCGCCACCGGATCTTGTGCAGTTCCCGGTGGTTCATCGCCAGGACGTCGACCGGGTCGCCGCCGGAGGTGATCCGCCGGCCGCCGTAGCGCACGCTGCCGCTGGTGATCAGGGCCGGCGGGCGGAGCAGCCGCATCGCGCCGTAGGCGAGCGTCGACTTGCCTGAGCCGCTCTCCCCGCACAGGCCGACCACCTCGCCGGGGTTGAGCGTAAGGCTGACGTGCTCGACGGCGTGGACGTCGCCGCCGTCCGCCCGGTACGCGACCGACAGGTCGGAGATTTCGAGAATCGGGCTCATCAGCGGTTACCTCCGGCCGAGGTTTCCTGCAGCACCGAGGCGCGCGAGAAGGAGTGAAGGAACGATCCGAGGCGAGTGGGCTCGGCCTGAAGCTGTTCGAGCACCGGGGTGGGGTCGGTCGGCCAGATCCGGTGCCCGGCCACCCTCGCCGTGCCGCGGGTCGCGCGCAGACGGGGGCTGCCGAGTTCGTCGATGCCGCTGTTGAGCAGCACCAGGGAGGTGCCGATGAGCGCTACCGCGAGGCCTGCGGGCACGAACCACCACCACGCGCCGCCCTGCAGCGCGCTGTCGGTCTGGGCCCAGTAGAGGATCGTGCCGAGCGACCAGGAGTTGATGTTGGTAAGGCCGACGAAGGCCAGTGCCACCGAGGCGCCGATCGCGTACAGCACCGTGTTGACGAAGCTGGCCGCGATCAGCGAGACCTCGTTCGGTATGATCTCGAAGCCGATGATTCGCCAGGTCTTCTCGCCGGTCTCCCTGGACGCGGCGATGAAGTCGCGGCCCCGGATCGTCAGCGTCTGCGCCCGGATCACCCGTGCCCCCCACGGCCACCCGAGCAGGGACAGCACGAGGATGGTCGAGGTCTGTCCCTGGTCGGACAGGTAGCCAAGCAGCACGATCAGCAGCGGCAGGGCCGGAATCACCAGGAACACGTTGGTGATCAGCGAGAGCACGTCGTCCCAGGTCCCGCCGAGGTAAGCGGACGAGACCCCGATGAGCACGGACAGCACCGTGACGATCACGCCGACCAGCAGGGCCAGCTCAAGCGTGAGCCGGATTCCCGTCAGCACCTGGGACAGGACGTCCTGCCCGGTCTGGGTGGTGCCGAACCAGTGCTGCGCCGACGGCGCGGCCTGCGTCAGGGTCGACTCGGCACCCGGGTTGTACGGCGCGACCTCCGGGCCGATGATCGCGGCCAGCACGAAGAAGCCGAACAGCCCCACGCCGATCTTGGCCTTCAGCGGCAGGTTCCGCCAGATGTTCGCCGTGCCCGCGAAAACATTGCTCTTCATCACGCTGCCTCCTGGGCCCGGGCCCGCGGGTCGAAGAAGACGATGATCAGGTCGACGACCAGGTTGGCGACAAGCACCGCGAAGGTGATGACCAGGAAGATCGCCTGCATCAGGGGGAAGTCCTTGTTCTGGACCGCCTCAAGCAGCAGGTAGCCGATGCCCGGGTAGGAGAAGACGATCTCCATGATCAGGGCGCCGGAGACCACGAAGCCGAGCGCCAGGCCGAACCCCTGCAACTGCGGCAGCAGCGCGTTGCGGGCCGCGTAGGTGAAGACGACCCGGCGGCTGGACAGCCCCTTGGCCTGCGCGGCGACCACGTAGTCCTCGCCGACCGTGGTGATCATGACGTTGCGCATCTGCAGCATCCAGCCGGCCACCGAGGTCAGCACGATGGTGAAGGCCGGGAGGATCGAGTGCTCGACCGCGTTGGAGATGAACGCCCAGGTCCAGCCGGGCGACGTCACCTCGCCGTTGAAGCCCTGGCCGGCAGGCAGCCAGTGATGCTGGATGGCGAAGAAGTCGACGAACAGGAGCGCGAGGAAGAAGTAGGGCGCGGCCTGAAAGAACATCAGGACCGGCAGCGAGCGGTCGAGCGCGCCGCCCTGCCGCCACCCGGCCAGGATGCCGAGCCCGGTGCCGAGCGCGAAGGCGATCACCGTCGCGGTGCCGACCAGGATCAGCGTCCACGGGATCGCCTGGTCCATGATCTGCGACACGGGCGTGGGGAACTCGTTGAGGTCCGTCCCGAAGTTGAAGTGGAAGACGTCGTCCCAGTAGTGCAGGTACTGCGACCACAGCGAGCCCTTCTGCAGGGCGCCGCCGATCATCTGCTCAAGCGCCTTATAGGCGCTCGGGGTCAGGTCGGGGTACTTGGACAAGATGATCTGGGCCGGGTTACCCGGAACCGCGCGCGGGATGAAGAAGTTGAGGGTAATCGCCACCCACGCCGCCACCAAGTAGAAGGAGAGGCGGCGGAGTATGAACGGCATGCCTTCCACCTACCTTTCTGTGCTTGAGTTGTTAGTCAGGGCCGAGGGATCGGCCGTATGGAGCAGGGGGTCAGCCGGCGGAAGCCGGGGCGGAGACCACGGCAGCTTCGCTGGCGGGCCGGTCTTCCGGCGGGCGTTGGTGGCCACGTGCTGGCGCGTCACCGTGCCCGGCGGGCAGCCGCAGCTTGACCGCAGCACCAGCTCGGCCGGGAGGAGCTCGACCTTCGGGCGCAGCGTCGGGTCGGCGATCCGCTCGATCAGCCGGTCGCAGCCGCGCTCCCCGATTTTCCGCATTGGCTGGTGCACCGTGGTCAGCGGAGGTTCGGTGAGGCTGGCCGGGAAGATGTCGTCGAAACCGACCACCGCCACCTCCTCCGGAATGCGGACACCGCGTGCCGTCAGGGTGCGTACCACGCCGATGGCCATCTGATCGTTCGCGCAGACGATCGCATCGGGCAACGGCCTGCCGACCGCGCGGGTATCGGCCAGCAGCCGCTCCGCCGCCTCCTGGCCGCTGTGGACGGTGAACCGGCCGCAGAACGATCCGGTCAGGGCCGTGCCCGGGTAGGCGTCGATGACCGCTCGCATGGCGAGCCGCCTGGCCCCGGCGTCCGGGGCCGTCGCCGGGCCGTCGATGTGGAACAGCCGGTGCCTGCCGTGCCCGGCGACCAGGTGCTCGACGAGTGCGTGGGCGCCGGACCAGTTGTCGGCGGACACCACGTCCACGCCGCGCTGGGCCGTATCGCCGGCCAGGACCACCACCGGGACCCGCTTGGCCAGCCGCGTCACCACCGGCGAGGGGACCACGCCCTCGCCGATCAGCAGCCCGTCCACCTTCCCGGACAGCGAGAGCAGCCGGGACTGCACCGGCCCGTCGGCGGGCAGCGTGGTCCCGCTGTTCTCGTCCTCGCGCAGGAAGGTGATCAGCAGCGACCAGGAAAGCTCCCTGATCCGCGCCTCGACACCGCGCATCACCTCGTCGTAGAACAGCAGGCTCATCGACTCGATGTCGTACTGGTCCGGCTTGAGCCCGGTGTGCTCCACGCAGACCAGTCCGATGACGTCCTTGCGGCTCCGGGCGAGCGACTGGGCGGCGCCGTCGGGCACGTAGCCGAGCTCCTCGATCGCCAGGCGCACCCGGGCACGGGTGGTCTCCCGCACGGGCTCTTGCCCGTGCAGGACCCGGGAAACAGTGGCAATCGATACCCCCGCCCGGCGAGCAACGTCATAGAGCGTAACCAAGCTGTTACCTGTCTCGAATGTAAGCGTTTACAAGCCGCGATGTAAGCGCTTACGCTAAACCCCGCAAAGGGTCGCGTCAAGGAGGAAACATGACCAATGTCACGCCGCAGGGCGAGGCGCTAGCCTTTCCCGCGGGGTTCATCTGGGGTGCGGCGACAGCCGCCTACCAGATCGAGGGAGCCACCGATGCGGACGGTCGGGGGCCGTCGGTCTGGGACACGTTCAGCCGCACGCCGGGCAAGGTGCGCGGCGGCGATACCGGCGACATCGCCTGCGACTCCTACCGTCGCTACCCCGAGGACGCCGACCTGATCCGCTCGCTCGGCCTGTCCGCCTACCGGTTCTCGGTCTCCTGGCCACGGGTCTTCCCAACCGGCGCGGGCCAGCTGAACCAGGCCGGACTCGATTACTACAAGCGGCTGCTCGACGCGCTCGACGAGCGCGGCATCACCGCCGCGGCGACGCTGTTCCACTGGGACCTGCCGCAGGCGCTGCAGGACCGCGGCGGCTGGGCCGACCGGGACACGGCGTACCGGTTCGCCGACTACGCCGCGGTCGTCGCCGAGGCGCTCGGCGACCGGGTCACGCGCTGGATCACGCTGAACGAGCCGCTCGTCGTCGCGCACAACGGGCACCGCATCGGGGTGCACGCACCCGGGCTCACCGACGACGCGGTGGCCGCGGCGGTGACGCATCATCTGCTGCTCGGCCACGGCCTCGGCAATGCGGCGGTCCGCGCCGCCGTTCCCGGCGCCGCGGTCGGCATCACGCTCAACCTGACCCCGGTGCGGGTCGCGCCCGACGCGAACGGCTCCGCCGAGGTGCTGGAACGTGCCCGCCTGGTCGCCGACGCGACGCACAACGGCGTGTTCCTCGACCCCGTGCTGTTCGGCCGCTACCCGGCTCACGCACCCGCGGCGATCCTGCCGCCGTCCGACCTGATCCTGGACGGCGACATGGAGACGATCGGCGCGCCGATCGACTTCCTCGGCGTGAACTACTACCAGCCGGAGCACCTGCGGGCCGGCGACCCTGACAACCTCCGCCGCGACGAGGACCGCCCGCTGCCAGGCATTGAGGGCGGTGTGGTGCACTACAGCCCCGAGGGCATGGAACGGACCCCGATGGGCTGGCTCATCGACCCGGACGGGCTGTACGAGCTGCTGCTCCGGCTTTCCAAGGACGCGCCGGGCTTGCCGCTTTACATCACGGAGAACGGCTGCGCCGCCGAGGACTACATCAACCCTGACGGCGAAGTCAACGACCTCGAACGGATCAAGTTCCTGCACCTGCACCTCTCGGCGGCGGCCCGGGCGGCGAGGGACGGGGCCAGCCTGGCGGGGTACTACGTGTGGTCGCTGCTTGACAACTTCGAGTGGGCTTACGGCTACCAGAAGCGGTTCGGAATCGTGTACGTCGACTTCGCGACGCAGCGCCGGATTCCGAAGGCCAGCTCGGCCTTCTTCGCGCAAGTGGCCAGCGAGAATACTGTGCCCGCACTGCCCGCCACCTGGCCAGTGTGACGCTACAGATCGTGAAATATCCGTTATGTCGGGCGCGCCAGCGCCCGACATAACGGATACCGAAGGCCTGCCTGCTACTGGGTGCCGAGGACTCGGGCCAGGGCGCTGGCTACCTCGGCCGCCAGTCCCGAATCCCGGCCGCGCGGAGCCGGGATCGCGGGCTCGACATCCGCGTCCCTGGTGTGGCGGCAGTCGAGGCACTCGACCTGATCCAGCCGCTTGACCAGGTGGGCACTGTCACAGCGCGGGCACCGGGTGAGATCGGCGAGCGACGTCGGGTAACAGCCGGGACAGATGAGCACCTGGTATTCACGAACAACCCCGCGGAGCCATGGGCTCGGCTTGCCTGGCTCCGGATCTACTTGGCGCGTACCGCAGCGATAACACGGCACCGCGCACCCTCCCGTTCACGGGTAAAGCATGTCCGATGCGCATGGAGACCGCCCCCCTCGGCGACAAACTGTTACCGTCCGCCGGCAAGCTCGATACCCTGGCCTCGCCATCCCGCCAGGGCCACTTCCACGCTAACCCCCCGCGCCGCCCTCCGCCAGAACCCCGTAAACGTAACAAGCAACCCCAGCCGCCCCCAGAAACCACCTCTCCCAGGAAACCCGCCGATAACGACCACCTGACTGATCCGCCAATGGCCCAAGCCGGGCAGCAGGCAGCGAGTCCGCACACGACCGTTCTCACGTAGGGCCAGTACCGACGAGTAGACGTCCGTTTTGGCCCGATTTTTTTGACACGAAATGGCCCTATGAGAGATTGGACTGCCGGGGTCAGCACCTACCCCCGATAGCCGCGCGGCAGCACCGACCAAAAGAACGTTCATACGAGACGCGGGCGGCAGCACTGACCAAAAGCACGTTTCCGGAGAGGCTAGCGGCAGCACTGACCAAAGACGCGTGGCCGGGGATGCCAGCGGCAGCCCCGGCCACGGTCACGTTACCGGAGGGGCCCGGCGTCAGCCCCCGAACGCCGGCCGCAGGCCGGGTGTATAGGAGTTCTAGCGGCAGGCCAGGGGATGAGAGGGACGTCGGATCGGGGAGATTTCTCGCGCCCTTCCGAAGGACGAGGCGCGAGAAATCTCCCCTCCGACGGACCGCCCCGCCCCAGGCCTCCGCGGCAGCCCTTCCGAAGGACGAGGCGCGAGAAATCTCCCCTCCGACGGACCGTCCGCCGCCAGGCCAAGCCCCGCTCAGGCCAGTTCGGCCAGAGCCTTCTGGTAGTCGGCGATGTCGCGCGCCTGCGGGATGGGGTTGACTACGGACCAGCGCACGATGCCGTCCTTGTCGATGACGAACGTGCCCCGGATCGCTAGGCCCTTGGCCTCGTCGAAGACGCCGTACTGCTTGGCCACGGCGCCGTGCGGCCAGAAGTCAGCGAGCAGCGAGAACTGGAAGTTCTCGGCGTCCGCCCAGGCACGGTGGGCGAACAGCGAGTCGACCGACACCGTGAGCAGTTCCACGTCGTCGCGGTCGACCTCGGGGAAGTCCTCCCGGAGAGCGCACAGTTCGCCGCTGCAGACGGGGCTGAACGCCAGCGGGTAGAACAGCAGCACCACGTTCTTGTTGCCGCGGAAGCTTGACAGCTTCACCGGAGCTCCGTGCTGGTCGGGTAGCTCAAAGTCGGGAGCCTCGTCCCCGATCACAACTGGCATGCCTGAATCCCTTCATCGATGCACGCGGGCTGGGTCCGCGCGGGAACCCCGCGCCGTGTCTGCCACCCCCAAGTGTGCCATCGGACACGACCGCAGGAAGCCGGACTCGTTCCGGATCACGGTTGCGGGATCTTCTGCGGACCGCCCGGCCACGGACCGCCCGGCCGCAGTGCGCCGCACCACGATGCACCCGACCCACTGGGCACCCGACCACCGTGCACCCGCTCACTGGGCACCGGACGACTGGGCACCCGGTCACCCGCCACACGGTGACGGGGCGCGCGGTCACGGGCACCCGTGACCGCGCGCCTGACGTGATCGCCGTTTCGTGATCAGGCGCGGCCGGGAAGGTATCGGGGGACGGCGGGTGTGGGGTGTCATCCACCGCCTCGCCTCCCCGGATAACCGCTAGCGGCGGGCCTTGGGGGCCACCAGCCGCGAGCCTGACCAGTCCCTGGCGGCGCTCACGCTCGATGTCTGCGCGAGACCCGCCGTGGGCGCCGCCTCACCGATATCGCTCGGCTCGACGTGCCCTGGCCTGCCCGCCTTCGGCGTCAGCAGCCAGATGTATCCCCCCTCGCCTAGCGGCGCCAGGGCGTCGATCAGCGCTTCCGTAAGGTCGCCGTCGTCGTCCCTGAACCACATCAGGACCACGTCGACGACGTCCTCGTAGTCCTCATCGACAAGCTCCACGCTCTCGACAGCCGTGATCGCCTGGCGCAGCTGCTCATCGCAATCGGTGTCATAGCCGAGTTCCTGCACTACTTGGCCCGGTTTAATGCCGAGCCGCTCGGCCTGGCCGCGTTCATCCTGCGCCTGGCGCGCGGTCGCGCTCACTGACGTTCCTCCTGAATCCTTCCTCGCGTCCCCCGGCCGCCCCTTCGTGCGTCAGTGGCCGCGTCAGAACTTCTTGTTGGGACAGTTCACACTGGGTCGGGCCCTTGCGCAAGTGGCAATCTGCCTCTCACAGGAAACCGCTCCCTTTTGTTGACCTTCCGTCGTGTGCGAACCGCCGTCCCGAAGGCGAGACGCCGCAACTTACGGTAACCGGTTTCGTCGCGTTCCGCGACGTCGGGCCGCTCATCATCGCACGGATCATCGCACAGGGTCATCGCACGGGGGCGTCCAACCGACGAGCTCGGGATCGATGTCACAGGGTGCGAGCAGTTACCGTTTGGTAGAGATGAAAATCAGGCCAAGACGTACGACGATTGGTTCTGTTCAAGCTCAGTCGTACTACCCGCGGCAAACAGCCGCCGAATGCGGAAGGCGAGGCTACCGGCGTGGCTTCCGGACGTCAGCGTTACTCGATCATCAGCGACGGGCTGCCCACGCAGCTGCCGGACATCGACCCGGATGAGACGCGGGAGTGGGTCGACTCGTTCGACTCCGTCACGCGCACCCGCGGCCGCGAGCGAGCCCGATACCTCATGCTGCGCCTTCTCGAGCGGGCGCGCGAGCAGCAGGTCGGGGTACCCGGCCTGCGATCTACGGATTACATCAACACGATCCCGCCGGAGCGGGAGCCCTGGTTCCCCGGCGACGAGTACGTCGAGCGGCGTATCCGCGCCTACATCCGGTGGAACGCCGCGATCATGGTGTCGCGGGCGAACCGTCCGGGCGGCGCGGGTGTCGGCGGGACATATCGCGACCTACGCGTCCGCGGCGTCTCTGTACGAGGTGGGGTTCAACCACTTCTTCCGCGGCAAGGACCACGGGGAGTCCGGGGACCAGGTCTTCTTCCAGGGCCACGCGGCGCCGGGCATCTACGCGCGCGCGTTCCTCGAGGGGCGGCTGACCGAGTCGCAGCTCGACGGGTTCCGCCAGGAGCAGTCGCACCGGGGCGGCGGGCTGCCGTCCTACCCGCACCCGCGGCTGATGCCCGACTTCTGGGAGTTCCCCACGGTCTCCATGGGCCTGGGCCCGCTCGAACGCCATCTACCAGGCCCGGTTCAACCGCTACCTGCTCGCCCGCGAGCTGCACGACACATCACGGTCGCACGTGTGGGCGTTCCTCGGCGACGGCGAGATGGACGAGCCCGAGGCGCTCGGCGCGATCGGACTCGCGGCGCGCGAGGAACTGGACAACCTCACCTTCGTCATCAACTGCAACCTGCAGCGGCTCGACGGCCCGGTACGCGGCAACGGCAAGATCATCCAGGAGCTGGAGTCGTACTTCCGCGGCGCGGGCTGGAACGTGATCAAGGTGATCTGGGGCCGCGACTGGGATCCGCTGCTGGCTCAGGACACCGACGGCGTACTCGTCAACAAGATGAACACCACGCCCGACGGGCAGTTCCAGACGTACTCGGTCGAGTCGGGCGCGTACATCCGCGAGCACTTCTTCGGCTCCGACCCGCGGCTGCGCAAGATGGTCGAGCACCTGTCGGACGACCAGCTGCGGAACCTGTCGCGCGGCGGGCACGACTACCGGAAGGTGTACGCGGCGTTCAAGGCGGCCCGCGAGCACGTCGGCCAGCCGACCGTGATCCTCACGCACACGATCAAGGGCTGGACGCTCGGCAAGGACTTCGAGGCACGCAACGCCACGCACCAGATGAAGAAGCTCACCAAGGACGAGCTGAAGGAGTTCCGCGACCGGCTCTACCTGCCGATCTCCGACGCGGCGCTGGAGGCGGACCTGCCGCCGTACTACCACCCGGGCCCGGACTCCGACGAGATCAAGTACATGCAGGAGCGCCGGGCCGCGCTCGGCGGTGTGCTGCCGCGCCGGATCGTGCGGGCCAAGCCGCTGCCGCAGCCGCCGGCCTCGGTCTTCGACGAGTACCGGCGCGGCTCAGGCAAGCAGTCGGTCGCCACCACGATGGCCTTCGTGCGGATCCTGAAGGACCTCATGAAGGACCCGGTGATCGGCGAGCGGTTCGTGCCGATCATCCCGGACGAGGCGCGGACGTTCGGCATGGACTCGCTGTTCCCGACCGCGAAGATCTACTCGCCGTTCGGCCAGACCTACGAGGCCGTGGACCGCAACCTCATGCTGGCCTACAAGGAGTCCGAGCGCGGGCAGATGCTGCACGAGGGCATCTCCGAGGCCGGGGCCATGGGCTCGGTCATCGCGGCAGGCAGCTCGTACGCCACGCACGGGACGCACATGATCCCGGTGTACGTGTTCTACTCGATGTTCGGCTGGCAGCGGACCGGCGACCAGATGTGGGCCCTGGGCGACCAGATGGGGCGCGGGTTCCTGCTCGGGGCCACCGCCGGCCGCACCACGCTGACCGGCGAGGGGCTGCAGCACAACGACGGGCACTCGCTGCTGCTCGCGTCGGTCTCCGAGGCGTGCGTGTCCTACGACCCGGCGTGGGCGTACGAGATCTCGGTCATCGTCCGCGACGCGCTGCGCCGGATGTACGACGCGTCTCCCGAGCACCCGGACGGCGAGAACATCTTCTACTACCTCACCGTCTACAACGAGCCGTACCCGCAGCCGCCCGCACCCGCTGCCGACGGCCTTGAGGAGGGCATCCTGCGCGGCATCTACAGGTACGCGCCGACGACGACCGACCTCGCGGCGGCTGGACGCACCGCGGGCCCAGCTCCTCGCCTCGGGCGTCGCGGTGCCGTGGGCGCTGGCCGCGCAGCGGCTGCTCGCCGAGGACTGGGGCGTCGCGGCGGACGTCTGGTCGGTCACCTCGTGGACCGAGCTGCGCCGTGACGCTCTGGCCGCCGAGTCGCACAACCTGCTCAACCCCGGCGAGGAGGCGCGCGTGCCTTACGTGACGACCGCGCTCTCCGGTGCGCCGGGGCCGGTGGTCGCGGTCTCCGACTGGATGCGCGCGGTGCCCGACCAGATCGCCCGCTGGGTGCCCCGGCGTCGTACACGTCGCTCGGCACCGACGGGTTCGGCTTCTCTGACACGCGGCCCGCCGCTCGCCGGTTCTTCCACGTAGACGCGGAGTCGATCGTGCTCGCGGTGCTCTCCGAACTGGCGAAGACCGGCGAGGTGGACCGGTCGCGTGCCGGCCCAGGCGATCACGAAGTACAAGCTGGACCTGCCGGTATCTGAGGCGCTGTTATCTCCCGGGGGGCGACCCCCCGATGTCCGTGCAGTCGGGCCTGATCGCAAGGACCGCGGTCGTATCAGGGCCGGCTGTGCGGACGAGAGCTCCGTGGGGGCTGTACGTCCCGTGGGGCTCCCGTACGCCCTGGTGTTTGCGTGGGCGGGACTGATCGCAAAGGACGTGATCGAGTCCGTCAGGCAGGAGTTACGGGTGCGCCAGTGCGGGTGCGGGTCCGCGCGGGCCGATGTTCTGAGTCGTCCCGAACGAAGGGTGTTTCACGCCGCCGCTCCGCCGCTTTTCCCGTGTTTCGCTTGCGGTTCGAGTTATGCCGGTCACAGCGGCTTAGCTCGAACCGCGATTTTCCTCATCTCCTGATCTTGGTGCGCTTATGCCGATAAATCAGCCGGTCACGTCGCCGCCGGTCAGCGCCACCACAAATCGGCAACCCAGCGCGAAAGGGGCCAAGGCAGCGGCCTCACACGCGTCCTGAGCCGGTATTCGGCGAGCCGAGTCTCGCTGGCGTGGGACGCTGGTGGGATGCAGGTTGAGCGGCACGCCGCGGAAAGCGGCGCGGGCGGCGGCAGATCCGGGGGCCGGGCCGGCGGCAGGCGGCGGGATGAGCCGGGTGCCGCCGCGCGCGTGCACCCGGAGACGGTGCGCCGGATCGAGCGGTCGATGGGGACGCTCGGCACCGCGGCGATCGCCGCGATGGACGAACGGCTGCCCTGGTTCCGCAAGATGACCGCGGAAAACCGCTCGTGGCTGGGGCTGGTGGCGCAGGCGGGCATCGCGTCGTTCGTGGACTGGATCAAGCATCCGGAACGAATGCGGCCCGCCGCTACCGAGGTATTCGGTACCGCCCCGCGCGAGCTGGCGCGGGCGGTACGGCTGCAGCACGCGGTGGAGATGGTCCGGGTCATCATCGACGTCGTCGAGGGCCGGGTCGATGACCTGGCCTTCCCGGGCGGGGAGGCCGAGCTCCGGGAGGCGGTGCTGGTCTACGCGCGCGAGATCGCGTTCAGCGCCGCCCAGGTGTACGCGCGGACCGCCGAGGCCCGGGGCGCGTGGGATGCCCGGCTTGAGGCCCTGGTCGTCGACTCGCTCGTGGGCGGCGAGGGCCAGGAGTCGCTCAACTCCTGGGCGTCCGCGCTGAACTGGTCCTCCTCCCCCGTCTCGGTAATCGTCGGGACGATGGACGGTGATGACGCCGAGCCGGTCATCGACGAGCTCAGGGCCGCCGCCAGGCGGGCGCGGCTCGACCTGCTGGCCGGCGTTCAGGGCGGCCGGCTGATCGTCGTGCTCGGCGGCACCGACGACCCCATGGCCGCGGCCGAGAAGCTGGCCGGCCTGTTCGGGCCGGGTCCGCTCGTCGTCGGGCCGACCGTGCCGGACCTGCGCACGGCTCATCCGTCGGCCCGGGCGGCCCTCGCGGGGCTGCGCGTGGCGCCGGCCTGGCCGGACGCGCCGCGCCCGGTCAGCTCCGAGGAACTGCTGCCCGAGCGCGCCCTCGACGGCGACGCCGACGCGGTGCGTGCCCTCGTGACGCACGCGTACCAGCCGCTGCTCGCCGGCGGCGCGGCCCTGCTCGACACGCTGACCGCCTACCTGGAGCAAGGGTCATCCCTCGAGGCCACGGCCCGGATGCTCTTCGTTCACCCGAACACGGTCCGCTACCGGCTAAAGCGGGTCACGGAACTGACCGGCTACAC
Source organism: uncultured Actinomycetota bacterium (assembly GCA_963785645.1). Lineage (GTDB taxonomy): Bacteria > Actinomycetota > Actinomycetes > Streptosporangiales > Streptosporangiaceae > Trebonia. Next base: position 137,541 of record CAWAWG010000014.1, read on the forward strand.
GCCTTCCGACGGCCGCGACGGTTTCACCCTCTGGGCCGCCATCATCCTCGGCCGGCTCGCCGCCCGCCGGGGATAGCGCCCCGCGTCCGCGCCACGAAGCCGCAGGTGACGAGATGGTGACTAGATAGATAACGGTACCTGTAGCTTCTCTACAAGAATACGGCGCTGAAGTTCGTTACGTTCGATATCGGGGTGGCGAGTGTCTACAGGGCAAGGTAAATAGTGTGCTCATCCTTACCGCGCCTGGGCAGGGCGCGCAGACCCCTGGCTTCCTGTCGCCATGGCTTGAGCTGCCCGGGGTGGCCGAGCAGCTCGGCGCCTGGTCGGAGCTGGCCGGCCGAGACCTGATCCGGCTCGGCACGACCGGCAGCGCGGACGAGATCACGGACACCTCGGTCGCCCAGCCGCTCCTTGTCGCGGCGGCACTGACGGTCGCCGGGCTGCTAAGCGGCGAACCCGATGCCGCGGCCGGGCACAGCGTGGGCGAACTCGCGGCCGGCGCGATCGCCGGCGTGATGTCCGCCGAGGACGCCATCAAGCTGACGCGGGTACGCGGGGAGGCGATGGCCGCCTCCTGCGACGCGGAGCCCACCGGCATGACCGCGGTCCTCGGCGGCGACGAGGAAACCGTGCTCGCCGCCATCGCGGACGCGGGGCTCACCCCGGCTAACATCAACACCGCCGGGCAGATTGTGGCGGGCGGAACCCTGGAGCAGCTCGCGGCATTCGCGGCGAACCGGCCGGACGGGGCGCGATTGCGGCCGCTGCGGGTGGCCGGGGCGTTCCACACCAGGCACATGGCCCCCGCCGTCGACGCGCTGGCCGCGGCGGTCGTCGGCATGGCGGTCAAGGATCCGGCGATACCGCTGCTGTCCAACCGCGACGGCGCGGTCGTCACCGCTGGAACCGACTGGCTGGACCGGATCAGCGACCAGGTCGCGCACCCGGTCCGGTGGGACCGGTGCATGGCGACAATGGCCGACCTCGGGGTCAGCGCGTTCATCGAACTGCTGCCCGGCGGCACGCTCACGGCCATCGTGAAGCGGGCGCTGCCGGAGGTCGAGCGGCTCGCGATCAAGACCCCGGACCAGCTTGATGCCGCAAATGCCCTGATAGCAGCGCATAGTTCTGCTAAGACCGGGGCTGCTGAGCACAATGGGCTTGAGCCGAAGGAGGCCTGATCGTGATCGGGACGAAGATTCTCGGGTTCGGCGGCTATCAGCCGGACAAGGTAGTGACCAACGACGACCTCGCCGAGGTCGTCGACACCAGCGACGAGTGGATCAGGGCACGCGTCGGCATCCAGTCGCGCCGGGTGGCCCGGGACGACGAGACTGTCACCGATATGGCCGAGGCGGCCGGCGCGAAGGCACTCGCCGCCTCCGGGCTCGAGCCCTCGGAGGTCGACCTGGTCATCGTCGCCACCTGCTCGCCCGAGTCGCCGCTGCCGAATGTCGCGGCCGTCGTCGCGCACCGGCTGGGCATTCCCGCGCCAGGCGCCTACGACCTCAACGCGGCCTGTGCCGGGTTCTGCTACGCGATCGGCGCCGCATCCGATTCGGTGCGCGCCGGATCCGCGCGGAACGCGCTGGTGATCGGCGCGGAGAAGATGACCTCCTGGATCGACTGGACCGACCGCTCGACCTGCATCATCTTCGCCGACGGGGCCGGCGCCGCCGTGGTCGGCCCGGCCGGGGCCGGTGAGCCGGACGGGATCGGGCCGGTGGTCTGGGGCTCGGCGGGTGATCAGGCGAGCAAGATCACCATCGACGGGCGGAACGGGACGCTGAAGCAGGACGGGCAGGCCGTCTTCCGCTGGGCGACCACGGCCATGGCGCCGATAGCGCTTGAGGCGTGCCGGCGGGCCGGGGTGACACCCGCCGACATCTCGGCGTTCATTCCCCACCAGGCGAATCTCCGGATCGTGGAGGCGATCGCGAAGCGGCTCGGCATCCCCCGCGAGCGCGTAGCCGACGACATCATCCACGCCGGGAACACCTCGTCCGCGTCGATCCCGCTCGCCTTGTCCCGGATGGCCGAGCAGGGCCGCCTGCAGCCGGGCACGCCGGCCCTGCTGATCGCGTTCGGCGCTGGGCTGTCCTACGCATCGCAGGTGGTCACGGTACCCTAGCCGCGCCGCCCCCAGACGTTCCCCCATCACCGCCCCCGGCCACCGGGACGGCGGATCGAAACCAACCAGAGGAGAAATAATGACTGACCAGGAGATTCTCTCCGGGCTCGCGGAAATCATCGAGGAGATCGCGGGGACACCCGCGGACGAGGTGACCCCCGAGGCGAACTTCGTCGACGACCTCGACATCGACTCGCTTTCCATGGTCGAGATCGCCGTCGCGGCACAGGACAAGTTCGGCGTCGAGATCCCCGACGAGCAGCTCAAGGACCTGAAGACGGTCCAGGACGTCGTCACATTCGTCGCCAAGAACTCATAGGTCTGCACGTACGTTTTCCTTCTCTGGGACGCCGGGAAGGCCCTGACGGGAACTCACAGGTAGCGTCGCGGCGCGCGGGCCCGACGGGATCGCGGCTTCTGCGATCGGGCCCGCACGGCGCGACATGGGTACGAGTGCTCTAATTTTGTAGCTCACCTGGGAAGTCGCTGACCGGGAAAGAAAAATTGGAGCATTCGCCGGGGGTCGTCCCCGCGGGCGAGAACCGGCGTCCGGTACGAAGGCGGTTTTGCCATCGGGCGCGCAACCCGCGGGGTACGGGGGTCGTTCCCCCCGGGAGATAACAGGAGGTCACAGTGGGCAGCAACGATCGAGTAAGCGTTGTCGTCACCGGACTCGGCGCGACCACGCCGCTGGGCGGTGACGTCGAGTCGACCTGGTCGGCGATGCTCGCCGGAACCAGTGGCGTGCGCCGCCTTTCCGAGCCGTGGGTCGAGAACCTGCCGGTCAAGATCGCGGCGACCGCCGCGGCCGACCCGGTGGCGGTCATCGGCAAGCCGCAGGCCAGGAAGATGGACCGGTACGAGCAACTCGCACTGGTAGCAGCCCGTGAGGCCTGGACCGACGCGGGGGCGCCCGAGGTTGACCCGTATCGCCTCGGCGTCGCGGTGACCAGCGGCATCGGTGGCATCGGCTCCACCCTGGCCGCCTACGACACGCTGAACGAGAAGGGCTGGACCCGGATCTCGCCGTTCACTGTGCCGATGCTGATGCCGAATGGCGCCGCCGGCTGGCTCAGCATCGAATTTGGGGCCAAGGCGGGGGCGCACGCGCTGGTCAGCGCGTGCGCGTCCGGCGCAGAGACGATCGGCTACGGCATCGACATGATCCGCTCGGGCCGCGCCGACGTGGTGATCGCGGGCGGCGCTGAGGCCGCGATCATGGCCCTGAACGTCGGCGCGTTCGCCGTGATGCGGGCGATGTCCACCCGCAACGACGAACCCGAGCGGGCGTCGCGGCCGTTCGACAAGGGCCGGGATGGGTTTGTGCTCGGCGAGGGCGCCGGGCATCGTGATCCTGGAGTCGCTTGAGCACGCGCTCGCGCGCAAGGCCAGGATCTACGCGGTGGCCGGCGGAGCCGGGTACTCTTCCGACGCCCACCACATCTCACTCGGCGCGCCGGACGGTGAGGGTGTCACCTTCGCGATCAACGCCGCACTGCGCGACGCCGGGGTAACGCCGGCGCAGGTTGTGCATGTGAACGCGCACGCGACCTCCACTCCGGGTGGTGACCCGCTGGAAGCCAAGGCCATCCAGGCGGCGTTCGGGGCGGACGCGGATGGCGTCGTCGTATCCGCCACCAAGTCGATGACCGGGCACCTGCTCGGCGGGGCGGGGGCAGTCGAGTCGGTGGCGTCGATCATGGCGCTCGTCGACCGGACCGCCCCGCCCACCATCAACCTGGACGACCCGGACGACGACCTCGGCATTGATCTCGCCACCAAGCCGCGGCCGCTGGCGCCGCGGATCGCCGGGGCGCCCATGGCGGTACTGAACGACGCGTTCGGGTTTGGCGGCCACAACGTAGCGCTGGTGTTCACCGAGTACGTTCCCGAGCAGGACTGAAGCAGTTCTGGTTTCTGCAAGTCAAAAGCCAAGTCAAAACCTGGGAGCCTCCGGCTGTCGCCGGGGGCTCCCGGCGTGTTCACGCGCGCTCGTCGGTCGCGCCCCACTAAACCCTTGGGGCGCGACCGAAGGCGCGCTGAAACACGCGGTCGCCCCCAGCGACTTCTCATGGGCCCAAAGCGCCTCGCCTGGTTGTCTCTCCCGGCCTCAGCATTGCTGTGTTCGCGGGGGGACGACTCGATGCTGTCTCTTAAGGCTCAAATATTGCTGTGGCCCCGGGGGGGACGGGCCTCCTGGCTGTCTTCCGGGGGCCGATATTGCTCTGGTCGCGTGGGGGGCGGGGCGGAGTGCTGACATGCAGTCGTCCCAGGCAATCTCTCAAGGCGTCCAGGACCGGCCGACCGGGTCTCGCTTAGCATCGCCGACGTTCCTTTGTTGGCGTGGCGGCATACCCGGGGGCGCTTGTGGTGGCGTATACGCGGCAGCGCCCGGTATCTGGGGATGTCGGGCGCTGGTGCGTGGCCAGCCGGGGCTGGCTACTTGGGGATGCCGTCGCCGGCCGAGGACGGGCCGGTGGGCGGATCGTCGGAGGGGCGCTCCTCGGCGCCCTCAGGCGCTGTGTTCTCGGAGTCTGCGGCTTCCGCCTCGGTGGCCTCCGGAGCGCGGGACTCGGTGATGAGCTCTTCGAGGCGCGGGCCGTGCAGGCGGCGGAAGGTACGGTGTGCGCGGGCCCGGTCAAGGATCGCGACCTCAAGTTTGTCCGCGGTCAACTCGGGCTGCGACCCGTTGGACGCCGCCGCCGCCGGGCCAGTTGCCGCCACCGGAGCCGCCAGGGCGGCCAGTGCGGCTCCAAGGGCGTCGGTAAGCGACATGCCGTCGGAGAAGCGCTCCTTGAGGACCGCCGCGACCTGGTCGGCCTGGCCGCCGAAGGCGACGAAGCCGGGCTCGTCCGAGACCGAACCGTCCCAGGAGATGCGGTAGATCTGGTCGCCGTCCGGCTGCAGGCCGACCTCGGCGACGACGATCTCCACCTCAAACGGCTTGCCGACCGGCTCGCTGAAGTTCGAGCCGAGCGTCTGGGCGTACCAGTTCGCCAGGCCGCGCCCCGTGACGTCGCCCCGGTCGTACTGGTAGCCGGTCACGTCCGCGTAGGTGACGCCGGCCTTGCGCAGGACCTCGTACTCGTTGTACCGGCCGACGGCAGCGAACCCGATCCGGTCGTAGATCTCGCTGATCTTATGCAGCACGCTTGAGATGTTGGGCGTCACCATCAGGATGCCGCCCGAGTACTGCACGACAACCGAACTCCGGCTGCGTGCCACGCCCTTGCGCGCGTAGTCGGCCTTGTCGCGCATTTGCTGGTCGGGCGACACGTAAAACGGCATTGACACCGGCTGCGCTTCCTTTCTGTTCTCCCCCGGGGGGAGCGCCGCCGTACCCCCGTCAGGGGATGCGCGGTGCCTTCCTGGCGAAGCTCTGTCTGTTACTGGCGTGCGTCGAAATAAAAGCTGCTGGGCTCGGAACGGCTGCGGGCCGCGCCGCGCTGCCTAGCTCGCCGCCCGAAGCGGAGCGGTTGGGCCGTCCGGCGAACGCATCCGGCCGTCCACGACCTGCTGAGCGTAGTCGGCGGTTTCCGCCTCGGACAGCCGCTGGAAGCCATCGTCGGTGATCGTCGCGACCACCGGGAACAGACGCCGGGTCAGGTCGGGGCCACCAGTGGCGGAGTCGTCGTCGGCCGCGTCGTACAGCGACTGGACGCAGGCGAGCACCGCGTCGGTGACGGGCATGTCATCGGAGTAGTACTTCTTGAGCGCGGACTTGGCGAAGACCGAGCCCGAGCCGATCGAGTGGAAGCGGTGCTCCTCGGACGGGCCGCCCGCCGCGTCGTAGCTGAAGATCCGGCCGGCCTCGGCGTCCTGGTCGTAGCCGACGAACAACGGGATCACCGCGAGGCCCTGCATCGCGAGCATCAGGTTGTCGCGGATCATCTTGCCAAGGCGGTTGGCCTTGCCCTCAAGAGAGAGAGCCCGGCCCTCCATCTTCTCGTAATGCTCAAGCTCGACGCCGAACAACCGGATGAACTCAAGCCCCATGCTGGCCACGCCTGCTATGCCGATCGCCGAGTACTCGTCGGCGCGGAACACCTTCTGCACGTCCCGCTTGGCGATCATGTTCCCCGCGGTCGCCCGCCGGTCGCCCGCCATCACCACACCGTGCTCGGAGACAACCGCGACGATCGTCGTCGCGTGCGGCAGGCTTCTGATCACGTCGGCGGGCAGGTCCCGGTTGCCCGTCAGCGCGGCAAGGTCACGTGGGGGGAGCATGTCGGGGGCGTAAGAGGACAGGAAGTGCGTGAACGACGGGATGCGTGCCGTCATGAACGCCGCCTGGTCCCGGCCCCTGCCGTTGGAAAACCCTTCCACGCCGCCGCCTCCCTGCTGATTCCGTTGTCCTTGAGCAGACACTACCGTCCGTTCGGGCCGCTATTGAACTTGGCCGTAGCCCGACTGTTTCGCCTACCGCGAACCGCCCACGAGGACGGCCGCCGGGTCTTTCGCGTGCCGGCATGACCGGCGCTCGTGCCATCGGGCGGGTACCGGGGGACGGGTTTGCGGGGTGTCCCCCGCAAACGACCGCGGGCAGCGGGATGCGGGCCTGAAGGCCGGCCGGGATGCATCCCACGGCATTCTGCGGGCACCGGGAAGGCACCTGAAGGCGCCGACCAGGATGCGCGCCGCAGGGGGTGCGGTGTCCCCACAACATGCTGCGGGCACCGGGAGGCACCCTGAAGGGTGGGCACCGCTCGGCCCCCAAGGGGGCCGCCGCGGGCTACTGGCCGCCCTTCTGGACGTACGAGCGGACGAACTCCTCGGCGTTCTCCTCCAGCACCTCATCGATCTCGTCGAGAATCGAGTCCACGTCGTCGGAGAGCTTCTCGTGCCGCTCCTTGACCTCCTCGGTCGTGGCGGCTTGATCCTCCTCGGTCTCCTCGGTACGCCGCGTCGTCTGCCGCTGGCCCCCGGTGTCCTTCGTTGCCATCTGCGGTTCCTCCGTCTCTTAGAGGCTCGTGCCCCTCGACAGCTCCAACGTTATCCTCGCCCGTGAGCGTTCCGCTCAACCCTCCGCGGGGGTCTCAGTACGAACTCAGCCCCATCAATGCCCAAAAATTATGAAATTTCCGGCATGTCGTGGCGCGCCAGCGCCACGACATGCCGGATGCCGGGGCCGAGGGCTGAGCCCGGGGGGCCGACGCAAACATAGTGGATCGCTGGATACGCCAGGGGGTGTATAGATATCCACCATCTTGTTCGAGTCCTACGCTAGGCATGCTGATTTCATGAAATATCTGGCAGTCACCCTGGTCGGCACGGGCCACCACGGAGCTCTTGTCGGGGGGTCGTCCCCCCGGGAGACTACTGCCCGGTCAGGGCCGCTACCAGGTCGCCGGCCGTCTTGCACCGGTCGAGGAGTTGTCCGACGTGTGCCTTCGTGCCGCGGAGCGGCTCCAGCGTGGGAACCCGCTGCAGGGACTCGCGGCCGGGGATGTCGAAGATCACCGAGTCCCAGGACGCGGCGGCCACCGAGTCTGCGTACTGCCGCAGGCACCGGCCGCGGAAGTACGCCCTGGTGTCCTCCGGCGGGTTGTCGATCGCCCAGGCGATCTCCTTCTCGTCGGTCATCCGCGCCATGCGGCCGCGCGTCGCGAGCCGGTTGTAAAGACCCTTTTCCTGCCGCACATCCGAGTACTGGAGGTCGAAGAGCTGGAGCTTGGGCGCGTCCCAGCCGAGGCCGTCCCGGCGCCGGTAGCCCTCGAGCAGCTCAAGCTTGGCGACCCAGTCCAGTTCCCGTGACAACTGCATCGGGTCGTCGGCCAGCCGGGTGAGCACCGACTCCCACCGGGACAGCACGTCGAGCGTCATGTCGTCGGCGTCCGTGCCGTATTTGTCCTCAACGTACTTGCGGGCCAGTTCCAGGTACTCCGTCTGGAGTTGGACTGCTGTCATCTTCCGGCCGTCGCGCAGTGTCACCAGGTATTTCAGTGACGGGTCGTGCGAGACCGCGCGCAAGTCGGCGACTGGCGCGTCAAGCGACAGGTCGTGGCTGAAGAACTTGTCCTCGATCATCGCGAGCACCAGCGCGGTCGTGCCCATCTTGAGGTACTGGGCCACCTCGCTCAGGTTCGCGTCGCCGATGATCACGTGCAGCCGCCGGTACTTTTCCGGATCGGCGTGCGGCTCGTCGCGGGTGTTGATGATCGGACGCTTGAGCGTCGTCTCAAGGCCGACCTCGACTTCGAAGAAGTCAGCGCGCTGGCTGATCTGGAACCCGGTCCCCCGGCCGTCCGCGCCGATTCCGACGCGGCCCGCACCGCACACGACCTGGCGGGTGACGAAGAACGGCGTCAGGTTCTTCACGATGTCGGCGAACGGCGTGGACCTGCGCATCAGGTAGTTCTCGTGGGTGCCGTAGGAGGCACCCTTGTTGTCGGTGTTGTTCTTGTAGAGCTGGATCGGGTGCGAACCGGGCACGGTGGCGGCCTTGGCCGCCGCCTCCGCCATGATCCGCTCGCCCGCCTTGTCCCAGATCACGACCGATAGCGGATTGGTGCACTCGGGGGCCGAGTACTCCGGGTGCGCGTGGTCGACGTAAAGCCGCGCCCCGTTGGTCAGGATGACGTTGGCCAGTCCCAGGTCCTCATCGGTGAGCTGGGTAGAGTCCGCCGCCTCCCGCGCGAGGTCGAATCCGCGAGCGTCCCGCAGCGGATTCTCCTCCTCGAAGTCCCACCGGGCGCGGCGCGCTCGCGCGGCCGTGGCCGCCTGGTAGGCATTGACGATCTGCGATGAGGTCACCATCGCGTTAGCACCCGGCTGGCCCGGTACGGAGATTCCGTACTCGGTCTCGGAGCTCATGACCCGCAGCACGCTCATAGTTCTTCAGCGTAGTCTGAGCTGGCTAGCTTTCGTTCCGTGGGACCACTCCTCAGCGATATTGCCGGCGTCCCGCAGCGTCCAGGAAATATCCTGCGCCTTCCGCTAACCGTACTTCCCGCCCCGGCGGGGCGCAGCGCGCATCGGGGTCCGGGGCCAGGGGCGACGGCGGGCAGAAACCCCCGTGCTTGGGGGCTGTCCCCCCGGGGGATATTGCGGGCGGGCCACTGGGAAGCTGACCGTAGGTCAGCAAACATGGTGGCCCGCCCGTCCGCACCGCAGCAACTAGAGGTACTGGCCCGTGTTGGCGACGGTGTCGATGCTGCGGCCTGCCTCGGTGCCCTGCTTGCCCGAGACCAGGGTCCTGATGTAGACGATGCGCTCGCCCTTCTTGCCGGAGATGCGCGCCCAGTCGTCGGGGTTGGTGGTGTTGGGCAGGTCCTCGTTCTCGCTGAACTCATCCACGCAGGCGGAGAGGAGGTGCGAAACCCGGATGCCCTTCTGGCCGGTCTCAAGGAACTGCTTGATGGCCATCTGCTTGGCGCGGGCCACGATGTTCTCGATCATGGCGCCGGAGTTGAAGTCCTTGAAGTACAGGACTTCCTTGTCACCGTTGGCGTAGGTGACCTCGAGGAAGCGGTTTTCTTCTGACTCTGAGTACATCCGCTCCACGGTGCGCAGGATCATCTCGTCCACCGTCGCCGTCACCGAGCTGCCGTGCTCGGCCAGGTCGTCCGGGTGGAACGGAAGGTCCTTGGTCACGTACTTGGTGAAGATGTCCTTGGCTGCCTCGGCGTCCGGCCGCTCGATCTTGATCTTGACGTCCAGGCGGCCAGGCCGCAGGATCGCCGGGTCGATCATGTCCTCGCGGTTGGAGGCACCGATGACGATGACGTTCTCAAGGCCCTCAACGCCGTCGATCTCCGACAGCAACTGCGGGACGATGGTGTTCTCCACGTCGGAGGAGACACCTGAGCCTCGGGTGCGGAAGATCGAGTCCATCTCATCGAAGAACACGATCACCGGCATGCCTTCCGAGGCCTTCTCACGGGCCCGCTGGAAGACAAGGCGGATGTGCCGCTCGGTCTCGCCGACGTACTTGTTCAGCAGTTCCGGGCCCTTGATGTTGAGGAAGAAGGACTTGCCCTCGGCCGGCTTCGCGTCGCCGACCGAGGCCGCCGCCTTGGCCTGCACCTGCTTGGCCAGGGAGTTCGCCACCGCCTTGGCGATGAGCGTCTTGCCGCAGCCGGGCGGACCGTAGAGCAGCACGCCCTTCGGCGGCTTGAGCTGGTGCTCGCGGTACAGGTCCGCGTGCAGGTAGGGGAGTTCGATCGCATCGCGGATCTGCTCGATCTGCGAGCCGAGGCCGCCGATGTCCGTGTACGCGATGTCCGGGACCTCTTCGAGGATGAGCTCCTCGACCTCGGCCTTCGGGATGCGCTCGTAGACATAGCCGGAGCGCGGTTCGAGCAGGAGCGAGTCGCCCGCCCGAATCACCTGGTCGAGCAGCGGCGAGGCGAGCCGCACTATCCGCTCCTCGTCGGCGTGCGAGATGACAAGGGCCCGCTCGCCGTCGGCGAGCAGTTCCTTCATCATCACGACCTCGCCGATCGTCTCGAAGCCCTGGGCGATGACGACGTTGAGCGCCTCGTTGAGCACAACCTCCTGGCCGGGCTTGAGCTCTTCCAGGTCAACGTTCGGACTGACGTTCACTCGCATCTTGCGACCGCCGGTGAACACGTCGGCTGTGTTGTCCTCTTGGGCAGAGAGGAAGATGCCGAAACCGGATGGCGGCTGTGCCAGCCGGTCGACCTCCTCCTTCAGCGCGACGATCTGGTCTCTTGCCTCGCGCAGCGTTGACGCCAGGCGCTCGTTCTGCGACGTCACCGATGCCAGTGACGTCTCTGTCTCGCGGAGCCGTTCCTCTAGAAGACGGACCTGACGTGGTGAATCGGCCAGGCGCCTACGCAACACTGCGATCTCCTCGTCGAGGAAGGAGATCTGTGCGGTAAGGCTGCTCACCTCATCCTCGTGCCGCGAAGCCCGTCCACTTTCGTCTCTTGCTGCCACGGCCCTCACCTCCTCCCAGGGAGTACGAAAACTAACTAGACCCTACCTACCTTGCGGACTTTCCTAACATCCCAGCGCGTATTCGCTTGATCACTACTACCGCGTCTTCGTGAGTATCCGCAGAACAGCGCCCCATTGTCACCAGAGAGTTATATTTCCGTCACGTAACGTATTTGTTCATTCAGCCGTGGGCTGACCGCCATCGGCGGGCCGCTTCCCCGATCGCTGGCAGCGCAATCCAGTCGTGCCCACCTTGGTGAGGATAGCGTCAGGGTTGCCCGAGTGATTCCTGTTACGAGCGAGCACTTTGACCTCGGCGGGGACCTGGACGCCCCGCCGCGCCTTCAGCGGGCGGACCTGCAGATGCCGGACCTTCGGCTGCACCGGCAGATCCGAGCCTGCGCCCTACCGGACCGGAGGCGCATCGCAAGTCATGAAATATCCGGCATGTCGCGGCGCGCCAGCGCCCGACATGCCGGATGGCCGGAGGCTACGCCGAATCGGCAAGGGCGGGGCGAGGGTAGCGGGATCACTGGGCACACCGTGGGACAAGGCGCTCAGGTCAAGGGATTCGCCCTGGGGTATCGCTCCTGGCGCGTGCGCACTTTGCCCAGGATGTCCCGTCGTCGCCGCGCCCCAGCCCATGATCACGGAAGAAAAACATCAAATAACCTGCAAATCCTCCACGGAAGGAAAATCATCCGTGATCATGAACCCGGCGCGCAAGAGTGTTTCGTGAAATATCCGGCATGTCGCGGCGCGCCAGCGCCCGACATGCCGGATGCGGGGCGGCATGTGCAACAGTCCGCAGAGCATCCGCGAGACTCGGCACGCACATCCATGCGGGAATCGTCAGGCGCTCCGGGCCGGCTTAGGCTGCACGAGAGTCATCAGGCACTCCGGGGTCGGTTCGGGTTGCTTCTTGCTGTTATCTGAAATGTCGGGTCAGGTGGGATGCCGTGGCTCGCGAGCTACGACTCGGGTCCCCCCGCCGAGAGCGGCAGAGTGTCGTCGGCGCTGTCGGCCGCTTCCGCTTCCGTCTCGGTCGGCGCCGGGGACTCACCGCGGCCGGTGTCCGCCGTCGCCGGATGCGCGCCCTTGGCCGCCTGGCGCTGGCGCGGCGGCGCGGCTACCCCGTCGGCGAGACGCCTGGCGGTCACCAGGAAGCCGGTGTGCGCGATCATCCGGTGGTCCGGCCGCACCGCGAGGCCGTCCACGTGCCAGCCCCGGTAGAGGGTCTCCCACGAGGCGGGCTCGAAGAACCCGCCGTGGCCCCGGAGTTCCTCGACCACGCGCGACAGCTGGGTCGTGGTCGCCACGTAGCAGCAGATAAGCCCGCCGGGAATGAGGGCGCGCGCCGCAGCGGCCACGTTCTCCCAGGGAGCTAGCATGTCGAGGATCACCCGGTCGAAGGTTCCCGCGTCCGCCAGCCGCGGGCCTGGCGCACGATCTGCGGGAATGCCGCCCTCTTGAGCGCTGTCCACAGAGGCACCGTCCACAGAAGCACCGTCTATAGAAGCATCACCTGCGGAAGCACGGTCCACAGGGACACCATCAACGGAAACACCACCTGCGGAAGCACCCTCTACAGAGGCACCAACTGCGGAAGCACCGTCCACGGAAACACCGCCTGCGGAAGCACCCTCTACAGAGGCACCATCAACAGAGGCACCGTCGCTGGGGGCGGAAGGGGCGCTTGCCAGGGTGTCGGCCGGGTGGGCGGCATGAGTGGCGGGCGATTCAGCCGCGAGGGTGCTGGCCGCGGGGGTGCGGCCATCCGCTTCGCCGCTGGTCCCCTCCGCCTCGGCTGCCCCGGCGGATGCGGCAGTTTTCTTGAGGGAGTAAGCCGTATACGTTCGGGCTGACGGGTCCAGGGCTGCCTCCGCCGACAGCTCGCGGGGGACCAGCCGCCACCAGAGGGGGACCTCTCCGAAGTACTTTCTTACGTTCTCGCGGGCGATCTCGGCGAAGTCCGGGCGGGCCTCGAAGGAGACCAGCTCGCCGTCCGGTCCGATGGCGCGCAGCAGCCAGCAGGACAGCGCGCCTGAGCCCGCGCCGGCCTCGAGAACCCGGGCGCCGGGGAAGACGTCGGCGTAGGCGAGGATCTGGGCCGCGTCCTTCGGATAGACGATCGTGGCACCGCGCTTCATCGCCAGGGTGTAGTCGGCCAGCAGCGGGCGCAGCGCGACGTAGGCGGTGCCGCTTGACGCGGTCACCACGGAACCTTCCGGCTGACCGATCAGGTCATCGTGGCTCAGCGACCCGCGGTGCGTATGGAACGTCCCCCCGGGTGAGAGGACTATCTGGTGCATGCGGCCTTTGGGGTCGGTGAGCTGCACCTGGTCTCCGGCCGCGAACGGGCCTCGCTGAACTCTCGCCTTCACCGGCATAGAGTACTCAGTCGCGCTCCCGCATGAACCGCCCGGCTGACTATGCGACCTGCTTATGGACCACGGCTGGGCCGTGCAGAAGCAGGCCGGCCGGGGTCATCGCCTGCTCACTGGCCCGCAGGACGTAACTCCGCCGTTCCTGGTCGCAGGCGAGCCCGGGGAGCCAGAGCAGTCCGCTAAAACAATGGGCAGCACCGCGGAAACGATCGCCGCGGCTCTGATAGCGGCGGGGCCGGCTTCGCCGCCGTGTCTGACGAAGGAGCCTGCCTACCGGTTTCGCCTGCCACCGGCGTCCTGGCCGGGGCCGGGCACGTTTCCCGCCGCATATGCGCGCGGGCGCTAGACGCCGGCCAGGACCTGGTCGAGGTCGCTGGTGGCGAGGACGCCGACAACCTGGCCGGCCAAGTCCACCAGCAGGTACTCCGAGGCCGGGGAGCGGCGGATCGCGTCGAGCAGCGCCATGCCCTGCAGGTCGGCGTTGAGTATGAGGCTCGGGTCGATGCTCCTGGCCATCGAGCCCGCGTCGACCCAGGGTCGGCGCTGCGGCGGGGTCGCCATGACGGCCGCCTCGTTGACGATCGCGATCGGCTTGCTGTCGTGGTCGATCACGACGACCGCGCGGGCGCCCGCCTCGTCGGCCTGCCTGACCGCCTCCGCCAGCGGGGTGTTCGCCGGGACCGAGATGGCCTTGCGCGCCAGGCGGCGGGCCTGCAGGGCGGGCAGCCGCTCGCGGAACCTGGTGGCCTTGATCGACTGGGTCGCGCCCGTCCACATGAACGCGGCGATGACCACGACCCAGAGCGTGCTGACGATGTCGCCCCCGGCGAGGCTGCCGGAGAAGAACGGGATCGCGAGCAGTGCGATTGCCAGGCCCCGGCCGACCCAGGCCGCGGCGAAGGTCGCCGTCGTCGGCCGCTTCGTGATCTTCCAGATGACGGCCCGCAGCATGCGGCCGCCGTCGAGCGGCAGTCCTGGGAGCAGGTTGAAGAGGCCCACGATGATGTTGGCCACCATCAGCTGCCTGATCAGCGCGCCAGTCACGCCGTACGGCACCAGCTGGGCCAGGCCCCAGCCAACCGCGCCGAGCACCAGCGACAGCGCCGGGCCCGCGCCCGCCACCGCGAACTCACGGCCCGGTGTCGGTGCTTCCCTGTCGATCTCCGAGATGCCGCCGAGCGGGTACAGCAGGATCCGGCGCACCGGCAGGCCGTATCCCCTGGCCACCACCGAATGGGACAGTTCGTGCACGAGCACGGAAACATAAAGCAGGACCACGAAGGCGGCCGCGACCACGTACCGCATGCCGCCGCTCAGCGTGGCGGACAGGTCGTTGGCATAGATGATGATGAAGACGCCGGCGATGACGAACCAGTACGGCGACACGTAAACGGGAATGCCAAACGGTCGCGCCACGATGATGCCGTGCTGGGCCGGACCGTCCTGGCCGCGGTTGGGCTGCTCGCGCCGGTCCGGCTGCTCCTCCTGGCCACTTGCCACATCACCGATGCTACGTGCATCCAGCGGCATCGCGGGTCCGTGCGGCGTCCAGCGCGTCCTTTTGCAGGTCCACAGGTACCTCTCAGGTCACGGGGCGCTGCGCGTCCTGACCGCGCAACCACAAGCGGGAACCGCGACCACAGCACGCCTCGGCAACCGCAGGCGTTGCGGGTTGTGCGCTGCCTGTCATCGCGACCACCGGGCTTTACAGCAGCCACCGTGCGGGGCGTCTCGGTTTTGCCCCGACCCCACCGCGGGGTATGGAGCCGCGCGGCCCCATGACTAGGGGGCACCAGGGGAACATTCCCCGGGAAGTACTGGTCGTGCCCCAGGAAACAGCACAGAATGTCGGTGGTGTGCCCTACGGTTGCGCTGTGGACATCGAAAACGCGGTTGACGACCTGGATGCGGGGGCTTCCTTCGGCGTGGCGGGCGATCCGCCTTCCGCGCTCTCGCCGTCGCGCGCGTCGGACTTCATGACCTGCCCGCTGCTGTACCGGTTCCGGGTCATCGACCGCATCCCGGAGCCGCCGACTCCCGCGACGGCGCGCGGAACCCTGGTCCACGCGGTGCTTGAGCGGCTGTTCGACCGGCCCGCCACGGAGCGGACCCCCGCCATCGCGGCGGCCATGCTCGAGCCCGAGTGGACCCGGTTGTGCGACGGCGACGACGGCCTCGCGGAACTGTTCACGGAGGAAGAGGAGCGCGAGCGGTTTGTCGCCGATGCGCACTCGGCGCTGGCAGGGTACTTCCGGCTTGAGGACCCGCGGCGGCTAGAGCCCGCGGAGCGCGAGTGGTACGTGGAGGCGGAATTGCCGTCCGGGCTGCGGCTGCGCGGGTACGTCGACCGCCTGGACGTCTCGGCGGCGGGCGACATCCGGGTCGTCGACTACAAGACGGGCAAGGTGCCGCTTGAGGCGTACGAGGCGAGCGCACTTTTTCAAATGAAGTTCTACGCACTGGTGATCTGGCGGCTGCGCGGGGTGATCCCCCGGGTGCTTCAGCTCATGTACCTGTCGGGCGACGGCGAGGTGCTGCGCTACTCCCCCGACGAGGCGGACCTGCGCGCGACCGAGCGCAAGCTCGACGCGCTGTGGGCCGCGATCTCACGCGCACGAGACAGCGGAGACTGGCTCCCTCGGCCATCCAAGCTGTGCGACTGGTGCCGGCACAAGGCACTGTGCCCGGAGTTCGGCGGCACACTGCCGCCCCTTCCCGAACGCGCGCTGCCCGGGCACGCACGGGTGGCCGCCGCAGGCAAAGCACCGAACTCGCCCGGACGGTAACAAAACACCGATGTTCACCGCTGGGCCGCGTCCGGCGTTCCGAACACTAGTCGAGATATGTCACGATGGAAGGAGCACCGGGGAGGCGAGAAGGAATGAGCTACGGCGACATCACCTGGCTCCCGCTGACGCTGGGACTCACCATCGTCGGCCTACTGCTGAGCTACCTGACCTACCGGCGCCGGGGCGTGCGCCCGGCGATGATGGTCACCGCGTGGTCGCTGCTGCCGATCGCCGCGTACCTGACCGGGGCGACCGAGATGCTCTGGAAGATCGGCGCCGCGATCGGCAAGTTCGGGACCGACTTCGTGTTCTCGCCGGAGAAGTGGGCGGGCATCGGCGTCACCGGCCTCGCGGTCGCGCTGTTCCTCGCCGCGGGCGGCAGGACCCGCCGCAAGGCCGCGCGTGAGGCGCGCAGGGCGGCCCGGGCCGATCGCGGCAAGGCCGAGGCCGAGGGATCGTCCGCACCGTCCGCGCTCGGAAAAGCCAGGACCGTACCGGGGACGCAGATCCTGCCGACGGAACGCCAACGGGTCCCCGCAGACCGCGCGCCGGCCCCGGCGTCGGCGAAGGGATCGCGCAAGGCGGCGGCTCCCGACGATGACGACATGAAGGACATCGAGGACATTCTCCGCAAGCGCGGTATCTAACCTCCGCCGAGGCGAGCAGTGTGTTCGCTGACCTTCGACCAGCTTCCCGCCAGCCCGCAGCACCACCCGGGGGACGACCCCCGGAACCCCCGTAAGCGAGCAGCCATGCTCGCTGACCTCCGACCAGCTTCCCGCCAGCCCGCAGCACCACCCGGGGGACGACCCCCGGAACCCCCGTAAGCGAGCAGCCATGCTCGCTGACCTCCGGCCAGCTTCCCGCCAGCCCGCAGCACCACCCGGGGGACGACCCCGGAACTCCCCGGTTGATCCGTTGGGCCCGTCGGTCCGAATGACTAATGTGGTTACCGTGGTTTCGAAGGGAGCGCGAGGCGGCACGGGGGTCGTTGACGGCCTCGTGGTCCTGGCCTGTGGTGCGCTGCTCGTCGGCTGCGGAGGGTCGAGCGCTTCCGCCCCGAGTGCCCATAAATCCAGCGCCAGCGCATCCAGCGACGCCCTCGCGGAAAGGGTCTGCGGCGGTGCCCGCCAGGCCGCGGCGAAGGCGTTCGGCTCCCCGCTGTCTGAGCGCATCGTCACCCCGGCGGCGGCAGACCTGGAGTGCGTGCTTTCCGGCGACCAGGTGCAGGTGACGATCGACTCGCAGGCCGGCCCGCGCGCCTACACCGAGTTCGACACAGAAACCTCGCACCAGGATCAGGTGTTCGGCAACGGAGGAGTTCACGACCCGAACGAGTTCCCGGTGCAGATTACCGTCCCGGGCTCGCAGGTGGCGGTATGGATCCCGGCCCAGATGATGGTCGTCGCCACCGACTCGACGCCGGACAACGGCGGCGCCGGCGCCTACGTCACGGTGGCCGTGAGCGGCCGGGCCGCACCCGCCAAGACCGCGCTCCGCGTCGCCGCGGCCGCCGCCGGCGCGACGTTCGCCGCGCATCCGGACGGGCCCTGGTGAACCGGCCTCTCCCGATCCGGCCGGTAACCGCCGTCGCCACTGTGGCCGGGTGGCGGGAAGGAAGGCGCGCGGGTTGATCACGTCCAGCTCGCGCAGGCGGACGCGAAGGGAATCGTCGTCGATACGGGGCTCGCTGGCCGTGAGCACCTGGGTGGCGCGTTCCCGCGCCATCTCGTCGAGGGCCGCCAGTTCGCGGGTCTGAGCTTCATCCTCGGGTTCCGTGGTCTCATGCTCGGACGGGAGGTACCACAGCTCCAGATCCTGGTGATGGGCGCACAGAGCCCGCGCAAGCGGGTACTGCGCCGGGTGATAGAGGACCAGCAACCGCAACCGCCCAGGAAGCCGCAGGCGGCGGGCCTGACGCTGGCAAATCGCGTCCCGGAGGAGCCCGGGCGGTCTCATGCGGGAAGGCTCAAGCGCGACCACGCGCGGGATCGACAGCAACCCGCGCGCGTGGTCTTCGCGTGCGAAGTCCTCAAGCCGTACCGGGAGGAGCAGTACGGCCAGGACATCGTCCGCTGGTTCGGTCATTGCGCGGGCGGTCCGGTTCTGAGCCGCGCCGGGGACATGTCAGCCTGCTCCGTCTTGCCCATCAGCTGCCTCGCTGGGCCCCGCAGTTACCCGTGACACCCCGGGCAGTTGCGTCCCGGTCGCTGCCCCTTCCGGGCCGCCGGGCATGAGCTCGCCCGCGCTGAGCGGGCTGAGCGGCGAGCGGGTGGCGGCCGAGATCTCCGCCGGGCTGACGTTCAGCGGGTGGTGGCAGGCGGCCAGGTGTCCGCCGGCGTACTCGGCCAGCGGCGGCTCCACCTCCTTGCAGATCTCGGTGGCCAGCGGGCAGCGAGTGTGGAAGCGGCACCCGGAAGGCGGCGTGATCGGGTTGGGCGGCTCCCCGCCGATGACGCGCCGTTCCCTGGCGCGGTTCTCGCGCGGGTCCGGGATGGGCATCGCCGACAGCAGCGCCTCGGTGTACGGGTGGATCGGCTTGCGTGTACAGCTCCTCGGCCGGCGACACCTCCACGAGCTTGCCGAGGTACATGACCGCGATCTGGTCCGAGACGTGCCGGACCACCGACAGGTCGTGCGCGATGAACACGTAGGACAGGCCGAAATCGTCCTGCAGGTCGTCCAGCAGGTTGATGACCTGCGCCTGGATCGAGACGTCGAGCGCGGAGACCGGCTCGTCGAGCACGATCAGCCGCGGGTCGTCGGCCAGCGCCCGCGCTACCCCGATCCGCTGCCGCTGCCCGCCGGAGAACTCGTGCGGGAAGCGGTTGACATGCTCCGGGTTGAGTCCCACCCGCGCCAGGCAGCTCGCGCACCCGGTACGAGGCAGCGTCCCGGCTCATCCCGTTCAGCCGCATCGGGGTGCCCACGATCTGGCCCGACGCGCTTGCGCGGGTTCAGCGACGAGACCGGGTCCTGGAAGACGAACTGGACCTCCCGGCGGAACGGCTGCAGGCCCTTGCGGCCGAGATGGGTGATGTCGGCGCCGCGGAAGCGGAGCGTGCCATCGGTCGGCTCGAGCAGCCGCACGATGCAGCGGGCCAGCGTGCTCTTGCCGCAGCCCGACTCGCCGACGATACCGAGCGTCTGCCCTCGGCCAGGCTGAGCGACACGTCGTCCACGGCGTGCACGGCACCGATCGTCCGGCCGAGCAGGACGCCCTACTTGACCGGGAAGTAGAGCTGCGCGTGCTCGGCCTCCAGCAGCGGCGGCTGCCCAGCGGCCGGGGGCCCGGCCGCGGGCGTGTCATTCTCGGTCAACTGGCTGCCCCTTCGGTGAGCCCGATGCGCCCGTTCGTCTCGCGCAGGGCACGCTTGTCTGACGGCTTAAGCCAGCACCGGTCCAGATGCTCCGGCGTCCGGCAGCCGGGGCGCCAGCGGCGGAAGCTCGACGCAGCGGTCGAACGCGTGCGGGCAGCGGGGCTGGAAAGGGCAGCCCACCGGCGGCCGGACCAGCGACGGCGGCTGGCCGGGGATGGCCGGGAGCCGCCGCGGCGGGTCGCGGTCCACCCG
The DNA here is from genome assembly GCA_963785645.1 of uncultured Actinomycetota bacterium. Taxonomy (GTDB): domain Bacteria; phylum Actinomycetota; class Actinomycetes; order Streptosporangiales; family Streptosporangiaceae; genus Trebonia. The sequence goes on from CAWAWG010000014.1 coordinate 157,321, forward strand.
GGTGACCGATCCAAGCAGCCCCCAGGTGTAGGGATGCTGCGGGTCGTAGAAGATGTCGTCCAGCGTGCCCTGCTCGACCAGCCGTCCGGCGTACATCACCAGCACCCGGTCGGCGATGTCGGCGACCACGCCGAGGTCGTGCGTGACGAAGATGACGCCGGCTGTCGGACTCCTCGCTGAGCTGCCGGATCTCGTCACAGGATCTGCGCCTGGATCGTGACGTCGAGCGCGGTCGTGGGCTCGTCGGCGATCAGCACGCTCGGCGACAGGGACAGCGCCATGGCGATCATCACCCGCTGGCGCATCCCGCCGGAGAACTCGTGCGGGTAGGCGCGGGCCCGGTCGCCGTGCGTTCGGGATCCCGACCCGGCTCCATCAGCTCGACGGCGCGGTCCAGCGCGTCGGCCTTGGAGATCTTCTCGTGGGCCCGGATCTGCTCGCCGATCTGGTCCCCGATCCGCTGCACCGGGCTGAGCGACGAGATCGGGTCCTGGAAGATCATCGCGATCTCCTTGCCGCGGATGGCCTCGAGCTGCTCCTCGGACGCGCTCGATCAGGTCCCGCCGCGCAGCCGGGCGGAGCCCGCGAAGCGGGAGTTCGGCGAGCGGGTCAGGCCCATCAGCGTCATCACCGTCACCGACTTCCCCGAGCCGGACTCGCCCACGATCGCCACGACCTCGCCGCGATCGAGCGTGAACGAGACGCCGCCCACGGCGCGCACGAGGCCGTCCTCGGTCGCGAACGAGACCTGCAGGTCCTCGACCTCGAGCAGCCGCTCAGTCATCAGTCATCATCTCCGCGGGCCGCTAGCCGGTGAGCCGGATCCGGGGATCGAGCAGGGCATACACCACGTCGGAGAGGGCGCTGAACAGCACGACGAAGAAGGCCGTGAACATCGGCGCCCACCAGGATCGGCGGGACGTCGAGGTTGCCGATCGCCTGAGCCTCGTACTGGCCGATGCCGGGGAGGTTGAACACGGTCTCGGTGACCAGCGCGGCGCCGCCCAGCAGGGTGGCGAAGTCCAGTCCGAACATGGTGACGATCGGCATCAGCGAGTTGCGCAGCACGTGGCGGACGAACACCTGCCGCTGGGTCAGGCCCTTGGCCCGGGCCGTGCGCACGAAGTCCTGGTTGACCATGTCGAGCAGGTTGGAGCGCAGCACGCGGGAGTAGAAGCCGATCGACAGAACCGCGATCGAGATCCACGGCAGGATCAGGTGGTAGGCCCATTGCGCGGGGTCCGACCCGAACTGAACGTACCCGGTATTGGGGAACCAGGGCAGCTTGAACGCGAACAGGTACAGCAGCGTCGCGGCCAGCAGGAACACCGGTATCGACACGCCCATGATGGCCGCCACCATCAATCCGCGGTCCAGCAGCCCGCCCACCCGCAGCGCGCTGATCGAGCCGAGCACGATCGCGACGAGCAGCCAGATGATCGCCGCCGGGACCACCAGCGAGAGCGTCACCGGGAACCGCTGCACGAACTGGCTGACGACGTTGAGGTCGTCCTGGTAGTCGATGACCTGGCCGGTGAAGATCAGCTTCATCGTGTTGGCGTACTGGACATAGAACGGCTTGTCGAAGCCGAACTTCTGGCTGACCTCGGCCACCGTGGCGGCCGTGGCGTCGCGGCCCGCGATCGCCCGCGCCGGGTTGTAGCTGGGGATGACCTCGAAGATCCCGAACACCACCACCGACGTGGCGAACAGCAGCGCGATCGCCGAGAGCGCGCGGCGGACGATGAACCGCGGCCATCAGGTCCTGATCCGCACCTGGGCCCGCGGGATCGAGCGCGTCGCGGACGCCGTCGCCGACCACGTTGATGCTGAGCACGGTGAGCACCAGCATCGCCCCCGGGATCAGCGCGAATAGGTCGGGGTGGTCTGGATGTAAGGCATGCCCGTCGGAGATCAGCGTGCCCCAGGACGCGTTCGGCGCCTGCACGCCCGCGCCCAGGAACGACAAGTAGGCCTCCAGCAGGATCGCGTTGGCCAGCATCATCGGCATGAACACGATGATCGTCGAGGCAGACGTTGGGCAGGATCTCGGAGAACATGATCCGCCACGGGCCCATCCCCTGCACGCGGGCCGCGTCGACGAAGTCCTGCTCGCGCAGGCGCAGCACCTCTCCCCGGATCGGCTTGCCCAGGTAGGGGATGTACACCACGCCGATGATCAGCGCCGGGATGTAGCATCGAGTTGCCCTTGATCGGGCCGATGCCGCCCAGCGCCAGGGCGGTGCCGAGCGCCACGCCGAGGATCACCGACGGGGAAGGACCAGATCAGCTCCATCAGCGGTCGCAGGACCGCGTCCACCGGCACCGCGGAAGTAGCCGGCACAGCAGGCCGACGAGCGTGCCGAAGACGATGATGATCACGGTCGCGATGGCCGCCGATCAGCAGCGAGGTGCGCCCGCCGTAGAGCAGCCGCACCGCCAGGTCCCGGCCGTTGGTGTCAGCGCCGAAGAAGTAGTGGGCGCCGCACGTGGGCCCGATCGGCACCCCGTCGAGCGCTCACGATGTCCTGCTGCATGCCGTTGACGTTGACCGTGCCGGTGACGTTGTTGGTGTTGGGGCCGATGTGGGCGACGTGCTGCGAGTAGACCGGCGCCAGCAGGCACAGCACCACGATCATCAGGAGCAGGGCGAGGAAGGCCAGCGCCACCTTGTTGCGCCGCAGCCGCCGGCAGGCCAGCCGCCACGGCCCGATGGCCGCGGGCTGACGGCCCTCAGGCGGCGAGGCGGGCGCGGCCGACACCACGGTGCCGGCCGCGCCCACCTCCTTCCGGTGAATCAAGAGCCATTACTTGACCGGCTCCATTACTTGAGTTCCAGGCTGGTGAGGTCGGTCTGGTACTCCACCGACAGCACGCCAGCGTTGAAGTTCAGCCTGTCGGAGTAGAACTTCGGGAAGTCCTGGTGGCCGAATACCGCGTAGTAGGCCTGGCCGACCGCGTAATTGTCAAGCGCCTGCCACTGGCTGGCGACGCTCTCCGGCGAGGTCGCGGGCAGCGTGGCGATCTGCGAGTTGTAGTGGGAGTCGTTCACGTACCCGTAGTTCAGCGAAGAGCCCGCGTTCCCGGCGAACAGCTGCATGAAGTCCCACGGGTTCGGGAAGTCCTGCACCCAGTCGCCGAAGCCGGTCTGCGGCTTCGAGCGTGGGGGCCCCGATCGTGGTGAAGTACACGCCCGAGTTGACGACCTTCTCGGTCGCCTTGAACCCGAGCGAGTTCAGCACGGACGTGTAGTAGTCCAGCCACTGCTGGCGCGGTGACCGCTCCTCGCCGTACACCGTCACCGGCTGGCCGATCATGCCCGACTTCTGCATCAGGGCCTTGGCCTCGGTCATGTTCGGCGCGGCTGTCCGGGTTGTGGAACGGGCAGGTGGACGGGGACGAGCTGCCGGTGATGCCGGGCGGGATCAGGTGGCAGTCCGGCGAAGGAAGCCGCTGTCCAGCCGGGACAGGGCCCGGTCGTCCATCGCGGCCAGCACCGCCTGGCGGGCGTACACGTTGTTGAACGGCTTCTGAGTCGACGTTGAAGAACCAGTAGTAGCTCGAGTTCGTCGGGATCGCCTGGAACCGGTCGCTCGCCTGCGTCTGACCTGCTGCAGGAGGGACGCGGGCAGCGTGTCACCGGGGTCGAACACGTCGGCCTGGTTGTTGAGCACCTCCTCGGCGTTGGCCGTCACGTTGGAGTTGACCTGGTAGACGATCTTGGCGGCGTGCCCGCGCGGGAGTGCCGGGTACGTCGAACTTCGGGTTCTGGACCAGGGTGTAGGTCTGGTTCGGGGTGATCGTGCTCCACATGTACGGGCCGTCGCCGATCGTGCCCGTGTTGGCCAGGTTCTTCATCGGCGTGCTCGGCGGCACGGGTGCCGTGCCCGGCGAGCGCGAAGATGTCTTCGATCGGGGCGAACGGTGCGACCAGGTTCACCAGTGATCTTGCCGGTGGCGTCATTCGTCGTGATCCCCGAGATCGTCTTCGCCTTGCCGTTGGCGTAGGCGGTACCGCCCGCGATGTAGGCGCTGACGAAGGACGCGGCCTGCCAGGGGATCTTGATGTCCCGCTCGAGGGCGTACGTCACGTCGCTGGCCTTGATCGCCTGCCCGTTGGAGTAGATGCAGGCCGGGGCGCAACGATGAAGGTGTACGTCTTGCCGCCGTTGGACACCGTGGGCAGGGCCTTGCGCCAGCCCCGGCATGGATCTGCGATCCGCCGCACTCCCTGCACGCCGCGCTTGAACGTCAGCAGCGGGGTGTTCACGACCGAGTAGAGCTCGTTGCCCTGAGTGGTGAAGTCAAGTCCCTGGTCGGCCGACAGCGGCGCGGTGCCCGAGACGATCGTGATCGTGCCGCCGTTCTGGCTGCTTGAGCTGCTCGCTGAGCCGCTGGCGGCGGTGGTCCCCGAACTCGTCGAGGAACTACAGGCCGCGAGCGCCACGACGGCCGCACAGAGCAGCGAAGCCCCAAGCGGCCTGAGGTGTCTCTTCATTGGATCCTCCAGCCAATTCACTGCCGGTGCTTACCTAATAACCCCCGGCCTAGCCTTACTTGACACACCTGCCTACCCCCCTGCTACCCAGCGTCCATCCACGGGAAGCTGGCGACGCGATATCGTAACATGACGGATGTCAGGCTGTTTTCCTGGTGCCGTCGGCGGGTCGCCGGAAGATTTCCGCCAACACGGCGCCGTCAGAAAATTACCCGATGTCCGCTTTGTCGGTGGCGAGTGCCGCCAGGCGGCCTGAGACCGCCGGTCCCCTTCGCCGGAACATGCAGGATCCTCCACAGTGTCACGAAATCGCTTATGTGGAGCATGATGCAAACAAGGTACTTCAATCATTCCGGAAAAGTTACGGAATGATTTCAGCGATCACAATCCGGCCACGCTGTTTCTCCCCCGGGGGAAAATACCCGGGTGACCGCTGTATCTCCCCCGGGGGGAACGCCCCCGGTGACCCCCCTGCGCACGGGGGAGTCCCTCCCCCGTATCCCCCTCGCCGGGGCAAGCCCCGGGACGGCACCTGCGGCACCGAGTACGTGATCCGATTGGTTGCCGTTGCCGGTCCGCTGCCACCCCGGGGGACCGTTGCGGCGTATGGGGAGTCCGTCCCCGGTATCCCCCGCGCCGGGGCAGAGCCCCGGGACGGCACCTAGGCACCGGGTACGTATCCGGTGGTTGCGGTTGCTGGTCCGCTGATCTCCCCCGGTGTCAGTGGTTAGCCGTTCTCGGCGACGAAGACGCGGGAGCCGAGGAAGAGCAGCACCGCCGCCGTTCCGACGGCCACGCACAGCCCCTCGACCGTGATCGCGTCCCAGTAATGCCCGGCGTACGCCTCCCGCATGGCGTCGATGATGTACCGGAACGGGCTGATCCGCGCGATCCCCTGCAGCCAGCCGGGCCCGAGCGTCATCGGCAGCATGATCCCGGACAGCAGGATCAGCGGCACCACCACGGAGTTGACCAGCGGCGCGAACGCGTCCTCGCTCTTCAGCTGGAGCGCGACCGCGTACGAAAGCGACGAGAGCCCGATCGCGACCAGCACGATGTATACGTACGACAGCAGCACCGCGCCGAGCGGCGCGCGCAGCCCGAACGCCAGGCCTGCGAGGATCAGCACGGTCGACTGCACAACCAGCGTCACGACGTCGCGCAGCACCCGTCCGGTCAGCAGCGCGACCCGGGAGACCGGCGTCACCCGGTACCGCTCGATAACCCCTGCCCGCCACTCGGAGATGATCGCGAACCCGACGAACGTCGAGCCGAACAGCGCCAGTTGGATCAGCAGCCCCGGTACGAAGAACCGGTACGCCTCGGCCGTGCCCTCCGGTCCCTGACCCGCCGGACAGCGTGCCGGACGGCAGCCTGGTCAGCAGCGGCCCGAACAATGCCAGGTAGAGGATCGGCTGCAAGACGCCGACGATGAGGAATACGGGCACCCGCAGGAGCAGCCGCTGCTGACGGCGGTAGACGAACAGCGTGTCGGCGATGAATGACATATCTTGCTACTCCTTAGCCCCGGTGCTGGTGACGACGCCCGACCGTTCGGGTTCGCTGGCTTGCGCGTCCCCGCCGTCAGCACCGCCGGGGGAATCGTCCCGCAGGGAGCGCCCGGTGAGCGTGAGGAACACGTCGTCCAGAGTCGGGCGGGACAGGCTGATCGCTTTCATCGTGATGCCCGCGCCGTCCAGCGTCCGCAGCAGCACGGGCAGCGCTTCCTCACCGTCTTCCACGGTCAGCCGGAGCGACCCGTCGGTCACCGTGATCTCGCGGACCACGGGCGAGACCGCGAGCAGCGACCGCGCCGCCTCCGTGCTCGCCTCGCTGGCAGCTCCGTGATCGGTGGATTCCCGGTGGCTGGCGGACCCGTTCACCGACAAGGTCACGACGTCTCCGGATACGCGCCGTTTCAGTTCGTCCGGCGTGCCGACCGCCACGGTCACCCCGTGGTCGATGACGAAGAGCCGGTCGCAGAGCGCGTCCGCCTCGTCCAGATAGTGCGTGGTCAGGAAGACGGTGGTGCCGAGGTCGGAACGCAGCCGTCTGATGTGCTCCCACATGTTCGACCGCGACTGCGGGTCAAGCCCGGTGGTCGGCTCGTCAAGGAACACCAGCGGCGGCCGGTGCACCAGGCCAAGCGCGATCTCAAGCCGCCGCCGCTGCCCCCCGGACAGCGTCTTCACGTATCGCTGGTCGAGTCCGCCGAGGTCAAGCTGCTCGATGAGGGCGGCGGCGCGGCGCACCGCCTCCGCGCGCGGAATCCGGTACGCCGTGCCCTGGTCCATCATTTCCTCGATGACCAGGGAGTTGTCACTGGTTCCGCCCTGCGTCTGTCCGATCGCCTGCGGCACGAAGCCGATCCGCTTGCGCACCCCGACGGGATCGCGCAGCAGGTCGGCGCCCGCGACGGTCGCCGTGCCCGCGGTCGGCCGCAGCAGTGTGGTCAGCATGCGCAGTGTCGTCGTCTTGCCCGCGCCGTTCGGCCCGAGGAAGCCGACGATCTCCCCCTCCTCGACCGTGAGGTCCACCCCGCGCACCGCGTGCACCGTGCGCTTGCGGCTGGTGAAGTCCCGCGCGAGGCCCTTGGCCTCGATGATTGCCATGTGATGTTCCTCTCCCAATACCGCCCGTCCTGCTTACCTGCGCAGAACGCGCCGGGCCCGTCGTTATTATCGAGTAATATCTCAAATAATTTCAAGTACTATCTCGATTTATCATGCCTTGTCGACGCCGCGCCGCCTTGCGGCCCGCCCGCGACTGGCACCCCCTCCGGCACTCCGTCGGCGGACGGCGGGCCGGATTCCCCCGCTCCGATCTCGAATGCTGTGCTGCTCGGCGGCTCGACCCCGAAGGACCCGTCACCAGGCCAGCCGACTGGAGCCCCGCCCCCGTCGGGTCCCGCGAGCTTCGCGTCGAGTTCGTCGTGCCAGCGGACCTCCGCCTCAACGTGCATGATGCCGCGCCGCATGACCGCCGCGGCCAGCATGTCCACGTAGCCCTTGGCGACCAGTTCCTCACGCTCGGCCGTGAACTCCGCGACCCAGATCGCGAGAATCTCCCGTCGCGCCCTCAGCGTCCGGCGCAATTGCTCGCGGTCCAGTCCGCCCGCCGCGAATAGGAGAGCCACGCCGAGGGGGTCTGGTGCGGAGGCGAGCAGCGGCTTGATGGCCTGATCACGGAGCGCGGTTAGCTCCAGTCGCCCCTCGTCGGTGATCTCGTACACGGTCCGCTCGGGCCGGTTGCCCACCTTCTCGGTCCGCGCCGCCTCCACCAGCCCCTCGCGCTCCATCGCGCGCAACTCCCGGTACAGGGCACCGACCGACACCCCGCCCCACTCGCCCACGTTGGTCACCTCGGCCAGCCGGCGGATGTGGTGCCCGTGCGAGGGCCCGTTCCGCGCCAGGATGCCTAGTGCCATGAGTCGGGTCAGATTCATGAGATTAGTATCATGAGACTAATCTCATGATGTCAAACGAAAACCTTCGGTCAAGCCGGCACCGCCCAGCCCCGCGGCTCGCCGTGACGAGAAGGCGATGGGGCGGATCAGGGCTGGAGGGCCAGGGAGCGGAGGGTTGTCAGGGAGATCTTGGTTAGGGATTCCGCTACCAGGCGGCCGGGAGCCGGCGGGATGGGCAGCAGGGACGGGACGGCGATGACGCGGCAGCCGGCCGTCGTGGCGGACGTTACGCCGTTCGGTGAGTCTTCCAGCGCTACGGAGTTGGCCGGGGCGGCAGTCAAGAGCTTCGCGGCCAGCAGGTAGGGTTCCGGGTCCGGTTTGGTTCTTGTCACGTCGTCGCCGGTGACCACCACCGGGAAGCGGAAGCCGGTGCTGGCAAGCACCGCCTCGGTGAAGGGGCGCTGTGATCCCGTCACCAGGGCATGCGGGATACCCGCGGCGGCGACCTCGTCCAGAAGTTCGCGGGCGCCGGGGCGGACGGCGACCCGGCCCTCGGCCGCCCGCTTGAGCATGCCTTCCGTCATCCAGCGGGCGACTTCCGAAGGCAGCGCGGGTTCGGCCGCCCTGGCCAGCAGGTAACCGACGGTGTTGTCCATGGAGCCGCCTAGCAGCGCTTCCTGGTCCTCCTTGGTCCAGGGGCCGCCGCCCAGGCGGGCCATCACCTCGCCCTCAGTCTCAAACCACAGCGGCTCGGTGTCCACGAGCAGGCCGTCCATGTCGAACAGCACCGCTTCTAGCTTTGCCCCAGAACGATTCAGCACGGGCGCCAGGCTATCGGGCGGCTAGGCAGAGCAGTGTCTCGCCGCCGGGTGATGGACGGCGATGGCACCGGTGGACCGCCCTGGGCGCAGTCGCGTCTCCCCCCATGGCGCCGTCCCCCCCGCTCGGCCGGCGCTCCGCGCAAGGCCACGGAACGCTCAGTAGCGTCTTGGCTCGCCAGCCCGGCCATAGGATTACCGAGCGTATGTCTTAGTGACCAGCAAACAAAAGAGCGGACGCGAAACTGTGCCTGCCACAGGTCACGCGCCCAGCCCGCGTGGAGACGTAGGCTGTAGTCAAGGGCGACAGCCCGCGGCTACAGCGGAGGTGAAGTTATCAAGTTCAGCGACGTCGATGGCCCGCTCGTCAACCCAGTGGCGATCGCCGCGTTCGAGGGGTGGAACGACGCGGCGGAGGCCGCGAGCGGTGTTGTCAACCACCTGGGCATCGCGTGGGAATCCACGCCGATCGCCGAGATCGACCCCGATGACTTTTACGACTTCCAGGTCAACCGGCCGGTGATCGAAGTGGTCGCGGGGAAGACCGAACGGCTGGTCTGGCCGACCACGCGGCTGTCGCTTGCCCGCGCCTCCGATACCGGCCTGTCCCGCGACGTCGTGCTCGTGCACGGTGTCGAGCCGAACATGCGCTGGCGCGGATTCACCGACGAGCTCATCGGCGGGCTCAGCGAGCTCGGCGTCGAGATGATGATTCTCATCGGCGCGCTGCTCGCCGACTCACCGCACACCCGGCCGGTCCCCGTGCAGGTCAGCGGTTCAGAGACCAAGCTGCTGCACGGAGTCGGCTCTGAGCCGACCGATTACAAGGGCTCGTCCGGTATCGTCGGCGTGCTGCAGTACATGTGCGCCGCCGCCGACATCCCCACGATCTCCCTGTGGGCTTCCGTCCCGCACTACGTCGCGCAGTCCCCGTCGCCCAAGGTGACGCTGGCGCTGCTGCGGGCCGTGGAGGACGTCCTTGACGTATCGCTGCCGCAGGCGGACCTGCCCGAGGAGGCCCGGGCCTGGGAGCGCGGCGTCGACGAGCTCGCCCAGCAGGACTCTGACGTGGCCGAGTACGTGCGGACGCTTGAGGAGGCCAAGGACGCCACCGACCTGCCCGAGGCATCAGGCGACGCGATCGCCCGCGAGTTCGAGCGCTACCTGCGCCGCCGCGGCGACAACGCCGACGGCGCCGACTTCTAGTCAGGTAAAGCGACTGAAGTCAGCCGTATTCGTTCGGCGATGACCTCTAGACGGGGGGCCAGGGGACCGCGGGCCAGTCTTCTGGGGGGTAAGGGTGCGCGCGGCTGGCTAGGAGCAGGTCGATCCGGGCGGCGGCGGCGGCGATCTCGGGCCGGGTCAGGTGCGGCGCGAGTTCCTCGGCGAGCCAGCCGTCCTCAAGGCCTTCAGACAGGCGGCGCAGCCTCTCCAGGGCACGCTCCGGCAGCGGCTGACCGCGCCACTGCCACAGGACGGTGCGCAGCTTGTACTCCTCGGCGAAGCAGACGCCGTGGTCGCAGCCGTAGAGGTGGCCGTCGACAACCGGGAGGAGATGACCGATCTTCCGGTCGGCGTTGTTGATCACCGCGTCGAAGACCGCCAGTTCCCGCAGCGGCTGATGATCGGTGCGGCGGGCGAGCGCGATCAGGTCGACGGTCTCGTCCAGGTCGATCCAGAGCTGGCACATGCCGGGGCCGAACGGGCCGTCGCGCATGACCGTGGGGGGCACGAAGTTCCAGCCGGCGCCGCGAGAGACGACGTAAGCGGCGACCTCCCGGCCGGCCAGGGTCCCGTTCGGGAAGTCCCACAGCGGCCGCTCCCCCGCGACCGGCTTGTAGACGCAGTACGCCTGGACGCCGTGGGACTTTACAGAACAGTACAGAGTCGCGTTAGAGGCATCGACCAGGCGGCCCTCCACGTTCAGCGTGCCGCGTTCGAGCAGCTCTAGGGCCTCGCGTTCCCCTTCGGGCAGGTCGGAGTCCCACTCCCCCGTGAGGTCGGGCACCGCGTTGTCAGGCACTGGCGGCCCGGTGACCGTTCTGCCGGGGGCAGACGTGACCGTTCGCGTCCAGCGGTAGTCCGCACAACGGGCACGGCGGACGGCCGGCCGCGACGAGTTTCAGCGCCCGCAGCGCGAACGCGCGGGCGGCGCTGGGGCTGATCCGGACCCGCAAGACCCCTGGACCGTCGACCGGGATGTCGTCGGACAGCGGCTCGACGGGAGCGTCGCTCTCCTCCTGCGCCTCGATGACCACCCGGTCGCCGTCGCTGTCCCAGGCGAGCGCGATCGCTCCGACCCGGAAGTCTTCGGTCAGCGGCAGGTCGAGCGGGCCGTCGTCCCGCAGCGCCGCCGGGGCGGACTCCGGGATCTCGGTCGCGTCGCCCGTGCGCCGGAGCACCTCGTCGAGTAGTTCGTCGATCCGCTCAGCGAGCAGGTTCACCTGGAACTTCTCAAGGACGACGCTCGTTACCCGGCCGACCGAGGTCGCCTGCAGGTAGAACGTGCGATCGCCTGGCTGCCCGACAGAGCCGGCGACGAACCTATCCGGCGGATCGTAGTAAAAGACCGGCATGAGTCCTATCCTTCCGCGCCTGAAGCGGTAGCTGGCCTCGGGGGGTACGGGGGGTCGTCTTCCCGGGGTATAACTGCACCCGCGCCGCCGCCGATCACGGCATCGCTCCCGGTGCTGTCGGCGGACCCTGAGCTCTGCGCCGGCTTCGGGCGCGGCATGAGATCATCGACGCCGCCTCCTGTGTCGTTCAGCCGGAGCAGGAAGGGCCGCAGCGGCGTGTACCGGATCACGGTCAGCGAACTCGGGTCGGCGACAATGCGCTGGCAATGGTCGAGGTGGAGTCCCAGGCTATCGGCGACGATCGCCTTGATCACGTCACCGTGCGAGCAGACCAGGTAGGTCGCGTCCTGGCCGAGCCTGGCGTTCCATTCTCTGATGGCGGAGACGGCCCGGTGCTGCATGTCCAGCATGGACTCGCCCGCCGGGCCGGGGAAGGTGACCGCGCTCGGATGCGCCTGGACGACCGGCCAGAGCGGGTCCTTCTCCAGCTCCTTCAGCGGCTTGCCGGTCCAGTCGCCGTACTTGCACTCCCCCACCCGGTCGTCGATGACCGGGACGGCCGGCTGCCCCTGATGCCCCACCGGGCCGGTGCGACCCGCTCGCTGGGCGACGATCTCCTCGACCGTCTGGCGGCAGCGGTCAAGCGGGCTGGTCACGATCGCGTCGAGCGGTACGGGTGCGAGCCGCTCGCCTAGCGCCTTCGCCTGCGCCCGGCCGCGCTCGTCAAGACCGACGCCTGGCGTCCAGCCAGTCAGCAGCTGCCCCGTCGTCGCGGTCAGGCCGTGGCGTACGAGCAGAACCGTTGTCACGCTTAAGAACTCTAGATCATGTGTGGACGTCGGTACGCAACGACGACGCCCTAACCCCTAAGCTCGCCGCCCAAGGGGCGTCAGATTTAACTCAGCGACATCCCCCTGCGGACTGGCAGCGAAGACCACCTCCAGGTTGCCGAAGCTCACCAGGTCTCCGACGCGGACCGGAACCTTGCCGCGGACCCGCCATCCGTTCACCCGGGTGCCGTTCGTGGACTCCAGGTCGGAGATCAGCCAGCCGTCCGGGGTCCGCTCAAGCTGGGCGTGCAGCCGGGAGACCGTCATGTCGGCGATCGCCAGGTCGCAGCTGGCGTCCCGGCCGATGCTGAACTGGTCGCCGCCGCCGCGCGGGAACTGCAGCGAGAACGGCTGCCTGCGGTCGGGGGAGGCGGGCGATGCTCGTGGTCAGCACTTGCCGGGACGGCCCGCGGGCCGGGGTCATGGTCCGCGGCCCGCGTCACGCGCCTGGCCGGCCGCGGGCGCACCGGGGGCGTGCGCGGCAGCACCGGTCACGCGGGACCAGGCGCCGCGGAGCCAGCCGGCCAGTGAGCGGCCCTCGCTCGCGGGCGACTCGGCGGGGAGGTCGGCGACCAGCGGCGGCAGGTCCGCCTGCCGCCGCGATTCGAGAACACCACGTTGACCCGGTGCAGGAACGTGTCGTGCGAGAGGCGGCCCGCGACGAACTCATCCCTGAGCTTGGATACCACCTGATCCCGCTCAGCGTCAGAGGCGCGGAGACCAGGAACCGGCTGCTGTTCATCCGGCGAGGTAGGGATCTCGGCCGCAGAACCTCCCATGAAATGCAGTATCGGGACCAAAGGACCGCTACGCAAGGAGATAGGACAGAACGGTGGGTGGTCGATCAGACGCCGACCGCGTGCACCCCGCCGTCGACGTGCACGATCTCCCCGGTGGTGGCGGGGAACCAGTCGGAAAGCAGCGCGACGCAGGCGCGCGCGGCGGCCTCCGGGTTGGCGATGTCCCAGCCGAGCGGGGCGCGCTGCGCCCATACGTCCTCGAACTTCTCGAAGCCGGGTATGGACTTGGCCGCCATCGTCTTGAGCGGGCCCGCCGCCACGAGGTTGACCCGCACCTTCTGCGGGCCGAGGTCGCGGGCCAGGTAGCGGGCGCAGGACTCAAGCCCCGCCTTGGCCACCCCCATCCAGTCATAGCCGGGCCAGGCGACGGACGCGTCGAAGTCGAGGCCGACCACGCTGCCGCCCTCGGGCATCAGCGGCAGCGCCGCCATCGCGAGGGACTTCAGCGAGTACGCGGAGACGTGCACCGCCTTCGCCACGTCCTCCCAGGGGGTGGCGAGGAAGTTACCGCCGAGCGCGGACTGCGGCGCGTTCCCGATCGAGTGCACCACGCCGTCGAGGCCGTCGACGTGCTCCTTGACCCGGTCCTTGAGCGAGTCGAGCTGCTCGGTGCTCGTAACGTCGAGCTCGATCACCGGGGCGGGCTGCGGGCAGCCGCTTGGCGATCCGCTCCACCAGCGTCGGCCGGGGGAACGCGGTGAGCACCACGGTCGCGCCCTGCTCCTGCGCCACCCGCGCCACGTGGAAGGCGATCGAGGCGTCGGTGAGCACGCCGGTCACCAGGATCCGCTTGCCGTCGAGAATGCCCATCAGAACCCCTTTCGTCGTTGTACCGAAGCTCGTCATGGTACGAGTCTAGCTCTGACGAAGCTTGTCGCGCCAGCGGCCATCGGGGGCACGGGGTCGCCCCTGGGATGGCGAGTCTCGTCTCGCGAGCTTGTCCGCGCCAGCGGACATCGGGGGTAGGGGGTCGCCCCAGCATCGGGCGCGAACTCAGTGACCCATGCCGAGGCCGCCGTCGACCGGGATGACCGCGCCGGTGACGTAGGCGGCGTCGGGCCCGGCGAGGAACGCGACCGTGCCGGCCACCTCGTCGGCCGACGCGTACCTGCCGAGCGGAACCGCGCCGATGATCTGCGCCTTGCGCTCCTCCGAGAGCACCGCGGTCATGTCGCTGTCCACGAACCCGGGCGCCACCACGTTCGCGGTGATGCCGCGCGAGCCGAGCTCGCGGGCGAGGGACCGGGCGAGGCCGACCAGGCCGGCCTTGGAGGCGGCGTAGTTGGCCTGGCCGCCGGAGCCGTACAGGCCGACCACGGAGGAGATGAAGATCATCCGGCCGCGGCGCATCTTCATCATGCCGCGCACGGCGCGCTTGGCGACCCGGTAGGCGCCGGTCAGGTTCGTGTCGAGAACGTCGGTGAAGGCGTCCTCCTTCATCAGCGCCAGCAGCTGGTCCTGGGTGATCCCGGCGTTGGCGACGAGCACCTCGACCGGTCCCTGGTCCTGCTCGATGGCGGTGAAGGCGGCGTCAACGGACGCGGCGTCCCGCACGTCGCACCGGACGACGGACAGCCCCTCGACCGGCTCCCGGACCGCGAGGTGACGGTGACGCTGTCGCCGTCGGCGGCGAGCCGCCGCGCGATCGCCAGCCCGATCCCCCGGTTTCCCCCGGTCACCAGCACGGAACGCCCCACGCTCACCCTCCAAGTCGTCCGTCCAACCCGACAGCCGAGGGTACCGCGCCCAGCGACTCCAGGCACCGCACGCCCGGCACGCGCGTTCACCTTCCCGCAACGCGCAGCAGCGCTTCGATGCCGCCCGGACACGAAGATCCGGCCAGCCGCGTGGTGTCGTGAGGAACCCGCCAGAAACGCCTCGCGGCGAGCCCGGACGTGCAATACGGCACCGACCGGGCAGCTGCGCCGGAGGTGACCCTGCAGGGATTGGTTTTGACTTTGACTGGCCACCTGAGGGGATAGGTTCTGTGGCGTGGGAGATCATGACGGACGTATTGATGCTGAGTTCGCGGCGCTGCCGCTGAGGAACCTCGCCGACGCCGCGCTTGACGCCGCGCGGACGCTTGGCGCGGACCACGCCGACTTCCGGGTTGAGCGCGTCCGCGGGCAGCGGATCGCGCTGTCCGACGGGAAGCTTGAGTCCCTGTCCGACGCCGACGACAGCGGGCTCGCGGTCCGCGTCATCGTCGACGGCACGTGGGGGTTCGCCGCCACGGTCGACCTGACGCCGGAGGCCGCGCGCGACGCGGCCCGGCACGCCGTCGAGGTGGCCAAGGTCGCCGCCGCGATGAACACCGAGCGGATCGACCTCGCGCCCGAGCCCGCCTACGGCGACGTCACCTGGGTGTCGGCCTACGAGGTCGACCCGTTCACGGTCTCGCCCAAGGAAAAGGTCGACCTGCTCGCCGGCTGGTCGGCGGGGCTGCTCGCGCACCCCGCCGTCAGCCACGCCGACGCGTCGGTCTACCAGGTGAAGGAGTGCAAGTTCTACACCGACGGGTCGACGACGACGACCCAGCAGCGGGTCAGGCTGCACCCCGAGCTGACCGCGACCGCGGTCACCGAGACCGGGTTCGACGACATGCGCACGCTCGCGCCGCCGGCCGGCCGGGGCTGGGAGTACCTCACCGGGGACGGGCTGGGACTTCCCCGCCGAGCTGGCCGAGCTGCCCGAGCTGCTCGCCGCCAAGCTCAGGGCCCCGTCCGTCGAGGCGGGCCGCTACGACCTGGTGATCGACCCGTCCAACCTGTGGCTGACGATCCACGAGTCGATCGGGCACGCCACCGAGCTCGACCGGGCGCTCGGCTACGAGGCCGCCTACGCGGGCACGTCGTTCGCCACCTTCGACAAGCTCGGCACGCCTGCAGTACGGGTCGCCCGTCATGAACATCATCGGCGACCGCACCGCGGTCCACGGCCTCGCGACCGTCGGCTACGACGACGAGGGCGTCGCCGGGCAGTCCTGGGACCTCATCTCCGGCGGCGTCCTCGTCGGCTACCAGCTTGACCGGCGGATGGCGCAGCTCAAGGGCTTCGGCCGGTCGAACGGGTGCGCGTTCGCGGACTCCCCCGGCCACATGCCGCTGCAGCGGATGGCCAACGTGTCGCTCGCAGCCGGCCCCGGACGGGCCGTCGGCCGACGAGCTGATCGCCGGGGTCGAGAACGGCATCTACATCCTCGGCGACAAGTCCTGGTCGATCGACATGCAGCGGTACAACTTCCAGTTCACCGGGCAGCGGTTCTTCCGGATCAGGAACGGCCGCCTCGACGGCCAGCTCAGGGACGTCGCCTACCAGGCGACGACGACGGACTTCTGGAACTCGATGGAGGCGGTCGGCGGCCCGCAGACCTACGTGCTCGGCGGCGCCTTCAACTGCGGCAAGGGCCAGCCCGGGCAGGTCGCCCCGGTGAGCCACGGCGCGCCGACGGCGCTGTTCCGGCAGGTGCGGATCCTCAACACGGCCGAGGAAGGAAAGAAGTGAGCGGGCAGCGAACGAGCAGGGCGAGCAGACGCCCGCAGGACACCGTCGAGCGCGCCCTCGCGGCCGCCAGGGCGGGCGGCGAGACCGTCGTGATCGCCGACGAGTCGTCGACCGCCAACCTGCGCTGGGCCGGGAACACGCTCACCACCAACGGGGTCGCCGCCTCGCGCTCCCTCACGGTGATCTCGATCGACCGGCGGGCCGACGGCACCGCGGGCGTCGGGATGGTCGCGCGCTCCGGGGTCACCCCCGGCCAGGTCGAGGACCTCGTGCGGGAGGCGGAGAAGGCCGCCGCCGAGGCGTCCGCCGGCGGAAGACGCGGCGGACCTGGTGACCGGTGAAACAAGCCACCGTTCGGATCCTCTGCCTGGTCGGCTGCGCCGAGCGCCACCGACTTCGGGGTCTTCCGCTTCCTTCTCGGCGCAGCTCGGTGAGACGCTGCGCGCGCGCCGAGGCGGCGGGGCGGAAGCTCTACGGGTTCGCCGAGCACGGGGTGACCTCGACCTTCCTGGGCACGTCCGACGGGGGTGCGGGCGCGCTACGACCAGCCGACCGGGCGGCTCGAGCTGAACGCGAAGTCGGCCGACCTCGCGCGCTCGGCGTGGGCCGGGGTGGCGACGCGGGACTTCGCCGACGTGGACGTGGCCGCGCGTGGACGCGGGGCTCGCGCGAGCGGCTGTCCTGGCAGTCGCGGCGGGTCGAGCTGCCCGCCGGGCGGTACGAGACGCTGCTGCCGCCCGACCGCCGTCGCCGACATGCTGACCTACATGTACTGGTCGGCGGGCGCGCGGGACGCCGGCGAGGGACGGACGGTGTTCTCCAGGTCCGGCATCGAGGCCGGACGGGACAGGCACCCGGGTCGGCGAGCGCCTGTCCCCGGTGCCGCTCGACCTGTTCAGCGACCCGTCCTACCCGGGGCTCGAGTGCGCGCCGTTCGTGGTGGCGCACGCGTCCGGCCGGGACTCCTCGGTCTTCGACAACGGCCTGCCGTCGCCGCGCGCCTCGTGGCTGTCGGCCGGCGTGCTGTCGGCGCTGCACAGCAGCCGCTACTCGGCGGGCCTGGCCGGGCTTGCCGGTGACCCCGGCGGTGGACAACCTGATCCTGTCCGCCCCGGGCGCGTCGGCGTCGCTTGAGCAGATGATCGCCTCGACCAAGCGCGGCCTGCTGCTGACCTGCCTCTGGTACATCAGGCTGGTCGACCCGCAGACGCTGCTGCTGACCGGCCTCACCCGCGACGGCGTGTACCTGGTCGAGGAGGGCGAGGTCGTCGGGCGCGGTGAACAACTTCCGCTACAACGAGTCGCCGGTCGGCATGCTCTCGCGCGTGCTCGAGGTGGGCGCGACGGAGAAGACCCTGCCCCGCGAGTGGGGCGACTACTTCAACCGGGCCGCCATGCCGCCGCTGCGCGTCGAGGCGTTCAACATGTCGTCGGTGAGCCAGGCGAGCTAGCCCGGCCGCGGGCCGCGGGCCGGCCGACCGCCGTGCGGTGCCATCGGCTGGCGCGCGGCACCGGCATGGCTTGATCTCGGCGGCCGCTATGGTTAGGCGGTTGCCGGAAGAGAGATAACGTGGAGGAGTGAGGATGGGCCACGCCGCGCGCGGACAGCAGGTGCACCTGGTCACCCAGGCGCGTCGGCCCATGTCCGAGGACATCAGCTACCGGCAGCACCGGTACCTGATCATGATGGGCATCAGGGTGCTCTGCTTCGCCATCGCCATCATCCTGTACGTCGCCCACCTGCGGTGGCTGGTCCTGGTCCCGGCGGTGGGCGCGATCTTCATCCCGTACATCGCGGTGGTCTTCGCCAACGGCGGGCGCGAGCCGGACAACACGCGCGGCTTCATGGAGCACCGGACGAACCTCCCGGCCCGGCGCGACCCGTCCGACGACGACCGCTGAGCCTTCCGCCGCTCCCGGGTTTTCTCCTAGTCGTTCCCTGGCAGTCCTGTCGACGGCTTTCGTCGTCTCTTGGCGGCGCGAACACGTCCTTCTTCCGTTTTGTCCATTCGCCGGTTTCCTGCACGTCCGGCACGACACGGAATGCGTTCGACTCGCATGCGCTTAGTACTCGATATCGAAGAAGCCGCCGGTCACAGGCGCTTGCAGTTGATCATGCACGCGGGACGGCACGGCGGTAGCGGTGTGGCAAGAATGACGTTCCGAGATTTGGTTGTCATTAGGTCTTGACACATACAGGGGGTCGGCCGTGTACCATTCATATCGGTGCTCTGGTCCCCCGTCGGGGCACCGCTGCCGGCGTTCCGGGCCCCCGTCGGAACGCCGATGATAGCGACGCCGGGTGGTTTGCCCCCGTAGCCACCCGGCGTCGCCCTTTTATCTCTGGGTCATTCTGTTGACTCGCGCAGCTGAACTTACTCCGTGCGCCCCTGTCCCTAACGCCGGTCTACTCGGTGCGCTGGAACTCCGCGATCGCCAGGCCGAGCAGGACGACGCCCATCACCGCGACGATGCCGAGCGACACACCCACCGGGACCGCCCACCCGTCCCAGGTGAGGGGCGGGGACAGGGCCGCGTTCGCCGCCGGGCGAGATGCTCAGATGGCTGAAGACCGCCTCGCCGCATCGGGTAAACGGCGTAGGTAAGCGGGTCGATCCGGGTGAGCACGGTCAGCCAGGCAGGCAGCGACCGGAGCGGGTAAAGCGCACCGGACAGGAAGAACAGCGGCATCAGCAGCATCTGGGTCAGCGCCATGAAGGCCTGTATCTGCGTTATCCGGGCCGCCATCATTACGCCGAACGCGGTCAGCGTGAAGGCCAGCAGCAGGAGTTCGCCGATTACGGTGAGGATCAGAATCGGGATTGTACGGCACATGCGCCAGCACCGGCTAGGGCGAGAATGACGATTCCCTGGAACGTGGCAACCGTGGCACCGCCGAGGCATTTCCCAATAACGATTGCGGACCTGCTGACCGGCGCGACCAGCATCTCCCGCAGAAACCCGAACTCGCGGTCCCACACAATAGAAGCCGCGGAAAACATGGCCGTGAACAGGACGGACATCGCGAGCACGCCGGGATAGATGAACGTTCTGAAGTCGACCCCCGGCGGCAATCCCCGGCTGGCCAGCGAGGACAGGCCGGTACCGAGGACGAACAGGAAGAGCACCGGCTGGACGAGCGACGTGACCGCGCGGAGCCGGTCGCTCTTGAACCGGATGATCTCCCGGCGCCAGACGATGCTGATCGCCCGCAGATCCTGCCGCAGACCGCTGACCGGGACGGCGACCCGGATGGCCTCGGCGACCGAGGCGCTGTCCGGGTCGCCGGTGTCCGGCTGGCCCGGGTTGATAAGCCCGTGGAAACCGCCATGATCGCTGGTTACCTCCCTCGGCCGAAGGCCATCATGCGGGCGCGGTTCCTGTCGCCCGCGGTCGCCTCGGAGTCCCTGATGGTGCGGCCGGTGTACGACATGAAGACGTCGTCGAGAGACGGCCGGGCCACGCTGACCGAGCGGATCGCCACGGTGAGCTCGGCGAATAGCCGCGGTACGAACTGCTCGCCGGACGTGACGCTGAACGTGACAAGGCCCTCGTGAACGGCGGCCGTCGAGGTCGAACCGGTCCTTGAGTTCCTTGATGGCGTCCTGGTCATCGGCGGTGGAGATCTGCACCCGGTCCTTGCCGATGCTGGCCTTGAGATTCTCGGGTGTATCGATCGCGACGATCTGGCCGTGATCGATGATGGCGATGCGGTCGCAGTTCTCCGCCTCGTCCATGTAGTGCGTCGTGAGGAAGATAGTGATGTCCTCACGCTGCTTCAGGTCGTTGATGTACTCCCAGATCGAAGACCTGGTCTGCGGGTCGAGACCGACGGTCGGCTCGTCGAGGAACAGCACGCGGGGGGCGTGCAGCAGGCCACGGGCGATCTCCAGGCGGCGCTTCATGCCGCCCGAGTAGGTGGCGACCGAGGGACTCGCGGCGGTCCCACAGGTTCACCATGTCGAGGACCAGCTTCATCCTGGCATTCAGCTGGGAGCGGGGCACGCCGTACAGGTCGGCGTGGAACCGCAGGTTCTGCTCGCCGGTGAGGTAGGTGTCGAGCGTCGGGTCCTGGAAGACCAGGCCGATGTTCCGCCGGACCGTGTCACGTTCCCGCTGCACGTCGTGCCCGGCCACCCTCGCGGACCCCGAGGTGGGGTTCGCGAGGGTGCACAGGATCTTGATCGTGGTCGACTTGCCCGCGCCGTTCGGACCGAGGAAACCGAAGGTCTCACCCGGCTGGACCTCGAAGTTGATGCCGCGGACCGCCTCAAGCTCTCCGTAGCGCTTCACCAGGTCGGTGACCTGGACGACGGGCTCGGTCACCGCGCTCCCTCGTCCTCGCCCCCGTAGTGCGGCGAGCCGGGATCCCCGGCGGAGGGCAGGTTCACTCGCCGGTCTCCGGGGTGTCATCGGTCAGGGTGTCGTCCCCGGTGCTTGCGGGCACCGTGTCCGCCGGTCCCGCCGCGTCCGGCTCGTCGTCGGCCAGGATCAGGTACAGCGAGCGGCGAGCCTGCGCCAGGACCGCGCGGGCCTGGGCCAGCTGGTCGGCCGAACCGGCGCGCCGCACCTCCATCACCGCCATCATGACCTGGCGGATCAGGTCGTGGAACTCGATGGCGGCCTCGTCGGTCATCCCCGCGGCCGCGTCCCAGGAGGCGTTCAGCTCGTCCGCGTGCTCCTGCGGCGTAGGTGCGGCCCGCGTCGGTGAGCGCGAACATCCGGCGGCGGCCCTCGCCCTCGGGGGCGATCAGGCCCTCGTCCTCAAGCTGCTGCAGCGCCGGGTAGACCGACCCCGCGCTCGGCCGCCACACGCCGCTCGTGCGGCCCGCGATCTCCTGGATCAGCTGGTAGCCGTTCCACTGCCCGCCCTCGGCGAGCAGGTCGAGGATCGCGGCCCGCACGTCGCCCTTGCGGACGCGGCGTGCCGCGGCCGAAGCCGCGCCGGCCGTACATCGCCTTCCGAGCTCGCCAGGGCCGCCAGGGCCGCCAGGGCCGAAGTCCGGCATCTCCATGCCCCAGCGGCGGCCGCCGGGCCGCCATGGCGCCCGGACCGCCGGGGCCGCCACGGCGGCCGGGGCCGCCGCGGAACCAGTCCGCGCTCCATGCGCTCTCCGCCGTACCTGCCCGAGCCGCGCCCGGGCCGCGGCCCCCACTCGGGGCCGCCCGGCCGGGGCGACGGACCCCAGCCTTCGTCTCGCATACCGTGCCTGTGCTCTTCTCGCATGACACGTCACCTTCTTTCGATAGTCGTTGATATCGTCTTCGACAGTCTCAAAGATATATCGCTATAGCTCGGTCGACGCAAGTTCGGACAACGAAAAATGAACTGTTAACGTGATCGTTAACAGTTCATTCGGAGGGTGTGTCTGTGGTCGGCGGCTAGCGGACTGGGAGGTCGTAGACGCGGCGGACGCTGGAGCCGACGCGGGTGATGTCGGTGCCGTAGACGTGCATCGAGACGGCTACGCTGTCGCCGATGTTCGTGACCTGGTGGATGTCGCCGGGCGGGGCGAAGCCGCTGACCGTGCCGACCGGGTTGGCGTTACGCGCGACCAGTTCCAGGTGATCACGTCCCGGGTGTCACCTGAGGGAGCGGCGCTCCCCGGGGATCAGCCGGTAGACCTCCTCGTACTCGGTGCCCTGCAGGACCGCGGTCACGCACCAGCGTCAGGTGGTCGTGCACCGGCGTCTGCTGGCCGGGCAGCCAGACCATGACCACGATCGAGAACGACCCGTCGGGCTCGGCGTGCACTAGGTGAGTCTGGTAGCCGCCCGGGTCGCCGGCGAGCTGCCGGGGAGAGAGCAGGCCGGGGCCCGGCAGGCGGCCGCGGAGGGCGGCGGCCACGCGGTCGGCCGTCTCCTGCCATGAGCCGCCCGAGCGGACCGCACGGCGGATGGCAGCGGCCAGGAGCTCCGGGCAGGCGCCGGTGACGCTTGGCAGGTCGACGACTGAGCTTGACATGGCTGACACCCCCGAGCGGTTCTCACTTCACGGTAACCGCCGGTGTTACATCAGCACTAATGCCACTCTTGCCAGCAACCCATAGCCATCGTCTATGGAAAGCGGCAAAGCCTGCGCGACGCCATCCTCGAGGCCCGGCCGTGGATGCGCGTAAACGTCAGCGCTTATTCGGTGACCATCGAGTAGGCGACGACGCCGCGGCGAATCGCGTCGATGGCGGCACGAGCCGTCGACGCCACGCCCCGGCTCTTAGGCGCGGGCTCGCGCGAGGGCCGCGCGCTGTCAGGCTCCCTGCCGTTTCCCGGGTTCGCGGCATCAGCGTCCGGTTCGCCGGCAGGCGGAGCGGCTGACGCGGTGCCGGCCGGGCCCGGGTCCGGGGTCACCGGGGGGTCGGAGTCAAGGCCCGGGGCAGACGCAGCCCCACCGTGCCCGCGCCGGGCACGGTCCGCGCCCGGGCCTGAAGAGGCAACGGCGATCTGGTCCAGGAGATCGATAAGCTGCTTCATCGAGCGGACGAAGTCGCCCGGGGTCAGGCCAGGGACCGAATCGAGAACGTCTTCGAGCTTGGCGCCGCGCACCCAGCGGTAGGCCGCCCAGACAAAGCCCGGGTCGGGCTCACGGAGGAACGACAGACCGTTGCGCTGCTCCAGGTGGTCGAGCTCGCCCCAGGTCCGTGCCATCGTGGTGAGGACGTCGCGGACCGGGCCCTTCGGCAGCCGGGCCGGGCCTGCGTCCTGGTTCTGCTTGCGTGACTCGAACGACAGCACGGAAACGCACGCCGCGAGCTCCGCCGGATTCAGGCCCTCCCACGTGCCGCGGCGCAGGCACTCGGCCGCCAGCAGGTCGAGCTCGGAGTACAGCCGGGTCAGCCGCTGGCCCGCCGGGGTGACCGTGTCGCCGTCCAGATAGCCGAGCTCGTCAAGGACCCGGCAGACTCGGTCGAAGGTCCGGGCGATCACGTGCCGACGCCCCGCGACCTGCCGCTCAAGCTCGTCGGCATCCTTCTTAAGCCGGAAGTAGCGCTCGGCCGACCTGGCATGCTGCTCCCGGTCCGGGCACGCGTGGCACGGATGCCGGCGGAGCTTGCGGCGCAGCTCGGCGATGTCCTCCCTGCCCCGGCGAAGCCCTGGCGCCGTCCGTCACGGCCCGGAGTCGCTCGTCCGCGTCCATCGGCCGTCATCGTCATCAGAACGGACCGGCTTTCTGCCTCGCGAGATCATCCCGTACGCGCGGAGCTACGGCCCCGTTCCGGCTCATCGTCCGCGGCACCGGCGCGGCGACGGCGCGCTGGGGGCTCCGCTCCCGGCCATCGACCTTGGAGCGCATCGCGGAGACCAGGTCACGACGGTGCTTCGGTGAGCGCTCGCTGAACGACGCCGGGATGCGGAGCCGGTCGACCGGTTCGGCGGGCACCGGGAAGTCGGCCGCGGACAGCTGCTTGAGCTGGCCGCCGACGGTGAGCACCAGGGGCCCGTCGGCGCGGTTCGGCGAGAACTCGCCGCCGGCGGGTGGCGGGTTCAGGACCACCGCGAGGCCCACCCGGCGGCCGGACGGGAACGCGGATGATGTCGCCGCGCCTGCAGCGTCGCGAGGACCCGTCTGGCCTCGGCGCGCTGAGCGGAGGCCCGGCCGCTGGAGGCGCCGCGTTCGACGTCGGTGAGCCTGCGCCGCATTTCGGCGTACTCCATGAAGTCACCGCGGTCGCAGGTGACCTGCCGGGCCAGGTCATCGGCCTGCTCCTTGAGGCGGCGCAGCCTCCTGGCCAGGCCGACGACCCCGCGGTCGGCCTGGAACTGGGCAAAGCTCGACTCGAGCAGGGAGGCCGCCCGCGCGCGGCCGACCCGGCCGGTCAGGTTGACCGCCATGTTGTAGGACGGGCGGAAGGAGGAGTTCAGCGGGTAGGTCCGGGTGCCCGCCAGTCCGGCCACCGAGCCCGGGTCCACGCCTGGCTGCCAGAGCACGACCGCGTGCCCTTCGACGTCGATGCCGCGGCGTCCCGCCCGCCCGGTGAGCTGGGTGTACTCGCCCGGGGTGAGCGCGACGTGGGCTTCGCCGTTCCACTTGTCGAGTTTTTCAAGCACCACGGTCCGTGCGGGCATGTTGATGCCGAGCGCCAGGGTCTCGGTGGCGAAGACCGCCTTGACCAGACCGGCGGTGAACAGCTCCTCGACGACCTCCTTGAAGGCGGGCAGCAGGCCGGCGTGGTGCGCGGCGATGCCCCGCTCGAGTGCCAGCACCCAGTCGTGGTAGCCGAGGATCGTCAGGTCCTCGTCGGGGATGTCGGCGGTTCGTCTGGCGGCGATGTCCTCGATGATCCGCGCCTCATCGGGCGTGGTGAGGCGCAGGCCCGCGGCCAGGCACTGCTGGACGGCGGCGTCGCAGCCGGCCCGGCTGAAGATGAACGTGATCGCGGGCAGCAGCCCGGCTCGCGTCGAGCCGGTCGATGATCTCCGGGCGGTACGGCGGCGCGTTGCGTCGCGGCCGCTGACCGCCGCGTCCCGGCCTGCTGGCGGGCTGGCGGATCGCCTCGCGGTGCGCGAGCCGGACCAGCTCCGGGTTGACCTCGCGGTGGTTGTCGTCGGTGAACAGGTCGTACAGCCGTCGCCCGGCGAGCATGTGCTGCCACAGCGGGACCGGGCGGTGCTCGTCGACGATGACCTCGGTGCCGCCGCGCACCTGGGCGAGCCAGTCGCCGAACTCCTCGGCGTTGCTGACCGTGGCGGACAGAGCGACGACGCGGACGCTCTCCGGAAGATGGATGATTACCTCTTCCCAGACTGCGCCGCGGGAGCGGTCGGCGAGGTAGTGCACCTCGTCGAGTACCACGTAGCCGAGGTCCTTCAGCGCGGGCGAGCCCGCGTACAGCATGTTGCGCAGGACCTCGGTGGTCATCACGACGACGGGCGCGTCCCCGTTGACGGCGTTGTCGCCGGTCAGCAGGCCGACGGTGTCGGTATCGTAGCGTCTGACGAGGTCGTTGTACTTCTGGTTGGACAGCGCCTTGATCGGCGTGGTGTAGAAGCACTTCTTCTGCTGGGTCAGCGCCAGGTGGACCGCGTACTCGCCGACGACGGTCTTGCCGCTTCCCGTCGGTGCCGCGACGAGGACGCCGTCTCCGTTCGTCAGCGCGGCGCACGCGGCGACCTGGAACGGGTCGAAGTCGAAGTCGTAGAGCTCACGAAAGCTGGTGAACTCAGGGGCCGCCTGCTGTTCGCGGAACTTCGCGTACCTTTCAGCAGGGCTCACCGCCGGTGTGCTCATGTCACCAAGACTAGGGGACTCCGTCCTCGCCTGGTACGCGTGAGGCGCACAGACCCATGAGCGGAGCCCACTGAGCATCGTCCGTGCGAACGGGCCTGATACGATCGCGGTTTTTGCGATCAGGCCCGTTCGTGCGGACACCGGGGGGTACGGGGGTCGCTCCCCCGGGGGATAACAGATCGGCGTCGACCCGCTCGGGGGCCTCGACCGGGGCCAGCTCGTTGTCGGCCAGGTCCGCGTACAGGTCTGGGTGGGTGCGGGCGTAGCGCTTGTCGTTGAAGTAGATGAAGACCTCGGCCGCCTCGACGAGCACGATGACGATCCCGCCGAGCAGCAGCATGGTGATCGGGTCGGGGCTTGGCGACGCGATGCCGGCGAACACGAAGATCAGGAAGATGATGATCCGGCGCCACTTCTTGAACCACTTGTGGGTGACAACCCGGACGACATTCAGCATCACCAGGAACAGCGGCACCTCGAAGCACAGCCCGAATCCGAAGATCATCGCGAGCCAGTAGCCGAGATAGGTATCGGCGGTGTACACCGTGCTCGTGCCGGGCGGCGCCATGTTCATGAGGAAATGCAGACCGCGGTCCATCGCCAGGTAGGCGAAGAAACAGCCCAGGCCGAACAGCGGGATCGCGGCGCCGAGGAACGTGTAGGTCCAGCGCTTCTCCTTGCGGTAAAGCCCTGGAGCGATGAACGCCCAGATCTGGTACAGCCAGACCGGGCTGGTGAGGATGGCCCCGGCGAAGATCGCCACCTTCACCTTGAAGTAGAAGGGGTCAAGCACACCGAGGAACTGCAGGTACCGGCCCGGCACGTTGTTCTCGCAGGTCCCCACCGCCTGGCAGAACGGCACCTTCATGAAGTCCCAGATCTGGATGTAGAAGACCCAGCCCAGGATCGCGCCCGCGGTGACCGCCAGGGCGATCTTGACGACGCGGTTGCGGAGCTCGCGCAGATGGTCGAACAGGGGCATGCGCCCCTCCGGGTTGGCCTGCCGCTTGAAGCGCACGTAGCGCTCCCCCACGATGCGGGCACCCCTGATGGCGGAAGGCTTCGTGGCCATGATCGCTTCGTTTCCGGAGGGGTTGCTGATGAGGGCTCGGGGCGTCGGCCGGGCCTAGTTGGCCTGCGCGCTGTCCGAGGTCTTGACCGACTGCTGCAGGTCAGCGAGCTGCCTGCTCAGCGCGTCGATCTGGGCCTGTGCGTCCGGCGTGGTGCCGACGGTGACCGGGGCGGGCGCCGCCTGGGCCTGGAGCTGGGCCGGGGCGACAGCCTGAACCGTCGCGGCCGGCGCGGGCTCGTCGTCGTGGAGGCCGGACACCTCGGTCTTCAAGATGCGCATCGACTTGCCGAGCGAGCGTGCGGCATCGGGCAGCTTGCGCGATCCGAATAGTACGAGGACCACAATCGCGATGATCAGGACCTTCAACGGGCTGTCGAAGAGGTCACCAATGTTCATTTGCGTCCTTAAGTCACAGGGGATGAGCCTCGCAAGTCGAGGCTCGCCTCTTTGGACGAGTCTACACGTGTGCAGCGAAACGACTAGGGTCCAGTCGCCAAACGGCAGGTAAACCGGCCAGATGCTCCCAGATCCTCGCAAACGGCTACGCTTCGTGTTTGCCGGCACCGGGGTGTTCGCGGGCACTGTGCCCAGCTTAGGGGGCGGCTACTCATATTGCGCGAGCGCGGCGGCGGCGGCGGAGCGGACCTCGTCCGCCAGCGCGGCCGGGGACACCACCCGGGCGTCTTCCCCCAGGCGCAAGGCGAGGCCGCGCAGCCACGTGGTGTCGGGGGTGCGGAGGCCGATGCGCAGCCGCCCGTCGGCCAGCTCGGTCTCCGACTCGCACGGGTAGTACTCGGCGACCCAGCGGGCGGCCGGGCCGAGCTCAAGCTCGACAAGCACGTCCGACGGCGAGGCCGTGAAGAGCCCCGCGTCGACGTCCCTCGGCTCCGCGCTCTCCGGCACCTCGGCGGGCACGTCGAGCACGTCAACCGACAGCACCCGGTCGAGCCGGAAGAGCCGGACGCCTTCGGCGCGCCGGCACCACCCCTCCAGGTAGGTCCTGCCCTCCACCACCAGCAGGCGCATCGGGTCCACGTCCCGTTCCGTCGCCTCGTCCCGGTGCTGCACGTAGTGGCGCAGGTGAACCCGCTTGCCGGCGGACAAGGCACCGTTCAGCGTGGCGGTCATGCCGCGTGCGTTCGGATGATCGATCTGGATGGCCACCTGGGAGCTGGCGGCGCCGACCGCGCCGGCCGCGCCCTCGATCTTCGCGATCAGCCGCGCGACGGCGTCGCCGTTTTGTTCCTCGCCGAAACTGGCCGCCTCGGCGAGCACGCGCAGCGCGACGAGCAGCGCGCTCGCCTCGTCGGCGGCGAGCCGCAGCGGGCGGGCGATCGACTCGGCCTGGCTGATCGAGATCTCGCCGTCCTCGTAGGACAGGTCGATCGGGCAGTACGGCTCGGGCGCCCGCAGTTCCACGCACCAGGCCAGGTTCAGGTCGTCAATCAGTTCCCGCTCGGTCATGCCGAATGTCGCGGCGGTCTCCGCCAGGCCGACCACGCGCCTGGCCGCCACGTACGGGACCAGCGCGAGCAGGCGACGGAGCCGCTCGGCGGAGGTGACCATCCTCGGTACCGCCGCCCCCTTCCGCTCACTCACGTGAGAGCCCCCTTCAGCTGCCGGATGACCGCTTCGCGCAGCTCGGGCGGGTCGAGGACGATGACATCAGGCCCGAAGGACGCGAGGTAGCGCGCGTACCAGTCCGGGTCGGAGTAGTCGATCGTGATGCGGTCCCAGCCTGGGTTCGCCGCGTCCTGCGTGGCCTGACCCCAGCGGTGCAGCGCGAAGCCCGTGTCCGCGCGCACCCGGAGGGTCGCGGTGTGATCCCTTGCCAGCGGTTTGTCCCAGTCCTTGACCAGTTCGCGGACGTCCGCGCCGTCCGGGACCTGGACGCTGCCCGGTGGTCCCGCCAGCTTCACCGGTCCGGTGATGCGGCTGAGCCGGAACACCCGCGGGGCATTGCGCGTCCGGTCGTGGCCCGCGACGTACCAGCGGCCGCGCCAGTTGACGACGCCCCACGGCTCAAGGGTCCGCCTCGTCACCTCGGAACGGCCGCTCCCCTGGTGATCGAACGTTACGGGCCGGCGGTCGCGGACCGCCTCCCAGAGGGGGCCGAACGCCGGCTCCTGGGTGGTCAGCCGCAGTTGAATCCCGGGCGGCGGGCTCGCGGTACCGTCGTCGTCGGTCTCCCTGCTCGCGGCCCGCAGCTTCAGCGCCGCGCCGGTCGCCGCGCCGGCCAGCTCCGCGGACTGCCAGACCCGCGACGCGATGCCGAGAACGGCTGCCTCGTCGGGCTCCAGGTGGATCTCGGGAAGCTCGTAGTCCTGACGGCTGATCCGGTACCCGAGATCGTCGTCGAACTGGGAGGAGCGACCAGTTTCCAGCGGGATGCCGAGGTCGCGGAGTTCCTCCTTGTCCCGCTCGAACATGCGCTTGAACGCCTCCTGCTCCTCCGGGTAGCCGCTGACCGCGGCGCGGATCTGCTCCGCGGTCAGGTACCGGTGCGAGGAGAGCAGGAGAACGACGATGGACAGGAGGCGTTCGGTCCGGCGCTTCGACAACGCGACCTCCTAGTAATCTCCCGGGGGGCGAACCCCCGATGTCCGCCCGGGTCGACGAAGGCTGCGGGTGACCTCATCGCGGCGGGGAGTTGGCTCGGGCGAGCGAGTTTTAGTCTAGTAGCTGCTTTCTGGGCCCCTTCTGCCGCTAATCTGCGATCGTGATCCGATGGCGGAGCGGAACTGTCTCGGCGTTGCGGCGCGAGTGGTCCGGGGCAGCCGAACTCATGGTAACCGTGGACGGGGATTCGATTCGCGCGCTCGCGTACCCGGCGCTAGTCGGATCGCCGCGCGTCGGCGACCGGGTCCTGCTGAACGTCACGGCGCTTGAGGCCGGCCTCGGTACCGGGGGCTACGCCCTCGTCGTGGCGATACCCGATCGCCTGCCCGCCGACCCCGACATCACCGGGCATATCGTGAAATCTCGGTATACGCCGCTCCAGGTGATGACGGAAAGCGCCGACGAACAGGGCTCTGCCCACCACCAACTGCTCGAGTCGGCCGACTCGATCGACGGCCTGCCGGTCGTGGTGGCCGACCTGCATTCGGCCGTGCCGGCGATCCTGGCCGGCCTTTACTCGGCGGCTCAACCGGTCGCCGCTCCCCGCGTCGCCTATGTCATGACGGACGGCGGAGCGCTCCCGGCCTGGTTCTCCCGCACCATCGCGGGCCTGCGCGAGGCCGGCTGGCTGGCAGCGACCATCACGGCCGGCCAGGCTTTCGGCGGCGACCTGGAAGCGGTCACGGTCCACTCGGGCCTCCTGGTGGCGAAGCATGCCGTCGGCGCCGACGTGGCGATCGTGGCGCAGGGCCCGGGGAACCTGGGCACCGGCACGAAATGGGGATACTCCGGGGTGGCCGCGGGTGAGGCGGTCAACGCCGCCGCAGCCCTCGGGGGCCGCCCGGTCGCGTCGCTGCGCATTTCGTTCGCCGACCGGCGCGGCCGCCACCAGGGCATCTCGCACCACAGCCTGACTGCCTACGGCCGGGTGGCGCTGGCCGCGGCCGATGTGGTGATCCCGGTTCTCCCCGAACCGCAAGCGTCGCGCGTGGCGACCGACGCGGCCCCCCTGGCGGGACGCCACCGCCTCGTCACCGTTCCCGTCGACGGCCTAGCGGACGCCCTGCGCGCGTGTCCCGTTTCCCTGTCCACAATGGGACGGTCCCTCGATGAGGATCTCGAATACTTCCTGGCGGCAGCGGCGGCGGGAAGGCACGCCGGGTTTTTGCGGCCGAACTTTCCCCATTAATCTGCACCTTAAAGACACTGTAAATACATATTAAATATGCATTAAATCTAAAAGATCATCAAATGTGGCGACCATTCTTGACAGATCGCATGAAGTAATAATAATATCAATTAATCGGGGTCATCTCTTCATGGATTTAATCATGGGCAATACCGTCACGCCTAGTTGCGATGGCCCTTTTGCCAACCCGAGCGGGAAGGAATACCCTTGTTGTCGAGTCATGCCTTGCGCCGACGCGTTCTACAAATCACAGGAACAATTCTTCTAGCAATCTTTGCCATGGCTGGCGGAACCGTAGCCGCTTCGGCCGCCACTGTAGCGAACAAGACTCTAGACTCACGCACGGCCCTCACGTCGTACCTCAATGAAACCAGCATTCAAGCCATCACACCAGACGCCAGCTTCGGGCCATACTCCTTCACCCCGCAGAAAAGTACGTTCTCGGCCACCGACACAGACGGCACGATCGAAGCTTCATATAACTACAACACATCCCCAGGAACTTTTGCCTGGCGCTACCAGGTAAATCCTGCCCTCTGCGCTGGCGGCGAGGGGGCCACCGCCACCAGCGACATCTACAATAACGGGGGCCTGGTCCCAAGTACGCACTACTCGAAGGTAGGCGTTACGCCGTGCTACGGCTTTCACGCCTCGTTCGCGAATAATAAGATAAACACCAAGGGAAACTATCAGCTACGCGGCACCATTAAGTGGACCGACGGCGACGCCACCCTGACACTTACCTTCACATTCAGCTTCGTGATTACTGATGTATGATTAACACATGAGGATATGCGACGTGGCGGCTGAGGTATGGCAGGAATTCACGCCGCAAGGCGATGAAGATCTCGTCTGCCATACCGACGGCATTATCGAAGTGACCGTCGCAGGCGCAACTGAAGGATTCAACATCGATCCGGACCAGCCACTCGGCCAGTTGGCTGCTCACCTTGCCGACCGAATACAAACGATCGTCATGGAGGGTCGTCAGAGGATGGTCCCGGATTGCCCGCTCCATCCCGGCAGGCACCCGTTGCAGAGCGGCGTGGTTAACGGGGCGGCCGCGTGGGTGTGCCCAAGGAGTAACGACCTCATCCGGTACATGACAGTTAGCCCCGCGGCCTCCTAGTCGACGGTATGGACGGTATGGAGCCTGGGGAGGGTCCAGCACGGAACCTTCCCCAGGCTCTTCCTAACGACCACGACCCTGCTCCCCCGGCCGGGCCGGAAAGCGGTCGGCCAGGGAAGCTAGTCGGCGGCCAGGATGTCAATCGAGAAGACCAGCGTGTCGGTCCCCTTGATGCCTGCCTGGGACTGGCCGGCGGAGCCGTAGCCGTCAGCCGGCGGGATGATGAGAAGAACGCGGCTGCCGACGGTCTGGCCGACCAAGCCGGTGTCCCAGCCCTTGATGACCTGGCCCTCCCCAATCACGGTAGGCAACGGCTGGCCGTCCGTCCAGGAGGAATCGAAAACCTTCCCCGTCCGCCAGTTCACGCCGACGTACTGGACGAAGATCTCCTGGCCGGCCTTTACGACCGCTCCCTTGCCCTTGATCAGGGTCTTGACCGTCAGGGTCTTCGGCGCAGTGGCGTTGGCGGGGATCTTGATGGTCGGGCCTGCCGTGCCATTCGCCGTCGGCGGGATCACCGTGGGCAGAGCACCGCCACCGTTGGTGGTCTGCGTGCCTGGCACGCTTGACGTGCTGAAAGTCGAGAGAATGTCGACGACGAACACCAGCGTGTCGTTGCTGCCGATGCCCATCGATGGGTCGCCCGACGTGCCGAAACCCTGGGCGGGCGGTATGACCGCGAGCACCCGGGAGCCGACCTTCTGCCCCTGGAGGGCAGTCGCGACGCCGGGCGGCACCAGTTGCTTCACGAACACCGACGGGGATGACTGGCCGTAGGAGGTGGCAATGACCTTGCTGGTCTTGCCCGACCAGTCGTACGCGACGTAGTTGCCGATCACTCCCTCGGTGGAGGTCGTCGCCGCGCCCGAGCCCTGGATGAGGGTCTTGGTGAAAAGCGCGCCTGACCCCGTTTCCTTGGGGATGGTCACCTTCGGCGCCTTGTTGAACGCGCCGCTCACGGCAACCGACGTATACGAGGCCGATGACGCTGACGATGACGATGACGATGACGGGGTCGGCTTGGATGAGGACGAGGAGCCGCAGCCCGCGACGGCCACGGCGGCAAGCAAGGGAATGAAGGCAAGCGCGGCTGCGCGTCGCATGAGAACCTCTCGGAGTCTGGCTGGGCGCCGGAGGATAGCCCCAGGTCCGACACCGCTTTCTATATCTTTGGTAAAGCCTACCCAGGCTACCGAGGCCAACGGCCTACCCGGCGGTTTCCCCGGTATCACCAGCAAACGTTCAGCTTCAGTTCCCCGCCAACCCCTGACATATGCCCCATACAGGCGGCTGGATACCTGTCTCGCGGCAGCTCAGAGGTCATGGGGTGATGGAGATGTCTCACGCGCCTTCTGTCCAGCCCAAAGCGTTTTTGTTTGGGCTGGACAGACGAGCGCGCGTGGACGTCCCATCGCCCCGAGACCGGCCCCTTTACATACCAGCGATCAACTTCTCTACGCGCTCGTCGACCGAGCGGAACGGGTCCTTGCACAGGACCGTGCGCTGGGCCTGGTCGTTGAGCTTCAGGTGGACCCAGTCGACGGTGAAGTCGCGGCGCTTCTCCTGCGCCCGCCTGATGAACTCACCGCGGAGCTTGGCCCGGGTGGTCTGCGGGGGGATGGACTTGGCCTCGAAGATCTTCAGGTCAGTCGTCACCCGGTCCACCGCGCCGTTCTTCTGGAGCAGGTAGTACAGGCCGCGGCCACGATGCACGTCATGGTAGGCGAGGTCAAGCTGGGCGACCCGCGGCGCGGAGAGCGGCAGGTCGTGCTTGGCCCGGTACCGCTCGATCAACTGGTACTTGGTCACCCAGTCGATCTCGCGGGCGATCTTGTCCAGGTTGCCGTCCTCGATCGCGGTGAGCGCACGCTCCCACATCTCAAGGACCCGCAAGGTGATCGGGTCGACCCCGTTCTTCTCGGTGAAGTCCTTGGCGCGGGACAGGTACTCCCACTGGATCTCCAGGGCGGACATCTCGCGGCCGTTAGCCAGCCTGACCCGGGACCTGCCGGTCATGTCGTGGCTGACCTCGCGGATCGCCCTGATGGGGTTGTCGAGTGTCATGTCGCGCAGCCCCACGGCCGCCTCCACCATGCGCAGCACCAGGTCGGTGGAGCCGACCTTGAGGAGCATGGTGGTCTCGGACATGTTGGAGTCGCCGACGATAACATGCAGCCGCCTGAACCGCTCCGCGTCGGCGTGCGGCTCGTCACGGGTGTTGATGATCGGGCGGCTCCTGGTGGTCGCGCTCGAGACACCCTCCCAGATGTGCTCCGCGCGCTGGCTCACGCAGTAGACCGCGCCGCGCGGCGTCTGCAGGACCTTGCCCGCCCCGCAGATGATCTGCCTGGTCACCAGGAACGGGATCAGGATGTCGGCCAGCCGGCCGAACTCCCCGTGCCTGCCGACCAGGTAATTCTCATGGCATCCGTAGGAGTTGCCGGCCGAGTCGGTGTTGTTCTTGAACAGGTAGATGTCACCCGCGATGCCCTCTTCTCGCAGCCGCCGGTCGGCGTCTACGAGCAGGCCTTCCAGGATCCGCTCCCCCGCCTTGTCGTGGGCGACCAGATCGACCACGTTGTCGCACTCGGGAGTGGCGTACTCGGGGTGACTGCCCACGTCCAGGTACAGCCGGGCGCCGTTGCGGAGGAACACGTTGCTGCTCCGACCCCACGACACAACACGGCGGAAGAGGTAGCGGGCCACCTCATCCGGCGAGAGCCGCCGCTGTCCCCGGAAGGTGCACGTAACGCCGTACTCATTCTCGAGCCCGAATATTCGCCTGTCCACGCTCCTAGGCTACGTTCACTTGGTGCCGTTGGTCACTATGCCCCGCCGAACCAGACCACCACAGCCATACCGTCCGGGACGAAATCGGCCCTAGCGGAGGCAGAAAGCCCGCTCGCCGCGCCCACGCCAGCACAGCAATGTCCGTCCGGAGAGGCCACAAGCTGTCGTTCTGACTCCGCTGAGGGCTTGCCCGGACACGCGGGAGCCCCCGGCGACACGTCGCCGGGGGCTCCCGCGTTTGGTCTTTAGATCGTGCCGTTCTTGATGGCCTGGCCGATCCAGGGGATGACCTCGTCCAGCATCTCGTCGAGCGTCGTCGTCGCCTCGTAACCGAGCACCCGCTTGGCCTTCTCGGTCGAGGGAACCCGACGCTGCACGTCGTACTCGAACGGGTCGTCAGACACCACGCGCAGCGGCTCGTCTGGCCCCTTGATCTTGCGCCAGATCGTCTCGGCGAGTTCGAGCACCGTCGTGGACGCCGCGGTGGACAGGTTGAAGTCGTCGTTGAGCGCCGCCGGGTGCTCCATCGCGGTGACGATGCCGCGGGCCAGGTCGCCGCCGTACGTGTAGTGCCGTACCTGCTCGCCGGTACCCAGGATGTGCAGCGGATCCTGGCCCTTGTACACCTTCTGCACCAGGTCCGGTACCACGTGGCTCATCGCGAGCTTCACGTTGCCGGACATGATCTCCTCGTCGCCAAGCGCACGCGACTCGCCGATACCCACGCAGTTGAACGGCCTGACGATGGTGTACGGCAACTGGTACTGGTCCCAGGCGGCACGCGCGAAGTACTCCACGGCGAGCTTCTGGAAGCCGTAGGACGACAGCGGCGGCGGCACCTCGCGCTCCTGGCCCTCGTAGGACGGCCACTCCGGCGTCGACTCGAAGACCATCGAGGAGGACAGGTACGTGACCTTCTGCAGCGAGCCTTCCTTATGCGCCTTGATCGCCGCGTCGCACGACGAGGCGATGATCCGCTCGTTGGTGGCGAGCAGGTCGTAGGCGTAGGTGTGGAAGTACGAGATTCCACCGATCAGCGCCGCGCCGGCGATGAAGTGATCGCAGTCGGTGAGCAGACCGGTCATCAACTCGGTGTCCCGGCAGTCGCCCTCGACCAGCCGGTAGTTCGGGTGGCTGTCGTAGGACTTGGCGACCTTCCCGTATTTGGAGAAGTTGTCGACGCCGACGACGGAGTATCCCTTGCCGAGCAGTTCCTCAACGACGTAACCGCCGATAAACCCGGCAGATCCGCTGACGAGAACCTTCATGGAGTGATCTTACCTTTCCTGTTTTGCCGCCCGTAGGCCCTGACCTGCTCGGCTGTGAGCTTGGCACCGAATGCGAACCGGTACCACCGAAGGTATGCGGGTATCCACTGAGCGACCTTGAAGTTCGACATCCCCGCCTGCCGGTCGAGCCAGATCGTGGGGATTTCCGCCACCGGCATGCGCATCCTGCGCGCCTTCGCGGTGAGCTCAATGCCGATTTCGAAGCCGTCCCTTGAGTCGATCCCGACGTTCCGCACGAAATCCGTAGCGTACGCCTTGAACGAGTTCGTCGCGTCCCGCGTGCCGATGCGCGCGAGAAGTCCAAGAGACCGGCCGGCCGTCTTCGACATCAGTCCTTTGAGCAGCGGCCCGCCTACCTGCTGGCCGCCCGGCATGTACCGGGAGGCGGCGGCGACCGCCACGCCCCGGTCCACGAGCCGCGCGAGGTCGTCGATCTGCCGGGGATCGTCGCAGCCGTCGGCCATCGTCACGACGGCGACCGGCGCGCTGGCCGCGGCGATGCCGTACCTGATCGCGTTCGCCGGCCCGCGGCCGTACGTGTTGACGAGACAATGAAGCCGTGGCTCCTTGTCCGCGTACCGGGTCACCACCGGGACGGTGCTGTCGTCCTCGGAGTCGACAACGACAAGTACCTCGCAGGGAAGCCTGACCGACTCGAAAATCCGGTCAAGGACGGGGGTGATGTGCTCGCCCTCGTTGTAGGCGGGCACGACCACGGAGACCCGCGGCGTCTCACCCGTCATATGCGCACTCCCCCGCCGAGCACGTTCCAGATGTCCGCGACCGGCTTGCCGAGCACCAGGCCGCGGTATTCGGGATGCGGCGTGGCGATGATCAGCAGGTCGGAGCGGGCGATGACCTCGTCCTGCGGGAGCAGGTTCTCGTCGACCGTGACGTACGGGTCGGCGCACAGCACGGCGTCGGCCTTGAACTCAAGTACGCGCTTGAGCTTGTACGAAAGGCTTGACCTGATGTCGTCGGAGCCGCCCTTGAACGCCATACCGAGGATGCCGACGGTCATCGACGACAGGTCGAACTTCTGCTCAAGCCGGTGCACGAGGTACAGCGGCAGGCCCTCGTTGATCGTCATTGCCGTGTGGCCGAGCGTGAAGTTGTTGTTGTTGAACGCGGCGAGCTGCATCGTGTCCTTGAACAGGCACGGCCCGGCAGCGAACCCGGCCCCCGGCATGTCCGCGGCGCGCGGGTAGTCCTTGGTCAGGCCCTGCCGGATCCGCTCGAAGTCGAGACCCCGGTCGTTGGCCATCATGTAGAACTGGTTGGCCGCCGCGAACTTTATGTAGCGCCACACGTTGGTGAACAGCTTTGCGAGCTCGGCCTCTTCCGGGGTGAGCTCGACGATGGTGTCGGTCAGACGTCCGAACAACGCGGACGCGCGCTCCAGGCCCTTTGGTGAACGCGCGGACACAATCTGCGGCAGTTCGAACAACTCGGTCATGGCCTTGCCCTCAGCGATCCGCTCGGGGCAGAAGGCCACCTCGATCTCAACCCCGAGGCTGGCGATCATCTTTTCCACCAGGGCCGTCACCCCGGGGAAGACCGTGGACCGAAGCACGAGCATCTGGCCGTCGCGCAGGTAAGGAGCGCAGGTGGACAGGGCCTTCGGGATCGCCGTCTGGTTCGGGTTCAGGTGCTCGTCGACCGGTGTGCCGATCACCACGATCACATTTTCCGCGGCGCCGACCACGGACGGGTCGGTCGAGGCACGGAGCTTGCCCGAGGACACGGCCCGCTCGAACAGCGGCGCGGCGCCCGGCTCATCGAACGGCAGCCTGCCCGCGTTCACGGACTCGACGGCCGACTCGCTGACGTCATAGATGGCCACCTGGGCGCCTCGGTCGGCGAACGCGATCGCCAGCGGCAGGCCCACATGGCCGCAGCCTCCGATCACTACCAGGTCGCACTCGAACTCGCGGCTCGAAGCTGGTGGTGCCATCCTCGTTAATCCTTCCCCACTGCACCGGCTATAGATAGCTTCCGCATTAGCAGCGCATGCTCTACCCTATCGGCTTGCCTCGCGCGTTCAGCCGGACACCGAATTAGAGACCTAGAGCTACTTACTAATATCTCATTAAGATTTTCAGGCTGGTCACGCTCGGCCTGCGCAAGCATCGGGTACCCGCGGGCCCCGTGTCCCGGTGCCCGCCGGTGAACCTTTCCTCCCCGTCGTCCCGCCAGGTCCTTCTGGCGAGACATAGAGCGAAAGGCCCAAATGTACGGTCCGCCGCATTTCAAGTTACGAACGGCCGCCGCCTAGGTCCCCTTCGGGCAACGGCCAGTATGAAGTTCCTGCATTCTACACGCGCAGTGGCCGGCCACCGGGCCGTTCACCAGATCCTAGAGATTAGACCCCGCTCCGCGCGATTAGATACTCCGCTGACCGCTGACTTCGCCTCGGCCAGGCCGGCGTTGTGACCCGCCCCACCTACGCACTCACGATCGTCCGAACGTACGGTTGGTGTCAGCGGTCGCGCACCATGGATGCTGGTGCGCGGTGTTCAACACGGTTTTCAACGCCAGGAGTGACGCATGAGTATCACCGAGCTCACCGGCATCGACGTTCCGACGGGGCTGCTCATCGGGGGCGAGTGGACCAAGGGCGGCGCGACATTCCCGGTGCTCGACCCCGCGACCGAGGAGCCCCTGGCGGACGTGGCCGACGGCACGGTGAGCGACGCGCTCGACGCGGTAAGCGCGGCCCACGCCGCGTTGCCCGCCTGGGCGGCGACCGCGCCGCGGCGGCGGAGCGAGATCCTGCGCAAGGCGTTCGAGCTCATGACCGCGAGGTCCGAGCAGTTCGCCCGGCTCATGTCGGCGGAGAACGGCAAATCGCTGCGCGACGCCCGCGGCGAGGCGGCCTACGCCGCCGAGTTCTTCCGCTGGTACGCCGAGGAGGCTGTGCGCATCGAGGGTACGGTCATGCGCGCACCGTCCGGGGCCAACCGGATCGTCACCCTGCACCAGCCGATCGGCGTCTCGCTGCTGATCACGCCGTGGAACTTCCCCGCCGCGATGGCGACCCGCAAGATCGGCCCGGCGCTGGCCGCGGGCTGCTCGGTCGTGCTCAAGCCCGCCGAGGACACGCCGCTTACCGCGCTCGCGCTCGCCGCGCTGCTCAGCGAGGCAGGCGTTCCCGACGGCGTGGTCAACGTGGTGAACACGTCGGCACCCGGCCCGGTTGTCGCGGCGATGATGGACGACTCCCGGGTGAGGAAGATGTCGTTCACCGGATCCACCGAGGTAGGCCGCATCCTGCTCGGCCAGGCGGCGCGCTCGGTGATGTCGACGTCGATGGAGCTGGGCGGGAACGCTCCGTTCATCATCTTCGAGGACGCCGACGTCGACGCCGCGGTCGAGGGCGCGCTCATCGCGAAGATGCGCAACGGCGGTGAGGCCTGCACCGCGGCTAACCGGTTCTACGTGCACGACGCGGTCGCCGATAGGTTCAACGAGACCTTCGCCGCCCGGCTGAGGGCCATGAAGCTAGGCCCCGGCCTCGATGAGTCCACCGACATCGGCCCGCTCGTCAACGAGGAGACCAGGTCTAAGGTCGTAAGTCTCGTGGATAGCGCGGTGACCGACGGCGCGCACGCGCTCCTCGGCGGCCGGGCACCGGACCGAAGGGGCTACTTCTACGAGCCCACCCTGCTCGACGGCGTGTCGGCGGAAGCGGCGATCCTGAACACCGAGATCTTCGGCCCGGTGGCGCCCGTGGTGCGGTTCACTGACGAGGCGGACGCCATCCGCTGGGCCAACTCGACCGAATTCGGGCTGGTCGCTTACGTCTATACCCAGGACCTGCGGCGCGGGCTGCGCGTGTCAGAGGCCCTGGAATCCGGGATGGTCGGCCTGAACCGGGGCCTCGTGTCCGACCCGGCCGCGCCCTTCGGCGGCGTCAAGCAGTCCGGCCTCGGCCGCGAGGGTGCCCACGAGGGGCTCCTCGAGTACACCGAGACCAAGTACATCGCCACCGACTGGTAGCCCGGGGCTGGATCTGTTGACGAAACAGTGGTCGGTAAGGGGATCTGGGATCTGGCCGCAATTTGATGATCGGTTCGGCAGCGGCTAGAGCCACGTTAAGGGAACGTTCGCCTCGTCCCGACTGCGCCGCTGCTCTCCGGATCGTCGCACGTGTCGGTGACAGCACGCCGAGCACCATCGACCGTTAGCCAATCACCCAGAAGCTGGGAGACACCAGCATTCATGCGCCGAGGAACTCGCGCACGGCGCGCTTGGACCGAAGCACGTGCATGGCTACATGCCTGCCGTGCTGCGACAAGATCTCCAGCTCTCTTTCCCGCTCAGAGCGGTGGACGCGCCAGATGCGCCAAGCCAGGCACCATTCATCGCGGAGCCGGCGCAAACGGGACTCGTCACAGCCGCTTGGGAGCTCAAAGTCAACCGGGCGCGTTCGAATCCCCCGTACGAGCGCGCGCCATGCGCAGGTCCACCAGCGCATGTCGAGGAAAACGACCGTGTCTGCTCGCTCGAGTCGAAGATCGAGCGAGGCGTGGTAGTTGCCGTCGGCGATCCAGTTGTCGCCGGCGAGCAGTCCCTGCTGCTTCTCGCGCCACTCGGCCTCGGCCGGCTTTGCCCAGCCCGGCATCCAGAAGTGGACATCGAGAACGATGACGGGGAGGCCGGTC
The DNA here is from genome assembly GCA_963785645.1 of uncultured Actinomycetota bacterium. GTDB lineage: Bacteria > Actinomycetota > Actinomycetes > Streptosporangiales > Streptosporangiaceae > Trebonia. Next base: position 197,731 of record CAWAWG010000014.1, read on the forward strand.
TTATCCGAAAGCGCTCGCGAGAACGTGCTCTTCCCTGCCCCAGCCATGCCGGTCACCACGACGCGGTGGCCGACGGAGATCACTCGCGGGATGTCGCTCATTGCGACCAGAGGTCCCGGAAGTAGCTGTCCGACACCAGCTCATGATGCCGTATGCCGAGGATCCCGTCGAGGCCGCGACGAGTATCCGAGGCAAGGCCAAGCTGCCACCGAAGAGGTATACCGATTTTGGCGGGGACGAAACGGTACACACCGGGCGGGATCACGCGCGAAACTCGGTATACCTTGTCCCGCCGGCTGCCGAGAAGCGCACGCAACCATGATCAACTTAGGCTCAGTGGTATTGCGTGTAGAGGTCATCGAGGCCGATGAGCTGGACGTCGCCGTTTCCGGCAGGTGTTCGGAGCTGAGCGGATGCTTCCGTGCTGCCGAAAAGGAGCAGACGCGCGGTTTCCGCGCCTGGCTGCCCAGCGCGGATGAGGAGTTCCCGTATGCGCTGCAGGCGGGCGAGATGGCCGAGGCCGATGGTCTCGGCCCATTTGGCCTCGCCGATTGCGAGCAGCACGCGTCGGCCGTCGGCGTCGTTGCCGAAGGCGGCCACATCGATCTCGTGTGACTTCTTCTGATCCGGGTCGTTGACCAGTCCGCTGCCGACCTGGGACACCGGGATGCCATTGATCTCAGGGGGCGCGTAGGTCTGAACCCAGTCACGGCAGATCTGCTCGAACCGCGGGCCGACGACGTTGGTGACAAAGCGACGGGCGCTATCACGCCAGACCTGAGCGGCCTGGCCGCGCCGCTCCAGACGGCTCCATTCAGGCCGCATGATCGCTTGGTAAAAGGCGGTCAGCGGCTCGCTAATCCGGTAGACGCTGCGCCCCGGCCGGAACACGTCGACATCACGGGTGAGCAGTCCCGCATCCTCAAGGACCGACAGGTGGTGGGAGATGTCGGTGGACTTGCGTTCCAGGTAGCCGGCGATGCCGCCGCGCGTGCCGTTTCCCTCCGCCACCGCACTGAGGACCGAGTAGTAGACGGCCCCGTCCCTGATGTCCGGTTCCTCGGCGAGCAGGTAGCGCGCCTCGCGGAAGAGCGGGCTGAACCTGCTCAGTACATTCTCTGGCACCCAGCGGTCGAGGTCCGCGACGGACTGCGGCGCGCGACCCCCAGCAGCCCCGTCCCGGTAGGCGGGCGTACCGCCGACGATCGAATACAGCAGCACGGCGAGGTGCGGGTCGTCGATCCCCCAGAACCGGGCAGCCAGCCGGTAGTCCAGGGTCGGCACGATCATCTCCAGCCCCGCCCGGCTCCGCAGCGGGGCCGTCCCGGACAGCAGCCGACCCATGAACGACATCGCCGAGCCGCACAGGAGCAGCCGGGTCCGCGAGCGGAGCCGTTCCTCCCGCCGCGGCCCGAACGCGGCCTGGATCACCGATGGCAGTTCCGGATTCGTCTTCGCCAGGTAGGGAAACTCATCGATCGCCACCGTGACCTGCCGTTCGACGCCGAGCGCGAGCAACGCGTCGAGGACCTCCCGCCAGTCCGCCGGGCGCAGCGGCACCACCGACTTGGCGTAGCTGCCGATCTGCGCCCCGATCCGGCGCAGCGACTCGGCATCCGCGGCCTCGGTCGCCTCGAAGAAGAACCCGCCGTCCGCCTTGCACAGCGCATCGAGCAGGAACGTCTTGCCCTGCCGCCGCCGCCCCGACACCACCCCGAGCGTCGCACCCGGCCGTTCGTCAGCGGCAAACCGCGAGAGCGCAGCCCACTCCTCCTCGCGGTCGAACATGTCAGGCGGCTTGGCGAACACTCAGCCCCAAAGTCTTAGGATCGTATTTATAAGTATCGTACTCCTAAGTCTGCGAGATCCCGGGCGGTGCCGGCGAGGCCGATCCGCGTCCGCTCGAGAGCCTGCGGAAGATCCGATTGGGAGTGCATCAATCCCGTTGCTTACACTCAAGAGGTCGACTATGCTCGTCCATGCACGTACAAATGAGAACCTGCACCGCGAGGAGCCGAGGAAAGATTCCCCAAGAAAGCAGAAGGCCCTGCTACCGGCCGCTGAGCATCATGCGGCGGGCCGGTAGCAGGGGGCGGGCCGCCGCCTGCGGATCCAGGGAGCCTAGGAAAAGAACACCCTGATCTAAACGAAATCAAACGTGAAGGGACAGAGGGTTACGCGAGAGCGGACACCACCCATTTACCGATCCACCCCGGCACCATTGTGACGAGGTGGATATTGGATGTCAGTGCCGCAGCTAGGTGCCCGAGCACGGGAACTCCTTTCTCTGCTGACTCATGAGGCTCCGCGGGTCACCATCTCTTCCACGACCCACGGCGACCAAAATCGTCAGTTGACTTCCACGAGAGGGCGCAACCACCGCATAGGTTCACCCTGGGGATATATGCACACCAGATGCCTGATGTGCGCCCCGGGATAGGTTAGCCCCCGCGCAACTTCTGCGACTGGGACTTACAGGACTTACCGCGCAGTAATCGCAGTTACCCACGTCATCGATAATTGCGTTACATATCTTGATATCAACCAATTGTCCGGTTACGTTCCCCTACCTGTCAGACTGGTGTGACACACGGGACGTTTGAGTCCTTTTGATGTCCAGCAGGGCGAGACGGGATTAACCAGACAGTGACGATGACACTCGCTGACCAGGCCGCGATCACGGGGCATGATGGTCAGGTGGGCAGCAGCAGGCCGAAGCGGCGGACGTTCACCGCGGCGTACAAGGCACGGATCCTGGCCGAGTACGACGCCCTGCCCGACGGCAGCCCGGAGCGCGGCGCCCTGATGCGGCGCGAGCGGCTTTACCATTCCCATATCGAGCACTGGCGTTCTCAGCAGGAAAAGGGAACGCTGCCATCGACGACTGGAAAGCCCGCGCCGAAAAGCGCGGAAGACGAGGAACTCGCGCGGCTGCGCGCGGAGAACAAGAAGCTGAAGGCCAGGAACGCGCGCCTGGAATCGGACCTGGGAAAGACGCGGACTGCGCTGGACATCGCGGGAAAAGCCTTTGCGCTGCTGGACGGAATCTCCGGCAGCGCGGATTCCGACGCGAGCTGAATCACGTTATCGACGAGCATTTCCCGGCGATGGAAAAGGCGATCGGAACCGCCGGCGCGTGCCGTGTTCTCGGGAAATCACGTTCCACGCTGCACCGGCACCGCAATCCGAAACCCCCCGCCCCGCCCGCCGGGAGAAAAGAATTCCGTCACCCGGCGGAGCTCGCCCCGGGAGAGAAGGAGCGCGTGCTGAGGGAACTTGACTCGCCCCGGTTCGCCGACAAGTCGGTCGCGCAGGCGTACACGATCCTGCTCGACGAGGGCTGCTACCTGTGCTCGCAGGCCAGCATGCACCGGCTGCTGCGCGAGCGCGGCACCTCCGGGGAGCGCCGCGCGCACGCGAGCCACCCGGCGCGGAAGAAACCCGAGCTGCTCGCCACGGGCCCGAGTGAAATATGGTCCTGGGACATCACGAAGCTGAAAGGCCCGGCCCGCGGGATCTGGTACCTGCTCTACGTCATCATGGACATCTACTCGCGTAAAGCCGTCCACTGGGAAATCTGGCCGACCGAGACCGGGATCCTGGCACGGGAATTCATCGAGCATGCCATCGCGGCCAACGACGGCGTCAAACCGAAAGCCGTGCACGCCGACCGCGGCACCTCGATGACCAGCAATACCGTTTCCGGGCTCTACGCGAAGCTGAACATCGTCCAGTCGCATTCCAGGCCGCACGTATCCAACGACAACCCGTATTCCGAATCGGCATTCAAAACGCTGAAGTACTGCCCGGCATTCCCTGGTCAGTTCGGGTCGATCCAGGACGCGAACGTGTTCTGCGAGGCATTCTTCACTTATTACAATACCGAGCACCGGCATTCCGGGATCGCGATGCACACCCCTGCCTCCGTGCACGACGGCACCTGGGCGCAGGTCCAGGCCCGCCGGGCCGCCACCCTCCGGGCCGCCTACGAGGCCCACCCGGAACGGTTCCACGGCCGCTGCCCTCAGCCCAGGCCCCTGCCGGACAAGGTCTGGATCAACGAACCGCCGACCACCATCGAGACCAGCAACTCACCACAAACTACGCAAGTAGCCTGATGTCCCACTCAGTTTGACAGCCTCCGTTCCGCCTTCAGCTTGTTCTAAATTGCCCGGTGGCCAGACATGACGAGGTGTAGACATTCAGCCTGGGCACTCCCCATTGGCCGGCCTGCCCTGCGGACAGGACGGCCGCCCAGCCCGGAGCACCAGGCTGGCGAACACGCGGGATACCTTGCAGCCAGGCAGAGACAACATGTACTTACTTTGAGGGGTGACCGTGCCCGGCTTGCCCTGTTTTTAACCCCGCAAAGTAAGTACATGTTCCGCGGTCAAGCCACGTGGGGCGCTTGGCGTCCCGCGTCCCGCGCCGATTGTCGTCACGCAACGTTACTGGCGTGAATGTTGACGACGAGGTGTGATCTAACTGGACCGGCAGATCACCGAAGGTTCGCCCATCCCCGGCCGCCGGTCCCAAGGACAAGCGGCGCGACCAGGTCATCTATTGCGGCTACGAAGCCGAGCGGGCCCGGTGGACGCTGTGCGGCATTGACGAGTCCGGTCGTCAAGGCGGCGACGGCCGTCGCCGTGCTGTCCCGGTTAAGTGCAACCGGTTCATGCAATCGACAGGCAGAACGAAGCGCGCGGCACCCGCGAAACTGGAGGAAAAGCCCAGGTCACTGGCAGGCTAACTTGTCACAGGTCAGGTGATAGTTACGGCACCGTAGACCTTCGCGGGACGCCGGAGAGAATGCGGGTCGTGCTCAGTACCCAAAGGTCGGCATGTCCTGAACTCGTTGCCGCCTAAGGCTCCTTCTGGGGCTCAGACAGATGGGCGCGGACCTCGTCCGCCTCGGGACTGCCTGCTGCCTCGAAGAGGGTGAGCGCCCCGCGCCAGTGTTCCCGCGCGGCTGCCCTGCCCTCGGTGTGCAGGACGGCGCGGCCGAGCCCGTATAGCGCGTGTCCCTCATGGATGGGGTCGGCGATGTCCTGACTCAGCTTGAGCGCGGCCCGATAATCGTCAGCGGCCGGGAGATAGTGGCCCAGGGCGAGTCGGACCGCGCCGATGCCCAGGTGGGCGGTAGCCTGCGCGTGACGCTCGGCCAACTCGGTGGCGAGAGCGAGCGCTTTCTCGTACTGATCAAGGGCGTCCCGGCTGTCTCCGGCGTCGGCGAAGGCGGCCGCCATGCCGTTCAAGGTTTCTGCTATAGAACTGCGGTCACCGATGTCTCGGAAGATCGTCAGGGCTGCACGGTAGTTCTGCAATGCCTGGTCCACGTCTCCGGAAAGTCGATGGATCTCTCCGATGTTGTTAAGCGCGATGGCCTCGCCTTGACGGTCGCCGATCTGCATGAATCCGGTCATGGCCCGCTCGTAGCTGGCCAGCGCCTCCTCATGACAGCCTGCATCCTGCTGCAGTCCGCCGATGTTGTTAAGCACGATGGTCTCGCCCTGATGGTCGCCGAGTTCGCGGTAGACCGCCAGGGCCGACTCGGCCCGGCGGAGCGCGTGGGAATGCCGACCGAGGCGCGCGGCCGGCACCACACCACGGCTCAGCGCCTCGGCTTCCCCGTGCTGGTTACCCAGACTCCGCCAGAGAATCAGCGCCTGATCATGGCTGGCCAGTGCTTCCGCGTACCGGTCGGAACAGAGATGGATGATTCCCATGGAACCAAGCGCGGCCGCCTCGACCGGTTTGTCGAAGGCCGCTCTCGCGATTGTGAGGGCCTCCTCTACATAATTGACCGCTTGGGCGTGCTGGCCGGTCCGGCAGAGGATAAGCCCAAGGTCGATAAGCGCTCCCGCCTCACCAGACGCATCACCGGCCGTCCGCCAGGCATCAATGGCCCGCCGGTGCAGCTCAACCGCCTCCGCCCAGTCGCCCCAGGTGTCGAGAAATCCGCCGAGCAGCCCCGCGAACAGACCGGAGTAGCGTGTCAACCCCTGGGCGTCGGCATACCGGGCGACTTCGAGCAGGCTAGTCTTCTCCGCTTCAACCAGTTCCATGCACTCATGTCGGCTTCGGAGCGGAGGCAGCACAAGTGAGTTGATCGCGTCTGGCATCGTGACCTGCCGGCCGAAGGGATTGACGATGCGCTCGGCGCGGTTAGCCAGACCCAGGTAATAGTTGAGCAGCCGACTCATCACGAGTTGCCGATCCGGCTCGGTGTCCACGCTACTGGCCAACCCCGAGGCGTACTCACGGAGCAGTGCATGGAACGTGTAGCGCCCGGGAATGGGCTCCTCGATCAAGTGGTGGTCGAGCAGAACCTCTAGGGTGCGCTCGGTCATGACAGGCGACTCAGCACCTGACATGGCTACCGCCGCATACCGGGTAAAGCTATCGCCAGGGTGCAGCGCCAGTCGACGAAGGAACTGCTGCTGGTCGGCCGTTAAATAGCGGTAGGAGAGATCAAACTCGGCCGCCATATCTGGATCATCGGATCCCAGGTCACTCAGCCGGGACGCGAGATCGCTCACGCTCCATGCGGGATGGCGACGCAATTGGCTGCCGGCTAGCCGGATCCTCAGCGGCAAGTGACCGCACAAGCGCGTTACCTGCGCGACAGAAGCCCCCTCGGCAGCCTGATCGGCACCTGCCGTGCGTGCAAAGAGAGCGGCGGCATCTTCGTTCGGCATGGGGTTTAGCTGGATCGGCAACATGCCGGGCAAGTCGAGGGTCCTGCGGCGAGTTGTGACCAGGACCACACAGCCGGGTACGTCGGGCAGCAGCGGCAGGACCTGGCTGGTGGTGAGCGCGTCATCGAGAAGGATGCACGTGCTCTGACCGGCTAGCTTGAACCTCAGCAGGGCGGTGCGGTCCTCTTTGCCGGCCGGGATCACAGCGTCGGGAACACCCACCCGGCGCAGCAGGGCACCCAGGGCGTCGGCCGGCGCCACGAGCTCCTCTTCAGCGTTGTGCGCCCCGAGCGACACGAAGACCTGTGTCTGCTCCGCATGGTGCTCGCGGAGTAGGCGGGCGGCGCGCACGGCGAGCGCGGTCTTGCCCACGCCTGCCATTCCGCTGATCACCACGACCGGTGCCGACGACCGGGCCGCGTCAGTATCAAGCCACGAAGCAAGCTTCTCCAGTTCCGACGTCCGGCCGGTAAAATCCGGGTTGTCGCGAGGCATGGTGCTCGGTAGCGGCGACTTGCCTGCTACCTCCGCTGGGGCGGATCCGCTCAATGGCAACGTCGCGTTCGAGCGTGGGATCCTCATGCAGCATGAGCTGGTGCAGGTCACGCAGGGCCGAGCCGAGTTCCACACCGTATTCCTGCCGCCAGCGGTGCTCGGCCTGGAGGTAGGCCGCCAGGGCGTCAGGCTGCCGCCCCGAGCCGTACAGTGCGCGCAGGTAAAGCTCAAGCATGAGTTCGTTAGATGGGTGCTGCCGAGCCAGTTCCGTAATCTCGCCCACTAGGTCGGCATGTCGGAGAAGCCTCAGTCCGGCCCGGATGCGTTGCACGGCCGCGGCGAGACGTTCCTCGTACAGTCCTTCCCTGACCCCTTCCGCCCAGTCGCCGTCAAGCCCGTCAAGCGGGATGCCGCGCCAGAGCGTGTCTGCCTGATAGAGAAGAGCGACCGCCGTCTCGTCATCTCCGCGGCCGAAGGCGGCTCTCCCCTGGTCCCTGAGTGAACGGAACCGCCAGATGTCGACATCGTCGCGCCGCACGTTCAAGGTGTAGGAACCCGATCGTTTCGGTAGCAGTCGCTCTCCGTCTGTCCCGCTCGCGTCGCCGAGTCTCTTCCGCAGCCGGGACGTAACGCTGTACAAGGAGTTGTAGGCACTGTCTGGCGGCTCGCCTCCCCAGATGCGGCTGACAAGCGTCTCGGCGGGGACGGGATGGGGCAGTTCGCATAGCAAGACGGCAAGCACCCAGCGCTCTTTGCGCGGGCCAAGGTCATGGCGCATGCCTTCTGCCCAGAGTTCGGCCCGTCCAAGTATGCGAAACTCCATGCCGTCGTTCCTTCGCCAACCCGTCATACGACCATGAGTAGGACATTTCCCTTTAAGGAACGGTCCATACCGGCGATGTGGCGGGGAGTTATCTCACGAATGCATAACGTTTCCATCGTCGGTAATTTAGCAAGGTCCGTGCAAGGTCGTTGGCAAGCTCGGCATCGCATCTTGTTTGTAGGAGAGGCTCGCCGAAGACCCGGCACGGTACGTCGGCCCGCCTCGCCCAGAAATCGAGGGAAAACAAGAGGTTCGGGAGTGCCATGGACGGCATGAGGTGGAGTCAGGTGCCGGTCGGACTTGACGCGGAGCAATGGATCACGCGCACCGGATGTAAGACGGTGCTTGTTGCGGTGCACACGGTGACAATGGGGCAGCGGCTCGCTGAAACGCTACCGCTCTTCGAAACCGATCAGCGGATCCAGGTGGTCTTCACCGCGGCTCCGCACGTTTCTGGCAACGGCGTCGCCAGACTCCTTCGTCGGCTTGACGGAATCGTAATTCCCTGGGAGCAGGCCACCAAGAGCACCTTCGACCTCGCGTTGGCCGCCGGGTACCCGGCGGTGCACGAGCTGCGCTCGCCGCTGATCATGGTGCCACATGGCGCGGGCTACAACAAGCTCGTGGTGCGGAGCCAGGCCAGCTGCGCGGTCGCCTCTCGCGGAGTGTATGGCCTCGATCACCAACACAACGTGCGAGGCGGACGGGTGGTGCCCGGTGCGCTTGTGCTCTCACACCGAGCCGACCTGGCGGTGCTCGGCCGCCAGTGTCCGGAAGCGTTGCCTGTGGCGCGCGTCATCGGCGATCCGTGCTACGACCAGTTGGCCGTAAGCCAACCGCTGCGTGCGGCCTACCGGCACGCCATGGGCGTGAGCGAAGGAAAGCGGCTCATTGTCACCGCGTCGACCTGGGGATCCGGATCTCTTTTCGGGCAGTTCACGGACCTGCACGACCGCATTCTCGCGGAGCTGCCGAGGGACCAGCACGAGGTGGTCGCCCTGATGCATCCGAACGTTTGGTACGGACAAGGCCCCAGACAGGTGCGTGCCTGGCTGAGCAGCGCCATGCGGCGCGGACTAGCGCTCCTTCCACCAGAGTCCGAGTGGCTGAGCGCGCTGGTCGCCGCGGATGTGGTAATCGGCGACGCGGGTTCGACCAGCGCCTACGCGGCAGCCGTCGGCCTACCGGTAATCATCGGCACGTTTCCCGATGAGGACGTCGCATCAGGTTCCGCTGCCGCCCTTTTGGCGAGCGTCGCCCCTCGGCTCCGGCTTGACCAGCCGATCGAGCCGCAGCTGACCGATGCCGCGACGCGCCACAACGCAGAACTGTCCCGGTCGGTGGCGGCACGGATCACGTCAGAGCCCGGCCAGTTCCGCAGAAACATGCGCCGACTGATCTACCAGATGCTCCGACTTGCCCAGCCGCCGTCGATCCCGGTCACCCCTCCGGCGCGGTCGCCCTGGGTGATCCGGCAGCGGGTAACTATCGACGGGCAGGGGGACTGACGGTGGCGAGGATCGTGGTCGTCGGCGTCGCCAGCCTTTACGTGGCGGCGGGAGTCGGGGAGTTCCCGCTTCAATATGAGCTGGGCTCCGTGCCCGACTGGATGCGGGCCGGAGTGGCGGGCTCGGCGGCACACGTCGCCAAGGTGCTGAACGCACTTGGCGATGAGGTCCGGCTGTGCACCCTCGCCGGAACCGATCCCGCAGGCCTGGCGGTCAGAGCCGACCTGAGGGCGAACGGGCTCTCCGCCGAGGGCGTGGTCGACGCTGGAGCGACATCGCTCGGCGTGGCTCTGGTCGCTCCCGACGGCAGCCGACTAGGGCTTCCCTACACGGCCGTCGTAAATGCCGTCGGCTACCCCGTCGAGACATTCCGTCGCTTCGCTGTCGACGCGGACCTGGCTGTACTTACCCGCGCGAGGTTCGCTAGACCGCTGATCAGCTGCGCGGAGCGGCTACCGGTTCGGATAGCCGTCGACGTCCATCTCATCTCTGACGTCAATGACATGCGAAGTCGGCCATGGCTGGAAGCCGCGGACATCGTGTTCTGCTCTCACGAGCAGTTGCCCTGTTCGCTCGGGGAATGGGTGGGACGGATCTTCCGCCGCTACCCGGGGTGCGGGATCGTCGGTATCGGCAAGGGTTCGAAGGGGGCCGTTCTCGGTCTCCGTGACGGCACCCTGATCCGGGCCGATGCGGTCGCGCCGCGCGGCGTGGTCAACACCTCAGGGGCCGGGGACACACTGTTCGCCTCGTTCCTGCACGGCTGGCTGTCTACCGGCAATCCCGTGGACGCGCTTCAGGCCGCGGTAGTGCACGCCGGGTGGAGGATCGGGGACCCTGTGCCAGGGGCGGGGTCGCTCGCCGAGACGGAACTGACCCAGCTGTCGCAGACACATCAGGTCAGGGTGCAGGTCGGAAGCTGGATCAGGGATGATCTGGCTGATCAAGCTGGCTGAGGCGATCACGGACTCGAGCCTCATCCGGTGAACCGAGGCCGACTAGGACCCGCTGCGCTTCCGCATAGCGGGTCCGTGCCACGTCCGGCCGCCCAGTGGTGCTCGCGAGATCGCCAAGCGCAATCAGCGCGTCGGCTTCTCCACGGGCGGAGCCAGCCTCCCGTGTGATTCGCAGCGCCTCGTGCAGATGACCTGCCGCTACGTCCGGTTGTCCGGTGCGCACGTAAGCGCGGCCCAGCCTGGTTAGCGTCCGCCCCTGGCTATGCAGGTCTGGGAACCCTGCGAGGATCGAACTGGCCTCCTGCAGCGCGGAAATCGCGTCCTGCAAACGGCCGGTCTCGATGAGGGCGTCGCCCAGATTGCTGAGCGTGACCGCGATATGCCGACTGTCACCGAGTTCCCGGTAGCCAGCCAGCGCCTGGCCAAACCAGTCCGCCGCGTCGCCAGGACGGCCCCGCGCCATCGCGACATAGCCAAGTCGACGTAGCGATCCGGCCACCCGGTCGGGCTGGCCGAGTTGCCGCCAGGCGTTTAGCGCCTGCCTGATGTAGGCTTCGGCCTCGTCATGCTGACCGGTGTCGATCAGGGCGGTGCCGAGCCGATACAGCATCTTGGCCTCCGCAAGGGCCTCACCGCCCTGGCGCGCGGCGTTTAGCGCGAGCAGATCGAACTCTAGCCGCTCGGTGTGCCTGCCTCGGAGGAGGAAGACACCCCACATCACGTCCGCGAGCTGCCAGACAACGGACCACTGGCGCTGATTGGCAGCTAGGCGGGCAGCCGCCAGCACGTTCGGTAGCTCGCTGTCGAGCCAGTCAAGCGCCTTGGTGGGATCGGAGAACCGAAGTGGTTCTCTCGGCGGGTAGCGGATATCGAGAACGAGGCCTTTGTCTTTGCGATAAGGCCTGACAGCCAGGGACGCGCTGCTCGCCGTAGCCAGGAACCAGTCGAGCATCCGCCTGGTCGCCTCGTCCCTGGTGGATGCCGATTCGTACTGATCGGCCGCCTCCCGAGCGTGCAATCGCGTTAGCTCATGGAACCTGACCTTCCCCCGCTGGCGTCGTCGAGCAGGTTCGCATCGGTGAGCACCCCAAGGAGGCGCTTTGCCTCCACCCGCGGCGCCGTGGCGGCAGCCGCTGCGATTCCACTATCGAAGTGAGTGCCGGGAAACAGGCCCATCAGACGGTACATGCGGGCCGCCTCCGCTGGCAGCCCGCGGTAGGAGATGTCAAGCGCACCGCGCACCGCTTGGTCGCCCTCCATCCTCAGCGCGGCCAACCGCTCCCGTTCCAGTGACATTGCCTCCACCATCTCGCTGACCAGCCACTTGGACCTGGCAGCCAACCGTGCGCCTGCCACGCAAACGGCGAGGGGCAGCCCTTCACAAAGGTCGATCAGTTCGCGTGCCTTGTGCGGTGCCGCCCGCGCCCGGTCGTCGCCGATGATCCGGGAGAGAAGCTCGACTGCCGCGTCCGCGTCGAGCCTGTCGACGTGGATCACCCGCGCGCCGCGCGCCGCCAGGCCACCGAGCCGCAGCCGACTCGTAATGACGGCCAGGCTCTCCGGCGACGAGGGGAGCAGGGGTATGACCAAGGCTGCGGTTAGTGCATCATCAATCAGAACAAGCATTCGTTTATCGGCCATGATCGAACGATATAGATCAGTCAGCTCTGCCAGGTCCGCAGGTATCAGCCGCGCATCGACGCCAAGCGCCCGCAGGAAGCGGCCCAGCACATCTCTTGTGCTGGCCGGGCCGTCTGGTGCGTGCCCGTGCAGATCAGCGAAGAGCGCACCGTCCGGATAAGCGCCGCGCACGGCATGTCCCCAGCTCACGGCGAGTGCGGTTTTCCCGACGCCAGGCGGCCCCGTGAGCAGGATTGCCCCGCTCTCCCGCGCGGCGTCCATGGCCGCGATGCTTTCGGCACGCCCGGTAAGGCGTACCGGTGGTGGCAGTTGGTTCGGCGGCGGGAGTCGGAGCACTGGCTGGTGGACGTGCACACCGCCTGCGATATCCCGGGCCATGACAGCCGCGCCGAGGACCAATCCACCAACTTCGTTACGGGTGTCTCCCGTGTTGCCTGGTTCCCGGGCTTCAGGGTGACCGCCTGTATTCGAACTTCTTCCCGCAGGCGCGTCGAAAGCGTCTTCCCTTCCGTGATCTGCCGGTCCCATTGGACCGCCGCTCGTCATGCCTGGCCACCTGTGCAATTAGAAACAAGCTGGAAGCGCAACGTAACGGGACAAATCGCTTGGTGTCAAGATAACGACCCGATTATCCGTTTCGTGGCCAATGACCGACATCCGCCCTATGGTGTTCAACCGCCGCTAGCAGGGCGGGTTAGCTCGCCGGGGGCTCGGGCTGGGGGAAGAGTTGGGCTGCGCTCTCCCCGAGGGAGGCGCGCTTCAGCCATGCCGCGAGCTTGACGGCGCTGCGGCAGGCTTCGATCGATGCAAGGGCGTGATCGGAGGGCTCGTCGCCACGCAGGACAAGGAGGTCGGTCAAAGCGCGGGCGAAGGTATCGGCCTCGGCTCGTGCCACTCGGGCATCGGCCTCGGCTTCGATCTTGGCCGTAACCTCGGCTTCGATCTTGGCCGTAACCTCGGCTTCGACTTTGGCCTCGTATTCGCGGAACCCTTCCAGGTCCCGGAGCTTTTCGAACATGTCCGGCCGCACGATCTCTCCCAGCATGGTCTTGGGAACCCCTTCCACGATAGCCCTGAAGTACAGATTTGCGATTGTCGGGTCGGCGTCGCGCAGCTCGCCCAGCATCGCCTGCGTGCGCGGCACGTTCGCCGAGAAGTCCGCGAGAGCGCCCGGCATCGCCCGCGCGGCCAGCGGCAGCTTCTCGTCCTCCAGCGCCGTAAGGTCCTGGCCGGAGTGGAACGACGCCGCGAACGTGTACTCCGCACGGCGTGCCGCGTCCTCCGTCCGGAACTTCGCCGTCTCCGACTCCTGGTCCGACAGCACGAACAGGTGGCCCCCGGCGCTGATCTTGCTCACACCCGAGCCGTGGTAGGCGTACAGCGTCGCGTACTTCCCCCGCCGGAACTCCCGCTGCATCTCCACCGTCGCGAAGAACACCGGCCTGCCCTTCCGCAGCAGCCGCACCGTCCCGTCGGTGTAGACCGTCCGCCCGTCCCGCAGGTGGTGCGCATCCGGCGCCGGCACGGCCTCGTCGTACTCCGGCAGCGGCACTCCGGCCGCCTTCGCGAGCGCGACCACCGACTCCGGGTACCGCTGCGCGATCGCGCACACCAGCTCATGCCTAGCACTTGGAGAACTCATAGCACTTACAGTAGCACCAAATTGACGGCCAACGAACGCTTTTTCTATCAATAACAGCCCATACTTTCTCATTAGATATGAAGAGAGCACCCGATGATAGTCGACGATATACATGTCAGGCGTCGGGCGCAACCGCTGCCACCAATGCGGTTGGCGGCTACCAGGCGAGGAGCTAGGGTCGGGCTGGTGAGCAGCAGAGAGTTCCGGATCACGTCCGTGGTGCGTTTGACGGCCTGACTTCAGGCCCTGTAGACGGTACCGGGCTGCCGGTTTCCGCTGGTCAGGCCCCACAGGATGCGCAACGATGCGGGAAGCCCGTTACGGAACTGAGACGCTCATTTTTGCCAGCCCATGATCGCTGGATCGGCAAGAGACTGGTCTTGCCGGTGCTGGGACTGTTGAAACTGCTCAGTCGGCAGGTCCTTGATAAGGCGATGGCGGCGTCCCTGGACGACAACTGACCGCTTCGGATGGACTCGCGCATGTAGTACTCGAATATAATGTGCGTTCTAATCGCCGACGCGGACGCCTCAGCGCCGTCACCGTGCGCTCGGTCACGGCCATCGACCGCACCGCTACTCGCGAAGGAAATGGGATATTCATTTGAGCTAGGCAGGCGGGCCATGAGTTGTTCCGGCTGCAGAGCAGCGGCCGTCGAATCCCTCCACCACCCGGATCCTCTCGCCACCGGGTTGACCGGTTCTCTGGTTCAGCGGTATATTACTTGAGTAATGAACCAATGAAGTGAGGGTGGAGACGATGCCGGAGATGGCTGGTCTGGACGAGGGGACGCCGCTGTTCGTCCAGGTTGCCGACAGACTCGCGGGGGAGATCGCGGACGGCGGCCTGGCTGAGGGCGAGCGGGTGCCGTCCACCAACGAGCTGGCCGCGTTCTACCGGATCAACCCGGCGACCGCGGCCAAGGGAATCAACGTGCTGGCCGATGACGGGCTGCTGGAGAAGCGCCGGGGTATCGGGATGTTCGTCGCGACCGGGGCGCGGCAGCGGCTGCTGGGCCGGCGCCGGGCCGAATTCACGCAGCGGTACGTCGAGCCGCTGCTGACCGAGGCGGCCCGCCTCGGGATCGGCGCCGACGAGCTGTCCGCCCTGATCAGGGCAGCCGGTAACGAGCGGGAAGGCGTCTCGCTATGACACCGGCGATCTCGGTTACCGGGCTGACCCGGAGATACCCCGATCACACAGCTCTCAACGACATCAACATCGCGATCAGCGGCGGGACCATCACCGGCCTGCTCGGCCGCAACGGCGCCGGCAAGACCACGCTGCTGCGGATCCTGGCCGGCCAGGAGTTCCCGTCATCCGGATCGGTGCGGGTCCTCGGCGCGCCGCCGGCCGAGAACGAGGAGGTGCTGCGCCGCCTGGTGTTCATCCGCGAGGACCAGGTCTACCCGGACATCAAGGTCGGTCAGGCGCTGCGCGCCGCGTCCTGGTTCTGCCCGAACTGGGACTCCGCGCTGGCGTCCTCGCTGCTCGACGACTTCGGCCTGCGGGCGGGCAAGGCGGTCAAGTACCTGTCGCGCGGGCAGCGCTCGGCGCTCGGGATCACGATCGGGCTGGCCGCCCGCGCCGAGGTGACGCTGTTCGACGAACCCTACGCAGGCCTGGACGCGGTCGCCCGGCAGATCTTCTACGACCGGCTGCTCGCGGACTTCGCCGAGTTCCCCCGCACGGTGCTGCTGTCCACGCATCTCATCGACGAGGCCGCCGCGCTGTTCGAGGGCGTCATCGTCATCGACCGGGGCCGGGTCGTCCTGGACGCGGCGGCCGACGTCCTGCGCGGCGTCGCCACCCGGGTGAGCGGTCCGTGCCTCGCGGTGGACGCGCTCACCGCGGGCAGGACGGTGTGGGAGCGGCGGCGGCTCGGCTCCCAGGCATCCGTCGTCATGGTCGGGCCGCTGTCTCCGGACGACCGCGAGCGGGCCCGGTCGTCCGGACTCGACCTGACCCCGCTGTCCCTGCAGCAGATCGTGGTGCAGGCGGCGGCCGGCGTCCTCGCCGCCGCCCCCGAGACCGAGACCGGCTTGGCGACAGAAAGGACGAACGCATGAATACCTGGGTCAAGGTGGCCCGCTTCAACCTGGTGTGGCGGGCCAACTATCTCCTGCTGCCGTGGATCCTCCCGTTGGGCTTCGCCGTAGGTGCCCTTACCGTCGGCCGCGGCCCCGGCCATAACGCAACCGGATACCTGATTAGCTTCTTCCTCTTTTTCGCCGTGCAGGGCTGGCAGGCCATCGGCCAGTCGCTGCCGTTCGGTCTCACGCTCGGCGCCAGCCGCCGGTCTTTCTACTCCGGCACCGCACTGGCCGGGATGGCCCTGGCCCTGGTGTCCGGCCTGGTGCTGACCGCGCTGCAGGCGATCGAGCGGGCCACCGACGGCTGGGGGCTGTCCATGCGCTTCTTCCGGGTGACGTACCTGATGAACGGCCCGTGGTACGCCACCTGGCTGACCTCGGCCGTGGGCCTGTTCGCGCTGTTCGTATACGGGATGTGGTACGGAATCGTGCACCTGCGGTGGGGCATGCTCGGCACGTTCGCGTTCATCGCGGCCCAGGCGCTTGTGGTGGTCGCCGTGAGCCTCGTCGTCAGCTTCGCGCACTGGCACGTCTTTGCCAGTCCCGCCGGGTCCTCGGACGGCCTGACCGCCCTCGGCCTGACCGGAGTCGTCGCCGCGCTGGCAGTGCTGCTGCTGGCCGGCGGCCGCGCCACCATCCGCCGCGCCACGGTCTGATGCTGGCCTTTCTCCGCCCGGGGGCCGACCCGGGCCCGTTGTCCCGTCCGCCGCAGCAGCGGGCCTCGGACGCCGACCGGGACACCGCCCTGGCCATCCTCCTGTGCGCGGCCGCCGCCGACGGCCGTCTCACGATGGGGGAACTGGACGAGCGGCCGGGGTCCGCGCTGACCGCCTGACGCGTCAGGTTCAGGGGGATCCGCCAGCCGACGTACCGCTCCCGTCGCTCTGCCGAGAGCGGGCGGGGCGCCTAGAGCGTGCGGACCGGGGCGGCCTTCGGCAGGGTGGCGGCACGGGAAGACAGGAGCGGGTCCCGGGCGTGGGCGGCGCGGGCGGAGAGGAAGAAGGCCGCGGTGACCGCGGCGGCCAGTGCGGCGGCCAGCAGGGCGGCGATCATCGCCGGGGACAGGCCCGCGGCGATGCCCCAGCCCAGGCCGCTCCCCTGGCCCTGGGCGTTGATCAGCCGGGGGGCGACGGCGAGCCCGGCGGCGACTCCGGCGACGATACCGATCGCGGTCACGATCGTGGTGCTGACCACCAGCGTCGCCATCACCTGGCGCGGCGTCAGGCCCATCGCCTTCGAGTATGCCCGGCTTCATGCACGTGGTCGCGCAGGCCAACGTCGGTCGCGGTGAGCAGGTTGGCCATGGCGATCAGCACGAGGATGACAACCGCGACCACGATCACCACGCGCACCACCCCGAGCCTGTCCGCCGGGTTGGCCGCCACCTCGATATCGAGCCGGCTGTCCGACGCCCGCAGCAGTCTCGCGCGTGCGGCCTCGGCGGAAACACCCGGCTTGAGCACCAGGCTGTAGAACGTCGCGCTCGCCGCGGGCAGCGCGTCCATGCCGAAGTCGACCACGTCCCCGCCGTTGTCCGGTTCGATGGTCCGCCCGACGATATGCAGGATGACCGGCACGCCGTCGATGGTCGGGTCGACATACTGCCCGACCTTGATGTGCATCAGGTCGAGGAATCCCTGGCCGGCGACCGCCTCCCCGGCGGAACGGAACATCCGTCCCTGCACCACCTGGAACGGGTAAGGCGTCCGCGCGGTGCCCATCGCGCGGGCGATGAACGTGCCGTTGTCGCCGGGCAGCAGCGTGTCGAACTGCGCACCGGGATAGCTCGCGCTGAC
The DNA here is from genome assembly GCA_963785645.1 of uncultured Actinomycetota bacterium. Lineage (GTDB taxonomy): Bacteria > Actinomycetota > Actinomycetes > Streptosporangiales > Streptosporangiaceae > Trebonia. The sequence goes on from CAWAWG010000014.1 coordinate 215,383, forward strand.
CTGGGGGTCGGCCGCGATGAGGCGGGTTGTCTGGCTGTCGCTGAGCGGACCGCCGGTGTAGACGGTCAGCGCGCCGGCCAGTCCGATCCGGCCGGGGTCGGCCGTGAACGCGCCCACGGTAGACCAGACGGCAAGAGCGATGGTGATCATGGCGAGGGGAATGGCGACGCCCGCCACGGTGAGCGCCGCGGGCAGCCGCCGCGTCAGCGCGTCGCGCACGCCGAGTACCAGCGGGGCAGGCAGCCGGAAGAGCAGAGACAGCCGGGCGACCGGCGACAGGTGACCGCCGGGCGGGCTCGGCTGCACGGCGGCAACCGGGGAAACCCGGCCGGCCCGCCAGGCGGGGATGGCCGTGGCGATCAGCACGGTGACGATGGCGCCCGCTGCGACCAGCGCCGACTGCGTGCCGGGGAGCGGGGCGAGGGTGACGCCGATTCCCGCGGCCGGGTGGACAAACGTCGGCAACGTCGCGATCTGGGCGGTCGCCAATCCGAGAGCCGTGCCCGCCAGTCCGAGCGAGAACTGCTCGGCGAGGAGCATCCGCACCACCTGGCCGGGGGTGAAGCCGAGGGCCTTGAGCATCGCGAGGTCCCGTCGCTGCATCAGCACCCGGCCGGACGTGACGTTGGCGATCGCGCACGGCGCGGCGACCAGCGCGATGATCCCGAACAGCGCGAGCAGTTCACCGAGCAGCCGGTCGTCGCTGGCCATCGAGTCCATGACCTGCTGCCTGGTGGTAACGCGCTCAACCGGCGAATTCACGATCGGGTTGTAGGCGTTGAATGCGTCCTGGGTGACCTGGGCGGTGCCGTCGGCCGACGGGTCGGCGAGCCGCAGCCCGACGACCTCCGTGGTCTCGCTTACCGTGGGCTCGACCTGGGCCAGCAAGCCCGGCTGGGCCCAGATCAGACCCGGCGTCCACTGGGGATAGAAGCCCTGGTCGGCGGTGTCCGCGATCCCGATTACCTGCATGCGGACCGTGGTGCCGTCGACGCCGTCGAGGACGATCCTGCTGCCCAGGCCCACTCCGGTGGCGGCCGCGAACGAGGCCTCGATGACCACGCCGCGCGGCTGGCCGGCCCGCAGCCAGGTGCCGCCGACCACAAGCGGCGCCGACATCGCGGGCAGCGTCGGCGTCATCCCGTCCAGCTGCACGTGGGACTTCTGCGCGCCCTGCACCAGGGTCGCCGCCGCGGCGTCGTAGGGTGCGGCCACCTCGGTGACACCGGGCAGGTCGTGCAGCGGGCAGGCCGAGGTCCCGCCGGCGAGGTAGACGAGCACGTCCGCGCCGTCGGTCCGGTTGAACAGCTGCTGCCAGGGGTTGAGCGCGCCCTCGAGCATCATGACGGCCAGGACCAGCGCGGCCACCACCGCGGCGATGACCGCCACCGTCACGGCGGACTGGGCTCGATGGGCGCGCAGGTCGGCCCGCACCCAGCGCAAGGCGCCGCGCACGTCAGCCCCGCAGTTCGAGGAAGTTCCGGACGGCTGTCTTCGCGGTCTGCTTGTCTTGGCAGCGTCCGGGCAGGACCTTGGCGTCGTCGGCGATCATGCCGTCGAACAGGCTGATCACCCGGTCCGCGAGGCCCGCCACCTTGGCGTCGTGCGTCACCATGAGGATGGTCTGGCCGGCCAGGTGCGCGCGGCGCAGCAGGCGGAGCACGTCGTTGGTGTTGGCGCTGTCCAGGTTGCCGGTCGGCTCGTCGGCCAGCAGCAGGCTGGGTTCGTTCGCCAGGGCACGGGCGAGGGCGACCCGCTGCTGCTCGCCGCCGGACAGCCGGGACGGAGCGGTGTCCGCCTTGGCGGTGATGCCCAGTTCGTCGAGCAGTTCCTCCCGCCGCTTGCGGGCCTGCCGGGGGGTCGCGCCCGCGAGCAGGGCGGGCAGCTCGACGTTGTCGGCGACCGTCATGGTGGACAGCAGGTTGAAGAACTGGAAAACGAAGCCCACGTGCCTGCGGCGCAGCACCGCCCACGCGGACGGTGACAGCCGGTCGACCCGCTGGCCGCGCAGCCAGATCTCGCCCAGCGTGGCGGGCTCAAGGCCGCCGAGCACGTGCAGCAGCGTGGACTTGCCCGAGCCGGACGGCCCCATGATCGCCACGAACTCGCCGACGCCGACCTCCAGGTCGACCCCGCGGACCGCCTCGACGGGCACACCGCCGGTCTTGTACACCTTGACGAGCCCGCGGGTGCGCAGCAGAGCCGGACCGCACCCGGCGCCGTCAGCGGGACCACCGGTCAAGGCGGGTCTTCGCCCCGGATCGGCAGGCTCACCGGGGGGTCTGCCCCCGGAGGCAAACAGGCCTCTCACAGAAGTTCCTCCTGGCAGCGTTCCAGCCAGTCCAGGTCCGCTTGCAGGTGCAGGACGGCCCCCTCGACCAGCAGCCGGGCCGCGGGGGTCGCGCGGTCCATGCTTGCCTGCATGTCCATTAGGTTCCGCATTATGCCGAAATAATGGCGGCGCTGGGAGTTGATGAGCTCCATCCGGTCCGCCAGGCCCGCCATCGGCGCGAGGACGAGCTTCATGAAGAACTCGTCCCGGACGCGCGGCCCCTCGATCGGCTCGGTGACCCACTCGTCGAGATGCTCGCGCCCGGCCGGGGTCAGCTCGTACACCTTCTTGTTGGGACGGCTGTCCTGCTCGACATCCTGGCTGCGGACGAGTCCGTCCTGTTCAAGCCGCTTCAGGGTGACGTAGATTTGCCCGATATTGGGTGACGGGTACGCCTGCCCGAAGGTCTGCTCAAGTGCGAGCTTCAGCTCGTAGCCATGGGCCGGTTCCTTCGCGAGTAGCGCCAGCAGGGGCTGCCGCACCTTCATGCCTCCTCAACTGGAGCCGCGTTGCGTTCATCGATTATCCCCGCAGACCCGTTTTTTGTCCCGCCTTGGTTGGGCGAGTCACCGGGACGTGCCCGGCAGGTTACAGCTTGGTAAGCCCGTTGACACCTACATAACGCATGTGCATAACATGAATGTATCCCAAAACCGGGGACTGCCCAATGGAGGGCTGGTGATATGAGTATGAGGTACGCGATCCTCGCCGCTGCCACGGCCGTGATCACGGCAGGCCTCGTGCTCACGGCGGGATGTGCACCGGACAGCTCTCCATCGGGCGGGACCGCGCCGTCGGTCGACGGGAAGGGACCGATCACGTTCGCCGTCGGCAGCGACGACGCCGACATCTTCAAAAACCTGATCAAGCCGTGGAACCTGGCGCACCCGACCCAGCAGGTCACGCTCACGCTGCTGCCCGAGGCGGAGAACGGGCAGCTCGCACAGCTCACCGCCAACCTGCAGGCGGGCAGCTCCACCTACGACGTGATCGCCATGGACGTGATCTGGACCGCGGAGTTCGCCGCGGCGGGGTGGATCATCCCGCTCGAGTCGAGCACGTTCCCGCTCGGCGACTTCCTGCGGCCCGCGGTCGACACCGCCATGTACAACGGTCACCTGTGGGCGGTGCCCTACTACAGCAACGCGGAAGTGCTCTACTACCGCAAGGACATCCTGGGGGCGGCGGGGAAGCTGCCGCCGAAGACGTGGGCGCAGCTCGCGGAGCAGGCGGAGACCGTCGCGCCAAAGTACGGCCTGCAGGGCTACGCCGGGCAGCTCGCCCCCTATGAGGGGCTGACCGTCAACTTCGCCGACGCGATCCAGTCGGCGGGCGGGTCCATCCTCTCGCCCGCCGGAAACGTGACCGTGAACTCGCCGCAGGCGCGGGCGGGACTCAGCTTCCTCGTGAACGGGCTGCATGCGGGGTGGATAGACCCGTCTTCGCTCGACTACGAGGAGGAGTCGTCCGGGACCGAATTCCAGTCGGGCAAGCTGCTCTTCCTCAACAACTGGCCGTTCATCTACGGCCAGGCGCAGCCAGCCCGGCAACAAGGTCTACGGCAAGGTCGGCGTAGCCCCGCTGCCCGGGCTCGACGGCCCGGGGTCAAGCTCGCTCGGCGGCGCGAACCTGGCCGTCAGCGCGTTCTCCAGGCACCAGGCGACGGCCATCGCGTTCATCAGCTACCTGACCAGCCTGCAAGAGGAGCGGCAGCTTCTCGTCGACAGCGGCTTTCCGCCGGTGTGGACATCGCTGTACTCCGACCCCGCGATGGTCAAGCAGTTCCCCTACCTGCCCGTGGTCAAGCAGGCCATCCTGACCGCACAGCCGCGGCCCTCGATCGTCGACTACGACCAGGCCAGCCTGGCGATCTCCAGCGCGGTCTACCAGGCGCTGACCAATAAGAAGACGCCGCAGCAGGCCTTGACCGAGCTGGATGGGCAGCTCACCCAGATCATCAAAGACGGGTAATGCGGCGTTTTCATCCCGCTATGGGGCGTCGGCCGGATATCCGGCGCGAACGCAGGATGAAAAAGTTCTTCGCTTCCACAGTAAGCCGGACTCGTTCCGGATCATCATGATTACTCTCCGTAGTTAGGTGGTATCTCAATGTATAAGAAGAGAACCGTGCCCTGGCGCGCCGCCACGATCAGCGTCGGCGCGATCGCGCTGGCGGCGGGCACCGCGGCCTGCAGTTCCGGCGGCGGGTCGAGTTCCTCGGTCGCGGCCAGCGCACCGCAGACCATCGTGTTCGCCGAGTCCGGACTCGGCACCGAGGGCGCGCAGACGCAGGTCGCGATCAACGCCTTCGAGAAGGCCAACCCGAACATCAAGGTCACCGTCCAGGTGCTGTCGTCGGACTCGACGACGTACCTGTCGCAGCTGGAGCACGACTTCATCTCGGGCTCGTCGACGCCCGACGTGTTCGAGTCCGACGTGACGTACCCGGCGAAGTTCGCCCAGGCGGGCTGGGTGCTGCCGCTGACCCAGTTCAGCCCGAACACGAGCCAGTTCTTCGCGCACCGAGGTCGCCGCCGGCACCTACAACGGGACCCTGTACGCGATGCCGTGGTTCGACAACCCCGAGGGCCTGTTCTACCGGACCGACCTGATCAAGACCCCGCCGACCAGCCCGGCGCAGGTGGTCAGCGACGCCCAGGCGGCGATGAAGGCCGACAAGTCGCTCAAGGAGGGCATCGCCTTCGAGGCGGACAAGTACGAGGGCGCGATCACCGCGTTCCTCACCGTGGACTCGGCGTTCGGCGGGAAGCTCGACCCGTCGAACGTGAACACGCCGGGCAACGTGGCCGCGCTGAACTGGCTGCACGACGCCATCTACAAGAACAAGATCGCTCCGCAGGCGGTGACCAGCTGGCAGGAGGGCCAGGTCCAGCAGCAGTTCTCGTCGGGGTACACGCCGTTCGCGATCAACTACCCGTTCGTCGAGGCGCAGACGGCGGCGCCCGCCGTCCAAGGGCACATCGGCTACATCCCCTTCCCGGCGGGTGCGGGCGGAACGCCCGGCTCGGCGCTCGGCGGCGAGATGCTGGCGATCAACGCCAAGACCGCGCACGCCGCGGCGGCCTACAAGCTGATCCAGTACCTGACCAGCCCGCCGGTGGAGACCGCACGCGCGATCGCGGTCGGTGACCCGCCGTCTCTGCCCAGCGCGTACACGTCCGCGCTGTACGGCAAGGCGCCGTACTTCCAGGACGTGAAGACGCTGAACAGCTACTCCGCGCCGCGCCCGGTGACGCCGAACTACCTCCAGGTGTCTTCCGACCTGCAGACGCTGTTCTCGTCGGTGTTCGCGAACTCGGGCTCGAACGCGGCTTCCTCCGCGTTCGCGGCCGGAGCGGCGTCCATCAAGTCCGACGCGGCAGCCACACCAGGCAGTTAAGCACCAATGCCTGAGAAAGTAACCGCGGGCAACGAAAGTCCCGGCGGCGACGGAACCGGCAAGGCCGGTGTGGTCGTCAAAGAAGGCACGGGGGCGGAAGGGCGGCCCGCTCGCGCGGGCCGCCCGGCCCTGGTCAAGCGCCTGACTCCCGAGCGGCGGCGGCCGGCGGCGGTCGGGCACGCGCGCGAGACGGGCGACCGGCGGCTCGGCTACCTGCTGGTGGCGCCGGTGGTCATCCTGCTGCTCGCCATCACCGCCTACCCGCTGATCTACAACATCTGGAACTCGTTCCACTTCGACAACCTGTCCTACGGCGGCCTGCCGCACAACTTCGTCGGCTGGAAGAACTTCACCACGATGTTCGACTCGGCCGCAGTGGGTGTCGGCGCTTGAGCGGACGCTGGTGTTCACCGTGGTGACGATCGTGTTCGACATCGTGGTAGGGCTCGGCCTGGCGCTGATGATGCACCGCAAGTTCCGCGGCCGCGGCTTCCTGCGCGCCTCGATCCTGGTGCCGTGGGCGATGCCGACGGTGGTCTCCGCGATGCTGTGGAAGACGATGTTCGACCCGAGCGCGGGCTTCGTCGACTACATCCTCGGCGCGTTCCACCCGGCCTGGTCGAGCCTCGCCTGGCTCAACGCCAGCGTCTGGCGGTCGTGGGTGGCGATCTTCATCGCGGACTCGTGGAAGAACATCCCGTTCGTCGCGATCCTCCTGCTGGCCGGCCTGCAGGTCATTCCGAACGACGTCTACGAGGCGGCCAGGATCGACGGCGCCTCCTGGTGGCAGTCGTTCACCCGGGTGACGCTGCCGATGCTGAAGCCCGCGATGTCGGTGGCGCTGATCTTCCGCACGCTGCAGGCGCTGCTCGTGTTCGACGTCATCTACATCATGACCGGCGGCGGCCCCGGCACCTCGACGGAGAGCCTGTCGTATCCTGAACTACAACACCTTCATCATCAACACCGACTTCGGTCTCGGCGGCGCGATGTCCATCATCCTGGTCCTGCTCGCCCTCGCCGTGTCGTTCATCTCGTCAGGGCGATGCGCCCATCGACCTCATGAAAGGGGGTGGCCCGCGATGACCAGCGCGGTCGTTCCCTCCGTCGCGGGCCGGGCCTCACCGCCGGCCCCGGGTCTCCGCACGGAAGGTCGTCCGGGAGACGCTGTTCTACCTCGCGGTCGTCATCGTGGTGCTGATCGCGCTGTTCCCGTTCTACTGGATCCTGCGCACCTCGCTGCTGTCCAACCAGCCAGGTCGCGGCGGGGGTGGGCGGCGCCAACGGCATCATCCCCTCGCACCTGTCCGGCGCCGCGTACACCAACGTGTTCACCCAGGGGTCGTTCCTGACGCCGCTGGTGAACAGCGTCATCGTCGCGCTGGCGACCACCGTGGTCACGATCATCGTCGGCTCGATGGCCGGCTACGCCCTGGCGCGGCTGCACATCCGGGGGGCCGGCGCGATCCTGGGGTTCATCCTGCTCGCCGGGTTCTTCCCGGTGCTCGCGATGATCGGGCCGCTGTTCCTGGTGCTGCGCTACCTCGGGCTGCTGAACAACATCTACCCGCTGATCATCGTCTACCTCGTCTATACGCTGCCGATCGCCACGTGGCTGCTGAAGAACTTCTTCGAGCAGATCCCGGCGGAGCTTGAGGACGCCGCACTCGTCGACGGGGCGACCCGGCTGCAGGTGCTGCGGAAGGTGGTCATCCCGGTCGCCGTTCCCGCCGTGTTCACCGCCGCCATCTTGTCCTTCATCCTGGCCTGGAACGACTTCGCGTTCGCGGTGTCATTCCTGACTTCCACGTCGCACTTCACCGCGCCGCTGGCCATCACCACATTCGGCCAGAGCCAGTTCCAGACCTTCTACAACCTGATCGACGCGGCGGTGGTTATCATCTCGATCCCCATCGCGCTGCTCGTGCTTTTCGCACAGCGCCGCATCGTCTCCGGCCTGACCGCGGGCTCGTTCCGCTAGCAGCCGTTCCTTTACCGGCAAGGCCAAGATCAAAATCAAGAAGTCAGCGTCAATAAGTAGTCAGAACGGGTCCGTGCTCCGCTTGGTCGCGCCACGTTTCTGATCCTGGCGCGGCGGGGAGCGGGAGGGCGTCAGCCCTCCCGCTCAGCCGGTCGCGTTGAGCCAGCGGACGGGGGCGCCGTCGCCTGCCCGGCGGAACGGCTCAAGCTCGTTGTCCCACGCGCCGCCAAGCAGCTTCTCTAGTTCCTGCTCCAATAGCACCTTGCCGCTGGCACCGAGGGCGATCGCGGCGCGGACCTTGTTCTCGGGGATGAGGATGTCGCCATTGGCACCCGTCGTGGTGGCGAAGAGCCCGAGATTGGGCGTGCAGCAGTAGCGCATAGCGTCGCAGCCGACTGACGCTTCCTCGGTGACCTCAAAGCGCAGTCTCTTCCAGCCGGCCAGGGCGGACGTGATAGCGCCTGCGGTGCCCGGCTGACCTTTCCACGTCAGCTCAGCACGAACAGACCCCGGGGCAGCTGGCTGACTGACCCAGGGCATACTGACAGCCGTCCCGACGACCCCCGCCACTGCCCACTCAATGTGAGGGCACAGCGCGGGTGGCGCCGAATGGACCTGCAGAACGCCGTAAACCGACACCGGTGCCTCCCTGCCTAAGACGAGGTTCGCCTTCCCCTGCGGCCTCATCGAGCGCGGTAAGCGTCCTGACGCACTAGCTCCGCACAGGATCTCCGGTATCCGGGTCATATTCTGCCGCACGGCCGTCGGCGGCACCAGTGGTATTCGCTAGAAAATGTCGCCGGCGTAGCAGCATGACCAGCGCGGCGAGCGCGGTGATACCGACGCCCGACCACATCACATAGTCGCCTGCCTGGTCATAGATGGTCTTGTCGGACTGTGCGGGCAAATTCAGCGTTATGGTGATCTCGCCGCGGCTGTCCTGGCCAAGCCAGGCGATTTGCCTGCCGCGGGCGTCGAAGGCCACGGTGTCTCCGGTCAGCGCGGCCTGCACGACCGGCCTGCCCGTTTCCGCGGCGCGGATCGCGGCGAGGCTGGCGTGCTGGTCGGGTCCCCAGGTGCCCTGGAACGTCGGGGTAGCGGACTGGTAGACGATGAGCTGGGCACCCTGCCCGGTATCTACCCGTGACAGGTCGGGGAAGGCGGACTCGAAGCAGATCAGCACGCCGACGGTCAGCGGCGGCGCGGTGCCGCCCGGACTGGTCACGGTCAGCGGGTGCGCGCCGGCGCCGGGTTCCATGTTCGAGGAAGCCGCCTTGCTAATGCTGGTGAGCCAGCCGAGCTGCTTGCGCAGCGGTATGTACTCGCCGAACGGCACCAGCCGGGTCTTGACGTACGTGCCCTGAACCCCGGTCGGGCTGACCAGGACCGCCCATTTCTCGTGGCCCTTGCCGGGCGGGGTGGTGTCCTGGTTGACCAGGATCTCGGCGCCGTCCCGGGCCGACAGCGCCTCGATCTGGTGCAGCAGCGCCACGTCGGCGGCCGAGTTGCCGGTCAGGTCGTCGGGGATGCTGGACTCGCCCCAGACGATCAGGTCCGGCTTGTCTTTGGCGATGCTGCCGTTCGTGCTCAGCTTGGCGGTCAGCGTCTCGCTGGCGTCGGTCCGCCGCGCGTCGTTGTCTATCACTCCGGGCTGGACAAGCGCGACCGAGACCTGGCGGACGGCCGGGAACGGCGGTGTGAGGGCGAACGCCAGCGGCCCCGACCCGGCGGCGGCGACAAGGGCGGCGGCGCCCACGGCCGCGCGCGCGACCCGCCCGGCGACGGAATCCGCCGGGGCGGCACTGGCTTCCTTCGGGTTGGCGGCGGCCGAGGCGCTCGAAACGTCCGGGGAGGCCGGGGTATTCGGGGCGGGCCGGGCACCCGGGGCGGGGCGGAGGACGGACGGCCTGATCGCGCCGAGCAGCACGACGACGGCGACGTTAGCCATGAGCAGGGCGACGCTGACCAGCCAGACCCCGCCTACGGCGGCGAGCGCGAGCACCGCTGGATGCTGCCACTGGGAGGCGCCGTACAGGTCCCACGGACCGCCAAGACCCTGGTAAGAGCGCATCCACTCCGGGATCAGCCAGCAACTCGGCACCACGGCGAACGCCGCGGGCAGCCGCCACCATGACGAACCTGGCCGCAGCAGCTTCTGAACCGCGACGGAGAACGGTGACCACATCCAGCCCATTACCGCGCCGAGGAGCACGAGACCCGGTCCGATTTCCGGTGCCATCCAGTACAGCATCGCGATCAGGTACCCGGCGCCGAACCACCAGCCCCGCGCGACCGCTTCCCTGGTCGTGGCGGCGCGGGTAAACAGCATCATCCCGGGCACGAGCGCGAACCATGCCAGGTACGACAGCGAAGGGGCAGGGAAGACGAGAATGACCGGCACACCGCTCGCGAGGAACGACAACCACCGCATCGGATAGCGGAATTGCCTGACGAGTTTGCTTCGCAACCTCACATTTCCATTCTCCGCCCAGGCCCTGAGCAAATGCCAATTTGAGCGGTTCTGATCCGCTCCTACCCGCGCACCGGGCCCGGCGTTAACTTCAGCTTGGCGCCCTTCGCTCGGTTGCAGACACCGCACAGGAGCTGGATGTTCGCGACGGTATTGGCACCGCCGCGGCTGATCGGGATCACGTGGTCGAAGTGCAACTGGTTCGTTGAGCCGCACTGACGGCACCGGCCGCCGTCCCGGGCCGACACCGCGATCTTGACGTCCTGCGAGATGGAACGCTTGACCCGCTCGCCGACGGGGGCCGGAATTTCCGACGAGGTCGGCCGCGTCATTAACGGTTCGTGACCATGTGACCGAAGAGGCGGCGGGCCGAGGGCGTCCGGCTCCCCGGCCGCGGCTGGCTCCACCGGGTCGGCCGTCGCGGCGGCCGGGGCTGTGGCCGGGGCGCGGTCGGCCGTATTCGCGTCGACGGGCTGGTCAGCGGACGGACCATACGCCGTTTGCACCGCGGGGTGCTGCAGGATCTCGTGAAGTCGTTCGAGCGCTCGTGCGAGGGTGATGAGCGTCGAGCCGAATCGGGTCGCGGGGGTTTCGCTCGCGGCCACCTCTTGCTCGCCTCCAAGCGGGTTGGCCAGGTAAAACATGCGGGCAAGGATAAATGCCCGGCAATTATCGCTTACCCGTCGCAAACCTGCCCTTCCCGTAACGATCAATAAGTCCATTGAATATTCACAAGCTGTAAACCTAAATGAACTGCTTGTTCGATAGATTCACGTGCTTCTGCACGGGCGAGCACGAACAGTTTGCATCTGAAAACAATCAGTTACATTCGGTGGCATGAGACCCGGGAAGAGGACGGAGGAGCGGGGGCGCCGCCCGCCTCCGTACCATCCACGAGCAACGGGCGCTATGCCTTGGCGGATGCCTCCGTCAAGGCGCGCCGCACCAGAACACGAGCGAGGTGCTCACGGTAGGCCTTGGATGCGTGGATGTCCGACCCCGCGTTCGTGCCCTCCGCCGCCAGGGCGGCGGCGTCGGCGATCGAGGCCCCGCCGGCCAGGGCGGACTCCACGGCGGTAGCGCGCAGCGGCGTCGAGCCCATGTTGATGAGCGCCACCCCCGTGTTTGGGCCACCAGTGCCCTGGACGGCCACGCCGACCATCGCGAAGTCGATCGCCCGCTTGTTGAACTTCTGGAACGACCAAGCCGCTCGAAAGGCGGGCTTGGGCACCTGGATCTCCGTCAGCAGTTCGCCGGGCTCAATGGCCGTCTCGAAGATCCCCTTGAAGAACTCCGCGGCCGGAACTGAGCGCGGGCCGGACTCGCCGCGGACCGTGAAGGTCGCGTCGAGCGCGAGCAGCGTGGCCGGCAGGTCGGCGGCCGCGTCGGCGTGGGCGACGGAGCCGCCGATCGTGCCCCGGTGCCGGATCTGCGGGTCGCCGACGACCCCCGCGGTGTGCGCGAGCAACGGGATGTCCGACAGCAGCAGTTCCGAGTTGGCCACGTCGTGGTGCCTGGTGAGCGCGCCGATCGCCACGTACGTGCCCTGATCGCGGATGTACGACAGCTCCGTGACCCGGCCCAGGTCGATCAGCACGGACGGCGAGGCGAACCGCAGCTTCATCAGCGGCAGCAGTGACTGGCCGCCGGCCAGGTACTTGGCGTCCTCGCCGTGCTCGGCCGCCAGTCGCAGGGCCTCGTCGGCCGTCGCGGCCCTGACATAGGTAAACGAGGGCGGGATCACTTCGACGCCCCTTCGTTGGCGGACGCCGCCGCGGACAGGGCGGCCCGCACGATGTTGTGGTAGCCGGTGCACCGGCAGATGTTGCCCTCGAGACCCGTCCGGACCTCGGTCTCGGTCGGCGAGGGGTTCTCCTTGAGCAGGGACACGATCGCCATGACCATGCCGGGCGTGCAGTACCCGCACTGCAGGCCGTGCTGCTCGTGGAAGGCTCGCTGGACCGGGTGCATCTCTCCCGATTCCGAGGCCAGGCCCTCAAGGGTGGTCACGGAGTGTCCGTCCGCCTGAGCGGCCAGGACCGTGCAGGACTTGACCGACTCGCCGTCGAGCAGCACCGTGCAGGCACCGCAGGACGTGGTGTCGCAGCCGATGTTGGTGGCGGTCAGGTCCGCGACGTCCCGCAGGAAGTGCACCAGCAGCGTGCGATCCTCGACGTCCGCGTCGACGTTTTTGCCGTTGACGGTCAGCTCGACCTTCATTTGCTCGCCTTCTGGATAGCGGTCCAAACACGTTCCGGTGTCATCGGCATGTCGATGTGCCGCACACCAAGGTGCGACACGGCGTCGATAACGGCGTTGTGCACGGCGGGAGTGGCGCCGATCGTGCCGGCCTCGCCGATGCCCTTTACCCCCAAGGGGTTTACCGGGGTCGGGGTCTCGCTGGTCAGCAGCTCGAAGCTGGGCAGCTCGGCCGCGGTAATCGCGCCGTAGTCCATCAGCGTCGCGGTCAGCGGGTTGCCGTCTTCGTCGTAGCGGATCTCCTCCACGAGCGCCTGGGCGGCCCCCTGGGCGATGCCCCCGTGTCGCTGGCCCTCGACCAGGACGGGGTTGAGCACCGGGCCCGCGTCGTCGGCGGTGACGTGCCGCAGCAGCGTGACCTTGCCGGTCTCCGCGTCGACCTCGACAACCGAGAGATGCGTGCCGAACGGGAAGGTCGGCCGGTCCGCGGTGAACCGCACGTTGGCGACGATCAGCCCCTGGTCGCTGGCCGTGGCCACCTGCGACCAGGACAGCGACTTGTCCGGGTCGCCGGCGATGTGCCAGGTGCCGCTGTCGGCGTCGAGCACGACGTCGGCCGCGGCGGCCTCGAAGAGTTCGGCCGCCTTCTTGGCCGCCTCCTCCTTGACCTCGATCGCCGCCTTGTGCACGGCGGAGCCGCCGAGCTGCAGCGACCGCGAGGCATAAGTGCCTACGCCGTCCGGGATCAGATCGGTGTCGCCGTGGATGACCTCGATCTTGTCCATCGGGATGCCGAGCTCGTCCATCACGATCATCGCGAAGGCGGTGTGGTGGCCCTGGCCGTGCGCGGACGAGCCGGTGTAGACGGTCGCGGTGCCGTCGTCGTGCACCTCGACCTTGGCGGTCTCGCCGGCCGCGGCGTCCGCGGCGGTGATCTCTACGTAGGATGCCAGGCCGAGACCGAGGAGCTTGGTCTCGCCGGCCTGGCGACGGCGCTCCTGCTCCGCGCGGAGCTCGTCGTACCCCGCCATGGTCAGCACCTTGTCCAGTGCGGCCTCGTAGTCGCCCGTGTCATACGGCGCGCCCGTCTTGGTGACGAACGGGAACTGGTCCTTCTGAATGAAGTTGAGTCTCCGCACCAGCGCCGGGTCGACGCCCGCCTCGGCGGCGTACCAGTCGACGACACGCTCGATCGTCGCCGCGGCCTCGGGCCGCGGCGCCCCGGTAGGCGGCGATCGGGGTTCCGTTGGTGACGACGGCCTTGTAGTCGGCCTCCACCGCGGGGATGTCGTAACAGCCGGGGGCCATCAGGTTGGTGAGCATCGGCAGGAACCCGCCCATCCGCGAATAGGCGCCGGAGTCCTGCACGACGTCGAGCCGGTACGCCTTGATGTGCCCCTCACGGTCGCCGCCGAGCTTGACGTGGTGCAACTGCCCCCGGCCCTGCGTCATGGCCATCAGGTTCTCGTTGCGGGTCTCCGCCCAGCGGACCGGCCTGCCGGTGTGCTTGGCGGCCCAGGCGACGACGATCTGCTCACGGTCGACGCCGACCTTGGCACCGAATCCGCCGCCGACATCGGGGGCGACGACCCGTATCGCCGCCGGCGGCAGCCCGACGGCGGTGAAGATCAGGCGGGCCAGCTGGGCGTTCTGGGTGGACGTCCAGACGGTGAGCCGTCCGCCGGAGAACACCGCCGCGGTCGCGCGGCCCTCCAGGGGCAGGGCGGCGACCCGCTGGTTGACAACGTCGCCCTCGACGATGACCTCGCAGCCGTCGAAGATCGAGTCGTCCCCGATGGGACGGCCGCCGCGCACGCAGACGTTGGTGCCCGCCTCCGGGAAAAGCAGGCTCTCGCCGCTCAGGGCGGCCTCGATCGAGGGCACCGCGGGCAGCGGCTCGCAGTCCACGCTGACCAGTTCGGCGGCGTCCTCGCCCGAGTAGATGCCGTCGGTCAGCACGAGCGCGACCGGCTCGCCGACGAACCGCACCCGGTCGACCGCGAGCAGCGGCTCCTGCCAGGCTCCGCCCAGCGGGTTGGGTCCCTCGGCCGGCGGCGCGTCGTCCGGCACCGGCTCGGGCGGCGGGGGGACCGGCCAGTCAGCCATATCCGCCGCGGTCAGCACCGCGACCACCCCGGGCGCCGCAAGGGCAGCCGAGGTGTCAATGCCAGTTATCAGGGCGTGCGCGATGGTCGACCGGACGAATGTGGCCCGCACCGCCCCGGCAAGTTCGGGTTCGCGCAGGTCATCGACGTAGACGCCGCCCGAAGTGAGAAGCCGCGGGTCCTCCGTACGGATCACCCGCGTGCCCAGAATGCTCATTAATCCTCCGCTGATACGGCTTCCCCGCGAACCTACACCTTGCCGGCGCGGCAATTCTAGCCTGGGCTATCAAAAGGGCATACCTCACCGATTTACGGTAAACTCCGAGGTAGATGGCTCATATGGGCGGAAGATTCAGGTAGTCATATTGCGACTTCCAACCCAACCGGGTAGTCGCGCCGCGACCTCCGATAAAAAACCAAAGCAGTATTCCAAACAGATACAACCCGCTATTTCAGGGATCAGAAAACAGCGCCACGGGAAACCGTCCGCCGCATACGCCACTTCTTGCTGTTATCCTTTCTGGGCTCCGGACGGCGGCCGTTCCGGCTTCGGGGACCGGGGACCCGGCCGGGTGTACCGCGGCGATTTGGGCGGCGCGGCCACAGCCCGTAGCGGGACTGCCGACGTGATGTGACGAAGCACGGTGGGCGCGTTAGATGCGGCTGGCGTGGTAGATACTGCCCATTCACCTGCTGCCGCGAAGGAGGCTGAACTGCACGCCGCAGTCTCCGAGACGATCTCGGTCATCGCGTTGGCGGCCGTGCTCGCATGGGCGGTGACCAGGCCGCGCGGCTGGCCGGAGGCGGTCGCCGCGGTCCCGGCGGCGGCACTGGTCATCGCGACTGGCGCGATCTCGGGCCACCGTGCCCTCGTGGAAGCTCAGCAGCTCGGCCCGGTGATCGGCTTTCTCGCCGCGGTGCTCGTCATCGCACAGTTGTGCGACGACGAGGGCCTGTTTCGCGCCTGCGGCGCATGGATGGCCAACGGGTCCGGCGGACAGCCCCGCCGACTGCTCTTGCAGGTCTTCGCGGTCGCAGCCGTGACGACCGCCGCGCTCAGCCTGGATGCCACGGTGGTACTGCTGACTCCGGTGGTCTTCGTCACCGCGGCGAGACTGCGGCTGCGGCCCCGGCCCTACATGTACGCGTGCACTCATCTCGCGAACTCGGCGTCGCTCCTGCTCCCGGTCTCCAATCTGACCAATCTCCTGGCCTTTTCGGCCAGCGGGCTGTCGTTCGGCCGGTTCACCGCCTTGATGGCACTGCCGTGGCTGGCCGCGATCGGCGTTGAGTACGTCGCGCTAAGCCGGTTCTTCCGGGCCGACTTGAACGCGACCGCCCCGTCGCCGGAGGAAAGGAATGCGGCAGAAGGGGATAGCGACGCGACCGGTCTTCCCCGGTTCACCATCGTCGTGGTCGCGTTTACGCTGGCCGGCTTCGCGGTCGCGTCGGCGGCGGGGGTAAATCCCGCGTGGGCCGCCTTCGGTGGTGCCGTCGTCCTCGCCGCGCGGGCGCTGGCGCAGCGTCGTACCAGCCCGGTAAGCCTTGGCCGGGCGGCCGATGTACCGTTCCTGCTCTTCGTTCTCGGCCTGGGGATCGTGGTCCAGGCCGTGGTCGATAACGGTCTCGGCGGTGCGCTGCACCCGCTTTTGCCCACCGGAACCGCACTGCCCGACCTGCTCGCCGTCGCGGGACTCGCCGCGGTACTGGCCAACCTGATCAACAACCTGCAGGCCGTCCTGGTGCTTCTCCCGCTGGCCGCGCCCTCCGGCGCCGGGGCCATCCTGGCTGTCCTGCTTGGCGTCAACATAGGACCCAACCTGACGTACACCGGGTCGCTGGCAACGCTGCTTTGGCGTCGGATCCTGCATCAGCACGGGTCGGCTCCCTCGCTACGGGAATTCACCGTGCTGGGACTCCTCACTGTTCCCGCCGGGTTGGCGCTTGCCGTCCTCGCACTGTGGGCGGGACTGCACACACTGGGAGGTTGATCGCGATGACCGAGGAAGGCGACCCGGCCCGTTCGGTGCTCGTCTGGGTGGCCGAGAGGACCTGGCGCGCCTGTGTGGACGCGGCGCGTCGACTGCCCGCCGCGGGTACGCGGATCACGCTGATCCACGTCACCGCGGACGATCCGCCGAAAGCGGCCCACGGCGCGTACCTGGGCCTCATGGGCCGCAGATCGCCGGGCCGCGATCCGGCCGCCAGGATCACCGAGTTCGCCGATAATTCGGCGGCCGGACTGCTCGACGCCGCCGCCCGCCGGCTTGGCCGCCCCTGTGCACGAATCAGCCGCCACGGCCAGCCGGAGCGGGAAGTAGTGACCGCGGCGGTCGACGCTGAGCTGCTCATCGTCGCCCGAGACGGTGACCAGTCCCGGCTGGGGCCGAAGAGCCTCGGCAAGGAAACGCGATTCATCGTCGATCACGCGCCTTGCCCGGTCCTGCTCATCTGGCCGCACGCCGTGCCGGGCCTCGCGACGGCGCCCCCGTTCGCAAGTCCCCAGTTCCCAAGGCCACCGCGCGAACGACCCCCGCATGAAAGGCCGCACCGCGATGCGTGAGCATCATCCCGGCCGGCAACGTATACCGGTCTTGGCGACCCGGTTGCTTAATTCGGCGGCCTCGCTGCCGCTGCCCCGGGTCCTGGCTTGTGCCTGGTGACGGTGTTTCCAGGGTGCCCCGTGAGGCGGGCCGCTGCCGCCCCGCCGGTTCCCCGTGCAGCCGCTCACCGGGCGGCAGCGGCTATGTCCGCTCGGACGCCTGGGCGCGCACCCCGGCCCGCTGAGCGGCGATCGGCATATCCGCTGGGCAGGCGTTCGGGCATGGGGTACGCGGGGGAGTTTCCGGGTAGGTTAGGCTAAAAGTGGCACCGGGGGGTGCGCCACGCGATCAGGCAGAATATGCCTGCAGGCAACAACTCATTGATGTCCGCTTTTTTGCTTTCCCGGCGGATAACTCGCGATCTGATGGCACCCTTCTAGAGCGGGATCGATGTTCATGCCAGCACAGGACCTGCACGGTCGCACTGTCGGCGTGGACCGGTTGCAACCCGGCGATCACGCGTTCTTCGCTTACTCCGATGACGAAACGCGGTGGGACATCCTCACCCTCTTCACGCAGCAGGGGTTCTCGCGCGATGAGAAGGTCGGGCTGCTCGTCGATGTCGGGCACTCCCCCGACTGGGTGGCTGCCCGGGTGGCGGGCGGCCCGGCGTCCGGGCGGCGGGCGGTGCGGGAGGGGCGGCTGGTCGTGTCGAACGCGCCGCGGTTCGCGCGCGGCGCGTTCGATGCGGCTCGGCTCGTGCAGGGTGCCCGCCGCCGACTTGAGACCGTCCTCGCCGAGGGATTCACCGGACTGCGCAACGCGAGCGAGATGTCACTCGCGCTAGCCCCGATCGAAAACCTGGGCCAGGCAGTCGAGTACGAGGTCGCGTTGCACGCGTCGCTGTTCTCCGGACAGCGCTCGCACTACACCGCGCTGTGCTACTGGGATGAGCGGCTGTTCGGCGAGACCGACGCCATCAAGGAGACGCGGTCAGTTCACCCGGTGACCGTGCTGCCCCGCCTGGGCGCGCTGCACACGACGGTGTCGGGCAACCGCGTCCATATCACCGGGGAAAGCGACCTGGCCAACAGGGCTGAATTCGAC
This sequence comes from uncultured Actinomycetota bacterium, assembly GCA_963785645.1. Taxonomy (GTDB): domain Bacteria; phylum Actinomycetota; class Actinomycetes; order Streptosporangiales; family Streptosporangiaceae; genus Trebonia. The sequence continues at coordinate 233,520 of CAWAWG010000014.1, forward strand.
GCGGCGCTGAGGTCGCTGGCTGACCTGCCCGCCGCCACGCTCGTGCTCGACATCAGCGACCTGTCCTTCTTCGACGCCCACAGTGCCGGTGCCATCGTCCGGCTCGCGGCCGGCCTGGCCCCGCCGAAGCGGCTTGAGGTCCGGTGCCGCGGCTCACAGCGGCGGCTGCTGCACCTGCTCGGCGGCAGGTCTCTTGAGCAGCTGTCGATCGTAACCATGCGGCTGTAGGCGCTGCCCGGGAGAGGCCATGACAGTCCCCGAGGATGAGGGCGAGCGCGGCAGCCGGCGCGGCCCGCCGGGACGCGCTGTGTCCGGGGGCACGCGGTCCGGCGGGCGGGGCGGGCTGACTGTGCGGGACGCCGACGCACTGATCTTCGCCGCCGACATGTACGGCATCCAACTCGACCAGCTCGCATTGCTGACGAGGGGCGAGCGGGCCGCCCGCGCAGCGGCAGCCCGGTGGCGTGAGCTCGGGTACGCGGAAACCGCACGGCTCGGCCCCGGCCCCGCCTGGCTCTGGGTGACCAAGTCCGGGCTCACCGCCTGCGGGCTCAGCTACTCCCCGGCGCGGCCCGCGCTGTCCAGGCTCGCGCACATCAGAGCGGTCGCGGCGACACGGATCGCCCTCGAGGCGACGAGCGGATATCAGCGCGCCGCCGCGTTCTGGCGAAGCGAGCGGCGGATCAGGACACGGCACGGGGTCGGTGTCCGCCAGCACCTGCCCGACGCCGAGGTGCACTGGCCGGATGGGTCGCCTGCCGACGCACCGGTCGCCTGGGCAGGCGAATGCTGGGCGGTCGAGGCCGAACTCTCGCCAAAGACGCTGGCGCGGACCGTCGCGATCATGCGGGAAATCCTCACCCGGACCGGAGACTACGGCCGTCCGGCCGCGGAAGCCTCGGTTCCCGGTCATCCGGCCCGTCACGCCCGCGCGCTTTACCTGTGCTCACCCGCCGCGATCGGCACCGTCCGGCGGGCCCGCGAGTCGCTCGGCCCGCTTGGCCCGCGCATCGAGGTCCGCAACCTCCCGTCCGGCGCCCAGCTCCCGTAGCGACCAGCTCCCACCAATCCGATTTCATGAAATATCCGGCATGTCGCGGACAGCCAGGATCCGGAATAGCCGACGTAAGCAGACCGTAAGCGATTAGCTACGCGCTTGCGCGGCGGGGTGTGGTGGAGTGAGCGGGTGACGGAGCGGGATCTGTCGTGAACCGGCACCGTGCCGCTGAGGTACGGCGCCCGGTGCGGGCAGCCGCGGGGCGCGGGATCTTCTGGCTGGCGCGGGTCGCCGCCCTTATCGCGGTGGCGGGGGCACTCGCGCCGGTCACCCTGGTCGCGGCCGGCGCGTTCACCGTCGCCTGGTGGCAAGGAGCACCGCCTCGGCGCATCTACCGGGCCGGCTGGTGGTGCCTGCCGATGGTCGCGGCCTGGCTGATCGCGGTCGCCGCCTGGCCGGTGAGCGTCACCGGAGGTGCCGCCGCGGCCGGACGAGGACGCGGACCGCGGGCCGCCTGCGCTTGCCCGGCCGGGACGGGAGCGGGCGCGTGGTGGTTCCGGGCCGTGGCCGCGCCTTTCCGTGCGTGGGATGCGATGTGGCGGCTCATCGAGCACGGTCACCTGCTCGCCGCGGCCGTCGCGGCCGCGCCGCCCGCCGTCCCGCTCGGGATCTTCGCCGGCGGGGCCTGCTGGGCGTACCGGAGGTTCCGGATGCGGAGCGGCGCCGGCGGCCTCACCCCGGAGGCACCCGGTGTCTTCGACGCCAGGCAGTGGCGGCATCAGGTGCGGACCGCGCAGGGGCTGATCGCCGCGCCCGGGTCGCTGCCGCTGCTCTCGCGCGGCGGCGACGTGGTGGTCGGGGCGACCATCCGCACGGCCGGTCCCGGTTCCGGCGGACACGGGACTGGTCGACACGGGGCTGGCCGACACGGGACCGACCGTGCCGCTTGCATCCCCTACGAAGGGCTGCGCGCGCACCAGGTGGTCATCGGGTCGACCGGGACGGGAAAGACCACCCTGCTGCTGCGGTTGTGGGCCGGGTTCATGGCGGCCGGCCTGCGCCGGTACGCCGCCGCCGGCGGGAGGCGGCCGCTGCTCGTCGTGCTCGACTGCAAGGGCGGCGCGTCCTCGCGCAAGGTCGCCGACCGGACCAGGCGGGTGCTGCGGGACGCGGGTGCCCGGTCGACCGCGATCTGGCCGGACGAGGCGTCGCTCTCGCTGTGGACGCTGCCGCCCGACCGGCTGGTGACCACGCTGCTCGACCTGATCGAGCACGGCACCGGCGGTGCCGCCTATTACACCGACGTCATGGAAGCGCTTGTCGCCCTGGCCGTCTGCGCGCCCTGCGGAGCGCCGGCGAACTCGGCCGACTTCCTGGCCCGGTTGGACGCCGACTGGCTGGCCGCCGTATACGGAGCCAATGGCGACGGGGAGGCAGTAGCCACCATTCGTTCGGGGAAAAGAGCTTTCGAAGACGTGAAGCTGCGGTTCCGCGCGCTGTGGCGGCGGCTCGGCGCGGGACTCGACGGCGGCTCCTCGTTCACGGACGCCGATGCGTGGTACTGCGTGCTCGAGGGCACCGCCGAGGCCTCGGTGGCGGAGGCCCAGGCCCGGGCACTGACCGACCTGCTCACCTTCCAGGCGCTGCGCGGGGACCGGGAGATCCTGCTGTGCGTGGACGAGTTCTCCGCGGTATCGCGGCGGCTGCCGATCTGGCGGCTGTACGAGCGGGCGCGGGCGCTCGGGCTCGCCGTTCAGGTATCGGCGCAGTCGTGGGAGGGCCTGGCCGGATCGGAGGACGAGCGGCAGCGGGTGGCCGCGACCGCGGAGGGCGGGATCTGGCTGCTGCGCACGCCGAGGCCGTCGCCGGTGGCGGAACTGGCCGGCACCATGCCGTCGGTAGATACTTCGCGGCGGTACTCCGGCGCGGGCGCCTGGGGCGACGACGGGATGTCGCGTACCCGGCGCTCTCCGATCCTCGACGGTGATCTGGTACGGCGGCTCGACGTGGGGCAGGTCTGCTACGTGTACCGGGGCGGGGTGACGTTCCTTCAGATCAAGCGGCTGACCGGGCAGCAGCCCGCAATCGGGCAGGGGGTTGCCGCGGTGACGACTGTCGACGGGGCGCCCTGGGCGGTTCCGGCCGGCTTCGGCCCGGCGCCCGAATCATCGACAATGCCGCTGCCCGTCATCGGGGCGGGGCCCGGCCCGACGACGGGGCCTGCTTCCCCGCCGCATTCGGTACCGCCCTGGGAAGCCATCGGGCAGCGGCCGGGCTCGGGGCCGGGCTCGGGGCCGGGCTGGGCGGCATGGCCGGTGCCGGGGCCGACGCTGCCCGACGTCAGCGAGGTACTCGACGAGGCATTCGGCGAACGGCATGAGTAGGCCGGCGGAGCGCATGAACGGGCCAGCGGTGCGGCGGGGACGGTGGGGACGGCGGCAGGCGGGACGCCGGGAGGAGGCGCGGGCATGAAGGATGACCCGTTCGCGGCCCTTGGGCTGCCGGCCCGGGCCGGGCTGTCGGATGAGGACGTGCGGGCGGCATGGAAGCGGATCGCGGCGGCGACGCACCCTGACCGGGATGACGGCGGCGATCCGGCCCGGTTCGGTGCGGCGGCGGCCGCCTATGACACGCTCCGGACGTCCTTCGGACGGGGCGAGGCGCTGGCCGACCTCGGACTGGCCGGGCCGGCGCCGCGTGCCTCGCACCGAGCCGCGCGGCGCCGGCCACTGCTCGGGGCACGGCCCGCGCACGGCATTGGCGCGGGCATGCGCGGGCGGGGCAGGCGGGTCGCGCTGCGTGCTGTGGTCAGCGCTTGCGCGATGGCCGCGGCCGTGCTGGCGGTCGGATGGACGCCGGCCACCGTTGGGCTGCTCGCCGGGGCAATCACCTGGCTGGCCGTGACCGGCCGGGCTGACCTGCGGGAGCGCGGCAGATCAGCGCGGCCGGGCCAGAACTATTGATGAGGGGTTATTCGGGGGACGGGCCGGTGGCGACGAGGCGGGCGGGGTCGGTGATCCAGTTCGACCAGGAGCCGACGTAGAGGGCGGCGGGGATGCCCGCCAGGGTAAGGGCGAGGACCTCGTGGGCCGCGGTGACGCCGGAGCCGCAGTAGGCGGCCACGAGGCGGCCGTCGGCGGCACCGAGGGCGGTGAAGCGGGCCGCCAGGTCGCCGGCGGCCGGAAGGTGCCGTCCTGGTTCACGTTATCGGCCGTCGGGGCGCTGACCGCGCCGGGGATATGGCCCGCGACCGGGTCCACGTGCTCCGCGTCGCCCCGGTAGCGCTCGCCCGCGCGCGCGTCGAGCAGCACGCCGTCGCGGGCGACCGCCGCGGCGGAGTCCGCGTCGAGCAGGCCAAGCTGGCCGGGGCGGGCGGTGAAGCGGCCGGGCACGCCGGCCGGCCGCTCCTGGTCCGCGGGCAGGACCGGGTACGCCGGCCGCCGTCCAGGCGCGGAAACCGCCGTCGAGCACCCGGACCGACGAGTGGCCGAAGTAGCGCAGCAGCCACCAGGCGCGGGCCGCCGCGGTGGAGTCGGCGTCGTCGTAGACGACCACCGGCCGGCCGTCGCGCACGCCGGCCCGTTGCATGGCCGACTCGAAGTCGGCGGCGGCGGGCAGCGGATGGCGGCCGCCTCCGCCCGGCGGAGCAGCCAGGTCCCGGTCCAGGTCGACAAACCTGGCACCGGGGATGTGCCCGCCGTCATAGAGTTCGCGGCCCGGGGGTCCGCCCAGCCGCCAGCGCACGTCGAGCAGCGCCGGGCGGTCCAGGGCGGCGAACTGTTCCTCATCTCGCGCAGGGTGGGGGCGGAGCCGTTCTCCGGCGCCGATGGCAAGCAAGCCGGCCAGCTCCGGCGCGGTGATGAGAATGTCAGCAGACTGTTCGGTCACCGGCTCAGTATGACTGACGCCGCCGACGAGAGATGACCCCGCCGGCGGGCACCGGCGGGGTCGCTGCTACTGCCATCGCGGCGGGCGCCTGCTCCCGCGCGGCCTGGGTCAGCGGACGGCGGTGGCCAGCAGCGGGACCAGCTGTTCGGTCGGTGTCAGCGAGCCGTGCATGCCGATCAGGGAAGATTCGAGCGGCTCGGCCTTGGTGGCGACGACCGCCCACGTGCCGACGCACGCGGCGACCACGTCGCCGATGCGGGCGGCCCTGGCCTCACTGACCGGGGCATCGACCGGCCCGAACAAGCCGTCCTTGACGGCCTCCTCGCGGGTCATCACCCATGCGCGCTCACCGAGCGCTTCCCGCCAGATGGCGAGCACGTCGTCGGCGGCACCGGGCTGGGCGTACACGTGCCTCATCCGTGGCTCGCCGCCAAGCAACGCCACGCCGTCCCGCAGCGGCGAGCCGTCCGCGTCCGCGTCTATCCGGTCGTCGGACCCGACGTTCACCATGCCGTGGTCCGCCGTCACGTACATGACGGAGCCGTACGGCAGCCCCGCGGCGATCTGCTCCGCCAGCTTGTCCACGTGCGCGAGCTCGTTGACCCAGGCGGGCGACGACACACCGTACTCGTGCCCGCAGCCGTCGAGGAGACCGTGGTACGCGGAAACCAGCACCCGGTCGCCCTCGGCGAGCGCATCGACCGTCACCGCGGCCAGAGCACCGAGCGAGTTCGCCGCCCGGTAGTCCGCACCGCGGAGCGTCGCCCTGGTCAGACCGCTGTTCTTGAATGCCCCCGACGCCACGTGGACCGCGGTCACCCCGTCGGCCGCCGCCCGCTCGTAGATCGTCGGCTGCGGCTGCCAGGCGACCGGGTCGACATCCTTCGGCCAGTGCAGGCCGTTGAGCAGCCTCCCCTGACCGGGGATCGCCACCTGATAGCCGAGCATGCCGTGCGCCGACGGCGCGAGCCCCGTTCCGAGCGACGCCAGGCTGGTCACCGTGGTAGAAGGGAACCCCGCGGTCAGCGGCCGGGAGTTGAACGCCAGCTCGGCGAGGAACGGCGCCGCCGCCTGGTGGTCGCGCAGCAGCTCAAGGCCGAGCCCGTCGACAACGAGCAGGCAGACACGCCCGACCTCGGGCAGGCTGAGGACGTTCGCCGCAGCGTCTCCGGTCAGTGCGGCCAGGACCGAGGCTGACAGGTCAGCCAGGCTTGACTCGCCGTAAGAGGGCACGATCGGGCTGGTTCTGGGCTCGCGCGACAAGGTCATCAGCTCCCGGCGCGTGCGGTCGCGTCGCTGAGGGCACTCGCGAACTGCAGCACCTGGCGGACCGCGTCCGCGCCGTCCGCGGCCTCGCTGATCCGCAGGGTCAGGTCATCGGCGGTGATAGTGCCCAGGTACCCGTGGTCGGCCTCGCAGCTCTCGTCGCCGCAGTGCGCCGGCTCAAGCTCCACGTGCGACAGCACGTTCCAGCCGATCGTCAAGATCACCTCGGACGGCATCGTCACACGGGGAACATAGGTCGCTGGGTCGGGCACGACCCGGGTCAGGGACACCGACGACACGCGGGAGAACCTGATGGCCTCGGTGGACGTCTCGGCGCGCGGCCTGCTCTCGGGATCTTCGGCTGGATGCTCGTCGGTGTGCGAGTACACCAGCCGGGTCGGCGTCAGCGCCAGCACGGTCATGTGCCTGCGGACTTCCATGCCGGGGTCGAATATCGCGTCATGGAGCGCGAAAAACGCGGTGACCGGCTCCGGGCCGAGGGCGCTGGCGACCGCATCGGTCACCAGCCCCGGGTAGTAGCCACTGCGCTCGATCGCCGCTCGCAGGTCCTCGGTCATGACTCGGGTTTCCGTCATTCCTCCATCCTGCCTTGTCCGGAGGCGTGCTTCACCCCTGAGGTGGCCGAAATGCTCCGCAGGCCTAGTCGCCGGAACGGTCAAATGCGGCGATATCCCGCGATACGGGCTCACCGGTCCCCGGGAGCCCCCGGTCGGGTTCGTCGATCCGCCCCGGGTCGGCGCCGAGTTCACGCAGCAACTCGTCGACCTCCGAGGCGTTGTACCTCAGTTTTCGTGGCCGCTTCATCTTAAGCCGCCGCTCTTCCTTAGGCTCCTCGACCTCAAGCGCGGCGGCACCCGGGGCGGGCTTCGGCTTGCGCGGCTTGGTGCTGCCGGCCGCGCCGCCCCGTCCCCGGTAGATGAGCAGGCCGTTGACCGGGTCGGGCACCCCGTCGAGGGCGGCGCGCACCACGGGCAGGGCCCGGAACGACTCCCACTCCGTGTCGCTGGGGAAGAGAACCTCAAAGATCACGCCGTACTCGGTGTCGTGCCACTCGTAGTAGACCGCGCCGTTGGTAATCGCCGCCTCGGTGAGCTCGTCTTCGTAGGCGTACCGCCATCCGCTGGCGGGGAGCTTGTCGCCCGAGAAGACCTCGATGGACCACCATTCAGCCATATTTGCCGCCGCCCATATGCGCCACGTCGCGAATGTGCCTTGACACGATACTACGTCTTTCCGGCCGCTTCAGGAAATGTCAATGCCGCACATCGCAGACACCTCTGGCCACAAAGTACAAACCGTTAAATATTCGGAACGGAAAGTGGTGATGCTCTTCACAGTCTGACACTGTTTGCAGTGGTACGCGATCGCCGATACGGTCACGGCATGGCGCCAGACGGACGACGACACGTGATCGCGATCGGGGGCGGCATGCTCATGCCCCGCGAAGCGATTCCCTTTCACGTTGAGTACGCGATCAAGCTGAGCGGCAAGGCCGCGCCCCGGCTGTGCGTGCTGAACCAGGCCGTCGGCGACGACCCTGCTTACTACCTCCGGTTTTACGACCGTCTGGCGAACTCGCCGGCCGAGGTCCGCCACCTGTCGCTGTTCCCGATGCCGAACGTCGAAGATCCCGAGGACTTCCTCCTGTCACAGGACATCATCTTCGTCGGCGGCGGTTCCGTGGCCAACATGGTCGCCGTGTGGCGGGTGCACGGGATCGACCAGATCCTGCGCAAGGCATGGCACGCGGGCATCGTGCTGGCCGGCTCGTCGGCCGGCGGCATCTGCTGGTTCGAGGGCGGGACCACGGACTCCTTCGGCGCCAGGCTGCGCCCGTACACCGACGGCCTGGGGATGCTGGCGGGAAGCTTCTGCCCCCATTACAACTCCGAACCGGAGCGCCGCCCGCTCTACCAGCGCCTCGTCGCCGAGGGCACCCTCCCCGGCGGCCTGGCCTGCGACGACGGCGTTGGCGCGCATTACATCGACGACTCGCTGGCCGGGATGATCTCCGACCACCCTCACGGCGACGCCTTCCGCGTCGACCCGGACGGCGCCGGCGGCTTCACCGAGACCCAGCTCCCGGTCCGCTTCCTCGGCGCCTAGCCGGGAGCACCGGTCAGGCGCGCCGCGCTTCTTGCTGTTATCAGGCCGCCTAGGCCGGGTCGCGGAGATAGTGGATGGCTGTACACGCAATAGGACGTCCAGCCATCCACTATCTTTTTCGAGTTCCTTTAGCTTCCCGCCGATTTCATGAAATATCCGAAATTTCCGGGCGCGGGTTTTGCGCCCGGAAATTTCGCGAGGCGGCTGAGCGGCCAGAGACTCGTTCCGCCGTGGAGACTGCCCTGGACGGCTTAGCGGCAGCACTGGCGGAGTAACGGGCGGGGACGGGTTTTGGTTTTGCCTCGCGATCGTGCGGAGCGGGGTGCCGGGGGTGAGGCCGCAGGGCTTCGGGGCGGCCGATTGGGTTTGATCGGACGCCTCGACTCGCGCGCGGTCTCACGCCTCGCCCCGCTCCGAACGGTCATGGGGCGCGATAATCGAAGCACGAACCCGTTCGGACTACTTCTTTGAGTTCGCCTTGCCCTTGAATTTGACTCTTGGTCATGGTCTTGAGGTTTGAGATTCCGGACTCATGTTCTACTTGCGGAAGCCGGTGGCGCGGTGCAGGGACCAGGCTAGGGCGGCGAAGGCGACGACCGGGAGGAGCCACCACGCGTTCACCTTAGCCACATGGGTCAGGACCGCGGTGAGGGCGAGGCCGATCACCACGAGGGCGGCGACGTGCCAGTCGTCGCCGACGATGAAGTCGTACCAGAACGCGCCGAACGCCTTCAATTGCCTCATGAGCCGACAACCTCCGATTGCTTGGCCGGGCTGAGCGCGGCGGACTTGCGCCAGCGCAGCCAGAAGATGCAGGCGGCGGCGAAGAGCGCCACCACCGGGATCAGGACGAGCAGGGCGGCGTCATTGCCCGGCCACGCGACGCCTGCGCCTTCTGCGCCCCAGAACGTGCCGAAGCTGGTGAGCATGACGCCCACCGAGAACTTCATCCAGTTCTCCGGGACCTTGGTGAGCGGGGCCTTGACCGCGATGCCGGCGATGGTGACGACGATGATCGCGGCGGCGGCGCCGATCACGGCGGCGCCGATGTTCTTCTGGTTGTCGCCGAAGGTGATCACGATGAAGACAACCTCCAGGCCCTCGAGGAGCACGCCCTTGAAGGCGAGGGTGAAGGAGTACCAGTCGCTGACGCCGCGCTTGGCCTGTCTGGTCGCGGACTCGGCGGCGGCCACCTCCCTCAGGTAGGCGCTCGCCTCGTCGTGCAAGGCCTTGTACCCGGTCGCCCGGAGTACGGACTTACGCAGCCACTGGAGACCGAAGATCGCCAGGAGCGCGCCGATAACCAGGCGCAGCCCGGTCAGCGGCAGGTAGCTGATGGCCGGGCCGACCGCCGCGGTGATCACGGCCAGGACGACGAGGGCGACGCCCATGCCCTGGAACGTCGACTTCCACTCCCTGGTGATGCCGGTGGCGAGAACGATGGTGAGGGCCTCGACGGCTTCGACCGTGCACGCGACGAAGACCGTGAGGATCAGGGGGAGGGCATTCAATGAATCTCCTGCGCTGTGTCAGAGACAATACGTGGGTGACGACTGATCAGGATCGGGCCGACGGGCCGGCGGCAGGCGAGAGCGCCGGGCCAGGCTGGCTGCTGCTTATCTACCGGGTGCCGCCGGAGCCGACGCGGCTGCGTTCCACCGTGTGGCGGCGCATCAAGTCCCTTGGCGCGATCTATCTGCAGAACTCGGTCGCGGCGCTGCCCGTGAGCACCGCGAACGAAAGGGCACTGCGCAAGCTTCGGCGCGAGATCACCGACATGTCCGGGACGGCCATGCTCATGTCCTGCTCCGTGCTCGCCGGGGAGTCCGAGGTCCGCTCCTCCTTCCAGGCGGCCCGCAACGACGAGTACGAGGAGATCGTCGACAAGTGCGAGGACTTCCTGCGGCAGGTCCAGAAGGAGTACGACGAGAACCACTTCACCTACGCCGAGCTTGAGGAGAACGAGGTCGACCTCGTCAAGCTCAGGAACTGGTTCGCGAAGATCGTGGAGCGGGATGCGTTCGGCGCCAGCGGACGGGCGGCCTGCGAACGGTGCCTGGAGAACTGCGAGCAGTCGCTCGAGGCGTACGCGGCCCGGGTCTACGCCGAGGAGGCGGAGGGACAGTGACACGGGGCCCGTCTCAGTGACCATCGCCCGCATCTCCCTTCACTGGCGTTTCCCGTTCCCTCGCCCGCCGGCGCTCGCGGCACCCAACGCGCATGCCCGCAGAACGCGCCTCCAGGTAAGTGTAACAGTCGTTAGATTTAAGAAGTAACTAACGTTATTCCCAGGTTGTGACAATCGGTTCACCAGCTGGCTAACTAGCCGACACTTTGGTGATGCCTAGGCTCCGCCGACTCGGGTCCATGAACAGCACGCTCTGGCGCACTCGGGTGCGCCTGCTCGCCGGCGTTTCCGGCGCCGTCGCCCTGTCTGTCCTGGCGGTGGCCGGCTGCTCGTCGAGTTCGTCGAGCTCGACGCCGGCCGCATCCTCGTCGTCTTCCGCTGCGTCCAACCCATCGACGGCGTCGGCGTCCGCGTCATCCTCCGCCCCCGCCGTCCCCCTGGTCGTCTACTCCGCGCAGGGCTACGACTCGGCCATGACCAAGGCCTTCACCAAGGCCACCGGCATCCCCGTGCAGTTCGATGACAACTCCACCGGTCCGCTGCTGACCCAGATCGAGGCCTCCAAGAACAATCACAAGTGGGGCCTGCTGTGGGTTGACGGCGCGACCGCGTTCGCCGGCCTGGACACCCAGGGCCTGCTGCTCAAGGGGTACGAGCCGTCCGTGTCGTGGAATGCCCTCGGCACCGCGTCCGTGCCGGCCGACAAGAGCTACGTGCCGACCGGCGTCACGCTGATGGGCATCGTCGCCTACAACAAGGCCAAGGTCACCAACCCGCCGACGACCTGGCAGCAGCTCGAGTCGTCGACCTGGAAGGGGCAAGTCGGCATGAACGACCCCTCCCAGTCCGGCCCGACCTTCCCGCTCATCGCCGGCGTGATGAACTACCTCGGCGGTGTCCCGGCCGGGGAGCAGTACTTCAACACGCTCAAGTCGAACGGCCTGGTCATCCACCCGACCAACGGCCCGACCCTGCAGGCGCTGACCAGCGGCCAGATCAACCTGGCGCTCGTGCAGTCCTCGGCGCGGACACCGGGCTGATCCTGTGCGACGAGCCGCTGTCCAACCTGGACGCTGACCTGCGCGAGCGGATGCGGGTGGAAATCTCGTCGCTGGTCCGGGAGGCCGGCGCGACCACCGTCTACATCACCCACGACCAGGCCGAGGCGTTCGCGCTCGCCGACCACATCGGGGTGCTTGAGGAGGGCGTGCTGGTACAGTCCGGTTCGCCGGAGGACGTCTACCATTACCCGGCGACCCCGTTCGTGGCGCGTTTCACCGGCTTGGCCGGCGAACTGGCGGTCCGCGTGACCAGTCACGGAAGCGACGGCGCACTGGAGATAACCGCCCCTGGTATCCGGGACGGCAGTGTGCGGCTGCCCGCGCTGCGGCCCGCGGGAACGCCGGTTCCGGCGGCCAGGCCCGCTTCCGGGAGTGACGATTCGGGCACCGGCGGTCCGGGCACCGGGCTGCGTCCGGGGGACGACGCGCTGCTCGCCATCAGACCCGCCGGCGTCCTCCTGCTGCGGTCCGCCGAGGAGACGCCGCAGCTGACCGGGAAGGTCGCGGACGTGGCGTTCCGCGGCCGCGGCTACGAGTACGCCATCGACCTGCCTGAACTCGGGCGGCTGACCGGCGTCTTCGCCCGGCACCGGGCGGACCGCGGTGACTCGGTCGGGATGCGGCTCGACCCGGAGGGCTGCCATCTGTTCCCAGCAGAAGCAGCCGTCCGCGCACCGGACGGCGCCGCCGCTGCCGCCCCAGCGCTCACCGCCTAGCGGTTTGCGCGGCGCCGGGCGCGCGTGATACCGATAAACATCCAAATTTCGGTGTTTGCGGGATATTGATCGGCCTGGGATCTCTGTGACTGCTGGCACTTGCGCAGGTGTGCGTGAGCGATGATTTTCGCGTTCCTTCCGGGAGGCGGACCTGGCGGCCGCCGCTCTCGTACCGTGTCGCGCTGACCTTGGTCGTGTCGGTACTCGTGGGCGCCGCCGCCGGGTACTCCTGGGTGACGCTGTCGAGCAACCAGCTCCACGGCGAGGTTGTCCTGGCCGTGGCGGTACCCCTGTGGGCCCTGTTCGCGTTCCGGATCTGGACGGTGTCCGCGACGCTTTCCCAGGACACGCTCGTCATCAGGAATGTGCTGTCCACCGAACGAGTACTGGTCGCGGACATAACGAGGGTGGCCTTCTCCGGGCGGATACTGAAGGTAACCGAGCGACGGCCACCGCTCCCCCTCGGCCCGTCGCCCGTTACCGCGCTCGGTGCCGCGTTCCCGCGTCACCGGGACTCCGGGCAGCGCTACGCCGTCTCCGCCGTCCAGCTTGGCCTGATGGCCTCAATCTCGGGCTCGCGCTGCGAAGCCGACGACGCGGCCGGCCTTATCGCCGCCGCGGCCGGCCTTCCCGGCACTCCCCGAGCGCGGAACCGACGGCAGACTGTCCGGGTCCCTGCTCATGATTCCCGCCGGTATCGCGGGAATCACGTTCGGCACCGTGCTTTCCGACAAGGTGCTTCCCGGTCCCGGACACCCGATCGTGGCCGGCGTGTTCAACGGAATTGGAGTCGCGGGCGTATTCATAGTTATCCGCGGGCTTATAGCGGTAGTCGGTCTCTTCATCCGCCGCCGCCGCACAGCACCACCCAAAAGACCCTTAACCCCGGCCCAGTGCAGCGCGCCGCAGCCGCAGCGAAGGTGGTTGCGGTTATGAGTTGCCCGAACGGATACGGCTTCCTTTGCCTGCTCCATGACCCGCCGGCCGAAGTCGACCTCCGTCGGGTAACGAGGAAGATCATCTGATGAGACTGCCGCAGCCTAGGCATTACGGGGGTTCCCCAACGTCTTGTTCCACGGCAACCACCGGCAATGGGCCTTAACCCCGGCCACAGCGCGGGGAGCGACGCGGTTTTGGCGGCGTCCTCCCGTGGGGGCGATGGGGGGGAAGCCCCGCATCCTTGAGGGACACCGGCGACAGCGGACCAACAACCACATACACCGCAACGGTCACCCCGAGGGGGCAGCGGACCTACAACGGCAACCACTGACCACGTACCCGGCGCCGCAGGCGCCGTCCCGGGCGCCGCCCGGCGAGGGGGCTATGGGGGAGGGACTCCCCCACACGCCGCGACGATCACCCGGAGGCGACAGCGGACCAACAACGCCAACCACCCGGACACGTACTCGGCGCCGAAGGCGCCGTCCCGGGGCTTGCCCCGGCGAGGGGGATACGGGGGAGGGACTCCCCCACACGCCGCGACGATCACCCGGAGGCGACAGCGGACCAACAACGCCAACCACCCGGACACGTACTCGGCGCCGAAGGCGCCGTCCCGGGGCTTGCCCCGGCGAGGGGGATACGGGGGAGGGACTCCCCCGTGCGCAGGGGGGTCACCGGGGGGATTTTCCCCCGGGGGAAATACTGTGCGGTGGGTCACGGCGGGGGTCGGGGGACATCCCCTTGGATCGGGGTGCAATAACATCGGCTTCGTGACAGTCTCCCTTACAACCAGTGAGTCGGCGCCGGAGACGGCCGAGGCCGACATTCTTGTCATCGGGGTAATACAGACCCCCGACGGCCCGGCAGCCGCACCCGGCCTCGCCGGGGTGGATGAGGCGCTCGGCGGTACCCTCGCCGACGCGCTCGCCGCGCTCGGCGCGACCGGCGAACTCGAGGAACTCAGCAAGATCCCCGGCGGCGGCAAGCTGCCCGCCACGCTCGTCCTCGCGGTCGGCCTCGGCGACGCGCCGGCGGACGGCACGCTCGTTCGATGCCGAGAAGCTGCGCAGGGCGGCCGGGGTCGCGCTGCGGACGGCCGCGGCGAAGGAACACGCCGCGGCCGACGGCGACCTCTCCCGCGGGTAAGACTGTCACCCTCGCGCTGCCCGCGCTCACCCCGGACGAGGCGGAGGCCGTCACGACCGGGGCGCTGCTCGGTGCCTACAGCTTCCGCCGGTACCGCTCGACGCCCGCGACCGACCTGGCGGTCACGGTGCTGACCGGCGACGGCAACGCCGACGCGGTGCGGCGCGGCCAGGTGATCGCCAAGGCGGTCAACCTGGTGCGCGACCTGGTCAACACCGCGCCGCTCGACCTGCCGCCCGCCGCGCTCGCGGCCGCGGCCGAGCAGGCCGCGCCGCGGCCGGCGTCACCGTCGAGATCCTCGACGAGGTGGCGCTCAAGGACGGCGGCTACGGCGGCCTCATCGGCGTCGGCAGGGCTCGATCCGGCCGCCGCGGCTGGTCAGGCTGTCGTACACGCACCCGGAGGCGACGCAGACCGTCGCGTTCGTCGGCAAGGGCATCACCTTCGACTCCGGCGGCCTCTCGCTCAAGCCGCCGAAGTCCATGGAGACGATGAAGTGCGACATGAGCGGCGCCGCCGCCGTGCTCGCGGCCACATCCGCCGTCGCCGAGCTCGGCGCTGCCGGTCAACGTCGTGGGCTACCTGTGCGCCGCGGAGAACATGCCGGGCGGCGCCGCGCAGCGGCCGTCCGACGTCATCACGATCTACGGCGGCAAGACCGTCGAGGTGCTCAACACCGACGCCGAGGGCCGCCTGGTGCTCGCCGACGGCATCGTCAGGTCCGCCGAGGACAAGCCCGGTGCTGATCGTGGACGTCGCCACCCTCACCGGCGCCGCGACGGTCGCGCTCGGCCGCCGCACGGCGGGCGTCATGGGATCGTCCGACGAGGTCGCCGCCGAGATCGCCGCGGTCATGCGCGAGGCGGGCGAGCCCGCCTGGGCGATGCCGTTCCCCGAGGAGCTGCGCAAGGGGCTCGACTCCACCGTCGCCGACCTGACCAACGTCTCGCCGGACCGCGAGCGGCGGCATGCTGGTCGGCGGCCTGTTCCTGAAGGAGTTCGTGCCGGACGGGGTCGCCTGGGCGCACCTCGACATCGCCGGCCCGGCCTTCAACGAGAAGGCGCCGTTCGGCTACACGCCCAAGGGCGGCACCGGCGCGGCGGTGCGGGCGCTCATCGCGATCGCGGCGGAGACGGCGGCCGGGCGACTTCCCGGCGCGTAAGCAACCGCGGTGACATGATGGGACACTGAGCGTAAGCGGAAAAGGGGTTTACTGTGGCAGAGGGCGGCCATTACGACATCGTCATCCTCGGCGGCGGCAGCGGCGGGTACGCCTGCGCGCTGCGCGCGGCCGAGTTTGGCAAGCGCGTGGCCCTGATCGAGAAGGACAAGGTAGGCGGGACCTGCCTGCACCGCGGCTGCATCCCGACCAAGGCGCTGCTGCACGCGGCCGAGGTCGCCGACTCCTCGCGGGAGAGCGAGAAGTTCGGGGTGCGGACCTCGTTCGAGGGCATCGAGATGCCCGCGGTCCTCGTCCTACCAGCAGGGCGTGGTCGAGCGGCTCTGGAAGGGCCTGCAGTCCACGCTGGCCAGCCGGAAGATCGACACGATCTTCGGCGACGGCAGGCTGACCTCGCCGACGTCGGTCGCGGTCAACGGCGCGGTCTACACCGGGGACCACGTGGTGCTCGCCACCGGCTCCGTGCCGCGGTCGCTGCCGGGCCTGACGCTCGACGGGGTCGCGCGTGATCACCTCCGACGACGCGCTGCGGCTCGACCGGGTGCCGTCGTCGGCGATCATCCTCGGCGGCGGCGTGATCGGCGTCGAGTTCGCCTCCGTGTGGCGGTCGTTCGGCGCCGACGGTGACCATCGTCGAGATGGCGCCGCAGCTGCTGCCGCTTGAGGACGAGGCGTCCGCCAAGGTGCTGCAGCGGGTGTTCCGGCGCCGCGGCATCGGGTTCGAGCTCGGCGCGCCGTTCCAGTCGGTCAGCTACACCGACTCCGGCGTCCAGGTCACGCTCGGCAACGGCAAGCAGCTCGACGCGGAAGTGCTGCTCGTGGCCGTGGGCCGCGGGCCGGTCTCGGCCGGCCTCGGCTACGAGGAGAACGGCGTCGCGCTGACCCGCGGGTTCGTCGACGTGGACCCGCTGTGCCGGACGGCGGTGCCGACGATCTCCGCCGTGGGCGACCTGGTGCATCCCGAGATCGCACACCCGCAGCTCGCGCACGTGGGCTTCGCCGAGGGCATCCTGGTCGCCGAGCGGCTCGGCGGCCTCGACGTCAGGCCGATCGACTACGACGGCGTGCCGCGCATCACCTACTCCGACCCGGAGGTCGCCTCCGTGGGCATCACCTCGGCCCAGGCCGCCGAGCGCGGCATCAACGTGGTCGAGGTGAACTACCCGCTCGGCGGCAACGGCAAGAGCGTCATCCTGCAGACGCAGGGCCAGGCCAAGGTGATCGCCGAGGCGCCGTCCGCGCCGGGCGGCCAGCCGGGCCGGGTCCTCGGCGTCCACCTGGTCGGCAGCCGGGTCGGCGAGCTGATCGCCGAGGCGCAGCTCATCTTTAACTGGGACGCCGAGCCGGACGACGTCGCGGCGCTGATCCACCCGCACCCGACCCAGTCGGAGATCATCGGCGAGGCGCACCTGGCGCTCGCCGGCAAGCCATTGCACTTCCACGCCTAAGGAGTCACCCCGAACATGTCGGTCTCCGTAGTAATGCCCCAGCTCGGCGAGAGCGTCACCGAGGGCACCGTCACGCGCTGGCTGAAGAAGGAGGGCGAGCACGTCACGGCCGACGAGCCGCTCCTTGAGGTCTCGACGGACAAGGTGGACACCGAGATCCCGTCGCCTGCCTCCGGCATCCTGCGCGGCATCGCCGTCGACGAGGACGAGACGGTCGCCGTCGGCGCGCAGCTCGCCGTGATCGAGGACTCGGACGTCGGCGCGCCGGCCCCGGCGCCCGCCGCCGGCGCCCGCCGCCGCCCGCGGCCGCAGGCCCCCGGCCGGCCGCAGCCGCCCGCCCCGCCGCGCCGCCTGCCCCGCCTACGCGCCGCCCGCGCGCCGAGCCGCCCGGCCCCCGCGCGCCGCCCCGGCCAACGGCGGGTCGGCCGCGCCGTCGAGCAACTGGTCGTGGAGCGCCCCGCCCGCCCCGGCGCCCGCCGCCTACGCCGCCGCCGCCGCGCCCCGCCCGCCGCCCCGGCCGCCTACGAGCCGCCGCCCGCCCGCCCCGCCGTACGCCGCCCGGCTCCGCGCCGCCGCCGCCCAGGCCGCGGCGCGAGGAGCCCGCCGACACCTACCCCGAGCCCACGCCGCTGCCGTCCGGCGAGTCGCCGTACGTCACGCCGCTGGTGCGCAAGCTCGCCGCCGAGCACGCGGTGCCGCTTGAGGCGATCGCCGGCACCGGGGTCGGCGGCCGGATCCGCAAGCAGGACGTCCTTGAGGCGGCCCGCGCGCAGCGCGCCGCCGAGGCGGCGCCGCCGCGGCCGCCGCGGCCGCCGCCGCCGAGGCCGCCTCGCCGCGCAGCGCCCGCGGCCGCGCCGCGCAGCCGCGCCGCCGGCCGCCCCGCGCCCGCCCGTCCCGAGATCGTCCCGTCCACGCTGCGCGGCACCACCCAGCGGATGTCCCGGCCGCGCCAGGTCATCGCCAAGCGGATGGTCGAGTCGCTGCAGACCTCGGCGCAGCTCACCACCGTGGTCGAGGCGGACGTCACCAACATCGCCAGGCTCCGCGAGCGGGCCAAGGCCGCGTTCCAGGCCCGCGAGGGCGTCAAGCTGACGTTCCTGCCGTTCTTCGCGCAGGCCGCGGTCGAGGCGCTCAAGATGCACCCGGCGCTCAACGCGGTCATCAACGCCGAGGCGCAGGAGGTCACCTACCACGCCGCCGAGCACCTCGGCATCGCGGTGGACACCGAGCGCGGCCTGATGGTGCCGGTCATCCACAACGCCGGCGACCTGAACATCGGCGGCCTCGCCCGCAAGATCGCCGACCTCGCCGCCCGCACCCGGGGCGGCCAGGTCGGCCCGGACGAGCTGGCGGGCGGCACGTTCACGCTGACCAACACCGGCAGCCGCGGCGCGCTGTTCGACACGCCGATCATCAACCAGCCGCAGGTCGGCATCCTCGGCGTCGGCAGCGTGGTCAAGCGCGCCGTCGTCGTCGAGGACCCGTCGCTCGGCGAGGTCATCGCGGTCCGCTCCATGGTCTACCTGGCGCTGACCTACGACCACCGGCTCGTGGACGGCGCCGACGCCGCCCGGTTCCTCGTCACGGTGAAGAACCGTCTCGAGGAGGGCGCGTTCGAGGCCGACCTCGGCCTCTGACGCCCGCGCATGAAGGTAGCGGTCACCGGCTCGTCCGGGCTGATCGGTACCGCGCTGACGGCCAGCCTGCGGGCGGACGGCCACCAGGTCGTCCGCCTCGTCAGGCGGCCGCCGCGCGGCGGACGGCGAACGCGCCGGCGAAGAGGTGCGCTGGGATCCGCGCGCCGCCGACGCGGGCGACCCGCCGCTGTCCGGTGTCGACGCGGTCGTGCACCTGGCGGGCGCGGGCGTGGGCGACCACCGGTGGACCGCCAGCTACAAGGCGGAGATCCGGGCCAGCCGGGTGCTCGCCACCGCGGCCCTGGCCTCCGCGCTCGGCGGCGACGCAGCCGCGGCCCAAGACGTTCATCGTCGCCTCGGCGATCGGCTGGTACGGCGACACCGGCGGCCGCGAGGTCACCGAGGCCGCCCCGGCGGGCAAGGCGTTCCTGTCCCGCGTCGTGCACGACTGGGAGGCGGCCGCCGACCCGGCGCGCGCGGCAGGCATCCGCGTCGTCCACCTGCGCAGCGGCCTCGTGCTCGGCGCGGGCGGCGGCGTGCTCGGCCGGCTGGCGCTGCCCGCCCGCCTCGGCGTGCTGCCCCGCTTCGGCGACGGGCACCAGGTGATGAGCTGGATCTCGCTCACCGACGAGATCCGCGCGATCCGCTTCCTGCTCGACGGCGCCGGGCGCGGACGAGCGCAGCGGCCCGTACAACCTGACCGCGCCCGAACCCGGTGACCGAACGGCGAGCTGACCGCGGCGCTGCACGCCGCGTTCCGGCGCCCCGACTTCCGCTGGCTCCGCGTGCCCGCGCCGCTGCTCAAGCTGGGCCTCGGCGAGATGTCGGCCGAGCTGCTGACCAGCGCCCGCGTGCTGCCCGCGCGGCTGCTCGAAGCGGGCTTCGAGTTCGAGCACCCCGACGATCGGCGCCGCGCTGGCGGCCGAGCTGCCGCACTTACGAATCGTGAAATATCCGGAATGTCGGGCGCGCCAGCGCCCGACATTCCGGATCGCGGGATGCCCGGCCCATGCCCGGCCCATGTCTTTGCCCGTGCCCTTGTCCGGCCGATGCCCTGCCCCTGCTCATGCGGAGCGCGGCAAGGGCCGGGGCTTTGTCCTGCCACCGCGCTCGGCCGGGTCACGGGACGGGTAGCGCGAAGCACGGACCCGTTCGGACAACTGCGGTCGTTGATCGAGGTTTTGACCTTGGAGAATTATGCGCTTGGCTGCATGATGATGTCGAAGTCGGCGTGGCGGAACGGGACCTTGCCGACGTTCCACTTTTCGGCCAGCGCCTGGTCGGTGACCTCGTCGAAGTCGACGACCAGGGACTTCTTCACCGCGAAGACCGTGTCGGACTCGATGTACTCGCTGCCCGCCACGAAGATGTGCGTGGTCAGGTCGCGGTGGCCGGGAGCGGTCACGATGAAGTGGATGTGCGCCGGGCGGAACGCGTGCCTGCCGGTTGCCATCAGCAGCTCGCCGACCGGGCCGTCGGTCGGGATCGGGTAGTAGCTCGGCACGATCGTGCGGAACCAGAACTCGCCGTTCTCGTCGGCGGTGAACAGGCCGCGGCCGTTGGTGCGGGGCTGCACGTCGGGCTGCTGCACGTCGTAGAAGCCCTGGTCGTTGGCCTGCCACACGTCGAGGGTCGCGCCGGGGAGCGGGGTGCCGTCGACCGAGACGACCCGGCCGGTGACCACGCACGGCGTGCCGGTGCCCACCAGGTCGATGTTGTCGCCGAGCGCGCGGACCGGCGACTCCACCACGTGGAACGGGCCGAGCACGGTCGACTCGGTCGCGACGCCGAACTTCCTGTTCGAGATCGTCTCGACCAGCATCGACAGCCCGAGGACGTCGGACAGCAGGATGAACTCCTGCCGCTCGTCGTCGCTCTTGTGCCCGGTCCTGGTGAGGAAGTCGATCGCCTTCTCCCACTCGGGGATCGTCAGCTCGACGTCGCGGGCGAACGCGTGCAGGTGCCTGACGAGCGAGACCAGGATCTCGCGCAGCCTCGGGCTGGTGTCCGGCGCGAAGGACTCGATGACTGCGTCGGCCGCGGTTTCCTCGGTGAAATCGGTAGCCATGGCGATGAGATTATGTCCGCGTCTAGGTGCCGGTCTACCGCCGCCGGTGTGTGATATTAGTCCGAACGGGTCCGTGGTGACTCGCCCGGCTCCAGGCCGCTTCGCGGCGGCTGCCCGCTGGTCGCACCGGGCCACCGCTCGGGACTGCCGACGCCGAAGAGCGGGATCTTCCACAGCGGCGGCAGCGCGTCTTCAAATAGGTCAGCGGGAGTCTCGGCGTCGCCCGACTCGGGCGGCGAGCTCACCGCCATCAGGGCGGACAGCCGGATCAGGCGGCGGGCCGCGTTGAACATGAGGAACGCCAGCGGCAGCTCGACGAGCAGCGCGGAGGCGACGCTGATCCAGACGTCGGAGGTGCCCGCGTCGAGCACGACGTCGAACCACGCGTCGCAGCACAGCAGCGTGCCGGTGACGAGCAGGCAGGCGATGACGATCTGGCGGCCGCGCCAGAACGCCCAGCCGGTCGCGGCGAACGCGAGCAGCAGGATGAAGTCGAAGCCGACCCAGGCGCCCCTCCAGTGCTGGGCGTGGAAGGAACGGTGCAGGGTGAGCACGAGGACGATGATCCAGGCGACCAGCACGGTGCAGGACGATGATCGACACGAGGGCGCCGAGCCGGCGGCCGCGCGCCAGGTAGATCCCCAGCATGGGGTGCGGGTAGTCGATGACGGCGAGCGCGTGCGCCAGCTTGCGCCGCTCGCTGGCGCTCATCTCCCGCAGGTCTGCCTCGTTGATCACGTTTGGTTCGTTCCCAGCCGACGCGGTGGTCTCACTCGCGTCGTAATCTCGATGTTGTGGATGCTGAACTCGTTTACGCGCACGCAGGCTTCGGGTCCCACGCCGTGGACTACGTCCACGGTTGGGACATGCAGCGCGCGGTGCACGGACGGCGAGTCAGCGGCGAGGTTCCCGATAGCTGCCTGCTGCTTGAGCATATGCCCGTCTATACAGCGGGGAAGCGGACGGCGGTGTCGGACCGGCCCTTCGGCGACCCGGGGGCGCCCGGTCATCGACGTCGACCGGGGCGGCAAGATCACCTGGCACGGGCCGGGGCAGCTGACCGCCTACCCGATCATCAAGCTGCGCGAGCCGATGGACGTGGTCGCCTACGTGCGGGCGCTTGAGGAGGCGATGATCCGGGTCTGCGCCGAGTTCGGGCTGCAGGCGATCCGGGTCGAGGGACGCTCGGGAGCGTGGCTCCCGGCGTCCCGGCGGGCTGCCTGACCGGAAGGTCGGGGCGATCGGCGCCCGGGTCGCGCGCGGGAGTCACCATGCACGGGCTCGCGCTGAACTGCGACTGCGACCTGTCGTGGTTCGACCGGATCGTGCCGTGCGGGATCAGGGACGCCGGCGTGACATCGCTCACGGCCGAGACCGGCATCCCCGTCTCGGTCTCCGACGTGACGCCGCTGCTCGAACGGCACCTGGCGGCCGCCCTGGGCTACCGGACCTGGCGGCGCATCCATTCCGTGGCACCCCTAATCGAATCAGCCGCGTAATCCCCAGGGGGGCTCCGCCCCCCTTCGACCCCCCAAACCAGCTTGGGGTGCTGTGTGCGGCATCAGGCTCCCCGGCCAGGCCCCTCGCTCCGCTCCGGACCCGGCGCGGGATCGCCTGATCGCGCCTGTGCTCGCTCGCTCCGCTCGCTGCGCCGCGCGAGCCACTGTTCCCTGCGGTTGGCGGGCGTCTTGCGGGCGGGTGCTGGCTGTGGTGCGGGTGGCGCTTGCGCGCTTGTTGCTGTTATCAGAATTTGAGATGGCGGATCGCTGGACCTGCTATCGCGCAACGTCAGGAACTCAGGAAGCCGCTGTGACTGGTGATGAAGCCTGTCCTCCCCGGTCAGGGCGCCGGCGGCGGCACCGGCGGACATAGGGCCATTTCGTGTTCGAAAAATCACGTCAAAACGGGCATCTACTCGTCAGTACTGGCCCTATGCCGACGGCAACCGCAGAGCACGCCCCAGGACGCCCGCGGGCAGGCCTCCGAACCGACCCCTTAACTTCCTGGCGTTGCGCTATCGCGTGTGTATCCATCCACTATCTTTTGAGGCCGCGCCGCGCAGCGGATCGGCCTTGCTGTTATCAGTGCGGCGAGGGCGGCTAGCGCGGTGCGGGTCAGCGCTGGGGGCAGGGGAACGTAGGCTGGAGGGGTGGTGAGTACTCCGGAGCTGGCTCCTGAAGGACGGCGGTTGCTGCGGCTTGAGGCACGCAACGCCGAGACGCCGATCGAGCGGAAGCCGCCGTGGATCAAGACCCGGGTGCGCACCGGCCCGCAGTACACAGCGCTGCAGCATCTCGTTAAGTCCGAGGGGCTGCACACCGTCTGCCAGGAGGCCGGCTGCCCGAACATCTTCGAGTGCTGGGAAGACCGCGAGGCGACCTTCCTGATCGGCGGGGACCAGTGCACCAGGCGGTGCGACTTCTGCCAGATCGACACCGGCAAGCCGCTGCCGCTTGACCGCGACGAGCCGCGCCGCGTCGCGGAGTCCGTCGCCGCCATGGGACTGCGGTACGCGACCGTCACCGGGGTGGCCCGCGACGACCAGCCCGACGGCGGGTCGTGGCTGTACGCGCAGACTGCCAGGGAGATCCACGCCGCCGTGCCCGGCTGCGGGGTCGAACTGCTCGTGCCCGACTTCAACGCGGATCCCGCGCAGCTCGGCGAGGTGTTCAGCGCCGGGCCCGAGGTGTTCGCGCACAACCTGGAGACGGTACCGCGGATCTTCAAGCGCATCCGGCCCGGCTTCCGCTACGAGCGCTCGCTCGACGTGCTCCGCCAGGCGCACGAGGCCGGCCTGGTCACGAAGTCCAACCTGATCCTCGGGATGGGCGAGACAGCGCGAGGAGATCGCGCCGGCGATGGCCGACCTGCGGGGCGCCGGCTGTCGACCTGCTGACGATCACCCAGTACCTGCGGCCGTCGGCCCGGCACCACCCGGTCGACCGCTGGGTGCACCCGGACGAGTTCGTCGCGCTCCGCGAGGAGGCACTCGCGCTGGGCTTCGCCGGCGTGATGTCCGGCCCGCTGGTCCGCTCGTCGTACCGGGCCGGGAAGCTGTACGCCCAGGCCATCGAGCAGCGCGCCGCCGCGGCGAGCTGAGTCAGGCCGACTGTGCCATCAGGACACGGCGGGCCGTCCGTGCCCGGCTGGTGAGCGCGGGGACGGATCACAGTTAGCCGTATTCGTTCGGGATGATCTCTTTGGGCTTTGCCGGTTCTTTGGTTACAGCCGGGGGGCTGGAAACCGTATGCTCACTGATGTTGGCACGCGTACGAGGAAAGGCTGAGCCGGTGGTTGACCAATACAGCGCCGAGGACCTTCAGAACGCCGGGCGGCTGAAGCAGATCCGGATGGTCGCGAAGCTGGTTAACCAGCAGAACAAGCGGGCGCTGCCGATCACATTCGGCGCGGCGGCCGGCATCATCGTGATCTTCGTCGTGGTCGGGCTGCTGACCGGGCTGGCGGCGTTCGTGATCCCGCTGGGCGTGCTGCTCGGCCTGCTGACGGCGATGATCCTGTTCGGGCGGTTCGCGCAGCAGGCGCAGTACTCGGCGATCGACGGGCAACTCGGGGCGGCGGCCGCGGTGCTGCAGAACATGCGCGGCGACTGGACGGTCACCCCGGCCGTCACCGGCAACAGGACGATGGACGTGGTGCACCGCGCGGTTGGCAGGCCGGGGGTGGTGCTCGTCGGCGAGGGCGTGCCGACCCGGGTGGCCGGGCTGATCGCGGCGGAGCGGAAGCGGACCGAGCGGGTCGCGCACGGCGTGCCGATCCACGAGTTCCAGGTCGGCAACGGCGAGGGGCAGATCCCGGTCAGCAAGCTGCAGCGCAAGATCACCACGCTGCCGCGCACGCTGCGGCCCGCGGCGGTCTCCGACCTCAACTACCGGCTCAAGGCGCTGCAGCCGTCGATGCAGATGCCGAAGGGGCCGATGCCCAAGGGCGCCCGCCAACCCCGGATGCCGAAGCCCCGCTAGGCAATCGAAGGACCAAGAAAACCACAGCTTCCCGTAGCGGGGGGTACGGGGAGTCGTCCCCCGGGAATGACGGTGGCTCGCGCGGCGCAGCGAGCGGAGCGAGCGAGCACGAGCCTGATGCTGCTAGCCGCAGGGACGCCGGTTTGGGGGGTCGAAGGGGGCGGAGCCCCCTGGGGAATGGAGCCCCCTGGGAAACACGGTGGCTCGCGCGGCGCAGCGAGCGGAGCGAGCGAGCACAAGCGCGATCAGGCGACTCCGCGCCGGGTCCCGAGCGGAGCGAGGGGCCCGGCCGGGGAGCCTGATGCTGCTAGCCGCAGGGACGCCGGTTTGGGGGGTCGAAGGGGGGCGGAGCCCCCCTGGGGGATAAAGCCGGACGACGATCGTGTCGGCGGCGCGGTCGTGCAGGCCGCGCAGGTCACGGTCGGACAGGCAGGGCGGGACCACGCACAGCAGGAGCAGGGTGCGCAGCGCGGCCCACCTGAAGCCGGGCGGGCTGCCGTCGGTGCGGATCGTGCGGAGGCCGAGCAGCCGCTTGCCCACGGTGAGGCCGCTGATCGCGGTGAGCAGGTAGACCTCGACGACGAACAGCAGCAGGGCGAGCCACTGGGCGTCCTGGTAGTGCGCGTCGGTGACGGTGAAGACGTTATGGCGCACGATGCTCGACGCGATCAGGTAGCAGAGCACCCAGTCGACGATCAGCGCGATCAGCCGCCTGCCCATCGGGGCCACCGATGACGGGCCGTCCTTCGGCAAGCCGAACCTGCTTGCCGGGGTAATCAGGCGTATCATCAGCCACTGTGTTGCCTCTCCTCTATTTTTGTGGGCGTTGGGGAACGCGGCACGGGCGCGGCGGCTACCTTCGTCGCGCTCTTGGTGCGCGGGTTCCGGGATCCTTGAGACACACGACTACGGTATCCGCTTGCCTGACACACCCGCAGCGCCGCCCCGACTGTCCAGCCCCGAAGGCACGCAGATCGTCGCTGATCGCAGCGCCGCGGTGTGCAGAGGCCGCCGGGCATGCGTAACACCGGCGAAACATCGGGGATACCGCTCGGAAATTGCGGACGGCTACCGTCCGAAGCGCATCCCGACGAAGAAATCGAGATATACGCTACCTATGCGCGCCCTGTACAGGGAGGGTTGATGTCGTTCAGCAGTGCTGAAGAGGTCCTCAGCGTATCATCGCTGAGGAAAACGTGGAGTTCGTTGACGTCAGGTTCTACGGACCTGCCGGGCACGGTCCAGCACTTCACCGTCCCGGTCGAGACGTTCGACGCGGACGTCTTCACCGAGGGCCGGATGTTCGACGGCTCGTCGATCCGCGGCTTCCAGGCCATCCACGAGTCCGACATGCTGCTGATTCCGGACCCGTCGACCGCCGTGCTCGACCCGTTCCGCCAGCACAAGACGCTGAACCTCACCTTCTCGGTGTTCGACCCGCTGACCGGCGCGGCCTACTCCCGCGACCCGCGCAACGTGGCCGCCAAGGCCGAGGAGTACCTCAAGGGCACCGGCATCGCGGACACCTCGTTCTTCGGCCCGGAGGCGGAGTTCTACATCTTCGACTCCGTGCGGTTCTCCACCGCCGCGAACGAGGGGTACTACCACATCGACTCGATCGAGGGCGCGTGGAACACCGGCCGCGACGAGGTCGGCGGCAACCTCGGCGCCAAGCCCCCGTACAAGGGCGGCTACTTCCCCGTCCCGCCGATGGACCACTACACCGACCTGCGGTCGGAGATGGTCAAGCAGCTCATCGCGGTCGGCATCGAGACCGAGATGCAGCACCACGAGGTGGGCACCGCCGGCCAGGCCGAGATCGACATCCGCTTCGACAAGCTGCTCAAGCAGGCCGACAAGCTGCTGCTGTACAAGTACGTCATCAAGTCGGTCGCCCGCGCGGCAGGCAAGACCGTGACGTTCATGCCGAAGCCGCTCTTCGGCGACAACGGCAGCGGCATGCACTGCCACCAGTCGCTGTGGAAGGACGGCGCGCCGCTCTTCTACGACGAGATGGGCTACGGCGGCCTGTCGGACATCGGCCGCTGGTACGTCGGCGGCCTGCTCAAGCACGCGCCGTCGCTGCTCGCGTTCACCAACCCGACGGTCAACTCCTACCACCGCCTGGTGCCCGGCTTCGAGGCGCCGGTCAACCTGGTGTACTCGGCCCGGAACCGGTCGGCCTGCTGCCGCATCCCGATCACCGGCACGAACCCGAAGGCCAAGCGGATCGAGTTCCGCGTGCCCGACCCGTCGGCCAACCCGTACCTCGCCTTCGCCGCGATGCTGATGGCGGGCATCGACGGCATCAAGAACAAGATCGAGCCGCCGGAGCCGGTCGACAAGGACCTGTACGAGCTGCCGCCGGACGAGGCCGCCGCCATCCCGCAGGTCCCCGGCTCGCTTGAGGCGGTGCTCGACAACCTCGAGGACGACCACGCCTTCCTCACCGAGGGCGGCGTCTTCACCGAGGACCTCATCGAGACCTGGATCGCCTACAAGCGCGAGAAGGAGCTCGACGCGGTGCGGCTGCGCCCGACGCCGCACGAGTTCGAGCTGTACTTCGACGTGTGACGGTCTTACCGATTCATAGCGTAATAGCGGAAGCCCGCAGGGAGGCATTTAACCTCACTGCGGGCTTTTCGCTGGCCTGGGCCTCCTTCTCGCTGATGGAAAAGGTGGACCCCTCTTCCCGGGAAAGGCGATTCTACATACTTGACATTCGTTGGGAATAAAGGTTAATCCGGCGAGGTATTCTTGGCCGAGATTGGTTGCGACACATAGATCGCCCAGGATACCTTTGGCGGCGCCTGTACCGTCACATCGAGCCGAGATGTTGTGGTTGTTGTGGTGACAGTTGCGATTAGGTCGCCTTCGTCGCATGGCCCGACCACATACAGGCCGGCAATCGTCACCGGAGATCCGCCCTGACAGCTCAACTGGAAGAAGATCTTGGCGTGATTCCTGACCGGGAATGTCCCGATATCATGGGCGCCGACTCCCTGTCCCGCTGCCACTTTCTGGAATCCCGCACCGCCGCCTGGAAACTGGGCACCGGGCAGCGCTGCCAGTTGCCCCTGCGAGCGACTCGGCGACGGTTCCGAGGCCTGCGGAGCGCTCTTCGAGGCCTGCGGCGCGGTTTTCAGACTCGCCGACGTAGCGCACGCCGAAAGCGGCACCGCCGCGGTTGCCGCGATCAGGGCGGCGACGAATCCCCTGGTGGTGCGCATTCCCCGACCCCTGCGTTGCCCCTGGAGCGCGCTTCCTCCCCGTGTCCCCAACTACGGGGCCATGGTCCACGGAGGGGCGCCCAAGTCGCTGGTCGTGTTGTCCGTGATGTACGCGGTGCCGGAGGTCGCCTCGGGGAACTCGAACAGCGTAACCGGAAACGATGAGGAGCTGCAGTTCGCGTAGGTAATGGTGTCAGTTCCGTTGCCCGTTACGTACTTGGTGCCGGCTCCGATCCAGCCGTACTCGTGCGCCGGGACAGGCTCTGAGGCCGAGGATGAGTAGCCAACCGTATGCGTGTAGGAAATCGATTGAGTGGAAGATGCGGAGACCTTCGCGAAGATTACGCCCGCATCGACACCTTCGGTTGCACTAATTCCGTAGGTGGTCGACGAGCTTCCCGACTTGCCCAGTGTCAGCGTGGCGGTCGTGGTCCCCTTATTGTCCAGCTCCGCATAGACGGAAGGAACTCCCAGAGTCTTGTAGCCTAGTGATTTCAGGGTAAAGCTCTGGCCTGCCTGGCATATCGGGGGGATGGAGTCGGGGCTCGATTGGCTGCCCGGCTTGGTAGCGGCGACTGCCGGACCCCCGGCGAGGAGGGCAAGGCCCGTCATTGTCGCCACGATAGAGGCACGACCGGATGCGGTACTGAATTTCACTGGCATCCTTTCTTTTCGATACAAGGGGAAGGGATTCACCGACGAACGATCCGAGAGGTTACAGCAACGGACAAGGTGTGACAATAGCCGACAAACATCAATGTTGTTAAAGGTTTCACCCTGTGCGACAGTCGAGACGGGCTCTCTGTCCCCATTTTTCTTGCTGTTATCATGTTGGAGTGGGTTCCGTGGAAGAGACGAGTTCCGTGGAAGATGAGCGATGGATGCGGGCCGCGGTCGAACTGGCGTGGCAGTGCCCGCCGTCCGATACCGCGTTCTCGGTCGGTGCGGTCATTGTGGACGCGGCGGGCGCCGAGTTGTCCCGGGGCTTCTCCCGGGAGGACGGCGATCCGGTGGTGCACGCGGAAGAATCGGCGTTCGGCAAGCTCGCCCCCGGCGAGCCCCGGCTGGCCGGGGCCACCATCTACAGCACGCTCGAGCCGTGTTCGCACCGTAGGTCCCGGCCGCGGACCTGCACGGAGCTGATCATCGCGGCCGGCTTGCGCCGGGTGGTGATCGCCTGGCGGGAACCGGCGCTGTTCGTGAAGGACGCCCAGGGGTACGAGCTGCTTTCCCTGGCCGGGATCGCCGTGACCGAACTGCCGGAGTTCGCGGCTGACGCCGTCGCGCCGAACCGGCACCTCGTCCGCTAACCGAATTCCGCTATCCGGAACTTCGCCAGCCGACCGCAGGGTGCGAGCTCAGTCACTTCCCGTGGATGCCGCCACGGCATACGCTACTCACGGGTAGATTTAGGGAGGTCACCGCGCACGGGGAAACACGGGGGAGCGTGGCAGTTCTACGACTCGGTGATAAGGGGAACCCATGGAGACGACGGCCTTTACCGCGTTGTGCGAGCGCGCCGGCCGCTGGTGGACGATTCGCGTTCCCCAGATCGAGGGCATGACCGCACAGGTGCGGAGCCTTGACCAGGCCGAGATCGTCACCCGGCAGCTCGTATCGCGCACCCTCGCCATCCCGGCCGAATCGATAAAGATCGACGTTCTTCCCGACGCTCCCGCGCCCGTGGCGCACGCGCTGCAAGTGAGGCATGCCGCCCGGCAGGCAGTCGAGGCCGCGACACGTGCCACCAGGGACGCACTCGACGCGCTAGCCCGCGAGGGAATCGCATTCCGCGACGCCGCGACCATGCTCGGCCTGTCCTCCGACGAGATCGATCAGTACCGACCCGGCTCTGTCGGCCACACCTCCGGGCAGCAGACGGTGATCGCGAGCCGGCTGCAGTCGACGGTGCCGTTACCGGGTTGCCCGGTAACGGGCAGTCAGCCCGCAAGACCGGAAGCCACGGTCGATACGGGCAGTAGCACAAGCCACCGAACGGTACGGCTCCCCCAGTGGGAAGAGACCGGCTGTGTCTGGCGCTCACCGAGCCTGGCGGCGTACACTCCGGAAAATCCCGATTCCCGGCGTGGAGGGAGAGGCCGGTGGCGGAGCTTGGGCTAACCGACACCAACGGTATCCTGGGTCAGCCGTGGATCAAGCCTGTGCGGACCAGCGCGGGCCTCGGCTGGGACCGACTGTATGTGTCCACCCAGGCCGAGCGTCCGTACCAGGCAAGTTTCGGTTCGGCGCGGACCCATCAGCTGATTCTGCACCTGGACGGGCCGGTGACAGTGCGCCGCGGGCACGGCAGCCCGCAGCGGGTGCCTTCGGGCGGACTGTTCCTGCACCCGGCGGACCGTGACCTGTCCGTGGAACTCGGCGGGAAGCTGCGCACCGTGCACGTCTATCTGGACGACGACGCGGTACACGAGGCGGCCGAGGCCTACGGGCAGGCAGAACTGGCGGAGGAACTGGGCAACTCGGATCCGCTTATCGAGCAGTTGGTGCTCGGCCTGGACGGCCTGCTGCGTGACTGGCAACCCGCCGCGCGCACTTACGCTGATCATCTGTCCGTGCTGCTGGCGGCGCACCTTGCGCGTCACCATAGTGTCCGACCGGTCGCCAGGCGATTTACCCCGACGCAAGGTCTGTCCCGCGGACAGCTCGCGGCGGTGCGGGAGATCATGGACGCGCGGCTGGCCGAGCCCGTCCCGCTGGCCGACCTGGCCGCTACCGCGGCGCTGTCGATCAGCCAGTTCAGCCGGCAGTTCAAGGTGAGCACGGGACAGACACCGCACCGTTTCCTCATGCAGCTACGGGTGGAACAGGCTTGCCGGCTGCTTCGCGGCAGCACGATGTCGATCGCCGAGGTCGCGGCTCGCTGCGGGTTCTCGCACCAGGAGCACCTCGCCCGGGTACTGCGCGCCCAGATCGGCACGACCCCGGCCGCGGTACGCTGCCGTCAGTGATCTCGGGCGGCCCGCGGCCGACCCGTCGCGCCATCGCCAGGCCCGAACAAGCACCGTTCTAGTCAGCTACCAGCCCCGCCGCGACAGCGTCACCGAGGTCCGCCCGCTGCGCCGGCTCGGCGGGTGACGGGCGGCAACGGCCTGGCCTTCCACGTGGCCCTGGTCGCGGATTCGCCGTTATCGTGCAGCGTGATGCGGTTTTTGTGCAGGATTTCGGCTCGTCCCATGCCCACACTCGACAGGTAACGTTCCGTAAACCTGTCGCGATACCGGAGATCACTGTGGGCAACGACGAAGTTTCCTCACCACGTGTCGGCACGCCGATCAGAAGACGCCGTTTCCTGCAGCTTGGCGGCGCGGCAGGCCTGGCGGCACCGCTGCTCGCCGCCTGCGGCGTCCAGGGGAGCGGGTCGGCGGTCAGCAGTGCCGGCGGCACCCTCAAGATCGGCTTCGTCTCACCGCGAACCGGCTCACTGGCCGCGTTCGGGCAGGCCGACTCGTTCGTGATCTCCGCGATGAACTCGCTTTTCGCCGAACGGGGCGTCACGGTCGCGGGGAAGAAATACGGCGTCCAGCTCATCGCCAAGGACAGCCAGTCGACGGACGCCCAGGCCGCCACCGCCGCGAATCAGCTCATCCTCGACAACAAGGTCAACCTCGTCCTTGTCGGGGGCACCCCGGACACCACCAACCCGGTGGCCGACACCTGCGAGGCCAACGGCGTGCCGTGCATCTCCACGGTCGCCCCGTGGCAGTCGTACTTCGTCGGCCGGGGCGGCAAGATCGGCGCGACCAGGGCCGCCTCGTCCACCTTCAAGTGGACCTATCACTTCTTCTGGGGCCTCGAAGACCTGGAGACCGTCTATCTCGCCGAATGGTCTGCGATCCCGACCAACAAGGTTGCCGGCGCGCTGTGGCCCAACGACTCAGACGGCGACGCGTTCGCCAGCCCTAGGACCGGCATCCCCTCCGCTATCGAACCCAAGGGCTACACGGTTGTCGACCCGGGCCGGTACCCGGACGGCACCACGGACTTCTCCGCCCAGATCGCCGAGTACAAATCGCGCAATGCGCAGATCTTCACCGGCGTACCGGTCCCGCCGGACTTCACCACGTTCTGGAAGCAGGCCGTACAGCAGGGCTACCAGCCGAAGATCGCGAACGTGGCCAAGGCGCTGCTGTTCCCCTCCTCGGTCAACGCCCTCGGTGACCTCGGCCACAACCTGTCAACGGAATGCTGGTGGTCGCCGAGCCACCCGTTCACCAGTTCGCTGACCGGCCAGAGCGCGAAGCAGGTGTGCACCCAGTTCGAGAGCGGCACCAAGTCGCAGTGGACCCAGCCGATCGGTTTCTCGCACGCGCTGTTCGAAGTCGCGAACGCGGCCCTGACGGCGAGCAAGTCGCTCGCCGCGGCGGACATCGCCGCCGCGCTGTCCACATTGAAGGTCTCCACGATCGCCGGCCCGCTCGACTGGACGAGCGGAAGTGTCACTTGGCGTACTGGCGATCGTCATGGCCATCCGGTTCCGGCAGGGCATCTGGGGCCTCGATTTCCGCCCGCGCACGCCTCAGCCTCTTCCCCGTCGGTTACCGGGCGCACGCAATGCGGGCCGGGGAAAAGACCGTCCGGGAAAAGGCCGAGGCGTTAGCGGTCGAGCGAGCACGCCAGCCGGGTCAGCCCGACAATCGAGTTGGCCCCGCGCGGCTGGTTCTTTTAGGGTGTTAACCGTTTGACATTTCAGCGCCCCGAAGCAGAAAGGCGGGGATTCCAGCCACGGTCAAGCGCACTGAAGGGACGTTGGGCTCGGTGACTGAGGAAGAGATCGTTAAGCGGATCGACGCCTACTGCGACCTCCAGCCACGGGAGCGCGCCCGCGCGGAGGAAGACGGACCGCTCGTACTGTTCGTTCCCGTCGGGTCCGGGTTCCCGTACTATGCCCGGCCGCGGGCCGGTGACCGTGCACCAGTGACCGCCGCCGACGTGACGGCCGTTCGGGCCAGGCAGCGTGAGCTGGGTCTGCCCGAGTCGTTCGAGTGGATCGAGCATTCCGCACCGGAGATGGCGGCGGCCGCGGCCGCGGCCGGCCTTCGGGTGCACCGGCATCCAATGCTCGTCCTCGGGATCCTTGCTCCTCCCCCGGCGTTGCCGCCTGCGACGTCGGTCCGGATCGTGGATCCCGACGATGCGGAACTGG
Source organism: uncultured Actinomycetota bacterium (assembly GCA_963785645.1). Lineage (GTDB taxonomy): Bacteria > Actinomycetota > Actinomycetes > Streptosporangiales > Streptosporangiaceae > Trebonia. Next base: position 266,499 of record CAWAWG010000014.1, read on the forward strand.
TCCAGGCGTGGGCGGTCCCTGGGGTTGCCTTCGCGCATCCGGGAAATGAGATCGGCCGGGCAGGAGTGGTCGAGCGCGACAAACTCGCGGCCGACCACGACCCCGCGTCCATCGCAGCCGTCCGCGAGCGGCTGCGGGCGGGCCGGTCGGTCCTCGCTACGGCATCGGGCCCGAACGGGCCGCTCGCGTCGGGAAGCTATCAGCACGCGGCTGCGGTCGCGGAGATCACGGGGATCGGCGTGCTGCCCGTCAGCCGCCGCCGTGGCCTGGGTGCCGCCGTCACGCACGCGCTCGCGGCGCACGCCCTGGCCCGTCAGACATCCATCATCTTCCTGTCCGCCGCCGACTCGGACGCCGCCCGCATCTACACGCGCCTCGGCTTCCGCGAGCTCGGCACGGCCATGATCGCCGAACCCCCGGACGTCTAAGCCACCCCCGCAGAACCGGCGCACCCTGACCATCGCCGATGAGCGGCAGCAGCCGGTTCCACGATGGCGGGGGACGGAGGAGACCTATCGTGTCATCAGCTGCCGGTCGGGAGCTGACTAGCTGGCGCGTGGCTATCACCGCCGCGTTCGGGCTTGGCGGAATCGTCATCTCGGCCTGGGGCCCGCGGCTGCCCGCTATCAAGACGGACCTCGATGTCGGCACGGCCACGATCGGGCTGCTCCTGGCGGGAACGACCGTCGGCGGCATCCTCGGGCTGCTCCTCTCGACCCCGGTCCTGCACCGGCTGGAAAGCCGCCTCGCCGCCGTGGGATCGCTCCTGCTCATCGCCGCCGCGATGGCGGTCATGGGGCTCGCGCTCATGGTGGGCTCGGTCCCGCTGATCGCGGTCGCCTTCGTGATCACCGGACTGGGGATCGGCCTCCTCGACGTGCTGATCAACGTCGAGGGCGCCGCCGTGGAACGGGCCGCCGGGCGCACCCTCATGCCGAGCATGCACGCCGCCTGGTCCATCGGCGCCGCCGTCGGTTCGGGGATCGGCGCGGCCTGCGCGGCTCTCGGCATCACTCCCGCCGGGCAGTTCATCGGCGAGGCGGTTGCCATCGCGGCGGCCGCGTTCGCGGTGGCGGCGGGCATCCCGTACGGAGAGCGCGCACCGGCCGAACCGGCGCCGCCGGACCGCGGGGCGAGGCTCCGCCAGTGGCTGCGCGGCTGGCTGAACTGGCAACTGCTGCTCATCGGCCTCGTCATGCTCGGCGTTGAACTCGGCGAAGGTTCGGCGAACAGCTGGCTCACCCTGGCGGTGCGGAACAACCACGGGCAGACCGCCGCCGTCGCCGCGCTGTTCTTCACTGCGTTCGCCGCATCCGAAGGACTCACCAGGATCTTCGCCGGCCCGGTGGTGGACCGCCTCGGACGCGTGCGGACTATCCGCCTCACCACCTCCCTCGGCGTCATCGGGATCGCGACGTTCATCCTGGCCCAAAACCAGTGGATCGTACTGCTCGGCGTGATGCTCTGGGCGGTCGGCGTCTCCATGGGCTTCCCGCTCGGCATGTCCGCCGCAGCGGAAAGCGGACCCGACCCGGCCGCACGGATCAGCGTGGTCGCATCCATCGGCTACTTCGCCGGTCTCGCCGGACCGCCCGTCATCGGGGCCCTGGCCCAATCCGCGGGCCTGCTGAAAGCTCTGTGGCTGATCGCCGCCCTCTTCATCGCCGCCTTCGCCGCGGCCGGCTCACTCAGCCCGCGAACGGCGTCAGCCGAGCCGGATACGCCTCCCGTCCAGACCCGAGGCGTATCCGAGCCCTGATGTCCCGTCCCGAGCAGCCCAGTTCGCCGAGGTTGACCTCACCCTTCAAGGATGCCACGCATAGGATCTGGGCATGGACCTCAAGGACGCGACGCTCATGATGCTGAGCGAGTCCGCCGACTACCCCACCGTGGCGCCCATCGCCAGAAAAGCCCACGAGCGGCTCGTGAACGAGGAGCCGGTAGGCTACCAGCTCCTCGATGACCTGATCGGCGAGGCCAGCGGTAAGGGCGTGCTCCGGGCGCTGCGCGCCAAGTACGGACCCGTCGGGTTCGAGGCGATCGTCTCGCCGATCCTGACGGAGATCGGACGGCAGAAGCCGATCAGGTCGCACGGGCAGCCCGCGCCAGTAGACCCAGAAACCGACCCGCTGCTCGCGACCTCCTGGCCGGCGCGGTAGCAAACGGGACGGTAGCAAAAGGAGTGCTCCCGGGGTTAGTACCTGAGACCGGTGGCCGTTTTGTTCAAGACGCCCCAGGGCGGGTGCTGGTGAGATGGCCCCATGAAGGCGAGATATTCGGCCCGCTTGACTTCGCGCCGCTGACGGGGTCGATCGCACGCCGCCTGTTCGACGCGCCCACGATCGAGGCACACCTGGACCACCTGGCCGCCGCCCAACGCGACGACGGCGGCTGGATGTTCAACTGGCCGTCCTGGTCCCCCGCCGCAGAAGCCGACTGGCGCGGCTTCCTCACGGTAGACGCCCTCCGCATCCTGCGCGCCAACGGCCGCGCGTTATCCGGCATTCAGCGTGAAATGCCAGGACGTTAGCCGTAGAAGAGGCGGTCCATGACCTGGCGGGCCCGGCGCCCCGTGCGGCGGTAGTCCTCCTCCAGAGCTGCCGCCGGGGTGTCGGACCAGGACGAGGCGCCGTTCAGGCCCATGCGGTCGGGGTCGGGCTCGGTCGGCTTGTAGCCGAGGAGGCGGGCGACCGCGGTGAGTTCGTCGTGCTTGGCGGGGAGGGTGTCGCCGGGACGGCCGCGGACCAGCATGATCGCGTTCCTGATCCGGGCCGCGAAGCACCATGAGGCACTGAGCGCGGCCGCGTCGAGCGGCTGCACCAGACCGGCGTCGACGGCCGCGTCCAGCGCGGCCAGGGTCCTGGTGGTGCGCAGGCCCTCGATGGCGTGGCCGTGCTGCAGCTGCAGGAGCTGCACGGTCCATTCCACGTCGGAGAGGCCGCCGGGGCCGAGCTTGAGGTGCAGGGCGCGGTCCGTTCCCCGGGGGATGCGCTCGGCCTCGACGCGCGCCTTGATCCGGCGGATCTCGCGGGCCGCCTGGTCGCTAAGGCCGTCGGCCGGGTAACGGTAACGATCGGCGAGCGCGATGAACTGCGCGCCGAGTTCCGCGTCGCCCACGGCGAACTCGGCGCGCAGCAGCGCCTGCGACTCCCACGCGGCGGCGCGTCGCGCGTAGTAGGCCGCGCAGGCGGCCAGCGAGCGGACCAGCGGTCCCTGCTTCCCCTCCGGCCGCAGGTCCGCGTCCACGACGAGGGGCGGGTCGGGAGCCGGGATCTGCAGCAGCCGGCGCAGCTCGGTGCCGACCGCCTGAGCCGCGTCCGACGCGAGCCGCTCGCCGGTCTGGCCCCGTGCCGCCGGCCCCGCTCGGAACCGGGAGGGGGTCGTGCACGAAGATCACGTCGGCGTCGCTGCCGAATCCGGACTCGTGCCCGCCGTACCGGCCCATCGCGATCACCGCGAACCGCGTCGGGAGCGGGCGGCCAAGCTCCTGTCTCGACCTTCGCGATCGTGGCGGCGAGGACGGCGTCAAGCGACGCGGTGGTGATCGCGGTCAGCGCCTCCCCCGTCTGCGCCAGGTCGATCAGGCCGAGCACGTTCGCCGCGGCGACCCGGAAGAGCTCGCGGCGGCGCAGTGAGCGGACCGCTACCGCGGCCTGCTCCGCGTCGCTGTCGTGCCGCCGGGCCGCGGCCGTCATCTCGGCGCGGAGGTGCGTCGACCTTCTTCGGCACCAGCTCGGCGTCGTCGGCGAACAGCGCGACGGCTTCGGGGGCACGGAGCAGCAGTCCTGTCGCGTACCGGCTTGAGGCGAGCACGCAGGGCCATCCGCTCGGCGGCCTTGGTCTCGTCCCGCAGCAGCCGCAGGAACCATGGTGAATCGCCGAGAGCATCGCTGACCTGGCGGAACGCGAGCAGGCCGGCGTCCGGCTCGGCGGCGTCGGCGAACCAGCCGAGCAGCACCGGCAGCAGGGTGCGCTGGATCGCGGCGCGGCGGCGCAGCCCCGAGGTCAGCGCCTCGATGTGCCGCAGCGCGCCCGCCGGGTCGCGGTAGCCGAGCGCCTCAAGGCGGGCGCGGGCCGCCTCCGGGGTGAGCCGCGCCGCGCCGGACGGCAGCTTCGCCACCGCTTCGAGCAGCGGCCGGTAGAAGAGCTTCTCGTGCAGGCGGCGAACTCGCTGGGCGGTCTTGGTCCACGCTTCGGTGAACGCCTGCTCCGGTGGGACCGCCGAGCTGCCCGTATTTTGGGAACCCGCTCCTCGCGGGGCCGTGTCCCCGAGCCCCGGAGGGGCATTGGCCCGGCGACGGGAACCACGCGCACGTTCGGAATGACGGACTTTGAATTTGATCCCAGGGCGCGGCCGAGGCGCCGCAGGACCGCCGGGTCGGTCGGCAGCGTGTGCGTGCGGCGCAGCTGGTAAAGCTGGAGCAGGTGCTCGGTCTGGCGCAGGAACCGGTACGCCTGCGCGAGGTCGTCGGCGTCGGTGCGGCCGACGTAACCGCCGTCGGCGAGGGCCGCCAGGGCGGGGAGCGTGGCGGGGACGCGGAGCCTGGCGTCGGTGCGGCCGTGCACGAGCTGCAGGAGCTGTACGGCGAACTCGATGTCACGCAGGCCGCCTGGTCCGAGTTTGAGCTCGCGGCCCGCCATGTTCTTCGGCAGCGTGTCGATGACGCGGCGGCGCATCGCCTGCACGTCCTCGACGAAGTTCTCCCGCCGCGACGCCTGCCAGACCAGCGGCGCGACGGCCTCGGAGTACCGGTCGCCGAGAGCCAGGTCGCCGGCCGCGGGACGAGCCTTGAGCAGTGCCTGGAACTCCCAGGTCTTCGCCCAACGCTCGTAGTAGGCGAGGTGGCTGGCCAGGGAACGGACGAGCGGTCCCTGGCGGCCTTCCGGCCGCAGGTTCGGGTCGACGGGGAAGAGCGAGCCCTCTGGAGTGGTCCGTTCACAGGCCCGGATGAGCCCGGTGGCAAGCCTGGTGGCCGTCTTGAGTGCCGCCTCATCCGTCGGCTCGCCGTTGCCGGCATCGTGGTCGTACGGCTCGGCGACGAAGATTACGTCGATGTCGCTGGCGTAGTTGAGCTCGCGGGCGCCGCACTTGCCCATCGCCACGATCGCGAGACGGACCGGCGCGGAGTCCGCGGGCAGCTCGGCGCGGGCAATGGCGAGGGCGGCTTCAAGTACCCCGTCGGCGAGGTCGGCGAGTTCCTCGGCGACCTCGTCCACCGTGGCGTCGCCGGTAAGGTCGCGGCCGGCGAGGTGCAGCAGCCGGCGGTGGTAGGCCGCGGCCAGCCTGCCCGCCAGGTCGAGGCCGACGGCGACCCCGGTCGCGGGCGGGCGGCGCGGCGCGGCCTGGGCCGGTTCGGTGACCTGGCCTGCCGTGGGCTCCGCGTCGCCGGGGTCCGCGGCCACGGCGCGGAGGAACTCCTCGCGGATCGTCGTCGCGTCCGGGCGGCGGGTCGCGTCCCGACCGCGCAGCACGGCGATATCTTCCGGGTGGCGGACCAGGTGGTCGGCCATGGCCTTGCTGACGCCGAGGACGGCGGACAGCCGGGAGCGGAGCTCGGGATCCGCGGACAGCGTCCCGATCAGGCTGGGATCCCGATCGGCGATCTGCGCCAGGCCGGCGAGGGCCAGATCCGGATCGGCGGCCTGAGCGCAGGCGGCAAGCACGGGGTTGTCTTCACTGGTGAGGCCGAGGGCGACCAGCTCACGTTCGGCCCGTGGGACGTCGGCGAAGCCCATCCTCGCCAGCCAGCCAGACAGGGAGGTACGCGCGCCGCTCACGCTAATGAGCGTATACCGGCAAGCTGACCTGCCGGGAAACGTACCTGTAACCCGGGGGTCCAGGGCACTGATCATCCCGAACGATGCAGCGCTCCGCGAGTCCCGTCAGCATTCTCTCCGGCGTGGGCAACCCCTCAGGAAACGCTCGCCGGGGGTACGGGGGTCGCGCTCCCCCGGGAACGCCCGTCGGCGCGGACGGGCCTGATACGATCGCGGTCTTTGCGATCAGGCCGGCCGCACCGACACCGGGGGGTACGGGGGTCGCGCTCCCCCGGGAACGCCCGTCGGCGCGGACGGGCCTGATACGATCGCGGTCTTTGCGATCAGGCCCGGCCGCACCGACACCGGGGGGTACGGGGGGTCGCCCCCCCGGGTGACAACTGTGATAGGCATTGACCCATGGTCGATCTCATCCCGCGCAGCGTGCTTTTCGGCAATCCCGAGCGGACCAGTCCGCATATCTCGCCCGACGGCGGCTCGCTGGCCTGGATCGCACCGCGCGACGGCGTACTGAACCTCTGGGTAGCCTCGATCGGCGGGGAATCGGGCGTGGACTGGAGCGCGGCCCGGCCGGTCACCGAGGACACCGACCGCGGCATCCGCTCGTTCGCGTGGGCGCGCGACGGCCGGCACGTGCTGTACGTGCAGGATGTCGGCGGCGACGAGAACTGGCGGCTCTACGACGTCGATCCGCAGACGCTTGAGCGGCGAGACCTGACCCCCTTCGAGGGGATCCACGCGAACATCATCGGGACGTCGAAACGGCGGCCGGATGAGGTGCTCGTCGGCATCAACAAGGACAATCCGCAGCTGCACGACGTGTACCGACTGCACCTGTCCTCGGGCGAACTGGTCAAGGAGATCGAGAACCCGGGGTACGCGGGATGGCTCGCCGACGAGGATCTGGTGATCCGGTGCGCGATCGCGCCGCTGCCCGACGGCTCCTTCAACGTACTGGTCCGTGACTCGGGCGAGGACGAGTTCCGCCAGCTGCTGACGATCCCGGCCGAGGACGCGATCTCAACCGACGTGGTGTCGTTCAGCGGCGACGGGCTTTCGCTGCTGATGATCAGCGCCGCGGACGCCGACACCGGGCGGCTGACCCGGGTTGACCTGGCCACCGGAGAATCGACGGTCCTCGCGGAAGACCCGGAGGCAGACGTATCCGGCGTCCTGCTGCACCCGGACACGCGCGACCCGCTGATCGTCATGATCCTCAAGGACCGCATGACGTACGTCGTCCTCGACCCGTCGGTGGAGGACGACCTGAAGGCGGTGCGTGCGCTGCACCCGGGTGATCCGAGCTTCTCCGGCCGGAACGAAGCGGACACCACCTGGCTGATCGCCTTCAACGTCGACGCCGGGTCGGTCACTTACTTCATGTACGACCGGGTCACCAAGACGGGACAGCTGCTGTTCTCCGCGCGGCCCGCCCTCGACAGTTACGAGCTGGCAGCGATGGAGCCGTTCTCCTTCGTCGCACGGGACGGCCTGGTCATCCACGGGTACCTGACGTTCCCGCCCGGCCTCGCCCGGACCGGACTGCCCGCCGTGGTGGACGTGCACGGCGGCCCGCAGGTCCGCGACACCTGGGGTTACAACCCGGAGGCGCAGTGGCTCGCCAACCGCGGTTACCTGAGCATCCAGGTGAACTACCGGGGCTCGACCGGCTACGGTAAGTCCTTTGTCGCCGCCGGGGACCGCGAGTGGGGCGGCAAGATGCACGACGACCTGATCGACGCGGTCGATTACGCCGTCGCTCAGGGCTGGGCGGACCGGTCCAAGGTCGCGATCTACGGCGGCTCCTACGGCGGGTACGCGGCGCTCGTGGGGGCGGCGTTCACCCCGGATGTGTTCTGCTGCGCGGTCGACATTGTGGGGCCGTCCAACCTGAAGACGCTGCTTGAGACCATCCCGCCGTACTGGGCGCCGATGATCGCGCAGCTCTACCGGCGGGTCGGCAACCCGGAGACCGACGCCGAGTTCCTGTGGTCTCGCTCGCCGCTGTCCCGGGCGCGCGACATCAGGATTCCGCTGCTGATCGCGCAGGGGGCCAATGACCCCCGGGTCAAGCAGGCCGAGTCCGAGCAGATCGTCGCGGCGCTGAACGAGGCCGGGATCGACCACGAGTACCTGCTCTTCCCGGACGAGGGCCACGGGTTCGCCAAGCCGGAGAACCGGATCAAGTTCTACACGGCGGCCGAGCGGTTCCTCGCGAAGTACCTCGGCGGGCGGTACGAAGAGTAGCCCCAGAAACCTTGATGGGCCGCCGGTGTCGGCAGTTACACCGGCGGCCCATTCATACCGGGTGTGCGGGCTAGTGGGCCACAGGGCAAAGTCGGCGGCCCGGTCTTCTTGGTCCCGCGGCCCACTGGTATCAGTCTTAACGCTCGGGCGAGCTATCACCATGAGGACTAGGCGGCGAACTTGCCCACACCGGACTAGCCGGGACGGTCTCCGCCGACACCGGCCGCATCCCGCCTGATCATGAAATGTCGGGCATCCCAGCGGCGCGCCAGCGCCCGATACGCCCACGTCGTGGGCCAGTCGCAGGCTAAATCCACCATGGATGCGCGTCTGGTGCCGCTATTGCTACAGCACAACCACATCCCCGACCCCGCCGTCGGCATAGTTTGACGCCTTGACGTAATCACTATATCATAACGTCATGCTTTACCCTACGCCCGCCCTGTCCGCTGACGACGCACGCGTCCTAGCCGAAGTCGATGCCATGCGCCGCAATCTGCGGCATGTCGTGCGCGATACGCCAACCAAGTGGACGGACGGGCTCCGGAAGTTCCTTACCGCTGATGCGATCGCGGCATCGAACTCGATCGAGGGGTTCCGCGTTAGCACGGTCGATGTGGTGGATCTGATCGAGGGCGAGCACGACATCGAAATCTCGGCGGAAAACCTGGCCGAGACGGTCGCGTACCAGCACATGATGACGTACATCCAGACGTTGCATGATGCTCCGGACTTTGCCTTCAGTAAGGGCTTCTTGAACGCGTTGCACTGGATGCTTCAGGGTCATCACCACACGCAGCGCAAGCCCGCCGGGCAGTGGCGGAAGGGACCGGTGTACGTCACGGATGCGCGCGATCCCACAATTGCGGCCTACACCGCGCCAGACGCCAACGAGGTTCCCGGGCTCATGTCCGAGCTAGTCGAGTGGCTAAATGAACCCGACTCAACCCACGCTTTGGTTAAAGCGGCGATGGCACACCTGCACCTTGTGTCAATTCACCCCTGGGCTGACGGCAACGGGCGGATGTCCCGGTCGCTGCAGACACTGCTGATCGCCAGGGAAGGCATACTCGCCCCGGAGTTTTCTTCCATTGAGGCGTGGCTCGGACGCCCAGGAAACACGTGGGAGTACTACCGCTCGCTGGCCAGCCGCGGTGCGACTTACCAGCCTGAACAGGACGTCTCCAGTTGGATCCGCTTTAACCTGACCGCTTACCACGAGCAGGCGCAGGCGGTCCGCAATCGGATCGAGCGATCGTCTCACGTGTGGCAGATTCTTGCCGGCTTCGTTTCCGAGGCGGGAATGGACGAGCGCATGGTGTCGGCACTGCATGACGTGGCCATGACCGGCCGCGTCCGACGCCTGCGGTACGAACACGCGGAGGGACTCAGCCTGCAGCAAGCCCAGCGGGACCTGCGCGATCTGGTTTCGGCTGGCTACCTCGCATCGGTGGGACGCACCCGGGCACGCTCCTACACGGAGGGCTGGCGTTTCCCTGAGGCGGCGCTGACCGAGGCCCGGACTCCGCGAGCTATCGCCAATCCGTACCAGCGGGACGGCGCCTCGTAGTAGCGGACTTGAGGACCCTTATCCCAGCTCTGAACCTGTGCCACAGCCGACCAGCCACCAGCAACCCGCAGTTCCGAGACAAGCCCAGCCAGTTACCTGCGCCAACCGCCTGCCTCAGCCGTTCTTCCGGTGCTTTTCGCCTAGTCAGCTTAAGCCTGACGGGTCCGGAGCGCGTCAGCGCAGTCCTTCTCAAGCCCGACCCACCAATAGCAACATTCACTGCCGCCCTAATCGCCACACTGCCCGCCCACCGAAGGCGATATAGCGGAAATGTCGGACAACCAGGCGCCGCGGGAGCGGGGGCCTTGTAGTAGCGGACCGCGGGAAGCGCGGTTTTCACCGACAATCCGGCCGCCCATGGTCTCGTCCGAAAGATAGTGGGTCGTTGCACACGCCAGCGCGCACGCCAGGAAGTTAAGGGGTTGGTTCGGAGGCCTGCCCGCGGGCGTCCCGGGGCGTGCTCTCCGGTTGCCAGCGGCATAGGGCCAGTACTGACGAGTAGATGCCCGTTTTGACATGATTTTTCGAACACGAAATGGCCCTATGTCCGCCGACGCCGCCGCCGGCGCCCTGACCGGGGAGGACAAGCTTCATCACCAGTCACAGCGGCTTCCTAAGTTCCTGGCATTGCGCCAGCGCGTGCACAGGTATCCACTCTCTTTCCAAGCAGGGTGATATAGCGGAAATGTCGGGTGGACAGCTTGGACTGATGGCATGCTCGGGGAGGAGCAGGCGCGGGCCGACGGGGTCGACGGGGTCGACGACGGGAACGGGCCGGCGGCCATCCGGTCCTGTATAGGCGGGCGCGGGTCACGGGGGTCTCGGGGCGGGAGCTGGCGTGCTGGTCAATCTTCAGGACGTGGTGGACGGGGCGCTGGCGAACTCGCTGTCGGCGATGGCGGGCATGCTGGTGCGGCCACGGGCGTCGCGGCGGACCGGGGCCGAGCTTGACCTGGCCGTGTGGATGGACACCGACGCGCTGGCCGGGAACGAGCTGCCAGGGGCGCGGCTTGAGCTGCCGGAGATGTCCGACGAGGACGCGGCGGATCTCGAGGCGGCATTCAAGCGGCACGAGGTGCAGGGGGCATTGCAGGCGCTGCTCGCCGCCCGGCTCACCGACGCGCCGGAGGCGGATGCCGCCCGGGCGCGTGAGGTGCTCGCGGCGCGACTGGCGGCGCGCGAGGCTGTGCGGCTGGCGCTCAGCGGGTCGGAAGCACCGGCCGCGCGCCGCGTCGACCGGAGGTCCCAGCCCCCGGGCACCGTCGGCATGTCCGAAACCAGCCGACCTGCTGGGGTGACCCCGTCCGCTGGGGCAGCCCAGCCGGAGTCCGCATCCGAGCCAGCCAGCGGCCGGTACGCGGAGCAACTGAGCGAGTATTTTGACGACAAGATCTCGGCGCTGGTGGCGAGCCTGGAGGCTCGGGTCGGGTTCACGGGGCTGGCGCAGGTGCGGGCAGAGGCATACAACGCGCGGATCGTCGCGCTGCTGGGGGCGATCGAGCGGCAGGTGGCGGCGCTCGCCGAGCAGACGACCAGAGCACGAGACGATGTGCTATGGCTGGGACGGTATCGCTCGCAGGCTCGGGCGCGGCATGGGTACCTCTACCCGCCGGACTTTGAGCGACGCCGGAAACTTCCGGCGGAGAATATCTACGTCGACCCCCAGATCGTGGAGGACTCCGGTACCCCGATAGTCCCCGACCTCCATGTGACAGACCAAGAGCCAACCGAGGACGACCAGTCCGGCTTCGGGCCGTATCTGCCCGAGGAGCCAACTATTCCGGTCATGGACCTGCCCGGGTTGCTAGACCGGACCGTCCTGCTTGGTGCCCCTGGCGCGGGGAAGACCACTGCGGCTAATATGCTCGCCAACTTCTTCGCGTCGGACGCGACGCGCCGGGTTCCATTCCTGGTTACCGTCCGGGAGTACGCGGCTAAGACCATGCCGGAACGCTCGGTAGTGCGACATATCGAACGGGACCTTGAGAGTGTGTACCAATGCCCGGCACCGGCTGGCCTTATCGAGCGACTGCTGCTGACTGGGCAAGCCGTCGTGATCTTCGACGGCCTTGACGAACTCCTCGACACCAAGCGCCGCCGAGTTGTGTCCGAGCTGATCGAGCAGTTCTGTTCTGCCTTTCCGCTGGCGCCGACGCTGGTGACTTCCCGGCTGATCGGGTATAGCGAGGCACGGTTGGACGACAGGCAGTTCACGTGCTACCAGCTCCTTGGCTTTAGCCACGACGCTGTTGGCGAATACGCCAGCAAGTGGTTCGCGTCCCAGGACGGTATCTCTCCGCAAGAGGCCGAGGCGACGGCTAGGGCATTCCTTATGGAGAGTTCGAAGACGCGGGACCTGCAGACCAGCCCGCTACTGCTGTCGCTGATGTGCATCCTTTACCGAGGAGCAGGGTCTCTGCCCGGTGACCGGGCCGGCATTTACGCGAAATGCGCGGAACTTCAATTGCGCAAGTGGGATGAACAGCGCGATCTGTACCAGAAAGTCAGGGCCGAATATCTGGTTGAGCGAATAATCCATCACCTGGCATGGTGGCTGTTCACCAGGGAAGATAGCCGGACGGTGGCTACCGAACGCGAACTGATCACTGAAACCGCAGAATTCCTCCAGGGGCACGGTTTTGAAGACGAGGACCAGGCTCGGATCGCGGCCAGGGAGTTCGTGGAGTTCTGCCGGGGTAGGATGTGGGTTTTCACCGAAGCCGGGACGACCGGAGACGGTGAGCGACTGTATGCCTTCACGCACCGCACATTCCACGAGTACTTCGCGGCCTGTTATCTTGCCACGGCATCTGACACACCAGAGGATCTCGCGCACTCGCTAGCATCCCGTCTCTCTAGTCAGGGCTGGAGTGTTGTCGGTGAATTGGCTGTCCAGATCAAGGACCGGAACAGCGCCCACGGCGCGGACCGGATATACACGGTTCTCCTCGATGCCGCGTCAGTGACTGAGGACAGTGGTCGGCTGCTAACGTTCCTCGCACTCTGCCTGGAGAGCGCCAGGCCGACGCCGCCGGTTGTGCGTCGCCTGGTCGGGACCGCACTCAGATGCACAATTAACGGAAACATGCCACAACCAGAAAGCTACGCGCTCTGGTTCCGGCTCGTATCTAGTATGAGCTATTCGCAACTAATCGCCGACGAGACGAGTAGTCAAGTCGCGACCGTAGCCGGTGGAGATTCAATAACTGACCGCGCTAACGCGCTTCAGTTCGCTCTAGAGATCGGGACGGTCTATGGAAACGCCAACGATTTCTGGTGGCGGTGGACTTTTCAGCACGCTGATCATTATGCAGCCACGATCACCACCGTTGCCGAGCGGGCAATAGCGCTTAGAACGATGGCGCTGCTCTTCGATATCATTTCTCTCGACCAGGCGCTGGCGATGCCGGGGGGCCTTGATGCCCTGATGAGCCGTCAGCCCGGGATGGTCTCGTCCACCGCCGTTAGTCCTTATCCGGTATGGCTGTGCAATCAATTGACCAACTTCCCGGAAGAGAATCAACTGGTCAGCGGATTGGCCGCCATAGGCAGACACCTTGTCAAGCATCCGGCCTTGCCGTGGGTGCGCGTCCACACTCGCGATTGCAACCTTAATCTTCTCAGGGCGTATCCACCGGATCCGCGCATAGCATTCGACGAGTTGAGCGGTCTCGGCTTCACGGCCATCTACTCTGTAAACTGCGAAATATACATGGAAGGACGGCCACAGCTAAGAGAGTGCCCGATGCCCGCCGGGTTTTCCCAATTGTTCGACGACTGGGCCGAGGGACGGGTTGACTTTGTTCAGGTTATGGGAGAGGAATCTTCCTGACTGAGCGAAGCACGGACCCGTTCGGATGATCTCTGTTCTTTAGGACTTTGGGGATCAGAGCATGGGGAGGTAGCGGTCTAGTTCGAAGCGGGTTACCTGGCGGCGGTAGTCGGCCCATTCCTCGCGCTTGTTGCGGAGGAAGAAGTCGAAGACGTGCTCGCCGAGAGCCTCGGCTACCAGGTCGCTTTGCTCCATTACCTTGATGGCCTCGTTCAGGTCCGCCGGCAGTGGCTTGATGCCCATGGCGCGGCGCTCGGAACTGGTGAGGGCCCATACGTCGTCTTCGGCGCCGGCGGGGAGCTCGTAGTCCTTCTCGATGCCCTTCAGGCCGGCCGCGAGCATGACCGAGAAGGCCAGGTAGGGGTTGCAGGCGGGGTCGACCGAGCGGAATTCCAGCCGGGTGGAGTTGCCCTTCTGCGGCTTGTACATGGGGACGCGGACCAGGGCGGAGCGGTTGTTGTGGCCCCAGCAGACGTAGGCGGGGGCCTCTCCGCCGGCGCCCGCGGTGCGCTCGGCGCCGCCCCAGAGGCGCTTGTAGGAGTTGACCCACTGGTTGCAGACCGCGGTGATCTCCGGTGCGTGCCGCAGCAGGCCGGCGATGAAGGCGCGGGCCGTCTTGGAGAGCTGATACTCGGCCCCGGCCTCGAAGAAGGCGTTCTGGTCGCCCTCGAACAGCGAGATGTGCGTGTGCATGCCCGAGCCGGGGTACTCGGTGAACGGCTTGGGCATGAAGGTGGCCCAGACGCCCTGCTCGATCGCGACTTCCTTCATCACGAGGCGGAAGCTCATGATGTTGTCCGCGGTGGTCAGCGCGTCGGCGTAGCGCAGGTCGATCTCCTGCTGGCCGGGGGCGCCCTCGTGGTGGCTGTACTCGACGGAGATGCCCATCGCCTCGAGCATCGTGATCGACGAGCGGCGGAAGTCGTGCGCGATGCTGTGCGGGGTGTGGTCGTAGTAGCCGCCCGAGTCGACGGGGAGCGGGGTGGAGCCGACCTCGGGGCGCTCGCGGAGCAGGAAGAACTCGATCTCCGGGTGCGTGTAGAAGGTGAAGCCCATCTCGCTGGCCTTGGACAGGTTGCGCTTGAGCACCCAGCGCGGGTCGGCGTAGCTGGCCGAGCCGTCCGGCAGCAGGATGTCGCAGAACATGCGGGCCACGCCGGGGTATTCGCCGCGCCACGGCAGCAGCTGGAACGTCGACGGGTCGGGCCGCGCGATCATGTCCGACTCGTGCACGCGGGCGAAGCCCTCGATCGCCGAGCCGTCGAAGCCGATGCCGTCCGCGAAGGCGCCCTCAAGCTCGGCGGGGGCGACGGCGACGGACTTGAGCGAGCCGAGCACGTCGGTGAACCAGAGCCGGACAAAACGAATATCCCGCTCTTCGAGCGTGCGCAGCACGAATTCTTCCTGCCTGTCCACGGCTATCACCTTAAACGCTTCTCGCTGTTGCTGCGCCGGCTGTGCGCCTAGAGCTGATACCCGGTGCCACCGGTCCAGCCACGCTACCGGCCGGGGATCCCCCGGTTGCGTTTCCTGTCGGTTACGTTCGGGTGAGGAGTTCCGGGCTCTTGACCGTGGCCGGTACTGCTGACCCCCGGCCAGGCGGCCGGGGCGCGGACCAGCAGCAGCGCCGCGTCGTCGTCCGGCGGCGCGCCGACGTACTTGAGCAGGTCGTCGCGGACCAGGTCGAGCAGGCTCGGCGCGGAGCCGTTCACGCGGAGCTTGCCGGTCTTCGTCAGCTTGGGCTGCGCCTTCGGCGCGAGGGCCTTGACCCGCTCGTCAAGCGGGTAGAACTCCCGGCTGGCGTCGCGCGCCTCGGTGACGCCGTCGGTGTAGAGGAGCAGCTGGTCGTTCGGCTTGAACGGCGAAGGCCTGCTTCGCGCCCGGCGTCGCTGCCGAGCGTGATCAGGCCGAGCGGCGGTGCGGGCGCCTGCACCTCGAGCACGGTCACGCCGTCTTCCGGCGAGATGAGGATGGGCGGCGGGTGACCGCAGTTGAGGATGGTCAGCTTGCCGCGGTCCGGGTCGATCTCGGCGAGCAGGGCGGTCACGAACTCCTCGTACTGGCCCCAGCGGCGCGACAGGCCGGCGTCGAGGCGGTAGGCGACCTCGTTGAGCGTGCCGACGCCGTGCGCCACCTCGCGGAACCGGCCGATGATGTCGGCCGCGACCTCGACCGCGCCGAGGCCCTTGCCGCGCACGTCGCCGATGATCAGCCGGATGCCGTAGTTCTCCGTGTACGTGACCTCGTACAGGTCGCCGCCCACCCGCGCCTCGGCGGCGGCGGCCAGGTAGACGACGCCGAGCTTCAGCGGGCCGAGCTGCTCGGGCAGCGGGCGCAGCACGGCGCGCTGCGCGGCTTCGGCGACCGAGGTGACGTTGGCGATCTGCAGCTCTTGCTGTTCCTGGTCGACGGTCGGCTTGCGCGTCGCCGATCTTTGCGCCGGCCATGCTGAGCGCGGTGGTGACCACGACCGCCCCGGCGGCGGCGAGCGGCAGCTGGTGCGTGCCCTGGGTGACGGTGATGCCGCCCTTCAGTACGGCGTCGATGATGACGGCGGCGGCCACGGCGGCGGCGCCGTAGGCGAGCGGGCGCCTGACCGTGCCGCGCCGATGCCCGCCAGGGCGGGCGGGACGGCGAGCAGCGGGACGAGTTCAAGCGGGCTCGGCCAGGCGTGCGTCAGGCAGACGACCGCGGCGACGACCGCCGCGACGAGCACGGTCAGCTCAAGCCAGCGCGCCTTCCACGGGATTCGAGTGCGCGGCGGCACCGCCGCCTCGAGTCGGTTCGCGGGCACCGCCGCGGAGGTGCATCCGCATACCCCCTACATACAGCACGAGCGGCCCTGAAGACGATATGTCGACCGATCTCGTTGCCATAGCGGTGCACGCGGGTGCTCCCGAGGCGCGGCGTACGCCGTGCGGCCGCGAGCCTGGGCTGCGGCGGCGGGTCGGGGCGCGTGCCGCGACGGGCGCGCCGGGCCAGGCGGCGGGGGCGCGGACAGGAGCAGCGCGGCGTCGTCGTCGAGCGGGGCGCCGACGTGCTTGAGCAGGTCGGCGCGGATCAGGTCGAGCAGGCCCGGCGGCGTGCCGCCGCCGCGTTGGACAGCGGCTTCAGCACGGCCTTGCCCGCCGGCCCGCCTGGGCTGCCGCCCTGGCGGCGAGGGCGGTGACCCGCTCGGGCAGCGGGTAGAACGCCCGCTTGGCGTCGCGCGCCTCGGTGACGCCGTCGGTGTAGAGGAGAAGCTGGTCGTCCGGCTGCAAGGCAAGGGACAGCTGCGCGTCGGAGCAGTCGCCGAGGGTGAGCAGGCCGAGCGGCGGGGCCGGCGCCGGCACCTCCATGCAGGCTCACGCAGCCCGGCCACGGCGCCGTCGCTCGCGGCCGCGGATCAGCAGCGGCGCCGGGTGACCGCAGTTGAAGAGCGAGCGTCCGTCCCGATTCCGGGTCGATCTCGACGAGCAGCGCGGTGACGAACTCCTCGTGCCGGCCCAGGCCGCGGCCGAGCCCGGCGTCCAGGCGGGCCGCCAGTTCGCCGAGGGTGCACGCGTCGTGCGCCAGCTCGCGGAACATGCCGAGCACGTCGGTCGCGAGCTCGATCGCGCCGAGGCCCTTGCCGCGCACGTCGCCCATGATCACCCGGATGCCGTGGTCCGCTGGTGGCGACGGCCTCGTACAGGTCGCCGCCCACCTTCGCCTCCGCGGCGGCGGCGAGGTACACGACGTCGAAGCCGAGCGGGCCGAGGCGCGGGGGCGGCGGCCGCAGCAGCGCCCGCTGCGCCGCCTCCGCGACGGACGTGACCTCGGCGATCCGCCGTTCCTGCCGCACGTTGAGGGCCGTGCCCGCGGTGGCGACGGCCGTGATGACGACGACGGTGAGGATCGTCGTGCCGGGCAGCCAGCCGGCGTACTCGGTGGGCTTGAGCGCGACGGTGATGGCGGCGAGCAGGCTGAGCCCGCCGTAGGCCAGCGGCCTGCGCACCGTGGCCGCGCCGATCCCCGCCAGGGCGGGCGGGACGGCGAGCAGCGGGTCGAGCATCGGCGGCTGGCTCCACGGGCGGTGCAGGCAGTTGACCAGCACGACCGTGAGCAGCACGAGCGCGCTGAACTCTAGCCAGCGGGACCGCCAGGCGGCGGGCTGCGCATAGGGCGCGCGCCGCCGCGGGCACGCCGGAGAGGTGTTGCCGCATACATCACCTCGATCGGATGGTCTACTGAAAGTGACGATATGTCACGCCGAATGGTTCCCGCGGCGTTTTCGACGGAGCCGTTTACTCGTGTTCACTGTGAGGGCGCCGGTACTGCCGACGCCATGAGACGTGGAGTGCCGGGCAGTGACTCGCGGGTCAGGATCGGCCCGCTCCGCGTGCCGGTCCGCGGTGCCGCCGGCGGTGCCGGGCGATCGGCAGGCGGGCGGACCTAAGCTTGAGGCGTGGCTAAGGTTGCGGGTCGCGCTGGCGCAGGTGAACGCTACCGTCGGGGATCTGGCGGGAAACGCCGAGATCATCGTGGAGTGGACGCGGCGGGCCGCGGCGCGCGGCGCGCGGGTGGTGGTGTTCCCGGAAATGGCGCTGACCGGGTACCCGGTGGAGGACCTCGCGCTGCGGGCGTCGTTCGTCGAGGCGTCGATCGCGGCGCTGCGGGACGTGGCCGAGCGGCTGAACGTCGAGGGGCTCGGCGGGGTCGCCGTCGTCGCCGGGTACCTGGACCGGCGGGCCGGCCTCGCGCCGCGGACCGGGCTGCCCGCCGGGGCGCCGCTCGACGCGGCGGCGGTGCTGCACGGCGGGCGGGTGGTGATCACCTCGGCCAAGCACCACCTGCCGAACTACGGCGTCTTCGACGAGTTCAGGTACTTCGTGCCCGGCAACACGCTGCCGGTGTTCCGGGTGCCGGTGCCGGAGACCGGCGAGGCCGTCGACGTCGCGGTCGCGATCTGCGAGGACCTGTGGCAGGACGGCGGCCCGGTGGCGGTGACGCGGCACGCGGGGGCCGCGCTGCTCGTGGTGCCGAACGCGTCGCCGTACGAGCGCGGCAAGGACGACGTGCGGCTCGACCTGGTGCAGCGGCGGGCGCGGGAGGCCGGGGCGGCGCTCGCCTACTGCAACCTGGTCGGCGGGCAGGACGAGCTGGTCTTCGACGGGGACTCGATCCTCGTGTCGGCGGCCGGCGAGCCCCTCGCGCGCGGGCCGCAGTTCGAGGAGGCGCTGATCGTCGCCGACCTGGACCTGCCCCGGCCGCGCTGCGGCCGGGCAGCGTGGCCGGCGAGGCGGCATGCAGCCGACGCCGACGGCGCGCTGCCGCAGTCGTCCGGGGCCGGCGAGGCGGTGGACGCGGGCGACGGCACGCTGATCACGATCGAGCGGGTGACGCTGCCGGACATTCCGTGCGGCGGCGCTGCGGCGCGGCGCGGTCGGCGGGGCTGCGGCCGGAGGCGGGGCCGTAAGCCGCGCGGGCACGGGCGGACGCCGGGCGGGCCGTTCTGGCCCCGGCTCGACGACCTCGCCGAGGTGTACGCCGCGCTGGTGCTCGGCACGGCGGACTACGTGCGGAAGAACGGGTTCTGCTCGGTGCTGCTCGCGCTGTCCGGCGGGATCGACTCGGCGCTGGTCGCGACGATCGCCGCGGACGCGGTCGGGCCGGAGAACGTGTCGGTGATCCTGATGCCGAGCAAGTGGTCGTCCGGACCACTCGGTGACCGACGCCGAGGACCTGGTCGAGCGGCAGGGGCATCAACGCGCGGACGATCCCGATCCAGGCGATCGTGGACGCGTTCCGGCGACGGGCTCGGCGGACTTCCCCGCGGCCGGGCTGCCCGCGGAGAACCTGCAGTCCCGGGTGCGCGGCGTGATCAACATGGCGGTGTCCAACGACGAGGGGCACCTCGTGCTCACCACCGGCAACAAGAGCGAGATCGCGACCGGGTACTCCACCCTGTACGGCGACTCGGCCGGCGGGTTCGGCGCCGATCAAGGACGTGCCGAAGACGCTGGTCTGGGCGCTGTCCCGGTGGCGCAACGCGGAGGCGGAGCGGCTGGGGCGCACTCCCCCGATCCCGCCGAACTCGATCGAGCAAGCCGCCGTCGGCGGAGCTTGCTCCCGGTCAGCTCGACACCGACTCGCTGCCGGACTACGAGGTGCTCGACGCGCTGCTCGACGACTACGTCGAGAAGGACATGGGCTCGGCGGAGCTGATCGCGGCCGGTCACGACCCGGCGCTGGTCGCGCGGGTGATCCGGCTGGTCGACCTGGCCGAGTACAAGCGGCGCCAGTACCCGCCAGGCCCGAAGATCAGCCAGAAGAACTTCGGCCGCGACCGGCGGCTGCCGATCACCAGCCGCTGGCGGGAGGTCGTCGGCGGTTAACTCGGCAACTGCCCTCGGGCTGTCGCGTTGGCGACGGGATGCAAAATGCCGGCGGTGACGCGAGATCGTCGTCCCGTCAGTCCGCTTTCGCCGAACGCAGCCGACGACTGATGGATATTTCTGCACACCGGGGTGTGCAGAAATAGCCACTACTCCCGTCTGGCCGCCCGGTTCCCCCGGGTTGCGCCGGTTAGCGGGGCGCGATGCCGCGCAGCAGCTGGTCGACGGCCGACTCGACGAAGCCGGGCGCGGCCGGGGCCGGGTCGTGCTTGCCGCGCGCCAGGACCGCGCCGGTGAGCAGGAGCATCGCGACCTCGACGTCGATGTCGGGCCGGAGCTCGCCGGTCTCGACGCCGCGGCGCAGCACCGCGCGGACCAGCTCGCGCCGTGGCTCGACGATCTGCTCCTTGTACCGGGCGACGAGCCGGGGGTACCGCTCCCCCGCGCCGTGCAGCAGCGCGTACTGCTGGGCGAAGCGCGGGTCGTCGGCGTCGGCGGCGATCACGGTGAGCAGGGCGATCAGGTCCTCGCGGACCGACTCGCCGCGCGGCTCGGGCAGCGGGTGCTTCATCGCGGCGAACGCGGCGATGAGCAGGTCCTCCTTGCCCGGCCCAGCGGCGGTAGAGCGTCGCCTTGCCGACCCCGGCCCGGGCCGCGACGTCCTCGCAGCGCACGCCGTCGATGCCGCACTCGCCGAGCGCCTCGATCGTGGCGTCGATGATCGCCTGCTCGGCCCGCTCGCTGCGCGGCCGCCCGGGACGCCGCGCGGCGTCCCGGGTCGCGGTCGGTGCCGTCGGCGCACCAGGCGTCGGCCTCGCGCGCCGGTCGGCGACTGCCGGCGTCGGCGGCCGGCCGGGGCGACGCGGACGTTCGGCGCCGGCGCCGGCCGGGCAGGACCGGCCCGGTGGTGACCGGCGCGGCCCGTGGGCTCCCGGTGATCGCCTCGCGGTCCACGTCTGTCGTTGACGTGGCTGTCATGAGTGCGCATGGTGTGGAACCCTCCTCCGTTCGGATTGATTGCGGCTGCCTTGACTGGTTCGGCTTACCGTTCCGACAGCTCGGGACGTTCCGGCCGGGCGACGGCCTCGAGGTCGCGCTCGGCGGCCGCCACCTCGGCGGCGACCAGTTCCTCGATGCGTAGGCCGCTTGCGGCCCGGCATCCAGCGCAGCACCGCGAGGCCGCCGACGACGGCGAGGGCCGCCGCGATGGCGGTGGTGACCCGCATGGCGTCCACGAAGGCGGCGTCGCCGGGGCGAGCAGGAACTGCCCGGCGTGGCCGAGCTGCGCCGCGACCGCCTGGGTGGCGGTGATGGACGAGCCGGCCGCGTTCGCGCGCCGCGGCGGGGAGTGCCGTCAGGGTCGGGTTGAGCGAGCTGCGGTAGGCCTGCGAGAGGATGGAGCCGAGCACCGCGACGCTGAGCGCCACCGCGACCTGGCGGGCGGTGTTGGTCAGCGCGGAGCCGGCGCCGGCCCGCTCGCGCGGCAGCGCCTCCATGACGGTCGAGGTCGCGGCCGGGACGGCCAGGCCGAGCCCGGCGCCCTGGACGAAGAACAGCACCGCGACGATCCAGATCGGCGAGTCCTCGCCGAGGAACGCCCAGCCGCCGATGGCGACCGCGTTCAGCAGCATGCCCGCGACCATGACCGGGCGGACGCCGAACCGGCTGACCAGGGACGCGCTGCGCGGGGACATCACGAACTGGCCGAGCGCGAACGGCACGGCGAGCAGGCCGGTCTCCAGCGGGCTGTAGCCGCGGACGTTCTGCAGGTAGAAGCTGGAGAAGAAGTAGACGCCGCCCATGCCGAAGAACAGCAGCGCGATCGAGCCGACCGAGGCCGACAGCGCGCCGGTTCTTGAACAGCCGCACGTCGAGCGACGGGTGCTCGATGCGGCTCTCGTACCAGGCGAACAGCGCCGAGCACGACCAGGCCGCCGAGGGCCGGGCCGAGGACGCCGAGCGCTGACCCACGACTCGCCGTCGCCGCCCTGCACGATCCCGTAAGACGAGCAGGACCAGGCCGAGGACGGAGGCGAGCACGCCGACGTAGTCGATCCTGCCGGGCGCCGGGTTACGCGACTCGGGGATCAGGATGAGCGAGGCGATCACGCCGATGATCGTCACCGGGACGTTGATCAGGAAGACCGAGCCCCACCAGAAGTGGGTGAGCAGCAGGCCGCCGAGCACCGGGCCGATCGCCACGCCGATGCCGACGGCGGAGGTCCAGATGCCGATGGCCCGGGCCCGCTCGCCGGCTCGAAGACGTTGGCGATGATGGACAGGGTCTGCGGCATGACGGCCGCGCCGCCCAGGCCCATGACCGCACGGGCCGCGATGAGCATGTCGGGCGAGTGCGAGTAGGCGGAGAACAGCGAGCCGAGGCCGAACAGCGACGAGTCCGGCGATCAGCACCCGCTTGCGGCCGATGCGGTCGCCGACGCACGCCGAAGGTGAACAGCAGGCCGGCGAAGACGAGCGTGTAGGAGTTGATCGCCCACTCCAGCTCGGACTGGCTGGCGCCGATGCCGCCCTTGGCCGGCCGGGCTGGCGATCGTCTTCAGCGCGACGTTGAGCACGGTGTTGTCAATGACGATGGCGAGCAGGCCCACGACGACGCACGCCGAGGATGAGCCACCGCCTGCGTTGGATCGTCGATGTGTCCATGAGCCCCTTCAAGGACTTGGAAGCTTGATCGCGCGGCCGGCGCGGGTGACGCCCGAACCGGCACCCGGGCCGCACTATCGATACGGAACGGGACCGTATCGGAATCTATTCCGCGCCTGGCGGCCCCGTATTCGGGGACACTTTGGATGCTCGCGGCCCGGGCCGCAGCCGGCCTCACGGTGACCGAGGATGGTGGTACCGCCAGGTGGCAGGGGTCGATAGGCTAACCTCACGTGGGGGCAGCCTTCGCCTTACGGCGCGGCGTGATGGGGGCGGGGAATCCGATGGAGCCGCTGACAGCGGACGATCCGCGGCAGGTGAGTGTTTACCGCTTGCAGTCACGACTGGGCGCCGGCGGAATGGGACGGGTCTACCTGGCCAGTTCGCCGGGCGGCCGGGCCGTCGCGGTCAAGGTCGTCCATCCGGAACTGGCGCGTGATCCGGAGTTCATGCGGCGGTTCCGGCGCGAAGTGGAGGCCGCGGAAGCGGTCAGCGGCGCCTATACCGCACCCGTCGTCGGAGCAGGACCTGATGACCGCCCGCCGTGGCTCGCCACGGCCTACGTGGCCGGGCCGTCGCTTTCCGAACTGGTCGGCGCGGCGGGTCCGCTGCCGGAGGCCGCCGTCTGGCGGCTGGCCGGCGGCCTGATCGAGGCGCTGCAGGCCATCCACGGCCGCGGCCTGGTCCACCGGGATCTCAAGCCGGGCAACATCCTCATCGCCGCCGACGGGCCGCGGGTGATCGACTTCGGGATCTCCCGTGCGCTGCACGGCATCGCGCTCACGGCCACGCACACGACCATGGGCACGCCCGCCTACATGTCGCCCGAGCAGGCGGAAGGCATCGAGATCGGCCCGGCCAGCGACGTCTTCTCGCTCGGCAGCGTGCTCGTGTTCGCCGCTACGGGGGCCGCGCCGTTCGACGGCGGCGACCCGTTCGCGATTATCTACCGGATCGTGCAACACCGGCCCGGACCTCGGCCGGCTACCGCCAGCGCTCGGCCGCCTCGTCTCGGGCTGCCTGGCCAAGGACCCCGCGAACCGGCCGTCGCTTGACGCGCTGATCGGCGCCGTCGCTGCCGGGGCCGAGTCCTTCCCGGAGAACGCGCTCGGGCAGTTCTGGCCGGATCCGATGGCCGGGATGATCGCCAGACTGGCCGGGCCCGCCCCGGCCCCGGTCAATCCCACCCCGAGCAACCCGGGCCCGGTGAACTCAGCCCCGGTGAGCGGGAGCGGAAGCGGCGGCCCCGGCGCGTACGCGACGCCGAGCACGCACCCCGTTACCTACTACCCCGGCCAGCAGGCGGGCACGCCCTACCCCACCGGGCAGGCGGGCACCCCTTACCCCGCCCGGCAGGCCGGCCCGACGGCGCCGCCGGCACCGCCCCCGGGCACGGTGCCGGGGAACACAGTTCCGCCGGGCACGGCGCCAGGCCGCCGCTCATCGCTCCGCTGGCTGCTCGCCATCGGCGGCGGCGGCACTGGCGGCCGCCGCGGTGGGGGCCACGCTCGCGCTGAACAACTCGCCCGAACACCGACGCCCAACCAGTCGTCTACGTCCAGTCCGGCCGCGGCGACCACCCCGGCCGCCGTCACGTCGGCGAGCACGTCGCCCGCCGCGTCTTCGCCCCGCCGCGTCACCGTCGAACTCGCTGATCGCGGTGACGGTCTGCACCTTCCCCGCCGACGGCTGCACCCAGGCGGGTGCGGCGCAGTACATGGAGGTCCGCCCGCGGCAGATCACCAACTCGGGTGACGGCTCCGGCTATGTGAAGGACCTCGTCTGGTCCAACTGGGGAAGCTCGCAGGCGACCGCCACCGGGACGGAGGAAGTCGACAACTGCAACCCGAACTGCGCCCAGGGAACGTTACCGGCTACCCGGCCACGGTGACCGTGGCCGGCCTGAAGCCCTACGGCACCGGCCTTGAGGCCTACTCCACGATCGTGATCCAGGCGCCGGCCGCCAACTTGACGCAGACCTACACCACCGGCACGGTCCCGTAAGCTAAACCGCCACATCGGCCTGGCGCAGTTCCCCGGTCGCGGCGTTGACCAGCAGGGAAAGAGCCACCGGGGCGTGCTCGCCGACGAGTTCCACGGTCACCGACGCGGCTCCGTCGCCGGCCTGGCACGCCCCGTGGGTCACCGGGCCGGCCCAGACGGCCGCCATCCGCAGCCGCCGGGCGATCAGGCCCGCGTCGGCCTCCGGTGCGACCGGGAGCGAGTCGGGCCAGGCGGCGGCGCCGTCGTTCAGCCACCGGATGGCGGTTGCCAGCGCCCGGCCGAGCACCGATTCCGGTGCCGGCGGTACCGCGATCGTGAGGGACTGGACGCGCGGGGGCCGCTGCGGGTTGAGCTGGATCGTCGCCGCGACCGTGCCCCGCTCCCCGGCCAGCCACCAGCGGCGCTGCGCCGGGGTGTCGGACTCCGCCGGGCGACCGGGATCGACGGCGAACGCGGCCGATGCGGTCGCGGATCAGTGCCAGGTCACGCAGCCGCTCCCGGTAGGGACGGTCGAGCGCCACGTTCTCGGTGAACAGCGCGTCCGCCGTCGCGTCGTCCCAGTCCTGTAGCAGCCGGTTGACCGCGTCGGCGGCCGCCAGCGTCTGCGGCCAGGGCCCGGCCGCGGCGGTAACCGCGGGGGCGGTGTCCGCGGGCGCGGAAGCGGCCGAGACCGGCGCCAGGGCCACGTGGTAGGACGGCGAAGGGGCAAGGAGTGCCTTGAGCACCAGGTCGGCAAGGGCATACATGGGCGAGTAGGTGCCGTTGCCGAGCGCGATCACGGCCAGCCCGGTTGCCGGATGCCACCGCATGTTGGACCCGAAGCCCGGGTAACCGCCGCTATGGCTCACCACCCGGCCGAACGCAGGGTCTTCGTCCACGAACAGCCCGAAGCCGTAGTACGACGGTGCGGTCGGCGGCCCGCCAGGGATCCGGTCCGGCGCCCGCCACCCGGTCACGGCCTGCGGCAGCTGCATCTGCCGCACGCGACCGGGCGGCCAGCGGATGATCGACGACCGCCGACGTCGAGGCGCGCCGTCCGGCGGGAACGCCGCCGCGAACCCGGCGGACCAGATCGCGAGGTCGGCCACGCAGGAGAACACGCCGCCCATCGGGGCGAACGCGCCGTAGGGGTCGAACGGCAGTTCCTCCCAGCCGCCAAGCCCGCGACGGTACCCCGTGGCGAGGTCGGCGGCGGGGAACTCTTCCGCGGCGAATCCGGTGCGGCTCATGCCGAGCGGCGAGAGCAGCCTTGTCCTGACGAACTCGTCGTACGGCAGGCCGGACGCGGCCGTCACGATCCGGCCGAGGACCGAGTACCCGAGGTTGGAGTACTCGAAGCGGGTGCCCGGCGCCCAGTTGAACATGACCCCGCGGGCGAGCAGCGCATCGAATTCATCAAGCGGCAGCCCCTGCTGCCGGTCGCCCCACGGGTCGTCGGTCGGGAAGCCGGCGGTCATCGTCAGCAGGTGCCTGATGGTCAGCGGACCGGCATCGGCCGCCCCGTTGACCCAGCCGTCCAGCTCAGCGGCGTACGTCGCGGCCGGGTCGTCAAGCGAAAGCGCCCCCGCGTCGCGCAGCAGCATGATCGCGGACGCGGTGAACGACTTCGACATCGACGCGATGCGAAAGACCGTCCGCTCGTCCGGCGCGGGTCCATCAAGCACGGGCCCGTCAAGCACGGGTCGCCCAAGCGACCTGGCCCCGAACCCGGCCGCGTGCACGAGCACGCCGTCCCGGACGATCCCGTAGCTGATCGCCGGCTGGCCGCCCCGCTCGTGGAAGCGCCGGACGATCTCGTCGGCGGCGGCGAAGCTGATGGCGAGCGGGGCGCCGCTCGCCGCGGCGCTGGACGCGAAAATACTTGGCACCACAGTATCCTCCCACGCCTCTGGCGTGCGATTATCGAAGCGTCCGGGTACGCCAGCGGGGCGCCTCGAGACTTTGGAGGTTTCGGCGATGTCGCCATCGATCAGCCAGTCCCCCTCGATCAGCCAGTCATCTTCGGCCGCCCAGTCATCTTCAGTCACAGGGGCATCCTCGATCACAGGGGCAGCAGACAAGTCCGAGCCGCTGTACGGCGGCCGCAAGCCGGGCCGGGTCACGGTGCGGGATATCGCCGCCGCGAAGGCCCGCGCGGAGAAGTGGCCGATGCTCACCGCCTACGACGCGCTCACCGCGGGGATCTTCGACCAGGCCGGCATCCCGGTGCTGCTCGTCGGCGACTCGGCGGCCAACGTCGTCTTCGGCCACGACACGACGATCCCGGTGACCGTCGACGACCTGATCCCGCTGACCGCCGCCGTCGTCCGGGGAACCAACCGGGCCATGGTGGTCGCGGACCTCCCCTTCGGCTCCTACCAGGCGTCGGCGACCGAGGCGCTGCACGCCGCCGTCCGCTTCATGAAGGAAGCGGGCGCGCACGCGGTCAAGCTCGAAGGCGGCATCCGGGTGGCGCACCAGGTCGAGGAGCTGACCGCCGCGGGCGTGCCCGTGATGGGGCATCTCGGGCTCACCCCGCAATCGGTCGCACGCGTTCGGCGGGTTCCGGGTGCAGGGCCGCGGCGAGGACGGCCAGCGGCTGCTGCACGACGCCAAGGCCCTCGAGGCCGCCGGAGCGTTCGCGATCGTGCTCGAGGGCATCCCGGCAACGCTCGCCACGAGGATCACCTCGTCGCTGCGGGTCCCGACGATCGGCATCGGAGCCGGTCCCGACTGCGACGCCCAGGTCCTTGTCTGGCAGGACATGGCCGGCCTGTCATCCCGCTCACCGAAGTTCGCCAAGCGCTACGCCGACGTGGCAGGCATACTCCGCGACGCCGCCGCCGAGTTCGCAGCGGACGTCGCCGGGGGTACGTTCCCGTCGGAGGAGTATTCCTACAACTGACGCGGTCCCCGGCCTCGCTCCGTTTCCGGCTCCGCTGCCCGGCCGCCGTCGCGGTCTTGCGATGAGCGGGCGGCGGCGCTAAAGCCAAGATCAAAGGCATAGGGATGCCGAACGGGTCCGTGTTTCACGGTGAAGGTGAAACACGGACCCGTTCGGACTTACCGGCTTTGCTGTGTCCGGCTTTACTGCCGGCAACGGCCGACGGCGAATGCGGCAGCGCGGGAAGTGCGGTTTAATGCTGCTGATTCTTGGTTCTGACACTACCGGGGGCGCGGCGTGGGAATCTTCGAGGCAGGCCCGTCTGGCGGCGAGCTCCGGGTGTCCCTTGAAGGCAGGGACATCACCATCAGGCCCGGCCAGTCGGTGCGTATCGGGCGGGCGGCGGACAACGACCTCGTCACCAACGCGCCGACCGTCTCCAGGCAGCATGCCGTGCTGCACTGGGGCGGCGGCGGCTGGGAGTTCGAGAACGCCGGCTCGGCGCCGACCTTCCTCAACGGGCAGCAGGTCACCCAGGTCATCGTGGACCGCACGCTCGACCTGACGATCGGCTCGCCGGAAGGGCCGGTCGTGCACGTTGAGCCGTCGGCGCCCATGGCGCCGGCTGGCGGCGCGGCCCCGCCGAACCGGGCGGATCAGCCCGGTGGCGTGGACCAGCCCGACGGCTACCAGCAGTCCCTGTGGTCAGCTGGCTACCAGTCGACTCCCGCGAGCGCCGGCTACCAGCCCCCGCCGCCGGGCCCCGCGGGGTACCGGGCGGGCGCCGCCGGGTACCAGCCGCCGCCCGGGGCGGGCTGGGGTACCCCGGTGCCGCAGTCGCCGGCCACGCCGCCCGGCGGCACTTCCGGCGACGAGGTGGCCACGGCGCTGCGGATCCTGTTCCCGGTGCAGAGCTGGCTGCACGACTCTGGCTGGCGCCAGGGGCTGCGGGTGCTTGTCATCGTCTACGCGCTGCTCCCGCTGATCTTCCTCGCGCTGCTCAGCTCGTCGAGCGACCTGTCCGCGCCCGGATGGGCGTACAGCCTGTACGTCGCGCCGCTGTGGGTCATGGGCTTCTGGATGCTGATCCGTCCCGGGCGGGTCGGCAAGGTGGAGATCCAGGCCGCGGCCGGGATCGTCGTCTGGACGCTGGCCTGGATGAACGTCGTCACCATCAACGTCAACGACAGCCTGCACATCAGCGGCTCGATCGGGATCTTCCAGGCCCTGGTGATCGGCTTCAACGAGGAGATCACCAAGGCGCTGCCCGTCCTGCTGGCCGGCCTGATCCTGCTGAAGTACCGGTCGGTGAAGCTCAGCGTCCGGATGTCGATGTTCCTCGGCACCATCGCCGGCCTCACCTTCGGCGTCTTCGAGCAGGCCTTCTATACCTCCAACGACATCGTCGGGATCAACCAGGCGCAGTCCAACAACCAGGCGGTCAACGCCGCCCTGGCCTTCGCCGAGCGCATCTTCATCGACGGGTTCCAGCATGCCGTCTGGGCCGGTATCGCGGGGTTCTTCATCGGCATGGCGCTGAATTACCGGCGCCGCCGCATCCAGCTCATCATCCTCGGCGTGGCGACCCCGGCCATCCTGCACGCGCTTAACGATTCTTCGCCGGCTCCTCGGTCTGGCTGGTGATCCTCGTCCAGGCCGCGTCGCTGCTGCTCTTCCTCGGTTACACGATGTCGGCGGCGTCGATCGAGGCCCAGGTCAGGGAATCGCCGCTGTTCCGTGGCGATTCCCTGATCGTGCCTGCCTACCGGGACCCTGGCCGCTCGCCTTCCTGACCGGCCCGGGTCGCCCGGTCGGCCTGGTCCGCCTGATTCGCGGGTCAGCCGGCCAGTTTACGCAGTTCCGGCAGCACTTCCCGGCCGATGAGTTCGATCGTCGCCATCGGGTCGGCGGACATGACCTGAATCGAGACGATGTCCGCGCCGACGTCGGTGACCAGCGGGCGGTAGGCATTGACCAGGCCTTCCGCGTCGGGGATGACCGTGTAGCTGGCAAGGACCTCGTCGTGGTTCATGTCGTCGGCCTTGATCCGGAGCTCGGTCGGGTCGGTCGCCTCCAGGCGGCCAGGGGCACGCAGGCCGCGCATGGAGCTCAGCGCCTGCCAGGCCTCGTCCGGGCTGCCCGCCAGTACTGTCCAGCGGGTCGCGAGGACGAGGTGCTCCTTGCCGACCTCCGTCGCGGCCTTGCGGTAAGGGCCGATTACCTTGGCCACCGTGTCGGCCGGGTCTTTCACGCTGGTGATCAGGCCGTCAGCGTGGGTACCGGCGAACGCGGCTGACTTCGGGCCGCCGGCCGCCATCAGGATCGGCAGGCGGCCCTTGGGCGGCGAGTAGAGCCGGGCGGTCTCTGTCGTGTAGTACTCGCCGTGGAACGTCAGCTTCTCGCCGGCGAACAGGCCGTGCATGATCTCCAGGCTCTCCTGCATCCGGGCCTGGCGCTCGCCGTAGCCGGGGAACGGGAAGCCGAGCGGGCGCTCGTTGAGCGCCTCGCCGGTGCCGACGCCGAGCATGAGCCTGCCGTCGGACAGCCGGTCGGTGGTCGCGGCCATCTGCGCGACGAGCGCCGGGTGATAGTGGAACAGCGGGCAGGTGACCGCCGTCCCGAGCAGCACGTTGCTCGTCTGCACCGCGACGGCGCCCAGCCAGGACCAGACAAAGCCAGCCGCGCTCGTATCGTCGACCCAGGGGTGGAAGTGGTCGCTGCCGAGCACAGCGTCGAACCCGGCCTCCTCGGCCGCCACGGCCTGCTTGACCAGGTCTTCGGGCTGGTAGGACTCGTGGCTGCACAGCCAGGCAAACTTCATCGGGCCTCCATCGTTAATCGGGTCACCCCCGATCCTCTCACCATGCCCCGTAGCCGAGAGTGACAGGGCTGGCTACGGGGGTCAGGTGCTGGTGAGCAGACGGCTATTAACCTTGATATCGACCATCTCTATGGCGTGGTATATGGAGGGTCGCGAATGATTACCGGAGTCGATCACGTTCAACTGGCGATGCCGCGCGGCCGCGAACAGACGGCACGGTCCTTCTACGCGGCGCTGCTCGGCATGACCGAACTTCCGAAGCCGCCAGTCCTCGCGGGGCGGGGCGGCTGCTGGTTTTCGTCCGGCACCGCCGTCCTGCACCTTGGCGTCGAGGAGCCGTTCACGCCGGCCCGCAAGGCGCATCCCGCGCTGCTCGTCGACGACCTGGACGAGGTCGAGGCCGCACTGAGCGCGGCGGGCCACGCCTGCGTCCGCGCGGACGGCGAGATCACTGGCGTCCGGCGGTTTCATACCCATGACCCGTTCGGCAACCGCGTCGAATTCCAGCAGGTTTTATCGCTGGACGGCTGACTGACCCGAGGCGCCGTCGGGACGGCCGCGCATAGTACGGGTATCCGGTGGTTTCGCGGCCTAGCCCTATACAAATGTGTTGCCCGCTGACTAGGATGCATAGCACACTGACATGAGAACGCAGGAGGGCTGATTGGCTGCCGCTGTCGGAGAGCCGGCCTTTGCGGACCTGACCGGGCGGGCGCGCATCAGGGAGACCGCCTTGCGCCTGTTCGCCGAGCGTGGAGTCGAGGGCACGACGGTCAGGGACATCGCGCGGGCGGCGGGCGTGTCCACGGGGCTGATCCGGCATCACTTCGGTTCCAAGGAGGGCTTGCGGGCGGCGTGCGACGCCTACGTGCTGGCGCAGCTGATGCGGCTGAAGGAGGAGGCCGTCCCCGGGGGGCAGCTCGGCGACGCGGGCTTCATCTCGTCCGCGCAGCCCGCGGTCCTGGTCATGCTCAGGTATTACGCCCGGTCGATGCTGGACGGGTCGCCGGCCGCCGATGCCATGTTCGCGGAGATTGTCGGGCTGGGCGAGCGCTGGCTAGAGGATCATCACCCGGGGCAGATGGCCGATCCGACCGCCTACGCGGCGCTGCTGGTCGCGATGGAGCTCGGCGCGCTGGTGCTACGCGAGCAGCTTTCCCGTGCCCTGGGCGCGGACATCTTCGGCCCGGAGGGGCAGCTGCGCCTGGCCCGGGCGAAACTGGACTTCTACTCCAAGCCCCTGCTCAGCCCGGAGCTGGCCGAGAAAGGGCACGCCGCGCTGGCCGAGCTCCAGGAGCAGATGCGGCGGGCGGGACGGTCACGGCCGGAGGCATCAGGTGACGATGGCGGAAGCTAGGCTCGCGATCCGCACGCGGGGGCTGTCGAAGCGCTATGGCCAGAGCGTGGCCCTGGCCGACCTTGACCTGGAAGTCGCGCCCGGTGAGGTAGTCGGTTACCTGGGGCCGAACGGGGCGGGCAAGACGACCACGATCCGCCTGCTGCTCGGCTTCATCCGGCCGACGGCGGGACGGGCGGAGATCTTCGGGGCGGACTGCCAGCGGGACCCGGCCGCGGTGCACCGGCGGGTGGCGTTCGTGCCCGCGGAGGCCAGCTTGTGGCCGTCGCTGACCGGGGCCGACTGGCAAGTCGACGGCATCTGACCGGTCTCGGGCTCGCGGCCATGCTCCTGGGCGGCTGGCCCTTCAGGCACCGCGACCTGCAAGGCGAGTAACCAGTGCCGAACCGCGAGATGCCCCTGCTGGCACGGCTCCGCTAAGTGCCGCCGGCGTCTCGGCGAAGTATTGCCAGCCGGGGGTGCAAATCGGGGGCGTTGCCTTCATGCTAGGTACGTGGACGCAGACCAGGTCGCTACGCTCCGTGCGCTCATGACTGGTTCCCGCTGGCTGGAACAGGCCAGGCTGCTGGGCCGGGCGCTGCGGACAACTCCCCGGTCGGCCGGCGGACTGCTCGTCGTCGGGACTCCCGGCTACGAGCCGTGGCATATGACGGCGCACCTGGACGACGAATCGCGGCTGTCCGGCGTCGCCGAGCTCGCGCCCACCCTCGTGCGCTGGTCTCCCCCGCCCGGCGCGCCGCCGCACCTGTCCGTCGGGCTCTCGCGCCTGGAGGCGGCCCGCCGGGGTGAGACACTGTTCGTCGTGGCGGAGGACACCGCCCCCGTGCCGCTGCTTGAGCGGGTCAACGACGCGCGCAAGACGGGCGCCACGATCCTCGCACTGGACAGCGACGACCCGGAACTGGACGCGCTGGCCCACGAGGCGCTTGCCATCCCTGAGGCCCTCTCGTTCGACGCGGGCCAGCACCTGGTCTCCGCCGCCGCCGGCGAACGCACATCCACGGCCCGCCGCGGCCTGCGCCACCGGCTGGCGAAGCTGCTCGACGCGGTAAGCGGTCCGAGCGTCTGACGGCCGGCGGCGGCCTTGGGACTCCGGCTCGGGCGGTACGGCTGTCGCGGGGGCGTGGTAGAGTCTGGACTGTCTAGACAGAATGGGTGGTAACGTGGACTGGCAGGTGCAGGAGGCGAAGCAGCGGTTCAGCGAGTTGCTGCGCGCCGCGGTTTCTGACGGTCCGCAGATCGTGACCAGGCACGGAGAGGAGATCGCGGTGGTCATCGACATTGCTTACTTTCATCGGCTCCGTGGCGATGCGGACGACTTTAAGGAGTTCCTCCGGTCCGGCCCCGACTTTGACGATCTAGATCTGACCAGAAGCCGCGACCTTCCCCGCGAGACCGACTGGACCTGACCGTGAGCTACCTGATGGACACGAATGTCGTCTCCGAACTGCGCAAGGGCTCACCCGACGCCAACGTCGAAGCCTGGTACGACAGCGTGCCCGGGAGCGAACTGTTCCTCAGCGTCCTCACCATCGGCGAGATCCGGATGAGCGTCGAGCGAGTGCGCGGGAAAGATCCCGCGAAGGCCGCCTCCCTGGAGAACTGGCTGACCCGCCTGGAAACCGCATACTGCGACCACATCGTGTCCGTGGACAGCGCTATCGCCGATACGTGGGCACGCCTGTCGGTCCCCGATCCGCTCCCGGTCATCGACGGCCTGCTCGCCGCCACCGCCTACGACCGCGGCTGGACCTTCGTCACCCGCAACACCAAGGACGTCCGCCGCACCGGCGTCCGCCTCCTCAACCCCTTCAAGGAACCCTGAGAGCCATGTTCCACGGAACGTACGGGACGTGAGGCGTCAGCCCCGAAGAGGTCATGGCGCGCGAAACAGTCCCGCGTCAGCCGCCGCCCCGAAAAGCCTTGTCCGCCGAGACGCCCCGCAGCAGCATCTTGAGTGTCATGTGCGCTGAGACGTGCGCGGCAGCAAGCGCGAGAGTCATGTGGACGGCGATAGCCGACGGCAGCCAAACTGAGAGCCATGTTCCGGGGGAACGCCTCGCGGCAGCCCCTTGAGTGCCATTTTTGCTGAGACAGATGCGGCAGCAAGCGTGAGAGTCATTGTCCGGCGGCAGGCATGCGGCAGCCGAACTGAGAGCCATGCTAAGTCGGCGGAACATCTCGCGGCAGCACGCCGAAGGTCATGTTCACAGCCGGGTCGACCCCGAGTAGCGGTTGAGGTGGCGGGCGACCGTGGTGTCTCAGCGCGCCTTCGGTCCAACGATGGGTTGTTCGGTGGACCGACGAGCGCGCGTGGACACCTGGTCGCCCGCCGCAAGCAACCGCTATGCGTCGAGCGACAGAACCATGGTCGGCCGTTCGATCACGTGGTCGTCGCGGAGCGGCCGGACGGCCGTGCCGATGGCGAAGAACTCCGTCGTGTGCGAGCCCCACGTGTGGGAGTGCTGGCGAAGCTGGACGCCGACGATGCCTTCGGCGTGCAGTTCTTCAGCCTCGGTCTGCATACGGGTCATGGCCAGCTCACGGGCGTCGTAGAGCGCCTGGGTGAACTGCTCGATCTCGACGTTGCGGCCGATGTTGCCGAGGACCGAGCCCATGCGCTGGTGCGCGATGTGGTACACGCAGGAGCCCATCACCATGCCCAGCGGTGCGTAGCCGGCCCTGATCAGCGTCCAGAAATCCTGACCGGACAGGTCGGAGGTGAACGGCTGGCGCTTGTTGTTGCGCCAGTTCGTCACGCCGCCGCCGCCGGCACCGGGCTCGGCCTTCACCGCGGTGCCGACCGCGATGAACTCCGCGATGTCCGCGCCGAACTCCTTCATCTCCACGTCGAGCCGGACGCCGACGATGCCGTCGGCGCCGAGCGCGTCCGCCTCGGCTTCCATCCGGGACATCGCGAGCTCCCGCGCGTGGTACATCGCCTGGGAGAGGACGTCCAGCTCCTGGTTCTTGCCCCACCGGCCGATCTGCAGCCCGACGTGGTAGATCGACGAGCCGAGCACCAGCCCGAGCGGCTTGAAGCCCACCTCGCGGACCAGCAGGAACTCGTTCACCGACAGGTCGGAGGTGAAAATCGACCCGGCCTTACCCGGCTGCAGCTCCGCGAGTCGCTTGATCGCATCCTGCGGCACGCCCGCCGCGCCGAGATCGACTTGCTGGTTTGTCATCGACGTCCTCTTATCTTCTGTTTTGGCCGATGTCGACGCGTGCGGCCTGACGCCGCTGCGGGTCGAGGGACATGATGGCGAGCGGAGACTGCTGATTCCGTTCGGAATGACTGCTTTTGAACCTGACGATGGCGGTGCCGATGTTGACCGCCTCGATGATGTGATCGCGACGGCCCTCCTGGGCCGGGCACTCGCGCTCGCGGACCCGCAGGTCCATGTCCGCGATGACCACGCCCTCGGCCCCGATGCGCTTGACGTCGGCGGCGAGCTGCTGCCGCGCGTCGTGGCGGGCGTCGTTGACCAGGTCGGTCCAGCCGCTGACCTCGGCGTTGCCCGCTGACCAGCGGGTTTGCCCGACGGTCTGCCAGTCATCGTGCCGAGCCGCGATCGTGATGCCGAGGGCAAGCCCGGCCGGCATCCAGCCGCTGTGCACCAGCTTGGCGAAGTCCTGTCCGGACAGGTCGGAGGTGAACGGCTGGCGGAGACGCGGCGCGCCCGGCGCGCGGACCGCGGTGCCGATCGCCTTGAACTCAAGGCCGCCCGTGGGGAACTGCCCGATGGTGAGCCGTACCCCGACCACGCCGTGCCCGCCGAGCTCGGTGCACTCGGCGACCATGCGGCTGATCGCCGCGCGGCGCGCCTCGTACATTGTCCTGACGAGGGGCCCGAATGAGCCGTACCCGCCCCTGCTCGATACCTGGGTTCGGGCGGCGGGGGCCCAGGCGTAGTTGTAACCGCCCCACGCGCCAGGGCAGCCGTAGCCGCCGGTGTAACCGATGTTGTATACCGCGGCGCCAAGCACTTGGCCGACGGGCTGGAAGCCCACCGAGCGGACCGAGGCGAACTCATCGGAGGTGAGCGCCGATCCCCAGGTGCCGCTGCGCCTGATCTCGGCCATCCGGGCTTCCGCAGCCGGTGGCAAGTGGTTGCTCACGCTACCTAGACTAGCCCGGCCCAGCGCGTGACGCCCGCATGGATGGCGCATCGATCCGCGCCGCCCATGCGGGCACTGTCATGCCGCCGGGGACCTAGTCCTGCTTGTCCCAGGCCTCGTTGCGCTCCTTCACCTTGTCCAGGGCGTGGGCCGCTTCCTCGCGGGTCTGGTACGGACCGAGGAGATCCTTGCCCGGGCAGGGCGTGTCAGCGGGCTCTACCGTCATGTGCCGTGTGCAGAACCACCATGGGCCTTGCTCGTCGGAGTTCGCCATGCCTACTAGACTCGCAAAACATGGCCACTCTGCTCCACCCGGGCCGGCTATCTCCCACCCGGCAGGTTCCCGCGAATATCCCGCGTCCCGAGTACGTGGGCAAGAAGCATCCCACGCTCGGCGAGCTGGACGTAAAGGACGCCGACACGCTCGCCCGGATGCGGGTTGCGTGTCAACTGGCCGCACAGGCCCTGGAAGAAGTCGGTCGCCAGGTGCGCCCGGGAGTGACCACGGACCACCTGGACCGCGTGGGACACGAGTTCCTGGTCGCCCACGGCGCGTACCCGTCCACGCTCGGCTACCGCGGCTACCCGAAGTCGCTGTGCACCTCGCTGAACGAGGTCATCTGTCACGGCATCCCCGACGACACGGTGGTCCGCGACGGTGACATCGTCAATATCGACATCACGGCCTTCATCGGCGGCGTACACGGCGACACGAATGCCACCTTCCTCGCCGGGGACGTGGAGCAGGAGTCGCGGCTGCTCGTCGAGCGGACGAAGGAGGCGATGATGCGCGGAATCCGCGCCGTCGCACCTGGGCGCCCGCTGAACGCGATCGGCCGGGTGATCGAGTCGTACGCCAAGCGGTTCGGCTACGGGGTGGTGCGCGACTTCACCGGTCACGGGATCGGCAGGACCTTCCACTCCGGGCTCGTCGTGCCGCACTACGACGACCCGGCGAACGGCGTGACAATGGAAGTCGGCATGACGTTCACGATCGAACCCATGCTCACCCTGGGCGTGATCAGCTACGACATCTGGCCCGACGGCTGGACCGCGGTGACGAAGGACCACAAGCGCACCGCGCAGTTCGAGCACACGATCCTGGTCACGGAAGACGGCTACGAGATCCTGACGCTGCCCTGATGCATCTGTCACAGTCATCGGGGGCGGGCGTGATCAAGGCGGTCGTGTTCGACATGGACGGGGTGCTGATCGACTCCGAGCCGGTCTGGGAACGAGTCCGCCGGAAGTTCGTGGCCGACCACGGCGGACGGTG
This sequence comes from uncultured Actinomycetota bacterium, assembly GCA_963785645.1. Lineage (GTDB taxonomy): Bacteria > Actinomycetota > Actinomycetes > Streptosporangiales > Streptosporangiaceae > Trebonia. The sequence continues at coordinate 303,389 of CAWAWG010000014.1, forward strand.
GGCGGATGACGCCCAGGACCGGTTGATGGGCATGTCTACCGCCGAGTGGTCCGCGTACCTGAGCGAGGACTTCGGCCTGCACCTGGCTCCGCCGCGGGTGGCGGAGCTCGTCATCGCGGACATGGCGGCCGAGTACCGGGTCCACCTGCCGCTGCTGCCCGGAGCGGTCGGCGCGGTTCGCGACCTGTCGGCCCGCTGGCCGCTCGCGGTCGCCAGTTCCGCGCCGAAGACACTGATCGAAGCGGTACTCGATGGCTCGGGGCTCCGGTCGGCGTTCGCCGCGGCGGTATCAAGCGAAGAGGTAGCCCGCGGCAAGCCGGCCCCGGACGTCTACCTGGAGGCGGCCACCCGGCTCGGCATACCCCCGGTCGCCTGCGCCGCGGTCGAGGACTCGTCCAACGGCCTGCGGTCGGCGGCGGCAGCCGGGATGGCCGTCATCGCGGTTCCCCGCCCGGAATACCCCCCGGCCGCCGAAGCCCTCGACCGGGCCCGCCTCGTCCTTGACTCGCTGACGGAACTGACCCCGGATACGATCGCCGCCCTCGGGTTAGGCCGACGCACTGGCAGATGTGGCCAGGACCGCGATAAAGTCGCGGGTCCAGCCGGTCAGGTACTGGGTTGCCGGGCGGTGCTGGCCCGGAACTCCGGCCTTCAGCGGGCCGCCCGGACGGCTGGCCACGTCCAACTGGACCCACTCCGGATTGATGTCGAGTTCCATGGCGACCGTCGCACCCGCGTCGGCAAGCGCCTTGGCCAGGTCTCCGGGGTTGGTCGACATGCTCGCCGCGTAGAGGAGGTCGCCTGCGGCGTTCTCACCCAGCGCCGACCTGGCAACGTACTCCTGATTACCGATCGTGCCGCCCCACCGCCACCAGCGCGCCGACTGCTTGGTGGGCTCGCCGCCGCTGACCAGCAGCCAGAGGTTCTGCCTGACGCTGTAGACATCCTCGCCCAAGGCGGGGACGCCGGCTCCCCCAGACGCCGATGCGCGCCTGGCCCGACTTGTCGATCACCAGGCTGGCCAGCCCAGCGCGCAACGGCCGGGCGACGTGTCCCTCTTGCTCGTACCCGCCGGCCAGCGACTTCATCATGAATCCGCCGTTGAACGCGGCGAGCAGGCTGGCGCGGCCCGCACCGGTGATCTCCGGCCCCGCCTGGACCTGGCCCGCCAGCAGCTGGCCGGGATCCTCGCTGCCGTTGTGCAGCACGTAGGTGAGGGACCCGCTGAACGCGGCGATCGTGATCTTCGACCCGTCAGCGGCCCGCACCTGCGAGAGGGAAACCCGACCGGGAATCACCGGTGCGGCGGTCCGCAGCTGTTCGGCCTTGGCAGCCTTGTCGGCGGGAGCCACCCGCGCGCATCCCACCGCCAGAACCAGCACCACCCCGAGGACGGCCACCCAGGCACGCCGTCCCGGCCACGACATCGTCACCGCCCCATCCTCCCCCGTCCCACCCAAGAACGCCCGACATCTGACTACATTTCCGACACGTCGTGGCGCGCCAGCGCCACGACATCCTGCACCGCAGAACCACTCGCGACCTAAGTACGCCATGGATGTGCGTTTCCACCATCTTCCGTTTCCGTCTTCATGCCATGGCCCGCCCAGCCCACACAGGAGAACTGTCCGCAATTGACCGCAGAGCCCTTGTCCAAGTCACCCACGTCCACCGGCACGCGCCAGCCCCTCGTATGCCATGTCAAAGCCGAAAAGCTAAAAGCCGAAAAGCCAGCGGCAGCCCCAACCACAGCCATATGCCCCCAGGACCGTTGCGTCAGCGCGCCCAAATGCCATATCTACCCCAATGCGGGCGGAAGCCGGTCGACGGTCATGTGCGCTTCTGAGTCATGCGTTAGCACGCCGATGACAGGCCGAAGGCCGTCAGCATGCACTGACGGCCTTCTTGGTCGAATCTAAGAGGCGGGGGTCGCGGGGGATTCGCCGCTGGCCTTCCGAAGGAGTGCCAGCGGGAATCCCCCACGGCCCCAGTCCCTCAGCTATTTGGTTTTGACTGAAGGTTTTGACTGAGACGGTTTTGACCTACGCGTCGCGCTTCCGGAAGAGGTAACCGCCGACCCCGACGAGCACCACCGCCCAGACCACGGTCACCAGGAACTGCGGCCACGCGGACCATAGGTGCGGGTTCTGCGGTCCCACGGTCACCGAGATCACCCGGCCGGCCGCGTCGGGGAAGAAGCGCATGATGTCCCACCGCCAGTTGTCCGGCAGGATCTGGATGATGATCGAGAGCACGAACATCAGGCCGATCGTGGAGGTGATCGCCCCGGCGGTGTGCCTGATGATCGCGCCGAGACCGAAGGCGATCAGCGCGACCACCGTAACGAACAGCGCGGTGCCGACGACCGCGGTGAGCACGTGGCCCGCCGTGATCACGTCGGTGCCGATGAACGTGTAGTTGGGCGGCGCGCTGCTGTTCGGCCCGCCCGGGGGCGGGCTTACGTTGGCGTTGGCCGGGATCGTGATCGTGTGGAACAGCGATGCGGCCACGCCCGTGCCGGACAGCATCGCCTGGCCGACGAAGAACGAGATGAACGAGGTCACCAGCGAGACGACAAGCGTCACCGAGGTGAGCACGATCAGCTTCCCGAGGTAGACGGTGCCGCGCCGCGGCATCGCGGTCAGCGAGGTGCGGATCATCCCGGTGGAGTACTCGGACGTGATGCTCATCGCGCCGATCACCGCGATGATCAGCTGGCCGAGCTCGAAGAAGGCGATCAGCGAGTCCTGCGTGGCGTCCGTCCCCGCCTTGTTCCACGGGTTGTTGTGGATGTTGGACGCGATGCCGGCGCCGGCGATGGCCGCGATGCCGACGCTGACGATGATCAGCGAGGCGATCGTCCAGTAGGTGGAGCGGACCGAGCGGAGCTTGGTGAACTCCGAGGCGATCACGCCGCGCAGCCCGGCGTGGCCGACAGCGGGCGGCAGGGCGGAGAGGCTTAACGTCCGCCGTTGTCATCGTGGCCATCGGTCAGACCCCGCTTCCGATCGTCGTGCCGGTGTTTGTCGGACTGGGCGCTGGCCGCCCGGCACGTCCGCGTGATACTCCACGCTGTCCGCGGTGAGTTCCATGAACGCCTCTTCAAGCGAGGCCCGTACCATGGTCAGCTCGTGCAGCCTGATGCCCTCGCGGAAGGCGAGGTCGCCGATCTGCTCGATGGACATGCCGCGCACCTCGATCGCGCCGTCGTCTTCGGTGACGGTGGTCGCGCCGTCGGCCGAGATCGCCTGGACGAGCTGGGCCGCCGACGGCGTGCGTACCCGCACCGACGCACCGGAGGCTCCGCGCGACGAACTCCTTCATCGAGGTGGCCGCGATCAGCTTGCCCTTGCCGATCACGATCAGGTGATCGGCGGTGTTCTCCATCTCCGACATCAGGTGGCTCGAGACGAAGACCGTGCGCCCCTCACTGGCCAGCGCCTTCATCAGGTTCCTGATCCACAGGATGCCTTCGGGGTCAAGGCCGTTGACCGGCTCGTCGAACATCAGCACCTTGGGGTCGCCGAGCATGGTGGCGGCGATGCCAAGGCGCTGGCTCATGCCGAGGGAGAACCCCTTGGACCGCTTGCGAGCCACCTCCGACAGCCCGACAAGCTCAAGGACTTCACCGACCCGCCGCTTGGGCAGGCTGTTGGTCTGGGCCAGACAGAGCAGGTGGTTGTAGGCGGACCGGCCGCCGTGCACGGCCTTCGCCTCAAGCAGCGCGCCAACATCGCGCATGGGGAAGGCAAGGTTCTGATATGACTTGCCGTCCACGATGACTGTGCCTTCAGTGGGGTAGTCAAGTCCCAGGATGCAGCGCATCGTGGTGGTCTTGCCCGCCCCGTTCGGTCCCAGGAAGCCGGTGACCCTGCCTGGTTCGATAGCGAACGACAGGTTGTCGACGGCGGTCTTAGCGCCGTACCGCTTCGTGAGGCCCCGCACCTCAATCATTAGAAATTGGTCCTCTCTAGTTGAGACGATCCTAATTGTGGCCGACGGCCGATCGCCCCGCGTCACCCCCGGTGATGATTTACCCAGTACTCCCGCAGGGTGATCCTGCCGCCTGTCTTGGCCGCCAAACGGTTCCAAATAGTTCCTTATCGGGCCTGAGAATTCGCTGAGCCCGGCCCGGCAAGCGTTATTCGGCATCCACAATCTTCGATCATGACTGGAAAGCGGTAACACGTGCAGCGTTACCGAGTAGGCGGGGCCGGCGGTGTACACGCGGTGCCGAGCGCTGGTGCCGTGGACGCGGACGCGGCCGGGACGAAGGGGGCTCCCCTGCGTTTGCTGGACCGGGGCGCGGTCCGCCGCGCGGATTCCGTCGGCTTCCGGTGCCCCGCCCCCGGTGAGCGACTCGGCCCGTAGCGGAGTCTCGACCGCCTCGCCGGCCAGGGCAGTGGCCTGCCGGCAGTCGCAGACGGCCGTCGCGCCCGGGGGCAGCACAAGCAGCCAGGCTCCAGGAGCGTCCGGCAGCGAGATGCGAACCGGGCCGCCGGCGTCGAAGCGAACCAGGTCCCACCAGCGCTGCGGGGTGGCGGCGAGGTCCGCGAGGTCGCCCGCGATCCGGCCGTCGGTGCGGAGCACGGCGACGGCGTGCTGGGACGGGGACGAACGGGTCGGCGAGCTGTGCGATCTCAGGAGCGACCGAAAGGTCGGTGTTCACGAATGTTCCTCTGTGTGTCGGCTGCGTTTAGTGACTCCGGCTGAGAAAGCGGGTCAGCGACAACACGAGGAAAGACAGCAGCACTGCGCCGCAAGGCAGCACCGTGTCTTAAGACAGCACCGTGTCTCAAGGCAGCACAGTACGGCCTTGCGGCTCGATCTGGTGTGCTGGCATGCGGGCCATCTCACCGTACTAACGGCCCGTTGTCAAATCCGGAGACCGGCCGCTGCCAGGGTGTCGAGAGCGCCGGCAACCTGGGCCGCGTCGAGACCGCCCCGCTTGTCACTGGCGGCCCAGGCGGCGGCGGTCAGGGCGCGCAGGCCGTCGATGGCGGCGCCCGGTTGCCGGAAGCACCGGGCCGGCCACGGCGAGGGTTCCCGCCGCGTCCACGGTCGCGGTCCAGCCGCCGCAGGTGACGCCAGAATCGGTCGCGGACACGTCTGGGTAGGGCTCCGTAAGGGCATCGAGGGTCTCGGCGATGTAGGTGGGCCTGCGGTGCCTTGGCGCGAGGGTGGCGGTGCGCGGGTTATCGACACCGGTGAGCACGAGCAGGCTGTCGGTGCCGGCGTTGTAGGCGGCCTCGATGTCGGTGTCGAGGCGGTCGCCGATCACCAGCGGGCGGTGCGCCCCGGTGCGGATGACGGACTCGCGGTGCAGCGGAGGTTCCGGCTTGCCCGCGACGACGGGCGCGGTACCCGTGGCGTGCTCGATGACTTTCAGGAGCGAGCCGTTGCCAGGCGCGGTGCCGTGTGCGTTCGGGATCGTCGAGTCGGCGTTGGTGGCGACGAACAGCGCACCCGCATTGACCGCGAGGCCCCCCTCGGCCAGCGCGCCGTAGTCAATGCCGGGGCCGAAACCTTGAACGACCGCGGCCGGCTTGTCCGTCGCGGTCGAGACGGGCACCAGCCCGCGCTCGCGGACGGCCAGGCGCAGCGCCGTGGCGCCGATCACGAGAACCTTCGACCCTGGAGGCAGCTTGTCGGCCAGGAGCCGGGCAGCGGCCTGGGCCGACGTCACCACATCGGCCTCCGTGACCGGGGCGCCCATGCCATCGAGGAGGGCGGCGACCGCGGCCGGGGTGCGAGAGGCGTTGTTGGTGACGTACGCCACGTGGGCACCGGACCGCCTGGCCCGCTGGAGCGCCTCGGGAGCGCCGGGAATGGCGATACCGCCGATGTAGACGACGCCGTCAAGATCGAAGAGGAGTACGTCGTAGGCTTCGGCGAGTGTTTTCGGCACGTGCTCAGCCTAGCCGAGCCCTGATCCGCCCCGTAGAAGCGTCACCCGGGCAGTCCCCGCGTGCGGAATTTGAGGGTGGCTCTTACCTGGCGGAGGGCGTCGGTGTAATGCTTGCGGTCCGGGCGCATCGCCGCGGCCAGGGCCAGGTACTCGGCGGCGGCCTCGTGGTTCCCGGCCCGGGCGAGAGACAGTCCCAGGCCGAAGTGCGCGTAGTCGTCGGTCGGGCTTGCCTCGACGATCACCCGGAAGTTGTCCGCCGCGGCCTCATACTGCCCGGTGTCGAACTGAGCGCGCGCTAGGGCCTCCCGGACGCTGCGTGAGGCGGGCTCGGCGTTCGCGGCCCGCTGCAGCACCTGGGCCGCTGCCGCCGGGCTGCCTTTCCTGAGCAGTTCCATACCCGTCGTGTACCAGGCGTGCACGTCGCCGGGTTCCGGGTCCGCCTCCTCCCGTTCTCGGTTACGGCTCGGCGGAGTGCGCGAAGTTTTCGGAGTCGGGGAATCCCAGCTGCCGATTGGCCCTTCTGACATGGTGTGCAGACCCACTTTCCGTCCGGCGATGGCTCCGATCTCGGCGCCGGCCTCCTCCTGGCGCCGTTCCGCGGCGTCCGTTATGACCTATCCCGGGTAGGGGGACTCGCAAACGTCACTTCACCACCGTACGATGTGATCGGCCCCGGGACCCTAGGCCAGTTGCTTGCCGCCTCGCCTTACAACGTCGTCCGGCTCATCCTGCCGGGGGTCACCCCCGGTGAGGTCGCGCCGGTCGAGGTAGCCGCGGACGACGCGGCGCCGGGTGAAATAGCGGCCGGACTGCTGCGCGACTGGCTGACAGAAGGCACCCTGGCGGTCGACGACACGCCCGCGTTTTACGTGTACGAGCAGCGGGGTGACGGCTGGGTCCAGCGCGGTCTCATCGGGCTGGTAAAGGTGGGGACGGACGCGGTGCACCCGCACGAAGGGGTGATGCCGGGGCCGGTCGCCGGGCGACGAGAGCTCATGGAGAAAACACGCAGCAACCTCGAGCCCATCCTGCTCATCTACAACGGCGGGACGCGCGCGGGGCCGGCCGGGGGTCCGGTGGACCACGCCGTCCCCGGAGACGCCTCCCGGCTCACGGACCTCGCGGCGGACAGCCAGGCGCCGCTGGAATGCGCCGTCACCGACGACGGGGTGACACACCGGCTGTGGGCGGTCACCGACCCGGCCGTACAGGCGGCCATCGCCGCGGACCTGGCGACGCGCACCGCGCTCATCGCCGACGGCCATCACCGGTACGCCGCCTACCGCGAACTGCGTGAACAGGAGCACAGCGGCCGACAACACGGGGCCCAACAGCAGGAGGCCCAACAGCAGGAGGCCGGGGCAGCCGGCCGGTGGGACTACGGCCTCGCCTTCCTGGTCGATGTGGACGCGTACCCGCTGTGCCTCGGCGCGATCCACCGAGTCCTCCCGCGCCTCGCCGCTGACCGAAGCCGTGCGGCTCGCAGCCGGGGCATTCACCGTCACCGCGGTCACCGAGGAGGCCGCTTTCCGCCGTCTGGCGGAAGCAGGCGAATCCGGGACGGCCTTCCTGCTCGCGGACGGCCTTCCTACCGGCGGGTACTGGCTGCTGACCGATCCCGACCGGCAGCAGCTTGAAGCGGCGATGCCGCCGGAGACGTCGCACGCGCTGGCGGGCACTCGACGCCTCGGTCATGCAGGAACTGCTGATGGCTCAGCTCTGGTCGATCAAGGACAACGAGCGGGACGTGCTGATCTCGCACGACGCCGCGGAGGCCGTCCGCATGGCGGCAGACTCCGGCGGCACGGCGGTCATCTGCAACCCGATGCCGCTCGCGGCCGTGATGGACATCGCGGCGCACGGCGAGAAGGTTCCCCGCAAGTCAACGTCGTTCGGGCCGAAGCCGCGCACCGGCCTGGTCCTGCGGACGCTTCGACGCCTGATCACCGGTAGCGTCACCTCGCTACCGGGCCATGGCGCGCCGCCAGGTGTAACACGGACTCGTTCGGAATGACTACTCGGCGGACGCGACGTGCGCGGCGGTGGCCTCAGGCACCGTGTCGTAGATGCTGAAGACCTTGTTGAGGCCGGTGATGCGGAAGATGCGCAGGATGCGGCTCTGCGTGCAAACCAGGTCGATCCAGCCGTCTTGCGCGCGGACCCGCTTCAGGCCGCCGACCAGCACGCCGAGGCCGGTCGAGTCGAGGAACTCGACGCCCTCCATGTCCACGATCAGCTGGTAACTGCCGGCCTCGACCAGGCTGATCAGCTTCTCCCGCAGCTTGGGAGCGGTGTACACGTCGATCTCGCCGCCGACCTCAATGACAGTGAACCCCGGGGTTTCGGAGTGCACGTTGAGCGTGAGCTCCATCTCTTCTCCCTCTCCTGTTGTCTGGGACAATAGTCCGGTGCGCGACGACATTGCTATGACGACAGGCGGCTACCCCCCAAGCACCGGGAAACCCGACAGTGCGGACATCACCGACCTCGGAGCACGGCGTCTTCCAGATCGACACCAAGATGGCCGGTTATCAGGGAATCACCGCCGGCTACCTGATCCGGTCGAGCCGGCCCTGTCTCGTCGAGACGGGGACCTCGACATCCGCCCCGGTCGTGCGGGCAGCGCTCGCGTTCGCTCGGCATCGAGCCGGCCGACCTGGCCGCGGTCGTGGTCACGCACATTCACCTGGACCACGCGGGCGGGGTCGGCGACATCGCGTCGATGTTCCCGTCGGCGGAGGTCGTCGTACACGAGAAGGGGGCGCGGCACCTCGTCGACCCGACGCGGCTGATGGCCAGCGCGCGGATGGTGTACGGCGACGCGCTCGACGTCCTGTTCGGCGAACTGGCCCCGGTGCCGGCCGACCGGCTGCGGGCCCTCGACGACGTGGGCGAGGTGGACCTCGGCGACGGGCGCCGCCTGGAGAGCTACTACTCCCCCGGGCACGCCAAGCACCACGTGGGGCTGCTCGACTCGGTGAGCGGCGACCTGTACGTGGGAGACGCGGCGGGCGTCTACATCCCGGAGACCGGCGACCTGCGGCCGGCCACGCCGCCGCCGGACTTCGACCTGGATGTCGCGCTCGCGTCGATCGGCCGGTTCGCCGCGCTTGAAGCCGTCGCGACTGCTGTTCAGCCACTACGGGCCGGTGGCCGACGTGCCCGGCGACGCTGGAGCGGTCGGCGGAGGAGATCTCCGTCTGGGTGGCTGAGACGCGGGCGGCGCGGTCGGCCGGGATGGACCTGGACCACGCCGTTGAGGCGGTGCGGCTGAAGACGCTGTCCCGGTACGCGCCTGTCCGCGGATGACGTCGATCCGGCCGTGACCGAGAAGTTCGAGCAGATCAGCGGGACTGGGGCGAATGTCGGCGGGCATCTGGCACTGGCTATCGGCGCTGGAGCAGCCTTCGTCGTGACCTGTACTGCGTGCTTACTGCTTGCTCGTACAGCTTATTTCTCATCCGGTGGTAGGAGCGGTGGCGGGCGGTCGCGACCGGACCGCCGGCGCCACCGCTCCTAACATTCGCGGCCAAACCCAGGCGAACATTGCCCTTTCCCCGCTGCCGCACGCCTTTCGGGTGCGGCAGCCTCTTCCAGGGGTGGCTTGAACGTGGGCTGTTCAGTCTTGGGGGTCGGGATAGTCGTTGACTTCTTCTTCGTCTTCGAAGGCCTCGTCGCGTTCTAGTGGGTCAAGTTGGTCTGACTCGTCGTCCTCGTCGTCCTCGTCGTCTAGGTCGTCCTCGTCAAGGTCCTCGTCGGTTTCGTCTTCGAGGTCGTCCTCGTCTTCGTCTTCGTCGTCCTCTTCGTCGAGGTCGTCGTCGTCTTCGAGGTCGTCTAGGGCTTCCTCGTCGTCCTCGTCGTCGTCCTCGTCGTCTTCCAGGTCCGTGACGCTGATGCCGTCCAGTTCGTCTAGTCGGGCCAGGGCGTCGGTCTGCTCGTCCTCGTCCGCTACTACTGCACGGGAGAAGGCTTCCCTGGCCGCCTCGGTCCGGCCGGCCGCTAGCAGTGCCTCACCATAGGCGTAGAAGAGGCGGCTAGACCAGGGGCGCTGCTTTCCGTCGGTTAGCTCGGGCACCTGGAGGGCAAGCACGGCGGCGTCGGCCAGGCCCTGGTCGCGGCGGATGCCCGACTCGACAATGCGGAGCTCGATCTGCGACGCACGGGGCAGGCGCTTGGCCTCGGCGCTGTGCACGAGGTCGAGGGCGCGGTCCAGTCGGCCGAGGCCTCGCTCCGCGTCCGCCATCAGCGGCAGGTAGTCGTTGCGCCCGGTCATCCGGCGACCGGCCTGAAGCTCAGTCAGGGCCTCGGCCCACCGGCCTGACTTGTAGGCCATGATGCCGGAGACCTCACGCACGATGCCCACGCGCGCGGCCAGCTGCTTGGCTGCCTGCGCGTAGCGGTAGGCCTGCTCCGGGTCGGTGGCAAGTTCGGCCGCGATCAGATACCGGCCAACGGTGCTCGCCCGGTCGAACGAAAGGCTGCCGAGCTCGTCCCGTACCTCACGTGAGACCTGGTCGTCGGTGATGCTGTCAGGGATTCGGGGCGCGTCCGATCCGCCGCCCCCTCGCCGGTCAGCGCCGTGCCTGTCGTTACCAGGCCGGTCATCCCTCCGGTCATGTGAGCGGCTCCGGTCGGCGCCTGGCCCGGCCCCGTGCCCGGACGGCCTTTCCGGCCGGCCACCCGCCCTATAGGACGTCCCGCGAGCGTCTGGACGGCCTCCGCTGGCCGACCGGGGCGGCCGGGCCCTCTCGTCGGGGAACGCGCCGCCGATCCGGTCCGACATGGTGCGGCTGAAGCCTCGGCTGCCTGCCGGGCGGTCGGTGCTTCCCGGCCGACCGTATGACGGCCTCCCGGGGCGCGACGATGCGTTCTGGCCCGACGACCGGTAGCCGCCCGGCCCGGAGTCCTGGCCGTCGCGCCGGTAGCCGCTCTCACGATCGCGGAATCCGCCGTCCCGGCGGTCCGCGCCCCGGTCGCTGTCCTGCCACCGTGGCCTGTCGCCACTCGGCCTGCGGTCACCGCCGAAGGAGCGGCCGCTGTCTCTGTCCCCACCCGGTCGTCGGTCGTAACCGCGCTCGCCTGCACCGAAGTCGCGCCGGGGGCCACGCGCGGGCGGTCGGTCGCCCCCACGGAAGCCACCGTCAGATCGGCTCGCGGGCGGTCGGTCTCCGCCACGGAAGCCACCGTCAGATCGGCTTGAGCCGAACGACGGGCGGGTGCCCCTGTCATCGCTAGGGCTCCGGTCATACCCGCGTCCACCGGCGCTCCCGTACTCACGCCGGCCGGGCCGGTCACCGCCACGGGAGTCTCCCTCGGAACGGTTCTGGCCGCCATACGACGGACGGTCATACGACGGACGGTCCCCTGAGCGGCGGGCCGCGGCTAGCCGCCACGTCCAGCCCGCCACCACCGAAGTCCCGGCGCGGCCGGTCACCCCCGCGGAAGCCGCCGTCGGAGCGTCCCTGACCGCCGTAAGAGGGACGGTCTTCGCGCGAGCCGCCGCGGTCGTAGCCGCGTTCCCCGCCACCGAAGTCCCGGCGCGGCCGGTCACCCCCCCGGAAGCCGCTGTCGCTGCCAGAGTCACGCCGCGGGCCGCGTGGGCCGCTCTCACGCTGCCCACCGCCATAGGGAGGACGATTCGGGCGGCTGCCGGAGCCGGCACCATCACCGCGTGGTCCGCGGTCTCGGCTGTAGCCGCCACGACCGCCGTCGCGCTCGCCATCACGGGAGGAGCCGTCGTCAGAGCGCGGCCTCCGGTCGTCCCTGTCATCCCGGTAACGGGACGGGCCGCGATCGTAGCCGCCCTGGTTCCCGCCATCGCGTGAACCGCTGTACCGGCGATCCCCGCTGCCGCTCCGGGAACCGCTAAAGCCACCGCCACGGCCGCCCTGGCCGCCAGAACGGCCATACCCTCCTGAACGGCCGGCACCGCCGGAGCTCCGGCCAGCGCCGCCACCCGCGCGCCCACGCCCGTCCCCGGCACCGCCACGCTGCGCCGTATTGCCGTCTTCGGTCACTGTCCCGACCTCCTGCACACTCAATCCTTCAGCCTACGCTCTAGCCCGCACCCGGATAGCCCAGCCCAGTACTTCGCCCCTGGCCGGACCCAGGGGCGACCAGCATCACAGGCTCCCCTACGGGCCGGGGCAATAGTTACCGCAGTTACCGCTTTCAGTACGGCATGTCCTTCGCTCACCCGATGGTGAGGGAGATCCCGAAGACGGCACCCATCTCGCTCGTCCGACCAAGCGGAGCACACCGGTCACCGCCCTGAGGCAGCGCCGCCACGATCCTCCGACTGGCCAGGGGAATGGTTACCGCCTGAAGAGTCACGAACACCCAAGCATAGCCGCCAGGCAGGACCAGGCAGAGCAGTTCGGGTAAACACGAAGAGGCCCGACCTATCGGGTCGAGCCTCTTCGCAAGTTGTGTTCCGGCGGTGTCCTACTCTCCCGCGAGGCCTCCCTCGCAGTACCATCGGCGCTGAAGAGCTTAACTTCCGGGTTCGGAATGGGACCGGGTGTTTCCCCTTCGCTATAGCCGCCGGGAACCTTATCGAGTTGTACGGCCCGCAGCCGCCTCCCACGGGGGGGCGCGGCTGTTCCGGCCGTAACCCGGGAGCTACACAGTGGACGCGGGCCCGCCTTGCGGCGGTGCAGGTAGTGCGGGCAGGGTCAAGCCCTCGGCCTGTTAGTACCGGTCAGCTGAGCGCGTCGCCGCGCTTACACTTCCGGCCTATCAACCCAGTCGTCTGGCTGGGGGCCTTACCCACTCAAGGTGGCGGGAGACCTCATCTTGAAGCGTGCTTCCCGCTTAGATGCTTTCAGCGGTTATCACTTCCCGACGTAGCAAACCAGCCGTGCTCCTGGCGGAACAACTGGCACACCAGAGGTCAGTCCGTCCCGGTCCTCTCGTACTAGGGACAGCTCTTCTCAAGTCTCCTGCGCGCGCAGCGGATAGGGACCGAACTGTCTCACGACGTTCTAAACCCAGCTCGCGTACCGCTTTAATAGGCGAACAGCCTAACCCTTGGGACCTGCTCCAGCCCCAGGATGCGACGAGCCGACATCGAGGTGCCAAACCATGCCGTCGATATGGACTCTTGGGCAAGATCAGCCTGTTATCCCCGGGGTACCTTTTAGCCGTTGAGCGACGGCGCTTCCACATGCCACCGCCGGATCACTAGTCCCAGCTTTCGCTCCTGCTCGACATGTCTGTCTCACAGTCAAGCACCCTTGTGCACTTGCACTCGGCACCCGGTTGCCGACCGGGCTGAGGGTACCTTTGGGCGCCTCCGTTACCTTTTGGGAGGCAACCGCCCCAGTTAAACTACCCGCCAGGCACTGTCCCTGACCCGGATCACGGGCCCAGGTTAGACACTCAAAACGACCAGAGCGGTATTTCAAGGTTGACTCCACGAGCACTAGCGTGCCCGCTTCCCAGTCTCCCGCCTATCCTACACAAGCCGTCCCAAGCACCAATGCCAAGCTGCAGTAAAGGTCCCGGGGTCTTTCCGTCCTGCTGCGCGTAACGAGCATCTTTACTCGTAGTGCAATTTCGCCGGGCCCGCGGTTGAGACAGCGGGGAAGTCGTTACGCCATTCGTGCAGGTCGGAACTTACCCGACAAGGAATTTCGCTACCTTAGGATGGTTATAGTTACCACCGCCGTTTACCGGCGCTTAAGTTCTGAGCTTCGCCCCGAAGAGCTGACCCGTCCCCTTAACGTTCCGGCACCGGGCAGGCGTCAGTCCGTATACATCGCCTTGCGGCTTCGCACGGACCTGTGTTTTTAGTAAACAGTCGCTTCCCCCTGGCCTCTGCGACCCACCCCAGCTCAGCCCGCGAAGGGCGTCACCGGAGAGGGCCCCCCTTATCCCTAAGTTACGGGGGCAATTTGCCTAGTTCCTTAACCACGGTTCACCCGATCGCCTCGGTATTCTCTACCTGACCACCTGCGTCGGTTTAGGGTACGGGCCGCGTACGTCCTCGCCGCGAAGATTTTCTCGGCAGCATGGGATCACTGGCTTCGCCTAACGGCTCGGCATCAGGTCTCAGGCACGTGACCGGCGGATTTGCCTACCAGCCGCCCTACACCCTTACCCCGGGACAACCACCGCCCGGGTCCAGCTACCCTCTTGCGTCTCTCCACCGGCTTGCCTACTACCCCCTCGGTCCGGCCCGGCGCCTCACCCGAAGGATCAGCACCAGGACTTAGCATCAGGGATTCAGCACGGACGGCCGTACACGGGTACGGGAATATCAACCCGTTGTCCATCGACTACGCCTGTCGGCCTCGCCTTAGGTCCCGACTTACCCTGGGCGGATTAGCCTGCCCCAGGAACCCTTGGTCAATCGGCGGGCGAGCTTCTCACTCGCCTTTCGCTACTCATGCCTGCATTCTCACTCATGCAGCCTCCACAGCTGGATCACTCCGCTGCTTCACACGCTGCATGACGCTCTCCTACCCAGCCCCCCAAAGGAGGACTGCCGCGGCTTCGGCGGCGTGCTTGAGCCCCGTTACATTGTCGGCGCGGAATCACTTGACCAGTGAGCTATTACGCACTCTTTCAAGGGTGGCTGCTTCTAAGCCAACCTCCTGGTTGTCACTGCAACTCCACATCCTTTCCCACTTAGCACGCGCTTAGGGGCCTTAGCCGGCGATCTGGGTTGTTTCCCTCTCGACCACGAACCTTATCGCCCGCAGTCTCACTGCCGCGCTCTGGCTTCACCGGCATTCGGAGTTCGGCTGAATTCAGTAAGCTTGTGGGCCCCCTAGTCCAACCGGTAGCTCTACCTCCGGGAAGGAACACGCGACGCTGCACCTAAATGCATTTCGGAGAGAACCAGCTATCACGGAGTTTGATTGGCCTTTCACCCCTACACACAGGTCATCCCCCAGGTTTTCAACCCTGGTGGGTTCGGGCCTCCACGCGGTCTTACCCGCGCTTCACCCTGCCCATGCGTAGATCACCCCGCTTCGGGTCTACAGCATGCTACTCAACCGCCCTGTTCAGACTCGGTTTCCCTACGGCTACCCCACACGGGTTAACCTCGCAACACACCGTAACTCGCAGGCTCATTCTTCAAAAGGCACGCAGTCACCCCGAAAGGCTCCCACGGCTTGTAAGCACACGGTTTCAGGCACTATTTCACGACTCCTCACCGGAGTGCTTTTCATCTTTCCCTCACGGTACTAGTTCACTATCGGTCACCAGGGAGTATTTAGGCTTAGCAAGTGGTCTTGCCAGATTCACACGAGATTTCACGGGCCCCGTGCTACTCGGGAACACGCCAAGAAGGCAGCACAATTTCGCGTACGGGACTGTCACCCGCTACGGCCAGACTTTCCAGACTGTTCCGCTACCACGCTGCTTTGTAACTTCTCGCCGGAACGGCAGTCCCAGCCAGGCGGTCCCACAACCCCCCGTGCGCAACGCCTGCCGGCTGTCACACGCACAAGGTTTAGCCTCTTCCGCGTTCGCTCACCACTACTTGCGGAATCGCTTTTGCTTTCTCTTCCTGCGGGTACTGAGATGTTTCACTTCCCCGCGTTACCATCCGCTGCCCTATGCATTCAGGCAGGGACGACACCCCATGACGGGTGCCGGGTTTCCCCATTCGGACACCCTCGGATCACAGCCCGGTTGCCGGCTCCCCGAGGATTATCGCAGGCTCCAACGTCCTTCATCGGCTCCTGGTGCCAAGACATCCACCGTATGCTCTTAAAAACTTGACTCTGCATGCACTACATGCAAACTGCTAGAGGACAGGCACCGCCCGAAGGCAGCCACCTGTTCCAGAAGATGCTCGCGTCCACTGTGTAGTTCTCAAGATACGGACGGAACCATGCATCAGGGACCTCCGTCCGGAGATCCCTGCCTGCAGGCCGTTCGAGTCAGCCAGCCCTGGAAAGCAGCTGCTTCCTCAGGACCCAACAGCGTGCCCACCCGGCCAGGCGTTCGGTGCGCTCGTTCCGCAGCTCCCCGAGGGGAGAGCGTACTAGCCGCGCCTTCGCGCGCCGACAGGGTGAATAGCCAGTGCTCCACTAGAAAGCATGGACGCCCAGCCACGCATTCGGTGGCTAAGGCGCCGGTGCTCCTTAGAAAGGAGGTGATCCAGCCGCACCTTCCGGTACGGCTACCTTGTTACGACTTCGTCCCAATCGCCGACCCCACCTTCGACAGCTCCCTCCCTTACGGGTTAGGCCGCCGGCTTCGGGTGTTGCCAACTTTCGTGACGTGACGGGCGGTGTGTACAAGGCCCGGGAACGTATTCACCGCGGCGTTGCTGATCCGCGATTACTAGCGACTCCGGCTTCACGGGGCCGAGTTGCAGACCCCGATCCGAACTGAGACCGGCTTTCCGCGATTCGCTCACCCTCACGGGCTCGCAGCGCTCTGTACCGGCCATTGTAGCATGTTTGCAGCCCAAGACATAAGGGGCATGATGACTTGACGTCGTCCCCACCTTCCTCCGAGTTGACCCCGGCAGTCTCCCATGAGTCCCCGGCATAACCCGCTGGCAACATGGGACAAGGGTTGCGCTCGTTGCGGGACTTAACCCAACATCTCACGACACGAGCTGACGACAGCCATGCACCACCTGTGACCGGCCCCGAAGGACCCCATGTCTCCATGAGTTTTCCGGCCATGTCAAACCTTGGTAAGGTTCTTCGCGTTGCGTCGAATTAAGCAACATGCTCCGCCGCTTGTGCGGGCCCCCGTCAATTCCTTTGAGTTTTAGCCTTGCGGCCGTACTCCCCAGGCGGGGCGCTTAATGCGTTAGCTGCGGCACAGACCCCGTGGAAGGGACCCACACCTAGCGCCCAACGTTTACGG
Organism: uncultured Actinomycetota bacterium; assembly: GCA_963785645.1. Classification (GTDB taxonomy): domain Bacteria; phylum Actinomycetota; class Actinomycetes; order Streptosporangiales; family Streptosporangiaceae; genus Trebonia. The sequence continues at coordinate 320,136 of CAWAWG010000014.1, forward strand.
CGTGGACTACCAGGGTATCTAATCCTGTTCGCTCCCCACGCTTTCGCTCCTCAGCGTCAGAACAGGCCCAGAGAACCGCCTTCGCCACCGGTGTTCCTCCCGATATCTGCGCATTTCACCGCTACACCGGGAATTCCGTTCTCCCCTGCCTGCCTCCAGCCTGCCCGTATCCACTGCACGCCCGGGGTTAAGCCCCGGGATTTCACAGCGGACGCAACAGGCCGCCTACGAGCTCTTTACGCCCAATAAATCCGGACAACGCTTGCGCCCTACGTATTACCGCGGCTGCTGGCACGTAGTTAGCCGGCGCTTCTTCTGCAGGTACCGTCAAAATTCGCCCCTGCTGAAAGCGGTTTACAACCCGAAGGCCTTCATCCCGCACGCGGCGTCGCTGCATCAGGGTTTCCCCCATTGTGCAATATTCCCCACTGCTGCCTCCCGTAGGAGTCTGGGCCGTGTCTCAGTCCCAGTGTGGCCGGTCGCCCTCTCAGGCCGGCTACCCGTCGTCGCCTTGGTGGGCCGTTACCCCCCCAACAAGCTGATAGGCCGCGAGCCCCTCCCTGGCCGAAAAACTTTCCACCCCCCGCGATGCCGCAGGAAGTCATGTCCGGTATTAATCCCCGTTTCCGGAGGCTATCCCAGAGCCAAGGGCAGGTTGCTCACGTGTTACTCACCCGTTCGCCACTAGGTGCAAGCACCTCGTTCGACTTGCATGTGTTAAGCACGCCGCCAGCGTTCGTCCTGAGCCAGGATCAAACTCTCCGTTGAATGACTGACACCAGCCAGCCCCGAAAGGACCAGCCGGAAACCAGAAACCCAACCATGAGCGATTCATGGCTAAATCCGTTGGAACCAGGTAAAACCCGGCCCCGACGGGGGTTTGTACATTTATCATGCACTGGCTTTTAGCACGCTGTTGAGTTCTCAAGAAACAGACGCTCACCTTCGGAGGAACTTACGTTCCCTTCCGGGGCAACCCTTAAACCTTACTCTAGAGTTTCTTTCGTGTCAACTTCGTTTCCTGGAGCTTTCCAGAAGGTTGCGAAGCGACGCTACGGTCCCTCAGACACCAGAGGTCACCCTCCGTCAGCCTCGTGGCTCCAGTTCAGCAAGCACGCGACACCTTCAGAAGTGGGTTCCCTGGTGGCTCCCAGGTTCTCGTCTCGCCTTCCGGCGCTCCGTCTCCCGCTGGGCAAGATGAACTCTACGGCTGCCGCGAACGGGCGTCAAATCGAGAGTTGTACCCCGCCGACGCACCGGTTCTAACCTGCCCAAAGAGATTTGGTACCAGTGAGACTGAAGTGCAGTGAGAGCACAGCAAGTTAGCGAGCACGGCTCTTGTGCGGGCGGTACACCGACACCGTGGGGTCGCCCGCCACCCAGAAGCGCCAGGGAGTATCGGCGGCGGCGCTGACGCCGACCCGCGGACCAGATTCGATCACCGGGGCGCCCGCCGCCTGAAGGCTGGTGCCTACAGGACGCAAACGGAGCTGTGAGGCAGGAGAGCAGAAGTCGGCCCCGTTCTGGGTGCGATCGATCGCCAGCGCCTGACAGAGCCGGGCCGGGCCGCGGGCAAGGTCGCGGGCGGGGATGACGCTCGGCGGCCCGGCCGCCGAGCGGTGCACGGCACGTCTGCGCCGCGCCAGTGCCTCCCCCGCGACGACCCGGCCCGCGCGCAGCAGGACGGCGCGGGCGACTCCCTCCGGCATGCAGACGACATTCACGCAGAAGTGCATGCCGTAGGTGAAGTAGACGTAGGCGTGTCCCGGTGGGCCGAACATCACCGCGTTGCGGCCGGTAGGGCCGCGGTAGGCGTGCGACGCGGGATCGGTCTCCCCGGCGTACGCCTCCGCCTCGGTCAGTTCCACCGCGACAAGGCCTTCTGGTGTCTCGTGCTCAAGGACGCAGCCGAGCAAGTCCGGCGCCACCTCATCCGACGGCCGGTCGAAGAAGTCCCTCGGGATCAGGTCCACCGCATGTCCGATCTCGTCGCACCCGGGAGTCCGCTGCGCCGACCGCCGAGCCATATCTAAGTCATCCGCCTGCTGGAGCCCGGCGGAGCGCTCATCGGGGATACGGGGCGCTCCCCCGGGCGACGACGGTCAGGCGCCTCCCGCCGCGGCCCAGGCCGCGCCCCCGTCAACGGTGGCGCGCAGCGTGAGGAGTTGTTCGGCCACCCGTTCTGGCGCCGTGCCGCCGAAACCCTTCCGCGCAGCGAGCGCGCCTTCAACGGTGAGCACCGCGCGAACGTCCGGCGTCAGGTGCGGCGAGACCTTGGCCAGGTCCTCGTCGCTCACCTCGTCCAGGGCAACGTCGTTGACCTGGCACCACACGACCAGGTGGCCGACGATCTCGTGGGCCTCCCGAAACGGCACGCCCCGCTGCACCAGGTACTCGGCCAGGTCGGTCGCGAGCGTGAACCCAGCCGGAGCAAGGTCTCGCAGCCGCTGGGCGTTGATCCGCAGGGTCGCAATCAGGCCCGCCATCGCCGGGAGCACGAGGAGGAGGGTGTCAACAGCGTCGAAGACCGGCTCCTTGTCCTCCTGAAGATCCCTGTTGTAGGTGAGCGGCAGTCCCTTGAGCGTGGTGAGCAGGCCGGTGAGCCCGCCTATGAGGCGACCGGCCTTTCCCCTGGCCAACTCCGCGACATCCGGATTCTTCTTCTGCGGCATGATCGACGATCCGGTGGCGTACGCGTCATCGATCTCGACCCAGCTGAACTCCTGCGAGGACCAGAGCACGATCTCTTCGCCGAGCCGGGAGAGGTGCACGCCCGTCAACGCGGCCGCGAAGCAGAACTCGGCGGCGAAGTCCCGGTCGGCGACGGCATCCATCGAGTTCGGCGCCGCCTCGGCGAAGCCGAGCTCGGCGGCGAACTGCCGCGGGTCGATCGGCAGCGAGGAGCCGGCGAGCGCGCCGGCGCCAAGTGGGCTGACCGACGCCCGGTTGTCCCAGTCCCGGAAGCGGCTCACGTCCCTGGTGAACGCCTGGACGTGGGCGAGCAGCTGATGGGCGAACAGCACCGGCTGAGCGTGTTGCAGGTGCGTCATACCGGGCGCGGGCAAGTCGCCGCTGATGTCCGCCTGGGCGATCAGCGCGGTCTGCAGCTCGGCGAGCCGGGAGACGATAAGGCGTGCGTGGTCGCGCAGGTACAGCCGGAGGTCGGTGGCCACCTGGTCGTTGCGGCTCCGGCCGGCGCGCAGCTTTCCGCCGAGCGAGCCAAGCCGTTCAAGCAGCCCCCGCTCAAGCGCGGTATGCACATCCTCATCGGCGACCGTGGGCCGGAAGGTGCCGTCCTCAACCGCCTCGTCCAAGTCGTCGAGGGCCGCGAGCATCGAGTCGGCCTCGGCATCGGTCAGCAGGCCGGCCCGGTGCAGCATCCGGGCGTGCGCACGGGATGCGAGCAGGTCGTACCGGGCCAGCCGCCAGTCGAAGTGCACGCTGAGCGACAGCCGCGCCAATGCGTCCGCGGGCCCGCCCTCGAATCGTCCGCCCCACAACCGCGTCGCCGGACCGCCAGTTGGCTGCTCGCCCGTTCCCATCTGTCCCACCTGTCTCACTTCCACCATCGTCGGTCCCGCCACTACCACCTTATTTGCCAGCCCCCCTCCTCAGGGCCACCTCCACTCAGCCCGCCCACCGCGGCCCACACGCCATCCCACCCCGCGCAATCGTTTCCGCCACCCCGCCTGACCGCAGTCATTTCTGGCCAGCCTGTCGTACACCCAAGATGTCGGACCATGATCCAATGCCGCTTGGACAATTTTCCCTTTAGCCCCAGAGGGATCACACGCAGCTACAGACACTGTTGTCCCAGTCGTAGCCGAGGTCGGCCCTGTCGTACCCGGCCTGAAAGCGCCTCCTCGCAGAGGTATACCGAATTTTGGTCGGAAACCGGCCCGACTTTCAGCAGTTTGTCCAACCAAAATTCGGTATACCTTTCCTGGGTCGCGCCGGCCGACCAAGATCAACTTATGTTAAGTGGCATTGGACCATGATCTGATCACGGAAGAAAAGCATCAAATAAGCTGCGGATCCTCCGCGAAAGGAAAATCGTCCGCGATCATGAACCCCGCTGCGCTGGAGCATTTCATGAAATTTCCGGCATGTCGCGGCGCGCCAGCGCCGCGACATGCAGGCCGGAACCGCTGGCTCCGCGACAGCACCGGCCAAAGCAACATCAGCGCTCTAAAGACTGCGGCAGCACCGGCCAAAGCAACATCAGCGCCCCTGGAAGCTGCGGCAGCGCCTTAAAGGCGGCGGCAGCCCAGATCGCAGTCGCGGGCCCAGGAGCCTTCGCGTTAGCCCCACCGCAGCAATATCAAAGCGATTAAGCCTGCGGCAGCCGAGATCCGGTGCACGTGCCCCAGCTGCAGCGCGGCAGCCGAGATCGCGGTCATGTTCCCCGGGCGTCCCGCGTAAGCCACTTGACGGCAGGCCGGAGGCCGTCGGCTTGACGGCAGGCCGGAGGCCGTCGGTGTTTGCGGCGGAGTTTCTCTGGGCCTTGAGAAAGCGGGTGCGCGCGGGAAGATTTGCTCGCGGCCTTCCGGAGGCTTGACTCTGTCGGGAATCTTGGTCGCTGCGGCTTAGCTGACGGCGCGCCATGAGCGCAGGCGTTTGATGTCGTGCTGGTCGAGGTAGTCCTGGAATGCCGTTGGCGGCCGGGGGGCCGGGTTCTCGCCGGGAGGCACTTGGCTGAGGCGTTCGATGTTGACTGCGATGGCGGTCAGGACGTGCTGCAGGTGGGCCTTGGGCTGGCCGCGGTAGCGGCAGTGGCGCATGCCGTGGCCGTGGGCGAACTCGTTGACGGTGCCCTCGATGCCGGACCGCACGGCGTAGCGCTTGTGCCAGGCTGGGTCCTGCTGGTCAGCTTGGTTGCGGACCTGCAGCTCGTAGAGCTCGCGCGGCGGGAACCCGACAGTGCGCTTGCCGTCGCCGGAGGTGGTGCAGGCGGCCCTGGCGGGGCAGGGCTGGCACTGCTTCCTGGTGAAGCGCGCGACGATGAGCGGGGCCGCGTCGGGCGAGGAGGTGGGGTAGGGTCCGTGCCAGCCCTGGCTGACCTGGCCCTGCGGGCAGGTGACCTCCTGGCGGTCGTAGTCGATGCGGAAGTCGTCGCGGGCGTAGCCCTGCTGGTCGCGGTGCTGGGCGGTGCGGTTGCCGGGCAGCGGGCCGGTGAGGGTGACCTGGCGCTCGCGGGCGGCCCGCTCCATGTGGACCAGGGAGGTGTAGCCGCCGTTGACCAGGTGAGCGCCGGGGAGCAGTCCCCTGCGGGCCAGCCGGGCGTGGATCCCGGCCAGTGCCTGCCGGTCGTCGCTGGTCGCGGGCATGACGGCGACATCAGTGATGACGTTGGGAGCGTCGCCGTCGCAGGTCTCGGTCACCTGGGCCAGGTACCCGGTCCAGCGGGTGACCTGGCCCCGGCGGGAGTAGCGGGCAGCCAGGTCGTAGGGCGAGACGACGCGGGCCGCCGACGGCGGCAGCCCGGCGTCCCCGTCATCGTCGCGCCAGCGCAGCCGCCCGGCCGGCTCCCAGTAGTAGTTCTGCGACACGACCCGCCGCAGGGCCTCCGCCTGCGAGCCGTCCAGCAGGTCAGGGAAACTGGCGGCCAGGTGCTCCAGCAGCCGGCGGGCGTCCGCCCCCGCGTCGTTCATCCTGGTCTTCGGCCGGGTGGGGTTCTTGCCCAGGCGGACCGGGCGGCCGTAGCGGCGGCCCCACTCGTCGTCAACCACGCCTTCCAGCGCCTCAGGGGCAGAACGGGCGAGCTCCTCCAGAGCCGCGCGGACCGCCTCGGTGACCAGCTCCAGGCGGGTCAGGCCCCGCACCGCCGCTAGGACATGAGTGGAGTCGGTGCGCTGGGTGGCGCGCTCGCGGACCAGCCCGGCCTCCTTCAGCCGGGCCAGGGCCAGGTCAAGGAGCCGGTCCGCCCGGCCCTCCTCTTCCAGCAGCCGGTCGCGGAAGTCGCCCAGCACGCTGTGGTGGAAGCCCGGGTCGTCAAGGTCGAGCCCGAGCGCGTACTTGAAGTCGATCCGGCACCGCACCGCCTCAGCCGCGTCCCGGTCGGACAGGTCCAGCAGGAACTGCAGCACGCTGACGGTAGCCAGCTGCGCCGGGGAGATCCCCGGGCGCCCTTCCCTCGGGTACCAGCCCGTGAAGTCCTCATCCGCCCACAGCCCGTCGAGCCGGTCCCGCACCCACATCGCCGTCGTCCCGGCCGGGTTGCTCGCCCGCGCCACCCGCGCGGTCAGCTCCGGGACCTCGACCCCCAGGCGGGGACGGATCGACATCTCATGCTCCTCAGGGATCTCGCGGGACTCACACGTCCCCGCAAGACTGGTCCACCGCCCCTGACAACGTCAGTCAAACCCCGAGATTCCCGACAGAGTCAAGCCGGAGGAGTGCCGCGAGAAATCTTCCCCGCGCACCAGCCCACCGTCTCAAGGTTTTGACCTTGCCGTTGACCTTGACCTTGCCGTTGACCTTGACCTGACCTTGACCTTGACCTTGGGTGTCTTTTCGCTATTGAGTTGTGAGTATTAGGGAGTTGCCGATCGCCTGCCGATCGCCTGCCTAGCGGCGGCGTTCGGCCAGGCGGCGGAACTCGGCCGCCAGGGCCTCGCCGCCGACCGGGTCACGAGCGATGACGAGTACCGTGTCGTCTCCCGCGACCGTGCCGAGGATGGCAGGCCAGGCGGCATGGTCGATGGCCGAGGCGAGGAACTGGGCCGCGCCCGCCGGCGTGCGCAGCACGACCATGTTCGCGCTGGCCTCGGCCGAGGTCAGCAGCTCTTTCAGGTATCTCACCAGCCGGCCCATGGTGCTCGCCGCGGCGGCGCCCGCCAGCCTGATCGACGAGTCGGGGACCGGCCCTGTTCCTGGCACCGCGGCGAGCGGCGCGCCGCCTGGGGCGGCGGCCGGATCGCCGCCCGCCAAGGACGCGGGGCCGGCGCCGGGCCCGCTGGCACGGTCGGTCGCCGGGTCGGCGGTAGGCCGGATCCGTCCTGGATCATCGGACGCGCTACCGGGACCGGCCGCCGGCTCTGGAGGCAAAGCGGTACCGGGCGCGGACCCCGGCCCGCCCGGATCGCCGGGAAGCGCGTACACCAGTGTGCCGTCCGCGCCCCGCAGCCGGACCACGCCAATCTCGTCCAGGTCGCGGGAGAGCGTTGCCTGCGTCACGTGCACGCCGGCGTACCGGGTGAGCAGGCCGGCTAGCTGCTCCTGCGAGTGCACCTGCTCGCGGGCGAGGATCGCGGAGATCCTGGCCTGTCTCGCGGCCTTCGTCGCCGGGGCCGGGTGCGCTGGGTTCACGGAGCTGGTTTGACCGGGCATCAGACGCCTCCGCCGCTCGGGCGCGCCGTCATGAGTGCTCCAGGAGCCAGGCCAGCAGGGCCTTCTGCGCGTGCAGCCGGTTCTCCGCCTGATCCCAGACCACGCTGGACGGGCCGTCGATCAACTCCGCGGTGATCTCCTCCCCGCGGTGGGCAGGCAAACAGTGCAGCACAATCGCGTCGGGGGCGGCCAGCCCGGCCAGCTCGCCATTGACCTGATAGGGCGCGAGCGCGGCCTTGCGCTCGGGCGCGTCGGCCTGGCCCATGGACACCCAGACGTCGGTCGCCAGGACGTTGGCCCCCTTGGCGGCGACCGCCGGGTCCTCGAGCACGGCCGCGGAGCCGCCGGTGCGCGCCGCGATCTCCTGCGCCCGGGCGACGATCGCCGGGTCGGGCTGGTAGCCGGGCGGCGCACCGACTCGCACGTGCATGCCCGCGGTTACCCCGCCGAGGAGGTAGGAGTGGGCCATGTTGTTCGCACCGTCGCCGACGTAGGTGAGGATGCGGCCCGCGAGCGAGCCCAGGTTCTCGGTCACCGTCTGGAGGTCGGCGAGGATCTGGCAGGGGTGGAACTCGTCGGTTAGCGCGTTGATAACCGGGACGGTGCTCGCGTCCGCGAGTTCCTCGATGCGGTTCTGGCCGGACGTCCGCCAGGTGATCGCGGCGACCTGCCGGGTGAGCACCCGGGCGATATCGGTGATCGTCTCGCCGCGCCCGATGTGCGTCTTGGTCGTGTCGATCTCAAGCGGCAGGCCGCCGAGCTCGGCGACGCCGACCGTGAACGAGACGCGAGTACGCAGGCTCGGCTTGTCGAAGAGCAAGGCGACCGCCTTCGGCCCGGCCAGCGGACGGACGGCTGCACTTGCCCGGATCACGGGGCCTGCCTGCGCGCGGTCCGCCTTCATAGCCGCCGCGAGATCGAGTACCTCGGCCTGCTCGGCCGGGGTGAGATCGTCGTCCCGGAGGAAATGCCTTGGCATCGTTACGCCTTCTGCTCGTTCGCCTGCTGCTCGCAGGACCCGGTCAGGATACCGGGCAGCGCCTCGACGAACTCGGTGGCCTCGGCCTGGGTGAGGATCAGCGGCGGGGCGAGCCGGACCGCGTCCGGCTGCACCGCGTTGACAAGGAACCCCGCCTGCCTGGCGGTGCTGCTGACCTGCGGCGCCTTGTCCTGCGTGAGGACGGCGGCGAGCCACAGGCCTGAGCCGCGGACGCCCTTCAGCAGCGGGTGGTCGATGGCCGCGATGCCGCTGGCCAGGGTCTCGCCGACCGCCTTGACGTTCTTGAGCAGGTCGCTGCCTTCTATCGTGTCGAGCACCGCGAGCGCCGCGGCGCAGGCGATCGGGTTACCGCCGAAGGTGGAACCGTGATCGCCGGCCACGAGGGCGCTGCCCGCCTCGCCGAAGCCGACGCACGCGCCGATCGGCAGGCCGCCGCCGAGGCCCTTAGCCAGCGTCATCACGTCGGGGGTGACCCCTTCGGCCTGGTGCGCGAACCAGGCGCCGGTACGCCCGATGCCGGACTGGATCTCGTCGAGCACGAGGAGCGCGCCCGCCTCGTCGCAGGCGCGCCTGGCGGCGGCCAGGTAGCCCGCTGGAGCCGGGATCACGCCGCCCTCGCCCTGGGTGGGCTCCAGGATGACGCCCGCCACCTGGTCGTCGACCGCGTTCGCGAGGGCGGCCGCGTCGCCGTACCGCACCCAGCGGACGTCGAAGCCGAACGGCTCGAACGGCGCACGGATGGATTCCTTGCCGGTGACGGCGAGTGCGCCCATGGTCCGGCCGTGGAAGCCGTGGTCGGCGGCGACCATGACCGGGCGGCTCTTGCCCTGCCTGCGGCGGACGATCTTGAGGGCCGCCTCGTTGGCCTCGGTGCCCGAGTTGCAGAAGAAGACACGGGCGTCTTGGTGGAGCAGGCTCAGCAGTTTCTCCGCCAGGCGCACCCCCGGCTCGTGCACGAAGAGGTTGCTGGTGTGCGCGACCCGCCGAACCTGGGTGCTGACGGCTTCCACGATGGCGGGGTGCGCGTGGCCGAGCCCGGAGACCGCGATACCGGCGATCAGGTCAAGGTAGCGGTTGCCGTCCACGTCCCAGATGTAGCAGCCCTCGCCGTGGGCGAGGGCGACCGGCGGTACGCCGTAGTTGCCCATCATCGCGGCCTCGAACCGCTTCCTGAGCGCGTCGCTCTGACTCATGACGTGCCTCCCTGGGCCGAAATGACCATCGTGCCGATGCCCGAGTCGGTGAAGATCTCCAGCAGGATCGCGTGGTTGAGACGGCCGTCGAGTACGTGGGCCTGCGGGACGCCGCCCTCGACCGCGGTGAGGCAGGCTTCCATCTTCGGGATCATCCCGGCCGACAAGGACGGCAGCAGCTTCTCCAGGTCGCCGGAGTCGAGCTGGCTGATCACCTCATCGGAGTTCGGCCAGTCCCGGTAGAGGCCCTCGACGTCGGTGAGCACAACCAGCTTGGCCGCGCCGAGCGCGACCGCCAGCGCCGCGGCGGCCGTGTCGGCGTTCACGTTGTACACGGTGTTCTCGGCGTCTGGGCCATCCGCACCGTGCGCGACGCTTGAGATGACGGGGATGCGGCCGTTGTCGAGGAGCGCGCGCACCATCGAGGCGTCCACGTCGGTGATGTCGCCGACCAGGCCGATGTCCACGAGTTCGCCGTCGACGGCAGCGAGCTTGCGCTTGGCGGTGAACAGGTTGGCGTCCTCGCCCGACAGGCCGACGGCGTACGGGCCGTAGCGGTTGATCAGGCCGACGATGTCCTTGTTGACCTTGCCGTTGAGCACCATCCGGACCACGTCGATGGTCTCTTCGGTGGTGACCCGCAGCCCAGCGGTGAACACCGACTCGATCCCCAGGCGGTCGAGGTGCCCGGTGACCTGAGGGCCGCCGCCGTGCACAACGACGGGGCGCAGCCCGGCATGCCGCAGGAAGACCAGGTCCTGGGCGAAGCCGGCCCGCAGTTCGTCGGCCGTCATCGCGTGCCCGCCGTACTTGATGACCACGGTCTCGCCGTGGAAGCGGTCGAGCCAGGGCAGCGCCTCGATCAGCGTGCCGGCCTTCGCCGTGGCGTCCGCTCTTCTGGCGGCGTCCTTGCGTCCGTGGATGACGATCGTCATGTGGAGTAGGCCGAGTTCTCGTGGACGTAGGCTTCGGTCAGGTCGGTGGTGAGGATGACCGCGCTGTGCGGGCCGGCCGACAGGTCCACGGTGATCGTGATGTCCTGCCCCTTGAGGTCGACCTTGGAACGGTCGTCCCCGGGCGCTCCGGCCCGGCAGACCCAGACGCCGTTCATCGCCACGTTGAGCCGGTCGGGGTCAAAGACCGCGTCCGTGGTGCCGACCGCGGACAGCACCCGTCCCCAGTTGGGGTCGGAGCCCGCGAGTGCGCACTTGAGCAGGTTGTTCCGGGCCACGCTGCGGCCGACGGTGACCGCGTCGGCCTCGCTCGCCGCGCCGACCACCTCGATCGTGACGAACTTCGACGCGCCCTCCGCGTCGCGCTGGAGCTGACGGGCCAGGTCGGCGCAGACTTCGGTGAGCGCCCGGGTGAAGTCCTTGTAGTCGGGCTTGATGCCCGACGCGCCGCTGGCCATGAGCAGCACGGTGTCATTGGTGGACATGCATCCGTCGGAGTCGAGCCGGTCGAAGGTGACGGCGGTGGCACTGCGCAGCGCCGCGTCGAGCTCGCCCGCCGTGAGGTCGGCGTCGGTGGTGAGCACGACGAGCATGGTGGCCAGGGCCGGGGCGAGCATGGCCGCGCCCTTGGCCATGCCGCCGATGTTGTACCCGTCCGGCCGCCGGAAGGCGATCTTGACGACCGTGTCGGTGGTGCGGATCGCGTCGGCGGCGTGCACCCCTCCGCTCCGGTCGGCCTCGGCGACGGCGGCGTCCACCGCGGGCAGCAGCTTGTCCATGGGCAGCCGCTCGCCGATCAGGCCGGTCGAGCAGACCGCGATCTCGCCGGCGGAGTCGCCGAGCGCGGCGGCCAGGCGCTCGGCCGTGGCGTGCGTGTCCTGAAAGCCTAGCGGGCCGGTGCAGGCGTTGGCGCCGCCCGAGTTGAGCACGACCGCGCTTGACCCGGCCGCCGCTGACCACCTGGCGGGACCACTTGACGGGGGCGGCGTGCACCCGGTTGCTCGTGAAGACGGCGGCGGCGGCGCGGGACGGGCCGTCGTTGATGACGACGGCGACGTCCCGGTCGCCGGACTGCTTCAGGCCGGCCGCTACGCCTGCGGCCCGGAAGCCGAGGGGTGCTGTCACACTCATACGGCCACCTCGCTGGCGCTCGGAGTCCGCATTCGCGGACACGCAGTGCTTACTGATTCGCTCGCAAGCTCGCTCATGGGGCGACTCCGTGGGTGGTCAGGCCTGCCGTCTCCGGGAGGCCGAGCATGAGGTTGGCGATCTGCACGGCCTGGCCGGCCGCGCCCTTGCCGAGGTTGTCGGTGGTGGAGATCACGACGGCGCGCCCCGCGTGCGGATCGGCGGCGACCTGGACGTGCGCCCCGTTGGAGCCGTACACCGCGGCGGTGACCGGCCACTGGCCCTCGGGCAGCAGGTGCACGAACGGGCTGTCGCCGTAGGCATCGGCGAACGCGGCGCGCAGCACGCCGGCCGCGTTCCCGCTTTCCGTGGCCGCCGGGGTGAGCCTGGCCGTGGAGGTGGCGAGGATGCCGCGGGGCATCGGGGCCAGCGTCGGGGTGAAGGAGAGGCGTCACGGTCCCCGGGCCGGGAAGGACCTCGGACAGGGCCTGCTCGATCTCCGGGGTGTGCCGGTGGGTGCCGCCGACCTTGTAGGCCGACATGCTGCCCATGACCTCGCTGGCGAGAAGGTCGTAGCGGAGCGAGCGGCCGGCGCCCGAGGTGCCCGAGGCGGCGACGATCACGATGTCGTCCGGCTCGACCAGGCCGGCGGCCAGCAGCGGCGCCAGGGCGAGGATCGACGTGGTGGCGTAGCAGCCGGGGGCGGCGACCGTCCGCGCCGCCTTGATCTGCTCGCGGACGGTGGTTTTCCCGGGAGCGCTGGGCAGCTCGGGCAGGCCGTAGGCCCAGCGGCCCGCGTAGGAGACGTCTCCGTAGAACTGGTGCCAGGCATCTTCGTCGCCCAGCCGGAAGTCGGCGGACAGGTCGACGATGCGCGTGCCCGGCAGCTGCGCCGCCAGGGCGGCCGACTCGCCGTGCGGTAGGGCCATGAAGATCAGCTCGGCGTCGCCGAAGCGCTTCCGCCGTGGTCGTGGTGAAGTTCTTGCCGTCGAACGCGGGGTGACCGGTGAGGTTCGGGTGGATCGAGGTGATCGGCTTGCCCGCGCTGCTGCCCGCGGACACCGCCGCGATCTCCAGGTCGGGGTGCCCGGCGAGCAGGCGGAGGAGTTCCCCGCCCGCGTAGCCGCTGGCGCCCGCGACAGCGACCCGTATGCCCATGCTGGTGCCTCCTTCTCCCTGAGAGAGTATGCATCTCATTGCATGAATATGCAAGACGGTTCTCTCGCCGGAGGCTGGCACTTGGGATCATCCCGAACGAAACGGTACCCAACCGTCATCAGGGCAGGTGTTCCCGCGCTGCGGGGCGACGCGATACGCGACGGACAAGCTAAGCAGCAGGCGCTTCCGGTCGTGCTGGTCGCAGCGGCCAAGGCCGCCCGGAGTGCACACCGCGAGCGCCGGACGGGGTCTCGGTGCTGCGCGTCATCGGCCAGCGCCGTCACGTTCGGCCCGCCGGGCTGCCGTCGGGCCGACCCGCGGCGATACAGCCTCCGGCTTTGCCGGTGGCGGCGGTCTTGTTGCGCAGGGCGGCCTGCCAGAACCCGGCGTCCGCGCCGGGGTCGTCGCCGGGACGGACCGCGCTCAGCCCCCGGCTGGTGCTGATCATCTGCACCTGGTCCCGGCCCGACGCCTTCGCCCGGTACAGCGCGGCGTCCGCCGCGGCGAGCAGTTCCGTCAGCTCCCTGCTCGACCCGGCGTCCAGGGCCGCCACGCCGATCGAGGCCGTGACGTGCACCCGCTCCCCCGTCGCGGAGGCGATCGGCAGCCGCGCGATGTGCGCGCGGACGCGCTCGGCGATGCGGAAGGCGTCGGTCGCGCGGGTCTGCGGCAGCAGCATCACGAACTCCTCGCCGCCGAACCGGCCGGCCAGGTCGTACTCGCGCAGCACGCCGGTCATCGTGTCCGCGATCGCGCGCAGCACCTCGTCGCCGAGCAGGTGGCCGTAGGTGTCGTTGATCTGCTTGAACCGGTCCAGGTCGAGCAGGGCCACGGCCAGCGGCGTGGACGTGCGGACGGCGCGGGCGACCTCCGCTCCGGCCTCGCGCTCCCAGGTCGCCGCGTTGAGCAGCCCGGTCTTCGCGTCGGCGCGCGCCTCGTTGAGCAGCTGCGCGTGCCGGAAGGAGCGCTGCAGCAGCGTCGCGAGCGGAAGCGCGATGATCAGCGTGAAGTCGCTGATCGTCATGCCCACGGCGACGAGCAGGGCGGCGCACAGCTCGGTCGCGTCGTTGTGCAGCATCTCCTTGGAGAACAGCTCGTCCTTGATGCTGGCCGCCGGGTTCTCCAGCTTGAAGGCAGCCAGGATCAGCCCCTGGTTGACCGCCCACTGGGTGACCGCGCCCGTTCCGGCGGCGACCAGCCACATCGGGGTGTGGCTCCACAGGTAGGCCCTCGGGTCCACGCCGGCCGGCAGCACGCTCAGGTAGACCAGGCGCGCGCAGCCGTAGGCGATGCCGATCGCCGCCACGGTGTAAACCCGCTTGTAAACCGGGGCCCGCCGGACCCGCAACTGGGTCAGCGTGAGCCTGATGGCCGGGACGATCAGCGCGTACAGGCCCGGCAGCAGGAACACGATCGGGAGTTCCCAGACCGCGTAGACGTCCTTCACCACGCCCGTCGGCTCGCTGGCCCGGCGCGCCATCTCCACCGAGAAGGCGCCGCAGGCGAGCAGCGCGGCGAACAGCAGCGATGTCCGTCAGCCGGAAGTGGAACCTCGCCGCGGCGGACGACGTCCATGCCAGGTACCCGCAGGTCACGACGGACCACAGCGCGAGCAGCGGCCGGGGCAGCGACCAGACGGCCCACTCCCGGACGCGAGGCATTCCGTGCCTAAACACGGCGCGACGCGCGTGATCCATCTGACCTCCCTGGCTTGCACGGTGCTTTTCCGCCGCCATCCATGCTGACCACGCCGGATAGCGCAACGTGCGGTGCTAACCCCACATTGTCACAGATTTCACGTGCGCACTGTCAAAACGCGGCTACCGACCGACAGCGCACGCTTGCCGCGATCGGTGCCGGAAGCGACGAAACGCCTGTGCCTGCAAGCGTTTGCTGTTACTGCGGCACACGGAAGCCTCGCTATCCGTAATCAAACTGTTACATTTCTCATCCGTGCCGGCGCCGGGTCTGGCATGCTCGGCGCGTGACCGAAACCAGAAATGCGGCGTCGGTTGCGGGAGACGGGGCGGCGGCAAGCTCCCGCCTCCGGTCGCGAGGAGGACGGCATGGGAACGACCTGGACTGCGTCCGCAGGGACCCGCCCAGTCCGTTGGCGGACGGTAATCCTTGAGGTTGGCATTAGCCGCGCAGGACCGCACCGGTGCGGCGGGCGGCCTCGGCGACCGCGGCGTCGCGGGCTGCCGGTCGCCTCCGCGGCGGTGAGGGTCCGGTCGGGGGCGCGCAGCCGCAGCGTGTACGCGAGGGACTTGCGGCCCGCGCCGAGCTGGGCACCGGTGTAGACATCGAAGAGGCGCACGTCCTCAAGCAGTTCCCCCGCCCCGGCCTTGAGCGCGGCCACCACCTCGGCGGCGGGCACCTCCTCGGGTACGACGAGCGCCACGTCCTGCGTCGCCAGCGGGTAGGCCGGGAGCGCCGGGCCGCGCACCGGCGCGGCCGCCGCGGCGGCGGCCGCCGAGGACGGCGAAGTCCAGCTCGAACGCGCTCGTCCGGGGCGGCAGGCCGTAGGCGGCGATCACCCGCGGGTGCAGTTCGCCCGCGTGGCCGGCGAGCCACTCGTGCTGCCCGGAGCTGTCCGCCGCCCGGACGTACAGGGCGGCGCACCGGCCTGGGTGCCACGGCGCCTCGGCCGCCGCCCGTACCTCGAAGGTCAGGTGGCAGCACCGCGCCGACCGAGCGGGCCGCCTCGATCGCGTCGGCCCACGTGGACTGGGTGCCACGTCCCCACCAGCCGGGCAGCTCGCGGTTGCCCGCGAGGACCCCGGCCACCTTCGGCGGCTGGTCGGGCAGCGCGGCGGCGAGCATCGCGAGTTCCGCCTCGGTGGGTCCCCGGTCGGTCGCGAGGATCGGCGCGATACCCGGCGAGGCGGTATCCGCCGAGGGCGGGCGCGGCAGGAAGACCAGGCCCGTCTCGAACAGGGCGGTGTCGGGGAAGCCGTGTCCGACGTTGCGGACCAGGGTACGGAAGAGGCCGGGCAGCAGGGTCGTGCGAAGCTGCGGCTGGTCCTCGCTCAGCGGGTTCGCGACCTTGACCGCGGGGCGGCGCTGGTCTTCCGGCGCGAGCATGAGGCTGTCCGCTTCCGTCGCCGGGGCGAACGGGTCGGAGTGCACCTCGACGAAGCCCGCCCCGGCGAGCGTGCGGGCGATCGCCCGCAGCGACTTCTGCCGCTCGGTCAGGCCCCGGCCGGCCATGGCGCGGGGCTGCCTGACGGGGACGTTGCCGTAGCCCTCAAGGCGGATGACCTCCTCGGCCAGGTCGGCCGGGTCGGTGAGGTCGGGGCGCCACGACGGAGGCGTGACGAGCAGGACCATGTGCTGGCGGTCGTGCTTGCCGTGCTCCAGCTCGCCGGGGTCGCCGGCAGGCCCGGCTGGGGCCTTATCCGCACGCCAGGGTGCGATCGTCGGCACCCGGCTCGACGGCGTGCTGCGCACCTCGCAGCCCACCTCCTGCAGGCGGGCGACGACGGTGTCCATACCGTAGACGACGCCGGCGACACGATCCGGGTAGTCGGCCGCCAGCTCGATCGTCACCGGCTCGACCGGCACCTGCGCGTGCGTGACGCCGGGCACGATCGTCGCGCCGCCGAGGCTGGCGAGCAGCGCGGCGGCGCGGGCGGTGGCGCGCGGCGGCAGCTCGCGGTCGGTGCCGCGCTCGAAGCGGTAGGACGCCTCGGAGTGCAGGCGGTGCCGGCGGGACATCTTCGCGGTACCGGTGTCGCTGAAGTGCGCGCCCTCGATGACGATATCGGTGGAGTCGTCGTCGATCTCGGTCGCCAGGCCGCCCATCGTGCCCGCCATGGAGATCGGACCGCTGTCGTCGGTGATGAGGATGTCGGCCTCGTCCAGCGTGCGGGTGACATGATCAAGCGTGATCAGCGTTTCCCCTGGCCGCGCGCGCCTGACCACGATCGGCCCGTGCAGCTTGGACCGGTCGAAGGCGTGCAGCGGCTGGCCGAGTTCGACCATGAGGTAGTTGGTCACGTCGACGGCGAGCGAGACGCTGCGCATACCGCAGCGGGCGAGGCGGACCTGCATCCACAGCGGCGTCTCCGCCTTCGGGATCGAAGCCGCGGACCTCGCGCAGCACGAACCGGTCGCAGGCGGTCGGGTCCGCGATCGAGGCGGGCCACGGTGTTCCCGGCCACGGGGCCGCGTCGGCGGCGTCCGCTTCCCGGCCGTCGATGCCCGAGGCGTCCTCGCCGGGCACGAACGTCTGCGCCGGGTCGGTGTACGGGACCTGGTAGGCGCTGGCCAGCTCGCGCGCCACGCCCCTGATGGAGACGGCGTAGCCGCGGTCGGGGGTGACGGTGATCTCAAGCACGTCATCGCGCAAGTTGGCGTAGGCCGCGAAATCGACGCCGAGCGGGGTGTCCGGCGACAGGATCAGGATGCCCGAGTGATCCTCGCCGATGCCCAGCTCGTCGACCGCGCAGATCATGCCCATGGAGACCCGGCCGTACTTCTTCGCCGCGGTGATCTCGAAGCCGCCGGGCAGGGTCGCCCCGACCGTAGCGAACGCCACCCGGTCGCCCTTGGCGAAGTTGACCGCCCCGCAGATCACGCCGGTCAGCGTCTCCGGGTCCCGGGCCAGCTCGTCTTCGCTGACCGCGACGCGGCAGTAGCGGATCGGCTTCTTGAACCCGGTCAGCTCCTCGATCGTGATCACCTGGGCGGTGATCACGCCGTGCACGTCGTGGCCGACCTGCTCGACCGCCTCGACCTCGAGGCCCGCCAGCGTCAGCCGGCGGCCGACCTCAAGCGCGTCATACGGCTCCGGGATGGGGGCGTACTCCCGCAACCAGGAAACTGGTACTCGCATCGCTCAGATCTCCGTCCCGAATGCCCTGCTGAACCGCACGTCCCCGTCGTAGGTGTCGCGGATCTCGTTGATGCCGTGCGCGAGCATCAGCGCCCGCTCGATGCCGAGCCCGAAGGCGAACCCGCTGTAGCGGTCGGGGTCGATGCCGCAGGCCACGAGCACCCGCGGGTTGACCATCCCGCAGCCGGCGATCTCGATCCAGCCCTGGCTCCGGCAGACGCGGCACGGGTCGGCGCCCGGCTTGGTGGACTCGCCGCGGCAGACGTGGCACTCCATCGACACGTCGGCGGACGGCTCGGTGAACGGGAAGTAGTCCGGCCGCAGCCGGGTCCGCAGCCCGGTACCGAACAGCGCGTCGACGAACGCCTGGATCGCGCCGCGCAGGTCGGCCATGGTCAGGCCCTCGTCGACCGCCAGGCCCTCGATCTGGTAGAAGACCGGCAGGTGGGTGGCGTCGAGCGCCTCGTTCCTGTACACCTTGCCCGGGCTCACCACGTACAGCGGCAGCGGCCTGGTGAGCAGGCTCCTGATCTGCACGGGCGAGGTATGGGTGCGCAGCACCAGGCCGGACCGGGTGCCAGCGGGCGCACCGTCCGGCGGCGCGACGAACAGGGTGTCCTGCATCTCCCGGGCCGGGTGGTCAGGCAGGAAGTTGAGCGCGTCGAAGTTGTACCACTCGGCCTCGACCTCGGGCCCCTCGGCGACCTCGTAGCCCATCGCGACGAACACGTCGGAGAGCTTGTCGGCGAGCATGCTGACCGGGTGCCGGGCGCCCTGCGGCGCGCGGTCGTAGGGCAGGGTGACGTCGACGCGCTCGGTGATCAGCACCTGCTCGTCACGCTCGCGCTCAAGCTGCTCCTGGCGCGCCGTCAGCGCGTCCCTGACGCGGGCGAGTCGCGGCGCCGACCCGGCGGCCCGCGTCGGCGCGGGCCTGCGGCGGCAGCGCGCCGATCTCGGCGCGCGCCAGCGGAAGCGGCGCCTTGTCCCCGGCGTGCGCGATCCGGGCTTCCTTGAGCTCGTCCAGGGTCTTCGCGCCGGATATCGCGTTGAGCGCGGCCGTGCGTGGCGCGCTCGACCTCTTCGGCCGTCAAGGCGGTCACCTCGACCGGGTCGTAGTTCTTATTCGGTGCGGACATCGTAGTTCGCTTCCTCGGGTCATCAGCCAGCCGGACGGTCCGCGGCGGTGCAGGCTTTCGGCCTATCCCGAACGGGTGCGGACCGACTGCAGTCCAGCAGTCATGACCCTACCGGGATGGCGCCGAAGCGCGCTGCGCCCTGATACGGACCTTGGATCTCTACGTAGTCGGTGCCCAGCGGGAAGCCGAAGCGCGCTGCGCCCTCAATACGGACCTTGGATCTGTACGTAATCGGTGCCCAGCGGGAAGCCGAGCGCGCTGCGCCCCTAATACGGACTTTGAACTGTGCGTAGTCGGTGCCCAGCCAGGATCAGCGCCTCCCGTGAGGCGCTCCGCGCCTCACATCGGGGGGTTTCGGGGGTCGCCCCCCGGGGATATCCGGCCGAAGGCGCCGGGAAGGCGCCCGCAGGGCACCGAACAGGGTTCTCCCCGAGGCGGTGTGCCCGCGGGCAGGGTAAATCGGAACTCGGCGCCGCCGCCGGGCGCGCGGGCCACGGCGATCTCGCCGTCCATCGCCTCGACGAGGCCCTTGACGATGTACAGGCCAAGGCCGGTGCCGCCGCGGCGCTTGCCCCGCCAGAACTGGCGGAACACCCGCAGCGACATCTCCGGCGGGATGCCCTCGCCCTGGTCGCGCACGGACACGGTGATCGCTTCCTGCTGATCGCCGCTCACTCCGGCGCGCGCCGTCACCACGACCGTCACGATACCAGCCCCGTGCCTGACCGCGTTCTCCACGAGGTTGCCGAGGATCTGGTCGATCTTGTCGGCGTCCAGCCAGGTCTCCGGAAGGTCGCGCGGCGGACCTCCAGCCGGAACCGGTCCTCCGATTCGCCGGAGGCGACCCGGCCGGCGATGATCTTGCGCGCCCGCTCGGGGACGTCGACGAGCTGCCGCCGCACCTCCATCCGGCCCGACTCGATGCGCGACACGTCGAGCAGCTCGGTGATCAGCCGGGTCACGCGGTCGGCGTCGGCGTTGACCGTCTCGAGCATGACCCGCTTCTGGTCGTCGCTGAACCGGGACCACTTGGCCAGCAGCGTCGCGGTGAAACCCTTCACCGACGTCAGCGGGGCGCGCAGCTCGTGCGCGACCGTGGAGACGAGCTCGGCCCGGCTGCGTTCGAGCCTGGCCCGCTGCTGCGCGCCGCGCAGGGTGATCACCAGGCGGCGAACCGGGCCGGAGCGGCCGTCGCGGACATAGCCGACCGAGACGAGCACCTCGGTCGAGTCCCGGGGGGCTTACCGCCGTGCGCCGTGCCGTCAGAAAGGAACAGGCTGCGCTCCGGGTGCCGGGTCCTGGTGGCAGGCCGTTATAGGGGTCGACGAACATCCACCAGTCACGGCCGTCATCGTCACGGAAAGGCAGCACGTCGTAGACGTACTTGCCGATAGCCTCCTCCGCCGCGATGCCGGTGAGCCGGACGGCGGCCCGGTTGTAGACCACGACGCGGCCCGCGTCGTCGGCGACGACCAGGCCGTC
This sequence comes from uncultured Actinomycetota bacterium, assembly GCA_963785645.1. GTDB lineage: Bacteria > Actinomycetota > Actinomycetes > Streptosporangiales > Streptosporangiaceae > Trebonia. The sequence continues at coordinate 340,352 of CAWAWG010000014.1, forward strand.
GGGCAGCTCGTCGGCGATCAGTGACTGGGCGTCAGTCAGCGACTTCGCGGTCAGCGGAGCAGGACTCCCGGTCCCACCTCGGGGAATGCGGTGGGGCGTGCCCCCGGGAGATGACTCTCCCGGGGTACAGGGGATCGTTTCCCCACGGGATGACTGTTCAGACGGCGCGGCGGGCGGCATGCCGCTGGCACGCCCGGTCCCGCCGGATGCCTTCCGGCCCGGTCTGTTGTCCTCCACGGCGCTTGCGCCTCCGTCCAGCAGGGGGCGCATCGGGTCGGCCATCGCTGGCCGATCCGCGATGCGGGTGACGGAATGTGATCAGACTCTAGCGCGTTTACCCGCCCTCAGGACAGTACCCACGTTTGGTGATTTCGCTACGTCATAGCGTAAATACCCTATGCGAGGGATTCTTCAGCTGCCATTAGGCGCGCAACGCGACGTAATCATAATGCTTCACGGATAAGAACGTGAAATCTGGCACCACTGCGGCGTGATGCACCCAAGAAGACAGAGATCATCGCAACTCTTATCGGGGTACGGGAGTCGCCCCCCGAGACGCTCGCCGCGCGGGCAAGCCTGATAAGACCGCGGTTTTTGCGATCAAGCCTGGCCCGGCCGACACCGAGGGTACGGGGGAGCGCTCCCCTGAGATCTGTCGGCGCGGGCAAGCCTGATAGGATCGCGGTCTTTGCGATCAGGCCTGCTCGGGCCGACACCGGGGGGTACGGGGGGTCGCTCCCCCGGGAGAGAACAGCGACTGGGCCGAGGCGTACAGGCATACCGCCGCCGCGGTGGCGAGGTTGAGCGATTCCGCCCGGCCGTAGATCGGCACGGCGACGGAGTCGTCGGCGAGTGCGAGCAGGTCATCGGGCAGTCCCCACGCCTCGTTGCCGAACAGCCACGCGGTCGGGGAGTTCAGCGCCGCCCGGGTCCGCGGGTCGTCGAGCGTGCTGCCTCCTCCCCCGTCGGCGGCGAGAACCCGCAGGCCCGCGCGCTTGAGCGCGGCGACAGTCTCCGGCAGCCGCACCCCGGCCACCACTGGCAGGTGGAACAGGCTGCCCGCGCTGGCCCGGACACACTTGCCGTTGTAGATGTCGACCGAGGCGTCGGCGAAGATGACCGCGTCCGCGCCCGCCGCGTCGGCGGCGCGCAGTACGGTGCCCGCGTTGCCCGGGTCCCTGACGTTCGCGAGCAGGGCGACCAGGGCAGGCTCGGCGGCCGTGACCTGGTCGAGCGGTACGTCAACGAAGTCGCAGACGGCGAGCAGGCCCTGGGGGGTGACCGTCTGGGCGAGCTCGCTCATCACCTCGCCGCTGACCAGCTGGACGTCGATGCCGGCGTCTTCCGCCTTCGCGATCAGGCCGGCGTGCCGTGCCTGGGCCGGCGCGGTGACGAAAAGGCCGCTGACGTGTGCGCCGGTCGCCAGAGCCTCGGAAACGGCCTGCGGGCCTTCCGCGAGAAAGGCCCGCTCACGCTGCCTCAATGCCCGTTTGGTCAGCCGACGGGCAGCCTTAAGCCGCGCCGTACTGGCGCTTGCGTACACGGATCAACCCTCAATTATCTCCCGGGGAGACGAACCCCCGGGAGAGCCAGCGGGGCTGCGGCATGACATCCTCAATTCGTTATTGCGGAATGTCACATTTATCCGGCGATTATGTCTGACAAAGCGGGTTAGGCCGCCGCGTTGACGGTCTCGGGGAGCGCCTCGCGCGCCACCTCGACCAGGGCGGCGAAGGCCGCCGCGTCGGTCACGGCGAGGTCGGCGAGAACACGCCGGTCAACCTCGACCCCCGCCGCCTTCAGTCCCTGCACGAAACGGTTGTAGGTCAGCCCGTTCGCGCGCGCGGCGGCGTTGATGCGCTGGATCCAAAGCCGGCGGAAGTTGCCCTTGCGGTCCTTGCGGTCGCGGTAGGCGTAGGTCATCGAGTGGAGGACCTGCTCCTTGGCCTTGCGGTAGAGCCGGGACCGCTGGCCCCGGTAGCCCTTTGCCCGCTCAAGGACAACCTTGCGCTTCTTCTTGGCGTTAAGCGAGCGCTTGACGCGTGCCATCGTTAAATCTCCCTCTGGGCTGCGGTTACTGGACTCGGCGGAGCTGCCGTCGACTACCTGCCGAGCAGTCGCTTGATCTGGCGCACGTTCGACGGGGCGAGCTCAACATCGCCGTAGAGCCGCCGCGTGATGCGAGAGGACTTGTGCTCGTTGTAGTGCGCCCGGTTGGCACGCAGCCGCATCACCTTGCCGCTGCCGGTGATCTTGAACCGCTTGCCGGCGCCGGTGTGCGTCTTCATCTTCGGCATGGTCGCCGTCGTCTCCTAGTTCCTTGCCGCCCGGAGGCAGCATCGTCTTGCGGGGCGGCCCCGCACTGCTGATGGGAGCCGCCCCGCCCTTCCCCGTTGCCGGGGTAAACCGCTACGCGTCGGTGTCGGTCGGCGGCGGTGCCGGGGGCTCGACCGCGGGCTCCGCCGCAAGGGCCTCGGGCGAGGCCTCGCTGCGCGGGCTCGGCACGGGGCGCGACGGCGCGGGCTTGGCCTCAACCTTGCGCTCGGGCGCACGCCGGTGCGGGCCGATCACCATGATCATGTTCCGGCCGTCCTGCTTGGGCTGCGACTCGACGAAACCGAGCTCGGTGACGTCGTCCGCCAGCTTCTGCAGCAGCCGGAAGCCAAGCTCGGGGCGGGACTGCTCGCGACCGCGGAACATGATCGTCACCTTGACCTTGTCCCCCGCCTTGAGGAACCGCTCGACGTGGCCCCTCTTGGTGCCGTAGTCGTGCGGGTCGATCTTCGGGCGGAGCTTGATCTCCTTGACGATCGTCTGCGTCTGGTTCTTGCGCGATTCCCTGGCCTTGACCGCGGACTCGTACTTGAACTTTCCGTAGTCCATGAGCTTACAGACCGGGGGCCGCGCGGTCGGGGCAACCTCGACAAGATCGAGGTCAGCCTCCTGGGCCATCCGGAGCGCCTCGTTGATCGAGACGATCCCTACCTGCTCGCCCTTCGGGCCGACAAGCCGTACCTCGGGCGTGCGGATCCGATCGTTGATACGCGTTTCGGTGCTGATGTGACCTCCACAGGTTCACCATGTTCTGCCGTCGCCGGCCTCTCCGGCGACGGTATGTGCCTGTCACGGCAGTTGACCCGCCGACGACAGTGGTCTGTCGTGACCGGCACCAGACAAGAAAAGCCCCGTCAGGCGCGTGCGCCACGGGGCTACCACATCGACGGCACCATCCGCCAGCTACGCTGGCGACCGCACCGGACCCGCCGACCCGCAGGTCAGCCAGGTGGGAGGTGGTCCTCCGCTTACACGCCCGGCACGTGACACGTACCGAACTGGTCACTGACTACAGTAGCAGCACTTGCGGGCAATCGGGTATTCCCGCGGCCGCACTATCGCCTCGACGTCAACGCCGTCGTAGCGCTATCCAGAAACCGGCTGACCGGACTTCGCGAACGATTTCGAAACTAGTTGACGACGCGGTTGGTGAAGGTGCGGACGGCGAGGGAGCCGAAGACCGCGGTGCCGCCGATGAGGGCGATCAGGATCGCCCACAGGGGCATGTGGCCCAGGCTCGGAGTCAGGGCCGCGCGCAGGCCCTCGGTCATGTAGACCATCGGGTTGACCAGGACGACGATCTGCAGCCAGCGGATCGCGTGCAGGGCGGACCACGGGTAGTAGACGCAGCCGAGCATGGTGAGCGGCAGCAGGATGACGGCGAAGACCATCTGCATCTTGCGCGGGTCGATCACCGTGCCGAGCCACAGGCCAAGTGACGCGGTGAGCGACGCGGCGGAGACCATGACCAGCGCGAGCAGGAACCAGTTGGTCACGTGGATGTGCGGACCCTGGCCGGGGGCGTGCACCCAGTACACGACGGGGAAGACGATCGCGGCGCCGATGAACGCCTGGATCGCACCCGCGGTGATCTTCTGGATGGCGAGGACGCTGATCGGGACGGGCGCGAGGGCGCGGTCCTCGATGGTGCGCTGCCAGGAGAACTCCATGACCAGCGGCATCGTGGTGCCGAACATGCCCTGCATGAGGAACATGGATCCCATCAGTCCCGGCACCAGGATCGTGGAGAAGGTGACGCCGCCGCCGGCGCCCGCTCCGGCGCCGGTTGAGAAACCGCTGCCGATCTTGGGCAGCACGTAGGCGAAGACGAACGCGAACAGCAGCGGCTGCATGACCGCGCGGATGAAGGTGGACGGGGCGTTCCGGCCGAGCACGCGGAACTCGCGGGCCATCATCGCGGCGAACGTCTTCGCCAGGGTCGGATGCGGGACCGGTGCCTCGGTGATCAGCGCGGCGATGTCCGCCGCGACCGGGGCGTCGGGGCTGCCCGCGGCCGCACCGATGTAGGCGGCGCAGCGGCGCTCCGGGCGTTAGATGTCACTGCCATTGGTTCACTCCCGGTACTCGCGCCCGGTCAGGGCAAGGAAGGCGGTTTCGAGGCTGGGCTTGGCCTGGGCCGCGTCGCGGACGTGCAGGCCGTTGGCCGTGCCGATGCTCACCAGGTCGCCGAGCAAGCCCTCGGGGTCGGCGCTGAAGACACGGAGCAGGTCACCATCGGCCTCCACCTTGGTGACCCCCGGGCGCTCGGCCAGGCCGGCCCGCTCGGCGAGCCCGTCCGGTACCTGCTCCTCGTAGCGGACGGTCACGATCGTCTGCGCACCGGAGTCCGCGAGCAGCTTGTCGACGGAGCCTTCGGCGAGGACCTTGCCGTGGTCGACCACCGCGATCCGGTCGCAGAGCGCCTCGGCCTCCTCCATGTAGTGCGTCGTGAGCAGGATCGTCTGGCCCTGGTCGTGCAGCACCTCGAGGATGTCCCAGAGGTTCACCCTGGTCTGCGGGTCCAGGCCCGCCGTCGGCTCGTCGAGGAAGAGCACGTCGGGCTGGTGAACCAGGGCGCGGGCGATCATCAGGCGGCGGGCCTGGCCGCCGGAGAGCTGGTCGGCCATCGCCTTCCTGCGGTCGGACAGGCCGAACGCGTCGATCAGCTGGGCCGCGCGCTTGCTCGCGGCCGCCAGCGAGAGGCCGAAGAACCGGCTGCGGAACTCCAGGTTCTCCTGCACCGTGAGCTGCATGTCCAGGGTGTTGTTCTGGGTGACAACGCCGATGCGGCGCTTGACCGCGACCGTGTCCTTCACCACGTCGTGGCCGGCCACCCAGGCCCGGCCGCCGGTCGGCGCGACCAGCGTGGTGAGCATGCCGATCGTCGTGGACTTGCCCGCGCCGTTGGGTCCGAGCAGGCCGAAGAACTCCCCCTGCGGGATATCGAGGTCGATGCCGCGCACCGCCTCCACGTCGCCGCGGCTTGATTTGTAGGTCTTGCGCAGGCCCTCGGTCCTGATCGCCGACGAGTACCGCTGACGATCCATGGTCCGCAGGCCGCGCGGTCGTGGCAGTCACGCGCCGCGCTCCTCTCGCATGAGCTGGCTGAGATGGCTGATCATCTGGATGAAGAACTTCCGTACGACGGCTTCGTCGTCGCTGTCGACGAAGTCGAATGCTTTGCGCCACCTGGCAGCCGCCTGGGAGACGTAGTAGGTGATGACGGCACGGCCCTGGTCGGTAATGTAGAGCCGGACGACGCGCCGGTCGATCCCATCCGGCCTGCGCTCCACGAAACCGTCCCTGACCAGGGTGTTCACCACCGAGGTGAGCGTGCCGGGGCTTGACCAGACACGCTCGGCGACCTCGCTCGCCTTCAGCCCGTCATCGCTCATCAGGATCCGGAGCACGCCGAGGCCGGCCAGGCTCAGCTTCAAGCCCGTGGCCCGGACGCTCTCCTGACCGTAGGCGCCCATGAGCTTCGTGGCCGACAGCATGAGCGCCTGAAGCGGCGCGTCATCCGGAAAGCCCGCCGCGTCCTGAGGCCAGTCCCAGGTGACGGGACCGCCCACGGGAACGCCGGGCCCGCAGGTGACGGCGCCGCCCGGCGGCGCGGCATCATCCGGCGACGAGGGGACGGCCGGTTCGCCGGCTTGGCCGTCAAGGCCCTGGTGCGGTTCCGCGGTTGACACGACCCCAGTATCGCCGAGATAAGATTTGAGGTCAAATATTTCGACCTCAAATCAGTATCGGATGGGCCGCGCGGCCTGATCTTCAGGCGAGGCGGGTTACCTCCACGGTGACCTCCATGTCGCCGCCGGAGGGGCCGTGGTAGAGGCCCTTGAGCGGTGGGACGTCGGCGTAGTCGCGGCCGCGGGCGACGACGACGTGGCGCTCGGCGACCACGGCGCCGCTCGTCGGGTCGAGCGGAATCCACGAGCCCGCCCAGTACTCCACCCAGGCGTGGGACTGGCCGACGGCCGTGCTGCCGGGCTCGGCCTTCGGGTCGGGGTGCAGGTATCCGGACACGTAGCGGGCGGGAAGGCCCGCGGCGCGCATCAGGGCAACGGTGAGCTGTGCCATGTCCTGGCAGACCCCCTGGCCCTTGTCCCATGCCTCCTGCGCGTTGGTCCGCACCCCGGTCGCGCCCGGCATGTAGGTGACATGCTCGCGCACGCGGGCGGAGATGGCCTCGGCGGCGGAGTCCGGTGCCAGGCCCGAGATCTGCGCGACCGCCGCGCCGGATATCTCATCCGTGACCGTGGTGAGCGCGGTGGGCATCAGGAACTCAAGCAGCCGTCCGTCCGCCACCCGTTCACCCAGCTGCGCCCAGGAAGCGCGTGCCGCCGGAGCCGGGATGCCGCGCAGCGGCCCGGTCTCCACCGTGGCGCTGGCCCGGATGACCAGGTCGTCGTGGGGCTCGGGCAGGTCGAAGACGGAGACGAACGTGCCCCAGTAGTCGTTGTAGGTCCACACGGGGACGCCGGGGCCGACCGTCACCCGCGATTCGAGCGTGATCTGGGTCGGCAGCGTCATCGGGGTCATCCGCGCCTCGTTGAACGAGGTCAGCACCGGACCCGCGTACCTGACGCTGGTGATGTGTTCGATTCGAAGTCGCCAGCCCACGTTCAGCCGTCCCGTTCCCAGGCGACCGGGGCCTGATACTGGAAGTACCGCCTGGCGATCGCCTCACTCGCCCGCACACACGTCTCCTGCAGGGTGCTCAGCAGCTCAGGCAGCTGGGCCGTGAGCTGTTTCGGGTCAGCGTACTCAAGGCGGTTGCGCAGCCGCCCGACCGGACGCCGGGCCGGGTCGTCAACGCCGGCCCTGGTCGCTCCGGGATTCAGCGCCGCGAGGCACTCCTCCGCGGTGGTCAGCGCGTGCACGACCGACCTCGGGAAGAGCCGGTCGAGGAGCAGGAACTCGGCCACCCGGGTCGGCTCGGCGGCCCAGCCGTGCGTCCTGATGAATGATTCGTGGGCGCCGCAGGCGCGGAGCAGCACCGGCCACCCGAGGTCGTCCGGCGCCGACATCCGCGCCAGGAGCAGCCGGGCGGTCATGTCGGCGCGTTCCAGTGAGCGTCCGAGCACCAGGAAGCGCCAGGCGTCGTCGCGGCTCATCGTGGAGTCGGCCAGGCCGAAGAACAGCGCGGAGCGGTCCCGGATATAGCGGAGGTAGACGTGCGGGCCGAGACGCTCGGCCGCGCGCTTCTGCCCGGCGAGGCCGTGCGCGGTAACGTTCAGGCACTCCCACATCTCACTGGAGATGACCTCGCGGATGCCGCGTGCGCCGGCCCGCGCGCCGAGCATCGAGCCGGCGATCGCGCTTGACGACTGCGCCTCGAAGACGAGGCGGAACAGCACCACGTCGACGTCTAGCTCGGTGTCGGGCTCGACCGGCACGCCCAGGATCCCGAACAGCGCGCGGCAGGCCGCATCGGAATCGGCGCCCGTCTCGCCCAGCATCCGGTGAATGTAGACGTCGATGAGGCGCGCGGTGTCGTCGGCTCGCTCCACGTACCGGCCGGTCCAGTAGATCGACTCCGCGATCCGGCTGAGCAGCTCGGCGTTCACTGGTCGGGACCGATCTGCCTGGTGATCGCCACCATCTCGGGCGCGCTCGCCGCGGCCGGCATCGCCAGCGCCAGCCGTTCGTCCGCCTCGGACCCGGTCCCGTCGTCGGCGGCTCCTTCGACGGACGGACGGCCGGCCGGGCCTGCGTGGATTACCCAGGTGTCCTTCGATCCGCCGCCCATACTGGAGTTCACCTTGAGCTCGCCCTCCTTGAGAGCCACCCGGGTGAGGCCGCCCGGCAGGACCCAGACGTCGGTGCCGTCGTTGACGGCGAAGGGCCGCAGGTCGATGTGCCTGGGCGCGAGCTTCTCGCCGATCAGCACCGGCGAGGTGGACAGCGCGACCGGCTTCTGGGCCATCCAGCCTCTCGGGTTGGCCCGGACCGTCGCGATGAGGGTCGCCAGTTCCTCGCTGGTGGCCTTGGGGCCGATGACGATGCCCGCGCCGCCGGCGCCGTCGACCGGCTTGAGCACAAGGTTGCCGACCTCGCTCAGCACCCAGTCGAGGACGTCCGGGTCGTCGAGACGGTACGACTCCACGTTTTCCAGGATCGGTTCCTCGGCCAGGTAGTAGCGGATGAGGTCCGGCATGTACGTGTAAATCAGCTTGTCGTCCGCTACCCCGTTGCCGACGCCGTTGGCTATCGTCACCGTGCCGTGCCTGGCCGCGTTGACCAGGCCCGGGCAGCCGAGGAGGCTGTCCGGGCGGAAGTGCAGCGGATCGAGCCAGTCGTCGTCGACGCGCCGGTAGATGACGTCGACGGGCCGCCGTCCGTGGGTGGTGTGCACGTACACGCGGTTGCGCCAGCAGAACAGGTCGCGGCCCTCGACGAGTTCAACCCCCATGAGCCTTGCCAGCAGGGTGTGCTCGAAGTAGGCGGCGTTGTGCACGCCGGGGGTGAGGACCACCACGAACGGGTCGACGACGCCGTGCGGTGCCGCCGCGCGCAGCGCGGCGAGCAGCCGCGACGGGTACTCGTCGACGTGGTGGATCTTCTGGTCGCTGAACAGCGCGGGGAACAGCCGGGTCATGGCGAGCCGGTTCTCCAGGACGTAGCTGACCCCTGACGGGACACGCACGTTGTCCTCAAGAACACGGAACTTGCCCTGCTCGTCGCGGATGAGGTCGATGCCCGCGACGTGGACGCGCACGTCGTTGGGGGGCGTGATCCCGGTGACCTCGCGGCGGAACTTCTCGCTGGTGAAGATCAGGCTCCAGGGAAGCACGCCGTCGTCGAAGGCGCGACCGGGGCCGTAGACGTCGGCCAGGAACGCCTCAAGCACCCGGACCCGCTGGCGGACCCCCTTGGATACGAGATCCCATTCCGCCGCGTCGATGACCCGCGGAATGAGGTCGGTGGGCATGGCCCGTTCCTCGCCCGCATAGTCGTAGGTGACACCGCGGTCGGTGAACACGCGGGCCAGCTGCTCGGCGCGGTACCTGAGCTCGCTCGGGTCCATCGGCTGGAGCACCGAGACGAGTGCGTCATAGGATGCGCGCGGCTTGCCGGGGGCCGCGAACATCTCGTCCCAGGCCTGCGCGAGCCGGTAGCCATCGAAAATGTCCGCCACAACCCCCAGGGTAAGCAGGCGCTGTTCCACGTCTATTTCAGCAGGTGACAGCTGTGTTTCCGACTATTTCACTGTGTGTCGGATTCCAGCGACGGGCTGGGTGCTCCGGCGCTAGCCACCGTCAGCGGCCATCTCACCCCGGGCACCTGCCCTACCACCGGGAGCATCGACATCCCTAGATAAGTTCCGCATCCGCAAAAGCCGCAAACCGGCTCGCGTGCACGGCGTGCCCCGCGCTCCCGGCGGGCCGCCGGGTGGGCAACGGGGCGCGTCACAATGATGCGGGATACAAAAGGCCCCCAGCGGGGCACTTTGTATCCCACATCACACGGCAGCCGAGATCGGAGAGGCCGACACCATGAGCCTGGCCGGTTACCCTGGCCAGAGAGGAGAGTGGTATGTACGTTCCCGGCTATTTCGCGCCCGATGAGGCACTGGTTGACGAGTTGCTGCGCAACCACGGGGCGGCCGACCTCGTGACCCAGACCGAGCGGGGACTGGTGGCGACGATGCTGCCGTTCATCTACGTGCCGCCGGCGGACTCAGACACGGGCCTCTCAGACACGGGCGAGCCACAACTTGGTGCGCTGCACGGGCACCTGGCGCGGAACAACGACCAGTGGAAGCTCGGCTGTTCGGGCGAGGCGCTGGCCATCGTGCGCGGACCTGACGCCTATATAACCCCTCGCTGGTACGCGTCCAAGGTCGAGCACGGCCGGGTGGTACCGACTTGGAACTATGTCACCGCGCACGTTTACGGGCGGCTCGTGGTCCACGACGACCGGGGCTGGACCGAGGACCTGGTCCGGCGGCTCACCGCCAAGCACGAGGCCGGCCGGGAGCACCCGTGGTCGGTGGACGACGCGCCCCGGCCCTTTATCGAGGGACAGCTGCGGGCGATCGTCGGCGTCGAGCTTGAGATCACCCGGATCGAGGCAAAGGCCAAGCTCAGCCAGAACCGCCCGCCCGCCGACGTCGACGGCGTTATCGCCGGGCTGCGCCAGCTGGGCGATAACGACATGGCGGACGCGGTGGAGCAAGCACGGCCTTAACGGCTATTCGCGCGATATCTTATTCGGTTAACCGGTTGAGGCTCTATTCCGATACTGGCTATTTCGCTATCCATTGTTACGTTCTAGACTTATGCCTCGTTTAGGCGAGTTCAGTCGCACTGGTAAATGCGTGCTTCCGGTCGCCCTGGTGCGGGTGCGGCAGGTCTGGCCAACGGCGAGATGGAGGACTCTGGATGGCGAGTTTCCGGGTGCTGGCCCTGATGCGCGGCGCGGCCATCGCAGCCGTCGCGGTGCTCGGGACGGGAAGCGCTCCGGCGGCCCCGGCGGTCGTCGCTTCCGTGGCCGCCGCCGCGGTCCAGGTGGTTCCGTTCTCGGCCGGGCACGTACTCGCGGCCGGCGAGAAGTCGCAGCCGCCGACCACGGCGCAGTGCGAGTCGAAATACGGCATCGCCTGCTACCAGGCCTTCCAGCTCCAGCAGGCTTACGACCTGTCCCCGCTGTTCGCCAAGGGGATCGAGGGCCAGGGCGAGACGATTGTCATCGTCGACGCCTTCGGCTCTCCGTCCATCGCGGCCGACCTGCAGACCTTCGACACGCAGATGGGCCTGCCCAGCCCGCCCTCCTTCCAGGTGATCACCCCGGAGGGCCCGATCACCACGACCGCCGCGAACTGCACGACGACGTTCAGCCCGGCCGGCCCCGATCTGTGCTCCGACTACTACGGCTGGACCGACGAGACGAGCCTCGACGTCGAGTGGTCGCACGCGATGGCGCCGAAGGCCAACATCCTCCTGGTCGAGACCCCGGTGACGGAAACCCTCGGCATCTACGGGTTCCCGCAGATCGTGGCGGCCGAGAACTACGTCATCGACCACCATCTCGGTGACGTGATCTCGCAGAGCTTCGGCGCCAACGAGCAGTCGTTCACCAGCCCGGCCCAGATTTACTCGCTGCGCTCGGCGTACGTCAACGCGGCCCAGCACGGGGTGACCGTCCTCGCGGCGAGCGGTGACGACGGCGCGACCAGCGAGATCTGCGACCCGAGCTCGGGCTGCGCGAACCCGGACGACGCGATCTGCTGCTCCTCCACCAGCGCGATCAACTGGCCCGCGTCGGATCCGCTGGTCACGGCGGTCGGCGGCACCCAGCTGCACCTCAACGACGAGGGCGTCCGGACGGCGCCGGACAGCGTCTGGGACGACCTCAGCTCCACCCTCGGCGTGACGGGACCCGTCTACACGCGGGGGTCCAGCGGCGGCGGCCTGTCCACGGTCTTCTCCCGCCCGCAGTTCCAGAACGGGGTGGCAGGCACCGTCGGCGGCAGCCGCGGCACGCCCGACATTTCGATGAGCGCCGCGGTCAACGGGGCGGTCGACTTCTACGACACCGCCGACCCGTCGGTCAACGGCTGGGGGATCACGGGCGGGACCAGCGAGGCCTCGCCGCTCTTCTCCGGGATCGTGGCCCTGGCCGACCAGGCGGCGGGGCACAGCCTCGGCGATCTGAACCCGGACCTGTACGCCATGGCCCGCGGCGGTGCGCACAGCGGTATCGTGCCGATCTCCCAGGGCACCAACAGCTACACGTTCTGCAGCGCCGCCGACGTCGAGAGCGACTCGTCGTGCGCCTCGGATGCCGACCTCGTGACCGTGCCCGGCTTCAGCGCCAACGGGTCTTACAACGACGCGACCGGATGGGGCACCGTGGACGCCGCCTCGTTCGTTCCTGCCCTGGCCCAGTTCGCCGGGCGGTACTAAGCAGGCAGGACGGCCCAGACCACCTTGCCGGCGGCGCCGTCACCGGACGGATGCCAGCCTGACCGGCTGCTCAACGCCTCGACCAGGAACAGCCCGCGCCCGTTCTCTTCGTCATCGCCCGCGTTCTTGGGCTGGGGAGAGCCGGGGCAGTCGTCGCGGACCATGATGGTCAGCTCTCCCTGGTCGGCCGCGAGGGTCAGCCGGATCAACTGGCGGCCAATCCGGCGGGAGGCAAGCATCGCGTTGGTGGCCAGTTCCGAGACGACGACTTCGGCCGTGTCCGACAGGCTGACCAGCCGCCATTCCGACAGCATCTGGCGAGTCCAGGCGCGGGCGCAGCCCGGCGCCGTGGGCAGCGCGTCCAGGTCGAGCACTGCCCGCCAGGGCCGACCTGACAGCGGCCGCAGCGAGTGAGAGCGATGCCGCACGGTGTGCCTGCTGGTTGCGGTGCTGGTGGCCATCGGGCTCCCTTCCGTCGTGGCCGTCGTTTGGTTAGCACTTCGTAACACCGACGATCCCCGATGGGCATAGCCCCAGGCCACATGGGAGACACCAAAGCCCGATTGCAGCTAGCCGGAATGCCCGAAATGGGGCCAACACCCAGCGTAAGCCCGGTGCCGCGCGATCCCCGGCGACCCCGGCCGGGCAATACGGCCTAGCCGTGAAGTCCCGTCCGGCGGGCTAGTTCTCGTTCGCCTGCCCCGCGCATCGCCTCCAGCGGGGCGGGCTTGCCCGTCATCAGCTCGACCTGGGCGGCGGCCTGGTGCAGGAGCATGGCGAACCCGCTCACGACGACCGATCCGGCGGAGGCCGCGGCCCGGGCCAGCGGAGTGGGCCAGGGGTCGTACACGACGTCAAGGACGGCGCGCGGGGCCTGGTGAGTAAGCCGGATTCGTTCTGCGTAGTCATCGGCGGCACCGGCGGGGACGGTCGAGATCAGCAGGTCGGGGACCAGCGCTCCGGGTTTGTCAAGGTTGCGCTGGCCGGGGCCTGCCCACGGGCGGAGCCGCGCCTGCAGGCCCAGGCGGTCGGCCGTGGTCAGCAGGTCGGCCGCGCGGGACGGGTCGCGGGCCAGGATGTCCGCGCCGGTCGCGCCGAGTTCGCCGACGGCCGCCAGGGCCGAGCAGGCGGTCGCGCCCGCGCCCAGGATCGTCACGCTGCCCGGGGCAGGTGCGCCCGCCTCGGTGACCGCGTCCACTATGCCTTGCACGTCGGTGTTGTAACCGTAACGGCCCTCGTGGCGGAACACCACGGTGTTCGCGCCGCCGGTGGCGGCGGCCAGGTGGTCGACGTGGTCGAGCAACGGCAGCACGGTGCGCTTCAACGGCATGGTCAGCGACAGGCCCGCCCACCCCAGGCCGCGGGACTCCACGTACGCGGCCAGGCCGCCGGAGTCGCATTCGACCTGCTCGTAGGTCCAGTCGGCCAGGCCGAGCGCTTCGTACGCCGCACGGTGGAGCACGGGTGACATAGAGTGAGCAATGGGCTTGCCTAGTACTGCTGCTTTCACTGGCCCTTCAGCGGAGTTGCCGAGAACTGGGACTTACCGTCGGGGACGGTGAGGAAGTACAGCCAGTCGCCATGGTCCGGATGCAGGATGCCCTGGATCGCCGCGTCGCCCGGGTTCGAGATCGGCCCGGCGGGCAGCCCGGCGTTCAGGTAGGTGTTGTACGGCCCCGCGGTGTTGATCTGCGCGAACGTGGCACTCACGGCGTACTTGCCGAGCCCGTACAGCACCGTGCTGTCGAACTGGAGATGCATGCCGCTGGCCAGCCGGTTGTGAATGACCTCGGCGATCTTCGGGTAGTCGCTGACCGATCCGCCCTCGGCCTGGGCCAGGGACGCCTCGATGATCAGCTGGGTGGGCGACAGGCCGACCGCCTTGGCCGCGGCCACCAGGTTGACCTGCTGCGCCTCTACGTTGAACCGCTGCACCATCGCCTGGAGTATCTGCAGCGCGGTCTCGTGCGGCACGATGGCATAGGTGGCGGGGAACAGGTAGCCCTCCACCTTGCCGTCGGCGTAGGACGGCAGACCGAGGTCGCTCGGGTGCGCGAGCACCTGCTGGAAGTTCTTGAGCGGGATCTTGGTCTTCTGCGCGATGATCGCGATGACGTCGACGGCCCGCTTGCCCTCGGGGATCGTCACCGTCGTCTGCACGAGGTTCTTCGGGTTCGTCAGGGCCGCGTAGGCCAGGCTGGCCTGCATGTGCTCGTGCAGCTGGTAGTAGCCGGCCTCCAGGCCGCCCGAGCCCGCGCTCGTGGTACCGGTAGCCGCCTCGGCCGCATTGGTGAACGCCCGCGTGCTGGCGATCACGCCGAGCTGGAGCAGGCGTGGCGCGAGGCTGAACGCGGTGTCGCCGCTCGTCACCTGGACGGTCACGTCGCCGGTGCCTGGGCCCGCGTAGTCCGGCGGGTGGTACCTGGCCTCGTACCTGTTCCGGAGGTCGAGGCCGCCGACGAGGCCGCCGACCACGACAACGGCCACGATCGTCAGTATCAGGATCCGGGGGAACCAGCGGGTCGCCTTCTTACGGGGCTTGCGGTTCCTGTCGTTCCAGTCGTCGTACGGGTCATGCTCGCGAGGGCCGTTGTCCCAGCCGCGCTGGTCGGGACCGGGACCTCCGGGACCTCCGGGGTCGCCAGAGTCGCCGGGGCCGCCTCGGTCACCCGGCCCGACGGCGAAACCACGGCCATCGGGCCGGATGTCGTCGGGACGTCGCTCATCGGGACGGGCGCGGCCTGGACCGCGCCCGTCGTCGCGGCCGTAACGATCGTCGCGTCCCGGGGCGCGGGTGCCCGCGCGGGGATCGTCGTACTCGCCGCGCCGGCCGAAGCCGGGCAGGAACGAGTTCTCGCCCTGGTCCTGCTCCCAGTCGTCGTGGCCGTCCTGGTTGCGGGCCCGGTCGCCGTGTTGGTCGTAACCACCAGGCTGGCCGTAACCGCCGGGCTGGTCGTAACCGCGGGCGGCGCGGCGCGGGTCGTTACCGTCGAACTGACCTTGACGCGGCCCGTTGCCCGGGCGGCGCCCGTTGCCCTGGCGGCGCCCGGCGTCTCGGCGGGGATCTGCGCCCTGCTGCGGGTAGCCGCCACTCCCCTGGCCCGGCGGCGGATAAGCCGGGGCACCCGGCTGACCGTACTCCCGGGGACCGGGGCCGGGATCACCGTAGCCCTGGTCACCGTAGCCCGGCCCGTTGACGTCCTGATCGGCGCGGCCAGGCTGGGCCTCATAGCGGGCATAGCCGTGGTCGGCCTCCCAGACCGAGCCGTTTCGCTGCTGCTGGCCGCCGCCCGGCCGGCGCGGCCGTGGGCGGCGGGGGTTGCCGTCGTCGGGCGCACCGTACCCCTGTCCGGGATAGCCGCTAGAGCCGCCGGGACCGCCGCGGCCGCTCACCGGGCGGATCCGAGATCGACGAGCTGGCCGGGAGCGTCGCCGGTACGGCGCTCGGCCTCAAGCGCCGCGCCGAGCAGCACCGCCGCGGCGGCGGAGTCAACGGTCTGCCGCCGGTCCCGCGAGTCGTGTCCGCCCGCGCGCAGCGCCTCGTGCGCGGTCGACGTCGTGAAGCGCTCGTCTACGAGCCGCACGGGAAGCGGTGCCACCCTAGCCGCGAGGTCCGCCGCGAACTTCCTGGCGGAGACGGCGGCCGGCCCCTCGCGGCCGGACAAAGACCGAGGAAGGCCCACCAGTATCTCCATTGCTTCTTCGGTCGCGGCCAGCGAGGCGAGAGCGTCCATGTCGCCCTTGCCTCGCCGCACGACGGTGAGCGGGCTGGCGAGGACACCGCCCGGATCGCTGCGGGCCACGCCAATGCGGACAGTACCCGGATCGACGGCCAGACGCACTCCTGTCCTCACCGTCGGGCCTTCATTCTTTTTGTCGATGCCGCCCCAGTGAAGCCTGGAGGGTAAGGCCAAAAAGAATAGGCTTCCGTTACCGGCCAGTGGGAAAACATGCCCTCACGTTACCCGGCGGTTCACACCTTGTCCCGCAATGCCCATCGAATGCTGTCAAATGCGGCATTTACCGCAGCCGCCCCCGCACCGGGCGCGCCGCCGCCCTGTGCGATGTCGGGCTTGCCCCCGCCGCCGCCGCCGAGTGCCCTGGCCGCACCCGCGACCAGGGTGCCCGCGGACAGGCCAGAACCGCGCCCGGCCTCGTTCACCGCGACGACCACGACCGGCCGGTCGGCCGGGGTGCCGATCAGCGCGACGACCCCTGGCTGCTGCGGCGGTACCTTCGACCGCACGTCGAGGGCGAGCCTGCGGACGGAGTCGGCGTCGGTGCCGTCCGGCACGCGGTGCGCGACGAACGCGACACCGTCGATGTTCTCCGCACCCGCCGCGATCTGCCCGGATGCCTCAAGCAGCTGCGCGGACTTGAGCCGCGCGAGTTCGCGTTCGGCGTCGCGGAGCCGGGTCACCACGTTGGATATCCGCTCGGGCAGTTCCTCGGGCCTGGCCTTGAGCTGGTCGCTGAGCTGGCTGACGAGCACGCTCTCCCGGGCGAGGAAGCGGAACGCATCGATGCCCACCAGCGCCTCGACGCGGCGCACACCTGAGCCGATCGACGACTCGCCAAGCAGCTTGACCAGGCCAAGCTGGCCTGACCGGGCGACGTGGGTGCCGCCGCACAGCTCGCGGGAATACTCGCCGACCTCGACGATACGGACCTCGGAGCCGTACTTCTCACCGAACAGCGCGAGGGCGCCCATCGAGCGGGCCTCGTCAATGGAGGTGTGGTACGCGCGCACCGTCAGGTCGTCGACGAGAATCCGGTTCACCTCGTCCTCGACCTCGCGCAGCACCGTCACCGGCACCGCCCCGGTCGCGGTGAAGTCGAACCGCAGCCGTCCCGGCGCGTTCTCTGACCCCGCCTGCGCCGCCGTCTCGCCGAGTGCGCCGCGCAGCGCGCGGTGCACCAGGTGGGTCGCGGTGTGGCTGCGGGACGTCGCCCGGCGACGTTCCACGTCGATCTCCGCGTACGCGGGCGACCCGGTGGTGATCTCGCCCCGCCTGACCGTGCCGCGGTGCACGATGAGACCGGGCAGCGGCGTCTGCACGTCGGTCACGTCGATCTCGGCGTTGCCGCCGGGGCCGGTCGTCTTGATCACGCCGTGGTCGGACAGCTGGCCGCCGCCCTCGGCGTAGAACGGGGTCCGGTCCAGGACCACCGCGACCTCCATGCCGGGGGTCGCCGACGGCACCGGGACGCCGCCCGCCAGCAGGCCGACGATCGTCGCCTCGCCCTCGGCCGCGTCATAACCGGTGAACGTCACCTTGCCCGCCTGCTCCAGCAGCGACGCGTAGACCGAGATGTCGGCGTTGCCGGTCTTCTTCTCCCGCGCGTCCTTCTTGGCCCGCTCGCGCTGCTCGCCCATGAGGCGGCGGAAGCCTTCCTCGTCCACCGTGAGGCCCTGCTCCGACGCCATCTCGAGGGTGAGATCGATCGGGAACCCGTAGGTGTCGTGCAGCTGGAAGGCCTGCGCGCCGGACAGCACCCGCTCGTGCCTGCGCTTGGTCTCCTCCACCAGGACGTCGAAGATCGCGGTGCCGGTGCGGAGCGTGCCCGCGAACGCCGCCTCCTCCGCGTCGATGACCGTGTGGATGTTCGCCGCGTCGCGGCGCAACTCGGGGAACTGGTCCCCCATCGCGTCGATGGCGACCGCGGTCAGCTCGTGCATGAAGCCGGTGGTGGCGGATGCGCCGCCGCCGCGCTGCGCGCCGGCCAGGAGCCGGAGGTTGCGGATGGAGCGGCGCAGCAGACGACGGAGCACGTAGCCGCCCGCCTCGTTGCCAGGAAGAACCCCGTCCTCGACGAGCATGACCGCGCTGCGCACGTGATCGGCGACGACGCGCAGCGAGACGTCGCTGTGCGTGTCTGTGCCGTAATCCTGCTCGGTGAGGTCGGCCGCCCGGGTGAGGATCTTGAAGGTCGTGTCGATCTCGTAAATGTTGTCGACGCCCTGGAGAATCGACGCCATCCGCTCCAGGCCCATGCCGGTGTCGACATTCTTGAACGGCAGGGGCGCCTCGACGTCGAAGTCGTCCTTGGCCCGGACCGCCGACAGCATGTCCTGCATGAAGACGAGGTTCCAGACCTCCAGGTACCGGTCCTCGTCCGCCTCGGGCCCGCCCTCCCGGCCGTGCTCAGGTCCCCGGTCGAAGTAGATCTCCGAGCATGGGCCGCCGGGACCGGCAACACCCATGTGCCAGTAGTTGTCCTTGAGGCCGCGGCGCTGGATCCGGGATTCCGGCACGCCGACCTTGTCGCGCCAGAGCGCGAAAGACTCGTCGTCGCCGTGCAGCACGGTGGCCCACAGCTTGTCCTCGGGAAAGCCGAAGCCGCCGTCGGCCTGGGACTTGGTCAGCAGCTCCCACGCCCAGCGGATCGCGTCTTCCTTGAAATAGTCGCCGAACGACCAGTTGCCGAGCATCTGGAAGAACGTCGCGTGCCTGGTGGTCTTGCCGACCTCTTCGATGTCAAGCGTGCGCACGCACTTCTGCGCGTCCGCGACCCGCTTCCACGGCGGCACCTGCTGGCCGAGCAGGTAGGGCTTGAACGGCTGCATCCCGGCGACCACGAACAGCAGCGTGGGATCGTCGGCCACGAGGCTGGCCGAGGGGACGATGGCGTGTCCCCGCGCCTCGAAGTGCGCCAGGAAACGGCGGGCGATCTCTGCCGACTGCATCAGTGGTCTTCTCTCTCTTGGTTGGTTTCTTTAAGACTGGCGCCAAGCGTAGGCCTTTCCCTGGCCTCTTGCCGAACGGAATAGAGGTCCATTCCCTCTCGTACGTCGCGGGTGAAGCGGATCGCTTCCCTGGCCCAGTGCTGACTAACCGGGTGTCGTTTCACCGGACCAGGCTTCTTGGGACGCGCGCCCAGGGTCTCGGATACCTGCCGGGTCAGCGAGGAGACCCGCCGGTAGCCCATGATGCCGCCCGCGGCCCCGACGGCCAGCCAGAAGCCGCGCCGGATCACGACCGGGCCCCCGTCTTGCGCGCATTGTCGCGGGTCGACGCGAGTTCGGTGCCGTTCACTATCTCTCCGGGCAGTGTGCCGGAGCGCGGTACGGTGCCGCGGCGCAGCCCCACCGCGTGCCGCACTCCGTAGGCGACGGCCGCGGCGCGGCCGAGCGGGCCGCCGACCACGGCGCCGGCCACGGACCGGCCGATGCCGGCCAGCGCCGACGCCTGCCCCGCAAGCTCGGTCATCGAGTCGCCGAGGTCGGCCACGGCCGCCGTGGCGGCCTCGGTCCGGTCGAGCTGCGCGCCCGCCCGGTCGACCGCGGCGTTCGCGCGGGCGAACAGCGCCTGCTGGTCGGCGCGGGTCTCGCGCACCAGCGTGGCCGCGTCACCGAGCACCCTCGTGAACCGGACCGCCAGGTAGACGCCCGCGCAGGCGAGCACACCGAAACTCACCGCGGCGATCAGCGCCGCCACTGCCACCAGGCTCATACCGAGGACACCTCGCTGGCGCTCGGTGTCCGCTTATCTTTTCTTCCCATCGTCGCCCGTCCGCTCGTCAACAGTGCTCCTCGGGCCCCTAACCACGGTGTTGTCAACTCCGGTGCTCTCAACCACGGGGCCTACGGGCGCCTGCCCGCCGTCCTGCTCTGGGTGCAGGATCTGGCGGATCAGCCGCGCTCGTTCGGAGAAACGGCTTTCCATGCCGTGACTCGACGGCTCGTAGTAGGTTCGGCCGTTGACCGTATCGGGAGCGTACTGCTGCGCCGCGATGCCCTCCGGCAGATCATGCGGGTACACGTAACCCTTGCCGTGACCGAGGCGCTTGGCACCAGGGTAGTGCGCATCGCGCAGGTGCGCGGGCACCGCCCCGATGATCCCGGCCTTCACGTCGGCCTCGGCCGCGCCGATGGCGCGGATGACCGCGTTGGACTTCGGCGCGAGCGCGATGTGGATGACCGCCTGGGCCAGGTTGATCCGCGCCTCGGGCAAGCCGACGAACTCCACGGCGTGCGCGGCCGCGACGGCGGTCTGCAGCGCCGTCGGGTCGGCCAGGCCGACGTCCTCGCTGGCGTGCACGATGAGCCGCCGCGCGATGAACCTCGGGTCCTCCCCGGCCGCGATCATCCGCGCCAGGTAGTGCAGCGCCGCGTCGACGTCGCTGCCCCGCATCGACTTGATGAACGCGCTGATCACGTCGTAGTGCTGGTCGCCGTCCCGGTCATAGCGGACCGCGGCCCGGTCGACCGCGCGCTCCAGGGTCGGCGTGTCGATGCGGGCTGTCCCGAGTGCGGCCGCTTCCAGGTAGGTCAGCGAGCGCCGGCCGTCGCCGCCCGCCAGCCGGACCAGGTGCTCAAGCGCGTCGTCGTCGATCTCCACCTTCCCGTCGAGCCCGCGCTCGTCGGTCAGTGCGCGCTTGACGAGCTGGCGGATGTCGTCGTCGTCGAGCGGCTGGAGCGTCAGCAGCAGCGACCGGGAAAGCAGCGGCGAGACCACCGAGAACGACGGGTTCTCGGTGGTGGCGCCGATGAAGGACACCCACCGGTTCTCGACGGCCGGCAGCAGCGCGTCCTGCTGTGTCTTGGAGAAGCGATGGACCTCGTCGACGAACAGCACCGTCTGGCGGCCGTTCATACCGAGTTGCTGCCGGGCCGCGTCCACCGCGGCGCGCACGTCCTTCACCCCGGCGGTTACGGCGGACAGCTCGGTGAACCGCCGTTTCGTCACCTGGCTGACGACGTAGGCCAGAGTCGTCTTGCCCGTACCCGGCGGTCCCCACAGAACGAGAGACATGGGCGCGTCGTTGTCGATGAGCTTGCGGAACGGCGTCCCCTGCGCGGTGAGGTGCCGCTGCCCGATCACCTCATCAAGCGACCGCGGCCGCATCCGCACCGCCAGCGGCGCGGCGGCAGCGGCCGCCCGCTCCTGCGCGTCATCGAACAAACTGTCCACGGCTGCGAGCCTACTGGCCAGCACGCGATAACGCCCATCGGACCCTAGTGCGCCGCCCCCGCGAGCCGCGAAGCACTACGGAAGTTGGGGCATGATTCGCCCGCAGCGGGTAGCTAAACGGGCGAGGAAAGGAAAGATCATGCTCCTTGGGATTCTCATCATCTGCGTCGTCGTGTTCGTCCTGCTGCGGTTCCGGCGGCGATGACCGTTCCGCCGGAACCGCGAGCCGCGAGCCGCTAGGCGGCGCGGTCAGCCGTTGGCGGCCGGCTTGGCGTCGATGCCGGCTTCACTGTGTTGGCTTCGCCGGGACGACGGGCTTGGCGTCGATGCCGGCTTCCTTGCGCTGGGCCGCTGTGATCGGGGTCGGCGCGCCGGTCAGCGGGTCGGCCCCGGAGGCCGCCTTCGGGAAGGCGATGACGTCGCGGATCGTTTCCGCGCCGGTCAGCAGCATGACCACGCGGTCCCAGCCGAAGGCCATGCCGCCGTGCGGCGGCGGGCCGTACTTGAACGCGTCGAGCAGGAAGCCGAACTGCGACCTGGCCTCCTCCGGAGACAGGCCGATCACGTCGAAGACCTGCTGCTGCATGGCCTGGCGGTGGATACGGATCGAGCCGCCGCCGATCTCGTAGCCGTTGCACACCATGTCGTAGGCGTCCGCGAGCGCACCGCCGGGCTCGGCCGCGAACTTGTCGGCCCACTCCGGCAGCGGCGAGGTGAACGGGTGGTGCACCGCGGTCCAGCCGCCCTCGTCGGTCTCCTCGAACATCGGGGCGTCGACCACCCACAGGAACGACCACTGCGCGGTGTCGATGAGCCCGCAGCGGTTGCCGATCTCCAGGCGGGCCGCGCCGAGCAGCTCCTGGGCGGGACGGGCGGCACCCGCGGCGAAGAACACCGCGTCTCCGGGCGAAGCGTTGACGGCCGCAGCCAGCCCGGTTCGTTCGGAATCGGAGATGTTCTTTCCCACCGGACCGGAGATCGAGCCGTCCTCGCCGATGAGGGCGTAGGCCAGCCCGCGGGCGCCGCGCGACTTGGCCCAGTCCTGCCAGGCGTCGAGCTCGCGGCGGGTCTGCGCCGCGCCGCCGGGCATGACGACGGCACCGACGTACGGCGCCTGGAAGACGCGGAACTCGGTGCCGGCGAAGTAGCCGGTCAGCTCGGTGAGCTCCACGCCGAAGCGCAGGTCGGGCTTGTCCGAGCCGTACCTGGACATGGCGTCGGCGTAGGTCATCCGCGGCAGCGGCAGCGGGATCTCGTAGCCGGCGATCTCCCGCCACAGCGTCGAGACGATCGCCTCGCCGACGCTGATGACGTCCTCGCGGGTGACGAAGGACATCTCCAGGTCGATCTGGGTGAACTCCGGCTGCCGGTCCTTGCGGAAGTCCTCGTCCCGGAAGCAGCGGGCCAGCTGGTAGTAGCGCTCGAGGCCGCCGACCATGAGGAGCTGCTTGAACAGCTGCGGTGACTGCGGCAGGGCGTACCAGTTCCCCGGACGGAGCCGCACGGGAACGAGGAAGTCGCGGGCGCCCTCGGGCGTGGAGCGGGTCAGGTACGGCGTCTCGACGTTCACGAACCCGTGGTCGCGCATGACGTCGGACAGCAGGTACGCGGCCTTGGAGCGGACGCGCAGCGCGCGGCCGGTCTCCTCCCGGCGGATGTCCAGATAGCGGTACTTGATCCGGATGTCCTCGCTGACCGCGGCGGCGCCCTCGACGGGGAACGGCAGCGGTTCGGCCTCCGACAGGACCTCGACCTCGGTCGCCACGACCTCGATCGCGCCGGTGGGCAGCTCGGGGTTCTCGTTCCCCTCCGGCCGCAGACGCACGTCGCCGGTCACCCGGACGCAGAACTCGGCCCGCAGGTCGTGTACGGCCTCTTCGTCACCGCGCCAGACGACCTGGACGACACCGCTACCGTCGCGCAGGTCGATGAAGACCACGCCGCCGTGGTCGCGCCGTCGCGCCACCCAGCCTGCCAGGACTACCCGCTCTTCCGCGTGCT
Source organism: uncultured Actinomycetota bacterium (assembly GCA_963785645.1). Classification (GTDB taxonomy): domain Bacteria; phylum Actinomycetota; class Actinomycetes; order Streptosporangiales; family Streptosporangiaceae; genus Trebonia. The sequence continues at coordinate 363,516 of CAWAWG010000014.1, forward strand.
CCGCACGCAGCGTGCCGGCCTCATGGGTCCGGATCATTTCCGCTTCTCCGTTTTCCGCTCGCTTAGCAGAACCTGTGCTCGGCCGGCCCGGGCTCACGCCGGCTGCCCGGGCCCCAGTCGGCCAAGAAGCCAGGCGGTGGCTGAGGTCGCAGCCACGTCCTGCTGGTCTCCGTCTTTAAGATCCTTTATCCGAACGGTGGCGGCGTTCCTCTCCTCCGCACCGATGAGCACCGCGAAGCGGGCGCCGGACCGGTCGGCCGCCTTCATCGCGCCCTTGAGACCGCGGCTGCCGAAGGTCATGTCGGCGCGGACCCCGGCTCGCCGTAGGGCGGTGATGAGCGTCAGCACGTCGGTGTGCGCGTCTTCGCCGAGCGGCACCCCGAAGACCTGGCAGCCGGTGGCCGCCTGGGCGCTCGGGTCGCCGCGCTCGGCCTCGATGGCTAGCACTATACGGTCCAGGCCGACCGCGAACCCGATACCAGGCAGGGGCGGGCCGCCGATGTCCTCGGACAAGCCATCGTAGCGCCCGCCGCCCCCGATGCCGGACTGCGCACCGAGGAGGGCGTGGTCGAACTCGTAGGTCGTCCGCGTGTAGTAGTCGAGGCCGCGGACCAGGCGCGGGCTGTCCTTGAACGGGATACCGAGGCTGGTGAGCAGCGCGCGGACCGTATCGTAGTGCGTCTTGCAGTCGCCGCAGAGGTAGTCGACGATGTACGGCGCGTTCGCCGTCTGCGCGCGGACCTCGGGGCGCTTGTCGTCCAGGACACGCAGCGGGTTGATCTCGATCCGCTGCCTGGTGTCCTCGTCGAGGTCGAGTTTCCGCAGGAAGTCTTGCAGGGCCGCGCGGTAGGCGGGGCGGCAGTTCTTGTCGCCGAGCGAGTTGAGCAGCAGCGTGTACTGCCTGAGCCCGAGTGCCTGGTAAGCGTCCCACGCGACGGCGATCGTCTCGGCGTCGACGGCCGGGTCCTCGGTGCCGATCGCCTCCAGGTCAAACTGGTAGAACTGCCGGTACCGGCCGGCCTGCGGACGCTCGTAGCGGAAAACCGGGCCGCTGCCGAAAACCTTGACCGGCAGCGCGCCCTTGTGCAGGTTGTGCTCGAGCAGGGCGCGAAGCACGCCGGCCGTCATCTCCGGGCGCAGCGTGATCTCCCGGCCGCCGCGATCGGCGAAGGAGTACATCTCCTTGCGGACCACGTCGGATGACTCGCCGACGCCGCGGACGAACAGGTTGGTGTCCTCGAATACAGCGGTCTCGATGGGGCCGTAGCAGGCGAGGCGGGCGGATTCGGCGAAGGCGTCGCGCGCCTCTTCGAACAGCGCGCTGCGCGGCGGCACGTATTCTGAGACGCCTTTGGGCGCCTGAAATGGCATGGGTTCAAAGTCCCTTCTGGGCCGGCTGGAGTCCGGTCAGGAATGGATTGGTCTTGCGCTCGTCGCCGATCGTCGTCGTGCCCCCGTGACCAGGCAGGACGACCGTAGCGTCGGGCAGGGTAAGCGTGCGGGCCAGGGACCTGAGGATAGTCGCATGGTCGCCGCCGGGCAGGTCGGTGCGGCCGATGGAACCGGCGAACAGCAGGTCCCCCGTGAACAGGGCATCGAGGTCCGCTTCACCGCTACGGAAGGTGACCGAGCCCGGCGTATGGCCCGGGGTGTGGCCGATGGTGAAGTCCAGGCCCGCCAGGGTGACGATCTCGCCGTCTTCCAGCGGCCTTACGTCGTCCGGCTCGCTGAAGGTCAGGCCGCCGAATAGCTGCTGCCCGAGCAGGAGGTCAAGTCCCCTGCCCGGGTCCGACAGCAGCTCACGGTCGTCGGGGTGGACGTAGGCGGGTATGCCCTTGGCACCGCAGACGGGAGCGACCGACCACATGTGATCGATGTGACCGTGAGTGAGCAGCACCGCGATAGGCTTCAACCGGTAGCGGTCGAGCAGCTCCTCGATCCCCCGCTCCGCGTCCTGCCCCGGATCGATGATTACGCACTCCTCGCCGGGCGCCGGCGCCACCAGGTAGCAGTTGGCGGCGAAGGCACCTGCGGGAAAGCCAGTCACTAGCACGATCACAGGCTACCGACTCGCCGTGTGGCGCAGCGAACTGATAACAGGACAGCGAGTCCAGGGAACACGGGAGTCCGGCAGGCACGGGGAGAGGCCAAGGGTCACCGGTAGCGGTCCCCCGGAAGGCAACAAGAACAATCGAGTGCACGAACTCATAACGACAGTTCCGTTTCGGCACCGCCGGCGGGTACGATGCGCGAACGATCGTGCGCTAACGCCACCAACGGGGCGTTGTGGGCTTATCGCGATATATAGGAGGCGGCACCCTTGGCGGGGAGCAAAGAGCGGGAGCGGCGGCGCGCCCGCGAGCGGTACGAGCGGCAGCGGCAAATTCAGTCCGAGCGGCGGCGCAAGATCCGTAAGCGGTTGGGCATTGGCCTTGCCGTGGTCTGCGTGCTTGGCCTGATCGGCGGCGTGACGGCGGTGCTGGTCACCGGGAGCACGCCGAAGGCCACGGCTAAGCCCAAGTCCACGGCGTCGGCCACTCCGTCGTCTTCGGCATCCGCGACTGCCTCGGCATCCACGGTGGCCGAGCCCGCGACCCACTGCGCGTACACGACAAGCGGCGTGGCAGCCGCGGCCAAGAAGGTGTCGGTGCCGCCGGCTACGCCGAATTACAAGTCCGCCTATACAGCGGCGATCAATACGAGCGTCGGCACGATCGATATCAGCCTGCTTAACTCCAAGGCGACTTGCACCGTCAACTCCTTCGTGCACCTGGCGGAGGCCGGCTACTTCAACTCGAGCCAGTGCCACCGGATCGTCAACTCCGATGGCCTCTACGTCTTGCAGTGCGGCGACCCGATCGCGAAGGCGACCACGAAGCTAACCTGCTCGACGGCCGCCAACGCGCCTGGAACGGGCGGCCCTGGGTATGAATTCGCCAGCGAGAACCTGCCTACGGGGGCATCGTCGGCCGGGACCGTGACCTACAAGGCCGGAACCGTCGCGATGGCTAACAACGGTACGGCCGACACCAATGGGAGCCAGTTCTTCCTGGTGTTCAAGAACAGCACCCTCGGGCCGGATTACACGCCGTTCGGGACAATAACGTCAGGTCTGGATATCCTCCAGAAAGTGGCTAATGCTGGCACTTCGTGCACGTACGCGGATGCGGGCGGTGGCGCACCTAAGGAGAAAGTCGTCATCAACAGCGTGACTATCAAGCAGACCTGAGCAACACGACGCCCCGGGCACCCGCCCGGGGCAGCAGATGAACCAGGAGGTTCGCCGTGACCACCGCCAACGATCCCTGGGGTCGGGTAGACGCCGACGGGACGGTCTACGTGCGTACCGCCGATGGCGAGCGGGTGATCGGCTCGTGGGCGGCGGGGAGCCCGGAAGAGGCGATCGCGTTCTTCCGGCGCAAGTTCGAGTCGCTTGAGACCGAGGTGACGCTGATCGAGCAGCGCATCGCGACGACAGAGATCGCCCCCGCCCAGGCGCAGTCGACCGTGCAGCGGCTGCTCAAGTCCGTGTCCGACGCTAACGCGCTCGGTGACCTCGACGGGCTGCGCAGCCGGCTCGAGTCGCTGACCGGTGCGGTCGACGCGCGCCGCGAGGAAGTCAAGGCCGCCCGCGAGCAGGCGCGCTCCGATGCCCGCCATGTCAAGGAACGGATCGTCGACGAGGCCGAGCACATCGCGGCCGAGGCGACCCACTGGAAGGCCAGCGGCGAGCGGATGGCTGAACTCCTTGAGGAGTGGAAGGCCGCCCCGCACGCCGACCGGTCGGTCGAGGCGGTGCTGTGGAAGCGGCTGTCCGCGGCGCGCAACGGGTTCACCAAGCGCCGCAAGGCCTACTTCGCCGCTCTTGAGTCCGAGCGGGAGACCGTCCGTACCCGCAAGGAGAAGCTCGTCGCGGAGGCCGAGTCCCTCGCGGACTCGACCGACTGGGGCGGCACGTCGTCTACCTACCGCGAGCTCATGCGGCAGTGGAAGGACGCCGGCCGGGCCGGCCGCGACGACGAGGCCGACCTGTGGAAGCGGTTCAGGGACGCGCAGGACAAGTTCTTCGCCGCGCGCTCCGAGGTCTTCGCGGCCAAGGAGACCGAGCTGCGCGGGCATGCCGCCGTCAAGGAGGTCCTGCTGGCCGAGGCGCAGGCGCTGCTGCCGGTCACCGACTGGCGCGCGGCCCGGTCCGCGCTGCGCGGCGTCCAGGAGCGGTGGGAGCAGGCCGGGCCGGTGCCCCGGGAGACGCGTGATCAGCTGGAGCAGGGGCTGCGGCGGGTCGAGGAGGCGGTCCGGCGGGCCGAGGAGGCTCAGTGGAAGCGGTCCAACCCGGAGGCGCTCGCGCGGGCCGAAGGGACCGTTAACCAGCTCCGGACGGCGATCTCGGCACTCGAATCACAGCTCGCTAAGGCCCAGGCGCGCGGGGATGCCAGCGGGATCCGCAAGGCCGAGGAGGCTTTGGCCGCTCGTCGCTCCTGGCTGGTGGAGGCTGAGCGTACTTTGGCTGAGTTCTCAGGCTGAAGTATTTCTTTACTTCGCTTAGGTGGTGGCGGTGGGCGCATGGGTGTCCCCGCGCGCTGCTCGGTCCCTCCCAATAAAACCCAATTGGGCTGGACCGAAGGCGCGCGGCTGACACCCCTTGCGCCCACCGCCTCTGCAGTCATCGGGGTAAAGACTGGCCCGCACGGTCTGCTGCCAGGGCTGCCGCCTGCCATACACCCAGCACATCTTCCCAGGGGCTGACGCTTGTCTACTTCCGGGGCCCATTGCTGCTTTCATGGCTGCCGTCGGCCTTGCGCCCAACGCGTCTCCTCAGGGGGCTGACGCTGGTCTATCGGTCCGACGGTTTCTCCAGCCCACCGTACTAGCACCAGGTGCAAGTGACATGAGGTGTTACTTGCACCTGGTGCTGGTTCGCCCTCGTCTGCCTGCACGTGTCGTGACCCGCGGGAGCATGCGCATGCAAGTCGTGCAAAGGGTTCGCACGCCGGAATGTCACCGGCAGCTGCTACCTTGGTGCTACCTAAAGATTGAGGAGTTACATGATGGGCAGCAAAGCTTCAATGATTGCAGTTGAGACCCAGGGCTCATACAAAAAGTATGCTGGGTGTATGAGCGATACGACGATCAGGGTGGACAGTGCCGTCCGCGACGAACTTCGCGCCTTGGCCGACGAAGACCATGTCACGCTCGGAGACCTGCTCACACGACTGGTGGAGCGCGAAAAGTACCAGCGGGAAATGTGGCGCGCCAACGAGATCATGGAACGCATGCAGCGCGAGGACCCGCAGTCCTGGCGGGAATACCTGTCCGAGCTTCATGGATTCGAGCGCGGCACGGCTCAAGACGGTCTGTCTGACGCAACGGCCGAGTGGCCTGAGTACAACGAGGGCACCGAAGGGGCGCAAGGTGCCATATCAGGCCGGTGACGTCCTGCTTGCCGACCTCGACCCGGTGGCGGGCCACGAGCAGGGCGGGCCGACGTCCCGTACTTGTTCTCTCCGGCCCGTCCTACAACGAACTACGTAACGAGCAGCTGATCGTCGCAGCCGTCACAAGCCGACATCGAGGGCTGCCCTTCCACGTTCCCATCGGTCCCGAGAGTGGGCTGCGCGGACCAAGTTGGGTCCAGTCGGAATCTGTCCGTGCCATCTCGGTCGAACGTGTCCTCAAGAAACTGGGCCGAGCCCACTCCAAAACCCTGGCCGATACCAGGAACCGAGTGATGAACTTCCTCCGAGACTGGTAACGCCGGGCGCGATCCATGAAGCGAGGCTTACCCGGCGCCACTAGAACGCTTTTGCGGGAATTAGCGAATCCCGGCAGGTATTGATGCTTATCGCAACTGCAGTGACGGAGCATGGAGAGCGCAGACGGATGCTGGAATCGCGCAGGGTACGACACGAAATGACAACATCTACTCGGTTATGTCACCTGATTCGCTAATATCGCGACGATTATGTCCATTAGCGATGAAAGGTGGGCCCGCATGCCCGTTAGGAGTAGCGGCCTGGCACTACTCGCGGCCGTCGGTACAGTCGTCGTGGTTAGCGCATGTTCGTCCGGCGGGACCGGGAGCGCCAGTGCGTCCGCGACCGCTGCGGCGAGTCATGCGGGCAGCACGACGGCCAGTCCCGCGGCGAGCGCGGGCACCGCAGCCACGGGCACCGCAGCCACGGGCACGGTAACCACGGGCACCGCCGTTCCCGCCGGGTACCAGCGGGCCGGCGGGTCGGCGCAGGGGATCTCCATCGCCGTGCCGAAGTCCTGGGTCTCGGTGGACCTGGCCAAGCAGACGATCGCGAGCGCCGCGAGCAAGCTCGACGCGCCCGACGTCAGCGCATCGACACTCGAGCAGGACATGCAGTCGCTCAAGGCGGACCATGCGATCATGGATTTCGACGTCGCGTCCGCCGTGTCAAGTCCGCAGCACTACACCCGCAATATCAGCGCGTACTGCCAGTCCTCGGGGATCACCGATACCGGCAGCGCCGGCGTTCCGTTCCTGCAGCAAGCCCTCAAGGCCGAGTACGGAACCATAGCCACCGACGTCACGCTTAACAACGTCACGGTCGGCGGCGTGCCCGGCGTAGAGACCTCCTACAAGCTCAAAAGCGGCAGCGGGGAAAACATCTACGGGGCACAGCTGGCCGTACTGCCCAAGGCGGACATAGGCTGCTTCGTCACGCTGAGCTGGGGAGCCGGCCAGACCAAGGACAACTACCTTGGCGTGGCCGCGTCAACCGCTCAGTTCCCGTAACGGGCCCGGTGCCAGGTCTCGGCTGCGCGGCTGCGAGTTGCCACCAGTCGTTCGGGATAATCGGGGTTGACCTTAGTTGGTGACTCGGTAGACGTCGTAGACGCCGTCTATGCTGCGGACGGCGCGCAGGACGTCGCCTAGGTGTTTGGGGTCGCCCATTTCGAAGGTGAAGCGGCTTAGGGCTACCCGGTCCCTGGTGGTCTGGACGACGGCGCTCAGGATGTTCACGTGCTGGTCGGACAGCACCCTGGTGACGTCGGCCAGGAGCTTGGTGCGGTCCAGCGCCTCAACCTGGATCGCTACCAGGAATACGCTTGCGTCGCTTGGGGCCCAGTGGACCGGGACCATGCGCTCGCGCTGGGTGTCCGACAGGTGCTCCAGGTTCACGCAGTTCGCGCGGTGAACCGAGACACCGTGGCCGTGGGTGACGAAGCCCCGGATCTCGTCGCCCGGGACCGGGGTGCAGCACTTGGACAGGCGGACCCAGACGTCGGCCACGCCCTCGACCTCGATGCCCGAGTCGCTCGCGGTGCGGTTCCGCTGGACCTTCGGCGCCTTGGGCGGGATCGGGGTGACCTCGGCCAGGTCCTCCTGGGCGCCTGCCGTGCCGCTCACCGCGCGGACCAGGCGGGTGACCACCGACTGGGCGCTGATCCGGCCCTCGCCGACCGCGGCGTACAGGCCGGCCAGGTCGGGGTAGCGGAGCTCCGCGGCGATCGCCTTGAGGGTCTCGGCGGACATCAGGCGCTGCAACGGCAGGCCCTGCTTGCGCATGACCTTGGCGATCTGGTCCTTGCCCGCCTCGACCGCCGCCTCGCGGCGCTCCTTGGAGAACCACTGCCGGATCTTGTTACGGGCGCGGGCGGACTTGACGAATTCCAGCCAGTCGCGGTTCGGTCCCGCCTCCTGTGACTTGGAGGTGAAGATCTCCACGGTGTCGCCGTTGTCCAGGGCGGACTCCAGCGCGACCAGGCGGCCGTTAATGCGGGCGCCGATCGTGCGGTGGCCGACGTCGGTGTGGATCGCGTAGGCGAAGTCGACCGGGGTGGCGCCGTGCGGCAGCGCGATGACCTCGCCGCGCGGCGTGAACACGAAGACCTCGGCGCTCGCCAGGTCATAGCGGAGGGACTCGAGGAACTCGGCCGGGTCCTCGGTCTCGCGCTGCCAGTCGACGAGCTGGCGGAGCCAGGCCATCTCGGCGGCGTCCTGGCTCGCCTTGGCCTCGGCCTTGCTCCCCACCTTGGCAACGGGGTTGCCGCTGGCCAGGGCAGGCCCGTGTACGCGCATGTCCTCCTTGTACTTCCAGTGCGCCGCGACGCCGTACTCCGCGCGCTTGTGCATGCTCCAGGTGCGGATCTGCAGTTCCACCGGCTTGCCGCCCGGTCCGATCACCGTGGTGTGCAGCGACTGGTACATGTTGAACTTCGGCATCGCGACGTAGTCCTTGAACCGGCCGGGGACCGGGTTCCACCGCGCGTGGATGGTGCCGAGTGCGGCGTAGCAGTCCCGGACCGAGTCGACCAGGACACGGATCCCCACCAGGTCGTAGATGTCGTCGAACTCGACGTTGCGGGCGATCATCTTCTGGTAGATCGAGTAGTAGTGCTTGGGACGGCCGGTAACCGTGCCCTTGATCTTCGCCTCGTGCATGTCGGCCGAGAGGTTCTCGATGACCTCCTGGAGCAGCTGATCCCTTCTCGGGGACCGCTGGCTCACCAGACGGGCGATCTCGTCGTAGCGCTTGGCGTAGAGCGTGGCGAACGCCAGGTCCTCAAGCTCCCACTTGACCGTGTTCATGCCGAGACGGTGCGCCAGCGGGGCGTAGATCTCCAGGGTCTCGCGCGACTTGCGCTCCTGCTTGTCGCGCGGCATGTAGCGGAGCGTCCGCATGTTGTGCAGCCGGTCGGCGAGCTTGATGACCAGGACGCGGATGTCGCGGGACATCGCGACGACCATCTTGCGTACGGTCTCGGCCTCGGCGGAGGCGCCGTACTTGACCTTGTCCAGCTTGGTGACGCCGTCGACCAGGGCCGCGACATCCTCACCGAACTCGCTGCGCAGCTCGTTGAGGGTGTAGTCGGTGTCCTCGACGGTGTCGTGAAGCAGCGCGGCGCAGATCGTCTCGGTGTTCATGCCGAGCTCGGCGAGGATGGTGGCCACCGCGAGGGGGTGAGTGATGTACGGGTCACCCGACTTGCGCTTCTGGTCCTTGTGCCAGTGCGCTGCGACCTCGTAGGCACGCTCCACCGTCCGCACGTCCGCCTTGGGGTGGTGCGCGCGGATGGTCTTGATCAGCGGTTCGAGGACAGGGTTCACACTGGACCCCCGCTGTGCTCCAAGCCGCGCGAGGCGGCGGCGAACTCCGGCGCCTGGCGAGGCAGGCTGCGCCGCCGAGGCGAGCCCCTGACGAGTCTGTGCGGCACGGGGAGCCGCACCTCCTGAAGTCGACCGCGAGGTTTCCTGTGTGCGCGCCGGTACCTGGACGTTATCGGGCGCACCGGTCGGCGGCGTGGACGCCGCCACCTGGTCCGTCTCGCGATCTGGATCGCGGTTTGACTCACCCCGGCCCTGCCCGTTGAGCTGGGCAGAATCCGTCGGTTCCCCGATACGGGCAGCCCCTCCGGCGCCGGCCGTGGCGGTCGTCATTACATCACCGGCCACAAGCGCTCCTCGCATCTGCCAGGTCATCAGTCTACTTGCGGTTATTAACCCACAGGTAGCGTCCTGACATTCCGCAGATCAGGGAACGTTCGCAGACCGTTTCAGACTACGAGGAGTGATCGGACCTCGATATCGGGGATCGCCTGCCGGCCCTTGAGGAACGACAACTCCATCAAGACGGCGACTCCGATGACGTGAGCGCCCGCCCGCTGGATAAGCGAGGCGGTGGCGCGGGCGGTGCCGCCGGTGGCGAGCACGTCGTCCACGATCAGCACCCGTTCCTCCGGCTCGAACGCGTCCTGGTGCACCTCGAGCGTGGCGCTGCCGTACTCCAGGTCGTACTCCTCGGCGAAGGTCGCGGACGGCAGCTTGCCCTTCTTGCGCACCGGGACGAATCCGGCCCTGATCTCGTAGGCCACCGGGGCGGCGAGGATGAACCCGCGTGCCTCGATGCCGACCACCTTGTCCGACGGGCCCGAAGACAGCCGCCATGGCCTCCACGACCTGGCCGAACGCCCCGGGGTCACCAAGCAGCGGCGTGATGTCCTTGAACAGGACGCCGGGCTTTGGGTAGTCGGGGATGTCGCGAACGTGCTCGGCGATCGTGGCCTCGATGTCCGACACTCCGCTACCGCCTCTTCTTCTTGTTGGTGCCAGGACGGCGCTGCGTGCCGCCGGTGACCCGCTGCTGCCTGGCGACCGGGCGCGGCTGAGCGTCACCGACCCGGGACGCGGCGGCGGGAACCGCTACGCCGCCGCCGGCTCGGCCGCCTCGTCCGTGTCCTGGTACTGGTCCTGGTCCTGGTCCTGGTCCGCCAACTCGGCGGACGCGCCGGGAACGGTGCCCGTGGTCGCTGGCCCCGTGGTCGCTAGCCCCGTCGCGGTGGCGGCGCCCGTGGTGCCGCCCGCCTCCGCCGCGGCGCGCTGGGCCGCGCGGCCGCCGGCGATGCGGCGGTTGACCTTGGCCGCCAGGTCCTTGTACTGCGGGTCCCGCTCCTTCAGGTCGGCCAGGACCGGGGTGGCGATGAAGATCGAGGAGTAGGTGCCGGACAGCATGCCGACGAACAGCACGAGGGCCAGGTCCTTCAGCGTGCCCGCGCCGAGCAGGCCCGCGCCGACGAACAGGATCGACGCGACCGGCAGGAGCGCGGTCAGGCAGGTGTTCATGGATCTGACCAGGGTCTGGTTGAGCGCCAGGTTCGCGGCGTCGCTGTAGGTGGAGCGCTGCGTGGTGAGCAGGCCGGCGGTATTCTCCCGCACCTTGTCGAAGACGACCACGGTGTCGTAGAGCGAGTAGCCGAGGATGGTCAGCAGGCCGATGACGGACGTCGGGCTGACCTGAGAAGCCGGCCAGCGAGTACACGCCGACCGTGATCAGGATGTCGTGCAGCAGCGCGACGAACGCCGCGATGGCCATCCGCCACTCGAACGCGATCGACAGGTAGATCACGATCACCACGAGGAAGATGATCAGCGCCTCGATGGCCTTGTGCGAGATCTGGCTGCCCCAGGTCGGACCGACGATCTGGACCTGCATGTTGGCCGGCTGGACGTGGAACGCCCCCTCAAGGGCGGTCGCCACCTTGTCGGGCTCGCCGGAGGGGAGGGTGCCGGTCTGCACCGTCCACTGCTGGCCTTCCTTCACGGACTGGGTGCTCTGCACGGTGGCGTCGCCGCCGCCCGCCGCGGTGACCACCCGGGAGATCGCGCCCTGGCTCATCGATGAGCTGGCCGGGAAGGTGAAGCTCGACCCGCCGGTGAACTCCTGCGAGAAGTTCAGCCCGCGCGTCAGCAGAGCGACGATGCTGATCAGCAGGATGAGGCCGGAGATGGCATACCACAGCCGCTGCCGGTGGACGATGTTGACCGAGAGTTCGCCCCGGTACAGCCGACCGGCGATCCCGCCGCCTGCCATCATGCCTCCTTCGAGGTCGAGGAGCTACCGGAGGAGTCGCCGAGCGAACGTCCGGAGCCTGTCCGCTGGGTCCGAACCGTGCGCACGGTCGTGGAGCGCCATTTAGCCTTCGCACCGAGCCGTTCGGGATCGAGCCCCGACCACTTGTTCCCGCTTGAGAAGAACTTCGTCCCGGCCAGCAGGGTCACCATCGGCTTGGTGAACAGGAACACCACCAGCACGTCGATGAGCGTGGTCAGGCCGAGCGTGTAGGCGAAGCCCTGCACGTCGCTGACGGCGAACTTGTACAGCAGCACCGCGGCGATGAAGGACACCGTGTCGGAGACCAGGATCGTCCGCCTGGCCCGCTTCCAGCCCGCCTCGACGGCGGGGCGGAGCGTCTTGCCGTCCCGCACCTCGTCGCGGAGCCGCTCGAAGTAGACGATGAACGAGTCGGCCGTGATGCCGATCGCCACCACGAGGCCGGCGATCGCCGACAGGGACATGGTGAAGTTCTCGTACCGGCTGAGCAGCACCACCGAGAAGTAGGCGAGCAGCGCGGCCAGCAGCAGGCTGGACACCGACACCAGGCCCAGGCCCCGGTAGTAGTAGAAGAGGTAGATGACCACCAGGGCCAGGCCGAGGATGCCGGCCAGCAGCCCCGCGTCCAGCTGGGCATGGCCGGTCTGCGGCGGATGTCGACTCCGTGTTCGCCACGGTGAAGTTCAGCGGCAGCTGGCCGTACGTCAGGAGGCTGGTGAGCTGGTCCGCCTGGGCCTCGGTGAAGCCGGTCGTCCCGGGGCCGCTGATCTCGAACTGCCCCGAGGTGAGCGCGCCGTTGGTCTGCGGCGCGGACTGCACGTCGCCGTCGAGCACGATCGCATTCTCGTCAAGCACCGCGTCATCCTGGCTGGTGCTTACGCTCGGGTAGTAGTTGTTGTACTGGTTGGTGGTCAGCGTGCCGAACGCCTTGGTCGCCGCGCTGTCAAGCGAGATGTTGACGATCCACTGCGAGCTGTTCTGGTCCAGGGCGGCGGTCTCGCTGGTCAGCTGGGTGCCCTCGAAGACGGTCGGCCCGAGCACGTACTTGTCGCCGCTGGGGTCGCAGGAGACGATCTGGTTCTTCGGCATGTCCCACTGGTCGCCCGCCTCTGAGTACCCGACGCTCGCCTTCCAGTCGTCGTCCACCGTGGTGTCGTTAGCGCCGGGCTTGCACACCAGCTTGTTGAACAGCTTCATGGTGGCCGCGTTCACCTCGGACGGGTCACCGTACTGGGTGGAAGACGCGGAGGTTGACGACGTCGCGGTCGGCGTCGGGCTGGCGCTCGCCTTCGCGGTACTGCCGGCCTTCGCCGTCGTGCTGGCCGTGGGCGTCGTGCTCGCCTTCGCCGACGCCGTGGCGGACGGGCTGGCCAGCGCGGCGGACTCGGCCTGGGTCGAGGCCTTCGGGCTCGCGCTCGCGGTGGCGCCCGCCGACGGGGTGGGCGAGGACGAGGCGGACGACTTGGCGCTGCCCGTCGCCGTGGCCGACGGGCTGGCCGAGCTGCTGGCCTTGGCCGAGGCACTGGGCGTAGCGGTCACCGGGGCGGTGTACGCCTGCTCGAGGTACACCGGCCGGAACGCCAGCTTGGCGGTGGAACTGACCAGGTTGAGTACGGCCGTCGGCGGCTTGCCGGGGATCGTCACGTCAAGCAGGTTGTTGCCCTCCGGCTGCACCTGGGCGCCGGAGTTGCCCGTGCCGTTCACCCGGGCGAGCAGGACGGAAACGGCCTGCTGCATCGCCCCGGGTGACGGCGCCTGGCCATTGGGGGTGGCCGCCTGCAGCACCACCTCGGTGCCGCTGGACAGGTCGAGCCCGAGGTTGACCTTGAACTGGTTTTGCCAGTTACCGGGGCTGAACGTCTGGCTGCCCGTGATCGAGAAAAACATGATCAGGATTAGGACGGCCAGCCCGGCCAGCGCGCGGCCCGGATGGGAGCCGCTTCTGCGTGGGGGTGCCACTTGTCGCCTGCCTCTTAGCGTGCGTCTGCTCGTCGCGGGTGTGCGCTAGTCCTTCTTGGTGCCCGTAGCCTGCTCGTACGCCGTCTCGTCGGCGTCCGCGGGCTCGGGAACGGTGTCCGAGGGCTCGTCGGCGCCGTCCACGACGGTCTCCGGGTCCTCGTCCGCTGAGTACTCGGTGTCGGTCTCGTCGACGGGCGCCTCGTCCTCGTCTACCGCCTCCCCCGGGGATACCACGTCCATGACGGCGCGCTTCATGAAGCGGACCTCAACGCCCGGCGCGACCTCAAGGATCACGTCGTCGCCGTCCACTTCCAGGACCGTCGCGTACATGCCGGCCGTGGTCCGTACGGTGGCGCCCGGCTGCACGGTGTCCTGCTTCTGCTGGGCCTGCTGCCGACGGCGCTGCTGCGGCCTGATCATCAGCAGGTAGAACGCCACGACGACGACCAGGATCAGGATCAGCGTCGACGGGTTAAACCCGCTTGACTTCGTCGCAGTGGCTGCGAGTGGTTCGAGTTTCCCCACCATCGGGGCTTCCTTCCGGTTGACTTTCCGTTGCCGGCCGGCCAGCCGTGTGGTAACGGTCACATGCCAACCTGCGCAGTGTAGCGGCGCTAAGAAAAACGCATAACCACCCTACGAGGTTTCCGTGGTGGATCGTTACTCGCGGACGCGTGTTCCTCGGCAAAAGCAGACAACTGTCCCCGCATTGCGACCGTTTCGCTACCGAACCCTGTCCAACCTGGCGTCCCCGGCGGGTATCCGCACGCTTTCAAGCGGCGGGTCCCGCGCCGGGAAGTTTTGCGACGCTGCCGTGCACCGCATACGGCGCCCGGCAATCATCGTGATCTCGCTCACACCTTACGCCGCCGAGGAGATCCGCGGCCGCCTCGGTGCCGGAGGTCCTTAGTCGAAGAGGGTGGGGCTTTCCGTGGCGGGCGGCGGGACCAGGCCGAGGTGTTCCCAGCCGGCCCTGGTGGCCACCCGGCCGCGCGGGGTCCGCGCCAGCAGGCCATGCCGGACGAGGAACGGCTCGGCGACCACCTCGACGGTCTCCGACTCCTCCCCCACCGCGATCGCCAGGGTGGACAGGCCTACCGGGCCGCCGCCGAACCGCCTGACCAGCGCGTCGAGCACCCCGCGGTCGAGACGGTCAAGGCCGAGTTCATCGACGTCGTACAGCTCAAGCGCCGTCCTGGTGAGCTCCCTGGTGACCACGCCGTCGGCGCGGACCTCGGCGTAGTCGCGGACCCGCCGCAGCAGCCGGTTGGCGATCCGGGGGGTGCCGCGGGAGCGCTGCGCCAGTTCTTCGATGCCGCCGTCCTCGATCGGCACGCCGAGCAGCCCGGCCGACCGGCGGACGATGACGGCGAGCTCTTCCGGCTGGTAGAAGTCGAGGTGCGCGGTGAAGCCGAAGCGGTCGCGCAGCGGTGCTGGCAGCAGGCCGGCCCTGGTGGTCGCGCCGACCAGGGTGAACGGGGCAAGGTCGAGCGGGATCGCGGTCGCGCCGGGCCCCTTGCCGACCACGATGTCGACGCGGAAATCCTCCATCGCCAGGTACAGCATCTCTTCGGCGGGACGAGCGAGGCGGTGGATCTCGTCGATGAAGACGACCTCGCCCTCTTGCAGGGTGGACAGCACCGCCGCGAGGTCGCCGGAACGCTCGATCGCCGGGCCGCTGGTCTGGCGCAGCGGCGCACCGAGCTCGGCGGCGATGATCATCGCGATCGTGGTCTTGCCGAGGCCGGGCGGACCGGAAAGCAGCACGTGGTCCGGCGGGCGGCCCCGGCGCAGCGCGCTGCGCAGCAGCAGCGTCAGCTGCTCGCGGACCCGCGCCTGGCCGACGAAGTCATCGAGGCGCTTGGGCCGCAGGGCGCCCTCCTCCGCCTGCTCGTCGCCGGCGGCGAGCGGCGAGACAATACTCCCCCCGGGGGAATGATCCCCCCGGTGACCCCCCAAATCATGGGGGAGTCCCTCCCCCATTGCCCCCTCGCCGGGGGCAAGCCCCCGGGACGGCGCCTGCGGCGCCGGGTACGTTTCTGGTGGTCGAGGCTCTTGGTCCGCTGTGCTTGCACGGGAGCCTGCCGCCCGGCGGGTCAGCTCGGCTTCCTCGGCCCTGGTCAGCGCGTCGTCTCCGCTCATCGCGACTTGGACAGCTTCCGCAGGGCGGCGCGGAGCGCGGTGGCGACGTCGGGGGCGGTGCCGTCGGTTTCGGCCTCGACGGCGGCAACCGCGGTCTCGGCCTCGCGGGCGGACCAGCCGAGGTTGACCAGGCCCGTGGTGACCTGGTCGCGCCAGGACGGTGCGGACGCCCGAGACGGCGCGGCGCCGAGGCCGGCGCCGAGGTCGCCGGGCGCGCCGATGCGGTCCTTGAGCTCCAGGATGATCCGCTGTGCAACCTTGTTGCCGATGCCGGGGACCATGGTGAGCGCCTTGACGTCCTCGGCCGCGACCGCGCGGCGGAGCGCGTCGGGCGAGTGCACCGCGACCATCGCGAGGGCCAGCCGGGGGCCCACGCCGCTCGCGGTCTGCAGCAGCTCGAAGACGTTCCGCTCGTCTTCGGTGGCGAACCCGAAGAGCGTCAGCGAGTCCTCCCTGACCACCAGCGACGTCGCGACCCGGCCCGGTTCGCCTGGTTTGAGTGCGGCGAGCGTGTCGGGAGTGCACTGCACCCGCAGCCCCACGCCGCCGACATCGATGACGGCGCCGTCGAGGCCGACGCCGGCCACGGTGCCGTTCAGGTGCGCGATCACGCTGTACCTCCCGCCACGGGATCTCCCGTTTTCTTGCTCGCTGCCGTGCGGGCGCTGGCCTGCCTCGCGTTGATGGCCGGGGCGCGCCACAGATGACAGATCGCCAGTGCCAGCGCGTCGGCGGCGTCGGCGGGCTTGGGCCGGTCCGTCATCCGCAGCAGCCGCATGACCATCAGCGTGACCTGGTCTTTGTCAGCCCGCCCGCTGCCGGTTACCGCTGCCTTGACCTCGGTTGGCGTGTGCAGGGCGACCGGCAGGCCGCGCCGCGCGGCGCAGACGATCGCGACCGCGCCGGCCTGGGCGGTGCCCATGGCGGTCCGCACGTTGTGCTGACTGAACACCCGCTCCACCGCCACCGTGTCGGGGCGGTACTCGGTCAGCCAGCGCTCGACCTCTTCCTCGATCGCCAGCAGCCGGGCCGCGATGTCCTCATCCGCGTCGGTACGGACCACCCCGGTGGCGACCAGGGTCGGCGGCCTGCCCGGTACCCCGTCGACCACGCCGAGTCCGCACCGCGTGAGACCGGGGTCAACGCCGAGCACACGGGACAGTGGACGCGCGGCATAGCTGGTCACTACGTCGGTCCGATCATCGCGCGCACCAGCATCCCGTCCCTTGACCCGCTCGTCAGCGAACACCTGTTCGCCACCCTACCGCGCCGCCGCCCGCCGTGCTCGCATCCCCGGCTCGTGTCTCTAGATGGCGCGGGATCGCTCGGCATGCCGGAGGGCAACGGCGGTTGCGTCAAGCGGTTCGCCCTAGGGGCTTGCTGTCCTGGCGCGTGCGGGCTTTGTCCGGAATGTCCCGCCGTCGTCGCGGCCCGGCCCATGATCACGGAAGAAAAACATCTAATGAGCTGCAAATCCTCCACGAAAGGAAAATCTTCCGCGATCATGAACCCGCTGCGCAGGAGCGCGGCCGGGCGGTTAGCCGAGTTTCTCCATGATCTCGTCGCTCACGTTGTAGTTCGCGTACACGTCCTGGACGTCGTCGGAGTCCTCCAGCGCGTCGATCATCTTCAGGACCTTGCGCGCCTGGTCCTCGTCCAAGTCGATCTCGCTGCTCGGCAGGAATGCCATGTCGGCCGACTCGTAGTCGATGCCGGCGTCCTGGAGGGCGGTGCGCACCGCGACCAGGTCGGTCGGCTCGGAGATGACCTCGAAGGACTCACCGAGGTCGTTGACCTCTTCCGCGCCCGCGTCGAGGACCGCGATCAGGACGTCGTCCTCGGTCATGTCCTTCGTCTTCTCGACGACGATCAGGCCCTTGCGGTTGAACAGATACGCCACAGAACCCGGGTCGGCCATCCGGCCGCCGTTGCGGGTGAGGGCGACGCGCACGTCGCTCGCCGCGCGGTTACGGTTGTCGGTGAGGCACTCAACGAGGACCGCGACGCCGCCGGGGCCGTAGCCCTCATAGGTGATGTTCTCGTACTGCGCGCCGCCGGCCTCCTGGCCGGAGCCGCGCTTGACGGCGCGGTCGATGTTGTCGTTCGGCACCGAGGACTTCTTGGCCTTCTGGATGGCGTCGAAGAGCGTCGGGTTGCCGGCCGGGTCGCCGCCACCAGTTCGGGCGGCCACCTCGACGTTCTTGATCAGCTTGGCGAACAGCTTGCCGCGCTTAGCGTCGACCACCGCCTTCTTGTGCTTGGTGGTGGCCCATTTGGAATGGCCGCTCATGACGTTCCCTTCACCATCGAAACGAAAAGCTCGTGAATGCGCCGGTCGGGGGTCAGCTCCGGGTGGAACGCGGTCGCTAGAAGCGGCCCCTGCCGGACGGCGATGATCCTACCGTCATCCTCGCCGAGCACGGTGACTTCGGGGCCTGCTTGTTCCACCCAGGGCGCACGGATAAACACCGCGTGGAACGGCATCTCCCCCTGCTGGCCGGGCCCGGCTTCCCGGCTGGCCCCCTGTTCCGGGCTGGTCCCGTGCCCCTGGCGGGCACCGTCAAGGCGCAGCGTCACCGCGCGCTCAAATGAGTCGACCTGACGGCCGAAGGCGTTGCGCCGGGCGGTCATGTCGATACCGCCGAAGGTCTGCTGGCCCCCGGCCCCGTCCCGGAGCCGGTCGGCGAGCATGATCAGCCCCGCACACGAGCCGAAGGCCGGCATGCCGTCGGCGATAAGCTTGCGCACCGGGTCGAGCAGGTCGAACGCGACCGTCAGCCGCCACAGCGTGGTCGACTCCCCGCCGGGGATGACCAGGCCGTCGACCGACTCGATCTCGCTCAGGCGGCGCACCGGCGTGGCGGCCGCGCCGGCCTCGCCAAGCGCGCGCAGGTGCTCACGCACGTCACCCTGCAAAGCGAGTACCCCGATGACCAAGGCTGTTCCTTCCCCCGGGGGAATGATCCCCCGGTGACCCCCCAAATCATGGGGGGGACTGTGCTCCTCGCGGGGGGACGACCCCCCTGCACCCCCGACGAATGCTCTAATTTTGCCCCTCATCGGCAAGTAACTTCCTCAGTGCATGCAAAATTAGAGCATTCGGATCACGGAAGGGCTTCGCCCCTCCGTAGCCTCCCCACGGGGGGACTCGCAAAAAGCGCTCGCCCCCCGCGCGGTGGCTGGGGTTAAAACTCTGTGGTTACTGTAGGCAGGGCGTCCACAAACCGGACGCCCTAGCACTGTGGTTAAGGTTAAGGCCGCCGCCTAGCGCCATGGCCTGGGTAAAACCCCGTGCCTGCTGTTAACGGCAATCCCCGACCCGCATCGCCTGCGGCTTCCTCGCACTGTGGCCGGGGTTTAAGGTGCGGTGGTTGCTGCCGCAGGCCCAGCACAGCCGCAGCGCCTGCGGGTTCGCCGCGCTGGGGTTGGGTATGGGTGACTGCCGCCGCGGTGAGGAATTCTTTTATCAACCGCCGAACGGGGCGTGTGTTCCCTACTGGCCGACCGCGCTGCTTACCAGCCGCGCTGCGCGTAGTGCTGGTCGGCGGGGAGGGTGTCGATGTTGATGCCGACCATCGCCTCGCCGAGTCCGCGGGAGACCTTCGCGATGACGTCGGGGTCGTCGTAGAACGTGGTCGCCTTGACGATCGCGGCGGCGCGTTTGGCCGGGTCACCCGACTTGAAGATGCCAGAGCCGACGAAGACGCCCTCCGCGCCGAGCTGCATCATCATCGCGGCGTCGGCGGGAGTCGCGATGCCGCCGGCGGTGAACAGCACGACCGGCAGCTTGCCCGCCTTAGCGACCCCGGCTACCAGGTCATACGGCGCCTGGAGTTCCTTGGCGGCGGTAAAGAGCTCCTCCGGCGGAAGGCCGGCGAGACGGCGAATGCCCTGGCTCAGCGAGCGCATGTGCCTGGTGGCCTCCACCACGTTGCCGGTGCCCGCCTCACCCTTGGAGCGGATCATCGCGGCGCCCTCGGCGATCCGCCGCAGGGCCTCGCCGAGGTTGGTGGCACCGCAGACGAACGGGACGGTGAACTTCCACTTGTCCACGTGATGTGACTCGTCGGCCGGGGTGAGCACCTCCGACTCGTCGATGTAGTCGATGCCGAGCGACTGCAGCACCTGGGCCTCGACGAAGTGCCCGATCCGGCACTTGGCCATGACCGGGATCGACACGGCGCTGATGATGCCTTCGATCATGTCCGGGTCGCTCATCCGGGCGATGCCGCCCTGTGCGCGGATGTCCGCGGGAACCCGCTCAAGCGCCATCACGGCCACCGCGCCGGCGTCCTCGGCGATCTTGGCCTGGTCCGGAGTCACCACGTCCATGATCACGCCGCCCTTGAGCATTTCGGCCATGCCGCGCTTGACGCGGGCGGTGCCGGTCTCAGGCACGGCACCGTCAGACACGGGACCGTCGGAACGAGTGCTTGGCGTTGGGTCGGCGGTGGACATGAGAAGACCTCACTGCTCGAAGGATGATCCCTACAATGGTAGGCCGCCGGCGGCAGCGGACGGTCAGGCCGATTGGCCCTCAGGTGGCCCTATTCGATGCCGTCGCCGGCGATGGCGTCGTCCATGTCGAAGAACCCGGGCAACTGCGCACTCCCGGCCAGCCGGAGCACCCTGGCCAGCGGACGCCGCCGAGCGTACACGGTGCGGCCGGCCAGGTCGTTGTAGAACTTGCGGGCGATGAACACCTGCTGCCCGGCCGCCTCGACCTCGGCGACCAGTTCCGCCGCCCCACCGCGGTCAGGGGAGGGGCGAGCGGAGTCGTGGTCAGCGGAATCGTCGTCGCCGATGAGCTCCTCGCGGAAGTCGGGGTCGCCCAGGGTGGCGCGCAGCGCGCGGGTCAGGTCAGACTCGGCCAGATCGCGCTCGGCCGGCCCGATCTGCCTGACCCGGCGCACCGCGTCCGCGAGCAGCAGGGACGTCGCCGGGTCGAGCAACCCCGAGGAGGCGAGCTCCGAGGCCGCCGCCGCCCTCCTGACCAGGGCCAGGTCAAGCGCCGTGCGGGCCGCCTCCGCGCGGTTGTGCAGCCGGTCAAGGCGGCTGGCCCGCCAGGAGACGTAGAAACCCCACACGACGACGGCCAGCACAACCAGCGCAATGATCGTCCAGGTCATCGATCAGCCCTATTTTTTGCTGTTATCTTGAAATGCGCGATGGCGGCACGACGCCCGGGCCGGAGAATCGGTCGGGCTTTTCTTGCTGTTATCATATGCTCGTCCCGACGCCAGGGAGCTGGGACTCGGCCCGGAAGGCCGTTTAGGGCGTCCCCGACTTGCTTCCCCCGCCGCCGACGACATAGGGCCAGTACTGACGAGTAGCTGTCCCAGGATGCGGCTTTTGCGGAGCGCGAAATGGCCCTATGAGCCGGGGCGCCCCGGTCAGCGCCCTGACCGGGAGGAACAAACTTCATCACCAGCGACAGCGGTCCCCTGAGTTGCTGGCGTTGGCGCTTGCCCCGTGTCATTGCGCGATTCCCACCGTGCTGCGGCCGAGCACGACCGTTTCGTATACGCTCAGCACGTTTCTCGCGACGGTCGCCCAGTCGTAGTCGGCCACCGCGGCGAGGGCGGCGACCGACAGTTCGGCGCGGCGGGCGGGGTCGGAGAGGAGCCGCGCCGTCACGCGGGCCAGGTCATCAGCGTCGCCGGTGACAAACAGGTCGCCCGCCTGGCCGCCGCGCAGCACGTCGCGGAACGCGGGAATGTCGGACGCGACGATCGGCGCGCCGGCCGCCATCGCCTCGGCGGTAACGATGCCGAAGGACTCGCCGCCCGTGTTCGGGGAGCAGAAGACGTCGACGGAGTGCAGGACGCGCGCCTTGTCCGCTTCCGACACCTCGCCGAGAAACACGGCCCGGTCGTGCAGTTCGGCCGGAAGCGAGCGCCGCTGCTCGTCGATGTCACCTGGGCCGGCGATCAGCAAGCGCAGGCCCGGGCGCTGCGAGGCGAGGATCTCGAAGGCGCCGAGCAGCACCGCCAGGCCCTTCCGGGGCTCGTCCATCCGGCCGAGGAAGCCGACCGCGCCGCCCGCGCCCGGCCAGCCGTCGAGCGGGTCGGCGTGCAGGAAACGGTGGGTGGCGACCCCGTTGGGGATCAGTACGGCGTCGCCGCCCAGGTGCTCGACGAACGTCGACCTGGCCGCCTCGGAGACCGCGATCCGGCCGTCGATCTTCTCAAGCGCGGAGCGGAGCACCGGCTGGGTGGCGAGCAGCACACGGGACTTGCGCATCGCGGTGTGCACGGTCGCCACGATCGGTCCGGAGGCCACCCAGCAGGCGAGCAGCGACAGCGAGGGCACGGAAGGCTCGTGCACGTGCAGCACGTCGAAGTCGCCGTCGCGCAGCCAGCGCCGAACCCGGCGCGTCGACAGCGGGCCGAACGCCAGCCGGGCCACCGATCCGTTGTACGGGACCGGCATCGCGCGGCCCGCCGGGACCACGTAGTGCGGCAGCGGCAGATCGTCGTCGGCGGGGGCGATCACCGAGACCTCGTGACCGAGGTCGATGAGTGCCTCAGCCAGGTCTCTGATGTGCGCCTGCACGCCACCAGGGACATCCCACGAATACGGGCACGCGATGCCTATCCGCACTGGCGCGCCCCCTGGAGTCTCATGAGGCAGCCCCGTCGGCGGCGTGCCCCGTGCCGCCGTCGGCCGGGCTGGCACTGTCCACCGGGCCCGGCCCGCTCGCGGCGCCGTTGCCCGTCGCCGGCCCAGCCGCGGTACCGTTCCCGGCCCTTAGCCCGCTCATAGCACCATCCCCCGTCCCCAGCCCGGTCGCGGTACCGTTCCCGGCCGCACCGTGCCCGTTCCTGTTCCCGTCGACGGCGCGGGCGCGGCTGCGGGCCAGCCGCGCCGGGTCAAGGTCGTTGACGAAGACCTTCTGCAGCATGTGCCAGTCTTCCGGGTGCTCGCTGATCGCCTGCTCGAAGACCGTCGCGAGGGTTTGGGTCATCGCGGCAATCTTCTCCTTCCTGGTCCCGGAGGCGGGAACGGGTATCTCGTCGTAGATGTGCGCGGCCCATTCTGTCTCGCCGACAAACCAGCAGGCCACCGGCATCAGCGCCGCCCCCGTCTGCACCGCCAGGGCGGCCGGACCGGCCGGGAGCAGCGCCTTCTCGCCGAAGAAGTCCACCTCGACGCCGGTGTCCGACAGATCCCGGTCGGCGACGATCGTAACCAGCAGGCCCGCCCGCAGGCGCTGGGCCATCACGCCGAACGGATGGGGGCCGCCGCTGGTCGGTACCACTTCCATGCCGAGGCCCTCGCGGAACGCGAGGAACTTCCGGAACACCGACTCCGGCCTGAGCCGCTCGGCGGGCGCCACGATCGAACCCGCGCCGACCAGGATCACCCAGCGGCCCGCCTGCTCGAAGTCGCCCATGTGCGGCAGCGCGTAGATGACGCCGCGGCCGTTCCTCATGTGCTCCAAGGTCAGGTCGAGGTTCTCCTGGTTCGCGTGCATGCCGGCCACGATGCGCGCGTCCGGGATGATCTGCAGGCGGAACGTTTCCAGGTAGTAGCGCGCGTAAGACCGCAGGACCGCCCGCGACAGCGCCCGCAGCTGCGCGCCGTCCACCGGCGGGTACGGGTCACCCGGGCCAGAGCCGTCCCCACGGATCCCGCCGGGGTCCGTGGCGCCGCGCGGGACGGCGGGGTCAGGGTGCCCGCGCGGGACCCGGCGGGGTCCAGGGTGCCCGCATATGCCTCTCCCCGGGAGGGAACGGCGCTCGGGGTGCTGGAGGAAGCCGGATTCGTTCTGAGGACTCTTACCAGGTTGCCCTCGAGGACCCGCACTCCGGGACCCTGGCGGCGCCAGGCGGTGTCGGCGCCGAATTCGAACAGTGCGCGCGCAACCGGCTCCGGCAGGCGGCAGACCAGGTTCCAGCCGGCCCCGAACGCCGCGCTGAGCAGGCGTTCCCTGAACGTTTCCCGTTCCATCAGGCTTCCTCTGAGTGCGCCGGGGCGGGTGGTGCCGCTGTGGGCTGGGCCGGCCCGGGCTTGGCATCCTTGGCCTTGGCGTCCTGGTGGACGGCCCGCATCCGCTGGTACAGCGTGTACGCCGACCCAGCCGCGACGGCCCACAGGCCGATCGCCATGACGTACGGCACGCCCAGGCCGGACAGCCCGATCCCGGTCAGGCCGATCACCAGCCGTTCCGGGCGCTCGATCAGGCCGACGTCGGCGTTGAAACCGAGGCCCTCGGCCCGGGCCTTGACGTAGGAGACGCACAGGCCGCACGCGAGGCAGAACAGGGACACGACCGCGAGCAGGTGGTCGGTGCGCATGAACCAGATCGTGATGCCGCCGAAGACGGAGGCGTCGGCGAACCGGTCCATGGTCGAGTCGAGGAAGGCACCGTACCTGCCCGAGTTGCCCTTGATGCGGGCGAGTTGCCCGTCGAGCATGTCGGTGAAGACGAAGAACGTCGCCGTCGCGGCACCGGGGAAGGTCTCGCCGATCGGGAACATCGACAGGGCGGCCGCGCAGACGCCGACGGTGCCGGCGACCGTGATCATGTTCGGGGTGACCGGCGTGCGCGCGAGCGCCTGAATCAACGGGCCGAACAGGCGCGCGAAGAAGGGACGAAGGAAGTTCAGCATGACCGGAAAGAATCCTATTGCAGTGCTGTCTGCGGGTGGACGACGCGGTGCCGCTTGCGGGGGACGACCCCCTGCACCCCCGCGCACGGAAGGGCTTCGCCCCTCCGTGGCCTCCCCACGGGAGGACGGCGCAAAGACCGCGCCGCCCCCCGCGCTGTGGTTGAGGTTAAGGCCCGTACCGGGTGGTCGCTGTGGAAACAGGCGTTGCACAGCCCGCAACGCCTAGCGCTGTGGTTGCTGTCGAGAGGCGACCACAACCCGGCCGCCTGCGGCTGCGCCGCCCCGTGGCCGCGGTAGCAGGCAGCGCACAACCCGCGCTGCCTCGTGCGGGGCTGAGGTTCACACGACAAGGCAGCGGTTCGCGCCCGTGTGAAGTTAGGCCGACTACTGCCGGCTCAACTTCACACAGGCAGAGCGGGCATCGGCATCAGGTGGGGGCGCCTGGCGGATGCGGCGTGCGGCGGCTGGGTGACTGGCTGCTGTTAAGGCTGACGTAACATTACGGATTCTTCTTGGGGGTCTTGTGGTAACGCGCCCGTCGGGTTCACCCTGTGCTTACGAAAGCTCACGAGCGCGAGGAGGCGACGAGAGTGACCGACACAGGCAGCTCAGGAGGGGCAGGACCGGCAGGCGCGGGCAGGGTATCGGGGGCCGACGGCATACGGAATGTCGTGCTTGTCGGCCATTCCGGGAGCGGTAAGACGACGCTGGCGGAGGCGCTGCTCTTGCACACGGGCACCATCGCCCGGGCGGGGCGGGTCGAAGACGGTACGACGGCCAGCGACTTCGACGAGGTGGAGATCCGGCAGAAGCGGTCGGTGAACCTGGCCCTGACGCCGATCGTGACCGACGGGATAACCGTCAACGTGCTCGACACACCCGGGTACGCGGACTTCACCGGGGACCTGCGGGCGGGATTGCGGGCGGCGGACTGCGCGCTGTTCGTCGTGGCGGCCACCGACGGGATAGACGGGGTGACACGGCTGCTGTGGGAGGAGTGCGCAGCGGTGGGAATGCCCCGCGCGGTCGTCATCACGAAGATCGACCACGGCCGGGCTGACTTCTCGACGGTCCTGGCCGAGTGCCAGGACGCTTTCGGCGAAGGCGTGCTGCCGCTCTACCTGCCGGTCGCCGGCCCGGGCGGAGACGGGGTGAGCGGGCTGATCGGGCTGCTGTCCGAGACGCTGTATGACTACTCGTCGGGGACGCGCGCCGCGGCTGGAGTTGCCGCGGACGACGACCTCGAACGCATGGCGCCCGCGCGGGAATCGCTCATCGAGGGGATCATCACCGAGAGCGAGGACGAGACCCTCATGGACCGGTACCTGTCCGGCGAGACGGTGCCGACGGACGTGCTCATCTCTGACCTGGAGACCGCCGTCGCGCGCGGGTCGTTCTACCCGGTGCTCGCCGTCTCCTCGCCGCACGGCATCGGCATGGCGGAGCTGCTTGAGATCGTCACCCAGGGGTTCCCGTCGCCGCTTGAGCACCCGCTGCCGCCCGTGACGTCGACCGTGACCGGGGACCTGGTCGCGGGACTCTCCTGCGATCCGGACGGTCCGCTGCTGGCCGAGGTCGTGAAGACCACCTCCGACCCGTACGTCGGGCGGATCTCGCTCGTCCGCGTGTTCTCCGGAACGCTCCGCCCCGACATGTCGCTGCACGTCTCCGGGCACGGGCGGGCCGAGCGCGGGCATCCCGACCACGACGACGACGAGCGGGTCGGCGCACTGACCCTGCCCCTGGGCAAGCAGCAGCGGCCGCTGACCGAATGCCCGGCCGGATCGGTCTGCGCCGTGGCGAAGCTGTCAACCGCGGAAACCGGGGACACCCTGTCGTCGCGGGATCAGCCGCTGATCATGGAGCCGTGGTCGATGCCGGATCCGCTGCTGCCGGTGGCGATCGTGGCCCGGTCCAAGGCGGACGATGACAAACTGTCCTCCGCGCTCGGCCGCCTGGTCGCCGAGGACCCGACGATGCGCCTTGAGATCAACGCGGAGACGCATCAGCTCGTGCTGTGGTGCATGGGCGAGGCGCACGCGGACGTGCTGCTCGACCGGCTGTCCGCGCGGTACGGCGTCGCGGTTGACACGGTGACGCTGCGGGTGCCGCTGCGGGAGACGGTGGCGGTGTCGGCCCGCGGGCTCGGCCGGAACGTGAAGCAGACCGGCGGGCACGGCGAGTTCGGGATCTGCCACATCGAGGTGGAGCCGCTGCCCGGCGGGGCACCCGGGTTCGAGTTCGTCGACAAGATCGTCGGCGGGGTGGTGCCGCGGCAGTTCATCCCGTCGGTCGAGAAGGGCGTGCGCTCCCAGATGGAGGCCGGCATCCTCGCCGGTTACCCGATGACGGGCCTGCGGGTGACGCTGTTCGACGGGAAGGCGCACTCGGTCGACTCCTCGGACATGGCGTTCCAGAAGGCTGGCCGGGCCGCGTTGAAGGACGCCTGCGAGAAGGCCTCACTGATGCTGCTCGAGCCGGTCGACGAGGTGTCGATCCTGGTGCCCGATGAATACGTCGGTGCGGTCATGTCCGACTTGTCGGGCAGGCGCGGCCGGGTCATCGGGACCACGCCGGTGGGCATCGGACGCACGCAGATCCGGGCCGAAGTGCCCGAGCTTGAGATCACGAGATACTCGATCGACCTGCGGTCGGTGTCGCACGGCACCGGGTCGTTCACCCGCGGGTACCTGCGGCACGAGCCGCTCCCCTCCCACCTGGCGGCCAAGGTGGCGGCGGACTCCCGCCCGGCGTAGCAGAGGGAACGACCCGCCACGCATCCCGTGAGCTGTCAACGGCTTCGCTGACAGCTCACGGGAGGCAGGCGGCCCGGTGCGGTACCGGCCAGGCTGGCGAGGTCAATGTGCGCGGGCAGAGCAAGCCGCGGTCGTCCTGGACCGGGGTTACGCCGGCGGCCAGGCATCGGCGAGGAGCTTGCGGGTGTCCGCCAGCAGCTGCGGCAGGACGCGGGTCATGCCGACGACCGGCATGAAGTTCGTGTCGCCGCCCCAGCGCGGCACCACATGCTGGTGCAGATGGGCCGCGATGCCCGCGCCGGCGACCGTGCCGAGGTTCATCCCGATGTTGAAGCCGTGCGGCCCGGACACGGTGCGCAGTGCCGTGATCGCACGGGTCGTATAGTCGCTGAACTCGGCGGTCTCGTCCCGGGTCAGCTCCGTGTAGTCGGCCAGGTGGCGGTACGGGCAGATCAGCACGTGGCCGCTGTTGTAGGGGTACAGGTTCATGATCGCGTAGACCAGCTCGCCGCGGGCGACGATCAGGCCGTCCTCGTCGCTGAGCGTCGGCGCGATGCAAAACGGGCAAGCCTCAGGTCCTGTCGGCTTGCCCGCGCCCTTGATGTAGGCCAGCCGGTGGGGCGTCCACAGTCGCTCGAACGCGTCGGGCACCCCCGCGCCGGGCACCTCACCACCGGACAGCTCGGCATCGGGGAACTCCGCTTCCGCGGTTGCCGGGCTGCTCACGGAAGCGGGGGGCTCCGGGCTGTCGGCGGCCGATGGCGGCCCAGACACCGGGGACATGGGCACCGGTGACAGATCCTGGCCGGTGCCAGCGGATTCGGGCGACGAAGCAACACTCACGGTACCGATGCTAGCGGCGCGCCCGGTCGAGTAGGTTACTGGCCGGGGTTGCCGTAGACGCGGTCCGGGTGGATGAAGACCGCCGTGCGGCGCTCCTCCCGCATTACCCGGTCGTAGGTGTCGAAGTCGTCGTGCGTGCCGCCCGCGGCGGTGAAGATCTCGCGCAGCAGCAGGCGCAGCCGCTCCGCGTCGATGTCCGCGGCCGGGTCGTCGGGGCCTATGAGGTCGACGCGGCCCTCGGCCGCCGTCCACTGCCACCCGGACCTGATGACAACGTTCGCGTACGGGCGCTCGCGCCAGTTGGCGAGCTTCTTCGTGCCGCCCTGGACAACCATACCCACCACGGCCCCGCCGGTCACGGGGTGCGGCAGCACGCCGGCGTTCACCACCGACGAGGAGATCGTCCCGTCTTTCCGCGTTGCGGAGACCACGACAAGTCCGTGATCCCCCGGTACCAGCTTCCTGAAGTCCTCGATGTTCGCCATGAGACCTATTCAACCGCGCCAGCCGGCGAACGGCCGGGCCGGATCGGCTGATCGCTGGTGCCGCTGTGGTCAGGGGCGGTCGGAGCGGCGGTCCTTCTTCTGGGCTCCCTTGTCGTTGAGCAGGCCGGCCCGGCGGAGGGCGTCAGCCATCGCGCTGTTGGCCGGGGCCGGCTGGGCACTGCGGCGGTCGCTGCCCTGAGATCCCCCGCCCCGGCGGTCATCGGGGGTGCCGGATCCGCCGCCGCGGCGGTCGGTATCGCCGGCCGGGCCGCTGCCCCGGCGGTCACCGCCCGCTCCCGGTCCGCCGCCCCGGCGGTCGTTGCCGGAACCGGAGCCGCCGCCACGCTGGCCCGGTGCGCCCCGGCCGTCGTTGCCCGGGGTGCCAGGACGGCCGCCGCCGGGGCCGGGGCGCCGGTCGCCGGAGCCGCCCCCTCGGCGATTGTCCGCTGGCCGAGCGGGGGAATGAGCGCGACCGGAGTCAGTCGCACTCGTCCGGGATGCTGCTGCTTGTTCACCGCGCGCCGGCCGTTCGCCGCGGGGAGGCCTGCCGCCGCTGCCCCTGCCCTCGTCGGCCCCGGGGTCGTCCTGCAGGCGCATGGTGAGGGAGATGCGGTTTCTCGGGATGTCGACGGACATGACCTTGACCTTCACCACGTCGCCCGGCTTGGCTACGTCGCGCGGGTCGGCGACGAAGTTGTTCGACATGGCCGAGACGTGGACGAGGCCGTCTTGGTGGACGCCGATATCGACGAACGCGCCGAAGGCGGCGACGTTCGTGACCACCCCCTCCAGCACCATGTCCGGCTCCAGGTCGTTCAGCGTGTGGACGCCCTCGGCGAAGGTCGCGGTCTGGAATTCCGGCCTCGGGTCCCGGCCGGGCTTTTCCAGCTCCTTGAGGATGTCGTTGACCGTCGGAAGCCCGAACGCCTCATCGGTGAACTCGACCGGGTTGAGTCCGCGGAGCGTCTTGGCGTTGCCGATCAGCGACGCGACGTCGGCCTGAGTCTTTACCAGGATGCGGCGGACCACCGGGTACGCCTCGGGGTGCACGCCAGAGGTGTCGAGGGGGTCGTCGCCACCCCGGATTCGCAGGAAGCCCGCGCACTGCTCGAACGCCTTCGGTCCGAGCCTCGGGACGCCCTTGAGCTGCTCGCGAGTCGCGAACGCGCCGTTGGTGTCGCGGTGCGCGACGATCGCGCCCGCCAGGGAGTCGGTGACGCCGGAGACCCGGGCGAGGAGCGGCCTGCTCGCGGTGTTGACGTCAACGCCGACCGCGTTCACCGCGTCCTCGACCACAGCGTCCAGGGAGCGCTCAAGCTTGGTACCAGTGACATCGTGCTGGTACTGGCCGACGCCGATCGACTTCGGGTCGATCTTGACGAGTTCCGCCAGCGGGTCCTGAAGCCGCCGCGCGATGGAGACCGCACCGCGCAGTGACACGTCGAGGTCGGGCAGTTCGCCGCTGGCGTAGGCGCTCGCCGAGTACACGGACGCGCCCGCCTCGGAGACGACGACCTTGGTGAGGTCGAGGCCTGGATTCTGTTTGATCAGGTCGAGTGCCAGCTTGTCGGTTTCGCGGGACGCGGTGCCGTTGCCGATGGCGATGAGCTCGACGTGATGCTGCTCGGCGAGGTTCTTCAGTATGAACAGCGACTCGTCCCACTTGTGCTGCGGGACGTGCGGGTAGATCGTGTGGGTCGCGACGACCTTGCCGGTCGAGTCGACGACGGCGACCTTGACGCCGGTGCGGAAGCCGGGATCGAGGCCCATGGTGGCGCGCTGCCCGGCCGGAGCGGCGAGCAGCAGGTCCTTGAGGTTGGCGGCGAAGACGTCGACGGCCTCGGCCTCGGCCGCCTGCCACAGGCGCATACGCAGGTCGATGCCCAGGTGGACGAGGACCCGGGTGCGCCAGGCCCAGCGGACGGTGTCTTCGAGCCACTTGTCCGCGGGGCGCCCCTCGTCGCGGATGCCGAACCGGTCGGCGATCGGCTGCTCGTAGGAGCCGCTCAGTCCGCTTACCGCGGGTTCGAAGCCCTCGTCGGCGGGGTCGAGCGTGAGGTCGAGCACCTCTTCCTTCTCGGCGCGGAACATCGCGAGTACCCGGTGCGCCTTGAGCTTGCCGAACGGCTCGGCGAAGTCGAAGTAGTCGCTGTACTTCTTGCCCTCGTCCGCCTTGCCCTCGCGGACCCGGGCGAGCAGGTTGCCCTGGGACCACATGCGCTCGCGGAGCGTACCGATCAGGTCGGCGTCCTCAGCGAAGCGCTCGACGAGGATCGCGCGGGCACCCTCGAGCGCGGCGGCGACGTCGGCGACGTTCTCGCTGAGGTAGCCGGCCGCCGCTTGCTTCGGGTCGTTGCCCGGATCGCCCAGCAGCAGGTCAGCGAGCGGTTCGAGTCCGTTCTCGCGGGCGATCTGGGCCTTGGTCCTGCGCTTCGGCTTGTACGGCAGGTACAGGTCTTCCAGCCGCGCCTTGGTGTCGGCGGCGTTGATGCTCGTCCGCAGCTCGTCGGTGAGCTTGCCCTGCTCGTCGATCGAGGCCAGGATCGCGGCCCGCCGTTCCTCAAGCTCACGCAGGTAGCGCAGGCGCTCGTCGAGGGTCCGCAGCTGCGCGTCGTCCAGGGTGCCGGTTGCCTCCTTGCGGTACCTGGCGATGAACGGCACCGTGGCGCCGCCGTCGAGCAGGTCGACCGCGGCGGCAACCTGGTGATCGCGCACGCCAAGCTCCGCCGCGATCCGCTTGACGATCGACGCGGTCCCGGCCGGGCCCGCGGTGGTCTCTGAGCTCTGGCTCGTCACGTTCTGCGACCTTCCTGGCTTGCTGGGTCTGCCTGAGTGAGCCTAGCGGACGGGCCGCACCGATGCCCGGACCGCTGACGGCCCGGGCGTTAATTCGCAGGTCGTCTGGGACGGCGCGCATTAGGGTTAACGGCATGACCGATGCCCACCAGCAGCCGCGCACTGCTCCTGAGCCCGATAAGCGGGTGCCCGATAGCCGGGTGCCCGACAAGCCCACTCTCGACGGGCTTGAGGCGGTATGGAGCGTACGCTGGGAGGCCGACCAGGTCTACCGGTTCGACCGGTCCAGGCCGCGTGAGTCGGTGTACTCCATCGACACGCCGCCGCCCACCGTGTCCGGATCGCTGCACGTGGGGCACGTGTTCTCCTTCACGCACACCGATATCGTGGCCCGGTACCAGCGGATGAACGGCAAGACGGTCTTCTACCCCATCGGCTGGGACGACAACGGCCTGCCCACCGAGCGCCGGGTGCAGAACGTCTACGGCGTGCGCTGCGACCCCTCGGTGCCGTACGAACCGTCGTTCGGCCCGCCGGAGAACGCCGGCAAGACCGAGATACCGGTTTCACGTCGTAACTTCATCGAACTGTGCGATCAGCTCACCGTTATCGACGAGCGCGCCTTCGAGGAGCTGTGGCGGCGCGTCGGCCTTTCCGTGGACTGGTCGCTGCTGTACACGACGGTCGGCGAAGACTCGCGGCGGGTGTCGCAGCGGGCGTTCCTGCACAACCTCGCCCGGGGCGAGGCGTACCGGGCCGAGGCGCCCACGCTCTGGGACGTCTCGTTCCAGACGGCGGTCGCCCAGGCGGAACTCGAGGACCGCGACTACGCTGGCGCTTTTTACCGGATCTCCTTCCGCGCGCCCGATGGTTCTCCGGTGTGGATCGAGACGACGAGGCCGGAGCTGCTGCCCGCCTGCGTCGCCCTCGTCGCACACCCGGACGATGCGCGCTACCAGCGGCTTTTCGGCGCCACGGTGACGACGCCGGTGTTCGGGGTCGAGGTGCCGGTCTACCCGCACCCGCTGGCCGAGCCGGACAAGGGGTCGGGCATCGCGATGGTGTGCACCTTCGGCGACCTGACCGACGTGACCTGGTGGCGGGAGCTCGACCTGCCCACCAGGGCCATCATCGGACGGAACGGCCGGCTGCTCGCCCGCCCGCCCGCCGGGGTGCCCGCCGCACCCTACGACGAACTGGCCGGGAAGACCGTGTTCTCGGCCCGGGAGCGGATGGTCGGGCTGCTGCGGGAAAGCGGTGACCTCGACGGCGAGCCGCGGCCGGTGACCCGCCCGGTGAAGTTCTACGAGCGGGGCGACAAGCCACTCGAGATCGTCACCTCGGGGCAGTGGTACATACGGAACGGAGGGCGGGACAGCCGTATCCGTTCTGAACTACTTGAGCGAGGACGGGAGCTGAACTGGCACCCGGCGCACATGCGGGTGCGGTACGAGAACTGGGTCGCCGGCCTGGCCGGCGACTGGCTGATCTCGCGGCAGCGGTTCTTCGGGGTGCCGTTCCCGGTGTGGTACCCGCTGAACTCCGCGGGTGAGCCGGTGTACGACGCTCCGATAGTGCCGCCGGAGGACGCGCTGCCGGTCGACCCGGCGTCCGACCCCGCGCCCGGGTACGACGAGGCGCTGCGCGGGCGGCCCGGCGGGTTCATCGGCGACCCGGACATCATGGACACGTGGGCGACTTCGTCGCTGACACCGCAGATCGCCGGCCGCTGGGGGACCGATCCCGACCTGTTCGCCCGGGTGTTCCCGATGGACCTGCGGGCGCAGTCGCACGAGATCATCCGGACGTGGCTGTTCGCCACGGTGACCCGCTCCCACTTTGAGTTCGGCGCGCTGCCCTGGTCGGACGCGGCGATCTCGGGCTGGATCCTGGACCCCGACCGGAAGAAGATGTCGAAGTCCAGGGGCAAGGCGGTCGTGCCGACGGAACTGCTCGACCAGTACGGCTCGGACGCGGTCCGGTACTGGGCGGCCAGCGGACGGTACGGGGTGGACACCGCGTTCGACCCCGGGCAGTTCAAGGTCGGGCGGCGGCTGGCGATCAAGATCCTCAACGCGTCCAAGTTCGTGCTGTCCCTTGACGGCCCCGTCGGGCCGGTGACGTCGCCGGTGGACCAGTCGCTGCTCGCCGCGCTGTCGCGGGCGGTGCGAGAGGCCTCGGCTTCGTTGTCGTCCTACGACCACGCCGGCGCGCTTGAGACGATCGAGCGGTTCTTCTGGATGTTCTGCGACGACTACCTCGAGCTCGTGAAGGTGCGGGCGTACGGTGCGGACACGGGCGCGGCGTCGGCCCGCGGCGCGCTGCGGCGGGCGCTTGACGTGCTGCTGCGGCTGTTCGCGCCGTTCCTGCCGTTCGTGACGGAGGAGGCGTGGTCGTGGTGGCACGACGGGTCCGTACACGCCGCGTCCTGGCCTTCGTCCCGGCCTTCGTCCGGCTCGGCTCCGGTGCCGGGACCGGGGACATCGAGACGGGGTCCGCGGCTGACGCCGGCGACCCGGCGGTGCTCGCTACCGCGGCGGAGGTGCTCGGCCAGGTGCGCAAGGCCAAGTCGGCGGCGAAGCTGTCCATGCGCGCCGAGGCGGCGCGGGTGGTGGTCCGCGGGCCCGACGAGGCCGCCGTGCGGGCCAGCGAATCCGACCTGCGGGCGGCGGGGAACATCGCCGACTTCTCGTTCGAGCGGGCACCGGAGCTTTCGACCGAGATCACTCTCGCGGAGGCGGTCGCGTCCTGACCTTTGCCTGACGGCGGATGTTCGGCGGCCGTCTGACGGCGCGGACGTCTAACGGCGGAGGCGGGGCAGGCGGGGCAGCGGCCCGGTGGGCAGCCGTGGCATCGAGCCGGTCGTCTGGCCACGCGGGATCGGGCCGGTCACCGGGCCGAAGCGGAGCACCGCTCGCTCGCCGACCAGTTGATAGCCCAGCCTGCTGCCCCAGCGGTCCGATCGGTTCTTGTCGGTGATCATCACGACCTCGTTGACCCGGCCGGAAGCGGCACCGAGCACGCCGCGGGGACGGCCCGGGGCGTCACCCGGGCCCGCATCGGTAAGACCGGTGTCGGTGAGAACGGCGCGGCTGACTGCCAGCGTTAGCACGGTGGCGTAACCGCCGCGGCGGCGGTCCGGCGGGGTGTAGACCATGCCGATCCGGACGGTTCCCGCGACCGGACGGGTCAGGGTGGCCAGCGCCATCGGCTGCCTGGCGGGTTCCCCTGACGGCCCGTCCCGGTGGTGCGGGATCACGTGGTGCGCGGCGTCCCTCAGCCGGCTGCTCTTCTGCGGCACCTCCCAGAAGACGGCGCCGCCGTAGCTGATCAGGTCGGCGGCCAGGTCGGCGGGGGAACTGATGCGCTCGGCCGTCTCGGTCGCGAAGGCGGTCAGCCAGTCGGCGAGCAGCGTCTGGTCCTCCTCGGTCGCGACCCGGAGCCTGCCGACCGGGCCGGGTACCTCCGGCGACGGCCAGCCGCCCGTACCGTAGGCCACGGGCGTCCCGCATCGGCGGCGTTCCCTGGGCCGCGCCGACGAGCCGGTAGACGCGGCAGTTCCGGTGCGTCCGGATGGCCGTGCCCGCCCGCTGGCTCCACGCGGCCGCGAACGCGTCCGCCACCTCCGTCGGCGCGTCGACGCCGTAGACCTGCCTGCCCATCTTCGCGAGGGTGGCGGCGAGCGCGGCCGCCATCTCGGGCGCCTTGCCCGCTATCAGCAGCGGCGCCGACGGATCGTGCACGAACGCGCCGCGCGGCTCGCCTCCGTCAGGGGGTTCCCACCAGCCGAACAGCACTTCGCGGCCCGCCGCCCCCGGCTGCTGGCCGGTCACCTTCGTGCGCCAGCGCCGGCTCGCTGCCGCTCCGGCTCGCTGCCCGGCTTCTGGCCCGGCCGGGCGGCCTGCGCCGCGGACAGCAGCAGCGTATTCTCGGCCGCCCTCGACCTCAGGTAGCCGCCCGCCGCCGCCGCGAAGCGGTCCAAGTCGAACGTGGTACACCAGCCCATGAGGTCATGCTTCCCGTCGTGCGTTCATGCCGGGACCCGCGTTTCTCTGGTGTTCTCGATTGCGGCCGTCAAGGGCGTCCGGGCACTGCGGCCCGTCTGGATGGCCGGATAGGTAGCGGTGTGGTCGAGATGACAGGATGTAGAACGTAACGGAAAATCTTCCCGGCGAGTAACATAACGACTTCAAGTATGCAGGCTCAGCCGGGGAACGCAACATTACCGGCCAGTAACTAACCGGGCCCGCACCAGCCGCCCGGAGGAGGTTGACCACGTCGACCGGCCGCCTGCCAGCTCACGCCGACCATAGCGGCCCGCACACGGTTGCACACAATCGTCTTTCCCGTTTCAGAATTAAGCAAGCACGGGAAAGACAGTTTCCGGCGTGGCCAAATAGGGAAATTTCACTATCCGTGGACATTTTATACTCACGACGGATTTCCTTTCATGGAGGATTCTCCCGGCGGACATGTACCGAGTTTGCGGGGTTGCAAAGCTCGCAAACCGCACCGGATCACCCCGCGAAGTCGGTATACCTTGCCGACGCCCAACCCGGGAGCCGCAGCACGGGGTCGGCCGGTCGCGGTGGCGGCGTGAGACCGCTAGGCGGAGCGGGACACCGATTGTCAACAACTCGGGCCAGTGATTGTTGACAATCGTTGGCCGCGATAACTAGTTTCGGAGCATGGCAGCAGCAACGCCCGGTGGGCCCCGGGCCGGGGAGGCGGCTCGTTCTCACGCATTGGCCGCGCTGCGGCAGGCGATACTCAGCGGTGACCTCGCACCCGGTCAGCGGCTCGTCGAGGAAGACCTGGCCGGCACGCTCGGGGTGACTCGGCAGTCACTAAGGGCGGCGCTGCTCGACCTGACCGCCGAGGGACTCGTCGAGCGGATCCCCAATCGCGGCGCCCGGGTCCGGGTCGTCTCGACCGAAGAGGCCGTTGCCATCACCGAATGCCGGATGGCCTTGGAGGCGCTCTGTGCGGCCAAGGCGGCAGAACGGATCACCGACGACGAGGCCGCCGAGCTGCGCGAACTCGCGGAAGAGCTCAGGCGCTCGGTCGCGGAGGCGAATCCGCTGAAGTACTCCGAGCTCAACCGGGAGCTGCACCGTCAGGTCGGGGTGATCTCCGGCCAGACCGTCGCGGTCGGATTGCTTGAGCGACTGCACGCGCAGCTTGTCCGGCACCAGTTCCAGCTCGCCCGCCGCCGGGCCGTCCCGAGGTGTCACTGCCTCAGCACCTGGCCATCGCCGAGGCCGTCGCCGGCCGCCGGCCCGCGGACGCCGACCGCGCCGTCCGCGTCCACCTGGCCAGCGTCATCGAGGCGCTCCAGACGGACGACCAGGCGGGCCGGCCACGGCCCGCACCGTCAGATCATGAAATTTCCGGAATGTCGGGCGCCCCGGCGCCCGACATTCCGGAACGCCAGCCCGGCACTGCGGGCGGCCAGGCCGGCAGGCTGGGCGGCCAGGCCGGCAACGCAGGCGGCCAGCCCGGCCCCCCGGGGCCAAACTGACATTACGGGCGATAATCGGCAAACTGGGATGTCCCCGTCAAGCGAGACAACAGAGGGACCGCGAAACATGCTTAACGTCATCGTCACCGACCCGCCGCGAGCCGACCAGTCGGAAGTCGACAAGCTCGCCGGGTACGGCGTCGCGACCGTGCACGAGGCGATCGGACGCAACGGCTACCTCGGGCCGGGCATCCGGCCGAACCAGCAGGGCACGCGCATAGCGGGCACAGCGCTCACCGTGCTGTGCTGGCCGGGCGACAACCTGATGATCCACGCCGCTGTCGAGCAGGCCAGGCCGGGCGACATCATCGTGGTGACCGCCACGTCGCCCAGCAGCGACGGCGCGTTCGGCGAGCTGCTCGCCACCTCCCTGGTCAGCCACGGCGTCCGCGGCCTGATCATGGGGGCCGGCCTGCGCGACACCCAGGAACTGCGCGAGATGGGCTTCCCCGCGTGGACCGCGCACGTGTCCGCGCAGGGCACGGTGAAGGAGACGCCCGGCTCGGTGAACGTGCCGGTGTCACTGGGCGGCCAGCTCATCCGGCCGGGCGACGCGATCGTCGCCGACGACGACGGCGTGTGCGTCGTGCCGCGCCTTGACGTCGAGAAGGCGGTAAAAGCGTCCGAGGCACGGATCGCCAAGGAGGACGCCAACCGCAAGCAACTCGCCGAGGGCGTCCTTGGCCTGGACATGTACGGCCTGCGCCGGAAGCTGGAGCGGGTGGACTACATCAGCTACGCCGAGTACGTGCGGCGTGCTGGCGAAGGTGTTTAAACGGCCAGTGATCACTCCGAACGGGTGCGTGGTGTCTAATGAGCGGCGATAGCCGGTACGACGGAATCCGGGCCATGCAGATGCGGGGCGGGACGTCCAAGGGGCTGTACTTCCTCGCCGAGGACCTCCCCGCCGACAGCGCCGAGCGGGATGAGCTGCTGCTGCGGGTCATGGGGTCGCCGGACCCGCGGCAGATCGACGGGGTCGGCGGCGGGCATCCGCTGACGTCCAAGGTCGCGGTCGTCTCACCGTCCACGGTGCCCGGCATTGACGTCGACTACCTATTCCTTCAGGTCATGGTCGACAAGGCGATCGTCACCGACAAGCAGAACTGCGGGAACATCCTGGCGGGCATCGGGCCGTTCGCGGTCGAACGCGGGCTGGTACCCGCGCAGGCTGACCCGGCGCACGGGGACCAGACAAGCGTCCGGATCCGGATGGTGAACACCAACGGGATCGTCACCGCTACGTTCCCCACCTGCGGCGGCAGGCCGCGCTACGGCGGGGACACGGCGATCGACGGCGTGCCGGGCACGGCGGCGGCCATCGTGCTCGACTTCGAGGACTCCGCCGGCGACAAGTCACGGCGGTGCCGGGGGAAGCGTGCTGCCGACCGGGAATGTCACGGACGTCTTCGGCGGCATTCCGGTGACCTGCGTCGATAACGGGATGCCGGTCGTCGTGGTGGACGCGGCCAGCTTCGGCAAGACCGGGCAGGAGTCGGTCACCGAGCTCGAGGCGGACGAGGAGCTGAACAGGCGCGTCCAGCGGCTGCGGCTCGAAGCGGGCAAGGCGATGAGGCTCGGCGACGTCAGCGGCACGACGGTGCCGAAGGTCTCGCTGGTCGCACCGCCTTCGCACGGCGGGACCATCTCGACCCGGACGTTCATCCCCGTGCGGGTGCACGAGTCCATCGGGGTGCTCTGCGCGGTCAGCGTCGGCA
Organism: uncultured Actinomycetota bacterium; assembly: GCA_963785645.1. Classification (GTDB taxonomy): domain Bacteria; phylum Actinomycetota; class Actinomycetes; order Streptosporangiales; family Streptosporangiaceae; genus Trebonia. Next base: position 401,711 of record CAWAWG010000014.1, read on the forward strand.
CCGCGGTCGAACTGCCCGGCGCGGTCGGGCACGACCTGGCCGCGCACGAAGACGGGTCCCGGCTGTCGATCGAGCATCCCGGCGGCGTACTCCAGGTCGAGGTCGAGCTCGACACCTCGGTGACACCGCCGGGGATGATCCGCTCGGGCGTCGTCCGGACCGCCCGCAAGCTCTTCGACGGTCTCGTCTTCCCGTTACGACCCGAGCGCCCGATAGCGGTTACGTCGGCTGGGGTGGAGATCAGGCTGAAGACGGCGCCCTGGTTGTCGGCGACGATTGCCATGCGCCCGTACGGGCTGTCGGTCGCGGGGCGGACGACCTGGCCGCCGTGGCTGGTCGCCGTCTCGACGGCCTTATCGGTGTCGGCGGTGCCGAAGTACACCCCCCAGAATGCCTGGTGGGCGTTCTCGCTGCCACCGGGGAAGGCGCCAATACCGCCGACGACCTGCTGGCCGTTGATGAGCAGGGTGGCGTAGCTGAAGCCGTCGCTCGACATGTCGCCGTACTCGTAGCCGAAGACCGCCGCGTAGAACGCCTTGGCGCCCTCGAAGTCGCCGGCTCATGTGCTCGCTCCAGGTGAACGCGCTCGGGTAGTTGGCCACCTGCACGCCGGAGTGGTTCCCGGCCTGCCAGACCCCGAAGGTGGCGCCGGTGGTGTCGGCGGCGACCAGCATCCGGCCGGCGTCCATGACGTCCATCGGCTCCATCATGAGCTGGCCGCCCGCGCTCTTGATCCTGGCCGCCGTGGCGTCCACGTCGCTCGACGCGAAGTAGGTGGCCCAGGCACTCGCCGTACCGGGCGGACCCATGAGCGGACCGATGGCCGCGACGTTCCTGCCGTCGAGCTGAGCCATCGAGTAGCCGCCGACCTCCGGGCCGCCGGGCTGTATGTCCCAGCCGAACTGACTGGAGTAAAAGCTGATCGCCTTCGGGATGTCACTGGTGCCGAGATCCACCCAGCAGGGGGTCCCGTCCGGCCAAGGGGTGTCACGGGTAACCACTCTTGTCACCTCCGTGTCGTGAGCAGCACGCTCCGTCGCGCGCCACGCTAATGCAGACGGTAACACCTCGGCATCTGACGCATCGCCGAGACGTACACCAGTTCTTAAATTCTCCTACAATGAGCGCAATCACGAGTGAGGTGGCGATGTACAGCAAGACCCGGCTCGGCAGCGATCAGATCGACGGCTCGCTGTCCCTCACGCCGCGGGGCAAGCGGATCGCCTACCTCGTCGTGGCCGTCGTGGTGGCGGCGGGCGTGGCGATCGGCGTATGGAGCGCGGTCAGCCACGACAGCTACGCGACATCAGCCAACGGGTGCGTAAGCGTGACAATCCCGAGCGCGACCGGCGGCGGCACGATTCACTACTGCGGCCCGCAGGCCGTCACGTTCTGCCGGTCCGCATTCGCCGGTTCGGACGAGGTGTCCCTCGCCGCCCGGCCGCAGTGCGACCTGGCGGGGCTGACCAAGGCCAAGGTCGCCGCGGCGGGTTAGCGAACAGAGCGGGTTAGCGAACAGGGCCGGTTAGCGAACGGGGCGGGCTAGCAGACAGCGGCTGGCAGCACTGGGGGCTGGCCGCCCGGCTACAGCTCGATGATGATCGTCACGGGGCCGTCGTTGACCAGCGCCACCTTCATGTCGGCACCGAACTTCCCGGTCTCGACCCGCGCGCCCAGACCGCGCAGCTCATCGACGACAACGGCGACAAGCGGCTCGGCAACCGGCCCGGGGGCCGCGTTGTTCCAGGTGGGCCTTCTCCCCTTGGCCGTGTCCGCGTACAAGGTGAACTGACTGACCACGAGCAGCGGCGCGCCCAGGTCCGAGCAGGACTTCTCGCCGTCCAGGATGCGCAGGCCCCACAGCTTGGCGGCCAGCTTCCTGGCCTTGTCCCTGGTGTCATCGTGCGTGACGCCGACGAGAACGAGCAGGCCCGGCTCCTCGATGGCGCCGATCACCTGGCCGTCCACGGTGACGCTGGCCTGGGTTACCCGCTGCGCTACTGCTCGCACGAGACGCCAGCCTAGCGGCTGCCGTTCGCCGTATCGGCCGGTACCCGGACTGCGGGCCACTTATCAGGCCGATATGTACGGCCGAAAGGTATCGATTGGCCATAATATCTCGCGTGACCCCTTTGGAGCAGCTGTCCGTGAGCGACGTCGTCGCCAACCCCGTGCTCGCTGAGGTGATCCGGTCGGACTTCGTGGAGTCCCGGCATCGCGGCAGCATCCTGGCGATAGCCCCCGACGGCACGTACGCGTTCACCGCGGGCGGCGCCAACGCGCTGATCTTCCCGCGTTCGTCCAACAAGCCGCTCCAGGCTGCCGCGATGCTCACGGCCGGGCTGCCGATCGAAGGCGAACTGCTCGCCCTCGCCACCGCCAGCCACGCCGGCGAGGACTTCCACGCGCAAGGGGTGCACGACATCCTGGACTACGCGGGGCTCACGGCGGACGACCTCCAGTGCCCGCCGTCGCTGCCGCTCGACGAGCCGACGGCGCGGCGGCTGATCAGGGAGACGCCCGCGGACGGGCAGCCCGAGTCGCGGGTCCGGTACAACTGCTCCGGCAAGCACGCCGCGATGCTGGTCACGTGCATCGCCAACGACTGGCCGACCGAGACCTACCTCTCCCCCGAGCACCCGCTTCAGGTGCACACCAGGCGGACCATCGAGGAACTCGCGCGGGAGCCGGTCATGGCGGTCGGGGTGGACGGGTGCGGCGCGCCGCTTTTCGCGCTGACCCTCGGCGGTCTCGCCCGGGCCTTCCGTGCGCTTGTCCTCGCCGAGCCGGGGTCGGCTGAGCGCAAGGTCGCCGACGCGATGCGCAAGTTCCCCGAGTGGACCAGCGGCACCACCCAGGACGAGAACAGGCTGGTGTCGTCGATCCCCGGGCTGCTGCTCAAGGGCGGCGCCGAGGGCGTGGACGCGTTCGCGCTGCCGGACGGGACCGCGGCCGCGCTCAAGATCGACGACGGGAACCCGCGCGCCCGCACCCCGGTCACGGTCGCCGTCCTGACCCTGCTCGGTGCCCAGCCGCCCGCCGATCTCGCCACCGTGCCGGTGCTCGGCGGCGGCGAGCCGGTCGGCGTCATCCGGGCGACGCGGCTCGCCTAGCCGGCCACCCCGGGCTGTCACGGGCGCGGCGAGAGCAACCACCGTCCGTTCTGCTGGCGCAATGCCTTTGACCTTGACCTTCTCGGTTTACACAGGCGTAACGGCGTCTCTTTCCCGCGTAACGTCACGGCAGTTCGCCGCCGGTAGAACAAGGAGCATGGCACCCCAGACTCCTGAAGAACTCGCCGCGGCGGTCGAGCGGGACGGCATCGAGTTCATCTTCGCGATGTTCGTCGACATGCACGGCAAGCCGTGCGCCAAGCTCGTTCCGGTGGCCGCGCTCAGCCAGACGCTTGAGGAGGGAGCCGGCTTCGCCGGCCATGCGGCGGGACCGATGGGCCAGACCCCGGCCGACCCGGACCTCATCGCGATGCCGGACATCGCCACGTACACGCCCGTGCCGTGGCGGCCCGGCCTCGCGATCCTGATGTGCGACCCGCATGTCGAGGGCAAGCCCTGGCCTTACGCACCCCGGGTCATACTCAAGAACCAGCTGGCCTCGCTGGCGGGGCGGGGCATGGCGCTTTACGCCGCGCGGAGCCCGAGTACTTCCTGGTCAAGAAGGATTCCCAGGGCCGTCTGGCGGTCGCCGACGAGCTCGACGACGCGGCTCTGCCGTGTTATGACGCCAAGGGGCTGACCCGCAGCTACAGCTTCCTGACGACGCTGTCTAAGACTATGAACGCGCTCGGCTGGGCCAACTACGCCAACGACCACGAGGACGGCAACGGGCAGTTCGAGCAGAATTTCCAGTATGCGGACGCGGTCACCACCGCCGACCGGATGATCATTTTCCGGTACATGGTGCACGCGCTCGCCCAGCAGCAGGGCATGCTCGCCACGTTCATGCCCAAGCCGTTCAGGAACCGTACCGGCAGCGGCATGCACCTGCACGTGTCGCTGTGGGACACGGCGGGCACCACGCCGCTGTTCCCCGACCCGTCCGACCCGCGCAAGCTCGGCCTGTCTCCCCTCGCCTACCAGTTCATCGGCGGCGTGCTCGCACACGCGCCCGGTCTGACCGCGGTTACCTGCCCGACGGTGAACTCGTACAAGCGGGTGTCGGCGGGGACGCCGCTGTCCGGCGCCGCGTGGGCGCCGACGTTCGTCACTTACGGCGGCAACAACCGCACGCAGATGATCCGCGTCCCCGACGGGAACCGGATCGAGATCCGGCTCGTCGACGGGCTCGCCAACCCCTACCTGGCGCTCACCGGAGTGCTCGCCGCCGGCCTTGACGGCGTCGACCGCGGCCTGGACCCGGGCGAGCCGAACACCGAGAACCTCTTCGACTTGTCCCCCCGGGAGGTCGGCGAGCGCGACATGGTGCAGCTGCCGCCGACGCTGGCGCATGCCGCGGACGAGCTTGCGGCCGACGCCGTGCTGCGCGAGGGGTTCGGCAAGGTGCCGGGCGGGGCGTACGTGGACTACTACGCGGCCGTCAAGCAGGCCGAGTTCGCCGAGTACCACGCCGAGGTCTCCGCCTGGGAAATCGGCCGGTACCTCACGCTCTGAGCACCGCCGGGTATCCGTTCGTACAATTCGTACAATGAGCAGCGTGAACGGAGACGGGGCGCCGGCGGACATCGACGGCTCAGGCACGGAACCCGGGCTCTACGAGGTCGACCGCCCCGCCCCGCTTGAGGCGACGCTGAACAGCGTGATCGCGTTGCGGGTCAAGGAAGCCAGGCAGCGCAAGGGCCTGCCGATGGGGCTCTTGTCGGAGCAGGCCGGCATCTCCAAGGGGATGCTGTCCAAGATCGAGAACGCGCAGGTTTCGCCCAGCCTGGCGATACTCGCCCGGCTGGCGGAGGCGCTCGACACCCCGCTCACCGCGTTCTTCCGCGGCTTCGACGAGGAGCGGGACGCGATCTTCGTCAAGGCCGGGCACGGCGCGGAGATCCGGCGGGAAGGAATCGCGGCCGGGCACCACTACCAGCAGCTCGGCACCATGCGCGGCCAGCACCGCCGGATGACGCCGCAGCTCGTGACGCTCACCGAGCAGGCCGAGGTCTTCCCCCTCTACCAGCACCCGGGCACTGAGCTCCTCTACATGCTGTCCGGTGTCATGGCCTACGGACACGGCCGGGCCGTCTACGTGCTCGAACCGGGCGACGCCCTCCAGTTCGACGGCGAGGCGTCCCACGGGCCGGTGGAGCTGATCAAGCTGCCGATCCGGTTTCTATCGGTGACCGCGATCGGCACGGTGCACGACCCGGTCTGAGCCCGCCCGCGGCGGCTACTCCTGCCCGGACAACGGTACCGCTCGCGCGGAAGTGGGACTGATAGCGGACGTCAAGGGAACGTTCGGGGCGCTCTTATCCGTGGGCCCTAGCCTGCTCGGGACAATTGCAGACCGAGCCGGGAGACCCATTGACCGCATCCCCGACCCCTGCCCCCGCGTCCGGTACGGTCGGTACCGCGCCTGGGCAGGAGCCGTCCACGGCAGCATCGGACCGCGAGCCGTGGTGGCGGCTGAGGCGAGCGGATCTGCTCGCACTTTGTATATGGGGCGCCTCACGTGTTGTCATGCTGGCCATCAGCCTGGCCGCGCTCGCGGCCCAGCACGGCACGTCGTGGCTTGGCTTGTGGCAGCGCTGGGACTGGGACCGCTACCTGACGATCGCGGAGTACGGGTACACCAGCGGCAAGGGACCGGCCTATGACTCGGATATCGTCGCGTTCTTCCCCGGTTATCCGATGGTGCTGCGCGCCGTCCATCTGGTGGTGCGCAACTGGGCCGCCTCCGGCCTGCTGATCTCGCTGGTCGCGGGGGCCGTGGCGTGCGTCGCCCTGGCCCGGCTCACCCAATTCGAATGGCGGGCCAGGCGGGTGCCCGGGGATGACCACGGCCCGGGAGGCGCCCCGGCCCGCGACGACTCCCGCCGGGCCGCGCTGACCGCGGTGCTGCTGCTGGTGTGCGCGCCCGCCGCGGTGTTCCTGGCCGCCGGGTATACCGAGTCGCTGTTCCTGGCGTTCGCGGTTCCCGCCTGGCTCGCCGCCCGCCGCCGCCGCTGGGTGCTCGCGGGCGTGCTGACCGCGCTGGCCTGCGTGGTGCGGATCGACGGCGCGTTCGAGGCGGCCGGCATCGCGGTGATGTTCCTGCTGAGCCGGCCGCGGGCCCGCGACTGGGCCCGCTCGCCCGCGCTCTTGCTGCCGCTGGCGGCGACCGGCGGGTACATGGCATACCTGAAGGACATCACCGGGGACTGGCTGGCCTGGTCCCACGCGGAGCAGCAGGGCTGGTCACGGCGGCTGACCAACCCGGTTACCGCGTTCCGCAACTCGTGGAACAACGCGTTCGGCTCCGGTTACCTGACCGGGGGTTCCCCGTTCGGCCGGGGTGGCCGAGGGACGGCCGGCGGGTTCGGCGCGGGCAACGGGGCAGGCGCGGGCGGCGCGGTTCGGGGCGGTCAGCCGGGGACGCTGTCCGGCGGGGCGAAACCTGGCGGCGCGGGGCAGCCGGGGGGCTTCGGGTCGCAGGGCGGCGCGGGGCAGCCGGGCGGCTTCGGACCGGGGGCCGGCGGGTCCGGCAGCGGCGGCGGGTCGCCCGCGGGGATCACGCCGGGCAGCGGTTCGGCGGCAGCGCACGCGCAGCACGCCTTTCCCGGCGGCGGGCTCGGTGGCGTCGGCACGTTCGGCCCGTGGCCGTTCCGGCTGGACATCCTCATCGTCGCCGCCGGCGTCGCGTTCGCCCTGTGGGCCGTGTTCCGCCGCCGCTGGGCCGAACTGGTGTATGTCGGCATCGCGGTCGTGTCCCTGGCGACGTCCACGTACTACATGTCGGTCGCGCGCGAAGCGCTGCTGTGGTGGCCGCTGTGGATCGCCCTCGCCATCTGGCTCACCCGGCACCGCTGGCTCACCGCGCTGTACCTCGTGGCGTCAAGCGCCGCGATGATCGGCATCTCCTGGCTCTTCCTGACCGGCGGCTGGGCCGGCTGAACGGTTATACGAGGGCGAGGGTGGTGTCGCGGAGGCGGAGGCGGAGGTAGCGGGCCGTCGCGGCGGTGTCCAGGCGGGCCAGGGGGCCGCCCGGCGAATTGTCCAGGACCACGTGGGAGGCGCCCGCGGACCGGGCGGCCCTGGTGAATGACCTCACCGGGGATCTCGTGATCACCACCTCGCCGTCGGCCCGGAGGCCGGAGCGCTGGAGCGACTTGATCGCATCGGTGACGATGGCCTGGGCGGCGTCCTTTTCTTTCTTGTTGGGCATCAGGCCGGGGTGCTGCAAGCCGAAAGAAGTGCCGTGAATGCGGGCGATGGTGATCACCCGGATCCGGGCGCCCGGTAGAGCGCCCGCCAGGCGGGCGGCCTCGGCGATCGCGGCGTCGTTGAAGGGCTTGCCGGTGGAGGCCAGCAGCACGCCCGCGGCGGGCAGCGCCGCCCGCGGCGGCGCCGGCCGCCAGGGCGCCCTTACCATGACGGCTCCGATCTTTTCGCCCCCCGGTAGCTCATGCTTCTTCCTCGGCGAGGACGGGGGTTGCGTCGGGAATGACGACGGGAGGGCGGCGCTGGTCGGAGCGCTTGCGCCAGTAGTAGAGGGGGAAGTACATGGCCATGATCACCAGGCCGAGGATGAACAGGACCGGGCCTGAGTTCGGGGCGACGACGATGTTCGGCGCGTTCCAGCCGCCGTAGAAGTAGACCACCGTCCAGAACAGGAAGATCGCCAGGGCCACCCAGCGGACCCAGCCGGGCAGCCGGAGCGGGCGCACGGCGGCCGGGCGCATCTGCCGGTAGACGAAGTAGCCGGCCAGCGACATCGCGCAGGCAAACAGGTAGCCGGCGTTGGAGAAGATGTAGATGCGGACCGGGGAGCCGAAGAGCACCACCACCATGGAGGCGACCACGTTGAAGGCCATCGCGCGGGCCGGCACGCCGTGCACGTTGACCTTGCCGAACCAGCGGGGCAGGGTGCCGTCCTGCGACGCCTGGTAGAGCGAGCGGCCGGTGCCCATGATCGCGTTCAGCACCGACAGCAGCAGGGCGAGGACGAGCGGCAGCCCGATGAACCACTTGATCCACGAGCCGTGGCCGAACAGCGCGCCGGTGAAGTCGGTATAGAGGGTGAGCGGGTCGCTGCTGGACAGGGCCGCGCCGAGGACCCCCACGAAGACCAGCGGTGTGAGGATGTAGATGAGCATGCCGTAGATGCCCTCGGCGGTCAGCGCGATCTTGGCGTCGCGCGGGCCGTTACGGCACTCGCCGACGTAACAGGCGGCCGCCTCCATCGCGATCACGTTCCAGGTGATCGGGAACATCCAGGCGATGATGAACGTGAAGTTCTCGTGCACGCCCGGCGGGGTGTGGAAGCCGGCGATGTTGGACCAGTGGAAGCTGCCCGCCTTGAACAGCGGCAGCAGGATCAGCACGGTCAGCGGGACCATGGACAGGACGCCGAGCACGGTGGCGAACCCGGCACCGAGCTTCACGCCGAAGTAGCAGGGGACGTAGACCGCCAGCAGGCCGACGAAGCTGATCAGCAGCACGGTGGTCGAGATCGGCGCACCGTACGTGCCGAACAGATGGATCGTGCCGCCCTGCGGTATGCCGAACAGGCTCGACAGGTACGCGGCGGTGAGGATCATGTTGATCGGCGCCACCGGGAACCAGCCGAGCCAGTACGACCAGCCGGACAGGCCGCCGATGTGCCTGGCCACCTTCGGGCCGACCAGCGGCTCGAAGCTGGCGCTGGCGTAGCTGGGGATGCCGCCGGTCCGGTCCGGCCACATGCAGGCCAGTTCGGCGAGGCACAGGCACAGCACGAGGCCGAAGACCGTGTTGACGCCGATCGCCCAGATCGCGCTCGCGCCCATGCCCTGCACCGCGTACGGCGCGATGCCGGTGACGAGGATCGTCCCGGCCAGACCGATCACGAACGCACCCCACCAGTTGGTGCCCTTCTGCAAGCCGGCTTGCGGCTCTGTTGTCGCTGCCATGCGGTACTCACAATCTCCCTGACGGGCGGATGCGGTCTAGCAGACAGCGACGGCGTTACGCCTGGATGTTGCGCGGGCTACCTGATGTTAGGCGCGTGTAACACCGTGGGCGGCAAGCGTAAAACGCGGATCAGGCGCCGGCTTGCCCGCCGCCAGGTCGGCGATGGCCTCGCCGAGCAGCGGTGCGAACTTGGCGCCGTGGCCGGAGCAGGGCGACGCGACGACGAACGGGCCGCTCCGGTCGAGCACGAAGTCCTCGTTCTCCGTCCAGGTGTAGAGGCAGGTGACCTCGTTGACGGGCACGGTGTCCAGGCCGGGGATGCGGTTGCCGACGAATCTCACGACGCGCGCCCGCGCGGCGGGGTCGACCACGAAATCGCGGTCGGCCGCCGTCGTCTCCCGGAAGCCGGCGTGCTCGCCGACCTTGATCGCACCGGGGACCTCGCCGTCGCGGCCGCCCGGGAGCCCGTAGCTGTCGTTGATGCCGTCCTTGTACACGAAGACCGGCCACGGGTCGGCCGGGGCAATTCTCGGTGCGAAATGGAAGACCTGCTGCTGGGTGACCGCGAGCGGCGGCAGCTCGACCAGGCCGTCGAGCAGCGGGGCGATCCATGCGCCGGCCGCGACCGCGATGACCGGCGCGGTGAACGTGCCGCTGTCGGTGTGCGCGACCGCGCCGTCGCCGCCCGGTGTCGGCTCAAGCCGGGTGACCGGGGTGCCGAACCTGATGTCGGCGCCGCCCGCCGCCGCGAGCCTGAGCATGGCGGCCATCGCGCTGCCGGCGTCCAGGACCCCGGCTTCGGCGTGGTACATCACCGGGCCGGGGAAGTCGAAGTACGGCCAGCGTTCGGCCGCCGCCCCTTGTTCGAGCAGTTCGGCGAACACGCCGCAGCTGGTAAGCACCTCGTGCAGCAGTCGCGGGTCGCGGGCGGCACCGAAATCCAGGCCGCCGGTCAGCGTGAGCAGCCGCTCGCCCGCCTGGTCCTCCAGTTGCCGCCACCGTTCGCCGGCGGAGCCGGTCAGCCGCACGTACAGCGGGTCCGGGTAGGCGCGGCGGAAGATCCGGGCACTGCCGTGCGAGCTGCCGTTTCTGTGCCCCGGCGCGAACGCCTCGAGTACCACGACGTCCAGGCCGCGCGCCGACGCCGCCCAGGCGGCGGCCGAGCCCGCCAGCCCGGCTCCCACGATGATCAGGTCCGCGCGTGCTGTCATGCCGGGCCACCTTTCCGTTCAGGGCGGTGAGCCATGTCAAGCCGATACCCGGCGGCCAGGCCGGGCGTTCTCGGCCAGGACGACGACGCCCGACCCGTACATCCGCCGCCGGAGCTCGGCCATCAGCCCCGCCGACTGGTCGAGGATCACCACGCGGGCGCCGCACGCCCGTGCCAGCCGGGCGACGGCGCTGACCGGCGAGCCGGTGACCGCGATATGTCCCGTCGCCATGACGCCCGTGTCCTCCAGGATGGACATGGCCAGCGCGACGGTGCGGCGCACCGGTTCCGGTGATTCCCCGGCATCACGAGTCGGGCGGCGGGGGTGGGAGGAAGCCGGATTCGTTCGGGATATCTCGGTTGAGCCGACGCCGAGGACCGTCACCGGCGCGCCCCCGGCCAGCTCCGCGGTGCGGGCGATGGCCGCCTGGGAGACGGCGCCGCCCGCGACGACGAGCAGCACCGGCCCGCCGACGGCCGGACTGGTCACGGCGGCGGCACCAGTGTCGGCCGGGCCAGGCCGCGGGGTCGTCGCGGTGCGGCTCCGGCCCGGGTTGTTCATGGCTTTGCCGTTCATGTCCGGGCTCCGGGGATCCAGTCGGTGCCGGCCAGCGGCACCCTGGCCATGGCGGCGGCCTCGATGGTCAGCGCGGCCAGGTCCTCTGGCTCCAGGTTGTGCACGTCTGACTTGCCGCACGCGCGGGCCAGCATCGTGACCTCCATGGTGAGGGCGCGCAGGTAGTTGGCGACCCGGCGGGCGGCCAGGTCCGGGTCGAGGCGCTGCGACAGCAGGTCGTCCTGGGTGGTGATGCCGACCGGGCAGCGGCCGGTGTGGCAGGCGGAGCACTCGCCTGGCCTGGTGCCAAGGGCGGCGTAGTCTGGCGTTGCGTCGATCTCCAGCGAGTTTTCGCGATAGGCGGGGCGGTTGCAGCCGAGGGCGAGCAGGGCCCCGATGCCGATCGAGACCGCGTCCGCGCCGAGGGCCAGCGCCTTGGCGACGTCGGCGCCCGTCCTGATGCCGCCGGAGACGACCAGCTGCACCGCCCGCTCGACGCCGAGTTCGCGCAGGGCGTCCGCCGCCTGGCGTACGGCGGCCAGCGTCGGGATGCCGACGTGCTCGATGAACGTGTCCTGGGTGGCGCCGGTGCCGCCCTGCATGCCGTCGACGACGACCACGTCGGCGCCGGCCGCGACGGCGAGCTTCACGTCGTGGCCGACCCTGGTCGCGCCGATCTTGACGTAGACGGGCTTCTCCCAGTTCGTCGCCTCGCGCAGCTCCTCGATCTTGATCTGCAGGTCGTCGGGGCCCGTCCAGTCCGGATGACGGGACGCGGACCGCTGGTCGATGCCTTCGGGGAGCGTGCGCATCTGTGCGACTCTCGGGCCGACCTTCTGCCCGAGGAGCATGCCGCCGCCGCCGGGCTTGGCGCCCTGGCCGATGACGATCTCGATCGCGTCGGCCTGGCGCAGGTGCGCCGGGTTGAACCCGTACCTGGACGGGAGGCACTGGTAGACGAGGGTCTTCGACGCCTGCCGTTCCTCGTCCGTCATGCCGCCGTCGCCGGTGGTGGTGGAGGTGCCGACCTCGTTCGCGGCGGCGCCGAGGGCCTGCTTGGCCCGGGCGGACAGCGCACCGAAGGACATCCCGGCGATGGTGATCGGGATGGCCAGGTCGACGGGATTCGCGCCGTGCCGCGCGCCGAGGACCGTGCGGGTCTCGCACCGCTCCCGGTAGCCCTCAAGCGGGTAGCGGGACGCCGAGGCGGTGAGGAAGATCAGGTCGTCGAAGTTCGGGACTCTCCGGCGCGCCCCGAAACCGCGGATCGCGTACCGGCCGAGGTCGGCCAGTTCGTGGACGCCGGCGATGACGTCCGGGGGGAAGGTGTGGTTCTGCACTAGTAGCTCCCCGCGTTGTGGCTGGTGAAGTGGTAGAGCTCACGGGCGGACGTGACCTTGGCGACGTTCTGCGGGTCGATGTGGTCGAAGCGGGCCCGGCCGCAGAGCCTCTTCACCGCGATCACGTCGTCTTCGGTGAGCTCGGACAGCCTGGCGTCGGCCCCGAGGCCGGCGATGGCGCCCGCGACGTAGATCGTCGCCTCGTACAGCGAGTCGCCGAGCGCCTCGCCCGCATCGCCGCCGATCAGGATCGTGCCCGCCTGCGCCATGAAGCCGGTCAGGTTGCCCGCGTCGCCGGCGATCGCGAGCGTGCCGCCCTTGAGCGAGATGCCGGCCCGGAGGGAGGCGTCACCCTCGACGACGATCATCCCGCCGTGGGCGGAGGCGGCAGCCGACTGGGAGACCGAGCCTTTTACCCGGATATTTCCGGACATGAGGTTCTCGCCGACGCCCCAGCCGGTGAAGCCGTTCACGGTGATATCCGGGCCGCCCCCGAGAGCACCGCCGCCGAGGCCGCCGATGTAGTAGCCGGCGTTGCCGTCGATCGTGACGGCAACGCTGTTCGCGAGGCCGACCGCGAGGTTGTGCCTGCCCCTGGGTTCCGTGATCGTGACCGCGGCCCCCTCGGGGAGGGCGCGGAGGGCGGTATTGATCTCGCGCGTGGTCAGCTCGGCGGCATTGAGGGTGACACCCGCGGTTTGCCTGGTCATCGCGTCCATGTGTGCAGCCCCGTCGGCTCGAAGACCTTCGCCGTCCTGATGCCGGGCAACCCGGTCAGCGCCCGGTACTCGCTCGCCATGGCGACATAGCCGGCCGTCTGCGCGATCACCGCGGGCTTGCAGGCGATCGGGTCGCGGTGCACGGCGAACTCGGTCGGCGTGGTGACCAGCAGCGTGTAGAAGCCGTCCATCACCCGGGCCATCGCGGTGAGGGCGGCCTTCAGGTCGTCGCCGGCGGCCAGCCGCTGCGCGATGTACCTGGCCGCGACCTCGGAGTCGTTGTCGGAGTCGAACGCGACCCCGTCTCGCTCCAGCCGCCGCCGCACGGTGGCGTGGTTGGAGAACGAGCCGTTGTGCACCACGCACACGCCCTCGGCGGGGGTGAACGGGTGGCAGTGCGCCCTGGTCACCGCGGACTCGGTGGCCATCCGGGTGTGCCCGACTCCCTGGTAGCCGTGCGCGCTCGCGATGGCGAACCGGTCGCACACGTCCTGGGGGGCGCCAACATCCTTGGTGACGTCAAGCTGTCCGTCGTCGTGGTAGACCGCGACGCCGGCCGAGTCCGGGCCGCGCTCGCCCAGCGCGACGAGCATCCCGGTGAGCAGCGCGCCGAGTTCTGGCTCGAGGCCATCGTCCCGCAGCGTCAGCCCCGCGATTCCGCACATCAGGTCAGGCCTGGGTTGGCAGCTGGCATCTGGGTGTCCTCCTCCGCGAAGCACTGCTTCCACCGCGGAAGGTTCAGTGAACTTCGTTTCTTCAGGGTGAACTACCTGATCTGCCTGGTCAAGGGTTCGCCATATGGAGGAAGCCACAAAATCGAGTCGGACAACCACTCACGATCAGTCAGAACGAGGGCGCCTGACTCCCCCGCCGCCCGATCGTACGGAGCACACCGGAATAGGCGTTGGCCAGGGGAGTCAGCCGGATTCGTTCGGGGCAATGCTGGCTTTCGCCTTAGCCGCGGGCGAGGAACTCCTCGATGGAGACGGCGAGGGCGACCGGGGTCTCGAACATCGGGTAGTGGCCGGCGCCGCGGAGGACCTCCAGCTCGGAGTTCGGGTAGACCTGCAGCCACGCCTGCTCCATGAACTCGGCGGGCTGCGTCGGGTCGTACTCGCCGGTGATCACCTTGACCGGGACCTCGTTGCCCTTGACCCGGGCGAGGATGTCGGCCCTGGCCCAGGAGGGCAGGTAGGCGGCGAACGCCTCTTCGGCCGCGTTGTCGCGCGAGTGGCGGACGATCAGGTCGACGAACGCGGGGGTAAGGCGGCTGCCGGTCGCGTAGTTGACGATCATCTCGCGGCTGGCGTCGCTGTGGGCGGCGGAGTTGAACAGCGCCCAGTCGGACTCGCCGAACGGAAGTCCCGTGGCCGGGACCGGGGAGACGCCGACCAGGCGGCGCACCCGGTGCGGCGCCTGGTCGAGCACGTGCTGCATCGCCACGCCGCTCATCGAGTGGCCGACCACGCTGAACCGTTCCCAGCCGAGGCGGTCGGCCAGCTCGATCGGCGTCGGCGGCGGCCTCGGCCATCGAGTAGCTCGCCCGGCTCGTCCCGGCGGGAACCGTAGCCGCGCAGGTCCGGGAAGACGTAGGTGAACTGCGCGGTGTTGAGGTAGTCGGTCAGGTGGCCCCAGCCAAGAGCGGAGCCGAACCAGCCGTGCAGCGCGATGACGCGGTGGTCACCGGATCCGACCTGTACATAGGAGCCAGCCATGTGAACGTAATTTAGCGGAAATTTCGCGTCAATCCAGACCAGACGGCATCGTAATCGCGCTGACGGAAGCTGGCTTCCATCGCCTGCCTAGTCGGCAAGATCGTCCAGCGGCTTTCGAACATGAACGCGAGAGTTCCGTCGAGCTTCTGGGGCTTGAGGTCGGCGGCGGACGCCTTCGCGTAGGTTTCCGCGTCCGGGCCGTGGCTAGCGTAGGTGTTGTGCAGCGAGGCGCCGCCGGGGACGAAGCCCTCCGCCTTGGCGTCGTAGGCGCCGGTGACCAGGCCCATGTACTCGGACATGATGTTGCGGTGGAACCACGGCGGGCGGAAGGTGTCCTCGCCGACCAGCCACCGCGGGGGAAATATCACGAAATCGACGTTGGCGAGGCCCTGGGTGTCGGTTGGGCTGGTGAGCACCGTGAAGATCGACGGGTCCGGGTGGTCGTAGCTGATCGTGCCGATCACCATGTAGTTGGCCGTGTCGTACTTGTACGGCGCGTAGTTGCCGTGCCAGGCCACCACGTCAAGCGGCGAGTGGTCGTAGTCCGCGGCCCAGAGGTTGCCGCCGAACTTGTTCACCACCTGGACCGGGTGGCTGCGCTCCTCGAACGCCGCGTGCGGGATGAGGAAGTCCCGCTCGTTGGCCAGACCGTTCGCGCCGATCGGGCCGCGCTCGGGCAGCACGAAGTTCGCGCCGAAGTTCTCGCACACGTAGCCGCGGGCGACGACGTCGGTGAGCTCGACTTTGAACCTGATGCCGCGCGGTACGACCGCGATCTCGCCGGGGCTGACCCGCATCGGGCCGAGCTCGGTGTGCAGGATGACCGCGCCGAGCTCGGGGACGAGCAGCAGCTCGCCGTCGGAGTCGACGAAGTAGCGGTCCCGCATTGAGCGGTTGGCCGCGTACAGGTGGATCGCGATCCCGGCCCTGGTCTTGATGTCGCCGTTGCCCGCGACCGTGAACAGGCCGTCGATGAAGTCCTGCGGCGCGCTTTCCACTGGAAGCGGGAGCGGGTCCCAGCGCAGCCGGTTCGGGTCCGGCTCGAGTTCGTCGAACGGCGTGCCCTTGAGTTTCTTGTTATCGATTCTGCGGAACGCGGGGTGCTTCGCGCTCGGCAGGATGCGGTAGACCCACGATCCTGCGGTTCACGCCCTCTGGGCTGGGTGAACGCGGTCCCGCTGAGCTGCTCGGCGTACAGGCCGAGCGGTGCCTGCTGCGGCGAGTTGCGCCCGGCGGGCAGCGCGCCTTCGACCGCCTCGGTCGCGAACTCGTTCCCGAACCCGCTGGAGTAACGGAACTCGTCATCGGCCATGGGGCTGCCTCCTCAGCTGTGTCGTCTTATCCACATCACGATCATGCCCCCTACCAGTGCTCGTCATGTCAGGTCGGGATGAGTTGACCGCCACGGACTCGGCGACTTCTACGGATTCAATGCGAATTCACCACTCAAAAACAGTTAACAACAGTTACTGTGGAGTCGAGTTCCTACTACAGATGTTCGAGTAGGGAGGTTTGATGCCCGGCACCCGATGGCTCACCTTCGACTGCTACGGCACGATCGCGGACTGGAACGCCTGCATGCTCGGCGCTCTGGACCAGGTCGCTGGCGCGCACGCGGCGCCCCTGCTTGCCGCCTACCACCGGGCGGAGTCCATCCTGGAGGCCCGGCAACACTGGCGACCCTACCGGGAGGTCCTCACCGACGGGCTCGGGCTGGCGGCGCGGCGGGTCGGCATGCCGTCGCGAAGGAGCAGCGCCGGGGCATTTGTCGAAGCGTGGCCGTCGATGCCGGTCTTTCCCGACGTGGCCGAGGCGCTCGGCGACGCTGGCCTCTGTCGGCTGGCGGCTCGCGATCCTCACCAATTGCGATGACGACTTGTTCGCGCAGACCTCGGCCCGGCTTCCTGTGTCATTTGAGGTTGTGGTGACGGCAGAGCAGGTGCGGTCGTACAAGCCGGACCTCGGCCATTTCAGGAAATTTGCGGAAATGACCGGGGCGACGCCCGCGAACTGGATTCACGTCGCCAACAGCTGGGTGCACGACATCCTGCCCGCCGCCCGGATGGGGCTGCGCTCGGTCTGGGTCGACCGCGACCACACCGGGCACCCGGCCAAGTTCGCCGAGCGCCGGGTCACCACGATGCGCCGCCTGCCGGAAACGGTGGCCGACGTGAGCGTGCTGCCCGCCTGGCCCGTCCCCTGACCGGTTGCGGCCGACGGCTTGATCACGGCTTGACCGCTTACCCGTGGCCCCACGGGTAAGCGAGCCCCTGCCCGGACGATAATTGCCCCATGGCTACTAGTGCGGAACTGCTTGTCGACGGGTTCGGGCGAATCCGGGAGAACGTGGCCGACGTGCTCGACGGGCTGACCGCGGAGCAGCTCACCTACCGGATCGACGCGGACGCCAACCCGGTGAGCTGGCTCGTCTGGCATCTCACCCGGGTGCAGGACGATCACGTCGCGGCCGCGTTCGGTGTGCCCCAGGTGTGGTCGTCCGAGGGCTGGGCCAGGCGGCTCGGGCTGCCGGCCGGAATGATGGACCACGGGTACGGTCACACCCGCGAGCAGGTCGCCTCCGTCGCGTCCGCCACCGCCGCTTCCGGGCTGCTCGGCGAGTATCACGAGGCGACGTACGCGCAGACCGTGAAGCTGGTGTCCGAGATCAGCGACGCCGACCTCGACCGGGTCGTCGACATGCGGTGGACGCCGCCGGTGACGCTCGGCGGTGCGGCTCGTGTCCGTGCTTGACGATGACATGCAGCACGTGGGGCAGGCGGCGTTCGTGCGCGGCGTTTTGCTGCGTCGAGGGTAGCGCCCGGACGATGAATGAGCGTTTGGTGTCGTCATGACGACACCAAACGCTCATTCATGCGGTGGCGGTGTCGTCCGGGTTGGTGCAGATTAGGCCCCAGGGCTTGTTGTTGACTCTGGTGATCACTACTGTCGCGCGGGCTTTGCCTTCCAGCTTCAGGCGGCGGCTGATCTGGTCGACGTCGCCTGCCAGGCCCCGGCGGCGGATGTCGACGGCGCCTATGTCAAGTTCGCGCAGGCGCTTGGCGAACTGCTTCTCGTGCCACGGGGCGGAGTGCTGGACGCGGAGGGTGCGGGCGAACGGCGTCCGCACGTCCCGGTCCAGCGTGAGGAACGCGATCTGGGGGTCGATCTTGGCAATGGCGCGGGTGAGCGGGTCGGCCGACGGGTCGTCGTCCAGTGCGCGGGCCAGGTCCTCGACCAGGCCGGCCCGGGTGACCGCCGGGTTCGGGTCGAGGAGGTACTCCCCCGGTTCACGCAGCGGGACCGGGTTCGCCGGGATGGGCGACGAGCGTGTAGGACCTGAGCGCATGCCCCGCCGGGGACGGTGCCATGACCGTCGCGCGGCGCGGGCGGCCCGCGCCGCCGGGCCGCGCGTCCGCCGGGGGCGCGGTGGCCAGGGCCGGTGACCATAGGACCGCCTCCTTGAGGTCGCGGGCCTCGGCGATGAACTCGGCCTCCCAGCCTGCGGGGATCAGCTCCTCGGGGATACCGGGGGCGGCCTTGATGCAGACCGCCTCGACCTCGCGGGCGAGGGATACGCACCAGTCAAGCGGGGGCTGCGACGTGCCGACGCGGAAGCGGCGCGCGTCCGGGGCCGAGGCGGTGCCCGGGCCTGAGCGGCGGGCCGGGTCGATGAACACCGCGTCGATATCCGTCAGGCGCACGTCGCGCACGTCGGCCACGACGGCGGTCACGTGTTCCGCCCGCCCGTAGACGGCGGCGTTGTGCAGGGCCAGCCGGGCGTGGATCTCGTCCCGGTCGACGGCCAGCACGGTGTTGCCAAGCCCGGTGTTGTCAACCACGGTGTTGTCAACCACGGGGCTGGCCGCGGCGAGGGCGATCAGGTCGCCGCCGATGCCGCAGCACAGGTCGGCGATGCGCTTCGCGTGCCTGAGGCGGCCGGCCCGGTACCGGGCGATCGTCTCGGATGAGGACTGCTCGTAGCCCGCCCGGGTAAACAGCATGTCCGCCGCGCGGCTGAACTTGGCCTCGGCGACCCGGCGCAGGTCCCGCTGCGCCATCGCCGCCGCGACCAGGTCGGCTGGATACTCGCGACGGAGGCGTTCCGCCAGTGCCAGCGGCGACGTAGCGGCGTCAGCCGGGGCGGCCAAGCGGGCCAGGAGTTCCTGCCCCTGGGGAGTCAGCAGCACGGCCGGGTCGTTGGTCACCGGCATCAGGCTAGCGGTCAGCTGCTCCCGGGGAGCGGCTGGGGCGGTGACGGCTGACTCGCTGCCGTCGGTGCTCGCCTGTGCGCAGAGCGGTGGCCGCGCTCGGCGCGCTCACCCTGGATCATGGGACACGCCAACGGTATTGCCAACAAATGGCGTCACTATCGGAATCCTAACGATCAGAATGGCCCCGTTTTGGGCGATACCGGCCGGTAGGCAGTAGGCCAGCGTGTCACACTTTAGAGACTCGTAAGATCGATTATTCGTTGGCGGGGAACCAACCAAATTATTGGTTGGCTGCACCAACAAAATTCAGCTTAGGGTTTGATGGCATGACTTTGACTTCTGACACAACCACGCCCGCACTCCTCATGACCAAGCCGACCTGGCTCGCAAGTCAGGTCGGCGGGCACTCTCACCGGCTGATTACCGAGCGCCTGGCGGGAACCGGCGCACGGGGATACCACATCCGGGTGCTCGCGGCACTCGCCGAGTTCGGGCCGGCATCGCAGGCCAGCCTGGGGCGGCGGGTCGACATGGACCGCAGCGACGTCACCGCGGCGGCCTGTGAACTCGACGCGATCGGCTTCATCGAGCGGACGGCGGACACCGTCGACCGGCGCCGCAACGTCGTCACGATCACCGAGGCGGGACGGGCGCGCCTCGCCGCCATTGACACGATCCTGAAGTGCGCGCAGGAAGACTTCCTCGTGCCGCTGTCCACGCTGGAGCGGGAGACATTGTCGGAACTGCTCAAGCGGCTGCTCGACTACCACGCCTGATCACCCGGCGCTCGTGGCCTCTCGTCTGTGCCGAGTTCGCTTACCGCAGGCCGAGCTGCGCCGCGAGTGCCGCCGTGAACGGCGCCCGCCCGCCCTGGGTGTCCACGTAGACGGGGACGGTGAAACCCACCAGCCGGCCGTGGTTGTCGAGGGAGAACGCGCCCGTCGCCCCGGGAATCTTGAGCACCCCGTTGAGCCGGTCAACCCACGTCAGCACCGAAGCCCTGGTGGGGATCCCGGCCTCGGGGTCGGTGTAGGCCTGCTGGATGGCGGTGCCCGCGGCGCTCAGCGCGTCATAGGCGGTCACCATCCAGGTGTCGCCGAGGCCGGCGGCTCCCGGGTCGATCTTGGCGAGGTCGGTCCGGTAGCGGCTCTGGAACGGCGCCGTGAGCTTGCCCAGGTCGACGACATCGGAGTAGACCACGGAGACCCGGCCTTCGCCGGGACGGTCAGCGGTGCTTGACGGCGCCACCCCGTCCCCGTCGCTCCCGGTGACGATCGTCACGTCCTTCCCCGCACAGCCGCCGTACGCCATGAGCTGGCTGATGAACGCGGACAGCACGACCTGCCTGCCCGCGTAGAGGACAACCGGCGTCACCGACGGGGAGCAGACCTCCTCGGCGGTCACTCTGAACTGCGACTTCGGGTCCTCGTCGGGCGTGTAGGGCTGCGGTTCGCCGGTCAGGCTGGCCGCGAACGCGTGTCCGAAATCGGCGGAAAGGTCACCGGTGTAGTAGTCGCTCGTTGAGGAGTCGTACACGAGGACCGTGCTGCGCAGCGGCCCGAGTTCCCTCGCCAGCTGGCCTACCTGGGCGGTCACGTTCGGTATGACCTGTACCAGGTCCGGGTACTGGCCCGGGCCGGGCGGGGCGGAGAACCGGTCGGCCGAGGTCACGAAGCCGAACATCGGCATGCCGCGGGTATCGAGCACGGTGGCCGCGGCACCGGTCGCGGCGTTGCTCACGCCCGGCCCGAGCACCGCTACCACGTGGTCGGCCACGGCCACGGAAAGCAGCTGCCGGACCGCTGGCCCCTCGTTCGCCTCCAGGCTGGTGCCCTCGTTGTCGACGAGAAGCTGGACCCCGATCCCGGCCGACCCTTCCAGGGCCAGCTGGGCCTCGTAGGCGCCGCGAAGCTCGTCCACCATCCGCGCCACGGTCACGTCGCTGCCCGGTGCGGGGGTCAGCGGAGTGAGCAGCACGACGCTCACCCACGGGCGCCCGGCGGCGGCGCGTACCGCGCTGTTCTCCTTGTTGATGGCGTCCAGGACCCGCCCCATGGCGGCGTTGGCCGGCGCCGGGGACATGCACGACGCGCAGGGCGGGCCGGCTGGCGGCGGCGGGGCCTGCCGGGTCACCTGGTAGACCGCTCCGCCGGCCAGGCCCGCCAGCACGAGGCCTACGCCTGTGCCGATGGCGATCCACTTGCGGCGCCATCCCTTGAGCTGCTGTTCTTTGACGTGGCCGATTTCTTTGGGGAAGGGGATGTCACTTGAGGTCCCGCTGCCCGGCCTGTTCACCATCGGTCCGCACTCCTGTTCGCCTCGTCCGCCGCCCGGACCCGGGCCATCCAGAACCCGGACACATCCCGCCAGTTGGCTTCGCTCTCCCGGTAGCCCGCGATCTCGCGGTACAGGTCGGCCTCGTCACCCAGATCCGCGAGGCCGATGTCGCTGCTGTACGGCGCGAAGAAGTCGATCTCCTTGGCCATCTCCCGCAGCAGCTGCCACCAGTGCGGCGCGCTGAGCGGGTCCGCGCCGATCCACGAGCGCATCACGAACCGCGCGACCGCGCCGACGTACGGCTCGTCCTGGGCCGCCCACGCGGTGAGCCCCCGCACGTGCTCCCGCGGCGGCAGCCGGCGATCGAGCCGGTTCGGTGCCGCGGTCACCCGGGAGACCAGGCTCAGCCACTCCCGCGCGTCACAGTCCCGCAGGCGGTCGGCGAGCTGGCGGGCGACGTACTCCTGCGGTGTCACCCGGGCCAGCGGGTCGGACGGATCCTCGCCCAGGACCGCGGCGGCCCCGGGCGCGGCGGTCTCCAGCGGCGAGGCCCCCGCGAGCGCGAGCGTGTGGTAAAGCTCGGCGCCGCGGTTCTTGTCCCGCCGGGCCCGGTGACGCAGCCAGCCGTGCACCTGCGTCCAGTCCGGCGCGTCACCTGGTCCGCCGGGCTTGCGGGCGGCGAGCCGCAGGAGCAGCAGCCGGCGCAGCACCGGGTAGAGGAAGGCGGGTGTCCCCCCGGCGTCGGGGCACCAGAATTCGCTGGTGAAGATGACCGAAGCCTCTCCTGCCACCCCTTCCTCCTCGCTGGAGAGCTGCCGCATCAGGGCAGCCTCCATGGAGAGCCGGCGGGCCGCCTCCCGGTGCCGCGCGGCGGCGCAGGTCGCCAGGTCATCGACGGCCCCCCGGTTGGCCGGGTCGAGACTGGCAAGCAAGGCTTCGAGCAGCGCATCCGCCACGCTGCGCTGGCTGGAGGCGAACGTCGCGGGCTCCGGCGCCGCGAGCAGCGCCGCGAGGTTCAGCTCCCCGGCGGTGACCGGCTGCTCCTTCAGCGCGGCGACCAGCGTCCTGGTCGCGTCCAGGTGCCCGCCCGCCAGCGCGTGCACGGCGGTGGTCAGCTGTCCGCCGTTCCCGGCCGGACGCTCAACCCCCTCGAGCTCCTCGGCCGTTTCGTCCCAGTCGATACAGGGCAGCGCCACGGGATACCATCCGCGGCCCGCTTCTGGCACCGCCCGCTCCCGGTAGTGCTGCCAGTTCGCCTGGGCCAGCGGGGTAATCCCGCCTAGCCGGACCGGCTGGATCAGGCCACCGCGACTGGTTACCGCGACCGTCAGCGGATCAGGCTGACGGTCGCGGCCGTGTCTTTCCCGCTCGTTCCTCAGTTCCGTGAGGAACAGCCGGGCGACCTCGGTCTCCGCGTTGTCGAGGAGAACGACGCAGTTCCTGGTCCAGTTCACGGCCTGCTTGCGGTCGGCGAAGCTCGTCCGCAGGTCGGTGAGGAAAGCGGCCCAGAGCTGGCCGGTCACCCTCGCCCGCGCTTCCCGGTTCCCCGGCTGGACCGGGTTGCCCGGCTGACCGGGCGCGTCCGCCGCCGCCTCCCGCGGACGCGAACGCGCCCGGTCGGCGTCCTGCCAGAGGGTGACGAGCCGGTCAACCGGGTCGCCGTCGAGCCCTTGCCCCTGATCGCCCCACCATTTCAGGCCGGGGCCGAAGAGCAGGGCGCGGCCGCCGTCCCGCTTCGCCATGGTGCCGAGCAGTGCTTCCACCGCGTACTTGCCGGCCAGGTCCCCCATCGCCTGCGCCATGTCCGTGGCGGCCTCGTTGCCGGTCATGGCGCCCAGCGACTGCGCCAGTCCCCCCGCCAGCGCGGCGACCGTGTTCTCAACTACCGATTTGGTCTTGCGTGCGTCCGCGAGCAAGCCGGAGACCTGCTCGCGCGCTCGCGCCCGGTCGAGGTCCGCGGTAATCACGATCTGGCCGACCGTCAGCCGCGGGAACGTCAGCGCCGCGTATTCGCTGTGCTTGCCTAGTTGCCGCAGTTCGAATGCGAGCAGCAGCAGCATGTCCCAGGTGCCCGCCAGCTGCCATTCCCCGTCGAGATAGGCACAGGGGTATCTGCCTGCCGCCCGGTCCCGGTGCTTGTAGAGCACTTGCGTCTTCCCGGTGCCGCGGGGACCGGTGAACAGCAGGACCGGGGTGGGAATGCTGCGCAGCCCGTCGGGGCCGTCCTCACGCCGCATGAAATCAAAAATCAGGTCGGTAGCTGCCGCTAGGCTCCGCGGCAGCCTGAATTCACCGGACACGCACAATTCACCCCATATGCGAGAGGCGGGCGGGACCGGGAGTCATTACCACATTGACCGCAGAAATCCCCGCCAGCACAAAGACGACGACCAGACTCAATTGCCCGTCATCCTAGCGGCGCCGACGGCGATGCGAAGTCATTCTATGAATTCGGGGAAATTAACACCATAAGCCAGGATTGCCCGCTTTGCTCCGCCTTGCAGGCTGCGGTGACGGAGATGTTGCGTGCCTCCGACGACGGGCGTTTGCTTTTTGTCGGGATATGCCCGGTACGGCCCCGGAACTCTGGCCGTTAGCACGTAAACTTTGCACAGCAGGTAAATTCGGATCGCGTGGCGCGAGCTTTATTGACGTCTCGCGCAAAGTTTACCTGACGAGCTGATTTTACCTTTAACTCAGCTATGGCACCACAGCACCACACGACACTCGGGAACACGATCCCGCATTTTTATAGCACGTCCTGCCGCAGTACCAGCACGATCCAGCACCGGGCGGGCCGATCCCCGGAGGCGGTCTTCACCGCTAACCTGGCGCCGGAGGCTGAGCTGCCCCGCCAGGCCGCGGTCCTGACGTTGGCGCGGCGGGCGCCCGGCGACGCGGCCGGGCGCGCGGGCGGCTAGCGGCGGGAGCGGCGCGGGCCGAACTTGACCCAGGCCAGGACGGCGACGGCCAGCAGGAGCAGCCACGGGGAAAACAGGAAGTGCACGAGGAAGCTGACGACGGCCAGGGCCACGATGACGACAAGGACGAGGGCGATGATCGCGGGCATGTTGATCGGTCTCCGTTCACGTTGAGCCGGTCGCCGCTTCTGGCGGCCCGTTGTGCTCATGCCTCAAGGTTGCCCGCTGCGGCGGCGGCAGGCGATCGGGATCAGCCCTGATTGCACCCTGACCTGCCCCTGAGGGCCCCCCGGCGTGATCCCTGAGTCATCGTCCTTGCCCGTTGCCGCGCACTGGCGGCTTCCGGGGGCGGGACCGGGTGGGGACCGATTCGTTCGGGATAATCCGCGACCGGTGCCGGGGCGGACCCGCACCGGCCGCGGTGCCGCTGGCCGGGCAGACTGGCTGCGGTCGGAGGCACCATCTGGTGAGCGACTCCGGCGGCGAGACTGCCCGGCCGCTGTATCCCCCTTGGTCGTCTCAGGCCTGCAGCTTGGCGATTTCGGCGCGGGCGGCGGCGACGAGTTCTTCGTTGGTGTGGGCGTGGCCCCACAGGCCCCACCCGCCGTCCGGTGCCTCGGTGAGCAGCACCCAGGTGCGCTCGGACAGGGACGGGTCTCCGGCGGCCTCGGCGACGATTTCGGTGAGCTTGGCGACCACGGCGATCTGCTTTTCCCGGTCGAGAGCGCCGGCGTTGGTCAGGACCTGTACGCGGACATAGGTGCTGTCGCCGTCCACGTTCGAGAGCGTTGCCGCTGGCAGTTCGTGCACGAAGGCAGCGGTGTTCTGGCGGAACATCGGGATGTTCGGTACTCCCTCGACCGCCATCACCGCGGCGGCGAGGTCCTTGGCGAGCTGTGCGGTGTCAGGGAAGGTCCCGGTCGCGGCGTACGCATCGATCATCGGCATGGGGCGGTCTCCTCAGTGGTTTGAGCCGACTATGACGATCGTCATAATTTCTATGCAACTTAACATAGACAGGGCGGCGCGGGGGGATCGGAAGGTGAACTTTGGCTGGCGACGTACGACAGCGGATGGTGCTGAGCGCGTTGTATCTCTTTGCCGAGCGCGGGGTTGAGGGCACGTCCATCGCCGACGTTCTCGAGCGCAGCGGCGCGCCCCGCGGCTCGGTCTATCACCACTTCCCCGGCGGGAAGGACGAGATCGTGGGCGCCGCCATGGAGTACATGGCGACCGACGCCCGGGTCCCGCTGCGGGCGCTGCGCGGGTCCGATGTCGCCGGCATCGTCACCGGCTTCGTCAACCTGTGGCGGATCGTGCTGACCAGGAGCGAGTTCGCGGCCGGCTGCGCGACCGCCGGTGTCACGGTGAGCGGTGCTTCAGAGCCGGCCCGGGCCGCGGCGAGAAAGGTCTTCGAGGTCTGGGTCGCGGACCTCACGGAACTGCTCGAAGCCGCAGGCATTGACCGGCCGAAGGCGGCCGATTTCGCCTGGATGCTCTTCGCCTCGACCGAGGGCGCACTCGTCTTCGCCCGCGCAGAGCACAGCATGCGCGCCCTGGACCTCGTGGAGCAGCAGCTCATCAGCCTCGGCGCGACCCTGGCCTGACCGAGGAGTCGGCCAGGTGCGAGATCGGCCGCGCTTATTCATACGGCCGATCGGTGTTAAAGTCACCACGAGCGGCTTATCCGTAGCCATTCTGATGCAACACGTGTTTCAGATTCACAGCCGTTTAGATGCAACACGTGTTTCAATTCCACGGCCATTTAGATGCAACACGTGTTTCAAGTTGAGAGTGTCCTTAAAATATACGGAACAACATATTACATACGACACAGGATTCTTGACAGTGCTCCTGTCCGCATTTTACGCTTTTCCCGCCTCCGCAAGCGGCCGGCCCTCGCCAACAGGCAGGGGAATGGTCAAACCGAAAGGGTCAAAGTAGCAGCTGGGTGGTTTCGATTGGGGAGCTTTCTTCCTCCTGGGCGTCGACTCGCTGATCGCGTGCATCGTCACCGGGCCGATGTTCATCAGGCAGAAGCCTCGCGAGGGCGATGAGTTCAGCTCACCAGACAGGCACAAGCACGCATCACGGCGGAAGTGGTGGGCGATCGCGGGCCTGGTCACTGTCGGCCCTTACAGTGCCGTACGGGCTCTCGTACGGAGTCGGAGACGGACTCGGGTACCTGATCGGCACCCTGCTCCACTTCTCCATCTCGGACTCGCTCAGTTCCGACCTTGAGACGACGCTGCTGGTCGCGCTCGGCCTCTACTGGATCGCGATCTACTTCGTCGCGAGCAGGATGCAGGGATCGGAGCAGCTGCAGAAATGGTCGTGGCGGGGCATCTGGGTTCTGCCGGTGGCCCTGAGCATCGACAACCTGACCTTCGGCGCGGTTACCGGCATCCCCGCTAACGAGTCGGTCTGGGCCTCGGCGGGCCTGCAGGCGCTGGCGAGCGCCGGACTTGGCCTGGTCGGCCTCGCGGTCGGCATCGGCCTCGCGGTCCTGATCCCGGCGCTGCGCACCAAGATGTACCGCACGTTCGGGATCGTCGGCGTCGGCGTGATCGCCACGGCGGGCCTCCTGCTCTACACCGGCTGGTGAACCGGCCGTACGCGTGCCCCGGTCCGCGCCTGCGGACTGGGCAGCCCGCTCGTAGCTGGGGCTTGTGATCTGGTGGTAGAGGCGGTCGGCGGCCGCGTGCCACTGGTCGGCCATGGTGGTGCTGCCGGTGTGGCCGGAGTCTTCGATGACGATGAGCTCGGCTCCGGGCCAGGCGCGGGCGAGCTCCCACGGGGTGTAGACGCCGCCGCCAAGGTCGTTGCGGCCGTGGATCAGGATGCCGGGGATACCGGCCAGCCGACCGGCCTCGCGGATCAGCACGCCGTCCTCGAGGAAGGCGTCATTGGCGAAGTAGTGCGAGCAGATGCGTACGAACGCCAGCCTCGCGTCGTCGGGACGGTCGCTGTACGCGCCGGGGCTCCCGTTGCTCTCCTGTGAGATGACCGCGTCCTCCCAGGCCAGCCACTCGGCCGCGGCCCGCGACCGGACGCGGATGTCGGGGTCTTCCATCATCCGCGCGTACGCCCCGAGCAGGCCTTTGATCGGCGGCGCGCCGTCGGTCGGCAGCTTGTAGAATCGGTCAGGCCCGGGAAATCGCGGAACCGGGCCCAGGCCTCGGGGAAGAACCGGCCGACGCCCCGGTACAGCCAGTCGAGCTCCAGCCGCCTGGTCGAGGTGACGCTGAGCATGAGCATCCCGCTGACCCGCTCCGGATACCGCTCCGCGTACGCCAGCGACAGCGTCACGCCCCACGATGCGCCGCGGAGCAGCCACTTCTGGACGCCCAGGTGGTCGCGGAGCTGCTCCATGTCCAGGAGCAGGTGCTCGGTCGTGTTCAGCTTCATGTCGGCGGCGGGGTCGCTGGCGTGCGGCAGGCTGCGGCCGCAGTTGCGCTGGTCGAAGAGGATGATCCGGAACCTGTCGGGGTCGAAGCGACCGCCGGTTCCCCGTCGTGCACCCCGACCCGGGCCGCCGTGCACGATCAGCGCCGGCACGCCATCGGGGTTCCCGCAGGTCTCCCAGTACACGAGGTTCCCGTCACCCGTGTCCAGCAGACCGGTGTCATATGGCTCGATATCTGGGTACTTGGGCACGCACAGAGCTTACTGGCCGTGTGCGGCCGGTGCCGCTGCGCGCAGCATTGTGTGGAATCAGCGTTCGAATTGGTTCTGCTGCGCGGCCCGGGTGATGCGTTCAGATGGGATCTGGTTATGCGACCCGGGGGGCATGGTGACCTGCCTTGTGATGGACTTGCCCGGGTGGAAGCGGTGCTCACCGGTCTCATCGTCGTTGCCGCGACGCTCCTGGGATCGTTCACGACCTACCTGTTCCAGAGCCGCGCGGCGGAGCGGACACAGGCCTTTGCCCGTGACGAGCGGCGGCGGCAAGAGCAGGCGGATGCCTTCGCCGCCTTCGCCGCGGCCGTCACCGAGCTGAAGCGAAGTCTCATTACCCTCGGTTCCGCCGCCGGGAGGACCCGGACGGTAAGGAACTCCAGGAGGCCCTAGCCGAGTGTCACCGGCTGGGTGCCTTGACGGAAACCGCCCGGTTCCGGGTGCAGTTGCTATCCGGCGATCCTGAGCTGATGCACCTGGCGGATGCCGTCTTCGAGGCGGTCGGCGCTCTGCGGGACACACCGGACACGACGGAGCTGGTCGCGGCCGAGGGCCACTTCGAGGTGACGCTCAGGGCATTCATCGGCGTGGCGGCGGCGCGACTGCCCGCCACCTCCTTTCGGCCGGTACAGCGATCTGAATTGCCGGGGCTGTCCGGGTACAAGTAGAGCGCGGCTGTCTCAGCTTGGCCGGTTGCCGGGCGCGTCGAGGTCGGCGGCGAGTGCCTGCGGTGCCCGCATCCGCCACGCGTCGGTCACCAGCTCGGCCAGCCGGCCTGATCGACCTCCGCCAGCCTCAGCATGACCAGCGGCCAGCCGTCGTAACCGGGCGCGGTGAAGAACTTCTCGGCTCGCCGAGCAGCAGGGCCTGCTTCTCCGCCTCGTCGCCGACGTAAAGCACCGCGATGTCGGTCCGGATGCGCCGCCGCTGCCCCGGCGGTCGCTCGGGGTAAGACCACACGAACCCCTTGCCGCCGACCCGGAAGTCGAAGCCGTCGCTGTCGATCTCCTCCACCTGCGGCAGGGCAAGCGCCAGGCGGCGCACGTCATCGGCGTCAGCCACCGCAGATCCTGCTCACCCGCGCCATCCGCACTGATACAGGCTAGGCGCACCCGCCCGTCGGTACGCCAGCGGCGGTATTCACCGGGTCACTGAACCGGAAGTGGCCGCGATCCGTTGGGCTCATGGGGGGATTGACATCGGGTGCCGGCATTGGGTGGTCGATCGGGTGCGGATCGACCGGTCGGACGACGGCGACGAACGCCCGGACGCCTGATGCGCCGGGGCGCGCGGGCTGACACTGTGCGCGGCTCTGCTCCGGACCGAAACGCTGTCCCGGATCGAGATCGGGGAACTGGTCTCAACGGGAAGCTGCCTCCGGACCGGGATGCGTCTCGATCCGGGAACCGTGTAGATTGGGGCATTCCCCCAGACCGGCGGATTGCGGCGGAGCGAATGGAGCCGACGGGGTGACGAGGCGAGCGCGGCCCGGGTGGCGCGGAACCTTGAGTACCGGAGACCGTGGATGCCGTCTTCCGGGCGGATGCCATCGACCCGGGGTACGCGCGGGTAAGGAGATCGAGGAGAAGACCGTCACCCCGGCCATGCGCCGCATCGAGGCCGAAGACCCGACCCGGCATTGGCCGGACTGGAGAACCGCCTCAAGGGCAAGGACCGGGCTCGCCGAGAAAGTCACCGAGGCTATGAACCGAACCGTTCACTGCACCTGTCTGACTCAGGGCCTTCGCTACGGTGAAAGACGCCATCCGGTACACCTTCTGCTTTACTCTCGAGGGACGGCTATGCAGAAGGCGCCTGCGCAGATTGCGAGAGACTCGAAAGAGGCGGATTTGGACCGGTTGACCGCAGGAATTCATGGAACGCCGAGGAAAGTACAAAGGGATCAACAGCCGGTGGCAGGTTCCAGGTAACGGGCAACTGTTTGAAGTCCAGTTTCACACAAGGGAATAAAGCCTCGACGGCTGAGGAAGAAACACACTGGGGCTTATGAGAAGCTACGTGATCCGGCCACGGTAAAATCGCGAGCAGGAAGCGACTTGTCCGAAGTATCAACGCGATGTGACTGCTCGCATCCCAATACCACCGGGGGGCTCTAGACATCCCGGACTATCGATAGGAGGCGATTATGCCAACCAAGATCACCTACTATGCGATCATCGATGACTTCAGCAGCAGAGATTAAGCCGGGTGGTGTCTTGCGACGCATCATCGATGACGAGGTGGCCGCGAACGATCAAGCTGTACAACCACCAACCAAAGTGGAGCACAGCGGCTCTTATCTTTTACTCCTACGAACGCGGCAACCGCGGACGGCCGAGTTCTACGAAATCTCCGAGGACGAGGCGGACAGGATCGTCGAGCGCATCCGCCACTCGGTGACCGGCCAGCCCTAGCGCCTGTGTTGCCGACTATGAGCTCAGCCATGCGACGAACGCCGCCCATGCCCCAGCGCTAAACGCCAGCGTCACGCCGTCACGGTCGGTGGTGTCCCGTACCGCAACGCCGTCAGCCACGAGATCGACCGCTGAAGGTCACTACGGATGGGAGTGACCAGTGATCGCGAGCAAGACGACGTCTAACGAGTACATACAC
>CAWAWG010000015.1:0-223802 GCA_963785645.1 uncultured Actinomycetota bacterium
AGCGGCCGGTGATCGGCGGGCGGGTCGCCGTCTACGGCGGCGGCAACACCGCGATGGACGCCGCCCGGGTGGCCCGCCGCCTGGGCGCGAACGACGCGACCATCGTCTACCGGCGGACCCGGGCGCAGATCCGCCCACGCGGAGGAGGCCGAGGAGGCCGAACGGGAGGGGGTGCGGATCAACTGGCTGCGCACGATCACCGCGTTCGACGGCCCGGAGCTGACCGTCGAGGCCATGGAGCTGGATGAAGCGGGTTCCCGCAGCCGACCGGGCGGTTCGAGACGCTCGCCGCGGACACCGTGATCCTGGCGCTCGGCCAGGACACCGACACCGCGTTCCTGCGCCCGGTGCCCGGCGTGGAGTTCGAGCGAGACGGCACGGTGCAGGTGTCGGCGGCGATGATGACCGGCTGTCCGGGCGTGTTCGCCGGCGGCGACATGGTGCCGGCCGAGCGCACCGTGACGGTCGGCGTCGGGCACGGCAAGAAGGCGGCCCGCAACATCGACGCGTGGCTGCGCGGGACCGCGCCGGCGAGGCGGCCCAAGCACGATGGTGTCTCGTTCGCCGACCTGAACCTGTGGTACTTCGGCGACGCCGCCCGCCGGCAGCAGCCGGAGACCGAGCCGCAGGAGCGGGTCGCGGGTTTCGAGCGAGGTAGTCGGCGGCCTGTCCGAGCGGGAGGCGACCTACGAGGCGCGCCGCTGCCTGTCGTGCGGCAACTGCTGCGAGTGCGACGGCTGCCTGGGGGCGTGCCCGGAGGACGCGGTGATCAAGCTGGGTCCCGGGCACCGCTATGAGTTCGACTATGACCGGTGCACTGGCTGCGGTGCGTGTTTCGAGCAGTGCCCGGTGCACTCGATCGAGATGGTCCCGGAGGACTGATGACGCGTGTCACGATCGACGGCAACGAGGCTGCGGCATCGGTCGCCTACCGGCTGAACGAGGTCTGCTGCATCTACCCGATCACGCCGTCGTCTCCGATGGCCGAGCTTGCGGACGAGTGGTCCAGCCAGGGCCGGCCCAACGTGTGGGGCAGCGTGCCCGCCGTCGTCGAGATGCAGAGCGAGGGCGGCGCGGCGGGAGCGCTGCACGGCGCGCTGCAGAGCGGGGCGCTGGCCACGACCTTCACCGCCTCGCAGGGCCTGCTGCTGATGATCCCGAACATGTACAAGATCGCCGGCGAGCTGACCCCCGCCGTGCTGCACGTCGCGGCCCGGTCGATAGCCGCCCAGGGACTGTCCATCTTCGGCGACCACTCGGACGTGATGGCGGTGCGGCAGACCGGTTTCGCGCTGCTCGCCGCCGCGTCGGTCCAGGAGGCCCACGACCTCGCGCTGGTGGCGCAGGCCGCCACGCTGGCCACCCGGGTGCCGTTCGTGCACTTCTTCGACGGGTTCCGCACCTCGCACGAGCTGAACACGGTCGAGCTGCTGTCCGATGACGACCTGCGGGCGCTCGTGCCGGAGGAACTGGTCCGCGCGCACCGCGGCCGGGCGCTGTCACCGGAGCAGCCGTTCATCCGGGGCACCGCGCAGAACCCGGACGTCTACTTCCAGGCCCGGGAGACCGTCAACCCGTTCTACGCCGCTGTCCCTGGCGCGGTCCAGGACGCGATGGACGCCCTGGCCGGGCGGACCGGCCGCCGCTACCGGACGGTGGAATACACCGGTGACCCGCAGGCCGAGCGGGTGATCGTCGTGATGGGCTCGGCCGCGCAGACGGTCGGCGAGACGGTGGCCCACCTGTGCGCGCGTGGCGAGCGGGTCGGCGTGGCGCAGGTCCGGCTGTTCCGGCCGTTCCCGGCCCGCGAGCTGCTCGACGCGCTGCCCGCGAGCGTGCGCCGGGTCGCGGTGCTTGACCGCACCAAGGAGCCGGGCTCAACGCGGCGAGCCGCTCTTCCTCGACGTGGTCGCCGCGCTGGCCGAGGCGACACACCGGCGGCGAGCGCGCGGTCTGCCCCTGGTGACCGGCGGGCGGTACGGCCTGTCGTCCAAGGAGCTCACCCCCGGCATGGTCGCCGGGGTGTTCGCGGAACTGGCCCGCGAGCAGCCGCGGCGCCGGTTCACGATCGGCATCAGGGACGACGTGTCCGGCCTGAGCCTGCCGTATGACGCGTCGCTGGACATCGAGCCGCCGGGCACGGTCCGCGCAGTCTTCTTCGGCCTCGGCTCGGACGGGACCGTCGGCGCGAACAAGAACACGATCAAGATCCTCGGCGCCGAGGAGAACCTGAACGCACAGGGGTACTTCGTCTACGACTCGAAGAAGTCAGGCTCGCAGACCGTCTCGCACCTGCGTTTCGGGCCGGAGCCGATCCGCGCGCCCTACCTGGTGCAGCAGGCCGGCTTCGTCGGCTGCCATCAATTCGGGCTGCTGGACCGGGTCGACGTACTCGGCGTAGCCGCACCCGGAGCGACGCTGCTGCTGAACTGCGCGCACCGGCCGGACGAGGTATGGGACGCGCTGCCCCGCCCGGTCCAGGAGAAGATCCTCGCCAAGCGGATCGAGGTGTACGCGATCGACGCGGGCCGGATCGCCCGCGACGCCGGCCTGGCCGGGCGGACGAACACCGTGCTGCAGACCTGCTTCTTCGCCATCTCGGGCGTGCTGCCCCGCGAGGAGGCGATCACCAAGATCAAGTCGGCGATCGTCAAGAGCTACAGTCGCCGGGGCGCCGAGGTGGTCGCGCGGAACCACGCCGCCGTCGACCGCGCACTGGAGGGGCTGCACCGGATCGAGGTACCGGGCGCGGCGACCTCCGCCCGGGAACTGCCGGCGGTGGTGCCCGCCGGCGCGCCGGAGTTCGTCCGCACCGTCACCGCCGAGATGATGGCCGGCCACGGCGACGACCTGCCGGTCAGCGCGCTGCCGGTGGACGGCACCTACCCGAGCGGCACCGCCGCGTACGAGAAGCGGAACATCTCCGAGCTGGTCGCGGAATGGGACCCGGACCTGTGCATCCAGTGCGGCAACTGCAGCTTCGTCTGCCCGCACAGCGTGATCAGGTCCACCTATTACGACGAGTCGCTGCTGGCCGGGGCGCCGGCCGGAGTTCCGGTCGGCGCCGCTGGACGCCCGTGGGCTCCCGGACACCCGCTTCACGCTGCAGGTGTACGTGGAGGACTGCACCGGCTGCGAACTGTGCGTGCAGGCCTGCCCGGTCGAGGCGCCGCAGGACCCGGCGCGCAAGGCGATCAATCTGGCGCCCCGCGAGCCGCTGGTGGCCGCGGAGCGGGACAACATCGCGTTCTTCGAGACGCTGCCGGTGGCCGACCGGTCCCGGGTGGACTTCGGCACCGTGCGCGGCACGCAGTTCCTGCAGCCGCTCTTCGAGTTCTCGGGCGCCTGCGCGGGCTGCGGCGAGACACCGTACGTCAAGCTGCTCTCGCAGTTGTTCGGCGACCGGCTGATGGTCGCCAACGCCACCGGCTGCTCCTCGATCTACGGCGGGAACCTGCCCACCACCCCGTGGACGACCGGCCCCGACGGACGCGGCCCGGCCTGGTCCAACTCCCTGTTCGAGGACAATGCCGAGTTCGGCCTCGGATTCCGGCTGGCCGCCGACCGGCACGCCGAGCTCGCCAGGAACCGCCTGGCCGAGCTGCGCGAGGCGGTCGGCGCCGGCCTGGCGGACGATATCCTCGGCGCGCCGCAGCTCACCGAGTCGGAGCTGGGCGCGCAGCATGAGCGGGTCGCGGAGCTGAAGCGGCGGCTCGACGCGGTACCCGGCGGGCCTGCCGCCGACCTCCGCAGCGTGGCCGATCACCTGCTCCGGCGCAGCGTGTGGATCGTCGGCGGCGACGGCTGGGCCTACGACATCGGCGCCGGCGGGCTCGACCATGTGCTGGCCAGCGGGCGCGACGTGAACGTGCTGGTACTCGACACCGAGGTCTACTCCAACACCGGGGGCCAGTCGTCGAAGGCGACACCGCTCGGGGCCGTCGCCAAGTTCGCCGCGGCCGGCAAGACCATGCCGAAGAAGGACCTCGCGCTGCAGGCGATCGCCTACGGCTACGTGTACGTCGCCCGGGTGGCGATGGGCGCCGACCCGCAGCAGACCCTGCGCGCCTTCCGCGAGGCGGAGGCCTACGACGGGCCGTCGCTGATCATCGCCTACAGCCACTGCATTGCGCACGGCATCGAGATGCGCGACGGGCTCGGCCAGCAGTACCGGGCCGTGGCCAGCGGCTACTGGCCGCTGGTGCGCTACGACCCGATGGTGCGCGCGGCCGGCGGCAACCCGTTCCTGCTCGACTCGCCGAGGCCCCGCATCGCGCTCGCCGATTACACCCAGCGGGAGCTTCGGTATCGCACTCTCGCCAACGCTCACCCAGACGAGGCAGAACGGCTGGGCATCCTGGCCCAGGAAGCGGTCGACCAGCGCTGGGACACCTACGAGGAGATGGCTACCCGCGGCGCGCACCGCTTCCCCGCGGACGCACGGAAGGACCGCTGATGGACCTCTCGACCCGCTACCTGGGCCTGGCGCTGCGGAACCCGCTCGTCGCCTCCGCGTCCCCGCTCTCGAACACCCTCGACGGCGTGCGCCGGCTAGCCGCCGCCGGGGTCGGCGCGGTCGTGCTCTTCTCCCTGTTCGAGGAGCAGTTGCGCCGGGAAGCGGAGCGGAACGCGCGGCTCGCCGACGTCGGCGCCGACAGCTTCGCCGAATCGCTGTCCTACTTCCCGGCCGGAACGGACGAGGACACCGGCCCGCGCCGCTACCTGAGCCTGCTCGAGCGCGCGGCCGCGGCCGTGGACATCCCGGTGATCGGCAGCCTCAACGGCGTGACGCGCAGCGGCTGGACCAGCTACGCGCGGGCGATCCAGGACGCGGGCGCCGCGGCGATCGAGCTCAACATCTGCTTCATAGCGGGTGACCCGCGCATGTCGGGCCGGGAAGTCGAGCAGCGCCATCTCGACATCTTGTGCCAGGTCAAGGACGCGGTGACCGTGCCGGTGGCGGTCAAGCTCGGCTCGCAGTTCAGCTCCCCCGGCGAGATCGCGCTGCGGCTGGACGAGGCCGGCGCGGACGGCCTGGTCCTGTTCAACCGGTTCCTTCAGCCCGACATCGACCCCGAGACCCTCGCCGTTGCGCCCGGGGTGGACCTGTCCAGCCCGGCCGAGGCCAGGCTGCCGCGCACCTGGATCTCCCTGCTGTGCAGGCAGGTCGGTGCCTCACTGGCGGCGACCAGCGGCGTCGAGGGACCCGTCGACGTGGTTAAGTACCTGCTGGCGGGCGCCGACGTCGTGATGACCGCGTCCGCGCTGATCCGGCACGGCCCCCAGCACGCCGCCGTCCTGCTCGACGGGTTGTCGGAATGGATGGCCCGCAAGGGGTACGCCTCGGTCGGCGAGCTGCGCGGACTGCTCGCCGTGCCCGCCAGCACTAATCAGGCCGCCTACGAGCGCGCGGGCTACGTCCGCGCCCTGCGCGCCGCCAACGGCGCCCCGTGGTGACGGACTGACGGACGCGTGAAACCACTATCCGTTCTGAAGGAGTGTTTAGTTTCCCGAACGGATGGTATTGATTCGCACCCGGAAACTCGCGCGCACGCGCGGGGAGCCGCTACTCGTCGGCGCATACGTCAGGCCGTGGCTTTCCGGTAGAGGTTCAGCGAGATGACCAGGAAGACGGCGAAGATCCCGGCGCACCACAGGGCCGCCTGCCACAGGTCGTGGTAAACAGGCCCGCCTTCGAAGAGCGCCCGGACGGCGTTGATGGTGACGGTGGCCGGCTGATTCTGGGCGAACGGCTGCAGCCAGCCGGGCATGCTGGCCACGGGGACCAGCGCGGAGCTGGCGAAGAAGAGAATGAACATGGGCAGGATGAAGGTCATCTGGGCGGTCTGCGGATCCTTCACGGCCAGCCCGATCGCGGCGTAGACCCAGGTGAAGGCGTAGCCGAAGGCGATGATCAGGGCGACGCCGGCCGGGCAGGCCCCGGCGCTGTTATGAAACCGAAAGCCGACGAGGAGCCCGAGGCCGATGATGAACGCCAGCGCCAGCACGCTGCGGCATATGTCGGCGAGGGTCCGGCCGGCCAGGTACGCGGACCGGGCCATTGGCAGGCTCCGGAAGCGGTCGACTATCCCGGCCTGGAGGTCCTGAGCTAGGGCGAGCGCCGTGGTCATGCCGCCGATCAGGACCGCCTCGAGGAAGATGCCCGGCATGCGAATCGCTTGGTCACGTCCTCAACTTCAACTGCGGCGTTCATTCCTGGCCGCGGATCACGACAACGGGGCAGTGCGCGTGATGCACGCAGTGCTGGCTGACCGAGCCGAGCAGTGCCTCGGTGAACCCACCGTGCCCGCGGCTGCCCACCACCAGGAGGTCGGCGCCGTCGGAGGCATCGAGCAGTACCTGCGCGGCATTGCCCTCAACGACGTTGGCACGCACGGGGACACCGCTGCCCGGGTCGCGGACTTTGCCGATCGCGTCGGCCAGGACCTTCTCCGCGTTTTCCTTGAAGTCGAAGGCTGTTCCCGTACCCATGGGTCCCCATCCGTAGCCTCCGGCGGAGACCGGGTAGTGCCAGGTGATCACGGCGTCCACGGTCGCGCCGGTGAGCCCGGCCTGCCGGATGGCCCAGCGCAGGGCGCTCAGGGACGAGGGCGAGCCGTCGACCCCCGCCACGATGCGGGGCCCGGTGCGGTGTTCTGGTGCTGGCATTCTCTGCTCCCTGTATCTCGTCTATCTCGATCTTGGCTGGCCACCGCGAGCAGGACCGCCAGCGGCTGGGTGAACTGCTCGGCAAGCTCGCCCGGCCAGCGCCGCCCCCCCGCGCCGCGCCAGCTCGTTCGGCCCGTACACCTCCAGCCGGCGTGCCGCCTCACGGCCCGACAGGCCGGCCGGCACGGCCCGCAGGTCCCGGAACAACTGGGCCATCGGCTCAAGCGGGTCAGCAAGCCGGTCAGCAACGCCGGGATCTGCGGCTGCGCGCGGCCTGCTGCCTGCGGTGGCCGGAGTTCCCGGCCCGTGCCCGTCATGGGCGGCTTCCGGTCCCGTCATGA
Organism: uncultured Actinomycetota bacterium; assembly: GCA_963785645.1. Taxonomy (GTDB): domain Bacteria; phylum Actinomycetota; class Actinomycetes; order Streptosporangiales; family Streptosporangiaceae; genus Trebonia. The sequence continues at coordinate 7,011 of CAWAWG010000015.1, forward strand.
GTCCTCGATCTGGCCCGTCCACGCGGTGCTCCTCGTCGGCTTGTATGCGGGGTCGCGCACGATGGGTCCGGTCATGCAGCGCAGCGCGTCCCGGCCCCGGCCCAGTTCGCTGCCGTGCACAGTGATCACCGGGTCTTCGCACTGGCTGCACACCGCCAAACCCGGCGAACTCCGTCTCTTCTACTGCACACCGAACGCGGTCGCCTGGCTAGGGCCCTAGGTCCTCACGGCAGGTGGCAAAAACAGCCGGGCCGTGCATTTATCGTGCGGTGCGGGGGGGGTAGCGACGTGGGCGGGCGGTCCAGGTCAGGCGGGTGCTGCCGCTGGCGGGGGCGGTGATCTGGAGGGTCCCGCCGTTGCGCTCGGCGCGGTGGCACATGCTGGTCAGGCCGCCTGGCAACAGTTAACGCCTGTGCTACTCCGGTGCAAGGTCACGAGCCCGGAGCTACGCGGCTGCGGCTGATGCCGAAAGCGGGGTCCCGGCCGGGAGCCGGCTTCTCGTCCCTCGCCGGCTCTCGGCCTGGCAGGCTGCTGGCCCCTCTCGCCCTCTACTCCCGCTCGGCCTCATCGCCCCCTCCCCTACTCGTCCGCTTGCCAGCCTGCTCCGCCGCGCCTGCCGGTCAGCGGCTTCGTTCCCTTCGCTTCGGGACTAGAGAAGCACCAGCTCAGGAACCCCGGGCCACGTCCCTGGCCCTGCTCCACATGACGATCGTCGCGGCAGCACCGGACAGTGCTGGCAGTGCCTGGACATCGTGCGACATGAGGCGGACAGTCACCACAAGGGCATGCGCCTAAGGGGGGACATGCCGGAGAAGACCCGATACCACAGCGCGACGGACTGCCCCGACCGGCGGGCCCGCCGGGCTGGCGGGACGGGCGCTGCGCGGGCGAGACCGGCCAGCGCCGCCGCGCGCTGATCGGGTTCTGAGGGGAGAGGGACATGGGCAGGATCAGGATTGCCGCGATCGCGGCCGTCGCCGCGCTGTGCGCCGGCCTGGCCGCCGCCCCGGCAGCGGCAGCGGCAGCGGCAGCGCAGCCCGTCATCTGGCGCTCGTCGGCGCAGTACGGGACGTTCAGCGCGGACGGCTACACCTGGAGCACGGACTTCTGGGACATGCCACCCGGCGCGCACCAGAGCATGTGGGTCGCCGGCCCGGCTCCTGGGGCACGGTCACCACGGACGATAACGGCGACGCCTACCCGGACATCGGATGGGCCGGCGGGCGGCCACTGTCGAGCTACCACCTTGTCGGCACCGAGTCGGACAGCGAGCCCCCCGGCTCCGGCGGCCGGTGGGACGCCGCCTATGACATCTGGCTGAACAACGGCAACCCCGGCGCCAACAACGGATACGAGGTCATGGTGTGGACCAACGACCACAACTGGAACATCGGCAATCCCATCAAGGTGGTGACCATCGACGGCGTCCGGTACGGCTTCTACCAGCGCGAGGGAGGCTCGGGACCGGGCAGCTGGCTAGTCCGGATGCCCGGCAGCACGCACACGGTGACGAACCTCTCCGACGTCATCTCGTTCGTCGTCGGCTACGGCGGGAACTACAGCGGCCCGGCGGACCCCGTCGTGGACACCGTGGAGTACGGGTGGGAGATCTCGACCGTCACCAACGGCCAGTTCACCATCACCAGCTTCAGCCTGGGGACGTAGGCAGGAAGGCGCGGATTCCGCGCAGCGGGGTGCTCCCCGCACCGGTCCGGGGAGCACCGCGCTGCGCCCGCACTGGCCCCCGACGGGTCATCGCTTCTCCGGGAGAAGGCCGAACTCCGTCAGTAGTTCACCGATCTCGGTCTCGTCTACCTTGCCGGCCAGCCAGTTCCTGAGGAACGCGGGGCCTGGCACGTGCAGCTCCCGCCCGTCGCGCAGGCGACTGGTGGCCGCGAGCAGGGTGCGGATGTCGTAGGTGGAGTTGAAGACCTCAGGCACGCCGCGCTCGATCTTCAGCAGGGTGTAAACGGCCTCCATCGGGGTGCGCACGGAGTACTCGGTGGTAAAGATGCAGTCCCGGCCCGACTCGGCGAACTGGCCGATGAAGGCGAAGTTCACCGACCCGGCCGGCACGACGTCCGGGCGGTCGCCCGCATGCCTCGGCATGAAGAACGCGGTCACGTACGGCATCATCACCGGCACGCACCTGGCGCCGCCGGCGGCGAGCTCGGGGATCGCCTCGACGGGAACGCCCAGGTGGTAAAGCCACTCGGCGGTGATCTCCTCGCCCGTGCAGTCCTGCATCGGCTTCTTGACGTAGTCACCTGGCCTGTCGACGAACAGGGAATAGAGCCAGATGACGATCTGGTCCGCCGGCTGCTGCTTGAAGTGCGGCTGCCGGTTGACGGTCCAGCTCAGCAGCCAGGCCGAGTCCGCCACGGTGACGATGCCGCCGGTGACCACCTTGCCGCTGAAGGGATCGCGCTTGCAGATCTTCCCGATGTACTCGGGGATGCGCGCGTCTAGTGTCGTGACGGTCGCCGACTCCCACTTCGTCTCCGGGATGTGCCCGCAGAAGACGTCCGGATGCCCGAACGACGGGTCCTTGGCGGCGATCCGCCGCCAGAGATCCCAGGCCGGCGCCGACCCCTCGTTGAGCCTGGCCGGGGTCTGGTGATCGCCGTTGTCCGAGTTCTCGGTGAGCGAGCCAATCGTCATGAACAGCAGATCGTCGGCGCCGAGGTCCGCGCCGCCTGCCGCACCGTCGCGGATCCAGTGGACATGAGTCGCCTGCTTGCGGCCGCCCGGGTCGATGTCGAAGTCGACATCGGTCACCTCGGTGCCGAAACGGAAGACGACGCCGTGGTCGAGCAGCCACTTGTAGAGCGGCAGCACGAGCGACTCGTACTGGTTGTACCTGGTGAACTTCAGGGCTGAGAAGTCGGGCAGGCCGCCGATGTGGTGAATGAAGCGGTGCAGGTAAAGCTTCATCTCCAGGGCGCTGTGCCATTCCTCGAAGGCGAACATCGTCCGCCAGTAGAGCCAGAAGTTGCTCGCGAGGAACTCCTCGCCGAACACCTCGCTGATGCGCTTGCCCTCCATTTCCTCGCGGGTGGCGAGGAAGACCTTGGCGATCTCCTTCTGGGCTTTCTGGCCGAGCCCGAAAAGGCCGTCGGTGTGCGCGTCGTGGCCCCGTCTGACCGTGGCACGCTGTAGCGAGTAGTTGGGGTCATCCTTGTTCAGCCAGTAGAACTCATCCAGTACGCTCGCGCCCCCAACCTCGATCGAGGGAATCGAGCGGAACAGGTCCCAGAGGCACTCGAAGTGGTCTTCCATCTCCCGGCCGCCGCGGATCACGAACCCCTTCCTGGGCTCCTTGATCCCGTCGAGGGCGCCACCCGGCAGCGGCAGACGCTCCAGGATCGTGATCTTCTCGCCGGGCACCTGACCGTCACGAATCAGGAACGCCGCCCCCGCCAGCGAAGCGAGTCCCGCGCCGACGAACAGTGCGGTCTTCTTTTCAACCCCTGCGGGCTTCCTCGGGCGGGCGAACGCCTCGTAGTTGCCGCTGCTGTGATACATGGCTACCTCCTGGACAGGCCGGTCAGCGTTCCGGCGCTGAGTATGTGTAGAAGCCCTGCAGCCGTGCGCCCGGCAGGGTCAGCCGTACAGGGTCGCCGCACGGCCAGCCCGGGCGAGCAGCCTCATCCTGGTAGCCTGCAGCCGGTCCGCGAGAACCTGGGCCAGCCGCCGGGTGAGCTCGTACCCGAGCACCGGGTCAGCCGCGCAGCAGGCACGGACGGCAGGCGCGTCAAACTCGAAGGCCTCGCAGGAGCTGACGGTCACGGCGCCGAACGCCCACCGGTACGGCGGGAACTGCCACGAGCAGCCGAGCAGCCCGCCCATGCCGATGTCCTCGATCACCATCCGCCCCTCACCGGGCACGCTCAGGTCCAGGGCGACGCGACCGGACCGGATCAGCCAGAACTTGCTGGCGAAGCCGCCCTCCTCGAACATCCGGTACCCGGCCGTGAACGTGACGTCCGACGTGCCCGCGGCGAGGGCATCCAGGTGCTGGGGCTGCATGGCGCGCAGGAACGGATGAGCGGCCAGAGCCGACGTGGTGACTTCGATCATGGGATCTCCCCCCAGCTAGCTTCTCCGCTCGCTTTGCCTGAGAGCCCAGCATGCGGCACCGTTCTTCGCCCCGGAAGTGCCAAAGGTCACCGGAGGCAGGGATCATGGCCTGTCCGCTACCGGGAGGACGCCCTCGAGTGACGGAAGTCCCGGCGGGCTGAGGACGTTCAGCCGTGGCCGCCGCCACTGGCCGGGCGGAAGATTGCACAGGAGAGTCGACCAGCCCGGCGTGACCCGTGCGTTGGACGCCGGTTCATGTGCGACGCCATCGTCTTAGAACCCGAGCAGGCCTAATCCGGATGGAGGCACCTGATGAACAGCCCCAGGCACCGGTCGCGAGTGCTGGTATCCGCAGCTTCCCCCTCCCTGCCATACTGGTGTGAAACAGGATGAACCAGTAAACATCAGTGCATATAGCTCATGCAGGGCGAGAGTTGGATCAACCAGACGTGACGATGTCGACCGCCGACGTGAACGCGGCCCGGGACAGGCAAGATGGAACCGTGGCCAGCCCAGACGGGCCGCGGGCATCGCGGCCGAACCGCAGGACGTTCACCCGCGAGTACAAGATGCGCATCCTCGAGCAGTACGAGAGCGCGTCATCCCCGCAGGAACGGAACGCCCTGCTCCGCCGCGAGGGAATTTACAGTGCCTACCTCACGGAATGGCGCAGGGAACGCGACCGCACGGAATCAGCGCCCGCCCCGGAAAGGAAACCGGGCCGCCCGGGAAAGAGCGCGGCCGAGGCCGAGAACGAGCGGCTCCGGAAAGAGAACGAGAAGCTCGCCGCGAAGCTCTCGAAGACCGAGGCCGCCCTGGAGATAATGGGAAAAGTGCACGCGCTCTTGGAAACGCTCTCCGAGAGCGCGGACTCGGAACAGAATCGGAAGAAGTAAAAGGCGAGTTCCTCGCGTCCCTTATCGAGGCTACCTCGAAAACGGAGGCGTGCCGTCTCCTGGGGAAATCAAGGACGACGCTGTGGCGCGCGGAAAACCCGCGCCCGGCCTGCCCGGGAAAACAGGAAAAGCGAACGGGCACCGCATCCGGCCGCCCTCTCGGACGAGGAAAGGGAGCAGGTCCTGGAGGCCCTCGACAGCGACCGGCTCGCCGACAAGTCCCCGGCCCAGGCCTGGGCCGTCCTGCTCGACGAGGGCCGCTACTACTGCAGTATCCGCACCATGTACCGGGTCCTGGCCAGCCGCGACGAGGTCCGCGACCGCCGCGCCCAGGCCGCCCACCCGCCCCGCGTCCGCCCCGAGCTCGTCGCCGACGGCCCGGACCAGGTATGGACCTGGGACATAACGAAGCTGAAGTCGGAATGGCGCGGACTCTATTTTGACCTGTACGTAATGATCGACATCTACTCCCGGAAGGCGATCCACTGGGAAGTCCACGCGACCGAGAACGGCGACCTCGCGAGGGAGTTCATCGAGAACTCGATAAAGGCCAACGGAGGAGCACGGCCGGATTACGTACATGCTGACAACGGGACGTCAATGACCTCGAAGCCCGTCGCCGACCTGCTCTCGGACCTGCGGATAACCCAGTCGCATTCCCGGCCGCACGTATCCAACGACAACCCCTACTCGGAAGCGCAGTTCAAAACGCTTAAGTACTGCCCCGTATTTCCCGGAAGATTCGCCAGCCTCGGTGAGGCCCGCGAGTTCTGCGGCCTTTTCTTCACCTACTACAACACCCGGCACCGCCATTCCGGGATCGCCCTGCATACTCCGCAGTCCGTCCACGACGGCACCTGGCGAGCAATCCGCGCCCGCCGCCAGCAGGTCCTCGACGCCGCCTACGCCGCCCGCCCCGACCGCTTCCGCCGCCCGCCCAAGGCGCCCGAACTGCCCCGCAAAACCTGGATCAACCAGCCACGACCGACCATCGAGTCACAAGGAGACGCAGCAGCCTACGTCCACATCGCCTGACGTTCCATCCGGTTTGACAGGTTCCGTCCGGGCACGGATCGACGACCGAAATTGCCCGCGTCATCGGCGGCGTGCTAGCCGACAAACACCTTGCCGTCGACATCGTCCCGCCCGCAGCCGTCGATTCCATTGATGACTATGACGCCGTGATCCTCGGCAGCGCCGTCTACGCGGGCCACTGGCTCGCCCCGGCAAGGGACTTCGCGACCCGGTTCCGCGACCCGCTGGCCGCCCGCCCCGTCTGGCTGTTTTCCACCGGGCCAGTCGGCGACCCTTCCAGGAAGCTCGTCCAGTCGATGGAGCAGGACCCCGCCGAAGTCACCCGGATCCGGCAGGCTATCCAGCTCCGCGGACACCGGATGTTCGCCGGCAAACTCGACCCCCAAGCCCTCAGCGCCGTGCAGCGCGCCTCACTCCTGGTGTTCCGCGGCATGCGCGGAGACTTCCGTGACTGGGCCGACATCACTCAATGGGCCGACAGCATCGCGGCCGACCTGGCGGCCCTGCCGCGACAGTGACCGGGCTGTTTCCGCTAAGGACTACCCGCAGTGGGATGTCGTTCTCTCTAGGACTTCCGGCCTTGACCAGGCCGGTAGTGCCAGGAGACGGTTGCCACAAGCACGGACCCGAGCGCGGCCCTCGCTGTAGCCGGGCGATCTCCTTGTAGGGGGTAGCCCGGTCAACGGTGACCACGGAGGTCGCCATCACATCGCCGACCCTGCGAGACCATCCGTGGACGCCTGCATCCTGGCCGGTCCGCCTCTCATGAACCACCCGCTGGCTGGCATCCGCGACGCTGGATGCCGCAGGCCGGGCCTGCTCATCCAGCTGGCCCGCTACGTTGTCCACAGCCCGGGTCACGTCGGCCTGGCTAGCCCGGCCATGCAGGGAGTCGTAATACGCCGCGCCCAGGTGGCGCAGCATCCCGTCGAAATGGGTATCAGTACGAGGCATCTGCGCTCACTCCCTCTCCTATTCACTCTTGAGTCTTCCGCTCTGCGGTACCTGGCTGCCAGGGTCGGATGTCCCGCCCAGGCCGGACCTTCGTCACGAAGAGCGCAGGCGGCATCCTTCAGGCGCGGGTTGTCCACCGTGGACCTGTCGCCTGCCAGTCCGTGTCCCAGGCGGCCATCCGGCGCTTGTTCAGGGTCCAGAGGGCTAGCGCCCCGGCCAGGGTCAGTACGGCGGCTGAGGCGATCACCCCCACCACTTCCCCGGAAGTCGTCTGGTCGGCCACCTGGGAGTCAAGGAGCGGCGCGGTGGTGAAATCACCAGTGCGGTCCGTCCACACCTGGAGCGTCCCGCCGGCCGGCGTGCCGGAGGGGACGGGTACCTGGTGGGTGACCTTCCGGCCATCGGGTGCCCGCCACCGGGCCTGTGCCTGCCAGATGAGATTCTCGCCCGCCGTGGACTCGGTTACGGCCAGTACGACGGCCTTGACCTGCCACCGGGAACCTTGCTGGGCGAGCTGCGTCCGCTGGGCCGTGCCATGCACCCACGCGCCCGTCGCCAGGGCCGCAAAGGGCGCGCCAATCAGGAACGCGGCGACGAGCGCGGTCAGCATGGCGGTCTCTGACCCGGTCTGTAGCGCGCCGGAGCGGGTTACGGTCGAACCGCCACCGCCGCAGGAATCTGCCCAGACGGCTAACGCCCGGCTTCAGCCTCCTCGCATTCATCCTTATCACCCCATCCAGACGGCACGGAGACGCCCTCTTACGGTCCCGCAGCGCACTTGATGACCGGCAGGGCCCTAACGACTGGCTTCTCCGGGACCTTCGGCCCGGCCTCGCTAAAGGTCCCGGGAACAGCTGACCTTCGCCTGTAGCCGCCAGGCGGAGGCCTGGGCAAGGCTGCCGACAGAAGGGGCAAAGGAGGAAACGAGATGACAACAAGGGTTGGGATCAACGGCTTCGGCCGGATCGGGCGCGCGTTCACCCGGATGGCGCTGGACCGCGCTGACCTCGAGGTCGTGGCGGTCAATGACATCGCCGATGCGAGGACCCTGGCGCACCTGCTTGAGTTCGACTCCACCTTCGGCAGGCTCGGCACGGACGTGGGGTACGCGGATCAGGCGCTGACCGTCGGCGGCAGCCGAATCGCGGTGCTGTCGCAGCGGGACCCCGCGCTGATTGACTGGGCCGGACTCGGTGCGGACATCGTCGTGGAAGCCACGGGCAAGTTCCGCGGCCGCGACGCGGCAGCCGCGCACCTGAAGGGCGGAGCGCGGAAGGTGCTGATCTCCGCCCCGGGTAAGGGCGCCGACCTCACGATCGTCCTGGGCGTGAACTCCGGCGCCTACGACCCCGACCGGCATGACGTGATCTCCAACGCGTCCTGCACCACGAACTGCGTGGCGCCGATGGTCAAGGTCCTGCACGATGCCTTCGGCGTGGAGCGCGGGTTCATGACCACCATCCACGCCTATACCGGGGACCAGATGCTGCTCGACGGACCACACAAGGACCTGCGGCGCGCCCGGTCGGCGGCGGCGAACATCGTGCCGACCACAACCGGCGCGGCCCGCGCCACCGGCGAAGTTATCCCCGCGCTAGCCGGGAAGCTGGACGGGGTAGCCGTCCGGGTCCCCGTGGAGGACGGATCGCTCACCGACCTCGCGGTCGTCATCGGCAGGGAAGCGACCGCCCAGGAGGTCAACGAGGCATTCGCCGCGGCGGCCGTCAGGGTCACTGGCGGGCATCCTGCGGTACAGCACCGACCCGATCGTGTCCCGCGACATCATCGGCGACCCTGCGTCCTGCGTGTTCGACTCCCCGCTGACCCAGGCCTCCGGGACGCTGGTCAAGGTTTTCGGCTGGTACGACAACGAATGGGGTTACACCGCCCGCCTCGCCGACCTGGCCGTCCTCGTGGGGAGCCAGCTATAGGCAAGACCGTCGACATGCGGGGGGAGGACGTCATGACAATGATGCCTGTCGTGGCAGGCGTGGACGGCTCGGAGGAGTCGCTGCGCGCGGTGGAATGGGCCGCCCTGGAGGCACGGCGGCACCGGGCGCCCCTGCGGATCGTCTCGGTGCCCGCGCTGATGCCGCGCATGCGCGCCTGCGCGCAAGCTCCGGAGACGGTAGCCGCCAGGCTCCAGGGCGAATCCCGCCGCGCACTGGATGAGGCCATCACGCGGTCGAGGGAAGTCGCGCCCGGCCAGCTTATCGATGTCGACCTGCTGGCCGGCGTGCCGGCGCTGGCGGTCGCCCAGAGCGGCTCCGGAGCGTTGATGCTCGTCGTGGGTGCCCGCGGCTCGGGAGGATTTGCCGCGATGATGCTCGGCTCGGTCAGCAGGTACGCGGCCATGCAAGCCTCCTGCCCGGTCGTCGTGGTCAGGGAAGAGACGAGCGCAGTGCACCGCGAGATCGTCGTCGGCATCCGCGACCCGCACGACACCGACGCCACGCTGGCATACGCATTCGATGAGGCCGCGCTGCGCGGTGCCACCCTGATCGCCGTCCACTCCTGGAACTGGTTCCACTCCTCTCTCAGCGATCACGCCAGACAGCGGGAACGCAACGGGGCACCTCGCCGACGCGGAGCAGGTCGCAGCGGAGGCCGATCTAAACCTGTCTGAGGTGCTGAGGGTGTGGCGTGACAAGTATCCCGCCGTGACCGTCTGGCAGGACGTGGTACGCGATCACCCCGCCCATGTGCTGGCCAGCTACTCCGCCCGCGCCGACCTCGTCGTGATCGGCAGGCACGACGGGTCCGGCTCCCACCCCGCCATCGGCGGAATCCAGCACGCACTGCTCAACCACGCCCGGGGCCCAGTCGCCATCATCCCGGCTGCGGAGTTACGCCGGTCAGGCGGCAATCACCATGGAGAACGGCATCGAGTGCGCTCCACCGGGTCTTCGGCGCGGGCGTGTCGATGACGAAGTCCGCGCCGAGCTCGGTGGCCAGCTGGAGCTTCTCATCGGTGATGTCGACCGCGGCGGCCGTGCCGTCGAGCACGGAAAACCCACTCACCCTCACCCTGCGCTCGTCGGCGCCCAGCCCGGCAGGGCCAGACCTCCCCAGATCAGGCACCCGAGGGCCCGAACCCGGTTTCACGTCCCTATCCGGCAATCTCCGCGACCAGTAGGCTGGCGCTACATCACCATCTGGGAGGAGCCATCCGTGAACTCTGATGTCAACAGCAGTCCGGAACTCCTTCCGCAGCTGCAGCTCGACGAATTGCTTTCTGAATTGCAAGGCAGGCTGCAGGCGGTGCTCGCCACCAGGGACCAGATGCGCGGCCTGCTCGAGGCCGTTGTGGCTGTTAGCTCCGGCCTTGACCTGGAGTCGACGCTGCGGCGGATCGTGGAGACCGCCGTCCGAGCTGGTCGACGCGACCTACGGCGCGCTGGGCGTCATCGGTGACGACAAGGAGCTAGCCGAGTTCATCCCGGTTGGCCTGACGAACGAGGAAATCGGGCAGATCGACCACTGGCCAGAAGGGCGCGGCCTGCTCGGCCTGCTGATCAAGGAACCACAGCCGCTGCGGCTGGCCAGCATCGCCGACGCACGCGGAGTCTTCCGGGTTCCCCACGGGCATCCCGCGATGGAGTCGTTCCTCGGCGTCCCGGTCCGCGTGCGGGATGAGGTGTTCGGCAACCTCTACCTCACCAACAAGCGCGGCGGCGGGGAGTTCACCGAGGACGACGAGGCAGTGCTCCTCGCGCTCGGTGCCGCGGCGGGAGTCGCGGTGGAGAACGCGCGGCTGTACGAGGCCGCCCGGCGCAGCCAGCGCTGGATGCAGGCCAGCGCCGAGGTCACCACGGCGCTGCTGTCCGGTGCTGAACCAGGCGAAGTACTCGCGCGCATCACCAGCAAGGCGCAGCGAACTGTCAGATGCTGATTTCACGGTGCTCGCGCTGCCGGACGAGGAGGGACGGCGCCTGACCGTGACCTACGCGGACGGGGACGGCGCCGAGGCCGTCCGCGGACTGGTCCTCCCGATGGGCCAGTCGATATCCGGGCAGGTGCTGGCCACCGGTGACCCCGTGACGAGCGCCGACTTCGCGCATGACGAGCGCGCCGCGGCCGCGATGCGAGCCGCGATGAACCACATCGGGCCCGCCGTGGTGTTCCCGCTGGGCGCTCCCGGCAGCCGCCGGGGCGTGCTCACCATCGGCCGCCGCCATGGCCGGGCGCCCTTCCCCGCGGCGGAGGCCGCGTTCGCCGCCTCCTTCGCCGCCCAGGCCGGCGTCGCGCTCGAGCTCGCGGCCAGCCGGGCGGAGGCTGAGCGCCTGTCGGTGTACCAGGACCGGGACCGGATCGCCCGCGACCTGCACGACCTGGTCATCCAGCGGCTGTACGCGACCGGGATGTCGCTGCAGGGCACCATGCCGATGATCAGCAGGCCGGAGGTCGCCGAGCGCGTCACCCGTGCGGTGGACGACATGGACCAGACCATCAAGGAGATCCGCGGGGCCATCTTCGCGCTGCAGGCCAGGGACGCCGGCGGCCCGCCCGACCCGCGGGCCGACATCGTCCGCCTGGTCGAGGAGCTGACCGCGGTACTCGGTTTCGCCCCGTCATTGCGGCTCGGCGCCGGGCTGCGGGCGCTGAACAGCGAGGAGCTGACCGAGCAGGCGCTCGTCGTGCTGCGCGAGGCGTTGTCCAACATGGCCAGGCACGCGGGCGCCAGCCGGGCGGACGTGACCGTGGACATTGGCCAGGACGGGATCCTTAGCGTGACCGTGACCGACGACGGGACGGGCATCCCGCCGGGAGGCCGCCGCAGCGGTCTGCGCAACCTCGCCGAGCGCGCTGAGAAACTTGGCGGGGAGCTGCGGCTGGGCGAGGCCGAGCCCGATGCTCCGCGACCGGGAACCAGGCTGGAATGGCGCGTCCCGGTCGCACCTGCTGCCGCATCCGGATCGAACGGGTAGCGGCCCTAGAGGCGCAGGCCGAGGAGAGGGCCGACTTCGCGGAGCTGCTGTCTGACCGACGGGTGCGCGACGTGGCCGATGATCTGCTCGGCCTGCCCGGACGCGTCGTGGCCCCAGATGACTGCGGTGCCCTGCTCGCTGACGATGTAGCTGTGCTGGAAGGACGTCACCGGCCCGTCGAGCCTGGGTACCACGGTGGACACGTCTGCCTTGGGATGCCAGGACGGCAGCGCGATGATCGCCTGGCCGCCCCGGGAGTGCAGGGCGCCGACCACGAAGTCCGTCTGCCCGCCGAATCCGGAGTGGACCCGCCCGTTGACCCAGGTCGCGTTGGCCTGCGCGAGCAGGTCGACCTGGAGCGCACTGTTGACTGAGGCCATCCGCGGGCGGCAGGCGATCTCCGCCGGGTCGTTGACCGTCTCGGTCCGCAGCATCCGCACGTCCGGGTTGCGGTCCATCCAGGCATAGAGGTCCGCGCTGCCGAAAGCGAACGACGCGGTGACCGGCTGCCCGGGATCGAGCGCGCCCGCCTTGGCCAGGCCGAGGATCCCGTCGCTGAACATCTCCGACCACACCGCCAGGCCCCGCCTGCCCTGCAGCCCGGCCAGGACCGCGTCCGGGACCGCGCCGATGCCGGCCTGCAGCGTCGCGCCGTCGCCGATCAGCGCGGCCACCCGGTCGCCGATGACGGCCGACGATTCCGGGGCGAGCCGCTCCGGCGGTGAAGGCAGCGGCGCCTCCGCCTCGATCGCGTAGTCGATGAGGTCACACGGCAGCTCCGCGTCACCGTAGGTGTAGGGAACCCGCGGGTTGAGCTGCGCGATCACCAGCCCGCCGCGGGCCCGGACGGCCTCGATCGCCGCCGGAAGAACGTTCACCTCCGTGCCCAGCGACACCTTCCCGTCTGAAGGCACCGACGTCTGCACCAGCACCACGTCCGGCGGCAGGGCACTGGCCAGCAACGCGGGCACCAGTGACAGGCGGCAGGGAAAGTACCTCAGCCGGCCGCGCCCGCGCATGCCCGGCCCGACAAACGGCGACTCAAGCGTCACGCCCTCCCGGTCCGGCATTCCCGGCTGCGCGTTCAGCGCGAACAGCCGGTACCTGGCCACCGAGCCGTCGAGCACGGCCAGCGCCCGCCACGGAGTGGCGAAGTTGCCGCCGGCCACGACTCTCGGGGTGCCGCCCAGCGCGCCGAACTCGATCGCCAGCTGCCGTTCAGACAGGACTCGCATAGCTGCCCCCTACCAGTGGGTGAGCGCCGATCCGCCGTCCGTTCACGATCGACGGGGAGATCCGGATGAAGTGATCTCGTTTCCCCGGTGCCCACGGCTCGAGGCCGGTCTGCTCCAGACGGAGGATCTCCCCGCTGTCAGTCACCGCCCGAGCCTGGCCGACGATCGTCACGCTCCAGCCCGCATGCGCGGCGACGTCCGTGCTGTCCGCCTCGAAGGCCACGACCGCGCCGCGGGTAGCGGCGGCGAGCTTGCCGCCGGAGTCCGTCCTGATGACGATGTCGCCGTCGGCCAGGGCGAAATTCACGAGTTCCACCGCGGGCAGCGCCTGCCGGGTGTAGACGATCCGGCCCAGGGGCACCGAGCCCACCAGCCGCATGCACTCACCCCGTGACAAGTGCTCAAGCACCGAGCCGTTGAGATCCATGCCAGCCAGGATGCCGCAGCCGGCCTGCCTGGACGAGGGCACAAGGTCCCTAAACGGCGGGCCCTCCGCCGTGAGCCGCGCTGTCCCCGGAGTCGCTCGACAACCGGGCCGCGTAGGCTGCCGCCTGGGTACGGCGCTCCATGCCGAGCTTGGCGAACAGGCCGGACACGTAGTTCTTCACCGTCTTCTCGGCCAGGAACAGCCGCTCGCCGATCTGCCGGTTCGTCAGGCCCTCGCCGATCAGCTCCAGGATCCTGCGCTCCTGCGGCGTGAGCCCGGCCAGCGGGTCGGGCTTGTCGCGGTGGCCGCGCAGCCGGGCCATGACCTGGCCCGCCGCACCCGGGTCCAGCGTCGACTGGCCCGACGCGACCGTCCGCACCGCGCCGACCAGGTCGGTGCCCCGGATCTGCTTGAGCACGAAGCCCGCCGCGCCCGCCATGATCGCGTCGAACAACGCGTCGTCGTCGCCGAACGAGGTCAGCATCAGGCACGCCACCTCAGGCATCCGCGACCGGATCTCCCGGCACACCGAGACGCCGTCGCCGTCCGGCAGCCGCACATCCAGCACGGCCACGTCCGGCCGCAGCGCCGGGATGCGGGCCAGCGCCGACGACGCCGTGCCAGCCTCGCCGACCACGGTGATGTCCGGCTCCGCCTCAAGCAGGTCGCGCACGCCCCGGCGGACCACCTCGTGGTCATCGAGCAGGAACACGGCGATCTGCTTCGCGGCCGTGCCGCCTTCGCTATTGGCCTGGCTTGTCACCGTGATCACCCTCAGCATCGTGTCCGGCTACCAAACCCCGATACCGAACGGTCACGTTTGTCTCACGCCAAGCCTAGGCCGTTCCTCCCGCACGGCAAACGGACCTTAGTCCCGGCCGCGCAGGTCCGACGGCCCTGCACGACAGGATGTGCGCCCCTGACCGCCGGCGGCCGCGAAACCTAGCGTTGAAGGAAAAGGTCAGCGCAGGGAGAAGAAAATGCCAGGGATCATCGTCGGGTTCGACGGCTCAGACCATTCCCGCCGTGCCCTGGAGTGGGCCATCAGGGAAGCGGCGGCCCGCCGTGCACCGCTCACCGTGCTCACCGTCAGCCAGGCCGTCGCCGGGTACTGGGGCGCCCCTGTCGCCTACCCGGGCGATCAGGACCTCACCAGCCAGGCCCGGGAGCTGGCCCAGAAGGAGACCGACAGCGCGCTCGAGCAGGCTGGTCCCGGATCCCGGCCTCCATCGGTCACGGTCCAGGCCGTCACCGACCTGCCCGCCGAAGCGCTCCTGCAGGCTGCCGCGGGCGCGGACATGCTCGTCGTCGGCTCCCGCGGAGCCGGCGGGTTCAAGCGGCTGCTGCTGGGCTCGGTCAGCACCCAGGTCACCCACCACGCCCGCTGCCCCGTCGTGGTCATCCCCGACGAGAACGTCTGACAGACACCGGAACAGGAGGCCACAGCCATGAACGCCACCGTCAAGGACGTGATGAGCACCCACGTGTTTGCCGTCCGCGATATCGCCACGTTCAAGGAGATCGCAACCACGCTGCACGAGCAGCGGGTCAGCGCGTTCCCCGTGATCGACGAGGACAACAAGGTCATCGGGGTCGTCTCCGAGGCCGACCTGCTGACCAAGGAGGCACTTGAGGGCACCGTGCCCAGGACGCTGCTGAGCCTGCAGGAACGCGTCCGGAAGCAGACGAACGCGGTCACCGCGGCTGACCTGATGACCAAGCCGCCGGTGACCATCGGCCCCGACGAGGCGGTCACCCGCGCAGCCCGCCTGATGTTCGACCGGCGGGTCAAGCGGCTCCCGGTCACCAGAGAGGACGGGACTCTGATCGGCATCGTGACCCGCTCCGACGTACTGAGCGTGTACAGCCGGCCGGACGCGCAAATACAGCACCAGGTCACCCAGGACCTGATCCTGGGCACGTTCCTGTGCGACCCGGACCCGTTCACCGTCACCGTCAAGGACGGCATCGTCACTATCAAGGGCACTCCGGAAACCAGCCCCGTCGGCCACGGCATCATCGACGCCGTCAGGCACATGGAAGGCGTCGTCTCCGTGCGTGACCGGCTCAACTACCCGCCGGACTCGCCGTACCGCCCAAGGACGGTCTCCTGACAGATCCGGGGACTCGAAGGGGGCGGCGGTGATATCACCGCCGCCCCCTTCGGCGTACCGGGACCTTTCGGCTGCACCGCACCGGGACTAAAGGCCGTACCGCCTGGTCGCGTCGTAGCGAAGGATCGGGAGGGCTGGCACGACCATACAGGGAAAGGGAATCCATGAACCCGGTCACGATCACCGAGCAGCAGCCGCTATCCCGCACCGAACTGGAGACGATCGACGCCTACTGGCGGGCGGCCAACTACTTGTCCGTCGGGCAGATCTACCTGATGGCAAATCCGCTGCTGGCCTGGCCGCTGCGGCCGGAGGACGTCAAGCCGAGGCTGCTCGGCCACTGGGGCACGACACCCGGGCTGAACCTGCTCTACGCGCACCTGAACCGGGTGATCAGAGCCTGGGACCTGGACATGATCTTCCTCGCGGGCCCCGGGCACGGCGGCCCCGCGGCGGTGGCCAACGCGTGGCTGGAGGGCACCTACAGCGAGGTGTACCCGCACGTCACCCGGGACGCCGCGGGGATGGAGGCGCTGTTCCGCCAGTTCTCCTTTCCCGGCGGCATTCCCAGCCACGTCGCCCCGGAGACTCCCGGCTCGATCCACGAGGGCGGCGAGCTCGGCTACGTCCTGGCGCACGCCTACGGCGCGGTCTTCGACAATCCCGGCCTGATCGCCGCCTGCGTGATCGGCGACGGCGAGGCGGAGACCGGGCCGCTGGCCGCCAGCTGGCACTCGGACAAGTTCCTCAACCCCGTCACCGACGGGGCGGTCCTGCCGATCCTGCACCTGAACGGATACAAGATCGCCAACCCCGCCGTCCTGGCCCGCATCCCGGAGTCCGAGCTTGTCTCGCTCCTGGAAGGTTACGGGTACCGCCCGCACATCGTGGCGGGCGACGAGCCGGAACTGGTGCACCAGCAGCTCGCCGCCACGATGGACGCCTGCGTCCGCGAGATCCACGACATCCAGCAGCGGGCCCGCGAGCTGGGCGACAGCACCCGGCCGCAGTGGCCGATGATCGTGCTGCGCACCCCCAAGGGCTGGACCGGACCCAAGACCGTGGACGGGGTGCAGGTCGAGGGCACCTTCCGCGCGCACCAGGTCCCCATCGGCGACGTGCGCGGCAACCCCGCCCACCTGGCCGCGCTCGAGGAGTGGCTGCGGTCCTACCGGCCCGCAGAGCTGTTCGGCCCGGACGGGACGCTAGTCCCGGAACTGGCCGACCTGCCGCCGCGGGACTACCGTCGGATGAGCGCCAACCCGAACGCCAACGGCGGCCTGCTGCTGCGCGACCTGGACCTGCCCGACTTCCGCGACTATGCCGTCCCCGTCACCAGTCCCGGTGCCAGCCTGGCCGAGGGCACGCGTGCCCTGGGGACCTGGCTGCGCGACGTCATCACCCGGAACCCGGCGAGCTTCCGGCTGTTCGGCCCGGACGAGACCGCCTCCAACCGGCTGCAGGACGTCTTCCAGGTGACCGACCGGGCGTTCGACGGGCAGATCACCGACGGCGACGACCACCTGGCCCCCGACGGCCGGGTCATGGAGGTGCTGTCCGAGCACCTGTGCCAGGGCTGGCTGGAAGGCTACCTGCTCACCGGCCGGCACGGGATGTTCAACTGCTACGAAGCGTTCATCCACATCATCGACTCGATGTTCAACCAGCACGCCAAGTGGCTCAAGACCACCAGGGAGATCCCCTGGCGGCGCCCCGTCGCCTCGCTCAACTACCTGCTGTCCTCCCTCGTGTGGCGGCAGGACCACAACGGGTTCTCGCACCAGGACCCCGGCTTCATCGACCACGTGATCAACAAGAAGTCCGAGGTAGTGCGGGTCTACCTGCCGCCGGACACCAATACCCTGCTGTCGGTCGCCGACCACTGCCTGCGCTCGCGGCACTACGTCAACGTCATCGTCGCGGGCAAGCAGCCGCAGCCGCAGTGGCTCACCATGGACCAGGCGATCGTCCACTGCACCCGCGGGGCCGGCATCTGGGACTGGGCCTCCAACGACGATGACGGCGAGCCCGACGTGGTCCTCGGCTGCGCCGGGGACGTCCCCACCCTGGAGACGCTGGCGGCGGCCGCCCTGCTCCGCGAGCACCTGCCCGCACTGAAAGTCCGGGTGGTCAACGTCGTCGACCTGATGCGGCTGCAGCCAGCCACCGAGCACCCGCACGGCATGTCCGACGCCGAGTTCGACGCCCTGTTCACCGCCGAACGGCCCGTCATCTTTGCCTACCACGGCTACCCGTGGCTCATCCACCGGCTCACCTACCGCCGCCACGGTCACCACAACCTGCACGTCCGCGGCTACAAAGAGGAAGGCACCACCACCACGCCGTTCGACATGGTGATGCTCAACAACCTCGACCGCTACCACCTCGTCATCGACGTGATCGACCGGGTACCCGGTCTTTCCGCGCGGGCCGGGCATATCCGCCAGCTCATGACCGACAAGCGGATCGAGGCCCGCGCCTACACCAGGGAGTTCGGCGAGGACACCCCCGAGGTCACCAACTGGGCCTGGCCGCAGTGACAGCAGCCACTCCGGCAGCCGGGCGGGTCCTGGTCGTCAACGCCGGGTCAAGCAGCCTGAAACTACGGGTGCTTGACCCGGCCGACGCGGTCAGCGCCCGCGCCGACCTGCCCGCACCGCGCGACCCGGCAGATACCTCCGCGATCAAGTCCGCGATCGAGACGTTCGGCCCGGTCGATGCCGTCGGCCACCGGATCGTGCACGGCGGCACCCTCTACACGGCCCCAGTCCAGGTAGACGAACAGGTCAGGCAGCGGCTCGAGTCGCTCACCGACCTGGCACCGCTGCACCAGCCCAAGTCGCTCGCCGCCCTGGACGCCGTGCAGGCAGTGCTCCCCGGCGTGCCCGCCGTCGCGTGCTTCGACACCGCCTTCCACGCCACCATCCCCGCGGCCGCCGCCACCTTCGCACTGCCAGCGGAATGGCGGACCCGGTGGAGCCTGCGCCGCTACGGGTTCCACGGGCTGTCGCACTCCTACGTGTCCCGGCAGGCCGCGGAACTCCTCGGCCGAGACGCCGGAGACCTGCGGCTCGTCACCTGCCACCTCGGCGCGGGCGCATCACTCGCCGCGGTCCGCGGCGGCAGGTCGGTGGACACGACGATGGGCTTCACGCCGCTGGACGGCCTGGTGATGGCCACCCGATCCGGATCGGTTGACCCGGGCCTCGTCCTGTGGCTCGAGGAGCACGCGCAGATCCCGGCCGCCGAGCTGGCGGCGGCCCTGGAGCACCGGTCGGGCCTGTACGGGCTCGCCGGGACCGCCGACATGCGCGAGATCCTCCGCCGCGCCGCGGCCGGAGACACTCGCGCCGAACTTGCCAGGGAGGCGTACCTGCACCGGCTCCGCGCGTCCATCGCAGCCATGACTGCGGCGATGGACGGGCTCGACGCCATCGTGTTCACCGGCGGCGTCGGCGAGAACTCCGCCGAGATCCGCCAGCGCGCCATGGACGGCCTCGGCTTCCTAGGTCTCGCCGCCGACCCGGCGTCCAACGGCTCGGGCACCGGGGACCGCGAGATCGGCGCGCCTGCCGCAACGGCGCGCGCCCTCGTCATCGCGGCGCGCGAGGATATAGAGATCGCGCGCCAGGTGCGGGCAGCATTCGCCCAGTAGCACTCGTCGCGGCACTCTCGTCATGGTGCGGGTTAGCGCCAGCGGAAGCTCTGGTCGGTGATCGGCGGCAGGAGTACCGGGGCGGGCTGGCCGCGGGTGCCTGCGAGGGTCTCGATGGCTGCGCCGGCTGCGGGATACAGGTGGAGGCCGTGTTGCGATCCCTCTAGGGATCATGACGACCCTTCAGTAAAACCGCAGGTCAGTGAGGCGGTCGCCGGGGGCTGGACAGCTCGTTTTGCAGCAAACGGCCGGTAGTGCAAACATGCAGGTCATACAGCTAAGAATCCTCGGGTCCAACGCCGTCTCCGTCTGGCTGATCAGAGCGTAGCCTAGAAGCGTCTCGCCAAGCGAAGCTGCAGTGGACTCGGCCCGCGTGGGACACAGCTTGTTCTTGCGTCGTTCTAAGCCGCTCGGGTGCCCCCGAGAGCTTGATGAGGCCAGCAACTGGCGTGAACTGTCTACGTCGCCGGGGCAACTTGCGTTAGCCAATGCGATCCGGCACCCTGCAAGGGTGACCACCGCATCACGCGAAGGCGATGCCTGAGCATGCCACGGCAGACACGACCTCCACAGGGGCTGCTCGCCGAACGGCTCGACCGGCTGTTCCGCACGGTGCATCCGAAGGACCGCGGGCCGTATACGCCTGCGGAGGCAGCGGAGGCGATCAACGAGGCCGCCGGCGAACCGTCGAAGGCACACCGTCCGGCCGCCTGACGATGCTCCGGCTTCCAGGCGACGGCTTCGTCACCATCGAGCTGGTCTACGACCCGCAAAGAGGTGCGGTCGACCTCGGCACCGGCATCAGCCACCTCGCTGTCCAGGTGGAGTCGCTGGACACGGCCGTCACCGATCTTGCCGCCCAGGGAATCCCGGCCGAGCCGCCAGGACTGCCCGGCGGCACGGACGGACCGCGGACCAGCTGGATCACCGACCCTGACGGCTACCGGATCGAGCTCGTCCAATGGCCGGCCGGGCACCCCGACGGCATCACCGAGGCCGACTTCTCCTGAGCGCCGAACCGCACAGGGCCCGCCGTAACGGCGAACGGGACCGGGCTGATGTCGTCCCACGTCCCGGCGAACCTCGCAGCCTGTTCGCAGACCTCCTCGCCGTACCCGCTGATACGGCCAGGCGCTTATCGCCGAGTACGAGCGGCCGACACTTCCGGAGTCGTACGGTGTGGCTTAGCGCTGGCTCAGCCCAGATCATCCATTTCGGCACTTGACCTTCATCGCATGGGTGACCAATTGTGCGCCTAGTTGTCAATTACGTACCATTATGTCGATTAACGTGCATTCCCGACACCGGTGCGCTGCGCCTTATGCCGTATGGTTAGGTAAGGTCCTTTGGAAATGCCGGATGTGCGTGGCGGGTGACCAGGGTGCTGACGAGCCAGGTATTTGTCTCCCATACCTCCGACATAGCGCAATTCCCTATGGCCCGGTCGTTTGTGCAGGCTGTGCTGGACGCGGTGGGCAGGGCGGGCCTGGCTGCCGGAGGGAGCAGCCGATCTTGACCGGAGTGCGGTCGAGCGGTTCCGGCAGCGACTGGGGCACGCCGGGCTGATCCTGGCCAGGTTCGCGACCGGACCGCCGAGCTTGAGCAGATTGCCTCGGCTGCGGCACCTGCGGCGGCCGGCTCGGCCAGGCCAACGCGCTCAGCTGACTGGGTATCGTACGCTGGCTGACCGGCGACTACCCGGACGCGACTACGGCACTGGAAGAGGCCCTGAGCCTCTACCGAGACCTCAGTGACCGCGGAGGTGAGGCTGGGGTACCCAACGAAAAGGGAGAGCTGTACAGGACTATCGGCGACCTGGGCCGGGCAACGGCATGCCACCACCAGGCCCTGGCCCTATCCCATGGGATCGAGAACGCCTGGGACGAAGCCCACTCGCTGGCAGGCCTGGGGCGCTGCGCCCTAGCCGCCCGACGCACCGCCGACGCGGAGTCCAGTCTGCGGCAAGCGCGGGAGATCTTCCGGCGAATCGGTGCAGCCGAATATGAACAGGACGGCCTACCCGCTCCGACCTTGTTAGGGGCAGATCCATGCCCGGTCGGCTGGTGATCGTTCACGGAGAGCCCGCGCACGGGATTCAGTCGGCATGGGTGGATGCCCGGGAATGCTGCCCGGTGGTGGGATCGACCCCGGTAGTGACCCACGGGCGGGCGACGCGCGCGATTTCGGCGTCGGAGGCGCCGGCGAACGCGTCGAGTCTCAGGAAGTGCCGGGCGATGATGAGCCCGAGGATGCTGCTGACGGTCAGCGCGGCCCGCAGGTCGGCGTCGTCTCCGCTCATGGCGCGGCTCAGGTTGGCGACCCGCTCGTTGAGGAAGGCGCTCATCTGGGCTGCTGCCTCCGGTGCGGTGAGCATGGACCGGACGAGGGCCCTGGTCTCCGGGGGCAGGGCCGCGAGGCGGACGTCGAGCACGTCGTGCAGGTGGGCCTCGATCTCGCCGGGGCTTGCTTCCGCCAGCTGGATGGCGCTGTTGAAGAGGGCGGCCTTCGACCCGTAGTGCTGCATCACCAGGGACGGGTCGACCTTCGCGCGGCGGGCGATCCCGCGGATCGTGGCCGCCTCCAGGCCGTGCTCGCCGAATTCCGCGCGCGCCGCGTCGAGGATGCGCTGCGCGGTGGCTGCCCGCTTGGCGGCTCTGCTGTTCTGCTCGCTCACCAGTCCACTCTACCGTTGTTGAGCAAAATGTGTATAGTTGGCTCAACAAGCGGTGAGTGAGATTGGGCCTGATGGCGGGCCAGACCGTCCGCTGGCAGCGCCGTGGCTCGCATTCGAGGACCTGAACCCGGGAGGACAGCACGATGAGGATCATCGCGATCGAAGAGCACTGGAACAGTGCCAGCATCCGCGACGCGCTCGACCGCCTGCCAGGAGGGGAGCGCGACGAAAGCGTCGCCTTCAACACCATGGGCGACAACCAGGCCCGGCTCGAGGACATCGGCCAGGGCCGGGTCGAGGCAATGGACGCTGCCGGGATCGACGTCTCGGTCCTGTCGGTCGTCACGCCCGCCACCCAGGCCCTCCCTGCCCGGGAGGCCGTCGCGCTGGCCCGGGACGCGAACGACGAGGCCGCTGACGCCGTCCGCGCGCATCCGGCCCGCTTCCGCGCGCTCGCGACCCTGCCGACGAGCGACCCGCAGGCCGCCGCCGCGGAACTCGAACGGTGCGCCACCCGGCTGGGTCACGTCGGCGCGATGATTCACGGACGGACCGGCCCCCGCCCGCTGGACGACCCCGCCTACGACGACCTGCTCGCCACCGCGGCCCGCTTGCGCCAGCCGATCTTCATCCACCCGCAGATCCCGTCGAACCAGCTGCGCGATGCCGCCTACCACGGCCTGGACCCGCTGATCGACCTCGGCCTGGCGACATTCGGCTGGGGCTGGCACATGGACACCGGCCTGTCCGCGCTGCGCCTGATCCTGCGGGGCACGTTCGACCGCCACCCCGATCTTCAACTCGTACTCGGCCACTGGGGAGAGATGCTGCTGTTCTGGACGGACCGGGCCGACAGCCTCTCCGGGATCGCAAAGCACCTCCAGCGCCGGGTGTCGGACTACATCACGACCAACATCCACATCACCAGCAGCGGCATGCTGCAAGAGCGCCTGCTGCGCCACTCCCTCGACTTCACCAGCGCCGACCAGGTGCTGTTCTCCACCGACTACCCCTTCCACCAGCCGAGCGCAGCCGCGGTCAGGCAGTTCTTCGACGCCATCCCCGACCCCGCGGACCGCTCCAAGGTCGCCTCCGGCAACGCCGAAGCCCTGTTCCACCTGACCTGACCGGACCTGCTCCCGCAACCCGCCGCCGGCATCGCATCGCCATCGGCAGGCTCTGCCAGACCGCCGCCGCTCAGCCCGGGGAAATCCGCGACCGGCGCCATCAGGTCACCCAGTTCATCCTCGCCGCCGCCGTCCTCACCCAAGCTCAAGCCAAGCCGCAGACATCACCCGATGCCCCCGACAACATCGTGCGGCTGCGGCCCGACAAGAACTGACTCGGTCCAGAACGGTCGACGCTGGCCCCGCAGGCGACCGCCGGCGGCCCGGGATGACGTTAACCTGACCGGACAACTCGCTGAGGATCTCGAACGAACCCAACGTCAGACAGACGTCCCGGACAATGGTGCTATAACAATGGCGGCTACGCGTGCCTGAATGCATGGGGCGGCGGCCCGTCCGTGAACGCTTACATTGGCGGGCCAGAGACAAGTGATACTCATGCCGACTTTGACACGCCGACACAGTCCGGAACTTGCGATGGCTGTGCCGCTAACGGGCCTAGCGCGGGGTGAAATGCATGGCCCGCGGACAGCGCAGCGCTGAAACTGCACACGAAAGCAGGCAGATCCGGGAACACGCGGCAGGTTGCGGCTGGCGGCCTTACGGGGTGCGCCTGCCGATGCCGATGTGCCCGTTGACGCCCGGCGGCACCGAGTCGTCTTCAGGCCACCAGTCCGACAGCGTCACGAGCCCGGGCTCGAGAAGCTCCGCACCGACCGCGGAGAAGAGGCGCCCGACCTCTGCATGCGAGCGGAGCCGCACCCGAGTGGGCGATTTCTCGTTGTACCGGGTCGCGGCGTCCGCCGCCGCCCCGGGATCCGTATCCGACGCCGCGTGGCCCACCACCAGGTAGCTGGTGGCGTGGACCTCTTCCAGCAGGCGGCGGATGATCGCGGCGGGGTCGTCCTGGTCGGGGATGAAGTGCAGCACCATCAGCATGATGACGGCCACGGGCTGGGTGAAGTCGAGCGTGCCGACGGCGTGCGCGAGGATCTTCCCCGGCTCGCGAAGGTCAGCGTGGACGAAGTCGCACCGCCCTTGAGGGGTGCTGGTCAGCAGCGCCCGCGCGTGGGCCATCACCGCCGGGTCGTTGTCAACGTAAACGACCCGTGACTCCGGCGCGATCGCCTGCGCGACCTCGTGGACGGCCCCGTCGGCCGGCAGCCCGGTCCCGATGTCGAGGAACTGCCGCACTCCCAGGTCAATGAGCATGCGGACGGCGTCGGCCTGGAACCGGCGGGTGAGCAGCGCAGTAGTCTTCAGCGCCGGCATCACCTGCAGGACGGCGGCGTTGGCTTCCCGGTCGGCGGCGAAGTTGTCCTTGCCGCCGATCGTGTTGTTCCACATCCGCGCGGGATTCGGGACGCTCGTGTCTACACCCGGCGGCGGCGGGTCCGCGTGCCCGTATCCCATCGGCCACCTCGATTCGGGCGGGTCGAGCTTGCTGACCGCTTCGAGGATCTCACGGCCGCGGAGAGTCAGGTAGTAGTGCGTCCGCTTGGGATAGCCCGCGGCCAGCCTGCGGACTGCCAGCCCCCCGGCACGGAAGAGCACGGCAGGCCATGACACCTCCAGAAGCCCCCGCATGCCGACAGCCCGTAGTTACACCGCACGCCACGCTGACGCCATGAACGAGGCAGCCGCCGCCGGCGAGGACTACGCCGGACAGCCCGGGGGCACCCTCGCACGTGCCGCCGCCCGGCACGGGGGCACCGACGCCCCGACCGCCCGCATCCGCAAGCAGCCATCTTGACCTGACGATCCGGGACCGCGGGGAACTGCCAGCCCGGTCCGCCGGATCCTGCCACAATGAACGGGACGGAGCAGGAGCTGGCAGGAAGCCGGTGAGCCAATGCGGGACATCGCCCTTTACTACCCGTACATTCATATACGCGACGACGCATGGCTCAAGGCCGCCGCTCTCTACTGGCCGAAAATCGCCAGGCTTACCCCGCGTGATTACCCAAGGCACGACTCCGAAACGGCCCGCAAGCTCTCCGGGGAACTCGGCTTCATCGTGAACATAGAGCCGAAAAACTATACGAGGAAGCCTGCGCAAGAGTTCACAGAGTTCATCCGGGGCAATCGCGGAGCGCTGCAGCGGAGGTACATCCTCCCGCGCAGGCTCACGCTCGAAGATAATTACGTTCCAACGCGATCCATAGTAATTGACGCGCTGGCCAACGGCCTGCAACTGCCGCAGCCAGATTATGCCGCCGTCGGTCCCGGCTACGCCCCCTCGCTTGACCCGCCGCCTCATGCTCATGACGGGAATCCCAACCTCGGGTGGATTCACATCGAAAAAATGAACTATGACCTGGTGAACGAGCTCGAAGGGAGCAGGCTGGGAATCCGAGCCGACTCCGACTGGATTGTCGTCGCGCCGGCGCTTGCCTCGGTCTACACAGCGGCGCTCGCAGAGGAAGTGGCGAACTCCAATGACCTGGCCGTCGTGACGGACCGTCCGAGCGCCTACGGGATCCTCAACGGCTGGGACACTGAGACACTCGCACAAGCCCTGCTCGGCGACGACCCGAAAGACGAACCCGCGCTTAAAGCAGAAGAAATCGGGGCGCTTTACGCGGCGGTGGCTATCAAGACCGTGATCCCCGCCGGAATCGCCGATATACCAGTAGAGAAGATAATTAAGGCGCGGCGAAGCCTGGCACAAGAGTTCGACACCTTCCGCGATCACCTGAATACCCTCACAGACAGGCTGGCCGAGCTCGGCCAGATCAAGGACCCTTCTGTCCTCCAGGCGCGGCTGGAGCTGATGATCGACAGAGACCTCCGCAGGCCAGCCGGTGACCTGGAGCAGAAGCTGCGGCAACTCGGCTTCGAACCAGAGCAAGCGGTCCTCGGAATGAAATCGCTGGAGCTGCCGGCCGCTGCCGCAGCGGCCGCATCCGCCCTTGCCCTCCCACCCGGGGCAGGCCAGGCAGGCATGGTCGCGGCACGCCTGATCGCCACGGCCGCCCGATCCCGCGCGCAGCGCCGGCAAATGCTGCGCAGCACCCCGGCCGGCTACCTCCTCAGCCTGGAAAAGCGGGCCTTCGAGTTTGACCGGGATGCGGTTAGCGCCTGGTTGCTCTGGGTGAGGCCCTGCTGGTTACCGTGCGTGTTGGCTGTCGGCGGTGCGGCGTGTCGCGGGGATGAGGAAGCCCGCGGTTTCTAGGATCTTGGGGTCTTTCCAGGGACTTCAAGATCAATAGGAAGCCGCGGGCATCGTGTTCTACGATACGGCGTCCGCGCTGTTCGGCGTTGCGGGACTGCGGGTTACCGACGTGGAGGCCGGGCCGGGCGGCGTGGTTGAGGTATGGGCGGTTACCTGTCACGAGGGCGCGGCGGCGTGCCCGGGGTGCGGGACGGTGTCGTCGCGGGTGCACGACTTGGTCGTGACGTGCCCGGCGGACGTGCGCGCGGGGACGACCCGGTGGCCCTGAGCTGGGTGAAACGGCGGCTGAAGTGCGGTAACGCGGGCTGTCCGCGCAAGACGTTCACCGAGCGGGCCCCTGCGGTGCCCTGCGGGGACCGGCTCACGCCCCAGGCTGCGGGAGCAGTGCGCGTCCGAGATCGTCGGACAGGGGCATCACCCCGGCGGAGGCGGCCCGGCACGCCGGGGTGTCCTGGCCCGTCGCGCATGAGGCGTTCGCGGCCAGGGCCGATGCGGTACTCGACGGCGGTCCGGCCCCGGTGGCGCACCTGGGCATCGACGAGCACCGGCGGGGCCGGCCGCGGTGGGAGCGGGATGAGGAGACCGGGCAGTACGTGCAGCTCGCGGACCGGTGGCACGTGAACTTCTGCGACCTGTCCGGCGAGCAGGGCATGCTCGGCCAGGTCGAGGGCCGTACCGCCGACGACGCCGCGTACTGGCTGGCCCAGGCCCCGCCAGCGTGGCGGGACCGCATCGAGGTCGTCGCGATCGACATGTGCACCGTGTTCCTTTCCGCCGTTCGCCGCGCCCTCCCGAAGGCGCAGGTCGCGGTCGACCTGTTCCACGTCGTGCAGCTGGCCGTCAAGGCCAGCGGGCGACGTCCGCCGCCGCGCCACCCGCGAGAAGTACGGCAGGCGGGGGAAGGAAGGCGACCCCGAGTACGGGCTGAAAGGCCTGCTCAACCGCAACGTGGAAAGCCTGTCCGCGGCCCAGTTCGGCAAGGTCATCGAGACCCTGGACGCCGACGGGCACGGCCAGCAGATCGCGATCGCCTGGATCGCGAAGGAGAAGCTGCGGGCAGCGCTGAACCTACGCGCGCGATTCAGCAGGTCACAGCCGTGCGAGCGGCAGGTAAGCGACCGGCTCTTCGCCTTCTACGACTGGTGCGCCCAGAACGAGGCCGTCCCCGAGCTCCTCACCCTGGCCACGACGATCTCCCGCTGGGAGGGCGAGATCGTCACCGCCGTCCTGACCGGCGTCACCAACGCGACCTCCGAGAGCCTCAACCGCCTCGCCAAGCTCGAGGCCCGCCTCGCCTACGGCTTCCGCAACCCCGCCAACCAGCGCCGCCGCGTCCGCACCGCCTGCACGAGAGGCACCCGCCGGCAATCACACACAGCAACCAGTATGGCAAAACGATCCGTAATCAGCCCACAACAGGTTCCCGGCTAACTTCGAAGAGCCGGAAAAGCAGCTCACCCCAGGAGGCACCATCGAGCGACTGCGCCGGACGCTCCTCAGAACCCGGAACAACACCCGGCTGCCTGCCGCCCGCAGAACCCACTGACCCCGAGCCCGCTCACATCACCCACCAGCCCCGCTTAGCGGCGTCAGGTGCGACCGGTGCCGGAGGCCAGGGGCGGGGGCCAGGCGGTGGGGTCGGCCGGGTTGGGTGGTGCGGTGCGGCAGATGATGTAGTGGCGCGGGGTGATGGCCGTGGGGTGGCGGGCGAGGGCGGCCATGCAGCGGGCATGCGCCTGTTCCGGCGTGCGGACGGCGTCGGTGGCGGCCAGGCAGGCGACCAGCGGGCGGCCGCCGGCCGAGGCGAAGACGCGGGCCACCGCGGGCGCGACGGCGTCGTCCACCAGGCGCTGCACGTCGGCTACCTCCACCCAGCAGTAGTCGACCAGTATCCGGTCCGGGGTGTCGGCGATGGGCTCCAGCCCGATGACCTCGGGCATCCGGCCGCCGGGCACGTCGCCGTGCGCGGCGGCCGCCAGCAAGCGCTCGACGGCCAGCAGCACCGACTCCAGCTCGGCCCGCGGGACCAGGCCGGCGTCACCGCTCCACACGTCCAGCCGCAGGCAGCCATCGACCTGGTTGAGGCGGAACTGGATCGGCGCGTCGCTGAATGGCAGCGGGCGCCACCGCAGCTCGGTCCGGGCGAGCGCGACGTCGATCTCCTCGGGCTGGACCCCGACGCCCGCGGTGAGCCCGGACCACGACTCAGGGACGAGGCTGTTGAACAACGGGCCGAAGTTGAAGCGCAGGCCCCGCTCGTGCCCGATCAGTTCGTCCATGGCGGCCTGCTTGGCCGCGTCGTACCTGGCGTGCCGGCTCGCCTCCACCACCCTCGTCCAGGTGTGGCGGACCAGCTCGTCGAAACTTCTTTCGCCGAGCTCGACGGTGGCGATGGTGGCCTGGGCCAGGGAGCCGACGTAGTTCACCAGGTGGCGCTCGAAACGGTTGCTGGACAACAGGGGGAGCACCAGCTCCCGGTAGCCGACGCGGCGGGCGACCACGGCGCAGATGGCCGCCAGCACGACGCTGGACCGGCTGGCCCGGGTGCGCGCCGCGACCCGCCGCACGGCCATCGCGGCCGCCACCGACGACAGCTCCACCGCCAGCGACTCGCCGCTGGTCCGGGCGCCCGGCAAAGCGTACGGGTGGTGGGGGAACCGCCACGTCTGCTCCTGCAGGTAGTCCAGTGCCGTATCGGCCTTGCACCGCTCGGCCGGCGTCGCCTCCAGCCCGGCCTGGTCCAGTGGCTGGTGGCCGGGCGGACCGGCCTGCCGTCGCGCGGGATCGCCGAGGAGGTCGGCGAAGTCGCGCTTGAGGATCTCGATAGCGCCGTAGTCCACGTCCATGTGTGAGAACGCGGCGGCGCACGCGATGACCTGATCGCCCGCGCCGGGGGCGATGGCCACCGCCATGCGCACCGGGCTCCGCGCCGGGTCGGGTGACTCGCGCAGCCACTGGACGAGCGCCTCGGTCACCACGGGGCGGTTCCGCGGTTCCCACTGCGCCTCGCCGAGCGAGCAGGCCTCCAGCATCTGGACGCCGGACGCCGCGACCCGCTGGCGCGGCGGTTCGCCGGGCACGTAGGTGGTGCGCAGGCTCTCGTGCCGCGCGATCAGCACCGCGACCGCCTCGGCCACGTCATCGACGGACACCGCCGCCGCCACCGGGAGCTCAGCGCACAGGGTCGCGTGGGTGTGGTCGGGGGCCTGGCTCAGCCAGTTGTAGATGTTGAGCTGGCCCAGGGTGAGCGGTCCCTCGCCGGCCCGCACCCCGGTGAACTCGACCGGGACCGGCCGCATCGGGGTCAGCTGCACTCGGCGCCGGCGGCGCTGGCCGGTTCCGGTTCCGGTGCTCATCGCCGGCCAGCCGGGCAGTTCGCGTAATGCGCCGACCAGATGCCCAGCGCGGGCAGCGTCGCCAGCACCGTAGACGCCATATCGGTCTCGCCCGGCTCTTTCACTTCGAAACGCCCGGCGTGGCGCTCCGGCCAGCGATGAGAACGGCCGGCTGACTGCGTGCGCGAGCATGGGACACGTCAAGGATCGAAATCTTCACGCCAGATCGCCCTACCATCCTCATCAGCACCAGCGCTCCCATAAATTGCCGCCTACGCGGAAGAAACCGTCACCGGTCCGCATCTTGCCGATCTCGGCCAGCTTAGCTAAGCGCCGCTATCTCGGCAGCTTCAGCGGTGCCCCCTTTCCCCGTTCCGCTGGCGGCCTGCTCCGGCCAGGGATCATCGTGAGCGGCCCGGCCTGAGCTACCGGCTGTCGGCGTCATCGAGCCCGCTGAACAAAACGCCGGGGCCTGGTGATACCGCGGCGCGCCCGGTACACCCGCACCGGCCGCCGCGACCGTGCGCACGCGCACGGTCGCGGCGCCGAGGCACGCGGACGGGGCTGGCAGGTGGTTCACCTGCCCGGCCCGGCCCACCACCTCATGGAACTCGCCACCCTACCGTCAGTTATCGAACGAGATCACCGGCATCGGGGGCTGTGCGGGGGCCGGCTCATCCGACGGGATGACCGCGGTGCCGATCGCCAGGAACTCCACGGTGTGCGAGTTCCAGTGATGGCGGTTCTCCTGAAGCTGCACCCCGACGATGCCCGTGGCACGGCACTGCTCGGCTTCGTTCTGCATCCGCGCCATGGCCAGCTCGCGCGCGTCATACAGCGCCTGGGTGAAGTTGGTCATCTCGACGTTCTGCCCGACCTGACTGGCGGTGGTGATGAGACCGCGGCGGCCGACGTGATAGACACAGCTTCCCATGACCAAGCCGACCGGACGGTGTCCCGTGTGAAGCAGCGTCCAGAAGTCCTGCCCGGACAGGTCGGAGGTGAACGGACGGCCGTCCGGCGCCCGATGAAGCCGCCCGGCCCGGTGCCTGACCGCGGTGCCGATGGCCACAAACTCGGATCGGTACGAGCCCGAGACGTGCTGTCCGACTTCCAGCCGGACACCGATCACACCGTCGGCGCCGAGTTGGTCCGCCTCCTCCTGCATCCGCGTCATGGCCAGTTCGCGGGCGGAGTACATGGCCTGGGACAGCGTGCTCAGCTCGGAGTTACCGTAGCGCGGTGGCTGGTAGCCCAGGTGGTAGATGGAGCAGCCGAGCACCAGGCCGACCGGATCGAAACCAGCGTCCCTGACTAGCGCGAACTCGCTCACTGACAGGTCACTGGTGAACAGGCCCTGTTTGCTCTGGGAGATGCGCCTGCGGGCATCCGGTGGGAGCTCGGCCTGATCGGTCATGGGGCGGATCCGCCCTTCTCGTTGAGGTGGCGGACGGGAGTGATGGTCAGCTCGCCGCGGGGGGCCGGCTGAGTGCCCCGTGGGCGATGGCGGTGCCGATGGCATGCACCGAGACGATCAGGTCCTTGTATGAGTGGCCGGACGGCTGGGCGGAATGCTGCTCGCGGTCGATGGTCACCCCGACGACTCCCTCGGCGCCCATCCGCTCGGCACGGGAACGCATCTGCGCGAACGCTTCCCGGTGCGCCAGCCGCAGGCCCTTGCTGAACCCGGGTATTTCCCTGGTCGTGCGGCGCACGGCGGACAAGATAGTGGCTGCTTCCGACCGATACGTCAACTGGCTCGGCACGCACCCGAACACGGTGGTGACTGCGACAACGCCGACGGGCACGATGCCCTGCTGGAGCAGCTTCCAGAAGTCCTGCACAGACAGGTTGGTCAGGACGGGCCCGGGCGGGCCTGCGGTGAGGAAGTCGCAGGCTACGGCGGTTCCGGTGGCGACGCACTCCACGCTCCCCCCGGAGCTGACAGGCATCCGCTCCTCAGCCTGCCGGATACTGACGCCCACCACCGCGTCGGCGCCGCACAGCCGGGCCTCAGCCAGCATGCGGGCAACGGCCCTGTCCCGGGCGGAGTTCCACGCCTCGGCGGCCGTCGGCATCCGGTAGGCTCCGCCTAGCCGGACGTTAGCCCCACTGGGCACGACCTTGTTCAGGGCGAACCTCGCATGGTAAACGCACGATCCCATCACCTGGCTGATCGGCCTCAGGCCGACGGAGCGTGTCAGGGCAAATTCAGCGACCGACAGGTGAGTGGTGAAACGCCCGGTCCCGGAACCAGAGAACTCAGCCAGACGACGTTCAGCCAGGACCGGCAGGCCCCCGGCGTCGAGTTGCCGGACAGACTCCTCGCGTACCTGCTCAGGCTCCCGCCGCGTAAAGATCCATTAGTAAAGAATGTTAACTTCCCCGTGCCCTATCGATTGACGAAATCGGTATTTCCGCCCTATTTCGCCGATGGTGGCGATAGCCGGCCGGGGCCTGCAGGGTTCCATAACCTCGTCAAACTCCCGCCCGACGAGCGCGACCGCAGGGTCCGCTCGGCGGTTCGGACACTCTCTCGTTACGGTGAACGCGCCGCCGTCAGAGGCCCGGAATCCGTTGACTGCCGGGGGATGAACGCGCAAAAGCGCACGCAGCAGGTCGAGGTAGCCATACGGGTAGTCGCTCAGTGATTCGGACTCGATCCGCATTGCTGACAGCCGATCGAGGAGCCGGGCCCTGATGTAGGACTTCCCCGCGCCGGGAAGGCCAAGTACGAACACCGCCTGGCAGCTGTCCTGGAATGCGGAGCTTGTCCTTTAGGACATTTCCCTGAGAAGAGCTGTCCGGTCTGAGCTGAGATGGCAGATGCTCGCCGGGTTGCATCCCCCATACTGCAGGGGTGGGGCTGAGCTGGCTCGGCGAGCCGACCGTGGCGGCGTTGCGGACCGCTCTGCGCGCGGTGGAACCAGATCTGGCCGATGGCACGATCGTGCCGCGGGGACTCGAGCCGAGTGATGATCCGCGGGGGTGCAAGGCCAGCGCGGTGGTCGGTGGCCGGTTCGTGGTGAAGTTCGCCTGGTCCCGGCCGGCCGCGTTGCGGGTCCTTCACCAGGCACAGGTCTTGGCCGCGCTGCGGGCCGCCGTGCCGTGGCTGCCCCTGCCGCCGGTGGTGGCGGTGTCCCGCGACCCGGTGATGCTGGTGCTGCGCTGGGTGCCGGCGGCACCGTTCTTCCAGGTGCGGCACCTGATCAGCCCCGCCGTACGGGACCGGGTCGCGCAGGATCTCGCCACGGTCCTGGCCGGGCTGCACGATCCCGGGGTGCTGCGGGCGGTCACGGCGGCGGCCGGCGCCGCCGGAGCCGTCACCCTACCCGACGGCGACGACGGACACCCTGCGCGCCCGGTTCGGCGCCCTGGTCCGGCCCGAACAGGAGGACCGGGTGCTGGCCTGGTGCGACTGGGCCGACACGGCGCTGACGGCGCCGGGACGGGCGGTGCTGGTGCACGGCGACTTCCACGGCGACAACCACCTGTGGGACCCGGGCACGCTGCGGCTGCGGCTGGTCATCGACCTGGAGACGGCGGACACCGGGGAACCCGAGTTCGACCTGCGCTGCCTCCCGGGCGACTGCGGCCCGGAACTGTTCACCGCGACCGTGGCCTGCTACGAGCGGCTGACCGGGACGAGACTGGACGTGGACCGGATCATGGCCTGGCACCTGCGCACGGTCCTGGGTGACGCACTGTGGCGGACCGAGGCCGGAATCGCGCTGCCCGACGGGAGAACGCCAGAGCAGTGGGTCGACGACCTGAACGCCAGGTTCGCCGCGCTCGGGACCTTTGGCTAGCGCGGGCGATGTGAGGCCCTCATGCCGGTTCCGTGAGCGGTCAGCGGAACCGGCATGAGGGCCGGAGAACGCCGCCGGTGGCGAGAAGGGGCGGTTAGAAGAGCCGGTACGACCCGACGGGCGTCAACTCCGCTACGACCGGCGGCTCGGCGATCCAGGTCTTGAGGTTCTCTTGGAAGTCCCTGAAGGCCGGCACGGAGAAGAGAGGGTTGTTCTGGTCGTCATCGAGTTCCAGGAGGACCACGTAGGTCACACCGTCCGGAAGCTTGCAGGAAGCGTAACGGACACCCTGAGGCTGCGCGGCTTCGATCGCGGTGAACATTTCTTTCGCCGCTTTCTCCAGTTCGGCGGCCTTGTCGGCCTTGATCTTGGCGCGGACCATGCGCACACTCATCTGCGAATCTCCTTCTTGACTTGGTGGTTTTCGGCTCTTGGCGGTAACCCCGCCGGCCGGCGGAGCCCGGGCCTGGCCCTGCCCGGTCATTGAGGTGATCTCAGCGCAGATCGGCTTCAGCGCCGTGCGAAGCGCAAAACCGCGAGGAGCCCGAACACCACGAAGATCCCCGCCGCCCAGATCAGCGACAGCCCGACGTAGTAGCTGGTGCTGTGCCCGAGCAGCGCCTGCCCGTGGGTCCCGGTGGCGAGGCCGCGCACCGCGTTGACCATCGGGCTCACCGGCTGGAATTCGCTGAACTGCCTGACCCCGGCTGGCATGCTCTTGACCGGCACGTAGGCGCTGGAGAGGAACACCAGCGGGGTTATCAGCAGGCCCATCGACTGGGCCACTTGCGCGGTGCCGGCCACCAGGCCGATCACGATGAAGACCCATTCGAAGGCGAAGCCGAACACCACGCACAACCCGAACGCGGCCAGGGCTCCGGCAACGGAGCCATGCAGCCGGAATCCGACGGCGAATCCGAAGACCGCGGCAATCGCGAGCCCCCAGACGATCAGGGCGGTGTCGGCGAGACTACGCCCGATCAGCACCGCCGCGCGCGGAATGGGCAGGGACCGGAGCCGGTCGACGAAGCCGTGCTCGACGTCCTCGGCCACCCCGGTCGCCGTCCCCATCCCCGTCCACAAGACGGTGGTGGCGATGAAGCCGGGCACCAGGAAGCTGACGTACGACAGGGAGCCCCCGGTGCCGATGGCGCCGCCGAACGCGAACCGGAACATGAGCAGGAACAGCGCGCTCTGGATCGTGGTGAACACGATGAGCTGCGGGGTGCGGGCGAACTTGCGCACCGTCCGCCCCGCCACGGCGATCGAGCTTGGCCACAGCCCTGCCCCCGGGTTGAGCGCGGCCCGGGGCACGACCCGGGGATGGCGCGATCACAGACGATGCCAGTCATGATGATGCCTCCTGGTTACCGGCCGGATCAGGCGCCGACGGGCTGTCCGGGCGTGTCGGTGGTCTGCGCTGGCGTCCCGGTGAGGGAGAGGAACACCTCATCGAGCGTGGGCCGGCGCAACGAGATGTCCTCGACGGCGATGCCATGGGCGTCCAGGACCCGCAGCGCGTCCATCAGGCGGCTGCTGCCCTCGTCGACCGAGACGTAGACGCGGCGCTGAGGCGCGTCAACGCGTGGATCGTGGCCGATCGTGGCCAGCACGGCGGAGACCCGCGGGAGGTGGCCGGCCTCGCGGACGTGCACCTCGATCATGTCGTCCCCGGCGCGGGTCTTCAGCTCCGCGGGCGTGCCGGCGGCGATCACCGTGCCGTGGTCGATGATGACGACGTCGAGGCGAGCCGGTCGGCTTCGTCGAGGTACTGGGTGGTCAGCAGGATGTCCGTGCCGGCGGCGACCAGGCCCCGGATCGTGTCCCATAGCTGGAGGCGGCTGATTGGATCCAGGCCGGTTGTCGGTTCGTCGAGCAGGAGCAAGCGGGGGGTTCCGGTCAGGCTGATGCCCAGGTCGATGCGACGGCGCATGCCGCCGGAGTAGGTGCGCACCAGCCGGTCGGCGTCGGCGGTGAGCTGCATCTGGTCCAGAACCGTGACCGCCGCCGCTTTGGCCGCCTTTCTGCTGAGCCCGAAAAGGCGGCCGACCATCTCCAGGTTCTCCCGGCCGGTCATCGCCTCCTCCACGGCCGCGAACTGGCCTGCCAGGCCGATCACCTGCCGCACCTTGGCCGGTTTGCGCAGGGCGTCGATGCCGTCGACGTGCAGCGTCCCGGCGTCCGGGCGCAGCAGGGTGGCCACCGCCCGCACGAACGTGGTCTTCCCCGCCCCGTTAGGCCCCAGCAGCGCAACCACCCGGCCCGGGTTGACGACGAGGTCCAGCCCGGCCAGCGCCTGGGTCTTGCCGTAGCGCTTCATGAGGCCACGGGCCTCAAGGATCGGTGGCTGCACGATTGTTCCTCCGTGGATTTTCTGGGCCGAACCGGATACCAGACATCAGGCCCGCCTCACTCACTGTCACATCGGCGGGGTCTGGCCGGTCACTTCTATGACCGGCAACGACGGGAGAATGTGACCGATGGAAGATCAGGACGTGCTCGCGGAACGGTTCGAGGCCCACCGGGCCCGGCTGCGGGCCGTCGCCTACCAGACGCTCGGCTCGGCCAGCGAGACCGACGACGCCGTTCAGGAAGCCTGGCTGCGGCTGAGCCGCTCCGACCCCGGCAACATCGAGAATCTCGGCGGATGGCTGACGACGGTGGTCGCCCGGGTGTGCCTGAACATGCTGCAGGCGCGCCGTGAACAGCCAGTGGGGATGCACCTGCCCGAGTCAGCCGCCAGCGACGCGGACGGCACCGGCCCCGAAGCCGAAGCGCTGCTTGCCGACTCCATCGGTCCCGCGCTGCTGGTAATCCTGCACACGCTGGCGCCCGCCGAACGGCTCGCCTTCGTCCTGCACGACATGTTCGCCGTCCCGTTCGACGACATCGCGGCCGTCGTCGGACGCTCGCCCGCCGCGGCTCGCCAGCTGGCCAGCCGCGCCCGCAGGCGGGTCCAGGGCGTGACCCCGGTCCCCGGCACCGACCTGACCCGGCAGCGAGCCATCGTCGACGCGTTCCTCACCGCCGCCCGCAACGGGGACTTCGACGCGCTGCTCCAGGCACTTGACCCAGACGTCGTGGTGCGCTCCAACGGCACCGAGATCATGCGCGGTGCGGCGGCGGTGGCCGACCGCGCGCTCGCCGGCCTGCGATCCGCCCAGGTCAGCCTGCCCGCACTGATCAACGGAGCCGTCGGCGTCATCAACGCCGCGGAAGGCCGGCCGATCTCACTCCAGACGTTTACGATCACCGGCGCGAAGATCGTTGCGGTCGACCTCATCGACGACCCCGGCCGCATCGCCGAAGCCGACCTGTCCATCCTCGGCCGCTGACGCGCTGAACACCTCTGCCCGGGCCCCCGGACACTCACCCGCCAGCGCGCGCTTGCACTCAATGCGTCTGAGATCCGGCTCTGTCGACTAACTGGCCGTTGTGGTCGTGTCCGGGCCCGGATCGATGCTGAGCCCTTCTAGAGTGATGGGATGGCCTTGACCGATCCTCTACCTCAGGTGGCGAACTACGGCGAGGTGTTCACCCGCCGGTGGGTGGTTGACGTCCTCCTTGACCTCACGGGGTACACGGCCGACCGAGACCTCGGGGCGCTGCGTCTGCTTGAACCCTCGTGTGGCTCCGGGGCGTTCCTCGGCCCGGTGGTTGAGCGGCTAATCGAGTAGCGCGCAGGCCCACGGACAGGGACTTCGCATCGCTGGGCGAGGCGGTCAGGGCATACGACCTCCAGCGGGAGCACGTAAAGGTGGCGCGTGCGCTGTGCCGTGACCTGCTCATCGCGGCGGGTGCGTCTCGATTCCGTCGCGGCAACGCTGGCGGAGGCATGGGTGCGTCATGCCGACTTCCTGCTCTCCGGCGTGGAGGATCGGACGCCGCCGACGTTGTGATCGGCAACCCGCCGTACATCCGCTACGACGACCTACCGGACGAAACTCGCCGCTCAGTACCGCCGCACCTGGCCGACGATGCGAGGGCGCGGAGACATCTACGTCGGTTCATCGAACGGTGCCTCGGACTGCTCAAGCCTGAGGGCAGGCTCGGTTTCATCTGCGCCGACCGGTGGATGAGGAACCAGTACGGCGGGGCCCTCCGCGAGGCAGTAGCCCGCCGATACCCGGTCGAGCACATCTGGACCATGCACGACGTAGACGCCTTCGAGGCCCAGGTATCGGCGTAGCCGGCGATCACCGTGCTGGCGAACAAGCCACAGGGACCGGCGGTGGTTGCCGACACCACGTCCGAGTTCGGCGGGGCCTCAGGCTCACGCGCTCGCGAAGTGGTCTCGTGGACGAAGCGCTGACGGACTTCTCTGACGCCGGGGTGAAGGCTCACCGGCTGCCGCACTGGTTCTCGGGCAACGAACTGTGGCCGACGGGATCGCCCGCCCGGCTCGCGCTGATCGAGTACCTCAACGACCGGTTCCGGCCGTTGCACGACCCGGAGGGAACCGGCACCAAGGTCTCGATCGGCATTGCCACGGGCGCGGACAAGGTCTACGTGACCAAGGACATGACGCTGTCGAGCGTGACCGGATGCTGCCGCTCGCAATGCGCCGAGACCTGATGTCCGGGTGGTTCGAGTGGCAGGGCAACTACCTGGTGAACCCGTGGGCCGATGACGGGTCGCTCGTCTCGCTCGACGATTACCCGCGCATGGAGAGGTACCTGTCGGCGCATCCCGGCCTCCGTGACCGGCACGTCGCCGAAAAGTCGCCCAAATCGTGGCACCGGACGATCGACAAGGTGAACGCGTCGATCATCGGCAGGCCCAAGCTGCTGTTGCAGGACATGAAGGCGACAATCCACCCGGTCCTGGAGCCTGGCGGCTACTATCCGCACCACAATCTTTACTACGTCGTCTCGGATACCTGGGACATGGAGGTGCTCGGCGGCATCTGCTCTCACGCATCGCGCAGGCATTCATCGAGGCTTACTGCGTGCGGATGCGCGGTGGCACCTTGCGTTTCCAGGCCCAGTACCTCAAGCGCATCCGGGTGCCCGATCCGTCGTCGCTGCCAGCCGACGCCGCCGAGCAGTTGCGCATGGCGTTCCGTACCCGCGATGCAGGTGCCGCTACCGAGGCGGCCGCGAAGGTTTACGGAATCGACCCCGCCGCCTACGAACTGATCCATGCGCTCGTTACCGCCACAGACGCAGCTAACTGACGTGCGGACGAAGAGAGCCGGCGGTGGCGGGCCCGCACGGGGCCCGGCACCGCCGGCTCGCCGCCTGCTGAGGCGGGACTGGTGTCTCAGACCGCTGCCGCGAGGGCGATCTGGACGTTGCCGCGGGTGGCGTTGGAGTAAGGGCAGACCTGGTGAGTCGCCTGGACCAGCTCGTCCGCCTCCGGCTGGGTCAAGCCCGGCAGGTAAGCACTCAGCCCGACCTCAAGGCCGAAGCGGCTCTCATCGAGGGCGATCAGGCTTACCGTGGCCGTGACGGTTGAGTCGGCCAGGCGCAGCTTGCGCTGAGCGGCGAGCAGGCGCAGGCCGTTGTGGAAGCAGGCGGCATAGCCGGAGGCGAAAAGCTGCTCGGGATTGGTCTGCTCACCGCCGGGTCCGCCCAGTTCCTTCGGGACCACGAGCTGCTGCTCAAAGGCGCCGTCGAGGACGCGGACGATGCCGTTGCGTCCGTCACCGCTGGAGATGGCCTCGGTGGTGTAGAGCGCTGACATGATGTGACTCCGTTTCAGTGCGGTCGGGATTAGTAAATGTGCGCGAGCAGCGAAAGAGCCGCTGCCGCCGGGGTGCCCTCGCGGGCGGTGACCGCGACCAGCCGCTGTCCGCGGCTGGCCGGGACATTCATGGCCTGCTGGGTGACCTCGAGCGGGCCGACGGCCGGGTGGTGCATCCGGTAGGTCGCGATGTCCCAGGCCCGTACCCGGTGCTCGGCCCACAGGGCGGCGAATTCGGAGCTGTGCATGGCCAGCTCGCCGATGAGCGCGGCCAGCGCGAGATCGTCGGGATAACGGCCGGCGGCAAGCCGCAGACGCCCGACCGAGTCTCTGGCCTTGCGCGGCCAGTCCTCGCCGTAGAGCTCGCGCGTGTGCGCGTCGCGGAAGACCAGCCGCGCGGTGTTCGGGCGCTGCCACGGGTCCTCCGCCGAGTCGGGGTCGGCATGGCCGGCGAACAGCGCGTGGCCGGTGCGGTTCCAGCCGAGCACGTCGCTGTGCCGCCCCAGGACGATGACCGGCGTTTGCCCGAAGGAGGCGATCAGCTGCCTCGTGGCGTCAGAAAGCTTCTCGGGTCCCTGTTTGCGACCGCGCGGGGTGCCATGACCACGCGCCGCCGCGGCCAGGTCGCGCAGGTGCCCGTGCTCGGTCTCGTCCAGCCGCAGTGCCCGCGCGATCGCGTCGAGCACCTCGGGCGAGGCGCCCTGGGAGACTCCCTGCTCAAGCCGCGTGTAATAGGCCTGGCTCACCCCGGCCAGCTGAGCCAGCTCGTCGCGCCGAAGTCCCGGTACCCGCCGCCGCTCGTCATACATCCGCAGCCCGACATCAGCCGGCTGCAGCTGCGCGCGGCGGCTGGTCAGGAACCGGCCCAGCTCCGATCTCTCGTCCATGCCTACGAGTATGCTGACGGTTCCCACGATGCGCCTGCCCCTGCCAGGGTCAGGCAGCAGTCCGCACCCCCCGCGGTTGCGGTCACCGGTACGAGCCGCGCGGTGAACTTGACTCCCGGAAGCCAAGACAGTCGCCGGCACCGTGCTGCCACCGGGCGGTGACTACCAGGCGGTGCGCGATGGCCTGGCGGGCCGCCAGGGAGAGCTGGACAGCCTTGTCGGCGGGGCCGTCGTGGTTCTGCATGGGGTTCGGGACATAGCCAAGCGCCATGTCATAGAGCGGGTCGGCGAGGCCGAGCGACCCGCTGGCCCCGCTGTGCCCGAAGCCGCGGTAGCTCGCGAACTCGAACTCGGGGTGCGGTGTCCCGAAGACGATGGCGTACGACGCGATCCGGTCGAGGACGCGGTCCCGCCCCATGCCTGCTGCTGGCTGATCGCGGCGATCGTCTCGCCGGACAGGACCGGGTCGCCGACATGCCCGAGCAGCGTCGCGTAGGCCCGGGCCACGCCGCGGGCCGAGCCCACCCCGCCCAGGGAGGCCGGGCCGGCCGCGCGGACAGCCCGGGTGTTCGGACTCAGGTAAATCTGCTCAAGCGGAACGGGATTGTTGACGTTGTTGAACGCGAATCCCGCCAGTCCGTCGGGCGATGGCGCCGGCCCGGCCGCCGGGCCGCCGACGACCCGCAGGGGCCCTACCACCACGAACCGCTTCTCTTCCGATTCGGGCAGGCCAAGGTAAGCATCGATGCCCCGGGGCGCCCGGATCCGGGATTCGTAGAGTTCCTGCAGTGAGCCGCCGGTCACCCTGCGGGTCAGTTCCTCCAGGAACAGGCCGATGGTCAGCCCGTGATACCCGAGGGCCGTTCCCGGTCGCCATATCGGATGCTCGGCCGCGATCCGCGCCGCCGCCGGGGAGGATTCCAGCACCTCCTGATCGAGGAAGCCGCCATCGACGCCGAGCAGGCCCGCACTGTGCGACAGCAGCTGACGGACTTCGATTCGCCCCTTGCCCTTGACACCGAACTCCGGCCAGTAATGCGCTACCGGACGGTCGAGTTCGATCAGCCCCTCCTCGATCAGGGTCGCGAACGCGATGCCCGCGAGGCCCTTGCTGGCGGAGAAGAGCCCGGTCACGGAATCGAGGGCCAGGTGCGGGCCCCCGCAGAGATCGACCACCTGCTCACCCCGGTGATAGACCGAGAGCTGCGCGCTGTAGAAGGGATCCGATTCGAGGTACCGCTGGAACAAGCTCCGGACAGATTCGAAGCCGGGACTGACGTTGCCTGTCATCAGGCCCGCGCCCGGACCTTGGCCCGTCTGCCGCTGCGTGTCAGCCACTGGCCGGCCTCCGCTCACCTAGCACTTGTGGAGTAAGTGCCGTGAGTATGTCAAGCGCCGATCGACTTACCCAAGGTCGCCGGTCCGCTGAATGAACTCTGCTGAGGACCGAACCGGACCCGGGAAAACAGCCGTCCAGGCTGGTTCTAAGCTGGGCGGAGGGAATGGTTGAACAGCGCTCTGCCTACCACGACATAGCGTGCTCCGGCGGCGACGATACGCGAGAGGTGCGGCTCGGCGACGCCGCCGTCGACGCCAAGGCGGGTCTGGCTCCTGGCCTCTGTCCAGGCCTGGGTGTCGAGCGCTGTCAGGTCTGCCTGGAACCGGGGGTCGCCGGGAGGAGTGAGCATCATCAGGACTCCGTCTGGCTGCCACCGGGCAAGCAGGCGGTCGACCATGGCGCCGGTCCATGCGTGGGGCTGTATGGAGATCCAGGATTCGCGGGCGCCTGCGGGCCGCGGGGAACTGTTCTCTTCTCCTGGTTCCAGATGCACGGTCAGCCGTCCCACGCCGTCGAGGCTGACGCCGTCGAGTTGATGGTGCCCGCTGATGAGGTGGATGTCGGTTGCCGACGGCCAGTCCTTGATGACCTCGATGAGGATGTCGCGGCTGATGCCTTTCCCGATCGGGTAGCCGCCGTCGATGAGGTCGAGGTGGATCCAGGCGCCCGCGCCGTACAGGGCCGTGGCCTCGGTCAGCTGCCGTGATCGCGGCACGCCGAGGATGCTGCCTGCCAGGACCGCGCCGAGTTCGTCTACGTGAGCGGCAAGCTTGAGGTTCACGCCGGGCTCTGCGTGCTCTTCAATGCCTGACCAGGCGAGTTCGCGTAGCCGGGCGACGGTCAGGTCGGCTGTCTCGAAGGTCGTTCCGTCGCAGGCTCCGGCCCGGAAGACGGTGACCCGGTCTGCGAGCGTGAGGAGCTCCTCTTCTTCGCTGCTGACGACGATGACCGCGACTCGTTTGTCTCGGGCCAGGGTGCGGGCGATCGAGTGGATCTCGGCTTTCGCGCCGATGTCCACTCCCTTCGTCGGCTCGTCCAGCATCAGCAGGCGCGGTGCCTGGAGCATCGCGCGCGCGAAGAGCGCCTTTTGCTGGTTGCCGCCGGAGAGCGCGGAGATCGGGTTACGCGGGTCCCCCCGGATTGCGACCTTCGCGAGGACCTCGTCGGCGCTTTGGTGGAGTCTGCGCCAGTCGAGGACCCCGCCGCGCTGGAACCGGCCGAGAACGGGGAGGACGACGTTGTCCCGTGCGCTCATCTGCGGAACGAACCCGTCGGACTTGCGTTCCTCGGAAACGAACGCGACCCCCGCCTTGATGGCATGGCCCGGACGCCTCGGCGTGAATTCCTGGCCGTTCAGGGTGACGGTGCCCGCGATGACCGGCTCTGCCCCGTAGACGGTGCGGAGGAACCGGGTGCGCCCGGAGCCGACCATGCCGTAGATGCCGAGGATCTCACCCTCGCGTACCTGGAGGCTGACGTCCGCGAGCCGGGGGCCCCGGAGATTGCGCACGTCGAGGACCATCGGCTCGGACACTCGGGCCCGGTGTGTCCCTGGAGCCGCGGGCGCCGCGGCCGCACCACGGGAACCGCCGACCACCGCGGCGACGACGGCGGCGCGGTCCACCGAGGTCACCGGACCGTCGAGGACAAGGCGGCCGTTAGACAGCGCGACGATGTGATCGGCGACCGCGAAGACCTCGTCGAGCTTGTGGTCGACGAACAGGACTCCGAGCCGCTGCTCGCGGGCGAGGGTGCGCACGATGCGCAGCAGGTTCTCGATCTGACCGGGCTCAAGCGCGGTCGTCGGCTCGTCGAGGAGCAGGTAGCGGCTTCCCCGCCGGACCGCCCGGACGACCTCGACCATCTGCTTCTGAGCGACGGAGAGCCGCCCGACCGGGTCGGTGGCGTGTGCGTGGATTCCGAACTCCTCGCACAACTGCCTGGTCACGGTGTTCATCTGCTGCCGGTCGAGGCGCCCGTGCCGGGTTTGCTCCTGGCCAAGGAACAGGTTCTGGGCGATCGTGAGCTCGTCGATGAGGCTGAGCTCCTGGTACACGCAGGCGATCCCGGCGGCCGCCGCGTCGGAGGGACCGGCGAAGTGCTTCGGGACGCCGTCCAGGTCGATCTCGCCGCGGTCGGGCCTTTCGGCGCCGGAAAGCGACCGCAGCAGGGTCGACTTTCCGGCGCCGTTGTGCCCCACCAAGGCGACTACCTGGCCCGGGTGAACAGACAGACTTACCTGGTCAAGCGCCCAGACCCCCGCATAGGCCTTCGAGAGACCGCGAATGACGAGTCCTTCGCCGACCTCAGTGCGCATCTCAGACATGTTTAGCCAACTTCTCCGGGGCCAGGGGTCTGGCCGGTCGTGAAGACCTTGGTGGTCTGGAGAATCTGGGCCGGGACGGAGTGCCCGGCCAGATAACTCTTGGTGCTCGCCAGGAGGGTCTGCGCGTACTGGGCTGGTTCCTGCGCCGCGCAGGCCTCGTAGTACCCGGTCAGCGCGGTGGATGCCGCGCAGAACGCGTAGAGCTTGACCTTGTTCTGCTTCCCGGCCT
Organism: uncultured Actinomycetota bacterium; assembly: GCA_963785645.1. GTDB lineage: Bacteria > Actinomycetota > Actinomycetes > Streptosporangiales > Streptosporangiaceae > Trebonia. The sequence goes on from CAWAWG010000015.1 coordinate 50,921, forward strand.
GCTTGATCGCCTGGATCGCGCCGGTCGCACCGGGGCCGGTGTCGGCGAAGATCACGTTGATGTTCGGGTTGCTCTGCAGCAGCTCGCTGGTCACCTGCAAGGCCACGTTCGGGTCGACCTGGCTGTTGACCGTGGGCAACACCGACGCGTTGGGGTCCTGCTTGAGCACCTTCGTGAACCCGGCGTCGCGCTCGTTCGTGGGGATCTGGTTCGGGTCGCCCACGATGCCGGCCACGATCTTGGCGTTGTCGCCCATGGCCTTCAGCGCCAGGTCCCCCATCTGCACCCCGCCCTGGGTCTGGTCCGGGCCCACGTACTGCAGGAAGGTCGCGCCCTGGGCCTTGAGGCTGGCCGGGTCGATGATCACGTTCACGGTGAAGACGGGGATGTGCGCCTCGTTCAGCGCCTTGACGTCGGCGGCGGCGGGACCCGAGTTGTTGGCGTTGAGTTCCACCGCGCACACGTGCTGCTGGATGAAGGCCTGCACCTGAGACAGCTGCGTGGTGTCGCTGTTGTTCGCGATCGCCACGTTGACCGTGAATCCGTCGGCCGCCCCGTTCTGCAGGAAGCTCGACCGCATCGCGATGTAGTACGGGTTGGTGGTGTTCGGCAGCGAGACACCGATGGTGGGCTTGCTCGACGAGCAGCTCGCAGGCAGGCTCGATGTGCCCGTGCTCGATGTGCCCGTGCTCCCCGTGCTCCCCGAGCTGGCCGCGCCGCTTGAGCTGCTTGAGGAGGCTGTGCTGGTGGCCGGGTTGCTGCACGCGGCCAGAGCGAGAGCGAGCATGCCGCCGCCGACTATGACCGCCGTGGGTCTGATCCTCATCGATCGATTCCTTTCCTAAACTGAGATTTCCGCAGGTAACGCTTGGGTGGCGACGGAGGGCGCTGCCTCCGCCGGGGAGGACTCCGCCGGAGCGGTGGCACGGGCTGGTTTGCGGGCGCGCAGCCGCCGGAGGGTGTCGAACGACACGCCGACGAGGATGATCAGCCCGATGACCAGGGACTGCCAGTAGCTCTGGACGTTCAGGACGTTCATGCCGTCCATGACCGTCGCGATAAGGACGGCGCCGATCATCGCGCCGAGGATGGTGCCGACTCCGCCGAACAGGGACACGCCGCCCACGACGGCGGCGGCGATCGAGTAGAACAGCTCGTTGCCCGTGCCCGTGGCCGGGTATCCGACCATCAGCCGCGACGTGTCGATCAAGCCGCCCATCGCCGCGCAGAACCCGCTGATCGCATAGACCATGACGGTGGTCGACGCGATGTTCACGCCGGCCAGGCGCGCGGCGGCCTTGTTCCCCCCGAGCGCGTAGACGTGAACCCCGGCCCGGGTCATGCGCAGGAACAAGGCCGCGATCACCGCGGCGACGGCGACGAGGATGATGGGGATCGGGATGCCCGCGACCGAGCCCTGCCCGATCCACGAGAACGCCTCCTGCAGGACGGGGATCGAGGCGGCGCCGGTAATGATCAGCGGGATCGCCAAGGCGACACCCGACGTGGAGAACGTCACGATGAAGGCGGGGATCCGGACGTAGTGAACGAGGAGCCCGTTCACTACCCCGAGGGCGACGCCGGCGACGACAGCGACGGCCGAAGCGGCCAGCCAGGGCAGGCCGTGCTCCATGAGCAGCGCGGCGAGCACCCCCGTCATCGCGACGTTGCTGCCGGCGGACAGGTCGATGCCCCCGGTGAGCAGGACAAACGTCTGTCCTAGGGCCATGAACGCGATGACCATGCCGTTGACCAGAAGCACCGACGCGTTACCCAGCGTGCGGAAGTTCGGGGAGAAGAGGCTGAAGCCGACCGCGACGACGAGGAGCACGATGAAGATACCGCTCTCCTCGGCGACGAAACGCCGGCCGCCCAGCCTTAGCCACCGGGGCGACTTAGCTTCGCTGACGGTCATTACTCAAGTCCTTCCCACGCGGGCAGTACGCGCGTGTACCTATCTGTGAGTCAGGGGGTGGCGCCGGCGACGGCCGACAGCTCAGCGATCCGCCTCCAGGGCGGGTATGGTCAGCGGTTCCAAGGCAGGCGGGGCATCCGTGACCTGCCCGACCAGGCCGCCGGGATGAGTGAACAGTACCCCGTCCCACCCGTACCTCTTGGCTCTCATCAGCACATATGCCATCGCGTCGAGCCAGGATCCGTATGCGAGGGTGCTGCCCATCGCGATGAGCCCGCCGGGGTCGGAGATGTCGTCCGCCGGGATAACGACGGTGTGATCGGCGATCGAGGCGAGTTCCGAGCCGGCTCGGGAGGTGAGGGCGATCACCGCCACTCCCGCCTGCTTGGCGAGACGCGCCAGCCCGTTGACTTCCCCTGACACGCCCCCCTTGGACAGCGCGATGACGATGTCGTCAATGCCCACCGAGCCGATCGAGCCGTGCAGGCCATCGGTCGGCTGGAGGAAGAACGAGGGGGTACCGGAAACTGAGAACAGGTGAGCGGCCCGGCGGCCGAGGAAGCCGCTCGTCCCCGCGCCGGTGAAGACCACCTTGCCCGTGACCGACGCCAGCAGCCGCGCGATCTCCACGAATTGATCGTTGACGCTGACGCTAGCGGCAGCGACGGCATCCGCTTCCGCCTTCATGAAGGCGGTAGCGGCATCGATTACCGGCTGCCGGGAGTCTGGCGTCACTGTCTGCCTCCTAGTTCTCATCCCAAGGTGGTGGCCAGTATTTATTCGCTGATTCTCATCTGTCAAAGGTCCGCTCATTTGAGAGTTTTGAACTACACTGGCCGCTGACTTGCACAAATGAGCCGACTGCCGGCCTGGGAAGGGAGGGCCGCGGGATGGTCAACCGGATGGGACCCGGCACCCTCATGCTCGCCGCGACCGTGTGCCGCCGCTTCTACGTCGACGGCGACTCCAAGGTCAAGATCGCCGACGACCTGTCGCTGACGCGGTTTCAGGTGGCGCGGCTCCTGGAGTTCAGCATCGAGCAGGGCATCATCACCTTCCACATCGAGCCTCCCGGCGGCTTCGACATGGAGCTGTCCGAACAGGTGCGCAAGATGTTCGGGCTGCAGCAGGCCGTCGTCGCAACCATCTCCGACCCGGAAGTAACCCCGGCGGTGATCCGCCAGCGCGTCGGCGCCGCCGCGGCCGCCGTGCTCAGCGAGACCGTCTCCGAACACGACGTCCTCGGCATCGGCTGGGGCCGGACACTCAGCAGCATGGCTTCCGAGCTCACCGAGATCGCCCGGTGCCCCGTGGTCCAGCTGGGCGGCGTGATCGGCTCCGTGCACGAGAACTCGGTAGAACTCGTTCGCAAGATCAGTGCCATCGGCCACGGCCGCGCGTACCCGCTTTACGTCCCGTTCCTCCTGCAGGACGCGCAGTCCGCGGAAATCCTCGAGAAGCCAGTCCGCGATCATCGCGGCCATGCGCCTTTTCGACTCCATCACGGTCGGGGCCGTTGCCGTCGGAAGCTGGAACCCGCCCGATTCCCAGCTGCTCGAAGGCCTCAGTAATGCCGAACGGGAGGCGCTCACCAATGGCGGAGTCGTCGGCGAGGTCTGCTCGACCCTTCTGCGCGATGACGGTTCCATCGTGACCGACCTGGAATCGCGCTCAATAGCCATCCGCGCAGGGCAGCTTCGCCACATCAGAGACCTCGTCCTCATAGTCGGCGGCGCCCACAAAGCACGCGCGGTCCGGGCCGCCATCAGGGCCGGCCTCGGTACCAAACTCGTCACCGACCACTCGCTCGCCACCGAACTACTGAGGATCGGGAATTGATGACCCGCGAATCACGCTGCCGCCAGCAGCGTTAGCCGTCCCCCGGTTGCGCCTCTCCGAACATCATGCTCTCGAGCACCGGTCCGACGCGGTCCGCGACATCCTGCAGCGACGCCGATGCCAACGGCTCGGCCCGCACCACGTACCGGTTCCAGGCAAGGCCCACGAGCTGCGCGGAGATCACCGCCGTGCGCCACCGCGCCTGCTCGTTTTCCGCCAGCGGGCCCCAGACGCGCTCGAAGAGGAACTCGCGAAGGCTGTCCGCCGCCTCCGGCGAGGAGGAGATGGCCTGGACCATGTTCACGAAGGCCTTTCCCGGCTCCTGCGTGGACTCCCACTGGCCGAGGAATCCTGTGACGAGCCGCGCGCCCGGCGAGGCAGGAGTTACGTGGACCTCCCGCATGATCTGCTGCGGGTCGGCCGGGAGAGAGAGGGTGGCGGCGTAGAGCGTGGCCTTGTCCTTGAAGTAGTGGTAGATGAGCGCGGGATCCACCTGTGCGCGACGGGCGACGGACCGGATGGTGGTGGCGTTGTAGCCGTGCTGATGGAACTCGGCGCGGGCCTCGCCGATGATCATCCCCCTGGTGTCCGGGTCGCCCTGGCGACGGCCAACTGGTGGCATCAGCCAGCCAACCAGTATTCACGGGGCGTGAATTTCTCTGCTATATTCATCATCCGTGAATAGTAGCGTCGCACCCCTGGAGGAACGCAGGTCAGCGCTTGCCGCGCTTGCCGGGTGGTGCTACCGGCACCGACGCGCCGTCCTCGCGGCCTGGCTGGTGGCGGTGGCCGCACTGATCGGGGTCGCGGTCGGAGTTGGCAGCAGCTTTTCCGACAACTACGCCTCGCCCGCCCTGCCCTCGCAGCAGGCGCAGAACCTGCTTACCGCGAAGTTCCCCGCGCAAGCGGGCGCGTCCGTGGACGTCGTGCTGCAGTCGACGCAGCCGCTGACGAGCACCCAGGACGCAAGCACTATCGGCCGCCTGGTTTCCGCGGTGCGGGGGCTGCCGCACGTCTCGTCGGTGACCAGCCCGCTGGCGGCGGGTGCCCGCGACCAGTTGTCGGCCAACGGCAAGACCGGGTTCGCGGTCGTCGCCTTCGACACGACCGACGCGCTGCTGCCCGACTCGGCGACCACGGACGTCATCAGCACGGCGGTGCACTTCGCGCGTCCCGGGCTGAAGATCGCGGTGGGCGGCACCCCGGCCGATAACGTTGTCACGGCCGCGCCGGGCTCAAGCGAGGGCATCGGGATCACTGCCGCCGTCATCATCATGCTGGTGGCGTTCGGGTCCGTGGTGGCGGCGGGGCTGCCCCTGCTGATCGCGCTGACCGGGGTGGGCATGGGATTCGGGATCGTGTTCGCGGCCAGCCACGTGCTGACGGTCCCGACGTACGGCCCGGACCTGATGGCGATGATCGGTCTCGGTGTGGGCATCGACTACGCACTGCTCATCGTCACCCGGTACCGCCAGGAACTCATCTACGGGCACCCGCCGCTGGCCGCGACGGAGATCGCGCTGAGCACGGCGGGCCGCTCGGTCCTGTTCGCGGGCGGCACGGTCGTGATCGCCCTGCTCGGACTGCTCGCCGTCAACCTGCCCTTCATCGACGGCCTGGCCGCGGGCACCGTCCTCGCGGTGCTCATGGTGCTCACCGGGGCGGTGACGCTGCTACCCGCCATGCTCGGGTTCGCCGGCCACGCCATCGATAAGCTGCGGATACCCGGCCTTGCGGTCCGCCATTCAGGCGCGGCCCAGGTGGCGCGGGACGGATTCTGGTACCGGTGGAGCCGCACCGTCCAGCGCCGTCCCTGGGTATGCGGGGTCGCCGCGCTAGCGGTACTGGCAACGCTCGCCATCCCGCTCTTCTCGATGCGTCAAGCCTTCAGCGACGCGGGCAACGACCCCGGCCCGCTGACCACGCGACAGGCCTATGACATGCTGTCCGACGGTTTCGGCCCCGGCTTCAACGGCCCCCTGCTCATCGCCGCCCGGCTGCCCGGGCCAAGCGCGGCCGCCGCCGTCGACGGGCTCGCGACCCGCATCCGCGGCACGGCGGACGTGGCCTCGGTCACGCCCCCCGAGCTTGACCCGGCGGGCGACGCGGGCGTCCTCCTCGTCTACCCGGCGACGTCGCCGCAGGCGGCACTGACCGCCGACCTGGTCACCACGCTGCGCGACCGGGTCATCCCGGCGGCGACCGCCGGCACCGGAGTGACCGCCTACGTCGGCGGCGAGACGGCGTCGGGCGTTGACACGGCCAGCTATCTGGCCGGCCGCCTGCCCTGGGTGATCGGCATCGTCATCTTGCTGGCCTTCATCCTGCTCATGGTGGCCTTCCGGTCGATACTGGTGCCGTTGAAGGCGGCGCTCATGAACCTCCTGTCGATCGGTGCCGCCTACGGGGTGATCGTGGCCGTGTACCAGTGGGGCTGGCTATCGGCGGTGTTCAGCGTCAGCAGGCCAGGGCCGATCGATCCCTGGATCCCGCTCATGATGTTCGCCATCGTCTTCGGGCTGTCGATGGACTACGAGGTATTCCTGGTCTCCCGGATCCAGGAGCGCTGGCTCGCCACCCGCGACAACACGGCGTCCGTGGCCGAGGGGCTGGCCGCCACGGCGCGGGTCATCACGGCCGCCGCCGCCATCATGGTCTGCGTGTTCGCGTCGTTCGTCATCAACGACCCGCTGCGCGTACTCAACGTTTTCGGCCTCGGACTCGCGTTCGCGGTCTTCATCGACGCGACCGTTGTCCGCATGGTTCTCGTGCCCTCGATCATGCAGCTCCTCGGCAACGCCAACTGGTGGCTGCCGGGATTCCTGCACCAGGCCCGGCCCGAGATCCATCCGGTTGATGACCGGACCGAGACCACGGCCTGACAAGAGGCTCGGCGCCGGGCGCGGGCCAGCAATCATGTAAATGTGGGACTGGAACGCGGGGCCCGCACGTATCTGTTACCCCTGCCTTGGGAGGTTGCTCCAGTGAGAATCGGCCTGCTCGGCTCGGCGCGCATTGCCCCCGCCGCATTGATAAAGCCGGCCCGGGTGGTCGACGGTGTCGAGGTGGGCGCCATCGCGGCGCGAGACCGCAGCCGGGCCTGCTCAGCATGGGCCGTTGCCCATGCAAGCCGCCGAGACGGCTGGCATGCGCGCCGCCATCGATGTTCACCCCTTCCTCGGGCGGCCAACCGGAGGCGCCTCCGCGGGACCATGGATAGTTTTAGACACCAGGATGCAATGTCGATCTCGCCGCACGGCGGGCGGCCCGGGCGCATGCCTGGTATGCCCGGAAGATCCGGCCGCTCCCGTACCTCGGCCCATTAACGCGGAGATTCCGCAGGTTATAACCTGCTTTATTTACCAGTAAAGCGAAAACCTTGGCGATCGCTCCCGAGGGGCCCGCGGCGCAGCGCCCGCGCCGGGCATTCGGGCGGGATGCCCCGTATGTCCCGGGGCATCCCGGGCAACCCGTCGCGCGCCCCGGCCGTTCAGCCGCCGTGCGTCCGCCCGCCCACCCGGGGACGGTCATTGGCCGTGGGCGCGAAGCACGGTTTCGTTCGGGAAAATCTAGAGCATCAGCCCGAACGATGGCGTGCTTCGACGCCTGGGCCCCACTGCTCCGCTAGGGGGCGGCCGGGTCGGCTGGCGCGGACGAAACGTCCGATCGCGCGTGCGACCTCGGCGCAATGCCGGGTGGGCGCGTCAGAGCGGGGCGGCAGTGGCGCAGGACCTCGGGCTCGATGAGAGCCAGGGGCCGGGTGTGGTCTGTGCATCGCCCCGACCCGCAAGCCGAATCGCCGGGCGGCGCGGGCAAATCCTAGCTCCGTACTAAGTCTTGGCATTTATCGGTGTTCGGTCCTGAGGGGTCGGTAAGCTCCGTCTGGACTGAGAGGGTTGGGCATGCGCGGGACTAGGCTGGCGCTTTGATTCTGGGCAAGGTCGGCTACGCGGTGGCGTGCCTGGCGGCGGCGATCGTCCTCGTGGTCGGCGGCTACGCGCACGGCCTGCTCAAGGACGCGGCGGCGTTCGAGCAGGGCGGGGCGAGCCTCGGCGACAGCTCGTCGGTGGGCGCGATGAACATCCTGCTGATGGGCCTGGAGAGCCGGACCGACTTCGAGGGCAACACACTCAGCGCCGGGGAGCTTACCGCGACTCACTCCGGCAGCGACGAACCGGGCGGCGACCTGGGCGCGCAGGACACCGACACGCTGATCCTCATCCACATCGACGCCGGCGGGCAGAAGGCGACCGGCTGGTCGATCCCCCGCGACGACGTCGTCAACTACCCGTCCGCCGTCGTCGTGGACGGGGTCAGGATCACCGAGGGCAAGGTCGACGCGGCCTACAACGACGCCTACAACCAGTACATCGCCGACAACGTCGGCAGGCAGAGCGGTGACACCCTCTACACCGGGGCTAACCAGGCCGGCGAGCTGTTCGAGGTGGAGACCGTGGAGTCGCTCGCCCACGTGCACATCGACCACTTCGTCGTGTCGAACATCATCGGCTTCTACTCGATCGCATCAGAGCTCGGCGGCCTGTCTGTATGCATCGGGTCGGCCCCGGCGGGCATCGAGCCGGCCGGGGAGGGGTTCACCACCGGGTCGAACCTGATCGACCTGCCCATCGCCGGCGACCCGCTCAGCGACAGCAACTCGGGCTTCGACGCGTTCAAGGACGGCTACAGCATCAAGCAGGGCGGCAACCAGTACCTGCACCTCGGGGCCGCCCAGTCGCTGGCGTTCGTCCGGGCCCGGGACTCGCTGCCCGGTGTGGACATCGGCCGTACGCACCGGCAGCAGGCCGCGATGGATTACATCATCTACGACTTCAAGCACCGGAACATCCTGACCGACCCGAGCACGATCAACAATCTGCTCACCGCCTCGACGTCGTTCATCAAGACCGACTCGGGCTTCAACCTGCTCGACTTCGCCCCGCAGATGGAGTCGCTGACCGGCTCGAACCTGAAGCTCAGCACGCTGCCCGACGCGGCGGTGACGGGCATCGACATCCCCGGACTCGGCAACAACCAGGATGCGAACTACGTCTACGGGCCGGACCTCGCGCAGGACGTCAATGACTCGTTCTACGGCTCCGCGGCGGTCAAGCCGTCCAAGTCGGTGACCGTGGACGTCTTCAACGGCAGCGGCACTGACGGCCTGGCCGGGGAGGCCTCGACGGCCTTCGCCGGCCTGGGCTACTCGGTCGGCCAGGCCGCCGACGCCTCCGCCCAGTCGCAGCCGGTCACCGCCGGCAGCCAGGTCTTCTACGGCGCCGGGGCGCAGACCCAGGCGGCGGTCATCGCGGACGACATGGGCGCACCGAGCCCGACCGCGCTGTCGTCGCTGGCGGCCGGGCACGTCGAGGTGCTGATGGGCTCGGACGTCATCGCGCTGCCCCCGGGCCTGGAGCAGTTCGGCGCCGACACGGTCAGCGCCGCCGACTTCGCCCAGGCGGCCCAGCAGGACGGCCTGCCCGCCAGCGAGCAGGCGCCCGCCTCGGCCACCGGGACCGGCGGGGAGACCGCGGGTACGGACTCGGTGAGCGCCGCCGTCATCGGGCCGCACGCCGTCACCGGCAGCGCGGCAGAGCAGGCGGGGGTGCAGGCGAGGGTGCAGGCGGCCGCGCAGTCGGCGGCCAGCGACGAGCTGGCGACCGTCTCGGACGGCGCGCAGCTCCTGACGGCCATGAGCCCGTCGTCGGCGAAGACGGTGCCGAGCACCGCGACCGCCAGCGGCGAGGACAACGAGCCGCGCCCGGCCGACGTCCCGGCCAGCGTCCCCTGCGTCTTCTAACGGCACCGGAGGCAGCGCTACGAACCGCCCGGAAACAGTCATTGACTTATGCGTGCAACATACTTTAGCCTGCCTTTCGCATACATAAAATTCATCGCAACGGACAGTGACCTGGCTGCTCCAGGCGGCCGACCGGCCCGCCAGCCTGGAGGGAGAGTTCAGTGACACGCCCGGTAACGCTGTTCACCGGCCAGTGGGCCGACCTGCCGTTCGAGGAAGTCGCCCGGCTGGCCGGCGAGTGGGGCTACGACGGCCTGGAGATCGCCTGCTGGGGCGATCACCTCGACGTGTCTCGCTGGGACGACGAGAAGTACGTGGCCGACCGGCTCGACATCCTGCGGCGCAACGGCCTGCAGGTGTGGGCCGTCTCCAACCACCTGGCCGGCCAGGCGGTCTGCGACGACCCCATCGACCTGCGGCACAAGGCGATCGTCCTGGCCCGCGTCTGGGGCGACGGCGAGCCGGAAGGCGTCCGCCGCCGGGCCGCCGAAGACCTCAAGAACACCGCCCGGCTGGCCGCCCGCCTCGGGGTCAGCACGGTGGTCGGCTTCACCGGGTCGGCGATCTGGAAGACGGTCGCCATGTTCCCGCCGGTGCCCGCGGAGATGGTGGCGGCCGGATACCGGGACTTCGCGATGAGATGGAACCCGATCCTGGACGTGTTCGACGCCGAGGGCGTCCGGTTCGCGCACGAGGTCCACCCGAGCGAGATCGCTTACGACTACTGGACGACCAAGGCCACCCTCGAGGCGATCGGGCACCGGCCCGCCTTCGGGCTGAACTGGGACCCGAGCCACATGCTGTGGCAGCAGGTGGACCCGGTCGGCTTCCTGGTCGACTTCGCCGACCGCATCTACCATGTGGACTGCAAGGACACCAAGCTGCAGACCGGCAACGGCCGCAACGGCCGGCTCTCGTCCCACCTGCCGTGGGCGGACCCGCGGCGCGGCTGGGACTTCGTCTCGGTCGGCCGCGGCGACGTGCCCTGGGAGCGGTGCTTCCGCGCGCTCAACGCGATCGGCTACGACGGTCCGATCTCGGTCGAATGGGAGGACGCGGGCATGGACCGGCTGCGGGGCGCGCCCGAGGCGCTCGCGTACATCCGGGCCAACGTGTTCGACGCGCCTGCCGCGGCGTTCGACGCGGCATTTTCTACGGGGACCGAGTGACCACGGGCACCGGGGAACCATGATCCATCGAGCCTTTCCGATTTCGTGGTAGCCTAAAGGATGATCGCTATGCAGTAGATTATGATTGCTACGAACGTAAGTGGCCGGATAATCGCCCATAAGCATGCGGATCAGGAGGAGCCGACGTGGCCGAGGCCGAAGGCCTGCCGCAGGTAGCGGACGAGGCGATCGATGCGCTCGTGGAAGTGCTCGATCTGGTCAGGTTCGGTACCGCCTCGACCCGCCCTGAGCTGATCAGGCACTCGGGCCTCGGCCGGACCGTCGTGGTGCAGCGCGTCGCCCAGCTGATCGACTCCGGCCTGCTGAGCGAGGGGAAGCACGCGCCGTCGACGGGCGGCCGGCCCGCCCGCGCGCTCAGGTTCCGGGCCGGGGCGGGCAGCGTCCTCGCCGTGGAACTCGGCGCGACCAGCATCGCGGTCGGCATCGCCGACCTGTCGGGAACCTTGAAGGCATCCTGCGAGGAGCCGTGCGACATCGCGGCCGGCCCGGAGGCGGTGCTCGGCCGGGCCGAGGAACTGCTCGACAGCATGCTCGCCGCCCGGCCGGCCGACCCTCCGGTGTGGGGGCTGGGGATCGGCCTGCCCGGCCCGGTCGAATACGCCTGCGGCAGGCCCATCGCGCCGCCCATCATGCCCGGCTGGGACGGCTACCCGGTCAGGGACCGCCTCGCCCGGCGGTACGACGTGCCGGTGTGGGCGGACAACGACGTCAACCTGATGGCCCTGGGCGAGCTCCGGCTCGGCCTGGCCAGGGGCAGCCGGGACGTCGTCCACATCAAGATCGGCACCGGCATCGGGGCCGGACTCATCTCCGGCGGCCGCCTGCACCGCGGCGCCCAGGGCGCCGCGGGCGACGTGGGCCATATCGCCGTCACCGACGACCCCACCGTCATCTGCCGCTGCGGCAACACCGGATGCCTGGAAGCCGTGGCGGGCGGTGCCGCCCTCGGTCGGCTGGCCACCGACGCGGCCTGCGACGGGCGCAGCCTGTTCCTGGCTAAGCGGCTCGCGGAAAGCGGCGCCGACGCCCTGCAAGCCGCGGACCTGGGCGCCGCGGCGATGCACGGCGACGCGTTCGCCGTGGAAACCTACGGCCGCACCGGCCGCCATATCGGTGCCATGCTGGCCACGCTGGTGAACTTCTACAACCCTTCGCTGGTCATCATCGGCGGGGGCGTCGCCTCGGTCGGCGACCTGCTGCTCGCGTCGATCCGCGAGACCGTCTACCGCCGGTCACTGCCGCTGGCCACCCGGGACCTGCGCATCGCCCGGGCGGCCCTCGGCGACCAGTCCGGCCTGCACGGAGCCGCCTTCGCCGTCATCGACGAACTTTTCTCCCGCCAGCGGCTGCCGCTGTGGATCAGCCACGGCACCCCGGCCCACAACCCCGCCATCGCCGCCGCCGCGGCCAACGACCCCGACCTGGCTCGCTCATCCCTGGCCCCCGCCTGACGGGACGAGCCATGCCCGTGCTCCAAGATGACCCGGCCAGGCACTCCGGCCCGGTGCGGCTCAAGATCGCGTGACAACTTCCCGATAGGGTTCGGCATATGAGCGTTGAGCGAGAGAAGCAGGTTGCCGCGGAAGCGGCCGCGGAGCTGGTCGAGAGCGGCATGACCGTCGGACTCGGCACCGGCTCGACCGTGGCGTACCTGCTTCCGGCTTTGGCCAAGCGGTCCCTTGACATCGTCTGCGCCGCCACGTCGCCGCGCACTGAGCACGCCGCGCGTGAACTGGGCCTGCGGATCGAGGACGTCACCAGCATCGACCGGTTCGACATCACCATCGACGGCGCCGACCAGATCGCACCGGACGGCTGGCTGATCAAGGGAGGCGGCGGCGCGCACACCCGGGAGAAGATCGTCGCCGGCGCGGCGGACCGGTTCGTGGTTATCGCCGACTCCTCCAAGCCGGTTCCGGCCCTGCATGCCCCTGTCCCCCTTGAGCTGATGTCCTTCGGGCTGCGGGCCACCATGCGCCTGGTCGCTCCGGCCGCGCTGCGCGATGTCCCGCTGAGCCCGGACGGCGGCGTGATCGCCGATTACCACGGACCAGTCGATGACCCGGCCGCGCTGGCCGCCCGGCTGTCATCGACACCCGGAGTCGTCGCGCACGGCTTGTTCCCGCCGCAGATGGTGGCCATGGCCTTCGTCGGCCGGGGCGAATCGGCCGAGCGGATGGACTTCACCCCCGGTAGCTGAGCTGCTGCTGGTAGACGTGCGGCCCGGCTCCATCAGGCATAGGAACAGAAGCTCCCCGTCGTGTCGTCACTGGCTTGCCCCGGAGACCTGGCCGAGGGGCAGGCGTCCGGTGACCGCGAGGAGGATGTCCTTTGCGGTCATCGTGACGACATTCGCCCCGTCCCCGACCGACACGTCGGCATCGGTGGCGGTGAGCCGCTGTCCGTCGAGATGGACACCGAAGTACCTCATCTGGCGGGAGCCGGCTGACGCGAGCACGAGGGCGATGCGCTCGGGCGGCGGCGCGGGGAGGCTGAGCGGTTCGGTGGCGTCAAGGCCGTGGATGACGTCGTGGCTGAGGGCACCTGCGGGCCCGCCGCCGGGTGGCTGCCAGGGGTTGCCGATGTTGCGCCGCAGCAGGTCTGCGAGTTCGGTCCCGCTCATCGCCTGTGCCGCTGCCCGGGCGTCCCGGTCGGCGTAGCGGTTGAAAGAGAATCCGGCTCGGACAATGCCTGCCATCACCCCCGGGGGCCTGGTCCGGAACGGCATCGTCAGGTGGGCAACCACTTCACGGACGCGCCAGCCATCGCACAGCGACGGGGCGTCCCACTGCTCCGGCGACAGGCCGCAGAAAAGAGCGGCGAGCCGCTCTCGCTCGGCCCGGATCTCGCTCGCCAGGTGGGCTGCGGGTGTGCTCATCGGGTTCCTTCCGCGTCGACAGTGCCTTCGTCGACTTGTACGACGCGGAGCGCACGAACTCATCGGTCAGCGGGCGGCGCGTCCAGTCCTTCAAGGCGGTCAGGCAGGCCGAACTCGCGGAACCGGTGCTGGGTACCGAGGAATGTCACGATCTGGGCGATCCGCCCCTCGCGGATCTCGACCGCGACCAGGGCGAACGGACGGAGAACGCTGCCGTCTCCCGGACGGTACTGACCGAACCCCCGGGCGCCGTTCATCCGGCACGGAACCAGTCGAGCGCCTGCGCAGGAGTCGCTTGCCCCGGTGATCTCGGCGATCGCCGCGGCGCCGGTCAGCTGCCACGCGAACGGCGGCATCGAGGCAACGGCATCCTCACGCAGAACCGCCTTCAGCCCCGCGATGTCGTGGGCCTCGAAAGCAGTCACGTACCGGCGCAGCAGGTCCCGCTGGCCGGCGTCCTCGGGATCGTCGATGTCGAACGGATCGGGCCGGTGCGTCTCCAGGGACGCCCGCGCACGCTGCAACGCGCTGTTCACCGAGGAAACCGTGGCGTCGAGGATCTCGGCCGTCTCCTGGGCGGTGAACGCGAGCACATCGCGGAGCACCAGCACCGCTCGCTGACGTGGCGCCAGGTGTTGAAGCGCGGCGATGAACGCCAGGCGGACCGACTCTCGGTCCAGCACGACCGCCGCGGGGTCCTGCGCTGCGATCAGCCGCGAGTCGGGCATCGGGTCCAGCCACGCGTCTGAAGGCAGCGGCGCACCCAGGTCCGCTCCTTGAGCCGCCGTTGAACCCACGCCGATCACCACTGCCCGGCGCTTCGAGACCCGGAGCGTGTCGATGCACACATTCGTGGCGATCCGATGAACCCACGTCCCCAGCCCGGCCCGGTTCGGGTCGTACTGATCCCGCTTAGACCAGGCTCGAATCAGGGTCTCCTGAACCGCGTCATCGGTATCGGCCGAGGAACCCAGGATCCGGTAGCAGTATCCAGTCAACGGGACACGCAGCGCCTCCAGATCCTCGATCGCCAACCCACCTGACCGCACCGGCACCCCCGCCATCGACTGTCCTGTCCCTTCCCAGCGCCGCTCCCCCACCAGCCTGCCGCCGAGTTCACGCTCTCGTACGACGGGTGGCGTCGCCACCATCGGCGCGAGCCCACCTCCCGCAGACCAAGGTGTGGTGCCAGCCTATGCATCCATGTTCGCTCCGCCGGCGGTGACGGCCACGCGACTGGCCCTGAACGCGTTCACCCGCCCGGCCCACGCCGCCGTTCGCGCGCACCGCACTGCCCCGGACCCGCTCACGCGTCGCGGATCCGCAACAGCAAGCCGCCGGCCAGCATCGCTCCCGCGGCCCAGGCGGCAAGCACGCCGAGGCCGGCCCATGGGCTGACGGGCAGGCCGCGCAGGCCGGTTGTCGCCTGGATGGACAGCCCGGCGGACATCGGCGCGATCTGCTCCAGGTGCCGCTGCCAGGCCGGGTTCGAGACCGCGGCCGTGACGACCGGGAACAGGTAAAGCAGGCCGAGGAGGACCCCGATCGCCACTGCGGAATCCCGGATCGCGGCGGCTATGCCCAGTCCGAGCAGGCCGACCAGGCTGAGGTACAGGACCGACCCGGCGGCAGCGCGCAGATATGTGGCGTCCGCCAGGGACAGCGCCGAGTAGCCGTGCGCGGGGGTGAAACCGTGGCCAGGCAGGATGAGTCGCCCGGCCAGCACCGACCCCAGCACGGCGACCGTGCCCGCCGCCAGCACCAGGCCGGTGACGATGACGGCCTTGGCGGCCAGCACGGTGGTCCGCCGCGGCACCGCGGTCAGCGTGACCCGGATCATGCCGGTGCCGTACTCGCCGCTGATCGCCAGCACGGCCAAGATGGCGACGACCGCCTGGCTGAGGTTGATCCCGGCGAGGCTGACCTTGGCCGGGTCCTGGCCGCAGCCGGCGGCCGGGCACCGCGTCGCCGTGGCCACCGCGGCGCCGACTGCGACGGTCGCGGCGATGACGCCGAGCAGCAGCAGGGGCGTGCCGCCGGCGGTGCGGATCTTCGTCCATTCCGCGTGCAGCGCGTGCCCCGCCTGCGCGTACCGCGGGTCCGCCCGCCGCGCGCCTGGCGCCGGTGCGCGCCTCATGCGTCCCTCCGGTGCAGCAGGAAGACGGCCAGGCCAAGGGCGAGCGCGGCCCAGGCGCACAGCACGGCGAAGCCTGCCCAGGGCGGCAGCGGGTAGTAGCCGTAGGCGGCGGTGTAGGTGTTGCTGACCTGCGGGTACTGGACGAGGGTCTGCTGGACGGCGAACGCCGCGGCCGGGGTGAGCCGCAGCAGCCAGTCGGTGGGGCCGGGCGGCAGTATAGGCGCGGCCACGGTGAACATGTAGGGCAAGACGATCACCGCGACGACCACGGGAGCCGCACCGCGCCGCAATATCGCCGCGATGGCGAGCGCGATGACGGCGGCGACCGCGAGCACGGCTGCGGTGCCGGCGATCACCCGCACCTGGGTCAGCACGCTCGCCGGGTACACATAGGCGCCGTTGCCGCGCAGGATCCGCTGGCCGATCACCACGGCGATGGCGGCACCGACCAGTCCGGCCGCGAAGGCGACGGCACCGACCACCACGGCCTTGGCCGCCAGCACCCGGCCGCGCCGGGGAGCCGCGGCGAGCGTGACGCGGATCAGGCGCCGCCGGTACTCGGCGGTCATGAACATCGCCCCCACGACAGCTAGGACGATGAGCCCGGCAAACGTGCCCACTAGGGCCTGCGCGATCGTGATGCCGATGCCCGCTCCCCCGGACACCGCCGGGGCGATATCACCGCTGCCGGTGATCGTGAACGTGCCCGCGGCCGGGCTGAAGCCCACGGCGGGGCCCGGCTGATCACCGCCTCCTCCTACGTCGTCGCCCGCCCACGAGCCGCCGGGCCAGGTCAGGCCGACGTGGTCGAAGACGCCGGTGGCCAGGCTGGGGCCGCCGCTGACGCTTGCCTCGCCGAGCGAGGTCTGCTCGTACTGCGGCGAGGTGGTGAACAGGCCGACCTGGGCGGTCGGCGGCAGTCCGGCCAGGGTGGCGGTGCCGACCTTGGCCCAGTGCGCGCCGTCGGCTGAGTCGTAGCCGGTGATCGTGTCGCCGGAGCGCGTCAGCCGTAGCCAGCGCGGTGAGGCCGCGGAGACGGCGCCCGGAAGGCCGGGAATATCCTCCGTGAAGTCGTACTGCATCCGCACACCGTGGCTGCCGGTGACCATCATCGCCGCGTACGCCGATCCCGGGGTGATGCTCGCCTTGATGATGATCCCGGCCTTGGCCCACGGGACGAGGCCAGCCCGCATCGCCGTGCCCTGCCCGGGTTCCGGGATCTGGCCGGTGAGGGAGGTCACCCGGACTGCGATGGTGCCGTTTCCGGCCAGCGGCTGGTGCACGAAGTAGAAGCCGTCCGACACCTTCTCCCCGCCCGGACCCGCCGGAACGGTGCAGCCGGCGACGTTGCACGAACCCTGCTGGCCCGGCGCTAGGGCGAAAGCCACGATCGCCAGCGCCCCGGCGACCACGGCAATGATCCAGCCGCGCACCGTCCGGAACTTGGTCCATTCCGCATGCAGCAGGTCCGCGAACCCGCAGCGTCCGTCCCGCAGGCGCGACTGGTAGCGGGTGACGCTCATCGAGCCGCCCGCTCGGACGTAGCGGCCCGGAACTCGACCGCGTCCCTGGTGAGCTCCAAGTACGCGTCTTCCAGCGTCGCCCGCTGCGCGGAGACCTCCGAGAACTGCACGGCGTGCCCCGACAGCAGCGCCACCACTCGTTCGGCGGCCAGGCCGGAGATGATGAGCGTGCTGGGACTGGGCACCGCGACATCGGCCCCCGCGGCGCCGAGTACCTCCATCGCCCGGGCGGGCGCCGTGGTGCGCACCGACACCCGCTCGCCGGATGCCCTCGCGATAAGGTCGGCCACGCTGGCGTCCGTGATCACCCGGCCGCGGCCGACCACGATCACATGATCGGCGGTGTCCTGCAGCTCGCCCATCAGGTGGCTGGCGACCAGCACCGCCCGGCCCTCCGCCGCCAGCGACCGCAGGAACCCGCGCATCCAAACGATTCCCTCGGGATCCATGCCGTTGAACGGCTCATCGAGCATCAGCACCGGCGGGTCGCCGAGCAGCGCCGCGGCGATGCCCAGCCGCTGCCGCATGCCAAGGGAGTAGCCGCCCGCCTTCCGCCGTATGACGGCCCGCAGGCCGGACTGCGCGACGACCTCGTCCACCCGGCTGGCCGTCAGGCCCTGCGAATGGGCCAGCCACAGCAGGTGATTGCGCGCAGACCGGCTGGGCTGCAGCGCGGCCGCATCCAGCAGCGCGCCGACATGGGTAAGCGGGCGGCGCAGCGACCGGTAGGGCTGGCCGCCGATCAGCGCGGTGCCCGCGTCGGGCGCGTCCAGACCGAGGATGACCCGCATCGTGGTGGACTTGCCCGCGCCGTTGGGGCCGGCGGGCGCCGGGCAATCCGCAGGGTGACCCACGATCGAGGCCTAGTGGGCGCGGGGCCGGGGACGCGGATGCGTCGGCGCCGCTACCCGAGCGGATCCCAGCAGGATCCCAGCGAAATCCTAGTGCCGCCTGAGAGCGTGCAGATGTGCGCGGTTCGACGGGGGCTCCAATCAACAAACCTCACCTTTCGGGGCTTAAGGGGCGGAGACGTCTCGCCGGACATATCGTGCCGCGGCGACGGATACCGCGCACTAGCAGTTGCTTCTGCCGCGTCTCAGTCCGATTCCGCTAATCCTGGGGAGAACAGCATGCGAAAGCTTACCGTCGGAATAATGGCCGCCTGTTTGGTGGCAGGAGCGCTCAGTGCTTCCGTCGGCACCGCGCAGGCGGCGGTCACGCCAAAGTCCGCAATGGGCTGCACGGGAATCGTCGACGAAGTCTGCCTCTGGGTCTTCGGCAGCGGCGATAACGTGCAGGCGGTGAGCGTCTCGGCCTCAGACGGGCTGGAGGACGTGACCGTCGAAGCCAACGTCGGCGACGGCATCTGGGAAATCCTCGCCACCACCCTCAGCGTCAGCAATGACTCGTATACCAAGAGCTGGGCACCGAACGGATTCAACGTGCCCAGCGATACAACGCAGATTTGCGCCGTAACCGTAACTAGCCTCGGCGCTTATACCCCCTGCATCGGCGTCCATCCCTAACCAGGCGCTGACCGCTCCGGCCGCGGCCGTGGTTTGCAACAAGCGCCCCACGGCCGCGTCGGCACAAGAAGGATGAGGACCAGCGTACGCACGGCGGGTCTTCGACTTATCAGTGCTTGTCGATACTAGGCTGTCTTCGCTGGCTGCCTCCGGGACCCTCACCGCGGCCGCCAGCCCATCCGGATACAGGAGTGCAGGCGGGTCCGAGGAGGACTGCGGTGAGGGCGACAACGAAGGCGGCATTCACGCTCGCGAGCGCGGCGGCCACCGTGGTCTCGCTCGCCGGGTGCACGAGTTCCGCGGCGAAGCCGGTGCAGGCTGCGACGTCTCAATCGGTGCAGGCGGTGGCAGCTCAGTCGGCGCAGGCAGCGGCCATCGGCAAGATTGTCCGGAACGCCATGAAGACCGACCAGCTCAAGGCCGTCGTCATCAAGGTCACCAGGGGCGGCAGCACGGTGACGGCGCAGGCGTTCGGCGATTCGATGGACGGCGTGCCCGCGACCACGGCGATGCACTTCCGCAACGGCGCGGTCGCCTTCGAGTACCTGGCCACGCTGCTCATGGAGTTCGTCGACGAGCACAAGGTCACGCTCAACGACACGATCGCGCGCTGGATGCCGGCCCTGCCCGAGGCCGACAAGGTCACGCTGAAGATGCTGGCGAACCAGACCACGGGCTATCCCGACTTCGAGACCGATCCGGCGTGGCTGGCCGCGTTCAACGCGGACCCGTTCCGCGTCTGGACGTTCAGCGAACGGCTCAAGTACGCCTTTGCCCGCCCGGTCCAGTTCTCCCCGGGAACGAACTGGAGCTACTCGCACACCAACTTCATGATTCTCGGCGAGATTCTCGCCAAGATCGGCAACGCGCCGCTGGACACGCTCTTGCGCGAGAAGGTGCT
The DNA here is from genome assembly GCA_963785645.1 of uncultured Actinomycetota bacterium. Lineage (GTDB taxonomy): Bacteria > Actinomycetota > Actinomycetes > Streptosporangiales > Streptosporangiaceae > Trebonia. The sequence continues at coordinate 70,630 of CAWAWG010000015.1, forward strand.
CGGCCCGATGGGCCTGACCGGCACCGCCAGCACCGAGACTTCCGACATCCCCGGCCCCGTCCTGCACTCGTTCAGCTCCGAGCGCCGGGCGGCGCTCGGGATCCCCTCCGGCCGCCCGTTCTACGAGGAAGCCACGTTCTGGAACACCCAGTGGGGAACGCCGATCGGGGCGAACGAGACCACGGACATCAGCGACATGGCCGCCACCGCGGCCGAGGTCGGCACCGGCGCGCTGCTGTCAGCCGCCAGCTACCATGCCATGACCGACCCTGACCTGCTCGGCTTCGGGCACACCCAGCCGAACTGCGCGGGCTCCTGTTTCAAGCAGACGAACATATACAACTTCGGCCTGGGCGTCGTGCGGTCCGGATCGTGGCTGCTGCAAGACCCGCTCCTGTCCGGCGTGGGCTCGACGGAGGCCTACCTTCCCGCTCAGAAGATCGCCATCGCCGCGGTGGTGACCTTCCTGCCGGGAGCGTTCAACTCACAAGGGAATTACTCGAACTCCAGCGAGCAGATCTTCCGGGCCGTCGCCGCGTACCTGGCCCCCAACGACGCACCACCGTCACCGCCCGCCAAGGACTTAACGGCATCGCCCCGCCCGCAGAGCTCCGACGCCGGGTAGACCGGCGCACCAGCTGCTCCGGGCCAAGTCACTCACATTTCATTCCCCGGCGTCCATCCGCATTTCGGGATAGACACTGGCCCGGACCACCGCTCGGGCACCGGACATCCAGGCGGGACACCCGCCGCGGCGCGGCCGACTCGGCTGCCCGGAAGGCTCAGGCACTCTCCGTCCTGATGAGACCATTGGCAATAGCTCAGTGCGTAAATTCGTCAGCAGCCGTCCAATGCGGGAGCTTAGGAAACCGCTGTGACTGGCGATGAAGTTCATCCTTCCCGGTCATGACGCTGGCCCCGGTGCTCGGCGCATAGGGCCATTTCGTGCTCCACAAAAGGGTGCATATTGGGATAGCTACTCGTTGGTACTGGCCCTATGTCTCTGGCGAGCGGGAAATGCGTGCGGGCGACCTGGAGAGTGAGCTTCCGAGCCGGGCCCTTAACTTCCTAGCATTGCACCATTGCCAACAAAAGCGACAGCTCACAGACCTGCAGACCGAGCGGACTGCGTCCCAGTGGTAAAAATCGGGTCTGTCAGCCGCTTGTGGCTTCCACGAAGTGTTTCGATGCGCTACAGCGCGCACCTGACGCTGTCCATCTGCTCTGTGTTGTTCATGACGCGCGCAGCTTCGCGCGCAGGATATATAGGGCAGCTTCGAGCGTGTCGTCGCCCAGAGCTTCGGGTTCGGCTAGCAGGATCTCCTTGGCCACAAGGCGCTGACCGTTAGCGGCCGGGGTCCGGGTAAGCGGCGTAGCCGCGCTGGATGGAGATCTGGTCGGCGATGTATCTGGCGTCGTGCCACACGCCCTGGATGAAGCTGGATGCGCGGCGGGACAGCCAGGGCAGGCCGAGGAAGTACACGCCCGGCTCGCTTGACACACCGCGCTGGTGCCGCGGCCTGCCGTCCTTGTCCAAGGCGCCGACCTTCAGCCAGCCGAAGTCGTTGGCGTAGCCGGTTGCCCAGATGACCGAGGTGACACCCGCGTCCGCGAGGTCGAGTTCGAGCAGGGGGTTCGTCACGCAGTCCGGGTACGGACCGAGAGCGCGGGCCTCCGGCTCCGGCCGAAGGTCGAGCCCGTTGAGCGCGACGTAGGCGTCGGCTTGGTCGAGCAGCGAGAGGTAGTTCGCGTCGCCGGCCGCGATGTTGCCGCGCAGGTCCGGCTCGAAGCGGACGGTGCCGTCCGCGAACGAAGCGGTCCGGCCGACCAGGGTGATGCCGCGGGCCGCGAGGTCGCGGAAGTCGACCGTGTGACCGCCCATCGCGCCGCTGACCGCGATCGTCACGTGCTCGGCGCCCGAGACAGGGGTGGACTCCTCCCACTGGCCGAGTACTCCGAGCCACCAGACGACGTCCCGGCCGCGATAGCGGCGGGGCGGCCGGTCGTGCGGGCCGACCGAGAGGTAGACCAGGCGACCCGGCTCCTGAAGTTCGGCGGCGATCTGAACGCCGGAGGACCCGGCACCGACCACGAGGACGTTGCCCGCGGGAAGCTGCCCCGGGTTGCGATAGTCGGCGGAGTGGAACTGTTCGACGTCGGCCGCGCCTGGGATGATCGGCGGGACGACGGGCCGCTGGAACGGCCCGGTCGCGGCGACCACGAAGCGCGCATCGAGATTGCCCTGCGAGGTCTCCACCGTGAAGCCGGGACGGGCGTCGTGCTTCCGTACCGAGGTCACGTCTACCCCGCAGCGGACCGGTGCCGCGATCTTCTTCGCGTAGGCCTCGAAGTAGCTGGCGACCTGTTCCTTCGGCACGAAGGTGTCCGGGGCGGCGTCGAATTCGAGTCCAGGGAACCGGTCGTGCCACGCGGGGCCGTTAGTCACGAGGGAGTCCCAGCGGCCGGAGCGCCACTTCTCGGCGATGCGCCCCCGTTCCAGAATGACGTGCGGCACCCCCGCGGCGGCGAGGTGCTCGCTCATCGCGATGCCGGCCTGACCTCCGCCGACGATGACGCCCTCGGTCTCTTCTCTGCTCATGACTTCCTTTTCACACGCCGGCCCCGGCGGGTCCCGGCGCGACCGGGACGGCGGGCCGCAGACCGAGGTGGCCAGTGCCCCGGTGACCGCGGTGAGCAGCATGATGTTCGAGCCGAACCAGAGGCTGAGCAGGTCACGCGGCTTGCCGTGCCGTTAGTGTCGGCGGTAGTGACCCACTTGAAACCTCGATTTCACCAGCGTCGGGACGGGAGCAGCGGTGAACCGCCGAGACGGTGCGGGCAATGGTCGCGCACGGGCTATGGCTGGCTACTGACATTCCTACCGAGTAAACACGGCACGCGGTCGCGAAAGACTGCTCCAGCGCGGCACTGGAACGGCTCCTCGGTCACGTCGGGCGATGTCCCGCACCGCCGGTTCCGGACGACTGCCATCTTCGACTGGAACATCGCCACCCTTGGCCGGCGGCACTTCAGCATCGTCCGCCCGGCCCACACGACATCGTTCGCCCTCCTCCCGTAGTCCCAGAAGGGCCGTCTGAACCGGCTACCGGCCACCGTTCGCGTTCGTCTCCGCGGCGCGCGACTTCTTCGACGGCATGATCACAGTCGGCGGCGGACGGTAACTCCGGAGGGCGGCGGGTGGCCAGCGCGGTGGCCGCGGACGGGCTCAGCGGTAGCGAGGGGAACAGCAGGGCCTGGTAGGAATGGTAGACATCCGGCTTGCCGGACCAGGTGGAGGTGGCCGGGGTCATGTCCGGGCTCAGTTCCTGCCACCAGCCGCCCCCCTTTCTGTCGAGGAAGTAGCGGTCGATCTCGTCCCACCACCGCGCGGCGGCCGCGGCAAAGCGTTCCTCCCCGGTACGCCGGTGCAGCGCGTCCGCGGCGAGGACGGCCTCGCACGCCACCCAGTGCAGGCGCGCGGTGATGACCGGCTGCCCGTTCGCGTCGACGGTGTAGATGAGTCCTGGCTGGCCGTCCCGGTGCTCGGCGTCGGCGACGGCCGTGTCGAACAGCGCGGTCGCCGCTTCCAGCAGCCAGGCGGGGGTGCGGCCTGCCCGGCCTCCAGGTCAAGCAGCAGCCTGGCCCATTCGAAGGAATGGCCAGGAGTGGTGCCGTACGGCCGAAACTGGTCGCTCGGGCGGTCGATGTTGTAGTCCGGCCGGGGCCGCCAGGCCGCGTCGTAGTGCTCTGGTACCCGCCAGGAATTGGCCCGGGCGTAGTTGCCGATCAGGCGGGCCGCGATCGAGGCGGCGCGGGCGGACCAGACCGGATCACCGGTGACGTCGCCCGCGGCGAGGTAGGCCTCCACCGAGTGCATGTTGCTGTTGGCACCCCGGTACGGCTCCGACTCGGTGAAGTCGGCATTCCAGGACTCCTGGGCGCAGCCCTCGGTGTCGGACCAGAAGTGCTGCTCGATGGCGGCCGCCGCGGCGGCGAGGACCGCCTCGGCGCCGGGGATCGCGGCGGCGGCGGCGCTGGACGCCGCGAGCAGGACGTGCGCGTGCGCGTAGTTCGCCTTGACGGAGTCGATGACCTGCCCGGAAACGTCCACGCTGGAGAACCAGCCGCCGTTGACGCGGTCGGCGTAGCGGCGGGTGAGGGCGCCGAGCCCGGATGCCGCCAGGGAGTCCGCCCCGGCCACCCCCTGCAGGTGCGCGAGCGCGAAGACGTGAGTCATGCGTGCGTTGATGAACAGCGGGCACGGCTTTGTCTGGTCGACCACGCCGTCGGCGCCGAGCCAACCGAAACCGCCGCCCGGCAGCACGGCCCCTCGTCCGAAGGCGAGCAGCCTGCCCGCCTCAGCCTCACGCCAAGGCGCCGTTCCTGGGTCGCTCACGGTCTTCCTTCCTGATCCCTGGTCTCTTCAAGCCGGGCGGCTACGCCGGGCGCTTGGCCCGCTGCGCAGCGACCGTACGGTGCACAAGATAATCATCGAGTGCTGGCAAGAGTGAATGCCGACTGTGCCCTAGGACTTGACCTCGGGACCAGTTCGGCCAAGGCGGTGGTCATCGATACCGGGGGCAACGTCTTGTCGCAGGCATCCGCCGGCTACGCCGTGACCTCGGCGATGGCCGGCTACGCCGAGAGCGAGCCCGCCCACTGGTGGAACGCGGTGACCGCCTGCACCCGCGAGGCCGTCGCCGAGGCCGGCGCTCAGCCGTCGGCGGTCGGGCTGTCGGGACAGATGCACGGTCTCGTGATGACGTCACGCGAGGGCGGCGCGCTGCGTCCTGCCCTGCTCTGGCCCGACTCCCGCGCGACCGGCGCCCTAGGGGCCTACCGGCTCCTCGGCTCGGCCGCGCTGGCCAGGCTGGCCAACCCGCTGGCTCCAGGCATGGCCGGGCCGCTGCTCAAGTGGATCAGCGAGCACGAGCCGGGCACTTACCGCAATGCGCGCTGGGCGCTGCAGCCCAAGGACTGGCTGCGGGCCCGCCTCACCGGTGAGTTCCACGCCGAGCCGAGTGATGCTTCGGCGACTCTGCTGTACGACGTGCCCGGCGACCGCTGGGACCTTGAGACGGTCAGCGCGCTGGGTCTCGATGCCGGGCTGCTGGCGCCGTTGCTGCCCTCGGCGGGCGCACCGGCCTGCCGCCTTACTGCCGCGGCCGGGGCCGAGCTCGGGCTGCCCGCGGGCATCCCCGTCGCGGCCGGGGCCGCCGATACGGCCGCCGCCGCGCTCGGCAGCGGCGTGGCCGGCAGCGCCGACGTCCAGCTGACGGTAGGCACCGGCGCGCAGGTCATCCGCCCGGCCGCCGTGCCGGTCAGCCGGGCCGACGCCGGGGTCAACCTCTACCTGGTCGGCGGCTCCCGACGGCTGGTATCACATGGGCGCCAGCCTCAGCGCCTGGCCTAGCCTCAACTGGGTGCGCGAGATCATGAACGTTACCTGGGGCGAGCTGTACGCGAGTACCGGACATCCGGGCCAGGCCCACGACCCGATCTTCGTCCCGCATCTGTCGGGGGAACGCACACCGTACTCCGATCCGGCGCTGCGCGGCTCCTGGACCGCGTTGTCGCTGGCCGACGACCGGACGTCGCTCCTGCGGAGCGCGCTCGAAGGCACCGCGTTCGCCATCCGCGACGCGCTCGATGCCCTGCTGGCAGATCACCGCCCGCAGCGCCTGCGGCTGGCCGGCGGCGGCAGCCTGGCCGCTGCCTGGCGGCAGCTGATCGCAGATGTGCTCGGGCTGCCGCTGTACGCGGTGGACGTGCCCGCGGCATCCGGCCGGGGCGCGGCGCTCCTGGGAGCCCATGCCGCTGGCCTGCTGAGCTTTGCCGACATCCAGGGGCCGCTGGCGCCGCCGGTCCGCCTCGTGGCCGAGCCGGACCCGGCCGCGGCCGCCTTCCACGCCGAACGCTACGCGCGGTTCCGGCGCGTTGTCGCCGCCCTTGGCGGCGATCCTGAGGGCGGCCGGGCGCTTAGTAGCCGCCGAAGAACGCCTTGACCTCCAGCCGGCCGCCTGGGCGCCGTAGCCGGCATTGACTACCAGGTCGGCGACCGCTATGTCCTGGCCCGGGTCGAAGGCGACCATCCACGAGTTCGGCTGCTCCTGCCCCGCGACGTCGGCGGTGCCGGTCTTGGCATAGACGTCGGGACCGAAGCCGATGCTCTCGGCCGTGCCCTCGGTGACCACGTCCCGCATCATGTCCTTCAGCTGCGCGTCCGTGCTCGCCGGCAGCGGCGAGGCAGACACCGTCGCGGTCCCGGGAACCAGGATTGGCTGCCGGAACTGACCGGCATCCACGGTCGCGGCCACCGATGCCATCGCCAGCGGCGACGCCGTCAGCTTTCCTTCGCCGAATGCCTCCTCCGCCAACTCCGATCCCGAGGCGCTGGCCGGAGCGTCGAAGTAGGCGTTCGACGTCCCCGGGATGCCGATGCTCCACGGCTGGTTCAGCCCGTAGTACGTCTGCGCGGTCGACGCCAGTTGCCCGTTCAACTGCGGCCACCACTGAGAGAAGGCATTGTTGCAGGACTTGGCGAAGTCAAGGGAGAACGGCGTCCCGGCTGGCTCGGACTCCTCCTGGTCGTTTTGGTACGTGACGCCCTGCACGGTGTAGGTCGCCGGGCACTCGACCGGGCTGTTCTCGGAGGTCAGCCCGTCGTCGATCAGTGCCGAGGCGGTGATGATCTTCATGGTGGAACCGGGCGCGACCTCGGCGGTCAGGGCGTAGTCGTTGAAGCCGGCGTTGTTGGCGATCCCGAGGATGTAACCAGTGGAGGGCTGGAGCACCACCATCGCGCTGCCGTCGGACCCGCTGACGGCGTTGAGCGCGGCCCGTTCGGCCTGCGGGCTGATCGTGGTGGCGACCTGGCTGGCCTTCGGCGAGGTAACCATGGCCTGGCTGTCAGCGACCGCGGTGCCGGCGGAGTCCTCGATCTGGACGGACAGGCCGGGCGCGCCTGCCCCGGTCGGGGCATGCTGCTCCAGCAGGGTCGCGATGTGGGCGAGGCCGTTATCGGGGTAGGAGGACAGCGGGTTGCCCGCGCTGTCGGTGACGGACGTGCTCTGCGAGGGCACCACGGTGGCGGCCAGGTGCTGGCCGGCGGTGAGGTTGGGCGCGACCACGCTTGGATCCCACTCGATGAGCCAGCCCGTCCCGTCCGGCACCTGGTAAGCGGTCAGCGCTGAGTGGTAGGACCAGATGCCGGATTCGGCGCCGGGCGCGGCCGAGCTCGCCACCGTCGCGCCGAGGCTGAACGTGACCGCCTCGACGGCGGCCGACGCGGCGGCCCCGGTCGCCTGCGTGCCGCCGGACGCGCTCGTCGGGGCGGCGCTGAGCACCGTTCCGGTCAGCTTCCGCAGGTACAGGTCCTGGCCGTAGGCGGTGAGCGCGGCCCGCGCGGCGGCCGGGTCATCGGTCAGGCCCGCGGCCTGGCCGATGGCACCGTTCGACCACGCCTGCAGGAAGGCGGTCGTGACCTGCTCCGCGTCTCCGGAAACAGACTGCCCGGCGGGGTGAAAGCCCGCGGTGTCCTGCACGCGGGGCACGCTGGGGCTCGAGCTCACGACGTCCTGTTCGCGCGGCGCGCTGTTCTGCTCGCGCGGCGCACTGGTGCTCACGCCCGCGGCGTCCTGCGCGCGAGGCCATGCCTTCACGGCGAACGCGCCGCCGATAGCGATGGCGACGACCGCTATCAAGGCCATCGCGACGCAGCCCGCCCGCCGGTGGCTGGGCGGATCCTCATAGGCCGACATTCCCGGCAGCACGTTTTCGCTGCCCTGCTCCGGCCCGGTCCCCTGCGGCTCGTCGCTCATGGTGTTGTTCGGATGGATCGGGATACCTGCCCCTGGACCCGCATGGCCTGACAATATCGGACAATATCCGCACCCGCATACCCGGAATTAGGAGCCGCAGCTGAGGAGCTACCGCGCAGTGCGACTTGTGCATCGTGACCTGGACGCGCGTGCCCGGCCGACCCTCGGGGCCGGCCGGGCACGCTGGTTACTGGTGCCGGACCGCGGCTATGCGGTGTTCTTGGCGGGTGCCGCCTGTGCGCTTGACGGGGTGACCGTCAGCGTCACCGGCACGGGTGGGAGCGGGTAGGGGGTGCTGCTGCCGAACACGAGCTCGGCGGTGTAGGTGCCCGGCTGGGTGACCTGCCGAGGCGCATGCGTCCAGGGTGACGGTGACGGTCACCCGCTGGTGGGGCCGCAGGGTCAGCTGCGTGGCGCTCTCGGCCAGCCAGGGGACGGTGGCGGTCGGGTCCACGTCGTATCCCGGCAGGTACTCCGAGTCGGTGCCTGCCTCGATGCCGTCGGGGGAGCCGCCGAGCTTGTAGAAGCCGAGCGCGCCGGCGCCGCGGTAGGTGGCGGCGTTGGCGTTCGGCAGCGCGGTCCAGGTGCCGGTCTGCGGGTTGTAGGCGAAGCTCTGGTTGGTTAGCGTCCGCTGCGCCCCGCTGGTGACGCCGCTGGAGATGACCAGCAGGCCGTTGGCCGCCGCGTACGCCGAGCCCCACAGCGGGATCGGCATGTCGGGCAGCGCGGACCAGGCGTTGGCGGCCGGGTCGTAGACGTAGGCGTCTTGGATGTCGTCGCTGCTGATGTTGGTGCCGCCGGCGCAGTAGAGCTTGCCGTCGATGCCCGCGCAGGAGTTCCAGGAGATCGGATCGGGGTAGGGCGCGATGTGGCTCCAGGTGCTGGTGGCCGGGTCGTAGACGGAGACGTCGGTGGTTTCGCAGGTGCTGGCACCGCAGCCGCCGACGAGGTAGAGCTTGCCGTCGAGTACGGCGCTGCCGGCTCCCGCGAACGGTGCGGGCTCGGCGGGGCCGGTGGTCCAGGTGTTGCTGGCGATGTCGTAGATTTCCAGCTTCGGATCGGTTTGCCGTCGCCGGCCCAGCCGCCCGCGACGTAGAGCTTGCCATCGATGATGCCGTGCCCCGGCGCCTGACGCGCGTCCGTGGCCGAGGCGAGCTGGGTCCAGGTGCCGGCCTGCCGGGTCAATGACGTAGAGGTTGTTGCTGGCCGCACCGAAGGACAGCAACCCGCGTCGCCGAACCCCGAGTAGATCTTGCCGTCGTAGGCGTCCGCCACGTCGTCCATCACGGCTGTCCGGCAGGGTCGGGGCACTCTGCCACGCGTCGTCTGCGGGCGCGGCGGATGCGGACGCGGCCGCGGGAGGTGCGGGCCTGTGGCTGTCCGGTGATGCGGCCGGTCGGGTAGTTGCCCGGGATGCGCTGGAGCGGCGCGCCCGTGGCGCGTGCGTCCGGCGAGGAAGCCGGGCTAGCCTGGTCTCCGATCTGGAGCGTGGCCGGCGCGCGTGCCGGTGTTGGTGACCGTCAGCGTCCTGGTCACGACCCCGCCAAGGTCGGCGGAGGCGGTGATCGAGCCGGGGGTCACCTGTAGCCGCCCGGCGCTGAGCCGGTAGTTCGCCTCGACGGCGGCGTGGGCGCGGACGTTCACCGTCTGCGTCGCCGGGGCGTAGTCGAACTTGGCGGCGGTGAGGGTGTGCTTGCCAGGTCCCGGCACGAACAGCGAGTAGTAGCCGTCCGGGAGGTCTGGGATCTTCGGGGGTTGCGACGGTCTGTGCCTGCGCCTGCCGGGCTCGCTGGCGTCGGTGACCGTCGCGTCGACGGCTCCCTGGCCGGTGTTGGCGTCTTGCACCGTGCCGGCGACCAGGCCGCCCGGGGACGGGCAGGAAGTCGCGCTGGCCGACGAACACGTCATCGATTCCCCAGTAGTCGATCACCGGGCCGGTGATGTAGTGGAAGCGCAGCTGGACCGACGGCTTCCCGGCGTAGGCGGTGAGCGGAACGTCGTAGTGGCCGTCTTGGGCGACGTAGTCGCCGGTGCTCAGAGTCGGGTGTCCATACGGTGGTCCAGGTGGCCCCGCCGTCGTCGCTGGCCTGCACCTCGGCGGTCGCGTAGTACGGGTTGATGCCGTCCACATGGTGTCGAAGCCGACTTCCGGCCGCGTATCGCCGGTGAAGTTGTACACCGGGGTGACCAGGGAGGTGTCCATGTGGCCGGAGACCGACCCGCTCCCGAAGTAGTCGCCGTCGGCGATGGCGAATCCGCCGCTGCCGCCGGTCTCGTTGCCCTCGTCGCCCGGGTCGTTGAACTGCCAGCCGCCCTTGGTGCCGGAGGCGTTGATCACGCTCCAGCCGGCCGGTGCGGAGGTGGTGGAGTCGAAGGTCTGGGTGGGGCCGGTGAGCGTGAGCTTGTAGCCGGGGGCGGTGGCGGTCCAGGGGTCGGCGGTCGCCGCGGCGTCGACGGTCAGCGGAGCCCGGGCGACATGCACGGTCTTGGTGACCTCGTCGTAGCCGGGTGCGGCGGGCGCGAAGTCGAGGGTGTAGTCGGCTGTTGCGCGGCAGGGTGAGCCTGGTAGCGGCCGGTGACGCGGGTTGGTCCAGACGGCGCTGGGGTCGCCGTCGACGGTGATCTCCGCGTACAGCGGCCAGCCCTGGCCGGAGCCGTCGGTGACCGTGCCCGAGACGGTCTCGCTCGGCACCTGCGCCAGGCTGAGGTTTTCCGCGGCGGTGGCGCCAGCGGCGACGTTCAGCTTCGCGGTGCCGGTCGCGTAGCCGAACGCGGTGACGGTGAGGGTCTCGGCGGCCTGCCGGCAGCGCGAGCGTGTAGCGGCCGCTGGTCGTCGGTGTGCGTGACGTCGGTGCCGTCGCTGACGGTGGCGCCGGCGATCGGCTTGCGGTCGGCGCGGCTGGTGACGGTGCCGGTCAGGGTGCCGTGCGGGCCGGTGCGGAACGCCTGGAGCCCGTCGGGGGTGCCCAGCCCGGTCGGGCCGTCGTAGCCTGTCACGGCGTTGCACAGGTAGCCGGCCGTGCAGCCGCCGTTGCTGCCGCTGGTGACGTCGTTCAGGCCGGTGACCAGCCGCGTACGGGTAGGAGTTGGGGTAGGTGCCCGCTGCCGGGGTGCCCGCGTCGGCGTACACGCCGGCGATGAGCGGCGAGGCGACGCTGGTGCCGCCGTAGACGTTCCAGCCGACGACCGCTCTCGTAGACGGCTACTCCGGTGTTCGGGTCGGCGTCGGCGGAGACGTCGGTGACCGACGCGGTCGCGCAGCCGGCGTCGTGCTGGAACGCGGGCTTCGGCTCGTACAGCGAGCAGCCGGAACCGGTGCCCGCCCAGGCCGTCTCCGACCAGCCGCGGGCACTGCCCGGGTCAGGGGTCAGGCTCGTCCCGCCGACGGAGGTGACATACTGGCGAGGCTGCGGGGTAGCCGACTCCGTAGCCGGAGTCGCCGGCGGAGGCGATCACGGCGACGCCGGGGTGATCGTAGTAGGCGTCCATGGTGGTCGTATCGGAGGGGTCTTCGCCCGAGCCGGGGGCAGAGGTGTAGTCAGAGCCGTAGGAGTTCGACACGAACTTCGCGCCGAGGGCCACGGCCTCGTCCACGGACTCGCCGAGGTTGGTCGCTGCTGTCGTCGTCTGCCTCCACGAGCAGGATGTGAGCCTCGGGGGCGATGGCGGAGACCATGTCGAGGTCGAGGGATATCTCCCCGTCCCAGTCGCCGTTGGCGGGCGGGTAGTCGGTGCCGCCTTGCTGGTCGACCTTGCTGAAGCAGCCGTTGGCCGTGGTGCACGGGGGCAGGCCGTACTGCTGCCGGTAGACGGCCAGGTCAGCCTCGGCGGTCGGGTCGTCGAAGGCGTCGACGATCGCGACCGTCTGCCCGGATCCGCCGTCGGACGGCAGCGAGTACGCACTTTGCAGATCGCCGGGCCCGTACCCGGCCGGGGCCGTGTTCGCCGCCCGCCACGGCCGGACTTGACGTTCGTGCGGCGCAGCGCAAGACACGAGAACGTGCCGGGCTTGGCCGTGCCGCAGACCGGCTGGTACGACGGGCTGGTGGTAGAGGCGGAGCCCGCCGCGGCCGCGGACGCCGGGCCGGCCGGCGCCGCCTGCGACGGAACGACCGTCACAGCGAGCGCCATGGTGCTCAGCACCGCCACGGCACCCAGCCGCCCCACGGTGGCACGTCTTTTGCGTATAGCACGGAACAACAAAGTCACCTGTGTCTCTGGGAAGGGAGAATCACCGAGGCATCGGCGGCAACGCGATCGGGCCGGACGCGCGGACAGGCCGTTGGCTGTCCGCGACCGTCAACGGTCACCGCTCCGTGCGGTACCGAGTGACTGACCCACTCCCGCTGCCGCCTCGCCAAAGATCACTCCTCCGGAGCTTGGACCAGCGGGAGCACCGCGACAAGAGATCACCAGGGGGGTAATAAATCCCGACACGGGGGTATTTAATCGCCCGGTACCGCCGCTGGCACGCGCCGCCTACGAGGCAACCGCACTCCGTCACCTTGTCCCGGCGACGCCGCCGCGACCGGGTCGCGGAGATGCTGCACAAATTCGGCAGCACGAGGGAATCTCCATAATTGGTTAGGCAAGGTGAGCCGCCGCTCCCAGAACCAACGGATTCTCAGTTCGTTCCCGCCAAGCGCCGTCAGACACGTCCGCGACGATCACCGTTACGTTGTCGGGAGCGCCAACCGTGTGGGCGAGATCAATCAGTCCGGCTACAGCCTGGTCCACCTCGCCCGCTTGTGCGAGCACATCCCGGATGGCGTTCACGGTAACGAATCCGCTCAGGCCGTCGGAACAAATCAGGTAACGGTCCCCTGGATGCGCGGTGCGCAATGTCAGGTCCGCGGACCAACCAGGCCGGGCATCTAGAAAACGAACAAGGTAACTGCCAATTTCTGTCGGCTTTGGACTGGCCAGCAGATTACTGAGCACGTGATCCTCGGTAAGGGGTATCAACACCTTTTTTCGCAGCAGGTAGGCGCGTGAGTCACCAATGTTGGCTATGGCGAAATGATCAGCAGACCAAAGCATCGCGGTCAGGGTCGAGCCCATATTGCCAAGATTCGCATTAGCACGTGATTTCATGGTAAGTTCACTGTTCGCTGCTCTGATCGCCGCACTGAGGATTGTTGTCAGCCGGGCTGGGTCGTCGGTTCGGACGTCAAATGATCGGATCGCTTCGATTACGGTCGTGCTGGCAACGTCTCCGGCCGCGTGACCGCCCATGCCGTCGGCTACAGCACAGAGCCAGTGGCCCACGTAAGCGGAATCCTCATTACGCTTCCGAACGAGTCCCGTACTCGTTGCGGCATCTATACGGACCATTGCCAACGCAGTCCCCTAGTCATTGCTGCCTGAGTCTTCTACTGGCCAGGGCCAGGAGGCCGATTCATTACGCTCTAGCGCTTGGACGGACTCCACTCGGTCGCTGGGGATTACATATTCAGTGACCTCGACAGGCTCGTTATCCATAGCGGAGCGGCCAACGCGAACGATCACCAGGACCGGGATGGTCATGGGGATCTGAAGTTCTGCCGCTTCTGCCTTGCTCGGCATCCTGGCGCGAAGGTACTCCATCCACGACAGTGGGCCATGCCCGGCCGCCTCGATGCGGTAAAGCCAGTCGCCCGGTCCAGGTGCGTGCCCGGCCACCCCGGGGATACCGGCAACGCGTGGGTGAATCCACGAGTTGTTGATCTGAAATGGCGGTTCGCCCTCTGGCCCCGTGACCCGGTGCCGAAGCAGCACCTCGGTACTGGCGGGCACCTTCAGAAGCCGAGCAATGCGTTCATCTTCCAACTTTTCGGGGTTCGCCGTCGGCGTGATGTGGTGAATCCAAACTTCCTGCCCCGACGCGGACGGGAAGCTGTAGCCCGGTCCGCTCGTCGCCATGTTCCGCTTGACCAGATTGCCGCGCAGTCGGTGCGGTCGCGCCATTCCATGCCGCACTATCGTCCCGCGCTTCGGCACGGCCCACACTAGACCCGCTGGCTCTAGTACCTCGCTGATCGCCCGCGAGACCGTGTTCTTGTCCGCCCCGAACTGAGCTGCTAGGTCGTCAAGCGTCGGCAGCGTGCTGCCCGGGGCCCACTCGCCGCTCAGTATGCGGTCCCGCAGCAGAGCCGCGATCTCTGGATAGCGAGAGTTCCTTGTGGCCACCAGAAACAACCCCCTGTAGTGCCGGCGGGACTCTAGGTCCCACTGAGCTGGCCAGATTCTCTTAAGAGAGTACTCCAGCGAGGCCGACTGTCCGCGACTTGCCTCCGAAGGCCTCGCCCGATCACCCAGAGCCAAGCTTCCTTTTTCTCCTAAGAGATTGATAGGTACCGGCAAACCTGATCTCATTCTCCTAAGAGAAAGACGTCTGGTGGATCCGTTCTCGACGTTCACTCCGCAAGAGCAGGCCGTGGAGGCGCTCCCCCAGGTCAGCAAAGAGATCACCAAAGAAAAGGCGAAGGGCGATGGATGACTTCAGCGAAGACTTCGGCCAGGTTAGACGATTCCGCACTGCTTAGCAGGCGGGCCGAGATGCGCGACGAGCTGGAACGGCTGCCGTCGGCGTCCCCGGGCCACGTCGTGCTGTCGGCGCTGTACGACCAGAGCACGCAAGAGATCAATGACCGGGCCCGGAAAGCCTGGTCCCGGGACATTAAGGAGGACAACCAGTGAACAGACCAGCCACCGTCGAAGCGGCGATCAGCCACCTGCCGCCCAAGGCCGCCCGAATGGCGGCGATCGAGATCCTCCTCGCCGACCCCGCGGCGCTCGACGACGACACGCTCGAATCCGGGCTGTATGTGCTGCGCGAAAAGCTGCGCGCGGCGCGGTAGTCAGGCCGTAGCACCGTGCGGGCGATCATGGCACGGGCCGGTCGACGGATCGCTGTTCCGTCGGCCGGTCATCGTCAAGCGGGCAGGGCGGACAGGGCGTGATCAGCGCGGGTCGGGAGCGTCGGTCCTCGACCAGGAGTGCGGGTTACGGGTGGATGTCCATGCGGTAGCCGAGGTCGAGGCGGATCGACTCCAGGATGGTGAAGGCGGTGGCGGAGGTGAACACGTCCACGGCGCCCAGCACGCCGGTGTACTTCTCGACCACGGGCGCGGCGGCGGCCTCGGCCACCGCGTCCAGGTGGCTCTTGACCGCGGCCCAGGGGTTGTCGGGGTACTTCTGGTAGTACGGGGTGGGGTCGACCGTGGTCAGGGCCGTCCGGGCGCCCGCTTCGATGTCGGCGATGTACTGCTGGTGCACGGCGAGGTCGTCGCGGGTGCCCAGCCTGCCCAGGTGGCCGGCGATGAGGTGCTTCCACGGGTAGGTCAGCGCCTTGGCCGGGGCGGCCATGTAGCCGGGCACGTCCTCGGACAGGTTGACGCCGTAGAAGGGCACCCAGCCGGGGAGGGCGATGTCGACGAGCATGAGCGTGTCGTGGTCCGGGAAGTGGATGTAGATGTTGTCCGGCGAGTGGTTGCCGCCGTGCCAGGCCAGTTCGGCCCGCTCGCCGCCGACCTCCAGGGTGTAGCGGTCGGCGAACGTCACTTCCGGGGCCGGTTGGCCGGGTCGTTGTCCCGCAGCAGGAGCCGCCGGGTCTCCTCGTGCCCGATGCGGACCACGTCGCGGCCGAAGAGCGAGGACGCCCCGGCGTGGTCGGAGTGATGGTGCGTGTGGACGATGTGGGTCACCGTGCTGCTGACGCCCTCGGCCGCGGCGACCTCATCCACCGCCCGCTGAATGTTGTGGCCGATGGTCGGGGGCGTGTCGAATAGCACCACGCCGTCCCTGGTGGCCAGGAACGCCGAATGGTAGTCGCCGTCGGTGACCCAGTACAGGTTCCGCTCGACCCGTCCGACGTAATAGCCCTGTTCGTTGAGCGCGGGGCCGAGCGAGGACTGCGGGACAGGCACGTAATCGGGCAGGATCGGGAATGCCACTGTTGCCTCCTACAAGGGACGGACCGGCTGCGCCCGACGGTAGCCGCCGTCATGGTGAGCGGCTGTCCCCTGATTCCAGTGATCCGCGGGCGGCGTCGGACGGTTCGAAGGCCGCGGAGAACAGGTAGCTGGTGGCCAGGCTGCGGTAGGGGCGCCATTTCTCGGCGATCGCCAGGACCTCCTGCTGGCTGGGAAGATGGTCGAGCTGGTAGTTGGCCTGGACGGATTTACGTAGCGCCAGATCGCCCGGCAGCACGACGTCTTCGCGGCCGAGGGCGACAAGCAGGGCGCCCTGTACCGTCCACGGGCCGATCCCGGGGACGGTGGTGAGCTCGGCGATGATCTCGTCGTCGGGCAAGCCGCTCAGCGTCTCCTGGTCCAGGCGGCCGTCCAAGAGCCGTTCGGAAAGGTCGCGGAGGGTGCCGACCTTCCGCCACGACAGCCCGGCCTCGCGAAGCCGGGCGGGCTCTACTTCCAGCAGTTCGGCCGGGGACGGGAGATGGCCGCCGAACAGGGCCTGGATACGCGCCATGGTCCGGCGGGTCACCGCGACAGACAGCTGCTGACCGGTGACCTGGAACAACAGGGCGCCGTAGAGGTCCATCGGCGGCAGCTGGGAAATCCACGCCCGGGGGTCGAAGTCCGGCCGGTCGTCGATGAGCCGGGCCAGCACCGGATCGGCGCTGTGCAGATAGGAGCGGGCAACGCTCAGCAAAGCGGCGCGGCCGGAGTCCTCGGTCACCTGATCGCTCCCTCTACCAGGCGGATACCCGCTCGATCGCCATCACGCTTGCTGCCTGCGGCCATAGGGTGCCTCTTCCCGGATCAGCGGACGGATACGCGCGAGGCTAGCGGCCGCCATGATGAGCGGCCGTCACCGGATTTGGGTGAGCTTTCCCAGGTGGGCCGAGGCGACATTTGGCCACACGGCTGCGCACGGGACTCGCGGGAATCACCAGAATCTGGTGATGACCCCCACTGGGCGACCGGTCATCCTAGACCTATTGCGGGGGTGTGCGCGCAGGTCGCGGACGGGAACCGAGGGCAGTCCGCACGGCCGCAAGGGGACGTGGCCGGGCACATTTCCGCAACGCAAGGCTCACTCGGATCAAGGACGGGGACACATCGGATGCTTTCCGCGCGGACCATATACGGGGAGATCTTCGACCACGACGAGGCGTTTCGGCTGTTCTGCTCGATCGCTGCGAGCGGGGAGGCGCAGGGCGGGTGGGAGAACGGGCGGATCGCGGCGCTCGTGCCCGGGTCGCTGGCCGGGCTCGCGCCGAAGATCGTCCGGCACGGCAAGGACGAGGACAAGCACGGCCGGATCTTCGGTGCACTGCTGCGCAAGCGGGGGCTTGAACCAGTGGCCGTGCCCCCGGAGACGGACTATACGATGCTGCTCGAGCAGGCCGGGATCGGGCTGACGCACACAAGGCTGCGCGGCGGCCAGGCGCTGACCGAGGCCGACATCATCACCTACCTGACGCACAGCCGGATCACCGAGCAGCGGGCATCGGAGCAGATGCGGTCGCTGCGCAAGCACGCCGGCGACCGGGCCGACATCGGCCGCGCGGTGCGGGTGATCTGCAACGACGAGGACAATCACCTGGCCTACTGCCACGAGGAGCTGTTGCGGCTGGCCGCGGCCGGGCACGCGGAGGCCATCCGGCGCGAGCTGCGCGCGACCGCCCTCGCGGAGATCGCCGTCTACCGGGATGTCAGCCGGGCGGTCATGGCGCACCTGGGGCGGACCCTGGGCTGGTCCCGGCCGAAGGCAACGCTGCTCGCCGCCGGCATCCAGGCCGTGTACCTGTTCGAGCGGGCCGGCGGATGGCGGCGGATGGTATCGCTGCGCACCCCGGCCCGGGTGAACGCGCTCGGCGGCCCGGCCCCGGCGGAGCCGCGCCGGGAAACCGCTGTCCTGCCTTAGCGGCAGTTGCCCGGCGAGCGTCTTTGCCCCGCGCGGGCGCTGCCCGGTGTGATGAGCAAGTGCGGGCGAGGGAGTAAGCCGCCCTCGTTCTGATGAACCAAGGGCCTGAGCCGTGGACGGCCGGCACCGCGGCACCATGGGAACGACCAGGCAAATCACCATGTACGGACACTTTCCTACATTTACCGATTGACAGCCCATCGGAAAGGTGCTCAATTGTAAAGAAACTTACCTATTCCCAGCCGGGAGGGCAACCCCCATGAAACGAAGGTCCGTAATCGCCACCATGGCCGCCGCGGCCGCCGCGGCCGCGGCCGTCACGCTCGGCGTCTTCGGCAGCACCAATGCGCTGGCGGCGGCCGCCGCGCTCAACCCCGGCGTCGCCCCCGGCGGAAACTTCAACCTCTCGGTCTGGGAGCTCCAGCTACCGATCGGCTCTCCCGGCTCGCCCACGACGATCTCGCCGTCCCAGCTGGAGGGGGCCAACGGGTACCAGAACGCGGCTTACTTCTGGACCGACAAGAACGACGGCTCGATGACCTTCTGGGATCCGGAGGCGGGGGTGAAAACGCCGGACTCGGACTACGCCCGGACCGAGCTGCGCGAGATGAACAGCAACGGAACCGCGGCCGACTGGGCGCTTGGCGGCAACAACACGCTCAGCGCCGATCTGCGCGTCGTGTCGGTGACCGCGAACGTCTGCGTGGGCCAGGTGCACCTGGGCAGCGGCGGCACGTCGACCAAGCCGCTGATCGAGCTCTACTACCACAGCGACGGCGACATCTACGCGGGCACCGAGGACTCGCCGAGCGGCGGGCAGACCCTGCACTACATCACCCACGTGGCGCTGGGCGTCCAGTGGACCTACACCCTCAACGTCGACGGCCACACGATCAACCTGACCGTGAACGGCAGCAAGAGCAGCTACGCGATCCCCTCTTCGTTCGACGCCTACCACCAGTACTTCAAGGCCGGCGACTACAACCAGTCGTCGTCGAGCAGCACCACCAACGGCGCTAAGGTCAAGTTCTACAGCCTCACCGTCAGCCACAGCTGACCAGGCGGACAACGGCCGCCCGGCTCCCGAGCCGGGCGGTCCCGCTCGGGGCCGAGCGCAGTTCCGGATACGTGAATCACCAGGATGCGGTGACATCCGGTCACCTTGTTGGCCGCTAAATTCCTCGTTGTCAGGGCCCGGGTAATGCGAACTGAGGTAGCGGTAGGCTTAGACTTGATTGTTCAAGTCATGGGCAGTCTTCATGTGCTGGCGGCGACGGAAGGAAGAAGTGTCATGGCAAGCAACGAAGAGATCGTGCGGGCGGCGTACCATGCGGCCGAAGGCAGCGTCATGGATCTTGCGGGGTGGCGCAGCTCCTTCACCGAGGACGGCGTCTTCAACATGATCCCCACCGGCGACAGCTACACGGGCGAGAAGCTCGACGACGTGGTGACGTTCGTCGCGGGCGCGTTCCCGGATGTCCACCGCGAGCTGCTCCGGGTCAACGACGGGGGCAATGACGTGGTCACGGTCGAGCTGCTGATCCAGGGGACGTTCCTCGGCTCGTGGCCGACGCCCCTCGGCCCGCTCCCAGGGAACGGGGCGAAGACCAGCGTCCCGACGGCAGACCTCATCTACCTGCGCGACGGGAAGATCCAGACGTTCAACTGCTACCCCTCGATCAACGTCCGGCTGGCCCAGATGGGGGTCTACCCCGACTTCGCCTCCGCCCTGAAGAAGTCGGCCGGCACCGCCTGATAAGACCGAGACCGCGGTGCGGGTTTGCCGCCGGGTGTGCTAGGTGCCGTGCTGGTAGGCTCGGCCGGGTGGGTGACGCCCGGGCTGACATCATGGGGTTGTCTGATTACGTGTACCAGCGCACCCGGAGCAGGCTGGCCGGGCTCACCGACGAGGAATACTTCTGGGAGCCGGTAGCCGGCTGCCGCACGATCCGCCGGACCGACGCCGGGGTCTACCGCGGCGATGACGCGGACTGGCCCGTCCATGTCCTGCGTCCGGCCACTGGTGTCGGCCGCCCGCCCTTCACGACGATCGCATGGCGGCTGTGGCACCTCACCGGAACCTACGGCGGGAAACGGAACCCGCGGTGGCTGGGAGTGGAACTGCCGCCCGGCGGGTTTGAGAGCGACGACCCGGCACCGGCCACCGCCGCCGAGGCCGTCGCCGCCCTGGCGCGGGCGCACGCTTTCTGGCAGGACCTGCTCCGGAAGCTGCCCGATGCGTCCTGGTGGGAGCCCCTGGGCCAGGTCGCCGGCCCGTACGCCGAGGAGGACAGGGCCTCGCTCGTGCTCCACCAGCTTGACGAGCAGATCCACCACGGGGCCGAACTCGGCGTCCTGCGTGACCTTTACCTGCATAGCCGGACCGGCCGCTCAGTATCTGAGCCGTGACTCTGGTCGCGCTGGCGGCGGAGAAGTAGCGTCAGACTGACGTGGTTGGGCAGGGAACGACCAAGGGGGCGGCATGAGTACAGCCGGCGAAGGCAGCAGCGGAGGCGTCACCGACGTTGACCTGAAGTTCGAGGCAGTCGTGATCCCCGTTATGGATGCCGACCGGTCGAAGGAGTTCTACCGGCGGCTCGGCTGGCGGCTCGACGCCGACTTCGCGTTCGACAACGGCTTCCGGGTCGTGCAGTTCACGCCGCCGGGGTCGGGCTGCTCGGTCCAGTTCGGCACGAAGATCACCACGGCCGCGCCGGGCTCGGCCCAGGGCCTGTACCTGATCGTTTCCGACATTGAGGCCGCCCGCGGCCAGCTCGCCGAGCGCGGTGCCGCGGTCGGCGGCGTATTCCACTCGGGGAGCCCAGGTGCCCAGTTCGAGCCCGGCGGCGGGGACGGCCGGGTGGGCGGGCCGGCGCCCGGCGGGCAGAGTTACAGCTCGTTCGCCACGTTCAAGGACCCGGACGGCAACACCTGGCTGCTGCAGGAGATCACGACCCGGCTGCCCGGGCGGGTCGACGCCGCGACGACGTCGTTCGCTTCCGCGGCGGACCTGGCGGCCGCAATGCGGCAGGCGTCGGCCGCGCACGGCGAGCACGAGAAGCGCATCGGGCACGCGGACGAGAACTGGCCCGACTGGTACGCCGCGTACATGGTCGCGGTCCAGGCGGGGACGGAGCTGCCGACGTGAGCGGCCACGGGGGCGGGCCGCGCGGTGTCCGCGCGGCCCGCCCCCGGCGACCGGACCCCGGTCAGGAGTACTGGTAGACCACCGGCTGGGTGGCGACTCCGGTTGCGTTGCCGCCCAGCGCCTCGGCGGTGCCGGGGATGCTGGCCACCGACACGAACGGCTCGTTGGCGCTGACGAGCTGGCCGTCCGAGTAGTGCAGCAGCTCCTCGAAGTTCTCGTGGGTGTCGGAAGTCATCCACAGCCCGCCCTGGCCGTCGGAGGCGAGCGACCCCGGGGCCAGGACGTCCGGGCCGACCGCCGCCAGGCTCCAAGCCGTGCCCGTTGAAGTGCAGCACGACCGCGGGGCCGCCGCCCGCCCCGCCTGCCCGCCCCAGCTGGTGCCGGCCGCGAAGACGTTGTTCGGCGCGAGCGCGAGGATCCCGGTCAGGGTGGGGGCAGCCTGCCCGCCGGTGCTGGCCGGGAACAGCCCGGCGACGCTGGTCTCGGTCCACTTACCGCCGTTGTAGTGCGCGACCTGCGTGCCGCTGTACGCCCAGACGTCCTGGTCGCTGGTGGCCGAGCCGCCCGGCAGGGTCGAGGAGACCTCCGCCCAGCTGTGCCCGTTGAAGTGGAACACGCCCCCGCCGCCGCTCGCCCCGCCGAACGCCCACACGTCGTCCGGCCCGAGCACCGACAAGCCGGTGACATCACCGGGGAAGGACTTCGCCACGGACCAGTTCGTGCCGTTCCAGCGGTAAACCTGCGACCCGCCGCCGGCGGCGGGCCGGAAGGCGGCCCACACGTCGGACGGCGAGGAAGCCGCGGCGGCGTTCACGTAGCCGTTGCCGCCGGTGAACTGGACCTGCTTCCACGTGGTAGCGCCGGTGCGCTCGTAGGCGGCGCCGTCGACAAGAAGGCCCACCCGGTGGTCTTGCCGGTGGCGACGACCGCCTCGGTCACCCCGCCGCCCGGCACCGACAGCACCGGCTGCCAGGACGGCGTGGCGGCCGACGCGGCCTGGGCGCCCGACAGCATGGCGGCCGCTACCGCACCCCCCGTGCCGAGAACCATGGAAACCCGGAAAAGCTTCTGCCTCATAACTTTGATCGCCCCAATCTTCTCGGCTTACAACGCGACTCACGGTTATCAGACGGGACGCCGGGCAAAACGGTTGCTTCCTTCGGAGATATTTATTTTCATCCTGGCCGGAGGCATTTTCCGGTAATTCCCCGTTGATTGGCTTGGGCGGCTCCCGGAACCGCTTATTCGAATTTGCACCTGAATGGCAGCCTAGGATGCGCGGTCGGCTGTAGCCAGGTCCGAAATGCACATCGCGGCGGGGGCGCGCGGGTAGCACGGCTGGCAGGGGTCGCCCGGCGAGGCGGGCATCACGGGTGCGCCGGGTTGGGCTGTGCGGCCCGGCCCGCCTCGGTGCGGCTACCGCTGCACCGCTCGTCCGCCTGGAACTCGCCGCCGCCTAGCGGCAAGCGCTGCGTCAGGCCGCGGGCCCGGCTCGGCCGGCCGATGCGGATCTCCGCCGCGATGGCCTTTCGGCGCGGTGGCCTGCGTTCGGCCGGTGGTGCTGCTAGTGACGATACGCGCCGTCCTGACCGTGAAGAAGTTCGGCAGGCCGGCCCCCCCTGTCAGGCCAGCCTGCCGACATGATCAACTTTCCGCCCGGCCGCTGGAATTTCGCTGGGATTACCCGGGGGCCGGGGATTCCTCCGTCACCCGGGCAACTCGGCGAGCCGGGATCGTACCTCCCCGGCCCGCGGGTCGCCGATCCGGTCGAGGATCGGGAGCGCGGTCAGCAGGGCATCGCGCT
Source organism: uncultured Actinomycetota bacterium (assembly GCA_963785645.1). Taxonomy (GTDB): domain Bacteria; phylum Actinomycetota; class Actinomycetes; order Streptosporangiales; family Streptosporangiaceae; genus Trebonia. The sequence continues at coordinate 93,269 of CAWAWG010000015.1, forward strand.
CCTGGTCGCCGCGGCCGAGGCGGCCAAGGGCGGTGGCCAGGCCGTACAGCACGTCCGCCTGATCTGCGTGCTCCCGCTGGGTGCCGTGCTGGGCTGCCCGGGCGCGCCGGTAGTGCTCCACCGCCTCCTCCAGCCGGCCGAGGCTCAGATACACGTCGCCGAGCGTGGCGAACGTCGCGCCCAGCGCGTGCCGCTCGTCGATCCGCTGCTGCAGCGCCAGCGCCTCGTGCAGATGCTCCAGGGCCTCCTCCGGACGTTTCAGGCCGAGCAGCACGTAACCCATGTTGTTCAGGGTGATGCCGACATGCCGCTCCATGCCGAGGTCGGTGTGGATGGCCAGGACCATTCGCAGGTACCGCAGGCCCTCCTCGAACCGCTCCTGGCGGAGCAGGTCGATAACGATGCCGGTGAGCACGACGGCCTCGCTCGCCTTGTCCCCGGCCCGGCGGCTGGCCGCGAGCGCCTCGGACCGGCAGGCCTGCGCCGCCGCGAACCGCCCGGACTCCCCGTAGGCGGTGCCGAGCTTGGTCAGCAGGAAGGACAGCACCGAGTCGTTGCCGACGCCGCGGGCGCTGGCCACACCGATCTCGTAGACGACGAGCCGGTTCTCCGGATACGGCGCGCGCTGGAAGAAGTCGAACATCGCGACGGCGATCTGGGCCGCTATCTCGTCCAGGCCGAGCCGGGCGGCCTGCCTGACCGCGGCGACCAGGTTGGCCTGCTCGGTCTCGAACCAGTCGTGTGCCTGCTCCGGATCGGACGTGTCTTCGGGATCCGCGGGCGGAACCGGGATGAGGGAACGGATCAAACTGCCCGGAGAGAGCACCCGGGCGGTGCGGACCGCCTGCTCGGCATACCAGCCGAGCAGCCGACCGAGGGCGGCGGCCCGGTCGGCGGGGCTGTCCGTCTGACCGGCCAGCTCGGCGGCATAGCGGCGCAGCAGGTCGTGCAGCCGGAAGCGGTCGGGGGAAGGCGACTCGAGCAGGCTCGCGTCGGTCAGTGTCTCCAGGGCGGCGGCAACGTGGGCGGCCGGCTGACCGGCTAGCGCGGCCGTCGCGGGCAGGGGCAGCTCCGCCATGTCCGGCAGGCCGAGCAGCCGGAACAGCAGCGCCGGATCGGCGCTGCCCGTCACGGCCGCGGCGAGAGCGGCACGCTCCCGCGCGCCGACGTTGCCTGCGCGCAGCGCGTCGTAGCTGACGGCGAAGCTGGCCCGGACCGCGAGGTCGCCGACGGCGAGTTCGGCCAGCCGTTCTCGCTCCCCGGCCAGCCGGGCGGCCAGCTGCGCGACCGTCCAGGCCGGGCGGGACGCTAGCCGGCTGGCCGCGATGCGGATCGCCAGCGGCAGCCCCGCACAGCACGCCAGCAGGCGCGCGGTCGCGTCCGGCTCGGCGGCGGCGCGCGGCGCGCCGATGATCGCGGCGACCAGGGCAAGCGCTTCGTCCTCGCGGAGCCCGCCCAGGCCGAGCGGCGTCGCGCCGGGCAGGTCCGGCAGCATGTTCCTGCTGGTGACGATGACCGCGCAGCCCGCGCTGCCGGGCAGCAGCGGTCGGACCTGCGCCGCGTCCCTGGCGTCATCAAGCACGACAAGCATCCGGCGGTCAGCGAGCAGGCTGCGGTAGCGGGCCGCCCGCTCCTCTTCTCCCGCCGGAGGCCACCGCGTCCGTGCCGCCCAGGTCGCGCAGGAACCGGCTGATGACCTCGGACGGCGGCAGCGGGTTGGTCGCGCCCCCCAGGTTTGCGTACAGCTGGCCGTCGGGGAAATGCTCCCTGAGCCGAGTGAGCCACATGCACCGCCAGCACGGTCTTGCCGACCCCGCCCATCCCCGCCACCGCCGAGATGACCACCGCACCGGGCCGCTCCCGGTCAGGCCGCGGCGGCCAGCATGCCGCGCAGCGTCGCCACCTGCTCCTCGCGCCCGGTGAAGTCGACCGTGTCCGCGGGCAGCTGCGCGGGGAGGACCGGCGCAAGGCCGCGGACGGGGCGGGCGAGGCTCGGCCTCTGCCGCCCTCGCGGCGGGCGGCAGGCCTCGGCCAGCGACGGGTCCGCGGCGAGGATGCGCTGGTGCAGCCGCGGACAGCTCAGGTCCGGGAGCTATGCCGAGCTCGCCGCGCAGCCGCCGGTCGATGTCACGGAACACCTGGAGCGCCTCGGCCTGCCGCCCGCACCGGTACAGCGCCAGCATCAGCTGCCCGTGCAGCCGCTCCCGCAAGGGCTCGGAGCTGACGAGCCGCCGCAACTCGGCGACGAGCCGGCGTGCCGGCCAAGCCGCAGGTCCGCCTCCACCCGGGACTCGACCGCCCGCATGCGCAGCTCGGCCAGCCGCGGCACCTCGGTCCGCTCGAGCACAGCGGAGGGAACATCGCTCAAGCGGTTCCCCCCGCCACAGCGCCAGCGCTTCCCCGAACAGCCCGGAAGCAGCGCGCCAGTCGCCCCGGTCCGCCGTCGATCGTGCCTGGTCGCACAAGCCGATGAACCGGTCCAGGTCCAGCTCGCCGTCGGCCACCGTGATCAGGTAGCCGGGTGAGCGGGTGATCACCCGCTCACCGACCCGGAGATCGGCGTTCTGCCGCAGCTGCTTCACGTATCCCTGCAAGGTCATCCGCGCGCTCGGCGGCGGCGCGTCATCCCACAGCGCGTCGATGAGCGTGTCTATCGGTACAACCCGGTTAGCGCGCAGCAGAAGTACGGCCAGCACGACGCGCTGCTTACCCGCAAGCGACACATTTCCGCCGTTAACCTGCAGCGGGCCAAGAACCCCGAATTCCACGGATACCCCATCCGGTGCTGGCAGGCAAATTCCCCCGAAAGGCAAAATACCATCGGCTAAGCCTCTGCCCCCGGCCATTTCCGACAACCTGGCCGCATCCGCATCACTGACCGGAGCGAGGTCATGTTTCCGTTCGAGCAAGAGACTCTTGATCATTCCGAACGGAGGCGGCTTCCTCCTCTAGGCACCATGGCCCGGCATCGGTTCGAGGATCCGAGGTCGCCGGGACGGCACGCCGGATTCCTTCGCACCCGCGCACGATCCGCTCGGCTCGGGAGCCTGTTCTCGGGGCATCCCCGGGTGCGTTTCCCGGTCGCCGGTGCGACCCAGGAAAGGTATACCGATTTCGGTTGGACAAACTGCCGCAAGTCAGGTTGGTTTCCGACCAGAATTCGGTATACCTCTGCAAGGCGTCCCAGGGACACGCCAGAGGGCCTCGCCCGCCCCTGGACATTTTCAACCGCTGTACGTCCCGGGCGCCCGCGATTCGCCGGTTCCGTCGCTCCGATCGGGTGACACTCATGGCTGCGCGGCCTGCTGGACGCCCGATCGGTGCCGGCGCGGGCCGGTGCCGCTGTGGTATGTGTGGCAAGGATGCCTGAGAAAGGACAGCGATCATGCAGAAGCTATCCCTGGACGCACTGGCGCGTGAGTTGCTCGGCCGGGCTACCGACGGCCGGCCAGGTGCCGGCGGCGGGTCCCGCGCGGCGCAGACCGTCGTCGGCGGCCACGAGAAAGTGCTCAGGCAGACCGTCATCGCGCTGGCCAAGGACGCGGCGCTCGCCGAGCACGCCAGTCCCGGCGAGGCCAGCCTCTACGTGCTGCGCGGACGGGTCACGCTCACCGCGGGCGCCGAGTCCTGGGACGGCCGCGACGGCGACCTGCTCCTCCTCCCCGATGCCCCGCACAGCCTGACCGCCCACACAGACTCCGTAGTCCTGCTGACGGTGGCCAGACGCCCGTCACACACGGAAACAGACAGCGAGTAACGGTGAACGAAGGGGGGAGCGGGCGCGGCGGTCCGTCGGTCCGCACGCTTTACGACGTGGCTCGCGCGGCCGGGGTGTCCACCGCCACGGTCTCCCGGGTGGTGCACGGCCAGGACCGGGTTCGCCCGTCGACCCGGCGGCGGGTCCTTGAGGTCATCGAGGCCCTGGGGTACGTGCCCGACAGTGCCGCCCAGAGCATGGTCCGCGGGCGCAAGGAAGTCATCGGGCTGGTCGCCATCGAGGCCCGCGGCCCGGACACGGACGTCGAGCAAGAGGGGCTGCTGTTCATCGAGGAGGTGCTGCGCGGCGTCGAGTCCTCGCTCAGCCCCCTCGGCTGGCCGGTGCTGTTCTCGGTCCGCCGCCGCACCGCCGACGCGGGCGCGTACCAGTGGCTGCAGAAGATGTCGGCCAAGGTTGACGGGCTGCTGATCTCCGAGGGCATCGACTCCGAGCACCTGGCCAGGCTGGCTTCGCGCATCCCGATCGCCGTTGTCTCCGGTTCCCCCGACGAGCGGCGCGCCGACGTCGTGCACGCCGACAACCACGGCGGGGCCAGCGCCCTGGTGCGGCATTTGATCGAACGGCACGGCCGGTCCAGGCTGTTCTACGTCGACGGGCCGCAGGAGGCGCCGGACACCCGTGACCGGCGCCGCGCCTTCGACGAAGAGCTCGCCGCGCATCCGGGCGTGCGGCTGGCGGGATCCTTCGAGGGCCGGTTCGTCACGGCCAGCGGCCAGTTCGCGGTCCGCGAGATCCTCGCCGGGCCGCGAAGCGAGGCTCCCGATGCCATCGTCTGCGCCAATGACCAGATGGCGATCGGTGTCATCCGGGAACTGCAGGCGGCCGGGATACGGGTCCCGGCCGACATCGCGGTGACCGGATTCGACGGCATCGAGCTCGGCGCCCTGTTCACTCCCTCGCTGACCACCGTCCACCAGCCGATGCGGCTCCTGGGCGAGCGCGCCTGCGACCTGCTGCTCGCCCGGATCGCCGACCCGGCCGGCCGCCGCGGGTCGAGCGGCTGCCCACCGAGCTCATCGTGCGGGAAAGCTGCGGCTGCCGTTGCGCGTAGCGGAAGGCCGGCCTGCCGCATCTACCTGGTGTTTCGTTGAGGATGGCCAGGCGCGCTTCCGGGGTACGCGTTTCTGGCTCCGCCAGCGTAAAAGAGAGAGCTCGTCCGTCCGGAATTAGGATTTTTTTAATTATTCCGAACGGGTGTGTGTTTTCTGTGACTCTCGCGGTGCTTTTCTCGGCGCGAGGCCGACCCGGGCGGGCAGTACTTGAAATTTGACCGTAAGCTTAACCGTTATGGAGGACCCCTTCGCCGTCAAGGAATTGCGGATCCGCCAGCCAGCGAGGATGCTGCCCAGGCCGGGCCAGGTTTGACATTTTCGACCAGAGCAAGAACCTGCTCGCCGTCGCCACCGAGTCCGAGCCGAGGTCTGCCTTGCAGACGATGGCTTCCCTGGTGCCGAGGACGCGGATCCTCGGTGTGCGGGTCTGCCGCCGGCGAGCCGATGGTCACCCTCATCAAGCGGGACGACGACTGGATCGCCGATATCAAGGACCCCGCCGACCAGTTGATCGGCCAGATTCAGATCGGCGAGACGCGGCGGCATTACACGCTGCTCGACGAGACCGGCCAGGTCACTGGGCAGGCGGTCGGCGACCTGGCCGTCAAGCAGTTCACGATTACCGGGCCGCGACGGTGAGCGGCTGGCCCGCCTCCGCAAGACTTGGGCGGGGCTCGGTAAGGAACTGCTCACTTCGTCCGACCACTACACGGTCACGTTCACCGGGCCAATGCCGCCGCGCGTCCGGATGCTGGTGGCGATGGTGCCGATCGTCCTGGACATGACCAGGCACGGCCCGTACTAAGAGCTCCTGGGTCCGGCTGACGGGCCGCCGCGGTGTCGCCTTTTCCCCGGGTGGGAGTTGCCCCAGAGGTCGGCCTAACTCCCGCCGGACGGCCAGCCGCTCTGCTGCGTCGTCACCGGGCCAGCCAGCAACTGCCCGGTCGGCGGCGGGACGTTCCCCGTCGGCGCGGCGGCGGCGGCGTTAGCTCGCCGCGATGTGTCGGTGGCGCCGGGCGTCGGCGCATCGGTCGGGTTTGTCGTCGCGGTCGTATCGGTTGGGGTTGCCGTCGGGGCGGTGGTCGGGGATGCGGAAGATGTCGTCGCCGATGTGGCCGTCGGCGATGACGCCGAGGTCGGCGTCGGCGTCGTGGACGACGTCGGAGTGACACTGGCCGTGGGAGATGCCTGCGTGGCGGGTGCGGAGACGGTTGGCTGGGTGGCCGTCGGCTGCTGCGGAGGCGGCTGCGCGGGATGTGATCGCCGTCGGGTCGCCGTCGGTGTCGCCGGCGGTTTCGTCGCGTTGCCGGCGAGAGACGCGGTCGGGTGGTGCTGACCTTCGGCGCGCCGACGCGGGAATGCGATGTCAGCATGACCGCCACTACCGCGATGACGATGACCGCCGCGGCGGCCGCGGTGATGGGCCAGCGCCACCGGCGAAACGGCGACGGCGGCCCGGCGGGCGGCAGCCCGCCGTGTCCCCGGGAAGCCCGTGTTCCCCGGGAAGCCAGCGCTGCCCGGGATAACCGTGCCGCCGTGGATGCCCCGTCCGCCGGCGGTGACCGCACCCGACATCGGAATGTAGGCGGTCTCGGGCAGCAGGCTGCTTTCCAGCCTCGTTCGGGCGGGCGACGCCGTGCTGGCCGACGCTCCGCCCGCCGGCAAGGGGCCAGGCCACCCGGAGAGAGCCGTCTCGACGGCGGTCGGCAGTCGGGTCCGCCGGGCCGCTCGGCGGCGGCCAGGCATCGGCTCGGCCGGGGCGGCCTCGTCCGCCCCGGGGTCGGGTTCGTCCGGCTGCCCGCTCCCCTCCGGCTGCTCAGCCTCCCGGAGCGCGAGGGGGAAGCGGGTCTGGAGCGTCGGCAGGTAGCGGACCATGGTCTCCGCGTCGGCTGCGGCAGCCACTCGCCGGTGAGCACGTCCAGCGTCACCGAGCGACGCGAGCACCTCGTCCGGCGTGGGACGATCGGCGGGATCCTTGGCCAGGCACTGCTCGATCAGCGGCCTGAGCCGCGCTGGCACCGCGTCGAGGTCGGGCAGCTCGTCACCACCCGGTACAGCAGCGCCGTGCTCGGGCCGACACCGAACGGGCCGTCGCCCGTCGCCGCGAACGCCAGGACGGCACCCAGGCTGAAGATGTCCGTCGGCGCGCCGACCTCCCGCGCCCCTGGCCTGCTCCGGCGACATGAACCCGGGCGAGCCCATCACCATGCCGGTCGCGGTCATCATGGACCGCTCAAGCGCCAGGGAGATCCCGAAGTCGATCACCCTGGGCCCGTCCGCCGCGAGCAGCACGTTGGACGGCTTGAGGTCCCGGTGAACCAGGTCGACCCGGTGGATGGCCTGCAGGTGCCTCGGCGAGGCCCGCCGCCAGGGCGAGCACGGACTTGACCGGCAGCGGGCCGTTCTCCTCGACCGCGTCGGTAAGCGACGGTCCCGCCACGTAAACGGTGGCCATCCAGGGCAGTTCCGCCTCGGCGTCAGCGTCGACAACCGCGGCGGTGTAGATGCCGCTGACGTTCCTCGCGGCGCTGATCTCGCTGGCGAACCTCGCGCGGAACCCGCGCTCTTCGGCCAACTCGGGCCGGATCAGCTTGATCGCGACAAGCCGCCCGCCGGGCGACTTCGCCAGGTAAACCTCGCCCATCCCGCCGACGCCCAGCCGCCCGAGCAGCCGGTAGGGTCCGACCGACTCCGATCGCCGGCCCGCAGGTCCTTGATCACCGGAAATTCCCAGCGCCTGAGCGCAACAGAAAAGCAACACAACCCCGCACAGCTTGCTCCCCACTAACCCGACAAGCACAATTTACAGCTGTTAGCGTAAGCCGCCGCGGGATGCCTTGCCAGGGCAATACCGTTGAGTCGGATCGCCCTGAGTACGCCATTTGTCCCCTTTGGGTTTTTGTCCGGTATTTCGGCACTCCATCGCATGATCACAGCGGATTTCATCTTATTTGATGAAAATCCGCCGTTAAGGTGAAGGTAATCGCTACCATAATCGAATTATTACTCAGGCCAGCTATTATGCAATGACATCAGGTGACCCACGGCCATCACGGGTATCGAACACCCCTAAATCAACAGCATTGCGGCCAGTGCGGTAATTTGAGCCGCGATCGTGAGCGATTTGTGATGATGACGGAGTACCAAAACCGCGCTTGGCAGGTCGACCGTCCGGGCCCCGGGCCGAGCGCGCCATGATCACGACGGATTTGCAGCGTATGGCCGCGTCGGTTATTAAATCTGGCGTGTCACGGTTGCCGGTGGCGGTGTTTCGGGGCTTGGCCTTGGCGTGTCGTTGCCTGGGATGTTGATACCGATTCCTGTTTTCCGGGCGTGGTCGTGTAGCTGGGCCGGGTGGTGATGCGCGGCTGGCCGGGGCGGGCGGGGCAGGCGGCCGTGTGTCGGCCGGAGCGACGGTGCCGGGGCTGACGGGACGTGGTGCCGCCGTTTCAGCGGGCGCCAGCGGACGCGCAGCGGGCCTTGCCACCCGCTATAAGCGGATCGGGCGGACCGGCGTGAAACATGAACTCGTAGTACCAGGACGTGGCCCATGAGACGGCTGATCAGCAGGTTCCGGTTGCGAAAGGGGCGCCCTCCTGGTGCGGTGGTGCGGGCCTGGTGTCCCTCTCGGCTGGGCGGTTCACCACCGCACGAGGGCACATGGTTCGGAGAAGGCGAAGCACGAAATCGTTCGGGAGAATAGAAGTTGAATTTAACTTTGATCCGGGTCTTGAGTGTGTCCGGGTTAGCTGGCGGCGTTTCTGGGGCGGAAGGCAGCGAAGGGGTTGGTGACGACCAGCCCGCGGGCGGCGAAGCGGTAGACCGTGGCCGGGCGGCCGCCGGTTGCCGTGGGCCGGGAGATGTCGCTGGTCGGCTCGATGACGCCTCTTCTGGTCAGGATGCGCTGCAGGTTGGTGGCGGAGAAGCGGGTGGCCGAGCGCCGCCGCGTAGGTGTCGCGGAGCTGGGAGATCGTGAACGTTCGGGAGCCAGCGCGAAGCCGATGTTGGTGTACGAGAGCTTGGCGCGCAGCCGGTCCCGGGCCGCGCCGACGATCGAGCCGTGGTCGAAGGCGGTCGCCGGCAGGTCGTCCACCGGGTGCCAGGCGGTGTCACCGGGCAGCTTGGGCTGGGCGTCCGGGGTAACGAGGGCGAGGTACGCGGTCGCCAGTTCGCGGACGCGGGGGTCACGGTGCGGGTCGCTGCGCGTCTCCAGTTGCTCCAGGTGAGCGATCTCCGGGATGTCGACCTTGGCCGCCAGGTGCCTGCTCGCCGACGCACCGAGGCGCTCGCCGGCGGCGAGCGGGCCGCCGGGCAGTGCCCACGCGCCCTCGAACGGCGCCTTGGCGCGCTGCCACAGCAGGACCGTCAGCCTCTTGTCTCGCACTTGGAACACGACCCCGAGCGCCTCATGGCGGAAACAGTCGGCAGGCACGCTCTTATCGTAGGGGTCGCCGCGGGACTTCGCGGTGACTCATGTGAGGCGGGTCACTAGTTTTAGCCTCAGGGTTGCAAACCTACAGTTTGCGACTTATGGTCGGAAACATGACAGACATGCAGGCGACCGCATCGCTTAACCAGGTCGATGCCGGATGGGCATCCCGGGTTCGGCGGCTGGCCGACGAGCGGGACGCGGTGATCCTCGCGCATAACTACCAGCGGCCCGAGATCCAGGAGGTCGCCGACCACGTCGGGGACTCGCTCGCCCTGGCGCGGCTGGCGGCGTCAAGCTCGGCTTCGACGATCGTGGTCTGCGGCGTGTACTTCATGGCCGAGACGGCGAAGATCCTTTGCCCCGCGCGGACCGTGCTCATTCCGGACGCGGGGGCCGGATGCTCGCTCGCCGACAGCATCACGGCCGCGCAGTTGCGCGAGTGGAAGGCTTCGCACCCGGGGGCGGCGGTGGTCGCGTACGTGAACACCAGCGCGGCGGTGAAGGCGGAGGCCGATGTGTGCTGCACGTCGGCCAACGCGGCCGAGGTCGTCTCCGCAATCCCGGCTTCCCGTGAGGTCCTGTTCCTGCCGGACCAGTTCCTCGGGGCGCACGTCCGGCGGGTCACCGGACGGTCCAATTTGCACGTCTGGGCCGGCGAGTGCCATGTGCACGCGGGAATCTCGCCGCAGGCGCTGCGCGACCTGGCGGCGGCGCGGCCGGAGGCGGAGCTTTACGTGCATCCGGAGTGCGGCTGCGGGACTTCGGCGCTGTGGCAGACGGGAACCGGCGACCTGCCGTTGTCCCGCACCCGGATCCTCTCCACCGGGGGGATGCTCGAGGCCGCGCGGACTTCCTCGGCTTCCGCGGTGCTGGTGGCGACCGAGACCGGGATGCTGCACCAGCTGCGCAAGGCCAACCCGGCGGTGTCGTGGGAGCCGGTCAACCCGCACGCCACCTGTCACTACATGAAGATGATCACGGCCGAAGCCCTGGAGCGGTGCCTGGCCTCCGGCGAGACGCAGGTGCGGGTCGACGCGTCGGTCGCCGAACGGGCCCGCCGCGCGGTCGACGCCATGATCAGCGTGAACCCGTCCGCTTCGGCATCAGCGTCGGCCCTGGCCCCGGCGTCAGCCCCGGCATCGGGGTCGGCATCGGCATGGGCATCGGCTCCGGCGTCAGCGTCGGGGTCGGGGTCGGGGTCGGCATCGGCGTCAGCCCCGGCGTCAGCGTCGGGGTCGGCTCCGGTCTCGGCGGGCGGGCGGTGACTGAAGTGGCCAGGCGGGGCTGTCAGGGTCAACGTAAGCGGAGACATGCGGCCTTCGACTGCTCGCACTGGTGCGGCAGCCGGGCATGCGGGGGACAAACCTGACGAATCGGCCGGGGTGACGGCTAGCGGCAAAGACGGTGGATGGTTGAGCACGCTATCGCGTATACAGCCATCCACCATGTTCGCATCGGCCCTTCCGGATGCATGCCGGAGCCCGGCAGCCGGCATGTCGGGCGCTGGCGCGCCGCGACATGCCGGAAATTTCATGACATCGACGCTGGGCGTCTGCGGGCAGCAGGAGATGGTGAATCGTGTCTGACGGGGCCTCGGTGGGCGGGTGGCTGGGCGCCTTGGGGGCGAGGGCCCGGTGGCGGCGGGATGCGGATGTTGTCGTTATGGGTTCGGGGGCGGCGGGGATCGCCGCCGCGCTGACGGCGGCGGCGGCTGGGCTGCGGGTGCTGGTGGTGACGAAGGACCTGGTGGGCGGGGCGACGCCGCTGGCGCAGGGCGGGCTCGCGGCGGCCCTCGGGCCGGCGATACGCCTGCGGCCCACGTCCGCGACACGCTCGTGGCCGGGGCCGGCTTGTGCGAGCCGGGGGCCGCCGCGGCGCTCGCCGACGGCGCGCCGGGCGCGATCGAGTGGCTGACCGGGCTCGGCGCGCGCCTGGAGACGCTCGACCTGCGGCTGGAGGGCGGGCACAGCGCCCGCCGGATCGTGCACTCGGGCGATGACGCGAGCGGGGCCGAGGTACACCGGACGCTGCTGGCGGCGCTGCTGGCCAGCGGGATCGAGATCCTGGACCGGACGGTCGCGCTCGACCTGCTGCTGAGCGACACCCGTGAGCGAGGCGCGGCGGGCCGGATCGCACCGTCTGACGAGGGCCGCACGGCCGCTGAGGTTACGGAGCCCGCGTCTTCGGCAAGCCGAGCGAGCGGGCCCGGGGGGAACGCGACCGTGCTGGTGACGGGGACCCGGGGGACGGACGGGGCGGGGACCGGCGCGAGGGCGCGGGCGGGGAACGGGACGGCGGCTGCCAACGCCGGCCCGGCCGGCGCGCTCGCGGGTGAGCCGGTCCCCGCCCGCTCGGTCGCTGGCTTGGCGGCGGCCCTCATCGGGGCGGACGGGCGGCTGACGCCGGGGGTGATCTCCGCGCGGGCCGTGGTGATCGCGGCCGGAGGCCTCGGGCAGGCGTTCGCGACCACGTCCAACCCGCCGGGGGCGACCGGGGACGGGATCGCGATCGCGGCCAGGGCCGGGGCGGTGATCAGGGACCTGGAGTTCGTCCAGTTCCACCCGACGGTGCTGTGGCTGCCCGAGGCGAGCGGCCAGTGCCCGCTGATCACCGAGGCGCTGCGCGGGGCCGGGGCGGTGCTGCGCGACCTGGACGGCACTGCGCTGATGGCGGGGCATGATCCGCGCGGCGACCTCGCGCCGCGTGACGTCGTCGCGGCCCGGATGGCGGAGGTCATCGCGGCCGACGGTGCCGGGCACGTGTGGCTGGACGCGACCGGACTGGGACGTGACCTGCTCGAAGACGGTTTTCCGACCGTCACCGCCGCGTGCCGCAAGCACGGCATCGACCCGGTGACCGAGATGATCCCGGTCGCACCGGGAGCGCACTACTCCTGCGGCGGCATCCTGGCCGGCCTGGACGGACGGACCAGCCTCGGCGGGCTCTACGCGGCCGGCGAAGCCGCATCGACCGGGGTGCAGGGGGCGAACAGGCTCGCCTCCAACTCGGTCACCGAGGCGATCATCGCCGGACGGCGGACCGGTGCGGGCATCGCGGCAGCCCTGTCGGTGACCCAGCCGGACTCGTTTTCGCAGCCAGGCGCTCTCTCACTTCCTCTCGGCCCTGACCTGGCGGGCTTCCCCGGTTCGACGGGCTTCCCCGGTTCGATCGTGCGAACGGCCTTGCTCGCAGCAGCACGAAATGCGAACGAGCCGATAGGGAGCGGCGAAGGTGGGAGTGCCGATGCGCGACGGGCGACGATCGCCGGAGCCATGTCACGGTACGCGGGGGTCATGCGGGACGGTGACGGGCTGACGCAACTGCTACGGGTGATCGCGGAGACGGGCCACTCCCCCGGCTCAAGGACGCGAACGGCCTCGACGGATGCGCTCGACTACGGCGGCGGGGCAGAAAGCGGCAGCCACCGGATGCGGGCTGACGGACACACAGCAGTGGCCTTGGCGACCATGACTGGTTCGAGAGCGCAAACGGCCACGATGGAAACGGTCGAAGGCACCAGTGGACCGGGGTGTCTCGACCTTGAGGCCGTGGAGGCGGCGAATCTGCTGGTGGTGTCGATGCTGATCGCCGTGGGGGCGCGGCGGCGGGCGGAGAGCCGCGGGTGCCACCGGCGGCGGGACGCGGCCGACACCGCCGCCACGCCGTGGCACACGCTGATCCGCTGGGACGGGCACCGGCTTGTGGTGTCGAAGGAGGCACTGTGACTTCTGGGACGGGGATGCTGCCGCTAAGGGCGCAGACCGTGCAGGCGCTTGAGGTTGTCGGGCTGGATGTTCCCGACGTGGTGGGCGTGGTGCGGTCGGCGCTTGATGAGGACTTCCGGTACGGGGCGGACGTGACGTCGGCGGCGACCGTGGCGGGGCGGACGGTGACCGCCGACGTCGTGACGCGGGAACCGGGCGTGGTCGCCGGGCTGCCCGTGGCGCTCGCCGTGATCGATCTGCTCGCGGGTTACCTCGGCGCGGGCAATGCGGCCGCTTCGCCGGCTGCCGCGGCGGCGTCGGATGGCGGTTTGCCGGGGGCGGCCGTGGGCGGTCCTGGAGTCACCGCGACGGCGCTTGTCGCCGACGGGACCCGGGTGGCACCTGGGGATGCGGTGCTGCGGGTTTCCGGGGATGCGGTCGCGGTGCTCGGGGCAGAGCGGACCGTGCTCAACTTCCTCACGCATCTGTCGGGGATCGCGTCGGCTACCCGGGAGTGGGCCGATGCCGTCGCCGGGACCGGGGCCGCGGTCAGGGACACCCGCAAGACGCTGCCGGGGCTGCGGTCGCTGCAGAAGTACGCCGTGCGGTGCGGCGGCGGGCAGAACCACCGGATGGGGCTGGGGGACGCGGCGCTCGTCAAGGACAACCATGTCGCGGCGGCCGGCGGGATCGGGGCGGCGGTGCGCGCGGTGCGTTCATCCGCCCGGCCGGGACTCGTGATCGAGGTCGAGTGCGACTCGGTCGACCAGGTGCGCGAGGCGCTAGCGGCGGGGGCTCGGTTCATCCTGCTCGACAACATGCCGGTGCCGGTGCTGCGGGAGGCCGTGGCGGCGGCCCGGGCGTACGACGGAGTGCTGCTGGAGGCGAGCGGCGGGCTGCGACTGACGAACGCACGGCCGGTCGCGGAGACCGGCGTCGACTACCTGTCCGTGGGCGCGCTCACCCACTCGTCCCGCGCGCTCGACCTAGGACTCGACTACAGCGGCAGCATTCACCTCACTTGAGTGACCCTACGCGATAACATTTAGTGATATTCGGTTTCTCGAACGCATACCTCATCGGTCGCCAGTTCGTGACCGATCAGGCCCTTGAACTGGTAAACGGGAAGCGGCATCGGGGCGTCACCCCAGCTCACGAACAGTCCCCCACAGTGTTGCCGCACCTCACGGGCCCGGAATGAGAAAGCGAGGTCATACCGTGCCAGCGGCCAAGGAGGTTAGCCGAGACGTGTGCGGCAAGTGCATTCGAGGGCTGCTGTGCGCTCCGTGCAACACCGCTCTGGGCCACATCGAGCGTAAGCTGCATCTCGCCCAGGCGTACCTGGCGGCCCCGCGCCGGTCGCATTGCGGGGACTGAGGGGCTGCCTCACATGGCACCGACCATGTCTGGTGTCTGGTAGAGTTCAGAAGTCCTCGGGCGATTGGCGCAGCGGGAGCGCGTCTCCCTGACACGGAGAAGGTCACTGGTTCAATCCCAGTATCGCCCACGAGACTCTAGGCGACCCCTGTGCGCAGAAAGCGCGCACCGGGGTCGTCTCGTTTTTGTCTCCCGGGGGGGCGACCCCCCGTACCCCCCGGTGTGGGGCGCTGCGCGCCCCACCAGTGGTGCCGGTTCAAGCAGCCTCGTGGAGATCCACGCACTCCCCGCACCCCACCAGCGGTACCGGTTCAAGCAGCCTCGTGGAGGTCCACGCACTCCCCGCACCCCACCAGTGGTGCCGGTTCAAGCAAGCCTCGTGGAGGTCCACGCACTCCCCGCACCCCACCAGCGGTACCGGTTCAAGCAAGCCCCGCGGAGGTCCACGCGCCCCCGGGCACACGCCCCGCACCAGCCGACCCCAGACACCGCGCGACCCACCAGCGGTCACGCCGCCATAAAAGTTGCTGCCGAATAAGGGGTGGGCAATGCGGCACCGCACAGGCAACGAGCGCCGCGCAGCCTGAAGGAGATGCGCGATGTAACCCTTGGTCTTGATTTTGACCTAGCATTCGGCGCAGGACCTTGCCGGTGTCCGTGCGGGGCAGTTCGTCGCGGAACAGCACGACGTCGGGTGTCCTCGACGAACGCAGCCGGGTGCGCGCCCAGGCCCGCAGCTCCCCGGCGTCGGGGGTCGCACCGGGCACGGGGACGATGAACGCGGCGATCCGCTGCCCCCATTCCTCGTCGGGGAGGCCGACCACGGCGGCCTCCGAGACCAGGGGGTGCTCGGCGAGCACGTCCTCGATCTCGGCGGGCGCGATGTTCTCGCCGCCGCGGATGATCGTGTCGTCCGCGCGGCCCTCGACGAACAGGTAGCCGCCGTCGTCGAGCCGGCCGCGGTCACGGGTCGCGAACCAGCCGTCGTCGTCAACGGCTGAGTCCGCGGCAGCGGCGCCGGCGTACTCCCCCGAGACCTGGGCGCCCCGCAGGAAGAGCAGGCCTGCCTGCCCCGGCGGCAGCGGTGCCCCGTCCTGCGCGCGCACCTGAAGCTCTATCCCTGGCATCAGCGGCAGGCCGAGGCCAGCCGGGCGCGCACCGACGGATCGTCGGACTCGATCGCTGCCCGGTGGTCTTCGGGTCCGAGCACGGCGATCGTGGAGCTGGTCTCGGTCAGCCCGTAGGCGCCCGCGAACCTGACCTCGGGGAACAGGCACAGCGCGCGGCGCAGGACGGGAAGCGGCATCCGCGCACCGCCGTAGGCGAGTGAGCGCAGCGACGGTGCGGCATCCGGCCGCTCGCCCAGGTACTGCGTCAGCCGGGCGAGCATGGTCGGCACGAGCATCGCGTGGGTCGCCCGTTCCGCGTTTACCGCGCCGAGCCACGTCGCCGGGTCGAACGCCGGAAGGTACGCGATGCGCCGGCCGGCGTAGAGGTTGCTGACGAGGTTCGCGATGCCGGCGATGTGGTAGGGCGGTACCGAGACGAGGGCGGTCTCGTCTTCGCCGGCCGCGCCGAATTCGACGGTGCCGAACAGGTAGGCCATCAGGTGCCGGTGGCGCAGCACCGCGGCCTTCGGCGCCGCCGTCGTGCCGCTGGTGTACAGCAGCACCGCCACGGTGTCCGCGTCGACGGGCGGCTCGGGCGCCCGCTCCGGTTCGCGTCCCCACGCCAGGAGCTGATCCCGGTGGACCACGGGCCCGGTGGCCCCGCGCGGGACAGCGCGCTCGTAGATCACCAGTGCCCGCGGGTAGCTGGCGACGATCCGTCCGAGCTGCTCATCCGGCAGCCGGTAGTTCAGCGGCACGAACGGGATCCCGGCGCGCGCCGCCGCGAACAGGGCAACCGGCATGGCCGGCGAGTTCGTCGCGACGTGCAGGACCGCGCGGACGTCGTCGTCGGCAATTGACCGTGCGACGCCGCGGGAGAGCCGGTCGAGGCCGGCGTAGGTGAGGCTGTCCCCGCCGCCGGCGAGCGCGATCCGGTCCGGATGCCCCGACAGCGCCATGTCGAGGACGAGCGTCAGGTTCATGTTCGCGGTCCTCGCCAGTCCGTGGGCACGTCAGCTCGTGCACAGTACCTCAAGGCCCGTCTCCTCGACGCCGCCATCGAGGTGCCGGGCCTCGGCCGCTCTAAGCTCACGGCGTGCCGCGACCGGCTCATGACAGCGATGCCGATGGTGGCGGCCAATTCGTAGAGGGCTGGGGCGAGGAATACGTGCGGCAGGCCGAGGAGGCCGACGCCGACGCTGCCGGTCACCCCGCCGAGCGCGCTGGCGATCGCCATGGAGCTCATGAAGATGGCGGAGGCGGTCGCGACCGCCCCGGGCAGGAGCCGCTGGGCGACGATGATGCCCAGCGCGGCGAAGATGCCCCATACACCGCCCATCAGGAACTGCCCGGCGAACATGCCGGCGGCGCTGCCGGTCAGGGCGAAGCAGAGGTTCGCGCCGACACCGAAGGCAGCACCGAAGATCATCAGCCGCATCATGCCGATGCGACGGGCCGCGACCACGGCAACCGGCATGAGGATCAGCTCGATCAGGGGCTGGATGCCGATGACGGCGCCGCTGACCGCCGTCGGCAGGTGCAGGTCGCTGCGCATGTAGATCGTCAGATAGCCGTACTTGATCGGTTCTCCCGCATAGACGAACACGAACAGCCCGGTGAACGCGAGCAGCGGCAGCATGTCTCGCACCCCGGGGCGCCGCCCGAGCTGCCCGGAGCGGTCCTCGGGCGCGGTGTGCGTGCGCGGGCGGGCTGAGGTGGTGCGCGCGAGGCCCACGGGCAGGATCTGGGCCAGGGCGCACAGCCCGGTGGCCGCCAGCATCACCCGCGGGCCGGCGGCGGTAGCCAGCAGCGAGCCGAGGACAGGGCCGACGACCCAGCCCGCCGTCAACGCCATCCGCACGATCGAGATCACCCCGTCGCCGACTGGGCAGCCGGTCGCCTGCAATTCGTCGTGAACCGCGGCGAACAGCTGCGAGCTTGCCGCACCGGAAAAGGCCAGGACCAGGGAGCTGATCACGAACGGCATCCACAACCGGTCGGCGACGGCCAAGGCGATCCAGCCGGCGAATCCCGCCACGGAGCACAGCCGGAACAACCCGAGGCGTCGTCCTGAGCGGTCCGAGCGCATGCCGATTACGTCGCCGGCCGCCGGGGCGGTGACGTTCGTCAGGTAGTACAGGCCGGCCGTGGTCAACGAGGCGTGCAGGTCATTGACCAGGAACAGGGTGATCTGCGGGGCGGCGGCCGAGGTCCCGAGCCCGGACAGGAACAGCGCGACGGTCGCACCCCGGTACAGCGGCGAGGCCCAGACCGAACGCACCGCGGACGGAGCAGCCGGGACGTCCGCGGCGAGGGTCGATGACAAGACAGGTCCCCCTAGAAGTCCGGCCGCCGCCCGTCGGTGTCGACCCCCAATGGCCGGCTGGTATTTTTCGAAACATTCCCGCTATGATTTAGCTTCAATAAAGCAAGTTAGAGCAGCAGATCTCTCGTATCAAGCCCTGCTTTTGCGAACATCGTGAATTTGTACTTTTCGAAAAACTTCTGTGCCGGAGGGGATGTCTATGGCCACCGCGGGGGCAGCCAGCCTCACGAGCATCGCCGCAACCGCGGGCGTCTCGGTCTCGACGGTGTCCAAGGTGCTCAACGGGCGCACCGACGTCGCGCCGCGCACCAGGGAACGCGTCGGCCGGCTCCTGCGGCAGCAGGGCTATCAGGTCGCGGCCCGGCCCGGGATCGGCGTGGTCGACCTCCTGATCGGCGGGCTGGGCAGCCTGTGGGCAGACGAACTGATTCGCGGCACGGTCACCGCGGCCGCCGAGGCTGAGGTCAGCGTGATCGTCAGCCGCGTCACGTCCGAGGAGGAGTTCGCGCGCCGGCTTGAGGCGGCCGTGGCCCGGGGGACCACGGGCGCACTGAGCGTGCTGCACCTGCCCCGCGAGGCGATGCTGCGCAAGCTGGAGGACGAGCACGTGCCCTTGGTTGTCATCGACCCGCCGACGGAGCCGGACGGAGCATCCGTCCGCTCGGTCGGCACCACGAACTTCCAGGGCGGCATGGCCGCTGCCAGGCACCTCATCGAACTCGGGCACCGGCGGATCGCCGCCATCGGCGGCCCGGACGGCCTGTGGTCCTGCCGGACCAGACTTGACGGCTACCGCAGTGCCCTGCGGCGAGCGCCGGCCTGGCCGTCGACGAGAGCCTGGTCCGCGCCGGTGGCCTGGATCCAGCGGACGGCCGCGCCCTGGCGGCATCGTTGCTCGATATGGCCGATCCTCCGTCGGCGATCGTGGCGGCCAACGATGCCCAGGCGTTCGGCGTCCTGCAGGCCCTCGCCGCCAGGGATCTGCGCGCCCCGTCCGACGTCAGCGTCACGGGCTTTGACGACCTGCCGGTCGCGACCTGGTCGGCGCCGCCGCTCACCACGGTTCGCCAGCCGCTTGCGGCCATGGCCGCTACCGCGTTCTGGATGCTCACCAGGCCCGCTGACGGCGGACCGGCCGATGAGGCCGTGCACCCGCGTCACATTGAACTGGAGACCACCCTGGTCGCCCGCGACAGCACCGCGCCCCCTCGACAGCCCTGGTAGCTGGTAACGGGCATGCAGGGCTGCGGTAAAAGGAGAGCGGCTCCCGGGTACGCGGGAACAGCGTTTCTGGGCGCCGCGTTGACAGCAGCCGTGATAGATACCCGCATTAGCCCTGTGCACAAGGTTGCGCCGTACTACACGCTGCACGCGGAGGGGTTGTGCCCCGCTGGCTGTGCGACAGCGCACACGTATTGCCGCAACTGCGATGAGGTAGACCCGCAGCCGACCTCGGACTGCTGTTAGGCGTCGTTGAAGATGAGCACGGCGGCGGCCTGTCATGACGCGCCCCGCAGCGATTACCGCGCCTGCATGAGCCTGTCTGCCCACGCCCCGAGTTGGCGCAGGGTGCGCACTTCCGTGACGCTGTCGCAGTACGACTGGTAGGCACCGATGCGGGAATCACCAGCGTCCCAGTCGTCGGCGGCCTCCGGGTTAAGCCAGTGAATGGCGCGGACCCGGCCGCGCAGTGCCCGCAGCAGGTCGGCCCGCTCCGGGCGGTAGTTGGTCCGGGCATCACCGCAGATGATGAGCACGCTGTCGTGCGACAGCGGGCTGGAGTGCCGTTCCACGAACTGACTCAGGACGCTGCCGTAGTCACTGTGGCCGTCGCCGCGGACTACTCCCGGGCGAGACAGCAGGAGCCGGGTGTCGATCACTCCGGGTGAAGACTCCACCAGATCGGTCACTTCGGCTATGCCGTCCGCGAAGACGTAGGAGCGGAGTCGCGGCAGCTCGGCGTGCAGGGCGCTGAGGAGGGACAGCGTGAACTTCGCGAACTCGGAGACCGAACCCGAGACATCGCAGAGCACCACCAGCCGGGGACGCGGCAGGCGGCGCTCGCGCCAAGCCGGGTCGATGGGTACACCTCCCGTGGAGACGGCGCGGCGCATGGTCCGGCGTACATCCAGCGAGCCGGATTTGTTCATCCGGCGGCGCCGCCGCGCTGTTGTCGCGATGCGCCGGGCCAGGGGACGGACGACGGCTCGCATGGCCTCGAGCTCGGCCGGGCCAGGCTCGCAGGAACTCCTCGTCAAGGACAGACTCGCGGAGCCGGCCGAGCAAGGAATCCGGTCCCTGCCGTCCGGCCAGCCGACCGCGCAGCTCGGCCGCGATCTGCGCCCGCAGTTCCTGCAGGCGCTGCTGCAGCTCCCCGCTCGCCAGCGGCCGGTCGAGTCCCGTTCGCGGTGCCTCGCCGTCCAGCCGCATCGCGCGCCGCAGCAGGGCGCTCAGGTCCAGCTGCCGCATGATCCGGTACTCGTAGTAACGCTGAGTCCCGGCTACCGGGCCGTCGTCCAGGCCGCCGAAGGCGCTGACCACCGCCGCGGCGAGATCGCTTACGTCTGCGCCAGGATCGCCCCTGAGCTGGGAAACCAGCCGTTCGAGTAGGTCCGGCGCGGCCTCCCGGCTAGCCGCTGGCGCGATTCCCGCGGCCCCGTCGCCTGCCTGGCCGTCTGGCGTCGGCGGCGAAGCCAGAACCGGGAACAGCAAGTCAAACGCACCGTCAAAAACCGGGATGTCAGCCGCCCGCTTGACCAGCGTGATCTGCAGCCTTCCGCGGAGCTGCTCCCGGTCGAGCAGGTCGGCCGAGCTGACCGCTCGCATGGCGTCGGCCAGCTCGGCGGTGGACACTTCCAACCCCAGCCAGCGAAGCTTACGTACGAACTCAATGACCGCCGCCGTGACCCCTTGGGCAAGCGAATCGGCTGCTTCTGGCACCGCGAGGGCGGCGTTACCACAACTGGCCATGAGCGACAGCGTAAACGAGCCCGTGGGTGCGGCGTCAGTTCCGGCTGGACCGCGACGGGTCGGCGCCTGGCAGACGCGCAGATCGTGCAGAGGTACACCCATTTCATGCAGGACTTCCAGGTCACGCCGCGGGCAGACTCGGCCCAGGGTCCAGAGCGGGACTCTGCGCTGACCGTGAACTAGGAGCTGTCCATGGCCTATAAGACACGTCTGGCATCTCTCGCCGACTATGACAAGGGCCACGTCGAGATCATCGACGACGACCCCAAGAACTACGCGTTCTCGAACATCTTCGAGGTCGCGTCGCTGGCCAGGCCGTTCGAGCAGATCGCGGTGGCCAAGAACTTCGAATACGTACTCGAAGTGGTCCGGGTCGAGGGAACATCCGGGTGGCGAGCGGCCGCCCACGATCAGAGTGCCCTCGTGCTTGACGGCGAGGTGGAATTCACCTTCCGGACCCTGCGGGACGGGCAGCCGCTGCCGGACAACGGCTCGGGGAGACTGCCGGAGGAAGCAGCGGAAACACCGATGGGGCGGGTAATCGCCCGGCGCGGCCACCTCACCCTGCTGCCGGCCGGCCGGGCCTATCGCCTCTCGTCCCAGGCACCGGCCGCACTGCTCATCCAGACCGTCGAGGGCCCGGACACGCAGTTCCGCTGGGCCGAGATCTGCCAGACGGCTTAACGGATCAGGAGGATCGATCATGACCGTCGCCGACGCAGCACCGAACAGCGAAGCGCACGAGCCGAACGAGTTCGGCTATCGCCGCTACACCCTCGGCCAGTTCCAGTTCAGCCGGGACGAGTACTTCGCGTACATCAACTGGCCCACCGGCCACCACGTGATGAGCGTGGACGCCTTCCTCCGCGCACTCCAGCGAGACGTGGCGTGGGAGTTCTTCTACGGGATCGTGAACTTCGACGGCGTTGTGGGCACAATGAACCACTACGGCAGCGTCGATGTGTTCGCCGGCCGGTACAACGACGCCTACCGCAAGGCGGAGCTGGACCATGTCGAAACCGTCGGGACGTCCGTCATCAAGGAGATCTTCTCCGGCATCCTGTCGGACTGGACGAACGAAGGCTTCGACCCGTTCGCCAGCCCCGAGGAGACCGGGTCCGCGTTCGGGCCCAAGCACGGAAACAACGACGCCGCCATCACCCGCCATCGCGTCACCGCGCAGCGGATGGTGTCGCTGCCCGGCGACGAGCCGCTGCGCAACGACGACAACGGCCACCCGGTCAACCGGATGTTCGCCGACATCGCGCAGGACGAGCCCGAGGTCTGCGCCGAGCCCGGCTTCGAGGCGGAGGTCGGCTCCTTCAACCTCTTCGCCTACCTGTCCCGCTCGCAGGTGACGTGGAACCCCAGCGTCGTCAGCGTCTGCCGGGAGTCCCTGTACTGCCCCACCACCGAGGAGTACATCCTCCCGATCATTCACGGCAACGACCGGGCCGAGTGGTTCGTCCAGCTGACCGATGAGATCATCTGGGACGTCGAGGACCGGGACACCGGACGCAAGCGGGCCAAAGTCGTCATGAAGGCGGGCGACGTCGCCGCGATGCCCTCCGACATCCGGCACCAGGGATACTCGCCGAAGCGTTCCATGCTCCTGGTCTGGGAGAACGCCAGCGGCAAGATCCCCGAGCTGATCAGCAGCGGAAAGTTCCCCACTCAGCCGGTCGAGTTCTGACCCGTGCAAACCAGACTGTACATCGACGGCGAGCTGACCGACGGCCTGGCCGGGCGCACCATCGACATCATTAACCCCGCCGACGGGACCGTCCTGGAGACGATCGCCGAAGCCGGGGCGGAAGACATCGACCGCGCGGTAGCCGCGGCCAAACGGGCATTCCCCGGCTGGGCCGCCCGGCCCGCGGCCGAACGCGGACGGCTGCTGACAGCGCTGGCTGATGCCATCGAAGAGCACGGCAGCGAACTGGCCCGGCTGGAGTCCCTCGACACCGGGCACCCGATCAGGGACACGACCGCGCTGGACGTTCCGCGTACCGCGGCCGCGTACCGCTACTTCGGCGGGATCGCCGACAAGCACGAGGGCTCGGTGATCCCGGTCGAGCAGGGTTTCTTGAACTACGTGCAGCATGAGCCGATCGGGGTGGCCGGATCGATCGTGCCGTGGAACTTCCCGCTGATGTTCACCAGCTGGAAGCTGGGGCCCGCCGCTGGCCGCGGGCAACACCACCGTGCTCAAGGCATCCGAACTGACACCCATGTCCACCCTGCGGCTCGCCGAGCTGATCGACGAGGTCGGATTCCCGCCCGGCGTGGTGAACATCGTGCCCGGATACGGGCGCATGGCCGGGGCGCGGCTGGCCGAGCATCCCGACGTCGGCAAGGTTTCCTTCACCGGCTCGACGGAAGTCGGCCGCCGGATCGTGGCGCGCCAGCGCCGGCAACCTGAAGCGGCTGCAGCTTGAGCTGGGCGGCAAGGGCGCGAACATCGTCTTCGCCGACGCCGACATCCCCGCCGCCGTGCGCGGCTCCGCGTTCGCGATCTTCCACAACCAGGGGCAGGCCTGCATCGCCGGCTCCCGGCTGCTGCTGCACGAGGCCATCGCGGACGAGTTCCTCGACCAGTTCATCGCCACTCGCCCGCCGCATCCGGATCGGTCATCCCCTGGAGGCCGAGCACCCAGCTCGGCCCGCTCACCTCCGCCATGCACCGGGACCGGGTGATCGGTCACCTTAAGTCCGCCGATGACGCGGGCGCGAAGGTACTGACCGGCGGCGAGCCGCCGGCCGGCGACGGCTTCGCTGGCGGCTACTACCTGCCGCCCACCGTCATCGAGGCGGATCCCGGCAGCCGGATCTGTCAGGACGAGGTGTTCGGGCCGGTTGTCACGGTCAGCACCTTCGCTACCGAGAACGAGGCCATCGCGATCGCCAACGGCACCGAGTACGGGCTCGGCGGCGGCCTGTGGACCGCGGACCTGTCGCGTGCGTCACCGGGTCGCGGCGGCAATGCGCTCCGGGATGGTCTGGGTCAACTGCTACAAGCGGGTGAACCCGGGCTCGCCGTTCGGCGGGGTCGGGCAGTCCGGGTACGGCCGGGAGATGGGCTTCGCCGCCATGGACGAGTACACCAACCGCAAGTCGGTGTGGATCAACGTGGATTCCCCGGTGCCGGACTGGTATCCGCAGTGAGCGGCCGGCTCGGCCGCGTCGAATCCATCCAGGAACGGCTGCGTGAGGTCAGGTACGTCGGCGACCACCTGATCGCCGATGCCCTGTTCCTAGCCGACGGCCTAGACAAGCCGCTGCTGCTTGAAGGGCCGGCCGGGGTCGGCAAGACGGAGCTGGCGAAAGCCGCCGCCGCCCTGACCGGTTCCCGGCTTGCTGAGGCTCCAGTGCTATGAGGGCCTGGATGAGGCCAAGGCGCTGTACGAATGGAACTACAAAAAGCAGCTGCTGCGCATTCAGGCGGACGACGGCCATTCCTGGCAGGAGACAGAAGCGAACATCTTCACCGAGGACTTCCTGCTTGAGCGCCCCCTGCTGGCGGCGATCCGGTCCCCTGATCCGGTCCTGCTGCTGATCGACGAGGTGGACCGGCTGGAGATAGAAACCGAGGCACTGCTGCTCGAGGTCCTGTCCGACTTCCAGGTCTCCATTCCCGAACTGGGCACGGTCCGCGCCAGCCGGAAACCACTGGTCATTCTCACGTCCAATGCGACCAGGGAGCTATCCGACGCGCTCAAGCGGCGATGTCTCTACCTGCACCTCGACTACCCCGACGCTGAACGGGAGCGGCAGATCATCGAGCTGCGGGTGCCCGATATCAAGTCCGAGCTGGCGGCTAAGGCGGCCAGAGTCGTGCGCGCGCTACGGGGCCTCAAGCTTGAGAAGCCGCCGAGCATCTCCGAGACGGTCGACTGGGCCCGCAGCCTCGTCCTGCTCGGCGTGCACGACCTCGATTCCCGTGTCATCGGCCGGACCTTGCCCGTACTGATCAAGAATCACAAAGATCAGGAGCTGGCATCGGCTGAACTTGACCTGCCGACCGTATAACGCGCCCCTCCGGGCTGGTGCCGCCGCCCGGCGCGACCCCGCCCGTTCGCTGAGGCAACCGAGGACGCTTCCCGCTGCCCGGAGGCCGCGGGAAGCGCGCTCGCCGCACCCGGGGCGGTTCATTCCCAGGTGCGGGTGATCAGCACCCATCGGCAAGACCGCCTCGGGCGACTTCGAGCGGCTCAACAACCCGGCGATCGACGCCGATCTGGCCCAGCTGGCCAGTGCCGACAACAACGCCGCGGAAATGACCGCCCTGGCGCCGATCGAGCAGTACATGGCCACCCAGTTGCCGGTCATCCCGACCATCGTCGACGCGGGATTCGACGAATACAGCGACGCCAACTTCACCGGCTGGCCGAGCGCGTCCAACCCGTACGCGAACAGCGTCCCCAACGCCATAAGCAACGAGGTCGTGATCCTGCGCCTCAAGCCGCGCTCATAACGCAACGGCAGTTGTTCCAACCAAGTGGATGTGCTTTTGGTGTCGCCAGCAGGACACCAAAAGCACATCCACGTATAACCAGATGCAACGACGCCTGCGCGGTCTAGGAGACTCAGGCAAGTCGGCGGCTACTGGTCGGGGAATATGTCCGCTGCGGTAATCACGATGGTGTCAGGGTCCGCGCCGGTCACTTCCGACCGTGCGCAGATGAGGTACTGCAAGTTGTCTACTGAGTCGGTCAGTGCGGCTGCCTTGGCCGCGAGTTTCGCTTTGATCCTGGGGCCGCTGACCGACCTTTCCCATTTCGACTCGCCGACGGCGACCGGAATCCGGGTTAGTTCCGGTTGTGCCAAGACTACAGCGTCGATCTGGTCCTGGCCTCCAGCGCGCCACCACGAGCCGATCGCAACGACATGGTCCCAGCGGATACCGGTGCCGACCTGCCGCCATAGATACTCGCGGAACGCTTCCTCATAGGGAGCGCCCATGTAATCATCTAGCTCGTGCTCCAGGGCCGCCATGACCCGCTGCCCGTAGCCGCGCTCTATCTCAGAACGGTGCTTGCGAACTGGTCCCAGGTAGAACGCGAGGAAGTTGTCCGCTATCCGGTAGATCTTGCGGCGCGACTTCGCCGGGTCCTCGGTGACCGGGGCGACTCTCTCGATAAGCCTCGCCTCGATCAGCCGGTCCAGTGCGCGGGCGGGATCGGTGCCGATGATGTCCTGTATCTCGTTGTACCGGGTTGCGCCTGACGCGATCGCGTACAGGATCGCACCGCCGACCTCGGAGCCGGTTTCCGTTTCCATGATCAGTCGCCCCTCTGTCAAGAGGGGAGCGCCCGGTGCTCCGACCAACCGGAAAAGGTTCTCTCGGATCGGCGCATCCTGACGCCACCACGACAGGTACAGCGGCATGCCTCCGACAATGCCGTAGGCAAGGGCACGGTCCTCTGGCGACAGGCGGGCCAGCATGGCGGCGGCCTCGTGCGGACGGAACGGGTAGACGGGCAACGTGAGGTTGAACGGCCGTACAGCGGTGCCCGGGTTTCCTGGATCGACCACATCGTTCTCACGGCTGAGCCGCAAATGAGGAGCCGGAGCTTGGTGCGCCCCCGGGCGCGGTCCAGGAATGCCCGGAGAACACCGGGCAGTGTGGGCGATTCGTGCAGCAGTTCGGGAAACTCGTCGAGCACGAGCAAGACAGGCTCCCCGGTAGCGATCTCGGCAAGGTGATCCAGCGCGTCACGCCAGTCTCGGTAAGGGTTCGCTGCCAGATCTCGCAAGCCGTCCAGCCCAGCGTCCCGCACCTCGGCCGACAGGACAGCCAGTTCGCCGACCATGGGATCGCCCACCCCCGTATGAAAGACGACCCGTGGCAGCGCCGAAGCGAACCGCTCGATGAGCGCCGTCTTACCGACCCGCCGCCGTCCCCAGATCAGGGCCGGCCGGTCAGATGCGTGCTCCCACCAGTCACGCAGCGCGTCCAACTCGGCCTCGCGCCCCGTGAACCCCATCGCCATCACCTCAGCCCGATATTACCTGCATCATCGCAGGTTGCAATCCTGCAACCTATGTGCATGCAGGTTACCTTGGCCGGGTTAATCTATCGCCGTCCCGCCAGTAGAGGTTCGTCGGGTTGGCGACGAGGAGTTTGTGCTGCAGGTCGGGCGTGCGGGCGATGCGGGGGATGAAGTCGACGAGGAGCCCGTCGTCGGGCATGTGGCCGGTGAGGTTGGGGTGGGGCCAGTCGGTGCCCCACAGCACGCGGTCGGGGTATTCCTCGACGACGCGGCGGGCGAAGGGGACCACGTCGGTGTAAGGGGCCCGCTCGCCGCCGACGGCGGCGGGGCCGGTGACGGTCAGGCGTTCGGGGCACGAGACCTTGACCCAGACGTCGCCGCGGCCGGCGAAGCGCAGGAAGCGGGAGAATTCCGGGCCGGCGGCCGGGCGGGTCACGTCGGGGCGGCCCATGTGGTCGACCACCAGCGCGAGGGGCAGCGAGGCGAAGAAGCTCTCAAGGTCGGGCAGGTCCGCGGCCTCGAAGTAGATCACGATGTGCCAGCCGAGCGGCGCGATCTTGCGGGCGATCGCGGTCAGGTCCTCGCGCGGCGCGGCGTCGACGAGACGTTTCAGGAAGTTGAAGCGCACGCCGCGTACGCCCGCCGCGTCGAGCCGGCGCAGTTCGGCGTCCGTGATGTCCGGCCGCACGGTCGCGATGCCGCGCGCGTTACCGTCAGCCGCCCGGACGGCGTCGAGCATGGCGCTGTTGTCGGCGCCGTGGCAGGTCGCCTGGACGATGACTCTGCGGCTGACACCCAGGTGGTCATGCAGCGCCGAGAGCTGGGCGGCACTAGCGTCGCAGGGCGTGTACTTCCGTTCCGGCGCGAACGGGAATGCGGCCTGCGGCCCGAAGACGTGGCAGTGTGCGTCCACGGTTCCTGGCGGGAGGGCGAACGCGGGTTTGGACGGGTCACGGTACCAGTCCAGCCAGCCCGGGGTCTTGGGAGCGGGCGCGCTCGGCGGGGCGGGGGGCATCAGCTCAGCGCCTCCAGGACGATGTGGCCGACCGCGGTGTTGGACGCCGGCACGTGATAGTGGCGATGGAGTTCCCTCACGTCATTCCCCAGCGCGCCGCGCATGATCAGCCACATGACCAGTTCGATCCCTTCCGATCCGGCCTCCCGCAGGTACTCGATGTGCGGGAGGCGGCGCAGAGCCTGCGGATCGGACGTGAGCTGGTCGAGGAATCCGACGTCGAACGGCGTGTTGATGAACCCGGCGCGCGGCCCCTGGAGCTGGTGGCTCATGCCGCCGGTGCCCCAGATCTGCACGTTGAGATCCTCCGCGTAGCCGCGGACCGCCCTGCCGATCGCCTCGCCCAGCAGCCAGCAGCGGTTTCCCGTCGGCGGCGGGTACTGGATGACGTTCACGGCAAGCGGTATGACCCGCACCGGCCAGGCATCAGGCTGGCCGAACAGCAGAGACATCGGGACCGTTAGTCCGTGGTCGACGTCGAGCCTGTTCATGATCGTGATGTCGAACTCGTCCATGATCAGCGACTGCGCGAGGTGCCAGGCCAGCTCGGGATGGCCCGGCACGACCGGCACCGGCCGCGGCCCGAAGCCCTCGTCGGCCGGCGTGAAGCTCTCAGCGCAGCCGAGCGCGAAGGTGGGGATCATGTCCTGGGAGAAGGCGCAAGCGTGATCGTTGTAGACGAGGATCACGACATCCGGCCGCTGCCCGGCGATCCAGTCCCGGCTCCAGGCGTAGCCTTCGAACAGCGGCTTCCAGTACGGCTGCTCGGTCTTGCCGCGGTCGACGGCCGCGCCGATGGCCGGGACGTGGCTCGTGCCGACGCCCGCGGTGATGCGCGCCATCGCTATCGTCCTTCCCTGACGGATCGCAGGCCATCGGGTGAGCGGCCGCCGGCCAGCATGATCGCGGTGTACTCGTCGAGGGGAATTCCGGTCATCGCACTGGACACCGCGGGGAAGGTCGCCCCGTCCGTGAAGATGAGCTTCGCGAGGAAGTAGATGTTGCCTCCCTCCTCAAGATCGCGGCATTCCAGTCACGCGCGAGCACGGCCTGCTTCTGGGCCTCGGTCATCGGTCCACTCCTCGACGTACGCGCGTTCGTCGGCCTTGAACCGGGCGCGGTTCTCCGCGTTCAGCAGGCTCATGCAGAACTGGTTCAGGTGATAGCCCTTCCGTGACATCGCGCGCGGTGAAAACGGTGGTGCCGGGAATGTCAGCAAGCTCGTCGTTCATCGGTATGACCATCCCTGCTCGTAGGGCAGACCGGTGAGTCCGCAGGCCGCCTCCCGGCGTACTCGGGTATCTGCCGGGAGAATGCTCCATTCGTCCGGGCCCTTGGCTATGGTTTCCGCTATGCGGTAAACATTATGGTCGGAGCGGGAGCGCGGACTATGGGTACCAGTGCAGGCGCCGACTCGTTGACAAGCATCCGGCGGGCGCTCGCGATCCTGGACTGCATCGCGGCAGACGCGCAGGCGCTGTCCCTTTCCGAGATCGCGCGCCGGCTCGGCCCGCCCGTGTCGTCCACCCACCGGCAGATCAAGGAGCTGATCCGCTGGGGTGCGCTGGAACGCGACGAGTCCGGCCGGTACTCGATCGGCCTGCACCTGTGGGAAGTGGGCGCGCTTGCGCCGCGGAGCAAGGGACTGCGCGAGGCCGCCATGCCGTTCCTCGAGGACCTCTATGAGGCCACGCACGAGAACGTGCAGCTGGCGATCCTCGACGGAAGAGAGGTGGTTTATGTCGAGCGCCTGTTCAGCCACCACGCCACGCAGATCATCGCGCGGCCCGGCGCCCGGCTCCCGCTGCATGCCACCGGGGTCGGCCAGGTGCTGCTGGCCCACGCGGGACCGGATCTGGTCAACGAAGTGCTGGCCTGCCCGCTGAAGCGCTACACCGGGTACTGCCTGACGGACCCGCGCGAGCTGCGCAGCGAACTCGCGGCCATCCGTAAGGCCGGCGTACGCCATCAGCGACCGCCAGTTCGAGCTGGTCTCCACGTCGGTGGCGGCCCCGATCCGCGGCGCGGGCAACAACGTGGTCGCGGCCCTGTCGATCATCGTGCCCGCGCGCGACGGTACCGCCCGCGGCTTCGTGCCGGCCGTTGTCGCCGCGGCCCGAGGCATCTCCCGCACACTCGGCGCGCGCCTTCCGCGGCCGAGTTCCTCCTACAGACCGGGCTAACAGTACATCCAGATTTACATGGCCTTGATGTACAATTATCCCAGAGCCAGATATCCATAATGGAGGTTGATGGATGGCCAAGACCAGCGTCGACATCGATATGGCGAAGCTCGACCAGGTACGGGGGATACTCGGGACCGAGTCCATCCGGGAGACCATCAGCGCAGCGTTCCGTGAAGTAATCCGTATGGCGGCCGTCCGCGACCTTGTAGTCCTTGGCGAGTCGGGCGCGTTCGACTTCCTGCTCGAACCGGGCGCAGAGGAGCGGATGTGGGGATGAGCCGCTACCTTGCCGACAAGAGCGCACTGGCAAGGCTGCACCTCCCCGCCGTCCGCGAGGAACTGGAACCGCTCATGATGCGCGCACTGGTCGGCATCTGCGGTGTCACCGAACTGGAGATGCTGTACTCCGCCAGGAACATCCAGGAACGGGCCCGGATGAAGGAGCAGCTCGAAGCGTCCCTGGACCGGGTCGACATTCCCGAGGATATCTGGGAACAGGCCACCGAGATCCAGGAGGCCCTGGCCGAGCAGGCCCAGCACCGGTCGGCCTCGATCCCCGACCTCATCGTCGCGGCCACCGCCCGCGCCCACGGCCTTGAAATCCTCCACTACGACCGGGACTTCGACACCATCGCCCGCTTCACCGAGCAGCCGACCCGCTGGGTCGTCCCGCCCGGCACGGTATAAGGCGCTCACGCCCGGCACGAGGGCTTATTCCTTGGCCTCGTTGGCGGGGTTGGCTGCCTGGGCATCGCCTGAGGGCAGCTCGGGCGTGGCCGAGGGCGCGGCGAGCTGCGCCTTCAGTGCGGCCAGTTGGCGGTCGACGTCGGCCGCCGAGGCGGCCTCGTCGAGCTCTTCCTTGATGTCGTCGGTGTGGCCGCCCGCATCCGCAAGCGCGCCGGACGCCTGCAGCTCGTCCAGGGCGCCGGCCCTGGCCTGCATGTTGGCGATCTTGTCCTGTGCCCGCACAAGCGCGTCGCCGGTGCCACCGTAGTCGTCGGCCTGGGCAACGGCATAGTCGGCCTTCATGACCTCCTTCTGCGAGCGGAACTGGCTAACCTGCTGCTGCAGCCGGGTGAGGGTCTGCTGGAGTTTGTGTTCCTGCCCGGTCAGCTCCTGGTGCTGCGCCTCCATCGCGTCGACCTTCTGCTGGGCGGCGCCCTGGCGGGACAGCGCCTCGCTGGCCAGGTCTTCCCGGCCCTGCCCGACCGCGGCCTGGGCCTGGTCCCCCAGCCGGGCGATCGTCGGCTGGAGCTGCGCTTGCTGAAGCTCGATCCGTTTGCGCTCGGCGGCGATCTCGACCAGCGCCTGGCGGACCCGGGTGATGTAGTCGAGCATCTGCTCGTAGGAGTAGTCGAGCATCTCGTCCGGGTTCTCGACTGAGTCAAGCGCCTTGTTCGCCTTGGCGGCGAGGATGTCGTGGGTTCTGGAGAAAAGACTCATGACGGCCTGCTCCTTGCTGATGGTCTATCGCCCGCGCGGCCTGTCGGATCTACCACAAGTATCCGCCCGGCTAGGTCACCTCGACGATCCGGGCCTCGACCAGCTTGCCGTCCGCGACGTGCAGCACGCCCAGGGTGCCGTGCGGCTGGCGGCGGCGGTCGGTCGGCGAGCCGGGGTTGAAGACCCGCAGGGTGGCGTCGGCGATGTCAAGCGGGATGTGCGAGTGGCCGAATACCACGAGTTCCGCCTCGGGGAACCTGGCCCGCAGCCGGGGCAGCCGCCCGGCGGCCGGGCCGCTGTCGTGGATCATCGCGACGCGCAGGCCTTCCGGCGTCAGCGCGGCCGTCTCGGCCGCGCCCCAGGCGGCGACGTCGCGGCCGTCGTTATTGCCGACGACCGCGGTCACCGGCGCGTACTGCGCCAGTTCGTCGAGCACCGCGGCCGTGCACACGTCGCCCGCGTGCAGGATCAGGTCCGCGCCGCGCAGCTGGGCAGCGACCGCGGGCGGGCATGACTTCCAGCGCCGGGGAGCGTGCGTATCGGACAGGACGACTACCCGCATCCTGGTCGGCCGCCTCCTCCCCTGATCCGTCCGGTGATTTTCCAGCATTATCCCGAACGAAGGGTGGTGACTGCCATTCAGCTGTCGACTCCCGGCAGGTTGGTGGTGACGGCGGTGGGGGCCGGCGCCGGTTTGACCTTGTGCGGGAAGACGGAGTGGATGAAGTGCGGGAAGGCGTGGTCGGCGAGCGGCGGCCCGGCCACGAGGGCGAGCGACAGCGTGACCAGGATGCCGCCCGCTATCAGCTTGGTGCCGTTGGAGACGCGCTCTATGCTGATCCGGAACTTCCCGTCGCGTACCTTCCGGCCGAAGTACAGGCCGGCCATGAGGGCCACGAACGACTGAACCACGATGGCGACGATGGCCTCGACCGTGGTGAAGTACTGGCTGTAGCCGATGGTGAAGCCCACGATCAGCTCATCGATGCTGATGCTGAGGCCGAGCATGATGATGGAGCGGCCGCGCGCCGCCACCAGCGCCTTCGCCTTCTCCGCCTCGTCGTCGTCATCGTCGTCGTTGAAGGCCTCGTCCAGCATCAGGATGCCGATGATGCCGACGATCAACGGCACCACGAGCGGGACGATATACCGGCCGACGAAGGTCAGGTCGATCTCGTCGGCCAGGTGGGAGCGGTAGGCCTGCTGAAGTTCCTTCAGCTCGGTCGGGCTGCCGAGCTGGTACGGGTCGATGGTTATATGGGCGGGGCCGGCCATCAGGTGAATCAGCGGCGTCCCCAGCGCCAGCCCGATCAGCGGCATTATGGCTTCGAATGCGATAAACACCACTGTGACGCGCAGCAACTGCGCGCGCGTCAGCCGAATTTCCCCCAGGACGGCGAATGCGATAGCAAAGTTGTCAAGGCACAAAGGCAGGGTAAAAGCCAGCAGTCTAAGCATTTCCCAATCTTTCGCTACCCTGAGTGACCGTCGCTTCCACGGCGTGTTGACCTCGCATCACGAGGAGGTAACACCCATTTAACGGCGGATCAGCCCGGCTGGTTCAACGTTCCGGAAAAAACCGGCTACCTGGACTTAGTCCCCGGACAGGCGAGGACATGACGAAGCGTCGGCCGACATGGTACCTCCAAGCGAATGGATATGCGGGCATATTATAGATGCGTGATTAAATAATCGCGTTCGGTTACAAGCAGGCGAGGCCCCGAGTGTTGCCCTGGCGTATCTCAGGGCTATCACCCCACTATCACCTTGCGGTAACGCCTCCCAGGTCAGGCGTCAGAAGCAGAACTTACGAATTTCCCGCGTCATGTCGTCTGGCTGGACTAACCTGTGCCCCTAAGAGCGGAACGGCGGACCTGGAGGTGGATTGCGTGGAAAGCGGCATGTCGCGTGTCGCGCGCCAGCTTGCCGTTCCCGGGACGCTGGGGCTGGTGATCGGGGTGGTGCTCGCGTTCCAGTCGGGCACGAGCAACTCGGGTCTCACCCAGATCCCGCTCGGTACCTATGTGACCCCGGCCGCCACCAATACCGCCGCGGCGTTGACGCCTCAATCGGCGAGCATGCAGTCCAATACCACCTGCGACATCATCGTTCCGGCTAACCCGCTGAGCGCGCAGGGGCTGGCTACTCCCTACGTACTAACCGGCCCGAACGGGAAGACGCCCGCGCAGTCGGGGTGCGAGATGAGCAACGGGGGCAAACTGGGGGCCTTCGTCCAGGCCACCATCCTGGACCCGGCCACCGGGGCGCTGTCGGTCTACGAACCGCTGGTGGTCACGCAGGGCACCAAGCCGGACACGCCGGACCGGAAGCTCAGCCCGCCGGTGATCCCGGCGGACGCGGTGGTGACGATCGACTTCGGGTTCAACGGCAAGGACCTGGTCCAGGTGGGGGCGACCCCGACCACGCTCGCCGATGCCCACTGCGTCAGCGGCCAGGCGGGGTCGGCCTTCGGGCCGACGTCGTTCTGCAACGGTGCCAACTTCTTCACCGCGGTACGGCAGGCCGAGCACAAGGGACTGCTCAAGGTGCCGTCCCCCGGTACCTCGAAGGCGATCGTCCCGTCCGGCGGCGACCTCGGCACGGGCCGGTCGTGCCCGGTCATCAGCAACTTCGAGGTGGCCGGCCTGGACCCGGGCGAAGGCGTGACCGCGACCTACCTGCTCAACCCGCTCACCGGCCAGACGACGCAGAACAACGCGACGTACCAGGGTTACGTCGCGGGGGCGACACTGCTGCACGGCAGCAGCGCGGACGCCGTGCTCGACCAGTACATCGACCCGATACTCGGCTGCACACCGTTCAAGGCACCCGACCAGTCCAACGCCAACGTGCCGGCCTTCTCCGAGGCGCTTGACGAGATAGCGGCGGGCGCGTACCAGCCGAAGGCCGCCGCTCTGGTGCCGGAGAACGACAGCGTGGTGGTATCAAACGGTGGCGACCCCGACCCAGCGAAGACCAACCTCTACCGGGAGGAGCTGGGGCAGGCGCCGGTCGGTGGCCAGAGCGACAAGACCAGCGACCCGGCGATGTACTGCCAGAACCTCGTCAACCTCCAGACGCCGTTCCTCGCGGCCAACCAGAAGCTGCTCGCCGCCGGCCAGTCGCCGGTCTCGGCGACCGCCGACAACCTGCTCACCTTCCTGGCCAGCGACCTGAGCGCGTCCTTCACCAGCCTCGGCTGCCAGCAGTTCCACCTGACGAATCCGGTCACGCTCAACCGAAACAGCGCTGGCGTGGCGATCGCGGCGACCTTCGACACCACCGTGCAGACGGCACAGTGACACCGCAGACGGCACTGCGACAAAGGAGTCAGACAATGGATGTTCAGGAAGTCGGCGAAAGCGGACAGCACACGCGCCCGGACGACGACGATGACCTGAGCACGCGTGATGCCGAGAACTCCGACGATGACGACGATGACGATGACGACCCGGTCGTCCCGGAAGCCTGGCGGAGCAAGCGCTTCCGGCTCATCGCGATGGCGGCGGTGTTCATCCTCATGGCGGGGATCGGCTTCGGCGCCGGCAAGCTGATCGGGGTCGGCAACAACGTGGTCCGCGCGGACGTCCCCCGGCCGGAGACGACCGCTGACCCGTTCATCGAGGGATCCGGTTCCATCGCCGACAACAGCCACGCGAACATCCTGTCGACGACGGCGCCCGGCATGGTGCACATCCTGTCGGGCGGGAAATCGGTCGGCATCGGCCTGGTGCTCACCCAGTCGGGGAAGGTGCTGACCACGTACCAGCCCGCCACGGGCGCGCAGGACCTGTCGGCGAAGTACGTCCTGTCCGGTGCGACCTTCCAGGCCACGGTGATCGGGACGGACCCGACGGCGGGTCTGGCGCTGCTCCAGATGGCGCCCCGTCCGGGCTGGCCGTTCGTGACGGTCGAGGTCGGGAACTCGGACCGGCTCGTGCAAAACGCGGAAATCTCCGAATTTTCCTCCTACCACGTGCCGGGCGTCGTCTACGACACCGCGGTCGGCACCACGGGCACCACGACCCAGGTGACCGTCGATGCCGGCACGCTGACCGCCTTGAACGTGACCGTCGGCGTCGCCGGCACCAACAAAACCCGGAGCGGGCTGATGACGTCGGCGTTGCAGTCCGACACCCAGTCGGTGCTCGGCGGCCCACTGGTCGACCTGAACGGCAAGGTGATCGGCATCACCATCGGCGGTTCTGGCACCGGTTCCGACGTCACCGGGTACGCGATCCCGATCAACACGGTGCTCGCGGACGCGCAGCAGATAGCTGACGGCCGCTCCTAATCGGTGCGGAAGCGGGCTGCGGCGGATCCTGCCGCTGCGGTGGATCACCCGGCTGGCCGCGCTGCTGATGGTCGTCATGGCGGGGTTCACCCTGGTCGAGGCGCTACGGTGACGCTGACGGCTGGCCGCCGGAGATTACCGCGACCGAAACACGAATCAGCCCTATTCTTGCCGAAACGACCTATTACATTTAATGAAACACGTATTACATTTCGCAGGTCAGAGCCTTGTTTATGGGATCCGGATCCCTCATCAGCAGCTCCGATGCAACACGCGTTTACCTCAAATTTGTTGACATCATAAGATCACTGTTTTAACGTCCCGGAAGTGGGCAGATCAGATGACCCACGAGGAGCCGAGAATTGGCAGTAGATAACACCGACGCGTCCGAGCTGGACCACGCGCCCGGGTCCGATGGCCCGGCGGTGCTCGATCCCCAGCACGTCGGCGACATCGTCGGCGCGCTCGGCACGCTGAAGCGAAGCGAGACCGGCAACACCAAGTCGTGGCGCCGCAAGCTCAGGTTGCTGCTGGTCATCGCGGGTCCCGGCCTGATCGTCATGGGCGGCGGGAACGACGCGGGCGGCGTCTCCGTCTACGCCCAGATGGGCCAGGACTACGGCATGAAACTGCTGTGGACCCTGGTCCTGCTCTTCCCGATCCTTTTCTTCTGCCAGGAAATGGTGGTGCGCCTCGGAGCGGTCTCAGGCGTGGGCCACGGCAAGCTTATCTACGCCAGGTTCGGGAAATTCTGGGGAACCTTCTCGGTGGCCGACCTGTTCATCATCAACGCGGTCACCATCGTGGTGGAATTCATCGGGGTCGAGCAGGCGCTCTCGTTCTTCGGACTGTCCAATTTCTGGGCCGTGCTCCTTTCCGCGATACTGCTGTTCGCGGTGATGGCGGGCGGGACCTACCGGTACTGGGAACGGTTCCTGATCTTCCTCGTGATCGCGAACTTCGTGACGTTCCCGGCTCCTGGCCCTCTTCTCCCATTCCAGCGCCTCCACGACCTTCGCGGGCGTGGTGCCCAGCATGCCCGGCGGCCTGAACGCGACCCTGCTGCTGCTGATCGTCGCCGTGGTGGGCACCACCGTCGAGCCCTGGCAGCTCTTCTTCCAGCAGGCCAACGTGGTGGACAAGCGCATCACGCCGCGCTGGATGAACTACGAGCGCCTGGACACCGGCATCGGCGTGCTCATCGAGGTGGCCGGCGCCCTCGTACTGATGGCCGTCTGTGCCTTCGGCCTGGCCCACACCAAGGCGTTCGGCAACTTCAACGACCTGAGCGACACCGCCGCGGCCCTGCAGCACTATGTCGGCCACGGCACCGGCGACCTGCTGGCGATCGTCGCGCTCGACGGCTCGCTGATCGGCGCCAACCTGACGGCGCTGACCACCGCCTACACGCTCGGTGACGTGTACCCGAGGATGCGGCACTCGCTGCACTGGAAGCCGAGCCAGGCCCCGTGGTTCTACGGCCTGTACGCGATCCTGATCGGGCTGTCCGCCGTGGTGACGCTGGCCTGGGGAAACGACCTGGACGTGGTCATCAACGGGGTGGAGGCGCTCAACGGCATCCTGCTGCCGTCCGCCCTGGTCTTCCTGATCCTGCTCGCCAACGACAAGCCGATACTCGGGCCGTGGACCAACAGCAGAACGCAGAACTGGATCGGCGGCCTCATCGCCTGGATCGTGCTCACCTTCTCGCTGGCACCGCTCGTCACCACCTTCTGGCCCGTGATCACGCTGAAGCAGTCCATCTGGGGCCTCGCCGCCTGCACGGTCCTCGGGATCGCCGCCGCGGCGTTCCTGGTGCGGCGGGGCCGGGCCGCGATGAGGCGGCGGCCGATGATCCCGGCAGCAACCGGCGCCCGCCGGGGATGGACCGCGACCAGTGGCGCGGCGAGCTCAGGGAGCGCCGCGTCGCGTGGCGCACCCCGCGCATCGACACGCTCCAGCGGCCCGCGCTCAGCATGGCGCGCCGGATCGGCCTGCTGACGCTGCGCGCGTACATCGTCTTCGCGGTCGTCATCATGGTGATCAAGCTCGTGCAGGTGACCACCGCGCACCACTGAGCAGGTGCCGGTGCTCGACAAGCTCTGCCGGCCTGGCCGGTAACAGCCAGCCCGCCGCCATCGCGCCGGACAGGCCGATCAGCATGATCGCGGCCACGAGCTCACCGCGTTCGCCGGTCACCTTGCCCAGCCTCGCGCCCAGCTGCAGTCCGACAATCGACATGATGAAGCTCATGGCCCCGAACAGAGACACCGCCAGAACGATGTTGAAGCGCACCGTGCCGAGCGCGAGGCCCACCGCGAGGTCGTCCAGGCTGAGCGCGGCCCCGCTGACCAGCAGCCGCCACCCGTGCCAGATCCGCGGGGCGTCGTCGTCGCCGCGCAGTACCTCGATGAGTCCCCACATCGCGGTCGCGAACAGGATCCCGGCGCCGGCCCAGCGGGCGGCGGACCCCAGCGGGCCGGCCAGACGGGTGCCGATGAGCATCCCGGCGGCCGGCATGACGACGTCGCACAGGCCGAAGACCGTGGCCACCTTGAGCTCGGTACGCCGGTCCACGCCGCCGACCCCGATGGCGATCGCCGCACCGAAGTTGTTCAGCCCCAGCGCGAGGGCCACGAGCAGCAACGCAACCATAGCTAAAGAAGATCCCCCGAACGACTCACGGTTCCTGCCACGGGCCAGGCATCCTCTGATGACCTGAAATAACCCGGGCCTCGCCATCTCAATCTAAATGGCGAGGCCCGGGCCGGGTAGTGGACTGACTCGGGTACGGAGAGGCGGCCCCGGTGAGACCGGGACCGCCTCTTCTCCACGTAGGAGCAAGCCAGCGCAGTGGCGGCTACATTCCGGAGGGGTTCATCAACTCGTGGTGCTTACGGCCACGGTGTCCCTTGGTCGTACCCTGGGTTGCCCCGGTCGTCGGCGTCGCCCCCGCGGCCGGCGTTGTCGCCCCCGCGGCCGGCGTTGTCGCCCCTGCGGTCGGAGCCGCCGTCGCCGTCCCGGTCGTGTTGGTGACCGTCTGCTGCGTGGTGTTGAAGGTCGCGGCGACGGCCGCGCCGTTACCGTCCAGGGTGACCGTGACCGGGTCGGTCAGGCCGAAGTTCTGGCAGTTGAGGTTGGTGAAGGACATGCTGAGCCGGTTCGCCATGAAGTTCAGCAGGTTATTACCCGTCCCGGGCACCGGTGTCGGGCCGGTGGCGAGCAGCGCCTGGTTGGCCGCCAGGAACGGGGTCTGGATGTTGACCAGGTTCTGGCAGTACATGGCCGGGCTGTCCTGCGCGTCGTTCGCGGCGCTGATCGGGGCCTGGCCGACCTCCGCCCGGTAGGCGTTGGTCTTGGTGGCGTCGAAGTTAGCGTTGGTCAGCGTCATCTCGTCGTTCTCCGGGACCAGCGCAACGGTGGCCGTCGGGTTCTTCGCGGAGAGGAGCTCGTTCAGCGCCTGGGAGGTCGCCATCGTGTTGTTGTTGCCCAGGTCGGGCGCCTCGAACGGGGTGCAGCCGAGCGTCGGGTCCAGGAACGCGTCCACCAGGATGTCGTCGCTGCCGTTGGCCAGCACCGCGTCGCCGGTCAGGTTGGCCGCGTTCGCCGTGGTGTTCTGCGCGGTCTGCCCGGTCGCCGGGTTGAGCAGGTACGTGGCGGTCACGTTGTCCGACTGGTCCTGGTCGACCATGTTGAAGTTACGTGTGGTCGGGCAGTCCTGGCCGGAGCCCGCATTGACGTTGGAGACGACGATCTTGGTGGAGGTCCCCTCGGACGGCACCGTCAGCTTGCCCTGCTGCTCAAGCTGGAAGGCCGTGTTGAAGAAGTTGGTCCCGTTGCAGAACGACACCTGGCCGAAGTCCGCGCCGTCCGCGCCGTTGACGCAGTTGCCCTGCTGAAGGGCGGTCGGCGTGGCGCCCACCTGGGTGAGGTCGGTGCCGTTGAACCCGAAGTCGATGGTGACCACCGCGTTGGCCGGCAGGGTCGGCACCGTCGGTGTGACGGCCGCCGTCGTGCCCTGGGTGATGACCAGCGGGTTGTAGACCGACAGGGGCCCGGTAGCCGGGTCAATGATCGTCGCCTGGACGAACGCGCCCAGGTTGGCCGCGTTGGCCATGGTGCAGCCGGACGCGGCCGGGGTCATCCCGTTCGGGCCGGTGAGCTGGTACGGGGTCGCGAGTCCCTGCGCCGACAGCGGGTCCGCCGGGACGATGATGTCGCAGTTGACGTTGGCGGCGGTCGTCGTCGCGGTCTGGGTCGCCGTCGGCGTGGCGCTAACGGTCGCGGACGTGCTCGGGCACGGTGCCCCGGATGCCGAGGTGGCCGGAGTGGGCGTGGCCGTGGTGCCGGTCCCGGTGGTGGTCGACGTCGGCGTGGCGGTGGGCGACGCGGTGTTGCCGTTGCCATTCCCGTTGCCATGGCCGTGTCCGTTGCCGTGGCCGCCGTGGTTCGGGCCGTGGTTGGCCGACTGGACAAACCCGGCCTGCGAGTAGCAGTTGCTGGACAGCGCGGAGTTGCTGACGTGCGAGGACAGGCCGTCGGTGACGGCGACGATGCCGCCCACCACCGCGGCCAGGGCCACCGGAATGGCGATGGTGACTGCTGTACGCCGCCTTGCCCGGCTGTCTTGCCGGCGGCTGTATGCGGACCGACGCCTGCTCGGCATACAATCCACCTCCATGTCGATGTCGTAAGAGACGTTCTGTCTTCGTTGCTGGGCTCTGTTATAGGTGTTGCATCTCGGTCTCTGCTGAGACCATAGACCTCACGGGGGCCTGTATGGGGCAGTTATCAAAGTTGTAAGCAATACGACTTTGCTTGCCGTCAGGCTAGCGAAATCAGGCGAGAATTATTATCGGGAAATAACGTCGCGGGTAACCGCGATATCCGGCTGCGGGGTTTGCCCGGCACAGCCGTGACGCCGCCTGGGCGGCCTTCCGTCGGCTCGTCCATCTGGAACGCAGATGCAACGGCAACCGCCGGTAATAATTACACTCAGCGCTGCGGCCGACTTCACCGAATGGCGACGGGCACCGCGAGGCACGCTGTCCGGCCCCTCGGCCGACGCCGCCCTACGGACCGATGCCCAATCGGCACGCTGTCTACCTCCATGTCTAGCGCAGTGCTGCTCGCTGACGCTC
Source organism: uncultured Actinomycetota bacterium (assembly GCA_963785645.1). GTDB lineage: Bacteria > Actinomycetota > Actinomycetes > Streptosporangiales > Streptosporangiaceae > Trebonia. Next base: position 134,089 of record CAWAWG010000015.1, read on the forward strand.
CCGACATGACACAGTAGCCCCTACGAGGCGATTAAGCGGGGATAACGGAAAGATCACGCGAGATCTCGGCCACACCGCCCGCCGGACGACTCGAAGCCGCACGGGTTCTTACGAGTTCTTACGAAGTCATGACATCGAAGGGAAGGCGGCCGAGCCGCGACATGAAAGCGCCCCGGCCGCGAGATCTCTCACTCGTCGGCCCGGGGCGCTCACATAACGTAACGATAAATCCCGCATAGAGAAAGGCTGATCAGGCCGGGGCCGCCGCGGCCGATGGGCAATGGAGGGGGCGGAGGATGCCGTATCCGTTCGGGAAAATCTTGGATAGTCCATAACGGATACGGCTTCCTCTTTCGGCGAACGCGGTGCGGGCTGGCGGGTCAGCTCGCGGTGAAGTCCTGGTTGTTGCCCGTCGTGTTCTTGCAGGCCCACTGGTCGAGCTGCTGGCCTTCGGTGGTACTGGCCCCGGTGACGTCGAGGCACAGGCCGCTGTTGTCGTTCTTGAACTCGTAGGAGCCGTCGGACTGCTTGACCGGCAGCCACAGGCTGGCGGCGTTCCCGTTCGGTACCTGCTGGATCACGTCGGCGGTGCCCGCGGTGGTCGAGGAGTTCGCGACCGCCACGTCATCGCTGGCGTTGCCGACCTCCAGTTCCCCGTAACCGCCGGAGACCGGGACGAACTGGAACTCCTGGTTGCCCTGGCCGTTGCAGTCCCACTGGTCGACCGCCGCGCCCGCCGTGGTGACGTTGCCGTACACGTCCAGGCACTGCGAGTCGCTCCCGATCACCAGCTTGTGATATCCGGGCATGATGGTCGCCGTCGGCGTGAGGTAGATCGCGAAGGCGTCGTTCGCGGCCTCGAAGGTGAACGGTACCGTGACGGAGCCGCTTGACGTGCTCACCGACTCGCTGAGCACCACGGACGGCGCGGTGAGGGGCGAGGAGTTCGGGATCCGCTCGACGACCACGTTGACGGTGCTGCTGCTGGTGAGCCAGGACACCGACGAGAAGCCGCTGAACGTGACCGACGCGCTGCCGGTGTAGCCGTCCTCGTCTCCGACGAGGGCGACCGCGCGCTTCATGGTGCTGTCCTCGGCGGCCGAGATGGCCGTGGTGCCTGTTTCGCCGGAGGTCGACACGTACGACCCGGTCATGTCGGCGTAGGACCGCATCACCCACCAGTTGCCGGTCGGTTCCCAGGTGGTGCCGCTCTCGGTGAGCAGGCCGGTCAGGTTGGGCGTCTCGCAGCAACCCAGTTGCCGCGCATGGCGTTGGAGTAACCGGACTGCGCGAAGCGGTCGAGGTACCACGCCGTCTGGCCGGCGCTCTGCTGGTCCGAGGGCTGGTACTCGTTGGCGGAAAGCGTCTTGCCGGTGATCCCGTCGGCCGACAGGTCGCTGTTGACGGACGTGGCCACGGATACCGGATCGTCGCCGTCGCCCTCAAGGTGATCGGAGATCTGGTCGGGGACGGTCCCGTCGGCCTTGACGGTCGACAGGAAGGTGGTCCACTCGCTTGAGTTCTGGCCGGGCGTCGCGGCGAGCGACGGCCCGACGATGCTGGCGCTCGGCGCGTCCTTCCTGATCTCGTTGTAGCCGGCGTTCCACATCTCGAAGTACTGGGTGGTGTCCATGCCGGGGGCCCAGAAGACGGACTCGTCCGGCTCGTTCCAGATGTCGTAGCTGAAGCTGAGCCCGGAGGCCTGGAGCGCGCCGACCACGTCGTCGATGAAGGTCACGTAGTTGGCGCAGTTCCCGCTGGTGCAGGGCCAGGTGGTGTCGGACGGCTGCGAGTCGTCCGCGCCGTAGACGTCGCTGAGGATCACGTGGTACTGCGTGACGTGGTAGGGCGCCTTCTCAAGCCGGGTGGCCTGTGCGATTATCTCGGCGACGTCGGCCTTGGTGTCGGCACCGTAGGTGTAGCCGTCGCCGATCCAGCCGCTGGACGCGTGGCCGCCGCCGCGGTAGGCGTTGAGGTTGAGCGGCAGCAGGTACTGGTCGGCCGCTGGGTGCCGTCCTGGCTTATCCCGTACAGCACGCCCGCGCCCACGCCGTTCGCCGTCTTCGTGGTCGACGCCAGGTTCACGGTCATCGTCTCGGCCGCGGCCGCACTCTCGGCCTGCCCGAGCAGCGGCACGGCCACCGTCGCGACCAGGATCGCCGCCGACGCCGCGAGACGGCCGGCCTTCGTCTTGGCCTCACAGGATTCTCCCTTCCGTCCTGCGCAGTTCTGTCCTGCGCTTGTGTCCTGCGCTCGCCCGCCCGGCGGCGACGGTTGATAATGAGCCCGTCTAATATTGTGAGCGTTCACATGTGAACGTTCACAAAATTGCCAAACCGGACCGGCTGCCATCAGCTGGGGAAACTAGGGAGCCACTGGCAGCCTGATGCCTTGTCGAACGATGGATACCAATAAGCTCTTGAGCGGATTGTGAACGATCACATTAACGTCGTCAAGAGCTTGTAGCAATTGTGTTACTTCTCGGTAACCGCAGTCCGGCGCTCGCCTGGGGGTCACGGCTGCCGTGATCGAGGCAGCGCTGGTTGAACAAAACGATCCCCTCGGGCGAGCCCGGATGGGCCGCCCGAGGGGATCGGAATGAGGAGGCTGCCTACGCGGAAGCGTCCCAGCCGACGGAGAAGTTGCCGACTCCTCCCCCGGTGATCGTGGACGGGACGGCCAGGGTGTTGCCGGCCGCCGAGACCATGGTGATCTCGTTGATCGGGGCCGTGATGGCGGCGTTGTTGACGGCGGCGCCCATGAAGTCGATGAGGCCGAAGTTGGCCAGCGGCTGCGTCGCGCCGTTCTGGCTCGGGTCCTGGGCGACGATCTCGGCCGATCCCTCCGTGGCGTTGGCCACGGTCTGCTGGGTGACCTGGGTCCAGTTCTGGGTCATGTCGAAGAGCGTGAGCATGAAGCTGCCCGCGCCCAGGGCGGTGACCGAGGCCGTCATCACGTCACCCGGCTTGACCGGGTTGGTGAAGAACACCGGGGCATTCGGCGACACCTGGTACCAGCCCGAGTACACCGGGAAGTTGCCGTCGCAGTCGCCCTCGGTCCCGATCTGCTCGATCGTGTTCGTGCCGTCACCGTCGAGGCCCGCCGCGTCGCTTGACCGGGCCGAGGTGGTAACGGCACCGCAGCTCATCGGCGGCACGATCCAGTTCGAGGCCACGCTGGTGAACGTGCCGGCCGCGCCGGTGGCGGCGTAACCGGCCCAGTTCGGGCTGTTGGCCTGGGTGACCCCGGTCGAGGTCGTCGTGGTAGTGGTCGGCGTTGCGGTGACCGTTGGCGTTGCGGTCGCGGTGGCCGTGGCCGTTGCGGTTGCCGTTGCCGTGGCCGTGGCCGTGGGTGTCGCGGTGGCAGTCGCTGTTGGCGTCGTAGTCGCAGTCGGCGTGGACGTGGCTGTCGCCGTCGACGCTGGCGTGGACGTGGCTGTCACCGTCGGCGTCGCAGTCGCCGTAGGCGTGGCAGTGGCAGTGGCCGTTGGCGTTGTGGTGGTCGTCACCGGGGTGGTGGCTGACGTGGTCGCCGTGGCGGTCGGAGTAGGCGTTGCCGTCACCGTGGAGGTAGCTGTCGGTGTCGCGGTGGGCGTGACGACCGGCGGAGTCGGCGGCGTCCGGTGATGGTTGCGCCGCGACTGCTCAAGCAGTTTCTCGTACTGCCTAAGCAGGTTCTGGAACTCCTGCTCGAGGCGGGCCCGGTTCTTGAGAAAAGACTGGTAATCCTGCGTGTGCGTGCGATCGTACGAGGCCAGGAACTGCTGCTTGGTCTCCCGCTTGACGCTCAGCTGCTGGCTGGCCTGCGAGCTGACCGGAGTGGCGGCGGCATTGGCCGTCTCGCGCTGACCTTGCTTCGCCATGACATAGCCGCCACGGCCGAAGCCGCCGGAGTCCCAGCGCACCCAGGCGCTCGTCTGGAAGGACTCCTGGGCCTGCGGGCCGTGGTTGCTGACCACGATGATCACCCCCGCGCCAACGCTGAGCGCTACGGCGATCGCCGCTGCGGCCCACCATTGTTTGTTACTCCGAGAGCGCCGCCGGGCGCCTCGCAGTCTTGACATGGTCCCTCCTGGAGTGCGGAAAAGTCGTCGGGTACGGCTTGCCTGGCCAACGGATAGCCATTCACGCAGGCCACGGGTCGGCGTTCGCCATCAGCATCACGATCCCCGCTACGGTGAACGGATACCGGCGGCCTCTGGTTCAACATAAATTGCATCGAATTTCGCTAGTTCACCGATGAGGCAGTTGCTGACGCCGTCGCAATGCGGCTCCGCTCGCCCTCAGGCGTGCGGAGATCAGCGAAAATCCTTATCAGGAAATAACGTCGCAGGAAGATCCCGGTGTCGGGACGTAAGGGCCCGGTAAAGCCATCACGCCGCCCGGCAGTCCGCCGCCCGCCGTCTGCCCGTCCGCGAGGGCGCGACACGCTCTCCTTGGCCCCCGGGCCGACAACGTCGCGACGCGGACCGATGCCTGTTCGGCATGCAATCCACCTCCATGTCTTGCGAAGTTCTACTCGTCGACGCTCCCGAGAGGACACAGTAGACCCATCACGAGGCCATAAAGAGGTGATTACAGAAAAGTCACCTAGTTCTTTCGTAAGTTGACACCAGACGCCGGGCTTCTTACCAGATCCCCGTCATTGAGCGGAAGCGGGGCATCGATTGTTGGACTCTCCAACTGCAAGGCCTTTTACGCATCGGCCATAGCCGCTCACATAACGTAACGGTAAATCCATGCATGGAGAATCGCTGATGAACATCGGGAAATCCGCACGCGATCACGGCCCACTCGCGGTATCCACCGGCGGGCACTTCCGGTCCAAGCCCACGGGCGGCGGTGCCGACGGCCGTGGAAAAGTGTTATCCGGAGAGAAAAGAGCGAGATCCCCGTACAGCGACACCGAAGTGTTCACGGTACAGGTTGGAAGCCCTCGGGGATCCCGCGTCTGTACCCTAGCACGACCCGTCGCGGCGGCTCGCAGAAGAATTACAGAGGTTCGCTGCTGAAGCGGGCGGGACCAGGGGACGGAGGAGCACCGGGTGCGCAAGGTCCTGATTGCTAACCGAGGGGAAATCGCGGTCAGGATCGCCCGGGCCTGCCGGGACGCTGGCCTGGGGAGCGTGGCGGTGTACGCGGACCAGGACCGCGAGGCCGTCCATGTGCGGGCGGCGGACGAGGCCGTACCGCTGAACGGCACCCGGCCCGTCGAGACCTACCTGGACACGGGCAAGGTGCTGCGGGCGGCGGCGAACTCGGGCGCGGACGCGCTGCACCCCGGGTACGGGTTCCTGTCCGAGAGCGCCGCGTTCGCCCAGGCGGTGCTGGATGCCGGGCTGACCTGGATCGGGCCGCCGCCCGCGGCGATCGGTTTGCTTGGCGACAAGCTTTCCGCCCGGCGGGTGGCGCGGCGGGCCGGCGCGCCCCTGCTGCCCGCGATGAGCGGCCCGGCCGCGGACGTCGCGCCGGTGGCGGCCTTCGCCCGCGAGACCGGGCTGCCGATCGTGGTCAAGGCCGCCTCCGGCGGCGGGGGGAAAGCAGTCGCCGTCGCCCGGTCGGCCGCGGAGATCCCGGACGCCTGCGCGAGCGTCATGCGCGCATCCGCCGCTGTGGGTGCCGCCGGGGGCGGGCAGGCGGAGTTCTTTGCCGAGCGCTACCTGGAATACGCGCGGCACGTCGAGGTCCAGTGCCTGGCCGATTCCCGCGGCGGTGTCGCGGTGATTTCCACCAGGGACTGCTCGCTGCAGCGGCGGCGTCAGAAGATCGTGGAGGAGGCGCCGGCGCCGTTCCTGCCGGCCGGGCTTGACGCCCGGCTGCGCGCGGCATCCGCGGCGATCCTGCGCGAGGCCGGCTGCACGGGCGCGGCCACGTGCGAGTTCCTGCTCGGCCGGGACGGCACGCTCGCCTTCCTTGAGGCGAACGCCAGGCTGGCGGTCGCCCATCCGGTCAGTGAAGAGGTGGCCGGGGTCGACCTGGTGCGGGAGTCATTCCGGATCGCCGAGGGCGGCGTCCTTGCCCGCGGCGTTCCCGGCCACGGCGACCCGGAGGCACGCGGGCATGCCATCCAGTTCCGGGTCTATGCCGAGGACCCGGGGCGGGGCTTCGCGCCGGCCCGGGGACGGTGCGCACCTGGCGTCCGCCGGCCCCGGTGTGCGGCTGGACTCCGGCGCGGAACTTGGCTCGGTGGTCGCGCCGGCGTTCGGCACGCTGCTGGCCAAGCTGATCGTGACCGGGTCGTCCCGGGACGAGGCGCTGCGGCGGGCACGCCGGGCACTGCACGAGTTCGAGATAACCGGGCTGGCGACCAGCCTGCCGCTGCACCGCGCCCTCGTCACGGACGAGGCGTTCGCACCGTCAGACCCCGATCGGCCGTTCGCGGTGCACACCGGATGGATCGAGTCCCGTTACCCGGGGCCTGTTTAATCCGCGTCGGGATCATCTGTGTCCGGATCATCCGCGTCCGGGTCACGTGTGGCCGGTTCACCCGGCACCTGAAGCCCGCGGCCGACCGAGTTCGTTACTCCCTCGGCCGCGTAGACGGCCTGGGAGAAGGTCTCCACGGCACTGCGGCAGCGGACAAGCATGGCAGCCGACTGCTCCCCCCGCTCATCAGGGAAGAAATCACGCTCCTGGATCTTCGCCAGCCAGCGAGCCAGCTTCTCCAGGTCCTGCTCGCTCTCCTCCATCTCGGCGAAGGTGTACTTCTCGGCGCTGGCCTCCTTGCCGATCTCGTCAAGGAGAGCGGTGCAGCGCTCGGCGAACTCGTCGTACTCCTTGGCCCGGTCGGCCTGAAAGCGCGCCGTGATCGTCTCGGTTACCTCCGGCGACGCAACCGAGACGTTCAGCACGAACGCGGTACCGCCCTGCCGGAGAACCCCGTCCCGCAGCTGTCCGAGGAACTTCGAGTGCGGCGCCGTCTCCGGCAGTACCCAGGCACTGTTGATCATCGTTGTCGCGCCGGCCGCCCGCAGGCGGCGCCAGAGCGCTACCCGCGCGCTTGACGGCGATTTCGGAAGCTGGGCCAAGAGGAGCAGCCATCCCGATGCGCAGTCGTCCCCACCATTCAGATGCAACACCTGTTTCACACATAGCTTACTGCTCAGCAGTGTCATGTTATAACTGGCAGATTACAGTGCCAATCCTGAAATCATGTGCGATCTCTCACATCTCACCATGTGAAACCAGAGATTCTGAGCGGATCATTGACAGCTAAAGTCGCCTGTTTTAGCTTCCCCAGTGGAAGAGCACACTAGTGCACTGTCGCCAAACACTGCCCCAAACGCAGGATGAAATCGAGAGGTGCCCGGCTTGACCCGCGTCATTCCGACCTGCGAGTTCGCCCTGTATGCACTTGGCGGTCCAAGTCCGGCCATAAACGGGACCGGCTCGGCTCCGTTCAGCCCGGCGTGCTACAGCAGGTACAAATACGGCTCGGTCACGGCCGCGGAGGGCTTCGCGCGGGCCCTTGAGTCGGCCTTCTGCGAGCGCCATCCGGAACTGGCCCTCGCACCGAGGCTGCTGGTGACCTCCTCCCCGTACAGTCACGTCCCCGCGGCCGCCACCACGCTCGCCCGCAGGCTGCAGCCCGTGCTGAACGCGACCAGGACCAGACACGGGCTGCCGCCGGCCCCGCTGCTGCGGGTGGACCGGATCAGCACGTCCGCCGGGGACTACGGCACGCTGTCGGCGCAGGCCAGGGACCTGCACATGGCGAACAACGCCCTGTCCTTCCGGCGCTTCCGGTCAGAGCAGGTGCGGGACGCGCACCTGGTGGTCGTGGACGACGTGCGGGTGACCGGCGCCCACCAGCGCTGCCTGATGCGCGCGAGCGATGACCTGCCGCTCGCCGCCCGGACCTTCCTGTATATCGCTTCCTTTCCCGGTCCGCTGACCGGCTGCTTTGACCCCGCCCAGGAAGACGCGCTCAACCATGCCGCGGTCAAGACGCTTGACGACCTGGCCGGGATCGTGGAAGCGCGCGACTTCGCGTGGAACGTGCGCGTGTGCAAGTTTGCGCTGAACCCGGCCAACTACGGCGGGCTGCCGCGGTTCCTGCGCGGAATGCCCGGATGGTTCGTCTACGGCCTGTACCGCAACAGCTGCCGTGACGGCTACGCCCGGATGGGTCTTTACGCCCCGAGCCACGCCGTCGTCCGCGCGGAACTGAGCAGGCGGTCGGGCGGTTCGCTCGATGCCTGCCCGACCGCGCGGCAGTCCGCGTAGTGACCGGCTCGCCCGGGCCGGTGGCCGGGCCGCCCGCGACCCTGACCGACGCGCGGCACGCCCACCCGGTCGCCGATGCGCTGGTCGCGTCCGGGGCCTTCACCGCCGACCTGCGGATGCCGCGGGACCAGTGGTTTCGCTGGAAGTCCGGGATCGTGGCGCCCTGCGGCTGCAACTGCCGCCGCCTCAACGGGTTCCCGGCCCTGCGCCGCCTCGTCGACGACGCGCTCACCGACGCTGCCCGCTCGTCGTTCCCCGGCGCCGACTACGTCATCGGCGTGGCCCACGCCGGGATCCCGTGGGCGAAGACGGTCGCCGAGCGGCTCGAACTCCCGCTCGCCTACGTGCGCGCGCAAGCGCGTGCGGCCGGCGGCCCGCTCGTCGAGTGCTCGCCCGGCGCGGGGGCACGGGCGGTGGTCATCGAGGACGTGGTGGCGAGCGGCGGCAGCGCCGCCGGGGTCATCCAGGCGCTGCTGGCCGAGACCAGCCTGCGGGTAGCGGGCGTCCTGTCCATCGCGAACTGGGACTTCCCGGAGATGCGCGAGGTGCTGGCACCCTGGACGGTCCGCGCGATCACCAGCTATCCGCACGTCCTGGCCAGCGCGCTAGCGGCGGGGATGCTCGGCGAGACGGACGCCGGCCAGCTGATGAGCTTCTACGCCGATCCGCGCGGGCACCGCTGGCGGTCCGACGCCGAGACGCCGTGACGCTGCGCCACTGGCAAACTACGCCACTGGCAAACTGCGAAATCCGGACACCGGGGCCGACGCGAGCTTATCCGCGCTTGCCCGAGTAATTAAGATGCAACACGTGTTTCAGGCTTAGGTAATCCAGGTGCAACACGCGTCTCGATTTACCGACCGGGCGATCCGTACTGAAACACCTATTACAAACTATTGCAACACCCATTACAAATTGCTGCAACACCTATCACAAATGGCAGACCAGGCTGGCTTTTATCAGGTGATCTTGACAGCTCGGAGGCGGTATTTTACGCTGCTCACGCCTTGCATCCCTAAATATTAGGGATAAATAACGAGTGTTCCAGGGAGGGTAACACTCGCAGATACTCGCCAGGAGCGGCGTGCCACACGCTCCTGTCAAGATCGGAAGGGACAAAGTATGGGCGCATGGCATCATCGGGGCCGGCGTCCTGCACCAGATCGGCTAACCCGAGAAGGGCCCGGTGCTCCCCACCACCGGGCCCGCAGCACGGGGCCCGGCCTTCTTCCCTGCCTTCCCCGCCCCAGCGGGACGGAGACCGGGCCCGGTGCTGCGCTTCGTGGCCCGGCGGCACCGGGTGGGACGACTGGTGCACTGGCGGAGGTATCACCGACGCGGTACGTTGCCTGGAGATACCCGGGGGTGTTAGACATGCCGATTTTCATGGTGGAACGCCGGTTCGCGGCGGAGCTTGAGGCCTCGGCCCAGCAGGCCGACCAGATCAACCGGATCAACGACGAGGAGGGGGTGCGGTGGCTGTACTCGTTCCTGTCGGCGGACAAGCGCAAGACGTACTGCCTGTACGAGGCGCCGTTCGCGGATTCGATCCGGCGGGCGGCGCAGCGCGCGGGCTTGCCCGCTGACGTCGTGGTCGAGGTCAGCGGCATGGTGCTGCCCAACGGGTCGCAAACCAGCGTTCCCGACGAGGTACCAGCCGGCGAACGTACCGGGCTGACACGTAAAGGGGCGGCCGGATCCGCGACCCAGCCCCTGGACAGGGCCAGCGTTGCGACCTGGGTCCGGTTCGCCGCGCCGGTCTTGAGCAGGATGCTGCGGACGTGGTTGGCCGCCGTGTTCTCGCTGATCCTCAGCCGGGAGGCGATCTCCCGGTTGCTGCTGCCCGCGGTGAGCAGGCCGAGCACCGCGATCTCACGCGGCGTCAGCCCAGCGGAACCGGGGCCGTCCCGGCTCTCCCGCTCGTCTGGCCGGCGTGATGTATCCGCCTGGTCCAGCAGCCGCAGCAGGCGCGCCTGCCCGGTAGCGGCGGCCAGCCGTCGCGCCTCCGCGCGCATCTCGGTGATCCGCGCCCGTTCCTCCGGTGTCGCCCGCGTTGCCTGCGTTCCCGGCGCCTGCGCGGCGGCGGCCGCGCGGGCGCTGAGGTGAGCCGCCCACGCGGTCAGCGTCGAGGCCCGGTGGACCAGCGCGCCGAACCCGGTCGCCTGCTCGAGGGCCGCGGCGAACAGCCGCTCCGCGGAGTCCCGCTCCCCCAGCAGCGAGTCAAGGGCGGCGAGATACGTGTCGGCCGGGCCGAACACCGCGACGAACTGCCCGGCGATCAGCTGCTGCCCGGCGTACGGGGCGAGCAGCGGCCGCAGCCGCCGGGCCGCGGGAACGTCGCGGAGCGCCAGCGCGGCCTCGACGAGAAACACGAGCACCGCGGTCCACTGGGCCCACGGCGCCGACCGGGGCGCCGTTTCGTCTATCCGGTCAAGCAGCTGCCACAGCAGGTCGCGGGAATCCTCGGCGAGGCCGAGTTCCGTGCAGAGGGCCAGCAGGCCCGGCTCCCAGGTGTCCGAGGACTGGCGGATGACGCTGAGCAGGGGCCGGACCTGCTCCAGGACGCCGGTCTCCCGGCGGATCATGTACATCTGCAGCCCGTACGTGCCCTCGGTGTCGTCCGGCCCGAACGACCGCCCGAGTTCGAGCAGGTCCTCGGCCACCTGCGCGGCGACGCCGAACTCGCCGCTCAGGAACGCGTACGCGTAGTCACCGGCCCGGCGCATGAAGGCGACGAACGGCTCACCGCTGCGGCTTACCGCCAGGTCGAGATCGGCGGTCGCGGCCGTCCAGGCGGCTCGGTCGGCGTGAATGTAGGCGATGGCGCAGCGAAACACCGCCGAGGTCGCCAGCGCGCCCCAGTCCTGGGCTTCCCAGGCCAGCGGGGTGAGCTCGGCGGCGAACGCGAGGTGCCTGGCCGACCCATTCCGGCCCGACGTGCTGCCACATCATTGTCTGAATCGCGTGCCTGAGCAGCCTGCGGTTCCCCAGGCGCCGCGCCTGCCCGAGCGCCAGCTCGGCCAGCTGGCTGGAGCGCTCGGCGTCGCCGGTGAACGCGGTCGCGCGCCCGAGGCTGGCCAGGGCCCAGACGTACCCTGGATCGTCAAGGTCCTCTGGAACGTCCTCAAGCGCATGAGCCAGCAGCTCGCACGCCTGCGTGCCCGGCAGTCCCGGGTGCCAGGCCGCGTCTTCGTAGCCGATCGCGGCGCGGAGCCTGACCGGGGGTCGCGGGAGTCGGTCAGCCGCAGGTAGAGGTATCCGCGCGCGGGCGAAATCGCCCGCGCGAACGTAGGCCTCCGCGGCGTTGAGCCACAGCTCCTCGCGATCGGCATCCGGGCCCTCGGTCAGGTCGGCGGCCTGGGCGTACCAGGCGGCGGCATCCTCGAAGGCAAGGCTCCGGGCGGCCTCCCGCGCGGCGAGCCGCAGGTACTCCGCCGCGGTGTCTCCGTGGCCGAGGGCCGCGGCCCGGGCGAAATGATGGGCGAGCTGCCGGATCACCGTGGGCGACTCGGATCCGGAAGCGCGCAGCACCTCCCCCACCCGCGCGTGCAGCCCCGCCCGGCGGGAAGGGTCGGTCAGGTCGAGCACCGACTGCCGGGTCAGCATGTGCGGGAAGGCGATCCGGCCGCGGGCAAGCTCCTCACCGTCCAGGAGCCCGAACCGGACGGCGGCATCGACTGACGCCAGGACCGTTGCCGCGTCCGCGGCGCAGGCCCGGATCAGGGTGCGCACCTCACCGCCGTCCCCGAGGACGGCCGCGGTCTCGACGACGGCGCGCTCGCCGGGCGCGAGCCGGGACAGCCGCCGCTGCAACGTGTCCCTGACCGAGGCCGGCGCCCGGGTACCGAAGGCACGCGCCGGCAGCCCGCAGACGCCCGCGCCGGTGAACGCGTCCGAGCTGGACAGGTCCCGCCACAGCTCGCGCAGGAAGAACGGGTTCCCCCCGGTCTGGTCGCGCAGCAGGGTGGCGTACTCCCGCGCCCGGCGCGCGGTCAGCCCGCCCACCGCCACCAGGTACTGCGCGACCTCCTCGACGCTGAGCCCGGCCAGGTCGAGCCGCCGTACGCCGTCCAGCCGGTACAGGTCCGCGATCGCATAGATGAGGTCGTCGCTGCGGTCGGGCGCGGTCGTCCGGTGCGTGCACAGCAGCAGGATGCGCGACCGGGCCGACCGCTGCGCCACGTAGTCGAGCAGTTGCAAGGTAGGCTGGCCGGCCCAGTGCAGGTCTTCAAGCACGCACACCACCGGCCGCTGCTCGCCGACGGCGTGCAGCAGCGCCGCGACCGCGTCGAACAGTTCATGCCGGTAGTCCCGGCCGTCCCCGGTGCGTGCGGTCAGCTCCGGCCGGTGCCGCCAGACCAGCGGTGTCAGCCTCAGCAGTTCCGCCGCCGAGTCCGGCATACACGCGGACAGCACGCCGGGCTCCGTGCCGCCGAGCAGGTGCTCCAGGCACTCGGCGAACGGCTGGTAGGGACCGCCCGGCTCGGGCGAGCAGTTTCCGAGCAGCACGACCGCACCCTGCCGGTGCACGGCCAGGGCGATCTCAGCCGCCAGCCGCGACTTGCCCGCCCCGGGCTCGCCGCCGATGAAGATTACCTGCCGCCCGCCGGCACGGACCGCCGCCCATGCCTCCTCCGCCGCGGATGTCTCGGCGGTGCGCCCGACGAACGCCGGGATCGCCGCCCCGGCTACCCGGACGGGATACGGCGGCGCTTCCCAAGCCGCCATGCGCTCAATGTAACCGCGCAGGCCGCAGCGGTCGATAGCCAGAATTGGCTAAGCCGCCAAACCCGCGCGCTACCAGGACTGGTCATGACGCGAACCGCCGCGGTCCTTAGCGTGGGCAACAGATCACGGAACCATGAAAAGGGGGATCTTTCATGTCCGCTACCACACTGCGCGAACTCGTTGCCGGACCGGTCATCGGTCCGGAGGACGCCGGGTACGAGGACGCCCGCCGCGTGTACAACTTCATGATCGACGCCCGCCCGGACGCCATCGTCCGCTGCGCCGATGCCAAGGACGTGCAGGCCGCTCTCGCGCACGCCGTCGCCACCGGCCGCGAGGTGGCGATCCGCGGCGGCGGCCACAGCGTGCCCGGCTTCGGCACCGCCGACGACGCGATCGTGGTCGACCTGTCCGGCCTGACCCACGTCGAGGTCGACGCGGGCCGCCAGACCGCGCGGGTCGGCGGCGGCACCACCTGGGCCATGATGAACGACGCCACCACGGCCCACGGTCTCGCCACCACCGGGGGCGTCGTCTCAAGCACCGGTGTCGCCGGCCTCACCCTGGGCGGCGGCATCGGCTACCTGACCCGGGCGCACGGCCTGTCCTGCGACAACCTGATCTCCGCGGAGGTCGTGCTGGCCGACGGCAGCATCGTCACCGCCAGCGAGCGCGAGCACCCCGACCTGTTCTGGGCGCTGCGCGGCGGCGGCGGCAACTTCGGCGTCGTCACCGATTTCACCTTCCGGCTGCACCCGGTGCCGGAGAACGTCTACGCCGGGCTGATCCTGTTCGAGCGGGAGGCGGCGCACGACCTGTTCCGCTACTTCGACCTGTTCATCGACGGCGCTCCCCGCGAGTTCGGCGGCTATCCCGCCTGGCACCTGGCTCCCCCGCTCCCGTTCATACCGGAAAACCGGGTCGGCGAGCCGTTCCCTGCCCTGATCGCCTGCTGGACCGGGGATCACGACGAGGGCGCCAAGATCCTGGATTCCTTCCGGGATGTCGGCCCGGTCATGGCCGAAATGGCCTGCCCGATGCCCTACACCGCGCTGAATGCCCTGTTCGACCCCCTGCTGCCGCGCGGCCTCCAGCACTACTGGAAGGCGGTATTCGCGGGCGACCTCACCGACGAGGTGATCGCCGTGCACGCCGAGCACGCCCGGCGGATGCCGGCCGTCAACTGCGCGGTGCACCTGTACCCGGTCAACGGCGCGGTGCACGACGTGGCCCCCGACGCGACCGCGTGGGGGCACAGGGACGCGAAGTACGCGTGCGTGCTGGCCGGAATGTGGCCGGACCCGGCGGACAACGAGGCGAACATCGCCTGGGTGAAGGATTACTACGCGGCGCTCGCGCCGCACTCGCTGGCCGGCGGGTACGTGAACTTCGCCTCCGCCGACGACCAGGCGAGGGTCCGTGACAACTTCGGCGCGGGTTACGACCGGCTCGCGCGGGTCAAGCGGCAGTACGACCCCGGCAACGTGTTCCATCTCAACCAGAATGTCGCCCCCGCCTGACCGGGCGCCCGGGTGTGCCGACGGCGCGGCTTTCTTTCCGGCTCTACCGGTGTTACCGGTTTTACCGATGCTGGAGAAGGCCGGGCCGTCGCACTCCGCCGTCGCGGGAGGATCGTGGACTTCTGGTCAGGGAAATTCGGTCAGGCGGGCGTTCGCCGCTTCGACTTGATCGGGGTCGACCTCGAATCCCACGTAGGAGCATCCGAGCTCGAGGGCGGCCAGTCCAGTCGTGCCACTGCCGGAAAACGGGTCGAGAACGACCACGTCCTCACCTTGGCGGCCGAGCGCCGAGATGCAGCGCCGGGGAAGTTCGAGCGGGAAACGTGAATAGTGAGCGAGTCCGTCGATTCTCTCGTTCGCGAACTCCCAGACGCTCTTGACCGGCGGACTGGTCCGGAACGCATGCTTTTCGCTGCGGGCAAACAAGTAGATTGACTCATGCCCGCGGTGCGGGCGCCGGCAGCGGCCCTCGGGCATGGGATTCTTCTTGCGCCAGATGACCTCCCCCCGGAAGAGCCAGCCATCGTCGCACATCGCGATAACCATGCGGTAAGGAAGGGCGAGGAGGTTTCCATAGGTAAGCCACGGGCTCCCGGCTTCCAGGTAGGCCTTTCTCCTGGCCCGCGGCTTCACGTAGGCGGAATTTGTGTGCTCAAGACCTGTCCTGTTGGGGCCCAGCGAGCTGTAGTTACGGTCATCCGAGCGCCAGTTAACAGGGGTGTTGTACGCATCCCCGACGTTGATCCATACCAGGCCGTCTTCTTTGATCTTTGGCTGTAGGAGCCGAAAGATATCTACGAGAGTTTGCAGGTAGTGCCTGGGATCGTCTTCTACCCCCATGCCGGATGACAGGCGCTGACCCCAGTACGGCGGAGAGGTTACCAGGACGTCGATGCTCCGATCAGGCAGATCAACTCCAAGCTCAACACAGTCGCCATGCGCAACCCGATTGAGTGGAAATGGGCCGATCTTCCTCTCGTCCATGTTTTCCCCTTGATGACTTCCCCCGTTTGCTCTGCAGGCTTACACATACTAGACGCGAACCGCGACGAAACAGGGTAGAACACGCTGCGCTGCCTGCTGGTCAGGTGACCGCATGAACGGCGCGACGAAAGCTATGAATCCTTTCTGCGCCGCCCGCACCCCGGATTTATCCGGGAAAAGGCTAATGGTGGGAGGCCAGTACCGCGTGCGGGTCGGTGCCCTGGCCCGGCTGCGGGTCGGTGTGCACGAGGGCCGCAGACAGGCGGGGCAGCGCGTGCAGCAAGTTGTGTTCGGCATTGACGGCGATCTCGTGCGCCTCGACGGCAGAGATTTCTCTGCCGACCGCGATCTCGCATTCGGCCCAGAGCTGGTGACCGACCCAGCGGAGCCGGACCAGCCCTACGCCGAGCACGCCGGGAGTGGCCGCGAGCGTCTGCTCGGCCCGGTCGACCAGGGCCGGGTCAACGGCGTCCATGAGCCGGCGGCCGACCTCGCGGGCGGCCTGGTACAGCACCGCCAGGATCGCGCCCGTGATCACCAGTCCCACGACCGGATCGGCCCAGTTCCAGCCGAGCGCCACGCCCCCCGCGCCAACCAGCACCGCAAGCGAGGTGAAACCGTCCGTGCGCGCGTGCAGCCCGTCGGCGACCAGCGCGGCGGAGCCGATCTTGCGGCCGACCCGGATGCGGTAGCGAGCGACCAGTTCGTTGCCTGCGAATCCGACCAGCGCGGCCGCCGCCACCGCGACCAGGTCAGAGACCCGCTCCGGGTGCGCGAGGCGGGTCACCGCCGCATAGGCCGCCAGCGCCGAGGACGCCAGGATCAGTACGACGATCACGATGCCCGCCAGGTCCTCGGCCCGCCCGTACCCGTAGGTGTAGCGGCGGGTGGCCGGGCGCCTGCCGACGATGAAGGCGATACCGAGCGGCACCGCCGTGAGTGCGTCGGCGGCGTTGTGCAGCGTGTCGCCAAGCAGTGCGACCGAACCGGACAGCGCCACCACCGCGCCCTGAATCAGCGCCGTTGCGGCCAGGATGCCCAGGGAGAGCCACAACGCCCGCATTCCGGCTGAACTGGCTTCCATGGGCCGCGTCCACCTTGTCGGCGGCCTCATGCGAATGCGGGCGCAGCACATGCGGCAGGCGCGCGAACACACCAGTCCGGTGATGGTGGTGATGCTTATTGCCGTCCATGACATCCAGCATGCGCGGATAATCGCATTGCAGCACCTCGACAGTTACCACGGGCGCGCACCTGCGAACTGACCGCAACGCCAGCGGTCAAACGCCGGCGCTCGGCTTCGACGGTCCTGTGCTGTTATCCTGCGGCTTGCCCCCGAGCACGGCTTTGAGGCCCGAGCATGGTTTTGAGGAAGGTGCCGACCATGAAAAACCCCAGACGCGTGGTCAACATCGGTCTCATCGTGATCGCCGTCATCACCGTCAGTGCGGTCACCTTCGCGGCCACGTCGGGGGGACGGTCGGCCAATACCGGTAACGCACAGGCATGCAACGCGTTCTGGAACTGGTACGACCAGACCGGCAGCACCGCCCCCGTGCTCAGCGCCTACCAGGACGCGACCACGCAGCCGCTGATCGCCGACCTCTACAACGTCTCGGTCGGGCTGAAGGACCAGGGCAAGGGACTGGACGGCAACAAGGCGGCCAACGCCGCGTTCGCCCAGAATGCCGCGAGCAAGGTGCATGACCGACTGCACCAACGCCGGTGTACGCCGACCCGCAGAGCTGACGCCCGGCTCCGGCTCGCTGGATTCATGGCCCGCTAAGAAGTCACAGGCGGCCAGGTCGAGCCGGGCCAGCCGGACGGGGTCGGCGAGGATGTCCATCTCGGTGATCTTGTCGTCGTGGACGGTGATGGCCATCAGGGCGAGCGGCTCGCCGTCGCGTGCGACCAGGAAACCGGGGCCGCCGTTGACGAGGACCGGGCGGGCGAAGCGGCCCAGGGCGGCGAAGCGCTGGGCCTGCGCCATCACTTCGCGGGCGCCGCGGACCAGGACCGAGGGGCCGAGCGGGCCCGCGCCCGCGTCGGCCCGCAGGACGACGTCCGGGTCGAGGATGGCGAGCAGCGCCTCGAAGTCGCCCTCGCGCGACGCGGCGAGGAAGGCGTCGACGACGGTCCACTGCCGGGCGAGGTCGGCGCTGCCAGCCGGCGTGGTCGGGACCGGGCGGCCGCGCCGCGGCGGCGGGCTGCCCGGGCGGCGCGCGCCGGGCCGTCGCGCAGGCGGTGCCTGGCGCGGCTGGCCAGCTGCTTGGCGGCGGCCGGGGAACGGTCGAGGATCGGGCCGATCTGGTCGAACGGCACGGCGAAGACGTCGTGCAGTACGAACGCGAGCCGCTCGGCCGGCGACAGCGTGTCCAGCACGACAAGCAGGGCGATGCCGACCGAGTCGGCCAGCAGCGCGTGCTCGGCCGGGTCGTCGTCGACCCGCGTGACGATCGGGTCGGGCACGTGCACGTCGAGCGAGTCCTCGCGGCGGGACGGCCCGGGAGCGCAGCATGTCCAGGCACACGCGGGACACCACGGTGGTCAGCCAGGCGCGCAGGTCTGCGACGTCGCCGGTGTCGGCGCGGGACAGCCGCAGCCAGGCCTCCTGCACCGCGTCGTCGGCGTCGGTCAGCGAGCCGAGCATCCGGTACGCCACCGAGCGCAGGTGCGCCCGGTGCTCCTCAAAGCCGCGTGCCGCGAAGTCCGGGCCGGCCAGTTCGCAGGATCCACTGTCACCTTTCCACGCTCCCTTCCGTCATACCCGATGACGATCCGAGACGGATCGAGGTAACACACTGGAAAGGAAGACGACCGATGACCGATCAGTCGGTGACGGGCAAGATGGGCGATCCAACCGCGATTCCGGATCCCCGGGCGCAGACGCTGGCGATGCAGGACCTGGCCAACCGCGTCGTGCGCGGGATGCTGCGCACGCCGCTGCTGTCCCGCGCCGTGGGCAGCAGGCTCGTCACGCTGTACATCGTGGGCCGCAAGTCGGGGCGGCGCTACACGATCCCGGTGGCCTACACCCGAGACAAGGGCGACCTGCTGATCGGGACGCCGTTCGGCTGGGGCAGGAACCTGCGGACCGGCGAGCCGGTGGAGATCCGCCTCAAGGGACGGCGGCGGCAGGCCGATGTCCTGGTCTACTCCGGCGAGGCCGAGGTCGTCGCGGCGTACGCGACGATGACCCGGGACAACAAGGCCTTCGCGAACTTCAACAAGGTCGGGTTCGACGCCGCGGGCAACCCCAACCCGGAGGACCTGCACCTGGCCTGGATGGCGGGGGCGCGCGCCTTCCGGCTGACGCCGCGCTGACGAGGCGGGCGACGATGGGAAAGGAAGCCGGAATCGTTCGGGATGACTGGAGACGGCGGCCTGCGCGGCGATGCCGCTGATTTCGCAGGAGCGTGATGCCGGGTTAGCCGAGGAGCTTGACCTGGACCCGGTCGCGGAGGTCGGCGAGGGTGATGCCGTAGGTGGCGAGGACGTGCACGCCGTCGGGCTGGATGTCGAAGATGGCGTAGTCGGTGTAGACGCGGCTGACACAGGCGACGCCGGTGAGCGGGTACGTGCACGTCTGGACCAGCTTGGCCTCGCCCTGTCTTGGTGAAGAGCGTCATCATCACGTAGACGTCCTTGGCGCCGATCGCCAGGTCCATGGCGCCGCCGACGGCGGGGATGTCCTCCGGCTTGCCGGTGTGCCAGTTGGCGAGGTCGCCGTTGGCCGCGACCTGGTAGGCGCCGAGGACGCAGACGTCGAGGTGGCCGCCGCGCATCATCGCGAAGGAGTCGGCGTGGTGGAAGTAGGCCGCGCCGGGCAACTCGGTCACCGGGACCTTGCCCGCGTTGGTGAGGTCCGGGTCGATCGCGTCGCCGGTGGCGGCCGGGCCCATGCCGAGCATGCCGTTCTCGGTGTGCAGGATGACGGTCGGGTTGCCGTCCTCATCCTCGGCAGGTGGTCGGCGATCTTGGTGGGCTGGCCGATGCCGAGGTTGACGTAGGAGCCGGCCGGGATGTCGTGGCCGATCACGGCGGCGAGCTCGTCGGTGGACAGCGGGCCCCGGCCCGTGTTCTCGATAGCCGTGTTCTTGAAGCCGTGTTCTCGGTTGCGGGCTCGGACATCAGCGGGCTCCCTGCACGGTGTAGTGGCGGGCCTCGACCGCCACGATCCGGTCGACGAAGATCGAGGGGGTCACGACGGCCTCCGGGTCGAGCGTGCCGACCGGGACAACCTCGCTGACCTGGGCGATCGTGGTCGCGCGCGGCGGTCGCCATGACGGGGCCGAAGTTACGCGCCGTCTTACGGTAGACGAGGTTGCCGAGGGTGTCGGCCTGGTGCGCGGCGATGAACGCGTAATCCCCTTTGATCGGATACTCGAGGACATAGGTGCGGCCGTCGATCTCGCGGGTTTCCTTGCCCTCCGCGAGCGGCGTGCCGACCGCCGTCGGGCAGAAGAACGCGCCGATGCCCGCCCCGGCCGCGCGCATCCGCTCGGCGAGGTTGCCCTGGGGCACGACCTCGAGCTCGATCTTGCCCGCACGGTAGAGGTCGTCGAAGACCCAGGAGTCGGCCTGGCGGGGGAAGGAGCAGATCACCTTCCTGACCTGGCCCGCCTTGAGCAGGGCGGCCAGGCCGACGTCGCCGTTGCCCGCGTTGTTCGACACGATCGTCAGGTCCTTGGCACCCTGCCTGATCAGCGCGTCGATCAGGTCGAAGGGCATGCCGGCAAGCCCGAAGCCGCCGACGAGGACGGTGGACCCGTCCTCGATCCCGGCGACCGCCTCGTCCGTCGTCTGGAGTACCTGGGCGCGGCTCACTGCTTCGTGTCCCCTCTTCGGCTCATCCTGTTCAGCTTCCCACATCGCGATCAGCCTGCCGGCTCAGGTTACTGCCGGTCAGCGGCCGCGGTCAAGGGTGATTTACGCCTCTCTGCCGCTCCGGACCGCTAAAGCGCTGCGCGACAACCCGGACCCTTGGCTGCCAACGGGTGCGACCAACCGGACCACCCGCACCGTGCTGTGAATTCCCGTGCCTCCCGTTGTGCGGGTTGGCTGTGTGGCTGTCTTCGGGGCCGCCCCAGCATGGATGGATCCTGCGGTCCGTGCAACCGGCGCAAGGGCGCCGATGACATCCCCGTCCGCGTCTAGCACTGACGGGGCGGTGACCGCCGGGATGGTTCGGACGCATCGCGGATGACCTGGTCGTACTGGTCCCGGATGTCGTTGTGCTGGCGGCGGGGGCCGTCGACGGCGATGTCCGCGTAGTGGGCTGGCCGGTGCCCGCGACGGCGCCCGGTTAAGGTAGACAGCGGCCTGGGAACGAATCGGGCATCTTACGCCAAGCCGGGAGGCAGCGGGTGGATCAGCACAGCGTCGAGATCGCCGGGCAGCGGATTGCCTACCTGGAAACCCCCGGCGGCGGACGGCCGCACGGTCATCTTCGTGCACGGCAACTCGTCCTCCGCCCGGACCTGGCTCCCGCTGCTTGACGGCGACTTCGGCCAGCGGTTCCGGTGTCTCGCGCTTGACCTGCCCGGCCACGGGCAGTCGGCGCCGGCCGCGGACCCGGCGGCCTACTCGCTGCCCGGGTACGCGGCCGTGCTCACCGGCTTCACCTGGGCGCTTGGTGCCACCGACCCGGTGGTTGTCGGCTGGAGTCTGGGCGGGCACATTGCGCTTGAGGCAGCGCCGATGCTGCCGGAGGCGGCAGGCTTCGTCATCTTCGGCGCACCGCCGGTCGGGTCGGCCGCGCAGTTCGCCGAGGCGTTCCTGCCGAACGAGGCGTTGAACGTCGGCTTCACCGCGAGCGTCAGCGAGGCCGAGGCACAAGCGTATGCCGCCAGCTTCACCGCTCCCGGCTCGTCGCTGGCGACCAGTGTGTTCGTGCCCGACATCCTGGCTACCGACGGCGCGGCGCGCTCCTGGCTGCTGGCCAGCATCGGCGAGGGCCGGTTTGCCGACGAGATCGCGATCGCCGCCGGGCTGCGCCAGCCGCTGGCCATGCTGCACGGTGCCGGCGAGCAACTGGTGAGCCTTGACTACCTGCGAAAGCTCACCATCCCCGCATTGTGGCGGGGCGAGGTACAGCTGATACCCGGCGCCGGGCACGCCCCGCACCAGGAGGCACCGCGGGAATTCGCCGCCCTGCTGACGGACTTCATCGTCGATCTCGACCGAGTGGCGTAAAACCCCTGAGTCCCACCACGCGGGCACCTGGCTCGCCCTATTTGTTAGTCATACCAGTTGCCGTCTTTAGGGTCGGACTTCAAAGTGTTTTGTAGAGCGACCGTCGTGCCGACGGGCAGACGCGGCGTTTTCCGCAGATGCCGTTGCGTGCACGGTTGAGTTCCGAGCACCGGAGGCCACGTGGGAACGATGTCAGGCACGACCTGCCTGGTGACCGGGGCGACGAGCGGGATCGGCAAGGAGACCGCACTGCGGCTGGCCATGCTGGGTGCCACGGTGGTCATTGTCGGCCGAGACGCGGCACGCGGCGCGGCGGCCAGGGCAGAAGTAACTCGCCGGGTGCCGCTTGCCCGGGTCGAGGTCATGATCGCGGACCTCTCCAGTCTCGCGCAGGTGCACCGGCTGGCCGGGGATGTCCTGGACCGACATGGCCAGCTCAATGTCCTGGTCAACAACGCCGGCGTGATCTCGCCTGTCCGTCAACTGACCGCTGACGGACTGGAGACCACCTTCGCCACCAACCATCTCGGGCCGTTCCTGCTCACCAGTTTGCTGCGCGGACTGCTGGAGCGCAGCGCTCCGGCGCGGGTGATAACGGTCTCCTCATCCGCCCACAAGCAAGTCCGTGCCATTCCGTGGGACGATTTGCCCCGCGGCACTCAGTCCAGGCAATTGCAGGCCTATTCTGTCTCCAAGCTGCTGAATATCCTGTTTACCGCCGAACTGGCCACGCGCCTAGCCGACACTGGCGTCACGGCGAACTGCCTGCACCCCGGCTTCGTGCGCACCAGTCTCGGCCGCGAGGTGACCGGCGTCGCCGGTGCGCTCCTGCCGCTCATCCTGCGCTTGCGGCCCGGCCCCCGAACTGGCGCCCGGACCGGGGTATACCTCGCCAGTTCTCCGGAGGTCGCCGACGTGACCGGAGGTTACTTCGTCAACTGCAAGCCTGCTGAGCCAAGCGACCTGGCGAAAGACACCCAGGCAGCCGCACGGCTCTGGGCACTCAGCGAAGATCTGGCCGGCCTTGCCCCGACGCCGGGGTAGGAGGGCGGCCCGCAGTCGAGTTGGGCGGATCACAAGGTGCCGGTGAGGGCCTGGAGGCCCAGGCTGGCGGCGGCGACGGTGACCCAGAGCAGGGCGCCGAGAAGCAGGGGGCGGTGGCCTGCCTTGCGGAGCGCGGCGACGTTGGTGGACAGGCCGATCGCCGACAGGGCGACCGCGACGAGGAACACCGACGCGTGCTGCAGCGGGGCGTGCGCGCCGGCCGGGATGACCCCGGCCGAGTTCGCGGCGGCCACGAGGACGAAGCCGATCAGGAACCAGGGCACGAGGCGCAGCACTCCGGCCGGGGAAACACGAGCGGGCGAGGCTGAAGCGCCTGGGGCGGTCCTTGATGCTGGCGGGGCAGCTGCCGGGCAGCCAGACGACTGCGCTGCCGTCGGGGTGGGCCGCGCTTGCGGGCGGTCAGGGCGGCCAGGCCGAGGCAGATCGGGATGATCATCAGCGTGCGGACCAGCTTCACCACGACCGCGTGGCTGGTCGCGGCGGCCCCGTAGGTGGTCGCCGTCGCGACTACGGACGACGTGTCGTTGACCGCCGTGCCCGCGAACAGTCCGAACGACTGCTGGCTCATGCCGAGCGCGTGCCCGAGCAGCGGGAAGACGAGGACCGCGGCGATGTTGAACAGGAAGATCGTGGAGATCGCGTAGGCGACGTCGGTGGACGCGGCCTCGATCACCGGGGAGACCGCGGCGATCGCCGAGCCGCCGCAGATCCCCGTGCCCACGCCGATCAGCGTCCGCAGGTCGCCGGGGACGCCCAGCAGCCTTCCGTACAGCCACGCCGCGCCGAGGCAGACGGCGAGCGTGCCGAGCATGACCGGCAGCGAGGAAACGCCGACGCGAGCCGCCTCGCCGATCGAGAGCTGCGCGCCGAGCAGGACGACCGAGCACTGCAAGACGAAGGTGCTGGCCCACTTCAGCCCGGGCGCGAGGCGCGCGCCCGGCTTGACCGCGATCGCGACGGCCGCGCCGATCACGGCACCGGGGACCGCGCTGCCGACCAGCGGCACGTGCTCCCCCACGATGGTCGCCGTCGCCGCGACGGCGAGCGCGAGCGCGAAGCCGGGGACGAGAGCACGCGCCTGCCGGCTGGGGATGCCACGGCGCGCGGCGGAGGCGCTACCGGGATGCGGAGTGCCCCTCCGGGGGCCTTTTGTATCCCGCGTCCGCCGCCTGGCGTTAGGCGCGACGTCGCGTTCGGGGGCGGGGCGCACCGCACCCGTGCTCCCGGCTCCCGTGCTCGCGGCGGCACGGCGCACGGGCGCAGCGGCGGCTGGGCGCTGGGCGCGCGGGCTGACGGAATCACGCAGGGCAGCTCATGGCTATTTCAGCGTGGTCAAGATCGTGACCTGCGAGAAGAAACCCGGCCTTGTGGGGGTACAAACTACCCTTGTACCCGGCGGGCCGCGATCCGGCGGGGGCGCGGTCCGGCGGAAGGCGCGAAGACGATGAGCGAGACGGTGCACGACCTGGGCGCACTGCGGGCGCTGCGCGAGGTGGGCAGGCACGGGTCCATCGCGGCGGCCGCGGGAGTGCTCGGCGTGTCGCAGCAGGCGCTGTCGGCCCGGATGCGGACCCTTGAGCGGGTCATGGGCGTTCCCTTGCTCGCCCGCGCACCGACCGGGTCCCGTCTCACCGAGCAGGGGCGCCTCATCGTCGGCTGGGCCGAGGACGTGCTGGACGCCGCCGACCGGCTTGAGGCGGGCCTGCGGTCGATCAGGTCCGGGGTGTCGCACCGGCTGGCCATCGCCGCCAGCCAGACCATCGCCGAGCACCTCGTCCCGCACTGGCTGGTCGAGCTGCGCGCCGCCGAGCAGGCGTCGGACCTCTCGCCGACGGCGGTCGAGCTTACCGTCGCCAACTCCACCGGGGTCATCGAGCTGGTCAGGGACGCCAAGGCGGGGCTCGGCTTCATCGAGACCCCGCACCTGCCCGCCGATCTGGTGACGGCGCACCTGCGCGACGACGAGATGCTCGTGGTCGCCGCGCCCGGCCACCCGTGGGCCCGTCGCCGCCAGCCACTGCCGCTGGCCGAGATCGCGGCGACACCGCTGGTCATGCGCGAGGCCGGCAGCGGGACGAGGGACACGCTCACCGACCACCTGGCCGCGCAGCACCCGCCGCTCACACCGCTGATCGCGATGGAGCTTGGCACGAGCGCGGCGGTCCGCTCGGCCATCGCGGCCGGAGTCGGCCCCGGCGTCCTCAGCCGCCTGACCGTCCGCGACGACCTGGTCCTCGGTCGTCTGGTCGCGGTCGAGATCGCCGGGCCGCCGCTGATCCGCCAGCTGACCGCCGTGTGGCGGCCGGACCATGAGCCGCTGACACCCGAGGCGGCCCGGCTGCTGTCGATAGCGAAGAGAGCATGATCAGGGTTCTGCCCGGAGACATACACTGAGTTTGGCGGGTATAAAGCTCACAAATAGGGGCGGGATCACCCCGCAAACTCAGTGTATGTTGCGGCCACCGTGCGAGATCACCTCATTAAGGCCCGCAAGCCGGTGGCCCATTTCATGAAATATCCGGTATGTCGAGGCGCGCCAGCGCCCGACATACCGGATCGCGCGATGTCTGCGATGTCTTGGTCGTTCGGAGCGCGGCAGAGTTCGCAGAAAGCTGCTAACCGTGCCCTCCTGCCGCCAGCCGAATCATGAAAATCCTCCATGAAAAATCCTCCCGAGGAACGGAAAGAGCGTCCGCCATTCCCAGATATGAGGTGAGGCGGCGGACGGAATTCCCGCCCGGACGCCGCCCCGGCTATGACGGGAGACGCGGCGTTTGAGGCGAAGCACGTCCCCGTTCTGAATAGGGAAAACAGGTACCGGTGCGAACCCGCACAGCGCGCCTGCCCGCGGGTACGCGTGGCCCCTGATCCAGCAAGCCCCGTAATTAAGCGAGTCCGCGGTTAAGCGAGCATGGTTTTGCCGTACCAGTCGGTGGCGTCGCGGACGCCGGGCAGGGTGTAAAAGTAGCCGCCGCCGAACGGCTGCACGTAGTCGATCAGAGGCTCGCCGATTAGGCGCTTCTGGACGGTGATCGAACTGGCGCTCCAGGTCCTGCTGGTAGG
Organism: uncultured Actinomycetota bacterium; assembly: GCA_963785645.1. Lineage (GTDB taxonomy): Bacteria > Actinomycetota > Actinomycetes > Streptosporangiales > Streptosporangiaceae > Trebonia. The sequence goes on from CAWAWG010000015.1 coordinate 159,869, forward strand.
CGATGAAGATGTGTCCCGCCTGGAGGTTGCCGTTCTCGTCCATGCCGAGGTCGTAGTTGTAGGAGCGGCGGATGAGACGCTGGTTGGCGGTCGCCGTCGTGCGCGGGTTAGCGAGGCGGATGTGGGCGTCGAGTGGCGATCACGTTCCCGTTCGGGTCCGCCTTGTAGTTGGGCGTGTCGAACTCATTCGTGCCGTCCAGGGGGGCGCCGGTGTCCCGGCGGCGGCCGAACATCCCCTCCTGCTCGTTGATGGATACGCGGTCCCAGAACTCGACGAGCATCCGGATCAGGCGCACCGCCAGGTAGGAGCCGCCCTGCGCCCAGGCCGGCTCCGCCGCGTCGTCGACCCAGATCAGGCTGTCGGCCAGGGCACCCGTCGGGTTCGCGGTGCCGTCCTTGAAGCCGAGCAGGTTACGCCCCGTTCCTGACGGGCGCGGTGGCGAGTTGTATCCCTCGATCTTCCAGCGCAGCTGCATGCCGTCGCGTGTGTGCTTGGTGATGTCCCTGATCGCGTGGTGGACCGTGTCCTGGTGGTTGGCGCTCAACTGCAGGAGCAGGTCGCCGTGGAGCCAGGCGGGGTCGGGCGAGTCGTTCGGGAAGGCGGTCAGCGGCTGGAGCTTCAGCGGCTTGCGATCGGCCAGGCCGTAACGGTCGTCGAACAGCGTCGATCCCACGGACAGCGTGGCGGTCAGCCCGTCGGCGGGGATCATCGGGCCGAGCACGTCGCTGTCGGACGGCGGCTGGCTGACGCCGAGGTTGGGCGCGATACCGCCGGCGGTGAGGAACCGCGCCCTGGTGGTGATCGTCTGCAGCAGGTCGGCCAGGTCCGCCTTGTCCGTCGCGATCGAATTGAAGGCCGCGACGCAGGTGGCCGCCTGCTTGGCGGAACGGGGTGATGATGCCGGACTGGTTCGCGCCGTGGAACGGGTACGACGCCTCCTCGGCGGAGGCGTCGGTGGCCTGCGTTGCGGCGTTCGCGTCTGCGTGTGCGCCGCCGATCAGCACGCCGCCGACCAGCGCGGTGCCGGCGGCACCGGCCGCGGTGCCCTTGAGGAAATTGCGGCGGTTGACGTCCACGGGGTTAGCTCCAGAGGGGTTTGCGTCGGCTGATGTCGAGGGTCGTGTGCTGGTCAGTGGGAGGGGGGAACTTCGAGGAGGTTAGGAACCTCGGCCAGTGTCTCCAGGAGCTGGCCGATGGCCGCGTCCACGTGCTGACGCTGGGTCGAGGCTGACCGCCGTCAGCGACTGCCACTGCCCGTTGGCCTGGGTGGCGAGGAGCGCCTTGTCGAGCGCGGCGAGCTGGCTGTCCGCGGTGGCCACGAGGCCGGGCTGGCGCTCGTCGATGAGGCTGGCTTCCTCGCCGAGCACCACCTTGTCGACCTGCGTGTCGGCATAGGTCATCGCGTAGGCCGCGCCTGCGCCCTCGTTGTCGATGCCCGACAGGTGGTCGCGGAGCGCGTCCTCGATGATCTCGTGGACGCGCAGCGGCAGCTGGGTGGGGTCGCCCGCGAGGTCGTCGGTGGTCAGGTTTTTCTGGACCGTGGCCACGTTCTTGGCGAGGGTCTGCGCGACGGGCAGCAGTTCCTTGGCCGACTGGCCGTTCTACAGGCCGTACTCAAGCCGGTGCAGGCCGGTGAAGCCGGTGTCGCTGACGCCGTCGGGCAGGCCGTCGGGTAGCCCGTCAACCGCGCCGCCCAGGTCGCCGAAGCTGTCGTAGGACGCGCCGACCCGCTCCCAGTCGAGCTGGGCGGTGAGCCAGTCCTTCTTGGCCGCCGGGATGCTGCCCCGCCGCAGGTCGGTCTCGATGACGGTGACGGCCTTGGCCAGGCCGGTGAGCTGAGCGGCGGCGTAGACCTGGTAGAGCTTGTTCGGCGGTGTTATGTCGCCCAGCGTGACGGGCTTGATGGCGACCGGGGCGGCGACCGTGGTTCCGGTACCCGTCGTCCCGGTGTCCGCGGATACCGTGACCGGCTGCGAGGCGGTCACCGGCTGGGAGCCCATGAAGCACCGGAACGTGTAGGTGCCGGACCCGAGGGTCGCGGTCAGCGGCGCGGACGTGCCGGGGCCGATCGTCTCGATCTCGCCGACGACCGCGCCGGCGGCGTTGTCCAGGTTGATCTCGCCGGCTAGCCCGGAGTTGTTGGTCACCGTGATCGTCTGGGTGCCGGACTGTGCGGCGGTCCACTCCGGCGCGCAGTCGGTCTTGCTCACGGTCACGGTGTCGGCCGCGCTGGTCGCCTTGGCGGGGAGCGCGGCGATCGTCACGCCGGCCGCGAGCGCGGGGACGGCGACCAGGACTCCGGCCACGAGCCACGGGCGGCCCGCCGCGACGCGCTCCCAGCGGGGGAGCTCGCGCGGCGCACCGGACTCGCCGACGGTGCCGGGCTGAGCGGGGCTGTCAGGTCCGCCGGGGCCGCTTGGTCCAGCCGGGCCGGCCGGCTGGCCGGGTCCGGCTGGCCTGCCCGGGCCGGCCGACTGGCTCGTGGCGCTGGAATCGCCCGAGCCGTTAAGGGTGCTGGGCGCGCTGGAATCGCCCGGGGTACCTGAGCTGGCCGAGGTGGCGGCAGGCATCGGGACGGCGACCGGGACCGAGGCGGTGCGGGCAGAAGCGGGCGGGCAGAAGCGGTGCGGGCAGCGGCGGCGGCGCCAACCGGAGCGGCTTCGGCGGCCGGGGCGGAGACCTCGGTTGAGGCTCCGTTTGCGGCCACTGTGGAGGCCGCTCCGGCCGGGGCGGAGGCGGCCCCGGCCGGAGCTGAGGCGGCAGCGGGCGCGGCGGAGGCGGTCTTCTTGACGCCCGCTGTGCGGCCCGCGTTGACGAAGGCGGGGATGACCACCACGAGGTAGGCGAGCCAGGCGGTGACCTGGAGCACGGTCATCTTCGGCGACAGCTCGGTGATGCCGGTGATGATCGACGCCCACCAGGAGCTGGGGTCGATGTGCGCGGTCAGGTCGAACGCCAGCCAGGTGTGGCCGGGCAGCCAGCCCGGCGTCCTGCAGGTCGCCGAGGCCGTAGGCGAGCACCCCGGCGGCGATCACGATGAGCGCGATCGCGGTCCGGTTGAAGAAAACGCCCACGTTCAGGTGGATCGCCCGGCGGTAGAGCAGCCAGCACAGGACGACCGCGGCGGCGATTCCGATCGCCGCGCCGACCAGCGGCCCGACCGTCTGCCCCGACGCCTTGGCCGCCGTCCACAGGAAGAGGGTGGTCTCAAGGCCTTCGCGGCCGACGGAGAGGAACGCGGTCAGGGTGAGTGCGCCGGTGCCGATCGCGGCGGCGCGCGCCACCTCGCCGCGCAGGTGCGCGGAGAGGGTGGCCGCGGTGCGGCGCATCCAGAAGATCATCGCGGTGACCAGGCAGGACGGCCAGGACGCTGAGCAGCCCGCCGACCGCCTCCTGCCCGGCGCTGCTCAGCACGCTGACGGAGAACGTCAGCACGGCTGCGAACGCGGCGGCGAGGGTCACCGCGCCGAGCACGCCGAGCCAGATCGGCGCGGTCGATATGGTCGGTTTGCCGGTTCCCGAGGCACTGGCCCCCGATGCGGGCGCGCTCGGCACTCGCCGCCGCTGTCTTGCGCACGGCCGCCAGGAGGATGGTCACCACGAGTCCGGCCTCAAGCCCCTCGCGGAGCCCGATCAGGAGGTTAGGTACGCTATCGGCCCAAGTCACGGTGACTAAGGTAAGGCTTACCTAAGTACTCGTCTACCCGTTGTGACATGAATCACTTAGATCTGGTTAAGATACCGCATAAGGCTACGCGGCCATGCAAAGAATGCCGACTGGCCCCTACGCTCTCACCAGGACTGATGCGCCATCGACGAGGCGGCGGCACGTTGCCCAGCGGGAGGATCGCGCAGCAGACGCGCCGGCTACCTGGATGATCCCGTTCGCAGTGCGGCCGAAGCGGGACGCCGCCGCGGAGCTCCCGGGCGGCGTCCGTTGTCACACCCGCTACAGGTTCGGCAGGTCCTGGTCGACCTGCTGATCGAGCAGGTTGCCGCCCTGCTGGATTTCCGAGTCGAACTTGTCGCCCGTCTCGTTGTCCAGGAGCTGCTCACCTTCCTGCGTGGCCTTCTGCACCAGGGCGTCCTCACCGCCCTGGCCGGCCAGCTTCTCGGCCTCGTCGAACAGACCCATTGAAAACCCCCCATTCGCGTCGACGGCTATTACGGGCAGCGTAACCCGCTGGCGGCAGTTGATACTCGTTCCGGACGGGAAACTGCTTGGCTCTAGTCGCTCGCCCTGTCTGCGCGTGGGCGGCGGCGCTGACGAAGCTGGCGATGATCGTCGACCCGTGCGCGGTCAGGATCGACTCGGGGTGGAACTGAACGCCCTCGATCGGGCGGGTGCGGTGGCTGACGGCCATGGTGATGCCGTCGGTCCGCGCCGTGACCAGCAGGTCGCGGGGCAGCGTGGCCTCGTCGACGATGAGCGAGTGGTAGCGGGTGGCCTGGAAGGGGCTCGGCAGGCCGCGCAGGACGCCGTGGCCGTGGTGGGTCACCGGGAACGCCTTGCCGTGCACCGGGCTCGGCGCCTTGATGATCTGGGCGCCGAACGCGGCGCCGATCGCCTGGTGCCCCAGGCAGATGCCGAGCAGCGGGACGCGCGCCTGCGGCGCAGGCGGTCACCGCGGCGATGCTGATGCCCGCCTCGGCCGGGGCACAGGGGCCAGGCGAGATCACCACGCCGGCCGGCCCGGCCGCGATGACCTGCGGCCGCGGTCACCTCGTCGTTGCGGACGACCTCGACCCGCGCGCCCGCGGTGTCCAGCAGGTGGGCGAGGTTCCAGGTGAACGAGTCGTAGTTGTCGATGAGGATCACGAGCGGCGCGGCCCGCCGAAGGCGCGACGCGCGGGGCCCGTGCTCCCACGTAGGGCCGGTGCGAGGCGCGGTGCGGCCACCGGAGCGGACGGCCGGGCGTCTGCGGGACGGGCGGCCAGGGCGGCGGCGAGGGCCGCCGTCACCGGGCCCGGGAGCCAGGTGCGGGTGCACGGTCTCGATGGCGGTGACCGGGAGGACGCCCGGCGACCGCGTTGGTGACGAAGACCTCGGTCGCCTGGGCCAGCTCGTCGAGGGTGAGGGGCTTCTGGCCGATCCTGATGCCGTGGTCGCGGGCCGCGCGCAGCACGGCGGCGCGGGTGGTGCCGGGCAGCAGGCGGCCGTCGGCGGGCGGGGTGAGCAGCACGCCGTCGATGACCGCGAACACGTTGGCGCGGTCGGTCTCGAGGAGCTCGCCGGTCTCGTCGGTGAGCAGCAGGTGCTGGTCCGGTCCCGTCCCGGCCTGGGCGGCGAGCTCGGCGAGGAGCCTGCGGTCACGGTACTTGTGCGCGCCGATGCCGCCGGGAACGGTCACCGGGCGGAGCGTGACCGGTGCGGCTGGACGCGCGCGGCCGGCGGGAAAGCGGGACGACCTCGACCGTGGCCTGAAGCGGGCCGCCGACCGGGCGGACGGTGATCCGCAGCCTGCCCGATGGCCTGGCCGCGAGGCAGCGGGCCAGGTCGGCGGGCAGCGACGCGGGGAGGTCCTTGCCGTAGAGGTCGCGGACGCTGGCTTCCAGGCGGGCCAGGTGGGCGGCCAGGCCGCGGGTCGCGCCGTCGGTGACCAGCAGCGAGGTGAAGACCCCGGCCGGGCGCGGAGCAGCGCGGCAGCAGCGATACCGGCGCTCGTGAGGCCGGGAGGCGCCGGAGGGACCGGCACGTCACTGGCGCCCGCGGCGCGGGACGGCGTCGACGGGATCACCGTCGGCGCGGGTCGCCTCCGCGTGGCGCGAGCGGTCGGGTCGGGCGCCGAGCGCGGTCAGCAGCGGGGTCGCCTTGATCAGGCACTCGGCGTACTCGCCGGCCGGGTCGGAGTCGGCGACGATGCCGCCGCCCGCGCCGATCCAGGCCTTGCCGGCGGCGAACTCGAACGTGCGGATCGCGACGTTCAGCTCCAGGCCCGCGACCGGGGAGCGGTAGCCGACCGCGCCGGTATAGGCCTCGCGCGGGGTGGTCTCGAGCTCGTCGATGATCTCCAGGGCGCGGACCTTCGGCGCGCCGGTCACCGAACCGGGCGGGAACGCGGCGCGGATCAGGTCGCCGTCGCCGCGCCCGGGGCTCAGCGTGCCGGTGACCGTGGAGACCAGGTGCCAGACGCCGGGGTGCGGCTCGGGGCCGAGCAGGACGGGGACGGTCACCGAGCCGGGAACGCAGACCCGGCTGAGGTCGTTGCGGACCAGGTCGACGATCATCACGTTCTCGGCGCGGTTCTTCGCCGACGCCTCAAGCTCGGCGCGCTGCGCGTCGGCCTCGGCGTCGTCGGCGGCCCGGCGCGCGGTGCCCTTGATCGGCTTGGAGGTGACCGTGTCGCCCGGTGCGGCGGAGGAACAGCTCGGGCGACAGGGACGCGACGGCGGCGTGCCCGCGCCGGGGGCGGAGACGCCGATGAAGGCGGCGTAGGGCGGGTCGAGCGCGGTCACGCCCTGGCAGAACGCGTCGAGCGGGTCGCCGGCGAAGTCCGCCTCGGCGCGCAGGGTGATGTTGGCCTGGAAGATGTCCCCCTGGTGGATGTACTCGACCGCCTTGCGGACCGCCTCCTGGTGCCCGGCCGCGCCGGGGACGAGGCGGAACGGGCCGAACTCGTAGCCGTTCGGCCCCGTGGCCAGGTCGCGGGCGTGCCGCCGGCCAGGACGAGGGCCGCCCGGTCGTCCAGCTCGGCGAACCGCTCCTCAAGGGCGTCCGCGCGCTCCGGCGTCCACAGCGCCTCGAAGTACCACTCCCCCGTGGCCCGGTCGCGGCGCAGCACGTGGTCGTAGTAGCCGAACCACCAGGCGGGCAGGGCGCGCGGCCCGGTCGGCGGCAGCGCCTCGCCGCCCGCGCTGTAGCCGAGGTAGCCGATCCAGCCGCCGCCGAAGCTCCGGTCGCTGCCGACCTGGCCTGGCTCATGAGAATCAACGGGGCCGGCGAAGTCGTCGTCGAGGACTTCGGCCAGCGGGCCAGGTGCCGCGCGGACGGCCACGGGCTCGGCGGCGATCACGTCGCCGCCGCCCGCCCAGGCCCCGCAGAGCGCGACCGGGTGCGCGTCCGCCCGGACCAGGCGCAGCACGTCGGCCGGAGCGTCAGCGCCCACCCGAGCGGTCGCCGCACCAGGCGCGAGCCGTGTTGCGTGTGACATATCGAGAGGGTAACCGGCCACCGTGGCACGCGCACTCCAGTGAAGTCGACAAAACGGTCCACCCCCAGCACGAACGTTGGTCTCAGCGATAAACCCGGTTTCCCCGCGTTTCAACGGGCAACGCTAACAGAAGACATGAACTCAATGTGATCGATTGCTCACACTGAGGTCTTTTCCCTGCACACGGCCGCCTTCGCTAGGGTTCTCCCGGCCGGCGTAGGGTTAACTGAGTAATACGGTTTCTTGTTGAAGTAGCTGATTCTTGTTGATTTCTCGTTTACCATTCCGAGGGCTGGAGCGCCGGGCACAGGAGCGTACGGAAGTAGGCGGACCTATGAAATGGCCGCGGGGCACGACGAGGAGGCTGAGTACGTCCGGGAAGCTGGGGCACGCGGGGTGGTATCTCGCCGTGATCACCGCGGTGTCCGTCAGCTTCTTCCTCGCGTCGTGCAGCAGTGCGGCGCCTGCCCGGCCGCTCGCGGCGGCCACGCCTTCACAGCGGCCGACCGCCACGCCGCACCGCCACGGTTACGCCCAAAGGACCGCTGCTCGACCCCTTCACCGGGGAGCCGGTCAAAGCCCTCGGCCCGGTGCTCGCGGTGAAGATCGACAACATCGTGGACGCCCGGCCGCAGACCGGGCTGCAGTCGGCCGACCTTATATACGTGATCCCGGTCGAGGGCGGGCTCACCCGGTTCATGGCCGTCTACTCCTCGCATATCCCGCCGGTCGTCGGGCCGGTGCGCAGCGCCCGGCAGAGCGACCTCGACATCTTGCGCCAGTTCGGCCGGCCCGCGTTCGCCTGGTCGGGCGCGACCCCGCACCTGGTGCCGTTCATCGAGCGGGCCCCGATCGTCGACCTCTACGCTCTCCAGGTCGGCGGCTACTATCGCAGCCCGGACCGGGTTGCGCCGTACAACCTGTACGCGAACACAGGGCAGTTGCTCGCAGAGGCACCCGGCGCCAGCAAGGCCGGTGATATCGGGTTCCGGTTCGGGCCGGAACCCGCGGGCGGTAAGGGCACCGCCTCCTACTCGGTGAAGTACCCGGCCGCGTCCTACACCTTCCGCTGGTCGGCGAAGGACAACCGCTGGCTGACCTGGATGGACGGCGCGCCGGCGATGGCCACCGAGGGCGGGCAGCTCGGCGGCAGCACCGTGATCATCCAGTACACGCAGATCTCCACGTCTCGGTTCGAGGAGTACGGCAGCCGGCCGCCCTACGCGAAGTCGACCGGCTCAGGCACCGCGGTGATCCTGCGCGACGGCCAGGAGTACACCGTCCACTGGTCCCGGCCCAGCCTGGGGGGCGGCACCACTTACACGCTCCCCAACGGGCAAAGAATGCTGTTCGCCCCGGGCCAGGTCTGGGTCGTGCTCGCGCCGGACAGCCAGGCCAGCTATGTCAACGCGTCGAAGGTCTGACCTGAGAGACAAGCCGACGCGTAACGCACGAGGCTGAAGGGACAAGGGAATCTCAAGCGGAGCGTCCGCTGAGATGCGTCTTTACTTAGCGGAGCGTCTTTGCTTACCCGGAGGCGCCGCATCCCGGACATACCGGGCGTGATCATGGTCGCCAGGTAAGCAAAGAGGACGACGGTCACCGCCTGGTAAGCAATCATCGGTCACCGGCTAAGCAAAGGTGCGGCGGGACTCGGTGGGGGCCGGACGTTACCCGGGGGTTCCCCTTCGGGGAGGGGCGGTGCTGCTGCGGATTATCAGTTCTGTCGGGACGATCGTGGTGTCGGGGCCCGAGGTGTCTCTGACACGTTGGCGAGGAGCTTCTGGATGCTGAGATGGCCGACGGCGGCGAAGTCCTGGCGGACCGTGGTGAGCGGCGGCCAGAAGGACGCGGCCACGTCCATGTCGTCGAAGCCCACGATGCTGACGTCGCCGGGGACATCGCGGCCGAGTTCATGCAGGGCGCGCATGACCCCGAGGGCCATCTCGTCGTTGGCGGCGAAGATCGCGGTGACGTCGGGCCGCTGGCCCAGGGTCAGGCCGTGCTGGTACCCGGACTCCGCGGTCCAGTTCCCGCGCAGCAGCGGCGGCGGGGTAATGCCGCTCGCCTCGAGCGTGGCCTGCCAGGACTCGGCGCGGTGGGCGGCCGAGAAAGACGTCTCCGGGTCCGGCGATGTGCCAGACCTGGCGGTGCCCGAGCGCGAGCAGGTGCTCGGTGGCCTGGCGGGCGCCGAGGGCCTGGTCGGTGTCGACCACGGTGTAGCCGGGGCCGGCGCCCGAGTCGATGACCACAACGGGGATGCCCGGCGGCAGCGCGAACTCGGCCCGGTCGAGGAAACGGGCCTCCAGGATGATCACCGCGCCGTCGACGGCCTGCACGGACATGCGCTGGTAGGCGCCGGACACGCCGCGCAGGGTCCGGTCGGTGATCGGCATCAGCAGCACCGAGTAGTCGGCGTGGGCAGCCTCGGTGGCGATCGCGTCCAGGGTGCGGATGTTGCCGAGGGTCTGCAGCGTAGTCATTATCACGCCGATCGCGTGGAACCGGCCGCTCTTGAGCGCGCGGGCCGCGCCGTTCGGGCGGTAGCCCAGCGTCTGCATGGCCTCGAGGACGCGGGCACGGGTGGCCTCGTCGACGTTGGCCTGGCCGTTCGATACGCGGGAAACCGTCTGCGACGAGACGCCGGCCAGGCGGGCCACGTCGGCCATCGACGGCCGCGGCGTGCCCGCGCGGCTACTCGCGGTCGGTGTCATGAGGCTCCCCGTCCGTTCCCAGCGTTCGTATCTGGTGAACCTTCTAATCCTGTCGTCACTGGATCCAGCCAACAGGGACCGACCCATCAGGATGAGAAGATTCAAAACTGTGCTTGCGCGCCATGTTAGTCCCGCGTTATGTTCACGTAAACATCGCGATGTTTACGCAAACATCCTACGGAACAGGACGAGAACGACGATGGCAGTCAACCCGGCAGTCACGGCGGGCGCCCCAGCGCTCCGACGTCGCCGCCAGCCCACACGGCGCTCAAGCCGCCAGCGGTGGACAGGCTGGGGGTTCGTCGGCCCCTTCCTCGCGGTCTTCGCGTTCGCGCTGGTCCTGCCGATCGGCTACGCCATCTACCTGAGCCTGTACCGCCAGCAGCTGATCGGCGGCAACGCGTTCGTCGGGTTCGGCAACTACAAGCTCGCGCTGACCGACCCCCAGTTCTGGGCGGCGCTGCGGCGCATGCTGTTCTTCCTCGCCGTGCAGGTGCCGATCATGACGGTGCTGGCGCTGCTCGCCGCGCTCGCGCTGGACAGCGCCCGGCTGCGCTGGGTGCCGCTGTACCGGCTGTCGATCTTCCTGCCGTACGCCGTCCCGGCCGTGGTCGCGTCGCTCATGTGGGGCTTTATCTACGGGTCGCAGTTCGGCCTCGTCGCCCGGGTGCGGTCCCTCTTCGGCGGGCACTTCCCCGACCCGTTCAGCAGCAACTGGATACTCACCTCGATCGGTAACGTCGTGACCTGGGAGTTCGTCGGCTACAACATGCTGATCTTCTTCTCGGCGCTACGGGCGGTGCCGGGCGAACTGTACGAGGCCGCGGAGATCGACGGCGCGACCCAGTACGCGGTCATCCGCTGGATCAAGCTGCCCGCGATCCGGGTCGCGATCGTGGTCTCGGTGATCTTCTCGGTCATCGGCAGCCTGCAGCTGTTCAACGAGCCCCAGATCTTGCACTTCCTGACACCCGACACGATCCCCTTGAACTACACGCCGAACATGTACGCCTACAACCTGTCGTTCGCGGGCCAGGAATACAACTACTCGGCGGCGATCGCCATCGTCATGGGCATCCTGACCGTGATCATCGCCGCCGCCGTCCAGTGGTACGGGAGCAGGAGGACGGCATGAGCGAGCTTGCGAGCGAATCGGTAGGTACAGTGCGTCCGCGAATGCGGACTCCGAGCGCCAGCGAGGTGTCCTCATGAGCGTGACAGAGGCTGTTTCCGGGCTGCCGGCGACCGAGGACGGCCGCAAGCCGCCGCGCCTGGCGCGGCGGCAGCGGCGGGGCGGCCTGCGCAAGCGGCCCTCCGTGCTGCTGAACATCCTGATGACGGTCATGCTGCTGTATGCCCTGCTGCCGCTGTTCTGGCTGGTCGTCAACTCGACGAAGACGCAGAGCGCGCTGTTTTCCACCTTCGGGCTGTGGTTCGGCGGGAAGTTCGCGCTGTGGTCGAACATCCACCAGGTCTTCACCTACGACAACGGCGTCTTCGTGCGCTGGCTCGGCAACACGGTGCTGTACGTCGTGGCCGGGGCCGGCGGTGCCACCGTGCTCGCCACGCTCGCCGGGTACGGGATGGCCAAGTACGACTTCCCCGGCAAGCGCATCGTGTTCGCCATCGTGCTCGGCACGGTCGCGGTCCCGGCCACCGCGCTCGCGGTGCCGACCTTCCTGCTGTTCAGCAACCTGCACCTGACCAACACGCCCTGGGCGGTCATCCTGCCGTCGATGGTCAGCCCGCTCGGTTTCTACCTCATCTGGGTGTACGCGGCCGAGGCGGTGCCCACCGAGATCCTGGAGGCGGCCCGGATCGACGGGGCGGGCGAGTTCCGCACGTTCTTCGTCATCTCCAGCCGACTGCTCACCCCCGGCATAGTCACCGTGGTGCTGTTCACCGTGGTCGCGACCTGGAACAACTACTTCCTGCCGCTGATCATGCTGAGCACACCGAACTGGTACCCGCTGACCGTGGGACTGAACGACTGGAACCAGCAGTCGTACACCGCGGGCGACCAGTCCGTTTACAACCTCGTCGTCACCGGCTCCCTGCTCACCGTCATCCCGATCATGGCCGCCTTCCTGTACCTGCAGCGGTACTGGCGGTCCGGCCTGGCCACGGGAAGCGTCAAGGGATGAATCCCCGCCGCGGCCGCCCTCCAGGCCGGTCCAGGTCCGGAAGAAAAGGGGTTCAGCGACCGCAGCAAGCCGGACTCGTTCTGCTTACTTATTCGAATTCGACTTTCGATCTTGACTTTCAAAATAGCAGCACCAACGAAGAAATACAGAGAAAGGCGCATCGATGCTGAAAGCCCCTCGCTCTCGAATCGCAAGAACCGCGGCCGGCGCTGCCGTCGGCCTCGCCATAGCCGGCGCGCTGGCAGCGTGCTCAAGTTCCGGTTCCAGTTCCAGCTCAACCCCGGCCTCCGGGTCCAGCGCGCCCAGCGGCTCCGCCAGCGCGTCGTCGCTCGCGGCGGCGCTGCAGACGCCGACCACGCTCACCTGGTGGGCCTGGGCGCCGCAGGACAAGCAGCTCGTCTCGGCCTTTGAGAAGCTGTACCCGAAGGTGAAGGTCAACCTGGTCAACGCGGGAACCAGCACCCTCGAGTACACCAAGCTGCAGAACGCCATCAAGGCCGGCTCCGGCGTCCCCGACATCGCGCAGATCGAGTACTACGCGATACCGCAGTTCGCGCTCGGCGGTTCGCTCGCCAACCTGAGCAGCGCCGGCCTCGGCAGCGACCAGAGCCAGTTCAGCCCCGCGGTGTGGGACTCGGTGAACGACAACGGCGAACTGGTCGGCCTGCCGCAGGACACCGGGCCGATGGCGCTGTTCTACAACAAGACGACCTTCGACAAGTACGGGCTGACGGTGCCGACCACGTGGGCGCAGTACACCGCCGACGCGAAGAAGCTGCACGCCGCCAACCCGAAGGACTACATCACCGCCGATACCGGCGACCCCGGCTTCTATACCTCGATGATCTGGGCCGCCGGCGGCCACCCGTACGTCACCAGCGGCACCAAGAACGTCACGATCGACCTGTCCGACCCGGGCACGCAGAAGTTCGTGAGCCTGTGGAGCCCGCTGGTCTCCGGCGGCCTGGTCGCGCCGATCACGCCGTGGGGCACCCAGTGGTACACCGGTCTCGCCAACGGGAGTATCGCGAGCCTGGTGACCGGCGGCTGGATGGGCGTCGACCTGGAGACCGGCGTGGCGGGCGCCAGCGGCGACTGGCGGGTCGCCCCGATTCCGCAGTTTACCGCGGGCGCGAACGCCGACTCGGAGAACGGCGGCAGCTCGGACGCGGTGCTCTCCGCGAGCAAGAACCAGCTCGCCGCGGCCGCGTTCGTGCAGTGGATCAGCACCGGCCAGGGCGCGCAGATCTCCGCGTCGACTGGTGACTTCCCGGCATCCACCGCGATCCTGAACTCGTCGTCATGGCAGGACCAGAAGCAGGCCTACTTCGGCGGGCAGGCGATCAACCAGGTGCTCTCGCAGGCGTCGAGCGACGTGCTGCCGGGCTGGAGCTACCTGCCCTTCCAGGTCTACGCCAACAGCATCTTCCCCGCCACCGTGGGCCAGGCCTACACCGGCAAGAGCACCGTCAGCGCCGGCCTGCAGGCCTGGCAGCAGCAGTCGGCATCGTACGGAACGCAGCAGGGCTTCAGCATCACCAGCAAGTAGCGGCCCCGCTGGCAGCTGACCCGAGTGGCCGGCCGAGGGTCTCCGGCCGGCCACGCCACGCTATGGAAGGAAACAGCCAAGCAATGCAGTTCGCCATCGGCGACACCGACTTCCTGCTCGACGGCAAGCCGTTCCGGGTGCTTTCCGGGGCGCTGCACTATTTCCGGGTGCATCCCGGGCAGTGGGCGGACCGGATCCGCAAGGCCCGGCTGATGGGGCTGAACACGATCGAGACGTACGTGGCGTGGAACGCGCACGCGCCCACCCCCGACTCGTTCCGGCTTGACGGGGGGCTCGACCTGGGGCGCTTCCTTGACCTGGTGGCCGAGGAAGGGATGTACGCGATCGTCCGCCCGGCCCGTACATCTGCGCGGAGTGGACCAACGGGGGGCTGCCCGCGTGGCTGCTTACCACCTGCACCGCCGGGATCAGGCGCAACGACCCGTCGTACATGGCCGCCGTGGCCGGCTACCTGGCCGCGCTCGCGCCGGTGATCGTGCCACGGCAGATCGCCGCGGGCGGGCCGGTCATCCTCGTGCAGGTGGAGAACGAGTACGGCGCCTACGGGGCGGACAAGGACTACCTGCGGGCACTGGCCAAGCTGCTGCGCGGAATCGGTGTCACCGTGCCGCTGACCACCGTGGACCAGCCGATGGGGTCCATGCTCGCCGACGGGAGCCTGCCCGAACTGCACGCGACCGGGTCGTTCGGTTCGCACGTCACGGAGCGGCTGGCCACCCTGCGGCGCCACCAGCCCGCCGGGCCGCTGATGTGCTCGGAGTTCTGGGACGGGTGGTTCGACTCCTGGGGCGGGCACCATCACGTGACCTCCGCCGGCGACTCGGCCGGCGAACTGGACACGCTGCTGAGCGCCGGGGCGTCGGTCAACATCTACATGTTTCACGGCGGCACGAACTTCGGGCTCACCAGCGGCGCGAACGACAAGGGGACGTACGCGCCCATCGCGACCAGCTACGACTACGACGCGCCGCTTGACGAGGCCGGTCACCCGACCGCGAAGTACTGGGCGTTCCGCGACGTCCTCGCGAAGCACGCGCCGGTGCCCGCCGAGCGGCCGATCGCCGGGGCGGCTGCCCCGGCGTTCCCGGTCACGGTCTCGCAGGTTCTCCCCCTGTGGTCGGTGCTGCCCCGGCTGGGGACGTGGCACTCCTGCGACGATCCCGTCACCGCCGATGAGCTCGGCCAGGTCCAGGGGTTCACGCTGTACCAGGCCGACGTTGACCTGACGGGCGGTCCCGGCCCGGCCGGGCGGTCCGGGCTGCCCGCGGTGCTGTCGGTCGGGGAGGTCCGCGACCGCGCGCAGGTATTCCTCAACGGCGACCCCGTCGGCGTCCTCGCCCGCGACCACCATGACCGTGCCCTGACACTGCCATCCGGGGCGCGGGGCACGATCGAGTTGCTCGTCGAGGATCAGGGGCGGGTCGACTACGGGCCGCGCATCGGGGAGCCGAAGGGACTCATCGGCCCGGTGACCGTCAACGGCGTGCCGTTGCGCGGCTGGCGGGTCATGCCGCTGCCGCTCACCGACCTGGCGGCGGCCACCGCCGCGCTTCGGTCCGAGCCGGTTCTCCCGCCGGCTGTCCAGGCGGCCTCGAACGTGGCCGGGCCCGCCTTCGCCCGCGCCACGTTCGACCTGTCCGCCCCCGCCGACCTGTTCCTCAGCACCGCCGGCCTGGGCAAGGGGATCGCCTGGCTCAACGGGTTCTGCCTCGGCCGCTACTGGTCACGCGGACCTCAGCGGACCCTGTACGCACCGGAGCCGGTCACCAGGAAGGACGGGAACGAGCTGATCTTCCTCGAACTGGGGGCGACCGCGGGCGGTGTGGAATTCGTCTCAGAGCCCGACCTCGGTCACACGGAGATCTAGGCGCGGGATACTTAGCGGGGCGGGTACCGAGCCAGGCGGGCGGAAGGGTCTTTATCACCGATGACAGGCATCACCAAGCGGGTCACCAGGCTGAGCGACGGCCGGGAGCTGATCTACTTCGACGACGCGGACACGTCGCTGCCGCCGGAGCGAGCGGCCGACACCAGACCGCCCGTGCCCCGTCCGGCGCTGCCGGCACTGCGGCAGGACCCGCTGACCGGCGAGTGGATCTCGATCGCGGCGGCCCGGCAGAACCGGGCGTTCCTGCCGCCGGCCGAGCTTGACCCGCTCGCCCCGTCGACGCCGGGGAACCTGACCGAGATCCCCGACCATTACGACGTCGCGGTGTTCGAGAACAAGTCGCCGTCGTTCGGACCGGACGTGACCGGGCCGGACGAGTACTCCGAGGCCGATCTGGACACCATCGGGCTCGGCCGGACCGAGCCCGGGTACGGCCGCTGCGAGGTCGTCTGCTTCGGGCCGCAGCACACCGGATCGTGGGCGGACTTCAGCGTGTCGCGGGCGCGGACCGTCGTCGAGGCGTGGGCCGACCGGACCGCCGAGT
This sequence comes from uncultured Actinomycetota bacterium, assembly GCA_963785645.1. Taxonomy (GTDB): domain Bacteria; phylum Actinomycetota; class Actinomycetes; order Streptosporangiales; family Streptosporangiaceae; genus Trebonia. The sequence continues at coordinate 175,881 of CAWAWG010000015.1, forward strand.
TGTCCCGGCTGCCCAGCGTGCGGCAGGTGTACGTGTTCGAGAACCGCGGCCAGGCGATCGGCGTCACCCTGCACCACCCGCACGGGCAGATCTACGCCTACCCGTACATCACGCCGCGCACGAAGAGCCTCCGGGCCTCGATCGCCTCCTACGGCCCGTCGCTGATGGGCGACATCCTTGAGTTCGAGGCCAAGTCCGAGCGGGTGCTGATCGCCGGCGAGCACTTCACCGTGTTCGTGCCGTTCGCGGCGCGCTGGCCCGTCGAGGTGCACATGCTGGCCCACCGGCAGGTCCCCGACCTGGCCGCGACGACCAGCGCCGAGCGGGACGAGATCGCCGTGCTGTACCGGCGGGTGCTGCGCGCGCTCGACCGGCTGTACGACACCCCGACCCCCTACATCGCCGCCTGGCACCAGGCCCCGGTGCGGGCCGGCCGGGACGAGATCCGGCTGATGCTCCAGGTCACGTCGCCGCGCCGGGCCGCGGACAAGCTGAAGTACACCGCCGGGTCAGAGACCGGCATGGGCGCGTTCATCGGCGACATCGAGCCGGAGGCGGCGGCCGCCAGGCTCCGCGCGGCGCTGGAGGGTCTCGACTGATGGACAGCAGTCGCGATGGAGTAGCCGGCCGCGCCGTCCGCGGTTTCACCAGCGTCTACGACCGCCCGCCGGCCGCGGCGTGGTCGGCGCCCGGCCGGGCCAACCTGATCGGCGAGCACACCGACTACAACGAGGGCTTCGTCCTGCCGTTCGCGATCACCGAGCGCACCTGCGCCGCCGCCGCTCCCCGGGACGACGACGTGATCGCGGTCACGTCCTCGGCCTTTCCCGAGACGGTGCGCGTCCGGTTCGGCGATATCGCGCCCGGGGCCGTCGCCGGCTGGGCCGGGTACCCGCTCGGCGTCGCCTGGGCGCTGGCGCAGGCCCGGGGCCGCCGGCTTCGCCGGGGGCCGACCTGTATTTCGATTCCGACGTCCCGGCCGGCGGCGGGCTCTCCTCGTCCGCCGCGCTGGAGATGGCGGCCGCCGGAGCGCTCGCCCGCCTGTGGGGCCTGACGCTGAACGCGGCGGAGTCCGCCCGGGTGGGGCAGCGGGCCGAGAACGAGATCGTCGGCGCGCCGACCGGGATCATGGACCAGTACGCCTGCCTGCTGGGCCAGGCCGACGCCGCCGTGTTCCTGGACTGCCGGACGCTGGAGACCCGGGCCGTACCGCTGCGGCTCGCGCCGTCCGGCCTGGCTCTCGTTCTCGCCGACACGGGCGAGCGCCATGCCCACGCCGAGGGGGGTTACGCCGCCCGCCGCGCGTCGTGCGAGAAGGCCGCCAGGCAGCTGAGGGTGCGCGCGCTGCGCGACGTGGAGATCGCTGACCTGCCCAGGATCGAAGGTGAACTCGACGACGAGACCTTCCGCCGGGTGCGGCACGTGGTGACGGAGGACGCCCGGGTCAAGGCGACCGTAGCCGCCCTGGACGCCGGCGCCATGGAGGACGTCGGCCGCCAGCTCACCGCGTCGCACCGCTCGATGCGCGACGACTACGAGATCACCACGCCTGCCCTCGACCTGGCGGTCGAGACGGCGCTCGCGGCCGGAGCGCTCGGTGCGCGGATGACCGGGGGCGGCTTCGGCGGCTCGACGATCACGCTCGTCGAGGCGCGCCTGGTTCCCGCGCTGGGCGAGGCCATCACGGACGCGTTCGCCGCGGCCGGGTTCGCCCCGCCGCGGGTAAGCACCGTTACTCCGGGGCCGGGCGCCCACGAGGAAGGCTGAGCCGCGGCCGGCGCGAAGAGCGGGCGGGGAACCTCGCACCCGTTCGGGGTGATCTGCTGCCCTATTCTTGAGGCGATGCCCGGTCAGAAGAGTCGCAGATGAGCGAGAGAACGCGACGCGGACGCATCCTTCTCGACCTGACGCCGGTACGCCGGTCGCGCGACTACCGGGCGATGATCACCGGGCTCGGCGTGTCGATGATCGGCAGCCAGCTGACCACGGTGGCGGTCCCCTTCCAGGTATACGCGCTCACCCGGTCGTCCCTGATCGTCGGGCTGGTGTCGCTGACCCAGCTGTTCCCGTTGATCTTCGGGTCACTGCTCGGCGGGTCACTAGTCGACGCGGTCGACCGGCGGAAGATCCTGCTCGTCGTGGAGGCGCTCGGCGCGCTATGCAGCGCGGCGCTGGCGCTCAACGCGGACTTCGGCCCGCAACTGTGGCCGTTGTTCGTGTTTCCCTCGGTCACGGCGGCGCTGTCCGGCCTGGACAGCTCGGCGCGCAACGCGATGCTGCCGCGACTGATCGGCATGGAGTTGCTGCCCGCCTCCAACGCGATCTTCCAGTCGCTGTGGCAGACCGGGGCGATCGTCGGGCCGGCCGTGGCCGGGCTGCTGCTCGCCGGGGCGGGCGTGCACCTCATCTACTGGATCGACGTCGTCAGCTTCCTGGTCGCGATGTCGGCCGTGCTCACGATGTCACCGCAGCCGGTCGCCCAGCCCGCGGGAGAGGCAGGAGCGGCGGGCACCGCGCCGGCCCGGCCGGGCTGGCGGTCGACGATGGCGGGGCTGCGGTTCGTGCGCAGGTCCCAGCCGGTGCAGGGCGCGTACCTGATCGATGTGAACGCGATGGTGTTCGGGATGCCGCGGGCGCTGTTCCCGGCGCTGGCCGCGACCGTCTTCGGCGGCGGGGCGACCACCGTGGGGCTGCTTTACTCCGCGCCCGGGGTTGGTGCGCTGCTCGGCGCGCTGACCAGCGGCTGGGTCGGACGGGTCAGGCGACAGGGGCTGGCCGTCGTCTGTGCGGTGCTGATCTGGGGGCTGTCCATCGCCGGGTTCGGCGTGGCGCACTGGCTGCCGCTCGCGCTGGTGCTGCTCGCCGTCGCCGGGTGGGCCGACGTGCTCTCGGCGGTCTTCAGGAGCACGATCATCCAGTTCGCCGCGCCCGACGCGATGCGCGGGCGGCTGATGGGTGTGCAGATGGCCGTGGTGGCCGGCGGGCCGCGCCTCGGGGACCTGGAGGCGGGGGCGGTCGCCACCGCCTTCGGCGACACGGCATCGGTCGTGTCCGGCGGACTCGCGTGCGTCGCCGGCGCGCTGGTCGTGGCGTGGGCGCTGCCGGGATTCACCAGGCTCCGTTCGTCCCTGCACGAACAGGCCGACGAGCCGCCCCCGCCGCAATAGCCGGGGCCGGCGCCGCGATTTGACGGATTATCCCGAACGAGGGCGTGTTTCACGCCTCCGTCTCACTTCACATATCATGAAATATCCGGTTATATCGCGATGGTGATGGCGATAGGGTGTGCTAGTGCCGGACATTGCCGGATTGGCTATCGCAGCGCCGGGCCGGTATGGGTGCTTCTACCTAAAGACGGCACAGAGTTAGTGTTCACAGTGACGCGGCGTCGCGCTTAGTGATATCTCTATGCGAGCGGGGTGTCGGGCCGACCCGCCTATAGCGCGTCGATGTTGGCGGTGATTGTTCAGTGGCCGGACGATTTCCACACAACGGATACACCGACTTCGTAGGCAGGCAGGACGAACTCACGGGGATTGCCGCGATGCTGGCGGAATCCCGGCTCGTGACGATCGTCGGACCGGGCGGAGTCGGCAAGACCCGTGTCGCGCTGGTCACGGCCGCGCTGGCGGCCGCCAGTTACCCGGACGGTCCCTGGATCGTCGAGCTATCCAACCTGCGCGACCCCGCGCTGCTGGCCAACACCGTGGCGAGCGTGCTCGGCCTGCCCGAGCAGGACGCGCGGTCGGCACTCGACGCGCTGCTCGAGTACCTGCGGGACCGGCATATGCTGCTGATCCTCGACACCTGCGAGCATCTGCTCGACGCCTGCGCCGCCCTGGCCCAGGCGGTGATGCGGCACGCGCCGGGCGTGACCGTGCTCGCCACCTCGCGGCAGCCGCTCGACATGCCGGGCGAGCACTCCTTCCCGATCGGCCCGCTGCCGGTGCCGGAAAACGACTGGCTTCCGCTGACCGGCACTGGTCTCACCGACGCCGGGGACGCGGTCGAGCTGTTCGCACTGCGCGCCGGCGGCGCCGTGCCGGATTTCGCGGTCACCACGGACAACGCGCCCGATGTCATCCGGCTGTGCCGGCGGCTGGACGGCATCCCGCTGGCGATCGAACTCGCGGCGGTGCAGTTGCGCGTGCTGCCGCTTGGCGAGCTGCTCGACCGGCTCAACCACCGGTTCACGGTGCTGACCGGCGGCCGCCCGGGCGCGCTGCCCCGGCATCAGACCCTGCGGACGGCGATCGAGTGGTCGCATGAGCTTTGCTCCGATGCCGAACGGCGGCTGTGGGCGCGTCTTTCCGTGTTCGCGGGGACGTTCAGCCTTGAGGCCGCGCAGGAGGTGTGCGCGGAAGTGTCGCTCGAGCGGGCCGACGTGGTCGACGCGCTCATCGGGCTCGTCGACAAGTCCGTCGTGCTCCGGGAAGGCGAGCGGTACCGGATGCTGGACACGCTGCGGGAGTTCGGTGCCGAGCGGCTCGCGTCGTCCGGGGAGCTGGTGTCCTGCCGGGGGCGGCACATCGCGCGGTTCCTGGCCATGGGGCGGTACTTCGGTGCTCACTTCGCCGACGACGACCAGATGGACCGCTATCACGAGCTGCGCGAGGTGCACGCCAACCTGCGCGCCGCGCTGGAGTACGCGCTTGAGCCGGACGACGACGCAGCCTCCGCTCCGGCTGTCGCCGGGCCCGGGGCGCTCGGGCGGGCGGCCGGCCCGGCCGGGTCCTCTGGGTCGGCAGTGGCTACCGTGACCCAAGAGCGCTGGGGGGCCGGCGCCGACCTGGCGAGCTCGCTCTACGGGTACTGGCAGATCTCCGGTCTGCTCGGCGAGGGCGGCTACTGGCTGACCAAGGCACTCGACCGCTTTCCCGACCCGGGCCCTGAGCGGGCGCGGGCGCTGGTCAACCGCGGGTTCCTGCGCTCCTTCCAGGGGGATGCGCTCAACGCGCTGGCCGACTGCGAGGCCGGCACCGCGATGGCGCTGGCCGTGGGCGACGACGCCGTGACGGCCCGCGGGTACCAGCACACAATGCTCACGCTCACCTTCCTGGGACGGCACGAGGAAGCGCTGAAGATCACCGGGGAGGCGCGGACCCGGCTGCGTGCCTGCGGCGACCTGGCGGGCGAGCTGATGCTGATGGCCCAGTTCGGCCACCTGCACCAGCTCTCCGGGCGTCCCGCGGAATGCGTCGCCGTGTGCGACGAGGGGCTGGCGATGCTCGGAGACACCCGCGAGCAGTGGGTCAGGACCTACCTTTACGCCGTGTCCGGCTTCGCGCTGTTCCAGGTGCCCGGCCGAGAAGCCGACTGCGAGGCAGTTCTCCGCAAGTCGCTCTACGGGAAACAGGAACTCGGAGACGTCGTCGGGATGGCGTACGCGCTCGACGTCCTCGGCTGGCTGGCGGCCCGGACGGGGGCGCCGACGCGGACGGCGTGGCTGCTCGGTGCCGCCGACCCGCTCTGGGAGCGCGGCGGCAGCCTGCGGTTCAGCGGGACCGCGATCATGGAGGAGCTGCATCAGCAGGCGGCTCGTTCCGCTGCCGCGGCGATCGGCGAGGCGGCCTACCAGGCCGAGTACGCCACCGGGGTCGCCTACGTCCGGGAGATGCTGGACGCGAGGGCCGGGAAGGGCGCACTGCGGCTGGACATCCCGTAGCTGGGTGGCGGCGGCGCGGGGCGAGCCGCAAGCGCCTGCGCCGCCGCCACGTTCCAGGAATGCGCGGGAGCTAGCCATCCGTGCGCCGGGCACCAGTCGCCCGGTTCGCACCGTAATCCGGCCGTCACTGATCTTCAGTGTCTCCCAGCCGGCCGTCCGGCGGGGACAGATCGTCACGTCGTTTCTCCAATTTTAACGGCAGGCTTTCTACGGCCGCGCCAGGGAGATCCCGTCCGCCGCCTGGAAGCCGGGAAGCCTGGCGGCGGGACCGCTGGCGTGCTGAACTGAGCAGACAGGACCAAATCCAGAGCAAACCCTAAGGTTGAAAGTCGAACCATACGGGGTAGCAGGACGTCTTGTTTAGTAAGGAAAGGAAGCCTGAGCCCCTGAGGGCTTCGGGGCGAGGGCGGCGGCCGGAGGGCGGACGTCGTGATGAGCCGAGTCAGTGTCGCGCAGGACACGTTCGAGATGGTCAGTGTCACGCGGAACACGTTCCAGATGATGGCCCGGGTGCCCGAGGAACTCGTCGGCCTGCCGGCCGACGGCGAGTGGGCGGCCTGGCTGACGAGCACCCCGGTCGGCGAAAGGACCGCGGTCGTGCTCGTCTCCATCGCCGTGACCGCGCTCGACGCGCCGCCGGGGACGGCACGGGCGGGCGAGTCGCTCGCGGCCCGGCTCCGGGCCAGGCACGGCGACTCCGCCCTCATCGAGGAGTTCACCACGCCGGGCGGCAACCGGGCGGCCGGCGTGCGCCGCATCGTCACCCAGCGGGTCAACGGCCGGGAGGTCACGACCGGGCAGGCGCAGGCACTTGTCGTCTACCCGGAGCCGGGCGCGCTCGGCGTCGTCAGCGGCGTCGCCCTGGATCCGGCTGACCTGGACCGGGCCGCCGTCCTAGTCAGGGAGGTTGCCTCGGGAATGACGGTCACCAGCGCACCAGCGGCGGCCTGACGCCGAGCCACCAGGCGAACGCGACGCCGACGACCCCGGCCGCCGCGAGTGCGAGCGTCCCGGCGATGCCGCGCGCCGCACTCGGCCGCAGCACCCGGGAGCGCCGGATGAAACGGGGCAGCCGCCGGACCCGGTCGCCGCGTCCCGTCCCCTCGGCCTCCTGGGCCTGACCCGACGCCCGGCCGACCAGGCCGGCGACCGGCCGGCGGCGCGCGGCGCGCCGGTCGGCCTCCACTGACGTGAGCAGCCCGCGGTGCACGAGCACCTGGTCCTCGGCCTCCTCGGCGTGCGCCCTGGCCTTCCTGAAGGCGTCGAGCATGCGCTGCGCTTCCGCCGCGTCGACCCCGTCCTGGGACCCGGTCACGCACGCGACAAGACGTGTCCTGGCGGCATCGGCGACCTTCCGCGCCCGCCGTACTTCCGGATCATGCTCGATGGCGTCCCCTGGATCGCCGATCAAAGCGTTCGCCCCTGTGAGCACTGGAAATACTGTGAGCACCGGAAATCACCTGCCTTTCAGCGGCGAGCATAGCATAGTGCCGATATATTCCAGCAATTTCCAGTTAAGTTGCCGCAGGAACGCGGAACTTGGCCAGGTGGGCCATGAATGACTGGTGCGCTTCCCATCCGTCGGGGAACTTCACCGGCACGCCGAGGTGCACCGGCTCGGCCGACGGGTGCGCGTCAAGCAGCTCGGGTATGCCCGCCCGGGCCACCACCACGCACGCGTGCCGGTGCCGGGAGGCCAGGACGCAGAGCCGCCCGGCCTCCAGGTGAAAGGCCGTCGCGTCGCGGCGCCCCGACAGCGGGTGCAGCATGATCATCACGTCGAACTCGCGCCCCTGCAGGCGGTTCGCGGTGTCGGCGACCACCTTCGTCACATCCCGCCCGGGACCGGTGAGGACCGGGTACGCCAGCGCACGCTCCCTGAGGGCGCGTTTCACGGCCGCCGCCTGGTCGCGGTGGGCCACGCCGATCGCGATCCGGTCGGCGGTGACGTCGTGCGGCCCGCCCGGCCGCTCAGAAACCGAGATCGCGCCGCGCAGCAGCAGCCGGGCCGCCAATTCCGCGCAGGCGCCGATCGCCTCCGCATCGGTGCGCAGCGTATGCCGGTGCGGCAGCTCGTACAGCGCCCAGCCGGTCCCGGCGGCGGTCTGCAGGGCAAGATCAAAAGAGGTGATTCCGAACGGGTGCGTGTTCCACGTCATCGCCCGGTCATCGAGGCCGGTTGCCGCGGCGAAGCCGGTGAAGGGGTAGAACGCGGCGGAGACGACGGGTGCCGCCGTGGCGGGCAGCCGCCATGACACGGGCAGCGTGTGTACCGGGAGGCCGGGGTTGTTGGTCAGCAGCACCGCGACCGCGCTGGACATCGGATCCCAGTTCAGCCCGAGCCACCGCTCCGTCTCCACGGTGGAGAAGGGGTCGAGCTGCCCCGGGTCCCCCACGAACAGCGCCTTGTCGAACAGGTGGGCAATCCGCAGCAGCGAATCGGAGCGCATCTGGTAGGCCTCGTCGATGATCGCCCACGGCCAGCGCGTGCCGGAGTCCGTGAGCCCCTGGCTCAGCAGGGACCATTTGGCGGCGGTGGCGATCACGAGCGGACGATCGATGAGGTCGGCGATCGCGCTGGCCGCGGTGACGTTCGCGTGCCGGGCGACGCGGGGCGCCGGGATGTAGTCCTGGGCGGAAAGCCGTCCGATCTGGAGGACACCGTGCTCGCTGGCCATCCGGTCGACCAGGTCGTCGACCTGCTCGTTGGTCTGGCCGACGACCATCACCCGCTCGCCCCGCTCGGCGAGACTGGCGGCCGCCGCGACCACCAGGGTCGACTTGCCCGCGCCGGGCGGTGAGTCCACCACCACGCCGCGCTCGGCCCTGGCCAGGTCCGCGAGAATGGCGTCGGTCACCGCGCGGGCACTGGCCGCCGCATCCTTAATGCTCATGACATCCCCGGGTTATCCACATAAGTCGTCTTAGGCACCGCATAAGGGCAGTGCTGCTCAGTTGAGCGGCGGTCACCGCAACCCGAAGCCGCCTTGCCGGTCCGGTCGCGTGCACCCGGGAGTGTCCTTCCGCGAGATCATGACCAGTCCTCCCGCGCGTCTTCGTCGTCTGGCACGTATTCCGGCGGCGGGCCGCCGTGGGTCCACGGCGTGTCCTGGATGTCGGGCAGCTTCGGTACGCGCTGGAAGTCATCGCGCAGCGACGTGTAGGTGACGTTCTCCCCCGTCGCGGGCACGCTGCCGGGCGGCGGGGTCAGGAGGCGGCCCATGCCGCCCTTGAGCTCAAGGATTACCTGGGTCCTGCCGCCGGCGCCGGCGGGCACGACATCGATCACCGTCGCCTGCTGACCGGACCTCGCCGGGGACTTGAGCACCGCGCCTGGCTCGAAGAGGACCTCGTCGACGGTCGCCACGGTGACCCAGGGGCGGAGCACGGGCCGCTTGGCTTGTTCCACTCGGTCCGGTTCCGCCGCGACGACCTCACCCGCGAAGGCCTCCCCCGACATCCGGTACTCGGCCATGACCAGCGGGTCGTCGTAGGCGCGCTCGACCGCCAGCCGCTGCTGCTCGCGCTCAAGCCGGGCCAGCCGCCTGGCCGCCGCGACCGCGCTGTCCCGGCGGGCCTGCGGGGCGCCGCCCTGGCGGATCCACGCGACCTGGTTCGTGAACGACCAGCGGTCGGACGTCCACCGGGGCTCAACGTGCGCGGCCTCGGGCAGCCCGGCCAGCAGGTCGACCGCCCGCCACATGAGCGCCCAGGTCGGCTCGAGCTGCGAGCGAAGCGCGTGATCCATCGCCGCCCGCGCCCGGCCGAGCCTCGCGTCGTCCCGCGTCACCGCGGCCTCCCGCACTGCCTGGAGGATCGGCGCGAGCACCTCGTTGTCAAAGGTGGGGTCGGTGGCCGGGCCGGCCGGCGGACAGCGCACGGGGTCCTCCGCCGCCCGGGCCGCCGTGTGCCCGGTCATGCCGTCCGGCGGGTCGATCCAGCCGAGCAGCGCGGCGAGGTTCGCGTCCTCCGTGACCGACTGGCCGGTCGCCCAGTGGTCGGCGAGCGCCGCCGTCATGGGAAGCAGCTGGGCCGAGGGAGTCACCTCCCCTCGTTCGGCGAAATAGGTGAGCCAGCGGCCGAGGAGCGGGACGGCCGCGGGCAGCGCGTACTCACCCTCGGTCTTCCTGAACCGGGTCGAGCGGCCGAGCAGCCGCAGGAAGGCAACCGTGGGCAGGTTAGGTACGAGGATCTGCGGTGCGCCGGGATACGGGTCGGTCCGCCCGCCCGGATCGCTCACGCCAGCGCGCTGCGTGCCCGAGCTGCCCATGTCTGAACTGCCAGTGCCCGGGCTGCCCATGTCTGAGCTGCCCGTATCTGTGTCGTCGGTATAGCTGTCGAGGTAGGGAAGGATGACCCCAGCCAGGTCGGCGGCGAACTCGAACCGCTGCGTGCGGTCCCTTGGCTCGTAGACAGCGAGGAGGTTCGGCTTCTCGCGGTCGTCGCCGACCAGGACGGCGAGCGGAGCGCAGGCCTCGCCGGCGAGCTGGGCCGCGACCAGCACCAGGGGCCGACCGGAGACGTGCACGTGCCGGAACATCTTGGTGGGCTGGGCCCGGCCAGCGGTCGCCGCCGCTGCGCGGGCCAGGGCGGTGAGCACGGTCACTGTTTGAAGGTCACCTCACCGGATCGGCCGGTCCCAACCGCACACCCCGCAACGCGGGCAACGGCAACCAGCCAGGCAAGAACAGAGAGCACGGTCACTGTTTGAAGATCACCTCACCGGATCGGCCGGTCCCAACCGCACACCCCGCAACGCGGGCAACGGCAACCAGCCAGGCAAGAACAGAGAGCACGGTCACTGTTTGAAGATCACCTCACCGGATCGGCCGGTCTTAACAGTCACCTTAAGATCACCTCGCCGAGCAGTTGCTCGCGGATCTGCGCCGCGCGCAGCACCTGGGCCGCGATCTCCGCCTGCTCCGCCGAAGGAAGCCGGCCGCGGGCGAGGGCGAGCGCCTGCGCGTTGTATTCAATGCCGCCGAGGTCTTCGCGGACGGACTTGCCGAGCGCACCGGTGGTGCCTGCCGCCTCGGTGCGGCACGCGAAGCACAGCTCACAGGTGGTCAGGCACTCGGGCGCGTAGCTGGCGCGGACCAGCGCGATGGCTGCGGCGAGGTCTTCCCGCGGGCGGCGGGGCACGCCGTTGTCGTCCGGGTCGAGGTCGAAGGTGAGCGTTTGCGGATACGGCTCGAGCAGCGTCTCGACCTTTGTCATCCTGACCAGCTGACGGTCGAGCACGCCGAGCTGCTTGCGCACGTCGAGGCTGGTGGCGACGGGCTGGCTGGCGAAGTCCCTGGGCGCGATGAGGATCGTCTCATGGCTGACCCGGCCGGAGTCCCCGCCCCCTTCGGCGATGAGGTCACGCAGGGCGCGGACGTAGACGGCCGACTGGATCGCGGCGGCGGCGACCTTCACGGGGTCGGCCTGGCCGTCGATGACCGGGAACGACTTGATCTCGATGATGTGGAAGCTGCCGTCAAGCCGCAGCGCGATCAGGTCAGGCTCCAGGTATGCGTGCCTGCCGCCGACCCGCAGGCGCAGCAGCGGGTGGTCGAACAGCGTGCGGGGCGCGTAACGCTTGCCGATGAGCGCCTGCCTGGTCCGGACGTGGCGCAGCTCGCGCGAAGGATTGCCGCCCACCTCTTCGAAGTCGGCATAGCCGACCTCGGTCACGTCAAGGTTCAGGTGGTCGCGGAGCAGGGTGAGCAGCTGGGCGCCGCCGTCCTCCTTCACCCGCGCCTCGAACGCGTTGCCCCGGGTGATCGCGAACCGCGACTGGCCGAACGGAGCCGGGTAACCGATGTGCGCAGCGATCTTCTGCTTGTCCACGCCGGCCGCGTCCATCAGCGCGCGCCGCGGGCAGCCCGGGTTGGCGGCGAGCGCCGCGATCGTGCGCGCGTTGTGGTTAACCGGCAGTGCCCGGCCGCGGAGTCGGTCAAGACGCGCTTCCACTGGACCAGGCGGCTGATCGCTGTTCACCGCAGACTCATTCCCCCGCCATTTTCTCCGCCATCGGGGCTCGTACCCCGTCGGTCATCCGCCAGCTGCTTATCGGGCATCGTTGCCGGCCTCGCCGGGTACCGGCTGGAGCTTGGTGCCGAAGAGCTGCTCGGCCTCCGCGAGCTGCTTCCTCGCACGATCCGCCGCCTCCCTCCGCATCCTGGAATCCGCGTCCGAGTGTACGGACAGCTCCGCATCCGCCGCCTGCCTGACCACGTCGGGCTTAACCCCGTCGCGGGTCTCACCAGACGCACCCGGGATGCTGGCAGCGAACCGCTGCAGCAGACGCCGGGCGGTGAGCGGCGGCGTTGGTATCCGCTCGATCGCGTCGGCGACACGGATCGCCGCCGTCAGGAAATCGACGCGCGGCGACAGCGATCCGATGACCCGCCTCTCCATCGGCCAGGTCGAGACGGCGAGGAGGCCACGGGACGGCGACAGGTAGTCGACCGACAACGCTGCGCATATATAGTACGGCCGCGCGAACGGCGCGGTGCGGAAAGAGCGCTCCTCGTCGCGTTTCAGACTGGTGACCTTATTGGTGGGAAACGTCGAGCCGAAGAACGCCTCGTGCACGGTGGCGATGAGCTTGGGCGCGGCCGGCACCTGAAGCAGGCTGAGCGCCTCGTAGACCTGCTCGCGCAGCGGCAGCAGCGAGCCCGGCGGCTCGGCCGACGACGAAGGCGGCTGCGTCCCAAGGGGCGGCACAGCCTGCGGCGCCGCCCCACCCGAGGCTGCGCTTTCCGGCACCGCACCTTCCGGCACCGCACCTTCCGACGTGGGGCCGCCTGACACCGTGGCTACGGTCAGCGCGTCTTCCCACGCCTGCTCTGTCCGCTTGAGCTCGGCCCGCCGAGCCGACGCAAGCGTCCCGTCGCCTGCCAGCACCGCCTCGCGGACGGCGACTCTCAGCTCGTCAATCCGCCGTTCAAGTGCCTCAATAGTCTCAGCCACGCAGCCGATGATACGCTGACCAGCCCAGACTTTCCAGCAACTTCCAGCATAGGTCCCCGACGCGACCGCCGGCCAGGCAAGCCGGCCCGCCCGGAGCACGCGGCCGGCCGGGCCCGCCCGCAGCCGCAGGACGCCCGGCCAGCACTGCACGTTTGTTGCTGTTATCCAGCAGCAGGCGGACATCCGCACGGACAGCGGATAGCTGCACACGCTCCGGGGCAATGCCAGGAGCTCAGGAAGCCGCTGTGGCTGGTGATGAAGCCTGTCCTCCCCGGTCAGGGCGCCAGCGGAGGCGCCAGCGGAGGCGCCAGCGGACATAGGGCCATTTCGTGTTCGAAAAATTATGTCAAAACGGGCATCTACTCGTCAGTACTGGCCCTATGCCGCTGGCAACCGGAGAGCATGCCCCGGGACGCCCGCGGGCAGGCCTCCGAACCGACCCCTTAACTTCCTGGCGTTGCGCTCCGGGGTGTACAACTATCCACCATCTTGCCTGCAGCACGGAGCGCGCTGCGCGCTTGTTGCTGTTATCGAGAAAGGAGCCCGCGACCGCAAGACGGGGATACTTCAGGCCCCCGCAATGCCCGCGGTAATTCATCGATGGCGTCTGCCGCTGTCCCGGGTTGTACTCATGTCACTTGTACTCATGTACTCATGTCAGGCGAAGATGTTATGCGAGTGTCTTGGGTGCCTCGCGATGCGAACCGTCGCTGCCTCGCTGTTTCCCCGGCAGCCGATCTCCGGGTTACCGCCCGATCTGTCCGGCCATGGGGCGAAGTTTGCGGTAAACGCGCAGGAAAACAGAGGGAACGCATAGAGATTTGAGACCGTTGATGGCCCATGCGGCCCATACGGTACCGCACATGCTTCAGAAGGCGCTTGACCTCATCCACCTGGACTTCGCGCCCGAGCACGGGCAGCCCTCCGCCGGGCGGCTAGCGCTCGCGACAGTGGTGTCCGTCGTCGGCTCGCTCCTGGCCGACGCGCTCCTCGTGGTGATTGCCCAGGCCATCTTCCCGAGTACCAAGGGATACGCCCACTTCCAGTTCGCCGACTACAGCAAGTTGACCGTCATCGGCGTGATCATCGCCTGCGTCGCCTGGCCGGTCACCACGCGGATCACCTCGCAGCCGCGGTGGATGTTCTTCCGCATGGCCATTCTGGTTACGCTCGTGCTCTGGCTGCCCGATGTCTACATCCTGGTCAAGGGCCAACCGGCTAAGGCGGTCGCATTCCTTTTCCTCATGCACCTGGCGATCGCGCTCGTCACCTACAACGCCCTGGTGCACCTTGCACCCGTCCGGGCACCGGCCCGGATTGCCCGCCGACGGGCCCAGTCAATCGGGCGGTGACCACGCTTCGCTTGGCCAGTGAACGGGTAAGCGGCTGGTCCGCAGGGCGGAAAGCCGACCCTTCAGTTCCTGGTCCGGAGGGCGGAAAGCTGGCCCTTCAGTCCAGGGTGGCGAGGATGTCACGTAGACTTACCGTAGCGTAGGTCGCTCGGTGCGCCGAATCGGATTCCAAGGACATCGGTCTGCATAGGTTTTGCGTCGGTAGGTGTGGCAGCAGCCCTGTCACGCGCGAGCGGCGAGATTGAGCCTCTTTCTTCCTGATGGTGCCGATACGTCAGGTCTGCCCCGACCGGGCGAGAAGAAAAAGATGCTCACAGTGACCGCCGCATTAGCGACCCCGAGTCCTGGAGACGATTTTCCGTTGACTGCTATGCCCGCAGAGAGTTCCGGCATGCCCGAACACGATGCCGCCTGCACCTTCACCGCGCTCGGCGTGCCCGGACCCCTTGTCGAGGTACTCGACGAACAGGGAATAACGGCGCCGTTCCCGGTCCAGGCCGCCACGCTGCCCGACGCGCTGGCCGGCCGTGACATTCTCGGCCGGGCGCGCACCGGCTCGGGTAAGACCCTGGGCTTTTCCCTGCCCCTTGTCAGCCGGCTGGCCGGCGGGCCAACCCACAATTCGCGGCCGCGCGGCCTGATCCTCGTGCCCACCCGCGAACTGGCGACACAGGTGACAATGGTGCTCAAGCCGCTGGCACGAGCCATGGACCTCTGGGTCACCACGATTTACGGCGGCGTCTCCTACGGGCCGCAGGTAAACGCCCTGGTGCGGGGGACCGACATCGTGGTCGCCACCCCAGGCCGGCTCGCCGACCTGATCGGACAGGGCGAGTGCGACCTGTCCGAAGTCGAGATCACGGTCATCGACGAGGCGGACCAGATGGCCGACCTCGGCTTCCTCCCCATCGTCAGGCGGTTGCTCGAGACGACGCCGGAGGACGGGCAGCGCATGCTGTTCTCCGCCACCCTCGACGCCGCGATCGACGTGCTGGCACGGCGGTTCCTCCACAACCCGGTGGCCCACTCGGTCGACGAGAACTCTTCCCCGGCCGAGATCGAGCACCACGTGCTCACGATCGAGGCCGCGGACCGCGTGGCGGTCGTCGCCGCCCTCGCCGGCGGCGAGAAGCGGTCGCTCGTTTTCACCAGGACCAAGCACGGGGCGGAGCGGCTGGCGCGGCAGCTGACCGAGGCCGGGATTCCGGCCGCGGAGCTGCACGGCAACCTGCGGCAGGGGGCCCGGTCACGGAACCTCGCCGCGTTCGCCTCCGGCATCGCCCGGGTCATGATCGCCACCGACATCGCGGCGCGGGGCATCCACATCGACGGGATCGACCTGGTCATCCACGCCGACGCGCCGGCCGAGCACAAGGCCTACGTGCACCGCTCAGGTCGCACCGCCAGGGGCGGCGCGGACGGCGTGGTGGTGACCCTGCAGACGAAGTCCCAGGTGCGCGACGTCACGGCGATGATGCGCAAGGCCGACATCACGCCGCACGCGGCCGTCCCGGTTACCCCGGACTCCGACGCGGTCGCCGAGATCGCCGGGCCGCGCGCGCCCCGGGTCGCCGTCAGCGGCAAGGTCTCCGAGCTCGTCCGCCCGGAGGACCGGCTGGCCAGGAACGACGGGCCCGGCATCGGCAAGCCGCGGGAGGGCCGATCGCGGGACCATAACCGGGACCGCAGGCACGACCGCAAGCCGCGGGGCGACCGGTTCCGCGACCGCGGGCCCCGCGACCGTGACGGGCTCGGCGCAAGCGACGGACCAGGCAACGGCGACAGGCCCGGGCGGAGCTGGTCGCGGCCCGCCGCCGAGATGCCAGCCGCACGCGAGGACGGGGCCCGTGAGCGGCGCACCCGCGATGACCGCTCCGAGCCATTCGGCCGCGACAACCGTCCCGCCCGGACCGACCGTGAACGGCCGCCGCGCTTCGACCGGGACGACCGCCGACCGCACACCGACAACCGCGACCGCCGGGCGGAGGGCGCGCCGATCGACCGCCCCGCCCCGTTCCGGCGCGACGAGCGCCCCAGCCGCACAGACCGCGAAGGACCCCGGGGCCGGAGCTACGGTGACCGTCAGAACCGCGGGGCCGGCGATTACGGCACCGGCGATTACCAGTCCGGCGACCGCGGATCCGCTTCGCGTAGCCCCGGCGGCCGGAGCTCCGGTGACCGCCGGGACAACCAGGGCGGCCGGGACAACCAGGGCGGCAACGACTGGTGGCCGCGCTCCGGCGGCCAGCGGGCGCAGGGCGGCTACCAGCGGCCCGGCTCGTCCTGGGATGACCGCGGCCGGGGCAACAGCTACCCCGCCGGCGGCCGCTCCTCGGACCGGGATCGTGCACCCGGCGGGAACCGCGCCCCTAGCGGAGATGGGGCCTCTGGGGGGAATGGCCAGTTCCGCGACAGCCAGCAGGGCCGGGATTTCCGCCCTTCACGGAGCGAGCGGCCTTTTCGCGAGTCCGGGGACGAGGGAACCGTGCGGGATGAGCGGCCCTACCGCGCCGCGCGGTCCCAGCCGGACAGGTATTCCCAGGCAGGAGGGCAGTCCAGGCCCAGCGCCGGGCGTTCCGGCCGGCCGCAATCCGGCGGACACCCTGGCGGATCGTCCCAGAGATCTGGATATTCCGCAGGCAGGGGGGCCGCGGGCAAACGGCGGGGCTCAGGACAGGGTCGACATTTCTGACATAACTTCGCAGGCAGCGGCCTTGCGGACTAGGCGTACTTTTCCTTCCGCGAACGCCGACCCGCTCCGCCGGATGCGGTAGATTGGCCTTAGCTGTTGGCGGACTTTGCGACCGTAATTCACTCCCAGATTCAACTAAGTCGCAACGCTCTTGAGCGTCGCCTGGATTGATGACAGGAAAATTACGATCCACTGCTCGGTTTCGCACGATGGCGGCCGTCATGGCTGATCCGCGTGAAGTGCGCGGGTCTTAGGCTCTTCCAGAAGGACACACAGCAAAAATGGCTCAGGGGACCGTAAAGTGGTTCAACGCGGACAAGGGCTATGGCTTCATCGCCCCCGACGACGGTAGCGGTGACGTCTTCGTTCACTTCTCCGCGATCGAGGCGAACGGCTACCGCAGCCTCGAAGAAAACCAGAAGGTTGAGTACAGCGTGACCCAGGGGCCGAAGGGGCCGCAAGCCGCGCAGGTGCGCGCCGTCTGACTGACAGCGCGATTCGGTGACGGACCGTCGTGTCCGTAACGGCCCGTCACCGAATCTGCGGCTGGATCGCGGCCGGAACTTGAACTGCGTTCGGTTAGCAGCCGCGAAGCTTCCTGGGGTTCTTCCCTGGAAACACCCCTCTGCCAATTCGGCTAAATTCCCGGCTCATGCGTCGGCCGCCATTGCGGCGGGTTCATCCCGCTGGTGACTGGCAGACTTCACGCTGGCGGGCTGGTGCCGATGAGTACCGCGGGGTCCCGTCAGCGAGCACTTTGGGGTCTGTCAGCCGACAGGGGTATCCCCACTCATTGTCGGCCACGCGAAGTCTTAGAGCAGGGTGTTGCTTGCAGCGGTCAGCTTCGGGTCGAAGACGCGGGACGCCTTCTCGCTAATGGCGGGCAGGAAGGCCAGCGGGTCAGCCTTATGGTGAAGCAGGCTCCCCGTTAGGCGGCCGGTAACGGCGCGGCGGAATGCGTCGCCCGAGTTACCGCAGCTGACACCGGCACCGTCAAGGCCCGGCGGCACCAAGCGCGGGCCCCACTGGCCGCCAGGCTTTCCACGCTCAGGGAACGCCGTCCAGTCAGTGCCGGAAGATCGCGGCCCGAACGTGTCCGTGCAGTTTTGCCGACCGCAGCGGTTCCCTGTCGGCCGGGAATGCGCCGGGCCGTAGAGCGATCCGCGCAGCCGCACGCCGCTTCGGCGAGCGTGACGACGTTCAGTGCTTCGTCACGCGTCGAGGTCAGCGGCTACGACTTCGGTCGATGCTGTTTGACCGCCGCATTCTCAGCACGGCCGGAGCGGATCGCGCGGGTGTCCGCAGCAGGCCGGATTCGTTCGGGAGAATGCCGACTCTGGCTCATATTATGGGGAGGCCGCGTGTCCAGGGCTGGCCCGGCCTGCCTGGACGTGGCCACGCAGGCCGACCGGCGCGGACTCCACCAGGCCGGTTCCCATATATAGAGACAGAGCCAGAATGCCTTTTGGTTTTCCGCGCGATTAGATACTGGGCATGGCAGAAAAGCAGCCGCGCGGAGCGATCAGGCGTCGGGGCCGTTGGGGTGGAAGGTGAAGATGTGCTGGCCGATGCGCATGGACCATCCTGGTGGCAGCGGGGCCGCATCCATGCCCAGCCGGGTCCATTCCGCGGCCCCCGGTGCGCCGATGTAGGTGCCCTGGGCCGAGTTCGCGTCCTGGACCAGGACGGTGCCCCCGACGACGGATACATAGGCATGAACCCGGGAGATCACGTTCTCCGGGTCGTACAGCCGGAATGAGTCGGCCTCGCCGCCCCGCACCATGGGGTCGTTGGTTGGCTCACGACCGAAGACATAGGGGCGGTCAAGGATGACGATCTGGCCGTCCTGCGAGCGCAGCTCGCCGAAGTGAGTCACTGCCATCGCCGGACCGCTGCCCGGCCGGCGATGGTCCCCGGAAGGCCGGTCGGCGGCCTCAAGCGGCATGGCACCGCTCGCGATGGTGCCGCCGAGCGGGCCGAGATCGACGGGCGGGGCGAAATCGAGCGGGGCGGGCAGAACTGACTCGTCGAGGTCTGGCAGGTCGGCCGGAACGGCCCGCGACGCCATCTCAGTCTCATCGCGCCGGGCAGACTCCGCCGGGGAGGGCTCGGGCAGCCATTCGCTGGCGGCGGCGCTTGCCGCAGCAGCCGGAGCCGCCGCGGCCACGTCTTGCCCGCCCACGCCGTTCAGTATGAACCCCTGGCCGGGAACCACCCCCGCACGCAGGTCGGAGACCGGGTCCGCCTGGACCGCGCCGCCTTCGACGCCGCCGATGGCCAGCCAGTCGAAGGTCCCGGGAAGGATCTGGTCCACCCAGGTCAGCGCCTGCTCACCGGACAGCTGACGCGTGCCGTCGCCCGCACTCACCGTGCACCGCACCGGGCCGCGGAGGAAGACGACTACGCCGTCGGGAACGGGCGCGACGATCCCGAACGGTGCGACGTCTTCAGCTATGTGGCCGAGAACCCATCCGGCCAGCCGGGCCGCCACGGCAGTGGCGGGCGCCTCACGGTCCGCCGCGAGATCGGCGACAAGACCGAGGAGCTCGTTCGCGCTCGCATCGGTCGCACTGGCCCGGGAGATCAGGACGACTGTGTCGCCAAACCGGCCCACCAAGTCGTTGCCTGGCTCAATGCTCACTCGCATGGTCACGGTGAATTCTACCCAGGCGCGGACTTCCCGGGGAAGCGGCATGAAGCACACTCGGCCCCAGCCTCATCGGTCGCGAGCGCCGCTCCGGCTTGGCCGCGGCCTCCGGCGCTGCCGACGACGGGCCGCCGGACCGCCGGGCTGCGCGTCGAACGCGCGTTTGACTACTACGATAGCATGTTCGCATGAGTGCGGCTGTGCAGGAGTCACTGCTTGACTTCGGTGACGAGTCCGTTCCCGGATCGGTCCGGCCCGAGCGGGTGCGGCTGCGCGACGGCGCCTGGATCGACGTGCAGCGCGGCTGGATCGCCGGGTCAGCATCACTTTTCTCGCGGCTGGCCGAATGCGTGCCGTGGCGGGAGGAGCGGCGACGGATGTACGACAGGACCGTCGACGTACCGCGGTTGCTTTGTTTCTACGGCGAGCACGCTTCGCTGCCTGATCCGGCGCTCGACGCGTGCCGTGAATCGCTGAGCGCGCACTACGCGGGCGAACTGGGCGAGCCGTTCTTGACGGCGGGGCTCTGCTACTACCGGGACGGCAGGGACAGCGTCGCCTGGCACGGCGACACCATCGGGCGCGGATCAACGCAGGACACGATGGTGGCGATCTTGTCGCTCGGGGAGGCGAGGCCGCTGCTCTTGCGCCCGGGCGCGGGCGCGGGCGGCGGCGGGGAAACGTTGCGGTACCTGCTCGGGCACGGGGACCTGTTCGTAATGGGCGGCAGCTGCCAGCGCACCTGGGAGCATGCCGTGCCCAAGTCGACGCGGGCAACCGGCCCGCGAATCAGCGTCCAGTTCCGGCCCCGGGGCGTGCGCTAGCCGGGCCGGCCGCGCCTGCGGGCGTCACCGCGACAAGCGCTCTGGCACGGTTACCGGACGGTGGCGTTAGGCTCAGGAGTTGTGGGAGATTTTCCGCGCCTGGTGGCGACCGATCTTGACGGGACGATCATCCGTAGCGACGGAACGATCTCACCGCGGACAGTTGACGCGTTCGCGCGAGTGGAGGCCGCTGGAGCGGTATTCGTGCTGGTCACCGGGCGGCCGCCGCGGGTGATGCGGCCTATCGCGGAGGTCTTCGGACACCGGGGGACGGCCATCTGCGCCAACGGGGCGCTCGCCTACAACATGGGGACCGAGACGGTCGAGGCGCTGCACCTCATCCCGCCGTCCGTGCTCGCCGCCGCCGCCACGGCCCTGCGGGCCGCCGTGCCGGGCATCGGGATCGCCGTCGAGTACCCGGACGGGCACGCTGCCGACCCCTTGTACCAGGCGCTCAACTGGGACGTGAACCAGACCCTGCGCCGCGTCACCGACGACGTGCTGTTCAGGTGGCCGGCATCGAAGCTGCTCGGCCGGCATTTCGGATACAACTGCGACGACCTGCTCAAGCTGGCGCTCCCCGCGCTCGACGGGCTCGTCAGCGTCACGCACTCCAATTCCAGGGGTTTGGTCGAGGCGTCCGCGCTTGGGGCCTCCAAGGCCACCGTGGTCGCCGAACTCGCCGCGTCCCGCGGTATCGCCCGCGAGTCGGTCATCGCGTTCGGCGACATGCCCAACGACCTGCCGCTGCTCACCTGGGCCGGCACGTCATGCGCGGTCGCTAACGCGCACCCCGCGGTCCTCGCCGCCACCACCCGGGTCATCGGCAGCAACGACGAGGACGGCGTGGCCGCCTACCTGGAAAAGCTCTATCCGTAACGTGGGGCCGAAGCGCTCGGTACTAGCCGGGGCGACAGCAGTTACCAGGAGGTCTGCAGCAACGACGAGGACGGCGTGGCCGCCTACCTGGAAAAGCTCTATCCGTAACGTAGGGCCGAAGCGCTCGGTCTTGATGCTGGCCGGGGCGTAGCCCGCGGTTACCAGGAGGTCCGAGGCCGTCTCGACGAAGCCGGACGGACCGCAGATGAAGATTGCGGGGTTCGCGTCCGGGGGGAACGGCGTTGCGGCGATGACGTCCGCGTTCAGGCGGCCGAGGCGGGTGCCGGGGGCCGCGTCTTCCGGTTTTCCACGCGTGTAGAGGTAGGTGGCGGAGAGGGGGGAAACACGGACTCGTTCTGATATCTCAGCCGCGTAGATGACGTCGGAGGGGATGCGGGCGCTGTAGATCAACCAGACGGGGACCTGGCTGCCCGCTTCATCGTGGGTGCGGATCATCGACATCAGCGGGACGATGCCCGAGCCCCCCGCGAGCAGGAGCAGGGGGCGCAGGTCATTCTCCGGCCAGGCGAACCAGCCGCCAATCGGGCCGCGCAACTCGAACTGGTCGCCCGGCTCGGCGATGCCCGCGAGGTACGAGGAGACCTCGCCGTCTTCGAGGCGCTGGACCGTGATCTGCAGGCGGTCGGTTTCCGGTGCGCTGGCTATGGAGTAGTCGCGCTGGGTCGAGTAACCGTCCGGTGCGGTGAGCTTGACCGTAACGTGCTGGCCGGCGACGTGCCCCGGCCAGCGGGGCACGTCGAGGGTCAGCGTGCGGGCGGTCGCGGTCTCGTCCGTCGTCTCCTTGATGGTCGCGACCAGCCACGGCCGGGGGCCTGAACTCAGTCGCCCTGGTACCGCTGCTCGCGCCACGGGTCACCGTAGTCGTTGTAGCCAAGTTGCTCCCAGAAGCCTTGCTTGTCGCGGGTCATCAGGTCGAGCCCGGTGACCCACTTGGCCGACTTCCAGAGGTACAGGTGCGGCACCAGCAGCCGGGCCGGTCCGCCGTGTTCCGGGGGCAGCGGCTTGCCATCGTACTCGTAGGCGATCCAGGCCTTGCCGTCACGCAGATCGGGCAGCGGGAGGTTGGTTGTGTAACCGCCGTAGCTGCGCGCCATGACGTAGGCGGCGCTGGTCTCGATGCCGTCGAGCAGTGTGTCGAGGGAGACACCGCGCCAGCGGGTGTCCAGCTTGGACCACTGGGTGACGCAGTGGATGTCGGTGGTGATGTCCTCGGCGGGCAGCGCGGTGAACTGCTTCCAGTCCCAGCGGGTCGAGTCACCAGTCTCCGTGGTGATGGTGAACCGCCAGGTCACCAGGTTGACCGGAGGGGTGGGGCCCGCCTGAAGAACCGGGAACCCCCGCTCAAGGTACTGGCCGGGAGGCAGCTTGGCCTCACCCTGCCTGCGTCCGACGAAGCCGCGCGATACAACGCTCATGGGTTGAGCTTGCTGCGCCAGTTGTGCGGGACGCGGCCCGCGGGGCCCGGGACCGGCTGCTCCCTGGGGTGGTACTGCGGGCCGGCGAGTTCGGGGCCCGTCTCGTAGAACTCCCCCGCCGGGTAGGACCAGAACCAGACCTCCCCCGGCTCGAAGCTGCGGATGACCGGGTGGTCCGTCGCCTTGGCGTGGCCAGTGGCGTGCTGCGACGGCGAGTTGTCACAGCACCCGATGTGGCCGCACTGGGTGCAGCGGCGCAGGTGCAGCCACCAGCCGCCCGCCGCCTCACACTCAACGCAGCCCGTGCCGCTCGGCGGGACGGTCGGGTCGACGCCAGCGATCTGCTCTGTCATGAGTTCTCCGGTTGTGTTGGCTCTGCTTGGGCCGACTCGGCCTGGATGGGAAGGCTGACCTGGAAGCGAGTGTCGCCGGGAACCGACTCGACGCGCAGGTCGCCGTGGTGCTTGTTGACGACGATCCGCCATGCGATGTCCAGCCCGAGTCCGGTGCCCTCGCCGACCGGCTTGGTGGTGAAGAACGGTTCGAATATGCGCTGCTGGATCTCCGGCGGGATGCCCGGCCCGGTGTCCCCGATCTCCACGAGGATACAGCCGTCGTCGTGCTTGGTGCGGATGGTGAGCGTGCCCGTGCCGGCCATCGCCTGGGCCGCGTTCTCGATCAGGTTGGTCCAGACCTGGTTGAGCTCGGCGGCGTAGGCGGGGATCTTCGGCAGGGTCTTGTCGTACTCCTTGACGAGCGTGATGCCCTTCAGCTTCGCGGACATCATGAGCAGCGTGCTCGACAGGAGGTCGTGGATATCCACCACCTGGAACGGGGCGCGGTCAAGCTGGGAGTACTGCTTGGCCGCGCCGACCAGCGTGCTGACCCTGGTCGTCGCGTCCTCGATCTCGTTCATCAGGAGTTCGGTCTCGATCGTGTAGTTCAGCCAGCGGAGCGCCGGCTCGAGCATGTCCTCGCCGACGGTGTCGCTGACCTGGTCGAGCCACGCGACGTCCAGGCCCGCCTGGACGAAGACCGGGGCGAGCTGCCACGCCTCGGCGCACCCGTTGTCCTCCAGCCAGTCCGTGACGGCGTCTTCGGCGTCCGAGGTCTCGAGCGGGTCGAGGTCCGGTGCCTTGGCGACCCGCTCGACCGCGCGCTGCTGAAGCTCGATGAGCGACTCAAGGCTGGCCCTCGGGTACTTGCCCGCCGCGAGGAGGCGAAGCTTGCCGCGCATCCCGGCGACCCGCTCGCGCAGGGTAGACGTCGCCCGGACGGCGGCGGCGGCCGGGTTGTTGAGCTCATGGGTGAGCCCCGCGGTGAGCGAGCCGAGCGCGAGCAGCCGCTCGCGCTGGCCGACCACGTCGCGGATCCGCTGGCCGCCGAGGAACAGCCCTTCCAGCAGGTGGACCGGCATCGCGAACCACTCGTTCATGATCTGGGAGAAGCAGTCCCCGCCAAGGACGAAGAACCGGGACGGCTCGGTGACCCGCAGCGAATGCTGGTAGACCTGCGGCACCCGGTCGCCCAGGTAGGCCATGTAGGCGCCGCTGTACACGCCGCGCTGGCTGGTCCGGTTGACCTCCACGTCGTCGCCGCTCACCCGCCTGGTCATGACCAGCGTGCCCTCCATGAGCACGTACAGGTTCCGTGCGGGGTCGCCCTCGGCGAAGACCAGTCCCGGCCCGATGAGCTCCACGTGGCCCTCGCGGCAGAGCCGGTCGAGCTGCGCGTCGTTCAGCTTCTCGAACAGGAAAAGCGAGCGGAGCTCGGCTGGGTCGCATCCAGACATTGTCATTAGTCCTCCCGAGTGCCCTTGGTCTGCAACTCCCTGGGCCAGATAACAGTGTTTCCAGATACCGGTGCACGAGCATGACGGACATCGCGCCCTCCCCTACCGCCGAGGCGACCCGTTTCGCCGAGTCGGACCGCACGTCGCCCGCCGCGAACACGCCGGGAACGCTAGTCTCCAGGTGGTACGGCGGACGGTCGAGCGGCCAACCGGTCTCTTCCTGAGCGAAGTCCGGGCCGGCCAGGACGAAGCCGTGCTGGTCGCGAGCCAGCACGCCGTCAAGCCAGGCGGTCCGCGGCGCCGCTCCGATAAAGATGAACAGCTGGCTCGCATCGACTATTTCGGTGCTGCCCTTGGCCAGATCCCGGAGGGTCAGCTGTTCAAGGTGCCCTTCCCCGTGCACCTCGGCCACCTCGGTGCAGGCGCGGACGGCGATGTTGGGTATGCCGGCGATCTGCTGGATGAGGTAGTAGGACATCGACTGCTCAAGCCCGTGGGCACGCACGAGCATGGTCACCGACCGGGCGAACCTCGACAGGTAGACCGCGGCCTGTCCGGCCGAGTTCGCGCCGCCCACCACGTAGACGTCCTGGTCCTTGCACGCCTCGGCCTCGGTGAGCGCCGCGCCGTAGTAGATGCCCGCGCCTGTCATCTCGGTGCAGCCAGGGGCCTGCAACTGCCGGTAGGAGACCCCCATCGCGAGGATGACCGTCTTGGCGGCGATCGCGCCGCCGTCGGACAGGCGCAGCGTCCGGGCTGAACCGTTCACCTCAAGGCTGGTCGCCTCGCACGTCGTGAGCAGCTCGGCACCGAACTTGACGGCCTGCCGCCGCGCGCGGTCGGTCAGCTGGCCGCCAGACACGCCATCCGGGAAGCCCAGGTAGTTCTCGATTCGCGAGGACTGGCCGGCCTGCCCGCCGGTGGCAAACTTCTCCACGAGCACGGTGCGCAGCCCCTCGGACGCGCCGTAGACCGCCGCGCCGAGCCCGGCCGGTCCGCCGCCTACCACGATCAGATCGTAGAAGTCGTGCTGCGGCACGGTCGACAGGTTGACCTTCTCCGCCACCTCGGCGTTGGTCGGCGTGACGAGCGGCTCGCCGTCGGCGGTGATGAGCACCGGGAGGTCGCGGCCGTCCGTGCCGGCCGCGGCGAGCAGCCGCCCTCCCTCATCGCTGTCCGCCGCGTACCAGCGGTAGGGGACCTGGTTGCGAGCCAGGAAGTCCCGCAGGTCGGCGGAGGGCGCGG
This sequence comes from uncultured Actinomycetota bacterium, assembly GCA_963785645.1. Taxonomy (GTDB): domain Bacteria; phylum Actinomycetota; class Actinomycetes; order Streptosporangiales; family Streptosporangiaceae; genus Trebonia. Next base: position 201,370 of record CAWAWG010000015.1, read on the forward strand.
ACCAGCGGTGCCCGATCAGCTTGGCTTCCTTGACCGGCTTGCGGTCCTCGCGCTGCCAGGCCTTGAGGAGCTCGTCGATGACCGGGTAAAGCTTCTCCTCCGGCGGGTCCCAGGGCTTGAGCAGATAGTGGTCCAGGTCGACGATGTTGATCGCGTCGATCGCGGCGCTCGTGTCCGCGTACGCGGTCAGCAGCACCCGGCGGGCATACGGGTAGACATCCATCGCCCGCTCGAGGAACTCGATGCCGGTCAGCCCGGGCATCCGGTAGTCCGCGAGGAGCACGGCGACCTGATCGCCGCGCAGCTTCATCTGCCTGAGCGCGTCCAGGGCCTGCTCACCCGACTCCGCGCGGACGATCCGGTTCCGTTCGCCATATCGTCTGCGCAGGTCACGGGCGACTGCACGAGAAACACTGGGGTCGTCGTCAACGGTGACAATCACCGGCCGGAGTTCAGCCTCACTGGGAGGTCGCGTCATGCCCCCATGGTAAGCAGATGCCGCTATTGCGAGATACCGGCCGGCCCCTCCCCGTGATCTCTAATACCCACGGTCAGCATCGATCACGTTGAGCAACGGCTTACCGCCGGCCAGCCGGGCGAGCTGCTCGCCGACCAGTTTGTAGGCACGTTCGGGGAAGCCGTAGACCGCGCCGCCCACGTGCGGGGTCAGCAGCAGTCCTGGAGCCTGCCACAGGGGATGGCCCTCCGGGAGCGGCTCCGGGTCGGTGACGTCGAGCGCGGCCGTGATCCTGCCGCTGGTAAGCGCCTCGAGCAGCGCTTCGGTGTCGACAACCACGCCGCGCGAGGCATTCACCAGCAAGGCTCCGTCCTTCATGGCCCGCAGGAAGTCCTTGTTGACGAGTTGCCTCGTCTCGTCGGTGACCGGGACGAGGACGACGACGACATCGGCCCGGTTCAGGAGTCCAGGCAATTCGGTGATCGCGCGTACGCCCTCGCGGGCGTGCCGCGCGACCCGATCGATCGTGACGTCCCAGCCCGCCAGGCGGCGCTCGACGGCGGCGCCGATGTCGCCATAACCGACGATCAGCACGTGCTTGCCGGCCACCGACTCGCTCTGCGTGTAGTCCCAGCGGCCGACACTCTGGGCGAGGGCGAACCGGGGGAAGTTTCGCAGGCTCGCGACGATGACCCCGACGGTCCATTCGGCGGTGGAGGCGGTATGCGCGCCGCGAGCGTTGCAGAGCGTGATGCGGGCGGGGATGCAGGGGAGGATGTGGTCGACGCCGGCGAAGAGAATCTGGATTGTCTTGAGGCTGGGAAGTGCGCCGATCTCTCGTACCACCTCGGGCTTTACGCCGTACGGAAGGACGATGTACTGCACCTGGTCAGCGCTGCCCGGCAGGTCCTTGCCGCCGGTCCAGACATCGGCCTCGATGCCGGACGGCAGGGGGCCGAACTTGTCCGGCGAATCAGGCAGCCATACCCGTATCAACGTCGGTACTCCTGGAGGCGTTCGGCCGGCTCAGTTATATCGGCTGAGTTCGGGCGGCTCGGTTCGGGCGGCTGGGTTCGACCGGCTGGGTTCGACCGGCTGGGTTCGACCGGCTGGGTTCGACCGGCTCAAAGGCCAAAGTCGGCGCGGTTGGCCTGCGGGACGAGGTCGGCGTAATCCGGGTGCTTCTTGATCCAGGAAGCTATGTAGGGGCAGAACGGCAGCACGGCGAGTCCGCGCGCACGCGCGTCATCGAGGCTGAACCGCGCCAGGTGCGTGGCCAGGTGAGCGCCCTGGAAGGCCGGTTCGATCTCGGTATGCAGGAAGCTGATCACCTTGTCATCGCCGTCATCGCCGCCCAACTGGTAGGTGACGAAGCCGGCGAGTTCGTTGCCAACGTGCAGCTCATACCGGGACGCGGCCGGGTTGTCGGTGACAACAGGCGCGTCGGTGGCGGCTGAATCCATGATCGTTACGATACGCCCGCTTTATCCGGCGGCGTTCAGCGGCCACCGGGGTGCAGTGGGGATGCCGAGCAGGGTCTCGGCGGCGAGACGGACGTGTCGTCCGTCTCGCCGCCGATATCACTCAGCTAGACGCCCGCCGGAACCTTGACGCGCACCGCGCCGGCCGCGGGCTCGCGTCGCTGCATCGGGTCTTGCGCGGCGCTGATGACGACAACCGGGCAGGGCGCGCGGCGCAGGCACGCGCGGATCACCGGGCCGGCCGAGCGAAGCGCGCCAGGCGTGTCGCTTGCCGTCCCGAGGATCAGCATGTCCGCGCCGACGCAGCGGTCGAGAAGGACCTTTGCGGCGAGGCCGTCCACCTCCTCGACGCGGACTTCGATCCCCGGCGCCTGGTCAGCCTGGACCGAGTGCACCAAGTCGTCGATGTCGATGGAAACGTCTTCCGCGGTGGACCGTGCGAGCCTTGCGTAGCTAGCGAGGCTGTGGCAGCGCTCCTCCCGCACGTGCACCGCGTGCACTTCAGCGCCGCGTAGGGACGCCTCTCGGCAGGCCCAACGGAGCGCCGCGACAGATTCGACGGAGCCATCCACTCCAACGACGATCCGTCGCATAGCAGGAACCGACATGCCGGAACCCCCTCGGTGCTGTTCGCCGCCTGACGCGCCTGTCCGCCGTCCCCCGGGCGGTTTCAGTCAGGGGTTTCGTTCTTTCCAGGGTTGATGGTAAACCGGGCTCCCCCTATCGCACGAGCCCCCGCGGCAAGTTTTCCCAAGAATTAGCAGGTCAACCGGATCACACCAGGAACATTACAGTTCGATAACTCTGTATATACGGTCATTTCAGGCACATTCCCCTGAGCGTGCGAGGCGGTTTGATTTGAGGTTACTCGGAGGCTTCTGCCTGGTTAACGACGCGTTGCCCGGTTGCTCTGTTGCCCGGTTGCTCGGTTGCCCGATTGGGAGACGGCACTGAACCCGGATGACAGCCGACTGGCGGAGCCGGCCAACGTGACCCCGGGTCCGGATGGGAGCTTGAACCCGTGGACCGCGCCGTCCACCGCGGTCAACCCGTCTGGTGGCACGGCGGCCAAGGACGGCGCTGCCTGGTTCGAGATCAGTACCCTCTACACGATCACCAGCCCGACGCTGAACCCGAACGCGGCGTTCTCCGTGCTCGGCAGGCCCGGGATCGAGATCGCGGGCCAGGGCTCCGGCCCGCTCTGGTCGTTCGCCGACACACCGCCGTTCAACAGCCCGCGCTGAGGAGACTACTCCTGCAGCCGGCCCCGGCCCGGAGCCGGGCGAGATCTGGCTGGCGACGGAGTACATACCGCCGACGTCCGAATGGGACGGCTTCGACAACTGGGTACCTACATCCTCGCGGTCAACGGTCAATTACCGTAGCGGAGACTTGGAGTAAGCAGATTAACCGGTAGCCGACGGTTAACCGGTAGCCGACGGGCTGGCCTGTGCTGTGGGCGGGCCCGCCGGCTTCGGGATTGCGTACTTGCCGAGGGCATCGCCCGTGACCGAGTCCCCGGGCACTCCTGTGTGCGTGACCTGCGGGACGGTTTGCGGCACGGTTTGCGGCACGTCGGAGAACCGCTCCCTGGGGTAGTCGAGCCATTTCTGCTCGTCCAGGAATTTCTTGAACGGCGAGCGCGTATTCGGCATGGATATTCGCGTACTCGATGCGGACAGGCAGGAGAGGTCGGGATCACGGGAGATCCAGTCGTATGGACGCTCCATTTCGGAGTGCGGATTGTCGATGGCGCTGAGCAGGCAGCGGACGACTACCCATTCCGCTTCCTCGGATTCCGCCTGGTCCTTGTTCACTCGGCTCTGCCTCGCCAAGGCCGCGTACATGCATGCGGCGTTGTACGCGGCCTGCCAAGACGCCTTGCCCCGCCGCCTGTGCAGCCATAGGGCGGCGGTACGCTTGGGCGGTTCCGTCGATGTCCCGGGCGATGGATTACCCTCCGTTGGCCTATCTAGCAGCGGCATTGCGGTATCCAGGGACGACTCACGCGCCACGTGCATCGTCCGCTTATCCAGTACGCGTCTGATTATGTCGCTCTCCTGCGCGATAACGGCGACTATCTTTATGGCATGCTCGTAATGACGCGGGTCCTTTGTGAACGAGTCCGTGACGTCGTTACTGGCTTCATGCGATTCCGTCTGATCAGGGCTCCTATCAATCTCGGCCTGAGTGAGCGCCATACGGATCGCGACAAGCAGCTCGGCCACACGAACGCCATCCTGAAAGGCCCAGCGCCGACGCAGCCCCTGGCCCGGGAGCCACGCCCAGTACGGCAGCCATACCGCGCGCTCGCTACGGTGCCGGATCGTGTTCCATACGACAGTCTTGAGGCTCAACTGTGCCCGCACCTCGCCAAGGACCGTTGCCGCGGCGTTCAGCAGGTCCAGGCGCAGCGACTGCGGCAACTGGCAATGGTGCTTATCGTTGTCGCACAGCTTCAACTCGCCACGCACGCTCTTAGTCCTCGACGTCAGGCGTTGGCGGCTGAGTAGGCCGAGGATTTGGTCTAGCTCCCGCTCCGTATCGTCGTCGTAGCGGAGTATGCATTCGTTGCTCGCGATCATCTCAAGCGACATGCCCAGCCGGTAACGACCGCGGTAGAACCGGGGATACTGCTCGCGGTTAAGTGCGTGAAGGCGCAATGCGCCCAGGTGGTCGCCATCAAGGTCGAGAAGCTGCGCAAGTTCGTACCTGGCAACGCCGGCAGAACGGCCTGTGCTTGCCCAGTCCCGCAGTTTCTCGATCTGTGTCTTTCTCGATGCCTGGACAGCCTCGGCGGTCTCGGTTTGAACCCGCTCCAGCCTGGCCAGTAGGAGCGCCCCCAGGTCACGGCCGTCGGCGCGGCCATAGCACCACGGTGGTGTCGACGGGTCCCTGATGAAGACCTGCCGGGCGACGTAGCCGGCCACCATTGAGGCGGCCTCATCGATGTCGGCACACGCCAGCGTCTTGGTTGCGACGGTAGCGCCGTTCCGCGGGTTCTCCAGGTAAACCGTCACCTGGATGCCTGCGGACTGCGGAGAAGCGGCTGGCTCGGCTGGCGGCTCAACCCATACCCGGAGCTGGAGCCGGCGCGGGCTCGGCCAGATCGAGCCGATGAACCGGATAACCGCTCCGGCCATGCCCGCGCCGTTGACACCGCTCGCCTCGGCGATGGAGGCGAGTCCGTTGGTCCTGCTACCGCCGGGCAGGATCGCCGGCGCCCGGACCTCGATCGCGGCCAGCCGGAACTTGAGTTCGTGCGTGAGCTGGTCGTGCAGCTGAGCGTAAGTGTCACTGCCGTAGCCTTCGCCCCTGACGTCGGCCGGGAGGCTGGCGGGCCGAACGCCCTGGTTACGATTGCTCAGTGTGGCGGAAATGAGCTGTGGTGCCTGCCGGCGCATCGTCCACGCCTCAAGCCCCCGGTAGCCAAGGAGAATCAGGAGAGCGGCGACGCCTCGCCCGATGGGACCGGGCGGAGATTCCTGGTAACCAAACAGCAGTGGTCGCAGTAGGTCTTTAATCGAGGCGTCGACCCCGTCAGTGAGGGCATCGACCAGATTCGACGGCGGTGCTTTCTGAGGATCCTGAAACCAAAGTTCTATCCCGTATCTGGTGATCACACAGACCACGATTACCGCGGTGATCGCCGATACCCACCGCACGGTGCGCAGGCTGAAATTATGGGCAATCAGGCCCAGCAGCAACGCAACGACGACCAATACCGCCCAAACCACCAACGAGGCCATGTGTCCCCCACCCGCGCGATAGTCACATCATAGGAGAATGTCCTAGCATTGGGGCCTTTTCCCGATCACAAACTCGACAACTGCCGGAATTAACAACACTGGAATTTACGGCCTTATCGGACATTTCGCCGGATATAAACCAGATGACGGCCGATTACCGGGTCCGAATAGATCAGACCGGGTATCGTTTGGGGCTCTGGGTGTAGTTGAGGCCCGATGGTGTCTGCCACTGGTGCCAGCCTGGCCTTGGCTGGGTGACCTGCCAACCTTTCGACTGTTTCACCCGATGGCACTGGCGACTTCTCGCTCCCGCGTTACAGCCGCACGTCCGTCCACCCTTGTCATGGGGGATCGCATGTTCGAAGTCACTCTCCCTTGCATGCCTGGAACAGGTTGGGAACGTGCATTCGTAATCGCGGATCTGGACCAGGTGGCGAAGGGTGTCATTCGGCTGGTACGCGTGCGATTCGTGCCGGTGGTTGACGACGGTCGCGAGAGACTGCCCGCAGACGGCCAGATAGCGGCCCGCTGGCGGACATGAGTTCTGCCCGGCTGCGGCCACGGGATCTGCCCGACACGAACTGATCGTTCCCCGCCGGTTACCGGCTGGGGCCTCCTTCCCGTTTTTGCTGGTCAGTGCCAACTGGACCAGGTTCCCGGGAAGGGGACGAGTGAAGAGTGCCGAGGAGATCATGAACATCCTTGAGGCGTACGACCTGACGGGGTCGCTGCGGGACGCGGGCGAGCTCGCGGGCTGCTCGCACCACACGGTAGCCCGCTATGTGCGGGCGAGAGAGGAAGGGCGGCTGGTGCCGGGCGCGGCGTCGCCCCGGCGGAGCGTCATCGAGGAGTTCCTGCCGAAGCTGGAGGAGCTCGTCGAGCGGAGCAAGGGCAAGGTGCGGGCCGACGTGGCGCACGAGAAGATCACGGCGATGGGGTTCGCGGGATCGGAGCGGACGACGCGGCGGGCGGTCGCGCGGCTGAAGAGGGCCTGGCACTCGGGGCGGCGGCGGGTGTTCCGGCCCGTGGATCCCGGAGCCGGGGATGTGGGCGCAGTACGACTTCGGCGACGGGCCGGAGGTCGCCGGGGCGGCGACGGTGCTGTTCTGCCTGTGGCTGGCCTGGTCGAGGTTCCGGGTCGTGCTCCCGATCCTGGACAAGACCCAGGCCTCGGTCTGGGCCGCCGTCGACGTCGCGCTGCGGCGGGCCGGCGGGGTGCCGGCCTACCTGCTGACCGACAACGAGAAGACGGTCACTGTCGAGCACGTGGCCGGGATCCCGGTGCGGAACCCCGGGGCGGTGGAGTTCGGCCGGCATTACGGGCTGACGGTCGCGACCTGCGTGCCTTACGACCCGGCGTCCAAGGGCGGGTCGGAGTCCACGGTGAAGCTGGCCAAGGCCGACCTGGTCCCGACGGCCGCTAACCTGCTCGGCGAGTACGGCAGCTTCGCGGCTCTCGAGGCGGCCTGCGCGGCGTTCTGCGAGCAGGTCAACGCCCGCCCGCACCGGGTCACCCGGCGGGCCCCGGCGGAGATGCTCGCCGACGAGCGGCCCCGCCTTCACCCGGTGCCGGCGGTCCCGTTCACCGCGGCGCTGGGCGTGACCCGCAGGGTCGACGCGATGTCGCTGGTGTCGTTCGAGGGCGGCCAGTACTCGGTCCCGCACCAGCTCGCCGGGCGAGGTCGTCCACGTCCGCCGGCACGGGAGCCAGGTCGTGATCACCCACGCCGGCCCGGCAAGGCCCGGCCGAGGTGGCCCGCCACCTGGCCGCCTCGCCGGGCAGCCCGCGGCTGGAGGCGGCGCACTACCCGCCCGCCCCGCCCGGGGCGCTGAACCGCGAGCCGAAGGCCCGCACCGCGGCGGAGGCGGAGTTCCTCGTCCATCGGCGACGGCGCCGGGCTCTGGCTGGCCGAGGCCGCCGCGGCCGGAGCCTCCCGGGTCCGGTCCAAGATGACGCGGGCCGTCCAGATGGCCGCCCTGCACGGGACGCGAGCCGGTGGACCGGGCGCTCGGGCAGGCCGCTGCCTCAGGGCCGGTTCGCCGACGGCGACCTCGCCGCGATCCTCGCCCACCAGGCGTCCGCCGCCCCCGGCGAGCCCGTCCCGGGCCGGCGAGAGCCGCACCCTCGCCCAGGGACCCGCGGCTGGGCGCCCCGCGACGGCAGGAAGGAGGCAAGCAGGTGACCGGCGCAGGGCAGCGACGGGAACGCCGTCGTCCTCAGCCAGCGCGACGCCGCGTTCATCCGGCAGGCGCTGCTGGCCGCCGCGGACGTCTTCGCCCAGGCCAAGGCCGCCGGCGGCCCCGGGCTCAAGGCCCTGCAGGAAGCGGCCCTCGACGCCCCGCACGGCGGCCGCCCGCTGGCCCAGGTGCACTACGACGTCTGCCTCGCAGTCGACCACATCGACTTCCCCGAGCCCGTCAGGAGGACCCCGTGACCGCCGCCGCCCCGGCCCCGCCGCCCCTCGACGACGGGCTGGAGCAGCTGCTGCGCCGCATGCGGCTGCCCCACATGCGGCGCATCGCCCCCGAGGTCATCGCCACGGCCAAGGCCCAGCGGTGGGACCCGGCCGAGGTCCTGCGGGCCCTGCTCGCGGAGGAAGTCGCCTGCCGCGACCAGCTCCTCGCTCGCCACCCGCCGCACCCGGGCCGCGTTCCCGAGCGGGAAGACATTCGACGCCTGGGACGAGCGCCTGTCCTCGGTCCCGGCCCCGACCCAGGCCGCGCTGCGGACCCTGGAATGGATCGGCCGGCACGAGAACCTGGTCGTCTGCGGGCCGTCCGGCACCGGCAAGACGTTCATGCTCGAGGCCCTCGGGCAGGCCGCCGTCGAAGCCGGGCAAGAACGTCGCCTGGTTCACCCTGGAGCAGCTCGGCGCCCTGATCCACCGGCACCGCGCCGACGACTCAGTCACCAGGGCCATCAGCCGCATCCTGCGCGCTGACCTGGTCGTCGTCGACGACATCGGGCTCCTGCCCGTCGGCCACGACGCCGCCGAGGGCCTCTACCGCCTCGTCGACGCCGCCTACGAGCGCCGCAGCGTCGCGGTCAGCTCCAACCTCCACCCATCGGGATTCGACGAGCTGATGCCCAAGACCCTGGCCACCGCCACCGTCGACCGGCTCATGCACCACGCCCACGTCTGCCAGACCAGCGGCGACAGCATCCGCCTCACCCAGGCCATCGCCGGGAAGGGAGTGATCCCGCTGAGCTAACCAGCCGGGCACGTCTGGCGGCCACCACTGGGCAGATCCGGTGGCCGCCAGCGGGCACCTCTCATGACCGCCACCGGGCACTTCCTGATGTCCCTTGACAGGTGGTCACATGCGAACGTGGGGACTGGTCCCAGTTTCACGATGACAGGACTGCCGTCGGGCAGGGTTAGTTCCCAGGCGCCATAGCCGCCGGGCGGACCGGAATCGGCTATTGGGTTGAACGACCAGGAAACTGACGCCGGGTATACCGACGGTCCGGATACTCGCGACCGACCGGGGCTGCCCGATGGGCGGACGGCCTCCGGCGAACTGCGGGATCCGTGGGCGATGGTCTTGGTCAGTTCCGCCAGTTGGTCGACGGTTACCGTCAGATTTACCCGCGCGGGCAGTGCTGCCAGGACATGGGGCGGTCCGTGCACTGGGTGAGCGGGCGTGGGTTCGCCCTGCCCGGGGCCTGGGCGGTTCGGGCGGGCTGGGCGGGCCGGGCGGGCACAGCCGTGGCCGATCGCCATGCCGTCGGTGTCAGTGACCGTGATGCACAGCGTGGTGTACCTGCTGTTGGCCGCGGTGACGGCAAGGGCTCGGCACAAGTCGGGGTCGAGGGGGCCGAGGCCATGCCCCTCCCCCGGGCGTTCGGTCAGGCCGAGAAGCGTGCTCAGGGGAAGCACCAGGTCAGTGAGGTGAGCTGGATGCGGAGGCGGAACCGTTCCGGGCGGTGAGCCGCCGGGCGGTCGCGGGCCGCTGCCGCGTGGACCGGCGCCTCCCGTGTTGTATCCAACCCCGCCATCGCTGCCGCCAGTGCCGGGGTTGCCAGGGTTGCCGGGGCCTACGGGGCCGACCGGGCCTGTCGGGCTGTGAGTTGGGCCGCCACTCGGCTTTTTGCCGCCGGGGCCACCCTTCGGGCCAGGACTCTTAGGGAATTCATCGCCCAGGCTCCCGCCGTCCGGGCCTTCATCGTCCGGGCCTTGATCCTCTGGGCCTTCATCGTCGGGTCCGTTGTCCGGGATCCCGTTGCCCGGGACTCCGTTGTCCGGGCCTCCGTTGCCCTGGGGCTCGTCTGGCGCCCCGCGACGGCGACCGCGACCGCAGTCCGCGGCCCCGCCGGGCCCGACTGCGTCCGCCGTGGCTGCTGCGTCCGCTGTGGCTGCCGTGGCTGCCGTGTCGGCAGTACCCGTGCCGGAGTCGTCCGTGTCCGCGTCCGTGTTGGCTGCCTGGGCGTGCGCAGCCGGCCTGGCCGCGTCGTCCGTGCTGCCGAAGTCGTCGGGACCGTCTGCGTCGTCTGCGTCGTCCGGGCTGACCGGGTCAGTGCCTGGCCGGTCGTCGTTCGGCGCGCCAAGGCCGACTGGAGGCTGGCCGCAGGCGATGCGGGCCTCGGCGGTGATGCCGTTCAGTATGTCCACATAGCCCATGGCGCGGAACTGGTCCATCCGCACGCCTTTAAACAGGCCAGATTCCTTGTACTGCATCGCGCGGGCGCAGACATTCGCGTGCGCCGCCAAGGTCTCGTCGGTTGGCAGGTCGTATCCTGCGAGGCTCGCCGCGCCAGACGGGTCACGGCGCAGGGTGACGCGAGCCTGGTTCCGCTCCGCGTCCTCGCGCCTTCTGGCCGCGGACTGCGGGTCGACCGTGATCGCCGCCTGCAGGGCCAGCTTCTCCGCCTGCCCGTAGGTCTTGCCGGCCAACTGCGGCACGATCATCGCCTCGGCGTGTGCCGCGTCGGTGTCTGTGAGCACGGTAAACGCATCGCCGACCCCGCGGGCCTTAGCGTATGTCAGGGTGCCGTCCGCGAGCAGCTCGCCGATTCGGGGCAGCACCGCCTGCAGGTCCCACGCGGTCTGCATCAGCCTTTCCGCCGACTGGGGAGGCATCGCCAGGGCCAAGGCGACCTCGTGAGTGAGCGACTTGGTCCACCCGTCCGGCAGGTCGCCGTGGTAGCCGCCGCCGGGCGGTGGCTGGCCTTCCTGCCGGATCAGCGCCCGGAGGATGCCGAGCTTGCCGGCCACCGCCCACGATTCCAGCGACGCCCACCGGCGCAACAGGCCGAACATCTCCTCGCGGGTCGCACCCGGGCAGCGCCATTCCTTGCCCGAGGCGGCTTCAAGTGCCACTGCCAGGCGGGCCGATGGCAGACACGTGTCCCACTCGCCGTTCCTCGTGAAGCCCGCCAGCCGGCCGTCGCGAGCCGCGCCGCGGGAAGCGCCGCGGCTTCCCGCCGGATCAGGATCCGGCCCGGGCTCCGCACCCGCCCCGTCATCTCTGCCCGGCTGCCACCCCATAACGCCCCCGTTCGAGCCGGTATCCGTAAGACCGGAAACAATTAATTTGATACTCGAATACTACTGCGATTCCTTGATCTTTAGTGCGGCGATAGACTTACCTTTGGGCCACTGTTTCCTGCCCCGCAAGTCCGGAATATCCGATTTGACGGATATGTTGGCGAGATCGAATATCGGAATACCGAGTTAATACCTATTTGGTAGGTGTGCCGAGACATGTCAGTTGTCACCTGGGCAACTGATCTTTCATCGACCGGTATGGGCTTCTACTCGTGACCATTAGTTAAGAATGGCAATCACAGGTCCTGCCGACAGCTGGGTGAACTGCCTCCGATAGTTGGCGCCTGCTGACGCGACCGGCGAGCGGGCGTCATCGCAGCTCACGAGCGGACATCACCGCGGCTCAATTGCACCGCGCTCCTCGGGTCGGGTCGCGAGCCAGGTGACGAGCGTCGAGGTGAGCGTATAGGTGTCTTCGCCGCGCTCTTCACGGACCTGCGCGGGGTCGAGCCGCTGGCAGGCCACGTCGAAGTCGCTGAACGCGCCGGTGAGCAGTCCGGTGGCCTCCGCGGCCGACATCGCGCTCTCGAGCAGCGCTGCCCGCCGGCGTCCGTGGTCGTCGATCTCAACGCGGTCGGCGACGACGCCGATGGCGACGACGCCGCCCGGCTTGACGGCGGCCCTGACCCGGTCGAGCAGACGGCGGACGGCGCTTAGATCACGCAGGTGCTCAATCACCGAGAAGGCGAAGATCAGGTCGGCCGGCGCCTCAAACTCGTAGCCGTCCAGGTCCGCGGGACGTATGTGCAGGTGGCTCGGGGTGCCCGGCGGGACCGCGGTCTCAAGCGAGTGCAGCGCGGACGGGAGCAGGTCGACGGCGAAGACGTCCGAGCCGCCGGGAAGTTCCCGCAGCAGCGGGATCGTGTGGCGGCCGATCCCGGCACCCAGGTCGTAGGCGACGACGGGCTCGCCGGATGGGACGAGTTCGAGCGCGTCGGCCAGCAGGCGGTGCGGTTTCGCCAGCCATGTTCCGGCTTGGCCAAGGGCTACCGAGGCGTAAAGCTCCTCGTGGTACCGGACGGTCTCTCGCCGCGCCCGCTCGAACCCCGCTGGCTCCCGGTCCACTTCAGAGTCCCAGTCCACGACCTCAGCCTAAGCGCGGTACCGGCCGGGGACTCTCCGTTCGCAGCTCGACTTCCACTGGCTGCCGCCGACCACGGCCAACCTGACCAAGCTGAACCTCTACGCTGTGCCACCGGGCTTCACCAGGGAATCGGGGGCGGCATGCAGCCGATCACCGGGCTGCTAGCTCACCGCGGCTGGTTCCCCGTCCGGCCGGCCGCCACGTCACACCACTGCCCGGACCCGAAACGGCCAGCTTGCAACCGATCTCTGTGACCGAGTCTTTCGGTTGGCCACTGGGCATCGATAGTTGGCCACTGCGGGCTATGGCGGGGATGCGACGATTTGGCGGGCCACTATAGGCGTCACCTGGCCATCCGGACTGTCACCACGGGCTGTCGCGGCACCCGCTACCAGCGGCGTTACCTCGGAAGAGGCTTCTTGGTGACAACAATCCGGGCCGGACGGTGACAGTTACCGTGGCCCGAGGATGCTTCATTCCTGGTGGGCGGCGGCGACCGGTACCGTGGCCCGTCACAGACGACGATGATGGTCGCGCGGCTATCGGAGCCGCGTCCGCCAACGTCCGGGCGGGCCAGCTCACGCTGGCCGGCACCGTTTTCTCGTGCTCGTTAAGGCGAGCCCCGCGCCCCCGGTCACCCGGTAGAGGTCCCGCAGCAGCGACACCTCTGCCAAATGGTGGAGCGCCTCCCGGTTGACATGAAGGACGAGCGAGGCCATCGGGGCATCCAGGTACGCCTCCGGCTCGCCCACCGGACGCGCCAGCCCCTCCTCGTCCAGCCGCTCGATGTGCGAACGCCACCACAGGGCCTGCTCCTTGAAGTAGGCGACGCCCTCCTTGGCCGTCAGCGGGCGCTCGGCGTTCTCGTGAGTGAGGGAGCCGTCGCCGAAATGGCAGGAGGCGCGGAGCCCGAAGACGCCCACCGCCAGGTGCGAGAGCCGCCAGGCGATCGTCGTCACCGGCGCCGGCTCAGGATCTGGCCACGCCTGCTCGATCTCGCCGCGGCCGCCCGGCCCCGTCGGGCGGATGCTCCTGCAGCCGGGAACGGGCTCCCAGAGGTACTCCTCGTCGGTGAGCGTCTCCAGCGAGGGTCCATGGGCCAGGTTCCACTGCAAGTCGAACTGCCCGGACAGCTCACGGGTCCAGTCAACGGTCATGGGGTTCATCGTCCCTCCTGCATCGTCGCGATGAACTGCGGGCCAACTATCGACCCTCGAAGGCCAACTAAAACCGCTGTCACAATCTCAGCTAGAACGGGGCCATCGGGCCTGCTCAGCGCTCTGCTCTGGTGACACTTGGCGCGTCCCGGCACAGGACGCCGAAGCGGATGCCGCGACTGCGGCAGTCGGCACTGGCTCCGCTGTATCAAGCCCGGCGGATAATTACATCGGATCAGATGTATCCTTTCCGATGTGATGGCCTTCGACCTCATCGTGCTCGGCCGCCAGCTGACCCGGATCGGCGAAACGGTCATGCGCGGCCAGGCACCGCCTGCCCAGCCGACCGTCGCGGGCATGGTGCTGGCCGACGTCTTCGCCCACCCCGGCAGCTCCATCAGCGAGATCACCGCCCGCACCGGCATGCCGCAGAGCCATGTGTCCGAGACGGTCGCGCGGCTGCGCGAACAGGGAACCGTCGAGTCCTTCCCCGACCCAGACGACCGCCGCCGCACGCTGGTGCGCGTCAGCGCGCAGCACCCGAAGGACGTGATGCGCGCCGCGCTGGTTCCGGCCGACGCCGCGCTGACCGCCGCGCTCGGCGATGTCACCCCGGACCAGGCAGCGGACATCATCGGGACGCTGGAAGCCCTGGCCGCCCGGCTCCGCCCCGGCCAGCCCGGCCCCATCCTCGACCAGCTCAACCGCGCCCGAGATGACCTTAGCCAGGAATAACGGAGGACGTATGTTCGTGTTCGTACTCGGCTGGCTCGCCGGACACCGCAATGGCTGGGTCGTCCTGGCCACCGGAGCCGCCCTCCTGGCCGCCGGGGTCGCCGTCTTCCTCGCGGGCTTCACCGCCCACCAGCCGCTCATCAGCCGGGCAGGCGTCCTTATCACCCTGCTGGCCGTCATATTCGCCGGGCTCGCGGTCCGCGCCCGGCATTCCCAGATGCGCCAGCGCCGGGGCCGCGAAGCCCTCGGCCAAAGCCGGCATGACACTTAGCCGGTCAGCCGGCTCCCGGCGCTGCTGCCAAGCCCAGGTGGATAACCAGGGCAGACGATCCTCTACGGACGTCAGTCGGTCCAGTCGAGTCGCGACTCGGGCACGCCGGCCGAACGGCCGGGTGCCATGGCTTCCGCCCGCCCGGCTTGGTCGCCGCGCGGGTCGCGCGGGCAACGGAAGATCTTGCCGGGGAAAACCACGGTCGCGGCGATGCCGCTGTTCCAGTTCGCATACCAGCCCGGACTCAGCAGGCTGGCGGCCAGTTCACGCCAGCACGCCGCCGCTGCTCGCGGGCGCCTCGAATTCGATCAAGGTCCAGATGGGCGGCTGATAACCGGCGGTGCCGGTGACCTCGAACCTTGACCAGCGCACGATCCTCATGCCATGGCCGTCGAACCCCGTGCCGGGCTTAAGACTCTCGGCCAGAATCCCGCCGCAGATGACCGCTCCGGCGTCCGGGAGCTGTCGCTGTTCCATAAAGGCAATTATCGGCACGAAGTCTGACATTCGACACGGCTCGGCGTTCGGACGGGTCTACCGCAAAAATGCAGGGGAAACAGGTTCCCGCTGAGTCAGCGGCCTGGTCTGGTCACCCCGGTCATAACCATTCTGCACGTCAACCGGTACCCGACAACGCCAGCCCGGACCGCCCGCAGGCTATGACCGGCGCGCGAAGAGGACTGCCCCTGGAGCACCGTCATCCGGGCCGAGAAGCAGCTGCGCCTCGACCGTGAACCCGGCGGCCCGCAGCCAGGCGGCGACCTGGCCGGGCTGGCGGCGGTGAACGTAGACCTTCATCGGGCGCCCGCCGTAGCCCCGTGTCTTGAGCCGCGACCCGTCGCCTGCGTGTAAGCCCAGCAGTAGCGGGCCGCCGGGACGTAGCACCCGCCGGAACTGGCCGAAGACCCCGGGGACGGCGTCGTCCGGTAGGTGGATCAGCGACCAGAAGGCGAGCAGCCCGGTGACCGAGGCGTCGGGGAGATCGAGGTCTGTCATCGAGCCCACCTCGAACCGCAGCCCACGTCTGCCACCGGCCCGCCGCCGTCGGCGCGGACCAGGTCGGCGAACAGCGCCAGGGCCGCCCGCAGGTACGGTTCCCCGTCCAGACCATCGCGCAACAGATCGGCATAGGCGACCGCGACCTCGTCATATGAGACCCGGATATCCTCCAGCCACCCGCCGGCATCCATGTCAGGAACAGTAGCCAAGCGGCGACGGTCCGGGACCGAGAATGCACGATGAGACCAGCGGCCGGCGGGAGCGCCTGAAGCCCCGGTGCTACGTTCACCCGGGCTGTCGCGTGATGATGCCCGGGACATTGCTAGCCGGCGGTTACCCTCACGTGGCTGCCGTTCCGGCTCTTGCGCACGTGGACCTGGGCCGGGATGCGCTGGCGGAGTTCGGAGACGTGGCTGACGATGCCGACGATGCGGCCGCCGGCCCGCAGGCCGTCCAGGACGTTCATGACCTCGTCCAGGGTTTCCTCGTCGAGCGTGCCGAAGCCCTCGTCGACGAAGAGGGCTTCCATCCGGGTGCCGGCCGACTCGGCCGTCACGACGTCGGCGAGGCCAAGGGCCAGGGCCAGGCTCGCGAGGAACGTCTCGCCGCCGGACAGCGTGGCCGTGTCGCGGTCGATGCCGGTCCAGGCGTCGCAGGCCAGCAGGCCGAGGCCCGCCTTCGCGTTGCCCTTCCTCGCGTCCGAGTGGACCAGCGAGTAGCGGCCCGCGGTCATCGTGAGAAGGCGTTCGCTGGCCGCCGCGGCGACCTCTTCGAGCCTGGCCGCCAGGACAAAGCTGGATAGGGTCATCTTGTACTGATTGGCGCTGCTTGTGCCGTTGGCCAGGTCGGCCAGGTGACGAATATGGTCGGCCCGCTGCCGCAACGGTTTCAGGGCGGCGAGGGCGTCCTCGAGCTGCGGCTCAAGCAGCGCGAGTTGTTCAGACCGGTGCCGGGTGGTGCCGTAGGCCGCGTTGGCCTCGTCGTGGGCTTGCCTGGCCGCATTGGCCGCGCTGGTGGTTTCAGCGACCGGGGCGGGCGGGTCCAGTTCGACGTCCAGGTCCGGGCCGGCGAGAAGGTCAGCGACGGCGGCCGCCTTGAGCAGCGCATCGGCCAACCGCGCGGCCAGGTCGATCGCGGTCTCCAGGTCAGCCGCCTCGCCTAGCCCGGCCGCGAGTTCGCCGCGGCGAGACGCGGCCCGCTCGGCGGCCGCGGCCGCTTCGGCTAGGGCCGCTGAGCGCTGCTCGGTAAGCTCGGTACGCCTGGCCTTGTCCGTGGCGATGGCGTTGTCGAGGTCGTCCAGTTCGCGTTGCAGGCTGAGGAGGCGCACGGCGTCGTCGCTCAGCCGGGCCGCCTCGGCTTCCCGCTGGTCTGCCTCGGCGTCCGCCGCTCGGGCGGCGTCGGCCAGGGTCCGCGCGTCCAAGGAGGCCAAGTGCGCGGATACCCGGTTGCCGTTGTTCGCTGCGTCCGCCGGGAATACGAAACCCGCGTCAGCGAGACGCTGGGCGAGGTCGCTCGAGCATAGCGTCGACGGCCGCCACCCGGCGTCCCGCCTCGTCCGCGGCCTGGGCCGCCTCGCCTGCCAGCCCGAAGGCGGCGTCTTCCTCGTCCCGGCTGACCGGGGGGAAGGAGCTGGCGTCAACCGGGTCCGGGTGGTCGAGTGAGCCGCAGACCGGGCAGGGGCTTCCGTCGGTCATCGACGCGGCCAGTTCGGCGCGCATGCCGTCGATGCGCGCGCCGCGGATGCGGAGCGCCTCGGCCTGGGCCGCGAGGGACTCCTCCCGGGCGGACAGGTGCGCCTCGCGCAGTTCGCCGCGCCTCGCGTGCTCGGCGACCAGCGCGGCGGAGTCGCTCGCGACCCGGCGTGCGCGGTCGGCCCTGGCCTGGGCGGCGGGGAGGGCCGCGGCGGCTTGCTGGCGACGTCACGGGCCTGCTCCGCTGGGGGACGGGCGGCCTGGCGCTGAAGTGCTTCTGCCGCCGCGACGGCGAGGTCGTCGGCCAGCTGGGCCGCGCGCGTTCGGGCGGTCGCGGCGGCCTCGTCCTCCGCGCCGGCCTGGCGGGCGACGGAACGCAGGGCTTCCAGCCGGCCGACCATGGCCTGCTGTTCCTGGCCCGCGGCATGCAGCACCGGCCCGGCTTGGGCCGCCGACGCGGCTGCCCATCCCGGGCCGGCGCTGACACCAGTAACCGGGCCGACGCCGGCTGCGGTAGTAGCGTCGGCGTCGGCGCGCAGGCTCCCGATCTCGGGTGCGGCCGACTCCAGGTCGCCCAGCGGCGCAACGCGTCGCGGCGGCGGCGCTGACGGTCGGCGAGTTGCTCGGCCTCGTGCTGTGCGGCCAGGCTGACGTCCAGATCATCCCTCCGCACCCCGACAAGACCGGCGGCCGCGTCGCGCTCGGCCGTGGTCCGCTCCGCGAGAGCCGCGGCCCAGGTCGCTTGCCAGGCAGTTGCCTCCCACGCAGCGGAAGAAGCGGCCGGCCGACGGGGCGAAACACGAACCGGTCCGGGTTCGGGCGAGTCGGGTACGGCGGCGGAGTCGGGGACCGCGGTGCCGGCGGCCTGGGCTATCCGCGCGACAAGCTGGGCAACGGTATCGAGGGCCGCGCCCACCTCCTTTTCCGTAGCGCGGCGGCGGTCGGCCAGCCAGTCTTCGACCTTACGGAAGCGGTCGGTGCCGAACAGCTTCTGGAGCAGGGCTTCCTTGTCCTTCGCGTCGGCGCGCAGGAACTTGGCGAACTCGCCCTGCGGGAGGAGGACCACCTGGAAGAACTGGGCCGCGGACATGCCCATTAGGTTCTCGATCTCGGCGTCGACCTCGCCGATCCTGGTTGACTTCGACTCCCAGGTGCCGGCCGGGGAGAACTCGGCCAGCCGGACCGAGGCCTGCTCGGTCGTGAAGCCGGGGCCAGATTTCTTCGGACGCGACTGCTCCGGCTTCCGGGTAATGCGCAGGCGGCGGCCGCCGATCGTCGCCTCAAGCTCCACCTCGGTCGCGGTGCCGGGTGAAGCATGGTCGGAGCGCAGGCGCCTGGCGGTGCCGCGTTCGCCGGGGACCCGGCCGTACAGGGCGAACGCGATCGCGTCGAGCAGCGTGGTCTTGCCCGCGCCGGTCTCGCCGTGCAGCAGGAACAGGCCCTCAAGGTCGTCGAAGACAACCTGCTCGGTCCCGGCGAACGCACCGAAAGCGGTGACGCGGAGGCGGTGTGGACGCATCAGCGCCCGCCCCCGGCTGTGCTGCCCCCGGCTGTGCTCGCTCGGACTGTGCTCTCTCGGGCTGCGCTGGCCCGGGCCGGATTGTCCCGGGCCGGATTGTCCCGGGCCGCGGTGAACGCGGCGGCCAGGAGATCCCGCTCGGTGCCGCTGGCATCGGTGTTCCGCACGTGCCGGACGAACTCGGCGGCGACGGCCAGGTCATCGCGGCCGCTGACCTTCTGCCCGTAGCTGCGCGGGTCGGCGGTGACCCCCTCCGGCTTGAACTCAAGCGTGAGGATGTGCGGGAACCGGGCGCGCAGCCGTTCCATCGCCCCCTCGGGGCGTGCGGTGTCGGTCAGGGTGACCGCGAGGAAGTCGCCCTCGTGCCCGTCGTGCTCGCGGGAGGCTAGCAGGTCTTCTAGGCGGCCCCGCAGCGCGGCGAGCCGCCGGTAGACGGGGGCCGGGACCCACTGCGCGCTGGTCTTGCCGCCGGCGCCGGCCTCGACGAGCCAGGTCCCCTTCTTGTGGTCCTTCTCTGAGAACGAGTACGGCAGCGGAGAGCCCGAGTAGCGCATGTTGTCGGCCAGCGTCTGCCGGCCGTGCAGGTGTCCGAGGGCGACGTAGCTGAACCCGTCGAAGAGGCTCGCCGGCACGTAGCCGATGCCGCCGACCGAGATGTCCCGCTCGGACGCGCTCGCCTGCCCCTTCGCGGTCTCCGCCCGCTCCTGCTCATCCCGGCCGCTGGTGACCCACGCGTGCGCGAGCACGACGGTGCGGGTCGTACCGCGAGCCGCGGCATCAGCCCGGACGAGGCCAAGAGCGGCACTCAGAACGTATCCGTGGCTTCGTGTCCCGGCCCACGGCTCCGCGTCGGGCGGGCCCGCGTCCGGGAGACCGACGTCCGGTAGCCCCAGGGCCGGTTCCAGGTAAGGCACGCCGTAGACCGCGACCTCGCCTGCCCCGTCGGTCAGGAGGACCGGGACCGCCAGCCCGGCGGGCCTGGTGCGCAGGTGTACACCCGACGCGTCGATAAGTGCGCTGTTGACGCCGAGCCGGCGGGCGGAGTCGTGGTTGCCGCTGATCAGGATCACCCGGGCGCCGGCCGAGCGCAGCCGGGTGAGCGCTTCCTCGTACAGTGCGACCGAGTCCACCGGCGGGATGGCCCGGTCGTAGACGTCGCCGGCGACGAGCACGGCGTCCACCCGTTCTGACCGCGCCGTTTCGACGAGGTGGTCGAGGAACGCAGCTTGCGCCTCCCTCAGGTCGGCCCGGTGGAGCGACCGCCCGAGATGCCAGTCAGAGGTGTGCAGGAACCGCATGGCAAGGACGGTAGCGAATCCCTCTGACATTCGGCCGGAGTATCGCCGTTCCCACGCCGCTCCTACGGCGCTGGCCAGCCGGTCGGGCTCATCGGCGATTTGCCGGAATACGCCACGTGGGGCGGTACCACGGGAAGTGGCGCGAGAGAATATCATGTCCCAATTGTAGGGAAATAAGACTGGTTAACTGACCTGACTCCGGGCAGCACACAAAGCGGTTCCCTGCTCATCGCAAATTTGATCATGATGATGACCTGCGGATTTACTCAAAGAGATTCATTGATCATGGTTATGCCAGGTCAAGTGGCATCTCGTTGCGCACCAGTACCAATGTCAACGCGTTGCGGAGTGAGACAATGAAATTTAAGGTGGTACGGTGCGGATGCGCCTGGAAATTGGGTGCCGGGATATTCCTTGGGCCAATGGGGAATCCGTCGTACGATGGAAGGGTGAAGATCACGATGAGCGTGACTCTCGCTCCAGAACTGGCTGAGGCGATCAGGAGTCCGCCGGGCGGCAGGGGCTGTCGTTCGACGACTGGATCGTCGCGGCGGCGGAGCTCAAGTTCCGGGCCGACGACGAGGCGGCGATCTTCGAGGAAGCCGAGCACAAGCGCCGGATGGCGGGTCTCCAGGAGTACCTCGACGAGCACCAGGCCGAGTCCGGCACCTTCACCGAGGAAGAACTGGCCGGTCGCGGAGGCGCGACGAGGAGGCGCAGCGGATCTCCGACGAATACTGGGCCCGAGAAGATTCTCACGGGTTCAGTAAGGGGCGCGCGAGTCGGCTGAGCGGCAGGGCAAGTCGTTCGATGAGTGGATCGTCGCCGCCGCCGAGCTTAAGCTCCACGCAGACGGGGACGCGAAACCCTCTAGAAGGCGGAGCACGATCGCCGGATGGGGGACTGGGCGAGTTCTTCCGTGAATGGGAGGCAGAGCACGGCGCCTTCACCGACGAAGAGATGGCACGGGCTTCGCGGGAGTTGGGCTTTCCCTGGCCGGTCGAGGGCATGGGCGCATGAACGGGCTCGTACTCGACGCGGGCGCCCTCATAGCGATCGACCGGAACGACCGGGACATGCTCGCCGGGTAAAGCGGGCCTGGCGAACGGCGAACCCGCGGTAACGAACCCCATGGCAGTTGCCCAAGTCTGGCGCGACGGCAAGCGGCAGGCAACGCTCGCGAAAGCGCTGCGCGATGTCGAGATTCGGCCGATCACGGCAGCCGACGGGCGGCGGGCGGGCGAACTCCTCGGTGCGGCCCAGACAAAGGATGCCGTCGATGCCACCGTGGCCCTGCTCACGAGATCCGGCAATCGGCTGTATGCCAGCGACCCCGGTGACCTTCGAACGCTGTGCGAGACCGCGGGCATCAGGGCCGTGGTAGTGGGCTGTTGAAGGCGCACATGTCGGCGGCACCGGGTGGCCGCGGCCTCGGTCTCCCGGTCCCGGCCGACCCGGAAAATCGTTAGCTCGGGAAATGAATTATCTGGTAACTGTGTTAAAGAGCTTGGCGTGGAGCGGGCCCTGACGCCGTGTCGGCGGCGCGGGCGGGGCCTGGACGGAAGCGAGCAACGCGGAGTGGCATTGAACGACAGGGGTAGCCGGCACACGGACCGACACCTGGAACGGCGGTCCAACGAGGAGCGCTGGCTGCGGCGGCTGGCGGGGTACTGCTGGCGGTTTAAGCGGGACGTGATCATCGCGCTGACCGGGGCCGTGCTCTACACGGTGGCCACGCTGATCATCCCGCTGCTGCAACGGGACATCATCGACAACGTCATCGTCTCGCACAGGGAATCGGTCTGGCCGCTGGCCATCGGGCTGCTGATCGCCGCGGCGGCCAACTTCGCCGGCGTCTACATGCGACGGTACCGGGGCGGCAAGATGGCCCTGGACGTGCAGCACGCCATGCGGACCGAGCTGTTCGAGTCGCTGTCGCGGCTGGACGGGGCGCGGCAGGACGAGATCCACACCGGGCAGCTGGTGGGGCGGTCGATCTCGGACATCAACATGGCGCAGGGGCTGCTGCAGTGGGTGCCGCTGATCCTCGGCTCTGTCCTGCTGTTCGTCTTCTCCCTGGTCATCATGGTCATCCTGTCGCCCCTGCTCGCGCTCGTCGCGGTCGCGGTCGCGCCTGGGCGCTGTGGCTGATCGCCACCGCCTCGCGGCGAAAGCTGTTCCCCGCCTCCTGGCACGCGCAGCAGGTCGTCGGCGAGGTCGCCGGGATCGTGGACGAGACCGTGGGCGGCGTGCGCGTCGTCAAGGGCTTCGGCCAGGAAGACCAGGAAATGGGGACGGATGGAGTCGGCGAGCACGGAGCTCTTCGGCTCGCGGCTGCGGATGCTCCGGCTCACGGCCAGGTACAACCCGGCGCTCACCGCGATCCCCTCACTCGGCCTGGTGGGCGTGCTCGCGCTTGGCGGCTGGCTGGCGATCCACGGCG
>CAWAWG010000016.1:0-605409 GCA_963785645.1 uncultured Actinomycetota bacterium
TCCCTGGGCCACCTCGTCGCGCACTCGCTGCCAGCACGCGGTGACCTCGTCGTCCTCGCGCGCCCAGGTCGTGGCGATCGCCCGGCGACCCGCGGGTAGCTCGTCTACGACCGACACGTCGAGGTCGCCGAAGAGCACCATGGCGGCCGTGCGAGGAATCGGCGTGGCGGTCATGACCAGCAGGTCGGGGTCCGCTCCTTCGTCGGAACGCTCGCGACCCTGTTCGGACAGACGCGAGCGCTGCTCGACCCCGAAGCGGTGCTGCTCGTCAATCACGATCAGTCCGAGCGCGCGAAAGCGCACGTCGTCACTGAGCAGGGCGTGGGTGCCCACCACGATGTCGACCGCACCTGACTGCAGTCCGTCGATCGTCGCTTGACGGTCTTTCGCCCGCACGCGGCCCGTGAGTAACTGCACGGTGACCTCGCGCTCGCCCGACAACACGGCTTCGTCCTTCACGTAGAGCCCGGCGAGGTCTCGGCGCAGCGACGCGAGATGTTGTTCGGCCAGCACTTCGGTCGGAGCCATGAGCACGCTCTGACGTCCGCCTTCGAGTACGCCCAGCATGGCCGTCACCGCGACGAGCGTCTTGCCCGAACCCACGTCGCCCTGCAAGAGGCGGTGCATCGGTAGTGGCCCCTCCAAGTCCGACCAGATCTCGGACAGCACGCGTCGCTGGGCGGAGGTGAGGGCAAAACGATGCTGGGCGAGGAAGCGGCGCACGAGCGAGTCGTTCTCACTCACCAGGGATCCAGGTGCGGTGTCGAGGTCCGTGTCGATGAGAGCATGGCGGATACCCGCCGCCGACTCTTCGAGGCGCCGACGCCGCAGAGCGAGAATGACCTGCAGACGAAGCAGTTCATCGAAGGCCAATCGCCGTCGAGCCGGATGTTGGTCGCCGAAGTTGGCGGGCAGGTGAATGTCCCGGAAGGCACTGTTGCGGTCGACCAGATCGAGTGCTTCACGCTGGGAATCGCTCAGGGGGTCGAACAGAAAACCGGCTCGACCCAACGACTCCTCGACGAACCCGCCCATCTCCCAACTGGTGATGCCCGCCTTGCCCGAGGCGGGATAGATGGCGGCCACGCGAAGAACCCGCGAGGGGTCTCGCTCTTCACCGGTCGCCCCGACGATGACGTCCACGACGGGATTGGCCATCTGGCGCGCCCCTTTGTAGTCGCCCACCTTGCCGAAGAAGAGGGCCTGGACCCCCACGGGTAGTTGGCGCTCGCGCCACGCCTGATTGAAGAAGACGATCTTGATCGACTCGTCGCCATCACTGACGGTCACATCCACCATGGCCTTTCCCTGTCGAGTACGGCGACTCGACACCCGGGTGACTTCGGCGAAGATCGCCGCCTCGTCCCCGATTGAAAGGTCGCTGAGGTCGACCTGGTGGGTGCGGTCGATGTAGCGACGCGGATAGACCGTCAGAAGGTCAAAAACGTTGTCGATACCGAGAGTGGCCAGGGCGGCCGAGCGTTTCTCCCCGATGCGATGCAACTTCGTGACCGGAACGTCGCCCAGCTGGCGAAGTCGTCGTCCGCTCGTCTCACTCACTCGAGACCGAAGTAATAGGGGTAGAGCGGCTGGCCGCCGTGGTGGACTTCGGGCGCGACGTTGGGGTGCTCCTGAGCGAGGAACTCGGTGATGCGACGGGTATTGGCGGGAGTGGCGCCCTCACCTTCGATGATGGTGAGCAGTTCGTGCGCGGGCGTAATGAGACGCTCCAACAGTTCATTCGCCGCCCCGGCGATCGAATCAGCGATGGCGAGTACGCCGCCTTGCCCGAGGCCAATCCAGTCGCCCTCGTGCACCAAGCCCGCGTCGGTCATCGTCTCGCGCACCGCGCGGGTCACTTCACCCGCGACGACACTCCCCGCCGAGGTGCGCATGGCCTCGAGGTTGGCCTCGAGCGACGCGTCGGGGTCGTAGGCGAGCAGCGCGGCGAATCCCTCGACGATCGAACTCGTCGGCACGACCGCCACGTCGACGTCGACCAGATCGTTCACCTGGGCCGCGACGGGGGTGATGTTCTTGTTGTTGGGCAGGATGACGACCTGCTTGGAGCCCGTCGCCAGAACCGCATCCACGAGCTCGCTGGTCGAGGGGTTCATCGACTGACCGCCCAGTACCAGACGGCGCGCGCCCAGCGAGCGAAAGATCCGCCCGACTCCCTCGCCCACCACGACGGCGACGACTGCGGTTGACGGGCACCGGCGTCGTGGGCTCGTCGTCGGTGAGGGCAGTCGCCTCACGCACCCAGCGCTCTTCGATCACCTGCTCGGTGAGATCGGTCACGCGAATCTCACGCGGTCGACCGGCGTCGAGGGCCGCCTCGATGGCAGCGCCAATCTCATCGGTGTGGATGTGACAGTTATAGAGACCCTCACCACCGACGATGACGATCGAGTCACCCAACCCGGCCCAGACTTCACGAAAGGCGGGGATCTTCGCGTCGTCGGCGTCCAGCAGGTACATGACCTCGTAGCGCAGTTCACCAAGTGCGGATTCGCTGCGGAACCTCGTGCACGTGGACGTCGATCGACTCCGCACTGGGTGCGATGGGTAGTTCGTCGCCGGCGAACTCGTGACACATCGCGTCAAAGAGCAGGACCAACCCGGTCCCTCCGCTGTCGACGACTCCCGCCTGACGCAGGACCTCGAGTTGCTCGGGGGTCTTGGCGAGGGCGACCTTCGCCGCGTCACGCGCCCCGCGCGACAGATCCGCCAGCGACTCTTGGTGCTCGCCCGCCCCCTCGGCCGCCGCCCGGGCGACCGACAAGATGGTGCCTTCCACCGGGCGTAAGACGGCCTGGCGCGCCAGTTCATCGGCGTGCGCCAGGGCCCCGGCGATCTCGGGAGCCGCGATCTCGCCGCGCGCGGGAAATGACCCCACCAGGCCGCGCAATAACTGGGACAAAATGACGCCGGAGTTGCCCCGCGCACCCATGAGCGAGCCCTTGGCGATCGTGGCGGCGACCTCGCCCAAGGGCGCATTTTCGTCCAGCTCCGCCAGGGCCGTGACCACCGATTCGATGGTGAGGGCCATGTTGGTGCCGGTGTCGCCGTCGGGCACGGGATAGACATTGAGGCGATTAATCACGTCGCGATGCGAGTGCAGTAGCTCCCCGTAGGTAATCATCGTCGCGCGCAAGCCCTTGGCCGACAACGTCACGGGAGCGCTCATCGGTAGCGATGCTACAATGGACGTTCCGTTTGATCGCCCGGCGCACTCGGCCCGGATGTAAGGAGAATGTTCACCATGGCATCAGTCTGCGAAATCTGCGGCAAGAAGCCGTCCTTCGGTATGAACGTGTCTCACTCGCACCGTCGCACCAAGCGCCGTTGGAACCCGAACATCCAGCGCGTTCGTGCGCTCGTGAACGGCACGCCCAAGCGCGTCAACGTCTGCACCGGGTGCCTGCGCTCGGGCAAGATCACCAAGCCCTCGCGCTCGACTCTCGGCGTCTAGCTCGCCCTAGAGCCGGTGCTCATAGCCCCGGCGCACGAGTGGTTCCCCGTTGAGCGTTCGAACGCTCTCATCTGACACCACCCGACCAATCCGGAGCGGCTCGCTCAGACCGTTGCTGGCAAAGACCGCGCGCAGTCGCTCGACGTCGTCGGTCGCGATCAGCAGTTCGTAGTCTTCACCCCCGCTGATCGCCTCTTCGAGGGTCGCGCCCTCGGCGACGGGCAACGTCATCGAGTTCGAAGCCCACGCCCGACGCGTCGGCGAATCGGTGCAGGTCCAGACCGATCCCGTCGCTCAAGTCCATCATCGCGTGCACGCGCGCGCCGCGCGCGGCCATCCCTTCGTGCAGTCGCGGCACCGGGCGACGGTGCGCCTGGACCAGCTCGTCGCTTAACGCAGCCCCCGCTCGCCGGCGCCGCAGTCCCGCGGCCGCGCGACCGAGGGGGCCACTCACCAGGAGATCGTCACCCGGATGCGCCCCACTGCGCAGCACCGCGCCACCTCCCGGGCACTCCCCCAGCACCGTCACCGCGACCGCCACGTCCCGCCCCGATGACAGGTCGCCACCGACGATCGCGGTGTCGTTCGCTTCGGCCGCTTCGACCGCTCCGATGTGCAGCTCATCGAGGTCGGTGCCGGTGGGCGCGGTCACCGCGATCACCACCCCGCGGGGACGTGCCCCCATGGCGGCCAGGTCCGACAACGCGCTCGTGACCGCCTTGTAGCCGAGGTCGCGTACCGCAAAGAGTTCGGGATCTAAGTGAACTCCCAGGACCGCCACGTCGGTCGAGACAATCGCTTGGCCCACGAAGGGCTTGAGCACCGCGGCGTCGTCGCCGACGTAGTACTCACCCGCCACGGGCGTGACCGGCGCCACTATTTTCGCTATACGCTTGAGGACGTCATCTTCGTGCTGGCTCCGTTCTTTGGTTGGGTCGGCCGGCTCGTTCATGACTGCGGTTGTTGACTCTCGCTGTAACCCCGCGGCGAGACGAACGTAGACAAGGACGTCATGACGTACCCAACCAAGAACAAGGCCCTGATCGAGTGGGTGGAAGAAGTCGCGAGGCTCACGACCCCCGATCGTATCCACTGGTGCGACGGATCGGCCGAGGAGTACGACGAGTTGTGCCAGTTGCTCGTCGACGCGGGCACGTTCACCAAGCTCTCGGACGCCAAGCGACCCAACAGTTACTACGCGGCCTCGGACCCCGGCGACGTCGCACGCGTCGAAGACCGCACCTTCATCTGCTCGAAGGAAGAGATCGACGCCGGTCCCACCAACAACTGGCGCGACCCCGAAGAGATGCGCGCCACACTCCACACTCTCTTTAGCGGTTCGATGACCGGGCGCACGATGTACGTCGTGCCCTTCTCGATGGGACCACTCGGCTCCAAGATCGCTCACATCGGCGTCGAGATCACCGACTCGCCCTACGTGGCGGTCTCCATGCGCATCATGACGCGCATGGGTACCGGCGCCCTGGAGGTCCTGGGCGAGACCGGCGCCTTCGTGCCGTGCCTGCACTCGGTGGGCATGCCCCTAGAAGATGGCATCACCGACGTGCCGTGGCCCTGTGACCCGGAGAACAAGTACATCGTCCACTTCCCCGAGACCCGCGAGATCATCTCGTTCGGTTCGGGCTACGGCGGGAACGCCCTCTTGGGCAAGAAGTGCTTCGCGCTGCGCATCGCCTCGGTCCTCGCGCGCGACGACGGCTGGCTCGCCGAGCACATGCTGGTGCTCAAGCTCACGAATCCGAAGGGTGAGTCGCGCTACGTCACCGGAGCCTTTCCGAGTGCGTGTGGCAAGACGAATCTCGCCATGCTGGTGCCCACCCTGCCCGGCTGGAAGGTCGAGACGGTCGGCGACGACATCTGCTGGATGAAGCCCGGTCCCGACGGTCGCCTGTACGCGATCAACCCCGAGGCGGGTTTCTTTGGTGTGGCGCCCGGGACCAACATGGTGACCAACCCCAACGCGATGTACACCGTGGAAGCGAACACCATCTTCACCAACACCGCCGTCACGCCCGATGGCGACGTGTGGTGGGAGGGCATGGGTGAGCCGCCCGAGAACCTCATCGACTGGAAGGGCAATCCGTGGTCCAAGGACCTCGGCACCCCGGCCGCGCACCCGAACTCGCGCTTTACGACCCCCGCCGACCAGGACCCCGCGATCGCCGCCGAGTGGCAGGACCCCGCCGGTGTGCCGATCGACGCCATTCTCTTTGGCGGACGGCGCGCGAGCGTGATCCCGCTCGTCTTTCAGTCCCTCAGCTGGGACCACGGCGTGTTCTTGGGCTCGATCATGGCCTCGGAGACGACGGCCGCCGCCGAAGGTGCGGTCGGGGATCTGCGCCGCGACCCCTTCGCCATGCTGCCCTTTTGTGGCTACAACATGGCGGACTACTTCGCGCACTGGCTGACGTTCTCCAAGCGCATGGACGAGACCAAGCTGCCCAAGATCTTCTACGTCAACTGGTTTCGCAAGAGCGCGGACGGTCGTTGGCTCTGGCCGGGATTCGGCGAGAACTCCCGCGTGCTCGAGTGGATCTTCGAGCGCACCGCCGGACGCGGCGAGGCGACCGAGACGGCGATTGGCTACGTGCCCACGCCCAGCGCCATCAACGTCGAGGGTCTCAACGTGAGCGCAGAGGACATGGAGCAGTTACTGCGCGTCGACCACGACGAGTGGCGCCGCGAAGTGCCGCACATTCGCGATCACTACGCCCAGTTCAACGAGCGCCTGCCCAAAGAGCTCCACGAGATGGCCCTCGACCTCGAAGAGCGACTGGGCTGAACTACTTGGCGGTCTCGGCGTCGGCGACGATGAGACGAGGACCCGAGGGCCAGTCGAAGTAACGCCACGTCCAGTTGATAAAGACCCGCAGGCGATTGCGAAAGCCCACCAGATAGAAAAGGTGAAGGCCGAGCCAGGCCATCCACCCGAGGGTGCCCGTGATCGTGGGTACGTGGGGGATCTTGGCGACCGCTGCGCGTCGGCCAATGGTGGCCATGATGCCCTTGTCCACGTAGTGAAACGCGGTCGTTGGTTGTCCCCCCACGAGGAGGAGGATCTCTTTGGCGGCGCGGTGACCCGACTGAATCGCCACGGGCGCGAGTTGGGGGCAGAACGGGCCGTCGCCGCGTGACGCGGGAATCGCGGCGGCGTCACCGACGCAGAACACGTTGTCACTGCCCGGCACGCGCAAGTCACTACCCACCACCGCTCGCCCGTTCGGTCCTGCGGTGTCGTCGAGTTGTTCGGCGAGTGTTCCCTTCACGGTGATGCCGCCCGCCCACACCACGACCGCCGCCTCGAGGCGTTCACCGTCGGCGAATCGAATGGCGTGGGCCTCTACTTCCACGACCGATCGGTCCAACTCGACGCTCACGCCCATCGCGCGGAGTTGGTGCAGCGCGTAGTTGCTCGCGCGTTCGGGAAAGGCGGTGAGCAACCGAGGTGCCACGTCGACCAGTCGAATCTTGACGCGGGCGGGATCGATCCTCATTCCGTCGCGCTTGATCGCGATCTCCACGAGTTCCGAGAGCGCGCCCGCCGTCTCCACGCCCGTCGGACCCCCACCGACCACGACGAAGTCGAGGTCCTGAGGTGACGGTCTCGCCGGCCACTTCGGCGTCTTCGAGTGAGCGCAGCAGACGGTTTCTGAGTCGTCGGGCGTTGGCCAGGGTGTAGAGCGGCATGGAGTAACTCTGCGCACCGGGAATGTTGAAGTAGGAGGCCACGGCCCCAGTCGCCACGATTAGGTAGTCGTAGCCAATCGACGTGCCGTCCTCCAATGTCACCGTGTTCGCCTCGCGGTCGATCGCACTCACGCGGGCGTGGCGCACGCGCACGTTCTTGGCGTGGCCGAAGATGGTGCGAATGGGATAGGCGACGTCGGCCGGCTCGAGTCCGGCGGTCGCGACCTGGTAGAGCAACGGCATGAACGTGTGAAAGTTGTGCCGGTCGATGAGGGTGACGCGCACCGCCTGGTTCGCCAGCGACTTCACGGCCGAGACGCCGCCAAAGCCACCTCCAACCACCACGACGTGCGGCAACGACTCGATGTCCACGGGATGAAGTTCGGGCTTTTCCATTGATCTAAGCACTCTCCTCTTCCTCGCGCGCGCTGCGTCGACCGATCGGGTACACCACGCTGCCCGCGATCATCAAGATGGCGAGCAACCGATCCCCCACGCTAAAGCCGAGGACAATGGCCACGGGAATGAGCGCCCCCACGACCCAGAGCAACTGTTGGCGCACCGCGAAGCGCGCGAACGTGCGGCCTTGGGCCCCGGGCGCAACGTTGCGCTGGGTGATGGCGTCAAAGCTCGGCTGGGCGATGGCCCCACAGACCCCGAGCCACCCCGCCAGGAGGACCTGAACGAACAGCACCGCGTCGAGTGACGCGAACGCCGCCGCCACACCGGTCGCAAACAGCGCGATCGTGAGCAGTGTCGACTCCTTGAGGATGTTGCGCATGCGCGTGACAAAGGCGAGCCCCCCGAGCGAACCGATACCGCTCAGTCCGAGGGCAAAGGCGTACCAACCCAGCCCGGCCGAGTCGCGCCGCAGACCAAAGGCCAGGAGAAACACGACGAAGCCCGCGGCGAAGCGCATGAGCGAGGCGGCCCCGAGTCCCCAGGCGACCTCGGCGTCACCGAGGGGGTTGAGGGCGTTGCGATCGCGCTCGGCCTGGGTCAGCCCCACGACCTCGTCGCGTACGACCTTGGATGGCTTTTGCAGTCGCGCGCTCGCGACGGTCGCAGCGATGTAGACGATCGACGCCACCACCAGCACGGCGGTCGCACTGATCCCCTTCAAGATTCCGGCCCCGACCGTTCCCGCCAGGAGCCCCGAGATCGTGCCGAGCAAGGTGAGTTGGGCGTTGAAGCCGGCGAACCCTTTTTCACCATTTGGGCTGGCACTGGGCCACCCACCGTCGCCCACGTGGTCGCCGTGCTCGCGGAACTGATCGCTGCGCGCCATCTCGGGCACCAGTGCGCCTCGGGTCACGACGTACAGCTTGGACGACACCAACAGCAAGAAGGCCAGGGGAAACAGCCACAGCGAGTTGAGGTGTTGCGCCATCAGGATGCACAGCACGGCGCGCACGCCCGCCGAGAACGCCACCAGGAGGCGCCGCCCGTTGGCCGATCGGTCGATGAGCGGGCCGAGCAGTGGGGAGACCACGGCGAAGGGCGCGATGGTGAGCAGCAGGTAGAGCAGGACTTTGCCCTTGGCTTCCGTGGGCGAGACCGAAAAGAAGAGCGATCCGGCGAGCGACACGGTCACCAGCGTGTCGCCGGCCATCATGATCACGTGCACCAGGGCGAGACGGCCAAAGGCGGTGCGCTGATCGAAGAGATCCTGCGTGGAGGCCTTGGCTAGGGTAACGATTCCTCGCGCGCGCACGCATCGAGCGTAGGTGATCACACTCTCGAGTCGACCCGAGCTAGTTCGAGTTACAGCCCCAGAACTGCACGTAGTCGGGTAGGCGGTGGTGCACGCAGTAGCGCAGCCTCGAGGCGTTGCGCCACGACGATGAGTCGAGGTCGTAGTGAGCCACTTCGGTCACGCCGATCTCTCCCTCGCCGTGTCCCACGGTCGCCCAGAGGTACGCGTACTGACCCACGCAGCCGAAACTTTGGACGCTGTCGACCTCGCGGTACGCCGAGGAGATCGCCGACGCGTTACAGGGAACGATCGGTGCGGCCGCACGCGCGCTGCAGTTCGCCTGACTCACGCCGAACGCTAGAGCCCCGATCAGACAACCACCACGCCGACGACGCGTATCCACTTCACGCCCGTTAGTTCAGCACACCGAACCAAGTGACGGTGTCTACTTGGCGAGCAGACTCAAAAAGAGGTTGCCGATCATGAGTTCCCAGTCCGCCTCATCGATGGGATCGCTCGAAATGTCGTCGAGAGCGCGACCAAAGACCAGCACCTGAAAGAGCACGGCGAGAGCACTCGCGGGGATGTCGTCGCGCAGCCAACGCTGCTCCTGAGCCGCCTTGGTGAGTACTTCGAGGTCGTTGGTGAGTCGCTCCTGGGAGGCGCCAATCAACTCTTTGAGGTGCGGTCGCGTCGAGGCGGCGGCCACGATGCGCGCGCGCATGGCCCGTCGAGCTCGACGTTCGGGACCGGAGTGCATTGTCGCCACGAGCGGGCCCATGACTTCGACGTACTCATCGAGGGTGGCGACCGACGAATCCACGCTGCTGCCAAAAATGGCCAAATCTTCTTCGACAAAACGGGTGAAAATCATGTTGTAGGCG
The DNA here is from genome assembly GCA_963785645.1 of uncultured Actinomycetota bacterium. Taxonomy (GTDB): domain Bacteria; phylum Actinomycetota; class Actinomycetes; order Streptosporangiales; family Streptosporangiaceae; genus Trebonia. The sequence continues at coordinate 9,764 of CAWAWG010000016.1, forward strand.
GCGTCAATAACTCCCTCACGAGAGCCGAAGTGGTGGTACACCGAGCCATAGTTGACGCCCGTCGCTTCGCAGATCTCCGGGATGCGAATTAGGAGCTCGTCCCCCGCCATCAGGCGTTCTGCGACGGCGTCGAGGACCGCCTGCATAACCGGAACGGACCGGCTCTGTTTTGTCATAAGTAGATATTTTAATCAGTCGTTAGGCATTTGAAATACGCCTCGAACTGTAACGCCCGTGGCTGGTCGTGAATAAGTTATGCCGTCCGCGAGGCTCGAAGCGCACTGCTCCTCACAGAAACCAAACAAATCAACGACTTCAATGCGACGATAGCGTCACCCGCGATGCGGTCACGTGTCAAGAATCAGACACTGTGTCTCCCGCGAGGACACCTTCTATCCGGGCTCGCCAGTTGATCCCTTCGCTCGTCAATCCATCATCGTGGAGGCGACGGCGCTCGCGTCGCAGCTCATCGGCCACGCGGGCCAGGTCCGCGGGCAGCGCGGCGGCCACGAGGTCCCGCACGTACTGCGCCAGAGCCGGCGCGGCGCCATTCGTGGACACCGATACGGTGACCTCGCCGTCGCGGTGCAGCGCAGTGAAAAAGAAGGTCGAGCGTTCAGGATCGTCGACCACGTTGAGCCACACCCCTTCGTCGCGCGCCTCTTGGGTGACCGTGTCGTTGACGCTCGGGTCACCCGTCGCCGAGACCACGAGAGAGAATCCCCGTAGGTCGCCACGCCGATATCGACGGCGTTCGACGTGCGCCACGCTCGCGGGCAAATTCGGGCTGATCACGTCACTAATGACCGTCACGACCGCACCGCCTCGAGCAGCTGTTGGGTCTTGCGCACGCCGACCTCACCCGCGCCGATCACCAGGACGGGTGCACCGTCCAGCTTGAACGCGAGGGGCAGAGCGCTAGCGGGCAACGACGTCTCGGACGCTGAGAGACCGAAGGTCAAAGGACGCCACGTCACCCACCACGATGACCGCGGGCGAGCGCACATCGAGGGAACCGAGGGCGCGAAGGTCGGCGCGGGTCGTTCGCTGTTGGCTGGTCCACGCGCCTTCGACGACCGCCACCGGCGTGGTGGCGTCGAGCCCACCATCGATGAGTTGACTCGCGATCACTCGACGGTTCTCGATGCCCATCAAGATGACCAGAGTCAAACCCGTGCGGCTCAGCCGACGAAAGTCCGTCAGTTCGCCGCCCTCGCCGCGCGCGCTCACGATGGCGACGCCGCGACTGACGCCGCGATGCGTGACCGGAATCCCGGCGGCGAGCGGACCGGCCAGAGCCGAACTCAAGCCGGGCACCACCTCGTAGGCCACTCCCGCTGCGCGTAGCGCCAGGATCTCCTCACCACCACGCCCGAACACGAAGGGGTCTCCGCCCTTGAGTCGAACCACCGTGTCGTACGTCGACGCCAGTTCGATGAGGAGGTCGTTGATGCTCGACTGGGTAGATGACTCGCCGGCGCGCTTGCCCACGTCATAGATGACCGCACGAGGACTGATGTATCCCAGGACGGAGGAGTCAATAAGTCGGTCGCGCACGACTACGTCGGCACGCTGGAGCAGATTGGCTGCGCGAACCGTAAGCAGGTCGCCGTCGCCGGGTCCCGCACCCACTAAGTACACGGTCATACGTCGCCCACCCGAACCACAAAGTCGCCAAACGCCTCGTCGGGCTCGCCCTCACTTGCCCAGCGATCGAGGAGCGGGCTGAGCACTTCGGGAATGTCTTCCAGTTTGACTTTCTCGCGGTAGATCGACGCGAGTCGTGTGCCACTCGGACCGCCACCGACGTACACGTCGTAGGTGGACTTGGTGCGCCCGACGATGCCCACCTCGGCGAGCGCGGGACGCGCACACCCATTCGGACAGCCCGTCATGCGAAGTTGCAGCGGTCGGCGCTGAAGCGAGCGACTCTTGAGCGCATCTTCGAGGCCCGACACCAACTCGGGCAAACGCCGTTCCGACTCGGTCAGCGCTTGACTGCACGTGGGCAGGGCCGGACACGCGAGCGCGCTTCGCTCGACGTTGCCTAACTCTTGAACGTCCTTCACCCCGTGGGCGGCCACAATGGCTTCAATTGCGCCTCGCTCACTCGCGGCGATGTCCGCAATGAGGATGTCCTGTTGCGGCGGTGATGAAGAACGTCTCGGATCCACGAAGCGCAATCTCACGCAGGGCGCTGCGAAGTGACAGTCCATCTTCGTCGCGCACTCGTCCCGCCCCCACTCGAATGCCCAGTTGCCAGGTTCCGTCGTGCGCCTCACGCCACCCGAGGTGATCGTCGGACCCCTGGTAGGTCGGCACCGACGCCGACGGGCGCAAGAGTGCGGCCGAGTCGCTGTTCGACTTCGGTGCGAAAGGCCTCGAGACCGAGGTCGTCCACCACGTACTTCATGCGTGCGCGCGAGCGGTCGTGTCGATTGCCGAGGTCACGGTAGGTCGTGACGATCGCGGCGATGACTTCTTGGACCTCGTCACGCGTAACGAACGCGAGCGGCTCGGCGAGTCGAGCGAAGGTGTCGTCCTTGGCGTAGGAGCGCCCGAGTCCACCGCCCACTAACACGACAAAGCCGGCGCCTCGTTCGTCGTCGACGGCGGGAATGAGGCCGACGTCTTGGGCGAAAACGTCCACGCAGTTTTCGTCGGGGTGAGCGACCGCAATCTTGAACTTTCGTGGAAGGTAAGTGTCTCCGTAGAAGGGTCGCTCGTCGACGTCCTCGCGCGAGGCGGCCTTCTCACCATTGACGAAGATTTCCCAGTGGGCTTCGGTCGTCGCGCGAAACGCCTGTCGCAGGTCGTCCGCAATGTTCGCCAGATCGTCGTGCGCGCCATCGAGGTGTAGCTGCGGACAGGTCACCACGTTGCGCACGACGTCCCCGCATGCGCCAAACGAGGAGAGGAACTGCTCGTCCAACGCGCTCGCGAGGTGTCGCAGACTGCCCTTGAGTACGCCGTGAAACTGGACGGCCTGACGAGTGGTCAGTCGAATCGTGCCGTCACTCTGGGACGAAGCGATCTCATCGAGCCCCAGCCATTGGGCTGGCGTCAATCGGCCACCCGGTACGACCACGCGAATCATGAAGATGTACTCCAGGCTCTCGCCCGCCAGCGATCGCTCGCGACGCACGTCGCGATTGTCCTGGGAGTAGATCCCGTGAAACTTGAGTATCTGCTCGCTCTCGGCGCTCACGTTCGCCGCGTCGGCGGCCAGTTCCGTGGCCAGGTTTCCGCGCAAACGCTCGCTTGCGCGCTTTACCGCTTCAACGCTCGATTCGCTCTGGAGCTCCACTATGGCCATCTGTCACCTCGCCCGGTTGAATAGATGAGTATTCTTATCAACTTAGTAATGTACGCAGGCTGGGCGCAAGACCAAGAGGTCAAAAATTCCCCTCGGGGTCGAGGGGACCTCGTCGATCCTCAGATTTGACGGCTTACCAGGGAGCGGTGAGTTGGCTCTCGATGGCCGCGGCCATCGCCGAGTAACCGAGGACATTGGGGTGCAGATTCGGGCCGTACGGGCCCCTCGCGCACATCCAGGTGAGATCGCACACTTGGAGAACGTTGCTCGACACATCACCGATGCCCGCGACATGCACGCGGGCGCGAGAGGGTGAGTCGAAGTAGTTGCTCACGTTGGCCATGGGAATGCCAGCGCTGGAGTAGATGTACAAGAGCGTGGCGTTGAGTCGACCCAACACCCCTTTACTCCGGTTGGCAAAGTTCTCCCCCGAGAGACCGTGTATGGCGTCGGCGATGTAGGGGTCATAGTGACCCACGCCCACAAAGGACACGTGAGGTCCGGCGGCCGCTTCGAGATTGTTGACGATGTACGGCAACTGGAGGCTGAGTTCTTCGATGTTCTCTCCCACGCACGACTGAATCAACGGCGCGTTGATCAGGCACGGGTGAAAGTCGTTAAAGCCGAGATCGAGGGTGACGAAGCCCTGTTCATTCTGGTGGCTCTGGAGAAAGGCCACGGCGGCACTGAGCTGACTGCCCACGCCTCGGTAACACGAATCGTCGCCGCTGATCATGGTGGCCGTGGACTCGCCCGGGCAGCCGAGCTGGGTCAGGGAGAGGACCACTCCGCGCGACGCTTCGTAGGACACGATGTCGTTGGCGTACCCCTCGTCGGTCACCTGGCCGTGAGGGTCGCTCAACGTGGGTTGGTAGCCCACCGAGGCCGATGCACCTAGGTCGAGATAGAAACCGGTAGTTGTGAGGGTGCTGGTGCTTTCCGCGCCGGCGCGTGGGGTACCAAATCCGAACGCTAACGCCGAGACGACGAGCGCAGACAGTACGAGAGCACCCAATCGACGGGGCACCACAACCCGACACAACTTACCCATCACGTAACTCACCTCAGATACCAAAGGCGCAGCGCAACTTCATCACTGGCCCGCGAGCAGGCTAGCGAGCGATCACCGCGGGCTTGGCGAGTTTCACTCAATCTTTATATAAATGTGTCGGGGCCAATGGAATAGCGTCGCCACGTGAGTGAAGACCGGTCGTCTCGTCGGGAGTTTCTGCGCCGGGCGGGCGCTACATCGGCGATCTCTATCGCGGCGCTCGGCGCCGGCCTCGCACTCGACGACTGCTCGAAACAATCTCCGACGTCGACGTCCACTTCCACGTCAACGTCAACCTCCACGAGCACGACGACAACGACTCTCGGGCCGGCGACGTCACGGGACTGGGCGAATCTCGCCTCGTCGCTCACGGGCACCCTGGTTCGACCAACGAGTGCGTCGTACGCCACGTCGAGCCTGCTCTACAACGCGAAGTTCGTCGGCCTGCACCCGCAAGGCATCGCGTACTGCGCGAGTTCCCAGGACGTCGCGCGCTGCGTCGACTTTGCCACGTCGCACCAGATGGCCATGTGCGCTCGCTCCGGGGGCCACAGCTACGCGGGTTACTCCAGTTGCGATGGGTTAGTCATCGACGTGAGTCGACTCAACGCTGTAGGAGTGGACACCGCGTCGAACACCGCGGTCATTGGCGCGGGAGCCCTTCTCATCGATGTCTATAACGAGGTGGGAGCCAACAATCGGCTACTGCCTGCTGGCTCGTGTCCCACGGTGGGCGTCGCGGGACTCGCCCTCGGCGGGGGCATCGGCGTGTTCGCGCGACGATACGGACTCACGTCGGACAACCTTCGCGCACTTGAGGTCGTCACCGCCGACGGCACACTGGTGCGAGCCAACGAGAGCGACCACGCCGACATGCTCTGGGCCAGTCGGGGCGGCGGGGGCGGAAACTTCGGTGTCGTGACGTCCCTCACGTTCGACGTCCACGTCATGCCCGAGGTCACCCTCTTCACGTTGCAGTATCCCTGGGCGGCGGCGGCCACGATGCTCGAGGCGTGGCTCAACTGGATCGACACCGCACCCGATGAGCTGTGGTCGAACTGCGTTCTCGAGTCCCAGGGCACGTACGGATTCCTGGGCCAGGTGGGTGGGGTATTTTGTGGCTCCCCCAGTGAGCTCGCGACATATTTATCGTCGTTGACATCCGCCATCGCGGCGACCCCGACCTACAGCTTCAGTGGATCCAACTCGTATCTGACGGCGATGGAGATCGAAGCGGGGTGTTCGGGTCTGAGTGTGGCGGCGTGCCACTTGTCGTCACAGAACCCTCACGGTCAACTCAGCCGCGAGGCGTACTCGGCCAAGTCGAGTTACGTGAACGGGCCCCTCTCGTCGGCCGGGTGCGCTCGCATCGTCGACGCGATCGAGCATCTCGCCTCGCTCGCCCCGACTCTGGGCGGAGCGCTCGCGTTCGACTCGTACGGCGGGGTGATCAATCGAGTGCCGAGCGACGCGACGGCATTCGTGCACCGCGACAAGTTGGCGTGCATTCAGGCGACATACTCCTGGTCCTCGGGAGCATCCGCCTCGGTCATTGACGCCGGTCAATCCTGGCTGACGTGGCTCGGCACGAACGTGTTCGACCCCACCTCCGGGGCGTATCAGAACTACATCGACCCCACACTTTCGAACTGGCAGAGCGCGTATTACGGGAGCAACTTTGATCGTTTGGTCACGGTCAAGCGGCTCTACGACCCCGACAATCAGTTCTCGTTCGCCCAGTCGATACCGGTGTAACGGGGGCCCAAGGGCGAGGGATGGGTGACGAAAACGTCAAAAAGGTCGTATTTCGAGTCGATTCGCATAGGTGTTTTGCTCGCAAGGGTGAATATTTTGTCGCTAAATCCCTGGGTTTCAACGGCCATCACCTTAAAATGACCCCAGTTTGGCTTTGGGTTGTTCCACTTTTGATGGAGTGTCGGAATACTTATGCGAAATGTCAAATGTCTTAAAACCGTCGAGCCGCGAAACTGAAATGGCGACCGTCAACGAACGCCGCCGCGGGAGCCGCACGCGCACGGGAGTGCGCTCACCGGTACCCGACTCGATCAGCGGGCTCCAGAGTGCGATCTCAGACGACGCGTCGCTGACGCCGAGCGAGGTCGCTGCCTTCCAGTCCAAGAGCCACCGGATCTGGATCGGTTACGGCGTGATCGGCACGCTGCTTCTCGCCTACTTGATCTCGTTGATCGTTCGCAACGCCAATCAGTCGTGGACCTGGCTCGATGGATGGGCGCTCACGAGTTTGGAACTCGTGGCCGTCGGCATGTGCCTGTACCGCGGCTTCGATCGTCGTCCGGGTCGTGCGATTCCGCTCATTCTGGGCTTTGCCCTGTTGTCGTGGACCATCGGCGACTTCGTGCTTACTGCCGAATCGATCGGCGGCGCGAACCCGCCGGACCCGTCCTGGGCTGACCTCTTCTACTTGAGCTTCTACCCACTGGCCTACATCGCCACCTTCATGCTGCTCCAGCGTGGATTGGGCCGACTCTCGCGAGCGAACTGGCTCGACGGTGTGGTGGCCGGCCTCGGTGCCGCCGCCCTGTGTGCGGCCTTCGCCTTTCACGCCATCCAGCACGCGGCGGGTCTGGGCACGGTGGGTACGGTCGTCAACTTGGCCTACCCGGTCGGTGACCTGCTCCTGCTGAGCCTCGTCATCGGCGGCTCGGTGCTGCTCTCGGACCGTGGCACATCGCGTTGGTATCTCATGGCCGTGGGCTTTGTCGTCATCGTGGTGGGCGACACGTTCAATCTCTTCTCCAATACGTCGTCCCTCGGTGGATCGCGCTTCGGCAGTGACTTCAACAACATCGCGTGGCCCACCGCCATTCTGTGCATGTCGATGGCGATGTGGCTGCCGTCCAAGCGCGCCGATCCGCTTCAGCGAGAGAAGCCGGCCGGATTCCTGTTGCCGGGCATCGCGCTCAGCGTGGGACTCTTCATCTTGATCGATGGCGCCATCAGCAGCATCAGCCGCGTCGCCTTGTGGCTCGCCGTCGCGACCCTGCTCACGGTCGGCATCCGACTCCTGCTGAGCGCGCGCAGCCTGCGGATCCTCACCGAAGAGCGCTACCGCCAGGCTCACACGGACGAGCTCACGGGTCTCGGCAACCGCCGTCAACTTTCATTGATCCTCGACCTCTTCTTCGCCGATGAAGTCGGCGTCAACGCGGCCCCTCGCGAGATGGCGTTCTTGTTCGTGGACCTCAATCACTTCAAAGAGATCAATGACTCCTTCGGGCACCCGGCCGGAGATGAACTGCTGCGCCAGCTCGGGCCGCGCCTAACGCGAGCGGTCGGTGAGTCCGGTTCGGTCGTACGCCTGGGTGGCGACGAACTGGCCGTGGTCCTGATCGACGCCAACGCCGATGTCGCGATCGAGGTTGCCCAGCGGATCATGGGCGAGATCGACCAACCGTTTAACTTGCACAAGGTGAAGGCCAGCGTCGGGGCCAGCATCGGAATTGCGCTCGCCCCGGACAACGCCAACGACGGGCCGGCGTTGATGTGGTGCGCGGACGTAGCCATGTATCGCGCCAAGCTCGGCCAGATGCCCTACGTCTTCTACGACCACGACCTCGACGGCGGCGAAGACTCGCCGAACCTGCTCGACGAGTTACGCGAAGCTGTCATGCAGGGCGACTTCGTCTTGCACTACCAGCCTCAGTTGGACCTCAAGACCGGCCAGATCCTGGCGGTCGAAGCACTCGTTCGCTGGCCCCACGCGACGCTCGGTCTCGTGCCGCCGCTCAAGTTCTTGCCACTCGCCGAAGAAGCGGGTTTGATGTGGCCGCTGACCCAGTGGGTGCTCAACGAGGCTTTCAGCCAGTGCGCCACGTGGCGACAGAGTGGACACCATCTGGCCGTGTCGATCAACGTCTCCACGAGCGACCTGCTCGAGCCGGGCTTCCTCACGCACGTTCGTGAACTCCTGGCGAAGTACGAACTCCCCGGCGAATCGATCGTCATCGAGATCACCGAGACGACCATCATCACCGACTTCCTGCGTTCGCAGGCGGTCATCTTGAATCTGCGCGACCTCGACATCGTGGTGTCGATCGACGACTTCGGCGCGGGGTTCACGTCGCTCGCCTATCTGAGCAGCCTGGCGGTGGGCGAACTCAAACTGGACCGAACGTTCATTACCTCGCTCAACGCGGAAGGCAACGGCCGCGAGATGGAACTCGTCCGAGCGACGATCAACCTCGGCCACGATATGGGTCTGCGAGTAGTTGCCGAGGGCATCGAGGACGTGGAGACTCTGGATCTATTGGGCGATCTGGGCTGCGATCTGGCCCAGGGGTATTTCATCAGCCGCCCAACGCCGGCGAGCCGACTCTCGTTTCAACCGAACGACACCCGAGAACTGACCGGCCCGATCTCGTAGGGCGTGCGACATCATGAGGCCCATCAGGAGCGTCGCTGCATCGCGGACACAGGGTGGCCCGAAGGGTAGGTTTCACTCGTGATTCGCAATATCGCTGTGATTCTGAGTCTGGCGATCATGGGAGCCGGAATCTGGTTGCTCACGCGAGTTCACGACGTGGTTCACTCGTGCGGCAGTGGCCCTACGGGGATTCAAGTTGGACTCAATTCCGGGTGCGAGAACGATATTTCCTTCTATTTCCTAGGGTTTGCTTTCCTCATCCTGGGCCTGATCACGCTGTCACTGGCCCTCTTCACCATTAAGCGCCACCGCCGAGAACAGCCCGGCCAGCCGATGGCTGACACCAACGTTCTCGATGAGAGATATCGCAAGTTATTCCATCAGGATGACGCGGGCTTGCCCCGTCGCAAAGATCCTGAGCGATATTGAGGGCCTCCTGACGTAACGTGAGGACAGGGACTGGGGGGTGCCAGTGTCCAATGACCTTGACGTGGTCGCCAAAGATGTCTGGGACGTGGTCGGCGGACTCGAACTGCCCCTGATGCTCATTGAACTCGAGCGGTTCACGGTTTCCGATGTGACGGAGTCCTTTTCGACCCAGATGGGCGTGCCCGCGTCCAGTGTGCTGCACCACTCCGTCTTCGATCTCTACACCGACAACGATCAGCGCAGCGCTCGCATCGCCCTGCAGGCCCTGGCCGATGGACTCATCGACTTTTATTCCGCTCACCGACGGCTGCGCTTGCCACACGGTACGTTGCCGGTCCTCGCGTGGGCCCGGTCTCTGCAGTTCGGCGAGTCCCACTACGCGCTCGCGCAGTATTCGACATCTCCGACATCGCGCAATAGCCCTCTCGTGGACTACCTGGGCTACGCACCCCCCACGGTGGCGGTCGGTCTCATTGGCGACGACGGCTGCATCAAGGCGGTGAGCAAGAACGTCGCGGAGGTCGTGGGCGAGACGGCCGATTCACTGATCGGGCGACCTCTGCTCACCGACCAGGAACAGAAGCGCCTGCGTGAAAAGCTCGATTCCATTAAGGGCGAGGGCGCGGTGACTCTGGCCATGCCGATACAACTCAACGGCACGAGTTTCGACGCCCATGCCGTTCGCTGCATCGTGACCTGTCTGGCCGAGACCACCGAACAGTGCTTCTTGCTTCTCCCGGGACCCGACGCCAGTGCTGAGTCGAAGATGGAGCGTGTCGCCCAACTCGAGCATCGGCTCTGGCGGATCGCCGGCGAGGTTCAGGCGAGCGGCATCTTCGACTCGCTCGGCGCCTTTCCCGACCCCGAGCGTTTTCCGCAATTGAGTTCCCTCAACACTCGACAGTGGGAGGTGCTGAGCCGCCTGCTGCGTGGTGAACGCGTGCCCGCGATCGCCGAGTCGCTCTTTGTCAGCGCCAGCACGGTGCGCAACAACTTGAGTGAGATCTTTCGGATCTTCAACGTTCACTCTCAGTCAGAGTTGCTCCACCTCCTCACCAGCTAGCCCCGTTGGGCGAGGTGTATTCACTGCATACCTAGGTAGACGGACGTTTTGTCGGCCGGTTACGGCGCAAAATCAGTCTCGGGGCGCCACACACCCCTGCAGGCTGGTCGTCGTGAAAATTTCTGGTCAATCCGGTGACGACTTCGACTACAGCCAACTGGCTCGGGTGGCTGATCGTCTGCTCACTCCCGTTGCGGTCATTGGTTCGGATAGCACGCTTCGCTACATCAACGGCGTCGCAGCCCGACTCTTCGACAGCGACCCCCAAGACCTCATTGGACAGAAGATGCTGTCCCTCGTGCACCCGGCCGATCGAGCTCGCGTCAGCGGCGAGTTGGCGAGCGTCATGAGCGGCGAACCCGAAGGCGGCTTCACGCAGTGCCGTCTTCGCGCACTCAGCTCTCAACCGTGGCACGTCGTCGACCTGTACGCGCACAACCTCATCGACGACACCGACGTGCGCGGCATCTTGGTCTCAGGTGGCGACGTCAGCGAACAGGTCAGTCTTGCGCGCGCTCTGCGAACGCTGAGCCAGTGCAACGAAGTCTTGATCCACGCCGAGGACGAATCGACTCTGATCACCCACATCTGTCGTACCATCATCGAAGCCGGCGGCTACGGGTTGGCCTGGGTGGGCTATGTCCAACACGACGACGCCCGGTCGATTCGCGTGGTCGACTCCTACGGTGCGACCGAGTACCTTGAGGGACTCGAAGTGACCTGGGCCGACAACGAGTTGGGCCAAGGGACCGTGGGCCGCGCTATTCGCAGTGGTCAGATCAAGGTGGTCAAAGACACCCGCCGCTCCAAGCGCGTGGCTCCGTGGCGGCAGCGCTTAGACGTCCACCACATGAGAACCACGTGCGCCCTCCCTCTGATCGTCAAGGGTGAGACGATCGGCGTGCTCGCGATCTACGGCCTGGAAGTCGGCATGTTTGGTGACGGCGAACTCGAACTCATTGGGAAGCTCGCCGACAACCTGGCCTATGGCATCGGACGCATTCGCGACGCAAAGAGCCTAGCTCTCAACGAGTCACGCCTTCGCGCGGCCGAACGCCTGACGCACGTGGGCCACTGGGAGTGGGATCTACAGAGTGACCACTTCGATTTCCTGGCGGACGAGATGTTCGCTATCTACGGCGTCATCCCGTCGCAGTGGTCGCGCTCGCCCGAGATCTTTCTATCCTTCGTCGACGAGTCCGAGCGCCAACTCGTCGAAGACGTGTTTCGCGACGCCATGAAGAGTGGCTCGGCCGCGGTGGCGCACCACATCACGCGGCCCAGCGGAGAAGTGCGCAGCGTTCGAATTCGAGCCGAGGCCATCTGCGACGACGCTGGTCGTCCCGTGCGGCTTCTGGGAACTGTCCAGGACATCACCGAGTACCTCGAAGCCAAAATTCGGCTCGCGCAGTCGCAACAGTTCCTCTTAGCCATTACCGACAACATGGCCGAGGGCATGATCGCAACCGATGGCGAGGGCATGATCACCTTCGCCAATACCGCCGCGGGAACCCTCCTGCACACCTCCGCACGCGATCTCGTGGGTCGCGCGACCGACGACGTCTTCGGCTTTCGCCAAGAGGCATCAGAGAAGGGCGATGCGAATCCGCTCGCGCGAGTGTGGAAAGAAGGTCGACCTCTCATGATCGACCACGAGACCTTGATCCGACGAGATGGTTCCAGTGTGCCGGTCGCTCTGAGTGCGTCGCCGCTCAGGGATGAGAACCAAAATGGTGCGGTGATCGTCTTTGAGGACATTACCGATCGCGCGGCGGCCCAACTGCGAGTGGAACGCGAGTTGGAGAAGCTGGCCTGGGTCGGTCGCATCCGCGACGCGCTCGACAACGATCGCTTCGTCTTGTACTCCCAACCGATCGTCGATCTGGCCACGTACGACGTGATCCAGAACGAGCTCTTGATCCGCATGATCGACGTGGACGGCGAGGTCATTATGCCGGACAGCTTCTTGCCCACGGCCGAGGAGTATGGCCTCATCGGCGAGATCGATCGCTGGGTCATCAACCAGACCGCTCGGCTCTCCGCACTGGGTCATCCCCTGGAGTTCAACCTGTCCGCCAAGTCCGTCGCGGATCCCCGCACACTGTCCCTGATCGAAAGTGCCATCAGCGAACACGGAGGTCGTGCGGACCGCATCGTGTGTGAGATCACCGAAACCGCACTCGTGCGCGATCTTCGCGGCGCCGAACAGTTCGTGCGCGGACTTAACGAGATTGGCATCAAGGTCGCCCTCGATGACTTTGGCGCGGGGTACAGCGGGTTCGCCTACTTGAAACGCTTGCCAGTGTCGTATCTCAAGATCGACCGAGAGTTCGTCCAGGACTTACTCGAGGAGATTTCGAGTCGCTACGTCGTCTCGGCGGTGGTCAGTCTGGCCAAAGCTTTCGGCATGGTCACGGTCGCTGAAGGCGCAGAGAACGATGAGACGCTGCGCCTCTTAAAAGAACTTGGCGTCGATCACGTCCAGGGATACGTCCTCGGTCGACCGGCACCCATCAGCGAGACCCTGCTGTACGAATAATCAATTTACGGATTCGGACGGCGCCGACAGCCACTTCTGATCGACAATCGTGCCCCATGACGATGCATTCTCCACGAATGAACAACTCCTAGAAAACGACCGCCAATAGAATTGAGGTTCACTACCGTCACCGGGAAGAATGGCTATCGGTAGTTGAATCGCGTCAACGCGATGGGGGTAAGGGTGTCGGAAGTTCTCATCACTAGCGACGGTCTGAGCAATGCACAAAAACTCACTGTCACTACTGATTTTCTCAATCACATCAACACGGGGATGCTCTTTCGCGACGCTGTAGGCGCCGTCATTGACTGCAACAACGCGGCTGAAGAGATTCTGGGAACGACCCGCGATCACCTCCTCAGCGTCGAGGGTCGGGTCGTTCGCCCGGACGGGGCGCCCTACTCCTCCAACGAGACAACATTTTTAAACGCCCTGCGAACAGGAAAACCTCAGCCCGAAGTGATTGACGAAATCATCCTGCCGGATGGTCGTCAAAAGTGGGTTGCCACGCGCCATTGGCCCGCGACGATTGACGAGGAGATTGTCGGCGTTCTCACGGCCTTTGACGATGTCACACGCGAAGTCAAAGAGCAGCGATTCCTCGAACTCCTGAATCATCTCAAGGCCCTCGACGGAAAGTTGAGCACCGAAGAGGTCCTGCGCAAGATCTGCGATCTGGTCGTCAGTGATGGGCACTTTGCACTGGCTTGGATTGGTGTCGCGGCCGCCGAGGGCACCGTCGACATCGTCGCGTCCTCGGGCGCCGTGGACTATCTCTACGACGGCGTCGTGTCGTGGAAGGGTTCCAAAGAAACGGGACTCGGGCCCACCGGCGTGGCGATCCGCACTACCTCCACCCAGGTGGTGGACAAGCTGTCCGAGTGGCCGACCTATGGCCCGTGGCGCGAGCGCGCGGCCGAGTTTCGCCTCGCCTCGGGCATCGCGATACCTCTCACCCTGGGCACGCGGCGCGCCGCGATCTCGATCTACGACCACCACGAGTTCGCGTTCGACGAGATGTCGGTACGCGGTCTCAAGGCGATCGCCCGCGAGATTGAATCGGCCTACGCCATCGCTCACGAGGCTCGTCAGCACGTTGCCGCCCTGGAACAGTCGAGCGCGGTCGTTGATGCACTCAAGCGCGCGGAGCTCTCGCTGAGTGAGTCCGAACAGTGGTTTCGCACGCTCGTGGCCAAGTCCACCGACCTGATCGTCGTGATCGACAACAAGGCCTGTTTCACCTACACCAACCCGGTGGTCGACCGACTGTTTGGCTACGAGCCCAATGCCCTCCTGGGTGTCAATATCTTCGACCTCGTCCACCCCGACGACCGCCAAAGTGCGACCGACGCCTACATCGCCTCCACCGCCGGTGACGGGCCGGACACCCCTTGGGTCATCCGCTTTCTCACTTCGGATGGGCAGTGGCGCTACATCGAAGGCGTCTTGACTGACTGCTTCAACGACCAGGCGATCCACGGCATCGTCGGCAACGGGCGCGACGTCACCGAGCGAACGTACCTCACCCGGGCACTCGCTACCTTGAGCGAAGGTAACCAGGTCCTCATGCACGCGACCGACGAAGAAACGTTGATCGCCGACCTATGCCAATCGGTCGTCGAGGCCGGTGGGTATCCCCTGGCCTGGGTCGGGTACGCCCAGCAGGACGACGCCAAGACCGTCCGTATTGTCGCCTCGGCCGGCCAGTCCGACATCCTCAACGGCATCGACTTTGGCTGGGGCGGGGACGAACTTGGAACGGGCCCCATCGGAGGGGCCATCCGCACGGGCGAGATCCAGGTCGTGAACAACATGCTCACGATGCCCGCTCCACCGCAGCGTCGCCAGCGCATCTCGGAGTTTGACCTTCGTTCGCTCAGCGCGTTCCCGCTCAAGATTCGTGGCGAGACGTTGGGCATGATCGCGATCTACTCCGAACAGCTCGACTACTTCGGGCCCAACGAAGTCGACACGCTGGGCGAACTCGCCGCCGAGCTGGCCTACGGCATTGAGCGGGTGCGCGACCAGGAGCGCCTGGCGCGCCACGAGCAGCGCATCCGCGAGGCCGAGGAGCGCTTTCGCCTGGCCTTCGAGCACAACATGGCGCCGATGCTCTTCAGCGACCTCGAAGACCGAGTGATCGCCGTCAACGACTCGTTCTGTCGCATGGTGGGCTTCACCCGCGAAGAGCTCATGGGACAACGACTCGAAGATCTTCACGTACCCCGAAGACATCGGCATCACCGAAGACACTCTCGTTCGCCTCACCGCCGAGCAGATCGACCAGGTGCGCTACACCAAGCGCTACCTGCGCAAGGACGGGCGCATCATCGTCTCCGAAGTCTCGCGTTCGCCCGCGAGGGACCCGTCGGGAAAGATCCTCTACTTCGTCTCCTCCGAGCGCGACATCACCGAAGAGCGCGCCTTGGCCGACCAGCTGTCGCATCAAGCTCTGCACGACTCGCTCACCGGCCTCGCCAACCGCGCCCTGTTCGAGGATCGTCTCGATCAAGTCCGCGCGCGCTTGGCGCGACAGGGCGGCTTCGGTGCCGTGCTGCTGCTCGACCTCGACGACTTCAAGGGCGTCAACGATGCCCACGGTCACCTGGTGGGCGACCAACTCCTCACCGGACTCGCGCGGCGCTTCGAGTTCGTCACCCGCTCCACCGACACGCTGTCTCGCTTCGGGGGCGACGAGTTCCTCTATCTGGCCGACGGCCTCGAGACGCCCCAGGACGCCGAGGACGTCGCCCGGCGACTCATTGACGCGCTCGCGGAACCCTTCGTGATCCAGGGTCTGAACCTGGAACAGCACGCCAGCATCGGCCTCGTGATCTTCGACGGTTCCAGCGAGGACTCCTCCGAGCTCATCCAGCGCGCGGACGTCGCGCTCTACGAAGCCAAGCGCCTCAACCGCGGCCGCTACTCGATGTTCACGCCCAGCATGCACCAACAGGCCATCAGCGACTTCGAACTCGTCCAAGAACTTCGCCGCGCACTCGTGGTCAATGAACTCTCGATGCACTATCAGCCCATCGTCCAACTCGACACGTTACGCATCGTCGGCTTCGAGGCCCTGATGCGTTGGGAGCACCCCGAGCGTGGTTGGGTGCCGCCGGGCACCTTCATTCCTCTGGCCGAACAGAGCGACCTGATCTTGGATCTCGGCCGCTTCGCCATGACCCAGGCGGTGCAGGCGGCGGCGACCTGGGGTGCGACCAAGTCCACCGAGGGCCTGCCCTACGTCACCGTCAACCTATCGGCTCACCAGATCCACGACCCCGCCCTCGTCAGCGTGATCGAGAGCGTGCTCGAGTCCAGCGGGCTCACCCCGGACCGACTCATCATCGAGATCACCGAGAGCGCGATGCTCGTGAACGTCACCGAAACGAAGAACGTCATCGAGAAGATCGGCGCGTTAGGTATCGGCTTCGCGCTCGACGACTTTGGCACCGGCTACTCGTCGCTCTCCTACCTCGCCCTCCTGCACCCCACGATCATCAAGGTCGACCAGTCCTTCGTCGGCCAGTCCGACGAGAGTCCGCGCAACGACGCGCTCCTCGAAGCGATCGTGTCGCTCGGGCACAAACTGGGCATGACCATGTTGGCCGAGGGCATCGAGACGGCCGGTCAACTGGCGAAGTTAGGCGCCTTGGGCTGTGAGTTCGGCCAGGGCTTCCTCTGGTCCCCCGCGATACCCGGCGACAAGGTGGCGGGCATGCTGAAGCGCGGCGTTCGCTCCGGCGCCAAACGCCACTAGAGAGTGGCGCCGCGTCGCTCGTCTTCGCGCACGTATTTGTCCGCCACAAACCCGAAGTCCGTGCGGACGTAGGACGTAAAGCCGGTGAGCGGCGGCGAGTAGGCGTGCACGCTCACGGCCGGCTTGCCCGACTCGTGAATCATGTCGTGCACGTAGTCGGGACCGAACGAGCCGTGCTCACCCACCTCGTACCGTCGTGAGTCGACGCTGATGTGATCACTCGCACGGTGCATCTCAAAGAGCCTGCCCTGGGTCACGACAAAGACGCCCGAGGAGCCACCGTGATCGTGCCAATCGGAGCGCTGCTCGACTTCCCACCCGAGGATTCGAACCTCGAAGTTGTCGGTCTTCAAGAGTTGGAGCCACCACCGATTCGTCTCATCGTCGACGACCAGATCGTCGAACAGTTCCGGACTCGCCGCGATGGCGAGAACGATTCGTTCGAGCTCGGCGATCGAGAGTCGACCATCGGAGAGTTCGAGGTCCTCCAGGAGGTCTCGCACGCGACGAGCGCGTTCCACGGGTGCCTCGCTGATCAGTGTCTTGGTATTCTCTATCATTTCTATTAATTTAGTAGGATATAGCCAGGACGCAAGGATTCTTTCGTAAATTTTGGCTGAGAGGGGCCCGATTCCCTTAGGGGGCGGAGGGTTCCGACTCTGTCGGCCCGACGCCCACGACATCCACGGGCGTCAGGGTCGCGAGTTCGTCGGCGACGGTCGAGGAGGCGACTGTGGGGTCCTGCCTCTGGCGTTCAACGGCGGCATTGATCTCTCCGCCAACGAGCACGGCCAGGCCCGTGAGGTAGAGCCAGAAGATCAGAATCGCCACCCCGGCGAAGGCGCCGTACGTCCTTGAGTACGACGAAAAGTCCGAGGTGTAGAACGAAAACGCGAGCGACACGATGGCCCACACCGCCGTGGCGAACAATGCTCCCGCGCTCGTCCAGCGCCACGAGATGCGCGCGCGATTGGGCGCGACGTTGTAGAGCAGCGTGAACAGCAGGTTGACCAGAACGAGCGCCACGACCCAGCGCACGGCAGTCCAGCCCCCCGCAAACGCGGCACCGCTGAAGGGCGATGTCGCCTTGATGGATCGACCGATTGATGCGCCAAAGACCACCAGCGCCGACGCGGCGCCACCCAAGATGATCGCGCCCACGAGCAACACGGCGCCGACGACGCGTTTGCCAAAGAAGGAGCGATCAGTGGGGATCCCGTAGGCGACGTCGAGTCCCTGCTGGACCACGACCATCCCCGAGACCGCGCTATAGATCGCCACAACCGAGGCCACAATCGTCGCAATCAGATCGCGACGGGAGTTGTGGGTGGCGTGCGTGATCGCTTTGGTGAAGACGCTGGACGCCCCGGACGGTAACGCTCGCGTCACGCCGTGAATGAGGTCAACCACCACCGATTGCGGGAGGGTCACCAGCGTGGCGACTCCCAACAACGCAATGATCGTCGGAAAGATCGACAAGAACCAGCGGTAGGCGAAGGCCTGGGCAGCCACGTTGACCCGACCGGATTTCATATGGGCTCGCACCGACGTGGCTATCTCGCCCCAGTCGGTCTTGTTGATTTGGACCTGAACCTGTTGGGCGTCAGACTTCGCCTCCTCGACCAGAGTTTGTTCCAGTGCGCGAGCACGCGCCGAGCGATTCGCGCGAGACGAACCTCGCAGCGGCGTCCCGTCATCCGCCACGCGTCGCACCCCGGTCCTTCACTGCGCCCGCCAGTTCATCACGCCACACAGTAATCTCGGCGTTCCCGCGCGTCTCGACGCGAACGCCCGAGTGAACACGTTGGCAAATACCGTGACCAGGACTGTCACGGGGGGCGATTTCTTGGGTGAGGAGTAGATTTGCCTCGTGCTCTCTCACTATCACGCCGAGATCGACCCCGACGAGGAGAATAACTCGCACACCACGATGTTGAGGATGGTGGGTTACAACAAGCGCGTGCTCGAGACTGGCTGCGCGTCGGGCCACATGAGTGCGTTGCTGAAGGCTCAGGGATGCACGGTCGTGGGTATGGAAGTCGACGCCTCGGTGGTCGAACCGGCCCGCGAGTGGCTCGAGCGCGTGGTCATTGGCGATCTTGAGGATCCCGCACTCTGGACTCAACTTGAGGGCGATCTCTTCGACGCGATCTTGTTCGGGGACGTGCTCGAACACTTGCGAGACCCCCTTCCCGCGTTGCGCGAAGCCGCCACGCACCTGGCACCCTCGGGGGTTGTCGTGATCTCGGTGCCCAACATCGCCCACGCCGACGTCAAGGCCGCCCTCATCAAAGGAGTCTTTCCGTACAGCGAGAGCGGACTGCTGGACCGAACGCACATCAGCTTCTTCACCAAGGAGAGTCTGGTGGAGCTCGTGCGCGAAGCCGGTCTCGCGGTGGTCGAGATCAGTCGCATCACGGTTCCCGCGTTCGCCACCGAGATTGGGATGGACCGCAACGATGTCGACGACGCCACGTTCGCCGCGATCACCGCGGACCGCGAAGCGCTGACTTACCAGTTTGTCGTGAGGGCCGTGCGCGACGACGCCGAACACGCTGTCGACAAACTCTCCCTCGATCTGATCGATCTCAGTGACCAGCTCCTCGACCAGACCACGCACAACACCGCACTGCGCGCGCACAACGAGAAACTCACGCCTCCAGGTCGACGCGCTCGAAGCGCAGCGCGCCATTGACGAGCGTGACCTTGCCAATCTTCGTGGCCAGCGAGACGCCATCAAACGCTTTCTGCCCGGCCCTCTGCGGCGGCTTCTCCAAAAGCGGGTGGGACTCGGTTCGAGTTGAAGGTCACTCGGTGACGGGTTGGTGAGCACTCGATGACCAGCGACCCGCCAGCAAAACGGCCTCCCAGCCGACGGTCGCTGTCCTTCATCATGTTGGCGGTCATCGTCGTGGGAGTAATCGTCACGACCGAGTCACCGTTGTTCGGCGTCCTGTTTCTGGTCGTGATGGTGATCGTCGGGGCCGTTCTGTGGAACCGACTGCGACCCAAAAGCGGTACGGGGATGGGGATACTGTCCAGCAACTGCGAGAACTGTGGAGCCTTGCTCCAGGGTGCTTTTGGTCTTCCCGCCAAGAAATGCTCGGAGTGCGGCCACTCTCAGTCCTGGGCCCCGTAGCCCGACTCGCCCGCGCTTGTTCCACCTGCCATAATGTGATATCAATTAGATATCAGTTAAATGCAGTCGCCTATGGGAGGCACCATGAGTCAAACAGTTCCACCAAGCGAACCTGTCGCGCGGTCACTCAATATCACGAGCGCGCACGTCGAGATTAAGGAGCGAGGAGCCAAGCTGGTCAGCGGCTGGTTCGGCGTCTTGTTGATCATCGCGTTGATCGTCGTGGCGATCTTGATTCCGGCCAAAGACCGAGGATTCGTAGTGATTCCCATCGTCCTCGCCGTCATCGTGCTCAGTTCGTTGGTCATCGTCCAACCCGGACAGACCCGCGTTGTTCAGTTCTTCGGTAGTTACGTGGGAACTGTCCGTCATACCGGCCTGTCGTGGATTCTGCCCCTGGCCAATCACCGTGGCGTGAGTATTCGGGTGCGAAACTTCGAGACCAACCACCTCAAGGTGAACGACGCCGAAGGAAACCCGGTCGAGATCGCGGCCATTGTCGTGTGGCAGGTGACCGACACGGCCCGCGCCCTGTACGCCGTGGACGACTATCGCAACTTCGTTCGCGTCCAGGCCGAGTCGGCCCTGCGTCACGTGGCGACCACTCACCCCTACGACGACCCCGAAGTGCAAGGACTCTCCCTGCGAGGCTCGACCGACGTCGTTGCCGGTGAGCTCGCCGACGAGATGGCCGATCGAGTGACGGTCGCGGGCGTGCAGATCGTCGAAGTACGCATCAGTCACTTGGCCTACGCCCCCGAGATCGCCCAGGCGATGCTGCGCCGCCAGCAGGCCAACGCCGTGGTCTCGGCGCGCTCACGCATCGTGGACGGCGCGGTGGGCATGGTCGAACTCGCCCTTGAGCGAATTCAGACGTTGGGCCTCGTCGAACTCGATGAGGAGCGCAAGGCGGCGATGGTGAGCAACCTGATGGTCGTTCTGTGCAGCGACCAGCCGGCGTCTCCCATTATCAATACCGGATCGCTCTATCAGTAGTTCGTGAGCGAACGTAAGCCCATCCTGCTGCGGATTGATCCCGCCGTCCACGACGCGTTGGCGAAGTGGGCGGCGGACGACCTGCGCAGCCTTAACGCGCATATTGAGATGCTGCTGCGCGAGTCGCTCAAGGACGCGGGACGCATGCCCAAGAAGCCGGGCCCACTCCCCCGTCGGGGCCGACCACCCGCTACCTGATGACCACGCCACTCGAATAAGAAGGAGACGAAATGTACTTTCGCTCGTACTGGGCCGATCCGATCTGGCGGTTCTTGCGCATCGTCACGTTCATCACGGTGGCCATCACGCTCATCATCCTCGTCGTCTACCTCTCGGGTCAGAAGTCGTGGCTGGACGCACTCGGCGTTGCGGTGATCGTCAACATTGTCATGAACGTGGCGCTGCTCATTCGTACCTTGATCTATCGCGCCCAACTACACCGACACGAAGACTCGTAGCGAGGCTCGCGCTGTCTCAGAAGCCCTGAAAGACACCGCGCAGGTACTCCACGACCGCATTGTCGAGGAGCGAGTCGGGGGTGTGGGCTTCGTCGAGACGCCCGTAGACCAGTCGCACGAATGCCTCCGCGGGGATCTCGAGGTCGACGACTCCGTCGTGGGGTTCCTCGACCAACTCGGCCGAGTCGGCCGTGAGGTGAAGTGTGAACGAACGACTGGGATTGACCGTGCGAATCGTGATGCGGCGCTCATCCTGACGAAGGCGTGCCGTGCGCCCCACCAAGAAGTTGATTCGGTCGAGGATCAGTCCACTCGCCTCCGCGGGCAGCGTGGCCTCGGAGCGAAAGGTCACTTCAATGTCCCAGGTGTGCAGCACGTGTTCGCCCAGCCGCAGACCCACGACGCCGTCGAAATCAAATGAGAACGGCCCGAGCGACATCTGATATTCGCTGCGCTGCTCCTCGGTCATGCCCTCCAGCGCCTCGAGGTACTTCACGTCGCTCACCAGCGCATCAACGACCTGGGCCTTGGGAGACTTCGCGTTCCACAGGTCCCACACGGACTGGTTGAAGCCGGGGTCGCGTTCGCGTCCGGCGACGAAGTCCTCGACTCCGCGTGCGCCGATCACCGCACCTGAGCCCAGGTGGGAAAACGTGTCAGCGACCGTCCACTCACTCGGGTAGGCCGAGGCGGTGTAGTCAGACGGGTCGATCTGAGACGCGACATCGCCGAGATGGTTGACAGACTCTCGTAGGGACTTCAGTCGTTCGGACATGGGGACGACTCCTCTCTATTTCGGAGTCAGTGTAACGAGACGAGTCTGAGGGTTGACCTTATGAACTTTGCTTGGATGCGGCGTCGAGGAATGAGCGTTCGACCTCATTCGCCGCGAGATCTCGGGCCCGGGAGCGAAACAGCTCCGCTTCCTCTGATCGACCAAGCTCCTCTAGTAGATAGGACTTTGTTGCGGGCAGGTAGTGGTAAAGATCGAGCGACCCCTCAACCTCCAATTCGTTGACGAGGGCGAGTGCCACCTCGGGCCCCTCGACTTTTGAGATCGCGACCGCCCGATTAAGGCGAACCACCGGACTCGGCCACACGAGAAGCAACTGATTGTAGAGAATCACAATCTGGGGCCAGTCGACCTCGTCGTACGTTGGCGCGTGCGCGTGCAAGGACGCGATCGCCGCCTGGAGGGAGTAGCGGCCCGCCGCGCCCGTGCGCAGACTCTCGACGATGAGATCGTGTGCCTGGGCTATCGCGTCGCGGTCCCAGAGTGATCGGTCCTGGGCCGAAATCGGTTGCGCCACGCCATCGGCGCTGACTCGAGAGTCCTGACGTGCGTGAATGACCAAAAGGAGGGCGAGCAGCCCCTTCACCTCTGGTTCGTCGGGCAAGAGATCGCGAAGCAGACGGGCCAATCGCAGAGCTTCGCGAACCGTGTCGCGACGCACCAGCACTTCTCCTGACGGCGACGCGTGCCCGACCGTAAAGAGCAGATAGACCACGCCCAACGACCCTTCGAGTCGGCTGGGCATCTCCTCGGCGCTCGGCACTTTGAAGGGAATCCGCGCGAGGGCGATCTTCTTCTTAGCCCGAGTTAGTCGAGCGGCCATCGTGGTCTCACTCACCAGGAAACATCGCGCGATGTCGGCCGTCGACGTACCGCAGACCAATCGGAGGGTGAGGGCCATCTGAGCGTCGCGCGAGAGCGAGGGGTGACAGCACATGAACACCAGTCGGATCGTGTCATCGTCGGTGAAGTCGCCGTTGTCCATCTCCGAGTGCAGGCTCTCTTCCACGACGGACTCGCCGGAGTCCACCAGCAACGGCAACTTCTGGCGGTAGGTGGCCGCGCGCCGCTGGGCGTCGAAGACGCGCCGGCGCGCGACCGTCGTGAGCCACGCTCCCGGATTGTCGGGAATGCCGTCGCGAGCCCAACCCGTCAGCGCCTCGGCGAAGGCGTCCTGGGCGGCTTCTTCTGCGAGGTCGATGTCCCTCGCCGTGCGCACCGTCGATGCGAGAACCCGCGCCCACTCATCCCCAGGTCACGTATAACCGCCCTGGCCAGCTAGGTTGCTTCGGATTGGCCAGATACAGTGCTCAGTCACAAGTGCCTGTGACGAAGCATCGTATCTGGCCAAGAGTGTCCGGCGAACGGGGGCAAGGTCAATAAGTGTCGCCGGGGCGACGCGAAATCCTGGGATCTGCTGACTGGTCTCCTCGGCCGGGTCTGCGGTGCCTGTCGGGTATCATGGTCCTCGTAGCAGTCGGCTGCATCCCGGTCCGCGGGAAGAGCTTGAAGCTCACCGGCATTGCACCATGCGATGGATGGCTGTTCCCTTTTCCTGCCCGATGACGCGGACCTGCGGGCGCATGGGAAAGGACTGCCTTGTCTGTTCATCGACGTACGTCAATGTCGTGCGCTGCGGCGGGTATCGTCGCCGCGGGCCTGCTCGCCGCAGCCGCCGTGCCTGGTCCGGCGGCCGTCGCCCGCACGCTGACACCGGCCGCCGACCGCGCCCCTGCGGCATCGGCGGGCGCTGCGGCATCGGCGGGTACGGGGAAGCCTGCGATCGACTGCCTGACGCTGGCCTCGCCCACCTGCTACACGCCGCTCCAGTTCCGGACCGCCTACGGCATCCAGCCGCTGATCAGCCGCGGCGTCACCGGCAAGGGCGAGACCGTCGTCCTGCCGGAGGAAGAGGCATGGCGCGGAGAACCTCTGCTTAGCGACATCCGGCAAGATCTCGCTAAGTTCGACAGCCTGTTCGGCCTGCCCGCCCCTGACTTCCGGGTCAACACCAGCCTGGCGCCCGGCGCCCTGCCCTACCAGGCAAATGTGGAGGAGCTCGCGGATGTCGAGGTCGTGCACGCCATCGCCCCGCAGGCCGCCATCCGGGTGATCCTGATTCCGGATTCCGGACCCGCGGAGAGCACCAGCAAGGTACTTACCGGGTTCGCCCCCGCGCTGCGCCTGGCGCCGTCTCTGGGAAGCGTAGTCTCGCTCAGCTATAGCGCGGCCGAAAGCTGCTTTACCCGCAAGCAGACGGCAGCCCTGCACTCGGCGCTTCAGTTCGACCGGGAGCGCCACGTGACGGTCGCCGTCTCATCGGGCGATGTACGGCGCGGCAGGCCGGCCGTGCGCGGGCGCGCCGCTGTCCGCACGGGTGGCGAACGAGCCTTGCTTCGGACCCGCTCGTGCTCTCGGCCGGCGGCACCAGCCTGGCGGCCAGCCACGCGACCGGTGCCTACATCGGCGAGACCGCATGGAACCGGACCGGTTGCGCGCCAGACAGCGTGCTCAGCGCATGCGGCGCGTCAGGCGGCGGGTTCAGCGACGACTTCACCCGTCCCGGCTACCAGGAGCACGTCCCCGGCATCGGCGCACGCCGGGGACTGCCCGACGTATCCGCCGACGCCGATTTTGATACAGGTCTCGCGCTTGCCGGGGTCCTGGGCGGCAAGTTCCTCATCGCCCCTGGCGGCGGCACCAGCGTGGCCGCGCCGCTCTGGGCCGCGATCGTGGCCCTGGCCGACCAGTACGCCGGACGGCACCTCGGCTTCATCAACCCGGCCATCTACGCCATCGGCCGGAGCAGCCAGTACCACCGGGCGTTCCACGACATCACCACGGGCAACAACACCATCACGATCGGGAAGGTCAAGGTCAAGGGCTTCAGCGCCTCCCGAGGCTGGGACCCGGTCACCGGCTGGGGCAGCCCGGACGCCCAGGTGCTGATCCCGCTGCTCGCCCGCTACGCCGCCAGGTAAGCCCGGTCATGCCCGCCCGGCGCTCGCTACCGGATTACCCGAACCTGCGGTACCTGAAGGTCGAGGCGAAGGAGCGCACGCGGTCTGGCGAGTTCGCCGCCTTGCACGAGGCCCAGCGGGCCATCGCCAGGGAACACGGCCTGCCGGGCTGGCCGGCGCTGCGCCGGCTCGCCGGCCAGCAGATGCCCGCGCAAAGCTGGGTGCTGCCGCACGTGCGGTGGCTGATATCCCGGTTCCGCGACGCCGGCGAGCCCGGGTGGGCGCCCCCCGATGACAGCGAAGCGCGGCAGCACTTCACCGGCGAATTCCTGGACGTGGTCCAGATGCAGCAACTGTTTGAGATCATCGCCAGCGATGCCGCCAGGCTCGGCGAAGAACTCCTCGTGCTGGCGCTGACCCCTCGGACCGGGCGGTTCCGGCACGTCGGCAGGGAGATCTGGGTGGGTGTCGAGGCCGAGCCGCCGCACCTGATATCTGGCCTGACCGGCTATTGCTCTAGGTTCGCGGATCACCGACCCGCGGCTCGGGGCGCCGGCTACCTCCGCCGAGCACGACGTTCCCTCGCCGGCAGCCGCAGCTGCCGGCGAGGTCATCGCCGAGCACGGCCTGCCCGGCCTGGTCCTGGCCGGCGCAGGCCGGGCGCGACGCTCCGCTGTGGACAGCGGCCAGCGGATGGGCGGACCTGGACCTCCGCGAGCCGATGACGGCCGGGCACAGGTTCCCGGCACACCACATCTCGCAGCTGATCACAGCCGCTGGCGTGCTGAGGCTCATCGCCAGCACGGACATCAGCCTCGACGACCCCGCGAACGACCGCCTGCGCACGATCACCTTGGCCGACCCTGGTGTCACGATCAGGGAGCTGCTCACCCACACCGGCGGTGTCGACACACTCAGCTCCTCAGGCCCCTACGACCCCGTGCTGCGCGAGCGCGTGCCGCCCCTGGCCGACCTGTGCGGCCCGGTGCTGGCGTGCACTGGCCCGCGCGGGTCAGTCCAGGTCAGCGCCGGCGGATACGCCGCCCTCGGCCAGCTCATCACCGACCTCACGGGCCTGCCCTACCCCGACGCCGTCACCCGCCTCGTGCTCGGACCGCTCGGCATGACCGCGTCCTCGTTTCCCGCCAGCCTGCCCGGCATCGGCGCCGGCACGCTGACCAGGTACCACGTATCACTTGACGTCGACTCCCTCGTGTCCGTGCCTCCGAATATCACGGCCATCCCAGCCGCCTTCGGGCTGTGGACCACAGCGGCCGACCTGGTCCGGTTCGGCACCGGATGGGCATCCTTGCTGCCAGCCTCACTGGCCCGCGAGGCGCTCCGGCCACAGGCCCGGATGGCACCGGGGGAGGGATCGATGGGCCTGGGCTGGTTCATCGACCGCGACTGCGCGGGCGCCGGACTCAGCGGAACAGGTCCCGGCACCACCGCGTCCCTGCTCATCCGCCGAGCCGGCAAACAGGTCCAGGCCGCCGTAACCAACCGGGAGATCCCGATCGAATACGTCAACCGGCGCATCCTCGACACGATCCCGCCGCCCTGAGAGCAGATGCCTGTGGACCCGCTCCCGCCCCGCCAGCCCGAACAGGCTGCCACTCCACAGGCACTGCCCGGCACCGCCTCGCCAAAGAAGGATTCACCCCGGCCAGCAATCACGCACACCGGGACCATATGGCCAAGTACGGCGCTCATCCCCTGGCCAACACACAGGCCCTGGCGACCGTCAGAACGGAGAACGCTCCTGGTCAATGTCCGACGTGGCCAATTAGCCTGCTCCAGGATGGCCAACCAGTCCCTGGTGCCTTTCGGACGCCGTGGTGGCGTGAAAGTTCCGGGACGGTGCGGGTCTGCGGCTGGCGGGCGTTGCTGGCGCTCTGTGGCCGGGGTCGGCGGGCTTGTGCTGATTTCCGGCCTGGGGAGCGGGCGCGGGTGGAGGATGCGGTGTGCGGCCGCCCGCTGACGTCGTTGCAGCATGGCGGGTCCGACCCCGTCAACTAGTCTGACGCCGGGAGCCGTCTTGAGGGCTGTGCATTGGCGCTCCGGGCCCGCGGACCAGATTTCCGCTTGCCCCTGGCTCCCGCGGGCGGCCGTCACCTTTTACCGCATCCCCCATGATAGGAGAAGGCGATGGAAGAGGCCCAGGACGAGCCGCTGTTCTGCGAGCGGGCCGCCGGGATCGACATCGGCAAGCAGATGGTGGCGGTCACGATCCGGGTTCCGAGCGAGAAGCGCCGCGGCGGCCGGCAGCAGGAGACCCGGGAGTTCGGCACCACGCGCCGGCAGCTGCTGGAACTGGCGGACTGGCTGCGCTGCTGGGGCGTGGAGCGGGCCGGGATGGAAAGCACGTCCGATTACTGGAAGCCGGTGTTCTTCCTGCTGGAGCAGCAGGGCCTCGACTGCGTGCTCTACCAGGCATCGCAGGTCAAGGCACTGCCCGGGCGGGCGAAGACCGACAAGCTGGACTCGGCCTGGCTGGCGAAGGTCACCGAGCGCGGGTCGCTGGCCGGCAGCTTCGTGCCGCCGGAGGACATCCGCCGCCTGCGCACCCGTACCCGCTACCGCCGGAAGCTGACCCAGGCCCGCACCGCGGAGAAGGAGCGCTGCGAGAAGCTGCTGGAAGACGCGCACCTGAAGCTGTCGAGCGTGATCAGCGACATTCACGGCGTCTCCGGCCGGGACATGCTCCGCGCCGTCATCGCCGGGGAACGGAACCCCAGGGCGCTGGCGGAGATGGCACGGGGCGTGATGCGCCGCAAGCTCGCCCGGCTGGAAGAGGCACTGGACTGCTCGTTCTTCACCTCCGAGCACGCCTTCATCCTGCAGATGATGCTGGACAACATCGACCGCTACAGCGCCCAGGTCGCTGTGCTGGACGAGCGGATCGCCGCCTTGTGCGAGCCGTACGAGCGGCAGGTCGCCCAGCTTGATGCCATCCCCGGCTTCGGCGTGACGAACGCCCAGGACCTGATCGCCGAGATCGGCGTCGACATGACGGCCTTCCCGGCCGCCGGGCACCTGTGCTCCCGGGCCCGCGTCGCCCCCCGGGTCAAAGAGTCCGGCGGGAAGCGGAAGGGAAAGAGCGCCACCGGCCGCGGCAACCCCTACATCGGAGGCACCCTCGGCGAGGCCGCCGCCAGCGTCGGCCGCACCCAGACCTTCCTCGGCGCCAAGCTCCGGCGCCTGTGCCGGCACATGCCCAGGAAGAAGGCCCAGGGCGCGATCATGAGAACCCAGCCCGCCATCGCCCACGCCCTCCTGTCCGACCCCGCGGCCGAGTACCGCGAGCTCGGCCCCGGCTACTACGAGGAGCGCGCCGGCACCCGCCGCCAGGCCCGCGGGCCACGTCCGCAGCCTGGAACGCCTCGGCTACAGGGTCACCATCGAGCCGCTCACCCTCGCCGACCCCGAAACCGGCGAGATCATCACCCGCGCCGCCAGCTAGCCAGCCAGCCCCAACCCGGCCCCGGAAGCCGATGGCATAAACCGCCATCGGCTCTAAAGGCATGTCCGGCTGAGGTTCTACTTTCGGACCAGCCTGCTCGGTCACACAGTGCCCGCGACACGGCGCGCACACCCCGCTGAGCAGCGCCTCTGCGCGCTGACAGCCGGGGTGACCGGGCTGCCGCGTAACGCGATTTTCTTAACTCGCTCAGGCGGGCTGCTGCGGCGGCTGCTGGGCGGGCGGGCGAGGGAGACGCCTGCGGCAGGCCCCGTCAGGGGCCTGCCGCAGGCTGGCCGACGGGCCGGGTCGCTGCTGGCGGGCTGGTGAGGTCGGGGCGGACTTTGAGGTAGACGCGGGACAGCGGGGAGGCCGGATCGTACAGGCCGGCCATGAACTGCCAGGTCTCGGCGACGGCGTGCTTGAGGCGGGGCGGCAGGGCGGGGTCGTCGCGGAGCCGGGCATGCGAGGATTCCCACAGCCGGCGGGCCAGGGCGGTGCAGTGCTCGACTGCTCCCCCTTCGCGGACCAGCACGGCGATCTCGGCGAGGGGAGCCTCCCGCTGCCGGTCGAGGTAGGCAGCGAGCGCCTGCCGCTTGCCGGCGGGCAGGGCAGCGAGCGCGGCGGTCATCAGGGTGGTGCGCCGGCGGCGGGCGACGTCGGAGGTGTTGGCCAGGGTCAGCGCGCCGGGGTTGCCGGTGGCGAGGAGCCGCTCGAACTCGGTGAACCCGGCGATGTCGTTCTGGACCTGGAACGCGGTGGCCATCGGGACTGCCGCGTCGATGACGCGGCTGGTGAGGTGGCCGGAGATGCCGGCCAAGTCGGCGGCGAGCCAGGTGGAGCAGTGCAGGTACGGCGGGAAGTTGGCGGCGTGGGCGGCGAGGACGCTGTTCTCGTCGACCTGGCCGAGGGGGACGGCGGTGTCGATGTAGAGCTGTTGGCACTGGCCGGCCCCGGTCTGCGCTGTCAGGATCAGCGCGGTCCTGGCCAGCACGGCCCGCGTCGCGGCGGGCAGGGTTGTCTCCAGCAGGGGGAGCAGGAACGCGGCGGCGAGCACGTCGCCGGCGAACAGCGCCGCTCCGCCGGCGTTCGCGCCGAACAGGCCGGCCAGGGCGTGCCAGGCGGTCGGCTGCCCGCCCCGGTGAGTGTCGCCGTCCACGATGTCGTCGTGGATGAGGATCGCGGCGTGACGGATCTCCAACGCGGCGGCGACGGCGGTCAGGTCCGCGTCCGGGACGGGAGCTTCCGGGGCGAGCGCGTGGTACTGGGCGAGGAATCCCAGGCCCAGGAGCCGCCGGGACGGCCGGGTGACGTAGACGGCTGCCGCCCGGCGTATCCGGGGGTCTTCGGCGGGCGCGAACAGCCCGGCCAGGTCGCGAGCGGCGAACTGGCCGAGACGGTCTTCCAGCCGCCGCTGCCAGCCGGCGGCCAGGTCAGGGTCGATCATCGGGGGCCTCCTGCGGGCCAGGCCAGGGGACGTCGGTCTCCCCGGGGAGGGTGTAGTCGATGCCGGGGACGTCGAATCCGTACAGGGCGCGGAACTTAGACCGGAACCAGCCGACGTCGGCGAGCCCGCCGATGGTGGCCGGGGTGACGGCGTGCCAGCGGCGGGCGACCTCGGCCTGGACGGCCGGGTCGAGTTCCCAGCCGTCGAGGCGGATGCGCCCGTCCTCGTCGGTGTCGCGGGGGGCGGTTCCGGTGAGCTGGTCCCAGAGCTGGACCGCCTGCTCGGCGGGAGACTGGAGCGCGTCGCCGAGGACGGCGCGCAGCAGGCTGATGTACAGGGCGATACCCGGGATGTGGGTGGACGCCTGGGTGACGGCGGCTCCGTTCACGCAGGTCCAGGCCCGCCCGGCCCCGTCCAGGGCCTTGGTGATGGCGCCCGCGGTGGCCTCCAGGTCCTTCTTGGCCGCGCCGATGGTGCCCTGGCGGTAGATGGGCGCGGTCAGCTCCGAGCCGATGTAGGTCAGCGCCACGGTCCGGAAGCCATCGGCCAGCAGCCCCCGGGCGGCCAGGGCGGTGACCCAGCGCTCCCAGTCCGCGCCGCCCATCACCGCGACCGTGGCCGCTGTCTCTTCCGGGCTTGCCGGCTCGATGACCGCCTCGCCGAGCGAGGGCTCGCCGTCGCCGCTGAAGCTGAGCGTGCGCATTGCGGCTGTCTGCCCGATCGGCTTGAGGACCGAGGAGTGCGTGATGCCGGTGTCGGGGTCGGTGCGCCGGGGCGCGGCCACGGAGTAGACAAGGTAGTCGGCTGGCCCGTAGCACCGGGCGAGAACGGCGGCGGCCTGGTCCTTGGTCTGGTCGCTGAACGCGTCGGCGTTGAGGAAGGTGAAGTCGCTGCCGGCGACGCGGCGAGGCGGGCGGTGGCGGCTGTGCGGTACCAGCCGGGGGTGCCGGTGCGCCGCCCGGGTTCCTTCTCCAGGCAGATGCCCAGGCCGACGATGCCGTGGCGGGCCAGCCCGGCCACCGTCATCGCGAGCCCGTACCCGGCCGAGGAGCCGATCACCAGCGCGACCGGCCGGCTCCCGCGCTCGCGGGCCGGGAGCTGCGAGACGACGGCGGCGAGGTCGCAGACGGTGCGGTCGCAGCCGGCGGGGTGGGAGTCCAGCAGCAGGAAGCCCTTGCCGGACGGGGTGATGACGCGCTCGGTCATGTGGTCCTCATCTCAGGTGGTGGTGCCGCCCCCGGCGCGCCAGCGTCCGGTACGGGACAGCGGTCCCCGACCGCTCCAGCAGCTCGCCGATCTTCACCAGCGTCAGGCCCTGCCCCACCCACGCGGTGATCTCGTCCTTGCGGACGGCCAGGGCCTCCCACGACGAGCCGTGCCCCGCCGGGCGGGCCGGGCGGACCGCCCCCACCACCACGCCGATCAGCTCGTCAGTCAGCTGGTCTTCCCCGCTATCGCGGGAAAGACCAGCCGCCTGCGCGGCCCGGATATACCGGGCCGCGGTCTTCACGTTCACCCCCGCACGGGCCGCGGCCGGGCGCTTGCCCAGACCCGCCAGCCACGCACGCAGGACTTCCTTCACCTCTGTCACCAGGACCTCCCGGAACGCCATCCCTGCCATCTCTCGCAGAACGGTGCAAACCGGGCGATCCTGGCAGGGGTGGTCCATCAACTGGCAACCGAGGTGGTCCCATCCCCCTGGCAACAACCCTCAGCAGGCGGTCCCATGCTCATGGCAAACGACAACCAGCGGGACAGGGCCAAGGGCGCGGTCAACACCTGCTCAAGGCGACTGCCGCGCCCCGGGAAACCGGCTGGGCAGCGGGCGGACGCGGGGAAATGCACGCTCAACTCGGCCGCGGACGTCAAGCCGGCACAACGGCCTCCACGGACCTGGTCCGTGGCTCGTCCGTGGTCGCGGCCCCCGTCCGTGGCCGTCCGCGCAAAGCCGACGGTCCGCCGCACCGCTCCCTGGCCCCGATTTTCGTCCGCCATGCGTCCGCGGATGGCGCAACACAGCGGTCTATAGCGTGACAAGATGACACGCCATGGGACGGAGAAGAAACGCCCCACTAGCGCGAGAATTCGCAGTTAGCGGGGCGTTTTCGCAGCGTGTGGCAGGTGTTGTGGCAGGTGTTGGGTTCGAACCAACGTAGGCTGAGCCGACGGTTTACAGACCGTCGCTCCTAACCGATACCCATGCCGCTGACCAGCACATACGCCGTTGGAGGCTCCGTTCCAGGCCGTGGCCGTCCGCTATGCGTCCGCGCGCACCGGGCTTGGTCCACGGACGGGGGAAAGCCCACGGACGGGGGCGTTGGGAGCGGTTGCGCCGACCGTCCGCCCGGCTTTGTGCCTCTCACCTTGCTCCCCGGGCAGGTGTCGACTTCAGGATCTGCAGGAGACCGCATCACGATGGGTGATGCAGGCATCACTGCACCGGGCTGAGGCCGTCGGCGGTGAGGAGGTAAGCGTCCCGGTCGTTGCCGGGGCCGGTGACGATGCCGACGATCGCAGTGCCTACCTGCTCAGGGGTGAGCGGCGGGCCGGAGCCGTCGAGGAAGGCGGGGATATCGACGCCCTGCCTGGCGGCGTAGGCGGCGACTGCGGCCGTGCCCAGGTCTGTTTCCGGGGTGAGCCGCGGCAGCACTCGAGGTGAACCTGATGCCGAGCGCATTCCGGCCGGACTCCGCGGCGGCATAGGAGGCGATGAACCGAATGGTCGCTTTGGCCCCGGCGTAGCCGCCGGAAAGCGGCGAGCCGTTGACCGCGGCTCCGCTGGAGACGGCAATGACCGCGCTGCCCGGCTCCAGCGGAAGCAGCAGCGCCTCGCGGGTCCAGTTGAACACGTGCTGTACGTCGACGTCCCAGTTGCGGCTGAAGGTCTGCCAGGTTTGCCGGTGGACCGGCCGCATCAGGGGGGCCGCCCAGGCGTTGAGGACCAGCGTGCGGGGGTGGTGCTTGCCGAGGAGCTGGCCTGCGACTACCGGGTCGGCGGCGACGGGGGTGAACGTGTCGCCGAGTTGCGCCCGTAGCTCTTCGAGCCGGGCTCGGTCGCGGCGACCCCGACGACGTGCGCGCCGCTCGAGGACAGGGCGATCGCGATGGCGCGTCCGAATCCCCGGCTAGCGCCGGTGACTAGTGCTGTCGTTCCGGACAGTTCTTGGTTTGGCATGGTGGACTCCCTTGTTGCGTTTGAGGGACGGCTCGGTTAAACCTCAGCGGGTGCGGGCCGGAGTTTCTGAGATGTGCTGGCAACCGCCGTGGCTAGCTCATCGCGGCGGACCAGGAGGTAGGTGACCGGGACCCCGGCCAGGCCAATTGCGCCGCAGGCCCAGAACGCCCACTGGAAGCCGCTGGTGAGAGCCTCAGCTGGTGCGGCGCCCTGGTGGAGCAGGGTACTGGCGTGGGTGGCAGCGATCGTGGACGCGATGGCGACGCCGACTGCTCCGCCGAGCTGCTGGGTGGTGTTGAGGAGCCCGGAGGCCAGGCCTGCCTCGTGCGGGGCGATCCCGGCCAGGGCGGCGATGGAGACCGGGATGAACGCGAACGCGGTGCCGACTCCGACGATTGCCCATGGCCCGGCCAGGCTGGCCCAGAAGGTCGCGTGGGCGGTCACCTGGGTGGCCCACAAGATGCCGCCGCCGATCATGGCCATGCCGGCCGCCATCACGAGCTTGGCCGAGCCGCGAGTGACCAGCGCCTGTGACAGCCCGGCGAAGGCGACCGAGGTGAGCGACGTCGCCAGCCAGGCCAGGCCGGCCTTCAGCGCGGAGTAGCCGAGCACCTGCTGCATGTACAGGGTGCCGATGAAGATGAACGCGAAGAAGCTGCCGCCAAGCAGCATGCTGACCACATTGGCGCCCGCCAGCGTCTTCCGCCGGAAGATCCGCAGCGGCATCAGCGGCGCTTCCACCCTCGTCTCGATGACCGCGAAGGCTGCTAGCAGGACGACGGAGGTCGCGATCAGCGACACCGTACGGGCGGTGCCCCAGCCTACCTGCGGGGCAGTCGCGATAGCGTAGACGAGCAGCGACAGGCCGCCGGTCACCGTGACGGCACCGAATGGGTCGTAGCGCCAGGGAGCCGTCTCGAGCCGACTCTCCGGCACGATGCGCGGGGCGAGCAGAAGCGCCGCGGCTCCGATGGGGACGTTGAGGAAGAAGATGTACTGCCAGCCGACGTAGCGGGTGAGCAGGCCACCTGCCATCACCCCGACGGTCGCGCCGCAGGCTCCGATGGCACCCCACACGCCCAGTGCCTTGTTCCGCTCGGCACCCTCGGGGAACATGTTCATCACGATCGACAGCGCCGCCGGGAGCACGATCGCCGCGCCGAGCCCTTGCAGGCAGCGCATCGGGATCAGGACCGAGTCCGTGGTCGCCAGGCCGCAGCCCAGCGAGGCCGCGGTGAACAGGGCCAGACCGGCCATGAGGATGCGGCGGCGGCCCAGCAGGTCCGCGGCACGGCCGCCGAGCAGCAGGAAACCGCCGAAGGTGAGTGCGTAGCCGGTGACGACCCACTGCAGGCTCGATTCGGCCATGTGCAGCTTGAGTCCAATGGTGGGCAGCGCGACGTTGACGATCGCGAGGTCAGTCAAGTGATTTTAGTAGCATGTAATGCTGACCTGCTGAAACGTCGGAAGTTCCAAAGTTCCGCACGGCCCAGTACGTGCAGACGCGCGAGAGTGGAACTTTGGAACGATCGCGCGCATCGTGCTCGGACCGGTTACGGAGAGTTGTCTCACCCTCGCGCGTGCGCGCGCACGCGTCTGCACGAGTTGGGGCACACACGCAAGCGGGACGAGACAATGAGACAATCACGGAACGTGACGAAACTTGTCTATGTCTACGTCTAGCCTCGCGCGTCTGCACCGTTGAGGCCGAAGCGGGCATTAGACGTAGACATAGACAATCACGGTGCCCGGTCAGTGCAAGTGCAAGTGCAAGCTGCGCAGGGGGCCGTTTACGTGCAGACGCGCGGGCGGGAGAGTGCACTTGCACTTTGCACTCTCTGTATCCGTTTGGCTGCTACGTGGAGTAGGATCGAATTGTTCGGGTGCGCGGCTTCAAGGGGTCGGAACATGGGGACGATTCGGAACAAGTGGACCGGTCGCGAGTCTCGCGCACTGCGCGAGGCCATGCGGCTTAGCCAGCGCGATTTCGCAAATGATCTCGGTATTAGCGCCAAATCTGTCGGCAACTGGGAATCCGGCGGAGCTGGTTTCGTTCAGAGCCTGGAATCACAGGCGATTCTCGACACCAAGTTGCGACAGGTCTCCGATGAAGTGCGCGCCCGTTTTGAGATGATTCTCGATGCGAATTATGCTGGCGAATGTTTCGCAGATGAAAATCCTACGGGCAATGGTCTGCAAGCCAGATCCTCGTATGACACGGCGGGGATGGCTGCGGAATGGCCTGTGTGGTTCGGGAAAAGGCTAGCGCATGCAATCGGGCTAACCGATAACTGGCGAGAGGCAACGGAGCATCTCGATTCCCTG
Organism: uncultured Actinomycetota bacterium; assembly: GCA_963785645.1. Classification (GTDB taxonomy): domain Bacteria; phylum Actinomycetota; class Actinomycetes; order Streptosporangiales; family Streptosporangiaceae; genus Trebonia. The sequence goes on from CAWAWG010000016.1 coordinate 45,080, forward strand.
CAAGAAATTCTACATAGAGAGATGCTAATGTTCGACGCTATTCGACCCGATAATGCCGAAATTCGCGCGCTCCACGCCTTCTCGCGCCGCCAAGCGCTCGTGACTCTTGCGGTATTGCCGTTGACTCTGGCGTCATCTAGTTCGATATCCGTAGGTACCCTCAGCCCTTCGGCTGCTACTGATTTCTTTCTATCGCGCTGCGCGGCAAGTCTGACAGCATGCTGGCACCTACTCGGGGGAAGCGACCTTTCAACCATATATCAGACGCTTTCGTCGTATCTTCTAGCTCTTGAAGGGATCGCGCAAAAGCAGTCGGGATATCAACAAGCAGCCGGCATGCTCGCGTCCCAAGCCCATCGAATCTGCGGGATTGTAGCTCTCCATCATGATCAATTGCGCGTTCGAGAGCATCATTGCAAGCAGGCTCTTTATTACGCAACTGTAGCGGCGAACGCTAGTAGTCAGGCATCCGCACTCATATCTCTCGCCAGCACTTATTTCTATGATGCTAATCCCGTAAAAGCCGCTGGAATCTACGAACAGGCGTCTGCACTCGAATCCGGCATGTCCGCTCTACAGCGCTCACGCGTCTACGCTGAGCTTTCGGTGGTTTACGGGCAACTCAGCAGGGAAAAAGAAGCCGTCCGTGCCATCGGAGTAGCTGAGGAATTGTATCCCGACAATCCGGAGCAAGATCCCAGCTTCCTTTATGCAGAGTTCACGCCAGCGTCACTAAGCCTTGAAAGCGGTCTCGCATACGCCGCGCTTGCCGAACAATACCCCGGCCGTGGCTACCAGAATAAAGCAGCGGATATTTTTGCCCGTGTTGACGAGATGACCTCAGCGCCCGACCGAATCCGATTCGAAATCGCTAATCACCAGGCGCGGACTGCCGTACTTATGGGCGATCTCGATAAATTCGAATCCCACATTAACCACGGCATAGAAGGTATCGTGCTACTCGGAAGCGGGCAACGCCTACGCGAGGCGCGCGCGGCGCTAACGCAAGCCGTAAAGGTATGGCCGCGTGAAGCGCGCGTGAGAGCAATAAGCGACGGGCTACAGTTCGTGGCAGGCTCCGGTATCGGAAAGGGGCCTAAGTGAATGTCTGCAAGTCGCGCCGCTGTTGTCACGGGTAGTTCCAGTGGAATCGGAAGAGCTATCGCAATGCGCCTACTCGGTTCCGGGTACGGCGTGATTCTAAATTACTCGTCAAGTGATGCGAAAGCGCGCGAGACGCTAAAAATGTGCAGCCAGATCAGTACAGACGTCGAACTAGTTAAGGCAGACGTTAGCGATTCGGATGCCGCATCCGCACTGATTCAGCGCGCTGTTGATGCATTCGGACGCTTGGACGTACTTGTCAATAACGCGGCGCGCGTTATTGACAAGTCTGTTCTAGAGATGACAGAAGAAGAATGGGACGCGGTCCTTGACGTCAATCTCAAAGGTGCTTTTCTATGCTCTCAGCAGGCTGCCCGCCAGATGCTAGAGCAGGGCGAAAACGGGGCGATCCTCAACATAGGCGCATCGACGGGAATAAGAGGACGACGCAATGGTGCCAACACTTGTGCCTCTAAAGCAGGTCTAATGATGCTCACCCAATGCCTAGCGCTTGAGCTAGGGCCGAAAATTCGCGTTAATACCATTGTGCCAGGACTTACGGTAACCGATGAGACCGAGCAACGTTTCAGGCTATATGAGCCAGCCGTCCGCCGGGCGCGAGAGGAATCCGTTCCCATGCAACGCCTTGGCACCCCGGAAGATGTCGCCGACGCCGTAATGCTGATGCTCTCCGAAGGGTCACGTTTCATAACTGGCCAGAAAATAATAATCGACGGCGGACAGTACATGTGGTTATCAACTAGACGATTATGACAAGACCCGCCGACTATAACCCATAGCCACAGTGAGCACGATCGATGGGCTGTCGCTACTGCTTACACCCGCCCTGCCGGAAGTGGTGCCCATGAGGCACTTCCGAATCTGGGAGCGTGAATTCGATTAGAACGCGAAAGCCCCTGGCAAGCACAATGCCAGAGGCTTTCGCTTTCCGGCCCGGGCTGACGGGCATCGAGAGTTCTTTCATGTCGTCAATTCGACATTCCTCATATTCCCGCTGCCTGTCGGCCTACGCGATATCTTGTTTGCCCGGTGAGAAATGTCAGTAGAGTTCTTCCGTGATGGCTATTACCTCGCCGAGAAGGCGGAATTCTTCTGGGTAGGCGCGTGCGGCTGCCTGTGCCATTACGGTGCGTTGGATGATGTGGATGGCGGCGGTTATCTCGGCTAGGTCCTCCGCTCTGGTAGGGCCGTTGGTCACGATGCGCTTGCTGATGAGCTGGTGGAGTCGTCCAGCCTGGCGGACTGCCTCGCGTTCGTCGTCTGTCAGCAGTACCGCCGAGGTGTCTGCGGTGTCTTGCGCAGATTTCATTTTATTCGGCACTCCTCATATTCCTGTTGCCTGCCGATTTCCTCAGTTGTCGGCCGTTGTCGCGTGGATTTTTGCCGTCTGACCATTCCGGTCGCTGGTAGAGCTTGCGCGCGTCTTCGAGTTCGGTAAGCAGCGGTTCGGCGCGGAGTCCCAGAGACTCGATAGCCGACATGAATACTTCTGACCACGCTTCTAGGTTCTCGACGCGTGCATGCAGGTCGAAGTCTCGGACCACGAATTTGCGGATGATATTTTCTAGCCCCGCTCTGTCGCTTTCGCTACTGCTTACCCCCGCCTTGTCAGGAGTGGCGTTCATTGGGCACTTCCGAACCTAGGAGCGCAAACTCTACGCGGTCCTTGAATATTCCTAGCTCAACTTCGAGCGGGTCGGTTACGAAAGACAAGTCGGTTGCGGCTTCAAGGATCACTTTGGCCGCTAGGAGAAGTTTCTCCAGGTAGGTTCGCTCAAATTCGTGTATTACTTGTCTGGGGGCCGTGTTTTCGCTCATGCTTGCATATCCTTCTCTCTCTGTTATCCACGAATTCTGGTCGCCGTTTACACGTCGGCGGTACTCGACAGACACAGCGCCGTACTCGCGTTCTAGACTGTGAGGCGGCGTCTTACCGCTAAGCGCGATACGTTGGCGCAGCGCGGACCAGTACCGGAAGAACTCAGGATCGTTCATCGCTCGTATATTGTCGGCGTTTTCGCTATCTGTCGTGGCTCGTGTTCTCATGCGTGCCTCTGCCTGTGTCCGTCATTATCGGTCCAGAATGCGCCGGAAGTCAGGAGAGTGGAAATCACCCGTTGCTTAACCTCAATGAGTCAGGGCCTCCGGGCTTGGTTACTGTTTGTGCTGGTGTCTGTTTTTGATCTTCGTGTCTGTTTCGGTCCTGGCGGTCGAGATGGGCGTGGGCCCGGTGTGCCCGGGCGCGCACCGGCTCCGACCGTGCCGGGGTGCTCTCCCTTCTGCGTTGCCGGGGTTTTCGGGGCTGGTCAGGCGGGTGCGGGCATGTCGCAGAGCCGCTGCCAGCAGGTCAGGAACGCATCTGCCCATGGCCAGTCCGGGCTGATCTTGAGGATCCGCTGGCGGGCGTGCCGTACGAGGCGGGCGGGGATATGCCAGAGCCGGTAGCGCAGCGTGTCCGGCTCGGCGTCGCGGAGGTCTTCGCAGTCGTGGACGCCGAGGAGACGGTCCCAGGCGGCGAGGTCGGCGGCGATGTTCGCCGCCAGCACCCAGCCCTTGTTGACCTGCCAGGTCTTCGAGGGGAGGTTGCGCAGGCCCATGGCCTTGGCGGTGCGGACGCCGTCGGTCTCGACGGTGGCGTGGTCGCGGTGGGTGACGTCGATGTACTGCGCGTGCTGGCTGCCCGGGACGCCGCCCATCCCGGTGTGCGGGATGTTCGTGCAGGTGATGCTGTACTTCCAGCCGGCCTGCTTCTCGTAGGCGGTGAGGTTCTTCAGGTGCCGGCGCGACGGCTTCACCCTCCGGGCGATCCAGCGCAGCCCGCCGGGCCAGTTCCCGGCCCTGCTCAGGAGGTGCGTGATCTCCGCGACGTCCTTGTCCTCCTCGAGGCTGCCGTCCTGGGCAATCCCGGGCAGCCACGCGCCTTCGGCGAGCTGCCGGATCGCGTCCTCGTCGCTGCCGGTGATCATCCACCCGCACGTGAACAGCAGCGTTTTCCTCGGCGACGACAGCGTGAGCAGGTGCTTTACCAGTTCGTGGCTGGCGCCGGCCCCGTCGACCCGGACCAGGACCTTCCGCCGGGACGCGGCGGGCACCTGCTTCAGCGCCTTGCCGAGTACCTCTTTGTGATCGGTGAAGGTGTTCGATCCGGCGTTGCCCGGGCGGAGCATCATGTCCAGGGACTCGCGGGTATTCATGCACCAGGCGCCGAGCGGGTGGAAGCCGTAGCCCTTTTTCCAGGTAGGGGCCGCTTTCTCCTTGTCTGAGCTGGCGGTGATCAGGGTGCCGTCCATGTCGATGACCGTCCAGCCCGCCAGGACCTTCCCCGCGACCGCCAGCCAGGGGAAACCTGCGGGCGTCTCCCCGATCAGCTCCCATACGTGCTTCCGGATCCTGGCCCTGGCCTGCGCGACCCTCGCCAGGGTCCGGTCGTCGGCCAGGTCCAGGGTGCGGCGGACCGTGGAATCGCTCGGCGCCGCCCCGAGCACCGGCGACAGCTGGCCCAGCACCTCGATGTCGGCCATCGCAGTCGCGCCCATCGCGATCGCGATCGACGTCGACACCAGCGTCATGCCCCTGCTGACCTGCGGGGACGTCCCCGGCCGTGCCAGGGCCGCATCGAGTGCGGCGGTCAGGCCGCTCTGGTCGGCGAGCTTGCGCAGCAGGACCGCGCCGGCATGCCCGACCAGGCCGTTCCCGTCCGCGGTGACCTGCAGCCCGCGGTCCCACCCGTTAGGATGCATGGCGAAGAGCGCTCCGATCTGGTGATTGCTAGGTGTGGTAACCCGTAATCTCCCAGAACCAGGGCGCTCTTCGCTGTTCAAACCCGGCAGTCCCGCCCGAAAGGGCCGCAGCGCTGCCCGCACCCGCCGGGTGCGCCGCTCCGGCACCCCCGCACCATGCGAACCCGCAAAACCCCAGCCCACAGCGATGCCAAAATCAGCTAGCAGCCAATCCGCGATTCACGCTGAATACCGGAGGTTAAAGGGTGAGGAAGTTGCGCACTACGTCACCGGTTCGGCACGAGTTCGGCGGTAGTCCGTTTCCCGTCCGTGCCCCCTGGTGCATGCTGGGTGGTCCGGTCGGCGTTGACCTCGCCGGAATCGGTCCAGGAGCGCCGTAGGCGCGTTGAAGGCGCGTACTCATAGGTAGCCGAGGGTTCATGCCCTTCGGGGGTTCTGGGTACCTCTGCGGGCCGTCGGGCGTGTCCGGGACCGCCGGTCGGCGGGTGCCGGCGTTCGTCCGTTCGTCCGTTCGTCCACGACCCTCGCGCCTACGCGTATGGGCCGGATGCGCCGTGGATATGGACGTGGACGAACCGTGGACGAACTTCGCCCGTGTTACCAAGTAGGCACGCTAGACCGGAAGGGAGGGATGCGATACCGCCGAGTAGTCGAAGGGGGGTGATACCCCACGACTGACGTTCCTCAGCAAAAGCCGGAATCGGAGGTGAGGCCCAATAGGGAAACCGATCAGGAAACGTTGCGAGCGTTCCACCTCGATCGGGTATTCAGCAAATTCAAGCTAGTAATCAGCGCGGAGAACGCTGAACTGCTCGCCGCATTGCTCGGCAACGGTGAGAATGACCAGGGAAACGCTGCCTGAAAAGCAAAAGCCCCCGGACGCTGGCGGAGCGTCCGGGGGCTTTCCGTGTCGAAGGTTAGGCGATCTCGTTTTGCTCGATCTCGATGCGCCCGAAATCGATGGTGCTCGGGTAGCGGTTCTGCGTTCCTTCTCCGATGATGACACCGGAGAACAAGAACCGGGGCCAGCGGCGTCATTCCGTTCTCGCTCCAGCAGGAACTGGCCGCGCTCGGCGCCGCCGTCGAGGTGGCGGCGGCGTTCACCGCGAACGTGCGCCGGGACGGGAACCTGACGTCGGCCACGCCACCACCGCCCTGCTGGCGGCATTCTACGGGGTGCCCCTCGCGCTCGGCCGGGACCGGCTCGGCGAACTGGCCGGTGCTTACCACAGCCAGCTTGACCACGTTCTGGCCAGCGGGCAGCACGGGTGACCGGGCGCCGTCCGCGGCTGGGCAGCTCACATTCGGGCGAACTGGTTCTTACTCCAGCGGCTGCCTGGCGATGGCGGATGGCTCGCGGCCGGCCAGCAGCCAGCCGCCAACTGCGGCCACGATGGGCAGGCCGACCAGTATCAGCAGGAAGTCGATGGCCGGGATGCCGCCGAACATGGCCGACAGGCTGCTCTTCGCCCAGGCCACGGCGGCGATGGCGGCGGCCGCGGTGCCGAGTACGGCTCCGAGGAGGCCGATCACGCCGGCTGTCGCGCCGACGATGGTGCGGCGGGTCCCGCTGCTTGCTCCCGCTGCGGTGAGCGTCCGGAGGTCGCCCGCTGCCTCGCTGCGGATGAGGCCGACGGTCATCACCAGGACGCCGAGCGCCAGCAGGATGCCGAAGAGCGGTGGCCCCGTCGCTGATCTCGCCCAGCCCGAGCTCGCCGGACTTGGTCTCGATCGTGGCATCCGATGAGACGGCAAGCTCCCTGGCCGCGCTTATCTGCGTGGCGGTGAGCGGCGCAGGAGCCTGGATCAGCCAGCCGTAGGGGATCAGCTGCAGGTGCAGCCGCCGCACGGCCTGCGTGGTCAGGACCGTGTTCGGCGCCGACGTGCCGCTGGGCAGGCTGCTGAACGTCTGCATCGGCGGGCTGGCGATGGTAGCTGCGGGCGCCGGGCTTGGGCGATGTCCGTGCCCCAGACCAGGTAAATGCCGGGCAGCGACGCCAGGCCGGGACGCATGGTCAGGATGTCCGTGGCCGCGCGGATCTGGCTGGGCTTGATCCCGTACTCGGCGAGCAGCGCCGGGGTGGCCACGTAGAGCGGGCCGGTGAATTTGGTTTCGAGTTGGCCTGCCTGAAGGGTCGCGCCCTGGAGGAGGCTCCTGGGCTGCCGGGATTGCCGGGACGGCCGTTCCTGCCTCGTCCAGGGCCAGCACGGCCCGGGCGTCCAGCGACGCGGCGAAGCTGTCCACCTTCGCGTGCAGCACCTCGAGCTGGGCCTGAGTGGGGGCAGTGCCCGGACCGGTGCTCGCCGGCTGGTGGAGGTGTAGACGATGAGCTGGCTTGTCGTCAGGTTGGGTCCGGTCCAGTCGAGGACGTCGGAGAACCGGATGCTGGCGACCATGCAGATGAGCATGGCCAGGAACACGGCGAAGCAGGTAGCGGCCAGGGCGGCGCCGGAGCGGGCCCGGTACCGGACGAGGTCCCGCAGCGCGATCCGGATTGCGACCGGAGCCAGCGGGCCCGCAAGGCCAGTCAGCACGACGAGGCACAGCGGCGCGAGCAGCGAGATCCCGGCCGCGATCGCGGCTATCCCCAGGAGCAGATTGCCGCTGCTCTGGCTGCCCAAGCCGCCGGAGATCGCGAGGAAGAAAACGCCGGCCACGAGCAGGCCGGCGCCAAGCTTGGCAGGCCGGCGCACGGCCTGCGGCTCGGGCCGCCGTCCGGATAGCGCCGCCAGCACGGGAATCCGGACGGCGGCGCGGGCTGGCTGCACGGCGGCCGCTGGTAGCGGTCACTACCCCCAGGACCATCGTGACGATGATCACCCACCACGGCAGGTTCAGCGGGTCGACGGTATGCGCGGTGAACGCCTGAAGGTGCGGCGCGTAGGCGAACCAGGCGGCCAGCCCGATCAGTGTGCCCGCGCTGACGCCGCTAAGGCCGACCATGACGCCGTTGGCGGCCATGACCAGCCGGACGTTGGCTTCGGTCGCGCCGAGCGCGCTGAGCATGCCGAGCGCCCGCAGGCGCCGCTGCGCCATCACCGTGAACCCGGCCACGGCCACCAGGCCGGTGAAGACCATGCCGAGCACGGCCACGGCGAGGACTATCGTTGCGGGCGAAATGCCAGGCGATGACCCCCGGGGGGTGGGGGGTAGGACACGCTGGCGGCCGCCGGCAGGCCATGAACGTGACTTGTGCCGACCAGGATCGTCACCTGGGCCGGCGCGGTCAGCTGACCGGGAGATACCAGCGCGAACTCATCCAGCAGGTTGCTCGGGTTCTCGACGATGCCGGTCACCCGCCATGGCCTGCCGTCGGCATGCCAGGTGCTCCCGATGCCCACGCCGTACAGAGCCGCGACGGAGCCGGTCATTGCCACCTGCCCGGGGCCGGCAGGGTAGTGCCCGGAGACCAGGGCGAGCAGCGGGCCGCCGTAGGGCCCGGCCGGATCCTGGGCGCGCAGCCAGACGGCCTGGACGGTGCCGCTGGCCAGGCCCTGATTCTCGATCACGTCCGCAGGCCGGTACCGGCCGCCGGATTCGAGCGATGTCGGCGGCCAGCTGCGGATCGGTCCCTGACAGCGATATCAGCGCACTGGCGGTGCCGTACGTGCCGGCGTTCGGGTTGGCTGGCGGCGTGTTGGTGGCCACCCCCGCGCCCCAGACGGTGGCGGCGACCGCGACCGTAAGCAGCGCTATCACCAGCAGCTGCTGGCGCCACTCACGGCGGAACAGCCGCCACGCCCAGTGGATGACCGCGAGCCGCGCCGAACTGCCCCCGTCATCAAGCTCAGGGCTCGGCCGACGGCTCCAGAACACCCGCACTCACCGGACGTCCTCAATCAGCGGCCGGGGGCCGGGCGGCGGCCCGGCGTCGCCGGCCAAGCGCCCGTCCCGCAGGAACACGACCCGGTCCGCCCACGACGCCAGCTGCGCGTCGTGCGTGACAACCACCGCCGCGACCCCCTGCCGGCAGGCGGCACGGATAATGTGCATCACCATCTCCCCGTTAGCGGAGTCGAGGGCACCCGATGGCTCATCGGCCAGGAGCAGCCGCCGCCGCCCGACGAGCGCCCGGGCGATCGCGACCCGTTGCCGCTCGCCGCCGGACAGCTGCTCAGGAAAATGCCCGGCACGATCCGCCAGGCCCAAGCCTGCCAGGGCGCGGCCGGCGACAGCGCGGGCCCGGACGGCCAGGACGCCGTCCAGTTGGAGCGGCAAGGCCACGTTCTCCGTCGCCGTCAGGCCGGGCAGCAGGTTGAAGTCCTGGAAGACATAGCCAATCGCCCGCCGCCGCAGCCGTGCCCGCTCGGCCGCGGACGCCCCCGTCACCAGCGGGCCACCCACGATCACCTCGCCCGACGACGGCTCTTCCAGCGTCCCGGCGATTGCCAGCAGCGTGCTCTTACCCGACCCGCTCGGCCCCATCACCGCCACTAGCTGCCCGGGCTCAACCGCCAGGCTGACGTCGAGCAAGGCGGCCACCTCGCCCGCTCCATTCCCGTACACCCGCGACACGTGCCGTAGCTCCAGCATGCTCACCATCGCACTTCTGTCTTTCGCCGCGGCCTCGGCAGAGAGACCCGAGCACGGACAAGATCCTGAAGCGTTACGTACACCCGCCCCACGTTCGAGAGCCACATCCCGCCGGTCCTCAACTCGAACTCTTCGCGCAACTGGAGGCCGTACTCGGGTCCGGTCCCTCACCCGATAGCGCCAGCAGGGCGTGCCGGACACCCATAGATGTTCCGTTTCCCTGAGTAGCATACTCAGTATTCCCCGCAGCCCGCCGCCCCGGGGCGAGTCCTGCCCGGCGGACCAACGCTTCTGCGCGGCATCGGCCGACGTGGCCCGGACTGCCGCGTAACGCGATTTTCCCAAGCTGCCCGTGCTGGAGCTGCCCGTGCTGGCTGCTGTGCCTATAGCCGACCAGGCGGTCTGGAGAGGCGTTTCCTGACGCCGGCTCGCGCCGTGCCCGGAACCGCCGATACGCGCACGTCACGAGCGGCTACTCTGCGCGTGGATGCCCGCGCCCGTGCGGGCATCACGACGAGTAACGGGACTCGGGGCACTGGGAGGATCTAGATGGCACAGGGCAGGCACCGCGCAGGCACTGGCAGTGCGTTTCGCCTGATCGTGACGGGCGGCGGGAGCGGCGGTCACACGTACCCGGCCTTGGCCACGGTGCGCGCGCTGCGGCACCGCCTGGCGGCGGCAGGCCGGGAGCTGGCGGTCACCTGGGCGGGAACGGCCGGGAGCCTGGAAGAGCGCGTGGCGCGCGGCGAGCTGATCCCGTTCCGGGCCATCGCGACCGGCAAGCTGCGCCGGGCCGGGAACCCGCTGCTCATGCTGACGCCCGCCAACGCGCGGGACATGGCGCGGGTGCCGGTCGGCGTACTCCAGGCGCGCGGCGCGGTGCGGGAGTTCGGGCCGGACGCGGTGCTGGCGACCGGCGGGTACGTCGCGATCCCGGTCGGGCTCGCCGCCGCCTGGTGCCGCGTTCCCTTGGTGGTGCACGAGCAGACGACCCGGCTCGGCCTCGCCAACCGGGTCCTGGCCGGGCGCGCGACCGTCATGGCCGTGTCGGCGGAGTCAACCCTGGGCCTGCTCCCCCCGCAGGCGCGGGCCGCTGCCGTGGTCACCGGCAACCCGGTGCGCGCCGAGGTACTGACCGGGGACGCCGGCAAGGCCGCCGCCGCGCTCGGCTGGGCGGGGCTGGCCCCCGGGCTGCCGGTGGTGTACGTGACCGGGGGCGCGCAGGGGTCGGCTCAGGTCAACGGCGCGGTCACGGGCATCCTGCCGTGGCTGCTGGAGCGGGCGAACGTCATCCACCAGTGCGGGGCCGCCTCGGTGGAGGCGGCGCGCGAGGCGGCCGGGCGGCTGCCCGCCGCACTCGCGGGCCGCTACCTGGTGACCGGCTTCGTCGGGCCGGAGCTGCCGGACGTGCTGGCGCTGGCGGACGTGGTGGTCTCGCGCAGCGGGGCGGGCACGATCGCCGAGCTGACAGCGCTGGGCAAGGCGTCGGTGCTGATCCCGCTGCCTACCTCGGCCGGGGACGAGCAGCGGCACAACGCCCGCCACCTGGCCGCGCTCGGCGCAGCGGTCGCCCTGGACGGCGCCGTCACCCCGGACACGCTGACGGCGGCGCTGGGGCCGCTGCTGGCCGACCCCGCGCGCCGCGCGGCTGTTGCCGCCGGCGCGCGGGCGCAGGGCCGCCCGGACGCCGCCGAGCGGCTCGCCGACGCGGTCCTGGCCGCCGCCGGGCACACGGGCGCGCTTGACGGCGGCATGGCGGCGAGCCGCTTACCGGGCCTGCCGGCGGGCTGCCTCCTCAATGAGCCGCGCGCAGGCGCCGAAGGCGGCAGCTCTCGAATATGAACCGCTTCGCCAGTAAATCTGCGGGGCTACCGGGCGGTTGTGATGCCGGCCAGGATGAGGTCGATGCCGGCCAGGAACTGGTCGCGGTCGTCGTGCCCGGGCAGTTGCGCCGCTACCTTGCGCATAAACGGGTACCGCGCGGGGTCGAGCTGCGTCCACTGTGCGGCGAGGGTGGTGAGGAAGGCCGCCCGGCTGGTCCCGGGCGGGATGAGGCGGGCGGCGGCAGCGTACTGTCCGGCGAGGCCGAGGACGTAGTTCAGCAGCGCGGACGAGCAATCGAACTGCGCTGGTCCGGGGACGCCGAGCGCCTGGAGCTGGCTGCCGAAGGTTTCGAAGATCTGCAGCATCGCGGGCTGCCACGGCTCGCGGGAGAGCTGGGCGCCCGCCCAGGGGTGCGCGTCGATCGCGTCGAAGACCCCCAGGGCGATGGCCCGGATCGCCTGCCGCGGCTCCGCTTCGCTGCCCGCGCCGGTCACGGCCCGGGCGATGACGTCGTCGGTGGCCGCCGCTAGCAGGTCGTTCTTGCTGGCGACGTGCCAGTAGATCGCCCCGGCACCGGTGGCCAGGCGGGCCGCCAGCGCACGGAAGGTCAGGGCGCTCTCGCCCGCGGTGTCGAGAATCTCGATCGCGGCCTCGACGATCCGCTCCTTCGAGAGCGCGTCCGCGCGCCGTCCGGTGCGCTCAGTCCTGGCCGTCATGAGCATCATCTTGACACAGCTGGAACTCTGTTCCAAAATAGTTGCTGGAACAGTGTTCCAGCAACTGGGCCGCACCGCCGGCCGCCCGGCCCGGCCGTTTCCCGCCACCGGGTGCGGGTACGCCGCAGCACGGCCTGCTCAAACTGCTCACCGGCCAGGAACTGCCCGAATAAGTACAGGCCTCGGGGGACGGACGTCGGGCGAACGAATTCAGCCACCGCCCTGGCGAAGCTTTCCGGCTCCTCCACGTGGCCAAAGTGGCCGCTTTTCTCGAGAGTCACGAGCGCGGAGCCCGCGATGCGGTCGTGGATCTCCTGTGCCCAGCGCGGACCGCAGATGAAGTCGTGCCGCCCCACGATTACCAGGGTGGGAACCGTAATGGAATCCAAGGTGGTCCGGTCGTCGATCGCGACCGGCGCCATGCAGGCATCGAGACCCGAGATATACGAGCCGCTGACCGATGCTGCCATCGGCGCGAACTCGCTTTCCCGGCCCCAGTAGTCAGCGAAGTAAGCGGGCAGCAGCCGCCGGGCGGCCATGGTGAACGCCTCATCGCTGTCGATCGCGGGCACAGACCGCCAGGCGTCAAGGACATCCTCCAACTCGGGCCAGCCGGCGTTCGCGCGGGCAAACGCCTCCAGGTTGGCGGCAGCCTCCGCGAAGTGCTCGGGTCCAACGGCGGGCGCGCTCTCGTACAAGATGATGCCAGCGAGCCGGCTGGGGCTGCGCTGAGCGAAGAACTGCGTGACGAAGCCACCGTGCGAATGGCCCATCAGGTGCACGCTGGCCGCACCCAGGTGCTCGATAAGCCCGGTAAGGGCCCGGGCGTATTCCTCCCGCGTATACCCGTTTGGATGCGCCGCCAGGCGCCCGGAGCCGCCAGTCCCGATCGGCTCGATGTACACCGTGGTCAGGTGATCCTCGACGGCCGGCATCCTCAGGTACTCCCAGGAAAACCCTGGACCGCCCGGATGCACCAGGCACACGGGCCCAGTGCCGCTGACGTGATAGCGCTGGACAATTCCGCCGACATCGATCGCGTGCGCGCCGGGAGTCAGTGGGCTGCTGCTGGTGGAAGTCATGGCGGCTCCTGTCTCTTCGCTGGATGGGACACAGCGAAGATGCCGGCCCGGCACGGAAACTTCGACCGCCGCGATGTGATGGTGGTCACATTGAAGATGCGGCCGGCCGGGCCGAAACCGGCCTGCCCAGGTACCTGGGGCCCTGGGCAGGGAAGAACAGGCGAAGGCTCTCGATCCGGCCACCCCGCAGTGAGAGCATCCAGACCACGGAAGGCGGGCAGTGATCTGGGTCCTCGGGCGGATTGATCAGGTCGTTCTCCCAGATCGTGATGTCGCGGCTGGCGACAGTGCGCACCAGCCGCTGCCGGATTCCCGCTTCCAGATCCCGGTCCATCGAGCGCAGCAGCAGGTCACGGCCGCCCCGCTCCCCCATACCGCCGTACAGCTCGATGTCAGGTGACCACCGGTCGGCCACGACATCGGCGAATCTGCCGTGGACAGCGGCGTTCAATGTCTCCACGCCCTCCCGGTGCCGTGCCGCCGTGAGCCTGGCCGCGTCACCGTGTGCCAAGTCCGAGGTGGCCAGGAGCGCCTGCACCATCTTCGCCCGCGCCTGGTTCAATCGGCTGCCGACCGTTCCCACCGGCACCCCGGTGGCGGCCCCTATCTGCTCATAGGAGTTGATCTCGGTGAAGTGCCGCAGCATCAGCGTGAGCTGCAACGGTTCCGGCAGCTCGCTGATCGCCTGGCAGATCCAGTCACCCAATCCGTGGCCGTCCACCACTTCCTCGGGTGTCGGGATGGCGGCCGGGATGTCGGGCAAATCACCCAGGGCAGCTCTCCAGGCACCCGCAGCCTCATCCGGCAGGCATTACGGACGATCATCCGCAGCCAGGAGCCGACCGCGGACGGATCCCGCACATCGCCAATCCGCTGCAACGCGATCAGGCAGGCCTCCTGAACAGCGTCATCCGCGTCAGGGCCGAATCCGAGCAGGCTCAGCGCCACCGCCCGCATGCCGGCCTGGTGCCGGGCGAGCAGCAGGCCCAGTGCCGCCGGGTCTCCGAGCTGCGCCTGGACGGTCAGCTCAGGATCGCAGGGCCTTTCACTAGTCATCCTGGGTCGAGCCTTCCACGAAGAGGGCAGTCCCGCTCGGCAGATCGAGGACACCGCACGAATGCATCGCCTCGTGGCGCATCAGGGCTTGCGGGCGACCCCGCCGTAACAGTTCACCTCGCTGGCGAGCGGCAGCGGCCCGCTCCCCGCCCGCCATTCCGACACCAGCACCACGCCCGGCGGCAGCAGTTCCATCCCGGTGAACGCGATGCCGGCGAACTCGGCGCGGTCGCGCATATGCATCGGCACCCCGCGGCTCTGGTAGGCGCGCTCCCCGGCAGCCGAGCCGGCCACGTTGTGCTCGTTCGTGACGTGCGAGGCGATCAGGTAGCTGCCCGGGGCGAGGGCGTCGCGCAGGGCCGCGACGATCTCGGCCGGCCCGTCCTCGTCGGGGATGAAATGCAGCACCGCGAGGAGCAGCAGCGCCACCGGCTGGGAGAAGTCGAGCACCGACTGCACCACCGGCGAGGACAGGATCTCCTGCGGGTTGCGCAGGTCCGCCTGAATGTAGACGGACCGGCCTTCCTCGGATGACGTCAGCAGCGCCCGGGCGTGGGCGAGGACCAGCGGGTCGTTGTCCACGTAGACCACCCGGGACGAGGGCGCGACCTGCTGCGCGACCTCGTGCACGCTGTTGGTGGCCGGCAGCCCGGTGCCGATGTCGAGGAACTGCCTGATGCCCGCTTCCCCGGCCAGGAACCGCACCGCGCGGCCGAGGAACTCCCGGTTCTCCCGCGGCCCGGTCCGCATGCCGGGTATTGCCGCGATGACCTTGTCCGCCAGCTCCCGGTCGGCCGCGAAGTGGTTCTTGCCGCCAAGGTAGTAGTCGTACATCCGGGCTATGTGCGGCTGGGACGTGTCGATTTCCATGGGCAGGTCGACAAATTCCGAGATCTCCGGCAGTTCCGACATGTGCGCCTTTCTGTGTTCAGCCAGCTTCCCACCGTCGGCCCGGCGCCGCACCGCCGGGCGCCCGCCGGGCCGGGTCAGAGCGCTGGCTCGCTTACCTTGCGCACGCGGGTCTCGCGAGCCTGGACCTGGTGCCCGTCGGGGGTGGCGTAGCTCAGCCGGGGCAGCGACCGCCCTGTCTCCTTGTCAACAAGGACGGAGTGCTGCTCGCCGGGGGCGAAGGCGTGATCCTGTCCCCACTGGCGGAGGCTGACCATGAGGTCGAACAGGTCTTCGCCCTTCTCGGTCAGGACGTACTCCTGATAGGCACCTCCGCCCGGCGAGGGCTCGACGCGCAGGACTCCGGCATCGACCAGGTCCCGCAGCCGCACGGCGAGGATGTTCTTGGCGATGCCCAGATCGCGCTGGAACTGGCTGAAGCGACGGATGCCGTCGAAGGCGTCGCGGATGATCAGCAGCGACCATTTGTCGCCGACGATGTCGACGGTGCGGGCCACGGGGCATGTCGATTCGGCCAGCCTTGCGCTCATGACAGATTCCCTGTCCCTCTCAGGTAACCGACAAGTGGTTGCAAACTGAAACCACATGTCGCTAAGGTGGTTTCAGTTTACAACCAGTTCCTTTCTCGGGGGGCATGTGGGCGCGAACGCGGGCGTGACGGCCGGCCTTCGGGCCCTGCTGGCCACGGCGTGCGGAGTGTCGGTCGCCAACGTGTATTACGCGCAGCCGCTGCTGGACCGGATCGGCACCGACCTGAACGTGGGCGCCGACCGCCTGGGGCTGGTGACCGCCGTCACCCAGCTCGGCTACCTGCTGGGGCTTGTCCTGATCGTGCCGCTCGGCGACCTGGTCAGCCGACGGCTGCTGATAGTCGCGCAAGCGCTGGTGGCAGCCGCCGCGCTCGCGGCCGTCGGGCTTTCCGGCGGCACGGCCGTCTTCTTCGCGGCGTCCGCGGTCGTCGGCACAGCCTGCGCGGTCGTCCAGGTCATCGTCGCCTACGCCGCGGCACTGAGCGCTCCCGGGCAACGGGGCACCGTAGTGGGGACGGTGACCAGCGGCGTCGTCGTCGGGATCTTGCTGGCGCGCACCGCGTCCGGCTTTGCCGCCGACCTGCTCGGGTGGCGCGCGGTCTACCTCGTGTCAGCCGGGCTGATGCTGACGCTGGGAGTCGCGCTCGGCTGCCTGCTCCCCCGGGACAACAGCTGGCTGCTGCAAAGCACACTGCTGAACCGGCCTGGAAACAAGGACGCCATGCTCGACCTGCTCTACGACTACCGCACCAATCCCGGTCTCTATCCCCGGTGGCACGAGTACTTCCGCGCCCACCAGCCGCCGACCCTGATCACCTGGGGCCGCAACGACGAAATCTTCCCCGAAGCAGGCGCGCTCCCCTACCGGAACGACCTGCCCAGGGCCGAGATAGCCATCCTCGACGCCGGCCACTTCGCGCTCGAAGACCACGCCGATGTGATCGCCCAGCACATCTCGCGGTTCACCGCGGCGCTCCCGCTCCCGGCGCCACTAAGGTAAAGACCGTCCCAGCGCCGATGGCGTGATCACCGTCGTTATCGCGAACCCTCCTGACCGCCTCGCTCGTGCCGCACCGCAACAGCACGGCGGCGTCGCGGAGCGCGGCCGTGTCCTGGCCGCCCAGCGCCGAGCGCAGCGCTCCCGTTGCCCAGAAACCCAGCCGCGGACGCCAGCCGAACGAGAATGCCTACGCCGCCGGGAAGCCCGTATCGGGATTAAGGCATTCATTCCCGCAGTGGCCACGCTGGTGAACGGGCGGGGGCGACAAGGCGGCCAGTTGCCTGTATTTTCCTGTTCGATTTCGCCGGCCGGAATGCGAAATGCCAGGCGAGGGCGCCTGGCATTTCGCTGCGACGCGCGCTTCAGCTAGCCGGTACCGCGGCCGGCCGCCGTCAGGAGGACTGCTGCCAGGTGACGGTGAAGCCGGTGCCGCTGCTGTTCAGCGCCCCCGGCTGCGCCTTGACGGCGGAGCCGTTCGTCATGGTGAGCTGGGTATCGGGGAACGAGGAGATGGCGGCGGGCGCGGAGTCGGTGCTGGCGGAGGTGAGCTTGACGCCGGCGTTCGAGACCGTCCACGGGCTGAACTGGGCCAGGGGGTACATGTAGCCGGAGCCGTCCGTTGGATCCTGCGCGATCCACTCGGCGCTGGTGTACGCGCCGCAGGGGCAGCCCGTCAGAGGGGTTACGAAGCCGTTCGAGTAGTTGGGAGAGTCGCCGACGGTGAGCCCGTAGACCGTCGAGACCGAGGCGATGATCGTGTCGCCGGGGGCGACGGTGGCGGGCCTGGCGGTGCCGGCCGCGGCCGCGCTGGCGCTCGTGCTGGCGCCGGCCGGGGTGGCGACGAGCCCGCCGATGGCGGACGCCAGCACGATGAGCAGGCAGCCGAGAAGCCTGCGAAAACGATCGGTCATGCGCGACCTTTCTGCACTAAGAGACTATTTGGTGAGTCATGTCGCGCAGAATGACATTGTCCTTTGATTTACTATTCAACAAGTTGATATTTGTTCACTTCAATGATCGCTTCCCGCCTATTAAGCGGGGTGCCGGCAGTTACGTATCCCGGTGCCGCGGTCCGGGCCATGGCTGGAAGGGGACCCGGCGGAAGGCGGCGGGCGGTCGCGTTGAGTGCGGCGGCGAGGGCGCGCCGCCTGCGCCGCCGATACCCGGCCCAGCCGCAAACGGACGCGGCGGCACACCGCCCTGCGTGCCGCATCCCAGCACCGAAAATAAAATTATTCTGGACATCTCTTTACGCCTTGACAGTAAGAATTGTCGGTGACAGGATCGTGGCATGCAAGATGTCGCAGTGATCGAGGATCCCGCCGCCGCGGAGGTCTCGCTCGACCCGATCCGGGCTCGCATGCTCGCGGAGCTGGCCGAGCCGCACACCGCGACCACGCTCGCGGCGCGGCTCGGGCTGGCCCGGCAGAAGGTCAACTACCATGTCAAGACCCTTGAGCAGCACGGCCTGGTGGAGTTGGTCGAGGAGCGCCGCAAGGGCAACATGACCGAGCGGGTCGTGCGGGCTTCCGCCGCGGCCTACGTGATCTCGCCGGCCGCGCTCGCCGCGGTCGCGCCCGATCCGGCCCTGTCGCCCGACCGGCTGTCCGCGCGCTGGCTGCTCGCGCTCGCCGCGCGGCTCGTCCGCGAGACGGGCGCGCTCATCAACGGGGCGGCGCGGGCCGGCAAGCCGCTCGCCACGTTCGGGCTCGATGCCGAAGTGCGGTTCGCGAAGCCCGCTGACCGCGCCGCGTTCGTAAGCGAGCTGACCGACTCGCTCACCGCGATCATCAGCAAATATCACACCGAAACTGGTCGGCCGCACCGCCTCATCGTCGCGGTGCACCCGAGCATCACCGAAGACGCCGACCCGCCAGCATTAGGAGCAGCAGTCATGACGCATCCATTCGAGGTACGTGACGAGTTCACCGTCGACGCCACGCCGGACGAGGTGTGGGAGGCGATCACGAGGGGACCGGGAGTCGACTCCTGGCTCATGGGCCGCACCGAGATCGACAGCGACAGCAAGACCGCCACGTTCGACATGTTCGGCCACGTGTCCCGCTCCAGCATCACGGCCTGGGAGCCAGGTCACCACTACGCGACGCAGGAGGACAAGAACCCGGACGGCACGTTCATGGCCATGGAGTGGCTCATCGAGTCGCGCGACGGCGGCGGCGCGGCGGTGCGCTTTGTGCACAGCGGCCTGCTCGGCGAGGACTGGGAGGCCGAGTACAACGGCCTGTCCGTCGGCGACCGCGCCTACATGAGGAAGCTCGTCGTCTACCTGGAGCACTTCGCACCGCGTACCGCGAGGCAGTCGGTGTTCCTGCCCGGGCCGGTCACGCAGGACGCGTGGGCGGCCATGACGGCAGCGGTCGGCGTCGGCGCGGACGCGGCGGACGGCCAGCCGGCCCGGCTCAGCGTGCCCGGGATCGAACCGGTCGACGGCACCGTGGAGTTCGTGATCTCGCGGAGCTTCGTGGGCATGCGCACCGGCGACGCGATGTACACGCTCATCCACGGCTACAACGACATGGTCTTCGCGACCGCGCATTACTTCGACGACCGCGACCCGTCGGCCGAGGCCGAGGCGTGGCAGAACTGGCTCGGCGGCCTCGCGGCCTGATCAGCGCACGCCGGCCGCCGCCGCCGGTCCGGGAGTCACTGGTAGTTGACGCGGTGGGTGAAGACGGAAGCGGATGCCGCCCACGGGGCGGGGGTGAGTTCCGAGCCGCCGGGGACGCGGCCGGTGAAGGCGTGACGGGCGACGGCCATCAGGGTCAGCAGCGAGTGCTCGCGCTCGGCGAACGCGTTGAAGTCGAGCACGCCGCGGTCGGCCTTGGCGCGGGCCAGGGCCAGCTCGGTCGCGGCCAGCTGGAAGTCGGACATCGCCGCGGCGGCGGGGTGCCCGCCGACGGCGCGGGCCCAGCGGCGCGCGGCGCCCCGGGCGCGCAGCGAGGCCAGCATCGCGATGTCGTCGGCGGTGACCAGGCCGGTCCGCTCGTAGCCGGGCAGGTAGCGGCGGATCAGGCCGACGACGCGGCGGCGGTCGGCGACCAGGATGTAGATCAGTCCCGACGAGCACGCACGCCATGATCAGGTACCCGGCGACCAGGCCCGCCGTGCCGTACAGGGACAGGCCGTTCCAGGTGCCGTGCAGGATCATCGCCGCCAGCAGGCCGAGCGCCACCGCCCACTGGCCGCCGTGCCTGCGGCTCGCCGCGTAGGCGACGCCGAGGCCGGTCATCGACGTGAAGATCGGGTGCAGCAGCGGGGACAGCAGGCCGCGCAGGACGAAGGTGTAGCCGAGCAGGGCGATGCCGCCGCGCTCGGGGGTGACGAGCGCGTTGATGTAGTAGCCGACGTTCTCGATCATCGCGAAGCCGAGCCCGACCATGGCGGCGTAGATGACCCCGTCGGTCGGGCCGTCGAACTCGGCGCGGCGCCGCCAGAGCAGGCCGATGAGCACCAGGCCCTTCAGCGTCTCCTCGACGACCGGGGCGCCGAAGGTGGCGGCGACGTACTCGCCCGTCGACGCGCCGAGCGCGGGCATCGTGACGTACTCGAGGTCGGCGGTGTTGACGATCAGCGCGGTGAGGGCGGCGATCCCCGCGCCCCAGCCGAACGCGAACGCCAGGTTGCTGCGCGGCTCGGGCTCCAGCCGGTCCATCCAGAGCACGACGGCGACAAGCAGCGGGACCGGGAGCAGCGCCAGCGGCAGCGCGATCGCGAACGGCGCGGCCCCGGCGCCCGACCGCGAACGACTGCGCCGCGTCGATGCCGAGCGCCACGATCGCGCACGCCGCGGTGATCGCGATGCCGACGATGAACGCCGCCGGCGTCCGGCCCGGCGGGCGGCCGGCGAGGACCGCCTGCGGGTCGAACGGCGCCCGCTCGGCGGGCGGCCGGCTGGACTCGGTCATGCGCGAAGCTTACTGCGCCGGCTAGTGCACCGTCCACGGTACGGCCCGGCCTCGCCTACGGCGCGCAACGAGCGGAATCGGCCACGAAATTGGTCTAGACCAGCGAGGCTTCTTTGGTCTAGACCAACGTCGGTGAACTTGCGGAAACGGTCTCCCCCCGCGCGTTCCCCCGCTTGCGCGCCGGGATAGGCTCTAACACGTGGCATGGTGGCCACGGGGACTTCCCCTGCCCGCGTTCCGCCGCGCACTCCAGCTTTTCCGCCGGCAGCGGCGGACGCCAGAGAAGTCTGCAGAAGGGATCGTGACGTAAAGGTGAGCAACCACGCCCTTGACTGGACGCCCGCCGACAAGCGGGCCGTCGACCTGGTCCGCGTCCTGGCGATGGACTCGGTGCAGAAGGTCGGCAACGGGCACCCGGGGACCGCGATGTCCCTCGCCCCCGCCGCCTACCTGCTCTACCAGCGGGTGATGCGGCACGACCCCGCGGACCCGCAGTGGCCCGGCCGGGACCGGTTCGTGCTGTCCTGCGGCCACTCCTCGCTGACGCTGTACATCCAGCTGTACTTGTCCGGCTACGGCGTCGACGCTCGACGACCTGAAGGCGTTCCGCACCTGGGGCTCGATCACCCCCGGCCACCCGGAGCACGGGCTGACGCCCGGCGTCGAGACCACCACCGGCCCGCTCGGCCAGGGCCTCGGCAACGCCGTCGGCATGGCGATGGCCGCCCGCCGCGAGCGCGGCCTGCTCGACCCCGACGCCGCGCCCGGCGAGTCGCCGTTCGACCACTTCGTCTACTGCGATCGTCTCCGACGGCGACATCGAGGAGGGCATCACCCACGAGGCCTCCGCGATCGCCGGGGTGCAGGAACTCGGCAACCTGATCGTCATCTACGACGACAACCGGATCTCGATCGAGGACAACACGGTCATCGCCAAGGACGAGGACATCGGCGCCCGGTACGAGGCCTACGGCTGGCACGTGCAGCACGTCTCCTGGGTGACCGACGACGGCTACCACGAGAACGTCCAGGCGCTGTACGACGCGATCGAGGCCGCCAAGGCCGTCACCGACAAGCCGTCGTTCATCGTGCTGCGCACGATCATCGGCTGGCCCGCGCCGACCAAGCAGAACACCGGGGCCGCGCACGGCTCCGCGCTCGGCGAGCGCCGAGGTCGAGGCGACCAAGGAGATCCTCGGCTTCGACCCGGCGGTGAACTTCCCCGTCGAGGAAGAGGCGCTGAACCGGGCCCGCGAGGTCGGCGCCCGCGGCAAGGCCCTGCACGCGGAGTGGGACGCGCAGTTCGCGGCGTGGGAGAAGGAGAATCCCGAACGAGGGGCGCTCTTCGCCCGGCTGTCCACGCGTTCTCTGCCCGGACGGCTGGGAGGCCGCCCTGCCGGAGTTCCCCGCCGACCCCAAGGGCACCGGCACCCGGCGCACGTCCGGCAAGGTCCTCACCGCCCTGGCGCCGGTGCTGCCCGAGCTGTGGGGCGGGTCGGCGGACCTGGCCGAGTCCAACAACACGACGATGGAGGGCGAGCCGTCCTTCCTGCCGCTCAACCGGCAGTCCGAGATGTGGCCGGGCAACCCGTACGGGCGCACGCTGCACTTCGGCATCCGCGAGCACGGCATGGGCGCCATACTGAACGGCATCACGCTGTCCGGCCTCACCCGGCCGTACGGCGGGACGTTCCTGCAGTTCAGCGACTACATGCGCGGCTCCGTGCGGCTCGCGGCGCTGATGGAGATCCCGGTCACGTTCGTCTGGACGCACGACTCGATCGGCCTGGGCGAGGACGGCCCGACGCACCAGCCCGTCGAGCACCTGTGGTCGCTGCGGAACATCCCGCACCTGGCCGTCGTGCGCCCCGCCGACGCGAATGAGACCGTGTTCGCGTGGAAGGCGATCCTGGAAAACACCGGAGCGTCCCGCCGGGCTCGTCCTGTCCCGGCAGAACGTGCCGACGTTCGACCGGGTCATCTTCGCTCCCGCCGCGCTGACGGCGCGCGGCGCGTACGTGATGGCCGACGGCACCGACGTGATCCTGATCGGGACCGGCTCCGAGGTGCAGATCGCGGTCGCGGCGCGGGAACTGCTCGCCGCGGACGGCATCTCGGCGCGGGTCGTGTCGATGCCGTGCGTGGAATGGTTCAAGCGAGCAGGACGCTTCCTACCAGGAGGAGGTGCTCCCGGCGGCGATGCGGGCGCGGGTCTCGGTCGAGGCGGGCATCACTCCCCCGTGGAAGATTTTCGTCGGCGACGCCGGCGAGTCGGTCGGCGTGGACCACTTCGGCGCGTCCGCGGCCGAGGCCGTGCTCTACAAGGAGTTCGGCATCACCGCGGAGGCCGTCGCCGCCGCCGCGAAGGCGTCCATCGCGAAGGCGCGGGGCTGAGCGCCGGCCCGCAGGCCGGACCAGGCCGAGACAAAGCTCAAGACGGAAGGAACGCGGTCACCATGACTGACGTACTCGGGGAACTCACCCAGGCCGGCGTGTCGGTCTGGCTCGACGACATCAGCCGGGAGCGGCTGCGCACCGGCAACCTGGAGGCCCTGGTCAGGGACTTCCACGTGCGTGGGCGTGACGTCGAACCCGACCATCTTCGCCAACGCGCTCGCCAAGGGCGACGCGTACGACGAGCAGATCAAGGACCTGGCGGTCCGCGGCGTGTCCGTCGACGAGGCGTCCCGGATGATCACCACCTACGACATCCGCTGGGCGCGCCGACGTGCTGCGCCCGGTCTACGACGAGCTCCGGCGGCGTCGACGGCCGGGTGTCGATCGAGGTCGACCCGCGGCTCGCCCGCGAGACCGACCCGACCATCGCCGAGGCCAAGCAGCTGTGGTGGCTGGTCGACCGGCCGAACATGTACATCAAGATCCCGGCGACCGCCGAGGGCGTCCCGGCGATCACCGCGACGCTCGCCGAGGGCATCTCCGTCAACGTGACGCTGATCTTCTCCCTGGAGCGGTACGCCGAGGTCATCGACGCCTACATGGCCGGCCTTGAGCAGGCCGCGGCGAACGGGCACGACATCTCGACGATCGCGTCGGTGGCGTCGTTCTTCGTGTCCCGGGTGGACACCGAGGTCGACAAGCGGCTGAACGCGATCGGCACGCCGCGAGGCCCTGGCGCTCAAGGGCAAGGCGGCCATCGCCAACGCGCGGCTCGCCTACGAGCTGTACGAGCAGAAGCTGGACACCGACCGCTGGCGCGCGCTCGCCGCCAAGGGCGCGAAGGTGCAGCGGCCGCTGTGGGCGTCGACCTCCACCAAGGACCCGTCGCTGCCCGGACACGCATGTACGTCGTCGACCTGGTGGCCGCCGACACCGTGAACACGATGCCGGAGGCGACGCTGCACGCGACCGCCGACCACGGCGTGCTGCGGGGCGACACCGTGCACGGCACGTACGACGAGTCCCGGGCGCTGTTCGCCTCGCTCGAGGCGCTCGGCATCAGCTACGACGACGTGGTCAAGGTCCTCGAGGACGAGGGCGTCTCGAAGTTCGAGGTGTCCTGGAACGAGATGCTCGCAGACGATCAAGAACGAGCTCAGCCTGAACTCATAGCGCGGTTTGGAACTACAGGAGGTTCCGATCATGGACGAGCCGAACGCCGGCAACCGAGGTCCGGCGCCGGCTAACCCCGGGGTGATCGCGGCCGGCATCGACCCGGCCAACCCGCTGCGCGACCCGCGGGACCGCCGGATCCCGCGGGTCGCCGGCCCGTGCGTCATGGTGATGTTCGGTGTCACCGGGGACCTGGCGCGCAAGAAGCTGATGCCGGCCCTGTACGACCTGGCCAACCGGGGCCTGCTCCCGCCCGGCTTCTCGCTGGTCGGCTTCGCCCGCCGGGACTGGGAGGACGAGGACTTCGCGCAGATCACCTACGAGGCGGTCAAGGAGCACGCGCGCACGCCGTTCCGCGAGACGGTCTGGCAGCAGCTGCAGGAGGGCGTCCGGTTCGTGCCGGGCGAGTTCACCGACGACGCGGCGTTCGACCAGCTCGCCGAGACTGCGTCAGGCAGCTGGACGCCGAGCGCGGCACCGGCGGGAACTACGCGTTCTACCTGTCCATCCCGCCGAAGTTCTTCTCCACCGTGGTGCGAGCAGCTCAAGCGGTCCGGGCTGTCCGACCCCGGGCCCGCCGGACGCCGCCGGGCGCAAGCCGTGGCGGCGGGTGGTGATCGAGAAGCCGTTCGGCCGCGACCTGGCGACCGCCAAGGAGCTCAACGACATCGTCGACGCGGTGTTCCCCGCCGAGTCGGTGTTCCGCATCGACCACTACCTGGGCAAGGAGACCGTCCAGAACATCCTGGCGCTCCGCTTCGCCAACACCCTGTACGAGCCGATCTGGAACCGGTCCTACGTCGACCACGTGCAGATCACGATGTCGGAGGACATCGGGATCGGCGGCCGGGCCGGCTACTACGACGGGATCGGCGCCGCCCGCGACGTCATCCAGAACCACCTGCTGCAGCTGCTCGCGCTGACCGCGATGGAGGAGCCGGTGTCGTTCGACGCCGACTCGCTGCGCCAGGAGAAGGAGAAGGTGCTGTCGGCCGTCCGGCTGCCCGCCGACCTCGCCCTGGGGACGGCGCGCGGCCAGTACTCGGCCGGCTGGCAGGGCGGCCGCCAGGTGATCGGCTTCCTGGAGGAGGAGGGCATCCCGGCCGACTCGCGGACCGAGACCTACGCCGCCGTCCGGCTGTCGGTCGACACCGGCGCTGGGCGGGCGTCCCGTTCTACCTGCGCACCGGCAAGCGGCTCACCCGGCGGATGACGGAGATCGCGCTGATCTTCCAGCGCGCGCCGCACCTGCCGTTCGCCGCCACCGACACCAAGGAGCTCGGCAAGAACGCCCTGGTGATCCGCGTCCAGCCGGACGAGGGCGTCACCGTGCGGTTCGGCTCCAAGGTGCCGGGGTCGGCGATGGAGGTCCGCGACGTGAACATGGACTTCGCCTACGGCGAGTCGTTCACCGAGTCCTCACCCGAGGCCTACGAGCGGCTGATCCTCGACGTGCTGATCGGCGACCCGCCGCTGTTCCCCCGCCAGGAGGAGGTCGAGCTCTCCTGGCGCATCCTCGACCCGATCGAGGAGTTCTGGGCCGAGAACACCAAGCCGGACCAGTACGCGTCGGGCGGCGGCCGGGCCGGCGTCCGCCGACGCGATGATGGCACGCGACGGCCGCGCCTGGCGCCGGTTGTACAAGGAAGAGAAACCACTCCAATGACGATCGACCTGACTGACACCACCACCGGCGCCATCGACCAGGCGCTGACCGAGGCGCGGCGGCGGCTCGGCGGCATGACGCTCGGCATGGTGCTCACGCTCATCATCGTGACCGACGAGGCGGCGCAGTACGACGCCATCCGGGCCGCCAACCAGGCGGCCAGGGAGCACCCGTGCCGCATCCTCGCCATCATCACCCGCAAGCCGAAGGCCGACTCGCGGCTCGACGCGGAGATCCGGGTCGGCGAGTCCTCGCCGGGCGAGACGATCGTGCTGCGCATGTACGGCCCGCTCGGCCAGCACGCCGACTCGGTCGCCGCGCCGCTGCTCGTCCCCGACGTGCCCGTGGTGACCTGGTGGCCCGACGAGGCCCCGGAGATCCCCGCCAAGCACCCGCTCGGCGCGCTCGCCCAGCGGCGGGTCACCGACACGGCGGCCGCCGAGGCGCCGCGCGAGGTCCTGGCCGCCCTGGCGGCGGGCTACCAGCCGGGCGACACGGACTTCGGCTGGACCCGGGCCACCCCGTGGCGCTCGCTGCTCGCCGCGACGCTCGACCAGCCGCACCCGCCGGTCACCGCCGGCGAGATCGCGGCCGAGGCGGACAACCCGACCGCGGACCTGATCGCCGCCTGGCTGTCGCTGCGGCTGGCGGTCCCGGTCTCCCGGACCGTCTCCGGCGGCCCGGGCATCACCGGCGCCGTGTTCACCACGCTGGACGGCGACATCAAGATCACCCGCGCCGACGGCCGCACGGCCACCCTGGCCTGGCCGGGCCGGGCCGACCGGCAGGGTCGCCCTGCACCGCCGGGACACGGCCGAGCTGCTGGCGGAGGAGCTGCGCCGCCTCGACCCCGACGAGGTCTACGCGGAGACGCTGAGCCGCATCGACGTGCCCGACCTGCCCGACGTGGACGAGGACGCCGCCGAAGAGGCAGCCGTCGCGGCCGTTGACGAGGCAACCGAGGAATACGGCCAGTGAAGCGGAGGGATACCAGTGAGCACTCCTGAGGTTTTCGTTCACGCCAGCGGCGACCTGCTCGCCAGCGCCGCCGCGGCGCGCACGGTGACGCGGCTCGCCGACGCGATCGCCGCCGCAGGGGCACGCGCACCTGGTGCTGACCGGCGGCGGGATCGGCACGAAGGTGCTCGCCGCGATCGCCGCCTCCCCGGCCAGGGACGCGGTGGACTGGCGGGCTGGTGGACTTCTGGTGGGGCGACGAGCGGTTCGAGGCGGCCGGCGACCCCGAGCGCAACGAGACCGGCGCCCGCGCCGCCCTGCTCGACGCGCTCGACGTCGACCCGGCCCGGGTGCACGCGGTCCCCGGGCCGGACGGGCCCGACGGCGACGACCCGGACGCGGCCGCCGCCCGGTACGCCGCCGAGCTGGCCGCCGCCGCGCCTGCGCCGGGGCGGAGCGTCCCGGCCTTCGACGTGCTGATGCTCGGCATCGGCCCGGAGGGGCACGTCGCGTCGATCTTCCCCGAGTCCCCGGCCGCGCACGCCACGGGCTCCGTCGTCGCCGTCCGGAACTCCCCCAAGCCGCCGCCGACCCGGATCTCGCTGACGTTCAGCGCCATCCAGGCGGCCCGCGAGGTCTGGATCCTGGCGTCAGGCGCGGAGAAGGCCGACGCGGTCGCCGAGGCCCTGTCCGGCGTCAGCCAGGACAAGCTCCCGGCGGCCGGCGCGCGCGGCCTCGAGCGCACCCTGTTCCTGTCGACGAGGCGGCCGCCGCCAAGCTGCCCGCCTCGTAGGCCGCGTCTTCCTGCCGCCGCCGCTTCCCCGCCTGTCAGGGTGGTTAGCGGCGGCGGATGGAGGCCATGATCGAGGCCAGCGCGAACACGGCGATCAGCAGGAACACGACACCAGGCCCGACGCTGCCGTGCACCACCAGCAGCGTCCAGACGGCTATCGGGATGAGGATGGCGACCGGGCTCCGTCGCGGCAGTCCCGCGGGCGGGCGCGGCTCCTGGCCGGGTTCCGCTTCGGGCCGGGGCGGTCCGGCCGGCAGAGCCGCCGCCAGCGTCTGCCGGTCGAGGGGCTGGCGGCCGGGCACGTCGGTGCCGAGCACCGGCTGGACCGGCAGGTCAGCGGTGAGCTCGCGCAGGTCGCCCCAGGTCTTGCCCGCGTAAGCGGCCGCCATCCGCTCGTCGAACTCGTCCAGGGTCAGCCGGCCTGCCGTGTACGCCTCCCGAAGCGTGGCCACCACGGCCTCCCGGTCAGCGTCCGAGGCGCGAATGGGGTCATCGGTGGCCATGGGCAGTTCTTCCCCTCGGGAGGTAGGCCATTCCCATGTTACAGCGTCGTCTTGCGGACCGCTTCGTTGCCCCGACGTGTTTCGGGTCGTACGGTGCCCGGTGGACGCGCGAAGAGCGGTTCACTATGATCTGGCCATGCCCCCGCCCCCCGTGACCGGGAGTCACTTCGTCGTCTGCGGTGACAACCCGCTCGCTTACCGCATCGCCAGGGAACTCACCCGGCGCTACGGCGAGGACGTCGTCGTCATGCTCGCCGACAAGCTCAGCAACCACGGCCCGCAGATCGCCGCGCTGCCCGGCGTCACCGTCCGCGAGCACGCCGGGCTGACCGGCGAGGCGTTCGCGGACGCGGACGTCGCCTCGGCCCGGGCGATGGCCCTGGTCGGCCCCGATGACCTCGCCAACTTCCACGCGGCGCTGCGCGCCCAGGAGCTCAACCCGGACCTGCGGCTCGTCGTCGCCGCCTACAACCGGCGGCTCGGCGATCACATCACCGGGTTCTTCCGCGACTGCACGGTGCTGTCCCGCAGCCAGCTCGCCGCGCCCGCGCTGGTCGCCGCCGCGCTCGGCGAGATCGCGCCGAGCCACGTCCGGCTGTCGGGCCGCACCCTGTACGTGGCCCGGCGCGGCGACGGGCTCGCCGGGCAGGTGCTGTGCGGGCTCGCGGTCCCCGACGATCCCGGCGGACATCACCCAGCTCGTCGCCGCCGGAAGACCTGGACGGCCCCAGGACTCCGAGACCCGGCACCTGGTGCTCGCCGTGGCCGACGGCACGCCGCGCGACCCGCTGGCGCGGCGGCGTCATCCGACGCTGCGGCGCGCTCCGGATGGCCAGGCGGCTGCTGTGGAACAAGTTCGGCGCCATCTTCGCGGTCCTGCTCGCGGTCGCGGTCGCCGGCTTCGCCCTGCTCGGCGTCGCGGGCCACGCCCCCGGCGACGTGATCTACCTGGGGATCATGGACATGACCGGGTCCGCGCTCACGAGCACGGCGGACACCGGCGCGGAGAAGGTCGCGCAGGTGCTGCTCACCGCCGACGGGATGGCGCTGCTCCCGCTGGTCACCGCGATCATCGTCGGCGCCCGGCTGACCGGGCGGGTCCGCGGCGAGCCGCGGCCGCGCGGCGGGCACGTGATCGTGGTCGGCGGCGGCGACGTCGGCACCCGGGTGGCCGGCGGGCTGCACGACCTCGGGTTCGACGTCGTGCTCATCGACCAGGACCCCGCGGCCCGCGGCGTCGCGTTCGCCCGCAGCCTGGGGCTGCCGACGGTGATCGGCGACACGCCCAGCGAGCGGATGCTGCGCCGGGCGGGCGTGGACAGCGCGATCGCGCTGGTCTCGGCGACGAGCAACGACATCGTGAACCTGGAGACGGCGCTGCAGGCCAGGGCGATGCGCGGCGAAGACCTGCGCATCGTGCTGCGCCTGTTCGACGACGACCTCGCCCAGCGGGTGAGCGAGACACTCGGCAACGTGGTCTCCCGGTCGGTCTCCTACCTGGCCGCGCCCGCGTTCGCGGTGGCGATGCTCGAGCACAAGGTGCTGCGCACCATCCCGGTCGGCAGGCACGTGCTGCTGATCGCCGACGTCCGGGTCGAGCCGGGCTCGGACATCGCCGGCCGGCCTCGGCCGACCTGGAGCGGGACGGGCTGTCCCGGGTCCTCGCCCTCGCCGAGCGCGGGACGCCGCGGTTCAACTGGTCGCCGCGGCGCGACCGGCGGCTGGTCGCGGGCGACCGGGTGATAGTGCTCGCCACCCGGGCGGGGCTGTCGACGTTCCTGGCGGGAAACCGGCCGCCGGTCGCAACACCGTGACATGCGGCCACGCCATGCCGCTGAGGCACCCCCGGACAAATGTCATATTTAGCAATAAATTACAATTTCGCGGTAATGGTACCAAGTTAACCTTCTGTGAAAAATCCACCGAAATGGGGCACAAGAATCGCACGTGCCCCTTTATGCACACGCGCCTCAATTTTTTCAGGGTGTCGGCCTATCGCGGGTCCGTTACCACAGAGTTACGCTGGAAGCGGAATCTATTCCACACCTGGCAACAGATCGCCAGGGAGCTGGTCAAGCTCGGAGGCAACCATATGAGCGTCAGCGAAGACCGCGACAGCACAATCCGCCGTTCAGCCGCGGCCGTGGCCGCTACCGGGTATCGCCGACCCAGCTCCGCTGGGCCTGGCGGCATTCGCCCTTACCACGTTCCTGCTTTCCGCCGTCGAACGCGAACTGGATGAGCCACGCGACCGGTGCCGCGTTCCTCGGCTACGCGTTCTTCTACGGCGGCGCTCGCCCAGCTGCTGGCTGGCATGTGGGAGTTCCGGAACCGGAACGTGTTCGGCTCCACCGCGTTCTCCTCCTACGGCGCCTTCTGGATCGGCCTCGGAGCGTGGGTCGAGTTCGTCAAGATTCCCGCACTCAACGCCGCCGCCAAAGCGCCTTTGACGCTGGCAGCCACGGTCTCGTCGCTCAACCACGACCTGGGCTGGATCCTGCTGGCGTTCGCCATCTTCAACAC
This sequence comes from uncultured Actinomycetota bacterium, assembly GCA_963785645.1. Lineage (GTDB taxonomy): Bacteria > Actinomycetota > Actinomycetes > Streptosporangiales > Streptosporangiaceae > Trebonia. The sequence continues at coordinate 75,534 of CAWAWG010000016.1, forward strand.
CTACATGCTGCTCCTGTCCGCCCAGGTGAACCTCGCGGTGTTCGCCGTATTCCTGACCCTCGAGGTCACCGAGATCGTCCTGGCCGCCGCATTCTTCTCGGCGGGCTCGGCGGTGAACCCCACGGGATGGATCCAGGTCGGCGGTTACGTCGGCATCGTGACCGCGGCCGTGGCCTGGTACACCTCCGCCGCGGGCGTCTCCAACGGCCTGGCCGGCGGCATCCGGCTCCCGGTCGGCAAGCCCCTGCTCAGAGCAGCCTGATCGCGGTTCATCCGCCCCGATTGGGGAACACACGCACCAGTCCTCCCGTTCGCACCGGTACCGTTAGGCCGTCAGCCGTTTCGGTTCAGGTGCGACGGGAGGACTTGCTGTATGCAGGTGCACGGCGGGCCGCAAATTGACCTGTCTGCCCAGGTGGCCATGGTGAGACGGAAGACCAGGCCGTGGAAGTCGATCATCGCGCTGGTGCTCGCGATCGCCTCGGCCGCCGCTTCGGGCTGGGCGCACAGCGACTTCCGGCACTTCTTCGCCAGCGACGGCGTGGTCCACCAGATCATCGCCGCGGCCACCGCCGTGGCGTTCTGCGTGTTCGCGAGCGGCGCCACCATCGGCCTGTCGGGCAAGGCCCGGGACGTGCTCGAGCCGGTCGTGGGGGTCTCGCACGCCGCGATCGTCCGGTACGCGCTCGTCCTCATCGGCGCGGTCACCACGCTGCTCGTCACGCTCGCGCTGTTCGGCGTCCCGGTCGGGCAGCTGCTCCTGGGCGGCGCACTGACCAGCGTCTTCGTCGGCATCGCGGCCCAGCAGGCGCTGTCCAACGTGTTCGCGGGCCTCGTGCTGCTGCTCGCGCGCCCGTTCGAGGTCGGTGACTCGATCCGGCTGCGGGCCGGCGCCCTGTCCGGCGAGATCGACGGCACGGTGACCGAGATCGGCATCACCTACGTGCGGATGTCCTGCAGCAACGGCGTGATCTCCATTCCCAACTCGCAGGTGCTCAACGCGGTCGTCGGCCCGCTGCCGCCGGGTGACTACCCGGCCCCGCCGCCTCCCCCGCCTCCGCCGGTATGGCCCTCCCCGCGCCTGGTGTGTCCCCTGCCTCCGGCCCTCCGGCTTCCGGTCCCGGTGAGACGCCGGCGCCCGATGCCGGCCCTGACAACCGAACGGTGCCTCCGCCGGCCCGGTGGGCACGACCGACGGCGCGGGCGGCGCCCCGCGCCCCGGGACCTCCGGCGAGCAGTGAGACCTTGCGTAGCATTCTTCGCAGCCGACCCGGGTAATCGCATTGATGTCCGCCGCATCTGCGTGGAAACTTTTTGTTAGATGGAGCTTTCGCACGTGTAGGACGTGTTCTGTTGCCACATAACTAAAATTTTCCACGATCTTTGCCGGGCCGGGCCGGGCCGGGCCGGGCGGCGACGGCCGTCGTCGCCGCCGGCTGATGCGAAGAGCCGTTACCGGGGCATGCAAAGCGGCAGCCCCCGGGCGCCGGCTGCATGCCTCCCGGACAGTCACAAGGTGCGGCTGCGGTAAGGTGCCTCGCGCGGCCGGCGAGTCATGGGCCCCGCGTAGTCAGCCGTACTCGTTCGGGATCACTCAGGGCTTCCTGGCGACCCGCAGCGTGAGGCCCGGGATGCGGAGGATCTTGATCTTTCGCGGCGGCCTGAACCCCGCATCGCGCAGCCAGGCGGTGAGCTGCGCCGACGTGTGCACCTGGGCGCCCGAGCTGAGGTACACGAACAGCGCGAGCATGTCCGCGTGGGCGGCCGGCCGGCGGCCCGGGTCGGCGAAGACGTCAAGGACGGCGAGCGTCCCGCCGGGCTTCAGCGCCGCGCGGACCCGGCGGAACAGGTCCGCTGCCTGGTCGGGTGTCAGGTGGTGGACCAGGTTGAAGCAGAGCACCGCGTCGTAGCCCCCGGCGTCCGCCGCGAAGTCCGCCGTCGTCGCGTCGCCGTCGCGGAACCGGACCCGGTCCTGGAGTCCGGCGGCGGCGATGATCTCCCGGCCGACCGACGCGCTGCCCGGCAGGTCGAGGACGGTCGCCGTCAGGCGCGGGTGCCGGCGGCACAGGGACGCGGAGTACCAGCCGTGGCCGCCGCCGATGTCGAGAACGGCGCTCGCGCTGCCCGGGAGCGGCAGCTTCTTCGCGACCTCGGCCGCCGACAGCCGGGCCAGCTCGAGCTGGCCGCCGATGTAGCGGCGCCAGTACGGGTCGCCGGGCGGCGCGGTGTGCGAGCCGGATGACGTCCCGGTCCTCGTGGCCTGCTCAAGGCCCTGCCACCAGGGCCAGTAGTCGGCCGTGCCTGCCACGTACCCGGCGACGGACAGCGGCGCGGCCGGATCGAGCCAGCGGCGGGCGCTTCGTGACAGGCGGTAACGGCCGGCCCGCTCGGTGACGTGCCCGGCCGAGCGCAGGCAGTCGAGCAGCAGGCGCGTGGGCAGCGGATCGAGTCCGAGTTCGGCGGCCACTTCGGCGGCGGTCGCATGGCCGGTGGCCAGACGGGCAGTGATCCCGGTGCGCACGGCGGCGACCAGCACGCCCGAGGTGGCCATGCCGCCCCAGGCTTCCGCGGCGGCGACCGGTACGAGCCCAGCCCGCAGCGCCAGCCACTCGGCGGGGTTGGCACCATTAAGCGCAAGCCTCACACTTAACGATAGTTGATCAATAATCGGACGGGGGGCGTATGGTTCGCCTGCGCGCACTGCTTACCGCCAGTCACCCAGGTCCCAGCCTCGCCATCACCGCCATGGCGACTGTGCTGGCTGCGGAAGCCGCGCCGCACGGATTCGGGCCGGTGCTCACCGCCCCCGCCATGCTCGCCGGGCAGTTGTCCGTCGGCTGGTCCAACGATGCCTGCGACGCGGCGCGGGACATTGCCGCCGGACGGACCGACAAACCGGTCGTGCGGGGCGAGGTGACCGTGCGCTCCCTGTGGATCGCGGCCGCCCTGTCCCTGCTGGCGGCGCTGGCCATGTCCGCGGCGATCAGCCTGGTCACCCTGGGGATCCTGGCCCTGCTCATCGGGGCCGCCTGGGCCTACAACCTCGGCCTGAAGTCAACGCCGTGGTCCGGGGTCATGTACCTGCTCGGGTTCGGGCCGCTGCCCGCCTACGCGGCGTCGACGCTGCCCGGGCAGCCCGCGCCGCGGTTCTGGGTCTGCGTCGCCGCGGGCCTGGTCGGGCTCGGCGCGCACTTCGCGAACGTGCTGCCCGACCTGGATGCCGATCTGCGCGCCGGGGTGCGCGGCCTGCCGCAGCTCGTCGCGGCGCGCTGGGGGCCCGGCGCGGCGCGGGCCGCCGCCCTGGTGTTCCTGCTGTCGGCCTCGGCGCTGCTTGTCGCCGAGGCGACACCGGCGCGGCGGTGGATCGCGGTCGCCGGCTTGTGCTGTTCCTGCGTGCTCGCGGTGGCCGGCGCCCTGGGGAAGGGGCGGACGCCGTTCCGCGCCGCCCTCGCGATCGCCGGCGCCGACGTCGCGGTGTTCGTCCTCGGTGCCGACGCGCTCACCTCGGCGGCGCACCTGTCTGGTGCGCTGCGTTGACATCGAGGGTCATGGCGGTCCGCTCGGCGTTCCCCGCCCACCGGTACCCGCAGGACGAGCTGGCCGGGGCGTACGCCGCCATCGCCACGGGCCTGCGCCCCGCCCAGCGAATGCTGGTCGAGCGGCTGTACGCGAACGCGGAGGTCGCCACCAGGCACACCGTCTTGCCGGTCGGCGAGTACGCGGCGCTCGCCGAGGCCTCAGATCAGGGTGCGGCCCCCGCCAACGACCGCTACATCGACGGAGGCGACCGCGCTCGGCGAGCGGGCGCTGCGGTCGGCGCTGGCGAGCGCGGGGCTCGCCGCGAGCGAGGTCGACCTGCTGATCGTCACGTCGGTCACCGGCGTGGCGGTGCCGTCGCTCGACGCGCGGCTCATCCCGCGGCTCGGGCTGCGGCCGGACATCAAGCGGCTGCCCGTGTTCGGGCTCGGCTGCGTGGCCGGCGCGGCCGGGCTCGGCGCGGCTGCACGACTACCTGCTCGCCTGGCCGGGGCACGTCGCCGCGCTGCTCGCGGTCGAACTGTGCACGCTGACCGTGCCGTGGACGAAGGTGACCACCGCCGACCTGGTGGCGAGCGCGCTGTTCGGCGACGGCGCGGCAGCGGTGGTGGCGGCCGGCGAGCAGGCCGGCCGGAAGGCGCCTGCGCGGCTTCCCCAGGTGATCGCCACGAGGAGCGAGGTCTACCCGGACAGCACCGACACGCTCGGCTGGCGGCTCGGCGCCGACGGCTTCCGCATCGTGCTGACGGCCGAGCTCGCCGAGGTGGTCGAGCGCCGGCTGAACGGCAGCGTCACCGCCTTCCTCGGCGAGCACGGCCTGACCGTGGACGACATCGGCAGCTGGATCTGCCACCCGGGCGGCCCGAAGGTGCTCGACGCCGCGCAGCGGGCGCTCAAGCTGCCGGACAGCGCCATGGCGGCGAGCCGCCGGTCACTCGCCGAGGCCGGCAACATGTCTTCGGCCTCGGTGCTGCACATCCTTGAGCTGACCGCCGACGGTGAACGGCCGCCGCCCGGTACGTTCGGGCTGATGATCGGACTCGGGCCCGGGCGTGAGCGCCGAACTGCTGCTGCTGAGGTGGTGAGCCTAGTGACCGTCTACTGGATGCTGCTGGCCGTCATCGCGTGCGAGCGGGTCGCGGAGCTGGTCGTGTCGGCCCGGCACGCGAACGCGCTGCTGCGGCGCGGCGGCGTGGAGTACGGCTTCGGCCACTTCCCGGTGATGATCGCCCTGCACGTCGCGCTGCTCGCCGGCTGCGTGCTCGAGCCTCTCCTCGGGCACCGGACGTTCATTCCCGCGCTCGGCTGGCCCATGCTGGCCGTCACCGTGGCGGCGAACGCGCTGCGCTGGTGGTGCATCGCCACCCTGGGCGAGCGGTGGACGGCCCGGGTGATCGTCCTGCCCGGAGCGCCGCTGGTGCGGTCGGGACCCTACCGGTGGTTCGCGCACCCGAACTACGTCGCGGTCATCGTCGAGGGCGCCGCGCTGCCGCTGACCGGGTCGGCGTGGATCACCGCGTGCGCGTTCACGCTGCTCAACGCCGCGCTGCTGACCGTGCGGATCCGGTGCGAGACCCGGGCCCTGGCAACGGCCGCACCGCGGGCGGTCACCCCGGCCGCACCGTGATCGACGTACTGGTCGTCGGCGGCGGCCCGGTGGGCCTGGCAACGGCGATCCACTGCTCGCTGGCGGGCCTGTCGGTCACGGTCGCCGAGCCGCGCCCGGCGCCCGTCGACAAGGCGTGCGGCGAGGGTGTCATGCCCGCCGCCGTGCGGCGGCTCGCCGTCCTGGGCGTCGCGCCGGGCGGCCACCCGCTGCGCGGCATCCGCTATCTCGACGCCGCGCACCGCGCCGACGCGCCGTTCCGGCACGGGGACGGCCTCGGCGTGCGCCGCACCGTGCTGCACGCCGCCCTGGCCGCCCGGGCCGACGCGCTCGGCATCCCGGTCATCCCTGACCGGGTGACCGGGTTTGAGCGGCACGCCGGCCACGTGGCCGCCGCCGGCGTCGAGGCACGCTACCTGGTGGCGGCCGACGGCCTGCACTCGACGATCCGCCGGGTACTGGAACGGGAGACGCCGGTGCCGCAGGGACGGGGGCCGCGGTCCCCGGTGCCCCGCTACGGGCTGCGGCGGCACTACCGCGTCTCCCCGTGGACGGACCTGGTCGAGGTGCACTGGACGCCGGGGGCCGAGGCGTACGTCACCCCGGTCGCCGACGACGTCGTCGGCATCGGCCTGCTTTTCGCCAGCCCGCCCCGTGTCAGCCCGCCCAGCGTTAGCCACGCCCCGTGTTAGCCAGCCCAGTGCGGGAGACGCCGCTGCGCCCTGGGGCGCGAGCACCGGCTTCGCTGCCCGGCTGTCGGCCTTCCCCGCACTGCGCGACCGGCTGGGCGGCGCACCGCCGGCCAGCGAGGTCCGCGGCGCGGGCCCGATGCGGCAGGACGTCCGCCGCCGGGTCTACGGCCGGGTACTCCTCGTCGGCGACGCCTCGGGGTACGTGGACGCGCTCACCGGCGAGGGCATCGGCGTTGGCCTCGCCCAGGCCGAGGCCCTGGCGGGCTGCCTCGCGGCCGGCCGGCCCGCCGACTACGAGCGCGCCTGGCGCCGCGTCTCCGGCCCGGCGTGGCGGTTCACCGCCGGGCTGGTCTGGTCACGGAACCAGCCGCTGCTGGGCCCGCGGATCGTCCCGGCCGCGCAGCGTCTCCCCTGGCTCTTCGCAGCGCTCGTCAACCACGCCGCCCAGGCCTAAGACCATTGAGCCGAACGGGTCCGTGGCTTTGCCCCCTGCGCCCGCCGATCGCCCCGCCCGCGGCGCGCCGGTGCGTCCCGGGCACCCCGCCCGCCACTTCTTGCTGTTATCTGAGGACGGGTGCCGTGCCGTCCGATCTGCCGCGGATGCGCCGGTCAAGAGCGGGCGCTGTCGGCCAGCCGGTTCATGATCTCCGCGGCCTCGCGCAGCGTCTGCTGCTCCCCGGGGCCGAGCATGGTGCTCATGACGATACCGAGCCACGCCTCGCGAGCGGCCGGGATGCTTTCAAGCAGGTCGCGGCCCTTGGGCGTCGCTACAAGCAGCACCTTGCGCCCGTCGGTGGGATCGGGCTGCGACTCCACCAGGCCGTCGGCCCGCAGCCGGGCGACGGTCTCGGCCATCGACTGACGACGGACGTGCTCGGCCAGCGCCAGATCGGTCATGGTCGTCGGGCCGATCACGATCCGGCCGAGCGCGGCCAGCTGCGACCAGGTCCAGCGCATCTCGCTCGGCGTGGATTCCGATCGCAGCCGGGCCCGGAGCCGGGTCATGGCTGTCATCAGTTCGACCGCTACCGCGGTGGACGAGAGGGTCTTGCCTGCCATGACTACATAGTAGCGGGTAAACGCAGGCAGCCTGCTATACTATGCCGCCCGTGACCTGGTGTTTTCCCGCGCCGGGGGCTTCTAGTCTGACGGGGCCGCCAGCTTCACCCGCGCTGCGATGAGGCCGATCACCGATCCGTCGGCCAGGGTAGTCGCGTCGCCGACCTCGCGGTCCTCGGCCACGTCGCGCAGCAGGCGCCGCATGATCTTCCCGGAGCGTGTCTTGGGCAGTTCCGGCACGATGACGATCCGGCGCGGCCGGGCGATGGGCCCGATCTCCTTCGTCACGTGCCGGCTGAGCTCCGCGGTCGCGTCCTGCCCGGGGCTGGCTGACTCGCGGAGGATGACGAAGGCAACCACCGCCTGACCGGTGGTCTCGTCGCTGGCACCGACGACCGCGGCCTCGGCTACCGACGGATGCGAGACGAGCGCCGACTCGATCTCGGCGGTGGAGAGCCGGTGACCGGAGACGTTCATGACGTCATCCACCCGGCCGAGGAGCCAGATGTCTCCGTCGTCGTCACGCTTCGCGCCGTCGCCGGCGAAATAGTAGCCCTGGCTCGCGAACCGGGACCAGTAAGTCTCCCGGTACCGCTCGTCGTCGCCCCAGATGGTGCGCAGCATCGACGGCCACGGCTCGGTCAGGATGAGGTAACCGCTCTCCCCGTTGCCGACCGGCTGGCCCAGGTCGTTTACCACGTCCGCGCCTACTCCGGGGAAGGGCGTCATCGCGGCGCCCGGCTTGGCCGCCGTCACGCCCGGCAACGGGGTGATCATGTGCGCACCGGTTTCGGTCTGCCACCAGGTGTCGACGACGGGCGCGCGGTTTCCGCCGATGTGCTCGCGGTACCACAGGTATGCCTCGGGATTGATGGGCTCGCCGACTGAGCCGAGCACCCGCAGGCTGGACATGTCGTACTGCGCGGGAATCTGCTCCCCCCACTTCATGCAGGTGCGGATCGCGGTCGGCGCGGTGTAGAAGAGCGTGACCCCGTAGGCGGCGATGATCTCCCACCACCGCCCCTTGTGCGGGGTGTCCGGCGTGCCCTCGTAGAGCACCTGCGTGGCGCCTTCGGCCGTCGGCCCGTAGGCGATGTAGGAGTGCCCGGTAATCCAGCCGACATCGGCGGTGCACCAGTAGACGTCGGTCTCCGGCTTGTGGTCGAAAGTCGCCCAGAACGTGTACGCCGCCTGGGTCAGGTATCCGCCCGTGGTATGCAGGATCCCCTTCGGCTTCCCGGTCGTGCCCGAGGTGTACATGACGAACAGCGGGTGCTCGCTGCCGAATGCGCGCGGGTCGTGCTCGGCCGGGCACTCGCTGACCAGTTCGTGCCACCACACGTCGCTCGCCTGGTCCCAGCTGACGTCCTGGGCCGTGCGCCTGACGACGAGCACGTGCTCGACCGGGCTGGCATCGCCGAGTTTGGCCAGCGCCTCGTCGACGGCGGGCTTCAGGGCGGACGCCTTGCCTCGCCGGTAACCCCCGTCGGCCGTGATGACCAGCCTGGCGCCGAAGTCGGCCACGCGGCTGGCGAGCGCCTCCGCGGAGAACCCGCCGAACACCACGGTGTGCGGAGCCCCGACGCGGGCGCAGGCGAGCATGGCCACGACCGCCTCGGGGATCATCGGCAGGTAGATCGCGACCCGGTCGCCGGGCCCGATCCCGAGCCGTTCCAGGGCATTGGCGGCCCGGCATACCTCGTCCTTGAGCTGCGCATAGGTGATGTCGCGGCGGTCGCCAGGCTCGCCGACGAAATGAAACGCGACCTTGTCCCCGAGACCGCGCTCAACATGCCGGTCGACACAGTTGTAGGCGACGTTGAGCTTCCCGTCGGTGAACCACCGGGCGAACGGCGGATTCGACCAGTCGAGCACCTCAGTGAAATCCACGGACCAGCTCAGGCGCTTCGCGGCGTCAGCCCAGAAGGCCAGCCGGTCGTGCCGCGCCCGGGCGTAGACTTCCGCCGACACGTTCGCCGCGGCCGCGAGAGCCGGCGGCGGATCGAAGACCTGCCGCCCGGCGACCGGTCCGCTGGCCCCTTGGTCCGACATCACGTACCTCCTTGGCGCACCCGGCCCGCAGGTGCCGACGCCCGCTGACCGCACAGCGCGGGCGCGACTGGGCGGTGCCCGCGACTACACGGTGCCTCTGACTACACGGTGCCTCTGACAACACGGTGGACCGAGTATGGCAACCTGGCGGATGGCACTCTAGGTTCTAAAGGAGGTACTCGGTGACCAACGACGCGACGCGGCCGGACAACCTCGAGTTGCTGCGTCGCGCGGGGAGGAACCTGAAAGCCGGGAGCGAGATCCCGGTCGTCTTCGGCGGCCTGCGCGGCGAGCGCGGAATCCGGGTGACGACAACGAACGGCGCCAACACGCCGAGGCTGACCACGATCGTGGTCCGGCCGGACCGGGGTCTCGGCGGACGCAGCTGGTCGTCCGGCCAGCCGCAGGCGGTAGCCGACTATGCCCGGGCCACCGACATTACCCACGACTTTGATCCCCAGATCCTCGGCGAAGGCATCATCAGCCTCGCCGTAGCGCCGATCATCGTGCGCAGCCGGGTGGCCGGGCTGCTGTACGCGGGCTACCGGACCGGGTCGTGCCGCGGCGGCGACCTGGACCTGCTCTGGCGCGAGGCCAGCCAGGTGGCCCAGGAGCTGCTCGTGCGTGACCTGGCGGAAGAGCGCGTTCACGCGATGCGCGCGCGCGAGACTCTTCCGGCGGCGGGCAAGGCTCAGCACGAATTCAGCGAGCTCTTCGCCCGCCTCCGTCAGGTGGCCGCACGAACCACCGATCCGCGGACTGCTGATGAGCTGCGCGAACTGCTCGACCTCGGGCCCGGCTCCGGGCCCGGTCAGCAGCTGACGAGACGGCAGGTAGACGTGCTCTCGCTGGTCGCCCTGGGGATGACCAACGAGAGCATCGCGTCCAGCCTCGGGCTCTCAACCCTCACGGTGAAAAGCTACCTGCGATCGGCCATGGCACGCCTCGACGCGCAGACGCGCTACCAGGCGGTCGTGGCCGCGCGACGGCTCGGCCTGCTGCCCTGACGCACGAGACGGTTCTGACTAAGCCCGCACGACACCGCGTTTCGCCGCCGGGCTACCGCGTACTGTAGCGTTCGCGGCGGACGGTTGTCTTCCGGCCCTTGATGCTGACCTGCCGGAGCGCCGCGACCACGTCATCGGCGGCCGACTCGGGGACCTCGACGAGAGAGAAGTGATCGGCGATCTCGATCGCGCCGACGTCCCGGCCGGACAGGTACGACTTGCCGGCGATGACGCCGACGAGATCCTGCGGCCGGACTCCGGAGGAACGGCCGGTGCCCACGAACAGCCGCGTCGTGTGCCCGGTGGCCGGACGACCGCGCCGCTGCTGGTCACGGCCGACGGTCTTGCGGCGTTCGCGGCGCTCCTGCGCCGGGGCCGGTTCGACCTCCGGCAGATCTTCCTCGTCGTACGAGGTCCCGCTCGTCTCTTGCGCCAGCTTGACCGCGGCGAGCGCCACCTTGACCGGGTCGAACTCCTCGGCCAGCGGTTCCACGACCGCCAGGAAAGGATCAAGGTCGTCTTTGAGCAGGATATCCCGCAGAGCGTCGCGCGTCGCCTCCAGGCGCCGGGCGCGCAGGTCGGCGACGCTCGGCAGCTTCTCCAGCACGATCGGCCGCCCCGTCGCCCGTTCGATGGCCTTGAGCATCTTCTGCTCACGCGGCTCGACCAGGGTAATGGCGGTGCCCTCGCGGCCCGCCCGGCCGACGCGGCCGATGCGGTGCACGTAGGATTCCGGCGCACTCGGCACGTCGTAGTTCACCACGTGCGTGAGCTGCTCGACGTCGAGGCCGCGGGCGGCGACATCGGTGGCCACGAGGAGTTCGAGGCGGCCGCCGCGCAGCCGGCCCATGACCCGGTCGCGCTGCTGCTGGTCCATACCGCCGTGCAGCGCCTCGGCCCGGTGCCCCCGGCTGTTCAAGGTCTCGGTGAGCTGGTCCGCCTCGTCCCTGGTGCGGCAGAAGACGACCGCGGCCGTCGGCCGCTCCAGGTCGAGTACGCGGGTGAGGGCGGCGGGCTTGTGGCCGCGGGGCGTCAGGTAGGCGGTCTGTCGCACCAGCAGCTCCTCGGCTGACGCCGAGGTCTTGCGGCCGAGTTCGACCCGCACCGGGTCGTTCAGGTGGCGGCGCACCATTCCGTCGATCCGCGGCGGCATGGTCGCCGAGAACAGCGCGGTCTGCCGACCCTCCGGCGTGTGGCCGAGTATCTCCTCGATGTCGTCGGCGAAGCCCATGTCGAGCATCTCGTCCGCCTCGTCGAGCACGACCACCTCAAGGCCCGCGAGCTTCAGCGTCCCCCGGTTGATGTGGTCGAGCGCGCGCCCCGGCGTCGCCACCACGACATCGACGCCGCGCCTGAGCGCTCCCAGCTGCCGGCCGATCGCCTCGCCGCCGTAGACCGGCAGCACTCGCGCGCCGATGCCGCGGCCGTAGCTGAGCATCGCCTCGGAGACCTGCACCGCGAGCTCGCGCGTGGGCACCAGCACCAGGGCGAGCGGCTCTGTCTGCCCGCCGCTGGTGAAGACTCGCTGGAGTATGGGCAGCGCAAAGGCGGCGGTCTTCCCGGTCCCGGTCGCGGCCTGCCCCACCAGGTCACGGCCCGCGAGTAGGGGCGGGATGGCAACCTGCTGAATCGGCGTCGGCTCCTCATAGCCGAGACCGGACAGCGCGTCGCACAGTTCCGGGACCAGCGTCAGCCCGGCGAAGCCGCTCGCATTCGCGCCGTTATCCTCGGTCATGAACAGTCACCTTGCTTGAAAAGCACCTATTACTCCTGTACTGGTTTGCGCCCTCGGCCACGTTACGGCAGCGTGGCCCGGCCGGGGGCTCATCCAGCGCGGCGGTGACTTTCTCGCCACTTGCCATGTCTCGGCGACAGCGCTGATATAGAGCTCGGCCACCGTCGCGGCGGATTGCCGCCGCGACGGACACGACGTGAGCCGGCGCCACTAGGGTCGGCCGGCCCACGGTTAGTCTTGCTGATCGAGCAGGCTTGGCCTGCTCTGGCTCAGGCAGCGTGAACGTAGACGTCCTCCGCGTTGAACCACTTGGCAGTTCCCTGTGACATATCGCTCCTTGTAGGACTGGGTGCGGGCCCGCACGATGCGGGGCCTAGGCCGGTTCGCGACGCGGCTTCTCCAGGTCCCTGAAGGGACACCCGCAACAACCTTCCCCGCGGGCGCGCAATCGGTACGAACACAAGACAACTACGCCTGAGCTTACAGCCAATCCGGCCCCCCGTTCATTCCCATCCGGAGAATCCCGTCTTCCATTCAGGACCCGGCCCGTGCCCGCCGCCGTCGTAGGTGCGCCCCATGTCCCCCATCATCGCGACGACCTTCTGCCCGCGGGCCAGTCCGCTGCCGGCGGGAGCCGCGTCCACGGTGCCAGCCGCCTCGATGCCCGGCACCCGGGGAAAGCTGACGCCCACGCTCACGCCCAGCCGGAGCTTCAGCTCCGAACGGTTGAGGCCGAACGCCTCGACGCGGATGCGCACCCAGCCGTCCCGCTCGGGCGGTAGCGGGAGCGTGGTCAACCGCAGGTTATCCACGGGGCCGGGACCGGACAGCCGGACGGCGCGCATGGTAGACCGTGCCCAACGCACGGTCGCTGCGGCTTCATTCCCGGCTCACCGGACATCCTCCGCGGCTCCCCCGGGGCAGTACGGGGCACCGGCGGCGGGCCGCCCGCGGCTCTTGCCGGGATTGAAAGGCCGAGGTCCGCACCGCCCAGATATCCCAGGGCCTTAGATGTCAAGCAGCTGCGGAAGATTGGTTGGGTTTTCCTCGGCGGCCCCAGGCGGTGGCCTCGTCGTAGCTGGCGCCGGCCTTCAGGCATCCGTGCAGGATGCCGACGAGCCGGTTAGCCAGGCAACGCGAGTGCTCGCCCGCCGACGGCCACCTGGTACCGAGTCTGCCGTACAACTGACCCGGTAGCTCTTATTAGGCACCGCAGCGGATGTTTTGCCCGCCCCGGTGCAATGTCACCGGCCCACGGATCTCGCCGCACGGCAGGCGGCCCGGGCGAGTGCCGGATATGCCCGGAAGATCCGGCCGCTCCCGCGACGCGGCCCGTGACCGGGTCAATTCCGCAGGTTATGGCCGCGTCGGCTTATTACCGTAGTTGACCGTCTCGGGCATGTCGCGGCCTCGCCGTCCAGGCGATTTGCGTACGCTCCTGCCGCACCGGGCCGGCGAGACGCGACCTGGTGCCGACGCGACTCAAGACCTCAGCGCTGTGACCTGCGCACATATGGGGCCGAGTTCCGCTACCACGGCGGGGACGCGCCCGCCCGGCGACGTCAACTTGTTTCCCGACGCGGCCATGGCCTGCTTTATTGACCAGTAAAGCGAAAACCTTGGCGACTGCCACATCGCCCGCAGCGCCTCGCCCGCGCCGGGACATCCAGGCACGGTGCCGCGTACGTCCCCGAGGGCATCCCGGGCGGGCGCGTCACCGACCCAGGCCTTTCGACCCCGGTAGTGCGGCCGCATGCCGCCGACCTCTTATTGACACTGTAATAATGACAGTGTCATAATCAGGCGGTGGAGGAGCCATGGACGATCCTGGAGCTGACGGAACTCGCCGCCCAGACTCTGGCTGTTACCCAGCCGGCTGGCCCGGAAGGCGGCCCGGCGCGGGCAAACGGCCGGGTCCGGGACGTGCCGAACGAACGCCTGGTCCGCTGGTATGTCACCGTCGGCCTGGTCGATCCTCCGCTGAGCCGCCGGGGCCGGGTCGCCCGGTACGGACGGCGCCACCTGCTTCAGCTGGTGGCGGTAAAGCGCCGTCAGGCGGAGGGACGGTCACTGACCGAGATCCAGGCCGAACTGGCGGGTGCGACCGACGAGGCGCTGGCCGCGGTCGCCCGCGTCCCGGACATCGAGCCGGCGCCGCAGGCCGCGCCGGCTGCCCCCTCCCGCTTCTGGGTGCGCCAGCCCGGCAGGCCGGCGCCGACCGGGGAACGGCCCGGCGAACCCGGGCCCGGTGCCGCCGACGACGGCCACGGGGATCGCGGTCCCGCCGTTCTCCCGGATGGGCTCGTGCACGGTGTCAGGCTCGCACCGGGGGTGATGCTGCTGCTTGATGGCGCAGACCGCGAGCCCAGCCCCGACGAGGTAACCGAAATCGTGAACGCGGCCCGGCCGCTGGTCAGGAAGCTGGCCGACCAGGGCCTGTACGCCTACGGCCCCGGCGATCCGGCCGGAGCCCAGAACCGTCCGCCCGGATTAAAGCAGCCTGCTGAGGAGAGCCGGATATGACCAGTGACGTCGCACCGCTGACCGTCGAGCACACCGCCGACCCGGATGCCCGGCCTGGGTTCCATCGCGACCAGCCGGGGTAACCTGCCGCTGGATTCCGTGGACATCCGCGCCGCTATCGCCGGCCCGTCGGCCAGCGTGGAGCTGACCCAGGGCTTCCGTAACCCGTTCGACGTCCCGGTGGAGGCAACGTATATTTTCCCGCTGCCGGACCGGGCCGCGGTCACCGCGATGCGGATGGAGTGCGCCGGGCACGTCGTGGAAGCGACGCTGAAAGAACGTTCCCAAGCTCGTGCGGATTACGACAAGGCGATCGCGGAAGGGCGGCGGGCGGCGATCGCGGAAGAGGACCGGCCGGATGTCTTCACGATGCGAGCCGGGAACATCGCCCCCGGCGAACGGGTCACCGTCCGGCTGACGCTGGCTCAGCCGCTGCCGTATGACGACGGCGAGGTGACGTTCCGGTTCCCGCTGGTGGTCGCCCCCCGCTACATCCCGGCCAGCCCGCTCGGCGGCGCCCCGGCCGGGGGTGGCCCAGCCGGAAGCGGCACCGCCGCCGACACCGATGCCGTCCCCGACGCGTCCCGGATCAGCCCTCCAGTGCTGCTGCCCGGGTTCCCGGACCCGGTCCGGCTGACGATAAGCGTCGACATCGACCCGGCGGGCCTGCCGCTGGCGGGAATCCGTTGCAGCCTGCACGCCACCGCGGAGAAGGCGGCTGCGGACGGCCGCACCATTGTCCGGCTGCGACCGGGCGAGCGGTTGGACAGGGACTTCATCTTGCGGCTGGCGGTTGCCGACCGCGAACGGGTGGTGACTTCGCTGGTGCTTACCCCCGACCCCGGAGAAGACCCAGCGGAGGGTACCTTCACCCTCACCCTCGTGCCGCCGGACGGCGGCAGCCGGCCGCGACCCCGCGACGTGGTGCTGGTGCTTGACCGCTCCGGAAGCATGGGCGGCTGGAAGATGGTGGCGGCCCGCCGCGCCGCCGCCCGCATCGTGGACACGCTGACCGGCACCGACCGGTTCGCGGTGCTGTGCTTTGACGACAGGATCGAGCAGTCGCCGGATCTTCCGTCCGGGCTCGCCGATGCGACCGACCGCAACCGGTTCCGTGCCGTTGAGCAGCTTGCCCGCACGATCGCCCGGGGCGGCACGCAGATGCTGGAACCGCTTGAGCGTGCGGTGGGACTGCTCACCGGGGCGGCTGATCCGGCGGCCGCCGGCGAACCGGCGGCTGACGGGCGCCGCGACCGCGTGCTGGTCCTGGTCACCGACGGGCAGGTGGGCAACGAGGACCAGATCCTGCACCGGATCGACCCGCTGCTGGCCCGGATCCGGGTGCACGTCGTGGGCATCGACCAGGCGGTCAACGCCGGATTCCTCAGCAGGCTCGCTAGTGCCGGACGGGGCCGCTGCGAGCTGGTGGAGTCCGAGGACCGCCTGGATGAGGCCGCTGCCCGCATCCACCGCCGGATCGGCGCGCCGCTGGCGACCGCGCTCACGCTGGCCGCCGACGGCCTGCAGATCGTGCCCGGGACGGTGGCCCCGAGGCTGCTGCCGGACCTGTTCCCTGACGGGCCGGTAACGGTGGCGGGCCGCTGGCGCGGTCGCCCGGGCGGGACGATCACAGTTCGCGGCACAGCGGCCGACGGAGCGCCGTTCGAAAACAGGATCCTCGCGGCGACCGGCGGTAACCCGGCAAGCAGGGCGAACTGGGCCCGGTCCCACCTCCGTGACCTTGAAGACCGCTACGCCTGCCTGGCGGGCCGGGACACCGCTGAGCTGGCCCGCTTGGAACAGCAGATCACGGACGTCTCCCTGCGCTACAGCGTGCTGTGCCGGTTCACCGCCTTCGTGGCGGTCGATTCCCGTGTCGTCACGGACGGGGAGGCACCGCACCGGGTGACCCAGCCCGTCGAACTGCCCGCCGGATGGGATCCGGCCGGCCTCGGCCTTCCGCCCGCGGCGCCGGTGCCCGGCCGGCAGGCGCAATGGGCGCGCCCAGCGCGATGATGGCGATGAACACGCGTTCCACCAAAACGGTGCGGGTGGCCGCGGCAAGGTCGACGGGGCAACGGGGCCGCGCGAAAGCCCTCAGCGCCAGGTCGGCAAGCAACGCGGACCGCCTCGTCCACGCTCGCCGCCAGCTCGCAGACGAGGTTGTCGCGCTGCGTGCGGCGCAGCGCACGCCGGATGGTGAGCGCGTCCTTGTCCTCGCCGACCTGGCCACCCGGCTCGATGCGCTGCTCGCCTGGCTGGCCGCAGATCCCGCTGCCGCCGGGCTGCTCACCGAACTGACTGCCCTGGCCGGCAAGCTCCGTGACTGCGACAAGCCCGGGTCGCCGCGCGGCACCGAACTTGACGCGCTCTGGACGAATGCGATCCGCCTGCTGACGGAGCTCGCGGCGCAGGACCCGTCAGACGACGCTCCGCCGGCACAGCCCGGAGATGTCCCCCCTGCCGCTAACCGCGAGTTCTGGAAGCGCCCACGGTAACGCCGGCGCGAGCGGCTCAAACAGCGTTTGCGCGGCGTCGGGCAAGAAGTGACTGCTACGTTTTGGCCGGGATGAACGCGAATCGCAGATCGCCCGTATCTATAAGTAAGGATGTTCGCGGGCGGCACCGGTGACGGAGGCGCGTAGTGGCGCGTTGCGTGTCGAAGCTGGTGGTAGTGCTGGCCGCGCCGTGCCTTGCCGTCCTCGCGCCAGCCGCCGCGCAGGCTGCCTCCGCCGCGCCTGCCCCGCTGACCGCGCAGGTCGCAGCCGCTGAACCGGGCGCGGCGGCCGGGCAACTACCTGAGCCGACGGCCGACTGCCCGAACGGTCAGGGGGTCGCCCCACCCACGACCACGCCATGGGCCCAGCAGGCGCTGAGCTTTTCCAGCGTATGGGGCCTGACCGAAGGGGCGGGGGTGACCGTCGCCGTCATCGACAGCGGGGTGGACGCGAACCCGCAGTTCGGTAACCGGGTCACGGTGGGCCCTGACCTGTCAGAGGCAGTTGCCGGGGTTACGGCCGGGGCTGACTGCGTGGGGCACGGAACGGCGGTGGCGAGCATCATCGCCGCCGCGCCGCAGGCCGGCAGCTTGTTCAGCGGCGTCGCACCGCAAGCTCAGGTCCTCTCAATCAAGATCACCAATTCGGAGACCATCTCAGTCGACGTGACCGCGAGCGCGATCCGCGATGCGGTTGACCTAGGCGCAAGCGTCATCAACCTGTCGCTGGCAGCCGCCAATACGCCCGCGCTCCGCTCGGCTGTCGAGTTCGCACAGGCCAGTAACGTGGTCGTCGTCGCGGCGGCGGGCAACGACAGCGCGAGCAGCGGCCAGGGCCCGTTCTACCCGGCCGCCTACCCCGGGGTGCTGTCGGTCGGAGCGGTCGCATCGAACGGCTCGCTGGCGCCGTTTTCCGACACCAGGACGCCGGTGACGGTCACCGCACCGGGAGTGGACGTGGCCAGCGCGTACCCGGGCACCTACCCGGACGCCTATTCCCAGGATGACAACGGCACCAGCTTCGCGACAGCCTTCGTCTCCGGGGTGGCCGCGCTGGTCCGCGCATCCCATCCGGACCTCAGTGCCTCGCAGGTGGTGGCCCGCATCGCGGCGACCGCCGACGGCACAGCCGGAGCGGGAACGGGCGACGGAATGGTGAACCCGGTGCAGGCAGTGACAGCTCTGTTCCCGGACGACGGGGCCGGGTCGGCGGCGGTCGCCCGGCATGTGCCGGTCACCCGCGCGGCACCGTCCGACCCCCGGCCCCGGACGGTGGCGCTGGCGATCGTGGGCGCGGCGCTCGGGTTGGGGCTGCTCGTGATCGCCACGGTCATGGTGATCCCCGCGGCCCGCAGGCGACGCTAAAGGGCCAGCGGCGCCTAGCCGCAGCGTCCGGTTACTCCTGCAGGGCCGCTTGCACGAGCCGGCTCCCGGCACGCCGCTCGACCAGGTAGCCGCGCCCCGCGGGCTGGGCAACCGGACGTACACCGCCAAGCAACGGCCCCTCGTCCCTGCTGCCCGACATGATCAGCCCAGGCGACCCCATCTCCCGAATCCGCTGGATCACCGGTTCGAACATCGACCGTCCGGCCCCGCCTGCCGAACGCGCCAGCAGGACGTGCAGTCCTATGTCGCGCGCCTGCGGCAGCAACTCCGACAGCATGGTCACAGGATTGGCGGAGTTCGCCACGAGTTCGTAGTCGTCCACGATGAGGAAAAGATCCGGCCCGGACCACCAGGACCGCGCCCGCAGTTGGCTTGGCGTGAGCTCCGGCGGCGGCAGCCGCTTGAGCAGCGCCTCTCGCGCCTCCTTGAGCAGCGCGGACGCGGTCACCGAGGAGGTTGCGTAGCCGATCTGGTGCGGTACCTCGGCGGAGTCGAGCAGCGAGCGCCGGTAGTCAACGAAGATCATCTTCGCCTGCTCGTCGCTGTACGCGCCGACGATCCCCGCGGTCAGCAACCGCAGCAGGTTGGACTTGCCGCACTCGGTGTCACCGAAGATCAGGAAGTGCGGGTCGGCGGTAAAGTCCGCGCTGACCGGGGCGAGCGCGCTCTCGTCGAGGCCGAATGGCACCACGCCGCCCGATGCCGGAGGCAGCGAGGCGGCCGACAGCCGATGCGGCAGCATTCTGACCGCCCGCGCCGCTGGACCGGGCCACGACTCAGCGACGGCGTCGGCCAGCGCACTGGTGGCCTCCTGGCTGTCCGGCCCCGCGTCCACCGCCCCGGCGTGGCGCCCTCCGGGCGGGTCAAGCCGTGGCACCGCGGCCAGGAAGTGCAGGCCATCGCGGGTCAGCCCGCGACCGGGCGCGTCGGCCGGCACGTTAGCGGCCGCCGCCCGGCCGATCTCCGACTCGTACGGGTCGCCGAGCCGTAGCTCAAGCCTGGTGCCGAACAGGTCGCGGACCGCCGGGCGGAACTCCGACCATTTGATTGACGAGGCGACGACGTGGATGCCGTAACCGAGGCCGCGAGCGGCCAGCGCGGTCACCATCGGCTCCAGGTCCTCGTAGTCCTGGCGCAGTGTGAGCCAGCCATCCACGATGAGAAACACGTCACCGAACCCGTCGCTGGCCGCGCTCACCTGGCGGTAGGCCGCGATCGACCCGATGCCGTGCTCGGCGAACGAGCGTTCCCGCTGTTCGAGCAGCGCGCTTAGCTCCGCCACCGTTCGCCGGACCTGGTCGCCGTCGGTACGGAACGCCACCCCGCCGACGTGCGGCAGGTCGCTCAGCGCGGACAGTGTGCCGCCGCCGAAGTCGAGCACGTAGAACTGGACTTCCGCGGGCGTGTGCAGGAGCGCGAGCGAGCTAATCAGTGTGCGCAGGACGGTGGACTTACCGCTGCGCGGCGCGCCGACGACCGCCACGTGCCCCGCAGCACCGGACAGGTCCGTCCACAACGGGTCCCGGCGCTGCTCGAATGGCCGGTCGATGACCCCGAGCACGGCCCGCAGCATTCCCTGTGCCTCGCCGCCCGCTGTGCTCAGCCCGCGCGGCGTGACGGCAAGCGGTGGCAGCAACTCGGCCAGCGATGGCGCCCGGTCAAGCGGCGGCAGCCAGATTTCGTGGGCGGCAGGCCCGCGGCCGGCGAGCTGCGCGACCACCACGTCAAGCAGGGATTCCGCCGCCGCTGCGGTATCGGCCCGGTCCGTCTCCGCCCGCGTCGCGGCGGCCGACCCGGATGCGGCCGCCGCGGCCGGCCGCGGCGGCACGTAGGCGGGGCCGAACGGGGCGATAACCGGCCGCATGGCCTGCTGTCCCATCGCGGGGACGCCGCTGCCGCCCTTCGCGACCGCCGGGCCGGAGACGTAGGCCGCCTTGAACCTGGTCATGCCCGACGTGTCCACTTTGAGAAAGCCGTTGCCGGGCTGGGCGGGCAACTCGTAGGCGTCAGGGGTGCCGAGTACGATCCTGGACTCCTGGGCACTGAAGGTCCGCAGCCCGATCCGGTACGACAGCTGGGTTTCCAGGCCGCGCAGCCGCCCTTCTTCAAGTCGCTGCGAGGCCAGCAGCAGGTGCACGCCGAGCGAGCGGCCCAGTCGGCCGATCGTCACGAACAGGTCGATGAAGTCCGGCTTAGCCGCCAGCAGCTCGGAGAACTCGTCGAGCACCACGAACAGCGCCGGGATCGGCGCCAGCGGCACGCCGGCGGCCCGGGCCGCCGTGTAGTCCCGCAGGGAGGCGTGGTTGCCTGCCCGGCGGAACAGCTCCTGGCGACGAACCAGCTCGCCCGCCAGTGCATCGCGCATCCGGTCGACCAGCGGCAGTTCGTCGGCCAGGTTGGTGATCACCGCCGACACGTGCGGCAGCCGCTCAAGGCCGAGGAAGGTAGCGCCGCCCTTGAAGTCCACCAGGACGAAGTTGAGCTGCTCAGGCGAGTGAGTCATCGCCAGGCCGAGCACCAGCGTGCGCAGCAGTTCGGACTTGCCGGACCCGGTCGCCCCGATGACCAGGCCATGCGGGCCCATTCCGCCTTGCGCCGACTCCTTGATGTCCAGCTCCACCGGGGCCCCGGCGTCGTCACAGCCGAGCGGCACCCGAAGCAGGTCGCGCGGCGCGCGCGGACGCCAGAACTCAGCGACGTTGACCGCACTGGGGTCCGGCACGCCGAGCAGGCTGGTCAGTGTCGTGGTGGCGGCAAGCGGGTCGGCGGCCACCTGGTCAGCGGATGCGGGGCGCAGCGGAGCCAGTTGCCTGGCCAGCGCCTCTGCCTCCGCCCAGGAAAGCGTGTCGGGGACCCCCAGCGGGGTGTCGCCCCGGTACATTTGCTCACGCGTTACCCGGAGGCGAAGCGTTGCCTGGTCACCGAGCACGAGGTTGCCCGCGACGTCTATCAGCAGCACGCCGTCCACCCCGGCCAGCTCGGCACCGGCCTCGGCGGCCACCGAGTCGGCGATGATCAGGTGGAAGGGAACCTGGGGGCCGACGGACGACGCGAAGCGCGGCCGGTCACGCAACTCGGCCGCCAGCATGCGGGCCAGGTGGCCCAGTCCCGGGGCCATCAGCCGGACGGGCCCAGCCGCGTCGAACTCGGTGGGGTGCATGTTGTGCGGCAGCCACTTGATCCACTCCCACTCGCCGATGCGGTCGGAGCCCGCACACACGCTGATTCGCACGTCGGCCGGCGAGTGCATGACGGCCACCTGGGCGATCAGCGCCCGGATCAGGCTTCGGACGCGATCGTCATCCCCTTCGGCGCAGACACGGGTAAACGAGCGCAGCCGGACCGAGACCGGCAGCGCCGGCACGCTTGAGTAACTGTGCATAAACCTGCGCAGCGCTCCGGCGCACAGTGGATCGAGATCCTCCATCGGCTTGGTGTCCGGCGGGATCAGCCGGGTCGCGAGCGCCTGGGGGCCGGTGGCGATCCGCACGTTGAGGAAGTCGGTGTCGGCCGTCGTCCGCTCCCACATCCTCCCGGCCATCACCCGCGACGACAGGCTAGCCGGATCAGGGCCATAGTGGTCGAGAACCTCCCGCTGCACGGCTGCCGCACGACGGGCCTTCTCCCGCACCTGCGACAGGTGCCGCAGGTAGTCCCGGCGCAGCCCGTTCAGCTTAAGCTTGCGGTCGCCGCGACCGCGCATGACCTGACCGGCCATCATCCCGACCATGCCGACGGCCATGGCACCGCTGCCCACGTAGAGGATCGCGCTGGCGTGCCCGCCCGCGACGACCGCGATCATGCCGATCGCCATCGCCCCCATTGGCAGGTACATCAGTGCCTGCGTGAACCCGTCGGCCGCCTGCTCAGGCAGTTCAGGCGGTGGCGGCAGCCGGATCTCGCCCTGAGGCATTGACGGCCGACTTCCGGGACCGGACCTCCGGCGGACCGTTAGCGTACCCATCCTTCGCCCTCATCATCTAGCCAAATATCTCATCATCTCGCCCTATATATGAACGCATGCCGAAAGGGATACGTTCAGATACTCAAGGACAGTAAAGTCGCTCAGGGGTGGTGGGGAGGCTGCCATCAGAAAAACTGCCGGCCAAGCACACGAATGCATATTGATGATCTTGAGTGCCAATGGCTTACGTGGATTACGGGGACATGACGTATCCCGCGGTCGCTGGTGACGTCTGCAGAATAACCGTGGTCGGCCCGCGTCACCGGGTGGATCTGGCGCTTCCCTCGGGTGTGCCGTTCGCCCAGCTGTTTCCCGTGATCGCGCACTTCTGCCGGCTGGACGCACGCGAAGCGCCTGGCGGCTGGGTGCTGCAGCGGCTGGGCCAGCGGCCCTTCCCGCCGTCGGCCACCCCGGCCGCCGCGGGGCTGCTGGACGGGGAACTGCTTTATCTCCGACCGCGCGTCGCGGAACTGCCCGAGGTGCTGTCGGACGATATCGCCGACGAGATCGCCGGCGTGCACGGCGGGCCGGGCCGGTGGACGAGCGGCGATGCCCGGTGGGTGGCGTTCTGGGCCAGCGCACTGGCCCTCGCGTCGGGCGCGGTCATAATCGCCCGGTCGGCCATGCCTGCCCCGGCGGCCGTGGCCGGCGCGATGGCGCTGCTGCTGCTGGCGGCCGCCGCCTCGGCGGCCCGGGCGGCGGGCGATACCCTGGCAGGCACGGTACTGGGCTACGCCGCCCTGCCGTACGCGTTCCTGGCCGGGGTGGACGCCGTCGGGACCTCCCGCGCCGACGCCCCGTGGCACGCCGGAGCTCCCGGGGCGCTCGCCGGGTTCGCGCTGACGGCGCTGGCTGCCCTGCTTGCCGCTATCGCGGTGACGCTTCCCGTGTTCCTTGGTCCCGCCGTCGCGGCGCTGTTCGGCGTGCTGACCTGCTGGCTGGCGTTCACGTGGACCCGGCTGAGCGCGGCCGGGAGCGCTGCGCTGGTCGCAACGGCCGTGCTCGCGCTGATGCCGCTCATTCCCGGTCTGGCCTTCCGGCTGGCCCGGCTGCGGCTGCCGTCGGTGCCTGCCTCCGCTGACGACCTACGCGACGACACGCTGCTCGCGCCCTCCGCCGACATTCGCCTGCGTGCCGCGGCGGCTGACCGGATCGTCGTCGGTGCCGTTGCCGCCGTGGGACTGACCGGCGCCGGTGCGGAGATCTCGCTCGGCCTCGGGCACGGTCTGCTGCCCCGGGTGATGGCGGCGGTGCTTTCTTGTGTGCTGCTGCTCAGGTCCCGCGTGTTTCCCGGCCGCGCGCAGCGACTCTGGCTGCTTATCCCCGGCTACGCAGGCCTCGCGCTGCTCGGCGTGTCGGCCGGCGGGCTCACTGCGCTGCTTGCCCTGGGCGCAGGCGCGGGCGTCGTCATCGGGGCGGGCGTGTGGCTGCCTGAGCACCGCCCCTCGCCGTTCTGGGGCCGCGCGGCAGACGTGACGGAAGGGTTGCTGGCCGCCGCACTCGTCGCGCTCGCGCTCGGCACGGCGGGGATACTGAGCTACCTGCACGGCCTCGGCGGGTAAGGGCCAGAATGCAGGACCGCAAGATCCTCTTCCAGGCGCATCAGCTGATGACGCGGCGGGCGTCGCTGGCGCTGCTGTGCGGCGAACCGGACTCGCCGAACCAGCCGCTGCGCCGGATGAACACCGCCACCGTCACCAGCGTCATGGTCGGAGTGATCGCGGCCGCCGTCTTCGGCGTGCTCGGGCTGCTCGCCCCAGTGCCCGCCAGCGGTCTCACCAAGGCGGGCACGCTCGTCCTGGACCAGGACACGGCGACGTCATACGTGCCGTGCGACAACGGAAAGCTATGCCCCGCGCTGAATTACGCGTCTGCCCTGCTCGCCCTGGACACTAGTTCGGTCAACAAGGTTGTCGTCCGCCAGGATTCGTTGTCCCGGTACCAGATCGGCCCGACGATCGGCATCGCCGGCCTCCCGCAAGACCTGCCGACCGCCGCGGACCTGGTTCAGGGGCCGTGGTCGGTTTGCACCGCGGACGGCGAGACGACCCTGGTCGGGGGCGAATCGACGGGAGGCACCGCCCTGGGGCAGACACAGGCGGTCTTGGCCGACACGCAGGGCGGCGACTGGGTGCTGTGGAACGGCGAGCGGCTGGCGATCGCGCCGCAAGTCATGCAGGACCTGTTTGGCAAGCAGCCGACGGCGGTGCCAGCGGGCTGGCTCGATGCGCTGCCGCAGGGACCGGACTTCACGGCGCCGACGATCCCGGGCAGCGGCGGGACGGTGACCGAAGAGAACGGGGACACGCTCACGGTGGGCCAGGTGTTCCATCAGGCATCCCCCGCGCAGTACTTCGTGGTCGAGGCCAGCGGGAAGCTGGCGGCGGTCTCGCCTACACTGGCCGAGTTGCTGACGACCGCTCCGGGTGCGCCGGGACTGATGCAGATCACCAACGCGGCGGCGACGATGAACCTGTCCGGTGCCGCGATTCCCGACGGGGGCCTGCCTCCCACCTTGCCCCATGCGGTACCGCAGGCGACGACGCTGTGCACGGTTTACGGAACCGGGCTGGCACGCTCGCTGGCCACGGGCGGTACCGTCCCGGCCGGGGCCACCCCGACGGCGGGCATGGCCGGGGTGAACGCGGTCTGGCTCCCCTCGGGGCACGGTGCGCTGGTCGGAGCGGCGCCGAGCGTTCAGCAGCCGTCCCGGGCCACTGCCTGGTTCCTCGTCTACGGCACGGAACGCTTCGCGCTGCCGTCGGCGTCGGTAGCCGCCGTGCTCGGCTACGACCTTGAGTCATCGAAGGCAGTGCTGCCTGCGTCGGTACTCGACCTGTTGTCCCAGGGACCGGTGCTAGATCCGTCCGCGGCAACGGTCAGCGCCGGATAATTCGAGCCCTCTCTATACCGCATCGATATCGGCTTCAGCCGACCGAAATACAGGACTTCGTCGGGAAAAAATAGTAATTATGGGTCAAGCGTTGAACCGGCAGGGCTAGTAGCTTCGTTTAACGCATGAGACCCAATTACCGTTATCTAGCTACGAAGGCGAGGGGGTGGTCGCATGGCGACAGCAGAGTCGGCCGTCAACAGGGCGGCGATGGCCACAGCGGCGCAGCAGGTTGAGTCGACGGTGACGGTCATCCGCGGACTGCAAGCCAGCATGAACGGGTACAACAGCCAACTCCAGGCCGGCTGGCAGGGAGAGGCGTCGGCCGCATTCGCGAGCACGTACGAGGCGTTCAGCGCCGACTTCGCCAAGGTACTCAACGCGTTGCAGGGCATACAGGAAAGGCTCGTCGCCACGCATAGCACGTACGTAAACGCCGAGGAAGCCAACGCCGCTCAGGTAAGCCGCGTTCAGGCCGCGCTGGGAGGCTGAGCAATGAGTGACTATACGCGGGTGGTCTTCTCCGCCATGGAGCAGGGAGAAGCCGACTTCAAGTCGACCTACAGCTCGCTGGTCAACGAGGTCTCGTCGCTGGAGTCCCAGCTGCAGGGCAACCTGTCGGAGTGGGTCGGCTCGGCCCAGCAGGCTTACCACGAGGCGCAGGCCCAGTGGAACGCCGCCATGGCCGACATGCAGCAGGTGCTATCCCAGCTCGGCATGGTGATCGGAACGGCCAACAGCAACTACCAGTCGGCCGAGGCCGCCAATACCGGGCTCTGGTCCTGAGTTATCGCCGACGCGGCGCGGGCAGCTGACGGGAGAAGCTGGTGAGCGCATTCGGGGAAGTGGTGCAGGCTCTCATCGGTTCGGAAACGGGGCTTGCGAATGAGCTTGACGGCTCGTCGCCGGCGCCGATTCCGTCGGTGGGCAGCAGGCCGGGCAGGATAGCGGACGCGCGCTCGTGGACGGCGCCCGACGCCAGCGGGCACGGACAGGTTGCCGTCCACCGGGACGCGCTGCGCGGCGTGGCAGCGGGCATGCGCTTGGACCTGCAGGACCTAGAGGGGGCCGTGAGCCGGCTGAACGGCGTCCGGCATGGCGGCGGCGTCTCGATAACCGCAAACACGGGCCTGATCGCGGGCTGGCCGACGGCGGTCGGGTTCAACGGCAACGCGTCCGCCGCCTTTAGCGGCATCGTGCTCGCCAGCCAGCAGACCGGCACGACGCACCTGGATACCTCGGGCAGGCTTACCAGCAGCGCGGCCGCCTATGACCAGTCCGAGTCCGACAACCTGCGGGCCGCGCGCAGCGTGGGCACCAGCCTCTCCAGCGTGACAGGCCTGGTGGCCTCGTACGGAACCGGTGGCAGGCCCGCCTCGTCCGCACTCGGTGCGCAGCCGAGCTACCCCGTCAGGATCCACGCGGTACCGGGATTCAGCGGGGCGGGAATGTCGGCCGGCACCATCATGGAGATCCTGCACGGCCTGAGCCCGGATGAGGTGACAGCGGCCGGGGGCGCCCACACCCGCCTGGGCACCATGCTGGACACGGTCGCGGGGCGGCTGGCCGCCAACGCTCACAAGCTCGCCCAGAACTGGTCAGGCAGCGCGGCCCAGGCTGCTATGGGCCAGTTCCAGCAGCTGCATAGTCGCATGGTCATGCTGGCGCAGCAGGCACTGCAGGTCGGTTCCGTCCTGTCCTGGCTGGGCGACGAAGTGCTGCCGAAGTTCGCGTCGCTGCCTGACCCACGGGTTTCGACCACGTCGCTGGTCCTCGGTGACGCGGAAACCAGCGCTGCTCTCGGTGGCCCGGTGGGCGCTGTCATCGGGGCGGGCGTGGGTCTGATCGACGAACTGGACGGCAGCGCGCAGGCGGCCGCCGACCGCACGGCGCAGCAGTACATCGCCAAGCTGAGCAGCTATCTGGTCATCGCGGACCAGTCGCTGCCGGACTCCATCGGCGCACCTGCGGCTCCGGCTAAAGGCAGCGGCAAGGGCAGCGGGCCGACCGTTCCGGTCACCGTCGGCGCCTCCGGCGGCGGTTCCGGTGCCGGAGCGCGCCTGGCCGACGGTGGCAGCTCAACGAGCAGAGCCACCGGGGGCGCCGGTGCAGCCAGCCGGCAGGCCGGTGCCGCCGCGCCGCCGTCAAGCCTGCAAGGGACCACAATTCCCGGCGGCCCGATCTCCTCCCCTGCGGGTAGCGCGCCCGCGCCCGCCTCGGCGTCTCCTCCGCCCGGCTCGGGCGGGCTCAGCGGAGGCTTGCCGGGGCCGGTTCCCACTGTTCCCGGTACGACCGAGCCGACGCCCGGTACGGTCACCGGAACCTTGGATGACAACACCGGGCCGACCGTCGGCCAGGTGAGCGCGGGATCGCCCGGCAGCGTGGCGCCGGAGGCCTCCGGGCTGGTCTCCGACGAGCCTGGCGCTCTGCCCGGCCTGCCGGGGACAAACGGCATTTCCGGTTCCGATTCGTTCGTGGCCGGTGACGTGGCCGGCGCCCAGTCGCTGCAACTGGACACGGACGGCACCCTGGCCGGCGCCGAGGAGGGCAGCCTCGCTCCGGACCTGGCGGGCTTCCCGATGATGGGAACCGGCGGGGCGGCGCAGCCAGAGGAACAGGAGCGGATCCGGCAGGCCTGGCTCAATGGGGACGATCTCTGGCGCCTGCCCGTGAACCTGGTCCCGCAGGTGATCGATGATGACAAGTAACACCGACCCGGCGGGCAGCGCTCTTCCCGAGATCGTGGTAGCGCCTGCCCGCCGCGACGTGCGCCCCGGCCGCAACGGCGACGTGATCTTCGAGGTGCGAGAGCTGCCCGGTGGCCGCCGGGTCATGCCGGTCTTCACGAGCGTCCGGCGGCTCGTGGCGGCGCTCGGCCAGTATCAGCCGTGGGTCGCGCTGCCGTTGCGCAGCGTTCAGGAGATCATGGGCGGCGCGGGCGTGTACTCCGTCGTGCTCGACCCGCCGGCACACGCCGGTGACTGGCGCTGGCAGGCCAACGACCTGCGAGCCCTGGAACGGATACGCTGATGATCCCGGCCGACGGTGGTAGCGACGGGTTCCAGGTCGTGCTGTCGGACCTGCTCGCCGCGGCGTCCACGTTCGAAACCGAGGCGGCGACGTACCGGACGCTCATCCCCGCCGACGGGCCCGCGTGCCCGGACGGCGGAGACACCGCGGTCAACCAGAGCCTGCGGGCCGCGGTCCAGCTGATCAGCGCCCTGCACCTGGCGGCCGCCGGGGCGATCGCGACCGACTCAGCCAAGTTGAGGCAGGCGCACGGCAACTACGCCGGCACCGAGGAGAGCCTGACTCAGCTGTGCAACCAGATCAGTTCCCCGCTCAGGATCAACTGAGGCCGACCGAGGAAAATCATGGCTGATACCGCTGTTTTGCCCAATAAGTCCCTGCTCCCCCTTGCCGCTTTCACCCATACCTGGGTCGGCGGCGACATCCATGGCCTGGCCGCGTTCGCGGGCACCCTCTACGGCTACGTGCCCGGCATGGAAGACGTCGTCACTGCCCTGAACAAGCAGGTCAGCGGGATCGTCGCCGACGCAGGCTGGCAGGGCCCGGCCGCCCGGGCGTTCACCGGCAACTGGGAGAAGGTCTCGGCACAGGTCAACGCCGTCGGTCTGGTCGTCATCCAGACCGGAAGCGTCGTCGACCAACTTGCCGCCAACCTCGCCAAGATCGAGAACGCGCTGGAGAGCGCCGCCAGCCAGGCGGCGGCGCACGGTGTCGCCATCGGCGCCGACGGGCAGCCGCCCGCCGTCTGCTACAGCAGCGCGACCAAGGAGAGCTGGCGGAGCTGGTACAGCACCTTTTACCAGGAGTGCCTCACCGACGCCAGCAATGCCCGCACCCAGGCGGCGGGCGACCTGGTCAACCTCACCACCGCGGCCACGTCCGGCAAGGCGGGCAGCGGCGGAAGCGGCAGCCCGAACGGCGTCGAGACCGGCGTCGGCGAGGGCAACACGATCGCCGACCTGCTGGCCGACCTGTTCGCCACCCCGACCGCCAACGCACGTGCGATCGCCGACGAGGTGGAAGAGGCCAAGGCGATACTGAAGAAAGCGCACCAGGCCTGGCTGGATGCGCAAGCGGCCGCCAAGCGTGCGAACGGCCAGTTCGGCAAAATGCCCGACGACGTGAAGGCAGCACAGGCCAAAGCCAAGGGCGAGCTCGCTTCCGTAGAAGCAGAGCTAAAGGAAGCGCAGGGCAACGAGAACGCGATCTCCAAGCTATTCGCCACCCGCTTGTCCGACTTGCCTGGCCTTAGCGGGGTGGCTGAAGGGCTTGCAGAAGGTGGCCTGCTCAGGGCAGCGGCCGACGTCCCGGTAGTTGATGTCCTGGCCGGCGGGATCAGCACCGTGCTCAACGCCCAGGCCGACGTGCACGCCGGCGTCCCCGGCTGGGCCGCCTACCCGCTTGAGACCGCCGATACCGTGGGCACGATCGCCCTGGCGGCGGTTGTCGGAACCGCGGTGGCCGGCCTGGCCGTGTTCGCCGGCGCGCCCGCCCTCGGCGTCGCGGCAGGCGTTGTGGCGGGCGGCGTCGTCGCCTACGGCGTCGGAGACTATGTACATAACCTCATCGCCGACATGCCCCAGCAGTGGGACGAGCACGGGGCGCTGGGGATCATCACCGACTTCGGCGCTGCGGGCGTCAGCACCTGGAACGACACCGCGCACCTGGGCTCCGACATCGGAAACCTGGCCAGCAGCGCGGCCAGCGACGCCTGGCACGGCGTCACATCTCTGTTCTAAGCTCTGACCCTGGAGGTACCTGATGGGGCTCTTCGACCGTTCCGCCAACAAGCTAGCGGGCCGGACTACCCTGCTGCTACCCGCCAGTCCCGGCAACGAGCTCATGGACGCAGTCCGGCTTTACGACCCGGACATACGTTCCTGGCCCGGCCGACTGATCCTGAACAACGGGGTGCTGCTGTTCGGACCGGTAGCGGTGACCCCCAAGCTCGAACAGCAGGCAGAACTGCCGCCGGGGATGGCAGTCGCCTACTACACGGGCATTGCCTTGCAGAGCCACCGCGGCCGACGCACCGACGAGGAGAAGCAGAAGGACGGTGACCTGCTAGTTCAGGCTCTGGCCGACCGGCTTGGCGGAACCGTCAAGTACGCTGGCCCGCCGCCGGACCCGCAGCTGAACCCTTCCGTCTGGAGTGACCAGGCTCTGTCCGTTGACCAGGCGATCGAGGTGGTGCAGCCCTACGACGAAGGACATCTCGAGATACAGGACCAGACGGAGAACGCATACAGCGTCTACGGCGTGGGCGGATATATAGGTCTCACCTACTGGTCGCCACTGCTGTACATAGAAAGGGACGCGCCGCCTGCCCTCGGCGCGCTCCGCTCCCGGCCGCTGCATCACTGGGACCTGAACATGGACCGCAGCAGGAAGGTCATCGCCCGCCACCTGGCGATCCAGGTCGGGCAGGCAGCGCTCGCGCTCGCCCGCCGCTGCGGCGGCGTCGCCATCGACGAGTACGGATTCCCCATCACGAGCCCCGAGGACCTGCTGCCCCGTTGAGGATAAATATTCGGTTGTCCCGAATGCCTGGGCAACGGTCAGCGGGTGGACGACGGGCCAGGCTGACGCAGTATGAGCTGACCGAGCGGGCCGGGGTCAGCATCCGCACTGTGCGTGCGCTGGAGAATAACGCAGTGGCCAGACCGCAGCCCGGGTCGCCGCGCGGCGCTGAACTTGACGCGCTCTGGGCGGATGCGATCCGCCTGCTGACGGGGCTCGCGGCGCGAGATCCGTCGGACGACGCTCCGCCGGCACAGCCCGGAGGTGTCTCCCCTGCCGCTGACCGCGAGTTCTGGAAGCGCCCACGGTAACGTCGGCGCGGGCGGCTCAAGCTGCTGCCGGAAGACTGATCGGCCGAATGGCCCTCGCTGTTGCGGGCCGAAATGCCCGCCCTCCTCAGCCTCAAGAGAACTATAGTTCTCACAGCTGTAGTTCTCTAAGGATGGGTGTGCAGCGGAGCAGGGCCAGGGGACCGATCACCTGGAGCGGCTCTCCCGCATCCGCGACCTGGCCTCGGGCCTCAACAAGTACGACACGGCACACACCCGCCTCGTCTGCTTCTCCGGAGCCGTGTTCACCCCGGGCCTCACCACGGCGGCCGCTGACGGCAGGGTCGACCTGGTCAGCCTCGACGACCTTTACGGTGCGAACGGCTAGCCTCATCAGGCTTTGCGGGCTATCCCAGATATGGCCGCTGATCCAGCGAATGCCGTGGCCATCGGCGGCAGTACAGAGAATGCCCGGACGAAAGGGTCGGCGTATGTGGACGAGGCCTGCGGTGACCGTCATAATCGAGGCGTGAGCGGTGGCCGGTTGGTTGTCGGGCCGCTGCGGGAACTGCGGGTCCGGGCCGGGCTGACGCAGGATGAGCTGGCCGAGCGGGCCGGGGTCAGCATCCGCACCGTTCGGGCGCTGGAGAATGGCGCAGTGGCCAGGCCGCAGCCTGGCTCGCTGCGGCGGCTGGCGGTCGTGCTCGATGTTGACCCGGCCGCGCTTGCGCCCGGCGCGGTCAGCGCCCAGCCCGAGGACAGGCTGCTGCGCGTCGATGTACTGGGTCCGCTGGCCGTCCGGCGGGGGCGCACGGCCGTCGTCATCCCTTCACCCATGCTCAGGAAGCTGCTCGGGTTGCTTGCCATCCAGCCGCAGCGCGAGGTCGGCTTCGAGGCGATCATCGACACGCTGTGGGAGGGTATCCCGCCGCGCACCTGCCGTCAGCTCGTGCACACCTATGCCGGCGGACTGCGGCGACTGCTCGATGACGGTGCGCAGGATTCGGTGGTCTCACGGACTGCCCAGGGATACCGGTTGCTGCTGGAGGCCGGGCAGTCGGACGCCGCCGAATTCGGCGAACTCCTCGTCCGGGCCGAACGCGCCGCCGCCGACGGCGCCGCGTTGCCCGCCTGCCAGCTCTACACCGAGGCGGTGAACTGCTGGCGCGGGCAACTGCTGGCCGGAGCGGGCACCTGGCCGCAGCTGCACCCCGCGGCCATCGCACTCACCAGCCGGCGGACCGCAGCGGTGCTCGCCTGGGCCGAACTCGGCCTGAGCCTGGGCCGGTACGGCCCGCTGGTTCCCGCGCTCCGCACGCTCGCCGCCGAGCAGCCGCTGCACGAAGGGCTCGTGGCACGGCTGATGCTCGCCCTGGCCGGCGGCGGGCAGCAGGCCGAGGCGCTAGGGGTATACCAGGAACTGCGAGCCCGGCTGAGCGGCGAGCTCGGGGTGGATCCCGGGCCGGAGATCGCGGCGGCGCACCTGCGGGTACTTCGCGGCCAGCTGCCAGGTGCCGGACTGGCTGCCGGGCCGGGGCCGGGGGTCTCCGTGCCGCCGGCCCAGTTGCCCGGCGATTGCGGCGGCTTCACCGGCCGGGCCGGCGAACTGCGCGCCCTGGACCGGATCCTCACGGCCGAGGGGGCGCCGGATACCGCGCCGGTCGCGGTGATTTCCGGGATGGGCGGGGTCGGCAAGACCGCACTCGCGCTCCGGTGGGCCTGGCGGGAACGCGAGCGCTATCCCGACGGCCAGCTGTACGCCGACCTGCGCGGGCACATGGCCAGCGGGCCTGCCCGGCCGCTGCAGGTGCTGGCCGGGTTCCTCGCCGCGCTGGGCGAGCCGGGCCGACCGGATTCCGGAGGATGAAGGCCAGGCGGCGGCTCTGCTGCGGACCCGGCTGGCGGGCAGGCGGGTCCTGCTACTGCTCGACAACGCGCTCGACGCGCCGCAGGTCCGCCCGTTGCTGCCCGCCGCACCGGGCAGCGCGGCCATCGTTACCGCCCGCGACCGGATGACCGGGCTGATGGCCAGGGACGGCGCGGGCTCGCTGCTGGTAGGTCCGCTGCCGCCCCCAGAGGCGGTCGCTCTCCTGGTCACCGCGATGGGCGAGCGGGGCGCGGCGGAACCGCCCGCGATCACCGGCGAGCTCGCGGCGCTGTGCGCTTATCTGCCGCTGGCCTTGCGTATCGTGGCCGCGAACCTCGCCGCCCGTCCCGGTTACCTGCTCGCTGACTATGTCGCGAAGCTCTCATCAGGCGACCGGCTGACCGGGCTGGCCGTACCCGGGGACGAGCAGGCCGCGGTGCGGTCGGCCTTCGAGCTGTCGTGCGACGCGCTCAAGCCGGACGTGCGACGGCTGTTCCGGCTGGCCGGGCTGATACCGGGAACGGATCTGACCGCACCGGCCATGGCCGCGTTCGCGGGCATCGAGACCGGGACGGCCGAAGCGCTGCTTGACCGGCTCGTCGCCCATAATCTCCTCGGTGAATACGTGCACGGCCGCTACCGCCTGCATGACCTGCTGCGGCTGTACGCGGCCGAGCTGGCCTGCGCCGAGGAGGGCGCCGCCGACCGCGAGGCTGCTCTCTTCCGTCTGGCGGGCTATGCCATGGCCGGAGCGCGGTCAGCCTCCGCCCTGCTGTATCCGCACATGCTGCACCTGCCCGACAGCGACGAGACCGGGCAGGCCGGCGGCGGATCCCGGTCCGCCCCCGCGTTCGCAGATGGCGCCGCCGCCCTGACATGGCTCGACGCGGAGCGAGCGAACCTGGTCGCGCTGATCACATCGCTCGCGGAGCAGGACGGGGCGAGCATGGCCCTGCGCATTGCCGACCGCCTGGCGGGATATTTCTACCTGCGCTCGAATGCCGCGGACTGGCTCGCCGCCGCCACCGCGGCCCGGCGGGCGGCGGGCAGCCAGGGGCCGATCGCCGTGGCCGCGGCTGAACTGCAGCTTGGCATGCTGCGCTTCATGCAGTCCAGATACGATGCCGCCGCCGGGCACTTCGCCGACTGCGCGCGTGAGGCGCGGCGGTCAGCCTGGATGGCAGCGGAGGCGGTCGCGCTGAACAACCTCGCCGCCTGCTACTGGAAGCTGGGGCGGGCCGCCGACACGATCACCGGGTTCACTCAGGCGCTGGACGCGCACCGGCGCAGCGGCCGGGCGGCCGGAGAGGCGGTCACCCTCGCTAACATCGCGACGGCCCGCCTGGAACTGGCGCGCTCCGCCGAGGCGGAAGGCGAGCAAGCACCCGCCGACGAGCACCGGCACGAGGCGCTGCGCCTGCTTGGCCAGGCCCGCGACATGCACCAGGCCCTAGACGACCGGCGGAACGAGGCGGAGACATTCCGGATGCTCGCGGAGGCGTACCGGGATCTCGGTGATCCGAGGTCAGCGTCCGGTTATGCTCGCCGGGCGATAAACCTGGCCCGGGATACCGCAGACCAGCGGGTTGAAATGGCGGCGCGGAGCACCCTCGCGACGATCCTGGTACGGCTCGGCGAGCCCGAACGCGGCCTCGCCGAGCATACCCGGGCGCAGCACCTGGCCACGGAGAAAGGGGATCCGGACCAGCAGGCCCGGATCTTGCTGGATCTCGCGGACAGCCTGGCGCGGCTCGGCCGACGGCAGGAGGCGGTGCTCACCGCCCAGGACGCATCCGTCCTGGCGGATCACCTGCGGCTGCCTATCCTGCGGCTCCGGGCCCAGCGCATACTCGCCGGCCCGTCCGGCACTTCGCGTCCGACTCCTTAGCGTCGCCGTGGCCGCTGACATCCGTAGTCAGCAGCGGCGGCGGCCCGGATCCCGCCCGGGGGCGGATCCGGGGCCGGTGCCCGGACGATGGAGGATGGTCAGTTGCCCCCGGTGTCGTAGGCGCCGATGTCACAGGCGTCCCTGGTCAGCGCGTTACGCGAGTCGCCGCGCTGGTCGACGTTGCCGATCGCCGCGCTGTCGCAGGTCGGGGCGTTGGCCGCACCGATGGCGGGGCTTGCGGACAGCAGTGCGACCGTGTCGGTCGGGCCCCCGTTGTCCGCGGGCGCGCTGGCCACGCCCGGCTGGGCCACGCCCACCTGGTCGCCGTTGACCCCGTTGGCCAGCCCGGAGCAGGGCTGCCCGGCTATCGCGCCGCTGGTGGTACTGCCGATCAGGTTGCCGCCGCCGGGTCCGTCGGCGAGGACGCCGCGGCAGTCGGAAGCGACCGTGGTGCTGCCGGTGGAGGTGTTGCCGGCGAGGAGGGTATTGGACAGGGTGAAGAACGTCCGGTTGAACTGCGCTCCGATCCCGCCGACTCCGCCGCCCGCGTTGTTATCGGCGACGGTCGTGTTGACCAGCGTGGCTGTCCCGGTGGCGAGCGTACCGAGCTGGGTGGTGAGCCAGATGCCACCGCCGTTGAACAGCGCGGTATTGCCGGCGATGGTGGAGTTCTCCACGGTGATCGTCCCGGTCGCGGTGGCGCCCGCTGCCGACATGTCAAGGATGCCGCCGCCGTTGACGTCGAGAGCGTTGAACGAGGCGTCGTTGTTGGTGACGGCGGTGCCCACCAGCGTCAGGTCGGCGGGGGTGGAGCCCGTGGCCTGGTTGAGGATGCCCGACGAATACGGGTTGTCCGACACCATGTCCCCGGACAGGGTGAGGCTGCCGTTGTTGATCACGTTGGGCTTGAAGGTGTCCGCATCCGACGACGCGGGGTAAGTCAGCGAGACGCCGCTCACCGTGACGTCGGCGCCGGCCGCGACCGTGAGGGGTGCGGAGGAGATATCGACGGCGGTACTGCGGGCGCCCGCACCCGTGATCGTGATGCTATTGCTGATAGTCCCGACGCCGGCGTACGGCGCGGCGCCGGTGTTCGCGGCCAGCACGATGACGTCCCCGCTGGTGACAGCGCAGGTGATCGCGTCCTGGATAGCGGGGAAGGCATTGGACGGCGAGTTGGCCGAGCATGACCCGGAGGTATCCGTCCCGTTCGGCGCGACGTAGTAGCTGACCGGCTGGCTGGAGCTCGCCAGCGCCGCCGGCGCGGTGCCGACCACGAGGCCGAGTCCCGCGACGGCTCCGGCCGACAGGACGAGGGAGCGGCCGAGCCTAACGGGTCTGGGCAAGGCCCGGCTAACGGCGATACTCATGGCATTCTGCCTTTCGTTCCGCGGCCAGTTCCCTGGCCGACCCCGTGCGGGAAGAAGTTCACCTGGCTCCCCGCGTGAGAGCTGGTGACCGCCGGTCGGCTTGATGACCGGCATGCTGCTGACATTAGGGATCGGCCTGTACAAGCCCGCCTCATCGCGGCCGCATACCAAAAGACCAGGTCGACGAGCCAACCGGCAAGAAACCGGCATGTCCAGGAACACCACGGCCCCCTGTGGTCAGCGGGACGGCTTCCAGATGGTAGGTGCCGCGGCTGGGGTCGGTGAACTCCGGGCCGATACCCTCGCCCGCGCTTTGACCGACCTCCTGGTCCTGCGTGGCGACGAGCCCTCCGATCACGCCCTTGCGTCGATCGAAGCCTGTCGCAGCGCGGTCAAGCTCGCGGCATGGCTGAAGCGCGCCTCCCTCGGGGAGACCGCAGCCCAGCTCTTTCCCGAGCCCGAGCCCCCGGCAAGCTAATCCGCCTTCTCCAGGCAATGACCCGCCAACAACGCCGCTGCCGGATCAACCCCATGCCAGACGAACAACGACTAATACAACTCGGGTTGTGTACAAGCACAGAGTGTTCGGACCTGGGAAGCCGCCGGGGTCTCGCCGCGGACCTACAAGACCTCGGGATTTTGCTCAATATGCTTGGCGCACCAGCAGCGGCCGTGATGTCGTAATAGTGCTCGTGGGTCCGCTGACACCCTCCGGGATCTCCTTATTGCCGGGCGAAGACGCCGATTCCGGAGCCGTCGGGGTATTTGAAGTTGTTGTAGTACTCCAGGGTCAAAGTGGCAGAACGCCCATTGTTCTGACCCGGCGCGAATGTCGCCGCTGAAATTCCGAGCGCGTTCTCGCCGACGGGGTAGAGCGCGAACTGGTTCCCGTCCCAGTGCTTCAGCGGGTAGTCGGTGGGCCTGGGCGGCATGAGGACATGCAGGGCGCCGCCGCGCGCCGTTACGGTGATCGTGCCGTAGAAGTCGCTGTGATATGTGCCGGTATAGAACGAATCGGGCTGGGCCGGGCTGGGGTGCGGCGGCGGCTTCTTGCCCGCCAGCTCGCTCGGGTTGACGTACATCTGCGCGAACACCGGTTCGTACAGGGCGAACCAGTCATTCTCGATCTTGCCTCCGACCACCAGGTCCATGAAGTACGAGTTGACCGACTCCGGAACCCCGATCGGCATGCCGTTCGTCAGGACCACGATCCCCAGCTGCTGGTCCGGCAGCAGGAAGTAGCTGGTCGCGGCGCCCTGGCTGAAACCGCCGGAGTGACTCAGCCGGACGCGGCCGGAGTAGTCATATCCGACATTGGTGCCGAACCCGTAGAAACCCGCACGAGCCTCTGCCGTCGGCGGCAGTCCGGACACTGATCCCGGCGTGTCCGCCGCCAGCAGCGCGGCCGGGTCGATGACCGGCTGGCCGAGCCAGGTTCCGTTCGCCAGCTTGAGGGTCATCCACTTCGCCAAGTCCAGGACGTTTGAACTCGCCCCGCCGGCGGGAGCCTCGGGGTCGGCGTCGCGGGCATACTTCTGGTACCACTTACCGTCGACACGGACGTGCATGGCCGCTCGATCCGCGTGCGCCAGGAAATCGGAGTAGCGGAAGCTGGTCGCCGACATTCCCAGCGGGCCGAACAGGACCGAGTCGGCGGCGCCGGCCCAGTCCGTCCTCGCCGCGGCCGCCGCCGACACAGCGGCCGCGGTGAGGCCGAAGTTCGTGTACGCGTAGGTGGACCGGAACGGGTCCAGCCGCAGCAGCCGCAGCGCGTGCAGGATGTAATCCTGGTCGTAACCGAGATCCTCAAGCAGGTCCCCGGCGTGGTCGGGCAGTCCGCTCCGGTGGCTGAACAGGTCGCCGTAGCTGACATTGGCGGTGACATAGGGCACGGACAGCCCGAAGCCCGGCAGGTGCGACACGACCGGGTCTGCCCACTGCACCGCTTTGCGGCCGACAAGGCCTGCTGCCACGGTTGCCGACAGCGACTTCGACACCGAGGCGAGGTGGAAAACCGTCTTCGCGTCGACCGGGGTCCCCGCGTCAATATCGCGTACGCCGAAACCCTTGGCATACAGCACATCACCGTTGTGCACGACGGACGCGGCCAGTCCGGGCACACCGGTCGCGGCCAGGAGCTGCCCGATGATCTCGTCAAGAGACCGGACGGCGGCGGCCACCCGGCCGGCCTGGTACCGGTATCAGGGACTGCGTACGAGGGTCCACCGCGGGCGGATGAAGGTTGAGCCTTGCGGGGCTCCCCGACGAAGAACCGCTGGCGCTGGCGAAGGGCTCACTGGCCGCGGACGAGCACGCGGCCAGGGTCAGTCCGGCCGCACCCAGGCCGGACCGAGAAACCCGCGGCGCCCCAGGCGAGCCGGGCTCGATCCCCCCGAGCCGGATCGGCTGGTCCCATCGGATGCCATCTGTCCCACGGCCGTCCCCCCGAACTGCCATCGTCAACACATTGAGGCTAGCAGCCAGCGGCCATTACAGAAAGTGCTCATCAATTCACAGAATGACACCGCACGGATGGCGGCGACTGTAACGCCTGGTCCTGGGGGTATAACCGCGGTCTGCGGGTCCGCGGCGGCATCGGTCGCCTGGCCCGCCGAGCCGTAATGCCCGGTGTCGGCGTCTGGCCCGCCGACGGATAACTGCGCCCGGTGCCCCGGGCAGGAGGTGCCTGGTCATGCTGCATGTTCGCGTGGTAAGCCCCCAGCACATGGACCGCGCAGGTGGCCGGGCTGATGGCCACGGCTCCCGGCGTCCAGAACGTGGTCGTACAGGCCGGAGGCGCCACGCCGGCCGGACGGCGATGCGGTCCAGTTCGACCTGCGCGACGAGGCGGCCAACCCGGTGCTCAAGGCCCTGCGCGAGACTCGGTCTCGACCGGGCCGGCGTGATCTGCATCGATCGGGTTGATGCCGTACTGGCCAGCCAGCATCCGGCCGCGGACCACGGCGCGCTGCGGCGCGAGACCGGCGCCGGTGTGGGAGATGGCGGAAGCCGTCATCCGGGCCGGGGAGGCGTACACCCCGAGCTTCTACATCCTGCTGGTTATCGCCGGGCTGATCGCGGCGATCGGACATGATCACGAACTCGCAGGTCCTCATCGTGGCGGCGATGGTGGTGGGTCCCGAGTACAACGCGATCGTCAGCGCGGCACTCGGCATCAGCAGGCGTGACCGCGCGGACCGCGCGGGACGGCCTGCTCGCCCTCCTGTGGGGCTTCCTGGCCGCCGTCACGGTGACGCTGCTGTTCGGCCTCGCCGTACGCTGGTCCGGGAAGGCCCCGGACGCGTTCCTGAGCGGCATCAGGCCGGTGGCGGACTTCATCAACAAGCCGGACGTGTTCTCCCTCATCGTCGCCGTGCTGGCCGGGATCGTGGGCGTGGTGTCGTTGACCCAGGC
Organism: uncultured Actinomycetota bacterium; assembly: GCA_963785645.1. Lineage (GTDB taxonomy): Bacteria > Actinomycetota > Actinomycetes > Streptosporangiales > Streptosporangiaceae > Trebonia. Next base: position 114,843 of record CAWAWG010000016.1, read on the forward strand.
CCGGAGCAACGCCCTCATCGGGGTGTTCATCTCGGTCACCACCATCCCGGCGGCCGCGTCCCTCGGCGTGTCGGTCGCGTTCTCCAGCTGGCGCGAAGCGGGCGGGTCAGCCCTGCAGCTGCTGCTCAACGTGGTCGTGCTGATCGTGGTCACCGCCGCCTGGCGCTCACCACCCAGCGCAGGCTCTCCCGCTGGTACGCCACCAGGCACAGCAGCCGGTAACGGCACACCGGAGTGCGGTATCGTCAGGAAAACCGGCCCTCCACCGGAGAGTTCCGGCGGAGGTAGCGGTAACTGGTGTAGCCAAGCAGGGCGGAGAACTTGTCGCCCTGATCGTAGAGTCTCAGCCTGTTCATGGTCGCGAGCAGCGGAAGCAGACCGTCCTGTTTGATCATGTCGTCGGGGGAATGGCGCCGGTCGCCGAAATGCGCGATGACCCGGTCCGCGAGTTGCCCGGCCTGATCGCGCAAGCCCAGTCGATCAAGCAGGCTCAGGAAGTCGGCAACTGCGTACGGGTCGTCAAGAGGAAGAACGTAGGACGCGATACTGCCCCAGTCCGCGTACGGGACCGCAGCCGGAACCTCGACCGTCTCGGTTCGGATCCGAATATGCCCGGTCTATCAGGTCGAGGACGGCTTCAAGCTCCGCGCAACGCTGATCAGCGCGGACTGAGCGAGACCGGGCCAGCGCCAGATCCTTGGAGAGATCTTCGATCTCTACTGATCAACCGTGCGTACTCCGCGTCCAAGGTGGCGCGCAGGCGGTTCCTGTCCTCGGTAAGTTCCTGGATCTCACGGCTGCGCCCGGCCAGCTGTTCTTCCAGAGCGCGAGCGTAGCGCTCGGCTTCCAGCTTGCCGGTGAGCGCGACCTCCAGCTCGTCCTTGACCAGCCGTACGCGGTACTCGTGCGGATGCGCGGCCTCCAGGGCACACATCTGGAGACCGGTCAGGTACTCGCGCACGGCGGGGGTAACCGGCCGCCCGTACGCCTCCAGCGTGGTCAGCAGCGTATCCAGGAAGTGACGTTCGCCGGGGACGCGGTGGCCGCTCAGGTATCTCGAAATGGTGCCCTTGTCGAACGGGTGCAGCACGGCGAACTGGCCCATCGACAATCCGGTGGCCTGCCAGACTGCCCGCAGCTCATCCACCCACACCCGCACCTCGGGCCTGAGATCAGGATCCAGCGGCTTCAGGACAGAGGCCGACAGGCAGGATATCTCTGACATAGTCCCATCATCCGTGATCAATCGACCGCCGCTAGTTACCTGTGCCAGAAAGTGTTGCCAACGCTTGCAACGACTCGTTGCAGCCGCGCGCAACCCCCTGCCGCTGTGGCTTCCTGGTAGCTAGCGCCGGCCTTGGCGGGTGACTCAAAGGAGATGACATGCTTTCATCATCTCGGGGACGCCGACCGTTACGTCACCGCAGCCGTCCCTCCCCAGCGCGTGGTGGACCCGGCGCTTCCGTGGCGGCGCGGATCAGATTTCCGAGGTGCGGCACTGGCTCGCGGACCTGCTGCCGGACTGCGCCGCCCGCGCGGATCTGCTCCTGCTGGCAACCGAGTTGTGCACGAACGCAATCGTCCATAGCCGGAGCGGGGAGCCGGGCGGTCAGTTCAGCGTGGATATCGATTGGACGCCCGCCCTGGTCAGGGTCGTCGTCGGGGACCAAGGCGCGGCCAAGCGCCCCGGCCGTTGCCGCACTAACAGGCCGCGCCGCCCTGTTGAGCGACTCCGGGCGCGGACTGCTGCTTGTCGACAGTGTGGCCGATGACTGGGGGACGGCCAGCCGTCCAAACCGCCGGTGGGTGTGGTCGGATGTCAGGTGGCAGGCAGGAGGCGGCCCTCCGCTCGCGGCTCCCGCAAACCTGGACGCGGCAATGGCGAGCAGCAGGATGATCCGCAAATCATTCCCCGGGACCTCGATTTGGTGGGGCCACCGGTCAAAGTCCTGGTGGGCTGCCGTGCCCGGGCCCACCAATGCTCACGGCCTAATCTGCGCGCCCACCCGCGACAGCCTGATCCAGTCCCTGGTGCGCAGCTATCCGCGGGCTGCGGGGCGGTGGAGACCGGCTGCCGCCGTAGCGGCCCGGACCCGGACCATCCCCACGGTTGCCGCCGAAGGCAAGCGCCTCGTGACGCATTAGGGTTCGCGGGCCGGCTTACCATGCGGCCGGCCGTGGCTGGGGACGAACGGGCCGGTCGGGCCGCCGGGCCCGCTACGCGGTCACCGGCATGATGACCACCGGTGCGGTGGTCGGCTGCGCGGTCCCGCCCGCTGGCTCGACGGTGATCCCGAGCCGGTCACCGGGCACGACCCCGGAGGCGAGGACGGGCGCGGCCGTGCCGGAACCGGTGACCACGAGCAGGCCGGCCGACCTGGCCGCGCCCGATGAGGTCATGACCCAGAGCTGGTAGACCTTTGCTCCCGGCAGCGCCGGCAAGTCGCCGTCGTGACGACCGCCTCGTGCTGCGCGGGCCGACATGACGGCGGTGACCGTTCCCCCGACGGCTGCGGGCGCCGACTCGGTGCGCACATCCGGTGCCGCGAGCACTGCGGCGACCGCGCGGTTGCTCGCCTGCTCCTGCTGGAGCTGCCGGCTGGTCGATACCTGCATGACAAGCAGGAACGCAACGGCGGCGGCCAGCGTCAGGATGCCTGCGGCAAGGCCCGCCCGGGCGGACGGCCGGCGTCGCAGCCCGGCCCGTTCCCCGGCCCGGGCCAGCAGGGCACGGCCGGGCGGTGGAAGCTGCCTGGTGCGCGGGGCGGCGGCGAGCACCCGCGAGCGCATCTGGGGCGGCGGGGCGACCGCGGCCGCCATCGCCAGCCTGGCGGTGGTCTCCCGCAGCCCCCGCACCTCCTCCGCGCAGGCGGGGCACCGGGCCAGGTGCTTCTCGAAATCGGCCTGCTCGTCGTCATCGGTCAGCGCGTCAAGGGCGTAGGCGCCGGTCAGCAGGTGCAGTTCGTGACGCTGGATGCTCACCAGGTCACCTCCATGCAATCACGCAGCCGGATCAGACCGTCCCTGATGCGGGTCTTAACAGTCCCGAGCGGGACCCCGAGCAGCTCTGCTACCTGCGGATATGTATATCCAGCGTAGTAGGCGAGTTTCACCGACTCGGCCTGCAGAGGGGTCAGCGCGCCGAGGCAGCGCCGGACGCGCTGCCGGTCGATCGCCGTCTCCACCAGCTCGGCGACGTCTTCTCCGGTGACCGGGCCCGGGTTCAGCTTCTGCTCGCGCGTCGCGGCGGCGCTTTCCGAACGGACCCGGTCGACCGCGCGCCGGTGCGCGATGGTCATCACCCAGGCGGCGGCGCTGCCCCGGGACGGGTCGAAATGCGAAGCGGTGCGCCACACCTCGAGCAGCACCTCCTGGGCTACTTCCTCGGACTGGGCCGGGTCGCGCAGGACCTTGCGAACCAGCCCGTACACCGGAGCGGCGAACTGGTCGTACACGGACTCGAAAGCGGCCTGATCGCCGCGCGCCACGAGGGCCAGCAGGTAGGCCGGGTCCTGGCCGCCCCCCTCCGTGCGGCCAGGACCCGGCTGCTCCGGGCTCGTCGTGGACGTCTTCATGACCGTTCATTCGTAGCCACCGCGCCTGCGGATTGGTGCGGACGGGCGGGAAGTTGTCCAAGGGAAAATCGCGGCGCCTGCCCAATCCGGCGGCCGTCACGGCTCCGAATACGAGGCGTGACAAGACGGCGACGACACACCATCTGGCGGGGCCTGCTCGCCGGAGCGCTCTGCGGCGTGCTGACCGCGGCCGTGGCGCTCGGTGTCGCCCAGCTCGTGGCCGGGATCACCGGCCCGCTCGGCAGTCCGGTCGACGCCATCGGCGAGGTCGCGATCAACCACACGCCGATTCCCGTCAAGGAGTTCGCGATCGCGCACTTCGGTTCCAGGGACAAGGATTTCCTGGTCGCCGGCATCCTCGCGGTACTCATCGGCGTCGCGGCAGCGGCCGGGGCGCTCGCGGTCCGGCGGCTGCGGCTGGGACTCGCGGTGCTCGTGCTCTTCGGCACGGCGGGCGTGGCCGCTGCCGTCAGCCAGCCCGGTGCGACCGCAGCAGACGTGCTGCCGACCCTCACGGGGACGGTGGCGGCCACCGCCGCGCTGGTGATCCTGACCCGATCCGCGCGGACGGCATTCCGCCCGACGTCACCGTCAGTGACTGCGGCCTTGCCGACGACGGCGGACGTGCCCGCGAAACCGGGCGTGCCGGTACCGCTGGAACTGCCGGCAAGTCCCGGACTGCCCGGGGTAGCGGCGGTGCCGGAGCGGCCGGCGACGATGCTGCCGACCGGACCGGAGCGGTCGGCGGGATCAAGCAGACGGCGGTTTCTTGTCACCGCGGGCGGCGCGGCGGCGGTCGCCGCCACGGGCGGAGGTGCCGGGCAGTTGCTGCTTGGCCGGTTCAGCGTCGCCTCGTCCCGGGCCGCGGTCCGGCTGCCCGCGCCTGCCGTCGCCGCCCGCGCCGTCCCGGCCGGCGCACAGCTCCCGATCAGCGGGCTGACCTCCTTCTTCACGCCGAATTCCGAGTTCTACCGGGTGGACACGGACCTGGTGATCCCGCAGGTGTCACCGGACAGCTGGGCGCTGCGGATCGACGGGATGGTCAGCCTGCCGGTCGAGATCTCCTTCGGCGAACTGCTCAGGATGCCGCTGACCGAGGCCGACATCACTCTCGTGTGCGTCTCCAACGTGGTCGGCGGCCCGTACGCGGGCAACGCCCGGTGGCTCGGCGTGCCCCTCGGCGTCGCTGCTGCGCCGGGCTGGCGTCAAGGCCGGCGCTGACCAGGTGCTGTCGACGGGGACCGACGGCATGACGATCTCCACCCCGCTCCAGGCGATCCTGGACGGCAGGAACGCGCTCGTCGCGGTCGGCATGAACGGGCAGCCGCTGCCGGTCGCCCACGGGTTCCCCGCCCGGATGGTGGTGCCGGGCCTGTACGGCTACGTGTCCGCGACCAAGTGGCTCACCCGCCTGACGGTCACCACGTTCGCAAGCCAGCGGGCCTACTGGACGCAGCGCGGGTACGCCGCCCGGGCGCCGATCAAGACCGAGTCGCGCATCGACGTGCCCAAGCCGCTCGCCCGGCTCCCGGCGGGGCGGGTGCCGGTGGCCGGGGTCGCCTGGGCGCCGCACCGCGGCATCTCGGCCGTCGAGGTCAGCGTCGACAACGGACCCTGGCAGGCCGCCCGGCTGGCGGCCGCGGACGGCGTCGACACCTGGCGGCAGTGGATGTGGGCCTGGGACGCCGCCCCGGGACTGCACTCGCTCCGGGTCCGGGCCACCGATGGCACGGGCGACACGCAGACGTCGCAAGAGGCTTCCCCGGTCCCCGACGGCGCGAGCGGCTGGGACTCGGTCGTCGTGACCGTCGGCTGGGCGCCGCCTTATCCCAGCACCGAAACCCCAAACAAAACACCAACCAAGGAGAAAACATGAAGAAACGTCCGCCTGCTCGCACTGTCCGGTGTCGCCGCCAGCCTCGCCCTCGGTGCCGCCGCCTGCAGTTCGTCCCCGTCATCGAGCACGTCCGCCGCCGCGCCGGCCTCTTCGTCACCCGCTGACGTCGTCGGTCATCCGCCGGCACCACGTCCGACTTCGGCCCGGCCTGCTCGGCCGTGCCCAAGACGGGAGCGGGCAGTTTCGCCGGCATGGCCACCGCCCCGGTCGCCACCGCGGCGTCCGCCAACCCGGTCCTGTCCACCCTCGTCACCGCGGTCAAGAAAGCCGGGCTGGTCGACACGCTGAACGCGGCCAACGGCATCACGGTGTTCGCGCCGGAAAACTCGGCATTCGCCAAGATTCCGTCCGCGACGCTGAGCGGCGTCCTCGCCAACAAGGGCGAGCTCACCAAGATCCTCACCTATCACGTCGTCTCCGGCCGGTACACAGCTGCTCAGCTGGCGTCGGGCATGACCCTCAAGACGCTTGAGGGCGGCACGGTCACCACGGCCATGACCGGCGGCACCTATACCGTGAACGGCGCGGATGTGGTCTGCGGCAACGTGCAGACCGCCAACGCCACCGTCTACATCATCAACTCGGTCCTGATGCCGAAGTAAAACCGCGCGGGATCTGCTGAGAGCCGCAGCAGGCTTCCCCCCGCCCTCAGTCCCGCTGCCGGGCGGGCGTCCAGTGCCCCCGCCCGGCAGCGCCCAAGCCATCAGAGACAAGCACAAGCAACACCGAACATGCCCGCGGCCATGGGGCGTCCCCACAAGGGACTCCCCCACCGGGAAGCCAACAAAAGGTCAGCAAAACAACAGAACCCCAGAACCTCGTGAGGCCCGCAGCGCCCCCCACCAGAGGCTCCAGGGGTCGCCACAGGTGGAAACTGCGAGCCACCAGAAAGATGACAGAAACCCGGAACCTGATGAGGCGCCCAGCGCCCGACACCAGGGGTCCGGGAGGCCCCCAGGAAGATACTGCGAACCACCCGAAAGGCGACAGAAACCCGGAACTCATGAGGCCCGCAGCGCCCCACACCAGGGGTCCGGGAGGCCCCCGAGAAGGTACTGCAGGCACCGGGAAGGCGACAGAACCCCCGGAACTCGTGAGGCGCGCAGCGCCTCACACCGGGGGGTCCGGGGGGTCGTCCCCCCGGGAAAATACTGCGAGCCACCGGGAAGGTGGTGAAACCACCGAACATGGCTGAGTGCCGGTGCGACCGGTCGCCTCCTCGGCGAGAGGCACATCGCGGCTCCAGCCGAACGGTATTCCACGATGGCGATATTAGGTGCGGCCCGGGGGACCCTAGCCGCACCGGCACTTGATTTTAACGCGCCGCAGGGGGTGTGTGTTCCCCGGTCACGACCAATTTCCGCGGGCCTGCTGCTCTTGATCCCAGTAGCCCGGCTGCGCCTGGTCCGCCTGGCTGGCGGGTGCGTAGCCAGGCACGGGCTGGTAGCCGGGTGCCTGGGGGGCCGACGGCTGGCCGACGGCGTACGCCTCACGCGGGTAGCCGTTGGCCGGGGCCGCCCCGTTCACGGCCGCGTATCCGTTACCGTTGACGCCGCCTGCGCATAGCCGTTGCCGTTCGCGGCGGGGTACCCGGCTCCGTTGCCGTTGCCGTTCGCGTAGCCCGGAGCGGGCTGGTAGGCCGGTGTCCCGCCGGACGGGGAGGCACCGTATCCCGGTGCCGGCGCGTACCCGGTACCGGCGGGCTGGCCGGGCCGTCCGGTTCCGCCGACCTCGCCGGCCGGGCCTGCGCTGCCGTTCGCTGCGAAGGACGGAGTGAAGGTCGCCTGGGGCCCCGCCGGCTGGCCGACGGCGTACGCCTCACGCGGGTAGCCGTTGGCCGGGGCCGCCCCGTTCACGGCCGCGTATCCGTTGCCGTTGACGCCGGCCTGCGCATAGCCCGTGCCGTTCGCGGACGGGACCGCGCCCGGCTGCGCCACTGCGCCGGCGGAGCCGTTACCGGGCAGCGTGCCGCCGGCGTAGCCGACGCCGTACCCGTTCGCGGCGAGGCTCGGGTACGCGCCGGACGGCGCCGGTCCCCGGCCGGCCGGGTCGGCCGCCGGGTAGTCGCCCGCGCTGGCCTCGCCGGCCGGGTACCCGTTCAACGGGTACCCGTTGGTCTCGTAACCGTTGTTCGCGTACCCGTTGGTCCCGTAGCCGTTGCCGCCTGCGCCTGGGGGTATCCCCCGGTGCCAGGCGCGCCCGCCGCGGAGTTCCCCGACGGGAAGGCCCCCGTGCCGGCGCGGTCGCTGTCGGCGTAGCCGCCGGCTTGACCGTTGGCGCTGTAGCCCTGCTGCTCGTACCCGTAGGCACTGGCGGCGCCGGCCGCGGCGGGCTGGTAGCCGGCCTGGCCCGTGCCCGCGGCGTAGCCGGACGGTGCGGCGCTCATGCCGTCCCGGCCCCCGGCACCGCCTTGCGCCTGCGCCGCGTACCGCCCCGCGTCCGGCTGCGCCGCCGGGGCCTGGTAGCCCCCCGCCTGGGGGTAGCCCGGCTGCTCGCGGTAGGAAGACGTGTACCGGTCGGGTTCGGGGACCGGTGTCCCGTACGCGCCGCCCGGCTGTCCGGCGAAGGCCGCGGGGGCCAGCGCCGGCGCGGCGCTGCGCGGCTGTTGCCCGGCGGCGCTGTCCGGCGCCACCGGCGCCGGGAGAGCCGGGACCGCGCCGGTACCCGCCGGGTACCCCGCCGCGGCCGCGGGCTGGCTCGCGCGGGCGGTGTCCTGCCATTGCTGCGGCGCGGGGGCCGGCGGCTGCGCCGCGAAACCCTGCTGGCCGCGCTGGGCCGCCGCGCCGTCCTGCTGCCCGTAGCCGTAGGCCGGGAACTGTCCGGACGGCCGGCTGTCCTGCTGACCGGGGGTGGCGTAGCCACGGTCACCGAGGGGTCCGGCGGGGAACTGCTGGCTCGCCGGGGCCTGCTCGGCCCGGGCAGGGGCCGGGTAGCCCTGGTTGTCGTACCCGGGCTGCTGCTGGTATCCCGGCTGGCCGTAGCCCTGGCTCACGTAGGCCGCCTGGTCGTAGGACTCCCCGTCGCGCGACAGCGCTTCTTGCAGCCGTGCCTCGTAACCGGTGGTGTCGTACGACTGGGCGGCGGGCTGGCCGTAGGCACCCTGATCCGCGTAGCGGGCGGCGGGCGGCGGGCCGGTGTCGTCACCGTGCGATGCCTCGGGGACGCCGCTGGACTGATAGTTGTACCCCGCCTGGGCTGGGCTGGGCTGGGCGTAGGCCCGGGAGGAGGCTTGGCCGTCGCCGGGCGGCTGCTGGGCCGCCGAGGGCTGGTAACCGTACGACGGCAGCGGCCCGGTGGAGTAGGAGGGCACCTGCTCGCCCTGCTGCCGGCCGGGGTACGGTGCCGCTTCCTCGTAACCGCTCGGCTGAACGCTGCTCAACTGGCCGCCCGGCTGGCCGAGGCTCGCCGGACCGTTGTCCCCGAATCCCGCGGCACCGTAGCCGGAGTCACCGTATCCGGGGTCGGCGTACCCCGCGTCGGCGTACCCGGACGTTCCGCCGTACTGCGAGCCTCCCTGCGCGCTGCCGAACTGGTAGTCGGCGCGCTGGCTGACGGCCTGCCCGTACTGCGACGCGGTGCCGTTCGCCGGCCCGGTGCTGTACTGATCGGTGGTGTACTGGTCGGTGCTGTACTGGTCCTCAGGTCCGTACTGGTCGGCCGCACCGTACTGCTGGGCCGCGCCGTTGTACTGAGCTGTGCCGTTTAGCTGCGCAGCGCCGTTGTACCCGTTGCTGTACTGGTCCAACGCGGCGTACTGCTGGCCCGTCTCGTACCCCCGCCCGGTGCCGTTGTACTGCGCTGTGCCGTTGTACTGGGCTGCGCCGTTGTACTGGCCGGTGCCGTACTGGTCGCCCGCTCCGGCCTGTGCGCCGGCGGTGTAGCCGCTGAGGCCGACCGGCTGCATGCCGTTCCTGCTCAGCGGCGAGTCGGTGCCGATGGTTGCGAATCCTCCAGTCTGTCGACCGCTGAGCCGCCCGTAGGCGGCCGCCCGCTCGTCGGTCAGGGCGGTCATCATGCCGGTGAACGGCTCGGCTGGTGCGGCGCCGATCGCCAGCCGCGGACGCTGGCCGCCGAGCGCGATCGGGCCGGTGCTCTCGTCGTCCGGACCGCCGAGGACACCGCGCCGCAGCGAGTCGACAAGGCGGGTGAGGTCGTCGATCGGCAGCCGGAACGTGCCCGTGCAGGTTCCGCCCTGCCAGATGCTGAACACCGCGACCCCGGTGTTGTCGTACCAGCTCAGCCGCATGCTCCGCGAACTGCCGCGCACATCGAAGAAGATCTCGCCGAGCCGGGGCAGGGGTGCTGCGTCCGACGCTGACATGCTGCCCATGTGGCCCCCTCAGCAGAACGTTTGTCCACTTCGTACAGAGTAGGGCCCGCACGCCTCACGCGTGACCTACTCGGAACTGGTAAGTCGGAGCTTTCGCGCGTCCGGCGTGCCACCGCCCGCTCGCGCTGGGGACGACGCACAGAAAAATTCTTGCGACGCGCGGTAAGAAAAATTCCACCCCGCCGTGCGCGAGCCCGGGGCAGGGTGGCATCATTGTCCACAGGCTTTCCTGCCCCCCTCTTTGCGGCGGATCTTCTGGCTGGCAGCGGCTAACGGGTCAGCTGACGGGCTCTGTTCTACTGAGCGGGCTTCCCGCTTTGTCGACATGGTCCGCTGGCGTGCGTCGTCTGATGGGGGCGGGCGCCTGTCATGCATGTGCCAGCCTCCGGCTGCCTGCAAGCAGCATGCCCTTGGAACAGTGCCACTGGAAACACGGTGCCACTGGAAACGCTGGGTTCTGAGAACGTGGTGTTCCGGTAACACGGTGCTTCCGGTGACACGGTGTAACTGGAAATAGAGCGCCAGTGACACTCCTTGCGGACCGCTGTCCGCGCGAGTCGAAGCGCACGTGAGCGCGCCTTAAACGCGCGGGAACAGTATGACGCCGTTGAGCGTTGCAGCTTGCAACAGCAGTTACCACGCAGGTCGGACTCGCGTGCATGCGAGCCATATAGCAAGACTAACCCAAGATCTAAGCAACTTTGTTGAGGTGATTGATCCATGTCCCAGGTGCGTAGGCAGACGGCCGTGCTTCCCCGCCCTAACTGGGGTTGGCAGGACGCTGCCGCGTGTCGTGGCGAGGATCTGATGCTCTTCTTCGGCCCAGACGGCGAGCGGCAGCCAGAGCGGGACATCAGGGAGCGCAAGGCCAAGCAGGTCTGCGCGAGCTGCCCGGTCCGGATCGAGTGCCTCAATTACGCCGTTGCCCGTCCTGAGAAGTACGGCACCTGGGGTGGCCTGAACGAGGACGAGCGCTCCGCCGAGCGCCGTCGCCGGATGCGCCGCGCCAACGCGGCCTGATCCTGCACGGGTCACGCGGGGGCGCGAGTCCCCCCGGATGACAAGATCGTCAGCACGTCGGCGTCGGTCAGCTGGCCGAAGTCGGCGTACCATTCTCCCACGCTGCGGAACCGGCGAGGGGTGACCAGGGTCACCACCTCGCCGGTTTCCTTTGCTATGGCCTCCACCGCCCCGGCGGCCGCGACCGGCACGGCGAGCACCGTCCACGCCGCGCCGCGCGCCCGGACCGCGCGCAGCGCGGCCCGCGCCGTCACCCCGGTCGCCAGCCCGTCGTCCACGACGATGACCAGCCGTCCCGAAGGGGATACCGGCTCGTGGCGGTACACCGCGACGCGCCGGGCCAGCTCGGCGCGCTCGCGGGCCACCACGCCGGCCAGGTCGCCCGCGGTCAGGCCCACCCGGTTGAGCATCTCCTCGTCGAAGTAAGGCTCGGCGGCGCCGCCGCCCCGTCTTCCGCGATGGCGCCGAGGCCGAGCTCCGGCGCCGCGGGTGGCCGATCTTCCGCACCATGAGCACGTCGAGCGGCGCGCCCAGCGCCCGTGCCACGCCGGCCGCGACCGCGACACCGCCGCGCGGCATGGCGAAGACGACCGGGCTCCGGTCGCGGGGATAGCGGTCACCCGGATGAGGAGTCATGGCGGCGGGACCGGCCCCAGCCCGCCCTCGTTCGGGATCATGGGACCGGAAATCGCCGAGGACTTCCCGCAGCCGGCGCCGAGCAGCACCCCCGCCTGCGCGCGATCGCTGAAGGCGGGCGGACCGGACGGCGCCGCGGCGCGGTGCGCGGGGGGACTGGCCATCTCCCCGCGGGTATACCCGGCGAATGGGGACAATAACTGAGCGCGAGCCGAAGGACGCGTCGCTATGATCTGCGTTGAGTGCCGCCAGCGCCACCACCAGGACTGCCGCGGCGGCAACTGGTGCGACTGCCAGCACCAGCCGTCACCGGAGGCTCAGGACGCCCGGGCGGAGCCGGCCTTGAGCTGGGTGCGCCAGGGCTAGGCCTCCCCGGGGCGGCAACTGCTCCGCCGAGGGCCAAGGTTAGTTACATCTTTAACGTCGGCGGCGGAATAGGCCCGCGCGGCGGATGGTTGCCGTGAGTATGACCAACCTCGGCTGGACAAACAGGGCCAAAGTGTGTGATCCTGCTAAGGTGAGTGTTACGGACCCCATGCTCGTCGTGCGTCGGCACGTCGACCTTCTCCGGGTCCGTAGCGCGATGTGTCGTCCTGCACGCTGATCGCCGCCTAATCATTTAACTCACGGTTACCACGCTCAAGGTAACCGGGAGTGACGACTGGGCGCGCACCGCGAACTGCCGGGCGGCCTTTTTCTTATCTGCGCCGTGGCGGCTTCCGGCGGGTGCGTGCCCGCCGAAATCAACCACGAGGTTAGTGAGGAAGCGCCGCATGTCTCCCGTAACCGGAGCAACTGCGACCAGTACCCCGGCGAAGGCCCCGGGCAAGCCAGCGGCCCCCCGCCGCAAGCGCGGCGAGGGGCAGTGGGCTCTCGGCTACCGCGAGCCGCTGAACAAGAACGAGGAAAACAAGAAGTACGACGACGGGCTCAACGTCCGCCAGCGGATCATCGACATCTACGCCAAGCACGGCTTCGACTCGATCGACCCGGCCGACCTGCGCGGGCGCTTCCGCTGGTACGGGCTCTACACCCAGCGCCGGCCCGGCATCGACGGCGGCAAGACCGCCGTCCTCGAGCCGGAGGAGCTCGACGACCGCTACTTCATGCTCCGGGTCCGCATCGACGGCGGGCAGCTGTCCAGCGAGCAGCTGCGGGTCATCTCCGACATCTCCGTCAAGTACGCGCGGGGCACCGCCGACGTCACCGACCGGCAGAACATCCAGCTGCACTGGATCGAGATCGAGTCGGTCCCGGCGATCTGGGAGGCGCTGGAGGCCGTCGGCCTGTCCACCACCGAGGCCTGCGGCGACACGCCCCGGGTCATCATGGGCTGTCCGCTCGCGGGCCTGGACTCCGACGAGCTGATCGACGCGACGCCGGAGATCGCCGCCATCGCCGACCAGTACATCGGCGACCCGTCGCTGTCCAACCTGCCGCGCAAGTTCAAGTCCTCGATCAGCGGCTGCGCGGCGCAGTGCACCCACCACGAGATCAACGACGTCGCGTTCGCCGCCGTCAGGCACCCGGAGACCGGCGAGGTCGGCTACGACCTGTGGGTCGGCGGCGGCCTGTCCACCAACCCGATGATCGCCAAGCGCCTCGGCGCCTTCGTCCGCGCCGGGCAGGTGCCCGAGGTCTGGGCGGCGGTCGCCGCGGTCTTCCGCGACTACGGCTACCGGCGGCTGCGGCACCGGGCGCGGATCAAGTTCCTGATCGCCGACTGGGGCGCGGAGAAGTTCCGCGAGGTCATGGAGAAGGAGTACCTCGGGTACGCGCTTCCCGACGGCCCCGCCCCGGTCAACGTGGACAGCGCGGCCGCGCGACCACGTCGGCGTCCACCCGCAGCAGGACGGCCTGTACTACGTCGGGTTCGCGCCGCGCGTCGGACGGCTCGACGGCGAGCTGCTCGCCTCGATCGCCACGCTCGCCGAGCGCTACGGCAGCGGCCGGGTGCGGACCACCGCCGAGCAGAAGATGGTCATCCTCGACGTGCCGGAGATCGTCGGTGGACGCCCTGGTCGCCGAGCTCGACGCGCTCGGCCTGCCGGCGAAGCCGAGCGTCTTCCGGCGGCACACGATGGCGTGCACCGGGATCGAGTTCTGCAAGCTCGCGATCGTGGAGACCAAGGCCCGGGCGATGACCCTGATCGACGAGCTCGAGCGGCGGCTGCCCGGCTTCGACTCGCCGGTCACGATCAACGTCAACGGCTGCCCGAACTCCTGCGCCCGCATCCAGACCGCCGACATCGGCCTCAAGGGGTCGCTGGTGACCGACGCCACCGGCGACCAGGTCGAGGGGTTCCAGATCCACCTCGGCGGCACGCTGACCGGCGGGGACGCCAGCGGGTCCGGGTTCGGCCGCAAGGTCCGCGGGCTCAAGGCGACGGCGGAGGAACTGCCCGACTACGTGGAGCGGGTGCTGCGCCGCTTACGACGCGGCGCGCTCGGCCGGCGAGACGTTCGCGGCGTGGACGCTGCGGGCCACCGACGAGGAGCTGTCATGACGCGCGTCATGCCGTCGGCCCGCGCGGTCCCGTTCTACTGCCCGTACTGCGGCGAGGAGGACCTCGAGCCGCAGGGCGCCGCGGACGGAGAGTGGCACTGCCGGTCCTGCACCAGCAGCTTCCAGCTGCGCTTCGCCGGCCTGGGGGCGGTGCTGTGACCGTTACAGGAGTTAATCAAAAACTAAGTAACGAGCGCTATCGACTGGGGCCGGAACGCAGCCGACGACCGACACGTGAAGGATCCGCAGCGCATGCGCAGCCTCGCCGACCAGGCAGCCAGGGAACTCGAAGACGCCTCCGCCGAGGAGGTCATCCGCTGGGCGACCGACACGTTCGGGCGACCGGATCTGCATCACGTCCTCGATGTCGGACGCGGTGATCATGCACCTCGCGTCGGCGGTCCGGCCCGGCATCGACGTGGTGTTCCTCGACACCGGCTACCACTTCCCCGAGACGATCGGCACCCGCGACGCGGTATCGCCGCGGTCTACCCGGTCAACCTGGTGAACGTGACGCCCTCGCGGACCGTCGCCGAGCAGGACGCCGAACTCGGGCCGCGGCTTTACGGCCGCAACCCGGACCTGTGCTGCTACCTGCGCAAGGTGGAGCCGCTTGAGCGCACGCTGAAGAACTACGACGCGTGGATCACCGGCGTGCGCCGCGAGGAGACGCTGTCCCGGCGCTCGACGCGCGTCGTGGAGTTCGACGAGAAGCGGCAGAAGGTCAAGGTCAACCCGATCGTGGGCTGGACGTCGGAGCAGGTGGACGAGTACATCGCGTCCAACGGCGTGCTCGTGAACCCGCTCGTCTACGACGGCTACCCGTCGATCGGCTGCCGGACCTGCACGATGCGCGTCGCGCCGGGCGCGGACCCGCGCTCTGGCCGGTGGGCGGGGACAGGCAAGACCGAGTGCGGCATCCACGTCTGATCCTCCCCCGTACCGCGGATCGGCGTACCCCGGGCCCGACCCGGGGACGGCCCCCGCCTGGCAGGCGTCAGACGCCCGGCCGCCGCTTGTCGCCGTCGCGCACGGCTCGCGGGACCCGCGCGCCGCGGCCACGGTGAGCGAGCTGGTCGCTGCCGTCCGGGCGCGCGTTCCCGGCGCTCGACGTGCGGGCGGCGTTCCTCGACCACTGCGCGCCGTCGCTGCCCCAGGTGCTCGCCTCCGTCGCGTCAAGCGGCCCGGCGGGGCCGTCCGGGCCCGGCGACTGTGTCGTCGTGCCGCTGCTGCTGACCGCGGCGTACCACAGCAAGACCGACATCCCGGCGCAGCTCGCCGCCGCCGCCGCGGCCCGGCCCGGCCTCGACGCCGTCTGCGCCGGGCACGCTCGGCCCGCACCCGCTGCTGCTCACCGCCTTGGAGCGGCGGCTGCGCGAGGCCGGCGTGGCCGTCGGCGACGCCGCTGCCCGCGCCGCGACCGGCGTGGTGCTCGCGGCCGCCGGCTCGTCCGACCCGGCCGCCAACGCCGACGATCGCGGCGCTCGCGGCCCGCTGGCAGCGTGAGCGCGGCTGGCGCGCGGTCCTGCCCGCCTACGCGTCGGCCGCCGGACCGCGGCCGGCCGAGGCGGTGCCCGCGCTGCGCAACGCCGGGGCGGCTCGCGTCGTCGTCGCGACCTACCTGCTCGCCCCCGGCTACTTCGCGGACAAGGTCCGCGACGCCGCGCTCGGCGCCGGGGCGGTCGCCGTCTCCGGCGTCCTCGGCGCCGCGCCGGAGGTGGCCGACATGGTCCTCGACCGCTACCGCGCGGCGGCGGACCCCGGCTGGCCCGGCGCCGCGGCGAAGCGAACCGCCGAGGCGGAGCCCGGGCTGGCCGCGGGCTCGGGCGTAGCCTTTTCAATCGATTGTGGTCTGGACCAGTTATCCGGTATTCATGATCGTGGCGACCCCGTTTAGGCAGTTCGCTCCACGCGGGGAAACCGACGTGGAACGGATGCACGGCGGGCGGACCGCGCGCGCGTCAAGGATCTGACGCGGTAGGCTGCGTGCGCTCGGAGGCTGACCGCGTTAGGAGAGCGGATGCACATCTGGCCAGGCGCCGCGTACCCCCTCGGGGCGACGTGGGACGGATGGGGTACCAACTTCGCCCTGTTCTCCGAGGCCGCCGAGCGGGTGGAGCTCTGCCTGTTCGACGAGGCCGGGCGCGGAGACGCGGGTCGAGCTGACCGAGGTCGACGGCTTCGTCTGGCACGGCTACCTGCCGGCGATCGGCCCCGGCCAGCGCTACGGCTACCGGGTGCACGGGCCCTACGACCCGCGGCGCGGCGCGCGCTGCGCGCCGTCGAAGCTGCTGCTCGACCCGTACGGCAAGGCCGTCGAGGGCGACGTCACCTGGAACGAGGCGCTGTTCGACTACCAGTGGGCCGACCCGCGCCGGCCGAACACGGTGAATAGCGCCCCTTTCATGCCGAAAAATATCGTTATAAACCCGTTTTTCGACTGGGGTAACGACCGGCCGCCGCGTATCCCGTATCACGAGACGGTCATTTACGAGGCGCACGTCCGCGGCCTGACGCTGCGCCACCCCG
Organism: uncultured Actinomycetota bacterium; assembly: GCA_963785645.1. GTDB lineage: Bacteria > Actinomycetota > Actinomycetes > Streptosporangiales > Streptosporangiaceae > Trebonia. The sequence goes on from CAWAWG010000016.1 coordinate 131,336, forward strand.
ACATCCCGCTGCACCAGCGGGGCACCTACGCCGGGCTCGCGCACCCGGCGGTGATCGAGCACCTCAAGCGGATCGGCGTCACCGCGGTCGAACTGCTCCCCGTGCACCAGTTCGTCCCCGAGCAGGCCATGGTGGCGCGCGGCCTGACGAACTACTGGGGCTACAACACGATCGGCTTCCTCGCCCCGCACAACCGCTACTGCTCGGCCGGCCAGCGCGGCGAGCAGGTCGGCGAGTTCAAGACGATGGTCAGGGCGCTGCACACGGCCGGCATCGAGGTCATTCTCGACGTGGTCTACAACCACACCGCCGAGGGCGACGGCCGCGGCCCGACGCTGTGCTTCCGCGGCATCGACAACCACGCCTACTACCGGCTCGACGACGGCAATCCCTGGCGGTACATCGACTACACCGGCTGCGGCAACTCGCTGAACGTGCGGCACCCGCACTCGCTCCAGCTGATCATGGACTCGCTGCGCTACTGGATCCTGGAGATGCACGTCGACGGGTTCCGCTTCGACCTCGCCAGCGCCCTCGCCCGGGAGCTGCACGACGTGGACCGGCTGTCCACGTTCTTCGACCTGGTGCAGCAGGACCCGGTGGTGTCGCAGGTCAAGCTGATCGCCGAGCCGTGGGACGTCGGCGAGGGCGGCTACCAGGTCGGTAACTTCCCGCCCCTGTGGACCGAGTGGAACGGGAAGTACCGCGACACCGTCCGCGACTTCTGGCGCGGCCAGCCCGCCACGCTGCCGGAGTTCGCCTCCCGGCTGACCGGCTCCTCCGACCTGTACGAGACGAGCGGCCGCCGCCCGGTCGCGTCGATCAACTTCGTCACCTGCCACGACGGGTTCACCCTGGCCGACCTGGTGAGCTACAACGGCAAGCACAACGAGGGCAACGGCGAGGAGAACAGGGACGGCACCGACGACAACCGCTCGTGGAACTGCGGCGTCGAGGGCCCGGCGGAGGACCCCGACGTCCTCGAACTGCGCGCCCGGCAGCAGCGGAACTTCCTCGTCACCCTCTTCCTCTCCCAGGGCGTCCCGATGCTGCTGGCCGGCGACGAGATCGGCCGCACCCAGGCGGGCAACAACAACGCCTACTGCCAGGACAACGAGATCTCCTGGGTGGACTGGTCCCGCGCGGCCATCGAGCGCGACCTGCTCGCCTTCACCCAGAAGCTGGCCCGGCTGCGCCGCCGCCACCCGGTGTTCCGCCGCCGCCGCTTCTTCACCGGCGCGTACCCAGGTGCGGGCGACGGCACCGGCGAGGGCACCGTCGACATCGCCTGGCTGACCCCCACGGGCGACGAGATGACCGAGGCGGACTGGCGCGCGTCGTACGCGAAGTCGGTGGCCGTCTTCCTCAACGGGTCGGCGATCACCGAGCCGGACCCGCGCGGCGACCGGGTGACCGACAAGAAGTTCCTCCTGCTGTTCAACGCGGGCGCCGACCCGATCACGTTCACGATCCCCGGAGGCCAGGGCTCGGCACCGACTGGGAGATCGTGATCGACACCGAAACCCCGCGCGGCGACCCGCGGGACGCGATCGGCTTCCTGCCGAAGACCAAGGTCGAGGTCTGCCGGCCACGCCATCGTCGTGCTGCGCTCCCGCACGTAGCCGCCCGGGGTACTTGTTGCTGTTATCCGCCGGCCGGGTGTCGTCAGGCGGACACGGCGCACCGCTAGGATCTGACGGGTGCGGATGATCTTTCCCTCGGCCGGCGCCGAGCTTGACCTGCCCGCGCTCGCCGAGGCCTACGCCTACCCGCGGGAGCGGTGGCTGCGGGCCAACTTCGTGTCAAGCGCCGACGGCGCGGCCTACGTCGACGGGCGGTCCGGCGGACTGTCCTCGCCGGACGACAAGCGGGTCTTCGGCCTGCTGCGCGTCCTGACCGACGTGGTGCTCGTCGGCGCGGGACCGCGCGGGCCGAGGAGTACAAGCCCGCGCTCCGCCGCCCGAGCCTGGCCGCGCTGCGCGAAGGCCGGCCGGAGACGGCGACCGATCGCGCTCGTCACCAGGACCCTCGGCCTGAACCTGGCCTCTCCCCTGTTCACCGAGGCGCCGCCGGACGCGCGGACCATCGTGATCACGTGCGCGGCGTCGGACGCCGGGTCTGCGCGCCGAGGCCGCCAAGGTCGCCGACGTGATCGTCGCCGGCGAGGAGACCGTCGACCTCGCCGAGGCCGCTCGGCGAACTCGGGACCGGGGCCTGGGCCGCGTGCTGTGCGAGGGCGGCCCGCACCTGTTCGGCGACCTGGCCGCGGCCGGCCTGGTGGACGAGCTCTGCCTGTCGCTCAGCCCGACACTGGCCGGCCCGGCGCCAGCCGCATCATCGCCGGCCAGCCGTCGCCCGCCCGCCCGCTGGCCCTCGCGCAGGTCCTCGCCGGCGACGACGGCTTCCTCTTCTTCCGCTACCTCGCCCAAGAAAACGACCAGTAACCAGTCCTCCGAACGGGTCCGTGTTCCACCACCCGCCCCGTCATTCCTCTCCGGATAGCAGCCGGCCACCCGCGGACGGCCAGCGCTCCGCGCTTGTTGCTGTTATCCGGTGACGGGCGGCCGTCCGTACGGATAGTGGATCGTTGTGCACGCTATCGCCCGCCGGGTGGCCCGGGGGAATCTCATCCCTGGGCTCTCACAGAACGGAGTGTGACAGTCTCCCGTCACTCCGCTCGTCCCGTCTGTAGGCTGTACTTGAAGTCGGTCATCCAGGCCCAGTGTGCGAACAGGCGTGGCTGCCTTGCGGTCAGCCCGTCCCGCCATCTGCGGGCCTTCTTGAATGTCCTGAGCCGTTTGTACTTCCGTTTGGCCCAGCGCACCAGGCAGGTGCTGATGCGCTGGAGCAGGCCGTTCAGCGCGGTCCTGTAGAACCTGCCGCAGCAGGTCGTCCAGCCCCGGATGACGGGGTTGACCCACGCGGCGGTGTCTTCCAGTTCGGTGCTGCTGCGCGTGCGGGTGCGCCAGGAGCGGACTTCCCCGCTCATTCGCTTGAGGGCGTCCTTGCCGGCCGCGGGGAGGAAGGCGCTGAACATCGCGCCTTCCCCCTGGCGGGCCGGGGCCTGCCTGGCGCGGAACGTGCAGCCGAGGAAGGTGAACGGCGTGTCCGCGCAGTCGCTGCGCCGCCGGTTCCTGTCCTTGCAGTACACGATCCTGGTCTTGTCCGGGTGCAGCTGCAGCCCGGCTTCGGCCGTCCTTTCCTCCAGGGCAGCGAGGACCTTGCGGGCCTGCTGCTCCGTCGCGCAGTGCACCACGGCGTCGCCGGCGCAGCGTTCGGACTCGACCGCCGGGAACTCCCGTTCCGGCCACTTGCCGAACGCGCAGTGCAGGAACAGGCTGGCGAGCACGGGGCTTGCCGCTGAACCCTGGGGGGTTCCCCTGTCCCGTGCCTGCGTCCTGCCGCCGGGCATCACGACGGGAGCGGCCAGCCATCTTTTCACGCAGAGCACTATCCAGCGCTGCTCGTGCGTGACGTTGGCCTGCACTGCCCTGATGACCAGGTCCCACGGGACCGAGTCGAAGAACGCCCGGATGCCGAGATCGATCACCCAGCTCTTCGCCCAGCACCGCTGGCGGCACACGGCCACCGCGTCCAGCGCGCCCTTCCGCGGCCGGCAGCCGTAGGAGTCCTCGTGGAACACGGCCTCCGTCCTGGGCCCGAGCGCCGGCGCGGCCACTGTCTGCGCCACCCGGTCGCCGGCAGAAGGCACGCCGAGCATTCTCGTGCCCCCCGAGGCCTTCGGTATCTCCACCGCCCGCACCGGCGGCGGGAAGTACGTGCCCGACGACATCCGGTTCCAGACCTTGTAAAGGCTGTCCTTCAGGTCCTTCTCGAACGCCTCGACGGTCACGCCGTCCGCCCCGGCCGCACCGCCGTTCGCCTTGACCTGCTTCCAGGCCCGCCGCACCAGCTCCTTCGGTACGGCAAACGGCTTTCCGTCCAGCCCTGACATGCTCGCTCGCCTCCTCCCAGGGCACCAGGCCCCGGTTGCCCGGGCAAACAGTGTCCAGATGAGCCGGCCCCTTCGCTCCGCCCGCATTACACGGGCATCGCCGCTGCTACGGGCCGGTCCGCCGGCACGCGCCGCGACGGTACTCAGCACCTCGCCGTTCCAGCGGCCTGGTGCGCTCCCTCTCGCGCCCTGACGAACGCGGTATCGGCGCGCGCCTTCCCGTGTTTCCGCACGCAAGCCGCAGACCGGGCTCGCGCCACCTGCACGCCGGGCACCGCCTGGCCAGTAAACGGGTATCCGCCAGGCTCATCCCGGGGCGGGCATTACCGCCCCGGTTCCGATGCCGTTTCATTCTCTCGACGCTTCAGCGGTGGTTCACCCGCGTTCGCCTTCCCGGTCCCCGCCTGACAGCTCACCGCCGCCTTTTCCGCATCGCTCAGCACCGCAGTCTTCAGCTAGGGCACCATGCGGCGGCTTGACGCCACCCCCCGCAGGGCGGCGCCGAAGGGCCACGAAACCTTCATCTCACGTGCAGCAAGCATCAGTCACCGCCTCCTACCGAGGGCGACTCCTTTCCGCGCACACGGCACAAAACGCCAGGAAGTTAAGGGGTCGGTTCGGAGGCCCGCCCGCGGGCGTCCCGGGGCATGCTCTCCGGCTGCCAGCGGCATAGGGCCAGTACTGACGAGTAGATGCCCGTTTTGACATGATTTTTCGAACACGAAATGGCCCTATGTCCGCCGACGCCCTGACCGGGGAGGACAAGCTTCATCATCAGTCACAGCGGCTTCCCAAGTTCCCGGCATTGCGCTATCGCACGTACAGATATCCACTATCTTGCCGGTAGCGGGGAGCGCTCCGCGCTTGTTGCTGTTATCAACTTCGGGCGGATCGCGACCTGGATGGACGTGCGCAGCGGGCCGCCTGCCCGGCCAGGCAAATTGCTAAGGTAAGACTTATTAGTTATCCTTACGAATATGGAGTCAGCCGGAGCGGTCACGGATGTCAGCGAAATCGCGGGGGCACTGCGTGTCTCCGTCGGGCTTGTCCTGCGCAAGCTGCGGCAGGCGCCGTTCGAGGGCGAACTGACCGTCGCCGAGTCCTCGGCGCTGTCCCGGCTGGAGCGCGGCGGCCCCGCGACCTCAAGCGACCTGGCCCGGCTGGAGCGGATCAGCCCGCAGTCGATGGGCGTGATCGTCGCGGCGCTGCTTGACCGCGGCCTGATCGAGCGCAGCCGCGACCCCGGTGACGGCAGACGGATCGTGCTGTCGATCACCGAGGCGGGACGGCACACCGTGCACGACAAGCGCGGCGCGCGGACCGAGCACATCGCGGCGGCGCTGCGGAACGGGTTCAGCGACGACGAACTCGGCCAGCTGATGGCCGCCGCTGCGCTGCTTGAGCGGCTGGCGGAGAAGCTCTGATGAGTGCTCCCGGCATCGCTAAGACCCCGGCGGGCAGGCCGGCGAACTCGCCGAAGCCGGACGCGTACGCCTGGATCGCCCTGGCCAACACGACCGCGGCCATCTTCATGGCGGCGCTCGACGGGTCAGTCGTCATCATCGCGCTTCCGGCGATCTTCCGCGGCATCAACCTCGACCCGCTGGGCGCGGGCAACATCAGCTACCTGCTCTGGATGATCATGGGCTACCGCCTGGTCCAGGCGGTGCTCGTGGTGAACCTCGGAAAGCTCGGCGACATGTACGGCCGGGTGAAGATGTACAACGCGGGATTCGTGGTGTTCACCATCGCGTCGATCCTGCTGTCCTTCGACCCCTACCGCGGTCCGGACGGGGCGACGTGGCTGATCGGCTGGCGGTTCCTGCAGGCGATCGGCGGCTCGATGCTGATGGCCAACTCCGCGGCGATTCTCACCGATGCGTTCCCCGCCGAGCGGCGCGGGTTCGCCCTCGGCACCAACCAGATCGCCGCGCTGGCCGGCATGTTCATCGGCCTGGTGGCCGGCGGACTGCTCGCCGCCTGGGACTGGCGCGCGGTGTTCTGGATCAACCTTCCAGTCGGCGTGTTCGGGACGCTGTGGGCCTACCTCAAGCTGCGCGACAACGGGGTCAGGAACCCGGCCAAGATCGACTGGTGGGGTAACATCACGTTCCTCCTCGGCCTTGGCTCGGTGCTGGTCGGCATCACCTACGGCATCCAGCCCTACGGGAAGAACTCGATGGGCTGGGAGTCGCCGGTGGTGCTCGGCGAGATCTTCGGCGGCCTCGTGCTGCTGATCATCTTCGTGATCATCGAGCGCCGGGTCGCCGAGCCGATGTTCCGGCTGTCGCTGTTCAAGATCCGCGAGTTCACCGCGGGCAACCTGGCCGGCCTGCTCGTGTCGGTCGCGCGCGGCGGCATCCAGTTCATGCTCATTATCTGGCTGCAGGGTATCTGGCTGCCGTTGCACGGCTACTCCTACGAGCAGACGCCGCTCTGGGCGGGCATCTTCATGCTGCCGATGACCGCAGGCTTCCTGGTCTCCGGACCGACGTCGGGGATACTCTCCGACCGCTTCGGGTCGCGGGGCATCGCGACCGCGGGCATGGCCGTCTTCGCGTCGTCGTTCATCGCGCTCATGCTGCTGCCGGTGAACTTCCCCTACTGGGCGTTCGCGCTGTTCATCGCGCTGAACGGGGTCGGCAGCGGCATGTTCGCCGCGCCGAACTCGTCCTCGATCATGGGCTCGGTCCCCGCCAGCGACCGGGGCGCGGCGTCCGGCATGCGCTCCACGTTCCAGAACTCGGGCACCGCCGTCTCCATCGGCGTCGTGTTCACGCTGATGATCGCCGGCCTGTCCAGGACGCTGCCGAACACGCTGTCCAGCGGCCTGGTCAAGCTCGGCGTGCCCGGCCCGGTCGCCCACCAGGTCGCCTCGCTGCCGCCGGTCTCGTCGCTGTTCGCCTCGGTCCTCGGCGTCAACCCGATCCAGCACCTGCTAGCTTCAACCGGCGTGCTGGCAAAGCTGCCGGCCGCCAGCCGGGCCGCGCTGACCGGCCAGACGTTCTTCCCCTCGCTGCTGTCAGGTCCGTTCCACAGCGGCCTCATCGTGGTCTTCAGCGTGTCCGCCGTGCTATCGGTCCTGGCCGGCCTGGCCTCCCTGCTACGGGGCAAGCGCACCCCGCAGTCTAAGGAAACAGGGCGGCAGGGGCGGCCCAGCGGCCCGGCCACGGTCCCGCGCCTGACCGCTACCGGCAAGTCTGCCTATGATCTCACCGAACGACGGCCTTCTCTGCGACATCGACGGCGCTGAGCACGGGACCAGGTGGCAAGCGAGGATAGGTGGCCGCGCACCGGAATCAGAGCCTGTCGTGGAACTTAACCGGCGACGCTGAACCTCAGCTTTCCCGCGCCTGTCCTTGCACGTTCCAGTGCCTGCCGACTTGATTCGCCGAGAGCGGTCACGAAGGCTGCGCGCGAGTCTGAGTTCTGGACGTCACCAAGGACGTCCCCGACGCCGATCTTGATCTTGACGTCATAAACGCCCGGAACCGCCTTGGCGTCGTCGATGCCTTCGACTGAACGCACGCGCCCTCTCTCAGCCGGGGACGCGTACCAGATGGCAGCGTGCCGACTGCTGTCCTTGGCGGCATCCGCCAGGACCCTAGCTTCGTCGAGGATGGGGAAGCCTAGCGCCTGCTGGACGAAGCTGCTGCGGTTGGGCGACACGCCGATGCGGCCGGTGACCTCGCGGGGCCTCCCTCCTGCGTGGCGGGTAACCAGGCGCGGGTTCACCGGAACCGGATCTCGGGGAGGTACGGGTAGCGGGACCGGGTGTCGGCCAGCAGCGCGGGGATCTTGCGGCTTGCGAGAAACGCCTCCTGCGCGGTCTTCTCGATTTCGGGGTACTCCAGCTCGCCGACCTCGGCGACGCGGACGACCGCCTGCCAAGGGTCGCTGATCGGCCGCCCGTTCTGGGAGGCGATGTAAGTCGTGTTCGGCAGTCCCATAGTGCGGTATACCGAGCTGCTGACAGCACGGGCGCAGGTGTCGTAGATCAGCCCGGCGTAGTAGACGGGGTTCTTCCCCCAGAAGCGTCGATCGACATCGGGGCGTCGGTCGTGATCACCCCGCTCATGCGGTTCCCCCTGCCCACCGCCCCGAAGTCACCGTGCTCCGCCGCGGTGCCCAGCCCGAGCAGGTACAGGTCACCGGGTGCCACGTCGTCCCGCGTGTTGAGCATGACGTCCGCACGGGTTATCCCGTCGGTACTGGAGAAGAGTTCCTCCAGCGACCGCAGCACCCGGCCCTTGACGCTGTTGTAGCCGGACCGGCTGCCCGCCGCAGCGGCAAGCACCGGGACGCAGGCCGTGACCTCCAGGTTGTCCGCGACCCTGGCCGCCAGGAGCTTGATGTCGCTGCCGCACTGCCGTGCCGACACGAACTGATCGAAAAGGAGCTGCTCCGCCTCGATGACCTTCGCCTCGACGGGCGTGCGCGGGCTCCTGGCCACCGAGACGGCCGTGTCGTTGGCCAGGCGGACCCTGATGTCCGGGAGATCCTCAATGCCGCGCGGCGACCACCAGTTCCAGCCCTTGGCGGAGGATCCCGTTGCCGGGTGGATATTGTCGACAATCTCCCAGTGCCCGTCCTCAATCCCGGGCAGGACGACGGGAAGGAACCTCCTGACCGCGTTCTGCGCTATGTCGGCCACCGGGATCTGCACGCTCCCGAACGTCAGGCTGAACCGGCCGTTGAGCAGGATGCGCAGCGGGCGAGCCTGCGTGTGCCTTCCCGGGGCCACCCGGGCCTCTCCGCCGATGATCGCAAGCTTGTCAAGGTAGTGATGCGGTATCACGCCGAACTCGTCGACGCAGTAGCGAACGTACTCGTAGGAGATGACCTCCGCGAGCGCGTCGGCCAGGCTGTCCGGGTGGCCGCGCCCCTTCTTCTCGACGAACTCGACCTCGTCGGGCGGTGCCGGCGACCTAACGACACGAAACAAAGAGCTCGTTTCCTCCCTGGCTCGGCGCCAAGATGCCCTAGGCGGGAACGCCGCACCAGAACGGGACCGTAGTGACCGACTCGTGCGGGTGAGCATGACCGAACCTGCCTCCCTCCCCGAACTCCTCGCCGTGATCGGCGCAGACGACTACCAGGGGCTGGCGGTCACGCAACTCCCCGAGGAGGACCCCCAGTTGGCCGTCCGCCCACTCCAGGGCCGCCCGCTGCATGCTGAGCAGCCGGCCAGCCTCGGCGGCAGTCAGCGACGGGCACTGCGGGGTCGCCGCCTTCAGCACATGCAAAAGGCGCAGCCGCCGTATCAGTTCCTCATCGCCCGCTGCCAGCTCCGACCGGGGACTCGTATAGGGAATATGGGTGCTCGCGCAGTTAACGAACAGGAAGAACCTCCGGGCCGCTCGGCACATGGCAGCAAGCTCAAGGGCGTGCGCCAGCGCGAGCGAGGCCGATCTTGCGTACTCGGGAAGAATTTTCTGCCCCGCAGGACCCCGCCTGCCCCCGAAGTAGTGGAATTCCGGGAACAGAGAAGGCAGGAGGTTCAGGGGATTTCCCGAGTCGAAGAACGTAACACCCCCCGCCCCTATCACTCGGTATCCCCGCTTATGATAATGCTCCATCAGCGTGCGGCCTGCAAATGGTATCAGAACGTTCAGTGATGACGACCGGGCTGCGTCGGAACGCCATATTACATCGACAGTCTCACTGCCTATGGCGATTCCCTTCTGCACGGGGAAGGGGAGGAAACCGTTGAAGTACGCGATGTGGGCAGGCAGCGTGTACGTCCCGGGCGTTTCGGCCTTCATTAGACGAGACAAGCCCGACAAGACCGGGACCGTGGCCGCCAGTGCCACGTCGTACCGGCAGGAGTCAAGCGTCACGAAGACCACGTCCCTGTCTGGCAGCGCAAGGAACTGACTTGACATCTTTACTCTCGCCCCTCTACGGGAATAGCCATGTCGCTGCAAGCGAGTTAAGCGCTGTCGTGCGAAGCATAATCGTTCGCCTCTGAGCACCGCGTTAGCCGATCGGGTCACTCTTGCAGTCTAATCCACGAGATAAGATTACGAGTCATCTCGATTAGGTATAGTTCCATTGGAGTGATGTAGCCGTCAGGCTCCGATTGTGTATCGTCCCTGTTTAGTGCCGGGATAGAGCTACTGGTGCTCGCGTTCGAGGAGAAACCTCCAATCCTCCGAACGCGCCCGTGTTCCACCACCTGGCCTGTCATTCCCACCGACACAAGCCGACCATCCGCCGCCGGGATGCCGGATGACGAAAGCCAAGGGCTTACGCCCCGGGACTCGGTGTCGGCAGTCCGGCGGTACTCGCGTCTTCTAGCAGCCGCTTGTCGTAGGGCAGGAACGTCACCAGTAAGCCGCCCAACTCGGCGACCAGCACTTGGGCGGTTGCGCTTCGGATCACGGGGCATCGCGAGCGCGGGCATGGCCGTCTTCGCCTCGTCGTTCATCGCGCTCATGCTGCTGCCGGTGAACTTCACCTGCTGGGCGTTCGCGCTGTTCATAGCGCAGCAACTGCACGTAACCCTGCAGGTCATGCCGTTCGGTACCGTAACCCACCCAGGTCTCGAGGGCGTGCTGGGCATTATTGAGTTTCCCGACAAGACTCCCGTGTGGTACACCGACTCATGGTCTGCGGGGACGTTTAGCGACGACCCGGCGCAGGTGACGAGGTACCTGAAGTACTTCGACGTGATCCGGTCGTCCGCGCTGTCCCCAGCCGAGTCGCTAGACTTCTTCGCGCGTATCAGAAGGGAACGTTATGAACACGAGTAGCGGCGAGTCGCCGTGGCGCAAGAGCAGCTACAGCAGTGGCGCAGAGAGCCAGTGCGTGGAGGTGGCCGCAATCCACGGCACCACCCTGATCCGTGACACCACCGACCGAACCCGCGCCACGCTCAGCGTGCCCGCCACGGCCTGGACAGCATTCCTAACGACACTGCGCTAAACCCGCGAACGGTGAGACGAGCAGGCCAGCCCGCTCACAGTTAGCGGGCTGGCCCCCGGCCGTTCCGCACCAGCCAAGCCGAGAGGTCCCAAGCCGAGCCGCTAGCCTTCTTCGGACGCACCAGGAAGGAACGATATGAACACGACTAGCAGCGAGTCGCCGTGGCGCAAGAGCAGCTACAGCAGCGGCGCACAGAGCCAGTGCGTGGAGGTGGCCGCAATCCACGGCACCACCCTGATCCGTGACACCACCGACCGAACCCGCGCCACGCTCAGCGTGCCCGCCACGGCCTGGACAGCATTCCTAACGACACTGCGCTAAACCCGCGAGCAATGCACGAGGAGCCGCCGCTGGCGGCTCCGCCCGTTCCGTACCCAGCCGGTTACTTGTACGACCAGATCTTCACGTACTTGACCGCCATGCCCGCGGGCGAACCGTCGGAGTTCGACGGCCGTCCGCCGATGGTCTGCTCGACCTGGCTGATATCCGGAGTCACGCTGGTGGTGATGAGGATGTTCAGCGGAGATCCGGTAATTGTGCGGCTATTCAGGCTGGTGAATTTCTTGCCGTCGTAATACACGGCGAAGAAACCCTTGGTGTAGACGATGTCCACCACGTGCCAGCCGGGCTTCAGGTTGGGCCCGTCGGCCGGCAACGTGCCGCCTTGCGCGACGCCGCCGGTCGAGATCGACTGCGGCGACTCGACCGTGCCCCAGTGCCAGGCAGCGGCGTTGACTCCGGTGACGGGCTCGGCCTCCACAGCGTCCAACTCGCCGTCAACCGGCCAGGCCTGCTGGTTGGTTAGCCAGAGCGACGTCCAGTCGGCGATGGTGTCCGGCTTGCCGGGAAGCGGCGGGAAATAGACGTACGCCTCGATCACGGCCGACGAGTAAGCACGGGGACTGATAAGCCCGGCGCAACTGCCGGGCTTACCGGTTGTCGCCAGCACCGCGTCACCGCTTGGATCGAGGGACACCGTACCGTCCGGGACATCCCAGAAATTTTCTGAGCAAAACGATGACGTCTGATTCCACGACGTCAACTGGTATCCGCTCGCGTCAAGCATGACCGTGCCCGCGTAACTGGCTCCCGCGATCGGCGGAGGGCTGACGATCGGGGCATGACTGACCGAGGACGAAGGACCCGCCTTGGCTGAAGGCCCAGCCGGGGCGGTACCGGGCGGGGACGGCAGGCCCGTGCCGGCCCCGGAGAGGGCACCAGGCTTACTGACCTGTCCGTTTACCGTCATAGCAGGCGGCGACGGTATCGCGACGGTCCCGGTGTCCTGAGCGGCACCGTGAACGGGAATCAGGATAGCGGCAAGGACTATCACGAAGAGCGCTATAAACAGCGTTCCCAGGTTGGCCCTTTTGGATTGTGACAGCCGTGCCCTACCCAAATCCGGGATGCGCTTATGGCGTCCCACGATTGCCTACCTTAGTTACTGAACTCTCCCCCTGCCGGTCTCTCACCATACATTCGCGCCGAGGTGCGTGCGGCGCATATGGTTACCTCGTTATCCTTCACTCCCAGTGATGATGCGGCTATGACCTGCGTCCTCTCGCCGTCAGCGACGGGCGGACGCGGCGTGCCGCCGGGATCGCGCGGACGATATCGTGGCCTTTCGGTGCCTCGTTCCGTTGAAGCACTGGTTACGCGAGCACGGCTTGTCTGGAACACGGCCCCAGTGCGGTGAAGGGACTTCGATGAGCGAGGCGGAAGCGGGACACGGCGACGGGGTGCTCACCAAGGTGAGCCCGCGGACGGTAGCGGAGACGGTGACGCGCTTCACCGGACTCGCGCAGGCGAAAGGCCTGCGGGTCTTCGCGGTCATCGACCAGGCGGCCGAGGCGCGGCAGGCGGGTCTCCAGCTGCGGGACACGGTGCTCGTGATTTTCGGCAACCCGGCGGCGGGGACGCCGGTCATGGCGGCGGCGCCGTTTTCCGCGCTCGACCTTCCGCTCAAGTTCGTCGTCTGGGACGACCAGGGCCGGACGAAGATCTCCTACGTCTCGCCGGAGGCCATCGCCGCCCGCTACGGCCTGGATGCCTGCGGCTGGCCGCGAACCTGGCCGCCATCGGGCCGCTCACTGACGCCCTCGTCGCCTCCTAGGTGCTTGTCACGCCGCTTATTACTTCAGCCACTCCACTTATTAGTGATTCCGCCGGCCCGGGTTCGCGCGCCGCCAAGGCCACACCACTAGCCTGGCTTCATGAACGCGCTGCACAGGCGGGTGCCCGAGGACGAGTCGGGCGCCGAGCTGGACATCAACCCGGTCTACTTCCGGGAGAAGAGCTGCGAGATCCCCCGGTACCGGCTGCCGGAGCACGGCGTGCTGCCGCGCACCGCGCTGCAGGTGGTCCGGGACGAGCTCATTCTCGACGGCAACGCCAGGCTCAACCTGGCCACGTTCGTCACCACGTGGATGGAGCCCGAGGCCGAAGAGCTGATGGCCGAGTGCTCGCCCAAGAACATGATCGACAAGGACGAGTACCCGCAGACCGCCGAGCTCGAGCACCGCTGCGTGAACATCATCGGCCATCTGTGGAACGCCCCGCACGAGCAGGCGGTCGGCTGCTCCACCACCGGGTCGAGCGAGGCGTGCATGCTGGGCGGCATGGCGATGCTGTGGCGCTGGCGCGCGCAGCGCCGGGCCGCGGGCAAGGACACGGCCAGGCCGAACCTGGTCATGGGCAGCAACGTCCAGGTCTGCTGGGAGAAGTTCTGCCGCTACTGGGACGTCGAGCCCAAGTACGTCCCGCTGGTGCCGGGCCGGTACCACCTGGGCGTGCCGGAGGCCATTGCCCTGTGCGACGAGAACACGATCGGCGTCGTAGCCATCATGGGCTCGACGATGGACGGCTCCTACGAGCCGGTGGCTGAGCTCGCCGCCGCGCTCGACGCCCTGGCGGCGACGCCGGGCGCGCCCGACGTGCCGATCCACGTGGACGCCGCGTCCGGCGGGTTCGTCGCGCCGTTCCTCCAGCCGGAGATCGAATGGGACTTCCGGCTCCGGCGCGTCGTCTCGATCAACAGCCTCAGGACACAAGTACGGCCTCGTCTATCCGGGTGTCGGGTGGATCATCTGGCGCGACGAGGAGCACCTGCCCGAGGACCTGATCTTCAAGGTCAACTACCTCGGCGGGGAAATGCCGACGTTCGCGCTGAACTTCTCCCGACCGGGCGCGCAGGTGGCGGCGCAGTACTACAACTTCCTGCGCCTCGGCTGGGGCGGCTACCGGAACGTCCAGCAGACCGCACAGGACATCGCGACGTACCTGGCCGGCGAGGTCAGCAAGCTGGGGCCGTTCGAGCTGCTGTCCGACGGCACCGACTTGCCGGTGTTCGCGTTCAAGCTGCACGACGACGTGGACAAGTACTCGGTGTTCGACATCTCGGAGCGGTTGCGGATGCGCGGCTGGCAGGTCCCGGCCTACACGTTCCCCGAGAACCTGACCGACATGGCGGTCATGCGGATCGTCATCCGCAACGGCTTCTCCATGGACCTGGCGAACCTGCTGCTTGACGACCTCCGGGTGCACCTGCGCATCCTCGAGCACAACCCGCAGACCCAGCTGCCGCCGGAATTCCAGAAGAAGCGCGAGTCCTTCGCACACTAGCCCCGGGCCAAATCCAAGATCAGGATCATCCCGAACGGTGGCGGTTTACTGGGGCGAGTCCCATGACCCCCGGCAGCGCGGAAGGCGCTCCCCCGGCTCGAGGGGGCGCCTTCCCGTCCCATGACCGCATCCGGCATGACTGCGCTGCGCGCTTGTTGCTGTTATCAGGCGACAGGCGGGCACCATACAGATAGTGGATGGTTGTGCACGCTATGGAGTGTGCAGATATCCACTATCTTGCCGGCAGCGGGTAGCACGTCGCGCTTCTTGCTGTTATCGGGCATGTAAGGTCGCCGCCGGCTCGCAAGGGACCCGCGGCCGCCTGACGGCCGGGCCTGGCCGCCCAGGTCCGGCCCCTTGCCCGCGGCTCGCGACCGTCTTAGGGCCATTACCGACCGGTAGCTGCACCAGCTTGCCCTAGTTTGTTCGACGCTAAATGGCCCTAAGACAACAAGACCGGCCAGGCACTTCGCGCTTCTTGCTGTTATCCGACCATCCGGCTGGCACCTTCCGGGACCCTGGCATGATCGGCGTGGCCGGGGTGAGATCCTAGGTCCGGCAGCCGGACCGAGGGGACCTCATGACAGAAACCGACACCCGCAACGGGGCACTGGGCGGGCAACTGGGCACCGCGGCCCCCAGGGACACCACCTTTCACGGCAACGACCCCGGCACGGTCGCGGCCGACACCATCTGCCGTGACACCCCGACCCGCTGCCAGGCCCGGACGCGGCTCTACCGGGACGGGCGGCTGGTCGAGCAGGGCTTCCCCGTCGAGCAGATCAGTGACCACCTCAGCGAGCCGGGGTCCACGGTCTGGCTCGACCTGCGCGATCCCGACCAGGAGGACCTCGCGGTGCTCCAGGAAGAGTTCGGGCTGCACCCGGTGGCGGTCGAGGACGCCCTGGTCGACCGGGAGCGGCCGAAGGTCGACCGTTACCATACGCACCTGTTCCTCACCGCCTACAGCGCGCGGCTCGACCTGGCCAGCGGCGAGCTCGCCACCAGCGAACTCGCCGCGTTCATCCTGCCGGGGGCGCTGATCACCATCCGCAAGGACGACGGCCTGGACATCGGCCGGGTCGTCGACCGCTGGGACGCGAGCCCCGACCTCGCCGTGAACGGCGTCGGCTACCTGCTGTACGGCCTGCTCGACTACATCGTGGACGGCCACTTCGAGGCGGTCCAGTCCCTCGACGACGCCGTCGAGGGACTGGAAGACGACCTGTTCGCGCCGGCGTCGGTCAAGGACGTGCAGGTGCAGCGGCGCTCGTTCGAGCTGCGCAAGTCCCTCGTGCTGCTGCGCCGGGTGGTGCTGCCGATGCGCGAGGTGCTGAATACCGTGATGCGCCGCGACATGCGGCACGTCAACGAGGACATGATGCCGTATTACCAGGACGTCTACGACCACGTGCTCCGCGCGGCCGAATGGACGGATTCGCTGCGCGACCTCGTCACGACGATCCTGGAGACGAACCTGACCATCCAGGGCAACCGGATGAACGTCATCTCCAAGAAGGTCACCGGCTGGGCGGCGATCATCGCGGTGCCCACGTTCATCACCGGGTTCTACGGCATGAACGTGCCCTATCCCGGCTTCAGCACCCACATCGGCTTCCTCATCGCCATCCTGGTCATGATCGGCACCGGCGTGATCCTGTACTGGGTGTTCCGTCGCAACGACTGGCTGTTATCCCGGGTCAGCCCGGCCGGAGGAGACCTGCTCCGGCCGGGCTCACCCCTGGTCAGTCACGTGCGGGATCCGGTGGGCGCCCGGCCGAGGGACGGCGGCCCGGAAGAGGCAGCGGAGGCGTCCAGGGCTGGGCCTCCGGCTGCGGGACATCCGGTTGCGCGCTGAGATGCTGCCAACCGGACTGCTGCGGGCCCGGTTGCGGCCGCGTCGCCGGCTGCGGCGGCTGGCTGGCCTGCCCGCTGGCGGAGAACTCGGTCGCGATCATGTCCCGCAGCCTGGCGTCCTCGTGGATCTCTTCCTCGGTGGGCGACAAGCTGATCACCAGTGTCACCACGAAGGTGACGATGGTGATCCCCACCAGCAGCGGCACCAGGAACGAGGTGCCCGCGGCGCCGCTCATGGCCGACATCGAGCCCGTGGACACGCTCATCGCGGCCATTCCGGTGTAGTGCATCCCGCTCACGGCGACGCCCATGATCAGCGCGGCGACGATAGTGGCGCGCGTGCTGCGAACCCGGGTGCCTGCCCAGAGCGCGGCGGTGCCCGCGACGATCGCGATCAGCACCGACAACACGAAAAGCGGCCCGTTGTAGTGCACGGAGTCCGGCATGACCATCGCCGCCATGCCCATGTAGTGCATGGCGGCGACCCCGATGCCGACGATCACCCCGCCGGTGAGCAGCGGCCGCAGGCTGCCGTCGCCGAAGCCGACGATGAGCAGGCCGACACCGACAACCGCGATCGCGATCAGCATGGACGCGATCGTGAGCGGCACGTTGTACGTGATCTGCTGCCCGGGGATCGTATAGCCCAGCATCGCGATGAAGTGCATCGCCCAGATCCCGGTCGCGCCGACGGCGACCGCGGCGAGGCTGAGCCAGCGGGCGCGGGCGAGGCCGGAGTACGCCCGGGCCCGGGTAACGCAGCGCAGCCCCAGAAACGCGCCGAGGCAGGACACGGCATAGCCCAGGGCCGGGTTAAGCAGGCCGTAGGAGAAGTTGTGAACAGTAACCACGTGCGGAACCCCCCAAGCAGAACGCACGGCTAAGCGTCTGCCAAGGTCGTCACTGCCCGCCCGCCCCGACATCCGCCTTGCCGAAGTACTCGCGATGTTTACGTCCACATAGTGGCAGCGAACGCCACCATTGGGGCAAAAGTGACTGCATATATTGAAATATTTGCATATATGCAATCAATCGGTGATCAGGAGGGACGGGACCGGGCAGGGCACCGGCCAGCGATCAAGCGGCGGACGGGTCCCGCTAGGCCCCGGGTACCGGTCGCTCGGGGGCCAGGAGACGGGACTTCTGTTGTGTCTTGTGGACCTTGCCGACTGTTGAGCGGGGGGAGACGGGACCTCTGTTCTGCCTTGAGGACCTTGCCGATTCTTGAGCGGGGGCCCGAGAGGCGCGCCCTCGGTTCTGTTTTCAGGACCTGGCCGACCTTGTCGTAATTTTTTTACCTCACTTTTACCGGGGCGCGACTTTCTTTCGCGCGGCGGCCATGAAACGATCTTGGACGTTTGGTGCGGATATTGGTGAATGTTGTTGGTCTGCCCCTCGGTTGCCGGCCCCGCTTAAGGGACGTTCTGAGGATCTGTCAGGTGAGCGGCCGTTGACCGGCCGCGTTGTCGTGGGTGAGGCGAGTAGATGTACGTTCCCAGGTTGGGCCGCGGACTGAGAATGCGCGGCAAGAAGCTGTCGATCGTCACGGCCGCGGCCGCGGCTCTGGTCGCCGGGCAGGCTGCCGTCGCGGTGGCGCCGGCCAGCGCGGCCCCGCTGGATCTGCTCGGGCCGATGAACACGTCGCTGGCGGCGGACCTCTCCCAGAACGTGAACCAGAACGTCATCGTCATCATGAAGAGCCAGCCGAAGCAGGACCCGGTCGGCAGCACCGCGGCTGCCACCCGGGCAACCGCGATCCGCGGCGCGCAGCAGCCGTTCATGACCGAGCTCACGCAGGTGCACGCCACCCACGTGAAGCCGTACACCATGGTCAACGCGTTCGCCGCGACAGTATCGGCGGGCGAGGAGGAACGGCTGTCCGGTAACTCATCGGTGGCCGAGGTCATCCCGGACGTGACCATCCAGGGCGGGAACGACATACCGACCGCGCCCGCCGCGGCGACGAGCGAGCCCGCCAAGTCGGGCCCGTCCGGCTCGCCGACGCCCAACGACATCGCCGGCGCCTGCGGCACCGACGGCCAGGTGCAACTGGCGCCGGAGGGCCTCGCGCTGACCAATACGGCATCGGACAACCCGCTCCAGCCGACCGCGCAGAAACTGGGCATCACCGGCGCGGGGGTGAAGGTCGCCTACATCGCCGACGGCGTTGACCCGGACAACGTGAACTTCCTCCGCAACGGTAAGTCGATCTTCAGCGACTACCAGGACTTCACCGGCAACGGCGCCGGCGCGCAGACCTCGGGCGACGAGGCGTTCCTGGACGCTAACCAGATCGCCGGCCAGGGCGTCCAGGTCTACAACGTGAACGGCTTCTCCGCGCAGTCCTACCCGACGCCGTGCAACATCCGCATCCTGGGCGCCGCGCCCGGCGCCAGCCTGGTCGGCCTGGACGTGTTCGCCGAGTCGAACACCGACGCACTCGACACCACCGAGTCCAACTTCCTCCAGGCGATCAGCTACGCGGTCGAGACCGACCACGTGAACGTGCTCAACGAGTCATTCGGCAGCAATAACTTCCCCGACGTGACCGCGCTCGACGCGACCAAGCTGTTCAACGACGCCGCGGTCGCGGCGGGCGTGACCGTGGTCGTGTCGAGCGGTGACGCGGGCTCGACCAACACGATCGGCTCGCCTGCCACCGATCCGGACGTCATCTCGGTCGGCGCCTCGACCCAGTTCCAGATGTACGCGCAGACCAACTACGCGCTCGCCCGCGACTTCGCCACCGGGTGGATCAGCAACAACATCAGCTCGCTGAGTTCAGGCGGGACCGACGAGACGGGCAGCCCGGTCGACCTGGTCGCGCCGGGCGACCTGAGCTTCGCCTCCTGCGATGCCAGCGCGGCCTACTACGGCTGCGTCAACTTCCAGGGGCAGTCCTCCGACGTCGAGGAGAGCGGCGGCACCAGCGAGGCCTCGCCGTTCGTGGCGGGCGCGGCAGCGCTGGTCATCCAGGCTTACGAGAAGACCCACGGCGGCACGGCTCCGGCCCCGGCCCTGGTCGAGCAGATCCTGACCAGCACCGCCACCGACCTGGGGGCCCCCGCCGACGAGCAGGGCTCCGGCCTGCTCAACAGCTACAAGGCGGTCCAGCTGGCCGAGTCCGTCCGCACCGCCGCGGGTTCGCCGAAGGCGGTTGGCGGCACCCTGGAGCTGTCGAGCACCGGGTTCAGCGCCACCGGTGACGCTGGCACCAGGCAGAGCTTCCCCGACACGGTCACCAACACCGGCTCCGCTCCTCAGCTTGTGTCGCTGTCCACCCGTGCCCTCGGCCCGGACGAGAACGTGCAGACCGGAAGCGTGACGCTGAACGACGCGAGCAGCCCGCAGGTCACCAGCTACGGTGACGTGGCCAACAACTACGGGGTATTCCACTTCAACGTCGCGCCCGGGCAGCAGCGGCTGGTCGGCTCGCTCGCGTGGCCGGGGAACCCGTCGTACTGCCTCCAGGACGCCTGCTCGGCCGGGCTTAACTCCCGGGTACGGATGATCCTGGTCGACCCGCGGGGCCGGCTCGCGGCGCACTCGCTGCCGCAAGGGCCGGGCAACTACGGCAGCGCCGACGTGGTCGACCCGGTCCCGGGCCAGTGGACCGGCGTCATCTTCGGCGACGTGGCCTCCGACGGCGGCACCAACGGGGCCGTTCCCTGGCGGGTCGCGACCGAGCGGTCCGTCTCGTTCGGCTCGGTCTCTCCCTCGTTCGCGCTGCTGGCGCCGGGCCAGAGCCAGGCCTTCAAGGTCAGCGAGTCCACCCCGTCCTCGCCCGGCGATGCCAGCGGCTCGGTCGTGGTGCAGTCGGTACTGAACGGGGCCACCTCCGTCCCGGTGACGCTGCGCACCCTCATCGACCCCAGCTCCGGCGGCCGGTTCAGCGGCGTGCTGACCGGCGGCAACGGACGTCCCAACGGCGAGGGCCAGCAGGACTACTACCAGTTCAACGTACCGTCCGGGGTGAACGACATCACCGCCGACGTGACGCTCGCCAACGACGCAAGCAACCCGGTCGGCGCCTACCTGATCAGCCCCGACGGCGACACCCTCGGCTACGGCCAGAACACCCTGAACGGGACCAGCGAGCTCTCGCTGTCCGCGTACACGCTCAACCCGGTGGCGGGCACCTGGACGCTGATCGTCGACTTCGCCGAGCCGGTGGCGGGCAACGAGCTGTCAGATCCCTTCACCGGGAGCGTCGCATTCAACCAGACCCAGGCGTCGGCCGCGGGCCTGCCGGACAGCGCCGCGACCACGCTCACGGCGGGGACGCCGGTGACGGTCCCGGTATCGATCACGAACAAGGGCGACGCACCCGAACTGTTCTTCATCGACGCCAGGCTCGACACCAGCGCCACGGTCGCGCTGGCGCCGGTCACGCCGACATCGTTCACCGTGGCGCTGCCGATGGACAGCTACCTGCCGAACGCGCTGGTGCCGACCGAGACGTCGGGGCTGGCGGTGACGCAGACCTCGTCGCTGCCCGCCATGTTCGACTACAGCCCGACCATCGGCGACCCGGACATAGCCAGTTCGGCCGCCGGCGGCAGCGGCCCGCTGTGCGCGACGACCGCGTCGGCCAGCGACACGCCGGCCGGCGGCACGGTGACGGCCGGCCTGTGGGATGTCGGCCCGAGCGAGTGCGGGCCGTACCTGGCGCAGGCGCCCGCGGGCACCGCCACCGTCGCGGTGAACGCCACCACCAAGGCGTTCGACTCCGCGGTGACCTCGGCCACCGGCGACTTCTGGCTGCAGGCGGTCAACCCGTCAGCACCGGACTCGCCCGTCGTCATCAACCCGGGTCAGACGGGCACCGTCAATGTCACCATCACGCCCAACGCGGCGGCAGGCACCGTAGTCAGCGGCAACCTGTACGTGGACGACATCGATTCCGGCGTCCCGCCGTCCGGTCAGCAGACCGGCGACGAACTGTCCGCGCTTCCCTACGAGTACACCGTCGGCTAGCAACCGCCTGACCGGCAACCGGGCCCGGCCCGCCGCTCCCCCGGGCGGCGAGCCGGGCCCGCCGCCGTGAACCCCGGCAACGGGGCGATCAAATTCCCATGCCGCCGTCGACCGGCAGGCCCGCGCCGGTGATGAACCTCGCCCCGTCGGAGGCGAGGAACACGACCGCGTCCGCGATGTCGGGCACCTCGCCCAGCCGGCCGAGCGGGGTCAGCTCCACGACCGCGCCCGCCGCCTCCTGCGGGCTCGGGAACAGGCCGATGGCGGCGCAGTCCACCGCGAGCTGGTTGCCCATCTCGGTGGGCACCAGGCCCGGGTAGACGCAGTTGACCCGGACCTGGTAGCCGAGCTTGCCCGACTCCACCGCGGCGACCCGGGTCAGCCGGTCGACCGCGGACTTGGTCGCCGAGTAGCCGGCGATACCGGGAAAGGCGATCGTCGCCGCCACCGACGCGACGTTGACGATCGCCCCGCCTGAACGTCCGGCCGAGCTGCCGGCATTGCCGCGCCGCCCGGGCGCATCGCGCGGAAGCCGTGCTTGATGCCGAGCGCCGTGCCGAGCACGTTCACCTCGAGCATCCGGCGGACGCCCTCGGGGTCAAGGTCGATCAGCAGGCTGGTGATCTCGATCCCGGCGTTGTTGACCAGGATGTCGAGGCCGGACAGGTGCGCGATGGCCTGCGGCATCGCCTGAGCCCAGCTGTCGTCCGACGTGACGTCGAGCGCGACGAACTCGGCGTCCGCTCCCTCCTCGCGCAGCGCGCTCGCGGTCGCCTTGCCCAGGTCCTCGCGGATGTCGGCGATCACGACGGCCGCGCCCGCGCGAGCCAGGGCCCGGGCCATGCCCTCGCCGAGCCCGCGGGCCCCGCCGGTTACCAGGGCCTTGCGCCCCGTCAGGTCGTAAACGCTCATCGGGCACCCCTCTGCGCTGCCGAATTCCCCGGGCTGTGCTCTCCCCGGGCCGGCAAACATCCGGTCGCCGACGCCAGGCACGTTCCCACTGGCCTCAGGTCATCCGCGTGTTCTTACCGTCACCTGGCCATCGACAGTTGTCAACAGTCATCCGCTGCGGGAGAGCGGGTAACCGTGATGAGCGGCCACAGGCAGGCGCCGTGCGGGCGCAGAAACGCGGACCGCCCCGGACGGTCATGCCGTCCGGGGCGGGATCGGGGGCCACCCCCCGGGAAGCACTGCGGGCCACCGCGAAGACGACCAAAGGTCATCGAGCACAGCGGCCCGGGCCGGGCCCGGAGCGGGGGTCCGGGGCTCCCCCGGTCCGGGGGTCCGGGGATCGCCCCCCGGGAAACACCGCGGGCCACCGCAAAGACAACCAAAGATCATCGAGCACAGCGGCCCGGGCCGGGCCCGGAGCGGGGGTCCGGGGCTCCCCCCGGTCCGGGGGTCCGGGGATCGCCCCCCGGGAAACACCGCGGGCCACCGCAAAGACAACCAAAGATCATCGAGCACAGCGGCCCGGGCCGGGCCCGGAGCGGGGGTCCGGGGCTCCCCCCGGTCCGGGGGTCCGGGGATCGCCCCCCGGGAAACACCGCGGGCCACCGCAAAGACAACCAAAGATCATCGAGCACAGCGGCCCGGGCCGGGCCCGGAGCGGGGGTCCGGGGCTCCCCCCGGTCCGGGGGTCCGGGGGTCGCCCCCCGGGAAACACCGCGGGCCACCGCGAAGATGACCGAAGGTCATCGAGCACGGTGGCCCGCCACGTCCGCTGTTAGCCGCGCAGCCGCTGCAGCGCCTCGGCCAGGATGGCTTCGCCGTCTGCGTCTGAGCGGCGCTCCTTCACGTAGGCCAGGTGGGTCTTGTAGGGCTCGACGCGCGGCGGGGCCGGCGGGGCCGCCTGGTCCTGGCCGGCCGGGAAGCCGCACCGGGGGCACTCCCACTGGTCGGGGATCGAGGCGTCGGACGCGAAACTTGGCCGGGTCTCGTGCCCGTTGGAGCACCAGAACGACACCCAGACGCGGGGCGCGGCCTCGCCGCGCTCCGCCTCGCCCATCGGGCCGGCGCCTACCCGGCTGCCGCGAATCGCGTTACCACTGCTCACAGAATCCCACCTTTACGGCTTGACGCTTGCCTGCCCGCTTGCCAGCTACCCACTTAGTTACTCACGTGCGTACTTGCTCGCCTGCTCGCTCGCTTACTTACCTCAATGGGGCCCGCCGCTAATGAGCGGGAAGCGGACCCGCCTGGCTTACTTAATTTCACCACCGGTTCCGCCGTCGTGCCGGCGGAACGCGCACATAACTCAGTGGTTGATGAGCCAGCCGAGGGCCACGACGCAGACGAACCAGAGTACGCCGAAGAAGATAGTGATGCGGTCCAGGTTCCGTTCGACCACCGACGACGAGCCCAGGGTCGAGGAGACACCGCCGCCGAACAGGTCCGACAGGCCGCCGCCCTTGCCCTTGTGCAGGAGAACGAGCAGGACCATCACCATCGATGTGATGATCAGAATGACCGAGAGCGCGATCTCCACCGGTATGTCTTCTTTCCCTTTGTTGCTCTATCGCCCGGAAAGGGCCCGTTTTTCAGGGACCCGTGTCTTAGCGGCCAGTGTTCCTAGAACCAGCAGGGCTCCCAGAACCAGTCCTGTTACCAGAACCACTGGCCAGTTCACGATACCGGCAGATCGCAGCGAACTGACCGGCGTCGAGGCTTGCTCCGCCGACGAGAGCGCCGTCCACGTCCTGCTCCGCCATGATGGACGCGATGTTGTCGCCCTTGACCGACCCTCCATAAAGGATACGCACGCCGGCGTCGGCTTCGCTGCCCGCCGCGCCCGAAATATGCTCGCGGATCGCGGCGGCCATCTCCTGCGCGTCGTCCGGGGAAGCGACCTCGCCGGTGCCGATCGCCCACACCGGCTCGTAGGCAATCACCATCGAGGCGACCGCGTCGGCGGGGACCTTGGCCAGCGAGCCCTTGAGCTGCGCGATGACGTACGCGACGTGGGTGCCGGCCTTGCGGACCTCGAGCGGCTCGCCCACGCAGAGAATCGGCGTTACCGACACGCCGAGCGCCGCCTTGACCTTGGCATTGACCAGAGCGTCGTCCTCGTGGTGGTACTGGCGCCGCTCCGAGTGACCGCACAGCACGTACGAACAGCCGAGCTTGGCCAGCATCGACCCGGCGATCTCGCCGGTGTAGGCGCCCTTGTCATGCCGCGAGATGTCCTGGGCGCCGTAGCCGATCTTGAGTCGGTCGCCGTCGATCAGGGTCTGCACGGAGCGCAGGTCGGTGAACGGCGGGAGGACGACCACGTCGACGTGCTTGTAGTCCTTGTCGCTCAGGCTGAACGCCAGCTTCTGCACCAGCGCGATGGCTTCGAAGTGGTTGCAGTGCATCTTCCAGTTGCCGGCGATCAGCGGCAGCTTCTTATCGGTCATCAGAACCTCTGGGAGAAGACCTGGCCTCAGGGCCGGGGAGTAAGCCGGTGCCCCGCGGAGGCGGGGCACCGGTCATGCCGTTGTTGCGCGGTGGAGGCGGTCAGTCTTCCAGGGCCGTGAGACCGGGAAGGGTCTTGCCTTCCAGGTACTCGAGCGACGCGCCGCCCCCGGTGGAGATGTGCCCGAAGGACGATTCGTCGAGGCCGAAGGAACGCACCGCGGCGGCGGAGTCGCCGCCGCCGACGACGGTCAGCCCGTCGACCTTGGTGAGCGCCTCCGCGACCGCGCGGGTACCGGCCGCGAAAGCCGGGAATTCGAACACGCCCATCGGGCCGTTCCAGAACACGGTCCTGGCGTCGGCCAGCTTCGACGCGAACAGCTCCCGGGAGACCGGACCGATGTCCAGGCCCATGTGGCCTTCCGGGATCGCGTCCGCGGCGACCACCGACGGCGGCGCGTCCGCGGCGAACCGGGGCGCGACCACGATGTCAGTGGGCAGGACGATCTCGACGCCGCGCTCGGCGGCTTGCGCGAGGATCTCCCGGCACGAGTCGATGTGGTCGGGTTCGAGCAGCGAGTTGCCCACCTCATGGCCGAGGGCGGCGAGGAACGTGTAGACCATGCCGCCGCCGATCAGCACCCGGTCGGCCAGGCCGAGCAGGTTGCCGATGACGCCGAGCTTGTCCGACACCTTCGATCCGCCGAGCACGACGATGTACGGGCGCGCGGGGTCCTCGGTCAGCCGCTTGAGCACGGCCACCTCGGCCGTGACAAGGTCCCCGGCCGCGTGCGGCAGCAGCTTCGGCAGGTCGTAGACCGAGGCCTGCTTGCGGTGCACCACGCCGAACCCGTCGCCCACGTAGAGGTCGCCCAACTTCGCGAGATCCTGAGCAAGCCGGATTCGTTCGGACTCATCTTTCGATGTCTCGGCCGGCTCGAAGCGGACGTTCTCAAGGAGGGCGACGTCGCCGTCGGCCAGGCCGGCGACCGTGGCGGTCGCGGACTGGCCGACGAGATCGCTGGCGAACGCGACCGGCCGGCCGAGGAGCTCGGACAGGCGGTCCGCCACGACCCGCAGCGACGGGCCGCCTTCGGCCCGCTCGGCGAAGTCCTCGCCCTTGGGCCGGCCGAGGTGGGCCATGACGATGACCCGCGCTCCGCGGTCGGCCAGCTTGCTGATCACCGGCAGCGAGGCGCGGATGCGCCCGTCGTCGGTGATCTGCCCGCTGCCGGACTTGTCGAGCGGTACGTTGAGGTCGGAGCGCACCAGCACGCGCCGGCCGGCGACCTCGATGTCGTCGATGCTCTTCATCGGATGCTCCGCCAGCTTCCGGCTAGCCGAGCCGGGATGCGACCAGCGCGGTCAGGTCGACGAGACGGCTTGAGTAGCCCCACTCGTTGTCGTACCAGCCGAAGATCTTCACCTGGTTGCCGTAGGCCATCGTGATCGACGCGTCGAACGTGCAGGACGCCGGCGAACCGACGATGTCGGAGGAGACGATCGGGTCTTCCGTGTAGTAGAGGATGCCCTTGAGCGGGCCCTCCGCCGCCGCCTTGAACGCGGCGTTGACCTCGTCCTTGGTGGCCTCCTGGCCCAGCTCGACGACCAGGTCGGTGATCGAGCCGGTGATCACCGGGACGCGCAGCGAGTAGCCGTCCAGCTTGCCCTTGAGCTCGGGGAGCACCAGGCTCGTGGCCTTCGCGGCGCCGGTGGAGGTCGGGACGATGTTCTGCGCGGCGGCGCGGGCGCGGCGCAGGTCCTTGTGCGGGCCGTCCTGCAGGTTCTGGTCCTGCGTGTAGGCGTGCACGGTGGTCATCAGGCCCTTGACGATGCCGAAGTTCTCCAGCAGGACCTTCGCCATCGGCGCCACGCAGTTGGTGGTGCAGGAGGCGTTGGAGATGATGTTGTGGCTCGCCGGGTCGTACTTGTCGTCGTTGACGCCCATGACGATGGTGACGTCCTCCTCCTTGGCGGGGGCGGAGATGATCACCTTCTTCGCGCCGCCGGCAATGTGCGCCTTCGCGGCCGGGCCGGTGACGAACCGCCCGGTGGACTCGACCACGATGTCCACGCCGAGGTCGCCCCACGGCAGGTTGGCCGGGTCGCGCTCGGCGAGGATCTTGATCGGCTTGTCGCCGACGATGATGGAGTCGCCCTCGACCGAGACCGGCTTGTCGAAGCGGCCGGCGACCGTGTCGTACTTCAGCAGGTGGGCCATCGTCTTCAGGTCGCCCAGGTCGTTGGCGGCGACGACCTCGAAGCCGCGGTCGCCGCTCTCGTCCAGGGCCTTGAAGAAGTTCCGCCCGATCCGTCCGAATCCGTTAATGCCTACTCGAATGGTCACAGCACCAGTCTCCGTTCCGATCGCCGCTCGTGACTAGGGTCCAATGTCCGGGACGTACTGACACCCTGTCACGTCCCAGCGGGAGTGGCGCGGTTGCGGTCGCGCCCCCCGGCAGACTATCGGACGTGGTGCGGCAGGTCGCCGGCCCCGGGTAGGTGACCCGGGGTATCCGGCGTCCTGCTTTTTGCTGGGTGCCGGCCTGCTGACGGGCTGCGCCCCCGCTGGCCACCCGTCCCTCGCAGGTTGGCTGGTCTAGACCACCATACTAGAGTACTGGTCTAGACCATCGGCAGTATCCGGCGGCAGAATTCACCGTCCGGCACCGCCGGCGTCAACCACGGTCCGCTCCCGCTTCGCTTTCGCTCGTCCCGGCCGGTCACCGTCGGCGACGCGCTCCGTCTCGGCCCGCTGGCACCGCAATCCGGGCAGGCGTTCCGCCGGGATCGGCTGTACCCCGGGATCCGCGAGGCCGGGCGAAGTGCCCGCCGCATCGGCGTCGGCGTACGCTGAAACGACGGAAACCTGGTAGGAGGCGGTGCTTGTGTCGGGGCGCACGGCGCGGCGGCGGGTGGTCCGGGTCACCGTACCCGTCGCCGGCGCGGACGGTCCCCGGGATCAGGGGACCTGCGCAGGGCCCGCGCGCGTGACGGCCTCGGTGCGGGCCGACCTCCTCGCCGCCGAGGAGCCCCTGGGAATCCGGGTGGACGGGACCGCGCTCACCGTGACGATGCGGACGCCGGGGGACGACATCGAGCTGGCGGCCGGCTTCCTCGCCGGGGAGGCGATCGTGCACGGCCGTGACGACATCCTCGCGATGAAGGTCTGTGACGGGACAGCCTGCGGGCACGCTGACCACAGCGACGACGAGATCGGGAACGTCGTCGACATCGCCCTCGCGCCCGGCGTCAAGGTGACGTCCGGTGCGCGGCGGAGCTTCATGACCACCTCGGCCTGCGGTGTGTGCGGCAAGACCTCGGTCGACGACATCTGCGTCCGGCCGCGGTCGCCCCTGTCGGCCGACACGACGGTCTTCGAGCCGGCCGTCATCGCGTCGCTGCCGGACCGGCTGCGGGCGGCGCAGCGGGTCTTTTCCGCGACCGGCGGGCTGCACGCGGCCGGGCTGTTCACCGCGTCAGGAGAACTCCTGGTCGTCCGGGAAGACGTCGGACGACACAACGCGGTCGACAAGATCGTCGGCTGGGCGGTCCTGCGGGACAAGCTGCCGCTGGCCGGCTGCGCGCTGCTCGTGTCCGGCCGCGCCTCGTTCGAGCTGGCGCAGAAGGCGGTGCTGGCCGGGATCCCGCTGCTCGCCGCCGTGTCCGCGCCGTCGTCCCTCGCGGCCGAGCTGGCCGAGGAGGCGGGGCTGACGTTGGTGGGCTTCCTGCGCGGTCAGTCCATGAACGTCTACGCCGGCGCGCACCGGGTAGCCATGCCGGCATGACCCGGGCGGATGGCGGTGAGTGCCGGGCGGACCGTGCGCACGGTGACGCGGGCGCCCGGCCGCTCCCTCTGGTCGCCTGGGACCGGTGGCGGGACTCCCTCACCCGGGCCGGCTGGTCCCCGCGGCCCGCTTGCCATGGCGGGGACGCGGAGCGGGTCGCGGTAGACCAGGCGCTCGGGCGGGTCACCGTCGCGCCGGTCGCCGCCCGGTGGCCGTCGCCGCGCACCGACTGCGCGGCCATGGACGGCATCGCGGTGCGCGCGGCTGACCTGGCCGCCGCTGACGTCGCCGCCGACGGCCCGGCGATACGGCTGCCGTCCGGGACCTTTGAGTGGATCGACACCGGCGACCCGATGCCGCCAGGCACGGATACCGTGGTGGTGCGGGAGCGTCTGCTGCCGCAGGCGGACGGCAGCGTAATCGTCGTCCCCGTCACCCCAGTCGCCGGACGGCGGCCCGGACCCGCGGCGCGGCGGAACGTGCGGCGGACGGGCGAGGACTTCGCGGCCGGGGCTCTCCTGGTCCCCCCGGGGCGGCGGCTCCGGCCTGGTGACCTGGCCGCGGCCGCGGCCGGCGGGCAGGTGACCGTGACCGTGGCGCGGCGTCCCGTCGTCGCGATCATCCCGACCGGCGACGAGATCCGGCCGCTCGGAACCGTGCCCCGTTTCGGTGACATCATCGACACGAACTCGCTCATGCTCGCCGCCCGGTGCCGCCAGCTCGGGGCGGTGCCCGTGGTCAGCGCGATCGTGCCGGACGACCCGGATGCCCTGGCGGCAGAGCTCAGGCACGCGGCTGGCCGGGCCGACCTGGTCCTGGTCATCGCCGGGTCGAGCAAGGGGCGCGGCGACCACGCCCACGCCGTTCTCGAGCAGGTCGGCGGCGTCGCCGTGGCGGGCGTCGCGGTCCGTCCCGGTCATCCCGCGCTCCTCGGCCACGCGAAGCGGCCCGAGGCGGGCCACGGCCAGCCGGCGGACCACCGCCGGGCCGGGATCGCCCCGGTCATCGGGCTGCCCGGGTACCCGCTGGCCACGGCGGTCATCTTCGAACTATTCGCCGTGCCCGTGCTCGGACTGCTCACGGGGCAGGCAACCGGGCGGGAACGGGCAAGCGCCCGGCTGGACCGCGACTGGGTCTGCACTGCCGACGTCGAAGAGTGGCTGCTGGTATCGCTCACCCCGGACCCGGCGGGCGGTGTCCCCGTCGCCACCCCGGCCAGGCGGGGCGCCGGCTCGATCAGCCAGCTCGCCCAGGCCGACGCCTGGTGGCCGGTCCCGGCCGGCCGGGGCACCGTCACGGCGGGCACCCAGATCGAGGTCATTGCGCTCCCCGACGGCGGCTGACGGTTCCGCGGGCCCAGCCGCGGCCGCCGACCGCCTCATTTAACCCGAGATCAAGACGGCGTGTTAATGATCCAATGAGGGCTCACACGCAGCTACAGACACTGTTGTCCCAGTCGCAGCCGAGGTCGGCCCTGTCGTGCCCGGCCTGAAAGTGCCTCCTCGCAGAGGTATACCGAATTTTGGTCGGAAACCGGCCCGACTTGCAGCATTTTGTCCAACCAAAATTCGGTATACCTTTCCTGGGTCGCGCCGGCCGACCAAGATCAACTTATGTTAAAGCGGCATTGGTTAATGACCCGCGAGCGCTAACGACGCGGCATTGCGGCTAAGGTCCGCTTCACTGACGGCGGGCGCGGGGTCGGACTCGGTCGGCGCGGGGCGCGGCCGCAGGCCCAGCCGCACCCGGTGGCCGAGCGCGTGCAGGAGGACAGCGGGAGTGGCCAGCATGCTGGGATGGCCCTGCATGGTGGCGACCAGGTTGAGCCGGTCGCTGACCAGGCGGTCATCCGTGGCGGCGGCATAGATGAGGTTGCCGAGCCACTTCTGCACCCGGTAGCCACGCGGGTAGGGGCCGTCCACGTGCGGCAGCGCCAGGTCGGCCAGAGTGGAGACCTGCCACGCGGCATCCATGATCACCTTGACGAGATCGAAATAAGCCATCGCTGGCCTGCTCAGGTCCGGGGCGCTGCGGAGATACTCCGACAGGCACGACGCATGCAGAGCCGCCGACGCCATGCCCTGGCCGTAGACCGGGTTGAACGACGCTACCGCGTCGCCGGCCACCACGAGGCCGGCGGGGAACCGGTCCAGCCGGTGGAAGTCACGCCGGCGGCTGTCGGCCTGATGGTAAGTCACAACGTCGCTGACCCTCGGGCACGTCGACGCGATGGCCCCGAACGCCGACGGGAAATCCTCGCGGCAGCGCTGGGCGAAGTCGTCGGGACTGCGGCTGGGCCGATCGCCGTCGTAACCGGCGACAAGCATCATCCAGCGCTGTCCCTCCACCGGCAGGATCCCGCCGATCCGGGGCCGCTGTCCGCTGTCCGCCGTGGTATGCGCAATCACGACCGCGGCCTGGTCGTCCGGCAGGCTCCGGTCGAACAGGGCGGTGGCGTAGTTCAGCTTGATGCCCATCCGCCGCATCGGCGGTCGCGGCCATCCATCGGCCGCCAGCCAGTCCGGCAGCCGGCTCGAGCGGCCCGTCGCGTCGACCACCAGGTCCGCGGGCAGGTCCTCCGGCCCGGCCTCGGCATCGGGGCCGGACGGGACATACCGCACGCCGGTGACCTTGTCCCCGGCGAACAGCAGCCCGTCGGCGCGCCCGACGAGCAGCCGTACCCGAGGCAGGGCCATCGTCCGGCGGCGTATCTGCTCTTCCAGGAACGGCCTGGTGTTGAGCAGACTCGGCGTCGCTCCCGCGGGCGCCGGGAAGGACCGGAGTGCGCCGTTCATGAAGAACATCGCCAGTTCAGGCGCCGCCACCACCGAACCGGCCGCGACCGAGTCAGCGAAGAAGCCGGGAAACCACCGCTCCAGCTGAGCCTGGCCGGCCGGCAGCAGGGAGTGGACCTGCGTTCCTTGCGGCACCCCGGGCCGGGCTGAGCCGCCGGACACGGTCGGGTCGCGCTCGATCAGCACCACCTCGTCGCAGTGGTCGCTGAGGACACGGGCCGCCAGCAGGCCAGCCACGCTGGCGCCGAGCACCACCGCCCGGCGCATGAGCACGGGACCGCTGTCCGGGGGCGTGGCCGAACTGAGCTGAGCGAACATCCGGGCCGGGGAGACAGGCATCCTGATTTTTCATCCCATCTTGGGGCAGCACCGGGAATGGAAGCGGCTCCTGGTGCACGAATGGTGTCAAATCATCCCATTTCCAGAAGCCGACATGATTGTATACCAGGGGCTGTTGTTCAACCCTGAGCTCGCCGCCACGGGGTATATGCCCTTCATCCGGTCCGCCCTGGGGTGTTAGGCGTTTCTGCGAATTCCCGGCGTGGCGGTTCGCGCGGGAGCGGCAGCGCGGAATGGTAAATTGGGCCACTCCAGCCGACCTGTCCCCATCCACTCCCGGAGCGTTCATCATGCCTGCTGTCCGTCGCGCGAGGGACGCGGTGTCCGGTGACCAGGCAGGACTCACGCCCGGGGACGAGTCGTCCGGGTCGGGGAACAAGACCCGTCTCGGGCACCGCCTGCGCTCGATGTCGCCGGCCGGCCTGGCGATACTCACCGCCACCGCGCTCGCGCTGGCGCTGCGGCTCTTCCTGGTCACCCGGCCCGGCTTCCTCACCTCAGGCAATGTCGAGTACGACGACGGCGTCTACCTCGGCGCGGCGCTGCGGCTGCTGCACGGCGCGCTGCCCTACAAGGACTACGCGTTCGTCCAGCCACCCGGCATCGTCGTCGTCGCGCTGCCCGGCGCGATCATCGGAACGCTGACGTCGCAGGCCACCGGGCTGGCGACGGCCCGGGTGCTCAGCGTGCTCGCCAGCACCGCCTGCGTCCCGCTGGCCGGGCGGCTCGTCCGGCACCGGGGCGTGCTGGCCTGCGCGGTGACCGCCGGGCTGCTCGCGGTGTACCCGGCGGACGTGCTGTCCGGGCGAACGCTGCTGCTTGAGCCCTGGATGAACCTGGCCTGCCTGCTCGCGGCCAACGCGGCGTTCCGCCAGGGCCGCCTGGCGAGCCCCCGGTGGCTCGCCTGGGCGGGCGTGGCCTTCGGCTGCGGCGTCGCGATCAAGCTCTGGGCCGCGGTCCCGGCGGCCGTGCTCCTCGCTATGTGCCTCATCTCCCGGCCCCCGGCGGAGACCTCGCGGATGAGGCGCGCGGGAGCGCTCATCGGCGGCGCGGTGGGCGGCTTCGCGGTCCTGGCCGGGCCGTTCGTGCTCGCCGACCCCGCCGGGTTCATCCGTGAGACGCTCTTCTACCAGGTCAGCCGGCAGGGCTCGCCGCCGCCGACCTCGCTGCGGCTGGCGCACCTGACCGGGCTGATCGACCTCCTTGGCCGAGACGGGAAGCTAGCCTCCACCGGCACGATCACGCACTCGCTGTTCGCCTTGGGGGCCGAGGCCTCCACCCGCGCCGTGGCGGTGGGCTGGCCCGCGTACGCGGCCGCTGCCGCCGGCATCCTCCTGATCGCCGCCGGGTACCTGCGCGGGGTGCGCCAGCGGACCCCGCTTGAGTGGTTCGCGCTGGTCACGGCGGTGCTGGCGACCGCGGCCATCATGGAATACTCGGCGTTCTTCTACCACTACCCGGACTTCCCGGCGCCGTGGCTCGCCATCGCCGTCGGGGTCGCCGTCCAGAGCCTTGCCTGCCTGATCAAGGGGGCGGATGCCCGGGCCAGGACGGCCAGGCGCGTCCTGGCCGCCGTCGTCGCCGTGGTGATTTTGGCCATCGCGGGCCTCGAGGCGCGGGAACTGGAGCCGGCCAATGTCCAGGCGAGCCCGGCCAGCGTGTCCGCACTCGTCCCGGCCGGATCTTGCCTGGTCGCCGACCAGGTCTCGTTCGCGATCGCGGCGGACCGGTTCACCGCGCCGAGCCCGGGGTGTCCCGACCTCATCGATTCCCTCGCGGTCACCCTCGCGCTCAGCGGCGGTAAGTCACCGCTGGGCGGGGCCGGGGACGATCCCAAGGCCATCGCCGGCTGGGAGGCGATCTTCGGGCAGGCCAAGTACGTATGGCTGTCGGGCAACGCTTCCACCCGCATCCCGATGACCGAGTTGCAGTCCTGGTTCTCCGCCCGCTTCCGGCTGATCGCCGCCTATCCTCACTACGGTGCCAGCAAGCTCTATGTCCGTGACCATTGACCGGCACGGCGGCCTGGCATAGCCACGCGGGCAGGGCGCCGGCTGGGTGACGCGGAGCGCCGACCGGCAGTTACTCCCGTACTCCCGGTCGGCGCTCATATCACGATGTCTTCGCGTAAGCGCGAGGACGATAAGGCCCAGCCAGTAGTCCGCATCCCGCCACCATCCTTTATGTAGGCAACCGCAACCGCCCCATTAACCGGTGCACTCCTGCTGACTGTTGGCTAACCCTACGGCGCACTCGCTCTAGCTGCAATTGCATTGACCGCAAATGGTCATCTCGGGTGATGACGCTAGTTCGACCGCCGCAGCAGCGCGGGGTTGTCCAGGACGGGCTGCCAGGCCACCTCCGCGGCACCGATCAGGCTGGCGTCATCCAGGACGCAGCTCTCGATCGGGACGCCGGCCCCGTGACCCCAGGGGCTGCGGCGCGCGACCGCTTCACGCAGCCGCTCCGGGGCCACCGTGAGCAGTTCACGGTACATGCCGCCGAGGAGAACCCGGTCGGGATTGA
The DNA here is from genome assembly GCA_963785645.1 of uncultured Actinomycetota bacterium. Taxonomy (GTDB): domain Bacteria; phylum Actinomycetota; class Actinomycetes; order Streptosporangiales; family Streptosporangiaceae; genus Trebonia. The sequence goes on from CAWAWG010000016.1 coordinate 165,517, forward strand.
CCACGTTGATCAGCCCCGCCAGGCCAAGCCCGAGTCGTTCCGCGATCGCGTCGGCGGCCGCGCGGACGCCCGGGTCGGCCCGGTAGCCGGCCCGCAGCACGGCGACGGCCTCGTCGAGGCCGGGAGTGCCCGGGGACCGCGGATGCCCGGTATCACGGAGGAACCGCTCGACGTCGGCTTCCACGCTGAGGCAGCCCCGGTTTCCGCACCCGCACACGCGGCCGTCCGGGTCGACGCTCACGTGTCCGGCCTCCATGGCGAGGCCGCCGCTGCCCGTGTAGAGCGCGCCGCGCAGCACGAGCGCGCCGCCGACACCGCGCTGCTCGGCCGACACCACGAGGAGGTACATGGCGTCACGCCCGGCACCGTGCCGGTGCTCGGCGAGCGCCCGCGCGTTGACGTCGTTGACGGCATCGCAGCCAACCGAGCCGCCGCCATGCGGGCCGCCGATGCCATGACGGCGGAGCTCAGCGGCGAAGATGTCCCGGACGGGCGCACCGTCGGGCCAGCCGACGGGGGCGCGCACGGCCGCGCCCCCGGGGCGGGTGACAGCGGTCGGTACCGCGACGCCGACGCCGACACACCGGCGCCCTGACTCGTGTAGCAGCGTGGCAGCGGCCTCGGCGACGGGCGCCAGGGCCCGCCCGGGGTCTTCGGGCACCGGGTAGTTCTCGGCGCGGCGCGCGACGACGGTCCCGCCCAGTCCGACCAGCGCGACGACGAAGCCGTCGGGGTGCACCTGGGCCGCGAGGGCGACCGGGCCTGACGGATCGGGCAGCAGCCGGTGCGAGGGCCGGCCCTGCTGTCCCCCGCCCCTGACGGCAGTATCCGGCCCCGCGTCCACCACGATCAGGCCGAGGTCGCGCAGCTCGCCGGTGACCGCTCCGATGGTCGCCCGGGTGACGCCGAGCTGGCTGGTCAGCGCCGACCGCGTGGGCGCCCGCCCGGTGTGGATCAGCGCCAGCGCGATCCCGGGAAGGGTGGCCGGAGTCAGTCCGCCCCCATTGTCCGCATTTCGATTTGCCTCTATCCTTGTTTTGTGCAGCCACTATACAAAATACCGCTGCCGGTCACCGCACGCAACGAGACAAGCCGCCTGCGCATCGCCGTCACCGTCTTCTTCGCCATGGACGGCTTCGTGTTCGCGAGCTGGGCCGTGCGCATCCCGGCGGTGAAGGCGGCGGTGGGCGCGTCGCCGGCGACCCTGGGGCTGGCACTGCTCGGGGTGTCGGCAGGCGCGATCACGACGATGGCCCTGATAGGCGGCCTCTGCCGGCGCTTCGGCAGCCCACGCCTGGTCACCGTCGGCGGCGTGTGGCTGTCGCTCGCCCTGCTGCTGCCGGCGCTCGCCCGGTCCGCGGTCGCGCTCGCGTTGGCGCTCGTGGCCTTCGGCATCGGCTACGGCGCGCTCAACGTCGCGATGAACAGTCTCGCCGTGGACATCGTGGCCGCCCTGCGCCGCCCGGTCATGCCGTCGTTCCACGCCGCCTGGTCCCTGGGCGGCCTGGCCGGAGCCGCGCTCGGCGGTCTCGCCGCCCCGGTGCTCACCCCGCTCGCGCACTTCTCGCTTGTCTGCGTACTCGGCCTGGCGGTTTCCGCCTCGTGCGGCTGGATCGCGATGACCACTCCGCTGCCCGTCACCGGCCCGGGATCCGGCGAAGGCCCCGGTCCCGGCAGCAGCGAGGGCCCAGACCGGGCAGGCGGGGGCGGGACCGGGGAGGGGGAAGCGGAGGTGAGCAAGAGGAGCCAGAACGGAGGGGGGTCGCACGCGGCCGCCCCCGTCAGGCCCTCCGGGGCGTGGCGGACGGTGCTGCTCCTCGGCTTGATCGCGCTCTGCTCGACCTACGGCGAAGGCGCGGTCAGCGACTGGGGCGCCCTTCACCTTCGCCAGGACCTCGGCGCCGCCGCGGGACTCGCCGCGTCCGGCTATGCCGCCTTCGCGCTGGCCGAAGCCTGCGGGCGCCTCGCCGGGAGCACGCTGCTCGCCCGCCTCGGCCAGACTCGTCTCCTGGTCTACGGCGGGCTGGCCACCTGCGTGGGGATGATCGCCGCGGCGCTGGCCCCGGTCCTTCCGCTCGCCCTGGTCGGCTTCGCGCTGGCAGGCTTCGGCGTGGCCAACGCATTCCCGACCGCCATGGCCCGCGTCGGCGTCCTCGCGGGACCGCACGGCGTGGGCATCGCCTCCGCCATCGGCTACGCCGGCATCCTACTCGGACCGCCCACGATCGGCTTCCTGGCCACCGCGCTGAGCCTCCGCGTGGCCCTGACAACGGTCTCCCTCCTGGCCATCGTCGCGGTGGCCCTCGCCCGCACCGCCGCCCCCGCCAGCGAGACGCACGAGAGCCCCTAAACGCGACACCCCAAACGCCCGGCGCTCCGCGCTTGTTGCTGTTATCCAACGTTACGCAGTACGGCTCACCCGGCGGCTTCAGCCCCGTTTCGCCATGCGGACTGTGACGTCTGAGCGGCTGAAAGAGCAGGGTCCCCGACGGCCTCCCGGTGCCCGGCCACCGGGCGAAAAGGACATTCCCCTCCGCCCGGCCCCGGCTCCAGTGCGGGCGCGAGGATGGTGGATCGCTGCACACGCTGGAGCATGCTGAACTATCCACCATCCTCACCCCGCACCGCGGTCGGATCCGGTGGCCAACCAGCGAGATCCTGCGGCCACGGTAACCCCACCGACCGCAAGGCTCGTGGGCGCTTGTCGGAAGGCACCACGACACCCAGAGGGCGGCTATTATCGTCACAAGTCGACTATGGTCGACATTCTGCAAACATAATGACAACGAGGAGGGTAGATGGTGGTGTCGTTTCACTTGCGCGAGGGGCTGGCGGGCCTGGTACAGGCCGAAGGGCGTCCGGCTAAGCTTGCCGCGAAGGCTCGTGTGCGGAGGGGAACAAGGATGGAGGGGAAAGGATGAGTGCCGAATCTGTAGAGATGGTGAGCATTCCCCGGGCGGAGCTTGATGCGCTGAAGGCCGAATTGCGTCGGCTGCGGCGCGAAGTTGGCCGCAGCATCGCCACGGCGCGCATCCATGCTGATCCTGGCCCGGACGCTGACGCGCTGACGTTTACCCGCGACCAGCTCGCGGAAGCCTGGGGAATACGTGAGTGACCGTGTCGTCCGCTTCTCTGAAACATCGACGCCGGTTCCCCACACGGCCGGGTCGTACTGGGTCCCGCCTACCTCCGCTCCCGCCGGGTCGGCCGGGTCGAAGATGACCGAGGTCATGCCGACGACGCGGCTGCCCTGCCGGACGGTGAAGGTGAGCCGGGTGCCGTCCGCAAGCTTCGACTGGATGCTCTCATCCAGCGAGGCGGCATCGACCGGGACAGCACGCGGTATGTGCTCCCAGGCGCGTTCGTCGTCCAGCGCGGTGAACAGCTCGGCGGCGTCAGCGCAGATGTAGGGTCGCACAGAAACGGGCCCGGCGCTCATCTCGGCGGGAAAGCGAACAGGCCAGTCCACCGTGACGTTTCCTCCGGCGCTCCATCGTGAACCGCGGGCGGGGCGGGGAGCCCCGCCGCGGCTACGGGAGCATATCGGCGGTCAGGCAGGCCTCCGTTGACGGCATGCCCAGGTCGGAGGCGCGGCGGTCGGCCATGGCCAGGAGGCGGCGGATGCGGCCCGCGATCGCGTCCTTGGTCAGCGGCGGGTCGGCGAGCTGACCGAGTTCCTCCAGGGACGCCTGGCGGTTGGCGACGCGCAGTCGGCCCGCCATGACCAGGTGGTCCGGGGCCTCGGTGCCGAGGATCTCAAGCGCGCGCTCCACGCGGGCGCCCGCGGCGACGGCGGCCCGGGCCGAGCGGCGCAGGTTCGCGTCGTCGAAGTTCGCGAGCCGGTTGGCGGTCGCCCGGACCTCGCGGCGCATCCGGCGCTCCTCCCACGCGAGCACGCTGTCGTGGGCGCCGAGCCTGGTGAGCATCGCCGCGATCGCCTCGCCGTCGCGGATCACGACCCGGTCCACGCCGCGGACCTCGCGCGCCTTGGCGGAGATCTTCAGCCGCCGCGCCGCCCCGACCAGGGCAAGTGCCGCCTCCGAGCCGGGGCAGGTGATCTCGAGGGCCATCGACCGGCCGGGCTCGGTCAGCGATCCGTGCACGAGGAACGCGCCCCGCCACGCCGCCTCGCAGTCGCAGATGCCGCCGGAGACGACCTGCCTCGGCAGCCCGCGCACCGGCCGGCCGAAGCTGTCGATCAGGCCGGTCTGCCGGGCGAGATTGTCACCGCCCTTGGCCACCCGGACCACGTACCGGTTGCCCTTGCGGAGCCCGCCGGGCGCCAGGACAAGCAACTCGGACGGCTGGCCGAACATCTCGGCGATCGACGTCCGCAGCCGTCTGGCCACCGCGGCGGTGTCAAGCTCGGCCTCGATCACGATGTGCCCGGCGGTCAGCGTCAGCGCGCCCGCGAACCGCAGCAGCGTGGACACCTCCGTCTTCCGGCAGCACGGCTTGACCACCGGAACGCGGCTGAGCTCATCCTTCACGACGCCCGTCATCGCCATCGCGACAGCACCCCCATAATTCGGTGTTGCAGTTGTCTATCAGGGGACGCCCCGTACCCCCGGTGTCCGCACGACGCGGACCTGACCGCAAAAACCCCGATCGTATCAGGCGCGCCGCGCACGGACCGGAGCCGCGCGGGGACTCGCGGTTCGCGTCTTCCCTGGCGCACGGCCGGCCGCGGATAACCCCGCACAAAAGATCTGACGGAAGGCCGCGGCCAGCCGTTCCGGGTCATGCCGCGCCCCGTCCGGTGCGGCCACTTCGGCGAGCGTCAGGGAAGCGCTAAGCCGGGCAGCCGCCTTCCTGAGCTCCTCCTCCGCACCGGTCACCGCCTCGGCGTCGGCGAGCACCACATCAAAAGACAGTGACGGCGCATGATCGGCGAGAACCTCCAGATGCCGGTGCTGGGAGAATCCCTCGGTCTCGCCCGGCTGCGCCATCAGGTTCAGCGCCACGATCTTACGCGCCGACGTGGCCGTGAGCGCGGACCGCAGCGACGGCACGAGCAGGTGCGGCAGCACGGAGGTAAACCATGAGCCCGGCCCGAACACCACCCAGTCCGCCTCAAGCACCGCCGTCACCGCCTGGGGGACGGCGGGCGGGTCGACGGGCAGCAGCGAGATCGACCGCACCCGGCCCGGGGTGACCGCCACCGCTGCCTGTCCCCGGACCGTGGAGGTGCCCCCGGGCTTCGCCGGGTCAAGTCCTTCGACGCAGGCGACGATGTCCATCGGCACCGCCGCCATCGGCAGTACCCGCCCGGTCACCCGCAGCAGCCGGCCGACCCAGTCCAGGCCCGCGACGGGGTCGCCGAGCAGGTCCCACAGGCCGGCGATGAGCAGGTTTCCCAGGGAGTGCCCGGCCAGGTCGCCGTCGCCGCCGAACCGGTGCTGCACCACCCGGGCCCAGGTCGTGCCCCACTCGTCGTCCCCGCAGAGCGCCGCGAGCGCCATCCGCAGGTCGCCGGGCGGCAGGGCACCGAACTCCTCGCGCAGCCGACCGGACGATCCCCCGTTGTCGGCCACGGTAACGATCGCGGTCACCTGGTCCGTGACCCGCCGCAACGCGGAAAGCGCAGCTGCCAGCCCATGCCCCCCGCCGAACGCGACCACCCGCGGCGCATGCTCAGCAGGCATGAGCCACCCTGCATCCTCCATATTGGTCGGCACTGACCTCAGGCACAGCGCTAGGCAGCGCGGGTTCTGCGCTGCCTACTACCGCAACCACCGCGCGGCGCAGCCGCAGGCGACCGGGTTGTGGTCGCCTCTCGACAGCAACCACAGCGCGGGGGGCGGCGCGGTTTTGGCGCCGTCCTCCCGTGGGGGGGGATATGGGGGGGCGAAGCCCCCCCATGCGCGGGGGGTGCAGGGGGGTCGTCCCCCCTGCGGCGACAGCTCACTCCCGCCCAAGGTCGCGGTGCGACACGGTGACGTCACGGCCGACGAGCCGGGCCGCGAGCTGTTCGGCCATCGCCACCGACCGGTGCTTTCCGCCGGTGCAGCCGACCGCGAGCGTCACGTACCGCTTGCCCTCGCGCTCGAATCCGGCCAGGGACACTTCGAGCACCGACAGGTAAGCGGCGAGGAAGGCCGACGCGGCCGGCTGGCCGAGCACGTAGTCGCGCACCGACGCGTCCAGGCCGCTCATCGGCCGCAGCTCCGGCACCCAGTGCGGGTTGGGCAGGAACCGGCAGTCGGCGATCAGGTCCGCGTCCACGGGCAGCCCGTACTTATAGCCGAACGAGACGATGTTCAGCCGGAGCCCGGTCACGGAGTCGCCGCCGAAGTAGCCGTGCATCCGGGAGCGCAGCTCGTGCACGTTCAGCGAGGACGTGTCGAGCACGATGTCGGAGTCGCCGCGGACCGCGCGCAGCAGCTCGCGCTCGGCACTGATCCCGTCGAGGATCGTGCCGGCCCCCTGCATCGGGTGCGGTCTGCGTACGTTCTCGTACCGCTGGACCAGGACCGCGTCGGAGGCCTCGAGGAACAGCACGTGCGGGGCGACCCCGCGCGCCCCGAGGGAGGAGATCGCCGACTTCAGGTCGGTGGAGAATGCCCTCGACCGCACGTCGACAATGGCCGCGATGCCCGCCAGGGACGCCCGGTCGGCCAGGTCGAGCATGGTGGGGAGCAGCGCCGGCGGCAGGTTGTCGACGACGAACCAGCCGAGGTCCTCAAGGGACTTGGCCGCGGTGGACCGTCCCGCGCCGGACATGCCGGTAATGATGACGATGTCGGGTGTGCCTGGCGTCACGCGCTCACCAGCGTTCTCAATCATTGGTCCGCCCCCCAGTGCCCTGTCCCTTGCCGCTGGACGCCTCTTTAATCCCGGATACGCTCTTAATTCCGGATGCCCTTTTAATCCCGGAGTCATTGGCTGCCGTTGAACGGTTCGGGGCCGGATCGTGCAGTGCGGTCAGCACCGTCTCGGCGAGCTTCCGCCCGATTCCCGGTACGGCCGCCGCGATCTCGTCCGGTGTCGCCGCCGACAGGGCCTTCACCGACCCGTACGCCTTCAGCAGCGCGGCCCGCCGGGCCGGGCCGAGGCCGGGAATGGCGTCGAGCGCTGAAGTGGTCACGGCCTTGCCCCGCTTGGCCCGGTGGTAGGTGATCGCGAACCGGTGCGCCTCGTCCCGCACCCGCTGCAGCAGGTAGAGGCCCTCCGACGTGCGGGACATGATCACCGGGTACTCCTGCCCGGGCAGCCACACCTCTTCAAGGCGCTTGGCCAGACCGCAGACGGACACGTCGTCGATGCCGAGGTCGGCGAGGGCGGCCGCGGCCGCGGCGACCTGCGGCGCGCCACCGTCGACGACCACCAGGTTCGGCGGATAAGCGAACTTCTTCTGCGGTGAAACAACCAGCCGTTCGGACTGACCCGGATCTTGATCTTGATCCTCCCCGGCCCCTTGCGGGGGGTCCGGGGGGTCGTCCCCCAGGGAGGCAAGAGCGTCGCCGAGCGTGTCCAGTTCGCCGGTCTCCTCGCGTTCCTCCAGGTAGCGGCGGAAGCGACGGGTAATCACCTCGCGGATGGCGGAAACGTCGTCGGTGCCGTCATAGCCCTTGACGGAGAAGCGCCGGTACTCGCTCTTGCGGGCCAGCCCGTCCTCGAAGACGACCATGGACGCGACGACATGCGTGCCCAGCAGGTTGGAGACGTCGTAGCACTCGATGCGCAACGGCGCGTCCTGGAGTTCCAGTGAGTCCTGGATCTCGTGCAGCGCCTTGGAGCGCGTGGTCAGGTCGCTGGCGCGGCGCAGCTTGTGCAGCGCGAGGGCTTCCTTCGCGTTCCGGGCAACGGTCTCGGCCAGTGTCTTCTTGTCACCGCGCTGCGGCACGCGCAGGTTCACCGGGCCGCCGCGGCGGTCGCTGAGCCACTGCGTCATCGCCTCGGCCTCCGGCGGGAGCTCGGGGACGAGGACTTCGCGGGGGATGCCGTTGCTGTCGGCGGCAGTTCCCTCACCGTAGAACTGACCGAGGAAGTGCTCGACGAGCGTCGCCGTCGTCGTCTCCTCGACCTTCTCAAGGACCCAGCCGCGCTGGCCCCTGATCCGGCCGCCGCGTACGTAGAAGATCTGCACGGCGGCTTCCAGCGGGTCTTCCGCCAGGGCGATCACGTCGCAGTCGGTGCCGTCGCCGAGCACCACGGCCTGCTTTTCCAGTGCGCGTTCCAGGGCCTTGATGTCATCCCGGAGCCGGGCGGCCCGCTCGTACTCCTCTTCGCCCGAGGCCTGCTTCATGTCGGCGGTGAGCTTCCTGATGAAGCGGCTCGTCTGGCCGGACATGAAATCGCAGAAGTCCTCGGCGAGCGCCCGGTGTTCCTCCTGGGTGATCTTCTCGACGCAGGGGGCGGAGCATTTGCCGATGTAGCCGAGCAGACATGGCCGGCCGATCTGGCCCGCCCGCTTGAACACGCCGGTGGAGCAGGTACGGACCGGGAAGACGCGAAGCAGCGTGTCGACCGTCTCCCTGATCGCCCAGGCATGGGAGTAAGGACCGAAGTAGCGCGTGCCCTTGCGCTTCGCGCCGCGCATCACCATAACCCGGGGGAAATCCTCGCCCATCGTCACCGCGAGGTACGGATACGACTTGTCGTCGCGGTACTTGACGTTGAACCGCGGATCGAATTCCTTGATCCACGAGTACTCCAGCTGCAGCGCCTCGACCTCGGTATTGACGACCGTCCACTCGACGCTCGCGGCCGTGGTGACCATCAGCTGGGTGCGCGGGTGCAGCGCGGTGAAGTCGGCGAAGTACTGGTTGAGCCGCTGGCGCAGCGACTTGGCCTTCCCGACGTAGACGACCCGGCCACGCTCGTCGCGGAACCGGTACACGCCGGGTTCCTCCGGAATCTCCCCCGGCTTGGGACGGTAACGGTTCGGGTCGGCCACGGATTCAAGACTAGTCGGCGGCGAACGTCCGCGAGGTCGATGACACGACCATCCCCCGCCTACGCCGGCGCAGCCGGCAGCGGGGGTTCCAGGGGGCCGCCCCCATGGGCCAGCACCGCTAGCCGGCGGCGGACGCCCGCGCGCCGTGACACGGCCGCCGATGGCGGAGAAGACGAGTATTCCGAACGAGCCCGTGCGTCGCCTTCTCCCGCAACCGGCTTCGCAGATCCGGTGGAGTTGCCGGCCTGGACCTCGATCGGCGGCGGTTCAGCCTGCCGCGAATGGTTGACCCGCGCGCCTTCTTCGCCGACCCTAAGATGCTGACAGGACGGAAGAGGACAAGCAGCTAGTTCGGGAGCGTTCAGTGAGCGTGCAAGCGGAACAGGAGACTCTTAATTTCCAGGCGGAAGCGGTCCAGGTCCTTGACCTGGTCATTAACTCTCTCTACAGCAACAAGGAGATCTTCCTGCGGGAGCTGATCTCCAACGCGTCGGACGCCATTGACCGGCTGCGCCTTGAATTGCTGTCGAGCGGGGAAGTGCCGTCGAGCGGGGGATCGAGGAAGACGGGGCGCCGCGCATTCGGGTCAGTTACGACAAGGACGCGGGCACGATCACCATCTCCGACAACGGGATCGGCATGAGCCGGGCGGAGGTAATCGAGCATATCGGGACGATCGCCAAGTCGGGAACACGGGAATTCCTGCGGTCGCTGACCGGTGACCAGCGTAAGGACGCGACCCTCATCGGCCAGTTCGGCGTCGGGTTCTACTCCGCGTTCATCGTGGCCGAGCGGGTGACCCTGGTCACCCGGCGGCACGGCCTTCCCGCCGCCGACGGCGTCCGGTGGGAATCTGACGGCAAGGGCGAGTACACCCTGGAGACGGTGGACAGCCCGGCCAGCGGCACCACGATCGTGCTCCAGCTTCGCGAGACCGAGGACGAACTGCTCAACGGCCACCGGCTGCGCTCGATCATCGAGAAGTACTCCGACCACATCAGCATCCCGATCGTGATGCCGGATGAGGAGTCCGGGGAGTCGGCCGTCAACCAGGCCGCGGCGCTGTGGACCCGGCCCAAGTCCGAGATCACCGACAAGGAGTACCGGGAATTCTACCGGCACATCTCCGGCGATTTCACCGATCCGCTCGCCTGGGTGCACAGCAAGGTCGAGGGCACATACGAGTACACCCTGCTGCTGTTCATTCCCGGCCGCGCTCCTTATGACCTCTGGATTCAGCAGGCCGCGCGCGGGGTGAAGCTGCACATCAGGCGGGTCTTCGTCATGGATGCGGGCAGCCAGCTGCTGCCGACGTACCTGCGTTTCGTGCGCGGCGTGATCGACTCAAGCGACCTGCCGCTGAACGTGTCAAGGGAACTGCTGCAGAGCAGCCGGGTCGTCGACCACATCCGTGTCAACGCGGTGAAAAAGGTGCTGAAGCTGCTGGCGGACCTGGCCGCGAACGAGCCGGAGAAGTACGCCGATTTCTGGGCGGAGTTCGGCGGCGCGCTGAAGGAGGGCATGGCCGACGACTTCCATAACCGGGACGAGATCGCGCGGCTGCTGCGCTTCCACTCGACGAGGTCCGGCGGCGACCTGAGTGCCGGCGCGGGCGACGTCTCGCTCAGCGATTACGCCGGGCGGATGATCGAGGGCCAGGAGAACATTTATTACCTGGTGGCGCCGACCCTGGCCACCGCCGCCGCGAGCCCCCATCTTGAGGCATTCAAGAAGAAGGGCGTCGAGGTCCTGCTGCTCGGCGAGGACGTGGACAACTGGGTCGTCAGCAACCTGCGCGAGTTCGAGGGCAAGCGGCTTCAGTCCGTGGCCCAGGGCAGCGCGGACATCGAGTCGCTGCTCGGGTCCGACGAGCCCGAGAAGGAGGCGGCGGAAAAGGAGCAGGCGGACGCCGAGTTCGCGGCGCTGACGCAGCGGCTGAAGACGATCCTGTCGGGCCAGGCATGGGACGTGCGGCTGAGCAGCCGGCTGACGACGTCCCCCGCCTGCATTGTGGCCAACGAGGCCGACATCAATCCGGCGGTCCGGCTGCGCGGCTACGGCATGCCGGCCCAGCCCGTCCTTGAGATCAACCCGCGGCACCCGCTGGTCAAGCGGCTGAACCGGGACACCGCGGACCCGCGGCTCGCGGACTGGGCGCACGTGCTCTACAACCAGTCGGTGCTGACACTGGGCGCGCCGGTCGAAGACCCGGCCCGCTTCGTCGGCCGGCTGAACGACCTGCTTGTCAGCCTGGTCGGCGAGCCTGCCGAACCGGAAGAGGCCGGCGAACCGGAAGAGGCCGGCGAACCGGAAGAGGCGGCAGGGCCGGAAGAAGCGGCGGCCGAGCCGGAAAACGAGGAGTAGGCCACGGCGCAGCCGACGGCGCGCGGGACCCGGCGGGTCCCGCGCGCCGTCGCCGTTCGACCGCTGCGGCGCGCCGTTTGAACGCCGCCCGGCCCCGGGCCCGGCCGGTGCCCGCGGTTCAGGGCACCGGGTGCCACGGGACCTGGCTGGCAAAAGGATAAGGGCGGACCTCCGTTACGGAGGCCCGCCCTTATCAGCGAGTGCCGACTATCTCATTCGCCGTGTTTTATTGATCTTGCTGCCCGTGCCCCATTAGTTCGGGTCTCGCTAATTCGCGGCACCGACCTCGACCGGCTCCTTGTCCCCGTCCGCCGGCTTCTTGGCCGCAGACGTTTTCTTGGCGGGTGACTTCTTTGCCGCGCGTGCCTTCTTGGCGGCCGGCTGGCCGCCGTCGGCCGGCTCCTCGGTGTCCGGCAGCGCGGTGTCGGCGGCCGTCTCGTCGGTGACAACCTCTCCCGCGACCACGCTGGAGCCCTCTTCGGAGAGGTGGGCCGGCTGGGCCGGAACGGTAAGGCCGGGCACGCTGAGCTCAGGCACCTTCTTGACCGCCTCGAGAGCCGACTCGATCGCCTCGGCCAGCGACGGCGACTCCGTGACATCGAAGTCCATCTTCGTGACGGTCACCTGGGCGTTGGTCGGCAGCGAGTCGGTCCCGAACACCGCGCTCGCGGGACCCGCTTCCTGCAGGATCGCTGATTCCTCCTCGGATATCTCCCGGCTGAGAACCAGTGAAAACCGATATCCCATCGCTTTTTCGCCTCTCCATTTCGCCGCATACTTTTCACGGCTTCGCCTGAAAACCGATTTCAGCGGACAGTTTTTTACCGGCTGGCAGAACGCTAACGCACAGCTCGCCGTATACGCAACAGCTCCCCGTGTACTATCACGCATAAAGTCGCACTTGACTTGTCTCTATTCCCCGCCCCTGTTACTGTTCTGGTCGCGTTTGACACTTCGTTGCACCGAATTTCTTAGGAGCGATATGTCGCAGCCTGTCCTCGATGCCGACCTGTGGTGCCGTCGCTACCGGCCGACGAGAAACGCGACCGCGCGGCTCGTCTGCCTGCCGCACGCCGGCGGGTCCGCGCCCTTCTTCCTGCCGGTGGCGGCGGCGCTGAGTCCCGGTGTCGATGTCCTGGCCATCCAGTATCCAGGCCGGCAGGATCGCCGCGGCGAGCGGCCACTGACCGACATGGACTCCCTCGTGGACAGCATCTGCCAGGTGCTAGCTGGCCAGATGGAACTCCCCGTGACGTTCTTCGGGCACAGTTTGGGGGCGAGCGTCGGATTCGAGGTGGTCCGCCGCCTTGAGGCCGCCGGGCACTTCCCGGTCCGTCTGTTCGCCTCCGGGCGCCGGGCGCCGTCGCTCTCCCGGGACGAGGCCGTGCACCTGCGCGACGACGCCGGCCTTCTGTCCGAGGTGCGCGGCCTGAATGGCACGTCGTCATCGGTACTCGGCGATGACGAGCTGATGCGGGCCGTGCTCCCCGCGCTGCGGGCCGACTACCAGATCGCCGAGACGCACCGCTGCGCGCCGTCCGACACGGTACGGTGCCCGGTCACCGTGCTTACCGGGGACAGCGACCCTAAGACGACCCTCGACGAGGCAAACGGCTGGGCTCGGCACACCACGGCCGCCTGCGACGTGCGCGTGTTCCCGGGCGGCCACTTTTTCATCACGGACCACGTGGACGCGATCTGCGGGCTACTCGGGGAGCACTTCCAGGCTGAGCGCGCATCCGCGGCTTCCTGACCAGCCCCGGCCGACCTTAGCAACTCGCCGCACCGTTCAGTTGCGCGAAAACCGCAGTTGAACGCCCTTTCCTAACCATCGGCAGCACCGATGTCACATCGTCAGGAATGAGCGATAATTCCTGGACAATTGTTCCGGCATTGCCAATTCCTCATCCCGCATGGCGAAATGGATCGGCACATGAACAACGGTATCGGTACGACTTCAGATTTCCTGGGCGGGCCGCACGCTATTACTGCTGATCTGGCTTCAGCATGAGCGACCCCGTCCAGCTGCTCACCCCGGGCGGGGATCGTCTCAGTCACCCGGATTACGACGTGGCGCTCAGCTCCGGCGAGTTGCGCGGCATATATCGGGACCTCGTGATAGTCCGGCGCATCGACCGCGAGGGGACGGCACTCGCCTTGCAGGGGGAGCTCGGCCTGTGGATCCCGTCGCTTGGCCAGGAGGCGGCCCAGATCGGCTCGGCCCGGGCATTGCAGCCCAGTGACATGGCATTCCCCAGTTACCGCGAGCACGGAGTGACCTGGTGCCGGGGACTTGACCCGCTGCGGCTGCTCGCTTTGTTCCGGGGCATCAGTCTGGGCGGCTGGGATCCCAAAGAGCACTATTGCCATCTCTACACAATGGTCGTCGGCGGCCACGTACTGCATGCCACCGGTTATGCGATGGGAGTTCGATGGGATTTCGCCGAGGAGGCCGTGATCGTTTACTTCGGCGACGGTGCGACATCCCAGGGCGACGTGAACGAGGCATTCTCCTGGGCGTCGGTATTCGGCGCACCGGTGGTCTTCTTCTGCCAGAATAACCAGTGGGCGATCTCCCAGAGCACTAACCTCAATGAGTCAGGCTTCCCGGACTCCCCTTGCGTTTCGTAGTTGAGTCTGCTTTTGAGCTTCATGTCCGTTTCTGTTCTGGCTGGTGGCAGGTGGTGCTGCCCGGTGTGCCCGGGGTGGCACCGGCTTCCACGGGCCGGAATGCGCCTCCTTTCGTGTCGTTGGGGCTGTTTATGCTGGTCAGCCGGGTGCGGGAAGGGCGCAGAACCTGTTCCAGCAGGTGATGAACGCGTCTTTCCATGGCCAGTCCGGGCTGATCTTCAGGTTCCGCTTCCGGGCGTGGCGGACCAGGCGGGCAGGCAGGTGCCAGAGGCGGTAGCGGAGCGTGTCCGGTTCTGCGTCGCGGAGGTCCTCCTGGTCGTAGAGGCCGAGGAGCCGGGCCCAGGCGGTGAGGTCGGCGGCGATGTTCGCGGCGAGGACCCATCCCTTGTTGACCTGCCAGGTTTTCGACGGGAGGTTCCGCAGCCCCATGGCCTTCGCGGTGCGGACGCCGTCGGTCTCGACGGTCGCGTGGTCGCGGTGCAGCACGTCGATGAACTGCGGGTGCTGGCTGCCCGGAACCCCGCCGATCCCGGCGTGCGGGATGTTCTGCAGGTGACGGAGTACTTCCAGCCGGTCTCTTCTCGTAGGCGGTCATGTTCCTCTTGTGCCGGCGGGACGGCTTCACCCGGCGGGCGATGAACCGCAGCCCGTCCGGCCAGGTCTCCGCCCGGCTCATCAGGTGCGTGATCTCGGCGGTGTCCTTGTCCTCCTCGAGGCTGCCGTCCTGCCGGACGCCTGCTCCCCACGCGCTCTCCGGGACCGCTGCGATGGCCTGCTCGTCGCTTTCGGTGATCATCCAGCCGCAGGTGAACAGCAGCGCCTTGCGCTTCGTGGTCAGCGTGAGCAGGTACTCGATCAGGTTGTGGCTGGCCCCGGCGCCGTCGACCCGGACCAGGACGTGGCGCCGGAGCGGGCCGGGACCTGCTTCAGGGCCCGGTCCAGCACTTCCTTGTGATCGGTGAAGGTGTTCGACCCGGCGTTGCCGGGTCTCAGGAGCATGTCCAGGCACTCGCGGGTGTTCATGCACCAGGCCGCCAGCGGGTGGAAGCCGAAGCCCTTCTTCCAGGTGGGAGCGGCCCCGGTCTTGTCCGAGTGGGCGGTGATCAGGGTGCCGTCCATGTCGATGACCAGCAGTCCCGTCAGGATCTTGCCCGCGACCGCCAGCCAGGGGAACCCGCCGGCGGCCTCGATCTGCTCCCACACGTGCTTGCGGATCCTCGCCCTGGCCTGCGAGATTCTCGTCAGCACCTGGTCGGACGCGAGGTCCAGGACCCGGCGGACGGTCGAGTCCGACGGCGCGGCGCCCGTCACGGGGGCGAGCTGGCCCAGGGCCGCGATGTCGGCCATGGCAGTGGCGCCCATCGCGATGGCGATCGCGGTCGAGACCAGCACCATACCCCGGCTGAGCTGCGGGAACGTGCCTTTCTGGGTCAGTGCCGCAGTGAGCGCGGCGGTCAGGCCGCACCGGTCGGCGAGCTTGCGCAGCAAGATCCCGCCCGCATGCCCGACCAGGCCGTTCCCGTCGGCAGTGACCTCCAGGGCATGATCCCAGGACGTATCCTTCATCGCGAGGAGCGCTCCAGTTCCAGGGCTTACGTGGCGTGGTAACCCGTAATCTCCCAGCACCGGGGCGCTCTTCGCGTTAAGACCAGCAAGGGACGGCCGCTTCGCGGCCGTCCCTTGCCCTTTCCGTGACCAGCGGGCCACCGCACCCGCCGGGTGAACCCTACGTGCAGGCCATCCAGCGCGAATTACCAGCTCACAGACCCGCAGAAGCCTTAGATCTCCTCAGTGGCCAAACCGCTTGAATTGCAGAGGCTAAGCGGCAGTCCGGAGCACCGATATTCCAACGCGCCGACGGCTTCGGGTTTCCCGGGTGCAAGTGGACGGCAATGACGTGCTCGCCTGCCACGCGGTCACGGCGCGGGCGCTGGAAAGAGCACGCGCAGGCGAGGGCCCGACCCTTATCGAGGCCTTCACCTACCGGATGGGCGCACACACCACGAACGATGACCCCAGCCGCTACCCAGGGCTGTTTTAAGGTAGCTGCAAGTGAAGTTTCGAACACATACGGTAGTCAACTGGTCGGCTGCAGGAAGGTGGGAAAGCTCCGCGCGGGATAGCGCGAAATATCCCGGGCTGTTTACCTGCAACTTCTCCAATAACAGAAGATGGCCCTCTCTTTTTCGTGAATAATGGTTGTTACCACACATCCATAATTCAGTAAGAGAAGGCCATCGGTTGCTATTCTCCCATTGTTCGTACGCGCAGTCAAACTGCGACTGCCCCGCATCCCGTGAATTCTGCTCGAATGCCGACATATCAAGCCTTCTCGAAATGCTCGAAGCCATCGGCGACCCGCGCAGGGCGAGAGGAAAGCAGCACCCGCTGACGTTCGTCCTAGCGGTCTGTGTCGTTGCCGCTCTGGCGGGAGCGAAGGGATACTCCGAGATCGCCAGGAAGGCCCGTGACATGACGGAGTCGCTACTAGGGAAACTGGGCGCCGAATGGGACTGGTTCAGGTCGAGGTACAAGTGCCCGAGTAAATGGACAATCCGCCTGGTGCTCTCCGGGATTGACGGCGATCACATGGACAGGGTGACCGGGAGCTGGCTCGCCGCACAGTCTGCGGCAAACATGGAAGGCCAGTGGAATATCTCTGTAGACGGGAAGGTAATGCGCGGCGCGTGGACCACGGAAAACGAGCAGGTAACCCTGTTCTCCGCCATGATTCGGGAGGAAGGGATCACTGTTGCCCAGGTCAGGGTGCCAGACGGCACGAACGAGACCACCCGGGCGAGCTCACTGCTGGAATCCATGCCGGTTCCGGAAAGTGATCCGGCAGTATTCACGCTTGACGCGGCTCATACCCAGAAAGAAACTGCGGAAGCCATCAGGAAAAGACCAGGATGGCATTACATCATGACCGTCAAGGGCAACCAGCCGACCTTGCAGCGCGCCGCATTCGACGCCGTCTTGCCGTTTCTCCGCGGAGAGGCCCACGACATCATGGAAGACCGTTCCCGCGGCAAGCGAAAGACATGGTCCTGCTGGACCGCAGACGCAGGCGGGATCGACTTCCCCGGGGCCGCGCAAGCCGCCATTATCATACGCGAGGTATTCGAGGTCTCCGGCGACCGGATCGGCAAGGAAATGGTACTGCTGCTCACCAGTGCCGACGCAAATGGAATGAGCGCTGCCACGCTGAACCGGCACAAGAGAAGTCATTGGGGAATTGAAAATATGAGCCATTACCCCGCGACACGGTATACCGCGAGGATCATAATCAGACATGGACCGGAGACGGGCCGCAGGTCCTCGCGAGCATCCACAGCCTTGCAATGGGGCTAATCCGGCTAAAAGGTATCAATAAAATCAAGGAAAGTACGGAGTGGGTAGCTGGCGACCGGACGCGAGCCCTTCAGTTCATGGCTACATAGCGTAGCGCCAGTCACAGACAGCTACCTTGAAACGGCCCTGCCATATAGCAGGGCCATAGCACCTGACGAATGGATATTGCTTGCCACCCCGCACGGGCTCGGCGTGCACACCCAGTGCTGTGTCGAGGGGTACGGCACCATTGACCCCGAGGCACTCATCGCTGCCCTCGCCGAGGTCGGGGAGCGGTGCCCGGGCACACGGCTGGTACGGCGCGGCCGCCGCTGGGTGGACAGCGGCACGCCGCCGGCCGTCCGGGTGGCCGAGGGCGACGGCTCCGGCAAACCGCGGTTCGACTCCCCGGTGCTGAACTCCCGGCTGGCCCAGCGGGGCGCGGCCAGCTGCGAGGTTGTGCTGCTTCCGGGGACGCCAACCGCGGTGGTCTTCCGGGCCAACCACGGAGTGATGGACGCCAGGGGCCTCCTGTTCTGGATGGAGCAGGTGTTCCGGGCACTGCGCGGCGAGACCGTCGCCCGCGCGACCTCGCGGCTGACGCTTGAAGAGATCATGGCCGAGATCGCCGCGGAGCGGGGGAACCCCCTCCCGCCGCGGGTCGCGGTCGAGGAGGAGGTGAAGTGGGCGGGTTTCCTCGGGCCGCTGCCCGGCAGGCCCTATCGCGTCATCCGGCGAAACCGGACCATCGACGGCTACCACCCGGCCGTTACCGCGAAGGTAGCGCGGGAGCTGGCCGCCTTCGGTAACACCAGCGCCAAGATACTTATCCCGGTTGACCTGCGGCAGTACCTCCCGGGTCTCGCCACGACCGGGATAGCGAGCGGCTCGGTCCGTATCCGGGCCGGAAAGGACGATGACTGGAGCGACGTGCAGGGGAGGCTGCTGGCGGCGCTGGACGCCGGTGAGTACCTGACCAGCTGGGGCGATTCGACGGTGCTGAAGCTGCCGCTTCCGGTGGCCCGGTTCGTGTTCCGGCTGCTCGACCGGTGGGTACTAGACAACGACGCCATCGCCAAGAGCAAGGTCGCGGACTTCGCCGCGAGCATGTCGAGTCTCGGCCGCGTGGAGCTGGCCGACTTCAGCACCGACCAGTTCGAGGCGACAACCGTCCGCAGCCTGGTCCACGGGCGCCTGGTTCCTGAAATCGACATCCTGGAGAGCGGCGGGCATACCGATATCGCGGTGACCTGGAGAGACGGTCCCGGTGTAGCCGAGCGCATCGAGGCACTGCTCGACCAGATCGAAGAGCGGCTGTCACCGCGTGCCCGGCGCTGCTGGGATGGCAACCGCACCGAGTGCGAGGCTCCGGAAGCCACGCTCACGCAGCTGTTCGCGGAGCAGGTCAAGCGGACACCCGGCGCCACGGCGGTCAGCGGCCCGGAGGGCGACATGACCTACGCGGAACTTGACCGCCGCGCGAGCGCGGTCGCCGCCGCCCTGCGAACTCGCGGGCTCGGCCGCGACGACAGGGTCGGTCTTGTCGCGGGCCGGTCGGCCGCCGCCATCGCGGCGGTCTGGGGAGTCCTGAAGGCCGGGGCGGCCTACCTGCCCGTCGACGCCGCCTACCCCGACGCGCGGATCGCGCAGATCCTGGCCGATGCCGGGGCGCCGCTCTGCCTGCTCGAGGGGCCAGCCGGCGAGCGTGACTGCCTGCCGCCTGGCTGCGAGGGGGTCAGCCTGGCAAGCTTGCCCGCGGAGCCGCCGGACGGATGGCGCGACGCGGACGCCAAGCCCGGCGACCTCGCCTACGTCGTCTACACATCGGGCTCGACCGGCGTGCCCAAGGGCGTCGAGATCGAGCACCGCAACGTGGTCAACTACGTCCGGTGGGCGATCCGCGAAGCGGACATCGACGCCACGACCCGGATGCCGCTCATTCCCTCGATCTCGTTCGACGTGGCCGGCTGCGCCTTCTTCCTGCCGCTGCTGGCCGGGGGCGCCGTGCTGCCGGTCCGCGACGTGAACCCGGTAACGCTGCGCGAGGTGCTCGAAGACCGGGGTGCCACCGCGCTGGCGATCACCCCGTCGCATCTTGAGATCATCAACCGGTCGGGCGTCCGCCGCACGACGATGCGCGTGGTGATGACGATGGGGGAACTGCTGCGCCGGACGACGGCCCTGCGGGCTCAGGAGGTTCTCGGCCCCGAGTGCCGGATCCTCTGCCAGTACGGTCCGGCCGAGACGACCATCGTGAACAATTCACACGAGTTCGACCCGGAGGCCGACACCGAGCCGGGCGTGCCCTTCGGCCGTCCGATGGACAACAACACGCTGCACGTGCTCGACCCCCAGGGCCGGTTCGTGGCCCCGGGCGAGGTCGGCGAGGCCTACATCGGCGGCCTTCAGGTCGGCCGCGGTTACCTGGGACGGCCGGACCTGACCAGGCAGCGCTTCGTCCGCCTGGCCGACGGCAGCCGCGTCTACCGGAGCGGTGACCTCGTGCGCCTGTTGCCCAACGGCGAGCCGGCCTTCGTGAGCCGGGCGGACGACCAGGTGAAGGTGGCTGGTCACCGGATCGAGCCGGCGGAAATCGCCCAGGTGCTTGAGAGCCATCCGCGCATCAGGCAGGCCGCGGTGATCCCGCGCACGCGGCCGGGACGCGAGGACAAGGAACTGTGCGCCTACGTGGTCCGCGACGGCGACGCCGGTTCCGGCGGGGGGACCGATCCCGGCGAGCTGAAGGAGTTCCTGGCCAGCCGGCTCCCCCGGTACATGGTTCCGGCGACGATCACGCCCGTCGCCGAGATCGCCCTCACCACCACGGGAAGGTGGACGCGCGACAGCTGCCCGACCCGTTCGCCGCGCCCCCCTCCGACTACGAACACACCCGCGCTAACCACATCGGCGATGACCGTATCGATGCTGACCGTATCGATGCTGACCGGGAGGAGCAGGGCGGGCGCGACGACGTGACGGAGGCGGTTGCCGCCATCTGGGCACGCACCCTTCAGGTGGACTCCCGGCTCATCGATGAGCAGTCCGACTTCAACCAGCTCGGCGGCAACTCACTGCTGCTGCTGACCATGATCGACGAGGTGTTCAGCTCAGTCGTGGAGCAGGGCAAGGCGGAGTTCAACGACGAACTGGTCCGCATCATCCGCGAGCCTACGCTGTCCCAGGTCAGCGTGCTGGCCAGAGAAATCAGGGGCAGGAAGCGCGACGGCCGGGCGAACGGGGCGTAACCGCTGCCTGCCGCCGGGCGCTCCTTTCCCTGGTATCGCGCCAGGGAAAGGAGCGCGTTCGCGCTGGTGGCTAGCCCGCCAAGGGGATGACGATCGCGGTCAGGATCAGGCCCGCGCTGACCAGCCAGCGGCCGGTGAACCCGGTCAGCACCTGGCCGTTGACGACCGGCCCCGGTACCAGGAGCCGCGCGGTGAACGACTGGCCGGCCGGGCTGAAGTCCACGCAGGCGTCCTCGAAGCCCAGCCAGCGCCCGGTCAGCGGGAACCACGCCTTGTAGACAGACTCCTTCGCGCAAAACAGCATGCGGTCCCAGCACACCCCGGGCACGGCTGCCGTCAGCTCGGCCAGCCGGGCCCGCTCCGGCGCCAGGGACACCGCGTCGAGCACACCATCGGGAAGCCGGCCATGCGGCTCGGCGTCCACGCCGATGGTCACGATCTCGCTGTCGCGGGCGACGGCGCACGCCCGGTAGCCGTCGCAGTGCGTGATGCTGCCTACCACGCCGGCCGGCCACCGGGGCGCGCCGCGCGGCCCCGGCACGATGGGCACAGCGGGCACGCCGAGCTTGCCGAGCGCGTCCCGGGCGCAGGCGCGCGCGGTCGTGAACTCCCTGCGCCGCTTGTCCACGGCCTTGGCGATGACCTCTTCCTCCTCGGCGAACAGGACCGTGTCGGGCCGGTCACCGAATGCCTCCGCCGCCGCCACCTGCGGCGGGAGAATCTCGTCGATCACGCCCGGTCCCCCTGGCGCCGGAGGTCGGGCGCCGGAACCGGCAGGATCTGCCGCGGGACGCCCGGTTTCAGGCCACCGGGACGCGGTGGGCGGCGAAGCCACTCGCGCGGGTAGCCGACCGATGCCTCCACGAACCTGACGTCGTCCTGCCAGGTCACCCGGGGGATGTGCAGGTGGCCGTATACCACGGTGGTCGCGTTGAAGCGCACGTGCCAGTCGCGCGTCCGCGTGGTGCCGCACCACTGGGCGAACTGGGGATATCGCAGCACGTTCGTGGGCTCGCGGGTGAGCGGCCAGTGCGTCACGAGAACGAGAGGGAGCGCCGGATCCCGCTCGGCGAGTCGCTGTTCGGTCTCGGCGACCCGCTCGTGACACCACGCTTCCCTGCTCGGGAACGGGTCCGGGTGCAGCAGCATCTCGTCGCTGCAGACGATGCCGGTCTCGTATGCGATCGCGAGGCCCTCCTCCTTCGTCCACGCACCCTCGGGGAGAAAGCTGTAGTCGTAAAGGAGGAACAGGGGGGCGACCGTGACCGGCCCCTCCGGCCCGTCCCACACCCGGTACGGGTCCTCCGGGGTAAGGATCCCGAGGCTCCGGCACGTTTCGACGAGAAGCCGGTAGCGTTCAACGCCGCGCAGCTGGACCTCGTCTTCGGGGTGGGTCCAGAGCTCGTGGTTACCCGGCGCCCAGATCACGGTGCCGAACCGGCTGCTCAGCGTGCCAAGCGCCCACTTGATGTCGGCGAATATCTCACCTACGTCGCCCGCCAGTATCAGCCAGTCCCCTTCGGTGCCCGGTTGGAGATTCTCGATCAATTCACGGTTTTCTGGGTAGGCCACGTGCAGATCGCTGAGCGCCAGCAACCTCGGCCTGTCTCCTGGAGCCTGCGCCACCCGGCTAGCGTGGCACGGCTGCCTTTTCCATCGCAACCCGGTGGACGCACGAAATGAGCAGCCGGGCATCCGCGCTATGCGCCCCGGTGCGAGGGGGGAAAAGAATCCAATTCGGCGGCCTTGTTCACCGCGTCGATTCTGGATACCGCGCCAAGCTTGACGAAGATATTGCGCAGGTGCCGCTTGACCGTCGCCTCCTTCAAAGAAAGGCGGGAGGCGATCTGGCCGTTGCTGAGGGCCTCTCCGACGAGCGCGATTATCTCCCGCTCACGGGCGGAAAGTGCCAGCGGCCCCGCACCCGCTCCCTGGTGGGAGCCCCTGAGGCTCTGCCCTGAGACACCGAGCACCACCCGGTCCGGGTCCACGTGCACGGTGCGGATGGCGAGCACCAGTTCCTGCCAGTGGATGCTCTTGAGCAGATAGCCCCTGATGCCCGCGTCAAGCAGTTCCTGAACGAGTCTCGGGCCCTCGTGCATGCTCAAGATGATCACGCGGGACTCCGGCGAGGCATCCCGGAGCTGGCGGACGGTGGCGGCCGCCTCGCCGCCGGGTATCTCCACGTCGAGCAGGACGACATCCGGGCGCTCGCGCGCGGCGGCGGCGACCGCGGAGGCGCTGTCGGCCGCCTCGCCGACCACCTCCATGTCGTCTTGCGCCTGGAGGATCCGGCGCAGTCCTTCGCGGACAAGCATGTGGTCGTCCACGATCAGTACCCGCGTACGGTCGTCAGCAGTCATTGAACTCATCGTGTACCTTGCGATGACCGGGCAGCGGCAGGTGCAACTCGACCCGGGTGCCGTGACCGGGCATGCTTGACACCGCGAGCCGGCCACCCACCAGCGCGGCCCGTTCCCGCATCGAGGCGAGACCCGAGCCAAGGGCGGCCCTCACCTCGGCCTGGGCCGGGCTGAAGCCGCAGCCGTCGTCGATCGTCCACGCGGTCAGCTCTTGCGCGCACACTTCCACTCCGATCACCACCAGTTGCGGTGCGCCGTGCTTGAGCGCGTTGCGCAGCGCCTCGCAGATGATGAGGAAAGCCTCATCGAGCACCGCCGGGGGCGCGCCCACGCCTCGTCACCGCTGATATGCAGGCGGACCTCGGCATCGGCCTGAACGCAGTCCAGGTACCCCATCAAGGCCTTCTCCAGGCTCGCCACAGGCGGCTCACGCAGGCCAGAGGTCACTACGCGGAGCCGCCGCATGGCCTCCACCAGGGCTTCCCGGCAGACGTCCACGTCAGGCGGGAAGCCCTCACCGCGGTTGGAGAGCTCGTGGAGGTCGAGCCGCCGGAGGCCGACGGCGAGCACCTCGCCTACCCGGTCGTGCAGGTCGCGTGCGAGACGACGGCGTTCCTCGGCCTGCGCCCGGTGCACGCGGTCAAGCGCGCACGCGGCGGTCGCTCCGGCGACCGCCTGCATGTGCCTGCTTATGCTCTCGTTCAGCGCCTCGACGGCGACCGCGAAGCACGGCATCAGCTCCTGGTCAGCGGCGACGTAACCGGTCAGCTTGGCCAGCATGGTGTTCAGAAGCAGCACGGCGATGCACAGGCCGTCCGCGGGGCTCAGGCACTCATCCCATCCCGCGTGGGCGACCGCGCGCGCGTCGGGCGCGCGGAGGCCGTCGAGCCGCACCTCGCCGGCCCGGACACTGCACACAACGTCGCTGATGATGTCCAGGGCAGTCAAGGTCGCCTGCTGGCGAAAGTCGCTGTTCTCGGGAATGAAACCGTACTTTTCACTGACGCGCCGCGCGAAGGTCCGCATTACCTCCCGGCGGCCGCCGTCAATGAGTGCGGCGAACCGCCGCCTGAGCTCGTCAGCCTCGGTCGCGCCATCTTCAGCCGAGTCAGCAGCCACATATTTCCCTACGTAGCACGGTCATGAAGGCCACATACTCCGCGCCACGTTGCACGGAGCGGCGGCGGGTCACAGCCCCCCCAGGCGTACCTGCGACCACCGCCCATACAACACTTGTCTGCTCGCGGCGGCGCTGAAGGCCGTAGAACCCAGCCGGCAGCCGCATAACTTCCGCCACTCGCGCTGGCATCGTATCAGGCTATTGCTTTATCAGCCGTCGGCCAGATAAACAGTGCATAAACATACGGCTAATTGTCGCCATCTTCTCCTGGCAATCACTCCTCGGGCCGGCGAAATGGCCCGGAGTTCAACCGCTCAGGCGCGCATCAGTTGAACCTCCGCTGCCCCGCTCTTCGCATCCGGGGAGCGCCCCAGCAGGGAACGGCACCGTCCGGAGCCGGGAACCGGCCCGCCACCGGGCAGTCCATCGGCACGCGGCGGCCCCCGCGACCCGCCCTTTCGCGCCGTCGGCCGGGATCATACGGCAACTGTACGCGGGATGCGACCCGGCGGCCGAGTGATATCGAAAGTTGCAGATGCGGCTGCGCCATTAAATACGTCCCAAGTACGCCTTGGCGTATCCATCAGAGAACTTCAGGTGGACACTCATTGTCACAACATTGCTGGTGGACTAGCCTCAGTAACGCTTAGCCATTTCCGCGAACAGGAAAGGCGCGTCGATCCCCGTGTATGACGTTACGCTGCTCCGCCCAGAGGTTAAAAACAGTTACGATTCGCTAGATGCTGTCGACCAGCTGCCGGTGCGCGATATTCCGTTGAATTCGCTGGGCCGCGGATTCTTCCTGCGCGGCACCGGCACGGATAAAACGCATGTGCAGATGCTGGTGGAGGTAGCCAGTTTCAGTGAACTGCCCCCGATCCTCCTGCAGCGCGATACCCTCCGGATCATCGACGGCATGCACCGTCTCGAGGCGGCGAAAGCGCGCGGCGAGAAATCAATCAGGGCCCGCCTTATTAACTGCACCGACAACGATGCTTACATCATGGCGGTCAAGGCGAATACGCTGCACGGCCTGCCGCTGTCCCGCGCCGACCGCGTGTCAAGCGCGCGGCGGATCCTTGACTGGCACCCCGACTGGTCGGACCGTGCGATCGGCGTCGCCACCGGCCTGAGCGCGAAAACCGTCGCCGGCATCCGCCGGGACTGCGCGGACGAGGTCCAGCAGTTCACCAAGCGCCTCGGCCGCGATGGCAAGCGGCGGCCCGTCACCGCGCTTGAGGGCAGGAAGCGCGCGGCCGAGTACATCACCGCGCGGCCTGATGCCTCGCTGCGGGAGGTCGCCCGGGAGACCGACGTGTCGCTTGGCACGGTGCAGGATGTGCGCTCCCGTATGCGCCGTGGTCTCGACCCGGTCGCGGGGAGCGGCGACCAGCGGCAGGCGACAATCCTCGCGGAGACTGCGCCGGACCCCGCCATCCGCCCGGTGCCGGCCGCGGCGCCGGCCGCGGGGCACGTCAACCAGAAGTCGGCCCGCCCGGCCCTGCTTCCCACCAGGATCCTTTCGCAGCACGGCCGGCGTGCTGTCCAGCGGCCGACGTGGCCGCAGATCGCACCCAAGCTCGCCGGCGACCCGAGCCTCAGGTACACCGAGGGCGGCCGGGCGTTCATGCGCTGGATGACCATGCACATGACCAACGCGGGCCAGTGGCGGGACTTCGTGGAATCGGTACCGTCGCACTGGCTCGACGACATAAGTGCCGTGGCCGAGCAAGCGAGCGAGGAATGGCGCGTCTTCGCCGAGCACCTCAGGAGCCGCCAGGCCGAGGCCGTCTAGGGGGAGCCGTCCGCCCGCGGCAACCGCGGCAGGCCATCCCACCACCTGCGGCGGAGTCCGGCCGGAATCCGGCGATGCGCTAGCGCCCGCGTCGCGAACATCACTGAGTTGACCAGTATCACTGACGTGCCCGGGAGGCCGACGATAGCAATCGTCCGCCGGCAGCGTTGCCGTCCATCGCCTACCGGAAGAGGTCCAGTGTCTGGCGTCGAGGTCCCGGCCGAGCCGACGACGATCGTGATCGTCGACGATCACGCTGTTGTCCGCGAGGGACTCCGCAGGCTCCTGACCGCACACGACATGCGGGTGGTGGGCGAGGCGGGCAGCCTGGCGGCCGGGACGGCCCTGGCCGCACGGGAGCGCCCGGACGTCATCCTGCTCGACATCGGCATCCCCGACGGTGACGGCGGCACCGCGGTACGCGAGCTGCGGTCTAGCTCGCCGACGTCAAGCGTCCTCATCGTCAGCAGGCGCGAGGGTCCAGAGCTGGTCAGGGCCGCCCTGGAAGCGGGCGCCCGCGGCTACCTGCCGATGAACATCCAAGGACAGGAACTCGTGGTGGCGATCCGCGCGGTCCTGGCGGATCCCGACCGGGTGGTACTCGCGGTCTCCAAGGCAAGCCTCGCATACGGCGACGACACGCCCGAGTCCCTCTCCGGGCGCGAGCGGGAGGTGCTCGCGCTGGTCGAGCAGGCGCTCAGCAACCGGCAGATCGCCTCGCGGCTGTCCCTGACCGAGGCGACCGTGAAACGGCACCTGCGGAATATCTTCGTGAAGCTCGGCGCGGTATCGCGCATCGATGCCGTCAACAAGGCCGGTCACGGGGGCCAGGACGGGTCAGGCGGATATCCGTCCGGCCTTGGCCATCGGATTCCTGGCTTACCTGGGACGGGTCGCGGGCGGCGCTAGCGACCGCTCCCCCCTCCGCTCCCCGTTGCCGGCGGCTGACGCCGCGACCTCAAGCCGCGACCGCGCACCGAACTTCGCGAGGATGTGCGAAACGTGAAACTGCACGGTGGTGCGGGATATGAACAGCTCGGCGGCGATCTCGGGGTTAGACCGTCCGTCGGCGATCAGCCGGGCGACCTTCGTCTCGGTCGGAGTCAGCGATTCCCATCCGCTGGCCGGGCGCGGCCGGTAGCCGTGCTTGCGGGGACGGATGCCGTATCCGCGCAGGCGCGCGGAGGCATTGCGGATGGCCCACTGTGCCTCCATGCCCCGGTACAGCCCGATGGCCTCGTCGAAGCAGTCGCGGGCGGACACGGCGTCGCCTCGGCTGGCGAGGAGCACGGCGGCGTCCGTCAGGGCCTCCGCGCGCCGCAGCGGACGGCCCGCGGACCCGTGGTAGGCCGCCGCCGCGAGCACCGGGGCCGGGTCGCCGGTCAGCAGTCCCCGGCAGTGACCGGCCACCGCGTCCTTGACCGG
This sequence comes from uncultured Actinomycetota bacterium, assembly GCA_963785645.1. Taxonomy (GTDB): domain Bacteria; phylum Actinomycetota; class Actinomycetes; order Streptosporangiales; family Streptosporangiaceae; genus Trebonia. Next base: position 192,689 of record CAWAWG010000016.1, read on the forward strand.
CAGCGGCTCGCACTCGGCCTCGTTGGTCGCGACCCGGGTGGCAGCGGCGGCGGTGTCCACGTCGCCGGCGGCGAGCGCCAGCCGCACCAGCGCCGGGAGGACAAGATGCCTGGCGGGCGTGCTCACGGCGGCATCCGGGGTCAGGCACGCGGCGAGCACCGCCGTCGCCGTACCGGATCGGCCCGCCCGCTCCGCCGCCACGGCGCGCGCAAGGTGGAGGTAATGACCGTTCGAGGCGGACGCGGCGGTACCGCTTCCGTGTTCGGGCACGGCATCAAGGTGCCGTTCGGCCGCGTCGCCGTCATCCCGGTAGCCGGCTATCAGGGCGATGAGCCCGTGCGCCAGCGCCGAGTCGGCTCCCGGGTCCGAATCGAGCGCCGATTCGAGCTCGGCGAGCGCGTCGTCCCACCTGCCTCCCTCGAAGAGCTGGTGAGCGAGCGTGCAGCGGATCACGGTCAGCCGCGATGTCCCGGCGCGCTCGGCAATGACCAGGGCCTCCCCCGCCGCCTCGATGGCCTCATCCGGGCGGTCGAGCAGCCCGAGCGCGGCAACCCCGCTGGCGAGCAGCATCAGCCGCAGGTCGGTTGTCTCGTCGCTGTCGCCGATCACCGCCAGCGCCCGGTCCATCCAGTTCAGCGCGCTGGCCAGATCCCGTCCGAGCAAGCTCACCAGGGACAGCGCATACAGCGCGTACCCGGCCGCGAACGGGTCAGTTATCCGTTTCTCTTCGGCCAGAACGCGGGCGGCGACCCTGACCGCCTCCTCCAGCCGGCCCGTCATCGGCAGCACAAGCGCCCGCAGGGCGTGCAGCCGGCCCGACCACGTCTCGTTCACGTCCGGCCGGAAGACGACGCTCTTCAGCGCGGTGATCGCCTCCTCGTGACGCCCTTCCCGCAGCAGGCTGCAGGCCACCAGCCAGGTGATCTCCGCGGTCCGTTCCTGGTTACGGGTACGGGCCAGCAGCCGGCGCCCGGACCGCTGCACCTCGTCGTACCGGCCGAGCAGGAACGCCACCGTGACGAGGCCCGCCTGCAGCGGCTCCCACCGGGGGTCGCTGTCCGGCAGGACGGCGATGACGCCCCGCAGCAGTTCACCGGTTACCTGCGGCATGCGGTAGGCCAGCACCGGCAGCGCGCCGGCCAGCCATTCCCGTACCCATTCGGCCGCCTGATCGGGGGCCAGCGCCAGCTGCGCGGCGACCTGCTCCTTCGGTGCCCCGGCCTCCGCGAGCGCCCTGGCCGCCTGGGAGTGCAGCAGCCGGGCGGGCGGCACGCCCTCGTACAGCTGACGGCGGATCAGCGCGTGGCGGAACGCCAGCTTCCCGCCGGCCTCGGTCACCACGCCGCCGGCCACCGCGGCACCGAGCACGCCCGCGAGGTCGGCGCCGCTCCGCCCGGTCACCGTTTCCAGGTCGGTCAACCGGAACTCGGGACCGAGCGCCGCCCCCCAGCGCAGCGCGGTCACCGTCTCCTCCGGCAGCGCGCTCAGCCGTTCCGCGATCACCGCCCCGAGCGGGGCCGGCACCCGCACCCACGGCGCCTGCGCCACGAGCTCGGCCGTCCCCGCGTCAACCGCCACCCGGCCCTCTCTCACCAGGGCGTCCGCCAGTTCCCGAACGTACAGGGGGTTTCCGCCCGCGGCCCGCACCTCCTCGGCGAGGCGCGGACCAGGGCGGGCGCCCACCACGTGCGCGACCAGCCCAGACACGTGCTCGGGCGGCAGCGGGCCGAGCGACAGGACCGTGCCGCCGCGGGCCAGCACCTCGCCCCGCAGCCGGCCCACCTGCTCCCGCTCCGGCACCGGGCGGTACGTCCCGGCCAGCAGCAGCGGCAGCTGCCCCACCGCCCGCGCCAGCCGCTGCCACACCAGCAGGCTCGCCTCATCCGCCCACTGCAGGTCCTCCGCCACCAGCACCACCGCCGACTCCGCGCACAGCCGCTCCACCTCGGCCAGCAGCCGCTCCGCCTCCGCCCGCACCGGATCACCCGACGGCAGCGCTCCGGTCACCACGGACCCGGCCGCGGCACTCTCGTAACGAGCGGCACTCCGGTAAACGGAGGTTCCCGGATTGCAAGCGACCCCGGCGGCGCAGCGGCAGGCCAGCCGCGCACCGTCAAGGGACTCCCTGATGAGCAGCAGCGGAATCTGCTGCCCGAATTCATCCGTCGTTCCCCAGGCCACGCGGAACCCGGCTCCGGCACCGCCGAGGACCCGTCCCAGCAGGGCCGACTTGCCGATACCCTGTTCCCCCTCGACGAGCAGGGCAGCGCCCGCCCCGGCGGCGAGCCGGGTGAGGAGGTTGCGAACCGCCATCAGCTCGTCGTCACGGCCAGCGAAGAAATCGTTTTCCGTGAGGGCATCCGTACGGTGCGCACTCATCCCGGCAGACGACTGAGTGCCCCGCCGAGCAGGCGATCGCAGGGGTGATGCACGGAAGTGAGCATACTTCCAACCGGCCGCACATTCGCTGCCATTCGCAGGCCGTCCGCCGCCTGTTAATCACCTGGTAATCACCCTGACTGCGGTGATGTCAGGAGCCCATGGCTACGCTCGCAGGCATGAACCCCCACAATCTGGTCGGCCGGGTCAGTCCGCTGGAGATCCTGAGCGGCATGAAGGCGGCGCTGGCGGAAGGTGTCGGCGGCACCGTCCTCGTGCAGGGCGAGCAGGGGATCGGGAAGACCGAGTTGCTGCGCGCCAGCCTGGCGGGCGGATCCGCCTACCGGCTCTTGTGGGGTGCCGCCGACCAGCTCGGGCAGCCTGTCCCGCTGACCCTGATAAGGCAGTGCCTGGCCGACGCGGCCGCAGAGCCCGCTGGTCAGGTCCCCGGCGGGGGCTGGGAGTCGGGGGTTTTCTCCGGCGATCCCGTCCTTGCCGCCACGGAGGAGATCCTGGCGACGGTGGACCGGCTGTGCGCGTCGTCGCCGGTGGTGCTGGTAGCGGAGGACCTCCAGTGGGCGGACGAGGCGAGTGTCCTCGCGTGGTACCGGCTGAGCCGGGCCGCCAGCCAGTTGCCGCTGCTGCTGGTGGGCTCGTTTCGGTCGGAAAGCGACAGGGACGACATGGCACGGCTGCGCCGCAGCCTGACGGCCCACCGCGGTACGGTGATCGAACTCGGGCCGCTTACCCAGTCGGAGACGGACGATCTCGCGGAGCGGCTCGTCGGGGCGCAGCCGGGGAAGCGGCTGGCCAGCCTGCTTGGCTGGGCGGGCGGCAACCCGCTGTACGCACGCGAGCTCGTGGACGGGCTGGCGCGGGACGGGCGGATCCTGGTCGAGGCGGGGATCGCGGAGCTGACGGGCGGCCAGGGACTCGCGCCGGTACCTGAGTCGGCGTCGGCCGCGGTCGCGGAGCGACTGGCGCACTTGACCGGGGACACGACCGGGGTGCTGCGCTGGGCCGCGGTGCTCGGCACCGAATTCTCGGTGACCGACCTGGCGGTGGTGACCAGCCGCCCGGTGGGGGACCTGATCGGCATCGTCGGCGGCGCACAGGCAGCGGGCGTGGTCGCCGACGGCGACCACGGGCTGGCATTCCGCCATGGCCTGATCCGCCAGGTGCTCTACGAGCAGATGCCGGCGACACTTCGCGCCACCATGCACAGGCAGGCCGCGGAGGCCCTCGCGGCGGCCGGCGCGCCTCCGGAACGGGTAGCCGCCCAGCTCATCGCCGCGGTCGGTCCTGGCACGGGGCAGGAGGGGGCACAGCCGTGGGTGCTTGAGTGGCTGGCCCATCACTCACCCATACTCGCTTACCGCGCTCCGCGGGTCGCAGCCGACCTGCTCCGCTCGGTCCTTGTCCAGCTGCCGTCCGGCGATCCCCGGCGCGGGCAGCTTGAGGCGAGCCTGCTGACTCCGCTGTTCCTGATCGGCCAGGACGGCGAAGTCGAGCAGGTCGGCCGCCGTCTGCTGGCCGCGGCCGACGACCCGGACCTGAGCTGGCTGGTCGCTTACTCCATGATCAGGGCCGGGCGGGCGGCCGAGGCGGCCGCTGTCCTGCGCGAGGCGCAGGACAGCGGCCGCCTCACCCGCGTGCAGGACGCGCGGCTGAGCGCGCTGAGCGGAAACACACTGGCCGTGCTCGGCCGCGTCGACCAGGCCGCCGAGAAGGCGCGCGCCGCGCTGGCCGCCGGGCCGGCGACCCGCTGACCCAGGGTTTCGCGCACTACGTCCTATCCGCGCTGTCCTACATGAGCCGTGACAGCCGCGCCCGGCTCGACCACCTCGACCAGGGAATCGCCGCTGTCGGAGACGACAGCCGGCTCACCGACCTGCGGCTGCTGATGCAGGCCAACCGCACCAACGTGCTCTCCGATCTCGGCCGGACGAAGGCGGCGCTGGCGGACGGCCACGAGGCGGTCGTGCTCGGCGACCGTATCGGCGGCCCCCGGGTGTTCTGGGCACGGACCATGCTGGCGATCGTCTACTACACGTCCGGCCTGTGGAGCGACGCGCTCACCGAGATCGAGCCGGCGTTTGACAGCGAGATCAGCGGCTACATCGGGATCTACGCTCACGCGCTCGCCGCGCTCATCGCGGCCCGCCGCGATGACGGGGACGATGCCGCCAGGCACCTGAGCGTCGTCCCGGCCTCGACCGAGTGGGTAAAGCGGGCCGGCCCCAGGCACTGCACGGCCCGATGCTGGCCCGGGCGGTCGCGGCCGAGCAGCGGGGCGACACGGACGACGCCGTCGCGGAGCTCGCCCGGTGCCTCGACCCGGACCTGGGGAAGATGATGCCGATGAGGCACGTACTGCTCCCGGACCTCACGCGGCTGGCGCTCGACGCCGGCGACTCCGGGCTGGCGCACGCGGCGGCCCGCGCGGCCGCCGGGGAAGCCGAGCGTGAGCCGCTGGCGTGGAAGCGGTCGGTCGCGGATCACTGCCGGGGACTGGCCGAGCGGAGTGCGCCGATGGTCCTCGCGGCCGCCGACTCCGCCAGGGCCGCGGGCCGGGCACTCGAATACGGCGAGGCCCTTGAGAATGCCGCGGTCCTGGCGGCAGCCGGCCAGGATGAGGCGACGGCGAGGAAGCTGGCCGCGCAGGCGATGCGCCAGTACGTGCGACTGGGCGCGCACTGGCACGTCCGCCGGGCCGGCGAGCGGCTCCGGGCCCACGGCGTGCGGCAGGCGCCGCGGGTCTCCCGGGCTCGGCCGAGCGTCGGGTGGGCTGCGCTCACGCCAACCGAGGTAAAGGTCGCTCACCTGGTCGCGCAGGGCCTGTCCAACCCCGACATCGCCGCCCGGCTGTACCTGTCCCGTAACACCGTTCAGACCCACGTCTCGCATATCCTGGCCAAACTCGAAGCGCCTTCTCGCGTCGAGATCATCCACCTGGCCGCGGCGCATTCGCCAGCGGGCCAGGATGACCAGCTCAGGTAGGCATCATGACGGCGGATTTCGTTCAACTGCTATTACCCGTCGCCGGCCTGACGTGATACGCCGACGTCGCGTCTAGGGTGCTAGCATGACCTTTAACGACGTCAGTTCGAACGCGGTATTGGGCAATCGGAGACCGCCACGCGCGAAGCCCTCTCTTCGGGCAATGAACGAAGAGGGCCGCTGTCCAGGGGTTGCTTGGTGACGGGAGCTTTGGTGGATCAATCGACTATGAGCCGTGCGTTTATCGTCAGCAACGGCAGGTGTGGGTCGACAATGCTTTCCGATCTCATTGACAGACATCCCCACACGCTCTCGGCTCAGGAATTCCTGCTTTGCTTTGATGAATTCACGCACGAGAAGCTGAAACAACAGGTGACCGGTGAGACATACTGGCACATGATGAGCGGCCCGTCCCCCGAGACTCAACTCCTCACCGGCCTTGGCATCAGAATTCCTGAATTCCGCTACCCGGATGACGGGCGGTGGAGCGACGATCTGGGTAACCTTCCGCGCATTCTGCAGGCGACCCTGCCCGCGGCGTCAGTCCAGCCCGACGACCTGTTCGATCTTCTTGCCGTTGAAGTGCCTCGCTTTCCAACCCAGTCGGTGGCTGAGCATCACCTCGCATTCCTTGATCTGCTGGCGACCACGACCGGTCACCGGCGCTGGGTCGAGCGTTCCGGCATGTCAACACCGATGCTCCCGGGACTGATTCGAGCTTACCCGACCGCCAAGTTCGTCTACTTGACACGCAATATAGAGGCCAACGCCCGCTCCATGAGCCGGCATCCCATGTTTCAATTGATGAGCCTCCAATTCGAGGTTCGAAGTGGACGCCACCCGGACATAAGTTTTGATGAATTTCTCGACAAAAGGCCTACTTACTACATGGAAACGGGAGATCTGTTCCAGGAGGGCCTGAGCGCCGAGATGCTCGAGGAGCGAGGCAAGCAGCAGGACCGCTTTATTCTGCTGTGCTCTTTCCTGAACAAAATGGCTGAAAAGGCTATCGCCGACATCCCCGCGCGAAATCTGCTGAAAGTCACCTACGAACAGCTAGTGGCCAATCCGGTCGGCCAGCTCAGGCGCGTCGGTCGCTTTCTAGATTTCGAGGACTGGCCAGCCTGGGCTGAACAGGTTGCCCCCCAGATTGAAACGCGGCACTGACCTTAGTCGTTCAGGCATCTCAAGGGCGGATTACTGTCGACTGACGTTTTCTCGGCAGGACCGAATCCGGCTGGTGCACGTTTCGAACAGGCACGACTCGGACACACGGCGTATAACGCACGTGCCCATTCACGGGGTGCCAGGAGTTGGCATCAGTTGAACGCGGGCTGAAACTTCACGCAACCCGATCGGCCGGTGTCACTGACACGTCGTCGCACCGTTCAAGATCCCCGTGTGGCGTTAGGCCGACTATGGCCGGCCTAACGCCACACGGGGAAGCGGCCGGGTCTGCCCCTACACCCACCTGGTAAGAATTCCCGGTAGGTATCCCGTCAGGTGCCGCAGCTTCCGCCGGGCGAGACCATCGCTGATGCGGTCGTAGCCGCTCGTCAGTTACCCGCGCAAAGCCAGGCACTGCCCGAATGCTCGCCATGCTTTTAGGGGAAGCCATCATGACCGCTAACGGGCCGAAGATCTCATCGCACTGGCGGAGGCGATCGCACCATCCCTCACAGACCGGCAGGCGGAGACCGAGAAGCGCACCTTCTACGCGCCTGACGTTCACGAGCGGGTTCGCGAAGGCGGGTTTCTATCGAATCCTGGTGCCACGCCGGTACGGGGGGTACGAATACGGGATCGACACGTTCCTGCGTGTCTCGATGGCGCTCGCCCGCGGCTGCCCGTCTACTGGATGGATGTACTGCCTGGGCGCCGCGCACGCCCTCGTGGCGGCGACCTTCTTCGAAGAGCGGGCACAGGACGAGCTCTTCGCCGATACCGACTTCATCTGCCCGCTCCTGATCGTGCCGAACGGTGCCGCCCAGCGGGCCGGCGACGGCCACTGGACGCTCAGCGGAACCTGGAGCTACGCTTCCGGAGTTCCCTATGCCACGCACTTCATGGGCCACACGATGGTTTCGCCGCCAGGCGGCGGGGCGCCCGCTCCGATGATGTTCGCGGCGCCACGCAGTTTGTGGCGGCGCCTCGATGACTGGGGCGGACAACTGGGGCTGAACGGCAGCGGATCGCACAGCATCCGCATGGACCACGGACGCATTCCGGGCTACCTGACCGTTGGAAACACGCATATCAGCCAGACCTCGGTCGCCTACGGCACGCCGGGGACACGGCTGCACCGCAACCCCGAGTACGGCGGCGGTCCGCTCAGCTTCATGAACCTTGAGGTCGCCGCTCTGGCCGTGGGCATGGCGCAAGGTGCCCTGGACGCGTACGAGGAACTCATGCGCAAGCGGACGACGCTGGTACCGCCGATCAGAAGCCGCGCTGAGGATCCCGACTACCAGGCCTGGTACGGTGAAGCCGCCGGGCTGATCGCGACCGCCGAAGCGGCGATGCTCAACACGGCCCAGCAGTGGCGTGAACTGTGCGGTCAAGGTCCTGGCGCGTTCACCCGGGCAGAGGATCTGCGGCTGAGCGCCGTCTGCCGTCACATCATCCAACTGTGCTGGCGCGCAGTCGAAGAATTCATCTTCCCCACCGCCGGTTCCAGCTCAGTGCGACAGGGCGAGCGGATCGAAAGAGTCTGGCGCGACATGTCGACGCTGCACAGCCACTCAGGGATATCGGTCCTGCTGTCAACCGTGACACTTCGTGAATTTGCGCAGTCCCGCCTCGCGCCCAGTCGCTGAATACGATTACCTGGGGACGCGGAAGCTGAACACCGGTCAGGCGGGCGGCCTGCTAGCCCACAGGGTCTTTCTGCTGCTGAATCCGTGAGTAGTCGCTGAGCCAGCCGGTCGCCAGGTAATCGTCGCGCCAGCTGAAGACCGCCGCGCCGGACTGGCCGACCCCCGGGTCATCCGGGTGCGGCACGGGCAGCGCGGCGGCGGCGTAACCGCGTTTGAGCGGCGTGACCTGGTAAGCGGATCCAGTCCAGACGGCCAGCACAGATCCGGCGGGGCCCCGCGCGCGTGCCTCGTTTCCCGTTACGTCGATGGCCGCCGAGGTTGCGCGGTCCCTGAGGAACTCCGCGTATTCGGCCTCGTCGAGCTCGCAGTCCGCCGGCCGGCCCGCGGCCGTCCAGTCGGGGCTCAGGTAACCGCGCGCGCGGGCCGCGCTCCACAGCTTCGGCACCAGCGCAGGGGCCTTCGGGGGCGACGCCATCTGCTCGCAGGCCCACAGCAGCCGGCCGGACCCGCGCGGCGGCTGGAGCATCCGCCACCTGATCCGCAGCTCGAGATCCGCGGCCACGACCGCGCACCACGGGTGGACGGTGCCGAAACGGGCCTGGCTGGCGATCCAGTGCAGGTAACGCGGCGCCTCCTCGAGGATCTGGTACATCGCCGTGTACGGGACGCCGCTGATCTGCCTGACACCGGGGCGGAACGCCTCCGGTGATCTCGCGACCGTCAGCAGTGCCGCCCGGGCCAGGTCTCCGGGCTGCGGGCCGCTGCCCGCTCCGACGGAAGAGACCCGCCGTCCGGTGTCATGGGCGGCCAGCAGCCGCACGAGCGCGGCCCGCGCGTCATCGCCCACCCGTTCCCTGGCCAGCTTCGGCACGACGGCGGCGAGGACGGCGGCGAGCGCCGCCTCGGCCTGGTCAGCGGACCCGGGGACCGCCACGTCGCCCAGCGCTGCGCGGAGGCTGTCACAGACCACCGACGGCACCATGAGCCTGCGCGGTCAGCCTGCCGAGCTCGGTTGGCTCCAGTCCCTGTTCGCTGCTGCTCAGCATCCCCGCGGAGTTCAGGAAGCCGACCGCCTTGCGCAGCGGCGCGGTGCTCCGGCTGCCCTGGTGGTAAGCCAGGGTCTGCACCCACCAGCGCTCGGCCTCGCTGCCGGGTGGCGATGCTCCCTCTGGACGGCCTCGCCGAGCACGTGATCGGGGAGGCTGCCCTGAATCCGCGAACGCACCGTGTGCCCGGTGACCAGCTTCGACTGCCAGCCCGCCCGCTCGCGCTCATCGGTGATCAGGAACGCCCAGCCGTTGTCCTCCCCCGCCCCGACCCGGCCGGCCCGGCCGAACATCTGCTGCACCGTGGCCACGTCCAGCGTGCCCAGCCCGATCTGCGTGTCCTGGACGATCACGGCGCGGGCCGGCAGGTTCACCCCCGCGGCCACCGTCGAGGTCGCGATGAGAACATCCGTCTCCTTCCGGCGGAACGCCCGCTCGGCGTCCTTCCGGTACTCCCACCCCTGAAAGTGGAGGCCGACCCGGGCCTCGCGGCAGACCTGCTGCAGGCGCTGCGTGTCGTCCTGGCGCACGCCCGAGACGTCGACGCCCCGGCTGCCCGCGATCACCAGGGCAGTGCGCCGGACATTCCGCTTGCTGCCGCAGAAGACGATCACGCTGCCGCCGTCCCGCGTGACGAGCCCGGCGATCGCGGCCGCGAGGCGGGTGCGCGCCGCCTCCGCCACGGCGAAATCCGCGTGCGCCGCGATCAGCGGCAGCTGCCAGGTCAGGCGGCTCGGCCGCCATGACGTCCGCAGCAGCCTCGGCGCGCAGCCAGTCCGCGATCTGCTCGGCGTTGGACACGGTCGCCGACAGCCCCACGATGCGCGTGCCCGTCTCGCTGTCCCGGATCCGGGACAGCAGCGCCTCGAGGACGGGGCCGCGGGCCGGATCGCCCAGCATGTGGACCTCGTCCACCACCAGCGCCCCGGCCCCGGCCAGCGTCTCCCGCAGCGAGGCGATCCGGCAGATGGCCTCGAACTTCTCCGTGGTCGACACCCACAGGTCAGCCTGCGCGATACGTTCCCTGTCGACGGCGTACTCACCCGACAGCCGCTCGACCCGCAGCCCCTGACGGCGCCAGCCCGCGAGCTCACGGTCGAGCTCATCGGTGAGCGAGCGCTGCGGCACGAGCCAGGCCGCCTTGCGCTTCTGCCCGAGCACTGCCTTCAGGCACGCGGCCATCCCGATCACCGTCTTGCCCGCCCCGGTGGGCGCCACGACCAGCAGGTTCTCATCGTGCCCGAGAACCTCGGGCACGATGAGCGCCTGCGCCGGGTTGAGCGTGCTGAAGGGCAGGAACGCCGCCAGCGACGCCGGAACCGGCGTGCCCAGTGCCGCCTGCCCGGCCGGGAGCACCTGGTCCTGCCACATGAGCTCGAAGGCGTCCCTGGCTCTGGCCGCGGTCGCTCCGGTTGCCTCGCCGTACGGCCCGGAGCCGGACTGGCTCAGCCGTGACCGCCGGGTGACCACCTCAAGGTGCCGCCCCTGGCCGGTAATCACCTCGTCTTCCAGCAGGTACCTGACCTGGCGCACCTGAGCGCCCACGTCAGCGAGCTTGCCCGCCAGGGATTCGAACTCGTCACCTTCTGGCAGCAGGATACGCAGGTCGGTACCCGCGGGCACGACGGGGAGTTCTCCGGCCGGGTCAGTGAGCTTAAACCACGCGATCCCCGCCATTGCACCATTCTGCCCGAGCCGGGCGCGCCGCACGCCGAAGACGACCAAGCGCGCGGGCCGCCGGTCATCCCTGGCGGCACCGGCCGCCCGCCCCGGGCCGAGCGCTCCATGAGGACCGCGACCCGTCGCCCGGCCCGATTCCGTGGGCGGTCAGGTGCTTGCGAGCTGGTTGGCGCGGACGTTCAGTTCACCGTAGGCGGTGTGCCGTCCGGCGTCGGTGACGGGGACGTGTTCCGGACCAGGCGCGACGCGGGCCCCGAAGAGCTCCGCGATGCCCCGCTCCGCCACGTCCAGAAAGGTGGCATTGTACCGCTCCAGGATCTCCTGCCGCTCGTCGCTGTCGAGGATGCCGAGCTGGTCAACCGGCAGGGAGCGCCTTGCACCGGCCCGTTTCTGAGCGCCCCCTGGTTGCGGGTAAGACCCCGTACCAGCTAGTTCCGTGCCCTCAGGCACTGTGTCCTCGACCACCCGGCCCTCGAACACCGAGGCAAGCTCGTCGGTGAGCCCGGCCACGGCAGTGACCAGCCAGCGGCAGACGTCTCGCGGCCTGATCGGCGCAACGGCCCGGGTGGTAACGGCCAGCCCCGTTCCCGTGTCGTCGACGGAGACAACGAGCGGGTACTTGGTCCGCTCCTGCGACAGCAGCAGTTCGATGCCGTCGAACGCGCCGGTCCCGGTATCCGCGGTCCCTGAGCCTGCCGGGGCCGAGTGCCGGTAGTTGAGCAGCGCCGTGAACAAGGGCGCGTCCGCGGACACACCGCTGGCCTGGTGCGCCGCCGAAAGCGGCGCGCCCTCGTGCGCGAGCAGCCGGGCGAGCTGAGCGTGCATGTGCCGCACGGCGTCTAGGGCGGTCAGCGCACCGACCGCGGTCCGCACCGGCAGCGTGTTGAGGAACAGCCCGGGTACCCGGTCCGCGCCCGCCCCGGCCGCCGTGCGCGCGAACAGGAGGGTGCCGAAAACCACGTCGTCGCGCCCGGCCAGCGCGCCAACGAGCCGCGCGTAGGCGACGTGGAACAGCGTCGCGGGACTGACGCCAAGCTCACGGGCGCGCTCCCTGACCGCGGCGGTGAGGTTACCGTCCAGCTCGGTCCGCGATTCGGTGACCGCCGTCCCGTCTCCGCGAACTTCGAGTATCCCGAACGGAGCCGTGGTTTCCGTAACGTCCACCAGCAGCTTGCCGAGGTACGCGGCGTGGTCAGGTTGATTCTCCCGCGCGCGCAGCCGGAACACGAAGTCGCGGAACGGCACCGGCTCCGGCAGCGTGCCTGCCTGCCCGGCGAGGACCGCGCGGACCTCGCCGAGCAGGATCTCCGTGGCAGTGTGGTCGTGGATCAGGTGATGGATGTCAAGCAGCGCGAGCCACCGGGCGCCGCCTCGCGCAGACTTGCGGCCGAGGACGGGGCTGCCGGGATCGACGGCCGCGTAGAGGTGAATGAGCGGCGCGCTGGTGACCGGCATGGTGGCCGGGCAGTCCGCCATCAGCCGCTGCGCAGCCGGCGCGGGCCCTGGTGGCAGCTCCACCTCGTGGGTGTGGACCGGGGCCCGGCGGAGCACGACCTGCACCGGTTCGGGGAGCCGGTGCCGGTGGAACGCGGTGCGCAGGATGTCGTGCCGGTCGACGACCCGCTGGAGCGCCGCCGTGAACGCGTCGAGCCTGGCCGCGGTCGTCAAACGCCAGGACGGTGCGAAGCACGTAGGCGTCGACGGCGCCGTCGGCGGCGAGCCGGTGCTGGAGGAAGATTCCTTCCTGAAGCGGGGCAACCGGGTAGATATCGGCGATGTTGGCGGCACCGCCTGCGGTACGGCCGGCGATCGCGGCGACCTGCTCCTGTGACAACTCGGCGAGCGGGAGCATGTCCGGGGTGATCGCCTGCGCGCCCTCGGGGATGCCGCGCCTCGGGACCGGGATCCGTCCGGCTTTGTCCCTGTTGCCGAGCTTGGTCTCGCCCGGTGCCGTTTCGCGGAACGGGTACGAGCGGCGAGCCCCGCCGCGAGCGCCGCGGGCGTCGGCGCGCTGAACAGGGTGCGGACGTCGAGGTCGATGCCGCTGGCACGCAACCGCTCGATGAGGGTGACGGCGAGGAGGGAGTGGCCGCCACGGGTGAAGAAGTTGTCGTGCGGCCCGAATCGGCCGGTGCCGAGAACCTCGGCGAACAGGCCGCGTAGGATCTTCTCCGCCGCTGGCGGATTCCTTGCTGACCGACTCGGATGCTGTCCCGGCCGCGGGCGCGGGCAGGGCGGTCTCATCGAGTTTGCCGTTGACCGTCAGGGGCAACGCGTCAAGCAGGACGATGGCGGCTGGCCGCATGTGCTCGGGCAGGACGGCCGCCAGCTGGCGGTGGACGGCCTCGGCATCGATGCCGCCGCTGGCGCCGCGTGTCCCAGTGCCGGCGTTGGTGGCGGTCCCGTCAACGGCCTCTGCCTGGTCGGTGCGGGGCAGCCCGACGAGGTAGGCGACCAGTTCCGTCCCGGCCGCCCCGCCGCTGCGGGCCACGACGGCGGACTGGCCGATGCCCGGCAGGGACAGCAGCACCTTCTCGATCTCGCCCGGCTCGACCCGGTGGCCGCGGACCTTGACCTGGCGGTCGGCGCGGCCCAGGTACTCAAGTACCCTCCCGCTGCCAGCGGGCGAGGTCCCCGGTCCGGTACATCACCGTCCCGGCGGCCCGTACGGGCAGGCGGTGAAGCGCTCCGCGGTCATCCCGGTCCGGCGCAGGTACCCCCGCGCCAGTTGCTGCCGGCCACGACAGTGTCGCCGGTCACCCCGGCCGGCACCGGCTGCAGGGCGGCGTCGAGCACGTACACCCGGGTATTCCAGGTCGGCCGCCCATCGGGAACGCACCGTCCGGCAGCGGCTGGCCCGGCCCGACCCGGTGGTCGGTCACGGCGATCCTGTGGTTTCCGTCGGCCCGTACTCGTTGATGATCGCCACGCCCGGGTGCGCGCCCCGCCAGCGCGGCCTGCGCCATCCCCAGGGCCTCACCTCCCAGCATCAGCTCGGCCTGCTGCGCGTAGTCTCGCTCGAGCGCGTCCAGGTAGGCCAGGTGACTCGGCATCGCCTTCAGGAAGGCAGGGGGCACCGTCGGCCCGTCACCGGACTCCCAGTGCGTGAGGTGGATCCGCCGGCCCGCGCTCAGCGCACCGAACAGCGCCGTGTAGGTGAAGTCGGACGACGGCGAGGAATCCAGCGCCGTCGACCGCCCAAGACCAAGGTAGGTGCGGCGTACCCGCTGGATATAGGTCGCCAGCGCCCCGTGGCTGACCACCACCCCCTTCGGCTCCCCGGTCGAACCAGAGGTGTAGAGGACGTACGCCGCGGCGGCGGCCAGCCGCCAGGCCCGCCCGGCACCCCGTCGGGACGCCGCAGCGGCGGCCAGCCGCGCGGAACGGGCCGTTGGCCGGGCCGGCCGCCAGACCGACATCACCAGGCCACGTGACGTCGTCCTCCCCGAGGATGATCGCCGGCGCGGCATCGGCGAGCATCCGGTCGATCCGCTCGGCGAGATGAGCCGGGTCAAGCGGCAGGAACGCCGCCCCGGTCTTCAGCACCGCGAGCACCGCGACAACCCACTGCACGGAGCGGCCCATCACCAGTGCCACCACCCGCTCGGGTCCCGCATCGTCCGCTGCCAGCTCCGCCGCGAACCCGCTGGCCAGCGCGTCAAGCTGCGCATAGGTCAGCTCGACGCCCGCACCGGACACCGCTACCGCATCCGGCGTCCGCGCCGCCTGCGCCTCGAACAGATCGATCACCGTGTCCGGCGGCACCTCCCGCGCTGTGTCGTTCCATTCCCAGAGCAGCTGCCGCCGCTCGCCCTCGGCCAGCACGTCCAGCTCGTGCACACGCCGCCCCGGGTTCGCGGCCGCGCTGGCGAGCACGCGCTCGAACCGCGCCGCGATCGCCACGGCGGTGGCATGGTCGAAAAGGTCCGCGGCGTAGGTCAGGGACCCGTCGAGCCCGCCGGGCGGCCCGCGCCGTCGAACCGCTCGCCGAGCCGCACATCCAGATCGAATTCGGCGATCTGCCCGCCGGCCTGGGCAGGCTGGTGACCGTCAGGCCGGGCAGTGCGCAGCCCCGGCGCTGCCTCGCTCTGCACGGACAGCATGACCTGAAACAGCGGGTGCCGCCCGGTCGACTGGTCCGGGGCAAGCTCCTCCACCAGCCGCTCGAACGGGAGGTCCTGATAGCCGTAGGCGTCAAGCGCGGTGTCCCGTACCCGCCCGACCAGGTCGGCGAAGACAGGGTCGCCAGCGGTGTCGATGCGCAGGACGAGCGTGTTTACGAAGAACCCGACGAGTTCTTCCAGTTCTTCCTCGCTCCGTCCGGCGACGGGCGTGCCGACCGGGATGTCGGTGCCTGCCCCGAGCTTGCCCAGCAGCACGGCGAACGCCGCCAGGACGGCCATGAAGACGCTCGCGCCCTGCTCCCGGGCCCGCGCCGCCAGCCTCGCGTGCACCTGCGCCGGCACCCGGATCGCGACGGCGGCGCCCGCGCCGCTCGCCTCGGCGGCCCTTGGACGGTCGGCGGGCAGGCCGAGCTCGCCCGGCAGGCCGGCCAGCGCCGCCCGCCAGTACCCGAGCTGCTCGCTGTAGGTGCTGTACGCGTCGTTCTCGTCGCCGAGCAGCTCGACGCTGCCACCGCGCGTAGTCCGCGTACTGGACGGGGAGCGGCGCCAGGGACGGTGCCTGCCCTATCCGCCTGGCGGCATACGCCGCGGACAGGTCCCGGGCGAGCGGCCCCAGTGACCAGGCGTCGGCCGCGATGCGGTGCACCACGATGGCCAGCACGTGCTCGGCGGGCCTGATGTGCAGCAGCAGGACCCGCAGCGGAAGCTCGGCGGACAGGTCGAAAGGCTGCCGCGCGGCGCTGGCCACCAGGGCGGCCGCCTCTTCCTCGGTCCCGGCGTCCACGACGCGCAGCGGCACCGTGACCGCACCGGCGTCGATGACCTGCTGCGTCGGCTCGCCGGCGGCCAGCTCCTCCGCCCGGTACACGGTGCGGAGCACCTGGTGGCGGGCGATGACATCGCACAGCGCCGCCTCGAGCGCGTCCGGTCTCGATGCGTCCGGACAACCGGAACGCGAACGGCAGGTTGCCGGCGGAGCCGGGCCCGCCAAGCTGCCAAAGGAACCAGAGCCTGCGCTGAGCGAAGGACAACGGGATCATGGGATCCTCCATCGGTGGGTGCCGTCGGCAGTTCATACCGCGGCGTCCGGGCCGGAGTGGGGCCGGAGATTCGGCCGCTGGCGGCGCGCCTGCCCGAGCCGCGGGGCAAGCCCGGCGGCCGTCGGGCTTTCGAACACCGCGCGGATCGGCAGTTCGGCACCGAGCCGTGGCTTCGCACCCGGGCAGCAACCTGGGTGGCGAGCATCGAGTGGCCGCCAAGCTCGAAGAAGTTGTCGTCGGGGCCGACGCCGTCAACGCCAAGCACCTCGGCGAGTTCAACCCGGTAGCCGCGGATCTCGACCTGCTCGTCGGTCCGGCCCAGGTACTCAAGCTCGCCGGCCCTCGTCCACCGGGCCGTGTCTCCCGTCCGGTACATCCGCTCCCCGGCGGAACCGAACGGGCACGCGGCTGAACCGCTCCGCGGTCAGCCCCGGTCGCCCCAGATAGCCCCGCGCTACCCCGGCGCCCGCCAGCAGTCCGCGCCACCCGCGCCGCCCGGGTGCGCAGCCGCGCGTAGCTGAGGCGCTCGCCGCCGCAGGCGAGGGCCGGCGCGTCCGGGGTGCGCCCGGCCTGTGCGCAGGAACAGGCGGGGCACGGCCCGCCGGGAACTCCCGGGAAGTGTCGTTCCAGGCGGAGAGGACCACGTTTCGTTCGGGATCGCTCATGATCTTGATCTGCCGCAACGGCGTGGCCGGCGCACCGGCAAGGGCGGCGTCATCAAGCGCCGCGGCGAGGCCCGCGCAGGGCCTCGGTCGGCCCGTACCGGTTGGGCAGGGCGGCCTCGTCGATGTCGCAGAGGATCTCCGCGTAGAGGCCGATGTTGAGCGACGCGCCGTGCGGATCGAGGAGCTGCGCGAACCAGATCTCCCGCTGCGCGCTTGTCAGCTCGCGGCGCTCGCTTGCGAAGTCAGTCACTTTTCCCTTACCCAGTTGCCAGCTTGCGGAGCCACCGTCCCCGCCCGCGGGCGCCTCGGCGGGCCCCCAGAACAGGGCACTGCCAGGCACCGTGCCTCCGGACACGGGGCCTGGCGGACACAGGCCCCCGGTACGGTCACGCTTCGCCCATGGCCCTTATCAGGCTGAGCGGCCGCATGTCCGTCCAGTTCTCCTCGACGTAATCGAGGCACTCCTGGCGTCCCGCCGCACCGAACGCGACCTGCCACCCGGCCGGACCTCGATGAATTCCGGCCACAGCGAATGCTGTCCCTCGTCGTTGACGAGCACGCAGTAGCGGCCGTCTGGGTCCTCGAACGGGTTGGTCATCGTCTCTTCCTTTTGACTAGCGGCTAATAAGCTCCCCACCGGTACTCACCCTGGTCATGAGGTCGTGCACCAGCCTTCCGGCGTAACCATTTTCTTAGTGGCACGCAATAGCTCCTAATTCGCGCACGTATTTTGATGCGGTGCGTTGCCTTCCGCACAGAAAACCCCGCAGATCCCCGTTTAACTCATTCCAGAGGACCGTAACGTCTACGCATTAGCAGGGCAACATACAGGTGCCACTTGGAACATTCCAGCGCAACCGTTCAACCGCTCAATCAGCGCGGTTGAACCTGGACGGCCCCAGATAGCCCCGAATACGGCGTCATCGCCGGCGGAAACAGGGAACAGACATGCGGACAGCGAGCCTTTTCCGTGCTCAGCACAGGGTTTTCATTAGCGACTGCACGCCGTCTACACACGGAGTGTAATCATTGTTGAACAGGATGTTATCTGCGATCGCGCCGTTGATGTAGCCGAGGAAATCCGCCTCAAGCGAGCCCCCGGCGGACGGCCGGCGGTATAGAGGTACTCGACCGTCCAGTACGGGGTAGGTGTCCGCCTGGGCCGCGTTGAACGTGGGGTCCTGGCCGTCGATCTTGATCTCGGAGATCGAGTTCCTGCCGTTGCGGAAGCCCTGTGCATCCGAGACCTGCGCGTAGCCGATCGCCCCGGGAATCGAGTTCACGTCCTGGAGGAGCGTATTCGTGTCCGATACCTCGCACCTGGTGACCTTGGCCGTGGGGACCGCGTCCTTCTTGACACAGTCGTACGAGGAGAACTGCGGCTCGGCCTGACCGCCGAGAATCTTGTCGTCGAAGGTGCGCCTGGTGCCCGACGTGGTAGTCCGCGCCACGATCTTGATCGGCAGGTCGGCCCCGCCGACCTGCTTCCAGTTCGTGAACCGGCCCATGAATATGCCGTACAACTGCGCCGTGGTCAGGTTGTAGATATCGGTCGCCTTGTTGACCACGACGGCGAACAGGATCACCGCGACGGGGTTGCCGTACAGGGCACTGTAGCCCTCCGGCGCCTGCCTGTCCGACATCGCCATCTGCTCGACTCCGACGGCCCGCCCGCTGGCCGGGTCAGCCGCGCCGCCCGCACCGGCGGATGGCCCGCCGACCTGCGCGGCCACCGCGTTCAGGCCGCTGAACCAGGTGATGCCGCTGACCGAGATGGTGGTGCCGCGGCAGACCGAGGTGTACTTCTCGGCGATCTTCTGGGCGGTCGGCGCGAACGCCGTCGACCCCTCAAGAGCGAGCTTGCCGCTCGCGCAGTAGGAGGGCAGTGCCGCGCCCTGGCTGAAGGTGATGCCCGCCTGGATGCCCACCAGCAGCAGCAGGACGGAGCTGAACGCGATGTTCCGGGCGAGCGCGCTCCGGCCGCGGCGGCTCCGGCAGGACGCCGCCGCGGCGCAGCCGGCCGTCGACGTCGACGCCCCGCCCCGTCCCGCTCAGCAGGACCAGCAGCTTGAATCCGGCCTTGCGGCCCATCGGGAAGCGGGGCAGCGTGATCGTGCTCTCCACCGCCTGCGGCGGGTTCAGGTCCCCGTGCGGCTGGATCTGCTGCCTGCTCACCCCCTGGCAGTCGGTGACCGTGAATTCCTTGACCACGCGATCGGGGAAGGTGAACGTCAGCGGCCGCAGCACATCGGAGCTGGCGATGCGCCGCAATCCGGAATTCCTGATCCGCAGCAGCACCATCGACGGCTGCGTGACCTCTTCGTGGTGGGTGAGCACCTTCCACATCGCCCAGGGCGCGCTTTCTCTCGCCTCCTTGGACATTCCGGCAACCCGCGTGTCCATCTGGTCACGCCAGGTGATCCTCCGCCACCGGAGGATGGAGATCGAAAGCCATATCACCGTGACGGCGATAAAGACCGCGACAATAGCGGCGGCGAGCCTGGGGTGGGTCAGGTCTGCCATCGGTAGTCAGCGTTCCGTGCCGTGCGCCGTTAGATAGCCCAACTCCTGTGCACCTCAACTTCGATACGCGAACACCGATTTGACCTCTGAGGATATTCAGATTCACAAACGCCACTTTCGGCACTGCGGGAGCAGTCTATAGCCGGATGCCGTACGAAAATCAGCACCTATATCGTGGCGATTTTTATGTGAACGGGAGGTCGAACCCATCACGAAATTTGCGTTCGATTTTTGGCAGGATTAGAGTGTCTAGCGACTGACATCAATTACGTCAAGTACGACACAGAAGCACGTCCTGGCGGTAATGACACCGACAGCTATCAGCGCACGCTCCGGCGCCGGCCATTAGGCGCATGCCGCCGGCGGCAGGCCCGCAGGCCCGGAGACCTGCCCGGCCCGGCCCGGCGGTTTTTGCGGCGCTATTCGTGGCGGTACCCCGACAGGGGGACGGTCAGTTCGACACTGGTGCCGTGATCCGGCTTGCTGACGATTGACACGCTCCCGCCGAGCATTGCGGCCCGCTCTCGCATCGCGGCAAGGCCGGTGCCGGCGGTCGGTGACTCCGCGTCGTCGCCGCACGCGAACCCGCTGCCGTCATCATCCACCCACGCCCGTATCTGACGTCGGGTCACTTCCACTCCGACGACTACCGACTGCGGCGCTCCGTGGGTCAGGGCGTTGCGCAGCGCTTCTCGCACAATGAGAAATGCCTCGTCGACGATCTCGGCCGGCGCCGCAGCTCTCGTCCCCGATGACCACCAGGTGCACGTTCGCATCGGCGCAAACACGGTTCAGGAAGTCGACAAGCGCCTTCTCGAAGCTCGTCACGGGCTCGTCACGCAGGCCGGAAGTCACGAGCCGAAGCCTCCGCATCGCCTCGACCAGCACCTCCCGGGCGATCACCGACCGGCTGTCCGGGCCCTCCTGGCAGGCGATTTCCTCGAGATCCAGCTGGCGCAGGCCGACCGTGAGTACTTCCCCCAGCCGGTCGTGGAGCTCTCGGGCGATACTGCGCCGCTCGTCGAGCCGCGCCTCCTGAACCCGGTTCTCGTACTCCGCCATGTCGTCGTCGGCAGAGCCGCGAATCTGCCTGCCGACCCACCGGTTGAGGGCAAAGACCGTGCTCACCGAGGGCGCCTGACGTCAGCCGGGTCAGCAAGCCGCCCGATCACGCCCTGGCTACCAGCCACGACAACCGCTGAGTGACGACCCTGCACCGCTACAACCTCCGCCGCGCGCGTTGGGCTACGTCAAATCACAGTTCACCGAGAGCGACTACATCGTCGCCGACGGCACCGAAGTGCATCAAGTAGCATGTCACGCCTTTGCGGCACCAAAGCAACGCAAGGCCAAATCCAAGCTGAACAATGAGTGACAGCACGGGCCGCCACCCCATGCGCCCGCCACTCCCCGAACCGCCACCCGCACGTTCTTGCTGTTATCGGCATCAGCAATCGCCAGCCAGCCAGGCGCTCCGCGCTTGTTGCTGTTATCATGACGCGGACCCAAGGGCTTTCATGATCACGGAAGATCCGCAGCTTATTTGATGCTTTTTTTCCGCGATCATGGAATCACGCGCTCACACACTCCGGATGGAGTGGTCGGCAGGCTATTTCTTGCTGTTATCAGAGCGTGTGGAAAATTGTGCAAAAAACTTCGCTGAGGTCCAATCCGATTGCCGAGACATCTCGTATGAGAGATTGTCCTCCCGCGCTGTCGTCCGGCTGACGCAGGGAGGACCCTGGCGGGGTGGGCCGGAGGGCTACAGGGTGGCATAGCCTTCCGGCCTGGGCCATTGCTGGCCGCGAGGCGGCGGGGGCGCCAGCGCGGGCCGGAACCCTCAGCGGGGTGGTAAGAGGGTTCCGGCCCGCGGCTATTGCACCCCGGAGGGTGTCCCGTCAGGGCCATGTCGCGGATGACGGGGGAGGTAGCGCGTCCCCCGTCCGCCCCTTTTTCGTTGGCGTGGGCGGATGGAGTCAGCTGCTCTCGTTCGGGATGATCCTGTACTTGGTCTTCTGGGTTACTTCAGAACCGACTCTACGCTGACGGACTCGTAGCCGTGGGCGGCCGCGACCGGGGCGTTGGTCAGCTCGCCTTCGTGGGTGTTCAGGCCCAGGGCCAGGGCCGCGTCCGCCGCCAGGGCCGCGCGCCAGCCGTCGCCTGCGAGTTCGACGACGTAGGGCAGGGTCGCGTTGGTCAGTGCGTAGGTGGAGGTGTTCGGTACGGCGCCCGGCATGTTGGCCACGCAGTAGAAGATGCTGTTGTGCACCCGGAACGTCGGCTCGGCGTGCGTGGTCGGGTGGGAGTCCTCGAAGCAGCCCCCCTGGTCGATGGCGACGTCAACAAGCACCGAGCCTGGCTTCATGCGCTTGACGAGGTCGTTGGAGACCAGCTTGGGCGCCTTAGCGCCGGTGACGAGGACCGCACCGATAACCAGGTCGGCGCCGAGCACGGCCTTCTCTATCTCGTAGGCGTTTGAGGCAACGGTCTGGATGCGCCCGGTGTAGATCGCGTCGATCTGACGGAGCCGGGCGATGTTCTTGTCGAGAACGGTGACGTGCGCGCCCATGCCGACCGCGATCTGCGCGGCGTTCTGGCCGGAGACGCCGCCGCCGATGACCACGACCCGGCCGGCCGGGTGCCGGGAACACCGCCGAGCAGGGCGCCGTAACCGCCGCCCTGGCGCATCAGGTGATAGGCCCCGACCTGCGGGGCGAGACGGCCCGCGACCTCGGACATCGGGGCGAGCAGCGGCAGGCTGCCGTCGGCGAGCTGGACCGTCTCGTAGGCGATGGCGGTCACCTTGTTGCCGAGCAGGGCATCGGTGCAGGCCTTGTCGGCGGCCAGGTGCAGGTAGGTGAACAACGTCAGGCCGGGGCGCATGCGGTGGTACTCCTCGGCGACCGGCTCCTTGACCTTGAGCACCAGGTCGGCCGCGCCCCACACTTCGTCCGCATCTGGGATGATGGTGGCACCGGCGGCGATGTACGCGTCGTCGGTGAGCTGCGAGCCGAGGCCCGCGTCCTTCTCCAGGAAGACCTGGTGCCCGTGGTTCACCAGCTCGCGTGCGCCCGCGGGGGTGATCGCGACGCGGTACTCGTGGTTCTTGACCTCGCGGGGGATGCCGATCTTCATGGTGTCTTCGGCCTTTCGTGCTGACGGCGGACGCTTTCCTGCCTCACGCAGCCCGCCAGTTCTTCCATAATGCATTTTCATCGGAAAACTTGCTAGATTTACGAATAAGATTCTGTAGACTGCCATCATGGATGCACTAACTTCATCCGAGTCGGTTACTTCGGGGGGCCAGCCGAATCGTGTTCGGCCCGACTGGACAGGAGGCTCGGCCAGCCTGGGCGGGGCAAACGGCCCCCTGGGCGGGGGTACCGCGGGCGATCTCGACGACATCGACCGGCATATCGTGCGCGAGCTGGCGCGTGACGCCAGAATGGCCAACAACGCGCTCGCCGAGCGGGTCGGCATCGCGCCGTCGACCTGCCTCGGGCGGGTCAGGTCGCTGCGCGAGCGCGGCGTGATCCGCGGCTATCACGCCGACGTGGACCAGGCCGCGATCGGGCGGCCGCTGCAGGCAATGATCGCCGTCCGGTTGCAGTCGCACGCCCGCAGCCGCATCCGCGGATTCGTGGCCGGGGTTGCCGGGCTGCCCGAGGTGCTCAACGTGTTCTTCCTGGCCGGCAAGGACGACTTCCTGCTGCACGTCGCGGCCGCGTCGACGGCGGCACTGCGGGAGTTCGTCGAGACGCTGTCCTCCAACACGGACGTGTCCTACACCGAGACGTCGCTGATCTTCGAGCACATCCGCGCCGACGCCGTGGGGTAAGCGGCTGCCGCCCGGCCGCAGGCAATAACATCGATGCCGTGATCAGCCATGAGGCAGCCCCGCCCAGCCGCGATCAGGAGCGGGTCGTCGCCGAGTTCCGGGCCCGCGGCGGCCAGGTCGGCGGTTACCACGCCAGCATGGAACTGCTCCTGCTGACCACGACCGGCGCGCGAACCGGCCAGCGCCGCGCCGTCCCGCTCACGTACCTGCCCGACGGCGACCGCTACATCGTGACGGCCGGCAACGCCGGCTCCGACCGTAATCCGGCCTGGTACCACAACCTGGCCGCCAACCCGGACGTCACCGTCGAGGTAGGAACCGAGGTCTTCCAGGCCGTCGCGGTCATCGCAGACGAGGCGGAGCGCGAGCCTCTGTACGAACTCTTCGCCGCGGCCTACCCCCAGCTGGACGGCTACCAGGCCCAGACCATTCGCCAGATCCCTATCGTCGTCCTCAGCCGCCGCTGACCGACACGCGCTCCCGCTTCATCTCACGCACCGCCAGATCCGGGAGCAGCACGGAGCTCACGGTACTCACGCAGGTAACCTGGCAGGATCTCCTCCTCCACCTGCGCGAGCGGGGGCGGCTGCAGCGTGATGAACCGCATGACACGCGGATCGCCGTACAAGGCAGCGAGCATGCCTGCATCCGCCGCGGCAAAACGCCGAATCACCATCCGCTCGGTTTCCACGACGACGTGCACAGAGACAGATCCTAGGTTTCGGCCAGGCCGGTGCCAGCGAGTTTCCAGGTCTCGCCGGTACCGGACGCAGACAACGAGTAGCACGTCAATATATCGAACTAAAGGTTAAGCTCCCGCTAGGATTTGCTCGTGCAAGCGGATACTTCCGGTCGGCCGTCTGCGGCCGTCGTCCTCCGGGCCCGGGTCAGGGGGACCGCGATCCCGTTGGGGATCATTATCGTCTTCTGGCTGGTGTGCCTGGCCGTCTCGGTGAGCGCGGAGCAGAGCGCGAGCGGTAAGGCCGAAGCCGGCGTTCTGTTCGGGCTGTTCCTCGTCTTGACCGTCGCCGCGCTGATCGCTCAGTTCTCCCGCCGGAACCAGTTCGAGGTGAGCCACGGCAGCATCGTCCACCGGACGAAGAAGGCCACGCACACCTTCTACCGCACCGCGGGCGAGACGCTGCGCATCCTCCCCCGGTTCGCTGAACACGGCCTGGCCAGGCCGCCGCGGCTCACCATCCTGGGCACCGGCGGCATCCTCCCGCTCGACGGGTTCTCCGACGCGGAGATCCGGAGCACCTGCCGGGCGCACGGGTGGCGGTTCGATGACGATGACCCGGGCCGGGCGGCCGCTGACGTGCGGCGCTGGCTGCACGCCGGCCGGTCGGCCGAGGCGGCACAGCTGATCCAGCTGTTCGGGCCCTTCACCAGCGTGCCGCTCGATGACGAGCCGAGCGTCTGTCTCGACGCGGCGGTCTACGAGGACTACGGCGACAAGCTCATCCGCCGCGCTCCTTCCGCTGCCCGGGACCGGTACCGGCGCGCGGCCAGCGCGCAGCGCGCCTTCGCCGGCCTGGCGGCATCGCCGGGCGAGAGTGCGGCCCGGCTGGCCCAGGCGGACCGGATAGACGCAAAGGCGCGTCCCTAGACCGGTCCGGGTCCGGGCCGCCCGGCAGTCGGGCGGCGGCGGAACAGCAAGCCGCTTCCGTTCTGGATGACTCGAGAACCCGCACCGCCGGCC
Organism: uncultured Actinomycetota bacterium; assembly: GCA_963785645.1. GTDB lineage: Bacteria > Actinomycetota > Actinomycetes > Streptosporangiales > Streptosporangiaceae > Trebonia. The sequence continues at coordinate 217,502 of CAWAWG010000016.1, forward strand.
GGGCTGCCCGGACGATCCCGCGGCGCGCGCGGCGGGGACGATGGCAAGAGGCTGGTTTTCCCGAACGAGGGCGTGATGACTCGGGCCAGCGCACGCCGACCGGGCAGGCGGCGCGGGCGTTCGGGCGCCCGCTGCCCGGGCGTAACATGCCGGCAACCAAGTCTGGGCATGCTTGGCCCCGTGGGGGGACTTCAGTTGGGCAGGCAGGGACATGTGATCGTCTGCGGGCTGGCGGGCGTGGGCCTGCGGATCGTGGAGCAGCTCGCGCTGTCCGGCGTGCCCGCCGTGGTCGTCGACGAGAACCCCTCTCCGGCGCTGGTCCGGCTGATCGGCACCTGGGGGGACGTGCCGCTGGTGACCGGACCCGCGCGGGCCGAGGAGACGCTGATGTCGGCCGGGCTGGCCGACGCGATCGCGGTGATCTGCGTCCAGCATGACGACCTGACCGCGCTTGAGACCGCGCTGCTCGCCCGGCGGCTGCGCGCGGAGGTGCGGGTGGTCGCGCAGCTTACCAATCCGGCGGTCGGCCGGGCGGTCAAGGAGACCGGCGTGGCCGTTCTCGATGTCGCCGGCCTGTCCGCTCCGTCGGTTGTCGAGGTCTGCCTGGGCGAAGGCGTGCAGGAGATGTCCCTGTCCGGGATGAGGTTTCTCGCGGCCCGCACCGCCGCGCCCTCCGCTGCGACGCTGCGTTCGCTGTACGGGGCACTCGCCCCGATCGCGGTGGTGCCCGAAGCAGGCGAGGTGCTTGTCTGCCCTGGCCGGGACACCGTGGTCAGCGCGGGCGACGAGGTGATCCTCATCGGCACCCCGGACGAGCTCGCCGCCGCCTCCGTCATCGACCATCCCGAGCGGATCCGGCGTCTCACCGCCGCCGCCAGTCCGGCCCCGCCGCCAGGATCAACCGGGGTGCTCGGCGTCCTCGGCGGCGAGGAGCCCGAGGACCCGTATGCGCGGCCGACCCCGGCCGAGCGCGCCCTGCGGGCGCTGCGTGACCTCACGGTGTCGCTGGCCCGCGCGACCGACCGCCGGATCGCGATCGCGCTCGGCGCGCTGCTCACGGTGCTGGTGATCGCGACGCTGGTGCTCCGCTTCACCTACCGCTACGCCGGGCCCGGTCACCGGATTTCGCTGCTCGACGCGGTGTACTTCACCGTGGAAACCGTGACGACCGTGGGATACGGCGACTACTCGTTCCGCGGCGAGCCGGCCTGGCTGGTGGTGTTCGCGATCGTGCTGATGATGACCGGCGCGCTGTTCGTCGCCGTCTTCTTCGCGCTCGTCACCAACATGCTGGTCAGCCGGCGCATCGAGGAGTCGCTCGGCCTGCAGAAGATCACCGCGCTGCGCGGTCACATCCTGGTCATCGGCCTGGGCACGGTCGGCCTGCGGGTCGCGCGCCAGCTGCACGACGCCGGACGGGATGTCGTGGTGATCGAGAAGAGCGAGCGCAACCGGCACCTCGGACAGCTCCGGGCGCTCGGCATCCCCGTGATGGTCGCCGATGCGACCCTGCCGGAGGTTCTCGCGTCGGCCCGGCTGGCCGCCGCGTCGGCGGTCGCGGTACTGACCAGCGACGACCTGGCCAACCTGGAGACCGGCCTGGCGGTCCGCGACCAGCTCGGTCCGCGCTGGCCCGCGACGCCGGTGATGCTGCGGATCTTCGACCCGCAGCTCGCGCACTCGGTGAAGGAGACGTTCGGATTCAGGAACGTCCGGTCCACCGCCGCGCTCGCCGCCCCGTGGTTTGTCGGGGCGGCCCTCGGCCTCGACGTGCTCTCCACGTTCTACGCGGGCGACGAGCCGCTGCTCGTCGCCCGGCTGACCGTCACCCCGGGCGGGGGGCTCGAAGGCCTGCAGATGCACGAACTCGCCGCGCGCACCCGCGTGCTCGCGCTGCGCCGCGCCGCCGACCGGGCGGTCCTCGAGCACCCGCCGCGCCGCACCACGCGCTTCCACCCGGCCGACGAGGCATACCTCATCGGGCCCTACGACGAGCTGCTGACGGTCCTGCGCCGCGACCGCCCCTCCCCCAGCCTGACCGGCTCGAACACCCCTGGCACGGCGGGCGCCTCGGACAGCGGCACGGGCCCGAAGGGATCAGCCGGGTAGAGGCGCGGCCAGCGTTGCACGATCCAGCCGCGCTTCGCGCTTCTTGCTGTTATCCCCGGTCGACCGGCCGTCAGCCCCGGGCGATGTAGGCGGCGAAGCCGCTCGTCTGCCAGGTCTCGCCCGTCCCGGCGATGGCGTAGGCCTGGTAACCGTCCAGCGACTCCGTCCATTCGCGGGCGAGATCGGGGCCCATCGCGAAGGCGGCGGTGGCGCACGCGTCGGCCAGCGCCAGGCTGGGACCGGCCACCGTGACGCTGGCCAGGCCGGCCGGGCCTGGCCGGTTCGCGGGTTCACGATATGCGCGCCGCGCTCGGCGGTGCCTGACGTGGCCACGCCGCAGTCCCTGGCCTCCACGACCAGGGCGAGCGGGCCGCGCCGCAGCGGGTCGGCGATGCCCACCCGCCACGGCGGCGGCGTCCCGGCTCCGGGCCCGGGTCCGGCACCGGGGACGGGCGCCGGACCCGGGCGGCCGCCGACGCACTGCACGTCTCCCCCGCCGTTGACGAGATGGCTGGCCGACCCGGCGGCGGACAGGATGTCCGCCGCCCGCTCGACGGCCCAGCCCTTGACATAGCCGGACGGATCGAACCGGCCCCACGGCGATGCGGTGAAGTAGCCGCCTGACAGCTCGCGGACGAACGCGCACGCCTCGATGACCTCGGCCATCTCCGGCGCGCACCCTTCGACGGTGACCGCGCCGTCGGCGAGCTGAGACACGTCGCTGTCCGGCCGGAACGGCGAGAAGACCCGGTCGACCCAGTGCAGCCACTTGACGGCGGCGTCGAGCGAACCGTCGTAGCGAGCGGTGACGGGGACGTCGAACGAGACCACCGTCCCCATCACCGGCTCGGCGTGCCGCACGCGAGCCGTGAAGGCCGCGCTGTCCAAGGAAGGGGTCCTACTCAAGGAAGATACTGCTGCCGGAGACCTTGAACTGCTCGGCGGGCAGCGGCTTCGGCGCCGGCCCGGCCACCACGTCGCCGGTCGTGATGCTGTACTGGCTGCCATGGCACGGGCAGTCGATGGTCCCGTTGCTGATCTGGTTGACGATGCATCCCATGTGGGTGCAGACCGCGCTGAACACCTTGAACTCACCCGCCGTGGGCTGGGTGACAACTACCTTCTGCCCGGAGAAGATCATCCCGCCGCCGACGGGGATCTGGCTGGTGCTGGCGAGCGCGTTCCCCGCGGCCCCGCTGGCCGCGCCCCCGCTGGCCGCCGCGCTGCCCGCCGCCGCCGCTGAGCTGCTCCCCGCCGCTGCCGGGGTATTCGCGCTGCCCGCCGCCGCGCTGCTTGAGCTCCCCGCGCCGCAGGCGGTGATCGCGCCCGCGAGACCCACCAGGCCGACGCCAGCCAGCACGCCCCGTCGAGTGGCCAGCGAGTCCGTCTGTGGTTCGTGTGTCACGATTGCTCCTATTCACATGTGTGCCGCTGATGGGGCAGGGAAAGTCTCGTTCTCCCTCGCGTCCTGTATAGAGAACGGAGCGCAGCGCCGTACGGTTCACCGGCCGATTCATAGCTTGCCTTCAGGCAGGTGCCCGGGCCGGACGGGCACGCGGAGAATCCGCCGCGGCGAAGCCGACCGCCCTGCCCCCGCATCCGCGTTTACTGAGCGTAACCATAACGGCGACGGCGGCGATTCACCGGAAAGAGATTTCGGTCACACCGAACGGGGCTATTCTTCGAATAATCGCGATGAACTGGGATAATGAGCTTTATATAGCCATATAGCTATATAACACTTACTTTTCCGCCACATCTCTGTAGCCTTACCAAGAGTATCCATATCCATACGTAGAGCCATAATCTTGGCACTGTAGGCATTACGGATGGGACACGGACAAATGCTGAGAGTGAGCATGGTCGACGAGTGGCTGAACCGGCAACGAGGGATAGAGCCGGTTCGCCGCGACCAGCACGCTCAAGGCGTCCGCGCCCAGGATCCCCGTGCTCAAGGGCACGGGGTGATCATCCGGGGCCACGGCGAAGACAGCAGACGGAGTGTCGGTGAGCCGGGCGTCAGCGGCCCGTCTCCCGGCGCACAGGCACTCCGTCTGCGCCTCGCGATGATCCCGCCGGGGACGCGCGGCACCCCGCACTTCCATGCCGACCGCGAGACCGCGATCTACGTGCTGAGCGGCGAGACGGACGTCTGGCACGGCCCGGGCCTCGTCAGCCGGTCGGCGGTCCGCGCCGGCGACTTCGTCTACATACCGCCCGGCACGCCGCACCTCGCCGTGAACCGGGGGGACGTCACCTCGATCGCGGTGGTGGCCCGCACCGATCATCAAGATCAGCCCGGCGCTATCGTGATAGAACTGCCTCGCCACCTTGCCGGCCTGTCGAGCTACCCGGTCGCGAGCGGCGAATGAACTTTCCCTCCCCCGCAGCCTCTCGCGGGGACGCGGCGAACCCGGCACCGCGGCGGCTTCCTCCTCCGCCGCGGAACACCAGGGGCTTCTCTCCCCCCTCCCGCCGGATTCACCGCGAGTAGGCCGGCGTCCCCGCTGGTGTAGCAGCGGGGGCCCGGCCTACTCGAAGCTCCTACTCGTAGGCCTCCGGCGGCTGGCAGGAGCAGACCAGGTGGCGGTCGCCGTAAGCCTGGTCGATGCGGCGGACCGGAGGCCAGTACTTGGCCCGGCCGTTCGCGAGGCCTCGCCCGCTGCCGCCCGGGTAGGCTCCCTCGTCCCGCCGGTAAGGGTGCGACCAGTCCTCCGCCGCGATCAGCATCTCGGCGGTGTGCGGCGCGTTCTTCAGCGGGTTGTCGGTCGCGTCCCACTCGCCGGACGCCACCTTGTCCACCTCGGCCCGCACCGCGATCAGCGCGTCGCAGAAGGCGTCGAGTTCCGCCAGCGACTCGCTCTCCGTCGGCTCGATCATGAACGTGCCCGCGACCGGGAACGACATCGTCGGCGCGTGGAAGCCGTAGTCGATGAGCCGCTTGGCCACGTCCTCCACCGTGATCCCGCCGGGCAGGCGGCGCAGGTCGACGATGCACTCATGGGCGACGAGGCCGTCCCGGCCCGCGTAGACCACCGGGAAGTACGGCGCGAGGCGGCGCGCGACGTAGTTCGCCGACAAGACGGCGACCTGCGTGGCCCGGCGCAGCCCGGCGGCGCCCATCATCGCGATGTAGGCCCACGAGATCGGCAGGATGCCGGCCGACCCTGCGGCGCGGCCGCGACCTGGGTAGCCGGGTCCTGAGCGCTCCCCTGGTGCCCGGTCCGGGCCGGGAGGAAGGCCGCGAGATGCGCCTTCGCCGCGACCGGACCTACCCCGGGACCGCCGCCGCCGTGCGGGATGCAGAACGTCTTGTGCAGGTTGAGGTGGGACACGTCCCCGCCGAGGAGGGCGGGTGACGCCACGCCGGCGAGGGCGTTGAGGTTGGCGCCGTCGATGTAGACCTGGCCGCCGGCCTGGTGGACCAGGTCCGCGACCTCGGTGATCGTCTCCTCGTAGACCCCGTTGGTGGACGGGTAGGTGACCATGATCGCCGCCACCCGCCCCTCGTGGGCGGCGAGCTTGGCGCGCAGGTCACCGCTGTCGATCGCACCGTCCGGACCGCACTGCACCACCACGACCCGCAGGCCGGCGAGCACCGCCGAGGCCGCGTTGGTGCCGTGCGCGGAGGCGGGGATCAGGCAGACGTCGCGCGCGTCGATCCGCCCGCGACCGGTGGTATGCCCGGATGGCCAGCAGGCCGGCCAGTTCGCCCGCCGAGCCGGCGTTCGGCTGCAGGGAGCAGGCGTCGTAGCCGGTCACCGCGCACAGCCATCGCTCCAGGTCGCCGATCAGCTCGGCATACCCCGCGGCGTCCGACGCCGGGGCGAAGGGATGCAGCCCGGCGAACTCCGGCCAGGTGACCGCCTCCATCTCCGTGGTCGCGTTCAGCTTCATCGTGCACGACCCGAGCGGGATCATCGACCGGTCGAGCGCCACGTCCAGGTCCGACAGGCGGCGCAGGTAACGCAGCATTCCGGTTTCGCTGTGATGGGCGCTGAAGACCGGGTGCGTGAGGAACTTCGAGGTCCGGGCGAGCGATGCGGGGATGGCGTCGCCGCTCGCCACCGTCAGCCGCACGTCGGCCGCGTCCAGCCCGGTGCCGACCATAGACGCGCCGACCACCGCCGCGACCACCTGCCGCAGCTGCTCGGCGGTGGTCGTCTCGTCGCAGGAGACCTGCACCACGCCGCCGCCCGCGTCGTACAGGTTGTACCCGGCCTCCTTGGCGCGCAGCAGGGCGGCCCGCGCCTCGGTCGGGCCCGGCAGCAGGACACGGACGGTATCGAAGGCATCGCCGTCGCCCGTGAGCAGCCCGTAGTCCTTCAGCGTGGCCGCGAGGGTCATCGCGTGCCGGTGCACCCGTCGCGCGATGGCCGTCAGGCCGTCCGCGCCGTGATAGCACGCGTACATCGCGGCGACGACGGCGAGCAGCACCTGGGCGGTGCAGATGTTACTCGTGGCCTTCTCCCGGCGGATGTGCTGCTCACGCGCCTGCAACGCCAGCCGGTAGGCCGGGCTGCCGTCGGCGTCCACCGAGACGCCGACCAGGCGGCCGGGCAGCTGCCTGCGCAGGTCGTCCCTGACCGCCAGGTACGCGGCGTGCGGGCCTCCGTAGAACATCGGCACGCCGAACCGCTGCGTGGAGCCGAGCGCGATGTCGGCGCCGAACTCGCCGGGTGACTTGAGCAGGGTCAGCGCCAGGAGGTCGGCCGCGACCGCCACCCGCACGCCCGCGGCGTGCGCCGCCTCGACGACCGGCGCCGAGGTCCCTGATCTCGCCGGATGCGCCCGGGTACTGGAGCAGGACGCCGAAGACGCCGTCGAAGTCGGTGTCCGCCGTGACGCGGGCCACGCGCAGGTCGATCCCCAGCGGCTCGGCCCGGGTACGCAGCACGTCGAGAGTCTGCGGCAGGCAGTCGGCGTCGGCGAGGAAGACCGGTGCGCTTGCCGTTTGCCCGGAACGTGAGGGTCATCGCCTCGGCCGCGGCCGAGGCCTCGTCAAGCAGCGACGCGTTGGCTACGTCAAGCCCGGTCATGTCGCAGACCATCGTCTGGAAATTGAGCAGCGCCTCAAGACGGCCCTGCGAGATCTCCGGCTGGTAGGGCGTGTACGCGGTGTACCAGGCGGGGTTCTCAAGCACGTTCCTGCGGATGACCGCGGGCGTGATCGTCCCGTAGTAGCCGAGGCCGATCATCGAGACGGCGACCTTGTTGCGCCCGGCGAGGCGCCGCAGGTCCTCAAGCGCCTCGCGCTCGGTCCGCGGCGCCGGCAGGGACTCAAGCGACGCGGGCGGCCGCGCGTACGTCGGGAGCGCGGCCCTCAGGAGGTCATCGAGCGATGCGTAGCCGAGGGTTGCCAGCATGGCCCGCCGGTCTTCGTCTGACGGCCCGATGTGGCGGGCGGCAAAAGTATCTTCGGAAATGCTGGACGAATCCCCCTGCACGGAGCCTCCCCGATATGGGCTCCCCGTCTGTCGCCCGGCTGGCTCCAGAGCGCCTGTCCCGACCCGGTCCTTGGTGCCTGAGAGGTTCCGGGGATTGTGTTGCCCCTTCGGCGCCCGCCTCTCGTCACGAGCGGGTCTCTCCCGGGTGGGATATCAAGTACGCGCTTTCAGCCTAGCGCATCCCCGCCACCCTGCCCGTCACCAGACCCGGTGGGTCACGCCCATTACCCCGTCTTGCGGGCGGCGGCCCGGCGGGCCGCGAGTTCGTCGGCGCCGTCGACGATCAGCCCGTCCTCGGCGCGGACCGCGGGCAGTTCGGCGAGTTCGCCGGCGACCTCCTGCCACACCCGGCCGAGTGCGATGCCGAAAACTCCCTGGCCGCCGGAGAGGAGGTCAACGACCTCGTCGGCCGACGTGCACTCGTACACGCTCACCCCGTCGCTCATCAGCGTGACCTGAGCGAGATCCTCGGTGCCGTGATTGCGCAGGTGCTGGACGGCGGCACGGATCTGCTGCAGCGAGATGCCCGTGTCCAGGAGCCGCTTGACGACCTTGAGCACGAGGATGTCGCGGAAACCGTAGAGGCGCTGCGACCCCGAGCCGTGCGCCGCCCGGACGCTCGGCTCCACGAGGCCCGTGCGCGCCCAGTAATCGAGCTGACGGTAGGTTATCCCCGCCGCGGCGCACGCGGTGGGACCTCGATACCCGATCTCGGAGTTGCCATCGAAGAGCGCGCCCACGGCCACCTGAGACCCGGCAGCTTCGGACCCACCCCTAGTTACCGACACGGCCACCTCCTGTGACTACCCCCGGCATTCGCACCGTAAGCCTGCTGGGCAGGCGCGTCAACGATCACGCTCGGCGCGTCGCGACATTCACTGGCAAAACACCTAAGCGTGGCACGGCGTTGCGGTAGGGGCGAAGCAATCATCCGCACCACCCCCCCGCCGGTCTCAGGCCGACTTGCCGAAGTCCTCGGGCGAGATCTGGTCGAGGAACTCACGGAACTTTTCGACCTCGTCCTCTTGCTCGTCCGGGATGGCGACGCCCGCCTCGTCCAGGATCTCGTCGGTCGCGAAGATCGCCGCGCCCGTCCGCAGCGCCAGGGCAATCGAGTCCGACGGCCTGGCGCTGACCTCAGCGCCGTTCGAGAATACGAGGTCCGCGTAGAAGATCCCGTCGCGCAGGGCCGTGATGTTGACCGCCCGGAGTTGCACGTTCAGGACTTCGAGCACGTCCTTAAACAGGTCGTGGGTCAGCGGCCGCAGCGACACCATGCCCTGCTGAGCGAAGGCGATCGCAGTCGCCTCCACCGCCCCGATCCAGATGGGCAGGTACCGATCGCCCTGCTGCTCTCTCAGCAGGACAATCGGGCTGTTGGACGGCATCTCGACACGGACGCCGACGACCTCCATCCGCCGCACTGGAGCTCCGTCCTCGCACGTGCTCAGCGACATCCGGGTCGTTGATGACCCAGCGGCCGCTAAGCGAACCGAACCACTCTTCCTGCCAAACTACACCCGTTATCGCCCAGAAGCCGAGCGCAGCCCCCGAGCTTCCCGGGTGTCACCGGGTGACGTACCCGCATTTTGTCTACCCGGATGGGGCGCTTGTGAAGCCAGTCCGGCCTCGGCTAGTCCGTCTTCGACCAGAGTCGCGTGAAGACTGGCGATATGTCCGGCGAGATCCTGCGCCGCCCGCAGTGCGGGCTCCCGGCTGCCCTTCTGCCGGGCCAGCGGGGCTACGGCCTGCTCTACCAGGTCCGTTTCCCGGTCAGCGGCGGCCTTGACGACCCGCAGGTGGCGCGGCTGGATGCCGTATTCGCCGAGCCGGACAGCCGACCGGAGGACGGAAAGTGTCTGCGTTCCGTAAGACCTGGCGCGGCGGATGAGGCCGTAGTCCTCAAGCTCAGCGAGGAGTTCCTCGGCGGCGCCGGCGGCGGCGAGGAGTTCGCTCCTGGTCATGGCGACCGCGGGGACGGCACCGGCCGATCCCGGGACCGCTGTGCCGTCGAGCGCGTCAAGCCGCTCCTTGATGACCCGCAGCGGCAGGTACTCATCGCGCTGCGCGGTCAGGATGAAGCGGAGCCGCTTGATGTCGGCGGCGGAGAACCTCCGGTAGCCGGACGCGGAGCGGAGCGGCTGGATCAGGCCCTCCGCCTCAAGAAAGCGGATCTTGGAGGGGCTGATGTCGGGGAACTCCTGGCTGAGCTCATCAAGCACCTGGCCGATACTCACGCTTCCCCGGGTACTGGCACTTCCCCTGGCCGGGGATCCGCTGACGAGCGCCGACTGGTGCCCGCTGGTCATACGTAGTCCTGCGCTCCCAGCCCGCGGCGCCTGCCGACCTCAGGACTGCGGGTCATGAACAGCAGCCGGAACTTGCCGATCTGTACCTCGTCGCCCCCGAACAACTCAGCCTCCTCGATCCGCTCGCGGTTCACGTAGGTGCCGTTCAGGCTACCAACGTCACGGACGGTGAAGCGGTCGCCGTGCCGGTAGAACTCGGCGTGACGGCGGGACACGGTCACGTCGTCGAGGAAGATGTCACTGTCGGGGTGCCGCCCGGCTGACGTGAAGTCGCTGTCGAGCAGGAACCGGCTCCCCGCGTTCGGCCCGCGGAGAACGACGAGCAGCGCCGTACCCGGCGGAAGCGTGTCCGCGGCCGAGTAGTCGGGGGACGGCTCGTCGGGGTACTCAGGTTCGCCGGCCACCGGTGAGATGATCGACGTGGTCTCGCCGCCCTGGCCGGCGCTGCGCTCGCTCGGGATCGCGGCAAAGCTGCCGGTGTTCGCGTTGCGCATGAGCGGAGCGCCGCAGTTGGAACAGTACCTAGCCTGCTCCGGGTTCGGCCGACCGCACCGAGCACAGTACATACCACCAGCCATGGCCTCGCCTGGCCTCCCCTCTCCCCGGTCCCTGGACTCGTGCAGTTCCGCAGGCTCGCGCAGCATCGCGTCAGGCGACGCTGCCAACGGTACCCGGGCCGAGGGCTCCGGGTCCACGCGCCACGCGAACAGGCGGCGCAGGCCTCCCCTCGGCGCGTCATCGGGTCCCTGACGTCTCCGCCACACAGCCGCTTCACCTCCGGGTCACGCGCACGGCGCAAGTTCGCGATGGCGGTGGCCGTCCCGTGCACCGCGAAATGATACGTCTGCGTAATTAACACAGATTACCTGAATGTCCATCCCCGATCTGCCCAACCGGCCAGGTACCAGGCAAGACCTGAAGCGCTTCCCGCGCGGGCAGTGCTACTCCCCGGCTTGCTCCACGATGGCCGCCCACTCGTCAAGCAGGAATTGCGCGGAATCGGCGTCGCCGCCCTCCGCCCACAGGTGGGTAACCGCGTCCGCCGGATCGGGCAGCACCAGCACCCAGCCCCGTTCCGCGTCGACGACCCGCACGCCGTCGGTGGTGTCGACCGGCCTGGTGCCCGCCTCTTCGATGACGGTCCGCATCACGGCCCCCTTGGCCGCCCACGGGGTCGGCACCGAGCGCCGCATCAGGTGAGCCTGCGGGATCCGGGCGTCGATCTGGCTGAGGGTCAGCCGCGTCCGGGCCACGAGGCCGAGCAACCGGACGAAGGTGGCGATCCCGTCCACGGTCCGGCCGAACTCGGGGACGACGAAGCCGCCGCGCCCGTCGGCCGCGAAGATCACGTCGTCGGCCGCGGCGGCCGTCGTCAGCGCGTCCCGCGAGGTCGGGGTCCAGGTGACCTGCACGCCGTGGAACCGGCAGACCTGCTCGGCGACGCGGGTCGTGGTCACCGGCAGGGCGACCCGGCCGTGCCTGACCTCGGCCGCGACCAGGTCGAGGACGACGAGCAGCGCCCGCTCGTCGCTGACGAGCGCGCCCTTCTCGTCAACCAGGTGGATGCGCTCGCCCACCGGGTCGAACCTGACGCCGAACGCGGCCCGCGAGGAGGAGACGACCTCGGCGAGGCGCTGCATGCCCGCCCGGTCCTGCGCCACCGTCTGGGTCGGCGTGACCTCGTCGAGACGGTTGTTGAGCGTGTGCACATCGACGCCGAGGCCGCCGAGCAGGGTGGGCAGCACCAGCGACACGGTCCCGCCGGCGCAGTCGGCGACCACCTTCAGGCCGGCCGCGCTCACCCCGTCCAGCTTCACGCAGCGCAGCAGTTCGTGGGTGTAGAGCTCGACCACGCGGGGCGGGTAGGAGAGCTCGGCGATCTCGCCGGGAAACGCGCGCCGGAACTCCTGCCGGGAGAAGACCCGCTCCAGCTTCCGCTGCGCGCCCTGGGACAGTTCCGCGCCGCGGTCGTCGAGGAAGATGATGTCGACCGACTGGTTGTCGCCCGGCGTGGTCCGCAGCGCGATGCCGCCGCTGTACTTGCGCCGGGCCGTCTCGAACCGGGCGACCGGCAGCGGGAGCGCCTCCAGGTCCATGACATTGATCGCCGAGGCGTTCAGCGCGCTCTGCACGGCCCGCTTCAGGGTGCGGGCCGCACGTGACACATCGCGCGAGGTGGTGACCGTGGTGCCCTTCTGCAGCGTGGTCGCGTAGGCGGAGGCGAGGCGCACCGCCAGCTCCGGGGTGACCTCGACATTGATGAGCCCGGAGACGCCGCGCTCGCCGAACAGGGTCCGCTGACCGCGCGATTCCCAGATCACCGAGTTGTTGACGACCGCGCCCGCCTCGATGGTCTTGAACGGGTAGACCTTCACCCCGGCGGAGATGTAGGCCTCCGGCTCGATGACGCACTCGTCACCGATGACGGCGGTCTCCTCGATGCGCGCACGGCGCATCACGTCGGTATTCTTGCCGACCACGCACCCGCGCAGCGTAGCGCCCTGGCCGACGAATACCCGGTTGTGCACCACCGCGCGGTGGATGAAGGCACCCTCCTTCACCACGACGTTCGCGCCGATCACGCTGTACTCGCGCAGGTGCGCGCCGGCCTCGACCTTCGCGTACTCGCCGACGCAGACCGGCCCGGTGAGCACCGCGTCCGGGTCGACCTCGGCGCCGTCGGCGACCCATACGCCCGGCGAGAGCTCGAACCCGGCGATGTCGACCGCGACCTTGCGGTTGAGCACGTCGGCCTGGGCCTTGAGGTAGGACTCGAGGGTGCCGACATCTTCCCAGTAGCGGTCGGACACGTACCCGTAAATCGGGGCACCGCGCTGCAGGAGCCGGGGAAAGACGTCGTGCGACCAGTCCACCGACTCCTTGGGCGACACCTCGGCGAGCACCTCGGGCTCCATGATGTAAACGCCGGTGTTCACCGTGTCGGAGAAAACCTGCCCCCAGGTCGGCTTCTCCAGGAACCGCTGGATCCGCCCGTCTTCGTCCGCGATGACGATGCCGAACTCCAGGGGGTCGGGCACCTGGGTAAGCCCCACCGTGACGAGCGCGCCGTTGTCCTTGTGGAACCGGACCATCTCGGTCAGGTCCATGTCGGTCAGCGCGTCGCCGGAGATGACGAGGAACGCGTCGTCCTTGAGTTCCTCCTCGGCGTTCTTCACCGAGCCCGCGGTGCCGAGCGGTGTCTCCTCGGTGGCGTACCGCAGCGACATGCCGAAGTCCTCGCCGTCACCGAAGTAGTTCCGCACCATCGCCGCGAGGAACTGGACGGTGACCACGGTCTCCTCGAGCCCGTGCCGCTTGAGCAGACGCAGGACGTGCTCCATGATCGGCCGGTTCACGACCGGCAGCAGCGGCTTGGGCTGATTGGCGGTCATGGGGCGGAGCCTGGTGCCCTCACCGCCTGCCATCACAACGGCCTTCACGACGGATGCGCCCCTTTCACCAGGTCCCTGATTTGGGTGAGGTAGAGCAGCGCCGCCCACCAGTAGAGGGCAACGCCCCAAACGGCGAAAGCCCAGCCGAATATCCTTATGACCTCGGACACGTCCCCGCCGTGCGCGCCGAGGAACAACAAGGGAAACGCGTACATCAGGCACAAAGTTGCCGCTTTACCGACGAAACTCACCTGAATCGAACCGTAGTCGGTGCGTTGCCGCAGCACCAGCAGCGCGATCGCCATGCACGCCTCGCGAGCCACGATCGCGCCGAGCAGCCACCACGGGACGATCCCGCGCACCCCGAGCGCGATGATCGTGACCAGGATGTAAAGCCGGTCGGCGGCGGGGTCGAGCAACTGGCCGAGCCTGCTCGTCTGGTTGAGCATTCTGGCCAGCTTGCCGTCGAGCCAGTCGCTGATACCGGCAAATCCGAGCAGTGCCGCGGCGATGATGTCCGCCGTGGCGGTACGCGGCCCGATGACAAGCCACAGGAACACGGGAACGCCGGCCAGCCGGGCGGCGCTGAGCGCGTTCGGCCAGGTAACAATCCGGTCTCCCACCCTGTGATCGTAATGGAACCGTATCCGACGGCCGGCCTCGGGTGGCCCGGTTAGCGACACTTCATGCCAAAAGTTTTCGTTACGGACCGGATCCGGCCTCCCCTTCTGTGCGATCTATTCACCTCCTGCGCAAAATGCGCGGAGAACCTGTCCCCGCGCGGATACCGAAGGCTGAAATCTAACTGTAGGTAACCCTGGGAAAACTTCAGGTCATTCTGAACGAATACGTGGCCCACTTCAAGGATTCCCCGAATTTCCCGGCTCAGCCAGGCCTCACCCGACTGGCTGAGCATGCTGCGGTAGACGACGAGCAGCGCGGCCTTCTGGTCCCCGGACAGGCGCCCGTCGGCGCGAATGGCCCGCTCGGTGTCGGGGGCAGACGAATCTCCCTTCGCCGGATCGCCGTTCGCGGCACCGCCCCCGTTACCCGGGTCGGCCTCGGCGGCCATGGCGTCGATGAGTCCGGCCTGGGCGAGCAGGGTCTCCGCGGAGAGGTTGAGCGCGTCGGAGATGGCCCTCAGCACGCGGACCGAGGGCTGGTGCAGCCCGCGCTCGATCTGGCTGAGATAGGGATTGGACAGGCTGGTCAACTCCGCCAGCTGGCGCAGCGACAGATTCGCCTGTTTGCGCCGCTCGCGGATGAACGCGCCGAGGGCCTCCCGCTGGGCCTCCCACGCCTCCCGCTGGGCATCCCCCCACGAGCCCGGCCTGTCCGGCATAACGCTCCTCCCGCCTCCCGGGCGATCCCGCTGCCCGGGCGTACTGCAAACTATAGTGTGCAGCACCGCCCGCGCACACCCCCGCCCGCCCCCCAGCGCCGGGAACCCGTTCACGCACGCTCGCGTTTCCTGCTGTCAGCGATGCGCGGAAGCTGGGCGCGTACCGGCTTCGCCGCGCCCGGAGGCCCGCCGTTTCGCCTCCGGGCGCTCGGCCCGCCGCGGGCCGCGCCTCACTCGGCGGGCGCGGTTTCCCCCGATTCGGCCACGGATGCGGCCGGGCGGAGAGCGGCGGTGGCCTTGACCAGTTCCTCGGAGAACTTGCGCTGCTCGGCGAGCAGGCGGCCGAGGAAGTCGAAGGTGGCGGACACGGCCGCCTCCGGCGTGGGCAGCGCCGACACGCCCGGCCACTGGGGCAGCGACGGCAGCTTGCCGACGAACGGGAGGGCGGGCAGCTTCTCGGCGGCGGTGTTCACGGTCTCGACGACCTGCTTGATCGCGTCAAGCGTCATCTCCTGGCTCTTGCGGACGACGCCGAGCACCTGCTCCTGAACGTCTGCGGTCATTGTGTCGGTCATGGTTTACCTCCTCGGTAAGGGGCTGATGTTGCTAACTATATCAAGCATGCTGCACATGTCAAGCAAGCTGCTTGACATGTGCAGCATGCGCCCGGGACCAGCACCGTCAAAGCCCGGGCGCGATAACAGGTTGGGTGCGATTCGTTGCGCGACCACCTGCGCAACTGCCTCGCGGTTAGGGTTCTCTTCGTGGAGCGAGAGGCCACGGGGGAACGCGCGGAAAGGCTGGATAGCAGCACGCCCAATGTGGCGCGCATGTACCACCATTACCTGGGCGGCCGGGAGACCTTCCAGGCCGACAGGGACGCGGCCGAGCAGGTGCTGGCCGCTCTGCCCGCCGTGCGGGTCGCCGCGGCCGCTACCAGGGAATTCATCGCCCGGGTGGTGCGGTACCTGGCCGACGAGGCGGGCATTGACCAGTTCCTCGACCTCGGCATGGGCCTGCCCGCCAAGTACGTCGTGCACGAGGTCGCCCGGCAGGCCAATCCGGCGGCCCGGGTCGCCTACGTCGACTATGACCCGGTCGTGGTCTCGCACGGCAACGCCATGCTCGCCAAGCCCGGCGTGGCCGTCGTCGCCAAGGCCGACATGCGCCGCCCGGCCGAGCTGCTGGCGGTGCCGGAGATCCGCGCGCACCTGGACTTCCGGCGGCCGATCGCGGTGCTGCTCGTTTCCGTGCTGCACTTCATCCCCGGCTCCGACGACCCGCACGGCATCGTCCGGACAATCAGGGACGGCCTCGCCCCCGGCAGCTATCTGGCGCTCAGCCACGCCAGCGCTGATTTCGCGCCCGATGCCGCCGTGACCCGGCGCATCCTCGCCGCCTACGAGAAGACGAACGCGCCCTTGTGCTCCCGGGACAGGGACGCTGTCCTGCGGTTCTTCGACGGCTTCGACCTCGTCGAACCCGGCCTGGTGCCTTACCCCCAGTGGCGTCCGGGGCCAGGGACGCCCGGGCCGGAAGACGATGTCACGGGCTCGGCCGACCTGGGCTGGGGCGGCGTCGGGCGGCTGCGCCCCCATAACGGCATCTCCCGGCGGGATTTAGCCGCCGACGCGGGTCGCCTCGCTGATGATCGCGATCAGCGCCGCCACGGCCTCCTCGGCATCCGGGCCGTCAGCGGAAACCGTGACCTGCTGCCCGCTGGTGGCGCCAAGGCCCATCACGCCAAGGACGCTCTTGGCGTCGACGGTCTTGCTGCCCGCGGTGACCGCCACCGCCGCGGCGAACCGCCCGGCCGCGACGGCCAGGGCACCCGCCGGCCGGGCGTGCAGGTCGCCTGTCAGCGTGATCGACTCAGAGCTTGCGGGCATGCCACGCCTCCTCGGCGGCCGCGGCGACCGCCTTCAGGTCCGCTCCAGCGGCCGCGGTCACCGTCGCCGCGACCGCCCCCTCCACGAACGGCGCGTCGGCGAGGACCACCCGCGCGCCGGGCATGTCCGCGAACATGACCCGGACGGTGAGCACCGCGCTGCCCAGGTCGGGCAGCACCAGCACGCCCGCCCCCGCCTCGGCGCTCGCCACCGCCCGCGCTACCTTCTCCGCGCTCGTGCCGAGTTCGCCGTCATCGGTGCCGCCCGCCGCGACCACCCGCACCGCCCCGCCGCTCACCTGGCCGGCGAGGTCGGCCGTCCCCTCGGCGAGCCGGGCGCTATGCGACACCAGCACGATCCCTACCCGTGGCGCTACCTGTGCCATGACCTATCCTGAATATCGTTCGGCGATGTCAAAACTGACCCCGAAAGGGTGCGATGATCCAGTCGGTTCAGCGCGCGGCGCAGATACTCGGCGTCCTCGGCTCCGGATCCCCGCGCCTCGGCGTCACCGAGATCGCCGGGCGCCTGGGCCTGGCCAAACCGACGGTGCACGGGCTGCTGCGCACCCTGGAGGCCCACGAGCTCGTCGCCCAGGACCCGGAGACCGGCAAGTACAGCCTCGGCCCCGGCGTGCTCCAGCTCGGCAACGCCTACCTGGACGGCTCTGAGCTGCGAGTAAGGTCGCTGCGCTGGGCCGAGTCGCTCGCGAAGCAGGCCGGGGAAGCGGTCTGGGTGGCAACGCTGTCCGGCAGCCGCGTGATCGTGCTGCACCACGTGTTCCGCCCTGACGACACGGTGCAGATACTTGAGGTCGGGGCCGCGATCCCGTGGCATGCCTGTGCGCTCGGCCACGCGATCGTGGCGAGCCTGCCCGCGCCGCAGCGCTCCACCGCCCTCGCCGCCGACCTGGCCCCGCTGACCGGCCGGACGAAGACCACCCGCCAGGCGCTTACCCGCGCGCTCGCGCAGGTGCGCGGGGCCGGCTACGCGGTCGAAAACGAGGAGGCCACCGTCGGCGACGCGGGCATCGCCGCTCCGATCCTCGGCCGCGACGACGCGGTCGCCGGCGCGATCGGCGTAGTCGGCCCGGCTGACCGGCTGCTCGCCCTGCCAACCCGCGATGACCTGGTCCGGGCCGTCGTCACGGCGGGCCGTGCCATCTCCCGCGACCTCGGAGCGGGCCGCGGCGGCGTGTCCCTGTCCGCCCTCTGACCGCGAGCGGCGCCCGCCCGCCGCTGGCGCCGTTCCCCAGGGCACCACACCGGGCTGGCGCCATCCCAAGGCAGGAGCAGGGGATATTTCTGCACACCCCGGTGTGCAGAAATATGCCCTGCTGCCCGGCCCGCTTCCGCCAAAGGCACGTTTCTTGCTGTTATCGTGACGGTGCTCGTCCGAGACGTCAGCCGGCATCGGAGCTCGTCCCCCTTCCCGGTCCCGTCTCCCGCTCCGCGGATCCGCTGGCCTGGGTGATCCAGCCGGCGACCGCGGGCACCTTCGCCGCGCCGACGCTCACCGTTCGGACGCCGAGGGCGAGCAACTGGGGCAGCACGGCGGGATCGGCGGCGGCGTCGCCGCAGACAGAGAGTCCTATGCCCGCCTCCCGGGCCGCGCGGACCGTGGCGGCGATGGCAGCGAGCACCGGTTGCCGCGCGGCATCCGACGGCCGGAGCGCGGCCCGGTCCCGGTGCAGGATGTCAGCGGTCAGGTCGTTCGTCCCGATGGAGAAGAAATCGACGCTGCCCGCGAAGGCGGGCGCGGCCTTCGCCGTAGCGGCCAGTTCCACCATCATGCCAAGCGGCGGCGGCACCGCGCCGGCCGCCTTGGCGGCCAGCGCCAGTTCGGCCCGGACCAGACGGACCTCCTCCAGCGTCCGCACCATCGGGATCATGACCGACAGGTCGGTGCCCGCGCCCGCTTGCAGGATCGCGGCGAGCTGAGCGGCGAGCGCACCGGGGGCGTGCAGGAAGGCGGGCAGGCCGGCCGCGCCGGGGAACGGCGGGATCTTGTCGCCCGCGAAGTCAAGCAGCCTGACAACCGCGCGCTTGCCCGGCAGCAGGCGCAGCACCGGGGTCAGCGCGGCCAGGTGCTCGGCCCGGGTGGGCCAGCCGGCCGCGCGGGTGAAGGGGATCTCGGTCCGGAGCAGGCCGACCCCCGCTGCGCCGTTGGCCAGCCCGAGCCTGGTCTCTGCCGCCGAGGCGACGTTGCACAGGATCGTGACCAGGTCCCCGTCGGCGGTGCGCGCCGCTCCCGGTACCGCCGTGGCCGCCGGGCAGGCCGCGGAGCGTACCCGGGCCAGGTCGGCCGGTACCGGGTCGACGCGCAGTTCCCCGCCGCCCGGGTCGCGGCCGGCGTCGAGTACGGCGGTGCGCCCGGCCGTCCCGGTCATCACGGCGGGGTCCGCGCCGGCCAGCATCGGCAGGCCGAGGCCGCGGGCGATGATCGCGGCGTGGGAGCTAGCTCCGCCGCCAACCGACACGGCGCCGACCAGGTGGCCCGCGTCGGCGAGGCGGATCAGATCGGCGGGGTCGACATCCGCGCGGACCAGGATGAACGCGCGCTGCGGCGGCACTGCCGCAGCCGCTCCGCCGGCCAGTTCCGCGATGACGGCGGCGGCGACCTGGCGGACGTCGCCCGCCCGCTGGGCAAGGTCCGGGTCGGGCAGCGATTCAAGAACCGAGGCGTGGGCCTCCGCCGCCGCGGTGACCGCGGCCGCCGCCGTCGCCAGCGGGAAGCGCCCCCGGACAGGCAGCCCGCCAGGACTATTCCGAACGGGGGGCTGGTCCTTACCGTCCGCCAGCCGCTCCGCTGTCGCGGGGCCGTCCGGGGGACTGGCGAGCGCGTCGATCGCCGGCCCGGACAGTGCCGGGTCGGCCGCCATCAGGGCGCCGATCCCGACGATGTCCGCCTCGTTGCCGCGTCCGGCGGCGCGAAGCTTCTCGGCCAGCGCGCGGCGGTCGGCGGCGACCGCGGCGAAGGCCGCGCGAACGTCGTCGGCGGTCACGGTAACGACCGGCGGCGACAAGGTACCCGGTGACCACACCGTGTCGCTGCCCGCGGTCCGCGGCTCCGCCTGCGCCCCGGCTACCGTGCCGGCGGCGGCGCGGGCAGGGGCGTCCGGCAGATAGAGCTCACCCGCCGCTACCCCTTCGGAGACCGGCGTGCCCCGGTACGTGATCATGGCGCCCCGGCGCCGGCGTCTCGCGCTGCCGCGTCGCGCAGGGCGGTCAGGATCAGCACCGTGGAGGCCGCCCCCGGGTCCTCGTGGCCGACGCTGCGCGGGCCCAGGTAGGAGGCCCGCCCCTTGCGCGCCTCCATCGACACCGTTGCCGCCGCGCCCTCGGCCGCCGCCGCGGCCGCCGCGGCGAGGGCGTCGGCCTGCGTCGCTCCCTCCGAGACCGCCTTGGCGAGCGCGCGGGTCGCCGGAGCAAGCGCGTCTACCATCGTCTTGTCTCCCTCGCGGGCCGCGCCGAGTTGCTGCACGCCGGCCAGGGCCGCTTCCAGGGCCTGGCTGAGCCCGGGCAGGCCGACCTCTTCCGCGGTCCCCAGGGCCTGGCCGGCTCGGCGGAACGCCATGCCGTACAACGGGCCGGAAGCGCCGCCCACCTTGGATATCAGCGTTGAGCCGGTCACGGTCAGCACCGCACCAGGGGTCTCGGCGGGTTTTGTTTCGAGCGCGGCCAGCACGGCGGTGAAGCCGCGGGCCAGGTTGATGCCGTGATCGGCGTCGCCGATCGCCGCGTCAAGCTGGGTAAGGTGGTCACGGTTGGCTTCGATCACCCCGGCGGCCGAAGTGATCCAGGCACGGAAGACAGTAGCGTCCATGGACCTAGCGTTCCCACCCCGGGGCCGGTATGCCCATCCGCATGTCCCAGGCGATCACCCTGTTCTCCGCGGCGATGCCGTCGACCGGGTTAATGAGCTGCTGCATTGGGTCGCTCCGGAGAATTCCGTTCGACATTGCCGAACACCGTTTCACGAAACGTATATTCCCCCAGCATGCCCGTCAAGAGCCGCCGCGCGCCGTACCAGAACCGTAACCTCAACCACAGCCCCGCAGAGCACCTGCGGTCACCGGCGACAGCGGACCAGCAACGGCAACCACCGGATCGCACGGGCACCGCGGTAGATGTTTTCGCACACTCCGCGCGACCAGCCGCCCGCCCGCGGCCGGCGGCACCATGATCGCCAAAGTTTTCGGTTTCCGGGTCAATTAAGCAGGTTATAACCTGCTTAATTGACCCGATCATGGGCCGCGTCGCCGCTACGGCCGGATCTTTCCGGCATACCCGGCATGTGCCGGGGGCCACGCGCGGCGCGGCGAGATCCTCAAGTCAATGACGTTGCACCGGCGCGCCTAAAAACATCCACCGTTCTCCGGGGTGCCCGCAGCGCCTCGCCTGCACCGGGATACAGGAGAGGGACCCCCCCGCACACCGCGAAGATCACCCGGGACGACAGCGGACCAACAACCTCAACCCAACGGACACGCACCCGGCGCCGCAGGCGCCGTCCCGGGCGCCGCCCGGCGAGGGGGCTACGGGGGAGGGACTCCCCCGTGCGCAGGGGGGTCACCGGGGGGATTTTCCCCCGGGGGAGATACAGAGGCCAGCCGGACGCCGAAGCTTGGCTCGGCGCCCGGCCGGTCCCCGGCCCTCCCCCTCTGAGGGCCGCCTCGGTCCCCGTCCGCAGGCTTATTGAGACACTAAGTCTAATGTCTCATGCGCGGTGGTTTCACACGGTACCTTTGCATTAACAAACTCATCTCAACATGCGGCGAGGGGTGGGGCACGGCCATGACGGCCCGGCCGGATCGGGTACCGGCGGAAGAGGTCAGGCAGCGGATGCTCGACGCTGGGCGCGAACTGGCCCTCGAGGCCGGCGCCGCGCTCACCATCGAGCACCTGCGCCTTGAGGAAGTCATCCAGCGGGCCAGGGTTCCGCGCAGCTCGGCTTACCGGTTGTGGGCATACCGGGAGGACTACATCGACGACCTGCTGTGCTACCTGGCGGGCACCGGCAGCTGGTTCAGCGACCGGCCCGTTCTCGACCCCGAGACGTTCGCCGACATCAAGCGGATCCTCGACGAGAACAGGCACCTGCTCGCCACGCCGGAGGGGCGCCGGGCGCTGCTCGTGCGAGATCACCCGGGTCACGGTCACCCGCAACTACGCGGGGCTGACCGAGTCCACTGCCGTGGCGCCTGCACATGGCACTCGTCGCGACGCTCGGCTCCACCCGCAGCGGCGAGGCGCGCAGGCGGATCGCCGCCGCGCTCGAGGACTCGCAGCGGCGGTCGCGGGAGATGATGGTCACCGTCCTCGGCCAGCTCGTCGCAGCTGGTCGGGCTGCGGCTGCGCGACCCCGCCTACACGCTGGATCACGTGGCAGCTGGCCGGCGGCCTGCTCGTCCAGTCCCTGGCGCTGCGCAACGTCCAGGTCCAGGCGGCCGCCGCCGCCGGCGGAGCCGGCGGGCCGCGGACGGGGCCGGGCACGGCGGGCGCCTGCGGACGCCGCCATAGTGGACGGCCTGCTCAACGCTCCGGTCCCCGGCCCTGGCCTGCACGGCCAGCCGGCCGAGTGGACCCTCGCCGCCTTCGCCTACCTGGGCGTGATCGACGCCTTCATGGAGCTCGACCCGGACTTCACCGCGCCGGGCACCGGACTCTCCTAGTCAGCGGCCTCGCCAGCCGCCCCGGGCCAGGGCCATGACCCGGTCGCTCAGCACCGCCACGCCCGGGGTCGGCTCGGCCTCGTAGTAGCCGGGCTTGCGCTTCTTGAGCAGGCCGGGCCCGTTCTGATTCCAGGTGAAGGTCCTGTTGCCGAGCACCCGGCGGAAAACCGGGTCGACGTTGCCGGGGAAGGCCGCCGCCATCCGGCGCAGCGGCAGCGGCGGGATGGCGTCCTCGCGCAGGTAGGCGCGCAGGACGTTGGCGTGCAGCGGGTCGGCGGCGAGCGACGGGTCGGCGAACATGGCCGCGCAGCATCCCGTACTCCGGGCACGACGACGAACCCGTCGAGCTCGTCGTAGATGATGCCGACGGTGTCGAACTCGAAGAACCCTTCCGGCATCACGAACGTGGTCTCGCCCGTGTCGCTGACCGCCCGGTGCCTGCCCCGCGCGGCGAGAGCGGAGTCGCGGCGCATCTTGTAGTAGGCGTTGAGCCTGCCCTCGGCCTCCAGGGTGGGCAGCACGAGCTCGTCGGCGCCGAAGAACGCGACGAACTCCTCCCGGTCGCGCCGCATGTAGGCCCAGCCCTGGGTGGCCTTCTCCTGGTTGCGGAAGACGAGGTCAGGCTCGCGGGTGGCCAGGTCGATCGCCAGCCGGGCGACCTGGCGCGCGTCGGCCTTCGGGTAGCCGATCTCGTCGCCCGCGGCCAGCCACGCCGAGTCGTCCTCGGCCAGCGGGAGCAGCGTCCCGGCGAAGAAGCCGCCCTGCTCGCCGGCGCCGCGCGGTCAGGCCGTAGACCCGGTAGTCGAGGTCGTCGACCAGGTTCAGCGCGCTGACGGCCTCGCCCGGCGCTGTCCCTGCGCGCGATCGGCGCGGACCTCGAAGACGCCGCGCACGTTGTTGTCCGCCCAGTCGAGCACGAGGTCACGGTCGGCGCGGCTCAGCCCCCGCTGCGCGCCGACGAACCGCTCGGCGGCGGCCAGCCCGCCGGCCGCGCCGAGGCTCCTGCCGCAACTGGATGGCGCGCTCGATCAGCTCTGGACCCACGGGAAAAGATGTTAAGCGAGTCCGCTGCGTTCAGACGGCGATGACCGCGTCTTGGCCCCCGCCCAGGCCGACGGTGTCGTCGTCGAACCAGTGACCGCCGTCGGCGAGATAGCGGAAGCGGAGCTTGCTGCCCGAGGGAACCGTTACCGACGCGCTGCGGGTCCGGTTCGACCGGACCCGCAGCGGGTGCGCGAAGGGGTCCCAGTCGTTGAAGTCACCCACCACCGAGACGGCGGCGTCCGGGTCTTCCACGGGAAGCGCGAAGGTGATGCGCACCGTCCCGTCACGCTGGGGCCTGGATGTCTTGACCATGATCGTCCCTACCGTTATCCGATCCCATATTCGATCTTATTATGCATTCAATCACCGATATCGTCACGTCTTTCGGCCCAGGCTCATGATGCGCCGCGAACCTGGACGACAGCCGCGACCGCAGCCTGCCCGCACCCGGCGACCGTCACCTTGTCCGCGTTCACCCATCTCGTCCGCGTTCTCGGCAAACGCAGCGTAGCCAACCGATCAAGAATGTGACTGAGCGTGACCTTCAGTCGTCATAGCGTACCGGCGGCACATCCTTCCGGCCGCGCAGCCGCGCCGAAGGATCCAGCCGCCCGTCAACCCGGCACCCAAGAGGCGACTGCGTCGCTTCTTGCTGTTATCTTCCGGCGGCCGCCTGCCTTCCTGCGGTCAAGGTGTGGAGCGGTGCGAGGAAGCCGGAATCGTTCGGGATGATCCAGCGGGTGCCGCCGACGGAAATGTTTTGCGCGGCGCGCGGGAGCGCTCGCATAATCGGGGTGTCTTATCCCCGGCGGACGGAGAGTGGCTTGGAGCTCTGAGGTCGACCCCGAGTGCCGCGCCGCATGGTGGCGCGTGCCCGCGACCTCTCTTCGGAGCTGCTGCATGTCTATCGTCCTCAGCGATCTGTCGTTTTCCCTGCCGAACGGGCGCGTCGTGCTGTCCAAGCTCAGCGCCTCTTTCAATCCCGGGCGGACCGGCCTGATCGGCGCAAACGGGTCCGGGAAGTCCACGCTGCTGCGGCTGATCGCCGGCGACCTGCGGCCTACCTCCGGGTCGGTGACCGTGACCGGGGAGGTCGGGTACCTGCCGCAGAACCTCACGCTCGACGCGGACGCCACGGTGGCGTCGCTGCTCGGCATCGCCACCGTGCGGGACGGCGATCCGCGCGATCGAGGCGGGCATCGGTCGATCCCGCGGTGTTCGACGCGGTCGGCGACGACTGGGACATCGAGGACCGGGCGCGGGAGTGGCTGGCGCGGCTCGGGCTGCCGCACGTCGGGCTCGACGACCCGGTGTCGCGGCTGTCGGGCGGGGAGACGGTGCTGACCGCGCTGTCGGCGCTGTTCCTGCGGCGGCCTGCCGGTGCTGCTGCTCGACGAGCCGACCAACAACCTCGACCTGGACGCGCGGCGGCGGCTGTACGCCGCGGTCGAGGCCTGGCCGGGCGTGTGCTGATCGTCAGCCACGACCGCGCCCTGCTCGCGCTGGTGGACCAGGTCGCCGACCTCTCCGGCGGCGCGCTGCGCACTGTACGGCGGGAACCTGGAGGCGATACGAGACGATGCTCGCGACCGAGCAGGCGGCGGCGCTGCGCGCGGTCACCGCGGCCGCGGCGGACGTGCGGCGGGAGAAGCGGGACCTGATCGAGTCGCAGGTCAAGCAGGCAAAGCGGGACCGGCAGGGGCGTGCGCTCGCGGCGTCGGGGTCGATTCCCCGGATCGTCGCGGGCGGGCGCAAGCGCGCGGCGCAGGTGTCGGCGGGCAAGGGGCGGGAGATCGCGCTCGCGCGCATCGCCGACGCGAAGGAGCGGCTGGCGGAGGCGGAGGACGCGCTCCGCGACGAGGAGTCCATCAGGATCTCGCTGCCGGGAACGGCGGTGCCGGCCGGGCGGACCGTGCTGACGGTGCGCGGGCTTGACGGCCGTGGGCGCCGTGGCACGGACCGGAGCCGGCGCGGCCGGACGGCTGATCGGAGCGCGGCGACGGGCGGCGCGGACACCGAGGCGGGGCGGCTGGCCGAGCTGATCGTGCGCGGGCCGGAGCGCGTCGCGCTCACCGGGCCGAACGGCGCGGGCAAGACGACGCTGCTGCGGCGATGACCGGGCTGACCTGGCCGGGCTGACGGGCTGGCCGAAGGGCGCGCTCGACGCGGCAACGTGGCCGTGCCGGCGCAACGGGGCGTTCGGCTACCTGCCGCAGCGCCTCGACATCCTCGATGACGCGCTGACCGTGGTCGAGAACGTGCGGGCGGTCGCGCCGCGCGCCTCCGTCAACGAGGTCCGGGCGGGGCTGGCGCGATTCCTGTTCCGCGGCGCGCGGGCGGATCAGGTGGCGGGAACGCTGTCCGGCGGCGAGCGGTTCCGCGCGGTCCTCGCCGCCCTGCTGCTCGCCGACCCGCCGCCGCAGCTGCTGCTGCTCGACGAGCCGACCAACAACCTGGACCTGGCGTCCGCCCGGCAGCTGTCCGGGGCACTTGTCCGGCTACCAGGGAGCGCTCGTCGTGGTGAGCCACGACGTGCCGTTCCTGCGCTCGATCGGGATCACCCGGTGGCTGCGCCTCGACCGGGCCGGCCGCCTCGCCGACATCGGCCAGCCGGAAGACGACGGGCACGCGTGAAAGCCCCCCGAGTGACAGCGCGGTGCGCGGCGTGCGGTGAGACTCCAGCGTCGGGCCTGGACCGCGCGACACGGCCCGGCCCGGCGCGCTTGGTGACAATATGGGGACGCTCTGCGACAAGTTGGCTAAAGTGCTGTTATGGCTGACAATGACGTGCCTCCGGCGGGCGAACGGCCGGAACTGGCGGATGCGGGACGGCTCGCGCGCAAGCTGCTGCGGCGGGCGGTCCGCACAGCCCGCAGTGAGGACCAGCCGCTGCGCCGGGCATTGCTCGATCACCTCGGGCCTGACGCGGCCACGCTGCCGACCGTCTCGGACGCGTGCCCGCTGTATGAGCAGGTCAACCTCCAGGTCGGGATTGAGGCGTGGCTGGCCGACGGGCAAGATCGCCAGCACGAGGTGATCGGTATCACCGGAGTTCCGCAGATGCGTTTCCATGACGTCACGATCGGCGACATCATCCAGGCGACGCACGGCAGCGCGTTCGCCGAGGCCGGAGTCGGGGCGCCGGTCAGCATCAACCTGCCCAGCGGACCCGACGGGCAGACGCGGCCGTGCGTCAGCAACGGCATCTTCCTGGTGCGCGACGGCACTGACCGGCTCGCGATCATGCTGACGCCTGCCGGGCTCGGCATGCACCGGACCGAGATGACCCTCCAGGTCATCGGGGCGAGCCAGGACCGGGCGGAGGAGGTGCTGCGGGAGATCCGGGCGCTGGCGGGCGAGCGCTCGGTGTTCCGGGGCCAGGTGATCAGCTTCGGTCCCGAGGTGTTCGGCCCGGCGACGGGCAGCACGCCGCTGGCCTTCCTGCCCCGGCCGTCGGTGGCACGGTCGGAGATCGTGCTGCCCGAGGAACTGCTCGCGGGCATCGAGCAGCAGGTGGCGGGCATCGCCAGGCACTCGGCCCGGCTGCTCGCCAGCGGCCAGCATCTCAAGCGCGGCATCCTGCTCTACGGCGCGCCCGGTACCGGCAAGACGCACACGGTCGGCTACCTGATCAGCCGGCTGCCCGAGGTGACGGTCATCGCGATATCCGGCAAGGCACTCGGCCGGATCAGCGAGGCGTGTTCGGTGGCGCGGACGCTCCAGCCGTCGATGATCGTGGTGGAGGACGTGGACCTGATCGCCGAGGAGCGGACCGCCCGGCCCGGCCAGCACCCGCTGCTCTTTCAGCTGCTGAACGAGATGGAGGGACTGAACTCAGCCTCCGACGTCACGTTCCTGCTGACGACCAACCGGGCCGACCTGCTTGAGCCGGCGCTCGCCGCCCGGCCCGGCCGGGTCGACCTGGCGGCCGAACTGCCGCTGCCGGACGCCGACGCACGACAAGCGCTGCTGCGGCTTTACCGGGGAAACCTGGTGCTGGACGGCGTTGACCTCGACCAGGTCGTCGAGCGGACCGAGGGAGCGACCGCGCCCTTCCTGCGGGAGCTGCTGCGCAAGGCGGCACTCCTCGCCGCCGAGGCAGACGAGGCCGCACCCGCCGACGACGGGCCTCACGACGAGCCGATCCGGGTGGCCAGCGTGCACCTGACGGCGGCACTCGATCAGCTGCTCGGCAGTCAGGGCCAGCTCACCCGGGTGCTCCTGGGCGGACAGCGCGGCTAGCGCCGGACGCCGCCTGATAATGCCGCCCCTTGCTGCTGGTCCCGGTCGCGCTGTTGTCCCTGCTCGCGTTGCTGTCCCTGCTCGCGCCGGTGGACCGGGATGAGCAGCAGGCCCACCAGGCCCGCGCCGAACGCGGTCGCGGCGAGCACCACGGTGGCGCGCTGGAAGGCGGGCAGCGCCCCCGCTCCGGCGGCGTGGCCGAGGACGGTGACCAGCACCGACACGCCTAGGACGATGCCGACCTGCCTGGCCATCGTGACGATGCCCGACCCGGTCGCGAACCGGTGCGGCGGCACCGCGGAGACCGCCGCGCTGACCAGGGTGGGCAGGGTGAGGCCGACACCGGTCCCGGTCAGCAGCATGCCCGGCAGCATGCGGGCGGCGTAGTCGGGGGTGACCGCCAGGTTCAGCCGCCAGAACAGGCAGCCGGCCGCGTAGACCGCGCAGCCGACGGCCGCAACCGGACCTGGCCCGGCCCGCCGGGCGAGGGGACCGGCGGCGATCGACCAGAACGGCACGAGCAGCGGACCCGGCGCCACCCCGAGGCCGGTGCGCAGCGCGGACCAGCCCCAGACATCCTGGCACCAGAGCGTGACCAGCAGCAGCATCGCGCCGAAGGCGGCGCCGAACACCAGGTTGGCCGCGGTCGCCGTGGCGAACGCGGGCCGCCGCAGCAGGTGCAGTTCGATCACCGGCGACGGGTGCCGAGCGGATCTGCGGACGAACAAGGCGACGAGGACCGCCGCCGCCGCGATCAGGCCGAGGGTGGCCGGCGAGGCCCAGCCCCAGTCGCCGGACTTGACCAGCGCCAGGGCGAGGGCGCCGATGGCGACGGTGAAGACGGCCGCGCCGATCGTGTCGGGCAGCGCCTCGGCCCGCTCCGCGCGGGCGCCCCCGGTGCCGGGCAGCGCTGCCGACGGCTCGGGCCGGAGCACCCGGAGGCCCGCGACCACGGCGATCGCGACGATGGGCACGTTGACGAGGAACACCCAGCGCCAGCTCGCGGCCACCAGCGCGCCGCCGATCACCGGGCCGAGCGCCGCCGCCGCCCCGCCGACCGAGGTCCAGGCCCTGATCGCGGCGGTGCGCCGGTCCGGCCGGACGGCCGCGAGCAGCAGTCCGAGCGAGGCCGGCATCAGCAGCGCCCCGCCCGCCGCCTGCGCGACGCGGGCCGCGACGAGCACCCAGACGTCCGGCGCGGCCGCGCACGCGGCGGACGCGAGACCGAAGACGATCAGGCCGGCCAGGAACGCGGCCCGGCGGCCGATCAGGTCGGCCGCCCGGCCCGCCGGAACGAGCAGGGCGGCGAACACGATCGCATATGCGTTCAGCACCCAGGACAGGCTGGCCAGGTTCGCACCGCCGAAGCTGCGGCCGATCGACGGGATCGCCACGTTGACGATGAACAGGTCCAGGTTGACGCAGATGATGCCGGCGCAGACCACCGCGAACACCGCGCCGTAGCCGGCTTGGCCTCGCTGCCTGGCCGCCCGCGGACTCCCGGCCGGGATGCCCGCCGCGATACCGGTCGCCGTCGCGGCCCCGGTCAGGGTCGCCGGCCAGGTCCCTGCGGTCTCCCGGTGGTTTCGCTCGCCCCGTCGTCCGCCGTGCTCTCGCTCACGCGCCACCTCTCGGGCTCGGTGTTGGCCGCAAACCAGGTGCTGGTTTGGAAATCCAACCTATTCATCGATGACCGGAGCGTAACCCGAGTGGGTTTGATTTCGCAACTAATGTAGGCTGGCTGTCATGCGCGAGGAACTTCCCGGCCGTCCCTGCTCGGTGGCGGCCGCCCTGAACCTGATCGGCGAGAAGTGGGCGCTGCTGGCCGTGCGCGAGATCACCTTCGGCAACAAGCGGTTCGACGCGATCGCGCGGAACACCGGCGCGCCCCGGGACCGGCTGGCCACGCGGTTGCGGGCGCTTGAGGCCGGCGGGGTGCTGACCCGGCGCCGGTACAGCGAGCACCCGCCCCGGTATGAGTACGAGCTCACCGAGGCGGGCCGGGAACTGCGGGCCGTGCTTACCGCGCTGCGCGCCTGGGGGGACCGGTGGATGGTAGACGCGCCGCCCGCCGCGTTCGACCACGTATGCGGCCGGGAGCTCGACCCCGCGGTCATCTGCCGCCACTGCGGCGGCGAGGTCGAGTCCGACGACCTCCACGTCCGGGTCCTCGCCCCCGGCTGGACCCGCGAGGGACCGGCAACGCTTTGAGCCCGGGGAGGCTCCGGGCGGCCCGGCGCATGCCGGGTATGCCCGGAAGATCCGGCCGCAGCGGCGACGCGGCGCATTACCGGGCCAATTAAGCAGGTTATAACCTGCTTAATTGGCCCGGAAGCCGAAAGCTTTGGCGATCGTGCCCGCCTTACTTCGCGGGGGCGAGGGCGGCCTGGAGGCGGAACGAACCGGGCGGCAGCTCGCCGCCGGCCTGCGCCTTCTCCAGCGCCGCCGACCACCAGGCGAGATCGTCGAGCATGATGTCGGCGGCGATGTTCGTTACGGGGTTCTTCGGCTGCCCGTCGGCGTCGAACGCCTCGCGCACCAGCGGGATGACAACGCTGTTGCGGATGGGCACCGCCTCGGTCTCGACGAAGACGTGCGCGAGGTGCTCGATGGCCCGCACCCCGCCGGTCTGCCCGCCCGCGTAGCTGACGAAGGCGACCGGCTTGTTCCGGAAGCCGAACGAGATCCACACGCTGTCGATCGCGTTCTTCAGGCCGCCGGGGGCACTGTGGTTGTACTCGGGCGTGACGATCACGTAGGCGTCCGCACCCTTGATCTTGTTGTTCCAGGCCTTCACGAGCGGCTGAGAGTAAGTGGGATCGCTGAAATCACCGATCGTCCCGAAGTGCTCCTCGAAGATCGGCAGCGGCCAGTCCCGCAGGTCGACGATCTCCGCGTCGAAGGCCTCGTGCCCGGACACCTTCTCCGTCAGCCAGGGAAGGACGAGGTCGGCGGCCCGGGTGGGACGCGTGCTGCCGACGATCACAAGCAGTTTTGACATTGGGGGGAACTCCCTCTTCGCGCGCGCTGTCAGGCGCGGTGACGTAAGGCTCAGGGCAGATAGTCAGTCATTCACCGATAATCTGTCTAGCATAAATTATTGGTGTGGTGCAACTATCGCTGATCGAAGGTAGTCTTGGCGGCATGGCGGAAACCACAGCGGTCGAGGACCAGGAAGCGGTGACGGGACGGCAGATCCTCCCGCTCGTCGAGCACCTAGCCCGCGTTGGCCGCCGGTCCGCCGACGGGATCATGTCCGGCTGCCTGCGCCCGCGGCACCTGATCGCGCTCAAGGTGCTCGGCGAGCAGGGCCCGATGGCCCAGCACGCGATCGGCACCGCGCTCAGCCTCGACCCGAGCAACGTGGTCGGCCTGCTCAACGAGCTTGAGGAGCGCGGCCTGATCAGCCGCCGCCGCGATCCGGCCGACCGTCGTCGCCACATCGTTGAGCTGTCCGCGGCCGGGTCCGATGAACTGGTCCAGACCTACGGCAAGCTCGACCGGGTCGAGGATGACCTGTTCAGCGTGCTGACCGGGGAGGAACGCGCGACCCTGCACGCCCTCCTCTCCCGCACCGTGGCGGGACTTGCCGCGGTCTGCGGGCCCAAGCCGTGCCTGGCGGCCGAACCGGAGGACTGCGCCGAGGTCAAGGGCGGCACCCTTAGCGGGTGAGGTGTTCCGTCGAAGACGGTGCCGTCGAATGACCCAGTGACGGCGAAGGCGGGGCCGGCGGTGCCGTCAGGGCTTCCTGGCCACGGCACCGAGGAGCGGCATGCCTTCCGGGTAGTCCGGATCGCCGGGAGCGGCCCGCCACCGGTGCACTTCGACGATTCCCGGGTCGATAAGTTCAAGGCCGGCGAACCAGCGGGTGAGCTGGCCGCGGTCGCGCAGGAAGACGGGGGTCGCCGCCAGCTGGTTCCACCGGTGCGCGGCCGCGGTCAGCCGCTGGTCCCTTGACGGCTGCATGACGGCTAGGTAGCTCCCGGCCGGGACCGCCGCGACCAGCCGGGCCAGGACGTCGGCCGCGTCCTCTAGGAAGTTCAGTATGTCGATCATGATGACGCCGACGGGCACGGCGAGGTCCAGGGTCGCGCGCGCTCCCGCGATGATCGTCTTGGTGTCCCGGGCGTCCGCGTCCAGGTAGCTCGTGGCGCCCTCTTCCGACGAGCGGAGCCGGGCGCGCGCGTGCGACAGGACGACGGGGTCGTTGTCGACGTAGACGACGCGGCAAGACCGGTTGACCTCCTGGGCCACTTCGTGCGTGTTGCCCGCCGTCGGGATGCCCGTCCCGATGTCGAGGAACTGCCCGATGCCCGCCTCGGCGGCCAGGTAGGTGACCGTCCGGCGGAGGAATGCCCGCGACGCGACGGCCACCTGCCCCATCACGGGAGCGAGGGCGAGAAGCTGCCTGGCCGCCTGGCGGTCGGCCTCGAAGTTGTCGCGGCCGCCGACCAGGAAATTCCAGACCCGGGCCACGTTGGGCACGGACGAGTTCACCTGGACGGCCTTGATCGGACGGGACGTGGCCCTGAGCCATTCTTCGGACACCGCAGGCCAGACCCCCTGTCCATTGCCGGATTGTGTCCGCGTGCTCACCCGGCGAGAACGCGGTACAGCCTTGGTATCACAGCCAGCGGTCAACCCGGGACAGAATGCCCAACTAACGTAGGTATTTACACCTAGGCACTCCCGCATCACCGCATGGTCACCCACGTCGCCGCGATCGATTGCTGCCGCCAGGGGGACGGCAATGGGGCGGCCCGCGCCCGGTGAGGATGATCCCCGGCCCGGGCGCGGGCCGTCGCGGTGCCGGGTCGGGGGGGGCGTCCCGGCGACGACTCCGCTACCCGCGGAAGGGGACTCCATTCACCTTTGCCGCGATTCCCGTCCGGTCCAGGTAAGGCGTGATGCCGCCCAGGTGGAACGGCCACCCGGCCCCGAGGATCATGCACAGATCGATATCCTCCGGTGCCGCGACCACACCCTCGTCGAGCATGACCCTGATCTCCTGGGCCAGTCCCTCGAGCGCACGGGCGAGAACCTCGGGTCCCGCGGACGGACGGTCGCCGCCGCTGAGCAGCTCGATGACCTCGGGGTCGACCGAGAAGTCCGGCCGGTACACCGAGGACTTACCCGACTCGGCGAGCGCCCGCAGCTTCGGCGAAACGCCGAACCGGTCGCCGAACGCGTCGTGCAGGGTCTGCGCCACGTGCAGCGCGATCCTCGGCCCGACCAGCTGCAGCAGCAGGAACGGGGTCATCGGCAGGCCGAGGGAGTCGGCGGCGTGCTCGGCGACCTCGAACGGGGTGCCCTCGTCGACCGTCCGGGTGATCTCGCCGAGGAACCGGGTGAGCAGCCGGTTGACCACGAACGCGGGCCGGTCCGCGACGATTACGCAGTTCTTCTTGAGCTGCCGGCCGACGGCGAGGGCGGTCGCCACCGCGGCGTCATCCGTCGACGCGCCGCGGACCACCTCGACCAGCGGCAGCACCGCGACCGGGTTGAAGAAGTGGAAGCCGACGACCCGCTCCGGGTGCGCGAGGCCGGACGCCATCGCGGTGACCGACAGCGAGGAGGTGTTGGTCGCGAGCACGCAGGTCTCCGACACAACCGCCTCGACGTCGGCGAACACCTGCTGCTTGACCGCGAGCTCTTCGAAGACCGCCTCGATGACGAAGTCGGCGTCGGCGAACCCCTCCTTGGACACTGACCCGGTGACCAGCGCCTTCTGCCGGTTGGCGGTGTCAGGCGAGATCCGGCCGCGGGACAGCTGCTTGTCGATCTCGGCGTGCACGTAGCCGACGCCGGCGTCGACCCGCGCCTGGTCGAGGTCGGTCATCACGACGGGAACCTGAAGCCGCCGGACGAACAGCAGCGCGATCTGCGCCGCCATCAGGCCGGCGCCGACGACGCCGGCCTTGGTCACCGGGCGCGCGAGCGACTTATCCGGCGCGCCCGCGGGCTTGCGGGCCCGCTTCTGCACGAGGTCGAAGGCGTAGAGGCCGGCCCGCAGCTCGTCGGAGAGCAGCAGGTCGGCCAGCGCCTCGTCCTCGGCGGCGAACGCCTCGTCCCGGGAGGCGGTGCGCGCCGCCGCGACCAGGTCCAGGGCCCGGTACGGCGCGGGCGCCGCGCCGTGCACCTTGCCGTCGGCGAAGAACCGCGCGGCCGCGACGGCCGTGCCCCACTCCGCGGCGTCATCCGGGGACCCGGACCACCGGGTCACGGTCTCCGTGCCCAGCAGGACCTTCGCGGCCCAGCGCAGCGACTCCTCAAGGAAGTCGGCGGGCTCGAACATCGCGTCCGCGATCCCGAGCGAGAACGCCTCGGGGCCGCGCAGCATCTTGTTCTGCGAGAGCGGGTTCTCGATGATCAGCTTGAGCGCGCGCGGCGGGCCCGATCAGCCGGGGCAGCAGGTAGGTGCCGCCCCAGCCGGGCACCAGGCCGAGGAAGCACTCGGGGAACGCGACCATCGGCACGCCGGAGGAGATCGTCCGGTAGGTGCAGTGCAGGGCGATCTCAAGGCCGCCGCCGAGCGCGACGCCGTTGATGAAGGCGAACGACGGCACGGGCAGCTCGCCGAGCCGCCGGAAGACCGCGTGGCCGAGCGAGGCGATGCCGAGTGCCCGCTCCCGCGCTTCGCCCGGATCCGTGCCCGCGCCGGCGATCGCCGCGGCCGCGCCGTCGAGGTCCGCGCCCGCGGCGAGGATGAACGGCTTGCCGGTCACGCCGACCGCTGCGATCTCGCCGCGGTCCCGCGGCGGCCCGCGCCTCGACCGCGTCAAGCGCG
Organism: uncultured Actinomycetota bacterium; assembly: GCA_963785645.1. GTDB lineage: Bacteria > Actinomycetota > Actinomycetes > Streptosporangiales > Streptosporangiaceae > Trebonia. The sequence continues at coordinate 251,737 of CAWAWG010000016.1, forward strand.
GCGCTCAGCGACAGCAGCCCCTGCGGGCCGAAGGTGTTCGGCTTGGTGTGGTCGTGCCCGTTGTCCAGCGTGATCAGCGCGAGCACGCCGACACCGGGACCGAGGTCGACGTCGCGCACGATCGCCCGCGTGACCACCTCGGACGGGAAGTCCTCGGGGGAGGGAAGGATGCCCCGGTGGTCAGGAGTGCCGTGGTCGGGAGTGCTCACAGCGTCAGATCCTCTCCCAGGCGGGTTTTCCCAGAGCACGGTGCCGCCCATGCCCATGCCGACGCACATCGTGGTGAGGCCGTAGCGGACCTCTGGGTGCTCGGCGAACTGCGCGGCGAGCTGGATCATCAGCCGGACGCCGGAGGAGGCGAGCGGGTGGCCGAGAGCGATCGCGCCGCCCCACGGGTTCACCCGGGGGTCGTCGTCGTCGATCTTGAAGTGGTCGAGGAACGCGAGCACCTGGACCGCGAACGCCTCGTTGACCTCGATGAGGCCGATGTCGTCCATGGTGAGCCCCTGCCGGGCGAGGAGCTTCTCGGTCGCGGGCACCGGGCCGATGCCCATGACCTCGGGCTCGACGCCGGCGAACTGGAAGTCGACCAGCCGCATCTTGGCCGGTAAGGCCGAGCTCGCGCGGCGACCTCCTCGGCGGCGATGAGGCAGCCGGTGGCGCCGTCGTTGATGCCGCGAGGAGTTGCCGGCGGTGACCCGGCCGTGCGGGCGGAACGGGGTCTTCAGCGCAGCCAGGCCCTCAAGGGTCGTCTCCGGCCGGGGCGGCTCGTCCACGGTGGCCCAGCCCCAGCCGAGCTCCCTGGTGCGGATCGCCATCGGGACCAGGTCCGGCTGGATCTTGCCGGCCGCGTAGGCGGCGGCGACCTTCTGCTGGCTGCCCGAGGGCGTAGGCGTCGGCCCGCTCCTTGGTGATGGCGGGGAACCGGTCGTGCAGGTTCTCCGCGGTCATCCCCATGAAGAGCGCCGACTCGTCGACGATCTTCTCGGACACGAACCTCGGGTTGGGGTCGACCTGCTCCCCCATCGGGTGGCGGCCCATGTGCTCGACCCCGCCGGCGATCGCGATGTCGGCGGCGCCGAGCGCGACCTCGCCCGCCGTCGTGGTGACCGCGGTCATCGCGCCCGCGCACATCCGGTCGATGGCGTAGCCGGGCACGGTCACCGGCAGCCCCGCGAGGATCGCCGCGGACCGGCCGATCGTCAGCCCCTGGTCGCCGATCTGCGTCGTGGCGGCGATGGCGACCTCGCCGACCCGCTCGGGCGGCAGCGCCGGGTTGCGCCGCAGCAGCTCCCTGATGACCCGCACCACCAGGTCGTCCGCGCGGGTCTCCGCGTAGATGCCCTTGGGGCCCGACTTGCCGAACGGCGTCCGCACGCCGTCGACGAACACCACGTCACGTGCCTTCATTGGCTACTCCTTAAGATGTGCGCCCTGCCGGCAGCCACTGCCGAGTAATGCTACTCGCCAGTAACCTTAGGGATGAACGGCCCTTGCGCAGGAATTCTTCCAGCCGGTCAAGCGGCCACGCGTTGATCACGTCGTCCGTGGTCAGGCCGCCGAACCGGGCGGCGGCGACCCCGTAGCGCATGTTGGTCAGGTCCACCAGCGAGTGCGCGTCGGTGTCGATGGCGAACTTCACGCCCGCGTCCCGGGCAGCGGCGATGTGCTCAGGCGGCAGGTCCATCCGGTCCGGCGAGGCGTTGATCTCCAGCGCCGTCCCGGTGCGGGCGCACGCCGCGTACAGGGCGTCCAGGTCGACCTGGACCGGCGGGCGGCGGCCGACCTTGCGGGTCAGCGGGTGGCCGATGATGTTCACCCGCGGGTTCTCGGCGGCGGCGATGAACCGCTTCGTCATCGTCGCCCGGTCCTGCTCGAACGAGGAGTGAATCGATGCGACGCAGATGTCGAATCCGCTCAGGAAGTCCTCGTCCCAGTCCACGCTGCCGTCGGCCGCGATGTTGAGCTCGCTGCCGTGCAGCAGGACCATGCCGGTCGTGTCCGCGAGCGCGCGCAGCTCGGTCGCGCTGGGCGAGCATCTTCTCGTCGGTCATCCGCTGCATGACCAGGTTGGGCGCGTGGTCGGTGACCGCGTAGTACTCGTAGCCGCGGGCCTCGGCCGCCGCGATCATTCCCGCCAGGGAGACGATCCCGTCGGTGAGGTCGGTGTGCGTGTGCAGGTCGCCGCGCATGTCGGCAACCTCGATAAGCTCCTTATCCCGAACGGTGGCGGCTCCGCCCTTCGCTCGATCCGCCGGCTGCCGCGCGGCTGCAGACGTGGGCGGCGAGCACCGCGCAGATGTCGTCCACGGTCGCGCCGGCCGGAAGCGCGCGCAGGGCATCGCGCAGCGCGGTGTCGCCGGCCGCGACGGCGATGCCGCGCAGGATCCGCTCCTCGGTCTTGGGGCCGAACCCGGGCACGCCGCGCAGCCTGCCGCCCCGCACGGCCTCCTCAAGCTCGCCGACGCTGGTGACGCCCAGGTCGCCGGCGATCTGCAGCGCGCGCTTCGGGCCGACGCCGGGCACCTTCGCGAGTTCCCTGGCGCCCGGCGGGAGCTTGGCCCGCAGGTCGTCAACCGCCTTGATCGTCCCGGTCCGCCGGTACTCGACGATCTTCGCAGCAACCGACGAGCCGACGCCCGGCACCTTGGTCAGCGCCCTTTCCGGCAGCGCGCCGAGATCATCCGGGTAGCCCCGCGACGGCCTTGGCCGCCTTCTCGTAGCTCCGCACCCGGAACAGGTCGCCGCCGGCGAGCCCGAGCAACTCGGCGTACTCCCGCAGCAGCGCCGCGACTTCCTCGTTAGTCGACGCCATAGCCCCATTGTCTCCCCTGCGGTCCCCTAACGACCTGCTGGGCTGGCGCTCGTGAGCCGGCAGTCTCCGTTTGCCTTACCTGGTGGCGCCGATGCTCACCAGGCAGAAGAGGGGAAGCGGAGGGCACCGCATCCGCTTAGTCGACGAGCGACTGCGTGCCGAGGACGATGGCGAGTGCGAGCCGTTCGGCGTCCTCGGTGCCCGGCTCGGCGGTATACACCATGACCCGCAGGTCGTCGCCGGCGACGATGAGCGTGTCGCAGTCGACTGCGATGAGGCCGACGTCCGGATGGTCGATGATCTTGTGCCGGGTCTGGCTCTGGGGCGAGCCGGCCTCGCTTGACTCCCATAGTTCGGCGAAACGCGGGCTCTGCGCGGTAAGGTCCGCGATCAGCCGCTTGAGCTCGCGGTCGGCGGGATAACGGGCCGCGGTCATGCGCAGGTCGGCGACGAGCCCGGCCTCCAGGAGTGCGTGCTCCTCGGGCGTGCTGACCGCACGGTTTCCGGGGCCGACGAGGTTACGCCAGACCCCGTTGCGCTCGATCCCGCGCCAGGACGTGGTCTCGCCCATCAGCGCGTTGTAGGGATGGTTGGCCACGATCAGGTTCCACGCGGCGTCATATACGACGACCGGGGTCTGGGCCAGCCGGTCGAGCAGTCGCTGCACGCTCGGCGTGATGCGGGCCGAGATGACACCATGCCCCGGCGCGGCTAGGCCCGCCAGCCGGAAGAGAAGTTCCCGCTCAGCGTCCGACAGTCGCAGCGACCGGGCGAGAGCCTCCACGACCTGCGACGACGGCGAGGTGGCGCGTCCTTGTTCCAGCCGGGTCAGGTAGTCGACCGAGATCCCGGCCAGCCCGGCTAGTTCCTCGCGGCGCAACCCGGCAGCGCGCCGACGGCCGCCGGCCGGCAGGCCCGCTGCCTCCGGTGCGGCACGGTCACGCCACCGGCGTACGGTCTTCCCGAATTCCCATGACTGCACGTATCCAGTCTGCGCCGCCGGCCACCTATTGTGGTGGCCCTGGTAGTCCTACGAAAACGGGACCACTTCCTGCCGGCAGGCGCGCGCCCCAGGCTGGGAGCATGACAACCACGCTGATCACCGGAGCGAACAAGGGTCTCGGCCGGGAAACCGCCCGGCAGCTCATCGCCGCCGGGCACACCGTCTACATCGCGGCCCGAGACGAGGCCCGCGGCCGCGCGGCCGCCGAGGAACTGGGCGCCCGCTTCGTCCAGCTCGACGTTACCGACGACGCCTCCGTCGCGACGGCGTACACGCAGGTCGAGGCGGAAGGCCGACTCGACGTCCTCGTCAACAACGCCGGCATCGAGCCGCGCCTGGCAGGCAACGCCATCCCCACCCCTGCCGACGAGACGGCCGACTCGGTGCGGGCGACGTTCGAGACCAATGTCTTCGGCCTGGTGCGAGTGACCCATGCCTTCCTGCCCCTGCTGAAGAAATCCGCCGCGCCGGTCATCGTCAACGTTTCCAGCGGCCTCGGGTCGCTGACCAGCATGAGCAACCCCGAGAGCTTTACCCACTTCTACCCGGCGCTCAGTTACCCGGCTTCCAAGGCGACGGTCAACGCGATCACGATCCAGTACGCCAAGGCGTTCCCCGGCATTCGAATCAACGCAGTCGACCCCGGCTACACCAACACCGACCTGAACGGCCGGACCGGGACCCAGACCGTTGCGGAGGGAGCCGCGATCATCGTCGCGCTGGCACAGATCGGCTCCGGCGGCCCAACCGGCACGTTCGTCTCCGGCCACGGCCGGGTTGCCTGGTGAGCCGCGATGAGTGAGATCGGCTCCGGGGCCGTCCTGATCACCGGACCCAAAGGCCGGCCCACTAACGGACAACCCGGTAGCCAATCCCGAAAGCCCATCCGGGTTAGCTCCAGACGCCGCGGCAGCCAAAAATACTACTTAGAGACGGCGTGCGGCAATTCCCAGTGACATGCCCGCAGTTGACATCCCTGCGCAGTGCCGTCGATCAGCACGTCGATTTCGCCGGGGTTGAGCGCGTCGAGCAGATATTCCCGGTGCGCCGGTAGACCTAGGGCCACATTCATACATCTGGAGTGCGCCTCGCCGCGGTGCCAAAGGCCATGGAGAAAGTTCTTTGGGATTCGGGTCTTCGGTCTGAACCACGCCCAGAGTTGGCCCCTTTAGAGTGTCGGCGGTAACCGGCTAGGCGGAACGCAGGTAGCAGAAAGCAAGCAGGCAGCAGAAAGCAAAAAGAGCCACCCCTTAGGGGTGGCTCCTGCTTCTGTGCTGGTCGCGCTTACGCCTTATCCGCGTCGTCCTTGACCGTGGCAGCGAACCGCCGCCAGGCAGCCGGGGCGAAGGTCAGCGCCGCGCCCGCGCGGTCCTTGGTGTCACGCACCGCGACCGAACGGCCGGCCCCGCCGACCTCAACGCAGTTGCTACCGTTGCCGCCGCTGTAGGAGGACTTGCGCCACGTCGTCAGGGCGTGATCTGTTCCTTCCATCGCTGTTCCGCTTCCTTCATCTTGGTAAGGGAGGCGCTGCCGGTAAGCGCCTCCATTTGCAGCGCGCGGAACACCACGTCCATCGCCTCCGCCTTGGCGGCCGACTCCACGACCTGACCGTCCAGCGTGCTGTCCAGGTACACGATAGCCGGGGGCTGGTCGGTCTCGGCAATCACAAAAGCCCCCAACAGCCCCGCATGGGGCCGGTCAGACGGTATCACCTGAACGCTGATCCTCGGCATCCCGGCCAGTTCGACCAGGTGCGCCAACTGCTCAGCCATCACGGCGGGGCCGCCCACGTTCCGATACAGCACCTGCTCATCAAGGATCGCGTGAACGCGCGGCGGGGGCGGGTCCTCACGGAACAAGATGGCCTGTCGCTCCATCCGCCCGTCCACCCGTTCCTTAGCGACCTCCGCCGTAGTCTCCGGATAGGTCTCGGTAATCGCCTCCGCATACGCCCTCGTCTGGAACAGCCCAGGCATCAGGGAATGCTCGAACGTCTTGATCAGCCGCGCTGCCGCCTCATGGGGCGTGAACGGGCGGAAACCGACCGAGAACGGTACTCCCCGCATCCGCCGCTCATGCCGCTGAAACGTCCCCGGAGTCCCGAACACCTCATCCGCATTGAGCGCCTGAGCCGGGGTCGGACCCCGGTACCCGGACTCGATGTTCGCGATCGTCGAGGTACTGACGATCATCTTCGCGGCTAGGTCCTCCTGCGTCCACCTGCGCTGGTTCCGCATCGCGATCATTTCCTCCGCGAACACGTTCCGCTTATCGTCACCGCTCTTGCTCCGGTCGTCTGCACCGCGCCCACCCGGCATTTCACGCCTCCTCACGTCCCCGTCCCGGTCCTCACGCCGACAGGCCAGCGCCCAAAGCTCCCCCGGTATCCCCAAAGGCCGCTGTGACCTAGTGCGAACGGTACGCCACGCAACGCACGATTGTCATCGCGTCCCGGGGAAGCCGGAAACGTTCCCCGGGACGCCCAGGCAGCCGCAACCAAAGGACCAACCCGTGCGAATGACCGTCGAAGAACGCGACCAGTGGCAATGCCTGCAAGACGACTGGTCGGCCCGCTACAACTTCACCCACAGCGACGACCAAGACGACGAGCTGCCGTTCAAGGCCGCACCGCACGTCGATCCCGAAGCACTCCTGGAAGCACCCAGTCCCCGCCTGCTGCGCCAACTGGTCCGAGAGAACCACGGCCGCCGCACCGCCGCCGAAGCACACCGGGAAACACAATGACCCCCGCCGTCGACATCACCCCACCGCCCGGCGAGCCAGCCCGGCTGGCCGCCGCCCCAAAGCGGACCAGCCTGTGACCGCCGCCATGACCGCGCACCACCCGGCCCACCGCGCCAGCGAACCGTATTTCACACCCGCCCCGCCGCCCGTGCCCCGTGACCCCGCCCAGCCGGACCACACCTGGGCTGGCCGCTGGCCGCTCCGCTCCTACCTGGAACTAGGCGCACTTGCGACCGCGCCGGGCAGTGCCCGCGCCCACGCCGGCGCCGTGCTCTGGGAATGGCACCTCACCGCCATCAGCGACGAATGCCTCATCATCGTGTCCGAGATGATGACCAACGCCGTCATCTCCGCCCAGGAGCACCAGCGCCCCGACGACCCCGTCCGCCTGTGGATGCTCGGCCGTCCCAGCACAGCCGCCCTGTTCCTCGTCTGGGACATCACCCGCCGCGCACCCGAACGCCGCGCCGCCGACCCTGAAGCCGAGCACGGACGCGGTCTCGCGCTCGTAGACGCCCTCAGCACCCGATGGGGCTACTACCACCCCGACCAGTACCCCGGCGGGAAAGTCACCTGGGCACTCATGAAGCCCGAAACCCCCTAGCGGCCAGGAAACGGCCAAGCCGGGTACCCACCCCCCTAACCCCCAAGGAGAAACCAACGATGGACTCGACACCGGGAACCGAAACTCAACGAGGAAACAGGCAGGCGGGCGACGCTGCCATGGATGCTCCGATAACCCCGTTCACCCGGCTGACCGCCCAGGCGGCCCGCATGCTGGCCGTCGAAACCCTGCTGGCCACCCCCGAGGCCCTGCAGGACGATGTCCTCGAATCGGCTTTGTACCTACTCCGCGAGCGCCTGAGAGCCTCATGACCTAACAGCGAGCGCGCCCGCCGGGTCAGGCGGGCCGCGTCCTACCGCCGCCCGGTGCCGTCGGCTCCGACGGTCGCGGGCGTCCTGCCGTCGGGGCTGAGGGCTAGCTGGCCGAGGGCGCCGCCTCCGGTGGCGATCGTTGCCGGGCTCAACAGAAGCGAAAGCACGCGGCCAGGCGAGAGCTTGTTTCCCGCTAGCCCTGACCGGGCTGGCCCGGGAAGCGCTGCTCAGGGTGGATCGCGCCGGGGCTCGCCGTCGGACGCTGCGCTGCGGCTGCCCGGGTGGCCGGCTGGGCGAGGCCACCGGGCCACCGCGCCGGCGACGATCTCCTGGGAGCGCCAGCACAGGCCGGTCGAAGGCGGTCCGGCCGTCGGCGGTGAGCCGAGCCGACGTGCGCGGCCGCTCGGCCGGGAAAAGATAGTGGATTGATAGTCACGCCAGAGCGCAACGCTAGGAAATTAAGGGGTCGGTTCGGAGGCCTGCCCGCGGGCGTCCCGGGGCATGCTCTCCGGTTGCCAGCGGCATAGGGCCAGTACTGACGAGTAGATGCCCGTTTTGATATGATTTTTCGAACACGAAATGGCCCTATGAGCCCGTGCAGGAATAACCCGTTGACTCGGACCGCCAGCGAGCAGGGCCGGGGGCCTGAAAAACCTACGGCTTATTTTTGTGCAGGCCCTATGTCCGCCGACGCCGACGCCGACGCCCTGACCGGGGAGGACAAGCTTCATCACCAGTCACAGCGGCTTCCTAAGTTCCCGGCATTGCGCCAGAGCGTTATCAGGTATCCACCATGTTGCCGGGCGACCCGTCCCGGGTCTGCTTGCGGCACTCTTCTTGCTGTTATCAACTGGATCCGGCCTGGAGTGCGGCGGTGCCTGCCGGCGGGCCCGCGAGCCGCAACGGAGATCTATACGGGGGCTAGCCCCCGGACGAGCCCGCCGAGTTCCCTGGTCACGGTTTCCGGGCGGCGCCGTTGATCGTGTCCGGTACCGGCCGGTCCGGTCACATCATGAAGCTGTGCTTGCGGGCCGTCTTCTTGGGCATGCCCGAGGGCTGGCCGACCAGGGTGAGGATCGAGTGCGCGCCGTAGGCCAGGAAGAGCACCGCCGCCAGAGCGGTCGCGGCCGGGCCGATCCAGCGGACCGAGGGCGACACCACGAGCAGGTCGAAGCCGAGGACGAGACCGACGAATCCGATCTCGGCGCCGATGGCGAACACGGTCAGGCAGGACGCCAGCAGCATTACCCACAGCCGGGCGGCGACGACCTCCCCGGCCGGGGCGGGGTCGGCCGCGTCCTTGGCGGGGAACAGGGAGTTGACCGCGCCGAACAGCAGCGGCGCGAGCGTCGTGAGCCCGCCCACCAGCGCCATCAGCAGGCCGAAGCGGGTGAGGTCGACACCGGGCACCAGTCCGGCGACGGCGCCCGACGCGGTGAGGACCCCGCCGGCCAGGGCGGTCAGCGGCGTGACGCTCGTCGCCCAGCTGTCGCCGAACGACCAGGCCGCCCCGGCGAACAGCGGCGTCCGCCAGAACTCCAGGCCCCAGCGCACCCGCTTCCGCTTCGGGCTGGCCCCGGCCGCCCCGGCGCCGTCGGTCCCGCCGGGCCAGTGCCTCGTCCCGCCCCGGGCCACCGCCGCAGCAGCGACAGCGCCGCCCGCCACGGGTTTGGCGGCTGCCCCGCCGTCCGGTCCGGTCCCGCCGTTGCCGACCGTTCCCCCGTTCCTACTTGCCCCGCCGTTGCCGTCCGTTCCCCCGTTCCTGCTTGCCTCGCCGTTCCCGCCCGGCCCGCCGTTCCCGCCCGCCCCGGGGAACTCGGTCACCAGGAGGTCAGGCCGCTTGGCCATCAGGAACAACACCAGGCGCGCGCTGAAGTCCAGCTGGCCGCCCACGGGCACCGGTCCAGACTGTCCTGGCCCGGATGATTCAGTCCCGTGTTGACCAGGACCGTGTTGACCAGGCCCGTGCTGGCCGGGCACAGTCTCCTGCTCGCCGGTCCCTTGGTCCGCGGCCGCCGCCGGCTGGCCGACGTCCCTGCCCGGCATGCCGAGCGCCATCAGCAGGAGAACGAGGAGCACGGCGAGGGTAGCGCCGCAGACGGCGGGGATTCCGACATACTGCCAGGGCGACACGGTCCGGCGGACGGTGAGCGGTACCTGGACCGGTGCGTCCCCGGCCAGCAGCGGCGCCGGCGGCGGGATCACGACCAGGGTGGCCGTCTGCGGAACCGCCCTCAGCGCCGGGGACGGAGCGAACGTGAGCTTCACCTGGGTTACCGGGTTGGCGGCGGTCGCGCCGCACTCGAGCGGGCCGTCCGGGTACGCCGGCGCCGCGGCGCCGGTGACGCTGCTCGGTTTGCCGGTCACCAGGGTGAACTTGTTGCCGGCCGGGTTCTTGCCCGTGCAGAGAGCGGCGGTGTCCAGGTAGACCGTCGTGGTCCACTCGACCGCGTTCACCTGGGCGAGCGTGGCGCTGGCGGACCCGGCGAGCGGCGCCTGGGCCGGGGCGGCCGCGCGGGCCTGGCCGCCAGAGACGGCGATGCAGGCGACGACGAGGACGCCCGCGACTGCGCCGAGCGCTGGCAGGCGCCGCGTTACCAAACGAACGAACCGCACCAGCCCACCCCGCGTCCGTGATCAGGCCAATACCCGGTCAGCCCCGTCCCAGCGCTGACCAAGCGGTCAAAACGCTACCGGGAAGATGATGGACGCTGCTGGAGTAAGGCGCGAACTTTCTTTTTTCTGATGGTGACGGTCACGTCGATCCACTACAGCGAGGGCAGAAAAATAGAGAGTTCGGTCGTTCGGGATAAATGATCTAAATCGTTGCGGCGAGCGACTGCTGCTCGGCCGCCTCGGCCACCGGGGGCCGCTTCCTGAGCCGGAACCCGATCGCGAGCGCGATCAGCAGCAGGGCCACCCCGGCGATGATGTAGGCGTTGCCCCACAGGAGCTGGAAGCCGTGCCAGTGGTACTCGACGTAGCCGGGCTGGTCGCCGCGCTGGGCGAACTCGACCGGGTTGGTGTTCGGCTGCGCCCACAGGAAGCCGAGGGAGAAGTTGCCGAGGGTCCGCGCGTTCTCCCAGAGCGCGTCCGGCCAGGCGGCGAAGAAGAAGATCATCCCGGCGATGAGCGCCCAGAGCCAGCGGGCGGTCCGCCGGCGCGCCGCTTGCCGGGGCGCGGCCGCGGCGATCGCGTAGTGCCCGGTCACCGCGACCCCGAGGGCGACCCAGACCCAGTGGTGGTCCCAGCTGACCGGGGAGACGAGCAGGCCCGGTCAGCGCCGTCGCGAGCAGGGCGGGCACGGGGTACCCGGCCCGGTCGAGCAGGTAGGCGGCGGTCAGGCCGAGCGGCGAGCGCGACGACGGCGGCGACGATCCACGGGTCCTGCCCGGCCGCGACGGACCCGGCGAAGCGGGTGATGATCGCGCGCAGCGACTGGTTGCCCGCCCAGCCCATGAACCCGGTCCGGTTGCCGTCGGCGGGAACATGCCGTGCAGCCACCACTGGGAGGAGTCATGCGGCAGGACGGCGAACCCGGCGGCGACGGTGACGCACGAAGCCGGCCAGGGTCGCCGCCGCCTCGCGGAACCTGCCGCGTGATCAGCAGGTACGGGACGAAGATCAGCGGGACGAGCTTGATCCCGGCCGCGACGCCGGTGAGCGCGCCCTTCCACCAGCGGCGCCGCCCGCCGCCGTCTGGTCGGGCTGGCACAGGTCCCACATGATCGCGGCCATCAGGATCAGGTTGATCTGGCCGAGGTAGATCGTCCGCACGACGGGCTGCAGCCAGAAGGTGGCCGCCGCGGCCAGCAGGGTCGCGCCGAGCCTGACCCGGCGGTCGGTGTAGCCGAGGCCGCCGAAGGTGAACCACAGCGCCGCCAGCAGCGCGGCCATGTTCACGACGACCGAGGCGAGCCGACATCACGGCCCACGGCAGGAACGAAACGGCCGCGAAGGCGATCGCCGCGAACGGCGTGTAGGTGAACTTGAGCGCGAGCGAGCTGTAGCCGCCCCAGTCGTAGAGCGGCGCGTAGGCGCGCGGGTCGTAGTACGGGCCGGACGTGCCTGACGATCAGCCCGCCGTCCCGGTAGACGGTGAGGTCGACCTCGTTGAGCGCGCCGTTGACGGCGTTGAAGACCAGCCAGCTGACGACCACGGCGGCGAAGGCGATGGCGCCGGCCCGGACCAGCCGGGTCCCCGGGGCGCGGGTGGCGCTCGGGGCTTCGCTGGCGGCCGGTTTCACAGCCAGTCACCATATCCGGTCACGGACCTGGGCCATGTACCTGTCGGCCGGCTCCGGCGGCGCGCCGGCGCCGGCGTCGGTCATACTGGGAGGCATGTCTACGCTGACCGGACCCCGTGCTGACCGGCCCCGAGCTGGCCGGAGCGGGTACGCGATGAGCGTCGTCAGCCTGGTGTCGTCCGGGCCGCTGCTGCTCGCCATCCCGGTCGCCGCCGCGGCGGGCGCGGTGACGTTCCTGTCGCCGTGCTGCCTGCCGCTGGTGCCCGGGTACCTGGCGTACATCACCGGGATGTCGGGCGCGGACGCGACGGCGGTCCCGGCCGGCGACGACGCGCCGAAGGCGACCGCCGCCGCCGGGAGCACGGGCGAGGCGCGAGCGGGCGGGCCGGGCGGCGTGACGACCCGGCGCCCGGGCGAAGGCGCCGCGCGTCCGCAGGCGCGGCACACCGGCCGGACGGTCGCCGGGACCGCGCTGTTCGTCGCCGGCTTCTCCGCCGTGTTCGCCCTCACCGGCCTGGCGGTCGGCGGCCTCGGCCAGCTGTTCAGCGCGCACGACTCGCTGCTCACCCGGGTACTCGGCGGGGTGACGATCCTGCTCGGGCTGCTGTTCTTCGGCGCGTTCGACCGGTTCATGTTCGCCGGGCGGGTCTTCAAGCCGTCCGTCATGCCGAGGGCCGGGCTGGCGGGCGCGCCGCTGCTCGGCGTCCTGTTCGGCATCGGCTGGACGCCGTGCATCGGCCCGACGCTGACCGCGGTGCTCGCCTTGTCCCTCCAGTCGGGCACCGCGGCGCGCGGCGCGTTCCTCGCGTTCGTCTACGGGCTCGGCCTCGGCATCCCGTTCCTGATCGTCGCGCTCGCTTTCTCGCGCATGGTGAACGTGCTCAGCTTCTTCAAGCGCAACGCCCGGACGGTCAGCCGGGTCGGCGGCGTGATGCTCGTCGCCGTCGGGCTGCTCGAGGTGACCGGCGCGTGGACCTCGGCGATCACCTGGCTGCACGCCCACTGGTTCAGCGGCTACAACCTGCCGCTGTAGGGTTCTCCGGCTCGGGCGCCCCGGCGCGGTGCGCGCAGCTTCCGCCGTCAGGGGTCCCGGTCGGCATCCAGAACGGCTGCGGCTTCTGCGCCCCGTTCCCGCATGCGGGTGCGTTAGCGGCGGGCGCCCGCCTTCGGCTTCATCGCGACCGGCTTGCGCGGCGCCTGCGGCTCGCGGCGCCGGCCGGGCCGCGGCTCAGCCGCCGCCTCAACGAACGCGGCGAGCAGGCGCGGGTCGTCGCCTTCCTCCGGGTGCCAGTGGATCCCGACCCCGAAGCGGTGCCCGTCCGCCTCCAGCGCCTCGGTGACCTCGCCGTCGGGCGACCAGCCGGTCACGGTCAGCCCCTCGCCCAGGCGGTAGCGGGGCCTGGTGGTGCGCGGCGGGCACCTGGATGCGGGTGCCGAGCAGCCGGCCGAGGAGGCTGTCCCCGCCGAGGACCACGTCGTGCGGGGCGTAGCGGGTCGGCCCGGCGCGGTGGCCGGGCAGGTCCTGGGTGAGCGTGCCGCCGCGGGCGACGGCCAGGACGTGCAGGCCGCGGCCGATCGCGAGGAACGGGACGTTGCGCCTCGAGGGCGGCGCGCATCAGCGCGAGCTCGAACCGGTCCCGGCGGCGGTCCGGCTCGTCGGACGTCTCCAGCCGCTCCTGGTCGTACAGGGCCGGGTCCATGTCCCGGCCGCCGGTGAACACCAGGCCGTCGAAGGACTCGACGTAGGCGGTCACGGACGACGGCGGGACCGGCGGCAGGATCACGGGGGCGCCGCCGGCGCGCTCCACCGCACGGATATAGCTGACAGGCGAGACCGCGGCCTCCCGGATCCAGTCCCCCCAGCGCGCGGCGTCAAGCTCGCCGGTGATGCCGATGATCGGGCGGCCCATTGAAGTCCTCCTGTTCGCTGCGCTCTGTTTGCTGCGCTGTGTTTGCCGCACTGTGTTTGCCGCACGGGCACAGACTGCGCTGGCACAAACAATGGAGCCGGTCCGCGGCCCCCGGCCCCGGCCTAAGGGCCATTCTTGCTGACAAGGCGGGTTTCTGACGGGACGATGACATTTTTGCGGGTTCCCCTTCGTTGGGTCATCGCAAGTTACCCACCGTGACCACCCCTGGCCGGACCTGCCGCCAAGTCGCGCGCTGGCCGCCGGGTCGCGGTTTGGGGGTTTTCGTGTGACCGCGTTTCAGGAACCGGCACACCCGGTCCTTCCGAGCGGACGCGGGTGACTTCCGCCCGGCGGAACACGGACCATCCACACCGAGGCGGACATAGAGAAATGTTAAATCAAGGAAACAGTCAGATGCCAACTTATTGAATAGCAAACTCACTAAAGTTATCATTCTCGGCAATAAGGCCACCACAGTGGCACATAAGCCGGAAGGGTCGAACATGATCCACCACCCCCGCAGGTTCCTGCTCTACTGCCTCACCGCCATCGTGCCCGTGGCGGGATTGCTCGCGGCCACCGCCGCTACCGCGAGCGCTCAGCCCACCACGGCCGCCGCCGCCCAGCCATCAGCATCCGTGCAGGCAGACTCAGCGCAGGCGCTGGCCAAGGCCGCGATCCAAAAGCTCTCGATCGGCCAGCATCCACTCAACCACCAGGTCGGCGTCGCCAGCACGCCCGGCGATCCCAAGGGCCTGACCGACGTGCAGTCCACGAACTGGTCCGGCTACGCCGACACCGGCAGTGCCTTCAGCAAGGTCAGCGCGAGCTGGACCGAGCCGTCGGGCACCTGCAGCAGCAGCGCCACGCAACTGGCCGCGTTCTGGGTCGGCATCGACGGGTACACCAGCGACAGCGTCGAGCAGGACGGCACCCTCATCGAGTGCTACGACCGCACCGCCTACCAGTTCACCTGGTGGGAGATGTACCCGAGCAACTCCGTCCAGGTGGTCGGTGAAACGCTCACGGCCGGCGACGCGATCACCTCGACCGTGACCAGAAGCGGCACGAGCTACACGCTCACCGTCACCGACTCCACGCACAGCGCGGACAGCTTCAGCGAAACCGAGAGCTGCTCCAGCTGCGCGAACACCAGTGCCGAGTGGATCGCGGAGGCCCCGAGCGGCTCAAGCAGCGTCTACCCGCTCTCGGACTTCCATTCATGGACGGCTTCCAACGCCAGCGCCACCGAGGGAAGCACCTCCGGTACGATCTCTTCCTTCACCGATGACCAGATAACCATGGTGGACACCTCCGGCAATACCGAGGCGCTGCCCAGCGCGCTGAACAGCAGCGGTAACAGCTTCTCGGTCACCTGGGAGCGTTCCTCCTAGCGGATCTGACCTTTAGCTGTCGGTGCCGGGACCTGGGCCCCGTGCGGGGCCCAGGTCCCGGCACCGACGAAAAGCGGCGGCCTCGGCCGGCGTTCGTCCCCGCACCGGGGCAAGGGCCGGGCCGGCCGAAGAACGGAACCGGCCGGGGCTTCGCCGCGTCCAATCCCTGAGCGGGACGAAGCCGACCGGCAGGAGGACAGATGCGGCAGCTAACGGCCGGGATCGCGATCGCAGGCGCGGCCGTGACCGGGTGGGCGCTCACCGGGTGCGCGGCGACAGCCAGCACGGCCAGCGACACCGGACCCGTCGCCGGGGCCAGCCACGACACCGCGACCGCGACCCGTGGAGCGGCGCCCGCCCGAGCGGGCTCGGCGGACTGACCAGCGGCGGCCCGGCTCAGTGGGTGGTAGACGGAACCTTCGAGACGGGCAGCGGATCTGCCCGGCCGCTGTCGGGAGTGGTCACCTTCCGCCAGAGCGGCACCGGGCACGACGTGAATGTCACGGTGGGCACGTCCGGCAAGTTCAGCCTCGGCCTCGTCGCCGGCACCTATACCGCCACCGCGAAAGCCGGGCCGAGCGCCGCGCCGTGCTCGGCTCCGGTTACCGTGACGGTGCGCGCCGGGCAGCTCACCCGGGTGGCGCTCGTCTGCACGACCGGCTGACCGGCCTCAGCCGGCCTTTCCCTGGGTCAGGGCTCCGCGAAGGTGAGGTAGTGCAGGCTCACATAGGGAGCCGGGCCGCCGGATGTGAGCACGATGTAGACGTTGTGGACGCCGGTAACCTCGGACATGGTCGTCCCGATGTCCTTCCAGGAGTTCCAGCCGCCCGTATTGGCAATGGAGAAGCCCGCGACCGACTTGTTCGCCGGATTGTCCAGCACCACCTCCACCCCGCCGCTGTCGGCGAGCGGAGCGCCGCAGGCGACGCGGGCCGAGAAGTGATTCGAACCCGCGCCGAAGTTGATATCCGGGTACTCCAGGTAATCGCCGTCGGCAAGCTGGGCGGCCTGGTTTGCGTCGACGCCGGCCGGGCTCGGGTCATCGGTGGAGATGATGTCGATCGTGCCATTTGACTGGGTGTAGCAGTCGGCGGAGATCATGGCGCTTGCCGTCTTCGTGCAGTCGGCCGCGCTTGCGCCGGCGGGCGCGGCCGGTGACGGAGCGGCCGGTGACGGAGCGGTAGACGGGGAGGCCGCCGGCGACGGGGCCGTCGACGGCGCAGCGGCCGGTGACGCCGTGGCCGATGACGGACGCGACGATGACGGACGTGACGAGGACGCGGCGGCGGAGACGGCGGGTGAAGCGGTGGCGCGGGGCGAGGCGGCGGCCCGACGGCTGGGCGCGTTGATTGTCGTCGGCGTGATCACGATGACGGAGTTCCCCGCGCCCCGCACGGAACGCGGCGATGAGGTGCCGTGCAGCAGCATCCACGTTGCCCCGCCGACGGCGAGCACCGCCACGCATACGCCGGCGACGGCACGCCGACGCCGCAGGCTGGCCGCGGAGGGCGCCACGCGGGCGGCTGCCGGTGCGGCCGCGGGTTCGGCGGACTCATCCGGCGGCTGGCTGGTTCCCGGCCCGCACGCTTCCGCCAGCGCGACGGCGAGCGCGCGGCAGCTGCTGTACCGGTCTTCCGGGACCACGGACAGCGCCTTCGCGATGACCTGATCGACGGCGGGCGGCAGGTCAGGGCGCACCGCGGTCAGCCTTGGCGGCGAAGGCGAGAACTGGGCCAGCCGGCCGAACTCGTCGCATTCGCCGGTAAAAGGCGGCCGCCCGGCCAGCATCTCGAAGAACACGCAGGCCAGCGAGTAGATATCGGCCCGCCCGTCCACTTCCAGGCCCAGGATCTGCTCGGGGGCCGCGTAATTGACCGTGCCCAGGGCTTCGTTGGTGGCCGTCAGCCGCGACTCGCAGGCCGGCCTGCGCCGGCTCAGCGGTACCCAGACGCCCGTGTCGTGTCCGCCGGTATCCTGCGCGTCCGCGCCCGGGACTCCGGCCGCCATGCTGATGCCGAAGTCCGACAGGTAGACATGGTTGCCCGCGTCGTTTTCCGTCACGTCGCCAAGCAGTATGTTGGGGGGCTTCACATCGCGGTGCACCAGGCCCCGGGCATGCGCCGCGTCGAGCGCCGATCCGATCTGGGCAGTGATGCTGACGGCGTGCGCGGTGGGCAGCGGGCCGATCCGGTCGATCAGGTTGCCCAGGTCCCGGTCGGCGACGTAGCGCATGGCGATGTAGAAGACGCCATCGGCTTCGCCCGCGTCGAAGATCGGCAGGATGTTGGGGTGATCGACCGCCGCGGCGGCTCTGGACTCGCGGATGAACCGCTGCTGGAAGGCTCGGTCGCGCGTGACATCGCCGGACAGGATCTTCAGGGCCACCCAGCGGCCGAGACGCAGATCGCGGGCCCGGTAGACCACGGCCATGCCGCCGCGACCGATCTCCTCAGCTATCTCGTAGGTCGCTACCTGGGAGCCAGGCTCGAAACCAGGACCGATTACAGAGTTGGTGAAGGGCACGCCAAATCCTCAAACGTCTCTAGCCCCCCGCTGCTGGCCAGAAGCCACTCGCGGCGTCATCGTAACAGTCACCCCCGGGGTAGCGAAGCGGAACGTCTGTAGCGTTGGGACCAGGTAAGCCGGGGGCGTGCGGGGAACGACGGCGACCGCTGGAGGTCCACCGGTCAGCTGGTGCTGTAAGGGGCGAAGCGGGCGTGCTGGGTGCTGGTGTCGACGGGCTTGCCGATCGCGGGGAAGGCACGCTGGGGGCAGGCCGGGCGGTCGCAGAGCTTGCAGCCGGGCCCGATGGGAGTCAGGGCGGACGGGCTGTCGAGGTCGAGGTCGTCGGCGTAGACGAGCCGCGGGGCATGGCGGATGTCGCAGCCCAGCCCGATCGCGAAGGTCTTGCCCGGATCGTGGAAGCCGCCGGCGTGGCGGGTGACGGTGCGGGCGATCCACAGGTAGGCGCGCCCGTCGGGCATCTGGGCGAGCTGGCGGGAGATGCGGCCGGGGGTGGCGAAGGCCTCGTAGACGTTCCACAGCGGGCAGGAGCCGCCGACGCGGGAGAAGTGGAAGCTGGTGGCGGACTGGCGCTTGGAGATGTTGCCGGCCCGGTCGACGCGGACGAGGAAGAACGGGACGCCGCGGGCGCGGGGCCGCTGCAAGGTGGACAGGCGGTGCGCGATGGTCTCGTAGCCGACGCGGAAGCGCTGCCGGAGCAGGCCGATGTCGTAGCGGGCGGTCTCGGCGCTGTCACGGAAGGCGCGGTAGGGCAGGATCATCGCGCCGGCCGCGTAGCTGGCGAGCCCGGCCCGGGCCAGTTCCCTGGTCTCCGCGCTGGGCAGGCCGGCCGCTTCGACGATCTCCTCGATGCGGCCGTCGAGTTCGATGCCGGCCAGGTGGGCGGCAAGCTGGAAGGCCTGCTGCCCGTCGTCCAGCAGGGGTGAGACGGCGAGCTCGCGGCCTCCGGCGTCGTAGCGGCGCTTGAACGTCCCGGCGTCCGGCTCGGGGAGGTCGGTGACGGCGGTGGCGTGCCGTTCGGCCAGCCGCCGGGTCAGGCCGCGCAGCGGCGCGCCCGGGTCGAGGGCCTCGGCGGCGATGTTCTCGGCGGCGGCATCGAGGGCGTGGAAGTAGTTGCGGTGGGCGTAGAAGAGGTCCCTGACTTCCTCGTAGGCGGCCGGCGGGGTGAGCGGCGGAGCCGGGGCGGGCGCGTCGACCCGCGCGGACAGCGCCTCGGTGATCTCCAGGTTGTGCCGGTAGCGGCGGTGCAGGTCGACCAGGACACGGCCGACCGCGGGCATGGCGGCGGCCAGCTCGCGAATCTCGGCGTCGCTGACCTGTTCGCCGAGTGAGGCGTCGGCGAGCACGTCACGCAGCTGAGCGGCCAGCCGCTCGGCCGGGCCCGGCGGAGAACTCGGCGAGGTCGACGCCGAGGGCATCGGCCAGTTTCAGCAGCACCGCGGCGGTGACCGGCCGCTGGTTGGACTCCAGCTGGTTGACGTAACTGGGCGAGATGCCCATCGCCTGGGCGAGCGCGCGCTGGGTGAGGCCGCGTTCCTCGCGCAGGCGGCGGATCCGCACGCCGAGCCGCTCCCTGCCTCCCGGCACTATTCACAACCTCCACAGTTGAACCTAATCCTGTTCACTGATGTTCGCAGGTTCAGGGGTGTTGGAGACGGTTAGGTTAGTGCATCGTGTAAACGCAGACAATCGTCAAAGGAGGAGCACCCGCATGACGGTCTCCGATGACGTGCTCGCGGCGGGAGCGGAGTTCCCGCGCCGCGAGCCGGGAGCAGTGGCAGCGCCTGGCGGCGGGCGTGCTGGCCAAGTCCGGCAAGGCGGGCCTCGCGGGCCCGGAGGCCGAGCGGGCGCTGGCGACCGAGGTCGAGGACGGGCTGTGGGTCCAGCCTCTCTATACCGCGCAGGACACGGCGCCCGACCCCGGCTGGCCCGGCTTCGCGCCGTTCATGCGCGGCGGCCGGGTGCAGGGCCCGGTCCTGTCCCGGCTGGGACGTCAGGCAGCAGCACGCACACCCCGACCCGCGGCCGGATGAACCAGGCCGTGCTCGCGGACCTGGAAAACGGCGTCACCTCGCTGTGGCTCACGGTCGGCGGCGCGGGCTTGCCGGTCGCGGCCCTGCCCGCCGCCCTCAAGGGCGTGCACCTGGACCTGGCCGGCGTCGTGCTGGACGCGGGCGCCGAGTTCACCGCGGCCGCGGAGCAACTGCTCGCGCTCTGCACGCGGGGCCCGGCCGCGATCCCGGCCAGCGAGGCGGCCGGCAACCTCGGCGCCGACCCGCTGGGCCTGCTCGCCGCCACCGGGCTCGGCGACACTGTGCTCGACAACACGGGGCTCGACAACACGGGGCTCGACAACACAGGACACGACGACACGGGGCGACTGCTCGGCGAGGCCGCGCTGCTCGCGGCCCGCTGTGCGCGCGACTTCCCCCGCCTGCGCGCCCTGACCGTGGACGCGCTGCCGTACCACGACGCCGGCGCCTCCGCGGCGCAGGAACTCGGCCTGTCCATGGCCACCGCGGTCGCCTACCTGCGCGAGCTGACCGGGGCCGGGCCTGAGCGCCGACCAGGCGGCGGCGCAGCTGGAGTTCCGCTACGCGGCCAGCGCCGACCAGTTCCTCACCATCGCCAAGCTGCGCGCCGCGCGCCGCCTGTGGTCCCGGGTCGCCGAGGCCTGCGGCATCGGGGCGGGGGCAGCCTCGGCTCAGCGGCAGCACGCGGTGACCTCATCGGTGATGATGACCGAGCGCGACCCGTGGGTGAACATGCTGCGCACCACGGTCGCGTGCCTGGCCGCCGGCGGTCGGCGGCGCGGACGCGATTACCGTGCTGCCCTTCGACAGCGCGCTCGGCCTGCCGGACGACTTCGCCCGCCGGATCGCCCGCAACACCCAGGCGATCCTGCTCGACGAGTCGAACCTGGCCCGGGTGATCGACCCGGCCGGCGGCTCCTGGTACGCCGAGCGGCTCACCGACCAGCTCGCCCGGGCCGCCTGGGACTTGTTCCAGGAGATCGAGCGGGCCGGCGGCCAGCTCGCCGCGCTGCGCAGCGGGCTGGTCGCGGAGCGGGTCGCGGCGAACTGGGCCAGGCGCGTCTGCTGACATCGGCCCGCCGCCGCGAGGCGGTCACCGGCGTGAGCGAGTTCCCGAACCTGGCCGAGCAGCCGCTCGTCCGTGAGCCGGCCCCGGCCCGGCCCGGCGGGGGCCTGCCCCGGGTGCGCCGCTCGGCGCGCCTTCGAGGCGCTGCGGGACCGGTCAGACGCGATCCTGGCGGCGACCGGCGCGCGACCGCGGATGCTGCTCGCCGCGCTCGGCTCCGCCGCGGTGCACACCGCCCGGTCAGCCTTCGCGGCCAACCTCTTCCAGGCCGGCGGCATCGAGACCACCTTGTACGAGACCCCCGACCGGGAAGCGGCGGGCGGGAACGGCGAGCCCGACCTCTCCGCCCTCGCCGGGGCGTTCACCGCCAGCGGCGCCCGGGCCGCCTGCATCTGCTCAAGCGACGCCTGCTACGCCGAGCACGCCGAGGCGGCAGCCGCCGCGCTGAAGCGCGGCCGGCGCCCGCTACGTCGTGCTCGCGGGCCGGCCCGGCGACCGGCGGGCGGCCTACGCCGAGCGCCGGCGTCGACGCCTTCGTCTACCTCGGCTGCGATGCCCTCGCCGCCCTGACCGAAGCGCTCGACCAGCTCGACCAGATCGGAGAGCCCCGATGATCCCGGACTTCACCCAGATCGGGCTCGACAGTGACACCGGGCCCGACAGTGACACCGGGCCCGACGGGGAGCCGGGGCTTGACGGGCCGGGCGAGCCGTCGGTCGCCCGGCCGGCGGCGGGAGACCCGGTGGCGGGAGGCATGGCGCCAGGAGACCGGCAAGGACGTCGAGGAGGCGCGCTGGGAGACGCCCGAGGGCATCGCGGTCAAGCCGCTGTACGCCGCGGACGATCTGGCCGGCCTCGACTTCCTCGAAACCTATCCCGGCATCGCGCCGTACCTGCGGGGCCCTTATCCGACGATGTACGTGACCCAGCCCTGGACCGATCCGCCAGTACGCCGGATTCTCCACCGGCGCAGGAGTCCAACGCGTTCTACCGCCGCAACCTGGCCGCCGGGCAGAAGGGCCTGTCGGTCGCGTTCGACCTGGCCACCCACCGCGGCTACGACAGCGACCACCCGCGGGTGGCCGGCGACGTCGGCATGGCCGGCGTGGCGATCGACTCGATCTACGACATGCGGCAGCTCTTCGCGGGCATCCCGCTGGACCAGATGTCGGTCTCGATGACCATGAACGGCGCGGTGCTGCCGGTGCTCGCGCTCTACATCGTGGCCGCCGAGGAGCAGGGGGTTGCGCCGGAGAAGCTGGCCGGGACCATCCAGAACGACATCCTCAAGGAGTTCATGGTCCGCAACACCTACATCTACCCGCCGCAGCCCTCGATGCGGATCATCTCCGACATCTTCGCCTACACCTCGCAGCGGATGCCGCGCTACAACTCCATCTCCATCTCCGGGTACCACATCCAGGAGGCCGGCGCCACCGCCGACCTGGAGCTGGCCTACACCCTGGCCGACGGCGTCGAGTACCTGCGGGCCGGCCTGGGCGCCGGCCTCGACGTCGACGCGTTCGCCCCGCGGCTGTCGTTCTTCTGGGCGATCGGCATGAACTTCTTCATGGAGATCGCCAAGCTGCGCGCCGCCCGGCTGCTGTGGGCCCGGCTGGTCAGCCAGTTCGACCCGAAGAACACCAAGTCGCTGTCGCTGCGCACGCACTCGCAGACCTCCGGCTGGTCGCTCACCGCGCAGGACGTCTTCAACAACGTCGTGCGCACCTGCGTCGAGGCGATGGCCGCCACCCAGGGCCACACGCAGTCGCTGCACACCAACGCCCTCGACGAGGCGCTGGCCCTGCCGACCGACTTCTCCGCCCGCATCGCCCGCAACACGCAGCTGCTCCTCCAGCAGGAGTCCGGCACCACGCGGGTGATCGACCCCTGGGGCGGCAGCGCGTACGTCGAGCGGCTGACCGCTTCCCTGGCCGACCGCGCCTGGCAGCACATCCAGGAGGTCGAGGCGGCCGGCGGGATGACCAAGGCCATCGACGAGGGCATCCCCAAGCTGCGGGTGGAGGAGGCGGCCGCACGCACGCAGGCGCGCATCGACTCCGGCCGCCAGCCGGTCATCGGCGTCAACAAGTACCGCCTCGAGTCGCAGGAGCAGATCGAGGTGCTCAAGGTCGACAACGCCGCGGTGCGCGCGCAGCAGATCGAGAAGCTGCGCCGGCTGCGCGCCGAGCGCGACGAAGAGGCCTGCCGGGCCGCGCTGAGCGCGCTGACCGCGGCCGCGGCCGCCGGAACGCCGCCGCCGTGGCGGCCTGGACGGGAACCTGCTCGCCCTGGCGGTGGACGCCGCGCGGGCCAAGGCGACCGTCGGGGAGATCTCCGACGCGCTGGAGGCGGTCTACGGGCGGCACGCCGGGCAGATCAGGACGCTGTCCGGGGTCTACCGGGAGGAGGCCGGGACGTCCGGACCAGTTGAAGAGACCCGCGCGCTGGCCGCGAAGTTCGCTGAGGCCGAGGGCCGGCGCCCGCGCATCCTGGTGGCGAAGATGGGCCAGGACGGCCACGACCGCGGCCAGAAGGTGATCGCCACCGCCTTCGCCGACCTCGGCTTCGACGTGGACGTCGGCCCGCTGTTCCAGACCCCGGCCGAGGTGGCCCGCCAGGCGGTAGAGGCCGACGTGCACATCGTCGGGGTCAACTCGCTCGCGGCGGGGCACCTGACCCTGGTCCCCGCGCTCCGCGCGGCACTGGACGAGGCCGGGCGCGAGGACATCATGATCGTGGTCGGCGGCGTCATACCGCCCGGCGACTTCGGCGCGCTGCGCGCCGCCGGAGCCGCCGCGATCTTCCCGCCCGGCACCGTGATCCCGGCCGCGGCCCAGGACCTGCTGCGCACGCTCGCCGCCGGTCTCGGGCACGAGACCTGAGCAGGCGATGGCCCGCGCCCAGGGTCCGGCCAGCGCGGAGCGGTACGTGCGCGGCGTGCTCGACGGATCCCGCGCCGACATCGCCCGGGCGATCACGCTGGTCGAGTCGACCCGGCCGGATCACCGGCGCTTGGCCCAGCAGGTACTGACGGAACTGCTGCCGCACGCCGGCCAGGCGGTCAGGATCGGCATCACGGGGGTGCCGGGCGTAGGCAAGTCCACGTTCGTCGACGCGTTCGGCACGATGCTGACCGGCCGCGGGCACAGGGTCGCGGTGCTTGCCGTGGACCCCTCCTCCGGCCGCAGCGGCGGGTCCATCCTCGGGGACAAGACCCGGATGCAGCGCCTGGCGGCCGACCCCGCCGCGTTCATCCGGCCCTCCCCCACGTCGGGCACGCTCGGCGGCGTGACCCGCGCGACCCGGGAGAGCATCGTGGTCATGGAGGCGGCCGGATATGACGTGGTACTCGTCGAGACGGTCGGCGTCGGGCAGTCCGAGACCGCGGTCGCCGGCATGGTCGACACCTTCCTCCTGCTCGCCCTGGCCCGGACCGGCGACCAGCTCCAGGGGATCAAGAAGGGCGTGCTTGAGCTGGCCGACGTCATCGCGGTCAACAAGGCCGACGGGCCGCACGAAAAGGACGCTCGCACCGCGGCCCGCGAGCTTGCCGCGGCGCTGCGGCTGCTGCGGGACCCCGCCGCCGCCTGGCGGACCCCGGTGCTGACCTGCAGCGCTCAGCAGGGCACCGGCCTTGACGAGGTATGGGACCGCCTTCAGCAGCACCGGGCGATGCTTGAGGCCACCGGCGAGCTGGACCGGCGACGCCGCGACCAGCAGGTCGAGTGGACCTGGAACATGGTGCACGACCAGCTGCTGAAGCGGTTGCACGAGCATCCCGGGGTGCGCGCGATCGCGCCCGGGCTCGAGCGGCGGGTGCGGGACGGCTCCCTCACCGTGACGACCGCCGCCAATCAGATCCTCGACGCGTTCGGGCAGCCGGACTGCAGCGACCGCGAACTCCCGGGATTAGAGTAGGTGACATGACAGCTACTTCCCCCGCCGCCGGGAGCACGCCCAAGCCCGTTGTCGACTTCTACTTCGATCCGCTCTGCCCGTTCGCCTGGGTCAGCTCGCGCTGGATCCTCGAGGTGGAGAAGGAACGCGACATCGACCTGTCGTTCCGGGTGATGTCGCTGTCGGTGCTCAACTCCGGCCGCGAAGAGCTACCGGAAACCTACAAGGCGCTGCTCGAAAAGGGCTGGGGCCCGGTCCGCGTCTGCATCGCCGCGGAGCAGAAGTACGGCACCGCCGCGCTCCGCGACCTCTACACCGCGCTCGGCACCAAGCGGCACATCGAGAAGCGCGACTTCGACCGCGACCTCTACGTCGAGGCACTGACCGAATGCGGCCTCGACCCGGCCCTCGCCGACGCCGCCGACTCCACCGAGTACGACACGGCGCTCAAGGAGTCGCACCACCGCGGCATGGACCCGGTCGGCGACGAGGTCGGAACACCGACCCTCCACATCAACGGAGTCGCGTTCTTCGGCCCGGTCATCACCCGCGTGCCGCGCGGCGAGGAGGCGCTGCGGATGTTCGACGGCGCGCTGATGCTCGCCTCGAACCCGTACTTCTTCGAGCTGAAGCGGACCAGGACCGAACCCCCGCAGGTCGCCAGCTGAGCACGGATGTGCGTTTGGTGCCGCCGCCGGCGCACCAAACGCACATCCGCGCACCGGGCTAGCCCGCGGGCGCCGCCATCGGGTTGATGCCGGCCAGGTCGTCTCGCCGCACCCGGAGCATGACGAGCGCGACGACCAGGGTAAGCAGCGTGATCCCGGCCGACACGACGAAGCCGCGGGAGAACCCGTAGGCGAGCGCGTGGTCCGTCATCGCGGTCGTGACGTGCCCGGACTTCCCGGCGGCGGAGCGCAGGCTTGAGGAGACCGCGCTCCACGCCACCGTGCCGAGTACCGCGAGCCCGATCGCCCCGCCGACCTGCTGGCCGGTGTTCAGCAGCGAGGACGCGACGCCGGTGTCGCCATCAGCCACCTTGGTCAGCGAAACCAGGGTCATCGGGACGAACATCAGCCCGATCCCCGCGGCCGTGACCATCATCGGGCCGAGCACCCCGCCCGCGTAGCTGCTGTACTCGTTCAGCCTCGACAGCCAGAACAGCCCGCCCGCGGCGATCACGGAGCCCGCGATGAGCAGCGGCCGCGCACCGATCCGGGGGACGAGCTGTGCGGCCACGCCGGACATCGCCATCACGGTGACCATGACCGGCAGGTAGGCCACCCCGGTCTTCAGCGCACTGTAGCCCCAGACGTCCTGAAGGAAGAGCGTCAGGAAAAAGAACATCCCGAACAGCGCCGTGGTCACGAACAGCGCGATCAGGTAGGCACCGGAACGGTCACGGCTGCGCAGCACCCGGACCGGCAGCAGCGGGTTCCCGCTGCGCGCCTCGATCACGGCGAACGCTGCCAGCAGCACCGCCGCCGCCACGAGCGAGACGACGACCTTGGCGTCCCCCCAGTGCGCGCTGTCGCCCGCGCCGGCCGGGGTGGCACTGGTCAGCCCGTACACCAGGGCGGCCAGACCGAGCGACGCGGTCACCGCGCCCGGCAGGTCGAAGCTCCCCGGCCGCCGCTCCGACTCGCTGAGCACTCGCGGCGCCAAGAGCGCGACGACGGCCCCGATCGGCACGTTCACGAACAGCACCCAGCGCCAGTCGAGGTAGTTGACCAGCAGGCCGCCGGCGATCAGCCCGACCGAGCCCCCGGCGACGCTCATCGCCGCGTATACGCCCATCGCCCGGTTCCGCGGCGCTCCCTCGGGGAACGTCACCGCGATCAGCGACAGCGCGGTGGTCGCGGCGAACGCGGCGCCGGCCCCTGGACGGCCCGCGCGGTCAGCAGCCAGGCCTGGCTGGTGGCCAGCCCGCCGAGCAGCGAGGCGGCCGAGAACAGCAGGATGCCGAAGATGAATACCCGGCGCCGGCCGAGCAGGTCGCCGGATCTCCCGCCGAGCAGCATCAGGCCGCCGAAGGCGAGCGTGTACCCGTTAAGCACCCACTCCAGGTTGCTGCCGGAAAAGTGCAGCGCATGCTGGATGTGAGCCAGCGCCACGTTCACGATCGTCGTGTCAAGCACGACCATGAGCTGCGCGGTCGCGATCACGGCGAGCGCGAGACCGAGCCGCCGCGGCGGCGTACCCGCCGCCTGGCGCCCCCCGGCGGCGGGCCGCAGCGGCCCCGCCTCGGGCGAGGTCTCTGATGACGTTGCGGACAAGGCATTCCCCTTACCTGATTTTGGGCATGGTTCACTCGTGAAATGAGGCAGTGTGGTTTTAAGAGAAGAGCGGTTATCCCGAACGGAAGCGTGCGTTGCCCGGTCCGCGCCGGGCTGCGCGCGCTGTCCCGGCGGGCCCTTCCCGCTCCGATCTCCCCCTCCCGCTATAATCGGGATGGCCGTCCCGATTACTATCCGGGATGAGCATCCCGTTTGTCAAGCGACGGGCCACCAGACGGGAGGAAGGCACCGATGACGGACACGCTGCGGCCGATGCGCGCCGATGCGCGGCGCAACCGGGAGCACATCCTGGAAGTCGCCTTCCGGGCATTCGCCTCGGAAGGGCTGTCGGTGCCCGTCCAGGAGATCGCGCGCCGGGCCGGCGTGGGCACCGGCACCGTGAGCAGGCATTTCCCCACCAAGGAATCCCTGTTCGAGGCGGTCATACTGAACCGGGCAGCGTGGCTCGCCGAACAGGCGGCCACCCTCGCCCGCTCAGACGATCCGGGAGCGGCCTTCTTCGAGTACTTCACACTGCTCATCGCGGAAGGCGCGGCAAACCTGGGCGTGGCCGAGTCCCTCATGGGCGCCGGCTACGACCTGGACGCGGCCTGCCTAGGCGAGGGGTTCGACCTGAAGGGCGCGCTCAGCGAACTGCTTGTTCGCGCGCAGCGGGCCGGCGCGGTCCGCCCGGACGTCGACGGAGATGACGTGAAGGCACTCATGACCAGCTGCCTCAACCGGACGCCGACGGAAGCGGACCCGACCGCCCGCGACCGCATGATCGCGATCGCCACCCAGGGCCTGAGAAACTCGTAACAGAACCGCCCCCGTCCCGCCGGCACCGCGCCCGTCCCGGGTTGCGCTCCGCGCCTGTTGCTGTTATCCAGCAACAAGCGGCCATCCACACGGATAGTGGATAGCCGCACACGCTATGGAGCGTACAGATATCCACTATCTTGCCGGCAGCGGGCAGCGCAGCGCGCTTGTTGCTGTTATCCGGGTATACGGCTGCGGATGTCCGCGACGAAGCGCCGGACCATCCCCGGGTCGCGGAGCACGTGGACCTGGACGCGGGGCAGGTGCGCGGCGATCGCGATCCGCAGCCCCGGCAGGCTGCGTCGCCGGTAGGACCAGACCCAGCCCCAGTACTCGGCCCGCTCCCGGCCCCGGCGCAGGGTCCGCCACGCACAGCGCGGGAAGCCGAAGTCCAGGACGACGATCGTGTCGGCGGCGGCCAGCCGGGACGACAGGCCGGTGTCGTAGGGCCCGAGGTCGCCGTCGATGATCCACCGCTCGCCCGCGACCAGTTCCCGGTGCCTGGCGACCCAGACCTCCGCCTGGGCGGGCGTAGCCCCCGGCTGCCAGAACAGGCGGTCAAGCTCAATCGCGGGGAGGCCGGTCAGCTCGCTAAGCTGCCGGGCGAGCACGGACTTGCCCGCACCGCCCCGTCCCAGGATGACCACTCGCCGCATTCCTTCATCCTGCCTGCCAGGCGCCGCTGGCACGACCTGTTTATCGCCCCGCAACGCATGCCGGGTACCCAGCGTGCCCGATCCATAACTCAGCTGAACCCAATGTCGGCTACTTCCGTACTAACGAGTGAGGATGCAACGCCGGGTGCGACAGGCGGAGGCCAGCGGTGAGGGTGGACCGGGTCGATGAGTATGACTCAGCCCAGCGCTCCCCCGGCCTCCGCCCCGCCGACGCTCCGGCGAAGATGCCAGCCGACGCTCCGCAGGCGAAAAGGTCCGCCCGGTCGGAACCGCCCGCGAGGCCGAGCTGGATCGGCGGGCGATCGAGCGACGGCTCCACCGGGTCCTCGTCGACCACGTCTACGGCGTGGCCCGCGACGCGTAGACGGAGGCGGCCCCGGACCTGCGGGCCGCCTGGGAAAACCATAAACAGCGATATCCGGAACGACAGCGGCATACTCCCGAGACCACAGCCGACGGCGGTTGGGCGGCCGGAGTACTTCGCCGGATTAAGAACGGCGGGGGGACAACCGACGAGGTTTTTTCCAGCGAACTGAAGTGGATATTCTCACCACTTATGTACGAGGCCGAGCACGGTGACCTGGAAAATGAATTTGTCCCGATCAGCGAAGCGGAAGCATCCCGGATCGTGGCTCGGATCAAGGAGATAGCGGCGTCGGCCGAATAGGAGCCTGCCATTCTGGGACACGGCAGGTTGATCCGTTCGTTGACGGGATCCTCCGCGCCCCACTGGCAAGGCAGCCACCAGTTGGACCGTTGCCGGAATGCTCGCCTCTCGCGCTCCCCATCTGGCCGCCCGTTCCTCGGTTCCGCTGACATACAGGGATTGAAAGGCCTGGGTCGGTGACGCGTCCCCCGGGATGCCCTCGGGGACATATGGGGCATCGTGCCTAAATATCCCGGTGCAGGCGAGGCGCTGCGAGTGAGGCGCTGCGGGCGATGGGGCGGTCGCCAAGGTTTTCGCTTTACTGGTCAATAAAGCAGGCTATAACCTGCGGAATTGACCCGGTAACGGGCCGCGTCGCGGGAGCGGGCGGATCTTCCGGGCATATCCGGCACGCGCCCGGGGCGCCCGCCGGGCGGCGAGATCCTTAGGTCGGTGACATTGCACCGGGGCGGGCAAAATATCCGCCGCGGTGCCGGTGCGGTGCGGACCTCGGCCCTTCAAATCCCTGTGGGTTAGGCGTGCCGCTCCCTGTGGGTTAGGCGTGCCGCGAAGGATTTATGGCGGGACGCCGGGCCGGACCTCGACCAGGCCTGGGCCAGGATGAGAAAGGTTGCCGCTCAGGTGTGGCGGATAGCTTTGAAGGGTGTTCGCGCTCGGGTTTGCCGCCGTGGTTTTCTTGGTGTTCCTGGCGGGGGTGATCCGCGAGCCGCGGTCCTTCGGGAATGCGGTGCTGCTCGGGCTGACGCTCGCGTTTGGGGCGAGGGTCTGCTCCAGCCGGGAAGAGCGATATGGCGCGGCGAGAGTAACTTCCGCTGCTGGGGAGGCGAGCCTCACCCTGGAGTCCTCGGTAACGATGGCGCCTGCCAGGCGGCGGATTTTAGGCGGCCAGGCCGCGGCCGTACCTGGATCCGGCACCGCGTTATAGTGACTGCCGAGACCAGCCGATTCTGGAAGGCGGGCACCTCATGACCGGTGAGGAACTCGTAGTGCCTGGAATCGACGTGACCAGGCCGTCCGTTGCCCGGATCTACGATTTCTGGCTGGGCGGGAAGGACAACTTCGCCGTCGACAGGGAAACGGGCGGCCGGATGGCCGAGATCAACCCGTCGCTGCCGCGCCTGGTCCGCGACAACCGGCGGTTTCTGTGTGCCGCCGCTGCCCGCGCCGCCGGCGCCGGGGTTGGCCAGTTCCTCGACCTGGGCGCGGGGCTGCCCGCGCATCCCGCGGTGCACGAGGCCGTCCGGGAGGTGAACCCGGACGCGCGAGTGTGCTACGTGGACAACGACCCGGCGGCCGCTCTCCACGCGAAGGCGCTGCTAGCCGGCGCTAACGGGCTGGCTGCGGTTAACGCGGACCTCGCAGAGCCGGAGGCGGTGCTCGCCCACGCGGAGGTGCGGGCCGTGCTTGACTTCGCCAAGCCCGTGGGCATCATCCTGGGGGCGGTGCTGCACTTCCGGCCGGCCGACGCGGCAGCGCGGCTGTGCGCGGCGTACATGGGCCGCGCGGCCGTCGGCTCGTGGCTCATCGTTTCCACCGGTCATTACCAGGACGAGGAACTCGCCGACCGGGTTCAGCAGGCCGCCCCGCACGCTCGGTTTCGCAACCACGACGCCGTGGCCGTGGCCAGCTGGCTGGCGGGGCTGGAGATCGTGCCGCCCGGGGTATGCGAAGCGGGCGGGTGGATGGCGGGCACCGGCGGCGGGCCGGCCGCGCGCCCGGTGTACGCGCTGGCCGCAGCCGCGGTCAAGACAGGAGGCTGAGGTCTCAAGACGCAGCGCTTTCTCGCAAAACGGCGCTTTCTCCAAACACAGCGCCCTGTCTAAATGCGGTGCCGTCTTCCGGCACGGTAGCTCTGACCTGCTCGTGCGGGCCTGGCAGGCGGCCGGGCCGTGGCAAGGGTGGCTGGCGTGGCGGCTGCATTCACGCTTCGGTGTCGGCGTTACCGGGATCGTCCGGGCGCAGGACGGGCGGGTGCTGCTGCTGCGGCACCGGCTGTGGTCGGCCGGCGGGCAGTGGGGTTTCCCCAGCGGGTTCGCGCGACGGGGCGAGACGTTCCAGGAGACGGTCGTCCGTGAAGCCCGCGAGGAGACCGGCCTGACGGTACGGGTCGGAAGGCTGCTTGAGCTGCGCAGCGGCTTCCGGTACCGGGTCGAGGTGTACTACGAGGCCGCGCTGGTCGGCGGCATCGACGGCCTCGTGCTCGACGGTCGCGAGATCCTCGAGGCCCGGCTGTTCACGCTGGACGCCCTGCCCGCCGGCATGCCGCCGCTGCACCGGGAACTCGCGAAACGCCAGGGCAGGTAGCTCGGGACGCCGTCAGTCCTCGTCTGGCTTGTCCGGGAAGCGGTCGCCGATCAGCTTCGTGAGGTGCTCCACTTGCTCGGCCAGGTCCTGGTTGGTCACCACGTCGTTGAGCGTGAGGCGGATGGCGGCGAGTTCGCGGGCCAGGTACTCGGTGTCGGCCTGGGTGCGCGCGGCGACCTGGCGGTCCCGCTCGGTGGTGGCCCGGTCCCGCTCGTCCTGCCGGTTCTGCGCGAGCAGGATGAGCGGGGCGGCGTACGCCGCCTGGGTGGAGAAGGCCAGGTTGAGCAGGATGAACGGGTACGGGTCCCAGTGGTGGATGATGCCGAGGGTGTTGACGATGATCCAGACGATCACGAACAGCGTCTGACCGAAGAGGTACTTGCCGGTGCCGAGGAAGCGGGCGAGGCCCTCGGAGAACCGGCCGAACGCGTCGGCGTCGTACAGCGTCCCGCGCACGGGCGCGCCCTTCGGGACCGACAGGTCGTTCCTGTCCCCCACCGGACCGCGGAAAGAAGTGAACCGTGCCATCAGGTGCTGTCTCCGTTCCGCCGCCGCCAGCCGGCCGGCAGCAGCCGGTCGAGCACGTCGTCCACGGTGACCGCGCCGACGAGCCGTCCGGCGTTGTCGCACACCGCGACGCCGATGAAGTTGTAGGCGGCCAGTCGCGCGGCCAGTTCACGCTCGGGCAGGTCGGGCTTGACGAAGACCCGGTCCTCGATGCATTCGCCGACCGGGACGGACGGCGCGCGGCGCAGCAGCCGCTGGAACCCGACGCTGCCCAGGTAGCGGCCGGTCGGCGTCAGCAGCGGCGGCTCGCATACGTAGACCTGTGCGGCGGTCGTGGCCGGGAGGTCGCGGTCCCTGACCCGGGCCAGGACCTCGGCGACCGGCGCGTCCGGGGCGAAGACAAGCGGCTGGGAGGTCATCAGCCCGCCCGCGGTGGCCTTGTCGTAGCGGAGCAGGCGGCGGAGGTCCTCGGCCTGGACCGACTGCATCGCGGTGAGCAGGCGCTCCCGCTGCTCGGCGGGCATCTCGCCGAGCAGGTCGGCGGCGTCGTCCGGCTCCATCTCCTCGACGACGTCGGCGCTGCGCTCGACGTCGTCGAGGCTGTTGAGCAGCCGGATCTGATCCTGCTCGGGCATCTCCTCAAGCAGGTCGGCCAGTTCCTCGTCGTCAAGGGCGGCGGCCAGCTGGCTGCGCCGGGCCTGCGGCAGCGAATCGAACGCGGTGGCCAGGTCGGCCGGGGCCATCTCGCGCAGGCTGGTGAGCTGCTCCGCCAGGGGGCCCGGCTCGAACAGGGCGCGGCAGTCCTCCCAGGGAATGATCTCCGGCCCGCGCGTCCGCAGCATCCGCCCCTTGGTGACCGCGAGCGCGGTCACCTCCCAGCGGTCGCGCGCCAGCTCACGGTTCACGATGGCCACGTCGGCGACGGTTCCTGAGGGGGTGCGCCGGCCGTAGAGGCTGCTCGCCAGTATCTCGCCGGTCCGCTTGTTGAACGGGTCCAGGTCGACGGTGCCGCCGAGCAGCTGCGCTCCTTCGGCGGACACCTCTCTGATCCGGCCGAAGGGTACGAAGATCTGCCGGCGGCGCAACTGGACGACAAGGCCGAGCGCGCGCGGCGGCTCATTGCCCGCGACCGGCCAGATGACCACGTCGCGGACCCGGCCGAGGGCGCGGCTGTCGCTGTCGAGCAGCGGCCGGCCGGTGAGGCGGGCGGTGAACACCTGAATCTCAGGGTCAGGCCTGGCGGCGCTTCCTGGCGCTCCCGCGGTAGTGGTCACCCGACCATTATCTGCGAACCGTTTTCATGCTGGCGAACCACGGTTCCCTGAGTTCTGCTGGCTGGCCGCTCTCAGGGCCGACGGGCGGATGAAAAGAGTTCCTGCCGTCGGCCGGCGGTGCGGTTCACCGGGCCGAGCCTCAGCCGGTGCACGCGCAGCCGGCCGCCCTCCTGGCCGACGGCGACGGTGAGCACGCAGCGGCGCGCCCGCGGCGCGGCCGGCAGCGCGAGTTCGGCGATGCCGCCCGCCGGGGCGATACCGACCGTTTCGTACCTGCCTGGCCGGAATTTCCTTCCGCCCGTCCACCGGGGGACGCTGACGCTGTGCGGTCCGGTGAGCAGCGCGGGCAGCAGTGCCCGCCGGGCGTTCAGCGCGGTGAGCACGGGCGTGCCCGACGGGTTGCGCACGGTCACGACGATCACCGAAGCTGCCTCGCCGGGCGACACCGCGCCGGACCGCGGCCCCGGCCCGAGCTGGGCGGCGACCTGCGCGTCACCCGGGCGGTCGCCGTTCCGCAGGCCGGCCGTCAGGCAGCAGTACGCGGCGGCGGACAGGACCGTCGCCGCGGTTATCCCGCAGACAGTGGTAATCCAGAAAACGTAGGTGAGCACCGCCCCAATCTGGCATCATTGGCACTGTCATGACAGTGCCAATTAACACCGAAGTGGACCCCGTCCGCACGCCGACGATCGGCCCGCAGGCCCTCGCCGACCTGCTCGGCCGCTGGCCGACGGCTGACGGCGCGCTGTACCGGCTGCTCGCCGCCCGGATCGGCCGGCTGGCAGACACCGGGGAACTGCCCGCGGGCGTGCGGCTGCCGCCTGAGCGCTCCCTCGCCGGAGCCCTGTCGGTATCGCGCAATACGGTCGCGCTCGCCTATCAGGTGCTGCGCGACGAGGGCATGGCGGCGAGCCGCCAGGGCTCGGGAACCCGGCTCGTCCCGCACCGCACCACCCCCGCGGCGGTGCACCGCGCGAACGGGTTCTTCACCGGCCTGCTGTCCGCGCCGCCCGCCTTCGACCTGTCTCTCGCCGCTGTCGACTGCGCTCCCCAGGTCGCGGCGGCGCTGCAGGATCCCGGTACCGTGCTCGGTGAATCCGAACGGGCTGCGCTGACTCGCGGCAGCGGCTACCTGCCGTACGGGCTGCCGGGCCTGCGCGCGGCCATCGCGTCGATGCTCACCACGTTCCACGGCGTGCCCACCACGCCGGACCAGGTGCTCGTCACCACGGGCGGCCAGCAGGCGCTGGACATACTGCTGCGCTGCGAGGTCGCACCCGGGCACCCCGTCGTGACCGACAACCCCACGTACCCGGGGTTCATCGACGCGGTGTACCGGAGCGGCGCCCGGCCCGTCGGCGTGCCCCCCGGCGACATGGGACGGCTTTCCGACGCGGTGACCGTGCACCAGCCCGCCCTCGTCTACCTGACCCCGACCCACCAGAACCCGACCGGCCTCGTCCTGCCCGCCGCCGAGCGGCATGAGATCGTCGCGATGGCGCGGCGGCACCCGGGGACCACGTTCATCGACGACATGACCCTGGCCGAGCTGTCGTTCGGACCGGGTGCAGGCGACCCGGGCGGATCCGGCCCAGGTGGATTCAGTGCGGGCGGGTTCACCACGGGCCCGCAGCCGCCGCCGCTCGCCGCGCTCGCGCCCCGGCTGCCGAACGTCGTCACCGTCGGCTCGTTCTCCAAGACGTACTGGGGCGGGCTGCGCACCGGCTGGGTGCGCGCCCCCGAGGGGATCATCGCCCGGCTCGCGGCGGCCAAGGCGGCCGCCGACCTGGGATCACCGCCCTATGAGCAGGCCATACTCGCGGCACTGATCCGCTCGGCGCACGAGGAGATCGTCACCTACCGGGCCGACTGGGCGCGGCAGCGGTACACGGCGGCCGAGGCGGCGCTCAGGGCGTTCCTGCCCGGCTGGACCTGGATCGCGCCGGCCGGCGGTCTGACCCTCTGGGCCCGTCGCCCCGGCGATGCCGACTCCAGCGGCTTCGCCCAGGCGGCGCTGCGGCGCGGCGTCGCGGTCGTGCCCGGACGGCTGCTTTCCGTCTCCGCCGAGCGCTCGCCGTGGCTCCGGCTGGCTTTCGTCCTTTCCCCGGACGACCTCACGACCGCCGTCAAGACCCTCGCCAGCGTCTGACCGGTCCTCCTCGCGACGGGGTTTTGTCCGGCAGGCTCCCGATCGGAGTGGCGCGACGTTGTACGCAGGTTTACGATTTTCTGCGATGGCAAGCTGGAATGCTGTTGTTGACGTTTCCAATGTGTGCTGGTCGCCTCACCTGCCGCCGATCGGGCGCCAGGCTCCCGTCTGGGACCGGCTCGGCCTCGTCATGGCCGCATGGCGGGAGCAGCACGGCGCCGACTCGCAGCTTGAGCTCGTCGCCGATGACTCGCTCGTGCGCGTGCTCGGCCCCGACGCGCGCTTGTTCCTTGAGCTCAAGCGCGGCGGCGGGATAAGCACCGCGTCGGTCGCGGACGGCGAGATCCTGCGGCTCGCGCGCGAGGGCGGGCTGCACGTCATCACCCGCGACCACTACATCGACCACCGGGCGGCGCACCGGTGGATCGACCAGTCGCCCGAGCGGTTCCACGCCTGGGACACCGTCGACGGCACCGTCCGGCTCGCGCCGCTGGGGATCAGGACCCGCAGCGCGCAGGACGTTTCCCAGGCCCGCGAGGTGAAGGTGCTGCGCTACGCGGCCAAGCTGGACGCCAGGAACCAGGCCCACCGCAAGATCCTGCAGACCCGCTGGAAGTGCCCGAACACGTCCTGCCGGCAGGCCGCGCAGTGGCAGGGCCAGCTGCTCGCCTGGCCGGCGGTAACGCCGGAGGGCGCCGCGGTCTGCCCCTCCTGCCGGCGGCAGCTGGACGGTCTCGGGCCGCGGGCCGCGCTGCACGAGGTCGTCGTCGCCGACCTGGAGTCCCAGCAGGAGCTCCTGCGGTTCCCCCTGGAGGTCGACTGCCCGGTGATCGTCGGGCGCGGCGCGGCGGTCAAGGGCATCGACCTGGCGATGTACACCGACGGCAGCCGGTCGGTCATCGACACCGTGAGCAGGCAGCACCTGATGATGCGGCTCACCAGCGCCGGGTCGGCGAACTGGCGGCTGTCGGTGATCGACCTGAATTCCACGAACGGGACCACCGTACAGCGGTGGGCGGGCAGCGGCTTCGACCCGGCCAAGTCAGTGTCCGTCGAGCAGGAGACCCACCTGGGCACGAGGGACCAGGTGATCCTCGGCGACACCGTGCTGCTGCGCCTGTCGGGCAAGCGTTACCTCGCCGAGCCGACCAACCCCCATCCGGAGGTGCACCGGCTGATCACGCCGGCCGACGCCACCACCGTCACCCGCAGGCAGCGCTGATACCCTCGCGTCATGAGTGCTGCGTCTTCTTCGTCAGGTGCCCGGCCACGTCTTGACCCGCACGATCCCGCCAGCATCGACACTCAGCTCAGCGAAGAAGAACTGGCAGTCAGGCAAACCGTGCGGGACTTCTGCGCGGACAAGATCCTCCCGCACGTCGCCGACTGGTACGAGAAGGGCGAGCTGCCCGCGGTCCGGGAGCTGACCCGCGAACTCGGTAAGATCGGCCTGCTCGGCATGCACCTGACCGGCTACGGCTGCGCGGGGATGTCCTCCGTCGACTACGGCCTCGCCTGCCTGGAACTGGAGGCGGCCGACTCCGGGCTGCGGTCGCTGGTGTCCGTGCAGGGTTCGCTGGCGATGTACGCGATCTGGCGGTTCGGGTCCGAGGCGCACAAGGCCGACTGGCTGCCGCGGATGGCGGCCGGGGAGGCCATCGGCTGCTTCGGCCTCACCGAACCCGACGCGGGTTCCGACCCCGCGGCGATGCGGACCTCTGCCTCCCGGTCGGGCGGCGACTGGATACTCAACGGCAGGAAGATGTGGATCACTAACGGGACGGTCGCCGACGTCGCCGTGGTCTGGGCACAGACCGACGACGGCATCCGCGGGTTCGTCGTACCGACGGACACGCCAGGGTTCGCCGCGCCGGAGATCAAGCACAAGGGGTCCCTGCGTGCCTCCATCACCGCCGAACTCCTCCTCGACTCGGTCCGGCTCCCGGGCGACGCGGTCCTGCCAGAGGCGACCGGGCTGCGCGGCCCGCTGTCCTGCCTCACCGAGGCTCGGTTCGGGATCTTCTGGGGGGCTCTCGGGGCCGCGCGAACCTGCTACGAGACCGCCCTGGAGTACGCGAAGACGCGGGTTCAGTTCGGCGCGCCGATCGCCGCCTACCAGCTCACCCAGGAAAAGCTCACCAACATGGCCGTCGAACTGGCCAAGGGACAGCTGCTCGCGCTGCACTTCGGCCGGCTGAAGGACCAGGGCAGGCTCGCACCCGAGCACGTCTCCATCGCCAAGCTGAACAGCACGCGGGAGGCCCTGGAGATCTGCCGCACCGCCCGCACCATCCTCGGCGGCAACGGCATCTCGTATGAGTTCCCGGTGATGCGGCACATGGCCAACCTGGAGTCCGTCCTCACCTACGAGGGCACCCCGGAGATGCACACCCTCGTGATCGGCCAGGCCCTCACCGGGCACAGCGCCTTCAGAAGCTAGGTCTTACAGTCCCACTGGCGGTTAACCTCTCCGCCCCGCTGGCGGCGAGGCACAGCACCCGCCGTGGCATCAGCGTCCGGACGGGCAACAGCGCGAGAACAGCTTGGCTTTCGCTCCTCTCAACGTCAACCACAGCTCATTACCGAGCTCTATCGAGCACTATTTCGTCAACCGGTCCGATCCCCGCCGACGGCCAGGCCGGCTGACCGGTGCCGCGGGAAGGTGCACGGGGCAGCCGAGACCGGTACGGCGACGTTCGGCACTGGCTGCTGCCGGACCCTGCTACCGGGCCCCGGTGCGGGGAATGGTGCGCGGGCGGAGTCAGCCGTATTCGTTCGGGATGATCCGCTAGATCTTCGTTATCGGGACTCGCCGGGCCGGACCGACCGCCGCAAGGGGCGGCAGGCCCTAAACTCTGGCGAGTGAGGTGGGACACGGACGACAGATCGCGTCGGCGGGGGCCGGCCAGGCAGATAGCGAGGGCTGCGGCGGCGGCCGCATTCGCCGTGCCGCTCGCCGGGTGCGGGCTGTTCTCGTCGGGTGTCACCGTCACCGCGCCGAGCGCGATGACCGTGTCCGAGGACGCGTTCGCGCACGACACCATGCCCGGGAAGTTCACCTGTGCGGGGGGGCAGCCGACTTCGCCGCCGCTCTCCTGGGCCGGCGCGCCCGCGGGCACCAAGTCGATCGCGCTCGTGGTCGACGACTCGGACGCGCCGATCACCCCGTACGTGTACTGGGTGGTGTTCGACATCGGGCCGGGGACTTCGGCGCTGCTCGAAGGGCACCTGCCGCAGGGGGCAAAGCAGGCACGGGGAACGGCCGGCTACGACCGCTACGACCCGCCGTGCCCCGGGCCGGGCGGGCACAGCTACCGCTTTACCGTGTACGCTCTCAATACCGAACTGAACCTGCCGAACGGGACATCGCTTCAGTCGGCATGGCAGGCGATCGCCGCCGCGACCATCGGGCGCGGTCGTATACCGGTAAGAGCTACGTCATGACGCACTTTTCGTCCCGACCGTTCCGAGTTCGTAAGACCTCGGGGGAAAAGAGGGATGAAACGGGTTCGCAGCCGTGATTTGCCGAGTATGTTCGTACCGGAATGTCCGGTCTTGCGGTACTCGGTGGTGAAGTTTCGCGATTCACGAGACAGCCAGGCATAGCGTTGGTAACAATCTTACGAACCAGTGCCGGTTTAAGGGTGCTCGCGACAACGGGGGCAGGCTCGCGTATATGGCCGCGCGCGCCTCGCTAGCGCCAACGCCAGGCCGTGTTGTGCCGGGTGGTGTTGTATGTCGTTTTTGAGTCGTAAGCCTGCGCGGCCAGGGGGCCGCGGTCGTGATGATCAGTACGACGAATACGACGGCTATGCGCACGACGGGTACCAGAACGAAGACGACGGCTGGTCGCCAGGTGAGTACTTCTCCCCCGAAGGCATCAAGGGCCGGTGGGCCGGAGAGCACCCCGATGGCCGCGCGGGCGGCCGGGGACGGCCCGACTCCGACCGCGGCGACGAATTCAACGTCCCCGACTACGGCAGCACTGGCTACGGGGCCGACGAGATCGCAGCAACCGGCCTCTACGACCTGCCCGACGGAGCCGACGAGGACCGCTCCGACCGCAGCCGCCGCAGGCGCAGAGACCGGGAGGACCGTGGTGAACGGACCGGCATCCTGTGGCTGCGCCGGGACCGCGGCGAGGACATCTGGCCCGACGACGGCGTCTCCGACGAGGACTACTGGGCGTCGGTCGCCGCTGACCGGCCACTCAACGGTTCCGAATCACCGCCCGACAGTGCCCAGGGGCCCGGCAGCGGCGGTTCACGGCCGGGGATGGACGCTTCGCGGCCGGGGACGGATACCCGCCCGGGGACGGGCGGTGCGGACTCCCGCTTCGGCCCGGACTCCCGCCTGGACGCTGAGCAGCGCCGCGGGGCGGGACGGCTAGGCCCCGCACCGGGGCTGGCCGGCGACTACCAGCCGCCCGCCGCCGGAGGTACCGGCGCGATGGCCGGCACCGGCCGGCACGGTGCTACCCAAAACGGTGGTACCCAAAACGGGGCCAGCCAAAATGGTGCCGGTCAAAACGGGGCCGGTCAATACGGGAGCGGGCGGACGGGCAGCGGCCCTATCCCCGCCCGCCAGGGAACCGGCCCCCAGCCCTTCCGCCCCGCCACCGGCCCAACGCCCACCGTGGGAGTAACCTCCTCCCGGCCGCCCTCGGGACAGAACGGCATGCGACCCGGCCCAGGTCAGCCGGGACCCGGAGCAAACGGGTTCCCGCCGCCCGGCGCCCGGCCCTCGTTCCAGCCGAACGGCTACCAGCCCAGCGCCGGTGCGACTGGCGGAAGGCCGGCGGTCGGCAGCAGCGGCGGCCGCCAGCAGGACCGCAGCGACTGGGGCGACCGGACGGAGCGGATCGACCGGGTCAACGCCTCCGGCTACTCCGACTCCCGGTCAGGCACCCGGAGCCAGAGCACCGGCACCGCCGACGGCACCGCGACCTCCGGACCGCTCGGAGCCCCGACCGGGTTCGGGCCTTCCGGGGCACCAGGCCACGCCGCGGCACCCGGACGAGGACGCGGCGACAGCAGTCGCGCCGACAACGCTCCCTGGCAGGCATCCGACCGCCGGGAACCGGACCGGCGTGATCCCAGCCGGGACAGCGCCAGCCGAGACAGTGCCAGCCGGGACAGTGCCCGCGAATCAAGCGGCGCCTGGCCGATGCCCGCCCGCGGCGGCGCGCACAGCCGCAACAGCACGGATGACGACCCGCTGACCAGCCAGGCCTTCTCCCGGTCAGCGATCTCGGAGGCAGACGGCCGCTCCTACCGGGCAGCCGCACGCCGCTCCCAGGCGCAGACCGAGTTGACCGAGCAGACCGAGAGCTTCATCACCGGCCAGTACCAGCAGTCCAGCCAGTACCAGGCCGGCCGTAGCGGCGAATACTGGCAATACCGAGACGACGCGCCCACGACCATCTCGCAGGCGCCAGCAGGACGGTACCCAGCGGCCGGCGGCCAAGGATCCGGAAGCCAGGGACTCGACGGTCAGGGACCGGCGGCCCAAGGCGGGAACCCGGCCCAGCCCGGCCGGAGCCCGGGCCAACTGCCCGGTTACGGCGGTCAGTCAGGCCAGTCCAGCCGCACCGGCGGCAGGCCGGCCCTGGGCCTGCCGGGCGCCGACCTGCCCGGCGGCCAGTACGACCCGCAGCAGTCCCGGACGTCTCAGCAGCGCCAAGCACAGCACCGGCAGCCGAGCCAGACGCAGTCTCCGACCACGGGGCTCCCCATCGGCAGCCTTCCCGCCGCCGGGCCCTCCGGCGGTACCGCTGCGGGACCCGCGACAAGCAACCCGGCCAATGCCAGGCCCGCCGGCAACGGCGCCCTGAACCCGTACGACTCCGGCAGCGGCACTTACCCGTACCCTAGCCAGTCCTACCGCGCCCGGACCGCGGCAGCGGGCCCGGCCCAGGACAGCACGGACGACCCGTACTACCAGCCGTCAGCCCCCGACCGGTACTCCGTCGAGGGCAGAACCGACCAAAGCAAGGCCGGCTACGGCAACGGCTATCCCCAGAACGGGGACAG
Source organism: uncultured Actinomycetota bacterium (assembly GCA_963785645.1). Classification (GTDB taxonomy): domain Bacteria; phylum Actinomycetota; class Actinomycetes; order Streptosporangiales; family Streptosporangiaceae; genus Trebonia. The sequence goes on from CAWAWG010000016.1 coordinate 292,954, forward strand.
GCGCTACTGAAGCCGGCCTGACGCAGCGGCCTGGCACCCGTCTGCTTCGGGCAGACTAGGACCGTGCCAGAAGGCGATGCGGTCTGGAACACCGCCAAGCGACTGCACACTGCCCTCGCCGGGCAGGTGCTCACCCGCAGCGACTTCCGGGTGCCCAGGTACGCCACGGTGAGCCTGGCCGGCCAGTTGGTCACCGAGTCGGTATCCCGGGGCAAGCACCTGCTCATCCGCACCGGCAACGGCCTGAGCGTCCACACCCATCTGAAGATGGACGGCTACTGGCGGATCCAGCCGGCCGACGGGCGGCCGCCCGGGCGCGGCCACCAGATCCGGCTGCTGCTCGGCAACCCGCACTGGCTGGCGGCCGGGTATCTCCTCGGCATCACCGAGGTCCTGCCGACGGCCAAGGAAGACACGGTCGTCGGCCACCTCGGCCCCGACTTGCTCGGCCCGGACTGGGACCCGGCCGCCGCCGTGACGCGGCTCGCCCGCGACCCGGACCGGCCCATCGGCGAGGCCCTGCTCGACCAGCGGAATCTGGCTGGCCTGGGGACAATTTACCTGTCGGAGACGCTGTTCCTGCGGGGTGTCGATCCGTCGCGGCCGACCGGGTCGGTCGAAGATCTTCCTGCCCTGGTGGATCTCGGACACCGGCTGCTCGACGCGAACAAGGAACGGTTCGGGCATGTGACGACCGGGGACTCCGGGCGCGGGCGGGAGAACTGGGTGTACGGGCGCGCGGGACGGCCGTGCCGGCGCTGCGGGACCCCGGTCAGGCGGGGCGAGGCCGGCCCTCCGGGCCAGGAACGGCTCAGGTTCTGGTGCCCGAACTGCCAGCGGTAGCCATGACCCGAATCGCCAGCGCGGCGCGCTACCGGCCGTTCTGCGCGACCCTCGGCTGGTGACACCGCGACCAGCGGCACAACCGCGGCGTGCGCGCCGCGTGCGAGGTTCCGCTCCGGAAGGCTGAACGGCATCGCGCATCTCCCTACCGCCAGGCGGCCTCTTGCCTGCCGCCCGGGGGGCTGAACACCCGGGCCGGGTTCGTCATGGGTTGACGCGGTTTGCCGCAAGGCACCGGGCGATCGGGCGCATGATGGAGACATGCGTGCCGGCGCCTGGTGGACTGGACTGAGCCCGCGGCGCAGGGTCTTGCTCGGCGGGCTTGTCCTCGTCGTGGCCGTGGCCGCTGCCGTCGCCGGGGTACGGCTGTCGCGCGGCGCGCCGAAACCAGTGGCCGGCCGGCCGGGCGCGGTGCTGCTCGTTCCCGGGTACGGCGGTGGCACCACGTCACTTGACGAACTGGCCGCGCGGATCAGGGGCACCGGCCGGACGGCGACCGTGGTCCAGCTGGCGGGCAACGGCACGGGCGACCTGACCGTACAGGCCCGGGTGCTGGCCGGCTACGTGAACCGGGCGATCGACGCCGGCTCTGGGCCGGTCACCGTGATCGGCTACTCGGCCGGCGGCGTCGTGGCCTGGCTCTGGGACCTGGACTTCGGCGGCGCGGCCCAGGCGGGCATGATCATCACCCTGGGGTCCCCGCTGCACGGAGCCCGCATCGCGGCCGTTGGCGCCGCCTACGACCCCGCGGAATGCCCGGTCGCCTGCCAGCAGCTGGTGCCCGGCAGCGCCCTGCTGACCGGGCTGCAGCGGTCCGCGCAGCCGCGGCCGCCATGGCTGTCACTGTGGAGCGACGACGACCAGACGGTGCAGCCGCCGGACTCGGCCCGGCTGGCCGACGCGGTGAACGTGCCGCTGCAGTCCGTCTGCCCGGGCGTGAACATCCAGCACAGCCAGCTCCCCGACGACCCGCTCGTCGACGGCATCGTGCTGCGCACGCTGGCCAGCGGCCACGTCTCCGCCCCCGCCGCCGGCGACTGCGCGGCCCTGCAGGCCGCCGGGCGCTAACGGTCGGCGGCCGTCACCTGGTCACGTCCTTGGTCGCGAAGTTCGCCCACGCGGCCGCGAGGAACACCACGACGTAGACCGCTTGGATCGCGAACCCGCGCTGGATGTCCGGCCAGTAGATGGGCTGACGGAAGAAGTCGATCCACGCCAGCCAGTACCGGGTTGGCAGGTACGGCTGTACCACGCTCGCAGCGCCGAGCGTGACAAGCACCTCGCTGGCGACAAGCACCGCGAGGGCGCCGAGCGCGGCTCCCAGGGCGGAGTCGGTAAGTGTGGACAGGAACAGCGCGATCGCCGCGACGCCCAGCATCGAGACCGTGATGAACGCCATCGCGCCGAGGACCCGTTCGATGAGATCGAGGAAGGTCAGCGGAGCACCGGACAACGAGGTGATCGACGCCCCCGATGACAGGCCTGCGGTGGGCGCACCCCCGGCGCCGGAGCTGATCGAGCCGGAGGTCCCGGGCGCGAAGCCGACGGCCGCGGCGCGGGACGGGCCAAGGATCAGCACGCCGGTGGCGTAGGAGGTCACCGCGACGGCGATGACGGTGATCAGCGTGAACACGGTCACCGAGATGAGCTTGGCGACCAGCAGCCGGGTCCGGCCCACCGGGCGGGCCAGCAGGTAGCGCAGCGTGCCGGTCGAGGCCTCGCCCGCGATCGAATCGCCGGCCATCACCGCGACGGAGACCGGCAGGAACACCGGCAGCACGAGCGCCAGCGCCGCCGCCGGGTACAGTTGCCCCTCGTTGAGCACGGCGGACAGGAACGCGCTGCCCGAACCCGGCGCCGGCGCGATGTGCGTCACCGCGATGAAGATCGCCACGAGCAGCGGCAGCGCGCAGATCATCCCGATCGTCAGCCAGGTCCGCGGCCGCCGGACCAGCTTGAACAGCTCTACCGCGATCACGATTCAACCTCGTCGGCGGTGGCGGCGCTTTCGGCGCTTGCGCCGCTGAACTCGTCGGACCCGGATCCTGTCACGTCGAGCACAATCTCCTCCAGGGTGCGCCGCTGCGCGACCAGAGACCGGACCGGTACCCCCGCCTCAACGAGCCGTGCGTTGAGAACCGCCGCGTCGTCCGACTTGACCAGTAGCTCTGCCCCGTCCCGGCGTTCGACGAGCCCGTCGAGCGTGGCCACGGCCCGTTCTGGATCATCGGTGGCGACCAGCACGCGACCGGTCGGCTGTTCCAGGTCAGCGAGCTGATCCTGCAGCACCAGCCGGCCGGAGTCGAGAACCCCGATCCTGGTGCACAGCGCGGAGACCTCGGACAGCAGGTGGCTAGACAGGAAGATCGTCACGCCGTCGGCGTTCAGCCTGATCAACAGGGTGCGCATGTCCTTGATGCCGCGCGGGTCCAGGCCGTTGGTCGGCTCGTCGAGGATGAGCAGCCGGGGGCGGCGCACCAGGGCCGCGGCCAGGCCGAGCCGCTGCCGCATGCCGAGCGAGTAGGCGCGCACCGGCCGCCGGTCGATGCCGGACAGGCCGACCTCTTCCAGAGCCTCGTCGACGCGTCGCCGCCGGGTCCGGCGCGACCCCTGCGACCCCGCGGCGTCGAACAGCCGCAGGTTCGCGCGGCCGGACAGGTGCGGGTATGCCCCGGGCTCCTCGATGATCGCGCCGATCTGCGGCAGCACCCGGCCGACGTGCCGGGGAACCGGCTCGCCGAGCACCGAGATCGACCCGCTGGTCGCGTACACCAGGCCCAGCAGCATGCGGACCAGCGTGGTCTTGCCGCTGCCGTTGGGGCCGAGCAGCCCGTAGCGGTCGCCCTCGCGGACGTCGAGGTTGACCTCGTGCACGGCCTCGACGTGGCCGAAGCGCTTGGTCAGGTTCTCGGTTCTGATCATCACTGGTTTCCAGGGAAGTGGAAGTGCGGGCGCTGGGTGAGTGCGTCGGCGGCCTGCTCCATCGCGGCCTTGGTGACGAACCCCGCCAGCAGGAACGTGTCCGGCGAGTGAGCCGGCTTGACCAGCGCGAGGTTGATCAGCGGGGCGCTGGCGATGGCGGCGGTGCCGTCGGCGACGCTCAGCTGCGCCGCGCCGTCGTCGAGCGCGGTGCTGAGCAGCCCGTTGCCGGTGCTTGGGGGGAAGGCGAGCACCGCGAAGGCGGTCAGGCCGCTGCCGTAGATGTGGATCTGGGGAAGGGGTGAGCGCTGCTGGGCGAACCCGGCGAGGTGCCACGGCAGCCGGACCGTGGCCAGGTTCTTCAGCACCCCGGCGAAGCTGGCCGGAGTCGTGGTGGTGAAGCCGGCACCAGGGCCGGCTTGCGGCGTCAGCACGCTGCCGCCCGGCGTCCACGGCCCGACTTGAAGGAACTGGGACTGCAAGGCCGGGACGGAGGAGGCGCGGCCGAAGATCTGCACGAGCAGCGGGATCCCGGTTCCCGGCGCCGCCCAGATATCGACCTGCGCGATCGTGGACCGGCTGCTCGCCGGGCTGACCGCGAGGCCGGCCGCGCTCTGCCCCGCTACCCGCCGCGGCGGCAGGGAACTCAGCTTCGCGCCCGCGCCGGCCCAGCTGATCAGCCGGACGGCGAGGGACGACGGCACGAGGTCAGCGGCTCTAGGCAGCCGGACCGTTTCCGCGCCGACGATTCCGGTGAGCAGCTGCTGGCCGGAATCCCAGACGTAGGTGCTGTCGCCGAGTTGGTAGGTGTCGTTCTCGCCGACATCGGACAGCGTGTCCACCCGCCAGCGGTCCGTTGACGCCTGCCAGACCCGTAGCCGGGTCACTCCGTCGAGCAGCGGAGTCACGCTGGAGAAAGCAGGCAGCGGCGGGAGGCCGAAGTTCGCGTTGCTTTCCGCGTAACCAGCGAACGACAGCCGCTGGGAGCCGAGGATCCGCTGCTCAAGCTGTTGCGCGGTGAGGTTCGGCACGCTCACGGGGAGCGCGCTGGCCAGGGCCGGAAGGCAGCACAGCGCCGCGACGCCGGCCAACACGGCAACCCAGCGCCATCTGACGTGCCACCTGTGCCCTGACCGCACCGTTGCAGTGTAATTGGCCGTTCTCAGCCTGAGCCGGCTAACGGCTGTTGGCCTGGTTACCTTGTTCTTACCTAGTCGGGCACGTCACCACCGGAGACACGCGGCCCGGGCGGGAGAACGGGGTATACGGGCGCGCGGGACGGCCGTGCCGACGCTGCGGCACCCCGATCGGTGGCGGCGTTATCGGCCCGTCGTTTCTCCGGCGCGCGTGCGCTACGCTCAAAGAACTAGAACTTGTTCTAGATAAGGTCGCGGGTCCGAGGAGAGTTGCCATGGCCATCGTGCAAGCCCTGTCCCCCACCTCAGACGGCCACCGCCGGCTCGGCCTGACCAGTCCGGCGACGCGGGAACCGGTCGGCGAGATCACCGTGAGCACGCCGACCGAGGTCACCGCCGCGATCGCGCGGGCCCGGGCGGCACAACCCGCCTGGGCGGCACTCCCGGCGGCGGAACGGGCCGCGGTCATCGCCAGGGCACTGGACGTGCTGCTGGCCCGCAAGGACGAGATCTGCGCGACGGTCCAGGGAGAATCCGGCAAGCCGCTGGTCGAGGCGCTGGCTATCGAGATCGTGCCGTCCTTCGACTTCATCAACTACTGGGCCGGCCGGGCCGCCAAGGATCTCGCCGACGAGCGGATCGGCCTGCACGGCTACCTGAAGCCGCTGAAAAAGCTCTACATCCACTACCAGCCGCTCGGTGTTGTCGGCGTGATCACGCCCTGGAACGGCCCGTTCGTGCTGTCGGTTAACCCGACCGTCCAGGCGCTGCTCGCGGGTAACGCGGTGGTGCTCAAACCATCGGAAATCACCCCGCATTCCGGCGGCTGGGCTGCGAAGGTGCTGTGGGAGGCGGGCGTGCCCGAGGATGTGCTGCAACTGGTTCACGGCGACGGCGAGTCGGGCGCGGCGCTGGTCAACGGCGACATCGACAAGATCTCCTTTACCGGCAGCGTCGGCACCGGCAAGAAGATCGCCGCGGCCTGCGCCAGCCGGCTCATTCCGTGCTCGCTGGAGCTGGGCGGCAAGGACGCGATGATCGTGTGCTCAGACGCCGACCTGGAACGCGCCGCCAACGGCGCGGTGTACCTGTCGATGTTCAACAGCGGCCAGGTCTGTATAGGCGTCGAGCGCATCTACGTGATGGACAGCGTCGCCGACGAGTTCATCAGGCTGGTCACGGATAAAGCCGCGGCGGTGACTTACGGCCAGGGTAACGACGTGGGCCCGCTGTTCTGGGACCGGCAGCTCGAGATCGTCAGCCGCCACGTCGAGGACGCCAGGGCCAAGGGCGCGACCATCCTGGTCGGCGGCGAGGCCGACACCGATAAGGGCCTGTACTACAAGCCCACCGTCGTCGTCGACCTGACCCACGACATGGACCTGATGAACGAGGAGACCTTCGGCCCGGTGGTCGCCATCATGCGGGTCAAGGACGAGGACGAGGCCGTGCGGCTGGCCAACGATTCCAGGTACGGCCTGAGCGGCAGCATCTTCACCAAGGACCCGAAAAAGGCCATGCGGCTCGGCAAGCAGCTCAAAACCGGATCAGTTGTCCACAACGACGCGGCGGTGATCTACGGCGTCGCCGAGGCGCCGTTCGGCGGGCGCAAGGACAGTGGGCTCGGGCAGGTCAACGGCCGCAACGCGATTCGGAGCTACACCCACGCGCTGCCGATTTTGATCGACCGCTGGGGCCGGACGAAGGAAGAAATCTGGTACCCCTACGCTGATAAGACCGTCAAGACCCTTGAGTCCACCGTCAAGTTCCTCTTCGGCAATCGCCTCAGTCGCCGCCTCGTGCGCTAGCCAGCCACGGGCCGGGGTTTCCACCCCGGACCTCAGAGTGGTGGACGCCGACCCCAGGCGGTCACCATTGCGGGGCCTGCTGCCCGGTCATGTCGCGGATCCTTCGATCACGCCGTACGGGGTTGCGACCGGGTGTATCTGGCCAGGCCGTAGCCCGGCCGTGGTCAGCAGCTTGCCATACTCGGCATTGGTTCGTTCCTGCCCGCCGGTGACCAGCAACATGTTCAGGTCGCTGAGCAGAACCGGCAGGGCTTCGCGCGGATCACCTGGAACCCGGCTCCGGCGAGCGCCGGCACCTGGTGCCGCCAGAGCCGCCCGGAGTCGGGAAAGCCGTGCAGCAGCACCACCGGCCGCCCCTGCCCGGTGACCTCGTACTCGATCCCGACCCCGTTGACGTCTACCCGGCCCATCGGTGTTCCTCCCTGTACAGCGCAGAGACTAGCGCGAGAGGCTGCTCACGGACAGAACCCGGTCCGGTGATGCCCGGGCGGGCCTGGCCGTTGGCGGTCAGGTTTACGAAATGCCGACGGGGAAGTGTAATCAGGAGAACGGGCCGACGACCGCTTGCGTCCGTGCACGTCCGTCACTCAAGTCTCCGGAGTGGGCATGACCATAGGTACCGGACTCGTCCTCCTGGTCACGGTGGCGGTCATCGTCCTGCTGCTGCTATCGGTGCTGCGCCCGCGGCGCCGGCGCCTGGTGAACAGGGGGCGGCGCCGCGGCGGCTACCGCCGGCGACGAATGGATGCGATCAAAAGAGCCGCAGCCGCCGATATCGCCCTGATTCAGGCGGACGACCGGTTCCTTGGACGGCAGGCCGGCCCAGACCAGGAAAGCTAACTGACCAGGAAAGCTGAAGGTCAGAACACGATGTCGGCCAGGCGCTTGACCTCGTCCACGTCGTCGGTCCCGGTGTTGAACGAGATCTCGTCGACGCCCAGGTCGGCGAACGAGGAGATCGCCTCCCTGACCTTTGCCGGCGAGTCGCACACGGCCCCGGCGACGATTTCGGCGAACCCGGGGGCCACGCTGTAGTAGTCGTGCACGTTCTGCCTGCCCTTGTCGCTGTCGCCGAGCGCGAAGTAGGCTAGGGCGACCAGCCGCGGCGCGCCCTGCGCGGCCGGCCCGCTGCCACGCGTCCCTGGCCGCGTCGAACGCCGGGGCGGCCATGGGCGCCGGGACGGATCCGCCGATGTAGCCCTCGCCCCAGCGGGCCATCCGGTCCAGCGCAGCCGGCGCGAACCCGCCGAACAGCATGGGGATCTGCCGGGTCTCCGGCGGCACGGCCGGGTTCGGGCCGCCGCCGACCGGCTCGCCGCGCCAGATGTCGCGGTAGGTCTGCAGATCAAGGTCCATCCGAGCGCCCCGCCCGTTGGATCCGTAGCCCGCTGCGATGAAGTCGTCCGGGCGCTGGCCGACTCCGAGGCCGAGGGTCAGACGGCCGCCGGACACCCCGTCGATCCCGGCCAGCTCCTTGGCCAGCAGCGGTCCGGGCCAGGTGGTGGCCAGCAGCACGCCGCTGATCAGCTCGACCCGGCTGGTCACCGCGGCCGCCGCGGCGAGGGCGACGGTGTCCGACAAGCCGGGGTAAGCCTGGCGACCGACCGTGGTCAGCGAGGCGAATCCCGCCTCCTCGGCAAGTCTTGCCCAGGCCGGGACCACGGCCGGGCGCATGTTCCTGACCTGGTTCGGGATGCCGATACCGACCTTCATCGTGTCAGTCTCCTTAGATCAGCCGGGTGATTGCGAGGCAGCACGCGCGGGCGAAGGCCGGGCGCGTGGCTAATGTACCGTTCCGGCCCCGCCGCCGCGGCCACCGTCACACAGTTCCGGAAGATTCACTTCTTTTCACAACAACCTCACCCGTATTCTGTCTCCTGCAAAGCTCGCGAGAGAAGACGAGGCTAATGACCGTTCTGCTCGGCCGCCGGGAATCGTTCAATGCCGCACACCAGCTGTACAACCCGGACCTGTCCGATGACGACAACAAGCGCCGGTTCGGGAAGTGCACGAACCTGCACGGGCACAACTACCTCCTAGAGGCGGTCGTGGCGGGCGAGATCGATCAGGCCAGCGGTTACATCCTGGACCTGCAATTGTTGTCGGAGATCATGATCAGGCAGGTCATCCGCGACGTGGATCACCGCAACCTGAACACCGACGTTCCGTGGCTCACCGGGCTCATCCCGACCGCGGAAAACCTGGCCGTGACATTCTGGGCGCGGCTCCAGCCCGAGCTTCCGAAGGGACTGCTGCGGTCGGTCCGGATCTGGGAGACCGACAAGAACTGGGCCGAGTTTGGTGAACGGCCGTGAGCCCCGGGCCCCGGGAGGGCACGTTCACCCGCGGCGAGGCGTGGCTGGCCAGACGGCTGATAGTGGTTACGGGGGCCGGCCGCGGGATCGGAGCGGCCACCGCCGCGGCCGCGGCGGCGGCAGGCGCTCACGTCGTCCTAGCCGCCCGGGACGGTCAGGCTCTCGACCGCGTGGCTGGTCAGATCAGGGAGGCGGGCGGCCAGGCGACGCCGGTGCCGACCGACGTGAGCAGCGAGGCCGCCGTCGAGCGGCTGTTTGCCGAGGTCACCAGGATCGGCCGGCCGAGCGCGCTGGTCTGCGCGGCCGGCGTGCTGACGGCCGCACCCTTCGCCGGAACCACATCGGCGATGTGGCACGAGACACTCGGAGTCAACCTGACCGGCGCGTTCCTGTGCTGCCGGGCGGCCTTCACCGCGATGGCCGACGCCGGTGAAGGCCGCATCGTCAACATCTCGTCGCTGTCTGGCGTGTACGCCACGGAGAAGTTCCCCGGACTGGCCGCGTACAGCGTTTCCAAGTTCGGAGTGATCGGCCTCACCGAGGCGATCGCGGTCGAGGGTAAGGAACACCGCATCAGCGCCGTCTGCGTTAGTCCGGGCGCGGTCGACACCGAGATGCTGCGACGGTCCTATCCAGGGCTGCGCCCGGGCCTTACCGCCGAGGAGGTCGCGGAGTTTATCGTCGCGCTGCTGAACAGCCCGCTGGCCCCCGCCAGCGGGGCAAACATCCCGCTGTTCTCGAATGCCTAGTTCTGCGGGCTGGCTACCTCTTGCGGGCCACCGCGCCCCATACGGTCGACGAGCCCTCATCGCCGGCAAACGGATCGGGGCGCCATTCCTCGACCGGTACGATCCCGGGTTCCACGAGATCCATGCCGTTGAAGAACTGCGCTACCTGCTCGCGGCGGCGAGAAGCGAATTTCCAGTCCGCCATCGAGGCCGTGATATCCCTGACACCCGCCAGCGCTTCGGTGTCGAAGAGGTCCGAGCCGACGTGCGAAATGGCGAGGTAACTGCCCGACGGGACCGCGTCCATAATTCTCGCCACGATCGAGTACGGCTCGTCGGCGTCCGGTATCGCGTGCAGGATGGCGACCAGCGTGACCGCAACCGGGCGGGTGAAGTCGAGTAGCCCGCCGGCCCGGCTGAGAATCGCGGCGGTGTCGCGCAGGTCAGCGTCGACGTACTCGGTGGCGCCGGCGTGGTGGCTGGTCAGCAGCGCGCGTGCGTGGGCAAGCACAATTGGGTCGTAGTCGACGTAGACGACGCGCGACTCGGGCGCGACCGCCTGAGCGACCTCATGCGTGTTGCCCTTCGTCGGGATGCCGGTCCCGATGTCCAGGAACTGGCGCAGCCCCGCCTCGCCGGCCAGGTAACGAACGGCCCGGCCGAGGAACGCCCGGTTCGCGCGTGAACTGAAGGCCGCCTTCGGGTCGATCTCAAGCCATGCGTCCGCGGCCGCCCGGTCGGCCGCGTAGTTGTCCTTGCCGCCGAGCAGGTAGTCATACATCCGGGCCTGGTGCGCCACGCTCGTGTCAAACGGGTGCGACCAGGCCTGGGCCGAGGTCTCGGCGTCACTCTGCACGGAAGACTCGTGGCTTGTCATGGCGCACCTTTCCCGCGGGGTCCCGTACGGCATCCCGGTCACGACCAGGGCTTCCTCGACCCGGGAAATGGCTGCTCGCCGTGTGGCATGACGGCATCCACCCCGCCCCGGCGACGATGGCCGGCGCACCGCGCGCCAGCGGGTCAGGGCCGGTTACCGCGGCGGCCCTCGTATATTACGCAATTGCCCCCGAGATGCGCACGCACAACGCACTAAAGGCTCACGCTCCGCGCGGACACTGCCGCGGCGCGGACTGGCCGCGATGCCCGGCAGCGGGAGCAGAGGGAATGGGCCGGTCACCGGCGGCCCCGGCCGGCATCGGTGTCACCGGCCGGGGCAGTCCGGAGACACCGGCGCTCTTGTCCCAGTTCGCAGCCCGCACCGGTAGCGACCGAGCCAACGAGGCCGATGACGTCCGGAAGCAAGCCCGTGCACTCTTAGGCAAGCCGCGGGTCTTTCAATCCGGACTTGCCGCAAAGAGTGCCGCAAATCCGAAATATGCCGTCATTCCCAGGACGATTAAAGCCGTAGATCACGTTATTTGCGATAATTGCACCGTTGATCCACGACGACCCGTCGGCGAAATCATCGACCCGCCAGCACGTAAGTCCTGTCCATCCAGGAAGCCGACACCGAGCCTACGAACAGGAAACGCCAAGCTTACGAGCAGGAAATAATGCCACGAACCCGCGTCGCAATCTCACATCACGTGATCACAATATCACTGAAGGTAATCATCAGTTCTCTCACGTGAGGGTCTACCGTCCGCTTCCAGTTACTTACCTCACTTCAAACTAAGATTCCCCTTAGGTCCCGCACCGGCTGGGGCGAACTGCTAACCTTGGTCGCTGATTGCACGAGAGTGAGCAAAGTAACGGTCGGAGCCTGGGCCGACATCGGTTTTTGGCTGCTCTCGTTCCCAGGCTGTGAGGGTAATTAATTTCCCGGAACGGCTGAAGAGGCAATGGCGACGGTATACGAGCTAGACGATGAGCGGGCATACGAAGCCGAGATTGGTCAGTGTCTCGGCGTGACCGGTTATCATCACTGGTTTTTCATGAGTGCGCTCGCAGAGGCGCTCAATTATAAATTTCGGGCGTTTGCCGTCGATTCCGCCGGCGAGCGTCTCGGGGTAATCCCGCTGCTTTTCCAGCGGCGCGGGCCGGTATCGACCGCGAACTTCGTTCCGGTCGGCTGCATTGGCCCGGTGATACGCGGAGAGGCGCTGCGTGCGGGACGTACCGGCGAACTGCTCCTCGGCGCGGGTTCCATTCTGCGGCGGCACCGGACGGTTGCCGCCCGGTGGGCCTTCTCACCGGGTCTTAACGTGGACGCCGAGGCAATCGCCAACGATGGATTCGCGGTATCCGAGTGGGAAAACTACGTGATCCCGGGGACCAAGTCGGTCGACGATCTCCTTAAATCCATGTCGCGCTCGCGGCGCCAGTCCATCAACCGGCATATCCGGCGCGGCCAGGATCGTGGCGTCAGCGTCGAGGAGGCCTCCGCGGAAGAAGTCAGGCGCTGGCTTCCAGACCAGGTCATGGCTGTTTATGAGCGTCAGGGACGGCCGCCGCTCTACAGTCTCGCCGAAGCTCGCTGCCTGGCGGAGCGACTGGCTTCCCACCCGCGCATGCTGTGGCGAACCGCTAAGGAGGCGGACGGCAACGTAGTGGGGGTGGCCGGGTGTGTCATCGGTGATGACCGCCTGTGGGGCTGGCTGATAACGGGCACCCCGGTCAACGGGGTTAGCGTCCAGATACTCTGCTACTGGGACCTGATCAAATGGTCGCTTGAGCGGGGTCTGGCGCTCGACCTGGGCGGGGCGCCGAATGACGGCATCCGCGAGCTTAAGACCTCTCTGGGAGCCGACGTTGAGACCGCCGTCCGGGTCCTTGAGTTCCATCCGCGGGCGGCTTACAAAGCGGCTGCCGCGCTTCGCGACTGGGGCCCGGTGCGGGCCAACTGGGTGCGGATGCGCCGGATGATCGGGGACTGACCCGCGGCCGGACGGTTCGGCCGGCCGGTTAACGATCTTCAATTGGCGTCGATCGCAGCCCCGCACCGGGCAGAATGACGTCATGAGCCAAGACGAGCTTGGGATAACGCGCCGCACTCTGCACGGGGTGGCCGAACTAGTCCTCGCCGGTCCGCAGTACCGGGCCACGGGCAAACTGCGCCTTGGTGTCGTTCCCGACGGCTTCGCGACGATCCTGGCGCCCGGGTTGCGGGTTGACGGTCCCCGGATTGCGAGCGCCGCGGGGGTGACGGTCTCGATCGACGGCCGTACGCCGCGTGCCCTCGCGGCGGAGCTGGGGGTGGCGGCGGGGCGACCAGAAGGTGTCTACGACGGCGGCTCGGGAGTCAGTCCCGACGAGACCCTGCCCCTGGACGCCGACCAGGCCGACGTGATCATGCGCGCACTGGCGCTCGGCCACGATGCGCTGGCAGCCTTCGCCGCCGACGAGGCGCCAGTGCTGTGGCCGGAGCACTTCGACGTGGCGATCCGCGTGCACGACACGAACTTCGGCGTCTCGCCGGGAGACGGGTTCATCGAGGAGCCGTACGCGTACGTGGGGGTGGCTTCCCCGCCCGCCGGCGACCCGTTCTGGAACGCCCCGTTTGGCGCCGCCGTGCCGCTGCGTGAACTTCCGGACGCGCCGTCCGTCACTGGTTTTTTCATCGAAGGCCGCGAGCGATCCAGGTAACGAGCGGGACGGAAATAACAGAATGATGACCAGCGACGGACCGGCAGCACCGAACGGCCGCACCCAGCACAGGCCGGAACCGCTGCCGTTCGACACCACCGTGGCGCACCAGGCCCGGGTGTACGACTATCTTCTTGGCGGCAAGGACAATTACGCCGCCGACCGGGCCGCCGCCGAGGCGACGCTCAAGGTCAATCCCGACCTTGCCCCCAGCGCCTACGCGAACCGCGCGTTCCTTGGCCGGGCCATCCGCTACCTGGCCGAAGAGGCCGGGATCCGGCAGTTCCTCGACATCGGCACCGGCATCCCGACCGCGGGCAACACGCACCAGGTCGCCCAGGCCATCGCACCCGAGTCCCGGGTCGTGTACGTGGACTACGACCCGATTGTCCTGGCCCATGCCCGTGCGCTGCTGACCAGCCACGAGGCGGGAGCGACGGAGTACATCGACTCCGACCTGCGCGATACCGAGACCATCCTCGGCCAGGCGGCCGAGCTGCTTGACTTCACCAAGCCGGCGGCGATCACGCTCATCTCGATCTTGCACGCGATACCGGACGCGGACGACCCGCACGCGATCGTGGCCAGGCTCCTCGGCGCCGTGCCCTCCGGCAGCTACCTCGCCATCTCGCACATGGGGTCGGACCTGATGGCTCCCGAGACGCTGCGCGAGATGGATGAAATCTGGAAACGCATGAGCCAGCAGCAGTACACGCCGCGCGGCCGCGACCAGATGGCACGCTTCTTCGGCGGCACCGAGCTGGTGGATCCCGGGCTGGTACGGGTTGAGGAATGGCGCCCGGAACCAGGGACCGCCGGGGCGCACAAGACCATCATGTGGGCCGCGGTGGGCCGCAAAATCTAAACACCTCCACCGCGCTCTGGCCGCAACTGTCCTGCACCCGTGCGGGAAACCGGGCCGCTACCCGGGGGCGACATCGTCGTTACTGACGAACTCGCCGATATCACTGGGGGTGGCGGAGATGAGCACTACCGACCATGACACTATTTCAGCCGATCAGGATCTGTGCCTCGTGGGCCCGGATAACATCATCGTGCCGCTGACGGCCGACCTGCGCTACAGCCGGCCGGATCCGTACGCGGTCATCATGTCGCTGGACACCGGCCTGGAAGAGCCGGTCGTATGGTCCCTCGACCGCGACCTGCTCACGGCGGCCCTGCACGCACCCGAGGGAATCGGCGACGTACGGGCATGGCCTTCAGCGTCGCCCGCTGGGCAGAAGGTACTCAACATCGAGCTGGGCCCGCCGTCCGGATACGCCCGCTTCGAGACCAGCGCCGCTGACTTCGGTGCGTTCCTGGCGCGGACCTACGAGCTGGTGCCCCCAGGTCAGGAGTCCGCCTGCCTGGACGTCGATGCCGAGCTCACCGAACTGCTCAACCAGGCGTGACACCCGGGCCGCGGGCCACGTGAACAGTCCCCGCGGGAACCACGGCCTCGTTCGGAATAAAGATCAAGATCCTTGTCCCGAACGAAGGGTGACGTCGCTCCCTAACACCGGCTAGACCACGTTTACCGGCAGAAGGCACCAGCCGCCGGCTGCCGGAGGTGCGTTACTGACAAGAGCTGGCGCCCCGGTGTCGATCTGGCGGACGGCCGTTCGTGTAGCAGGCGACAGGGCCGCGGCGGGCGCGGTCCGCAGCGAAAGGGGCAGTTGCGTGACTTCGATAGGTAGCATTACCGCCGTTGAGGAGGGGAAGGTCATGCCGCAGTACCTGCTTTCCATCTACCAGCCCGACGGCGGCGCGCCCAGCGCCGAAATCGTGGCCCGGTTCACGGACGGGCTGCGCCGGCTCAACGAGGAGCTGCGCGAGAGCGGCTCGTGGGTGTTCACCGGCGGCCTGCACGCCGCCAGCAGCGCCACCGTCGTGCGGGCCGGCGGCCTGGTCACCGACGGCCCTTACGTTGAGGGCAAGGAGCACATTGGCGGCATCTACGTGATCTCCGCGCCCGACCTGGACGCGGCGCTGAGCTGGGCCCGCAAGGCGGCGGAGGCGACCACGCTGCCGATCGAGGTCCGCCCGTTCGTCGACGCCGCGCCCTTCTGACGCGATGACGCCGGAGGAGATCGCGGCGGTCTTCCGGGCCGAGTACGGACGGGCCGTCGCGGTCCTCATCCGGGTCCTGGGCGACATCGGCCTGGCCGAGGACGCGGTAGCCGACGCCTTCGCGACCGCTGTCGCGCGCTGGCCGGGCGACGGCGCGCCGCCGAGTCCGGCCGGCTGGATCATCACCACCGCCCGCAACCGGGCCATTGACCAGCTGCGCCGCGAGTCGGCGCGGGCCCGCAAGCACGCCGAGGCCGCGATCGCGGAAGTCCCGGCGGAACCCGCCGAGGAGGGGGCCGTGCCCGACGACCGGCTGCGGCTCATCTTCACCTGCTGTCATCCGGCGCTCGCCCGGCCCGCGCAGGTTGCGCTCACCCTCCGCCTGCTCGGCGGGCTGACCACGCTGGAGATCGCCCGCGCCTTCCTCGTCCCCGAGGCGACGATGGCGCAGCGGATCGTCCGGGCCAAGGCGAAGATCCGCGACGCGCGCATCCCCTACCGGGTGCCGCACGAGTCCGACCTGCCCGCGCGTCTCGACGCCGTGCTCACCGTGCTCTACCTGATCTTCAACGAGGGGTACGTCGCGACGTCGGGCGCCGAGCTCGGGCGGGCCGGCCTGTGCGCAGAGGCGATCCGGCTCGCCCGGCTGCTGGCCGTGCTCATGCCAGACGAACCGGAGGCGGCGGGCCTGCTCGCGCTGATGCTGCTGACCGAGGCGCGGCGCGGCGCGCGCACCGACGGCGACGGCGCACTCGTCCGGCTCGCCGACCAGGACCGCTCCCGCTGGGACGCCGACCTGGTCGCGGAGGGCCGGGCCGTGGTCCGCGGCTGCCTGCGCCGCAACCGTCCCGGCCGTTACCAGATCCTCGCCGCGATCAACGCCGTGCACACCGACCCGGTCACCGACTGGAACCAGGTGCTCGCGCTCTACGACCAGCTTGCGCGGCTTGACCCGAGCCCGGTCACGGCGCTGAACCGCGCGGTCGCGGTGGCCGAGGTGGACGGCCCGGCCCCGGCGCTGCACCTCGTCGACGGCCTGCACCTCGACGGCTATCACCTGTTCCACGCCATCCGCGGTGACCTGCTGACCCGGCTCGGGCGAGCGGCCGACGCCCGGCAGGCATTCCAGGCCGCCGCCCGGCTCACCAGGAACGAGCGCGAGCATGACTACCTGCTGGCGCGACGTGACGCACTGCTCCCTCCCGAATGACGCGTACGGTCCCCGCCGGCAGCCCGCGGACGGCGGCCAGGTCTTCCTGGCGTCCGGGCTTGGCGTAGACCGAGTCGGTTACGCCACGGGCAACCCACTGTCGGCCGTCAGGGTGACCAGATAGCCTCACGGTCATGCGCGATGAGACGATTGGGAGTTTCCTGACCCGCCTCGCGGCCCGCAGCGCGGCGCCGGGCGGCGGGGCCACCGGCGCGCTGCACGCCGCGCAGGCCGCCGCCCTGCTGGCGATGGTCGCCCGGTTCAGCGACGGCCCCCGGTACGACGCCGAGACGGTGGGCCGGGTCCGGGCCGCCTCGGACGGCCTGGCCGATGAGGGCATCGGACTTGCCGTTGCCGACTCGGCGGCGTTCGAGGAGGTCGCCGTCGCCTACGGACTGCCGAAGGACACCCCGGAGGCCAAGGCCGCGCGTTCGGCCGCGATCGCCGACGCGATGGCGGGCGCGGCTCGCCCGCCGGCCGACCTGATGGCCGCTTCGGTGCGGCTCGTGGGCCTGGCCGAGGAACTCCTGCCCGTCGCGAACAAGAACGTGATCTCCGATATCGCCGCCGCGGCCGCCGCCATCAGCGCCGCGGCGGTCACCGCCGCGGCGAACATCGAGGCGAACCTGCCCGGCATCAAGGACCCGGCGCTGGCGGAGGAGCTGTCAGCGACGGCGGCGCTCGCGGACGGTGTGACGGACCGCGCCAGCCGGGTGATCGCCGCCGTCCGCCAGGAGATGGCACAGTGACCACGGAGCCGGCCGGGCCGCGGCGGCCCGCCCGGGAGCTCGGCGGCAGCGAACTCGCCCGTCAGCTCCGCGCCGGCGTGGCCGAGCAGGCCGCCGCACTGGCGAAGGACGGCCGCCAGCCCCGGCTGGCGATCGTCACGGCGAACGACGACGGCGGCAGTGCCGCCTACGTCCGGTCGGTCGCCAACGCGGCCGCGCGGGACGGGATCGCTTGCGACGTGGCCCGCACGACGACCACGGCGGGCATCACGGCTACCCTCACGCAGCTCGCCGACGACCCGGAAGTGCACGGCATCATCCTGCAGACCCCGCTCCCCAAGGGGGCGAACCTGGCCGCCCTGGCGACCGCCATCCCGTTGGCGAAGGACGTCGACGGCGCGAGTCCCGAGTCGATCGGCCGCCTGGTGGCGGGCCTGCCCGCGTTCGCCCCGGCCACCGCGGAGGCGGTGCTCGCGCTGCTTGACCATTACCGGGTGGAGCTGAGCGGCAGGCACGCGGTCGTGGTGGGCCGCTCCGTCGTGGTCGGGAAGCCGACCGCCCACCTGCTGCTCGACCGGCACGCCACGGTGACGATCTGCCACTCCCGCACGGCGGACCTGCCCGCGATCACCCGGCAGGCCGATGTCCTCGTCGTGGCGGCCGGCCGGCCGGGTTGATCGGTCCCGGTCACGTCTCCCCCGGGACCACCGTCATCGACGTGGGCACCAACGCCGCCAAGGACGGCGGCCTCACGGGTGACGTCGACCCCGCGGTGGCGGCCGCCGCGGCCGCGCTCACCCCCGTTCCCGGCGGTGTGGGCCCGGTCACGACGGCGCTGCTGCTTCAGCACGTGGTCCAGGCCGCTGCGTCTTACCACGGCGGGGTGTCGTTACCTGGGCAAGGCGTTAGAGTTTGTCGGTTTCACCGCCCGCGGGCCGACAAATTTAGTAGAAACGAACACCATGACCGGACCTTCTCCTTGCCCCTCCCCGCCATTTTCCACCGGGCCAGAACAATCCAGGGGAAGACGGTCCGCAGGCGACACCGCGTTCTGGGACAGCCAGGCGGCGACATTCGACGACACCGCCGACCACGGCCTGCGCGACCCGCAGGCCAGGAACGCGTGGCGGCGGCTGCTGCTCGCCCATCTCCCCCCGGCCCCCGCCGCCATCGCGGACATCGGCTGCGGCACCGGCTCCCTGTCAGTGCTGCTCGCGGCCGAGGGATACGCGGTCACCGGACTCGACTTCGCCCCGGCCATGATCAAGGCGGCCCGGGCGAAGGCCAGGGCGCAGGACGTCAACGCCCGGTTCGTGCTGTCCGACGCGGCGGCACCGGCCCTGCCCCCGCGCAGCTTCGACGTGCTCCTGGCCCGGCACGTGCTGTGGGCCATGCCGGACGTCGATCAGGCCCTGGCCGGCTGGCTCCGGCTGCTGCTGCCGGGCGGAACGCTGGTGCTCGTCGAGGGCCGCTGGTCGACCGGTGCGGGCCTCACCACCGCCGAGGCGGGCCGGGCCGTACTGCGGCACCGGGATGACGCGGTGATCACCGCCCTCGACGAACCGGACCTGTGGGGCGGCCCGGTGACCGACGAGCGTTACCTCCTCGTCAGCCGCCGGTAGCGCCGCACCCGGCGTACCCGGCGCACCCGCCGTAACCGGCGCACCGCAACGGCGGGTGCTGCCCGCCCATTCCGCGATCCCCGCCCGTCACCACCAGCGGCAAGCCGCTTCTTGCTGTTATCTTACTTCGGCCGGCCTGCGGGAAAGATAGTGGATACCTGGTACCGCTGGAGCGCAACGCTAGGAAGTTAAGGGGTCGCTTCGGAGGCCTGCCCGCGGGCGTCCCGGGGCGTGCTCTCCGGTTGCCAGCGGCATAGGGCCAGTACTGACGAGTAGATGCCCGTTTTGATATGATTTTTCGAACACGAAATGGCCCTATGTCCGCCGGCGGCGCCGCCGGCGCCCTGACCGGGGAGGACAAGCTTCATCACCAGTCACAGCGGCTTCCTAAGTTCCTGGCGTTGCGCTGGAGCGTGCTCACCCATCCACTATCTTTCCCGCGCGGCAAGAGCTATCAGCTTCCTGCTGTTATCTCCTTGCTGCTGTTCACGTGACTGAAACATCCGGTGAACCGTGACGGCAGCGAGCACGTGATATTGACTGATGTCATGACGACGCCTGACATTCCGCTGCTTGATATCTCGGCGTGGCGGCAGGGGACGGAGCGGCAGCGGAGGTCGCTTGCCGCGCGGATGGACCTGGCGCTGCGGCGGTCCGGGTTCCTGCTGATCGAGAAGCACGGGGTGCCGGTCACGCTGCGCGAGCGGATCCGCGCGGAGGCGGGGAAGTTCTTCGCGCTGCCCGGCGAGCGCAAGCGGGCCTATGCCACCGCGGTCGGCGGTCGCGGCTGGATTCCGCTGGGCGGCGAGGCGAACGCCTTCTACGGGGAAGTCGCCGACCCCGCTCGCGCCGACCTGAAGGAGAGCATCACCAACGGGCGTGACTTCCTGACCGGCGACCCGGCGACCGACGCGCAGTGGTTCACGCCGAACGTCTGGCCCGCCGAGTGTCCCGCCCTGGCGACGCTGGCCGAGGAGTTCACCGAGCAGGTCCGCGGCCTCTACTATGACCTGCTCCGGATGGGAGCCGTCGCGCTCGGTCTCGGCGAGGAGGCCTTCCTCGCCCACGTTCGGCGCGGTCCGCAGACGTTCAACATCAACCGCTACCCGCCGCTGTCCGCTACCGGGCAGGCCGCGGCCGGCCAGTACCGGGTCGCCCCGCACACCGACTGGGGCATCCTCACGATCCTGGACCGGCAGCCGGGCTACGGCGGGCTCCAGGTACAGTCCCTGGACGGCACGTGGGCGGACGCGCCGTACGTACCCGACGCGTTCACGGTCAACGTCGCCGACCTGCTATCGCGCTGGACGGGGGAACGCTGGCGGTCCACCAGGCACCGGGTGCTGCCGCCGCCGGAGAAGGCGCCGGACGAGGAACTCATCTCGCTGATCGTCTTCCTCGAGGCCGAGATGGACACGGTGATCAGCCCGGTGGCAGGCAACCGGGAACTGGCACCAGTAGTCGCCGGGGACTGGTACCGCGTCCGCGAAAGCGCCGCCACCGTGCCATCCGTCTGAACCTCGGGGCGCCTGAACCGACGACAGCTGGCTTAGATCAGCCCGTGGTAGAGACGCAGGGCGTCGTCCAGTGCTTCCATCTCGTGGTCGTCCAAGACGCCGATCCAATTCGTCAGCTTCGAGATATCCACTGCGAGCATCTGCTCAAGCAAGATACGGCACTTCTGGCCCTCAATCTCGGCCTCAGGGCGGGTAAGGCTCGCTCGGGCGGAGGCAGAGGTCGGGGCAACAGTTACGACCGAGCCGATGAAGCTAGTCGCGGTGACCACGACCGCGTACCGCCTTCCCTGCTGGGTGTGGTCGCCGGTGTGGGAGGACAGGGTGACTAGAAAGACCGAACCTTTACGTAGCAAGGTAGCGGGCCCACTCCCGGATCCGCTCGGCTTCCTCGCGCTCAGCAGGGTCTGCTGCGATCTCGGCGGATTCCCGGCGCATCTTGTCCTGCATGGCGGCGAACCAGGCGAGGTGAATCGCTTTCCTGATCACCTCGGAGGCGGATTCGCCGAGTTCGGCGGCTACCTCATCGAGTTCCTTGCGGGTCTTCTCGTCAACCCGCACCGTCACAACCGTCATAATTAGAATGTAACACGATTCGTATTACACCTGAATACCTGACCGCGGTCCGGAACACTGTTTGTGTGCTCCGTCGAGGAGGACGCGTCACACGCGGACTAGCGGGAGTTCCGGATTCAGCTTGGAGATGTCATCCGGATCCGATGTGATCACCGGTGCCCGCAGGCGCCCGGCGAGCACTACGACGTGCGCGTCCGCCACGTCGGTGGTGCCAGACTCTCTGAGCAGTTCCCCGATGCGCTTTGCGTCCTCGTGATGGAGTCGCGCCTCGACGAGTCCTGGATTGCGGAGCACGCGGGATAGGAGGGCCTGACGTGCACCGTCCCGCCAGACTTGCGCGAGCACGACAGAGGGCAGCACCATCGCGATCCGACCGCCGTAGGCTTCCGCAATGAGCGCGCTGACTTTGATGTCGCGCCTCTCATACGCGATAAGCGCTCCGGCATCGAGCACGTATTGTCGAGGAACCAGCTTCTCAGTCATCGCCATCCAGTCCGAGGACCGACCTCGCCCACGCTCGGTCTTCGTCCGTGACACCTGCTTCTGCGGCGATCTCGTCGGCCATCTTACGAGCGATGGCCCAGCGGGCCTCCTCCCGCGCCGCCTGGACCATCCAGGCCGAGACGGAGACACCGGCATCCTTCGCCGCAGCCTCGATCAGCGCGCGATCGTCGGACGTCATGCTGACGGACATCCGCTCCTGAGATCCACTCATAGGTTTGATCATAACTGCTTGGTGCACGAGATTATTAACTCCCTTCAGGGTGCAACATCGACCAGTTGCCACCTTACACATGAATAGTCGACTATGCACGACATTTTGTTCATTTCAACCACTCAGATCGCGGCCGGGACGTCCGCCCGCTTATCAGTGCACGGCATGGCGTTATCGGGAACCACGACTTCGTTCGGGATAATCGGGGGCAGGAGCGGGGATGACCCGCATGGTTCCGGTGACGGGACCGATCGACTGGCGATTCTTCCGCTACAGCGCCTCTTCACAGTAGGATTTGCAGGTATGTCGACGCATTTTCGCGTAACCTACGCCACCTTGTCGGCCGACAACGAGGAGCTGCACGCCGCCTACGAGGCGGGGCTGCGGCTGGCCTCAAGCTGGCTCGGCGCGGACATTCCCGGGTACGTCGGCGGGGAGCCGCGGGCCGACGGGCCGCTGTTCCCGGTGATCAGCCCGGGCGACCGGTCGCTCACGCTGGGCCGGGTTCACTCGGCGACGCCGGCCGACGTCGAGGACGCCGTGCGCGCGGCGTCGGCGGCGGCGGGCCGGTGGGCGCGAACCCCCTGGCCCGAGCGGATCGCAGTGCTGCGGGCGGCCGCCGACCTGATCAGCGAGCGGTCCAACGAGCTGGCCGCGCTGATGAGCCTGGAGGTCGGCAAGAACCGGCTTGAGGCGCTCGGCGACGTCGAGGAGGCCGCGGACCTCATCCGCTACTACTGCCAGCAGGTCGCCGACAGCGACGGGTTCGCCGCGACCATGGGCACGCTGAACCCGCGCGAGAGGAACGTCAGCGTGCTGCGCCCGTACGGGGTCTGGGCGGTGATCAGCCCGTTCAATTTCCCGATGGCGCTCGCGGCCGGGCCCGCCGGGCGCGGCCCTGGCGGCCGGGAACACGGTCATACTGAAGCCCTCGCCGCAGGGATCGTTCACCGCGGCCAAGCTGCACGAGTGCTTCCGTGATGCCGGGCTCGACCCGGGCGTCTTCCACCTGCTGCCGGGTGGCGACGACATCGGGGCAGCCCTGGTGGCCCATCCGGGGGTGAGCGGGCTGACGTTCACCGGGTCGTACGCGGTCGGCATGTCGATATACCGGCAATTCGCTTCCGCCTACCCCAAGCCGGTCATCTGCGAGATGGGCGGCAAGAACCCGGCGATCGTCTCCGCCCGCGCCGACCTTGACGTGGCGGCGGACGGGGTGGCACGGTCAGCGTTCGGGCTGTCGGGTCAGAAATGCTCCGCCTGTTCGCGGGTCTACGCGCAGCGGGACGTGCTCGACCAGTTCGTCGCGAAGCTCGCCGAGCGGGCCGGGTCGCTCGTCGTCGGCGACCCGACGGCACGGGAAACGTTCCTCGGACCGGTGATCGACGCCGAGTCGGTGGCCCGCTTCGAGCGGGCCGTCGAGCACGCGAGGAAGCACGGCGAGGTCGTGACCGGCGGCTCGGTACTGCGGGGAGCGGGTGCGCTCCCGGACGGGTACTACCTCGCGCCGACCGTCGTGACCGGGCTGGCGGCCGATGACTGGATCTTCCGCGATGAGCTGTTCGTGCCGTTGGTCGCCGTGGCGCCCTATGACACCCTGGACGAGGGCCTGGCCCGGGCCAACGCCACCGACCTCGGGCTGACCGCGGGGTTCTTCTCCGCCGACCCCGGTGAGATCGACCAGTTCCTCGACCAGATCCAGGCCGGGGTCGTCTACGTCAACCGGGCCGCCGGGGCGACCACCGGAGCCTGGCCGGGAGTGCAGCCGTTCGGCGGCTGGAAGGGTTCCGGCAGCGGCGGCAAGGCCGGCGGAGGCCTGTACTACGTGCAGCAGTACCTGCGGGAACAGTCAAGGACGGTGGTGTCATGAGTGACCGGATGAGCGAATGGCTCGACCCGGCACGGCCCGTGCCCGACGTGCGGACCCCGCTGCCGGGGCCGGTCGGCCGGGCGGTTATCGAGCGGGACCTCGCGGTCACCAGCGGGTCGCTGCCGCGCGCCTATCCCCTGGTGCCGCGCCGCGGTATCGGCTCGGTCATCGAAGATGCCGACGGGAACCTGTTCCTCGACTGCAACGCGGGCATCGCCGTGACGTCCACCGGGCACTGCCACCCCCGCGTGGTGTCGGCGGTGACCGCCCAGGCGGCCGAGTTGCTGCACTACTCGGCGAGCGACTTCTACCTGCCGATCTACTCCCGGATGGCGGCGGCGCTGGCCGAGACGGCACCGATTCCCGGTCCCGTTCGGGTGTTCCTGACCAACTCCGGAGCGGAGGCCGTGGAAGGAGCGCTCAAGCTGGTCAGGTACGCGACCGGGCGGCCCTACGTGATCAGCTTCTTCGGCGCGTTCCACGGCCGGTCCTACGGTGCGATGACGCTGACCGCGTCCAAGGCCAAGTACCACCAGGGATTCGGACCGCTCGTTCCCGGCGTGCTGCACGCGCCGTACGCGTACAGCCGGGTCGATCCGGTCTCCGGCGCGCGGTCGCACGACGCCGAGGAGACTTTCGACTACCTGGAGAACACGCTTTTCCGGTACCAGGTGGCGCCGTCGGAGGTCGCGGCGATCTTCGTCGAGCCGGTGCAGGGCGAGGGCGGTTACATCGTGCCGCCCGGCCTCCTGGCTCACCCGGCTGCGGGCGCTGTGCGACAAGTACGGGATCCTCCTGGTGGCCGATGAGGTGCAGTCCGGCCTGGGCCGCACCGGCCGGATGTGGGCCATCGAGCACTCCGGCGTGCACCCGGACGTGCTGATCAGCGCGAAGGGACTCGCCTCGGGCCTGCCGCTCGGCGCGTTCATGGCCCGGGCACCGCTGATGGAGAAGTGGGGCGCCGGGGCGCACGGCTCCACCTACGGCGGTTCCCCTGTGCCCTGCGCCGCGGGGCTCGCCACCCTGGACGTCATCGAGTCCGAGGGGCTGCTCGCCAATGCGTCCGTGCAGGGCACGTTCCTGCTCGACGGGCTGCGCGAGCTGCGGCGCGCGCACCCGGAGACGATCACCGACGTGCGCGGCGTCGGCCTGATGATCGGCGTCGAACTGCGCACGGCCGAGCTGGCGGAACTCGTCCAGCTGCGCGCGTTCGAACGCGGGCTGCTGGTGCTCGAGTGCGGGGAGAGCTCGGTCCGCGTCTCCCCGCCGCTCGTGATCACCCGCGACCAGTCCGCCGCCGCGCTGAAGATCCTCGCCGAGGTCTTCGGCACGGTGAAATCAGCTGCGGTCAGCCCGTGACCGGTAACCTCTCGACGTAGAAACCAGGATCCTCGCCTTACCTGCGTTAATGTCCGAGAACCCTTACTGACCTGCGTTCCCCGTTCTGCACACGCGGGTTGCTTAGCTCAGGCGTTCTTCTCCCTCGCCTGAGCGATGGATGCCACACGGGTGGCGATGGCCGGCGCTTGGTCTTCCTGCGGGAAGTGCTTGCCGGGTATGCGGTCAACGCCTGTCAGGCCGGCGGCCGCTCGCGCCTTTTCCCCGTACGTGCTGATGCCGCTGCCGGGGAGGTACGCATGCGCGACTTGCCCGCATTTCTCCCGAAATCAAGTAGGTTAGGCTAACCTCACTTAGGGTGCCCTAACATCTGATCGACGGGTTGCCGGCTGGCTGACTTCGGTGAGAGGACTGAGTAGTGACAGACAGTGACATATCGGTGGCGAACGGCGACGAGGGCGCGCTTGCGGAACCGCCGCCGGGGCATACGAGCAGGCGCCGTTTTCTCCGAGGGGCAGCCGGCGCCACCAGTGTGGTGGGCGCGTCCCTGGCGGCTCCCGGCGTCTTCTACCGGATGGCCGACGCCATCGCGGCAACCCCGGCCCGGCCTGCCGCCAGCGCCAAACCGCCGGCTCAGGAGCAATATCTCCTGCAGGGCACCCAGGTCATCAACGTCGACGGCTCGGGCTTGCAGAGCAAGAACGGCTCGGTCGCGGTCGACGTGCCGCCACTGCACGACCATGTCGTCACGGCGAAGCTGAATGTGCCGGCGAGTCCGGCGGCGCTGCGCGAGGCCCAGCAGCACCTGGAGTCTGTCCTGGCGGACCTGGAAATCCGCTTCGCCCCTACTCCCGCGGGAGTAGGCATCACGGTCGCGTGGGGGCTTCCCTACTTCCGCCACTTCATCCCGCGCCTGGGCAAGGCGCCCGGCTTCTTCGCGGCGGGT
This sequence comes from uncultured Actinomycetota bacterium, assembly GCA_963785645.1. Classification (GTDB taxonomy): domain Bacteria; phylum Actinomycetota; class Actinomycetes; order Streptosporangiales; family Streptosporangiaceae; genus Trebonia. The sequence goes on from CAWAWG010000016.1 coordinate 318,877, forward strand.
ACCCGGTTCCCGGCCTACCTGCCGGTCGACGTGGTGACTTCCAAGGCGCAGGGAAAGACCGTCTACGCACTGCAGGACGCCAGGACGTTCCCCAGCGACCAGCCCCCGGCTGGATTCGGCCCCGTACGCCTGGAAGACAACCACGTCGCCGTGCTCCTGCGCAGTGACTCCCTCGCCAATATCACGTCAGCAACCAATGCCATCTTCGGATCAGGCCGCGGCCAGGCCGGTTCCCTGTTCACGGTGACGAGTGTCCGCCAGGGCTTTGCCGGGGGCGGCTTCTACGGCCAGCAGGGCCTGCCGAGCAAGCTGGCACTGGCGGCCGGGATCCCCGGCGCGGCGTCGATTCCCCGGCAGTCGCCGCTCTTCCTCGGCTTCACCAGCACGCTGGTGTCAAACCTGGGACCCGACGTCATCGCCAACCTGGAGACGCTGCCCGGCCTCACCGATCAGTGGCCCAATGGTTACTTCAAGCAGGGCACCACTATGCACCTCTCGCACCTGTACGAAGACCTGGAGACCTGGTACGAGAAGAGCTTCCCGACCTATCAGCAGAAGGTTCAGGCGATGCAGTATCCCGGCATCTCCCCGGCGCCCGCGTCCGGAACCTACGCACTCCAGCCGCCGGGCCAGAGCGCGGACCAGGTGGCGGCGGACGTCAAGCGGTACCACTCCTACGGCCACAGCGGAAGCCTGTCGGTTGTGGACAGCACCGCGTCGCAGACCACCAGCCACTACGGTGAAAGCTACCCCGCAGGCACCACCATTCCAGTGCGGGGCGACTTCAACACGCTGGACAACCCGTTCCACTACACGTCAGATCCGGCGGCCGACCACTACAGCCCGGATCCGGCGGCCGGGCTGCACTTCCTGATGTTTCAGCCGACCATCGGGATCTTCAACAGCGTCCGGCTGGCGATGGACGGGCACTTCCCGGGCACGACTCTCCCTGTCCCGCCGCATTCGGCCCACGCCGGCATCAACTCAGTCCTGCATACGACCCACCGGCAGAACTACATCGTCCCGCCACGCCGTCATCGCTCCTTTCCGCTCGCGGAATTCCTCACCTGACAGCAAGCCGCAGCCTCCGCCATGAACCGTCACCACCGGCTCTCAGATCCGGCGGTGACGGTTCATGGCATCGCGGCCGGGTGAACCTGGCACTGAACCTGTGCTACTTCTCGATGTAGAAGAGGCGCTTGTTGACGAACTCGTCGATGCCGAGTGGCCCTAGCTCGCGGCCGAAGCCGGAACGCTTCGTGCCGCCGAACGGCAGGTCCGCGCCCTCACCGGCCGGGGTGTTGACATTCGCCATGCCGACCTCGAGCTGTTCGGCGACCCGCGTGGCGCGTTCCTCGTCGGCCGACCACACCGCGCCGCCGAGGCCGAAGTCCACGACGTTGGCCAGCTTGACCGCGTCGTCGTCGCTGCTGACCTTGTAGACGACGGCCACCGGGCCGAACAGCTCCTCCTTGTAGGCGCGCATATCCGGGGTGACGCCGGTGAGCACGGCCGGGGCGAAGTAGGCTGCCTTGTCTGCGGCGAGGGTGCCGCCGATGTGCAGGGTCGCGCCCTTCGACACGGCGTCCTGCACCTGGGCGAGGAGGTTCTCCGCCGCCTTGCGGGAGACCATCGGGCTGTAGGCGGTCGGCGAGTCGTCGCCCGGCCCGCGCGGCGTCATCGTGGCGGCCCGCTTGACCAGGGCGGCCACGAAGTCGTCGTACACGTTGTCCATGACGATCATCCGCTTGTTGGAGTTGCAGGCCTGGCCGACGTTCTCCATGCGGGTAATCCAGGCGGTCTTCGCGGCGGCGTCGACATCGGGGGTGTCCAGGATGATGTACGGGTCGGACCCGCCGAGTTCGAGCACGACCTTCTTGAGGTTGCGGCCTGCTTGCGCCGCGACCACCGTGCCGGCCCGCTCGGAGCCGGTCAGCGAGACCCCCCGCAGCCGCGGGTCGGCGATCATCGTGGCGATCTGCTCGTGGGTGGCGAATATGTTCGTGTACACGCCCTCGGGCACGCCGGCGTCCTTCATGATCTGCGCGATCGCGAGCGCGGAGGTCGGGCAGTTCTCCGCGTGCTTGACGATGACGGTGTTGCCGACGACCAGGGCGGGCGCGGCAAACCGGGCGACCTGGTAGTACGGGTAATTCCACGGCATCACGCCGAGCACCGCGCCGACCGGCAGGTACTCCACCCGCGCCGCGTCGTGGCCGGGCAGCGGCTTGTCCGCCAGGAGCCCGGGGCCGTTGTCGGCGTAGTAGTCGAAGATGGCGGTGCAGAACTGCGCCTCGCCGACGGCCTGTGCGGGCCGCTTGCCCATCTCCCTGGTGATCAGCGCGGCCAAGTCGGTGGCCCGCTCGGTGAACAGTTCGCCGATCCGTTTCACGATCGCGGTCCGCTCGGCGATCGGCCGCCGCCTCCACTGCGCGAACGCTTCGGTCGCGGCGGTCAGCGCCGCCTCCACCTCCGCGTCCGTGGCGAACGGGAAGGTCTGGGTCACCTCGCCGGTCGCGGGATCCGTCACCTGATAGGTCGGAGTCTGGGTCATGCCTGCTCCCGGTGTCGCTGGACAGAGACTTCAGTGAAAACAACATATACGGGAGATGATCTACCCAGGTTAGCGCCACCCGCCTCAGACCGCTCCCGGCCGGCTAATCGCTCTCATCATGGCCGTCACCAGCTCCGGCGAGGCGGGCGCGGATTTCTTCGGCCTGGGGGGCACCGAGGGCGTCGTAGCGGGTGAGGGCTTCCTGCCAGTGATGCCGGGCCTGGACCGGGTCGCCCGCCGCCTGGCAGGCGCGGGCCAGTCCGGTGTGCGCGCTGGCCTGTTGCAGCGGCACGTCGGCCTCGGTGGCGAGCCGGAGAGCGGCGGCGTGGCGGGCGTGTGCCCCGCCGGCGTTGCCGGTGCGGCAGAGAAGATCGCCCAGGCCGTTGAGCGCCTCGGCCTCCAGATTCGGGTCGCCGATCTCGGACGACACGGCCAGTGCTTGCTCGAAGTTCCCGGTAGCGTGCCGGTAGCGGCCGAGTCCGCGGTAAACCTCGCCGAGCCAGATCAGGCATTCGGCTTCGCTGCCGACGTGGCCCATCTCATGAAATGCGGCCAGCGCCCGCTCGAGGGACACGGCCGCTTGCTGGTGGCGGCCGGTCCGCAGGTCGATGACGCCGAGCTGGGCCAGCGACCAGGCCTCGCCTTGCCGGTCGCCGATCTCGCGGAACCGGTCCAGGGAACCGCGGTAATGGCCGGCCGCCTCCTGGTAGCGGCCTTGCAGTCGTCGGGTGAAGCCGAGATTGCTGAGCGCGCGGGCCTCGCCGAGACGGTTGCCGAGGTCACGGCGGATCGCGAGGGCTTGCTGCTGATGGCGGGCGGCTTGCTCGTAGTGACCCAGCTGGGTCTCGTCAATGCCGAGGTTGGTCAGCGCCCGGGCCTCTCCGTCCCGGTCGCCCGCCTGCCGGAACAGGGCCAGCGCCTGCTGGTGGTGGCCGGCGGCATGCTGGTGGCGGCCTTGTTCCGCGTTGATGACGCCGATCTGGTTGAGGGCGGTCGCCTCGGCGGCGCGGTCACCGGTGCGCCGGGCGGCATCGAGCGCGTGGGTGCAGACGGTGACGGCCTCCGGGTAGTAGCCGCCGGTGTGAAGGTAACGCAGGAGGGTGGCCGCCAGCCGGGTGGCATGGCCGGGCCAGCCGTGGACAGCGGCGTGCCCGGCGGCCGTCACCAGGACGGCCCGTTCGCCGTCAAGCCATTCCCGCGCGGCCGTGAGACCGGCCAGCGGCAGGACCGGGGTAGCCGGCCGCGGCATCGGGGGCCTGCCGCCGCGCTCGGCGGGAAACAGGATGTCCATCGCCGCGGCAGTGTGCTGCAGGTAGTGGTCGAACAGGCGCGTCAGTGCCGCCTGCTGCCCTTCCCCGCCGTCCAGGGCGGCAGCGAGTTCGCAGGCATAGCCGCGGAGCAGGTCGTGCATGCTGTACCGGCCGGCGGCGGCGGGCTGGATCAGGTGCGCGCCGACCAGCGCGTTCAGTAGCTGGCTGGCGTGCCGCAGGGTCGTATCGGTGAGGGCCGCGGCGGCGTAAGGCTCGAAGTCCGGGCCGGGATGCAGTCCGAGCAGCCGGAAGGCCCGGGCAGCATCGGCACCGAGGTGGCGATAGGACCATGAGAACACGGCCCGCACATCGGTGCCCGGATCCCCGCCCGCCTCCAGTTGGTCGAGGCGCTGGCGCAGGTCCGCCAGCTCCCTGGTCAGCCCGGCGAGCGGGATGGCTGGGCGGGCGACGGCGAGCTCGGCCGCCACCCGCAGCGCGAGGGGCAGCCGGCAGCACTGGCCGGAGAGCTCTTCCGCGGCCCCGGGTTCGGCGTCCACCCGTTCCCCGATCAGCGTCCTGAGCAGCGCGACCGCGTCGTCCAGCGGGAGCACATCCAGGTCCAGGCGGGCAGCGCCGTCCCTCGCCACCAGCCCGGCCAGCGCGTCCCGGCTGGTTACAACGACGGTGCAGGCCGGGGTGCCAGGCAGCAGCGCGCGGATCTGATCGGCTGATCCGGCGTTGTCCAGGACGACCAGCATGCGCTTGCCGGCCAGCAGGCTGCGGTAGCGAGCCGCCCGCTGCCCTGGCTCCGGCGGAATGTCCTGACTTGGCACGCCCATAGAGCGCAGGAAGCCGGCCAGCGCGTCCGCGGGGGATACCGGCTGGTCGGGGTCATAGCCGCGCAGGTTCACGTACAGCTGCCCGTCGGGGAAGCGCCCGGCCGCCTGATGCGCCCAGTGCACGGCGAGCGCGGTCTTGCCGACCCCGGCGGTCCCGCCGATCGCCGAGATGACCACCGTTCCCGGAGCCTGCTCACCGGGCCGGTCCAACAGCCCGGTCAGCGCCCGCAGTTCGGCCGCCCGACCGGTGAAGCCCCGCACCGTCGGCGGCAGCTCCCGTGGCACCTCCGGCTGAGGTTCACGCTCCGTAAGCCCCGGCGGCCCGGTTACGGTCAGCGCCGGGTCGGCCGACAGTATCCGCTGGTGAAGTTCCTGGAGACCGGGTCCTGGCTCCACTCCGAGCTGCTCGACCAGTACGTCGCGGGCACGGTGGTAGGCGGCTAGTGCCTCGGCCTGGCGGTCGCACCGGTAGAGAGCCAGCGTGAGCTGGGCGTGAAAACGTTCCCGAAGGGGATGCTGCGTTGCCAGGGACTGCAACCTGGGCACCAGCTCGGCATGGCGTCCCAGGTGCAGTGCGGCGTCAGCCCGCCATTCCTCGGCCTGCAACCGCATCGCCTCCAGGTCCTGGCCCTCGTCCTGGCGCAGCGACTCGGACGCGACGTCGGCCAGCGCCACGCCGCGCCAGAGGTTCAGCGCCTCACCGAGCAGCCGGTCCGCACGAGCCCAGTCGCCGCCCCGCAGCGCGGTTCCGCCGTCCTGGGTCAGGCGGCGGAACCGGAGCGCGTCCACCTCGTCTTCCCCGGCTTGCAGCAGGTAACCGGGGTAACGGGTCACCAGCCGGGCTCCCACGCGCGGCCCGAGGACCCGGCGGAGCCGCACTACGTGCGATCGCAGCGTAACCGCGGCACCGGACGGGGGTGAGCCGTCCCACACCACCTCAGCGAGTGCATCGGCGGCAACCGGGGCTCCCGCGTGCACCAGCAGAGCCGCCAGCAGCACGCGCAGCCGTCCCCGGGGGACATCGATCTGGGTTTCCCCGTCATGGACCGCCAATGGCCCCAGGATCGCTATCCACATTCTGTCCTCCTGAACGGAGCATTCACGTGTCTGCAATCCGCGCTGAGGGCGGGTGCCACGCCAGTTGAACAGGACTTGAACGCGCCTCTTAGAGGCTAGGTCCCGCACAGTCCCGGTGCAACGAAACAGGGCGTCGCTGGCAAAACGAATGCATTCGCTTAGTTCCTGTCAGCACGCGAGAACTAGCGGCTCCGCGCGTGCTGGCGGGGCAGCCGGGACACCGGATCTAACCGTGAGGAGAACGGAATTGAAAAACAGAATCCCCAAGCTGCTGCTCGCCGCATTCGCGATCGCATCGGCGGTAGGACTCAGCAGCACGGGCGGCCAGGCGCTGGCCGCTACCGTGGTTCCGCCCGCGGCGCAGGCAGCCGCATCGACGACCGCCGGCGCTCACGACGCCTATACCGCAGACACGAGCAGTACCATAGTGAGCCCCGACTACGTATGCGCGAGCAGCACCCTGTGCCTGTTCCAGGACACCGGACTCACCGGTAATGCTTGCCCGTTCCCCATGCCGCAATCCGGGGACACAGAATACAGCATCAGAGCATATTGCGGCTTCACGGTTCCATGGGGCTCGCTCAACGACAACACCGGCTCGCGGGTAATCTTCATAGACAACCAAAGCGGTGTCCAGTACTGCGAGCCCGCAGGGTACAGGGGAACTCCACCACTAGCGGTTCGTAACACCGGCACCATATACATCCAATATGGCGTTACGCTCTGCTAGCGTCCCCGTTCTGAATCCCGCAAGAGCATAACGGCAAGTGTGTGCGGATGACATTGGCAACCGGCGCACTTGGTCAGACGAAGGCTTCTGGCGAGCGCTAGTCAGCGTGCCCGCCAGGAGCCTTCGTTCTCAACGTGCCGGCACAAGTCCTCGTCCCCGCCTGGCTCAGTCAGCCGCCGCGCAGGCCTTGTCGAGCAGCCTCGCGCTGGAGATGCTCGCGCCCTGCCCGGTGGTGGCCAGGCCGAACGCGGTGCTGATCCCGGTGTAGGCGGGATCGGTCCGCAGCGGGCTGTCCGCGCTGAACGCGGGCCGCCACACGGCGCTTGAGAACCACTGCTCCAGTTCGAACAGCGTGTCCGCCTGGACCCGGGAAACATACTGCGCGCGCAGCCCCGACCACTGCTCACAGAGCGCGAGCGCCCGCAAGCCGTCCTTGGTGGCGGGGAATGTGCCGAAGTTCAGCTGGCCGAGCTCCGGCGCGGACGACGGTGTCACGCTCGGGGTGGCCGGCGCCGGAGTCTGCCCGGCGGCCAGCGACAAGGACGTCGCCGCGTGGCCGCAGGCGGCCGCCAGCGCCGCGCCGATGGCGGCAGCGACCACGATGCCGCCCCGGCGCGTGAGAACCCGCAGCTTCCGTACCCCCATAGAACCGCTCGCCCCTATCCCCCGCTAGCCCCGGAAATCCGCTGGTCCCGAAGATCCGCCGACTGCCGAGAGCCGAGCAGGTATTCAATCAGTAATCGAATGATCACCGAGAGTATGGCAGATGTCCGGCCGGGCGAGAGCGGCGCGCGCCGAGACCGGCCGACCGAGTCTTCGCCAGGCGCTGTTTTCTGGCACTGTTTTGGGGCACTGTTTTGGGGCACTGTCTAAACCTGAGACGTTCGTTAACTTGAATTCTTCGTGTTTACGGGAGTAGGTTGGGCGACGTGACAGCGTCCCAGCCTCCGACCGCCGCTGAGGAACTGCCCCCTGCCGATGAGCTACGCCGGGCCGGCCTGCGGGTAACGGCCGTCCGCGTGGCACTTCTCCAGACCGTCCGCGGCGGCGACCACCTTCATGTCGAAGGTGTCGCCGCCGGGGTGCGTGACCGCGTCGGCCACGTGTCATTGCAGGCGGTCTACGAGGCGCTGCACGCGCTCACCGCGGCGGGACTGATCCGCCGCATCGAGCCGGCCGGCGGCCCGCCCCGATTCGAGGGACGGGTCGGGGACAACCATCACCACATCGTGTGCCGGTCATGCGGCGTCGTCGCGGATGTCGACTGCGCGGTCGGCGAGGCGCCCTGCCTGACCCCGTCCGACGACCTCGGCTTCACTCTCAGCGAGGCCGAGGTGATCTACTGGGGCCTGTGCGCTGACTGTTCCGCCGACCCCGCGCAACGCAGCACGTAAACCACGTAATCCGCCCGAAGTACATAAGCAGCAGCATCTGTCTAGTCCCGGAAGGATTCCCATGGCCGAGAACCATGATCCAGTAATCGCCGACGGTGAGACCCCGGAGGCCGCGGAGAGAGACGCGCGGGGGGCTGTCCGGTTGTCCACGGCCGCGTGCACCCCACTCAGGGCGACGCGAACAGCCAGTGGTGGCCGAACCGGCTCAACCTGAAGATCCTCGCCAAGAACGCCCCGCAGATCGACCCGAACGACGCCGGTTTCGACTACGCGGCGGAGTTCAGCACCCTTGACCTCGCGGCGGTCAAGGCCGACATCGCGGCGGTGCTGACCGACTCCAAGGACTGGTGGCCGGCCGACTTCGGCAACTACGGGCCGCTGATGATCCGGATGGCCTGGCACAGCGCGGGCACCTACCGGATCAGCGACGGCCGCGGCGGCGCCGGCTCCGGGCAGCAGCGCTTCGCCCCGCTGAACAGCTGGCCGGACAACGTCAGCCTGGACAAGGCCCGGCGCCTGCTGTGGCCGGTCAAGAAGAAGTACGGCAAGAAGCTCTCCTGGGCCGACCTGATGGTCCTCACCGGGCAACGTCGCCCTGGAGCACGATGGGCTTCGAGACCTTCGGCTTCGGCGGCGGCCGGGTGGACACCTGGGAGCCCGAGGCCGACGTGTACTGGGGCTCGGAGACCGAGTGGCTCGGCGACGAGCGCTACAGCGGCGACCGCGAGCTCGCCGAGCCGCTCGGCGCGGTGCAGATGGGCCTCATCTACGTCAACCCGGAGGGCCCCAACGGCAACCCGGACCCGCTGGCCTCGGCCCGCGACATCCGCGAGACGTTCCGCCGGATGGCGATGGACGACGAGGAGACCGTGGCGCTGATCGCCGGCGGCCACACCTTCGGCAAGACCCACGGCGCGGGCCCGGCCGAGAACGTCGGCCTCGACCCGGAGGCCGCGCCGCTCGAGGAGCAGGGCCTCGGCTGGAAGTCGACCTACCGGCACCGGCGTCGGCGAGGACGCCATCACCAGCGGTCTCGAGGTCACCTGGACCTACCACCCGACCCGCTGGGACAACGAGTTCTTCCACATCCTGTTCGGCTACGAGTGGGAGCTGTTCCAGTCGCCCGCCGGCGCCAACCAGTGGCGGCCCAAGGACAACGGCGGCGCCGGCCTGGTGCCGGACGCGTACGGTGACGGCAAGCGCGAGCCGCGGATGCTGACCACCGACCTCGCGCTGCGCTTCGACCCGATCTACGAGCCGATCTCCCGGCGGTTCAAGGACGACCAGGAGGCGTTCGCCGACGCGTTCGCCCGCGCGTGGTTCAAGCTGACCCACCGCGACATGGGCCCGGTCGTCCGCTACCTCGGCCCCGAGGTGCCGTCCGAGGTGCTGATCTGGCAGGACCCGGTGCCCGCGGTGGACCACCCGCTGGTCGACGACGCGGACATCGCCGGCCTGAAGGAGCGGGTCCTCGCCTCGGGCCTGACGGTCCCGCAGCTGGTGGCCACCGCGTGGGCGTCGGCCTCGACGTTCCGCGGCAGCGACAAGCGCGGCGGCGCCAACGGCGCCCGGGTCCGCCTCGAGCCGCAGAACGACTGGGAGGTCAACAACCCCGGCCAGCTCGCCACGGTGCTGACGCACCCTGGACGGGATCCAGGACTCGTTCAACGCGTCTGCGGCCGGCGGGAAGAAGATCTCCCTGGCCGACCTGATCGTGCTGGCCGGCAACGCGGGCGTCGAGAAGGCGGCCGCCGACGGCGGGGTCAGCGTGACGGTCCCGTTCACGCCGGGGCGCACCGACGCCAGCGACGAGCAGACCGACACCGAGTCGTTCGCCAACCTCGAGCCGAAGGCGGACGGGTTCCGCAACTACCTCGGCAAGGGACTGCGGCTGCCGGCCGAGTACCTGCTGATCGACAAGGCCAACCTGCTGACGCTCTCCGCGCCGCAGACGACGGTTCTCGTCGGCGGGCTGCGCGTGCTCGGCGCGAACTACGACGGGTCCAAGCTCGGCGTTTTCACCGAGACGCCGGGGGTGCTGACCAACGACTTCTTCGTCAACCTGCTCGACTACGGCACCACGTGGACGCCGGCCGCGGAGGACGCTTCCACCTTCGAGGGCCGCGGCGACGACGGCGCGGTGAAGTGGACCGGCAGCCGGGTCGACCTGGTCTTCGGGTCGAACTCCGAACTGCGGGCGGTGGCCGAGGTGTATGCGAGCGACGACGCGAAGGAGAAGTTCGTCGTGGACTTCGTCGCGGCGTGGACGAAGGTCATGAACGCCGACCGGTTCGACGTCTGACCCGCTGACCGCGTGACAATCTGACGGCCAGGCCCCTCGCGGGCGGGCCTGGCCGTCGGCATGCTGACGGCACAGACAGGCAAAGCGAGCCTGATGCCGCGACGGTCACCGCCGCCGTCGACCGTCAGCGGACATCCATCTGGTCCTCAGAACGAGTCCGGCTGACTCCCCCGGTGCAACCGGAACTGGTTCCCGTGGTGGGCGGCTTTCGCCATCGGCGCACGGTCAGCGGAACGAGGGCTGCTCACCCGAGGGCGCCGGCACCGGGGGGTCGTCCCCCCGGGCGACAACCGCGATGGCCGCTAGGAGCAGATCGTCGCTGGCCAGCCAGCGGCCGGTGAAGCTGGTGAGCGGTGCGCCGTTGACGTCGGGGGCGGGGACCTGGAGACGGGCGGTGAAGACGCGTTCCGTCGCGTCGATCGTGATGTCCGCGTCCGCGAATCCGAGCCACCGCCCGGTCAGCGGAAACCATGCCTTGTACACCGCTTCCTTGGCGCAGAACAGCAGGCGGTCCCAGCCGGTCCCCGGCCATGCGGCCGCCAGCTCCCGCAGCCGGGCTCGCTCGGCGGGCAGCGAGATCAGTTCAAGTACGCCGCCAGGAAGGGCGGCATTGGGTTCCGCGTCCAGTCCGATCGTGACCAGGTCCTGCGTCCGGGCGACGGCGGCGGCGACGTAGCCGGTGCAGTGCGTGATGCTGCCCACGATGCCGTCCGGCCATTGCGGGGCGCCGCGGTAACCGCGCAGGATCAGGCGCCGGCGTCACGTCGAGAGCAGCGAGAGCGGCCCGCGCGCATCCCCGGCCCGCCGTGAACTCCCGACGGCGCTTTTCCGTGGCCCTGGCCACCAGGGCCTCTTCTTCGGGAAATAGGCCGGTGCCGGGCGGTCCACCGAAAGACTGTGCTCCACGGAAAGACTCCGCGCAGGCCGCGGATTTCGGCACGATCTCATCGATCACCCCCGGATCTCCCCTCCCGATCACCACCCCCACAATACGGCCCAAATGGTTTCTTCGGGAGAACGCCGGCCGACGCGGCTACTCAGTTCTGGCGTCCCTTGACCGGCTTTCCCGTCCGTGCTCGTACCGGCGGATCACCCTCATTGCCGCCGGCCTTGTCAGGATCGTTGACGCAGGATCACCCGTTGCCCCGGCCTGCCACCCCCGCACAGGGGCAGACCGGGACGCCCGCCAGGCGGCGGGCGGGCCTGCGAACTGATCCCCCAGTTTCCTCCGGTGGCTCAAATGCAACTGATGTGCACCTCGGCCGAAAATCCGCTTGCCACCGGGGTCACGGAGGCTCAGGCAGTGAAAGCAGCGTCAAAGGACAAGCTGAGAGAAGGGGGAATCATGAACATTCTGGTAACAGGGGCAGCCGGGTTCATCGGCTCGCATCTGACGGACTACCTGCTAACGCGCGGGCATACGGTCACCGGACTTGACGATCTCAGCACGGGCTCCCTGGACAACCTTTACCTGGCTCTGGGCCATCCGAACTTCAGGTTCGTCAAGGGCACCATCCTGGACGAGGCCCTGGTCGATGAGCTGACCGGGGAGGCGGCCACCGTCTACCACCTGGCCGCCGCCGTCGGGGTGTTCCTCATCCAGGGCGAAACGCTCCAGAGCATGAGGACCAACATCCGGGGCACCGAGAACGTAGTGGAGGCCGCGTTCCGGCACAATGCCCGCCTCCTCATCGCCTCCACCAGCGAGGTCTACGGGAAGAACACCAAGGTCGGGCTGACCGAGGACGACGACCGGATAACCGGCTCGCCGCTCAAGTCGCGGTGGTCCTATTCCGAGGCAAAGGCCGTTGACGAGAGCCTCGTCAACGGCTACGTGCGCGAGCGCGGACTGCGCGCCGCCATCGTCCGGCTGTTCAACACGGTCGGGCCACGCCAGACCGGGCACTACGGCATGGTCATCCCCCGGTTCGTCCAGCAGGCGCTGGCCGACAGGCCGCTAACCGTGTTCGGGACCGGGGAACAGGTGCGGTGCTTCTGCCATGTGGCCGATGTAGTGCCCACGCTGGCAAGGCTGGCGGGCACCCCCGCCGCCTACGGTCGCGCGGTCAACCTGGGCAGCAGCGAGCAGGTGTCCATCAACGAGCTGGCACGGCGGGTTATCCGCCTCACCGGGTCCGCGTCCACCACCGTATCCGTGCCCTACCTGGACGCCTACGGCACCGGATACGAGGACATGGAGCGCCGCGTGCCGGACTGCACGCTGGCCTGGAACCTGGACGGGTTCGCGCCCGTCCGCACGCTGGACGACATCATCCGGTCCGTCGCCGGCTTCTACCGGGGGGAATCATGAGTGTCACCGGGGAAACACACACCCCACTGGCGTCAGTGGCCGTCGTCGGGCTGGGCTATGTCGGGTTGCCGACCGCCCTGGCCCTGCACGGGCGGTGCAAGCGCGTCATCGGAATCGACGCGCTGCCGTCGCGGCTGGACGTCATCCGCGCGGGAGACGCCGACCTGAACGACGCGGACAGGGAAACACTTATCCGCGCGGCCCGCGACGGCTCGTTCGAGATGACGGCCGAGATGAGCGCCATGGGAGAGGCAGACGCCGTTATCATCGCCGTGCCGACGCCAGTCACCGAGGCCAACGAGCCTGACCTGTCCATGCTCCGGGCCGCCTGCGCTGACGCCGTGCGGCACGCCCGGTGGGGGCAGACCTTCATCCTGACGTCTACGACGTACATAGGCACCACCAGGGAGCTGCTCGCCCGGCCGCTCGCGGAGCGGGGACTGGAGGTCGGGAGCGACGTGTTCATCGCGTTCAGCCCCGAGCGCATTGACCCCGGTGTGCCCGAGCACCACCAGCGGATCACGCCCCGCGTGGTCGGCGGCGATAACGAAGCGCTGCACGGACGAGGCGGTGCGCGTGCTGCGGGAGGTAACGGACTCGGTGCACACGGTCAGCTCGCCCGAGGCGGCGGAGGCAGCCAAGTTGTACGAGAACATCCAGCGGGCCGTCGTACTGGCGCTGGCCAACGAATTCTCTGACGACTGCCGGGTGATGAACCTGGACCCCATCGAGGTCACCGAGGCGGCGGCCACCAAACCGTACAGCTTTCAGGCGGTGAACCCCGGCCCGGGGGTCGGCGGCCACTGCATCCCGGTGGATCCGCACTACCTGCTCTGGCAGCTCCGGCAGGCAGGTCAGGAAAGTCCGCTCATCACGCAAGCCATGAAGCAGATCGACGAGCGCCCGGCCCAGGTCGTCGCGCGGGCCAGGGATATTCTCGGCAGGCACCTGGCCGGGAAGAAGGTCATCGTCGCCGGGGCCGCCTACAAGCCGGGAGTGAAAGACCCGCGGTCCTCACCTGCCATCGTCCTCATTGAGCACTTGCGAACGGCCGGCGCGAAGGTCAGCTACCACGACCCGCTGGTGCCCGTCGTGCTCCTCGAAGGAGGCATGCTCGCCAGCACGCCGGACCCTGACGGCGGGGCGTACGACCTGGCGATCATCCACACCGTGCACCCCGGAGTCAGCTACGCCTGGGCCGGGGACTGCCCGCAGATCCTGGACACGACGTCGCGCTTCACCAGCAGCAGCGGCGGTGAGCGCCATGTTCTCTAGCACGGAGTTCTCTAGCACGGGCGAGAAGCAGGAGAAGACCATGGAGACCGCTTCACGAGGACCTACCGTCACCGTGCTCATCCCAGCCTTCAACGAGGAAGAATGCATCGGGGAGACTCTCGATGCCCTCTTCCGCCAGACTGTACGGGCGCAGCGCGTCATTGTGGTGGATGACTGTTCCACTGATCGCACCGCGGAAGTGTGCGGGGCATACCCGGTGGAGGTTGTCCGGACTCCGCAGAACGAGGGAAGCAAGGCCAGCGCGCTGAACTACGTGCTGCCGGAATGCGACACCGAACTGATCATGGTGCTCGATGCCGACGCGGCGCCTGCCCCTGACTACCTGGAGAGGCTGCTGCCGAAATTCGGCGATCCCAACGTCACGGTTGCCGCCGGGTGCGTGCTGTCGATGAACACGCGGACCAAGGCGGAGCGCGGCCGGAGCATCGAGTGGCTTATCGCCTCTTTCTTCTACCGGCCCATCCAGAACATCACGAACGCCTCGCTGGTCATCCCCGGCTGTGCCACCCTGTACCGGCTGGAGAACCTGCGCGAGGACGGCGGGTGGACCTCGCAGACAGTGTGCGAGGACATCGACTACACGTGGACGACGCAACTCCAGGGCCACCGGGCCGTCTACGTGCCCCGGGCCATCGTGCGGACCATCGATCCGCCCACCGGGCCGGGCCTGGGGCGTCAGGAGTTCCGCTGGATGAGCAGCATGTTCCAGAGCGTCCGCCTGCACTGGCGGGAGCTGTGGCGCAAGCCGATGCTCGCCCTGCAGGTCGGACTGCTGCTGGTGACCAACCTGCTTATCATCCCCTACTGGACCTGCCGGCCATCCTCGTCCTGGTGTTTCACCTGCCCTGGTTGTGGACGATCGCCGGCGGGTTTGCGCTGCAGGCCCTGGTGCTGCTCGGCATCCTGTCCTTCGCGAGCGTCAGCCTGCGACTCAAACCCGCGAGAATCCTGGCCAGGGTGCCGTTCTGGTGGTTCTACACCTGGACGTACACCGCCTGGTACTCCCTCCGCGCGCTAACCGTGGAGCTCATCCTCGTCCCCCTCGGCTTCTCCGAGGGAATGACCGTCTTCGCGAAGGGGCACTGACATGAAACCGAATTACCGGCGACGTCGCATTGCCGTGGCGGGTACGGTACTGGCGCTAGCCGCCGTGGCCAGCACGGGCGCGGCATGGGGATCGGGTGCTTTCAACAAGCCCCCCGAGCCCGCCGTGACGCTGAGCAATAGCAGTTGCTCGGGCGGGTACGTCACGTTTACCTTTGACGATGGCCCGGGGCCGACAACGCAGAGTGTCATCAACGAGTTGCGGGCACTGCACGTACCGGCGGTGTTCTTCGTCATCGGCAAGAACGCGGCCGCCGACCCGCAAATTGTCCGTGAAGAGGCCGCGGACGGCTTCGTGATCGGGGACCACACGTGGAACCACAAGAGTCTCACCGGGTTCTCCACGCACACCCCGGCGCTGACCGATGCGCAGGTCAAGGCGGAGCTGGCTATGGCCATCAGCGCGATTACCGCCGCCGGGGCACCGCGCCCCACGCTGTGGCGCCCGCCCTATGGGGACGTGAGCCCGCGGGACGCCTACCTGGCGAGCACGCTGGGCCTGCGTATCGTCATGGACTACGGCGGCACGGGGAGCAACATCGTGGACACCTGGGACTGGCGGGGAGACTCAGCTACCCAGATCTTCCGCAACGTGACCCAGGGGTACATCCGCTCGGCGGATCACGTGGTAGTGGCGCCCATCCACGCCGACTCGATCATCGCGGCGCACGACAACGCGGATCCGACCCACGTGGCCAACCTGCTCGGCGCCCTGCCGCAGATCGTGGCCTGGATGAACGGGCACCACCTGTGCGCGACCAGTACCGTCCGTCCGGACACGACCAGGTGGCGAGGTGCCGAACTACGTGAACGGCACGGCAACTCCCGGCACCCTGCACAACCAGGAGTCGGGACAGGGGTCAGAAGGCTAGCGGGAAGGTCGCGCGGAGCGTCTCGGCGGTCTTGTCGGCCGGGGCGGCCCAGATGTCCTCGTTGAAGATCTCGACCTCGATGTGGCCGGTGTAGCCGGCGGCCGCGACGGCGGCGGTGATCGGGCGGGAAGTCGATGTGGCCGTCGCCGACGTGGCCGCGGCCGAGCAGGGTGTCGGCCGGGAGCGGCAGGATCCAGTCGCAGACCTGGTAGCTGACGATCCGGTCGCCCGCCCGGGCGATGTCGGGCAGCAGCGACGCGTCCCACCAGACGTGGTAGGTGTCGACGACGACGCCGACCGCGTCGGCCGGGAACTGGGCGGCCAGGTCGAGCGCCTCGCCGAGGCGGCTGATCACGCACCGGTCGGCGGCGAAGACCGGGTGCAGCGCCTCGATGCCGAGCCGGACCCCGTTGTCCTGGGCGACCGGGACCAGTTCGGCGATCGCGTCGGCGATCAGCCGCCGGGCCAGCCCGATGTCGCGGCTGCCGGGGACCAGGCCGCCGGAGACGAGGACGAGCGTGTCGGTGCCGAGCGCGGCCGCCTCGGCGATCGCGGCCTTGTTGTCGGCGATCGCCGCCGCGCGGGCGACCGGGTCGGCGTGGGTGAAGAAGCCGCCCCGGCACAGGCTGGAGACCGTGCAGCCCGGCCGCCTTGACGTGCGCGGCGGACGCGGCCAGCCCGGTCCGGGCGACGTGCTCGCGCCAGAGCCCGATCGCCGGGATGTCGTGCCGCGACGCACAGGTCGACGGCCTCGGGGACGCTCGAGCTTGCTTGACCGTCGCCTGGTTGAGGGAGAGCCCGGCGAATCCCGGTCACGCGCTGCTCCTTCAGGAACGCGGTCATCCGGCTGACCGCGAGGTCCGGGTCGGTCAGGGCCCCGGCCGCGGCCGCCAGCTCGAAGACCTGGATCAGGTGCGCGGCCGGCCGCTTGCGCTCGAACCCGTCGAGCATCGAGAAGCGCGGCTGGAAGCCGTTGAGCCAGGCCAGGAAGGCCACGCCGGTCTTGTAGTAGTAGGTCGGCGCCTCGAAGATGAGGCGGCTGAGCGGGACCGTCGGGCCGATCGCGGCCTCGTAGCCGGCCAGGTCGCCGGCGTCGAGGGCGTGCAGCGCGGCGGCGGCCGGGCGCGGTGACCGCGGCGAACGCGCCGAGCAGCGCGTCGCTGTGGCCGGCGGCGTCGCCTTTGATCAGGTCGGCGTAGCCGAAGTCGTCGCCGGTGTAGAGCCGGATCCCGGCCGGGAGCCTGCGCCGCAGCGCGATCTCCTGTGTCGGCGTCGAGCACGGACAGCTTGATGCCGTCGATCTGGTCGCCGGCCTGGTCGATCAGCTCGAGCACGGTCGCCGCGGCCGACTCGAAGTCGGCGCCGCCCCAGTAGCCGCGCAGCGCCGGGTCGAACGCCTCGCCGAGCCAGTGCAGGATCACCGGCTGGCTCGCCTGCTTGAGCAGCGCGCCGTAGACGTCCAGGTAGTCGCGCGGACCGCGGGCCGCCGCGGCGAGGGCGCGGCTGGCCATCAGGATCACCCCGGCGCCGGCCGACTGCACGAACTCGAGCTGCGCCGTGTAGGCGTCGATGATCGCCGGTGAGGGAGTGCGGTCCTCGTGCCGGTCGGCGAGGTGGTCGGTGCCCGCCCCGCAGGCGATGCCCGCGAAGCGGCCCGCGGCGCGGCGGGCGGCGGCGCGCTCGGCCGTGCTGGCGATCAGCTCCCTGGCCAGCCACCAGGGCAGGCCCATGCCGCGCTGCGCGGTGTCCATCGCCTCGGCGACCGCGAAGCCGTGCGTCCCACAGGTGGTCGCGGAAGCGGAGGGTGGCCTCCCAGTCGATGAGGTCGCCGCTGTCGACGGAGGCGACGTGGGCGGCGGCGTAGACGCGCCGCGAGACCGGCGGCGGGTAGCCGGGGCCCACCGGGGCGCGGTGATTTCGGCTGGTCCGCCCGGCCGGGCAGTGATGCGAGCAGGCATCTCAGGCACCCGCCCGTGGTTGACGGGACTGTGGTTGAGGACTTGGCGGGACTGTGGCCGATGGGACTGCGTTCGACGGTACCGGAATCTCGACGCGGCGGCCCTCGTCCGATGACCGCTTCGCCAGCTCGGCCAGCTGGACGCCCCTGGCGCCGGCGAACAGGTCCCACGCGAACGGCGCGCCGCGCGCGGCGGCCCGCAGGAACATGCTCCCACTGGGCCTTGAAGCCGTTGTCGAATCGCCAGTTGTCCGGCACGTCGGTCCACATCGCCGGGTAGTCGAGCGGGTCGGGCAGGTCGGGGTTCCAGACCGGCATCGGGGTGGACACCTTGTGCTGGACGGCGCAGTTGCGCAGGCCAGCCACCGCGCTGCCGTGCGTGCCGTCTACCTGCAGCTCGAGCAGCTCGCGGCGGTTGACGCGGACCGCCCAGGAGGAGTTGACCGACGCGACCGCGCCGCTGGCGAACTCGAGCACCGCGTAGGCGGAATCGTCGGCGGTCACCTCGTAGGGCTCGCCCGCCTCGTCCCACCGCCTGGGCAGGTGGGTCGCCTGCCGCGCGTAGACCGCGCTGACCGGGCCGAACAGGTCCTCAAGCAGGTACTGCCAGTGCGGGAACATGTCGAGCACGATGCCGCCGCCGTCTTCCGCCCGGTAGTTCCAGGAGGGGCGCTGCGCCGGGACTCCGTCCCCTTCGAAGACCCAGTAGCCGAATTCAAGCCTGACCGACAGCACCCGGCCGAAGAAGCCCTCGCGGATGAGCCGGCGCAGCTTGATCACCCCGGGCAGGAAGAGCTTGTCCTGGACCACGCCGTGGGTGATACCCGCGGCCCGCGCCGCCTCGGCCAGCGCGAAGGCGGCCTCGGCCGAGCGCCGGCCACCGGCTTTTCCGTGTAGACGTGCTTGCCGGCCGCGATGGCGCGGGCCAGCGCGGTCTCGCGGGCGCTGGTGACCTGGGTGTCAAAGTAGACGTCGACATCGGGGTCGCCGAGGACCTCGTCCAGGTTCGTGGTCCACCGGGAAAGGCCGTGCCGCTCGGCGATCGCCCGCAGCCGCTCCTCGCTGCGCCCGACCAGGATCGGCTCCGGGTACAGGACTGTACCTTCAGGCGCGCCACTCCCAGGCACGGGCCGGCGTCGAGCGGTATCCCGCCCTGCTCGCGGATGGCGAGCAGTGACCGCACGAGGTGCTGCCGGTATCCCATCCGTCCGGTGACCCCGTTCAGTGCGACGTTGATGACCTTGCGCGCCATTGACCAGCCTTCCGCGTTCAGGTGGGGTCGTTCGGGATCGATGGGAAAGGGCTTTCCCGAGAATAGGCGCGACAGCGCGGCCGGTCAAGCCGACGAGGTCAGCGACGAGGGGACGCGGCGGCGGACGTGCGTCCCGACGCCCGCCAGGGCGAGACGCTGCGGATATCACGGCTGCGGCTGGGGCGGGCGGAGCGGAAAGCCGTTGCCCGACCGCGTGCCCGGCGTGCGCGACCTCGCGGCGGCCGGCGCCTTCGCCCGGCGGCGCGGGCGGCAGGCGCCGGCGACCCAGCGTGACCTCTCGCACGCGGGGCTCAGGGCACCATAGGCCCGCCCAATGCGGCCATTGGCGGATGTCCAGGTCCGGCCCGCTGGAGTCTTGCACTGGCCTGCCCGATTCGATATTTTCACATAAACCGGAAAGCGCTTGCCAATGACGACCAGCGGACCGGGAGTGAGAACCCCTCGGGAGTGACTCTATGAGTGAAGCGGCGTCTGTTCCGTTCTCGGAAACCAAGGCACCGGAAGCGCCTGACCGGCTGAACCGCGGCGCGCTCGGTCTTGTCGACATCTCCGCGTCGACAATGGCCAATATCGGCCCGGCCTACAGCTTTTACTTCAGTGCCGCCTTCCTCTTCCTCACCGCGGGGATCGCCGCGCCGCTGACGATCATCGTGGCCGGCGTCGCCATCGTACTGCTCGGGAACACGCTGTCAGAGTTCTCCCGCGCACAGCCGTCCACCGGCGGGTTCATCTCCTTCGTGGGCAAGACGTTCGGCGGCACGAGCGCCGTCACGACCGCGCTGCTGTGCGGCGCCGGCTACATCATCGCGATTTCCTCGGTGCTCGCCATCTGCGGCGGCTACCTGTCGATGATGCTCCAGTACTACTTCAGCGTGGACATACCGTGGGTCATCTTCTCGGTGGTCTTCACCATCGGCGCGATGGCGATGATGTACCGCGGCGTGGCCGTGTCCACCAAGCTGGCCGGGTTCTTCTTCGGCTTCGAGATGCTGGTGCTGGTCGTGGTGTCCGTCGCCGCGCTCATCAAGAACGGCGGGCACCTGTCCGCCGTGCCGTTCGAGCCCAGCCACATCACCAACGGCTTCAGCGGGCTCGCGGCCGGGTTCCCCCTCGCCGTCTACCTGTTCATCGGCTGGGAGAACTCCGCCGCCCTGGCCGAGGAGACCGCCAACCCCCGGCGTAACGTGCCGCGGGCGGTGTACATGTCCATAGCGCTGATGCTGGTCGGGTACATCCTTTACTCGTATGCCACCGCGACCGGGTTCAAGTACAACGTCACGGTGCTGAACAGCGCGACGATCCCGTTCATCAACGTGTCCCACGACGTGGCCGCGTGGCTGGCGGGGTTCGCCTGGATCGCCGGCTTGACCTCAACCCTCGGCGTGCTCATCTCCGCGGTGAACTCGCAGGCCCGGCTCGTCTTCAACGCCGGCCGGGAGGGACTGCTGCCGCGCTGGCTCGGCAAGGTGCACCCGACGCGGCGCACACCGGTCAACGCGATCTTCGCCTTCATCGCCATCGCGACCGCGATCATCCTGGTCTGGGCGCTGCTGCACCTGATCGGCGGGCACGGTCAGAGCGGCCAGATGAACGCGCTGAACTTCTTCGTGGAGTCCTCCACGATGGGCACGATCCTCATCCTCGTGGTGTACTTCCTGTCGAACCTGGCGCTGCCGTTCTACTACCGCAAGTACCGCCCGCACGAGTTCAACGTCGTCAGGCACGCGGTGCTGCCCGTGCTCGGCATGATCGCCGTCGGGGTGCCGATGTACTACCTGGTCAAGCCGGGCCAGGCCGCGCCGCTCGACTGGTTCCCCTACGCCGCGCTCGGTGTGATCGTGGTGTCCGTCGCCTACGCCGTCTGGCTGAGCCGCCGGGACCCGGGTCTGGGCGACCGGGTCGGCTCGATCGTCGCCGATGAGTGACGCCAGCGCGTAAAGAGCCCGTGCTTGCGCAGCCCGTGCATTAGGCAACGGGCGCGATAACAGGCGCCACCACCCGTTCGGTACCTCGAAAACTGGAGACGGCCGATGACCGCGAGTCCGCATCCGCTCGACCCGGCCACGGCCGCTGAGTACCGGGCAGGCCGAGAGATCATGGCGGCCGCCGGGCTGCTCACGGACCCGGTCCGGTTCGCCTACTACGGGCTTGAGGAACCGGCCAAGGACCAGGTGCTGGCAGGAGGGCCCGCCGACCGGCGGCTGCGGGCCTTCCTGCTCAACCTGAAGAACGGCGAGTCCGCCGACGTCGTGGTGTCGCTCACCCGGGGCTGCGTGGTCGCCGCGCGCACGGTTGACACCGCGGCGGAAGGCCAGTTGCCGATCATCGACTCCGAGTACCACCTGGTCGAGGAGATAATGGCCGCCGACCCGGACTGGCAGGCGGCCATGGCCAGGCGCGGGCTGACCGACATGAGCAAGATCCGCATCGCGCCCATCACGGCGGGCGCCTTCCGGGCGCCCGCCGAGGACGACCGGCGGCGGATGGTCCGCGTGCTCGCCTTCCTGCAGGCCGGGGAGCACGACCTGGCCTGGGCACATCCCGTCGACGGGGTCACCGCGCACGTGGACCTGATCGAGAAGAAGGTACTGCGGGTCACCGACGAGTTCGAGTTGCCGGTACCGGCGGAATCCGGCGATTACGACGACCCGGCGGTGCGCGGTCCGGAGCGCACCACGCTCAAGCCGATCGAGATTACCCAGCCGGAGGGGCCTAGCTTCACCGTCGACGGGACCCTGCTGCGCTGGCAGGGCTGGTCGCTGCGGGTCGGGTTCGACGCGCGGGAGGGGCTGACCCTGCACCAGATCGAGCTCGGCGGGCGGCCGGTGATCTACCGGGCTTCGGTGCCCGAGATGGTGGTGCCGTACGGCGACCCGCGGTTCCGGTACTGGCAGGCGTACTTCGACACCGGCGAGTACCTGGTCGGCAAGTGGGTCAACTCACTTGAACTCGGCTGCGACTGCCTCGGCGAGATCGCCTACCTGGACGCGGTCGTGTGCGGGGACACCGGCGAGCCGCGCGAGGTGCGCAACGCCATCTGCGTCCACGAGGAGGACTCCGGCATCCTCTGGAAGCACACCGACATCTTCAACGGCTCGGCTCAGTCGCGGCGGCAGCGGCGGCTCGTCGTGTCGTACTTCACCACCGTCGGGAACTACGACTACGGCTTCTACTGGTACTTCTACCTCGACGGCACGATCGAGTGCGAGGTCAAGATGACCGGGATCGTGTTCACCGCGGGCCATCCGGGCGGCGACCACCCGTACTCGACCGAGGTAGCGCCCGGCCTCGGCGCCCCGGTGCACCAGCACCTGTTCAGCGCGCGGCTCGACGTGTCCGTGGACGGGACCGCGAACGCGGTTGAGGAGGTCGACGTCACCGGCCTGCCGATCGGGCCGGACAACCCGTACGGCAACGCGATCGCGCAGCGGGTGACGCGGCTCTCCTCCGAGGAGACGGCAGCGCGCTCGGGCGACGCCTCCCGCGGACGGGTCTGGCGGGTGATCAGTACCGAGCGGGTGAACCGCTTCGGCCAGCCGACCGCGTTTACCCTGCACCCGGAGCCGCACCCGGCCCTGCTCGCCAGCCCGGACTCACCGCTGGCGGCGCGGGCGGGCTTCGCCGCCCGTGCGCTGTGGGTGACCCGCTACGATCCCGCGCAACGGTACCCGGCCGGCGACTTCGTGAACCAGCGGCCCGGGGGCGGCGGGCTGCCCGCGTACATCGCGGCCGACCGGGACATCGACGGCCAGGACATCGTCGTGTGGCACACGTTCGGGCCGACCCACGTGGTGCGGACCGAGGACTGGCCGGTGATGCCGGTGACCAGGACCGGGTTCAGGCTCAGACCCACCGGTTTCTTCGACCGCAATCCCACGCTCGATGTGCCCGCGCCGCCCGGACACTGTGACGGCGAGCACGCTGACTCTGGACATGGGCACGCGGGCTGACGCTCCCGGGGTACAGATAGGCCTGCCACCCGGTGACGGCCATTCATGCCAGTTCATGCCCGACTATAGCCGAATGACCGTTTTCTCAATAACGGCCCGCCGTCATTTCATCACCTAAAGGAAGGCATCGCCGTCACCGAAAACCGGGTGGAAGCGTCGGCCACGGCGACATTCGAGACTGAATATCGAGTTATACCCATTTAGCTGCCAACCCCCGGCCATTTCAGTTATCATGCAAGCCGGTTATCAGTCGGCAGCTGGCGTGGGGGGTCTGACGTGGAGCGCATGCCCGGTGGCCCGGATGTACTGAATCGCCCGCCTCGATCGCATCGCCAGCACAAGCCGCGGCGGCGCGGCGGTCTGGCGGCCGGCGTCGGCTTCGCCGCGGCCCTGGCGGGTCTGGGCGTCGCGGTCGCCGTCGGCGCGGTGCCGACGCCGCTGACCGCCAGCTCGGCCAAGCCCCTGGACGCCGCGAGCCTGTCCGCGGGCTCGCAGTCGGTGCGCAACTCGCTGCTCCAGGCAAGCGCCAGCCCGCTCGGCTTCGCCACCGCGAAGATGCCGGCCAGCCCGGTCACCCGCAAGGCGTCGCCGAAGCCGACGCCGTCCAAGACCGCCACGCCCACCGTCACGCCGAGTCATTCCGCGCCGGCCAGTTCGCTGCTGACGCCGCAGGCCACGGCGGAGTACCAGACCCCGACCGGCGAGAATCAGAAGGCCTGGTCCGAAGCCATCCTCACCGCGCTCGGCGCGCCGCTGACCAGCGCGAACATCGTGTCGATCGGTTACTGGATGCAGAACGAGGCGGGCACCCCGGCCAGCGGCGGCATCGTCGGCGCCAACAACCCCATCAACGTGAGCCAGCCCTGCTGCGGCGGGGTGCCGATTCAGTCCGACGGCGACGGCGTCACCTACCTGCAGTCCTATCCGACCGCCGCCGACGGCGTCGAGGCGATCGCGCAGTACCTGAACCGCGGGAACTACACCCAGATCCTCGCCGACCTGAAGGCGGGCGCCGGCCTGATGAGCGACTCCAGCCTGGCCTCGGAGATCTCGCTGTACAGCGGCGGCGGGTACAGCACGATACCGGACTCGTTTGGCCAATCTCAGGGGATGCCGCTGAGCTAGGCCCCGCCGGGCCGGGCGCTGGGGTTGGCCGGCCAGTCGAAGCACGAACTCGTTCGGGACAATCCTGATCGTGCCCGCACCTCGGCCGAGGCGGTCGGCCAGGTTCGGCCACCGATGGCTGCTGAGTATTCAACCGAACGGATGGTGCTGACTGTCCTCGCCGATCCATTTCCCTTAGTCCGCTGGCATCGCGCTGAGCGGGACCCGGGCGGGAATCTCTCACCCGCGCGGTAACGTTGCCGCTGTGCTGGTCCTGATCAACGCTGCGGTTACCCCGATTGCGAGGACATTCCCTGATGACTGACCTGGCCGTCCATCGCTTCCGCGGCCGTGACGGCGTGGAACTGGCCTGGCGCGAGATCGGCACGGGACAGCCGGTCGTGCTGCTGCACGGGCTGTTCGGCAGCGGAACGCTGATGGCCCGCGACGGCCTGTCCCGGGCGCTCGCCGGCCACGGCTACCGGGTCATCCTGCCCGACCAGCGCGGCCACGGGGACAGCGGGCGTCCCCATGATCCCGCCTGCTACCCGCCCGACGTCCTCGCCGACGACGGGCTCGCGCTGATCGGTCACCTCGGGCTCGACGACTATCACCTGGCCGGGTACTCGCTTGGCGGCAAGGTGGTGCTGCGACTGCTCGCCCGCGGTGCCCGGCCCACTCGCGCGGTCGTGGGCGGACAGGGTCTGGACGCGCTGGACGCGGCGAGCGACCGGACGGACGGTTACCGCACCCTGCTTGCCGCCATGGCTAACGGTGACCGCTTCGAGCCAGGCTCCCAGCAGGAGGCCTTTGCCGGGTGGATCACGCAGACCGGCGCTGATCCACGAGCCGTCGGCCTTCTCCTTGGTGCCTTCATCGCGACGCCGCACGACACCGTGCGACAGGTCCCGACGCCAACACTAATCGTGGTCGGCGACGGTGACAGCCGCAGCGCCTCAGCCGGCGAACTCGCCGCCCTCCTGCCCAGGGGGCGCCTTGTCCTGGTTCCCGGCGACCACGGCACGGCCCTCAGCGCACCGGAGTTCACCGCCGCCGTACTGGACTTCCTCAGGCTCGGGTGACTTAGGAGTTCGCCGCCACGTTCGCCGCCCTACAGGGGTTCTACAGGGGTTAAAAGGCCAGGGTCGCGACGCGTCCACCGGAGATGCTCCTGGGGATATATGGAGCATCACGCCCAAATGTCCCTCGGCAGGCGAGGCGCTGCGGACGCCCCGAAGTGGAGTGGATGTGCGGTGCGGGCCTCGGCACTTCAATCTCCGTAAGGCAGTTCACTGGACCTATGACTGGCCGCAGCCGCAGACGACGCGGACCCGCTGGTCACTGAGGCCTGCTACTGCGACAAAGCATCCCGTACTACCGGTTAGACCGACCTCATCGCGCACCACAGCAGTCTGATCTGCCGGATCGTGCTCCCGCGGGTCTGCGGACATGCCTAGCTGCCGGTCAACCGACAAATATGCAAAACGGGTGTCCGGCCGGGTCCGCGTAGACGCGGAGTGGCTCCTCCGGGTCAGCTGAGCGGTCCTGGACCAGCCGGGCCCCGAGCGCGAGCGCCCGCTCGTGCTGGACGTCGAGGTCCACCACGGTGGGCACGGTGGTATCCAGGTGCAGCTGCTGCGGGACCGGGCCGTCCGGCCAGGTTGCCTCGGGAAGCTCGCCGACCTTCTGGAACGCCAGGACCGTCTCGCCGACCGGGTTCTTCAACACCAGCCAGTCCTGCCCTCTCGGGTCTGGCTGGCCGGGTGCGGGCGGCTCATCGCCCGCGCGGTATCGCAGGCCGAACAGCTGACGGTAGAACTCGGCCAGGCGCCGCGGGTCAGTAGCGTCCAGGACCGTCTGCCGGATGACCGGGAATGCCTGCTCGTTGTCCATGCCGCCACAATAGGCGCGGGTACGGCCCCGGCTGGACGGCCTGACGGACGGTGAGTACTTCTGGCAGCCGGTCCCCATTCACTGCCGTGGGCATCACATTTACTGACGCGACTCTGGGGATCTGCACTGACAAAATCGGAAATTCCGGTCTTGTCAATAAGAAAAGGCATCACTCAAAGCGGTTCCGAGTCAAATAATGATCTTGAAATCGTGTTAGTATTCGAGTATCTGATTTTCATGATCATTTGATCGAATGGATGGTGCGTTGGTGGGCTGGAGGCCGAGCAGTGGCAACGGGACGGGTGAAGAGCCCGAACCCGGCCCTGGCCTGCTCGGACACAGCCCGCTCAGACCCGGTGCTCCGGGTGCTCCTGGCAGTGCGTCGGCCGGCCGCGACCGGCACCTTCCCGGGTTCGCCAAAGGCGCGGAATGGGATACCTGCCCGCCGTCGGCAGCTCTCGCCGCCGCGCTGGAGGCCGCGTCCGGCCCGGAGTGGCGCAGTCCCGGTGCGACGCGCGATGAGATGACCGGCCTGCTGCGGCAGTGGCAGGCCCTCGAATCGTGGGCGGCGGCCGGGAAGCTGGGCGTGCTGCGGGCGCTGATCCGCGACGACGACCAGCCGCTGCCCGGCGGCGGGTACCACGGTGACCTGCCCGAAGGCTGGACCAGGTCGCTGACCCACCAGGTCGCGCTGGCGCTGTCCATGCCCGCAGCCTCCGCCGAGAAGCTGATGTGGCTGGCCTGGAACCTGCAAGCGACCCTGCCCTGGCACCGGTGCCCTGCTGGCCAGCGGTGACCTCACCCTGGCCAAGGCGCGGGCGGTCGACAGCACTCTGAACCTGCTCAGCGACCGGACGCCGCGAGGGCGGAGGCGATGATCGTCCCCGAGCTGCCCGGCAAGACCTACGGGCAGGTGCAGAAACTCGCCGCGCAGGCCGCCGTCACCGTCGACCCGGAATCGGCCACGCGCCGCCGGGAGGACGCCGAGCGGAATCAAGTCCCGAGTGCAGGTGTTCCGCGAGGAGACCGGCGCCGCTGGGCTGTCGGGCCGGGACATGCCCACAGACCAGACGCTTGCCGCGCATGCGAGCGTCTGCGCCCGCGCGCAGGAATACAAGGAGTCCGGTGTCTTCCCTGACGATACCCGGATGGACCAGTTCCGCGTCGCCGCTTATCTCGACCTGCTAAACGGGCTTCCTAGCACGGCGAGGATCGCCAGCGGCCAGCTCATCACGGACACCCGCCTCGCCGACCCCGACGACATGACTGGTACCCGTGGCAGGATACGACCGAACCGGAGGACCCGGAGTCTGCTGCATCCGCTCAGGCACGCACGGACATCCCTGTGAGTGCCCTGGTGCGACGGCAGCTGTCTGCCGGCGGAAGACGACAATCTACCGAGCCGCGAAGACGACGACCCCGGTGACGGTGAGCCCGACGACGGCTTCGGTACGAGTCCTGACGACGGTCCCGGCGGCGGTCTCCAGGCGACAGGTCATCCGGCTCGCCCGAAGGCGGCCGTTCAACCCCGGATCTTCCGCCCAGGCTCACGGACCTGGTGCTCCCGCTGGCCACGCTGCTCGGCCTGGCAGAGCGGCCCGGAGAGGGCCACGGCCTCGGCCCGCTCGACCCCGCCCTGTGCCGCGAACTGGCCTCCGCCGCGATCGGCAGCCCGTGGACCCGGCTGTGCCTAACGGTCACCGACCCCGACGGCATCGCCGATCGGCCACGGCTGTGCCAAGCCGACCGAGAAAGCCAAAGCCACTGCGGAGACCGGAGCCGCGGAGACCGAGCCGCGGACAGCCAGCCGGCGCACTGCAGAGTCCAGTCATGCCCCTGCGCCTGGCAGTCGCGCGACACTGGCCCTGCCCGCCCGGGTGAACCTGCACCATCACCGCAGCCCGCCTGGCGGAAGCTCGACCGCTGCCGGGCCCCGCCCGCCAGGTCCTGGTCCGTGGTCACTCACCCGCATCGACACCCGGGCCGCCTGACGGCTATGGCACCTGGACGCTCACCCTGCCCGACGGCAGGACACCTCACCGTGGATCTGGAGCCAGTGCCCACGCTCGACATGTGACCACCGCCACGAATCGCACGCGTACCAGCCCAACGACGCCCTCCGTCACCTGGTCCAGGTCCGCGATTACGAGTGCACTTTCCCGACTTGCTCGCGCCATGCGAGAGAGTCAGCGATTTTGAGCATGCCATTCCGTACGATAAGGGCGGTCGTACATGCGGCTGCAATGCCGGCGCCCGCAGCCGGGCCTGTCATCAGGTGAAACAGTCGCAAGGCTGGAAAGTCACCCAGCCAAGGCCCGGCTGGCATCAATGGGAAACTCCGACCGGCCACATATATACACAGAAACCCAAGCGTTACCCTATATAGTCGGCGGCTCGGTGTAAGCGGCAGTATCCGTGACCATGAAGGCGGACTCATTGGCGGGGTGCATCTCTGGGTCCGTGGCCAATTCCCTAAGACCATCAGGCGACGCTGGTGTAGCTCCTGGTAGAAGGGCAGGTGATACGCGAGGTAGGTGCCCAGCAGGGGGTGCTGGTCGGCGTCCAGGCCGCGGCGGCTTGGCGGCTCGGCCAGTCCTGAGCTGGCCGCCACGTCGGTGAACCAGCGGCTGAAGCCGCCCTGCCATTCGGGCCGGTCAGATGGCTGCCAGCGCAAGGCGTGGGGGCGGAAATCGATCCCGACGTGTGCGCAGTACGCCCTGATGGTGTCTTCGGGCCGGTTCATCAAGTCGCCGGCGTCGACTATCAGGGGGTCACGCCCGGTGAGCCTTCTGCGCGGCGCGCCCCAGAGCATCAGCATCAGCATGGCAGGGCGATTTTACAAGCCCGGCTGGGCCTCGGCGCCGTCGACTCGGCAACCCGGCTGCCGCGACCAGGCGGGTTGCCGATTAAGAATTGCCTTAATCCGAGCGCGGGTTCGCCGCCGGCCGGAGTTACGCTCGCTGGTACCACACCCGGGCAGGAGGGACGTTCGTCATGGGCGCAGAACGCACGGAGACATCGGAAGCGGCGGCGCTCGAGGTGCTCCGGGACGTGTGGCGCGCGCAGGCGCAGGCCGGCGCCGGACTCGATGACTGCGGCGAGTCGCACTGCCGGAAAATGACGGACGCCGGCGTCGGCTTCGACGACTACGCGGCCGGCGGCGAGACCGACCGGGTCGCGGCGTGGCGGGCCAGGCTGGAGCGTGAGGGCAAGCGCGGCACCGCGGGCACCCTGGCCGACCTTGTCCTGCGGCCGGCGGGAACCACCGCGGACGACGAGCGCTGACCAGAGCAGGCCACGCAGTGGACCGGCAAGGGATGGACCAGCCAACTGGTGAGCACGAGGCAGACGAGCAGGCAGTGGACTACCCGGGAACGGTCGCCGAGCTCGCCAAGCGCCTGCGGGAAGGCGGCTACCTCGCCGACCGCGGGCTGGCTACCAGCCTGCTGGTGTCGCTTTCGCTGCGCAGGCCCCTGCTGCTCGAAGGCGAGGTCGGCGTCGGCAAGACCGAGATCGCCAAGGTTCTCGCCGCCGTCTTCGGCCGGCGGCTCATCCGGTTGCAGTGCTACGAGGGCATCAGCACCAGCCAGGCGCTGTACGAGTGGGACTACGCCCGCCAGATGCTCCAGATCCGGGCGCTATCGCAGGCCGAGGCCACCGACGAGCGATCGGTTGACAAGCTGTTCGGGCCGAAGTTCCTGCTTGAGCGGCCGTTGCTCGAGGCGGTCAGGCAGGGCGACCGGGCGGTGCTGCTGATCGACGAGGTTGACCGGGCCGACGACGAGTTCGAGGCGTTCCTGCTTGAGGTCCTGTCCGACTTCCAGATCAGCATCCCGGAGATCGGCACCGTCCACGCGGACACCAGCCCCGTCGTGATCCTGACCTCCAACCGGACCAGGGAACTGCACGATGCGCTACGCCGCCGCTGCCTCTATCACTGGATCGGCTACCCGACGGCGGCGCGCGAAACGGAGATCGTCACGGTCCGCGAGCCCGGTGCGCCGGGGCAACTCGTCAAGAAGGTCGTAGCGGCCGTCCAGCGGCTGCGGGAACTGGACCTGGCCAAGCCGCCGGGGGTTGCCGAGACGATCGACTGGGTCCGCACGCTGGGAGTGCTCGGCGAGAGCGAACTGACGCCGGACGCCGCGGACGACACGCTCGGCGCGGTGGTGAAGGACCGTGACGACCTTGACCTGGTACGGGAGAACCTGGCGGAGATCATCTCCGGTGCGTGAAGGAGATGAGAGGCTGCCCGGGTACGGCCCCTTCGCCGCCGCTCCTTGTCGGCTTCGCCCATGAGCTGCGAGCCGCCGGGCTGCGGGTGGGCACCGGCGACGTGCTCACCTATTTCGCCGCGATGACGCCGCTTGACCCCACCGACCTGGTCGACCTGTACTGGGCCGGGCGGGCCACGCTGCTGCACCGGCACGAGGACCAGAGCCCCTACGACCAGGTATTCAGCACGTACTTCCTCGGCGCGGACGCGTCGGCGGGCAGCCGGCTCATGCTCAGCGCGGCGCCGGTGGCCGAAGCCGAGGCGGCGCTCGTGATGCCGGGCACCGAACCGGGTCCGGAGGAGAACGAGGAGCGGCCGGTCCTGGGCTGGATGGCGTCCGACGTGGACGCGCTCAAGCACCGGTCCTTCGCCGCGTGCACGCCGGACGAGCTCGCCGCCCTGCGCCGGATCATGACGAGGATCCGGCTCACCCCGCCGCGCCGCCGCACCCGGCGGACCCGGCCGGCCACCAGCGGCGGCGCGCGAACCCGACCTGCGCAAGGCGATCAGAGAATCGATGCGCATGCACGGGGAACCGCCAAGTCAACTGTTCTTCAGCAGACGCAAAACCAAGCTGCGCCCGCTGATCCTCATTCTCGACGTCTCCGGATCAATGGCCGACTACTCCAGGCACCTGCTCCAGTTCGCGCACACGGCCAGGCAGGCGGCAATGCATGCCCCGGGTGGGGGCGCCGCCGCCGCCCGCGGCTCGCGTACCCGGGTCGAGGTCTTCTGCTTCGGCACCAGGCTGACCCGCATCACCAGGGAACTGGCGCACCAGCGGGTCGACATGGCGCTCGAGGTGGCCACGCGGTCCGTGGTGGACTGGGACGGCGGCACCAGGATCGGCCAGTCGCTTGACACCTTCGTCAGGAAGTGGGGCCGGAACGGCCTGTGCCGCGGCGGCGTGGTGGTCATCTGCTCCGACGGACTCGACCGCGGTGACCCCGAGGTGCTCGCGAAGGCGATGGAGCGCCTGGACCGGCTGTGCCACCGCATCGTGTGGCTGAACCCGCACAAGGGCGACAACCGGGATTTCCGGCCGAGCACCCTGGGCATGATGGTGGCGGCACCGCACATCGACCTGCTGCTATCCGGCCATGACCTCGCCAGCCTGGAAGAGCTGGCCGCCGCGCTGCCGGCACTGAACTAGGCGAACAGGAGAGCAACCGTGATCCGGCTCGGCTCACTCGCCGGCTACCCGTTCGAGGGCCCGCGGCTGCTCGGCGGCTGGACGCCCCCGCCGGTCGCCGCGGTGTACGCCGTCATGTACAAGCCGGAACCCGGCGCGAAGCCGGAGAACTACGCGGTCATGTACGTGGGGCACGCCGACGACCTGTCCGCCGAGCGGTTCCCGTTCAGGCACCCCCGCGCCGCCTGCTGGATCCGGCGGGCCGGCTCCCAGTGGAAGGTCTACGTCTGCACCTACGAGGTGCCCGGCGGGACGAGCGCCCACCGCGAGCAGATAGCCCGCGAACTGATCGCCGTCTACCGGCCCGGCTGCAACGAGCAGCAGTACGACCACGCCTGGAAGGACGAGTGGATCGGCGAGTACTCAGCCGCCCCTACCACCGCTCCCGTGACCCGCCGCGGCCCCGATCACCGGCCGAAGAACTAAAACCATTATCCCGAACGGTGGCGGCTGACTGTTCGCGGGTGCCATTTCCCGCTTGTCGGAGGGACGAGCCCGACCAGGTGCTATGGCAGGTCTTCGTCGGGGTGGCCAGAACTCCCTGGCCATTATTCCCATGGTTATGTCGCCGGGCTGGATGGTGCTTGGCGGGGTATCGGGGCCTGGATTCTTAAGGAAGGACGGCGATCCGCCGCCCCCCCCTCCTCTTCTCTCCCCCCCGCCCACCCCCCTAACCCCCCCCTCATAAAACAAAAAAAATAAAACCACCAAAAAATACGCCTTTCTTCTTCTCCTTCTCCTTTTCTTGCCTTTCTTCAGGGGGCGCTCGAAGCCGACGGCGGACAAGCAGCCGGGAGCGGCGGGTGCCCGAGGCGGGCTTGGCGGGCTCGGGGACCTCGGGCAGCGGCTCGCGCGGCGTGACGCCGGTGACGATGCCCTCGGCCATGCCGTACAGCAGCGGCAGCGCCCCGGCGACCACGCCGCCGGTCCGGTTGATGTGGTCCACGCCCGGCATGATCAGCCCGGCGTCGTCCACGATGCCGTCGACGAGGCCGGCCGCGGCCTCCAGCTTGGCGCCGATGCGGTCGAGCAGCGTGCCCGCCCAGTACAGGTAGACGGCCAGGCCCGCGATCAGCGAGACGATGACGATGACGGTCAGTACGACGAGCACGGTCATGACTTGACCTTTCCGAGTACCCGGCCGAGGAACAGGTGGTGTTCAAGGCCCTCGGCGAGCACCGCGTCCACGCCGGTGGCGACCTGCGGGATCAGCACGGTGCTGGCGGTGTTGGCCTTCGCCGCGGTCAGCGTCCCGGCGATCGTGTCAACCCGGTGGTCGATCCGCTTGATCAGGTAGATGAGCAGGCTGAGCAGTGCCGCGACGGCCACGACGACGACGAAGCCGACGATGATGGCCGATACCCACAGGGTGTGCTCGGTGGGGTTCATCGCTACCCTCCCAGCCGGTGCCGGCCGCGCTGCAGCCCGGCGATGATGATGGTGGCGTGCTCGATGGTGGTGCTCAGCGCGCCGAGCGGCGCGGTATTGCGGACGGCGCCTTCGAGCGCGGCGTTGATCTTCGGTGCCTCGTCGCCGATCTGCCGGGCGAGCACCAGGATCGCCGTCACGAGGACCACGACGGCGAGCAGGACGACGCCGCCGATCACGTAGCCGATGGTCCAGTCGGTCGTCATCTCCTACACCCCCTCGCAGAAGTCGCGGACGGGCTTGAGGTTGGCGTTGACCGAGGTCAGCCGGGCGGGCACGGTCGACGTCAGCTGGTCGACAAGCTGGACGCCGCCGGTGACGGCGCGCGAGGGTGCCGCGGATCGCCCGCAGGTGGAACACGATCCTGATCAGGCCGACCGCGGTGAAAACGATGATCAGGCCCGCGACGGCGATGGTCATCCAGGCTGCTGCTGGCATGGGTTCCTCCCCTTCGCTAGCCGAGCAGTTTCGCGACGGAGCCCGCGTAGCGGACCGCGCCGACCTTGACTTCTTCGATGGTCTTGTCCGTGACGGCCAGGCCGTCGGGGACGCCCTGGAGCTCGCCGATCAGGGCGACGCCGCCGGCCAGGATGTCGTCGCTCGCCGCGCGGATCCGCTCAAGGGCCGCGAGGACCCGGTTGAGCAGGTAGATCACGACGGGCAGGACCACCACGAGCAGGATCACGTTGCCGATCCACCACAGGACCATGGCCGCCTCCTTTCGCTTAGCTCACGGTTCTAGGCCGATACGGGGGGCTGGTAGGGCAGGAAGAACCGGCGGAATACCCGCATCAGCGCCATCCGCGCGGCCCGCACGGCGATCGTGAAGCCCTGGGCCGAGGCGGTCCCCGCGGCGGCGATCTGCTCCGCCGTCTCGCCTCGGTCGAGCCGCTCGATCCGGTCCTGCATGTTCGCGGAGAAGTCGCGCATCAAGATGGCGGAGACGTCGGAGATCATGCCGCGGCCGTACTGCGCCGCCGCGCCGGCCAGCTGCAGGTCCTGGGTGACGGCGACCTTGGTGCCGCGGCCCTTCGGCGACAGCGTGGCGCCGACCACCATCGATGCCTGGCCGCGGCCCCGCTCGTCGGCGCCCGCCGCGTGCACCACGATCCGCTTGGCCGCCTCGTCCCGCTCCTTGACGGCGGCGGTGCCGGTGAACTGGAGCCGGACCGGTCCCATCCGGATCGCGACCTTGCCCTCGTAGTTGTCGTCGCCGAGGTCCTTGGTCAGTTCCGCGCCCGGCAGGCAGGACGCCACCTGCGGGATGTTGTCGAAGAACCGCCATACCTTCTCGACCGGCTCCGCGACCTCGAAGTCGTTGCTGATTATCACCGCCGCACCGCCTCTCTCACCTTGTCCTGCTACGCCAGAAAGGACCGATCCCGGCAGTAGCCATCCGGGTTCTCGCTGAACTTCTGGCGGCAGCCGGCGCAGCAGAAGTAGTAGGTGACCCCGTCGTGGGTGACCGGCGTGGCGCCGGCGCCCGGCCTGACGGTCATCCCGCAGACCGGGTCGACGGCCTCGGCGAGGGTCAGCTCGTTCCTGTCGGGCTCTTCCGGCGCATGGGGGGCGGGCACGCCGGAGAGGGCGCCGGACGCACGCAGCTGCACCAGTTCCGCGAGGATGGCGACGGCCATCTCCTCGTGGGTGGTCCGGCCGAGGTCGAGGCCGGCCGGCGCGTGCACCCGGTCAAGCTGGTCCTTCGGCACGCCCCGCTCGGCGAGGTAGCCGAGCACCGCCTCGCCCCGGCGGCGCGACGCGACCAGGCCCAGGTAGGCCGGCCGCAGGGCGACCGCGCGCTCGATCATGTCCTCGTCCCCGTGCCCCTGGGTAGCGACGATGACCATCGACCGCTCGCCCGCGCACTGTCTGCCAGCACCGTTGCCTGCGTCTTGGCCTGAACTGTGGCCGGCCTTGGGCGCGGTGAAGTCCTGCGGGCTGAACAGGTCCGTGCACCAGCCCAGCGCCCCGGCCATGGCGGCGAGCGAGTGCGTCATCGGCGACCTCCCCACGATCACCAGATGCGGCACCGGGAGCACCGGCTCGATGTAGACCTCGAGCGCGCCCTCGCTCTGGCAGGAGATCGGCACGACGGTCATCCCTTCCGGGACGGCCCCGCCGAACTGGTCCGGGCTGCCGAGCAGCAGCAGGCGGGCGTGTCCGTCCGCCATGACCTGCCTCGCCTCGCGGATCACCACCGGTTCCGCGCAGGCGCCGCCGATCCAGCCGTGCAGCTCGCCGTCGGCGGTGATGATGGCGCGCGAGCCCTGCTTGCTCGATGACGGGCCCTGCCGCCATACCACCGTCGCGAGCGCGAAGGCCTGCCCGCTGCGGGCCAGCTCGCCGACCTGCTCGAGCACGCCCAGACCGTTCATTGCTTCTCCTCCCCGCGGGGCTGTTCGCACCGGGGCGCTAGTCCTGCCGTATCGGGGGCGCGCCGGACACGTCCTGCCGGTAGGTGAGCGCTTCCCAGACCCGGTCCGGTAGCACCGGCATGTCGATGTTCCTGACCCCGGTCCCGCTCAGCGCGTCCATGACCGCGTTGACGAAGGCGGCCGGCCCGCCCACCGCGGCGCACTCGCCGATGCCCTTGGCCCCGATCGGATGGTGCGGGCACGGCGTGACGACCTCGCTGTGCAGTTCGTAACCGGGGGTTTCCCACGCGCTCGGCAGCAGGTAGTCCATGTAGTTCGAGCCGACGCAGTTGCCGTCGGCATCGAACGTGATGAACTGCATGCTGGCCATCGCGTACGCCTCGGTCAGCCCGCCCATGATCTGGCCTTCGACGATCATCGGGTTGATCCGGACGCCGCAGTCGTCGACGGCGACCATCCGCAGCACGTCCCAGACGCCGGTGGCCGGGTCGACCTCGACGGTGACGATGTAGACGGCGAACGGCCAGGTCAGGTTCGGCGGATCGTAGTACGCGGTGTTCTCAAGGCCCGGCTCCATGCCGTCCGGCATGTTGCTGTAGGCGGCCATGGCGCATTCCTGGATGGACACGCCGCGCCGCGGCGAGCTGCGCACGTAGAACCGGCCAAGCTCCCACTCGACGTCCTCCTCGGACACCTCGAGCAGGTGGGCCGCCAGCTTGCGGGCCTTGGCCCGGATCTTGCGGGCGACCATGGCGACGGCCGCCCCGGCGACCGGCGTGGACCTTGACGCGTAGGTGCCCATGCCGAACGGCGCCGTGTCGGTGTCGCCCTCCTCGACGACCACGTCGTCGGCCGGGATGCCGAGTTCGTGCGCGACGATCTGCGCCCAGGTCGTCTCGTGCCCCTGGCCCTGCGTCTTGGCGCCGGTGCGGAGGATGGCCTTGCCGGTCATGTGCACCTTGAGCTCGGCCGAATCGAACATCTTGATGCCGAGGATGTCGTACTCGCGGCTGTTGCCCGCGCCGAGCGGCTCGGTCATCGTGGAGATGCCCAGGCCGAGCAGCCGCCCCCGCTTGCGCGCTTCTGCCTGCTCTTTCCTGAAGTTCTGGTAATCGATGGCCTTCAGCCCGACATCAAGGCACTTGGCGTACTGGCCGGAGTCGGTGAGGAAGCCGAGCGGGGTGCGGTGCGGGAAGTCTTCGTCCCTGACGAAGTTCATCCGGCGGAACTCGGCCTGGTCCAGGCCGAGGTCGTCGGCGGCAGCCTGCATCATCCGCTCCTGGAAGAACATCGCCTCGGTGACCCGGAACGAGCACCGGTAAGCGACGCCGCCCGGCGCCTTGTTGGTGTACACGCCCCGCGCCGTCAGGTGCGCGACCGGGACGTCATAGGCCGCGAACGCGGAGTGCATCAGGCCGATCTTGAACTTGCTCGGCTGCGCGTCGGCGAAGAAGGCGCCGTGGTCGGCGTCGGTGTGCATCCGCACGCCGAGGATCTTGCCGTCCTTGCGCAGCGCCATCTCGCCCTTGAGGTAGACATCGCGGGCGAACCCGGTGGAGATGAGGTTGCCCGTCTTGTCCTCGATCCACTTCACCGGGCGCTCAAGCAGGATCGAGGCCAGGATCGAGCAGACGTAGCCGGGGTAAATCGGCACCTTGTTGCCGAAGCCGCCGCCGATATCGGGCGAGACGATCCTGATCATGTGCTCGGGCAGCTCGGCCACCATCGCGACCGCGGCGCGGATGATGTGCGGCGCCTGGGTGGTCATGTAGACCGTGAGCTTCTGGGTGGCCCGGTTGAAGTCCGCGACCGAGCCGCAGCACTCGATCGGCGACGGGTGGCTGCGCGGGTAGTGCAGCTCAAGTGAGGAAATGACGTCTGCCTGCCGGAAAGCCCGGTCGGTGCCCGCCTGGTCGCCGACCTCCCAGTTGTAGATGACGTTGTCGGCCTGGTTGACCTTGTCGTCCCTGATGACCGGCGCATCGGGCGCAAGTCCCTGCCGCGGGTTCACGATGACCGGCAGCGGATCGTAGTCGACCTCGATGGCCTCGCACGCGTCCTTGGCGATGTAAGGGTCGTCCGCGATGACGCAGGCGACCTCCTGGCCCTGGAAGCGCACCTTGTCGGTGGCGAGCACCGCCTGGGTGTCGTAGGACAGCGTGGGCATCCAGGCAAGGTTCCTGGTGGCCATCATCTCCCCGGTCAGCACCAGGTGCACACCGGGGATCGCGTAGGCCTTGCTGGTGTCGATCGACCTGATGCGCGCGTGCGGCAGCGGGCTGCGCAGGATTTCCATGTGCAGCAGGCCGGGCAGCACGATGTCGTCGGTGTAATTGCCCTTGCCCCGGATGAAGCGCTCGTCTTCGACCCGCTTGCGGCTTGAGCCGAGTCCGCCGATCTTGATCTCGTCGAGTGCCCGTGACTCGTCAGCAGTGGCCGTCACTGGTTATTCCCCCGCTCCGGGCTTGTCCCCCGCTAGTTTCCGTGCCGCCCAGAGCACCGACTTCACGATGTTCTGGTAGCCGGTGCAGCGGCAGAGGTTCCCCGACAGCGCCCACCGCACGTCCTCCTCCGTCGGGTCCGGGTTGCGGTCGAGCAGCGCCTTGGCGGCCAGCATCATGCCCGGCGTGCAGAACCCGCACTGCAGCCCGTGTTCCTGCCGGAAACCCTCCTGGAGCGGGTGAAGCTCGCTCGCACTCGCCAGTCCTTCCACGGTGGTGACGTCACGGCCGTCGACCTGCACCGCGAGCATCGTGCAGGATTTGATCGCCCGGCCGTCGACGAGCACCGTGCAGGCACCGCAGTTGGTCGTGTCGCAGCCCCGGTGCGTGCCGGTCAGTCCGACGCCGCGGCGGATCAGGTCGGCGAGCAGCAGGCGGGGCTCGATCTCGGCCACCTTCTTCTTGCCGTTGATCGTGAACCTGATCCGGCGGACGGGGAACTGGTCCACCGCCTCGTCGCCGAGGTCGTCGTACACCGTTGTCATGGTCAGGCCGCCCTTTCCGTGCTGGCGGCGGTGCCGCCGAGGATGCGGCTGACGAAGACCCGCACCAGGTGCCGCTTGTACTCGGCGCTGCCGCGGTGGTCGGTCCTCGGCCGCGCCGCGGCCGCCGCGAGTTCGGCCGCCTCGGCGATGCTCTCGGCGGTGAGCGGCCTGGCGGTAAGCGCCGCCGCCGCCTCCGTGGCGGCGATGGTGGATCCGCCGACTCCGGTGAGCGCGATGCCCGCGCGGACCACGGTGTCACCCGACATCTCGACGGCCACCGCGGTCCCGACGGTCGCGAAGTCGCCGACCCGCCGCTCAAGCTTCAGGTATCCCCCGGCCCTCGTCCCCGCCGCCTTCGGCACGACGGCTTCGACGGCGATCTCGTCGTGCTCCAGCGCGTTCTCGAAGGGACCGGTCACGAAGTCGGCCAGCGCAATGGCCCGCCGGCCGCCGGGGCCCTGCGCGATCACCGTGGCGCCGAGCGCGAGCATCACCGAGGCCCAGTCGCCTTGCGGGTCGGCGTGGCACAGCGACCCGACGAGCGTGCCCCGGTTCCTTACCAGCGGGTCGGCGACGAGCGGCGCCGCCGCGGCCATGGTCGGCTGCGCTGCCTTGAGCAGTTCGGAGAACTCCAGGTCGGCGTGCCGGCAGAGCGCGCCCACGTGCAGGCTGCCGTCCGGGGCGGCCCGGTGGTAGGCCAGGCCAGGCACGTTGTTGATGTCGACGAGCATTTCCGGTGAGGCGAAGCGCAGCTTCATCATCGGCACCAGGCTCTGGCCGCCCGCCAGCACCTTGACGTCGTCGCCGCCGTCGTGCAGCAGGGCGATCGCCTCGTCGAGCGAGTGCGGTGCCTCATAACGGAACCGCGACGGGAACATTCACTTTCCCCTCTCGGAGTACGGATCCGGGGCAGTCCCCGGGGCGGAGTGCGGATCCGGGACCGTTCCCCCCTCCGGGTACCGGTCACGGACCGCATGCGTCTCGGAATGCGGATCCGGGACCGCTTGCGGCCCCGACTCGTAATCGGGGTCGGGCCGCGGCTCCTGGTGCGGCGGCCACGGGCCGGAGACCGGCTGGCCGGCGATCTTGAGGTAGTCCACGAGCTGGGGCCAGGCCCATACGGTGGGGCTCTTCCCGGTCTTGGGCGCGTGCTCGATCAGCTCGAACAGCCGGGGATTGTCGGTGCTGTGTCCGTCAGACTCGATGGCCATGCCACGCTCTCCCGCCGTCAGGTGCGCGCCACCCGCCCTGGCACTAGTGGGAATGAAAGGTAGTCGTATCGTGCGGCGCTCTTAACACGGCCGCAACAGCGAAATAAGCTGTCGCTTAATCCAGACCGGCACTAGGCGGACATGACCACCAGCTACCTACAAAGGCCACCATCGGTTAGCGGACTGCCCACGGCCACCACTGACCACGTACGCGGCGCCGCAGGCGCCGTCCCGGGGGCTTGCCCCCGGCGAGGGGGCAATGAAGGCCAGTGGAGGGGCTCCCTTTGTTTTGGGGGAGGGACTCCCCCATGTGTGGGGGGTCACCGGGGGGTCATCCCCCGGGGGAGGTACAGCTCAGCTCCAGATGGTGACGTACACCGGTGGCTTGAAGCGAGAGGGCGGCACCCCGGCGGCGGGCGACCGCATCACCTGCATGGCCTCGGGCGTGCCGAGGAACCGGCGCAGCGCGCTGGCCGCGATGCTGCGCCGCTCCCGCTCGAGCAGGGTCGCGTACCAGCACTCCTCGACCGGGAATCCCGGCAGGTCGATAACGGAAAGCCCGCCGCGCCGGACCTGGTGGGATACCAGGTGCTCGATCGCGAGCGCGACCCCGGCGCCGTCGGCGGCGGCCGCCAGGGCGGCTGTCTGGCTCTGGAAGACACCGATGTCGCTGTCGGCGATGCCGAGCCGGCGCAGCAGCCTGGCCGTCTCGCTGTCCCGATCGGTGCCGGACGGGTCCACCAGCCAGCGCCAGTGCCTGGCCGACCCGCGCGGCCGCGCCTGGCCCGTGCTTCCCGCCGGTCCCGCGGTTTCCCCCGGACCGACCGCGACGAGGCGGTACTTGAAGATGGGCTCGCTGACGATCGGCATCTCATGCTCGCCGGTCACCCCGGGCCCGAACGCGGCGTCCGCGAGCCGGTTCGCGATCAGCACGCCGAGCTCGCCGGCCGCCGCCACCCCGGTCGTGATCTCCACCGCCCCGGCGAACCGGCGGCGGAACGCCTCGAGGAGCGGCCCGGCGACGAACTCGGCGAAGGTCGACGTGGCGACGACGCGCAACTGCTCGGGTGCGCCCTGCGCGGCCCGGACGGCGGCATGCGCCTCGGCCCCGAGCACGACGATCTGGGACGCGGTGCCGAGCAGCCGGGTACCGCCGGGCGTCAGCGTCATGCCGGCCTGGCTCCTGGTGATCAGCTGGTCGCCGAGATCCTGGCGAAGGGCGGTGAGCGCCTGGGAAACGGCGGACTCGCTGACCCCGAGCGCGGCCGCCGCCGCCCGTACCGAGCCCAGGCGGGCCACCAGCACGAACGCGTTCAGCTGGGTCAGGGTCAAGGTGCACTCCGGGGTGCGCGTCGGTTTACCAGGGAGACACCCGGTGCCTCCGTACACTCAAGAACCTACGGCATCAGACGGTCCGGCGCACAGCACCGGACGCCCGGCGCACGGCCCGGGCAAGGCTCCAGTCTGGGAGGTCGGATTGCAGGTCCCAGCGCAGGTCGAGTACGAGAAGGCCTCGAGCGTCGCGCACGCGCTCGCCCTGCTCGCGAGGTACGCGCCCGGAGCCAGGATCCTGGCCGGCGGCCACAGCCTGATCCCGATGATGAAGCTGCGGCTCGCGCAGCCCGAGGTGCTCATCGATATCAACGGGATCCGCGGTCTGCGTTACATCGAGCGGACCGCCGGCGAACTGCGCATTGGCGCGCTGGCCAGGCACGCGGACTTGCTGGCATCGCGGGTAGCGGGCGAGTACTTCGCGATCTTGCCCGATGCCGAGCGGGTGATCGCGGACCCGGTGGTCAGGAACTGGGGCACCATCGGCGGCTCGCTCTGCCAGGCGGACCCGTCCGAGGACCTGTCCGCCGCGTTCGCCGCGCTGAAGGGGTCGATGATCATTCACGGGCCTGCGGGCAGCCGCGAGGTTTCCGCCCGGGCGTTCCACACCGGCCCGTACGAGACCGTGGTCGGCGACACGGAGATGCTGACCGAGATCAGGCTGCCGATCAGACCGCACAGCGGCAGCGCGTACATGAAGGTAGCCCGCCGGACCGGTGACTGGCCGATCGGCGCCGCCGGCGTGGCCGTCAGGCTGGCCGGCGACCTGATCGCGGACGTCGGCATCGGGCTGACCGCGGTCGGTGCCGCGCATTTCGTCGCGGCCGAGGCCGAGGAGTTCCTGCGCGGCCGCGCGGCGGACGAGGCGGCCTTCGCCCGGGCGGGCGAGATCGCCGCGCGGCACTGCAACCCGGCCGCGGACCAGCGCGGCCCGGTGGAGTACAAGCGGCACCTGGTCCAGGAACTCACCACCCGCATGCTGCGCGTCGCGGCCGACCGGGCCCGCGGCCCCTGGCCCCGGGTCGGTGGCCCGGTGGTGTCAGCACCGTGAAGATCACCGTCACCGTCAACGGAACCGACTACGTGCGGGTGGTCGAGCCGCGGCTGCTGCTCATTCACTTCCTGCGGGACGAGCTCAGGCTGACTGGTTCGCACTGGGGCTGCGACACGTCCAACTGCGGCGCCTGCGTGGTGTGGCTCGACGAGACGCCGGTCAAGTCCTGCACGGTGCTCGCCGTCATGGCCGACGGGCGGCGGGTCACCACCGTCGAGGGCCTGGGGACCAGTCAGCGACTCGACCGGGTCCAGGAGGCGTTCGCGGCCTGTCACGGGCTGCAGTGCGGCTTCTGCACCCCCGGCATGATCATGACCGCCCGGTGGCTGCTTGACCATAACCCGGACCCGGCCCCAGCCGACGTCCGGGAGGCGATATCCGGCCAGGTCTGCCGCTGCACGGGATACGAGAACATCGTCAAGTCGGTGCTGTGGGCCGCCAAGCAGGACAGTATTGCCGAGCCCGGGCCTGCCGAACCCGGGGCTGCGGGCTACGGGGGTGACGGGCGTGAGCCACGCTTACGGGCCGCTCCCCCGCAAGGAGGACGCGCGGTTCATCCGGGGGCAGGGCACCTACGTCGACGACATCGCGCTGCCGGGCATGCTGCACGGCGCGATCCTGCGCAGCCCGCTCGCGCATGCCAGGATCGTCTCGGTCGATGCCGCCGCCGCCCGCGCCCACCCGGCCGTTATCGCCGTCCTCACCGGGGCCGACCTCGCCGAACGGGGGATGGCGTGGATGCCCACGCTCTTCGGCGACGTGCAGGCGGTGCTCGCCACCGACAAGGTGCGCTTCCAGGGCCAGGAGATCGCGTTCGTGGTGGCGACGGACCGCTACGCGGCCCGGGACGCGCTCGAGCTGATCGCCGTCGACTACGAGCCGCTGCCTCCGCTGATCGACGCGGCGACCGCGCTCGAGCCCGGGGCGCCGGTGGTCCGCGACGACCGGCCGGGCGGTAACCACATCTTCGACTGGTCGGCCGGGGACAAGGCGGCCACCGACGCGATGTTCGCCGCGGCGGACGTGGTCGTCGGCTGCGACATGGTCTACCCGCGCTCGCACCCGGCGCCGCTTGAGACCTGCGGCGTCATCGCCGACTACGAAGCGGTCGGCGGCCGGCTGACCCTCTGGGCAACCAGCCAGGCTCCGCACGCCCACCGCACGTTCTACGCGGTGCTGACCGGACTTCCCGAGCACAAGATCCGGATCGTGTCGCCCGACCTGGGCGGCGGCTTCGGCGCCAAGGTTCCCGTCTACCCCGGATACGTCGCCGCGATCGCCGCGTCGATGGTCACCGGGCACCCGGTCAAGTGGGTGGAGGACCGGTCGGAGAACCTGATGTCCACCGCGTTCGCCCGTGACTACCGCATGCACGGCGAGATCGCCGCGACCGCGGACGGCGAGATCCTCGCACTGCGCGCCCGGGTGCTCGCCGACCACGGTGCGTTCAACGCGGTCGCCCAGCCGTCCAAGTTCCCGGCCGGCTTCTTTCACATCTTTACCGGCTCGTACCAGGTACGCGCGGCCTACTGCGAAGTCACCGGCGTGTTCACCAACAAGGCGCCGGGCGGCGTCGCCTACTCCTGCTCGTTCCGCATCACCGAGGCCGTGTACCTGGTCGAGCGGCTGACGGACATGCTCGCGCGCAGGCTCGGGGCGGACCCGGCAGAGCTGCGGATGCGCAACCTGCTGCGCCCGGAGCAGTTCCCGTACACGACACCGTCCGGCTGGACCTACGATTCGGGTGACTACCCGCGGGCGCTCCGGCTGGCCCTGGACATGGCGGGCTACGACGACCTGCGGCGTGAGCAGGCGGAGCGGCGTGCCCGCGGCGAGTACATGGGAATCGGGCTGAGCTTCTTCACCGAGGGCGTCGGGGCCGGGCCGCGCGGCCACATGGACATCATGGGCCTGGCCATGTCCGACGGCGCCGATCTGCGGGTGCATCCCACCGGCAAGGCGGTGCTCGCGGTCTCGGTGCAGACCCAGGGCCAGGGCCACGAGACCACGTTCGCGCAGCTGGTCGCGCAGGAACTCGGGCTGTCACCCGACGACGTCGACGTCGTGCACGGCGACACCGACCGGACGCCGTTCGGCCTGGGCACCTACGGGTCGCGTTCCACGCCGGTATCC
Organism: uncultured Actinomycetota bacterium; assembly: GCA_963785645.1. Taxonomy (GTDB): domain Bacteria; phylum Actinomycetota; class Actinomycetes; order Streptosporangiales; family Streptosporangiaceae; genus Trebonia. Next base: position 362,770 of record CAWAWG010000016.1, read on the forward strand.
GGCGCCGCCGCCGTCGTCGCGGCGAGGAAGGTCCGCGAACGGGCCCGGCTGGTGGCCGCGGCCGTGCTCGAGGTGGACGCCGGCGACCTGGAATGGCTGGACGGCAAGTGGCGGGTACGCGGCGACCCGGACCAGGCCCTGGGCATCGCGGAGATCGCGATGGCCGCGCACTCGTCGGTTGAGCTGCCCGCGGGCGTCGAAGGCCACCTGGACGCGTCGGCGGTCTACAACCCGCCGAACCTGACGTTCCCGTTCGGCGCCTACATCTGCGTCACCGACGTGGACCCCGGCACCGGCGAGGTCAAGGTCCGCCGCTTCATCGCCGTCGACGACTGCGGCGTCCGGATCAACCCCATGATCGTCGAGGGCCAGGTGCACCGCGGCCTGGCCGACGGCATCGGCATCGCCCTCATGCAGGCCATCTCGTTCGACGAGATCGGCAACTGCCTGAGCGGTTCCTTCATGGACTACCTGCTGCCCACCTCGCTTGAGTGCCCGTCGCCGGAGCTCGGCGCGACGGTCACGCCTTCCCCGCACCATCCCGTCGGCGCCAAGGGCATCGGCGAGTCGGCCACCGTCGGCTCGCCGCCCGCCGTGGTCAACTCGGTCGTGGACGCGCTCGCCCCGTTCGGGGTGGAGCACGCGGACATGCCGCTGACCCCGGCCAACGTGTGGCTCGCCATCCAGGCGGCGCGATAGGTACGCCGAAGCGGAGCTTCGCCCGGGGGCCCGCGACGGGCGGCATCGGGGTAATTTGTTAAAGTGCAACTAAATATCGCCGCCGGGTGCCAGGGACCGATCCGCGAGGAGCGCGCATGACGAGCACGTACGACTACACCGTGACCGGACCCGGCGGGGACAAGGTTCAGCTGGGTGACTACGCGGGCAAGCTGCTGCTCATCGTCAACGTGGCAAGCAAGTGCGGTCTGACGCCGCAGTACGAGGGCCTTGAGTCGCTCTACCGCGAGGACAAGGACCGCGGCCTTGAGATCCTCGGCTTCCCCTGCAACCAGTTCAAGGAGCAGGAGCCGGGGACCGACGCGGAGATCCAGGACTTCTGCAAGACGACCTACGACGTGACCTTCCCCGTGTTCAGCAAGATCGAGGTCAACGGGCCAGACGCCGACCCGCTCTACCAGTACCTGCGGGCGCAGGCTCCGGGCGACTTCGGTCCCGCGTACGGCGACTTCTACCAGATCATCTCCCGCATCCGGCCGGGCGCGGACGGCACGGACGAGGTGAAGTGGAACTTCACCAAGTTCCTGGTCGGCCGCGACGGCGCGGTCATCAAGCGCTACGAGCCGCCGGTGCCTCCCGCCGACATCAAGGCTGACCTGGACAGCTACCTGTAGCGGGGGCCGGCCGGTTCAGGGCAGCGCGGTCACCGGGCTCGCTCAGACCGGGAGGACTTCGACACCGCGGCCGCGCAGCTCGGCGGCCTTATCGGCGGGGACCGAGCTGTCGGTTACCAGCACGTCCACCTCCGACGTGGCGCAGACCACGGCCGTGGCTGACCGGGCGAACTTGGAGCCGTCCGCCACCAGCACCGTCCTCGACGCCGCCGCTCTCATCGCCCGCTTCACCTCGGCGTCGCCCAGGTCGTGCGCGGTCACCTGCCCGTCGGACAGCCCGCAGCAGCCCAGCACCGCCGTATCGAACCGCAACGCGGCCAGACTGGCCGTGGCCAGCGGACCGACCAGCGAGAGCTCCCCGGGCCGGACGTCGCCGCCGGGCATCAGCAGCCGCACGCCCGTCCCGCTGGCCAGCGACCACGCGGCGTGCAGCGACAGCGGCATGACGGTGACCCGACGGCCGGCCAGGCAGCGGGCGACCTCGAGCGCGGTGGTTCCGCTGTCGAGCGCGACCGACTCCCCCTCGGCCAGGAGGTCGGCGGCGACCCGCCCGATACGGCGCTTGGCGTCCCCGGCCGCCACCGCCCGAACCGGGAACGGCGGCTCCTCCGCCCGCAGCAGCAGGCTGATCGCCCCGCCCCGCACCCTTCTGGCCGCCCCCTGGGCGACCAGGGCGTCCAGGTCACGGCGGATCGTCATCTCCGCGGTATCGAAGCGAAGGGCGGCCGCGGCGACCTCCACCCGGCCCGCGCTCTGCAGCCACTCCAGCAACGCCGACCGCCGCTCGATCATGTCCATGCGGCAACCCTACCATCGCATATGTGCGTACGCACATATGCGATGTTCGGTTACCGTGGAGGGAACGAGCGGCGGCTGACAGTGCTTCGCGTTTTACGTGTTGATGCGGCGCACCGTCCAGAGCTGGTCAGGCGTGTCGAGTTCGGTCCACGAGACCGCGTTCGCCAGGTCGGCGGACGAGTCCTGGGCGATGGTGACGAACCGGCCGGTTCCCGCGTTCTTGATCAGGAACTGGCTCCCGTGCGCGACCAGCGTCCAGACCTGGTCGCTGTCTCCGCTGACGGCGGCCGCCTGCGTGATCGCCTCGCCCGACGCCGGATAGGTGTCGGTGAGCACCAGCCCGGACTCGTGGTTGACGATCTGGTAGCCGCCGGTCACGGCGGTAAAGGTCCACAGGTGCCACGCCTGGTTGGCGTACCACCACTGATCGGCCTGGGTGCCGGCGGCGGTCGAGCCCGCGGGGATCTCCAGGTACTCGTCGTAGTTGTTCTGGATGCTGTAGCTCCCGGACGTCAGCGCCGGGAACGCGGCCTGGGTGAGCGTCCAGTCCTGGTTGGTGCCGCCGTTGGCGGCCCACTGGTCCACGGTCGAACCGGACGTCTTGGCTACTCGTAGTCGTCGAGCAGCAGGCCGCTCCCGCGGTTCGCGAGGGTGAAGGTCCCGTTCGACTGCTGCACGACGGACCAGTCCTGCGCGGCCGAGCCGGCGAAGCCGTTCGTGCCCGGCCTGCGCCGACGCCAGCGTCATCGCCGCGCCGTTGCTCAGCGACCCGCCGCTCACCGTGAGCTTCAAGACCGTCGGCGGCGTCGGTCACCGTGAAGTACCCGTCGGCCTGCCGGGTCAGCACCCAGTCGGCGGACGCGGACTCCTGCAGCACGGTGGTCCCCGACACCCCGAGGCCGAGGCCGGAGTAGCTGTTGGCCAGCGTGTACGTCGCCCCGTCGGAGATGCCCGGGGCGATGTTGTCGAAGGCGAACTGCACCTGGTTGAGGTAGTCGCTGTTGTGGTACCCGCCGGTCAGCGTCATCACCGTGTTGCCGTCGGGCATCATCATCAGGGACCGGCTGTAGCCGCCGGGTGCGTTGGAGGCCTCGGATTTCCAGGTGGCGCCGTCGTTGGTGCTGACGGCCAGCGCGGTCTGGCCCCCGCAGCTGACGACGATCGTGCCGTCGGCGCCGCCGGACGGTGTCCAGGTCACGTACGGCTGGTCGGCGAAGCTGGAGCCGTCGTTCAGCGTGATCGGCTCGCCGGTCGCGGCGCCGAAGGCCAGCGGGGAGGACGCGATCTTGTAGTAGACGGGGCAGCCGGACGAGACCAGCCCGCAGTACTCGTAGGTCATGATCCACTGGCCGCCGCCGATCGCGGCCACCGTCGCCATGCCCGGCCGGGCGGCCTGCGCGGGGTACACCACGTCATCGACGACGGAGGACCAGGTGGTGCCGTTGGTGGACGTCTGGTGGTCGAGCAGCTGGGAGTGGGTGGAATCCTCCCGCTGGTCGGAGTAGTAGACGATCAGTGAGCCGTCGTACATGAGCAGGAACGGCTCCCATACCGGGGTGTACGGGTCTGACGCGATGGCCTCGCCGCCGACGGCCACCGTGCTGAGGTAGGACCAGGAGGCGCCCTGGTTGGTGCTGTCGAACAGCAGGATCGTGGTCGAGGCGAGGTTGGCGGGGACGGAGAGGCCGGCTTCGATCAGCGTGCCGGCCGGGAGGCTGCCGAGCGCGGCGGGCAGTTCGTAGAGATCCGGGTTCCAGCGCATGCCGTAGCCGTTGACCGTGTCATCGACCTGCGACAGGTAGCTCCAGGTGCTCCCGCCGTTGGTGCTCTTGTACACCGGGAAGTACGGCGTGCCGTTGGTGTAGGTCTCGAACGTGGTGAGCATCGTGCCGTTGGCGGTCCCGTTGTAGTGCAGCGTGACCGGGCGGGCGTACATGACGCCGGGATCGACGAACCCGGCGCTGGCGGCCGGGGTGAAGATCGTCTGTACTGCGCTGGTCTCGGCCGCGCGCGGACGGCGCCACAGGGCCATCCCGATGACGGCACCGCCAGGGCGAGTGCCCATTTCCAGAACTTCATCGTTCTCCTTGCGGGTCGGCAGTTTCATTCCTCTAGCGAGCACGCGGACGTCCCACGCGGCCAGTTCGATGGTGTCTCCCCGCTCGACGCGCTTGCCGCTGAGCACGTCGGTGCAGTCGGCCGCGGCGGCGACGGCGGCCGCCGCCCAGGACCAGTTGTGCAGGAACCGCAGGCGGCGCCCGTCGGCCGCGGTCGCGCCGGAGGAGGTCACCGAGGCCGGGAGGCCGGTCCAGGCACCGCGACGGCTTCCGCACGCCCAGGGGAGAATGGCCTGCGCGAAAGAGATGCCAGGGACCGTTCCGACGTAGGTCACACGCCCGTTGCCCACGGGACGGGTGGTGACGGCGGGCCACCGGCCGAAGTGCGGATGCTGGTAGCTGGCGAGCACCTCGCCGCCGGCGGCCAGCAGGGCGTCCGCGTGCAGGCCGTCCAGCCAGCGGGTCGCCACCGACCCGGCGGGGACCGTGAAGCCCTCGGCGCCGGCCGAGGTCACCTCGACCGGCTCCATGAGGTTGCTGAACTCGTCGTACCAGACACCCGCGGTCTCCGACAGGCGGGCCGGCATGCGGTCGCTCCGGGCGCGGGCCTCGGTGTCCGCGTAGCCCGTGCGCGGGCCGAGCAGGAGGTGACCGCCGGCCAGCGCGTAGTCGCGGAGCCAGTCGAGCGTCTCGTCGCCGGCGATGTACAGCCCGGGGGCGGCGAGCACCGGGTAGTCGCGGACCGCGTCCTCGATGCCGGGGAGCTGGGATGCGTGCAGGATCCGCACCTGCAGGCCGGCGTCGAAGGCGCCGCGGTAGAACGGTTCGAATAGCCCCTGGTAGGCGCGCTCGTCGGGGGTGCCGTCGGGGTGGGAGAGGGCCGGGTACTTCTGCATGATCCAGCGGCTCGGCATGTCGAACACCATGGCGACGTCGGCGTCGGGCACCAGGCCCGCGACCAGTTCTCCCGCGCGGGCGAATTCGCTGCCGAGCTGGCTGATCTGCCGGTAGGTCCGGCCCGGGCGGCCGCTGTGCGGCAGTATCCCGCCCCAGTAGGTTTCCGTGCCGTGGTGCAGCGTGTGCCAGTGCCAGTACCCGATCATGCGGGCGCCGCGGGCGACCAGCGCCCAGGCGACCTGCCGCCACTGCCCGTCGTAGGCCGGCCGGGTGTCCCACGAGAAGCCGATCGAGGAGGCGTTGGTCTCGGTGACCAGGAACGGCTCCTGGCGGGAGGAGTACATGCGGTCCGCGCTGAGGTAGAGCGCCCACGTCCCGTCGGTGGTCCAGGTCTGGGTGACGGTTCTGCTGTCGGGCACCGCGAGCCCGTCCTGCATGACGTAGTACGCGTTGCCCGTGGTGACATCGAGGGACCCGGTCAGCTGGGCGTCGTCGAAGGCCGGCCGGTCGTAGGCGATGCAGGTGGTGATGAACTGGGCGGGCGTGGCGTACTCGCGCACGATTCCCGCTTGCCACGCGATGAACTCGGCCGTCAGCCGGGCCTGGAACCGCCGCCAGGCCAGGTCGTACTGCGGCTGGGCGTTGCCGTCCGGAAGCCAGAGGTCCGCCCAGGTGGACAGCCGGTGCGACCAGTAGACCAGACCCCACTCCTCGTTCAGTCTCTCGACACTGCCGTAGGTGTGACGGAGATGGTCGGTGAAGCGCTGGAACACGCCGCGGTTGTGCAGCAGCTCAAAGCCGGGCTCGTTGTCCACCTGGTAGCCGATGACGGCCGGGTGCCCGGCGTAGCGGCCGACGACGCGCCGGATCACGCGTTCCGCGTGGAAGAGGAAGGCGGGATGGGTGAAGTCCGTCTCCTGCCGCGCGCCCCACGGGATCGGGCGGCCGCTGCTTCTTTCCCCGGCGATCTCGGGGTACTGCCGGGCGAGCCACGGCGGCACGGCGTACGTGGGCGTGCCGAGGATGACGTCGATGCCGCGCCGCTGCGCGCCGTCGAGGACCGGTTCCAGCCAGTCGAGGTTGAACTGGCCGTTCTCCGGCTCCCAGGTGGACCAGACGGATTCGCCGACGCGGATGACGGAGAAGCCGGCGTCAGCCATCAGGTCCAGGTCGCTGTCAAGGTGCTCGCCGCGCTGGTACTCGTGGTAGTAGGCAGCTCCGAAGAGCACCTTCGGCGGAAGGTGAGGCATGGGTGGTGCGACTCCTCTTGACGGGTAATTCCTTGACGGCGCCTGCGGACAGGCCGGACTGCCAGTACCGCTGCAGCAGGATGAAGACCACGACCAGCGGAATGACCGACAGCAGGGATCCGGTGACGACCAGGGCCAGCAGCCCGCCGTTCGCTGCTGCCCTCGGTGATGGCCTCGTCATGCCAGGAGCTGAGGCCGACGGTGATGCGGGTAGTACCGCGGATCGTTGAGCATGATGAGCGGCAGGAAGTAGTTGTTCCAGGTCGCCACCAGGGTGAACAGGAGAACGGTGACAAAGCCGGGGGCCAGGCTGCGCACCGAAACCTTGAAGAAGATGCTCAGCTCCCCGGCCCCGTCGATCCGGGCCGCGTCCAGGATGCTGTCGGAGACCGCGTCCCTGGCGTAGATCCACATGAGGAAGAAGCCGAACGGGCTCACCAGCGACGGCAAGATCACCGCCCAGGGCGTGTTCACCAGGTTGACCTTGCTGAACAGCAGGTACGTCGGGATGACGAGCGCCGTCGCGGGGACCATGATCGTGCCGAGGACGACCCCCAGCAGGGCGCTCCGGCCGCGGAACACGTACTTGGCGAACCCGTAACCCGCGAAGGTGGCCAGGCTGGCGGCGCCGACGGCGCTCACCACCGCGTAGACCAGGGTGTTCCCCAGCCAGCGGAGATACTCGCCGTTGCCGTAGCTGAACGTCTGGCGGATGTTGTGCAGCAGCGCGAAGTCGTGGGCGAACCACAGCCCGAACGTCGAGAACAGGTCGCTCGTCGTCTTGGTCGACGAGATGATCAGCCAGATCAGCGGGAAGATCGCGTAGAGCAGGAACAGCGTCATCGCGACGGTGAGCAGGTTGCTTTTGCGCAGGCCGCTCGTTCTCATCGGCGTGCCCTCCGGCCGGCGGTGAACAGCACGGTGTAGGAGATGATCACGGTCACCAGACCGAGCAGGAACGAGACCGCCGCCGCGTAGTCAGGCTCCTGGGAGATGAAGGTGAGGCTGTAGGCGTACAGGTTCGGCGTGTACGAGGGGCCGATGACGGTCGGCGAGATCGGCTGGAGCAGATACGGCTCGGTGAACAGCTGAAAGCTGCCGATGACGGAGAACATGAGGCAGAGCAGCATCGCGGGGCGGAGCGCGGGGATCTTGATGTGCCAGGCGACGCGCCAGGGGCTCGCCCCGTCCACCGTCGCCGCCTCGTAGAGCTCGTGCGGGACGGTCCGCAGCGCGGCGTACAGGATGATCATGTTGTAGCCGGTATATTCCCAGGTCACGACGTTCGCGATGGACGGCAGCATCAGCGTGCTGCCGAGGAAGTTCGGCGCGCCGACGTGCAGCTTGCCGGCGAGCTGGGCGACGGGCCCGAAGCTCGGGCCGTACAGGTAGCCCCACATCAGCGTGGCGACCACGCCCGGGATGGCGTACGGGATGAAGATCCCCAGCCGGAAGAGCCGCGCCACGCGCAGCAGGCCGCTGTCGATGGCGAGGGCCGCTAGCACCGCAAGCACCAGCATGACCGGAACCTGCAGCACGAAGAACAGCGCCACCCGGCCCACGCCGGCGATGAACTGCCCGTCGGTAAGGGCACGGGTGTAGTTGCTCAATCCCGCGAAGACGGTGCCGCCGACCAGTTGGTTCTTGAACAGGCTGAGGTAGGCGGCGTAACCGAGCGGGAGCACGAACAGCAGCAGGAAGCAGAGCAGGAACGGTGCGCCGAAGACGTAGCCGTACTGTCCGTGGTTCCTCTTGGAGCGCCCGCGGGAGGATGGGACCGGCGCTGCCGGACTCCCGCCGGCGAGGCGGGAGTCCGGCAGGTGGCTAATCGACCGTGACATTGAAGCCCTGGTTTTTGGCGTACGCGGTGAGCTGGGACTCCCACTGGTTCGCGGCGGTGGCCACGTCGGCCTTGCTGGAGAGCGCCTTGCCGATCGTCGAGGTCCAGTCCGTGACCGCCTGGTCGAGGAAGGGCGGCCACTGGAACCCGGTGTTGACGGTTGGGCTGATGCCGGCGAACAGCTGGTTGACCTGCTGGCCGCCGAAGAAGGCGTCCTTCAGGCCGGTGAACGATGAGCTGCCGAGCAGGGCGGTGGTAGACGGGAAGAGGTTCTGGCTCGTGTTGAACATCGACGTCGTGGTCGGGTCGGTGTTCAGGAACTCGGCGAACTTGGCGGCGGCGATCGGGTTCGCGGTGCCCTTGATGAGGGCGTTGGTGGAACCGCCCCAGTTGCCGGACACCTGCTGGCCGGCGGCCCACTGGGGAAGGGGCGCGGCGCGCCACTTGCCCGCGGTCGCCTTGGCGCTGCCGGTCATGAACACCGGGCCCCAGGCCGCGGTGACCCAGGTCGCGTACTTGCCGGTGTTCAGGCCGGTGTACCAGGTGTCGGTGAAGTCCGGGTCGGTCGAGACCAGGCCGTCGCTGACCAGCCCGCCCCAGTAGGCGGCGACCTTCTGGGCCGCCGCGTCGTTCACGCCGAGACCGACCTTGGTCCCGCTGACCGTGTACGGCCGGGAGCCCGCCTGCCACATGAGCCCGTGCCAGGCGCCCGCGTCGTTGTCTGACAGGTTGGTGAGGTAGACGCCGGGGTCGGCGGCGTGCAGGGTCTTCGCCGCCGTCGCGAACTCGTCCCAGGTCGTCGGCACCGCGATGCCGTGCTTCGCGAAGATGTCCTCGCGGTACAGCAGGCCCATCGGGCCGGTGTCCTGGGGGTAGGCGTAGATCTCACCGCCGGAGCCGGTGACCTGGCCCCACACCCAGGGGACGAACTTCGACGCGTTGGCCGCGGCGCCGTACGGCCGCAGGTCGATGAGGCTGTTGGTGATCGTGAAGGTGGGGATGTACTCGTACTCGATCTGCGCCACGTCCGGGGTACCCTTGCCCGCCGTCAGCGCGGTCCGCAGCTTGGTGTACTGCACCAGCCCTTGCCCGGCATTGACCACGTTGACCTTGATGGCGGGGTACTTCTGCTCGAAGACCGCCACCTCCTGGCTGATGTCGGGCACCCAGGTCCAGAAGGTGAGCGTGGTGGGCGTCGTCATGGCCTTGTCGATCTGGGCCTGGGTTACCGACGATCCGCTGGAGCTGGCCTGACCGCTGCCGGACGAGCTCGAGCCGGACGAACTCGAGCAGGCGTCGAGCGCGATGCCCGCCGCGGCGGCCGCCGTGAGGCCGAACAGGGACCGGCGGGTAAAATCTCTTCTCATAGGGGCTTGTCTCCTCTGTGTGATGTTTTTGTGTGGTGCTCCGGCGTGCGTGGGCGCGCGCGCCGGAGCGTTAACCGCCTCAGCGGGCAGGCGGCGGGGATGCCGAGTGCCTGACCACCAGCCGGTGGACGTGCGGCGGTGGCGGCGGCGGCGGTGAATCCGGATTGCCGAGGTAGTCGACCAGGTAGCGCAGACCAGTGGTGGCGAGTTCGACGTTGTCGGAGCTGATGGTGGTCAGCGGGGGCGAGACATGCGCGGCGACCGGGATGTCGTCGAACCCGACCACGCTCACGTCGTCCGGCACCCGCTTGCCGGCCTCATGGAACGCGTGAATGGCGCCGATCGCCATGTCGTCGTTCGCGGCGAAGAGCGCCGTGACGCGGCTGTCTTGCGCCAGCCTCCGTCCGATCTCGTAGCCGCTGGCGGGTGACCAGTCGCCCTCGCCCGGGTCGGGTATCTCCGCCTGGGCGGCGACCAGGGTCTCCCGCCAGTTTTTCAGGCGCTCCCGGGCCGCCCACCATCGCTGCGGTCCGGCGATGTGGTGGACGGTCGGGTGGCCAAGTTCGAGCAGGTACCTGGTCGCTGCCGCGGCGGCGTCCCCGCCTTCCGCCGTCCGGACGGACAGGACCGTCGGGGCCCGGACGGCCGGAGCGGCGCCGAGCGCGAGCACGGGAACGTCGACCTCGAGGGGCTCTCCCCCGTCGTCGATCGGCTCGGACAGGATGATGGCGTCGACGCCCTGGTCGAGAAGGCTGTCCACGGTGGCGGCGAGGCCGGTCGCGTCATCCTCGAAGGTGTTCGCGATGCTGAGCGAGTAACTGGTGCCGCGGGCGGCCCGCTCAAGCGCGACAAGCAGCGAGGACGGGCCGAACAGGGCGGTACCGAGCGAGACCACGCCGATGCGGTAAGTGCGGCCGGTCAGCAGGGTTCTGGCGGCGCCGTTCGGACGGTAGCCCAGCTGCTGCGCCGCCGCGAGAACCCGGCTCCTGGTGGCTTCGGTGACGCTCGGCTCGTCATTGAACACCCGGGACACTGTCTTCTGGGATACACCCGCGAGCCGGGCCACGTCGTTGCTGCCCGGACGGCCGGCGCCGCCGCGCGGATGCGCCTTGCTCCCGGACATGAGCCCTCCCGTGGCAGGATGTGACCGCGGTCACATACCGATGACTACGTAGTCATGAGTGTCTACGTAGTCATTACTTGCGTCAAGAGGTTGATACCGAGTCGTTACGGTCGTGTTGCGAACTGCGCGATGCGGTTACCCGCTCGTCACAACCGGTCTCTGCCGACCCGGGGCGAGCAGGACAGCACCGCCCACACGGTCTTGCCCGGGCCTCCCCCTTCGCGCGGGTACCAGCCGGTCCGGTCGCTGAGCGTCTCGACCAGCAGCAGGCCCCGGCCGCAGACGTCGTCCGCGCCGGGGTGCCGGGTCTGGGGATTACCCGGGTTGCCATCGCGGACCCGGATGGCAAGCTCGCCCACGTCGAAGGTGAGGACAAGCTGGATGGCCGGCCGGTCAAGCCCGCAGGCGGCGGTCACGGCGTTGGTGACCAGCTCGCTCACGATGAGCTCGGCGGCGTCCGACAGGTCAGTCAGCCGCCATTCCCTCAGGATCTGGCGGGTCCAGGCGCGGGCGCAGGCCGACGAGGTGAGGATCGCCCCGAGGTCGAGGAAGGCCCGCGGCAGCCGGGTTACAGTCGGCCGGCCTAGCGCCGGCCGTTCATTCACCGACCGGGGCGGGCCAGGGCAGGGCCAGACGACGCCCGTGCTGGATGCGGATGTGGGCATGTGGTCCTCCCGGGGTTGCTCGGCCGGCGGCGGCCGTTCCCGCCGCGGTCATCGCGGCGGGAACGGCGGAAAACCGGCTGCGCGAGTCGTCAGCTCGCCTTCGGCGGCCTCGTCGGCCCGGTGCCGGCACCGAGCTCGATAAGGGCGACCTCGATCTCGTCGAGGTCGGCTTCGGTGAGGGAGAGACCGGCGGCGCCGATCCAGCCGTCCACCTGGTCGGGCGAGCGCGGGCCGACGATCGCGCCGGTCACCCCCGGCCAGCTGAGTACCCAGGCGAGAGCGACAGAGGCGACGGTGGCAGCGTGGCGTTCGGCGATGGGACGCAGGCGGTCGCGCAGTGCCAGGTTCGTCTGGAGCGCCGGCGACGTGAAATGCGGGAAGTCGATATGCCAGCGCCGCCAGTCCCTGCTGTCCGTCAGTGCCAGTCGCTCGGCGGAGAAGGTGTCTGTCAGCAGGCCGGCCTGGAGCGGGCTGTAGCAGATGAGGCCCGTACCGTTCTCGGCGCACCAGGGTGCGAGCTCGGCCGCCGCCCGGCGGTCAATCAGCGAGAACGGCGACTGCAGCGAGTCCACGTGGCGGATCTTCTCGCAGCGGTTGAGCAGGGCCACGTCGAAGTTGGAGACGCCGCCGGCCCTGACCTTGCCCTGCTCGATCAGGCGCCCCATCTCCTCCCAGGAGTCCTCGACCGGCACATCTCCGCCGTCCGGCCAGTGGAACTGAAAGAGATCGAGATGGTCGACGCCGAGCCGTCGCAGTGAGTTGTCGCATTCCAGGCGGACCGAATCCGGGCGAAGGCAGCTCACCGGCTCGCCGTACGGGTCCGCGTCCGACCAGCGGAGCCCGCACTTGGTGAAGATGTACGGGCGTTCCGCGGCGGGGATGCCCGCGATCGCGCGCCCGACGATCTCCTCCGCGTGGCCGCGGCCGTACGCCGCCGCGGTATCGATCCAGTTCACGCCCAGTTCCACGGCGTGGCGGAGCGCGCGCACCGAGGTGGCGTCATCCTGCGGGCCCCAGTTGTACTTCCACTCGGCGCCCCCGATCGCCCAGCTTCCTGCTCCGACAACGCTTATCTCGAAATCCGTCCGGCCCAATTGCCGGGCCGTCAGTGATGTCACTGGGCTCCTCCACTCGTCTGCGGGTTGGCTGCTGTCTCGCCGGAAGCCTGGAGCCCGGGCAGGTACTTGGACAGCTCTTGCCTGCGGCTCTGCACCATCCGCTCGATGAGCTGCTCCATGGAGAACTCGCTCAGGTTCGCGTCCAGGGCCACCTGCCCCTCCTGGATCACATTGATCCGGTCACAGAGGTCGAACAGGTGCGTGTAGTTGTGGTCGATGACGATGACCGAGATGCCCGTGTCCCGGCACAGGCCCTTGATCAGGTTGATGATGAGAGCGGTTTCCTTGGCCCCCATCGCCGCGAGCGGCTCGTCGAGGAGCAGGATCTTTATGTCCTTCTGCCGGGTCGCCCGGGCCACGGCGATGGCCTGGCGCTGGCCGCCCGACAGCTTCGCGACCGGCACGTCGATGGACGGAATGTCAACCGCCATCTCGTCCAGGCAACGGCGCGCGGCGGCGCGCATCGACTTGTTCCTGAGCACCTTGAGCCTGCCGCCCCCGGTGTGCTCACGGTTCAGGAACAGGTTGTGGTAGACGCTCAGCTCGTTCACGAGCGCGAGATCCTGGAACACCGTCTCGATGCCGTGCGCACGAGCGTCCTGGACCGAGCGCAGCCGCACTTCTTCACCGTCTAGGTACACCCGGCCGCCGTCGGGCTTGTGGTAGCCGGTAATGATCTTGACCAGGGTGGACTTGCCTGCTCCGTTGTCGCCGACCAGGCCGAGTACCTCGCCGCGGCGCAGATGAAGGTCCACGCTGCGCAGCACGGTCACGGCGCCGAAACTCTTCGAGATCTCCTCGATCCGCAGCACGTCCTCGACGTCGCTGCGGTTGTCTACCTCCGCCCCCGCCATCATCGGCGCACCGCTTCCTTTCGTCGGCTGGATGAGAAGTCGGGTATTCGGGTGAAAAGGAAGCCGATGATCCGGGCGAAGGACCCGCGTCCCGCTCCCCTGAGGGTCGCCCGCTCGATCTGCACGTTGAGGAACATCGCGATCAGGATGGCGAGCCCGAGAATCAGGTCATAGGCGAAGGAGCTGACGCTGATGACGTGGAAGCCGTCCTCCAGGGTGCCGAGCACGATGGCGCCGAGGACAGCCCCGATCATGGTCCCGCGTCCCCCGGTGAGCGCCGTTCCGCCGATCACCGCCGCCGCCACACCGTAGAACATGAAGGTCAGCCCCGGCGTGTCCGGGTCGATGCTGCCAATGTGGTAGCCGTCGAGTATGCCGATAAGGCCGCCGATGAACGAGCAAAGCACGAAGCACCAGATCTTGATGAAGTCGACCTTGATCCCTGATTCCTTGGACGACTCCGCATTGCCGCCCACGGCGACGATGTGCAGGCCGAATGACGTCCTGCGGAGCATGAAAAACAGGACCAACATGGCGCCGATCGCCCAGTATGCCTCCGCCCAGACCCCTCCGCCGAGCACGAGCGCGAGTATCCCGCCGCCCACCGGGTTCGACGGTGCCCCGTTCGAGTAGATGAGGATGATTCCCTCTAGGGCGAAGGTCATCCCCAGCGTCGTGATGAACGACGGCAGGTGGAGCTTGACCGTGATCAGGCCGTTGAGCCAGCCGATCACGCCTGATATCCCCAGCGAGATAACGATGGCGACCGGGATGGGCGTGCCGTGGTTGTTGAGCTCCTCGACGATGAACGGCGTGAGCACGTAGACCTCGCCGACCGACAGGTCGATCTCGCCCAGGATGAGGATCGGCACCTCGGCGAGGGCGAAGAACGCAATCGGGGCAATGAAGCTGGCCAGCGCGGCCGCATTGCTTGTCGTGAAGAAGTCAGGGGAATCGACGGTGAAAAACAGGATCAGGGCGAGCGCGACGGCCGTGATCACCAGCTCTTGCAGGTACAGGTCGCCGTATCGCCGCAAAACCGATGCGAATGCCTGACGGGTTTCCAGGCCGTACGCAACGTGGGATTCGGGGCTGGGGGTGGTATCAGCAGCGTCTGGCTCGAGCTGCCTTACACCTTGATCTCGTCGCATCTACCTCACTGGCACCTATTGGGAAGTGATCGATTGACATGCCGCCGCTCGCACTGGTTGGGTGCGAGCGGCGCTTCACGTATTCACCTGGCCGCTTACGTGGTTCCCACGAAGCCCTGGATGCTCGTTGGCGGGGTGTACACCACCGGCGTGGTGCTTGAGCCCTCCCAGCTGTCCTTGCGGTTGACGTAGTCGGCGACGTTCGTGCTGTCGACGTACTTGAAGCCGGTGTTGACATCGACCGGCGTGATGAGGCCGCCGGTGATGTTGTAGAGGAAGAGCTGGTAGATGCTCATCGCCCCCTGCAGGTAGGCCTGCTGGTCGACGGTGAACGCCAGCTGACCCTTGGAGATCAGGTCAAGCACGGGAACACCGACGTCAAAGGCCGCTCCGCCAATTCCCTTCGACGCAAGGCCCAGCTTCTGGATCGCGGTCGCGACCGCGACCCCGTTGCTGCCGCCGCTGGAGAACATGAACTTGGCGTCCTGGTGCCCCTGGTACCAGGCCTCGATCGCGGCGAGGGCAGGCCCTTCGGTGGCGCCGACGCCGACCTGGACGAAGTCGACGCCGGCCGTCTTGAAGACGCTCGCGGCGCCGTCCATGCGCGGCTGCTCGTTCAGCGAACCGGGGACGCTGATCATGCCACCGACCAGGTCGCCCTTCTTCACGTACTTGAGGATGCGCGTGGCCACGGCCACGCCGGCCGAGTACAAGTCCTGGCCGATGTAGGACATGGCGTTGTTGCCCGCGCCTACCGGCGCCTCCGCGTTGTACGCGACGACCGGGATGCCCTGGTCAAGGGCCTTGTTGGTCGGGGCGTTGAAGGCGGTCGGGTCTACGATGCAGCAGCCGATGCCGTCGACCTTGTCGTTGACCGCGACGGTGAAGGCATTGACCATCTCGGAGACGATGTCGTTCTCCGAGCCGGTCCACGTGTAGGAGCATCCGAGCAACGCGCACATGTCGTTTGCCCCGGCCCGGGCGGAAACGAAGAACGGGTCGGCTGTCACGTGACAGACCAGGGCGAACTTATACGACGGGTAGTTTGGCCATGGGTTGTGATAGCCGTTGGTCGAGGCCGCCGCGACCCCCGAGGCCGCCGCGGCGCTGCTGGTTTTACTGTCGCAGGCCGCGAGTGCCCCAATAATCGATGCGGCGGCCGCTGTGGTGCCGGCATTACGCAGCAGGCGGCGTCGGGAAAGATCCCGGGCTTCCTGGCTTATGTCTGGTCTTCCGAATTTTGCCATGCCTGATACCTCTCGGTTTTCCCGGTGTTATGAATTACCATCAGCCTCATTGCGCTCATTGCGCGAAATAGTCACTCACACCTGGGCCGTGCGCGGTTCTATCCTGCGCCCCCTTCAGCGCCCATTCATCACCGCTACCACGACCTTCCGCTGGAAACGTCACATTAGATCTATAGTGAGAGGCTGTCAAGAGGTCGTCGTCCTGTCATGACAGGATGACTGGATGGAGGGCTTCCCTCCTGGTCGCCGCCCTGCGGACCTCCGCGCGGACCGTTGCCCGGGAAGCCTTCATATGGAATAATCCTCGATAAATTCCGTGTGATGGAACATCGTGAAGTACAGGAGGATCGCATGCTGGACGTCCGCCACGCCGTCAGCCCGGCGGAATCGGCCCGGTTCAACGCGGCCCAGCGCCGGGACGCGTTCGTGGTCAGCGACCTCTTCCGGGCGGCCGAGGTGCGGCTTGTCTACTCCCTCGATGACCGCATGGTCGTCGGCGGGACCGCACCGGAACCGGGTCACCCGGTCCCGCTGCTGCCTCCGGCCGAGCTGCGGGCAGCCAGTTTCTGCGAGCGCCGGGAGATCGGCATCGTGAACGTCGGCGACCCGGGCGTCGTCCGGGCCGGGAACGAGTCCTTCCGGCTCGGCCGGTATGACTGCCTGTACGCCGGGCGAGGGACCGGCGACATCGTCTTCGCCAGCGACGGGCCCGGGCAGGCGCGTTTCTATCTCGTCTCTACGCCTGCCCACAGCGACTATCCGACGACGGTGATACGCGCGGCCGACGTCAAGGGCGAGCCGCTCGGCAGTCAGGCGGGCGCCAGCGTGCGCACGCTCAGGAAATACATTCACCCGGGCGGTGTGCCTAGCTGCGAGCTGGTGCTCGGCGCGACCACGCTAGAGCCGGGCAGCATCTGGAACACGATGCCGCCGCACACCCACGGCCGCCGCACCGAGATCTACCTCTACTGCGGGCTGCCCGCCGATGCCCGTGTCATTCACCTGATGGGCGAGCCGGACGAGGTCCGGCCGATCGTCGTCGCGGACGCGGAGGCGGTGATCTCCCCCAGCTGGTCGGTGCACTTCGGCGCCGGGACGAGCGCGTACACGTTCGTCTGGGCGATGGGCGGAGAGAACCAGGCATTCGACGACATGGATGCCGTCGCCGTCCAGGACCTGCGATGACCGAGGCCCAGCGGCAAGGCCCGACCGGTCCCGCGCTCTTTCAGACTGCACGGGAAGACCGCGCTCGTCACCGGTGCCCGCACCGGGATCGGCGCCGCGGTGGCCGATCGGTCTCGCTCAGGCCGGCGCCGACCTGATCCTGGCCAGCAGACGGGACGACGCCGACGAGACCGCCGCGGCGGTCAGGAGCACCGGACGGGACGCCGAGACGCTCAGGCTCGACCTGTCCGACCCGGCAACGGTGCGCCGAACCTGCGCGGACCTCCTCACCAGGCGCTCGATCGACATCGTGGTTAACAACGCCGGGATGATCACCCGCGCGGACGCCATCGCGACCAGCACGCAGGACTGGTCGGACGTGCACCGGGTCAACCTGGACGCCGCCTGGGAGATCTGCCAGACGGTAGGCAGGTCCATGGTCGAGCGGGGGTCGGGGAAAATCATCAACGTCGCGTCGCTGCTGTCGTTCCAGGGCGGCATCCGGGTGGCGCCCTACGTGTCGAGCAAGCACGCGCTGGCCGGACTCACCCGCGCGCTCGCCAGCGAGTGGGCAGCACACGGCGTGCAGGTGAACGCGATCGCGCCCGGCTACATCGTGACGGCCAACACGGCCCTGCTGCGTAACGACCCCGACCGGGCGGCCTCGATAAGCGCCCGTATCCCGGCCGGCCGATGGGGCCGCCCGGACGACATGATCGGCGCGGCGGTCTTCCTTGCCTCGGCCGCCTCGGACTACGTGAATGGCCATATCCTCGTGGTCGACGGCGGGTGGCTGGTCCGCTGAGACCGGTAAGGAGGCGGGAGACATCACGGCATCCGACAAGACGCTCGCCGTGCTTGACGCGCTCGGCACGCATTCGCGGCTGGCCGACATCTCGGCCGCGACGGGATTGCCCAAGCCCACCGCCCACCGCATTCTTAAGACCCTCGCCGAGCACGGTTTCGCCCGGGTCGACGGCAAGGGCCGGTACAGCGCCGGGCCGCGTGTCCTCGCCCTCGCGGGCCGGCTGCTGGCGAACCTGGACCCCGCGGAAGAGGCCGAACACACGCTGCGCGGGCTGCGGGCGCAGACCGGGCTCACCGTGCACCTCGGCACCTTCGTCGACGACGAGGTCGTCTATATCGCCAAGCTCGAGGCACCCGTGCCGTACCAGATGCCATCTCGCGTGGGCATGAGCGTCCGGCTGCACACGACGGCGATCGGGAAGGCCGTCCTCGCCGCACTAGGCGACGAGGAGGCGGCCCGGGTATGCGCGAGGACCGGCCTGCGGCCGCGCACACCCAAGTCGCTTGCCGGCCTGCAGCCGCTGATCGCGCAGTTGAGCCAGATCAGGGAGCGCGGCTACGCCCTCGACGACGAAGAGAACGAAACCGACATCCGCTGCGTGGGCGCCGCCATCTACGATCACACCGACCGCGTCATGGGCGGCGTGAGCCTGTCCTGGCTGGCGTTCAGCAACCCGTCCGCCCCGGTTCCCGAACTCGGTGCCCGCGTTGTCGCGGCGGCCGATGCGATCTCCGCCCGGCTCGGCGCTCCGTCCCGGGCCGGCTAGCCCGAGGGTCACCCGGCGTGAGCGCCGATGAGCCGGCTCGGCTCAGGACTCGTCCGGGCCGGTGTCGCGCTTGGCGGCCCGCTCACCGCGGCCGCGCCGCCAGGCCGCGTGGGCGGCGGAGTCCGCGGCGGCGTCGGCGAGCGCCTGGCCCTGGCGCACGCCCGGCGACGCCTGCTGGTAGCCGCCGAACCGGGCAACCGGGGACCATGCCATCGTGATGGCCGGGAGTTCCTCGTCCTGGCCCTCGTAGGCATCGCCTGCGTAGACGATGCGGCCGCCGGCCACCGTCAGTTCGGACTCGATGCCCGGGATCTCGCTGTCGTCGACGGTGAAGTAGTCCGCCGACAGGATTGCGAGGTCGGCGTACTTGCCGACGGCGATGGTGCCCTTCTTGCCGGCCTCGCCGGTGAGCTTCGCGCCCGAGACCGTGTACATCTCCAGGGCGGTGCCGCGATCGACGATGTTCTCTGAGCTGGAGATCTGGCTGCCGCCGATGTCCCGGCCGGTGGTGAGCCAGTACAAGGACAGCCACGGGTTGTAGGAGGACACGCGGGTGGCGTCCGTGCCGGCGCCGACGGTCAGGCCGGCCGCGAGCAGCCGGGTGACGGGCGGCGCCCACTCGGCGGCCGCCCGTCCGTACCGGTCGCGGAACACCCGGCCCTGGAAGTACAGCCGGTCCTGGATCGCGATGTTTCCGCCGAGCGCGCGGACCCGCGCGATGGACTGGTCGCTGATCGTCTCGGCGTGGTCGAAGAGCCAGGGCACGCCCAGGCCGTCGCCGTTGTCGGCGGCGATCTTCTCGAACACGTCCAGGTCGTGCCTGATCGTCTCGTCGTAGGTGGCATGCAGCCGGAAGCCCCAGCCGCTGCTGACGAGCAGCCGGGCCGCCGCTTCCAGGTCAGGGGCGGCCCGGTCGGTAAGCTGGGGCCTCGGCTCCGCGAAGTTCTCGAAGTCCGCCGGGGACCAGGCCAGGTTCTCCCCGGCCCCGTTGAAGCGCAGCCACGCGTCACCGTCACCCGGCTTGACCATGCCGATCCACCGGCGCAGGTCGTCGAGCTCCTGCCCGGCGGTCTGCGGGAACAGGTGGTAGGCGACGCGGACCGTGAGCTGTCCGCGGGCAGCGAGGTCCATGATCGTGCCGTAGTCGTCAGGGAAGTCCTGGAACCCGCCGGCCGCGTCGATGGCGCTGGTCAGTCCGAAGCGGTTGAGCTCGCGGAAGAAGTGCCTGGTGGACTCCAGCTGGTGCTCACTTGACAGGACCGGGCCGCGGCCGAGGGTCGCGTACAGCAGCGCGGCGCTCGGTGCGGCGAGCAGCAAGCCGGTCGGGTGGCCGCTCCGGTCGCGGACGATCTCGCCGCCGGGCGGGTTCCGGGTGTCCTTGCCATAGCCGACCGCTTCGAGTGCTGCCCGGTTGAGCAGCGCCGACTGGTACAGGTGAAGGACGAAGACCGGGGTGCCCGGGGCCGCGGCGTTCAGTTCTTTCAGCGTCGGCAGCCGCTTCTCAGCGAACTGCTCGGCCGTCCAGCCGCCGACGACGCGCACCCACTGGCCCTTCGGCGTGCGCTCGGCCTGCTCGCGCAGCATCGTCAGGGCCTGACGGAGCGAGGGCACACCGTCCCAGCGCAGCTCGAGCAGGTAGTTGTTGCCGCCCCTGATGACATGGGTGTGCGAGTCGTTAAGACCCGGGATGACCCGGCGGCCTAGCGCGTCCACGATGCGGGTGCCGGGCCCGACGTGCGCGGCGATGGCGGCGTCGTCGCCGACGGCGGTGAATATCCCGTCCTTAACGGCAACCGACGTGGCGACGGGCTTCGCGGCGTCGCCGGTGAAGATCTTGCCGTTGCGGATGATGAGATCCGCTGGTCCCACCGGGGTCGATGTGCCGGTGCCGCCGGCTGGGCGAATGCCCCCGACGGGCATTGTCGGTGTAACCATGTCGGCTCCTCGTGACGGGTGGGCCGCTGCTCGTTCGAGCAGGTCCGTCACCAAAAATATGACGCGTCATATAAGAAGTCTAATATGTTATGTGGATCGAAACGATCTATATAACAGATCATTTTGGTGGCACGGCAGAGCCTTGTATCGAAAGGCAGGCCAACACGCTTAATAAGCAATTACGATCATAACAAGCTGTTTTTAGTCTTGGACCGATCGATCTCCTCGGGCCATACTCGAAGCGTCGGACAGCGGCCGGACCACCTGGCCGGCAGTCGCGGCGACCGCTATCGAGATCGGCCCGGCGCTCGCGCTGCGGCCGGCGCCGCGCCGGCCGCAGCGCGCGGCCAAGACCGAGGAGGCTGGCATGAGCCAGGATGTCGCACAACGGAAGTCAGGGTCCCTGCTCGGCCGGGCGCTGCCCCGTGAGCTGTGGCGCACGCCGACCGGCGCGGGCTGGGGGCCGCTGCCCGAGCTGCTGCTGGCTCTCACGCTGGTCACCGGCATCGTGGATGCGGTGTCGATCCTGGCCCTCGGCCGGGTGTTCGTCGCCAACATGACAGGAAACGTGGTCTTCGTCGGCTTCGCGCTGGCCGGCGCCCCGGGTTTCTCTCTCGGCGCGTCGTTGTTCGCCCTGGGCGGCTTCCTGGTCGGCGCGTACCTGGGCGGCCGGATGACCGCTAGGGTCGGACACGACCACGCGCTGCACCTGCGGGCCGCGACGGTCAGCGAACTCACCTTGCTGGCGGTCGCGCTGATCGTCGCCGTAGCAGCCGGAGGCGCGGCCGCCTACCAGGGCACGCTGCACCTGGCGACGGGCACGGCTACGTTCGGCCCAGCCGTCATCGACGCGCTCGCCGCCGTTCTCGCCGTCGCGATGGGCATCCAGAACGCGGTCGCCCGCGCGCTCGCCGTTCCCGACCTCACCACGACGGTGCTGACCATGACGCTGACCGGCATCGGGCACGATTCCCGGTCCGGCCGCCGCGGTCACGTCACACTGGGCCGCCGGGTCCTCGTGGTCGCCACCATGCTGGCGGGCGGCGTCGGCGGCGCGGCCCTGGTGCTCAACATCGGCACGGTCGCGCCGCTGGCCGCGGCAACCGCGGTGCTCGCCGTCGTGGCCGGCTGCTCCGCCGCCGCCGTCCGCCACGACGGTGAGTGGCGCAAGCCCAAGCCCCGGCGCCGGCACCCGCCACGGGCGCACCAGGGACAGCGGTGCCAGCGGCCCCGCGGGCGTCGGATGATCTTCCTATCGGCGATACAAGTTCAGGTCGATCTCTTCCTCTTATTGGCAGCGCCCTCGGCGAGCACATCGACAAGCTCCCGGGCCGGCACGGATAGGCGCCGTGGCTCGAAGATCACGGTGACGGGGTGCACGGCCTGGGGGTCAGTGAGGCCGAAAACGACATAGGGCTGTTTGAGCTGTGCCAGCTCCGCGGCCGCGGTCTGGGTCAGCGTGCGCGGCACGATCGTCACGCCAAGCCCGAGCACGGCAAACCGCAGCATGTCCGTCGCCTGGGTCATCTCGAACGCCGATGACGCCTCGACGCCGGCCCGGCGCACCGCCGCATCAACATGCATGCGGATGCCCGACCCGGGAGCGAACTGGATCAGTTGCCCCTTGCTGAGCAGTTCCGCGACGGAGACCGGCCCGACCATGCCGTCTGACGCCTTCTCGCAGGCCACGCCAACCAGGGGATCGGTCGCCAACTGCACGCCCTCGATGCCCCCGGGCAGTTCGTCCGGCCCGACTCCCACGACCGCGAGGTCCAGCGTCCCGCGCTGGACGCGCTCGATCATCTCGGTCGACGTCAGGTTGACGATGTGGATCTCAATGCCCGGGTGCCGCCAGTGGAACTCGGCGATCCGCGCCGCCGTGTCACGGGCGCTGGCGCTGGTCTGAATGAGGCCGATCTGCAGGCGCCCCTTCTCAAGTCCCAGGTAGGACCGCATCTCCGCCCGTGCCCGCGCCTCGTCGGTGACCAGCCGGCGGGCGTGCGGCAGCAGCAGTTCGCCGGCGGGCGTGAGCGTGGCCCCCTTCTTGGCGCGCACGAAGAGCGGCGTCCCGAGTTCGCTCTCCAGGCGGCTGATCTGCTGGCTGAGTGCGGACTGGGCGACAAAGCTGGCCTCGGCCGCCTTCGTGAAATTGCGCAGCTCGGCGACCGCGATGAAGTAGCGCAGGTGACGGATCTCCACAGTTCCAGGATAAGCCGCTAACGATCGTTTACAACGATCGTTAGCGAGCCGTTGCCGCTGTCGGCACGATGATTCCTGTAGCTCGGCCGGTCCCGTCACATACCCGCTGGCTGGGCGTTCAGCAGGGCCCTGGTCTGCGCGAGCGTTGGAATATGGCCGGTGCCGCCCTGGCCGGCCAGGGACAGCGACGCGGCCGCGGCCGCCAGCCGGACCGCGTGGCGGAGACTGTCACCGAGCGCGAGCCGTCCGGCCAGGGTTCCGGCGAAGACATCGCCCGCACCGGTCTGGTCAGTCACCGTCGGCGCCGGAACGGCCGCGACGAGTTCCTGCCGTTCGTCATGATCGAGGAGAACGCCGTCCGGTCCGCTGGTCACCGCGACCGCGCGGGCGCCGAGGCGGCGCAGTGCCCTGGCCGCGGCGGCGGGCTCCGGCTCGCCGAGCAGCGCCCGGCATTCGCCGGGCGCCGAGGGCGTGACCACGGCCGCCGCCGGCGCGAGTTCGGCCAGCATCCGGGCGGCGGCGGCCGCGGAGGTCAGCCGCGGCCGGAAATTCGGGTCGTATACGAACTGGCCGGCCAGGCGGGCCGCCGTACGCACCACCTCGGCCGCGCTCGCCGAGATCGCGCAGGTGATGCCGGACGCTAGCGCGACCCTCGGCACGGACAGCCCGTCCAGGTCCGCCGGGACCATGGTCGAGGCGGCGCTGCCGCGCCGGGCATAGGCGAACTGCCCGGAGCCGGACGGGTCCGCCACGGCGAAGTACACACCTTGCTGACCGGGGACGCGCCGGATTCCTGACGTGTCGATGCCGAGTTCGGCCGCCCGGCCGACGATGACCTCGCCGAGTTCATCGTCGCCGACCCGGGTGATCAGGACCGTGTGCGCGCCGCTGGCGGCGGCGGCCGCCGCCGCGTTGAGCGCGTCGCCCGAGATCCCGAAGCGGACAAGCTGGCCCCGGTGGAACGGGCCGCTCGCGGAAAGTTCGACGAGGACCTCCCCGATAACGGCGACATCCGCGCCCGTCGCCGTCATGCCCGCAGCCCGGCGAGGTTGGCGTTCACGTCGCCGTCGAGCAGCGCCCGGCCCACCCCGACCGCCAGCGCGCCGGCCCGCAGCCAGTCCGCCGCCGCGGGCGGTGCTATCCCCCCGGTGGGGACGATGAGCGCATCCGGCAGTATCGAGAGAAGAGAACGCAGGTACTGGGTTCCGCCCACGTGCGCGGGGAAGAGCTTGGCGATCCCGCGGGACGCGGCGGCGGCGATCTCGGCCGGGGTGACGCCGCCCTCGATGAACGGCAGGCCGGCGTCGGCGGCCACGTCCCGTACCCCGGCCGCCGGGTACGGGCTGACCAGGAACCCCGCGCCGAGTCCGGCCGCCTTCCTGGCGTCCGCGGCGGTGACCACGGTGCCGAGCCCGGTCAGCAGACCAGGCCAGCGCAGCCGGGCCTCGGCCAGCGCGTCGGCCCAGCCCGGCGTGGTCGCGGTGAGCTCGGCCACCGGAAGGCCGGCATCGGCAACCCGGCCGAGCACGTCAAGCGCCGCGGCCGGGTCGTTCACCCGGATCACGGGCACTACGCGGGCACCGCGGAGTACGCCCGCGAGTGCCATGGTGCGGTCATCCATCACGTGACACAGCTCCTTATATGTAATCCTGTCATGATAGGATAACTTTACGATGTGCTCCTAGGAAGGGGACGGGCCATAACGTGCGGGCACTGACATGGCAGGGCGGGAACCGGGTCGAGACCGCGGATGTAAAGTCGCCGGAACCCGGGCCCGGGCGGGCGCTTGTCGACGTGGCCTACGCCGGCCTGTGCGGCACCGATCTGCACATCTGCCGAGGCGAGCATCCACGGGCGCGGACGGGCGTCGTCATCGGCCACGAGGTCGTCGGGCGGCTGCGGGGGCCTGCCCGCGGCTGGCCGGCCGGGACCGCGGTGATGGTGAACCCGCTGCTGGCCTGTCACGACTGCGGGCCCTGCCGGAACGGCCGGGCTCACGTGTGCGACCGCCTAGGGCTACTCGGGATCGACGCTCCGGGTGGTGCGGCCGAGCGCATCGCCGTACCCGAGGACCAGCTGGTCCGGCTGCCATCAGGACTCGACCTCAGCGATCGCCGCGCTGATCGAACCCCTGGCGGTGGCCATCCGGGCCATCCAGCGCGGCGGGCTGCGCCTTGGCCAGCGCGCGCACGTAATCGGCGCCGGCCCGGTGGGGCTCCTCGTCGCGAGCTGCGCCCGGATTGGCGGCGCCTCGGAGGTGACGCTGAGCGAGCCGGCCGAGCGGCGGGCGGCGGTCGCCGCCGACTTCGGCGCTCACGCTGGCCGCCAAGCCTGATCAGCAGGCGGACGTGGTCTTCGACTGCACCGGTCATCCCGCCGTGGCGCCGGACGTCCTGCGCTGGGCGGCGACCTCGGGCACGGTCGTCACGGTCGGGGTGTACCCGGGAGTCGTCGGCGTCGACCTGCAGAGCGTCGTCCTGCGCGAGCTGGCCATCGTCGGCACGCGCGTCTACGCACCGGAGGACGTCGCCGCGGCCGCGGAGCTGGCCGCGCGGGACCCCTTCGGCCTCGGCCGACTGATCACCAGCGTGATCGGAGTCGACGACGGGCCCCGCGCCATCGCGCAGCTCGCCGCCGGCACCGAGCTGAAGATCCTCATCGAAGGGCCGGCCGCATGAGAGCACTGGTGAAGTCCGCCCGCGGCCCGGGCTGCCTGAACCTGGAACCGGACTGGCCGGATCCGCAGGCACGGCCTGGATGGGTGGTCGTGGACGTGACCGCCTGCGGCATCTGCGGCACGGACCTGCATATCTGGCATGATCAGCACAAGTACTGGCCGCCCGTCGTCCTCGGCCACGAGTACACCGGGCGGATCAGCCAGGTGGGCGACGGCGTCACCGGCTGGCTGCCCGGCGACCGGATCGTGTGCGAGCAGCACTCGCTGGCCTGCGGCACCTGCGACGCCTGCCGCCGGGGCGCCATTCACCTGTGCGCGGCCAAGCGATCGCCCGGCTGGGGCATCGACGGAGCCTTCGCCGAGAAGGTGGCGTTGCCGGCGCACCTGCTGCACCGGGTTCCCGACGGCGTGTCCGACGAGGCGGCGGTGATGACCGAGCCGCTCGCCATCTGCCTCACCGGCGTGGACCGGGCGGAAGTACGTCCCGGCGAGACGGCCCTCGTCGTGGGGCCCGGGGCGCTCGGCCTGCTGACCTGCCTCATCCTGCGGGCCGCCGGGCTGCGGGTGGTGCTGGCCGGCCGGGCAAGCAGCGCGGCCCGGCTGGCCCTGGCTCAGCGCCTGGGCATCGAGACCGTGCCGGACGGGGCGGCCGCCGAGCGCGTCGCCGGGCTGTCGCCGCGAGGCGGCGCGGATGTCGTCATCGAGGCGAGCGGCAGCGAGGACGGCCTCGGCCTGGCGGTGGCCGCGGCCAGGACGATGGGCAGGATCGTCTGCCTCGGCCTGTCCGGACGGCCCCGGATCGCCTTCCCCGCCGACGAGGCGATGCGCCGGGCGCTTGACATCAGGTTTTCCATGTCGAGCGAGTACTCGTCCTGGGACCGGGCACTCAGCTTGCTCGAGGCGGGCACGGTCGATCCCCGCCCGCTGCTGACCACGTACCCGCTCCAGGACTGGCGCCAGGCGTTCGACGACCTGGCCAGCCGCCAGGTGGTCAAGGCCGCACTCACCCCGCTCAGCGCGGGGGCCCTCACCCGATCCGAGCGCCGTCACCAGCCCCTCCGCCACCCGCCGCTTCAGCTCGGCCAGCGACTCCTCGCTGTAGAAGGCGGCGTGCGGTGTGACGATGACGCGCTCGTCGCGCAGCAGCGGGTTGCCCGCGGCCGGCGGCTCGGGGTCGAGCACGTCGAGCGCGGCGCCGGCCAGGCGGCCGGAATCGAGCGCCCGGGCCAGCGCCGCCGGGTCGACGAGCCCGCCGCGGGCGGTATTCACCAGCACCGCCCCCGGCTTCATCAGCGCGAACGCGGTGTCGTCAAGCAGGTGCCTGGTGGCCGGGCCCAACGGCACGTGCAGCGAGATGACGTCGCTGGTGGCCAGCAGTTCCGCGAACGAGCAGCATGCTCACCCCGCCGACGTCAGGGGCGACAGTGTCATGCGCCGCGACGGCGAAACCGAGCGCCTGCGCCCTGCTGGCCACCGCGTCGCCGATGCGGCCGAGGCCGACGACGCCGACCTGCTGCGCCGACGCGCGCCTGAGCTGGCCGGCCTCGCGGAAGTCCCAGCGCCCGGCGTGGACCGAGGCGTCCAGCCGGACCACCCCTCTGACCAGGGCGAGGATCAGCGCGATGGTGTGGTTGGCGACCTCTTCAAGCGAGTAGTCGGGCACCGAGACGAGCGCGACGCCGCGGGCTCGCGCCGCGACGGTGTCGATGTTGTCCACGCCGGTGCCGTAGCGGCCCACGGCGCGGCATTCCGGCAGGCGCGCGAGGACATCGGCCGTGACCGGGGCGTACTGGGTGAGCAGGGCGACGGCGCCCTGCCCGGCGGCGATCACCTCGCCTTCCGTGCGGCAGGACGCGAGCTCGACCTCGAGCCCCGCCTGGCCGAATATCCGCCGCTCGGCCGCCACGTCGGGGTGATCACAGTCGGTGATGACCACCTTCATCTCCATGCACCTCCGCAGGAAGCTGGTCAGCTCGGGCAGCGAGCCGAAGACGTAGTCGGGGCGCGGCCCGGTACCAGAAGGCCCGGCCGGCGGCGGCCCAGTGTCGGAAGGCAGGGCCGCGGTGACACCGGTCAGCATGAGCGCGGTGCGGGCGCCGGCTGCCTGTCCGCCTGCGATGTCCGCGGTCAGCGAGTCGCCGACCACCAGAACGCGGTCGGCCGGGACGCCGAGCCGCCGCATGGCCGCCTGGAAGAACCGGGTTCCGGCTTGCCGACGCACACCGGCTCTACGTCGGCGCACACGCGCAGCGCGGACGCTATCGCGCCGGTGCCTGGCACCGCGCCGTCCGCGGTCAGCAGCACCGGGTCAAGGCTGGTCACGATCAGCGGACGGCCGTCCCTGAGCAGGGCGGTGGCCTGGCAGAGCTGCGCGAAGCGCAGGTTCCGGTCAAGGCCGAGCACGACCGCCGCGGGCCCGGGCCCGTCCTCGGTCAGCCCCGCCGCCCGGACCGCGTCGTGCAACGGCCGCTCGCCGATCACGTAGACGCTGGTGCCGGGGGCGAACTGGCCGACCAGGTAGCCGGCCATGGCGGCCGACACGGTGAGGATCTCCTGCTCGGGAACGCTGACTCCGAGCCGCCGCAGCTTGAGCGCGCAAGACTCCGCGGAGACGGTGGAGTTGTTGGTGAGCAGCACCCTCGGCCACGTGCTGGTGACGCGCACGAACTCGGCCAGCCCGGCCAGTGCCGCGCTGCCTCGGTACAGCACGCCGTCCATGTCCACGATGAGGGCGGCCGGCGTCCAGTCACCGCCGCCGCTCAGCTATACCACCGCGCCCAGCCCGGGTCCATTTCATCATGGACAGAACGGAAGGTGGCGTATGCGGCCCGGTACCGCTGCGCCGCCTCGGGGCGCGGCCACCAGCGCTGCCCGAGTTCCACGACATGCTCCGCCGCCTCGGCGGCGTCGTCATACCAGCCGGCGCCCACGCCGGCCAGCAGCGCCGCGCCGAGGATGCCGCCTTCCCGGTCGGCGAGCACCGACACCGGGCGACCGTAGACGTCGGCCCTGATCTGGTTCCACAGGTCGCTGCGCGCACCGCCGCCCGTGCACCGCAGCGGCGCGTCGTCGTCCGCCGCGATCAGCTCGAGCGCGCGCTGGTTGTCGAAGCAGATCCCCTCCATGACGGCCCGGGCCAGGTGTCCCCTGGTGTGCTCGAGGGTGAGGCCGGTGAACGAACCGCGGGCAGCCGCCGACCCGAGCGTTCGCTCGCCGAGCAGGTAGGGGAAGAACAGCAGCCCGTCGCTGCCCGCCGGGACCGCGGCCGCCTCGGCATCCAGTTGCGGGTACTGCCCGGTCAGGCCGACCTGGCCGGCCAGCCAGCGCAGGCAGCTGCCCGCGGCGTCGCCGATACCGAAGTCGACCCAGCCGCCGCTGACCGTGCGCAGGGACATCACCCTCGGGTCCGGGTGCGGACCGTCCGCGTATCCGGCCACGATGGACGCGGTGCCCGCGACCTCGGCGAGCCGGCCGGGCCTGGTCACCCCGGCGGCGAGCAGCTGGCACAGCATGTCACCGCCGCCGGCCACCACCGGCGTGCCGGCCGCCAGACCGGTCTGCGCGGAGACATCCGGGCGCACGTGGCCGATAACCTTCCCGGATCCGGTGATCGGCGGGAGCAGGTCCGGGTCCACGTCCAGGGCAGTGAGCAGTTCCGGCGACCACTGGCCGGTCACCGCGTCGGCGAGGAAGGTGCCTGAGGCCTCGGAGGGATCGGTGGCAAGCTCGCCGCACAGCCGCCGGTTCACGAAGTCCTTGGGTGCCACGAAGGCCTTCGCCCGCTCGTAGACCTCGGGCATCTCGTCGCGGAACCAGGCGATCTTGAACCCGGTCCAGGCGGGCAGCGGCTCGTTGCCCGCCAGGCCGGCCAGCCGGGCCGCGTCCGGCCGGCCGGCGAACGCGGCCACCTGGGCGGCCGGCCGCTTGTCGCTCCACAGTCCGGCCCGGGGGACCAGCGGTTCCCCCGCCGCGTCGACCGGAACGGCGGAGTGCATCTGCGCTCCGGTGCCGACCGCGCTGATCCGCACGGCCTGGTTCCGTGCCAGCACCGTCCGGACGTTGGCCACGGTGGTCTGCCACCACTGGCCGGGATCTTGTTCCGCGCGGCCGGGGCTCGGCGCGAACAGCTCGACCGGGCTCGTGGCGTAGTCCTCGATGACGCCGTCGGCGGTGACAAGCGCGGCGCGGGTGGACTGCGTCCCGATGTCGATCGCGAGCACGCGGTCGGGCCTGGTCATCTCCGGTAGCCGAGTTCCGTGCGGATGTGCTTGACCCGAAGGAACTCCTCCATGCCCGCGTGGGACAGCTCCACGCCGAGGCCGCTGTGCTTCCAGCCGGCGTACGGGAAGGGCACGTCGCCGCCGCCCACGTTGTTGACGTTGACGGTGCCGAACTCGAGCCGCTCGGACAGCAGCGTCGCGGCGCGCAGGTCCCTGGTGTACAGGTACGCCACCAGGCCCGCGTCCAGCGAGTTCGCCCGGGTCACGGCCTCGTCGGCGTCGTCCACGACGATGACGGGCACGACCGGGCCGAACGTCTCCTCGGTGGCCATCCGCAGGTCCGCACCGCCCACGACGACCGTCGGCCGGTAGAACCATCCCCCGTCGAGGTCGCCGCCCGTTGCCCGCTCCCCGCCGGTGCGGATGTCCGCTCCCCGGGCCCGCGCGTCCGCTACGTGGGCCTCGACCCGGGCCAGGCCCTCGCGCGTGGTGAGCGGGCCGAGGTCGGGCTCGGGATCGGCCAGGCCGTGGCCGACGCTGAGCTTCGCGGCCCGTTCGGTGAGCCTGCCGATGAACTCATCGGCCACGGTGCGCTCGACGAACACCCGGTTCACCGAGTTGCAGAGCTGCCCGGCGTTGCGGAACGACCGCTTCACCCCGTCGGCGACGGCCAGTTCCATCGGCGCATCGGCCAAGACGATCATCGGCGAGTGGCCGCCCAGTTCAAGCGTCACGCTCTTGATGTCGTCGGCGGCCAGGTGCAGCAGCCGGCGGCCGGTCGCGGTGCCCCCGGTGAAAGTGATCTTCCGCACCAGCGGATGCGACGCCAGGCCGGCTCCCGTGGTGGCGCCGGGCCCGCTGACCGAGTTGAGCACGCCGGGCGGCAGTCCCGCGCTCACCGCGCCCGCGACGAGGGCCAGCACGGTGAGCGGGGTCTGCTCGGCGGGCTTGGCCACCACGGTGCAGCCGGCGGCGAGCGCGGGCGCGATCTTCCATGCCATGATCCCGAGCGGGTAATTCCAGGTGCCGATCGCCGCCGTCACCCCGATGGGCTGCCTGATCGCGATGCTGCGGAGCGTCGGCGACGCGGTGGAGATCGTCTCGCCGCGAATCCGCACCGCCTCCGCGGCGTAGTAGTCGAACGCCTTGGCGGCGGCATCGACCTCGCCGGCCGCCTCGCTGCGCGGCTTGCCCTGCTCAAGGGTGAGGGTCGTGGCCAGTTCGCGTGCGTGCTGGCGGATCCAGGCCGCGATCGCGGCGAGGTGCGCGCCTCTGTCGTTCGCCGGGAGCGCGGCCCATGAGCCGAACGCCCCCGCCGCGGACTCCACCGCCTCTTCCAGGGCCGCCGGGGAAGAGACCGGAGCGTACCCGATCACCGACTGGGTAGCGGGGTCGCGCACCTCATCGGGCTCGCCGTCGGCCGGCTGGCCGGCGATGGTCAGCGTCGGCTCGGTGAACGCGGCCGGCGTGGTCGGCGCGGTCACCCCGTCACCACTTCCGGGCCGTCGCCGGTGGCGAAGACCCTGGCGGTGAAGCCATCCCGCTCGATGGACGCGTAGTCGTGCCCGGCGTCGCCAAGATAGACCGCGAGGAAGACCAGATCGTCGTCGCCGGTGTTGACGGTCCGGTGCGCCCAGCCCGGCGGAACGTAGACGCTGACATCACGGAGCAGTTTCTCCACCCGGAGATCGCCGGACCGGTCCTGCAGCACCATGAGGCCGGTGCCGGACATCCCGAGGTAGAACTCGGCCGAGTCCCGCTTGTGGTGATGACCCTTCGTCATGAAATACTCCGCGCCTACCGTGCCCGGGGAGATAATCGTCGTCCGGTAGACAAGGTGGTCCCGGTCCTGCGGGACCGGCGCATCGAAGGCGCGGTAGATGACCGGATCCCCGGCATCGTCGATAAGCGCCCTGGCCGCTTCCGCGTCGGCATAGGCCCCCGGCATTTCACTGAGCCGCCTGACCAGGGTTCCCGTGTGCGGAGTGAGATTGCCGGAGCTGAAATCAAGGGTCGCACTGAATGGCGTCATGGGGATATGATCTCCAACTCGAATTTAAAACTGTCGCCACGGTAAATTGCAGAGTAATGCTCAAAAACCTTTCCCTCGGCCGTTCTTGTCACGCTCTCGATGCGCAAGGCGGGCAGGCCCGACGGCGCGGCGAGATGCCGCGCGTCCTCGGCCGAAAGCGCGGCCGCCTCGATCGAGCGGTGGCCGCCGGCCGGCCGGACGCCGTACACGTCACGCATCACCTGGTAGAGGGACCGGTCGGTCATGTCGATGTCGATGAAGCCCGGGAACATCCGGCTCGGCAGCGTCGTGCGGTTCACCAGCACCGGACGGCCATCGATGCTGCGCACGCGGTCGAACCTGATCACCTCGTCCCCGATGTTCAGGTCGAGGGCGCTGGCCAGGCTCACCGGGCATCCCGTCAGCTCGGATACGAGCACCTTGCTCTGAATCGAATGGCCGGCTTTCACCATCGAGTCGTAGAACCCAAGCGAATGCTGAACAAAGCTGGTATTCAGCTTGCGCCCGGTGACAAAGGTGCCTTTCCCCTTGACTTTCAGCACCAGCCCGTCCCGCTCAAGCTCGTCGAGCGCCTGTCTCACCACGGTGCGGCTCACCGAATACCGGCGGCACAGGTCAGACTCCGACGCGAGCAGGTCGCCCTCGTTCCTGCGCTCAACGTCGGTGATCAGGATCTGCTTGAGCTGCTGGTAGTAAGGAACATAGGATCGGGTATTAATTCCGGCGTTCGCCTCTTCTGTCATGACAGGATTATAGGCTTCCGTCCCGGCTGGATTTCGAGGCCCGCGGAAATCGCCGGCGGTCACGGCGCGACCGCCGCCCTGAGGCAGGCCGAACCGTCCCCCGGCAGGCGGTCGCGGCCGGACGCGGGCAGCCGCCCCTCCCCCTGGCCGGGCTCCGGATCAGGGGCCGGCGTCACCGCCCGCCCGGATGGCACCTCGCAGACCACATCCTTCATCCTGACACCCTCCTAACATGTTGCCATCCTATCATGACAGGATTATGTTTCGGAAAGTTTAAGTCGAGGCGGCATCAAGCGACCGACGCGGTCGACACAGCGGAGCCGCCCTGTCACGCTCTCACTAGTAACTCCGAAAGGGTTTCGGCCGCCGGCTCGACAGCCGGGAACCGGCAGGCCACAATCGTGCGGGGATGACAGTGACAACCGACGCCAAGACCGCTAAGGCGCTCCGCGACGCCCAATACGGCCTGCTCACCGCCATCGCCGCCGAGGCCGAGGTATCGCTCGCCACGGTTTCGAAGGTGGTGCACCGGCGCCGCGACGTCGCCGAGGCGACCCGGGCCAAGGTCGAGGCGCTGCTCGACTCCCGCGGCTACGTCCGGCCCTGGGAAGCCTCCGCGCGGCGGCCGCGGCAGGTCCTCGCCGTGTTTCGCGACCTGGTGAGCCCGTACACGCTCGAGATCACCCGCGGGATCGTGGACGCGGCGGCCGCCTACGGGGTGGACGTGGTGCTCGGCACGACATCCAGCCGGCCCATCTCGCGCTGGCTCGAGGAATGCGTGGCGCTCGGCGCCGAGGGCGTGATCATCGTGATCTCGATGCTCACCGAGGCGGACCAGGCCCGGGTCGTGGAGCAGCACCTGCCGGTGGTGCTCATCGACCCGCTGCAGGCGCCGGTGAAACCGATTCCCAGCATCGGGGTGACCAACTGGAACGGGGCCCGGGAGGCGGTTGCGCACCTGCTGCGGCTGGGCCATACCCGGATCGGCATGGTGGCGGGCCGGTCACATTCCCTGACCGGTTCGGCGCGGCTGCACGGGTACCGCGCCGCGCTCGAGGAGGCCGGGATCGCGGTCGATCCCGCGATCGTGCGGTCCACCGACTTCGACTACGCCGACGGGCTCGCGGCGGCCGGCGAGATCCTGGACGGCGCGGGCCCGCGGCCGACCGCGATCTTCGCCGCCAGCGACGCGCAGGCGCTCGGCGTGCTCGAGGCCGCGCGGCAGCGCCGCATCGCGGTGCCTGATGAGCTGTCGGTGATGTCGTTCGACGACACGCTGGTCGCGGCGATGGCCAGCCCGCCGCTTTCCGCGGTACGCCAGCCGTTCCCCCAGCTCGGCCAGGAGGCGATGCGGACCCTGATGCAACTCGCCGGGGGCGGGCACCCGCCGACGCTGCGCATCGAGCTGTCCACCGAGCTGATCCTGCGTGACTCGATCGCCAACGTCGGCAATCGAAACACTTTCGATACCTCCTCGTGACAGTCCAGGCAGTACGCCGGACACTGGGTGCAGCCCAGCCCCGGCAAAGGAGACGGACTGTGAACATTACCCGACGAAAATTCTTCGGCCTCAGCCTGGCGGTCAGCGCGGCGGCCACGATGCTCGGTGACGTTGTGCTGGCACCCGTCGCCCGCGCCTTCGGCCCGTCGCTGCTGTATGCCGGGGTCGCGCCGCCGAGCGACGTCCCGCAGAAGTACGGCTGCCTGTACCCGAAGACGACCGAGTGCACCGACGGGTCGCTGCTGGTGACGTTCGAGCAGCCCGCCGCGCTCCCGGTCTTCCCGATCTACAAGTCCACCAACAACGGCGCGACCTGGAGCCAGATCAGCTCGGTCGGGGACACGGTCAACGGCTGGGGCAACCGCTGCTGCGCGTTCCTGTACACGCTCCCCCAGGCGATCGGCAACCTGGCGGCCGGCACCGTGCTGTGCGCCGGCATCTCCGCGCCGCTGAATGACTCCGCTACCTACCTGGAACTGTACGCCAGCACCAACAACGGCTCCAGCTGGGAGTTCGTCGCGACGATCGCCGAGGGCGGCAGCTACACGACCACGGCCATCTGGGAGCCGTACCTGCTGGTCGCGAACGGCACGCTGATCTGCTACTACTCCGACAGCCGGGACTCCGCCCACAGCCAGAAGCTCTCGCTCCAGTACTCGACGAACGCGACCACGTGGAGCTCGCAGCAGAACGTCGTCGCGCTGTCACCAGAGACGCTGCGTCCCGGCATGCCGGTGGTGTCAAAGCTCGCCAACGGCGACTACTTCCTCACCTACGAGGTGGTCAACGAGGCCTCGGACACCCCCACCTATTTCCAGATCAGTTCCAACCCGCTGAGCTGGGACACCACCAGCATCGGCACCCTGATCGGCTCCGGCGGCAGCCCGTACAACACCGTGCTGCCGGACGGGACGCTGCTGTACAACGACTACAGCTCGGGCAACGTGTCGATCAACACCGACAACGGGGCGGGCGCCTGGACGTCGGTGATCACCCCGATCCAGGCCGGGTACAGCCGCACCCTCCAGTACGTCTCCGGCACCGGGCGGGTGCTGATCATGTCCTGCGCCGGCTTCTGGGAGGGCGTGGTGAACTCGATCTACTATGCCGACCAGGACTTCGGCGAATCCGCCGGCGCCTACTACCAGCTGGTCAACCGCAACTCCGGGATGGTGCTCGGCGTGAACGGCGGCTCCCTCGCGAACGGCGCCCAGGTCGTCCAGTGGGCGAACACCGGGGCCGCGGACCAGGCGTGGCACGTGACCACGACGAGCGGGGTCACGAAGTTCGGCAACCGCGGCAGCGGGCAGGTCCTCGGCATCTGGCAAGGGGGCACCGCGAACGGTGACGACGCGGTGCAGTGGCTGGACACCGGAGCGACCGACCAGCAGTGGACGCTCGTCGCCGACGGCTCCTACTACAAGATCAAGAACGTGAGCAGCGGCCTGCTGCTGTCGGTGCTCGGTACTTCCACCACCGAGGGAGCCGACATCGTGCAGTGGGCCGATGTCGGCTCCCTCGACCAGCAGTGGAGCCTGGTGGAGGTCTAGCTGACCTGAACCGGCGCGGCCATGACCCTGGTGTGGTCCACCGTCCGCGGTGACCCGGTGAGCGTCACCGTCACCGCCGCACCAGGGTCGGCCGCGGACTGAGCCACCGTGAACACGATCTCCCCGGGCTCGACGCGCCGCCGCAGGTCACGGCCGGTAAAGCTGGTCAGGTCGGCGTGCACCTCGAACTCCACGGTCCGCCGCTCCCCCGGCGCCAGGTCCACCCGCGCGAACCCGGTCAGCTGCCGCACCGGCCGCGTCACCGACGCGACCGGGTCGGACGCGTACAGCTGAACGACCAGCGTCCCCGCCCGTTCCCCGGTATTCACCACATCAGCCATAACGAAGGTGGCGCCGTCGGTCGGGACAACGGACTCGCTCGCGCGTGGCCGCGAGATCGCGAAGCTCGTGTAGGACAGGCCGTGCCCGAACGGGAACGCCGGGGTCGGGTCGACGCTGCTGACCCCGTCGGTCTTGAGCGCCAGCGGCGTCGCCAGGTAGGTGCCGGGCTGGCTGGCCCTCTCCCCCGGGATCTGGACCGGCAGGCGCCCCGAGGGGTTGACCCGGCCGGACAGCACCCCGGCGATCGCGGCGCCGCCCTCTTCGCCGGGCAGGAACGCCTGAACGGCGGCCGCCGCCCGCCGGGCGTACCGGCCGATGTTGTACGGCCGTCCGGAAACCACCACCAGAATGGTCGCCCGCGCCTCGTCCAGCACCGCGTCGACAAGCTCGCCCTGTACGCCCGGCAGGTCGAGGACCGGGACGTCGCACCCCTCACCGGAGGTGCCGTGGCCGAACATCCCGGACCGGTCCCCGACCACCAGGACGGTGACGTCGGCCTCGGCCGCCGCCGCCCGCGCCGCTGCGAGGTGACCGCGCTCTTCGCCGGTGATCTCGCAGCCGCGCTCATAACGGACGGTCGCCGCCGGGAACTCGGCCCGGATCGCGTCGAGCACGGTGCTCGCCTCGATGCCGAGCGGGACGTCCGGGTGGTGCGGCAGCACGTGGTTGGGGAACGAGTAGCAGCCGAACAGGCAGTTCGCGTCGTCGGCGACCGGGCCGATCACCGCGATGGACGGCGCCCGCAGCGGCAGGGTGCCGTCGTTGGCCAGCAGCACCACCGATTCGCCCGCGATACGGCGGGCGATGTCCCGGTTACGCGGCGAGTCGAGGTCGGCGGAAGCGGTGTACTGGTCCGGCCGCCACCCGGCGTCGAGCAGGCCGAGGTCGGCCTTCTGGGTGAGCACCCGCAGGGCGGCCCGGTCCACCAGAGCGTCATCGTCGGCCAGCAGGTGCTCGGCGTACCCGGCGGTGTGCGGCAGTTCCACGTCGATCCCGGCGCGCAGCGCGAGCCGGGCGGCGCCCCTGATGTCGGCGGCCACGTGCTGCATGGAGGCGAGGAACGCGATCGCCCAGTAGTCGGACACGACGGTGCCCGCGAAGCCCCATCGATCGCGCAGCAGGCCGGTGAGCAGGTCCTCGTCGGCGGCGGCGGGTATCCCGTCCACGTCGTTGTAGGCGTTCATCACCGAGCCGGCCCGGCCGCTGACCACGGCCTTCTCGAACGGCGGCAGTATCACGTCGGCGAGCTCGCGCGGCCCGACCGCCGCCGGGGCGTGGTTGCGGCCACCGCGGGATGTCGAGTAACCGGCGAAATGCTTGAGGGTGGCGACCACCCCCGCGCTCTGCAGGCCGGTGACGTAGGCGAGGCCGAGTTCCGCGACCAGGTAGGGATCCTCGCCCAGGGTCTCCTCGGTCCGGCCCCAGCGGTAGTCCCTGACAACGTCGAGCACCGGCGCCAGGCCCTGGTGCACGCCGACGGAGGCCATGTCGTCGCCGATCGCCGCGGCCATGTCCCTGATCAGGTCCGGGTCCCAGGTGGCGGCCCAGGCCAGCGGCGTCGGGTACACGGTCGCCCCCCAGGCGAAGAAGCCGGTCAGGCACTCCTCGTGGGCGATCGCCGGAATGCCGAACCGGTTCGCCGCCACCACCCGGGCCTGCAACTCCGCCAGCTTCTTGCGTCCGGCCTCGGGATCGGCCGGCGCGGTGCCGAACACCCGGGTCAGCTGCCCGAGCCCGCCCGCGATGGCCGACTCGAACTTATCGGCGCCGCGGAAACTCTCCTGCATCGGCGCGACGTCTCCGGCGTCGTCGTGGTCCGGCCACGTGCTGCCGAGCTGGCGGACTCTCTCCTGCGGGGTCATCGCGTCGAACAGCGCCTTGGCGCGCACGGACGCGGGAAGGGCGGCGTCATTCCAGGGGCCGGTGGTTGTCACAGCGCTCATCCGTTCTGTGTCTGGGCGTGCGGGTACGGCGGACGGGATCGCGGGCATGCGGGTACGGCGGGCGGCGGGCGGTTGGTCACTTGCCGCCCGCTCCCATCAGTCCCATGACGAGGTACCGCCGGGCGAAGAGGTAGACGACTAGGATCGGCACGGCGGACAGCACGACGGCGGCGAGCAGCGCCGGGACGTTGGCGCCGTACGACGAGACGAAGCCGAACAGGCCGAGGGTCACGGTCTTGTCGTTGCCGGACTGGGTCATGATCAGCGGGAACAGGAAGCCGTTCCACGCCTGCAGCGCGGCGAAGACGCCGGCCGTGGCGATCGCGCCGCGCGACAGCGGGATGACCAGGTCCTTGAGCACCCGCCCGGGGCGGGCGCCGTCGAGCGCCATCGCCTCGTACATGTCCCGGGAGATGTCGCGCATCCCGCCGGTGAGGACCAGCACGCTGACCGGCAGCGAGAACGCCGCGGTGGGCAGGATGACCCCCCACAGCGTGTCGTAGAGCCCCATCTGGTTGATCAGGTAGAACAGCGGGATGAGCACCGCCTGCGCGGGGATCGCCAGGCCGAGCAGGAACACCCGGAATACTCCGCTGGTGATCCAGCCCTGGCCGCGGACCACCGCGTAGGCGATCGGCACCCCGAGGATCAGCACGATCGCGACGGTGGCGGCGGCCACCTCGATCGTGTTCCAGATGTCGCGCAGGAACCCGCTCTCCACCACGGTGACGAAGTTGCCGCCGGTGAAGTGCCCCGGCGCGGCGAGCGGCCCGCCGGCGCCGTAGCTTGCCTGGGTCTGGAACGCGGAGCTGATCAGCGCGTACAGCGGCACGCCGATGACCGCCAGCCAGACGGTCGCGGCGGCGCCGGCCGCATAGTTGGGCCGGGGCTTCACACGCCCTCCATGGTGGAGCGCATCTTGTCGTAGCCGCTGGCCTTGACCAGGATCAGGCTTATCCCGGTGGCCAGCGCCAGCAGGAACGTCGCGATCGCGCTGCCGTAGCCGAAGTCATAGGTCTGGAAGGCCGACTGGTACATCTTGAACGGCAAGATCGACGTGTCCGTGCCTGGCCCGCCGTCGGTCAGCAGCAGCACGATGTCGAACGCCGTCAGCCCGCCGATGACCATGAAGGTGGTGGAGGTGACGATCGCGTTCCTGAGCTGCGGCAGCGTGATGTGCGTGAACTGCTTCACCCGCCCGGCTCCGTCGATCTCCGCCGCCTCGTACAGGCTGCGCGGGACCGCGCGGGCCGCGCCCTGGTAGATCAGCGTGTGGAACGGGATGTACTGCCAGCTCGTGACCAGCACCAGCGCCGCGATCGAGCTCCACTGGCCGCCGAACACGTTCAGGTGCCCGATTTTCGACGGGACACCGAAGTTCGGATCGAGCAGCTGCCGCCACATCACCGCGGTCGCGGCGGTCGAGAACAGCAGCGGCAGGAAGAAGATCGCCGACAGCACGGCGCGGTTGCGCTGGAACCCGGCTGACCAGACCCCGAGCAGAACGCTGACCGGGGCCTGGATCAGCATGTTTCCGACCAGCAGGGCGCCGGTGATCCAGGTGGACTGCCATACCGTGCCGTCTTTGAAGAACCTGCTCCAGTTCGCGGCGCCAGTGAACTGAGGCGAGGTCAGCCCGTTCCAGCTGGTGAACGACAGGTAGATCACCCCCGCCATCGGGACGACGGCGAAGACCACGAAGAACACCAGCCCGGGCAGCGCCCACACGGGGCCGGGCCGCACCACGGCGGGGGCGGTCCGGCGGCGTGCGACGCGGTCACGGAAAAGACGCGCGGTGTGTGTTGCCGAGACCATCGGCTATCCCTTGATCGCCAGCACGTTGCTGACGAACTGCTGCGGGGTGACCTGGCCGTTGAACAGCTCCTGCATCTGGGTCAGCATCGGGGTGGCGAGGGTCTCACCGAGCGCCTGATCCCAGGACTGGGTGAAGTACGGCGCCTGGGACACTAGGTCGTAAAGGAAGTTCGAATACGCGGGGTCGGCCGAGGCGGCGAGCAGCGGCTTGGTGTTGGTGGCGACGGGGACCTCACCGACGCCGATCAGGGCATTGAGGTAGCTGGTGCTGTAGGTGGTGGCCAGGAAGTCGGCGGCGGTCTTGGACGGGGCGGCGGTGGTCACCGAGACGTAGTTGGTCGGGTTGCCGACAACGTTGGCCACGTTCCCCTTCCCGCCGGGAATGGCGGGGAATGGCACGTAGCCCAGGTCGTTCTTGGCGAAGCCCGCGCTGAACCCGGCCTGGTTCGCGTACTCCCACGAGCCCATCAGGCACATCGCGGCCTTGCCGGTGTAAAGCAGCGTCGAGGTGCCGCCCGCACCGTAGTTCACCGACGCGAAGCTGGTGCCGAACGCACCGGAGGTCACGAGGTCCTTGACCATCTCGGCGGCCTGCAGCACGGCCGGGTCCTTCCACTGCGACCAGTCACCGCCGGACAGCTTCTTGAAGAGATCGGGTCCCGCCAGCCGGTCCACCAGGTACTCGATCCACATCAGCTCGGTCCACGAGTTCGTCGCCGTGCCCGAGATCGTGAACGGGATGATCCCCTTCTGCTTGAACGCCGTGACCAGGCTCGTCAGCTCGGCGTAGGTGGTCGGCGGCTGCAGGCCCGCCTTGGCGAAGACGTTCTTGTTGTAGAAGATGAACACCGGCTGGGTGCCGCGCATCGGCACCCCGATCAGCTTGCCGTTGTAGATGCCCGCCTGCAGCGCCGACGGCAGGAAGTGAGACTCCAGGCCCGGGTCGAGGTCCACCAGCTTGCCGGCGGCGGCGTACTGGTCGAGGTTCCCGCCGCCCCAGGAGAAGAACAGCCCGGGCATGGCGCTCGACCCCATCGCAGCCCGCAGCTTGTCCAGGTAGTCGGCCGTGGCCACGATGTCCAGCGTCACCGCGCCGTGCCCGGTGGAGTTGAACGACTTCACCTGGGCCTGCTGGATCGTGTTGGTCGGGTCCTGGAGCGTCCAGAACGTAACGGGCCCCGTCGTCGCGGCCGCGCCGCTTGCGCCCGACGATCCGCAGGCGTCCAACGTGACCGCGAGCCCCGCGGCCGCCAGCAGCGTTCCGAGAGCGTGTCTTCTGGTAATCGTGTCCTTCATCGCACACCTTTCGACTGGGCCAGGCGCGCGGCCTCGCCGACCGTCCGCAACCCTTGCGAAACGACATTGACCTGGCAGTGGCGACGTTATTTGGGACGATTCTTTCCAGACAAGGCCTCGGGTCTCGTCATCTCCGAAAGGCTTTCGAGCACCGCCGCCGAGTTGGCCTGTCCCGGGGCCGGCAACGAGGAGCCGGCGGGCTGGCCTACCAGGCCTACCGGGCGGGCTCAGCCGACGCGGGCCGAAGGACTATTGCGCTGAAGTGGCGGCATTCCATGCGGGCTCGCCGTCGATCCAGGTCTCGGTCACCGCGATGCCGGGCAAGTCGCCGATGGGCACCGTGCACGGGTCGGCGTCGAGGAGGACGAGGTCGGCCCGGCGGCCCGGTGTGATCAGGCCGATGTCGTCGCGGCCGAGCAGCCTGGCCGGGGCGGCGGTCAGGCCGAGGAGGGCCGCCTGCCTCGAGGCCCGTAGCCGCGCCGGACCGGCGGTGGCGCCGGACCGGGTCTGGCGGGTGATGGCCGCCCAGGCGGCGCGCAGCGGAGCGGGGTCGGTGACCGGGGCGTCGGAGGAGATGATCACCGGCAGGCCCGCTGCTTCGAATTGCCCGTAGGGGTAGAAGCGGCCGCCGTATTCGCCGAGTTCGCTGATCAGCGCGTCGGCGCGCTCGTGGACCTGAAGCGGCTGCGGCACCGGGACGATGCCAAGCTCGCGCATCCGGGTGACCTGCTCGCCGTCATCCATGGTGCGGATGATCCCGCCGCGGAAGAGCACCGGGTCGGTCATGACTACTCCGTTTCTGTTGGCCCGGCGCTACCGGGAAACCGGCAGGCCCGTCGCCGCAGGCTCGCTGTCCGCGCTGTCCGCGGCGCCTGCGCCGAGATGGTCCGGCCATGTTCCCGCGTTCAGTCCCATGGCGGGGCCGGCGCCCACCAGCATCGCCCCGGATGCCGGCAGCGGTCGCTCGTACCGTTCCTTCACCCCGTCCAGGCGGGTCCAGGCGCTAACTTGCCGTACTCCCGGCAGGCAGCGGATCTGCTCAAGCGATGCCAGCGCGTCGCCGCCGGTCCGGCCCATCACCGTGCCCACGGCGTCGCTGCGGCCCACCGCCGCGGCCAGGTAGGCGACGCTGTCCATTTCGGCGATCTTGCGGAGCACCCCGGTCCCGTCACCGGCCAGAACGAGGTCGAACCCGCAGATGTCAGTCAACCCGACGCCCGCCGGGCTGATCAGCCCGCGGACATGGATCACCCCGCTGTCAAGCAGGCGCAGCACCCTGGCCCGGGCAGCGCCCGCCGACAGGCCGACCGCCTCAGCCAGGTCGGCGAAGGGAGTCCGGCCGTCCGCCTGCAGCAGGCCGATCAGCTCCAGGTCGGTCTCATCCAGATCGGTTGGCCGCAGCGCCCTGGACGGAAGGAAGGAATCCTTCAGCACGGCGGTGTAAACCGAAGTCTCCACCCGCTGCACCTGGTCGACGCCGCGGATCGCGGAGATCACCTCCGCCAGGTCCGCGATATCCGCGGAGTGGATCTCGGCGACCACCCCGAACTCGCCGGTCACCACCGCGACGAACGGGACGTCGCCCAGGCCGGCGACCGTCTTCGCGACCTGACGGGCCGGGCCGACATGGCGGATCATCACATGGGCGGCGATCCGGAGCCCGTGCACCTGCGGGTGCACCACCCCGACGATCCGGACGATCCCCGAGTCGATCAGCCTCGCCACCCGCGCCCGGGCGGCGGTGCGGGACAGTCCGGCCGCCCGGCCCAGGGACTCAAAGCTGGCCCGGCCGTCGCGCTGCAGGACCAGCAGCAGCGTCACGTCCGCGTCGCTCAGTTCCATCGCGCCTCTTCCACCCTGCACAGATCCACCTCAGACGTTTTTGCAGTCGCGGTCTATTCAAACAGATGATTCGTCGTTATGGTAGCTCAAAACCGACCGGAAACTGCCCTACCGATCGCCATCCAAAGCAGATCAGCACTCCCGCCCGCAGTCAGCGGGCCAGCCCCGTCTGAGAGAACCCATGGCCAGACAGCAGCAATCCCAGGCACTCGCCGCCGACGCCGTCACCCTCCGCCACGTGCTCGGCGAGGGATTCATCAGCAACGGACCCCTCGCATCCGCCACCGTCGCGGTAGTCGCCGCGGCCGCCTTCGGCGCGGGCGCGCTGCCGCTTACCGTGATCCTTGGCTCGATCATCATCTTGACCTGGATAAACACCCCGTATCAGTTTTCCGCGCAGATCAGCAGCGCAGGCGGCATCTTCTCGTTCATCCGCGCCACCCTGGGCGACCGGTGGGGGTTCGCCGGGTCGATCGGCTACTTCCTCTACTACGTGCTGCTGGTGCCGGGCAACGCGCTGGTCCTGGCCGGGCTGTTCAGCTACGTCGCCGCCGGTTTCGGGATCAGCCTGCCCGCGGCGACATGGATTGCCATGCTCGCCGTCGTCACGGTCGTCCCGTTCTTCCTCTCCTACTTCAAGATCACGCCCACGCTCACCTACGGCGTGGTCACCGCTGTTATCGAGGCGATCGTCCTCGTCGCGGTGTCGATCGCGCTCATCGTGCACGCCGGCACCGCGAATACCGCCTCGGTGTTCACCAGCCCGCACCTGGCCGTCGGCGGCTGGAAAGGCGTGATCATCGGCATGGCCATCGCCTCCACCGCGCTTGGCGGACCGGACGCGGTAGTGTTCCTCGGCGAGGAAGCCCGCGGCGCCCGGCACACCATCCGCAAGGCGCTGCTGATCACCCAGTTCTCGGTGATCGGCCTGTACCTGCTGTACTCCTACGCGGTCACCGTCAGCCTGGGGCCCGGCCAAGATGAGCACCTTCGCCCTCGCCCCCGCGCCCGGACTCGCGCTCGTCGGCACCATCGCCGGACAGGTCGTCGTGCTCATCTTGGCCTTGCTGATTCTCAACAGCAGCATCGGCGTCAACCTGGCCATCAACATCACCGCCTCGCGGATGCTGTTCGACCACGCCCGGGCCGGACTGCTCCCCCGCTACTTCGCCCGGGTCCACCCGAGATTCCGCACCCCGACCGTCGCGCTCGCCGTCACGTTCGTCATCGAGGTCGTTGTCGCCGTCATCGCCCGGCTCGCCTGGGGCGCCACTAACGGGTTCATCGTCTGCCTGGTCGGAGCCACCGCCGGCGGGATCTTCTCATTTATCATCACCGACGCCGCGCTGATCGTCCTCGGCTGGCGCCAGCAGCCCATGCGGATCCTCTGGACAATCGTCGTCCCCGCCGTCTCCATCGGCCTGCTCGTGCTCAGCTGCTACGGAAACTTCTTCCCCATCACCTTTCCCGCGAGCATCGGCGCGATCTTCGCCCTCGCCTGCATGATCCTCTGCGGCGGGTACGCGGTCACCAGGCGCGGCCGGACCCCGGCCGCCCTGGCAGCCGAGCCGGAGGTCCTGCCGTCACCATCGGCCAGCGAGAACACCGGGTACTCGGCTTGAAAGACCATGATCCGGCAGCAGTGCGGCTGGCCATGACACGGGGTGACGGCTTGGATGAGCACCGGCTCACCGGTAATCCCGCCGTCTTGTACATGCCGCTGGACGGACTGGACATCGGACCCGGTGCGGAGCTGCTGCGCTCCCATGGCCTGCGCGTTCTTCACTGGACCGACGGCCCGGCCGACGACGAACTCATCGACGTGATCGCGCTGCTGATCGGGTACGACCCGATCGGGCCGGGCTTGCTGAACCGGATGCCCGCGCTGCGCCTGGTG
Organism: uncultured Actinomycetota bacterium; assembly: GCA_963785645.1. GTDB lineage: Bacteria > Actinomycetota > Actinomycetes > Streptosporangiales > Streptosporangiaceae > Trebonia. The sequence goes on from CAWAWG010000016.1 coordinate 407,219, forward strand.
GCCACCCATTCCGCCGGCTACGACATGGTTGACATCGCGGCGGTCTCCGCGCGGCGGCTGTGGCTGGCCAACCTGCCCGGCGCCGCCACCGAGGAGGTGGCGGCGCACGCCCTGGCCATGGCGCTGGCCGGGCTGCGCCGACTGGCCGACTACGACCGCGACGTGCGCGAAGGGCGCTGGTTCAGCGAGCAGGCGGCACTGCCCCAGGTCCCCGGCGAACTCACCTGCGGCGTGGTCGGCCTTGGGCAGATCGGCCGGGCCTTCGCGCAGAAAGCGCTTGGCCTGTTCGGGCGGGTGGCTGGCTATGACCCGGCGGCCCGGTCCTGGCCCGAGGGCATCGAGCGGTTCGCCGAGTTGGACGACCTCCTCGCGGCCAGCCACTGCGTGAGCCTGCATGTGCCGCTCACCCCGGGGACACACGGCCTGATCGATGCACGCCGCCTGGGCCTGCTGCCCCGTGGCGCGGTGCTGGTCAACGTGTCTCGCGGGTCTTTGGTCGATGAGGACGCGCTGTGCAAGGCACTGGCCGACGGCCAGTTGGGCGGGGCCGCCCTCGACGTGTTCGCAGAAGAGCCGGTACAGCCCGGCAACCCCCTGCTAGCTGCCCCCGGCGTGCTGTTGTCGCCGCACGTCGCCTTCCTGTCCGCAAGCGCGCTGCGGCGCTATGCCGAGACCCCGGCCCGCAACGTTCTCGCCCTGTTGGACAGCGGCGCACCGCTCACCCCAGTCATCCGCCCAGACGACGGGGCCGACCAAGGACCACATGATGAATGAGATCAACGGCGGCGCGGCCGTCGTAGCGGCGCTGGCCGACAACGACGTGCGCGTCGCGTTCGGCATCCCGGGCAGCCACAACCTGGAGATCTACCGCCATCTGGCGGATAGCGGCATCCGGCATATCAGCCCGCGCCACGAGCAGGGCGCAGGGTACGCCGCGGACGGGTACTACCGGGTGACCGGCAGGCCCGGAGTGGCAATCACCACCAGCGGACCAGGACTGACCAACATCTGCACGGCGGCCGGGGCGGCCTATGCCGACTCGATCCCCCTGCTGATCATCTCGCCGGGCGTCCCGCGCGGGCTGGAACGCGCCGACATCGGCTGGCTGCACGAGGTTAAGGACCAGCAGGGGCACATGGACCGGCTGGTGGACCGCAGCGTGCGGGTGGCCAGCGCGGAGGAGGCCTACCAGGCCGTAGCAGAAGCCTTCGCCCGGTGGCGGGCCGGGCGGCCGCGGCCGGTCCACGTCGAAATCCCGGTCGATGTCCTGGACCAGCCGTGGTCGGGTACCCGCCCGGCCTCCGCCCCGCACGCGCCGCCGGTGCTCGACACCGGGGTGCTCACCGCGGCGGCGAACGCGCTGAACGCGGCGAAAAGCCCGCTGCTCGTCGTCGGCGGCGGGGCCCGCAGCGCAGCCAAGGAGATCGCCCGGCTCGTCGAGGCGTTCGACTTGACCGTGGTAAGCACGGTCAATGGCAAGGGCGTGCTGCCGGAGCGGCATCCGCTCTCCCTCGGGGCCTCGCTCCGGCTGCCGTCCGCCTGGCAGCAGATCGAGCAGGCCGACGTGCTGCTGGTGGTCGGCAGCGAACTCGGCGACTCCGATCTCTGGGGGCACCGGCTTGCGCCGCTCGGCACAGTGATCAGGGCTGACATCGACGTCCGGCAAGCGCACAAGAACGTGCCCGCTGACATCGTGATCATCGGAGATGCGGCCGCCGTGGCCGACCGGCTCGCCGGGCTAGCCGACCGCGATGCCCCCCGCGGCGGCGCGGCCGGGCGCGCGGTTAAGGTCAGGGAGCAACTGCGAGCCGAAGCGGAGCGCGACGGCCGGAAGTGGCGCAAGGTCAACGAGATCCTCGCCGCCGAACTGCCTGCCGACGCGATCATCGCCGGCGACAGCGCCCAGGTGTCCTACTTCGGGACAGTACATTTCTGGCCCGCCGACCGGCCGGGGCAGTTCTTGTACCCCACCGGGTACGCCACGCTCGGTTACGGCCTGCCCGCGGCGATCGGCGCCAAGGCCGGGGCACCCGAACGTGACGTCGTGGTGCTGGTTGGCGACGGCGGTTTCATGTTTTCCGCGCAGGAGCTGGCCACCGCCGCCGCCGAGCGAATGAACCTGCCGGTCATCGTGATGAACAACCGCGGATACGCCGAAATCCGGGCCGAGATGACCGCCCGTGCCATCAAGCCCACCGCCGTCGACCTCACCGTGGTGGACTTCGCCGCCCTGGGCCGCGCGTGCGGCGGCTTCGGCCTGCAACTGGACGATCTCGCCCGGCTGCCCGAGGCGCTTCACCGTGCGCGCGGCGCCGACCGGCCCACCGTGATCCAGATCGACGTCGGCGGTGACTAGCCCGCCGCGGGCCGTCGGCGAATGGTCAGCGGAAATGCTCGGATGGCAGGCCCTAACGGTCAGAGCTGGGGGCGTCGACGGGTCGAGCAGACGCCCGCAGCGCGTCCGTCAGCAATGCGGCCAGCGCATCGAGCTGCACGTCGGCCGACGAGGAGACCTCCTCGTCCGACCCGTCCAGCGCCCTGGCGGCCAGTCCCGCCTTGCTGTCGACCAGCTCGGCGATCCGGATGTCGATGGTCTGCGCGGCGATGATGCGCCAGGCGGTCACCGGTTCGGTTTGCCCGATGCGGTGGCTGCGATCGATGGCCTGGGTCTGCTCCGCGTTGGTCCAGGACAGCTCGGCCAGCACGATGTTCGACGCGACCTGCAGGTTGATGCCCACCCCGGCCGCGGTCAGCGAGCACACCGCGATCGCGACGTCGGGGTCGTTCACGAAGGCATCGATGTTCGCCTGCCGCGCCGTGGGCGTCTGGTCGCCGCGGATCGATGAGAAGCGCACCCCCTGCCGGGCGAAGGCCTCTTCGGCCGCGTCCATGACGTCGATGTGCTTGGCGAAGAAGACGACCTTGCCGGCACTGCGGGCCAGCTGCGCCGCGTAGTCCGCGGCCAGTCCGGCCTTCGCCTGGCCGATGTGCCGCATCATGGTGAACACGTTCTCGCCGGACTGCGCGTTGGTCGCGTCCTTCAGCTCCGCCCGGGCCACCCGGCGGACGAGGTCGTGGTCGATGCCTTCGACGCCGTCGCCGGCGGACCGGTTCGCGAGCGCCTTCTCGTACCGCACCACCAGCCGGCTGGTGAGGTCCCGCTCGGCCGCCCGGATTGACCGGCCGGCCCGCCCGTCCAGTTCGACCGGGAGGTCGGCGATGCGGCGGGCGGGGATGTCGGCGGCCACGTCGAGCTTGCGGCGGCGGACGACGCCGCGGTCGATCACGCACTGGCGCGCCGCGGCGTAGAAGCCCCGGTCGGCGGGGGTCAGGCCGGTGTCCTCAAGCGCGTCCGCCAGCTCACCGAGCGGCTTGCCGTCGTCGATCCAGCCCAGGAACTGCCAGATCGCGCGGAAGTCCTCGATGTCGTTGATCAGCGGGGTGCCGGTCAGCGCCATCAGCAAGGGCCGGGCCGCACGGGACCGGATGCGGTCGGACAGCGCGAGGACGTGCTGCGAGCGCTGCGAAGTCTTGTTCTTGATGAAGTGAGCCTCGTCGACGACCATGCCGCGGAACCCGAAATTACCGAGCCACCCCATGTGACGGTCCAGTACCTCGTAGTTGAGCACGACGATGTCGGCGAAGCCGTCGACCTTCTCGCCGTCGCCCTGCACCACGGTGGCCGGGTGGAGCGGCGTCCAGCGGGCCGCCTCACGGGCCCAGTTGGTCTTGACGACGTTCGGCACGACGACGAGCAGCGGGTAGGCGTTCGCCGCTTCCGCGGCCAGCAGCGCCTCGGCCGTTTTGCCCAGACCCGGCTCGTCGGCGAGCAGGAACGTCCGGTGGCCGGCCGCGGCCGCGGCGACCAGCCGCCCCTGGTGCGGCATCAGCTCCAGGCCGGCCGGGGTGAACCGGGCCGTCGGCGCCGGGAGCGCCATGCACGCCGGGGCTCCGCCGCCGGCCCGCTCGAAGGAACTCAGCAGCGGGCCGAGCAGTTCCCAGTCGGCCAGGCGGCGCGGACGGGAGGTGCGCTGCGGAACGGCGGAGAAGTCGGGGGCGAGGAAGGGGTTAGCCAGCTGCCGGGAGATCACCGTCTGCGGCACGACCCGCGACTCCGGCTCAGCGGGAGCGGTCGCGCTCGGCGCCGGCCTGATCTCTTCCGGCGCCGACTCGATGCCGAGGTCCTGCTCCAGCTGCCGCTTGAGGGAGCGGGCCGCGTCGGAGACGGTGGCGTCCTCGGCGAGCAGCGCCAGCAGCCCGGCGTCCCGCACCGCGGTGGTCGCGAGGATGGCCGCGATGCCGTCCAGGCGCTTGAGCTGCTCAGCCCGGTGACCGGCGTTCCCGGTCGCGGTCCGGACGCGGGCCCGCTCGTCTCGCAGCAGCAGGGCGACGGCCTGGAACTTAGTGCGCACGGCGGGTGTCACGCGGCCGCGCAGGGCCGCCGCCTCCACCTCACGGGCGGTTCTGGCGAGCTCCGAGACGACATCGCCGCGCTGGTGGACGCGCCGCTGACCGCGCGGGACGGTACGGCGAGCGCCGTTCTGGCGCTGGCCTGGTCGAGCCAAAAACTCCTCCTATTCAATGCCGGGCACGGAGGCCACGGCAGCATACCGTTCAGTCCCACGGACGGGACGAAGAACGTCGCAGGCCGCGGGACTGCCGCTTCGAGCACCGAACCGGCTTGCGGATCCCCGAGGATCGACGCGGCTGGCCACGACGGGCATCGCACGCGGACCCGGACCCGCCGACGGGCGGGCTGGTGATCACGACACTCGCCGAGGTCGTCGGACGGCCGGTTCGGTTTTCAGGTGCGCTGCCATCTTAACGCGTGCGAGAGCGCATAATTCCCGGCCCCGGCCGACGAGGCGAACGAGTGCGGTGCGGGTCACCACCGAGGGTCACCGCGCGGGCTGCTCCCGGTCCGGCTAATCCCAGCTTCTCCCGGATCTGACGGTACTCGTCACCGGGCGTCACGGCGCGGGCGCGGCATCCGGCGGCTGTACGGTGCGGGCGGGCGCAGCGCTAACCGGCGCGGACGCCATGCCGGCGGTCCACTTGTCCTCGACGTTGCCGACCCGCCAGTAGATCAGCGCGACCGCCCAGACGGCGACGAACAGCCCGGCGATGCAGAACCCGGCGAGGTTGATGTTGAAGTTGGCCATGACGTTCCAGAAGGCGCCGTGCAGGTGGATCTCGGCGGTGAGGACGCCGAGGAGCTCGATGGTGCCGATGATGAACGCGGCCCCGATGGACAGGGCCGTGATGACGAGGTTGTAGTAGACCTTCCGCACCGGGCGGGCGAACGCCCAGCCGTAGGCGAAGTTCATGAACATCCCGTCGAGCGTGTCGAACAGCATCATGCCGCCGGAGAACATGAACGGCAGCGCGAGGACGGCGAAGTAGGGCAGCCCCTGGAGCGCGGCGTAGGTCGTCGCGGCCAGCAGCACCACCTCGGTGGCGGTGTCGAAGCCGATGCCGAACACGATGCCCACGAAGTACAGCTGCCAGGTGTGGTTGATGGACTTCATGAACCGGCCGAAGAACCGGTACATGAAGCCGCGGGACTGAAGCTGCGCCTCAAGCTGCTGCTCGTCGTAGCTGCCGTTGCGCATTTCGCGGAAGACCTTGAAAATGCCCGCCAGCACGATCAGGTTGAGCAGCGCGATCAGGTACAGGAACCCGGCCGACAGCGAAGTCCCGATGGCGCCGCCCGCGGTCTCGTAGGCCGAGTTGGGGTCGACCATCGCCCCGAACACCGCCCGGGCGGCGAACGTGATCCCCACGCCGACCGCGACGATGACCGTGGAGTGGCCGAAGGAGAAGAAGAAGCCGGTGCCCAGCGGCCGCTTGCCGTCCGCCATCAGCTTGCGGGTGGTGTTATCGATGCAGGAGATGTGGTCGGCGTCGAACGCGTGCCGGAAGCCGAGGAACCAGGCGGTGACGGCGACGCCGACGCCGACCCCGAGGCCGGCGCTGCCGCCCTCGCCCCGGTAGTCGAAGTGGTGCGGGAGCACGTAGAGCACGAAGATGCCCCAGCCGAACACGTTGATGGCCGCGATGAAGGCGAACATCGCGATGAGCCGGGCCCACTCGGCCGACGACATCGATGAACGGATAGCGCGCAGCCGGGTGCCGATGGCCTTGGTACTGACGGGCCCAGCGCTGATAGCGAAGTGCGGCATGAATCCTTCCTTCGAGGACTCGTGTTCGCGTGACAGGCCAGGCCAGGCGACCGGACTCATCCCCAGAAGGGGCATCACCGTTGCGGGACAGTGCCGGGTTCACACCGGACTTCGCTGGCTGGCTGCCGCCCCGGTCGGTTCCGGGGCCATGAGCAACGTACAGAACGACCGCTGATACCGTCAAGACTCAGCAGGTGATCAGATATTGAACTGTCCGGTTACAGCACCGCCGCGAGGGCCTCGGCGAACCGGTCGGAGGTCTCCGGGTCCCTGACCGCGACGCGGATCCACCCAGGTCCGAGGCCGGGGAACGTCTCGCCGCGGCGGACGGCGAATCCCTTGCCGAGCAGCCGGGCGCGCATGTCCGCGACCCGCGTATCAAGCAGCACGAACGACGCCGCGGCAGCCGGCACGACCCGGATTCCGCCGGTCTCCTTCCCGGCCGCGCGTTCCGCGGCGGCACTGTATTCCCCGCTGACACGGTATTCCCCGGCAACGCCGGCCAGGCGGCGCAGCAGGTGGGCGCGCTCGGCGGCGAGTCCGGTGGCCCACTCCCGCGCCTCGCGCAGCGCGCGCGGGGACGCGGTGGCGATGCAGGCCGCGAGCGCCGGGGTGGACACCGCCCACAGCGGCTGCGCGGCCGCGAGCAGGCGGACGGTATCCGGGGCCGCGAGCACATAGCCGACCCGGAGCCCGGCGAGCCCCCACGTTTTGGTGAGGCTGCGGATCACGGCGAGCCCGCTCAGGTCGCCGTGGCCGGCCAGCGATTCCCGCTCTCCCGGCAGGCAGTCGGCGAACGCCTCGTCGACGACGACGATCCGGCCCGGCCGGACCAGCCCGAGCACCGCGTCGCGGGAATGCGCCACGGATGTCGGATTGGTCGGGTTGCCGACGAAGACCAGGTCGGCGTCGTCTGGCACCATCCCCGGGTCGAGGATGAACGGGAACGGGAGGATCACCCGGTCAACCTGGTGCCCGGCCGCGCGCAGGGCAGCCTCCGGCTCGGTGAACTGCGGGTCTACGACCACGGCGTGCCGGGGCCGCAGGGCCCGCGCCAGCAGCACGAAGGCCTCGGCTGCCCCGGCGGTGAGCAGCACCTCATCGGTCGCCCGGGCGTGGCGGGCGGCGACCGCGGCGACCGCCGCGCTCTGGTCGGGGTAGGCCGCCAGGTCGGTGCCCGCGATCCGCTCCGCCAGCCAGTCGGGCGTCCCGCCGGACCGCACGTTGACCGCGAGATCGACAAGACCAGGCACGAGATCCGCGTCGCCGTGATGGGACAGGTCGATGGTCAATACTCCCCCTGACTCAGGCGAACGTGTACATCCTTACCCGCTGGCTGGCCGCCCGCAGATCGATCGCCGCCGACCTGGAAGGCAGCGGCCCGGATCACCGGTGGATCCACGCCAAGCCCGCCGTCACCGGGCGAGCAGGGCGGCAACCGGGCCGTCCGCGAGCTGGTAGCGGATCACCCGGCCGTCCCGCTCGGCGGTGACGACTTCGGCGGCCCGCAGGTAGCGCAGCGTCTGGGACACCGTCGTGTCGTGGAGGCCCGTCGCCGCGGCCAGGTCAGAGACGCTGATCGGGCCCGCAGCCCTGATACAGGTCAGCAGGGTGAGCCGGGTGGGGTCGCCGAGGATGGCGAAGGTCTTCGCGCGGGCCTGGATGTCCGTCTCCGGGCCAAGGGCGGCGATCGCCTGGCAGACGCGCTCGCCCTCGATGACCCGATGGCCAATCCGCTCAGCGGGAAGCAGGTGCACGTGCCAACTATGCCACCTCTAGTCTTGTCCGCGTGCCAGCTCGCTTCCTTCGCACCTCCGCCTCCCGCCGACACGGTGCTTCCCGACACTGTGCTTCCCGACACTGTGCTTCACGACACGGTGCTTGTGGTGACGGACGCAGGCGGGCCACGGCCCTCGGGCTGCTCGCCGGAGTGGTGCTTGACCAGGTCGCCGGAGATCCGCGGCGCGGCCATCCGGTTGCCCTGTTCGGCAGCGCGGCGGGCAAGCTGGAGGCCCGGATGTGGCGGGACGGCCGCGTCGCCGGCGCCGGCTACGCCGCCCTGCTTACGGGCGGCCCGGCCCTGCTCGGCCTGCTGCTTCGCCGCCTGCCGTCGCGGTGGCTGATCACCGCCACGGCACTGGGCACGTGGACGGTCCTCGGATCGCGCTCGCTGTCGGCCGAGGCCGAGGCCGTCGCCGCGCACCTGCGGCGCGGTGACCTGCCTGCGGCCCGCGAGCAGCTCACCCATCTTGTCGGCCGCCGCACGGACACCCTCGACGAGGCGGAGATCGCCCGGGCCACGATCGAGTCCGTCGCGGAGAACACGTCCGACGCCGTTGTCGCCCCGCTGCTGTGGGGCGCGCTCGCCGGGCTTCCCGGCCTGCTCGGCTACCGGGCGGTGAACACTCTCGATGCGATGGTCGGCCACCACAGCCCGCGCTACGAGAACTTCGGCTGGGCGTCCGCACGGGCCGATGACCTGGCCAACTACCTGCCCGCCAGGCTGACCGCCGCGCTCACCGCGGTCGTCGCCCCGGTGGCGGGCGGCAGCACGCGGGCCACCCTGGCCGTGGCCAGCACGGACGGCCGCCGTCACCCGAGTCCGAACGCGGGGGTGGCGGAGGCGGCGTTCGCCGGCGCACTGGGCGTGCGCCTCGGCGGCCGTAACGACTACGGCTCCCGCGTCGAAGACCGGCCCGTCCTCGGCGGCAACGGCCGCGCGCCGCGGGTGACCGACATCGCCCGGGCAATCAGGCTGAGCCGCGCCATCACGGCCGCGGCGGCGGTGGCGTGCGCGGCCATTGCCCTATCCGGGAAAAGACGCCGATAACGGCATCAGCTCCGCATTACCGGCATTAAAGTGCCGAGGTCCGCACCGCACCGGCACCCCAGCGGATGTTTCGCCCACCCCGGTGCAACGTCACCGACCAACGGATCTCCCCGCACGGCAGGCGGCCCGGGCGCGTGCCGGATAAGCCCGGAAGATCCGCCCGCTCCCGCGACGCGGCCCGTTACCGGGTCAATTCCGCAGGCTATAACCTGCTTTATTGACCAGTAAAGCGAAAACCTTGGCGACCGCCCCGTCGTCCGCAGCGCCTCGCCCGCACCGGGACATTCAGGCACGATGCCGGTCAGCCAATAGGCCGTCCGGCGAGAACGCAGTCGCCGCAGACCGCGGACGGGTTCCCCGGGGCGAGCCGGTAGAACAGGCAGCAGCTTGACCGGCGGAACGTCGGCCCGGGCGGGTGCCGCTCGCAGCGCAGCCACGGGCTGCCGAATAGCTGACCCGCTGCCTGCCAGGCGTCCTCCGCCAGATCTGGCCGCCGCCCGGCCACCTGGGCGGCGGCCGTGTTGACGGCCGAGGCGGCGTTACCCCGCAGGACCCGCCCCGAGACCGGGACCAGCCGCGCGACCGCCGCGGTGAGGGGAACAAGCAGCTGCTCGAACAGCGCCGGGCCGTACTCCCCGGCGGCAGACCTGCTGGCCCGGCCGGCCGGGGCCGGCCACGGAACGGAGAGCGGCACCGGGCCGCCGAGCACGTCCTGCCACCACAGCCCGCCTGGACGCAGGTCGAGCGGGCACCCCAAGACGGCCGCACCTAGCGCGGGAGCGGTCAGCCGCGCGACCAGGCCGAGGTGAACGGCGGAGGCGGCCACCCGCGGCTCGATCTCCTCCAGGGCACGCCCTCCCCCGGCCGCGAGGGCCGCGCGGACCGACGCGATGCGCGCCCGGAGCGCCCCGGACGGACCGGTCAGTTCGCTGGCCGGCCGCCACGGCGGGACCGGCGCTGCCTGCGGCGGGTGCGAACTGACCGCGAAGAACGGGCCGAGGGCCGTCAGGTCATCGAGCACCCGGCCATCGTCCCACCTGCCAGGAGAAGCTTGCGCGGCGCGGGTCATGAGCACCGGGACGGCCTTCCCCGTGAAATGCCACCGGACGCGGGTCAACGCCGTCGACTTGAGAGCCGCGCGGTTCCCGGTGGACCGCGTGACCAGCCGCCCGTCGGCCGCCCGGGGCGAGCGGCACCATGATCGCCAAAGCTTTCGGTTTCCGGGTCAATTAAGCAGGTTATAACCTGCTTAATTGACCTGATCATGGGCCGCGTCGCCGCTGCGGGCGGATCTTTCTGGCATACCCGGCATGCGCCGGGGCCGCGCAGCGCGGCGAGATCCTCAGAGCTTGCCGGTTATTAACACGCAGACTTCTGTTTCTGTCCCCGCGAGTATGCTCACCTGTTTGGCCTGCGGTGATGTCGGAGGACAGGCGGCCGCCGCTCTGCGGCCCGGGAACGACTCGCTGCAGGTCACAGGACCGCATACCACACTAGAGAGCGCCAGAACCGGAACCCGCGTGTTATTTCGAGACGCGCCCTTGGTCAATGACATTGGGCGCGGGCGGAGTAAGTCGCCCCCGTTCGGGATCACCGGTTTGGGGGGTCTGGCCCTGGCCGGCCCGGGTGTTTGATCGTTGAGTGGGCCGCAATCCCCGCTCCCGCCCGACCGGGCTACGCTTGGGCGGTGAAAGGCGCTCTTCTCGTCGCGGGAACCTCATCGGACGCCGGCAAGAGCGTCCTCGTCGCCGGGCTGTGCCGGTGGCTGGCCAGGCAGGGCGTGCGGGTCGCGCCGTTCAAGGCGCAGAACATGGCGCTGAACTCCGCCGTCACCGCCGACGGGGCCGAGATCGGCCGCGCCCAGGCGATGCAGGCCGCCGCGGCCGGGGTCGAACCCGAGGCGGCCATGAACCCGGTGCTGCTCAAGCCCGGCAGCGAGACCCGCAGCCAGGTCGTCCTGCTCGGGCAGCCGGTCGCCGAGGCCGGCGCGCTCGACTACCAGGAGCTCAAGCCCGCGCTCGAAGAGGCGGTCGCGGCGAGCCTGGCGGACCTGCGCCGCCGGTTCGACGTGGTCATCTGCGAGGGCGCGGGCAGCCCGGCCGAGATCAACCTGCGGCACCGCGACATCGCGAACATGGGCCTGGCCCGGGCCGCGGACCTGCCGGTGATCGTCGTCGGGGACATCGACCGCGGCGGACTGCTCGCCGCACTGTACGGGACGCTCGCGGTCCTCGACCGGGCCGACCAGCGGCACATCGCCGGCTTCGTGGTCAACAAGTTCCGCGGCGACCTGCGGCTGCTCGCCCCCGGCCTCGACATGCTGAAGTCAATGACCGGCCGGCCCACGCTCGGCGTGCTCCCCTGGCGCAAGGACCTGTGGCTGGACGCCGAGGACTCCCTCGACCTGGACTCCCGGCCGCGCGCCGCCCTGCCGCCGCTCGGCCCGGCCAGCCTGCGGGTCGCGGTTGTCCGGCTGCCCCGGATGTCCAACGTGACCGACGTGGATCCGCTCGCCGCCGAGCCTGGCGTCATCGTCGATATCGCCACCACCCCGGCCCAGCTCGACGGAGCCGACCTGGTGATCCTCCCGGGGACGCGGGCCACGGTCAGCGACCTGAGCTGGCTGCGCGAGACCGGTCTGGCCGAGGCCGTCGCCGACCGGGCCGCGAGCGGCCGCCCGGTGCTCGGCATCTGCGGCGGTTACCAGATGCTCGCCCGGTCAATCCGTGACGACGTGGAAAGCCGGGCCGGGACGGTGCCGGGGCTCGGACTGCTGCCCGCCACCGTCAGGTTCAGCGTCGCCAAGACCCTCACCCGGCCGTCCGGAGCCGCGCTGGGCGAGCCCGTGACCGGCTACGAGATACACCACGGAACCGTCACCCCGGACGGCGGCGAGCCCTTCCTCGACGGCTGCGAGACGGGCTCCGTCCGCGGCACCACCTGGCACGGCATCTTCGAGAACGACTCCTTCCGCCGCGCGTTCCTGCTCGATCTGGCCGCCCGCACCGGGCGGGACTTCACCCCGGCACCGGACGTGAGCTTCGCCGCCGTCAGGGAGCGCCGCTACGACGTGCTCGCCGACATGATCGGTGATCACCTCGACACCGGCGCCCTCGGTAACCTCATCGACGGCGGCGTCCCGGCGGGCCTGCCAACGGTCGTGTCCGGTCTAGCCGCGTCTTAGCGGGCCTGGCCGCCGGTTCCCGGGCGCCGCGGCCGGGCACAGTTCATGCTCAGCCGACCGGTGCATGTCCGTTTCGTTCAATCCCCGGGACAGAAGCATCCTGCATGATGACGGCATGACTTGGGAATCCTGGCATGTCAGCGAGTCCATCGACCGTCAAGCGGACGAGGTATACACCTACGCTTCGGACCCGGCCAATTTGCCGCAATGGGCTCCGGGACTGGGAAGCTCCGTTGAGCAGGTGAACGGGCAGTGGTTCGTGGACACCCCGGGGGGACGTGTCCGTCTCGCCTTCGCCCCGCGGAACGACCTCGGCGTGCTCGACCACTACCTCACGCTGAATTCGGGTGAGGTTATCTACGTCCCGATGAGGGTGATCGCGAACGGAAACGGCTCCGACGTGGTGTTCACGGTCAGGCGCCGCCCGGGCATGACCGATGAGGAGTTCAAGGCGGACGGCGATGCCGTCGCCGCCGACCTCGCAAGGCTCAAGCGCGTACTTGAGCAGTAACGAATCCCGCCGCGACGTCGTGGCCCACTAACCGTCAACGGTCTTCCAGGTCGCCCTCGGTCTCCAGGTAGACCTGGCGCAGCGCGGCGAGGGTCTCCGGGGCCGGGGCGTCCCAGAGCTTGCGGTCGGCGGCCTCAAGGAGCCGTTCGGCGATCCCGTGCAGCGCCCACGGGTTGGACTGGGCGAAGAACTCCCGCATCGACTCGTCGAGGACGTAGGCATGGGTGAGCCGGTCGTACATCCAGTCCTCGACCACGCCGGCCGTGGCGTCGTAGCCGAACAGGTAGTCCACCGTGGCGGCGAGCTCGAACGCGCCCTTGTAGCCGTGCCGCTTCATCGCCTCGATCCAGCGCGGGTTGACGACCCGGGCGCGGAACACCCGCGCGGTCTCCTCGGCCAGCGACCGGGTGCGGACGGCGTCGGGACGGGTGGAGTCGCCGATGTAGGCGCGCGGCGCGTGGCCGGTGAGCGCCCGGACGGTCGCGATCATGCCGCCGTGGTACTGGAAGTAGTCGTCGGAGTCGGCGATGTCGTGCTCGAGCGTGTCGGTGTTGTGCGCGGCGACCGCGATCCGCCGGTAGGACGTCTCCATGTCCGCGCGGGCGCGCGAGCCGTCCAGGTCCCGGCCGTAGGCGAAGCCGCCCCAGGCCGCGTAGACCTCGGCCAGGTCGGCGTCGTCGCGCCAGTTCCGCGCGTCGATCAGCGGCAGCAGCCCCGCCCCGTAGGCGCCCGGCTTGGAGCCGAAGATCCGGGTGGTCGCCCGGCGCTCGTCGCCGTGCACGGCGAGGTCCGCCCGCGCGTGGGCCCGGACGTAATTCTGCTCGTCCGGCTCGTCGAGCCCGGCGACGAGCCGGACCGCGTCGTCCAGCATGGTGACCACGTGCGGGAACGCGTCGCGGAAGAAGCCGCTGATCCGGACGGTGACGTCGATGCGCGGGCCGGCCCAGCTCGGCCAGCGGGACCGGGTCCAGCCCGTTGACCCGGCGCGACGCCTCGTCCCAGGCCGGCCGCACGCCGAGCAGGGCCAGCACCTCGGACACGTCGTCGCCGGAGGTCCGCATCGCCGCGGTGCCCCACACCGACAGGCCCACCGACTGCGGGTAGGTCCCGGTGTCGGCCAGGTAGCGCTGGAGCAGCGAGTCGGCCATCGCCTGGCCGGTCTCCCAGGCGAGCCGGGACGGCACGGCACGCGGGTCGACGGAGTAGAAGTTGCGCCCGGTCGGCAGCACGTTCACCAGGCCGCGCAGCGGCGAGCCGCTCGGGCCCGGCCGGGACGAACCCGCCGTCCAGCGCGTGCAGCGTCCGGGTGATCTCGTCCGTCGTCGCGGCAAGCCGGGGCACCACCTCGGTGGCGGCGAACGTGAGCACGTCGGCGACCGGCTGACGGTCGCCGGTGTCAGCGTCGGACGTCCGAACCAGGGGCAGGTGACTCCGTGCGTCGAGTACCCGCCGATCACGCCGGGCACGGCGGCGGGGTCCCAGCCTGCCGCCTCCATGGCCTCGACGAGCGCCCGGGCCATGGCCTCGACCGCGTCGGCGGCCTCCGCGGTCGTCGGAACGCTCGGCGTAGCCGAGCGCCTCGCGCAGGCCGGGCAGCGCCTGCGCCTGGCCGCCCCACATCTGCCGGGCGCGCAGGATGGCCAGCACCAGGTTCACCCGGGCCGCGCCCGGCCGGAGCGCGACCCGAGGACGTGCAGCCCGTCGCGGATCTGGGCGTCCTTGATCTCGCACAGCCAGCCGTCGACGTGCAGCAGGAAGTCGTCGAACTCGGCGTCGTGCGGGCGCTCGTCCAGGCCCAGGTCGTGGTCGAGCTTGGCCGCCTGGATCAGCGTCCAGATCTGGGCGCGGATCGCGGGCAGCTTGGCCGGGTCGAGCGCGGCGATCTGCGCGTGCTCGTCCATCAGCTGCTCAAGCCGCGCGATGTCGCCGTAGCTCTCGGCCCGGGCCATGGGCGGCACCAGGTGGCCGATCAGGGTGGCGTGCGCGCGGCGCTTGGCCTGGGTGCCCTCGCCCGGGTCGTTGACCAGGAACGGGTAGATGAGCGGCATGTCGCCGATCGCCGCGTCCGCGCCGCAGGCGGCGGACATCCCGGCGGTCTTGCCCGGCAGCCACTCCAGGTTGCCGTGCTTGCCGACGTGCACGACGGCGTGCGCGCCGAAGTCCTCGCGCAGCCAGTGGTAGGCGGCCAGGTAGTGGTGGCTGGGCGGCAGGTCGGGGTCGTGGTAGATCGCGACCGGGTTCGCGCCGAACCCGCGCGGCGGCTGCACCAGCACCACCACGTTGCCCGCGCGCAGCGCGGCCAGCACGATCTCGCCCGTCCGGGTCCCGGCTGCGGTCGACGAACAGCGCGCCCGGCGGCTCGCCCCAGTGCGCGGTCACGGCGTCCCGCAGGTCCGGGTCGAGGGTGGCGAACCAGGCCCGGTAGTCCGCCGCGCTGATCCGGACCGGGTTGCCCGCAAGCTGCTCCTGGGTGAGCCAGTCCTCGTCCTGGCCCCCGGCGGCGATGATCGCGTGGATGAGCGCGTCGCCGTCCCCGTCGGCCACGCCGGGCAGTGCCTCTCCCCCGATGTCGTAGCCGGCGTCCCGCATCGCGGCCAGCAGCGCGACGACCGAGGCCGGGGTGTCGAGGCCGACCGCGTTGCCGATGCGGGCGTGCTTGGTCGGGTACGCCGACAGCATGAGCGCGACGCGCCGCTCCCCCGCCGGGACGTGCCGCAGGATCGCGTGCTTCACGGCGATGCCGGCCACCCGCGCGGTGCGCTCGGGGTCGGGGACGTAGCTGGTGAGGCCGTCCGGGCCGATCTCCTTGAAGGAGAACGGGACGGTGATGAGCCGGCCGTCGAACTCGGGGATCGCGATCTGGGTGGCGGCGTCCAGCGGGGTCAGCCCCTCGTCGCTGGCGGCCCACTGGGCGCGCGAGGAGGTCAGGCACAGGCCCTGCAGGATCGGCACGTCCAGGCTGGCCAGCGCGCCGACGTCCCATTCCTCGTCGGAGCCGCCGGCGCCGGCCGTCGGCCGGGACGAGGCCGCCGGCCGCGAGCACGGTCACGACGATCGCGTCGGCGGCGCGCAGCGTGTCGATCAGCGCGGGCTCGGCGGTCCGCAGCGACGAGCAGAACACCGGGAGCGGCTGGCCGCCCGCCGCCTCCACCGCGTCGGCGAGCGCGTGCACGAAGCCGGTGTTCCCCGCGACGTGATGGGCCCGGTAGTAAAGGATGGCGACGACCGGGCGCGGCCCGGGCGTATCCGCGAGTCCCTGGTCCGCCCGGCCGGTCGAGTAGCCCCCAAAGCGGCATCGGCACGGGGGGTTCGAAGCCCTCGCCGGTCAGCGTGATCGCGTCCGACAGGAACCGGGCGAGCTGCCGCAGGTTCTCCGGGCCGCCGTGCGCCAGGTAGGCGTGCGCCTCGGCGACGATCCCGGTCGCGACCGTCGACAGCTCCATGAGCTCGGCGTCCGGCGCCTGCTCGCCGCCGAGCACGACGGCGGGCACGCCGGAGGCGAGCACCGCGTCGAGGCCGTCCTCCCAGGCCCGGCGCCCGCCGAGGATGCGGACAACGACGACGTCCGCGCCGTCAAGCAGAGCGGGAACGTCGTCCGCGGTGAGCCGGGCGGGGTTGCCGAGCCGGTAGCCCGGCGCCGCTGGCGCGGGCCGACAGCAGGTCGGTGTCCGACGTGGACAGCAGAACGATCACGGTGCGGAGAGCCTCCTTCGGGATCGCTGCGTCCCTACTGGACCGGGCGTCGTGACGGAGCAGTACCTGACTTCGCCAGCCCGCTGAAGCGGCTGGCTCACAGTGGCGCGACCGTGCTGGACTCTCACCGGCTTCCTGCGCCGTCACGCAGCAGCGACGCTATCCGCGCCCATCGAATCCCGTCAACCGGACATTCCTCGCCACACGCTTCGTAGGCAAAACTTCCAGAGGTAGCGCTCTTTGTGTTACATGTGACTCAAAGTGCTACCAGTATGAGGTCATGGCATCTGCGTCACTGATGACGTGGGCTGCCGCGCGCCGATCGAATCAAGCGCCTGCGTGCCGCCCACGAGGCATTCGGCGGCACCGGCCCCGGACGCCGCTGGGTAACCGAGGAACTAAACCACGCGCTGATCCTGCGCTTGGCCAGCGAGTTCCAGGGCTTCGCCCGCGACCTCCACGACGAGTCAAGCGCGTTCGTCGCCAGGTCCCTCGCGCCAGGAGACCTTACGCTGCAAGACAGCGTACGGGTCCCGTACACGCGGTACCGCAAGCTAGATCAGGCGAACGCCGACCCGGCCACCCTCGGCAATGACTTCGGACTGTTCGGTGTCGACCTGTGGCCGGAGTTGCGGGCGCGCTACCCTGCGCACGCTAAAGGGTGGAACCGGAAACTGGCGGCCCTGAACGCGGCCCGCAACGGCATCGTGCACGATGACAGAGCGAAGATCACCCGGGTCCAGGCCGATGGCTGGCCGCTGACCCTCCAGTCGATGGACCGCTGGAAATCGTCCCTGGACGGTCTCGCGCGCGGCATCGATCGCGTGGTGGGCGGGCAGCTTAAACTGATGTACGGGACAACACCGTGGTAGGAGGCGACATGAGCAAACTACCCGCAATCGGCTCGCGCGTACGCGTGCCGTTCGGCCGTCAGATGGTCGAAGCCGAGGTTATCGACGCCTACGACTCGGGCTTCGGACCACAGGTGAGGGTCTCAATCCTCCTCTGGGGCAGCGACGAGCCGATCACCGCCACCTTCCGCGGGGAAGCGGTGGAACTCGCGGCATAGCGGTGCTTAGCTCCACAAACCCCACCTAGCGACGGCGGTCCGTTCCGTCGTGGCAGGCACCCTTAACTCGTGTGCGGGACAACACCGTGGTAGGAGGCGACGTGAGCAAACTGCCCGCGATCGGCTCGCGCGTACGCGTGCCGTTTGGGCTAAGACACCGTTGAGGCCGAGGTCATCGACGCCTACGACTCAGGCTTCGGGCCGCAGGTGAGGGTCTCGATCCTCCTTTGGGGCAGCGACGAACCGTTCACCGCTACCTTCAGCGGAGAGGTCGTAGAACTCGCGGTATAGCGGTGCTTAGCTCCACAAACCCCACCTAGCGACGGCGGTCCGTTCCGTCGTGGCAGGCACCCTTAACTCGTGTACGGGACAACACCGTGGTAGGAGGCGACGTGAGCAAACTGCCAGCGATCGGCTCGCGCGTACGCGTGCCGTTCGGCCGTCAGATGGTCGAAGGCGAGGTAATCGACGCCTACGATTCAGGCTACGGGCCACAGGTCATGCTCTCGATTCTCCTTGAGGGTTGCGACGAGCCGATCACCCCCACCTTCGATGCGGAAGCTGCAGAACCCGTGGCGTAACCGGTCTCCGGAAACCCTTGAATCCGCGAGCGGCCATGCGAGCAGGGCGTCGGCCGACCGCTGACGTAGAATCCGGGCGTGCCCGAGACCAGTCCTTTCGCCAGCCGCCCGCGGGCCGACCGGTGCCCGGGCGTGCTGCGGCTTATCGAGGCGGCGGACGGGATGCTGGCGCGGGTCCGGCTGCCGGGCGGGCTGGTCGACGCCGCGCAACTGCGAGTCCTCGCCCGGCTGGCCGACGAACTCGGTGACGGGCGGATTGAACTGACCTCGCGCGGCAACGTGCAGCTGCGCGGGCTAGCGGCGGACGCCGCGAGCCCGCTGACCAGCGAACTCGTTCAGGCCGGGCTGCTGCCGTCGCTGAGTCATGATCAGGTACGGAATGTGCTGGCCTCGCCGCTCGCCGGGCTGGACCGGGGAACCGACCTGACGGGCATCGTGCGCGCGCTCGATGCCGCGCTCTGCGCGCGGCCACGGCTGGCGGAGCTGTCCGGGCGGTTCCTGTTCGCGATCGACGACGGGCGCGGCGACGTGGCCGGGCTCGGCGCCGACGTCGTGGCGACGGTCCGGCCGGACGGGGCCATCGTCAACGGTCTTGCCGTCTGCCCGGGAGCCGCGCCAGGAACGCCGCCGCGCGTGTCCAGGGACCGCGGGTGCTGGCACTGCCAGCCCGGGTCCGGCCGACACGGTCTCCCAGGTCACGGCCGAGGCGTTGGCACCTATGGCTTGGACGCTAACCAGGGGATTCCCGACGACCGGCGGGACCGCCTCGTGGCGGCGATGCTCGCGTTCGCCGAGGCGTTCCTTGACCAGCGGGCGGAACTTGGCAGCGCCGCGTGGCGGATCAGCGACCTGCCCGGGGGGGCCGAGCGGGTGCGTGACGCGGTGTCCGCGCGTCTCGGGCTGGACGCCCGGCCGGGACCGCAACCATGGGCCGGCAACGCGACCCGCCCCGGGCCCGTTCCCGTCCGGCAGGCCGGGAATCCAGCGGTCGCGGAGAAGGACCTGACTGGTCGGCCGGGCGAAGGCGGCCTAACCCGGGCCGCGGCTACCCCGGTTACCGGTGGCGGCCAGGCCAGGGATGCACTAGCCGAGATCGCCGGCCGGTCGGCCTCGTCACCCCCGGGAAGACGGGCGACGGTGGGGAGCCAGCCGGTTCCGTTCGGGCTACTTCTGGTTGTTCTGTGGTGCTGGTTGCTCCGCTCGGGCGGCTGACCTCGGCGCAGGTGCGCTGGGTGGCGGACCGGCTCGCGGGGCGGGAAGCGCGGATCACGCCGTGGCGCAGCGTCGTGCTGCCGGACCTGGAGGACGCCGCCGGGGTGCTGCGGGCGGCGGCCGGGCTCGGGTTCGGGTACGGATGAGGGGTCGCCGTGGCTGCGGGTGACCGCGTGTGCCGGGCGGCCGGGATGTGCGAGCGCGCTGGCCGACGTGCAGGCCGACGCGGCTGGGTTCGCGGCGCGCTGGCCGGGACGGATCGTGCACGTCAGCGGGTGCGGACGGCACTGCGGGCGGCCCGCCGCCACCGAGATCGACGTGACCGCGACAAGCGAGGGGTACCAGGTTGCCGGAGTTTGACTACGTTCGCGACGGCGCGGAGATTTACCGCCGGTCGTTCGCCGCCATCAGGGCCGAGGCCGACCTCACCCGGTTGCCCGCCGACGTGGCCCGGGTCGTGGTGCGGATGATCCACTCCTGCGGGATGACCGACCTGCCCGCCGACGTCGGGTACAGCGACGGCGTGGTCAAGGCGGCCCGGGCCGCGCTGCTGGGCGGGGCGCCGGTGCTGTGCGACGCGCAGATGGTCGCCTCCGGCATCACCAGGCGGCGGCTGCCCGCGGGCAACGAGATCGTCTGCACCCTTGACGACCCGGCGGTGCCGTCGCTCGCGCAGCGGCTTGGCACGACCCGCTCAGCGGCGGCACTCGACCTCTGGGGTTCGCGGCTGGCGGGTGCCGTGGTGGCGATCGGCAACGCCCCGACCGCCCTGTTCCGGCTGCTTGAGCTGACCGGCGCCGGGGCGGGGCGGCCCGCCGCGGTGCTCGGCATCCCGGTCGGGTTCGTCGGCGCGGCGGAGTCGAAGGCCGCTCTCGCCGAGTCCGGGCTTGACTACCTGGTGGTCCACGGGCGGCGCGGAGGCAGCGCGATGACCGTCGCCGCCGTGAACGCGATCGCGAGCGAGGACGAGTAATGGCTGATGGCGTGCTGTACGGGGTGGGACTCGGGCCCGGGGACCCGGAGCTTGTCACGGTGAAGGCCGCCCGGCTCATCGGTGCCGCCGATGTGGTGGCGTACCACTGCGCGCGGCACGGGCGGTCGGTTGCCCGGTCCATCGCCGAGCCGTACCTGCGCGGCGACCAGGTCGAGGAGCGGCTCGTCTACCCGGTCACAACCGAAACCACGGACCATCCGGGCGGCTACGACGGCGCGATGGAGGAGTTCTATACCGCGGCGGCCGAGCGGCTCACGGCTCATCTGTCCGCCGGCCGGGACGTGGTGCTGCTCGCCGAGGGCGACCCGCTTTTCTACAGCAGCTACATGCACATGCACAAACGGATCAGCCACCGGTACCGCAGCGAGATCGTGCCCGGTATCACGTCGGTGAGCGCCGCGTCCGCCGCGCTCGCCCTGCCGCTGGTCGAGGGCGACGACGTGCTGACCGTGCTGCCGGGCACCCTGGGCCGCGACGAGCTCACCGAGCGGCTGCGCGGGACCGGGGCGGCGGCGGTCATGAAGATCGGCCGCAGCTACCCGGGCGTGCGGGCCGCACTCAAGGACGCGGAGCGTCTTGACCAGGCGTTCTACGTGGAACGTGCCTCCGCGGGGCCTCGGCAGGTCATCGAGCGGGCGGCGGACGTCGACCCCTCCACGGTGCCGTATATGTCGCTGGTCATCATCCCCGGTGCGGAGGCAGCCGGCCAACCCCCGGAGACACCGCCAACGGCGGCGTCCTCGCTTGCTGCTTCGTTCGGCAGTTCCGGGAAGCCGGGAATCGCCGCGTCCCCTGGTCCTTCCGACCGCTGCGACGTTGGCCGGGTTGACGTCGTGGGCCTCGGGCCCGGCGGCCGTGACTGGCTGACGCCGCAGGCGGCGGCGGTGCTCGCCGCGGCCGACGACATTGTCGGCTATGCCCCCTACGTTGACCGGGTGCCGTCCAATCCCAGACAGCGGCGGCACGGCAGCGACAACCGGGTGGAGGCGCAGCGCGCGGAGTTCGCGCTTGACCTGGCGCTGCGCGGCCGCCGGGTCGCTGTCGTCTCCTCCGGTGACCCGGGGGTGTTCGCCATGGCTTCGGTGGTGCTTGAGGCGGCCACGGCCGATACCCGGTTCGCGGCGGTGCCGGTCGCCGTCGTGCCGGGGATAACCGCGGCGCAGGCCGTCGCCAGCCTGGCCGGGGCGCCGCTCGGCCACGACTACGTGATGCTGTCGCTGTCGGACCGGCTCAAGCCGTGGGACGTCATCGCGCGGCGGCTGACGGCGGCGGCGGCGGGCGACTTCGCCATCGCGATCTACAATCCGGCGTCGCAGTCGAGGCGGCAGCAACTGGCCGACGCCCGCGAACTGCTGCTCGCGCACCGGGATCCGGACACGCCGGTCGTCGTCGGGCGCGCCGTCGGGACGGACGAGCAAGAGGTCACCGTGACGACGCTGGGCGAGTTCGACCCCGCGCTGGTCGACATGCGCTGCCTGGTCATCGTCGGCTCCAGCCAGTCCCGGGTGGTGCGCGACAGCTCAGGGGCCGCCCGGGTGGTCACCCCGCGCCGCTACCCCGGCTGACGTTTCTCTCCGGCTCTCTCCGGCCAGTGCCCTGATCTCCTTGCGAGCCGATTGCGGCCGGGGTAGGCGTCAGATCGCCGACGGCGGGCAGTCGCCGGCGGCCCGCGCCGCCGACGGGAGGTCGTCGCCGGCCGCCCGTTCTAATTGACGGCTGCGGGCATGCCGAAGCCAGCGCAGCGCCGCGGGGACCGCCCGGCACGACGTCACTGCCCGTCGGCAGTGACGGACGGGTCACCATGATGACCTTGACGTCCAGGTCCCGGGCGGCCGTGAGCTTCGCGGCCGTCATCGGGCCGCCGCTGTTCTTGGTCACGAGCAGGCCGATCCGGTGCTCCAGCATGAGCGCGGACTCGCTCTCCACGGTGTAGGGCCCGCGGTCGAGGATCAGCGTCATGCGCGGCGGCACTGGTCCGCCGGGCGGGTCGACCGTCCGGACGAGGAAACGGTGGCGGCCGTCGGCGGCGAACGCGTCCAGGTCACGGCGCCCCGTGGTGAGGAACACATGCTCGCCGGGCCAGGCCGCGACGGCTTGGGCCGCCTCGTGGGTATCCGCGACGCTGATCCAGGCCGGGTCGGCCTCCCAGCCGGGCCGGCGCAGGACAAGGCGGGACACGCCGGCTTGCGTCGCCGCGTGCGCGGCATTCGCGGTGATGCTGGCGGCAAACGGGTGCGTCGCGTCGATGAGGTGGGTGATGCCCTCGTCCCGCAGGAACGCGGCCAGGCCGTCGGCGCCGCCGAACCCGCCGACGCGCACGGGGCCCTCGGGCAGCCGTGGCTGCCGCACCCGTCCGGCCAGTGACGAGATCACGTCGGCGCCACCCGCCACCAGCGCGGCGGCCAGCTCGCGCGCCTCACCGGTCCCGCCGAGGATAAGGATGCGCACCCGCCCAGGCTAACGCGGCAGCTGCACCCCGCTCCCCTCGGCCTGTGTCATCCGAATCAAGCGCACCGGGGCGGACACCCTCTTGCTTGTTGCTGTTATCCGGCAGAAAGGGGAGCGGGCGAAGATAGTGGATGGCTGATATCGCCATGGCCTGCTCAGCCATCCACCATCCTGCCGAATCCGGGGTCGGCCATGAGACTTCTTGCTGTTATCTTGATGGACTGGCAACGGAAAGCGGTCCACGGCCGAGCGCTTCGCGCTTGTTGCTGTTATCCAACCGCACGGCATCCCGCACTTGAATGGATGTGCGTTTGATGTCGCTATAGCAGTGGCCGACGGGGCTGCACAGGCGGCGGGTGATCGTTTTGCGGTTCCGTGGGCTGCTGCGGGGGCAGCGGCCTGCGGGTCGGAACACCCGTCCGGGCCCCGGTTTGCGGTGCCGGCGTGTGCTGCGAGGGCAGCGGCCAGGGCGGCGACGATGCCGGGTGTGCTGTCGGTGATCGTAGCACGGATCGTGACCTGGCCCTGGTCAGCGCGGTAGATGCAGTGGATTTCCATGGCCGCGTACAGGGCCTCGCGGATCTCATCGGGCGCCTCGATGAGCAGGGCGGGCGCGTAGGGGAGCTGGGCGATCAGGTCGGCGTCGGTGACGGTGCCGGCCTGGCGGGCCAGGTCGTCGAGTTCGGCCTGCTGGCTGGCGGTGTCGTTGTAGAGCTGGTTGAAGTGCTCGCGGATCCGCTGCCGGTAGGCGGTCGACGCGGGTGAGTTGGTGTCGCCGAGTTCGGCGAGCTCGGTCATCAGGCCCTTCTGCGCCGCTTCGTTGCGGGCGATCCGCCGGGTGAGCTCGGCGGCGCGGGCCTCCCGGTTGGCGGCCTCTTCCGCGGCGGTCTGCGGCAGGTAGTCCGCGAGCACGGCGGCGCGGTCGTGTCCGAGGAAGTACTTGTCCAGGAAACCGGAGATCGCTGTCGTGAGGTGGTCTTCGCGGACCGAGGCGCGGACGTGCCCGGGGCAGCGGCGGGTGTCGCGGGGGTTCTTGGGGCTCCACGGGCACAGGTAGTAGGTGTAGGTGTACTGTCCGGGGGCGTGGTAGCCGGGGCGGGTGATGCCGGTCATCCGCCGCCCGCACTGCGCGCAGTGGATCCGGGACCGCAGCGCGTACCGGCGGCCGCGCTGCCGGGTGGGGACCTCGGCGTCCCGGATCCCGTTGTGTTCCTTGCCGACTTGCTGGGCCAGTTCCCAGGTCTGGCGGCTGACCAGCGCGGGGTGCACGGGCTCGGCCGACCAGGTCCACTCCCCGGCCGGGACGGCGCGGACCTTGCGCTGCCCGGCCCGCTGGGACTTGCCCGTGTTCTTGGTCCGCCCGTAGACCATGTGCCCGGTGTACTTCGGGTTGGCCAGGATCCCGCCCACGGTGTCGGCCGACCAGCCCTTGCCGTCCGGGGACGGCACCCCTGCGGCCTCCAGGCGCAGCGCGATCGCCTTCGCCGACAGCTTCTCCAGCACCCGCCAGTCGAACATCTGGCTCACCCACGGGCCGCACTCGGGGTCGGTCTTGAGCCGGGTGCGGGTTATCCCGGCCGCCGCCTTGGCGGGCACCGCGTGGGGCACCCGGTCGGGGAGGTAGCCGTACGGGACGCGGCCGTTGTTCCAGCCGCCGATGGCGTGCTGCTCTAGGCCCTTGCGGGTCTTGTCCTTCAAGGAGATCCGGTACCACTCGGCGACGCCCTGCTTGATCCGCCGCACCAGCACCATCGTCGGCGACAGGCCCGAGATGTCGGCGGGCTCGTCGGCGGCCAGCAGCGGGATGCCCTGCTGCTCAAGACGGCGCTCGAGGGTAACGGAGTCGCAGAAGTCGCGGGAGGCGCGCTCGATCTCCTCGACCACCACGACGGAAAAGCACGGATCAGGGGACATGGCCTCGGCGAGCAGGTCGGCCATCCCGCCGTCACGCCTGAGACCGGCGTCGGTAAGCACCGTCCACGACTCGGTCTGCGACCGGCTGTCCAGGTCAGTGGCGCCGGACTCGACGTCGGCGTACACCTTGGCGAAGTACCAGCCGGGCGGCAGCCAGCCCTTCATGGTGCGGAGCTGCCGCCCGTAGGAGGCGACGGGGTCTTGCAGGCCAGGGTGGAGGTGCGCACCAGCGCCGCTACCCCTACCGGCTGGGCGTTTCCTTGCTGTGCTGAAGCGTCCATTCCAGGAGCCTCCTAATCGCCTCGGCCTGCCGCGCGTCCAGCGCGGCCGCCTTCTTGCCTGTTACGACGGTTATTTTGAAGCGGACCTTGAGGCCCCCCGGCCTTTCCACCTCACTTACATTATAGCTGATCACTTGTTCGTAAAATTGATCTGACGATGATCGTTTCGTGTTTTCTTCAAGATCTTTCCTGTTATTCTCATCGCTCATTGATCGTTTCCCCGGGGGTCGCTTCGGTTATTAGAATGGCAACGTGTTGCGCAATTGTTTTCTGTCTCACAGTTATTTCCCAGCGGCTGTGGTGCCGCCCTGGGGACGGCACGCCGGCCGCTTGGGCGCCTGTTCCGGGGCCGACGCGGCCATGACCGGCACGGCTGCCCCGGCCCGCATGGCCTGCGCCCGCGACCCTGGCCCGGGGCAGGCGGTCACCGGGACGCGCACGCCTGGCCGCGCGGGTTCCTGCCCTCGGCGCGCTGGCACGCGGACCCCGGACCGCACTGGCCTGCGCCGGGACCCCGGGCCGTGACAGACGCGCAGTGGGACGCTCACGGCCGCCCGGCACCCCGCTCCCCTCGCTGCGCTCTTGACCTTGCCCACCGCCGACCGGCACCGGCGCGGTGACCGGCGCCCGTGACTGCCGCAGTCAGCCCGAGGACAGGCGGTGACTGGGACGCGCACGGGTGCCACGCGGCCTCCTCTCCTCGCTGCGCTTTTGACCTTCACCACCGGAGACGGGCGATGGCACGCGAACCTCCGGCCGCGCGAACCTGCGCCCGGACCCCGGACAGTGACAGACGCCCAGCGGGACGCGCACGGCTGCCCCGCACCCTGCTCTCCGTCGGTGCGCTTTTGACCCCGCGTCGGCGGCACCGGGCCGGATACCTCGCCCGGCGACTACGGCCCCGTCCGCGGGACAGGGGTCACCGGTGCCGGTGACCGGGTTCCCGGTGCCGGGGCGGGTTACCGTCCGGGCGGGGGTGCGAGGTCGCCGCGTGCGGTGCAGGCCCACCACAGCAGGCAGCCGACGGCCACCGCCGGGGCAGACGCGGTGCCGTCCGTCAGAGTCACCGCGATCACCGTCGCCGTGACGGCGATGAGCGTGCGGGCCGCGAGCCGCCCGGGCCGTCCGTGCCGGACGCGGGCGGGCAGCAGCGCGATCGCCCGCCAGGCCGCGGGACCCCCGGTCCCGGCCCGCGGCTCGCGGGACCAGGCACCTGGCGGCTGCACGGATACGGGGAGGTCAGCGAGGGCCTCGCTGCGGCCCCACCCGGTGCGCAGCTGGGCGTAGGCGGCCACCGCGGCGGCATAGGCGGCGGGATCGCCGCCGCCGTCCTGGTCAGGGTGGGTCGCGGCCGCGGCCTGGCGCCAGGCGTCCCGGACGTCGGCGTCGGTCAGCGCCATGGTGGCGGGCAGCCCGAGCGCGTCGAACGGGTTCACCGTGTTCCTTCCCCGCTGGCGGGGCCGAGCACGTCGTCCAGCCCGCCTGCGCCCCCGGGCACGATCACCGGCAGCGGCTGCGTGACCGGGTCAGGGCCTGCGTACCCGGATGACCTGACGTGCCGGCCGACCGGGCGCGGCACCGGCGCGCTCACGCTGCCAGCGGCGGGCAGTGGCAGCGGGGACGGGCGGGCGCGGGCGAGCTGGATGTAGACGGCGCTCTTGCGGCGGATGTAGCACACCTGCCCGACATCCAGCGACCGGATGATGTCCGGGTCGACGGTAAAGGCCCGCTGGATCCGCGTGGTGCCCTCATCCCCCCACCCGGCCGCCAGCAGCTTGCGGGCCGACTCCAGCACCGGCCTGGTCCCGGCCAGCTCGACCAGCGGCTCGGGGTAGGGGGTCTGCATGAGCCACAGGCCGCCGTCGGCGGTCGCTGCGATGCGGTACCGCTCGTCGTCGTCGCGGCCCAGGCCCTGCCACGACTGGGCCGACACCATGACGCCCAGGCCCAGGGACCGGCCGCGCTCATAGAGGTTCGACAGCGGCACCCGCCGGGAGACCGCGCTGTAGTCGTCGGCGGCCAGCAGGATCATCCGCCGCTCGGCGTGGCGGTCGACGGCGGCGTGCGCGATCAGCTCGGTCACCGCCATCGCCTGCGCCTCGGCCACACTCGGCTCCGACGTGCCCTCCAAAATGAAGTACCAGGCGTCCGCATCAGCCAGGTTCCCCGGTCCGTCCAGCGCCGGGCCGAGCCGGGACAGCAGCGTCGCGTAGCGGAGCTGGATGTCCCCGAGGTGCGGTTTGGCGGCGGTGATGGCGGCGAGCTGGGCGGGGTTGCCGTCGGCATAGGCCTGCTCCAGCCAGGCGTGGTCCAGCCGCTGGAGGAACTCCGATGCGCTGGCGGGCGGGCCGCCGGGGGCGGTGACGGCGAGGGTGAGGACGGCCTGGGTGACGTCGGCGTAGTAGGCGGCGTTGCCGTCGCCGTGCTCGGTCATCTCGAACAAGAGCACCGCCAGGTCCCTGCCGGGCAGGCTCCACAGGGACAGGGTGGCGTCGTCGGGCCAGACGGCGACCCGCCGGGCGCCGACACCCCGGAGGACTTTGCGGGTGCGGTCGGCTTTGGCGCGGGCGTCGGGGCCGCCCTTGCAGTCCAGCGCGCACAAGAGCGGCCTGGGTTTTCCGCGCCGTGATGCGGCCAGGGCGCAGGCGTACCAGCCGGCTCACAGCCGGATCATCAGGTTCGTCTTGCCCGTCCCGCTCGCGCCGACGATCACCATGTGCCGCGTGAACAAGAACGCGGGCACCGCGAGCACCGGCCGCCAGCGGGTGCTGATCGCGCGGATGACCGGGCCGGCGGGCACCGCGTCCCCGTCCCTGGTGGCCAGCGGCAGTGTGCCGGGGGCGGCGAGCGCGCCGCGGGCAGCGGCGGACTGGCGGCGCCACTGGCGGATGTCGAAGGAGGCGGCGGCGAACGCCGACCCGCCGGCGATCCCGGTGGTGACCGCCCAGCAAGTGCCGCGCCCACGCCGCCCCGCCGGCCGCGAGCCCGGCCGGGACCGCCCACGGCACCGTCAGCAGCACGGCCTGCGCGACCCGGGCGTGCTCTAGCAGCCTGCTGGCCTGCTCCCAGCTGGTGACCGGAGCCAGGGCGAGCGCCTGCCAGGTCCGGGCCTGCAGCGCGACCGCGACCACGTAGACGCCGGTCATCGGCAGCGACCAGAGCGCCGCCCGGTACAGCCGCGCCGCCGGCCAGCCGCGCAGCCACGCCATGGCCCAGGCCAGCGCGCCGACTAGCGTGACCGGCCACGCCGCCGCGAGGACGGCCAGGGCGAACAGGCGCCGCAGCAGGTGCAGCAGCTTGCGCAGCAGCCAGAGGGCGATGATGATCTGCAGCACTGACCAGACTTTCACCGCAGCGCTCCCGGCAGGGCGGCGGTGGCGGGCAGGTCGCGGATCGCGACTCGGCTCCGCTGCGCGGCGGGCAGTTCGCTGACCGCGCGGGCGACGACCAGGCGGGCCGCCGGGGAGGCCAGGTAGACGACCTGGTCGTAGCGGCGCCGCGACAGCAGCCCGTTCATGATCCGGCTGGTCCTGGCCAGGGGCTTGGGCGTCAACTCCACCTCTACGGCCCAGGTCTGCCCGCCGAACCGGGAGCCGTCGAGCGACGGCCAGGCGACCTCGGCGTCGGCGATGTGCGCGGCCCCGGCGTTGGACGGCAGGCTGGCGCGGATGTCGCGCTCGGACCGCCACCAGGCCTGCCCGTCGCGGTAGGCCTGCCCGGCTTCCAGCCACAGCCGGACGGCCAGGACCGCGCGGACGTGCGCCAGTCGCGACAGCGAAGGCGGCCTGGCTGGGTAGCCCAGCCCGCAGGCGGACATCCCCGCCGCCGTCAGCCAGCACCACGCCGGGCCCGGCCCCAGGATGCCGGTCTGCACCAGGTCGGCGTTCCGCCAGCGAGCGACGATTCCGCGCAGCCGGGCCGGCTGCACCTCCAGCGCGGACGCGAGAATGTCGTACTGGGCGGCGAACTGCTCTCCGCACAAAACCAAGCCGTGCACGTCCCGGCCCGACAGCCGGACCCGGCCCGCGTCGGACCGGTGTTTCGTCTCTGCCTGCTCGACGGTCAACCTGATTGCCACCACCCCGCGATTACGGAAGTGCCAGGACCAGGCCAGCTGCCCGCCGCAAGGAGAGTGGGTCGCGGCCATCGTGGCACAACGCACGCCCCGTGCGGCAGCTATCCGGGAATTACCGAACGATTACGGAACGTGATTGAATCGTGATGCTGGTGATCCGCATGTCCGGTCGCAGACAAAGTCTCCGCGTCTCAGCCAGCCCGTTCCTACTGGCCATCCGTCTCCGCTCGGGTAATCGGGGCCAAGGAAACGGATCACCGGAATGCCGCCGTATCAGCCCCGATTAGGCGAGCGCGAGAGCAGCGAAGGGACAAGACCGCTGAGACAATCTACGAGCCGAAGCGATCGCTGGGCAGACCAACCGAGACCACGTGTGGTGGCAGTCTCAGTCAGTCTGTTTCTTCCCAGTTCAGAGTCCGGATTCCGGGACGAGTTATTAGCGACAGGACACCGCAGCCGACGGCCCTGGTGGGGTGTTCATCGGCCTGCCCTGTTAGTCATCGGCTGGCGGCGTCGTGTGCCGGTGGCGTCCGCCGGCCCTGGTGGCGGCGGGGGCGGGCGGGTGGGACGGGCTGCGCCCGCACTGCGGGACCGGCCTTACCGTTTCCCCGGCCTACTGCTCAACACGCGGGTTCCGGTAAGGAGCGCGGCTGCTGGCCGGCGGCCGGAGAGGGTTGCAACCCGTCCCTTCAGGCGGAGCAACAACCCGTTCTGGATGATGATTTTCGTTTCTGCCTGCGGGCCGCCATTAGCAGGGCTCGCCGGTGAGGACGGCGTCGGCGAGGCCGCGGGCGCGCGGGACGGGCGCGTGTCGCTGGGGGTGATCGTCCTGTCCCAGCCCGAGGGTGTGCCATAGGGCGGGGTCGCTGAGGCTGGCGGCGTGCTGGTGGGCAGGGAAGACCAGGTCGGGTGCGGACGGGACGGCGATGAGGTAGCAGGCCGGCGGCGAGGGCGGCGGCGCCGCAGGCTGGGGAGTCCTCCAGCGCGGTGCACGCGCCGGGGTCGCGGGCGAGACGCTGGCAGGCGGTGAGGTAGACGTCGGGGGCGGGCTTGGGGCTGGCGACGTGGTCGCTGCAGACGATGGTGTCGAAGGCGGCGAGGATTCCCGCGCGGTCGAGATAGGTCGTGACGATCTGGTGCGGGGTATTGGAGGCGACGGCGAGCGGGCGTGTGCCGTGCAGCGCGCGGACCAGGGCGACCGCTCCCGGCATGGGGGCGGCCTGGCAGCCTGCTCCCTCGCTGACCAGCGCGTAGACTTCCTGGCCCAGCTGCCGTGGCGGTGCCGGATGGCCGAGCAGCGTGGCCAGGGCACAGCCGAGTTGCTCCAGTTGCAGGCCGACCAGGGCGTGCCGGTCGCGTGCGGTGAGAGCGGTGCCGTAGCGGCTGGCGATGGTGGCGTAGGCGCGGTCCCACGCGCCCTGGGTGGCGACGAGCAGCCCGTCGCAGTCGAATACGACCGGTGCCGTGTGACTGGGGCGGCTGGTGCGTACGGGGGCATGTCCGGTTCTCCTTCGCGGTTGGCGGGCGGGCTGGCGCGGTTTGGGTGCCTCATGCCGGGGTCGTGGTCGGCCGGCGGCCTGGTCGGCGGGCGTGGCTCAAGGTCGTGGTGCAGGAGCGGGCGAGCCGGTCGCGGTGTGCGGCGGTGGGCGCGCTTCGGCGGTGGGAGAGGATTTCGCGGCCGGTCACCAGGACCGCGTTGAGCCAGAACGCGGCGTGCTCGTGCGGACCGGGGCCGATGCGGCTGGTGATCTGTTCCGGGGGCGCTGGTGGGGGCCGGTGATGGTCCACAGGACGGCGAGGTCGTAGCCGGGCAGGCGGGGGGCGAGGGACTCCAGGTCGATGAGGGCCACGAGGCTGCCGCCGGCTGCCAGGGCGTTGCCGGGGTGGGGGTCGCCGTGCTCGGTCCGGGTGCCGAGCCGACGGGCCAGCCAGGTGGCCTGCCGGGTGAGCCGGGCTGGTTCGCCCGGGTGGAACAAGCCGGCGGGCAGGGCCTGGAACTGGGCGGGGTAGCCGGTGTCAGACGGGATGGCGGCGAGCGCGGGATCGTTCCAGCCGTTGAGCGCCCCCACGGTGTCCAGGAGCCGGTCCAGGTGACTGGGCGGCAGTGGGCTGGCTGGGTAGCGGTTGGGGGCCAGCGGCGAGCCGGGGAGCCGGTGATCACGATCACCGGGAGGTCGCGGTCGGCGGCGGTCATGCGCGGCAGCGCGACCGGGGGCGGCTCGGCCTTGGCGATGGCGGTGTAGACGGTGATCTCGTGGCGGGCGCGGGCCTGCCAGAACGGCCGGGGGTCGACCGGGTGCTTGGCCACGACGCGGGCCTGTCCGGCCCGCCCGGGGATGAGCAGTGACGTCTCGGTGTGCCAGGCCGGGCCGTCCGGGGTGAATAGCGGGCAGCGTGCCCGCAGCCGGCGGAGCACGCGTTCCTCGGCCGTGGCGAGGTCGCCGCCGTCGGTGCTCACGCCGCGTCCGGAACCGGGACGGCGGGCGCGGAGCCGGGCAAGGGCAGGGGCACGCTTCCGGTGGCGCCGGGCAGGCGGGCCGCGAAGACGGCGGCCTGCCTGGTAAGGACGGTCAGCGGATTGGTTCCGTCGGCGCGCAGGACGCGGCCCGGGCCTGCGGCGGCGAAGCACGCGTCGTAGAACCGGGTGAGCGCGTCGCGCACGTCGGGAGCGACCAGGTGCTCGGGCAGGTGCCCGCGGGCTTCCTGCCGCCGCCGGTAGGCGTCGTCGGGCACGGTGAGGTAGATGTAGGCCGCCGGGGTGAGGATGGCGCCGGCGGAGGCGGCGGCGGTGAACCACGCGGCGGCGGTCTGGGGGTCGGCGGGGACGCCCCGGGCGCGCATCGCGTGTTCGTGGCCGATGACGGTCAGCGGGCTGCGGTCGTAGATCACCAGCCGGCTGCCCGTGGCGCGGGCCTGCCGGGATCGGCGTGCCTCGGCGGCGAGCAGGGCGCTGATCCCCGTGCGGGCTGCTGCCTGGTCGGGCGGCGGGAACGGGGGCAGTTCGGTGAGGTCGGCGTACTCGGCGGCGACGGGGACGCGCAGATGGCGGGCGAGGGCGCGGGCCAGGGTGGTCTTGCCGGCGAAGCACAGGCCTTCCACGGCCAGGACCAGCGGCGTGCCGGTTTCGGATGCGGCGGTCATCGTGAACTCCGGGTGCACGGGGGCGGCTTGTTGCTAGCGTCTGGTGCTTCCACAAAGCGCCCGACGGGGAGCGAGGGACCGGGATGGAACAGGTAACCGACCACGTCCAGGGGACTGACCGTGAGCGGCTGGGCGCGGTGCTGGACGGGTTCGGCCTCGGGAAGGTCACCTCGGCGCGCGTGGTGGCCGAGGGGCTGATGAACCGGAACTGGGCGGTCGGCACGTCCGGTGGCGAGCGGGTGTTCGTCAAGCAGGTGCTGGACGTGGGCCGGGAGCAGGCGGTGCGGCAGCACGCCGCCACCCGGGCGCTGGCCGCCCTCGGGGTCCCGGCCGCCGCGCCGCTGGCGCTGCCGGGCGGAGGGACGCTGCTTGACCGGGACGGCGGCCTGTACGCGGTTTACCAGTGGGTCGAGGGCAGCCACGTACCCGGCACCCGGATGACGGCCGGGCAGGCGGGCGAGCTCGGCGGCGTCCTGGCGGGCTTGCACCGCGGGCTTGCCCGGGTGATGGAGCCCGCTGCGCCGGCGATGCGGATGAAGGTCGCCGACCCGGGCAAGGCCGAGGCCGCCATCAACGCCTTCGCCGCCGTGATCGACGGCAGGGAAACGCGCGACGAGTTCGACCGCTACGCTGCCGCGCAGTTGCGTGAGCGGCGGGCGCTGCTGGACGCGGTGCGCGGCGACAGGCCCGACCCGGACGTGCCGTGGGCGCCGGCCGGGTGGGTGCACGGCGACTTCCACGACCTGAACGTGCTGTGGGAGCGCGGGCGGGTGGCAGCGGTGCTGGACTTCGACCGGGTCGCGGTCAAGCCGTACGCCTACGAACTGGTCCGCTCGGCCACGCTGACGTTCTGCTACGGCGACGAGCGCGGCTTGGCGCTGGACCTGGTGGCTGCGTTCGCCGCCGGGTACCGGGCGGTCCTGCCGCTGGCCGACGACCAGGTCACGTTCGCCGCCAGCCGCCTGTGGTGGGAGCGGGCCTGTGATTTCTGGCAGCTCAAGCGGCATTACGCGGCCGGGGACGGCTCGTGCGATCACCTGTTCCGGTCGGCGAGCGCGCTGCTGTGGTGGTGGACCGCCAACCGGGACCTGGTGGCGCAGGTGCTCACCAGCCGGTGATCTCCGGCTGGCCGCAGGCATCGGTCACCTCCCGCAACAGCCGCGCCACCGCCGGCCTGCTCATCACCGGGGACAAGGAACTGACCAGGACGGCCGCGGCCGCGCGCAGGCCGTCCCGCCACGCCCGCGCCCGCTCGCCCTCGCCGGGTACCCCGGCGACCGTCAGGGTGGGCACGTGCCCGTCTCGGGCGAACTCGTGCCATGACCGGATCGCCCACGCGACCGCCCCGGCCGACGAGCGAGTGGCGAAGAAGACGAAGAACGAGCCGACCTGCTCGGCGAAGAAGTCGCGGTCGGCCAGCCGGTGCCCGGTGCCGGTGCGCGGCACCGCCGAGAGCGCGACCAGCTCCGCGAATGGCCGGCCGAGCGTGCCGGTCACGGTGGCCAGCTCCGCCGGGTTGAGCGGGTAGGCGCCGGAGGCGCCGAACTTCAGGTGCGCCGCGCCGAGCCGGGGGTCGGGGCAGTGGTACAGGTACGCGCCGGTGTCGGTGAGGGCGGCGGACAGGTGCAGGTGGTCGGAGTAGCCGGACGCCCAGGCCGACAGGTCGGTGAAGCCGCCGGCCGCCCGCAGGGCTTCGGCGTCGATCAGGCGCCGTGCCGCCGATCAGCCGCACCGGCAGCGGCGTCGAGCAGCCCGGCACTGCCGAGCAGCGGCGGATGGCCGGTGAGGCAGGAGGCCGGGACGGCGTGGAACCCGGTGCTGAACGTGCCCGCAACCGGGTCGAGCGTGCCGATGCGCTTGTCCGGGAGCACAGCGCCGGGAGCCAGGCCCCGGTAGTAGAACGGCGTGCTGACCGCAGCCGCCGACGGGTCGCACTCGCGTAGCAGGGTGAGGGCGTACGCCGCCCCGGCGACCGTGTGCGGCGGGAAGACGCAGTCGTCGTCGCCGAAGTACAGCATCCGGCAGGAGGCCGCCGCCGCGCCGAGGTTCCGCGCCCGCCAGGCCCCCGCGTGGTCTGCGCACGCGACCGGGCGGACCGGGACGGGATGATCGCCTGCCGCCAGCAGTTCCACGACTTTCCCGGTGTGGTCGGTGGAGCCGTCGTCGACGACGACGATCTCCGCGAGCGCGTCCCCGGCCTGGGCGCGCAGGCTGGCGACCGCCCAGTACAAAGGGTTGTCGGCCAGGTGTCCGGCGGGGCTGAACGGGCACCGGTTCCAGGTTGGCACGATCGCCGACACCGAGCGGCGGGGTACCCGGGAGGCGAGCGCCGCGGTGAATGCGGGGCCGGCGGGGAGGCTGGCGAGCAGCGCGGTGAGCGCGCGCTGCTGGGCGGGTGTCGGGTCGCCGTGCCAGGCGGGCCGGGGGTTCACCGTTCGGTCTTCCGTTGGCCCGGGCAGTCGCCGGTCAGCGCGCCTGACGGCGACGTCGGCCAGGCACCGCCACGGTCCGGCGCTGGACAGCAGCATCGCCACGAGCCCGCCGGGCAGGGCCCGGCCGGGATCGAGCGGCCGCCCGGCCGCCCGGGCGGCAAGCCAGGACGGCAGAGCGTAGTACCCGGCCAGGCCCGCGACCACAAGCAGGCACGCCAGCCCGCGCCGGTGGGCTGTGAAAGGCAGGACCAGCGCGAGCGCAACGGCCGGCGACTGGCCGAGCCACAGGCGCGCCGCGTGCCAGTCCCTGGACGGTGAGCCAGCCGCGCCGGGCCGGGCGTGCCGTGCGCCGCCGGCGGCGGCGAGCGCGGCGGTCCTGGGGTACTGGGGGTAGGAGGCGAACCACTGCCGGGCCTGGCCGAGCCAGGAGCCCGATCGTGACGGGCGTGTCGGCTTCCTCCAGCAGCGGAAGCGGGTCGATCGGCACGCCGGCGGCGCAGGCCAGGTAGCCGAGCGCGAGATCCTCGTTGACGGTGGACTCCGGCAGGCCGCCAAGTTCGTCGTACAGGTCGGCGCCGGATCATCAGGCCGTGGCCCACGCAGTGCGCCAGCGGCAAAAGCGTCCCGGCCGCGATGGCGCGGGCCGTTGCCGGCCTGGCTGCGGAGCCTGGGGATCTCCCGCGACAGCGTCCACCGCGACTGCAGCCACCCGGCCCCCGCCAGCACCATCCCCGGCAGACCCGCCGCCAGGCCGCGATGTTCGCGGTGAACACCGCCGACTGCTGGATCAGCCGCGCCGGGCCCGCCGGGCGCGTTCCGAATGCCGGCGATGAGCGCGGCAGCGGCGCGCAGGGTGGCCGGGTGCGGGCGGGAGTCGGCGTTGTAGATGACCAGGAACAGCCGCTCCAGGGCCGTCCCCGGCCGGCGTACCCGCCCGGTCTCGGCGCGGATGGCGTAGTTGAGCTGCTGCACCATGCCGCCGTCCGGCCGCGGGTAGTGGTAGTGCGCATGATCACGTCACTGCCTGCGGCCAGTCCGGCGGCAGCAGTTCGGGGTCGGCCGGTGCGCGGCCAGGGCGGCACCGGCCAGTTCGGCGCACCGCGCGTGGTCCTGGCCGCGTGCCGGAGCGGCCAGCGCCTCCAAGTCGGCGGCAGGGCAGCAGGCCCAGGAACCGGGACACGAGCTGACCCGGCCGCATCCCGGCGGCCAGGGCGCTGGCCAGCTCGGCGGCGCGCTGCGCGTCGCGTTCCCGCGGCGGCGTACTCGGCCCCGGTGGTGACCAGCGCGACGCGGGTGCCCGGGTGGGTTCCCGCCAGCGCCGTGAGCCGCGCGGCGAGGTTGCCGATCAGGGACTGCTCGCGCAGCAGCGGGACCACGACGGTGAACCGCACATCCTGGCCTGCCGGGCTGTCGTCTCGCCCGGCCCGCAGCCAGCGCAGCGACGCTGCCGCGTTCATGGTTCCCGATGCCCCGCGCAGGGCCAGGATCGTCGCGGCGGTCCACGTGGCGGCGCGCAGCGTGTTCACGGCAGGACCCGGGCGGCGCGGATGACGGTGAACGCCTCGCGGTGCCCGCCGGCGGTGGCGGCGCCCCGGTGCGCGGCCAGGGCGAGCCCGGCCGGGCCGATGTGCGTCGCCTGCCCGGTGCCCTTGCCGGCCTGGGAGGAGTAGCAGCCCAGCGCGGCGGCCTTGGCGGCGGTGAACGCGCTGATGTCCTCCAGGTAGGAGGGGCGGCTGATCGGTGACCAGACCTCGTAGCCCATGACGCACGGCACCCAGTGCGGCTCGCCGAGGTGCGCGAAGTTGCGGCTGCCGGCCATGCCGGCCGCCCGCACGACGAGCCGGTGCGCGGCCTGGTGGTCGAACGACCCGTCGTGCTCGTGCGGCAGGTAGACGGCATCCGGGCGCACGTGCCGGACCAGCCGGATCACCGCCTCGGCCTGGGTCAGGTCGTAGGGGCTGAGCTGCCCGTCGCCGAACCGCGCGAAGGTGACGTCGCCCGGGTCGACGCCCAGCAGCGAGACCGCCGCGCGAGCCTCCGCCTCGCGCACCGGGCCCAGTTCCGCGGGCGGGACGGTGCCGCTGCCCTGTTCCCCGGAGGTCAGGTAGGCCATGTGCACGCGTGCCCCGGCGGCGGTCAGCTTGGCGACCGACCCGCCGCAGCCGAGCACCTCGTCGTCCGGGTGCGGCGCGACCACCAGCACGCAGGTTGCTGATCTTTCCATCGGGGAACCCTCTCCGTCGATGACCCCGGGTCAGCTTGTGCCGGCCCGCTGTCACCAGCACACCCGGCCGCAGCCCGCCCGGACAGGCGGCGGGCCGATTCACCGGCGATTCAGTCCCGTGAAGGGGAACGACAGTGGCCGACACGCTCAGAGGCGCCCTCCGCGAGGCGCGGCAGGCATCCGGCCTGCCGTTCCGGACGTTCGCCGGCCAGGCGGGGTACTCCGAAAGCCACCTGCGCAGCGTGGAGAACGGCCATCGCGCGGTCACCGATGACATCGCCGCCGCCTACGACCGGGTACTCGCAACGGGCGGCGAGTTCGCGTCGGCGCTCGACCTCGGGCCAGGCTGACGCCGGGACGCCGGTAGCCGTGGGACC
Source organism: uncultured Actinomycetota bacterium (assembly GCA_963785645.1). Classification (GTDB taxonomy): domain Bacteria; phylum Actinomycetota; class Actinomycetes; order Streptosporangiales; family Streptosporangiaceae; genus Trebonia. The sequence goes on from CAWAWG010000016.1 coordinate 444,367, forward strand.
AGTCCGGGACGCTGGCGGTGCTGGCGGGGCTCACGAGCGGAGGCGGTGTGGACACGGCGGGCGTTCATCGCCGCGTCGGGAGCGGCGATGGCCGTGCTCGCCGCCCGCTGGCGGTCCGCGCTGCGCATCGCCCGGCCAGCTGCTGCCGGGAACCGGGTCGCGGCAGGTCGGCCAGGAGCTTGTGGCCATATCGGGCAGCGGCTCGATTACCTCCGCCACCTGGACGACGAGCTCGGCAGCGGCGACCTGGCCGTCCTTGCCCGCAGCGAGCTGGCGCTCATCGTCCGGCTGCTGCGCGGCGGCCGCTACACCGACGCGGTCGGCCGGCGCCTGTACGCCCTCGCCGCCGAGGCGAGCCGCCAGGCCGCCTGGGATTACTTCGACCAGGACGACCACCCGGCCGCCCGCCGGTACTTCGAGGCCGCGCTGCGCGCGTCCGCGACCGCCGGCGACCCGGTGACGGGCGCCTACGCGCTGTCGTTCGCCGCCGTGCAGTGCTACTCCACCGGGCAGCCCCAGGACGCGGTCGCGCTGCTGGGGACCGCCAGCGGCACGGTGGCCACGGACGGGGCACCCCGAAGATGACGGCGATGCTCGCCGCCCGCTCCGCCCGCGCCCACTCCAAGGCCGGCAGCAAGCGCGACTGCGCCCGCCAGCTCCACCAGGCCCGCGACCGCGCTCGACCGCGGGCCGCATCCCGACGACGCCCCGGTCCTGTACTGGGTGACCTACGGCGAGATCGAGATGATCGCCGGCGTCATCCGCGCTCGACCTCGGCGACCCCGCCCAGGCCATCCGCTGCTTCGACGCCGCGATCGCCGCCGACTACCGCGGCGATGACCAGTACCCGCGCAGCCACGCCATCTACCTGGCCCGCGCGGCCGAGGCGCACCTCGCGCTCCACGACCTCGACGCCGCGCTCGACCGGGCCGCGCACGCCGTCCGCTGCCTCGGCGGCGTCGACTCGGCCCGCTCGGCGTCGGCGATCACGGGCCTGCGCGCCAAGCTCGCACCGCACGCGGCCTCGCCCGCGGTGCGGGAGTTCCTGGACGCCACCCGGCAGTAACCCGCGGAGAGCTATCTGCCGGCCCCGGGCAGCTCCAGCAGTTCCCGCAGCACCGCGGCCGTCACCTGCTCATCGAGGGCGTGGAACACGGCCATGCCCATCTGGTAGGCCGGGACGCAGGTTTTCCTCGGTGTCGTCAGCGAACACGCACCGCTCAGCGCGGGAGCCCGAGGCGGTCCAGGGTCAGCTTGAAGATCGCCGGGTCCGGCTTGCGGATGCCGTGCTCAGCCGACAAGACCGCGACATCGAAGTTGCCCCGCAGGTTGTACGGGGCGTAGGGGTCGAACGGCTCCCGGCCCAGCGAGTTCGACAGCACCGCCACCCTCACTCCGGCGGCACGGGCCTCGCGCACCACCCGCATCACCTCGTACGCCGGGAACATGTCATACAGCAGCCGCTCCATGAGGTTCGCCCGGCGGGATGCCGAGCAGCGCCCCGAAGCCCTCGTTCCACTCCGCCTGGGTGATCTCCCCCAGTTCCAGGCGCCGGTAAAGCTCCTGGCCGCGCGGGTCGGCCCACCCGCGCAGGAACAAGCCCTCCGGCAGGCTCTCCCGGGCCTCGAACGACTCGATCACCTCCACCATGTTGGTGGTGAGCACCCCGGCCCAGTCGAGGATCAGCCCCGAAAACCGACGTCCCATACCCGCCAACCCTACGTGCCGCGCAGCACGCCGCGCACCTCAGCATCCGGCGGGGTGCGCGGCCTTACCGCAGAGCCAAGATCGCGCGTCAGGCGTCTGCCGCCGCACGGCACCGGGCGACACAAGTGCCCATCCCGGTAGCCGTCATCACGGCAGCCGTGTGCTGTCCGGCGCTCGACGGCGGTCAGATCCGGTGGCTGGCCCGTCGAGCCTGGCGTTCTCGGTTTACGCTGCCGTCAGCCGCTCACGCAGGAGATATAGACAAGTTTCGAGAACATCGTCGCCGAGGGTTTCCGGGTCGGCGAGCAGGATTTCCACCGCCGCCAGCCGCGCGGCGGGGGCCGGGAAGCGGGAAAGCACGGCGGCGAGGCCGTCTGAGTCGTTCGCGGGGGGTGTCATGGCAGCATCCATCGCAGGGTCTCCCTTCGGGTCATTTCCTGGTTGAGTTCCTTGTACCTGGCTGTCAGCGCCGCGATCGTCTCGGTGACCCGGACTCGCTCGGCGATGACCTGGAAGTCGTCAAGCTCGCTCACGTCTTCATCCATGGCCCTTTCCCTGATGAACATGCGTACCCGCTCTGCTGGTGGCGGTTTAGGCGCTCGCTTTCACGGCACCGCGCCCGGCTCCAGCGAAAGGATGCCTGTTCCTGCTATTGCCCCGTGCGCAAGGCACGAGATCTGGCCCCGTGTGGCTAAAGGCGGTTGGTTCAGCCGCACGGGAGTCTGTTATCGGCCGGGTGATTGCGAGAAGCTCGCCACGGGGTCCGGCCGCCTGGGGCTTGCTGACTTTTCCACTAGCGTCATTCTCCGTTTGTGCGTCGCCGGTATTCGGCGGACAAGGCGGCGTAATCGCGCTTCAGCTCGCCGGGCACGGATTTTCCGCCGAGCGCGACACGCTGCCGCAGTTCCGCCCAGCGGGTGAAGAACTCAGGATCTCCTCAGTTCCGTTAGCGCGACGCCATCTGCGCCGGTGCCGGATCGGTTTTCCATGTGCCGCCCTACTGGTGCGTGCCTGCTGCTTACGGCACCCCGCCGCCACCGGAACTGGAACGTGGGCGAACCGTCGGCAACGGCGAGGTGTAGGACAAGACTGCCCTATGGGAACTACGATGCAAAAGGAAAACCGCGCTACGCCTGGAGTGTGCGCGGGCCGTGAATTCAGGTGGAAGCCGGGAGATCGACGGCAAGGGCGTCAAGGTTGGTGGCGAGGGCTTCATCATTGTGGAATGCCGCAAATACTCTAAGGCTAGGCAGAAACAGGAACAGGTTGCGGCGCTGGCTTTCCGCATCATCGATACCCATGCGAGCGGCGCCATCTATGTCAGCCCGCTTGGCTTTCAAGAAGGAGCCAGGAAGGTGGCTGCCGCCACTAGAATCCATGAGGTTAAACTCGGGCCGGACAGTACCCGCACCGACTACGTGTTGAGGCTTCTCCGATGCGCGCCCTCGAATCCTTTGAGTGCGACGCGGAGCATCGAAGTTTGATCATGAGCAGGTGCAGGAGCCATATCGCCAATCGTCCCACAGACGTAACTATCATCAGTGATTGTTAGAGTGCTCGTTCCAGAGCTGCTGGTATTGCCGTAGTTCTTCTTCGGTGAGCTCGGGATCGCCGGTGACTGCGACCATGGTTGTGTCCCATTCGCGCAGGCCGTCTCGCCTTGGCGTCAGCAGGACTCCGATAGATACGGCATCAGTCAGTGCTTGGAGGTTTCCGCGTTCGTGGTGGCGGAGCCGGAGCCAGGCGGTGAAGGCATGCCGTGTCAGTTCGCTGAATGTTGAGCAGACGCCGAAGCCGAGCTGCGGTTCTTCAATACTGGTGCGGAATGTGCGCAGTTTCCAGAATGTCTCCGCCGGGTCCACGAGCCGGGCGGTGTGCAGTCCGTCTAGCAGGAACTGTCCCAGGTCGGTGCGGTAGCCGACGGGCAGGCGGTCGATGGCCGTTAGGACCTGGAGCCGGCTCGGTTTCGCTGTGGCCTTCGAGACGGGTCACTGCGATGTCCTCGCACATGATGCGGACCAGTCCGTGAGCCTTGTCGTCGTCGCTTCCTGCGGGCGCTGCGGGAAGCAGGGGGACCGACCTGACCACTCCGACACCGAGCAGCGCCGGGTCGATCTCGGAGGGCTTAGCGGCGGCGTCGGCAGCTGCCAGTTCGTAGTAGCGCTCTGGTTCAGCGCCGAGGACTGGGGCTGAGCCTCCGACGCGCTCAAGGTAGCCGATGACTGCGCGCGTGGAGCGGAGCTGGTCGAAGAGAAATTCCCAGTCGCGTCGCAGCAGGACGACAACCGGGATGCGGCTTGCCTGGCTCTGGATGCGATACCCCGGAGATGGGGCGGGATGGTCGATGATGACGGCGCCCGTCCAGCGGACATTGCCGCCATTAACTTCGATGCTGCGCCCTCGTCCGTTCGTCATGTCGGTGGTGCGGGAAGACAATCGCCTGGCAGTGCCCTCGGCCTGCCTGGTTCCTTCGGCGATCTTCTTGGTCAGCCATGCTGTTTCCCTGTCGGGCGCTGCCGGGGTGGCGTCCCGGCTTTTGACCTGGACGATGAGCCCGTGATTTCCGACGAGGAGCAGCCCGTCGCTGATTTCGCGCACACCCCGCCCTTTCTGCTCCACGTGAGGGGCCAGGACGAAGTCGGGCAGGCCCCAAGTCGCCGCTGCGTCCCGGACAGCGCCTTCCGCAGCGATACCGCGTTTAGCATGGCCGCTCAACGGCGAGGCGCCCGGGACCGTGCGCTCATACACCCGGTCCGCCGTGGCCACCAGGAGAGTGAGCTGGCTAGTCCCGGCAACGACCCCCACGCCCATGTCTGAGTTCTTAAGGTCAGCAAGGTCAGCGTTAGACCAGCCGCGTGCGGACTGGGCCGCGCTCACCCACGACTGCGCGGCGGCCTGGTCAGGTGGTGTCCTGATCCGCCTCGAAGTTGGGACAGCCTCCGCCAGCAGCGCAAAAGTGATGATGATGCGTTCGGCCACTTCGATGGCCAGGTTGACCCGCTGGTCGAAGGTGTCCTGAACGTCGGCAGGATCGAAACCGTCCGGAAAGGCCAGGTCAACGTAACTGCCCGCCCGGCCGGAAGCACCGCCGACTCCGCTGTAGTTAGCGAGGACGTAGAGGGCGACGTCCCTTTCCGTGTCAAGGGGCCCGGCGGGCAGGACGTCGAACTGGGTTAGCTCGACGGGTGATTCCGCTTGCAGTTCGGGATCGACTGGCGTAACCCATGCGCCGACCTGAGATCCGGCCTCGAGCCTGGCCGACCAGTCGAGCAGGTACTGCAGCCCCGTCCGGAACCGCTTGGCTGTTTCATCGTCGGGGAACCTGCGGAATGGCTGGCAGTCGAGCGCCAGCTGGAACTGGGTCTCCAGCACGCCGTCCATGCACGATTCACCGAGCAGTGATTTGAAGCGCTCCTCGGAGTCGGTTATCGGGAAGAACCGGCGCCGCTCGGCGGCGCGGGGGCGCTTGAGGACGCTGAACATGGCAACGGACTCCGCCACGAGTGAATCAAGGCATGCCCGGAGCTCATCTGTGCAGACGGTGAACAAGTTGGTAAGCGCCGCGCGAGCGCCTTCGGGCCAGTCAGCCCAGATGGTGATCCTGCCACTGCCACCGGGATAGGTGAGGATCTCGACATCGCTCAGCCCTGCTTCCATGTAGCGCTCCCAGGCGGCGCTCATCGCGGCCTTCGCCTCGCGGGCGGCCTTGAGGTGCCGTCCTGCTCCGGGATACAGCTCCGCAATCATGGAGCAGACGATACCGGTCGGTCCAAGCGTGATCTTTGGAGATTTGTTCGCGCCGGTCCAGGCTGAGCTAGTTCACGTTTCCCGGGCTGCTTGGTTCACATCCATGTCTGGTCTTCTCCATGGTAGGTCGGCCAAGGGCGTCGGCTCAGACGGTAGATCGGCCAGCATCTGCCTGATTCCCTCGGACCAGGTTTCCAGTTCGATCATCTCGATCAGGTAGCGGTCCAGGGCGGAGCGGCGTACCTGGAACGTGCGGCCCAGGTCGGTGCGGATGCCTCGGTGCACGGGTCCGGTGATGGCGGCGCGAAGTTCCATGACGACCTCGCCTGGTGCAGTTCGCCTGACTCTGCCGGGCGGGCGGACCCAGCGCGCGTCGATCCCTGCGCGACGGAGCGAGTCTGCCAGGGCCGGGCCGGTGGTCTCGACGTTGAAGACGGCCAGGTCCCCGATTAGCCGGGCGCAGGCGACCGGATGCAGCGGGTAGGCGGCGAACGGGACGCGCTGCGGGTCCCGCGAGACACTGTCCAGGCTGGTCGCCGTGACGTCTGCCGCGGTCTGCTCGCGATGCCGCGCGGCGCAGGCCGCAGCTGGCACTTGCGCGCTGGCCGCTTCGCTGAACTCCGCCTCGGTCCAGCCCCTGGCGCCACAGCCGTAGATGTCGGTGACGAGCAGCGCCCGCGCGCCGGGCACTTTCACGGTGAAGATGCCGTCGCGGGCGGCGCGCTCGGTGCCGGTCCTCAGCAGGTCGAGGTGGGTCGTTGAACGGGATGTCGAGGTCGTACAGCCGCGCATCGGGTCGTGCCTGGCAGCGGGCCGCCGTTCGCACCGCGTCCCGGGCGGCTTTGACCGCCGGTTCTGGGCGGGGCTGCGCGGCGGGATCGGACTTGACCTCCACGGTCTCGAACGGTGCCGTCGTTCCCGAAGACGGTCACGTCGCCGATCCGCAGGCAGTTCGTCAGGTCGTGCAGGATCGCGAACTGGCCGTCCTCCCGGTAAGCCTGATCGACGCGCGCGAGTTCCGCCTGCCAGGCCCTCCTTGCCCGCCATCATGCCGGGCGGCGCATTCTGGCACAGGGCGATGATGTGCTTGCGCTGGAACCCGAACACGCGCCATGCGAGCGCGTCGCCGACGCAACGGTACTGGCGCGACGAGCCGCTCACATACGTACTCAAGCTGCCAGGTTGCCGGGTCCCGCCAGGATCAAGCCCCGACTGCGGGTCTGGGACACCGGACTGCGGCGCCTTCCCCGCGCGCACCCGCTTAAAGGCCCTCCCGAACGCGTGCCGGTCGCCCTCCACCTCAAGGACCCGGGCCAGGAGCTCCCGCTGGAACTCATATCCATCCTTCACGTTGGCACATGCCCGGAGCGCCGAGATCAACTCCACGAGCAGCGGCTGGGCAGCCATGTGCCGGGGATGCATGAGCGCCCCCTCTGCCGAACGCAACCGGTCAACCAGCTTCACCCAACCAGTGTTACTGGGGCAGGAGACACAGCGAACGAATTAACGACCGTGTCACCCCCTGGCCAGGCACTTTCAAATGACAACTGCCGTAAAGCAGCGGGCTACGCTCAGCCGGACCGCAAGCGTAAGTCCGTGTCGACAACAGGTCGTCGCCACCTGCTGAGCCACTCCAATGCTCTCCCCGTCGGCGTCACCTGAGCCCAATCCCCGTAGTTACTCACGAGACGCTCCTATAGATGCCAGGGCCGCGCTCAGTGGCGCGGCCCCGGCCGTCCTCACTTGCCTGGCAGCAGCACAGGGGCCTGGGTGACACTAGGCCCACGTGATGTGCGAGGAGGCACAGCCAAGCACAGGCGAGAGCGCCGCATTGGTTCTTGCTGACCTGCAGGTCAGAGAGTTATTGTTTCCTCGATCGTCAGTCGGCGAATCGAACGATTGTTTGCAGATCCGGCGTTTGCTGGTATCGCCACACCAGAACCACATCCGTGTGCGATCGGACAGGCGTTTGCGGGACACTTGGGGGATGCGTGAACTGCTCATCATCGGCATGGGGCCCGGGCATCCCGACCAGGTCACCGTGCAGGCTGTCAGGGAGCTTAACCGGGCGGACGTGTTCTTCCGTATCGACAAGGGTGACGCCAAATCCGGGCTGAACGCCGCGCGGGACGAGATCCTGCGGCGGCACGTCGCCGGGACCGGGTACCGGATCGTGGACATCCCCGAGCCGCCGCGCGACCGGTCGCGAGCGCTGACCGCCGACGGGTACCAGGGGGCGGTCGGCGACTGGCACGCGGCGCGGGCCGGGCTCATCGCGGCGGCGATCGGCGGCTGAGCTCGGGCCAGACGGCGTCGGGGCGTTCCTGGTGTGGGGCGACCCTTCGGTATACGACTCGATGCTGCGGGTCGTGGACCGGGTGCTGGCTCGGGCACGGTCGACTTCACCTTACCGTGATACCCGGTGTGACCAGCGTGCAGGCCCTCGCCGCGGCGCACCGGATACCGCTGAACCGGGTCGGCGAGCCGATTCACATCACCCCGGCGCGGCTGCTCGACCGCGGACTGCCCGACGGGCTCGACAGCGCGGTGGTCATGCTTGACCGCGGGTTCATCGCGGCCGGGTTCCGCGAGCCCGGCCTGTCGGTCTTCTGGGGCGCCTACCTCAGCACGGACGACGAGGTGCTGATCTCGGGGCCGCTGGCCGAGGTCGCCGAGGAGATCACCGAGACCCGCGCCGGCTGCGCGAGCAGCACGGCTGGATCATGGACACCTACCTGCTCCGCCGGGAACGCGGATCGAAGTTCCGCCGGATCCCCCACGCCGCGGTCAGCTGGTGGACGGAGTGCTGGAACCGCGAACTCGTCGGGATACCTGCTTTGGGCTTGCGAGTTTAGTGAGTCGAGCGGTCGCGGGCGGCGGAGTACAGGTGGCTGTCGCGGAAGCTCTCGGCGGCGAGCACCCGGCCGACGATGATCACCGCGGTGCTCCGCACCCCGGCGGCCAGTACCTGGGCGGCGATGTCAGCCGAGGGTGCCGCGCAGGATCGACCTCCCGCTGCTGGCTGGCGTACGCGACGACGGCCGCGGGGCAGTCCTGCCCGTAGTGCGGGGTGAGCTCCGCCACTACCTGCTCGATCCGCTGCACGGCCAGGTGCAGCACCAGGGTCGCACCGGTGGCGCCGAGGCTGGCCAGGTCCTCGCCCGGCGGCATCGGGGTGGCCCGGTGCGCGATCCTGGTGAGCACGACCGTCTGGCCGACCTCCGGCACGGTCAGCTCCCGGCGCAGCGCCGCCGCGGCGGCGGCGAACGCGGGCACGCCCGGGGTGATGTCGTAGGCGATCCCGGCCTGGTCCAGCCGCCTTGCCTGCTCGGCGATCGCGCTGAAGACGGCCGGGTCACCGGAGCACAGCCGGACGACGTCGAGGCCCCGGGCGTCTGCTTCGCGCCATGGCCGCGACGATCTCGTCGAGGGTGAGGTCGGCGGTGTCGATCAGGGTGGCGCCCGGGGGGCAGTGCGCGAGGACTTCGGCGGGCACCAGGCTGCCCGCGTACAGGCAGACCGGGGACTGCGCGAGCAGGCGCTGGGCCCGGACGGTGATCAGGTCCGCGGCGCCTGGCCCGGCACCGACGAAGTGGACGGTCACTGGCTCTCCTTCTGCTGGATGGACCACTGGACGACCGGCAGCGCCGGACGCCAGGTCGTGAGGGTGCCGAGCCCGTCGGCTCGCTCCACGCCGATCCTGGTGAGCGTACCGCCGAGGCGCTGCCGCCAGCCGATCAGCACCGCCTGCCCCTCGATCGTGACCGCGTTGGCGACGAGCCTGCCGCCGGGGGCGAGGGCGTCCCAGCAGGCCGCCACGACGCCGTCGGCCGTGACGCCGCCGCCGATGAAGACCGCGTCCGGGGCGTCGAAGCCCGGTCAGCGCCTGCGGCGCGGACCCGGCCCTGACCGCCAGGTCCGGCACGCCGAGCGCGGCCGCGTTGCGGGCGATCCGCTCCCGGCGGTCCTCGCGCGGCTCGATCGCGATCGCGCGGCTGGCCGGGTGGACGCGCATCCACTCGATGCCGATGCTGCCGGAGCCGGCTCCCACGTCCCAGAGCAGCTGGCCGGGGACCGGGGCGAGCGCGGCGAGCGCCAGCGCCCTGATCTCGCGCTTGGTGAGCTGGCCGTCGTGCTCGAACGCGTCGTCAGGCAGTCCGGGTGTGCGGGGCAGCGGCGCGGCGGCGGGATCGAGACGGCACTCGATCGCGATGATCGCCAGGCGGCTGTGCGGTTCGCTCGAGCACGCCCGTGATGCGCTCGCCGGGGGCGCCCAGGTCGGCGAGCACGGTGACCGGGCTGGCGCCGAACCCGCTGGCGTCGAGCAGGGCGCGGATGTCCGCGGCCGCGGTCTCGCTCGCGGTGAGGGCGAGTACCCGCCGCCCGGGCTGCAGCAGCGGGTGCAGCAGCTCCGGCCGGCGGCCGACCAGGCTCACCACGTCGACGTCGTTGAGCGGCCAGCCGAGTCGCGCGGCGGCCAGCGACACCGACGACGGGTGCGGGAGCACGCGCAGCCGCGCGGGGCCGACCAGCCGGGCGAGACTGGTGCCGATGCCGTAGAACATGGGGTCGCCGCTGGCCAGCACGACCAGCCGGGCGCCGTCGCGCGTCTGCTCGGCGAGCATGTCCGGCAGGACCGGCAGCAGCGGGCTCGGCAGCGGTACCCGCCGCCCTGGACGCTGGCCGGCAGCAGGGCGAGGTGCCGGGAGCCGCCGACGATCACTTCGGCCTGCTCAATCGCGTCCCTGGCCAGCGGGGACAGGCCCGGCCAGCCTTCGGCGCCGATGCCGACCACGGTGATCTTGGGAAGACACGGGCACGGGAGGGGCAGGCTCGGGATACGCGGGCACGTTCTCGGAAGACACGGCCTACAGTTTGCCGCACACCTGGACCATGAGAGGATGGCGGGCGAACGGCCGCTGAGGAACTCCGGTGCGATTCCGGGACGGTCCCGCCACTGTGACCCGCCTGTGCGTGCGCAAGACTGCGCTCGGCGGGAAGCCAGGCCATCGGCGTCCGTGCCGTCGGGTCATTGCCCGGTGGTCGTCGCTGTCGGCGGGCGCGGATACCCGCCGGGTGAAGGTGCCTGTCTTGACCGAGTTTCCTTTCAGCGCCGTCGTCGCGATGGACGACATGCGGCTGGCGCTGATCCTGAACGCCATCTCGCCGGCGATCGGCGGCGTGCTCGTCCGCGGGGAGAAGGGGACCGCGAAATCGACGGCCGTGCGCGCGCTGACCGCGGTGCTGCCGCCCGTGGACGTGGTGTCCGGGTGCCGGTTCTCCTGCCCGCCCGGATCACCTGACCCGGGCTGCCCCGACGGCCCGCACTCCCCCGGCGCCCCGCCTTCGCCCGGGGTAGCGTCTTCGGCCGCCACCACGGTTTCATCTGGCAGCACGGTTTCATCTGGCAGCACGGTGCAGCGGCGTCCGGCCAGGCTGGTGGAGCTGCCGGTCGGCGCGACCGAGGACCGGCTCACCGGCTCCCTTGACCTCGGGCGGGCCCTCACCGAGGGCGTCACGTCCTTCCAGCCCGGCCTGCTGGCCGCCGCGCACCGGGGCGTCCTTTACGTGGACGAGGTCAACCTGCTGCACGATCACCTGGTCGACCTGCTGCTCGACGCGGCGGCCCTCGGCACGAGCTACGTGGAGCGGGACGGCGTGTCCGTGCGCCACGAAGCGAAATTCCTGCTGGTCGGAACGATGAACCCGGAGGAAGGCGAGCTGCGGCCGCAGCTGCTCGACCGGTTCGGGCTCACCGTCGAGGCAGCCGCGCCGCGGGACCCGGCCAGCAGGGCCGAGATCGTGCGCCGCCGGATCGCGTTCGACGCCGACCCGGCCGCGTTCGCCGCCCGGTTCGCCTCCGCTGAGTCGGCCCTGGCCGAGGCAATCGCGGCCGCCAGGCAGCGGCTGCCTGAAGTCGTGCTTGACGACGCGGCCCTGGAGCGGATCGCCGGGGTATGCGCCAGCTTCGACGTGGACGGCCTGCGGGCCGACATCGTGATCGCCCGGACCGCCGCCGCGCACGCGGCGTGGCGCGGCGCGCCCGCGGTCGGCCGGGCGGACATCCGCGCCGCGTCCCGACTGGCGCTGCCGCACCGGCGGCGGCGCAACCCGTTCGACGCGCCCGGTCTGGACGAGCAGCAGCTGGAAGACGCGCTCGGCGATCCCGACGAGGAGCCGGAGCCCGATCCGCCGTCCGGCAGCGACCCGGATCCGGGCGGCCGCGGTGACGACGCCGGCCAGGAGCACGGTGGCCAGGAGCACGGTGGCCCGGATTTCAGCGGCCAGGACGACAGGGGCCAGGACGACGCGTCGTCCGCCCGCCACGACGACCAGCGGCAGGCCCCGGCCGGGCCGACGGCGGACGACCAGCCGGTGTCCGACCAGGTCGGGCCGGCCGGCAGTCGGTGGTAGCTAGCGGGGCGGTGTTCCGCGCGGCGCGGCTCGAGGTGCCGGGCAAGGGGCAGGGCGCGGCCGGCCGCCGGTCCCGCGCGGCAACTGACACCGGGCGGAGTGTCGGCGCGCGCCCGCCGCTGCCGTCGACGCGGTCGCTGGACGTGCACCTGACCGCGACGCTCACGGCCAGCGCGCCGCACCAGCGGCGCCGGGGGCGTTCCGGGCCCGGCCTGCTGCTTGAGGACACGGATCTGCGCGAGCACCGCCGGGAGGGCCGCGAGTCCAACCTGGTCCTCTTCGTGGTGGACGCCAGCGGTTCGATGGCGGCCCGCCGCCGGATGGAGGCGGTCAAGGGCGCGGTGCTCTCCCTGCTGCTCGACGCCTACCAGCGGCGGGACAAGGTGGGCCTGGTCTGCTTCCGCGGCGCGGGAGCGGAGCTGCTGCTGCCGCCCACCTCATCGGTGGACACGGCCGCGCGCCGGCTGGAGGCCATGCCGGCGGGCGGGCGGACTCCGCTCGCCGCCGGGCTGGCCGAGGCGCACGCCGCGCTGCGCCGCGAACGGCTGCGCGACCCCTTGCGCCGCCCGCTGCTCGTGGTGGTGACCGACGGACGGCACACCGCCGGCGGCGAACCGTCGGTGGCCGCGGGAAACCTGCGCCGGGACGGCATCGCGGCGGTGGTCGTCGACTGCGAGTCGGGACCGGTCCGGCTTGGCCTGGCCGCCGGTCTCGCACAGGCGCTCGGCGCCGAGTACCTGGATCTCGGCCGCCTTTCCGGAGCAGGCTCCGCCCCGGACGCACCGGGCACCGGTGGCCGGCCGGGTTTGTCCGCGGAGATGCTCACCGACTCGGTCCGCGGCTGGCGGGCCGGCCAAGAGCACCGGCCCGCCAGCGTTGGCCGAGTCGACAGGAAGGTGGCCTGAACAATGCCGCAGGGAGTACCAGAGACGGTCCCGGACGACGGGCTGACCACCAGGCAGCGCCGGAACCGGCCGCTGCTCGTCGTGCACACCGGCGCGATGAAGGGGAAGTCGACCGCCGCGTTCGGCCTGGCGCTGCGCGGCTGGAACCAGGGCTGGGGTATCGGCGTCTACCAGTTCGTCAAGAGCGCGAAGTGGCGGGTCGGTGAGGAGGCCGCGTTCCGCGCGCTCGGACGGCTGCACGAGCAGACCGGCGAGGGCGGCGAGGTGGCCTGGCACAAGATGGGCGAGGGCTGGTCCTGGATCCAGCGCGGCGACCCGGAGGACCACGCGGCGAACGCCCGGGAGGGCTGGGCGCAGATCAAGCGCGACCTCGCCGCCGAGCGCTTCGGCCTGTATGTGCTTGACGAGTTCACGTACCCGATGAAGTGGGGCTGGATCGAGGTCGCGGACGTGGTGACAACGCTGGCCGACCGGCCGGGCCACCAGCACGTGGTGATCACCGGCCGTGACGCGCACCCGGACCTGATCAACGCCGCCGACCTGGTCGTGGAGATGACGAAGATAAAGCACCCGATGGACGCCGGCCAGAAGGGCCAGCGCGGCATCGAGTGGTGAGCATCCCGCGCGTCGTCATCGCGGCTCCCGGCAGCGGGCACGGCAAGACGTCGGTCGCAACCGGCCTGCTCGGTGCGCTGCGCGAGCGGGGACTTAAGGTCTCGCCGCACAAGGTCGGTCCGGACTACATCGACCCGGGTTACCACGCGCTCGCCGCGGGCAGGCCCGGTCGCAACCTTGACCCGTGGCTGGTGGGCGAGGAGCAGATCGCGCCGATGTTCGCCTGGGGTGCGCGCGTTCCCGAGCCCGCCGACATCGCGGTCATCGAGGGTGTGATGGGGCTGTTCGACGGCGCTGTTAAACACACGGTGTCAGCCGGCCCAGCTGACCACGGGGTGAACTTCGCCTCGACGGCGCACGTGGCGCGGCTGCTGAACGCGCCGGTCATTCTCGTCGTCGACGCGCACGGCGTCGGCTCGTCGGCCGCCGCCCTGCTGCACGGCTTTACGACCTGGGATCCGGGGACGCGGATCGGCGGGGTGATCTTCAACAAGGCCGGCTCGCCGCGGCACGAGGAACTGCTTCGCGAGGCGGCCGACGCCGCGGGCGTTCCGGTGCTCGGCGTGCTGCGCCGACAGGCCCGGGTCACCCTCCCTTCCCGCCACCTCGGCCTCATCCCGGCCGCGGAACTCGGCGGGCCGGCCCTTGACGCGGTGGCGGCCCTGGCCGGGATCGTCGCCGCCGGCGTCGACCTGGAGGCGGTGATCGCGCTCGCCCGCACGGCTGGTCCGGTGCGGGAAAGCGGCCGGTCGCAGGCCGGGAATCCTTCAGCAGAACGAGCCCGGCTTACTCTCCCCCGTCCACGCATCGCGATCGCGGGCGGCCCGGCGTTCACCTTTGGCTACGCCGAGCACCCCGAACTGCTCGCGGCCGCCGGAGCAGAAGTCGTGACGTTCGACCCGCTGCGGGACGAGGAACTCCCCGGCACCGTGGACGGCCTGGTCATCGGCGGCGGCTTCCCCGAGGAGCACGCCGCCGCCCTGTCGGCCAACGGGCCCCTGCGGGCGCGGATCGCGGCGCTGGCCCGGGCCGGTGCCCCCGTCGTGGCCGAATGCGCCGGCCTGCTCTACCTGGCCCGGTCGATCGACGGGCACCCGATGTGCGGCGTCCTGGACGCGGACGCCGTGATGACCGGAAAGCTCACGCTCGGCTACCGGGACGCGGTCGCGGCCGCCACGTCACCGCTGGCAGTGGCGGGAACCCGGGTGCACGGCCACGAATTCCACCGCACCGTCATCCAGACCCCCGTCATCCAGGACCCCGTGGTCCGCTCCGGTGCGACGGCGGCCGGCGCGTGGCACTGGAGGCAGTCGGGGACAACCGTCACCGAGGGGTTCGTCCAGGGCCAGGTGTACGCCTCTTACCTGCACACGCACTGGAACGGCGTCCCCGGCGCGGCCGCCCGCATCACGGCCGCCGCCCGCGAGTACCGGCAAGCCCGCTCATAGCTGCCCGCGGTACTACAAGCCTCATTTCGTGACTGTCGCATCGGGTGAGGTGTCCGTGTCCGCTCTTTGCCTAGACGGTGACCATGATCCAATGCTGCTTAGGGCTTGCCGGAAAATAACCCGTAGCTTCCGTGTTTCCGGCATGCTGCTGTGGTATGGACGGCTTGGAGGAGATCGGGCGGGTTCTGGTGGCGAAGTTCGCGGTGATCTTCCCGCACCTGGACGAGCGGCAGCGGCGGCTGCTGATGGGTGCCGAGGCGCGTTCGCTGGGGCACGGCGGGATCCGGCTGGTGGCCCGGGCCGCCGGGGTCCGCGAGGCCACGGTGTCGCTGGGCGCGGGCGAGCTGGAGGCCGGGGCGGAGCCGCTGGGGCGGGTCCGGCGTCCGGGCGGGGGCCGCAAGCGGGCCGCTGACCTGGACCCGGGCCTGCTCCCGGCGCTGCTGGCGCTAGTCGAGCCCGACGAGCGGGGCGACCCGGTGACGCCGCTGCGGTGGACGACGAAGTCGACCCGCGACCTGGCGGCCGAGCTGACCGCCCAGGGCCGCAAGGTCTCCGCCGACACGGTCGGTGACCTGCTAAGGAGCGAGGGCTTCAGCCTGCAGGGCAACGTCAAGACGGTCGAGGGCAAGCAGCACCCGGACCGGGACGGCCAGTTCCGCTGCATAAGCGAGCAGGCCAAGGCCCACCAGGGCACCGCCGACCCGGTGATCAGCGTGGACACCAAGAAGAAGGAACTCGTCGGGGACTTCAGCAACGCCGGCCGCCAGTGGCGGCCCAAGGGCAGCCCCGCGGCCGCGCTCGTCCATGACTTCCCCGAAGACGCCGTCGGCAAGGCCGTGCCCTACGGCATCTACGACATCACCGCCAACGCCGGCTGGGTGAACGTCGGCACCGACCACGACACCGCCGCGTTCGCCGTCGAGTCCGTCCGCCGCTGGTGGAAGGCCGCCGGGCACGAAGAGTACCCGCAGGCCCGGCGGCTGCTCATCACCGCCGACGCGGGCGGCTCCAACGGCTACCGCACCCGGGCCTGGAAAGCGGAACTGGCCGCCCTGGCCGTCGAGACCGGCCTGGAGGTCACCGTCTGCCACTTCCCGCCGGGAACCTCGAAGTGGAACAAGGTCGAGCACCGGCTGTTCTCCCACATCACCATGAACTGGCGCGGCAGGCCCCTGGCCAGCCACGAGGTCGTCGTCAACACCATCGCCGCCACCACCGCCCGCACCGGGCTGAAGGTCCGTGCCGAGCTGGACGACGGTCAGTACCCGACCGGGGCCGAGGTCAGCGACGCGCAGATGAAGGCGCTGCCGCTGGACCGCCACGACTGGCACGGCGACTGGAACTGCACCCTCCGCCCGCACGAGCACGGCAACTGGGAGCACTCCTTCCGCCCGCCCAGGCAAGGCCGGCCTCCCAGCGCCCCCGACCCGTTCGACCAGCCCAGCCCCGGACTGGCCTGGCTCTGCCACCCCGCGCTGACCGGGCTGCCGGCCGCCGGCTGGGACGCCCTGATCACCGAGCTGATAACCCTGCACGACCAGCAGAGGGAGGCCAGCCTGGACAAGCGCCGCGGCCACAGGCCCCGGCTCAACGCCCCGGGTCCCGGCCGCCGTCCCGCCCTGACCCTGGCAGACCGGCTCCTCGCCACCATCCTGCACCACCGCCTCGGACTGCCCCAGGCCGCCATCGCCGCCCTGCTCGGCGTCCGGCCCGAAACCGTCAGCAAGCGCATCCGCGACATCCGTCAGCTCCTAGAGCAAACCGGGCATAACATCCACCAGTACCCAAACCGCCTCGCCAGCCTTGACGACCTCTACGACCTGGCAAGATCGGCAGGCGTCAACTATCCAGGTCAAGATCAAGACGGCGTGTTATTTATCTGCAAGCCCTTAGCTTGAGTTGATCTCGGTCTCACCACCGTTGGCAGAGAAACATACACTGCGTTCGCGGGGTGATCGCGCCCGAAATATCCCGCTCTATACCCCGCAAAATCAGTGTATGTCTACGGGGAGGCACGTAAAGCCAGGCGACGGATGGCCTCGGGCCTCGCCGCACAGAGGTCGTAGGAGGCTCGATTGCAATATGAGACTTCTGTGACGAATGAGAAAATTAGTCTAAGTGGCATTGGACCATGATCACCGGCTTTGCTTACGAAATGACCATGACCACGCCCGGTATACGGCAAATATGGCACCGTCCGCTAGGCAAAGGCGAGAGCCTACGTACAGCGGCTGCCTCTTCGACCGGACATACCATCGCGATACGGGCAGCGGACGGGCAGAAGAACGGGGTGCGAGATCCGCGTCAACCAGGACAGGTGACCAGATAGTGACATCATCGCCCAGATAGCATCGTGGCCATGACCCTCAGCGGCAAGACGGCAGTGGTGACGGGCGGTTCACGGGGCATCGGCCGGGCGATCGTGCGGCGGCTCGCCGCGGACGGCGCGCGAGTCGTGTTCAGCTTCCATGACGACAAGGCCGCCGCGGACGCGCTCGTCCGGGAGATCGGCGACGCGGTGGCGGTGCGCGCCGACCAGGCGGACCTGGACAACCTTGAGGTGCTGTTCGAGCCGGTCACCGACGGCCTGGACATCCTGGTCAACAACGCCGCGATCACCGGGGTCGCTGTCATCAGGGACATCACGCCGGAGCTGTTCGACTCGGTGATGACGGTGAACGCGAAGTTCCCGCTGCTGGCCATGCGGCGGGCAGAGCCGCTGATGCGGGACGGCGGCCGGATCGTCAACATCTCAACCTGCAATACCGTGCTGCCCGGACCCGGCATCGCGCTGTACTGCGCGAGCAAGGCCGCGCTGGAGCAGGTGACCAAGGTCGCCGCGCGCGAGTTCGGCCCGCGCGGCATCACCGTCAACACCGTCTCACCCGGGGCGACCGACACGGACCTGCTGCGTGCCTCCAACTCCCCCGAGGCACTGGAACGAGAAACGGCGGTCACCGCGCTGGGACGCCTGGGCACGCCCGCCGACATCGCCGACGTGGTCGCCTTCCTGGCCAGCCCCGACGCCCGGTGGATCACCGGCCAGAACATCCAGGCCTCGGGCGGTCTCATCCTCTGACCGGCCAGTGGACTCGGCTGAGGCCCGCCCGTTAGCGTCTGCGGCGACTAAATCGGGTTACACCCGATGCAGGCAGCACGGACTCTTCGGCAGATATCGCCGATAAGCCCGATAGGAGTTTGCGGACCGCGCGGGCGGCGGTGCGCAGCGCGCGGTCGAAGTCGGTGCCGAACGGATTGTCCTGCACCAGGTAGGTCCAGGTGGCGGTGGGCCGTTTCAGCCCGGCCGCGCCGAGGTCGGCGCCGTCCGCCGTGACCGGCACGGTCTCGAAGCTCGCGGCCGACTGCTCCTCGACCGCGGCGAGCAGGCCGGAGAAGGCGCGGGCGGCCTCCTTGTAGAACTCATCGAGCGGACTGAGCCCGCGCCCGAGCGCGCGCAGGTGAATCCCCTCCCGCAGGTCGGCCAGGTAGCCGAGGTGATCCGCCCAGGCCCGGTCCAGGTGCCAGAGGGTGATCTGGCGCGCGGCGTCCACCAGCACCTCGTCGGAGGCGACAGCGCTCAGCGCCGCGAAGCGGTCCGGGCACCGGCGGGCGAGGGCACGCAGCGCCGCGTCGGTGCTGAGCACCCGGTCGCGCTGCTCAAGCACGATCCCGCGCTGGATCTCGATGGGCCGGTTGTACTGCCAGGTGTTGCGGTGGATCTCCAGGCTGACACCCTCAGCGACGCGCTGTGCGTGGGCGACGGTCTCATGCGCCCCGGCGTCCGCTGTCTGGCCGTCCGCTGTCTCGTCAATCTCAGCGGCCGCTGCTGGCGGTGCGGCCTCCGGCACGTACTGGGTGACGAGTTCGTCCTGCCTGCTGGCGAAGAACACCGAGCTGCCCGGGTCCCCCTGGCGCCCGGCTCTCCCGCGCAACTGCTGGTCGAGCCGGCTGCTGCGGTGCAGGCCGGCCCGATCACGTGCAGTCCGCCGAGCGCGGCGATCTCGCCCTGGTCGCCCACCGCGCCGCCGAGCCGGATATCGGTGCCGCGGCCGGCCATCTGGGTGGAGACCGTGACGGCGCCGCGGGCGCCGGCTTCGGCCACGATCGCGGCTTCTTCCGCGTCGTTCTTGGCGTTGAGCACAGCGCAGCTCAGCCCGGCGCGGGTGAGCCGCTCCGCGATCCGCTCGGATTCGGCCACGTCCAGTGTGCCGATCAGGACCGGCCTGCCGGCGGCGTGCACCGCCGCGGCGTGCCGGGCGAGCGCATTCTCCTTCTGCTCGACGGTGGCATACAGCCGGACCGGCTCGTCGGTGCGCACGCACGGCCGGTTCGGCGGGATGACGACGATCTCCACCCCGTAGAACTCGCGGAGCTGCTCCCCCACGGCGACGGCGGTCCCGGTCATCCCGCATACCGTCGCGTACCGGCCCACCAGCGACTTGACCGTGATGCTGTCCAGGATCTCGCCGCTGCGGCTGGCGGCAAGACCTTCCTTTGCCTCAACCGCCGCGTGCAGCCCGTCCGGCCAGCGCTGGAGCATGGCAACCCGGCCGCGGGACGCGTTGATGAGCTCTACCTTGCCGTCCCGCACGATGTAGTCGACATCGCGCCGCAGCAGCGCTTCGGCGTGCAGGGCAACATTCACTCTGGTCAAGGCGGCCAGGTGCGGCCCGGCGTAGAGATCGATCCCGCCGAGCGCCGCCTCGACGGCGCGCGTGCCGTGACCGGTCAGGTGCACGCTCCGCCCGTCCTCGTCGGCCTGGTAGTCCCGTCCCGGCCGCAGCCGGCCGACGATTTCGGCGATGTCCTGGCCCGCCTCCCCGTCGTCGGCGGCACCCGCGAGCACCAGCGGCACGAGCGCCTCGTCGATGAGCACCGAGTCGGCTTCGTCGATCAGCGCGACATCCGGGGCGCCCGCGATGAGTCCGGCCGCGCTGGTCGCCAGCCGGTCCCGCAGCAGGTCGAAACCGATCTCACTCACCGGCGCGTAGGTCACCTGGGCCGCGTAGGCGCGCCTGCGGTCGGCCGGGGTTGACGTCTGGCCGATCCATCCGACGGTTACCCCGAGCAGGTCATAGACCGGGCGCATCCACTCCGCGTCGCGGCGGGCCAGGTAGTCGTTGACCGACATGACGTGCACCGACCGGCCGCGCAGGGCATAGCCGGCGGCGGCGAGCGCGCCCGACAGCGTCTTACCCTCACCGGTGGCCATCTCCGCGACCTGCCCGGCCAGCATCGCCAGCGTGCCCGCAAGTTGCACGTCAAAGGGACGCTGCCCGAGTCCCCGCCGCGCCGCCTCCCGCCCCAGTGCGCAGATCCCCGCGTCATCGGCCGCCTCCCGGGCGGCGGCGGCCAGTTCGCCGTCGCCGAGGGCGGCAACGGCGCGCTCGCGCCGGGCGATTTCCGGAAGCAGTTCCAGGTAAGGCCCGACGTCGGCCGAGCCGGGCCGCTGCAGGAAACGCGCCGCCCGGCTGCGCAGACGGTTCAGCACGGAACGGCACCGGGATACGCGACCGCGGTCAGCTGCGACACGCCCGGTCAACGGCCAGCCGACCGGAGAAGTTCCCCAGACCATCCGAGCGAGCGGTCGCAGCTGACCGCGGCATCGCGCGTTTCCCTCTAGTGCGGGCTGGTTCCCGTCTAGTGCGGGCCGTTTGCGTCAGGCTTGACCTTGCGCTAGCGCGCTTGTTGCTGTTATCTCAGCAAGCTTCCCGGCTTCAGGTCATGGATGTGCGTTTGGTGCTGCTATAGCGACACCAGACGCACATCCATGCCGGGCGGAGGCGCGCGGGCTTGCCTCAAATCAACGGCCTTGGGCCCCAGCGTGCCCGCTGCGCCGGGGCTAGCGTGGACGCTGCGCGCGATGGTGCAGCAGCGGCGTTATGCGGTAGCTGACCAGTTCGCGCATGACGAGGGCGGTGTTGGTGCGTTCGACGCCCGGGATCGCCAGGATCTGCCCGGCAATGCGGTACAGGTCGTCCGCATCGGCGGCGACCGCGTGAACCAGCAGGTCCGTCTGGCCGCTGATCCCGTCGACCTGGAGTACCTCGGGGATGTCGGCCAGGGCGGCGGCGACCTCGTCGAGCCGGCGCTGGGTGACCTGGGTGGTGATGTAGGCGGTGAGCGGGTAACCGAGGGCCGCGGGCGGTACCTGGCGCTCGAATGAATCGAGCACTCCCTGGTCTTCCAGCCTGGCCAGGCGCGCCTGCACGGTGTTGCGCGACAGCCCGGTCTGGCCGGTGAGCGCGATGGCGCTGGCGCGAGGCTGGGCGACCAGGGCGAGGAGCAGCCGGGCGTCGGTCGGGTCGATGCGGTACTCGTTGCGCACAATGCTCACCTTCGTCAAGAACAGCCGTTTTAGGCTGTGCAATCTGCTCAATACTATCGAGCCAGGTTGTGCAAGTAGCAGGTAAATGCTGTGATTTTAGTCTGATATGCACAATCAATCACATCGTCCAGGATGGGTGATCGACGGTGAGCATCGCTGCTGAGCGGCCGCTAGCGGGGTCGGATACCTTCGGAGCACTGCGGGAGATCGAGCGCCGGGTGCTTTGGCTGGCGACGGCGATCGTGCACGAGGCGAACGCGGTGCGTCCCAACGCGGACGGGCTGAAGGTAGGCGGCCACCAGACGTCCAGCGCGTCGATAGTGTCGATCATGACATCGCTGTGGTTCCGTCACCTGCGCCCGCAGGACCGGGTATCGGTTAAACCGCATGCTTCCCCGGTGCTGCACGCGATCAACTACCTGCTCGGCGAACTCGACGAACGGTATCTGCCGACGCTGCGCGCGTTCGGCGGGCTGCAAAGTTATCCAAGCCGGTCCAAGGACCCCGACCCGGTTGATTACTCGACTGGCTCGGTGGGCATCGGTGCGACCGCCCCGATCTGGGGTGCCGTTGCCCGCCGGTACACCGAGTCCGCGGTCGGCGGCGCGGGCACGGGACGCCAGTATTCGCTCGTCGGTGACGCCGAGCTGGACGAGGGCGCGATATGGGAGGCCGTCCTCGAGCCCGCCGTCGCGGAGCTTGGCGAGATCGTCTGGATCGTGGACCTGAACCGCCAGTCACTGGACCGCGTCGTGCCCGATATCGCGGCGGGCCGCCTGCGCGGCATGTTCGACAGCGCGGGCTGGCAGGTGCTCACCGTGAAATACGGGCACCTGCTCGAAGAGCTGTTCACCCGGCCCGGCGGGAAAGAACTGCGCGCGCGGATCGACGAGATGCCGAACCCCGAGTACCAGCGCCTGCTGCGCTGTACACCGGCCCAGCTGCGGGAACGGCTTCCCGGCGGCAGCGCGCCGATCGCCGCGCTTATCGCGGGACTTGACGACGACACGCTGACCGAGGCGATCCGCAACCTTGGCGGCCATGACCTCGCCGCACTTGACCAGGCCTATGCGTCCATCGACGACACAAGGCCCACGGTGATCCTCGCCTACACCGTCAAGGGATACGGGCTGCCCACCCAGGGGCACCCGCGCAATCACTCCGCGCTGCTGACGGCCGGGCAGCTGCGGGAACTGGCTAGCCGTCTCGGCACCGACCCGGACCGCCCGTGGGGCCGGTTCGATCCTGTTAGCGCGGAGGGCCAGCTGTGCGCCGCCACCGCGCGGCGGCTTCGCCGGCCCGAGTATCCGCGTCAGCCAGTGCCGGCGATCCCGGCCGACATCGGCCGGACGCCGACCGGCACCGCGTCCACGCAAGCCGCGCTCGGCCGCGTGCTCCTCGACCTGACCAGGGAGGCCCCGGAGGCGGCGAGGCGAGTGGTGACGGTCAGCCCGGATGTCAGCTCGAGCACCAACCTGGGCGGCTGGATTAACAAGGTGGGCGTCTGGTCCCCCGCCGACCGGACCGACTGGTTCGCTGACGACACGGAAACGGCACTGCACTGGCGGGAGAAGCAGACCGGTCAGCACATCGAACTCGGCATCGCGGAAACAAACCTGGCCGGCCTGCTCGGCGAACTGGGAGCGACCTGGAGCCGCTGGGGCCAGCCGCTGCTGCCGATCGGCGTCCTGTACGACCCGTTCGTCGAGCGTGCGCTCGAGCCGTGGTCATTCGGCATCTACGCGGGCGGCCAGTCCGTCCTCGTGGGCACCCCGTCGGGCGTGACGCTCGCACCGGAGGGCGGCGCGCACCAGTCGGTAACCACGCCGTCGGTCGGGATCGAGCAGCCGGGCTGCGTCAGCTACGAGCCGGCCTTCGCGGTCGACGTGGAATGGACCCTGCTCGCGTGCCTCGCCCGGCTGGGCCAGCCGGACGGGTCCTCGGCCTACCTCCGGCTGTCCACCCGGCCGGTCGACCAGGCGCTGGCCGCTGTGCCGACCGACCCGGCCGCCCGCGAAGCCCGCCGCCGGCAGAGCGTGGCCGGCGCGTACCGTCTGCGGCGCACGGCGCAGCCGCGGGTGACCATCGCCGCGATGGGCGCGCTCGTCCCCGAGGCGCTCGCGGCCGCCGAGCGCCTCGACGCCGCGGGCAGTCAAGCGGACGTCGTGTGCGTAACCAGCCCCGGCCTGCTTTTCCGTGCCCTGCTCGCCCGGCAGGGCCGCGCGGACGCGCCAACCTGGATCCTGGACCAGGTGTTCCCCGCCTCCCGGGCTACCCCGCTGGTCACCGTGCTGGACGGACACCCGCATACCCTGGCGTTCCTGGCCACCATCAACCAAGTGCCCGGCATCACCCTCGGCGTGACCCGCTTCGGCCAGTCCGGATCCATCGGGGAGGTGTACCGCTATCACGGCATCGACACCGACAGCATCGTCCGCGCGGGCCTCGACCTGGCTAGCCGATAACACGGGGCTAGCCGATAACACGGGCCAGCCGGCGACACCAGCCGATGGCATGATCGCCAAGGTTTTCGCTTTACTGGTAAATAAAGCAGGCTATAACCTGCGGAATCTCCGCGTTAATGGGCTGAGGCGCGGGACCGGCCGGATCTTCCGGGCATATCCGGCACGCGCCCGGGCCGCCCGCCGGGCGGCGAGATCCTTAGGGCGCGTCTCGAAATAACACGCGGGTTCCGGTTCTGGCGCTCTCTAGTGTGGTATGCGGTCCCGTGACCTGCAGCGAGTCGTTCCCGGGCCGCAGAGCGGCGGCCGCCTGTCCTCCGACATCACCGCAGGCCAAACAGGTGAGCATACTCGCGGGGACAGAAACAGAAGTCTGCGTGTTAATAACCGGCAAGCTCTTAGGTCAACGGCATTGCAGTTCGGGGTGCGAAATATCCGCCGTTTCCAGGGGCGCCCGTGGCGCTCGGCCTCCGCCACGACATTTGGGCGTGATGCCCGTACGTCCCGAGCCCATCCCCGGTCGCAGTCCCCGGCTCGTCAACCGCTGTCGGTCACCGCGGGGGCTTTTGCGGCCGGTGCCGGCCTCGCCCCGGCTGACGCGCGGGCGGAGGCGGAGGCGGCTGATACTGGCCAGGCTGGTCCTCGTAGGGGCCTGGCCCCTCTTCCGCATAACGCCCTGGGCCGCCGCCTGCGTAGCGGCCTGGGGCGTCCGCCCCATACTGGCCGGGCCGGTTCGGCGGATACTGGCCGGGCCCGAACTCCTCATAGCGCCCAGGCTGGTCCGCCTCGTATCCCCCAGGCCCGGTGTCCGCGTAGCGGCCGGGCCGGTTGTCAACGTGAGGGCGGGGCCGGCCTTCTGCTGGCGGACCTGGCTGACCTGGCCGGCTGCCCGGGTACGAGCCGGGCATGTTGCCCGGATACGAGCCAGAGTTGGGCTCTTCTGGGTACCGGCCAGCCCTCCCGAACGGATCGGACACGGGCTCCTCGTACCGGCCGGGACCTGCGAACGGATCGGACACCGGCTGCTCATACCGGCCCGGACCCCGGAACGGACCAGAAGCAGGCTCCTCGTACCGGCCCGGACCCGTGAACGGACCAGAGGCAGGCTGCTCATACCGGCCGGGACCTGCGAACGGGTCGGACACCGGCTCCTCGTAGCGCCCAGGCCCCCTGAACGGACCAGAAGCAGGCTGCTCATACCGGCCGGGCCTCCCGAACGGATCGGACCCAGGCTCCTCGTACCGGCCAGAACCCCTGAGCGGACCGGACACTGGCTCCTCGTACCGGCCAGGCCTCCCGAACGGATCGGACACCGGCCCCTCGTAGCGCCCAGGACCCCGGAACGGACCAGAGGCAGGCTCCTCGTACCGGCCGGGACCTGCGAACGGGTCGGACACCGGCTCCTCGTACCGGCCAGGACCCCGGAACGGACCGGACACCGGGTCCTCGTAGCGGTTAGGGCTGTTGCCAGCGTAGGGGCCGGTCATGTGGTCTTCATACGAGCCGGGCCGGTTGCCCACGAGCGGGCCGGGCAGGTGCTCTTCGTACCGGCCGGGCTCCTCGTAACCACTTGACGCGTCCGCATCCTGCCCGCGGGGGCCGATGCCAAGGCGCACGGCGAGCGCCAGGGCGGACACCAGGAACAGGGCGCCGGTCACCGCGAGCCAGTGCCACAGGTACGGGTCGACCGACAGGGATGTCAGGAGGGTGAAATTGTTGGCCAGCCGGAAGATCAGCGGGAACCAGATGAGCAGCAGCATCCCGGAAAGCGCCACCGGAACGCGCAGGTAATTGATCCACGGCACCGGTCGCTGGGCCGGGCGGCGGTGCCTGAAGACCGCGATGACCGACCGGTCGGCGATCGAATACAGCGGCAGCAGGATCAGGTCGTGGCCGATGACCGCACCGACGAACCATTCCGCGATGCCGACCGGGTTGCGCGGCAGCAGCAGGTGCGCGGCGTACCCGGCGAGCGCGAAGCAGCCGATCATGGTGAGCAGGTGCAGCGGACCGGCGCCGTACCAGCGGGAGAACCAGCGCATGTCAACTCCGGAAGGCCATGAGGGTAACCCACTTGGTGCAGTGCACGCCGGGAGCCGCGGGTATGATCACCCGGGCCGGGTACCCGTGATCGAGCGTGAGGTCCGCGCCGTTGACCCGCAGGGCGAGCAGCGAGTCCTGGTCCAGGATCTGCCCCTGCGACAGTACCGCCGAACTGAAGCCTCCGCCGTGCTGCAGGGACTGTACCAGGACGCTCGACGGGTTGGGGACGCCGGCCATCTGGGCGAGGTCGCTCAGCCGGATCCCGGTCCAGACCTGGTTGTCGGTGGACCAGCCCTCGACGCACGCGATCGGCAGGCTGACGGTGTGCTGGTCCATGGCCAGCAGGTCGTCGCGGCTCAGCGTGGCCTGGGTCTTGACCGACGATTCGATGTCGCTGTCCAGCTTGAGCCGCCAGGATGCCCCGGTCTCCGACTCGACGATCCCGGCGGCCGCCGCGGTCTTGTTGATCTGGAAATCGCCGTTCGGGCCGCTGACGTCCTGGCCGTGCGGTGCGAGCAGCGCGGTCCGCCGCAGCGGCCCGCCGATTGACTGCCCGACGGACAGCAGGCCGATGAGGGCCGAGCCCGCGCCCGCGAACGCGAGCACCCCGCGCCGGGAGATTGTCGGCCCGTCGGGCGCCGGGCTGACCAGGTACCCGGCGTCCGCCGGCTCCGGGCGCGTGTTGGCCAGGTTGGTGTGCAGTTCCCCCCAGAAGCTCCGGCTGCGCAGTGCTCTGACCATGGCGGGCAGCTTGAGCGGCACGTGGACGGCGAAGCCAGCGATGAACACCCAGGCACCGTAGAAGTGCAGCGTGTAGAAGGAACCGGGGAACTTGTAGTACGTCTGGATGTTCAAGATCCCGGTGGCGAACTCGAACACCACGCCGCCGACGAGCAGGAAGAGCGACAACCGTTCCAGGAGGTGCGCGGGCGATCGCAGCGGCGGCCATTCGAACAGCTTGGGCAGCACCGACCACAGCTTGAACAGCACGATCGGGACGAGCACCAGCCCGAGGGTGACGTGGGTGCCCTGGTTGAGCCGGTACAGCCATATCGGGTGGGTGGGCCAGGAGAACAGGTAGAAGCCGAGCCATCCCTTGTTCGGGGTCTCGTCGTTGGGCGGGCCGAGGCCGGGGTTGTACGAGGCGTAGGAGAGCAGGCCGGTCGTGAACATCACCGGGATGCCCACGAGCAGGGCCAGACCGAACACCGAGGTCAGCCAGGGGCCGCGGATCGGACTGCGCCAGAAGGAGCGGCGGGTCGGCCCGGGCGGACCGGACTCGGGCGGGTTCACCGGCGCGGGTGAGCGCATTGACGCCGGTGACCTCACGAGCGGGCCGCCTCTCCGCCGGCCAGGATGCTGAAAGCGGCCTGGCAGGACATGCCGCCCGTGGGAATCCACACGATGACGGGCGCAGTGCGGCCTCCGGGGACCGGCATAAGCAGCGTGGGCACCGGCTGCACGCACTCCTGGTAGTCCTGGGCGAGCGCGGGCGGATTGTCTAGCGGTTGCCCGGGGCTGCTGGTGATGAACGCGCTGAACTTCCGGGTTGTGATCGCTTCCTCGGCGCTGTTAAGGAAGCTCGCGATCGCGCCCTTGTCGGTGGCCCGCAGCACGTCGTACACCGCACCCGGGTGCGCGGCCGGCGCCATTCCCGCCATCAGGGTAAGAGACGGATCCTGGGGAACGGCGACGTCACCGCCGAACGCCCGCATGCCCGCGACCAGACGCTCGCCGGCGGTGCGGGCGGCGCTGGCGGGGATCGCCTGTGCCGGATGGAAGCTGGCCAGCAGGAAGACCGACTGGGCGGCGACCAGCACGCCGGGCACCACGCTGCCCCACCGGGTGAAGGCACCCCGCCGGGCCGAGGCCCGCCCGGAGGTCGAATCGCGGCCGAGGGCCAGGCCCGCGAGCAGCGCCACGGCGAGGTACGCGGGCAGCACGTCGTTGACGGTGCCGCCGCTGTGCACCAGGGCGGCGCAGCCTTCGAACGCAAGCGCGGCGCAGCCGACCAGCAGTTCGCGCGGCACCCGGCGCGCGAACAGGAGGGCGGCGCACAGAGCCAGGCCCGTCGCGGTCAGCAGCGCGGTGCAGAACCAGCCGAAGTTGCCGGCGGTCAGCGAGTGCTCGCTCATCTGCTTGAAGACGTAGTAGGTGTACCAGCCGCCGCTGGTCATCCTGAGTACGAGCGTGCCGATGCCGAAGACGGTGAACTCGGCGAGCGCGGCGACGCGGCCGAGCCTGGCCCGCGGGCCGACCATCAGCACCGCGACCACCGCGACCCCTTCCGCCAGCCCGGTCTGCTTGGTAAGCGCAGCGGCGGCGAGCAGCAGCCCGGCGGCGACCGCGCCGCGCGTGCGGCGCATGTGCCGAGCGGCGTACAAGCCGCCGATGCTGAGGGCCAGGAACAGCGAGTCGACCCGGCCGACGTCGAACCAGGTGCCCGTGACCCAGTAGGTGGCGGCGAACAAACCCGCGGCGCCGGTCCCGGCCGCGATGCTCCCCGTCTCGCGCTGGACCAGGCGGCCGAGCAGCGCGAAACAGGCGAGCGAGGACAGCACGGACACCAGCCGCAGCGGCAGGTAAGAGACACCGAGCACGCGGGCCGCGGCCGCCGCCACGTAGAAGTACAGCGGCGTGTACCCGTCCGGGACGTACCCGGAGGTGGGTGCCGGGTACAGCGGCTGGCCGGCCAGGATGCGGTGCACCTCGACGAGCGAGTTGCCCTCCAGCGGTTCGATGGCGAACGGATAGCCGATCCGGTTCAGCGCAACGAACAGGTAGGCGCAGATCGCGGCGAGGCCGGCCAGTGCCGCGGCCAGCCGGGCCGCGCGCGCCGCGGTCTGGGGCCTGGGCGGCCTGGCTTGGGCAGGCTGCGCCACGTCCCGTGCACGTGCCTCGATCTCCCGAGTAATGCTGAAGGTCACGCCCTGTATTACATTCACCCGACCCGCAGCGGGGCAAGGAATTCCTCCTTACAAAGTGGTGATAACGCTCTTCATTACAAATTGATGAATACTGAATAGCTCCGCTGAAACCGTGGGCATGACCATGCGTAGCCTCGGGGCATGCGCGTACTTGTGACCGGCGGCGCCGGCTTTATCGGATCCCACGTTGTCGAGGTGCTCACCGGCGCCGGGCATGAGGTCAGGGTGCTTGACGCGCTGCTGCCGTTCGTCCACCCCGGCGGTGTCCCTCCCTTCTCCGCTGATCCCGGCTTCGAGTTCGTGCACGGGGACGTCCGCGACGCGGACACGGTCGACGCCGCGCTGCGCGGCGTCAGCGTGGTCTGCCACCTGGCAGCGATGGTCGGGCTCGGCGTCGATTTCAACGACGCGCCGCTGTACGCGGGCTGCAACGACCTGGGCACCGCGGTCCTGCTCGCCGCGATGGCCCGCGCGGGAGCCGGCAAGCTGGTCATGGCCTCGTCGATGGTCATCTACGGCGAGGGCGCCTACTCGTGCGCCGGGCACGGACTGGCCGCGACGCCGCCGCCGCGACGGGCCGCCGATCTCGATGCGGGCAGGTTCGAGCCTGCCTGCGAGCGCTGCGGCGAGCCGCTGGCACCGGAACTGGTCCCCGAGGAAGCGGTGCCGGGGCCGCGCAATGTGTACGCCGCCACCAAGCTCGCGCAGGAGCACCTCGCAGGCTGCTGGGCCAGGTCCACCGACGGGCACGCCATCGCCCTGCGCTACCACAACGTGTACGGCCCGGGGATGCCGCGTGACACGCCGTACGCCGGGGTGGCGTCGTTTTTCCGGTCTTCCCTGGAGGGCGGCCGCGCGCCGCGGGTCTACGAGGACGGAGCCCAGCTACGGGACTTCGTCCACGTCCGTGACGTGGCAGGCGCCACCGTCGCCGCCATCGAGGCGGTCGGCGGCCCGGCCGTCCCCGGCGGGCCGGGCACGCTGCGCGCCTACAACGTGGGCAGCGGCACCCCGCGCACCGTCGGCCAGCTGGCGACGGCGCTGGCCAGCGCCTATGGCGGGCCCCGGCCGGTTATCACCGGCGAGTACCGGCTCGGCGACGTCCGGCACATCGCCGCGTCCAGCGAGCGCATCCGGCAGGAGCTGAACTGGCGGCCGGCTGTCCCGTTCGCCGAGGGGGTCGCGGAGTTCGCCGCGTCGCCCGCCGGCCGCGTGCCGGTCGGCTGACCGGGCCCGCACGGGAGCGGATCACCCGGGGCGGCTCACAACCGGGCGGGCAGCCTCACCTCGAACCGGCAGCCGGGACCGGCATTTACCACGCGCACGCTGCCGCGGTGGGCTTCCACGACGCCGCGCACGATCGCCAGGCCGAGGCCGGCGCCGCCGTCGGGCGTGGGGCTGCGCGCGGCGGTGCCGCGCCAGGCCAGTTCGAATACATGGGGCAGGTCGTCTTCCGGGATGCCGCCGCAGCCGTCGGCGACCGTCAGCAGGGCACCGGAGTACTCGGGCCGGGCCTCGACGTATACGCTGCCGCCCGGCGGGGTGTACCGGATCGCGTTGGTCAGCAGGTTGGTGAGCGCGCGGGACAGTTCACGCGGGTCGGCGCGGACGGTGAGCTGTCCGGCCGCCTCGCCGTCCAGCCGTACGCCGCGTTCCCGCGCCAGCGGCTCCGTGCTGGCGAGCACGTCACTGACCAGGTCGTCCAGCGTGATCTCGTGGTGGGCTAGCTGCAGTGTGCCCGAATGAATACGGGACAGCTCGAACAGGTCATCCACCATGCTGGCCAGCCGATCGGCCTCGGCCCGCATCTGCTTGTGATAGCGGGGCGGATCGGCGGCCAGGCCGTCCTCGAGCGCCTCGGCCATCGCGCGCAGCCCGGCCAGGGGGGTGCGCAGGTCGTGCGATACCCAGGCCACCAGCTCGCGCCGGGACTGCTCAAGCGCGCGTTCCCGTGCCCGCGATCCCTCGAGCTTCGTGCTGGTGGCCGCCAGTTCCTGTGACAGTGCGGCGAACTCCGCCGCCAGCGGCTGCGCCGGGGGACGGAACTGCCCCGGCTCGTCGCCGAGCGACCGCGCGGCCCGCCGCAGTGCCGCGCTGCCGTATGTGACCTGCCGGCCGAGCAGCCAGCTGAACGCGGACGCCACGATGCCCGCGATGACGCACACCATCACGACGACGCCGAGATCGTGCGGTGACAGGAACATCGCCTCGGCGGTGCCCAGCGTCCCCGCCACGATCGCGAGCACGGACACGATGCCGCTCGCCTGGATGGACAGCCGCAGCGAGGCCCGGCGCAGCAGCCGGACGATGCCGGTGCCCGCCAGGCCGACGGCGCTCGTGCAGCCCGCCGCGATCAGGACGATCTGGAGCCGGTCACTCATGCCGGGTCCGCCTCCCAGCGGTAGCCGACGCCCCAGACCGTCTGCAGCTGGGTCGGCGACGCGGGGTCGCTCTCGACCTTGTCCCGCAGCCGCCGCACGTACACGGTGATCGTCGACATGTCGCCGAATGACCAGCCCCAGACGTTCTCAAGCAGCTCGGCGCGGGTGAACGCCCGGCCCGGGTGCGCGACCAGGAAGGCGAGGAGGTCGAACTCGCGCACCGTGAGCTCCAGTTCCTGGCCGTCGCGGCGGGCGCGGCGGGCGGCCACATCGACCTCAAGCCGACCCGACCGCACGGGCTGCGGCGGGGCCGCCCCCTCCGGGCCGGCCGCTGGGCTCGGCGCAGGACGGCCTGCACCCGCAGGGTTAGCTCCCGCGGGCTGAAGGGCTTGGTCACGTAGTCGTCGGCGCCGCTTTCCAGGCCGCGCACGCGGTCGCTCTCCTCGCCGAGTGCCGTCAGCATGATCACCGGCAGCGGCGCGTGCCCGTCCCGGCTCTCGCGCAGGCGCCGGCACACCTCAAGGCCGCTGATCCCCGGCAGCATCAGGTCAAGGACCACCAGATCGGGCGGCCACGTCGCGGCGATCTCAAGCGCGGCCTGCCCGTCCACCGCGTGCCTGGGCTCCAGGCCCGCGTGACGCAGATAGTCCACGACGACCTCCGCCACGGTCAGGTCGTCTTCGACAACGAGAATGCGTGCTTCCACGACCAGAGTCTAAGAGGGTTGTTGAAGGTCAGTCTGGTGCGGCTCGCGGTGCCGCCCGCTTGTCTTCGCGCGGACGTGACCGGCGGACGTGACCGCTTGTCGTCCCGCGGTCGTACCGCAATCCCCCGCCAGGTCCCTGCGGCCCAGCGGGCGCCGCTTGATGCGTCCGCCGGGATCCGGTGATGCGATGACCTTCTAACCTCCGGTATTCAGCGTGAATCGCGGATTGGCTGCTAGCTGATTTTGGCATCGCTGTGGGCTGGGGTTTTGCGGGTTCGCATGGTGCGGGGGTGCCGGAGCGGCGCACCCGGCGGGTGCGGGCAGCACTGCGGCCCTTTCGGGCGGGACTGCCGGGTTTGAACAGCGAAGAGCGCCCTGGTTCTGGGAGATTACGGGTTACCACACCTAGCAATCACCAGATCGGAGCGCTCTTCGCCATGCATCCTAACGGGTGGGACCGCGGGCTGCAGGTCACCGCGGACGGGAACGGCCTGGTCGGGCATGCCGGCGCGGTCCTGCTGCGCAAGCTCGCCGACCAGAGCGGCCTGACCGCCGCACTCGATGCGGCCCTGGCACGGCCGGGGACGTCCCCGCAGGTCAGCAGGGGCATGACGCTGGTGTCGACGTCGATCGCGATCGCGATGGGCGCGACTGCGATGGCCGACATCGAGGTGCTGGGCCAGCTGTCGCCGGTGCTCGGGGCGGCGCCGAGCGATTCCACGGTCCGCCGCACCCTGGACCTGGCCGACGACCGGACCCTGGCGAGGGTCGCGCAGGCCAGGGCCAGGATCCGGAAGCACGTATGGGAGCTGATCGGGGAGACGCCCGCAGGTTTCCCCTGGCTGGCGGTCGCGGGGAAGGTCCTGGCGGGCTGGACGGTCATCGACATGGACGGCACCCTGATCACCGCCAGCTCAGACAAGGAGAAAGCGGCCCCTACCTGGAAAAAGGGCTACGGCTTCCACCCGCTCGGCGCCTGGTGCATGAATACCCGCGAGTCCCTGGACATGATGCTCCGCCCGGGCAACGCCGGATCGAACACCTTCACCGATCACAAAGAGGTACTCGGCAAGGCGCTGAAGCAGGTGCCCGCCGCGTCCCGGCGGAAGGTCCTGGTCCGGGTCGACGGGGCCGGCGCCAGCCACGAACTGGTAAAGCACCTGCTCACGCTGTCGTCGCCGAGGAAAACGCTGCTGTTCACGTGCGGGTGGATGATCACCGGCAGCGACGAGGACGCGATCCGGCAGCTCGCCGAAGGCGCGTGGCTGCCCGGGATTGCCCAGGACGGCAGCCTCGAGGAGGACAAGGACGTCGCGGAGATCACGCACCTCCTGAGCAGGGCCGGGAACTGGCCCGGCGGGCTGCGCTGGATCGCCCGGAGGGTGAAGCCGTCGCGCCGGCACCTGAAGAACCTCACCGCCTACGAGAAGCAGGCCGGCTGGAAGTACAGCATCACCTGCACGAACATCCCGCACACCGGGATGGGCGGCGTCCCGGGCAGCCAGCACGCGCAGTACATCGACGTCACCCACCGCGACCACGCCACCGTCGAGACCGACGGCGTCCGCACCGCCAAGGCCATGGGCCTGCGCAACCTCCCCTCGAAGACCTGGCAGGTCAACAAGGGCTGGGTGCTGGCGGCGAACATCGCCGCCGACCTCGCCGCCTGGGACCGTCTCCTCGGCGTCCACGACTGCGAAGACCTCCGCGACGCCGAGCCGGACACGCTGCGCTACCGGCTCTGGCATATCCCCGCCCGCCTCGTACGGCACGCCCGCCAGCGGATCCTCAAGATCAGCCCGGACTGGCCATGGGCAGATGCGTTCCTGACCTGCTGGCAGCGGCTCTGCGACATGCCCGCACCCGCCTGACCAGCCCCGAAAACCCCGGCAACGCAGAAGGGAGAGCACCCCGGCACGGTCGGAGCCGGTGCGCGCCCGGGCACACCGGGCCCACGCCCATCTCGACCGCCAGGACCGAAACAGACACGAAGATCAAAAACAGACACCAGCACAAACAGTAACCAAGCCCGGAGGCCCTGACTCATTGAGGCTGATAGCCGGCACCGCCGGTAAATATTTCTTCAGATTGTCATAAGTGTTCTGGCCGCCATTGCCGCGAAATCGTTCACGGGGCCCGGAGATTGAGTTCTCCGTTTCGTAAGGAGCTTCTGCCAATGCCAGCCCGACATTAGTAATAACGTCGCATCCGTGATCGTTGACGTAATCCTGCCGTGCCTGAACGAGGCGCAGGCGTTGCCCTGGATGCTCGAAAAGATGCCTGACGGCTTCCGCCCGATCGTCGTGGATAACAACTCCACCGACGGATCCGGCGAGATCGCGAGGTCGCTCGGCGCGACGGTCGTGCACGAGCCGGTCCCGGGGTTCGGCGCGGCCGCCCACGCCGGCCTGATGGCGGCGACCAGCGACCTGGTGTGCTTCTGCGACTGCGACGGCAGCCTCGACCCGCGGCAGTTTCCCTTGCTGATCGAGCCGCTCCAGGCTGGCCGGGCCGACCTGGTCCTCGGCCGCCGCCGTACGGAGCAGCGGGACGCCTGGCCGCTGCCGGCCCGGGTGGCCAACTGGGAACTCGCGCGCCGGGTCCGGCGTCGCACCGGGCTTGGCCTGCGTGACTTGGGGCCGATGCGCGCGGCCGGCCGGCAGGCGCTGCTCGACCTGAACCTCGCCGACCGGCGGTTCGGGTACCCGCTTGAAATGGTCATGAACGCGGCGGCCGCCGGCTGGCGGGTGTCCGAGGTCGATGTGACCTACCTGCCCCGCATCGGCAAGTCCAAGGTGACCGGCACCGTGCGCGGCTGCGTGCGTACCGTGCACGACATGAGCCAGGTACTGGCCAGGGAAGATGTGAGCCAGGTGGTCGCCCAGCGGCCCCAGGGCCGCGTACAGGTACTTGCCCGATGACGGCCGCTGCGCCGGACCCGGCTATCACCCTGCTCGTCATCGCCAAGCAGCCGGTGCCCGGACGGGTCAAGACGCGCCTGGTGCCGCCGTGCACGTACGAGCAGGCAGCCGCGCTGGCCGAGGCCGCGCTGGCCGACACGCTGCACACCGCGGCGATGGTGCCGGCCGGGCGGCGGGTGCTTGTCCTCGACGGCGAGCCGGGCCCGTGGCTGCCCGACGGTTTTGACGTTGTGCCGCAGTGCGACGGCCCGCTCGATGAGCGCCTCGCCGCTGCCTTCACCGCTGTCAGCGGCCCGGCGCTGCTGATCGGAATGGACACCCCGCAGGTCACCCCAGACCTGCTTACCGCGGACTGGAACGCTGCCGACGCGGTGTTCGGCCCGGCCCGCGACGGCGGGTTCTGGGCGCTCGGCCTGCGCGTGCCCGATCCCGCCCTGCTGCGCGGCGTCCCCATGTCGACTTCGGAGACCGGTGCCGTCCAGCGGGCCCGGCTGCTCGCCGCGGGGCTGCGCGTCACCGATCTGCCGCAGCTGCGCGACGTGGACACGGCGGCGGATGCCGTGGCCGTGGCCCGCCAGGCACCGCGGACCCGGTTCGCCGCGCGGGTGCGGGAATTCGCCGCGGTGCTGAACCCGGCGGGGACGGGACAAGGCGACGCCAGGGAGACCGTCCGCTGTCAGAGCACCGTCGGGGCGACCGCATGAGAGCCGGAGCGATCGCGCTGTATGAAGAGGCGCTGCGCGAAGATACCGAGGCACTGGTGCTACGGACCGCCGACGGCCGCGCCCTGCCGCTCCAGGTCTCCCGGTGGTGCGCGCCGCCCGATGACGCCGACGAGGAGCTGCTCAGGCACTGCCGCGGCCCGGTCCTCGACGTGGGCTGCGGCCCCGGGCGGCTGACCGTGGCGCTCACCGCGCGGGGAATCGCCGCGCTCGGCGTGGACATCTCCCGCGCCGCCGTGGCCCGGACGCGCCAGGGCGGGGCCCCCGCCTTGCGCCGCTCGGTGTTCGATCCGCTGCCCGGGCAGGGCCGGTGGGCCACCGTGCTGCTCGCGGACGGCAACATCGGCATCGGCGGGCAGCCCTCCCGTCTGCTGCGCCGCTGCGCGCAGCTGCTCGCACCCGGCGGCCGGATCCTGATCGAGGTCGAGCCCGGCAACGTCGACGAGCGGCTGACCGCGTCGCTCGAGCACCCCGACGGCCGGCGCGGGCCTGTCTTCCCCTGGGCTCGCCTGGGCACGGCTGCCCTGTTTGACGCCGCCGCGGAGGCTGGCCTGCAGGTCATGGGGCAGTGGCAGTACGCGGACCGCATCTTCGTCTGGGCCGCGCGGCGCGCGACCGCACGGCCCGGGAGAAATGAGCTGCTGGAACGAGTCAGCATCCTTCGTTCGGGATGAAGGTTCTGAGTTCTCCGCCCGGAGGCTCGGTCACCGCGGATCACCAGCCGTCGCCGCCCGCGCTGCCGCGCGGGCGGCGGTCCGCGGTGTCCGGTTGCGGACCGGGACCTGACCTGGGCTGGCCGGGACGGCTCCGTGGTTACTTGCGGCCCAGGCCGGCCACGATCAGTTGCCGGTAGGGCGTCAGGTCACCGGGACCGGGCTCCTGCCGCCACCGGGCACACGGCACGATTCCCGGCTCGGTGAGCCGCATATCCCCGAAGAACTGCCCGATCTGCTCAGTGGTGCGCCACATGCCGCGGCCGAAGGCCTCGAGCATGACTGCCTCGAGCGCGGCGGAGTCCGGGCCGCCGAGGGTACGGAAGTGCGAGACGAACAGGCAGCTCCCGGCGGGCGTGGCGTCGCACAGGGTGCGGATGACCCCGAGCGGATCCTCCTCGTCCAGCAGGTGATGCAGGACCGCGCTCGCGATGACGGCGACCGGGCGGCCGAAGTCGATCAGGCCGCGGACCGCCGGGTCGGACAGGATCTGCGCGGGCTGCCGGATGTCGGCGCGGACCACCACGGTGAACTCGTCCTCGGCTAGCATCGCCCGGCCGTGCGCGAGGACGATCGGGTCGTTGTCCACGTAGACTACCTTCGGCTCTGGGGCGGAGCGCTGTGCCACCTGGTGCACGTTGTCGGCGGTCGGCAGCCCGGATCCCAGGTCGATGAACTGGGTGATGCCCAGTTCGTCAGCGATGAAGGTCACCGCACGGACCAGGCAGGCCCGGTTGTCCAGGGCAATCTGGACCGCGCCGGGGAACTTCCTGATGAAGATCTCCCCGATCTCGCGGTCGACGGGGTAGTTGTCTTTCCCGCCGAGCAGGTAGTCGTACGTCCGGGCAATGCTCGGTACCTGCGGGTCGAACGTCGGCTTCGGCTCCATGGCGGTTCCCCTCCGGTAGCGGCCCCAGGCGCACATCCGGGCATACATTACGCCGTCATGTCATCACGGACAGCCAAAGTCATCAACCCGGGGCGTTCAGGTACATCCCGCCGCGCAGGGACGTCGGCCCGGCCGCGACCGGGACCAACGTCCTTGGCCGGGCCTGCGAAGCTCCCTAGGCTGGGAGTTAATGGACTGTCCGGCGTCGCATCCAGTAGCCGGACACGACGGTTGAGGTGGGCGCGATGACAACCTCCCTTCAGTCCCTGTCCGACCCGTCCGACCTGCAGTTTGTCTTCAACCCGGGCAACTGGGTCCAGGACGAGTGCGGTGTCGCCTCTATCGCGGGCAACGGCTCGTCGACCACGATCACGATGGACGAGCCCTGCTACGAGACGGCCAGCGCCTCGGGCTACATCTCGCTCGGGCTGCCCGCCTATATCGAGAACAACGAGTCCTTCCTCAGCGGCCCGGACCAGTGGTCCTTCGACAGTGCGACCTCCACGGTGGACCTGATACCGCCGACCGGGGTGAACCCCGGCAACGCGGACGTCGAGGCCGGCCGCCTGCCGACCCTCCTGCAGCTCAACGGGACCGAGAGTTCACCGGTCACCGGGGTCGGCTTCTCCGGGATCACGTTCGAAGACACCACCTGGCCGCAGGTCAACACCGACGTCGGCTACACCGAGATCCAGGCCGACGTGATGTTCCCCAGCGAGTCCTGCGCGGCGGAGTTCAGCCCGGCCAGCTTCGTCACCTCAAGCGGCGGATCGAGCCACGACGGGCTGCCGTTCGGCGCCTGCAACACCACCATGCCCGCCGCGGTTGAGGTGCACGCGGGCCGCGACGTCAGCCTGACCGGCGACACGTTCACCAACACGGGTACCTCCGGCGTCACCTATGACGGCGGCACCAAGAACTCCCAGATCACCGGCGACTCGTTCACCGACATCGGCGGCAACGCCGTCCAGGTCGGCAGCGTCTCCTCCCCGAACCAGTCCGACACCAACCTCATCGACTCCGGCGACACGGTCAGCGACAACTACATCAACGCCGCCGCCGATGAGTACCAGGGCGGGGTCGGCATCTGGGCCGGCTATACGCAGTCCCTCACGATCACGCACAACGACATCGAGAACCTCGCCTACTCGGGCGTCTCCACGGGCTGGGGCTGGGGCTGGGGCTCTAAAGACACCCTGCCCACGATCGACTCCGGCCTCCAGGTAACCGACAACTACGTAAGCGACACGAACCATGTCAGATCCGACGGCGGCCCGCTCTACAGCCTCGGACCGCAGCCCGGCGCGGCCATGTCCGGGAACTACCTGACCAACCCGAACAGCACCGCGACCGAGGGCAGGGAACGGATCTCACCGTTCCCTGCCGGCTCCCCGAACCGCAGCTGTTCAGCAAGCGCCGCAGGCGTAGCCCGGTGCGGCGAGGGGGCAGCGAACAGGGGACGCGACCGTCAGACCTGCACGGTGCCGCCGTCCACGAAGAGCTCCGTACCGGTGACGAAGCGGCTCTGGTCGGAAGCGAGGAACAGGGCCGCGTCCGCGATGTCCTCGGGGGTGCCGATCCGGCCGAGCGGGATGCGGGAGACCAGGAACTCTTTCACCTGCCTGCCCTGTTCGGTGTCGGCGCCGCCGATGGCTCCGTCGAGTCCGGGCGTGTCGATCGTCCCCGGGCTGATGGCGTTGACCCGGATACCCCGGCCCTTGAGCTCGTTGGCCCAGGTGCGGGCGAAGGACCGGGCCGCCGCCTTCGTGGCCGTGTACACGCCGAAGCCCGCGGGTCCCTCGACCGTCCAGATCGAGGCCGAGAGGATGACGGAAGCGTGGTCGTTCATCAGCGGCAGCGCCTTCTGCACGGTGAAGACGGTGCCCTTGACGTTCACGCCGAGGATAAAGTCGAGATGTTCCTCCGTGACCGCCGCGAGCGGGACCGCCTCCCCCACTCCGGCGTTCGCGTACAGCACGTCCACCCGGCAGCCGTCCGCGGCGATCTGCTCGTACAGGCGGTCCAGGTCGGCCGGCCGGGCGACGTCGCCGCGGACACCGGTCGCACCGCGCCCGATGGACGCGACCGCGGCGTCGAGCACCTCCTGCCGCCGGCCGGTGATGTAGACGCGGGCCCCCTCCTCGGCGAAACGACGGGCGGCGGCCAGACCGATCCCCGCCGAGCCGCCAGTCACCACGGCCGTCTTGCTGTCGAGTTGTCCCACCGCATCCTCCTCGTGTTCTGGTGCCGCATGCGGCCGCGCACAGGGAAGGAAACGGCCCGCCGCACCCGGCGAACGACATGCCGCATGTCCCTTGTGCAGGCCAAACGTCGATGACCCCTATTCTCATGACCCCGGCGCAGGCAATCTTTCGCTCCGGCGCACAGTCCTTGCGCGCAGACGCGGGCCTTCGCGGCGGCCGGCCAAGGGCGTGAATGCACGGCCGGCACGTTGACAGTAGGTAGAACGTGTTCTAGTTTTTGCGTCAATAGCGCCCCCGGGAACCGCGTCGCTCGTATCCGCATCACGCCAACGGAGCGTTCGTCATGCCTGAAGACACCCTGCCCACCCGCCGCCAGGTACTGGCTGGCGGCGCCATCGCCGGCGCCGGACTGCTGTTCGGCGCCTGCGCGTTCTCGCCCGGGCGGGCGCGAGCCAGCGGCCTGCCGGTCGCCGGGAGCTACGACGTGGTGGTGATCGGCGCCGGCGCGGCCGGGATGACCGCGGCGCTCACCGCGGCCGGGCACGGGCTGTCCGTGGTCGTGCTCGAGAAGGCCGCCGTGTTCGGCGGATCGCTGGCCCGGTCGGGCTCCGGTGTCTGGATCCCCAACAACTCCGTGATCCTCGCCGCGGGCGTCCCCGACACCCCGGCCCTGGCCGCCGAGTACCTCGCCGCGGTGGCCGATGGCGGCTCGACGGCGGCCAGGCAGGCCGCGTTCCTGTCCACCGGCCCGGCCATGCTGGACTTCGTCATGGCCAACAGCCCGCTGAAGTACCAGTGGATGCAGGGGTACAGCGACTACTACTGCCTGCTGCCGGGCGCGATGCCGAACGGGCGGTCGGTCGAGCCGTCCATGATCAACGGCAAGATCCTCGGCTCGCAGCTGGCGAACCTGCGAGCGCCGTACCTGGCGGTTCCATCCGGCCTTGTCGTCTACGACGCGGACTACAAGTGGCTCCAGATCGCGGCGGTGAACGCGTACGGGACCGAGGTCGAGGCCGAGTGCCTCGCCGCCGGCACCGAGGCCGCGCTGCTGGGGCAGACGCCGCTCACCATGGGTCAGGCGTCGGCGGCGGGCCTGCGGGCCGGCCTGCTCAGCGCGGGCGTCCCGGTCTGGCTGAGCACACCGATGGAAAGCCTGAGCATGACCAACGGGACGGTCAGCGGGGTGGTCGCCACTGTCAACGGCGTATCGTCGCTGATCAACGCGACCAGCGGCGTCATCATCGCCGCCGGCGGGTTCGAGCACAACCTCGCGATGCGGACGCAGTACCTGCCATCGCCCACCAGCACGTCCTGGACCCTCGGCGCGGACACGAACACCGGCGACGGCATTCAGGCGGGCCTCGCCGTCGGCGCGGCCGTCGCGCTGATGGACCAGGCCTGGTGGGGTCCGGTCCTGGCCACCCCCGACGAGCCGTACTTCTGCCTGGCCGAGCGCACAGAACCCGGCGGGCTCATCGTCAACCAGGCGGGACAGCGGTTCGTCGACGAGGCCGCGCCCTACGGCGACGTCGTCAACGCGATGTACAAGCAGAACGCGACCTCGCCCGACATCCCCTGCTGGCTGATCGTCGACCAGAACTACCGGGACCGGTACCTGTTCGACGAGACGCTGGCTGCGCTGCCGCTGCCATCGTCGTGGTACAGCGCCGGAACGGTTTACTCCTCGTACACGATCGCCGGGCTGGCCAACGCGATCGGCGTGCCCGCCGGCAACCTGGAGGCGACCATCACCCGCTTCAACGGATTCGCCGCGACGGGCGTGGACTCAGACTTCAGCCGGGGCGTCAACTTCTATGACCACTACTACACCGACCCGGCGGTCACCCCGAACTCGTGCCTGGCACCGCTGTGGCTGCCGCCGTACTACGCGTTCCAGATGCAGCCCGGCGACCTGGGCACCAAGGGCGGCCTGGTCACCGACGCGAGCGCGCGAGTGCTCGACGGCAGCGGCGCCGTCATCCCCGGCCTGTACGCCGCGGGCAACTCAAGCGCCGCCGTCATGGGCTACTCCTACGCCGGCGCTGGCGCGACCATCGGCCCCGCGATGACCTTCGGCTACATCGCGGCGAAGACCATCGCGAGCAGCTAGCCGCCCGCGGCGGGCGGCGCCGGTCTTGGGTTCGAGCCGCAGACCGCTCGACCCGACGGTGTTGCCCGTCAAGGGACGGCCGCGGGTTATCAGCCGACGGCCCAGACAGCCTGACCGCCTTAACGATCGCAGCGTACGTCGCCCGCCCGTCCACCTGGAGCATACCGAGTATGACAAGATCCACATCATCAACGGAATCGTTGACCACATGAACCGTATATGAAGTATTTCTTAGTTAGAAACATCAAAATACATAAGACTATTTGACTATCGAAATGCCGCCGGTGACGTTCTTGGCCAGTTCCCGCGCGCCCTCGGTCGGCCGGGCGCGGCCCCCTCGGGGAGGACGAGCGCGCAGCAGGACGCCGGACAGGCTATCGCCCGGTGACGCCGGCGTCCGGGCGAGCATCACCAGGGGAGGGCTTGTCCATGGCCTCACCACCCACACAGATCTTCGCCAGGAGCATTTTCAGCCTCGCGAATGACCGTGACCGCGCCGCTGGAGCTGGCGCGCGGGATACCGCTCCCGCCCTGACGCAATCAGAACGGCAGCGGCTGTCTGTGGCTACCGCCATTTCTCACTGTGGTCGTGGCAGCAAGCGACGCCGCAGAACCCGCCCGCCCCTGCGTTACAGCCGCCGGGCAGGTATCGCCCCCACCGGAAAATTATCACAAACCAGAAACATCAGGCCGACCAGTAAACAAAAAACATGCCCTCCGGTAAGCTTCGGGTGAACCGGATTAATGCCCAATCTGCCGAGATATGATACCATTTTAATGGTAACCTTGACCACGATCTAGAAGTCGGCGAAGCACTCTATTCCTTTTCGGGGGAATTCTTGTCCCAGGCCTCTCGCCCCACAATGCGAGACGTAGCGGCGCTAGCCCAAGTCAGCTTGAAAACCGTCTCCCGCGTCGTCAACGGGTATACAACTGTGGATCCGACGTTGCGTGATCAGGTGCAGCGGGCAGCTACCTTGCTAAACTACAAGCCTAATCTCGCGGCGAGCAGCTTGCGCCGCAGGGACGGCAGATCGATGATGATCGGTCTCATGCTAGAAGACATGGCCAACCCCTACTCCGCCACCATTTACCAGGCCGTCGAGGATGTTGCCAACAAACTCGGCGTTGGCCTCCTTGCCGGGACCGTGGGCGAGGACCCGGAACGGGAGCGGAGGCT
Source organism: uncultured Actinomycetota bacterium (assembly GCA_963785645.1). Lineage (GTDB taxonomy): Bacteria > Actinomycetota > Actinomycetes > Streptosporangiales > Streptosporangiaceae > Trebonia. The sequence continues at coordinate 486,792 of CAWAWG010000016.1, forward strand.
GGCCACCGCGCTAATCCAGCGACGGGTCGATGGACTCATCATCGCGCCAGCTGGATCTGATCACAGCTATCTGGTCGACGAGACGCTGATGGGGACGGCACTAGTGTTCGTCGACCGGCAGCCCCGATACCTGGCCGCCGACACCGTCACGTCGGCTAACCGGGCCGGAACCACCGAAGGCGTTCGGTACCTCATCTCACACGGCCACCGCAGGGTCGCCTACCTGGGCGCGCTGTGGTCGACCGCGACCGAACGGGAGCGTTTCGCTGGGTTCCAAGACGCGTTCAGGGAAGCCGGCCTGCCGATTGATGACAGCCTCATCCGGCACAATCTTCAGACAGCAGACGCGGCCACCGAGGCAGCGACGGAATTGCTGGTCGGCCCCGAGCCGCCCACGGCAATGTTCAGCGGGCAAAACCTGGTCACGATCGGCACGGTTCAAGCTCTTCGCGCGGCGGGCGCGCAATATCGCATCGCCCTCATCGGCTTCGATGATTTCCCGCTGGCCAATCTCCTCGAACCAGGAATAACCGTAGTAGCACAAGACCCAACATCCATCGGAAAACTCGCCACTGAGCTGCTGTTCCGGCGGATCAACGGAGAGTCATCGCAGGTTCAGGATTATGTCCTGCCCACCCGTCTTATCGAGCGGGCTTCTGGCAATATTCCTCCCTCCTGATGCCGACGGGGCGGCCGGTTCCCGGTGCCGCTTGCCGGACACCCAGGAGATTTGGTGCCCGTCCGCGGTAACCGCCAGCTGGCCGCGCCGACCGAGGGGATCATGGTGGAAGCCGACCGGATCAGCGAGCACTTCGGCCAGGTGCGCCCCGGATTCGGTGAGCATCGCCGTCGCGAGAGGGACGGCGATGCTCACGCTCGAACTCAGGCCGATGGTGCCGGGATGGCTGAGTCGGCAATGGCCGGCTCCGCACTGCCCTCGTTTCTGATCGGTACGGCGAACTCGTCTAGGTAGCGCTGCCAGCGCCCGGCCCGCAGGACCGGGCCGGGCTCGATGTCCACGCCGACCCAGCCGGTGACCGGCCGGATGCCATGCAGGGCGTTGACGGCCCAGACCTCCCGCCCAGCCAGTTCGGCAGGCTCGGGACAGCGGAAAGTGATGGGGGCCCCGATGAACGCCGCTAGGTCAAGCAAGATGAGCCGGGTGACGCCCGGCAGCACGCCGGCGTCTTCCGGTGGCGCGCAAAGCTCGTCACCGTGCCACCACAAGATGCTGGTAGTGGCCCCTTCGAGCACGCGCCCTGACCGGGTCAGCAGCACGGCCTCGTCGGCGCCCGCGGCCTGCGCGGCCGCATGTTGCCACGCCAGCCACTCAAGGTCGGGCCCCTTAGTACGAGGACGCGTGCGCAGGTCCGGCCCCTCGGGAAGCCACAGCCTGACCGCACGGCCACGCGGAGGGGCGGGCCTGACCCACAGCTGGAACTGAGGCGTTCCGGCGGCCAGCACGAGCTCGACCCGGGGGAACCAGCGGCCTCGCGCTGGAAGCCGGGAACAGACGGCTTGCATGAATTCCCGCGTCCGCGTGGCCTCGACGCCGAACAGTTCGGCACAGGAAGCGCTGAACCGTCGTGTGTGGGCCGTGAAGCCGCGCACCTGACCGTCGGCGACCAGCCAGGAGTCGGCGATCGCGGTCTGACCGGGCTCCTCAACCGGCGCGAAGCGGCCCTCGGTCCCGGTCCATCTCAGCCTCTGACAGGGCGTCACCGGCCGATCGAGCAGGGCCAGGAGACGGTACGGAGCACCCGAGCGCGGGTTCGGGCCGTGCTCGGGCTCGGTGCTCGCTGCTTGCCCCACCGTCATGGGCGATCCTCCAGTCAAGATCAGACCTTCGTCCGGATGTTTTCTCTGCGGCGCGGTTCGTGGAAAGGGGGAGTCCAGCAGAATTAATTGCCCTGGACTTTTAGCCATAATCTATTTCCGGCCTTTGCTTCGCGGTCCCGCATCCAGGCCGTCACCTGCTCGGCGATTGCCTGCCGCAACTCACTGGCCGGGATGACCGCATCGACGGAGCCGACCTCGACGGCACGCTGGATGGAATGAATGGCGTCGAACTCGGCGGCCAGCGCCGACAGTTTCTCGGCGCGGACCGAGGTACGGACCTCCGCCAGTTGACCCGCCAGCTCGGCTTTCTTCTCCTGCTCGGTGGCTGCGGCGATGCTCGTCTCAAGGGCCGTCACCCGCGGGTCCGCGGCGACACGGGTGGCGATCTGACGGGCGAATACGACCGCAGCCGCAGGTGCGCCGCCGATGACCGAGGCAAAGGAGCCCTCCACGGCGAGGACGGTCATATTGTCGTTGAGCGCCTTGGAGAACACAACGAACGCCCCACCGTGATAACGGGATATCACGCAAAATACGACCTTGCCGTCGAAATTGACGATCGCCCGGCCGATCTCAGCGCCGTATTCAAGCTGCAGCCGTCGCATCGACTCGGGCGACCCGTCGAAGCCAGACAGGTTGGCCAACACCACCACCGGCCGGTTTCCTGATGCAGCGTTGATCGCGCGCGCGACCTTCTTACTGGACAACGGGAACAGCGTGCCCGCAGTGAACGGGTCGGGACCGTCAGCCGGCGGGAAACCGCGGCGCGCCAGCGGGCGAGACTCGATGCCGATCAGGCATACCGGCCAGCCACCGATCCGCGCGTCCATGACGACTGCGGTCTCGGCGTCCGCCATGTCAGCCCAGCGTTCCCGGGCATCGTGGTCCTGGTCGGTCACCGCCCGCAAGACCATCCGAATGTCGAAGGGCTTCTTGCGGTCCGGGTTGGCCGCGGCCGAGAAGATCTCGCCGACGGTGGTGAAATCCACGCCGGGGTGGCTGTGCGGGTAGTCCGCGACGTCACGCGAGACCGGGTCGGTGGTCGCCACGTGACGCGGGACCGACTCGCTGTCGGCAACGTAGGTGAGCGCATAGTGATTCATCAGTACGTCGCGGGCCGCGGCAAGGCTCGGCGCCCAGTACTGGGCCTGCCCGTTCGGCCCCATCACCCGCGCGTACCCGCCGATGCCGAAGTTGTCTTCCGCGGAGACGCCGCCAGAGACATCCAATGACTGCTTGCCGGTGAGCACCATGGCCGAGGCGGGAATCATGACGAGGATGCCCTTGGTGTGCATGAGCATGGTGGCCTCGGCGTTCCAGTACGGCTGCGCGCCGACGTTGATACCCGCCACCACGACGTTGATCTCACCGTCCGCCTGGGTGAACTCGACGATGCGGCGCAGCACGCGGGCGATCCAGTCCATGTTCTCGGTGCCGGAGTCCAGCGAGATGCGCGCGCCCGACGACAGAGCGAACCACTCCAGCGGAAGCTTCGCCCGCGCGGCGAGGTCCAGCGCCGCGATGATACGGGCGCACTCCGCCTCGCTCAGCGCGCCAAGCGCCTTGGTCGGGTCGCCGAGCAGCACTACCCGCCGGATCCCCTCCGGGTGCAGCGGCGTCGGCGTCTGGACGACACCGACCACGATCGCGGCGATGTTGTTCCCGCGCGGCCGGTCGACTTCCACCAGCCCGGCGCCGCGCAGGTCGAGTTCGGTGAACTGGCCGTTTGGGCCGGTGATCAGCTCCACCACTTCATACGGGTAAACAGAGCCGCGACGGCGAGCCCGCAAGACCTTCTGGTCGTAGTCATTCAAGGGCGCCAGCGGGCACGTTGGCGGCTCCTCCACGGTGACAGCGGCGCTTTCTCCCCGCTCGTAGCACAGGCGCGTCACCACGTAGCTCGAGCCGCCGTCCGGGCCGGCCAGCCGCCCCTGGACCAGGACTTCGCCGATGCCGGCCTGCCGAACCTGCGGTGAGGTAGCCCGCTGCCAGGCGGCCAGATCCTCTGGGACCACGTCGATGACCGGGCGGATATCGAGCCATACATGGTTCATGTCCAGCCACTGGCCCGCCGGGTCGAGGTTATGCCGGGCCCTGGCGATGGCGTCTCCGCATGCGGCAAGCACAGTCTCCGCGCCCGCGAGCCCGGCGCCCCCGTCGGCGTCCCGTTCAACCGTGAACCGGTGCACCTGCGCCAGCGACACCAGCCGCTGGTCATCCGGGTTTCCCTTGGCCACACAGTGATACACAAGGACTCCGCCGGGCACCACTCCTCCGGCTGCGGGCGAATCTCCGACCCGGGTGACGTGGAAGTTCTGCAGGCGCCACAAATGCAGCCGCCGACCGACCAGCGGGTGCACACCGCGGATCAGGGTATCTTCCGCGAACTCTCCCTCCCCGGTGGCCACCCGACGCCGGAAGGTGAAGTACTCGATTCCACCGGGGGCGTGGTCACCCGTCACGCCGACCACGATGCGCCGGACTTCGCCCGCGATACCGCTGCGGACCAGGGACTGGCGCAGTGCGGCTGACCGCTCCTCCGCCGTGGCAGGGGCATCGTTCCAGGTGAGGTACAGGTCAGCAACGCGGACATGGCCCTCGGGCGCGGCTCTGAGCTGCGCCTGCAGATCGGCGGGCAGTCGCCCGCCGACGACGAGCTCGTTGAATCGCCCGACGGTAACCACCGCGCTGGTCGCCGACGCACGATTCGGCTGGATCTCCAGGTTGTAGTCGCACGCGACAACCGGCCGCCCCCCCACCTCGAACGCGCGCAGGGCCCGCATGTCTTGCAGGCCGTAGTGCCACCGCGCTGATACCTCGAGCATGGGCTCGCGGGCCGACCACTGGTCACTGGAGATTCGTTTCGCGAGGAAACCGTCCAGCGGTTCCGGGATCTCGGTCAAGGCCACGATGCGCCGCTCGCGCTCCGGCCCCTCGGGCATGTCGGCTAGCGCCCGTAGCTCCTCGTCCACCCCGGCGAGCGCCGCATCTTGCGCCGCCTGCGCCTCGGGCTGGTGAAACCAGCGGAACGCCACGCTGCGGGCCAAATCCGCGGTCAGCGGCGAGCGCCATTGCAGGGAACTCGCCAGCCGGTCGACCAGCTCACGCGCTCCGCCCATGGATACGGGCGCGGCGATCCACTCGGTCAGCAGCGCACGCACCACCTGTATGCCGACGTCGTATCGCTCACGGGCAAGGAAGATCCGGAACACCGCCCGCTCAAGCTCGGGGCTCGGTTCAAGGCCGGTGACACCATAGTGGCGCAGGGCGTGCCGCAGCGCCCGGCGGAACTCGTCGGTCAGGCCTGACCTCTCCGCGTCCAGGCTCTGCAGGTAAATATGGAACTGCTCGCGCAAGCTGCGATGCGAGTGGGCGTCCGACTGCGCCGAGGACAGCTCGGCGATGTCGGCGAAGGCCGCCGCAAGGTCCAGCTCCGATGATCGCACCGGCGCGCCCTCGGCGACCGCGGCTTCGCGGACCGCCAGGTACCCGGCGATCATGTCGGCTGCCGGGTCCCCGCCCATGTCGAAGCCGAGTACCAGGCCTCGCAGCCACTCCAGCGCCGCGGCAGCGCGCCCTGCCGCCGAAATCTCGGCCGACTCCGGGATCATCAGGTCTACCGGAATCGCTCCGTTCCCCGGCCGCACAACGGTATCTTGCGTTCCGAGGGATTCCAGGCGGGCGAGCGGCGCACCCGACCCGACCTGAGCGCCGACCGCGACTAGCAGTTCCCGCACCCGCGCATCGAACGGCGCGCGGAGCACCGTCTCCATCTTCATGCTTTCCAGCACTAGGACCTGGCTGCCTGCGCTCACTTCGGTGCCGACCGCAACAGGAACAGAGACCACGAGCGCCGGGGCTGGAGCACGCAGCACCCCGCCCTCATCACGCGTGATCCTGTGGGTGATCCCCGCTACCTCGACCACGTGGACCGGGCCGTGGATGGCGGTGACGAGCCGGTAGGCGCACTGGTTAACGGTCAATCGGCTCAGGTGCGCGTCTAGCCGTTCGTGAATGGCGTCGAAGACGGCCATCTCGCCCGTGCCGCCCTCGATACGGACGCGGTAGTGCCCCGCGTTCCGGCAGGCGATGCTTACCCGGTACGGCCGGTCGCCAAGCTTCAGTTCCCTGACCTGTCCGGGCTCGTGCTGAACGTACGGGCGGCCACCGCGGCCAGATCCCCAAAGACGCGTGCGCTCAGCGCTCTCCTCCTGCTCATAGGCGTCAATGGCCGCTGCCGCCAGTGCGATGCCGACGTGCGCGCCTACCCTCGGCCCCGTCTCGGTGTGCATCCGGTCTATCCATCCGGTGTCGGCAGTCGCCTGGACCACCGCCGGCGCCCGAAGCAGCTCGGCCAGGAAGCTCTTGTTGGTCGTCCCGCCGTCGATGACGACGACGGTTTCCTCCACCGCCCGCAGCAGCCGTGCCATCGCCTCGGGGCGGTCCCGCCCGACCGCGATGATCTTCGCGATCATCGAGTCGAAATCCGGCGGGATGACGTCTCCTTCCGCCACGCCGGTGTCCACCCGGATTCCGGGCCCGGTCGGCCAGCGCAGCAACTGAATGCGGCCAGGTGCGGGCGCGAAGTCGCGATCCGGGTCCTCCGCATTCAGCCGCGCTTCCACCGCATGTCCCGACTCCGCCGGGCGCTCCCCCTCCAGCCGTCCGCCCGCCGCCACGTGCAGCTGCGCCTTCACCAGATCGAGCCCGGTAGTGGCCTCGGTGATCGGGTGCTCGACTTGTAGCCGCGTGTTTACTTCAAGAAAGGCAAAGAACCTCTCCGTCGGATGATAAAGGAACTCGACGGTGCACGCCCCGTCGTAACCAACCGCCAAGGCCAGCCGCTCTGCTGCTTCCTTCAGTTCCCGTGTCTGACCGGGCGAAAGCACCGGGGAGGCCGACTCCTCGATGACCTTCTGGTTATGCCGCTGGACGGAGCAGTCGCGAACGCCCAAGGCCCAGGCCGTGCCATGCTTGTCCGCGATCACCTGAACCTCGACGTGCCGTGCCCCCGGCACCATCCGCTCCAGGAAGACCGTGCCGTTGCCGAATGCTCGCGCGGCCTCCTCGCTGGTGCGCTGAAAGGCCACCCGGAGTTCGTGGTCCGAGTCGACGGCGCGGATGCCTCGGCCACCGCCGCCCGCCGCGGCCTTGAGCATGAGCGGGTAGCCGATACGGCTCGCCTGCAGGAGTGCCTCGTCCAGGGTGCCGACCGGGCCGCGGCTCCATTCCGCCACCGGGACCCCGGCCGCCTCGGCAATGTGCTTGGCGCTGACCTTGTCCCCGAGCTTACGCATCGCCGCCGCGCCCGGGCCGATAAAGGTCACACCGATCCGCGTGCACAACTCGGCAAATGCCGGATCCTCGGCGACAAACCCCCAGCCCGGCCAGACCGCGTCGGCCTCGGTCTCGACGAGCGCCCGCTCCAGCACCGCCAGGTCCAGGTACGGCCGTGCCGACGCCGGCCCAAGGCAGTAAGCGAGATCCGCCTCGCGCACGAAGAGAGCCCGCTGCTCGGCCTCGGTATACAACGCGATCGTCTGCATCGGCGGCCCAGACTGCGCCAGCAGCCGCTCGGCATTAATCTCCCGAACCGCGTGAATTAGCCGAAGCGCCGCCTCGGCCCGATTAACAATAGCAATCCGCGTGAACGTAACCACTACTTGGCCCCATCTGCCGGTGGACCATTTGAGTATTCATGACAATCATTTCAGCAGTAGCTATCCCGCGTTTCCACCGAATGGCCCAATACGCAGAGATTAGTATTTTGCGAGCTTAAGTCACGCACTCATGCGCGTCAACGATCAGCTGTACCAGGGTCGCGCGCGAACTGAAATTCGGGGCACATCAGGGATATTCACGCCGCGGCCGCGCTTCAGGTGTTCAGCTGCGCGAAAGGGTCAGCTGTACGGGTGACGGGTAGCCAGGGAAGAGTAAACCTAGGTCCGTGCCTGTAATAGGTGCTCGCGCACGGCATCTGTCGGTAGCTCATTCACTGGCAACGGGAGACTGACCTCGACGCACGTACCGCCGCCGGGTTGACTCGATATCCAGAACCGTCCGCCCATGAGGGCGGTCCGTTCCCGCATTGAGGCGATTCCGACGCCGTTGGAGGTGACGCTGCCCAACTCGAAACCGCGCCCATCGTCAATCACCCGCGCCTGCAGCTCCCTTTTGGTTATCTCCACTACGACCTTCACTTCACTGGGGATCCCGTGCGTCAGGGCATTGCGCACGGCTTCCCTGAGGATCAAGAAAGTCTCCTCGAGCATGACCGGGGACGCACGCCGTTCGTCCCCGCTGATCCGCAGTTCTACAGCCGCCGTGGCGCGGAAGAAGTCCAGGTACTCGTTCAGCCCCTGTTCGATACTGGTCGGTGCTGCTTCCCGCAAATCGGATGTCACGGCGCGTAGCCGACTCATCGCCGTCACCAGGACGTCCCGGGCAACGTTGTCCCGGTCCGGTGTAGCGCTCGGGTCGTCCATTTCCTGGAGCTCAAGCCGCCGGAGCCCGACGCTTAGCGCCTCACCCACCCGGTCGTGCAGTTCCCGCGCCAGGCGCCGCCGCTCGTCGAGCTGCACGCGCGTTGAGTACCCTGCCGCACAGGCTCCGGCGATGAGCTCCGCGAACCCGCCGACGCTCACGTTCATCGCCCGCACGGCGATCCGGAAACTTGGCAGCAGCCCTGGATCCGCCGCCAGGTGGGCCGCGAAGAACGACGACGCGACGTCAACGAGCATCAGGATGGCGTTCACACCGTCGGCGGGCTCCGCGAAGCTTGTTCTCTCGGCCCAGGCCAGTGCCCAGGCCTCGAGGTCAGCACGGCTCCGGACTTCCCCTGAGCTGACACTCAACTCCACGTCGCCCAGGATGTCCGATGCAGCGGAAACCGCCTCGGCGCGGACAACATGATCGACGGCGTACGTCTCATCGAAGAGCTGCGCAAACGACGCGACGATCGCCTCACGATCAGCGCGGATGAGACGGACGAACCTTTCGCTGTGCCAGGGCGAAACGGAGATCGCCCACTTCGCTTCTGCTGCCGAGTCAGCGCGCACCCTGCACTCCTGAACCACCAGTCAGCAGCAAGCCGGTCGTTCCACAGCCAAAAACCACCACATGTAGCTGTATCGGCCGCCGAGACCACCGAGCCTGCTGCCTATCGCCTGACGCCACTGTCTGCTTCGCACGCTGCCCGTTGGGACAACGTTATCCGCTAATCAGCAACAGTAGCAGTCGCGATCAAACGGCCCAAGAATCCGTGAAAAAACACCAAGCTACGTTGTCCTGTTGAGTGCGTGACTATCGTGACAGAATATGTTGTATAGCAATTTCTGAGGCGGACGAGGCGGCGCTCGGAGAGAAGTTCGCGGTGATGCGGGCGGATCTTGAACGAGCGGCAGTGGCGGGTTTACCTGGGACCGAGGCGAGGGCAACCGGGTACGGGGGATGGCGGCGGTGGCGGGCCTCAGGGCGCGTCTCAGACCACAGTGGCCGCAGGGGCGGGGGAGGCCAGCCCGGGGGCGCCGGAGGAGATAGAGCCGGAAGGTCCCGACGGCCCGGCGGCCGCCCGGGGACCGAGACGCGCAGCCCGGGTTAAGGCAGGAACTGCTGGCCTGCTGGAGGACTGAGGTGCCCTGGCCGGTTGCTGGCTGCCATCCGTGCCGCCCGCCTGTCCCCCACTCAGGCGCTCTGGAGCGTCCGACAGCGGCGGTCAGCGTTCAGTTGATGCGATGCCGTAGCTGAACGCCTGGCGGCGCGCCCAGTGAGTTTCCCCGTCAACTCGTGGGAAGGACCGCCGCACGCGCCGCGCCGTTTGCTCGCTGAACCACTTCTTTGACGGACTTACGAAGTGCGTCGAGGCCCAGTGCCATGTCCGTATCGCTGATGGTGAGTGGCGGCATGAGCTTCACGACGTTGTTGTCGCGGCCGGATCGTTCGACCAGCAGCTTGTTCGCGAAGGCTCGCTCGCAGATGGAGCGCGCGACCTCCGTTTCCCGGCATACCAGTCCCCAGGCCATGCCCTTGCCGCGTACGCCGCTCATGACATCAGAGTATTCGGCTGTTAGCGACCGGCTTTCTTGTTCCAGCCTGATTTCAGCTGCGCTAACGCCGTCCAGGAAGGCCGGATCCTGCCAGAAATCGAGAGCGGCCGCGGCGGTTATAAACGAGGGATTGCTGCCGCGAAATGTTCCGGTATGCTCACCTGGGTTCCAGATATCCAGGTCTGGTCGCAATAGCGTAAGCGCCAGCGGAAGACCGTACCCACTGATTGATTTTGACAGGCAAACAATGTCAGGCAGGATGCCGCTCTGCTCGAAGCTGAAGAAGGTCCCGGTGCGACCGCAACCCACTTGGATGTCATCAACAATGAGCAATACACCACGGCTCCGGCACAGGTCAGCCAGGCCTTTCAGCCAGGAGTTCCGTGCCGCAAACAGTCCGCCTTCCCCCTGGACAGTCTCGAGGATGCACGCGGCGGGCAGTTCAGCGTCTGGCCTGGACAACAGGCCTTCTACCGATGCCAGGCAGTTCGAAACCGCGACTGACTCGTCATCGTAGCGGGCCACGATAGTGTGCGGGCACAATTGTGCCATCTCGCCCGCCGCATGAGGGTTGAGCGCCAGAGCGCCAAGTGACATCCCGTGAAAGGCATTTTCGAAGCTCATGATGGGCCGCCGGCCGGTATATTTCCGTGCCAGCCTGATCGCGGCTTCCACGGCGGTCGTGCCAGATGGCCCGGAAAACTGGACTCGCATGTCGAGTCCTCGCGGGGCCAGAATCCTCTGATGGAAAGCTTGCAGGAAATCTCGCTTCGCCGTCGTATACATGTCCAGGCTCTGCACGATGGCGTCCTCTTGCAAGTAGCGCAGCAGAGCCTGCTTGAGGTGCGGGTTGTTGTGCCCGTAGTTGAGCGAGCCCGCGCCGGCGAAGAAGTCAATGTACTCTATGCCGAACTCATCGCGGATCCTGCTTCCGCGGGCTGTCGAAAAGACGACCGGCCATTGCCTGCAATAGATGCGCACCTGAGACTCGAGGTGCTCGAATACGGAAGTGTCGTTCTGCATAATTGCATCCTTCTCAGGCGGCTCCAGTACAGCAGGTTCCTCTACCCTAGCGAGTTAACCGGGGAGCGCAAGCGCACGCTACTGTCCTGATACGACTTTGACTCGCGGTATCTCGCTAAGGAAGGATAAAAGCCAATAGGGAACCTGGCCGCAATGAGTCAGGCTTCGGGGCTTAGTTACCGCTAGGGCAAAAGCTGCCGCGTGAAACCCGGCCCGATTCGCCTCGGAAGCGGTGCTCCGACTCGCAGCGAAATGCGCTGCTGCGAGCATAGGCACAAACCGAACGCCCTCATCGAGAGCTGGACGCCGCTGATCCTGAACACGGCGGAGAGATTCGTGTGCAACCGATCCATACAACACCGGGACCGATTGCCACTGATCAGGCGGGCGCTCCACTCCTCCAAGCTTTCCACACAGCGGCCCCGACTCGACCCAACGGCGCCAACTACCGCCCTACAGAGATTGAAATGCCGAGGTCCGTACCGGACGGGCGCTGTGGTGGATAGTTTTGCACACCGGAGTGGTCGGGCAGCCCAGGGGAATTTCACCCCTAGGCTCCCACAGATTCCTGGTGTAACAGTCGCTCATCGCTGAATCGCGGAGGCTAGCGGGCCGTTTTCGCTGTCCGAGCTGAGGCTCGGGCGATCATGCTCCGATCTCGGCGGCGATCGCGCCCCTTCTCCATGTCGTAAGTCGGTCAAGAGGTGGAAGTGGCCGTGAGCTGGGCGCGGAGCGCCTTCTTGTCGATCTTGCCTACTGCGGTCCGGGGCAGCGTGTCCACGAACGTCATGCCACGGGGCTCATACAGCTGGCCGAGTTCCGCGACCACCTGCCTGGTGAGGTCTGCCTCGTTGAGCAGCACGCCGGGCTTGGGCACCACGAACAGGTGGACGGCCTCGCCGTACTGGTTGTCGGGAACGCCCACGGCCGCCGCATAGCGCACGCCCGGCACCGTAGCGAGAAAGTCGTCAAGCAGCCGCGAGTAGACGTTGTCCGCCCTGAGCCCGGTGACGATGATGTCGTTGGAGCGGTCCACGAGGTACAGGTAACCCGTGTCGTCGATGTAGCCGACGTCGCCGGTGTGCAGCCAGCCGTCCGTCAGCGCGGCGCTGGTGTGCTCGGGGTCACCCCAGTACTCGGTCATCACCATGAAGCCCCGGACGTAGATCTCGCCGACCTCGCCGGCCGCCACGACTTTGCCGTCAGGGTCGCGGATCTCGATCTCCATGCCGATAGGCCGACCGCAGGTTCGCAGCGTCTCGGGCCGCTCCAAGTCATGCTCATGCGGCTCCAGGATGGTGACCACCGGTGCCTCGGTGAGCCCGTAGGACTGGAGCATCACGGGGCCGAACCGCTCGATCGCCTGGCGAAGCCGGGCGGGCGCCGTCGGTGCGCTCCCGTAGTGGATCTGCGCGAGGTGCGCGAAGCCATTCTCGGGGCATGCCGGGTGATCGAGGATCTCGTACAGCATCGGCGGTGTGAGGTTCATGTGGGTGATGCGCTCCCGCTCGATCGTCGCCAGCACCTCCCCGGCATCGAACTCGCTGGCGGCGAGCACGATCGTGTTGCCCGCGAGCAGTGTAATCATGCTGGCGAGATGGCCGCTGGTGTGGACCGCCAGGCTGCAGATCAGGGATCGCTCCGGTCCCGGGCTGTCGTCGCTGCGCTGTCCCACCGCCATGACCATAACGTCGTAGCACAAGTGGCGGTGAGTGACCAACTTTGAACGGCCAGTGGTGCCTCCCGTGTACATCAGCGTGACGATGTCATCCTGGCCGATCTCGATCCCCGGTAGCACCGCCGGCGCCTCGGCGATGAGCGGCAGCAGGTCGATACCCGCCGACGACGGGCCGAGGGACAGCATGCGCAGCGCCCTCATCCGGCGAGCCAGGTCGTCCGCCCGATCGCCGAAGCCCTGGTCGAACACGAGCGCCGTCGCGCCTGCCTGCTCGATGAAGGTGCTGAGCTCGGCCTGGCCAGGCTCGGGCGGGACGAACACCAGCCGGCAGCCGATGAGGTGGATCGCCGCCTGGAGGAGCACGGACTCTGGCCGGTTGCCGACGAAGATGGCCACGCCGTCTCCCTTGCGCAGGTCCAGTCGCGCCAGCGCGTTGGCCATGCGCAGCACCTGCTCGTGAGCCTGCGCGTAGGTGACCCGCTGCTGCGCGGTGACGACCGCTTCGGTGTCCCCGCCTGCGGCCAGGGACGCCAGCAGCAGGTCGAGATAGGTGCCGGACAATAGCTGTGCGGCGGTGACGGTCTCCTCAGTCATGAGCTGCCTCCTGCTCGTGTCATGTGCACTATCCGTTCTTCGCCGGGGACTAGGGATGCCGGGAGGGTCCCTGTGACGGCCGCCAGCGGCCAGGCGCGGCAGGCCGACCCCGCCGGGACACCGCGTGGGCGATGACCACGTGCCCACAGCGGTCGCGCTTTTGAGTACGGCCGCGAGGTCCCTCTCACACCGCCCGGCCAGTGATCAGGTGCGGCGATTCCACGGTCGAACACCGGCGATCCTCTCGCGTTATGCGATGACGTTACTAGTCCGGGGTTTCGTCGGCGGACGATAGCTGCCTCTTTCTGCTGCGCGGCCGGGGCTGCGCTCGCCTGCCAAGCGGCCATAAGCTCGTCACCGGATTTCCGAAGACTTACCTGGATCGCGCGTTAATCTTGCATTAAGCGCGCGACCCGGCGAAAGGTATTCACCAACCATTCCGCGATGGTCCGACCACGAAGAAACATTACGCACCTGCTCAATTGAGCAGGGAATCTTTAGGATCTATCCGCTGGGCCGGTCAGCGGATACCTCGCGGAACGTCCGCTTCCGTTTACCTCTCCGGACTGGAGGGACTTGGGGGAGCCCCCAGCCTCTCCGCGAGCTGCCGCCACTCCTCGCTCATGCTCACGGCTACCTTCGCGACCTCCGGCAGCCAGTGCAACGGGATGGCGTCGACGAACTCGCGCCACTCGCCTTCGTACAGGCAGTGCCGCCCCATCCACTGAAGGAACGAGCGCCCGCTCTGGGTGTACCGTAGCGACGGGTCGTTTGCGAGCTTGGCCGAGATCGCCTGCCAGGCCAGCACCTCGCCGCCGCGGGCAGTCGGAACCGGCGACGACTGGGCCGCGGGCGCGGGTCCCTCGGCGAGGTGCGCTGATCCGCTTCGGCGCGGTCCTCCCTGATCCTTTGACACGGCGAACACATATTCGTTGCCGCAGCGCAGCTTCTCCTTGATGACTTGCGCCGTGCCCAGCGAAACGTCCGCTTCTCTGGCGATCTGCCGGAGCGACGCATCAGGGTGGGCGACGATGTACTCCACTGTCCGCCGCCTGCCCTCCGCGGGCGTGATCGGATGCCGCTTCCCGTCGCGCCCGAGGCGCTTCTCGGGTGCCGGCCTCCCTTCATCCGCCATGCTCTTCCTGATCGACGCGATCGACTTGGCGCTCAGTCCAGCGACGCTCGCTACCGAGCGGTCAGACCAGTCAGGGTGGGAGGCGAGCACCCGCTTAGCCCCGCAAATGCGGTCGACCCGGGACAGTGGCAGGCCGTGCAGCGTATTGGACTTCATCGCGAGCACCAGTGCCTCAGCATCAGTGCAGTCGATGACCCGCGCGCTGATCACGGATTGGCCGAGCAGTTTCGCGGCTTCGACGCGGTGCTTCCCGTCGATAACGCGGCAACCGTTCTTCTGCACCAGAATACTTGGGAGCCGCACCGCGCCGGCAGCATCGGCAAGCAGCCTTACGTGGACCGGGTCCGTACCGCCCGCGCGCAGCTGAATTCCAGGTACCAGCATTTCCAGCAGAATACTAATCTCAGGAAATTGCTCGACCGTGACCAGATCGATTTCGCCGTCGGCCGTATTGTTTTCATTAACACCCGACACCAGGGAAAGTGTCACCGTTCCTCCCGCCACCATTTTCCACCTCAGCAGCAGATTATTTCTGGGTACCTGACTTGGCAATTCAATTGCCACTTAAGTTATCAAGTGTCGCTCCCCTCTGCTCCTTGGGAGGCACTCGCCTACAACTTTCGATGCACCCGACTACGCCTTACTGGCCACACAGCCTCCACCCTCCCTGCCCGGAGCTGCGGGCCGTGGAGCTGGAATGCCACCTGTCGATGGGCAGCGGTTGCTCCGGGACGCCGGGTTCGCGGAACGGACCGGGGCGGAAGAAGCTCGCAAGACGCGGCAGGAACCGGGGCGGGAGCGCCGCAAGGACCGCAAGAACGGCGGACAGCCCGGCCACCAGAGCAAGGTCTGGAACGGGATCCGGCCCGGAATCAGTTCAGCCGACGCCTTCTTCAGGTAACCGAGGAGTCGCTTCTGTTTATCAAAAAACGCCTTCGCCAGCCCCGAGCTCTTTATCAAGGAAAGCAAACACCTGGTCAGGAGTTGCCGCCCCAAACGCGATGCCGCTTTCTTCCTTCGAGACAGCCGGTTCGCCGACATGCTGGGCTTCGATCCAGTTCGACAGTATTCTGCGCAGCGTCCTTGTTATGTCGTCGCGGATCTCCGGATCCTCGGGCATCTCTCGAAGGACGGATTCGAGCTTGCCGAGGTCGGCGATTATCGGCAATGCACGAGTCTCATCGCCCGCGACCAGTTCCGAGCGCAGGCACCCGGCGACGGCGGCTGGAGTGGGGTAGTCGAAGACGAGGGTGGCGGGCAGCTTCGCCCCGGTGACAGCGGTGAGCCGGTTACGGAGATCGAGTGCGGTGACCGAGTCGAAGCCGAGGTCTTTAAAGGCGCGGGCGGGTTCTACCGCTTCGGGGGAGGGGTAGCCGAGGACGGCCGCGGCTTCGGCCCGGACCAGGTCGGTGAGGATGCGGTCCTGCCCGGTCCTGGGCAGCCCGGCGAGCCTCTTGGCCAGGGCTTCGGCGGTGCGGCCCATGTCCTGGCCCGTTCCCGGGTCGGCCGCGACGTTGAGGGCCTGAGCAGCCTCGGGAACGCCGGACAGCAGCGGACTGGGCCTGCGGAGCGTGAACACGGGGGCGAAACGCGTCCAGTCCACGTCGGCCACT
The DNA here is from genome assembly GCA_963785645.1 of uncultured Actinomycetota bacterium. Lineage (GTDB taxonomy): Bacteria > Actinomycetota > Actinomycetes > Streptosporangiales > Streptosporangiaceae > Trebonia. Next base: position 502,719 of record CAWAWG010000016.1, read on the forward strand.
GTCAGTGTGACCTGGTCGCCGTCCAAGGCCTGGGCCAGGGCGATGATCGCCAGTTCCGGTGCCATGCCGCGGACCCCGAGCCGCTCCAGCCCGGTGCCCAGGCCGCCGCCGCCCCACGAGCCCCAGGCGATCGACGTGCCGCTCAACTGCCTGGCCCTGCGGTGCTCCGCGAGCGCGTCCAGGTAGGCGTTGGCGGCGGCATAGCCGGCCACGGTCGCGCTCCCCCAGATCGCCGACCCCGAGGAGAACAGGACGAATGCCTCCAGGTCAAGGTCGGCTGTCAGCTCGTCGAGGTACGCTGCACCCGCCGCCTTGACGCCGAGGACGCCGGCCAGGTCTGCCGCAGTGATCTCGGCGACCGGCAGACCCGGAGCGTTGCCCGCCGCGTGGAACACCGCGGTCAGGGGCGGTCTGCCCCCGGTGGCCTGGTCGGCGGCGAGCCGACCGAGGAGTCCGGCGAGGTCGCTCCGGCACGCGGTGTCGCAGGCGGCAATGGTGACGGCCGTCCCTACGGCGGCCAGCCCCGCAGCGAGGGCCGCGGCTCCGGGGGCCGCCGGCCCGACCTGGCGGCCAGCACCGCCTGCGCGGCGCCGCGCGCGGCGAGCCAGCGGGCCACGTGCCCGCCGACCCACCCGGTACCGCCGGTAACCAGCACGGTGCCCGACGGCGTCCAAGGCCGCTCCGGCCCGGTCGGCTCCGGCGGGGCGGCGTGTATCATCCGTCGGGCGAAGATCCCGGCTGGCCGGATGGCGACCTGGTCTTCGCCGCATCCGGCGAGGACGGTGCACAGCTGTTCGGCGGTTTTCCCGTCGGGTGCTGTTTTTCGTCCGCCGGGGGGAGATCGATGAGGCCGCCCCAGCGGTCGGGGTGTTCGAGGGCTGCGACCCGGCCGAATCCCCAGCACTGGGCCTGGACCGGGCTGCGCAGTGTCTCGCCGGGTGCGGCGGCTACGGCGCCGCGGGTCGCGACCCACAGCGGGGCGTTGATCTGCGTGTCGCCGAGGGCCTGGATCAGCGCGGTGGTCGCGGCCAGGCCGGCCGGGACTGCGGCGTGCCCGGGCAGGGGCGTTTCGTCGAGCGCGAGGAGCGACAGGATTCCGGCGGCGGGCACGGGGTCGTGGCCGGCCGGGTGCAGGGCCTGCGCGATGCGGGCGGCGAGGGCTTCCCTGCTTGTCTCGCCCGGGCTGACGGGCAGGGTGATGACTTGGGCGCCGTGCGCGGCGAGCGCGGCGGCGTAGCCGCCGGGGTCCTGGTCCGGTGGTGCCTGCCCGGCCGGTGCCAGGAGCAGCCAGGTGCCGCTGAGTGCCGCGGTGCCGGGGCCGGGGACGGGTGCCCAGGTGACCCGGTACCGCCAGGACTGCACGGCGGACCCGGCCTGCTGGCGTTTCCGCCAGGAGGAGAGGGCGGGCAGGACCTCGCTGAACGGCCGCTCGCCCGTCTACGGCGAGCGTGCCGGCGATCTGGTCCAGGTCGCCGTTGTCGACGGCGGCCCAGAACCGTGCCTCGGCTGCCGTCCCGGGGCTGCTGCCCGCGGCGGCGGCCGGGGCCGGCGGCCAGTACCGCTGGTGCTGGAAAGCGTAGGTGGGCAGTTCGGCGGGCGGGGCGGGGGGCAGGACCGCGGTCCAGTCCACCGTTGCCCCGTGTACGTACGCCTGGGCGAGCGATGCCAGGAGCCGGGCGGGGCCGCCGTCGCCCCTTCGCAGGGTGCCGGTGACCGTCGCGTCTGTCCCGGCCTCGTCCAGCGTCTCGGTGATGGCGGCGGTCAGCACGGGCCGCGGGGAGGCCTCGATGAACACCCGGTGCCCGGAGTCTGCGAGCCGGGTGACCGAGCGGGCGAACTCGACGGGGGCGCGCAGGCTCGCGTACCAGTAGCGGGCGTCTGCCTCGGGTCCCCGCAGGATCTCGCCGGTCATCGCGGAGATCATCGGGATGCGGGCCGGCCGCGGCTCGATCCCGTCGAGCGCGGCCAGGATCTCCGCTTCGAGCTTTTCGACCTGCGGGCCGTGCGAGGCGTAGTCGACCGGCAGGACCCGCGCCCGGATGCCCTCGGCCTCGCACCGGGAGACCAGGGCCGCCACTGCTGCCGGGTCACCGGAGACTGCCGTCGCCGACGGCCCGTTCACAGCCGCGACCGACAGCCGCCCGGCGCCGGCGTGCTCTTGTCCGGCCAGCAGTTCCCGCACCTGTCCGGGCGGCAGTGCCACCGATGCCATGGCGCCGCGGCCGGACAGCGCCTTGAGCGTCCTGGACCGCAGCGCGACGACGGTCGCGGCGTCCTGGAGCGACAAGATCCCGGCCACGGCCGCGGCCGCGATCTCGCCCTGCGAGTGCCCGGCCACCGCGTCCGGGACGACCCCGGCGGCCTGCCAGACCGCGGCGAGCGACACCATGACCGCCCACAGCACCGGCTGCACCACGTCGACCCGGTCCAGGTCCGGGGCACCAGCCGCACCGGACAGGACGTCTTCTACCCGCCAGCCGGTGCACGGCTCGAGCGCCGCCGAGCATTCCGCCAGCCGGGCCGCGAAGACCGGGCTGGCCGCCGCGAGTCCGGTTCCCATCCCCGGCCACTGGCCGCCCTGGCCGGGGAAGACGAGCACGACCTTGCCCGGGCCGCCCGGCGGCACCGCCCCGGACACCAGGACCGCCGCCGGCGTTCCCGCCACCGTTCCCGGCGGTTTCCCGTCGGCCAGGGCGGACAGCCCGGCCGTCATGTCGCTCAGGACCGTCCCGGTCACCACCGCCCGGTGCTCGAACACCGACCGGCTGGCCGCCAGCGACCACCCGGCGCCGGCCGGGTCCAGGTCCGGCCGTGACAGCGCCCAGTCCCTCAGCCGGCCCGCCTGGCCGCCCAGCGCGGCCGCGGTCTTGCCCGACACCGGCCACGCGAACGCCCCGCTGCCGGCGGACAGCACCGGCACGGCCCCCGGGGCGGGAAGCTCCCCTGCCGCGTTCCCGGTGCCCTCGCCGGCCGCAGGCGGTTCCTCGATGATGACGTGCGCGTTGGTGCCGCTGATCCCGAAAGAGGAGACCCCGGCCCGCCGCGGCCTCCCGCCGGCCGCCGGCCAGGGCTCCGGCTCCGTCAGCAGCCTGACCTCCCCCGCCGACCAGTCGATGTGCGGGGACGGCTCGCCGGCGTGCAGCGTCCGGGGCAGCTCCTGGTGTCCCAGGGCCAGCACCATCTTCATCACCCCGGCCACGCCCGCCGCGTGCTGGGTGTGCCCGAGGTTCGACTTGACCGAGCCCAGCCACAACGGCCGCTCCGGGTCCCGGTCCTGCCCGTAGACCGCCAGCAGCGCCTGCGCCTCGATCGGGTCCCCCAGCACCGTCCCGGTGCCGTGCGCCTCGACCGCGTCCACCTGGTCAGGGCTCAGGCCCGCGCTGGCCAGCGCGGCCCGGATCACCCGCTGCTGCGACGGCCCGTTCGGCGCGGTCAGCCCGTTGGACGCCCCGTCCTGGTTCACCGCGCTGCCGGCCACCACCGCCAGCACCCGGTGCCCGTTGCGGCGCGCGTCGCTGAGCCGTTCCAGGACCACCATCGCGGCGCCCTCGCCCATGCCCATGCCGTCGGCGGCGGCCCCGAACGCCTTGCACCGCCCGTCGCCGGCCAGCCCGCCCTGCTGGGAGAAACCCGCCATCTCATGGGGAGTCACCATCACCGTCACGCCGCCGGCCAGCGCCAGGGTGCACTCCCCGGCCCGCAGCGCCTGCGCGGCCAGGTGCAGCGCGACCAGCGACGACGAGCACGCCGTGTCGACGGTCATCGCCGGGCCCTCCAGCCCGAGCAGGTAGGCCACCCGGCCGGTGAGCACGCTGGTGGCGGTCCCGGTCAGCAGGTGCCCGGCCGACTCGGCGTCCACGCCCGTCCCGTACCCGGAGTAGGACGCGCCGGCGAACACCCCGGTCGGGGAGCCCTGCAGCGACCGGGGGTCGATCCCGGCCCGCTCGACCGCCTCCCAGGAGACCTCAAGCAGCAGCCGCTGCTGCGGGTCCATCGCCAGGGCCTCCCGCGGGCTGATCCCGAAGAACCCCGCATCGAAATCCGCCGCCCCGGCAACGAACCCGCCCACGGGAGCGGCCAAGGCACCGAGCCGGTCAAGGTCACGGGACAGGTCGTCCAGGTCCCAGCCCCGGTCGCGGGGCACCCCCGTGATCGCGTCGGTCCCGCTGGCCAGCAGCTCCCAGAGCCGCTCGGGGCTGTCGGCACCGCCGGGGAACCGGCAGCCCATCCCGACGATCGCCACCGGTTCGCCGTCCACGGCGGCGGCCGCGGCGGCCGCCAGGCCGCGCCGGGCCGTCTTCCTCGCCCAGCAGCTCGGAGCGCAGGTACGCCGCCAGCACGGCGGGTGAGGGGTAGTCGAAGACGAGGGTGGAGGGCAGCCGGAGTCCGGTGGCGGCGGCGAGCCGGTTGCGCAGCTCGACCGCGGTGAGGGAGTCGAAGCCCAGGTCGGTGAACGCCCGGCCCGGTTCGACCGCGTCCGGTCCGGGGTGCCCGAGGACGGCGGCGGCGTGCGCGCGGACCAGCTGGACCAGTGCCCGGTCCTGGTCGGTGCGCGCGATCCCGGCCAGCTGGGCGCGCAGGGTTCCGGCCGGGTCCAGCTCCCCGGCCGGGCCGGCCGGGGCGGGCCTGGCGGGGGGGCCGGCCAGGGCCTGCAGCAGGGGGGGCAGCGCCTGGCCGCGGGCGGCGGCGGCGCGCAGCCCGGCCAGGTCGACCCGGGCCGGGACGAGCAGGGCCTCGTCGCGGGCCAGGGCCAGGCCGAGCAGCCCGAGGCCGTCGGCGGCGCTCAGCGCGCTGATCCCGCCCCGGCTCATCCGGCCCCGGTCGGTGCCGGCCAGGTGCCCGGTCATCGCGCTGACCTCGGCCCACAGGCCCCAGGCCAGCGACACCCCGGGCAGCCCGGCGGCCTGCCGGGCCGCGGCGAGGGCGTCGAGGAACGCGTTCGCGGCCGCGTAGTTCCCCTGCCCGGCCGAGCCGAGCGTGGCGGCCGCGGAGGAGAACAGCACGAACGCCTCCAGGTCCAGGCCCGCGGTCAGCTCGTGCAGGTGCCACGCCGCGTCCGCCTTCGGGCGCATCACCGCGTCGACCCGGGCCGGGGTCAGCGACCCGGTCACCCCGTCGTCCAGCACCCCGGCCGCGTGCACCACCAGGCTCACCGGCTGCTCCGCGGGGACGGCGGCCAGCACCGCGGCCAGCGCGCCGCGGTCGGCGGCGTCGCACGCCACAACCGACACCGCCGCGCCGGCCGCGGCGGCCGCCGCCGCGGCGCGGGCCGCGCCGGCCGCGCCGGGCCCCGACCGGGACAGCAGCACCGCCCCGCGGCCCGGCCCGTGGCGGCCAGGTGCGCGGCGGTCAGGGCGCCGAGGACCCCGGTGCCGCCGGTGACCACGGCGGTGCCCGCCGCCCGGGGGGCAGCCGCATCCGGCGGGACGGTCAGCACGATCTTGCCGGTGTGCCGGGCCTGGCTCATGAACCGGAACGCCTCCCGCGCCCGGCGGACATCCCAGGCACGCACCGGCAGCGGGGTCAGTGCCCCGGCGGCGAACAGCCCGGCACAGCTGCGCCAGCATCGCGGCGATCCTGTCCGGGTCCTCGGTCAGCAGGTCGAAGGCCTGGTAGCGGAGCCCGTCGTGGGCGGCGGCGACCGCGGCGGGTCGCGGATGTCGGTCTTGCCCATCTCCAGGAACCGGCCGCCGGCGCGGCGCAGGCGCAGCGAGGCGTCGACGAACTCCCCGGCCAGGGAGTTCAGCACACGTCTATCCCGCGCCCGCCGGTCGCGGCCAGGAACGCCTCCTCGAACCCGGTATCGCGCGAGGACGCGATCGGGCGCCGGCCGGGATCCCGGCCGCGGCGCAGGGCCCGCCACTTGGCCGGGCTCGCGGTCGCGAAGACCTCCGCGCCCAGGTGCCGGGCCAGTTGCACCGCTGCCATCCCCACGCCGCCCGCGGCCGCGTGGACCAGCACCGTCTCCCCGGCCCGCAGCCCGGCCAGGTCCGCCAGCGCGTGCCAGGCGGTCAGGAACGCCACCGGGACCGCGGCCGCCTGGCGCCAGCGACCAGCCGTGCGGGAACCGGCGCCAGCAGCCGGGCGTCGGTCACCGCCACCGGGCCGAACGCCCCGGTGAACAGGCCCATCACCCGGTCCCCGGGGGCCAGGCCGGGCACCTCCGGGCCCGTCTCCAGCACTACCCCGGCGCCTTCCAGGCCCAGCAGCCCGGCCTCGCCCGGGTACATGCCCAGCACGTTCAGCACGTCGCGGAAGTTCAGCCCGGCGGCCCGCACCGCGACCCGGACCTGCCCCGGGCCCAGGTCCCGGGCCGCGTCCGGGGCCGGGACCAGCGCCAGGCCGTCCAGCGTCCCGTCCGACCCGGCGGCCAGCCGCCACGGCCCGTTCCCGTCCGGCACGGCCAGGGCGCCGCCGGGCCGGGTCACCCGCCGGCCCAGTGCCTGCCCGCCGCGGACCGCGACCTCCGGCTCGTCCCGGCCGCCAGCGCCGCCAGCAGCACCCCCGCCGCCAGCGCGCGGCGCGGCAGCCGCTCGCCCCGGCATCGCCGGCGTCGCCGGCTGTCCCGGGGGGCAGGTCGGCCAGGACGAGCCGTCCCGGGTTCTCCGACTGCGCCGACCGCACCAGGCCCCAGGCCGCCGCCGCGGCCAGGTCGGCGACCGTCTCGCCGGGGGCGGCCGCGACCGCGCCCCGGGTCACCACCACCAGCCGCGCCCCGCCCAGCTCCCCTGCGCCCAGCCACTCCTGCACCAGCCCCAGCACCCGGCCGGTCACCGCCCGCGCCGCCGCCGCCGGGCTGTCCCGGCCCGCGTCCCGGCCCGGGCCCGTGCCTGCGCCCGTGCCCGTGGTCGGTGCCTGCGGCTGTCCCGGCGCAGGCCAGGACCAGCGCGGGGACCGGGTCGCCGCCGCGGACCGCCGCGGCCAGGCTGTCCAGGTCCGGGTAGGCCCGCACCCCGGCTCCCGCTTGCGCCAGCGCGGCGGCCAGCGGCACCCCGCCCGGCCCCGCCACCGCCACCGCGCCCGCCACCGCGCCCGCGCCCGCCACGGCGTCGTCGGGGGGAAGCGGGACCCAGTCCACGCTGAACAGCGCCCCGGCCAGGTCGCGCCGGCGGCGGTCAGCGGCGCCGGCCGGCAGCGGCCGCAGGACCAGCGAGGCGACCGACACGACCGGGGTGCCCGCGGCGTCGGCCGCCTCGACCCGCAGCGACCCGCCGTCCCGCGCCGGGTGTCAGCCGGACCCGCAGCGCCCGCGCGCCGGGCGCGTGCACCGTCACTCCCGTCCAGGCGAACGGCACCCGGGGACCCCCGCCGGGCCCGCCGCTGCCGCCGTCGCCGTCAGTGCCGCCGCCGCCGGTGCCGTCAGTGCCGCCGCCGCCGCCGCCGCCGTGCTGCCGCCGCCGGTGCCGCCGGTGCCGCCGGTGCCGCTGCCGGTGCCGTCGCCGGCGAGCGCGGCGGCGTGCAGGGCGGCGTCGAGCAGGGCCGGGTGCACCCCGAACGCCCCGGCCCCGGCTCCGGTGTCCTCGGGCAGGGCCACCTCGGCGAAGATCTCGTTCCCGCGCCGCCAGGCCGCCCGCAGCCCGCGGAACGCCGGCCCGTACCCGTACCCGGCCGCGGCCAGCTCCTCGTACAGTCGCCGGCCAGGTCGGCCCCGGCCGCGCCGGCCGGCGGCCAGGCCAGGAACTCCCCGGCCCGCGCCGGCCCGTCCGGGGCGGCCGGCCCGTCCGGGGCGAGCAGCCCGTCCGCGTGCAGGACCCAGGCCCCGCCCCCGCCCCGCCGCCGCTGCTGCTGCTGCTGCCGCTGCTGCCGCTGCTGCCGCTGCTGCGGCCGCTGCTGCCGCTGCTGCGCTGCGCGCGTGGACCTCGACTGCCCGCTGCCCGTCCGGGCCGGGGCCGGCCACGCTCACCTGGACCTGGACCGCGCCGCCGCCCGGCAGCACCAGCGGGGCCTGCAGTGCCAGCTCCTCGACCCGCGGGCACCCGGCCCGCGTCCCCGGCCGCGGCCGCCATCTCCACCAGCGCGGTGCCCGGGACCAGCACCGTGCCCGGCCACCACGTGGTCGGCCAGCCACGGCTGCGCCCGCAGCGACAGCCGCCCGGCCAGCACCAGCCCGCCGCCCTCGGCCAGCTCCACCGCCGCCCCCAGCAGCGGATGCCCGGCCGCCCCCGAGCCCCGCCGCCGGCCACATCCCCGGCGCCGGCCGACGCGGCGAGCAGGCCAGTACCGCTGGTGCTGGAACGCGTAGGTCGGCAGGTCCACCACCCGCCCCGCCGGCAGCACCCGGGCCCAGTCCACGCTCACGCCCGCCACGTGCGCCCGCCCCAGGGCAGCCAGCAGGCCTGCGCTGCCGGGGTGCCCGGCCGCTGGAGCGGGACGAAGGCACCTCCGCCGCCGTCCGCGGCGGCCCCGCCCGCGGCGCTCTCGTCCGAGGCGGCCCCGTTCGCGGCGGCCTCGGCGGCGGCCGGGCCGAGGGCGGACAGGGTGCCGTCGGGGCCGATCTCGATGAACGTGCGGATCCCGCGGGCGGCCAGGGCGGCGACGGCGTCGGCGAACCGGACCGGGCGGCGGGCGGCGGCCGCCCAGTAGGCCGGGTCCGGGCTGGTGACCAGGGTCCCGTCCAGCGCCCCGGCCCACCAGATCGCGCGGCGCAGCGTGCGGCAGTGCGGCGGCGGCCTGGTCCAGGGCGCCGAGGACCGGGTCCATCCGGGCCGAGTGGAACGCGTGCGAGACCCGCAGCACCCGGGTCCTGGTGCCGCCGGCCCGGAACGTCTCCGCGGCCGCCGCGACCGCCTGCCGGTCGCCGGAGATGACCACCGCGGCCGGGCCGTTGACCGCCGCGATGCCCACCCCCGCGGTCCCGGCGCCCCAGGGCGGCGCTGACCTCGGCCTCGCCCGCGGCGACGGCGCACATCGCCCCGCCCGGCGGCAGGTCCTGCATCAGCCGGGCCCGGGCCGCGACCAGGCGGCACGCGTCCGCCAGGGACAGCACCCCGGCCGCGTACGCCGCCGCGACCTCCCCGACCGAGTGCCCCGCGACCGCGTCCGGGCTGATCCCGCACGCTCCCAGCACCGCCACCAGCCCGGCCTGCACCGCGAACAGCCCCGGCTGGGCGAACAGCGTCTGATCGGCCCGCGCGTCGGCGTTCCCGTCCGGGCCGGTGCCCAGCGCGACCTCCGCGACCGGGACCCCCAGCTCCGTCTCCAGCAGGCCCGCCGCCGCGTCGAACGCGGCCGCGAACACCGGGCACGCCGCGTGCAGGCCCGCCCCATCCCCGCCCGCTGCGCCCCCTGCCCCGCGAACACGAACCCGACCGGCCCGCCCCGCCCGCCGGGCCCGGACACCAGGCCCGCGGCCGGCTCCCCGGCCGCCAGCGCCGCCAGCCCCGCGGCCAGCTCCTCCGCGCCCCGCCCCGGTCACCACCGCCCGGTGCTCGAACACCGACCGGGTCGTCGCCAGCGACCAGCCCACGTCAGCCCGCGTCCAGGCCCGGCTCCGGCCCCGGCCCGACGCCGCCAGCCGCCCCGCCTGCGCGGCCAGCCCCGCCGCCGACCGCCCCGACACCAGCCACGCGAACGCCCCGCACCCGGCATCCAGCACGGGGCCCGCAGGCGCGTACACCCGTCCGCGCGCGGGACCGCACCGCCGTCGCACGGCGGCCCGGTCCGGCCGGCCCGTCGCCGCGCCGGCCCGTCCGTTCCCCGGCACTGTCCGGCGCCGGGGGCTCCTCGATGATGACGTGCGCGTTGGTGCCGCTGATCCCGAAGGAGGACACCCCGGCCCGCCGCGGCCGTGCCGCCGTCCGCCGGCCAGGGCACCGGCTCGGTCAGCAGCCGGACCTCCCCCGCCGACCAGTCGACATGCGGGGACGGCTCGCCCGCGTGCAGCGTCCGCGGCAGCTCCTGGTGCCGCAGCGCCAGCACCATCTTGATCACCCCGGCCACCCCGGCCGCCGCCTGGGTGTGCCCGATGTTCGACTTCACCGACCCCAGCCACAACGGCCGGTCCTCCGGGCCCGGTCCTGCCCGTAGGTCGCCAGCAGCGCCTGCGCCTCGATCGGGTCCCCCAGCACGGTCCCGGTGCCGTGCGCCTCCACCGCGTCCACCTCGGCCGGCGTCAGCCGGGCCGCGGCCAGCGCGGCCCGGATCACCCGCTGCTGCGACGGCCCGTTCGGCGCGGTCAGCCCGTTGGACGCCCCGTCCTGGTTCACCGCGCTGCCGGCCACCACCGCCAGCACCCGGTGCCCGTTGCGCCGCGCGTCGACAGCCGCTCCAGCACCACCATCCCGGCGCCCTCGCCCCAGCCGGTCCCGTCCGCCCCCGCGCCGAACGCCTTGCACCGCCCGTCGGCGGCCAGCCCGCCCTGCCGGGAGAACCCCACGAGCGCACCGGGGGTCGCCATCACCGTCACCCCGCCGGCCAGCGCCAGGGTGCACTCCCCCGACCGCAGCGCCTGGCAGGCCAGGTGCAGCGCCACCAGCGACGACGAGCACGCCGTGTCCACCGTCACCGCCGGGCCCTCCAGCCCCAGCACGTACGACACCCGGCCCGAGATCACCGCCGTGGCCGTCCCGGTCAGCAGCGTGCCCGGCCGACTCGGCGTCCATCAACGCCTCGTACCCGGAGTAGGCTCGCCCCGGCGAACACCCCGGTCGGGGAGCCCCGCAGCGACCGGGGGTCGATCCCGGCCCGCTCCAGCGCCTCCCACGAGATCTCCAGCAGCAGCCGCTGCTGCGGGTCCATCGCCAGCGCCTCCCGCGGGCTGATCCCGAAGAACCCCGCATCGAAATCCGCCGCGTCAGCCACGAACCCGCCGCCCCGGGCAAACGACGCACCCGGCCGGTCAAGATCCCCGAGCAGCCCGGCCAGGTCCCAGCCCCGGTCAGCCGGGAACCCCGTGATCGCGTCCGTCCCCGCCGCCAGCAGCTCCCACAGCTCCTCCGGGCTGTCCGCACCCGCCGGGGAACCGGCAGCCCATCCCCACGATCGCCACCGGCTCGCCGTCCACGGCGGCGGCCGCGGCGGGCAGTGCCGGGCCGTCTGCCTCGCCCAGCAGCTCAGAGCGCAGGTACCCCGCCAGCGCGGCCGGGGACGGGTAGTCGAACACCAGCGTCGCGGGCAGCCGCAGCCCGGTGGCCGCGGCCAGCCGGTTCCGCAGCTCGACCGCGGTCAGCGAGTCGAACCCCAGGTCGCTGAACGCCCGGCCCGCCTCGACCGCGTCCGGTCCCGGGTGCCCGAGCACGGCGGCGGCGTGCGCGCGGACCAGCTGCACCAGCACCCGCTCCTGATCCGCCCGCGGGATCCCCGGCCAGCTGTGCGGCGCAGCAGCCCCGCGCCGTATCCGGCTCTCCGCTCGGGCCGACGGGGCCGGGCCTGGCGATCGCGCCGACCAGGCCCCGCAGCAGCGGGGGCAGCGCCTGCCCGCGGGCCGCCGCGGCCCGCAGCCCGGCGACGTCCACCCGGGCCGGGACCAGCAGCGCCTCGTCGCGGGCGAGGGCCAGGTCGAGCAGCCCCAGGCCGTCCGCCGTGCTCAGCGCGCTCATCCCGGAGCGCGTGACCCGGTCCAGGTCGCTGCCGGTCAGGTGACCGGTCATCGTGCTGGCCTCGGCCCACAGGCCCCACGCCAGCGACACCCCGGGCAGCCCGGCCGCCTGCCGCCGGGCCGCCAGCCCGTCCAGGAACGCGTTCGCGGCCGCGTAGTTGCCCTGCCCGGCCGCCCCGAACGTCGCCGCCCCCGAGGAGAACAGCACGAACGCCTCCAGGTCCAGGCCCGCGGTCAGCTCGTGCAGGTGCCAGGCCGCGTCCGCCTTCGGCCGCATCACCGCGTCCACCCGGGCCGGGGTCAGCGACCGACCACCCCGTCGTCGAGCACCCCGGCCGCGTGCACCACCGCGGTCAGCGGCCGCGAGGCGGGCACGGCGGCCAGCACCGCCGCCAGCGCGTCCCGGTCGGCGGCGTCGCACGCCGCGACCAGCACGTCCGCGCCCGCCCCGGCCACCTTCGCGGCGGCCCGCCGCGCCGGGCGCGGCAGGCCCCGACCGGGACAGCAGCACCACCCCTGCGGCCCGGCCGGCCGCGGCCAGGTGCGCGGCCACCAAGGCCCCGAGGGCCCCGGTGCCGCCGGTGACCAGCACCGTGCCCGCCAGCCGCCACGGCCCGTTCCCGTCCGGCACGGCCAGGCGCCGGCGGGCCGGGTGACCCGCCGGCCCAGTGCCTGCCCGCCGCGGACCGCGACCTCCGGCTCGTCCCGGCCGCCAGCGCCGCCAGCAGCACCCCCGCCGCAGCGGCGGCGGAGCCGCTCGCCCCGGCATCGCCAGGCGTGGCCGGCTGTCCCGGGGGCAGGTCGGCCAGGACGAGGCGTCCGGGGTTCTCCGACTGGGCCGAGCGGACCAGGCCCCAGGCGGCCGCGGCGGCCAGGTCGGTGACCGTCTCGCCGGGGGCGGCCGCGACCGCGCCGCGGGTCACCACGGCCAGCCGCGCCCCGCCCAGCTCCCCTGCGCCCAGCCACTGCTGCACCAGGCCCAGCACCCGGCCGGTCACCGCCCGCGCGGCCGCCGCCGGGCTGTCCCGGCCCGCGTCCCGGCCCGGGCCCGTGCCTGCGCCCGTGCCCGGGTCGGTACCCGGGTCGGTGCCTGCGGCTGTGCCTGCGCAGGCCAGGACCAGCGCGGGGACGGGTCGCCGCCGCGGACCGCCGCGGCCAGGCTGTCGATGTCCGGGTAGGCCCGCACCCCGGCTCCCGCCTGCGCCAGCGCGGCGGCCAGCACCACCCCGCCCGGCCCCGCCACCGCCACCGCGCCCGCCACCGCGCCCGCGCCCGCCACGGCGTCGTCGGGGGGAAGCGGGACCCAGTCCACGCAGAACAGCGCCCCGGCCAGGCCGCCGGCGGCGGTCAGGGCGCCGGCCGGCAGCGGCCGCATGACCAGCGAGGCGACCGACACGACCGGGGTGCCCGCGGCGTCGGCTGCCTCGACCCGCAGCGACCCGCTGTTCCCGCGGGTCAGCCGGACGCGCAGCGCCCGCGCGCCGGGCGCGTGCACCGTCACTCCCGTCCAGGCGAACGGCACCCGGGGACCCCCGCCGGGCCCGCCGCTGCCGCCGTCGCCGTCAGTGCCGCCGCCGCCGGTGCCGTCAGTGCCGCCGCCGCCGCCGCCGCCGGTGCCGGTGCCGCCGGTGCCGCCGGTGCCGCTGCCGGTGCCGTCGCCGGCGAGGGCGGCGGCGTGCAGGGCGGCGTCGAGCAGGGCGGGGTGGACCCCGAACGCCCCGGCCCCGGCTCCGGTGTCCTCGGGCAGGGCCACCTCGGCGAAGATCTCGTTCCCGCGCCGCCACGCCGCGCGCAGCCCGCGGAACGCGGGCCCGTACCCGTCGCCGGCCGCGGCGAGCTTCTCGTAGTCGCCGGCCAGGTCGGCCCCGGCCGCGCCGGCCGGCGGCCAGGCCAGGAACTCCCCGGCCCGCGCCAGGCCCGTCCGGGGCGGCCGGCCCGTCCGGGGCGAGCAGCCCGTCCGCGTGCAGGACCCAGGCCCCGCCCCCGCCGCCGCCGCCGCGCTGCTGCTGCTGCCGCTGCTGCCGCTGCTGCCGCTGCTGCTGCCGCTGCTGCCGCTGCTGCCGCTGCTGCTGCTGTCGGGGTCGGGGCGGGCGTGGACCTGGACTGCCCGCTGCCCGTCCGGGCCGGGGCCGGCCACGCTCACCTGTACCTGGACCGCGCCGCCGCCCGGCAGCACCAGCGGGGCCCGCAGTGCCAGCTCCGCGACCCGCGGGCAGCCGGCCCGGGCCCCGGCCGCGGCCGCCATCTCCACCAGCGCGGTGCCCGGGACCAGCACCGTCCCGGCCACCACGTGGTCGGCCAGCCACGGCTGCGCCCGCAGCGACAGCCGCCCGGCCAGCACCAGCCCGCCGCCCTCGGCCAGCTCCACCGCCGCCGCCAGCAGCGGGTGCCCGGTCGCCCCCAGCCCCGCCCCGGCCACGTCCCCGGCGCCGGCCGGCGCGGGAGCAGGCCAGTACCGCTGGCGCTGGAACGCGTACGTCGGCAGCTCCACCACCCGCCCCGCCGGCAGCACCCGGGCCCAGTCCACGCTCACGCCCGCCACGTGCGCCCGCCCCAGGGCAGCCAGCAGCGCCTGCGCCGCCGGGGTACCCGGCCGCTGCACCGGAACGAACACCACCGCCCCGCCCGCGGCGGCCCCGCCTGCAGGATCCGCTCCGCCCGCGGAAGCGCCGCCCGGGGAGGCGCCGCTCACGGAAGTCCCGTCCGCGGCGGCTCCGTTCACGGAAGTCCCGCCCGCGGAAGCGCCGCCGACTTCGTCCGGGGCGGCCCTGTTCAGGGAATTCCGGTGCGGGGCGGCCGTATTGGGGGTGGTCTTGTTCGGCGGGGCGGGGGTTTCGGCGGTTTCGGGGCCGAGGGCGGAGAGGGTGGCGTCGGGGCCGATCTCGATGAAGGTGCGGATCCCGCGGGCGGTCAGGGCGGCGACGGCGTCGGCGAACCGGACCGGGCGGCGGGCGGCGGCCGCCCAGTAGGCCGGGTCCGGGCTGGTGACCAGGGTCCCGTCCAGCGCCCCGGCCCACCAGATCGCCGGCGCGGCGTGGGGCAGTGCGGCGGCGGCCTGGTCCAGGGCGCCGAGGACCGGGTCCATCCGGGCCGAGTGGAACGCGTGCGAGACCCGCAGCACCCGGGTCCTGGTGCCGCGGGCCCGGAACGTCTCCGCGGCCGCCGCGACCGCCTGCCGGTCGCCGGAGATGACCACCGCGGCCGGGCCGTTGACCGCCGCGATGCTCACCCCCGCGGTCCCGGCCAGGGCGGCGCTGACCTCGGCCTCGCGCCGCGGCGACGGCGCACATCGCCCCGCCCGGCGGCAGGGCCTGCATCAGCCGGGCCCGGGCCGCGACCAGGCGGCACGCGTCCGGCAGGGACAGCACCCCGGCCGCGTACGCCGCCGCGACCTCCCCGACCGAGTGCCCCGCGACCGCGTCCGGCCTGATCCCGCACGCTCCGAGCACCGCCACCAGCCCGGCCTGCAGCGCGAACAGCCCCGGCTGGGCGAACAGCGTCTGGTCGGCCCGCGCGTCGGCGTTCCCGTCCGGGCCGGTGCCCAGCGCGACCTCCGCGACCGGGACCCCCAGCTCCGTCTCCAGCAGCCCGCCGCCGCGTCGAACGCGGCCGCGAACACCGGGCTCGCCGCGTGCAGGCCCGCCGCCATCCCGGCCCGCTGCGCCCCCTGCCCCGCGAACACGAACCCGACCGGGCCCGCCCCGCCCGCCGGGCCCGACAGCAGGCCCGCGGCCGGGCTGCCCGGCCGCCAGCGCCGCCAGCCCCGCGGCCAGCTCCTCCCGCCCCGCCCCGGTCACCACCGCCCGGTGCTCGAACACCGACCGGGTCGCCGCCAGCGACCAGCCCACGTCAGCCGCGTCCAGGCCCGGCTCCGACCCCGCCCACGCCGCCAGCCGCCCCGCCTGCCCGGCCAGCGCAGCCTCCGACCGCCCCGACACCAGCCACGCGAACGCCCCGCACCCGGCATCCAGCACGGGAAGTCCCCCCGCCGCGTTCCCGATGTCTTCGCTGGTCGCGGCGAGCCCGCCGCCGTCGCCGGCGGCCTGGTCCCCGGCTTCGGCACCGTCGGCAGCGTCCGGCCCGCCGCCCGGGGCGGGCTGGTCCGGGGCCGGAGCCTCCTCGATGATGACGTGCGCGTTGGTGCCGCTGATGCCGAAGGAGGAGATCCCGGCCCGGCGCGGCCGGCCGCTGTCCGCCGGCCAGGGCACCGGCTCGGTCAGCAGCCGCACCTCCCCCGCCGACCAGTCGACATGCGGGGACGGCTCGTCGGCGTGCAGGGTCCGCGGCAGCTCCTGGTGCTGCATGGCCAGGACCATCTTGATCAGCCCGGCCACCCCGGCCGCGGCCTGGGTGTGCCCGATGTTCGACTTCACCGACCCCAGCCACAGCGGCCGCCCCTCCGGCCGGTCCTGCCCGTAGGTCGCCAGCAGCGCCTGCGCCTCGATCGGGTCGCCCAGCGGCGTCCCGGTCCCGTGCGCCTCGACCGCGTCCACCTCGGCCGGGCTCAGCCCCGCGCTGGCCAGCGCGGCCCGGATCACCCGCTGCTGCGACGGGCCGTTCGGCGCGGTCAGCCCGTTGGACGCCCCGTCCTGGTTCACCGCGCTGCCCGCCACCACCGCCAGCACCCGGTGCCCGTTGCGGCGCGCGTCGCGACAGCCGCTCCAGCACCAGCATCCCGGCGCCCTCGCCCCAGCCCGTCCCGTCCGCCGCCGCACCGAACGCCTTGCACCGCCCGTCGCCGGCCAGCCCCCGCTGCCGGGAGAACCCACCGAACGCACCGGGGGTCGCCATCACCGTCACCCCGCCGGCCAGCGCCAGGGCGCACTCCCCCGACCGCAGCGCCTGGCAGGCCAGGTGCAGCGCCACCAGCGACGACGAGCACGCCGTGTCCACCGTCACCGCCGGGCCCTCCAGCCCCAGCACGTACGACACCCGGCCCGAGATCACCGCCGTGGCCGTCCCGGTCAGCAGGTGCCCGGCCGACTCCGGCGTCCATCGTCTCGTACCCGGAAGACGACGCCCCGGCGAACACCCCGGTCGCGGATCCCCGCAGCGACCGCGGGTCGATCCCGGCCCGCTCCAGCGCCTCCCACGCGGTCTCCAGCAGCAGCCGCTGCTGCGGGTCCATCGCCAGCGCCTCCCGCGGGCTGATCCCGAAGAACCCCGCATCGAAACCCGCCGCGTCAGCCACGAACCCGCCGCCCCGGGCGAACGACGCACCCGGCCGGTCAAGATCCCCGAGCAGCCCGGCCAGGTCCCAGCCCCGGTCAGCCGGGAACCCCGTAACCGCGTCCGCCCCCGCCGCCAGCAGCTCCCACAGCTCCTCCGGGCTGTCCACACCGCCAGGGAACCGGCAGCCCATCCCCACGATCGCCACCGGCTCGCCCGTCCACGGCGGCGGCCGCGGCGGGCAGTGCCGGGCCGTCTGCCTCGCCCAGCAGCTCAGAGCGCAGGAACGCCGCCAGCGCGGCCGGGGTCGGGTAGTCGAACACCAGCGTGGCGGGCAGCCGCAGCCCGGTGGCCGCGGCCAGCCGGTTGCGCAGCTCGACCGCGGTCAGCGAGTCGAACCCCAGCTCGCTGAACGCCCGGCCCGCCTCCACCGCGTCCGGTCCGCGGGTGCCCGAGCACCGCGGCGGCGTGCGCGCGGACCAGCTGCACCAGCACCCGCTCCTGATCCGCCCGCGGAATCCCCAGGAGCTCCCGGTGCAGCGAGCCCAGCGCGTCCAGTTCCCCGCCCGGACCGGCGGGGACGGGCCTGGCGGTTGTCCGGCCAGGGCGCGAACCAGCGGGGGCAGCGCCTGCCCGCGGGCGGCCGCGGCCCGCAGCCGGCCAGGTCGACCCGAGACGGGATCAGCAGCGCCTCGTCGCGGGCTAGGGCCAGGTCCAGCAGCCCCAGGCCGTCCGCCGTGCTCAGCGCGCTCATCCCGGAGCGCGTGACCCGGTCCAGGTCGCTGCCGGTCAGGTGACCCGTCATCGTGCTGGCCTCGGCCCACATGCCCCACGCCAGCGACACCCCGGGCAGCCCGGCCGCCTGCCGCCGGGCCGCCAGCCCGTCCAGGAACGCGTTCGCGGCCGCGTAGTTGCCCTGCCCGGCCGCCCCGAACGTCGCCGCCCCCGAGGAGAACAGCACGAACGCCTCCAGGTCCAGGCCAGCGGTCAGCTCGTGCAGGTGCCAGGCCGCGTCCGCCTTCGGGCGCATCACCGCGTCCACCCGGGCCGGGGTCAGCGAGCCCACCACCCCGTCATCGAGCACCCCGGCCGCGTGCACCACCGCGGTCAGCGGCCGCGAGGCGGGCACGGCGGCCAGCACCGCCGCCAGCGCGTCCCGGTCGGCGGCGTCGCACGCCGCGACCAGCACGTCCGCGCCCGCCCCGGCCACCTCCGCCGCGGTTCCCGCCGCGCCGGGCGCGGCAGGCCCCGACCGCGACAGCAGCACCACCCCTGCGGCCCGGCCGGCCGCGGCCAGGTGCGCGGACACCAAGGCCCCGAGAGCCCCGGTGCCGCCGGTCACCACCGCCGTGCCCGCCGCTCGGGGAGCAGCCGAGTCCGGCGGCACTGTCAGCACGACCTGGCCGACGTTCTCGGCCTGGCTCATGAACCGGAACGCCTCCGGAGCCCGGCGGATGTCCCACGCCCGGACCGAGAGCGGCTCCAGCGCACCGGAGGCCAGCAGCTCGGTCACCTCGGCCAGGATCTCCCGCAGCCGGCCCGGCCCGGCCTCGCCGCCGACGAACCCGGCCGGCACCGCCGCCGCCGCCTGGGCCAGCGTCCACGTAGCGGGAACCGGCACCAGCAGCCGCGCGTCGGCCACCGCCACCGGCCCGAACGCCCCGCCGGCGAACAAGCCCATCACCCGGTCCCCAGGGGCCAGGCCACTGACCCCCGGGCCCGTCTCCAGCACCACCCCGGCACCCTCCCGGCCCAGCACCCCAGCCGGGCCCGTACCATCCGCGCTCAGCACGTCGCCGGGGCTCAGCCCGGCCGCCCGGACCGCCACCCGGACCTCACCCGGACCCAGCTCCCGGCCCGCGTCCGGCGCCGGGACCAGCGCCAGCCCCTCCAGCGTGCCCGACTTACCGATGGCCAGGCGCCACGGCCCGTTCCCTTCCGGAATAACCAGGGAACCCGACGGCCGGGCCACCCGTCGCACCAGCGCCCGCCCACCTCGCACCGCGACCTCCGGCTCCTCCCCGCCCGCCAGCGCCGCCAACAGCGCCTCCGCTGCGCCATCCGGGTCGTTGTCCGGCAAGTCAGCCAGCACCAGGCGCCCGGGGTTCTCCGACTGGGCCGACCGGACCAGCCCCCAGGCGGCCGCCCCGGCCAGGTCCGTCACCGGCTCTCCCGGGCCTGTCGCGACCGCGCCGCGGGTCACCACCATCAGACGCGCCCCGCCCAGGTCACCCAGCCCCAGCCACTCCTGCACCAGGCCCAGCACCCGGCCCGTCTCCGCCCGCGCGGCACTCGCCGGGTCGCCGTCCCCGGCCGCGCCCGCGGCCGCCCCGGCACAGGCCAGCACCAGCGCGGGGACCGGATCCCCGCCGCGGACCGCCGCCGCCAGGCTGTCCAGGTCTGGATACGCCCGCACCCCGGCCCCCGCCTGCGCCAGCGCGGCCGCCAGCGGCACACCGCCCGGCCCCGCCACCGCCACCGCACCGGCGAAACGGCCCTCGGGGGAAACCGGGACCCAGTCCACCGAGAACAGCGATCCGGCCAGGTCACCGCTCGCACCCGCCAGCGCACCCGCCGACAACGGCCGCGTCACCACCGAGGCGACCGATACCACCGGGGTGCCCGAGGCATCGGCCGCCTCGACCCGCAGCGACCCGCCGCTCCCGTGCGTCAGCCGCACCCGCAGCGCCCGCGCTCCGGGCTGGTGCACCGATACCCCCGTCCAGGCGAACGGCAGGGGCAGTCCGCCGCCCCCGTTCTCCGCGCCAGGCGCGGCATTGAGCGCGGCGGCGTGCAGCGCGGCGTCGAACAGGGCCGGGTGGACCCCGAACGCCCCCGCCCCTGCTGCCGCGCCCTCCGGCAGCGCCACCTCCGCGAAGATCTCGTCCCCGCGCCGCCACGCCGCCCGTAGCCCGCGGAACGACGGCCCGAAGACGTACCCCGCTGTCGCCAGTTTCTCGTACAGGCCATCGACCGGGACCTCGACCGCGTCCCGGGGCGGCCAGGCCACGAACTCGCCGGGCCGCGCCAGGCCGTCCGGTGCGTCCGGGGCCAGCAGCCCGGTCGCGTGCCGGACCCACCCAGCCCCTTCCCCGCCCCCCAACCCGCCGTCCCCCTCTGGCCGGGCATAAACCTGCACCGCCCGCACCCCGTCCGGAGCCGGGCCGCCCACGCTCACCTGCACCTGGAGCGCGCCACCAGCCGGCAGCAACAACGGAGCCTCCAGCGCCAGCTCCACCAGCCGCCCGCACCCGGCCACGTACCCGCCGGCCAGGGCCAGCTCCACCAGCCCGGTCCCCGGGACCAGCACCGTCCCGGCCACCATGTGGTCGGCCAGCCACGGCTGCGCCCGCAGCGACAGCAGCCCGGCCAGCACCAGCCCGTCCCCCGACGCCAGCTCCACCGCCGCCGCCAGCAGCGGATGAGACCCCTGACCCATCGCCACCTGGCCCAGCCCCGCCGCGCGCACATCAGCCACGCCATGCGACGCCGGAGCAGCCCAGTACCGCTGATGCTGGAACGCGTACGTCGGCAGCTCTACGACCTGCCCCGCGGGCAGCACCCGGGCCCAGTCCACGCTCACGCCCGCGACGTGCGCCCGCCCCAGGGCAGCCAGCAGCGCCTGCGCCGCCGGGGTACCCGGCCGCTGCACCGGGATGAACAGCGGCGCCCCGCCCGCAGAAGCCCCGCCCGGCCCCGGCCGGGGAAGCACCGTCCGGGGAAGTCTCATCCGGGGAGGCCCCGTCCGGGAGGGCCCTGTTCAGGGAATTCCGGTGCGGGGCGGCGCCGTCGGGGGTGGTCTTGTTCGGCGGGGCGGGGGTTTCGGGGCCGAGGGCGGAGAGGGTGGCGTCGGGGCCGATCTCGATGAAGGTGCGGATCCCGCGGGCGGTCAGGGCGGCGACGGCGTCGGCGAACCGGACCGGGCGGCGGGCGGCGGCCGCCCAGTAGGCCGGGTCCGGGCTGGTGACCAGGGTCCCGTCCAGCGCCCCGGCCCACCAGATCGCCGGCGCGGCGTGGGGCAGTGCGGCGGCGGCCTGGTCCAGGGCGCCGAGGACCGGGTCCATCCGGGCCGAGTGGAACGCGTGCGAGACCCGCAGCGCCCGGGTCCTGGTGCCGCGGGCCCGGAACGTCTCCGCGGCCGCCGCGACCGCCTGCTCGTCACCGGAGATGACCACCGCGGCCGGGCCGTTGACGGCGGCGATGCTCACCCCCGCGGTCCCGGCCAGGGCGGCGCTGACCTCGGCCTCGGACGCGGCGACGGCGCACATCGCCCCGCCCGGCGGCAGGTCCTGCATCAGCCGGGCCCGGGCCGCGACCAGGCGGCACGCGTCGGGCAGGGACAGCACCCCGGCCGCGTACGCCGCCGCGGCCTCCCCGACCGAGTGCCCCGCGACCGCGTCCGGCCTGATCCCGCACGCTCCGAGCACCGCCAGCAGCCCGGCCTGCAGCGCGAACAGCCCCGGCTGGGCGAACAGCGTCTGGTCGGCCCGCGCGTCGGCGTTCCCGTCCGGGCCGGTGCCCAGCGCGACCTCCGCGACCGGGACCCCCAGCTCCGTCTCCAGCAGGCCCGCCGCCGCGTCGAACGCGGCCGCGAACACCGGGCTCGCCGCGTGCAGGCCCGCCGCCATCCCGGCCCGCTGCGCCCCCTGCCCCGCGAACACGAACCCGACCGGGCCCGCCCCGCCCGCCGGGCCCGACAGCAGGCCCGCGGCCGGCTGCCCGGCCGCCAGCGCCGCCAGCCCCCCGGCCAGCTCCTCCCGGCCCGCCCCGGTCACCACCGCCCGGTACTCGAACACCGACCGGGTCGCCGCCAGCGACCAGCCCACGTCAGCCGCGTCCAGGCCCGGCTCCGACCCCGCCCACGCCGCCAGCCGCCCCGCCTGCCCGGCCAGCGCAGCCTCCGACCGCCCCGACACCAGCCACGCGAACGCCCCGCACCCGGCATCCAGCACCCGCAGCGGAACACCCGCCCCGCCCGCACCGCCGTGCCCGGCGAGCCCGCCGCCGCCGTCGCCCGCCCCGTCTTCCCCGGTACTGTCCGGCGCCGGGGGCTCCTCGATGATGACGTGCGCGTTGGTGCCGCTGCCCCCGAACGCCGAGATCCCGGCCCGGCGGGGGCGCTCCCCGCCCGCAGGCCACGGGAGCCGGCTCGGTCAGCAGCCTGATGTCCCCCGCCGACCAGTCGATGTGCGGGGACGGCTCGCCGGCGTGCAGGGTCCGCGGCAGCTCCTGATGCTGCAAGGCGAGGACCATCTTCATCACCCCGGCCACTCCCGCCGCAGCCTGGGTGTGCCCGATGTTCGACTTCACCGACCCCAGCCACAGCGGCCGGCCCTCCGGCCGGTCCTGCCCGTACGTCGCCAGCAGCGCCTGCGCCTCGATCGGGTCGCCCAGCACGGTCCCCGTCCCGTGCGCCTCCACCGCGTCCACCTCGTCGGTGCGAAGGCCAGCATTCTCCAGGGCGGTCCTGATCACCCGGCGCTGTGACGGCCCGTTCGGCGCGGTCAGCCCGTTGGACGCACCGTCCTGGTTCACCGCGCTGCCGGTGACCACCGCCAGCACCCGGTGCCCGTTCCTGCGCGCATCCGACAGCCTCTCAAGTACGAGGACGCCGGCGCCCTCGCCCCATCCCATTCCGTCCGCTCTGGCGCCGAAGGCCTTGCTCCGGCCGTCAGAGGCCAGGCCACCCTGCTTGGAGAACTCCGTGAACACCCCCGGCGTCATCATGATCGCCACTCCGCCGGCCAGTGCCAGCGTGCATTCGCCCGACCGAATCGCGCGGCAGGCGAGATGGATCGCGACCAACGCGGACGAGCACGCCGTGTCGACGGTCACCGCCGGGCCCTCAAGCCCCAGGGTGTAGGACACGCGCCCGGAAATGACCGAGGTCAGGTTGCCGGTTATCCGGTAGCCCTTGGCGCCGTCCGCGTCGGTGAGACCCAGACCGTACATGGAATAGGCCGCCCCGGCGAATACGCCCGTCGAGGATCCACGTAGCGCCAGCGGGTCAAGTCCTGCCTGTTCAATCGCCTCCCAAGACACCTCGAGAAACACGCGCTGCTGCGGGTCGATGGTCAGGGCCTCGCGCGGGCTGATGCCGAAGAATCCCGCGTCGAACCCGGCCGCGTCGTCCAGGAACGCACCCTCACGGGTCTGAGACATGCCCGGCCCAGCATCCGTCCCGTACATGCCGTCGATGTCCCACCCGCGGTCCTGCGGAAGGCCCGCCACCGCATCCGTTCCCGCCGACAGCAACCCCCACAGATCCTCGGGACTGTCAGCACCGCCGGGGAACCGGCAACCCATACCAACGATCGCGACCGGCTCACGGTCACGTTGCCGCACATCGTGAAGGCGCCGACGTGTCTGGCGAAGCGTCGTGGTCACCTGCTTGAGGTAATCCCGCAGCTTCTCTTCGTTGTCGGTTGACATTACCGTTTCCCTTCTTGCGCCCCGGGCGGAAGGCTTATTAGTCAAAGTCAGAGATTCTGAGTTCTTCATCGACGAGGTTGAACATCTCGTCGTCCGTGGCGGGATTGAACTCCTGGACATCGGCCAGGTCGTCGGCCCCGGCGGCGCGGAGGCCGCGGGCCACGACTTCGAGGCGAGTCGAGATCCTGAGCTTTTCCTCGTGATCCCATGTCGCCAGCGAGAGAGACGATTCGAGCTTGCTTATCTCCTCGATGACGAGCTCGTAGTGCGCCTTGTATTCGCCGGACTGAGTCCGCAGGTACTGAGCCAGCACTACCGGGGTCGGGTGATCGTAGATGAGGGTCGCGGGCAGCTTGAGACCGCTCGCTGCGCTGAGCCGGTTACGGAACTCAATAGCGGTCACGGAGTCGAATCCGAGATCGGCGAAGGCCTGATCCGGCTCGATCGCCTGCGCGGACGCGTGGCCGAGGACCGCCGCGACCTGGGCACGGACCAGGTCGGTGAGGGTGTGTTCCTGCTCGGCGGGTGACAGGCCTGCGAGCTGGCTGGCCAGGGTGGCGGCCGCGTCGGCACCGGGAACTGTGTCCTCGGCCGGCGTGCTGGCCGCTCCGGACAGCGCGGAGAGCAGGGGGCTTGGCCGCCGGATGGTAAAGGTGGGGGTAAACCGGGCCCAGTCAATGTCGGCGATGGTGATTGCGTTCTCTCCTGCGTCCAGGATCTGGGCCAGCGCCCGGACGGCCAGTTGCGGGTCCATCTGCCCGATGCCGCGACGCTGTCCTTCGGCGGCGCCCTGAGCGCTGGTCATACCCCCGCCGGCCCAGCCTCCCCAGGCGGTCGAGGTGGCCGCCAGGCCGCGGGCCCGGCGAGCCTCGGCCAGCGCGTCGAGGTAGGCATTGGCGGCGGCATACCCGGCCTGCTCACCGCTGCCCCAGGTCGCGGCGCCGGAGGAGAACAACACGAACGCCTCCAGGTCGATATCGCGGGTCAACTCGTCCAGGCAGGCGGCCCCCGTGGTCTTGGCGGCGAGCACGCTGGCCAGGCCCGGCGTGGACATCTCGGTGATCGGCGTGGTCTGCGGGACGCCGGCGGCGTGGAAGACCGCGGCCAGCGGCGCCCCGGATGCGGCGGTGCGGGCAAGCAGCCCGGATATTTCCTGCTCCGACGCGCTGTCGCAGGCGCAGACCTGCACCGTGGTCCCCGCAGCGGCGAGATCCGCAGCCAGCGTCCCGGTGCCGGATGCGGCCGGGCCTGATCGGGAAGCCAGGATCACCCGCGGTGTGCCCCGGGACGCCAGCCAGCGGGCCACGTGCCCGCCGATGGCTCCGGTTCCTCCGGTGATAAGCGCGCTGCCCCCCGGTATCCAGGCCTTCGCGGCCCGGGCTACGGCGGCCCTGGTCATCCGCCGCCCGTAGGCCCCGGCTTCCCGGATCGCGGCCTGGTCCTCTCCGCAGCCGGCCAGCAGCGTACTAAGCCGCCGGCCAGCCTGCAGGTCAAGGCCGGGGGGCAGATCTATCAGCCCGCCCCACCGGTCCGGGTGCTCCAGCGCCGCCACCCGCCCGAATCCCCAGGTCATCGCCTGCACCGGATGGGCCGGGGCTTCCCCCGGCAGCACACCGACCGCGCCGCTTGTGAGCACCCACAACGGCGCGTCGATCTCGGCGTCTCCCAGCGCCTGGACCAGTGCCAGCGTTCCCGCTGCACCCGCGGGAAGCGCGGGCTCATCGGTGAGCGGCGACTCGTCAAGCGCCAGCAGCGACACCACGCCCGCCGGCACCTCCCCCGTGAGCGCGGCCCCGACCAGGGTGGCCAGTTCCATCCGGTTCGCCCGGCGGGTCTCGACCGTGATCGTGGCGAGCCGGGCGCCGTCCGCGGTCATCGCGGCGGCGACCTCGTCGGCTCGGGCTTCATGCCCGGCGGGGACCAGCAGCAGCCACGGGCCTGGCCAGCCGCGCCGCCCCGGCACTGGCCACCGGGACCCATGTCACCTGGTACCGCCAGCGCGCCAGCGCCGACTCGGCCCGTTCCCGGTGCCGCCACGACGCCAGCGCGGGCACTACCTCGCTGAACGGCCGCTGGCTGTCCACCGCGAGCGCGTCGGCCAGCCTGGACACGTCACCGTCCTCAACCGCGGCCCAGAACCGCGCCTCGGCCCCGTCGCCGTCACCGCCGGCCACGGCGGCCGCCGACGGCCGGGGCCAGAAGTGCTGGTGCTGGAAGGCGTAGGTCGGCAGCTCCACCAGCCGCCCGGCGGGCAGCACCCGCGCCCAGTCCACTCCGACGCCTGCTACGTGCGCCTGTCCCAGAGAGGTCAGCATCCGGCCCGCTCCGCCGTCGCCCTTGCGCAGCGTCCCAATCACCACGGCGCCGCCCGCGGTCTGGAGGATCGCGGCGGCCAGCACCGGGTAGGTGGATATCTCGATGAAGACCCGGTGGCCGGATTCCGCTAGCACCCGCACCGACCGTTCGAACTCCACCGGTGCCCGCATGCTCGCATACCAGTAAGCGGCGTCAAGCTCCGGGCCGTCCAGCCACTTCCCGGTCATCGCCGACACCATCGGCACCCGCGCCGGGCCCGGCGCGATTCCGTCTAGTGCCGCGATGACCTCTGCCTTCAAGGCCTCGACCTGCGGGCCGTGCCCGGCGCAGTCCGCCTGCAGCACTCGCGCGCGCACGCCGTCCCGCTTGCAGCTGCCGACGAGGAGCTCGATCGCGGCTGGGTCACCGGAGACCACGGTCGCGGCTGGGCTGTTGACCGCCGCGACCGACAGCCGCCCTGGCCACGCGGCGATCCGCTCGCGCACCGCGTCGACCGGAAGAGACAGCGACGCCATGCCGCCCTTGCCCGCCAGTGCCCGCATCGCCCGTGACCGCAGCGCGACCACCCTCGCGGCGTCCTCGAGCGACAAAATCCCCGACACCACCGCCGCCGCGATCTCGCCCTGCGAATGCCCGACCACCGCGGCCGGGGTCACCCCGGCCGCCTCCCACACCGCGGCGAGGGACACCATCACGGCCCAGAGCACCGGTTGCACCACCTCCACCCGCTCCAGCGCGGACGTGTCGGCCAGCATCTCCTCCACCCGCCAGCCCGTCAGCGGTTCAAGTGCCGACGAGCACTCAGCGAGACGCGCCGCGAATACCGGGGACGCCTTGGCCAGCTCGACACCCATTCCCGCCCACTGACCGCCCTGACCCGGGAACGCGAACACCGTCTCGCCCGGGTCACCTCCCGGCGGCAGCGCTCCGGACACCACGTTCGAGGCGGGCTCCCCGGCCGCCAGCGCGGTCAGGCCCGCCGCCAGTTCGTCGCGGCCCGTCCCGGTGACCACCGCGCGGTGCTCGAACCTCGACCGTGTCGTGGCCAGCGACCACGCGACGTCGGCCGGGTCTAGTCCCGGTCGGGACACGGCCAAGTCCGCCAGCCGACCCGCCTGACCGGCAAGCGCCGCCGCGGTCTTACCCGACACAACCCACGCCACGGGACCGGCCGCAAGCACCGTGCCGCCCGCAGCCGCGGCAGGCTCCCCGGCAGCCCGGGCGGTGCCCCGCTCTCCCTCGGCGACGGATGCTGCTGCCGGGGGGTCCGCCAGGATCACATGGGCGTTAGTGCCGCTCATCCCGAAGGACGAGATGCCGGCCCGCCGCGGATTGTCCCCGCCCGCCGGCCACGGCACCCGCTCCGTCAGCAGCCGCACGTCGCCCGCCGACCACTCCACGTGCGGGGACGGCTCCTCGACATGAAGCGTGCGGGGCAGTGTCTCGTGCTGGAGGGCGAGGATCATCTTGATCACCCCGGCTGCCCCGGCCGCGTGCTGGGCGTGGCCGATGTTGGACTTCACCGACCCCAGCCACAGCGGGCGGCCCGCTGGCCTGGCCCTGCCCGTAAGTGGCGATGATCGCCTGAGCCTCGATCGGGTCGCCGAGCGTGGTGCCGGTCCCGTGCGCCTCGACCGCGTCGACCTGGCTGGCGTTCAGCCCCGCGCTGGCCAGCGCAGCCTGGATCACCCGCTGCTGCGACGGACCATTCGGCGCCGTCAGCCCGTTGGACGCACCGTCGGAATTGACGGCGCTGCCCTCGATTACCGCGAGCACCGGGTGCCCTTGCCGCCTGGCATCGCTGAGCCGTTCGACCACGAGCATCGCGGCGCCCTCGCCCAGGCCTACGCCGTCGGCCGTCGAGGAGAACGCCTTGCACCGGCCGTCGGCCGACATTACTCCCTGCTGGGAGTACCCGACCATGGTCAACGGCGTGGCCATGATCGTCACGCCGCCGGCCAGGGCAAGCGAGCATTCTCCAGCCTGCAGCGCCTGTACGGCTAGGTGCAGCGCGACCATCGAGGATGAGCACGCCGTGTCGAGCGATACCGACGGCCCCTCAAGACCGAGCACGTACGACACCCGGCCTGTCAGCACGCTGGTCGCGCTCCCCAGCACCAGGTATCCCGCAGAACCCCCCACGTTGTCGACGAGGTCCGAGCCGTATCCTTGGGGCGCGGCCCCGGCGAACACTCCCGTCCGCGAACCGCGCAGGCTGACCGGGTCGATCCCGGCGCGTTCCAGGGCTTCCCAGGAGGTTTCGAGCAGCAGCCGCTGCTGCGGGTCCATGGCGAGGGCTTCCCGCGGGCTGATCCCGAAGAATCCCGGGTCGAACCCGGCCGCCTCGTCCACGAACCCGCCGCCGCGCACGTGCGAGATCCCGGCATGGTCCGGGTCGAGGTCGTAAAACGCCGCGATGTTCCAGCCCCGGTCCGCTGGCAGCCCGGAAATCGCATCGCCGTCCGCGGTCAGCAGTTCCCATAGCTGCTCCGGGCCTTCCACCCCGCCAGGGAACCGGCAGCCGATTCCCACGATGGCGACCGGGTCTCCCCGCACGGCCGGGGAGGCGGAAACCACCAGCTCCCCGGCGAGAACTCCGGCCAGCTCTTCCTGAAGGTGCCTGGCCAGCGCGGCCGGGCTGGGATAGTCGAAGATGAGCGTGGTGGGCAGCCGCAGCCCGGTAACGGTGTGCAGGCGGTTGCGCAGCTCTACCGCGGTCAGCGAATCAAAGCCCAGGTCGGCGAAGGCCCGGCCCTGCTCGACCGCCTCCGGTGACGGATGGCCGAGAACGGCGGCCGCATGCGTGCGCACCAGAGCGGTGAGCATCCGTTCCTGGTCTGCCGGGGGCAGCCCGGCCAGCTTCCGTCGCAGTGATTCCCTGGTGCCGTCGGGTGTGAACGGGCGGCTGATGCCGCCGGTCAGGCCGCGCAGCAGGGACGGAAACTGCGTCCCGGCGGCGGCCTGAGCCCGCAGCTCGGCCACGTTGATCCGGGCCAGCGCCAGGAGTGCCTCGTCTCGGGTCAGCGCCTGGTCAAACAGTGCCAGGCCCTCATCGGCCGACATGTCGGCCATCTCCGACTTGGTGATGCGGTCAAGCAGGCCCTGGCTCAGGTTGCGTCCGATCCCTTGCCCGGCGACCCATGCCCCCCAGGCCAGAGACAGGGCGGGCAGCCCAGCGGCCCGGCGGTAGGCCGCCAGTGCGTCGAGGAACGCGTTCGCGGCCGAGTAGTTGCCCTGACCAGGAGCTCCGAAGGTCGCGGCGGCCGAAGAAAATAGCACGAAGTAACGGAGGGCGGCGTCTCGGGTCAGCACGTGCAGGTTCCACGCGGCGTCGGCCTTGGCCCGCATCACCACGTCGACCCGGTCCTGGGTCAGCGACCCGATGACCCCGTCCTCCACCACCCCGGCCGTGTGGATCACCCCGGTCAGCGGCTGGTCCGCCGGGACACCGGCGAGCAAGGCGCCAAGCGCTCCTGTGTCACTGGCGTCGCACGCGCCAACCTGTACGCTCGCTCCGGCGGCGGCCACCCGCGCGGCCAGTTCGGCCGCGCCGGGCGCGGCCGGGCCCGACCGCGATGCCAGCACCAGTCGTCCGGCCCGCCCGGTCGCCGCCAGGTGCGTCGCGACCAGCCCGCCCAGCGTTCCGGTGCCGCCGGTTACCAGGACCGTTCCCGGCAAACCGGTGGCCCGCGGGTCCGCCCTGGCGGCCTGGCTCTTCGCGTCCGGCGGCGCGGCGCGGCCCAGCCGCCGCGCCAGGATGTCGTGCCCGCGGATCGCCAGCTCGGGCTCACCGCTGTTCAGCGCGGCGGCGAACAGCGCGGTCGCGGCGGCCCTGGCCGCGCCGGTTGCGACCGCCTCATCATCTCCGTCTCCCGAGGTCACGGGGGGCAGGTCGGCCAGGATCAGCCGACCGGGGTTTTCCCGCTGCGCGGACCGGACCAGTCCCCACGCGGCCGCGGCGCCGAAGTCGGCCACGCCCTCGGCGGGAACGGCCCTGGACGCTCCCCTGGTCGCGATCACCAGGGGAGCGTCCAGCGGCTCGCCGGCCAGCCAGTCCTGGAGCAGGGACAGCACTTGTCCGGTCACCTGCCGCGCTCGCGTGGCGGGGTCATCGGCGCCGGGTTCACCCGTCGCTGCCCCGGCACAGGCGAGCACTGCCCCGGGCGCTGGCTCCCCCACGGCGATGGCCGCGCCGAGCGCCGCCACGTCCGCGTAGGCGGTTACCGCCGCGCCCGCCCGGCCAGGCCCTCGGTCAGGCCGAGCCAGTCAGCGCCGATCACCGCCCACCGGTGCCCGACCGGATCCGCTGCCGCCGGCCCAGGGACCTTGATCCACTCCTCGGTGAAAAGCTGCCCCGAGGTGCCGCCAGCCGATCGCAGCTGCTCAGCGGTGACCGGCCGCTGAGCCAGGGACGCCACTGATACCACGGGCGTGCCCGGCGGCGTCGGCGGCCGCCAGCGACAGCCCGCCGTCCTCGGTCGGGCGAAGCCTCACCCGCAGCGTCGAGGCCCCGGCCGAGTGCAGCGACACCCCGGTCCAGGCGAACGGCATCCGGCGCTCGCCAGGCCTCGCCGGAGTCAAGGAGGACAGCCTGGAGTGCGGCGTCCAGCAGCGCCGGGTGCAGCCCGAACGCGCTCGCCTCAGGCCCGTTGTCAGCCGGGAGCTCCACCTCGGCGAAGATCTCGCCGCCACGCCGCCACGCCGCCCGCAGCCCGCGGAACGCCGGGCCGTACTCGACCCCGCCCGCGGCCAGCGCCTCGTACAGCCCGGTGATGTCGGCCGGCACCGCGCTCTCCGGCGGCCAGGCCAGGAAATCGGCTGTCCCTCAAGCCCCGGCCGCGCAAGCCCTGACCCGTCAAGCGCGGGACGCTGCCCGGCCGGGGCCAGCAGCCCGCTGGCGTGCCGGGTCCACGGAGTCCTCGGTATCCGCGGGCCGGGCATGGACCTCGACCGTCCGGCGCCCATCGGGCCGGCTGCCGCCCACCGTGACCTGGAGCTGGACCGCGCCGTCGGCGGGCAGCACCAGCGGCGCCTCCAGCGTCAGCTCCTCGAGCCGGCCGCACCCGGCCGCCTCCCGGCCCGCAGCGCCAGCTCCACGAGCGCCGTCCCGGGCAGCAGCACCGTCCCGGCCACCGCGTGATCGGCCAGCCACGGCTGAGCGCGCAGCGACAGCCGCCCGGTGCAGCACCAGCGCCACCCGCGCCGGCCAGCTCCACCGCCGCGCCCAGCAGCGGATGGCCATCGCCCCCAGGCCCCCGGCCGCACGCCGCCTCCCGCGCCGGCCGACCGCCCGGGCGGCCAGTACCGCTGGTGCTGGAACGCGTAGGTGGGCAGGTCGACCCGCCGGCCGGCGGCAGCACCGCCGCCCAGTCCACCGCGCACGCCGTGCACGTGCGCCTCGGCCAGCGAGGCGAGCAGCCGGGCGGGCCCGCCGTCGTCGCGGCGCAGCGTCCCGTACCACCACGGCGCCATCCGCACCGGCCTCGACGGCTCCGCCGGCCTCGTCCAGGGTCTCGCTGATCGCGAGCCGTCAGCACCGGGTGCGGGGACACCTCGATGAACACCCGGTGCCCGTCGGCGGCCAGGCCCGGACCGCGCGCTCGAACTCCACCGGCGGCCCGCAGGCTGTCGTACCAGTACCTCGGGCCCAGCTTCCGGTCCGGCCAGCAACTCCCCGGTCATCGCCGAGATCATCGGGATCACGCGCCGGGCCCGGGGCGATCCCGTCCAGGGCCGCCAGGATCTGCTGCTGCAGCTGCCTCGACCTGCGCGCTGTGCGAGGCGTAGTCCACCGGCAGCACCCGCGCCCGGACCCCGGCCGCCTCGCAGGCCGCCGCCAGCTCCGCGACCGCGCCCGGGTCGCCGCGAGACCACGGTCGCGCCCGGGCCGTTCACCGCCGCGACCGACAGCCGCCCCGCCCAGCCCGCGATCCGCTCGCGGACCCGGGCGGCGGGCTCGGCGACCGAGACCATGCCGCCCCGCCCGGCCAGCGCGGCCAGCGCCCGCTGCCGCAGCGCCACGACCCTCGCGGCGTCCTCCAGCGGCAAGATCCCGGCCACCGCCGCGGCGGCGATCTCGCCCTGCGAGTGCCCCGCCACCGCGTCCGGGACCACCCCGGCCGCCTGCCACACCGCGGCCAGGGACACCATCACCGCCCACAGCGCCGGCTGCACCACGTCGACCCGGTCCAGGCCCGGGGCGCCCGGCCGCCCCGGCCAGCACGTCCTGCACGCCGCCAGTCCACGTAAGCGGCGCAAGCGCCGCCGAGCACTCGGCCAGCCGCGCCGCGAACACCGGCGACGCCGCCGCCAGCTCCGCGGCCCATCCCCGCCCACTGCCCGCCCTGACCCGGGAAACACGAACACCACCCGCCCCGGACTCCGCCCGCCGGCACCGATCCCGACACCACGCGCCGCGGACGGCTCGCCCCGCCGCCACCGCGGCCAGCCCCGCCGCCAGCTCCTCCCGCGTCGCCGCCGATGACCACCGCCCGGTGCTCGAACGCCGACCGGGTCGTCGCCAGCGACCAGGCCACGTCGGCCGGGTCCAGGCCCGGCCGCGCAGCCGCGCACGTCGCCAGCCGGCCGGCCTGCGCGGCCAGCGCCGCCGCCGACTGCGCCGGACACCAGCCACGCGGCACCCGGCCCGCGCAGTCAGCACCGCCGGCCGGCCGCCGGCCGGCCGAGGTGCCTTCCCGGCTCGCACGGGTCTCGTCCCGGCTGCGGCGGGGTTCCTCGATGATGACGTGGGCGTTGGTGCCGCTGATCCCGAACGCCGACACCCCGGCCCGGCGCGGGCGGTCGCCGGCGCGGCCACGGCACCGGCTCGGTCAGCAGCCGGACCGCGCCCGCCGACCAGTCCACGTGCGGCGACGGCTCGTCGGCGTGCAGCGTGCGCGGCAGCACGCCGTGCCGCAGCGCCAGCACCATCTTGATCACCCCGGCCACCCCGGCCGCCGCCTGGGTGTGGCCGATGTTCGACTTCACCGACCCCAGCCACAGCGGCCGGTCCTCGGGCCGGTCCTGCCCGTAGGTCGCGAGCAGCGCCTGCGCCTCGATCGGGTCGCCGAGCACCGTCCCGGTGCCGTGCGCCTCCACCGCGTCCACCTCGGCCGGCGACAGCCCGGGCGCGCGGCCAGCGCGGCGCGGATCACCCGCTGCTGCGACGGGCCGTTCGGCGCGGTCAGCCCGTTGGACGCGCCGTCCTGGTTCACCGCGCTGCCCGGACCACCGCCAGCACCGGGTGCCCGTGCCGGCGCGCGTCCGACAGCCGCTCCAGCACCAGCACGCCCGGCGCCCTCGCCCCAGCCGGTCCCGTCCGCCGCGGCGGCGAACGCCTTGCACCGCCCGTCGGCGGCCAGCCCGCGCTGCCGGGAGAACTCCACGAACGTCGCCGGGGTGCGCCATCACCGTCACCCCGCCGGCCAGCGCCAGGGTGCACTCCCCGGCGCGCAGCGCCTGGCACGGCCAGGTGCAGCGCCACCAGCGACGACGAGCACGCCGTGTCCACCGTCACCGCCGGGCCCTCCAGGCCCAGCGTGTACGACACCCGGCCGGAGATCACGCTGCCCGCGCTCGCCGGTCAGCAGGTACCCCTCGAGCCGCCCGCCCGCGCCGCCAGTGCAGGCCGATGCCGTAGCCCGATGACGCCGCGCCGACGAACACCCCGGTCGCGGCGCCGCGCAGCGACCGCCGGGTCGATCCCGGCCCGCTCCAGCGCCTCCCAGGAGACCTCCAGCAGCAGCCGCTGCTGCGGGTCCATCGCCAGCGCCTCCCGCGGGCTGATCCCGAAGAACCCCGCGTCGAACTCCGGCCGCGTCGAGCAGGAACCCGCCCTGCTGCGCGTACGTACGCCGCCCGTGGTCCTCGGCGAGCATCTCGGTCCCAGCCCCGGTCCGCGGGGAACGCGGAGATCGCGTCCGCCCCGCCGGCCAGCAGGTCCCACAGCCCGTCGCGGATCCCGCACCCCGCCGGGGAACCGGCAGCCCATCCCCACGATCGCGACCGGCTCCTGCTCGGCCGCCTCCAGCGTCGCGCAGGCGTTCCCTGGCCTGGTAGCAGGTCGGTCGTGACCTTCTTGAGGTAAGTC
Source organism: uncultured Actinomycetota bacterium (assembly GCA_963785645.1). Lineage (GTDB taxonomy): Bacteria > Actinomycetota > Actinomycetes > Streptosporangiales > Streptosporangiaceae > Trebonia. The sequence goes on from CAWAWG010000016.1 coordinate 536,261, forward strand.
GCGGAGCTTCTCACGTTCAGTCAGCTCGGACACCGGATCAGGTCACCTCTATCGCTCATCGATCGGCACTTGCCGGCACCGTCGAGAACCTCAGTTGATTAGCTCCTTGTCGATGAAGTCGAAGATCTCATCGTCAGTGGCGGACTCGAGTTTGTTCGCCGTGCTTTCTCCGCGGCGTCGCGTCCCTGCGCACCCACCCACTTCGACAGCACCGTTCGCAGCCGCGCGGTCACGTCCGCGCGGATATCGCTGTCATCCGGTATGCCGGAAAGGATCGCCTCGAGCTGGTCGAGCTCGACCGAATACCGGGACCACGGCCACGTCCTCCTGGAGGATCTCGGTCCGCAGATACTCGGCGAGGACGCGGCGTCGGGTAGTCGAAGGCCAGCGTGGCGGGCAGCCGCAGGCCGGTGCTGGCCGCGAGCCGGTTCCGCAGCTCGACCGCGGTCAGCGAGTCGAAGCCCAGGTCGCTGAACGCCCGGCCCGGTTCGATCTCCCCGGCCGACGCGTGGCCGAGCACCGCGGCGGCCTCCGCCCGGACCAGGCCGGTGAGCATCCGTCCCTGCTCGGCCCGGGACAGTCCCGCTAGCCGCTCCGCCAGCCCGCCCGGCGCCAGCCCGCGCCAGGGCCTGCCTGCCCGTCTGCTGCCCAGCGCCGCGATCTGGCGGATCTCGGGCAGGTCGCCGAGCAGGGGCAGGCGCCGGCAGGTCCCGGCCGCCGCGCGCGGCGGGGAACCGGGCCCAGTCCACGTCCATGACCGCGAGCGTCCCGCCCGGCCCGTTAACCGCCTGCTCCAGCGCCTGGATCGCCAGACCCGGGTCCATGGGCGCATCAGACCGCCCAGCAAGCCGCTGCCGGACCCGGCGGCGGCGGTGGACTCCGCCATGCCGCCGCCCGCCCACGGGCCCCAGGCCACCGAGATGCCGGCCAGGCCCTGCGCACGGCGGCGCTCGGCCAGCGCGTCGAGGAACGCGTTGGCCGCCGCGTAGCTGCCCTGCCCCGCGCCCCACGTCGCCGGACCGAGGAGAACAGGACGAACGCGTCCAGGTTCGGCCCGCGGTCAGCTCGTCCAGGTGGGCCGCCCCGCCGCCTTGGCCGCCAGCACCGCGGCCAGCCGGGCCGGGTCCAGCTTGTCGATGACCCCGTCGTCCACTGGCGGCCGCGTGGAAGACGGCGGTCAGCGGCGGGCCGCGCGCCGCGATCCGGGCCAGCAGCCCGGCGAGGCTGTCCCGGGCGCGAGACGTCGCAGGCGGCGACGTCGACGGCGGCACCGGCGGCGGCCAGGTCGGCGGCCAGGGCCGGCAGCGTGCGGGGCGCGGGCCGGACGCGGCTGGCCAGCACGATCCGGGCGGCGCCCCCGGCGGCGAGCCAGCGGGCCACATGCCCGCCGATCGCGCCGGTGCCGCCGGTGACCAGCACGGTGCCCCGGGGCTGCCCACGGGCCGCGGCGGGCGCGGCCGGGCGGGGCGTGGACGAGCCGCCGGGCCAGGATCCCGGCCGGGCGGATCGCCGACCTGGTCTTCACCGCATCCGGCCAGCACCGCGCACAGCCGGCCCGCGGCCCGGTCGTCCAGGTCGGCGGCAGGTCGATCAGGCCGCCCCACCGGTCCGGGTGCTCCAGCGCCGGCGACCCGGCCCAGGCCCCACACCTGCGCCTGCAGCGGGCTGGCCAGCACCTCACCCGGCCGGCCGCGACCGCGCCCGGGTCAGCACCCACAGCGGCGCCGCGACCCGGCGTCGCCCAGCGCCTGGACCAGGGCCAGCGTCGCGGCCAGGCCCGTCGGCAGGCGGGCAAACCCGGCAGCGGCTCCTCCGCCAGCGCGAGCAGCGACACCACCCCGGACACCGGGCCGTCAAGCACCTCGCCGATCCGGCCGGCCAGGGCCTCGCGGGCGGCCCCGGCGCGCGGAGCACTCCAGGCTTGCCACCCGGGCACCGCGGGCGGTCATCGCGTCCGCGGCCTGCCGGGCAGGTCGACAGGCGCGGCGGGGCGACCAGCAGCCAGGTGCCGGCCAGGGCCGCGGGCGCGGGTCGGGGACCGGGACCCAGGAGACCTGGTACCGCCAGGAGTCCAGGGCGGACCGCTCCAGCTCGCGGCGCCGCCAGGCGGCAAGGGCCGGCAGTAGCTCGCTGAGTGGCTGTCCACGTCGACCGACAGCGTGTCCGCCAGCCCGGCACGTCCCCGCCCTCGACCGCGGCCCAGAACCGGGCCTCGGCCGCCGTGCAGGCCGCGCGGGAGTCCCGCCGCTGCGGGCGCGGCCGGCCGGGTCGGGCCAGTAGCGCTGGTGCTGGAACGCGTAGGTGGGCAGGTCGATGCGGCGGCCGGGGGGCAGCACGGCGGCCCACGGACACCGGCGCCGGCGACGTGGGCGCGGGCCAGGCCGCGGTGGCCGCCTCCGCGGCCGGGACGCCCGGGCGCAGCAGCGGGATGAACACCGGGGTCGCCGCCCGTTCTCCCGGCTCCGGCGCCTCCGGTGCGTCTCCGATGCTTCGAGCGCAGCCGGGCCGAGCGCCGACAGGGTGCCGTCCGGGCCCGCCTCGATGAACACGTCGATCCCGCGGGCGGCCAGCGTCCTGAGCGCGTCGGCGAACCGGACCGGCCGGCGGGCCTGCTCGGCCCAGTACCCCGGATCCGGGCTCGTGACCAGCTCCCCGTTCAGCGCGCCCGCCCACGGGACCCGCGGGACCCCGTGGGCCAGCCCGGCGGCCGCGGCGGCCAGCTCGCCGAGCACGGGGTCCATCTGCGCCGAGTGGAACGCGTGGGAGACCCGCAGCATCCGGGTCCGCACCCCCCGGGCGGCGAACGCCGCCGCCGCGTCGCCACGGCCTGCGCGGTTCCCGGACACCACCATCGCCGCCGGGCCGTTCACCGCCGCGACCCCGGCCCCGGCCAGCCCGGCGAGCACCCCGGACACGTCCTGCTCGCCGGCTGCGACCGCGGTCATCGCCCCGCCGGCCGGCAGCGCCTGCATCAGCGCGGCCCGCGCCGCGACCAGCGCGCAGGCGTCCTCCAGCGACAGCACCCCCGCCGCGTACGCCGCCGCGACCTCGCCGACCGAGTGGCCGGCGACACCGGCCGGGACGATCCCGGGCGCGGCCAGCACCGCGGCCAGGCCCGCCTGCACCGCGAACAGCCCCGCCTGCGCGAAGATGGTCTGCACCGCCCGCTCGTCGGCGTCCCCGTCCGGGCCCGTGCCCAGCGCGACCTCGGCCACCGGGATCCCGAGCAGCTCCTCCAGCCTCCAGCGGCCTCGTCGAACACCGCCGCGAACACCGGGCGACGCCGCATGCATCCCCGCCGCCATCCCCGCCCGCTGCGCGCCCTGGCCCGCGAACACGAACCCCACCCGGCCCCGCCCCGCCAGCCCGGACACCACCTCCGGCGCCGGCTCTCCCGCCGCCAGCGCCGACAGCCCGGCCAGCAGCTCGTCCCGGCTGGTCCCGGTCACCACGGCCCGGTGCTCGAGCACCGACCGGGTCGTCGCCAGCGACCACGCCACGTCGGCGGGGTCAAGTCCCGGTCGGCCCCGGACCCAGTCCGCCAGCCGTCCCGCCTGCGCCGCCAGCCCCGCCGCCGACCGCGCCGACACCAGCCACGCCACGGGCGCCCCCGCCGCCACCGCGGCTGCCGCCGCGCCGTTGGCGTCTTGCGGGTTTACCGCGCCGTCGGCGTCGCCGCCGGCGGCCTGGCGCTCGGCCGCGGGGGCTTCCTCGATGATCAGGTGGGCGTTGGTGCCGCTGATCCCGAACGCCGAGATCCCGGCTCGGCGGGGGCGTCGCCCGCTGCAGGCCACGGCACCGGCTCGGTCAGCAGCCGGACCTGGCCCGCCGACCAGTCCACGTGCGGGCGACGGCTCGTCGGCGTGCAGCGTGCGCGGCAACTCCTGGCGCTGCAGCGCCAGCACCATCTTGATCACCCCGGCCACCCCGGCCGCGGCCTGGGCGTGCCCGATGTTCGACTTCACCGACCCCAGCCACAGCGGCCGTCCCTCCGGACGGCCCTGCCCGTAGGCGGCGATCAGCGCCTGCGCCTCGATCGGGTCCCCCAGCACCGTCCCCGTGCCGTGCGCCTCCACCGCGTCCACGTCGGCCGGCGACAGCCGGGCGCTGGCCAGCGCCGCGCGGATCACCCGCTGCTGCGACGGGCCGTTCGGCGCGGTCAGCCCGTTGGACGCGCCGTCCTGGTTCACCGCGCTGCCCGCGACCACGGCCAGCACCGGGTGCCCGTTCCGGCGCGCGTCGGACAGCCGCTCCAGCACCAGCATGCCCGCGCCCTCGCCCCAGCCGGTGCCGTCCGCCGCCGCGCCGAACGACTTGCACCGGCCGTCGGCGGCCATGCCGTTGCTGCCGGGAGAACTCCACGAACGTCCCCGGGGTCGCCATGACCGCCACGCCGCCCGCCAGCGCCAGGGCGCACTCCCCGGCCCGCAGCGCCTGGCAGGCCAGGTGCAGCGCCACCAGCGACGACGAGCAGGCCGTGTCCACCGTCACCGCCGGGCCCTCCAGGCCCAGGGTGTAGGAGACGCGGCCGGACAGCACGCTGCCGCTGTTGCCGGTCAGCAGGTACCCCTCAAGCCCGCCGGTGCCGCCGAGCGCCAGCAGCAGGCCGATGTCATAGCCGGAGGACGAGGCGCCGGCGAACACGCCGGTCCGGCTGCCGCGCAGCGACGCGGGGCCGATGCCCGCGCGCTCCAGCGCCTCCCAGGAGACCTCGAGCAGCAGCCGCTGCTGCGGGTCCATCGCCAGCGCCTCCCGTGGGCTGATGCCGAAGAATCCCGGGTCGAATCTCCGTTGCGGAAACGAATCCGCCCGCCCGCGCGTACGCGGGCGCGGCTTGACCGGGGTCGGGTTCGAGCAGGTCCTCGTCCCAGCCGCGGTCGCCTGGGAATGGTGCTATCGCGTCCCCGCCCGCGGCAAGCAGATCCCACAGTTCCTCGGGGCTGCTCACCCCGCCGGGAAACCGGCAGCCCATCCCCACGATCGCGACCGGCTCGTAGTCGCGCTCTTCCAGGTCGTGCAGGCGCTGCCGAGCATCATGCAGATTAGTCGTCGCCCACTTCAGGTAGTCGCGCAAGGTCTCTTCGTCGGCCATCGAACCGTCCCTATCTGCCGAGCTCTGCGTGGATGAAGTTGATGACTTCGTCATCCGATGCGGCCGCAATCTTCTGCGCGACGACCTGGCTCTCCTCCTGAGCTGCGGCACCGTTCAACTTCGCGAGCATGCGCTTCAAGCGGTTCCCCACGGTTTCCCTGGCTTCGTCGTCGGAAGTTGCCTGGGAAAGCAGCGATTCAAGCTTGTCAAGTTCTGCGGCCAGCGGATCGGGGGCCTCTTCCGCGCCGAATTCCTCGGCCTGCAGGTGCCGGGCGAGGATGGCGGGACTGGGGTGGTCGTACACGATGGTTGAGGGCAGGGCGAGACCGGTGGCGGCGCTCAGCCGGTTGCGCAGGTCCAGCGCGGTCAGGGAGTCGAACCCGAGGTCCTTGAACGCCCGGTCCGGGTCGATCGCCCCGGGGCCGGGATGGCCGAGCACGCTGGCGGCCTCGGCGCGGACCAGGTCGGTGAGGACGCGCTCCTGCTCGTCGCCGGCCAGCCCGGCCAGCCGGCCGCGCAGCCCGGCGTCCCTGGCGCCCGCCTCGGCCGGACCGTCCTCCAGGGCGTGGCGGGCCTCCGCGACCCCGCTGATCAGCGGGCTGGGACGCCGCGCGGTGAACGTCGGCGCGAACCGGGCCCAGTCCATATCGGTGACGATGAGCTGATCCTCGGCGGCATCGAGCACCTGGGCCAGCGCCGCGACGGCCCGGGCGGGATCCATCATCCGCAGCCCCCGCCGGGCCAGCGCCGTCGCCGCCTCCAGGCTGGTCATGCCGCCGCCGCCCCACGCACCCCACGCGACCGACACCGCCGGGAGGCCGCGCGACCTGCGGGCCGTGGCCAGCGCGTCCAGGAACGCGTTCGCCGCCGCGTACCCGCCCTGCAGCCCGCTGCCCCATGCGCCGGCACCGGAGGAGAACAGCACGAACGCGTCCAGCTCGGCCTCCGCTGTCAGTTCGTCGAGATAAGCCGCGCCGCCCGCCTTGGCCGCGAGCACCGCGGACAGGTCGCCGGCGCTCATGTCCGCAAGCCCGGTCGCCTGCGTGACCCCGGCCGCGTGGAAGACCGCACGGACACCGGACCCGCCCGCGCCCGCCAGCAGCCCGGCCAACTGCTCGCGCGACCCGCTGTCACACGCCGCTATCGTCACCGCCGTCCCCGCGCCGGCCAGGGCGGCCGCCAGCGCCGCCGCCCCCGCCGATCCGGAGCCCGACCGGGACGTCAGGATCACCCGCGGTGCCCTCCGGGAGGCCAGCCACCGCGCCACGTGGCCGCCGACCGCACCGGTCCCGCCGGTCACCAGCACCGTTCCCGATGGCACCCACGCCCGGGCCTGCGCCGGCAGCAGGCTTGCCTGCCCGCGCCGGCCGCCGGCCGGACGCGCCCGTCGGACGGACCGCCACCTGATCCTCGCCGCACCCGGCCAGCACCGCGCACAGCAGGTCCGCGGACCGGCCGTCAAGCACCGCGGGAACGTCCACGAGGCCGCCCCACCGGTCCGGGTGCTCCAGGGCCGCGACCCGGCCAAGCCCCCACGTCTGCGCCTGCACCGGGCTGGCCAGCGCCTCACCCGGCATCGTGACCGCGCCGCTGGTCAGCGCCCACAACGGTGCGCTGATCCCTGCATCACCCATCGCCTGCACCAGGCTCAGCGTCCCCGCCAAGCCCCCCGGCACCGCCGCGAACCCGGGCAGTGGCGCCTCATCCAGGGCCAGCAGCGACACCACCCCGGCCACCAGGCCGCCGCCAGTCGCCGGGTCGGCGTCCCGGACCGTCTCGCCGTCTGCCACTGCCTGAGTGAGCAAGCGGGCCAGCACCGCCCGGTCCGGCTGCTGAGGGGCCTGCCCCCAGCCTCCGGTCACCACCACGACCGTGGCACCGTGGCTGGCCAGTGCCTCCGCCACGCGGGCAGCCAGCGCGCCCGTCACGCCCGGCCGCCCTTCTCCGTCCTGGACAACGCCTCCGCCAGGCACTACGAGAAGCCACCTACCCGCCAACCTTGCCGTACCCGGAACGGAAACCGGAGCCCAGGAAACTCGGTACCGCCAGTCCGCGACCGCGGACTGGAACTGCTCGCGCCGCCGCCAGGACGCAAGGGCAGGGAGTACCTCGCTGAACGGCCGCTGTCCGTCTACCGCGAGCGTGTCGGCCAGTTCCTGGAGGTTGCCCCCCTCCACCGCGGCCCAGAACCTGGTCTCGGCCACGGTGCCCGCGCCGCCGTCCCGTACCGACCCGGCCGCGGCCGGCCCAGTGCCGACCGACCCAGTGCCGGCAGGCCCGGCCGCTCGCAGGGACTGCAGCGCCCGCAGGGACGACCCCCAGTAATGCTGTCGCTGGAAGGCGTAGGTGGGCAGGTCAACGGTTGGCGCGGGGGGCAGGACCGCGGCCCAGTTGACCGCTGCTCCGCCGGCCCAGGCCGCGGCGAGGGACTTCAGGAGCCGGGCGGGCCCGCCGTCGCCCGGCCGCAGGGTGCCGGTGACGGTCCCCCCGGCGTGCAGGCCTTCCAGGGCCTCGGTCACCGGCACAGTCAGCACCGGCCGCGGCGATACCTCGACGAACACGCGGTGCCCGTCGGCGGCGAGGACCTCCACCGAGCGGGCGAACTCGACCGGGTTCCGCAGGCTCGCGTACCAGTAGCCCGCGTCCGCCTCGGGCCCCGCCAGGAGATCACCGGTCATCGCGGAGACCATCGGTATGCGGGCCTTACCTGGCGTGATCCCCGCAAGCGCGGCGGTAATCTCCCGCTCGAGGTCCGCCACCTGCGGCCCGTGCGAGGCGTAGTCCACCGGGAGGATCCGCGCCCTGGTGCCGTCGGCCTCGCATGCGGAAACGAGGTCCCGCACCTCCTCCGGGTCACCCGACACCACCGTCGCCAGCGGCCCGTTCACCGCCGCCACGGACAGGCTGGGCCACGCGGCGAGCCGCTCCCGCACCGCCCCGGCCGGCTCCGCCACCGATGCCATGGCGCCGCGGCCGGAAAGCGCCGTCAGCGCCCGGGACCGCAGCGCCACCACCCGCGCGGCGTCTTCAAGCGACAAGATTTCGGCCACCGCCGCGGCGGCGATCTCGCCCTGCGAGTGCCCCGCCACCGCGTCCGGGACAACCCCGGCCGCTTGCCACACCGCGGCGAGGGAGACCATCACTGCCCACAGCGCCGGCTGCACCACGTCCACCCGGTCCAGGTCCGGGGCGCCGCCCGCCCCGGACAGCACCTCGTGCAGGTCCCAGCCGGTATACGGGACAAGCGCGGTCGCGCACTCCGCCAGCTTCGCGGCGAACACCGGGCTCGACTCAGCCAGTTCGGTGCCCATCCCGGCCCACTGGCCGCCCTGCCCGGGGAAGACGAACACCACCTTCCCCGGATCGCCGCCTGGCGGTACCGCGCCAGACACGATGCCCGCTGACGTCTGCCCGGCTCCAAGCGCGGACAGCCCCGCCGCCAGTTCTCCCGCCGCCGGTCCCGCCGGGCCAGCGGCAATGATCACCGCTCGGTGCTCGAAGGCCGACCGGGTGGTAGCCAGCGACCACCCTACGCTGGCCGGGTCCAGGCCCGGGTGCCCGCTCATCCAGCTTGCGAGCTTGCCCGCCTGGGCCGCCAGGGCGACCGCACTGCGGCCAGATACCGGCCAGGCGTGCGCATCCGTGCCAGAAGCCAGCACAGGCACCGTGGTGGCCCCGCCGACCGGATCCGCTGCGGCCTCGGTCGGGCCGCTGGTCACGTCAGGGGACTCCGCGGCGATTGCCGGGGCCTCCTCGACGATCAAGTGCGCGTTCGTGCCGCTGATGCCGAACGCCGAGATCCCGGCCCGCCGCCTGTTCCCGCCGGCGGCCACGGCACCGGTCTCGGTCAGCAGCCGCACGTCACCTGCCGACCAGTCCACGTGCGGGGACGGCTGGTCCGCGTGCAGGGTCGGCGGGAGTTGCTGATGCTGAGCGCCAGCACCATCTTGATGACCCCGGCCACCCCGGCCGCGGCACCGCGTGTGCCCGATGTTGGACTTGACGGAGCCGAGCCATAGCGGGCGGTCCGCCGGGCGGTCCTGGCCGTAGGCGGCGATGAGCGCCTGCGCCTCGATCGGGTCGCCGAGCACTGTCCCTGTCCCGTGCGCCTCCACCGCATCCACCTGGCCGGGCGACAGCCCGGCGCTAGCCAGCGCGGCCCGGATGACTCGCTGCTGCGACGGGCCGTTCGGGGCGGTGAGGCCGTTGGACGCGCCGTCGGAGTTCGTCGCGCTGCCGGTGATCACCGCGAGTACCTGGTGGCCGTTGCGGCGCGCGTCGGACAGCCGCTCAAGCACCAGCGCTCCGGCGCCCTCGCCCCAGACGATCCCGTTGGCTTCCGCGCTGAACGGCTTGCAGCGTCCGTCCGCCGCCAGCCCCTGCTGGTGCGAGAACTCGATGAACGGTCCAGGGTTAGCCATCACCGTCACCCCGCCGGCCAGGGCCATGCCGCATTCGCCCGACCGGATCGCCTGGCAGGCCAGGTGCAGGGCCACAAGCGAGGACGAGCAGGCGGTGTCCACGGTGACCGCCGGGCCTTCCAGGCCGAGGGCGTAGGACACCCGGCCGGAGATCACGCTCGTCGCGTTCCCGGTCATCAGGTAGCCCTCGGGTCCTGGCCCGTCGCCGCCGCCGCCGAGAACCAGGCCCATCTCGTAGCCCAGCCCGTACCCGCCGACGAAGACACCGGTCCGGCTGCCGCGGAGCGAGCCCGGCTCGATGCGGGCCCGCTCAAGCGCCTCCCAGGCGACCTCGAGCATCAACCGCTGCTGCGGGTCCATCGCGATGGCCTCGCGCGGGCTAACGGCGAAGAATCCGGCGTCGAAGCCGGTAGCGTCGGCAACAAACCCGCCGGCCCGCGGGTAGCTGGCGTCGCCGAGGCCTGTCTCCGCGTCGAGCACGACATCGTCCCAGCCGCGGTCGGTCGGGAAGGCGGTGATGGTGTCTGCCCTGGCGGCTAGCAGTTCCCATAGATCCTGCGGGCTGGCCGCGCCGCCGGGGAAGCGGCAGCCGATCCCCACGATCGCGATCGGCTCGCCGCTGTCCGCCGCCCGGCCGGCGGCAGGAACGTCCGGGACGGCCTCGCCGCCGGTCAGCTCCGCGCGCAGGAACCGGGCCAGCACCGCCGCCGTCGGGTAGTCGAACGCCACCGTGGCAGGCAGCGCGAGTCCGGTCAGCGCCGTGAGCCGGTTCCGCAGCTCGACTGCGGTCAGCGAGTCGAAGCCGAGATCGCTGAAGGCACGGCGCGGTTCTACCTCGGATGCGGAGCCGTACCCGAGCACGGCCGCGGCCTCGGCCCGGACCAGGTCGGTGAGCAGGCGCTCCTGTCCCGCCGCCGGCAGCCCGGACAGCCGCCTGGCCACGTCCCCGGCCGGCTGTGCTTCCAGCGCGAGGGGAAGCTGCTGGATCTCCGGCAGGTCCCTGACCAGCGGCATCTGTCGCAGATCGCCCGCTCCTTGCATGGACGCGAGCTGCGTCCAGTCCACGTCCATCACGGCGAGCACGCGGTCGGGTCCGTCAAGCGCCTGGCCGAGTGCCCGCAGCGCCAGCGCGGGATCCATGGAGGGCATCGGGCCACGGCCGAGCCGTATCCTGGCCGCCTCGCTGTCGGCGGCCATGCCGCCGCCGGCCCACGGTCCCCAGGCGACCGATAGCGCGGCCAGGCCCCGGCCGCGGCGGTTTTCCGCCAGTGCGTCGAGGAACGCGTTGGCCGCGGCGTAGTTACCCTGGCCCGCCCCGCCGAGGCTGCCGGCGACGGAGGAGAACAGGACGAACGCGTCGAGCGGCAGGTCCGCGGTGAGCTTGTCCAGGTGGACGGCCCCGGCCGCCTTGGCGTCGAGCGCCGCCGACAGCCGGGCGGGGTCAAGCCGGTCAACGACCCCGTCGTCCAGGGCCGCCGCGGTGTGGAAGACGGAGGTCAGCGCGGGCCCGTCCACCGCGAGGCCGGCGAGCAGGCAGGCGAGGCTGGCCTCGTCGGCGACGTCGCAGGCGGTGAGGGTGACGGAGGTGCCCGCGGCGGCCAGTTCGGCGGCGAGCTCGGCCGCGCGGGAGGCACCGGGACCGCTACGGGACGTGAGGGCCAGGCGGGACGCGCCGTTGCTGGCGAGCCAGCGGGCGACGTGCCCGCCGATCGCCCCGGTGCCTCCTGTGACGAGGGCGGTTCCGCCTGCGGTCCACCCGCTGTCTCCTGACGCCCCCGGGCGCGTGCGTCAGCCGGCGCCCGAAGATCCCCGCGGGGCGGATCGCCGCCTGGTCCTCGCCGCATCCGGTCAAGGCCGCGCACAGCCGGGCCCCGGCCCGTTCGTCGATCTCCGGAGGCAGGTCGATCAATCCGCCCCACCGGTCTGGATGCTCGAGCGCGACGACCCGGCCGAGCCCCCACACCTGTGCCTGCACCGGACTGGTGAGGAGCTCTCCCGGCCCGGGGGCCACCGCGCCGCGGGTCACTACCCGCAACGGTGCGGCTATCCCGGCGTCGCCGAGGGCCTGCACCAGCGCGAGGGTCGCGGCCAGGCCAGCGGGCACCGCGGGCAGCCCGGGCAGCGGCACCTCGTCCAGGGCGAGCAGCGACAGCACGCCGGTCACCGCCACCGTGCTCAGGTCACCGCTGCGCCCCGGCGCCCGCGCCTGCCCGCTTCCCGCGCCCACGGCGCCGGCGATCTGCGCGGTCAGCGGCGCCCGGTCCGGCCGCGCGCAATCGATCTCCACGGTGACGACGCGGGCACCGCGAGCCGTCATCGCGGCGGCGCACGCGTCTGCTATGCCGGGGACCGACGCGCTGACGGCCTCCCGTCCGGCCGGGACCTGACCGGCCGTGCGTGCCTGACCGGCGGGGACCGCAAGAAGCCAGGTCCCGGGCAGGGCCGCCGCACCGGGGTCAGGAACCGGCACCCAGGTGACCCGGTAACGCCAGGAGCCGAGCGCGGACTCCGCGCGCTCCCGCTGCCGCCAGGACGCCAGGGCGGGCAGGACGCGGTCGAACGCCTGGCCCCCGTCGATTCCCAGCAGGCCGGCCAGCTCGCCGGCCTTCCCGTCCTCGACGGCGGCCCAGAACCGGGCGTCCCCGGCGGCTCCGGCCCCGCCCGGCTCGGCGTGCTCACGCCGGGCGAGTGCGTGCGGTGCCCGCGCCCAGTACTGCTGGTGCTGGAAAGCGTACGTCGGCAGGTCAATCCGCCGCGCGGCAGGCAGCACGGCCGCCCAGTCAACGTCCGCCCCGGCCACATGAGCGCGAGCCAGCGCGGAGAGCACCGAGTCCGCGGCGGGCGTCCGCGGCCGCAGCAGCGGGATGAACACCGCCTCGCGGCCGTCCTCTTCGCCGCTTCCGGCTACCTTGTCGCCCTCGGCCTCACCAATTGCCGACAAGGTAGCGTCCGGACCGATTTCCATAAACGCCGATATCCCGCGGGCCGCCAGGGCGGACAGCGCGCCGGCGAACCGGACCGGGCGACGGGCCTGTGCCGCCCAGTACGCCGGGTCCGGGCTGGTGATCAGCTCCCCGTCAAGCGCGCCCGCCCAGGGGATGGCCGGCGCGGCGTACGCCAGTCGCCGGGCCGCCTCGTCGAGCCGGCCGAGCACCGGGTCCATCAGCGGGGAGTGGAACGCATGGGACACGCGCAGCCGCCGGGTCCGCACCCCGCGGTCGGCGAAGCGCGCCGCGACCGCCGCGACCGCCGCCTCGGCGCCGGAGACCACCACCGAGGTCAGGCCGTTGACCGCGGCGATCACCGCGGCGCCGCCGGTCACCAGGTCGTTATCGGCCAGGACAAGGGCGACCTCGTCCTCGGCGGCGGCGATCGCGCACATCGCCCCTCCGCCCGGCAGTTCCTGCATCAGCCGGGCCCGGGTCGCGACCAGGGTGCAGGCATCGTCCATCGATAGCACGCCCGCTGCCCAGGCGGCAGCGACCTCGCCGACCGAGTGCCCGGCGACCGCGCCTGGCGTTATACCAGCGGCGGCGAGCAGTGCCACCAGGCCGACCTGCACCGCGAACAGCCCCGGCTGCGCGTAGAGCGTTTGGCTGGCTCGGGCATCGGCTCCGTCACCGAGGATCACCTCAGCGAGCGGCACCCCGAGCTGCGCTTCAAGCCGCTGACAGGCGGCGTCGAAGGCCTGGGCGAATACCGGGCTCGCCGCGTGGAGGCCTGCTCCCATGCCCGCCCGCTGCGCTCCCTGCCCGGCGAACAGGAAGCCCACGCGCCCCGCGCCGCCCGGGCGTCCCGGCCCGGTGATCACCTCGGGGGGGCGTGCAGCCTCCGCTCCCGGCTGAGCGGCCAGGATCGTCAGCCGGGCCGTCAGCTCGTCCGCGCGGGTCCCGAGGAGCACCGCCCGGTGGTCGAACGCGGTCCGCGTCGTCGCCAGCGACCAGGCCACGTCGGCCGGGTCCAGCTCCGGCCGTGACGTGACCCAGGCGGCCAGCCGCGACGCCTGCCCGGCCAGCCCGGCGGCGCTGCGCGCCGACACCAGCCAGGCCAGGCCCGCGCCGGCGAGCACGGGCTCCCCGGCCTGGGGCACGGGCGCAGAAGAAGACTCGTCGGCGCCGGACCCGTCGACCGAGGGGTCGTAGGCCGCCGGCGCCGGCGCGTCCGGGGCCTCTTCGATGATGACGTGCGCGTTCGTCCCGCTGATACCGAACGAGGAGACACCTGCTCGCCGCGGCCTTCCGTTCCTCTTCCAGGGCGCGGGCGCAGTCAGCAGGCGCACGTCTCCTGACTGCCAGTCGACGTACGGTGACGGCTCGCCGACGTGCAGGGTGCGGGGAAGTTCCTGGTGCTGGAGGGCAAGCACCATCTTCATCACCCCGGCCGCACCGGCCGCCGCCTGGGTGTGCCCGATGTTGGACTTCACCGAGCCGAGCAGCAGCGGCCGGTCGCCCGGGCGGTCCTGGCCGTAGGTGGCGAGCAGGGCCTGCGCCTCGATCGGGTCGCCGAGGCTGGTCCCCGTGCCGTGCGCCTCCACCGCGTCGACCTCGCCCGCGGTTACGCCGGCCTGGGCGAGCGCGGTGCGTATCACCCGCTGCTGCGAGGGTCCGTTCGGCGCGGTCAGGCCGTTCGACGCGCCGTCGGAGTTGACGGCGGTGCCCTTGACCAGGGCGAGAACACGGTGCCCGTTCCGCAAGGCGTCGGACAGGCGCTCCAGCACCAGCACCCCGGCGCCCTCGGCCATCCCCATGCCGTCGGCGGCCGCGCCGAATGCCTTGCAGCGACCGTCCGAGGCCAGCCCGCCCTGCCGGGACATGCCGACCATCTCCCACGGGGTGGCCATGATCGTGACGCCGCCGGCCAGTGCGAGCGTGCACTCTCCTGACCGCAGCGCCTGACCGGCCATGTGCAGCGCGACCAGCGCCGACGAGCACGCGGTGTCCACGGTGACGGCCGGCCCCTCAAGGCCAAGCGCGTAGGCCACTCGCCCGGAGATGACCGCGGTCGCGCCGCCGGTCATCAGGTAGCCCTCAAGGCCGGCCGGGTCGCCATCGCCCAGGTAGAGGCCCATCCCGTATCCCGACGCGTACCCGCCGGCGAACACGCCGGTCCGGGATCCGCGCAAGGTCGCGGGGTCGATGCCCGCGCGCTCAAGCGCCTCCCAGGAGATCTCGAGCAGCAGCCGCTGCTGCGGGTCCATGGCGAGGGCTTCCCGCGGGCTGATCCCGAAGAACCCCGCGTCGAACTGGCCCGCCTCGTGGACGAACCCGCCTGCCTGCGCGTCCACCTTCCCCGCAGCGTGGTCGAGCATGCCCTCGTCCCAGCCCCGGTCCCGCGGGAAACCGGTGATGGCGTCCGTGCCCGGCGGCCACCAGCTCCCACAGGTCTTCCGGGCTGCGCACGCCGCCCGGATACCGGCAGCCCATCCCCACGATCGCGACCGGCTCCGCGGTCATGCCCGCTGACGGTACGGGCGGAGCAACGGCCCGTTCTGTATCCCGGTCTTGATCTCCGAGCAGCCCGGCCCGCAGGTAGCCAGCCAGCGTCACGGGTGCCGGGTAGTCGAAGAGCAGCGTGGCGGGCAGCCTCAGCGCGGTCTCGGCGGCGAGTCTGTTCCGCAGCTCCACGGCGGTCAGCGAGTCGAAGCCCATCTCGCTGAACGCCCGCCCGGCGTCCACGTCGCCTGGTGAAGAGTGCCCGAGCACCGCCGCGGCCTCCGACCTGATCAGGTCGGTCAGCACCCGGTCCTGCTCGGCCCGGTTCAGCCCGGCCAGCTCGGCCGCCAGGCCGCCGTCTGCCCCGCGCGCGCCGGCAGCGGTGGCCGTGCTGAGGCTCGCGGCAAGCTGGCGGGCCTCTGGCAGGTCGCGCAGGAACGGGAGCTCGACAAGGCCGGCCGCACCGGGCACGAGTGCGATCTGGGGCCAGTCGACGTTCATCACCGCAATGACGGTCTCGGGACCGGTCATCGCCTGGTCCAGGGCACCGATGGCCAGCAGGGGATCCATCAGGACCTCCCACTGGTTGCGGCGCAGCCGCGCGCTGGCCGCGTCGGCCGCGGCGATGCCCGTCCCGGCCCACGGTCCGAAGGCCACCGACAGCGCGGGGAGCCCGCGGGACCGGCGGCTCTCGGCGAGCGCGTCCAGGTAGGAGTTCGCCGCCGCGTAGCTGCCCTGCCCGGCGCCGCCGAGGATGCCGGCGACCGAGGAGAACAGCACGAAGGCGTCCAGCTCGGTCCCCGCGGTCAGCTCGTCGAGCAGCGCGGCGCCGCCCGCCTTGACGGCGAGGACCGGTGCCATCCGCCCGGCGTCCAGCCGGTCGAGTACCCCGTCGTCGATCACCACCGCGGTGTGGAACACCGAGGTCAGCCCCGGCCCGGTGGCCGCGATACGGTCCAGCAGCCCGGCCAGGCCGGCCCGCTCCGCGGTGTCGCACGCGGTGACCTCGACCGTGGTCCCGGCGGCGGCCAGTTCCGCCGCCAGGGCGGCGGCACCGCCGGCGGCGGGCCCGGACCGGGAGGCCAGGACCAGCCGCGGGGCGCCACGGCCGGCCAGCCAGCGGGCCACGTGCCCGCCGATCGCCCCGGTACCGCCGGTGACCAGCGCGGTGCCTGACGGCACCCAGGTCCTGACGGCGCCAGGCTGCCCGGCGCGCGCCAGCCGGAGGCCCATGATCCCGGCCGGGCGGATCGCCGCCTGGTCCTCTCCGCACCCGGCCAGCACGGCACACAGCCGCTCGCCGGCCCTGTCGTCGAGCACCGGCGGCACGTCGATCAGGCCGCCCCACCGGTCCGGAAGCTCCAGACTGGCCGCCCGGCCCAGGCCCCACGCCTGCGCCTGCACCGGACTGGTCAGCACCTCACCCGGCGCTGCAGCGACGGCACCCGACGTCAGCACCCAGAGCGGCGCGTCCGTTCCCGCGTCGCCGAGCGCCTGCAGCAGCGTCAGCGTGCCAGCCAGGCCAGCTGGTACGTCCGGCAGGCGGGGCAGCGGCGCCTCATCCAGTGCGAGCAGCGACAGCACACCGGACAGCCGGGTACCGGCGCCTGCCGCGCCGGCGATCCGCGCGGCGAGCTCCTCGCGGCCGACCAGGCCCTGGGGGCCCTCGGGTAGGACCACGACCTGTGCACCGCGGGCGGCCAGCGTGCGGACGCACTGCTCGGTGAGGCTCCCGGGCTCGGGGCATCCGCCTGCCGGGCCCGCCGCGGGCGGGACCACGAGCCAGGTTCCAGGCAGGAGGCCAGGGCCGGAGTCCGGTACCGGAATCCAGCGGACCAGGTACCGCCAGTCGGCGATCGCGGTCTGTGAACGCTCGCGGCGGTGCCAGCTGGCCAGCGCGGGCAGGAGCTCGGCTAGCTGCGGTTCCGGCAGCGACAGAACCTCGGCGACCTCGCGTGCGCTGCCTTCTTCAACGGCGGCCCAGAACCGCTCTTCGGCCCGGCCGGCGGCCGCCCCGTCCCGGGCCGGCGGCGCCTGCGGCGGCAGTGACCGCAGCCAGTACCGCTGCCGGCTGAAAGGCGTAGGTGGGGAGTTCGACCCGTTGCCCGGTGGGCAGCACGCTGGCCCAGTCCACCGGGGCGCCCGGCTATGTGAGCGGCGGCGAGGGAGGCGAGGAGCCCGGCGGGGCCGGCGTCGTCGCGGCGGAGCGTTCCGGTGATGAGCGGCCCGGGCCCGTTGGCCGCGGCTTCGGTCTCCGTCCCGGGCGGGGTTTCGGCCAGGGTCTCGGCGACCGCGGTGGTGAGCACGGGGTGGGGTGAGACCTCGATGAAGATCCGGTGGCCGTTCTCGGCCAGGGTCCGCACGGCGGGGGCGAAGGCGACTTCGCGGCGCAGGTTGGCGAACCAGTAGCCGGCGTCCGAGCTGCGGCCCGTCGATCGGCCCGCCGGTCACGGTGGAGTACATCGGGACCCGCCCGGGACCGGGACGGATGCCCGCCAGGTCCTGTTCCAGGACGGCGGCGAGGTCGTCGAGGCGCGGCGAGTGGGCCACGAACCCGGTGTCGGGGACCGGCCAGCGCAGCACCCGGCGGGCGGCGAGTTCGGCGCCGAGCTCGGCCAGGGCCGCCGCGTCGCCTGATACCACGGTCGCGGCCGGGCTGTTGACCGCGGCGACCTGGAGCCGGCCCGCCCAGCGGGCCAGCAGCTCGCGGACCTGGCCGTCGGGCATCACCACCGACAGCATCCCGCCGCCCGCACCGAGGGCGGCCAGGGCGCGGGACCGGGCGGCGACCACCCGGGCGGCGTCCGGCAGCGGCAAGATCCCGGCCACCGTGGCGGCGGCGATCTCGCCCTGCGAGTGCCCGGTCACCGCGTCCGGGATCACCCCGGCCGCCTCCCAGACCGCCGCCAGCGCGACCATGACCGCCCACAGGGCGGGCTGCACCACCTGCGCCCCGTCCAGCGGCGGCGCGCCCGCCGCCCCGGACAGCACGTCCTGCACCCGCCAGCCCGTGTACGGCTCAAGCGCCGCCGAGCACTCCGCCAGCCGGGCCGCGAAGACCGGGCTGGCCGCGGCCAGCTCCGTCCCCATCCCCGCCCACTGCGCGCCCTGTCCGGCGAACACGAACGCGACCCGGCCCGGCCCGGCCGCGGGCACCTGCCCGGAGGCCGCCCGCGCACCCGGCATCCCCGCGACCGCCCCGGGCGGCTCCCCGGCCGCGACCGCGGCCAGCCCGGCGGCCAGGTCCTCCCGGCCGGCCCCGGTCACCACCGCCCGGTGCTCGAACACCGACCGGGTCGTCGCCAGCGACCAGCCCACGTCACCCGCATCCAGGCCCGGCCGCGACCCCGCCCACACCGCCAGCCGCCCCGCCTGCGCGGCCAGCGCAGCCGCCGACCGGCCCGACACCAGCCACGCATGCACCCCCGCACCCGGACCAAGCACCCGCAACCGCCCGGCAGCATCCCCGGCCGCCACCTCGCCGGGCGCGGTTCCCGCGCCCGGCACCGCACCCGCGGCCTCCCCCGCCGCAGCCGCCTCGGCCGGAGCCTCCTCAAGGATCACATGCACATTCGTGCCGCCCATCCCGAACCCCGACACACCGCCGCGCCGCGGCTCGCCGCCATCGGTCCCCGGCCACGGCATGGCCTCGGTCAGAAGCTGCACGTCCCCGGCCACCCAGTCCACATGCGGCGACCGCTCGTCGGCATGCAGCGTCCGCGGCATCAGCCGATGCTGGAGTGCCAGCACCATCTTGATCAGACCGGCCGTGCCCGCGGCCTGCTGGGGGTGGCCGAGGTTGGACTTCACCGACCCCAGCCACAGCGGCCGGCCCTCGGGCCGGTCCTGCCCGTAGGTGGCAAGCAGCGCCTGTGCCTCGATCGGGTCCCCCAGCGGGGTTCCCGTACCGTGTGCCTCGACAAGGTCCACCTGGTCAGCGCGAACTCCGGCGTTCTGGAGGGCTGCCCAGATCAGCCGCTGCTGCGAGGGGCCGTTGGGCGCGGTCAGCCCGTTCGACGCGCCGTCGGAGTTCATCGCGCTTCCCCGGACGACGGCGAGTACCGGGTGCCCGTTGCGCCGCGCGTCGGACAGCCGCTCCACCACGAGCACGCCGGCGCCCTCGGCAACGCCCATGCCGTCCGCCCCGGCGCCGAACGCCTTGCACCGGCCGTCAGGCGACAGCCCGAGTTGCTGGCTGAAGTCGGTGAACAAAAGCTGTGTGACCGCCACGAAGACGCCGCCGACAAGCGCCAGCGTGCAGTCGCCGGCCCGCAGCGCCCGGCAGGCCATGTGCATCGCCACCAGGGCAGAGGAGCACGCCGTGTCTACGGTGACCGCCGGGCCCTCGAGCCCGAGGGCGTACGCCACCCGGCCCGACAGCACGCTCATCGCGCTGCCCGTCATCAGCTGCGCGTCCAGGCCGCCTGTCAGCCAGCCGTAACCCGAGGTCGACCCGCCGGCGAACATGCCCGTCGATGAGCCGCGCAGGGTCCCAGGATCGATGCCTGCCCGCTCCAGCGCCTCCCAGGAGACCTCGAGCAGCAGCCGCTGCTGCGGGTCCATGGCGAGGGCTTCCCGCGGGCTGATCCCGAAGAACCCCGCGTCGAAATCGGCCGCGTCATAGAGGAACCCGCCGCCGCGGACCGGCCACGCCGTGTCCCCGTCGCCCGGCTCCGGCAGGTCCCAGCCGCGGTCCTGCGGAAACCCCGAGATCGCGTCACCACCCGCGGCGAGCAGTTCCCACAGGTCCTCCGGCCCGCGGACCCCGCCGGGGAAACGGCAGCCCATTCCCACGATCGCGAGCGGCTCGCCTGCGGCCGACTCAATACCGGCCAGGCGCTGCCGCGCCTCGGCCAGGTTGGCAGTGACCCGCTTGAGGAAGTAACGGAGCTTCTCAGCGTCATCGCTCATCGCGGTCAGCCGGCCACTGGCTGGAAACAGATGATGCAGGGCACTTCGGTAAGGGCCGCGAGAAAAGCACGGTAAATATCACAGTCAGCCATTTACCTTCACCATTCCCGGCCGACCAAAGCCCGCTCTGCGCCAATCCATCAAGAGCCACCGACTGATCGGGCCGACTAGATATAAAACACTCTAGATAAAAGCACTTAAGAAAGACACTTGAAAGGGATCACGATCCAGTGATACCGACAATCGCATTCCGCAGGGCTGGAAAGATGCTAACGTTCGCACCTCACAGCCACAAGCGGCACCAGCTACGGCACTGAACACCGGCTGGACAGCCATCCGTTCAGGTGAGCACGGGAAGCGGCTGAACATCGGGGCCGACTCAAGGTAGCCCAAGGTAACTGAGGGAATACTTTCAGTAGAAACATGGTCGGCTGCCGCTGGCCGAGGAAAGCTCCGCGCACGATGGTCCGGAGTGATCGGAGCCATCTAACTGCGACTTCTCCAATAAACAGAAGTATCAGGCATGCGCGCGGAAATCCAGCAGTTGAACACCTTCCCGGGCGAGGTTGCACATCTTGGCCAGCATCAATCAATTCCGAGTTCATTCACGATGAAGTCGAATACCTCATCGTCGGTCGAGGATTCGAGCTGCTCGGTTACGTCAACAGCGGGTACCGCCGCTTCCCTAATTCCCTTCCATTTCGCCGCGATGGCCTCGAGCTTAGCCGTAATCGTTTCGCCTTCGGCGCCGGTCCCGGCTGCCGCGGAGAGCATCGACTCCAGCCGGTCGAGTTCGGCTAGCAGGGGCCTGGACACCGCTCCGTCACTCGTCATGGCCGACCGCAGATAGTCGGCGAGCGCCGCTGGAGTGGGGCAGTCGTAGAGCAGGGTAGCGGGGAGCCGGATCCCGGTGACCGCGCCAAGCCGGTCACGCAGTTCGACAGCGGTCAGCGAATCGGCCCCCATGTCAGTGAAGGCCCGGTCCGCGCCGACCGCTGCTACGCTGGCGTGACCGAGCACCGCGCTGGCCTCGGCTTGGACTAGGTCGGTCAGCATGCGGTCCTGCTCGGCCCGCGACAGCCCCGCCAGCCGATCGGCCAGCGCACCGCCCGATTGCCTGTCCACCGGCTCGGCGTTGCTCGCGGCATCGAGGACCTGCCTGACCTCGGGAAGATCCTCGATCAGCGGGCTCGACCGGCGCAGGGTGAACGGTGGAGCGAACCGCGCCCAGTCGACGTCGGCGACCGTGACGAGATCCGTACCGCCGTCGATCGCCTGGGCCAGCGCCCCGATGGCCAGCTCCGGTGTCATGGACCGCAGTCCGCGCCGCTCAAGCTGGACCGCGCTTTCGTGGTCGGTCATGCCCCCGCCGCCCCATGGGCCCCAGGACACCGAGGTCGCGGCCAGGCCACGGGCACGGCGACTCGCGGCCAGGGCGTCCAAGTAGGAGTTCGCTGCCGCGTAGCCGCACTGGAGCCCGCTGCCCCAGATGGCGGCGATCGAGGAGAACAGGACGAACGCGTCAAGACCCAGGTCCGCCGTGAGCTCGTCCAGATGGGACGCGCCGGCGGCCTTGGCTCCGGTCATGACGGACAGCTCCGCTAGGGAATTGTCATGGAGCGCGGTCGTCTGCACGACGCCCGCGGCGTGGAAGACCGCGGTCAGCGGGGGTCCATCGGTGGCGCCGCGGGCGAGCAGCCCGGCGAGCTCGGGCCTGGAGGCCGTGTCACACGGCGCTGATCGCAACCGCAGCTCCCGTACCTGCCAGCTCCGCGGCCAGGGTCGCGGCACCAGGCGCGCCCGGGCCTGACCGGGAGGCAAGGATAAGCCTTGGTGCGGAGCGCGCGGCGAGCCACCGGGCCACGTGACCGCCGATCGCCCCGGTTCCGCCGGTGACCAGCACGCTGCCCGTGGGCGTCCAGGGTGTCGCCGCAGGCGGGCGGGAAGCACGGGTCAGCCGCCGGCCGAAGATCCCCGAGCCCCGGATCGCGACCTGGTCCTCGCCAGCACCCGGCCAGCACCGCGCACAGCCGCGCCGGCGGCCCGCTCGTCCAACACCGGCGGCAGGTCGATCAGGCCGCCCCACCGGTCGGGGTGCTCCAGCCCCGCGACCCGGCCCAGCCCCCACGCCTGCGCCTGCACCGGGCTGGCCGGCGCCTCACCCGGGGCGGTGGCCACCGCGCCGCGGGTCAGCACCCACAGCGGCGCCTCCCGCTCCCGGCAGTCGAGCGCCTGCACCAGCGCCAGCGTGGCCGCCAGCCCCGCCGGCACCACCGGGTACCCGGGCAGCGGCGCCTCGTCCAGCGCCAGCAGCGACAGCACCCCGGCGACGGGCCACGCTGACGAGGCCGGCGGACGGCCGCCAGTGCGCCAGCGCGTCCTGGATCTGGTCGGCCAGCGCGTCCCGATCGACATCCTGGCCCGCCGGTACCCGGACGATCACCGGCTGGGCGCCGCGGGCGGCCAGCGCCCGCAGCGCACCGGCCCGGCCAGGTCCTCGCCGGCGATGGCCGGCCGGCGGCGATGACCAGCCAGGTCCCGGACAGCCGGCCGGCGTCCGGGTCGGCTACCGGCGCCCAGGTGACCCGGTACCGCCAGTCCCGGCCACCGCCGCTCCTCGTCTCCCGGCGCCGCCAGGACGCCAGCGCCGGCAGCACCTCGCTGAACGGCCGCTGCTCGTCCACCGCCAGGGTGCCGGCCAGCCCGGCCAGGTCCCCGCCCTCGACCGCCGCCCAGAACCGGGCCTCCTCGGCCGTCTCCGCGCCATCGCCGGCCGCGCCATGCGCCGCGAGCCGCGGACGTCTGCGGCCAGTACCGCTGGCGCTGGAAGGCGTAGGTGGGCAGGTCGACCGGCTGCCCGGCGGCGCAGCACCGCCGCCCAGTCCACGTCACGCCGTGCCACGTGTGCCCTGGCCAGGGCGGCCAGCAGCCGGGCCGGGCCGGCGTCGTCGCGGCGCAGGGTGCCGGTGACCAGCACCGGGCCGGGCATCGCCGGCCGTCTTCGAGGGTCTCGGTGATCGCGCCGGTCAGCACCGGGTGCGGGGACACCTCGATGAACGCCCGGTGCCCGGCCGCGGCCAGCGCCGCGGACCGCTCGGCGAACCGGACCGTCCTGGCGGACGTTGGCGTACCAGTACCCGGCGTCCAGTCGCGGCCGTCGGCCCACCGGCCGGTGACCGTGGAGAACAGCCGCGCGCTGCCCCGGCCGCGGGGCGATGCCGGCCAGGTCCGCGGCCAGGAGCCTGCGCCAGCTCCGCGACCCGGGGCGAGTGCGCGACGAAATCGGCGCCGGGAACCGGCCAGCGCAGCACGTGCCGGGCCGACAGCTCCGCCTCGAACTCCGCCAGCGCCCGCGGGTCGCCCGGACACCACCGTGGCGGCCGGGCCGTTCACCGCCGCGACCGACAGCCGCCCGTCCCACCGGGCCGAGCAGCTCCCGCGACCGCCGCGGCGGGCATCACCACCGAGACCATCCCGCCCTGCCCGGCCCAGCCCGGACAGCGCCCGGCTGCGCACCGCCACCACCCGCGCCGCGTCCTCCAGCGACAAGATCCCGGCCACGCGTCGCCGCGGCGATCTCGCCCTGGCGAGTGCCCGACCACCGCGTCCGGGGTCACCCCGGCCGCCTCCCACACCGCGGCCAGCGAGACCATCACCGCCCACAGCGCCGGCTGCACCACCTCGGCCCGCTCCAGCCCCGGCGCCCCGTCCGCCCCGGCGAGCACGTCGTCCAGCGACCAGTCCACGTACGGGGCCAGCGCCCGCCCGCACTCGGCCAGCCGGGCCGCGAACACCGGGCAGCGCCGCCGCCAGCTCCCGGCCCATCCCGGCCCACTGCGCGCCCTGACCCGGGAACACGAACACCACCTTGCCCCGGCACCCGCCACGCCCGGTCACCACGCCCGGCGCCGGCGCCGCCGCCGGCCCGGCCGCCACCGCGGCCAGCCCGGCCGCCAGCTCCTCCCGGTCCGCGCCGGTCACCACCGCCCGGTGCTCGAACACCGACCGGGTCGTCGCCAGCGACCACCCCACATCGGCCGCATCCAGCCCCGGCCGCGCCGGCCACGCCACGCCGCCAGCCGCCCCGCCTGCGCCGCCAGCCCCTCCGCCGTCCGCCCCGACACCACCCACGGCACCGCACCCCCGGCCAGCCACCGGCAGCCGCCGCACCGGCGCCCTCGCGCCGGCGCCTCGCTCGCGGGCGCCAGCGGCGCGGCGTCCGCGCTGACGGCCGAGCGGGGCTTCCTCGAGGATCACGTGCGCGTTGGTGCCGCTGATCCCGAACGACGACACCCCGGCCCGCCGCGGCCGGCCCGCCGGCGGGCCAGGGCACCGGCTCGGTCAGCAGCCGCACCGTCCCCCGCCGACCAGTCCACGTGCGGGGACGGCTCGTCGGCGTGCAGCGTCGGCGGCAGCACGCTCGTGCTGCAGCGCCAGCACCATCTTGATCACCCCGGCCACCCCCGCCGCCGCCTGGGTGTGGCCGATGTTCGACTTCACCGACCCCAGCCACAGCGGCCGCTCCGCGGCCGGTCCTGCCCGTAGGTCGCCAGCAGCGCCTGCGCCTCGATCGGGTCGCCCAGCGCCGTCCCGGTCCCGTGCGCCTCCACCGCGTCCACCTCGGCCGGCGCACAGCCCGCGCGCTGGCCAGCGCCGCCCGGATCACCCGCTGCTGCGACGGCCCGTTCGGCGCGGTCAGCCCGTTGCGACGCCCCGTCCTGGTTCACCGCGCTGCCCGCGCACCACCGCCAGCACCGGGTGCCCGTTGCGGCGCGCATCCGACAGCCGCTCCAGCACGCAGCATCCCGGCGCCCTCGGCCAAGCCCATGCCGTCGGCCGCGCGCCGAGAACGCCTTGCACCGCCCGTCCGCGGCCAGCCCCCGCTGCCGGTGAGAGCCGACGAACGCCGCCGGGGTCGCCATCACCGTCACGCCGCCGGCCAGCGCCAGCGTGCACTCCCCGGCCGCAGCGCCTGGCAGGCCAGGTGCAGCGCCACCAGCGACGACGAGCACGCGGTGTCCACCGTCACCGCCGGGCCCTCCAGGCCCAGCGCGTAGGACACCCGGCCGGAGATCACGCTGGTCGCGTTCCCGGTCACCAGGTAGCCCTCGCAGCTCCGCCGGCAGCTCCAGGCCGCTCGCCGTAGCCGGACGCGTCGCCGCCGGCGAACACCCCGGTCCGGCGAGCCGCGCAGCGACCGCCGGGTCGATGCCCGGCCCGCTCCAGCGCCTCCCAGGACGACCTCGAGCAGCAGCCGCTGCTGCGGGTCCATCGCCAGCGCCTCACGCGGGCTGATCCCGAAGAACCCCGCGTCGAACTCGCGCCGCGTCGTGCACGAACCCGCCCTGCGCGCACGTACGAGGTCCCGGCGTGATCCGGATCGGGGTCGTACAGGCCGTCGATGTCCCAGCCCCGGTCCGGCCGGGAACCCCGCGATCGCGTCCGCCGCCCGCGGCCAGCAGCTCCCACAGCTCCTCCGGGTCGCGCACCCCGCCGGGGAACCGGCAGCCCATCGCCACGATCGCGACCGGCTCACCGGCCGCGGCCGGCAGCCGCGGCCGGCAGCGGCCCGTCGGCGAGCCGGCCTCGATCCGGATCGCCGGACAGCTCCGCCCGCAGGTACTCGGCCAGCACCGCCGGGGTCGGGTAGTCGAACACCAGGGTGGCGGGCAGCCGCAGCCCGGTCGCGGCGTTGAGCCGGTTCCGCAGCTCGACCGCGGTCAGCGAGTCGAAGCCCAGGTCGCTGAACGCCCGGCCGGCCTCGACCGCGTCCGGCGAGGCGTGGCCGAGCACCGCGGCGGCCTCGGCCCGGACCAGGTCGGTCAGCATCCGGTCCTGCTCCGCGCTCGCGGCAGCGGCCGCCAGCCGCGAGCCGGAGCGCGCTGCCGCGGCCTCGGCCGCCGGCCGTGCGGCGGCGGCCAGGGCCTGCCCGACCTCGGGCAGGTCCGCGAGCAGCGGGCTCGGGCCGGCGCAGCGTGAAGCGGCGGCGCGAACCGCGCCCAGTCCACGTCCGCGACCGTCAGCACCGCGTCCCGCCGCCGTCCAGGACCTGCGCCAGCGCCTGGACGGCCAGGTCCGGCGGGTCCATCGCCCGCAGCCCGTGCCGCCGCAGCAGTCCGCCCCGTCTCGCCGCTGTCCGCATGCCCGCCGCCGTCCCACAGGCCCCAGGCCACCGAGGTCGCGGCCAGGCCGCGGGCGCGCCGGTTGTCCGGCCAGCGCGTCCAGGAACGCGTTCGCCGCCGCGTAGCTGCCCTGCCCGGCGCTGCCCAGGTCGCCGCGACCGAGGAGAACAGCACGAACGCGTCCAGGTCCAGGCCGCGGTCAGCTCGTCCAGGTGCGCCGCGCCGCCGCCTTGGCCGCGAGCACCCCGGCCAGCCGCGCTCGTGATCAAGCCCGTCGAGCGGCCGTGATCGAGCACGCCGGCGGCGTGACAGCACCGCGGTCAGCGGCGGGCCCGCGCGGCGAGCCGGGCCAGCAGCCCGGCCAGGTCGTCCGGCCGTGCGGTGTCGCAGGCCACCGACGTCGACCGCGGTCCCGGCGGCGGCCAGCTCGGCGGCCAGCGCGGCCACGCCCGGGCGGCCGGGCCGGACCGGCTGGCCAGCACCACCCGCGGCGTCCGCGCGCGGCCAGCCAGCGGCGCCACGTGCCCGCCGATCGCGCCGGTCCCGCCGGTGACGAGCACCGTCCCGACGGCCGCCAGCGGTCGCCTGTCCGGCGTCGCGCCGGCCGCTCGCCCGGGGCGCGGGCCAGGCGCCGGGCCGTAGGTCCCGGTCGGCCGGATCGCGACCTGGTCCTCGCCGCACCCGGCCAGGACCGCGCACAGCCGGGCGGCTGTTCCTCGTCCAGTTCCTCTCTCGTTTCCTCGCCGGTCGGCTGCGGCCGGGTCGGGCGGCAGGTCGATCAGGCCGCCCCAGCGGTCCGGGTGCTCCAGCGCCGCGACCCGGCCCAGGCCCCAGGCCAGCGCCTGCACCGGGCTGGTCAGCGCCTCGCCGGGGCCCGCCGCGACCGCCCCGCGGGTCAGCACCCACAGCGGCGCCTCGATCCCGGCGTCGCCCAGCGCCTGCACCAGCGCCAGCGTGCCCGCCAGCCCGCCGGGCACCGCCGGGAACCCGGGCAGCGGCGCCTCGTCCAGCGCCAGCAGCGACACCACCCCGGCGACGGCGGAGAGAGCCGTCCCGCCGGCCGGCGCGCTGCCCGGCGCGGCGTCTTCGGCCGGCGCGGCCGCCAGGGCCAGGCGCAGCCGCTCGGCCGTCGTCTCCCGGCCTGCTCCCGGCGTGCCTGCCCGTACCAGGACCGCCCGGGCGCCCCGGGAGGCCAGTGCCCGGGTGACCCGCTCCCCCAGGTCTGCGGTGCCCGGGTCCCGGGAGCCTTGCCCGGCTTGCGCTTGCGGGCCGGGGCCAGCACCAGCCAGGTGCCGCGAGCGGGGCGGCGTCCTGGCCGGCCACCGGCACCCAGGTGACCTGGTACCGCCAGCCTGCCGTCGCCGGTCGTCGCGCTCGCGGCGCCGCCAGGCCGCCAGCGCGGGCAGCACCTCGCTGAAGGGCGCTGCTCGTCCACGGCCAGCGTGCCGGCCAGCCCGGCCAGGTCCCCGCCCTCGACCGCGGCCCAGAACCGGGCCTCCGCCGCCGTGCCCGCGCCGTCACCGCCCGCGCTCACCGCGGCCCGCGACGGCTGGGGCCAGTACCGCTGGCGCTGGAACGCGTAGGTGGGCAGGTCGACCGGCTGCCCGGCGGGCAGCACGGCCGCCCAGTCGATGCACGCCTGCCACGTGCGCCCCGGCCAGGGCGGCCAGCAGCCGGGCCGGGCCGGCGTCGTTGCGGTCCAGCGTGCCGGTGACCAGCACCGGGCCGGGCACGCCGGCCGCTTCGAGGGTCTCGGTGATCGCGGCGGCCAGCACCGGGTGCGGGGAGACCTCGATGAACGCCCGGTGCCCGGCCCGGCCAGCGCGGCGGCCGCGTCGGCGAACCGGACCTCCTGGCGGACGTTGGCGTACCAGTACCCGGCGTCCAGCTCGCGGCCGTCGGCCCACCGGCCGGTCACCGTCGAGAACAGCCGCGCGATCCCCTCCCGGGGGCGGATGCCGGCCAGGCCGTCGGCCAGGACCTCCTCAAGGCCGGCCACCTGGGGCGAGTGCGCGACGAAATCGGCACCGGGAACCGGCCAGCGCAGCACGTGCCGGGCCGACAGCTCCGCCTCGAACTCGGCCAGCGCCCGCGGGTCACCGGAGACCACGGTGGCGGCCGGGCCGTTGACCGCCGCGACCGAGAGCTCCCCTTCCCACCGGGTCAGCAGCTCGCGGACCGCGGCGGCGGGCATCACCACCGAGACCATCCCGCCCTGCCGGCCGAGCCCGGACAGCGCCCGGCCGCGCACCGCCACCACCCTCGCCGCGTCCTCGAGCGACAAGATCCCGGCCACGGTCGCGGCCGCGATCTCGCCCTGGGAGTGCCCTACCACCGCGTCCGGGGTCACCCCGGCCGCCTCCCACACCGCGGCCAGGGCCACCATCACCGCCCACAGCGCCGGCTGGCCCACATCGGCCCGGTCCAGACCCGGCGCGCCGTCCGCCCCGGCCAGCACGTCGTCCAGCACCCAGTCCACGTGCGGCGCCAGCGCCCGCCCGCACTCGGCCAGCCGGGCCGCGAACACCGGGTTCGCCGCCGCCAGCTCCGGGCCCATCCCGGCCCACTGCGCGCCCTGGCCCGGGAACACGAACACGACCTTGCCCCCGGCACCCGCCTCGCCCGTCACCACGCCCGGCGCCGGCACCGCCCCCGGCCCGGCCGCCACCGCGGCCAGCCCGGCCGCCAGCTCCTCGCGGTCCGCGCCGGTCACCACCGCCCGGTGCTCGAACACCGACCGCGTCGCCGCCAGCGACCACCCCACATCACCCGCATCCAGCCCCGGCCGCGCCGCCAGCCACGCACCCAGACCCCCCGCCTGCGCCGCCAGCCCCTGCGCCGTCCGCCCCGACACCACCCACGCAAGCACCCCCGCACCCGGACCAGCACCCAGCGCAGGCGCCTCCTCAAGGGCAGCCAGCGGCGGGGCTTCCTCGAGGATGACGTGGGCGTTGGTGCCGCTGATCCCGAAGGCCGACACCCCGGCCCGGCGCGGGCGCTCGCCGGCCGGCCAGGGCACCGGCTCGGTCAGCAGCCGGAGTCCCCCGCCGACCAGTCGACGTGCGGGGACGGCTCGTCGGCGTGCAGCGTACGGGGCAGCTCCTGGTGCTGGAGCGCCAGCACCATCTTGATCAGCCCGGCCGCACCGGCCGCCGCCTGGGTGTGGCCGATGTTCGACTTCACCGACCCCAGCCACAGCGGCCGGCCCTCAGGCCGGTCCTGCCCGTAGGTCGCGATCAGCGCCTGGGCCTCGATCGGGTCGCCGAGCGCGGTTCCGGTGCCGTGCGCCTCCACCGCGTCGACCTGACCGGGGCTCAGGCCCGCACTCGCCAGCGCGGCCTGGATCACCCGCTGCTGCGACGGCCCGTTCGGCGCCGTCAGCCCGTTCGACGCACCGTCCTGGTTCACCGCACTGCCCCGCACCACCGCCAGCACCGGGTGCCCGTTGCGCCGCGCGTCGGACAGCCGCTCGACCACCAGCATCCCCGCGCCCTCGGCCAGGCCCATGCCGTCCGCCCCGGCACCGAACGCCTTGCACCGCCCGTCAGGAGACAGGCCCCGCTGCCGGCTCGTCCACACGAACGCCGCCGGGCTCACCGCCACGAAAGTACCCCCCGCCAGCGCCATCGAGCACTCACCCGACCGCAGCGCCTGGCAGGCCAGGTGCAGCGCGACCAGCGCGGACGAGCACGCCGTATCCACCGTCACCGCCGGGCCCTCCAGCCCGAGCGCGTAGGCCACCCGGCCGGACATCACGCTGGTGGTCGTGCCCGTCAGCAGGTGCGTCTCTACTCCCGCCGCGTCATGCGACGACGCCGCCCCGTGCCGACTGGACGACTCCACGCCGTACCGATTGTTGGTCGCCCCGGCGAACACCCCGGTCCGGCTGCCCCGCAGCGTCTCCGGCCGGATCCCGGCCCGCTCGAGCGCCTCCCAGGACACCTCGAGCAGCAGCCGCTGCTGCGGGTCCATGGCCAGGGCCTCACGCGGGCTGATCCCGAAGAAACCCGCGTCGAACTCCGCCGCGCCACCGACAAACCCGCCATGCCGCACATACGAGGTCCCCGCCCGATCCGGATCGGGATCGTAAAGACCATCGGTATCCCAGCCGCGATCGATCGGGAAAGCCGAGATCGCGTCCGCGCCCGCCGCGAGCAGCTCCCACAGGTCCTCCGGTGAGCGCACGCCGCCGGGGAACCGGCAGCCCATTCCCACGATCGCGACGGGCTCGCCCGCCCGATCCTCCAGCTCACGGAGACGCTTTCGGGTTTGACGGAAGTTAGCGGTTACAAGCTTGAGGTAATCGCGAATCTTATCTTCGTCAGCCATTATCTTCGCCATTTCCCGATTTGGCAACTCGGACCATATCCTGAACCGAGGGGTACTTCCGACGCTTACTTCACTGGCTTCAGGATGCTAACTTCCGGCTTAATAGGGTGCAACCCACTGCCCTTTACGCCCAGGACTACCGGTCTAAGTGTCCGGTTTTCGGTGTCGCGTTACGGGTGGGTCACGATCCCGACAGCAGCCGCGTCCCCTTGTCGTTCAGCCGCCGCTGCGCCACACCTGAACGTCGCGCAGGGCGTCTCGCTTCAGGGAACTGGGCGCTACAGCGACCTGCCATAAGGACGCGGGAGGCCCCGGCGAAGGAGGCCGCCCGCATCAGCGAGTGCGGGCAGTGCCCTGCTTCGACGTGTCCCACTGGGCCGAGACGCCGACTGTACAGGCAACCTTGTACCACACGCTATCGCGTCATAAAGTCCTTGGGCTTGCCGTCATTTCCCGCACTTGTTACTCTTCCGTGGCGCCTGACACTTCGCGATACCGAATTTCTTAGGAGTGATATGTCGCAGACCGTCCTAGACCCCGATCTGTGGTGCCGCCGCTACCGGCCGGCGAGAAATGCGACCGCGCGACTGGTCTGCCTTCCGCACGCCGGCGGGTCGGCGCCCTCTTTCCTGCCGGTGGCGGCGGCACTGAGTCCCGGTATCGACGTCGTGGCTATCCAGTACCCAGGGCGACAGGATCGCCGCGGTGAGCGGCCACTGGCCAACATGGACACCCTCGCCGACAGCATCTGCGACGTGCTGCGCGGCCAGCCGGAGCTCCCCGTGACGATCTTCGGACACAGTCTGGGGGCGATCGTGGGCTTCGAGGTGGTCCGCCGCCTCGAAGCGGCCGGGTACTACCCGGTCCGGCTATTTGCCTCCGGGCGTCGTGCGCCGTCGACTTTCCGAGGCGAGACCGTTCACCTGCGTGACGACGCCGGCATCCTCGCCGAGGTTCGCAGCCTGGACGGCACGGCGTCCTCGGTGCTCAGCGACGACGAACTCATGCGCGCCGTGCTCCCCGCGCTGCGGGCCGACTATCAGATCGCCGAGACGTACCAGTGCGCGCCGACCGACACGGTGCGGTGCCCAGTCTCGGTGCTGACCGGGGACAGCGACCCCAAGACGACGCTCGACGAGGCCAACGACTGGGCTCAGCACACTACGGCAGCGTGCGACGTGCGCGCGTTCCACGGCGGCCACTTCTTCCTCACGCAGCACCTAGACGCGATCTGCGGACTCCTCAGGGAGCACTTCCAGGCTGAGCGCGCGCACAGGTAGCTTCCGTCCCGGTGACGGCCCGGATCGCCTAGGCACCCGCCTGAACTTGCTCGCTTCGCCGGCCCTGGACCCGATTCGTACAGAATCCGGACGGCGTTCTCAATACCTCGCTCGGCGCGGGGTTCACGCCTGTGGCCTCCGCTCCGCGCATGAATTCTCCAGCGGGCGGAAGGATTTAAGAAAGCCGTCAGTACGGCCGCTTGCCCAGTATTACAGTTGCCGTTTCAGGGTGAGTGCTTGCGGGTGGGGCTTGCGTGATGGCGGGTGTCGGCGGCCTTGCTGGCAGCCCTGCGTGTTAACTGCGGAATGTCGCCACCTGAACGGCACGCGGAGTCAAGGTCAGTCCCTATGCCGTAACCTGCTGACAACATGCTCGGATGCGGTCGGCCAGGGCACACTAGAAACAGCATATCCGCCGCGGGTAGCGCCCCTGCGGATCCATGATATGAAAGGGAGCCGTAGTTCGCCGCCACTTATATGCCGTTCATCCCACGGCTGTTCAATATGAAGCAGCAACTTCCTGTGGATGTTCAGCAGTGGCAATTTCGTGGTTGAACATGCTTCTTAGACTGGTGCGGCGTGA
Source organism: uncultured Actinomycetota bacterium (assembly GCA_963785645.1). Lineage (GTDB taxonomy): Bacteria > Actinomycetota > Actinomycetes > Streptosporangiales > Streptosporangiaceae > Trebonia. Next base: position 568,431 of record CAWAWG010000016.1, read on the forward strand.
CGAGGTTGCGTCGCCTGCGAGAAGCGGATACGATTTTATTGACGGGCGATCTTCTATCTAGCGATATTTAAATATCTTCCCGGAAATATGCAGCGATATTGTGAGGTGACGGCTGTGGGTTACAAGTTCACGCTAATTCTCAACCGGGAGGTAACCGATGAGGAGTCGGCGGCCCTGCGTGAGGCAGGTTGCGCAGACGCAATTTTCGGCTCCGATACCCTCCCGACCAACGCCGAAGTTCCGGTCACGAAAATTGACTTCGACACCACGTCATCCCCGACGCTGGCTGAGGCTATCCAGGCGGGCCTCGACGCGGTAATGAAGGTGCCGGATCTTAGCGTCCCCGGCCTTAACGTCCCTGCTCAGCCCGCCGAGCCGGACACCAAGGAGCCGACTCCCGTGATTGAGGGCGTGGTCGTCCAGAACGAGCCAGCGGAACCCAAGACGCACCCCAGGAAACCGAGGGCCAAGAAGGCTACCGCGAAGTCGACAGCAGAAGCCTCTGCCTGAGCGGCCAGCCAGCCAACGCCGCGGGCACCGATGACCGGTGCCCGCGGCGTTGGCGTTTTCTGTCGCTGTTACCGCCAGCCGGAGCTGGCCTGGCCCCAACCGCTCGCCCTGGTCGGCGAGGGCCGCAGCCCGGAACTCGAAGTCACACCATCGAGGCTGGGGTATTCCACGACTCGCGGGGATCTACTGCGTACACGCGGCTCGGGAACTTGACGATTCACCGCCTTTCATCGCAGCATTGGAATTGAGTAAGACCGAGTTCTTCATTAGGAAGGGTGACGGTAATGGATGCACCGCAGGAAATAACCGTGAAGACCGTTGCCAAAGCGGTTCTCGAAGGCGGCCCCCAGACCCTGTCGAAAGAGTTCCGTAGCCTGCTCATCGACCCAAAGGAGGAAAAGATCAAGGTCCCACACCACGGAGGCTATGAACACTTCGAGCGGACTGACGATACGATCCAGGATGAATTGGTATTTCTGTGGAAGACGCGAACTGAAGTCGCGGAGTAGGCAACCAATACCGAGTCAACCCCGATCTCCTCCGTGGTGGGATAGAACAATTCCGTATTACAGTTGCCGTTTCATCGCGCACTGTGCACGCCGAGGGAAGTGGGACGACATCGTGGCATGCCTTGACCGGCCACAGTGAACAAGTCAAGTGGCCTTGAGGCCGAGACACTCACCATGGTGCTGGAAACCATCGAAGATTATATTCGTGACGCGATTCCGGGCGAGCGACTGCTTGAGTTGGATCATGAGGATGAATGCCCGGCGGACATAGTCCGCAGCCTTTGCGGCGACCCGCTGGGTATCCAGTTGCTGTTTATCCCAGAAGAATACGGCGGGATGGGCGGGTCCGCCATCGACGTCTACCGGGTCTGCGAGCAGATCGCCAGCCTTGACGTGGGGCTTGCCACCAGCGTGCTCGCCACCTTCCTTGGCAGCGACCCGATCTTCGTCGGCGCCACACCCGAGCAGCGGAAAGGGTGGCTGACAGAGATCGCCGAGCGGGGCATCCTGTATGCCTACGGCGCGACAGAGCCTGACTCGGGCAGCGACCTGGCAGCGCTCAAGACGACCGCGACTCCGGTGCTGACCGGCGGACGGGTCAGCGGGTACCGTCTGAACGGGTGCAAGCAGTGGATTAGCAATGGCGGCATCGCCGACAAGTACACCATCCTCGCGAGGGCTCCGGGTGGGCCGTCGTGGTTCGTTCTTGACCGCGGCACTGAGGGATTCACCCGCGGCCAGGCCAGAGAAGAAGCACGGCATCCGGCTATCTAACACCGCTGCCCTGTTCCTTGACGACGTGCTCGTGCCTGCCGGAAACCTCGTCGGCGAGGCCGAGGGGCTGGGCCTCGTCCAGGCCCAGCTGGTGTTCGGCTACACCAGGGTAATGATCGCGGCGTTTGGCCTCGGCGCAGGCTGGGCGGCCCTGGATCGTGCCATCCGGTACTCCGCTACGCGGATCCAGGGCAGCGGGCCGCTCTCAGGCAAGCAGGGCTTCACCCATAAGCTCATCGTCCCGCATGCGGTCAGGCTGGAAGCCGCTCGGGCACTCGTCGAGTCCGTCGCCACGGGCATTGACGCGGGAGAGGGGACTGACGGCCGGCTCGTTGCCGACGGCGCGATCGCGAAGTACCTGGCGACCGAGGCGGGGAACCTGGCCGCCGACGCCGCGATCCAGGCGCACGGCGGGTACGGCTACACCCGCGAGTGCCTGGTGGAGAAGATCAGGCGAGACGTCCGCATCACCACGATCTACGAGGGAACGTCCGAGATCTTGGAGATGACGATCGCCCGTGACCGCTGGCAAAGGCACCTGAAGACCGCGGGCCGTCACTACCTGGACAGCGCGGCAGGACTGCGTGCCCTGGATGCCAGGCACCCTGATGTCGGGGCAGGCACAGCCGCCGTGGCCAGCGAGGCGCTGGCCGGCGTGCTAGAGGCATGCCGCCTGGGCAGGCTCACCCGTAGCCAGCATGTGCTGCTGCGCCTGGGCGAACTCATCGCCGCCGTCGAGGGCGCCGTCTGCTTCTGCCGCCGAGCGGCGGCGGCGCTCGACGGCGAGTTGCCGGACAAGGCTGATCACCGGTTCGACGGCGTTGCGCTTGCCGCCATGAGCCGGATATTCGCCCGAGACACCGCGCTCCGGGTAGCCTGCGACGGGCTGCGCTGGGTGACCGGAGCGTCCGCGGCGGCGGTCCCGGCGCTGGACGCGTTCCGACTTGACGCCGCCTGGGCAGCGCAGGAAGGGCTGATCGCGGACATGGACCGCGTTGCCGCCGTCCTTTACGGGCGCGCCGGTGTCAACGACTGAGGTCTTGGCGGAGCGGGTACCAGCGGATCCACGCCGCGCTTGGTCCGAGAAAAACGGGGCACCTCAATGCTCCCGGAACAGCATGATCTGGTCGAGGAGCTTCGCCCGCATCTCGTGATCGCGGATGCCCATCCCTTCCCGCGGCGCCAGGCAGCGCACGCCGACCTTTCCTACGTGGCGATTTCCGTGGACGGCGTGGACAGCGTCCGCGACGTCCGTAAGCTCATAGGTCCGTGATACGACGGGATGGATCCTGCCCTGTATGACTAGGTCGTTGGAAGCCCATGCCTCGCGGTAGTTCGCCGTGTGCGAGCCGACGATGCGCTTGACCTGCATCCACAGGTGCCGATTGTCGTAGACATGCTCGTACCCGCTAGTGGAGGCGCAGGTGACGACCGTTCCGCCGCGGGCTACAGTCAGCACGCTTACCCCGAAGGTATCCCGGCCCGGGTGCTCGAAGACAATGTCCGGATCGGCACCGGCCAGTGCACGCACGGCGCCGCGGAACCGGCTCCATTCACCAGTCCGGGGCCGCCCGTGCTCGTCCCAGAATTCGAACTCGGTGCGGTCAATGACGTGTTGCGCGCCCATGCGGTGACACAGTTCCTTCTTGGCCGCAGACGAGACCACGCAGATCGGTATCCCCCCGCCGTTGAGCACCAGCTGGGTCGCGAACGCGCCGAGGCCACCGCACGCGCCCCAGATCAGGACACGGTTCCCCTGACGCATGTCGGCACCATGCTGGGAGACCAGTTGGCGATAGGCCGTCGACAGCACCAGGTTTACGCTCGCTGCTTCCTCCCAGCTGAGGTGCGCCGGCTTTGGCATGAGCTGATTGCCCTGGACCAGGGCCAGGTCTGCCAGCCCGCCGTAGTTCGTCTCGTATCCCCAGGTGCGCTGGCGAGGATCGAGCAGGCTGTCGTCGTAGCTGGCGGGCTCTTCGATGTTCGTCACCAGGCAGTGGGCAAGCACCTCATCACCTGGCTTCCACCTGGTCACTCCCGGGCCCACGCGCAGGACCACGCCGGCCAGGTCGGACCCGACCACGTGATAAGGCAGGTCGTGACGGGCCGCCACGGTCAGGGTCCGGCCCCAGGTACGGAGGAAGCGAAAGGTCGGAATCGGCTCAAAGACGGAGGTCCAGACCGTGTTGTAGTTCACAGAACTGGCCATCGCTGCCACCAGGACCTCATTCGGTCCCGGCTCAGGGGTGGGGATCTCCTGAACCCGCAGAGTCTTACGCGGATCCCGCTCAGCGAGCGGGACACCGTCGAAGACGCGCTGATCCGATGCCAGGACGGTGGCCGCGCGGAAGGTATCCGGAACGGGGCAGGCAGCCATTGCGGCTGGGTCGTCAGCCGCTGCGGCCGTGTACAACGTCGTCATTATCGCTCCGTAGAAAGTACCGATCCAGAAGTAGCGCCACCGTGACCGGCGGCAGTCAGCGTGCTCACGGGAGAACTCGCAGCAGCTCGACCATCTCGTCTGCCCCCAGGAATGTCGCGCGGGCACCGCTCGCGCTGCTGGTGCCGGAAGACTCCGTGCGCTGCCGGGGCGGCTGGTCCACGGTTGCGAGTACGGTCCAGCCATGCTCCCGCGCAAGCGACTCACGGGTGAGCGCGAGGAGGAATGCGCCCTCTGTATGGCTGGCGAGATCAGTGCCCATCAGCGGCGCGAGCCCGGGCCGGATGACATTGCTGACGCCGAGGACAAGGGCCATGTCCATATCGCCCGCGCGCAGGTACAGCGAGGCCGCCTGAAGAGCGGTGTGGCCCGAGGTCGGCCCGGTATCGACGAGCATCGCGGGGCCGTGCAGGTCATACCTGCTGGCGAGCCTGGACGCCAGGATGTTGGGCAAGATGCCTGGCAGTGTGTCCCTTCCGGTCGGCGGCGTCACCGAGCAGATGTCGGCTAGGAAGGCATCTAGTGCCTTAGCCTCGTCCTCCTGGATGAATATGGCCTTGAGGTCGGCGGCATAGCAGCGCAGCAGGTTGTCCACCGATGCCGGTGAAAGAGTCGTCTGCGTGGCGACGACCCCGGTGGTATCACGGACGGGGGCCCATAGTTCTCCATGCTCGGCAACGAACCTGGCCGCGAGGCGCAAGGCCATGAGCTGACCGCGGTCCAGCGCACTGGCGGGGCGGGCCGGGAGCCGTGACTCCTCGAAAGGTGGAAGCGGGTACACGGCACCAAAGTCGCGTGGCCCTGTCCACGCGCCGGAGATCAAGCGCCTGACCTCCGCGCGGTCTGGATCGCCAGGCAGATGCGCGCTCCATGCCACCAGGACGACCTGGTCGTGCCCCGGGCTGGTGTCCGGAACTGTCCCGCGGCCCGGGTCACCCCCGATCAGCGCGTGGGCGTTGGTGCCGCCGAAGCCGAAGGAAGAGACCGCCACGAGCGGCTTCCCCGCCTGGTCACCGCGGCTAGCCCGGGATTCTTCTGGGGTTGCGATGACAACAGAATCGCTGATCGGTGAGCCTTCTGGTCCGATGGAAAAGCCTCGTTGTGCCGGGATGCGCCGGTGCTCAATCGTCAGCAGGGCATGGATCACAGACACGATGCCAGCGCTCCAGCCTGTGTGTCCAACCAGTGGCTTGTTGGATGCGCAGACCAGGCCCTCATCCGGGGCTCCGGACGACAGCGCGTCTAGCTCGGCCGCGTCGCCGGCCGGCGTTCCAGTCCCATGGGCGATCACCCAGTCGATGTCAGTCGCGGTGCACCCGGCGGCGTCCCGCGCCCTCTGGATGCAGCGGGTCTGTCCTGTCGGGTTGGCAGCGAAGATGGCCTTGCCGCGCCCGTCCGATGACGTGCCTAGCCCAGCGATCACGCCCAGGACCGGGTCCCCGTCATCGACGGCCCGGTCAAGCGTCTTCAGGGCGACCAGGCCGGCGCCATCCGAAAATAGCGTGCCGTCCGCGGCCTGGTCGAAGGACCGCACGCGGCCAGTGCGGGTCAGCCCGCCGAGTTTCGAGAAGGCGATGTTGTACCGGGGGGTGACGCTGAAGACACCGCCGCAGTATGCGATGTCGCAATGTCCCTGAGTGAGAAGCTTCAGGCCGAGGTCAATGGAGTACAGCGACGAAGCGCAGGCAGCGTCGACAACGATGGCGTCGGTGTCGGCGGGCAGCAGTCCGGCGGCGGCGGCGCGGATCATGCGGTCCGGGAGGAACCGTCCAGAGTCACCGGCCGGGCAGCCGAAGTGCCGGCTGATGTCGGCCCTCAACTGCGCGACGTCCGTCACCGACGGACCTTGCTCAGCTGCTGCCAGCCGCGCCGCGACGTTCCAGGCCACAACCTCGGTCACGATGGCCTCGTCCAGGCCCTGGCTCGCCACGGCACTGCTACCGACCAGCAGTGCGTGCCGGTCTCCGTCGCGCGCCACGAGGCGGTCCTGTGCCTGCAGCAGGCAGTGCCGCAGCCATTCGGTCTCGCGATCACGGGGGTCGAAGCGGCCCTCCGCGATCTCGGCGGCAAGGCGAGGGTGGGGGTGCAGCCCGGCCAGGAACCCGGACGTACGTGCGTAGGTCCGGTCTTCGGCGTCCTCGTCGGCCGACCAGAAGGCATCCAGGCTGTACCGGCCTGCGGGATCACCGAAGACCGGCTGCCCTTCCGTCAGTAGCTCCCAGAACGCCTCGGGGCTGTAGGCGCCAGGGACCGCGATCCCCATTCCCACCACCGCGACCTGGGTCGCGGCCGCCGTACTATTGACCACTGGCCGGTCAGGATTCATGGAGCCGCTGGATCAGCTTAGCCAGATCCAGAATAGTCGGGTAGGCACCAGGCTGGATGTCCCGGCCGGATTCATACAGGCCATAGCGCTGCAGGAGAGTGTCCAGCAGCTCGACCTGGCTCAGCGAATCGACCCCAAGGTCGGCTTCCAGGTCGGTATCGTCGGCAATCAAATCAATCGAGCACCCGATGCTCTCGGCGCAGAGGACGCGAATCTGCCCGAGCAATTCTTCGCTGGACGGGAACGCGGCGGGCTTGGTCATGGTATTCCTCCGTGAATCAGGCCAGCCGGGTAACAGGCAACGCCTTTATCCCGGCTCGCGTGTAGTTATTCTTAATATCGCAGGACCCACTTAAGGCTGGCTTAGAACATCTTCTCCTGATTAATGCGCCGGTACAACCGCGGACGGGTCCATGCCAAGGACGGCGGCCACGTGCACGCGAATCAGCATGGTGAGCGTGGCTAGCTTTCCAGTTCCTCGTCGATAAGACGGAATATCTCGTCATCGGTGGACACAGCAAGCTCACGGTAGGTATCCGCGCTGTCCCGGCTTCCTGTTTTGAAATCCGCCATAATGCCCTGAAGCCGCGCCATGATCTTCACTCGCTCTCCGCTATCCGCGGCCACTCGCGCGAGGGCGGCTTCGAGATTGTCGAGTTCGCTCAGGACCGGCTGCTCATCAGTCACCCGTTCGGCGGTTTTCGACCCCAGGTGGCGGACCAGCGCTTCGGTCGTGGGGTAGTCAAAGACCAGGCTTGCCTGCAGGCGTAGTCCGGTGGCGGTGTTGAGGCGGTTGCGGAGCTCGACGGCGGTGAGTGAGTCGAATCCGAGTTCGCGGAAGGTGCGGTTGGGCTCGATGGTTGTGGCTGCGGTGATGCCGAGGACCTGGGCGCTGTGGGCCTGCACGAGGTCACGGAGGGCCTGGTCGCGCTGGTCGGGCGGGAGCTCGGCGAGCCGTGCGGCCTGGCCCGCGGTGGCGGTGTCGCGTCCGGCGGTGCGGCGGGCGGGTGCGGTGCGGGCGATGCCGGACAGCAGCGGCGGGGCATCGGCGCCTTGGCGGCGGAGGGCGGTCAGGTCGAGGCGGGCCGGGACGAAGTGGGCAGCGGGCGCGGTGGCGGCGGCGTCGAGGAGAGCCATCCCGTCGAGATGGGTGAGGGGCCGCATGCCCTGGCGGCTCATCCGCTGCCGGTCGGTGGTGGTGAGGTGGTCGGCCATTCCCGCCTGCCAGGGTCCCCACGACAGCGACGCCGCCGGCAGGCCCTGGCTGCGGCGGACGGCGGCGAGGGCATCGAGGAAGGTGTTAGCGGCGGCGTAGTTGCCCTGGCCGGGACTGCCCCAGACCCCGGCAACCGAGGAGAACAGAACAAACGCCTCCAGGTCCAGGTGGCTGGTCAGCTCGTGCAGGTGCCAGGCGGCCTCGGCCTTCGGCCGCATCACTGATGCGATCCGGCCCGGGGTCAGCGAGCCGATGACGCCGTCATCGAGGACTCCGGCGGCATGGATGACCGTGGCCAGCGGCTCGGCGGGGGGAATGGCCGCGATGACGGCGGCCAGTGCGCCGCGGTCGGCGGCGTCGCACGCCGTCACCTGGACCGGGGTACCCGCCCCGGCCAGCGACGCGGCGAGCGACGCGGCCTCCGGGGCGGCCGGGCCGCGGCGGGACAATAGGACCAGCCTGGCCGTCTCCGGCCAGGCGGCCGGCCGACCGGCCAGGTGCCGGGCGGTAAGGGCGGCGAGCTCACCGGACCCGCCGGTGATCAGCACGGTGCCGCCGTCCCGGCGCGGGGCCGACACGGTCAGCACGATCTTGCCGGTGTTGCGGGCCTGGCTCATGAACCGGAACGCCTCCGGGGCCCGGCGGATGTCCCAGCAGGCGGCCGGCAGCGGGGTCAGTGCCCCGCCCGCGAACAGCCGGCACAGCTGCGACAGCATCGCGGCGATCCTGTCCGGGTCCTCGGTCAGCAGGTCGAAGGCCTGGTAGCGGAGCCCGTCGTGGGCGGCGGCGACCGCGGCGGGATCGCGGATGTCGGTCTTGCCCATTTCCAGGAACCGGCCGCCGGGCGCGGCGAGGCGCAGCGAGGCGTCGACGAACTCCCCGGCCAGGGAGTCCAGGATCACGTCTACCCCGCGCCCGCCGGTCGCGGCCAGGAACGCCTCCTCGAACCCGGTATCGCGCGAGGACGCGATGTGCCCGGCCGGGATCCCGGCCGCGCGCAGGGCCGGCCACTTGGCCGGGCTCGCGGTCGCGAAGACCTCCGCGCCCAGGTGCCGGGCCAGTTGCACCGCTGCTGTCCCCACGCCGCCCGCGGCCGCGTGGACCAGCACCGTCTCCCCGGCCCGCAGCCCGCCCAGTTCCGCCAGCGCGTGCCAGGCGGTCAGGAACGCCACCGGGACCGTGGCCGCCTGGGCCAGCGTCCACCGTGCGGGAACCGGCGCCAGCAGCCGGGCGTCGGTCACCGCGGCCGGGCCGAACGCCCCGGTGAACAGGCCCATCACCCGGTCCCCGGGGGCCAGGCCGTGCACCTCCGGGCCCGTCTCGAGTACTACCCCGGCGCCTTCCAGGCCCAGCAGCCCGGCCTCGCCCGGGTACATGCCCAGCACGTTCAGCACGTCGCGGAAGTTCAGCCCGGCGGCCCGCACCGCGACCCGGACCTGCCCCGGGCCCAGGTCCCGGGCCGCGTCCGGTGCCGGGACCAGCGCCAGGTTCTCCAGCGAGCCGCGCCCGGTGAACCCCAGTCGCCACTCGCCCGGCTCCGGCTCCGGCAGGCCCGCCCGCGCGCGAGCCAGCCGCGGCACCCGCAGCTGCCCACCCCGCACCGCGAACTCCGGCTCCCCGAGCCCAGCGCCGACCGCGAGCAGCTCGCCCGCGGTGCCGACGTCGTCGGCGTCGGCCAGCGCGACCCGGCCCGGGTTCTCCGCCGCCGCCACCCGCACCAGCCCGCAGACCGCGGCCTGCCCGGGGTCCGGCACCGTTTCCGGTCCCGCGTCCGTCCCCCGCTGCGTCACCACGAACAGCCGTGACCCGTCCAGCTGTTCCTCGGCCAGCCATTCCCCGATCACGCCGAGCACGGTTACGGCCGCAGCCGCAGCCGCCGACCCGGCATCCTGTCCGGCCGCCCCGCCCGGCGCCGCGCCGCCCGGCGGGACGCACCACAGCACCGCCGCCGGCGGTTCCGCCCCGGCCGCGACCGCCGCCGCCAACTCCGCCACGCCCGCGAACCGCGCCGCTCCCGGCACCGCCAGCCCCTCGCCGAGCACCGCCACCGGTACGGCCGCGGCCGGGGCACCCGGGCCTGCCATGGCTGGGGCCCACTCCACCTCGTACAGGGCGTCCCGGACGACTGCCGCGCCGGCACCCAGGTCACCCGCCTCCCGCAGCACCAGCGAGCCGACCGACGCGACCAGCGCCCCGGCGGCGTCGGCGAGCGTGACCGACACGCCGCTGCCGGGCCCGCGGCCGACCGGGCTCACCCGCACCCGCACGGCTGACACGCCTGACGCGTGCACCTCGATCCGCTCCCAGGAGAACGGCAACAGCGGCCCGCGCTCTCCGCTCAGGCCGCCCCGGAGCCCGACCGCGTGCAGCGCCGCGTCCCACAGCGCCGGGTGGACGCCGAAGCCCGCCACCGCGGTCCCCTCCGGCAGGGCAACCTCCGCGAACACCTCCTCGCCGCGCCGCCATGCGCGCCGCAGCCCCGCGAACGCCGGCCCGTAGGCCAGTCCGGCCGCGGCTAGGCCGTCATAGAAACCGTCCAGGCTCGCCGGCTCGGCGCCGGCCGGGGGCCACTGCGCGAGCTGCGGATCACCGCTCCCGGTACCCGGGTCACCGCCCGGCGCCAGTACGCCGGCCGCGTGCCTGGTCCACGGGCCGTCAGGCGCCTCTTCCTCGGTACGGGAGTAGATGGCCAGGCCACGTTCCCCGTCAGCACCGGCCTCCTCGACCGTGACCTGCACCTGTACCCCGCCGACAGCCGGCAGCACCAGCGGGACCTCGATGAGCAGCTCCCGCACGCTCCCGCAGCCGGCTTCATCGCCGGCCCGCACCGCCAGCTCCGCCAGCACGGTCCCCGGCACGATCACCTGCCCGGCCACCACGTGATCGGCCAGCCACGAATGCGTGGCCGCGGACAGGCGCCCGGTCAGCATCAGGCCGCCCGTCGCGGGCAGGTCAATCACCGCGCCGAGCACCGCATGCCCCGCCACCGACTGCCCAAGCCCCGCAGCATCGGCAAGCCCCCCCGACTCCGTCAGCCAGTATCGCTGTCGCTGGAATGCGTAGGTTGGCAGGGCGACGCGGCGGGCGCCGGTCCCGGCGTACGTCGCGGCCCAGTCCACCGTGCCGCCGCGGACGTGCACCCCGGCGACCGCGGCGGTCAGCGCCGCGGCCTCGTCGCGGTCCCGGCGCAGCACCGGCAGCCACGCCTCGCCCTGCGGGTCTTCATCCCCGCCGCCGGCGGCGCCGAGCGCGGACAGGACGCCGTCGGGGCCGATCTCGACGAACGTGCGGACCCCGGCAGCCCGCATCGCCGCCGCCGCGTCGGCGAACCGGACCGCCTCCCGCACGTGCCGCACCCAGTACCCGGGCCCGGTCACTTCCTCGCCCGCCAGCTGCCCGGTCAGCCCGGACACCAGCGGGATCCGCGGCACCGCGTAGCCGACGCACTCCAGCTCCCGCCCGAACTCCGCGAGCATCGGGTCCATCAGCGGGGAGTGGAACGCGTGCGAGACCCGCAGCCGCCTGGTCCGCGCCCCGGCCGCCGCCAGCCGCTGCGCCGCCTGCTCCGCCTGCTCCGCGTCGCCGGAGATCACCACCGCGCGCGGGCCGTTCACCGCCGCGATCCCTATCCCCGGGTACTCCCGGGCCACCGCCAGCACGCCGGCCTCGTCCGCCTCGACGGCGATCATCGCCCCGCCGCGCGGCAGCGCCTGCATCAGCCGCCCGCGCGCGGCCACCACCCGGCACGCGTCCGGCAGCGTCCACACCCCGGCCACGTGGGCCGCCGCCAGCTCTCCGATCGAGTGGCCGCCGACCGCCGCGGGGCGGATCCCCCACGACTCCAGCAGCCGGAACAGCGCCACCTCGACCGCGAACAGCCCCGCCTGCGCCCACACCGTCTCATCGAGCAGCGCCCCGCCGCCGGCGATGACGTCCGCGACCCGGCCGCCGAGCAGCCCGTCCAGGTGCCCGCACGCCTCGTCGAACGCCGCCGCGAACACCGGGTACGCCGCGCACAGCGCCAGCCCCATCCCGGCCCGCTGCGACCCCTGCCCGGTGAACACCAACCCAAGCTTCCCCGCGGTCCCCTCCGCCCCGGTCACCGCGCCCGCCGACCCGCTCACCGCGCCCGGCTCCCCCGCCACCGCCACCGCCGCCAGTCCCGCCAGCAGTTCCTCCCGGTCCCGCCCCACACCACCGCGCGGTGCTCGAACGCCGCCCGGGCCGTGACCAGCGACCACCCCACGTCCGCCGGGTCAAGCCCGGGCTGCCCCGCGGCGAACTCCCGCAGCCGCTCCGCCTGCCCCGCCAGGGCCTCCGCCGACCGCCCCGACACCACCCACGCCACCACGCCCGAACCAGCCGCAGAACCAGCCGCACCACTACCGGAAACCGGAACCTGGACCCGGGCCGGGCCGCCGTCAGCAGCCGGCGCCTCCTCCACGATCACGTGCGCATTCGTCCCGCTGATCCCGAACGCCGAGACCCCCGCCCGCCGCAGCCTCCCGCCAGCAGGCCATGGCACCGGCTCGGTCAGCAGCCGGACCTGCCCCGTCGACCAGTCCACGTGCGGCGACGGCTCGCCGACGTGCAGGGTCCGCGGCAGTTCCTGGTGCTGGAGCGCCAGCACCATCTTGATCACGCCGACCGTCCCGGCCGCCCACTCGGTGTGGGCGATGTTCGACTTCACCGACCCAAGCCACAGCGGCCGCGAGGCGTCCCGGCCCTGCCCGTAGGTGGCGAGCAGCGCTTCGGCCTCGATCGGGTCGCCGAGCGGCGTGCCGGTCCCGTGCGCCTCGACCGCGTCCACGTCACCCGGCGACAGCCGGGCGGTGGCCAGCGCGGCCCTGATGACGCGTTCCTGCGCTGGCCCGCTCGGCGCGGTCATGCCGTTGGACGCCCCGTCGGAGTTCACCGCGCTGCCCCGCACCACAGCAAGTACCTGGTGACCGTTGCGGCGCGCGTCCGCCAGTCGCTCCAACAGCACCGTCACGGCGCCTTCGCCCACGCCGAAGCCGTCCGCCGCCGCGGAAAACGCCTTGCAGCGCCCGTCAAGCGCCAGGCCGCGCTGCCGGCTGAACCACAGGATCCAGTCCATGTTGCCGAGCACCGTCACTCCGCCGGCCAGGGCCAGCGTGCATTCCCCGGCGCGCAGGGACTGGCATGCCAGGTGCAGTGCCACCAGCGACGACGAGCACGCCGTGTCCACCGTCACTGTCGGTCCCTGAAGACCGAAGACGTAGGCCACCCGCCCCGACAGCACGCTGGTCGCCACGCCCGTCTGAAGGTGGCCTTCCAGGGTAGCGGGAGACTTGCCCTCCCCGTACCCGAGGTGCGAGGCGCCGATGAACACCCCGGTCTGGGAGCCGCGCACCAATTCCGGGTCGATGCCGGCGCGTTCGAAGGCCTCCCAGGACAGTTCGAGCAGCAGCCGCTGCTGCGGGTCCATCGCCAGGGCCTCCCGCGGTGAGATCCCGAAGAAGCCCGGGTCGAACTCACCCGCGTCGTGCATGAACGCGCCGTCGCGCACGTACACCATCCCCGCATGGTCCGGGTCCGGGTCGTACCTCTCTTCCGGTTTCCAGCCGCGGTTGGTGGGCAGCGGCCCGGTCGCGTCGGTGCCGCTGGCCAGCAGGTCCCACAGGCCCTCCGGGTCATACACGTCGCCGGGCAGCCGACAGCTCATCGCGACGATGGCGATCGGATCGTCAGCGGGAATGGGCGCGGCCCCAGTCACCACGGCCCGTTCTGAATGACTGGTTAGCTCTTCCGTGAGGAAGCCAGCGAGCGCGACCGGGGTCGGGTGGCTGTAGATCAGGCCTACGGGCAGCTGCAGTCCCGTGGCGGTGCCGAGCCGACTGCGCAGCTCGACCGCCGCTATCGAGTCGAAGCCGAGCTCTTTGAACGTGCGACGGGCGTCGACCGCCTCGGCGGAGGAATGGCCAAGGACGGCGGACGCCTGGGCCACCACCAGGTCCCACAGCAGCTGGCTCTGTTCCGCGCTGGGACGGGAGGCAAGCTGGCGCCGCAACTTCTCCGCCGCTTCCGGGCCGGCCGCGGACCGGAGGGACTCGGCGACCGCCTGGCTGGCACCGCCGTCACCGCCCTCGTCGGCGAGCCAGTACCGCTGCCGCTGGAACGCATACGTAGGAAGCGCCACCCGCCCGGCCGGGGGGATCACCGCCGCCCAGTTCACCGGCACCCCGGCCACGTGCACCTCCGCCAGGGAGCCAAGCAGCCGGGCCGGCCCGCCGTCATCGCGGCGCAGCGTCCCGGCTGCCACCACGGGCGCGGTCCCCGCGTCGGCGGCCGGCGTCCGCCGGTGGGCTCGGCCAGCGTCTCGGTGATCGCGGTCGTGAGCACCGGGTGCGGGGACGCCTCGATGAACACCCGGTGCCCCGCGCCCGCCAGGGCCCGGACCGACCGCTCGAACTCCACCGGCGCCCGTAGGCTCTCGTACCAGTACCCGGCGTCCAGCTCCGGCCCCGCGAGGAACTCTCCCGTCACCGCGGAGACCATCGGGACCCGGGCCGAGGACGGGGCGATCCCGTCCAGGGCCGTCAAGATCTCCTCCTTCAGCTCCTCGACCTGCGCGCTGTGCGAGGCGTAGTCCACCGGCAGCACCTGTGCCCGCGTCCCGCCGACCTCGCACGCCGCCGCCAGCTCGGCGACCGCGTCCGGGTCGCCGGAGACGACGGTCGCCGTCGGGCCGTTCACCGCCGCCACCGACAGGCCCGGCCACGCCGCCAGCCGCTCCCGCACCGCTCCGGCCGACTCCGCCACCGATGCCATCGCGCCGCGCCCGGACAGCCTGGTCAGCGCTCGCGACCGCAGCGCCACCACCAGCGCCGCGTCCTCAAGCGACAAAATCCCAGCGACGACGGCCGCGGCGATCTCGCCCTGCGAGTGCCCCGCCACCGCATCAGGAACGACCCCCGCCGCTTCCCACACCGCCGCCAGCGAGACCATCACCGCCCACAGGGCCGGCTGCACCACGTCGGCCCGTCCCAGGTCCGGGGCGCCGCCAACCCCGGCAAGCACGTCCTCCACCGCCCACCCGGTATGCGGGGCCAGCGCCGCCGAGCACTCCGCCAGCCGGGCGGCGAACACCGGGCTCGACTCAGCCAGCTCCGCGCCCCATCCCGGCCCACTGCCCGCCCTGCCCCGGGAACACCAGCACCACCCGACCCGGCCCGCCGTCGACCGCCGCCGACCCCGCGGTCGCGCCCGACGGCTCCCCGGCCGCGACCGCGGCCAGCCCCGCGGTCAGTTCCTCCAGGCCCGCCCCGGTCACCACCGCCCGGTGCTCGAACACCGACCGCGTGGTCGCCAGCGACCACGCCACGTCCCCCGGGTCCAGGCCCGGCCGCGCCCGCGCCCACGCCGCCAGCCGCCCGGCCTGGCCGGACAGCCCCGCCGCCGACCGCCCCGACACCAGCCACGCGTGAACCCCGCAGCCGCTGCCCAGCACCGCGGACCCAGCGCCGGCCTCGGCAGCATCCGCCGCCGCAGTTCCACCAGTCCCCGCGTCCCCGTCCGCCCCGGCAGCCGGCCGCCCGCCATCCCGGACCTGCTCTGGAGCCTCCTCGAGGATCACATGCGAATTCGTGCCGCTAATGCCGAACGCCGAAATCCCCGCCCGGCGCGGCCTCCCGCCGACCGGCCACGGGCGGGATCCGGTGAGCAGTTCTACCGGAGCGGACGACCAGTCGATGTCCGGGGCCGGCTCACCGATGTGCAGGGTCCGCGGCAGTTCCTGGTGCTGGAGCGCGCCGACCGTCTTGATCACGCCGGCGACGCCCGCTGCGGCCTGAGCGTGGCCGATGTTCGACTTGACCGAGCCGATGAGCAGCGGCCGCGCACGCCGCCGGGCGCCGTAGGCCGCGATCAGCGCGCGGGCCTCGGTCAGGTCGCCGAGCGGCGTGCCGGTCCCGTGCGCCTCGACCGCGTCCACGTCGTCCGGCGTCAGGCCGGCATCGGCGAGCGCCTGGCGGATAACCGCTTCCTGGGCCGCTCCGCTCGGGGCGGTCAGCCCGTCGGAGTCGCCGTCGGAGTTGATCGCGGAACCGCGGAGGACCGCGAGCACGGGGTGACCGCTGCGCGTGGCGTCGGACAGCCGCTCCAGAGCGATAAGGCCCGCGCCCTCGCCCCAGACCGTGCCGTCAGCCGCCGCGGAGAACGGCTTGCACCGGCCGTCAGGTGCGAGCCCGCGCAGCCCGCTGAACGCGACGAAGTTACCCGGTTCCGCCATCACGGACACGCCGCCGGCGATCGCCAGCGAGCATTCCCCGTGTCTCAGTGCCTGGGCGGCGAGGTGGATGGCGACAAGGGAACCAGATGCCGACGTGTCAACGGTCAACGCGGGGCCATGCAGGCCAAGCAGGTAGGCGACTCGCCCGGACAGGACGCTGGTCGTCGTGCCGGTCAGCAGATAGCCTGAGTCGGCGCTTGTCGTCTCGTGCAGCCGCGGGCCGTACCCGCGCGGCTCGGCGCCGACGAATACTCCCGTGTCGCTCCCGCGCAGGCTGGCCGGGACGATGCCGGCGCCTTCCAGCACTTCCCACGACGCTTCGAGCAGCAGCCGCTGCTGCGGGTCCATCGCCAGGGCCTCACGCGGCGAGATCCCGAAGAAGGCCGCGTCGAAGTTGGCGACGTCACCGACGAACCCGCCGCGGTCGACGTACGATTTCCCGTCCCCGCCCGGGCGCGGGTCATAGATGTCCGGGTCCCAGCCACGGTCGCGCGGGAACGGGGAGATAACCTCCCGCTCCTCGGAAACAACGATCCACAGATCCTCGGGCGAGCCAATCCCGCCGGGAAAACGGCAGCTCATTCCGATGATGGCTAGCGGCTCGGCGCCGGCAAATGAAGTTGCCCCGGAATCGTTCATCCTGTGCTCCAGCATTAAATAATGGAAACGAGAGATGCCGTCATGGCGAGCCCGCCGAGAATTGTAACCGCCGCACCTGAGCGCAGCCTAGGTAGTGCCCTGAACTCGCTCCCGAACGGAACCGTGCATATTTCCGGGCCGCGTTTACAGGCACATACTCAGCAGGGTAATGCCTATCGGCATGCTTAAGGCACCATCGCCTGGCGTCTCAACTGCGGGTGGGAATCAGCTGAACGTAGCGGCGGTCGTGGTCAGGTCGGGCGAGACGACGCTCATGGTGACGGGTGCCGCGCGCCGGTCGGCGCTCAGGTGCAGGCACTGGATGTCGTCGCGGCCGGCGGCCAGCCCGACGTCGCTCAGGCAGTCGCAAGGCTCGTCGGTGAAGCCGGCGAACCGGTAGGCGACGTCCATCATGCGGTTGCGCGCGGTCGGCCTGAAGTCGGCCGCGAGATGGGCGCCCGCTTGCGCCGCCTGGTCGACGAGCCAGTTCAGCAGCACGGAGCCGGCGCCGAACGTCACCACCCGGCAGGACGTCGCGAGCAGCTTCAGGTGCCATACCGCGGGGTGGTACTCCAGCAGGAGGACCCCGACCGCGCCGTGCGGCCGAATCTGTCGGTCCAGGGTCACGGTCAGCACCTCATGGTCCGGGTCGGCGATCAGGCCG
The DNA here is from genome assembly GCA_963785645.1 of uncultured Actinomycetota bacterium. Taxonomy (GTDB): domain Bacteria; phylum Actinomycetota; class Actinomycetes; order Streptosporangiales; family Streptosporangiaceae; genus Trebonia. The sequence continues at coordinate 585,760 of CAWAWG010000016.1, forward strand.
CGCAGCGTACAGCGTCGGAGTAGTGCACCCCGGTGGCGTTCATCTGGCTGGTCCGCAGGGTGAGCTCCTCGACCCGGGACAGATCCTCGTCGTCGGCCCGCTTGATGACCATCCGCAGGTCGAGCGAGCGCAGGAACTCCTCGTCCGGCCCGTTGAACGACTCCTTCTCCGCGTCACGGCGGAAGCTGGCCTGGTACATCTGGCGGCGCCGCCGCGCGTCGACGGTCACCACGGCCGGGCTGAACTCGGGCCGGTCGGGCAGCGACGCGGCCTGCTCGGCGGCGTAGCAGCGGACCTCGGGGGCGTGGAAGCTCACCTCGGCGCGCTCGGTGGGCAGGTCGTCGATGAAGGCGATGGTGTTCGTGTGCGAACTTGAGCGCCTCCGCGATCTCGCGTACCGAGTCCGACTTGCGCCCCCAGCCGATCCGCGGGCTGGACGAAGTACTCCGCTAGGCCCGTAAGCTCAAGGCGCTGCCAGGCCAGGTCGTAATCGTTCTTGCTGGCGATCGACTGCAGGATTCCCCGGGAATCGAGCTTGGTGATCACCTCCTGAGCCCGCCGAATAGCTGCACTTCCGGATCCTCAAGCAGCGTGCCCTGCCAGAGGGTATTGTCGAGGTCCCAGATCAGGCACTTCACGAGAGCTGGTTTGTCCGGCACAGGATCTCCTTTCCGAGTTATCTCAGTATGTTAATCGGAGAGCAATGTTAGGCGCGTGCTGAGCCAGGATCAGCTGGCAGATCTCGTTGCTGCCCTCGATGATTTCCATGAGCTTGGCGTCCCGGTAGGCCCGGGCGACCACGTGGCCGTCCTGCGCGCCCGCCGAGCCGAGCACCTGGACCGCCGTCGACGGCGCTGCGGGCGGCGTGCCCGGCGCTGACGTGCTTGGCGAGCACCGCCGCGACGCCCATGTCCGGCGACGGCCGGAGTCCCAGCACTGGCTGGCGTGCTCGCAGACCCGGGTCGAGACCTGCTCGGCGATCAGCGAGTTCGGCGAGGTGCCTGGCGACGAGCTGGTGCTGGGCGATCGGCTTGCCCGACTGCTGCCGCGACCGGGCGTGCGCGGTCGCCGCGTTCAGGCAGGCGCGGACGATGCCGACGCAGCCCCAGGCGACCGACATCCGGCCGTAGGAGAGCGCCGTCGTGAACAGCAGCGCCATGGGCTGACCGCCGCCGCCGAGCAGGCTGCCCGGCCGGGAGTCCACGTTGTCCAGGCGTACGTGCGCGTGGCCGGCCGCGCGGCAGCCGAGCGGGGCGGCTACCCGCTCTACGTGCACTCCCGGCGCATCGGCGGGCACCGCGACGACGGCGGCGCCGCCCGCCATGGCGGCCGACGATCAGCAGCAGGTCGGCGTACGCGCGCCCCGGTCACCCACATCTTCTCCCCGGCGATGACGACGGATTCGCCGTCGGGTGCTGATCTCGGCCCGCATGGCCGACAGGTCGCTGCCCGCGGCCGGCTCGCTGAAGCCGACGGCGGCCAGCTGGCCGCTGTTCAGGTCGGCGAGGTACCGGCGCCGCTGCTCACGGTCGCCGAGCCGCTGGACCATCCAGGCGGCCATGCCCTGTGAGGTCATGATGGACCGCAGCGAGCTGCACTGGCTGCCCACATAGGCGGTCAGCTCGCCGTTGACCGCGCTGCTCGCGCCGAGGCCGCCCAGGGCGACGGGGGTCTCGGCGCAGAGCAGCCCGCGAGCGCCTATCTTGCGCAGCAGGTCGACGGGGATCTCGCCGGCCAGGTCCCACTGGCCGGGCTGGTCGCCGACGAGATCGCCGATGAACGCGCACTCCTCGCTTATCTTCACAGTGGATTCCTTGCCTTCGCGAACTGGCTGTTGTAGAGGCTGTGGTAGAGGCCACGGCGGTCCAGCAGGTCATGGTGGCTGCCCTGCTCGACGACCCGGCCGTCGCGCATAACGACGATGGTGTCGGCGGTGCGCACGGTCGACAGCCGGTGCGCGATCACGAAGCTGGTCCGGCCGGACCGCAGCCGGGTCATCGCGCTCTGGATCAGCGCCTCGGTGCGGGTGTCGACGTTGCTCGTGGCCTCGTCGAGGATCAGGATTCCCGGGTCGGCGAGGAAGGCCCGGGCGATGCACAGGAGCTGTTTCTGCCCGGAGGACATGCCGGAGTTGTCGCCGTCGACGACCGTGGCGTAGCCGCCCGGCAGGGTGGCGATGAAGTCGTCGGCGTGGGCGGCCCTGGCCGCGGCCCTGATCTCCTCGTCGCTGGCGCCCTGCCGCCCGTACGCGATGTTGTCACGGATGCTCCCGCCGAAGAGCCAGGAGTCCTGGAGCACCATGCCGAAGCAGCGGCGCACCTCCGTACGGCTGAGCTCACGGTAATCGACGCCGTCCAGCAGGATCTGCCCGCTGTCTATCTCGTAGAAGCGCACGAGCAGGCTGGCGATGGTGGTCTTCCCCGCCCCCGTCGGTCCAACGATCGCCACCGTCCGGCCGGGCGCTGCCTCAAGGGTGAAGTCCTCGATGAGCGGCGTCTCGGGCTCGTAGCGGAAGCACACGCTGCTGAACCTCACCCCGCGGACGGTCAACGCGTGCCCCGCCGCGTCCCGCTCCGCCGCGCCATCGGCTGCTGCGGATGCGGGCGCTGCGCCGGGGAGTGCCGCTTCCTCCGGCTCGTCGAGGAACTCGAATGCTCGCTGAGCCGACGCAAGTCCAGACTGCACCTTGTTCAACTGGCCGGCGAGCTGGGCGATCGGGGTCGTGAGCTGCTGCGAGTACTGGATGAAGGCCTGTACGGTCCCGAGCGAGATCGCGCCCGTGGCCACCCAGTAGCCGCCGACAACCGCGACGAGCACGTAGTTGAGGTTGCTGGCGAAAAGGATGACCGGCAGGATGGTGCCGGCAATGAACTGCGCGCGGAAGCTTGCGTGCGACAGCAGCTTGTTCTCGCGGCTGAACTCCGCCTCCATCGGCAGCGCCTGGCCGAACGCATGCACGAGGGCATGGCCGGTGAAGCTCTCCTCGGCCATGGCGGTCAGCCTGCCGGTGTGCTCCCACTCGGCGTCGAAGCTGGCCCTGGAGCGGCGGGCGATCAGGGTGGCCACGACCAGCATCAGCGGGACGGTGGCGACCGAGATCGTCGCGAGCAGCGGCGAGAACCAGAACATGATGCCGATGATGCCGAGCGTGCTGACCACCACGGCGGGCATCTGCGTGAGTACGTCGAAGAGGCTCGCGTCGATGTTGTCGACGTCGTTGGCGACCCGACTGAGTATGTCACCGTGCGGATGCCTGTCGAAGTACCGCAGGGGCAGCCGGGCGAGCTTGCCTTCGATCTGCTGGCGCAGCCGGTAAATGGTGCGCTCGCTGATGCCTGCGAGCAGGTAGCCCTGACCCAAGCTAAACCCCGCGCCCAGCGCGTACACGACGGCGGTCAGGCCGAGCACCACGCCGAGCCTGGAGACGTCGACGCCGGCGTGCGGCGCTATGTCCATCGCGGCGAAGATGTCGGCCAGCTGGCCCTGGCCGTGGGCGCGCAGCGCGGCGATGGCCTGCGCCCTTGTCGCTCCCGCGGGCACCAGCTTGCTGACCACGCCGGAGAAGATGATGTTGGTGGCCACGCCGAGCAGGGCCGGACCCGCGATGGAGAACGCGGCCGAGAGCACGCAGAGCACGCCCGCGGCGATGACCCCGCTCCGCTCCGGCCGGAACAGGGCGGCGAGGCGCCGTGCGGTCCTGCGCGGCGCCTCGGTGCCTGGCGGCTCGCCGGTCATACGGCTGCTCCCTCCCTGAGCTGCGACGCGACGATCTCCTGGTAGGGAGCGCAGTCAGCGACCAGCTGCTCGTGGGTTCCGATGCCGGCGACGGTTCCTGCCTCGAGCACGATGATCTGGCTCGCGTCCATGATGCTGCTGACCCGCTGCGACGCGATGACGACGGCGGCGTCCCGGATCTCGGCCCGCAACGCGGCGCGCAGCCGCGCATCGGTGCCCTGGTCAAGGGCTGAGAAGCAGTCGTCGAACAGGTACAGGCGCGGGCGCCTGACAAAAGCGCGGGCGATAGACAGCCGCTGCCGCTGCCCGCCGGAGACGTTGACACCGCCCTGGTCGATGGGGGCATTGAGCTGGCCCGGCATACTCGCGACGAAGTCGCTGGCCTGGGCGACCTCGAGCGCCCGCCAGAGCTCCCGGTCGGTGGCATCCGGCTGGCCGAAGCGCAGGTTGCTCGCGACGGTGCCCGCGAAGAGGTACGAGGACTGCGGTACTAGCCCGGTGCAGGCCCGCAACCGGTCGGTCGGCTGCTGCCTGACATCGGTACCGTTGACGAGCACGGCGCCGCTGGTGACGTCGAGTAGCCGCATGATGAGGTTGATGACGGTGGTCTTGCCGCTGCCCGTGCCGCCGATGATCGCGCTGGTCTCCCCGGCCCGCAGGGCGAAGGTCACCTCGTTGAGCACCGGGCGCTCGCTGCTCGGGTAGCTGAACGTGACCGCGCGGAACTCAACGGCACCGGTCGCCGTCTCCGGCGCGACCAGATGCGCTGGCCTCGTGATGGCAGGGACGGTGTCGAGCACCTGCCAGATCCGTTCGGCGCTCGCCACGGTGGCGGGTATGAGGAAGACGACAAGCAGGATTATCACCAGGTAAATAAGGATCTGGAGAATGTAGAGGAGGAACGGGAACAGGTTGCCTACCTGCAGCGACCCCTCGCTGACTAGGCGACCGCCGAACCAGATAACCGCGACGATCAACAGGTTGACCGTGCCCGCAGCGAGAGGGAAAAGCGTCACGCTGATCCGGTACACCCGCAGCCCGGTTGACATGATGTTCTCGTTGACCGCGCGGAACCGGTCCTCTTCGAAGCGGGTGCGAAGAAACGCGCGGATGATCCGGACGCCGATGATCTGCTCTCGCATGACCTGGCTGATGCGGTCGACTTGCCCTCGATAGGAGCGAGTCAGCGGTACGAGCAGGACAAACCCGGTCCCGGCGATCAGGGCCAGGACCGGCGCGGCGATCGCGAGGAGCAGTGTCAGCCCTGGTGCCGCCCGTATGGCGAGGACCAGCGAGCCGATGATCGTAATGGCGGCGCTGACCAGCATGGGCGGCGCCATCAGAAGGTACATCTGCACCTGCTGCACGTCGTTTACCGTGCGGGTGACCAAGGTGGGGACGCCGAATTGCCCGAACTCGCGGGCGGAGAGTGACTGCGCCCGCCGGTAGACGGCCAGCCGCATGTCGCCGCCGGCGGCCATCGATACCCGCGCCGTCCAGTACATGGTCACCACACCGAAGACGCAGGAGACGGCGCTGATACCGAGCATCAGGCCGCCGACCAGCCAGATGTAGTCGACGTCGGCCTGCAGCACGCCTGCGTTGATGATGTCGGCGTTGAGGATGGGAAGGTAGAGGTTCCCCGCGCACTGGATCGCCACCAAGGCGGTGATGATGCCGACCTGGCCGGCGTAGGGGCGCAGGAAGACACCGAGCAGCCTGGTCAGCGCGTGCGCTCGCCGCTCACTCGCGTCGGTCATCCTCAGCCATCTCCCGGTCCAGAACCGGCGAGAACCTGTTGCTTGCCTTCCGTTTCCGCACGCTTCCTGTCGGCTACCTCTCGGGCCAGGGCACTGACTTCGGCCAGCGTCGGTTCGCGGATGATCCGGGCGAGTTCCTCCATGAACTCCGCTTGCCCCCCATCGACGACGGAACTGACCACCTCGTCAATCATCGAAAGCAGCAGCAGCGAGTTGCCCCCGAGCTGGTGAAAGTCGGCCTTCTCATCGATGCGACGGCTGTCGATCCGCAGGATCCGCGCCCAGACGGCGGCCACCGCGGCCGTCACGCCGTCGCGTTCGGCTGAGTCTTCTCCGCCATCGCGGAGCCGCGCGTCATCGCCAGCACTGGCGGCGGGCTGGTCGAAGGGGTCGGGCAGGCGACGCGCGTCGACCTTGCCGTTGGGGTTGAGCGGGATCTCGGCGACCGCGGTGAGCGTGGCGGGGACCATGTATCGGGGCAGGCGGCTGGCCAGATAATCCCTCCAGTCGCCGGGCTCAGCGCCGTCATCGCACACCACGTAGGCGCACAGTTCCTTGTCCTCGCGCCCCGGGCGCGTGCGCGGGACCACCGCGGCCTGCCGGATGCGGGGGTGGCTGTCCAGGACCTGGGCGATCTCCGCGGGCTCGATCCGGTGGCCCGCCACCTTCACCTGATCGTCCACCCGGCTCACGAACGCCAGCCCGCCGTCGGCCAGCAGGCGCACGATGTCGCCGGTCCGGTAGACGCGGCTGCCGTCGGCCAGGCGAACGAACCGCTGCCTGGTCAGGTCCGGCCGGCCGAGATAGCCGCGGCCCACCTGGATGCCGCCGATATAGGCTTCCCCAGGCTCCCCCGGCGCCACGAACCGGCCGTGGGAGTCCAGTAGGTGCACCGTGTTGCCGTCCATCGGCAGGCCGAACGGCACCCCCGGGCCGGTGTCGGTCTCCGGGTCGAACTCGTGTGAAGTGTTCACGATGGTCGTCTCGGCCGGGCCGTACTGGTTCAGGATCCGGCACTCCGGGCCGAGGACCTCCCGAGCGCGCACCGCCGTCGTCCGGCGCAGCACCTCCCCGATGGTCATGACCACCCGCATCGTGGCGCGTCGGATGCCCGCCCGGTTGATGATGTCGAGGTGAGACGGGGTGATCGCCATCGCGGTGGCGCCGGTGTCCTCGATGGCCGCGCGCAGCGTCAGCGCGTTCACGTCCCTGACCGGCAGCACCGCGCCGCCGGCCAGCAGCGGGAGGAAGAACGCGCAGCCTGCCACGTCGAACGAGATCGAGGGGATCAGCAGCATCCGGGTCGTGGCGTCGATGCCGGCCTCGCGCGTCGCCCACCGTACATAGCTGACCACGCTGCAATGCTCGATTTCGACGCCTTTGGGCGCGCCCGTCGAGCCCGACGTGTAGACGACGTAGGCGAGGTCGCCGGGATCACCGCCGGTGTCCTCCCAGCCGTCCGGCGGCGCCTGGGGCAGGGTGTCCAGGCTGATGCCCGCGCAGCCCGGCGGCAGGCAGTCTCGTTGCCCGGCGGCCGGCTCGAGCAGGCAGGCCGGTGCCCTGGCATCGGCAAGAAACTGGGCGATCCGCGCATCGGGGTAGGTCGCATCGATCGGGATATAGGCCGCGCCGGCTTTCAGTATGCCCCAGACCGCGACGATCGTGGCGGGCGAGCGGCCGGCGACCAGCCCGATCAGGTCCCCGCGACCCAGTCCGCGGGACCGCACGGCGGCGGCTACCGCGCTGGCGCGCCGGTCCAGTTCCTCGTAGGTCATGTCACCGTCGGGACCGCTGATCGCCGTGGCGCCGGGCGTGCGGCGCACCTGGTTCGCGAACAGGCGGGTGAGCGTGGGCGCCTCCCGGTCGGCGCGGTTGCTGTCCCAGTCGCGATGGCCACGCGGCGACAGCCGCTCCTCGATCTTGTCGAGCAGGGCCTCGGCGTGCTCGGCCGCGCCCGGCCCATCTCTCCAGCCCAGCGAGATATGGGTGTGCCCGCCGCTCTCGACGATGTCGATAACGGGGACAAGCATCACGTCGGCCATGCTGTAGCACGATGTCGCCTCGAACCCGCCGACGCTGAGATCCGCCAGTTCGGCTCGTCCGACGTGCGAGACGCAGGCAAGAAAGTCGACCCCGGTCCTGACCATGGACTGGCCGTCGGCGACGAATCGCCGGTCGAGCCACCGGTACACCGATCGCAGCCACGGAAGGGGCAGCTTCAGCGGCGCCGGGTCGGCGCGGTTGGCTAGGAACTGATGCTCGCTCAGCGCCGTCAGCAGGCTCGCTTGCACGTCGCTCCAGTCCTCGTTCTCCCGAACGAGGATCTTGACCGAGCCGCTGGCTTGTCCGGTCGTGCGCAGGCTGGGCAGGAACTGGCGCAGATCGACCGGGACCAAGACGATACCGGTGCCATCTCCGTAGGCGGTGACTTCCCGCGCTACCTTCGCGGCCGCGTCTGGGTGATAGCCGTCGATGGTGCGGCGCCGTCGCAGGACCCGGTACGGCGGGCCCGGCAGCGGTCCGAGCAGGGGCTGCCAGTTCACCGCCTGCGTGCTTGCCACCGGCGGGAACTCGCGTCCCTGGGCGGAGGCGATCTCGGCCAGTATGTCGTTCGCGGTCAGCCGTGATGTCGCCTCGACGACGGGCTCACCGCGAAGTGCCCGGAATACCTGCGTCAGCCAGAACATGGCGCCCTTGGCGTCCATGACCCCGTGGTGGGCGCGGAAGACCACCGCGGTCGGCGTTCCTGGCAGGAGGACAACCTCGCAGGTGGGCGAGTTCCGCACAGCGAGCCGGGAGTTCAGCAGCGCGGAGTCTCGCCGCGGCCGGCCAAGGGCATCGGGCTCGGCTATCCGGACGACCGGAGGCACCCCGCTATCCACCCAGCGACGCCTGCGGCGCACGAGCCTGGTTCCCGGGCAACGGCGCCCGACCTCGGCGAGGGCCGCGGAGAGGGCCCCGGCGTCAATGGCGCCGTCGCCCTCGACGCAGAACTGTATTTCCACGCTGAGCCCGTCGGGCGCGGCAAGGAATAGCCATTCATCAGGCGCTATGCGCCTGCTATACGGCTCCGAGACTGATCGCACCGACATCGTCCTCCCTTTGAGACGGCAGCCTTGAGACAGCAGGAGTATGCGAATATGGCCCTGGAAGGCAGCGCTTGCCGACCGGAGATACCCTAACCGCGGCGAGCGGAAATACGGACGCTTAAACCGACTGGTAAGCGTCGGCTAGCCATTCGTATCCTCTTAGGCGTCACGTTAACAGCCTCGATTTGATCGAGGCAAGAACACGATCCGCCCGTTCCCATCCATGCGTTCAGCTGTGAGAAATAATCGCCTGAACATCTACATGCTTGTGCCCGAGTCGCCGCGGAGCCGGAGCACCAAGGCGGCCATGGCCCGGACCGTCCGGAAGTTGTCGAGCTGTCAACTCCGGGCCGATGATCGCGATATCGTAGGTCGATTCCACGTGGACGACCAGCTGCATGGCGAACATCGAGGACACCAGGCCGGAGCCGAACAGATCCAGGTCGGCGGCCACGTCGGCCTTGACCTTGTCGGCAAGGAATTCGATGAGCGCGCTCTCGATCGATTCAGCGGTAAGCGATGTCACCGCGACATTCTGCTCGGTGGTCATGAGGCTACCTTTCCGTAGTCGTAGAATCCCTGGCCTGTCTTCCGGCCGAAGTGACCGGCGCGCACCTTTTCGAGCAGCAGCGCGGCGGGCCGACAGCTTTCGTCCCCGGTCCGCTCGTAGAGCACGTTGAGCGAGTCGACCAGGTTGTCGAGCCCGATCAGGTCCGCGGTGCGCAGCGGGCCGGTGGAATGCCCCAGACACCCCTGGAGCAGGCCGTCGACCACCTCGACGGAGGCGACGCCCTCGCCGACGACCGTCGCCGCGTGGTTGATCAGCGGGTGGAGCAGCCGGTTGATCACGAACCCGGGCGCGTCCCGCACCACGAGCGACTGCCGGCCGAGGGACGCCAGCAGCCCGGTTACCGCCTCCATGGTGGCTTCGCTCGTCCGCGGGCCGCGGATGACCTCCACCATCGTGATCAGGTACGACGGGTTCATGAAGTGCACGCCGACCAGCTCGTCGGCCCGCGCTACCGACTCGGCCAGCTCATCAATCGGGATGCACGAGGTGTTGGAGATCACCGTGGTGCCGGGAGAAACGATCGTCGAGATCTCAGCGAGCACCTTCGCCTTGGTCTCCTCGAGTTCGGTGACTGCCTCGATCACAGCCGTGGCGGCCGCCGCGGCACGCAGGTTCGTGCTTGCGATCAGCTCGCCCGGCTCGCGGTCCCGCGGCAGCGCGCCCATCAACTGGGCGTGCCGCAGTTTGCCGACAATAACCGACCGGGCCCGATCGAGCGCGGCGCTGCCGACGTCCACGAGGACCACGGGAAAGCCGTACCCAAGGGCCAGCGTGGCGATATTGGTGCCCATCACGCCGCCGCCTATGACGGCAATGCGGTGTTCCTGTTCACCGGTATTCATCTTATGCTCCTTACAGTCCAGCGAGCCATTGGTTGACAGCCTGCGCGGTAGTTCCTGCATGCTCTCCCAGCATGGTGAAATGATCGCCGGGAGCATAGACCGTAGCGACATTGTTCGAGCATTCCAAGTACGTGTTAACGTCATCCTCCGCCGCTGCGGGTCCGCCAATTTGATCGGTCGCCCGCACTTGCAGCGTTGGCAGGTCGGTCTTTTCAATGCCCGTCCAGTTGAACGTGTAGTAATGCACCATGGCGGTGACCCAGGCGTCATCGGCGCCACCGTCGGTGTTTTGCCGCACCATCGCGTTGACCAGTGCGGACCCTAGGTCACCGGACACGTTGCGCTCGGGCGAGTAAGTGTCCATGAGCACCACGCCCGCGGGCACGATGCCCTCGGCCACCAGTCGCACCGCGACTGCGTGCGCCACTACCCCGCCGATTGAGTGGCCCGCGAGGACAAACGGACGGTCATCGACGGACCGCCGGATGATCTCGGCCTGCACGCTGATGAGCGCGTCGACCGTGGCGGGCAGCGGTTCTCCGCCGACAAATCCGGGCTGCGACAATGCCAGCACCTCGCGCGCGCCATGGAATCCATGGGCGAGTCGCGCGTACTCGCCAACGCTTGACCGGCCGAAGAACGAGGAGACGAGCACCACGACCGGTGCCTGGGACCCGCGGGCGAGCGGCACCAGCGCAGGCAGGCTCGCGATGTCCTGTATCCCGGCGAAGGTCGGCCGGAACGCGGCCAGGCCGGCCAGCGTCTGCGTGAGCTCCGCTGACCGTCCCGTCCGGGCGGCCTCGGCGTAAAGCCCGCTCAGCGAGAACGGGGCCGCGCCTCCCGTCGGCCTGCCGCCAGCCGCCACGTACCGCGGCCCGGCGTCCTGTTCATCACCGCCGGGCCGGGCGTCGTCCACGCTGGCCGTGCCCGCCTGTGTGACCAGGGTGACCAGTTGCCGTCCCAAGGCGGCCGGGGTCGGATAGTCGAATATGACGGCACCCGAGAGTCGCAGGCCGGTGATGGCGGCGAGCCGGTCCCGCAACTCCACGGCCGTCAGCGATTCGAACCCCAGCTCACCGAACGTCCGGTCCTCCTCCACTGCCTCCACTGACGCATGCCCGAGCACAGCTGCCGCGTGCGTTCGGACTATGGTGGTCACCAGCCTCTCCCGCTCCGCCTGGTTCAGCCCAGCCAGCTCGCCTGCCAGGCCGTCCCCGCCCGCCGCTCCGAGCGTGACGTCCAGCGTTTGCCCGGCCAGGTTCGCAAGCAGGGGGCTCGGTCGTCGCGCCGTGAAGATCGGGAAAAACCGCGCCCAGTCCACGTCCGCGACCGTGACCAGCGGCTGCCCGCTGTCCATGACCTGCGCCAGTGAGGCGATCGCCAGGGCCGGGTCCATCCCGCGCACCCCGAGACGCTGCAATTGGGTCCCCGCTTCTCCGCCGCCCATCCCGTCGCCGGCCCAATGCCCCCACGTCACCGACGTGGCGGCCAAGACCACGGGCATGGCGTTCCTCGGCCAGCGCGTCCAGGAAGGTGTTCGCCGCCGCGTACCCCGCCAGCCACGCGCTGCCCCAGAGCGCGGACACGGAAGAGAACAGCACGAACGCGTTCAGCTCCAGGTCGCGGGTCAGCTCATCCAGGTGGGCCGCTCCTGCGGCCTTGGCCGCGAGCGAGACGCTCAGGTCGGTCGCGGTGATGTCCGCGATCGGGCCACCGAGGGCGACGCCAGCAGCGTGGAATACCCCGCTGATCGGGAGGCTGTCAGCTGCGGCGCGAGCGATGAGTCCAGCGAGTTCATCACGGGAGGCCACATCGCAGGCGGTGACCTGCACCGCGGTCCCCGCCCCGGCCAGCTCCGCGGCCAGGGCCGCCGCGCCGGGCGCGGCCGCCCCCTCCCGGGAGGCCAGAATCACCCGGGTGGCAGCGCGGGAAGCCAGCCAGCGAGCCACGTGCCCGCCAAGCCCTCCGGTCCCGCCAGTCACCAGGATCGCACCGGACGGCGCCCAGGGCCGGGTGACTTGAGACGGGACGGCGTGCATCATCCGCCGGGCGAGCAGGCCCGAGGAGCGGATGGCGACCTGGTCTTCGCCGCATCCGGCGAGGACGGTGCACAGCTGTTCGGCGGTTTTCGGGCTGGGTGCTGTTTGCCTGTCTGCCGGGGGCAGGTCGATGAGGCCGCCCCAGCGGTCGGGGTGTTCGAGGGCTGCGACCCGGCCGAGGCCCCAGCACTGGGCCTGGACCGGGCTGCGCAGTGTCTCGCCGGGGGCGGCTGCGACGGCGCCGCGGGTCGCGACCCACAGCGGTGCCTGGGTTTCTGTGTCGCCGAGGGCCTGGACCAGTGCGACCGTGGCGGCCAGGCCGGCCGGGACCGCGGGGAGGCCGGGCAGGGGCGTTTCGTCGAGCGCGAGGAGCGACAGGATTCCGGCGGCGGGCACGGGGTCGTGGCCGGCCGGGTGCAGGGCCTGCGCGATGCGGGCGGCGAGGGCTTCCCTGCTTGTCTCGCCCGGGCTGACGGGCAGGGTGATGACCCGGGCGCCGTGCGCGGCGAGCGCGGCGGCGTAGCCGCCGGGGTCGGCCGCCTCGTGCGGTGGTGCCTGCCCGGCCGGTGCCAGGAGCAGCCAGGTGCCGCTGAGTGCCGCGGTGCCGGGGCCGGGGACGGGTGCCCAGGTGACCCGGTACCGCCAGGACTGCACGGCGGACCCGGCCTGCTGGCGTTTCCGCCAGGAGGAGAGGGCGGGCAGGACCTCGCTGAACGGCCGTCGCCCGTCTACGGCGAGCGTGCCGGCGACCTGGTCCAGGTCGCCGTTGTCGACGGCGGCCCAGAACCGTGCCTCGGCTGCCGTCCCGGGGCTGCTGCCCGCGGCGGCGGCCGGGGCCGGCGGCCAGTACCGCTGGTGCTGGAAAGCGTAGGTGGGCAGCTCGGCGGGCGGGGCGGGGGGCAGGACCGCGGTCCAGTCCACCGTTGCCCCGTGTACGTACGCCTGGGCGAGCGATGCCAGGAGCCGGGCGGGGCCGCCGTCGCCCCTTCGCAGGGTGCCGGTGACCGTCGCGTCTGTCCCGGCCTCGTCCAGCGTCTCGGTGATGGCGGCGGTCAGCACGGGCTGCGGGGAGGCCTCGATGAACACCCGGTGCCCGGAGTCTGCGAGCCGGGTGACCGAGCGGGCGAACTCGACCGGGGCGCGCAGGCTCGCGTACCAGTAGCGGGCGTCTGCCTCGGGTCCCCGCAGGATCTCGCCGGTCATCGCGGAGATCATCGGGATGCGGGCCGGCCGCGGCTCGATCCCGTCGAGCGCGGCCAGGATCTCCGCTTCGAGCTTCTCGACCTGCGGGCCGTGCGAGGCGTAGTCGACCGGCAGGACCCGCGCCCGGATGCCCTCGGCCTCGCACCGGGCGACCAGCTCCGCCACGGCTGCCGGGTCGCCGGAGACCACCGTGGCCGCCGGGCCGTTGACCGCCGCGACCGACAGCCGCCCGGCGCCGGCGTGCTCTGTCCGGCCAGCAGTTCCCGCACCTGTCCGGGCGGCTGTGCCACCGACGCCATCCCGCCGCGGCCGGCCAGCGCCTTGAGCGTCCGGGACCGCAGCGCGACCACCGTCGCGGCGTCCTCCAGCGACAAGATCCCGGCCACGGCCGCGGCCGCGATCTCGCCCTGCGAGTGCCCGACCACCGCGTCCGGGACGACCCCGGCGGCCTGCCAGACCGCCGCCAGCGACACCATCACCGCCCACAGCACCGGCTGCACCACGTCGACCCGGTCCAGGTCCGGCGGCACCAGCCGCACCGGCCAGGACGTCCTCCACCCGCCAGCCGGTGAACGGCTCGAGCGCCGCCGAGCACTCCGCCAGCCGCGCCGCGAACACCGGGCTGGCACGCCGCCAGTCCGGCCCATCCCCGCCCACTGGCCGCCCTGGCCGGGGAACACGAACACCACCTTGCCCGGGCCGCCCGGCGGCACCGCCCCGGACACCAGGACCGCCGCCGGCGTACCCGCCACCGCCCGGCGGTTCCCGTCGGCCAGGGCGGCCAGCCCGGCCGTCATGTCGCTCAGGACCGTCCCGGTCACCACCGCCCGGTGCTCGAACACCGACCGGGTGGTCGCCAGCGACCAGCCCAGCGTCGGCCGGGTCCAGGTCCGGCCGTGACAGCGCCCAGTCCGCCAGCCGGCCCGCCTGGCCGGCCAGCGCCGCCGCGGTCCGCCCCGACACCAGCCACGCGAACGCCCCGCGCCCGGCGGACAGCACCGCGCACGGCCCCCGGGGCCGGGAAGCTCCCCTGCCGCGTTCCCGGTGCCCTCGCCGGCCGCGGGCGGTTCCTCGATGATGACGTGCGCGTTGGTGCCGCTGATCCCGAACGAGGAGACCCCGGCCCGCCGCGGCCTGCCGCCGGCCTGCCGGCCAGGGCACCGGCTCGGTCAGCAGCCGGACCTCCCCCGCCGACCAGTCGACGTGCGGGGACGGCTCGTCGGCGTGCAGCGTCCGCGGCAGCTCCTGGTGCTGCAGGGCCAGCACCATCTTGATCACCCCGGCCACCCCGGCCGCGTCTGGGTGTGGCCGATGTTCGACTTCACCGACCCCAGCCACAACGGCCGCCCTCCGGGCCGGTCCTGCCCGTAGGTCGCCAGCAGCGCCTGCGCCTCGATCGGGTCCCCCAGCACCGTCCCGGTCCCGTGCGCCTCCACCGCGTCCACCTCGGCCGGCGACAGCCGGGCCGCGGCCAGCGCGGCCCGGATCACCCGCTGCTGCGACGGCCCGTTCGGCGCGGTCAGCCCGTTGGACGCCCCGTCCTGGTTCACCGCGCTGCCGCGCACCACCGCCAGCACCCGGTGCCCGTTCCGCCGCGCATCCGACAGCCGCTCCAGCACCACCATCCCCGCGCCCTCGGCCAGCCCATGCCGTCGGCGGCCGCCGCGAACGCCTTGCACCGCCCGTCCGCCGGCCAGCCCGCCCTGCGCGGAGAACCCCACGAACTCGCCGGGGGTCGCCATCACCGTCACGCCGCCGGCCAGCGCCAGGGTGCACTCCCCCGCCCGCAGCGCCTGGCGGCCAGGTGCAGCGCCACCAGCGACGACGAGCACGCCGTGTCCACCGTCACCGCCGGGCCCTCCAGCCCGAGCAGGTAGGCCACCCGGCCGGAGATCACGCTGGTCGCGGTCCCGGTCAGCAGGTGCCCGGCCGACTCGGCGTCCAGGCCCGTCCCGTACCCGGAGTAGCGACGCGCCGGCGAACACCCCGGTCGGGGAGCCCCGCAGCGACCGGGGGTCGATCCCGGCCCGCTCCAGCGCCTCCCAGGAGACCTCCAGCAGCAGCCGCTGCTGCGGGTCCATCGCCAGCGCCTCCCGCGGGCTGATCCCGAAGAACCCCGCATCGAACTCCGCCGCGCCGGCCACGAACCCGCCCGCCGCGAGCGTACCAGACGTCCAGGTCCCCGGGGATCTCGGCCAGGTCCCAGCCCCGGTCGCGCCGGGAGCGCCGAGATCGCGTCGGTCCCGCGGCCAGCAGCTCCCACAGCTCCTCGGGGCTGTCGACCCCGCCGGGGAACCGGCAGCCCATCCCGACGATCGCCACCGGCTCGCCGTCCACCGCGGCGCCGCCGCGGCCGCGGCAGCGCCGGGCCGTCCGTCCTGCGCCCAGCAGCTCGGCCCGCAGGTACGCCGGCGAGGACGGCGGGGGAGGGGTAGTCGAAGACCAGGGTGGCGGGCAGCCGGAGCCCGGTGGCGGCGGCGAGCCGGTTGCGCAGCTCGACCGCGGTCAGCGAGTCGAACCCGAGGTCGGTGAACGCCCGGCCCGGCTCGACCGCGTCCGGCCCGGCGTGCCCGAGGACGGCGGCGGCGTGCGCCCGGACCAGCTCGACCAGTGCCCGGTCCTGGTCGGTGCGCGCGATCCCGGCCAGCTGCGCGCGCAGGGTTCCGGCCGCGTCCAGCTCCCCGGCCCGGGCCGGCCGGGGCGGGCCTGGCGGCGGGGCCGGCCAGGGCCCGCAGCAGGGGGGGCAGCGCCTGGCCGCGGGCGGCGGCGGCGCGCAGCCCGGCCAGGTCGACCCGGGCCGGGACGAGCAGGGCCTCGTCGCGGGCCAGGGCCAGGTCGAGCAGCGCCAGGCCGTCGGCGGCGGTCAGCGCGCTGATCCCGCCCCGGCCATCCGGGCCCGGTCGGCTGCCGGCCAGGTGCCCGGTCATCGCGCTGGCCTCGGCCCACAGGCCCCAGGCCAGCGAGACCGCGGGCAGCCCGGCGGCCTGCCGGGCCGCGGCGAGGGCGTCGAGGAACGCGTTCGCGGCCGCGTAGTTGCCCTGCCCGGCCCCGCCGAGCGTCGCGGCCGCGGAGGAGAACAGCACGAACGCCTCCAGGTCCAGGCCCGCGGTCAGCTCGTGCAGGTGCCAGGCCGCGTCCGCCTTCGGCCGCATCACCGCGTCGACCCGGGCCGGGGTCAGCGACCCGGTCACCCCGTCGTCCAGCACCCCGGCCGCGTGCACCACCCGGCTCAGCGGCTGCTCCGCCGGGACCGCGGCCAGCACCGCGGCCAGCGCGCCCCGGTCGGCGGCGTCGCACGCCGCGACCGCACCGCCGCGCCGGCCGCGGCGGCCGCCGCGGCGGCCGCGCGCCGCGCCCGGCGCGCCGGGCCCCGACCGGGACAGCAGCACCGCCCCGCGGCCCGGCCCGTGGCGGCCAGGTGCCCGGCGGCCAGGGCGCCCAGGACCCCGGTGCCGCCGGTGACCAGCACCGTGCCCGCCGCCCGGGGGGCAGCCGGATCCGGCGGGATGGTCAGCACGATCTTGCCGGTGTGCCGGGCCTGGCTCATGAACCGGAACGCCTCCCGCGCCCGGCGCACATCCCACGCCCGCACCGGCAGCGGGGCCAGCGTCCCGGCCGCGAGCAGCCCGGTCACCTCGGCCAGGATCTCCCCAGCCGGTCCGGGCCCGGCCTCGCCAGGTCGAACGCCCGGTAGGCCACCCCGGGATGGTCGGCGGCGACCTGCGCCGGGTCGCGGAGGTCGGTCTTGCCCATCTCGAGGAACGCCCCGCCGCGCGGCAGCAGCCGCAGCGACGCGTCGGTCAGCTCCCCGGCCAGCGAGTTCAGCACGATGTCCATCCCCGCCCCGCCGGTCGCGGCCAGGAACGCCGCCTCGAACCCGGTATCGCGCGAGGACGCGACGTGGGCGCCGTCCAGGCCCATCGCGGCCAGCGCCCGTGCTTGGCCGGGCTGGCGGTCGCGAACACCTCCAGCGCCCAGGTGCCGGGCGACCGCCACCGCCGCCATCCCGACCCCGCCCGTCGGCCGCGTGCACCAGCACCCGCTGCCCGGCCCGCGGCCCGGCCAGGTCCGCCAGCGCGTACCACGCCGTCGGTGAACGCGACCGGCACCGCCGCCGCCGGCCGCGAACGACCAGCCCGCCGGGACCGGCGCCAGCAGCCGCGCGTCGGTCACCGCCACCGGGCCGAACGCCCCGGCGAACAGGCCCAGCACCCGGTCCCCGGGCGCCAGCCCGTCCACCCCGGGCCCGGTCTCCAGCACCACCCCGGCGACCTCGCTGCCCAGCAGCCCGGCCCGCCCGGGTACATGCCCAGGCCGATCAGCACGTCGCGGAAGTTCAGCCCCGCCGCCCGCACCGCGACCCGGACCTGCCCCGGCCCCAGCGGCCCGGGCCGCGTCCGGCGCCGGCACCAGCGCCAGCCCGTCCAGCGTCCCGTCCGACCCGGCGGCCAGCCGCCACGGCCCGCTCCCGCCCGGCACGGCCAGGGCGCCGCCGGGCCGGGCGACCCGCCGGCCCAGCGCCTGCCCGCCGCGGACCGCGACCTCCGGCTCGTCCCCGGCCGCCAGCGCCGCCAGCAGCACCCCCGCCGCCGCCGCGGCACCGGTCGCGCCGCGGACCGCCATGGCCCGCACGGCTGTCCCGGGGGGCAGGTCGGCCAGCACCAGCCGCCCCGGGTTCTCCGACTGCGCCGACCGCACCAGGCCCCACGCCGCCGCCCCGGCCAGGTCCGCACCCTCTCGCCGGGCCCGGCCGCGACCGCGCCCCGGGTCACCACCACCAGCCGCGCCCCGCCCAGCTCCTCCAGCCCCAGCCACTCCTGCACCAGCCCCAGCACCCGGCCGGTCACCGCCCGCCGCCGCCGCCGGGCTGCCCGGCCCGGTCGGTCCGCCCGGCCTGCGCCCGGCCGCGCGCCTGGTCGGTGCCGCGGCTGCCCCGGCGCAGGCCAGCACCAGCGCGGGGACCGGGTCGCCGCCCCGCACCGCCGCGGCCAGGCTGTCCAGGTCCGGGTAGGCCCGCACCCCGGCACCCGCTTGCGCCAGCGCCGCCGCCAGCGGCACCCCGCCCGGCCCCGCCACCGCGCACCGCACCCGCCACCGCGCCCGCGCCCGCCACGCGCGCGGGGGAAGCGGGACCCAGTCCACGGAGAACAGCGCCCCGGCCAGGCCGCCGCCGGCGGCCAGTGCCCGGCCGCCACCGGCCGCAGCACCAGCGAGGCCACCGACACCACCGGGGGCCCGCGGCGTCGGCCGCCTCACCGGCAGCCCGCCGCCGCCCGCGCCGGGCGTCAGCCGGACCCGCAGCGCCCGCGCGCCGGGCGCGTGCACCGACACTCCCGTCCAGGCGAACGGCACCCGGGGACCCCCGCCAGGCCCGCCGCTGCCGCCGGCGCTGTCAGTGCCGCCGGCGCCGTCAGTACTGTCAGTGCCGGTGCCATCAGTGCCGCCGCCGGTGCTGTCAGTGCCGCCGGTGCCGCTGCCGGTGCCGTCGCCGGCCAGCGCGGCGGCGTGCAGGGCGGCGTCGAGCAGGGCCGGGTGCACCCCGAACGCCCCCGCCCCGGCCGCGGCGTCCTCCGGCAGGGCCACCTCCGCGAAGACCTCGTCCCCCCGCCGCCACGCCGCGCGCAGCCCGCGGAACGCGGGCCCGTACCCGTACCCTGCCGCCGCCAGCCCCTCGTACAGTCGCCGACGGCGGCCCCGGCCGCGCCGGCCGGCGGCCAGGCCACGAACTCCCCCGCCCGCGCCCGGCCGTCCGGGGCGGCCGGCCCGTCCGGGGCCAGCAGCCCGGCCGCGTGCCGGACCCAGGCCCCGCCCCGCCCCGCCGCGCCCCTCCGCTGCGCTGCCGCTGCTGCCGTGCTGCCGGGCGCGTCGGGTCGGGCCGGGCGTGAACCTCCACCGCCCGCTGCCCGTCCGCGCCCGGGCCGCCCACGCTCACCTGCACCTGGACCGCGCCGTCGGCCGGCAGCACCAGCGGGGCCTCCAGGGCCAGCTCCGCGACCCGCGGGCAGCCGGCCCGCGGCCCCGGCCACCGCCGCCATCTCCACCAGCGCCGTCCCCGGCACCAGCACCGCGCCCGGCCACCGCGTGATCGGCCAGCCACGGCTGCGCCCGCACCGACAGCCGCCCGGCCAGCACCAGCCCGTCGCCCGCGCCAGCTCCACCGCCGCCGCCAGCAGCGGATGACCCGATCGCCCCCAGCCCCGCCGCCGGCACATCCCCCGCGCCGGCCGGCACCGGGGCAGGCCAGTACCGCTGATGCTGGAACGCGTAGGTCGGCAGCTCCACCACCCGCCCTGCCGGCAGCACCCGCCCAGTCCACGCTCGCGCCCGCGACGTGCGCCCGGCCAGGGCGGCCAGCAGCGCCTGCGCCGCCGGGGTACCCGGCCGCTGCACCGGAACGAACACCACCGCCCC
>CAWAWG010000017.1:0-239954 GCA_963785645.1 uncultured Actinomycetota bacterium
GGGGTCTTGCGAGTAAGGTCACCAAGCAGGAAGAAGTTCCCCGCCCTCGCCCTGTACCTGCTCACGGGCCCAGCCGAGCTGGGTCGTGCCCACTCCGCGCTCCCCCTGCAGCGGCAAGCCCAGCGCCTGCGCTGGGCACTGGCATCGGCTTCCCTGATGCCCTGGCGGATTTGCCGCGCCGCCTCGGGATGCATGCCCTCCACATGGAACGGTGACGAGGACCACACATCCTCGAGCGCGCCTCGTCCAGTTGAAGGTGAGCGCCTCAAGCGCTCTTAGCTCTGCCTCACTCATGATTACCTGACCGGTTACCTGACCGAGAGCAAGTGCTTGAACTCGCCCCCGACTCGAAGCGCCGATTGCCGATCAGCATCCGTGAGAGCCTGCTGATTGTCCTGCGGGACCAGGTTGACCCGCTGTGCCCGGTACATTCTCTCCAGCGCGGAATCAAGATCGGTTCGCTCAATGACGGACAGCCGGTCGCGCAATTCCGTGCCTAACGAACTCGCCTGGCTCAGCGGCCAGATCGTGATAGGCCTCAATGACAAGTTTCTCGACATCTGCGGCCTGGGGCGACGACGTGGCCTCATCGGCGGAGCGCCACCGGAATAGGTCCGCCAGGCTCTGCCCTGTGTCATCCAAGTGGCGGCCGAGACCGCCGAGGACGGCTCGAGCGCCCCCTCCATGCTGGTCGCCTTGCCCCGCAAGCCGACGGAAAGCTCCGTGGCGCACCAGCGCCACCCGGCGTCGGTCAACTCGTGGGCATAGGTGCGGCCGGTCCTGCGGCTGTCAACCAGCTTCAGGTCGTTGAGCTCCCGGCGCTCCTTCCCGTCGAGCCGGAATCCCGCACGCTCCGCGAGCTGCGAATTTGTTACCTCACGCGCTTCTCCCAGCAAAGCAAACAGAACCGCGCGCTCCTTGACAGAGAGATCATCAGACTGCATTTTCGGCCCCCCTTCTGATTTCCGCCGATCCCGGGCGTGCTCACCTTTCCCGGTGATTGCGACGTTGCGCAACTGTTCCCTTACGAGAGGTAGGCGCTCATCAGCAGTATTGTATGCCTTGGACCGGCTTCGCCCGTCTCGATCTCTGAGGACGAACTCAGCTCCGCCGTCGTAGCCTGGGGTTCGGGCCATCGGCCATACGCTTGGGCTGCTCGCGCACCCGGATCTGATCTGCACTTACGACGACATGCCAGAGCGGCCGGCCACTAAAGGACTTTACGGGGCAAGACCACGAAGTTGGCGCCGTCCTGAAGGCAGTGCCACTGCTCCGTTTGCCCGGTTTGTCCAGCATCCAGGAAGCGCAAGTCCATGATCACGGAGTATTTTCATCTTATTAGAGGGAAATCCTCCACGAAACGAAAATGATCCGCAATCATTGCGGTGGACAGCTGGTATGCGGCGACATCGGAGATCACACGGCAATCGGGGCACCACGCGTCCCCTGACTTAGCGGCATTTGCTTTGCGGGGCCCAGAGGTATCTTGACCCGAGGGTGGCCACTGCGCCGTATGGTCGCGTTCGAGCGGGGTGATGATCTCGACGCGTTCGGCCGGGATGACGCAGGTAGTGACCTCCACCGGGGCTTGCGTTCGCATAATGGCACGGTCGAGGTCGCGCATGGTCCTGCTGACGGCCTGGTCAGGGGCGGCCATCGATGAGTGCGGTGAGGCCGTCGAGCAGGCGCTGCAGCCCGAACTCGAACAGGTTCTCCAGATTGAAGTCGTAGTCGGTAGCGGTGAGGCGTTCGAAGACGGGGAAGCGGCCCGCCTCCACGATTGACCGCATGGCCGGTCCCTGGGTATCCAGCCACTCTTCGCTGTTCAGGCCGCTGGCCGCCTCGGCGTCCGCCTCGAGCTCGAGGTTCACGGCGGTGCCGCGCACGTAGTTGACCAGCGTGATGTGGATCGTGAGCATCGTGGACGGGTCGAGGCCGCGCCCGTCGAGAGCGCTGAGCACCCACTCGGCGCAGGCGAGGCCGCGGGCGATCGGCTGCGGCCGGGTTACCGACAATGCCGGGGCTAGCCAGGGGTGACGCTGGAACATCGCCCAGAGGGTCCGCGCGGCGAGCTCGAGCTGGTCCCGCCAGCCCTCGGGGGGACGGGCCGGGAAGCGGCACTCGCCGAACGCCGCGTCCATCATCTTCAGCAGCAGGTCGTCCTTGTCGGCGACGTGCCGGTAGAGCGACATCGTCGCCACCCCGATCTCGGTCGCGACGCGGCGCATCGACAGCCCGGCCAGGCCTTCTGCGTCGGCGACGGCCATGGCTGCGGCGACGATCCGGCCGGGCGCCAGCCTCGGATCAGACGTGCCGCGCCGGCGGGCCGCGGCCGGGCCCGTGGGGGTGGCGGGCGGCGCGAGGGCCAGGGGACGTCCGTGCGCCGGCTGGCGGCCGCCGACGACGGTGCCCACGCCGGGAATCGGGCGGACTATGCCTTCCTGGCGGAGCGCGGCGAGCGCCTTCGTGGCGGTGGCCATGGCCACGCCCCACCGCTGAGTGATCTCGCGAGTGGAGGGCACCCGGTCGCCAGGAGCCAGGGTGCCTTTCTCGATCTGATCCCGCAGCTCGGCAGCGATCTGGGCATACGGCGGTAGGTTCACGCCGCTCATGTTACCTCTTCCGTACTAGTGCACTAGGGCCTGCGCAGAAGCGGCCGGCCAGCCGGGCAGCTCGCTGCGAACCCGGCGGCTGCCCTCGATTCACGCACCAGTGCACTAGTGCATGCCTCTATAACAGAGCTAATCAGCTTGACGAACTAAGTGCGTACGTCATACGCTCCGCTCTATGCGGAACAGGGACGTGCTCATATCCGGCGCTGGCATCGCCGGGCCCGCTTTGGCGTACTGGCTAAGCGAGCACGGCTTCACCACGACCGTGGTGGAGCGTGCGCCGGCCCCGCGCCGGGGGCCAGACGGTCGACCTGCGCGGGGCGGGACGTACGGTCATCGAGCGGATGGGATTGATGGACCGGGTGCGGGGGGTGAGCGTCGACCAGCGCGGCATCGCCTTCGTCGGTGCCGACGGCCAGATCGCGGCGCGGATGCCGGCGGAGCTATTCGGCGGCGAGGGGATCGTCTCCGAAGTCGAGGTGCTGCGCGGCGATCTTGGCCAGGTTCTCTACGAGGCGACCGTCCCGGCCACCGAGTACCTGTTCGATGACACGGTCCGCGGGCTTGACCAGGACGATGAAGGCGTCACGGTCACCTTCGAGAAAGCACGCCCGCGGCGGTTTGGCCTGGTAATCGGGGCTGACGGGCTGAACTCGGCGGTACGCGGCCTGGCGTTCGGCCCCCAGGCGCAGTGCGTCCGCCCGCTCGGCTGCTACACGGCCTGGTTCACCGCGCCCGCCGAGTTCGATCTCGGCGGCTGGTTCCTCATGCACAACGCCCCCGGCGGGCTCGTGGCCTCGATACGGCCGGGACGGGTCCCCGGCGAGGTCAAGGCCGGGCTCAGCTTCCGCTCGGCGCCCATCGACTACGACCCCCGCGACACCGCTTCGCAGATGGACATCCTGGCCGCCCGCTTCTCCGGCGCCGGATGGGAGGTCCCACGGCTGCTCAAAGCCATGCGCACCGCACCCGACTTCTTCTTCGACCCGATCGCCCAGGTGCGCCTCGACCGCTGGTCCAGCCGCCGGGCCGCGCTGGTCGGCGATGCCGGCTACTGCCCGACGCCGCTTACCGGCCTGGGCACCAGCCTGGCCCTGGTCGGTGCCTATGTTCTCGCGGGCGAGCTGGCCGCAGCCGACGGCGATCACCACGTCGCCTTCGCCCGCTACGAGCAGATCACGCGGCCCTACGTCACCCAGGGCCAGCAGCTGCCCCCGGGCGGAATCAGGGGCTTCGCGCCGGACAGCGCCATCGCCATCGGCCTGCGGACCGCATCGATGCGCTGGATGAGCCGCTGGCCAATACGGAACCTGCTGGCCCGGCAGTTCGGCAAAGCTGCCGACATCGAGCTCCCCGACTACACCCCCCAGGCCAGACGGTTACTGCCGCCTCCACCGCTATGTGGTGATCGAGCTGAAGCTCGGCAGGTTCGAACCGTAGTACATCGGCGAGGTCGACTCCCACGTTCAGCAGGGTCACGCTCGTGGCGTGAACTGACCCTGCGGCTTGCCGGGCAGGGCCACCACGAGACGGCGCCGATGGCTGGCCGGCTGGATTGAAAGGCTTCATGTTGCGGAGTGTTGTTTACCGTACTCGTCGGACAGGGCGTGCTCTACCGCCGCGCCGCCTTGTCTCCTTCTGTTCACTTGTCTCTTGAGCGGACGGGGCGTAGCGTCAAAAGGCGGAAGGTGTACTCGTTTATCAACATATAGACGGGTTTGAGACTCCTTCCTGTCCGCTCCGGACCTCGGCGGCGCTTAGCACACAGCCATCCCCGTGCGCGACCGTTAGGCAGTACCGATCGTGCCGCTGGCCTGAGCGGAAGACCGCCGCCAAAACCCGGTCGGCCTGCGGCACTCATGAAAGGACCCGTCATGGTCCCTCCCTCACGTTCTCTCCGTCGTCGTACTGCTGTCATCCTGAGCGTGGCCGCGGCGAGCGCCGGTACCGCTGGCCTGGTGGGCCTGAGCGCGTCCCCGGCGAGCGCCGCGCCGAAGCCGATAACCGTGAGCTGTAAGACCTTCACAGTGAGCACTGCCGCCGGCAGTGTTGGCACAGGCTCGGGATGTAACCACCGCTGGATCTCGGGCGGCGGCGGTACACAAGCAACCGGCACCGGCACCTTCATCGTGACGTGGAACACCGGGCTGACTACGACAGGCACGGACACCAAGACCGTGATCACGCCTTCGGCGTGCCCGTCGACCTTCCCGGAAGAGGTCGAGGCCTTCGGCACCGTGACAGGTGGTACGGCTACACGCCTCATTGGCGGACAGTCGCACAGCTTCTTCTGCGTCAGTGCCACCGAGCGGGAGCTTCTGCCCGGTACGACGTGGAACATGTAAGGACGCATGCATCTCTTTGAAGCGTTCGGGCAGTGTCGACTAGAGCCGTCCCAACCAGCCCGGCGGTGATCTGCTTGCCGCGGGCGACGCCGGCTTTCCGCGACCGAGCTGGATGAGCGGCTGGACGCTGCGTTGTCTGCTCGTACCATCGGGGAGGCGAACCGCACATGGACGCCTACCTGAAGACCGCGAGCTGCAACAAGACCAAGGGCCAAGGCTGGTGCCGCCAGTGCGCCAAGTGCGCCTGGGTGTTCCTGGCCACCAGCGCCCTGTTCGGCCACGACCTCGCCGTCGGCAAGGCCGGCGGCGACCTGTTCACCGACCCCGCACTATCCAGCCTGTACGAAGCCATGGCCGGGCTGCCCGGAGCCGGAGACAAGCCCTTCGAGTGCACCGGCACAGAAGAAGAAGTCCGCTCAGCCATCCAGACCGCCCGGCAGCAGGCCACCGAAACACCCGCCCTCGCCACCTGCCTGCGCGACCCCGCCGTCCAGGCCGCCCGCCCGCTAGACGTGCTCCTCAAGGACTGGGGCCAGGACGACCTGCTGCCCGCAGCACTGAAGACACAGATCCGCCGCACCGCACACCGGTAACGCCCGAGCCGGGCCACGGCCAGCTGCACGCTGCCGCCCCCCGCCACCGCGCCAATCCAGCCACTGCCGCTTCCAGTTTTCCCGAACGGCTTGTGGTTACTCGCCAACGCCCCCGCCATCTCCTGGAGGCACGTTTGCGCTTCTGGCCTGAGGGACGGAAAACCCGTTCCGCCTAGGCTGGGCAGCGCGCGGGCAGGTCCGTCGTCGCGGGCAGAAGGGCTGCCGGAAGGCCCTTGCGGGCTAGCCGCGCAGGCGCAGGGTGAACTGCTGCCAGGCCTTGGCGGTGAAGTTCAGGGTTATGCCGTCACGGTCGGTGGTGTCGCGGACCGCTACACTCTCGGTCGATGCGACCTCTACGCACGCCCCACCGTTGGCACCGGAAAAGCTTGATTTCCGCCACTCCATGCTTCTGCCATCCCTTCGAGTATCCGCAGGGATTCAGATCCCCTGTACGCCTCGGTTCGAAGGCTATCGAAGATCCGCATCAGCGACGAGACCGTTTCTCCTGTGTAGACGAAACCGCCTGCTATGTGCTCGGCGTACACCGACTCGTCCGCGATCACGAAGCCGCTGGTAACGCCGGGATTGGCAATGGCCGGGAGGACCTGGAGGGTAACGTTCGGCATCGCTGCCACATCGCGAAGATGACGCATCTGGGCGGCCATGGTCTCGGGTGACCCGACAAGGCGATACAAGGCCAACTGGTCCACGAGGAACCAGGCCAGAGGAGGGTGCTCCCGCATGAGCACCCGGCGTTGCCTCTCCATCCTGTTGGCCAGGCGCGCGGCTACCGCCTCGTCAGTAACTGCCGGATAGGTCCGCAGGAGAGCGCTGGCGTAATCCTCGGTCTGGAGCAGCCCCGACACGACCGACGGCCACCAGTCCCGCAGAGCTGCGGCTCGCTCTTCCCGTTCCGGCCAGTCCTTGAACGCCGGCGGCACCTCCGCCCACTCGCTCAGTTCCGCGTAATACTCACCGAACCAGCCATTTCTTTCCGGAAAAGCGATGTCACACGCGGCGGCCACCTTCTCCGTCGGCGGCCTCTTGCCGTTTTCGATCCGGGAAGCGTGACCGATGTTGATGCCGGTGTGAGCGGAAAACTCGCGCAGCGACCAGCCGCGGGCCAGTCGCTCCTTCTTCATCTGGCGGCCGAAGTGGGTTGCCGGATTACCACCATTGAACCTTTTTCATCCTTGATGTAGTCGATCGAGTTCGTAGTGTGAATGATGACGTTGTCGTCTCGTCCCGGCCGCGAGTGCGGCATGTGGCTGCGGATATGGCGAAGCCCCTGGTAGGCGAGGGATTACCACATCAACTCGTCCGCCCAGGGGCTCCTTATGCTGTTTTACCGTGCCGCGCTGCCGTTGTCGAAGAAGACGCTGAACTTCACGGCGGGGATGATCCGCCGCCACCGGAAGGCGATCGGGTCCGTGTGGCGGAAGCTCGATGCCGGGCGGCAGGCGCTGCTGGTACTCGTGCACCTGAAGAAGGGCGAGACGTTCGCGCAGGCCGTGGCGGGTTTCGACGTCGGGACCGCCACGGCCTGGCGGTACGTGCACGAGGCCCTCGGGCTGCTCGCCGCCCGCGCGCCGTAGCTCCGCAAGGCGGTCCGGGATGCTAAAAGGGCAGGTCACGCGTATGTCGTCGTCGACGGGACGCTGATCCCGATCGACCGGGTCGCCCGCGACAAGCCGTTCTACTCGGGAAAGCACAAGAAGCACGGGGTAAACCTGCAGGTCATCGCATCTCCGCACGGCGACGTCCTGTGGGTCTCCGGCGGACTGCCCGGCTCGGTCCATGACAAGCGAGCCGAGTGGATCTGGGGCTACCTGGACGAACTGCAAGCCGCTGGCCTCGCCGTTCTCGCCGACAGCGGCTACCGGGGAGCGCTGCGGGCGTACCTGCCGTACAAGAAGCGCAAGGGAGGGAAGATCCTCGATTCCGAGAAGGAGGTGAACCGCGCCCATGCCCGCCTGCGCGCCCCCGGTGAGCGGGAAAGGCCCAGCTGGAGACGTGGGGCATCCTCCGCAAGGTCCGCTGCTGCCCCACCACCGTCGGCAAGCTCGCCAAGGCTATTCACGTTCTACAACTTGGAGAGACGGCTCATTGTTTACGGACATGAAATCAATGTTGCCACAGCATCGCACCGCTGTCACGGATTGCTGCATTGTGGTCACACGTTCCGCTGCCGCCGAGCGTGCGGCCAACCCATTGAATGGGAGCGGCAGCGGGACGCTTCAAATTCCACTCTCTGAGGGAAATACGAGATGACCAGCTCCGATGACTTTACGAAGATGACCGATCCCGAGTTCCTGGCCGAGCGGAGGCGCGTGCGCGAGGTGCTGGAACATACGCCGGAACAAGAGGTGAGCGCTACGGTTACGGAGCTTTTCGAGAAGCTCAACGAGGAGTTCATCCGCCGGGCACGGCTCTCATGGGGAGGCGGCAAATGAATGCCACCGAGGCAATCGCGACCCTGTCCAGAGACGCGGCACGGATGCTGGCCGTGGAGATCCTGCTGGCCGACCCCGAGAGTCTCCACGATGACATCCTGGAATCGTCTTTGTACCTCTTGCGGGAGCGTCTCAGAGCCGGATGACTTTGAGGCTGTCCTGCGGGCTCTTGCTAGCGCGCTGGAGGGTAGTTCCTTACCATCTCACCTGGAGGAATGACCATGAGGTCAATCATGAACCCGCGTGACTTCGTCGCGCACCCCGTCCCCGTCGATGGCTCGCAGGACCGGATGAACCGGCTTGCCGCCACCTCCGCCGAGCAGATGACCTTCGCCCTGGCATTCCTGATCGGCTTCGCCCCCGAAACCTTCGACGCGATTCTCGACGCCGCCGATCCCTGCACCGACGACCTGCTCGGTCCCGACGAAACCGAACCCGTATGCGCCCAGTGCCGCTCCCCCATTGGCATCTTCCTTAAGCACGGCTTGACCTGGCAGCACTTCAGAGGCGACAGCACCAACAGCCGGCGAACAGGAGATCTACTCCCCCGGTCACGACTCGGTGCCCTGCTGGCGCCTTCTCGAAGACGGCCTGATCCTCTGCTAAATCCGGCTTGCCCCAGCGCCCCGTCCACCCGGCGGGGCGCTGACCTTTTCCGTGACACCGTCGCATATTCGATCTTGAATCGCTTGGACCGAATGTCCGCTCCCAGGGTTGAGCCAAAAGATCTCCGCTTGGGCGCCTCGCCAGTATCTTGTGAGGCGTCAGTGGCATGTGTGAAACTACCCTTCGTTCGGTAAATGATTGAATAAGTGAATCGTAAGATCTTCGTTACCGAATCGGCGGAAATGATCATTGCTGCGCCCTAGCGTGACACGCAAAGCCGCAAGCTGACCGGGTAGTGCTCATGAGCGAATCAATTACCGCCACCGCCGAGTACAACGAGCTACTCGACTCCATCAAGACGACCCTCGCGGGCGGGCGGCTGCGCGCTGTACGGGCCGTCAGCACCATCCTCGTCGAGACGTACTGGGAGATCGGGCAGGACATCCTCAGACGCCAGCAAGAGCAGGGGTGGGGTGCCAGAGTAATCGAGCGCCTCTCGGCAGACCTGCGAACAGCAAACCCAGGCATCAGCGGACTGTCTGTTCGTAACTTGCACTATATGACGTCACTAGCATCACGCTGGCCCGCAGGAATTGTGCAGCAGCCTGCTGCACAATTGCCCTGGGGCCAGATCATGGTCATCCTCGACTCCTGCCCGAACCGGGAAATCTCGGAGTTCTACGCCGGACGCGCCGCTGCGGAGGGGTGGTCCCGCGGCGCGCTGCAGGCGATGATCGCCAGCCGGCTCCACGAGCGGACGCAGCCCGCGCTCACCAACTTCGACCGGGCGGTCCCCGAAGCCGACAGAGAAGCGGTGCGGGAGATCGTTAAGGACCCTGTCGTTCTGGACTTCCTTGCTGCGGACCCGGTCCGGGAGCGCGACCTGTCCCGGGCCCTGACCGACAACCTCGCCAGGTTCCTGCGCGAGCTCGGGACCGGGTTCGCGTTCGTCGGCGCCGAGGTACCGATCAAGAGCGGGGAGCGCGAGTTCTTTCTTGACCTGCTCTTTTACCACTGCAAGCTGCACCGGTACGTGGTGTTCGAACTCAAGCTCGGCCGGTTCGAGCCGGAGCACGTCGGCAAGCTCAACTTCTACGTCCAGCTCGTTGACGATCACCTGCGCGACCAGGACCGTGACGACCCGACGCTGGGCATGCTGCTCGTCGTCGGCCGCGACCACGTCACGGTGGAGGTCGCACTGCGCGGCATCAGCACGCCGCTCGCCGTCACCGAGTGGCGGCGACTGCCTGCCAAGGTCCGTCGGGCGCTGCCGTCCGCGGAGGATCTCAGCGCAACCGTCAGCCGCACCGTCCGAGAAGTCGAGTCCGCCGCGGACTGCGCCTGACCCGCGGCGCTTCGGTCCCGGGCCCGGGGCTCAGTCGGCGCGGGAGAGCCGGATGACCGGCAGGGTGCGGTCGGTCTGGCTCTCGTAGCCGGTGAAACGCGGAACCGCCTTGGTTACCCGCTGCCAAGCCTGCGCACGGGCGTCCCCTTCAAGCTGGGTCGGGATGACCCGTAGCTCACGGCCGCCGAACTCGATCCAGACCTGGTCCGGATGCGCGGCGATGTTGTGATACCAGCCGGGATGGTGCGCTGACCCGCCAGCGGAGGCCACCACCAGCCAGGCATCGTCCCCGTCGGAGACCCTGGCCACGGCGACCTGGCGCTTCTGCCCGGTCTTGGCTCCCACCGTCGTCAGGTACAGCAGGTCCATTCCCTGGAATCGGTCCCCGGAACGGCGATGCCAGACGGCCAACATCCGCACCACGGCGCGCCCCACGGCGTTCGACCAAGGAACTCTGGCACCATGAGTGCCACCGGGCGTTTTCTCGAAACTCATTGCATCTGTCCTTCTGACTGTTAGCGGGCAGGGCGGAAAGAGAAGTCGCGCGCCGTTGACACCCCTGTACCCAGAAGTGCTCTACCACCGCGCATTGCCGCGAGTACCCGACGGTGACCGACGGGCACTGCGCGTGGCCATCCGCGATGCGTTGGCGTACTAAAAAATGAATTCACTGAGATGATATGGCCCGCCAGCTACGGACTCACGGCTCTGCGGGTGATATTCACCGGAATTAACGGGTGTTGGATTCGGCCGGCCGTACGTAGTACTACAGCAGCGTCTTGTGATCCCTGAGTCTTCTGGCCTAGCGAAACTCGCGGGCGACCTTCGCAGCGTCTCAAATTAGGTCCTGATGCCGTTGGCGTGCGGCCTCGAAGAGTCGCTGACGGAGCTGTTCGCGATCGCGGCCACGGGTCTTGACGGCGTGGCAGTTGGGGCAGAGGGCGATCATCTGGAGGGGGTCGTCGTCGCCGCCCAGGCCGTATGCTGCGAGCCGATCGGGACCGCGAGCCTGACGGGAACCTACGACATAGTGCTCATGAACGGCTGCCTGCACTACGTCCGAGATAAGAACAGCGTGCTCACCCGGGCCGCCGCGGCCAGCGCGGCAGACGCGGTCCACGCGGTCGCGCTGTTCAGCACCGCAACCCTGGTCCCCGACGCGCACGCGGCCATCCCAGTGTTCCCCGATGAGGAAGGCGGTACCGTGGAACGGTTCTACGGCGGCTGGCGGATACTCCTCCGCGCCCGTGAACGGGGGCGTGCCGAGCACTCGCACCCCGGGCTTGGCACCGCATGCTCACAGCCACATCCAGCTCGTTGCCGCCCGGCAGCCCGAGAGGACCAGAACAAGGTGACACCGACCGGCAGCGACCTGCGCCACGCCCGCCTCCTGTGGGACTACCTCCGCCTGGGCGTCCCCGCCCAGGCCGCCGAGTGCCTGCTCGTCCTCGGCGGCCACGACATCGGCGTCGCCAACCGCACCGCGGAACTGTACGCGCAGGGGACGGCCCCGCTGATTGTGGTCTCCGGCGGATCCCGCGCCGTTCCGGACGGCAGCGACTTCCCCACCGAAGCCGACGCCATCGCCGACGTCCTGCTGAGCTGCGGCGTCCCCAAAGAAGCCATCCTCCTGGAACGCCTGGCCTCCAACACCAGCGAGAACTTCTGGCTGTCGGCGGAGCTGCTCCGCGACCTCGGCCTCGACCCCGCTACTTTCCTTGCGGTCGCTAAGCCGTACGGCGAGCGGCGCATCATCGCAACCGCCAGGCGCCGCTGGCCGCACAAGGCCGTCGCCGCCAGCTCCCAGCAGGTCACCTTCGACGAGTACCTGGGTGGAGACATCCCGGCCGACCGCATCCTGTCCCATCTGGCTGGCGAAGCACTCCGCCTGGAGGCCTACGCCGCCGCCGGCCTCATCGAGCCCGGTGAAACCGTCCCCGGAGACATTCTCAACGCGGCCCACGTGCTCCAGGCGGCAGGCTTCAACAGCCGGGCCGTCTAGCCGATGGCCCTCACCGGTTAGTTACCGGGGAAGTACGAGTTCACCGGAGGGATGTAGTTTCATGTTCGGCTTGTACATCGAACTACATGGCAGATGTAGTTCGCGGCGTAGGGTGACCACAGTCGACTATTAGCGACCGGAGACAGTAGGGTATGTCCATGGCCGATCTATCTCGTGCAATGGCCCACATGGGGCCGACGTACATGGACCTTCTGCTGAGCAGTAAGGGACTGGCTGGTGACATCGACGAATTCGTGGATACCTGGTGTTACCGCCCTCGCTATTTGAACATCTAACGGCTGAATTATCTGTGTGCGATTCGGCGCAGCTCTGCCAGCATCACAGGCAACTTGATCATATAGCGTGACCGCCGACGTTCTAGGGTGCGCACATACCCGCCGTTCGGCACGTCCGCCGCAGTCGTCGCCACCATGCACTCAGCCATACAGAATAGGAAAATCTGCCGTTTCTCTCGGTCAAGATGAAGGTATCTGTGATTCCTTCTGCTGGTGAGTGCGTTTCGTTCTCGAATTCTTATATGCTGATATCAAACAATGAAATTGGCTGCGTGCTTGACAACGGTCATTCTGCAAGCCTAGATTAGCGATGTGATCGGTAGTCCCGCAAAATACGCTGAAGCAGGTTCAACAGGCTTACTTCTCCGCGTCTGCGCGGAAGAACTCAATATCATGCGGAACCGACTTTCCCGAGAAGAGGGCTCGCCACTGAATCGCTTGCGAGCGTAGCAACGAAGAGCTTCTGCTTCGCAGAGACGTCTGAGCGCAGACCCAGGAATTCACGGCCGGTGCCGAGCCCGACTGGGTCTGTGTAGTACTTGGCTTCTATTAGAAGTTCGGCATCGCGCCCGCGAGGGTCGAGGTCGAAATTTCGGCAACGATCGGCGTCAGCTTGAGGAAGCATCAGCACGTCTGCCTCGTGCACTACCTTCGACTGGCCGACCACGCCGACCCCAGTATCGACCTCGAAGGGCGGGCCTCCGTGGGCATGCCAGCACCGCGTGAGTAAAACGGGCACTTCGTGGGCCGCCACTTGGGAGTCGCCCCGGTGCTCTGCGCAGTCGAAGTACCGTGGCAGGCCCGTCGGCGTTAGCAAACGTGATGCTATAGCCCTCGCGGCGTGCGGCGAGCAGTACGAGGCCAAACAAATACGCCTCGTACAGATCACTCCCAGCGGTCGGCGTGGGGCCTGTGGCTGTCATTGTGGTCGGCAGTGCACTCGGCAGCACGGCGATCAATCTTGCCAGGAGTTCTGCTGGCGTTGCCGGATTCGGTGTGCTCATGACCAGTCCCCTGGCATGTCAGAGATCATCGCCACTGCCGGTCGCATCGCTGTGCAGTCGCTCGCTTCTCGGCAACTCAGCCTGCTCGCGAAGCCGATTGGCCAGTCGGATCACCTCTCGCACCGCTGCCTCGCGCTGTTTCGATGATTCCTGGTCAGGTAGGGTCCATTCGCCTCGCGTAGTTCCACTCAATTCCGACTCCGGAGGATCGGCAAACACCACCTCACCGCTCCAGGTCCCGGTATCGCCATCGAGCGCAGCCTTGAGATCATCTCGAAGGCGCGTTTCGATCGCATAAGTGCCGCCGACCGCAGCCTCGACCAGATCCAGTAGACACGGCAAGTCGTTCACCTACTGTGAGCGGTCGGAGACGCACGTCGTCGGCTCTGACCCCGGACGCCCGTCCCGCATTTTACCGGGCGGCTCGATAGCGAAGTGCGGCGATATCCTGGGCGGTCACCCCCTCAACCTTACCCTCAACCGCCGAGATACGCTCTTGATTAACCAACGATGACAAACCGTTCGCTGCTAGGCCCTGCTCAAGTACATTAAGCAGGATCGCAAGCTCATTTTCATTCACGTTGGACACGCCCTCCCGATCCACTTACTACGGCTACATGAACGCTACAAAGAGATTAACGGATTTGGCTACAAAAGCCCGCCATTTGACGAAGGCGACCGACCGAGCCGATAGCCCGCCCGCCGTCGGATCTGGCCATCTATCTTGGCCTCGACCAATGACATAGACATCTTTGCGGCCACACGCACTCTTCTGCTACGAAGCTGGTAGAAGCTACCGTGCGAGGCAAGGCTGACTCGTCTGCACGCGGTCGTCATCCAAGCCGAGCTATCCCAGAGCCCTGCGGAATGACATTCTGCTCGCGGTACCCGCTGCGCCGAGTACGACAGCCCAGCCGCGCCTATTCGGCAAGGACGGTTTACTGCAGTCAGGCCCCACCGGGGTCGGTCACGCTTCGTGACGACCAGAGCCGCGCAGATCATGGTCCTATGTGCAGATAAATAAGGCCGCTAGCACCTGGCATGAAGCACCCGACGGATCTACGGCCGCTTCGTTGAGCCTTGCGATGTATCTCGGCATGACCGAAGACGAGTACCAACTGTGGGTGGAGCACTCGGATTCGCTCGGGTTCATCGTGGCGGCCCGCAAAACGAAGCAGCCTGCGGGGAATCCTTGCATGGCGTGGTCTACGTGGCGCTCAGCCGCGTTCAGGCTTGCTCGGCGGCTTTGGTTAGGTTTCGTGGCGGCGCTTGGCGGTGGCGAGGAGGATCGGTTTGAGTTCGTCTCGCTTGGTGCCGCGGGTCTTGGTTGCGTGGCAGTTGGGGCATAGGGCGATCATCTGGAGGGGGTCATCGTCGCCGCCCAGGGCCAGGTCGTGGATGTGGTCGATTTCCAGGATGGGGGCACCTTTGTCGGTGCGGTCCAGGATGTCGCCGGTGCAGCGGGGATTCTCGCAGTGGCCCTCGCTGCGGAGGAGGACCGCATCCCGTGCATCTTGCGAGCGGATCGGGGTGGATGACGTTCCTGTAGCGCGCTTGGTGTCGCGATCGCGCCAGAAGACGTCGACTCTTTCGCACAGGTGCTGGTACTCGGCGGCGCGGGCCGCGAAGGACAGCTCGAGGGGGCTGGTGGCCTCGCAGTTTAGGTTCGGACAGGCCGAGTTCGCTGAGCAGCATCGTCGCGTCGGCATCGATGAAGTACTTCTCGATGAGGACGTTTACTGCCGCCGTTAGTGTCGCGGGTGACTCGCGGAGGAGGTCGTAGACAGGCTGGACCAACCC
This sequence comes from uncultured Actinomycetota bacterium, assembly GCA_963785645.1. GTDB lineage: Bacteria > Actinomycetota > Actinomycetes > Streptosporangiales > Streptosporangiaceae > Trebonia. The sequence continues at coordinate 15,057 of CAWAWG010000017.1, forward strand.
GCCGTTCGGCTGACGGGTGTCGAACCAGCGCTGCGGGACTGAGCTGCCGTGCGCCGAGGGGACCTGCTCTGGATCGGCATCGAGCTCCCACAAGCCGACATTGTGCAGCGCGGCGATCGGGTAGAAGACTCGGTCGCCCTCTCCTGGGCGACCATGACTGTTGAAAAGCGCCTTGAGCTGGTGTTGCGTCTGGCCCAGGAAACGATGCGGGGGTCGCCGTGGCGGGCGCGGGAGAACGCCCACAAGAGGGTGATCGGCTGGTAGAGGGCCGGGATGCCATTCGGGCGGTTTACATTCAGGCTGGCGAGGATTGCTTCCAAGCGGGCAGGCGTTAGATCGTCGCCGACCTGCAGCGTGAAGCCGAGCCTGCGCAGCAGGCGGCCGACCGTCGCCTCACCGCCGCTGAAGTCGCTGGCGGTCAGCGGCTCCTTGCCGGGGAGGTAGCCGTGCGCCACGCCGACGATCGCCTTTGAGTCGTAGCGCTTGCCGTTGTGGACAAGCACGTAGGAGCGGGCGGGGTGGAAGCCGTATATATCGAGGAACTCGGACTGGCCTAGTGCGTCGTAATCCTCCATCGCTTTGAGCACGGCGTCGCGGGTGATGACGTTCAAGGACACCGTCTGCTTTGTCGGCCTGGACTCTAGCGGCTCGCCGACGGCGACCTTCGCGCGGATGGACTGTGCAAGCTCGTGCATAGCCTCGGGCTCGGCGAGGAAGCGCTCGACTACCTCGCGGTCCAGAGCGCTGCCGCTGGACCTGCTTCCCGTGTAGCCGGGGAGGTGCTGGACGAGGTTACGGGTCTTCTGCGCGACATCGTTCGGGTTGCGGAACCGGGGAAGTCGGTCCTGCTGGGGGTGCAGCGTCATCTTGCGGAGGACCTCGGAGAGCTCGATGGCTCGCGGATCCTCGTGGTCGACACTGCCGCCGTTGTTCTGCATGAGGAGGTCGCACGCTAGGACGAGCTCTTCCCACTTCCAGTTCAACCGCTTGGGGCAGTCAGCTGGCATGGGTCGATGGTACGGAATTGGGTGGCATCGTTGCCAAAGGCAACACGTCGACATTGGGAATCTGGCAACTTTCACAAGAACGTCGATGGCACGCCGCCCATGAAATCCCTCGCGCGATGGAATTAGGCACCAAGGTCCCGGTCATCCCTGCGAGCGACAAGCCCGTGCAGGCTCTTTACCTACAACCGCTCTTGGCCCGTGCCCGAAATGCATGGCCGCAGGGAGATGGGAGCCGCTGTTCCGGCTAACCTTGTTGCACTCATGTGTGCGGCCCTCTCCGCAAAGCTGAGCGGGTCATCCAGGCTATCTGCATCACGTTGGAGACCAGAGTGACCGGCGCGAGCCAAAGAACCGCAACGGCTGGGCGATCGGCAGGTTCGTCTGGCGGCCTAGCGAACGAAGGCGGGAGCCTCTACCGAAGCGGCGTCGCGGCGTACTTGGCTGCTCATGGCCTGAAAGGTCGTGGAGTCGAGGCGGCGGGGTATACGGAGTTCGGGGCCTGTTCCGTGGTGTTGCTGTTCGAGACTAGCCAAGCCGTAGACGACATCCGCTGCGAACTGGCCGACGGGACCGCGATCGTGCTTCAAGCCAAGCGGGCGTGCGGCGCCGATGAGCAGTTGCAGAAGACCGTCAGCCAGTGGGTCAGGCATCTGCCCGATCTAGGAGCTGGTGACCGGATGGCGCTCGCTACAGCTCATCCTCGCGGACCTGTGAGAGCTCTGGGAGCAGCCTTGCGTCGGCGTCGGCGTGCGCAGTCCGGGCCGTTTCCAACCGACGAGCGGGTAGCAGTGGACACGATCTGGAACAGCTTCCCGCCGGGCACGTCTAGTGAAGACGGCGAGCGGGTGCTTGATGCCGCAGTCGTTATGACCGTAGACGTCGAGACGGAACAGGCTGCTGACTTCAGGTATGCCGCGAGTCTACTGGACGGCACCGTGGTCGCCGCAGGGTCAGGATCAGCGGCTGTTCGTGCGCTGCAGCGCGCATTTCAAGAGCAGGCAGCATTCGGCGCCGGGAGCGGGTTGGACGAATGGCTGGACATACTGGCCGCCGCCGGACTGGAAGTCTTTGCCGACACGGATGGTCCCCGCGGCACACGACGCCGAGCTGAACTTAACGCCGTCGCAGCATATCGGCGTCGGCTCACTGAGCGCAATGGGCTACTGGAGTACGCGCTTCTGGCCGAAGACGTGCCGCCGCTGCTGTACGAGCAGCTTGCGGAATCTTTCCGGGTGTCGGTTATGCATGCGCTAGGGCCGCGACGCGAAGCTGAATTGCTAGCGGTGGCAAGGCGCTGGCCCCGGATACTGCTAACCGGCTTGCCGGGAACGGGTAAATCTACGGCCCTATGCCAACTAGCGGCCCGGTGGGCGTCTAGCCCACAGGCTCCTGTCCCGGTTCTCGTTCCGCTGCTCGAAGTTGCCCGGCGACGGCCGCGTACAGCGTCAGATGTTACCTTGGCTGTGCTTATCGAGGCCGCCACCGCAAGCGCGCCCGAGGTAGAACGCATCCCTTTGCGGTGCGCGCTCAGTGAGGCAGTGACCCGCGGCCACGCAGTGCTGCTGTTGGACGGCCTGGATGAATGCCGGGATCTGCGGGCGGTAGTCGCAGACGGCTTGGCGGAGGTTGTCGGTAGACTGACGGTAAGCACGGGAATCATTCTTGCCACGCGAGACAGCGGGAGGGCTGCGTCTGGCAGGCTTGGGCTTCCCGAGGTCAGAATGGCCGAGCCGGGCTCATCTGAGACACTCGCTGGGCCAGTTGCTGCGGCACATTGGCCATCACCGGGTGCCGGAAGCCAACCGCGCCGCTTGGGTCCAGGCGAGGCAGGAATGGCTGGATGAAGCACGTGCGGCCCACAGCGACCTGTGGCAGATCCCTTTGCTTGCCACGCTGATCACCTTGCTGGCCGCGCAGCAGGAGCCTGCTGCACTCCCCGCAAGCCGGGCACGGGTGCTCACCGAGGTAGTCAGGGACTGGACCGCCCCGGCAACTTTAGAGGCAATTTCTTGCCGACATGATTAACCTACCAGGTTTCCCTGACGCGAGTAGTAGCTTTCCTCGAATTCCTCGGGCGGGACATATCCGCAGGCAGAGTGCAACCTTTCCCGGTTATACCAGGCAACCCATTCAAGAGTCGCGAGCATGACATCGGCCGTCCCTGCCCACGGACTTTCCCGCTCGATCAGTTCCTTCTTGTAAAGGCTGTTCAGCGATTCTGCAGCCGCATTGTCATAAGAGTCACCTTTCCGGCCGACCGAGCGGACCGCGCTTATCTCGCCGAGCCGTTCAGCATAACGGATCGACGTGTACTGAACACCGCGATCGGAATGATGAACCAGATTCCCGTCTATCTGGTCTCCCCGTGACCATATCGCCATTTCAAGCGCATCCAGGGCAAGCTCCGCCCGGAGCGTGTCCGAAACCTGCCAGCCAACGATCTTCCGGGAGAAAAGATCGAGAATAAACGAGGAATACACAAAGCCGCCTGCTGTCTCGACATAGGTAATGTCAGCGACCCACCGCCGGTTCGGCGCAGGCGCGGTGAAGTCCCGCTCCAGCAGGTCAGACGGCCGCTCGTGCCCCGGGCCCGCCGGGACCGTGGTCCGCGGCCTCTTCCGCCTGGCCGCGACGCCGGCAATGCCGAGCTCGCGCATCAGCCGCTCGACCGTGCACCGCGCCACGTCAGTACCCTCTCGGCTCAGTTCACGCCACACTTTCCGTGCACCGTAAACCCCGCGCCCTTTCTCCTTCCAGACGCGCATGATCTCCTTCTTCAGCTCCTCGTCCCGCACGTCGCGCGCAGGCGGGTTCTCCTCTCGCTTCTTCGCCGCGTAATAGGTGGACGGCGCAACCTCCAGGACCGCGCAGGCCGGCTCCACTCCGAACCGGTCCTTGTGCGAATCGATGAACTCGACTAGCGCGGAAATCGGGGGTCGAGTTCCCGGGCGAAATAAGCGCTCGCCGCCTTCAGGATCTCATTGGCCCGCCGAAGCTCGCGGTTCTCCCTTTCGAGTTCCGTGATGCGCTTCTTATCATCGCTCGTGGTGCCGGGCCGCTGCCCGCTGTCGACTTCCGCTTTCTCGACCCAGTTGCGGAGTGGATCGCCCCGGCAAGTCTGGAGGCCGCTATGTCTGCGAACTGCCTCTAATCTTACCAGATTCCAGTGCCTTATGATAGATTTCCTCGCACTCTTTCGGCGGCATATCACCGCAGTATGAGTGAAGCCTCTCCTCGTTATACCAGGATACCCAGTCCATAGTGGCGAGCATCACATCATCGACTCCCTGCCATTCTTTCTTGAAGTCGATAAGCTCACGCTTGTAAAGGCTGTTCAGCGATTCTGCGGCAGCGTTATCATAGGAATCGCCTTTGCTTCCAACCGAACGGACGGCCCTCGCCTCCTCGAGCCGTTCCGTATAGCGGATAGCGGTATACTGGACGCCGCGATCCGAATGATGCACCACCCCGTCGATCTTCTCATGCCGACGTGCCCAGATAGCCATTTCAAGCGCATCGAGCGCAAGATCGGAACGCAGGTTATCCGCAACCTGCCACCCGACAATCCGGCGCGCGAACAAATCCATGACGAATGACGTGTAAACCCACCCGGAAAATGTCATCACATACGTGATGTCCGCCACCCAGCGCCGGTTCGGCGCCGGCGCGTCGAAGCAGCGCTGCAGCAGGTCCGACGGCCTGCCCGCCGGATCGCCCGGCACCGTCGTCCGCGGCCGCTTCCGCCTGGGCCGCACGCCGCCGATCCCCAGGTCGCGCATCAGCCGCTCCACCGTGCACCGCGCGACGGGAATTCTCTGCCGGTTCAGCTCCAGCCACACTTTCCGCGCACCGTAAACCTCCCTGCCCTTCCGCCCTTTCCACACCTCCACGATCTTCTCCTCCAGCATGGCATCACGGATTTCCCGCGCCGTCGGCTCGGCCTCGCGTTTCTTCGCGTAGTAATACGACGACGCGGGAAAATCCAGGACCGCACAGACCGGCTCGATGCCAAACCGGTCCCGGTGCGCGTCAATGAACTCGACTAGCGCGGCAGCCTCGGGTCGAGTTCCCTCGCGAAATAAGCGCTCGCGGCCTTCAATATCTCATTCGCCCGCCGGAGCTCGCGTACCTCGCGCTCCAGTTCAGAGATCCGCCGCTTATCATCCGTCGTCGTCCCGGAACGCTCTCCGCCGTCAATTTCCGCCTGCTGCAGCCAGGACCGCAACGCCTCCGGGTGAACATCCAGCTGCCGGGCAACCCGGGAGATTTCCCCGCGCCCCTTCCCGTCCCGTTCCCGGATCTCCAGCACCATCTTCACCGCGCGTTCGCGGAGCTCCTCCGGGTACTTCCTCTGTGCCGCCATGGCCCTGCATCCTTCCAGGAATCAGAGCCTCCAAGGTTCCCGGGGTGATCCAGAGTTTGCCGGCGAGGACTCCTACGTTGTGATCTCAGATGACGGCGAAGGGATGACCAGCAACGGCGTGGTCGAGGCTCTTCGGTATGGGTCCCGCCGCCCTTATGGTCCCCATGACCTTGGACGGTACGGGCTAGGACTCAAGACCGCTTCTATGTCGCAGTGCCGATCCGTCACCGTTCTCAGCTGTCGTCCTGTGGCTCCAGATAATGTAAATACAGGAACACTGGACCTCGACAAGATCGCCGAGTTGGATCAATGGGTCATCTTCGAACCCGAAAACAAGCCGGTGATCGAACGTTCCATAGCCCGGCTCCGGAGCGAACCAGGAACTGTGGTCATTTGGCAGAATTTGGACCGCGTATTGCCGGAGAAGCGCCCTGATGGTGGCTGGGCACGTCGACGCCTCGACTCACTAGCCGTGAAGTCGGCCGAGCACCTCGGAATCGTATTCCATAGGTATCTTGAAGGCAGCATGGGCAATAAGCTCGTGCTCACGGTAAACGGACGGAAGGTGGCGCCGTGGAATCCTTTTTCCCCCACGGAGCCAGCAACGGAAAAACTGCCTATGCAGTGCCACGAATTGACGGTTGGCGACGTATCCGGAACAGTCACGCTTAATAGGTTCATCCTGCCGGCACGCGACGAGTTCAGTTCGAGCGAAGAATTTGAGCGCTATTCAGGTCCTTTGAATTGGAATCGCCAGCAAGGAATCTACATCTACCGCGCCGGACGACTCGTACAGTGGGGAGGCTGGAACGGCATCCGCGGTATTGACGAGCACACCAAGCTAGCGCGGGCTAGCCTCGATTTCGATACCGATCTGGACTCAGTTTTCAATATAAATGTAGCAAAAATGCGAGTCACGCTGCCACCCCAGATCCGCCAAATGCTTGAGCGGCCAATTAACGAACTGTGCGCGTACGCCGACGATCGCTATCGCAAGGCCTCACGGCATTCCGCCAAGGATCCGCAGCACGAAAAAACAGAAAAAACAGAGGTACAGTCGAAAATCGAAATCCCCGGCATCTCCAGCAGCACTGCAGGGCAGGCGCTACGGGCTGCCGCGATTCGAGCAGATGAGTACGAGGCTTTCAAGCGCATCACGGCCGCCTTGATTGAAATTGCGCCTCAAGTGGCGAGTTCTCTCGACCTAGGCTTCTGAACTCGCACATACCTTCGCCAAGGGACAAATGGAACATGATGGAGACTCGCGGCGACATACTGATGCAGCGAGTTCGATTAGCCCCAGCTGTGCGTCACGAGCAGCATCACCGTAGCCAATCATGCGAGCGATAGCGAGTCGCCCGTCACTCATCCTGTTCCTTCGTTCAAGCGTCGGCTCATCTTCGAAGCGGGCAGCAACACGCAGCGTACCTCTCGCTGCTAGAACTGGCTCTTCCGACTCGTCGTCATCTACAGGCGACGGCACGGCTAGGATCGCCAAGTCCGCAGTCGCGTCGGATCCCGAGTAAGCGCCGCGAAGATCCTCATGAATGGTCTTGTCGCTATCCAGCGCGTCTGGGCTATCTATGAGGCGTTCCGCTAGATTCAAGAGAATCCGGGCACGATCTTTGCGGCCGATAGCTGAAAGCAAATCAGTTACAGCATTCGCAGCAGCTAGAGTTTGTGCTGGCTTCTTCCATTTCTCAATAGCTTTCCAGGTAAACCAAAGCTGGGATCCAGCGAGGCGTTCCAAAAGAAAGTCAGCAGAAATCACCTGCCATCGAGTGGACGCCTTCAACCATGGGACGAGCATATGCGACTCAGGTCGTTTGCGGAACCACTGGGCAAGTGCCTCGCCAGTCTTCTGGCTTATTATCCTAGAAGGGCGTGGCCAGTCTAGGCTGGAGCGGATCGCCATTCCGAGTTGTTCACCAAGAAATGGAGGAACAGCGTTACCGATCTGACGGAAAGCAGCAGATGGCGGGCCAGCGAACCTATACTTGTCAGGAAACGTCTGCAGCCGAGCCGCTTCGCGAATGGTAAGAGTACGGTTATCTCTCGGATGAATATACCAGTAACCGTCTTTAGCAATGTGGGCCGTGATTGTGCGCGACAAGCCATCTTCAGCAAGGCGCTTATATTTGTCATCGAAGATATCATCACGGTATCGACGCAGTTCTTTCGGCAGATCAGAATAACGTGTTTTCGAGTCCATGTACTGAAAGGCAGCTTTGTCGTCGTCACGAACTGGGCGCGTAATCTGATCCTGGATGCGGTCAACAAACTCAGGTTTGATACCTTCACGCATACGGCGCTGGAACTTGTTCGTAGGACCTTCGTATTCTATCGAGCCCTCCGCACCACCCTTCGGCCTATCGCCGCCCTCAACAGATGGGAGGTCTCCAATCGCATTCCACACTGTAACTTGATCTGCCAGCGGAGCAGGCCAAGTAAAAGCCTTCTGATCTCTTAGTGCCACAAGTATCAGGCGCTGCCGGAATTGCGGTACTCCATACTGTGATGTATCGACGACGCGTTCCTCTACTGCGTATCCGGCGTCCTCCAGTTCGCGCACCATAGACCGTAGAATAAACATATCCTTGTCAAGCGCCATGTCGGGGACATTCTCCATGAGAACAGCCGCTGGCTTAGCAATCATGACTATTTCAAGGAAGGAGCGCCATAGATGCCGACGCTCCTTGGAAGGGTCGGCATGACCGTTGCGGATACGATGTCGGATCTTGCTGCGCCCGGCCCTGGAGAACGGCTGGCAAGGAGGTCCTCCAGCAATCAGCTCGACCTGGGCCTGCTTGATGAGTTGCCCGGCCCGCTCGATCTGATCCGGGTCGCCAAGGTCCCAGCTGACAGTGAGCCCACCAAAGTAGTGTCGGTGCGTCTCAGTCGCCTCGCGGTCCGTATCGACCCCCATCACTACGCGATAGCCAGCCGCTTCAAGTCCAAGGCTCAGCCCACCCGCACCGCTGAACAGGTCCGCTGCCAAGCGGTAACCCTCGTCCCGCAGCTCCTGCGCGTAGGTGAGGAAAGTTTCCTCCCCGTGCTCCTCCGAGTGCGGCTTCAGCTGTACGAATGGGCCTCGAACAAGTTTGACAGCGTATGTTCCGCGTTTGCCCTCCTCAGGTACGTTCTCTCCCATGTGTTCCTTCCGTTCCTCCCCAGCCACGACAGGCTAACAACTACCACTGACATTCCGTGCGCCCTCGTCGTCTAGGTCAGGGGGAGCCTCGGATAGGCTACCGGCTGAAATCACGGCTCCAGTGCCAGTCCGCCTTACCTGCATCGCCACGTGACCGCAAGTGGTTCCGTGGTGCCTCGTTTAGCCGTTTTGGGACGTGCTTCACTTTGCTCCCTTGCCCTGACAGCTGCCGGGTTCCTGCGTGCGGGCGCCCCGGGTCAGGGGGCGCGAAGCGCCCGCGCAGCGGCGCCGGAGGCGCCCTTGACGCGGCCGCCCGGGAGCGGATCATCGGGCCGGCCGGGGCAAAGGAGCGAACCGCAGGGGGTCGGGTGGTTTCGGGGCTGGCGTAGGACCTTTCTGGTCTGGGACGGGGTGGACCTGCTCCTAGCGGGACGGGGGACGGCGGGGACAGCCAGGCTTACCTAGGCCCGCGGGCGCTTGCCGCGCCCGGTGACATGATGATCGATTGGGTGTCCTCCCGCCTGCGGGGGGATGCGGCCGCTCGGTCTATACAGGCCGTCCGCCTGGCCCTGCGCGGCAGGAGCGGTAGCGGCGGACAGCAGACTGGCGGGAGCTGGCCGCGGTTATGCCCCATCTGGTGATTTCGGCTCCGGCCCGCCGACCTGGCAGCCGCGTCGGATGGGCCACCGTGGGACCGGGATGCCCGGGCTCAGGCGGCGGTCAGCGCATCGTCGCCGAGCTCGGTCAGGATGTGGCAGCCCTGCCGGAGGATCTTGCGGGCCTCGGAGATGGCAACCCGCTTGCCGTCCTTGCGGTCCTTGACCTGCGCGTAGTAGCCGTGGTCTGGAGCCGGGGCGCGCGCATGCGCCTTGCCGGCCTCATACACCGCCCAGCGCAGCACCGCCGGGCCCTGCCGGGACAGCCGCCCGGGCGAGCGCTTGCCGTCGGAGGAATACACGGTGACGTCCAGCCCGGCGAACCGGACCGCCTTCCGGGAGGAGGAGAACCGGCCGGCGCCGCCCAGCCAGCAGGTCATCGCCAGTGCAGTAGCCGGGCCGACCCCGTACAGCCGGGCGGCAAGCGCCTTCGCACCGGTCAGGTGCCGGGCGGCCAGCACCAGCTCGCGCCGCAGCACCTCCAGACGGGCGTCCAGGGCGGCCAGCACGCCCAGGGCGGTGGCCACCTGCAGCTGCCCGACCGGCGACAGGTGCGCCACGGCGGCCGCGCGCAGCGCCTGCAGGTCACGGCCGGTGCGCAGCGCGGCCTCGCCCAGGGCCGGGGCGCCCTGGTGGAAGAACACCGCATGGACGCGCTGCACCCAGGCGGTGCGCTCGGCCCGCAGATCGTTGTAAGTCTCCAGCAGCGCCCGGCACTCCAGGATGCGGGACGGCGGGATCCAGCACTCCGGCAGCCGGCCCTCGGCCAGCAGTTCCCGCAGGTGCCGCGAATCGGTCCTGTCGGTCTTGGCGTGCCGCTTGCGGCCGCGGGCGAAGGCGGTGCCAGCCGGCCCGGCGACATGCGCCGTGACGCCGGCCCCGGCCAGCTCCTCGGCGACGTACCGCCACCCGGTGCACCCCTCCAGGGCGAACGCGACGTCGTCACGGCCGGCGAACCGGGCCAGCCAGGCCCGCAGGTGCACGCGGTCAGCCGGGGCGACCTGGCCGCGCTTCACCTCCCCGCTCATGGTGTCGAGATAGTCGAAAGTCAGCTGCTTCCGGTGGATATCCAGCCCGCCTACGATGGTCATCGGGACCTCCTCAAGCTCCCGAGGGCGCACTGAGCTGGGGAGGCCCCCACGGGCGGCCACCGACCGCAGGGAAAGTCCCAGCCGCCAACGGCCAGTCCCCAGCCGATGCATGTCATCTATAAGTCGAGTTACTCGACCCTGCCTCGGCGTTCCGCCGGGAGTGTTGGGCAACAGGGAGAAGGCGCCGAGTAGTTCCAGATCGGCATCCCGGATCCGACTGGAACGATCAAGGCCCTTAGATCACTGCAAGTGCGGCTTGAGCACACTCCGGACAGGGCGTTCCGAAACTCTCAGACCGTTTTGATGTCGGCTTCGATGTCGCTGATCTTGTGGACCAGGCGATCTGGTCTCGGGGTGGCAGTAAAGCCGTAGTGCTGGTAGAACTGGCAAGCGTTGTGGTCTAGGGGCATCGACGACGATGCACCGGCCGCCTGCTCGCTGGCTCGCCGCCACCGCACGGGAACGGGCGTCGTGCAGCAGGATCCCCGCCCACACCTATGCCGCGCTGCTCCCTGGACAGAGCAAGCCGGGCCAGCAGGATCGGGGGAATCTGCCGGGGACCGCCGCGCCCGAGGCGCCGGGAAAGGTCCGCGTTCTCAATCAAGTGCGGTATGAGGCTGCAGTAGGCGGCTACCTTCCCCTCCGTTGTGTGGCCTGACTTATGAAGTGGCGTCGTTCTGGGATGTGGACTGCTTGCGGGCGCGGAGCATGAGGGCGGGGAGGACGGTGAGGCTGGTGCGGTCGGCGGTTTCGGCGGCGTCCCAGATCTGGTCTAGGTACTCCCACCAGTCCTTTCCGCGCGGGCAGAAGGTAAGGAGGAGGTTGGCTGTCGCGTACAGCGGGACTGTCGCTATGCCCTCGGCTGAGAAGACGTCGTCGAGCTTCTCCGGGCCCAGTGCGACGCGGGACAGGTACTGGAAGATTTCCTCGTCACTGATGTCTACGCCTGTCGCGGACTTAGACGCGTTGTCGGCGATCTTGCGCAGCACGATATCGTTCGGCCAGCGCATCCCGCTCACGTCAATCGCAACATAGGCGGATGCCAGCAGACACAGAGGAATGGTGCTGAGGAATGTCTCGTTCCCCACCGACTGGATCGTGTCCGCCAAAGCATCGAGCTCATGCCGTATCGCGTGGCCGAGCATCGTCCTGGTCGCCTGCTCAGCCTTCCGATCGATCCCCATGCTTTTCCTTCCAGCGTCTATTTGCCCAGGCTATGTTGGAGACTACGGCGGTGACCGCGCCTGCCGCGACAGCATCCCACTTCGCGGACGCGTCACCGAGTGCGACAGCAATGGTCGTGACGAGCATGCCGACGTCGGAAATAGCCTTGACCATGTCAGCACGGGGCAGCCAGGATCGTTCCGGTTTCTGTTTCTTCGCTGCCTGATCGGGCAGTCTGGCCGTTCGTTCATCGACTTCCGCCAGGGCAGCCTGAGTTTCGCGATCAGCACTCGGGCGTTCACGGGTCTCTGGGGGTGTACGTTCCGCTGCCGTCTCGTGGGGCTTGCGTTGCTCGGGCACGCGGCCCTGGTCCCCGGGCCTGGACTTGGCGTGTCTGGCGGCGTACTCGGCCTCGGCCGCTTCGACCTTCTGCTCGTACTTGAGGCGCTCGGCTTTTCGGGCTTCCGGGTCCAGCAGGATTTTGAACTTCGGGGAATCGTGGGAGGCGTGCTTCGGGGCATCGTGGGCGCGGTCGCGGGCGTGCTTCCCGAGGGCGTCCGTGGCGGCGGCGTCGGAGGCATGGCGGCGGTGCTCGCCGTGATAGCCGTGCAGTTCGCGCATTGGCCGTCTCGCCCGTCCAGGCCGACATTGGGTATCCGACATTTGGTACGGACATTCGGCCGAAACGGTTCAAGTCGGCATATCGGGCGCCTTTTCGTTCATGCGAAGTGCGGCGGCCGGAGGTGGGGTTGCGGGGCCGTACTTTCCCGGGGACCGGTCCCCCACGACCTGGGCAGTAACGACTGGGGGGCGGAAGTAACCAGCAGCCGTTCGGGATGATCTTGGTGTGGACGGGCCGCGGCGGGAGCAGCTTGTTACAGGGCTGCGTCTTTGCGGATGCGGCTCGTGAAGTCGGCGAATGCGCGCGGGTTGAGGCACAGCACCGGGCCGCGGCCGCGGTCCTTGGTGTCGCGGATCAGGACCGTGCCAGACACGCTTCCTGCCTCGACACAGTTCGCGCCGTTGCCGCTGTAACTGGCCTTGCGCCAGCGGGGGTCTACTTGCTCCATCTCTCCATCGCCTCCGTGAGGATGTCCCGGCTGCCCGCGCGGTTGAGCGCGTCAGCACGGACACTGTTAAAGGTAGACGATGCCTGCCTCACTTGTACCGGGTCATTTGTGAGGTGGTCCTCAACCAGGGTGTCGCTGAGCAGCAGTTCAGGGGCATCAGTGGTGGCGGCGAGCTGGATCGCCCCACCGAGTCCAGGGTTCGCCCCGTGGGCGGACGGCAGGACGTGGATCGTGACCGTGGGCATGTCTGACAGTTCTACAAGCCGGGCGATCTGCTCGTGCATGGTCTCGCTGGTGCCGATCTGGTGATGGAGTACCGGCTCCCACACGACGATCGTGATGTCTGGCGGGTCCGGGCGCTCCAGTATCGCCTGACGGGCCATGCGGACCTCAAGCCTTTCGGCGACCTTAGCCGGGTCGAACCTCATCGCCTTGAACAGCTCCGTCGCGTAGGCGGGTGTCTGGACGATGCCGGGCAGGATGATCGGTGCCCAGTAGCGGACGGTGTGGGCGCGTGCCTCCGCCTCATAGAACGGCTCCGCCTGGGCCTGTCCCGGGTTCTCGCGTATCCGGGCGATTCGCGTGACGCCCTCAAGCATGACGCGGAGCCGCCAGTCCGCCAGCACGCTCTCCGCCGGCGGGGACTCTCCGGTCTCGGCCTTGCCGATGACGCTCCTGTCCTTGCGGATTGCCGGGGAGAAGTCGTCCTGGCTGGCGTATCCGGCCTCTGCCCGGATCGCGCGCAACTGCTCACCCAGGAATGCGCCCAGGTGGGTGCGTGGGTCTCGGGCTTGCTTACGTGGCGGCATTGTGGACTGCTTTCCGCTGTCGTGTGTGTCGTGGTATTCCGGTGGAAGTCCCTTCCACCACAAAGCGTGATCGTGTCAATACGTGTCAGGGTAGTCCTACGCCCCGCTGTCGTCACGGTCTGTCAGCCGCCCGGGACCTAAAAACGGCGGCGGGGCGCGCCAAGGCCGCAACCATCCCGGCAGGAGAAGGGCTATGGATGAGAACTACAGCGCTATGAGCGACCCGGACTTCCTGGCAGAGCGCAGGCGCGTGAGGGAACAACTGGAGCACACGCCAGAGCACGAGGTAAGTCTCGAACTGGCGGCCCGTTTCCAGAAGCTCGATGAGGAGTTTCTACGACGGGCGCGGATCGCGTGGACACGGGAAAGTTAGGGAGAATAGAAACGATGAACGACGCGACGCAGGTAATCGCTACACTGACCGCTCCGGCCGCGCGGATGCTGGCGGTCGAGATTCTCTTGGCCGATCCAGAGGCCCTTCACGATGATGTCCTCGAATCGTGCCTTTATCTCCTGAGGGAAAAGCTGCGATCGGGAATCGCTCTTTGACCGAATGAGAATTGCAGCAGTGCCTAATCCACTCGATCACTGCCGTTATTTTAAGGGGAGCGTTGGATTGCCGATAGCCGTACGCTTGACGGTATCGACTGGCAGCGCGATGATCACGATTACATTTTCATGATCACGGTAGTTACGCAGCCCATAAGCGGTAAAGTTTCCGCGATCATGAACCAGCCTGCTCTGATACCGGGCAAATGGGTGCGGCGCGGGCTCCCGGCACCGTCGGCAGACCGCCTTAGTTAGCTAGCACGGTCATTGCAGTTTGACCGGAATCATCCTCGGCCGAGCCGCAGACCCGCTCCTACCGTCCAATGGCGCACCGGAGACAGGTACCCGGGTCTGCACGCATGTCTGCTGGACGTCCGCGATCGTCTTCTCAGTTTCCACTGCGATGAGGTGCCACTCGCTAAGCTTCTCCCGGACCGCAACGAGCTGGGCGTTCAGCGTCGCCTGCTCATGGTCGGTGAGATAGCTGATGCCCTCATCGGGGTCCATGCCGAGAACTTCGCGAATCCAGGACAGAACCTCGCGCCACGCGTAGAGATTCATCGTTTTCCCGCCCGAACCGGCGCCGATCACCTGATGCGGCGACGGGAAGGAACGGAGCGATGCTCTGCGTTTACCGAGCGTCCAGAGCCGAACCGCTTCGTGGGCGACACCTGCCCGTGCCGCGATGTCGGAGATGCTGACGAGCTCATCGTGCACCCCGGCCACGGAAACGCCCGGCATCAGCCTGGCGATCCGCCGTGCCCAGTCGGCCGCGTCGGCGACGGCAACATGCACCGGATCGTCGCTGAGGAGAACCGCGAGGCTCACGGCTCCGTTGGATGTCCAGAAGAGCTCGGCAAGCTCTTCACCGATACGGTCGTAAGCCTCCGGGGCGCGCAGGTCGGCCCCTTGGAGGCGCAGCGGGATCTTCACCGTCATTGTTGCTCCTCTCCAGTGCCTAACGGAAGAATACCCCAAGTGTTGGGAAGTTCCAACACCAGTTAGGACAGTTGGCGGCGAGCTTATGGCAGGGTCATCAGGCGTGCTCTGAGTTCATTGATACGGGTCTTAGCCGCATAAGCCCGGTCGAGGAAAGGCTGTGCGAGACGCGGCAGGCGAACCTTCAGTGCGGACGCGACCTTTTCGCCGCCGACCACGGCGGCCACGGCATCGTCAAGGTTCTCCGCGATCACATCGGGAGCAGGGGCGTCATCAAAGTCCATGGCAGCCTGCCACACCTGCTCCTGCTCTTCCCGCAGGATCTCGGCCAGGTTGGCGGCGGCGGTCTCCAACTGCACTTCAATGCGCTCAAGCTCGGCCCACGCGGCCTGCTTGGCTTCCGCCAACGTCAGCCTCGTGTCGGCGAGGCCAATCAGTCGCTCAGCCTCGTCAAGCAGCCGCCGGCATTCCACCTGACGGGCGCGGACCTTGGAGCCGCTTGTCAGGGCGGCATGTTGACAGTTCCGGATGGCCTTCCGCGCCTCCCGCGACTTGGTCTCGCCGCCCGCAGCGGTCTTGTCCACCATGAAGGTGTGCCGATCGCCGTCTTCTCCGCCTGGGCAGGACACGACTCCGAACTTGTGCGGTGCATCGACGTACTGCAGGGTCCATCCAGCTGATCGGGCCTCATCGAGAGCCTCATTCCAGAACGGCTTCTGATGCCGGGGCCAGGTCTCGTCCGGGCCATAGTGAGCGCTCACCGGCGCGGGTTCCGGTGCCGATACTCAGACCGCATATTCGCGCGGCCCTGGCCCGTAACCATCCGGAACCTCCTAAATGTCCATCTTCGTGGGATATGTCGATGAAGGAGCCGGTGAACTCCCGTTAGTCCTGAAGTAACCCGTCGCGAACCCAAAATGTCCGCCTGTCTCCTCCGGTCCGGCCAACAACTCAAGGTGACATTCTATGCCGAATAGATAGAGCCGCTTAACGACCGATAGGAAGTCATGTCCGAACCTGAGCACAATTCCCTCTAATGCGGGAATTAGGGCTTGCAGGCACGGGATGACGTTAAAGCGCATACCCGTGCGATTCGTTGTTCACCGTACAACCCAGCTGATAAGGCGGCGACGGGGACCTGGCAGGCCAGGAAGAAGGACTCCCGTACAACCTCGACGAGGTCGCTTGGGTCCGGGCCCGTCGGGCAGGGCGGTTTCGCAAAAGGTTGGTTAACACATCCCTGGACGAGTCAGGTGGGCTGTTGGGACAGCAGGATCCGTCCGGGCTGAGGATTAGTCGCTGTCGTTGCGGCAAGTGGATTCCCGCGGCCAGGCCCCTGGTAATGCAGCCACGAGGGGAAGTGCGGCATGCACTCGCAACAGCGCGGGCGCGACGGCCACTAGGATTCGTGTGCATGTCGGATATCCATATTGGCAATGCCGTGCCATTTGAAGAGCTTCGTTCGGTAGACCTGGTTCTGGATCGCGCGTCCCGTGGCGGCAGTGGTAACAGTCAGTATCATTGCTGTAGCCGTTCGAAAGGATGGATGAAATGGGACGCAGGTGGGAGGGAAGTCGGCCTCGGAGCTAGACGAGACGGATGACCGGGACGGGTACCCGGATATTTGGGAGCTGAACAACGGGGACATCGCGCTGGTGGGGCGGGATGTCACAACGTCGTATGCCGGACGCCTGCCCGCGGACGTGAAGGTTGCCAAGGACGAGCGGGTGGTCGTTATCCTGCGCAGCATGATCATCGCGGCCAAGCCGGATATCCCGGATGCCTAGCCCGCTCGACGGGTGGGATGCGGGGGGAACGCGCCTTTCCCTGGAAGACTACCGGGCCGACTTCCGGGCCACGGAGTCGATGATCACAGGGCAGGATTCGTGGAAGCTGGAACGGCGCCAGCACGAGACTCAGCCTTGATGAGTTCGGAACTCAGTTTACTGCTGCCCAGCGACGGGGGGAGAGTCAGCGGTGGAGGATGAACTCCAGGGTTGCCTGCGCTAGATCCCGAAGTTGCGTTTCACGGTCGAAGCCAGCGGGATCGGCCGTACCGGGCGGGCGGGTGTTCATGAAGCTGAAGTGATCCGCCCCGGGCACGACTCGCACGTCGACGGGCGCCGCCGCCTGCTTCAGCAGCACCGCCTGCTGCACGGGCGTGACGGTATCCAGATCGCCGGCGAACACGAGCATCGGCGCGGTCACCGCGTCCAGGGCACCCGGCGCGGCGAACCAGCCCGTGGCCGGCGCGTACAGAACGAGCCGACCAACCCGGGGCTCGCGCGGTACGTCGAGCGGAACGCCGTCCCGCCCGTACGGGACGGCCCCGGCCAGGCACAGGGCCGCCCATCCGCCGATCGAGTGGCCGACCACACTTACAGCGGCCTGCGGTGCCGCCCACTGGCGCAGGGCCTCGACCAGCCCGGCCGGGCGCGTCACCAGGTCCGCCGCGGGGGCAGTGGGAGCAGCAAGTCGCTCGAAACGGGGTGCGATGACCTGGCATCCGTGGCTGGCCAGGTGCTCCAGCAGCGGCCGGTGGCGCTCCGGGTCCCCGCCCGCTCCGGCGGCAAACAGCACTACGTGCTCGCCACCAGCAGGTCCCAGGCTCAGCGTCTCCACCTGATTCCTCCAAACCGGCCAAAGGAGCCGTCGCTGAACCAGATTAATGCGCAAGACGTCCGACCTGCGGGCTATCGCCTCCACGCGGCAGAGCGGGACTCCCCCGCAGACGAGTGCAGGCACCGTTCCGTGAGATACCGACGAGGAATTCCTACTGGGCGGCGAGCGCCGCCGAATCGCCCGAAGGGTTCGGGGCAGAACGCTACGATCGTCCGCATGCCGCATGAATTTCCTGCCAATGCTTACGCGTTCCAGGTTGACCTGCGGGGGCTGGTTGATCTTCTGTCTCAGCACCTTTACTCAAGCCCCCGGGTGTACATCCGTGAGTTGCTGCAGAACGCGGTGGACGCGACGACTGCGCGACGGCTCTTGGATCCGTCTGTGACTGGGGCGGTCCGGATTGTCGTCGACGACGGCGGATTGTCGATCAGCGACTCCGGGGTAGGGCTCACCGAGGCTGACGCGCACCAGTTCCTGGCTACCATCGGGAATTCATCGAAGCGAGACGATCTGGCAGAGGCCCGGCGGGAGTTTCTCGGGCAGTTCGGTATCGGCCTGCTGGCCTGCTTTACCGTGGCGGACGAGATCCGGGTGGTTAGCCGGTCGGCGCGGGAGTCGGACGCCGAGACGGTCGAGTGGACGGGCAGCTCCGACGGCAGTTACGGGGTACGGATCCTGAACGGGGGCGACGCACGCGGGGAGCCTGGGACCACGGTGTACCTGGCGCCGCGGCACGGTGCGGAACGCTGGTTCGCGCCCGATCTGGTCGCCGGGCTTGCCCGGGAGTACGGTGCGCTGCTGCCGTATCAGGTGACGGTTGAGTCGGCCCAAGGGGTCGTGCGGGTCACCGAGGAGCGACCCGCTTGGGAGCGGCAATATGCCTCAGAGGCGGAGCGACGGGACGCGCTGCTGGCCTATGGGGAGGAACTGCTCGGGTTCCGGCCGCTGGACGTGATCGAGTTCGCGGTGCCGCTGGTCGGGGTCAAGGGATCCGGTTTCGTGTTGCCGCAGGCCGCGAATCCCGCGGACGGCAGCAGGCACCGCGTGTACCTGAAGGGAATGCTACTGTCGGACGCGGCCGCCGGGTTGCTGCCAGACTGGGCGTTCTTCGTTCGCTGCGTGATTGACGCCGACGGGCTGCGGCCGACCGCCTCGCGAGAGTCGCTGTACAAGGATGAGACACTCGCCATCGTTCGGGATAATCTTGGCGAGCGTATCCGGGAGTGGCTGACGCGGCTCGCCGGGGAGGACCCGCAGCGGCTGGCCGCGTTCCTCGGCGTGCATTCGCTTGGGGTCAAGGCGCTGGCCCGGCATGACCATGAGTTGCTGCGGATCATGCTGGATCACCTGCGGTTCGAGACCACCGATGGTCCGGTGACGCTGACCGAGTTCGCCCGAAGTCATCCGACCATGTACCTGGCGCCGACAGTCGAGGAGTTCCACCAGGTCGCGCCGATCGCGTCCGCGCAGGGCATCGGCGTGGTCAACGGCGGCTACACCTACGACAGCGAACTGGTGTCGCTGCTCCCCCAGGTTCTGCCGGACGTGACCGTGGCGGGGCTGGACGCCGCGGTGATCGCCGCCGCGCTCGATCCCGTGGCGCCGGACGACGAACTGTTCCTGGCGCGACTGCTCGCCGTGGCCCGCAAGCGGCTCGACCCGCTGGACTGCGACGTGATCCTGCGGGCCTTCCGGCCGGTGACGGTGCCCGCGCTGTTCCTGGACAGCCGGGCGGCACGGGCGGAGCGGACCAGGGCGGAGATCGCAGAGTCAGCCGACGGGTTGTGGGCGGACATCCTCGGGGCGCTGAAATCGACGGCGCCACGGGCGCAGCTGGTACTCAATCACCGCAGCCCCTTGCTGCGGCGGCTTGCCGGGATGAGCGATGAGGCGCTGCTTGGGGTCGCCGTGGAGTCGCTGTACGGGCAGGCGCTGCTGATGACCCACCGGCCGTTGCGGCCGGTTGACGCGGCGCTGCTCAACCGGGCGTTCGGAGAACTGCTTGACCGAGCCACACGGGAAGGTGACAGTGAGCGCTGAGGAAATTCGTGCGGAGGCCGAGGCCGCCTACGCCCTGCCAGAGGGGCACGCGAAGGCGCAGCGATTCGAGGCGCTGGCGTCGCGGGCCAAGGAGGCCGGCGATCCGGGGCTCGAAGCTCAGGTGCTGATCGCGCTCAGCCGCGCGCACGAATACGGGGCGGAGCAGGACAAGCTGCCCGTCGTCTTCGGTCGGCTGCTGCAACTGCTTGACCAGTTTCCTGATGCGGTCGGGTCGCTGTCGCACCAGATCTACTGGCAGCTCAAGTGGATGACCACGGGGCTCCTCGGCAACCCGGACGTGCCACTGGCCGTCGGGTACCACTGGCTTGACGAGCTTGACATGCGGTACCGGCAGCGTGGCTATAGCTTGCGCCCGGTGCATGCGCAGCGGGCCTTGCTCGCGCTCGGCATCGGCGATTTCCCGGCGGCGTCGGCGCAGATGGAGGCGTCGATCGCGGCGGCGCGGGACCAGATGTCGGACTGCCAGGCGTGCGAGCAGAACGACTGGGGCCGGTGGCGGGCCGCGCTGGGCGACGACGAGGGGGCGCTGTCGCACTGGAGGCTGGTGCTTGACGGGACCGTCGCTTGCACGGAAGAGCCGCACCGGGTGCTCGGCCACGCCTTGCTGCCGCTGCTGCGGACCGGGCGGCTGGATGAGGCCCGCGGCGCCTTTCTGCGCGGTTACTCGCTGGCCAGGCAAAACATCAACTTGCTGGCAGCGGTCGGGCAGTGTATCGAGTTCTGCGCGCTGACCGGGAACGAGGCGCGCGGTCTGGAGATACTCGCCGAGCACCAGGGGTGGCTGGCAGACCGTCAGGTGACCGCTCGGCAGCGACTCGATTTCATCGGCGGGGTGACGGTGCTGCTGCGGCGGCTGACCGAGCTCGGGCACGGCTCGCTGCCGGTCGGCGCATCTGGGGCGTCCGGGGCGCAGACCGTCGCGTCCCGTGCTGCGGCGCTGGAGGAGGAGATCCGCGGCATCTGCGGACGGTATGACGCGCGGAACGGGAACAGTGCCGTCAGCGACCTGGTCGCGGCGCGCCTGGGTCGCGAGCCGCTCGTGGCGCAGTTGCCGCTTGGGCTGCCGTCGAAGCTTCCGGCTGCGCCGGTGGTGTCCACGGTACCCGCGGCCGCGTCCCGCGCCGGTCTCGATGAGCTGATCGCGCGGGCACGCAAGCTTGCCGAACTGCGTCACCCCGGGACCGGCGAGGCATGGGCGCGTGTCGCGGCGATATCGGCGGCCGGCCAGATCCTGCCCGCCGACGTCGCCGCGCAGGTGGCACGCGCGAGCGCGGGAAAGCTAGTGCAGAGCGACCCGGCGGCCGCGCACACGGCACTGCTGGAGGTCGCCGGGCGGTTCGCCGAGCTCGGTGACCTGGACAAGGAGCTTGAGGCGCGCGCGAGTGCCGCCCATGCGCTGCATCTGGCTGGAGATGCCGACGGGGATGCCGGCGACAACACCAACGAGAACCGGGCCGAGAGCCGCGCGGCGCTCGACGCCGTACGCGAAGAGGCGGTGGCCGCGTTCGCGGCAGGGAAGCTGACGCCGCGCTATTACCTGAACGTTCTCATGATCGACCAGATCATCGCG
Organism: uncultured Actinomycetota bacterium; assembly: GCA_963785645.1. Lineage (GTDB taxonomy): Bacteria > Actinomycetota > Actinomycetes > Streptosporangiales > Streptosporangiaceae > Trebonia. Next base: position 36,109 of record CAWAWG010000017.1, read on the forward strand.
GGTTATGTCCTGGAGACCGCGGCCGAACGCCCGGCGGCCGACATCGAGGCCTTCCGGGCCAGGCTTGAGTCCGTGCTGGCCCTCGCGGAACGGCACGGCCAGACGTATCACGTGGGCCAGTGCCATGAGCTGCGGGCGCAGGTCGGCCACTGGGAACGCGACCATAACGCGATCGTGCGGCACCTTACCGCGGCGCGCGAATCCTTCCTGGCCGCCGACATGCCATGGTTGGCAGTCCAGGCAGAGGCGAACCTCGGCGAGCTCGCGCTACAGGCTGGAGATCCGCAGCAGGCCGAGTCGTACGCGCGCGACGCGCTGGCCCACGGGATCAATCTGCCTGCCAGTCGGGCGGCTATGCTCGCGTCATTGCGCGCCATGGCGCTCAGCCAGCTCCCGGACCGGGCCACGGAGTTCGCCGACGCGTCGCTCACGGCGGCGGCCCGCTGGGAGGGCATCTCCGAGCCGGACACGTTGCACAACACGTTCAACGCGGCTCGTGCCTACGCCAGCCTGGGCCGGCACGCTGAGGCGGCCGCGCTGTTCGCGGAGGCGATGCCGAAGGTGGACGTGCCCTACAACCAGACGGGGATCGCGCAGACCAGAGACCTGTACGGGCGGTCGTTGCGTGCCGTTGGGCGGCACCGGGACGCAGCCGAGCAGTTCCTTAAGGCGGCGCGGCTGATCGCCGACGATCCGGCTAACGCCTCGGCGCATGCCTTCGTGGCCGCCGATGCGGCACAGGAACTGCAGGCTTCCGGGCAGCTGGGGGCGGCGGTGGCGGCGTTCGAGCGGGCGGCGGAACTCTTCGGCGGCCTTGGGAATACCCTGGCGCGGGTGCGGTGCCTTCGGTCAGCCGCATGGGTCCGGTTCCGGATGGGCGGCGATGAGAGGCCAGGCGGAATAGCCACCATGCGTTCGGTGCTCTCCTCGCTCGAATCGCTTCTTCAGGAGGACTCGGCGCAGGAGGAGCTGGTGAGCGAGCGTGACAACACGGCCGAGCAGCTCGAGAGGATGTTGAAGATCTCCGCTGAGGAAGGAACGGCCGTCGATTAAGGCGGCCAGTTCGGCATGGGGCTGAAGGACGCGCTCGCCGTTGGAAGGGCAACCGTGTCAGGCTGATTAGCCGTAGGAGCAAACGAGGGAGGGATCATGAGCTATCCCCCGCCGCTGTACCCCGGAGACCGTGGCGAGCTCACCGCGACGTACCGGCGGTCCGGGCAGGCACCGGAAGTGCAGCGGGCAACTGGGACGAATGTCCATTACCTGGCGACGGGCGCCTCAACCGCAGGGCAGTTCGGGCTGTACCGCTGGGAGATGGGCGCCGGCCCAGGCGGCCCGGACCCTCATTTCCACCGCACAATCTCGGAGTCGTTCTACATCCTCGAGGGCAGCGTGGCCATTTTCGACGGCACCAACTGGATCGATACCGAGCCCGGCGACTGGATCCACGTGCCGGCCGGCGGGATTCACGGCTTTAAAAACACCTCCGGCACACCAGCCAAGATGCTCCTGCACTTTTGTCCGGGCGCGCCGCGAGAGGAGTACTTCGAGCGGGTCCCGGACATGCGGGACGCGACGGAGGAGGAGCGGGCCGCTTTCTTCCTGAAGCACGACACGTTCTGGGTATGAGCCTTCGGACGTGTCGTAGCGTCCCTGGACGGCCAGCAGAGACCGGATCGGCGGCGTCATTCCGCATGGTCATTTGCGGTGGGGGCAACGCACGGAACCGTTTGGGATGATCGATAGCGCCTCGCGTTCTACGATTACATGCCATGCCGGCGAACCGGATGAACCGTGACGAGTTTTATGCCGCGATGGCCGCGCACGACGACGCGCGCCTCCGCAAGGTCTTGTGGACCCTCTACTGGCGCGGAACCGCGCAGCTCCGCGAGCGCATCGAGGACGAACTGCGCCCGCCGGACCGGCCGAAGGTCAGCCCGAAGAAGGAACCGCCCGACCCGGACGCGGTCCTTGACAGGGTCACGAAGTTCGTTGAACTGGCCGAGGCCGGCGCCTACATGGCCGGAGACCGCCGGGTGCACCATACCGAGCGGTCGAAATGGCGGCACACGTTCCGCGGGCTGGTCGCCGACGCACTGGCGGCGCTCGGGGCCGACGACCCCGCGCCCGCGCAGCGGGCCGTCGGGAAAATGGTGGACCTGGCCAGCGGTATGCGCAGCTATGACTACTTCCACTCCGACGACCCGGTGGAGGCCGCGAAGTTCGTCGTATCCGACGCTGTCGCCGTGCTGTGGGAGTCGGTACTTCGCCACGACGGCCCCGCAGCTTTCGTCAGCCGGGTGCCAGAGCAGCTCATCCGCTGGGAGTCGCGCTACGGGTGGACCCGCCGCGGTTACGGTCAGGTCGCTGAGCAGGAGACAGCCCTGGCCGTTCCGCTTGCCCGGCTGCTCGCCACGCCGGATATGTGGCGGACGTTCACCGGGTCTTACCTGGAGACACTGGACGCGGCCGGGCGCGCGGACCCGAAACGGCCCCGCACGTCGTACGGAAGCTTCGACAAGACCCGGCACCGGCGCGGTGAGCGCACCGGTGATCTCGCCGCCTGGCATGAGATGCTCCTCGAGCGGTTCACCGGAACACCCGAAGACGACCTGCTGGACCGGCTCGCCGCCAGCCCGGCGCTTGCCGGGCCGGAGCTCGCCTTCCTGCGCGCGAAGATCGCGGCATCCCGCGGTGACGTCACCCAGGCCGCAGCGCTCGTCAGCGAGTCCCTGAAGGAGCTGCCCGGCCGCACTGAGTACCAGGACTTCGCCGTGAAAGTCGGCGCGAAGCTGCCGCCTCGCGCTCGTGAGATGGTGGCCGAACGTGCCCGAATACTCCGTTAGCAGGGAAGGCTGACGGCGGAGCTGAGTGCTCGGCGAACGTGCTCCGTGGTCTCCGGCTGGCCAATGTCAGCAACGGAATGGTTCCGGACCCTCGTAATCATCTGTAAGACTAGTTCTGCCTGCCGGATCGCTGCTGGACTTCACCAAGCCGACAGCGGTCACGCTGCTCTCCCTCCTGCACGCGGTACCGGACTCCGACGACCCGCACGCGATCGTGGCCAGGCTGCTTGACGCCGTGCCTTCCGGTAGTTACCTCGTCGTGTCGCACTGGGCGGCGGACCTCCTCGGCAGGGAAACCAGGGACAGCCTGCAGGACATCGGAAGCCGGATGGTCCAGCAGTCGCTCGCGCTCCGCAGCCGCGAGCAGGTGGCACAGTTCTTCGCAGGCACGGACCTGGTAGAACCCGGTCTCGTACGGGTGGAGGAATGGCGCCCGGAGCCCGGTACGAACGACGCGGGCAGATCCTCCCTTTGGTGCGCGGTGGGCTGCAAGCGGTGAGGTGAAGAGGAAGCCGAACCCGGCCACACCGCCACGCGGATCCTGGAGCGGCACAGACCCGACAGGGAGCATCCCCTGGGAAAGGCGGCGGGCGCCGGGCACGCAGCCGTGCCGCGCAGTCGGCGGCGAGGTCAGCGCCTTCGCCGACAGCAGGCTCGTCACGCGAGGTACGGCTCAATGAGCAGCAGGACTGACAGCTGGCACCTCCATCTCTGTCAGCGGGCGGGAGTCAGTGAAGTCGAGGACGACCCGCATGTCCGCGATGCGGGCGGCTCCGTCCTCTATCCGGACGGTGCCCAGGCAAAGGCCGGAAGCAGCATTCACTACCCTGCCGCCGGCTACGACGGTCACGAAGAGGTAGGAGCGGTAGTCCGCTTCCTCGGTCCCGCCGACCTCCCCTGCACGGACGGCGGTCAGGTGGACATCCGTCGAGTTATGCCTGAGCGGGAACGGACTCAGACGCCGGTGGGCCTTGTTCCATGCCAGTATCTCGTCCCGGCCCTGGATGTCGGCTCGAAGGAAATCCTCTACGGGACTCCTGCCGGAGTCGCTCCGGCAGGAGAAGCGGGCGTCACCGGTGAAACAGGCCTCCCAGCTCTCGAAGTTCGCCTGGTCATAGTTGAACCACCAGCTAGCAAGCACGTTCTGAACTGTCGGCAGATCGACCATGCGGGGCTCCTTTGCATCCAGGTCTCAGGGTTCGGGCTGGGGCGGTGCACCCAAGGGTGCTCGTCGGTCGCGCAGCTGGTCACCGCGCGCGGCCATGGAGGCCAGTACCATCTCCGGCTGGGTGACGATGTAGAACTCGCCAGCCGCAGCCTGCTGGAATATCGTCTCTGCGGCCTCAAGCGGGCTGATGCCCTGCTGCCTTATCGCCATCATGGCGCCACGCTGCCCTTCGGCCGCGTCCGCATCGCCGCCGACAACTGAGCGGGCTGACTGGAAGATGTCGGAGACAACGACACCGGGAAGCACTGCCGCCACCCGCACGTTACCTCTCACCGCCTTTACCTCGAGGTAAAGGCACTCAGTGACGGACAGCACGGCGTGCTTGCTCATGATGTACGGCGCCTGCAGGGCCACGGCCCCGAAGGCGCCCACCGACGACATGTTCAGCACGAACGAGGACGGGCCGTCGGCAGCCAGCATGGGGGGCAGGAAGGACCGGATGCCGTGGAAAACGCCGTTGATGTTGATCTCGACCACCCGGTTCCAGTTCTCTACCGGGGTGTCCCACAGGTAGCCGAACTGCTCCACCCCGGCGTTGTTGACCAGGAGGCGGACAGTCCCGAACTCGTTGTAAACCCGCCTGGCCAGGTCGTCGACCGATGCCGGGTCGCGCACGTCGGTCGGCACGGCCAGGGTGCGTGCCCCCTCCGCTGCGAGTTCCTCGCTCAGCTTGTCAATGGCCTGAGCGTTGATATCAGCCAGCACCACGGTCATCTTCAGCACGGTGGCCGCGTAACGGGCCAGGCCGGCACCGATGCCGGCGCCAGCTCCGGTGATCACCGCGACCCCGTCGGCGAAGGCTTCCATTTCCTTGTCAGTCGCCATGGCCCCTCCTTATCCGAAGCTGGGAACCCGCTCGAAGAAGCGGGGGAATGCGTAGTCGAGCTCGATTGTGCCGCCCGAAGTGAGGTTCCCGAACAGGTCGGTCCGTACGAAACACTGCACCAGGTGATCAGTGAAGGCGGGCTTCTCGTCGCCGCGGAAGGCCGGGGAGGCGGCCATGCGGGCGTCCTCCTCTGCGTCGAGACCGGGCCGGGCTCTGAACTTGCGGACCTGAACACGACCGGCAAGCGGACCATCGGGCGCGGCATGCGCCTCGATGGCCTGGAGGCTGTCCTCCAGCGCCTCCATGGTGTGAAAGCGGATTCCGAAGTGGGGGCGGACTTCCGGCACCTCGGATATGTCCCGCCAGGACTCGGCCATGCCCAGCTGTGCCAGGCTCTTTTCCAGCGCATCCTCCGCGCGGAGCTGCTCGTCCTGCATCCTGGCGAGGTAGACCAGGTTGTCGCTGTGCGTGGCCCGCGGCCCGTCGAGCAGGGCGCTGCAGAAACCGTCCCGGCCCGGGGCGTATCCGTTGTCGACCAGCTCGCAACCGATGTCAGTCAGCAGGACGCGGGCCGCCTCCTCAGAGCCGGGGCGGTAGTACAGGGCCAGGTGGCCCAAGGAGCGGACGGGCATGGACTCGGTCGTTGTCATGCTCGGGCCTTTTCAGAGGTCATCGCCGCAGGCACCGCCAGCGGGTCTCCCATTCTCGCGAAGCAGTCAGCCAGGTTCTCGCCGAGGAAGCTGCTTCGAACCGGAGCGGGTGTCCCTGCCAGCACCTGGGCATAGTGGCCTACCGGGTCTCCCGAGCCTTCGAAGTGAGGGTAGTCCGACGAGAAGACGGGTACCTCCGGCAGGGCGCCCAGCGCGGTGACCGGCGACTCGTGGGCCAAGGGCAGGGGCGTGACCCGAATGTTGCGCCGCACGTACTCGCTCGGCGACAGGGGCAGCCGGTACTTCCCCAACAGCAGCGGGCTAACGCCGGGCCTGGCCATCGCCTCCATGCGGAGCGTGGCCGGGATGATCCAGTCCATTCCGTGCTCGGCGAAGACGACCGTCAGGGTGGGATGACGCTCGAACACCCCGCCCAGCACCATGGCGTTAAGGAACACGAGGGCCTGCTGGTACGGCTGGAGTACCGAGATGACCCGGATCAGGGCCGGATCATCGGTATTGGCCCACGCCGGGTGGTAGATGGCCGGGCTGAGCCCGACGTGGATGATGGGAATCATGCCCAGGTCGGTGACCGCCGACCAGAACCTGTCGTAGTCCGGGTGGCTGGGCGGCACATCCAAGGCCGGCTCCGACGAGAACAGGAAGGTCCGGCTCCCGCGCGACCGCATCCGGGTCAGCTCGCCGATGGCCCAGTCCAGGTCCTCGTAGCGCAGGGTCGCTGCCGCCATCAGCCGGCCTTCGCTTGCGGCCGCGTGGTCGCTCATCCACGTGTTGATCGCCGTCAGGGCCTCCATCCCGAGTCCCGGCTCCTTGATGGCACGGGCCAGGGTGTATGCGACGCCGCTGATCACGTTCTGTACGTCGATGCCCTGGGCGTCCAGCCAGCCGATCCGGCCCGGCACGTCGCGCATCTCCTTGCACTGGTCCGACCCGGGGTAGCCGACTCCGGGTCCCCGCTCGGGGTCGAACATCTCCCGCATGGCCGGCGTCACCAGACGCTCGATGGGCATCCGCTTCTCCGCTGCCGCCCCCCTCAGCAAGTCGTCGCTCACGAAGTAAGCGAACATCTCCGGCGTCTGAAGGGTGAACCTCGGGTCGTCGGTCGGGAAGCGCTCTGGCAGCTTCGCCTTGAGGACCGGAAACTCGTCCAGCCAGTCCTCGACCGGCTCGAAGTGGGCGTCGATATCTATAACGGTCATGTCGCACAACCTCTCTGGCACTAGGCCTCGAACTCGTCAAGCAGCGGCATGTACATATGCCTACTAGCCATACTGTTAGTATGTTTACCGAACTTTGGTGTGTCAATACTGCGGGACAACGCTAGGCGCACTACCAGGGAAAATCCCGAATAGAGGCCGAACCATGCGGCAGCGCCGCAGCATCCTCATTACCCTTGACACTAGACTTTGTGTATGGTTCGGATCAAGGAGAGGACATTTGAAGAACCCTCCGGCTTGCCGAAGAGGGCGCGGAAGTGCCGGATTGTAAACGCACTTCGACGGCAACGCTGGCGTGATTCCGTTGCGAACCGGGCCAACCGTCGATCGGTAACCGGGCCGCCGGGGTGAGCTCGATGTCCGCGAGGTCCGGCAGGCGCAGGCGGTTCCAGTAGTCCTCCATCTTGATCGGGCTCGGTAGCACTACGTGTCCCATGGTGTTGCGGTAGTAGGTCGTGGCCCGCGGATCCCGGCACCAGACGGAGTCCGCCAGGACGGCGTCTACCTCCTCCTGCCAGCGGGTGAGCGCGCCCTCGGTCACGTCCATGGCCGCCGAATCGGTCTCGGCCAGGGTCTGGATGCACTCCATGACGTAGTGGACCATGGCCTCAACCGTGAAGTTGTGGCCAGCGCCGTGTGCCGCGCTCGCGTTCGGCCCAGAGGTGATGAACAGATTGGGGAATCCCGGGACCTGGCAGCCGAGGTATGCCATAGGGCGCTCGCGCCATGCGTCCGCGAGCTTCCGGCCTCCCCTGCCGATGATCGTCCAGTGCGACAGGTATTCCAGGGTAAAGCCGGTCGCGTAGATGACCGCGTCGAGCTCGTGGAGCATGTCATCGCCGTCGATGATCCCGCGCGGGGTCACTTCCTTTAGTCCCGCGGTCACGACCCTCGAGGTGTCCTTCTTGAGGCTCTCGTAGAAGTGCCCGGGGTCGCGGACCGGACGCTTGCCCATGGGCGCGTAGTCGGGCTTCATCTTGGCCAGCAGGTCGGGCCGGTCCCCGAAACTTTCCCGCAGGTGGGAGAGCGCGAGCTGCATGAACATGTCATTTCGAGCGCTGATCGACAGGTCGTGTTCCGCCGCCCACTGCGGGTCGTAGCGCACTGACTCGTAGTTCGCGTCGCTGATCGGGAGGAAGGTGTGCAGCCGCGCCCAGGCCGCGTAGGTCGGGACGTTGGCCAGGAGCCACCGCTCCGAGGCAGGCAGTTCGCCTGTCGTTTTCGTGCTCGGCGCGACCCAGTGCGGCTGGCGCTGGAAGAGCGTGAGCGATGCCACCCTCGGAGCCAGCGCGTCAACGACCTGGACGCTGGTGCAGCCGGTTCCCACCACGGCGATGCGCTTGCCATCGAAGTCGTACTCCTGGTCCCACTCCGCGGAGTGGAACCACTCGCCTTCAAAGGTCTCGATGCCCGGAACGTCGGGAAGCTTAGGCCGGGTGAGGTAGCCCGCCGCGGTCACAACGACGCTGGCGTCAGTCTCGACCGCCTGCCCGTCCTTGCGGTAGGTAATTCGCCACCGTGACGTGGCTTCGTCCCAGACGAGGTCGGTGACCTCGGCTCCGAAGGTGATCTGGCTGGTGACGCTGTACTTGTCGGCGACCCGTTCCAGATAGCGGAGGTACTGGTCTCCCTCGGGAAAGGCGTGCGTCCATTCCGGATTGATCTCGAACGAGAACGAGTAGTACTTGCTGGGGGTGTCAACGCCGACTCCCGGGTAGCGGTTCTGCCACCAGACGCCGCCCAGGCCCTCGTCCTTCTCGAGCAGCTCGAATGTCAGCCCAGCGCGCCTAGCCGCGACGGCCATGGCGATGCCGCTCATGCCAGCGCCGATGATCGCGAGCTTGAAGTCTTCCTTGACCTCCCTCGTTCGCGGCACGGTCGGAACGAAGGAGACGAATCCCCCCTGCTCACGGAGGAAGGGCAGGGATTCTACGGGGATCGGCCATCCTATGATCGCCTCCAGAAGCTCCCTGAAGACGTCGTCCTCCAGCTCCTCGGCCCCGGCCTCGCGTCCGGCCGTGCGGGAGTTCAGGACCTCTGCCGCCCAGCGGGCCAGCCTCGCGGCGGCTTCCGGCGGGAGCTGCGAGGTAATCCCCGACGCGGTGATCTGATGCGTGACAAGGGGAGTGAACTCCGCGATGCGGGACGTATCGCCCGTGATCGCCACGAGGCTCGCTAGCAGGATCGCCGGATTGGCTTCCTGAACTATCGCGGAGAGTTGCGCGTCGGAAATATTGCCAGTCTGGGACACTGCCGTCTGCCTCTCGTCGGATACACAAGGCAGTATTAAACCAGACTCATATTCTTGTCAACGGACACAGATCTGACTTCTAGACGGTGAATCTGACGCAGCAGGTCGCCGACTCCGCGGCCGGCCTGCTCAGGGCGCCCTGAGCAGGTCCCGCATGCCATCGGCCAGGTAGCCGATGAATACCTCAAAGTCGAGGGACCTGCTACCGAAGAAGTAGTTGGCCAGCTCGGCCACCACGACCCGCACCAGCATGGACGCCCGCAGCGCGGCCTCCGGCTGGGTGAAGTGGCTCCAGCGTTCGGCGGGGCTGAGCACCGCCTGCACATGGCGCCGCCGCCACTCCGGGGCTCCCGCGAGCATCAGGGCGAACGCGGCTTCTGTCGCGGCTCGGTTACGGTCAGCGGTTCGCCGCCAGTGCTCCCCGAAGTCCCTCAGCCACCCCAGCAGGGACGCCCTGGACCAGTCCGCGAGCTTGCCGAAGGCGATGTAGTGCTCCTCCGCCTCGGTCCACATGACCTCGACGATCTCCCCCAGGACCGCTTCCTTGCTGGTGAAATGTGCGTAGAAAGTGGCGCGGCTGGCTCCCGCGGCCGTAACGATGTCCTCGACGGACGTCGCGGCGAATCCGCGCTCAATAAACAGCGCGGTAGCCGCGTCGCGAAGGTGGTCCCGGGTGTGCCGCTTGTTCCGCTCTCGCACCGATAGAGGTGCCTGCTCTGACTCCATACAAGCAGTATAGAAGTCAGACACAGATGTTGACGAATGATCGATCAGCATGCGACAGTCCCCTGTGTGGATCTAGCGCCAGAACTACAGCTACGGGCCGACGCGATGGCGGCGGCCATGCCCGGAGGGTTGACCTCGCTCCCTCTCGAGGCGATGCGGCAGTCGGTTGAGTCCGCCATGGGAATGCCCTCGCCCGTCAAGGTGGCCAGCGTCGAGAACGCCACGGTCGGGGGCCAGGGCGGTGTCATCCCGGTCCGGATCTACCGGCAGGTCCCAGACACACCGTCGCCGGTGCTCATCTGGCTGCACGGGGGCGGTTTCGTTCTCGGCACCCTCACGATGGGCGACGACATCTGCCGACGCATCGCGGGTGCGCTCGGCGCGGTGGTCATCAACGTGCAGTACCGGCTGGCGCCTGAAAATCCCTATCCCGCCGCCTTGGACGATTGCCTGAGCGTCTACCTGTGGGCTCACGGTAAGCCGGAGGTCCTTGGCCCGGTGACTGGCCGTGTGGCGGTGGGCGGAGACAGCGCTGGCGGGAACCTGACCTTGGCGCTGGCGCAGAAGGTCCGGGACAACGCGCTGGCGCCGATGGCGTGCCAGCTGAGTGTCTGCGGGGTGGCCGGCGCCATCGTGACGAACCCGGAGTTCGGCGACATGCCGTTCTTGACCAGCGAGGATTGCCACTGGTACTGGGACCAGTACATCCCAGCCCCCTCCCTTCGCGATGATCCGTATGTCAATCCGGCGTGCGCCGCCGACGTCAGCGGACTGCCGCCGCTTATGGCGATCACCGCGGAGTTCGACCCGACACGGGACGGTACCGAGGCCTACGCGCACCGGGTTGCCGCTACCGGGGGGAAGGCCACCGTGAAGCGGTACCCAAGCATGACGCACGGGTTCTTCCTGATGCGGGACCTCGCGGGGGCACGCGCCGCACTCTCCGACGCGATCGCGTTCCTGGAAGATCACCTGTCCGCAGAAGGCTGACTCGCCAGTCAGCGGCACGCAGGATAGCCGAGCGCACGGCAGTCGACAGATCCGGCGGAGGTTAAAGGTAAGGAGCCAGGCATGAAGATAAAAGGAGCTGAGGTGAGCAGCGCACGCCAGCACGCGCTGGGCGACCTACCTCGCCGGACCGCACGGCGAAGCCCGAGCAAAACCGCGATCGTTGACAACGGCCTAACGCTGACCTACTCCGAGCTCGATACCGCGGTCGACCGGCTCGCCGCAGGCCTCCAGCGGCGCGGGCTATCCCATGGCGACCGGCTCGCCATTCTCTCGCACAACTGCTGGCAGTACGTCGTGACGTCATTCGCGACCGCCCGGCTCGGCGTGATCCTCGTCCCGATCAACTTCATGCTCAACGCTCAGGAAATCTCTTACATTCTCGGCCACTGCGAGCCCGCTGCCCTCATTGCGGAATCCGCGCTCGCGCCAACCGCGGCCGACGCGATCTGCGCGCTGGCAACGCCCATCCCTCATGTCTGCCAGATCGGCGACATGCAGCCCGGCTGGCCATCCTTCGAGGATTGGCTTGGCGAGGCGGACTACGCGCGCGAGGTGGTCCCCGTCGCGGACGACGATCCCATCAGGCTCATGTACACCAGCGGAACCGAGTCCCGGCCAAAGGGCGCGCTCCTGACGAGCCGTTCGCTGCTGTGGCAGTACGTGAGCTGCTGCATCGACGGCGGCATGGACACCAGCGACGTCGACCTGCACGCCATGCCGCTGTACCACTGCGCTCAGATGGACTGCTTCCTCGGGCCGGACATTTACCTCGGGGCCACGAGCGTCATCACCGGCAGCCCGGAGCCCGGCTCCGTGCTCAGCCTCATGAAGCGCCACCGGGTGACCAAGTTCTTCGCCCCGCCGACCATCTGGATCTCGCTGCTTCGCCATCCGGACTTTGACCGCACCGATCTGTCCAGCCTGCGCAAGGGCTATTACGGTGCATCGGCGATGCCCGTGGAGGTCCTGCACGAGATCGGTGACCGCCTGCCCGAGGTACGGCTATGGAACTTCTACGGGCAGACGGAGATGGCACCCCTCGCGACGATCCTCGGACCAGAAGACCAGCGGCGTTTCGCCGGCTCCGCCGGGCGGCCGTCCGTCAACGTGGAGACCTTGGTCGTCGACGACGACGACAACCCGCTGCCCGCGGGGGTGGTGGGCGAGATCGTCCATCGCAGCCCCCAAGCCACGCTGGGCTACTACAAGGACCCCGCTAAAACCGCGGAGGCGTTCCGCAACGGCTGGTTCCACTCAGGCGACCTGGGAACATTCGACGAGCACGGCCTGCTCCGCGTCGTCGATCGGAAGAAGGACATGATCAAGACCGGCGGAGAGAACGTCTCCAGCCGTGAGGTCGAAGAGATCCTCTTCCAGCACAGCGGCGTGGCCGAGGCCGCGGTCTTCGGCGTTCCCGACCCTCGCTGGGTGGAGGCCGTGGCGGCCGCGATCGTCCCGAGGGAAGGCGCGAGGGTCACAGCGGAGGACATCATGGCCTACGCACGGCGGCACCTGGCGGCCTATAAGTGTCCTAAGCACGTCTTCGCGGTATCCGAGCTTCCCAAGAACCCCAGCGGAAAGATCCTCAAGCGCGTGCTCAGGGACCAGTACGTCGGCCAGCTTGCGACTGGCCCGGCCCACGCGGCAACTCTCCCGTTGCGATGATCCGGTATCTGATTTCACCCAGCACGTCGATTCGGTGTGCGACATAGAGACAAGAAGCCATGTGGAAGAACAAGAACTATGTAGGCGGCGTTTGGGTCGACTCGGCCGGCCAGGAGCGCATCGATGTCGTAAACCCCTCGACGGAGGAACTGATCGGGCACGTCCCACGGAGCGTCCCTGAAGACGTCGCCAATGCGGTTACTGCGGCGAGGGATGCCTTCGATGGGTGGTCGAACACACCGGTCGACGAGCGGGTGGGGTATCTCGCCGCGGCACACAAGCTGCTAGGTGAGCGGGAGGATGAGTTCGTAGACGCTCTCGTCACCGACGTCGGCACGCCGGCCAAGATCGCCCGCCGACTGCAGTTCGGTCTGCCGCGCACGGTCCTGGAGAGTTACACCGACCCCGCGGTGTTCCCCACCGATACGCTCATCGGCGACTCGCTCATTGTCCGTGAGCCCATCGGAGTCGTCGCTGCGATCACGCCGTGGAATTACCCGCTGCACCAGGTGGTCGCGAAGCTGGCACCAGCACTTGCGGCCGGCTGCGCGGTGGTGCTTAAACCGAGCGAGGTCACACCGGCAGTAGTGCTGTTGCTGGCCGAGGTTTTCGACAGCGTCGGGATCCCGCCCGGTGTGGTGAACGTCGTCAACGGCGCCGCCGATGTCGGCGCCGCGCTGGTTAGCCACCCGAGTGTCGACATGGTCTCGTTCACCGGCTCGACGCGGGCCTGCCGCGAGGTCGGGGCACTGGCGGCGCGCGATATCAAGCGAGTCACTCTCGAACTGGGTGGCAAAGGGGCCAACGTCATGCTGCCTGACGTGGCGGACGTCGAGCGAACGCTGAAGAACGCCGTAGGCAGCTGCTTTCTCAACTCCGGGCAGACATGCCTGGCCTTGACTCGCCTGCTGGTCCACAGCAGCCAGTACGAGCATGCGGTGGAGTACGTGGCAGGGGTGGCTGAGACGTTCACTGTGGGGGATCCGACCGCGCCGACGACGAAGCTGGGTCCGATGACGTCGGACGCCCATCGCGAACGGGTGCGTGGCTACATTCGCTCGGGTGTGGATGAGGGAGCCCGCCTGGTGACAGGCGGGGCGGAGGCCCCCGACGGGCTGCGGCGAGGTTACTTCGTCCGCCCGACGGTGTTCGCCGACGTGGACCGGCGGATGCGCGTCGCCCATGAGGAGATCTTCGGCCCCGTCCTGTGCGTGATGTCCTACGACAGCGAGGAGGAAGCTATCGAGATCGCGAACGCAACCAGCTACGGGCTGACCGCTGCGGTCTGGTCGGCCGACCCGGACAGGGCGATGAGGGTCGCACGACGGATACGCGCAGGCCAGGTCGACATCAACGGCGCGGCGTTCAATCCCAGGGCGCCGTTCGGCGGATACAAGCAGTCAGGCAACGGGCGCGAGCTGGGCCCCTTGGCAATGGAGGAGTTCCTTGAAATCAAGTCGATCCAGCAGTGAAGGACCGACCTGGGCAAGGGACAGGAAGGGCGCCGAGGTGAGCACAGCGTGAGGATTACCGCCGCAGTCGCACAGGCAGGATCGCGAGAGTTCGAGCTTCGCGATTTGGAGCTGCGGGAACCAGGTGACCACGAGGTGCTTGTCAAGGTAGTTGGCACGGGACTGTGCCACACCGACCTGATCATCCGTGACCAATGGTTCTCGACGCCTCTCCCAGCCGTGCTAGGCCACGAAGGGTCAGGGGTGGTCGAACGAGTCGGGCCGTCGGTCTCCAACGTGAAGCCAGGAGACCGCGTAGTGCTCAGCTACAACAGCTGCGGGCGCTGCGGCAATTGCCTTACCGCCAAGCCCAACTACTGCGAGCAGTTCTGGGCGTACAACTTCTCGGCCACCGTCCCCGGCGGGGAGCCGACCATCAGCCAGGGCGGGATGGCCATCGGGAGCAACTTCTTCGGCCAGTCGTCCTTCGCCACGTTCGCGATCGCCAACGAACGATCAGTGGTGAAGGTCGGCGATCGGGTCACGCTGGAGAAGCTCGGACCGCTTGGTTGCGGAATACAGACCGGAGCCGGTGCTGTCCTGAATACGCTGCGTCCACCTGCGGGCGCCACGATCGCGGTATTCGGCGCAGGCGCAGTCGGGCTCAGTGCGGTCATGGCGGCCAGGCTGTCCGGCTGCAGCCGTATTTTCGTGGTCGACAGAGTCCAGTCCCGTCTGGAACTGGCAAAGGAACTGGGCGCGAGCGACACGCTGATGGGCGCAGACGACAACGCTCGTGACCTGCGCCGCGCAACGCACGGTGGCGTGGAGTTCGCCGTCGAAGCAACAGGTGTCCCAGTTGTACTGCGCAGCGCAATGGATTCCCTCACCCAGGGAGGGACGTGCGCCCTGGTTGGCGCAGCGGCATCCAGAGCGACTGCGGAGATCGACATCTCGACATTGCTGTTCGGGCGCAAACTCGTCGGCGTGATCGAGGGAGACGCGATTCCCCAGGTCTTCGTCCCCAGGCTCGTCGCCCTGCACCTGGACGGCCTGTTCCCGTTCACCGAACTCATCACCGAGTACCCCTACACGCAGGTCAATAGAGCGATCGCCGATGCCGAATCTGGTGAGTGCATCAAACCGGTCCTGCTGTGGTAAAAGCGACGATCCGGCGGCATCAACCGTGAAAAGCAGAAGCGGTGCGGTCGGCTTCCGGATCGACGTGACCGAGGGTGACGATGGTGTCGCGACCTTGGAATTCGAGCGTGGCAGACACAACTACTTCCCCTCGGCACTCACGAACGACATAAAGGGCGAACCGTATGCCAATTCATGTGAACGCATTGACCGAATACAGCCTTGAGATTCAGCTGGACAATCCCGGTCGCCATAACGCCCTTACCCTGCAGGACTGCAAAGATGCACACCGTGCGATCAAGCAGGCCGAGCGCGACCCGAGCGTGCGGGCCATCGTCGTGACCGGCGCCAACCAGTCATTTTGCGCCGGAGCGGATATCGACTTCCTGCATGACCTGCAATGTCTGGATACCGACGACCGGCGCCGGGCACTGGACGTTGGATCACAACTGATTAAGGCGCTCATCCGGTTTCACGGACCGACGATCGCCGGTGTGGACGGACCCGCTATCGGCATTGGCGCCTCGCTGGCGCTCGCCTGTGACCGGGTACTCGCAACCGAACGTTCACGATTTGGCCTGACCTTCACTTCGCTCGGACTGCCCGGAGGTGACATGGCGGCGTCGTGGCTGGTCGCAAGGCGCGCCGGGTCCCGAGCCGCCAATACCTTGTTTGCCGACGCAGCGACCATCGACGCCGCTGCCGCCGCGCAGCTTGGCCTGGTGGATCGGATTGTCGAATCTGTCGTCAGCGCAGACATTGCGCGCGATGCGGATACCCGCAACGAGCAGGTAGCACCCAACGCCGCGGCAATAACCAAACAGCAGATCCTGGAACTCGAAGGAGCATTCGCCGACCTCGACCGGCACATGGCCAGCCAACTCGATGCACTTGTGTCGGCCGTCGGGGGACACGACTTCGACGAAGCGCTGCGCGCACGCTCGGCCAAAGTCGCCCCGGTCTTCGAGCGGCGACAGGTCGGCTTGAAAGCGCACGACACCGATGACTGCCGCTGAGCCACGAACTGGAAGCGGGTTTGCTTCTCCAGCTGGTGGAGGA
The DNA here is from genome assembly GCA_963785645.1 of uncultured Actinomycetota bacterium. GTDB lineage: Bacteria > Actinomycetota > Actinomycetes > Streptosporangiales > Streptosporangiaceae > Trebonia. Next base: position 52,200 of record CAWAWG010000017.1, read on the forward strand.
TGCAGACTGGCGCCCGTGGACGATGACGGCCTTCTGCTTTCCATCGGTGAGCTGGCCCGGCGTTCGGGGCTGCCGGTGCGCACGATCCGGTTCTGGTCCGATGCCGGCGTGCTGCCCCCGGCGGAGCGTACCGACGGCGGCCGGCGGTTGTATGACGCGGCGTGCGTGGCCCGGCTGGAGCTGATCGTCACGCTGCGCCGAAAGGCTGCGGCCCGTTTAGTTAAACGGATCGATACCGCGGTCACGGCGGTCGACCTGTCGGGCGAGGCCATCGGGCAGGCACGGACAAGGCTTTTCGCCGCCGGATCTGTTCTTCAGGCACTCAGGCGGGTGCGCAGCGCGGCCAGTTCGGTGCCCGACAGGCCATTTTCGAGAAGGAAGCCGGGCATCGTCAGCGACGCGATCGTCGAGGTCAGCGATGCTTCGACGGTGGTGCTGCGGCTCGCGAGCAACTCGTTCACGGCGGCGAGCTGGTCACGGAAACCGAGTTCGTCATACCGCTGCTTCATCCGCTCGTAGGTCAGCAGGTAGTCCGCAATGATCTCATCGGGCGTCGCCCCGGCCAGCGTGAGCAGCACCAGGGCCAGCAGGCCGGTCCTGTCCTTGCCGCCGGCGCAGTGGAACACCACGCATCCCGGGGCGGCGCTGGCGATCGCCCGCACGGCGGCGATCACCCGTTCCGGATGCTCGGCCAGCATCGCCGGGAAATACAGCGGCGAGGCCAGGTTGTCGATCTCTTTCCAGTGCTCGTAGAACGGCGTGCCGACCGGGTCCAGCGGTACCCGCACGGTAGTGATGCCCGCTGGCCTCGGCGCGCGGTCGCGCTCGCGCTCGCCGGCATCGCGCAGGTCGACGACAGTGCGGACCCCGTGCGCCCATGCGGCGACTCGCTCCACCGCCACGTTGCAGTCCCTCACCGTTCCAACTACCGCGAACAGAATCACTGCTGCCGCCGCTCCCGGAATGCCTCCGCGGCGGGGGTGGCCTGCTCCTGGATCCAGGTGGTGAAGTCTTCGCGGCGGTAGCGCGGGGCTGCGGACATCCGGGTCCGGAGATGGTAATGCAGTGAGGCGGCCCACGCTTAAATGTCGCGTCCCATGGCGGCTGCGGTGGCGGGGATGCTGACGTAGTCGCGCAGGCGGGCGATCTGCCCGTTGCGGGCGGTCAGCACGATGACGTTGGGAAGCGCGAACTCACCGGTGGACTCGCTGGTCCCCAGGACTTCCTGCTCGACAACGATCGTTTCCGGGTCGCTGGTGTCGTAGATGGCGTGGGTGCGGTAGCGCTCGTACTTCAGCCCGAAGTCCTGCCAGCCCGCGGCGATGAAGTTCACGATTTCGTCCCGGCCCTCAAGCCGGGACGGCAGGCCCGGGCGCGTGAACGGGAACTCGTGGACCGCATCAGCTGCGTGCAGGCGACGCATGTCACCGGCGGACTGGCTGATAGCGGCCTGTCGGAAACGCTCCAGGACCTCACGCGGGCCGGCTTGCCGCCCGCCGAGTGCCGCTCGCCTGGCTGTCACCTTGCGGTAGCTGATCTTCCAGCCGCCTGGCTGGCGCGTGACGATGTCGTCGTAGACGACACTGCCGGCCATTCCGTCGGCCTTGAATGCCGATTCCCTTGGACTGGACCCGCGCCGAGCGGTCGTCGATCGGGGTGATCACGATGTTGGTGACGTGATGACCGACCGGGTTGGCATCGCCCAGAGCGAGCGCGGCCTCACGCACGGCCGCGGTCCCGTACAGCGAGCCGAGGCCGAAGTCGCTCAGATCGTAAGTAACATCCGGGGTGAACAGCTCACCCGCCTCGTCCAACTCCCGGCGTCCGTGAGGTGGCCGTGAAGATTGATCAGGTCATTTATGTCGGTTCGGTCTTGTTCCGGCAGTTCCATCAGCGGCGGCCCTTCGTGCGCTGGGTTCGCTATGCCGTAAAATGAGGCATAGTCCGGTTAGATGGACACGGTACCGGACTGTGTCCCCGGTTAGCAAGGGCGCGGTGATTGCGCTGGCAGGTCACGATTCGCGGTCGCATGCCGGGCGTCCGAGACGCGCGGACGCCCGGCGCAACTACGGGCAGCTGGTCGAGCAGGCGCGGCTCGCGTTCGCCGAGTTCGGGGTGGACGCCTCCCTGGACGAGATCGCCCGGCGGGCAGGGGTAGCCAGCGGGACGCTTTACCGGCATTTCCCTACTCGGCTGGACCTTATCGAGGCGGTGCTCGCCGAGCAGATAGCCGAGCTGGTCGGCCTCGGCCGCGGGCTGCTGGCGGCCGAGGACGAATTCGACGCGCTCTCTACCTGGCTGCGTGCCACGCTCATGCACGCCCTGACCTACCGAGGCCTGTCGGCCGCGGTGATGAACTCGGCGCTCGACCGCGGCAATGGCCTGGCATCGGCCTGGCACGCGGAGCTGTTCGAAGTAGGGGCCGCGCTGCTGGCGCGGGCGCGGCAATCGGGGTCGGTCAGCCCTGATGCGGACGACGCGGACGTGATGAAGATGGTCGGCGCTATCGCCTGGGCCGCCCAGGACAGCCCCGGACAGCCCCGCGCAAGCCGACCGTCTGCTCGCCCTCCTAATGAACGGGCTACGCCACCCCGGCCGCCGACGATAACCCCTCGCATCCGTTTCATAACACCTGTGCGCCACAGCCACCACATAAACAGGGCTGCTATCAGCGAGAACCGCAAGAACCGGTCGGGCCGTGCCTGCCCATGCTCGGCCTCCCCTGCTCCGGGGAACCGGCATGAGGCGCACGCTGGCCATGACAGTACCCCGACCGTGTACACCCGCTGAGGAGAGCGCGTGATCATCGAGCCGACATCGAGCGTGCTCATTCTCCGCCACGACCACGAGCCCGGATGGGCGACCGCCCTGATCAGCGCTCCCCCGGCCGCGCCTTCGCCTGCTTCCTCCACGTTCCGTTTCCCGAGACGCTCCGCCGACACGCCACCAAGACCGGGACGCTCGACTACGGCGAGGCCGAGATGCGCCAGTGGTACGCGGGCTTGACCTTCTGCCCAGCGGCATCGAGCAGGTCATACCGGCGGCCTCGGCATTGGAAAGCACCGTAACCAGGCCAATGGCCGACGCCGGTCTGAACCGCCGCACCTAGCCCCGGGGCTCTGGTGCTAAGCGCGTCGGCCAACTGCCCCGGCCTCCGCGCCGTCTTTAACTCCGCCGCCCGCGTCTGGCTGCAGCACTCAGGCCGACGGGTATTCACCGCGGAGTGCGCATTCTGGGCTAGCGCCAGCGGAAGTTTCTGATCGGTAACGGGTGGAAGGAGTACCGGCACTGTCAGGGTAATGACCGGGCTGGCGTCGCTGCGCTGCACGCTTTTCATGTGACCGGGTCCTTGGTTCTTTCCGGACTCATCTCGCAACTGACGAAACGACCGGGGGCGCGCGGACCGCTTGTTCCGGCTGATGTCACGAGGGTGGATTCTTGGCCTGCGCGAATGTCAGCCGCTGGCTGGCTGGGCGAGTCCGGTCTCCCAGGCCCAGCCGGCGATCTCGACCCGGTTACGGACGCCAAGCTTGTTGCTGGATGCTGGCCAGGTGGGATTTGACGGTGCTGAGCGAGATGAACAGCTCGGCGGCGATCTCGGTGTTGGTGCGGCCTTTGGCGATTGCCTGGACGACCTCGATCTCCCGTTCCGACAGCGGTGCTACGGGCTGCCGGGCTGCGGAGGCCTGGCCGGTGCGACGTGCCGGAGAAGCCGGAGGGTGACCTGGGGTGAGATCAGGGCGTCGCCGGCGTGGGCGGCGCGGACTGCTTCGGCGAGCAGGGCCGGGCTGGCGCCCTTGAGCACGAAGCCGGCGGCGCCGGCCCGCAGGGCGCCGTAGACGTACTCGTCGAGGTCGAAGGTGGTGACGATCACGACCCGGAGCGGGTCGGGCACGCCGGGTCCAGCGAGGGCCCGGGTGACTTCGATGCCGTCTTTGCCGGGCATCCGGATGTCGACGAGGCAGACGTCGGGCCGGAGCTGGCGGGCGAGGCGGATGGCCTCGGTGCCGTCGGCGGCCTCGGCAACCACGGTGATGTCGGGCTGGTCTTCGAGGATGAGGCGCAGGCCGCTGCGGATCATGGCCTGGTCGTCGGCGAGCAGGACCCGGATGCTCACGCGTTCCTCCTGGCGGGCAGCGGGAGTTTCGCGGCGACGGTCCAGCCGCCGTCCGGTCCTGGTCCGGCGCTGAGCGTTCCGCCCAGGGCCTCGGCCCGCTCGCGCATGCCGATGAGCCCGTGGCCGCCGCCGGGCGCGAACCAGGGGCTGCCGCCGAGCGCGCGGCGGGGGGCGTCGTCGGTGACCTCGACGGTGACGCCGGAAGGATCTTCGTCGACGGTGACGGTCACGCGTGGCCGCGTCGGGGGCGTGGAGGATGACGTTGGTCAGGGCCTCCTGGACGATCCGGTAGACGGTGGCGGTCACCTCGGGCGGCCACGGCGGCTGGCCGTCGTCGGGAAGGCGGAGCTGGACGGCCGGGCCATGGCCGGCGAAGCGGCCGACCAGGTCGCTGAGCTGTCCGGGGCCGGGGGTGAGCGCCGCCTGCGTCGCCGGGGTCGCGCAGCAGGCTGACCACCCGGCGCATGGCGGCGAGGGCGTCGTTGCCGGCCGACTCGATGCCGGCCAGGGTCTCGTCGAGGGTCTCGGGGCGCTTGGCGGCGACGATCCGCGCGGCCTGGGCCTGGACGACGATGCCGGCGACGTGGTGGGCGACAACGTCGTGCAGTTCCCGGGCGAGTTCCAGCCGCTCGTCGCGCCGGGCGGTATCGATCGCCAGGCGGCGGCGGATATCGAGGAGCCGCATCCACGCTCCGATGGCGAGCGCGCCGCCCCAGGCCAGCACGCCGAGGAACGCCAGCGCCGCGATGTACTCCCCGCGGAGGGTGACTCGGCCCGCCACCAGCACCGCGGTCCCGGCGACGGCGACAAGCGCGGCCGGAGCGGGGCGGCGACCCGGACGCCGGCGGCGCCCAGCACCAGCAGGCCGAGCGTGGCGGCGACTCCTGGCTGGGAGGGCAGGCGGGCCACGTCGCATGCCGCGCATGCCACGCCGCAGGCGCCAGGCCCGCCGCGCACGCCCAGATCCGGTTCCGGCCCCGGAACAGTGCCAGGGCGCCGACGACCGCGCCGACGGCCAGCTCGAACGGCCAGTTGGCGTGGCGGGCGGCGGCCGCTGCCGTGTCGGCGGCGAGGACGGCGGCGAGGACAAGGGCCAAGACCAGATTCGATATGGTCTCGGTCCGGGCGGCGATGCGGTGCGATACGTTCACTGGCCACCAGGGTACGCAGCGCCCGGCGAACAGCGGGCGGCCGAAAGGACGATCCGGCCGAGGCCGAAACCGTCCTTTCTCCCGATGCCGGCGCGGGCGCGACTGCACCCGAAGCTTGGCTCCATGACAACCGCACCGCCCATCATCGAGACCCGCGGGCTCACCAAGCGCTTCGGCTCCCGCGCCGCCGTCTCGGACATCAACCTGACCGTGCCGGCTGGCTGCGCGTTCGGGTTCCTCGGCCACAACGGGGCCGGCAAGACCACCCTCATCCGGATGCTGGTCGGCCTCACCCGCCCCTCCGCCGGCGTCATCCGGATCGCCGGCCAGTCCCTGGCAGACCACCGCGAGCAGGTGCTGGCCCGGGTGGGGGCCATCATCGAGGAACCCCGCTTCCATCCGCATCTCACCGGCCGGGAGAACCTCCAGGTCATCGCTGCCGCCCGTGGGCCGCAGGCCCGGCGCGGATCGAGCCGGCCCTGGAGCGGGCCGGGCTCAGCGACCGCGGCGATGACCGGGCGGGCACCTACTCCCAGGGCATGCGCCAACGGCTCGGCATCGCCCGCTGCCTGCTGGCCGACCCGAGGCTCGTGATCCTGGACGAGCCGATGAACGGCCTCGACCCCGGCGGCATCCTGGAACTCCGCGGGCTGATCGCCGGCCTGGTAGCCGAGGGCCGCACCGTGTTCGTCTCCTCGCACCTCCTGGACGAGATCGAGAAGACCTGCCACGCCGCAGCGGTTATCGACAAAGGGCGGCTCATCGCCCAGGGGCCGATCAGCGAGCTGATCGGCGACACGCACACCCGCTACGAGCTCACCTGCGACCACCCGCAGGCCGCGCTCAGCCTCCTGGCCGGGCACCCGGCTGTGGTCCAGGTCAGCCAGGCACCGGGTGGCCTCCGGGTCACCTTGGCCGATCCCCGGGCGGCCGGCGCCGTCACCACCGCGCTCATCGAGGCTGGCATCACCGTGACTAGCTTCGCGCCCGTCCGGACGTCGCTCGCGGACCGCTTCCTCGGCCTCACCTCCCGGGTCGGAGGCAACTCGTGAACCAGGCCATCGCCCGCCAGATGATCGCCGCCGACCTCCTCAAGCTCCGCCGCCACCGGCCCACGATGGTGACCGCGGCGCTGCTGTCGGCCGGGATGGCGATCGCGTACTTCGCCTTCATCGAGGCCCGGCATCACGGCAACCTCGCCGGCGCCCCAGGCCCTGTCCGACGGCGCCTCGCTGATGGGGAACTACTTCGGCGCGTTCGCCGCGATCCTGATCGGCGCCGAGGCCGGAACCACCGACCTGTCCAGCGGCGTATTCCGCGACCTCGTCGCCACTGGCCGCTCCCGCACCGCCCTGTTCCTCGTCCGCATCCCCGCCGCGACCGCGATCACTCTCACGCTCACCCTCAGCGGCTTCGCCGTAACTGCCGCGGCGGCCTACGCGTTCCACGGCTCGGCGACCGCCCCCACCGCGAGCCTGACCCTCGAGTTCGCCGCCTGGGTCGCCCTGGCCACCGTGGTACAGACGACGCTCGCGGTCGGCATCGCCTCGCTCACCGGCTCGCGGCCGGTCACCCTCATCCTCGTCATCGGCTGGAACACCATCGCCACCGGCATCCTCTACCTGGCCAGCTTCCTCGGCTCCGTCCGTGACCTGGTCCTGATGATCGCACTCGGCGGCCTGTTCCCTGGACAGGAGACCGGCACCCGCGCCCACCCCGGATCCAGCATCGCCCTGAACAACTTCAAGCTGCCGATGCCCGCCGTCACGGCGGTGCTCGTCATCCTCGCCTGGGCAGTCATCCCCGCCGTCGCCGGCGCGTGGCGGACGAGGACCCGGGATGCGTGAGACACGCCGGACCGCCAGCGCCGCGGGCTTCGCCGACTGCGGCATCGCCGAGACACCCTGTAATAACTAATCCTCAGCACAGCAGGCGCCACCAACGCCCTCAAGCACGTCACCTGGAACCCGGATCGAGAGCGCAGGCTGTTGCCGTGCCCTCGGCGAGGAGTGCTCCCGCAGCCGGGATGCCGGCGCTCCCGCAGTCTCCACGGAGCCCACTCGACTAGCCCAGCGCTTTTAGGAACCCGAAGGGCTGTAGGAGACGTTCTCCCACGGAACGGCCGGGGTGACCGACACCGTTGGCAGTGGAGTGCTCAGTCCTGGACCGCTGACCCCTTCGGCTGAGACGTTGGCTGGGGAGTAGGAGAAGTAAAACGGCGCATAGTAGTTCTTCGCGATGTACGCCGCCAGGCTGTGATAGATCGAGCACCGGGTCGCGAGACTGGTGGAGTCCTGCGCGTCGGTCATCATGGCGTCCAGCGCGAGATCGTGAACGCCGCTGAGCAGGGATTGGGAACCGAAGCGGAAGCTGATGCCAAGGCCACCCGCCGGGTCGTAAGAGCCCGCGGTCTGGAGCATCGACTCCCACTTCTTGCCGCCATCCGCCTCGTAGGCGTTGATAAGACCGCTCACCGGGTAGCTGGTGACGGCGGCGGTGATGCCCACCTGTGCCCACTGGGCCTTCAGCGCCGCCGTGATAGCCCGCGCGGTCTGCACGTCAATCGTGCCGAGCTGGATTGTCACCTTGTTCAGGCCGGTCTCCGCGACGAGTTGCCTGGCCAGCGTCGGGTCGTACTGCTGGTAACCGGGCACACTCGGCTCATAGCAGATGCCGCCGGGCCCGGTGAAACTCTCCGTTGCCGGGTACCTGCTGCCGAACAGGTCGTTGAGGATCGGTGCGAAGTTGGTGGCCGCGTAGATCGCCTGCCGTGCCTTCGGGTTGTTGAACGGCGGGATGGCAGTGTTCAGCTGGAGGTCGTACGGAGACGTGCCGAGGTTGTCGTCTACCTCGAAGTGCGACGCGGACTGGTCGATCAGAGCCGTCGTCGACATGTCCTCGTAGACCTCGCCCTGACCGGCCAGCAGCCCCTGGTACGCCGCCGTGTCACTGCTCACTGTGGTGAACGTGAGCCTGTCCAGGTACGGCAGGTGCACGCCGCCCAGCGTCTGCCAGTAGCCCGGGTTCCGCCTGAACGCGATCTTGTCGCTATAGACATCGCTGACCACGATGAACGGACCCGCGCCCACCGGGTAACGCGCGAACTCCGCCTCGCCCATCTTGTTGTAGGACGTCTCGGAGGCGATCCAGTTCGGCGTCGAGTCGAACATCTGGTTGATGAACGCGCCGTCGGCGGAGGTCAGGTTGATCTGGACCGTGTACGGCCCGACCGCCTTGACGGAGCCGGGGATGATCTGGCCCTTGGCGTTCGTGACGTCCCACTGCGGGCCGCAGCCGCACGACGAGCTTGAGCTGAGGTCACGGAGCATGTTCCAGACCACGACCTGGGCATCGAAAGGCGAGCCGTCGGTGAACTTCACGCCCTGCCTGAGGTCGATCGTGATCGTCTTGCCGTCGTTGGAGAACTGATAGCCGGTGGCGAGGTCCAGAATGACCTTGCCGCCCGCGCCCAGCTCGAAGAGCTGGCCGTAGACGGCGTCCATCATGTCCTGGTTGTCCACGCCGTCGACGTCGGTTGCGGGGTCGAGACCGGACTGCCACTCACCCGAGTAGCCTGCTCCCTCGAGCACCGTGAGCGAGCCGCCCGCCTTCGGCGCAGCGACCGCGGAACCTGCCTGCTGGCTCGCTGCCGCGGAGCTCCCGGATGGACCGCTGCGGCCAGCCGGGGACTGGCTCCCGAATTGAGGTTGCTTCGGCGGGTTCGACGCGCTCGTCAGCACGAAGGCAATGATTCCCGCTGCGACGACGACCGCGCATGCAATGACAAGCGCGGGGAGGCGACGGCGCCGGGACGCGGGGACTGTCCCGGTCGCTGCTGTCACTTCCTGGCGCCCGCGATCGGCGTTGCGACGAACGCTGTCTGGCCGGTTGACCGGGACCGGCGCAGGCACCTGACCGCCTTCGCGTCCGCCGGGCGGCCCAACCGTTACGGTGCCACCCGCGTCCGGCAAGTCGGCCGGAGCCTCGTCTCCGGCAGGCTCCGTGGCGGGAATCTCACGGGCGGAGGTTGCCGGAGAGTGCGGGTGTACCGGCACCGCTGCGGAACTCCGCGGATGGTACGGCGCCGTACCGAGCGCTTGCCGCAGCGCGTCGGCGAATTCCCCGCAGGACTCATATCGCTGGTGCGGGCCCTTGGCCATCGCCTTGGCGAGGACCTGGTCTGCGGCGCCAGACAGATCCGGCCGCCGCGCCGTCAGCGACGGCGGCGGGGCGGACAGGTGCGCCAGCAGCACCGCCATGCCATGATCGCGCACGAACGGCACTACCCCGGTCAGCAGCTGATACGTGACGCAGGCCAGCGCGTACTGGTCGGTGCGCCCGTCCACGGCACCGCCGTTGATCTGCTCCGGTGCCGCGTAATCCGGCGTGCCAAGAAAACCCGGCCCGGTGAGGCTCACGGACGTTATCGCGCCTTTGCTCGCCCCGAAATCTGACAGGTATACGTGGTCAGGCCGACCCGCCCGCGCGTCCACCAGGATGTTCCCGGGCTTGACGTCACGGTGCACGAGTCCCACGGCGTACGCGGCATCCAGCGCCGAGGCCACCGGCGAGATGAATCCCGCTGCCCGGTCCGCCGACAGCACGCCCTCCCGCTCAAGCACCCGCCGCAGGTCACCTCCCGCAACGAATCGCATGGCGATAAACAGGATCCCGTCGGCCTCATCAGCTTCATACACCGGGATGATGTGCGGGTCATCTACCGATGCCGCGGCTCGCGACTCGGCGATAAACCGCCGCCGGAACGCCGGGTCCCCCGCCAGCGCAGGCGCCAGGATTTTCAGTGCTACCAGCCGATCCAGCCGGATGTCGCGCGCACGGTACACCACCCCCATCCCGCCCGCCGCCACATGGGCTTCCAGCCGGTACCCGGCCAGCATTGAGCCTGGCCGGAATCCGGCCAGATGCGCCGGGAAGTCCTCGCTCACTAACCCTCCCCAGCCTGCACGGCCGCCGTTCGGAACCCGCGTGCTGTTGAAATGACCGCGCGCGACCGGGCCAGTTAGATTATCCGGACTACCCACTTTTGCCGCAACCACATCATAATTGTGGTGCTTAAGGTTTGATTTTAGTGAATTACGATAAGGCTGTTCGGAATTTAGATCGCAGACTTTGCCAGTACCGAAACCGGAGGCCGCATGGGAACAACGCCGGGCATGACCTGCCTGGCGACCGGGGCGACCAGCGGGATCGGCAAGGAGACTGCACTTCAGCTAGCCGCGCCGGGCGCGACGGTGGTCATCGTTGGCCGCGATGCCTGCCTGGTGAACCGGCTGTACCGGGAGTGCCGCATGGGGCCGTTGCGGGCCCGCACGCTTGGCCCCCTTATCCCGAACGGATGGTGGATGTCTCGGAGATCCGGAAGTACCTTGGGCCAGGGTGGGCTAGGACTACTGGCATGGAGTTCTTCTGCTACCACCGCGACCGGCCCGGCTCCGTGGCCACGGCTCACAACTTGGGCTGGGACGATGTCCTCGCAATCGCCAGCCGCAAGCGTGCCGGGCGGGGGCCTTCGATCACCAGATCTTTCTTGAATACGTTGATTAAGGGAATTTGCCGATGACCTTGAGAGAGTCTGGCAAGAATTCCGTCAGGCCGAGGAGAAGAGGCGGTAGCACGACGGTGGTCCGGGAGACTAGTCGGTAGGGAGGCCCAAGCGGTCGAAGAAGGCACGGTTGCGCTGGTTGGCTACATTCAGGAGGCGGTCAAAGGAGTTGACTTCGATGTACACCTTGTAGTTGGGGTTGTAGCCGAAGTAGCCGAGCCCGTCCGGTGTCGGGTTAAGGCTGTACTGCTTGCAGCGCTCTTCCACGGTTGGGGTCAGGTCGGCTATCACGTAGCAGAAGCCGGGGATCTGATCAGACCGCGGAATTCGGCGTCCGCCGGCTGTCTTGACCTTGCCCTCGCGGACCCCTTCCAGGTACCTCAGCGCCTGAGAGAGCGGGTCCCTCTCCGGGCCTGGTGCGGCGTCGTTCCTCATGGGGCGTTTGATCTCGACCACGACGATCGAAGCGAGCGGAAGGCTCTCTCCCGTGGAAACCAGGACCGGGCCGTCATGGACCTGAAGCGCCAGCAGGTCTGGTTCGAGCGGTGAAAGCGACTCCGTGATCGGCATCGATTTGATCGGCTTGTCGGAAGCGAGATAGTCGTGGAAGGCTAGCGACTCGTCGATCACCCACAGGTTGCTCGCGGCGGCGGCAGGGTCGTCGCTCGTGATCCGCATGGGCATGATCAGCGTGTGCACGACGTCTTCCTTGGCGTACTTGCCGCCGATGTCGGCACGGATGGCTTTCGCCAGCAGATCGAGGATTACACGCCTGCGGGAGACATACGCGGCAAGGTCCGACTTCTTTATGTCATCGACCCGCAGCAGGTAATCCTGCAGCCTCTCGCTGTACTCCTGACCGTGGATATCTTCCGCGTCGAGTACACGCTGCCCTTCGAGGAGTAGTTCCGACTCCAAATCGGCGAGGTGCCTGTGCAATTGGAGCTCAAGGTCCTTATCGCTGATGGTGGGATCGACGCTGAGCTTGTCTTCGCTGATGTGACGAAGGATCGGACGGTACCGAGGCGCCTTCTTAGCCACGAAACGCTCGACACGCCTTCGGCCGGCCTTCCGCACCTCAGCCAATATCGAGTGGAGGTACTGCTCCACCGCCGCCAGAGCGGCGTCACGTATGTCCGACATGGACGGGTCGTCCTCGTCGAGAGCGCCGTCCGTCACGTCAGGGATGTCGAAGCCTGTCCGCTCCGGGCGCACCGCGCCGTCCAGGAACGGCGACATCAGGAAACAGGCATACACGAACTCGTCATCGCCGTCCCGCAGCCTGCCGTGCAGACCCGACACCCTGCCGGAAAGGTTCTCATCGAGAACGACTCTGTTCGCGGCACACCAGTTCAGCTGCGGAGTGGACTTGCTGCCAGCCTTGAGGCGCAGGTGCACGAGGTCGAACTGGTGGTTCTTGACAGTCATTGCCTGCGCGTTCGAGGAGCTGAGCATGTACTCGTCGTAGACCGAGAGCAGCTCAATGCGCTCATCGTCATCGGCAACCACGATATTCGGCGCGCCACCCGGACGAACGAAGTACCACAGGCAGTGCTCCAAGATGTCCTTGGCAATGGGAAGAGCGTTCTTAGGCGCGTGCTGCCGGTAGACCTCGTCGAAGTCCAGCAACTGCACCGTGGAACCCGTCTCGGATGCCGAAGAGCCTCGCGCCGATCTCTCGTAGACGCCGCGGATGGCCGAGAACTCGAACTCGCGAGCCTTCATGCTCCCGCCAGCGTCACGGTAATGGCTAGCGACTTCAACCTTCTTGAAAGCCTTCAGCCAAAGAAGCCGACCTACTCCACGGCAGCCGTGCTTGGACTTGTACTCGCTGTCGAGCATTTGGAACGAGTCCATGTTGGCGTCGTGGAAACCCTCGCCATTGTCGGTCACGACGAATCCGGTGATTGGTGCGGCAACTGTGGCCTGCGGACCTTCGCTGATCGGCAACGGTACCTGCTGATCGCGGACGATTCTGACTTCAATGCGCGCCGAGTCCATATCGGCACCGTGCGCCTCGTCAACTGCCTGGATGGCATTGACTACGGCCTCGAAGAGCGGCCACAGGGCACGGCTCTTCGCCAGCGATGTGTTCCGCAGCCGCCCCGTGAGCGAAGCGTTAATCGCCATTGACCCACCACCCGCCCTCTCCAGCTATGTACGCATAGTAGCCGTCGGCTCGCTTCAGGTCCGTCGATCCATACCGACACGACGCAATCTACTACACGAGTGTGCACGACAGTCTTCCATCAGGGGCGACCGCATAGCCTGCCGTCGGGGACGCCATCTCTGACGAGTCCTTCGGGTGGGTAGCCCCGTCGGTCAGGATGACCCGCAGTCCGGTCACGGGGTTGCCGCCGAGCGGGCCTTCGGCCAGGACTGTGCGAGGTCTGGGACGACGGGGTGGGATGCTGGTCTCATGTCCATCATTCACCGGACGACGCTCACGCCGACGAAACTGGAGTTGCTCAGCGGCTGGCTTCCGTCGCGGCCCTGGTACCGGGGAAGCGGAGGTGCACCTGCGCTGGCGAAGACCGGCGGGTTCCGGCTCGATGACCCGGACGGGGCGGTCGGCATCGAGCTGATGGTAGTCACCGACACGGCGGGCGGGCAGCCGGTGGCCTATCACGTGCCGCTCACCTACCGCGGCAAGCCGCTCGACGGAGCCGACGGCGCGCTGATCGGGACCGCCGAGCACGGGGTGCTCGGCACCCGCTGGGTATACGACGGCACGCGGGACCCGGTGTTCGCGGAACGAATCGTGGCGCTCATCCAGGGCACGGCCGAACCCCAGGCGCAAAGCCAGAACGACACGCCCGATCTCACGGTCCGCACCCGGGCAGTCTCACCTGCCAGGCTCGATCCGGGCGGGTTCTCGGCGGCCGACGGATCCGACGGCACGCGGCTCACGATCGATGTCGGCGACGCCGGGCAGTTGAGCGTCCGCATCACCCGCGTCCTGGACGCCGGGACCGATCCCGGCACTTCGGCCGCGGGCCCTGGGACTGGCTACGTCACGGCCCAGTGGCAATCACCCGACTCAACGACGGCCCGGAGCGTCTTCGCAACGGCGGAACACGGCTGAGTCCGAACAGCGACCTGGGGTGACCGATATCACCTCGCCGGACACAGCCGAGTCGCTGGATGAGCACAAGCAAATCCGGGCATGCCGGGCAAGCGATCCCGGCTTGGCCCGCCACCTGACATAAAAGCGCTGTCCCCCGGCTCGCCGTTTGCGGGCCGGGGGACAGCACTAAATATCGCGGCCGTTAGCTAGCGGTGACCAGCTCGCGGGTGAGCCGCGACGACCACGGGCACCAGAAGCAGCCGGGCAGGAACGCCCCGCACGCCTCGTCGAGGTGGTCTTCCACGTAGTCGAGGTTGGCGTCGCATACCTCGATGGCCACCGTGAAGAACGTGATGGTCTCCGGGTCGAGGTGGAATGACCAGCCCGGGTTGTAGTCGACTGACCGCTTCCTGATTCGCCCCATCACGTGGGTCGACATCGTCTCCTCACCGGAGAGGATGCGGCGCGCCTCTGCGATGCGCTGTTCGTTGGTAAGCCGGATGACGAATTCCTTGCCGGAATAGTCGGTGAATGCGAAATCTGCCACTTCTTCCCCCTTGATCAGTCGCTTGCAGGGAAAGCTTAACAACTACTGTGAGCAACGGAAAGCCATAGATTTTGCACGGAAAATCCTTATTGAACCTTTTGCCATACTGATTAAGTAACTGGAATGCGCGGTTCCGGGATACTCTTCGCCGCCTTCACCGAGACCAGCAGCTCGCGGATGGCGATCGGCCCGCGGGCGACCGGCGCGGCAATCCGCCCGTCGGCCGCGACCAGCACCGCCGACGGCGTCCCCCGCACCCGGTAGCGCAGAGCCGCCTCGTTGCCCGACTGCACCAGCAGCGGCACGTCGCCGAGGCCGCGCTCGCGGCCCCAGGCGAGGTTCTCCTCGATGTCGCCGTTGGCGATCACCGTGACCGTCAGCCGCCCGAGCAGGCGCTCCTGCCAGCGCGGCAGTTCGCCGGCCAGCGTCGCACAGATCTCGCAGCCGGGGTGGGTGAAGACCAGCAGCACGCTTGTGCCGCCGGCCAGGAGCCGTTCCATGCTGGTGCGGCCGCCCGGCGAGCCAGGCAACTCGAACTCGGGTGCCACCGATCCGGGAGGCAGCCCTTCGGCGCCCAGCGTCGACAGCGCTTGGCGATCGACCTGGCGCCGCAGCGCCCGGACCTGTCCAGCCAGCCAGAACAGCACCGCGCCGACCACCGCCAGGGCGGCCAGCCCGAACGCGTACCCGCCCGGTAGCGCTTGCGGCACCCGCGGGCGGGCCAGGCTCCCCCAGATCACCGCCACCGCTATCATCATCAGCGCCCCGTTGCGGACGACGGTGCCGGCGCCGATCGGCTTATCACTCACCGCCCCCAGGCATGAGCAAGCCGGCCGCTGGCCCCTGTACAGCAAGCGCGCCACCGCGGCGGTGAACACGCCAAGCAGCAGCAGCGCCGCCAGACCGGCCCACGGCGCCGTTACGCTCGGCAGCAGCGCTACCGCCAGGGTGGCCTCCAATAGCGGCAGCCCCCAAGCCACCGCGCCCACCCAGTCGGCTGGCACCGCGAACTCGGCGACCGCCTTCCTGGTACCCGCGCGGTCGGCTTGCTTGCCGAACGCCGACAAACCGAACACCGCGCCGAGTACCAGCCGCGCGATCCATACACCGCTTGCTACCACGACAGGCCTCCCCTTGCTCAGACTCGAAGACCTATCGTGGCCGGCCAGGACGGAATGAAGCAAGGAAGATACGCAGGGTAAGCATCTTGGCTTGTGGATGCCGGAAACCTATGCCACCAGGCGATACTCATGAATCACGCCTCCGGCGCGATCGCGCCGCAGGACGCGGAAGTGGCCCAGGCCGGTGACGCTATCTGGCAGCGGGCGCAGCGGCGCGGCCTGGTTCAGGGTGCGGTCGGCGTCGAGCTGATGGTGGTCACCGACACGGCGCGCTGACCGGGACCGCCGGAAGTGACAACGAGTCCGCGTGGTTTGGTGCCTGCCAGGGCTCGTCCATCAATCTGGCGGGACAGGGATAGTCACGGGCTGGACAGTAATGACTGGGGATGGCAGTAAGCAGAATTCGTTCGGGATGAGCTTGGTGTGGATTTGCCGCGGCGGGGGGCAGGCTGGTTACCGGGCTGCTTCTTCGCGGATGCGGGCGGTGAAGTCGGCGAATGCGCGGGGGGTGAGGCGCAGTACCGGGCCGCGGCCACGGTCCTTGGTGTCGCGGACCAAGACGTGGCCGTGGTCGGCGACGCCGGCCTCTACGCACTCGCTGTTGCTGCCGCCGCTGTAGGTGCTCTTTCGCCACGTGGCGCTGTCTGTGGTGGTGTCCATGTCTCCCGAGCTACCTTTCGGATGAAGTCTCGTGACGCACGCGCTGACAGGGCGTTGTCTCTCAGCGTGTCGTACGTTACTGCCACTCTCGCTAGCCGCTTCGCGTTCCTGGTGGTTTCCCCGTTGTCAGGACTCTCGAAGAAGACCATACCGGGCGCGTCGTCGGGAAACCAGAGGATAACGAATGCCCCTTGCAGTCCCACGTGAGCGCCGACATCCGTGGGGAGGACCTGGACGGACACCCGTGGCCGCTCTGACGTGTCGATCAGGTGCGCAAGTTGGTCGCGCATCACCGTCGCCCCGCCGATTGGCCGGTAGAGCACGGACTCGTCGATCACCACACCGAGCGACGGAGGGACGTCCCGATCGAGGATTGCCTGGCGTTCCAACCGTGCGGCGATGGTGGCGTCGATCTTGGGGTTTCCGTCCACTGCCCGCCACGCCTCAGCGACCGCGCAGACGTACCCCTCTGTCTGCAACAGGCCGGGAATCAAGAGTGGGTTCGCCATGCGGATGACCGACGCGTGCTGCTCGGCGTCGGCATACGTGCGGAATTGCCAATCACCGGCGGAGTCGAGCAGTTCGGTGAACAATCCCTCCAATTCCGGAAATCCCAGCCGGTCGAGGGCATCGGCGAACTCCGGGCTTGGGGGGTTGCGGCCGGTCTCAACCTTGCTCACCATCTCACTGCTGAAGCCGATGCGCTTGCCCAGTGCCTCCTGGCTCCAGGCTCTCTTGCTGCGCAGCCGTCTCAGTTCATGGGCGAAGTGCGCGAACAGGGGATTCAACTCTGAATTCATCAGACTGCTCCATAACGGGTCGTAACGCAGCTGCGTGTATCCGTAACGTCTCTGACCGTACCGTCGCAAACCGGCCCGCGCCACGCGCAACGCGCAGAATCGGTCACACGTTTCGCCGCCGCTCCTGTTCACTCTCTCCCCCTTCCGGGAGCGGCGGCGGGACGGCCAAGAAGAATCCGCGATCTGTGAGAGCAGGAAGGTCATGAGTGAGAGTGACGACATTGCCAAGCTAGACGATCCGACTTTCATTGACTTGCGCAGGCGCGTGCGTGAGGAGTTGGAGAGCATGCCGGAGCACGAGGTAAGTGCCGAACTGGCGGCGCGTTTCCAGAGGCTCGATGAGGAGTTTCTGCGACGGGCGCGGATCGCGTGGACACAGGACAGTTAGAGAGGATAGAAACGATGAATGACGCGACGCAGGTAATCGCTAAGCTGAGCGCTCCGGTCGCACGGATGCTGGCAGTGGAGATTCTTTTGGCCGATCCAGAGGCCCTGCACGATGATGTGCTCGAATCGTGCCTTTACCTCCTGAGGGAAAAATTGAGGTCGGGGATCGTTGCTTGACCCGACTCGGCCAAGGACTCCTAACCCACTCGACGGGTGGGATTGGATTCGGGGAACGCACCTTTCCCTTGTTGTGCATCCGTCCCCAGTTCGTCCGCACCCGTTCCGGTGCGGACGAACTGGGGGTGTCAATTGCCGGTCTTGAGCATAGCGCGGCTAAGCAAGTGTCTCTCGCTGAGGGTACTTGTCAGAAAGGTGCCTGCGGAGAGCTGCAACCGTGTCGTGGCCGCTTCGCTTCAGCATATCCACTACGTCGCGGCCGGCCAGGATTACGACAGGATGGCCGTCGTCTCGGATTTCTCTGTAGGCCTGGGCATCGACGTGAGACGTGGTGACCAGTACGCCGAACTGCCGGTGACGCAATCGTGAAATGAGCCGACTCGTTTCACGAACTCCCACGCTGTTGCCGGGGGCATAGCACTTGGCTTCAAGCGCGAACTCCACTGCCACAGGATCTGATGGCGGGCCGATCAGGTAGTCGCCGACGGCATCCCGGCCACCATCACGCCAGGGACGAGTTACGTCGATCTTGTCGACGTTTCGTTCCGAGGCCGCCCACAGATCAGCGGCAAACTGCTCAAATCCGTACGGATTACGTGCGAAATGGTCGTGCACCAGAGCAAGCAACGGCCTATCTTTCGGAAGCGGCTCTTGTTGCTCACGGGTGCGGATGATTGCCGTAGGCGGCGCCACGAGTGCGGAGTAAGCTCTTGACTCGACCCATGCGCGCCAGACTGGCGGAGATTCACTGCCGAGTGGGTCGCCATCAAGCAGCTGCTTGATCCAGGTCCGGGAGACAACTGGCACATTCAACACTGTGAAGTGTGCTCTGTAGTTCTGGAACCTTTCCCCAGCGCGGGCAGTTAGCGTCTGCCAGTGAACTCGCAGGGCCGGCCCTCCACGGGCGATTCCGTTGCTGGCCCGTTTGCCCTGTGCAGTGATGGGACTCGCACGCGGGCCTGGTCCTGCTGCGGGAACTGGCGGACCGGACCGGCCTGACGGCCGGGCTGTCGGCGTACTACTCCCCGGGCCAGGCCCAGAGCCCATCGGTGTGACCGCGCGGGCTCCTTGTCTGGGCGGAGACGTATCTCGTCGTGCTGTTCTGTAGCTCAAACCCTCAGAAGCGCTGAATGGAGGAAGCTGAACTCATCCATGCACGGCTAGATCATTTCAGCAAGGATGAAGTCAGGTCCGCACTGCTAGCCGCTATGACACACGAGATCGACCGCTGGCCGTCTACCCATGACGTCTGGTCCGGGTAGAAGTAGTTCAGGCTCATGGTCGAAGTGAGTTGCGATCGGTCGACATCGGCGCCAAGCGCAGCTTTGCAACCCGTCTGGGCCTGCGACTTGAACGCGGCAGCGTCCGGGTAGTTGGAAGCGGAGACCGGCAGCAATGCGATCACCTGGGCATCGTGCGGGGTGGCGCAGGATACCGCCGTTACCTGCGCGATGTCCGTGCCGCTAGTGGCATTGGCAGGGTTCTGAAAGCAGTCACCGGCATGCAGTGACGTAATACTGAGGTTCCCGTTTTTGGTGATCTGGCCCGTGCTCGACCGCTGCGCGGAAGTCGAGGCGTCATAGACGATCCCTACGACTGCGATAGCGAGTGCAGCCGTCAACCAGATGAGACCCCTTCTTATCCTTCTTCTCCGCACATTCCGCGGGCGAGTGCGTGGCATAGCAGGGGGCGCGGCGGGCATGCCCGCGCCGTCGTCTAGCCACAGTTGCCATCCGGGTGGTGCTGGGGGCCAGGCGGGATCTGGCCGCCAGTCCGGCGGCGGGGTGAAGCCCTCCGGGGCGGGAGGCCAACCGGGAGGCGGGTTGAAACGGTATCCCATGGTGTGAGTCCTGTCGTTCTTGCCAGGCCAAGTAGGCATGAAGAATTAGTTCAAAGTTGTTTTGGCATGGATGATCTTAGCGATTCGGGGCTTTGCTGCCAACGCAAATCATCAATAGCGGACGGGGAAAAATCACCCTGCGCCAAGCAACGGATGTAACCGCAGGTTGCTGGAGGTGCCGTCCTTCGACTCCCTCACCTAGTTCACGCAGGGCACGTTCGCCAAGGGGTCCTCACGCGACAGTGACGGCAAGAGCGCAGGGGTACGGCAAGAGCGCAGGGGTGGGGTGCAGTATCGGCCAAGGTCGCGGTTTCCATATCGTGCGGGTCGGCTGCTCAATCTTGGGGCCGATCGGCATTTCCGTCCTTCCTGCGCTTTTCGCGCCTCAAGACGATTCCAGCGGCCAGCACGAGCAGTCCACCCGAGATGTCGTTCGCCAGGTGCGGCGGGATGTATCGGGGGGCTTTCCGTGCATGCGTGGCCGCCGCTGCATCGTGGAAGTCTGGCAGGAAGCGGGACAGCAGCCTCAGAGCCTTGAACCAGCATGGTAACGGTCAGTATCATTGCTGTAGCCGTTCGGAAGGATCCATGAAATGGGACGCAGGTGGGAGGCTGACACGTCTGCGTCGTTCGTCCGACGGCTGGGCAAGTCGGCCTCGGAGCTAGGCGAGACGGATGACCGGGACGGGTGCCCGGATATCTGGGAGCTGAGCAACGGGGACATCGCGCTGGTGGGCCGGGATGTCACGACGTCATTTGCCGGACGCCTGCCGGAAGACGTGAAGGTCGCCAAAGACGAGCGGGTGGTCGTTATCCCGCGCAGCATGATTGTCGCAGCGAAGCCGGATATCCCGGATGCCTGACCCGCTCGACGGGTGGGATGCGGGGGGAACGCACCTTTCCCTGGAGGACTACCGGGCCGACTTTCGGGCAACGGAGTCAACGATCGCCGGGCAGGATTCGTGGAAGCTGGAACGGCGCCAGCATTTCAGGCAGCCCGGCTCGGCGAGCTGGGAAGCATTCGCTCGCGGCCAGTGGACCGAGGCGCTCCGGCTGATCGAGGCCCGGCGTGAATCTCTGATGGAGTTCGGGGCCGAGACGGCCGAGAGGGCTACAAGTCTCTATCGGCTGCGAGTGGTAGCAGAGCCAATCACCCCCTACCTGCAGTGGGAACTGCACTCGCTGAAGCTACGAGCGGAATGCGGGGAAATCGTCCGGGTCTTGTCCGCCGAAGCCGTCCGCCAGCTCGAGAGCAACGGCGAACTGCCAGAGGTCGTAACGCTCGGCACGTCGACCGCGTACCGCATCCTGTATGACGTCGATGGAGTGCTCAGCGGAGGCGTGAAAGTTACCGATCCGCAAGCCGTCGGGCGCGCGACCCGCCTGATCCGCCGCCTGTACGGAGAGGCCGAGGACCTGGCGGCTTTCTTTGATCGCGCGGTAGCGCCGTTGCCGCCGCCGCGCGGTGACACCGTGTCCGCGTTGTAGTGTCGCAGACCGGCGACGGCGATGTCCGTTCGGAGATGTCGGGCAGGGCCAGCGATGTGGTCCAGGCGCGCGACGTGTCTGGTGGCATCCATTTCCACCAGCGGGTATCCGTCATTCCGCGTCCGAGCCAGTTGCCAGGACAGCATGCCGCGTTCGTGGACAGGCTCGAAGCGATTGAGCTCCTCAACGCCGCGCTAGCGGGCGGAGGCACTCGCCGTGCGGTGATCGTCGGGATGCCAGGGGCGGGGAAGACCACGCTGGCGGTGCATTGGGCCTACCGGAACCTGCCGGGCTACCCCGACGGACAGCTCTACGCGAACCTGCACGGCTACGATTCCGCACACCAGGTCAGCCCGCTCCGGGTCCTACGGGGTTTCCTGCTGGCCCTCGGGGTTCGTCGTGACGAACTGGCAGTTGACGTCGACGAGGCCGCCGCCCAGTTCCGCTCAGCGGTGGCGGGCAGACGGCTGCTCATCATCCTGGACAATGCCCGTCGGGCGGATCAGGTGCGCCCGTTGCTCCCTGGGGAGGGGCAGTGCGCGGTACTGGTTACCAGCCGAGATCAGATGTCCGGGATGGTGGCGCGGGACGGAGCGCGCCGGGTATCTCTGGGGCCGCTTCGGGAGCACGATGCCGTCGACCTGCTTGCCGGTCTTGTCCAGGAAGAACGTCCGGAGGACTCCGCAACCGCGCTCGGGGAACTCGCCGCGCTGTGCGCGCGCTTGCCGCTCGCGCTGCGGATCGCAGCCGAGCATGCGCTGAGCCGTCCCCTGGTGTCCATCGGGAACCTGGTAGCTGACCTGCGCAAGCAGTCCGCGCTGTGGAGAGCGCTCACCGTCGAAGAGTATGCGCAGTGGGATGAGCCCGCGCTCGCGCACTCGGTGTTTGCCTGGTCCTACAAGGCTCTCCCGGAAACGGCGGCCGGGGTATTCAGGTCGCTCTCACTGCATCCAGGTCCTGACTTCAGTGAGGCCGCAACTGTGGCCCTTGCCGGGCACACCGCGCCAGGACAATCTCTGGATATGCTGGTCGGCGCGCACTTGCTGGAGCGGCCGGCCGAGGACCGGTACCAGTTCCACGATCTTGTCCGGAGCTACGCGGTGGACCAGGCCCGCGAGGAAGACCCGCCAGAGCGTCGGCACGACGCGACGCGACGGCTGTTGCTGTGGTACCTGCGATCGGCGGACGCCGCCCAGCCGCACGTAAACCCGAAGGAGGCCCGCGTCCCCATCGAGCCGATACGGGGCGACGAGCCGAGACCGAAAGCATTCGGATCCTACGAAGAAGCCGTGGAGTGGTTCGACCTGGAGCACGGAAACCTGTTGGCATCCGTGACCGTGGCTGGCGAGCAGGGCCTGCACGAGATCGCCTGGAAACTAGCGGTCGTGCTGCGTGCGTTCCACATGCGCTTCAGCATGGTCGAGGACTGGCTCGCTGCCTCCGGCACTGGACTGCGGTCAGCCGAAGCAATCAGTGACCTCGCCGCCCAGGGCGAACTGCTCGAGAGCATGGGTATGGCGTACTCACAGGCCTACGACCTCGACAGAAGCGAGGAGTCCCTAACTCGCGCTCTGCAGATTCGTCGGCGCGTCGGGGACCAACACAACCTCGCGCTGACCCTCAACAGCCTTGGCCTGCTGCACGTCCGCCGCCACCACCTCAACGCGGCACGGTTGGTGTTCCAGGAGGCTCTAGACATCTACGCGGAACTACAGGACGAGACTTGGGTGCCGGTCATCCGTGAAAACCTCGCGGAAGCTCTCATCGGTCTGGGGGATTCCCTGGTTGCGGAGACCTTCATCCTCGATGCACTCACTGACCTCAGGCGGCGAGGCGATACCGGAAGCCAGGGCAATGCGCTGCGCCTGCTGAGCATGGCGCGCCGCGACCAAGGAGATCTCGTCCAGGCACGGTCGGCCGCCGAGGACGCAGTCACGCTGGCGGTCCAGCAGCGGCACTCGGGGCGGGAAGGATACTGGCTACTTGAACTGGGCACGGTTCAGCGCCTCTCAGGCGAACTTGCTGCCGCGGGAGACTCGTTTCGCCGAGCCGCGGAACTGCTGCACAGGACCGGGCAGAAGATGCGAGAGGCCCAGGCCTGGGATCTGCAGGGCACCGTCCTGTACGAGATGGGCAACCTCGACAATGCGATCGAGTGGCACCGCAACGCGGTGGAGATATTCCGTTCACTGGCGGCAAGGTGGCCGTTGGCCGTCGCCCTGCACAACCTGGCGATAGTTCTGAACGCCTCTGGGGACCAGGCAGCAGCACACCTGACGGCAGCCGAAGCAACGGCCCTGCTCACCGAGTTCAATGACCCAGCAGCGACAGCAATGAAAGAATCACTCCGGCAGTTCCGCTGATGTTCAGGTCCTATGAACGGCACGCTGCCGCCATGAGACCTCACCGTCGAGGACTTCTGCTGCAGGAGCGAACGACACCGTTTGAAGTTGATGGGTGAACGGGTGAGCGTCCGGCATGATCTTTGACGAGAGAATGGTGTTCCTGGCGAACTCTGTGATTCTTGGCAGAAAATTGACGATTGCATTCGATAATTCGTTTTAATCACAACCTTGGGATTAGTAAGACTGGCGAACACATGAGCCGGCTATCAATTTTGTGGATCTTCGCTCTCGCCTTCTCTTAGCATTCAGCCAATTGCAATCGAGTCACTACGGGCGGATGCTGGTACGGTACCTGTCCGCTCGTGAACGGATACCAGGCGTAATGACACCTGAAGAAGTTGCCCCACGTCTGGGTGACAGGCAACCTGATGACCGGGCATCAATGCATCAGTGGGCCCGCGGCCAGCTTTGGCAGGCGCGACGAGCGATCTGGCGATATCGATGGGCCGAACGCAGGGCCCGCAGAGCGGTCTTGAAGGCGCGTAGGCAGCAGCAGCAAGAACGCGTTGAGCAGCGACTGACTGCAACTTCGGTGGAAGACCTGGCCAAAGGAGCCCGAGTAAATGCCACGGCATTGCGCCAAGGCGGAGTGGCCACCGCGTCCGACGTTAGCCGTAGGAGCCTCGAAGAGCTTGAGAAGCTCCGCGGAATCGGCCGCTCCTCAGCCCAGAAGATCAGGGAGGCCGCTGCAAAACTCGCGCAGCTTGGCGCTGATGATCTACGGCCACCTGCTAACCCACAGAAGTGGAACCCGGGAGATTCAACCCTAGTTCGTTCCCTTTCGATGCTGGCAACGATCACCGCAGTCGCACCTCATGTTCTGGCTCTCCAGCAGGCTGTGGGAGCCGTACGGTGGCTCGCGCGCGCCACGAACTGGCTTGTCTGGCTTCTCAGTCCTCCAGTCCGCAAAGCTCAAGTACAGTCGGAGGCGCGAAAGACTCGTCAGAAATGGACCTCGCAACCTGCCCAGAGCCTGCGAGGCGTGCTGGATGGACTGACTCGAGCGGAACATGCCGCAAACGAACCAGATCATGCTGTCATCGACGAGTGGCGGTCAAGTTCTGCGCACCTGCTGTCATTGCTCGACGAGCTCCTGTCAAAGCAGGGATCAGCGGCGGAGCGCGCCATCCTCCAGAAGGACTTGACCACGGGCCTCTCTAAAGGCCTACTCAACCTTATTCAGTCGACCACACTGAATACAGAGCGCCTTGCTATGAAACTGCGTGCCTATCAGAATTTTGGCGCAAGGTTTGCAGTAGTGGTCCGTCGAGGCCTGCTTGGCGACGACATGGGACTTGGAAAGACCATCCAGGCGCTTGCCGCCATCGCGCACGTGACTCAGACGGAAGAAGAAAATCACCATGTGGTGATCTGTCCAGCATCACTGATCGATACGTGGTTGCAAGAAATTCGGCGAGCACTGATTGGCATACCTGGCTGGCGATTCCACGGTAACCTCAGAGACGTTGCGCTGGATGACTGGCGGCAGTCAGGCGGCATCCTCGTTACCAGTTTCCGACAGGCAGAACATCTACTGAAGGTCAATCTTCCCGCTGTCGGCTTCGCCGTAGTCGATGAAGCGCACCTTGTCAAGGATCCAGCAGCACAGAGGACTCGAATCGTCAAGGCGCTGATCAAAAGAGCAGATCGAACGCTACTTATGAGCGGAACTCCGATGGAGAATCGCACAGCAGAGTTCATCGCCTTGGCTGATCTGGCCAATCCGCAAAAGGGCCTACAGTTGCGCCAGCAGTTCAGCGACGGCCGGGATGCCCAATATCGCGCCGCGGACTTCCGCGACGCTGTTGGTGACATCTACCTGCGTCGAAACCAAGACGAGGTCCTCACCGAACTGCCCGAAATCATAGCAACAGACGTGCGGATCGAAGTCGGCGAAAATGAGATCTTGGCCTGCAAGCAAGCCCTCGTTAATCGCAATCTTAACGGAGCCCGGCTAGCTCTCACATCGGGCAATGGTGAGCGATCGGAAAAGCTAATCCGACTAAAGGAAA
Source organism: uncultured Actinomycetota bacterium (assembly GCA_963785645.1). Classification (GTDB taxonomy): domain Bacteria; phylum Actinomycetota; class Actinomycetes; order Streptosporangiales; family Streptosporangiaceae; genus Trebonia. The sequence continues at coordinate 77,535 of CAWAWG010000017.1, forward strand.
TCGTAGAAGAATGCCGCGCTAGCCAGAAGAAAATTCTGATCTTCAGTCAATACCGTCGCGTGGTTAGCCTATGCGAATTCCTTCTTGGAGAAGAGACTCTAGTTCTCCACGGTGATGTAACCCCAGCCAAACGGACCGAGGCCATCAACGCCTTTACGCAGGCAACAGGATTTGCTGCCATGGTCATGCAGATCGAAGTTGGCGGCGTTGGTCTCAATCTGCAGGCGGCGTCTGTAGTGATCCTCATGGAGCCTCAACTCAAGCCAAGCACCGAACAGCAGGCAGTCGCTCGCGCCTACCGCATGGGCCAGACACAGACGGTTGTCGTCTACCGACTGATCGCTGAAAACAGCGTCGATGAGCGCATCGTTCAGCTGTCTGGTTTTAAAGCTGAACTATTTGACCGGCTAGTCCGCCGAAGCCGCCTAGCGGACGAGGCGTCAAAGCATTCAGCGCAGGTGCGCGATGTAACGGAAGGGGAACTCCTTGACTGGGCACGCAAGAACTATGAGCAGGAGCCATAGGTCACCACCTGGCCGCTGCTGACAAAAGCCAACCGTCCCAGCGCCTTCCGGAAGGGTTAGCAGCACCCATCGGTTGCGGCGGGCGAACCTGCGGACTTCCCGCGCGAGGTGGGTTACGAGGGCGAAAGCCAGGTGGAGGGACGGTACCTCCTGCGCTGGCATGCCTACCGGGAGAGAAACCCGGCCCTGCGGCGGAAGAAGATCAGCAGCGTGATCGCGGCGGGCGGATCGCTCGCCTGCGAGGTATGCGAGTTCGACTTCAGCGAGTTTTACGGGGAACGCGGCAGCGGGTACATCGAATGCCACCACGTCGAGCCGCTGCACGTTGGCGGGGAACGCGCCCGGAGCATCCGCGATCTTGCCTTGCTCTGCTCGAACTGCCACCGCATGATCCACGCCAAGCCACCGTGGCCAACCCCGGCCGAGCTCCGGGAGATGGTCCGTCGTCGGGCTGGAAACGGAGATAGCTAGCCGTGGCGTTCGGAGACGTTACGCGGGAGGCGGTGCTCGCCGCGATCGCGGAGTACGACCGGCTTGGCCAGGACGAGTTCCTGCGGCGGTACGGCTTCGACCGCGCCCGTCAGTATGTCCTGGTCCACGACGGCAAGCGTTACGACTCGAAGGCCATCGCCGTCGTCGCGCATGGGTTCCTGCCCGGCAGGACCGCGCTGACCTCCGACGAGTTCAGCGGCGGTAAGGCGACGGTGGGACGACTCCTGGGCAGGCTCGGCTTCCATATGCGGCCCGTCGACACACTCGTCCGCCAACTGACGACGCTGCGTGTCTACCGCAGGGAAGGCGTACCTGCGCTCTACCAGCCGATCACGCTGCTCTGGGGATTCGCTCGGGCGCACCGTGGCGAGGAGAGACTGGTTTCCTGGGCGGAAACGAAGCGCCAGGTCGGGTCCTTGGTCAGCCGCTACGGCCAAACCGACGAGAGGGAGCGCGTCCACTACCCGGTCGCTGCGCTCTTTGACGCTGGCCTGTGGGAACTCGACAATGCCCCGGAGACAGTCCCGACCGCGCACGGTTCCGTCCCGCAGCGATGGTTTGACGAGCATCAGCCGAACGGCGGCCTAGTCGATCCCGTCTACACCCTGATCAGGGAGTCACCGGAGGCACTGGATGCGGTGGTCAACGCCCTCGTAGAGAAGTACTTCGTGGCTGCCGACGCGACTGGACTACTTGCTGAACTCGGCCTGTCCGATCCTCCGGAGACGAGCCCGGTCATCATCTCGTTCGCGGAGCGAACGGCCGAATACAAGCGCCTGTGCATGCGGGTCGATATCTTTTGGCACGACCACGACAGCACGCGGGCCGAGCGGACTTCCTCGCTGCCTGTCCGCAGCCAGGACGCCCGCCTCGCGGTCCTGCTCCGTAGCGAAGGTCACTGCGAAAACCCTTGTTGCACTGGCGAGATCCAAGACCGCACCGATAAGGGCAACGCGATCCTGGAAGTCGACCACATCCACGACCTGGCCCTAGGCGGTCTAGACGACCCGCCCCAGATGATCGCCCTCTGCCCAAACTGCCATGCCACCAAGACGCGTGGCAGCACCAGGCATGACCTCAAAAAGGCTCTCCTCGCGGAGGCCATGCGGCGGCACGATGAACTGAGTGTCCTAGCGGATGGAGCCGTCCTGGGTACCGGGCTGCTTGCGGGCGCGCAGCATGAGGGCGGGGAGGACGGTGAGGCTGGTGCGGTCGGCGGTTTCGGCGGCGTCCCAGATCTGGTCTAGGTACTCCCACCAGTGCTTCTCCTGGGGGGCGAAGGTCAGGAGCAGGTTCGCGGTCGCGTACAGCGGGACCGTCGCCAGTGCCTCGATCGAAAATACGTCATCGAGCTTTTCCGGACCGAGCGCCACTCGTGACAGGTACTCGTAGATCTCCTGCTCGCTGATGTCCAGTTCGGTTGCCGACTGCGACGCGTTCTTCGCGATCTTGCGAAGGTCCGCATCGGTGGGCCAGCGGTCGGCCACGTCGATGGCTATGTACGCGGAAGCGAGCAGGCAGAGCGGGATGCTCCGCATGAGGGCTTCGGCGCCTTCGGCCCGGGCCAGGGCAGCTAGGTCGTCGAACTCGTGGCGGATCGCGTGACCGAGCATCTTCCTGGTCGGCTGCTCAATCTTCGGGTCGATCGGCATTTCCGCCCTCCCTGCGCTTTTAGCGCCTCAGACGATTCCGGCGGCTAGCACGAGCAGCCCGCATGAGATGTATTCGCCAGGTGCTGCGGGATTACGCACACAAACTCCGGCGCGGACGAGCGAGCCGTGTCACTTTCCGGTCTTGAGTACCGTCGTCATGGCGCTGCGCTCGGCGGCGGTGACGCCCAGGCCGTACTTCGCCTTGATGTTGATCTGGGTCTCGACGTACCAGGTGCGGTTCGCCGGGGGGAGCCACTGGGCAGCGTCCTTGTCCGACTTGACCTCGTTGTCATGGGTGTCCACGGCCCGCAGCTCGGACACGTCGACGGCGAACAACTCGCGCTTGGACGACGACCAGTGGCACGCCCCCATCTCCCAGGCATCGCCCAGGGCGACAATGTGGTCGACCTGGATGGCCGTGGTGTCCGGGCCGTGCTCAAGCGTGATGGTCTTACCGGTGTACTCGTTGTGCAGGGTGCCGGTCATGTACGACTCGGACGTGCCCGCCGCAATGTGCGCGCCGGAAGAGTCCAGCTCGATGACGTAGTACCGGAGAGTCAGGCCATAGCCGTCCAGCTCGTGCCCGGACGGGACATCGGACGGCTCATTTTCCGGGAACTCGCTGCGGACGTACCCCGCGCAGGCGGCGACCGTCTTGAGGTGGGACAGCTTGACCGCCTCGTCGTACGCGGTGGTGTTCGGGTAGCCGTGGACGGTCCCTGCGTGCGCCGTGCCCGACGTGGCGACGGCGGCCGCGAGAGCGAGGGGAACGGCGGCCAAAGCCAGCCGCTTGACCTTCATCTGGGGGACTCCTCGGGGAGGCTCGTGTGGCGGTTACGGTGCAGGTACCAGTGTCGGGCCAACCGGCGCCGGGCCCGGCTCTCGCCACGCCGTCGAGTCCAGTTATCCGGTGCCGGGTGAAACCAGCGACCGTTCGAGATGGCGGGCCAGGAACGCCAGGGAGGGCGGCTCCTGGGCGGCGAAGAAGGAGTCCGTGTGGCAGCCAGCGCCGAAGTACACCTCGGCCTCCTTCGGCAGTGCGCGGGCCAGGGTCTGGACGCCGGGGTAGAACGGGTCGTCGTAGCCGGAGGCGACCCGGACCGGGACGTCGGCCAGGGCGGTGGCGTGGGTGACCGCGTCGGCGGCGGCGAAGCCGGCGGCCGATGCGTACGCGTCCGCGTTGGCCGCGTTGGCCTGGGCATAGCTGGTCCAGATGGCCGGGGAGATCGCGGCCACCGCTCGGATCAGCTTCGGGTACTTCTCGGCGAGCAGGATCGCACCGTAGCCGCCCATGGAGATGCCGAGAACGCCGATCCCGCGGGTGCCAGCGCCCAGGCCCTGGCGCTGGCACCGCGGGATCAGCTCGTCAACCAGCATCGCCTGCGGGTTATCCCCCGGGTGCAGGTTCCAGTAACCGTTGCCGCCGTCCACGGTGACCAGGGCCATCGGGGGCAGCGGGACGCCCGCGGGTTTCAGGGACACAGCCTGAGCGGGCGTGATTCCTGACAGGGCGTCGGTGTGGTTGCCGCCGAAGCCGTGCAGGGCGACCACCAGCGGCAGCGCATCTCCCGGGCCGCGGCCCGGCGGGTAACCGATCGTGTAGCCAACCGCGGTGCGGCGGGCCGTCGAGTAGAAGGTGCCCGAGTACTGCGGGCCTGGCGCCGCGTACGGGGTGAGGTCCGGCACGGGTACGTCGCACGCGCCGTCAAGCTGGTCAAGCTCGCTCCTACCGGGCAGCACGCCGTGATCCACGAGCCCGAACACGGCGCCCCCGGCCGCCGCCACGACGGCGACCCCGCCGAGGGCGTAGCGCAGGAACCTTCTACGCGGCGGCGGCCCGCTCGTGTGGCCCGGAGTAAGTGCTCCCGATGGACCGGTCACCGCTGGGCCAGCCGCAGGGTACGCAGCGCCGTTCGCTCCGCCTGGTAGGCGGCCGCGAGGCCGAGCGCGAGACACACCGTGGCCGCGACGTCCAGCAGGCCCGGATAGGCATCGATCACCGCGACCGGGTGGCGGCCAGCGTAAATCCAGTATCCGCAGCCGAGCAGGAAGATGCCCATGACCGCACAGCCCGCAGCGGCCAGGCGCGTCTCGTAGGAGAGCAACCGCGGCGACAGTTCTACGCGGCGCAGCAGGGTCGCCCCGGCGGCCATGGCGGCGGCGAGTGCGAGCGGACTGGTCGCCATCCAGGCCAGCTCCCATCCGCCGAACCCGGTCAGCCACGACCAGTGGGCCCAGGCGGATGAGAACCAGTAGCTGACCGACCATGCGAACGCCTGGAGGCCGGCCGGCAGGGCAGGCAGGAGCCCGCCGTTCTCGCCGTGTCCGCCGGTGCCCGGCCACTGGTAAATGAAGTGGTGGCCACCGAACGCCAGCACGGTCAGCGCCGCCGCGAGCGCCAGCGACGGGACGAGCAGGCGCCGGCTGAAGTGCGCGACGATCGCGCAGGCGACCGGGACGACCGCCAGCAGAACGAGCGCGGGGAAGACGAGCAGCGCAACGGACATCACCAGCGTGGCCGACCTCGTCGGCGGCGAGGCCGGAGCGGCCCGCTCCCAGGCAATCGCGAGCTGGGACCACATCGCGGCGCCGAGCACCAGGCAGAACGCAAGAGCGGCACCCAGGGTGGCGAGGCTTGCCCGGACCGGTCGCCCGGGATCAGCGAGCCGCCCGGTGTGGAGTTCGGTCAGACCCGCCGCGGCGAGCCGCGCCAGCAGGCCGGCCCGTGCCACGTCCAGGGTGCGGGCAACCGACGCCGGCCGCTCGTCGATGTCGGCGATGAGCAGCTCGGTGAACTCTTCGCCGTACCGTTCCCGCCACTCCTTCGGGTACCAGTGCAGCAGCCGCGCGGCCCGGTCTCGCGGCGTTCGCCGGGGTGCTCGCCTGGCGGTCACGCGATATCCCAGTTGGCCTTGAGGCGGCGCAGGCCCGTATCGGCGACCCGGCGCTGCGCGTCCAGGTGCGCCCGCAGGGCGGTGGCGCCGGCCGCCGTCAGCCGGTAGGGCCGCCGCCTGTCGTCTGAGTCGAGCGCCTCGATCATCCCCTGGGACTCCAGCCGGGCGAGGGCCTCGTAAAGCGTGCCGGGAGCGAGCCGCACCCCGGCGAACTCCTCAACGTCCTTGGTCAGCGCGTACCCGTGCTTGGGCCCGTCGGCCAGGCTGGACAGGATCAGCGTGGCCGACCCGGCGTGCCGCCCGAACCCGGCCAGCCCCGCAGCCTCGTCCGCCCGCGCCCTATCTGGTTTCGGCATGAACCAAGTCTATATCGGTAACCGATACATCGGAAACCGATCTAGATGATCCGCCCGACGTGAGCACGCCAGGCCCTGTCCGAGCGTCGCCGACCGTGCAACTCATGAGGTTGGAGGGTGGATCAGCCGCGAGGAGTGTCGAGAAGGACTGGTCAGCTTCTGCCAAGGCGAACGTGGCCTTGCTTATGAAGTGGTGTCGGTCTGAGAGACGGACTGCTTGCGGGCGCGGAGCATGAGCGCAGGGAGGACGGTGAGACTGGTGCGGTCGGCGATTCCGGCGGCTAGCACGAGCAGCCCGCCCACCGCCTGCCCGGGGATTCGGTCAGAGGGCGACCCTGCTCGTCACAGCACTTAGGTACTGCCCTGATCCAGTCGCGTGTACGTGCCGTGAACCATGAGCACTGAGATCACACGGCCGTCATCGCGGCGCCGGAAGATCACGTTCTCGCCGGAGAGGTCAGATCCCGGTCCGGCCCGAAACACATCGGGGTCGCCGGTCGGCTCCAGCACCACCTGCCAGGAGGGAATCTCCGGGATGAAGAAGGCCAGCTTCCCGGCTCGCCACTCAAGGCTCAGCAACCCGCCGCCCAGCCCGGTCCGCGCGTAGAGGCCAAGCAGCGGCCGGTAGCGGACGGGCGCGGGCGCTGGCACCGCTGACGGCACCGGCCCGGCCAGGCGGCGGGCGGTCACAGCCAGCTCGCGGGCGATCTCTGCGGTAAAGCTGGGTCCGTTGTGCAGGACGATGGCGCCGACCTGCTGTCCGGGATCGAAGCAAACGGTGGTGGTGTAACCGGGAATCCCGCCGGAGTGCCGGATCCAGCTGACCTGGTCCCGGCGATCCGCGCACCAGGAAATGCCCCATGCGCTCGTCCAGTCGTCGTCGGCCAGGTAGCGGGGCTTGTGCATCTCCCGCAGCGAGGCTGAGGCCAGAACCGGCGAGTCCGCGGCCGGCCTGGTGTAAGCGCGCAGCTGGAAGGAGATCCACCGGGCCAGATCCTGTACGCATGACCACAGGCCGCCCTCGGCCCACACCGGCGGGAACGCCGGCTCCGGGTCCAGCTCGCCAGAGAAAGGCCGCCTGCTGTACCCGGTGGCGCGGCGGCTCAGCAGCGGCCCGTCGAGCGGCTCGAAGCCGGTCGCTGACATGCCGAGCGGGTCGAGGATCATTTCACGCACATACCGGGGATACGGGATTGCGCTCACCCTGGTCACGATCTCGCCGAGCAGCTGGTACGCGAGATCGGAGTACTTGTGCTGCACGTTCGGCGCAAGCACCAGGGCAATGTCGCCCGGTCGGGCCAGGGTCAGCCGCGGGTCGCCCTGGTAGACCGGAACCGACCAGTCCGTTCCCGGCGGCTCGGCAGCCATCCCTGACTCGTGCGAGAGCATCCGGCGGATGGTTACCGCTTCGATCGCCGCGAACGGGCTGACGGCACCGCGCAGCTCAGGAAGGTACTTCACCGCGGGGTCATCCAGGTCCAGCCGTCCCGCATCACGCAGCTGCATGACGGCCGTACCGGTGAACGTCTTGGTGATAGAGGCGATCCGGTACAGCGTCCCCGGATCGCCGGTCACCCGCGCGTCCGTGTCAGCAAACCCCGCGCTACCCGCCCAAGTGAGCTCGTCGCCGTGAACTACACCTGCCGCTGCGCCCGGCAGCCCGTTCCGGGTGATGAACCTGTTCAGCGCCGCGTCCAGCTCTGCGGCGCCCGCGGTTGAAATTCCGGTCACCCGCGGATCATGCCAGGATCACCGCGAGGACCGCCAGGCAAATATCAGCCCGGCGGCCAGCACGAGTAGCCACGGTGGGTGAAGGCTCGATCACCACTTGCCGTGTGCCATATAGGCGCCACAGCGTCCATCAGCGTGGCCACGATCGCGTACGGGTCGTCGGAGTCTGGCGGTGCGTGCAGGAGCGCGAGCATCGTGACCGCTACCGACTTGGTGAAGTCCAGCAACCGGGCGGCTTGGGTACGAATGGTGCCGGTGTTACGGAGGTCAGCGCCGATGAACTCGGTGGCGCTTTCCCTCGGTGCTGGTGATCAGCGCGCGGGCGTGGGCTGTGCGGCAGGAGGGCGGGTCGCTGCTGACGTTCGAGCTGCCCGACCAGCAACTCCGACACGGGCAGTGCCGACATGGCCTGGTCGCAGGGGGCTCTAGGTCAAAGCGCGACCACACGATCCATGCCTCTGTCTACGCGTTCAGGCAGGCTGAGGCATCCGTGCAGTCCGAACGTGCCTGGACGATCCGCCGTACCCAGCGGGAGAGCGGTTACGAACGGCTTGCCGAATGCGACTGGTTACGGCTGAAGGCTTATTGCGGATGACGGCCCGATTGGATCGCATCCGAAAATGCAAGCAATAGATGGAGCTGAAGAACTGAATCTTCGCATCGCTGCGCTTGATACAGCAAATATTTCCGACTACGACACCACAGCATTCCACTCCCTTCACCAGAAAACCGTCGCCGGCGACGCGGAGAAGTTCATTAGCGTTCTCCGCCACGTAACGAGCAAGGGCCGTCATGACGAGACACCCGTCACCTCGTCATCCGAAGCCGATGCCGTTATAGGCACCTGCCGCCTCATCAGTAGACTCGGAACCCTCCAGCCTGTACTAGTATCCGGAGGGATAACAGGTCTTCCGCAGTACTGGATCTCGACGATTAAACCACCCCGGCTCCCGCCTCGCGAACAAGCACCTTCTCAGGACCACTCCATTTCTCCGGCTATGGTGCCTCCAGCAAGCAGCGCCAATCCGTTTGGAATGGGATTTTACACTTCAACCGGCTTTGGGGCTTCTCAGGGAATGTGGCGGATTTATTTGGATTTCGATCAAGACTCCTCGCTTTTTCGTAAGCCATGGCACGTTTGGCGGCTAGGTATGGGTGCAGCAAATATTTACGAGGTAACAAACGCCACCGACTGGGAAGAGCTTGCGTTGCGGTACCCAATGTTCAGTGGAGGACTCATCTATCCAGACTGGAAGTCCATAGCCGAGGATTGGGACGCAGTCCATATAACACTCAGGGCGATCGCGGCAATACAAGGGATCCGCCTCCGCGCGTCTCGCGGACTAATCGCTCCTTCATACTGGGATGTGGAGTCTACATTCTGGCTGCACTGGGTTTTTTCCTCGTTGGCACATGTGGAGACCGTCGAGGGGAGTCCCGAGAGTCCTTTGTCGTGAAGCCTGAGTGGAAAGTAAGGTCCGAGGATACCGCTTGCATTCCCGCCCATCCCCGCTGCTGGGGCAGCATGCGGGCCAAGGGGACTACCGGCAAATCCCAGACTGCGCCTATAGCATAGCGGTGGCCGACCCTTAGCCGGGTCAGTCTAGCCTCGATCCACCGACTGATTTCGTGTGAGCCGTTCTCGTTGCTTCCTGCTTCCGGGCAAGGAAGCCAACCACTCCTCCCGTACAGTGCATATGCACAGTGCAAATGCAAATCTTATACACCTCCGCGAGTAACGCCCAGGTGACCAGCAGCGCTTTGCGGATTCACGTTCCTCACCCGGGACCCAGGGACCCGGCAAAGTCGTGAATTGAGGCTGTGACCTGCGCTGTCGTGGCGGCAGGTGATATGACCGGCGTGTCTGCGGGTGGCGGGCAGGGGCCGGGCGGAACGATGGAAGTTCTCACGCTCACCATCGCCCTGCAACGAGGGACACCCGCCCGCCGATGCCATCTTCGCCTATCCCGGCTGCCCGCAGCCAGTACCTGCTTGATCTCCTTGCCCAGGTCCCGGACCCGCGGAGGAAACGCGGCCGTCGGCACCCGCTGGCGGGGCTGCTCGCCGTCGGGATCGCGGCAGTGATCGCCGGCTCGAAGTCCTTCGCTGCGATCGGGCAGTGGGCCGCCGATGTCGGCCCGGAGGTGCTGGCCGTGCTCGGCGCGGCTCGCGGTGCGGCGGAAGAATCGACGTTCCGGCGGGCGTTCGCCCTGGTCAACCCGGATGTGCTCGACCAGGTTCTCGGGGCCTGGCTGTGGACGAGGGCGGTGCGGGCCGGCGGCCGGCTGGTGATCGCCATCGACGGGAAGGCCGTCCGCGGCGCGAGGAACAAGGCCGGGAAGGCCCCGCACCTGGTCGCGGCCCTGGCCCACGGTATCGGCGCGGTCCTCGGCCAGGTCGCCGTGGACGAGAAGTCCAATGAGATCCCTGCGGTGCGGGACCTGCTGAAGGCGTTCGCCGGCCTCGCCTCCGCAGTCATCACGATCGACGCAATGCACACGCAGCATGACACCGCGCAGGTCATCCTGGGCCGGGGTGCCGACTACGTGATGACCGTCAAGGCCAATATGCCGACGCTTTACAAGCAGCTCAAGAAGCTGCCCTGGGCCGCCGTTCCCGCCGTCTCGGCCGTGAGCACGGACCACGGCCGCCGTGCCCGCCGCACCATCAAAACCGTGCTCGCCCCGGCCTGGATCGAGTTCGCCGGCGCCGCCCAGGTCGCGCAGCTGCGCCGCACGGTCACGAAGAAGGGCAAGAAGACCGTCGAGGTCGTCTACCTCATCACCAGCGACCGCGACGCGGACCCCGCCACCCTGGCCGCCTGGGTCCGCAGCCACTGGGAGATAGAGAACAAGCTTCACTGGGTCCGCGACGTCACCTACCAGGAAGACAAGTCCCTGGTCAGGACCGGGAACGCACCCAGGGTCATGGCCTCGCTCAGAAGCCTGGCCATCAGTCTCCTTCGCCTGGACGGTCATGCCAACATCGCCGCTGCCAACCGTCACCACGCCCGCGACCCTCAGCGCACGCTAAAGCTGCTTCAGGCCGCATGAGCAGGCATTGCCAGGTCTCCCCGGGGCTTCAGGCGACCAGGATCCGCGCGCCGAGATCGGCGGCTTCAAGGTCGGCGACGGAGTGGTTGCGTGCCGTCCACCGGCCCGAGTCGAGGTCGGCGCGGAGCGCGCGCACGGCGCGCTCCTCTGCGGAGGCCCCGACTCGGGCCCAGACCGAGACCGCGCGCCGGACGGCGGGCTGGAGATAGGCGGCGGGGCGCCGCCAGTGCGCGTGGAAGAAGCCGTCGGCGCAGTCCCACGGGATCGGCAGCGGTTCCATCCGGGCGCCGATCGCCCCGGCCCGCTCAGCGAGCGTCGGCCCGCGGACAAGGCCTGCGAACTCCGGGAGGTAGTCGCGGGTGAGCCAGAACTCATCGTGCCGCGTGGTATCGAACTGGAACACCACGACGCGGCGGGCGACCCGGCGCATCTCCCGAAGCCCGGCGACCGGGTCGGGCCAGTGATGGTCGGACAGCACGCTCATCGCCGCGTCGAAGGACTGGTCGGGGAACGGGAGGCAGCCCGCATCGGCAGCCAGGCACCGGGCCGCGCCCACAGGACGCTGGCTCCGCATGACAGCGGACGGTTCTACCGCGGTGACCTCCCGGTCAGGCGGCTCGTAGGACCCGGTGCCCGCACCCACGTTCAAGACGGTGCGCGCGTCCCCGAGCGCAGCCCAGATCCGCGCGGCGATAACGGGGTCGGTGCGGCGGGTCGCAGTGTAGGCGGACCCGATCCGGTCATACAACTGCGGCTGAGCAGGAGCAGCGGACATGAAGATCCCTTCTGGCCGCCTCCGCCCTGGCTGGCGCCACATTCATCGTCCACTCAACGGGAGCAGTTCGCTAGGCCCGAATGCACAAACACCGAGCATCCGCCACGCTTGAATGCGACTTTGCCGTGTCCCTGACCCGGGACCGGGGGTCACCGTTTCAGCTGACGAGGGCCGTGGGACCGCGCCGTTCCCGCGCCCGGCGGGGGCTGCGGGGGTCGGCGAGCGTCTCGCGCCAGGCGCCGGCCAGGCGGGCGATGGCGTCGGTGAGCACGTCCGCGGGCTGGGTGAAGGGAATGCGGATGAACCGGTCGAGGCCGCCTTCCGGCGCGAACTCGGGTCCGGCGGCGAGGACGACGTCGTGGTCTTCGGCCCTCGCGGCCAGCGCTGAGGACAGGGGCCCGGGAAGCGTGCACCACAGGTGCAGGCCGCCGGCGGGACGGCTGACCGACCAGTCCGGCAGGTGCCGGGCGAGGGCGTCAAGCGCCGCGTCCCGCGAGGACCTGAGCTGGTGCAGCCGGTGACCGAGCAGGCCGCTGTCGCCAGCCAGCCGGATGGCGGCCAGTTGCTCGAGCACGGGGCAGCCGAGGTCCATGCTCAGGCGGGCGCGGGTGACCTCTTCCATGTGCTCGTCCGGGACGCGGAGCCAGCCGATCCGCAGCCCGGCCCAGCATGACTTGCTCAGGCTGCCGACGGTCAGCGTGCCCGGATGGTGCAGCGCGAACGGGGCGGGCATGCGGGCTCCGTCCAGGTTGAGCTGGACGTTCGATTCGTCGATGACCGCCGTGGTGCCTGCCCGGCGCAGTGCGCCCGCGACGTGCCGGCGGTCGTCATCGGAGCGCAGCGCCCCGGTCGGGTTGTGGAAGTCGGGGATCAGGTAGGCGACGGCGGGCTGGACCTGGCGGGCCGCCGTGCTCACGTCCCCCGCCCAGGTGTCCGCTCCGCCGGGCTCGCCCGCGTTGACGCCGCAGACCCGGGCCCCCGCGCGGGTGAAGGTGGCGATCGCGTTCGGGTAGACGGGGCTCTCCAGCAGGACCCGGGCGCCGGGCCGGATGAGCGCCCGGGCGGCGATGGCGACTGCGGCGAGCGCGCCCGGGGCGATCATGACCTGGTCCGGGTCCGTGGGCAGGCCCCGGCCGGCGTACGACGCCGCAATGGCCTCGCGCAGTTCCGGCAGCCCGGCCGGATGGTAGCCCGCGCCCGCGAGATAGCCGGGCAGCTCCCCCACGGCCCAGTGGTACGCGGCCATGATGCCGGGCCGGCCGCGGGCGCCGCCATCGTCAGGTCGATCTTGCCGAGCGGCTGGTCACCGACCGGGAGCAGGTGATCGCCCCGGCGCCCCCGCGCCTTCGGCAGCGTCGTCACCCAGCCGGAGCCCTGGCGGGAGACGAGGAAGCCGTGGTCCCGCAGCTCGGCGTACGCGCGGGTGACCGTGGTGCGGCTGACCCCGAGGGACTGCGTGAGCTGGCGCTCGCTTGGCAGACGCACACCGACGGGGATCCGGCCGTCGGTGATCACGACCCGCAGGGACTCGGCGAGCCCCCGGTAGGCGGGCGCCGTGCCGAAGCCGGCGACCAGGGACGCCACCTGCCGGGCGGGGACTGCACGCTGCATGAGAGCCAGTATGCCGCAATTGGCTATTTAGGAGCAGGCCAATTTCCTGGTCTGCTGGCATCATGACCAACCTTGCCCAGTCCCCCGGTCGTTCCCGGCCGGAGTCGCCGGCACCTGAACCCGGGCCGCCCGGCCCGTGAGCCCGGGCCGCTGGAGCAGCTGCGCGCCGGGCGGCTCGCGCGGCGCCTGCCTCAGCTTTACGCGGGCCTCGTCCTGTACGGGCTTACGGCCGCCTGCCTGATCCGGGCCCGCCTGGGCAACGCGCCCTGGGACGTGCTGCACCAGGGCATCGCCAGCCATCTCGGGGTCAGCGTCGGCACCGTCACCATCGCGGTCAGCCTGCTGGTGCTGCTCGCGTGGATTCCGCTCCGCGAGATGCCCGGTCTTGGCACGGCCTCGAACGCGGTCCTCGTCGGGCTGGCGGAGAACCTGGGACTGGCGGTCCTGCCGGGGCCGCACGCGCTGGCGGGCCGGATCGCGCTCATGACGCTGGGCATCGCGGGCAACGCGATCGCCACCGCCATGTACATCGGCGCCCGGCTCGGCCCCGGCCCGCGGGACGGCCTCATGACCGGCCTGCACCGCCGCACCGGACGGCCGATCTGGCTGGTCCGCACCTCACTGGAGGCCAGCGTCGTCGTGCTCGGGCTCCTGCTCGGCGGCGACTTCGGCGCCGGAACCTTGTTGTACGCGGTCCTGATCGGCCCCCTGGTGCAGCGGCTCCTGCCCCTGTTCACGGTGGGCGGACCACGCAGCGCACGGAATCGTTCGGAATGATCGGTTTGGTAGTGGGGGGATGTGACAAAGCGTTCGGCGGAAAAGCTCTTGAATTTGGCTGGCCGGGCGGGGGACGCTGGACGGCATGACCCTGCATCTGACCCACTGGGGGACGTTCGAGGCGGTCAGCGACGGTGAGCGGCTGACCGGGGTGCGGCCGTGGCGCGGCGACCCCGAGCCGATGCGGTAGATCGGTAACGTCGCCTCCGCCCAACATCACCCGGCGCGCATCGACCGACCGCATGTGCGCAAGGGCTGGCTGGAGCACGGGCCCGGTGCGCCGGGGCGCGGCGACGAGCCGTTCGTGCCGGTGTCGTGGGATACCGCGCTCGAGCTGCTGGCCGGCGAGCTGCGGCGGGTCTACCGGGACCACGGGGCCGAGGCGGTGTACGGCGGCTCCTACGGCTGGGCCAGCGCGGGGCGGTTCCATCACGCGCAGAGCCAGGTGCACCGGTTCCTGAACTGCCTCGGCGGCTACGTGCGGCACGTCAACAGCTACAGTCTCGGCACGTCCGCGGTGCTGCTGCCCTACGTGATCGCCGACGTCAGCGTGTTCGAGAATCACGCCACCGCCAAGTCCGTGATCGCGGAGCACAGCGAAATGGTCGTGGCCTTCGGCGGGCTGTCACCGAAGAACGCCGCGGTGTCTCCCGGCGGGGTGTCGCGGCACCACGCCCGCGGGTGGATGGGCGCCGCCCGGGCCCGGGGCTGCCGGTTCGTCTCGGTGAGCCCGCTGCGCGACGACACGCCCGCCGAGGCGGAGGCCGAATGGATCGCGCCGCGGCCCGGCACCGACGCCGCGCTGATGCTCGCGATCGCGCAGGTGCTTGACGCCGACGGGCTGGCCGACACCGGCTTCCTCGACCGGTACACCGTCGGGTTCCCGCCGTTCGCCCGCGTACCTGCGCGGCGAGGCGGACGGCGTCGTCAAGGATCCCGGGTGGGCTTCGGCGATCACCGGCGTGCCCGGCGGCGCGGATCCGGGAGCTCGCGCACGAGATGGCCGCGGCGCGCACCCTGGTGACCGTCAGCTGGTCGCTGCAGCGGGCCCGGCACGGGGAGCAGCCGCTGTGGCTCGGCGTCGTCCTGGCGGCCATGCTCGGCCAGATCGGGCTGCCGGGCGGCGGCTTCGGCCACGGGTACGGGTCCGCGGCCCTGGTCGGCGAGCCGGTCCGCCAGGTGAGCGTGCCGCGGCTGTCGCGCAGGGCCAGAACGCGGTCTCCGCTTACATCCCGGTGGCGCGGATCGCCGACATGCTGCTGAATCCCGGTGCTCCCTACGACTACAACGGGCAGCGGCTGACCTACCCGGACATCCGGCTGGTGTACTGGGCCGGCGGCAACCCGTTCCATCACCACCAGGACCTCGCCCGGCTGCGCGAGGCGTTCAGCCCGGCCGGAGACCGTCGTGGTGCACGACCCGTTCTGGACGGCGACCGCGCGGCACGCCGACATCGTGCTGCCGGCGACGATGACCATCGAGCGTGACGACTTCGGGTCCGGGCAGAACGACCGGATGTTCTTCCCGATGCCCGCGCTGACCCGGCCGCACGGCGAGGCCAGGGACGACTACGCGATCCTGTCTGACCTGGCGGACAGGCTCGGCGTCGGCAAAGACTTCACCGAGGGCCGCGACGGTGACGCAGTGGCTGCGGCACCTCTATGACGAGTGGCGGGATTCGCTGGCCGCGCAATGCCCGGACTGGACGGTTCCGGGGTTTGACGAGTTCTGGGCGGGCAACGGGCTTGAGCTGCCGGTGGCGGACGAGGCGCAGGTGGCGTTCGCTGACTACCGCGCCGACCCGGAGGGGCACCCGCTCGGCACGCCCACCGGGAAGATCGAGATCTTCTCCGCGACCATCGACAGCTACGGGTATCCGGACTGCCCCGGCCACCCGGTGTGGCTTGAGCCGGACGAGTGGCTCGGCTCGGCCCGGCCGGGCGCTTCGGCCTGCAGCTGATCGCCAACCAGCCGAAGACGCGGCTGCACAGCCAGCTCGACGTCGGCGCGCACAGTCAGTCGGCCAAGATCGCCGGGCGGGAAGCGGTGCGGATGCACCCGTCCGACGCGGCGGCTCGCGGGCTGGGCGACGGCGACCTCGTGCGGATCTTCAACGACCGGGGTGCCTGCCTGGCGGGGCTGGCCGTCGACGACGCCGTCCGGCCGGGAGTGGCGCAGTTGTCCACCGGGGCGTGGTACGACCCGGACCCGGCCGACCCGGGGTTTTGCCGGCACGGGAACCCGAACGTGCTTACCGCCGACCTCCCTTCCTCGACCCTCAGCCAGGGGTGCACGGGGCAGCTGGCGCTGGTCGAGGTTGAGGCGTACCGGGGCGTGCCGCCGGAGCTCTCGGTCAACCGGCCGCCGCAGACGGCCTGAAGCGTTCGCGCCACCGGCGGATATCGACGCCGATTAACGACAGAATCAAAACCCGTCTCCCGAACGAGTCCGGCTTACTGCACCAGGCCGACGTACACCCCGACCGCCCGAGGACGACGAGAACCGGATCCACTTGACCGGCGACCGTTGCCGGGTAGCGGCCAGCCTGCATCCGAACGCGTGGTACTGGCACGGCCCGTGGCAGATCAGGGCCTGGATCCTGGTCTTCCCCCGCCGCCTGCGCCCGGACACGACCCCGAGGGTTGCGCCCGGCTGCTGATCGGAGATGAACCGCTCCAGCGCTGCCCACTCGTAGTCCCGGCCGAAGACCTCAGCTGGCTTGATCACACGAAGCCTCCAAGGTTTATAGAAATACAGTTATGGAAACTATACTTCCCATTCTGTTCATCTGGGTGCCGTAACTTCCCTGGGCTCAGGCGGTCCGGCCGTAGAACAGCTTTTGGGTGAGTTGGTTGAGCTTCATGTCGGGCCGTTCGCCGTAGGTTAGGACCGAGTTGATCCGGGGACGCGGGCCGGTGACTGGGGTGACCCGGTGCAGGGCATGCTGACCGCGGAAGAACGCCAGGGTGCCCGGGCTGCTTGGCAGCCTGATGACACCCTCAGGGTCGCCGTCCAGGACCTGCTGGACGGCTGGGTAGTTCTCGTTGTGGCCGGAGCGCAGGTGCGGATAGTAGTCAAAGTGACCGCCGCCGTCGGACTCCTGGTACATCACGGTGACCGAGAACTCACTGCGGTCGAAATGCCAGCCCAGCTCGTCGCCCTCGTCGAAGGTGGCGATCTCCAGGGCGTCGAGCGGGTCGGCGCTGCGGTAGAGCACCTCCTTGCCGAGTACGGCGGCGATGAAGGCGGTCAGGTCGTCCGACTCATACAGCCGCCGGATCGGCGAGCTGGCCGGGATGCGGTCGTAGGCGATGGCCTTCTTCGCCGAGCGCTGCTGTGCCGCCCGGGGGTGGCGGGCGGGCACGGACTCATCGGCCGGCTCGAAGTAGACCGTGTGGGTCTGGTCGGTGGCCCAGGCCGCCGGGGCCAGCTCGCCGGCCTGCCCGACCATCGTCTCGACGGCCGGCCCGGTGAGGAAGCCCGGCAGCTGGCAGACCCCGGCGGCCTCCATCTGCCTGCGGCAGGCGGTCACGAGCGCCTGGCCCGCGGTGCTGGCCAGCTCGTGGATCGGGTACCGGGCCAGATCGGCCGCATCCTGGTACGCGGTCGCCCTGGTGCGTGCTCCAGCGGTCATGGCAGTGTCTCCTCCCAGCAGGGCGGGATGGCGGTTACATTGTCCCTGCCATCGCAGGGTCACATCCAGACGTACTGAAGGTAACGTCCTCCCAGAGTGCGTGATGTGGCCCTGGAGGGGTATGGCGCGGTGCAGCGTAGCGGTGTGCCGGGTACTCGGGTTAACCCGGCGGACAACCGTGAAGTCTCGCTGAGGAGAGATCATGAACCATTCCGCTGGCCATGACATCGATCCGACCTTCTACCGCAGCCCGGCGGACGCGATCAGCGCACCTCCGGAGAAGCTGGCTTATGTAGTCGCCTTCGACCGCGCCGCGGAGCGACCGGACGCGCTTGTCGTGCTTGACGTCGATCCGGCTTCGCCGCGATATGGCCAGATCGCTGGCTGGACCGACCTGCCGACTAGCGGCAACGAACTGCACCACTTCGGCTGGAACGCGTGCAGCAGCGCGTTCGCCCATGCCGGGCACCACGCCGACGGGCTGCAGCGCCGGTACCTGCTGCTGCCCGGGCTGCGGTCGTCGGACGTCCATGTCTACGACACACAACCGGACCCGGCCCGTCCTGTGCTGGCCCGGACGGTTAGCGCGGCAGACCTGGCCGAAAAGGCGGGTTACTCCCGGCCGCACACCCTCCACTGCGGCCCGGACGGGATCTTCCTGTCCTGTCTCGGCGGCGGCCACGGGGCCGACGGCCCGGGCGGCATCGCCCTACTCGACCATGACACCTTCGACGTGCTGCGCGCCTGGGAAACCGACCGCGGCGGACAGTACCTGGCCTACGACGCCTGGTGGCACCTGAACCAGAACGTCCTGATCACCAGCGAGTGGGGTACCCCGTCGATGATCGAGGACGGGATCGTTCCCGAGCTGCTGCTTGGCCGGAAATACGGGCACCAGCTGCATTTCTGGGACCTGGCGGCGGGCAAGCACCTGCAGACGCTCGACCTCGGCTCGCAGTACCAGATGGTCCTCGAGTTGCGCCCGTCCCACGACCCCGGGCAGACGTGGGGTTTCGTCGGCGTGGTGATCAGCACCGAGGACCTTTCGGCCTCGGTGTGGCGGTGGAGCCGATCGGATGACGGCATCTGGCGGGCGGACAAGGTGATCACCATCCCGGCCGAGCCCGCTTCCCCGGATGACCTGCCGCCCGCACTCAAGCCCTTCGGCGCGGTGCCGCCGCTGGTCAGCGACATCGACCTGTCCGTGGACGACAAGTACCTCTATGTCTCCTGCTGGGGCACCGGCGAGCTGAAGCAGTACGACGTGAGCGACCCGTTGCACCCGCGGGAGGCTGGTTCGGTCCGGCTGGGCGGCATCACCGGCCGGGTCGCGCACCCCGCCGCACCGGACGAGCGGCTGGCCGGCGGCCCGCAGATGGTCGAGGTCAGCCGGGACGGCAGGCGGATCTACCTGACGAACTCGCTGTACGGGTCATGGGACGACCAGTTCTACCCGGACGGGGTGGGCGCCTGGTTCGCCAAGATCGACACCGACCCTTCCGCGGGTGGCGGACTGCGCGTCGACGAGAAGTTCTTCCCGCACGGGGATGACTTCCGCGGCCTGCGCGTGCACCAGGTCCGGCTGCAGGGCGGCGACTCCTCGTCCGACTCCTACTGTTACCGGTCGTAGGACCGGCGGGCAACCAACCGCGACAGCACCAGATCAGGTAATCGCGAGCGGCCGCACCCGGATCTCGAACCCGTCGATGTCCCGGCAGCAGCCGAGTGCCAGACTGAGCGCACCGCCCAGCTCGGGCTCCGCGACGGCCAGGGTCATCAGCGGGAACTCCCGTCCGGGGGCGGTTACCCTCACCTCCAGCGCCCCGGTGCCGACGTCCCCGCGCAGCGCGGCGATGACCAGTGCGACGATCAGTCCCGGATCGGGATCGGTCCGCAGCAGCGCCCGCCCTACCGCGCGCACCGCCCGCTGCGGCACATCATCCGGTGCCAGCGGCAATGGATTGCCGGCGTTCGGCCGCAATGTATCCACATCGCTACCGTAAGCGCGGGCACCGACATTCGGGCGCGAACGCCGCCCGCATGGCAGAACCCCAGGCTCGGAAGACCTCTCCCACGGCCCTCTGTCATGCCGGCCAGGGACATCGACTCAGGCGGAGACCAGGTAGCGGCTCAGGGTTTCTGGCTGCGACAGCGCGATTAGGTGACCGCCAGGGAGCGCGTCGGCGGCGATGCCGAGGCGTTCTGTTGCCATCCGCCGCTGGAATTCGAACGGGAAGAACCGGTCGTCCTTGCCCGCCACGACCTTGAGCGGAATTGTCGGCCAGGTCTCGAAGTCGCAGACTGATCCGAACACGATGTCCGCCTCGGCTGCGGGAGGCTCACTCGTCGCCAGGATCTCGGGTGGCACATCGTGCAGGAAGTACGTGTCCAGGTCGAACTCGGTGCTGTAGCCGTATTCCTTGGCCGCGGCGATCCGGGCATCGGCCGCGCCGGTGTTATCCCACCAGTCGGCAGCCTTCTCGCCGGGTAGCGGGATCATCGCGTTGACGAACACGATCGAGGTCAGCGGTGTGCTGGCCGCGACCAGCGGCGCGGTGAACCCGGCGAGTGACATGGCGACCAGCGTCACGTTCGCGCGCTCACCGATGGCGGCGCTGACAATCTGGGCATACTCGGCGAGCCCAGCTCCCGGATCGGCACTGGGCAGGTCGACAGCGATGGCCTCATGCCCGGCGGCGCGCAGCAACGGCACCACCCGGTGCCAGTACGACGCGCCCCCGCCCGCCCCAGGAACAAGTACGAATGTAGTCACGCCATTGAGACTGATCACGGCGCACGAACTCATCGGTCCCGGGCCGGACCGGGCATCCGGCCCACGCCGTACGAGTTCGCCGACGACGTCATGGGACAAATACCGTAATTGGAATTTTCAACAAGGCGCCTCGGTCCGTGGCCGAATAAAGGATCTTATGGTCATCGAAATATCCCCGTTGACCCTGGATCAGTGCCGGACATGGATGTGTTGCCACGCGGCTGAACGGCGCAAATCAGGCAAATCGCTACATTACGCGAATAGTCAGGAATCTGGCCCCTGTACTGCCATGATTCGCACAAGAAGCTAGCTGCGATGCCACCCCGAAGCCGGACTTACGTCATTGGCAAACGATGGACACCACATCTCTCCCAAATGGCAACACTTCACTGTTCGCCAGCGCTACAGTTAGCGCGCCGGAAGGGCGCAAGCCGTCGCCAGAAATGACGACGGCTCCCTGTTTGCCCCAGGGAGCCGCCACCGGTAACACCTTTTTGTAGATCACTCACAAGGAGTAATCATGGCCGTTAGGATATCTAAGCCTCCCCCGGAAGGGAACCCTCCCCTACAGCCGAGTTCTGAAATATCGGGCGGTGACCGGGACGATGGCCTGCTGTCCATCCGTTCGGCCGCCATCCTGGGAACCAGTTTCCTCATCGCCGTCGCCGCGGGCGGGCTGGCGTTCCTCACGATCGGCCGGTTCCCCGCGGACCTCGCCGGCGCCGTCCTAGCGGCGGGTACGGCATTTGCCGGGGCCGTCCGCCTGCTAATGGCCATCATCACCTGATACCGGCGCGCCCGGCCTGCGCCATCCCGCGCAGGCCGGGCCGCCGCGAGCCGTCAGGCCCCGGCCAGGCAGCCGGGGCCCCATTCCCGAGCAACGACGGAGTACCAACATGCCCAAACACCCCACCGGCGGCACCCCCCGCCCGCCTTCCGACCCGGCCAGTTCCGGGATAAGTGCCGACGGCCCGGGCAACCCAGACGACGAGGTCCTGGCCACCGTCCTCATCCGCATGTGGGCGCTCGCCTCAGGCAGAACCCTGCGCAGCGATGTCCCCCCGGACCAACTCAGCTCCGAAGAACTCATCGCCTTCTGGGCCGACGACATGACCCAGCCCGCCGGGCGCCACGCCAGGCCCGGCGGGGCTGACCCCGCCGGGGGAACCGGGGATGCAGGAACCAGCAGGCCCGGCAATGCCGCCGCCCGACCGGCAGCCCGGCCCCGCCGCAGGAAACGACGGCGACGCAGGCGAAGAGACGCAGGCGGGCGGCGGGAACTTCCCGTCGGCCCGGCATCGGCCTGAACACCGAAGGAAACACCCCAGGTCTGTGCGCCGATGCTCAGCGCTCTGGCCCCAGCGCCAATGCCCGCATGGCGCTGGGGCCCGCCCCGGAAGAGCAATTGGTTGGTGCCAGAGGAATCAGCAGGCGTTCGGGATGATCTTTATGTGGGACTATTGCGCCCCCGCTCCCCCACGACCTGGGCAGTAATGACTGGGGACGGGAGTAACCACAAGTCGTTCTGGATGAACTTTGGTGTGGACCTGCCGCTGCGGGGCAGCCGGCCGGGATCCGGCGGGGAGGCTTTCCCTTCGTGCTCTGTGGGCACTTACAGGCCAGAAGGTGGCGGGGGCTCACGGGGAGGGGGTGGCCCGTGCAGACCAGGGTGACGGAAGCGCCCGGACTGGACGGCCGGGGGCAGGATCTTGTGCGCCCGTGGCACACGCTCGGGGTTGACGAGGTGCTGCGGGACGAGCAGGTCACCGCCGCGGACGGGCTGAGCGCGGCGGAAGCGGCGGCGCGGGCCGGGCGGTTCGGGCCCAACCGGCTCGCCGCGGGCCGGACCGAGCCTCGCTGGCGGGCATTCGTCCGCCAGTACCGCGATCCCATGCAGCTCATCTTGCTCGCCGCCGGCGCGCTGAGCTTCCCCATCAGGCAACTGGGAACCGGGCTGCTGCTGATCGCGCTCACGCTGGCGAACGCCGTCCTCGGCCTGCAGCAGGAGGGCGAGGCCGAGAACGCGGTCGCCGCCCTGGAGCGGAAAATGGTCGTCTGGGCCCGGGTGCGGCGCGACGGCCAGGCGGCCGAGATTCCCGCCGAGCAGCTGGTACCGGGCGACATCGTCGCGATCGAGGCGGGTGACATCGTCCCGGCCGACGGCCGGCTGCTGCGAGCGGCGCTGCTTGAGGTCGCCGAGTCCGAGTTGACCGGGGAGAGCCTGCCGTCGGCCAAGGGGACGGCGCCGGTGCCCGAGGTGTCCGCGCCGCTGGGCGACCGGACGGACATGGTGTACATGAACACATCCGTTACCCGCGGGACGGGCGAGTTCGTGGTGACCGCGACCGGGATGGCGACGGAGATCGGCCGCATCTCCGGAATGCTCCAGGCGCAGCCGACGGTCAGGACCCCGCTCACGCGCCAGCTTGACCACCTGTCCAAGCAGCTCCTGCTGGTCGCGGGGGTCTCGCTGATCGCCTCGATGGCGGTGAACCTGGCCCGCGGCTACACCTTCAACGCGGTGTTCAACGCCGCGATCGCCTTCGCCGTCGCCGCCGTTCCGGTGCAGCTGCCCATGGTGGTGACGACGATCCTGGCGCGGGGCACCCGGGTCCTGGCCGGCGCCGGGGCGATCATGAAGCAGCTCACCTCGACGGAGACCCTCGGGTCGGTCAGCTCGATATGCACGGACAAGACCGGGACGCTGACGCTGAACCAGATGACCGCGGTCGAGCTGGTCGTCGGGGGGCACCGCTGCGCGGTCGAGGGGAAGGGCTACTCGACGGCCGGGCGGATCAACCGGGTCGCCGGGCAGGCGGCGGTGCCGCTTGACCAGGTGCTGATGCCCATGGTGCTCGCCTCCGACGCCGTGCTCAGCGACGGTGAACTGATCGGCGACCCCACCGAGGGCGCTCTCGTCGTGCTGGCCGCGAAGGGCGGCATCGACGCCGTGACGACCAGGGAGCGGTACCCGAGGATCGCCGAGCTGCCGTTCGACGCCGAGTACAAGCTGATGGCGACGTTCCACGAGCTGGCCGGCGAATCGGGTACCCCGGTGATCCGCTGCTTTGTCAAGGGGGCGCCCGATCAGCTGCTCGCCCGGGCCGCCACGGTGCTCGACCCGGACGCGGGCCTGGTCCCGCTGGACGACCGCGCCCGCGAGCGGTACCTGGCGGATAACCGCCGGCTCGGCGAAGCGGGCCTGCGGGTCATGGCCGTCGCGCGCAGGGACTTCGACCCCGCGTGCTTCGATCCGCACGCCGACCTGCTCACGCTGGTCGCCGGCCTGGAACTGCTCGCGCTTGTCGGTATCGTGGACCCGCCGCGGCCCGACGCGGCGGCGTCGGTCGCGCAGGCGAGGTCGGCCGGGGTCGAGGTCCGGATGATCACCGGCGACCACGCGGTGACCGCGGCCGCGATCGCCCGCCAGCTCGGCATCGAGGGCACCGTCATCAGCGGCGCGGACTTCGGCGCGATGAGCGATCAGCAGGCGGCGTCGGCGATCGCCGACGCGGGCGTGATCGCCCGCGTCACCCCCGAGCACAAGGTCCGCCTGATCAGCCTGCTGAAGCGCGGCGGGAACATCGTCGCCATGACCGGCGACGGGGTCAACGACGCGCCCGCGCTGAAGCAGGCCGACATCGGGATCGCGATGGGCACCGGGACCGAAGTGGCCAAGCGGGCGGCGGTGATGGTGCTGACCGGGGACAACTTCGGCGCGATCATCAGGGCGGTGGAACTCGGCCGCGGCCTGTACGACAACCTCGTCCGGTACATCCAGTTCGAGATGGGGTGCATGTTCGGGTTCATCATCACCTTCCTCGGCGCCAGCCTCTTCGACATCGCCCACGGCGAGCCGCTCACCCCGTTCCAGGTCTTGTGGGTCGCGTTCACCACCGTGACCATCCAGTCGATCGGGCTCGGGTACAGCCCGCCGTCCGAGGGGCTGATGGAAGACCCGCCCCGTTCCCCCGGCGCGCCGATCCTTGGCCGGGCGGTGCTCGCCTGGCTCGGCGTGGTCGGACTGGTGATGGCCGTCGGCACGCTCAGCCTGGTCGGCTGGGCGGAGCAGGCGCACACGCTCCAGCAGGCGCGGACCATGGGCCTGGTCTTGTTCTCGCTGTCCAACCTCTTCTTCTCGATCGAGAGCAGGGACGCGCGGGAATCCGCGTTCTCGCTGCGCACATTCGCCGACCGGACGTTCGCCGTGACCACCGGGGTGTCGTTCGTGCTGATCATCGCCGCCACCCTGCTCGGGCCGTGTCAGGCGGTGCTCAAGACAACCGCCCTGGACGAGTTCCAGTGGCTCCTCTGCCTGGGCGTGGCCCTGTCGATCGTGGTGGTCAGCGAGATCAAGAAGGCGCTGGCCCGGCGGGCTCAGGTCAGCCCGGATTAGAAAGCCGAATTCCTTCGGCTAAATCTTTTATCCGAACGGAAGCGGCTGACTGCCCCCCGCCAGGCGAACACGCCCCACCCGGCCCGGCGGTGCTTTCCGGTAGCCGCGGCAAATCCGTAACGTCTCTGATGTTACCGTCGCAAACCGGTCCGCGCCACGCGCAGCATCGGTCACACGTCTCACCCTCGCCGCCGCCGCACAAGGGCACCTGCTGGCGGTCAAGTTCTACTTAAATCAATTCTGTTTCACGGCTTGCCAATGTTATTGACCTAAGGATCTCGTCGCACGGCGGGCGCCCCCGGGACGCGTGCCGGATATGCCCGGAAGATCCGGCCGCTCCCGCGACGCGCCCCATGATCGTGTTAATTAAGCAGGTTATAACCTGCTTAATTAACACGTAAAGCGAAAACCTTGGCGATCACGCCCTACCCCGCCACAGGCGGGACGACGGGTGACGGCCGACGGCCAGTCACGCGTTCTACAGGAACCGCATGGCCCTTAATTCAACGGCATTGCGCGGCTGGCAATACGTACGAAAATGGCTCCAAACAATGACATTGCGGCCGGGTATGTTTACCCGGTCGGTTGACCAGGAAGCTACTAAGCTGCGTAACGGGGAATTGCAATGGGAAACAGGGGAGATATTCGTGCAAAAAATTATCAAGACCGCTGCGGCTTGCGCGGCGGTCGGCCTCGCCGCGTTCGGCTTGGCGGCCGGGAGCGGCGGCGTCGCGCGGGCGGCCACCGCGACGATGACCAGCTGCACGGAGCCCATCTCCGGGCTCATCGGCGGGTCGGCGGTCGCAATGTGCACCGCCGGGACCGCGACGATCGCCAACCCGACGGGGATGAAGGTCACGGTGAATCCGTCGTTCTTCACGGTCCTGCTCGGGAACAGCGAGATCAACACCCTGGTGCACGGCGCGCTGTCGGCTCGGGTCACCTATCAGCTAACCTGCCAGGTCAACGGCAGGTCGGTCACGAGCACAAGGGACACCGGCTTCACGGTGACGTCGGCCAAGCACAACACGCACGAGATCAATATGCAGCAGGCAGTCGGCTCGCCGGCACCCAACCAGTGCGTGCTCGCCAACCTGACGGTGTCGTCGGCGATCAGCGCGGCGTTCCTGAACCAGGCCTACCTGCTCGGCCTGCGCTTCACCGTCGGAGTGAGCGCCACCGGCGACAACGGCGTCCCCGGCCCGATGTACTTCATGACCGCGAAAAACCAGTCGGGAGCGGTCCCCACGATCTGCGCCGACGACACCATGAACCGCAACGCCGGCGCTGTCATCCAGGCCTACACCTGCGTGAACGACCCGAACCAGAAGTGGCTCCAGGTCACCACGCACCAGTTTGTACACAACGGCGACTGCATGGCCGACGTGGGCGGGAAGGCTAGGCTCGCCGGCTGCGTCGCCAAGCCGAAACTGAGCAGCGGCCAGGTCTGGGAGACCGTCCGCAAGCCGGGCCGCCTCGCGGAACTGGTCAACACCGGCAACGGCCGATGCCTCACCGCATCCCACCCTAGGAACAACACCCCGCTGGTCATAACCAGGTGCACGGGGGCCAGGACCCAGCTGTGGAAGGTCCAGGGCGTCACCCCGATGTAACCCGCGGTAACGGCAGCGCCGGCCCCCGGTCCCGCAGCGGACCGGGGGCCGGCTCCTAATGGGCGCACATCAGGAGTTGCCGAAGACCTGGAATTCAAACAGCGAGTACCCGTACTGGGTGTTTCGCTTCGTGCCGTACATCCGGACGTAACGGCCCGACCCGCTTACCGGGAGCGTCTGCTCGCCTTCGTAGCCCGAGATCGTCGGGTAGAGGGTCGTCCAGGTCGACCCGTTGTCTGAGACCTGGATCTGGAAGGCCGTGGCGTAAGCGTTTTCCCAGTAGAGCACGACCGAATGGATGTCATGGACGGCTCCGAGGTCGACCTCGAGCCACTGCGGGTCGCTGAAGGCGCTCGACCAGCGGGTGGTGAGATTCCCGTCAACGGCGTTGGCCGCCGCCCAGGGGTCACCCTGGATCGAGGATGCGAAGACGGGGTGGTCCTGTGACAGCAGGACCACGGGCCCTTCCTGAGCAGCGTTCACGGTCGGCGACGCCGCGACGCTGGGCGGCGCGACGCTGCGGGGCGCCGCGCTCGATGACGCCACGCCCGACGCTGCGGCGCTCGACGGCGCGGAGGAGCGGAAGGCCGCGGGGGTGGTGGCGGGGGTAGTCGCGGGCAGGGCGGCGCCTGCGGTGGAGCGCGGCGCGGGGCTGGTCGACTGGCGCGCGGCGGCGGCGCTCTGAGTGGGTGCTTTGGCGGTAGCGGCGGCGTTGCTTGCCGTCGCCAGGTGGCTGGTGAACGCCGTCGCGATGACCGCAACGGCGGCCAGGGCGGCGGCCACGGCCAGGCCGACCGGCAGCGGGAGGCGCGGCCGCCCGGCCTGCCCGGCGGGGCCAGGCGAATCAGCGGCGGTGCCGAGGGGCCGCACCGGGTCCGCGGAATCGGTCGCGGCACCCGTCTGGCCCCAGGCCAGCCAGGGCAGGCCTGATCCCGAAGTCGCGGCCGCGCGCGTCACGCAGAACTCGATGATCTGGCTGAGTGCGGGCCGGTCCTTCGCCTGTTTTTCCAGGCAGGCCTCGATCAGGGTGAGCAGCGGCGCCGGGCAGTCCGACAGGTCCGGGCGCTCGTACGCCACGCGGTGTGCGACCGTCGCGATACCGCCCCCGGCAAAGGGCGGCCGGCCCACCGCCGCGTACAGGGCGAGCGAACCGAGCGCGAACACGTCGATCGCCGGCGTGATGGGCAGGTCAAGTACCTGCTCGGGCGCCAGGTAGTCGAGTGTGCCCATCATGATGCTGCTGCGCGTGAGCGAGGTCGTTTCCCGGGCCTGCGCGAGCCCGAAATCGATGACTCGCGGGCCGTCTTGGGCAAGCAGCACGTTGGAGGGCTTGAGATCGCGGTGCACGACATCGGCGGCATGGATGGCCTGGAGAGCCTCGGCGACCCCGGCGATAAGCCGGAACACCATCGCCTCCGGCATCGGGCCGCAGGACTCAATCGCCTCCTCAAGGCAGGGCCCCGGCACGTAGGCGGTCACCAGCCAGGGGGGCGTAGCGTCTGGATCGGCATCGACAAGCTGCGCGGTGTACAGCCCGTGCACCCGCTGCGCGGCCTGTATCTCCCGGCGGAACCGGATGCGGAATTCCGGGTTCTCGCCCAGTTCCGACCGAACCACCTTCAGCGCCACCGGCCGGCCAGCCTGCGTGGACGCCAGGTACACCCGTCCCATCCCGCCGGCGCCTAGCCGCGCCCGGAGCCGGTAGCTTCCGACCCTGGCCGGATCGTCACTCGTTAGCGGCTGCACTCCCGTCCTTCCCGGTGGTCGCGCCCATTCCCGTGGGCACGCGGATCCCCCGCTGCGGCAAAGCATCGTCGGCAGGCCGCATCAACGCTCATATCCGAGCAAACGAGAGCATAATGCCAAGTTCTTGTCGGTTCCCGTCGCTTAGGTAACGGGATGGGATTAGCTCGTACCCACCGGTAATACCGGGCGCACGGTTGCGGCCGGAAGCCCCTGCCGGGTCAAAGCCCTGGTCGGGACGAGTGCCGCTCCCCCACGAGCTGGGCAGTAATGACTCGGGGCGGGAGTAACCACGCATCCGTTCGGGATGATCTTGGTGGTTGGGCGCTGGCATGCTGTGCGGGTGACTTCCTCGCGCCGGCTGGTGAGCTCGGGCTCGCCGCTTGAGCCGGAAATCGGCATGTCCCGCGCCGTGCGCTCCGGACCTTACGTCTGCGTCGCCGGCACCGCGCCGATCGCCGAGGGCGGGGGAACCGCGGGCCCCGGCGATGTCTACGCCCAGTCGGTCCGCTGCCTCGATATCGCGGAAAAGGCACTGCTGGGGGCGGGCGCCTCACTGGCCGACGTCGTCCGGACCCGGGTGATGCTCACCGACATCGGGCAGTGGCGGGAGGCCGCCCGCGCCCACGCGCAGAGATTCGCTCAGGTGCGTCCGGCCTGCACCTTCGTCGAGGTGTCGCGCTTCATCGACCCGGAATGGCTGGTGGAGTTCGAGGTCGACGCGGTCGTCTCGGACTAGCCCGCCGCCCGCAGCCCCGTTTCCGGCGGGCTCAGGAGCGGACCGGTACCGGGGCGGGCGGGCCGAACCAGGTGGCGAGAGCGGCGCTCAGGGCCTCGTCGGGCCGGTGACCGCTGCCGGGGTCCCCGGCCCGGGCCGGGCCGGCGGTCCAGGCCACGTAGCCGTCCGGGCGGACGAGCATGGCCGAGAAGCCGGGACGATCCGGGCTGCGGGCCTCCAGGATCTGGACCCGGCCGTCCCAGCCGGCGACCTGGTCCCGCAGCGCCGGATCGCTGGCCAGGTCGAGCAGCAGGCCGCGGCCGGCGTGCAGGTGGTCGGCCAGCCGGGTGCCGTCGTCCAGTTCCAGGTCCGGCGCGCTCCGGCCGGTCAGTTCGCCGCCGCCGAGGTCGTAGCGCTGCCATACGCCTGAGATGCGCTTGGCGAAGTAGGTCGCGCCAGCGGTGGTGTTCATCAGGTCGTCGACGACGGCGCCGAGCGCGCGTGAGCGGGGATCGGGCCGCATCATGGCCACCTGCCCGCGGGTCCAGTCCAGCACCCAGGCGCCGATCGGGTGCCGTTCGGCGGTGTAGGTGTCCAGCAGCGTCTCCGGTGCCCAGCCGGCGATGACCGCGGCGAGCTTCCAGCCCAGGTTCATGGCATCGCCCAGGCCGAGGTTGAGCCCCTGGCCGCTGAAGGGCGAGTGCACGTGGGCGGCATCGCCGGCCAGCAGGACCCGGCCCATCCGGTAGGTGCTGGCCTGGCGGGCGTTGTCGGTGAACCGGGTAGCGCTGCGAACGGCGGTGACGGTGACCTCGGCGCCTGAGACGTTGCGCAGGCTGGCCTGCAGTTCGGCCGCGGTGACCGGCGCGTCCCGGTCCTCCGGCGGGCCGTCGAACTCCACGGTCAGGATCCGCCCGGGGCCCGGGCCGAACGCGTAGACGCCGGTGCCGGTCAGGTTCCAGCCCATCTGCAGCGCCTCGCTGCCGGTCATCTCCACCACGGCCTGATGCCCGGTGATCTCCGGCGGGGTGCCGGGGAAGTCGAACCCGGCCTGGCGCCGCACCAGGCTCCGTCCCCCGTCGCAGCCGACCAGCCACCCCGCCCGGATCTGGCCGCCGTCCGCCGCGGTGACCGTGACCCCCTGCCCGTCGGCCTCGAAGCCGGTGACCTCGACGCCGCGCCTGATCTGCACCCCGAGTTCGGCGGCGCGCGCGCCGAGCAGCGCCTCCACGGCCTGCTGGCCGACGAGCGCGCCGGTCTCGGCCGGGCCGCGGCCGGCGAACTCGGGATCGGTGACGTCGATCAGGTCGGCCTTCAGCCAGTGGCCGGCGAAGTGCCCGGCCACCTTCGGCCTGCCCGGCGCGGCCCCGGACGGCCCGGCCGTGGACGGCCCGGGCAGGTCGGGAAAACGCTGGCGGAGAAAGGCCATCATCTGCTCCTGGATCCGCCGCTGCTCCTCGGCCAGCGCGGGCAGCAGGCCACGCCGGTAGAGCGCCTCGACCGCGGGCACGTTCAGCGAGCCCGCCTTGATCGTGGGATCGATCTCGGTGCGCCGCTCGAGGACCACGACCGATGCGCCGCCTAGCCGGAGCTCGCAGGCCAGCATCAGGCCGACCGGCCCTCCGCCGGCCACGATCACGTCGGTATCCGCGTCCTGGCTCTTCTCGAACGTTGTTAGAGTCACGGGCACTATGCTACTCTAACGGCGTTAGGGCGCCTAGCCGGAAAGGCCCGGATGGCTGTCACCAGAGACGAGATCGTTGCCGCGGCGCTGGCCCAGCTCGACGAGGCCGGCCTGGACGGCCTGACCCTGCGGCGGCTGGCCGAACGGCTCGGCATCCGGGCGCCCACCCTCTACTGGCACGTCCGGGACAAGCGCGAGCTGATGGACCTGATCGCGGGCGCGGTGATGGACGAGGCCCTGGCGGGCTGGCGGGAGCCGCGAGCCGGCCAGGACTGGTGGCAGTGGCTGGCCGATCGAACCCGGGCTATCCGGGCAGGCCTGCTCGCGCACCGGGACAGCGCCCTGGTACTGGCGGGCAACCGGCCGGTCGGGTCCTCCCTCCCGGATCTCGAGCGGCAACTGGCGATCCTCACCGAGGCGGGCTTCCGTCCGCAGGACGCGGTACTGGCCCTGCTCTCGCTCAGCGCCTACGCGATCGGCGAGGCCCTGGACACCCAGCGCGAGACGGGCCGGGCCGCCGACCCGCCCGGTCCGCCGCCCCCCGAGGGCAGCCACGATCCGGCCGGGCTTAGCGCCTACCCCCTGCTGAGCGCCGCTATCAGCGCCCTGGAACCGTTCGGCTCATCGGATCAGCGATTCGAGTACGGCCTGAACCTGCTGATCACGGGACTGCGGGCGCAGCATGGTTGATCGGGGGCGGTACTCCGCACAGCACCCCCTGCGTTAGCATCCGGTCCACATCGGCGGTAAGCAAGGCACCTGGTATCAGCGCGACCTCGCCGCCGACGACGCGCCTTAGCTACGGGGTTCGCTCGCTGCCTGTGCCTCCAACGTCCATTCGGAGGAATGCAACATGGTTTTGCCTACCACGCAGCTCATTATCGAACTGATCCCGCACTGCACGTCTGTGGCGCGCGACGGCTGGGTCGGCAGTCACGATGTCCGGCCGCTGGCCGAGCTGGGATTGCGGCAGGCTCAGGCGCTGGTCGCCGTGATCGGCTCCGATGTCGATGGCATCTACTCAAGCCCTGCCGTGCGCTGCCGGCAGACCGTCGGGCCGCTCGCTGCCGCTGCCGGGCTCCCGGTGCACGACCTCGCGGAGCTGTACGAGGCTGGTGACTTCGGGGAGCCGGCGGCAGGCGCGGACCAGGTACCGGAACTGATGGCGCGGGCACTCGGCGGTGCCTGGGCGGCGGGCCGGATGCTGCGCGCGGTCACGCTGCTGATGGAGGCGCACCCGCGCGGCCGGGCCGTCGCAGCCTCGCACGGCGATGTCATCCCGGTGCTGCTGGCCACGCTGAGCAGCGCCTTTGCCATGCCCCGGCCGCGTCACGTCGGCCGCGGCGGCTGGTACACGCTCCAGTTCACCCCCGGCGGCCTCGCCATCACCCCGCACGATCCGGTTCCGGCCTGACCGTGCCGCAGCGGAGACCGCGGAATTCGCAGGGTTGCGCCAAACAGTTGGAGGTCTCCGGGCCTGGTCTAGCCGACTTGCGTCGCTACGGCGAGGAGCACGGCCTGCGTGCCAGCGTCGCCCGTCTCGACAGCCTTGGCTAGCGTGGCCACGGGACCGCGCTGGTCATGTCGGGTAGCGTTTGGGTCCCTGGGTGTAGATGCGGCCGGCCGGGGTTTCCCATTGGTGCCAGCCCGGTCTGGGCTGGGTGACTTTCCAGCCTTTCGACTGTTTCACCTGGTGGCAGGCTCGGCTGCGGGCTCCGGCGTTGCAGCCGCAAGTCCGGCCGCCCTTGTCGTAGGGGACGGCGTGCTCGAAGTCGGACTCTCTTGCGTGGCGGGAGCAGGTCGGAAAGGTGCACTCGTAGTCGCGGACCTGGACCAGGTGACGCAGGGTGTCATTGGGCTGGTACGCGTGCGATTCGCGGCGGTGATCACAGGCGAGCGAGGGCACCGGCTCCGGGTCCACGCTGAGGGTCCTGCCGTCGGGCAGGGTGAGCAGCCAGGTGCCATAGCCACCGGGCGGTCCCAGGGCGTCGGCCCGAGTCAGGGTCCACGAACCAGGGCCTGGCGGGCGGGGGCCGGACAACGGCGAGCGCCGCCGACGGCGAGCGCGTGTCCCATTCCCCGTCCTTGACGAACCCGGGAAGGCGCTGGTCGCGATCGATCAGCGAACCGCCGCCAGCGCAGTGGCCGGGCAGCCCGGGGCCGGGTTCAGGCTCTTCGCCCGTCCCGCTGTCGCTGCCCGGCTGCCAGCCCACTCACACCACCCATTCGATTAAATGATCATGAAAATCCATTACTCGAATACTAACGCTATTTCAAGATCGTTAGTGCGTTCGGAGCCGCCTTTGAGTGATGTATTTCCTTATTGACAAGACCGGAATTTCCGATTTTGTCAGTGCAGTCATCCTGTAATGGCATCAGCGATCGTGATGCCTGCGACGTGCCAGTTCGCAGTTGATCTGACGCCTTCGCATTTGAAGTGGAGGTTTCTCATTTGGGTGGAGCTTTGCCGGGGTGACTGATTGATGGGCGTCGCGGTCAAGCCTGGGAGTTGGTCGCCGGCGACGGACGGCTAAAAGCCGGTGACCGGCGCGCGGCACCGCTGTTAGCCTCCGGGGATGGATGACGACGCGTTCGTCCGGCATGTCGGTGACCGTCTCGCGGCGTTGCCGGGCGTGGAGGCCGTCGCGCTGGGCGGGTCCCGGGCCGAGGGCACGAATCGGCCGGACAGCGACTGGGATTTCTCCCTGTATTACCGGGGCCGGTTCGAGCCGCAGGCGCTGCGCGCCGTTGGTTGGCCCGGCGAGGTCTTCGAGGTCGGCGGCTGGGGCGGGGGCGTGTTCAACGGCGGGGCGTGGCTGGAGATCGACGGCCGCCGCAGTGACGTGCACTACCGGGACCTGGACGTCGTTGACCGGGAGATCGCCGCCGCGCGTGAGGGTCGGTTCACCATCCAGCCGCTTCGGTTCCATCTCGCGGGCCTGCCGTCGTACCTGGTACTGGCGGAGCTGGCGGTGAAGCGGGTACTCGCCGGCGACCTCCCTGATGTGTCCTATCCGGCGGCCCTGCGGGAACGGGCGCCGGGGGTCTGGTGGGGACAGGCCGAGGCGGAGTTCGGCTACGCGCGGGAATACCACGCTGCGGGCGGGCGGCTGACCCAGTGCGCCGGGCTTGCGGCACGGGCCGCGTCGTGCGCGGCGCACGCTGTGCTGGCCGCGCGGGGGCAGTGGGTGACTAACGAGAAGACGCTGCTCACCCGCGCGGGCCTACAGGAGGTCGACGAGATCCTTGCCGCCGCGCGGCCGGACCCCGTCGTGCTCCGTGACGTAGTGGACCGGATCCGCGCTGCCTGCTCCGCCGCGCTGCGCGACGCCAAGGATGCCGCAGCGACCGGAGAGCCGTCCGCTTAACCTTCGAAAGCGTTTTGCGCGCTGCTCTTATGAAGGACTTCCGACTCGACCAGCTCCAGACCCGCCTGCCCGGGTTAACCACCCTTGCCCGCCCGGGGAACGCCCCGCCCCACATCGTCGCCACTTCAAGCGCGTCCACCCAGTCCCGCAGCTCCTCGCGCCGCGGCGTGCGAAAGGGATTGTCGTCCCGGTAGAGGTCAAGGCTCGAACCTCGGGGAGCAACGGCCCCGCGTCAAGCTCCGGGTAAGGCTGGCCGGAGAACACCTTCACGTGGCGCACGTAAACGCCCTGGCGACCAGAGTGCGGTTTGCTCCGGTACGACAGCAGTGCGGTGCGCAGCGGACGATTCACTGAGGCCACGGGAACCTTACCAAGCGGTAGCCACCGACAACCTTGGCATTACACAACAAAGAGGCCGGTCCCGCCCGAAACCGGCCTCCCGTGGTCTGGGTTGATTGCTTGCTGCGTAGCTACCTCAGCGCGCCCGTGAACGTCTGCCATGCCTGGATGCTGAACAGCAGGGTTCCGCCGTCACGATCGGTGGTGTCCCGAACCAAGACCGAGCCTGCACCGCTGGCAGTCTCTACGCAGTTTCCTCCGTCGGCGTTGCTGTAGCTGCTTTTTCTCCAGTCTTCCACGTGTCTCTCTTTTCCCTGATGACCGCTATGCTCTCCGACGCACGTCGACACTCGGCACGCAGCGTATCGAACAGAATGTCCAGTTTGGTAATGGTTTCTGGTTCGGTGTAGACGTACCCTCCTGACACGTGCTCAACGTAGATGGCCAAAGGACGAGTAAGTGAGGGTGAGCAATGAACGGACCCATGACCGTCGAGGCGGCGATAAGCAACATGTCCCCCACGGCCGCGAAGATGGTAGCCGTCGAAATCCTTCTAGCTGATCCCGAGTCCCTGCGTGATGACGTTCTCGAAGCCTGCCTCTACATTCTTCGGGAAAGACTGAGGGAACAGCTTAAATAACACGAGAAGCTAGACCGTATAGCGCAATGCTGCTTAGCTTGAGTTGATCTCGGTCTCACCACCGTTGGCAGAGAAACATACACTGCGTTCGCGGGGTGATCGCGCCCGAAATATCCCGCTCTATACCCCGCAAAATCAGTGTATGTCTACGGGGAGGCACGTAAAGCCAGGCGACGGATGGCCTCGGGCCTCGCCGCACAGAGGTCGTAGGAGGCTCGATTGCAATATGAGACTTCTGTGACGAATGAGAAAATTAGTCTAAGTGGCATTGCTGTATAGCGCCACTATACCGTCATGGCAGGCATCCCGTTTGTAGTGACCCAGGATGAAGACGGCGGCTGGAACGCCTGTGTCCGACTCTGGGAAGGCGTTGCCTCGTTTGGGCACGGGGGATACAGCGGATGCGGCGATCAAGGATTGCGCTGCTGGCCTGAAGTTGCTATTCGAGCATTTCGCCGCAACCGAAATTCTCAAATCGTTAACGGCACGAAAAGCGAGGTAAACCGGGAATGTTCTGCTTGCTTATGCTGGTCTTGTTGTGGGAGGGTGCCCTGTGGGGGTTCCTGATTATCCTCTCACTCACCATCGACAGCGTTCGACTTGGGCGTTGTTTTTGACGGCCCAGTGTGCAGCCATCACAGCGGACACCACCGGGCTACGCTGGAGGCTGACGTGACCGCGTGGAGGCATGGCATGACCGGACCGGTGCCGGGGCAGAGCGCCCCTCTGATCCCGCAGCCAAGCCTGTCGCTGTCGGCATTGCGGCAGGCGGTGGCCGCGGTGGCCGCGGGCCGACTGCCGGAAATGTACTCCAAGATGCAGGAAGCCTTTGACCGGGCCGGCGAAGAGGGCAGCGTCACGCCGATCCACATGTTCCACCGCGAGTGGGCCGTCATCGTGGAGATCGAACGCCACCCGGAAACCGCCCGCCGCCTGCACGAGGCAGAGCACGCCCTGATGAGCGACGACGCACAGGTGCGCGACGCCGCGATCCGTGAGGCCGGCGAAATCGTGCGGGCCGCGCACCGGACAGTGGCCGGTGAGTGACTAGCACGGGGAGCCTCACCCTGTGTTGACCGGCCGGGCGTGGCTTGCTGCGCTGCCTGACGAACTCGCGGCCCAGTAATGACTGGGGGCCGCAGTAACCAGCGGTCGTTCGGGATGATCCTGGGGGTGGTCGCGGGCGGTGGGTCAGTGCGGCCGACGGCAGGTATGGGTGGAATGCTGGTCTCGTGTCCATCATTTACAAGACGACGCTGACGCCGACGAAACTGGAGTTGCTCAGTGGCTGGCTTCCGTCGCGGCCCTGGTACCGGCCGGGCGGGGGCGCACCGGCGCTGGTGAAGGCCGGCGGATTCCGGCTCGACGACCCGGACGGGGCGGTCGGCATCGAGCTGATGGCGGTCACCGATACGGCGGGCGCGCAGCCGGTTGCCTATCACGTGCCGCTTACCTACCGCGGCAAGCCGCTCGACGGGGCCGACGGCGCGCTGGTCGGGACCACCGAGCACGGGGTGCTCGGCACCCGCTGGGTATATGACGGGACGCGGGATCCGGTGTTCGTGGAACAGATCGTGGCGCTCATCCAGGGCACGGCCGAACCGCAGGCGCAGAGCCAGAACGACACGCCCGATCTCACGGTCCGCACGCGGGCGGCCTCGGCCACGATGCTCGAGCCGGGCGGGTTCTCGGTGGCCGATGGATCAGACGGCACGCGACTTACGATCGATGCGGGCGACGCCGGGCAGTTGAGCGTGCTCGTGCTGCGCGTGCTGGATGCCGAGCTCGATCCCGACGCTCCGGCCGTGGGGTCTGGGCTTGGCTATGTCACGGCCTTGTGGCAGTCGCCCGATTCGGGGTTGGCCCGAAGCGTCTTCGCAACGGCGGAACGCGGCTGAGCCTCGCTCGCGGGCACGAGAAGGGTCGGGGCGCGCTTCTAGACTGGATATGTGAGCATCGCGCTGACCCTGCTCGAGGACGTGCGCTGGCGCGGGGTCCCGGTTGCGGGCGATCGGCCGCAGGCGCTGCTGGCGGTGCTGGCGGCGCACGGCTGCCGCCCGGTCGGAGCAGCGGGGCTGATCGAGCTGGTGTGGGGCGATGAGGCGCCCGGCAACGGCATGAAGAGCCTGCAGGTGCTGGTGTCGCGGGTGCGGAGCGCATGCGGCGCGGACGTGATCGTCAGTGACCGGGCCGGGTACCGGCTGGGCGCGGCGCCGGGCGAGGTGGACAGCGTCAGGCTGTCCGGTCTGGTCCGCGAGGCGGCATCGGCGCTCGACGGGGACGCGGCGCGGGCCGCTGAGCTGGTACGGGAGGCGCTCGGGCTGGCCGCAGGCCTGACCCCGGTGACCGATGAGGAGGCGGGGCCGCTGGCCGAGGTGCGCCGGGGCGCGGCGGCGGACGCGGCGGCCGCGCGGGTGATCCTGGCCCGGGCCGCCAGCCGGACGGGAGCCCACGCGGACGCGCTCTGCGAGCTTGAGCTGGCCCAGGCCGGGTCCGCGCAGGACGAGTCGCTGCTCGCGGACCTGCTGCGCAGCGAGGCCGCGGTCCGCGGTGCGGCGGTGGCGCTTGAGCGCTTCGAGCGGTACCGGCGGGACCTGCGCGACCGGCTCGGCGCGGATCCCGGCGAGCCGCTGAAGCGCGTGCAGCGCGGCCTGCTGGCGCTGGACCGGCCGGTGCGCCGCGGGGTGCGCTACGACGCGACGGAGCTGATCGGCCGGGACGGCGACCTGGACCGGCTGCGGGCCATGCTGTCCAGCTCGCGGGTGGTGTCCATCGTCGGTGCGGGCGGACTCGGCAAGACCCGGCTGGCGCACGTGCTCGCCCGCGAGGCGGCCGAGCCCGTCGTCCACTTCGTCGAACTGGTCGGCGTCACGTCCGCCGAGGATGTCGCGGTGGAGGTCGGGTCCGTGCTCGGCGTCCGCGACTCGATCAGCGCGCGCCGGGCGCTGACGGCGCAGCAGCGGGCCGACATCAGGACGCGCATCGCCCGCCAGCTCGGGCAGGCACCCAGCCTGCTGGTGCTCGACAACTGCGAGCACCTGATCGACGCGGCGGCCGAGCTCGTGGGGTTCCTGATCGCCCGGACGCCTGACCTGCGCGTGCTCACCACGAGCCGGGCGCCGCTCGCGATCGCGGCCGAGCGCGTCTACCCGCTCGGCGAGCTGGGCGCGGCCGACGCGGCCGAGCTGTTCCGCGAGCGGGCGGTGGCCGCCCGGCCGAACGTCCGGCTGGACGGGCCGGTCGTGGCGAGCATCGTCAGCCGGCTCGACGGCCTGCCGCTGGCGATCGAACTCGCCGCGGCCAAGGTGCGCGTCATGGCGGTCGAGGAGATCGACCGCCGCCTTGAGGACCGGTTCGCGCTGCTGCGCGGGGGCGACCGGAGCGCGCCCGACCGGCACCGGGCGCTGCTCACGGTCATCGAGT
The DNA here is from genome assembly GCA_963785645.1 of uncultured Actinomycetota bacterium. Classification (GTDB taxonomy): domain Bacteria; phylum Actinomycetota; class Actinomycetes; order Streptosporangiales; family Streptosporangiaceae; genus Trebonia. The sequence continues at coordinate 115,731 of CAWAWG010000017.1, forward strand.
GGTCGTGGAACCTGCTTGACCGGGCCGAGCAGCGGGCGCTGCGCCGGCTGGCGCTGTTCCACGACGGGTTCACGCTGGAATCGGCCGGGGCAGTGCTCGGGGCGGATGCCTTCGACGCCGTCCGCGGCCTGGTCGACCAGTCGCTGCTGACCGTCAGGGAAGCCCCGGCCGGGGTGCGCTACCGGATGCTGGAGACGGTGCGCGAGTTCGGGCGGATGCAGCTCGCGCTGGCCGGCGAGGAGAGCGCGGCGCGCGCGGCCCAGCGCCGCTGGGCCGTCGGCTACGCCAATGCCGAGCGGCACCCGGGTCGCCGGCCCGACGCAGTTCGCCGCCATCGACGCCCTCGCCGCCGAGGAGACCAACCTGGCCGACGAGCTGCGCGCCGCGGTCGCCGACGGCGACCAGGGCTCCCTCGTTCAGCTGCTGGCCGTGCTCAGCCTGTTCTGGACGATACGCGGCGAGCACGTTCGCGTGCTCGTGCTGGGCGAGGCGGTCGTCACGGCACTGCGCGACTGGCAGCCGCCACCGGAGCTGGCGGAGGCGACCCGGGCCGCGGTCGCGGTCACCCTGAACAACACCCTGATGATCGGCGGTGCGAGCAGCGGTCCGCTGCTCGGCCTGCTGCGTCAGCTTGGTCCCGGCGATGACGGCAACCCGTACGTGAGGGGACTCGTCCAGGTGCTGCTGGCATCGGATGCGGCCGATCCCGAGGGGTCACTCGAACGCTTCGAGCGCCTGGCCAACGACGCTGACCGCCACCTGGCCGCCACCGCCAGCCAGTGGCTCAGCCACCAGCGCGAGAACTCCGGCGACCCGGCGGGCGCGTACCGGGCGGCCCAGTCGTCGATCGCGCTCGCCCGGGACGAAGACGGCCCGTGGGCGCGGGCGATGGCGCACGGCCAGCTCGCGGAGCTGGCGCTGCACCTGGGTGACCGCGCGGCGGCGGCCGAGCACGCCAGGACCGCGCTGCCGGTGATGCGGCGGCTGGGTGCGGGCGACGACCAGATACAGCTGCAGGCGCTGCTGGTGCTGTGCGCGATCGAGGACGGGCGGCTGGCGGAAGCGGCCGATGAGCTGGACCGGGTTGATCAGATCGATGAGGGAACCACGACCTTCGGCGGCCTCGCCTTCCGCCGGATCTGCCGGGCGGAACTGCTGCTCGCCGCGGGCGACTTCGCGGACGGGCTGTCGGTCTACCGCGACTGCGCGGCGCGGATGCGCGAGATCGAGTTTCCCGGCTTCGTCCGGACCGGGCAGGAACCGTGGGCCCTGTTCGGTGACTCGATGGCGCTGACCGCGCACGCGCACCACGCGGTGGGCGGCGACGACGAGGCGCACGGGCAGGCGCTGTTCGACCTCTGCCGCGACGCCGCGCTGAAGATACTCGGTCAGGAGAACCCGCACCTGGACTATCCGGCGTCGGGGCTGCTGCTCTTCGCCCTCGGCGCGTGGGCGCTGCTGCGCCAGGTTGGGCCGGCTGAGGACGCGCTGCCGCTGCTCGCGCTGGCCCACCGGTTCGCCTACAGCCGGGCCAACCCGACGATGAAGTGGGAGCGGATCGTTGCCCCGGCCGAAGCGGCGGTGCCCGGTCTGCTCGCCCGGCTGGTTGACCAGTACCGGGAATGCCCGCTGCCGGGCCTCCACGCGGAGGCCCGGCAGGCGGTGGAACGGCTGAGCCGGTGATCCGGCGCTTACATGTGCCGCCGGTAGCTGCGCACCGACAGCGGCGCGAAGATCGCGATGATCGCCAGGCAGGCCAGCACCGTCCAGCCCACCTGGCCGCCGATGGTCCCGGAGTTGGCGAGTTCGCGGGTGGCCGACACCGTGTACGAGATCGGGTTGACGTTGACGAAGGCCTGCAGCCAGCCGGGCAGGCTGGTGACCGGCACGAACGCGTTGGACAGGAACGTCAGCGGGAACAGGATCATCATCGACATGCCCTGCACCGCCCGGGCGCTCTTGGCGATCGTCCCGATCCAGGTGAAGATCCAGGCCAGCGCCCAGCCGGTGAACATCGCGAGCAGGATCGCGCCGAGCACGCCGAGCACGCCCCCGCCGGGCCGGTAGCCGATGATCACCCCGGTCACGAACGTCAGGCCGGCCGCGATCAGGTAGCGCACCAGGTCCGCCACCATCGGGCCGGCCAGCGGGGCGATCCGGGCCATCGGCAGCGCCTTGAACCGGTCGAAGACGCCCTTCTCCATGTCCTCGCGCAGCTGCACGCCGGTGGCCATGCAGGTCGTGAGGACGGTCTGGGCGACGATGCCGGGAATCAGCAGCGGCAGGTAGTTGTGCACGTTGCCGGAGACGGCCCCGCCGAAGATGTAGGCGAACATCGCCGTGAACAGCAGCGGCTGGAGCGTGACATCGAAGAACTGCTCCGGATTGCGCCGCATCTTCTTCAGCGCCCGCCAGGCCATGATCAGCGTCTGGCTGACCGTCTCGGTGATGCCGTTGCGCGGGCTGGTGCGGGCCACCACCGCGCTGACGTCGATGACCTCCCGCGGTGCGCGGTCGGCGGACGGCTCAGCGCCCGCGATCATGGTGCTCACTTGACCTCCAGAACGGATTCGTCTGTCTGCTTTTCGTCGACCGGATCTGCTCCGTGCCCGGTGATGGCGAAGAAGACCTCGTCAAGGGTCGGCTGGGCGACGCTGACCGACGCGATCCCGACCCCGGCCTCGCGGAACCCGATGAGCACGTCGGCGGCGCCGTCGGCGGTGTCGAGGGGGACGTTCATCCGCCCCGACTCGGGCGTGAGCACCGGATCGGCACCCGCCACCCGCCGGACGATCTGCCGGGCGAGCTCCTGGTCGGCGTCCGGCGCCAGCTGGAGCTGCAAGGTGGAGTTGCCCACCGAGGCCTTCAGCTCCCCGGGCGTGCCCTCGGCGACCTTGCGGCCCCGGTCGATCACCGCGATCCGCCCGGCCAGCTGATCCGCCTCGTCTAGGTACTGGGTGGTGAGCAGCACCGTGCAGCCCTCGTTGACCAGGCCGCGGATGGTGTCCCACATCTGCCCGCGGGTGCGCGGGTCGAGGCCGGTGGTCGGCTCGTCAAGGAAGATCAGCGGCGGCCGGGTGATGAGGCTCGCGGCCAGGTCGAGGCGCCGCCGCATCCCGCCGGAGAACTGCGCGATCGGCTTGTCCGCGGCCTCCTCCAAGCCGAACTGGCCGAGCAGCCGCTTGGCGGCGGCGCGGGCGTCGGCCGAGCGGAGCCCCTGCAGCCGGCCGAACATCCACAGGTTCTCCATCGCCGTCAGGTCCTCGTCAACCGACGCGAACTGGCCGGTCATCCCGATCAGCTGGCGGATGCGGTGCGGTTCACGGGCAACGTCAACGCCGAACACCCGAGCCTGGCCGGCATCGATCGGCAGCAGCGTGGCGAGCATCCGCAGGGCGGTGGTCTTCCCCGCACCGTTCGGGCCGAGCACGCCGAAGATCTCGCCCCGGCTTACCTCAAGGTCGATGCCGTCGACCGCGCGGAGCGGACCGAACTTCTTGACCAGGCCGGTCGCGTCAATGGCGGCAGTAGCTGTCATCTCATCGCTCTCCCTCATAGCAAGATGGACACGATGAGAAGGTACGCAGCCGCGGCTACACGGCGGCTACACCGCGGTATCACGGACTAACGGGCGTCAGGTGCGCGTCCGCACCGAGGTTATTCCGAACGACTTGGAGGTTCCTTCTGTCACCAACTATTACTTTCTCTTCGGTGCAAGCGGCTGACGCGGCCGGGCGGGTGCGGGACTCCCCCGGTCCCGCACCCGCCCGCCGACTTCTGATGTTCCGCGGTTAGATCAGGGGATAGTCCGGGTCTGGATGTAGGTGTCCAGCCCGGCCTTGGCCATCAGGGTGCCGGCCAGCGGGATGCTCCGGTCGTCGAGGCTGGGCAGCAGTATTTCGAGCGGGATGATGAGGTCGTCCCACGACTTCACCGCCGAGTCGTACGCGGGGATGTTGACCTTGCTGTTGATGACGACGGCGGACGCGCTGAAGTCGTAGACCGGGGTGACGACGCTCACGATGGCATCGACATGGACCTTGGTATTCGCCGGGACGTTAATGGTGGTGGTGTTGGTCCAGGTCGTTTCCCGGCTGGTGGTCTGGGTCTGGGTGCCGGAGAAGGAGATTTCCCCGCTCACGGTCCATTCGGTATTCGCGACGGGAACGCCCGCCTTGAACTTCGCCGACACGCCGACCTTGATGCCCTCGGTAAACGAGAACGTGAACGTGTCAGCCACCTTCTTGGAGTAGCTGAACTGGTTGGAGACGGTGGCGGGGGTCGGGTTGACGATCTCCGTCTGATCGACCACCTCGGGGACCTTCATGCCCGGCATTTTCTCCTGGAAGTGCCAGTCCTGGAGCGACAGCTCGTAGGTGTAGACGAACGGGCTGTCGGTGGCAAGGTCGGTGTACGCGCTGGCGTCACGATGGCGGGTGGCAGCCAGGTATTCCTTGACCCGGGCGAGGGCTTCCGGCCCGGCCTTGGTCTTGATGTTGTTCTGCATGATGGCCTGCGGGTCCTGTTCGGGGCCGGAAGAGGCCAGGAGTTCAGGGTGCTTGCGCGGTTCGGGTGAGCCGAGAATTGGCTCGCTGATTTCCATGACACGAACTGTGCCGTGCCCGCCCGAGGTGCACATCGGGCGGAATGTATTGATTTTTGACGCGCCCCCACCTGAGAATGCGCGAAAATGGTGAATTGTGACGCGGGGCACTCGTGATGGCGAGCAGGACCATGCGGTTACCGGGCAATCAGCCGCCGGGCTGTACGAGCGGGAGGCCGAGATGGCCGCGCTCGGCGGCGCACTCGCCGCGGCGCGAGACGGGGCGGGGACCCTCGTCGTGGTGGAAGGCCCGGCCGGCATCGGGAAGTCGCGTCTGCTGGCCGAGACCCGCGCGATGGCGGGTGCGCAGGGCATGACGGTGCTCGCGACCCGCGGGATCGACCTTGAGCGCGACGTCCCGTTCGGCGTCGCCGCCGAACTGTTCGCCGCGTCCGTTGCGGCCGCGTCGAGCAAGGAACGGGCCCGGCTGCTGTCCGGCCACGCCTGCCTCGCCGCCGGTCTGCTCGACCCGGCCGGGCAGAGCGCGGACGACCCCTCCGCGCTCATCCGCGGCCTGTACTGGCTGACCGTTAACCTCGCCTCCGGTTCGGGGGACGCGGACGGGCCGGCCGCGGCTGCTCATCGAGGTGGACGACGCGCAGTGGGCCGACCGGCCGTCGCTTTCCTACCTCGCGTACCTGGCCGCCCGGATCGACGAGCTGCCCGCCGTCCTGGTGGTCGCGGTGCGCGGCGGCGAAGAAGCGCCGGGCCAGCGGACGCTGGACTGGCTGCGGGATCGCCCGGGCCGGCGGATGCTCAAGCCGGCGGCGCTCAGCCCGGAGGCGGTCGCGCGCATGGTGCTCGCCGAGATGCCCGCGGGCAGACCCCGCGTTCACCAGCGCCTGCGCCGAGATGACCAGCGGGAACCCGTTCCTGACGCGCGAACTGCTGCGTAAGCTGCGGGCCGAGGGAATCGCCCCGACCGCCGGGTCGGTTGCCCGGGTGCGGTCTCTGCTGCCCGACTCGGTCCTGCACTCGGTGCTGGTGCGGCTGGCCCGCCTCGGTGATGCCGCCGCCCGGCTGGCCCAGGCCGTGGCCGTCCTGGGCGACCGGGCCGCGCTGCGCCAGGCCCGGCTGCTGGCCGACCTGGGCACGGAGCCGGCCGAGAAGGCGGCCGACGCGCTGGCGGAAGCGCACATCCTCGCTCCCGGCGAGCCGCTGCACTTCACGCACCCGCTGATCGCCACCGCCGTGCGCGCCGATATCCCGGCATTCGCCCTGGCCCGGGCGCACCGGCGGGCCGCGGGCCTGCTCGCCGCGGACGGCGCGCCGGTCGACGGCGTTGCCGCTCACCTGCTCCTCACCCAGCCGGACGGTGATCAGCAGACGGTGGCGACCCTGCGGGAGGCGGCCGCGCAGGCGCTGATCCGGGGCGATCCCGGCGCGGCGGCGCAGCTGCTCGAGCGGGCCCTGGCCGAGCCGCCTACCGCGACTCAGCGGGGTCACGTACTGCTCGAACTCGCGAACGCGCACATCGAATGCGGTGACGCACGGGCCGGCCTGCGCATAGACGAGTCGCTCGGGGTGTTCGACGCACCCGCCGACCGGGCCGGGGCGCTGGCCGCCCTCGGCCGCATGCGCTTCAACCTCGGTGACCACGAGGCGGCCGCCGCCGCCATGGAAGCGGCCCGTGGCCCTGCTGGAGCCGGGGGACCCGGCCCTGCCCCGGCTGCTGGTCAGCTACCTGACATCCACCACGTTCCGCGCGTCCCTGCATCCGCTGGCGGAACGCAGGCTACGTCCGCTGATCGAGGCGGCGCGCGACGGGCAGACCCCCGATGACCCCGGGCTGCTCGCCCACCTGGCCCTGCGGCTCGCATTCGCGGCCGGGCCCGCGGAGCAGGTCCGCGCGCTGGCCGCGCGGGCCACCGCCGCCGACCCGCTCATCGACCCGGCCAGCCTGGGCATCCTCACCGGGCTCGATCGTCCAGGCGCTGTGCTGCGTCGACGAACTAGATGCGGCCGAGGGCATCTGCGAGTCGGCGCTCGCCGCCTCCCGCCGCCGCGGTTCCCTGCTGAACTTCACCATGACCAGCTATCACCGCGCCATCGTCCGCTATCACCGCGGGGAGCTGACCGAAGCGCTGGCCGACCTGGACCAGGCGCAGGTCGCCAGCCTCGAGGGCTGGACCTCGGGTGACCCCTGGACCGGAAGCCTCCGCGCCCACATCCATATCGAACGAGGGGAACTTACCGCTGCCCGCGACGCGCTTGACCTGACCGTCAATGCGCTGCCCGACTCGATGGACCTGGCCATCGCCCTGTTTGCCCGCGCGCGGCTGGCCCTGGCCGAGGGGCGAGCCGACCAGGCCATCGCCGACGCTGAGGCGGCCGGGCGGTCTTCTCGCCGCTGGCTTCGGCATCGACCACCCGGGGTTCGTGCCCTGGCGGCGTACGGCCGCCCTGGCCGCGCACGCCGCCGGACAGTTCGACCGGGCCCAGGCCATGGCCGGCGACCTGCTCGACCGGGCCCGCTGGTCCGGCACCGCGCGGGCCCTCGGCCTGGCGCTGCGGACCCAGGCGGCCATCGCCGGGGACGAGCGGCGCCTTCAGCTGCTGGCCGAAGCGGCCGAGGTGCTTGAGCAGAGCCCGTCGGCCCTGGAACGTGCGCACGCGCTGATCGAGCTCGGTACCGCCCGCCGGCGCAGCGGCCAGCGTTCCGCCGCCCGTCCGCCGCTGCGCGAGGGGCTGCAGCTCGCCGACCATATGGGTGCCATCCCCTTGGTCCAGACGGCCCGCCGCGAGCTGCACGCCACCGGCGCCAGGCCCCGGCGGGCCGCTCACACCGGTGCCGACGCGCTGACCCCCACCGAGAGACGGGTGGCGGAACTTGCGGCCGGAGGACTGACCAACGCGCAGATCGCCCAGGCGCTGTTCGTCACCGGCAAGACCATCTCGACCCATCTGGCCAACGCGTACCGCAAGCTCGGCATCAACTCCCGCCACGACCTGTCCCGCCTGCTCACGGAACGCACCCGGTCCGCGTTACCCCCGCCGTGGGCCGGTCGCCCGCGTGCCTTCCGCGCATCATCTGCGACGTGTGTGTCCGGCTACGGCTTGCGGCCCATTGCGGCGTACATGCGCACGGAAAGCGGGTCCTGCGGCGTGCCGCTGTCCGGTCGCCAGGCCAGGAGCGGTACCACGCCCGGGTCCACCAGGCCCAGGCCGGCGAAGAACGCGGCGACCTCGGCCCGGGTGCGCGGCACGTACGTGACGCCCGAGCCCTGCCCCGCGGCCTGAGCGGCCGCCGCCTCCTCCGGGTCGAAATCGGCGGTGAGGTGCGAGATCGCGAGGTAACTGCCGGACGGCAACGCATCGATCAGTTCCGCCACGATGCCGCGTGAGCCTTCGGAGTCGCTCAGGAAGTGCAGGACCGCGATCAGCATGAGAGCGACCGGCTGGCCCAGGTCCAGGGTGGCGCTCAGTTCCGGGTCGGCCAGGATCTTGCCGGGCTCGCGCAGGTCGGCCTGTATGAACGCGGTGGCGCCGGCCGGGTCGCTGGTCATCAGCGCCCGTGCGTGCGCCAGGACGATCGGGTCGTTGTCGACGTACAGGATCCTGGACTCCGGCGCGCTGCCCTGGGCGACCTCATGGACGTTGGCGGCGGTCGGGATGCCGGTGCCGATGTCGAGGAACTGGCGGATGCCAGCCTCGCGGACCAGGTACCGGACCGCACGGCCGAGGAACGCGCGGTTGGCCCGCGCCCCTGTCCGGGTTGTCGGCACCGCCTCGATCAACGCGTCACCGAGCGCTCGGTCAGCGGCGTAGTTGTCCTTTCCGCCGAGCCAGTAGTCATAAACGCGCGCCGGGTGCGCGATCCCCGTGTTGAACTCCGGCGGTGCCAGGCCTGGATCTCCCAAGACCCCGGACGGCGAGACGGGCAGGTCAGGGCTGGTTGCTTCCGCCATCTGAACTCGACCCCTCCGCACAGGTTCCGCCGTCGTCACTCAAGTCTAATCAACCGCCCCCACGTCAGTTGCTAGTTCATGTCCAGATTCAGGATGTCGGCCATGGCGGGTTGCGCCGTAGGCTCACGGTCCGCCGTCGCCGAGGAAACGGCGGGCAGGCTCACGTGGGGCCTGGCCGCCGAGTTCGGAGTACCGGGTGATCAGCACGAGGTTGATGGCGGACTCTAGGCTGTCCAGCTGCATTTGCAGCCGGCGCAGCCGGGGGCCGATGTCGGCCGCGATCTCGCGCCTCAGGTAGCGCACGCAGAGCGCGCCGCCCGCGAGTACGCCGATGAGGGCCCCGAGCAGGAAAATCATGGGGGTTGATCCGGTCATTGCAGTCTCCCTTCTGCGGTACCATCCTCTGGTATCTCCCGTTTGGCACATTCCAAACGGAAGGTTCCATGGGAATGTGAGTAATCTTTCATGCCATTGGTATCCCAACAGTCTCTTTGCCATCTCAAGCATCGGTATTCGCTCAGATTTACGAAGAGGGAGACAGTGAACGAATGCAGCCCCAGCTCAGGGGTGTTTACACGCGGATGACGCTGATCAGTGGTAGGTTGACCCTCGTGGTGCGAGGCTCTAGTGTGACCCACACGGCACATGCCAGTGGTTGGGTACAGGGCGCGAGTACCTAGCGTCATCTGTGTAGCCAAAGAGGGAGGCACAGCGTGGCGGATTTGAGTCCGACCGTTCGCCAGCGCGAGCTCGGTCTGCGGTTGCGCGAGTTGCGGACCGCGAAGAACCTGACGGTCGAGATGGTGGCCAAGGAGCTTCTCTGCTCTCCGACCAAGATCAGCCGGGCCGAGACGGGCGTGCGCCGCGCCACGTTGCGCGATGTCAGGGACCTGTGCCGGATCTACGAGGTTGACCCCGAGACGTCAGCCGAGCTGATGAAGCTGGCCAAGGACGCCTACGAGCCCGGCTGGTGGGCCAAGTACGACGATCTCAAGATCGCTCCCCTCATCGGCATGGAGCAGTCCGCCACCGCCATCACGTGCTTCGGCATGTACTTCCTGCCGGCCCTGCTCCAGTCGGAAGACTATGCCCGCGCCCTCGTCAAGGGCATTAACCCGAAGATGTCAGAGAAGGTCCTCGATCAGCGGGTGAAAGCCAGGATGGAGCGGCAGCGGATTCTTGAGCGGCCCACGCCGCCGAGGTACCGCGTGCTGCTCGACGAGGCGGTCTTGCGCCGTCACATCGGCGCCCCGGCGGTGATGAGGGACCAGCTCGACCGGATCCTCTCGCTCATACGGGAGGAAAAAACGACGGCCCAAGTCATCCCGTACACGGTTGGCGCCTACAACGCCCACGACAGCAACTTCACCTATATGGAATTCGGTGGAACCAAGCTCCCGGACCTGGTGTTCGTCGAAACGCTGGTCAGCCAGCTGTACATAGAGCGGCCGGACGAGGTCGACCGATACAGCGAGGCGCTCGACGACCTCCGCGACTCAGCACTTAACCCGCGGGACTCGGTCAAGATGATCGAGGAAATCCGCAACGAGTTCTAGGTTCCACGAATTGCCCTCAGCCAAGCCTTCCTCGCTTTATTCGCAATCAATCACATAATAGGAGATACCTTCATGGCTATAACACGAGATGACAGCGGAATCACCTGGTACACCGCTCTCAGCTGTGATGCCGGTTCGTGTGTGCAGGTGGCGGCCGACCGGGACACGGTCCTGGTCAGAAACTCCCGGCAGCCCGACGGCCCCTTGGTTGAATACACACCGGAGGAATGGCATGAATTTGTCTCAGGCATCAAGAAGGGCGATTTCGACAACCTGCTCAACTGAGCACCTTAATCACCAAAGCAGCAAATAGGGTACTGTGTGCCCCAAAAGGGCCGTAACTTTAGGCTCACTGGTCACACAGTACCCTTCAGTCAGAGTCGGCTCATAAGTGTTTGACAGTTTAGAATTTGGTATGCCTACCATGGCTGGTGACCAATCGATAGATTCGGTCACCACCTTGGGGAGGGTGTCTTGGGGTCAGGCTTCGGTAAAACCTCGGAATGGCGTAGAAGCAGCTGGTGCGACGGGGGAGCCTGTGTGGAAGCGGCCGCGCAGGACGATGCGGTACTGCTGCGAAAATCTCTCGAACCCGATGGTCCTGTTCTCGTCTTCACCCAAGCCGCTTGGCGAGACGCGACCGCCCGCATCAAGCAGATGCCCGCACGGGGTCCTCGTCCCGCGCACTGACTGACGCCGAACACCGTCCGCGTCCGCACCGGGCGGCCGGGCGCAGTCACCCCCGGCCGCCCGCCGGCGGTCAGGGCGACGAGTAGCGCGCGAGCAGCGGGACCAGCACCTGCGCGTCGGGGCTGCCCAGGCCGGTGACCGGGTCCCAGCCGGGGGCGGCCTGGTATCCGGTGAAGGTCTGCGGCGGGAATTCCACCGTGTTGTTTCCCGTGGTGACGTCGTGGAAGGCGGCGCTGTACAGTGCGGTGCCGGCAATTCGGTAAAGGGCGGGGTTGACGAAGCCCAGGTCATGGCCGGCGTACTGGTCGGCCAGGGCAATCAGCCCGGCCCAGAACGGCGCGGCGGCGCTGGTGCCGCCGCTGTTGCGGATCGTGTATCCGCCGCTGCCGTTACTGATCACCAGCGCCATGCCGGTGTTTCCGTTGGCGTCGGCAGACACGTCCGGTACACCCCGGGCGGGCCCGGTGACCAGGTCGTCTTGGTAGCCGGGGCGGGCATACAGGTCGCTGTACCCGCCCGCCGATGCCTGGAACGCCGTTCCCGGCGTGCCGTACGGCAGGCCCCAGGCGGTCTCGCTGAGGTAGGCGCCGGTCTCGTGGCTGGCGTTCAGGGTCGTGCCGCCCGCGGCCAGGACGAGCGGGTCAGCCGCGGGCAGGTTGACCCCCGTGACCAGGGGTTCCTGAGGCGGCGGTGCCGGCCAGGGCAGGGCCTGACGAGCCAACCGCGACGAGCATGCCCGCGGCCGCTACCACCGCGGCCCAGATCTTGATCATGCTGGTTGCTCTCACAGGTCCCCACGATGGCACAGAACAGGACAGCTATCGATAGGGCCAGACCCCCAGATAACGGGAAGCCGGCACCACCCCAGCGGGTCGCCCTCACCGGGCCACCGCCCAGGCTTAGACCGACCGGTGCGTTGCGCGGGATTTGGCGGGCTTGCTAGAGTCCGGTCCGCATACATTCTCAGGGCGGGCTGAGAGTCCCCACCTCGTGGCCTGCCAGTTCGACGGTCAGGCCGAGGCGTCCGGCCAGCGGGGCCGCGCGGTGGCGGTCCTGGGAGCTGAACTTGGTCGCCGGGCGGGTGAAGCGGATGTGGTGCAACGCACCGCCCAGCGGCAGGCCGTCCTCGCGTACCAGCCACCAGCGCCGGGAGCCGGAGTTGCCGGACCCGGAAGAGGAAGCCGGATTCGTAGTAATAGGACGTTCTGGATCACTGTTCAAAGTCGCGGCGGAATGGCGGTAACGTCTGGCCATGGAATGGGGTTCGGAGCAAGCGCAGGCTGTTTTCGAGACTCTTGACGGGGCGTTCGACGGTGACGTCGCCGTCGCCGTCACCGCTATCGACGCCGACGGACCGGCGTTCCGGCGCAGCGCGCGGCTGCCGGAGGATGCACGGTTCGAGATCGGGTCGATCACCAAGACCATGACCGCCACGCTGCTCGCCAGCCTGGTCGGGGACGGCGTGCTGGCGCTGGACGACGAGATCGGCCGCTGGCTCGACGCCGGGACGAACGCCGACATCACGCTGGAGCAACTGGCGACGCACACTTCCGGGCTGCCGCGCCTCGCGCCGAACCAGCCGACCGAGGAGACGAATCCCTACCGCGACTTCACCGCCAAGCGCGCAGAAGAGGGACTTCGGGCCACGACCAGGACTCCAGCGGCCGGACACGTCTACTCGAACTTCGGCTATCAGCTGCTCGGGCTCGTGCTGGAGCGGGCCAGCGGTCACGGGTATCAGGACCTGCTGGCGCAGCGGCTGCTCAGGCCGCTTGGGATGAAAAACTCGGGCGTCGGAGCGGCGGGCGGCGGCACCCGGATCAGCGGGCACGCCGGAGGCAAGCCGGCCGGGCACTGGGATCACGCGCTGGCGGGGCCCGGCGCCGTCGAGGCCACCATCGGCGACCTGGCCCGCTACCTGTCCGCCAGCCTGGCCCCGCCGTCCGGCCCGCTCGGTGCCGCGATCAGGCTGTGCCAGCAGCCGCGGGTCCGGATGGGCGGCGGAAGCGCGGGCGGACTCGCCTGGATCATCACCGGCGGGCTGCTCTTTCACAACGGAGGGACCGGCGGGTTCTCCGCGTCCGTGGCGATCGACCAGGCCGCCGGGCATGCCGTGGGCGCGCTCGTAAGCAACCACGGCCGGTCGGTCTCCCTGCTTGACGCCGCGGTCATCACGGCCGCCAGCGGCGGCGATCCCCGCAACGCCCGGCCCCAGGGGGCCGTTGAGACGGCCGGGCCGCAGTGGGAGCGGCGAGCCAGCGACCTGGCGCAGGCGCTGCTCGACGGCAAGTTCACCGAGATACACCAGAAGCTAAGGCCAGAGGGCCAGGCCAAGTTGAGTGCCGAGCGTATCGGCCAGATGTGGCAGTTCGCACTCCAGCAGATCGGCGACCCCGGGCCGGTTTCTGTCTCCAGCCGGTCCCTGGTTAGCGGAGCAGCCGCGTCCGGCCAGGTGGCTGCCCTGATCACGTTCTCCGGCAGCAAGCAGCCGCTGCGGCTCCTGGTCCGGTTTGCCAGCTCCGGCCAGATCGCCAGCCTTCGTGTCCTCGCCCCCGATGAGGCCCCGCCCTGGTAAAGCGCGCAGGTCCGCGCTGGCTGGCGCCGGTGGTCAGTCGGCGGCGAGCCGGGCCAGGGCGTCACCGCTGAGCCGCTGCACTGTCCATTCGTCTTGGCCGACGGCCCCGATGGCGCGGTAGAAACGGATGGCGGGCTCGTTCCAGTCGAGAACCGACCATTCGAGGCGGGTATACCCGCGCTCCGCGCACACCTCGGCGAGGGTCTTCAGCAGTGCCCGGCCGTAGCCGTGCCGCCGCTCGCTTTCGCGGACGAACAGGTCCTCAAGGTAGACGCCGTGGCGTCCGGTCCACGTGGAGTAGTTCAGGAACCAGACCGCGATCGCCACGATCTCGCCGGCTCTCTCCACCACGTGCGCGAACACCGAGGGAGAAGCACCGAAGAGAGCCCGGCCCAGGTCGTCCGCTGTCGTCTCCACCGCGTCCGGTTCTCGCTCGTACTCCGCGAGCCTGCGGATACAGTCCAGGATCCCGTCTTCATCGCCACGGCGCGCCCGCCGCAGCACAGCACCCCGGCCAAGCGGCCTCTGCTCGTCCACCAGCACGACCCTATCGGCCACTTGACCGCACATTTGGCATATGGCACGTTCGGAAGTGGCCTATTGGGAACCGGGCGAGGTGATCCCGCAGGCTGGGGGTAGCTGATACATGTTCACCAGATACGACACTTTCGTGATACTCGCCGAGACGCTGCAGTGGGACGAGGCGGCGATCGATTTCGCGTCCGATAAGGCGGTGTGGCCGACCCTTGGCAACGAGGAGAACACCCGCCTCCTCGGATTGATCGCGGGTTTCTGCATCGCCGAGGCGGCGGTGTCCGGGCACCTCGGCTCCTTCCAGGCCGCGGCCTCCGACGAGTGGATGGCGGCGTGCTTCCGCGCGCAGGCCCGTGACGAGTTTCGCCACGCCCGCTTCTTCGACCGGGTCGCGGCCGAGGTCGCGGCCGTTCCCGGTGCCGACGCGGAGGCCCGGCTGGACGTTCTCCGTACCCTCGTCAGTCCCGAGCTCGTCGCCCTGTTCGAGGAGCGCCTCCCCGCCACTGCCCGGCGTCTCGCCGGGGACCGCGAGGGACTGGCCGCCGCGGTCGGGCTGTACCACATGGTGCTCGAGGGCGTGGTGCTCCTGGCCGGGCAGAATGCGCTGCTCGACACGCTTGAGCGCTTGTCCGTCGGCCTCCCGGGCGTGCGCCGGGGAGTGGAACTGGTCCTGCGCGACGAGCGCTGGCACATCGGATTCGGCACGCGCCTGGTTCAGGGAGCCGGGCTCGGCCCCGACGACGTGGAGGCGATCCTGACGCTCGGGCAGGCAGCCGCGGGCGCGTGGGGCGACCTCGTCTCACCCGAAGCGGCGGACCGGGCCGCGCGCATGCACCGGAACCGGCTCCGGGGCGTCGACCGGAAGTTCTTCTGACCGGACTTGGCGTCCCGGGGCGCGGCGACTGTTCCTTTTGTCCAGTTTGTTCAGCGCTTAGGCACATCAAGTCCATAATCCGAACATGATCGTGGAAGATTAGCAGGTTATAACCTGCTAATCTTCCACGATCATGAAAATCTCTCGTGATCAGTGAGCTTTGACCGGCAGCGGGGTCTGTAGCTCCGTTACCGCCGCGACCGGTGCTGGCAGGTGTGACCCCTGTTGCCGTTGTTGCCGGGCGGTTAGGAGCCGGTGCCGGTGAGGGCGAATACGTAGTCGCCGGCGGAGCAGTAGAGGTCCCCTACCGTCTGGCCGGGATAGGCGAGGGTCAGCGTCCCGTGCCATGAGTTCCACGATCCGTTCGTGACGCCCCCGGTGTCCGGGTAGATCTGCACGGTGGCCGTGTTGTACGAGTTGGTGCCTGCGCAGTGGCTGAACTGCACGTGGGCGGCCTGCCCCTGGTAGCCGCCGTCCGACGGTGTCAGCTTCGCCGTGAAGTTACCGACGCCTGAGATCAGATCCCCCTTATCCGTGAGCGTGCAGCTGGCCGTCTGGCAGGTCGCGCTGAAGTTCCAGGTATCGGGCCAGGTCTCCCCGACGTTGGTGCCCGTGCTCCCGGCAATGATCTTGGTGACCTTGACGGTCAGCGGCACGCTCCCGGACAGCGGCTCGTTCAGCGGGGGCGCGTCCAGTTGCGTAGAAAAGACCGACTGTGTCGCTCCCCAGATCTCCGTCACGGCGAACGTGTAGTCGTCGCCGGGGACCAGTTGCGTGACGGTGTAGGAGGTCTGCGACCCGGCGACGCTGCCGAGCGCGTCGTTACCGTTGGAGGTGTCATAGACCGTGTACGTGTCCGGGCCGGCGCGTCCGGTGACGGCGACCAGTGCAGCGTTACCGTCGTGTAGGTCACGTCCGTCGCCGTCACGTCCACCGGAGCCGGCTTGATCGTGGTCACCGAGGTCACGGTGGACGGGCCGGACTGCTGCCCGTCCCCCACGGTGATCACCGTGTACGAGTGCTTGCTGCCGGGAGTCAGGCCGGTGTCCGTCCACGAGGTCTGGCTGCCAGGGACGATGCCCTGCTCCTTGCCGTCCCGCATGATGTTGTACTGGTTCGGCGTCGCGCCGCCCTTGGGCGCGGTCCACGAGACCAGCGCCGTCGTCGCCGTCGGGGATGAGACATGCACGGCGGTCGGCGCCTGCGGCGGCGGACTCCACGGGGCCCAGATCAGCAGCCCGACGACTAGCCCGACCAAGGCGACACCGCCGGCGATCAGCGCCCAGAGCGGAGGGCGACGGCGGCTGCGCACTCCGGGCGGCGGGGGAACCGGCGGGGGGCCCGGGGGCAGCGGGAAGCCAGACCCCGGTCCCGCGAACGACTGCGTGGAAGCCGTCGGCCAGCCTTCCTGCCCCGACTGCGGCTGAGGGGGTGGGAGCGGCGGCTGTGGTTGCGGCGGCGACTGGGGCGAGAAGGCCTGCTGCCAGGCGGGCTGCGGAGGGGGCATAACGGGCGGCCCTGGCTGTGGCGGAATGGCCGACGCTGGCGGTTGGGGCGGCAAGGGCCAGCCTGGAACTGGTGCGCTCGTGTCATCAGACATGGAAATGCTCCCGCTCTCTCCGTAAAATAACATGACGGCCATTCCGCACCAAAATGACCGACAACTTTATTAAACGTGGTCTCGCGCGTTCCAGCAAGCCTTTACTGCCGAGCTTCCCGCACCCCGGGACAGCCCGCCGACTCAGCCGAAAACAATTTTCGAATTCTGGTTCTGGAGAACTAGCGGTCTCGTCCTCGCGCATTGGGCAACGTGGCCCCGGCGAAGCAGGCCACGGCATGTTGGCTGCGTCAGACGCCAAAGCCGCGGCTGCGAACTTCGGTAACCGCGGCAACATCGCCGGGCGAGAGCGGGTCGAACAGGCGCTCGGTAAATGCCTTCAACAAAACGGCCGCGGCGGCAGGCCCGGGGGTTCCGGGTCTGCCGCCGCGGGGACGGCACGTCATGGCCGCCTGTACCAGGCAGTGAAGTCGGGTCTCCGGGCAAAGGTTTCCGGCCGTTGTCCGGCCAAGTCTCGCCCGGCAGCGTTACCCGGATTGAGTATAGGAAAAGGAGCCTGCGGCACCGGTTGGACCCCATTCACCGGGCTTTCCTGGTGCCCCCGTCTCGCCCGGCGAGCCAGCGTGCCCGCCGCTGGCGCCGATATCTCCGCCGCTTCCCGGGGGACCGCCAATACCCGCGGGCCCGCCTGAGCCCGGGCCGCCAGGAGGTCCGCCTTTCCCGCCGTTCGCGCCATACGTGTTTTGGTTGTTTGAACTGTCTGTCACAAATACGATCGTGAGGTCCCCGCCTTGTCCGCCCGGACCTCCCGACCCGGCGTTGCCGCCGGTGCCGCCGTCTCCTCCAGAACCTCCATCAGCCCCGCCGTTCCACCCCTGGCCGTTCCCGCCTTGGCCGCCGGTGCCGCCTTGACCGCCGGGCTGACCGTTCCCGCCGTTTCCGCCGGCGCCGCCCGACACGTCGATGGTCAGGTTCGGCAAGAGAGTACGAACGTTGATCAGCGTTGAAGCCCCCGCACCGCCTGGTCCGCCGTTGCCGCCGCTCGCCCCGTTCGTGCCTGGTGCGCCCGCGCCGCCGCTATTCGCTCCGCGCAGCCAGTTAGCGTCCGTTCCACGTGCTCCTGATGCGGCTATTGGCGGTCCAGAGGTAGAACCCCACGTCGCACCCGTGACTCCGTTCGCGGCGGTGACAACCAGATTACCCACGATGCCCATCCTTTCACCATTAACAATTAGCGCTAAGACTAAGCCCGGGTAACGCGGCCGAATCTAATCCGGGAGTACCATGTTTGGCGGATTACGGATGATTTGCTTCGGTAGCGGCGGCGGCGGCGTTCCCAGCGAGGCGCAGGTGAGATTCAGATGACCGTATACAAGCATTTCGCCTTCAATATTTACGTTGTTCGCGGCCAGTACGGTTATTGGGCCGCCGAACACCAGCGTAGCTCCCTCCGCGATATAGATATCAGGCAGTTGCACCGTCATAATGCCGGACGCTCCGGCGGAAGACAGAATATTTTGTACGAGATTCGCCACGTCGGTCGATGAGATCGTCGGACTGGTCTTTATGGCCGTCTGTACGACAGCAAGGTCCCTCAGGTTGCCGAAGTTACTGACGGTGTCGATACGCTGGAATTGGGCGAGCGGGCTGGTGGACTCCACGGGGAAGCGGATAACCTCGCCAGAATTTACACTCAGCAGAGTTTCGGAGAGATCCATGTCGCGCCTTCCTAATTTTGTCGCATGCAGATGTCAACAAATCGAGCGGAGCGCCTGACGGTAATGGATTGACCACGAGAAAATTAACATAAGCGCGGCAGGACCGGTAGAGGGGAAAGTGGAAAGTTTGAAATTGTGCGGTCAGGTCCGAGGTGTATTGCCAAGCGGGTAATCATGGTTTCGGCTAATAATCACATATGCAACATGCCGGATACGCGCCAAGTGGGCCGCAAATTACCTATCTGTATTGGTTGAATTGGCTTCTGCCCGCCCCCCGCGGTCCGGATCGCGACACGGCAGCGAAGGGGATCGAATGCTTACTCGTGGTAACGTCGGCGGCAGAGTCTGCCGTGAAGCGGGGTGCGAGACCCCGCCAGTGGAGGTGCCAGATGGCCGAGCTCCCGCCGCCGCCAGAGGGAATGGTGCTGACCCACTTCATCGTCTCGGACGATGTCGAGCGCTCCCGGCGGTTCTACACCGAAGTACTCGGCGGCCGGGTGGCCTTCCCCGGGAACCCGGTCAACGTCGCGCTGGCCAACAGCTGGATCGTCATCAATGGCGGCGGAGGACCGACCGACGACAAGCCGACGGTCATCCTGGAGACGCCGCGTGATCCCGACCGGGTCAGCAGCTTCCTCAATATCCGGGTCAAGGACATCGACGCCGTGTACGCCGAGTGGAGCGCCCGGGGTGCGCAGTTCCTGACGCCGCCGAAACAGTACCAGTTCGAGAAGCGCTGCTACATCCGCGATCCCGATGGTCACCTGATCGAAGTGGGGCAAACCACGGACCCAGCGGGAGACTGGACGCCCGCTCACTGGCCGTCGAGCACGCCCGCCGAAGAGACCGGGTGAACGATTTCCTGGGCTTTGATGTCTGCATACTCATGGTTTATCGAGTAATGGAGACACGCACGTAATCCTGGAGACACCGCGGCTGGCCTTGCGCCAGTTCACCGAGGGCGACGTGGACGAGCTGTTCGAGCTGAACAGCGATCCGGAAGTGATGCGCTACCTCACCGGCGGCAAGCCAACGCCCCGGGAAGAAATCCGTGAGCAGATCATTCCCTTCCAGCTCGCCGTCTACGAGCGCCTCGACCGGCTTGGCACCTGGGCGGCCGAGTCCACTGCCACTGGCGAGTTCCTGGGCTGGTTCCACTTCCGCCCCGGCCACGGGACCGAGACCGACCTCACCAACATCGAACTCGGCTACCGGCTGCGCCGGTCCGCGTGGAACAAGGGCTACGCGACCGAGGGATCGCGCGCCCTGATCAACATGGGATTCACCGACCTGGACGTCGTGCGGGTGTTCGCGCAGACAATGACGGCAAACAGCGCATCGCGGCACGTCATGGAGAAATGCGGCCTGACGCTTGTGCGCACCTTCCCTTACGAGGGAACCTTCGACCCCGAGGGGGCCGAGCGCGGCGTGGTCGAGTACGCGCTGACCAAACCCGACTGGGAAGCGCGCCCGGCCGGCGAAGCCAGCGACGGATGCGGCCAGTCCATCGCTTTCGAAGAGAGCCGGTCCGGGAGCAGGCAACCTTTTGCGGGTCGCTGCATCAGTGAGGGTGTGAATCCAGTGACGCAGGCGCGCCAGCCCGCCCACGATCCGAGTTGGCAGATCACGGAGCTTTACCGGGAGCATGCGCTCGGCTTCGTCCGGCTCGCTTTCCTGATGACCGGGGACAAGCCGACGGCCGAGGACATCGTGCAAGATGCCTTTCTCGGCCTGCACCGTCGCTGGGACACCCTCGTCGACCAGGCCAAGGCGCTCAGCTACGTCCGGTCCTGCGTGCTCAACGGCTGCCGCCAGATCCACCGGGTCAAGTACCGCCAGGCGAAGTTCCGCCTCGACCCGCCCGAGGATATCGAGTCGGCCGAGGACACCGCCATCCTCGGCGAGGCCAACCGCGCGGTCCTGGCCGCGATCAGGCGGCTGCCGACCAGACAGCGCGAGGCCGTGGTGCTCCGCTACTACCTGGACATGACCGAGGAACAGGCGGCCCAGGCGATGGGTGTCGCCGGGGCACCGTGAAGTCCGCCACTTTCCGGGGCATCGCCAGCCTCGGTCGCATGCTCGGGGAGGCCAAGTGAGCACCGAAGACCAGATGAGCATCGAAGACCGCGTCCGGGCCGCGACCCGGGCGGGCGCCAGCCTGATCCGCGAGGTCCGCCCGCTGGATGCACCCGCGCCGGTCCGGCTCCGTCGCCGTCCCGAGCGCGCTATGCGCCGCAGGCTCGGCTGGGGGGCGCCGCTCGCCGCCGCGGCCGCCGCGGTAGCGCTCGCGCTGGTGCTGGTCGCCATCCGCCAGCCCGGACCCGGCGTCACCGTCGTAAGCCATTCCGCTACCGTCGCCGCACGGAGGCGTCCCTCGTTACTACGCGTCAACCCAGTACGACACCCCCACGCAGACCTACGGGCCGCTGATCGTGGGCGATGACCTCACCGGCAAGGTGATCGACACCGTTAACCCGCCGCCCGGCCTTGTGTTCACGGACGTGCAGGGTACGTCCGATGACCGGACGTTCGTCGTGATGGCGTCGGCCAACCGGCTCGCCCCGACGCCGGGTGGCCGCCTTACACGTGGTACCTGCTCCGCATCGCCCCCGGAAGCGCTGATCCGTACCAGCTGACCAAGTTGCCGATCAAGCTGCCGAGCAACAGCGCGATGGCCATAGCCAATGCACTGTCACCCGACGGCCGGGAACTGGCGGTGGAGTCGGAGTCCACCGACAGCGACGTCCTCACGCTGGCCGTCTTCTCGGTATCGTCTGGTGCGGAACTGCATGCCTGGACCGCACCAGGCGACATAGCACGGGTTTCGCCGATCACAGCCTGTCCTGGCTTTCCGGCGGCCGGCAGCTGGTGTTCAGCACTAGCCAGTTCACTACCGGCTCGACCTACAACCTGTCAGCTGCGCACGGTCGACGTGACGGGCACCGGCACTGACCTGATGGCGGCCAGCCGGACGCTGCTCAGCATCGACAATACGGGCGCGTCCACCTGTGACTCGCTGCAGCTCACGCCGGACGGCCGAACCGCCATCTGCACCACTCAGTACGACTTCCTGACCGACAGCGGCACCGGCAGCAACGCGGGCTGCGCAAACGGCGGACTGGAATTCACCGCCACATCCATCCCCCTGCGCCTCACCAAGGCGCGTGTCCTGTACCAGTACCCGGGAGCGTGTCACAACGGTGTTTCCTATCTGCTGTGGACGGACGCCTCGGCCAACTCGGTCATCGGCCTGACGGAGATCAATGTGGCCAACGAAGGCGGGAAGCAATCCGGCCAGGTTGGCGTCATCACCGACGGGCACTTCCGCCCGCTGGAGATCACGAAGAGTCTCTCGGATTACGGGAGCCTCGCGTTCTAGGTTCGGCCCGCCGGCGTCACGGCGGTGGCCGCGTTCGTCGCGGCCACCGCCGTGGTTTCTTAGCGACCCTTCGGCAGCGGATTTGGCGGGGAGAGGAAGCCGGATTCGTTCGGGATCACTGGTTTTTAAGTGCTGGCGTTGACGCTGACGTCAATGTTTAGGCTGGGGCGCACTGGAGGTGTAAGGCACCGATGGCAATGCGCATACGGGATCTGGCGACTCAGGCTGGCACGACTACCCGGACGCTCCGTTATTACGAGGCGCAGGGGCTGCTGCCGACGGGACGTTCGGCCAACGGGTACCGGGTTTATGACGAGCACCATGTGCGGCTTGTCCGGGAGATCAGGTCGCTCCAGGCGATCGGGTTCTCGCTGGAGGACGTGCGCCCGTTCGTCGAGTGCCTGCTGGCCGGGCACGGATCGGGCGACGACTGCCCGGCGTCGGTCGATGTGTACCGCCGCAAGCTGGCGGACCTGGACCGGCACATCGCGGAGCTGAGCGGCGTCCGTGACCGGCTGGCCGAGCGCCTCGCCGACCTCGACGAGCCGCCGGTACCGCTTTGCGAACTGCAGTCTCCAGGTCAGGAATCCGACACCGAGAAGAGGGACTAGCCGTGAGCAACGTGGAAACGACCGGTGCGGTCATCAGCGTCACCGATGACACGTTCCAGGAACTCGTAGTCGCCGCCTCGTCCGGCCAGGCGGTCCTGGTCGACTTCTGGGCGCAGTGGTGCCCGCCCTGCCACATGCTTTCGCCGGTTCTTGAGGAGATCGCGGCGGAGCTCAGCGACAAGCTGACCGTGGTCAAGATGAACGTGGACGAGAACCAGGCGGTCGCGGGGCGGTACGGGATCCTCGCAATGCCAACGCTCAGCGTCTTCCGTAACGGCGAGGTCATCGCCCAGTGGGTCGGCGCCCGCCCCAAGCGCCGCCTGCTCGCTGACCTCAGCGGGCTCCTGTAGCCGGCGAACTGCCTGCGCGGCACCGGCGGCGCGGGACATCGCCCTGGTCTTGGTGCAGAGTTGAGACCGTACGCTGAGCAGGCTGGCGGTGTCCGGTGTCCGGTGTCCGGTGGGCGGCATCGGCTCCGACGTCTGGGCAGAGGGCGCCGACCGGGTGCCCCTGGCCGGAAGGACACAGACGGTGAAGTACATGATCTTGACGTTCGCATCCCAGCAGCAGTACCAGGAGATGGTCGGGCGGCCCGCGGGCACCCCGCGTGGACCCAGGAGG
This sequence comes from uncultured Actinomycetota bacterium, assembly GCA_963785645.1. Classification (GTDB taxonomy): domain Bacteria; phylum Actinomycetota; class Actinomycetes; order Streptosporangiales; family Streptosporangiaceae; genus Trebonia. The sequence continues at coordinate 138,358 of CAWAWG010000017.1, forward strand.
ACTGGGCCGCGCTGGGAGCGTTCATGCAGGCTTTCAACCAGGAACTGCTGGACTCGGGCGAACTGGTCGAAACCCGGGGCCTGAGCGCCCCGGTGCACACCCGGCGGATCCAGCTCAAGGAAGAGGTCACGGTGGTAACCGACGGCCCCTACGCCGAGGCCGAGGAGGTGCTCGCCGGCTACTGGGTCGTGGAATGCGACAGCTTCGACCGGGCGACCGAGATCGCCGCCCGGCTCACCCGCTGCCCGGGCCCCGAGCACATCCGGGCAGGCGCCTACGCGGATGTGCGGCCGGTCGACGAGCACCAGCCGGACTTCGAGGGCTGAGCGTGAAGGCCGGCTGCCGGTGACCGCGGCCGAGATCGAGGACCTGCTGCGCCGCCTGGCGCCGCAGGTCCTCGGGGCCGTGGTCCGCCGCTACGGCAACTTCGACCTCGCCGAGGACGCCACTCAGGAGGCGCTCCTCGCGGCCTCGGTGCGATGGCTCCGCGAGGGGCTGCCCGATAATCCCAAGGCCTGGCTCATCACGGTGGCGGCGCGGCGGCTCACCGACCTGCTGCGCCGCGAGCAGGCGCGGCGGCAACGAGAAGACACGGTCGCCCGGTGGGCACTGACCGAGCGCGGCGTGCACCGGCCGGGCGAGCCGTCGGCGGGTGAGGCCGACGACACTCTGGTGCTGCTGTTGCTGTGCTGCCACCCGTCGCTGCCGGCCGCCTCGCAGATCGCCTTGACGCTGCGGGCGGTCGGGGGGCTGAGCACCGCTGAGATCGCCCGCGCCCTGCTCGGGTCCGAGCAGACGGTGACCCGCCGGATCACCCGGGCCAAGCGGGCGATCAAAGACAGCGGCGTCCCCTTCGCTCTCCCCGCCCCCAGCGAACTAGAGGGGCGGCTGGCCATCGTCCTGCGGGTCCTGTACCTGATCTTCAACGAGGGGTACGCCAGCACGGCGGGAGCCGCCTTGATCCGGGTCGACCTGATCCAGGAGGCGATCCGCCTCGCCCGGACGCTCCACGCTGCGCGGCCCGATGACGGCGAGGTGGCCGGCCTGCTGGCCCTGATGCTCCTCACCCACGCCCGGCACCGCGCCCGCACGGGTCCGGACGGGTCACTCATCCCGATGCCGGAGCAGGACCGCAGCCGGTGGGACCGGGAGGCCATCGACGAAGGGACCGCGCTCGTCACCGCCGCCCTCCCCCGCGGCCCCGTCGGTCCGTACCAGCTCCAGGCGGCGATCGCGGCTGTCCATGATGAGGCGGAGAAGCACGAAGCGACCGACTGGCGCCAGATCGCCGCCCTCTACGGCGTCCTGCTCCGCCTAGCCGACAACCCGGTCGTCGCGCTCAACCACGCCGTCGCGGTCAGCATGGTCGCCGGGCCCCGGGCCGGTCTCGAACTGGTTCAGCGGCTGTCGGCCGACGCCCGGATCAACGCGGACCGCCGGTTCCACGCCGTCCGCGGCCACCTCCTCGAGATGGCCGGCGACTGTACCGCCGCGCTTGAGGCGTACCTGGCCGCGGCCAGGGCGGCCACCAACCTCCAGCAACAGCGCTACCTCAATCAGCAGATCACCCGCCTGCAAGCCCCGCCGGGTACCGCCCGGTGACATCATCCCTGCCGGCAGAGGTATACCGAGAATGGGGGGTTATCCCGTCCGGTTTGCTGGGCTTTGGACCCCCGAAAATCGGTATACCTTCGGCATCTTCCCGCGAGGGCTACGGGCGGGGCTGCGGGGAGGGCCGAAGATAGGGGCATGGCTGATCATCCGGAGCGTTCCCCGTTCACCCAGGTCGAAATGCGCGGGTTGTGGGCGTACAGCGACGGTGCCCGGACGGTCAAGGGGTACCGGTTGCCGGGTGGCACCGCCAGGGCCGGAAGCTGGGTACTGGCCGACCCGGCGACGGGGAACGTCCAGGGCGTGGTTCCGGCGGGAGAATTCTCCCGGCGGTTCCGGCCGGTGGACCGGTTCGCCGATGTGCCCGGTCTGCCCACCTACCTGGGGACGGTTACCGAGGCAGACGGTACCGCCCTGGTGGATCTGGTGCTTGACCGCAACCCCTTCATGCTGGCTAACGGGCCCCGGCGGGTGGCCAGGCCGCACGTGCTCATAGTGCCTCGCGGCCATCGCGACGGATGGTCGTCGGCCACGGCGGCGGAACTGGCGGCCGGTCAAACTGCGATGACCCTGGTTGCCGCGTGGTACCGCAGCACGGACGGCGGATACGTGGTGTTCAGTGCCAATGACAGCGCACCGAACCTCGACTACCAGCGTGACATCGAGGCCGCGGGCGGGACCCTCGCCAGCGGAGGCACCGACGTGGCCGTCACCAGGAATCCCCGGCAGGAGGTGCAGCACGCTCACCTGCACGCCTTCTATGCCGAAGGCGCGGAGACCGAAAATCACGAGTCGTCGGCGCTTGCGGGACATCCCGTCATCGGGGCGGGTCGCCGCGCGTTCTCGGCCGCCCTCGGCAGCGACGCCGTGGCGGTGGAACCCGACAGCGCGAAGTTCGCCGCCGGCGTCAGCGCCGCGGCGCAGCCCTGGGGCGGCAGCTACTGCTCGTACCAGCTTGGCGTGGACGGCCCGTTGTGGGTCATGCCCGCACTGGGACCTTCCATGGACGAGTTCAACCGGCGCCTCGCACGGGCCGACGGCCTCAACGCGGAACCCGACCCGAAGCTGGGCGGGGCCGTCAACCTGGTGCGGCCCAGCCTGGCCGACCCGGAACGGCTCCAGGCGGCACTACGGGCCACCGCTGAACAGCGGGCAGGTTTCGAGGCCTTCGCCGCCGAGCACGGACTGAACGCGCGATCGCTGACAATGTGACCGGTCTAATGTTGGAGCCGGGGGTGCTTACCTGGGGCTTTCCGTGCGGCGGGACTGTCGCTGCAGTTGCTTGGCGCGCACGATGTCGGGGTCGCGGGGGTCCAACGGGCAGTACTGGTCGTCCTGCGCCTGAGCGCGGCGGCGGGTGACCGCGGCGGGGCGCTGCTTGGTGATCCGTACCTGAGGCATCGTGCCTCCGTTTGCTTGGGTGATCCTTTCTCCTAGGGTGACGCGGCGGGGGCCGGAAGTCGTCCTGGCCAGCACCCGAGTACTCCCCCAGCGGACTGACATCCTCGGATACCGGCTGGCTGGTATCCGGAACTGGCCAGGTCAGCGCCCGGGCATTGGGTCCGCCCGGTCAGGTTCCGTGCTGCTGCGGTCTGACTTCTGCCAGCCGTGCGTTCAGGAACCTGCGCTCGGGGCCGGTGCTGGCCAGGGCTACCGCCTGCTCGTAGGCGGTGGCGGCTTCGTCGTTCCGGCCGAGGCGGCGCAGGAAGTCGGCCCGGGTCGCCGGCAGCAGGTAGTAGCCGGCCAGGATGCCGTCCGCCTCCAGGCGCTGCAGCAGGACCAGTCCGGCGGCGGGGCCGTCGGCCATGGCCACGGCGACCGCGCGGTTCAGTTCGACGACGGGCGAGCCGGTCATGTCCGCCAGGTGCTGGTAGAGCCGGGCGATCGTCGGCCAGTCGGTGGCCTGCGCGGTCAGGGCGGCGGCGTGGCAGCCGGCGATGGCCGCCTGGATCTGGTACTGGCCGGGCCGCCGGGCGGCGAAGGCGTCTTCGAGGTGCCGGCGGGCGAGGCCGATCTGGGCCTGGTTCCAGCGGGTGCGGTCTTGGTTTTCCAGGGTCACCAGGTCCCCGCGGTCGTTTACCCGTGCCGCCTGCCTCGCGCGGTGGAACAGCATGAGGGCAAGCAGCCCCTTGGCTTCCGGTTCGGCCGGCAGCAGTTCGGCCAGCACCTGGGTCAGGGCGACGGCCCGGTCGCACAGGTCCCGCCGGATGAGATCGTCCCCGGCGCTGGCCGAGTATCCCTCGTTGAATACCAGGTAGAGCACCGCCAGGACGCCGGGTACCCGCTGCGGCAGGGCGCCGGCCGGGGGCACCCGGTAGGGGATGCGCGCGTTGGCGATCTTGTGCTTCGCGCGGACCAGCCGCTTGGCCATGGTGGCCTCCGGCACCAGGAAGGCGCGGGCGATCTCGGCGGTGCTCAACCCGGTCAGGGTGCGGAGCGTCAGCGCGATCCGGGCCTCCATCGCCAGGGCGGGATGGCAGCAGGTGAAGATCAGCCGGAGCCGTTCGTCCGGAACGCCGCTGTCGTCAGCGCCCGGCTCCGGGTTGTCCGTTTCCGGCTCTCTGGCTGCCATCACGGCCAGCTCCTTGACCTTAGCCCGGTAGGTGGTGCTGCGCCGCAGGCGGTCGATGGCCCCGTTGCGGGCCACCGTCATCAGCCACGCCCCCGGACGGTCCGGCACGCCGTCGCGTGGCCAGCGCCGCAGCGCCTGGGTGAAGGCGTCCTGGGCGCATTCCTCGGCCAGGTCCCAGTCACCCGTCTGGTGGATCAGGGCCGCGGTGATGCGGCCCCACTCCTCGCGGAAGGCATCGGCCACGACCGTCCCCACGGTGCTGGCCGCGGCGTCCGCGGCCAGCACCTCCCCCGGTTGCGGGGACTGGCCGGCTGGCCCGGCTAGCTCTCCCCGAGCGGTCGGAATGGCCGCACCTCCAAGAGGCCGGCCCGGGCCATCGGATGCTTGGCCGCGACCTCGATGGCTTCGTCGAGGTCGGTGCACTCAAGCACATCGAACCCGGCGATCTGCTCCTTCGTCTCGGCGAACGGTCCGTCGGTCACGATGGCGTTGGGGTCCCGCCCCCGGACCGTCCGGGCCGCGCCGGGCGGTTCCAGTTCGCTGCCGAACAGGCGGATGCCCCGGCCGTCCATCTCGGCTACCCAGGGATCGACCGGCTCCATGCGGGTGAACTCCTGCGGGTCGACCGCCGGGTCGGTACAGACAAGCATCATGTACCTGGTCTTGCCCTCGCCCGTCTCCGGCCGGTGCACGACCGGGGAACCGCCGACCAGGGCGCGCACCTCGACCGCCCCCATCCAGGAGTGGGGGTGCCGGCCGGCCCAGCGCACTGCCTCGTCCAGGCTGGCGCACTCGATCACGTCGTAGCCGGCAATCTGCTCCTTGGTCTCCGCGTACGGCCCGTCGGTAACGACGAGCTGGCCGTCTCGCACCTTGACGGTGGTGGCGTCGGCATCCAGCCGGAGCGGACCGCCCTCGATGCTGACCCCGGACCTGATTGTCTCGTCAAGCCAGGAGGTAAGTGCCGCCCAGGCCTGGTCGTCCCAGGCGTCGTCGAGGTCCGGGGCACCGGCGTGGAGGAGTATGTACTGCATTGTCCCTTCCCTCTCCTACCGGACACTCGACAGGACGCGCGCTGGCGCGGCGGCCCCGCTCCCCGTCACCGGGTTGTCCGGAAGCACTGTGTTGTCCGGAAGCACTGTGTTGTCCGGAAGCACCGGGCCGACTGCCCCGCGGGCGGCCCTGACCCGGCGCCGCTGGCTGAAGGCGCGCCCGATGCGATGCCGCCGGACCCGCAGCGCGGCGGCGGTCTCGCCCGTGCGGACGTCCGCGGCCCGCTGCTCGGCGGCGCTTAGCCCGTGCTCACACTTGTACATCTGGTAGGACAGCGTGTAAACCATCGCCCCTCCATCCGTGGAGTCTCCCGAGCCGCTCTTTCGGCTCGTCACTGGGACGACGAACGGGCCCTCCCCAGATGGACACCGCCGGACGGGACGATCTAAATATTTGCTCGGGCGTCCGCGTGGTCGCGCTGGGCGGTGCGGGTGAGAGCGGTGGCGGTGTGCACGATGCTGGTGATGGCTTCCTCGGGGCCGAGGCCGTACTGGTCGGTGAGGCTGAACAGGGCCTCGGCGCTGACGACGACCGTGAGGTCGCGCTTAAGCTGTGTCAGGGCGGCCGGGTCGAGGGCGGCGTCCAGCGGGGCGAGCGCGCTGTCGATCAGGGCGAACCGCAGCCCGGGGCGGGCCTGCGGGTCGCCGGGTCTGGTGATCGTCGCGGCGATCAGGGCGCGGACCACGCCCTGACGGCTTTGGACGTGCCGCAGCAGGAATTCGGTGGCGGCGGCGATCCGCGCCACCGGGTCGTCGGAGCCGGCGAGCGGTGCGAGTGCCTCGTCCGGACCGGGCAACTGCCCGGCGATGGCTTCCTGGAGCAGGCTGGCGAGGTCGGGAAAGTAGCGGTAGGCAGTCGCCTCGGAGACCAGGGCGGCCTGGGCGACCTCGGGCATGCTCACCTCGCGGCCGGTGCGGCTCAGCTCGGCCGCCGCCTGGACGATGGCGTTGCGGGTGCGGAGTTTCTGGTTGGCGCGGCCCGCCATGCTCACTGCTGCCATCGGTCTGCCTTCGCTGCTTGGTAAGAGCGTTCATTCATCATGATAAAGCACTTGCAAATTTCGTGAAAGATTCCTGACTTCATGAGAATAATCTCTCATGAAGCGGCCGGCGAGATCGGCCGCCCGCCTGCGCCCTTGGGGGCGCGGCCGGCGGCGGGCCGATGTCAGTCGCTGTCGGGCTTGACCACGGTGTCCACGAAATCCCCGATGGCGCCGAGGGTCGCGGCGGGCTGCTCGATGTGGGGGAAGTGCCCGGCCTCGGCGATGCCCTGGTAGTGGCCGTTGGGGAAGGCGGCGGCATAGGCGCGGCCGAAGTCCGCGGGCAGAATGCCGTCCTCCTCGCCCCAGGCGACAAGCACCGGCACGGTGACGCGGTGCAGGCGCCGCCGCAGCTTGGGCGCGAACAGGAAGTCATCGCCCGCGTAGAGCGCCAGCGCCTGCTGGTTGGCGGCCGCTCCGGCCCGCTGCTCCCCGGTCATCGCGGCCGGGTCGGGCCGGAAGGCCGGGTTATAGAACGCGAGCCGGCCGATCGCGGCCGGGGGCACGTTGCGGATGTCAGTGACCTGGGCCGGGTTGTCGGGGCGGATGCCGGTCGCGTTCAGCAGCACCAGCGACTTGATCCGGCCGTCGATGTCACGCAGCGCCATCTCCGCGGCCACCCAGCCGCCGACCGAGTTCCCGATCACCATCACCGCCGTCAGGCCGAGCTCCGCGAGCAGGTCCAGGTAGGCGTCGGCCAGGTCGGGGACCGAGTCCAGCCACGGCACCCGCGGCGTCCCGTCGAAACCCGGATGCACCGGCGTCACCACGTATGCGTGCTCCGACAGCGCCGCCGCCAGGCCGGCCACCGACCTGGCCCCGGCTCCGCCGTGCAGCAGCAGCACGCCAGTGCCCGCCGCCTCCGCCGCGTCGCCGCGCTCGTCGATGGTGACCTGTAGCCCGTTCCCGAGGTCGACGGTCCGGGGGGCGGTTGCTATGGCGTTCATGAGAGTAATTTCCCTTCGTAAGAGCTGACTCTCATGAGAATAGCGACCCGCCTCGCTTCATGCAAGTGAACTCTCATAAAACCGCCGGGATCAGGAGTCCGCGGGCAGGCCGGGGGGGGCGGGCGGGGCGGGCGGGGTGCCGGGGCCGGGACCCGGGGCCGCCTGGTCGAGGCTGGCGAGGAATGCTTCGACCAGGACCGGGGCGCGCCGGCGCAGCAGTCCGGGCAGCATCAGCGCGTAGCCGTACATCGGTCCGACCACCGCTTCAAAGTAGGTAAGCGCGTCGACTGACGGCTCCCCGCGGGCGGCTGCGCGTTCAAACATGTCTCTGACCTTCTGGGTTCGCGGGAGCAGGGCCCGCTGGCCGGACGTGCCGTCCTCTGGGCTGTTGCCCGCGATGATCAGCGCCCGCAGCAGGAAGCGCCGGTTCTCGCCGGTCAGGTCGTTCACCAGCGTCACCGAGTGCGCGCGGATGTCCCCGGCCAGCGTGCCGGTGTCGGGCAGTGGCGCCCGCTGCGACACGGTGGCGTCGGTCATCGCACCGATCAGGTTTTCCAGCGAGCCCCAGCGCCGGTAGACGGTGGTGGGGTTGACTCCGGCGCGCTCAGCAATCCTCGCCATGCTGATCCGGCTCCAGTCGGGCTCGCGCAGCAGCTGCGCAGCGGCGTCGAAGACGGCCGCCTGGACCCGCGCCGAGCGCCCGCCGGGGCGGCTGGCCGCCACACGGCCGGCCTGCCCTGGTTCGTCGGCCGACTGTGACACCGATCCTCCTAAAGCTTAGATATTTGCTTTAAGCATCACTATCGTTGGCGAACGGGGGCTCCACGAAAGAGAGGAACCTGGTCTTGACCAGCAATCCGGACGCCGACATCCCACCGACGCTAGCATCCGGGCCGCCGTCGTCCTGGCCGGCCGCGGCCAGGACGACCGGAAACGTTTCCCTGGGGCGCCGGGTGCTGTGGCGCCTGCTGGCGGCGTTGCTGGCGGTGCTCGCCGGCGCGCTCGGCGCGCTGGCGCTGTACAACACGTCGGTCCAGCCGGGAGCGGCGCTGGTGGCGTCGGTATTCACCGGGAACCAGCTGGTGGACCCGCCTGCGGGCTACAGCCTGATCGCGCGGACCGTGACCGAGCAGCGGGTGGCCGTCACGGTCCCTGACGCGCCCACGGTGCACCTGGACATCTACACGCCGGACGGCGCGGCAGCCACGCCGCGCCCGGTGATCTTGTGGGTGCACGGCGGCGGGTTCATCTCCGGCTCGGCCGCGGCCATCGCCGACTATTCCACCATGCTCGCCCACGCGGGCTACACCGTGGCGAGCCTGGACTACAACCTCGCGCCCGGGTCGAAGTACCCGGTCCCGGTGCTGCAGGACAATGCCGCACTGCGCTACCTGCGCGCCAACGCAAGCCGGTTCGGCGGCGATCCCACCCGGATCGTGCTGGGCGGCGACTCGGCCGGCGCCCAGATCACCAGCCAGGTCGCCGCCGTGCAGACCGACCCCGCCCTGGCCAGCTCGATGGGGATCACCGCGGCGGTACCACCCGGCACGCTGCGCGGCGTCGTGCTGTTCTGCGGCATTTACGACATGAGCACGGTGGGCGGGTCCGGCTTCCCGGCGATGCGCACCTACCTGTGGGCCTACACCGGCACCCGCGACTTTACGTCTTATCCGGAGATCGGGCAGCTGTCGACCGTCCAGCACATCACCGCGCAGTACCCGCCGACCCTCCTGTCAGACGGAGACGCCGATCCGTTCCGTTTCCAGGAGACCGAACTCGCGTCCGCCCTGAAGAGCCACGGCGTGCCGCTGACCCAGGTGCTCTGGAACGGCACCGGCGACGACCTGGGCCATGAGTACCAGTTCAAATTCAATCTGCCCGAAGCCCGCACCGCCTTCCAGCGGACGCTCGACTTCCTCGCCGCCACCACCAAAGGCTGAACCGATGATGCAATCCACCGAGCCGCACAGTCATCACGCACTGCCCCGTCGTCGCCCCAGCCGCGCCGCCCGCATAGCGTGGCGGACCGGCTGGGTCCTCCTGGCACTCGCCAGCATGACTGTCACGTACGGCTGGCTCGTCTACAACGGCCACTGAACCGAATGGAGCACTAGTGACCGCCCTGTCACAGGAGTCACAGGAGTCACAGAACCGGCGCGCGGCGGGAACCTCGTCGGACGAGCTCGCGCGGGCCGAACTCGAGGCCGAGGCCCACGCCACCGAGCGGGTCATCACCTTCTCCGACGCCGTGATCGCGATCGCGATCACGCTGCTCGCGCTCGATCTTCCGGTCCCGGGCGGCAGCCTGATCAAGGGCCTGACCAACGGCCAGCTGCTGCATGACCTGTGGGCGAACCGGCCCGACTATCTCGCCTTCCTGGTCAGCTTCCTGGTCATCGGGCTGCAGTGGTCCTCGCACCGCCGGGTCACCCGGTACCTGTGCGGGCTGAACGGCCTGGTCAGCAAGTTGAACGTGACCTGGCTGCTGATGATGGTGCTGACACCGTTCGCGGCTCGGCTCCTGTCGGGGTCGGGCGCGTTCGGCGTGCGTTTCACGATCTACACCCTGATCCAGATCATCGCCACGGCGTGCCTGATGGTCATGAACCGGGCGGCGGTCCGCGGGAACCTGGTGCGCGGGGACGCGCCCGAGTGGGCCCGCCACCCCGACAACGTGCCCTACCTCGCCCTCTGCATCACGTTCCTGCTGTCCATTCCCGTGGCCTTCGCCACGTCCGGGGCGTACGTGCTGTGGGCCGCTTCCCCGCTGGTAACCCGGGGACTGAGACGGATCATGGCACAGGGGCGTCACGTCACGAGCGACGACCGACCCGGGTCCGGCGGCGGCTGGCCGGGCCCCAGGCCGGCCAGGTAGGTAGCGAGGAGCCGGCGGCAGGTTGCGTCCCAGCCCGGGTCGGGCGGCCGGGGCTGGGCCAGCATCGAGCCGAAGGCGACGATGTCGTGCGGGGTTACGTCCCGGGTGATGGTGCCGTCGGCCCGACCGCGGTCGATGATCTGCTGGACTGTCTGGTGGACGTGCTCGCGGGTGAGGCGGGTGCTGTCCGATGCTGGGGGCGGTCCGCCGTGCAGCGGCAGCACGAGGTCGTTGCGCTGGCTGATCGCCGGCGTTATCCGCACCAATCAAGATGACCATTTCTTGTCATATCGGACTAGGGGCGGTGTGGCGTCCCGGCCTGCCTTCTTCGGCCGGTTCCCACCAGAATCCAATTACTCCGCACAAGTTTTTGCGCACCTGGAGCGCTGCTGTGCTTGGTGTGTCATTTGCCGGCCAGTCGGAGCACTACACCGTTCAGAAGACTGATCTTGGTCTTTATGGCAGGTAATCATGTTACCGGTTCGGTTAATAGTCACCCGCGGTCTAATCACTTCTATTACGACAGGAGCCTTACTCGGTATCCGCTTGAATAGGTGAACTAGTAGTCATAGACTCGGCAACTCGCTGATGATAGGAATGGGTCTGGCGCGGCAGCGAAATGATGCCGCGCCTTGATCCGCGTCCAACGGTCAGTGGGGGAACTGATGGCGGGATTGCTGACCGCACGTTTGCTGCCGATGCTCGCCGACCCGACCATGGACACGGTCATGTCGTACGACGGCATGATGTATGCCCAGTGCCCGGAATGCGGCTGGGAGCACCTGGTCGATCTGGCAGACACCGCCATGACGGTTTCGTTCGCTGAAGGGCTTCCCTGGGCATACGCGTACGCGGCGGCAATGGTCCACCCGTGCGCGCGCTGCGGGTTCAACGGCGGCCTCACGATGGTCCGCCACGTCGGGCAACGGCAGGTCACGTGCGAAGACTGCGGGCGAATGGCCGCTCTCGACGTCGGCCTGGGCCGCGGAATCCGCTGCCCTGACTGCTGGTCGGGCAATCTGACGGTGCGGCAGGAGACGATCACGCCGCCCTTCCCGGCCACGTTCGGCGAGGTCCGGACACCGAACTGGCTGTTGAGCCAGGAACCGCCGTACACGTGGGGCAGGTCCGGCGTGACGGACAGCCACCGCCTGGACGGTATGCGCCAGGCCATCGAAAACCAGCGGGAGCCGCAGCGGTTCTACTACCTGATGTGCTTTTTCACCGAGCGACTGCTTGACCTTGACTACCCGGACGAGGGCGGCCGGTACCTGATGCTGCGGACCGCGTCCAACCTGTGCCGGAGCTTTTTCCAGCGCACCGGCAACACGGGTTTCGGTGTCGGCGCTCTCGCGATGCTGGCCGCGGCGATCGACGCGGCGCCGAGCGAGTACGCGAAGGCGATAGCCCAGCGCAGCTTCGCGGTGTGCACCAGCGACATATTGGGGACGGTGTCCGAGGATTACCTCGATCAGGCCTACGGTCAGCCGGGAGTGCGGTATGCCGCCTTCAACGCCGGCCGGGACGCCGCCCAGTGGTTCGCGGGCATGGTGGCCGACGGCGAGGTGGACATGACCGAGTTCCTCTCCGGAGTGAACCTGGAACTGGCCAAGCTGCGCGCCACGGACGGGCAAGACCCGGCAGAGATAGCACGCACGATGGCACCCTTCGCGGGCGGCCCGGGGACTACCCGGATGTACCTGTCGAGGGCGCAGTTGGCGCTGGCGGAGGTGCTCAGCGCGGGGAAGGCCGACGATGCTCAGCGCCGCTCGGCCCTCGACTTCTATGCCGCGGCGCTGGAGAACCCGGCGTTCGACAGCCGCTTCGGCGCCCAAGTGCGCCAGTCACGAGCGCGCACGATCCTCGCACTGGCCGAACCGGGTGCCGAACTGTTCCGTCAGGCCGCGGCTGACCTGACGACCGCCATCCAGCAGGGGGGCAGTGACGCCGCTTACCAGGGCCGCTGGCGGTCGCTGTACTACCTAGCCAGGATGGAAATGCTCCAGTCGGCGGACCGGCACGCGGGGCTTGGCCAGGCTTGAGCACGCCGCGGCGCACGCACTCCAGCAGTTGGCGGCGGTCACCGACGAGGAGCAACTGCTCTATCAGGCCGAGCAGCTGGTCGACGTGTTCGAGATGCTGGCCGCAAAGTACGTGAACTACGGCTGGAACGACGAGGCGCTGAAGGCGGTCGAACTGACGCGCGGTGCGTCCGTCCGCCTGTACTCGATGATCGCGGAAGACCGGGCCGAGTGGGCGACCGAGGCGAATGCGCGGTGGCGCGAAGACCGCATTCCCCACTGGCTCAAGGATGCCGGCGTCTGGGGCAGCCCGGAGGAGTCCATTCCGGACATCGAGGATTACTTCGATGATCACCCCATCGGCCCGGCCGTTAAGGACCTGCTGCGGGCGCACGCCGATGTGCCGACCGCGTTCCTGTGCGAGTTCATCAGCGAGCTCGTTCCTGGCCTGACCGTCGTCAGCGCTCTGCTGTGCTCGATGATCGGGCCGGACGAATGGGTGAACAAGCGATGGCAGTGGCAGCCCGCGGAAGGCGATCTCCGGCTGCTCCGCAGTGACAAGTACGTCCCGTCCGGGCCGTTCCGTAAGCACCTGCTCGCTAAGGTGTGCGCTGCGGGGACCAGGACGCTGATAGAGCCGATGGCCGAGATGATCGCCGAGTCCGGGGCCAGACGCCTGATCGTCAGCATGCCGGGTGCGCTGAGCAGGCTGCCGGTCGAGGCCTTCCCCGCGCCCGGTGCCGCACCGGGAGCCGCGGGCGACCCCTCATCCCTCGCGGTGACGTACCTGCCCTCCGTCCGGGCCGGGGCCGACTGGTGCCACCCGGATCAGCAGCGGACCGACTTCCGCTCGGCCCGCGTGCTCGTCCTTGGGTACGAGGGCGACGACCTGCCCGGGCTGGCGGCGGAGGTTGCGTCGCTGGAGGAGACCTGGAGCGGACAGGTCAGGGTCATGCCCGGCCCCGAGTGCAGCAAGAAGACCGTCCTGGAGGCTCTGGCCGAGCCCTACGACATCATTCATGTCACCGGGCACGGCGCCTTCAGCGAGGACAGCCCGCTCGAGTCCGCGCTTCACTTCTGCAGCGATTTCGACAATGACGGCCGCAACCTGAGCGCGTATGACCTCCTGCTGCACGCGGCGCTTGAGGCCCACCCGCTGGTCATCCTGTCCTCCTGCGAAAGCGCGGTAGTCGCCGACAGCAGGACCAATTCCTTTCACGGACTGGCCGGCAGCCTATTCCGTGCCGGAGCCAGGGCCATCGTGGGCAGCCGCTGGCCCATTGCCTCCGATATCGCCACCGAGACAATGAAGCGCTTCCACCATGAGCTGCGTCACAGTGCAAGAGCCCCGGACCTGAGCCTGCAGCACGTGTGCCGTCAATTGCGGGACGAGGGACAACCGCTTGAGTACTGGAGCGCCTTCGGTTACTTCGGGGTCAGCTGACCGCCGTGTCCGTGGTGGACATCGGCATGCTACGAAAGGGGAGACCGGATGGACGACGAGGTCATGCTTGAGCTAGCCGTGAAGACTTCGGACCCGGTAACGCTTGACGAGATTCAGGCCGCGCTGAGTGAGGTGAATCCGCAGCGCTGGCCGCAGGATCGTGACCCGTTCACGATCCTGGCGATCGTGGCGAACGCCGGAACCATCATCAGTGCGCTGCTTGATCTCAAAGACCGGCTGAGCAAGCAATCCAAGCCGGCCCCGCGGATCGTGATCAGGAACGTCGAGCGGCTCGAACTGACGCTCCCCGACGCTAGCCAGGAAACGCTGCGCCAGCTCATCGCGGCCGGCCAGCCCGGCGGCGACCAGGAAGGCGCGGCCGAAGCCGATGGCTAGCCGATGCGGCTTACGGTTAGCCCTGGCGTCGCTGCAGGGCCTCTAGGCGGACCTGGAACTCGGCGTCGGACCGCATCTCGTCCTCGTTCGGTGACAGGCTGATCGTGATCGTCAGGACGGAGGTGATCATGGAGATCCCGAGCAGCAGCGGCAGCAGGAACGACCCGGGGCTCGCCCCGGGCAGGCCGGGCATCCCGCCCGGGTAGACGCGCATCGCGGCCATGCCCGTGTAGTGCATGCCGCTGACCGCGGCGCCCATGACCAGCGAGGCGCAGACCGTCGCGCCGATCCCGCGGACCCAGGTGCCGATCCACAGCGCCGCCGTGCCCGCGACGACCGCGATCAGCACCGAGAGCACGAACAGGGGCGGGTTGTAGGACATCGAGTCGGGCATGACCATCGCCGCCATGCCGAGGTAGTGCATGGTGGCGACGCCGAGGCCGATGATCAGGCCGCCGGCGAGCAGCCTGCGCGGGCTGACGTCACCGAAGCTGACGATGAACAGGCCGACGCCGACGACCGCGATGGCGATCAGCATGGACGCGATCGTGACCGGGACGTTGTAGGTGATCTGCTGGCCCGGGATGGTGAAGCCGAGCATCGCGATGAAGTGCATCGCCCAGATGCCGGTCGCGCCGATGGCCGTCGCGGCCAGGACAAGCCACCGCACGCGGCCCCTGCCCTCGTGGTAGCTGGCCCTGATCACGCAGCGCAGCCCGAGGAACGCCCCGAGGCAGGAGACCGCGTAGGCGAGAACCGGGCTGACCAGGCCCTCGGAGAAGTTGTGTACGGTAACCAATTCGTGCCCCCCGGCGATGCGCAACTGGCCGCGCGCTTGGCCGGACCGCTGGCCGCGCGCGATTACACGTCGGCCTCCCGGTGTCACCGTCCGTGCCGACAGCGCAATCGTCGCACACAAGGGGCCCAGGCGATGGCAGAACGTAATTTGTTAGTTTCTTACCGTAATAAGAGGAGATGTCGCGCGATCCGCCGCTACAGCGGGGGCCCAGCCGCCAGGTGCAGGGTGCTGGTCGTGGACTTGCCGCTCAGGCTCACCCAGGTGATCGTGGCCGTGTCGCCGGGGCGGAAGGTCGCCAGGATGCTCTGCAGCTGGTTCGGTGCGCCGACGGTCTGCCCGTCGACGGCGGTGATGACCGCGCCGCCCGTCATCCCCGCCGCCGCGGCCGGGCTGCCGCAGATCACGCCGTCGATGAGCGAGCCCGAGTTGACCGGCGCGATCTGCGAGGGAATTTGCAGGTCGGCGTTGCTGGTGTAGCAACCGGGCTGCTGGAAGCCGCCGAAACCGCCGAACGGATCCCCGCCCGAGGAACCTGACTGCTCCTGGGCCTGGGTCTGCGGGTTAGAACTGGTGCCCTGGGCCACATAGATCCCGATGAACGGCGGGTACCCGATCGAGACGGTCGAACTCGCCTTCCCGGAGGCGATCTGCGACGCCACCGACAGCGCGGTGTTGATCGGAATCGCGAAGCCGGTCGATGTCGACTGCTCGCCCAGGTTCGCGCTCCCGCTCTGCCCGGCCGTGTCCATCCCGATCACCTGACCGGAAGCGTTGGACAGCGGCCCGCCGGAGTCACCAGACACGATGCCGGCATTGGTCTCGAGCATGCCGTGCAGCGTCTCGGTGGTGATCGTGCCGCCCTGGTCGGAGGCGGTTACGCTCTGGTTCACCCCGGTGATGGTGCCTGCGGCCGGCAGGATCGTGCCCTGCCCCTCGGCGTTGCCGAGCGCCACGACGGGCGCTCCCGTCTTGACGGTCGAGGAGTTGCCGAGCGGCACGGTGGTCAGCCCGGACGCGTCCTGGAGCTTGATCAGCGCGACGTCCCCGGTCGTGTCGTAGCCGACCACTGTCGCCTGGTAGGTCTTCCCGGTGGCGACGACGGTGGCGGTGAGCTTCGTGCTGTCCTCGATGACGTGATTGTTGGTCAGCACCAGTCCGTCGCTGTTGACCACCATCCCGGTGCCGGCCCCGGCCTCGCTCTGGTACTGGATGGCGCTGTTGATGATGACTATGCCGGGTTCGACCTTGTTGACGACCGACTGGATCCCCGTCCCGCCCGAGGAGGACGAGGAGGAGGAGGAGGAGGAGGACGGTACGGGAGACGGCACTGCCTGCGACGAGGACGGCGGCGACGGCACCGCCGAGGAACCGGGGACGCCGGGATTCGATGCAGCCGAGGCGTTGACCGGCGTCGACGGATGGTCGAGGGCCAGCGTCACCCCCACCGCCACCGCCGCCGCGAGCACCGCCACGCTCAGGTGGCTCAGGATGCCTCGGCCACCTCGCCTGGGCGGCGGGGGCGGGGGCGGGGGCGGCGGGTACCAGCCGTAGCCGGGACCGCTGGAACCGGTGCCGTCGCCCGGACCGTAGCCGGGTCCGCTGCTCTCCACCATTGTCGTCGCCACCTCGTCGCGCGTTCGGTTGGCCATGGCGCCGGCCGCCACGCCGCAAGAGTCCCGACGGCCAGGCCGGCTCGCAGCTTCCATCTCATCACGCGTATTTGGGTGCTTTGCTGAATAAAACCGCAAAGAAGCCTCGGGAGGCGGTCTGAGACGGCCGCGACTGCCATTACGGTAGCGGCGGGCCCGGCACTGCAGTCCCGTGTGGTACGTCAGTCACTCCGGTTCGCTGACGTGCTCGGCTGCCGCGCAGATGGCGTCAATGATGAGACGCAAACCGCTCCAGTCCTGCTGCTCCACATTCTCGGGATTTTCGATGGCCGCCTTCGATTTGGCGCGGAAAGCCTCGTGGATGGCTTCCTTGTCGTCGACCTGACCTTGATGCTGGTTCATGTCGGGGAAATACGATGTCCACCGGACCGGCCGTAGTGTCCCGTCGGGACGGGTCAGCACGTCACGGCCCAGATACATTTCGATGCTGCCCGCCAAGCCGTTTACGTTGGTTACCGGAAGCGTGCCATCGGGGAGCTCCGGGGTGGCGGGGCCGAGGGCGGGATATGCCTTCGCCAAGGTGAGGTCGGGGTAGCGAATGACCTGGATCTGCGGTGGCAGCGGCGATGCGGCGAGCCTGCGCAGGGCCTGCGCCGCGACCGTGTCGTTGCCGAAGACGGCAACAACGCGGTTGACGATCCCGGCTGCCGCGAATGCCCGGACCATACCGGCCAGCGCGTCGACGCCGCCCTGCGGCCTGGCTTCGTAATCGAGGAAACGGATCAGATCGGTCAGGTACGGGCGGACCACCTTCAGTCCCGCCCGCAGGAACTCCGCATCCGCCTTCCCCGCGGTCAGCACGACGACCGGCGCGTTAGCTCCGGCCCTGGCACTTACCGCGGTGATGGCCTGCGAGGGAAGCGGGGCCGGCTGCGGGCGGTCAGGTCCGCCCCCGATATCCGCGGCGGCAAGGACGACGTCGGCTTCGGGAAAGGCGAGCAGCACGGCCCGTAGCGCGTACCGCGGTTCCCAGTCGATCAGCTCCTCGACCAGCCAGGATCGCCCGCCGAGGCCCAGATCGAACTTGACCTCAGGCTCCTCGGGCGAGGAGGCGAGCATCTGCACCCACCCGTCTACGCCCATTGACGCGCGCAGCTCATCACCGCGTTCGGCCTCCGCGAGGAGATGGGCGTCCATCTCGTCGAGCCGTTGCGGGTTCTGCGGGGAAATGAACCACAGGGGCGCGCGCGGCTGCCCGAGCTGCTCGGCCAGGGCGGCGCGGACGCTCTCCTCGTCAACGCCAAGGAGATCGAGGCGGGCGACCGCAACCGGGCCGGGAGCGCGGAACTCGGTCACCTCGATCTCCTCTTCGCCGAAGCTCGGATCCCGGGGAAGGTGGTACCGCGGTACGAACTGATTCGCACGAACGCGCCTTACTGCCCGCATATCGTCACGGAAGACCGACAGCAGCTCATCACCGGGACCGTCGGTGAACCGCTGGACCGTGACCGGACCCGCGCGAAGCTCTGCGTAACTGCTCACGACAACAGTCTGTACGGTCGCCCGTCGCCCCGGAAGCAACTCAGCAGATCAGGGGACCATCGACGAGAGCCGGGCCCCGCCCGGCGCCCGGGATCCGGGTGCCGGCAAGGCGTCCAAAACCGGTTAGTCCGAACGGGTTCGTGCTCCGAGCGGACGCGGACGATGACGGCACAAGGCGGGGTGCCGAACGTCAGGGCACGGCCCGCCCTCCTCCCCCGCCCCAGGAAAACCAACGCTGGCTGACAGAGAAACCAGCAGCCGTTCGGGATCATCCTCATCCGGGCGGCGATCTCGGCCAGGGTTTCGAAGACAGTGCCGGTGCCGCGGGCTGGCGCTAGGCCAGCGTCAGTTCTTCCGGTCCGTTGGCTGGGTGATCGCCGCTGGGGTACCGGCTGGCGGCCACGTCGGCGGCAGCGCGGACGAAGGCGGCCACGGCGGGCGAGCGGCTGGTATCCGGCCAGGCCGCGACGACCAGGCTGGGGCTGAGGTCGGTGACCGGCACGAAGGCCAGGTCGGGACGCCGGTGCTGGTCCGCGGTGGAGGCCGGGACGTAGGCCACGGCGTTGCCGAGGGCAACGGCGTCAAGCAGCTGGGTGATGTCGTTGATCTCGGGGCCCCTGGCGCGTCCCCCAGCCCCCGGTGCTCCGGGGGACGCGCCAGGGGCTGGGGGCTCATCGGTACCGCTCCAGTAAGCGGCGGCAGCCGGGTCGTTATGTCCGGCCCAGCTAGGCATCGGCTCGCCGGCCAGGTCGGCGCGGCACAGCTTGGGCGGCCGGCCAGGCGGTGGTCCGCGGGCAGGGCCGCGACCCGCGGTTCGGCCAGCATCAGCTCGGTGTCCAGGCCGCGGGTATCGAACGGGGCACGCAGGATCGCAACGTCAGCGACGCCGCCCCGGACCGCGGCGCCGGGGCCGCCGGGATGGCCGAAGAGCATTTGCACCTTCGGCATCCGCTGATCCCGGGAATAGCGCCGGATGATCTCCCCGAGCAGGTGCGTGCCCGCACCGGGCTTGACCGCGACGATGAGCAAGTCGGCCTGGGCCGCCGCCCGGCGGGCACGCTCGATCGCCGCGGCGACGCCGTCAGCCGCGATCCGTCCCTCTTCGAGCAGCACCGCGCCGGCCGGGGTCAGCGCGACCCGGCGGCTGGTGCGTTCAAGCAGCCGCACGCCGAGTTTGCGCTCCAGCTTGCCGATGGCCGCGGACAGCGGCGGCTGGGCCATGCCCAGGCGCTCCGCGGCGCGGGTGAAATTCAGCTCCTCGGCGACCGCGATGAAGTAGCGGAGCTCGCGCACCTCGACGTCATCCATACCCGCAGTGTATGGATCGAGAGCAGACGCGTCCTTCCGTCTGGGCAGGCCAGCGGCTGTACTGGATCACCGGCGGCCATTCGGCGTGATGCCGGGAACAAGGCCGCCCGGCGTGATGCACAAGCACTTGATGCACGAGCACGGGAGACTCTGTGGACAATACGGACCGGCTGGCCGGCAAGGTTGCGCTCGTCACGGGCGGCAGCCGCGGAATCGGCGCGGAAATCGTGCGCCGGCTGGCGGCGGAGGGGGCCGACGTCGGTTTCACCTATCTAACCGGTAAAGAGGAGGCCCAGCAGGTGGCCGCCCAGGTGCGCGGTCTCGGCCGCCGGGCCCTCACGGTCGAGGCGGACCTGGCGGAGCCAGCGGCTGCCGCCGCGGTCGTAGACGCCGTCGCCGGCGAGTTCGGCGCGCTGGACATCCTGGTTAACAACGCCGGGGTCACGTACTGGGGGACGGTGGCTCAGACCCGGGTGGAGGACTTCGACCGGCTCGCCGCCGTCAACGCCCGCGCCCCGTTCCTGATGATGCAGGCGGCAGCGAACACGCTGGCCGACGGCGGCCGGGTGGTCAACATCTCCTCCGGTGTCACCGCGACGGCACTGGCGGGGATATCGCTCTACTCGGGGGTGAAAGCCTTCCTTGACCAGGTGACCAAGGTTGCCGCGATCGAGTTCGCCGCCCGCGGGATCACGGTCAACGCGGTGGCGCCGGGCAGCATCGCGACCGGCCCCTTCGCACACCTGACGGACCGGCAACGGGCCGAGGCGGGAGCCGCGTTCGCCTTGGGCCGGATCGGTGCAGCCGGCCGACATCGCCGGCGCCGTCGCCTTCCTCGCCTCCAAGGACGGCGGCTTCATCACCGGCCAGATCATCTACGTGGCGGGCGGCCAGCACGGCCCCATCCGCCGGTCTCAGTCACCGGCGGCCTTACTCCCGGCAACACCACGGGCTGCCTAAGGCTCAGGCGGCAGCATGGCGGTAAGGCTTTCGGTCGGGATTTGAGGGTGCGTGGTACCTTTTGTCCGCACGCGAGCCCGCGAGATCTCCGCCAAGGTGTGCGCTGCGCAGCCAACGAGAAAGGCACGCCAGGAATGAGCGAGTACGCCCCCGACACGGGCGGAGCTGACGACATTCCAGCTGGCAGAGGCGGTAAGCCCGCCTTTGATGTCAGCATCGCGCACCAGGCCAGGATCTACAACCACTGGCTGGGCGGCAAGGACAACTTTGCCGCGGACCGGAAGGCAGCCGAGGAAGCCGCCGCCGCTTACCCCGGGGTGGTCACCGGCGCGCGGGCTAACCGGCAGTTCCTGGCCCGGGTGGTGCGCCACCTGGCCGCGGACGCGGGCATCCGGCAATTCCTTGATCTCGGCACCGGCATCCCGGCCGCGAACAACACGCATGAGGTCGCTCAGGCGACAGCGCCGGACTCGCGCGTGGTCTACGTGGACTACGACCCGGTGGTACTGGCCCACGCGCGGGCCCTGCTGGCCAGCAACAACGAGGGCCTGGTGGACTACCTGGACGCCGATCTGCGCGATACTGACGCGATCCTGGAGCAGGCGTCGCGGACGCTGGACTTCTCGCAGCCGGTGGCGATCATGCTGATCGCGATCCTGCACGCGATCGGGGACGACAACGACCCGTATCAGATCGTGGCGAAACTGATGGGCACCGTGCCGCCGGGAAGCTACCTGGTCCTGTCCCACGTCGCCTCGGACATCGACCCGGAGCAGATCGCCGCGGCGACAGCACGTCTCAACCAGCTCAGCCACCAGCATTTCACCCTTCGCGACCATGGCCGGGTGCTGCGCTTTTTCGACGGGCTTGAGCTGCTAGAGCCCGGCGTGGTCCGGGTGGAGGAATGGCGGCCCCTGGAACTGGAGAGCCGGTACAAGTCGGCGATGTGGGGTGGCGCGGGGCGTAAGCCCTGATGTGCCGCTCATGGATGCTTCAGGAACCTGAAGTAGAAGGCCACGAACACTAGGACGATTCCGACGTTTACCGCCAGGCGCGGCCAGAAATTATGTCTGAAGATAAAGATATCCACGCTGACCACGACGGCGATCATCGCGAGCACGTACAGGGTCACGGCTACCGGTCTTCCCACCGTCTCGTTCTACTATGCTCTGCCGGCCCGGGGCAAGAGCGGCGGCCTGCCGTGGATGAGCGGCCGGTCCGGCTGTGCCCGCGTAAGCGGGGCGGGGCGATCCGTTCGCCGAGGGCCAGGCGGTGGCCGCCGGGCAGGCCGCGGCTCAGAGAGACCTTCGAGTCGGCTGAGGTGTTGGTGACCCTTCTTACGGGCGAGACTGGCACCGCGTAGAGTCGGTTGGTACCGATTCGGAAGTTGTTATCAACATATTTACCCCGGGAATGCAACCGGAACGTTCCTGCATGCGTCTACCTAGTGGCGGGACTACGGGGGCCACCGCGGCCGCGCCAATCTCTGTCACGGAACTCAACGTACATCTGGCAACAATCAACGCACACCTGGCAACCCTGGGGAATCAGTGACCGACTACGTTCTCGATGACCGCTACACGCTGATCGAGAGGATCGCTACCGGTGGCATGGGCGAGGTCTGGCGCGGCAGCGACATGATCCTCGGCCGACAGGTGGCGATCAAGATGCTGGCCGCGGTGCACGCGGGCGATGAGCAGTTCCGCGCGCGGTTCCGGGCCGAGGCGCGGTACGCCTCCTCGCTCGCTCACCCGGGTATCACCCGGGTCTTCGACTACGGGGAGCACAGCCCGCTCGGCGGCCCCTACCTGGTCATGGAACTGGTGGACGGCAAGCCGCTGTCCGACATCCTGGAGCAGTACGGCAGGCTGGACCCGTACGTGGCGCTGGACATCGTCGCCCAGGCGGCCCGCGCGCTGGACACAGCGCACCGGGCCGGCATCGTGCACCGGGACATCAAGCCGGGCAACCTGCTGATCATGGACGACGGCACGACCAAGATCACCGACTTCGGCATCGCCAAGGCGAACCGGCAGGAACTGAGCCTGACCCAGACCGGGCTGGTGATGGGCACGGCACTGTATGTCTCACCCGAGCAGGCGACCGGCCAGCCGCTGGACGGATCGTCGGACGTGTACTCGCTCGGCGTGGTGGCCTACGAGTGCCTGGCGGGCCAGCCTCCCTTCGTCGCCGAGCAGCCGCTGGCGATCGCGATCAAGCACAAGCACGACCCGGTGCCCCCGCTGCCCGACGACGTGCCCCGCCCGATCGCGGACCTGGTCTACGCCATGCTCGCGAAGAGCCCCCTGGACCGTCCGGACTCGGCCAGGCACGTCGCGGACCGCGCCGACGTGATCCGCGAGGCCCGCAACCGCTCCGGTTACGGCGCCCCGGCCACCTCCGACATGAGCGCGGCGCCCAACTTCCCGCCCGCCACCAGCCTTGACATGTACCGCCAAGGCCCTCAAGTACCGGTGCCGAACCCGCGGAAACCCGCCAGCCGGACCTTCCTGGTCTCGGGGATCGGCGCGTCGGCCATCGGCGTCGTCGCGATCATCGCCGTGCTGATCTCAACCAACCACGCCACGTCGGCGAACACGAGCAACACCACGCTGCCCACCCAGACCGCGTCGGCGGCGCCGACTCACGCGGCGGTCGTGGCCACCAAGGCCAGCGCGTCGCCGGTCAGCTCCTACGTCGGCGGCGTCGGCGGCGACAGCGTGGTACTAGGGCCAACGCAAGCGCCCGTCACGGTGAAGTCGGTGACACCGACGAAGTCCGCCACCCCGACCAAGTCCGCCACCCCGACCAAGTCGGCCACGGCATCGCCCACCACAACGAAAACGTCCACCCCGACCACTCCCGCGTCGCCTACATCGAGCCCGACGGCATCATCGAGCCCGACGGCATCGTCCAGCCCCACGGCATCGTCCAGCCCGACAGCATCATCGAGCCCGGCGGCATCGAGCACCGCGACGACCTCTGTCACCAAAAAATAACGCTTCGATGAGGGTGTTCCTCTCCTTAGCCTGCCGCGATTGAACCAGCAGGGTTCATGAGTGGTTACCGGTGCCTGCCCAGCGGGCGAAAGTAGCATTTCTCCCGGCGGACCTGGGGGCAGCCCCGGACATGAGGTCAGTGGATGGTTGTGTGCGTGAAAGCGCGTATATAACCATCCACTGACTTTGCCTGTCGCCAAAGTTTTCGGCTTCCGTGGCAATTAAGCAGGTTATAACCTGCTTAATTGCCACGTTGAGCGGGCCGTGCCGCCGCTGCGGAGGAACGAGCTGGCCGGGCCGCTGTACGAGATGTAGAGGTGGTCGCGCGCCCGGGTCAGCGCGACGAACAGCAGGCACCGTTCCCGCTGCAGATCCTGCGCGTGCGCGACCGGATCGGCAGCGGCGATCGGTCAGTGCCCCCGGCGCGGGAACGGTACCGTCGGCGACGCCGATGACGGCCACCGCCTGAAACTCAAGCCCCTTCATCCCGTGCATCGTCCCCACCCGGACGGCGTCGTTTCTCGACTTAGCGGACAGCGGGGCGGTGGTAATCCCGGCGGCGTTGAGCGCCGCCGCGGCCTCCTTCCCCATCCGGCTGGCCCGGGCGGCGACGCCGATCGCATGCGGTTCGATCCCGGCCTCGCGCCATGCGGTCACCTGGCGCACGAGCGCGTCATGCTCGGCCTCGCGCGTCCGCGTCTTGACGACCTTGGGCCGGCGCCCGTGCAGTGGCGAACGGTAGCCCGTGAGGGTGTCCGCATCGTCGTCCAGGCCGGTCACGCTCGCCTTCCCGAGCGCGGGGACGGCCAGCGCGAGGATCTCCTGGGTGGTGCGGTAGTTGACGGTGAGCCGCTTGCTGCGCCCGCGGACGTTGATGCCGACGCGCGTCAGGGAGACGTGATTGTCGTAGATCCGCTGGTGCGCGTCCGCGACGATAAACATGTCGTCGGCTCCGGCGGGCACGGCCGCGCGCAGCAGCCGCCACTGCGCGGGGTGCAGGTCCTGCGCCTCGTCGATGATCACGTGCCGGTACGGCAGCTTGACCGTGCCGTCGCGGAGCGCGCGGGCGGCCTCGTTGGCGAGTTGAGTAAACGTGTCCCGGCCGAGCGTGCGCAGCCGGGCCTCGACCCGCTGGGTCAGCGCCCATACCTGGCGGCGCTGCGCCTGGCCGAGCGGCCTGCCCTGCCCGGCCCGCGACGCGGTCAGGTACTCCTGTTCGGTGCGCAGGTCCTGGGCGAGGATCACCTGCTGCCACTCGCGCCGGGCGAACGACGGCGGGTACGACGGCGCTGCCTCGGTCAACGCCGCCTCCGTCAACACGGTCGCCCACAGGCCTTCGAGCTCCCGGTCCTCGATGACCGCGGGCTTAGCGCCGCGGGCCCGTTCGACGACTCGGCAGGCGAGGCTGTCCACATTGCGGATCTCGACCTGACCGCGGGCGTCTTCGTCGTCGACGAGCAGCTCAAACTGCGTCAGCAGGGTATCCGCGAGATTACGGGTGAAAGTAGTCAGCAGAACGGATTCGGCTGACTCTTCCTCCGTCGGCTGTACTGTTTCCCGCAAATAGCCCGTGGCCTGACGGGCGAGGCACGCGGCGCGGTGCAAGGCGGTGACCGTCTTCCCGGTTCCCGCCCCGCCGGTCACCTGCGCCGGACCCGCATAGCGCGGTGCGTAAGCGATCTTGCGCTGGGCTGGGTGCAGGAAGATCCGCCAGGCCGCGAAGGGATGCTCCAGGATCTTGGCGAGATCCTCGTTCCCGTTGACGAAGACCACGCGGCCAGGCGTGCGCTCCATCGCCTTGACGAGGTTGCCCGTGTCGGCGAGTCCGCCGTGGATGAACCCGGTGGGAGCGTACTGTGCGATCTCCGCCCAGACGTCCTCGACCGGCAGGCCGCCGGCCAGCAGGTAGAGGGCGTTGTACTGAGCTTCGGGGATCATGTGCTGCATCGCGTCGAGATGGGCCTGCGATGTCAGCAGCCGGGCGATCGTCCCGGTGTTCCCGTCGATGCCAAGCCGCGCCAGGTCGGCGTCGCTGACGTGCGCGAACAGGCGGGCATCGGTCGCCCGGGCGGCCTTCTCAAGCGTGGGCCGCAGATGCTCGAGGGCCGCCTCGTCACGGACCTCGACCACGCCGAACGCCTGGTTGACGGTGAACCGGTGGCTGGCCGCGTACTCGATCGCCTTGTCGTGCGGCATGACCCGGATGAGGCTGTAGGTGTCCCCCGTGTCCGGCGCGAGCACCACGCCCCGCCAGAACTGGTCGATCCGGATGGTCCGGATCCGGTGGTCTTTGCACCGGGTGAGCTTCTCCAGGTGGAGCCCGGCGTGAACGTGCTCGGCGAACTTGTCGATGGCCGTCTTCACGGCGTTCTGCACGGGCTTGGGCAGCTTCGAGTAGTCGTCGAGGAAGTCCCTGTCGATCGCGAGCCTCGCCACGCCCAGCGCCTCCCGACTCCCGCCGTGACTATCCGGCTGTTAATGGTAACGGTTCGCGACCTTTGCCGGTTCAGTTCGGGAGGGCACCCTAGCGTGGCTTGTCTTAGTCGCCGCCGTTGCCTTTTTTGAAGCCGAGGCCGGTGGCGAGGGCCACGGTTGCCTTCTCGGCGCAGTCCAGGGCGCTCTTATGCGGATCGCTGCAGGTCTGCGCCGCGTTGATGGAGCCCTGGATGAAGCCGACGAGATTCCACACGCCGCCCTGCTTCAACTGGTTGACCAGCGTGGTCCGGCAGCTCGCGTCGGCTCCCGGCACGGCCCAGCAGGACTGTGACGCCTGCTCGTCCTGCGTATCGTCGGCTTCCTGTTCGGTGTCCACCGCCCCCTGGGAGTCGGTGACCGGGTCGGTCTCCTCGTCCGTCAGCGACTGCGCCGCGTCCTCGTCGCTGGCGACGTCGGCGACGGTTTCGCCGCTGTCACCCTCCGCGGCGGCGCTCAGCTGAACGGCGTCGCTACCGGTCTGCGCCTCGGCTTCGGTCTCGGCGGCGGCTTCCGCCTCCACGTCCTCGGTGGTGGCGACGGAGGAGCCGCTGGAGGAGCCGCCGCCGCCGTCGTCATCGTCATCGTCGCCGTTGGTCAAGATGTCGATGATGATCTCCACGATGATGATCCCGATGATCCCCCACAGGCTCCCGCCGCCGCCCGAGCCCTGGACGTCCGGGCTCCAGGCGAGGCCGGTGAGGCTGTAGTTGACCGGGTCGTCGGCGGCGAACGCGTAGGGCGCCTGGGTGCCGGATGCTCCCGTGGAGGGGGTGAGGAACTGCCCGGTGGCCGGGTTGTAGTAACGGCCGCCGATGTAGGAGTCGCCGCTGGCGCCGTCGGTGTACTGGCCGCCGTAGAGCAGGGCCGTCGTGGCGCAGCCGGCCTGCTGCTGGCTCGGGCAGGAGTACGTGGCGGTGCCGTACGGGCCGTAGCTGTAGTTCCCGACGACCGTCCCCAGCTTGCTGGTCAGCAGCCGGGTGTTCCCCTGCTGGTCGGCGACCAGGAAGGTCGCGGTCGAGCCGGTGACCTGCTCGACCGGCTGCCCGTCGGGACCGTAGATGTAGGACGTCGATCCGGCCGCGAGCAGCTCCGGGTTGGCCTGGGACAGGTCCCAGGTGTAGTCGGTGTCGAAGCCGTTGACGCTGGTGGACGCCAGCAGCCCCTCGCCGTTGTAGCCGTAGTTCTCGCTGGTGGTGCCGGACTGGTAGCTGGTGAGCTGCCCGGCCTGGTTGTACGACCGGTTCTGCGGCTCCCCGCCGTTGACGACGGCGCTGGTCAGGTCGCCTTCGTTGTTGTAGGCGAAGCTCGACCCGTTACCGGACTCCAGCTCGCTGGCGGCGTTGAACTGCTGCCCGCTGCCGCCGGGGGGCGTGGTGAGGTCGCCTGCCGCGTCGTAGCCGAACTGGTCCTGGCCCGCCGAGGCCAGCCGGCCGGCCACGTCGTATCCGTAAGAGACGCTGGCCGGACTGCCCGAGATGCCGGTTGTCGCGACCGAGCCGAGCTGGCCGCTGCTGTTGCGGTTGTCGGCGAAGGACGCCAGCGTCGCGCCGCCGCCGGTGACGTCGAGCTGGTCGCCGGTCTTGGTCGAACTATCGGTGGCCTGGACGCCGCCGGGGAAGTTCTCCTGGCTGAGCGCGCCGCCCGGTGCGTACTTGAAGGTGATCGTGTTTCCCAGCCAGTCGGCTACCTTGACGAGCTGACCCGCCTTGTCGTAGCTGTCGGTGACCTGCTGCCCGCTGGGATAGGTCAGTGTCCCGCTGCCGCCGCCGGCGTTGTAGCTGTAGGAGTACCCGCCCGCCCCCGGGCTGCTGCCCTGGCCCTTGCGGGTGGCGGTCAGCTCGCCGTCCTTGTCGTAGGAGAAGGTCGTGGTGCCGGTGCCGTCCGTCATCGCGCTCGGCTGGCCGTCGGGGTTGTAGGCGTAGCTGACCGACGGGGTGGCGGTGTCGCTGTAGCGCACGCCGGTCAGCTCGCCGGCCGCGTTGTACCCGTACGACGTGACCTGCTGGTCCGGGTCGGTCACGGCGGTCAGCTCGCCGTCTGGCCCGTAGGAGTAGCCGGTCACGTTGCCCGCCGGGTTGGTCACCGACGTCAGGCGGCCCAGGATGTCGTAGCCGTCGGTGGTCACGTTGGCGGGCGCGGCGGCACTGCTGCTGGCTGTGCCCGTGGAGGTGCCGGTAGCGGCGCCGGTTTGGACCGGGCCCGGTGCCGCGTAATCGAGTTCGCCGTCCGGGTAGTAGGCCAGCGTGGCGACCACGATGGGCTGGGCTCCCGGTGCGCCGTCGGCCTGCTCGGTCTCCTTGTCGGCCGCGTTGTAGCCGTAGGCGGTGACCACATGGCCGGGGGTGGTGACGGCGGTGGTGTTCCCGTCCTGGTCGTAGGCCGTCTTCGTGACGCCGCCCTGGGCGTTGGTGGCCGATATCTGCTGGCCGGCGCCGTTGTAGCTGAACGCCTCGGTGCCGCTCTGGTGCGGCGGTGTCCCCCAGGGGGCCGACGGGCAGCTCACTCCGGCGGTCACGGAGGCGGGGGGTGCCTCACAGGTGACCTGGCCGTCACCGTTGTACCCGTACTTGGTGGTGTCGGTGCCGCTCGCGCTCGCTATCGCCTCCGACGTGACGTCCCCGTCGCTGTCGTACTGGAGCTTCACGTTTTGCCCGTTGGGGCCGTCGATCTGGGTGAGGCTGGAGTCGCTCGTGCCGGTGTAGGTGTAACTGGTCGTGTTGCCGTCGCCGTCGGTGGACTGCTGGAGGTTCCCGTTCTGCTGGTCGTACTGGTAGGACTCGCTGGGCGCACCGGGGCCGGGCATGGTGACCTTGGTGACCTCCCCCCATTGACCGGCGTTCCCCCCGTACTGGTACAGCGTCGCATTCCCGAGCGGGTTGGTTACCGCGGTCAGGTTGCCGTAGCTGTCGTAGCCGTAGGTGGTGACGTTCAGTTCCTGGTCGGTCTGGGACGCGACCAGGCCGGCCCGCGCGTTGTCTTGGCCCCGGGTTCCTGTCGTGTACGTGTAGCCCGTGGTCTCGGCGTCCGCCGTCCCGGTGCCGGCCGTGACCGACGTGAGTTCAAGCGCCCGGTAGTCGTAGGTGGTGATCGCGCCGTCCGGGCTGCCCTGCTGCCCCGGCCCCTGTTCAGTCGTGGTGCCGCCCTCGGGCGCGGCCGCGTTGCCGGAGTACGACCAGTCCGTCGTGCCGAGCCCCGGCTCGCTGACCGAGGCCACCTGGGTCCCCTGGTACGTGATGGTTTCGGTGTAGCCACGGGGGTCCTCGATTGAGGTGAGCAGGTTGGTGCCCGGCTGGTACCCGAACTGCCAGGTGTCGCCGATGTCGTTCCTGGCCCAGATCAGCTGGCCGTCGGCGTACCCGTAGGTCTCGGCGCGGCCCATCGGGTCGGTGACCCGCGAGACGTACCCGCCGGAATAGGAGAACTTCAGGTCGCGTCCCGAGGCGTCCTGCACCGCCTGCACCGTGCCGTCCGGGTTGTACGTCAGCTGCGTGACGTTCCCGTTGGCGTCGGTCTCGCTTACCAGCTGCCCGGTGGCCGAGAAACTGTAGTAAATCCGGCTGCCGTACCGGAAGAAGGTATAGGTGACCCCGCCGTCCTTGCTGATCGTCTGGGTGAGCCAGGCGAGCACGCGCGGCGGCGCGGTGTAGCCGATCGCGCCGTTCGGCCCGTGGGCGCCGCTCGGCTGGAACGTGACCGTGGCGCCGTCCTCCTGAACCACTGTCTCGCTGCCACCCGGCCCGCGCACGAGCCGCATCGCGTAACTGTCCGTCCAGCCATATCCGAACGGAGAGCTGGTTCCCGCGTCGGCGGACACGTAGGTCCGGGTGAGCAGGAGCGGGACACCCTGGCCGGACAGCGAGAAGTCGGTGAACTCCTGCCACGCCGCGCCCGTCGCGCAGTTGACGGGCTGCTGGGAGCAAGCGGCCTGGTGCTCGGCGGGGTTGGGCGCGCCGCCCTGCTCGGCGGCCGACGGTCCGCCGCCGGCCACCGCCTGGGCGGCCAGTGCCTGCGCGAGCGAGAACCACGCCGTCTTCCCCGGTGCCAGCGGCTTGCTGAACGTCACCGTGCCCGTCGTGCCGTCGGTGCTGACATTGGTGAAGGAGGTACCCGGCCCCTCGTAGCCGGTCGGACCGTACGGGCAGCCGCGGTTTGACCGGAAGACGCTGCACGCACCGTGTCCGTCGAAGGCGAAGGCACCAGTGCCGGCGGTAATCGAGAGCGAGCTGACGGTACCGCTGGAGGAGTTCACCACGCCCACGAGGGTCGAGGCCGAGCCGTCGTAGGGTCCCGTGGCCGGATCGGCCTCGATCAGCGGGCCGGCCCCGGTCACCTGGATCACCTCGCCGCAGTCCCGGCCCGCCCGCGCGCACTGGGTGAATGGGACCGCGGGCGGTGGGCTGCCGGCTGCGCTTTTAGGCGGTGACGCGAAGCCCACCTGCACCGAGGTCGTCTGCGCGGGCTGCGGCATGACGTGATGCGGTGGCACCGATGCCACGCTTTCCGGTGCGGGGACCTTAGGCGGAGACCCGGTGCACCCGGCTATTACCCCGACAAACACAATCAACGCAGAAACCAGCGCCAAGCGCCGCATAAGTCCCACCCCACTCAGCCCGCAGGACCGCCGCGACTTCATCCCCTAGCCGCCGGGGTCCTCCCACCCAAAGGGAATGGAATCATAAAATCTGACTTATGCACAGCCTTAGTTATTAGGGCGCGCACTCAATCGTGACACGGTCGTTGCCTGACGCGAACTATTCGACCGGTAAGCCTTGAATCGTTGCTGCCAGGAAGCCCTATGTGAAACAAAATGAGTTAACGCGGGGGAATGTCACGCATAAATGTTTTATTTTGCGCTGGACGGGCCGGCTGATGTCATCTGCGGTCTGGTCGGAGCACGAAATCGTTCGGACTAATCGATCTTGGCTTTCGGTCTTTGAAAAGCGCCTGAAGGACCGCTGTAAGAAAAGTTGAGATGTGACGGGTTACGGGGCAGGCTGAGGGGCCGGGTCAGCCGGTCGGCGCTCGCATCCACCAGTTGGCTGATCCGGGCGGAGCATGAGCTGACCCGATGTCTGGCTGGCCGGGCGATGTGCCGACCGGCGCCGGGCGGCCATGCTGCCGGTATGAGTTCGGTCATAGAAGTGCGGCACCTGCACAAGACGTACGGGGACACCGTGGCGGTCGACGACGTCTCGTTCACGGTGGGCGAAGGAGAGATCTTCGGCATCCTCGGGCCGAACGGCGCGGGGAAGACGACCACGGTGGAATGCGTCGAGGGACTCCGCAAGCAGGACCGCGGTGAGATCAGCGTGCTCGGGCTCGACCCGCTGCGGGACCGCGCCGAGCTGACCCAGCTGCTCGGCGCTCAGCTTCAGGAAAGCCAGCTGCCCGCCAAGCTGCGGGTTGCCGAGGCGCTTGACCTGTACAGCTCCTTCTACCGGGCGCCCGCCGACTGGCGGGCGCTGCTTGAGGCGCTCGGGCTCGCGGACAAGAGCCAGACGCCGTTCAGGAAGCTGTCGGGCGGGCAGAAGCAGCGGCTGTCGATCGCGCTCGCGCTGGTCGGTGCGCCGCGCATCGCGGTGCTTGACGAGCTGACGACTGGACTCGATCCGCAGGCACGGCGGGATACCTGGGAGCTGATCGAGGGCATCAGGGACCGCGGAGTCACCGTCGTGCTGGTCAGCCACTTCATGGAGGAGGTGGAGCGGCTCTGCGACCGGGTGGCGCTGATCGACAAGGGGCGCGTCGTCGTGCTCGACACGCCCGCGGCGCTCGCCGCGCGAGTCGAAGTGGCGCAGCGGATCCAGTTCCGCCCGTCCGGCCCCGTGGACGACGCCCTGCTGACGGGTCTGCCCGAGGTGACCAGCATCATCCGCAGGGGCGATGTCGTGGTGGTCACCGGCACCGGGAACGTGCTCAACGCGGTCATCTCGGTGCTGGCCCGCAACCAGATTGTCGCCGAGCAGCTGCGCGTGGACCAGGCGAACCTGGAGGACGCGTTCCTCGAACTGACCGGCGGGCACGCCGACCAGCCTGCCGACCGGGCTACGAAGAAGAAGGGGAAATAACCGATGTCTGTCGCGACGCAGACCCGCGCCGGTCAGCGCTCCGCGCTGGCCCGGCTGACGATCACCGAGTTCAAGCTGTTCCTGCGCGAGCCGATGCTGGTCTTCTGGGGGATCGCGTTCCCGCTGGTGCTGCTGATCGTCCTTGGCAGCGTCCCGGCGCTCAAGGAGACCCACGCCGGCTACAAGGGCCTGACGGTTCTCGACACCTACGTGCCGATCCTGGTCGTACTGACGCTGGGTTTGCTCTGCTACATCGCCATGCCGTACGTGCTGGTCGGCTACCGGGAGCAGGGCATACTGCGCCGCCTCAAGACCACGCCGGTCGGGCCGTCCCGGGTGCTGGCCGCCCAGCTGGCGATCAACTTCGGGTCCGCGGTCGTCATCGTGGCCCTGATCCTGGTGGTGGCCAGGCTGGCGTTCGGTGTCCCGTTCCCGCTCGCCCCGGGCATCTGGGTGGTCGTCGCACTGCTCACCGCGGCCGGGACGCTGGCCGTCGGCCTGTTCATCGCCGCGGTCGCGCCGACCGCGCGGGTGGCCCAGGCGGTCGGCTCGATACTGTTCTACCCGCTGATGTTCTTCTCCGGCCTGTGGCTGCCGATCCCGTCGATGCCCGCGGTGCTCCAGCACATCAGCCACGCGACGCCGCTCGGCGCGGCCTGGGAGTCGTTTCAGAACGCGGACCTCGGGCACTGGCCGCCCGCGCTGGCGCTGGTGACCATGGTGGCGTACCCGGTCGCATTCGGGCTCGCGGCGGCCAGGCTCTTCCGCTGGGAGTGATGAAAGGCGCAAGTTGCGGGACACTGGACCCGAGACGGCGGCCGATGAGGAGAGTGCGGCGATGAGTGTGTCAGGGAACCGCAGCTATCCCGAGCCGTGGGAGGGGCAGCTGGAGATGGCGCGCGCCGTCATTGACGTGGTGCCCTGGGTGATGCTGGCGTTCTCCGCGATCCTGACGGTCGTCTTCTATAAGACCCACTGGGCGACCGGATCGCCGCTCGTCCCGCTGCTGCTGTGCGGGCTCGCCGCGGCGTGGACGCTGGGCATGTACACCCTGCGTCCCAGGTGGCGCGACCGGCCACGGCCGATGGGCGTGTTCGTAGCGGTGCTGCTCGCAATCATGACGGTGATGGTGACCGGGTACTCGTGGCTCGGGTTCTACACCTTCACCGGGTACTACTACGTATACAGGCTGGTCGCGTCCTGGCCCTGGCGGATCGCCGGCATCGGTGTCATCGCGTGCCTCGCGGGCATCTCCCAGGGGCTTGGCCTCCAGGGCGCGTTCAATCCGGGGCGAGCGCTCCTGCTCGTCGGGGCCATCCTGGTCAACGTGATCCTCGGCTGCGTGTTCGCCTGGTTCAACTGGGTCAGCCACAAGCAGGGCATGCTGCGCAGTCAGCTCTTCGACGACCTAGCCGAGGCCAACGGCAGGCTGGAGGCGACCCTCGCGGAGAACACCGGCCTGCACCGCCAACTGCTGGCGCAGGCACGCGAGGCCGGCATGCTCGACGAACGGCAGCGGATGGCCGGGGAGATCCACGACACGCTGGCGCAGGGCCTGGCCGGAATCATCACCCAGCTCCAGGCGGGGCAGGAAGCGTCGGACGATCCCGCCGAGCAGCGACGGCACTTCGACACCGCGACCCGGCTCGCGCGGGAGAGCCTGTCCGAGGCCAGGCGATCGGTGCATGCGCTGCGCCCTGAACCGCTGGAACGGGCCCGGCTCGGCGAGGCGCTGGCCGGGGTGGCGAAGCGGTGGTCCGCCCTGCACGGCATCCCCGTGCAGGTCACGACGACGGGCACCGTCCTGGCCCTGCGACCGGAAGCCGAGCTCGCGCTGCTCCGCACCGCCCAGGAGGCACTGGCCAACGTGGCCAAGCACGCGGCGGCGGAACGCGTCGGCCTGACGCTGTCCTACATGGCGGACGAGGTCGTCCTCGACGTGCGGGACGACGGCCGCGGCTTCGATCCTGACTCGAGCAGCCCGCCCGACCGCGACCGGGCGGCCGTCGACGGCCATCCGCCGTCCGGGGGGTTCGGCCTGATCGCGATGCGGCAGCGCATCGAGGGCGTGTCGGGAAGGCTCCAGGTAGAGTCCGAACCCGGTGCGGGAACGGCGATCTCGGTCAGCGTGCCGGTCCGGCCCGCGGGAACAGGGCCGGCCGAGACCGTGCCGGCCGAACGGGTGCCGGCCGAAACGGGGGAAGGAACCGGATGAGCGGCCCGATCGGCTTGCTCATCGTCGACGACCACCCGGTCGTCAGGGACGGGCTCAGCGGCATGTTCGCGTCGGCGCCCGACATCGAGGTCCTCGGCGAGGCCGGCGACGGTGCCGAGGCGGTCCGGCTCGCCGAGACACTCAAGCCGGACGTCATCCTGATGGACCTGAGGATGCCCGGCGTAGACGGCGTGGCGGCGATAACTGAACTGGCCCGCCGGGGCGCCGCCGCCCGGGTGCTCGTGCTTACGACCTACGACGACGACAGCGACGTGCTCCCGGCCATCGAGGCCGGCGCGACCGGGTACCTGCTCAAGGACGCGCCCCGCAACGAACTGCTGCGGGCGGTCCGGGCGGCCGCCCGCGGCGAGTCCGTGCTCGCCCCGAGGGTGGCCGCCCTGTTGATGAGCCGGGTCAGGACCGCGGGCGCGCAGCCGGTCGGGGCAACCGGGCGCGCGGCCGGCGGCACCGGCAGCGACGCGCTCAGCGAGCGGGAGGTGGAGGTTCTCGAGCTTGTGGCGGGCGGCGCCACGAACCGGGAAGCGGCCGCCCGGCTCTTCATCAGCGAGGCCACCGTCAAGACCCACCTGCTGCACATCTACGCCAAGCTGGGCGTCGGCGACCGCACCGCCGCGGTCACCGAAGGCTTCACCCGCGGGATACTCAAACCGCGGAGTTAGCCGACGGCTGGCTGGGCCTTGCAGATCAGCCGTGCCGTTCTTCCTCGTCGTGATGGATGCGGTCGAGGCACACCGCGACGGCGACCATGAACGCGTCGTTCTGGCCGGGCGCCACCTCGACGCCGTAGGTATCCCGGATCCGGAACCATTTCCGGGAGATCCGGGCCACCACCTGATGCCCGTCGCGAATTTCGAAGTCCTTGTCGATAATGTTGCCGACCGCCTCAAGCCTGCCTCCGCCGTCGTGCAATTCGATATTCGCCCGGTGGTGCAACGGCGAGAAGACCGCCCGGTGCACGGTGGCGACTACCGCGCCGTCGTGCTCGATATTGATGGCGTCGGTGAAGGTCAGCAGCCGCTGCTTGATCGAGGCGAGCTTGTGGCCCTCGGCGTCTTCGAGCACGAGCGTGTGATGCAGCGACAAGAACTTGGCGTTGACGAAGAAGATCCGGTGGCCACGTTCGTCAGTGACCCAGAAGTCATCTTTGATATCGAAAAGCCGTTCCCGAACTAGGTAGCGCATATGCGCAAATTACCCCAGTTCGGCCGTTTATGCCCCAGGCGCTGATATATACGCACCTCCGGCAGAATTTAACATAACGCTGCAATAGCGGACAGAACCGGTATGCTACGGACGAGCCTGCCGGCGGGGTCCAGGTCTCCTGCGGGCTTGGTTGGGTGTGCTTCCAACACCGCCCGGGAGCGGGGCATGGACGAGGGTGACGGCCGGTTCGGGGCGCTGCTGCGGGCGTGCCGGCGGTCGGCCGGCTTGTCGCAGGAGGAGCTGGCGGAACGGTCCGGGCTGAACGTGCGCACCGTCCGCAACCTGGAACGCGGCCATTCGCGCTGGCCCTACCGCGACACCCTGCACCGGCTGGCCGATGCCCTGAACCTGGACGGCAGCGCCCGGGCCGATTTCATCGCGGAGCCGGCCTGCTGGCTGGGAGCCGACAGCGACGGCGGCGACGGCGCCGTGGCGGGTGCCGCCGAGGCGGACGCGCCCGAGATCAGCCGGGCAGCGTACTGTCCGGCCGGGCAGCGGTCCGGTGCCGCGCCAGCTGCCGGCCGCGATCCGTCACTTCGCCGGCCGGAAAGCCGAACTGGACTTCCTCACCGCCGTGCTTGAGGAGCCGGGACCGCCGGACGCGGGCACGGTGGCGATCTCGGCGATCGACGGGATGGCCGGGGTCGGCAAGACCGCCCTGGCCGTGCACTGGGCGCACCAGCACGCGGCCGGCTTCCCCGACGGCCAGCTCTACGCCGACCTGCGCGGCTTCGATCCCGAAGGGGTCCCGGTCAGCGCCGCGGTCGTGGTGCAGTATTTCCTGAGCGCCCTCGATGTGCCCCCAGAACGAGTCCCCGTGGACACCGACGCCCAGTTCGGCCTGTACCGGAGCATGCTGGCCGGCCTGCGGATGCTGATCATCCTCGACAACGCGCGCGACGCCGGCCAGGTCAGGCCGCTGCTGCCCGGAGCGGCCGGCTGCCTCGTCCTCATCACCAGCCGCAGCCGGCTCACCGGGCTGGCCGCACTGGACGGCGCCGTGCCTCTTCCGGTCGGGCTGCTCACCCCCGACGAGGCCCGCGACCTGCTGGCCAGCCGCCTGGGAGCGGCCCGCGTCGCCCGCGAGCAGCCCGAGGCCGACGAACTGGCCGTCCTCTGCGCCCGGCTGCCGCTCGCGCTGAACATCGCCGCCGCCCGGATCGCCGCCCGCCCCGCCATGCCCCTGCGCGAGATGACGGCCAGGCTCCGCGACGCCGGCCTCGACCTGCTGGCCGCCGGACCCGGCCACGCCGACGTGCGCGCCGTGTTCTCCTGGTCCTACCACGCGCTCAGCCCGCCCGGAGCACGACTGTTCCGCCTGCTCGGCCTGCACGGCGGCCCCGACATCACCCTGTCCGCCACCGCCAGCCTCACCGCCCACGACGACGCCCAGGCCCGCCGCGCACTCGACGAACTCACCGCCGCCAACCTGCTGACCGAGCATCTCCCCGGCCGCTACATCATGCACGACCTGCTCCGCGCCTACGCCGCCGAGCAGGCCCACCGCCACGACAGCGACGACGAACGACGAGCCGCCATCCGCCGGGTCCTCGACCACTACCTGCTCAGCGCGCGAACGGCGGCTCTCCTCTTCCTGCGCCACGGCCAGCCGCCGCCTCTTCTGGAGACATCCGCAGGCGTCACCGGCGTGCCGCTGGCGGACTGGGAAGCGGCCCAGGCGTGGTACCGGGCCGAGCAGGCCGTGCTTCCCGCCGCCATCGCCCTCGCGGTGCACACCGGATTCGCCGCCCACGCCTGGCAGCTCGGCTGGGCTATCGGGACATTCCCCGATCAGCGGATCCGCTGGCAGGAACTGGTCACCACCGGCCAGATCGTGCTGGCGGCCGCCGAGCGGGCCGACGACCTGACCGGGCGAGCCTACTCCGGTCGGCTCATAGGCCATGCCCTGTTCTTCGGAGGCCACTACGCGCAGTCCCGCGACCATCTCCAGCAGGCAGCGAACCTGTTCGGCCAGTCCGGCGACCGGGTAAGCCAGGCCGACACCGAGCTAACCGTAGCCGACACCTTCAACGGGACGGGCCAGCCCGCGCAGGCGCTCGCCCATTGCCAGCGCCTGCTCGCGACCTATCAGGACGCCGACGACGCTCATGGACAGGCCAGAGTCCTCAACAACCTCGGCTGGTACCACCTCGTGCTCGGGAACGACGAGCAGGGCCTGGCCTGCTGCGAGAAGGCCATCGACCTCATCCGTCACTCCGATGCACCCAAAATGCGGTACTCGCAGGCCGCCACGCTCGACAGCATCGGCTACGCGCACTTCCGCCTGGGCCACCACGCGGACGCGATCGCCAGCTACACCGAAGCCGTCCGCGTTACCCAGAGCGTTGGAGAGATCAGGATGCAGGCGGGCATTCTCGACCATCTGGGTGACGCCTTCCTCGCCGCGGCCGACCCGATCGCCGCCTGCGACGCCTGGAAGAAAGCCCTCGCCATTCTCGACGACTTCCGTCACCCCGACGCAGAGCAGGTACGCAGCAAAATCCGCGACCACGAATGCTGATGTCGGGCCGTTCCGTGGGCAACGAGAGCGGCCAGCATGTCCGCGCGTTCATGCGCGGGTTCCTGCGGCCTCGCGCAGTGCGGCCTTGTCAGCTCTGGTAGCGGAGCCCGGCGGCGATTGCCGGCAGTTGGGCGGCGGACGGGACAAAAAATCTCGTGGCGATCAGTTCAGCGGCACAGGATCTCGTTCTCTATTCGACCAGCAGCGATAGCGGTCGACTATATTCTTGGTTTATGGATGATCTGGACAACCCGGCCGTTCCGGCCTGCCGCCAGGCAGGCCGGGTCCCCTGTTCACGAACGGACCAGGGAGCCGGTCGATGACGAGCGAGCGCCCGGCCCGGATGCATACTGGACCGGGACGGTGGATGGAGGACCCGATGGCACACGTGCAGGATGTCGCCGCCTACGTCCTGCATGCACGCGGACCGATGTCGGCCATGAAGCTGCAGAAGCTCTGCTACTACTACGCGAATCAAATCCGCCCAAATCTGAACGGGTCTTGGTGACGTACGTTAGGGCTTCACAGATATGGGCCCCTCGGCCGCGCGGACTGAGCTATGTCATCTGCGGGTTTAGTCGGAGCACGAAATCGTTCTTGTTAATCGAATTTGATTTTCTACCTGGGAAATGCGCCGGGCGCGGCACCGCGGGAGACGGTCGCAGGCGCCGAGCCGTGTGACGAAGGGGGCATTCGCTTAGCCTGGTCCATGGGGATATTTACCGTCTTGGTAGTCCTATGCTCTGTAGTGATACGAGGGAACGGAGTGGCGGATGGCAACCGGACCGGAGGAGTCAGTTCCTCCCGGAATCGATATCTCTCGACCACATTCAGCGCGAATGTACGATTACTACCTTGGCGGGAAGGATAACTTCGCGGTTGACCGCGAGGTCGCGCAGCAGGCGCTGAAGAGCTGGCCGACGGGGCTGATCGCGGCCAGGGAGAACCGGGGGTTCCTGGCCCGGGCGGTTAGTTACCTGGTGCGCGAGGCGGGCGTCAGGCAGTTCCTAGACATCGGCACCGGACTGCCGAGCGCCAACAACACGCACGAGGTCGCACAGCGGTTCCTGCCGGAAAGCCGCATCGTATACGTGGACAACGACCCGCTTGTGCTCGCGCATGCCCGGGCGCTGCTCACCTCGACGCGGCAGGGGCGGACCGCGTACATCGACGGGGATTTCCGGCAACCGGACCAGATCCTGGCTAGCCCGGCGGTGCGCGGCACGCTCGACTTCAGCAAGCCGGTCGCGCTGATGCTCGTCGCGGTGCTGCACTTCTTCACCGACGCGGACGAGCCGCGGGCCATCGTGGACACCTTGCTCGCGGCGCTACCGCCGGGGAGCTACCTGGTGGCCTCGAGCCTCAGCCCGGAACACAACCCGGAAAGCATTCACGGCGTGGAAGAGGTCTATCGCGCGGCCGGCGTGACGGTGCAGAGCCGCAACGCCGACGAGTTCGGGCGCATGTTCTTCTCCGGGCTTGATCTCGTGCCGCCCGGAGTGGTGCTCGTCTCCGACTGGCGGCCGGCTGGCAGCGTCTCGCGGCCCAAGCCGGGGGAAGTGAACGCCTACGGCGCCGTGGCCCGCAAGCGGGGCTAACCGGGCCGCGGAACCATCTCGGTGGCGCGGACGGCGGCTGCTAGCGCGGCCGGGCTGCCGGTGCGGGCGCGGGAGTCAGTGACGGTGTCAGCGAACTTGATCACGTGCTCGTCGCCGTGCTCGACCGCCTGGGCGAACACCTCCTCGGCGGCGTGCGGCCCGGACGGAGGGTAAGGCAGCACCTCGTGCGGGGCCGGGACGGGCGGGGCGTAGATCGCGGTCAGCGTGGCCGCAGCGGCCCACGCCGCTGCGGCGCTTGCTGCCCACTGGTCCTCGCTGAGGGCGGGCAGGGTACGCAGGATGGCGGTGGGGGCGGTGGCGGAGTGCACCAGCATGACCGGGTTGCCGTGGCCGTAGCCCAGGTAGAGGATGACGGCGGCGTCGGCCAGGCTGGCCAACCAGGGCCCGATCTGCGGCACGGATTCCGGCACGCCCGGTGCGGCAAGCGCGTCTGGCCAGCCTGACAGCCCGGCGAGCCGGGGCAGCCGTTCAAGGATCCCGCCGGACTGGTCAGCGATCCGCGGCACCGCCGACAGGGCGGTCGCCGGATCCGTCCGGGTTGACCGCCCCGGCGCATTCTCCCGGAGTCCCGTCTCGGCGCCGGGGACGGGCTGGTAGCGGGCGGCCCAGTAGGCCAGTCCATGAGCCAGCTCGGTCACGTGGGCCGGGTCGTCGCTGTCGGCGAGCAGTGCGCGCACCGCGTGCCCGGTGCGGATCACTCCGTGCGTAGCGGCGGCGGCGACACCGGGCAGCAGCCGCGGCCACCAGGTGCCGAGCACCTGCCGCCAGGGGCGGTCGCTGACCTCGCGGCGGAAATAGGCGGTCCAGTCGGCGATGCGCCGGGGGTCGCCCAGCGCATCGCGCCAATCCGGGCCGATCGGGCTGGTGCCACGGGGGAATTCTTCTAGCCGCCGCATGTACGTGTCCAGCCAGCCGTGCACGTCCGTGGCGTGGCCACGGCGGGCCATCGCCTCGGC
Source organism: uncultured Actinomycetota bacterium (assembly GCA_963785645.1). Taxonomy (GTDB): domain Bacteria; phylum Actinomycetota; class Actinomycetes; order Streptosporangiales; family Streptosporangiaceae; genus Trebonia. The sequence continues at coordinate 178,612 of CAWAWG010000017.1, forward strand.
GGCCATCGGCCCGTGGTTGGACAGCCACCCGTCAAACTCCGGCCCGGTGACGTGCAGCCGCTCGTAGGCCTCGTTCAGTATTCCGGTCGCATCGGGTGCCACGCCTGGTTCCCTCCTGGAGACGACCACCGTCCGCTCCACAGCCGACGGCTCCGCCTGCCTGCCCTGAGGTTCTCCTGGAGCCAGCGTACGGCGACGCGCGCGGAGACGAGCGTGACCGGGCGGCCACCAGGCTGAAGCTCCCCGCTGATCTCGCGACCAAACCAGACGCAGCCAGCCCCCCAACTGGCGGCGGCCGAGTGAACCACCAGCAGCTACTCCAGGTTGGTGGGAGCCTGAGCGACGGCACGTTACTTTCGTGAGGGCCGTGGACGAAAGGACGAACGCCACACCCGCCTGCCGGCGGCCCCCGATACGCTGTAGGACCCGCAGAGCCACCCAATGCACTCCAGGAAAGCCGTTGCCGGTCAACCCGTCCAGCACTGTCAATTGGCTCTCAGAGAACTCTAGACCGGAAGCTGTTTCGGGCCAAAGTTCGAACTCCTTGCGTCCGAGGATCTGTGCGACCTTCCAACGATGGCTCGGCTGCGGACGTTTCAGCAGTTCAGGGCAACCTGCTACTAAAAGCACTTGACCGAGGTACGTGCCGTGGCCTTCCTTGACCAGGGAGCCCTTGAACGTGAGAACTTCGCTGACCATTGCGCCGGCCTGGTTGCGGTAGTTGATGACAAGGGTGCTGATACCGACGTAGAGGGCGAGGACCTCGAAGTGGAGGTCCGGGATGAGACGGGCGCCCTCGGACCAGTACTCGCGCAGGGCCTCCTTGCCGCGGATCACGCCGTCGCCGCCGAGGATGCGTACCGCTACGGGAGAGGTGAAGACGACGTCGTCGGTGAAGTGTTCCAGCAGTGCGTCTATGTCGTGTGCGTTCCAGTCCTTGACCCACTGCCGGGCGAACGCATGTGCTTCCGCATGATCCATGGGGCAATGCTGGCACGGCGGTCTCGCCCCCTGCCCTCCGCTGCGGGCCGATCGCTGCGGGGGGGCGGGGCGGGAGCATGGCCGGGCGGGTTAGTAGGCGGCGGCGCCCTGAGCGGCCTGCTTGATGAGCTCTGCCACCACGGTCGGCTGGGAGACGAAAACGGAGTGACTCGCGTCCGCCTCGACCACGGTCGCGCCGGTCCGGCGGGACATGGTGCGCTGGGCCGCCGGGGGGATCATCCGGTCCTCGGTCGTGACCAGGTACCAGCTCGGCTTGGTCCGCCACGCGGGGTCGGTGACCTGCCCGCCCAGGGCGTCCACGCCCCACGGGACCTGGGAGTCGGCCAGGAACGCGGCCTGGTCGGCCGGGATGTCGCCGGCGAATGACGCGTGGAACTTGTCCCGGTCAAGGAACAGGAACCCGTTCACGGGCGGCAGGATCGGCGGCTGCGGGCCGTCGGTCGGGAAGGTGCCGAGGAGCGTGTTGACCGACTCGTCCTTGTCCGGCGCGAACGCGCAGACGTAGACCAGGGCCGCTACGTTCGGGTGGGTTCCGGCTGAGCTGATGACCGCCCCGCCGTAGGAGTGCCCGACGAGCACGCACGGGCCGTCTTGCGCGTCGATGATCAAGCGCGTCGCGGCGTCGTCGCCCGGGAGCGTCAGGGTCGGGTTCTGTACCACGGAGACGTGATAACCGTCCTGGGTGAGCAGGTCGTAAACCGGCCTCCAGCCCGAGCCGTCGACGAACCCGCCGTGGACGAGGACAACGTTCTTGATGGGGTCAGACATGGCCTTCTCCTTGCTGTCGTTTTGGCTGCTGCCTGGCTGTCTCTGCTGCGCTAACCGCTTATGGAAGAAGCATCCGGCCGGGACTGGTCGCGAGGCATCAGGGATACCCCTAGGCAGGTGGCGAGGGGACCCTCGACTGGCCCGGACGGGTCCGGTTGGAGATCATTGGCCCATGACCGAGGTATCGGCAGCTTTTGGGTTGTTTGGCCGCGAAGACTCGCTGCGAGTCGTGAACGACATTTTGGTCACTGGCGGCAGCGTGGCCGCGATCGGCGATCCCGGTGTCGGGAAGAGCAGCCTGCTGAGAGCCGCCTCCCAGCTGGCTAAGGTGCGCGGACGCAGGGTGCTCTCCGTGACGCCTACCCAGTTCGACCAGGGACTACCCTTCGCCGGGCTGGCCGAGCTCATCGGCCAGTTTCCCGAGGGAGCCGCCGCTTCCCTTCCCGGTCCGCAGCGCCGTGCCCTGGCCGTTGCCCTGCAGCGCGCCGAACCCGACGGGCGCGCGGTCGATGCCCTGGCGGTGCCGCTGGCCGTCCACGGACTGCTGACGCAGCTCGCCGAGTCCGGCCCGGTCGCGCTGGTCATCGACGACCTGCAGTGGCTGGACCAGGCGAGCGTCGGCAGCCTCGGCTTCGCGCTGCGCCGCATCGGCGTCGATCCTCACCGGTTGAGCGTCCTGGTCGCCTCACGACCGGATCCGGGCGCCGGCGTCGATTTGATCCGGTGCCTGTCCGAACCGCGGCATGAGCTTGCGCTGCAACCCCTGGCCGACTCGGCGATAGGTCAGCTGCTCCGAAGTCGCCTGGGTCCGCGGTGGACTCCGCCAATGAGTGCCGGGGTGGCCGGGGCGAGCGGCGGGAACCCGTTCCTGGCGCTGGAGATCGCTCGGGCGATGCAAGCCAGTGTGCCCAACGGGCGGGTAAGCGTGCGGCTCGGGCCCGATTCCGTGGTTCCGGTGCCGCCGAGCCTGGCCGAACTTCTCGTCGAGCGAGTCAAACAGCTACCGCGCAATGCGCGCGAGGTCCTCTTGCTGGTCTCCGCGGCCGGGCGGCTAACGGTGGCTCAGCTGCGGAAGATGGTCGAGGAAGCCCGGCTCCGGGAGGCACTCGAAGCAGCCGCGGATGCGGATATGGCCCTGGTCGGCGCCGAGTCGGTGGTCGCGTTCACCCACCCGCTGCTGGCTTCGGCCATCTACGACGCCGCCGCACCGGGCGAACGTCGCCGTGCGCACCGTGAGCTTGCCGATGGTCTCGATGACCCGGTCGAGCGGGCCCGGCATCGCTCGCGGTCGACCACGGCACCAGACGAGACGGTCGCCGACGAACTGGAACGGGCAGCGGGGATCTCCAGGGACCGCGGCGCCCCGCGACTGGCCGGCGAGTTGCTTGAGGGCGCCGCCCTGGCCACACCGACCGATACCGGTGGCGGCGCCAGCCTCGGTCGCTGGCTGAGCGCAGTGGATGCCTACCTGGACGCCTGGCGATGCCATGGCCGCGCAGGCGGCCCTGGACAAGGGGTCGGGGCTGGCGACCGGGCCGGAGCAGCAGGCACAGGTGCTGATGCGGCGCTCCCGGCTGGCCGTCGATACCCAGGGGGCAGCCGCCCGGTCCCTCGCCGAGCAGGCATTCCGGCTGGTGCCAGCGGGCGCTGAGGTCCGGGCCGAGATCTTGTGCATGCTCGGTGAGTACCACCGGCTGGAGGGTCACGGCGGGCTCGCGCTGCGGCTGATTCAGCTGGCGGTCAAGGAGGCGGCCGCCCACAGCCGGCTGGATCTTCAGATCGAGGCGCTGAACTTGCGACAGGCAGTCGAGCATCTTTGGGGCACCGGGCAGCCTAAGCAGACACTGCGTGACGTCGAGCGGCTGACCAGCGGTTTGTCGCGGGACCTCCCCCCGGTCGAATGGGCCTGGAGTCATAGCTTCTTCGCGGCCTGGAACGATGAGCAAGCGGAAAAGCACGTACGCAACGGCATTGTCGCGACGGTCGAGGCCGGCCGGTACGGCGACCTGTCCGGCCTGTACATCTGCCTGATTCTTGTCCTCATCCGCGCCTCCAAGGTGCGTGACGCACAGGCGGCCCTGGGCGAGGCGGACCGTTCGGGTGCGTGGGCGAGTTCTACTACCCAAGAGGCCATGGCCCGTCTTCTCGTCAAGGCGTACGCGGGAGACCTTGACGAAGGGCGCGAGCTGGCTCAATCCGCGCTGACCCGGTTCCGGATCAGCGAGCACCCGTACTGGCGAGCCGGTTTCCTCGCCCAGCTGGGATTCATCGAGACCTCCGCGCGGAACTGGCAGGCCGCGTTGACGCCGCTGCGGGCACTGGCGGAAATCGTTGCCAGCACCAAGTTCGCCGACCTAGAGCAGTTGCTTTGGGGCGCCGACTACGCCGATGCCGCATTGCAGGTGGGTGCGGTAGATGAGGTTGAGTCAGCCATCTCTGTCCTGCGACGCCAGGGGGCAGCCGGCCTGGCCGGAAGCTACGGTCGCCGCGGGCCGGTACCAGGCGCTGCTCAGCGCGGCGCGCGGGGACGCGGACGACGCCGTGCGCTCGCTGCGCGAGATTGTCGATCAGCCGGGGGTCGAGTGCCCGTTCGAGACAGCGCGCTCCCGGCTGGCCCTGGGCCAGGTCTATCGTCGCGCGGGCTATAAGGGCATGGCCAACGAAACGCTGACCGCGGCGGCGAGCACCTTCGAGGAGCTTGGCATACCGCGCTGGGCGGAGCGAGCCCGCGACGAGGCCGGCCGGGTTGGACTGCAGCCCAGCGCGGAGACGCTCACGGCGACGGAACGCCGAGTGGCCGAACTCGCCGGCTCGGGACGGTCTAATCAAGAGGTCGCGGCGGAACTCTTCATGTCCGTCAAGACCGTGGAAGCCAACCTGACCCGGATATACCGCAAGCTGTCCGTCCGGTCCCGCACGGAACTCGCGAACCACTTGAACAACCTTGACCCCGCGGCGCCGCAGGACCCGGATGAGACCGGGCGCGCCTGAGCGCCGACCCGTTTGGCGCATATCGCTCTTATCGGTATTCGGGACGTTTAGCTAGGCCCGATTACGCGCTCTTGATCACGGAGTATTTTCCTTTCGTGGAATATTTTCATCAAATAAGATGCAAATATTCCGTGATCATGGAAAGGGTGTCGGGCCGCCCGGAACCGGTGTGCAGCAATTGTTCGTTATGCGTAATTTGCGGACCAGGTCGGCCGGGCGCGAGTGTCCGGCAAGGGGATGGCGGGCTTAAGACGGTTCCCAGACGTTGACCGACTTGACGTACATCGTGCCTGAGCAGCTGCCGGGGCTGTTGTTCTCGTCGGCCAGGTCAAGGAGCAGGTACATCGACTGCTGCGGGATGTCCTTCGTCGTCGTCAGCGCCAGGGTGCCGTCGTAGTAGATGGAAATGCGCGACTGGGTCCACTCCAGCGTGTAGGTGTGCCAGCCCTTGTCGGCATCCGGGAAGTTAAGGGTGCCCCGCTGCTGCTTGTTCTGCTTGCCGGTGTGCAAGGTGGCCCGGGCCGTGGGCTGGGTGTCCCAGTGCTCGACGATATCGATTTCGGGCGGCCACGCCCCGTCCGAAGGTATAAGCCAGATCGCCGGCCATAGTCCCTGGCCGAACGGAAGGCGGGCGACTACCCGGACGAATCCGTATTTAAGGTGCACGCTGGAGTACGTGGTGACCATGCCGGAACGGCAGGTGTACTCCTCCGGCTTGCCGTTCACATCGGATCCGTCGGTCGGCGTTCGCTGCGCCACCAGTGCCAGCGCGCCGTTCGCAACGTGGACCTGGGACGGCAGGTACCATTCCCGTTCGTCGCTGTTCCCGAAGTTGGTGCATCCGGGCGGCATCGGGCTCCAGGGATAGCATTCCGCCCACGTCGAGGTGTCGAGCGTGGTCCCGGGAAAGTCCGTGGAGAACGCGAGCTTCCAGTTGGCCGGGACCGGGATCGTCCTCGCCCGACCGGCCGCGGGGTTCCGCGTGGACGGCACCCTGGGCGGCACCGCCGCGTCCGCCGTGGCCAGCATGACGGTCACGAGAACCAGAAATGCGGCAAACGGGATTAGTGTTACGCGGATCCGTGAGCGGTTAGCCTTATCAGTTACTGCCCACTTACGCCGATATCTTCTGCGGTCTGGCGGCATAGTCCGATTCTTCTAAGCGCGGGATCAGGCTGGTGCCCACAGCCGAGCGAAGATCGTAGCATGCACGCCCGCGGATTCGAGGACGGTTCGCCGTCCCCGCTTGACTTCAACCTCGCTTGAGGTTCTACCGTTTCAACCATGAGTCTTACCGACGCCGAGCAGCGCTTCCTCGCCCGCCAGCCCCTCGGTCATCTGGCAACCATCGGTCCCGACGGGATCCCGCAGGTCAAGCCGCTGGGGTTCACCTACAACGCAGGTCTGGGCACGATCGACCTTTCCGGATTCAACATGGCCGGCAGCGCTAAGTACCGCAATATCCATGCCAACCCGCACGTGGCCTTCGTGGTAGACGAGGTAACCGCGCCCAGCATGGAAGGGGCGCATTTCCTTGAGATCCGGGGTGACGCGGAGCCCGCCTTCGGTCCGCCTGACCCGGTAAGCCATCTGGCACCGGAGATTATCCGGATCCATCCGCGCCGGGTCATCTCGTTCAATGTCGACCCTGACCATCCCGGCTTCGCGGCGCGCGACATCGAGCCTGCCGACAGCTCCCGGTTACCGTGGGGTCGCTCAGCACTGTCGCAGGATCAGAGGAAAACTGCGTATTCCTGGATTTCATCGGTCAGCTGAGGGGGAAGGTCGAGCGTTACGCCGAGATCCTCGGCTGACCGGAAGAATCCGACGCTTTCGCGGGTGTCCACGATGCGCTGGGCTGTCTCGGGGGTGATTCCCGGCAGCCGACCGAGGGCTTCCCTGGGCGCGTGGTTCACGTCGACAAGACCGTAGTGGTCGGACCCGGGAAGGTCCGGGCGGCCCACGCCAGCCTCCCTCGCCAGCCGGGGATCTCGCGCGGCCAGGCGCCGTCCCTCGGCGCGCTGCTCGATTCTGTGGCGGGCCCCCTCCAGCCCGGCGGCACCGTCGGGCCGCCGCATGCGCGCGGCCTTCTGCCTGACGATCGCGGCGTGCGTCGTCCCGCCGACCCACGCACCGAGCAGAGCCGCCGTGGCAACGCCGGACGCCGTCGAACTGGGGTGCGGCGGGGCGTTCAGCGCCACGGCGACCACCATCAGGGCGGCGTACACCGCCGACCAGGCCAGCCAGGCGCGACGCCGGGCGCGAACGCCGATGTACAGGAAGCCCGCCCACGTGGTGAAGCCCAGCCCCAGGGCGACCAGCGCCAGCCAGCCGTTCGGATACGGCAGTACCGGGGCGGGACCGGAGTCTGTCGTGGTCGGCGGCTTATCCGGCGGGATACGCTCAGGAACCGACATGAGCCGACCTCCTTGGCAAATGGCAGGCCCGCAATGCGTTGACCTCTGATGATAACGATGATTGGTTGCAGGTTACCCAGCAGCTCAGCATGCGAAAACGCTCCTCCTATAGCGCAAAACGGACAACACGGCTCCTGCGACCAGACCCAAGAAAAGTCACCGGCGAAAACCGGTGATCCAGAACGGATCCGACTTGACTGTGGACGGTCACGCCGCGAACCCTCTTTTTCTGATGTTCACGGTCAGGTCGATTCGTTAGGGCAGCGCCAGAAAAAGAGGGTTCGTCCTTCGCGCGGGTCAGACCGAGCAGGTCATAAGCGGATGCGAGTAAGCCGCCTTCGTTCGGGATAATCCGAAGCGGTAGCGGCGCGAAACCTTCAAGCGACGGGACCTGCCGGCACCCGACCGGCGCGAGGCTGAGGCCAGCACAAAGATAGTGGATGGATAGACGCGCTATCGCGCGTACAGCTATCCACTATCTTTTTCGAGTCTCACGAGAGACGCTGCCGGTTTCATGAAATATCCGGCATGTCGTGGCGCGCCAGCGCCCGACATGCCGGATCAGGGGACTGCACGGCCGTTTGGTTAGCTGGCGCGGTCGTTTGGTTAGCTGGCGCGGTCGGTTAGTTAGCTGGCGCGGTTGCCTGGTTAGCTGGCGCGGGCGCGGTGGGGCTGGGGGGCGCGGCCTTCGGGCTGGCTGGGGGGCGGGAGCTGGACGGGGGCGGGCAGGTCGAGGGTCACTTCCTTGTCGCTGATCGTCACCGGCTGGCCGTGGTGCTCGATGTCCAGGGGATCCCCGGTCAGCACCGTGTAGGTGGCGGTGCGGTCGTGGATCGAGACGAGCACGATGCGGCCGCGGTAGCGCATCCTGAAGGACAGGCCGACGATGCCGGGCGGGAGCTGCGGGCTGAAGCACAGGTTCCCGTGGGCGGCCCGCATGCCGCCGAAGCCGCTGACCAGGGCGGTCCACGCGCCGGCGAGGGAGGCGATGTGCAGGCCGTCCTTGGTGTTGTGCTCGCGGTCCTGTAGGTCCATGAAGGCGGCTTCGGCCAGGTAGTCGTAGGCGAGGTTGAGGTGCCCGACCTCGGCGGCCATGACCGCCTGGGTGCACGGCGAGAGGCTTGAGTCCCGGACGGTAATGCCCTCGTAGTAGTCGAAGTTGCGGAGCTTCTGCTCCGGGGTGAAGGCCTGGGGACGGAATTGCATCGCGAGTACCACGTCGGCCTGCTTGACGACCTGCTTGCGGTACAGCTGGAAGTACGGGTAATGCAGCAGGAGCGGGTAGTGGTCCTCGGGCGTGCCCTTGAAATCCCAGCGCGCGTAGTCGGTGAAGCCGTCATGCTGCGGGTGCACCTTGATGCGCTCGTCGAAGGGGATGTACATATCCTCGGCCGCGTCGCGCCAGGTCGCCGCTTCCTCGGTGGTGACGCCCATATCGCGCGCCAGGGCCTGGCACTTTTCCACCAGGTTGGCGGCGGCCTGGAGGTTATGCTGCGCCATCAGGTTCGTGTAGACGTTGTTGTCCTTGACCGCGCTGTACTCGTCCGGGCCGGTGACGCCCTCGATGCGGAACTGGCCGCTGGCGTTGTGCTGACCGAGTGAGCGCCACAGGCGGGCGGTCTCGATGAGGATCGGCAGGGCGATCTCGCGCTCGAAGTCCTTGTCTTGCGTCGCGTCGAGGTAGCTGACGACGGCGCCGGCGATGTCGGCGTTGATGTGGAAGGCGGCCGTGCCGGCGGGCCAGTAGCCGGAGCATTCCTCGCCGTGAATCGTCCGCCATGCGAACGCCGCGCCCTCCAGGCCCAGGTCGATCGCGTGCTGGCGGGCTGTGTCCAGGGTCATGGCCCGCCAGCGCAGCGCGTCCGCCGCGGCCGACGGGTGCGTGTAGGTGAGCACGGGGAGCACGAAGGCCTCGGTGTCCCAGAAGGTGTGCCCGTCGTATCCGGTTCCCGTCAGGCCCTTCGCGGGGATCGGCCGCTGCTCGGCGCGGGCGCCCGCCTGAAGGATGTGGAAGAGCCCGAACCGTACGGCCTGCTGGATCTGCACGTCACCGTCGACCACGACGTCCGCGCCTTCCCAGAAGGCGTCGAGGAAGTCGTGCTGCTCCTGCAGCAGGCCGTCCCAGCCGGTCAGTTCGGCGGCGGCGAGGGCGCCCGCGACCTGGTCGACGAGCGCGGGGCGGGACCGCACGCTCGACCAGCCGTAGCCGATGTACTTCACCAGCCGCAGTTCCTCGCCCTGCGGCACCTCGGCCGCGACCGTGAGCCGCCCCAGGTCGTGGAAGGACTCCACGTGCAGCCGCATCTTGGTCGGTCCGGTCACCTCGTGAGCCATCCCGCAGGCCAGCCTCAGCTTGCTCGACTTGGTGCCGTGCACCAGGATCGCCCGCGGGTGGTCGCCGTCGGTCGCCTCGTGCTCCTCGCTGAGCAGCGGCTTGGCGAGCATGGCGGCGGCGCGCGGGTCGGCCGCCGGGGTGGGGATCTCCTCGTTCGCCACAATCTCGGACAGCAGCACGACCCGCAGCGGGTCGCCGCCCGGCGAGTCGGCGGGCTCTTCCGCGTTGGCGTCCCCGGGGAGGGTCACCGGGGTGACGCTGTAGCTGATCGCCGCGATCGCGCGCTGGGTCAGCGAGACCAGCCGGACCGACTTGACCTTGACCGTGTGCCCGGCCGGCGAGGTCCAGACGACCTCCCGGGTCAGGGTGCCCTCGCGCATGTCGAGGATGCGGGTGTGCGAGCGGACTATGCCGTACCTGACGTCGAACGGCTCGTCGTTGACGAGCAGCCGGATTATTTTGCCGTTGGTCACGTTGATAACCGTCTGCCCCATGTCGGGGAAGCCGTACCCGGCCTCGGCATACGGCAGCGGGCGGTTCTCGTACAGCGAGTTCAGGTATGTGCCGGGCAGTCCGTGCGGGTCGCCCTCGTCGAGGTTGCCGCGCAGCCCGATGTGCCCGTTGGACAGGGCGAAGACCGACTCGCTCTGCGCGATCAGGTCAAGGTCGAGCGAGTTCTCGGTGAGCCGCCACGGCTCCACACCGTACGGCTCATTTTCAATCACAGGAGGTCCCCTAGGTCCTTCACTACCACGTCGGCTCCGTGGGCGTGGAGCTGATCGGCCTGGCCGACCCGGTCTACCCCCACGACGAATGCGAAGTGCCCGGCCCGTCCGGCGGCGACCCCGGCCAGGGCATCCTCGTAGACGGCGGCGTTCGCCGCGGTGACGCCGAGCAGCCGCGCCGCCTCGAGGAACGTGTCCGGCGCGGGCTTGCCGCGCAGGTTGGCCGCCTCGGCCACCTGGTGGTCGACCCTGACCTCGAACAGGCCGTCCACGCCGGCCGCCTTCAGCACCGCCTCGGTGTTCGCGCTCGACGACACGATGGCGGTACGCAGCCCCGCCTCGCGTACCGCCTTGACGTAGCGCACGGAGCCCTCGTAGGCCTGCACGCCGTCGCGCGCGAGCACCTCCAGGATGAGCTCGTTCTTGCGGTTGCTCAGGCCCCAGACCGTGGGCGTTCCCGCGGGGTCCGACTCCTCCCCCATGGGCAGCTCGATCCCCCGGGATTCCAGGAAGGACTTCGTGCCCTCGATGCGCGGCTTGCCGTCAACGTACTCGTCGTAGTCGCTGACCGGGTCGAAGGGGACGAAAGGCACGTTGTGCGACGTGGACCAGGAACGAAGGAAGTCGTCGAACATCTCCTTCCACGCCGCGTCGTGCACCTTCGCCGTCTGGGTGATTACCCCGTCCATGTCGAACAGGCATGCGGTTACCGCGTCGGGCAGGCCTAGCACGTTCACCTCGCTTGTCTCCCGGTAAGGAGCGGGCCGTCGGTGTGGTCGGAAACTCTTTGTGGCTAGCTGACCCCTTTAGCCGGGAAAGCCCGGCTTGCCGTTTTCATCGGGCAGTTCGAGGTCACTCTTCGCCAGCTCCTCGATGTTGACATCCTTAAAGGTCACTACCCGCACATTCTTGACGAATCGCGCGGGGCGGTACATATCCCATACCCAGGCGTCGTGCATGGTTACTTCGAAGAAAACCTCGCCGTTGTCGGCCGTGCGCACGTTGAGGTCAACGTCGTTCGTCAGGTAGAACCGGCGCTCGGTCTCCACGACATGGGTAAACAGGCCGACGACGTCGCGGTACTCACGGTAGAGCTGCAGCTCCATCTCCGCTTCGTACTTCTCCAGGTCTTCCGCGCTCATGCCACCTATTCTCCCTCCACCGGCCCACCGTTTGACACAACAGAGCCTGGCACGCACCTGAAGGAACGGCGGTGCACCGGTGACGGCCCGTGCTCTGCCAGCGCCCGCAGGTGCTCATCGGTTACATACCCCTTGTGACGGCAGAAGCCATACACGGGATAACGCTCATCGAGCTCGCGCATCATCCGGTCCCTGGTCACCTTGGCCACGATCGACGCGGCCGCGACGCTGGCCGCTACCCGGTCGCCCTTCCACATCGCCAGGGCCGGCGCGCCGAGCCCCTGGACAGGGAAGCCGTCCGTCAGCACATACGCCGGGCGCTTGGTCAGCCCCGCACACGCGCGGCGCATGCCCGCCACGTTGCACACATGCAGGCCGAGCGCGTCGATGTCGGTGTGCGGGATCGTGGTGACGTGCCAGTCGAGCGCGTGCCGCACGATGCTGCCGTACGCGGTTTCCCGTGCCGCCGGGGTGAGCAGCTTGGAGTCGGCCAGTCCCTCGATGCGCTTGATCGCCGCCTTGTCGAGCACGACCGCCGCGACCACCAGCGGCCCGGCACACGCGCCGCGGCCGGCCTCGTCGATACCCGCCACCGGCGCAAGCCCGGCGCGCGCGAGCGCGTTCTCATAAGCAGCGAGCCCCGCGTCTCGCCTTGGGGTGAAGGTGACCATCACTTGGCAGCGTACCCCGGCCGCATCATCCGTGGTGCAGGGATCGGCTCCCCTACCAAGCGGTTAAGACTTGGGTTTCTTCGAACGCCGCCGACGGCGGGCCTTGCGGTGGAGGAAGGTGATGGGGACGGCGCCGATGAAGCCTAGGGCTAGGGGGATGGGGGAGGTTGTGGGGCGGATGGGGGTGCCGTTGTCCAGGGCGGCTTCCAGGGCGGGGCTGGAGCCGCCGGCGGCGGCGTTGCCGCCTGGCGCGGTTGAGGCGTTCAGCTGGGGCTGCTCGAAGGTCGCCGGGATGTTGAGTATGGTCCAGCGGCTTGGGGGCCAGACGATCACGAAGGCGCGGCCGAGGACGGCGCTTTCCGGGATGGTGCCGCCGCCGGGGTCGCCCATGTGGCCCCGGGAATCGTAGGAGATCAGGCGGTGGTCGCCCATGACCCACAGGCGCCCGGCCGGGACCGTGATGTTGAACCTCTGGGTGGACGGCACGTTGCCCGGGTAGAGATAGGAACTCTCGCTGAGCGGGACGCCGTTGACGGTGACCTGGCCCTTGGCGGTGCAGCAGACCACGTGGTCGCCGGGCAGGCCGATCACGCGCTTGATGTAAATGGACGGGTCCTGGCTTACGCCTATGAGCCCCTCAAGCTCGTTGACCGCCTTGCCGAAGATGTTGGAGCTGGCCGGCGGGTCGAAGTCCCACGAGCCGTTGCCGTCGAACACGACGATGTCGCCGCGGTGGATCGGCCGCATGTGGTAGACGACCTTGTTGATGAGCACCCGGTCGCCGATGTCGAGGGTGTCCTCCATGGAGCCGGACGGGATGAAGAAGGCCTGGAAGACGAAGGTCTTGATGACGATCGCCAGCACCAGCGCGACGGCGACGAGGACGAGAATCTCGCGCCAGAAGTTGCGGCTCTTCTTACCGCTCTGGGCCGCTGTTGCCGCTCGGGCCGTCTTCGGTGGCCGCGGCGGGATCCTGCCCGGTCTCCCCCTCGCCGCCGAAGCCGTCATATCCGGCACCGTTGGCCGCGCGGCCGTCGCCCGCGGGACTGCCCGACCCGTTGGACCCGCCTGGCTCGCCTAGCCCGGGGACCGAGCCGAGACCGGGGATCGCCTGGGTGTCCTCCAGGTCGGGCACCGGATCGGCCGGGCCCCAGGGCGGTGCCCCCGAACCATCCCCGTTCATCCGTGCTCCCCCCGCTTGCTCACGCCAGGCTCACCGTCATCGCTCATCACTGTGAGCGTATCGTCCCTGCGCTAAGAGGCTCGCCTTCAGTCGCCGCCCCGCTTGCGGTTGTCGCCCCGCTTGCGCTGCCGACGCCGGCGCCACGTCAGAGCCGTCGCTCCCGCGAACGCGGTGCCGCCTGCCACCGTGGCGGGCGGGGCGGCCGCGACGGCAGCCGCGCCGCTGAGCGCGGGCTGCTCGAAGGTATTCGGGATGGGCAGGTCAGAAATGCGCGAGAGGGGCCACATGATCAGGAACGCCCGGCCCACGACGGCGCTTTCCGGTATGGTCCCGCCACCGGGGTCGGTTTGCCGCAGGCGGGAGTCGTCTGAGTCTCCCCGGTTGTCTCCCATCACCCACAACCGCCCCGGCGGGACGGTGATGTTGAAGCGCAGCAGCGAGGGAGCGCTTCCCGGGTAGATGAACGACGACTCGGACAGCGGCACGCCGTTGACCGTCACCTGGCCCTTGGCGTTGCAGCAGACCACATGGTCACCGGGGATGCCGATCACGCGCTTGACGTAGTCGGTTTCCGGCCCGGCGATGCCGACCAGGTTGACCGCATGGTCCCAGACCCCGGTCAGCCAGTTACTCGGCGGCGGGACGGGCGGGTCCCAGGAGCCCGCGCCGCTGAACACGACGACGTCGCCGCGGTCGATGGGCCGGAACTTGTAGACGATCTTGCTAACCAGGATCCGGTCACCGGGGAGCAAGGTGTTCTCCATCGACCCGGAGGGGATGGAGAACACCTGGACGACGAATGCCTTCAGCAGGATCGTCAGCACCAGGGCCGCGACCACGATAACGACGAGGTCGCGCCAGAAGGACCGCTTCCGCTTGCCCTTCTCAGCCTGCTGTTCAGCGTCCGGCGGCGCAGTGTCAGGCGTACCGTCCGTCTGCGCACTGTCGGCAGGCGCTTGCCCGGCCGCCGCATTCGCGTCCGCCGTTGCGCCTGGGTCGGCACCCGGGTCAGGGGCCATCCGAGATCAGCTCGTCAGCTTGATCAGCTGGCGGCGACGGTCTCCCGCCGTTCCTTGATCCTGGCCGCCTTGCCGCGCAGGTCACGCAGGTAGTACAGCTTGGCCCGGCGGACGCGGCCGCGGGTAACGGCCTCGATCCGGTCGATCGACGGGCTGTGCACCGGGAAGGTGCGCTCCACGCCCACGCCGTAGCTCACCTTGCGCACGGTGAAGGTCTCGCGCACGCCGCCGCCCTGGCGCCGGATCACGACACCCTGGAAGACCTGGATGCGGGAACGGTTGCCTTCCGTCACCTTGACGTGCACCTTGAGGGTGTCGCCGGGACGGAAGTCCGGTACGTCAGTCCGGAGCTGTGCCTGCTCAAGCTCGGCGATCGCGGTGTGCATGATGGATGTTCCTCAGTCCTGGTCGGAATGCGCGGCAACGCGCATCCGGGTGGAAGCCTGCGTTAGCCAGGGAAACACCCCCGGCAGGTTGAACCCTCCCCGCCGTGACGACGGGAATTTCCCGGCTCAGAAATCACCACCGGAGGGGTTGGAACCAGCCCCTTGTGTACCGCACGTCTTGCCGGATCTTGGTTCTAGATCCGAAATCCAAGTTATCTTACCAGGCCGCTTTACCCCGCCGCGAACGGCGAGCTTTCTCCGCTCTCCGGAGTAACCGGAAAACAAGCGTCGGCTAGCACCTGGCGGTCCCGCTTGTCGAGGCCGTCCGGCGCCGCCGCTAGGCGGCGAATCAGGTCTGGCCGGTTGACCGCGGTACGACGCAATGCCTCGTCCCGCTGCCAGCGAGCGATCGCCCGGTGATTGCCCGACAATAGTACGTCAGGCACATCGCGCTCGCGCCATGTTCTCGGCCGGGTGTAGACGGGGCCTTCAAGCAGCCCGCTCATCGCTCCCCCGGTGCCGCCGAAGGAGTCGTCGCTGTGCGACTGCTCGTTTCCCAGCACGCCGGGCAGCAGCCTGCAGACCGCTTCGACGATCACGCTGACGGCCGCCTCTCCCCCGGCCAGGACGTAATCCCCGATGCTGACCTCGTCGACGGGCATCCTCGACCTGGCCTCGGCGACCACCCGCGAGTCGATCCCTTCGTACCGGCCGCACGCGAACACCAGATGCGCCTCCTGCGCGTAGGAAGCGGCCAGCTCCTGGGTAAACGGCGTACCGCTCGGCGTCGGCACGATCAACCGCGCGGGCGCGCCCGGGTCGGCCACTGCCGGTCCGGCGAGTACCGCGTCAAGGGCGTCACCCCACACATCCGCCTTCATCACCATGCCCGGCCCTCCCCCGAAGGGAGTGTCGTCAACGGTGTGATGCACATCGCTCGCCCAGGCCCGCAGATCGTGCACGCGAAAATCGATGTCCCCGCGTACCCCGGCCTTCCCGATCAGCGAAACGCCGAGCGGCCCAACCCCGCTGACCCGCCCGTCCGCGCCAACCGGCCCGAAGTAATCCGGGAAAATCGTGACAATATCGATCCGCACAGCGCCTCCTCAGCCGTTAGCCAGCTGGCCGCACTGCATGAATGTGCGAATGGTGTAGCCATAGCAGCAGTAAAGGCACATCCATGACACCGGTCAGGGGGCTTCTTCCAGGTCGAGAAGGCCGCGGCGGGTCGATGGTCAGGACGCCGCCCGCCACGTCCACATCGGGGACGAACGGCTTGACGAAGGGGATCATGATCTCGCGGCCGTCTGCCGCCTTCACGACGAGAACGTCCTGTGCGGGATGCAGCACGTCGTCGACGACCCCGATCTGGGTGCCGTCGACGGTGCGGACGGACAGCCCCACGAGGTCGGCGTCCTGGAACTCATCGGGGTCGTCCGGCGGGGCGATCGTGGCGGAGTCGACCATCAGCCAGGTGCCACCCAGATCCGCGGCGGCGTCGCGGTCGCTGACGCCCTGGAACCGAACGAGGAGCTCGCCGGAGTGCCACTTGGTGCCCGCCACGACGAGCGGCCCGACGCCGGAAGGGTCGGTGTCCAACCGCGAGCCCTTGGCGAACCGGAGTTCGGGCTCGTCGGTACGGACACCGACCACGACATCGCCGCGAATCCCGTGCGGACGGCCGATCCGGCCGACAGTCACTTGCACGGAATTACCTAACCTCGCCGGTCTCCAGCAGGTCGATGCGGACGTGCCGGTTCCCGGCCAGGGAGCCGATCACGGTCCGCAGCGCCCGAGCGGTCCGGCCACCCCGGCCGATGACCTTGCCCAGGTCATCGGGGTGGACGCGGACTTCGAGTACGTTGCCCCGACGGAGCATCCGGCTCATCACCCGGACGTCGTCCGGGTGACCGACAATGCCCCGGACCAGGTGCTCGAGGGCTTCCTCAAGCACGTTAGGCCTCGGTTGACTCGGCTGGGGCGGACTCGGCGGGAGCCGATTCGACCGGGGCAGCGGGTGCCTCGGCGGACTCGGCCGCCTGTGCTTGGGCAGGCTGCGCCTCGGCCTTCTTGTCCCGCCTGGGCGCGGACTTGGCCGGCTTGGCGGCGGCCTTGGCCTCCTTCGCCGCGAGGGACTCCTTGACGAGTTCCTCGTAGCGGTCCTTCTTGTCGGCCTTGCTCTCGCCGGTCCTCAGCGTGCCCTCCGCGCCCGGCAGGCCCTTGAACTTCTGCCAGTCGCCGGTGATGGTCAGCAGGTGCTGAACCTGGTCGGTCGGCTGCGCGCCAACCGAGAGCCAGTACTGCACCCGCTCGGAGTTGATCTCGATGAGCGACGGCTCAAGCTTCGGGTGGTACTTGCCGATCTCCTCGATGGCGCGCCCGTCGCGCTTGGTGCGCGCATCGGCGACGACGACCCGGTAATACGGTTCCCGGATCTTACCCAGGCGCTTCAGTCTGATCTTGACAGCCACGGCTGTGCTCTTCTCCCACGAAGTTAGGTGTGTGTCGGGCACCTGCCAGCGGGGAATGGCGGGCCGGACCGAGCGAGTACCGCAGGGCCGGGCGGACGGAGAGAGGGCGCCACACGGCCAAGCGTCAAGGAACCAGTATAGGGGGTGCGCGCAGCCCTTCGCCCGGCCCGCGGGGACATCGGATCACGGCACCGGACACACGGCTCGCCGCCGGACAACCAGCAATCATCTGACAATCATCCGACGAAACAGTTTCATAACGCGCATTGACTTCCGCCATGGCCGCCCATAGCGTGCTCGTACGATTGTTGACAATCTGAACTCACGACGGGAAGACCCAGCACCCCGGTTACCTTGGTGACAGCCGGGGGCGTGAGCACGCATCTGATCGGCAACGTTGCCGCAACGTCCGCGTACGTCCACATATTTCCAAATTGCCACATTTGTGCACGTAAAGGACCGTTGCGGTGTACCCTCAGAGGCGCTCGCGAGCCGCAACCTGCTTGCGGTCACTCCCCATAACGCTCACTCAGAGCCGCATATCGCTTACTCACAGGCTTCCGGACGTGCTCCGTGCCCGAGCAGGGCGCGCAGGTATATCAAGGAGAGATCCACACCATGACTGACCAGACTGCCCAGCCGGACGGCACGGATAACCAGCCAGGCGCTGGCCGTGTTTCCCGGCGTAGCTTGTTCCGCGCGGCCGGTGTCGGCGCGGCCGTGGTGGGCGGCGGCGCGCTGCTTGAGGCCTGCAGTTCCGGTATCAAGGGCGCTTCTTCGACTTCGTCTTCCTCGGCCGCCGCTACCGGTTCGGCCTCGGCGGGGAGCAGCAGCTCGGGCGGGGCGTCCGGCTCGATCACGATCGGCTGGATCCACCCGCTGACCGGCTCGCTGGCCGGGTTCGGTTACCCGGACAACTGGGTGCAGCAGCAGATCATGGCGACCTCGCAGTTCAAGAACGGTATCAAGATCGGCGGCAGCACCTACACGGTCAACGTCAAGTCCTACGACACGCAGTCGAGCGTGACGCGGGCCGGGAGCCTGGCCAAGCAGGCGATCCAGCAGGACAACGTGGACCTGCTGTTCGCCTCCTCCACCCCCGAGACCGTCAACGCGGTCGCGACCGAGGCCGAGACGCTGGGCACCCCGCTGATCTGCTCCAACATCCCGTGGGAGTCCTGGTACGTCAACCTGGGCGGCAACCCGCAGAAGCCGACGCTCACGCCCAAGTGGACCGTGATGTACTTCCTGGGCGCCGAGCACCTGGCGCTGTGCTTCATCCCGATGTGGAACCGGATCGGGGCGAAGTACGGCAACAACCACAAGGTCGCCGCCGCGTTCCCCAACGACGCCGACGGCAACGCCTTCCGCGCTGTCTTCCCGGCCGTGCTCAAGCCCGCCGGGTACACCCTCGACCTGTCGACCGCCTACCCGGACGGGCCTCACCAACTACACGTCGATGATCACCCAGTTCAAGAACGGCGGCGACGACTTCTTCACCAACGTCCCGCTGCCCCCCGACTTCTCCACCATGTGGACCCAGTCGCTGCAGCAGGGCTTCAAGCCCAAGCTCGCCACCGTCGCGAAGGTGCTGCTGTTCCCGACCGACGCCTACGCCATGGGCTCGAAGGCGTACAACATCGCCACCGACTCGTGGTGGGTCCCCGAGCTGCCGTGGACCTCCTCGCTCAACGAGCAGACCTGCGCACAGCTCGGTGCCGCGTACACCGCGGCGGGCCTCGGCCAGCCGAACGCGAACATCTCGAACTACACCCTCTTCGAGATCGCCTACGCCGCCTTCCAGCAGGTTGACAACCCGCACGACAAGGCGGAGCTCGCGGCGGCGCTGTTCAAGGTCAAGCTGCCCGAGGCGATCGCCGGCCCGATCGACTACACCTCCACCAACGCCAAGACCAACCCCGCCCCCGGCGTGGCGATCACCCCGCCGGTCGGCATCCAGTGGCAGAAGGGCACCACGTACCAGCTTGAGGCCAAGGTGGTCGACAACACCCTGCAGCCGAACGCGAAGATTACCGGCGACCTGCTGCCGACCTTCAGCTAAGCATCGAACAATCGGTAAGCATGACTTCTACGCTCCTTGAGCTCGACCACGTGACGAAGCGGTTCGGCCGCGTCGTCATCGCGGAAGATCTCAGTTTCTCGGTTGGCGCCGGGGACACCGTGGGGATCGTGGGGCCGAACGGCGCTGGCAAGACCAGCCTGTTCGGCCTCATATCCGGCGATCTTGCCCCCGGCGCCGGCCAGGTCAGATTCGCCGGGCGGAACATCACCCGGCTCGACTCGGCCGCCCGCTGCCGCCTTGGCATCGGCCGGACCTATCAGGTGCCACGTCCCTTCGTGGACATGACCGTATTCGAAAACGTGCTTCTCGCCGCCCAGCAGGGCGGCGGCCTGCGCCGCAAGGCCAGCTACGCGGCGGCCGCGGCAGCGCTTGAGCGGACGGGCATAGTCGGCGAGGCCAACGTGTCCGCCGGCCGTCTCGGCCTGCTCGCACGTAAGCGCCTGGAAATCGCCCGCGCGCTGGCTACCGGACCGCAGCTGCTGCTGCTCGACGAGGTCGCCGGCGGCCTCACCGACCCCGAGGTCACCGTCCTGGTGGAGATCGTCCGCGACATCAACGCCGAGGGCACCGCGGTCATCTGGATCGAGCACGTCGTTCGCGCGCTGACCTCCCTCGTCGACCGGATGACCTGCCTGTACGGCGGGGAGTTCATCGGCGACGGCACCCCGGCCGAGGTCTTCGAGAACCCGCGGGTGCGCGAGGTCTACCTGGGCAGCGACGCCATCGACACCTCGACCGTGCAGGCCGTGATCGAGGAGGAACAGGCCCCATGAGCATGCGCGGCGGTTATCCCCCGGGGGGGCGACCCCCCGTACCCCCCGAGGGCCTGTCTGATGGACGGCAAAGATATCAGGCAGGCGGCGGAGTGCCGGTGCTTGAGGTCCGCGACCTCGTGGTGCACCACGGGCAGCTCCAGGCGCTGTCCGGCATCTCGCTCACGGTCTACCCGGGCGAGGTCTACGCCCTCATCGGCGCCAACGGCGCGGGCAAGTCCACGCTGCTGCGCACCATCGCCGGCCTGCACCACCCGACCTCGGGCTCGATCAGCTACGACGGCAAGGACGTGACCAGGCTGCGGCCGGAGAAGCGGGCCACCGCCGGGATCGTGATGGTCCCCGAGGGCCGGCGCCTGTTCCCTTCGCTGACCCTGGAGGAGAACCTCAAGGTCGGCACGTCCTATGCGCGGCCGGGCCCGTGGACCATCGGCCGCGTCTACGAGCTGTTCCCGTGGATGAAGGAGCGGCGCGGCCAGAAGACCGCGCAGATGTCCGGCGGCGAGCAGCAGTCCGTGGCGATCGGCCGCGCGCTCGTCGCCAACCCCCGGGTGCTGCTCCTCGATGAACTGTCGCTCGGCCTCGCGCCGGTGATCGTGCAGCGGATCTACGCCGCGCTGCCGCTGGTCCTCGAGTCCGGCATCACCGTGCTGCTCGTCGAGCAGGACGTCAGCCAGGCGCTGCGCGTCGCCACGCACCTGCAGTGCCTGCTTGAGGGGCACACCACCCTTGAGGGCACGCCGGCCGAGGTCACCAGGGAGCAGGTCGAGGCCGCCTACTTCGGCACCGCCGCCGCTGCCCCGGAGGGCCCACGCCACCTCGGAGGGGCGCCCCACATCCCCCCGAACGACTACGGGAGCGGAGCGATGCGTAATGGCCTGGGTTAACGCCATCATCCAGGGCCTGCTGACCGGCGGCCTGTACGCGCTGTTCGCCTGCGGACTATCCCTGATGTTCGGCGTGATGAAGGTGGTCAACCTCGCACACGGGGACCTCGCCGTCGTGGCGGGGTACATCGGCGTCGGGGTCATCGCGATCACCCACATGCCGGTGCTCTGGTCCATTCCGGTCGTCGTCGTGCTGATGGCGGTGATCGGGTACATCCTGCAGCGGTCGCTCATCCAGGGCGCGCTGAGCCGCGGTGAGCTGACCACGCTGATCGTCACCTTCGGCCTTTCGATCATCATCGAGAACGGCCTGCAGCAGTTCTTCACCGCCAACAGCCGGGGTCTCGGCGTCGGCGACACGTTCGTCACCGAGTCCTTCTCGATTGGCTCGCAGATCACCATCGCCTGGCTCAACGTCGGGATCTTCGTGCTGGCGGTCGTCGTGCTGCTCGGGCTGCAGCAGTACCTCTCCCTGTCGAAGTACGGCCGGCTGATCCGCGCCGTCGCCGACGACCGGGAGGCGGCGCAGCTGTCCGGTGCGGACTACCGGCACGTGTTCGGCATCGCCGCCGCGATCGCCTTCGGCACCGTGGCGATCGCCGGCATCTGCGAGGGGATGATCACCACCATCAGCCCGACGCTCGGTACCGACACGATCCTGCTGTTCGCCTTCGCCTCGGTGGTCATCGGCGGGCTCGGGTCGCTGTGGGGCACGCTGCTCGGCGGCATCGTCCTCGGGGTCGCTCAGGCGATCGGCGGGCAGATCAACCCCGACTGGGAGCCGCTGGCCGGGTACGCGGTCTTCCTTCTTGTCCTCGTGGTGCGACCGCAGGGGCTTACCAGCCGGGGGGCTCAGACATGACAAATGCGGTGAAGACCACCCTCCGTTCGGGAGAAGAATCTTTTAAGGTCACCCGGTCGCGCAGGAACGTCGTGTGGAGCGGCATCGGCGCGCTCGTCGTGATCGTCGTGCTGTACCGGTTCCCGTACTTCGTGGGGCCGGGCACCACGGGCATCATGATCCAGGGGCTGATCGTGCTCACGCTCGCCTCCATGTGGAACCTGCTCGCCGGGTACGCGGGTCTTGTGTCCGTCGGGCAGCAGGCGTTCTTCGGGCTCGGCGCGTACTTCGTGCTGATCCCGGCGATACACGGGGTCACGCCGTGGGCCGGGCTGTTCATCGCCACGATCGGCGCGGCGGTCTGCGCGGTGCCGCTGTGGTGGCTGGTCGCCCGGCTCCGGCTCGGCTACTTTGCCATCGCGACCTGGGTGCTTGCCTCGGTGGTGATGCTCGTCATCGAGCAGATCTCCTCGATCGGCGGCGGCAGCGGCATGGCGCTGCCCGGGCTCACCGGCTATAACCCGGCCGTGCTCACCGCCGACACCTACTGGGCGGCGCTCACCGTGGCGGTGCTCGCCATCGGCGGCGTGTACCTGCTGCTGCGGTCCCGCGTCGGCCTGGTGCTGACCGCGATCCGGGACGACGAGCGGGCGGCGCGGTCCTCCGGAGCGCGGGTCGGCCTGGCGCGGATGGGCGTTTTCATCGCCGCCGCCGCGGGATGCGGTGCGGCCGGCGGGATTCTCGCGATCCAGCAGCTTCAGGTGGTGCCCGGGACGTCGGGCGGTGTGTTCTCGGTGCAGTGGACCGCCGAGATGGCCTTCGCGGTGATCATCGGCGGCATCGGCACCATCGAGGGACCGATCGTCGGGACCATCGTCTACATGGTGCTCCAGCAGACGCTGCAGTCCTACAACGCCTGGTACCTGATCGTGCTCGGCATCGTGGCGATCGCGATCGCGCTGTTCGCGCGGCGGGGACTGTGGGGGACGCTGGACGAGCGGTTCAACATCCGGCTCTTCCCGGTCGGGTACCACCTGTGGACCGCGGGCGAAACGCGGCGCGGACGCAAGCGCCAGCCCGCGCGCACCGCCTCGTAAGGTCGTTCAGGGTTCGCCCGCGCACCCCGCACCCCGCACCCGTGTCGGTGCGGGGCGTCAGGGGACGGGGAGTGCCCCAAGGGCGACAATGGTTGACGTGCTTCTCAGTGAACTGGCTGGCGTGTCGCGGGGTGTCTCTGCTACCTCAGCTCGCCTCGCTAAGGTTGCGGCGCTTGCTGACGCGTTGCGGGCCGCGAGCGTTGCCGAGATTCCCGTCGTCGTGGCTTACCTGTCGGGGGAACTGCCGCAGCGGCAGATCGGGGTCGGGTGGGCGGCGCTGCGGTCGGTGCCTGCTCCTGCCGCGGCCTCGACATTGACTGTTCTCGCGGTCGATGAGGCGTTCGCGCGGATTGGGGCCGTTGCCGGCAAGGGGTCCGCCCTTGAGCGCAAGCGGCTGGTGGGGGAACTGTTTGCCGCGGCGACCGAGCAGGAACAGTACTTTCTCGTGCGGCTGCTGTCCGGGGAGTTGCGGCAGGGGGCGCTCGACGGGGTGATGACCGATGCCGTGGCCAAGGCCGCTGGGGTGCCGGCGGCGCAGGTGCGGCGGGCCGTCATGCTGAGCGGGTCGCTGGCGGCGGCCGCTCAGGCCGCGCTCGGCGGCGGGAGCGAGGCGCTCGCGCGTTTCGGGCTTCAGGTCGGGCGGGCGCTCAAGCCCATGCTGGCCAGCAGCGAGGCGTCGATCGACGAAGCGCTGGCCAGGATCGACGGGGCGGCCGCGGTCGAGTGGAAGCTCGACGGCATCCGGGTGCAGGCTCATATCGCGGACGGCGAGGTGCGGCTGTTCACCCGGTCGCTTGACGACATCACCGACCGGTTGCCCGAGGTGGTGACGGCCCTGGCCGCGCTTCCCGTGGGTGATGCGGTCTTCGACGGTGAGCTGATCGCGCTGCGGGCGGACGGGCGGCCTTACGCCTTCCAGGACACCGCCTCGCGGGCGGCGAGCGAGGTCGACGCGCCCAGTGCGGCTAAGCAGCGGGCAGAGACCGTGCCGTTGTCGGTGTTCCTCTTCGACGCCCTGCACCTCAACGGCACCGACCTGATCGACCTCCCGGACGCCGAACGGCATGCCGCGCTGGTTTCCGTCGTGCCGCAGGCGATGCTGATGCCCCGGCTTGTCACGGAGTCAGCCGAGGAGGCGACGGAGTTCTTCGCCAGTGCCGTCAGCCGGGGGCACGAGGGTGTTGTCGTCAAGTCGCTCACCACGCCCTATGCCGCGGGACGGCGCGGCGCGGGCTGGATCAAGGTCAAGCCGCGGCACACCCTGGACCTGGTGGTACTGGCCGTGGAATGGGGTCACGGCCGCCGACAGGGCTGGCTGTCCAACCTGCACCTCGGGGCCCGCGATCCGGAGACCGGCGGCTGGGTCATGCTCGGCAAGACCTTCAAGGGGCTAACCGACGAGCTGCTGACCTGGCAGACCGAGAAACTGCTGTCGCTGGAGGACCACCACGACGACTGGACGGTCTACGTCCGCCCGGAGCTGGTCGTGGAGATCGCCTTCGACGGGGTCCAGCGCAGCCCGCGCTACCCGGGCGGCGTCGCGCTGAGATTCGCCCGGGTTCTGCGCTACCGCGAGGACAAGACGGCCGCGGAAGCCGACACGATAGACACGGTAACGGCGCTCGCCCCGCTAACCGACTAGAAGAGACCGCCGGCCAGCCTACTTCTTCTTTTTGTCGCGCTTGCCGAATGCGGCGGGAATCACGTTGGAGCCGCGGCCACCGCCGAAGGCGGGCGGCAGCGCCGACGGCCCGCCGCGCAGGCCGGGGAAGCCCTCGCCCTCCTCGCCGCCGAAGCCGGGGGCACCGCCGGCCGCCTGTGCGTCGCGCAGCATCTCGGCCAGCTCTTCCATTGACTGCGGCGCGGCCGCCGCGGCCGGCGCGGCAGCGGCGGGGTCCTGGCCCGGGGCGGGGGTGATCCCGGCCTTGCGCGGGTCGCCGCTCTTGCGCTTGCCCTTGGCGTTCTTCGCCGCCTTGGCCCTGGCCGCCGCCTTGCGGCCGCCCATCACGCCCGGCATCCCGGGCACGCCGGGCATGGCGCCGCCCATCAGCATCTTCATCTGCCGCTGGCCCTCGAAGAAGTTCGTGACCAGCTGGGAGACGTCGCCGACGGCGACACCGGAACCGTTGGCGATCCGCAGCCGCCGCGAGCCGTTGATGATCTTGGGGTTCTGCCGCTCGGCCGGCGTCATCGAGCGGACGATCGCCTCGGCCCGGTCCAGGTCCTTGTCGTTGACCTGGTCGAGTAGCGCCTTGTTCTTCGCCGCGCCGGGCATCATGCCGAGGATGTTCTTCAGCGGTCCCAGCTTGCGGAGCATGCCGAGCTGCTCGATGAAGTCCTCGAGGGTGAACCCGTCGCCGGTCATCAGCCGGTTCGCCATGGAGGCGGCCTGGTCGGCGTCGAACGCCTTCTCCGCCTGCTCGATCAGCGTGAGGACGTCGCCCATGTCCAGGATCCGGGTGGCCATCCGGTCCGGGTGGAACAGGTCGAAGTCCGTCTGCTTCTCGCCGGTGGACGCGAACATCACCGGCTTGCCGGTCAGCGCCGCGATGGAGAGCGCGGCACCGCCTCGGGCGTCGCCGTCGAGCTTCGTCAGGACGACGGCGTCGTAGCCGACGCCGTCCAGGAACGCCTGCGCCGTCGCCACCGCGTCCTGGCCGATCATCGCGTCGACGACGAACAGCACCTCGTCCGGGTCGGTCGCGTCGCGGATCGCGGCGGCCTGCGCCATCATCTGCTGGTCGATGCCGGTGCGGCCGGCGGTGTCGATGATCACGATGTTGTGCAGGGAGCGCCTGGCTTCCTCCACGGACGCCCGGGCCACCGCGATCGGGTCGCCGACGCCGTTGCCCGGCTCGGGGGCGTACACCGGGACGCCGGCCCGCTGGCCGACCACCTGCAACTGGTCAACCGCGTTCGGCCGCTGGAGGTCGGCGGCGACGAGCAGCGGCGTGTTGCCCTGCTCCCTCAGCCACAGCGCGAGCTTGCCGGCCAGGGTCGTCTTACCGGCACCCTGCAGACCCGCGAGCATGATCACGGTCGGCGGGTTCTTGGCGAACCGGAGCCGCCGCGTCTCGCCGCCGAGGATCGTGACGAGTTCGTCGTGCACGATCTTGATTACCTGCTGCGCGGGGTTCAGCGCCTGCGACACCTCTTCGCCCGCGGCCCGTTCCTTGACCCGCGCGATGAACTGCCGGACGACAGGCAGCGCGACATCCGCCTCAAGCAGCGCGATGCGTATCTCGCGGGCGGTCGCGTCAATGTCGGCCTGCGACAGACGGCCCTTGCCGCGAAGCGAGGAGAAAACTTGGGTCAGCCGATCGGAGAGCGTCTCAAACACCCTCCAAGGCTACCGGCCCTTGGGTAATGGTGTTTAGCGCCAGTTGGGCTTGCGCTTTTCCAGGAACGCGCTGATGCCCTCCTGGGCGTCGGGGAGTTGGCTGGTCGCGGCCATGACCTCGATGGCGTAGGCGTAGGCCTTGGGCTGGTCGAGATCGATCTGCGCGTAGAGTGCCTGCTTGCCGATCCCCTTGCTCTGGGCGGAGCCGCGGGTGGTGCGTTCGAGCAGGTCCCGTACCGCGTCGTCGAGCTGGGCAGCGGGCACGACCCGGTTGACCAGGCCCCAGTCGAGGGCCGTGCGGGCGTCGATGACGTCACCGGACAGGGCCAGCTCCATGGCGCGCTTGCGGCCCACGTTCCGCGCGACCGCCACCATCGGGGTGTGGCAGAACCAGCCGCCCTTGCCCCCGGGCGCCGCGAAGCCGGCTTCCTCGCTCGCCACCGCCAGGTCCGCGGACGCGACCAGCTGGCACCCGGCCGCGGTGGCCAGCCCGTGTACCCGCGCCACCACCGGCTGCGGCACCTGCTGGATCAGCGTCATCAGCTCGGTGCAGGTAACCAGCAGCGAGCGGACCTCCGGCAGTTCGGCGCCGGCCACATCGGCGAAGTCGTGGCCGGCGCTGAAGACCGGGCCGGCCCCGGCCAGGACGATGCCCAGGGCGTCGCTCTCGCCCAGGTCACGGAAGGCGGCGATCAGCTCGCGCATGTGCTCAAGTGACAGGGCGTTACGGCGCTGCGGGCGGTTCATGGTGACGGTGGCGAAATCACCCGTACGCTCGACGAAGATGTGCTCGAAGTCCATGCTCCTAGCATCAACCCAGGCACGCGGCCCTGCATAGCGCCGAGATGGTCCGGGCCCGACGAGAAGTCTCACTTTCCTACAACCGAATGCCGGTCATAGCGGTCTAAAAGGCACAGGGGTCCGCTAGAAGTGACCCCATGGCGGTAAAGGACGACCGTTATGAAGTACCGCATCACCAGCGCCCGCCGGCTGACCGCGATTGCTGCCGCAGCCGTCGCGGGGCTGGGCATCTCCTCGGCCGCCGCCTACGCGGCAACCTCGGCGTCGGCCGCCCCGGCGGCGGCCGCTACCCCCGCGTGCACCGCCGACAGCCTCGGCGTGTGGGTCGCGGTGGACCAGGGGAACGGGGCCGCCGGCACCATCTACTACCCGCTGGAGTTCACCAACCTCAGCGGGCACGCCTGCTCCCTGTACGGCTACCCGGGCGTGTCCGCGGTCAGCGGTGCCGGGAAGCAACTCGGAAGCCCCGCGGGCTGGGGCAGCTTGAGCGGCGCGAAGCGGGTGATCCTCGCGCCCGGCGCGACCGCGCACACGATACTCGGTTACCACGACGTGGCGGTGAGCACGTCGGCCGGCTGCGACCCGGTGAACACCACGTTCAAGTTGAGCGTCATCCCGCCGGGCCAGCGCACTTCGACGGATGCCGCGTTTGACCTTGAGGCATGCTCGCGCCCTGGTGTTGTCTACATGAGCATCGTCGAGCCGATCCTGGCCGGAGTCGGCACCATCAACGGCTGACCAGCGGGTAGTGCCCGCCGGTGCTGTCTCGTGGGCCTCGCCGAGGCCCACGGGACAGCACGGTCACGAGGCGGGCCGGAGGGCGGAGACGACCGTCTTCACGGTACGTTTGCGCAGTTCGGGGTCTGTTAGCAGGCCGCCGGCCGCGTCGGTGACGTAGAAGACGTCGACCGCCTCCGCGCCGAGCGTCTCGACCCGGGCGGCCTGGACGTTCAGGCCGCATTCGCCGAGGGCCCGGCCGATGCGCCACAGCAGACCCGGCTCGTCGTGCGCGCGGACCTCGACGACAGTGGCGCTGTTCGACGCATTGTCGACCAGGGTGACCTTGGGGGGCGGTGCCGTCGCGGCGTGCGGGCGCACCGCCCGGGCCCGGCGCTCAAGCCGGTCCTCGACATCGAGCCTGCCCTCAAGCATCCGCCGCAGGTCCGCGGTGACGAGCGCGGCATCCGGCGGGTCGCCGTATTCGGGAACGACGCTGAAGACCGTGACCGCCGTGTCGCCGACCGCGGTCGCGTTCGCGCCGCGGACCGTGAGCCGGTGCGAGGCGAGCACCCCGGCGGCCCGCCACAGCAAGCCCGGCCGGTCCGGAGCGACGACCGTGACCTCGTTCCCGTCGACGACCGCGGCGGGGATGCCCTGGGCCGCGAGCGCGATCTGGTCGTCGCGCAGCGGGACGGGCTCGGGCACGGGCTCGCCGTCCAGCACGGCGCTGACCCGCCGGACGAGATCGGCGACCAGTCCGGCCTTCCAGTCGTTCCACGCCGCCGGGCCGGTGGCGAGCCCGTCGGCCTGCGAGAGCGCGTGCAGCACCTCAAGGAGCGTCCGCGAGCCGACCTTCTTCGCGACCTGCTGCACGGTCATCGGGTCGTCCAGGTCCCGCCGCGTGGCGACGTCGGGAAGCAGCAGGTGATAGCGGACGGCATCGGCGATCAGCTGTTCGTCCGCCTCGTTGAGCCCGATCCGCTTGCATACGTCGCGGGCGACGACCTCGCCGGAGACGCTGTGGTCGCCCGGCCAGCCCTTGCCGATGTCGTGCAGCAGCGCCGTGAGCAGCAGCAGGTCGGGCCGCGAGACGTCGCGGGCAAGGGCGGCGGCGTTGGCCGCGCACTCGACGAGGTGCCGGTCGACGGTGAAGCGGTGCAGCGGGTTGCGCTGCGGACGGTTGCGTACGCGCTCCCAGTCCGGGATCAGGACGGTGATCAGCCCTTCCTGGTCGAGGGCCTCCCAGACGGGAATCGCGTTCGGGCCGGCCCCGAGCAGGGCGACCAGGTCGTTGCGGGCCTCGATGGGCCACGGGACGGGCAGGGCCGGGCACTCGGCCAGCCGGGTCAGGGCCCGGGGCGCGAGCGGGAGTCCGGCCTGGGCGGCCGCGGCGGCGGCCCGCAGGACCAGGACCGGATCGGTGGTGGGGGACGCCGCCCGGGCGAGTACCACCTCGCCGTCCTGCTCCACCACGCCGTCGGCGAGCGGGCGGCGGTCGGGCTTGCTCCTTCTCATCCGCACGCCAAGGGCGCGGCGGCCGCCCGCGCGGTCCGCCTGACGGAAGGCGTGGTCAACCGCGTAGGCGACGGTCCGGCCGGCCCCGGCGAGTTGCCGCAGCAGCGCGTCTCCGTCGAGCAGGTCGAGCGTGCGGGCGACCTCGTCCTGCTCCTCGAGGACAAGCCGGTCAAGGCGCCGCCCGGTGACCTCGTGCAGGACGTGGCGGGCATCGAGGATCTGCTCGTAGGCGGCCCTGACCTTGGGTCCAGGCGCCGGGGCGACCCAGGCGGCGGCGATGGCCTGGATGGCGTGCACATCCCGCTGCCCGCCCCTGCTCTCCTTCAGGTCGGGTTCAAGCAGGAAGGCGAGCTCCCCGAAGAGCCTGGTCCGCTCCTCGTGCAGTCCCTTGAGCTCGGCCAGCCGGGTGCGTGCGTTGGAGCGCCAGTCCTCCAGCGCGACCTCACGCAGCCGGGTCGTCAGGTCGGGGTCGCCGGCGACGTGCCTCGCGTTCAGCAGCCCCAGGGCGACCTTCAGGTCGGTGCGGGCGACGCGGCGAGCCTGCGGGACGGTCCGCACCGCGTGATCGAGATGCGCACCGGAGTCCCAGACCGGGTACCAGATCCGGTCGGCGATCTTGGTGATGCCGTCCCTGCCGTCGTGGAGCATCAGCACGTCGAGGTCGCTGCCGGGCAGCAGTTCCTTGCGGCCGTAGCCGCCCACCGCGACCAGGGCGACGCCCGGCTCGGCGCCTAGCATCCCGGCCAGCCAGCGGTCGGTCTCTGTAGTCCTCCGGCTACGATCAGCCGCGAAAGAAGTCATGACGTTCACCAGGTCCCCCGATGATCGGTACGTGGCCTGCCGTGGGCAGGCCACGCGCGCGGCACTGGTCCCCCGATACGCCGTGCTCAGAGGGCGTCGGGACCGCGCTCTCCGGTGCGTACCCGGACTACCGTGTCGATTGGCACGACCCACACCTTGCCGTCGCCGATCCGGCCGGTCTGGGCCGCCTTGGCGATGACATCGACGAGGTCTTCCACGTCGGGGTCGTCGCAGATGACCTCGACCCGGACCTTGGGCACAAGGTCTACCTGGTACTCGGCGCCCCGGTACACCTCTGTGTGCCCGCGTTGCCTGCCGTATCCGCTCGCTTCACTGACTGTCATGCCGTGCACGCCAAATGCCTGCAACGCCGCCTTGACATCGTCGAGTTTGAAGGGCTTGATGACAGCCGTAATGAGCTTCATGGGACCACCCTCTCGTTCACCACATCCGACAATGCCTTAGGAGCGTTTCCTGCGTCCAGTCGGAATGTGTCAGAACGATGAAACACCAGGCCGATCTATTACGGCAGCGTTTCTTAAAACGCACAACAGCCAGGTCAGCGCTGTGCGTTCAGCCGCCGAGGATGGCGTCGACGAACGTGGCCGGGTCGAACGGCGCCAGGTCGTCGGGCCCCTCGCCGAGCCCGACGAGCTTCACGGGGACGCCGAGCTCACGCTGCACGGCGATCACGATGCCGCCCTTGGCGGTCCCGTCCAGCTTGGTGAGCACGATGCCGGTGACGTCCACCACCTCGGCGAATACCCGTGCCTGGCGGAGACCGTTCTGGCCCGTGGTGGCGTCGAGCACGAGGAGCACCTCGTCCACGGAGGTGCGCTTCTCGATGACCCGTTTGACCTTGCCCAGCTCATCCATCAGGTCGTTCTTCGTGTGCAGCCGGCCCGCGGTGTCGATGAGCACCACGTCCACCTCCTGCTCGATGCCGACGGAGACCGCGTCGAAGGCGACACTCGCCGGGTCGGCCTGGTCCTTGTCGGAACGGACAACATTCGCGCCGACCCGTTCGCCCCACGTCTGGAGCTGGTCGGCCGCCGCGGCGCGGAACGTGTCGGCCGCGCCGAGCACGACCGTTTCCCCGTCGCCGATCAGCGACCGGGCGAGCTTGCCGCACGTGGTCGTCTTGCCCGTCCCGTTGACGCCGACCACGAGCAGGACCGCCGGGTGGCCCTCGTGCCGCTGGGTGCGCAGTGCCCGGCTCGCCTCGGTCTCCACCTGGGCGAGCAGTTCGCTGCGGAGCATGGACCGGACTTCTTCCGGTGTCCGCGTCCCCTCGACCTTGACCCGGGTGCGCAGGTCCGACGTGATCTGCCGGGCAGGCGTCACGCCCACATCGGCGGTGATCAGGACCTCTTCGATCTCGTCCCAGGTGTCATCGTCGAGCCGGTCGCGCGACAGGAGGGCAAGGAGCGCCGTGCCGAAGCCGGACTGGGACCTGGCCAGCCGCGCCCGGAGGCGGACCATCCGCCCGGCCGAGGGCGGCGGCTTTTCCAGGGTCGGCCGGGGCCGTGTTCCTGAAGGCTCGGCCGCCGGCGGCGGGGCCTGCGGGCGCTCGGTGGGCCGCGGAATTGTGATCGTGCCGGCCGAGGTGTCGTCGGCCCTCGGCATCGGGCCGGTCAGGTCGAGTTCGCGAGCCCGGCCGCGGCGGACCCCGTGCATGCCGCGCGGCCGTAGCAGCATCGTGCCGCCGACGCCGAGCAGGAGCACGGCGACCACCACGATCAGGATGATGTACGCAATCATTAAGAATGTCCTTCTTTTGATGCACCGGGTCCAGCATCTTCACGAGCCTAGGCAAAAGAAAGGATGTT
Source organism: uncultured Actinomycetota bacterium (assembly GCA_963785645.1). Lineage (GTDB taxonomy): Bacteria > Actinomycetota > Actinomycetes > Streptosporangiales > Streptosporangiaceae > Trebonia. The sequence continues at coordinate 210,409 of CAWAWG010000017.1, forward strand.
CTTAGCCACGGTCTCCCTGAACGGCATGTCCCCGACGCGGCCCGCGCACCGTCCGTCCGCGTTCAACGCCCTTGAGCACGCTACAACATGCCCTGCCGTGCGCTCGGCATGCACGGCAGATCGAACTGTTCCGGCACTGACACATCTCTCGTGAAGCCGATATTCGAGTTGCTCATGATGCCCGCCGTGATGCGGCCCGCTGTTCGAACGGGGCTGCCACCCATTAACCCGCACGCCGGCTAGTCAGCGCCGGTTCGCTAGCCGCCGACCCCCTGGTGACATGCGGGAATAATGTTGCTCCAGTGACGGTGGCGCGACCCCGCGGTCGGACATGGGGCCACTTAGAACATTTTCCTGCCCCAGTTTGCGATGGTATGTTCGACGCGAAATGGCCCTATGACACCGCGCGGGCCGAGCCCGGCGCTGTTAGGCGGGTTCTGATTCGCGGACCCGCTGGCTGATCACCTGGGATACGCCGTCGCCGCGCATCGACACGCCGTAGAGCGCGTCGGCCGCCTCCATGGTGCGCCGCTGGTGGGTGATGACGATGAGCTGGGAGCTCTCCTGCAGCTCGGTGAAGACCCCGAGCAGGCGCTGCAGGTTGCTGTCGTCGAGCGCCGCCTCGACCTCGTCGAGCACGTAGAACGGCGACGGGCGGGCCTTGAAGATCGCGAACAGGTAAGCGATCGCGGTGAGCGACCGCTCGCCGCCGGACAGGAGAGACAGCCGCTTGACCTTCTTGCCGGGCGGCCTGGCCTCGATCTCGATGCCGGTGGTCAGCATGTCGTCCGGCTCGGTCAGGATCAGCCGTCCGGCACCGCCGGGGAACAACCGGGCGAAGAGCCCCTCGAACTCGCGCGCGGTGTCCGCGTAGGCGGAGGCGAATACCTCCTGCACTCGGTCGTCGACCTCCTTGACGACCAGGAGCAGGTCACGGCGGGTCTTGCGCAGGTCATCGAGCTGCGTGGCGAGGAACTGGTGCCGCTCTTGCAGTGCCGCGTACTCCTCAAGCGCGAGCGGGTTGACCTTGCCAAGACGGGTGAGCTGCCGCTCGGCCTCGGCCGCCCGCGCCTCCTGCTCCGCGCGGATGTAGGGCACGCCGACGATCTCCGGCTCGTCCGCCTCCGCGGGCGCCCTCCTGGGCTTGCGGGGCTGGGCCTGCTCCTCCTTGGCCGCTTCGGTCTCCGACCGCACCGCGCGCAGCGCGTCCGCCAGCGAGAGGGGATCGTGCTCGGCGGGAGACTCCGGCTGCCCTGAGGTCTCAGATGCTGAAATTTCCGGAATGTCGGGCGCGCCAGCGCCCGACATTCCGGAATCGTCCGAAGCCGGGGCCGGGGCGGTGACGGGGGCGGCCGGGACGGCGACGGCGGTGCCGCGCTTTTTCGCGGCGGCGGCCAGCGGGGAGTCTGAAGGGACGAGGATCAGCGTGTCCGGGCCGTACTCGGACACCAGCGCGTCGGGCTCGATGCCGTACTCGTCCGTGACGTGCGAGGCCAGTTGCTCAAGGCGCAGGCGGTGCTCGTTGCGGGAGATCTCGGTTCCGTGCGCGGTGTTCACGACCTTGTCGAGTTCGCCCGACACCGTCGTCAGCTGGGACCGCACGGCCTTGAGCGCCTCGGTGCCGCTCGCGCTCGCCGCCTCGGCCTCGGACCGCCGCTCCGCCGCGACCGCGAGCGACGATTCGGCGGCGGACACCGCCAGGGCCGCCCCGGTGGCGACGGCCTGGGCGACCGACGCCTGGGCGGCCCGCTGTTTGCGCCTGACGGCGGCTCGTTCCCTGGCGGCCCGCTCGGTGGCGGCCGAAGCGGCGAGGGAGTCGGCCCGGCCGCTGATGGCGCGCAGCCGCTCCTCGACGGTGCGCACCTCAAGGCGGGCCTCCATCTCGGAGTCGCGCGCCGCCGCGGCCCGCTGCGTCAGCTCCTCGCGTTCCTCGTCCGCCTGCCGGTCTTCGAGCTCCGGGTCGCTCGCACGCTCGTCGGCGGCTTCCGCCTCGGCCAGCTCGGTCTTCAGCTGCGCGAGCTTGACCTGGTCCTTCTCCGCGCTGCGGTCGGCCGCACCCACGGCCGCGTCGAGGCGCTTGGCCTCGTCGGCGGCGGCCCGCGCGGCCCCCGCCAGCCCGCCGAGCCGGCCGGAGATCTCCGCCGCGGCCGCGTCAACCGCCCGCATCCGGCCGCGGATCTCCTCAAGCTCCTGCCGGGCGGTCTCCTGCGCCTCGGTCGCCGTGGCCAGGGCGTCCGCCGCGGTCTCGCTGGCCAGCTCCGCGGCCGCGAGCTTGGCCCCGGCCTCGTCCGCGGCTGCCCGCACGTCGAGCAGCGACTGCCCGCCCGCGGAACCGCCCCGGGCCCAGTGCGCCCCGATCAGGTCACCGTCCGCGGTAACCGCGCGAAAATCAGGATTATCCCGAACGAATCCGGCAGCCTCCTCCAGCCCACCGGTAACCACCACATCGCCGAGCAGTGCGGCGACCGCTGCCGAAAGCTCAGCCGATCCTGATACCAGGTCGGTCGCCCACCGCGCCCCGCTCGGCAGGGCCGGGCGTACGGGCGGAGCGGAACCGGCGCTGCCCGCCGCTCCCCCACGCGACGCGGCGATTACCAGGCCGACCGTGCCCGCGTTGGCGCTCCGGATCCCGGCCAGGACCTCCACCGCGGCGTCCAGGCCCGCCACCGTAAGCGCTTCGGCGGCGCCGCCGAGGGCGGCGGCGACGGCCTTCTGGTAGCCGTCGGCGACGGTGAGCTGGGCGGCGAAGGTGCCCAGGACGCCGCGGAAGCGGTCGGGGTCGGCGAGGACCGCCGCCGTCGCGTCGACGCCCTGGCGCAGGGTCTCGTTGAGCGCGCCGGCGCGGGCCCGCAGCGCCGCCACCTCGCTGTTGGCAGCGCGTTCGCTTTTACGCGCGGCCACCACTCGTTCGGAATGACGGCTGTGTTCCCGTTGCGCCCGGTCCAGCTCGGCGACGAGGCCGCTGCGGTCGGAGTCGCCGTCGTCGGCGACATCCTGGACCTGGCTGTACTCCTGCTGAGCGCGCTCGGCGCGGGTCCGCGCCTGCTCGGCGGCGACGGTCAGCCGGTCGATCTCCTCGCTGGTGGCGGTGGCGCGGCTCGCCGCCGCGTCGGCCATGCCACGCAGGCGGGCGAGGCGCTCGGCCCGGCCGGCGGCGGCCCTGGCGGCATCGGCGAGCCTGCGCTCGGCCGCCGCGAGCATGCGCTCGGCCAGCGTCCGCTCGGCGACGGACTCGGACAGGGCCTCACGGCCCTCGGCCAGGCGCTCGGTCAGCCCGGCCTCTTCCGCCCGCAGCTCGGCGGCCTGCCGCTCAAGCTCGTCGGGATCACGGCCGGGCCGCTCCGGCTCTGAATCGGCGGCGAGCAGCCGTACCCGCTCGGCGGCGAGGCCTTGTACGCCGCGGAGCTTCTCGGTCAGCGAGGACAGCTGGAACCAGGTCTCCTGGGCCTCGGCGAGCGCCGCTGCCTGCGCCTGGACCGCGACGTCGAACGCGGCCTCCCGCTCCCGGGCGCTGGCCAGAGCCGCCTCAAGCTCGGCGCGGCGAGCGCGGATCAACGCCTCGTCCGCCTCCTCGGCCTCGAGCTTTTCCCGCAGGTGCAGGTAGTCCTCGGCGAGCAGCCTGAGCTTGGCGTCGCGCAGGTCCGCCTGGATGGTGGCCGCCTTGCGCGCGATCTCGGCCTGCCTGCCGAGCGGCTTGAGCCGCCTGCCGAGCTCGCTGGTCAGGTCGACGAGCCTGGTCAGGTTGGCCTGCATCGCGTCCAGCTTGCGCAGCGCCTTTTCCTTGCGCTTGCGGTGCTTGAGTACGCCGGCCGCCTCCTCGATGATCGCCCGCCTGGCTTCCGGGCCCGCGTGCAGGATCTGGTCGAGCTGGCCCTGGCCCACGATCACGTGCATTTCGCGGCCGAGACCGCTGTCGGACAGCAGATCCTGGACGTCGAGCAGGCGGCAGGTGTCGCCGTTGATGGCGTACTCGCTCTGGCCGGAGCGGAACATCAGGCGGCTGATCGTCACCTCGGCGTAGTCGATCGGCAGCGCGCCGTCGCTGTTGTCGATGGTGAGCGCTACTTCGGCCCGCCCCAGGGGTGCACGGTTCGTGGTGCCGGCGAAGATGACGTCTTCCATCTTGCCGCCGCGCAGGCTCTTCGCTCCCTGCTCGCCCATGACCCAGGAAAGAGCGTCGACGACATTGGACTTGCCGGACCCGTTGGGACCGACGACGCAGGTGATGCCTGGTTCGAGGCGCAGCGTGGTCGCGGAGGCAAACGACTTGAAGCCGCGGAGCGTGAGGGACTTCAGGTACACGCGCCCTCTCCTCCCCCGAATCTGCCACGCTGAACGGACACCTCCCGCAGATTACCGTCCATCGCGGGCGACCGCCGGAAACGGCACGGGAACGGGACAATCCCTCGAACTATAGGCGACCAATCAATGACCTGCCGGGATGAGAGCGGTCGCGTGTTCGGCGTGTTGCCGACGGTGTCAGCGTGCTTCGGAGGGCTGCCCGGCGCCGCGGTAGGCCTGCCGGGCAGCGCGCGACAGGAGCGACAGGAGCGACAGGGATGCCGACGAATTAAGCAACCGGGCCTTCGTGTCCCGCATACCCGATCAAACCAGGACACAAAACTGCGCTAAATGGCAGGGAGCATGCCGGATCGAAGCCCGGACACAGGAACGGCGCCGATTGCGGCCGCCCTGCTAGCTGCTGCTAGCTTGACGGGAATGGCAAAGCCGACCTTATGGGGCTTGTGCTGTATCCCTTGCCACATCGGCTCACCCGCGACGAGGTAATGCCATTTCGTGCACAGATATCCCCATACCGCGCATATCGGACGCGGATTGAGGGACAACGATAAGGGACGCCTGGACGGGCGTCCCTTGTTCGTTTTCTGCGTGTGCGTTGCCGGGCCCGCTGGTAGCGGGTCGAGCTGCGCTTCCAAGATCCAGGGGGCTTCCCTGGATGAGGGATACCTGAGATCGTCAGGTAAGCGCGGGCTCGCGGTCGAGAACGAGCATGTCCTCTTCGTGCGTCAGTCCCGCAGCGAGCGCGTCATTCACGTCCTGGAGCCGCACAAGCTCGGCTTCCAGGTCGCGAACGCGCTGCTGGAGACGGCGCATTTCTGAGACCATACGCGGGTCGGGACCGCCGACGTGGCCGAATAGAGCCTTTGACATGGTGAAAGGTCCTCCACACTGAGTGACCAGGGTGGGCACAATGTGAACCGCACGCCTATCGCGTACGGGCAACAGTTACAGGGTCTCACCATGATCTTTTAAGGTCAAGTTGAGAGCAACCTGTCATCCGTTATGTCCGCAATCTTACCAAAGATACGGCCGTCAAACAAACGACATGCGCCAAAACCCCTACATCTAGGGCTCTTTTAGCTGCGGTGCTACCGAGTAGCCCTCACGTGCCGATAGAGCTCCGCTTAGCCAGTGGCACTGCGCGGGCAAGGTTCTGGCAGCGCGGGCAGCTGTAGGAAGAGCGGTTCATGAACGCGTCGCGGCGGATCGGCGTGGCGCAGCGACCGCACGGCTCGCCTTCCCGGCCGTAGGCGTTCAGCGACCGGTCGAAGTAGCCGCTCTCCCCGTTCACGTTCACATAGAGCGCATCGAATGACGTGCCGCCGGCCTTGAGCGCCTCGGTCAAGCACGTCGCGCACCGCGTCAAGCAGCCGGGACACCTCGGCGGGCTTGAGGGTGTCCGTCGGCCGCGCCCAGTGCAGCCTGGCGCGCCACAGCGCCTCGTCGGCGTAGATGTTGCCGACGCCGCTGATCAGCGACTGGTCGAGCAGCGCGCGCTTGACCTGGGTCTTCTTGCTGGATCAGGCGCGCCGTGAAGTCCTTGGGATCGAAGGCGGCTTCAAGCGGGTCGGGCGCGATGTGCACGATCGGCACGGGCACCGGGCGGGTTGGAGCGGTTACCGAGGAAGTCGCAGACCCGGTGCTCGGGGTGCCGGCGGCTGCGCCCTTGGGGATGACCACCGGCGCCACCTCTACCAGCATGAGGTGGCCGAAGGTGCGCTGGTCGGTGAAGCGCAGGTCAGGGCCGCCATCGGTGAATGTGAAACGGGTACGGACGTGCGGGGAGAGCGGACGGTCGGGGTCGCCGGTCAGGAACTGGCCGCTCATCCCCAGGTGTGCGAGAAGCGCTTCGGTCTCGTCCAGGGCGAGCCAGAGGTACTTGCCGCGCCGCTCGGCGCGCGAGGAACGTGCGGCCCGGCCAGCGCGGCGGCGAATCCGTCCGGACCGGACAGATCACGGCGCACCGCCCGCGGATTGAGCACCTCAACGGCCGCGAAGTGCGGCCCACAACGTGCTGTTCAAGCCCGGCGCGGACAGTCTCAACCTCAGGCAGTTCAGGCATAGTGTCGAAAGTCTACGGCGGTCATCCGGCCGCCAGCGCTGGTCGAAGGCCGCCGCCCCTAGGCGTCGGGATCGGGGCGACGGGCTGGGCAGCGACCGGATCACGGGGCGCGGGAGACTCGGCGCCCTCGGTGACTGGTACGCCGGGAGTGCCGGGCACGCCAGAAGAGACACGGGATGCGTCGGGAGCAAGCCGGACTCGTTCGGGCTCGGCTTGTTCTTCGGTTTTATCCGCGGTGATCGAAGCGGTAGGCGGCCTCGGCGGCGAGTTGCTCGGCGGCCTTCTTCGAGCGGCCCTCGCCGGCGCCGAGGTCCCGGCTGCCCACCTCGACCACGGCGCGGAACAGCTTCTGGTGATCCGGGCCGCTGTCCTTGACCAGGTACTCGGGCACGCCGAGGCTGCGGTCCGCGGTGAGCTCCTGCAGCGACGTCTTCCAGTCGAGGCCCGCGCCGAGCAGCGAGGAACGCTCGATGACCGGGTCGAAGAGCCGGTGGACGAGGTCACTGGCCGAGTTGAGCCCGCAGTCGATGTACGTCGCACCGATCACGGCCTCAAGCGTGTCAGCGAGGATCGACGGCTTGTCCCGGCCGCCGGTGCCCTCCTCGCCGCGGCCAAGCCGGATGAACAGGCCGAGGTGCAGGTCGCGGGCTACCTCGGCGAGCGCGTTCATCTGCACGACCGCGGCCCGCAGCTTCGCCAACTGGCCCTCCGGCAGGTCCGGATGCCCCTTGAACAGCGTGTCCGTTACCACCAGGCTCAGCACCGAGTCGCCGAGGAATTCCAGCCGCTCGTTGGTTGGCAGGCCGCCGTTCTCATAGGCGTACGACCGGTGGGTAAGCGCACGCTCCAGAGTGTCAGAGGTGATGGGCACGCTGAGAGAGCTGAGCAGTTCGGCGGGGTCTCCCGCTTCGGTCCCGTCCCCGTCATTACGTCTGTCCGCTCACCGGCGCTCCCCGTTACATGCGGCTCAGGCCGGGTTCAGGACCTGTCGGCGGCGGTAAGTCCCGCACGTCGGGCAGGCGGCGTGCGGCAGCTTCTGAGCGTGGCAGTTTGAGCACTCCACCAGCGTCACCGGGGCAGCCTTCCACTGCGCGCGGCGGGAGCGGGTGTTGCTGCGCGACATCTTCCGCTTGGGAACGGCCACTTCGGCTCTCCTGTCAGTCTTCTACTCGTTCGTTTAGGTCTAGCTTTGCGAGGGCGCCCCAGCGAGGGTCAATCTCGTCGCCGTGCCTGTGGTCCGGGCCAACGTCCGCGAGCTTCGCACCGCACTCGGCGCAGAGCCCGGGACAGTCGTCCCGGCAGAGCGGCGACAGCGGCAGTGCGAGCACTACAGCATCGCGGAACGCCGGCTCCAGGTCAAGGAAGTCGCCGTCGAGGACTCGATCCTCGCTATCGACGTCATCTTCGCCCGGATCCGGCAGGTACCGGTACAGCTCCTGGAAGCTGACTTCGGTCGAGAAAGTCAGCGGATCCAGGCAGCGCGCGCACTCGCCTGTGAGCGGGGCGACCGCCGAGCCGGTGACCAGCACCCCCTCGGAGACCGCCTCGAACCGCAGGTCGAGAAGCACGTCACCGCCAGCAGGAACCAAGACTAGCCCAGAACCGAGACCGTCCGGTGCACTCGCCGTCCGCTTCTGGTCCTTGTATTCGCCTGGTCGCTTGCCGAGCGCCCGCATGTCGAACACGAAGTCACCGTTGCCGCGGACGTGAGAGCTGACTGGCTTGCCGCCTTTCGACACCTGACCTGCCCGACCTGTATCTTCGCCGTGCGCACGGGGCACCCCGTGCGCCACTGTTTTACCGTTTACTTTAGACATCACAGTTTATCGTGTAGGTGTACGCCTTAGCCGACGGATTAGCGTACCTGTGACCTGACGTATTCCCCAACTTGATAGAAAACCGCATCCCGCGCCGGGGGCGCCGCGGGCGCTACTCCGCGGCGAGGCGCGCGCGGAGGGCGCCGATAACCTGCTCGGGGACCAGGGCACTGACGTCGCCGCCGTACTTGGCGATCTCCTTGATCAGGCTGGAGCTGAGGAACGAGTACTGCGGGTTGGTGGTCATGAAGAGCGTCTCGACCTTGGCGAGCCGGTAGTTCATCTGCGCCATCTGCATCTCGTACTCGAAGTCACTGACCGCGCGCAGGCCCTTGACGATGGCGTTGATCGCCGTTGGCGGTGCAGAAGTCGACCAGCAGGCCGTGGAACCGTTCGATCCGCACGTTGCCGTAGCCCTTGGTGACCTCGCCGAGCATCTCGACCCGCTCGTCGACGGTGAACAGGGACTTCTTCGTGATGTTGATGAGAACAGCGACGACAACCTCGTCATGCAGGCCGGCCGCCCGGCCGATGATGTCCAGATGACCGTTCGTTACCGGGTCGAACGAACCAGGGCACACCACTCGCGCCACGTGGCATCACTCCTCAAGCGCCCGGGGAGGCGCGTCAAGCGACGACTCCGGCCCGGCAGCCTGCGGTTGTCCCGCTTGACCCGCCTCCGCGCCGCTGCCGTACCAGCCGTACCAGAAGGTGGCCTCACCGTACCTGCGTGACTTTCCGCTGGCGTAGCCGGGGGGCCAGTCAAACGGCCCCGACCTCGTGGCCCGCTCCACCACGACGAGCGCGCCATCGGCAAGCCAGCCGGCGCCGAGGAGGGTGAGCACCTGTCGCCACCGCCTCGTCGGTCACCGCGTACGGCGGGTCGGCGAACACGAGGTCGTAACCGTTGTCATGCTGGTGCCCGCGCTCGCCGGGCGTCCGGGCGAGCAGGCGTTCCACCCGGTCGGCGGCCACGGTCGCGCCGGGCAGGCCGACCGCGTCGACGTTGGCCTTTACGATGGCCGCGGCCCGCGCGTCGGACTCGACGAGCAGCACGCTCGCCGCCCCGCGGGACAGCGCCTCGAGGCCGAGCGCGCCAGAACCCGCGTACAGGTCCATGACGTGCACGCCGCCGAGGTCGCCGAACTCGGACATGACCGAGGAGAACAGCCCCTCCCGAGCCCGGTCGCTCGTCGGCCGGGTGCCATTACCCGGCGGAACCTGCAGCCTGCGCCCGCCCGCCGCTCCGGCGATGACCCGTGTCACAGTCCAAGTTTGCCAGAATCAGCCACCAGCCCTTGCCCGAGGAAAGCAGCGGACCAGCTACCGCAACCACTGACTGCGTACTCGGCACTGGAGGCGCTGGCCCGGGTACAGCCCTGCGTCCCGAGGCTCGGCGGTCGCTCCTTTTGCCCGTTTCGTCCAGCGTTCAAGCAGCTCAGATCAATATTTAGACAATGATCGTGGAAGATTAGCAGGTTATAACCTGCTAATCTTCCACGATCATGAAATTCCCTCGTGACCATGGGGATGGGTAGCGAATGCATTGCGGCATCGGAGGGCACACAGCGATCACGGGCACCACGTGTCCCTTGAATTAGCAGCCGGGGATATGAGCCGACGGGGGCCACGGGAAGGGACTCCCCGCGCGCCGCGAAGGTCACCCGGGGTGGCAGCGGACCAGCAACAGCAACCAACCGGACACGTACGCGGCGCCGCAGGCGCCGTCCCGGGGCTTGCCCCGGCGAGGGGGATACGGGGGAGGGACTCCCCCGTGCGCGAGGGGGTCACCGGGGGGGTCGTTCCCCCCGGGGGAGATACTGCGGGGATTTTCCCCCGGGGAGATACAGCTCAGGCCTTGTCGAGGAATTCGGCGCGGCGGTCGCCGAGGAAGTCGTCGATTGCTTCCTTGAGTGCCTGGTGGCTGGTCAGCTTCGGGTCGTTCGCGACCAGGGTGACCGCTTCTTCGCGGGCGGTGGCGATCAGGTCCTCGTCGGCGAGCAGTCGCAGCAGCTTGAGGCTGCTGCGGCGGCCCGCCTGGGCCGAGCCGAGGACATCGCCCTCGCGGCGCTGCTGCAAGTCGAGGCGAGAGAGCCGGAAACCGTCGGAGGTCCCCGCGACCGCGTCGAGCCGCTCCCTGGCCGGGCTGGCCGGCGGCGCTTCCGTCACCAGCAGGCACAGGCCCGCGTTGCGGCCCCGGCCCACCCGGCCGCGCAACTGGTGAAGCTGGGAGACGCCGAACCGCTCGGCGTCCATGATCACCATGACGGTCGCGTTGGGTACGTCCACGCCGACTTCGATGACCGTGGTCGAGACGAGGACGTCAAGCTCGCCGGCGGCGAACGCGGTCATCACCCGGTCCTTCTCATCCGGGACGAGCCGACCGTGCATGATGCCGAGGCTCAGCCCGGCGAGGGGCCCCTCGGCGAGTTCCGGTGCCACTTCCAGGACGGCGAGCGGCGGCCTGCGCGCCTCCTGGACCTCTCCGGTCACCGCGTCTCCGGTCACCGGGTCCGCGAACAGCGCATCTTGCCCGGGGTCAGGCTCGGGCGTGTCCGCCCCGTCGCCGTCATCGTCCGCGTCACCGATGCGCGGGCAGACCACGTAGGCCTGGCGACCCGCGGCTACCTCTTCGCGGACCCGCTGCCAGGCCCGGTCCAGGTAATGCGGGCGTTCCAAGGCGGGTACCACATGCGTCGCGATCGGCGAGCGGCCGGCGGGCAGCTCCGACAGCGTCGAAACCTCAAGGTCACCGAACACGGTCATCGCCACCGTGCGCGGAATCGGCGTCGCGGTCATCACGAGCACGTGCGGCCGGGAGCCCGGGGCCTTCTCGCGGAGCGCATCGCGCTGCTCGACGCCGAAGCGGTGCTGCTCGTCGATGACCACCAGGCCGAGATCGGCGAACTGCACCTGGTCCTCAAGCAGTGCGTGCGTGCCGATCAAGATGCCGGCGTCACCAGTGAAAACATCGCTCAGCGTGCTGCGCCGGGCCCGCACGCCGGTCGAGCCGGTGAGCAGCGCAACCCGGGTCGCCTGCTCCGCTGTGTCAAGGTGACCCGGGTCAAGCTGACCGGCGCTCAGCTGGCCCGCGGCACCAAGCGGACCGAGCAGCGCGGTGATCGAACGGTAGTGCTGCTGCGCGAGCACCTCGGTCGGGGCGAGCAGCGCGGCCTGTCCGCCGGCGTCCACTACCTGAAGCATGGCCCGGACCGCGACGACGGTCTTGCCCGACCCGACCTCGCCCTGGAGCAGGCGGTTCATCGGGTATGCGCAGGCTAGGTCGTGCGCGATGACATCTCCCACCGCCTGCTGCCCCTCGGTGAGCGTGAACGGCAGCCGCTGGTCGAACGCGGCGGCGATCCCGTCCTCAATCGGCGGACGGGGCACCGCCGGCATCGCCGCGGCGGCGTGCCGCCGCTGGGCGAGCGCGGCCTGCATGGTGAAGGCCTCGTCCCACTTGAGCCGCTTGCGCGCGTGTCGGAGGTCATCGCGATCCGTCGGCCGGTGGATCGCTCGGATCGCCAGTTCCCTGGGCCACAAGTCATGCTTCGCGCGTACCTCGGCGGGCAGCGGGTCCTCGGCCGCGTCCAGGGTCTCGAGGACGGCGTCGATGTGCCGGGAGATCGCCCACGAGGTCAGCTTGGCGGTCGCCGGGTAGACCGGGATCAGTTCCTTGGCGAACTCCTCGGCCAGCTCCGCGGTTACCCGCTCATCGGCGGCCGAGACCGGGAGCAACTCGTACTCGGGGTGTACCAGCTGACGGCGGCCGCGAAAGCTTGACACGGTGCCGGCGAACAGCGCGAGCGATCCCTGCCGAAGCTGCTTGGCGTGGAATCCGACTCCGGCGAAGAACGTGAGCTGCAGCTTGCCCGTGCCGTCGGTGACGATGACCTCGAGGCGCTGCTTAGGACCGCCTCGGCCCGGGGGCCCTTTCGGCCGCTGACCCGGCACCGGTCCCCCGATCACGCTGGTCATGTCCACCTTGGCCAGCACGGTGACGTGGTCACCTTCGCGGAGGGAGTCGAGCGGGGTCAGCTCACCCCTGGTGTAATAGCGGCGCGGGTAGTGACGCAGCAGGTCACCGACGGTCCGCAGGGCGAAGGCCTTCTCAAATGTGTCGCTCGCCTTCTTGCCCAGTGCCTGGGCCAAAGGATCGCGCAGCGTAGTCACATGGCCAGCATAAGAGTGCGGTCCGACATTCCGGCACACAGCCAACTAGAAGTAGTCCTCCGGCTTGGTTCGCGCGAGGGGCGCGGCGTCGGGTAGGCTGTCCCCGTCTCCGGATTGAGAACCAAGATCCGGCAAGATGCGCGAAGTACAAGGGGGCTGGTTCCAACCCCTCCGGTGCTGATGAGGTAGGACCTTTTCTCGGCAAAGCTGAGGATGGCGCTCTGAGCCGGGAATCTCCGTCGTTTACGGCGGAGAGGGTTCAAAGACTCTTCCAATCCTACTTATGGAGGCAGCCGTGGCTTCCGTCTGCGACGTTTGCGGCAAGGGGCCGGGCTTCGGCAACAACGTGTCGCACTCGCACGTCCGCACTCGCCGTCGCTGGAACCCGAACATCCAGACCGTTCGGGCGATCGTGTCCGGGACGCCCAAGCGCCTGAACGTGTGCACCTCCTGCATCAAGGCCGGCAAGGTAGCGCGTTAGGCGGCGCAAGGCTCTGGGCGACCCCTGTGCGCAAAAAGCGCGCACCGGGGTCGCCTTGCTATATCCCCCGGGGGACGACCCCCGGACCCCCGATGTGAGGCGCAGAGCGCCTCACGGTGAGCAGGGCACTCAGCAACGCCCGCAAGCAAAAAACGCACACCGGGGTCGCCTCGATATCACCCCCGGGGGACGACCCCCGGACCCCCGATGTGAGGCGCAGGGCGCCTCACGGTGAGCAGGGCACTCAGCAACGCCCGCAAGCAAAAAACGCACACCGGGGTCGCCTCGATATATCCCCCCGGGGGACGACCCCCGGACCCCCGATGTGAGGCGCAAAGCGCCTCACGATGAGCAGGGCACTCAGCAACGCCCGCAAGCAAAAAACGCACACCGGGGTCGCCTTGCTATATCCCCCGGGGGACGACCCCCGGACCCCCGATGTGAGGCGCGGGGCGGCAAGACGACGACCGCGGCATTGGGGCTCGTTGGGCGAACCCCGATGGCGCGGTCGTCGGTGGCGGTGTCGGATGTGACTAGCTGATCCAGGGGGCCTTGTACGTCCCGGTGTCGGCGAGGATCGCGGTCCAGTCGTCGCCGGCCCAGATGTTGCTGATCTTGCCGTCGTGCAGTTCGTAGACGTCGACGCCGGTCCACGAGACTTTGTGGCCGCTGGCGGGGATGCCGAGGACGGCGCCCTTCTGGGTGCCGCTCACGACTACGCGCACCACAACCTGGTCTCCCTGGCCGAAGATGTCGTCGACGACGATATGTGCGTCGGGGAACGCGGCGACGACACCCGCGAACAGCCCAGAGACGTTGGCGCGGCCGGAAACGGTACCCACCGTGCCGCCGGTCCAGGCCGCGTTGGAGTTCAGGTACTTGGCGACGTGGTCGCCGTGGTGCTCATTGATGACATCCTGAAGGAACGCCTCCACCACATGCTCATTGGCCCCTACCTCACCGCCGCCCCAGGAGGCCGTCGCGGACTGGCTGGCGCGGCTGGCGGCCGCGGGCTGGGCACTCGCCGTGGCGGCGGCGACTCCCAGGCCGACGGCGGCAACCACGGTGGCGCTGGCGACGGCCAGGGTAATGCGCTGCAGCTTCTTCATGACGATCTCCCTCGTACTCAGCCCTCGGGTCCTTGACTTGACCCGTCATGTGAACATTAAAGTACTTTGACTTGATGAGTCAAGTCAAAGTCGTAGACTTAACGGAAGAACATTGGGAGACATCAGCTATTTTCAGGCACCTGAGCTAATGGCGACGGAACGAATCCATCTGACTGCACTTTACATTTCAACTCACAACGATCTTGAGGTGGGAGCCGGTACCGGCCATGCCATCCAGGCCCGGCTTGTAACAGCACCACGACTGCTCACGACGGCCGCAGGAGCGGGAACTCGGCACCGGGAACGAGTTTCTCTCCTGCCCGGCCGAGTCGAGTTCATCGGCCCGGGGGGTCAGGCGAAAGCTGCCCGCCAGGTCAGACCGGGACGGCCGCCGAGCAACGGGCGGTCGCGGCCCGAGTCTGGCGCTCAGCCGTAACGGTTCAGCGGAAGTGCTGCCAGCCGGGCGGGCCGGCGTGCGGGAGGCCGTCGACTGTTACGCCGGCGCCGGCGAGGACTTCGCCGATGACGCGCCAGCGGGCGGGCAGCACGGTGTCCGGCGGGAACGCGGCGACCAGGCAGTGGTCCTCGCCGCCGGTCAGCACCCATTCCAAGGCCATTGCCCCGAACGTTCCCTCAGCCGCGGCATCGGCGCCCGCAGCGCTCGCACCCGCGGCGGGGCCCGCAGGATCGGCGGGCCGGGAGTTGTCCGGTGACGTTGCCTCGCCGGGAGTCGGGTGCCCGGGGTGAAGGGTTCCGCGCGGCGGTGGTTGGGCGCCATTGGGGGGAATGGGCGGCGGAGAGTAAGCCGGGCTCGTTCGGGATGATGACGGGGATGAGGCTGGTAGGGATGCCGCGGCTTCGCGGAGAGCAGGGCCGGGCGCGAGCCTTGAGCGGTTGACGTTGATCTGGACGCCGCTCGCGGCGGCCACGTGGCCTAGGTCGGCGAGCAGGCCGTCGCTGATGTCGATCATCGCGGTCGCGCCGAGGCGGGCCGCCTCCGGGCCCGCGTCGTAGGGGGGCGCGGGGCGCAGGTGGGCGGCGACGAGCGAGGAAAGGGCTTCAGCGGAGAGCGCCGTGGCGACGGGACCGTAGGCGACGGGGCCGCGGGTGCGCGGGTGGCGCCCGCGGCGAGGAGGGCGAGGCCGGCCGCCGAGTGGCCGAGCGGGCCCGCCACCGCGATCACGTCGCCCGGCCTGGCGCCGGAGCGGAGCACCGGGCGGCGGTTCTCCAGGTCGCCGAGGGCGGTCACCGACAGGGTGACCGCGTCCGCGCGGGCCGTGTCGCCGCCGACGACGCCCGCGCCGGCCCGGGTGGCCTCGGACGCTAGTCCTTCTGCCAGGTCGGTGGCCCAGCGGGCCGGGAGGGTGCCCGGTGCGGCCAAGGCGACGAGCAGGGCCGTGTTCACCGCGCCCATCGCCGCGATGTCCGCCAGGCTGCGCGCTGCGGCCTTCACGCCGACGTCGTAGGCCGAGGACCAGTCACGGCGGAAGTGCCTGCCCTCGATCAGCAGGTCGACCGCCGCGACCACGCTGCCCGACGGCGCGGCGACGACCGCTGCGTCGTCGCCGATGCCGACCGAGGTCAGCGCGCCCGCGGGCATCCGTGCCTTGAGGGCCGCGATGACCCCCCACTCGCCCAGGTCCGCGACGGACCCGTCCTCAGCCAGCGATCTCGCCGCCTCCGCCCGCTACGCGACTTCACTGTGCGATTTTCACCTGCCCCAAGCCTAGCCAGCGACGACAGGGCCAATCTGGGTGATCATGGTCACAGCGTGCGATGCGGTGCGGCGTGGCCCGGATGGCGGCAATGCGTCCCGTGCGACGGCGCATACGCTCGCAGAACACCATAATTAGCCAGAAAAACTGCCGACCGGGATGAAACAGGTCTGGACCATTGCTGTACCGTGACAGTTCAGGACGGCAATCGTACGCTGTCCCCAGGAGGACGCCATGGTGCAGGCATACATCCTCGTCCAGACAGAGGTCGGCAGAGCCGCCGACGTGGCCCGGCAGATCGCGGAGATCGCCGGAGTCATGCAGGCGGAGGATGTCACCGGCCCCTACGACGTCATCGTGCGCGCCCGCGCCGAGAACGTGGACGAGCTCGGCAAGCTGGTCGCGGCCCAGATCCAAGCGGTCGAGGGCATTACGCGGACGCTGACCTGCCCGGTGGTGCGGATCTAGCCGCTAGACGTCGGTGAAGAGTCGGCCGCCAGCGCGCTGGTGCACGGCCCGCGCCCAGGGCGAGGGCCTCGCGGAGGTCGTCGGGGGTGTCCACGTCCCTGCGCAGGCCCGTCATGCCGTCGAGGTCGAGCTCGGCGGCACCGGCGGCCGCGTGCCGCGCCCTGGACGCCCCGCCGAACAGCGGGCGGAACTCGCCGCCCGGCGGCACCGCGTACAGCGTCGTCCCGACGCCCGCGGCGTCCGGCACGAACGCCGCCGGCCCGGCCGGGCGCCCGCGGCGCGCAGCGCCGCCGCCAGCTCGGCGGGGCTCAGCGCGGGCAGGTCGGCGGTGAGCGCCGCGAGCCCGGTCCCGGCCAGCGCCGCGCCGCCACCGCCGCGCCGTGCCGCAGCGCCGCGTTGAGCGCGTCCTGCACGCCGAGATCGCCCGTGCACTCCCCCGGCAACCGCGCCGGTCGAGCGGGCCGCGGTGCGCCGAGGCCGGCCGAGGCGGTCCGCCGGCTCGTCGGGGACGATGACCGCGCCGAGCGCCGCGAGCAGCGGCCCCGCCACCGGGATCGGACGTGACCACGACGACCCGCGCCACCTCCGGGCAGGCGAGCACGGCGGCGACCGTGTCCGACGCGAGCGCGAGCGCGAGTTCGCGGCGGCGGTCGCCGGCCAGGACGGCGAGCCGCGACTTGGCGCGGGCTAGTACCTTGACTGGCAGCAGAACTGTCCAGCTAAAGCGGGCAGAGTCAGTCATCTAGCCTGCCACCGGCAAACTTGGGAGCATGACGTGCGGAACCGGATCATGGGAAGGCCACTCTAGATGAGCAAGTCTTACTCGCCTGCGTGGCGGTTGTTCACCGTCATCGTGTTTCGCCCCGTCCTGCACGTGCTGGTCAGGAACAAGTGGGCGGGGCAGGAGAACATTCCCAAGACCGGCCCGGTGATCATCGCGCCGAACCACATGTCGTACGCCGACTGGGGCACCGACGCGCTGTTCTTCTACGAGGCCGGGACGGTACCCGACGTTCATGATCAAGGCGTCGGCGTTCAAGGTGCCGTTCATCGGGAAGCTGCTCTACGGCTGCGGCCAGATCCCGGTCAACCGCGGCGCGGCGGACGCGGCGCTGGCGCTCAAGCAGGCCGAGCAGGCGCTCAAGGAGGGCGCGGCGGTGATCATCTACCCCGAGGGGACCGCGACCCGCGACCCGGACCTGTGGCCGATGGTGGCCAAGACCGGCGTCGCCCGGCTGGCCCTCGCGACCGGGGCGCCGGTGATCCCGGTCGCGCGCTGGGGTACCCAGAACGTCCTCCCTTACGGCAGCAAGAAGGCCAAGCTGTGGCCACGGCAAACCGTGCGTACGGTAGCCGGCAAGCCGGTCGACCTGTCGCGAATGGGCCGGCAAGCACACCTCGGCGAAGGCCCTGCGCGCCGCCACCGACGCGATCATGGCCGACGTGACGGCCCTGGTGGCGTCCCTGCGAGACGAGGAACCGCCCGCCATCCCGTTCGACCCGGCAAAGCGCAAGGCTCGAAGCCAGCGCGACGGCTGATGAGGCCGGTCATCGGAGCTGGAGCCGCTCAGTGAACCGGGTCTCCCCCTGGACGCTGCTCTGCGGGACGGCACTCTCATGAAGGCAGCCGTGCTCGGCGCGGGGTCGTGGGGAACCACGTTCGCGCAGGTGCTCTGCGACGCGGGAACGCCGGTCACGCTCTGGGCGCGGCGGGCGGACATCGCCTCGGCGATCACGGAACTCCACGAGAACCCCCGGTACCTGCCCGGGCTCACGCTGCCGCCGACGCTGACCGCGACGACGGACGTCGCCGCCGCGCTCGACGGCGCGGACCTCGTGGTGCTCTCGGTCCCCGCGCAGACGCTGCAGGGAGAACCTGACCGCGTGGGCGCCGCTCATCCCGGACGGGGCGCTGCTCGTCTCCCTGATGAAGGGCATCGAGCTCGGCTCCCACAAGCGGATGAGCGAGGTCATCCTCGAGGTCCTCGGCGTCCCGCCGTCCCGGGTCGCCGTGGTCTCCGGGCCGAACCTGGCGCGGGAGATCGCCGAGCGGCAGTTCGCCGCGTCCGTGGTGGCCTGCTCCGACGAGCTGTCCGCCCAGCTGCTGCAGCGGGCCTGCCACACCGAGTACTTCCGGCCCTACTGGAACACCGACGTGCTCGGGTGCGAGCTCGGCGGGGCGGTGAAGAACATCATCGCGCTCGCGGTCGGCATCGGGGTCGCGCTCGGCCTCGGCGACAACACCAAGGCGATGCTGATCACCCGCGGGCTCGCCGAGATGGCCCGGCTCGGCGAGGCGATGGGCGCCGACCCGCGGACGTTCGCCGGGCTCGCCGGGATGGGCGACCTGGTGGCGACCTGCTCGTCGCCGCTGTCGCGCAACCGGCGGTTCGGCGAGTACCTCGGGCAGGGCCTGAACGTCGCCCAGGCCAAGGAGCTGACCACCCAGACCGCCGAGGGCGTGACCTCCTACGCCCCGGTCCTCGAACTGGCCCGCAAGTACGGCGTGGAGATGCCGATCACCGAAGTGGTCGGCGCGGTGATCACGGGGCGCCTGTCGGTCGGCGACGCGGCGGCGGTGCTCATGTCACGTTCGGCCAAGCCGGAGTGGTACGGCACCGAGTAAGCTACGGTTACCTCCCGATATATGCCCGATGCCCCTCTTGTAGCGTCCGCGATGAAAAACCGCTAGTGTATCGGGCCCGCCCCGGGCGAATGGTCCGCTAGGGTTTCTGCGGGGAACTGCTTACCTTGATGGAGCCTGACTGGTGGAGATAGCTCGAAGGCAGCTCGGCGAGAACACCAGGGCGGTCCACTTGCCGCCGCCACCCGAGACCACGCAGCGGCCGCTCGGCACGCCCATCTACCGAACGGCGGCGTGGGCGTTCTCCTCCGCGCAGGAGTACGCGGCCGTGCTCGAACGACCAGGTACCCGGGTACAGCTACAGCCGGATCGACAACCCGACGGTGGACGCGTTCGCCCGCGCGGTCGCGGCGCTTGAAGGGGCCAACCTCTCGCGCTGGCCGGCGGCCCAGGCGTTCGCGTCGGGGATGGCGGCGATCTCGGGCGTGTTCCTGGCCTTCGCCCGGACGGGCGCGCACGTGGTGGCGTCCGCCGCGGTCTACGGCGGCACGTACAGCCTGCTGCGCAACGTGCTGACCAGGTTCGGCGTCGAGACGGACTTCGTGGACATCACCGACCTCGACGCCGTGCGCTCGGCCATGCGGCCCGCGACGCGCATCATCTACGCCGAGACGATCGCCAACCCGACGACCGCGGTCGCCGACCTGCGCCAGCTCGCCGAGATCGCGCACGACTGGGGTGCGCTGTTCGTCGTCGACTCGACGCTCGCCCCGCCGGTGATCTGCCGGCCGCTTGAGCACGGCGCCGACCTCGTCGTGCACTCCGCGACCAAGTACATCGGCGGTCACTCGGACGTCACCGGCGGCGTGGTCACCGGCTCCCTGGAACTGATCGGCCAGATCCGGGCGACCCGGATCGACACCGGCGGCTCACTGTCCCCCGACGATGCGTTCCAGCTCCGCCGCGGGCTTGAGACGCTGCCGGTCCGGGTGCGCCGGCAGTCCGCCACCGCCTCGGTGTTCGCCGCCACGCTGGCCAGGCACCCCTCCGTCGCGTACGTCGACTACCCGGGGCTGCCGACGCACCCGGGCCACGAGCTGGCCCGGCGCTTGTTCGACGCCGGCCCGGAAGGGGTCCGGTTCGGCGCGATCGTCACCGTCACGCCCTACGGCGGCCGTGAGGCCGGGCTCGCGTTCGCAGGCGCGCTCCGGCTCGCGGCGCAGGCCTCCTCGCTCGGCGGCACGCACACGGTCGTCTCGCACGTCGCGTCCACGACGCACCGCCAGCTCGACGACCGGGCCCTCGGCGCCGCGGGCATCGACCCGGGCGCGGTCCGCTTCTCCATCGGGCTTGAAGACGTCGGAGGACCTGATCAGCGATGCCTTCGTGGCCCTGGAGAGCCTCGGCCGACAGAGCCTCGACGGGCAACGCTGAGCAGAAGATAGTGGATCGTTGTACACGCCATGAGGCGTGCAGATATCCACTATCTTTTCGATTCCCGTCAATCGTCAGGGCGGTTTCATGAAATATCCGGCATGTCGTGGCGCGCCAGCGCCCGACATGCCGGATCGCCGCGGCAAGCGCCGGATCGCTCTCCCACGCGTGACACGCCTGAGGCGTCATGGGGGGCGGATGGGGCGTAGAGCCGGGTCCGTTCGGGATACTTGTCGCCCGCACCGGTGGGGAGCCGCAACTTTTCGCACTCGGTACGAAACGCCAAGGCAACTTTTTCACCGTGGATAGCCGCTACCATCTTCGGGTTGGCCGAACTCCCGCTTCCTGTCCTTCGTTCTCAGAACGTAAGCACCGAAACAGTGGGAAAGAGCGGCAGCGGGGAAGAGAGTTCGCTGGAGCAGCGGAGGTGGGCATGGGCGCAGCGCGCAAGATCCGGGTCGCCGTGGTGTTCGGGGGGCGCAGCGCGGAGCACGCGGTTTCGTGTGCGAGCGCGGGGCTGGTGCTCGGGGCCATCGACCGGGATCGCTACGAGGTGGTGCCGATCGGCATCGCGCGCGACGGACGCTGGGTGCTGACGTCGGGGGATCCCGCGCGGCTGGCCCTGACGTCCGGTTCGCTGCCCTCCGTGGACGAGGTCGCGACGCCAGGCGTGTCGGTGACGCCCACGGCCGGGGCGGCGGCGGGACGCTCGTGTTCAGCGGGCCCGCGTCGGTGCCGCCTGAGCTCGGTGAGGTCGACGTCGTGGTGCCGTTGCTGCACGGAGCCTTCGGCGAGGACGGGACGATCCAGGGGCTGCTCGAGATGGCCGGGATCAAGTACGCGGGCGCGGGGGTGCTCGCCAGTGCCGCGGGGATGGACAAGGAGTACATGAAGCTCCTGTTCGCGGCGCGCGGGCTGCCCATCGGGCCGTACGTCGTCGTGCGGGACCGCGCATGGGGCTTCAGCCCCTCTTCGCCTGAGCGCAAGCGGGTGCTCGATGAGATCGCCGAGCTCGGCTTGCCGTTGTTCGTCAAGCCGGCCAAGGGCGGGTCGTCGATCGGGACGTCGCGGGTGGACTCCGCTGACGAGCTCGAGGCGGCCATCGAGGAAGCGCGGCGGTACGACAGGAAGGTGCTCGTCGAGGCCGCCATCGCTGGTGCCGAGGTCGAGTGCGCCGTGCTTGGAGGGGCTGGACGGCGGTTCGCCCG
Organism: uncultured Actinomycetota bacterium; assembly: GCA_963785645.1. Lineage (GTDB taxonomy): Bacteria > Actinomycetota > Actinomycetes > Streptosporangiales > Streptosporangiaceae > Trebonia. The sequence continues at coordinate 231,762 of CAWAWG010000017.1, forward strand.
AGGCGTCCGTGCCCGGCATGATCGTGGTCGACCCGCACGCCACCTGGTACGACTTCGAGGCCAAGTACCTGGCCGCGGAGTCGCGGATGGAGATACCCGCGCCGATACCCGCAGGACGCCGCCGAACGGGTGCGAACGCTGGCGTGCGCGGCGTTCGACGCGATCGGGTGCGAGGGGCTGGCCCGGGTGGACTTCTTCTACACCCCGTCGGGCGAAGTCCTGGTCAACGAGATCAACACCATGCCGGGGATGACGCCGACGTCGGGGTTCCCGATGATGTGGGCGGCCTCCGGGCTGCCCCTGCCGCAGCTGATTCGACCGGATCATCACGACCGCGCTGGCGAAGCAGTAAGCGTTGGCTGGCCCGAGACAACGCACGGCGGCACCGGGATGGTCCCCGTGCCGCCCTGCGTTCTGGCCGCGGCGCTCGCGCCTGGCCACAGTCCCGGATGCCGCGTTACTTCTTCTTGCTCGGCTTCGCGGCCGGCTTCTCTGCCTCAGCCGCCGGCCTTGCCGCCGTTGACCAGCGCCTTGAAGTCGGCGCCGGGACGGAACTTGGGCACCGACTGGGCGGCCACGTGAATCTCGGCGCCAGTAGCGGGGTTCCGCGCCGTGCGAGCCGGACGATCGCTCTTCTCGAAGACGCCGAAGCCGGTGATGGCAACCTTGTCGCCGTCGGCCACCGCCGACTGGATGGTCTCAAGGACCGCGTTCAGCGCCTCGGTCGCGGACTTTTTGTCCCCCAGGCGACCCGAGAGCGCGTCGATCAGATCACGCTTGTTCATATTCACTCCTGCGTTCCCCCACGGGGGGCCGCGCTTGTGGCTGCTTGCCTGGGCCACGACCCCTGACCAGCCCGAAATTAGGCGATCACGCGCGCCTGCACAATAACCTGGCCGAATATTGCCCGGCGTGTCGGGGCTTTTCCGCCACTCTTTTTCAGTGCCCGCCCGAAATGTCAGGAAATTTCCGGTCCCTCGGCGCGATGCGCTGGTAGCCGCGGTGCGCGGCCCGAGGTCCGGGCCGAAAGGCCCGCCAGGCGCTTGAATCAAGAGCAGGATCATCCCGAACGAGAACGTGTTTCACTTCCCCGGGCCCCATTCCTTCACAGGGATCCCGTGACGGCGGCGCCTCGCCAGGCCCGTCGTCTCGTCGCGCCGGCCCTGTGCGCGAATGCGCCCTTGCTGCTGCCGTTCGGGATAACCCTGAGGAGTGGATGGTTTTGCACAGCGGAGTGTGCAAAACCATCCACCGCGGCCCCTGTGCGGTGCGGGTGGTCGCGGCAGGCAGGCCGAGCGCAGGCTGGGAGGTGCGACGGCCCGCCGCGCCGGGGGGCGGGGCGGGCCGTCTGCGGGCGGGGCCGGCTACAGCGTCGCGGGGAGGAAGGACGGGCGGGTCGCCTCGAAGGCGGAGATGGCGTCCTCGTGGCGCAGGGTCAGGCCGATGTCGTCCAGGCCCTCCATGAGGCGCCAGCGGGTGTAGTCGTCGATCTGGAACGGCTCCACCAGGTCCTCGGCGAGGCCGCCGCCGATGACGCGCACCTCGCGGGCGTCGAGGTCGACGGTGACCTGGGCCGGGGGCTCGGCCTCGGCCGCGTCCTGGATGAGCGCGACGACCTTCTCCGGCAGCACCACCGGGAGCAGGCCCGCCTTGGTGGAGTTGGTGCGGAAGATGTCGCCGAACCGGGGCGCGATCACGGCGCGGAAGCCGTAGTCGAGCAGCGCCCAGACCGCGTGCTCCCGCGACGACCCGGTGCCGAAGTCCGTGCCCGCCACGAGGATCGTCGCGCCCTCGTAGCGCGGCTGGTTCAGGACGAAGGACGGGTCCTCGCGCCAGGCCGCGAACAGCCCGTCGCCGAACCCGTCGCGGGTGACCCGCTTGAGGTACACGGCCGGGATGATCTGGTCGGTGTCGACGTTGGTGCGCCGCAGCGGCACGGCCCGCCCGGTGTGCGTAACGAACGGTTCCATGGTGGTCCGAGTCTCCTTACAGGTCGGCGGGGGCGGTGAGGCGGCCGGTGACGGCCGTGGCGGCGGCGACCGCCGGAGACACCAGGTGGGTGCGGCCGCCCTTGCCCTGGCGGCCCTCGAAGTTGCGGTTGGAGGTGGACGCGGAGCGCTCGCCCGGCTTGAGCGTGTCCGGGTTCATGCCCAGGCACATCGAGCAGCCGGCGCTGCGCCACTCGGCGCCCGCCGCGGTGAAGACCTCGTTGAGCCCCTCGGCCTCGGCCTGCGCGCGGACCTGCATCGAGCCGGGGACGACCAGCATGCGCACGCCGTCGGCGACCTTGCGGCCCTTGATGACGCCGGCGGCGACGCGCAGGTCCTCGATCCGGCCGTTGGTGCAGGAGCCGACGAACACGGTGTCGACCTTGATCTCGCGCAGCGGCGTGCCCGCCGTCAGGCCCATGTAGGTGAGGGCGCGCTCGGTGCCGTTCGGGTCCTTGCGTCTCCTGCGGCGCGGGCACGGTCGCGCCGAGCGGCAGCGCCTGGCCCGGGTTGGTGCCCCAGGTGACGTACGGGGTGAGCGTGGTCGCGTCGATCGTGACCTCGTGGTCGAAGACCGCGCCCTCGTCGGTGGGCAGCGACTTCCAGTACTCGACGGCCGCGTCCCAGTCGGCGCCCTGCGGGGCGTGCGGGCGGCCCTTGAGGTACTCGAACGTGGTCTCGTCCGGGGCGATGAGCCCGGCCCGCGCGCCCGCCTCGATGGACATGTTGCAGACGGTCAGGCGGCCCTCCATGGACAGCGACCTGATCGCCTCGCCGCGGTACTCGACGATGTAGCCCTGGCCGCCGCCGGTGCCGATCTGGCCGATGATCGCGAGGATCAGGTCCTTGGCGGACACGCCGTCGGGCAGCGCGCCCTCGACGTTGATCGCCATGGTCTTCGGCTTGATCTGCGGCAGCGTCTGGGTGGCGAGGACGTGCTCGACCTCGCTGGTGCCGATGCCGAAGGCGATCGCGCCGAACGCGCCGTGCGTCGAGGTGTGCGAGTCGCCGCAGACGATCGTCATGCCCGGCTGGGTGAGGCCGAGCTGCGGGCCGATCACGTGCACGATGCCCTGCCCGGCGTCGCCCATCGGGTGCAGCCGGACGCCGAACTCGGCCGCGTTCTTGCGCAGCGTCTCGACCTGCGTGCGGGAGACCGGGTCGGTGACCGGGCTGCCCGGGCCGGTCGAGCGGCATGCCGGGGCCGGTGACGCCGGTCGTCGGGACGTTGTGGTCCTCGGTGGCGATGGTCAGGTCGGGGCGGCGCACCTTGCGGCCGGCCGCGCGCAGGCCGTCGAAGGCCTGCGGGCTGGTGACCTCGTGCACGAGGTGCAGGTCGATGAAGAGCAGGTCTGGCTCGCCCGGCTGGCTGCGCACCACATGGGCGTCCCAGATCTTCTCCGCGAGCGTGCGAGGCGCGCTGCTCATGCGGTCTCCTTACGTTGCTGAAGCGAAAGGCTGCTGCGCCGACGCAGTAGGCCAATCGCGCTCGCGTCTCGATTTGCATCTCACGATTTGAGACGGCAGTATCAGTACATGAGCGATACTACCGCCGACCACCGCGAATGCCTGCCGCAGCCTTGATCTCAGCATTTGAGACGGTAATATCAACTATGGACAACTCAGCGGACTGACGTCGGGTCCGGCAGACCGGGCGAGTAGCCTCGAGGAGGTCCTCGGCGACAGACTCGTCAGCGGCGATAGGGGGCGTGCTCGACAAGGCCGTTTCCGTGCTCGGCGGCCGTGGAGAGCGGCCCCGCCACGCTCGCCCAGCTCGTCGCGGCGACCGGGCTGGCGCGGCCCACCACGCACCGGATCGCGGTCGCCCTTGAGCACCACCGGCTGCTCGCGCGGGACGTGCAGGGCCGGTTCATCCTCGGCCCCCGGGTCGCCGAGCTCGCCTCGGCGGCCGGCGAGGACCGGCTGCTCGCCGTCTCGCAGCCGGTGCTGATCCAGCTGCGGGACGTCACCGGGGAAAGCGCGCAGCTGTACCGCTTGCCGGGGGCGGGCGGGGCCGACGTCCGGGTCTGCGTGGCCGCCGCCGAGCGGGCCAGCGGGCTGCGGGACACCGTGCCGGTCGGCGCGGCGCTGCCGATGACGGCCGGGCTCGGCCGCGCAGGTCCTGCTCGCCTGGGAGGAGGGCGAGCGGATGCACCGGGGCCTGCGCGGCGCCAAGTTCACCGCCACCACGCTCGCGAGCGTCCGCCGCCGCGGCTGGGCGGCGAGCGCCGCCGAGCGGGAACCCGGCGTCGCCTCGGTCTCCGCCCCGGTGCGCGGCGCCGGCGGCAAGGTGCTGGCCGCCGTCTCGGTGTCCGGGCCGATCGAGCGCCTGACCCGCTCCCCCGGCCGGCTGCACGCCGCCGCGGTCGTCGCGGCCGGCGAGCGGATCGGCGAACTGCTCCGCGCCGACGTCCAGCCACCGCGCCGAGTCCTGACGGACTCCGGTCCAGCAGTCGGCAGGAGCGGTGAGTAAGACGGGTGCCGCGTTCGGCAGCGGGAAGTGCTGTGCGGCAAGCGGACGCGGAGCGTGCAGTCATGTGATTCTGGACACAAATGCCGGTTCGGCCCGCATACGGAGGCGAATCGTGAGTGACGTGGTCCTACCGCTCCCCTGGCCGCGGTCTAGCCTCGAATACAGGAGCAAACCGCGCTACGAAGCGAGTAGGGGTGCCCGATGAGCAGGTCATGCCCATGAAGGTGGCTGTCGTTAAGGAGAGCGCGCCGGGGGAACGGCGCGTCGCCCTGGTTCCGGAGACCGTGCCGCGGCTGGTCCAGGCCGGTCTTGAGGTGCTTGTCGAGCGGGGAGCCGGGAGCTGGCGCCTGGTTTCCCGACGACACCTACACGGCGGCCGGGGCGACCGTCACCAGCACCGACGACCTGTACGCGACGGCGGACGTCATCCTCACGGTGACCCGCCCGAGAGGCCGCGGTGGCGGCTGCGCGCCGGGCAGGCGGTGATCGGCATGCTCGCGCCGCTGACCGACCCGCACCTGGCCCGCGTCGCTGGCGGAACGCGGCGTCACCGCGATCTCGCTCGACGGGCTGCCGCGCACGCTGTCGCGGGCCCAGGGCATGGACGCGCTGACCTCGCAGGCCAACGTCGCCGGGTACAAGGCGGCGCTGCGTGGCCGCCGACGCGTACGGCCGGTTCTTCCCGCTGCTGATCACCGCGGCGGGCACGGCGCGGCCCGCGAAGCTGCTCGTGCTCGGCACCGGCGTGGCGGGGCTGCAGGCGATCGGCACCGCCCGGCGGCTCGGCGCGCAGGTCAGCGGGTACGACGTGCGGCCCGCGTCCAAGGGCGAGGTCGAGTCGCTCGGCGCGACGTTCATCGAGCTGACGGCCGGAGTCAGCGCGGCGGGCGAGGGCGGGTACGCCCGCGAGCTCACCGCCGAGGAACGGGACGCGCAGCAGGCCGAGCTGGCCGGGCACATCGCCAGGCAGGACGTGATCATCACCACCGCGCAGGTTCCCGGGCGGCGGCCGCCGCTGCTCGTCACCGCGGACGCGGTCGCCGCGATGGCTCCGGGGTCGGTCATCGTCGACATGGGAGTCGAGCCCGCTCGGCGGTAACGTCGCCGGCTCGGTGCCCGGGGAGAGCGTCGTCACGCCGAACGGGGTCACGATCATCGGGGCGGAGAACCTGGCCGCCTCCGTGCCGACCGCCGCATCCAACGCCTACTCCCGTAACATCAGCGCGCTGCTGCTGCAGCTGGTCAGCGAGGGTCGAGCTGAAGATCGACACCACCGACGACATCCAGGCCGGGGTGGTCGTCGCGCACGGCGGCGAGGTGGTCCACCCCGCCGTCGCCAAGCTGCTCGCCGCCGAATCCGCGAACCAAGGGAGCTAGCGATGTCGACCGCGCTGGTCACCGACCTCACCATCTTCGTGCTCGCGCTGCTCGTCGGCATCGAGGTCATCGGCAAGGTCCCCGCGACCCTGCACACGCCGCTGATGTCGGCGGCGAACTCGATCCACGGCATCGTCCTGGCCGGCGCGCTGCTGATCGGCGTCACCGCGCACAACGCCGTCGGGTACGTGCTCGCGTTCATCGCCGCGTTCTTCGCCGCCGCCAACGTGGTCGGCGGTTACGCGGTGACCGGCCGGATGCTGAAGATGTTCCGGCGCAAGGCGCCGGCCGCACCGGCCGCTGCAACACGGCCACCGAAGCACGGGCCACCGAAACACGGCCGCTGAAGCACGGCCGGGTCGGGACAGGCCCAGGTCGCCGGCCGCGGTCCGCGCCGGACGCCCGGGCGTAGGGGGACGGCCGTGAACACCTTCACCACGAACATCCAGCTGGTCTACGTTCTCGCGGCCGCCTGCTTCGTCGTCGGCCTGCACCTGATGAACTCCCCCGCGACCGCGCGGCGCGGCAACCAGGTCTCCACCGCGGGCATGGCCATCGCGGTCATCGTCACGCTGGTCCTGCTGATCCACGACGGCTCCGTGACCGGGGTCGGCTGGACGGTGCTGATCGTCGGCGCGCTGCTCGGCTCCGCCGTCGGGCCTGTACTCCGCCCGGACCGTCCAGATGACCGCGATGCCGCAGCTCGTGTCCATGTTCAACGCGGTCGGCGGCGGCGCGGCGGCGCTCGTCGCGGTCTACGAGTACATCCACGACGAGTCGGCGCCGGCGGGCGTGCTCGGCACCACGTCGGTCTTCACGGTGCTCGACGTGATCATCGGCTCGGTGACCTTCACCGGGTCGCTGATCGCGGCGGGCAAGCTGCAGGGGGTCATCACCGGGCAGCCGGTGATCTTCCGGGGCGGGCGGGTGCTCAACGCGGCGCTCGCGGTGATCGCCGCTCGGGACGGGCGCGTTCATGTTCACCACGGCGTCGCTGCCCGCGCTGCTCATCCTGGTGCTCGCCTCGCTCGCGTTCGGGGTCATGATGGTGCTGCCGATCGGCGGCGCCGACATGCCGGTGGTGATCTCGCTGCTCAACGCGTTCACCGGCACCGCGGTCGCGATGGCCGGGTTCGTCATCGGGAACTGGGCCCTGATCGTGGCCGGCGCGCTGGTCGGCGCGTCCGGCGGCATCCTCACCAAGCTGATGGCCGACGCGATGAACCGGTCGCTCGCCAACATCATCGATCGGCGGGTTCGGCACCGGGGACAGCCTGGTGGCCGCGGCGGTGGACGGCGACGCGCACGATCCGGTCGATCGCCGCCGACGACGCGGCGATCCAGCTCGCCTACGCGTCGAAGGTGATCATCGTGCCGGGCTACGGCCTGGCCGCCGCCCAGGCTCAGCACGGCGTCGCCGAGCTGGCGTCGGTGCTCGAGTCGCGGGGCATCGAGGTGTCCTACGCGATCCACCCGGTCGCGGGCCGGATGCCCGGCCACATGAACGTGCTGCTGGCCGAGGCCAACGTGCCCTACCCGCAGCTCAGGGAGATGGACGAGGTCAACCCGGAGTTCGCCCGGGCGGACGTGGCGCTGGTGATCGGCGCGAACGACGTGACCAACCCGGCCGCCCGCCGAGCGGGCACGGCGATCTCCGGCATGCCGATCCTCGACGTCGACCAGGCCAAGTCGATCATCGTGATCAAGCGCTCCATGGGAACGGGCTACGCCGGCATCGACAACGAGCTTTACGCCAACCCCAAGACCAGCATGTACTTCGCCGACGCGAAGAAGGCACTGGCCGAGATGACGTCGGCCGTGAAGACGCTCGTCGGTTAGCCGGATCGCGGCCTGCCAGGGATCAGGCAGCACGGAATGTGTCCGCCAAGAAGAAAAAAAGGGACTCGCGGGTATTGGAGTTTCCGGCCGTCCAACCTGGGAAGTTGGAAGGTCGGCCGTAGTGGCTGAACATGTTTCGACAACAGAATTTCCAAGAATCCCGCTCGCCCGTGCAACCCACGGGCACGCCACGCCCCTTGGACAGCGGGCGGTACGGGGGCGCCCAACCTGGCGGGTACGGGGGGTCACCCCCGGGAGACCACAGCATGCCTTTCGTCTACACCACGAATCTGTCTGAGGTCCGCGCGCTCGCGGAAAAGCAGGCCAGGATGGCGGGCCTGCCGGACGACCGCGTCGTCGACTTCGTGATCGCGGTCGGCGAGGTCGCCGGCAATACCGTCCGGCATGCCAAGTCACCGGGGTCGATAGAGATCTGGTCGGACGGCGACGAGGTCATCTGCGAGATCCGCGACGAGGGAGCAATGAACTGAGCCAAGTACACGTACATAAAGAAGA
>CAWAWG010000018.1:0-329966 GCA_963785645.1 uncultured Actinomycetota bacterium
TCTAGCGGAGAAGTTAGCGCTCATCAGCGTCTGGGATGCAGCGGCAGAATGGCGTCGGCGAACCCGGACACAGAGCGGCACTGGTCACTACTCACGACCTCGACCAGGGCCCATTCCCGGACAACCTGCTGGAGATTGATTACCATACGTATTATGTGGCATCGTTCAATTACAACATCCACGACGATGGCATCCTCGGCGGCCAGGGCAGGGACATGACGCGCGAGTCCCCCACGGCTTGATCGTCCCGGGTTCTGGACCTGCCCTGAAAATCAGGACGGGTCACCGATGGGGATACATCACGCTCGGCGTGAGCCTGCTTGATTCCCGAACCGGCGGCCGAGCTCGCCGCGTGGGAAGCCGTCGAGCAGGCCACAATCAGGCCGCAGGCCGAGGTTCGCATATGCGACTGGAATACATCCTTGCAAGATAATTTCCCGGACCTGACCGGAGGTCGGCGCAGCGGCTATCTCACCATCCGGGTCGATGCGCGGGGAAGAGAAGCAGGAAATCACCAGAAGCCCTGCGGTGAACCCGCGGCGAGTGCCCATGGAGCATCACCTGATCGAGGCATGGCCAGCCAGCGCACCGGCTCCACGACGGGTCCTCAAGCAGGAACGGACAACCCAGTACTGGGAGAGCACAGCGCCTGGGAGTGCGGCCCGCTAAGGCGGTTTGTTACACCGCGGCGGCCACGGTACCCAGCTTGGGCATCCGGAGCAGGCGCGGGAGGCGCTAGACTCTTGGCGATACGGGCTGTAGCGCAGCTTGGCTAGCGCGCGTGCTTTGGGTGCACGAGGCCGCGGGTTCGAGTCCCGCCAGCCCGACTGAGGCGGGCTGCCTGTTCGCTGACCTACGGTCAGCTTCCCGGCGGCCCGCAGTACCTACCCGGGGGGGCGACCCCCGGAGACCCCGGGCGGGCTACGCCCGCAACCACCCAGCAGCCCTGTTCCACGGCCGTCGGCCACCTTTACCACGGCCAACAGCACCCACCCGGAGAGACCACTCCCCCGGACCCCCGGGGCGGGCTACGCCCGCGACCGCCGCCGGCAGCCCTGTTCCATGGCCGCCGCTCGGCTGGTCGCCCGGCACAGGACGCCTTCCTTCCGCTGCGCCGGGCGTGGATGTGCGTTTGGTGTCACCCCGGCTACATCAAACGCACATCCACGCGGGCTGAGCGGGCGGTTTAGGCCCGGTGGGCTGTCTCCTCGGCGGCCGCGGCCGGGTCGGACGCGTCGCCCCAGGTGGCGGCGGAGCTGATCACCTGGGGCCGGGTGAACTTGATGACGAGGTACCAGATCAGGCCGATGGCGGTCCAGCCAGGAAGACGTAGGCAGGATGCGTACTGCCGGTCAGCGGCCGGGAAGATGTCGTTGGGTATCGCGGTCGGTATCCAGTTGACGTAGAAGACGAACAGCATCGTGACCGCGCCGAGGACGCCGAGGATCCAGGCGAGTGCCTTGCCCTCGTTGAGCTTGAGCCAGGTAGATCGGCGCGGCAGGGCGACCAGGGCGTAGGCGAGCATGAAGCCGTAGGTCGCCAGCGTGCCTTCCACGCCGGTGAGCACGGTGTCGACCGATCCCGCGGCGATGTAGGCGGCCGGAATGACGGTCATCGGGATCGGCCACCGCCCAGATCGCCACCTCGGCGCGTGCGTGTGCTTGGAAGTGTGCGTGAAGACCTTCGGCAGCAAGCCGTCGTGACCGAGGGACAGCAGCATCCGCGAGCCCGCGGTGAGGCAGGCCAGGGAGCAGGCGAACATGGAGCAGGTGATGCCGATCGCGATGAAGTGACCGAGCCAGCCGAGACCGACGACCGAGGCGAGCTGCGGCAGCGGCGCGGTCGCCTTGCCGAAGCCTGCGCCGAACCCGTAGACCTGGGCATAGGACCACGATCAGGTAGAAGACACCGACAATGCCGCAGGACCACAGGATCGCGCGCGGCACGCTCTTCGCCGGGTCCTTCGCCTCCTGGCCGAGCGCGCCGGCCGACTCGAAGCCGACGAAGGCGAAGATCGCCAGCACCATGCCGACGACGATGCCGCCCGTGCCGCTGCCCTTGAGCGAGAGCTGGGCATGATCGAACACGCCGCCGTTGTGCACGTAGACCGCGATGCACAGGATCAGGATGATCGTGACCGAAACGGACTCGAGGAGGAACGCCACGCGCTGCGAGATCTTGATGTCGGAGACCGCCATGATCGCCGGGAGCAGGCCGCCCGCGATATAGAGAACCGCGCGGACGACATGGTTGGCCGGCGAGGAGATGCCCAGCCCGGTGAGGAAGTTGTCGCCGTAGATCTCGAAGCCGATCACGCAGGCGACCCCGGTGAACAGGTAACCGAGGACCAGGCCCCAGCCCGCGGCGCTGCCCGCGCCGGGGCCAAGCGCCCTGGTGACCCAGACGTAGAACGAGCCCGCGGAGTTGATCCTGGTGGCGAAGATCGACGCGCAGTAGGCAACTACCAGGAGGATTACCAGGCTCAGCCCGAAGGACAGCCACGCGCCGTTGCCCGCGGAGAGGAAGACGAGAAAAGGGAGCAGCGCCATGGCCGCGCTCGGGGCCATGTTGGCCACCGACTGGGCGAGCACCTCGGGGGTGGAGAGAACCCGCTGCTGGAGGGTGATGCCGGAGTCAACGGCGCGGTCGGTCTGGGCAGTAACCATGGATTCGTTCCTCTAATTTAGAGCTATTATCGGGGTTTTCTTTTATTTTTGTTATAAGTGATGGTGAGCACTGGTCGCCGCCGGGCTGCGGGTTGTCCAGCGACGGGTTGCCGACGAAGAAACCGGACGGGAGCAGCTTGAAGCCGATCGGGTGGACCGGCATGACCGGCCAGTCCTCGGGGCGGACGACGTGGTTGGTGCCGAAGGTGAACCAGACCACCACGTCGGTGTCGGTGAGGCTGCGCTCCCGCGCGGCGAAGGCGGGCAGGCCCGCGCCGCCGGGCGACTGGTTCGGGTAGTCGCCGGTGGCGAACAGTTCGTCCTGGTCGTAGGCGGTGACCCAGACCGGGTGGAACATGAACGGCGCGCGCCGGGCGACCGCGGAGCCGGGGTGCGCGAAGGGCCTGATCACGTGGTTCGGCAGCAGCTTGTAGGCGACGGGCTGGCCGAGTTCGTTCTTGACGTTGTCGTTGACGATCTTCCAGTAGCGGCCCGCGAGGGGATCGGCCTCGCGCCTGGCCATGGTCTCGTCCGCGATGAGGACTTCCTTCGCCCGCCAGGCGTTGCCGACCGGGTTGCTCCGGGCCCTCCGGGTCCGCGGTCGGGGTGACCTCGTAGACGCGGTTGGCGGTGCCGTCGACCGCCATGTCGAGCCGGACGTTGAAGAAGTGCTGGTGGTGCGGGCCGTAGACGCCGGGGGCGACGATGACGCCGTGCTCGGGCGTGCTCGCCCTGGCGCGACGACGCCGTTGGAGATCACGCCGGAGAGCTTGACCTCGTACTCGATCGTGCCGTCCTGGTAGAGGTACCAGTAGTAGGCGTACTCGTAGTTGCCGACGGTGACGATGCTGGAGACGACCATGCGCCGCATCCGCCGGACCTCGACGTAGCCGGTGCGGAAGTCGGTGTGCTTCCAGGCGATGCCGTGGTCCTCCTCGTGCAGGCAGATGGCGTTCGGCATGGTGACGGCCTGCCGTCGTTGTCGTTGACCACGCCGTCCAGGTAGGCGATCTCGCCGAGGCAGTCGCAGCCGAGCGTCCAGCGAGTTGGTGAGCAGGCCGATGCCGTACTCGCCCTCGTCGAGGACCAGCTTGCGGTAGTGCATCGGGCCGGGGTCGCCGTAGGGGACGAACATCTCGCTCAGGCTCGCGCGGTGGATGATGCTTCGGTTGTCGTAGCTGATCCGGTGCAGGACCAGGCCTTCTCTGGCCGTGAAGCCGATGCGGAGGTCCCACTTCTGCCAGCGCAGGTGGTAGCCGTCGAGCTGGAAGCTCGGGCCCTCGTGCTGGGTGATGTCGAGCGGCTTGACGTCTGTGCCGGTCCTTCCGGGAAGTACGGGACGTTGTCCGGGTCGGTGATCTTGGCCGTGGAGTAGTTGGCCTTCTTCTTCGGCAGCGGGATGACGCCGTAGTCTTCGACGCTGACCACGGTCATCGTGTCCAGGTCGACCTTGGTGACCACGCCGTCGACCGGGTGGGCGTAGCCGTTGTCGTCCGGGTCGTCGCGCACCCAGGTGAGCGGGGAGACGAAGCGGCCGTCGTCGGGGCCGACACCGGGCTCGACGTTCGGCGTGGACCACGGGTCGATCATGCACAGCTCGAAGTCGGTGATGCCGCGCTTGCGCATCGCCTCCTGCCAGCGCGGGTCCTTACGGACGATGTCCTCGGCGGCCAGGAACTCCTCGAGCATGACGCTCGGCTGCACGCCGGGAACCCGTTTGAAGTCGATGACTCGCCTGGCTCGCGGCTCGCTGGCCTCGCTGCGGGGAGCTTGACCACACCCTCGTAGGTGGCGTGCTCGGCCCGCTCCCTGATGACGACCTTGACGAGCCGGTCCGGGACGGGACCGCCCTTCCTCGAAGGCGACGACCTCGTGCTTCGGCGGCTCGTAGAGCGAGACGTACACGAACCGGGCGGTTGCGCGAGGCTCTTCGCGGCCTTGACGGCGCTGGCGGCGGCCTCGATCTCGGCGGCGGTCAGCGGCGCGAGCGGGTGCGGCGCCGGCGCGGGGATTCCGCTGGCCGGGTCCTGGGCGTCAACAAGAAAAGCCATGCACACAGGACAAACGCTGAAGGTTACGTCGGCAAACGTCCGCTTGTTACGCATGAGTGACACATCGCCCCATTTGCGGTTCCAGGGCGCACAAGCAGCGGTAAGTCACGTATTAAGCGAGCAGCGGTAAGTCACGTATTAAGCGAGATGTTGCATCATGAGGAACTTGTCTAGAGCTTCGGTGACGTTAGATGCGTCGGCGACCCTGGTGGCGCCGGCGGCACCGGCAGCGCCGGCGCTCGGAGTGGCGCAGGAGAACTCGGCGGGAAAAACCGCAAAGCCGTATCCCGAACGGGGACGCGGTTCCAGTGGCGGCTCACCCGTCTCGCTAGGCCTCCCTGGCCTTCCTTCGCCATCCTCCCGCCTCGCCCCATCCTTCGGCGACGTGGCGGTTGTACGGCACCTGGTGCGGATACACGGCGCGACCCGGTACGCTGATGGTGACGAGGCGTCGACCGGCGCTTCACGCGGATGTAGCTCAATGGTAGAGCCCCAGCCTTCCAAGCTGGTCATGCGGGTTCGATTCCCGTCATCCGCTCTCTTGCTTCCTTGGCTGGTCAGCGTATTAATTCGAGTGTTCGAAGCTGGCTTTGCTGGGCGGTTCATCGCGTTCCGGGCCATTAACGGGCCATTAGCCGACCGGCACCAGGACGCCCGCCGTGCCGTCGTCATCATCGTCATTGCGTCGGCGCTCAGCTTCGACGTGCGCGTCGATGTTGCCGGTGATGATCTTGTCTGCGCCGCGCGCCTGGTGCTGGTAGATCAGGGCAGCCCGCTCTGAGTCGTGACCCATGCGCGCCATCAGATCCTTGATCCCCGCACCGCCAGCGGCGGCGAAGGTGTTGCCGGTGTGTCGGAGATCGTGGAAATGCAGGCCTTCGGCGCCGATCGAGCGGACGGCATGCGGCCAGCCGGACATCTTGCCGAAGTTGCTTCGCCGCAGCGGTACGCCGCTCAGTCCGCAGAACACCAGCGCGCCAGTCTGCGGCCCGACGAACTTGGCCATGTGCTGTTCCATCGCCGGAAGGATCGACTTGGGGATGCCGACGACACGCCGCCCAGCCCGTGACTTGGGCCGCCCCAGGACGATCGCCGAGACGTTGGACCACCGTTGAGTGAACACGGCCTGGACCCGAACCGTGCCCGCCTTCAGGTCGACATCGCTCCGGGTCAGCGCGGTGACCTCACCCCATCGCAGGCTTGCGAAGGTGGCCAGCAGCACCATGGCGCAAAGCCGCCCATCCTGGATGAAGCTTGCCCGGTCATCGTCGGCCATCGCCCATAGCGCGCTCTCGGCCGCGGACCGCGTGCCGTAGACCTCCGGCGCGGTCAGCATCCTGCCGTCTCGGCGGAAGCGAAGCCGGTAGCCGCCGGTGGGCAGTTTCGGACGTTGCCCACAGGTCGACGGCCGACGCAATCGGCCAACTGGAAGACCTGGGTAACGGTGAGCACCGGGCGTTCGGATGCGTGTTCCTCGCGAGCGCCGCGCACGCGGCACGGGTTGCGCGGAAGAATCTTGTCCTCTTCGACGGCGGTTGTCATGATCGCGCGGAGCAGGCGGTACGACTTTGCCGCCATCGACACAGAGACGCCTTTAGCGAGCAGTTCCGCCCGCCACTTCCTGATCATGGGCGTGGACAGTTTTCCGATGGGAACGCCGCCCAGGTACGGCGTGATGTGCTTGGACGATCACCCGCCGTGGCCGTGGCGGCGTGAAAGTTCCAAAGTTCCGTGCCGCCCGTTACGTGCAGACACGCGTGACGATGGAACTTTGGAACGATCACGCACGATCACTGTCCGCAACCGTTTGGCCGTTTGCGAACGCGAACGGCGCGTGTGCCCTACGCGTGTAGGCGCGAGGGGCGTTCGCATTCGCGTTCGCGATCACTTTCCGTGATTGTCCACGTCCATGTCCACGGCGCGTGTGCGGCCTACGCGCGTAGGCGCGATGCTCGTGGACGAACCGTGGACGATCACTCCACGTGATTGTCTCATCGTCCCATCCCACGCGCGTGTCTGCACGTAAGGGCACATTGGGACGATGAGACGAGACAATGAGACGATCACAGTGCGTGGCTGTTAGTGCAAAGTGCAAGTGCAATGCGTGTGGTCCCTAGCGTGCAGACGCGTGGGCGGGAGCCTGCGCTTGCACTCCGTCTGCCCGGTGCCCCAGCAGTCGGGGCACGGTGCGCGCCGGACACTGGTCGCCCGGCTCCCGTTCAAGGTCGCGTTGACCCACGCACGCCGCGAGCGGAAGAACTTCCAGCCCCGTCCACGGCAGGAGGCGCATTTCCCCGGGCCGGCGCTCATGGTCTGCATAACACGCAATGATCGCCCGGATTCCGCCGCGAATGCACTCCACATGGGGGTTCCCAAGCGGGATATCCCGGGGATACCAAGCGGGATACGGCGTAAGCTTCCTGCTGCACAGCGTCACGTGCCATGCGACCGACGAACGGAGAGCAGGCCCATGAGGGGTGGTGCGCTTGCCCCGCCAGAAGTGCCGCCCGGCTTCTGGCAGCGCGCAGACGTCCGCAATTCGCTACGCGAGCATGACATGGGCGCGCTTTTCAGCTTGCTCAACCGGTACGCGGCGCTCAGCCAGATACGCATTGGTACAGCGGTGGAACTCAGCCAGGGCCGGATTGGCGAGGTTATGAAAGGCACCCGCCGCATATCGGGGTTGAATGTTTTCCAGCGAATCGCCGACGGGCTCGGCATGCCCGACGACTGCCGGATTCTCCTGGGCGTATCTTCTCGCCGGGAATCGCAGATTGAAGGCGACGGGGCATCATCCCTGATTGCGTGGCATGATGCCGATATGCGCCGGGCGTGGCGGACACGGGATTTCCGTGCTGTTTTCCATCTCACGTGCAGTGTGGGCATGACGCCGGAAACAATTGCGGAGAACACGGGTCTGCCTCTGGACTTGATCCTTAACGTGATGAAAGGGAACCTTTCCTTTGGCAGTAGTAATTCTGGGCTGGCCGAGCAGATAGCGGCCGGGCTCGGCATCCCGGATGACATGCGCGGTTTTTTCGGCCTGGCACCAAAAATAGCCGGTATTCCGGAAATTCCAGGGCAGAACGGGGAAGGGGATACCGGGAAAGGTGACCGAGGCAGGCTGAACGTCGGCGTGCTGCCGACGTCGGTTGATATTCCCGCTGAATTCTGGGATAGGTCGGAAACAGTTGAAGCGCTGCGAACTTCCGACACTGGTAGGATATTCACGCTTATCCTTGATTCCGCAGCGGTCAGTCAGACTGTGCTGGGCAGCGCGTGCGGGCTGGACCAAGGAAAGATCAGTGAAATAATTCGCGGGATTAGGAAGCCGGATACGCTATCGGTTCTCGACCGAATAGCGACTGGCCTGAATATGCCGGACCGCTCCCGTGTTGTTTTTGGCCTCGCACCTAAGAGCGACCACCCCGCGGCCGGTGCTGTAATTCTAGGCAATCTTGATCAAATCGAGTTGCTGAGGCAGCAAATGAATGAAGCGCTTGGCCAAGGTGCAATGAGCGATGTGAACCTTGAAGAGTGGGAGCAAACGGCAATTCGTTACGCCCGAGCCACGCGGGATCGTCCGGCGCTGATTTTGGCAGTCGATCTTGGGCGCGATCTAGCCGAGCTAAACAGAATTCTCGCCATACAGCGTTCAGTGTCGTCACTGCGGCGCCTTACCCGCGTAGCTGCTCAAATGTCCGGTCTTATGTGCCTGGTGTTTTGCATCCTTGATGATCGCCCAGCTTTCCGGAGATGGGCGCTCACTGCGAGGCTTGCCGGTAATGAGGCGGGAGATCCTGAGACGCTTTCTTGGATACTGGCCCAAGAGGCTCACGGGCACTATTACAGCGGCGACATTCTTGAGGCGGTAGAGGTAGCCCGCCATGCATACCAAGTCGCGCAGGTTCCTTGCACTGGTGCAGCATTGGCAGCGGCTCTTGAGGCGAGAGCCCAAGCCATAATGGGACGACAGGATGAAACGCGGGATGCGCTGGCACGAGCCGAGAGCATTCTCTCACGCCTTGAGGAAGATGTGCTTATCCCATCGGCATTCGGCTACAATGAAGCTTCGTTCCGTTTCCACGAGGGGAACGCGTACACACATCTTCGGGATGTGAAATCTGCCCTGAGAGCGCAGGACCGGGCGCTAGAGCTGTGCTCCCAGGATAATTACACCGATTGGGCTATGACACGCTTGGATCATGCACAGTGCCTTACCTATGCGGGCAAAATGACAGAAGGATTGCAGTACGCTACTGAGACAATCACCCAACTTACCGAGTCACAGCGCAAGGGAATTATCACCCTTCGCGCTAAGGCAATCACAGAGGAATTGCCGGAGGCGGAAAGGAAACTGGCTGTCGCCCGGAACTTTGACGATCTTCTTATGGTTACAGCAGGAAAGGATAAGGCCGGTTTATCATGAACAGCGTTACTCGGGCTGTGCCGTCAAACGTCGAGGCTCTAGCCAATCTCATTGAGGAAATGGATCGCTTCTACGGGTCAATCGAAGTTGAGGCTCTAGATCTCCGTATCAGGCAGATCAGTGAAGCACTGTTCGATGATCCCCCGTCTGCCCAGGCACTTTTGGCATGGGACGATGGCGATCTAGTGGGCTTCGCCGCGTATTCGTTCTTGTGGCCTGCAATTGGGCTGACTCGCTCACTGTTTCTCAAGGAGCTATACGTCGCTGAAAGAGCAAGGCGGAAAGGTGTCGGTAAGCTGTTGATGCAGCATCTTCATACCCTCGCGGTTGAGCGTGGCTGTAGCCGCGTGGAATGGAATACCGACCGAGAAAACCTTGCCGCACAGCGGTTCTATGCATATCTCGGCGTTCCTGTAGACGAGTCTAAGTTGTTCTATCGAGTCCAAGGCGACGACTTGCAAGGTAACGCGAGACCTTAGCTATTCCGTTACCTCTGGGCGATTCGATTCCCCGGCCTTCCTGATCGATTTACGTTTTCGATTGGCGGTCAAGTCTGATTCGCCGACTACCGCGTATTTTCTTGTAATCGACGCGAAGTTGGCACGAGCATCACGAGCGGCTTGCAGCTTACCACGGTAGCCGCGCGGTGGTTCTGTGCGCTCCGATCTCTGGTTATAAGCACTATCACAAAGAGTAGAAAGATCGGTAAGTGAGTTGCGCAGATTTTCGGCTGAGAGCGTTACACAGTCAGGTCCTGAGATGAGAACTGAAGCACGCTTTCGCTTCGAGTCCTCCCACGCTTCATAGTAAACTGTATAGGCTGATGTAATCTTTTCTTCCGGGGCGCTAAGGCTTATTCTGTCAACCAGTTCGCGTGCGCGATCTGCAAAAATTTCAGCAGAGGCAAGGAAAGCGCTGTAGGCATCGCGGCGGACTTCAGCATTTCGCTGCTTACGTTCCTCTGTCACCAAATAATGCTGGGTGCGGGAAGCTATCCAGTTTGCCGTAAGCGTTACGCCACCGCCGACCAACGTACCGATAGCCCCGAAGAGGGCCGGCAACAAATCAGAGGCCATGTCCACCAGCAAAGCAGATCGACCTGTCCACAGCAATCGGCCCGGCTGAGATTGCTTGCCGGAACGGCCCCAGGAGCGCAGAAGGCACGCTGAAGGGCATTCAGGTGGTCTTGACGGCGTTATTGCCTGTTGCGTTGGGTGACTGCTGCTGGGCAGGGTTAGGCGATGTCGGGGAGGGCTGGCATCCGGGCGTTTCCGGCGAGGGCGTCGCGGAGCGCGGTCAGGACCGAGACGCCGTGCTTGGCGGCGGTGGACGCGTAGCCGCGGATCGCGTAGCGGTTCCGGGTTGCGGTCTCCGAGCGGAGGCGGCCGGATATCTTCTGCTGCGTCCTGGCGGGGCGCAGGTCGCGCTCGGCCTGGTTCGAGGTCGGTGGTATCCGCAGGTCAGACAGGAAGCGGAGCACGTCGGCCGCCCGGTCCCGGAGGCATTCCAGGAGCATCCGGCCGGGCTTCTGCTTCTTGTTCGCGCCGGGGACGCGGGGGACTTCCTGGAGCCCGACGAGCACGGCGGACCGGAAGAGCCGCAGGTCAGCGGCGGTCTCGTCGGCGGGGGCAGCGTCCAGGCCCTGGTCGCGGGCCTGGTTGGCCGCGTGGATGAGGGCGCGGAGCGCGTCGGCGGCCTGGCGGGGCCAGACGGCGCCGGGGTACTGCTCGGCGGCGTCGGCAAGGCCGCGAAGGAGGTGAGCGCAGCACAACTGGTGCGCGATGCCGTCGTAGGCGTCGTAGTTCTGGTAACGGTCGTGGACCGCGACCGATCCGGACAGGTCGCCCAGGACGAACCCGTCGAAGGAGGCCAGCGTCCGGTCGCCGAGGAAGTAGCAGGTCAAAAGGTTCGTGCAGGCGACCGGGAGGTACCTCTTGCGGGTCTTCGGGCCGGGGCCCGCCCTGACCGGGGTCTCGTCGGCGCAGACCACGGCGGCGGTCACGATGAGCGCCCGGATCAGCAGGCACGCGCCGCGCACGGCCCTGGCGGCGCACTGCAGCAGCGAGTGCACGAAGCCGTCCGACGGCCTCTCTCCCAGCTGTGCCAATGCGCGAACCTGTGGCGCATATGTCGGTCGCGCCCGCTTCAAGAGCCCTTGCACCAGTTCGCGGGCAAGAGTGTTGTAACGCATGTCTTCCGGCCCGCTTGTCTCCGCGTTGACCAGGTGCAGGAATACGCCCGGATCGTCGCGCCGCTGCTCATAGCACCGTGCGACCTCAAGGGCAAAGGTCGTCTTGCGTTCAAGGGAAGGCGATCGGGACATGTCGATATCGTCGGCGAGCCGGAGCGCTTCGCCGGCTTCACCCATCTCCATTTCGACGCTAACCGCGTGCAACCCAACATTCGTCGGCCCGAACACGGTCCACATCACGTTCTTGTCCCCGGTCACCCGCGCTGCGGGCAGCGCCTTGTCTCGGAGACGGTCACGCGCGGTCCACGGATCGTTGTTCCGTACGGCAGCGACGGCCGAAACGAGCCACAGCGCTCCCGTCATGCCGACTGCATCAGTGTCTTCGTCGCCGGTATCGCGTTGCAAATCCTCGACCGCCTTCATGGCGACCTCTTCAGCCCCATCCGTCTCCCCCTGGGCAAGCAGGATATGCCCGAGGTTCCATTTCGCGGCCGCCGTCCGCACCGGGTCGTCTGCCGCCTCAGCCGCCATAACGCCCCGGTCAGCGACCAGCAGTGACAGGTCAGTGC
Organism: uncultured Actinomycetota bacterium; assembly: GCA_963785645.1. Taxonomy (GTDB): domain Bacteria; phylum Actinomycetota; class Actinomycetes; order Streptosporangiales; family Streptosporangiaceae; genus Trebonia. The sequence goes on from CAWAWG010000018.1 coordinate 11,907, forward strand.
GCCCGATTCGCTTCGTGAACGTCCGCAGCAGGAACGACAGGTCAGCGCCTATGCGCTGTGCCTCTCGCCGCTCATCGGACGAACCTTGCGCGAGTCCACGCTGTGCGGCCTGCACATCGACGATCAGTTCGGGCAGCACTTCCGACGCTTGGGTGTACCGATGCGGCGAACCTTGCCAGATCGACCAGGCGTCATCGACCCGAGTACGCAGGCTAACCAGGTCGGGAGAATCGTCCGACCCGGAGTACGACATCAGCGCACGTTGCACCGCGTACCCGATCGGATGAACCCGTTCGTCATGCTCGGTCGCAGACTCGCCGAGCAGTTCAGACACCCGCACGCCGAGGATCTTGGAGAACCGATGAATCAGCGGCAGCGTTGGAGTCTTCAGCCCGCGCTCGATCTGCGACAGGTAATCCTCGGTGACTCCGGCCAGCCCGGCGACGACAGCTTGAGTCTTGCCTTTCGCCGTCCGGTAGAACCGAAGCCGCTCGCCTATCCGTACTTCAGGTTGGGGGGCCATCAGTCCTCCGGTCGGCGTAGCGGGCACTCCCAAAGCCAGGGTAAGACATAAGGTAGCGGATTGCGCAAAAACGAACACGGAACGGAGCAGAAGGCATGGCAACCCCCCTCCTTGTTCTGTGGGACATCGACCACACCCTCATCGAGACCCGCGGCGTCGGCGGCCTGGTCTACGCCGAGGCGTTCGCCAAGGTCACCGGCCGCCCCCTGGAGAAGATGCCCGAGCTAGCCGGACGCACCGAACCCGTAATCTTCCGCGAAGCCTTGAAGGTCAACGGCGTCGACCCGAACGAAAATCTTTACCCCCAGTTCGCCGCCGAGCAGGCCCGAGCCTACGCCGCCCACCTAGACGAGCTGCGCACCCGCGGCCGAGCCCTCCCCGGCGCAGCCGAGGCACTACACGCCCTATCGGAACGCAACGACGTGCTCCAGTCCGTCCTAACGGGCAACACGCGCCCCTCATCAGAGATCAAGCTGCGTGCTTTCGGCCTAGACCGCTATCTCGACTTCGACATCGGCGCCTACGGCACCGACGACGACACCCGCGCCAACCTCGTCGACATAGCCCGCCACCGAGCCGAGAAAGCCCACGGCCCCAACTTCGACGACGGCGCAACAGTCTTGCTCGGCGACACCCCGAACGACGTGGCCGCCGCCCAGGCCAGCGGCGCCCGAATCATCGCGGTTGCCACCGGTAAAGACAGCGCCACAGCCCTAGACGAAGCCGGAGCCCCGACGGTGCTAGCCGACCTCACCGATACGCCAGCCGTCCTAGCCGCCATCTACGGACAGAGCGAATGACCCCAGATTCGGCAGCCCTAGACGCCGCCATCCGCCAGTCCCGACACCTATTGTTCGCGTTCGATGGCACGATACGTCAGGACAGACACGGGAAATCCGGTCGATTCTGCGACGCCTACCGTCCCGTACATCTACGAAGCGTTCGCAGCGTGCCGCGAATCCGGCCGCTCGGTCGTAGTCATCAGTCCGAAACAGGAAATTCACGTACCCAACTACCTTGACGCACACGATCTATTCACACAGATCACGGCCATAGCGGTATCGGTAGCCGACGCAATCAACTTCCTTGAAATCGCTCCGGACAACTGCCTACATGTCACAAGCACCCCAGCCGACATCAAGGCCGCCCAAATCGCAGGAATACCCAGCATCGGCTACGTTCGAACGACCGACGACGCCGCCCACCTGGTCGACGCCGGGGCGGTCGCATTCGTCTACAGCATGGCTGACTTGACAGTGTCGCTCCGCGCACGCCATAACACCGGCGAATTATGACAGCTCCCCAGTTCCGTTTTACTGAAAGCCGAGCTTCCGGCAAGTTTCAGCAAGTCGGGACACATATATTCCAAATCCAGAGTAATTCATCACGAGAACCCGCATCGACGAGTCATGCATCTCATGCTGTGCGACCACCCAGCAACTTTCTATACGACAAAGGTTAACCTGGCCGGAATCATCCAGCGAGCAGGCAAAGATGGGGCTCCGGGTAACAACAACCGGCAGAATAATGTGACCGCGATGGCCTTCAACTTTGGATTTTTCCGTGGAACCCTTATTATTCTCTCGGGAGTCCGAAACAGCGGCACTAGCGGCAGCCAGAACGGCATCACGGGCAAGATCTTTGTCCCCCTTCGTTTTCTTTTCAGTTATAGAGTAGGCAATCGGAACCTGATTGCCTGGACCTAGATCATATAGATCATCCAAACCGTCACATACATCGCAATCCCCATACTCTCCCACTAGAGAATATGGGAATCCGGCATCCCTTTGAAACGCCTTCGAACCACCAAAGAACGCGACCCATGGAGCAGGAGTACTCTTTACACTCAACAATCATATCTATTCTATGTTCGTTTTCTTCTCTCATCCGAAACCATGCGCACAGTACATCAATTTCACGCAGCTTACCCGTGACGGGATCGGTGTACTGAGAACCTTGGAGTACCAGTGAGCAGTGCGGTAGCAGTTGCCGCGCAACCTCCATTTCCAGAACATAGCCATTGTGATGCAACCAGTCTTGCACGTCTCTCAGCAACGTCTCATCATCGTCAGCCATGAGAGCTATCCAACCGCCTCGTCGGGCACGCGGCAACTGAAATAGCAGATCTGCGGTTCTGCGGCACGGCTCAGCGCAAGTCAACGATGTCAGCGATTGTCCAGTTGCTCCGTTGCCGAATCTGGCCGTATTGGATCAAGGCGACGGCGCAAGCGCCGCCGCGTTCGGACGCACTCGCGCCGGGCGTGCGGCCTTGACGGCCGACCCGCCGCGAGGCGTCCGAACGGTCGGGAGCTACATCAGCGACGACCCAAAACCTGCCAGAGTGCGACAAAGCTGGGCACAGCCTGCGCTAGTCGACCGATCACATAGCGCAGGGTAGTTGACCACGATCCCCACCAAGACCCCTGTGATGTGACCACTTTGCCTTTTGAGCACCGGCCTGTAGAATTCATTCCCAAGGTCATTCTCCTTACTGGCCGTACAGGATGATCTCCAAGCGCCCTTCGCTGGTACGACAGCGAAGGGCGCTTCTGTTACGACTTGCAGCGTACAAAGAAACACCATCAATTGCAAATGTCGTGACGTTAGAGTGCCAATAAGGACAACATTAATAGTCACCACTAATGTTGTCAGCATAAGTAGATCAACATATCGGGACAAACAAGGCAGCTTTTCGGTTGCCGCTTTTCTTTCTCGCCTCCGGCGGGGACCTCGGGCTCCAGGATGGACGCCTGCCGCCTGGTCGAGGTTGTCGTGTGGCCGGGGTGGGACTCTGCCCATCCCGTCGCCATCGGCCCAGGCAAAGCCGAGCAAACCAGGCGCCACGGGTCAAGGTCATTCAGCCGGTGGGGTGCTCCACCTTGACCCGTGGCGCCTGCCCCGCTCCCCCGTGGGTGGGCCAACGGTGACGGGATGACCAACCGGGCGGGGCGTGCGCGGTCGCGCAGGCCAGAGAGACACAGAAACACCATGTCGGGAACCGTTTCCGTCGGAAACAGCACAGTTCAATTTCATATCGTTGCAAGATTTCATTTCATCATAGCATTCCATATCGCAATGAAATGAAATAGAATAGGAATATGGCAGCAACCACCGCCCCCAAGCAATGCGCCTACCCTGGCTGTGACCAGCCCACCGCCGCGCCGGGCAGCGACCGCGGCGCCAAGCCGAAGTACTGCGACGATCCCGACCACAACCCGCTGTCGGCCCACCGCGAGCGCCGCAGGAGGCAGGCTGAGATCAGCGGCCAGCGCGCCGAGGAAACCGGCGGGCAGCCCGTGACGTTTGGGATCACCCGCGCCGCCGAACTCATCGGAGCGCTGGAAAAGCTCACCGCCCAGCACGCCGACACCCTCGCCCGCGCCATCACCGAGTTGCGTGCGGTCGGCGACATCGAGTCGGCCGAAGCCGAGGTGTACGCTGCCCGCACCAGCGCCGACCAGCGCATTGCCACGGCCGAAGCGCGACTTGCCGAAGAGATCCAGCGGCGCAGGGACGCCGAGACCGAACGCGACGACGCACGCGCCGACCGCGAGCAGGCCGACGACGCCACCGCCCAGGCCATCACCCGCATGGACGCCTTGGAACGCGAACTTGCCGAACTCCGCACCACCACCGAAGCCCAAGTGCGCAGCATCCGCGCCAGCGCAGCCACGGAAATCAAGCAGGCCCGCGAGAACGCCGACCGCGATATCAGCGCCGCACGCGCCGAGGCCGCCCGCCAGATCGCCGACGCCGAAGCACGCGCCGAGCAAACCGAACACGAAGCCACCCGAGCCCGCCAGGCCGAGGCCGCCGCCGTTGTCCGGGCCGAGCACGCCCAGGCCGCCGCAGCCGACGAGACCGCCCGCATCCGCGCCGACCACCAGCACGCGCTCGACCAGCTCACCGCCGCCACCAACGCCCGCATTGCCGCCCTGGAAGAGACCCGCGACGCGCTGCGTATCCGCGCCGAGCGAGCAGAAAGCGACCTGGACGCCGCCCGCACCGAAAACCGGCGACTTGCCGAAAAACTCAGGCAGGCTACCGAAGCCGACCCGGAACCGGCCGACGCACCGTCACCGCGCCCCCGTACGACGAGCCGCACCAAGAAGACATCGAACACGCGGACACCCCATCCCGAGGCGTAGCGCGGACAGTATGACCACCCCGGCGCGTGCCACACACGTGCCATACGCCAGGGTGTCCAAGGGTCAGCCACGGTCACTCACGGACAATTCGACGCCCATGACCAGGACCGATGTTCGCGCAGGTCACCGGCTATGCCGGGCGACCGAACTTCCAAGCTGGTCATGCGGGTTCGATTCCCGTCATCCGCTCCCAAGGCTTCCGGGCTGTTCAGGGGCGCTTTTCGAGTATGCCAGCCCATGCTGCGGGCAGAAGGCTGGGGTCTACATGCCCGTTGCCCATTCTCCTGGCCAGCGGCTGCTCGGATCGGTCCGCGCAAAGCTGGGGTTGCCACCTAACCAAGCACGTAGGACTCGTCGCCGAAGTCAGCGATGATCTTGAGCTTGCCCCCGAGAGCCTTGACGTAGGCGGCCAGGGTCTCTACCTCGCTGCGCTCCAGTTGGCCTTTCTCGATCCTGGAGACGCGCGCCTGGCTAACCCCCATGGCTTCGGCTACCTCGACCTGCGTGGCGTGCTGGCGCTTGCGGACCTCGGCTAGGCGCTGTGCCCGGACCTCGGCGATCATGCGATCGGCTCCCGACCGGACTTCCTCCTGCTCGTCCGGAGTGAAGCCGAAGTCCTCAACCAGATCGTCCCAGTAGCGTGCGTTCGGGTTATTCAGTGGAGGCTGGTTCACTTCTTCTCCTCGTAATGCAGGTGTTCCGCATAGGCTTGCTCGGCTTGCGGGATAGCCGTCTTATACCAGTCTGACCACTTCCCAGCTTTGTCGCCGCCGACCAAGAAGACTGCGCGGCGCCGTGGGTCGAAGATAAACAGCATCCGCACTTCGGTGCCGCCGGACGAACCGGGACGCAACTCCTTCAGGTTCGGCAGTTCAGAGCCGGCGATCGTGTCCACCAGTGGCCGCCCCAGCCCGGGGCCTTCCTCGGCAAGAGTCGTGATCGCCTGGCTGATCTGGATGAGCGTACCGCGGTCGGTTCGTCTCAGCTCATGCAGCCAGGACAAACAAGGCTCGACAACGATCACCGTCCATGCCATCCCGGTTCCCTCCCCAGCCTAGTTCCACCTACAAATATACCGCTCGTGTTATAAGAACGCACCCTGAGGATACTGGGGGCGGCGTGCCCGTTGCGTGCCCGATCGGACGGTGAACCAGGGTGATTCACGGTCACTCACGGACAGGCGGGCACGCCGCCGACCTGCGTTGACGCTGGTCAGCGCGGCCGGACCCGGAGCCTTCCAAGCTGGTCATGCGGGTTCGATTCCCGTCATCCGCTCCCATTCTTTTTCACAGTTCAAAAGCGTTTTTCGATCATGCTAGCTATCCGCAAGGTAAGGCGGCTGGTGACGGCGCGCTCGTTAGCCCGCTCCCGATCAGCATCTTCACGGATCGACAGCTGCAAAGCTGGAGGTCGGGTCGCCTATCCAACACGCAGGTTTTGTCGCCGAAGCCAGTTCCGCTCATTCGGTGCGAGCTTCGGAGATTTTTACTATCGTCACCGTGTAGCACCCGGTGCTACGCTGTGAACATGAGCATGCCCGAGATCACGCAGCGGGACCTGCGGTCCAAGTCGCGGGAGATCATGGACGCCGTCGAGCACGGGCAGTCGTTCACCGTCACCCGCGACGGCCATCAGATCGGGGAGCTGATCCCCATCCGGCGACGGCGCAGATTCGTCTCCCGGCAGGAGTTCGCGGCAATGTCCCGCAACGCCCCCGGCAGCGGGCTGGACGCATTCCGCGCCGACCAGGACGCGGCCGCCGACCACGAGGAAAGCGACCCGTATGAGCGGTGAAGCCGCGGGCCTTTCACGCCAGGGACTGCTCGACACCAACATCCTCGTCCTGCGCCGCTGGATCGACCCCGCCGAACTCCCGGACGAGATGGCGATCAGCGCCGTCACCCTCGCCGAACTGTCCGCCGGGCCGCACCAGGTTCGCCCTAACACCGAGCAGGACCTGTACGACGAGCACGAGGAACGCGCGCGCCGCACCGAGGCACTGCAACGCGCCGAGAGCGAGTTCGACCCCATCCCGTTCGACGCCGAGGCCGCCCGCGTCTACGGCCGGGTATCCGCCGCCGTGGTCGCGGCAGGCCGCAAGCCGCGCAGGCGGATCGCCGACCTGATGATCGCAGCCACCGCCCTCGCCGAAGACCTGCCCCTGTACACCACCAACCCGGGCGACTACGCAGGACTGGATAAGCTCATCAACGTCGTCCCTGTCACCCGCCCGGACCTGCCCCACGAGAGCAATCCCAATCCGCGACGGTAATTGGGCCGAGACGCTGGCGCCGGACGCAAAATCCCGAAGCCAGGCCGACGCAGACATACGCCGACAGGTCAGGCGGCGCACCCGATCGATTCACGCCAGGGCGCGTCCGCGCCGAGTTGCCGAATAACCCTTATGTACTTCTATCAAGGCACCGACGCTACGCGCCACCGCGCCCGCGCCGGGCATACCTACTCGCACATTGATCAACTGACTTGGCACTCTGCGCGCATGCTTGGCACCTATGGCTTGACTCAGCGAGGTCCCTGGTAGGCATCTATCCGGCATCGGCATGCTACAGCGTACGCGCATCCGCACATCCTGCCACGTATCCTCCAAGCATGACCGTTCAAGGCGGAAACCCCAACGGAGCTCAGAAATCCCCCGATCCTCTCGCGCTAGCGAAACGAGTCGCATGGAAGTTCTGGCCCTATGCGGCAGCCCTAGTGGCAGTCCTTGTGATGCTCGGGATCCTGTTCCGTCGCTCTGTGAGTTGGGGCGACGTGGCTACGTGGGTGCTGGCCGTGACCACGCTTCTGGCGTTCCTCGCTGCCGCTTTTGCAGGAATCGTTGCATACGATCTACTCAAAGTCGAGAACGCACGAGACGAAGCGGCAGCTCAAGAAAGGCTTCTTGCAGCGGCCGATCGTCAGCGGGTCCAAGAAGAGAGAATGGCTTGGAAAGAAAACGAACGACGCGCTCAAGCCAACAGGATTACTGCATGGTTCGGCAAGTTCGAGGAACATAGAATTGATAAAGACATAGCAGAATCAGTTGACATCTGGGGAGCTTACATCCAAAACTCCTCGGATCTGCCGATCCTTGATGTCCGGATATTCTTTTACTGGGTAAACGATCCACGTGATGGTAGCGAATGGACAACAGAGCTTCGCTACGCTTCAGTTGAGAAATTCCGAGTTATACCACCCGGAAAAACTAGAAATCTCGAGCTTCCTCAGCGAGTTCGAACTATGGCTCAAAAATGTAATGACGATGTCTATCTAGTGGCGGTCGAGTTCACCGATGCAAGCGGTGCCCATTGGAAGAGAAACGAGTACGGCTCTCTCCAAGACCAAGACAAGTGGTAACATCAAAGCGTCATATTTTCATGCACTCACAGCGAACTAGCACGTGTCGCATGGGTACACCTCAGGCCTTGCGGCACGAAAAGCCGATGTTTTGCGGCAAGAGGACATTAACTAAAATTATCTGGCCTGTGCTAGCAGTGCGGCATAGTAGAAGACTTGAGCCCCCTCAAGGAAAATTTTTACCCCGCGCCGTGCGACGTATTTTGCCATGCCATTCGATACCGCCAACCGGAATCGACATAGCCAAGGTCGTCCTCTGAAATCTCTCCGCCAACAAGCCTTTTAGCGTCACGCAGTAGCACAATGTAAAAGAGCGAAATGCCTCGTGGGATGGTTTGGGCATCACTTGAGCGCTCATCGGAATAGGCAGCCAACAGCCATTGCTTGCCAAACTCCCTGATTACATCCTCCTCTGATGTGATAAATTTTCTGATATCGCTAATAGTCTCAAACCCAACACGCGCTAGTTCAGGAATTTGCCTCTCAATGAAGGAGTTGGTCAACGAATCTGGCAACGTGCGTCCCATCACTTCAGCAAGATACTCATCCAATTGGCCGACGAGAGGTTCAGAATTAGTGAACGAGCGGAGGCTATCTCTGTCGATCTTAATACGAAGATAACCACGGCCAACGGCTGCGGTTGCGGTACGCTCATGAGCCCTGAGTTCCTCGTGCATGGACTGGAACTCGTCATCAGCAAGCTCCATCAGGCCAGCCATCCTCGCGTAACGGCGCCTGCTTGCTTTCGGAACTCCCTCCCTGAACTCATATCCCAATTTATGATCCATTTTATCCCAAAAGTCTTGCAACATTGACCGGACCTGGATTTCGAATCTGATATTCTTGTAATCCAGATATTCGGGTAGACCTGCCCGAGCACTACTAAGCTGACATACATAGTGAAGCGAAGAGTAGCCAAACCGTACCTGCTCGGGAATCGAGTTCCTGTCGAGCGAATCTTCTGAGTCAATGAGAAATTCGCGTTCGATAACTTTTCCCGCCGCATCTGCTTCCTTGCGGAAATTGGTAACTATGCGAATTCCCAGAATATCCGACAGACTAGATATCGACGCAACCCAATTAGTACGCGCTAGCTTACTAAAGGTACCTTCCTTGGACTTAACCCTCCAAGATATCGTGCAATCATGGAGTCCCTCCAATTCCAGCAGGCTTTTTATCAGTGCATTTAGAACTTCGCCGAAGGAACTTAGATTGGATTGCGCTAGCGCATACTCCTCATCAAAGTTATCTCTCATCACGCAGTGACTCGCCCTCAACTCCCGATGCTCAACTTAGCCGAGCTTAATCGTACTCCATCCGTTCACCAACGCAGCCGGTCGTATCGTACCATTGGCGTGCCATTAACCCCGGTGATCCACGGTGCCTCACGGTCACTCCGCATCCGCGCCGAACGAGCGGAAACCGATCTTGACGCCGCCCGCACCGAGAACCAGCGACTTGCCGAAGAACTCGCCCGTACAGCCAACGCCGAGGCCGACCCGGAACCGGCCGACGCCACGTCACCACGGCCCCGTACTTCGAGCCGCGCCAAGAAGACATCGAACACGCGGGCGCCGCGTTCGGAGGCGTAAACAGGCAGCCCAGGACACCCCGGCGCGTGCCACACACGTGCCACAAGCCAGGGTGCCCGAGGGGCAGCCACGGTCACTCACGGACAAGTCGGGGCCGATGACCAGGACCGGCGTTCGTGCAGGTCAGCCGCCAGGCCGAGCGCCCGAACTTCCAAGCTGGTCATGCGGGTTCGATTCCCGTCATCCGCTCTCGTGTTCGGTGCGCTTCGCGCACCTTCCCTGACCTGGCTATCTCCCCGGATGACCGTCCCCCGTACCCCAGATGTCGGCTGCGTCGACAACCTAGAGGGACCGGCGTGCCCGTTACGTGCCCGATGGCTTGGGGTCGGCGAAGCGCTCCAGGTGATCCGTACTTTGCACCAACCGAGATGCCATGGTTACAGCATGTGCCTTAAGCTAGACACAGCGCGCTCATCAAGTCGTGCTGCCTATGAATAGACCTTGGCTCAGCGGAGGGTGCAGGCGACGAGATGCCCGGTCGTGCCCACGACCTAATAGTGATCCCGGAATCGTTCTGGCAGCGGCCCGAGGTCAATGCAGCCTTGCGCAGTCGCGATATCGGCCGACTCTTCGCACTGGTCCAGCAGCACACCGGCGCGAGTCAGACCCAGATTGGCATCGCGATTGGATGGTCACAGGGCAAGGTCAGCGATCTTGAACGCGGCGTTTCAGAAGTCAGGCACCTCACGGTATTCGAGCAAATCGCGGACGGACTGAACCTGCCCGACTCGGCACGGACCGCCCTTGGCCTAGCACCGCGCGAATCGACGCATCAGCCGCCAGACCGAAAGACAAGCCATGGAATGCAGCAAGTCGGGCGGGATAAGCCTGAGCCCGCTAAAAATAACGATCGGCCCGAGACTCCGTCATTTCGCATTGACCAGGAAGCCAATGCTGACTTTATCGACGTCTTGCGGCGCATCCAGAAAGTTCGCAAGAGCACCGTTGATCCGGACATAATACGCCACTTGCGAGATAGTATTCGGCATACCGTAACACAATATGAAAATCTTGATCATTCGATCCTTGCCCCGGCTCTCCGTAAACAGCGCACTTGGACGGAGGCGCTTATAGATGAATGCGCCCATCCGGCACAGCGCAAACAGCTATTTGAAATCGCAGGGACGACTTCAGGTGTGCTGGGATACGTCGCCGTTGGAAGTGGTGATTTTCCACTTGCCCGAGCTTACTGCCTTGAGGCATTTCATCTAGGCGATTTCGCAGGCGATGCAAATCTTCAAGCTTGGGCACGCGGCTTGCAAAGCTTCTGCGAGTACTATGCAGGCCACTACGACGAGGCTCTTATCCTCGCAGATGATGGTCTCAATTATGCGCGGTCAGGGCCACAGAGCGTGCGCCTGAAAATAAACGGGACAGCTAGGGCGATGGGAAAGCTCCGAAATGTTAAAGGCGTTGACCGCGCCGTTGACGAAGCCTATGAGCTTATGTCACAAAATGATGCACCAGAAGGAATTCCTTCGAGTATAGCGCTTGGATGCTATAGCGCCGCCCAAACAGCCAGTAACGCGGCGACTGCGTACGTATCGCTTGAAATACCCGAAATGGTTCAGCGCTATGTCGATCTGGCTTTGCCTGAAATCAGCAAGTCAGGATCCCCATGGAGTCGTTCTCTCGTGCTGATCGACCTTGCCGTCTCCCGGATTCGCGCTAAAGAATCGGACTTGGAGCAGGCGAGCACGCTTGTTCATGATGCGCTTTCTATTTCAGCAGGTCGGCCGATCATCTCGGTTCAGCAGCGGGCTTTGGAATTTGTTCGCGAGATTACCGGCCGCTGGGGCAACGTTGCGCAGGCGCACATGATTCTTGATGCGATACCCGTTTCAAGCGCACACCCCGTGAGGTAGCTAGTGGGAACAGGAGCTGGAGAATCCGCCAATCCGGAGGAGTCAGAGGACTTCCGGAACATTCAATGGCTCCATAATCACTGGTCGCGTCCGATCGGTCCGCCATCCTATTACTGGTACCTGACATTCGAGAATAATGCAGAATTGCATTCGCTCGCCAGGCAATGCCAACAGGTAATTTCTTTCCCATATTACGATCTAACACCCCCACGTGATCTGCATCTCACACTCGACCGGATCACATTTGATGAAGATATCACGCCTGATCAGCTAGCCGCTATTGAAGCCGCCGCAACGCGCGCCTGTACAGAGATTCAGCCATTTGATATTACTATCGGCCATTTGGGAGGAACTCCAGGCGCAATTGGCTTCACCGCATATCCGGCCAAGCCAATACGGGAACTACTCGACACGCTCCGGCTAGCTGTACTGTCAGTCTATCCGAATACGCCCCCCAGAGGTTCCGACTTTCATCCACACGTCGCGATAGCTTACGCAAATTCTGACCACGTTTCCGCAGCAGAAGCCATAGCGGCAGTTGAAAAGATAAAGCCCACCGCACGTGTCAATGTAACCATTAAAGAAGGAACGCTGGTACTACTTGAGCGACGGGCCCGCTCGTATATCTGGCGAGCGATTTCGCGAATACCGCTCCTTGGTTAACACAGGTCAGTTCCAGCCGTAAGACTTCTTCAGTCAATCGTTAGCGCGCAACGCCGACATGAGGTGCGTGAGAGCGGCCTGCGACCGATCTCCACTAGGCGTCGGCGTATGGCATCACCGACCGCAGGCCAGTCTTCAGTGCCGTTCGGGCGCTCGCGAGCTATTTCGGTATCGGCATCAGGCGAGCGGAGTGTTTTTACGGCCGAGTTCGTCGCTCCACGAGAGAGCGTCGGCGGCGGGCGCGGGAAGCAGCAGTTCGAACTCCAGACGGTCCTTGAAGATCCCGAGTTCGACTTCAAGCGGGTCAGAAAAAAAAGACAGGTCGGGGGCGGCTTCCAGGATTACCTGAGCAGCCAGCCGGAGTTTCTCCAGGTACGTCCGCTCGAACTCGTGAATTACCCGTGTGGATGTCACTTTTTCACCCATGTTCATTGCTCCTATTCGTGTCGTTAACGGTCATGCTGGAGCTCGCCGTGTATCCGTCGTCTGTACTCGCTGACGGCGGCGTCATAGCGGCGCTTGATCTCGGGATGCTTCGGGCTGCTCCTGGGGGTCAGGGCAAGCTGGTTTCTGACGGCCGCCCAGTAGGTAAGGAACGCCGGGTCGTCTAGTTCTCGGAGGTTGGGAAGCTGGGTGGGCACGGCTGGGTCAGTTCGTCGGTTGCGGGACCAGCACGTATGCGATCTTGAAGGCAGCCGTTGCAACGTCTGTGGTGCGGGCGATGCGGTCGCCCCAGGACCACCAGAACCACCACATGCCGTCATCTGCTGGCGCGACAGCAACGGTCTGCCGCGAACCCGGGACCGCCGGATTGACAACGCTGAGGTTCGGCGCCTCGCATTCGCCGGTAACACGGGTCAGAAAGTTCCGTTCGGCCAGTTCTCTTGCCAGCGTTTCCAACTGGGTGACGGCTTCACGCGGAGCATCGGCGTTGACCAGACTCATGGCTAGGCCCTCACCACCCGGCCGGTACCCCCGCAGTCGGGACGCGCGCCGAAAGGCAACCTCCCTGCCCCGACCGATCGTCCCGACTACTAGCATCCGCCGCGAACGGCGGACCTTCCAGCCGTACCGGCGGAACGACGGGGAGTCAGACGTGTGTGTTTCATGTCTACTGCGCATGCCAATCAGCGTTGTGCAGTCACGGAGTACAGCCCATACCTCGTCGGTATCCCGCTTCGGGATATATGCGCGCAATCGGTCAGGCCGCGTTAACGCACTGAAGACGCATCCCCAGTGATAAGCAGTGACATGCCCGCTCGTACCAACGACTTGATCGTGATCCCGAATTCGTTCTGGCAGCGGACCGACACCGCGCGGCGCACGGTCGTCACCGAGCCGAGAGTGCCCATGTTCGTCGACATCGCCCGCGCTTTCCTGCAGCGGGACACGTCAGTGCAGCCACCAGTGAGGCCCTACACGTCCGACGATTAAGGGAACGCGGAACGGAGCAGAAGGCATGACACCACCCCTCCTTGTTCTGTGGGACATCGACCACACCCTGATCGAGACCCGCGGCGTCGGCACCCAGGTCTACGCCGAGGCCTTCGTCAAGGTCACCGGCCGCCCCCTGGAGAAGATGCCCGAGCTAGCCGGACGCACCGAACCCGTAATCTTCCGCGAAGCCTTGAAGGTCAATGGCATCAACGCGAACGAAGCCCTCTACCCCCAGTTCGCCTCCGAGCAAGCGCGAGCCTACGCCGCCCACCTGGACGAGCTGCGCACCCTCGGCCGAGCCCTCCCCGGCGCAGCCGAGGCACTACAGGCCCTATCGGAACGCAACGACGTGCTCCAGTCCGTCCTGACAGGCAACACGCGCCCCTCATCTGAAATCAAGCTGCGCGCCTTCGACCTAGACCGCTATCTCGACTTCGACATCGGCGCCTACGGCACCGACAACGACACTCGCGCCAACCTCGTCGACATCCCGATCCGCCAGCAGTCGCGGGTACTCGTCTTCCATAACCGCGATTCAATCAGTCGGAGGCAACGCCGGCCTGCGAACGGCGACCGGAGACGAGCCTCGCCGTACTGGACCGGAGGCATGGAGTCAGCACAGATCAGACATCCGCACCGTGCCATTAGCGTGCCATTAACCCCGGTGATCACCAGGACGACAAGAGGTCTTGGCTGACGGATCGGCTAGGTTAGGGAACGTTGGCCCTAGTGGCCTGGTCCAAGCGGAAAACGTTCGCGATGCGGAGATCCTGGCGGCTACTCTGGGTTCTGCCCTGCGCACAACAGGGGAAATCACCCGCGCCGACGCAATCCGCCCCTCGCCCTCGTCGACGCCCTCACCGGGAGAGCGACATGACGGATATCGAGGTGCTCAAGGATGCACTGCGACGCGACCTCACTGCCGCGATGAAGAAGCGGGACCGCGGGACCGCCGCCGTGCTCCGGACGGCCCTAGCCGCCCTCGACAACGTGGAGGCAGTGACGGTGCCAGCGAACGGCCAGGTGGCAGCCGGGGCATATGTCGCAGGGGCCAGCAGCGGGGTCGGCTCCACCGAGGCCAAGCGGCGGATCGTCACCGGAGGCCAGGCACGAGAGATCCTGCGCAGCCTGATCGCCGAGCAGGCGGGCGAGGCGGACCGCTACGACACGCTAGGCCAGGCGACCGCCGCACAGCGACTGCGGACCCAGGCGAGCGTGCTCGGGCAGTACCTCAGCTAGGGCTGCAGCTGCGTCTGGTGACAGGGAAACGACACCTGCTTAGCGGCGCGCGAAGATGATGGCACCTGGGACGCTCTCGTCAGGGTCGATAAGCATCTGCGCCTCGATGGTGAACCCGCCATCGCGCAGCCAGGCTGCCACCTTGTCGGGCTGGCGGCGGTAAACCCAGACCTTCATCGGGTGACCGCCGTAGCCCTGGGTCTTCAGCCGTTCCCCGTCACCGACATGGAACCCGACCAGCAGTGGCCCGCCGGGGCGCAGCACCCTCCGGAAGTGGCTGAAGACCAAGGGAACCGCCTCGTCAGGGACGTGGATCAGCGACCAGAAGGCCAGCAACCCGGCGACGGAGGCGTCCGCGAGGCGCAAGTCAGTCATCGAGCCCACCTCGAACCGCAGGCCAGGGTAGATCACCCCGGGAACCTTGGAGGCTCTGATTCCTGGAAGGATGCAGGGCCATGGCGGCACAGAGGAAGTACCCGGAGGAGCTCCGCGAACGCGCGGTGAAGATGGTGCTGGAGATCCGGGAACGGGACGGGAAGGGGCGCGGGGAAATCTCCCGGGTTGCCCGGCAGCTGGATGTTCACCCGGAGGCGTTGCGGTCCTGGCTGCAGCAGGCGGAAATTGACGGCGGAGAGCGTTCCGGGACGACGACGGATGATAAGCGGCGGATCTCTGAACTGGAGCGCGAGGTACGCGAGCTCCGGCGGGCGAATGAGATATTGAAGGCCGCGAGCGCTTATTTCGCGAGGGAACTCGACCCGAGGCTGCCGCGCTAGTCGAGTTCATTGACGCGCAACGGGACCGGTTTGGCATCGAGCCGGTCTGTGCGGTCCTGGAGTTTCCCGTGTCGTCGTATTACTACGCGAAGAAACGCGAGTCGGAGCCGACGGCGCGGGAAACCCGAGATGCGATGGTGAAAGAGAAGATCATGGAGGTGTGGAAAGGGCGGAAGGGCAGGGAGGTTTACGGTGCGCGGAAAGTGTGGCTGGAACTGAACCGGCAGAGAATTCCGGTTGCGCGGTGCACGGTGGAGCGGCTGATGCGTGACCTGGGGATCGGCGGCGTGCGGGCCAGGCGGAAGCGGCCGCGGACGACGGTGCCGGGCGATCCGGCGGACAGGCCGTCGGACCTGCTGCAGCGCTGCTTCGACGCGCAGGCGCCGAACCGGCGCTGGGTGGCGGACATCACGTATGTGATGACATTCTCCGGGTGGGTTTATACGTCATTCGTCATGGATTTGTTCGCGCGCCGGATTGTCGGGTGGCAGGTTGCGGATAACCTGCGTTCTGATCTTGCGCTCGATGCGCTTGAAATGGCTATCTGGGCACGTCGGCATGAGAATATCGACGGTCTGGTGCATCATTCGGATCGCGGGGTCCAGTATACCGCTATCCGCTACACGGAACGGCTGGAGGAGGCGAAGGCGGTGCGTTCGGTTGGGAGCAAAGGCGATTCCTATGATAACGCTGCCGCGGAATCACTGAACAGCCTGTACAAACGTGAGCTTATCGACTTCAAGAAAGAATGGCAGGGAGTCGATGATGTGATGCTCGCCACGATGGACTGGGTATCCTGGTACAATGAGGAGAGGCTTCACTCATACTGCGGGGATATGCCGCCGAAAGAGTTCGAGGAAATCTATTATAAGGCACTGGAATCTGGTAAGATAAGAGACAGTTCACAGACATAGCGGCCTCCAGACTTGCCGGGGCGATCCAGGGTAGTCACGCCGGGCCAGGTCGATCATCGCAGGCGACAGATCGATCCCGAAGGCATCTATCCCCAGCTCGTGCAGGAGGGCGGTGACCTGCCCGGGTCCGCAGCCCACGTCTGCCACCGGCCCCCCGCTGGCGCGGACCAGATCGGCGAACAGCCCCAGGGCCGACCGCAGGTACAGCGCCCCCTCCAGGGAGTCGCGCACCAGGTCGGCATAGCTGGCCGCGACCGTGTCGTAAGAGATCCGGGTGTCTTCCAGCCAGCCGTCCGCGTTCATGCCCAGAACAGTAACTAAGTGATCAGGTAGGGGCCCGCCCTCCTGCCCGCCCGAGACGGCGCAGCGCATTCCCAAGCTCAGGAATCAGGGCTACAGCCTGAGACAGATCGTCAAACAACTGAATGACGAGGGCTTGCCGACGCCTATGGGACAATCGGCCTGGAGCAAGTCGCACGTCTACCGAGTGCTGGGGACCGTGTATATGCAAGAGCTTGTATCTTGTATGAGGTCATTTGCTGGTATGGTCACCGGCCGGATTCACTCACCCCCATCCGTTCAGCCGCTGCCTCGGCCTCTTTGAGCACGGCCCGCAACTGCGGCAGCGCTGCCGCCATCCGCCGGTCGAGCTTCGTCCGCATCTCTTCTGCCGTCTCCGCCGATGGTGGGTAGAAGAAGATGTCCTTGAAGTCGGCATGCCAGCAGTCGGTGTACCAAACGTTCCAAGACGCCTCGAACGCCGTGACCAGAGCGTCCTTCCCTGCCTCAGTGTCGGCAGGCCCAAAGGCCGGAAAGGTAACGCTAACGCTGACGGTACCGAGCACTGTCGTCTGCTGCTGTTCCGTCATGGCTGCTCACCGCCGTCTTTCGCCTCTACCATGCGCGAGGGATGTTCCTCCCCATTCAGCAGCCTGCGCCAGGGGGGCACCTGATCCGCGTCATCAGGCAGCAGCAACAGGAACTCCACCCGCTCCTTGAAGATGGTGAGTTCCACTTCCAGGGGATCGGTGACCAACGCAAGGTCGGGCGCAGCCTCCAGGATCACCTGGGCGGCCAACCTGAGCCGTTCGAGATGAATCTGCTCAAAGTCATAGAGCCCCTTCGCGGTGAGTGCACGGTCTTCCATACTGCTCCCTTGCAATGGTTTGGACTTGGGCATAGCACAGGGCACCATCCATCCGCCGTCTGTATTCAACGGCGGCATCGTCATACCGCCTCTTAAGCTTCGGATACCACGGCTCATGTTTCGGGGTGAAGAACAGGCTGCTCCGCAGGGCGGCCCACTGTGCCATAAACTCCGGATCACCCAGTTCCCGTAGGCGGGTGGCCTGGCCTTTCGCTCCCTGGCTTTCTGACATGGTTGGTTCTCGAATCCACAGGCTCTCTCACGGCAAACGGGCTGGTGCTCCATGCGCAGCTATCCCTACTTAAGCGCATGCAGCAATAGGGATGTGTCAGTATTGGCAATGCCCGACATGTGGCACACCGGTGCCACTACGCACGTGCTTGCGCCTTGTCTCCGGCGGCACTCCGGTGTTTTCTTCTTTCCTTGGCAATTGGCGCACCGGTGCACGTACGCTGGAGGAACAGCCAATCTGGTTTGGCCGGAGATATGAAGCGCGCGCTGGACGCACCACTGTCACAACGTTGTCGCATTGGCCACGCTGAACAGCACAAACAACGGACCGATGACCTTCGGGGGGTCGCTATGCGGGTGAAGCGCGAACGGCTTTCGGCACGGCGTAAAACGGTCGGTCTTAGCCAAGAAGCATTGGCCGAGCGCCTGAACGTTGAGCGCACCACCGTCACGCGCTGGGAAAGCGGCGAGAGCGTACCGCTCCCCTGGACTCGGCCACGGCTGGCCAAAGCGCTGCGGGTCTCCGTCGAAGAGCTTGATGAACTGCTCGACGAGGCCAGTACAGCGGCAGCCGGAAGCGACGTCGAACGACTGGAATACACGCTGACTCATCCCGGTGGTACGGATTTGGTATCCGTCGCGCAGCTCAGGCAACAGATCCAGCAGCTCGACCAGCAGTATGCGCTGGTGCCATCTTCGGCCTTGCTCGCCGACGCTGGACAGGCACTCGGGCAGATCCGCTTTCTGACCGCCCACGCTGCCAATCTGCGGGTACGGCGCGAACTGCACGGCGTTGAAGCCGAAGCCGCCACCCTGATGGGCCAGCTCGTGTGGGATGCGTCGCAGCGCCGTAGCCACGCCTCGGCGCAGTCGTACTACGAGCAGGCCATCGCGGCGGCCCGTCAGGTGCGTGATCCGGCTGCCGAAGGCTTGGCTCTGCTGCGCATGGCCATGATCGCCCTGTACGCCGTGCAAGACCCGCGGGCGGGGTTGGCCCTCGCCGAGCAGACAGTCGAAACCACGCAGCACGTAAGTACGGTGTTGACCGGCCTTGCGCTTCTGCACACGGCGGAAGCGCATGCGATGCTCGGTGACCGGCAGGCCTGTGAGTCTGCGCTCACTCGCGCCGATACCATCCACGGGCAGCTCACCGACTTGGACTGTGCGCTTGAGCTGTATTCACCGACGCAATTCGGACGCATGGCAGGCTCGTGTTATCTGTCTTTGGCTGACACGGGCCGGGCGGTTCGCGTACTCGACGCCGCGCTGGCCGGTTATGAGCGGCCAGCCAAGTCTCAAGCGATCGTGCTGGGCAACCTGTCGCTCGCTTTGATCCGCCGCGGCGATTTTGATGAGGCCATCTGCCGTCTCCACGAGGCAATGGACGTCATTGAGCAGAACTGGGGCGGCGGCGGGCTGAACATAGTGTTCGGCGCCGGCAAGGAGCTCCGACCGCAGCGTGGTCTGCCCATCGTGCAGGATGTGCTCGACCGTATGCTCACACTCATGGCTGGATGAGCGATTATGGGGGTATGACGAGTACCGCTCCCAGCAAATCGACGCTACGCCAGCAGGTCTGGTCACGGCTGGAAGCTGCCGGTGTGGTGCCGTCCGATGTCGCTGGACGCATACCGGACTTCGACGGCGCTGAGCGAGCCGCCGAGCTGCTGGCCGCACTCGATGTCTGGCGGACGGCAAGGGTCATAAAGGCGGTTCCCGACCGGCCGCTGCTGCCGGTGCGTATCCGGGCGCTGGAAGATGGAAAGCTCGTCTACATGGCCGCGCCGAAGCTGGCCACTGAGCGGCCGTTCTACAAGCTCGATCCTGCCGTCCTGACGGTGTCGCCCCAGGAGGCTGCGATACGGGAAGTCATCGAGGCCACCGCGCCGACCGTGGACGTTTCTGAGATGCCGCGTATCGACCTGGTGGTGGTCGGGAGCGTGGCGGTCAATGCTCAAGGTGCCCGGCTCGGCAAGGGAGCCGGCTACGCCGACCTTGAGGTTGCGCTGCTTATCGAGGCCGGACTCATCACGGAACGCACCACCATCGCGACGACGGTGCATGAGCTGCAAGTGCTCGACGAAGGCTTCCCTGAGCTGCCGCACGACTTTCGGGTGGATCTCATCGTCACGCCGGAACGCGTCATCCACTGCGGGCAGCCAAAGCGGCCAGCGGGCATCGAGTGGGCATCACTGACCCCGGAGCAGACTACGAAGATACCGGTGCTGGCGCGGCGGGCGCGGTAGCACGGTGCGACCCCGGGACGGGGAGTGCGCAGGATGGGCGGAAGTAGTCGAGGTTGTGGGGTAGATGGGTAGAAGCCTGCCCATCCCGCCGCCATCGGCCCCGGCAAGCCGAGCAGAGAGGCACACCGAAGCACTCTCCCCGCTAAGCCGATCGCCCGCTGCTGGCTGTGCGGAAACCAGCGCTTTGCGGAACAACTCACGCAGGCGACCAACCCCGAAGCCGACCCTGAGCAGCCCGGCGCCGAAGCACCGCGTCTCCGCGCATCGAACTGCGCCAAGAAAACAATCAGCAACGCGAGCGTCTCCCCGCCGAGGCGTGGACAGTCACCCCAGACCATCAGGGAACCCTCGCCGTACGTCTTGAGGTTGGAGACCGCTTCCTCGGGATCGAACGGGGTACCGATCCGGCGAACCCCAACCGCGTCCGCGAGCCGCACGGGGGGCGAGCAATCGGTACCGCTTCGCAGTACCGAGAGGATGATGGGCTCATGAGTTTCGACCTGAATGTGTTCCCGCCGACGGGGCCGACGCTCGCACAGGTTCATCTCATGCAGAAGACCGGCCAGGGATTGGAAGGCAGCCCAGGGGATGGCAACTCCTCATCCGATCCGGAAATGGCAGCCTTCATCGACCAGCTTGAGCGCCGCTGGCCGACCCTGGAGGAGGACCCGGTCGCGAGTCCCTGGTCCAGTTCACTCTGGCTTCCACCGGCAGGCGCGGGAACCGAACTCAACATTCAATGGCAACACGCTGGGGTCATGCGGCCAGCCATCCTGCAGATAGCTGCCCATACCAAGGTAATTGTGTACGATCCGCAGTCCGACGAGCTGATCTTGCCCGCGTAGGGCACCCGATCCGCAGGCTTTTCAAGCAGACCTCGGATTCCAGGATCAGCGCGCGGCGGCTGCCGGCCTCCAGGACGAAGAACATGAAGCACAAGAAGCCAGATCCAGGAGGCTTGTCCTTGAGGAAGTCGGGGAGCAGTTCGCGGGGGGTGTCTGGTGCGGGGAGCGGTTCGTCGATGGCGGCGATCCGGAACCCAGCCATGGTGAAGGCGCTGATCATCGCGGGCAGCGGACGACGAACCGAACCAAGAAGACACCAGCCACGCGAGCACGCCGTCTCGAGGCAGGCAGCAGCCCAGGGCACCCCGCCGCGTGCCACATACGTGCCTGCCCAGCGGTTAGCCACAGTCACTCACGGACAAGTCGGAGCCAATGACCAGGAGCAACGTTCGCGCAGGTCATCCGCCAGGTTGGGCGACCGAACTTCCAAGCTGGTCCTGCGGGTTGGATTCCCGTCATCCGCTCCACGCCTTGGACTCGCTGTAGAGATTTTAGGTATCATGTTCGGCGGTGCCGCCTTTGGTACGAAACTGAGGCCAGGGGCTGTAGATGCGGATCGCGTCACCTTCGATGAGACGGGATGTCAAGGGACATCAGGAAGTGCCCGGTGGCGGTCATGAGAGGTGCCGGCTGGCGGCCACCGGATCTGCCCAGTGGTGGCCGCCAGACGTGCCCGGCTGGTTAGCTCAGCGGGATCACTCCCTTCCCGGCGATGGCCTGGGTGAGGCGGATGCTGTCGCCGCTGGTCTGGCAGACGTGGGCGTGGTGCATGAGCCGGTCGACGGTGGCGGTGGCCAGGGTCTTGGGCATCAGCTCGTCGAATCCGGATGGGTGGAGGTTGGAGCTGACCGCGACGCTGCGGCGCTCGTAGGCGGCGTCGACGAGGCGGTAGAGGCCTTCGGCGGCGTCCTGGGCGACGGGCAGGAGCCCGATGTCATCGACGACGACCAGGTCAGCGCGCAGGATGCGGCTGATGGCCCTGGTCACTGAGTCGTCGGCGCGGTGCCGGTGGATCAGGGCGCCGAGCTGCTCCAGGGTGAACCAGGCGACGTTCTTGCCCGGCTTCGACGGCGGCCTGCCCGAGGGCCTCGAGCATGAACGTCTTGCCGGTGCCGGACGGCCCGCAGACGACGAGGTTCTCGTGCCGGCCGACCCATTCCAGGGTCCGCAGCGCGGCCTGGGTCGGGGCCGGGACCGAGGACAGGCGCTCGTCCCAGGCGTCGAATGTCTTCCCGCTGGGGAACGCGGCCCGGGTGCGGCGGGTGGCGAGGGAGGAGCGGTCGCGGCCGGCGACTTCCTCCGCGAGCAGGGCCCGCAGGACCTCGGCCGGGTCCCACCGCTGGGCTTTGGCCGTGGCGATGACCTCGGGGGCGATGCGCCGCATGTGGGGCAGCCGCATGCGGCGCAGCAGCTGCTCCAGCCCGTCGTCGAGGGGCGGCGGGGCCGGGGCGGCGGCGGTCACGGGGTCCTCCTGACGGGTCCGGGGAAGTCGATGTGGTCGACTGCGAGGCAGACGTCGTAGTGCACCTGGGCGAGCGGGCGGCCGCCGTGCGGGGCGTCGAGGGCGGCTTCCTGCAGGGCCTTGAGCCCGGGGCCGCCGTCAGCCTTGGCCTGGGCGAAGACGTCCGCGGCGGCCAGCAGGGCCTGCCGGATGAACGCGGCGTCGCGCTGGCTGAGGACGACGGCGTTCCCGTCGCGCCCTGCGGCGGTCACCGGCTTTCCTCCTTCTTGCCGTCGCGGGGCGCCCAGCCGCGGGTGCCCTGGGCGAGGGTGCGGCTCTCGCCGGCCGGGACGGGCCGCCGGGGGCGGCGGACGCCTGGTGGGCGAGGATCGCGGCGAGGTCCCCGTCGGCGAACCGCCCTGAGGCGGCGGCCTGCCCGAGTGCCCGGTCCACCGGTTCCGTCCCGTGCAGGGCGGCCATCTGGACGGCCCGGGTCATCTTGGACCGGACCCGGGAGGCTCCGGCTGCGGCGGCCTCGGCCAGCCAGAGCCCGGCGCCGTCGCCGATGGACAGGAACTCCGCCTCCGCCGCGGTGCGGGGCTTAGGCTCGCGGTTCAGCGCCCCGGGCGGGGCGGGCGGGTAGTGCGCCGCCTCCAGCCGCGGGCTGCCCGGCGAGGCGGCCAGGTGGCGGGCCGCCTCGGCCGGGCCTTCCGGGCCGGCGTGGGTGATCACGACCTGGCTCCCGTGCCGGCGGACGTGGACGACCTCGCCCGCGAGCTGGTGCGGGACCGAGTACTGGCCGCCCTCGAACGACACCAGCGACATCGCGTCGACCCTGCGGGTCACGCCCAGCGCCGCGGTGAACGGGCGGCCGGCACCGGGTGAAGGCGGGGCCGCTCGTCGGCGAGCATCTCCGCCGGGGCCCGCCGGGTGACCCGGTGCGGGCGGGCGTTGACCTGCTCGCAGAACGCCGCGCAGGCCGCCTCGAGAGCCGCGAAGCTGCCGTACTCGCCGAGCAGGTTAGCGGCCGTCGGGACAAGGTCGGCCTTGGCCAGCTTCACGGTGGACTCCGACCCGCCCTTGGACGCCGGGTCGTAAGGCACGCAGGTCGCGACCGTCAGCCCGTAATGGCGGCCGAACTCCACCGCCCCGGGGTTCCGCACCGGGATCCCGGCCACGTGCTCGACAGTGACCGTCTTCTCGTTGTCGGTCAGCAGGTAGGCCGGCACCGCCGGCCCGCCGCAGCGCGACGTCGACGGCGGCCCAGACCGAGGCCTGGGTCTTGTCCAGGATCGGGAGCACGACCCGGAACCTCGACCAGGCCAGCCACAGGCAGAACAGCACCGTCGCCGCCCCGGCGACCTCCGGCCCGTCGCCGAAGTCGTACTGCGCCCACATCCCCGGCTCAGGGATCCAGGGCCGGAACACCCGCCGCCGCCCCGAGTGCCAGGCCCTCTTCAGCCGCGCGACCGCCCGCCGCGTCGTCCGCTCCGATCCCGCGAACCCCATCGCCGTGATCTTCTCGTGCGCCACGTCGGCCCGCACCTTGCCCTTGCTCCGCTCGACGAGCTCCTCCAGCTTCGGCAGGAACTCCTCGATGACGCTCCGCCGGGGCGACGCCGCGCCCGGCACCAGCCGCCCTTCCTCTCTCGCCCGCACATAGCGGGCTACCGTGTGGTGCGAGCAGCCCGCGAGCTCGCCCGCGTCCCGCAGCGACCCCGTCAGGTCGTACGCCTCAAGGATGTTCATGATCTCCTCGGCACTCTTCACTCGTCCCCTTCCCGGGAACCTGGTCCAGTTGGCACTGACCAGCAAAAACGGGAAGGGGCCCCCAGCCGGTAACCGGCGGGGAACGATCAGTTCGTGTCGGGCAGATCCCGTGGCCGCAGCCGGGCAGAACTCATGTCCGCCAGCGGGCCGCTATCTGGCCGTCTGCGGGCAGTCTCTCGCGACCGTCGTCAACGGGACATGCCCCGCCTAGACCTCAGTTCCCGTCCGGCTCGTCGCCCTCGTTCAGGATGTCCAGGGCCGCATCCCAGAGCGACCGCCCGTCGGGCAGGTACCACTGGGTCGGCCCTTGAACAGCCACAGGCGCATCGGGCCAGCCAGACAGGTCCCAGATCCTCGTAACAAGACCGCTCGGAGAATAAAACGCCCCATCGGTCATGTACAGCAAATGTACGCGGCGACTTGTACATTTGCTGTACATTTCCCGCTCCGGCCACGAGATGGCACTGGCGCCCAGCCTCACCGGACAGCCTAGAAAGCGAAAATCCTAGCATGATTGGGGTCTCAGCAGCGGAAACACAGCGCTGCTGGGCCTGGCTCCCTATCCCGCGCCCCGAGGAACGTCCTCCACCAACGACGACGGAAGACAAGTAGGATGCGCACGCGAGCAGGTCGGCGGCGTGCCCGTTGCGCGCCCAATCGGACGGCGCACCGGGGTAGTTCATGGTCACTCACGGACAAGCGGGCACGCCAGCGACCCGCATCAGCGCTGGTCAGCAGCACCGTACCCGAAGCCTTCCAAGCTGGTCATGCGGGTTCGATTCCCGTCATCCGCACCGTCATCCGCTCCGATCAGCTCAGAGCTCACAGGCTGTTTGGATGTGCTCTAAGGCCGATGACTTCCACCAAGGCTTCCGCGCCCTTGAAGTCGTCCGGGTTCGCGGTATACAGCGGGAGCTCGTTACTGGCCGCCGTGGCGGCGATCATCAGGTCCGAGGCGCGCTTACGCGGCTCGCGCCCGGACGCCCGGACCGCCGCGCAGATCTGACCGAAGAGCCGGGCGGCACCCTGGTCATACGGGAGCGGGTCGAAGGTCGCCTCAACGTGCTGCAGCACGGCGACGCGCCCGGCGCGCTTCACCGGATCGTCGGTCGCATGCGGACCGAAGGAAAGCTCACCCAGCGTGACCGCAGTTACCAGCATCATGCCGGGCAGTTCCGCCGGATCGTACAGCTTGAGCGTGGCAATTACGTTGGTGTCCACAACCGCCGCGTCATGCGATGTCACAGCCCGGTCCCGTCGAACGGGTCACGGACTTCCTGATCTGCGAAATCCTCCAGATCGGCACGCAGTTCGTCCGCGTCGATGACCGGAGCTGTCGCGAAGATCGCGAGCACCTCATCCTTAGGTACCGCCCGGCGGCGCCTGATCGGGATCATCCGCGCGAGCGGCTCCCCGTTGAGAGTCAGCGTGTATGACCGCCCCTGCCGCAGGCCGCGCGTCACCGAACCCGAGTCCGCGACGAACTGACGGACGCTGATATCCGTCGAACGGTCATCAGGAGCTGCCATATCTGAAGCATACCCTGCCGTACCACGCCGTACCACGGCTGCGTTCATAGGATATTCCCTGCCGGTCGTTGCCCATAGCGCCTCCAGCGGCGGACGCCGTGTTGGGCACGCTAGCGATCGGGTCTGACATTGCGGGCGACACCCTCCGTTCCCCATCCTCCGGCGGGAATCGCAGACTCCAGGATGGACGCCTGAAAGGCTTCTTGCATGGACCTCGGCGGCGCGGGTCCGACCGGGAACAGCCCGATGTCGTCGACGAGGTTCTCGTGCGGCTGGTCTATCCCAGAGTCCGCAGGGCGGCCTGGGCGGGCGCGGTACGGCATGTCACCATGGAGGCGTTATGACAACACCAGAGCTGCCTGCCGGGGTCACCCAGACTGCCGTACTCACCTGCTACGCGCGCGCACAGGAATCACGCGGCGACAGCCCGCTGTTCCAGGACCCGCTCGCCCGCCACTTCGTGTCGGCGGCAACCGGAGTTGACGGTGCGCCCGGCTCCCAGCTTCCAGCACTGGGACCGGCCCGCGACGACGGATCCTCGGCGCTCTGGAACAGCCTGCACTGGACTTTCGCCGGCCGCACGCCGTTCTTCGACCAGCAGGTCACGGACGCGGTCGGGCAAGGGGTACGCCAGGTGGTCCTCCTGGCGGCAGGCATGGACTGCCGGGCCTACCGGCTGGCCCTCCCGGCCGGGACCGTCGTCTACGAACTCGACCTTCGGCCGCTGCTTGCCTTCAAGGACCAGGTCCTGGCCGCTCACGGCGCGGACCCGGCGGCCCGCCGCGTCGTGGTCCCCGCCGACCTGAGCGGGGACTGGGCGGCCTTGCTGACCGCGGCGGGCTTCGACCCGCATCGCCCGGTCACCTGGATGGCGGAAGGGCTAACTCCCTACATCACCACCGCGGAAGGCGACGCGCTGATCTCGGCCATCACGTCCATGTCGGTGCCAGGCAGCACCCTGGCCCTCGACTACTACAGCCGCCACCCGCGCATGGACGACGTGGAGCTCGGTGACGACGGCGAACGGGCCACGTGGCAGCTGTTCGTCAACGCCGCCCGCCAGGACTCGCCCCGCGCCCCGGGCACCTGGCTGACCGCTCACGGCTGGGACTTCAGCCACCGTGACCTCTGCGACGAGGTAAGCCGGCTTGGGCTCCCCAGGCCTCCCCTGTTCGACGGTCACGGCCCGGACGCGCTCCGGTGCTGGCTAGTCTCCGCCTCCATGCCCGGCACCGCCACCCCCTAGGCGACCCCGCACGCCTACTCGGCAGGTCAGCGAGGTCTTCGCGCAAGCATCTCAGGGTGGGCCGCGCCCGCCTTGCCATGGTTGGCCTCAGATGCTGCCCGCTTCTGCCTGGTCCCAATGTCATAGCATCGGTGCCCGTGAACCTAGCGGGACGAGGAACGTGGCCGCCGATGCTGTGGATCGACGGCGGGCAAGGCGCAGGAAAGACGACCCTGTCGTGGCACCTGTCCCGGGCGAACGACCTTCCGCTGCACCGGGTCGACTTGTGGACCTACGATCACCAAACCCGGATGCCGACCCGGCGTGGTGGCTGGTCTTAGGAGCTCCGGACGGGCCAAATCAGGAGCCGTCGCGGAAATCGGCGAGGCGCTCGGACAGGAATCGGATCTCGTCGAAGGTCACCCTGCATCCTTCGCCGGTCGGCGACTGGCCCTCGAAGCCGATCTTGTCGCGCGATGTCTCGTCATCCAGAACGAAGACGCGGATCATCTGCCAGGTCGCACCATCGAGCGAGGCGTGGTAGGCGTAGACCCGGTCAACACGGGAGACCCGCAGCCACACCGACCGGCCGCGCACCGCGAAAGCGTTCGCGTCGTCGGAGACGCCGCGGCAGACGACGGAGACGACCATGGGCTCGCCCGCCGGCGAGAACTCGAAGCACAGCTTGCCCCAGCGCCGCTCATCGAGCCAGAGCAGGAGCACCCCGGCGTCGAAGGTCGAGACGAAGTCCACGGTGACCCGAGCGCTGAACTGGAAGTCTCCCTTCGGCGCGTCACCGAGCAACGTCACCGCGTTGAGCATGGACTCCGCGTTCAGCGCGGCCCCCGCGCCCGCGTCAGCGGAGCCGTTACCCGGGTCAATGAAGATGTCAGAGTGCGGTTGCGCCGACACCTGCACGGCGCCGACCGCCTCATCGACCCGCCAGAGCCCTGCCGATGAGGGCACAAGCGGAAACGGCACACCGGAAACCAGCAATTGGTTAGCCACGGCACAGGACAGTACAGCCTCGTCGGCCGGGGGACGTAGGTTGCCCGCGATTGACGGCGCTACGGCGAGCAGCCAGGCTTCAAATCGCGCCCAAATGGGCTCTACGTCCTGCGGAACAAGCATCGCCATAACCTATCAAGCCGCCTCGCTCAGCGTCGTCCAGGCAGCCACCGGCCGAGACGCAAAACGTTCCCGCATGGATGCCGGCGGCTGCGACGTGCCCGGCGATCCGCACCTGCACCTTGGGCCGGGATTCAGAAGTTCGTCCCGTGGAGCAGGTTGCCGATTCCGTTCGTGGTGAACTGATGTCTGGTGCGCGCGGCGATGGCTCGCGCGGTGAGGCCGCTGTCGCTCATCGGCGCCGTGCACGAACGTCATGCGACCGGGGATGCCGGGCGGCCTAGATCCCTGGAGCAGCCGGGACAGCCCCGGCATCTGCCCTCCAGCCTGTTGTTTTCCCGACAAGGTACCGCGGCAGACCGGGACGGCACCGCGGTCGATCACGGAACGAGTTCGCGTTTTAAGTCCCGATCAGCTGTTTATACTGACAGTAGTTGAATAACTACTTGAAGTTACATCTGGAGGTCCCGATGAAAGCAGCCCGATCTGTCCTTGAACCGGCAACGCTGGCCGCCCGCAGGCATCGCTGATGATGACCCTGGCGGCGTTCGCCTCCATCGACGCGGACCCGGTGCCCGGCGGCTCCAGGCGTACTCACCAGCAGGCTATCCTCGCCGACCTGGGGCAGGCACTGCGCCAGGCGGCCGCAACCTGGTCCCCGGCATGGGTCGGCCTGAGCCAGGACGACAGCGCCAACATGGTCTACATCGCGGGCAACTCGGCCGTCGACGGTCAGTACGCCGTGGTGATCCGCGGCACCGACTTCAACATGTTGACCGACGACATCGAGGACTTCGACGTCGATAACGCGGTGCCGTTCCCGGTCGGAGGCAGCGTCGTCCACATAGCCGAGGGCACCTCCAAGGCACACAACCTGCTCATCGAGGCCGTTGGCAGTAGCGGGCGCACGCTCCTGGAGGAACTCACCAGCCACGTGGGCGACGGCGCAGGCAGCACGATCTTCGTCACCGGTCACAGCCTCGGGGGCGCGTTGGCAACGACGGTCGCGCTCTACCTGCAGGCCGCACTGCCGAAGGCCCGGTTCCAGGTTTACACCTTCGCGGCGCCGACCGCCGGCCTGACCGACTTCGCCGACCAGTACGACCGCACCTTTCCCAGGAACGACCCCGGCGCCAACTCGGCCTGGCGCGCCTACAACGCCTGGGACGTGATCCCCCAGGCGTGGCAGGCGAGCACGCTCGGCCAGATCCTCTCCTGGTACCCGTCACCCGGGCCGAGCCAGCCCTGGTGGGTCAACCTCGTCCTCCAGTTCATCACCAGGCTGCCAGGAAACCTCCATTACCAGCAGCCCACCACGAATGTGCACCAGCTCAACAACCCCTCGTGGCCGGAGGCGCTCAGAGATCCCCAGGCTGACTTTCTCTCTCAGGTCGCCTTCCAGCACGACTGCAACACCTACCTGACGCTGCTTCGGGCTCCCAACGTGGGCGTGTTCTCCAGCATCACGCCCAACTGGGCGAGCCGCGGCACGGACCCGATCACCCTGACCGTGAGCGGACTGGGCTTCAGCAGGCAGTCCACGGTGTCGTTCACCAACAGCGGCATCGCGGTCCAGTCCACCGTCGTCGAAGACCAGAGCAAGCTGACAGTTACGGCGTCCGTCGCGGACCGCGCCCCGTTGGGGGCTTGCGACGTGATCGTTACCTCGGGGAGCGGCAACCGCATCCCAGGCGGCTCCGGATCCTTCATGGTGCTCTGACCGCTTGACGTGTTCTGACCGCTTGACGACCCAAGTTTGCCGGGGGCCGGTACGACCACGGCCCCCGGCAGAACCGAGAAGGATCAGGGAGGACTACCGCCGCCGCGCTGCAGGCCGGGCTCTTAGGCGAGCGGGCGCAGGCGGTCGGGCTGGGGCTCAGCCGCCGCTGTAGGGGTTGGCGGGAGGGGCGGCGTAGCCGGCGACCGCCTCGTACACGGCGGTGCCGCCATCGCTTGAGTTTTGCTCGAGCACGGCACCGGTGCTGGGGCTTTCGAAAGTTGTGAAGCGCTCGTCGCTGTCGCGTCGGCTGATCTCGATGGCCGGCCGGCCCGGCCTTGTCCGTGATGCCGGTCTTGACCGCTACCCCGGACGTAGCCGCGAGCACCTTGTACATGGCCGCGCGCAGGGCCGGGCTGAGCAGCGGGTTCCACAGCCAGTTGGTGGCCTCCTGGAAAACCAGGTCGTCGGAGGTCGCCCCGCTGATCGTCTCGCTCTGCACGCCCTCCTCATCGTCCGCCCCGGCCTGTGCCCCCTGGCTGATCAGCAGGGCGCGCAGTTTCGCGGGGTTCGTGGGCCAGGCGGCGAACTCGGCCCGGGTAGGCGACCAGTGCTTAGCGACGGGAGACTCGCTGGGCACGTTGCTGCCGTGCTGGTAGGCCTGGTCGACGTGACTGTAGCTCCAGACGTCACCGGTGAGGCCGTCGAACACGGTCGTCCGCTGGATAGTACCCGTCGTTCTCGGTGAGTGCGATATACCGGTCAAGCACCCGCTCTGCGTGCGCGCCCGGCAGCCACGCTGAACTGGTCAAGGACCTGCGCGGCGGTCAGATTGATGCGGGTCGGGGCAGCGTGGCCGGGGGCTGCGCGTGGCCCGCGGCAGATGGCCCGACGCGGGTGACAACCATAGCGGCCACCACGGCCG
Organism: uncultured Actinomycetota bacterium; assembly: GCA_963785645.1. Lineage (GTDB taxonomy): Bacteria > Actinomycetota > Actinomycetes > Streptosporangiales > Streptosporangiaceae > Trebonia. The sequence continues at coordinate 42,625 of CAWAWG010000018.1, forward strand.
CGGCGGCGACGCTGGTCGTGGCGATGCTCAGGATGCGGGTGTTCCTGACCCGGCGGTAGTGCCTGGTGACGATGCCGGCGGTGATGGCGCAGGGCGCGCCCAGGTCGTCCGTGGCGCGGTGCAGCAGCTCACGCAGGACATCCTCATCGGTCTTAGGCATGCGGATTCCCTTTCACGAGGTGGCGGTGGCGTCGGCGAACAGGGCCACGAGGCCGGGCTGGGCGCGCAGCCGGGCCACGGCGAGCGACGCGGTGCTCTTGACGGTTCCCGGTGAGACACCGAGCAGCTCGGCGACCTCGTCCTGGCTGAGGTCCTCGAAGTAGCGCAGCACGACGATCGCACGCTGGTGGACGGTGAGAGTGTCCAGTGCGGCCAGCACGGTCGGGCGCAGTTCGGCCGCCGAGGCCGGGTCGCCCGACTGCGGGTCCTTGCCGTCGTAGTTGTCGCGCAGCTCGATCTCGCGGGGCCGCCGTTGCCGCGCCCTGGCCAAGTCGATAACGAGGTTGTGCATCACCTGGCGGCAGAACCCACCGGGGTTGTCCACCCGTGACCAGCGCACGAAGAGGCGGTGCAGCGTCTCCTGATAGACGTCCTCAGCGGCGTACCGGTCGGAGGTAAGCAGCGTCGCCATCCTCAGCAGCGCAGCACCGGACTCGTTGACGAACGCCTCAAAGGCACGCACCTGTTTCCGGTCCAATTGATCTCCTGATCGTTGTCGTCACCCTTCAAGACGACTGCGCGCCAGATCTCGTTGGTGGATCGGCCGGTGAATTACCCCGTCAGAAACGGCTGACTACCTGCTCGCCCACCAACTGCGCGTCCCGGGCGTGGTCCCGTCCCATGTCACGGTGCCGTCGAGCGGGCGGACCGGGCGATGCTTTCCAGCTTGTCGTAGTGGTGTTTCCAGGCGGCAGCATCGGCTTCCGGCGGTATGCCGGTGACCTTCAAGCTTCCACAGCAGGGCCCCACGCGCGTTCCGCAGGAACCGATGCAACGTCTGCTTTTCATCCGCTTCACTCATGGCTGAGAGTCTTGCGCTAGACCCAGCAGCTTGTCGATCGGTCGTGCTTTGGCCGCCCGCCCTGGATCCCGGCGGCGACTGCTTAATCGTTTGCGGCGGAGCTCCTTGCCCGGCTAATGTTCAGCCTGAGTTCGTTCATTAGCGCTGTCGCAGCGCACGGTCTAAGGAGGTGAGTCCGATTTTTCGTTCAGAGTCGGGTGCTCACCCCTTCACGCTGGAGCCGCTAGAGCTTCGTCGTCGACGGTCCCTGGGCACCCGCATCCCGGATGCCCTGAAAGGGACCAAGTCATGTCGCAATCTCACGAACCGCTCCCGTCGACCGGGAGCAAAGCCCAGTCCTTCACGCGTACGTCGCCGCCGCAGGCGGCACGCAACGTTGCCCTTGTTCTCGGCGGCGGCGGGGCCGCCGGAAATGGGTGGGCGATCGGTGTCATCGCCGGCCTGGCCGAAGCCGGGCTCGATCTGACCGAGGCCGCCGATCTGGTGATCGGCACCTCGTCCGGCGCCACCGCGGCAGCGCTGGTGCGCAGCGGTATACCGCCGGCCGAACTGCTGACCTCGGTGCTGTCCCCGCGGCCTCAGCCGGCCGGACAGAACCGGGAACAGCCGCCGTCCCTGCCGATGGCCACGGTGTTCGAGCGGATGAGGGCCATCGGGGCCGCCGCCACCTCGGCCGCCGACCTGCGGCGGGCGATGGGCGCGTTCGGGCTGGAGAGCGACCCCGCGCTCGGACCCACGGCGGACAGCAGCGGCGCGCGATCGTCGCCGCCAGGCTGCCCCGCTCCGAATGGCCGGACAGGCCGATGATCGTGGTGGCCGTCGACGCGCATACCGGCGAGGTGACCGCGTTCGACCGCGATTCCGGCGTCGACCTGGTGGACGCGGTCACCGCGAGCACCGCGCTGCCCGGCATGATCCCCACGCACAGCATCAACGGCACTCACTACATAAACGGGGGCGTGCGCTCGGCCGATAACGCCGACCTTGCCGCTGGCTATGCGAACGTCGTGGTGCTCTCGCCGTTCGGCGGACGGAGCCAGGCGCCGCCGGAACGCGGTGCGGATCCGGATGGCCAGTTCGAGGGCCTGCGCAGATCACCGGAATGGGGCACGGACCTGGCCAGCCAGGTCGAGGCCCTGCGCAATCAGGGCAGCCACGTCGAGGTGATCACACCGGACGCCGATTCCCAAGCCGCGATGGGCACCAACCAGATGGATCCCGCGACCCGCATCCCGGCCGCCCGCGCCGGTTTCGCCCAAGGCAAGCAGGAAGCGGCCCGGGTGACCTTCCGCTGACGAGCGCACACCGCCGCCTGCGGTAGCGCTGATCAGCGCTACCGCAGGCGGCCGTTCGGTACGCGGTCGAACTCGACCGGCATCTCGAATAATGAGACGCCTATCTCGCATTATGGAGGCCGGTGATAAAGTCGGCCGTATGCCTGACGCTGCGACTTACACCCACGGGCACGCCGAGAGCGTGCTGCGCTCGCACCGGACCCGGACGGCGGAGAACTCCGCCGCCTACCTGCTCCCCTACCTGCGGGCAGGTCTGTCGCTGCTCGACATCGGCAGCGGACCGGGGACGATCACGGTCGACCTGGCCGAACGGGTGGCGCCAGGCCCGGTCACCGCGGTGGAAGTGACCGAGGCGGCGCTGGCGGTGACCAGGGCGGAGTTTGAACGTCGCGGGTGCACGTCGGCGCGGCTGGTCACGGGCGACATCCATGACCTGCCGTTTCCGTCGGGATCATTCGACGTGGTCCACGCCCACCAGGTGCTCCAGCACGTAGCGGATCCGGTGGCGGCGCTGCGGGAGATGGTGCGGGTGTGCCGTCCGGGCGGTGTGGTGGCGGTGCGCGACGGCGACTACAGCGGCTTCACCTGGTACCCGGAGCTTCCTGGTCTGGATCGGTGGCGCGAACTGTACCAGTCGGCGACCCGGGCGAACGGCGGCGAGCCGGATGCGGGGCGACGGTTGCTGGCCTGGGCCCATGCCGCGGGGATCACGGACGTGTCGGCGACATCGTCAACGTGGTGCTACGCGGAGCCGGCCTCGCGGGAGGCCTGGGGCGGGATGTGGGCCGACCGCATCGCCGGCTCGGCGATCACCGGGCAGCTCCTAACGAGCGGGCTGGGGACACAGGAGGACATCGACACGATCGCCGCGGCGTGGCGCGAGTGGGCGGCCCACCCGGACGGTTGGATCAGCGTCCTGCACGGCGAACTGCTCATCCGCGTGCCGTAGCCGCCGCGCGGGTCGCCGGCTGGCATCGCCGTCGCCCACGTGGATCGGTGGCGACGTCAAGGCCACGATGACGGATTAGTCATCTTCGCGCGGGTTGCTGGTTCCCGTGCTAAGAGGCCCCTACCGTGGAAGGATCGGCATCTGGCGGGACGTGATGCGGTACCGCGGGAGGCGGCAATGCGGTGTCCGGGATGACCGGCCGACCGGACACCGGTACGGCTGCGGAGGCTGGCGGGCAGGGCGGAGCTATGCAGCGGCGGCGCCTTGCCCTGAGCAAGCGGGTAAGGCGGGGACTGGGCTGGGCGAGGTCGTCGTGGGTGGACATCGTCTGGGCGGTGTTCGTCGGGGTGAACCTGCTCGGCATGCGCGAGATGGGGGCCTGGTCGACAATCCCCTTCCTGGTTATCTGGGTGAGCCTGACACTCGTTTACGGGTTCCGGATGTGGCGCCTGCAGCCCGCCATCCTGACGGTGGCCGTGGTGACGCTGGCAACCGGGGGAATCATCGTTGAACAAGTGGTGGACGGTCAGCAGGAAGCGGACTACCTGGTCGAGGTCCCGCTGGTCGCGCTGATGTTCCTGGCGATGGTCTGGCACGGGCGGCGGCGGCAGGCGGCGCTCCTGGAGCGGCTCGCGGCACTGGAGGAAGTGCAGCGCGTCTCGCGGGAGAACTTGCGCCTGCTGGAGCAGCAGCACCTCTTCCTGGTCGATGCCTCACACGAGCTGGGCACGCCGATCACGGTGGCGCTCGGCCATGCGGAGCTCATCGAGCAGTCGGCCACTGACAAGCTGGTCGCCGAAGACGCCCGGGTGGTCGTCAGCGAGCTGGCGAGACTGCGCAGGCTGTCAAGCCGCCTGCTGCTGCTTGCCTCGGCCGGCAGCCCTGGCTTCCTTAACGTCGCACCGGTCGGGGTCGACTCGATCGTGATCGACGCGCTGGACCGCTGGGGTTACACCCCGCGCAGGTGGCGGCTAGGGGCAGTAGACGAGGCGACCGTCCCGGCTGATTCCGACCGGCTGGCCGTAGCGCTTGACGCGCTGCTGGAAAACGCCATCGCGCACACGGACAAGGATGACCGCATCGAGCTCAGCGCCTGCGTCAAAGACGGACACGTCATCCTTGCGGTGGCGGACTCCGGCTGCGGCATCCCGGAAGCCGACCTGGAGCGGATCTTCGGCCGGTTCTCCCGCGCGACTCCCTACCGGAGCCGCAATGTCGGCGGGTTCGGACTCGGGCTGCCGACCGTGGCGGCGATCGCCGAAGCCCACCACGGCTCGGTCCGGGTAAACAGCATTGTGGGCAAGGGTTCGACGTTCGAGCTGCTGATACCGACGGGGCCGACAGAGGTGAACGGGCAGGCCAAGAAGACATCGGCCACGCAGGCACCCCGTTGAAACGCCTACCCTGGGACGCTCCCGGCTCTAGCTGGCCGGACGCAGCGGGGCCGACGGCCCGTCGGGCAGGGTCATGCGGCCGTGTACGACCTGCCGGCCGTACTCGGCGGACTCGCTCTCCGAGAGCCCCCTGAAGCCGTCTTCGGTGACTGTCACGATGACCGGGAAGATCTGCCTGGTCAGGTCGGGACCGCCGGTGGCGGAGTCATCGTCGGCCGCGTCATACAGCGCCTGCACACAGGCGAGGGCCGCGTCCGTGACGGGCATGTTGTCGAAGTAGTACTTCTTGAGCGCGGACTTGGCGAAGACCGATCCCGAGCCGATCGAGTGGAAGCGGTGCTCCTCGTACGGGCCGCCCGCCACGTCGTAGCTGAAGATCCGGCCGCCCCGGATCTCCTCGTCGTAGCCGACGAACAGCGGGATCACCGCCAGGCCTTGCATAGCCGCCATCAGGTTGTCGCGGATCATCTTGCCCAGCCGGTTGGCCTTGCCGTCAAGGGTGAGGGGACGGCCCTCCATCTTTTCGTAGTGCTCAAGCTCGACGCCGAACAAGCGGACGAGTTCAAGCGCTATGGCCAGGGTGCCGGCGATCGCGATGGCCGAGTACTCGTCGGCGCGGAACACCTTCTCCACGTCCCGCTTGGAGATCATGTTGCCCGCGGTCGCGCGGCGGTCGCCCGCCATCACCACGCCGCCCTCACAGGCCACCGCGACGATCGTCGTCGCGTGCGGCAGGTTCTTGATCAGGTCGGCGGCCGCACCGGACCCGCCAAGCGGGCCAAGGTTCGCCAGCGGCAGCATGCCCGGGTCGTACGAGGAGAGGAAGTGCGTGAACGAAGGGATGCGCGCGGCCATCAGCGCCGCCTGGTCCCGCCTGGTGCCGCTGGGAAAGCCTTCCACGCGCCTGCCTTCCTGCTGACTATGTTGTCCTTGGGCTGACATTACCCCCTGGCGGCATGCATGTTCCCCGATGCCCTGCCATCCGTCCGCCTAGGCAGTGCGGCTGATCCAGCGGTCTCATTCCGCACACACGGACACCCGCGAACCGCGCACCCACTAGCTTTGTGGGAACTACCTGTACGGATTTAGGGGTTGACGGGTGAAAACCATCCTCTTGTCCAGCGCGATCTCGATGATCGTCGCACTGCTCGGGACAAGACCCACGATCACCGTGTTGCGCGAGCGGAAGCTCGGCCAGCAGGTCAGGACGGGCGAGCACGCGCCTGCCCACCAGGGCAAGAGCGGCACCCCGATCATGGGCGGCATCGTCATCATCATCGCGTCGCTTATCGGCTACACGGCCGGACACCTGCTCACTGGCGACCCGATGACCGTTTCCGGAATGCTGGTGCTGTTCCTGATGACCGGGCTCGGCTTCGTCGGGTTCCTCGACGACTTCATGAAGCTGTTCATGCGCCGCAGCCTCGGCCTGCGCAGCGGCACGAAGCTGCTCGGGCAGGTCATCGTGGGGGTGATCTTCGCTGTGCTCGCGATCCACTTCCCCGACAGCGACAACCTCACCCCGGCCTCCGAGCGTCTGTCGTTCAACGCCGACTTCGGTGTCTCCATCGGTGCGGTGCTGTTCGTCGTCTGGGTGCTGGTCATGGTCACCGCTACCTCCAACGGAGTGAACCTGACCGACGGGCTCGACGGGCTCGCCACCGGGGCGTCGATCCTGGTGCTGGCCGCTTACGTGCTGATCGGGAACTGGCAATGGCGCAACGACTGCACCACCAGCCTCGCAAGCAACTGCTATACGGTGCGCGACCCGCTCGACGCGGCCGTGGTGGCCTCGGTGGTAATGGGCGCCTGCTTCGGGTTCCTGTGGTGGAATGCGCCTCCGGCCAAGATCTTCATGGGCGACACCGGCTCGCTTGCCCTCGGCGGGACGCTGGCGGGCCTGGCCATCGTCACCCGCACCGACCTGCTGCTGCTGGTTCTCGGCGGGCTGTTCGTCATCATCACGATGTCGGTGGTCATCCAGGTCACCTCGTACAAGACGCGCCGCAAACGGGTGTTCAAGATCGCCCCGTTGCACCACCACTTCGAGATGGTCGGCTGGGCCGAGTCCACGATCGTGGTCCGTTTCTGGCTCATCGCGGCCATGTTCGTCGGACTCGGACTCGGCATCTTCTACATCAGCTGGTTCCCCAGCTAGTCCTTGGCGGCCAGTAGCACCGCCTGCCGCCCGGCCAGCCCGCGCCACGCCGACGCATCCTTCCGATCACCGATAAATCAGGATGTATCCTTTCAGCCTCCTGCCGTCTTCTGCTCGATGGGATCGGAAGGGAACCATTCGCAGCCATGAAAAAGCTTCACCTGTACTACGGCACGGTCAAGTCCGCGACCACCGGACGGCACTTCATGGCCTGGGCAAATTCGCGGGATCAGGCCCTGGACCTGGTCGAGGCGGCGCTCACGGTCGATGAGCCGGTCGAAGGCTCCGTCGTGGGTCCCATCACGAGTCTCCCGGCCGACGTCATGAGGCCGGGCGTCTTCGTGGAGGTACCGCCAGCGGCGGTCTGACGGCCGTCAGCCGGTCGCAGGAGTCCGCCGCAGTCGGTTCTCTATAGTCTTCCGAACGAACCGTGGTGACTCCTCTACCTGGGATTACTTGTTAGCCTGGTGCGGTAGGCAAGTCGGTGCCGCAGGATGAGCCGATGAGGCAGCGGCTCGGCTGCCGCTGGGCGGAGGCCCTGATGGATACCCGGACAAGCGATCAGATCGCCGAAGAACTCGCCGCGCTGCGCCGGGTGGCGGTGCTCGCGGCCCGGGGAGCGCCGCCGGAAGAGGTATTCGAAGCGGTCAGCGCCGAGACCGGGCGGCTCTTCGGCGCCGACCTGACGGTCATGGCCCGGTACGACCCGGACCGGGCGCTTACGTACGTGGCGTGCTGGAGCGCGGCCGGCACCGACTGGGCCGATGACCGCCACTGGTCGCTGGACAAGCGCGACGTGAGCAATCTGGTGTTCCAGACCGGCCGGCCCGTGCGCATGGACGACTTCTCCCAGGCCTCGGGGTGGACCGCCGACATCGTTCGCAGGCACGGCATCCGGTCGATTGTCGGCGCGCCGGTCTTCGTCGAGGGCCGGCTGTGGGGCACCATGCAAGTGTCATCGACGAAGGAGGAGGCCTTCCCGCCGGACACCGAGACCCGGCTGGCCGGGTTCACCGAGCTGGCGGGCACCGCGATCGCCAACGCCCAGGCCCGGATGGAACTGCGCGGCTACGCCGACGAGCAGGCCGCGCTGCGCCGGGTCGCCACCCTGGTCGCCAGCGGGGCACCACCGGAGAAGGTGTTCGCCGCGGTCGCCGCGGAAGCCGGGCGGCTGCTGGGCACCGGCCTGACCGGTGTGGGCCGGTACGACCAGGACGGTACGGTGATGGTCGTCGGCGCCTGGCGCAGCAGCGGTGCCGCCGTGCCCTTCGCCGTGGGCACCCGGACCGGCCTCGGCGGGCAGAACCTGGCCACGCTGGTCTTCCGTACCCGCCGCCCGGTCCGGATCGATGACTACAGCCGGGCCACCGGCATGACCGGCGACGTCGGACGTGACCTGGGGTACCGCTCGGCGATCGGCGCGCCGATCACGGTCGGCGGCCGGCTGTGGGGTGTCATGAGCGCCGGGGCAACCGACGAGAAGGTGCTGCCGACGGACACCGAGACCCGGCTGGCCGGGTTCGCCGAGCTCAGCGGCACCGCGATCGCCAACGCCCAGGCCCGGATGGAACTGCGCGGCTACGCCGACGAGCAGGCCGCGCTGCGCCGGGTCGCCACCCTGGTCGCCAGCGGCGCCCCGGCGGAAGAGGTGTTCGCCGTTGTTACCGCGGAGATCGGACGGGTATTCGACGCCGACTTCACCAGCATGCGCCGGTATGAGGCGGGCGGCGCTGCCACCGTTGTCGGCGTGTGGATGAGAACGGGCACCACGCGGCCGGTCGAAGTCGGCCAGCGGCGCCGCCTGGGCGGACGAAACGTCTCCACGCTGGTGTACCAGACCGGCCAGCCAGCACGGATCGACGACTACCGCGTGGCCTCCGGCGAGTCCGGCGTCGGCGGCCGCGAATGGGGTCTCGGCTCGGCCGTCGGCGTTCCGGTCAAGGTCGAAGGCCGGCCGTGGGGCGTGGTGACTTTGGGGTCGGCGTCCCCGGCCGCCCTGCTGTCGGACGCCGAGGCGCGGCTCGCCGCCTTCACCGAACTGGCCGGCACCGCGATCGCCAACGCCGAGGCGCGGGCCGCGCTGGCCGCCTCCCGTGCCCGCATCGTCGCCGCGGCCGACGAGGCTCGCCGCCGCATCGAGCACGACCTGCACGACGGCGCGCAGCAGCGCCTGATCACCCTCGCCTTGCACTTGCGGGAGCTGCAGGCCACGGCCCCCGCTGGCCCGGATGACATGGTCAAGCAGCTTGATGACGTGGTCGACGGCCTGGAAGCCACCCTGGAGGAACTGCGCGAGATCGCCCACGGCATCCACCCGGCCGTGCTGGCCGAAGGCGGCCTGTCCCCGGCGCTCAAGGCGCTGGCCCGCCATTCTCCTGTCCCGGTTACCTTGCAGGTGCGGGTGCCGGATCGGCTGCCAGGCCCGGTCGAGATCGCCGCCTACTACGTGGTCTCCGAAGCGCTGACCAATACGGCCAAGCACGCCCGCGCCTCCACCGCGGAGGTGGAGGTATCCGCGGACGCTGACATGCTGCACGCCAGCGTCCGCGACGACGGGCGAGGGGGCGCCGACCTCGGTCGCGGCTCGGGCCTGGTCGGGCTCAAGGACCGGGTCGAGACGCTCGGCGGCCGGATCACGCTGGACAGCCGGCCCGGGGCGGGCACCGCGCTTGAGGTTCACATCCCCGTACAGCCGGACGGCCACGGCGCGAACGGCGACCCTACTCGGTCATGACGCCGCCGATCCCGGGGATCCGCCAGCGGGTCCGCGCGCCGGGATCGATCGCCGTGGACGCGCCGGGCGCCTGCGGTCTCTCCAGGTAGCCCTCACGGACAACGCTGCGTTCGATGAACGCGTCTTGCGTCCAGGGAATGAACTCGATGAGCGGCGGTGCCTCGGAGACGACGGTGCCGACGAGGTGCTGATGGACCTGCATCATGTCCCCCGCATGCGGTGCAACCCGCAGGCCCCGGCCGCTGGCGTGCGCCGCTACCTGCAGCCATTCCGTCACTCCGGCGACCCGGGTCGCGTCGACCTGGACGACGCGCAGCGCATCGGCGGCAATGAAGCTGGCGAACTGATGGTAGGAGTAGATGCTTTCGCCGGCGGCGATGTCGACGCGGGCCGACCGCTGTAGGCGCCGGTGGCTTTCCAGGTCATCGGCGTGCAGCGGTTCTTCCACCCAGTCCATCCGCGCCTCTTCGAGCACGGGCATGATCCGGTTCGCGGTTGACAGGTCCCAGCGCTGGTTGGCGTCGCACATGAGGGTAACGTCATCGCCGATCTCGCTCCGCACCGCGCGTACCCGCCGCGCGTCCTCGCGCCAGTCCGGCTTGCCGACCTTCATCTTCACCCGCCGCCAGCCCTGGTCGATGAGCGACGTCAGGTCACGGACAAGCTCGCCCGCGGTGAGGTTGAGCCAGCCGCCGTCCGTGTTGTAGGCCTCGACGGGATCGGCGGTGCCCCCGAGCAGCCGCCACAGCGGCACGCCGGCCCGCTGAGCGGCCAGATCCCACAGGGCAATGTCCACCATGGCCAGTGCCATGTGCACGACGCCAGCCCGGCCCACCCAGTGCGTGGGAAGCCAGTACAGCCGTGTCCACGTCCCGATGATGTCCTCGGAAGAGGCGCCGAGCAGGGCCTCGGCATAATAATTGTCAATGACATTGCACAGCAGCTCGGGCCCGCAGTGGACCCCCGATATCCCGGTTCCAACCCTTCCGTCGGCAGTCCTGATTTCCACAACTGGCACGGTCCAATGCGACATTGCCGCCGTCGAATCAGCAATAGGCCGGGCAAGCGGTACGGCCAGCGCATATGTCTCGATCGAGGTAATGACCGCTCCCGCATCCCCCGGGATCAGGCTGCGGACCTCCCCCGACAGCACGCCTCGAGCTTTTACGATCGGTTCTACGCTCACATCGCGCCTTTCATTAGGACAACCACTATTGCGCCACGCCCGTGGCCGTATGGTCAACGACGAAGTACGGATAGCTATTATCCGCTTGATGGATGTGCCGGCATGGGTGTGAAGACGGAGCCCCTTGGGAATTGCGGGGCCAGGGTTCTATACTCCTCGCAGCCGCCGGGCGGAACTCGGCCGGCCGGAAGAAGTTGGGAGTGTCGCTGATGACGCTGGACCTTACGTGGCTCCGCACCTGGGTCGAGGTGGTGGACGTCGGCGGCTTCGCCCGGGCGGCCGAGCAGATTCACCTGTCGCAGCCTCGGGTCTCGGCCCACATCGCGAGCCTGGAGCGGGAACTCGGCTGCTGCCTCATCGAGCGGCGGGTACGCCCGCTGACCCTGACCGAGGAGGGCAAACTCCTGCTGCCCAAGGCGCGGGCCGTCCTTGCCGCCGCGGACGACCTCGCTTCGGTCCGCCTCGCCGAGCAAGGTGAAATCTCGGGCTCGGTGAAGGTAGCCAGCTTCACGAGCGCGAGCGCCGAGTTCCTGCCCCAGGCATTCACGAAGCTGAAGGCGGCGCATCCACTGGTGGAACTGGGCGTGCTCGACGGGGACGTCAATGTCATCGAGGCCGCCCTCGCCGAACACCGGGTATCGGTCGCGATCCGGCCGCTCCGTCCGGAGCCGAGAATTCCCGGCCTCAGCATGCGACCGCTCTGGCGTGAGCCGTTTGTCGCACTGGTTCCCAGCGGGCACCAACTTGCCGAGCAGAAAGAGGTCAGGACGGAACAACTGGCCAAGGAACGCGTCATCACCATCGGCAATCCCCTGGCGGACTCCCTGCTCGGCTACGAGGCCCAGGCCGCGCTCAGCAGCAACATCCAGGAGGTGCCGTTCGGCACCGTGTCGCACCAGCCCACCACGCTCGCGGCGATGGTCAGGGGCGGTCACGGGGTCGGCGTCATCAACTACCTCGCGGCCGTCATGATCCTGCGCGAAGGCCTGGAAATCCGGCCCATCAGCCAGTTGACGGCGCACCGGGACGTGGGCATCTGGTGGCATTCTGAGCGCCCGCTCAGCCGGGCGGCCAGGGCCTTCATCAATGTGGTGCTTGAGACACCACGCCCGGCAGGCACATCGCAGATCCCGGTGAGATAGCCCGGCTCTCCCTAAAACAATTAGAAATAGCCCTCGCACTCAAGCATAATAAGAACTGTTTCTCCGGCGGCATTATGCTGCCGCTGGCGAAACCCGGATACCTGCTATCCGCAGTCCGGATAGCAGGCCCCCGGCGCCGCACGGGAGCCCGCTGGCCAGCCCGCTGACCCCCGGCGCTTCATCCGCTTCCCGAATAGCGCACATTCGGGATACGTCGTTGACTCACACCGCACCTTAGGCCGATGCTAACCGCATATTGATCACCGCTCGCACGCGCCCCGATGGTGCGGCCCTATGCGAATGGTGGCGGATGGAGTCGATTATGGGCGCAATTGCAGCCTATTCAGATATTGAGGTAGCAGAAGAAAGCGCTTCGGCTGGGAAAGGACCCGCCTTTGACCCGCTGACCGGCCGAATGCGAGCCGCAGAGGAGAACTGATGGCGGCTATCAGGATGGCCAGGCCGGTTTCAACCTCGCGCAGGCAAGGGCCACAGCAGACCTGGCGCAGCCCGCAGCATCGCAAGGACTGGCGGTACGCGCTTCTTCTTATACTCCCGGCAACGGTGGGCTTCGTATTCTTCGCCGTCTACCCGGTGCTGCGCGGCATCTATCTGAGCTTCACCAACTTCCGGATACTCAGCCCGCCCACCTGGGCCGGACTCGGCAACTACCGCGAACTGCTTTCCGATAGCGTTTTCTGGGCATCGCTGCGGGTTACGGTCTACTTTGTCGTCCTGTCAGTGGGCATCGGGATCCTCATTTCCCTCGTCACCGCGGTCATCTTGCACCGGCTGACCAAGTCGGCGCTCATCCGGGGCATGGTGATCCTGCCGTTCCTCATCTCCGGCGTCGTCGCCGCACTGGTGTGGCAGTGGATGCTCGACCCGGAACTCGGCATCGTGAACATTGTCCTCAAGGACCTGACGGGCCGCACCGTCATGTTCCTAGGCTCGTCGACCTGGGTGATCCCATCGCTGGCGTTCATCAGCGTATGGAAATCGATGGGCTATAACGCGATCTTGATCCTTGCCGGGCTACAGACGATCCCCGGCGATATCTACGAGGCGGCGCGGATCGACGGCGCGGGCGAGATCCGCATGTTCAGGAAGCTGACCCTGCCGCTGCTCCGGCCGATCATGGCGATGGTCATCATCCTGACGGTGATCAGCGCGTTTCAGGTCTTCGACCTTGTCGCGGTGACCACGCAGGGCCAGCCGGCGAACGCGTCCAACGTACTGCCCCTGTACATCTACAAGACTGGATTCAGCGAGTTTGATTTCGGCTACGCGATAACCATGTCAATGGCACTTTTCGTACTGCTACTGGCTCTTACCTTCATGCAGATGCGCATGATGCGCGCCAACCAGAGCGATTTGGGATAGGGTCCCATGACGCATACTGTAATACAGAGCCACGCACCGTCCGTTGCGCCGCAGCGTAATCGCAGAGCTCGCAAGGCCCGTGTGTCGCCCGGCCGGATAGCCGCCTGGACCTATCTGATCGTCTTCCTCATACTTACGATTTTCCCGTTCTACTGGATTCTGCGGACAGCACTCTCGAATAACTACTCGCTGATCGCGCATCCGAGTTCGCTCCTGCCGGCCGGCCTTACCCTCGGCCCGTTCGAGCGGGTACTCGGGTTCGCCACGACGCAGCAGGCGGTCGCCCAGGGCGGGTCGGGTGCCTCCATCAACCTCGCGCTGTCCGTCAGGAACTCGCTCATCTACGCCACCGCACTGACGTGCATCGTGGTCTTCTGCTCGCTGATCGCCGCTTATGCGTTCGCCCGGCTTCGCTGGCCCGGCCGGAACCTGGTGTTCTCACTGTTCCTCGGCGCCCTCATGATTCCGGGCATCATGACGCTGCTGCCGAACTTCGTGCTGATCCATGACCTCGGCCTGACGAACACCTTCGCCGGCCTGATCCTGCCCGGCGCGCTGTTCTCCGCGTTCGGCATTTTCTTCCTGCGCCAGTTTATGCTCGGCCTGAGCAGCGAGATCGAGCAGGCGGCACAGATCGACGGACTCGGCCCGCTCGGAATGCTCTTCCGTATGACGATTCCGATGTGCGCAGGGCCGGTGACGACTTTTGCCCTGCTCACGTTCATCAACACGTGGAACGACTACTTCTGGCCCCTGCTGATCGCCGATAGCCCCAGCGTCCAGCCGCTGACGGTCGCACTCGGCGTGTTCCAGCAAGCGTCACCGGAGTCCGAGCTGGATTTCGCGGGTCTCATGGCGGCCTCGCTCGTCGCCGCCGTTCCCATGCTCCTGATATTCGTCATATTCGGTAAGCGCATCGTGAATTCCATCGGATTTACCGGGATCAGATAATCAAGCTCTTCCTGTACACAAGAAAATAATATATGGAAGGCAAGGCAACACATGAGAATAAAGAGAATCCGCCCGATCATCGCCGCGACGGCGGTGGCGGTGCTCGCCGCCGTGGCCGGCTGCTCAAGCGGCGGATCGGGCTCGGGCGGGTCGGGCTCGGCTCCGGTAACCATCAACTGGTGGACCTGGGATCCCAACCAGGCACTCGCCTACGAGCAGTGCATCCCCGGATTCGAGAAGGCAAACCCCGGAATAAAGGTTGACGTATCCCAGTACAACGTCGCCCAGTACTTCACGAAGCTGACCGCCAGCTTCGTCGCAGGCAACGCCCCAGACGCCTTCATGAACAGCGTCACGTACTTCCAGTCCTATGTAAGCCAGAACCAGCTCATGCCGCTGGACAAGTACATCAGCCAGTCCGGCCTCAACATGGCGCAGTACTCGATCGGTACGAGCGCCTGGAAGTACACCGACGGCAAGCAGTACGCACTCCCGATGGACTGGGCAACCGATGTTATTTACTACAACAAGAGCATGCTCGCCAAGGCAGGCTACACAACCGCCGACGTCGACAACCTCACCTGGAATCCGCAGAACGGCGGAACCTTCTGGCAGATGATCAAGCATCTCACGGTGGACAAGAACGGAGTCCGGGGCGACCAGTCCGGCTTCAATCCCAGCGACGTCGCCACCTACGGACTCGTCAACGCGGAGACGACGGGCGACCCGCTCGGACAGAATTACTGGGGAATGCTGCTGGCCGACGACAACATCAACATTCCGAACAAGGACAACTGGGCGACCGAGTTCGACTACACAAACCCGCAGGTGGAACAGTCTGTTCAGCTCATCCGCACGCTGACCAACGACGGGTACTCACCGCCGTTTAACCCGGCCCCATTGGCCGACACTGTACAAGTCGGATCGGGCACTGCGGCCATGGACCTCGGCGGAACCTGGTCGGTCAACACATTCGCGTCCCTCAAGGGCGTCAACATCGGCGTCGCCCCCTTGCCGACGGGCACGGACGGCACCCGCCGGCTGATGTCCAACTCCAACGGGAACAACATGTGGGCCGGCACGAAGAACCCGGAGCAGACCTGGAAGTGGATGTCTTACCAGGAGAGCCAGGCCTGCCAGACGAAGGCCTCGGAGTACAACTCGTCGTTCCTGCCGTCGATCGGCGCCGCGAACAACGCACTGGTGCAGAGCGCTGCCGCCAAGGGCGAGGACCTGTCCGTCTTCGAGGGGTACGTGAAGAACAACGAACTGTTCTCGAGCCCCGTCTACAACAACGGCGCGGCCATCGCGAACTATGTCGAACCCCTGTTTGAGTCGTACTTCACCAACAAGGCCGGCAACAGCATTTTCGCAAACATGCAGTCAAAGGTGCAGACACTGCTCGCACAGAGCAGCTAGCGGCACCGCGGGGCCTTCGTTCAGCCGACCACCCGGACGTCGCCCTCTCATTTCATGAAATATCCGTGATGTCGGGCGCGCCAGCGCCCGACATCACGGATGCCAGCAGTGCCTGCGGGAGCTGCCGACGCAACGGGCCAGGCCCAGCGCGGCCAATACAAGGATGGTGGTGTGCCATAACCTTCGAACTCGACGCCGACCCCGGCCCCTCCCCGAACCCGAGGACAGGAGTAACCGTGCCCGAGGCTTTCCCCGCCCCTGACCGTGCCGTCCCTGACCGCTCCTCCCCCGACCGTCCCGCCCCGGACAGTGCCGACTCCAGTCACCTGCTCTGGTACACCCGTCCGGCGGAGCGCTGGTTCGAGGCGCTGCCGATCGGGAACGGCCGCAACGGCGCCATGGTGTACTCCGGGGATCACCTCGAGCGCATCCAGCTGGCCGAGACGACGGCGTGGTCGGGGGCCCCGGCGACGACTGACGTTAACCCGGACGCCCTCGACTGGCTGCCGGAGATCAGGCGGCTGCTGTTCGACGGCTGCAACCGCGAGGCGCAGGAACTTGTCAATGGACATGTGCTTGGCCGCCCGACGTCGTTCGGCACCAATCTCCCGCTGCCCGAACTGCTGATCGGCTTTGCCGATGCCGGTCCGGTCGCCGATTACCGGCGGAGCCTGGACCTGCGGGACGCGATCGTCAGGACCGGCTACCGGACCAGTCAGGCCTCCTGGTCGCGGGAGGCATTCGCGTCCCACCAGGACCGGGTGATCGTCGTCAGGATCGAGGCCGGTACCCGCGGGGCGTGTTCGTTCTCCGCCTGGTTCGGTGACTGCGTATTCCCCGTCCGCGTTTCCGCCGACGACCGCTCGCTCGGGCTGCGCGGCCGGGCCACGGAGACGATGCACAGCGACGGCCGGGCAGGCGTCGACATCCAGGTGCACGCTCGCCTCGTGCTGGACGGCGGAACTGCCAGGCCGGGAAGGACGCTGCCGGGCAGGACCGCATCGAGGTCACCGGGGCGGACGCCGTCACCTTCCTGATCGGGATCGGGACCAGCTGGGACGGATCGGATCCGGAGGCGCAGGCCGCGGCCCTCGTCGACCGGGCCGCCGCGCTGACCTACCGGGAACTGCGGGCGCGGCACGTTGCCGACTACCGGCAGCCCTTCGACCGCGTGACACTGAACCTGGGCCCGAGCCAGCCGGCCGTGCGGGCACTCCCCACCGGCGAACGGCGGCTGGCGTACGCCGAGGGCGGGCCGGACCCCGAGCTTGAGAGCCTGTTCTTCCACTACGGCCGGTACCTGACCATCGCCGGGTCCCGGGAGGACTCGCCGTTGCCGCTCGCGCTCCAGGGCCTGTGGAACGACGGACTGGCGAGCAGCGCGTCATGGACGAACGATTTCCATCTCGACATCAACACCCAGCAGAACTACTGGGCGGCGGAGGTTACCAACCTCTCGGACAGCGTCCCGCCCTTGGTCTCGCTGGTCGAGCGGTTGAGCCGGTCCGGTGCGGACACCGCGGCGAAGATGTACGGCATGCCCGGCTGGGTCGCTCATACCGTGACCAACGCCTGGGGATACTCCGCACCCGGCAGCGGTGCGGGCTGGGGGCTCCATGTCACCGCCGGCGCCTGGATCGCGTCGCACCTCTGGGATCACTACGAGTTCACCCAGGACGCGGACTACCTGCGTGAACGGGCCTACCCGGTGCTGCGCGGCGCCGCCGAATTCTTCCTCGGCTACCTGTGCCCCCACCCGGAACGGGGCTGGCTCGTGACCGGGCCGTCCGACTCGCCGGAGAACTGGTACACCTCAGCGGAAGGGGATGCCTGCGCGGCCTCGATGGGAAACACCTGCGACCGCGTGTTCGTCGACGGCCTGTTCAGCGCCTGCCAGCGGGCGGCCGCCATTCTCGGCGTCGATGCCGGACTGGCGGAGCGCCTGGGGCGCGCCCGCGCGCTCCTGCCCCCCTTCCAGATCGGCCGGGACGGCCAGCTGCAGGAATGGCTCGAAGACTGGGAGGATGCGGTGCCGAGCCATCGCCATACATCCCACCTGTGCGCCCTGTATCCGGGACGGCAGATCACCCCGCGCACCACACCTGAACTCGCCCGCGCCGCCGAGGTGACCATCGACCGCCGCATAGCCGCGCCGGGGTGGGAGCAGACCGAGTGGGTAGAGGCGAACTTCATCGCCTTCTACGCCCGGCTGGGAAAGGGAGACCCGGCGGCATCGCACGTCCGGGCTCTCATCGGCAATGCGGCAGAAGCCAACCTGCTCACCTACTCGGTTGGCGGTGTGGCCGGCGCCGCGCAGAACATCTACTCCTTCGACGGCAACGCGGGCGGCACCGCCGGGATAGCGGAAATGCTGCTTCAGTCCGACGGCGAGGAACTCGAACTCCTGCCGGCCCTTCCCGTCGTGTGGCCCGAGGGATCCGTCACCGGCCTGCGCGCACGAGGCGGCCTCAGCGTGGACATCCACTGGCGGGACGGACGGCTCCGCGCCGCGCTGATAACGGCCGACCGCGACACCAGGATGCGAGTCCGCCACGGCGACGTGGTGGCCACGGAACATTTCGCGGCCGCCGAACCGCACTGGATCGAGCTATAAGGCCCAATGCCCCCAGCTCTCCAGGAAAACGCCGCATCGACCGGCCCCGCCCGCTGGGATAGGGCCACTTAGCGTCGCACATATCCGGTCAAACCACGACACGAAAATGCGCTAAGTGGCCCTACGTCCAGTTGCCGGGTCGCGCCATTGTCACAAGAGCAGCATAATCCGCGCACCTCACTGGGCGATCAACTACCGCCTTTTACGATTTCATGAAATGTCCGTCATGTCGTGGCGCGCCAGCGCCCGACATGACGGACTTCCAAGCCGAAACATCGCACCAAGAAGAGCCTGGGCGAAGATAGTGTGGATCGTTGCATACGCCATCGCGGCCGGCGCGACCAACGTCATGATCACGAACATCCGGGGCACCGACTTCGACGCGACAATGCGCGCGGCCGCCGGCGAGGAAGTCCCCGGGCGGGATAGGGCGTCCTCGCCGTGCTGGCGAGCGTACTCGATGAGCTGCAGCGGGGCCCGCTGGATGTGGTCGCTCAGCAGGGCGATGGCGGCGTCGGCGTCGCGGGCGAGGGTGAGTTCCTTCAGCTGGCGGTGCTCTCCGGCGAGATCGCGGCGGTGGTCGTCGGTGAGTGCCCAGTACCACCGCCGGTAGAGTTCCGCGCCGTCGCGGAGTGCCTCCGCAACCTCGCCGATGCGCCGGTTGGCGCAGCCGGACAGCAGCGCGGCGTGAAAATCACGGTGGCGCACCGGCCACTCCTCGTTGAATGCCCCGTCGGGGAGCGCGACCGGCGTGCGTTCCAGGAGGTGGTGGGTGGTCAGCACGCCGGTTTCCCAGTGGAGGTCACCGCGCTTGATCGAGAACCGGAGCGCGAGCGCCTCGATCTCGACCCGGGCCTCCGTCAGCTGCGCGATGTCTTCGACGGAAAGGTCCCGCACCCGGAATCCGCGTTGCGGCGTGGCTACCACGAGCCCTTGCTCGGCCAGCCGGGTCAGTGCCTCACGGACGACTGACTGGCTCGCGGAAAACCGCTCGGCCAGGTCAATCATCTTCAGCTTGCTGCCGGGCGCGAGCTGGCCGTTGAGCAGCTCCCCGCGCAGGGTCTCGTACACCAGCTCCGTGCGCGTGCTAGCAGCTACTCCGGTCACACCACGATTGTAGCGTCTTATCGATATTTCAAAAAACTCTCGAACAATGCGGGCAGCCGGTTGCCTGACTTAAACCGTCTCCGCGAAGCACCTGGCGGGGGCATCCCACCCGTGTCAGGCCAGGTTGCGCTGGAACGGGAACCACGCATCCGTTCGGGATCGCCTCGACCTGGTTCCTACTTCGTCCAGCGGCGGCGGCGCAGGACGGTTCGCGGTTCGTCGAGCGCGACGGCCGCCGCGGGCAGGGTCGGCCGCGGGCGGCGGGGCTCGCGCACGCCCGCCTCCTGCGGCGGGCGGCCTCGCCACCGCATTATCTTGTCCACGACGGCCCTCGTCATGCGGGTCATTGCCTGCTGAACACGACCGTCATGCCGTATGCCACGCATAACCCCAGTATGCGACCGCGGGTCAAGGGCCCGGCCGACCCGGGCGGCGACGCCGATCGGGGCGGGTCAGCGTGGCACCTGGTTATTCGGCGGCGGAGTTCTATGCTCGTCTCTATGGCACGAAGGAACGGGGTGCTTTCTGTCGTCGTATCGGGCGCGGCGCCGGCCGCGGACGTGGGGTCGCTGGTTAAGCAGGCGCTTGAGCGGGGCTGGACCGTCCAGGTGATCGCCACGCCGTCAGCGCTCGCGTTCTTCGACGCGGCGGAAATCGAGGGCCTCACGGGATCTCCGGTGCGCAGCCAGCACCGGGCGCCGGGCACGCCGAGGTCGCGGGTGCCGGACGCCATCATCGTCGCGCCCGCCACGTTCAACCTGCTCAACCAGTGGGCGCTCGGTATCGCGGACTCCTATGCGCTGGCCGTGCTCGCCGAGCAGACCGGGATGAGCCTGCCGGTCGTGGTACTTCCCGCGGTCAGTACTCCGCTCGCGTCCCGCCCCCAGTTCGCGCGGTCGCTGAAGGCGCTCCGCAGCGAGGGCGTGTCCGTGCTGCTCGGTCCGGGCGGCACCGCCCCGCCCGGCGGGACCGAGGACTCCTTCCCGTGGCACCTGGCGCTTGACGAGGCATTCTCCATGACCGGCCTCGGCGGCTAACCCGGCACTGCGACCGGTAAGTAGAGCTGGCCCCGGTCCATTGCGGACCGGGGTCAGCTCTGCCGCTGCGGCCGGTTACATCGGGGTGACGCCCTGAACCTTCCACAGCTGGGTCTTGGCCCCGGTGCACCTGGCTATGACCAGCGGGGTGTCGTCCGTCGGCTTGGGAGAGGTGAGGCACTGGCCGTTGCCGGTGTTGACCAGTTCCGCGAGGCTGGACTTGGGCACGGTCTGCCAGACCTGGCCGTTTTTCCGTCCCGGGTTGGCGTCGCAGAGGGCGAGCTTGGCCCGGCCGCCCACGTCGCTCAGGCAGTCGCCGTTGTGTACGAACTGGTGCGTGCTGACCTGCAGCCACCTCTGGTTCTGGTCGTTCACGCAGGTGTAGGCCTGGACAACAGTGCCGGCGTTGCCGTTGAGGGTGTCGTCGGCGCAGATCGTGGGGATCGCACCCGACTTGTCCTTCCCGGCCATGAAGTACATCGGGCCGGGGACGCCGTTGTCGCCGGTGGCGCTCACTCCGAAGGTGAAGTTCAGGCTGAGCAGCGAGGCCTCCTTCAGGATCTCCGCGCTGATCGCTGACGACACCGTGAGGTTGGCGAGCACGCACTCGTTGGGCGCCGGCGAGCCGACGGCCTGCTGCAGGTTGATCGTCTGCGCGCTTTCCTTGCCCGACGTCACCGTGAAGCCGGTGTACTTTGTGCTCGTGACCCACTTGCCGTTGACCTGGCAGGTCAGCTGATAGGTGACCGTGGCCGACAGCTTGCCGTCGAGCAGGTCGTTGATGATGCCATTGCCGAGCAGGACCGTGAAGAACGACGGATTCACCGTGATCTTTATCCCGGTCGGGTTGGCGATCGTCGTGGTCCCGGCGGTGCACGTCGCGCCCGCCGACAGGCCGACGAGCGCCGCGCCGGTCGCGCTGCAACTGGTCATCGGCACGGTCGCCGCCGCCGCGACGCCGCCGCTCCCGGCCAGCGCACCGAACGCGGCGAGGCCCGCCGCCGCGCACGCCGCAGCGCTCTTGATAATTTTTCGCACGAATATCTCCCCTATTTCCTATTCCCATTTACCAGTCGAGCACTGAGTAATTTCCTGGTCAACGGACCGGCTAAACACACCCGGTGGCAACGTTATTGTTTGGGGTATTTTCCGCGCGTAATGGCAACCGTGAAATATAATTGGTTTAAGTAAATTAATGACTATTTTCCCGGCTGACAGGTATGTGATTATTCACTGCATTGCCTGCCGTGCGTGACCGCTTACCCGCATTTGACCGCGACGCCGCCGTAGAGACCGGGGCGTCGGCGGCGGCAGCACCGGGATGCCATGGGACCGCAGGGCCGACCGCTGCTCATCCCCGGCGACCGCGGAGTAGCGTTGGGCGCATGACATCGGCTAAGCGCAAGCGTCGGCGCGCGATCCTCGCGGGAGTCGTCGTCGCCTACATCGCGGGGACGATCATCGCCACCCGGCAGGGATACTCGTTCGGTAAGAACACCATCGTCCGGTGCCGCCAGGGGCACCTGTTCTCGACCGTGTGGATTCCCGGTGCTTCGGTCAAGGCACTGCGGCTGGGGTTCTGGCGGATCCAGTGGTGCCCGGTGGGCCGCCACGTCGACCTGGTGCGCCTGGTCAAGACGGCCGATCTCACCGAGGCGGAGCGCTCGTTCGCGATGTCCCACCACGACGCGCCCGTTCCTTAGCCGATCGCTTTTTCGAGGGATTTCGATGGCAGCGGCGCCGCAGGCGCGGAAACTCGGGCTTAAGGCCGGGATGCGGGTGTGCCTCGACGTGCCGCCGACGGGCTGGGAACTGGCCGACCCGCCCGCCGGGGTGCTCCCGCCGGACGGGGACAGGGCCGCCGATGTGATCTTGGCGTTCTTCCGTGCTTCGGCCGAGATCGTCGACCGGTTGCCCGCTCTCGCCCAGCGGGTCTTCCCCGCCGGGGCGGTGTGGGCCCTGTGGCCGCGACGGGCCGCCGGACACGTCAGCGACATCACGGACAACGTCGTGCGCTCCTGCGCCCTGGAACTCGGCCTCGTGGACGTGAAGGTCGCGGCCGTCGACGAAGACTGGTCGGGGCTGCGCCTGGTCTGGCGCACCAGCAACCGGGGTATCGGTTAACGCGGCTAAGCGGCGTTCAAGGTGACGACCGTCGCCGCCACGGTCGAGGGACGCGGCACCGGCTGCCCGTCCGCCCGAAGCCCCTCCAGGTGAAACTCGATAGCCAAAAATGCTTGGTCCTGGTTTTCGCGGGGTGTCGGATTGGCGGGGGCGGTGTTCGTGGGAGGGGTGTAAGGGGCTTCTCGGGGAGCACCCACGACCAGAAGGAGACTCGCGTGAAGTACGTGCTGCTGATCCTGAACACGCCGAACGAGCCGAAGGCGGACAGTGCCGAGTACGGCGCCTGGTACGCCGAGGTCGGGGCCTGGTACGAGAAGTGGGGCGCGACCGGCAAGCTCGACGCCGGGCACCAGCTCCAGGAGCCGGCGTCGGCGAAGACCATCCGGTCCGGCTCGGTCACCGACGGGCCGTTCATCGAGACCAAGGAGGTGCTCGGCGGGTACTCGGTCATCGAGGCCGATTCGATCGACGAGGCCGTCGAGATCGCCAAGACCTGGCCGGGCGTCGACCGCGGCTGGATCACCCTGGAGGTCCGCCCGGTCATCGAGATGGGCTGACCGCCGGCTGCTACAGCGACAGGCCCTGGGCTATGAGGGCCCGTTCGGCGGGGTTGGCGGCCAGGTCGAGCGCTCGGGCGCTCGACCTGGCCGCCTCCGCGTCGCGGTCGAGTTCGGCGAGCAGGGCCGCGCGGAGCGCGTGGAAGAGGTGGTAGCCGTCGAGATCGGCGGACAGGGGTTCGACCTCGGCCAGGGCTTGCTCGGCACCGACGGCGTACCTGGTGGCGACGGCGCGGTTCAGTAGCACCACCGGGGACGGCGCCAGCTGCTGAAGCCGGGTGTACAGGAGACGGATCTGCCGCCAGTCCGTCTCCCCGTAGGACGGCGCCTCGGCGTGCAGCGCGGCGATCGCCGCCTGGACCTGGTACGGGCCGGCCCGGCGCTGCGCGATGGCACGGTCGAGGTGTCCGGCCGCCTCGCCGGCCAGCCGCTGGTCCCACCGGGCGCGGTCCTGGTCCTTGAGGCGGATGAGGCGGCCCCATCCGTCGAACCGGGCCTTCGCCCGCGACTCGTGCAGCAAGAGCAGCGCGAGCAGGCCGAGGACCTCCGGTTCGCGGGGCATCAGCCGGTGCAGCGTCCAGGTCAGCGCGATCGCCTGGGCGGCCAGGTCGCGGCGGGCGGGCTGGCGGCCCGAGCTGGCCAGGTAGCCCTCGTTGAATACGAGGTAGACGACCGCGAGCACCTGCGCGAGGCGGTCGGCCAGATCGTCGGGATCGGGGACCGTGACCGGCGCCTTCAGGCCGCTGAGCGTCTTGCGCGCGCGGAGCAGGCGCTGAGCCATCGTCGGCTCGCTGACCAGGAACGCGGCGGCGATCTGACCGGTCGTCAGGCCGCAGACGGCACGCAGGGTGAGCGCGACCTGCGCCTCCTGAGCCAGCGCCGGGTGGCAGCAGGCGAACGCCAGGCTCAGCAGCTCGTCATCGGCCCGCCGGCCCGCTCCCCCGCCGTCCGGGTCACCGCCGCGGCCGGACCAGCGGCCGGGATCCGGCTGATCTCCCGCGGCACCCGGTCCCTGGCCCGGCGGGCAGGCCCATGCCTCCGTGGCGGCGAGCAACGCCATCTTGTCCGCGCCGACCTTGTCGCGGCGGAGCCGGTCAAGCGCCTTGCGGCGGGCCGTCGTGGCCAGCCAGCCCGCCGGGTTGGCGGGCACGCCGTCGCGGGGCCAGTGCTCGATCGCCTCGATGAACGCGTCCTGGACGGCGTCTTCCGCGAGTCCGACGTCGCCGGTCCGTGCGGCCAGGGCGGCCCTGATCCGGGTCGCTTCCTCCCGGTAAGCGCGCTCAAGCGATTCCCGTCCCGGGTCCACGTGCCTAGTATCCCAGGTTCTCAGTTCCGAGGTGCCGGTGCAGGTCAGGTCCGTCACCCGCCTCGGCCAGGACGTCGCCGCCGCCGGCGTGAACACGCGCGCGCGGGTAAGCTGCATTCCATCAGACGGTGCTTTCTGTGCATTTTCCAACATTTCCGAAACTTCCGGGCCGGCCCGGCGGACAGGCGGGCGGCGGCAAAGCGAGGCGAGCGGCGTCCCGGGTTTCTCGTCGCTCTTGTAGACCAACCCGACCGGGAAACATCGAAGCGGCGCTTGATTCGGCGAGGTTCCGGCTCGCGTCGCGCCTGCCCGAACCCGTCCGGTGCAGGAGTGACTGACGGGAAGCAGACACGTCAGGGGAGCTTATAGAGCTTTATGAAAATAATGTGCAAACATGGTGAAGACCGGCGGTTTTTCCACTAAATCGCGATTTCGACAAATTTACCGCAGATCGCGTTTTAGACTCTCGCTAGCCAGCCGCACGCGCGTATGACCACCTCATCGCGTGGCGGGACCGGCTCATGTCGGTATTTATTTGCGGCAAAGACATGAACACAGGCGAGGGCAGAACAATGAAAAGCCCCTACGCGCTCGGCGGCGAGCGGCAAGGCGGGCGGTCTGAGCTGTCCGGTGCGGGTACGAGATTGACCTGCTGGGCGGGGCGGAGACAGAGATGACCGCACCCACCACAGTAGGTACGAACACACCCGCCACCGGCACGCCAGCGATAGGTTCGGCAGCAGGTTCGACGGGCGGCGGCGCGGGACGGCATACGGGCAGGAAGCCGAGGCGGCTGGTCCGCCCGCCGGCGCGACTGTCGCTCAGCAACTGGTCGGTGACCGCCAGGCTCGTCGCGGTCTTCATCGTGGCCAGCCTGACCGGGCTGGTCTTCGGCACCTTGCGGGTCACGGACGCGGTCAGCACCTCGAACGCGTACGGGCGGACCGAGCAGGTCTCGCAACTCGGCGCGCAGGCCACGGCCCTGGCCATGGACCTTGAGAACGAGCGCGATATCTACACCGGCGTCTCCGCCTACAGCGAGCTGTCCGCCGACGCGGTCTCGGACAAGGCGGCGCCGTCGGTTGCCCAGCCGATCGTCGCTGACCTGAAGAAGGAAAACGCTGAACTCGCGTCCGCCGAGCGGATCACGAACGCGCAGGCCCAGCAGGTCAATACGCTCGCCTCGGCCATCGGCGGGGCGTTCCCGTCGAGCGTCCAGGGCAACGCCGTCAGCGTGGTCACCATGATCGAGAGCATCCCGGAGCTGCGTACCCAGCTAGTGGGACAAGCCAGGCGCTCGAGGTCATCTCCAACTACTCGGATTCCGTCGGTGTCCTGTTCAACCTGATCGACGAGATCACCAGCGGCAGCGGTGACGCGGCGCTCGCCGACGAGGTGCGCGCGCTCGGCGCGCTGGCCCGCGCGAAGGACCAGGCATCGCAGCAGCGGGCGTTCGTCTATGCCACGCTGATCGAGACGTCGGTCAGCGACGCCGGCGGCGGTAACACCGCGCCGTTCAACAACATCGGCCTGCAGTCGCTCTCTGACGCCGGCGGGCTCGGCTCGCTCGACACCTCGGAGGGGCTGCAGACCGCCGAGCTGCAGACGTTCAACGTCTCGGCGCTGCCGGACGAGGCCAACAACTACCTGAGCGACGTCGGCGGCCCGCAGGACGACAACGCGCAGCTTATCGAGGGTTTCGTAGCCCTGAACGGCGATCCGAGGCAGATCTTCGAAAAGATCGGCGACCGGACATCGCTCGGTTACCCCGCGGCCACCGTGGCGCAGACGTGGTACTCCGACATGTCCACGGAGCTCGGCCAGATGCGCTCGATCGAGCTCCAGGTCGTGAACACGATCCTCACCCGCAGCCAGACACTCGAGCAGGGTGCCCTGGATTCGGCGATCCTCACGGCCGTGGTGACCGCGATCGCGGTCCTGCTCGTGCTGCTCGCCACCGCGCTGGTGGGACGTACTCTCGTCCGCCCCCTGCGCAGGCTGCAGGCGGACGCGCTTGAGATCGCGACCGTGCGGCTGCCGGCCCGGGTGGAAGCCGCGGCGGAGGGCAACGAGGCGGCCGAGGGGCCGGTCACGGTCGAGCCGATCGGCGTCCAGTCCACCGACGAGATCGGCCGGGTGGCCCGGGCGTTCGACGAGGTGCACGCCACCGCCGTGCGGCTGGCCGGCAATGAGGCACAGCTGCGAAGCAGCCTCAACGCGATGTTCATCAGCCTGTCGCGGCGCAGCGTGC
Source organism: uncultured Actinomycetota bacterium (assembly GCA_963785645.1). Classification (GTDB taxonomy): domain Bacteria; phylum Actinomycetota; class Actinomycetes; order Streptosporangiales; family Streptosporangiaceae; genus Trebonia. Next base: position 69,253 of record CAWAWG010000018.1, read on the forward strand.
CGCTGATCGACCGGCTCGCCCGGATGATCGACGCCATGGAGCAGAACGAAGACGAGCCGGATCAGCTGGCGAAGCTGTTCTCCATGGACCACCTGGTCACCCGGATGCGGCGGAACTCGGAGAACCTGCTCGTGCTCGCGGGCGAGGAGCCGGTGCGCAAGTGGACCGATTCCGTGCCGCTCAGCGACGTGGCCCGCGCCGCGTCCAGCGAGATCGAGCAGTACAGCCGGGTGGCACTCGCCATCCAGCCGGGAATCATGATCTCCGGGCAGGCCGCGGCCGACGTCGTCCACCTGCTCGCCGAACTCATCGAGAACGCCACGCTGTTCTCTCCGCAGAGCACCCAGGTCCGGCTCGGCGTCATGGAGCTGGCCAGCGGCGGAGTGCTGGTCGAGGTCCGCGATGACGGCGTCGGCATCTCGCCCACCCGGCTGTCGGACATGAACTGGCGGCTCGACAACCCGCCCATGGTCGACGTGTCCATTTCCCGGCATATGGGGCTGTACGCCGTGGCCCGGCTCGCGGCCAGGCACGGGATCAGGGTCAAGCTTCGCCAAGGGACGCCGCAGGGCCTGTCGGCCCTGGTCTGGCTGCCAAGCTCGCTCGCCAAGCGTGAGTCCGCTCCCCCGGTCAGCGGCCACTCGCGGCCGGGCGGCATCGATGCCACGGGACCAGTGGCAGGCGCCGGGTCAGCCCTCCCGACCAGGCCCATGACCGGGCGGCACCGCAGTGCGCTCGCCACCAGCGGCGATGAGCCGGTCGCGGCCGGGCGGGGTGAGCAGGCCGGAGTGGCGGGGCAGGCGGGGCGGCCGGCCAAGGCGTGGTTCGCCGCCAAACGCCCGTCGAGCGGTGCCGCCACGGCGGCGACGGAACTGACGGCCGACTGGCAGTCAGCGGCGGACGGCGGGGCATCGACGAGCGGCGGGTTCACCGACATCGGCCCCGCGGTCCGGCAACATACCGAACAGACGGGTTCGGGCCTGCCCAGGCGGGTGCCGAGGACGAAGGCCTACCCGGGCGGGGACACGCCCGGTTCCGGGATGCCCGGCCTCCGCGTCCCCGCCCGTGCCGATGTCCGTGCCGATGTCCCCGCCCGTGCCCGCCACCGCGGCCAGCGCCGGAGTGTCGGCTCTGGGCGCACCTCTTGACGGAATGGCCACGCAGGGTGTCCCTTACCAGGAGGGTCCGCGTCACCAGGAGGGTCCGCGTCAAGAACTACCGGTACGCCGCCGCTCACCGGAGGCGGCGCGCAGCCGCCTGTCGGGGTTCCAGCTCGGCAACCGTGATGCCGTCCAAGCGGGTCACACGGAAAGCTGGACACCGCATGCAGGAGAGGAGAACAGCCGTTGACCGTCGCATATCGCCAGGACTTGAACTGGCTAGTGACTGATTTCACCAATCGCGTCGCCGATATCGCGCACGCGATCGTGGTGTCCGCCGACGGAGTGCCGCTGGCCCTCTCCGCCGGCATCCCGAGCCAGGCCGTCGAGCAGTTCTCCGCGATCACTTCCGGGTTGACCAGTCTCATCGGCGGCGCCGCCAGGATCATGGATGCGGGCATCCCCCTGCAGGCGCTCGTCGAGATGGACTACGGGCTGATGTTCGTGAAGGCGATCAGCGACGGCTCGAGCCTGGCGGTGCTGGCCGCACCCGAATGCGACACGCGCCAGGTTTCCTACGAGATGACGCGTCTGGTGGAGGCGGTCGGCGAACTGCTAACCCCCGCCATCCGCGCCGAGGTTTAGCGGAGAGCCGGGAGTCCTCCCCGGCTTTACCACGGTTATCGCCGGGCGGTGCGGCACCGCCCGGCGGCCGGGGCGCCTTTTCCCTTTTCGGGAATTTGCCTACGTAAAGGACAATCCCGGCGCCGTCGCGCGGCCCCCTGAGCAATCACGATTCTTACTGCCGCTGCGCACATGCGGCCCAGCGCTCTGGGAAAAACATTCACGTTACAGAGTCATCCATACCTCTTGGCGGAAAGTTCCGCGCCAGATAGGCTGGCCCTTTTAGCATCGGGCACAAGTCCCGCATCCGGCGTCGGCAGGGGTCCTTCCTACCGGAAGATGACTACGGACTGCGAAAATCTCTTTACGGTGATGCATAGGGCCACGCACCCAAGGTGAGAGATAATGCAAAGTCGGAACGCGACCACGTGAGGTGCGCATGAATTCCCCGGCTGCGTCCGGCGGCCCCGGCGCTGGACAGCGCCGTTGCCAGTTGCCTGCCGACGTTTCCGGGTTTGTCGGCCGGCACGGCGAACTCTCCCGGCTGGCCAGGCTGCTCGACGGCGCGCGGCTGGTCACGGTCACCGGTCCCGGCGGCGTCGGGAAGACCCGCCTGGCGGTGCGCGCAGCCGCCAGCGGCGGCTACGCCGGCGGTAACTGCCTCGTCGAACTCTCCGGCCTCACCGATGCTGAACTGCTGCCCGACATCGTTGCCGAGCGACTCGGCTTGCAGTGCCCCGACTTGCGGGACGGGAAAGCGGCCGCCGGCTCGACCCGCTGCTCGACGAGCTTCGCGGCCGGAAGCTGCTGCTGATCCTCGACACGTGCGAGCACCTGGCCGCCGCCTGCGCTGGATTCGTCAAGACGGTGCTGCGGGAGACGCGTGACGTCAAGGTCCTGGCGACAAGCAGGCAACCGCTGCACCTTCCCGGCGAAGAGGTGCTCAGGCTCGGCCCGCTGCCCGTGCCAGCCCGCGGCTCCGACGCCATCATCGATACCAGGGCCGGCGACGCGGTCGAGTTGTTCGCTCAGCGCGCGGCCGCGGCGGTCAGCGGGTTCAGGCTCACCGAGCAGGACCTGCCGGATGTCATCAGGCTGTGCCGGCGGCTCGACGGCATCCCGCTCGCCATCGAACTCGCCGCGGTCCGGGTACGGGCGCTGACGGTCGCCGAACTCGCGGCTCGCATCGAGGCCGGGCTCGAGGCGGGCACCGGGACCCGGCGCGGCACCGTAAGACGTCACCAGACGCTGCAGGCCACCATCGACTGGTCCTACGGGCTTTGCACCGACGCCGAGAAGGCCGCCTGGCGGCGGCTTTCTGTGTTCGCGGGAACCTTCGACCCGGCGATCGCGAGGGACCTGCTGGCAGCGGGGGACGACCCCCCGTACCCCCTGCGGGGACCGGACCAGGAGCCGGCGCCGCGCAGGCCGATGTACTGCGCGGGCTGATAGACAAGTCCGTCGTGCTTCCGGCCGACGGCGGCCGCTGCCGGCTGCTCGACTCCGTGCGCGAGTACGGTGCCGCCCGGCTCGCAGAAGCGGGCGAGGAGACCGAGTACCGCTGGCGGTGCCTCACCCGGTACCTGAGCCTGAGCAGTGACTTCAGCCGCCGCCTGGTCGCTGACGGCCTCCAAGACCGGCTCGGCCGGCTGCGCGCGGAGCACGCGAACATCCGCGGTGCGCTCGAATACGGGTTCACGGACGCGCACCACCGACCGGTTCCGGTGCCGCGCCACCGCGGCCCCGGGGAAACGAGAGCGTGCGGCCGACGCCGGCTGGTTCGCCGGCCCCGGTCCAAGCCGCATCGCCGGCGCGGGCAGCGGCCAGACTAGCCGCCGCGCTGTTCCCGTACTGGGTTATGTCCGGCTCGATCCGCGAGGGAATGCGCTGGCAGGACCGGGCACTGCGCCGGTTCGGCCAGGCATCGCCTGAGCGGGCGAGCGCGCTGGCCAACCGGGCCCTCCTCGGTGCCTTCGTCGGCGTGGCCGAGGCGGCCGGCCAGGCCAGCGAGGCCATTGCCGTCGCCGCGCGGGTCGGTGACGAACGGACCCACGCCCGCGCGTACCTCGCGCTGCAGTTCGCCCTGACGACGGGGGACGCTGCCTTGAGGCGCTGGAGGCGGCGAGGCAGGCGCGGTGGCGGTTCGAGTCGCTGGGCTCGGAGAACGCACTGCGCACCCTCGATCTGCAGCTGGCCTTCACCTACGTGCACGGGCAGAACTTCGATGCGGCGATCGACCACGCACAGCGCGTGCTGCGCGGGCTCAGCCCGGGCGAGCGGTGGCTGCGCGGGAACGCGCGCGTCCTGTGCGCGCTGGCGTACTACCAGCCCGGGCGGCAGGGCGAGTGCGGAAACGCGGTCAACGCGGCGCTGGTCGAAACGCGGGAGATCGGCAACCTCTTCGGCGAGGCCTACTCGCTGGAAGTGCTCGCCTGGCTGGCCGCGGACGCCGGGCGCTGCCAGCGCGCCGCCTGGCTGCTCGGGGCCGCGCAAGCGCTGTGGGAGCGGACCGGCGGCAGGCTCAGCGGCAGCGCCGTACTCGAGGGCTATCACCAGCGTTCGGCCGGCCTGGCCGCGAGCACGCTTGGCGCCGCCAAGTACGCCGAACTGCACGCGGCCGGCGCCACCCGGCCGGCCGCGCAGATCGCCGCACTTGCCATGGCCGGCGCGGACGTCCTGCCCGAGCTGCCCGATCCGCGGGCCGCGGAAGAGAGCGGCCGCTGGGAAGGCAGCGAGGGGCTCACGGCCCGTGAGCGGGAGGTCGCTGTCCTCGTCGCGGGCGGACTGTCCAACCGGGACATCGCCGCTCGGCTCGTCATCTCCAAGCGGACCGTCGACGCGCACGTCAACCACATCTTCGCCAAGCTCGGGCTTTCCTCGCGGGTGCAGCTGACCATCTGGCTGCGCGAGCGGATGCCCGTGCGACTCGCCGACGAGCTGTCTCCGGCCGCCCACGCGTAGTAGCCTTTCGTTAACCCAGCACGCGAGGTCACCATGGCTACCGGCTTGTCTAACCGCACGACCGGCACGCTGCCACCGCAAACGTCCGTGTTCGTCGGCCGCGAGGCCGAGCTTGCCCGGCTGCGGGAGCTGCTGCGGGACTCGCGGCTGATCACCATTACCGGGCCGGGCGGGGTCGGCAAGACGCGGCTCGCGGTGCGCGTGGCAAGCGAGACGGCGCACGGCTACCGTGACGGCGCCCACATGATCGAGCTGTCCGAGGTCCGCGATCCGGGGCTGCTCGTGCACACCCTCGCGGCGAAGCTCGCGATCGCCGAGGTCTCCAACGCCGAATCGGATCAAGGATCCCAGCTCGACACGCTGCTCGACTTCATCCGCGATCGCAGGCTGCTGCTCATCCTGGATACCTGCGAGCACCTGGTGGACGCATGCGCGACGCTGGCAGACACCATCCTGCGCCAGGCGCCCGAGGTTGCCGTGCTCGCGACGAGCAGGCAGCCGCTCGACGCGGCCGGCGAGGCCGTCCTTCAGCTGCGCCCGCTGCGCGTGCCCGACCCGAGCGAGGCCTCGGCGGGCAGGGCGGACGCCGTTGAGCTGTTCGCGCAGCGGGCCGCGGCGGCAGTGCCTGGCTTCACGGTCACGCCGGAGAACCTCGCGGACGTTATCACGATCTGCCGGCGACTTGACGGCATTCCCCTGGCCATCGAGCTCGCCACCGTCCGGCTGCGGGCGCTGTCGCTGCGCCAGATGGCCGAGCGCATCGACGACCGGCTGCGGCTGCTCACCGGGGGGCGCCGCGCCGGGACGCCGCGGCACCAGACGCTGCGGGCCGCGATCGACTGGAGCTACTCGCTGTGCACGCCGGCCGAGCGGCTGCTGTGGGCGCGCTTGTCGGTCTTCGCGGGCGGCTTCGGCATCGCGGCCGCAGAAGCGGTCGCCGCGGGCGGCGAACTCGGCCGGGACGATATCCTGCCGACCGTGATCAGCCTGGTCGGCAAGAACGTGCTCACCAGGGACGGCGCCTCAGATACGAGTACCGGGGAAATCGACCGGGCGGCCGAGGCGGTCTTCCATATGCTCGACACGATCCGCGAGTTCGGCGCCGAGCGGCTGCGTTTCGGCCCCGGGTTCAGCACCACGCACGAGGCCGACACCCAGGCGATCGTGCTATGGCGGGCCCAAGAGGAGGCGGCCGGCTGGGCGAGGCGGGACACCGAGGACGTCGGTCCGGCGGAAGCCTCGGTGCGCAGCCGGTTCATCGCGTATTACCTGGCGCTGGCCGAGCTGTTCGAGCGGGAGCCGACGACGGACCAGGTCGGCCAGTACCAGCAGCTGCGCCGCGAGCACGCCAACCTTCGCGCGGCCTTTGACTACGCGCTCGGCCTGCCGGGCAACGACGGCGCCGCCATCGTCCTGGCTACCTCGCTCTTTGTCTACTGGCGGATCTCCGGCCTGCTGCGCGAGGCGGAATACTGGCTTGATCAGGCGCTCCGGCGGTGTCCCACGCGGTCCGTGGTCCGCGCCCGGGTGCTTGCCACCCGCGGATACATCCGCACGCTGCTCGGGGACTTCGCCAACGGACGGGCCGACGCCGAGGCGTCCATCGAGATGGCGACCGTCTTCAGCGACCACGCCGCGGCCGGCCGCGCCTACAGCACGCTGCACCGCGTGCTGTCCTACAGCAGAATGCTCGCCGAGGCGCAGCGCGTAGCGGACGCCGCGGCCTGGAGTTTCAACAGTGCCGACGACACGTTCGCCCTCGCGCAGCTCGACGTGGTGGAGGCGCTGCTCCGGCTGCAGGAACGGGAGCCCGATCAGTGCTACGTGACCGCCACCAGGGGCCTCGGCCGGCTCCCGGACCACGAGGTCTGGTGCTCGTCCTACCTGCTTGGCCTGCAGGCGCTCGCACTGTTCCTGCGCGGCGACTTCGACCGCGCCTACTCTTCCACCTGCCGCAGCATGAAAATGAAGTGCGAACTCGGTGACGAGATGGGCATCGCCTTCGGCTTCGGCACCCTGGCGTTCATCGCCGCCGCCCAGGGCCGTCATGAGCGCACCGCCTGGCTCTTCGGCGCGTCGGCGCCGCTGTGGGAGCGGGTCGGGCGGTGGTACACCGGCGCCCCGGCCTTCGAAGCACTGCACGAGGTCGCCGAACGGGCCGCGCGCGACGGTCTCGGCGATGGCCGCTTCCGGGAGCTGCACACGGCCGGCGCGAACGCGCCGCACGACCACGCCGTCGAGCGCGCGCTCGACGGCCATGACGAGCTCGGCGACCCGGCCGGGTACGGATCGGTACCGTAGAATCACCGCGGCGCCGCCTATTCGACGAGCGTGGAATTAGTTCGCTCACAATGCTGACGAGCCAGCGATCTCGCCCGGTCCTGAGCTGTACAATTGCCGGAAGGCGCTTTATGTGCGGCGCCCGCCAGCACATAATGGTGATGATATGGCTGGGACTCAAGCTGCGGGGGCAGGCGGGCTTCCCGCGGAGACGAACGAATTCGTCGGACGGACAGCGGAACTGCGCCTGATCGACGGATTGCTGCGCGACGCGCGCCTCGTCACGCTCGTCGGCCCCGGCGGAGTGGGCAAAACCCGCATCGCGCTGCGCGCCGCCGACGCGGCCGCTTCCCGGTACGCGGACGGTATCTGCCTGGTTGAGCTGTCCGCCCTGCGCGATCCCGGGCTGCTGCCGCACACGATCGCCCGTCGGCTCGGACTGGCCGAGCAGGCCCTCGCCTCGCAGCGGGACGCGCTGCTCGCCCACCTCAGCGACCGCCGGCTGCTGCTGATCCTGGACACCTGCGAGCACCTCATCGACGCCGTCGCCGAACTGGTCGAGGCGATCCTGAGCACGGCGCCGCACGTCACCGTGCTCACCAGCAGCCGCGAGCCGCTCGACATCGTCGGCGAGACCACCTTCCTGATCCGCCCGCTGCCGGTGACACAGCCGAAGGGACGGGGCGAAGAGCCGAATCCGTTCGGAATCGCGGATTTTCCGGGCGGCGGCCAGAGCGACGCCGGTGCTGACCCGGACACCCGTGCGGACGCGGGCGCCAGTGCCGAGACGGGGATGCCAGCGGCGGCGACGCCGTCGAGCTTTTCGCGCGGCGGGCGGCCGCCGCCGTGCCCGGGTTCGCGGTGACCGACGCGAACCGCGGCGACGTGATCCGGCTCTGCCGACGGCTCGACGGCATCCCCCTCGCCATCGAACTGGCCGCGGTGCGGCTCCGCACGCTGCCGGTCGGCGAACTCGCAGCGCGGCTCGACCGCCGGCTGCCGCTGCTGACCGCCGGGGACAATGTGAACGACGGCAGGCACCGGACGCTGCGTGACGCGATCGGCTGGAGCTATGAGCTGTGCACCGGCGCGGAGCGGGCGCTGTGGGCGCGGCTGGCGGTGTTCGCCGGCGACTTCAACGCCGCCGCCGCCAGGGAAGTCTGCGCCAGCGGGGACCTCGACCCGGACGACATATCCGAAACGATCATCCGGCTGGTCGACAAGTCGGTGCTGACCCGGGTGCGCAGCCGGCCGCGGCCGGGGAGCCGGATGACGACCAGCCCGCGTGGTACCGGATGCTCGACACCATCCACGAGTTCGGCAGCGAGATGCTGAGCGCGTCAGGAAACGAGACCGCCGTGCGCGAGCGGTTCGTCGGCCGCTACCTCGCTAAGGCGCGGTACTTCGCCGGGCACCTGACCGATCCGGAGCAGCTTGAGCGGTTCCGCGAACTGCGCCGCGAGCACAGCAACCTGCGGGCCGCGCTCCAGTACACGCTCGACGACGGGCAGTCCGAGCAGGTCCGCGCGGGGGCGGACCTCGCCAACGCGCTGTACGGGTACTGGCACATGTCCGGCCTGCTGCGCGAGGGCAGGTACTGGTACCGCCGGGTGCTGGACAGGCTCCCCGTGACGTCGTCACCGGAACGCGGCTGGGCGCTGGCCAACCGCGGTTACCTCGGCGCGATGCAGGGCGAGGCCGCCGAGGCGGTGGCCGACGCCACCGCGGGCACCGAGATCGGCCACGAACTGGGCGATGACCGGCTCATCGGCCGCGGCTACAACTACCTGACGCTCGCGCTGACCATCGCGGACCGATACGACGAGGCACGCGTGACGGCGGCGAAGGCGGAGCGGAAGCTTGAGGGCCTCGGCGACCGCACCGGACTGGCCATCCTCGACTGCCACTGGGCCCACCTTTCCCATCTCGCCGGGGACCCGGAGAGCACCCTCCGCTACGGCGCACGCGCCGTGAGCCGCTTCGGCGGGGCCAGGGAGTGGTGGGCGTCCGCCTGGGGTTACGCGATCTCCGGGATGGCCCTGTACTGGCAGCCGAGCAGGGACGCCGAGACCGCACGCGTGCTCAACAAGTCCCTGCTGCTCAAACACGAACTCGGCGACATGGTGGGTACCGCCTACTGCCTGGAGATTCACGGCTGGCTAGCCGCCCGGGCCGGCCGCCACGGGCGCGCCGCCTGGCTGCTCGGCGCCGCCGACCCGCTATGGAAGCGGGCGGGCGGGCGGCTGGGGGGCACGGCGGCCCTGGAGCAGGTTCACGATCAGTCGATGGCGGCCTGCCGGGCGGCCCTCGGCCAGCGCCGGTTCGACTCGCTGTTCACCCGCGCGGTCGGGGCTCGCCCCGACGAGATGGTTGCGCTGGCGATCGCCGATGCCGAGGCGCCGGGCAAGCGGGTTCCCCCGATCCCGCAGCCGGGCAAGCTGACCGACAGGGAATGGGAGATCGCCTACTTCGCGGCGACCGGGCTGTCCGCCGAGCAGATCGCCCGGCAGCTGTACCTGTCCACGAACAAGGTCGAGAAGCAGCTAGCCAGCGTCTTCGGAAAGCTCGGGGTCACTTCCGCCGATCAGCTCGGGCCGTGGTTCGACCAGGCAGGCGATCCGTCCGCCGGCGAGCGGGCTAGTGCGCGTCGGCCAGACCGCCCCACGGCGGACCCGGCTGCGCGGACGTCCCCGCGTTGGCCGACAGGCGGTTAAGCAGTGTTTCCAAGGTGGCCAGGTCGCTCTCGGTCAGGTCCGCCCGCAGTTTCGCGTCAAAGGCTCGCGCGGCGACGGCCAGCGACTGGAAGGCCAGGTCACCCTTTTCCGTCAGCGTGACGACCTGGATGCGGCGGTTGGCCGTGTCGCGGGTTCTCGTGATCAGGCCGTTGGCGTCCATCGCGTTCAGGTGATGGGTGAGCGTCGCCTCGCGGATGCCGACGTGCTCCGCCAGGTCGCGCTGCGGGCCTGGCTGGCGGATCTTCAGGTTGAGCAGGATCAGCCAGACCGGGACGGTGCCGCCGGCCTCCTCCAGGGCGTCGTCGAAGGCGCGCCCGACGGCACGGGCCACCTGGCTGAGGCGCAGCCCGATCGGGACAGAAAGCGGTTCTGGCATGCCGGCAAGCCTAACATCCATCCATCGATAACTAAGCATTTGACATCTAACTCTTAGATATCTAATTTGCATCTTACCAGACAGCAGAGTCACCAGACATGGACGCGCACCCCGGCCGCGCGGGACAGCAACGCGCGGGACAGCAACAGGAAGCGACAGCGCGGAGGACGCCCTCGTTCGCCGGTCACCTTGCCTTTGACCTTGAGGTTTCAAGGTCTGCGGGGGGCCTATTACTACGTCTTGTAGTAATAGGTGTAGGCTGGTTGCCGATGGACGTGAACCAGCACTATCTGTTCGAGGCGCGGCAGATGCAGGCGCTGTCGCTGGCCGTGCATATCCCGCTGGTGTGCTTCGGCATCGCATTTCCGGTGATCGTGCTGTTCGCCGAGTGGCGGTACCTGCGCACCGGGGACCGGCTCTACCGGACCCTCGCCCGGCGGTGGTCGCGGATCATGCTCGCGCTGTTCGCGGTCGGGGTCGTGACCGGCACGATCTTGTCCTTTGAGCTCGGGCTGCTGTGGCCGGTGTGGATACAGGACTTCGGGAACGTGTTCGGGCTCGGCTTCACCCTCGAGGGGTTCTCCTTCTTCCTTGAGGCCATCTTCATCGGGATCTACGCGTACGGGTGGGACCGGCTGCCGCCGCGTGCGCACTTCCTTTCCGGGATTCCCGTCGCGGTCGCGGGGGTCGCCGGGTCGCTCTTCGTCATCGCGGTGAACGGGTGGATGAACCACCCGAGCGGGTTCACGCTGGTGAACGGCAGGGCGACGGACGTGCACCCGTGGTCCGCGCTGTTCGCCAACCCGATGTTCTGGAGCGAGTACGTGCACATGTACTTCGCCGCCTACATCGTGTGCGGGTTCCTGCTCGCCGGGGCGTACGCGTGGGCGTTCCTGCGCGGGCGGCGCGGGCGGTACGAGCGCACCGCGCTCGGGATCACCCTGTCGGCCGCTTCGGTCGCCGCGCCGCTGCAGGTGATCGTCGGCGACTGGGCGGCGCGGGACGTGGCCACGTACCAGCCGGTCAAGCTCGCCGCGATGGAGGGGCTCGCCACGACGACGCGGGGAGCGGCCGAGCACCTGCTCGGCTGGTACAACGGGCACGCGGTCGTCTGGGGCGTCGAGATACCGAAGCTGCTGTCCCTGCTCGCCTTCCACAACCCGAACGCCGTGATCAAGGGGCTGGACATAGTGCCGCTGGCGGACCAGCCGCCGGTCAACGTGGTGCGGATCTCCTTCCAGACCATGGTCGGAATCGGGACGCTGCTCGCCCTGCTCGGGCTCGTGTACCTGTACCTGCGGTTCCGGCGGCGGGGCCTGCCGCGGCCCGTGCTGTGGGCCGTGGTGGCCGCGGGCCCGCTGTCGGTGGTGGCGCTGATCGCCGGGTGGATCACCACCGAGGTCGGGCGGCAGCCGTGGATCGTGTACGACGTGATGCGGGTCTCGCAGGCGGTCACCGGGGCGAGCGACATCCCGATCGGGTACGGCACGCTGTCCGTGGTGTACCTCGTGCTCGCGGTGATCGTGTTCCTCATCCTGCGGCGGCTCGCGCGGATCCCGCTGCCTCCCGAGCTGGCCGGATCGGCTGCGCCGGCCGATTCTCCGCTTGGAGCGAGCGATGGCTTATGTTCCCGTCGCATTCATCCTCGCCGGAATGGCGGCGTACACGGTGCTGGCCGGCGCCGACTTCGGTGCGGGGCTCTGGACGCTGCTCAGCTTCGGGCCCGCCGCCCGGTCCGGCCCGTCCGGTCAGCGGATACGGGACCAGGCCAGGCACGCGATGGGGCCGGTGTGGGAGGCCAACCACGTCTGGCTGATCTTCGTGCTCGTGGTGTGCTGGACGGCGTACCCGGTCGCCTTCGGGTCGATCGCCTCCACGCTCGCGGCGCCGCTGCTTATCGCCGCGATCGGGATCATCCTGCGCGGCGCCGCGTACGCGCTGCGCAGCGTCGCGGACAGCACATCGGCCATCGGGGCGGCCGAGAACCTGCTTGGGATCTCCTCGGTGATCACCCCGTTCGCGCTCGGCACGGCGGTCGGCGCCATCGCGACCGGGCGGGTGCCGGTGGGCAACGCGGCGGGAAATCCGGTGACGTCGTGGCTCGCGCCGGCCCCGGTGCTCGTCGGGGTGCTCGCGGTGGCGTTCTCCGGGTATCTCGCGGCGGTGTTCCTCGCCGCCGACTCGGTGCGCTACGGGGAAGGCGCCCTGGCGGACGCCTTCCGGCGGCGCGCGCTCGCGGCCGGCCTCGGGTCCGGAGCGCTGGCCCTGGCCGGGCTGCTCGTGATGCGCGGATCGGGGCTCAGCCTGACGCACGGGGCGGCGCTCGCGCTGGTATGCGTGTCGGGTGCGGCCGGGCTTACCACGCTCGCCCTGTGCTGGGCCTCCCGGTTCGGGCTGGCCCGGCTGACGGCGGCACTCGCGGTCGGGGCGGTCGTCGTCGGCTGGGCGGCGGCGCAGGCGCCCCGGTTCCTGCCCGGCCTGACCGTGACGCAGGCCGCCGCGGGCAGGTCCACGCTGGTCGCGGTCGTGATCGCGGTCGCCTGCGGGCTCGCCGTGCTGATCCCGTCACTCGCTCTGCTGTTTACGCTCTTCCTGCGGGGACGGCTGGACACCCCGGAGTCGCACGCACCGGGAGAAGCACCGGTCGCGCCCCCCGGTAACGGCGGGGCCGCGGGTCCGGCAGTCACGCGCGACGACGCGATGCGTCAACCCAAGCCAAAGGCGACCGGAGGCGTGCGGGGCACCGCGGGGCGCTGGGGGGCGGCTGCGGTGCTGGGACTGGTGACGGGAGTGGGACTGCTGGTGTTTGCTAATGCACCCTGGACCCATGTGCTAGGCGTGGCGGGTTTGCTCGTGTGCGCCGTTGCGGTCTTCACCCTGGGCGCCTCACCATTGGATCAATGACCCTGCAAATCTTGCCGGCAACAACATGCACTGAGTTTGCGGGGTGATCCGGCCCCGGATTGCCCGCTTTGTACCCGCCGAACTCAGTGCATGTCTACGGGGACGGGGGCATGGTGGCCCCCCGGGGGAGAGAGAATGATGTCGTGAGCGATGAGCCTTTGGTGCGGGATTTGCCGGTGGGGATCGGGGCGAGCGGGCACCGGCGGGAGTCGGACTCGATGGGGGTCATCGACGTGCCCGCCGACCGGTACTGGGGGGCGCAGACGCAGCGTTCGCTGCTGCACTTCGGCGACATCGGCGCTGACCCGATGCCGCTGGCGGTATACCACGCGTTCGGGCACGTGAAGAAGGCGGCGGCGGAGGCCAACGGCGCCGCCGGGCGGCTGCCCGGGTGGCTGGCGTCGCTGATCGCACGGGTCTGCGACGAGGTGATCGACGGGGAACTGGACCCCCACTTCCCGCTCCGGGTCTGGCAGACCGGGTCGGGCACCCAGTCGAACATGAACGTCAACGAGGTGATCGCGAACCGGTGCATCCAGCTCGTCGGCGGGGTCATCGGGTCCAAGACGCCGGTGCACCCGAACGACCACGTCAACCTGGGGCAGTCGTCGAACGACACGTTCCCGACGGCGATGCACGTCGCGGCGGTCCAGGCGGTGACGGAGTCGGTGATCCCGTCCGTGACGGCGCTGCGCGACGCCATTCACGAGAAGGCCGTCAGGTGGCGGGATGTGGTGAAGATCGGCCGCACCCACCTGGAGGACGCGGTGCCGCTCACCGTGGGCCAGGAGTGGTCGGGGTACGCCCGGCAGCTGACATCGGCCCTGGACATGCTTTCCCGGTCCTGCACGGGCCTGTACGAGCTGGCCGCCGGGGGAACCGCGGTCGGCACCGGGCTCAACGCGCCGCCCGGCTTCGGGGCCGAGGTGGCGTGGCGGATCGCGGAGTCGACCGCGCACCCGTTCGTCACCGCGCCGAACAAGTTCGCCGCGCTGGCAGGCTCCGACGCCGTCGCGGCGGCCTCCGCCGGGCTGCGCGGGCTCGCCGTGCCGCTGGCGAAGATCGCCAACGACATCCGCTGGCTCGGGTCCGGGCCGCGGGCCGGGCTCGGGGAGCTCATCCTGCCCGCCAACGAGCCCGGGTCCTCGATCATGCCCGGCAAGGTGAACCCGACCCAGTGCGAGGCGCTGCTGATGGTGTGCGCGCAGGTGCTCGGCAACGACGCGACCATTGCCTTCGCCGCCGCGCAGGGGAACCTGGAACTGAACACGATGCGTCCGGTGATCATCGCCAACTTCCTGCACTCGGCCTCGCTGCTCGCCGGGGCGTCCCGGGCGTTCCGGGTGTTCTGTATCGACGGCGCGGCGCTGAACGAGGCGCGGATCGCCGAGCACGTCGACCGGTCGCTGATGCTGGTCACCGCGCTCTCGCCGGTCATCGGGTACGACCGGGCGGCCGAGATCGCGCACAAGGCGGATCACACCGGGTCGACCCTGCGCGCGGCGGCGCTTTCCCTTGGTTACATCTCCGGCGAGGAGTTCGACCGGGTTACCGATCCGGCGTCGATGGTCGGTGACACCTCAGGGCTGGCCTAGCGGACAAGGTGCCCGCTCACCGTGCTTGCCTAACGGGGCCCGCGCTCCGACACTGGATGGGTGAGCACGATCGTGGACCTTGTTCTCGTCGTGGCGCTGATGCCGGTCGCCGTCTATGCCCTCATCGGCGGGCTGCGGGCTGCGCGGTGGCTCGCCGAGGCGCGCCGCAAGGCACCGCCGCCGGTTCCGGTGGAGCGGCTCACGGCGAACCTGCGGCGGCTGCGGGCGGAACTAGACGAGACCGAGACGAGCGCGGAGCTGACCGCCAAGCGGTTCCACGTGCGCTCGGTGCGGGGCGCGTACCTGGACACGCTCGCGGAGGCCTGCCTGCGGCTCGACGTCACCCCGCCGCCCGGCGACGGTGCGAGCCAGGCGGACATCTACCGGACCGAGGCGGCGCTCGCCGCGCGCGGTCTGGACGTCCGTGACCACGTCGCGGGCCCCCCTGCGCGTTGAGGCGCGCTGACAGCGTTGAGGCGCGCTGACAACAGTGCCACCCGAGACCGGGTTCCCCCGCGCTACGAGGCCGGCGGGTTCCTCAGGTCCGGCTGCGCCAGGCCCTGGAGCGGCTCGTCCGGTGGCTGTGCGGGCCACCGGACGAGCCGCTCGATAAGGCTCTCAGTCGGCCCCGCCCTCCAGCTGCGGGGCGGGGGGCACCGGGATCTCGGCCTTGTCCGCGAGCGACAGGTTCCTGCCGGTAGCCGGGTCGAAGACGTGAATCGCGGCGCCGTCGGCCCACAGCTCCGCGTCCGTGCCCTCGCGGATCCGCGTGGCGGCGTCCAGCCGGGCGGTGACCGTTTCCGCGTCGGCGCCGGTATCCGCCGAACCTGAGTCGGCGGCCAGCTCATCGAGCTCGGCGGCGCTCACCTGCATGTCGCGGCCGCGGTTGAAGTAGACGAACACGTCAGAGCCGATCGACTCAAGTACGTCGATCGTGGTCTTGAACGTGATTCCCCGGGAGCGGGTCTCGACGGGGACAAGCGCGGCGTCCTCGAAGTTCTCCGGCCTGATCCCGACGATGACGTCACGGCCGGCATTCGCGCCCTCAAGCTCGCGGCGGATCGCGTCGGTGAGCGGGAAGTCGCCGAGGCTGGTCCGCAGCAGGCCCTCCTCCGCCCGGCCGGGCAGGAAGTTCATCGCGGGCGAGCCGATGAAGCCCGCCACGAACAGGTTGTACGGCCGGTGGTAAAGCTCGCCCGGCGTGCCCACCTGCTGCAGCACCCCGCTGCGCATGACCGCCACCCGGTCGCCGAGCGTCAGCGCCTCGACCTGGTCGTGCGTCACGTACACGGTCGTGGTGCCGAGCCGCCGCTGGATCCGGGAGACCTGGGTGCGCATCTGGACCCGGAGCTTGGCGTCCAGATTGGACAGCGGCTCGTCCATCAGGAACACCGCCGGGTCGCGCACGATCGCGCGGCCCATCGCCACCCGCTGCCGCTGGCCGCCGGACAGGTTGGCGGGCTTGCGGTCGAGGTGCTGGGTCAGGTCGAGGATCCGCGCGGCCTCCTCGACCTTCTGGTTGATGACGTCCTTCGGCACCTTGGCCAGCTTGAGGGCGAAGCCCATGTTCTCCCGCACGCTCATGTGCGGGTAGAGCGCGTAGCTCTGGAAGACCATGGCGATGTCGCGGTCCTTGGGCGACTTGTTGTTCACCACGGTGCCGCCGATGAGCAGTTCGCCGGACGTGATGTCCTCAAGGCCGGCGATCATGTTGAGGGTCGTCGACTTTCCGCAGCCCGACGGACCGACCAGGATGACGAACTCGCCGTCCCTGATGTCCAGGTTGAAGTCGTTCACCGCCAGCGAACCGTCCGGGTAGCGCTTGCTGATGTGCTCCAAGGTGATGGGGGCCATTGGTTCCTCCTGTTAGCCCTTGACCGCACCGGAGGTGCAGGCCGGCGACGATGCGGCGCTGGAAGAAAAGTACGAAGATGATGATCGGGATCGTGATGACGACCGCGGCCGCGGAGATCGGCCCGGTCGGGGTGGTGAACACCGAGCCGCCGCTGAAGTACTCCATGGCGGCAGGCGCGGTGCGTGAGCTGATCGTTGACGTGAACGAGATCGCCAGCAGGAAGTCGTTCCAGCAGGCCAGGAAGACCAAGATGGCCGTGGTGACCATGCCGGGGGCGGCAAGCGGTGCGATGACCATGGTGAAGGCCTGGAACGGGGTGGCGCCGTCCATCTTGGCGGCCTTCTCCAGCTCCCAGGGAATCTCCCGGAAGAAGGCCGAGAGGGTATAGATCCCGAGCGGCAGGCCGAACGCCACGTAGGGGATGATCAGCCCGAACCAGGTGTTGAACAGCCCCAGCGTCCGTTCGATGGTGAACATCGGGGTGACCAGCGCGATCAGCGGGAACATCGCGATCAGCAGCGCCAGGCCGATCAGCACGCTCTTGCCGGGGAAATCCAGCCGGGCGATGGCGTAGGCCGCCATCGAGGCGAGCACGACGGAGACGAACGTCGAGATCAGCCCGATCCCGATCGAGTTCACCAGCGGGCGCAGGAACTGCGAGCTGGTCAGGATCCCGCTGTAGTTGCCCCAGGTCCACTGGGCAGGCCAGAACGACGGGTCGGTGACGGCAGCCGGCGTCTTGAAGGACAGCGATACCAGCCACAGCACCGGGATCAGGGCGAACAGGATGACGATGAGGTTCGCCGTCGTCCAGCCGAACCGTTGCCTTGGCGTCAGAGTGGCAGTGGCCACCGTGCCATCACCTCTTCCCAGCAGCAGAGCCGGGCGCGGCGGTGCCGAACCCGAGGATGAATATCACCGCGATGATCGCCACGCAGATAAAGATGAGGATGGCGATCGTCGACCCGATCCCCAGGTTCAGCGCGTTGAACAGGTTGTCGTAACCGAGCGTGGACACCGACGCGGTGCCGTTGTTCCCGCTGGTCAAGATGAAGATGTTGTCGAAGATCCGGAAGGAGTCGAGTGTGCGGAACAGCAGCGCGACCAGGATCGCGGGCTTCATCAGCGGAAGCGTGATCTTGGTGAACCGCTGCCAGCCGGTCGCGCCGTCCACCTTCGCCGCGCGCAGCAGGTCATCGGGGACCAGGGAGAGGCCCGCGAGCAGCAGCAGCGCCATGAACGGCGTGGTCTTCCATATCTCCGCGATGACGATGACGATGATCGCCTCAACCTGGCTGGTCAGCGGGGCACTGTTGTTGAATGCCGCGGACAGGTAGCCCTGGCTCGGTGTCCACGCGAACTGCCAGCTGTAAGCGGCCGCGATCGTCACGATCCCGTACGGGATAAGCGATACCGTGCGGATGGTGCCGCGGAAGAACACCGTGCGGTGCAGCACCTCGGCCAGTACCATGCCGAGGACCAGCGTGATGCTCACCGAGAAGACGGTGATGATCAGCGTTACCCAGAGCGCCTGCCACCAGTACGGCGAGCTGAGCACCGCACTGTAGTTGGCGAAGCCGATGAACTGGGTGTCCTGCGGCAGCTCCAGGTTGTACCGCTCGAGTGACAGGATGATCGCGTAGACAAGCGGGTACCCGGTTACCGCGATCATCACCAGGACGGCGGGGGCGCAGAGCCAGAACGCGAGGCGGCGGTCGGCCTTGGCGCCTTCCGACAGCTGCGCCCGTGCCCGCTTCGGCTTCGCGTGCGCCGGGGTGGTCGTCGCTCCCGTGGCCGGGACAGTGGTGCTCATCGGGGGCTCCTTCGGCTCACGGGACCAGGCCCTTGGACTGCAGGGCATTGGTAATCTGGGTGGCCATCGACTGCACGGTGCCCGTCGGGTTGATGCCGGAGGGCGGCGAGATCTGGTGCGACAGGTCGATCGAGACCACCTGGTAGAGCGGGGTCTGCGGGCGGACGCTCGCATCCTCGAGCTCGGTCAGGATGTCGGCGTGGAACGGGTAATCGGCGTACAGCGCGGGGTCGTTGTACAAGCTGGCGATCGTCGGCGGCACTCCGCCGACCTCAGCGCCGATGATCTGGTTCTGGCTGTCCCGCAGGCACAGGGCCGCCTGGAAGGCCAGGTTCTTGTGCTGGGAGTAGGCGCTGACGGCTAGGTCGACGCCGCCGATCGTCACCTTCGCCGGCACCCCTGGTGTGACCTCCGGGTAGAGCGCCCACTTGAAGTTCTTGAACATCGCCGGGTTGTCCGCCTTCATCGACGGATAGACGAACGGGTAGTTCAGCTCGAACGCCGCGGTGCCCGCCTCCATCGCCAGCCGGTTCTGGTTCTCCATCTGGACGGAGAGCGACGGGTCGGCGGCCGGCGAGTCGGCCAGTTCCTTCATGATGGACAGGGCCTTGACGGCAGGCGCGCCAAGCGACGGCGCGCTGGCGGCTGGCGTTCAGGATGCTGCCGCCCGCGCTTGCGATCATGGTGTTGAGCCAGACGGTCGCGCCCTCGTACTGCGCTCCCTGGATCTCGATGTAGTGCGGCTTGCCCTCCTTGGCGAGCTGCTCCGCGTCGGCGATCATCTGCGCCCAGGTCGTCGGCGGGTTGGGCACCAGGTCCGAGCGGTACCAGAGCAGCTGGGTGTTGGTGTTGTCCGGCACCGCGACCAGCTGGCCCTTCCAGGTGGCGGTCTGCAGCGCCGGCGCGAGCGTGCCGTTCTCGGCCTGTGCCTTGTAGCTGCCGGTCCACGGGACGATCCAGCCCGCCTGCGCGAACTCGGGCTCCCAGGTCACGTCGAGGCCGAGGATGTCCATCGAGCTGTCGTGCGCGGCCAGCCGCCGCACCAGCTGCTGCCGCTGCCCGTCGGAGGCCTGCGGCAGCTGCTGGTACGAGATCGTGTAGGCGCCGTGGCTCTGTTCGTTGCAGTTGGTGATCGCCTGCTCGGTGGCGCCGGAGGTGTCCGGGTAGAGGTAGAAGTTCAGGGTCACCGGCCCGGTTCCGGCGCTGGCGCTGGCACAAGCGCTCAACGCCGCCGCGGCCAGGGTGATGCCCGCCGCCACCGAGGCAATCCGGCGGACGCGGCCGCGTACCCTGCGTCGACCCTTGCGTTTGATCATCATTGACCTCCACGGGACGGCGGTACCTGGGCGAGCGCCCCGTGTCTGCCAGGACCGCGGGATCGCAACGGCCAGAAGCTCATAGTCACGCGGGGTGGTAGAAGCGTCAAGAGTTTGCCGTTGGCCAGATCCGGCGCAGGTGTAACACGGCGGGGCAATACGGTGACCTAAGGCTGTGCGGAGGTGCCCGGCCAGCTGAGCATGGCCGCGAGGCCCGGGGCAGCTGAGCACGGGCGACTACGCACAGGCCGCTGTGCACGGGGGGATGACATGAGGAGGACTGATGGCTGGCGATTTGTATGACGTGATCGTGATCGGGGCCGGGCCGACCGGAGAGAATGTCGCGGACCGGGCGGTGCGCGGCGGGCTTTCCGCCGTGATCGTGGAGTCGGAGCTTGTCGGCGGAGAGTGCTCCTACTGGGCCTGCATGCCGAGCAAGGCACTGCTGCGGCCCGTCGGCGTGGTCACCGAGGCCGGGGCGGTGCGCGGGGTTACCGGGGCGCGGCTCGAGCCCGCCGAGGTGCTCGCCCGGCGGGACGCCTTCACCCACAACTGGAAGGACGACCGGCAGGTCAAGTGGCTCGACGGGGCCAAGATCGACCTGGTCCGCGGGCACGGGCGGCTGACCGGGGAACGCACGGTGTCCGTGACCAGCGCGGCTGGCGGCGATGCCACGCTGACGGCGCGGCAGGCGGTCGTCATCGCTACCGGGACGGACGCGCTGGTGCCGCCGGCACTGGCGGCGTCAGGCCCTGGACCAGCCGGGAGGCGACGAGCGCGAAGGCGGCACCGCCCCGGCTGGTGATCGTCGGCGGCGGGGTCGTGGGCTGCGAGATGGCCGCCGCGTGGTCGGCGCTCGGTTCGCGGGTCACGCTGCTGTCCCGGGGCGGGCTGCTCGACCGGCTGCCCGCGTTCGCCGGCGAGCTTGTCACCGCCGGGCTCCGCGACGCGGGGGTGGACGTGCGCACCGGGGCAAACGTCAGCGCCGCGACGCGGGCGGACGGCGACGGTCCGGTCACGCTGACGCTTGACGACGGGACGTCGGTCGAGGCCGAAGAGGTGCTCGCCGCCGTCGGGCGAACCCCGAGGACCGGGGACATCGGGCTCGCCGGCGGTCGGCCTGCGGGACGGCTCGTGGCTTTCCGTGGACGACACGATGCGGGCGACCGACGTCGCGGGCGGCTGGCTCTACGCGGCGGCGACGTGAACCATCTGGCGCTGCTCACCCACATGGGCAAGTACCAGGCGCGCGTCTGCGGCGACGCCATCGCCGCCCGCGCCGCCGGGCGCGAGCCCTCGGTGCTGGACATCGCGTCAAGGACGCGGGTGCCCCAGGTCGTCTTCACCGTTCCCGAGGTGGCCGCCGTCGGGCTCACGGCCGAGCAGGCGCAGGCGGCGGGAATGCGGGTGCGGGTCGTCGAGTACGAGATCGGCAACGTGGCCGGCGCCAGCCTGTTCGCGGACGACTACCAGGGCCGCGCCCAGATGGTCGTCGACGAGGACCGCCGGGTCGTCGTCGGCCTGACCCTCGCCGGGCCCGGTGTCGGCGAGATGATTCACGCCGCGACGATCGCCGTGGTCGGCGAGGTGCCGCTCGACCGCCTGTGGCACGCCGTCCCTCCTACCCGACGATGAGCGAACTGTGGCTGCGGCTGCTTGAGACCTACGGACTGTAGACGGTCACTATTCGCGGCCGTCAATTCACGGAAGAAAATCCTCGGCGAAACTGTAACGGCCCCGCCACCGCCGTCGTTCCGGTTGCAGGGCTTACCCCACATGGAGCCCCCGGGTGCCCCCCGTCCGGGGGCTCCGCCAACGGGTCCTGCGCGCGGACCCGGGGCGGAGCCTGCTAAGCCGTCGGCGGCCGCGGTCCGCCATCAACCGCGGTCGCCGACGGCGAACTCTCCTCGGTCAACCTCGGCCGATGAACGGCATTGTGGTGGCCGTGATCGTCATGAACTGGACGTTCGCATCGAGCGGGAGTTCGGCCATGAAGACCACCGCGTCGGCCGCGTGCCGCGGGTCGAACGTGGGCTCCTCATGACCGAGCCGTCCGCTTGCGGAGCGCCCGCCGCGATCGGTTGGGTCATGTCGGTGTGCGCGTTACCGATGTCGATCTGCCCGCAGGCGATGTTGTACCGGCGGCCGTCGAGGGAGATCGACTTGGTCAGGCCGGTGATGGCGTGCTTGGTCACCGTGTACCCGACGGAACCGGGCCGGGGCGAGTGGGCGGAGATCGACCCGTTGTTGATGATCCGTCCGCCCCGGGGGTCCTGCGCCTTCATCATCCGCACCGCGTGGTGCGCGCACAGGTAGGAGCCCGTCAGGTTGGTCGCCACGATCGACTGCCAGCCGTCGGGCGCCAACTCGTCCACCGCGCCCGGCGGGACTCCGGTACCCGCGTTATTGACCAGGAGGTCCACCCGCCCGTAGCGCTCCCGGACCGCGTCGAACAGCGCGGCGACCGAGTCCGCGTCGCCCACGTCGGTCGCTACCGGGAGCACCAGCCGGCCGCGGCTAGGGCCGCTGTCTCTTCGAGAGGGGATAGACGGCGGCCGGCCGCGGCCACCTGCCAGCCGCGGGCGGCCAGTGTGAGCGTGATAAGCCGCCCGAGCCCGGAGCCCGCGCTCCGGTGACAACCGATACCCGTTGGTCCGTCATGAGTCACTCGCCGGTGAAGTGCGGGGGACGCTTTTCCAGGAATGCGGTCACCCCTTCCATGAAGTCCTTGCTGGCAGCGAGCTGGCCCTGGATGGACGCCTCAAGGGTCAGGTGCCCCGCCATGCCCGAGTAAACCCAGTGGTTAAGCTCCCGCTTGGTGCCCGCGTACGACCGGGTCGGGCCGCTACTCAGCCGAAGCAGCAGCGCGTCGGCCTTCTGCTCGAACTCCTCGTCCGGCCAGGACGCGTTGATCAGGCCGATGTCCACCGCCTTGGGCGCCGGGACCGGCTCGCCGAGCATCGCCATCTCCGCCGCGCGCGCGAACCCGATGCGGGCCGGCACGAACAGTGAGGCGCCGCCGTCGGGAACCAGGCCGATGTTCACGAACGCGAGCACGAAATACGCGGACTGCTTCGCTACCACGAGATCCGCGGCCAGGGCGAGGGACAGTCCCGCGCCGGCCGTCGGCCCGTTGACCGCGCTGATGACCGGCTTGGGCATCTCGCGAATCGCGCTGACGATCGGGTGGTACCAGCGAGTCAGGATCCGGTCCGGGTCCAGAACGGCGCCGCTGGCGGCGGCGTTCTCCATGCCTTCCTTCAGGTCCGCGCCCGAGCAGAACGCCTTGCCGGCCCCGGTTAGCATGACGGCGCGGACCGCGTCGTCGCCCGCGACTTCGCCCAGCGCCGCCAGCAGGTCCCGGGACAGTCCGTCGGACCAGGCGTTCATCCGCTCCGGCCGGTTCAGCACGATCTTGGCCGCCGCCTCGGTGCGGTACAGGTCGACGGTCTCGTAGCGGCGCGCTGGCTCTTGGCTCATACGGCCACCTCGCTGACGCTCGGAGTCCGCATTCGCGGACGCACAGTATTTACCGGTTCGCTCGCAAGCTCGCTCACACGGCTCAATGTATAGCGTGGGCGGGTGAGGCGAAGACACGCCCTCGTTCGGGATAATCACAGGAGAAGCTGTTACCGGGGGGGCGGCGGCGGGCAGACCGAAGCGGGGAAGAGAGGCGCTTATGTCTGGAAAATCCGGCACGGAAGAGACGGAAGAGAAGGTGCCGAGGAAGGCGTACGAGAAGGAGCTTTACCGGCTGCAGGCGGAGCTGGTGAAGATGCAGAACTGGGTCCGGGCGTCCGGCGCGCGGGTCGTCGTCATCTTCGAGGGGCGGGACGCGGCGGGCAAGGGCGGCACGATCAGCCGGGTCATCCAGTACCTGAACCCCCGGTTCGCCCGGGTCACCGCCCTCGACAAGCCGAGCGACCGCGAGAAGGCACAGTGGTACTTCCAGCGGTACATCGCACACCTGCCGACGGCCGGGGAGATCGTGCTGTTCGACCGGTCCTGGTACAACCGGGCGGGCGTGGAGCGGGTCATGGGGTTCTGCACCAAGGAGGAGTACAGCCGGTTCATGCGCCAGTGCCCGGCCTTCGAGCGGATGCTCGTCGAGGACGGCATCCTGCTGCGGAAGTACTGGTTCTCGGTCAGCGACACCGAGCAGCAGGCGCGGTTCGAATCGCGGCTCGACGACCCGCTGCGCCGGTGGAAGCTCTCCCCCATGGACCTGGAATCCATCACCCGGTGGGAGGACTACTCCCGGGCGAAGGACGACATGTTCACGATGACCGACACGACCGAGGCGCCCTGGTACGTGGTCGAATCCGATAACAAGCGGCAGGCACGGATCAACATGATCGCGCACCTGCTGTCCACGATCCCGTACCGCGACATTCCCGAGCCCAAGCTGAAGCTGCCGCACCGGCCCGCCTCGACCGGCTATGTCCGGACGCCGCTGGACATGCAGACGTTCGTCCCGGACGAATACTCTAATTTTGCCCATCGTGCCAAGTAATCTCACTGGTAGAACGAAAAATTAGAGCATTAGGACCAGGCGGCCGCACTGTTGTGCCCGCGGGACCGACCGGCCCGAAGTTGCGTACCTCCGGTTATGCGGCAGACTTATCCGCGTGGGCAATGGGGAATTGCGTCAGCGTGCCGCGGAGCTGGGCGTTTCTGTCAGCTACTGGGACTGGCAGGGACATGAGGTCGGTGTGCCCGACGAGACGCTGGAGGCGATTGTCGCCTCGCTTGCGGACGTCTCGGTTGAAAAGGCACTGGCGGACAGCGGGACGTTTACCCCGCCGCAAGCGGTCGCGCCGGTGCCCGCCGAGCGGTCGTGGGGGTTCGCCGTGCAGCTCTACTCGCTGCGCTCGCGTGACTCGTGGGGCCACGGCGACCTGCGGGATCTCGCGGAGCTCGCCGCCTGGTCGGCCCGCGACCTCGGCGCCGGCTTCGTGCTGATCAACCCGTTGCACGCCGCCGAGCCGCTGCCCCCGGTCAGCTCATCGCCCTACCTGCCGATGAGCCGCCGCTGGGTGTCGCCGCTCTACCTGCGCATCGAGGACATCCCCGAATACCAAGATCTGAGTTATCCCGAACGAAGGCGGCTTACTCAACTCTCGCAACCGCTTCGTGAGGCGTCGCAGACAGCAGAGCTGATTGACCGGGACGCGGTCTGGACGGCCAAGCGCGAGGCGCTGGAAATGCTGCGCAAGGTGCCGCTTTCCGACGCCCGGCAGGCATCGTTCGCGCAGTTCCGTGCCCGGCACGGGCAGGCACTCGAAGACTGGGCCGCCTGGTGTGCTCTCGCCGAGGTCCACGGCCCCGACTACCGGACCTGGCCCGTGCACCTGCGCGATCCGCGATCGGCCGGGGCGGAGGTGCGGCGGGGCGATTTCGCCGCGCAGGCTGAGTTCCACACCTGGGTCCAGTGGCTGGTCGCTTCGCAGGTCTCGGCCGCGCAGGACGCGGCGAAGGCGGCCGGGATGCCGATCGGCATCATCGCCGACCTCGCGATCGGCGCGCACCCCGGCGGGGCGGACGCGTGGGCGGGGCAGGAGTTCCTCGCGCGGGGATTCACCGTCGGCGCGCCGCCGGATGCCTTCAACCAGCGCGGCCAGGACTGGGGGCTGCCGCCCGCACACCCCCGGGCCCTCGCGGCCGCCGGCTACCGGCCGCTGGCCGACCTGATCGACGCCAACCTTTCCCTGGGCGGCGGGCTTCGCATCGACCACGTCATGGGTCTGTCCCGGCTCTGGTGGATTCCGGCCGGGGCGCCGCCGACCGACGGCGCCTACGTGTACTACGACGCGCCGGGCACCCTCGGCACCCTCGCGGCGGCAGCCGCTCGCGACGGCTCGGTCGTCATCGGCGAAGACCTCGGCACGGTCGAGCCGTGGCTGCGCGAGGCGCTCGCCGCCCGGGGCGTGCTCGGCACGCAGATGCTCTGGTTCGAGCGCGGCTGGTCCGACGAGCCCCTCGCCCCCCAGTGGTGGCGGGCTAACTCGCTGGTGACGGTCTCCACCCACGACCTTCCGCCCGCCGCGGCGTTCCTGTCCGGCTCCCAGGTGACCGACCGCCTCAAGCTCGGCCTGCTCACGCGGTCCGAGGCCGAGGAACGAACCGAAGCCGACCGCACGGTCGACGACTGGATCGGCGCTCTGGTCGGGCAAGGGCTGCTGCCCGCCGGGATGCGTCCGTCGGCGGACGAGTTCACCGTCGCCCTGTACGGGTACCTCGCGAAGACGCCGGCCCTGCTGATCGGCGTCAACCTGGCCGAGGCGGCCGGCGAGACCCGCTCCCAGAACATGCCGGGCACCTGCGACGAGTACCCCAACTGGAAACTCCCCCTCTGCGGCCCCGACGGTTCCCCCGTTCTGCTGGAGGACCTGGCAACCAGCACGCGCGTCCGCGCCGTCGCCTGCGCCGCCTCCGGCTCGCAGCCGTGAGCTGAAATCACGAAATCCGCGAACAATCTTCCCCTGGCGGCCCGTGCCCGCCCAGGGGTTGGTTTTTGACTTTGACTTTGGACCCCAGACACCCCGCCGACCAGTGACCGTGGAAGGATCGGGGGCAGTAACGACGTAAGAAGTCAGTGAACCCTTGACGAGGGGAGACATGATGTCGGCTACTCCGCTACGGGAGCGGAAGGCGTGGCAGGCGCTTGAGCGCCATTACGCGGAAATCTCCGGTGCCCACCTGCGCGACCTATTCGCCGCCGACCCTGGGCGGGGCGAGCGGCTGACGGCCGAGGCCGTGGGCATCTACCTGGATTATTCCAAGAACCGGATCACCGATGAGACGCTGGCGCTGCTCATCGACCTGGCCGAGGAGTCGGGGGTGGCACAGCGGCGGGACGCGATGTTCCGCGGCGAGCACATCAACGTTTCGGAGAACCGGGCGGTGCTGCACACGGCGCTCCGGTTGCCCGCGACGGCCACGCTCGTGGTCGACGGTCAGGATGTCGTGGCGGACGTCCACGCCGTCCTGGCGCGTATGCGTGACTTTGCCAACCGCATCAGGTCCGGGGAATTCAAGGGTTATACCGGCAAACCGATCAAGAACGTCATCAATGTCGGCATCGGCGGGTCCGACCTCGGGCCCGTCATGGCCTACGAGGCGCTCAAGCATTACAGCCAGCGTGACATCACCTTCCGTTTCGTATCCAACGTGGATTCCACTGACTTCGCGGAGGCTGTCCGCGACCTGTCCGCCGACGAGACCCTTTTCATCATTTCCTCCAAGACGTTCGGGACGCTGGAGACCCTCACCAACGCCAAGTCGGCGCGGGACTGGATCGTGTCGGCCCTGGGGTCGGCGGATGCCGTCGCGAACCACTTCGTCGCGGTCTCCACCAACGCGGAGCGGGTCTCCGAATTCGGGATCGACACGGCGAACATGTTCGGGTTCTGGGACTGGGTCGGCGGGCGCTACTCGATGGACTCCGCCATCGGGCTGTCCACGATGATCGCCCTCGGGCCCGACCAGTTCGACGAGATGCTCGCCGGGTTCCACGCGATGGACGAGCACTTCCGCACCGCGCCGCTCGCGTCGAACCTGCCGGTGCTCATGGGGCTGCTCGCGGTGTGGTACCGGGACTTCTTCGGCGCCCAGACGGTCGGGGTCATGCCGTACGACCAGTACCTCAAGCGGTTCCCGGCCTACCTGCAGCAGCTGACCATGGAGTCCAACGGCAAGCACGTGACCCTGGACGGCAAGCACGTCGACTACGACACCGGCGCGGTCTACTGGGGCGAGCCGGGAACCAACGGGCAGCACTCGTTCTACCAGCTCATCCACCAGGGGACGGTGCTGATCCCGGTGGACCTGATCGGGTTCGCGCGGACCCTGAACCCGCTGGGAGAGCACCACGACTTCCTGTCGTCCAACGTGTTCGCGCAGGCCGAGGCGCTGGCCTTCGGTAAGACCGAGGAGCAGGTCCGGGCCGAGGGAACTGCCGACGCGGTGGTACCGCACCGGGTCATGGAGGGCAACCGGCCGACCAACACCCTGCTGTGCGACATCCTCACGCCGCGGCTGCTCGGCACCCTGGTCGCGCTGTACGAGCACTCGGTGTTCACGCAGGGGACCATCTGGGGCATCGACTCGTTCGACCAGTGGGGCGTCGAACTCGGCAAGCAACTCGCGCAGCGGATCATCCCGGAGCTGACCTCCGCGTCGGAACCCGAGCTGTCCCACGACTCATCCACGAATGCGCTGATCCGGCGTTACCGGTCAATGAAAACGGGGAGCTGATTCTTTATGGCAACTGACACACCAATGCAGCTCGGCATGATCGGTCTGGGCCGGATGGGGGCCAACCTGTCCCGTCGGCTGATGAACGACGGGCACCGCGTCGTCGTATACGACGTGAGCGCGGACGCGGTCAAGTCGCTGGAGGCGGACGGCGCCACCGGGACCAACACGCTCGCCGACTTCGTGGCCGCGCTGGAGAAGCCGCGCAACATCTGGATCATGATCCCGGCCGGCATTGTCGACCAGACGCTGGAGCAGCTGGTACCGCTGCTCGACGCCGACGACACAATCATCGACGGCGGGAACTCCTACTACCACGACGACATCACCCGGTCCAAGGCGCTCGCGCCGAAGGGCCTGCACTACCTCGACGTCGGCACCTCGGGCGGCGTGTGGGGCCTTGAGCGCGGGTACTGCCTGATGATCGGCGGGGACTCCGCCGCCGTGCTGCGGCTCGACCCGATCTTCAAGACGATCGCTCCGGGTGAGGGCAGCGTCGAGCCGACGCCCGGCCGCGACCCGAAATCCCAGGCGGCCCAGGGCTACCTGCACTGCGGGCCGTCCGGCGCCGGGCACTTCGTCAAGATGGTGCACAACGGGATCGAGTACGGCATGATGGCCGCGATCGCCGAGGGGCTGTCGATCATCAAGGGCGCCGACATCGGCAACCAGCCGAATGCCACCCACGACGCGGAGAACACGCCGCTGCGGGACCCCCAGTACTACCAGTACGACATCAACGTCCCCGACGTGGCCGAGGTGTGGCGGCGCGGTTCGGTGATCTCGTCCTGGCTGGTCGACCTGACCGCCGCGGCGCTCGCGAAGTCGCCCAACCTCGACGAGTTCGGCGGCCGGGTGTCCGACTCCGGCGAGGGCCGGTGGACCGTGGAGGCCGCGATCGACGAGGGCGTGCCCGCTCCGGTCATCACCGCGGCCCTGTTCCAGCGGTTCGAGTCGCGCGACCTCGGCGTGTTCACCGGCAAGATCCTCTCGGCCATGCGCTCGGAGTTCGGCGGCCACGCGGAGCAGAAGCAATGACCGTTTCCGGACACGCACGGTTCAAAGGGGCAACGGGGGCCTCGCCGCGGCACGGGCATGTCAAGCCCGATCCGCACGTGATCGTGCTGTTCGGCGCGACGGGCGATCTGGCCAAGCGGAAGCTGCTGCCGGGACTGCACCACCTGTTCCGGGCCGGGCTGCTGCCGGACGAATTCCGCGTCATCGGGTGCGCGCCGCCGCAGTTCGCGCTGTCCGACGCCGACTTCCGGGCCGAGGCCGAGTCGGCCTGCCATCAGTTCGGCAACTGCAAGCCGGACGACTCCTGGACCGCGTTCGCCTCCCGGCTGTCGTTCGGCGCGGCGTCGCCAGAGGACCCGTCGGCGCTGGTGGCCGCGGTCGAGGCGGCGGAAAAGTCGATCAGCGCCGCACCGGCGCGGCGGCGGAACGGCGACGGGCCGAGGCCCATCGAACGGCTGTTCCACCTGGCCGTGCCGCCGTCGGCGTTCGAGTCGGTGGTGGGCATGCTCGGCTCGAGCGGGCTGGCCAACGACACCGCCCGGGTGATCATCGAGAAGCCGTTCGGCACCGACCTGGAATCGGCGATCGAACTCAACGCGGCCGTGCACAAGGTGTTCGACGAGTCACGGATCTTCCGCATCGACCACTTCCTCGGCAAGGAATCGATCGACAACATCCTCGCCTTCCGGTTCGCGAACGGGCTCTTCGAGCCGATCTGGAACCGGCAGCACATCAAGTACGTGCAGATCGACGTGCCGGAGACGCTGACCGTCGAGCAGCGGGCCGGCTTCTACAACGCGACCGGGGCCTACCGGGACATGGTGGTGACCCACCTGTTCCAGGTGCTCGGCTTCGTCGCGATGGAGCCGCCCACTTCGCTGGCCGCCAAGCCGCTGCGCGACGAGAAGGGCAAGGTGTTCGACGCGCTGCGGCCGATCGACGTGCGGCACGTGGTGCGCGGGCAGTACGACGGCTACCGGTCGATCCCCGGGGTGCCTGCCGACTCCGACACCGAGACGATGATCGCGCTGCGCGCCGAGGTAGAGAACTGGCGCTGGCACGGGGTGCCGTTCTACCTGCGCTCGGGCAAGGCGATGAAGACGTCGCGGCAGACCATCACGCTCGGGTTCCACACGCCGCCGGTGCGGATGTTCCGTTCCCGCCGCCACGACGCGCCGGTCGGCCAGGTCAACGAGATCATCATCGACTTCGCCGACCCGGGCTCGATCAGCATCGAATTCATGGCCAAGATGCCCGGCCCGGAGATGACGCTCGGCCAGTCGACGCTGACGTTCAAGTACGAGGACTCGTTCGCGGCGGCCAATGCCCTTGAGGGGTACGAGCGGCTGATCCTGCTGGCCATGCTCGGCGACCAGTCGCTGTTCACCAGGGCCGACGGTATCGAGCGGGTCTGGGAGATCTCCGAGCCGCTGCTGACCTCTCCCCCGCCGGTGCAGCCGTACGCGGTGGGCTCGTGGGGGCCCGACACGGTGGACAAGCTGATCTCCCCGTACCGCTGGTTCCTCAGGTAACACCCGTTTTCGCCCGCGAATGTTGATCAGAACGTGAGTATGGCCCGGTGCCCGCACCGGGCCATACTCACGTTCTGCGGTTTCCGGACATTCCACGGGGTAATCTCATTTGCGTCATGCCTGGTGTCGCGTTCGTGGTCAACGGCTCGCTGGTACGCAACGGCGGGCACCTGCTGGCGTTGTGCCGGGAGGCCGCGGCGCGCTACCGGTGGCGGGCCGAGTTCCTGGTTACGGAAAAGGCCGCGGCCGGGGTCTCCGCCGCCAGCGCGGCGGCACTGGACGGGGCGGACCTCGTGGTCGCCGTGGGCGGCGACGGAACCGTGCGAGGCTGCGCCGAGGGGCTGGCCGGCACCGGCGTACCGCTCGGGATCGTGCCCCACGGCACCGCCAACCTGCTGGCCAGGACGCTTCGCCTGCCCGGGCAGCCCAAGGCCGCGCTCGCGGTGGCACTCGATTCCGGCGGCAGTGATTCTCGCGGCACCGACCGGACGATTGACGTCGCGGTCGCCGACGGGGTGCCGTTTACCGCCATGGCGGGGATGGGTCTCGACGCCGCCGTCGTGGCGGCGACCAGGCTCAAACACCGCTTCGGCTGGCTCGCGTACGCGATGTGCGGTGCGGCGCACCTGGCCGTGGCGCCCACCTCGTTCAGCATCAGGCTCGACGACGGGGCGCCGGTCGAACGCGAGGCGCGGTCGGTCGTCGTGGGAAACTCCGGGCTGCTGCCCGGCGGGTTCACCCTGCTGCCGGACGCACGGGTCGATGACGGAATGCTCGACGTGGGGGTGCTCGCGCCGCACGGGCCGTTCGGCTGGACCCGGCTGGCCGCCCGCGTGCTGACGCGCAGTCACCGTCAGGACCGGATGCTCGAGCGGTTCCAGGCCCGCAAGGTCGAGATCACCTCCTGTTCCCCGCTCATGCGCGAGGTCGACGGGGAACTGGTGACGGCCGGCCATTCGCTGACCGTCACCGTGCGGCCGAGCGCCTTGACAGTGCGCATGCCTCGCCTTTAGAGAACCTTTAAAGAATGCCCGGTCGCGTTGCCAGGCTTTGAGCAACGCGGCCGATCGCATAACTCCCTAATGCAATTTCCGACGGCCTGGGCACGGAATACCAGGGGGGTGCGCGCACACCGCCTAATGACCGGTGATATACCGATACCGGCGCATAACGCGAAAGCCGGTGATGTGGCCGTGGACGCCAAAGGTGGCGCGGCAGAGAGCCTGATCGGCACGATCGGGCGGGTTACTGTATCCATTCCGGTAAATGGCCCCGGCGAGGTGCTGCTCTCCGTCCGCGGCGGCAGCGAGACGTTCGCCGCGTTCGCCGACGAGCCAATCTCCCGGCATTCCCGGGTGATCGTCGTAGATGCGCTGTCGGCAAGATCCGTGCTGGTCACCCCAAGCCCGATCTAAGCCAACCCCTTCCCATTGAAACCCCTGCACAAGGCAGGGAAAGGGAGATTGTCATGCTGTTCTATCACGTCCCGGCCCCCAACGAGGCACTCCTCATCTCGGGTTCCAAGCGGCACAAGGACGCGACGCAGTTCCGGATCGTCACCGGGCACGGCAGCTTCGTCATCCCCGTCAAGCAGCGGGCCCGGGTGCTCTCCCTCGCCCTGCGCGAGGCCGAGATCACCGAGGAGTGCATCACCAACCAGGGCATCCGGCTGAGCGTCCGCGCGGTGGCCGCGTTCAAGGTCGGCGACGACTCCGTGTCGATCGCCAACGCGGCCCGCCGTTTCCTGTCCGAGCAGGACAAGATGGAAATCCTGGTCGGCCGGGTCTTCGCCGGGCACCTGCGGTCAATCATCGGCGGGCTGACCGTCGAGCAGATCATCAGGGAGCGGGACCGGGTAGCCCAGGAGATCAAGGACGGCAGCCACGCCGAGATGGAGAAGCTCGGCATCGTCGTCGACGCCCTGGAGATCCAGGAGATCGAGGACGCCTCGGGCTACATCAACAACCTCGCCGCCCCGCACGCCGCCGCGGCGGCCAGCCAGGCGCGGATCGCGAAGGCCCAGGCCGACATGGAGGCGGCGGAGCAGGAGATGGCCGCCTACGCGAAGAAGGCGCAGTACGAGCGGGACCTGTCGATCAAGCAGGCCG
This sequence comes from uncultured Actinomycetota bacterium, assembly GCA_963785645.1. Taxonomy (GTDB): domain Bacteria; phylum Actinomycetota; class Actinomycetes; order Streptosporangiales; family Streptosporangiaceae; genus Trebonia. The sequence continues at coordinate 101,725 of CAWAWG010000018.1, forward strand.
ACTTCCGGGCGGAATCAGCCGAGGCCAAGGCACGCGCCGATCAGGCCGGGCCGCTCGCCGAGGCGCACGCCAAGCAGGAGGTGATCCAGCAGCAGACGACGCTCGCCCGGCACGAGGCCGACCTGGCCGCGCAACGGCTGGAGGCCGAGGTCCGCCGCCCGGCCGACGCCGAGGCGTACAAGACGCGGACGCTCGCCGAGGCGCACCGCGACCAGGCCCGGTTCACCACCGAGGCCGAGGCGTTCCGCAAGCGCCAGATCGCCGAGGCCGACCGCGACCAGGCCAAGCTCGCCGCGGAGGCGGAGGCATTCAGGCAGACGACGCTCGCCGACTCCGAAGCCAAGGCGACCAGGCTGCGGGCGGATGCCCAGGCGCACGCCGAGCGTGCTCAGGCCCAGGGGCAGGCGGACGCCAACCAGGCACTCGCCGAGTCGCTGCGCGAGGGCAACCAGGAGCTGATCGCGGCCAGCACGCTGATCGGGAACCTCCCCACGCTGGTCGAGGCGGCGTCCCGCGGCCTGGCCGGGGCGAACCTCACCGTGCTCAACGGCACCCAGGGCGTCAACGAGGTTGTGGCGGGCCTGCTCGGACAGGGCATCACGATCCTCGACCTGCTCAAGAAGTCCGCCCTGACCGCCCCGACCCCGGGCGCCAACGGCGCGGTCCAAGGCGCCAACGGCGCCGCGCAGGGCGCACTCGACAAGATCGCTTAGCGGCCCCCGCGGGCCGGTACCTCGGTTAGCAGCGGCCAAGGTACCGGCCCGCCACCGCACCGCTGATTCCCTGAGGGAATCGTCAAATCGGCCCGTTCCCGTTCGCCGACCCTTGAAGTATGGGCGATGGAGCGCGACCGGAGTCAGGCGTATCCGTTCGGGATAATTTTCCTCAAAATCGGTCGGAAAAATGTTTAGGGAATAATGTCATACGTGAATGACACTCTGGATGACATGGCAGAGCCTCTTACCCTGATGGCAGTTCACGCGCACCCCGACGATGAGGCGTCCGGTGGCGGCATCCTCGCCAGCTACTCGGACCAGGGTGTCCAGACGATTGTGGTCACCTGCACCAACGGCGAGTACGGGGATGCGCCCGGCGGGATCAAACCCGGACAGGAGGGACACGACCCCGAGGCCGTGGCGCGGCTGCGCCTCGCCGAACTTGAAAAATCGGCGAGCATCCTCAAGGTCAGCGATGTGGAGACGCTCGGCTACCACGACTCGGGGATGCTGGAATGGGACTACAAGAGCCTGCCGGAGGCGTTCACTAACGTGCCGCTTGAGACGGTGGCCGGGCGGATCGGCGAACTGATCACCAAGTACCGCCCGCAGGTGCTCGTCACGTACGACGACCAGGGCGCTTACCAGCATCCGGACCACGTGCACGCCAGCCGCGCCGCCCAGGCCGCGGCCGCGGCGACCGGGATCCCGGCGAAGGTGTACCTGTCCACGATGAAGGGCTCCAACTGGCGGAAGGTCTGGGACGCGCTGCGCGCGGCGGGCGTGGAGATGCCGAGCTGGGACGAGGACTCCGCCGAGGCCAGGGAGCGGTGGCAGCGAGGGCTTGAGTCCGAGGCCCGGATCACCACGACGGTCGACATCAGGCCGGTCCTCGCGCGCAAGCGGGCGGCGCTGTTCGCGCACGGCAGCCAGATCGATGACTCGTGGTTCAGCAAGATCCCGGCCGAGATCGCGGACGAGGCATTCGGCTACGAGTACTTCATCAGGATCGCCGACACCACGGGCGCGCCCGTCCCGGAGGACGACCTGTTCGCAGGGCTCAGAACGCGGGCATAACCGGCGATGTGCCGGACGATCGCCTAGCCGCCGCCATCGCGGAGCTTTACGGTGCCGCGCCCGAGGCATTCACCGAGCGCCGCGGCGAGCTCGCGACCGCGGCGCGCGGCGCCGGGGACCGCTCGGCGGCGAAGGCGATCGCCGCGCTGCGCAGGCCTACCCGCGCGGCCTGGGTGGCCAACCGGCTGGCGCGGACCGATCCGGGCGCGGCACCGAAGCTGGCCGAGCTCGCGGCGGCGCTGCGGGCCGCGCAGGAGGCCAGGCACGGCCCGCGGCTGCGGGAGCTTTCCGCCGCCCGGGGGGCTCTGGTCGACGCGCTCACCGCACAGGCGCTGGCCGCCGCCGACGTGGCGGACGCGCCGCCGTCGCTGCGCCTGGAGGTGTCGCAGACGCTGACCGCGGCGCTCGCCGACCCCGAGGTGGCGGCGGACTTCGCGGGCGGGACGCTCACCCGTGCGGCTCAGTGGTCGGGCTTTGGAGTTGTGCCCGCGGACACGGGGCCGGACGACACCGAACCTGACCATGCTGAACCTGACCGCACGGGGCGTGGGGGTGCGGCGGCCGGAGAGACGGTCAAGGCCGCCCGGCGCCGCGCGACGTCCACGGGCGCTCCCGGAGCCCGCCGGGCGAGCGCCGCGGCGGCAGGCGGAAGTGAGCGACCGGCTGGCGCGGGAGGCCGCGGAGCATGCGGCTCAGCGCCGGGAGCAGTACGAGGAGGCCGAACGGGCGACGGCGACCGCCGCCGAGGCGGCCGCAGCGGCCGTCTCGGCCGAGGACCGGCTTGAGGCCGAGGTCCGCGACCTGGAGCAGCGGCTCACTCAGGCAAGGTCCGACCTCGCGGCGGCCCGGATGCGCGCCCGCCATGCCGAGGCCGCCGAGCGCCGCGCCCGGCAGGCCCTCGGCCGGCTTCCCCGCGAATAGCTGGTTACCACCACATCTGTATATCTCTGGCGTACGGCCGCGGATAACCGCTTGACTACGCAAAAGATTGCCTGTCAGATCGGAGTATGGGGAGTTTTACAGCGGTTCGTTGCCGTGTGTTCCTTTTTTGTGGTGATGGGGGCCGGTGACCACTTTTGTACGTTCGGCCGACGGCCGAAAGGTAGCGGTGCAGGAAACGGGGAATCCTAGCGGTCAGCCGGTACTCCTGCTGCACGGGACGCCAGGGAGCAGGCTGGGGCCGCTCCCCCGCGGACGAGTGCTCTACGAGCTCGGCGTGCGGCTCATCACCTTCGACCGGCCTGGCTACGGCTGGTCCGACCGGCTCGTGTCCCGGGTGGTGGCGGACGTGGTGCCCGATGTCGAGGCGATCGCGGACGCGCTTGAACTCGACCGGTTCGCGGTGCTCGGCCGGTCGGGCGGCGGCCCGCACGCGCTCGCCTGCGCGGCGCTGCTGCCGGACCGGGTCACCCGGGCAGGCGTGCTGGTCAGCCTGGCTCCACGGACGGCCGAGGGCCTTGACTGGTTCGCGGGGATGGCCGACTCCAATGTGCGCGAGTTCACCGCGGCGGCGACCGCACCCGAGGCACTGACCGAGCACCTGGTGCAGGCGGCCGCTCGGATCAGGGCCGATCCGGCCAGCCATGTCAGCACGCTCAACCCCGAGATGCCGGAGGCGGACCGGCGGATCGTGGCCGACGTCGGCATCCGGGCCCTGCTCGCGCAGAATTTCGCCGAGGCGCTGCGCGATTCCGCGGCCGGCTGGATCGACGACGCGCTCGCGTTCTGCGCGCCGTGGGGATTCGACCCGGCGGACATCCGGGTGCCCGTTCTGCTCTGGCACGGCCAGAACGACGTGTTCTCGCCGGCGGCGCACGCCCGCTGGCTGGCCGACCAGATCCCGGGCGCGATCGTGTCGATCCGTCCGGGCACCGCGCACTTCGGCGCGCTCGAGGTGGTACCCGACGTACTGTCTTGGCTGCATCAGGCCTTAGGTGCGGCGGGCTGGGTCAGGTGGGCTGGCCTCGAGGTCGCGGTTCTGGAGCTTCCAGTTGCGCAGCGCCGTGACGTTGGGGTGGTCGGTGCCGAGCACCTGGCTCAGTCCCGCGATCACCTTGAGCTGCATCGCTTCCGCCTCGTCAAGGCGGCCTTGCGCTCGCAGCACGATCGCGAGATTCGCCTCGCAGACGTACGTGTCGGGATGCGTGTTGCCGAGAGTCTTCTTGAGCCGCTCGGCCGCCTCCCGCTGCAGGCTTTCCGCGTCGGCTGAGACGCCGCAGGTCGTGCAGGCAGTTTGCCTTGTTGACCTCGCACGACAGGGTGAACGGATGGCTGTCGCCGAGCGAGTCCCGCATCACGTTCAGCGTCCGGTCCGCGAGCCCGAGCGCCTCGCGGACCGAGCCGGTCCCGCGCAGGTACGTGGAGATGTTGTTCTGCGCCACCAGCGTGAAGGGGTGGGCCCCGCCGATGGTGCCCTGGTAAACCTGGAGCACCTGGCTCGCCACCTCGAAGGCGGCGACCTTGTCCTCCAGCGCCGACAGGTCGCAGGCGAGGTTCAGCCGGCAGGCGAGCGAGTCGGGGTGGGCCTCGCCGTAGGCACGCCCGTACCGATCGTCGACGTCCCTGGTCAGGACGTAGGCCTCATCGAGCCTGCCCGTCTTCCGCAGGGATACCGCGAGGCTCTTGCCGGTGCGCAGCGTGTCTACGAAATCCTCGCCGAGAACGCTGAGATAACGCTCGTAGGTCTCCTGAAGCAGGTCGACGGAACCCTCGTAGTCGCCCGCTTCCCGCATGTCACGCGCCAGCATCGACGCGGAGTGGAGCGTGTAGGGATGGACGGCGCCGAGCACGACCTGCCGGTAGTTCAGCGTCTCCTGGTCGAGGTCGCGGGCCCGGAAGGAGTCGCCGACCAGGCGCAGGTCGACGGCGAGGTTGTTCGCGCTTGACAGCGTGTTCGGGTCATCGGGACCCAGCAGGTCCCGGTTACGGCGATAGGTCTGCTCGTCGAGCTCAAGCGCCTCGCCGGAACCGGCCGAGCCCGCGCAGGTCACCGCCGAGACTGCCGGCGGTCAGCAGGGTGGACGGGTGGTCGTCGCCGAGCAGTTCCCGCTGCTTGGCGAAGATCTCGGTGTCCAGCTCGTAAGCCGCCTGGAAGCTGCCCTGCGAGCGCAGCACGTTCGCGATGTGGAAGCGCAGGGACAGGACCTGCTCGTCGTCTGGTCCGATCTTGTCCTGCCACTGCAGCTCAAGCCGGTGCGCCACCTCGAGCGCCACCTCGAAGTCGCCGCGCTTCCACAGGTAGCGGACCCGGTCGATCAGTAGCTGGCGGGCTTCCTCATCGTCGCAGTTCCACACCTCGGAGGGGTTCGAGGTGCGGCCAGATCAGGTCGTAGCGTGGCCCAGTTGGCCGGGTCGTCGGTGTCGCCCTGCCGGGGCCGGGCCCCCGCGAGCACCTTGTGCACCTCGTGCTTGCGTTTCCTCGCGATAGGCGCCGTCTGCATCTGGTCGCGGATGGCCGCCTGGATCAGCCGGTGGACCTGGATCGAGTTGCTGCCCACGTCCCGGTCGACCTGGCCAGCGAGAACCGCGTGATGTCGGTGATCAGCAGCCCGAGCACGGTCCGCGCCGCCCGGAGCCGCCGGTCATAGGGGATCAGGGAGCTTGATCATCTCGTCGCCGGTACAGCAGCGTCAGCGAGATGGGGTCGGGCGCGAAGCAGGCGCACAGCTCGAGCAGCCGGGCCGCCGCCGGCGACTGGCTCTTGAGCCGGTCGAACGAGAGCCGGTAGGTCACCGCGACCGACGTCGGATAGTCGGCCGGCTGGCTGAGTGCCATGGTCGCGGCGAACTGCTCCCGCAGCTGCGCCACGTACTCGGCGGCGGGCATCCCGGTCGCGGCCAGCCAGGCACCCGCCTGCTCGATGGCGAGCGGCAGGTCGCCGAGCGCCTCGGCGACCAGGGTGGCGTCCGCGTCGGACAGCGACGGGCACGCGGCGCTGCAGGTAGGCGAGCGACTCCAGCCGGGAGAACACGTCGATCGCCACCGGCTCGGCCACCTGCGACCAGGCCGGGTTCCGCGACGTCACGATGACGTGACCCGGGCCGCCGGGGAAGTAAGTCCTCGACGCTCGCGCGGCTCGTCGGCGTTGTCGAAGATCAGCAGCCAGCGCGTCGTAGGGCGGGCCGCGGCGCAGCGCCTCCCTGACCGCCTCCGCCGTCTCCGGCGTCGAGTCGGCGACCCGGATCCCCAGGCTGCGGCGCCAGCTCGGCGAGGCTGGGGTTGATCAGGTCGCGCTGCTCGGACGGCACCCACCAGACCAGGTCGTAGTCGGCCATGAACCGGTGCGCGTACTCCTGGGCGACCTGGGTCTTGCCGACGCCGCCGAGGCCGTGCAGCGCGACGCGGCAGCACGACGGCCGTGCTCGCCGCCGATCAGCTGGTCGTGCAGCTTCTCCAGGACCTCATTGCGGCCGGTGAACGACGCGTTCCGCGTCGGTACGCGCCATACCGGCGGGATCGTCCGCGGATACCGGGGTTCTGGACGGGTCGAGCTGGTCGGCCAGTTTGCGGCGGATAGCCGAGCGCCTTGAGCAGCTCCTCCGCCGCCTGTGCCTGCGTCGCGCCGGGTCAGGTCCACGACCGTCCGCTCGGAGAACGGCTGGTCAAGCCGGGTCTCGCCGACCCGGACCGGGATGAGCCGACGGTCGGCTGCCGGCGGGGTCGGCGGCCCCCATCGCGTCCCAGACGCCCCGGGCCTGCGGCGACTGCAGGTAGGCGGCCGACAGCAGGGCGATCGTGCGGCTGGCGGCCGCCGCCGCCGCGCTCCGCGTCTTCCCTGGTGCTGCTGCCCGCGATCGCGGCGCTCGACCGGCCGCAGGACCGTGAATACCGCGCGGCGCGAGCACCGCGGCGATCCAGTCCGCCCACATCCGGTCCTCGGGGACATAGCTGAGGTAGATGTCGCCGGGCGGCGGCTGCCGGGGCCGGATGAACGCGGCCTTGTACGTGAGCCGGGTGTCCTCGCTCATCGCGGCGAGCGCCCGGACCCGTCCGTCGGTGATCGCGGCGGTCAGCCGCTCGTACGCGCCCAGCAGCGACAGGGGCGACCTGGGCGCGTCGCCGAAGACGGCGAGGGTCTCCTCGAATGCGTAGAACGGCTTGTACGGGATGGCCACCGCCGCCCAGTAGTCGTTCGCCTCGTACTCGCCCGATCCGGTCGTGCAGGCCACTGCCGAACCGCGACCTCGCCGTGCGCCAGGCCCACGTCCGCCTTGTCCTTCTCCGCCTCGTCGATGCGCATCGGGACCGGCAGCACCTGGATGTTGCGGTAGTGGTACCGCTGCTCGACGTTCCTGGCGATCGCGGCCGCCCCGTCGATCGACTGGTCGTTCAGCGTGAAGCAGTCGACCAGGGTGTCCGGCAGGTGCACGGTGCAGATGTCGGCGATGTCGGACAGCCCGGTCCGGCTGTCGATCAGCGTGTAGTCGTAGTGCTGCTTCATGTCCGCGCGGAGCGCGTCGAAGAACTGCCCGCCGCCGAGCCTGCTCGTAGAAGTTGTCCCAGTCGATCGCGGTCACCGCTGATGAGTAGTCACGGTTCTGGCGGCCGGCCGACACGAAGTCAAGCATGCCGCCGTCGGGGAACTCCCAGGTTAGGGAGACGGCGTGCGGAATGATCTGCGCGCGCTTCCGTGACCCACTCCTGCGACCGGTCCCCGCCCTGGGTCGCCGTCCCAGGCATAGTCGGTGATCAACTCGATGATGCCCTGGGTGGCGGCTACCTTGGCCGGGTCGAGGAACGGGTGGAAGTAGCGGTGCAGGCCGGGCGAGTCGAGGTCCCAGTCCACCACCAGCACCTTCTTGCCGTTGCTGGCCAGGATCCAGGCCACGTTGGCCAGGGCCATGGTCCGGCCCGTTCCGCCCTTGAAGGAGTAGAAGGTGACGACCTTGCCCGCGCTGTTCGTCTCATCGGCCATGAGCATGCTCCAGGGATGTCGGAGAGGCTGCGTTGGTCAGGCGGTCGCGTGTCATTCCGGTGCCTCGTCGGGCTCGGGCGGCTCTTGAGGTAGGTTGGCCGACGCCGACCTGAGGTAGTGCCTGCTCGCCGCGGCGATTACGGCCGGCAGCACCATGCCGAAGTCCTCCAGGGAAGGGACCCCACGGACCGCGAGGGCCGACGTGGCGCGGCCTTCCCTGAGCTTGCGGGGCAGCGCGGCATCGAGCGCGGCCCTGATCCGCTCCGTGTCCGTCGCCATCTGGGTGTCCTGCTGGTTCCACACCACGATCACCTGGATCCAGGGTTTGTCCACCAAGTCAAGCCTGCGAAGTATGTCCCGGCACTCCGGCTGCATGGCGGCCCACGGATCGATGAGAAGCACCTCGGGCCCCGACGGCGGCTCGCTGCCGACCAGCCCGGCCTCATGCTGGTAGAGGTCACCGACCTCGGGCGTGTAGGACAGGCTGCGGGCGAGCTCCGAGGCATGGTCCGCGAGCGACCGCATCGAGTCCTGGCGGTACGGATTCCACTCGTGGATGTCTTTGCCGTAGTAGGCGCGGTCACGGCCGCCGGGCAGTTCGTCCCTGCTCGGCGCGACGATGGTGACCCGCAGCGGTTTGTCACCCGGCCCGGCCGCGCCCTGGCCGCCGAACGCCGACGGCAGCGACTCGTAGCCGACGTTACCGCCGGGCCCGACCGGCGGCGAGGCCTCGGCCGCGGTGACGATCCGCTTCGCCAGGAGGTACACCGCCTCCTCGTACACGTCCCGCCACCGGCTGACCTTCATGATTCCGTAAAAGCCGTGCTCCGCGTACAGCGGGCTGAACCCGGCCGCGTTGTACTGGACCGACGCCGCCGCCTCGGGAAGCTGGTCGTCCGGCATGGGAATCCACAGCGCGGGAACGATCGTCTCGACCGGGCTGGCGTTCTTCGCCTTGTGATTCAGCCTGCGCCGGTTGAACGCGAACCACTCCTTGCCGCAATGCTCGCTCTTGAAGTACCGCCGCGAGTAAAGCGGCACGAAGACACGACAGGTCGCCAGCGCGTTCGCCAGCCGCTCCGGCCACTCGTGCCCCTGCCGCAGTTCCCGGTCCATGAAGCCGGCCTTCATGCCTGGCGGCAAATCGGCCAGCGATTTAATGTGATCGCAGAGATCGTCGTAAAGCGTGCCTATCCACAGGTCGGGATCCCGGCCGGACCGGTCGTCCCTGGGGCCGTGCGCGTAGCTGAGGAAGAAGAGCGGACCGTCAGCCGATCCTAGCGGCGGATACCTGTCATCGGCGGCCCCGGGCACGTACCCTCCGTGCACTCGGCCCCCTTCCAGCCAGGCGGCAGGTGCCGACATTGGGTAGGAGTCATCACTATATGAGACACAAATAGGTTTGGAAAGGTCACGACCCCGCATTTGCGCTGGGTATCGGCCGATGCTCGGTCATCCATTCGGCCGCGAACTCAACGGCAGCGGCGAGTGGCAACAAGCGGCACTCCGCATGGCCCACCTTTCCGCGCTTGACGACCATGTGCTTTTCCAAGGATTCGCCTATATCATCGAATTCCTGATCGTCGAGCACCGCGTCCTCGTATTCTTCCCAGCGCCTGCCGTCGCCCGTGTTGGCGGGGTCTGCGGCCACGACGCACGCGTACATCCGTTTCGGCGGACGCGGCGTATAGAGGTACTCGGCGAGGTGGAATCCGGTGAAGGCCCGGTAGCCGACCCCGATCATCAGCACCTGCGCTTCCGCCTTGGCGAGCTTTCCCAGCGGAGAGTCCGGGCCAAGATGGCACTCAAGCGGATGATCGGCCATCAGCTCGCCGGCCTCGGGACCGACGGCGGCGAACGAACTCTGCGGATGGGCGCTCCTGACGGCCCCCTCCGCGGTACGCAGCGCCTCGCTGATCGCGCCCATGCCACTGGGTGTCGCGTCTTTGTCGAACGCCGGCATGGCGAGGTGGTACTCCTCGACTTCGGCGGGCGTGAGCGTCGCGATGCGCTCCCGGTACGCACGGGAAGACTTCGAGTTCTCCTCTGTCCCGGTCGGCCCGACCACGTGCCCGGCCCGGCCGACCGCCTCGCGCAACGCGGCGACAACGGTCGGCGCGCCGCCCGGCACCCACCCGAGAGACCGGAGCGAGGCGTGCACGAGGAGCGTCTGGCCGACCTCGATCCCAAGTCCGCGCAGGTCGCGGACGATCCGCTCCCTCCGCACCGGCGGGCGGACCGACCTCAACGTCGTCCTGGCTTGGCTCCGCATGGCTTACCCGCTACTCCCGCTGCCGTCGCCATGCCTCACGCCGCTCGGCGGCCCACCGTCCGGCGGCCGCCGCGGCCGCCTCCGGTACCTGCTCACCGAGCCAGGGCTCGACCGTGGCCCGCATGCCGTCCACGAAACGAGCACCGAGCGGCGTCAGCGCACCCGAGCCCGCCAGCGTCTCGATCGCCTCGGCGGTCATCATCCGCCAGCGGGCGAACTGCTCGGCCGCCGCGAGTGCCGCCGGCCCGGTTACCATGTGACGCCGCAGCCGCCAGTAGTCCGTCACCGCGATGTGCGCGTACGCGCCCTGGAGCACAGCGCCGAGCGGGCGCGGGTCTTCCCGCCACGGAGCGTAGAACAGCCGCTGGTCCGACCGGTCGCACAGGTCGAACATGTCGGTCAGCGCACCGAGCTTGACATGCTGGAACTCATGGATGATCAGCAGCGCCAGCTCCGCGCCGGTCGCCGGGAGCGCGCACCGCGACCGCGCCGAACGCCTGCCTGGCGGCGGCGCTGATCTCCCGCCCGGGCACGTCGTTGGCCAGCGGCACCAGCGCGGACAGCCCCGCCGCGATGCCTGCCGCGTAACGCGGGTACGCCCGCTCGATCAGCCGCCAGGCCTCCTCGAACTGAACCTGCCAGGCATCCGCCTGGTCAGCGGTCAGCCGGTCGGCCACGGGCCACTGGTGGCAGTCCCGGTTTAGATCGGTGTCCTCAAGCCGGACCGAGAACCGCCCGGCCCGCAGCTCGCGGACCGGCTGCCAGTCCGGGTCCGGCTCGTCGATGTGCCACTTGCCGGAGGGAGCGCGTACCTCGAAGGCGCCTTCGCCGCGCGCCGCGACCGTCGCGGTCGCGACACCGCCGACGCGGAGCCGGCCGAGGGTCGGCAGGTGCACATACCCGCCGGTGACCGGCACGTCCAGTTCGGTGAGGGTGCCTGACCGGATGGCCGCGGCGGCGGCGACCGATGCCAGGTGGCCGCCGTCCGCCGACATGGCGCCGGGGGTTCGCAGGCAGCGCTCGGCCCAGGCCCGCACATAGGGGTGGGCGAGCACCTCATCGACCTCGGCGGGCGAGGACTTGTCAAGGCGGGTAAGAAGGTTCCAGCCGTCGGCGAACGTGCCGCTGGCATCCTCAGCCGCCCGCTCGTGGAGCAGGCGGAGCAGCGCACGCCGCACGCTGCGCTGTGCCGCAATCAGATGGGAGACAGAAACGCCGTCGCCGTACCCGGCGGCCAGCGCGTCGAAGTGGGCCTGCGGCAGGGAGTGTCCGGGCCGTCGTCTAGCGGCCTCGTCCGCCCGCAGGTGAGTAATGATCTTCACCAGGTCGGCGCAGTAGACGGACGGGTTAGCGAATCCGCTGCCGGTCCGATAACGGTGAGCGTACAGACCGCCGCCGCAGGTCGTGACGACGGGGCACTGGCGGCAGGTGGCGCACAAGCCGGCCAGGCCCAGTTGCCGCGCCGTGATGGCCGGGTGGGCCGCCGCGGCGTCGAGCGGGTGACGGAAGATGTCGAGGCCGGTCGCGGGTGCGCCGTCATAGGCGACCTTGACCGAGTCGGCTTGCTCGATCGTGCCGTCGGTCTCGATGACCGCCACGTCGCTCGGCGCGAGCCCGAGCGATTCGGTGGCGGAGACCCCGCCGTACGAGGTGTCAATGATCGAGTCGAACATCCGGATGGGCACGCGGCGGCCGTCCCGCGTCCATTCACCGAGCACGGCGATCAGCCAGTCGGCGTAGCTGGTCGCTCCCGGCTGGCCGGCCCGGGCGGCGGGCTGTCCCAGGTGCCGTGGGGAAGCAGGAAGTCGAGGTTCGGCGGCTCGAGCGCCGCGAGCGCCCGGTACACGGCCACCGGGTCGCTGCGGATGTCGACGGTCGCGAGCAGCCCCGCGTATATCTCCCGGTAGCGGTCCTTCCGCAGCAGCGCGATCGCGCGCAGCACCTGGTCATAGCTGCTGCGCCCGTTGGCGTACCGGCGGTGCAGGTCGTTCGCGGCCCGATCGCCGTCAAGCGAGATCCCGACCAGGACCCGCTCGGCCAGGAACAGCTCGCACAGCTCCTCGTCAAGCCGCACGCCGTTGGTGTGGATACGCAAGTCAAGCCGGCAGACAGGCTCGACCGTCCGGCGCAGGTCCGCGGCGATCGAGCCGAGCCGGACCGCGCCGGCCAGCAACGGCTCCCCGCCGTGCAGGATGACGCGGACTTCGGTCAGACGATGGTCCCTGGCATGCTCCGCAATGCGCTCCCCCGCCTTGGCGACCGTCTCCGGTGAAATCACCGGGGGACGGCCGCGCCAGCTCTGGTCGGCGTGCTCATAGACATAGCAATGATCACAGGCCAGGTCACACCGGCTGTGAATCTTGAGAACGAACTGCCGCAGCGGCAGGCCGCCCCCGGAGACGGCCAAGGCTCAGATCGATGAATTGAAGGCGGAGACCGGCGTTCCCGGCTCACCCTCGGCGATGCCGATCCGGCGCATTATATGCGCATATTCAACTTTATCGAACTCAACTTCCGCATCAAGCGGCAGGTCATGAATATCGGACATGTCTGAAGTGAAGACATCGTCCGCGTAAGAAGTAGCCATGTGTGGATCGGCTCCCTAGGCCGGCACCGACGATCAAGCCCGTCGGCACGATCGCTTCCGTTGAGAACTACAAGGGGGTTAAGAACTACAAGCGGTACTGCAGCCCTGCGGTTATGCCGGAAGCTTACCCCCGGGCAGTCGCTACTCGAAGCATTCGAGGTAACAGTATTGCTGCTGGTAGGCGCCGAGTATCATAATGCTGCACGGTTCGTAAACGCCGCATTTCCCCCCAGCGAAACGGTGCAGGTAATCGTCTCGCGGCCTTCTTCGGTCACTCTACGTATTTACGGATGCGCGGTTTGGATCCCGTGGTTTCTGAGGCAGGCGGTATTTTTCTCGTCTAGCGTGGTATAAGCGGCGTTTTCCTCCGCAGCCCAGTCCAGCGGGCCGGCCTGGTTACCCTGAAGGTCGACCTCGGCCCGGTAGACGACCGTGGCGTTGCCCTCGAGTACCGGATACCAGGCGCCGCCGCGAACCTGGATCGAGGCCGCGGCCACCCCGCCCGCGTTGCGGACGACCAGGCGCTCCCCCGGGTCAAGGCCCGACACGCGGGAGTACGCGGCCCGGGACGCCACCACTCCGGAGCCGCAGGACGGAGTCAGCCCCGCGCCGCGCTCGAAGGTACGGACGAACACCTCGGGCGCCACGTCCCCCGTGTTGCCGAGCGGCTGGAGAAACGAGACGTTCGCGCCCTCCGCGAAGACCTCGTCGGCCCGCTTGCCCAGCTCGATCAGTTCGGGTTCGGAGTACTCCGGCACAACGGCGATGACGTGCGGGTTCGGCACAGCGACGGCGGTAAAGCGCTCGAACGGCTCGGGCAGCGAGGCCTCATCGAAGCGCAGCGGAGGAAGTTCGAGCAGCACCTGGCGGACACCCTCAGGGGTCGAGGGCGCACGGTGAACGGTGTAGTCCCGCCCCCCGCTGTTCACCACCTCGGTGTCGGTGCCGCGCAGGTCGAGGATGAGGCGCCCAAGCCCCCGCATCCCGTTCCCGCAGAGCTCGGCCGACGACCCATCGGGATTGAAGAACCACGCCTGGGTGTTAGGCCCGCTGGCGTCGTAGAGGTAGATCCCGTCACTTCCGCCGGTCCACGAGAAGCGGTCGCACACGCGCCGGACAAACTCCCGCAGCTCGGCATCGGACCCCCATGCCTCCGGCGCCGCCTCCAGCGCAAAGATCTCGTTGAGCGACCCGTGCGTCTTGACCAGCCTCATTACCTCACCCTATTCGACCGCTCACATGCCGAAGGCGGGATACGTCGAGAAGCGGGCGCCTGCCGCGTAGTTGCGGACCGCCACGCGGGCGCGGTCGATCATGTTCGCCGGGAGGTCGGTGAGCGGGTACCAGCCGAAGTCGCTGTAGCTGCGCGTGCCCCCCGCGGTCGGCAGCGGGCGCGGTTCGACGATTCCCGCGGCGGTGTCGGGCCAGCCGTCGGCGGTCAGGAAGAAGGCCATGCGGCCGGCACCAGACACATCGTGCAGCACGTGCGCGAGCGACACGCTGGCCGGGTCAAGCGCGACCCCCATCTCGGACGCCGCTACCCGGACCCCGGCCTCGACGAGGGTCTCGCGCTCGGCCAGACGGCCGGACGGCGGTTCGTAGGCGCCGTCCCCGTACCCGGTATTGGCCCGTCTGCCGAGCAGCAGATCTCCGTTGCTGACAAGCAGCAGGTGAATGTCGACAATGAGCTGAAAGTGACGAGAGTGCCTGGCCGTCTCGGCGGTCAACGGCTGCGTCAGGGTTCTGGTCATGACTGTGATGTCCTGCCCGCCTTGCCATTGTGTTTCCCCGGTCCCCGTGAGGCGGCAGAAACCGCGCCCCGGGACCGATAACGTACTCCAGACCCCCTGTGGATCACCATGTGGGTAACCGGGGCCTAGCTGTGGAATACCCCGCCATTGGGGCCGTTTCGCTGTGGACAGCTCGAGCCGGTCAGCCCGCACACGCTCGGGTCCGCGCTGTGGACAGGCGCATCGCGGCTGTGGATGAAAACGGTTGCAAAATCTCGCCGCTCAGCCCTGGCTCTCGTTGCTCTCGCGGATCTTCTTCGTCTCCTCGTAGATACGGAAGATGACCATGAAGGCCTCGAGTACCACGCGGTAGATACCGAGCGTCAGCAGCAGGAAGATCGGCTCGATGATGATCAGGGTGAACAGGCCGCCCGTCATGCCGCCGAGCTTGAAGCCGTAGATCAGGATGGCAAGGCCGATGAGCGCGGTCCAGATCGTGACGAGCACGTAGAGGACCTTGATGATCTTCGGCGTGACAAAGGAGCTGAAGCTGAAGTCGAAAAGCGACCCGACGAAGCCCTTCTCGCCCGACTTCTGCTTCGCCTTCGCCCGCCCCGACCCGGGCGCGGCGCCCGCGATCCCCTGCCACTGCGGCGCTGCGGCGCCCGCGCCCGGCTGGCCCGGCTGCCCGCCGTAGGCGGGGGGCTGGTAGCCGCCCTGGTAATTCTGGTAGTCCTGCCCGGGGTAAGCCTGCTCCTGGGCCGGGTAGGCCTGCTCCTGGGGGTTGTAGGACTGCCCGGAATAGCCCTGCTGGCCGCCGGGGGCTCCGGCGGGCGGGGGGTAGGAAGGCTGCTGCCAGGCAGGGCGGCCTTGGGTGAGGCCCTGGTCCTGCCCGGACGGCTGGTAGGTAGGTTCTGGCGGCTGACCGGCCATCGTCTGCTCCCGTCGGGGTTGTGGGGCCACAGGTTCGGTCCACGTTATCCTGCCGAACGCCGGCCGGGAGCGATCAGTCTGTCCGACGCGCGCGGTCCGACCAATCGAAGGAACCGATCAAAGGGTTTATTTTGGGCGCGTGACAACATCAAACGCACCGGCCGCCGGACGAACGTTCCTCATCACTGGCGGCAACACCGGGATCGGGTTGTCGACGGCGATCGCGCTGGCGCGGGACGGCGCACGGGTCTATATCGCCTGCCGCTCGGCCGCCGCGTGCGAGGCCGCGGTGGCGCGGATCAAGTCGGAGAGCGGCTCGGCCGACGTGCGTTTGCTGGCGCTCGACCTGGCGTCACTGGCCTCGGTGCGCGCCTGTGCCGCGCAGTTCCTCGCGCTTGACGAGCCGCTGCACGTGCTGGTGAACAACGCCGGGATCGGCGGACAGCGCGGCCTCACCGTCGACGGGTTCGAGCAGCACTTCGGCGTGAACCACCTCGGTCACTTCGTGCTGACCCAGCTGCTGCTTGAGCGGCTGAAGGGCAGCGGGCCCGGGACACGGATCGTCAACGTCTCGAGCGAGGCCCATTACAACGCCGGCGGCATCGACTTCGCAAAGGTCACGCCGGCCCACCGCGACGTTCACCGGGATACGCGAGTACTCCGTCTCCAAGCTCTGCAACGTGCTGTTCGCGCAGGAACTCGCGCGCCGGCTGGCCGGGACGGAGGTGACCTCCTACGCGCTGCATCCGGGGGTGGTCGCCTCCGACATCTGGCGGCGGGTACCGCGTCTGGCCCGGCCGCTCATCACCCGCCGGATGCTGACGACCGAGCAGGGCGCGGTCACCTCCGTGTACTGCGCGACCTCACCCGCGGTCGCGCGCGACAGCGGCCTGTACTACGACAAGAGCGCGACCCGGCCCGCCAGCCCGGTGGCCACGCCGGAGCTGGCCGAGCTGCTGTGGAAGTACAGCTCGGAATGGACGGGAGTCGGCTGAGCCCGTCTCCGGCCGCCCCCGCCTGGCCGGCGGCACCGGGTTTGGGCCCGGGAAGTTTGGTTTTAAGTAGGGGGTGACAAGCTGGAACCATGGATCTTCCCGTGATGCCCCCGGTCGCCCCGATGCTGGCCAAGCCGGTGGACGGGATCCCGGCCGGTGACTATGTCTTCGAGCCCAAGTGGGACGGATTCCGGTACCATCGTGTTCCGCGACGGCGACGAGGTGGAGTTCGGCAGCAGGAACGAGCGGCCGATGACCCGTTACTTCCCCGAGCTGGTCAATGCCGCGCTGGCTGAACTGCCGCCGCGGTGCGTCATCGACGGCGAGATCGTGCTGCCGGACTTCGCGGCGGGACGGCTCGACTTCGAGGCGCTGCAACTGCGCCTGCACCCCGCGGCCAGCCGGGTACGGCTGCTCGCGGCGCAGACACCGGCCCACTTCGTCGCCTTCGACCTGCTCGCCCTGGGCGGCGACGATTACACCGAGCGTCCCTTCGCCGAGCGCCGGGCCGCGCTGGAGACCGCGCTGTCGGCCGTCCGGCCGCCCGTCCACCTCACGCCCGCGACGACAGACCGCGCCCTGGCCGGGCAGTGGTTCACGCAGTTCGAGGGCGCCGGGCCTTGACGGGCTGATCGCCAAGTCGCCCGACGTGCCGGTACGAGCCGGACAAGCGGGTCATGTTCAAGGTCAAACACGAGCGCACCGCGGACTGCGTGGTGGCCGGCTACCGGCCGCACAAGACCGGCGACGACGCGATCGGGTCGCTGCTGCTTGGCCTGTACCGGCCGTCGGGCGAACTGGCGAGCGTGGGGGTGATCGGCGCGTTCCCGATGGCGACGCGGCGCGAACTGCGGGCCGAGCTCGAGCCGCTGGTCACCACGTTCGACGGGCATCCGTGGAACTGGGCGCAGGCAGGAGACCGGGTACGCGCACCCCGCGCAGCTCGGAGTACAGCCGGTGGAACGTGGGCAAGGACCTGTCGTTCGTCCCGCTGCGCCCCGAGCGCGTGGTCGAGGTCCGCTACGACCACATGGAGGGCACCCGCTTCCGGCACACGGCCCAGTTCGTCCGCTGGCGCCCGGACCGATCGCCCGCTTCGTGCACGTTCGACCAGCTCGACGAGCCGGTCAGCTACAGCCTGTCGGAAATCCTCGGAGAAGACAGTTATCCCGAACGATGGGAGCTGACTGTGGCGAGCCCTAAGACTGTCATCGAGGTGGCGGGCCGGGAGGTGGCGGTCTCCAACCCGCAGAAGGTCTACTTCCCGCGCACCGGGCACACCAAGCTGGACCTCGTCCGGTACTACCTGGCCGTCGCCGACGGGGCGCTGCGCGGGGTCACGGGGCGGCCGATGGCGCTCAAGCGGTTCGTGAACGGGGCGGAGGAAGAGCCGTTCTTCCAGAAGCGGGCCCCGTCGTCCAGCCCGTCGTGGATCGAGACCGCCGAGCTGCGGTTCCCCTCCGGCCGGACCGCCGACGAGGTCGTGCTGCGGGACGCCGCCGGGCCTGGCCTGGGTGGCCAACCTCGGCTGCATCGACCTCAACCCGCACCCGGTGCTCGCGTCCGACCTGGATCATCCCGACGAGCTGCGGGTGGACCTGGACCCGGTGCCCGGCGTGCCGTGGCCGCAGATCCTCGACGTGGCCCTGGTCGGCGCGGAGCGGTGCTGGCCGACTTCGGGCTGACCGGCTGGGCGAAGACCTCGGGGTCGCGCGGCATGCACATCTACGCGCGGATCGCGCCGCGCTGGTCGTTCACCGACGTGCGCCGCGCGGCGGTGGCGGTGGCCCGCGAGATCGAGCGGCGGGTCCCCGACCTGGCCACGTCCAAGTGGTGGAAGGAGGAGCGGCACGGGGTCTTCGTCGACTACAACCAGAACGCCAAGGACCGCACGGTCGCGTCCGCCTACTCGGTCCGCCCGCTGCCGGACGCCCGGGTCTCGACGCCGCTGACCTGGGACGAGGTGCCAGGCTGCGATCCCGCCGGCGTTCACCATCGACACGGTGCCCGCCCGCTTCGCCAAGGCCGGCGACCCGTGGGCGGGCATGGACGAGGCGGTCGGCTCGCTCGACGCCCTGCTTGAGCAGGCGGCCCGCGACGAGGCGGCGGGCCTGCCCGACGCGCCCTGGCCGCCGCACTACGAGAAGCAGTCCGGCGAGGACTCCCGCGTCCAGCCGTCCAAGCGCCGCAGCCGCGCTCGGCGGCGCCGGCAAGGATCGCAGGCCCGACCGGCCGCCGCGCAGTCGACGAAGCCGCTGATCGAGATAGCCCGCGCCAAGACCAAGGCCGAGGCGCTGGAGGGCCTGGAGCGCTGGAAGGCGCGCCACCCGGACGTCTGGCCGCTGCTTGAGGCCCGCTGACGTGCTCGTCGACTCGATGCGCGGCCGGTCGTCCACCTGGACCAGGATCCGGCTGAACCTGGAGCACGTCCCCGAGTCGCAGCGCCCGGCCCAGGAGCCCCTGGAGGTCGACTACGACCCCTGGGAGGGGACCTAGGCCGGGATGGCCGCGTAGGCGGTCGTGCTCGGCAGGCCGACCGGGCCGGGGCGGAGGCGCAGCAGGCGGCCCGCCAGCGGCTGCTGCCTGAGCTCCGCCTCCGTCAGGCCGACGCTCGCGGTCGTAACGTAGAGGTCGGTCATGCCGGGGCCGCCGAAGGCGCAGCTGGTGGGCTGCGAGACGGGGACCTCGATCACGGCGTCCTGCGTGCCGTCGGGTGCGAACCGGCGAAGGACGCCGCCGCCCCAGATCGCGACCCAGAGGAAGCCGTCGGCGTCCACCGTGAGCCCGTCGGGTACACCGTCGAAGGCGGACAGGTCGGCGAGGACCCGGCGCTGGAACGCTTCGCCGGTCGCGGGGTCATAGTCGAACATGTCGATCCGGCGCATCGGGGAGTCGGCGTAGTACATCCGCGACCCGTCCGGAGACCAGCCGAGACCGTTGGACACCGTCACGCCCTTGACGACCGTGGTCAGGACGCCGCCGGCATCGAGCCGGTACAGCTCGCCGAGCGGCTCGCTCTCATCGGTGTGCATCGAGCCGACCCAGACGCGCCCGGCCGGGTCCACGCCCGCGTCGTTGAACCGGATGCCCTCGCGCGCGGGCACTTCCGCGATGACCCGCGTGGTCCACCGCTCGCCCCGCTCCGCCGGCAGGTGCAGCGCGAGCCTGCTGCCGCCCGCGGTCAGGATTCCCCCGCCCACGGCCGGAAAGGCCGCCGACACCGAGCCGAGGTCCATGGTGGCGGTCTCGCCGGACGGGAAGTAGGTGCGGTGCAGCTTGCCGCGATGATGTCCACCCAGAGCAGGCAATCGTCTTCCGGCACCCAGTACGGGCCCTCGCCGAGGACCGCCGTCGCGTCGCCGACCGGCTCGGCGACCGCGGCCCGTGCGCACATCCGCCACTGCGATCCCCTTTGCGCTCAATGGTTCCTGACCGACACTAACGAACGTCTACCCAGTCTGGTGACCAGTACCACAGTCAGCGGAAGCGCCGCTGGCCGGCGCGGCCGGGCCGCGGGCCTTGTTTCTCAGCAGCACAGTATCCCCTTAGCATCCCTTAGCGGGCGGTGTTTCTCAGCCGCGCAGCACCTGAGCTTCACCGGGGGTTCGCCTACCAGCTGGTAACCCGTTTCCTCCTGGTGCTTACGATGGAGGCGAAGGGGGTCCTTCCCGGGCTCCGGGAAGGAGGAACTGTCGTTCATGCCTGGTGTACTTGACGCGCGAAACCGGGACTCGGCAATCCAAGCACTGACCGCGGAGCCACTTGACGTGCTGGTCATCGGCGGTGGCATCACCGGGGCCGGGAGCCGCGCTCGACGCGGCGTCGCGAGGCTTGCGGGTCGGCCTGGTCGAATCCCGGGACCTGGCGGCCGGCACCTCCTCGCGCTCATCGAAGCTGATCCACGGCGGGCTCCGCTACCTGGAGCAGGGCGACTTCAAGCTGGTCAGGGAGGCCCTGCGGGAGCGCGACCTGCTGGTAAGCAGGCTGGCGCCGCACCTGGTGCGGCCGGTGCCGTTCCTCTACCCGCTGTACAGGAAGGTCGTCGAGCGGCCCTACGTCGGCGCCGGACTCGTGCTGTATGACGCGATGGAGGGCGTCAGGCGCCCTGTCCCCCATCACCGGCACCTGACCACGCGGGGCGCGCTGCGCCGGGCGCCCGCGCTGCGGCCCGACCGGCTGGCCGGCGCGATGATGTACTACGACGCCCAGGTCGACGACGCGCGGTACACGCTCACCGTGGCCCGGACGGCCGCCAGGCACGGCGCCCACGTCGTCACCCGGGCCAGCGCGCTCGTGTCTCTGCTGCGCGGACGGCGGCGCAGGTGACCGGCGCGGTCGTCAGGGACGAGGAGACCGGGCGGGTCTTCGAGGTGCGCGCCTCCCGGGTGGTCCTGTGCGCCGGGGTGTGGTCGGACCTGGTCCACCAGGCGAGCGGCGTGCGGGCCGGCTATCAGGTGCGGATGTCCAAGGGCGTGCACCTGGTCATGCCGCGAGTCCGCCATCGACGCGGACACCGGGATGATCGTGCGGACCAGCAAGAGCGTGCTCTTCTTCATCCCCTGGGATTCGCGGTGGATCGTCGGGACCACGGACACCGACTGGTCGGGTGACCGGGCCGAGCCCACCGCCACCGCCGAGGACGTGGACTACATACTGCACGAGGCCAACCGCGTGCTGGCCCGGCCGCTGACCCGCGCGGACGTGCTCTCGGTGTACGCCGGCCTGCGTCCGCTCGTCGCGGAGCCCTCGGCTGATTCCCGGGCGGCGGACAAGGCTTCGCGGGCCGGCGGGGCGGAGAAGCCCACCACCAAGCTCTCCCGTGAGCACGTGGTGGACACGCCGCTGCCCGGCCTCGCGTCGATCGCGGGCGGGAAGTTCACCACCTACCGGCTGATGGCGCGGGACGTGGTGGACGCCGCGGTCGCGGACCTGCCTGGCCCGGTGCCGCCGTCGGTGACCGGCCAGCTGCCGCTGCTCGGGAGCGGACGGGCTGCCCGCGGTCCGCGCGTCGGCGGGGCGTATCGCGGCTGAGTACGAGGTCACCACGGACGTGGCCGAGCACCTGATCGCCCGGTACGGTTCGCTGGCGACCGAGGTACTCGATCTGATCAGGGCGGACAAGACGCTCGCCCGGCCGCTCATCGACGGGTACCCCTACCTGCGCGCCGAGGTCGCTTACGCGGTCACCCACGAGGGCGCGCTGCACGTTGAGGACGTGCTCGCCCGGCGGGTCCGGCTGCTCATCGAGTCGGCCGACTCCGGAGCGTCGGCCGCGCCGGAGGTGGTCGCGATCATGGCCGGGCTGCTCGGCTGGAACCGGCGGCGCCGGGCCACCGAACTGCGGCGCTACCTTGACCTCGCCGCCGCCAACGGCGCCGCGCTGCGGACTCCGGCGCTGCTTCCCGCTGCGCGGGAGCCAGTGCCTGCGTAGGCCAGGGCGGAGCAAGCATTACCCGGAGTACAAAGGGTCCCATCGCGGGCCCTTTGTACTCCGGGTCACGGTTGGGGGCGGGCGACCCGCCTGTCAGACAAAAGGATTCTCGACGCGTACGCCTCGAATCACGTGAGTGGCGTTGAGGTCTTCCGACAGGACACGCTCGCATCCCGCCCGGCTTGCCGCCTCGATGATCAGGGCATCCCACAAGGAGATGTGGACCGTACGCGAGGTATCCACCGCTGCGAGTACCAGTGGGGTGTCCACGCCCACTACCCCCAGTTTCGCGATTCCGCGCACCGCTCTGGCGGCACGTTCCTCGCTGAGCGGAGTCTTAAGCTTGCGTGTGGTGACCACGTAGAACTCCTGGAGAACCTGTGTACTCACCACGAGGTTCTCCGGCTGCGAGGAGAGCAGTTCAATCGCCCGCTCATGCTTCGGCTTCTCAGCCGGGCTCTCGTCCACCGAGTAGACAAGGACATTGCTGTCGAGAAACGTCCTACCGCTCATACAACTCGTCCCTGGTCCACGACCGGCCCTCGGCACCGCTACCCGCCCCGGCCCCCTTGGTCGCCTCGAAGAACTCCGCCACCCCTTCGGCCGCGGTGGAACGTCCGGCAAGCTGCCTAAGGTACTCCCGCACCAAGGCATTGACCGAGGTGCCCAGTTCCAGGGCCTTGATGCGGGCCATCCTCAGGATGTCTTCATCGACCGTCAGCGTAAGGTTGGTCATTACACACCTCCACATAATAAGTGTAGCACTTATTATGTGGAGCACAGGCACTCCTTCCCGGCTGACATGCTTGACGGGTGAGCGACGAAGAGGGAACGAACGCCGGGATGCAGGCGGCGAGCCGGGACGAGGGGCCGCAGTTCGCGCTGCCGCTTGTCATCCGGGTGGAGCGGGCCACGCCGCCGGCCAGGACCGACGCGCTCGAAGGGGCGGCCCGCGCGGTGCTGCGGTTCCTCGCCGACCCGCGCGTCACCGAGCCCGACGGTGAATGGGCCGCGGCGGCCAGGGCGTGGGCGGACGCACGGATCAGGAAGGTGGTCAGGCGGGCGCGCGGTGCCGCCTGGGACAGGGCCAGTGCGCTGCCGGGGATCACCGTCGCGCACGGGTCGGCCGAGATCCGCGTCTACCCGCCGGTGCCCGTGGACGAGTGGCCCGCTGACCTCGCCCGGCTCCAGGTGTCGGGAACCGATCTCGACGACCCGGCGGCACCGGAAGAGCCTGATGCCGGGCTGCCCGTCCTCTGGCTGAACCCGGAACTGCCCATGACGGCGGGTAAGGCCATGGCGCAGGCCGGCCACGGGGCCCAGCTGGCCTGGTGGGAACTGTCGCCGCGCGCCCGCCTTGAATGGCAGGACCATGACTTCGCGCTCGCCGTGCGGGTCGCGGGCAAGGAGCAGTGGGCGGAACTGCTCGCGAGCGGGTTGCCGGTGGTGACCGACGGAGGGTTCACCGAGGTAGCGCCCGGTTCGGCGACGGTCGTGGCCGATCATCCGGCGCTGCGGGCCAGCAGCCGGTTGTGATTTCGGTGTTTTACGTATTTATCCGCTGACATGCAGGTTTTTGGGTTACGCCGCCCGTAGGATTCCCCGTACACCGCTTCGCATTTGGGAGAGGGGCACGGAACATGGGTGCTCAGCAGGCTGGGGCACCGGTCCTCACCGGAACGGTTCCGCCGCTTGCCCCGTTCTACAGCGCCCGGCTCGAAACCGGGTTCGACCTGGCGACCGCGCTGCGGCCCGGCGAGACGATCCTGCTCGTCCCCGCGACGCCCGGTGCGGGCGGGACCGGCAAGACTCAGCTCGCGGTCGGATTCGCGCACGCGATGTGGTCGGAACGGGCCGTTGGCCTGCTGGCCTGGGTTCCCGCCGGAAACCGGAGCACGATCATCGCCGGCTATGCGCAGGCGGCGGCGGACCTGCGGCTGGTGCCCGCCGATGAACCGGCCGACAGCGCCGCGCATCGGTTCCTCACCTGGCTCCGGACGACCGAACGCCGTTGGGCGGTGGTGCTCGACGGCGTGGCCTCCCCGGCCGACACCGACGGGCTGTGGCCGCAGGGCCCGGCCGGGCAGGTCGTCCTGACCAGCCGGCTGCGCGAGTCGGAGCTGGCCTGGTCCGGTGCCAACGTGACCGCCCACGCCGTCGGCCGGTTCAGCAGGCGGGAGGCGCTCGGCTACTTCAATACCCGGCTCACCGGCTACCCCGACCAGCGGATCGAGGCGCTTGACCTGGCCGAGGACCTCGACGGGCTGCCGATCGCGCTCGCCCAGGCGGCCGGGGTGGTCACCGTGTCGGACACGACCTGCCGGGATTACCGGGCCGCGTACACCGAGCGCCTCCAGGCGACCACGGAGGCGGTGGTCGAAGGCTGCCCGCGCCCGCTGCTCGCCACCTGGTCGCTCGCGGTCGAGTACGCCCACCGGCTGTCCCCCGTCGGCCTGGCCTGGCCAGCGCTGGTCATGGCCTCGGTCTTCAACACCAGCGGAATCCCGGCCGCCGTGCTCACCTCCCCCGCCGCGTGTGCCTATATCACCGGGCAGCCCCGCCGACGGGCAGGACGGCGCCGACGGCACTGGGTTGTCCGGCACCGGGTTGTCTGGCACCGGGTTGTCTGGCACCGGGTTGTCCGGCACCGGGTCGGCTAACACGGGGCCGAACCTCGTGCGTTCCGCCTACGCCATGCCTGGAGCGGCTCGGCCTGGTCAGCGTGGACCGGGCGAGTGCGGTCCGCACCGTCTGGGTGCACACGACGGTACGGGCCGCGGTCCGCGCCTACCTGGCGCCGGGCAACGTCGAGCAGGCGGTGACCGCGGCGGCCGCGGCACTGCTTGAGGCGTGGCCGGAGGCAGGCGCCGAGGACTACGGGCCGCAGCTCAGCCAGGCGCTGCGGGACTCGGCGGACGCGCTGCGCACCTTCGCGGGCGACCTGCTCTGGAAGCCGGAGGCCCATCCGTTGCTGCTGCGGACGGGAACATCGCTGGCCGAGGCCCCGGTGCTCGCGGAGTCCGCCATCGGGTACTGGCGGGCGTTCGGCGCCACCAGCATCCAGCTGCTCGGGTACGGACACCCGCAGTCGGTGCTGGCCAGGGACCGGCTCGCCGACGCCTACGCGGGCAGCGGGCGCCTCGCCGAGGCACTTCCCGTCTTCGAGGCGGCGGTGTCCGAGCGCGAGGCGGCCTTCGGCCCGCAGCACCCGGAAACGATGACCGCACGGCTGAACGTGGCGAGGTCTTTGAACGCGGCGGGCCGGGAACCAGAGGCGATCGCGATCTGCGAGCAGGTGCTCGTGGTGCGCGAGCGGACCCTGGGGGCCGGACATCCGGAGACGCTCGCGGTGCGGGCCCAGCTCGCCGCCGCCTACGAGGCGGCGGGCCGCGGCGGTGACAGTATCCGGCTGTACGAACGGGCCCTCGTCGACGCCGAGCGGGAATTCGGCCCGGCCCACCGGGACACGCAGGCCACCCGCGTCAGCCTGGCCGAGGGGTACCTGGGCGTCGGCCGGGCGCGCGAGGCGGTCAGTGCGCTCCAGCGGGCGCTGGCCGACGCCGAGCGCACGGCGGGCGCGGACGACCCGGTCACGGTGGCCACCCGGGCCAGCCTGGCCGGCGCCTACCGGGCCATGGGGAAGAACAAGGACGCGATCAACGCGTACGAGCGCGTGCTGGCCGACCGGGAACGGACGCTCGGGGCGGGCCATCCCGACACCATCGCCGCCCGCGGCAGCCTCGCCTTCGCTTACCGCACCGCCGGGCGGCTGAAGGACGCCATCCCGCAGTATGAGCGGCTGGTGGCCGACCGGGAGCGGACGCTGTCGCCCGATCACCGCGACACGCTCGCCGCCCGGGCCATCCTCGGCGCCACCTATCAGGAGGCACGGCGGATGCGCGAGGCGATCGACATCTATGAGCAGGTGGTGGCCGACAGCGAGCGGGCGCTCGGCCCCGGGAACATCGACACGCTGACCACCAGATGCAACCTTGCCACCGCGTACTACGAGGCCGGCCGGCAGACCGACGGGGTCAAGATGCTCCGCCGCGCGTTCGCCGACTGCGAGCGGTACCTGGGCCCGGACCACCCGATGACCAATGCGGTCAAGGAAAACCTTCAGTCGGTGGCTGAGTGATCGGCTGATTCCAGGGGCCCACATCGTGGAACCAATCGCGGCTTAGCCGCGAATGTCTGGACAGTGAGCGGGGAATCTCCGCATCATCATGACCAACTCAATCGCCAGTAGACGGGACCTGCCGAAACATGCCCAGCCCCGAAGATGACCCGCTCCCTGAGGCGGTCGCACTCGTTGACGGGGCCGCTCGCGCGGGTCTGAAGGTCCGCCTGCTCGGCGGGCTCGGGGTGCGCGTGCTCTGCCCCGACTTCCCGCCCAGGCTCCGGCCCGGCCAGGACATGGACCTGGCCTGCGCGTCCAAGGGACGGCGGGACGTCATCGGCTACCTGGAAGGGAGCGGGTGCGTCCCCGACAAGGCGTTCAACTCGCTCAACGGCGACCGGCAGATGTACTTCACCGCCCCCTCGGGACGCCCCGTCGACGTCATGGTCGACCGGCTGGTCATGTGCCACACGCTGGATCTGCGGCCGTCGTTCGGCAATTCCTCGCTCACCCTCGATCCCGCCGACCTGCTGCTTTCTAAGCTCCAGATCGTCGAGCTGAACGCCAAGGACGCCCGCGACATCACGCACCTGCTGTCCGGGGTCCCGATCGGCGAGAAGGCGGCGTCCGGGCCGGCCGGCAACGCTCCGTTCATCGCCGCGGGCCGGTTCGCTGAGGTCCTGGCGGCGGACTGGGGATGGTGGCGTACCACGACGGGGAACCTGGAGAAGCTGCCCGCGCTGCTCGCGGAGGACCCGGCAATGGTACCGCCGCGACCCCGGTTCGACCCGATCAAGCAGGCGGCGCGGCTGCTGGACGTGGCCAAGTCGGTGCCGAAGTCGATGAAGTGGAAGCTGCGGGCCAACGTCGGGGACCGGGTCCGCTGGTACGAGCTGCCCGAAGAGGCAGCGCACTGATCAGGAAGCGGGACCACGCATGAAGATATTCTTCGCCACCGACATCCACGGGTCGGAGATCTGCTGGAAGAAGTTCCTGAACGCCGCCGCCTTCTACAAGGCCGACCTGGTCGTGCTCGGCGGTGACGTCACCGGCAAGATCATGGTCCCGATCGTCGCCTTCCACGACCACTGGGAGGTCACGGTCCGCGGCGAGCGGCTGCGCCTGGACAGCCGGGAGGAAATGCTCCGGGTCGAGCAGCAACTTCGCGACCGCGGGTCGTACCCGGCGATTGTCACGCGGGAGGAGCTCGATCACCTCCGCTCGCAGGACGCGATCGACCAGCGGTTCAACGCCGAAATGACCCGCTCGCTCGACCGCTGGCTCGACATGGCCGACGGCAAGCTGCGCGGCGGCGCGATCCCCTGCATCCTCAACGGCGGCAACGACGACATCTTCGAGATCGACCCGATCCTGGAGTCGGCCCCGAGCGTGACCTTCGCCGAGGGCAAGGTCATCGACCTGGCCGGCAGCGGATACACGATGATCTCGATGGGCTACACCAACCCGACGCCGTGGGACACCCACCGTGAGGCACCGGAAGCGGAGCTCACGCCGCGGATAGATGCCATCGCCGCCCGGGTGCCGGACATGAGCAGGACCATCTTCAACTTCCACGCGCCGCCGTACGGCACCGGCCTCGACGAGGCGCCCGAGCTGGACTCGACCATGCGGCCCACGCACGGCGGCGCGGTCATGAAGCCGGTCGGCTCGACCGCCGTACGCGACGCGATCCTGAAGTACCAGCCGCCGCTGTCGGTCCACGGGCACATTCACGAGAGCCGCGGCGTCGCCAAGCTGGGCAAGACCCTCACGGTCAACCCGGGAAGTTCGTACAGCGATGGGGTGCTTCAGGCAGCTCTGCTCGATATCAATCAGAAAAACGGAAAAGTTAAGTATGTCCTAGTTAACGGATGACTGTTATGGTGCTGCTGTTACATGCGCGGGGGCGTATAGGCATATTTCGATTTAAATTTGGGAGGGGCCTATGGCTACCAACGCGCTCGGCGACGAGAGACCAGCGCTGTTCATGCGGAAGGCGACCGGCCTGGTCCGCGGCTGGTCGGTCCGCGACTCGCTGATCTACGCCTGCTTGTCGACCAACGTGGTCACGCTGGGTCTGGTCGAGTTCGCCTATCAGGACGCGATACCGAACAGCCAGTTGCTGACCGCCGTGCTCATCTCCGGCGTCTGGGTGTCGTTCCTGGTCATCGCGTACAGCGGGCTGGTCGTCACGATTCCCCGGGCCGGCGGCGACTACGTCTGGCAGAGCCGCATCCTCGGCAGCGGAATCGGGTTCGTGATGGCCGCGACCGGCTGGTGGTTCATCCTCTGGCTGTGGGCCCCCATCTACGGGTCCGTGCTGTCGGAGGAGTTCTTCCAGCCGCTCTGGGCGACGTTCAACTCGCCGAGCGGCGCGGCCTGGTTCGCGACCTCCAACGGCACCTTCGTCGTCACGCTCATCACCATCGCCATCGCCGGC
This sequence comes from uncultured Actinomycetota bacterium, assembly GCA_963785645.1. Classification (GTDB taxonomy): domain Bacteria; phylum Actinomycetota; class Actinomycetes; order Streptosporangiales; family Streptosporangiaceae; genus Trebonia. The sequence goes on from CAWAWG010000018.1 coordinate 129,940, forward strand.
GTGCTGGTCTCGCTCGGCATGGCCGGGTACGCGAAGGTGCAGCGGTACTGCTTCATCGGCGGGCTGATCGGGATGGCGATCATGGTGATCATCATGCTGGTCGTCTCGAAGAACACCTTCATCTCCTCGTTCAACTCCGAGACGGCGAAGCTGTTCGGGTTCAAGAACGCCTACGCGGGCACCATCGCCGACGCCGGGTCAAAGGCCATCGGCTACACGCCCTCGCCCTTCGGCATTACCGGCTCCTTCGGGCAGTCGATGCTGCTCGTGCCGATGCTCATGTTCTACCTGCTCTGGCCGAACTGGGGCACCACGCTGTACGGCGAGGTGCGCGGGGCGAGCGACTTCAAGCGGGTATTCGCCGGGATGTTCTTCGGGCTGTGGACCACGGTGCTGCTCTCGGTGATCCTGCTCGTCCTGTTCGCCAAGTTCTTCGGGTTCAACTTCTACCAGGACGTGAACGCGCTGTGGGTCGACAACGTGTACGGCACCGCCTCCGCGCACGCGCTGCCGATCTTCCCCTACCCGGTGATGCTCGTCGGCTGGGCGGTGCATAACCAGGCGTTCCAGCTGATCCTGATCCTGCTGATGAGCCTGTGGTTCTTCGCCTGGGTGGGGACGCTGTTCCTGTCGTCGACCCGGGTGATCTTCGCCGCGGCCTTCGACCGGATCCTGCCCGACGGTGCGGCCCAGATCTCGGAGAAGCGCCGGGTGCCGGTGTGGTCCCTGGTGCTTATGCTGCTGCCTGCCGTTGGCCTGGCCGCGCTTTACTCGTACAACTCGACCTTCCACACCTACACGCTCGACGCGACGCTGGTCATCGCGGTCACCTACCTGTTCTCCGCCATCGCCGTGGTGATACTGCCCTGGCGCAAGCCGGACCTGTGGGCCGCCTCGCCCGCCTCGCGGCTGAAGGTTGCGGGCGTGCCGATCGTCCCGGCCGCCGGCGTGGTCACCATCGGGCTCATCGGGTACTGCCTGTACGAGTGGCTGACAAACAACGCGTACGGAGTCAACAACCACGACTCGCTGATCTACATGGGTGCCATGTACGTGCTCGCGCTGGCGATCTACGTCACGGCCCGCATCGTCAGGAACCGCCAGGGCATCGACCTCTCCCTGATCAACAAGGAGATCCCGGTCGAATAGCCCTACGGCGGTGGGGAGCGAGGGGCGGGGGGTGTCTCCGCGCGCTCGTCGTGGCTCAAAGGGCGAGCCACGAAGGCGCGCGGGCGACACCCCCGGCGCCCCTCGCTCTCGCATCGCAGGGCAAGACCATAGCTTTAAACGAGTCTGCGTCCTGGGCTGCCGCGAACGTCTGCGGCGGGTACTTCCCAGACGCGTGGCATTGCTCTCTCGACGGCCCGCTTGCTCCGGCCCGCCACAGCGTCTCTGCGGGTCGTTACGTGCGGCGGAGGATGAGGATCATGCGCCATGCTGTTGGGTCCTCCAGCCGCGTGATCTCGTCGAAGTCGCCGTAGGTGGCTGCGAGTTCCCAGGTGCCGGAAGAGTCATCGGGCCTGGCCGCGTTGGCGAGGGCAATGGCGGCGGTGAACTCGGTCAGGGTCCAGAAGCGGTTGGGGACGGTGTCGCTTACCGTGCGGATGGTGCCGTCCTGCGCGGTCGCGGTGATCGTCACGTGCTCGTTGGTCACCTGGGTAACCGGGTCGATCGGGTCGCTGCGGCCGCCCCAGTGGACATCGGCGTGCATGCCCTGGGTGTCGACCGTCCAGTCGTTGCTCGTGCGCGGTGTCGGCGCGAAGAGGTCGGCCGGATGCGCGAGTTCCACGACGTACAGCCCGCCGACGACCAGGTGGGCCCGGACCGCGGTCAGGTGCCGGATCAGGTCGTCGAGCGTGAACAGGTGACAGGCCGAGTTCAGCATCGTGATGGCGGCATCGAACAGGACCCGGGCGCCGTCGGGGCCTGCGATCGCGAAGGAGCGCATGTCCGCTTCGACGACATCCAGCGCCACGCCGGCCGCCTTCGCCTGGCCAGCCGCGTACGAGCACATCGCCGCCGACCAGTCGAGCACCGTCGCCCGCAGCCCCCGCCGCGCGAGTTCCCGCGCGTGCTCGGCCGGGCCCGCGGCGAGTTCGAGAACCGATTCGATGCCGGCGCCCGTGCAGTATGTATCCCACCAGGCCTGAAGGGCGGAGACTTCGGCCGGGATGTCGCGGTAGGCGCAGGCCAGTTCGTACAGTTCGGGTTGGTCGTAGATTCCGCTCACCCCGCAATCATGCCGCAGCCGGGCCGTACCCGGGACCGCCGGCGGCCGCGCCGGGGGGAAAGAAATCGTGGCGGACCAGGCGAAGGCACGGTCTCGTTCGGGATAAATTTTTTGCGGAACGGGGTAATGTCGCAGGGTAATGGCGACAGTACCCAAACATCACCTGTCAAATCCGCAACGCATCTACCGCCACTTGACCACGTGGGGCAGACTGACCGCATGATGACTGAGGCGGAGGCACTCAAGACCCTGGCGCGCGAGGATCCCGCCGTCGCCGATGACGCGAGAACCGCACTCCGCTCGCTCACATCGGGCGGCGGTCTCGGCGCGATCTCGCTGCTGCGGCTGCAGGAGTTTCTGTGGTACGGGCTGCCGACCGCGAGCTTGCAGACCGCGGAGGAGTACCTCGCGGTCACCCGGGCGCTCGCGCGGCTGTTCACCCTGGCCGGGATGGAGCGCTACGCCGAGGTCTGCGCCAGCGACGAGACAACGCGGATCATCAGCGCTTACGCGGGCTCGCGGGCCGAGGGCATCGCGGCGTACTCCCGGGCCCTGGCCACCTCGGACGCCGTGCCGCCGGACACCGACCTGCTCGCCTGGTCCACGGTCATGGGACCCGACGAGCGCGCCGCCTACGACGCCTGCGCGGCCGCGATCGAGCTCGCGGTCGCCGCGCGGGAGCTGAAGATCGGGGTCAGCGGCTGGAAGACCAAACGCGCCGCGCTGGTCGAGCGCTGGCTCACCAGGACCACCCACGCGCCGGGAATGGATACCTGGCTCAGCCGGATCAGCGCCGAGCGCATCGAAGAGTGGGCGCAGGGGCACCCGGGCGAGCGGTCACGCCTTGCCCGCGGCGTGATGCCCAAGCTACTCGAACCGCCGGACCTGCCCGACGAGCCGCTGCCCACGCTGGCGTGGCTGCTCGGGCACGCCAGCAGCGGGCTGCGGCTGACCGCCCGCCATTACGTCGCACCGGTGCTGGTCGGTGAGGCGGTGGAGATGTTCGGGTGGGGGCAGGCCGGCGCCGCCGAGCGGGCGGCCCGGCGGCACCAGGAACTCGACGTGTACCCGCTGCACACCCTGCGCGGCCTGGCCCAGCACGAGATGGGCGCGGTGCGGCGCAGCGGCTCGGCCCTGGTGCTGACCAGGACGGGACGGCTCATGGCGGACGACGCCGCGGTCCGCTGGCACATCGGGACGGCGGCCCTCATCGGACCGGACGACGGCCCTGACCCCGACTTCACCGTCGCGGTGCGCGAAGCGGCGCTCCTCATCATCACGCTGCACGACAGTCCCGTCGGCTACGAGGAGCTGGCGTCCCGGCTGACCGAACTGCACGCGACGGAAGGATGGGCGTCGCGGTCCGGTGGCAGCCTCGCGGGCGCGATCCGCGGCGAGATCCACGTCCTGCGGCACCGGCTGCGCGCGTTGCAGCTTCTCAACGAGGAGGCGCCGGTCGGCTCGGTGGCGCTGACCGGCATAGGGACGGCGGCGGCGCTTTCCGGGCTGCTCGCCCGCGCGTTGCGGCCGCGGCGGCACGAGCGCGGTTAACCTTACTCACCATGCGCACGCTCATCGCTGACCACCCGCTGGTCACCCACAAGCTCACGCTGCTCCGCGACGCCCGGACCGACACCGCCACCTTCCGCACGCTGGCGGACGAACTCGTGACGCTGCTCGCCTACGAGGCCACGCGCGAGATCCGCGTCTCCCCGGTCTCCGTCACCACCCCGGTCGGTGTCGCGACCGGCGCCCGGCTGACGGATCCCAAGCCGCTGATCGTGCCCGTGCTGCGCGCGGGAATCGGCATGCTCGACGGGATGACCCGGCTGCTTCCGATGGCCAGCGTCGGCTTCGTCGGCATGGTCCGCGACGAGGAGTCGCTTGTCGCCTCGACCTACGCGAACCGGCTGCCGCCACGGCTCGACGGCCGGGAGGTGTTCGTACTCGACCCGATGCTCGCGACGGGCGGGACGCTGGTCACGGTCATCTCGATGCTGCGGGACCGGGGGGCGGAGGCGGTCACCGCGATCTGCCTGCTGGTCGCGCCCGAAGGGCTGGCCAAGATCGAAGAGGCCTTCCCTGGCGACTACGTGCGGGTGGTCACGGGCGCGGTCGACGATCACCTCAACGACAAGGGGTACATCGTGCCCGGACTCGGCGACGCCGGCGACCGTCTCTTCGGCGAGATCTGACGGCTCAGTCTCCCGGCGGGTTACCTAGACGCCGCTCAAGGTCCGCGAGGCGGAGTTCCAGCTGGTCGACGCGGTGGCGCAGCAGTTCAAGCTGGGCCTCGTCGGCCAGGCGGCGCTCGGCGGTCTTGCGGACCCGCGGGCTTGCCTCGGCCCGTTCGGCGACCATCGCGAGCGGGACGAGGCGCTGCGGGCCGTGCGGGCCGTCGACCAGCCTGGACGGGATCAGCCCGTTGCGGTACCAGGTGCGCAGCGCGGCCCGCGACACGCCGGTCTCGGCGGCGGCCTTCTCCAGCGTTACCCAGTCGGAACCGTCGAGGCGTGCCCCGAGCTCAAGTTCAAGCTCCCAGTCGTCCAGCCGGTCTTCCCAGTCCATAGCCACCCTTCTCGCCTCCTTTCTCTTTGTACATCAGGCGGCGCAGTCGTGCCACATCTGATGTTAGCCCTATTATTACCATGGTATTGACAGGGTTAAGCATGGCGGGCACGCTTACGTTCATGTTCGAGAGATTCACTAACAAGGCGCGCCGCGTTGTCGTCCTGTCCCAGGAAGAAGCGCGGTTGCTGAGCCACAACTACATCGGGACCGAGCACATCCTGCTCGGCCTGCTCGCCGCGCCCGAGTCCATCGCGGCCGCCGTCCTGGAAACCTTCGGCCTCACTCTCGACCAGACCCGGGAGGAGGTGCTCGGGAAGGTCGGCCGGGGCAAGAGCAAGCCGACCGGGCACATCCCGTTCACGCCGCGCGCGAAGAAGACCCTGGAGCTGTCCCTGCGCGAGGCGCTCGCGCTCAAGCACAACTTCATCGGCACCGAGCACATCCTGCTCGGGCTGATACGGGAGGGCGAGGGGGTCGCGGCCCAGATCATGCGCGAGCACGCGGACCTGGCGCAGATCCAGGCCGCCGTGCTCGAAGCCGTGTCCGCGGGCGACCCCGGGGAACTGGAAGGGGCAGAGGAGAGCAACGCCGTGGTCCGCTGGCTGCGGACCCGGCTGACCTCCCGGCGCGGCACGAGCATCTCCTCCCGCCCCGACGCTCCCGGCGCCGAGCCCGCGACGCGCGGCACCCCCGCCGCCGAGGCCGCGTTGCAACAGGCCGCCAAGCTGGCCGGGCCGCTCCCGGTCGGCTCGCATCACCTGCTGCTCGCGGCCCTCGAGGACCAGAACTCGGCGGCCTCGTGGGCCCTTGCCTCGCTCGGCGTCGACCTGGACGAGCTGCGGGAGAAGCTTCGCTCGGCGCAGATCGCCGGCACCAGCGACGAACAGCCGGAACAGGCCGGCCGCCGCCAGATGGCCATCCAGGTGACCGGCGAAATCCTCACGATCGTGGCGACCGACCCGGTCATCGTGGCGGCGGGCAGGGAAGCCCTGCGCGCGGTGAACGAGCGCGCCGCGGCGTCAGCGGCGCCAGCGGCGGCTGACGCCGCTGCGGCGGCCGCGCGGGCCGGAGGCGAGGAAGCCGCGAGCGGGGAGGCGCCGGCGGAGAGCCCTCGGACGAGGATGTCGACGATAAGTCCACGACGGCCACGGTGATCCGCGGCGACAACCCGCTCGCCGCGGGCCTGGCCGACGTTTGGCTGGAACTCCACAAGACCCTGACCGTGCTGGCCGACCCGGCGCGGGCGCGGCGCGTCGCGATCGGCGTCAAGCCCGGGGACACTACCGAATTCGGCGAGCCGGAATCGAGCGGGCAAGTCTCGGCGAACAAGCCGGACAACCCGGACGAGCCGGAAGCCGCCGCTTCATGAACTAGAAACCAGGCTTTTCATGGAATATCCGGTAGGTCGGGCGAGACGACGCTCGACCTACCGGATATTCCATAAACCCCGCTAACCACGCCCGACCTGGGTGGTCGGCACAGAGCCCACCGGGTGCCATTTAGTGCGGATAGCGACCGATAAAAGCACCTAATTCATTTGCGCATTCACAGGCTTTCGCTTCGGCAAGACAAATGCATTCGATTGCAGCTTTCTATTCCCTGTTACTGAAGTTCAAAGCCGGGTACCTTGCGTCTCGGGTCCAATACGGCCAACGCTGAAGTACGCACGGCCATGCTTCATGTCCATGTACGGGAAAGGATTCACGTGTCAGTCGAAACCGAGCCGACCGCGCCGGGTGCGGCGACCGCCAACGGGCAGAGCTCGCTGAGCCTGAGCACCGCGGCGGCGCGGAACCTCGCCACCACGACCAAGTCGGTCCCGCAGATGCAGGGCATCACCTCCCGGTGGCTGCTGCGTCTGCTGCCGTGGGTCGAGGCTTCGGGTGGCACCTACCGGGTCAACCGCCGCCTGACCTATACCGTCGGCGACGGGCGGATCGACTTCGCGAGCCTGGGCGAGCGCGTCCAGATCATCCCGGCCGAGCTCGGCGAGTTCCCGGCGCTGCGCGACTTCGACGACGAGGAAGTGCTCGCCGCGCTCGCGGGCCGGTTCGAGCAGCGGGAGTTCAACCCCGGCGAGGTGATCGCCGAGTTCGGTCACGCAGGCGGACCGGGTCTACGTCATCGCGCACGGCCGGGTCGACAAGATCGGCGCCGGCAAGTACGGGAACGAGACGCTGGCCGGCGTCCTCGCCGACGGCCAGTACTTCGGCGAGCAGGCGCTGCTTCAGCCCGACGCGATCTGGGAGTTCACCGCCAAGGCGGCCACCGCCTGCACGGTGCTGTCGCTGCCGAAGCAGGTGTTCCAGGAGGTGGCCGGGCAGTCTCCGGCGCTGACCGCGCACCTGACGAGCATCCGCGAGCGGAAGTCGCGTCCGCAGGACCAGCACGGCGAGGCGGAGGTCGGCGGTCGCCGCCGGCCACGAGGGCGAGCCGGACCTGCCCGGCACGTTCGTCGACTACGAGACCTCGCCCCGCGAGTACGAGCTGTCCGTCGCGCAGACCGTGCTGCGGGTGCACAGCCGGGTCGCCGACCTCTACAACAAGCCGATGGACCAGATCGAGCAGCAGCTGCGGCTCACCATCGAGGCGCTGCGCGAGCGGCAGGAGGCCGAGCTGGTCAACAACCGCGACTTCGGCCTGCTGCACAACGCGGAACTCCGCCAGCGCATCCACACCCGCAGCGGCGCGCCGACCCCGGACGACATGGACGAGCTGCTCGCGACGGTCTGGAAGGACCCGTCGTTCTTCCTGGCTCACCCGCGGGCGATCGCCGCCTTCGGCCGGGAGTGCAGCAAGCGCGGCATCTACCCGGCGAGCGTCGACGTCGGCGGGCACCAGATCCCGGCCTGGCGCGGCGTGCCGCTCTTCCCGTGCAGCAAGATCCCCGTCGCCAAGGAAAACACCACCTCGATCCTGCTCATGCGGACCGGCGAGGACAAGCAGGGCGTGGTCGGCCTGCAGCAGACCGGCATCCCCGACGAGTACGAGCCCGGCCTCAACGTGCGCTTCATGGACATCAACGACAAGGGCATCATCTCGTACCTCGTCTCCGCCTACTACTCCGCCGCGATCCTCGTCCCCGACGCGATCGGCGTGCTGGAGAACGTGGAACTCGGTCAGGGCGCCGACTAGCCCCGTCCTGCCCCGGCGTGACCGATTTCTACGACAAGGAGCTTGCTTCAATGACCACCACAGGCCAGGACGCCCAGTCTCTAACCCCTGGGTCTCTCGTCACCGGGCGGCCGGTGCTGCGCACCGCCTACCAGCAGTCCGTCGCCGACTACTGGAACGCCGAGCGCGATCCGGTCAACATCAGGCTCGGCGAGGTCGACGGGTTCTACCACCACCACTACGGCGTCGGCGACTACGACGCTTCCGTGCTCGAACTCCCCGCCGACGTCAGGGACCAGGCCGTCATCGCCGAGATGCACCGGCTGGAAAGCGCACAGGCCGACCTGCTGCTGGACCAGTTCGGCGCCGTCAAGTCCGACCGACCGGCTGCTTGACGGCGGGTCGGGGCGCGGCGGGACGAGCTTCATGGCGAACCAGCGGTTCGGCTGCCAGGTCGACGGCGTCAGCATCTCCGAGGCCCAGGTGAAGTTCGCCAACGACCAGGCGGTCCGAGCGCGGCGTCGCGGACCAGGTGCGGTTCCACTTCCGCAACATGCTCGACACCGGCCTCGAGTCCGGGTCACGCCAGGTGATCTGGACGAACGAGACCACGATGTACGTCGACCTGCACGACCTCTACCGTGAGTTCGCGCGGCTGCTGCGGAACGGCGGCCGCTACGTCTGCATCACCGGCTGCTACAACGACGTCACCGGCGGGCGGTCCAAGGCCGTCAGCCAGATCGACCAGCACTACACGTGCAACATCCACCCGCGCAGCGAGTACTTCAGGGCGCTCGCCGCGAACGACTTCGTGCCGATCACCGTCGATCGACCTCACCCCGGACACGATCCCGTACTGGGAGCTGCGCGCCCAGTCTTCCGTCGCCACCGGGGTCGAGGACCCGTTCCTCACCGCGTACCGCGAGGGCAGCTTCCACTACCTGCTCATCGTCGCCGACTACGTCGGATGGTGACAGGCGTGGCCGCGTCGGCGCCAGCCTCTACCCTGGTGGCCGTGGACCGCGAACAGCTACTTGTCGAACTGGTGGACCCGGCGGGCCGGGCGCTTGGCTCCTGCCCCGTCCGGGAGGCACACACCGCGCCCGGGCGCCTGCACCGCGCGTTCTCCGTGCTGCTCTACGACTCCGCCGGGCGCGTGCTGCTACAGCAGCGCGCGGCCGTCAAGACGCGGTTCGCCCGGCGCTGGTCCAACACCTGCTGCGGGCACCCCGCGCCGGGCCAGGACCTCGTGGCGGCCGCCGCGACGAGGCTGGCCGAGGAGCTGGGGATCACCGCGGCGCAGATCACGCCGCTCACCGAGGCCGGAGTGTTTCGCTACCGCGCCGCCGATGCCGCGTCGCAGTACGTCGAGCACGAATGGGATCACGTCTTCATCGCCACGCTGACCGAAGGCGCTCCCGCGCCCGATGAAAGCGAGGTCGGCGCGGTCAGGTGGGTGAATCCCGGACCGCTCGGTGCGGATATCGCCGCCCGGCCGGACGACTTCACCCCGTGGCTGGCGGGCGTACTCGACATCGTGGAAAGAGTCAGTCCGGGAGGGACACGGCCATGACGCGCAAGCCGCTCGCGCCCACCGGGCTTGGCACTTCCGGTGTGCGCATCTCCCGGCCGGCCCCGGCCGGCCGGGTCGGCTGGAACCGCGGCACAGGCGGTCACGCGGGCGGTGCCGGGCCCGGCTGGGCCCGGCACCGCCGGCCGCCCGTCCCCCCGCCGCTTGTCTCCCCGCCCAGCGCCTCCCAGCCGGCATCCGCGCCCGCCTCCGCGGGCGCTGCCGCTGTCGCGGCGTCTGGGTGGGCGCTGCCCGGCCCGTCCGGGCCCGGGACCGCCGGGTTGCTCATCACCCGCCCGACCACAACCCGGACCCCGCCCCACCCCACCCCACCCCCAACCCGCCCGGCCCCAGCCCCGACCCGCACGATCTCAACCCTGACCCGCCCGGTCCCACCCCCAGCCCGCCCGGCTGCCGCCCCAGCCCGCCCGTCCTCGCCCGTTGGTCCAGCGCTGGGAGGGGCGGGGACCGTCGAGGCCGGACTGCCCGGTCTGGGGCGGCTTCCCGCTCCGGGATCCGGCCTGGCGCCCGGCCTGGGAAAGCTGCTCGCCCCGGGATCCGGCCTGGCGCCCGGGCACCTCACGCCGACGCACCTCGCGCCCGGGCACCTGGAGGCGTACCTGCCGCTCCCGTACGCGGAACGGCAGTGGGGCGACGGGACCTATCCCCCGCTGTACGCACCAGTGACGGCGCGGATCGACGAGGCGCTCGGCCAGGTCGTCAACGACCGCCTCGTCGCCTGGGCCCGCGAGGTCGGGATCTACGCCGACCAGCTGGACAAGTTCCGTGGCGCCGGGCTTCGGCCGGCTCGCGATGCTCACTCACGCCGACACCGACGACCCGGACAAGCTGCTCGTGGCCGCGCGGATGAACGCCGCGTGGTGGGCCGCGGACGACTACTACGCCGACGAGACGTCACTCGGCGCCACGCCAACGGAGCTGCCGCCGCGCCTGGCGCTCGTGATGTCCGCCATGGACCCGCCGCCGCCGGCCGGGCCGTACACCGCCCAGCTTGAGGAGGCCATCGAGGCCGACCCGGTGCTGGTGGCGCTGCGGTCGGCCCTGTCCCACCTGAGCCGAGCACGCCACCCCGGCCCAGGTCATGCGGGCGTGCAACACCACGTTCCAGATGTACGTGAGCTGGGCCGCCTACGCGGCCTGGCGCTACCTCAAGACGCTGCCCCCGGCGTGGCGGTACCTCGCGGCCCGCCAGCACGACAGCTTCTACACCTCCATGATGCTCATCGACGTCGTCGGCGGTTACGAGCTGCCCGCGAACCTGTTCTACGAGCGGCGGTTCCACCGGGCGCTCATGCAGGCGGGCACGGCGTCGGTCCTCGTCAACGACCTGCACTCGGCGGCCAGGGAGGCCGCAGACGAACTGCCCGACTCCAATCTGGTCCTGCTGATCGCGGCCGAGGAGAAGATCTCCATCAGGGACGCGACGATGCGGACGGTGGCCCTGCACAACGACTTCGTCCGCGGCTTCGAGGCCAGCCAGCGTGAGCTGCTGGCGGCGCCCGCTGGTGCTCCAGGCACAGTTCCCCCGAACGCAGCCGAGCTGCACCGGTTCCTGCGCGGCGCGCAGGCCTGGATGGCGGGCGGCATCGAATGGCACGGCAGCAGCGACCGTTACAAGTGAATTTTCAACCCGCCCTCCGCCTTGAGAGTTAGCGGGCTGATGACGTCGGGATTAAAAGGGTTCACTTGACTTCGCAGAAAAAGGCGCAACCTTGACAATCGATACAGAACGGAATCGGCCTGCTCCGGACGGCCCGGAGTTTCCGCCCAGCGGCCTCAGCCTGTGCACGAGCGCCGCCCGTCAGCTCGCCACGACAACGAAATCGGTCCCGCAGACCCAGGGCACCACGCCGCGCTGGCTGCTGCGCATGCTGCCGTGGGTGGAGGCACCGGGCGGCAGCTACCGGGTCAACCGCCGGCTGACCTATACGGTCGGCGACGGCATCATTACCTTCGTCGGCAGCGGCCCGCAGCTGCGGGTAATCCCCGACGAGCTACGCGAACTGCCTGCCCTGCGTGAATTCGCCGACGACACCGTGCTCGACGAGCTGGCCGAGCGGTTCTCCCGCCGCGACTACCAGCCCGGCGAGGTGATCGCCGCGCGCGGCGACGCGGCCGACCGGATCTGCGTGATCGCACACGGCAAGGTCAGCAAGGCGGGCACCGGCCCGTACGGCGACCCGGCGGTGCTCGGCGTTCTCGCCGATGGCCAGTTCTTCGGCGACCAGGTGCTCACCGAGTCCGGCAGCCGCTGGGAGTTCACCGCCACCGCCGCGACCGCCTGCACGGTGCTTTCGCTGCCCGCCGCGGTGGTGACCGCGATCGCGGCCCGCGCGCCCGGCTTCGCCGATCATTTGCAGCGCTACAAGTCGGTGCGGTCACGGCCGGCGAACCACCGCGGCGAGGCCGACATCGCGCTCGCCGCCGGCCATGCGGGCGAGCCCGCGTTGCCCGGCACGTTCGTGGACTACGACGCGAGCCCCCGCGAATACGAGCTGTCCGTCGCGCAGACGATCCTGCGGGTCCACACCCGGGTCGCTGACCTCTACAACGACCCCATGGACCAGGCCGAGCAGCAGCTGCGGCTCGCCGTGTCCGAGCTGCGCGAGCGGCAGGAAACGGAACTGCTGACCAGCCCGTCGTTCGGCTTGCTGGCAAACGTCGCCGGCAGCCAGCGGCTGCACACCAGCGGCGGGCCGCCGACCCCGGCCGACATGGACGAACTGCTGTGCCGGCGGCGCAAGACCCGGTTCTTCCTCGCCCACCCCCGGGCGATCGCCGCGTTCGGCCGGGAGTGCTCACGGCGCGGCGTCTACCCGGACACCACGGTCGTCGACGGTTCCACGGTGACCGCGTGGCGGGGCGTGCCCGTACTCCCCTGCCCCAAGATCCCGCTCACCGCCCACGGGGTCACCTCGATCCTCGCGATGCGCACCGGTGAGAAGGACGCCGGCGTCATCGGCCTGCACCAGACCGGCATCCCCGACGAGCGCGAGCCCGGCCTCAGCGTGCGCTTTCGCGGAATGGACGCCAAGGGAATCATGTCCTACCTGGTCTCGGCCTACTATTCCGCCGCGATCCTCGTCCCCGACGCCCTGGGCGTCCTCGACAACGTGGAGGTCAACCGCTGACCGCCCGCGCCATCCGGATCCACTGCCACTGAGGCCAATCTCCTCGTTAACCCCAGAAGGCGCATATCGCTCCTGTGGTCTCGGGTACGGCGGCGTCCGAGGCCGCCCGCCTTTCCTGCTGCCCCGCAGACATACACTGACTTCGTGGGGTACAAAACCGGGCAAGCCGGTCAGGATTACCCCGCGAATTCAGTGTAAGTTGCCTCAGCCGCCTTTGCGGGACACAAAGCGGAATAGACAGGGCACGTTAACGCCGCAAACTCCAATACTGGGAACCTAATGGCTCGACGCGGGAGCCTGCTTCCGGCGGCCGGGGCTTGCCTTCCCGGCCGCCGGAGACATAGGGCCATTACTGACAAGTAGGTGTCCCAGGATGCGGCTTTTGTCGAGCACGAAATGGCCCTATGACCCGGGCCGCTCTGATCGGCACCCCGACCGGGAAGAACAAAACTCCCCCGCGGAGAGGTATACCGATTTTGGCGGGTACATACCGGATATTCTGGGCGCGATCACGCGCGAAAATCGGTATACCTTGCTCCGCAATTCGGCGCTAGTCGAGTACGGCGGCGACGGCCTCGATCTCGACTAGCTGGTCCGGGTAGCCGAGCACGGTGACGCCGAGCAGGGTGCTTGGGACGTCGTGGCGGCCGAACGAGTCCCTGACCACTTCCCACGCGGTCACCAGGTCTTCCTGGCGGCTGGACGCGACCAGGACCCTGGTGCTGATGACGTCTTCCACGGACGCGCCCGCGTCGGCGAGTGCCGTCCGCATGTTCGCGAAGGCCTTCGCCGCCTGGGCCGCGTAGTCGCCGACCGAAGCCGTGGAGCCGTCCTCGTTGAGCGGGCACGCGCCGGCCAGGAAGATCAGCCGGGCCTCGGCGGGCGCGGTGGCGGCGTAGGCGTACTCGGCGGTGCCGGACAGGGTCGCCGAGCGGATGAGCGTGACGGCACGTGACATACCGGGCAGGGTAATCGATTCGCCCGCCGAATCATCCCTCCCGGCCAGGGCGCCGACGGAGGCGTCATGGACATGGGGCCATTTAGTGTTCGAAAAATCATGTCAAAACGGGCATCTACTGGTCAGTACTGGCCCTATGTCGCCGACAACCGGAATGCACGCCGAATCATCCATCTCGGTTCGGGCGCACCCGCAGGCTCGGCGGCCCCTGTCCCATTTGGGGGCGATGACGCCATATGTCCGGATGACATCCCGGGTGGCCCGGTCACAGACCCCGGACCTTCACCCGATGCGGTGTCGGCCCGAGCGAGCCGCGTAGTCACCCCTGGCACCGCGTGTTCCTTAAGTCAGCGGCATTTGGGCTGCTGCCGACCCAACGCCGGACGGGGACAGCCACCTGCCGCAACCACCCGGGGTCCCTATGGCACGCACATTCATGCCGCAGGGTTTGGGTGGTGCGGACGGGAGGGGTCAGTGGAGTTTCCTGAATCTCATTACGGCGGCAGCGGCGCACGGGACGAGGACCAGGAGCATAAGGACCAGGACGGTTACCACCGGGGTCAGCTTGCTTCTGTTCGGCAGGTAAGCGTTGGCACGAGCGTGGAAGGGCTCGGCTCCGGGTGTCGCTGCCTGCCGGCGCACCGCCGGGGTGCGCGACGCGGGAGCGGCGGCCCTGCTGGCCGGCGGCACGGGAGCGGCCGGGCTGGCCGGAGGGTGCTGGGATGCGGGAAGGGCGGCGGCCAGCCGCGCGGGCGAAGGTCCTGCCGCCACCGCGGACGGCGGTGCCACCACAAGCAAACCGCCGGGGTTCGGCCCTGGTGCGGGCGGTGCGGGCGGCGCGGGCGGAACGTGTACGGGGGCCGGACCTGGCGGCACTGTCCCCAGCCCCGTGCCCGTCGGGGCGGGCGTCGCCGTCGGGGCGGGCGTCGCGGGTGAGGTGGGCGTCGCCGGCGAGGTGGGCGTGGGCGTCAGCGGCGGCGGCGTGGCGGGAACGGTCGGCGGCGGAGTCAAGGTAGGGGGCGGAGTCGGGTTGCCCGTCGGTGGCCGCCTCGGCGGTGTCGTCACGGGCGGTGTCGTCACGGGCGGTGTGGGAGTCAAGGTCGGTGGTGGGGTCACGGTCGGGATGCTCGTCGGCGTCCACGTGGGCGGTGCGGTCAGCGTCGGGACGGGAGTCGGCGTCGGCCGGCCGGTCGGGGTCCAGGTGGGCGGAGTCCACGTCGGCACCGGGGTCGGGGCGGTGGTGGGGCACGGGTGGCGGTGCCGGGAGTGCCCGGGGCGGCACGCCCGGTGGTGGCAGGGGCCGGCGGGCGACCCGCCGAGGAACAGCCCCAGGTGAACCGTCAGCAGCAGGGAGAGGCTGAGCGCGACGGTAATGCCCGACAGGTAGGCCGTCACCGCGCGCCGACCAGGGCGGCGACCGCCATCAGGGGGTCGGGGTGCGTGGCGAGCGGCCCGGTGAACGGATTGTCCAGCTGGAAGACGACCATGGCGGTGACCGTGACCAGCGATGCCTGAAGGCCCGCGATCGCGAGGCAGACCTTGTCGGATCTGATGCCGCCGGCGAACGGGAACACGCAGACGATAAGCGAGGTGACGAGCACCGCCGCGAGCACGCCGAGCGGCAGCCGGCTCTCCGCGGCGCTCGCCCGCTCGGCCCGAGCCGACGCGAGCACGCTGAGCTGGGAGATCGCGTACTGCTGAGCGTTGGATGCGCCGGAGCTGGTCTCGTTGAGCCGGAGCACGAAGGTGCTCATCGCCGACAGCTCCTGATCGCTGACGTCATCCAGGGTGCCGCGCTGCATCTGCGGCCAGTCGTGGTCGATGACCGTGCTCAGGTAGCCGCGGACCTGGGTCTCCAGCTCGCTGGAAGCCGGTGCGGGCAGCCCGCTGGCCGCCCAGTAGATCTGCCGCACGGCCACCGCCTCGTTGCCGACCGCCTGCTGCGCCGACCCGATCGTCTGCCACTCCGTGGCGAGCGACAGGGCCAGCACCAGCAGGTACATCGCGGCCAGGGACGGCCCGAGAAAGCCGATCGTTACGTCTTCAGGCTCGAACTCGCGCTTGCGCAGGAACCAGGCGATACCCGCCGCGACGACCGCGCTGATCCCTCCAGCCAGCAAGACCGTCCAGGTCTCCTGCCCCCACATTCCGCCCCCAACACATTAGGTAATCGTACGAACACGAATGGTAATGGAAAATCGTCACCCCTAAGGCCATTATGAAAATGTTCAGGAATTACTAAGAATCGCGATGGATTTCTGCTATGGGCACGTGGCGGCCTACCGTGTATGCGTGACATCTCCGCAGGTTTCCGTGCTCGTGGTTGAGGATGACCCGGGCATCGCTACGCAACTGGTCCGCGGCCTTGAGCGGGCGGGTTACTCCGCCGACAGCGTTGCCATGGGCGCCGAGGCGCTGCGGCGTCCGCCGTCGGACGTCGTGCTGCTCGACCTCGGGCTGCCCGACGTGGACGGCATCGACGTGTGCCGGCGGCTCCGCGCGGGCTCGGACGCCGCGATCATCGTGGTGACCGCCCGCGGCGAGGAAGCCGACCGCGTACTCGCGCTCGACGAGGGGGCGGACGACTACCTGGTCAAACCGTTCGGTCTGGCCGAGCTGCTCGCCCGGATCCGCGCCGTCCTCCGGCGCGGCCAGCGGGCAGGCGGCGGCGGCACAAGCGAGGTGCTGCGGCACGGGCCGCTCACCGTCGACCTGCGCACCCGCAAGGTGACGATAGCGGGCAGCGAGGTGGCGCTGACCCCGAAGGAGTTCGCGATCCTGGAGTGCCTGGCCACCGACCCCGGCCGGCTCATCAGCAGGCAGGAGATCGTCGAGCGGGCCTGGGACGAGCACTGGTACGGGCCGACCAAGGTGCTTGACGTGCACCTGGCGGCACTGCGCCGTAAGCTCGGCGACCCCTCGCTCATCGAGACCGTGTACGGCCACGGCTTCCGGCTGGCCGACCGCCGGGTGCCAGCTGGCAGCTGATTAGCGATGACCAGGCGGGTCGCCGCCGCGCTGCTGGTGCTAACGCTGGCGCTCCTGGTCGCCGCGGTGGTGCCGCTTGCGCTCGGGGCCATCGCGCACGAGCGTGACTCGTTCGTCGAGGACACGGCGCGCACCGCCGCCTCGATCGCCGGCATCGCCGAGGCGCGGCTCGGCGACGACGTCCCGGACGACCCGGCGCTGTCGGCCGCGCTCATGACGGCCGCCCGCCAGGGAGACGAACTGCTGCTGCTCAACAACCAGGGGAACGTCGTCGTCCACCAGGGAGTCCCGCAGAACCCCGCCTGGCAGCAGCTCGTCGCGCAGTCCACCACCGCAGAACGATCCAACCACCGAGCTGACGAGCAACCGGGTCATCGCCGTGCAGACCGTATGGGATGACGGCAAGCTCGGCGGCACCGCGATCGGCACCGTGGTGCTCGAACGGCCCACCGGGCCGCTCAACCAGAACATCGCCAACCTGTGGCTGTACCTGATCGGGCTCAGCGGCGCCGCGATGGCCGCCGCGGTGCTCATCGCCATCTATTTCGCCCGCTGGGTCAGCAGGCCCCTCGCCCGGCTGGACACCGCCGCGCGCAAGATCGCCGACGGGGACCTGACGGTCCGCGCCAAGACCGGGTACGGACCGCCGGAGCTGCGCCGGATGGCCGCCACGTTCAACATGATGGCCGGCCGGCTCGAGGCCCTGGTGCACGGGCACCGGGCGATGCTCGCCGACGCCTCGCACCAGCTCCGCACCCCGCTGACCGCGCTCCGGCTCCGCCTTGACCTGCTTGCCGCGGACTCCGGGCCGGCCGCGGCAGCCGAGCTCGCCGGGGCGCAGGAAGAGATCGCCCGGCTGTCCCGGCTGGTCGACGGCCTGCTCGCCACCGCTCGGGCCGAGGCGGTCACCGAGCAGCTTGAGCAGATCGACGTCATGGAGGCGGTCAGCGAGCGGGTGGCGGCCTGGCAGCCGGTGGCCGACGGCAACGGGGTCAAGCTGCTGGCCGAAGCGCCGACCACCCGGTCGCCGGCCGCGCCTCGGGTCGCCCTCGGCGCCGGGCACCTGGAGCAGATCCTCGACAACCTGATCGACAACGCGATCGAGGCGGTCGGCGAGGAGGGCGGCACCGTCCGGGTCTCGGTCGCGAGGTCGGAGATCGGCACCACGCTGACCGTCGCCGACGACGGCCCCGGCATGACCCCGCACGAGCGGTCCCGCGCCTTCCTGCGGTACACCACCGGCAGCCAGAACGGCACCGGGCTCGGCCTCGCCATCGTGCACCGGCTGGTCACCGCCAACGGCGGGACCATCAGGCTCGCCGACACCCCGGGCGGCGGGCTGACCGTCGAGGTGGAGTTCGCTCGTGCCCGACGAGCCGTGAGCAGCCGAAGCGTTAACGCGCTCGTAAAAGGTCTGGCTACGCACCACGTCCGTTACCTAGGCTCTTGCCCATGGGGCTACGACGACCGGGAAATCG
Source organism: uncultured Actinomycetota bacterium (assembly GCA_963785645.1). GTDB lineage: Bacteria > Actinomycetota > Actinomycetes > Streptosporangiales > Streptosporangiaceae > Trebonia. The sequence continues at coordinate 148,001 of CAWAWG010000018.1, forward strand.
ATACTCTAAGCGCCGCGATACTGTAAAAGCCTGGCGGAGCGTCCGCAGTGGTGGAAACCGGTCTGGAGCGTGCCCGCCGCGATGCGAGCCGTCCGCGCGACGGTCGTTGTCCCGTCCCTCTTCGCGATCACCTACAAGGTGGTCGGGAACCCGCAGATGGCGCTGTTCGCGACGTTCGGCGGGTTCGCGACGCTGGTGATCGCCGGCTTCGGCGGCACCAGGCGGGACAAGCTCACCGCGCACGCGGGGCTCGCCGTCGCCGGCAGCCTGGCGCTGATCATCGGCACGCTCGTCAGCGGGACCACCTGGCTCGCCGCGGTCGTCACGGTCCCCGTCACGTTCGCGATCTTCTTCGCGGGGATCGGCGGCCCGAACGCCGCCTCCGGGTCCACCGCCGCCATGTTCGCCTACGTGCTCCCGGTCGCCTCGGCCGGCGGCGCCGCCACCATCCCCAGCCGTCTCGAAGGCTGGTTGCTGGCCTCCGCCGCCGGGACGATCGCGGTCCTGCTGCTGTCGCCGCGCGACCCCGGCAGCCGGCTGCGCGCGGCCGCCGCCGACCTGGCCGGGGAACTGGCCAGCCGGGTACGGGCCGCCGCGGACGGCGAGGCGACCAAGCCGGAAGCGATGCGGGCCGCCAAGGACCGGCTGCTGGCCGCGTTCACCGCCGCGCCGTACCGCCCGACCGGGCTGGCCGCCGCCGACCAGGCGCTGTCCAGCCTCGTTCAGCTGCTTGAGTGGGGCGCGACGCAGGCGAGCGACGCGTTCGACGGGCACATCGACCTCACCAAGGGCTGCGCGGCCGACCGTGAGCTGCTGCGCACCGCCGCCGGGATGTTCGACGACACGCGCGCGCTGCTCTCCGGGCAGGCGGCGCGACCCGGACTTCGCCGCGCTCGAGGCGGCCCGCGAGCAGGTCCGCGGCGCACCTGCGGCGAGCTGTCCGGCCGGGCGGGCGAGCCCGACTCCCGGCTCGCGGCGGCCCAGGCGGTGCACGCGCAGGCGATCGCGGTGCGTCGCGCGGGCGCCGGCGCCGACGCGCTGATCGCCAGCCGCCGCGCCAGCGTCGAGACGACCGTCGAGATGCTCGTCACGACGAGCGGGGTCACGGGGCTGCGCCGGAGCGCGTCGCGCTGGTCCGGCGGCACGCGACGTTCCGCTCCGTCTGGTTCCTCAACTCGCTGCGCGGGGCGGTGGCGCTCGCGGCGGCCGTCGCCGTCGCGGACCTGTCCGGGGTGCAGCACGGGTTCTGGGTGGTGCTCGGCACGCTCTCGGTGCTGCGCACCAGCGCCGCCTCGACCGGGGCGACGGCGTGGCGGGGCCTGGCGGGGACCGTCGTCGGGTTCGTCATCGGCGCGGCGCTGCTCGTCGGGATCGGCACCAATCCCGACGCCCTGTGGGCGGTGCTGCCGGTGGCGGTGCTCGTCGCCGCGTACGCGCCGGGCACCACGCCGTTCCTCGTCGGGCAGGCGGCGTTCACCGTGACCATCGTCGTGCTGTTCAACCTGCTCGCCCCGGTCGGCTGGACGGTCGGGCTGCTGCGGATCGAGGACGTGGCGATCGGCTGCGCCGTCAGCCTGGCGGTCGGCGTGCTGTTCTGGCCGCGCGGCGTGTCCGGCGGTGGTCGCCGAGGACCTCGCGGACGCGTTCCGCTCCGGCGCGGCGTACCTGACGCAGGCCGTCGACTGGGCGCTGAGCGAGCTGCTGGTGCCGCCGAGCGCGGCGCTCGCCGCCGCGAGCGCCGCCGTCCGGCTTGACGACGCCGTGCGCGGGTTCCTCACCGAGCAGGGCAGCAAGCGGCTGCGCAAGGAGGACCTGTGGACGCTGGTCAACGCCTCCTCCCGGCTCCGGCTGACCGCGTACACCCTGGCCGGGCTGCGGCACGGCGGTCACGCCGACGGGGCCGCGGCGGCGACTTCGGCGGCGCGTGCCTGCCGCTCGCGGGCTCGGACGAGTACGCGGGCGCGCCCGGCCTGCATCCGGCTCCGGTCGGTCACGGCGGGGCTTGCCGGCTTCTACGATGCGATCGCCGACGAGGTCAGCCGGCCGGGCTCCGGCCAGCTCAGCCCGGTGCCGCTGCCCGCGATGGTGGGCCCGGCCATGCCCCGGCCAGAGCCGGTGACCGCTGGCTCAAAGGACAGAACGGGCGCGGACAGTGCCGGCCAGGGGCGGGGGCATCGCGCCCGCGCACCAGCTGCCGCACCCGCACCTGCTCTGGGTCCAGGAGCACCTGCACCACCTGAGCGCCAGCGCCCGGACGGTGAGCGAGCCGGCGCTGCGCGTCGCGGAAATCCGCCAGCGCCCCTGGTGGCGGTAGCCCGCCCAGCGTTACAGTACGTAAGCAGCGTTGCAATGGTAAGCGAAGTGACGCACGCCCGTTTACCAGGAGAAGAACGGCCGGTGCCGGGAGTGTCCGTAAGGGAACTTTCGGTGCGGCCGGGCCGTTCTCATAACGTCGATTACGGTCAGTAGTATCCGTGATCGGCAGCAACGGCGGGCGCATCGCTAGTAACCTCTGTTTTCTGGCAACTCGCCCGCCTTCCCCAATTGACTGGCCGCACGCGCGGAGGTTCCGGGGAGTCACCTCCCGAGTCGGCCATGGGGAAATGAAGGCGGTTCGGTGCGCTTTATTCACCACGAAGGGGACAAATGGCGCCGACTATAGGCATCACTACGTACCACATGAACGCCAACTGGCGTGGCTGGTCGGAGGAAGGTGCCCTGCTGCCATGGACATACGTCACATCCATCAGGAACAACGGGGGCCGTCCAGTCCTGCTCCCGCCGGGTGGCGACGTGTCCGAGGCCGAAGCGACCGTGGCCGTACTTGACGGCATTGTCATCGCCGGCGGGGGCGACATCAACCCGGCGATCTACGGTGCGGTCAAACATCCGAAGACGGACGTCAACGCGCCCGACCGGGATTCCTGGGAGCTGGCGATCGCCGAGGCGGCGGTCAGGCAGGGCGTGCCCCTGCTTGGCATCTGCCGCGGCGCGCAGATGCTCAACATCGCGTGCGGCGGGACCCTGCACCAGCACGTGCCCGACCTGGTCGGCCACGAGGACCACAGCGGTCCCGCCAACGGGTTCGGCAAGCACAAGGTGCGCGTCACCAGCGGCGCGATCGTCTCGTCGATCCTGCCGGGTAGCGAGTTCTTCGAGGTCCCGACGCACCATCACCAGGCGGTAGACGTGGTCGGCTCCGGCCTCACCGCGGTCGCCTGGGCCGATGACGGGATCGTCGAGGCCATCGAGTCCACCACCCAAGGCGAGTTCCTCGTCGGCGTGCAGTGGCATCCGGAGCAGGGCGACGATCCCCGGCTGTTCGGCGCGCTCATCACCGCGGCGGAGATGCATTACTCCGAACGAACCGTGGCTTCGTCAGTCTCCCGCCGCTGCTGGCCGGAGCGTAACGGACCACGAACTGTAAATTAACCGGCCTGAGCTTGGAGGATATCCGGCTCAGGCCGGCGTGCTTTCCGGGTATTCACGCACCGTCACCCCTAGTCTGCTAGTTGTCGCGTTGCGTGACGATGAGTCACGCGGCCGATAACCTCTCGACGGCCAACTGGGGGCATGACTGGATGCGAGGCAACGGAAGAGTCATTTCGGGAGCGCTGGTGCCGGCCGGCGTGTGTTCGGCGCTGGCGCTCGCCGCGGTCTCGGCGGGGGCAGTGCCCGCGAAGGCAGGCACTGCCCCCGGCGCGGGCGGCACCGCGGCGGTCATCATCTTCCTCAAGAATCAGGGGACTGACACAGCAAGCGGTATCAGCTCGGATAAGCAAACCGCGGTCGTGCAATCGGCGCAGGCGCCCTACCTGGGCCAGCTTCGGGCGCTCGGCGCGACCGCCGTGCACGCTTACCAGCTGGCGGACGCGATCGCGGCGCGGGTGCCGACGTCGGCGCTCGGCGCGATCAGCACCAGTCCGGGGGTGCTGTCGGTAATCCCGGACAGCACGATCATGGGACCGACCCCCGCCGCGCCGGCCGACGGCACCACGACGACGGACACCCCGATGAAGACAGCGCCGGGAGCGTGCTCGGCCGCTCCGCAGCTGGAGCCGGAGGGGCTGGCGCTCACCCGCACCGACTCCGCGGCGAAGGGCGCGACGACCGCGCGGTCTCTCGGCTACACCGGCGCGGGGGTCAAGGTCGCGTTCCTCGCCGACGGCATCGACCCGTCCAATGCCAACCTCATGCGCGGCAGCGAGCCGGTGATCAGCGACTACAAGGACTTCAGCGGGGACGGGACGACCGCGCCGACCGCGGGCGGCGAGGCGTTCCTTGACGCCAACGCGATCGCCGGGCAGGGGTCGCAGGTATACGACCTGGCCGGGTTCGGCGCCCAGGTGCCCTCCTCACCCTGCCGCGTCCAGATCGAGGGTGTGGCACCCGGTGCCTCACTCATCGCGCTGAAGGTTTTCAGTCACTCCGATGTCTCCACGACCTCCGGGTTCCTGCAGGCCATCGACTACGCGGTCGAGGTTGACCACGTGAACGTGCTCAACGAGTCGTTCGGCGACGACCCGTTCCCCGACATCACCTCCCTGGACGCCGTGAAGGAGTTCAACGACATGGCGGTCCGGGCCGGTACGACGGTCGTGGTGGCCTCCGGCGATGCCGGGCCGTTCAACACGATCGGCTCTCCCGCCTCCGATCCCCTGGTGATCTCCGTCGGCGCGTCGACCGACTTCCAGTCTTACGCGCAGACCGACTACGCGGGCGCGGACCAGTTCGCGCCCAACGGCTGGGAAAGCAACAACATCAGCTCCCTGTCGTCCGGCGGCTACACCCAGGACGGCAGGACGCTTGACCTGGTCGCGCCGGGCGACTCCTCGTTCGCCTCGTGCACTCCCGTGCCCGCGAGCTACTCGTCCTGCGTCAACTTCAACGGCCAGCCGTCGCCCGTGGAGGAAGGCGGCGGGACCAGCCAGTCCGCTCCGGTCGTGGCCGGTGCCGCCGCGCTCGTCATCCAGGCCTATGCGAAGGCGCACGGCGGGTCGAAGCCCAGCCCGGCCGCGGTCAAGCAGATCCTGCTGTCCACGGCGACAGACCTCGGCGCGCCGGCCACCGAGCAGGGCGCCGGGCTGCTTGACAGCCTCAAGGCGGTCGAACTCGCCGCGTGGATGCCCTACTGCGACAGCAGGCTGCCAACCGGTCCGACCCTGCGGCTGTCGGCGAACCAGCTCAACTACGTGGGCAAACCGGGAGCGACGGCCGCGTGGCCGGTGACCGTGACCAACACGGGCCTGACCCCGCAGACGGTCGACGTGTCGGGACGCGGGTTCACCGGCGGGACTGTGATCAAGCAGGCGACGGTGGCACTGTCGGACACCAAGAGCGCCCACTTCACGAACTGGATGGGCACCGCGTCCAACTACGGGTGGGTGCGGTTCAGCGTGCCGCCCGGCGCGGCGCTGCTCAACGCGTCGATCGCCTGGCCGACCACCACGCCGGTGCCCGCGAACGCCAGCGCCCGGGTCCGGGTCATCCTCGTCGACCCCGCGGGCAAGCTTGCCGCCTACTCGCTGCCGCAGGGGGTCGGCGGGTACGGCAGCGCGCAGGCGCTGCGACCCGCCGCGGGAACCTGGACGGCGGTGATTTACAGCGATACCGCCAAGGCCGGCGGGACGGCGGGAACGGTGCGGTTCGGCGCGTCAGTGTCGTCGACCCAGTCGTTCGGCACCGCGACGCCGTCAAAGCTCTCCCTCGCTCCCGGCGCGTCGGCCGTGGTGCACGTGTCCGCCCGGGTGCCGGCCGGTGCGGGCGATTCAAGCGGGTCAATCGTGTTCGCCACCGGCTCGGCCGGCTCTGCTGGCTCGGCCCAGGGGGGGCCGGTCAGCGTGCCGGTCACGCTGCGCGGTCAGGTACCGACCGGCCCCGGCGTGACCGGGGAGTTCAGCGGCGTGCTGACCGGAGGAAACGGCCGCTCGCCGGGCGAGGGACAGGTCGCCGCCTACTCCTTCAATGTGCCGTCAAGCCCGGCCGCCGCGCTGCGCGACGTCGACGTCGACGTGACGCTCGCCAACGACCCGGCCAACCAGGTCAGCGGTTACCTGGTCGCGCCGGGCGGCGACACCGCGGGCTACGGGTCGAGCTACCTCACGACCGCGTTCAACGGCGCGGGCGTGCCCGTGGAGTCCCCCACCCGGCAGCTGTCGCTGTATGCGTCCGACCCGGTCCCCGGTGTGTGGACGCTCATCATCGACTTCACCTCGCCCGTGCCCGGCAACGAACTGTCCGACCCGTTCACCGGACAGATCCGGTTCAACGCCGTGTCGTCCGGCCGAGGGGCGCTGCCCGACTCGCCCTCGGTCTCGCTCAGCCGCGGGAAGTCGGTGACGTACCAGATCACGGTGCACAACACCGGGGCGGCACCGGAAGATGTCTTCCTTGACCCTCGGCTGACCACGCTGAAGTCTTACCCGCTGCAGCCGCAGGACCAGGTCGCGGGCGTGCGGCTGCCGATCCCCACGACGGTGAATCCGCCCGAGTGGATCGTGCCGACGATGACGCAGAGCGTGTCGGCATCGGCCTCCTCGGCCTCGTCCGTCCCTGTCATGTTCGACTTCGGGCCGTTCCCGGGCGATCCCGACGAGGCGAGCCCGACCGGGCTCACCGCCATCGCCTCGTACCCGATCGGCAACGCGGTCGGCCCGGTCACCCAGGGACTCTGGTCCGCCGTGCCCACCGGCATCGGCCCGTACCCCGCGGGCGGCACCGCGGCGACGACCGTCAACGCCGCCATGACGGCGGTGACGCAGCAGTTCGACACGTCGGCAAGCCCGTCGAACGGGGACTTCTGGAGGTTCGCGGTGTCGCCGCTGGCCGCATCCGCGTCCTACGACCTGCTCACCGTCAACCCGGGGCAGACGCAGCGGATCAGCGTGACCGTCAAGCCTTCCGCGCCAAGCGGGACGGTGGTACGCGGGACGATCTACATCGACGACTTCGTGGACTCGCTGCAGTTCCTGTCCGGAAGCCAGCTCGCCGCGCTGCCGTACGCGTACACCGTCAAGTAGGCCGAGGCAGCGCCAGAGAGAAGCCGCACCAGAAAAACGACGGCGCCCCCGCGCTTAGCGCGGGGGCACCGTCGTTTGCGCGGTCCCGCTAATGTTCGATGGTGCGCAGCCGGATCGTGACGTCCATGGCGCGGAGCTTCTCGAGGACCTCGTCGCTGTACTGGGTACCGATGTCGGTGATCACGTAGCCGAGCTCGTCGCGGGTGCGCAGCAGCTGGCCCTCGACGTTCACCCCGTGGTCGGCGAGCACCCGGTTGATCGAGGCGAGCACGCCGGGCACGTTCTTGTGCACGTGGATGAGCCGGTGGGTGCCCGGGACGGCCGGAAGCGCGACGTTCGGCAGGTTGACCGACATGGCCGTGGCGCCGGCCCCGGCGAAGTCCGCGAGCTTGCCCGACACGAACTCGCCGATGTCCTGCTGCGCCTCCTCGGTCGACCCGCCGATGTGCGGGGTGAGTATGACGTTAGACAGGCCGCGCAGCTCGGAGACGAACTCCTCGCCGTTCGACTTGGGCTCCTTCGGGAAGACGTCGACGGCCGCGCCCGCGATGTGCCCGGACTCGATGTGCCTGCGCAGCGCGGCGTGGTCGACGACGAAGCCCCGGGACAGGTTCAGGAACAGCGACCTGGGGCGCATGAGCGCGAACTCTTCCTCGCCGAAGAACCCGTGGTTGCCGGGCCTGCCGTCCACGTGCAGCGTGACGGTCTCCACCGACTCGAGCAGCTCCTGCAGGCTGGAGCAGCGGCGCGCGTTACCGATCGCGAGCCTGTCCGCGATGTCGTAGAAGTACACCGACATGCCCAGCGACTCGGCGATCACGGAGAGCTGGGTGCCGATGTTGCCGTAACCGACGATGCCGAGCTTGCGGCCGCGGACCTCGTGGGCGTGCTTGGCGGACTTGTCCCACACGCCGTCGTGCATCTTCAGGTTCTTCTCGGGCAGGCGCCGGGCGAGCGAGATGATCTCGGCGACCGCCAGCTCCACGACGGAGCGGGTGTTCGAGAACGGCGCGTTGAATACCGCCACGCCGCGCCGGGCGGCGGCGGCCAGGTCCACCTGGTTGGTGCCGATGCAGAACGCACCGACGGCGAGCAGGTCAGGCACGCCGGCCAGCACCCGCTCGGTGATCTGGGTCTGTGACCTGATACCGAGAAGGCTGACGCCTTGGATCGTTTCGATGAGCTCGTCCTCGCCGAGGGCGCGCGTCATCGTCTCTACTTGATAGCCAGCCTTCGTCAGTCGAGCCGTCGCGTCCGGGTGAATATTCTCCAGAAGCAAGGCACGGTTGAGCGTGTCCAGCGTCAGCACCTCATTCCCCACGTAACAAAAGCGAACACTTTCGTCCTGCCTTTCACCCCTAGCTCCGGCAGGCCGGCAACATCGAGACGAAAAGCATTCGCTGACGGGCGTAGGTAACTTTACAGCACCCGTGCCTGCCCGATCATTCCTGCCGTCCGGCTCGACCCACGGGCAGGAATCCGCGCAGAGCCTCCTGGTGACCTCGCCGGTGTCCGCCCACGGGACCTGGCGGAGCAGTGCGAGTGCCTGCTCCCAGGTGTCCCGCGCGGCGTCCGGCTGCCCCGCGGCGAGCTGGATGTCACCGAGGTGGAGCCGGGAGATCGCCTCGGTCTGGGGGTCACCGAGCGTGCGGTAGATCTCCTGCGCCCGCTGGTAGTGCGCGATCGACTGCTCGTAGTCCGCCAGCAGGCCGTAGGCGTAGGCGATGCTGTCCAGGGTGTCGGCGACGCCGGAGCGGCTGCCCGACTCCTGGTGCGCTTCCAGGGCCCGGCGGCAGTACCACAGCGCCGCGTCGGGCTGCCCGAGGTGCGCGAGGATCCAGCCGACCGCGTTCTCCGAGAAGGCGACCGCCGCGCTGTCCGCGAGCGAGCGGCGCAGCCGCAGCGCCTCGACCGCGTAGTCGAGCGCCTCGTCGTAGCGGTTCTGCTCGGTCAGCAGCGCGGCCAGGAAGAACCGCACGCGTCCCACATTGGCCAGGTCACCGTGGTCGGTGAACAGGTCGAGTGAGCGCCGCAGGTGCTCGTCCGACGCGGCGAAGTCGCCGAGGCGCCCGCTCAGGCGGCCGACCTCGGAGTGCACGTGCGCGAGCGCGTCGCGGTCGCCCAGCCTGCCCGCCGCCAGCACGGCGGTGCCCTGCACCGCGAGCGCCTCGTGCAGCCGGCCGCGCCGGTTCAGCAGCGGCGCCCAGCACCAGGCGAGCTTCCAGCAGTGCTCGTCCTGGCCCTGCTCGGCGGCCTGCTCGATGACGTTGCGCAGCACCCGGTCCTCCACGTCGAACCACTTAAGCGCCGCATCGTAGGCCTCGGGCCCGGAGAACTCGCATCCGGTCACTCTCTCGGCCGACGCGGGCAGCCGCACCAGGCCGCGCGACGGGTACAGGCGGAGCGCGGCCGCGTACGCCGTCCGCACGTAGAAATCAAGCAGGCGCTGCCGGGCCAGCTCGCGCTCGGCGGCCGACAGCGTGGCCTGCGCCAGCTCCGCCGCGTAGGCGCGCAGCAGGTCATGGCAGCCGAAGCGCCCCGCCGCGTCCTCCGTCAGCAGCGAGGCCCTGGTCAGCTCGGCCAGCGCGGTCCGCGCCGCGGCCGGCGTGATCCCCGCCAGCGAGGCGGCCGCGGCGGCGGAGATGTCGGGCCCGTGGTGCAGGCCGAGCAGCCGGAACATCCGCGCCGCCTGGTCGCTGAGCTTGTCCGCCGACCAGGAGAAGACCGCGCGCAGGTCGGTGCTCCGCTCCCCGGTCCGCAGCGCGTCCAGGCGGCCCCGCGCGTCGGCGAGCTCGGCGGCCAGATCGGCCAGCCGCAGCGTCGGCCCGGCCACCGCCCGGGCGCACGTCACGCTCAGCGCGAGCGGCAGCCCCGCGGAATGCTCGACGATCGCCGCCACCGCCGCCGACTCGGCCTCCGCCCGCTCGGCCCCCAGCCGGCTCGCGACCAGCTCGGCCGCCTCGTCCGCACCGAGCACGTCAAGCGGCACCGGGCGAGCCCCCTCGACAACCAGGCCGGTCAGCTGCGACCGGCTCGTCACCAGCACCAGGCAGCCCGGACCGCCCGGCAGCAGGGGACGCACCTGGTCCGCGTCGTGCGCGTTGTCGAGCAGCAGCAGCATCCGCTTGCCGTCAAGCAGCGTGCGCAGCAGCGCGCTCTGCGCCTCCAGGTCCGACGGCACGTTCACCGCGGGAACCCCGAGAGCGGCGAAGAACCAGTGCAGGGCCGTGCCAGGCTGCATCGGCGCGCCCGCCGGGTCGAAACCGCGCAGGTTCACATACAGCTGGCCGTCGGGAAACAGCGGCATCGCCTGCCGGGCGAACCGGATCGCCAGCGTCGTCTTGCCGACGCCGGCGGTCCCCGTGATCAGCGCAACCGAAGCCTGCGCGGCCTTCCCGCGTCCGCCTGACGCGTCAGGAAGCAGCGCGCGCAGCCATTCGAGCTCGGCCGTCCGCCCGACGAAGCCGGCGGGCTCAGGTGGCAACTGGGCGGGGCTCGGCACGGTTCTGGCGGGCCCGGGCGGCGGCGCCGCCGGCTCGGGCTCGGCCGCAGGCGGCGCGGCAAGCTCCGGGGGAGGCGCGGCCGCGAGGGTCACGGGCTGAGCGGGGGGCAGCTGCGCGGGCGCGTCGAGCGCCGGATCCATCGCCAGGACCCGCTGGTGGATCCTGGTCAGCTCGGTGCCCGGGTCGATGCCGAGATCCTCGGCCAGCCGCTCCCGCGCGTCATGGAAGATGCGCAGGGCCTCGGCCTGCCGGCCGCAGCGGTACAGCGCGATCATGAGCAGTCCCCGCGCCCGCTCGCGCAGCGGGTGCTCGGCCACCAACGTGGTCAGCTCGGGCACCGCCGCCGCGGACTGTCCCCGCGCGAGCATCAGGTCGGCCCGTTCCTCCGCCGCGGTGGTGCGCAGCTCGGTCAGCCGGAACCGCTCCGCCTCCGCGAACGGTCCGGGCACCCCGGCGAAGGGCTGCCCCCGCCACAGCCTGAGCGCCTCGTCCACGACCCGGGCCGCGCCGCTCAGGTCGCCAGCGGAGCGCAGGCCCCGCGACCGGCCGAGGCTCTCCTCGAACTGGTTGGCATCGAGACCGTCGGGGCCGAGCCGCAGCAGGTACCCGCCGCCCGAGGAGACAAGCACCAGACCCGGAGCGCGCCGCGGCCGGTCCGGGCCGCGGCGCGGCCGGTCCGGCTCAAGTACGCGGCGCAGCCCCGCCACGTAGGTGTAAATGCCGTTCTCGACGCTGGCCGGGGGCTGATCGCCCCACACAGCGTCAACGAGTTCGCCGCGCGAGACGACCCGGTTCGCCCGGGCCGCGAGCAGGCCGAGCACCGCGAGCTGCCTGGGCTGCCCCGCTACGACCTCACGCCCCTCACGCCAAACGGTGACCGGCCCGAGCACCCCCACTCGCAGCGGCACCACCGAACTCTTTTCATCCTGCACGTGATCCAAGGACACGGCGAAACCGCCAGCATCAAGATGAAAATTGCTCCCCACCAGCCGCCCCTCCGCGCTGGACTCCATCCCTGCCCCCGGCCGCACGACGCGCTGCAATTGCACGAATGCAATTACGCCACGCGACCAAGTGGCACTCTTAGGAGATTACTGCCAGGTTGCCGCAGGCATCTAGAAAATATACAGATCGCCTATAGCCCACGTATAGCCCCCGTATAGCCCGCCCAACTATCACTAAACAAGCGAACATACGGCCGGAACGGATCCCCACCCCATCCCCGGCCGTCGCTACGGTCCGGCCCTGGCGCGATCGCCGCCATCCGGACTGGCGAGGGCACACCCCCCTGGTGCCCGCGCCGCGAACAGCCGGTCCCCACGGTTCCCCCTCACTCCAACCGTGGGGCCGGCACGCTCGCGATTGGCCACGTTGCGCGTCCATCGGTTACCGATAGCGACATTTGGGGTGCTAGCAGCGGGAAAAGCGACAGCGCCGCGTGCGACCACGATCGATAGTGGCGGAAAATCGGGGAAGATGATCTAACAATCAGGCCACCCAGAGGTTTCTCTCAGCCTGAAGGGGGCCATCCTCGTCCCAAATCCCTCTACGATATCTCCATGGGCAAAGCCAGCAGGACGAAGCAGGACGGCGACAGACGCGCGCGCATCGCGGCGCAGCGCGAAGCGCAGCGCCGCATCGAGCAGCGCAAGCGGATCTACCTGGCGGGCGGGTCCATCCTCGTCGTCGCCATCGTCGTCATCGCGCTCGTCCTGGTGAAGCTGAACAGCGGCGGCGGCACCGCCGCGGCCGCGAGCAACGGTCCGACCGGCGCCGCCCTCGCCACGGTGACCAAGCAGGTCGAGAACGTGCCCACCAGCGTCACCGACAAGATCGCGGGCGGCGGCGTCAACAAGGACCTGTTCATCTCCACCCCGACGGCCTCCGCGGTCAGCCAGGTGTCCTCGACCGGCGATTCCTACTTCGCCACCGTCACCGGCACGCCGCTCACGTCGGGCGGCAAGCCCGAGGTGCTGTACCTGGGCGCCGGCTACTGCCCGTTCTGCGGCGCGCAGCGCTGGGCGATGATCAACGCCCTCAGCCGCTTCGGCACCTTCACCGGCCTGACCACCCAGCACTCGTCGAGCACGGACTCCTACCCGAACACGCCGACCTGGTCGTTCTACGGGTCGACCTACAAGAGCGACTACATCACGTTCACCTCGGTCGAGGAGACCACCAACGAGCGCGAGGGCAACTCCTCGAACACGAGCACCCCGTACCAGACGCTGCAGACCGCCACGGCCGCCCAGAACACCCTGGCGCAGACCTATGACCCGGGGACGGGCAACGGGGGCGCGATCCCGTTCATCGACATGGGCAACAAGTACGTCCAGGTCGGCAACCTCACGCCGCTGAGCCCGTCGATGCTGGCCGGCAAGACCTGGGCCCAGGTCGCGGCGGCCATGAACAACCCGACCACCTCGCTCGGCCAGGCCGAGATCGGCAACGCGAACTACATGACCGCCGCCATCTGCAAGCTGACCGGCAACCAGCCGGCCACGGCCTGCACGGCGACCATCCAGCAGTTGGAAGGCAACCTCGCCAGCTAGGCGAATCCCGCACCCGAACCGCGCGATGACCTGGAGATTCCGCTGATGGCAAGTTCAAAGGCCCGCTCCCGGCGCCGCCCGTCCGCGAGCGGCAGCAGGTCCGCGGGCGGTACGGCCTCCAGGTCAGCCCGAACGACGGCGGCTGTCTCGGCCACGCCCACCAGTCGCGCGGCCACCCGGCCGACCGTCAAGGCGGTGGATCCCGACCCGGTCGAGGACGAGCTCCTCGAGGAGGAGAAGGAGACCAAGCCCGCGGGAATGCCCCTCTGGCTGCAGATTGTCTCGTTCGTGCTCGCCATCATCGGCCTCGGGATCTCCGCCTACGAGACGTACGCGCATTTCAACGGGTCGCACCTGGCGGGCTGCCCGACCGGCGGCAACGGCACGTTCAACTGCACCGCCGTCATCACCAGCCCGCAGTCCATGGTCTTCGGCGTCATCCCGGTGGCCGTGCTCGGTCTGGCGTTCTACGTGGCGGCGGTCCCGCTGTTTTCCCCATGGGCGTGGCGCATGAAGCGGCGCGAAGTCCACCTGCTGCGCCTCGGGTCGATGGTGGTCGGCATGGGCTTCGTGATGTACCTGATCTACGCCGAGCTCTACCAGATCGGGGACATCTGCGAGTACTGCACCGGCGTGCACATCGTGACGTTCCTGCTGTTCTGCATCACCGTGTTCAGCGCCGCCATCTGGGGACTCGGCGGACAGTCCCGGAAGGCATCGGATCGCTGAGACCGCCATGGGGCTAGCCCCCGCGGCGGTAGTGGCCTGGTCAGCGAAGCGGTAGCGAACGGCGAGACGATGGTTCCAGCGAGGGCGGCTCGGCTCTCGCGCCGGTGAACCTGGAGGTCTCCGATGGACACAACGACAAGCTGGCTCAGCGACCCCGGTAGCCACGTCCGAGATGCCCAGTCGGCCGGGTACCTGGTTCCGGAATGCTGCGTCAGGCCCTAGCTGGAACGAGCCGGCGACCGCCTGGGCCACCATCCGCAGGGCCGGACCGCTCGCCTGGATCCGGCCGTCCGGGCCGATGACGTAGAAGTTCGGGTACCGCTTGTTCGAGAAGGCGGTTGCCACCGGACCGCTCACCGCTTCGACCACCACCGACGCGACCCCGTCAGGCCGGCAGCGAATTCCTTCGTCTCGTCCTGGTCCTGCTTCCCTGAGATCACGGCCAGGACATGGCCAGCGCCGCCGGGAAAGCGCCGGGCGAACTCGGCGAATTCGGGTAGTTCCAGGCTGCGCTGGACATTCCCCGCTCAGCCGGACGCAGGCCCGCCGAAGCGGATCTGTCACAGTGATCGGGCCGACGGCGGGAGCCGGCCGCTGTGTTCATCGCAGACCCCGATACCTGGCATTCGCTGCAGGAAGGGGCAACGAACGTCGTCACCGAGATAGGCGCGGGCAAGCTCCGCTGCGTCAACCGCCGCGACGGGCACCGCATCCGCTCTGACGAACTGCATGCCCTGGCTATGCTGCTCGGGATCAGCCGGATACCAGTTGCCGGACGGCAGGACTCGGGCCCCGGGACGACCAGACCGTCCCGGGCTGACCTGTCCTCGCGGTGCACGCCACGCACATGACATTATCTTCACGTTGGCCCGCATGTTCTGGGCGCGGGACTTCCCGCTCAGTATGGTGACCGCATGCCTGGCATGAACTCGGGCCTCAACCCTGCCAGCCCGATCCTCGTGTCCGCGTTCCGGTCGGCGCTGCTGCACCAGTGGCTAGTCGTCATGCTCATCTTCGCGCTGCTGCTCATCGCCTGGGGCATTAGCAGGACAGCGGTCTTCGGCCCGGTACCGGGAAACCCCGTACCCGGGAGCACGGCGCGATGGCACGAGCCGCGGGCCCGGCTGCTGCTGCGCGTCGGCTTCGGGCTCATCTGGCTGTTCGACGGGCTACTGCAGGCACAGCCGCAGATGCCCGGCGGCCTCGCCGACCAGGTGATCCAGCCGACCGGGTCCTCCTCCCCCGGCTGGGTGCAGCACCTGGTCAACTACGGCGTCAACCTCTGGGACTACCACCCCATCCAGGCCGCCACGGCCTCGGTATGGATCCAGGTCGGCATCGGCCTGTGGATGATCTTCGCGGTGCGCGGCTGGTCCGCCCGGCTCGCGGGCATCGCCGGCATCGCCTGGGGACTGATCGTCTGGGTATTCGGCGAGGCGTTCGGCGGAATCTTCGCTCCCGGCCTTACCGTCCTGTTCGGCGCGCCGGGCGCGGTGCTTATCTACGTCGCGGCCGGGGCGCTGCTCGCGCTGCCGGAGCGGGCCTGGGCTGACCCGCGGCGGCTCGGCCGCCTCCTGCTCGGCGTGACGGGCGCGTTCTTCCTCGGCATGGCGCTGCTTCAGGCCTGGCCGGGACGCGGCTTCTGGCAGGGCACGCTCGACGGGCAGCCGGGCTCGCTGGCCGCCATGATCAAGTCCATGGCGGCCACCTCCCAGCCGCACGCATTCGAAGCGGTTGTCTCCGGTTTCGGCAACTTCACCGTCGCGCACGGGTTCGCGGTGAACCTGGTCGCGGTGATCTCACTCGCGCTCATCGGCGCCGGCCTGCTCGACCGCGGCCGTGCGGGCCGACGTGCGGCTGGCCCGGATCGCGGTGATCGCCGGTGCCGTGTTCTGCCTCGCCGACTGGGTGCTGGTCGAGGACCTGGGCTTCTTCGGCGGCCTCGGCACCGACCCGAACTCGATGATCCCGCTGATCCTCCTGTTCACCGTCGGCTACCTCGGCCTCGCTCCGGCCCCCGCCCCCGCTCCGACGCCCGCGCCGGCGACCCTCAGCGGCCGCGGAGGGCGCATCCGGGCCGCCGGGAACCCTTCCCCGGTCCGGACGGGTGCCCGTGCCGCTGCGGGCGTTCGCGGGTGCTCCGGTGCGCCTTGTCGCGGGGATCGGGGCGCTCGGCGTCATCCTGGTCGGCGCCGCGCCGATGGCGGCCGCCACCACGAACCCCAACGCCGACCCGATCACCGCCCAGGCACTCGCGGGGACCAGCGGTCAGTTCGACACGCCGGCGGCAAGCTTCACGCTGACCAGCCAGGACGGGAGGCAGGTGTCTCTGGCCAGCCTGCGCGGCAAGGTCGTGCTGCTCACGTTCCTCGACCCGGTGTGCACCACCGACTGCCCGCTCATCGCCCAGGAGATGCGGTCCGCCGACACGATGCTCGGCCGCAGGTCGGGCAACACCGAACTGGTCGCCGTGGTCGCCAACCCGACCTACCTCTCCACCGCGTACACCGAGGCGTTCACCAGTCAGGAGAACCTGAGCCAGGTGCCCAACTGGCTGTTCCTGACCGGGTCGCTCAGCCAGCTCAAGGCCGTCTGGCACGACTACGGGATCGAGGTCGAGGACCTGCCCGCCGGGGCGATGGCCGCCCACAACGACCTCGCGTTCGTGATCAGCGCGAACGGGATGCTCAAGCAGGAGATCAGCGTCGACCCCGGCCCCGGCACCTCCGCGACGACATCATCGTTCTCCGGCCTACTCGCCAACTCCGTCCTCCAGACCATGGGCCAGTCATGAACCCCGGCAGAGCGCGGGCCCGGGTTGCCGGGCTACGGAGTGACGCTTGCGGTCATCGGGACGGTTGCGGCGTGCGGGTCGTCGGCAGGAGCAGGGGCCGGGGCAGCAGCGGGGGCAGGAGCAGCGGCGGGAGGCGGGGCGTCTCAGCCGGCCTCGATGGCTACCTCCATCGCCACGGCCGCCGACAGCTGGGCCGTAATTCCCATGTCGTCCGATCCCGCGTTCTGGCAGGTGTTCGTCCGGGCCGGGAACTCGGGGACGTGGAACCTCGTCACCCCGCCGGGTGTCGCGATCAACGGGGGCATTGTCGCCTCGGCGGACGGGGCGAGCGGGCTCAGCGTCGCCGTGCGGCCTAGCCAGGACCTGAAGTTCTCTCCGCTCGCGGCGACGGCGAACGGCGGGGCCTCCTGGTCGAACGCGGGCCCGATCGAGGCCGCGGTCGCCGCCTCCCCCGACGCGTTCGCCGCGGACGGCAGCCACCTCGCCGCGCTGCTGAGCGACGGCGCCATCGAGACCAGTGCGGACGCCGGGACGACGTGGTCGACGCTGGCCAAGCCCGGGGCCATCGCGTCCACCCCGGCCGCGAAGGGATGCGGCGCGGTCCGGGTCACCTCGGTCTCGTTCGGTATCGAAGGCACCGAACTGGTCGCGGGCGGCACCTGCGGGACCGGCGGCACCAGCGCGGTGTTCTCTTACTCGCCGGGAGGCGGCTGGCAGCGGCTGAGCCTGCCGGTGTCCGGACCGGTGCTCCGGCTGACCGGCGGGCTGACGCTCGTGCAGGGCAAGTCCGGGCTGAGCGCGCTGTGGCGCGGAATCGGCTGGTACGCGTACGCGCCGCTGACCGCCACGCCCCAGGCCGTCCCGACGAACTGGATCCAGTCTTCGCCGCTGCCGGTCTCCGGCTCGGTCACCGCGTCGGGCACGCTCCAGGACGCCGGGGCGTGGGTGCTGCTGCCCGGCGGCCGGGCCGCGACGATCAGCGGGCTCGGCACGGCGGCCGGGCAGTCGCAGTGGCAGTTGCTGCCTCCGGTGCCGTCGCACACCGCCGTGCTGGCATCCGGGCCCGATACCGCCGTGGACGCGCTGGCCGTCTCCGGGGCGACCCTGACCGTATGGCGGCTGCCCAAGGGGTCGACCGTGTGGTCCGAGGCCCAGACGATCAAGGTGCCGATTCAGTACGGCTCGTCCAGCTAGGCAGTCTCCAACAGCGCGCCAGTTGAGCAACCCGACAGTGAGGCGGCGGCCATATGCACTACATCCTGGATAACTGGTCGTTCGACCCCTTCGTCATCCTGGTGGCGGTCGTCGTCGTCTGGCACGAGACCGGGCTGCACCGGCTGGCCAGGCGGTCACGGCCGGAACGGACGCGGGAGCGGCGGATCCGGTCGCTGTGGTTCTACGCGGGGCTTCTCGTCCTGCTGCTGGCTGTGGTGTCACCGATCGACTACTGGTCCGATTCTTACTTCATGGTGCACATGGTGCAGCACCTGCTGCTGATGTTCGCCGCGCCGTCGCTCGTCGTGGCCGGCGCGCCCGGCCAGCCGCTGCTCGACGGGCTGCCGGGACGGTCGGGGAAGGCGGTGACGCGATCGGTGCTGGCCGGCGCGTGGTCACGGCCGGTGCGGGCCGTCTTCACCTTCCTGACCGGGCCGGTCGTCGCGGTGGTGCTGTTCAACCTGGCGATGGTGGTGTGGCACATCCCGGCCGCCTTCGACCTGGCGGCGGACAACTCCGCCGTCCATATCTGGCTTGAGCACGGGTCGTTCTTCGCGACCGGGGTGCTGTTCTGGCTCCAGTTCATCCCCTCGCCGCCGTTCAGGTCGCGGATGCCGCTGCTCGGCCGGGCCGCGGCGCTGCTCGCCACCAACGTGGTGATGATCTTCATCGCGATGGCGCTGTCGATCTTCGCGACCCACTCGGTCTACGCGCCGTACGACCACGTGCCCGGGGTGACCTTGCCGCCGTTCGCCGACCAGCAGATCGGCGCGGCCATCCTGTGGGTATGCGGGGACTTCTGGGCGCTGCCCACGATGATCATCACGATCAGGAAGCTGCTCAACGACGAGACCGGCGTCGGCACCGCGCTCGACCGGTTCGTCCGCTCCGGCAGCCGCGCGGCCACCTCCCGCACCTGGACCGCCCGCGCGCCCCGCTAACAGCGGGTCGTCGGCGGTGAGATGCTCCGCTGTGCCCCTGTCCAGGGGTTCGTCGCCGGCCGGGCGCTTGTCGTCGGCCGGGTGCTTGCCCAGGTTCGGGAGGTGCGGAAGGCTGGGCAGGCTGCCGGTGATGTGCGGCAGGCTCGGCGGACTCAGCCGGCGCAGCTGAGACAGCGCCGGGGCCCGGCCGACCAGGATCACGCCGACGATGAGCGCGAAGATGCCGCCGGCCTGCAGCGCCAGTTCGGCCGGGCTGATCTGGATCCGGTCGCCGAAGACGAGTACCCCGAGCAGGATTCCGACCAGGGGTTCGCCCGCCGAGATGGCCGGCAGCGAGAGCGTGAGCGGCCCGGCGCTGAACGCGCTCTGCATCAGCCAGATGCCCGTGGCACCCGCGCCGACGAGCGCGTAGGGCGCCCAGGTGGTGAACATGGCGCCGGCCCCGCTGGCGTTCAGGATCTCCAGCGTCTGCCTGGTCAGCGCGTCCTGAATGCCGAAGACGAGCCCCGCGCCGGTTCCGGTCAGCATCGCCCGCAGCCGTCCCGGGTGCCGGCGCCCGGCGTGCGCGCAGGCGAACGCGATCGCCGCGATGACCGCGGCGGCCGGCCAGTGGGACACCGAGCCGAACGACAGGCCGATGGGCTGCGCCGACCGCGCCGCCGACAGCAGCGCAACCCCCGTGCACAGCACCACCGCGCCGAAGATCTCCCGGAACCTGAGCGTCGCCTTGGCGATCGGTACCGACAGGACCAGGGCGAAGACAAGGTTGGTGGTGAGCAGCGGCTCCACGAAGGCAAGCGACAGGTTCCCGATCGACCAGGCGGCGAGCACCTGGCCCGCGACCATGCAGCCGATACCGGCCAGCCAGCGGGGCTGCCGGAGCAGGTCCGTGATCAGCCGCAGCGACAGGAAGTTCGAGTCCGGCTCACCCTGCGCCGCGTTCTGCTGCAGCACGAACCCGGTGCCGATCAGCAGCGCAGCCAGCAGCGTGAGCCCGTAGTCGAGGCTGATGTCGATATCCACGGTGCTCTAGACCAACGCACTCATAATCGCTGCTGTCCCTGGTAGTCCGGCGGGGGTACGGAAATCGGATGCTCCCCTTCCCTTGGGTGTTAACACTAACCGCGCCCAGGCCGCCCGGTGGACAGGCGCGACGGCTGGCGTCGCCGCTGCTGCCTGGACCCTTACCCTCCGCACCTATCATGACGAACGCGGAATGATAACGTTCCCGCTCACATAGGCGGTTTTCGGGACGGTTTACCCCTCTCAGCCTGCGAGACCGCTATTACCGCGCAAATATCGGCAGGTCAGGCCTTACTATCATCTTGGCGGCAGGTGGGTGCCGTCAGTTACCATCGGGTAGGGAGAGCTTGGTGGGGGAAGCAACCGCAGTGTCGAGGACCTCGCGTGCCTCGCGTGAACGCACGGCCGTGCGGCGACGAGCCGTCGGCACCAGAGACCGGATCATCGCGCACCTCGCGCTGGTCGCCGAGATTGCCGACGGGGGAGGCATGGCCAGCACCAGGCTGGCCGAGGCCGTCGGCTACCCGGGATCAAGCGTGGCATTCGCACAACTGCTGTCGGGTATGGAGCGCGACGGCCTGATCAACCGGGAGGTACGGGGCAAACGGACCTACCGGATCACATTGTCCGCTCCGCCCGCCGCCCGGCTGCCCGCCGAATCGGCCCGGGTGGACAAGGCCCGGCCCCCGGTGCCGGTCACCTTCCCGGACGTCATCGACTATGACGAACTCGCGGACCGGGTAATAATGCGACTGCTGAGACGGTTGGCGGAGCTGAACCCGGGAGAGCTGGCGACGCTTGCGCGCCTGCTCGTCCCGGGCGGAGTTCCCGAGGAACTGAAAATCGTTTAGTCGAGTCGGCGCAGCCCCGCCGCATGGTGCTTGGCCGTGGCGATGTAGGTCTGGACCGCGCGTTCGGTCCAGGTCGGATCCACGTTTGAGCGCTTGATCGCGGCGGGGACGCCGGCTACCAGGGAGCCGGGCGGCACGTTGAAGCCCTCGGCGACAACGGCGCCGGCGGCGACGATAGAGCCCGCGCCGACCACCACCCGGTTCAGGGTGATGCTGCCCGAGCCGATCAGGCATCCGGCCTCGATGACGCACCCCTCCAGGTGCGCGTTGTGACCGACCACGCAGTCGTCGCCGATGATCGTCGGCTGCTCGGCGGTGCAGTGCACGATCGTGCCGTCCTGCACCGACGTGCGGGCACCGACCGAGATGTAACCGTGGTCGCCGCGAAGAACCGCGCCAGGCCAGATCGAGGCCTGCGGGCCAATCTTGACCCGTCCGATCACAACCGCATCAGGCGCGACATAGGCCAGCTCGTCGATCTCCGGCTCATCGTCGTCCAGGGCATAAATTGACACTCCCATACGGTAGCGTCTCCGTTCGTGGCCAAGGAACCAGCAGGAGAGGACTCCCCCGTCCAGGAGCTGCTCGCCGTTGCCGTCGGTGCGATCGGCGGGTCGGAGCGATCCGGCCAGACCGTCATGGCCCAGGCCGTCTGGGACGCCGCGAACGACGGCACGCACCTCGCCGTGCAGGCCGGCACCGGGACGGGCAAGTCGCTGGCCTACCTGGTGCCTGCCCTGCAGCTAGCGGCCGACAAGCGCGGGCCGGTCGTGGTGTCCACGGCCACCATCGCCCTGCAGCGCCAGCTCGTCGACCGCGACCTGCCGCGGCTCGCTGAAGCGCTCCGCGAGCCGCTCGGGCGCACCCCCGAGTTCGCCATACTCAAGGGGCGCAACAACTACCTGTGCCTCAACAAGCTGCGCAACGGCCCGGAGGACGAGCGGGAGTCGCTGTTCGAGGCGCTCGGCGTTCAGGAACCGACCAGCCAGCTCGGCGCGCACGTCAAGCGGCTGCACCAGTGGGCCGCGGCCACGACCACCGGGGACCGGGACGAACTCGTGCCCGGCGTGAGCGACCAGGCCTGGCGCCAGGTCGCCGTGACCGCGCGGGAGTGCCTGGGCGTGCACCGCTGCCCGTTCGGTATCCAGTGCTACTCCGAGCGGGCGAGGCGGCTGGCGGCAGAGGCCGACGTCGTGGTGACCAACCACGCCTTGCTCGCCATCGACACGCTCGGCGAGGGCGGCATCCTGCCCGAGCACCGCGTCGTCATCGTGGACGAGGCACACGAGCTGGTCGACCGGGTCACCTCCGTGGCCACCGGCGAGCTGTCCGCCTACTCGATCGATTTCGCGGTGCGGCGAACCGGGCGGCTCGCCGACGAAGGGGAGATTGCGCGCCTGTCCGAGGCCGGCAACGCGCTGACTCCGCTGCTCGCGACCCTGCCGGGCGGGCGGATGGACCATCTCGACCAGGGCCTCGGTGCGACCCTCGCCGCGTTGCGCGACGCCGCCGTGGCCTGCTCGGCGCAGGTGCGGAAGATCGCCGCCATGAAGGATTTCGACGACGTCGACCCCGGCGAGGTCACCGCCGCGCAGACCGCGCTGGTCAGCCTGGAAGAGATCGGGGTGGTGGCCGACCGGATGATCACCGCCTTCGACCAGCCGATCAGCGAACGGGAGGAAGTCGTCTGGCTGGAGCGGCCCGAGGACTGGGCGGACAACGCCCGGCCCCCCTCGCTGCACGTCGCGCCGCTTGAGGTCGGCGAGGTGCTGGCCGAGCACCTGTTCGCGGAAAAAACGGTCGTGCTCACCTCGGCCACGCTGACCCTCGGGGGATCCTTCACCCCGCTCGCCCGCCAGTGGGGTCTGGACGCGAACGCCATCGGGCACGAATGGTCGGGAATCGACGTCGGCTCGCCGTTCGCGCACGGGCGCAGCGGCATCCTCTATGTTGCCAAGCACCTGCCGCCGCCGTCGCGTGACGGGCTGCCGCCCGAGTACATGGACGAGCTGTGGGAGCTGATCAAGGCGGCCGGCGGACGGACGCTCGGGCTGTTCTCGTCCATGCGGGCGGCCAAGGCGGCGGCCGCCGCGATGCGCGAGTCGCTGCCCTACCCGGTGCTCTGCCAGGGCGACGACTCCACCATGCAGCTCGTGAAGGAGTTCGCGGCCGACGAGCCCACGTCCCTGTTCGGGACGCTGTCCCTGTGGCAGGGGGTGGACGTGCCCGGGCCTTCGCTGCGCCTGGTGGTGATCGACCGGATTCCGTTCCCCCGGCCCGACGACCCGCTCGCCTCGGCGCGCACCCGGGCGGCGGACGCGCGCGGCGGTTCCGGCTTCATGGAAGTGTCCGCGAACCACGCCGCCCTGCTGCTCGCGCAGGGGGCCGGGCGGCTGCTGCGGTCCGTGGACGACCGGGGCGTCGTCGCCATCCTCGACTCCCGGCTCGTCACCAAACGGTACGGAGAATACCTGCGGGCGTCGCTGCCCCCGTTCTGGCAGACGACGGACCCCGAGGTGGTTCGCGGCGCCCTAAGACGTCTCGGACAGCCTTAGCGCGTCGAACATGTGGCGCTCCCAGAGGTGCATCGACGCCTCCTCCGGATAGGAGCGGATATCGGGCTGCAGGTCGTAGACCCGCGTTGTCCGGTGCGCGGTGCCGTAGGGGTGCCAGCCGGGGTTGCCGCAGACCGCGAAGCTGATCCATTCGCTGCGCATCACGTCGCCGAGCGCGAAGAACTCCGCCGGCGGCTCCGGACCGGTCAGCAGGCGGGGGAAGCCTTCCTGAACGGCGCCGAAGATCAGTGGCAGGTCGAGCGCGTGGGACGCGCCGAACGGGCCGCCGGGCGCCTGCGCGGTCAGCTCGTACAGGTACGTCGCGCCGCCGGACATCGCGTGGGCCTGGGCCAGGTGCAGCGTCGGCATGCGGAACAGCCAGTCGGAGAAGGCGACCTCGAACAGGCCGCCCGCGTCCGCGTTCGGGTACGCCTTCCGGTACCCGGCCGGCCCGTCGGGGGCGGGGGCGAAGCAGTCGAGCGCCGTGTCCGCCTCGTCCTGCGTGATCCGGCCGAGACGGCCCTGCGCGGCGATGAACCCGCGGTACTCGTCCCTGGTGTGGCCGGTGAGCAGCGCCACGTCGCGGGCCGCGCCGGACACCAGCGCCCGCCACGGGCTGCGGGTCAGCACCTCGCCGTCGACGACCGGGGAGAACGGGGCGTCGGTGAGCCGCACGGCGCCCCAGTCAGGGAACTTCTTCATCCGGGCGGCGACGTCCGTCTGCGCCGCGACCAGGCGCATCGGGTCGCTCTGGCTGAGCGCCTCGCGGGTGGCGGGCAGCCCGGCGGCGGCGGCGATCGCCTCGGTGATGCTGTCCGCGAGCTCGGCGCTGAAGAACGTGCCGGGCACCGACTGGGCGATGGCCCGCCTGAACAGCCCGCGCGCGTCGTCCAGGGCGAGCAGCGCCGCGATCACGCCCGCGCCCGCGGACTCGCCGAAGACGGTGACGTTGCCCGGGTCGCCGCCGAACCTTTCGATGTTGTCCCTGACCCAGCGCAGGGCCGCGACCACGTCGAGCAGGCCCCGGTTGGCGGGCGCTCCCCGGATGTGGGCGAAGCCCTCCATGCCCAGGCGGTAATTGCAGGAGACGAAGACCGTCCCGGCGGTCGCGAACGGTGTGCCGTCGTAGCCGGGGCCGCCCGAGCCGAACATGTACGCACCGCCGTGGATCCAGACCATGACCGGCAGCGTGCGCGCGGCCGGGTCGGGGGTCCACACGTTGACGGTCAGCCAGTCCTGGTTATCCGCCGCCGTGCGGGCCGCGGCTGCGCCGGGACGCCCCAGCTGCGGGGACGGCGGGCCGAACTTGTCCGCTTCCCTGGTGCCGTCCCACCGGGCCGGGGGCGCCCGGCGCGGCGAACCGCAGGTCGCCGAGCGGCGGCGCGGCGAACGGTATGCCGCGGAACACGGAATTTCCGTTTTCGCTACGCCCACGGATCCGGCCGGACGTGATAGAAACCTCAGGTTCGGCTGAACCCATGGGGCGACCTCCCGCTACGTCAGTGGAGCGATGAAGCACAATTATTACGACTTTAGGTTATTAACCGAGCCAAGCACGACGACGGAGATCTCCTACCCAGAGAAAGGCTGCGATGAAGTCACCAACAACCGTCGATGACCTGCAATTCGCGTCGGAATTGCGAGAACTGGCCGATGACGGCTCCGGCGGGCTTGAGATCGACGGCGACTACGACCGGGTGCTGTTCTCCGGGTGTACGTTCGCGGACACCGACGCGGGCGGTGCGCGGTTCACCGAGTGCGCCTTCGCGGGCGGCGCCGGGTTCGACGGCGGGCGGATGCGCCGGGCCAGGCTGTCCGACGTGTGGTTCGGCGAGACGCGGCTCGTGGCCGTTGACCTGGCCGAGTCGGCGCTGACCGACGTCTGGTTCAGCGGATGCGTGTTTGCCGGGGTGCAGGCGTTCTCCTGTGTCGGGCGGCGCGTGCTGCTGCGCGGCTGCAAACTGGACTCGGTTAACTTCCGCGGCGGCAAGCTGACCGACGTGGTCTTCGAGGACTGCGTGCTGCGGGACGTGGACTTCGGCTCGGCGAAGCTCGTCCGGGTCCGCTTCCCCGGCTGCCACTTCGTCAACGTTGACTTCACCAAGACCACCTGCTCGTCCGTTGACCTGCGCGGCGCGCGCCTCGGATCGGAGTCGGCCCCCGGCATCAAGGCCGGCTACGACAGCCTAAGCGGCGCCAGGATCGACTCCGTGCAGCTCATGACCATCGCGCCGCTGCTGGCCCACCATCTCGGCATCAGGGTCGAGGATTGAGAGCGCGCATCGCGGCCGCGAAGTGGTCGCCCCGGTCGCGGTAGTCACGGAAGCGGCCGAAGCTGGGCGCCGCCGGGGACAGCAGGACGATGCCGTCGGGCTCGGCCCAGCTGAAGCCCCGCGTCACCGCCTGGTCCAGGTCGTCGCAGTCGACAATGCCGTCAAACCCGGTGCCGTCAAACCCGGTGCCGTCAAAACCGAAAGCACCGTCTTGCGGGGTGCGGGCCGCCGCGAAGGCCCCGGTAATCCGTGGGCCGCTGTCTGGCAGGGTCAGAACGAAGGTCGGTTCCAGCCGATGCTTCACTCCCGCCGCCAGCGCTGAGTAGTCGATACCGCGGTCCTGGCCGCCGACGATGAGCGCCACCCGCTGGCCGGGGAAGGAGTCGAGGGCGGCGAGGGTCGGGAGCACGTTGGTGGACAGCGAGTCGTCGATGAACGTGACGCCGCCGACCGCGCCGATCGGGGTCAGGCGGCTGGGGAGCGGGGCGAAGCCGGCCGCGGCGCCCGCGAGTTCCGTGTCGTCGGCGGCCTGGCGGGCCAGGTTCCGGTCGCCGGCGGCGGCGCCGAGCGCGCGCAGCACGGCGCGCGCGATCAGTGCGTTGCGCCGGTTATGCCGTCCGGGCAGGCCCAGCGGCTCCGTCCAGGTCTGGTCAGCGTCGTCGGACTCGCCGACCCAGAGCACCCTCGGCCCGAGAAGACCCGCCCGTTCGCGGAGCAGTTCGCTGTCGCCGTTGGCGATCGTCAGGTCCGCGCCCGGCTGGCTCGTCGCGGAGAGCTTGTCCCGGTAGTACCGCTCGACGCCGCCGTGCCACGGAAGATGATCGGGGTGCAGCGACGTGACCGCGGTGACCGGCGGGGTGACCGCGAGGTCGGTCGCCGTGTAGCTGGAGACCTCGATCACCCAGTAGTCGTAGTCGCTTCCGTGGGCGGGATCGTAGGGGGCGGCGCCGAAGTTGCCGCCGACCAGGGTCTTGCGGCCCAGGCCGCGCAGCAGGTGGCCGATGATCGAGGAGGTCGTGGACTTGCCCTTGGTCCCGGTGACATAGACGACCCGGGCGAGGTCGGCGTCGTTCATCCACAGGC
Source organism: uncultured Actinomycetota bacterium (assembly GCA_963785645.1). GTDB lineage: Bacteria > Actinomycetota > Actinomycetes > Streptosporangiales > Streptosporangiaceae > Trebonia. The sequence goes on from CAWAWG010000018.1 coordinate 174,539, forward strand.
CAAGACCGCCGGCCAGGGTGACCCCGGCCGCGCGCAGTTCGTCCGCCTCCGGGGTATAGGGGCTGATGCCCGGGGTCTTGATCACGACCTCGGTTTGTTTCAGCGCGTCCAGGCCTCCGCTGGCCGTGGCGAGAACGCCGGTATCGTTCGGGCTGTCGTCTACGAGCACCGGCTCGATGGCGAGCGTGCGCAGCTTCCGGACGCTCGCACGGCCTTCTTGGCCGAGCCCCCAGACGCCAACCTTCATGCCCCGCAGGTCGGACCAGCCGAGCTTCGGGCGCTGGCTGGTCATGTTTCCTCGTCGAACGAGTAGCCCGCGGGGACGAAGCTCGCGCCGACCGGGTGCCGCATGGCCTCGATCTCGGCCCCGGTCGGCGCGTCCGGTCGCGCGGTCACCGCGGCGGCGAGTTCCTGTAGCAGCGTCGTCCCGGTGCGATCCGCCCGCTTCGCGGCGAGCACCACGGCCGCGCGGCACTCGTTGACCTCGCCGACGCACTCGAACGGCTTCGTGCCCGAGCCGAGCAGGGTCTCGAACTTCGGCCTTAGTCCCGGGTCGCCGAGCGGCTCAAGGTTAGGCGCGAAGACCGCCCGGAGCTGCTGCGCCGACATGAACGGGGCGAGGATCAGGTCGATGAAGCAGCACTTGTCGCACTGGCCGCACCAGTGGTCGAGCCGTCGGCCGGCGTCGATGTGGAACGCTCGGTTGCAGCTGCGGAAGGTGCCGTGGTACTGGGTCAGCCGCGCGAACCGCTCCCCCACCCACAGCTCGGTCCGGTCGCGCAGGGCCGAGAAGTAATCGGGCAGGCCGGCCGGGTCTTCCCGCAGCAGTTCGCGGAAGCTCGCTTCGAAGGCGGCCGACTTGGACCACTGGTGGTTAACCGGCCGGCCGTTGTGCTCAAGCGTGGGCACCGAGGCCGACCACTCGTTGGACATCACGACCGCGTCCCGGTCGTTGAGCACCGCCGCGAGGACGGCGATCGCGGAGATGATCCCGGTCACCGGCACGTGCCCGTTAAGAAAGCCGAGCTGCCGGGAGCGCAGCAGCCGCGGGTCGATCTCGCGTCCGGCCCGCAGCACCGGCAGCCCGGTGACCTCGGCCGGCCTCTCGATCGCGGCGAACCGGTCGCCCGGCCGGCTGACCACGAAAAGAGCGACGTCACCGGCGTGTCTGCGCACGCCGTCAACCGTGACAATCGAGTCGATTCCCCCGCCGAACGGCACGAGCGGTCGCAGCGCCGGGCGGTCTGCGCGCGGTGGATGTGCGTTTGGTGTCCCTACAGCAGCACCGGACGCACGTCCATCCGGCGTCGCAAGAGTGAGGTCGCCGAGGTCGAGCCCGTTGCGGTACGCGTACTCGCCCAGGCCCGAGAGGTAGAACTCGCGCAGGAACGCCGCCTCGCGCTCGGTCAGCGCCGTGTCGCCGAGGTCGATGACCGGCGGTGCGGCCGTCTTGTAGTAGGAAACGCCCGCGAGCAGGTAGACCAGCCGGGCCGCCGCGTGTGCCTTCGGCGAGTCCCAGCCAGGCCCGGGCACGAGCGACACGCGCTCCGCGAACTCCAGCCCGTCGAGCGAGTACCGGCAGGTGAGCAGCCCGTGCTCGCCGTCGGCGGTAAATCCCTCGTACCGGAAGACCTTGCCGCGCGACGGCGCGGCCCCTTGTGAAGCTTCTGGCGCGTTCATCGCGAGCGAGTTTACCGACCGGGAGCGGCGTCAGCCGTGACCCGGCGCCGGGGGCGACCCGTCAAGGAGCTGATAGCCCTCTCCGCGCACGGTCTTGATCAGCTCGAATCCGAGTTTCGAGCGCAGGCGCCGCACGCACGCGTCGACGACGTTGGACCCTGGGTCGAAGTCGAGTCCCCAGACCGTGGCCAGCAGGGCAGCCCTGGGCACCGCGCCGCCGGCATGCGAGAGCAGCTCCTTCAGCAGGAGGAACTCCAGTCTGGTGAGCTGCACCGGGCCGTGCCCCGCGTCGGCCTCCATTCGTCCGAAATCGAGGGCGAGCCTCCCCGCCTGGATGACCGGTCCGGCCATAGTGTGCGTCACGGAGGTTAGGCTAACCTAACTTAGGCTTACCTAACAAGAGCGACGAGCCAGAATCGCCCAGGACACGAAGGATATTGCCGCCGGCCGGGGTCACACCCGGACGGGCTGGTTCACCACGTTCGGCAAGGTGGACTTCTTCTCCTTCCGCTTGCGCGGGCCGATGGAGGCAAGCCGGATGCGCGCGATGATCAGCCAGACGATGCCGAGGCCGATCATCACGATGATGGCGGTCAGCCAGTGGGCCGCGTCATGCGTCCACAGCGCATCGGGTTTCTGACCCGTGGGGCCAAGGTCCGCCGTCGCCTGGATGACATTCAGGTTGATCGTCGAAGCGAGCGCGCCCAGGCCCCAGCGGGCCGGGGCGATCATGGAGAGAATCGACAGGGCCTTGCCGGATAGCGGGAACAGGCCGCCGGACAGCGCGACCTGGACCATGGTGACGCCGACGAGGATCGGCATCGTCTGGTCGCTCTTGGTCACCAGCGTCGAGATGGCCAGGCCGACCAGCATGGACACCACGCCGAGGACCGCGAGCCCGACGAAGATCTCGACCAGTGCCGTCCCCGGGATCACCACCCCGCTTGACGGCACCTTCTGTCCGGCCAAGCCGACGATGACGACCAGCAGGGTCTGCAGCACGCTGATCACGCTGAGCACGAGGACCTTCGAGAAGAGGTAGGCGGTGGCCGACAGGCCCGCCATCCGCTCTCGCTCGTAGATGTCGCGTTCCTTGATGAACTCGCGAATAGACAGCGCGGTCCCGGACAGGACGGCGGACATCACCAGGAGCATCAGCACCTGGATCGCGTTGAGGTTGGTTCCCGCCAGCTTCCCTGGCCCGTTGTCGAGGCCGAACTGGGTCGGGGTGGCCCGGACCAGTCCACCGAGCAGAATCGGCATCAGGACGGTGGTGGCGATGAATACCCGGTCCGCCATCATGACCCGCAGGTAGCGGCGGGCCATCGTGAAGACCTGGTCAAAGCTGCTGCGCTGCTTGGGCCGCGGGCTCTGCTCCCCCTCGGGCCGCCCCGCGTCCAGCCGCCGCTGGCGGACGGAGATCGGGTTCGACACGTACTTCCCGAACTCCAGCGACCCGCGGAACTCGGCGGCGAAGTCACGCTCGGGCTCGTCGGCGAACGCCTGGAAGACATCCGCCCAGTCGTCCTTGCCGAAGTACGCCAGGCCCTCCTGCGGCGGGCCGAAGTAGGCCATCTTGCCGCCGGGCTGGAGCACGATGAGCCGGTCGCACTGGTCGATCAGCTTCGACTCGACGTCGTGGGTGATCACGATGACCGACTGGCCCTTGTCGAGGCCGGGATCGGCCATCCTCCGCATCTGCGTGAACATGTCGCGCTTGAGGTGCGGGTCGAGCGGCGAGGTCGGCTCGTCGAGGAACAGCAGGGACGGCCGGGTCAGCAGCTCCATGCCGATGTTGACGCGCTTCTTCTGGCCGCCGGACAGCCGGTCGATGCGGGTATCTGCGTGCCTGGTCATCGACAGCTCGTCGAGGACCTCGCCGACCCGCTGGCTGCGCTCGTGCTCCCCGGCATCCGGGGGAAGCGGAGCTCGGCCTGGTAGCCGAGGGCGCTCTTGGCCGTGAGCTGGTCGTGGGTGACGGACTCCTGCGGCACCAGGCCGATGCGCTGCCGTAGCTCGTCGTAGTTCTCGTACAGGTCACGGAAGTCGTAGAAGACGCTGCCGGTGGTGGCGGGCCGCTTGCCGGTCAGCGCGTTGAGCAGGGTGGACTTGCCCGCGCCGGCCGGGCCGATCACCGCCATCATCGACCGCTCGGCCAGCGGGAACGTGATCCCGTCGAGCAGCACCTTCTGCTTGCCGCCGTCGCTCACCACGACCTGCAGATCGTGCGCCTCGAACGTGGCGCGCCCGTCGTCGACGTACTCGATCAGCGTGCCGTTCTCCAGCCGGAGAGTGGCGTGGCCGATCGCGATGATGTCGCCGTCTTTCAGCTCGGCGTGGTTGACCCGGGTGCCGTTGAGGAACGTCCCGTTGTGGCTGCCGAGGTCGATGATCGAGAAGGTGCCGGTCGGCGATACGCGCAGCTCGGCATGCTGCTTGGACACGCCCAGGTCTCTTACCACGATGTCGTTGTCATCGCGGCGGCCGATCTTCATGACCTTCGACTGGATCCGCATCCGCGAGGTCGGCTCGCGCAGCACGCCCGGCATGAACGTGGTGTCGCCCGACGCCGACGCCGGCCTGCGCCCGAATTCGGGGGCCGGGGCCGGGGCCGGACTGGGCCGCTCCAGCTCGAAGCGGAGCACCGGGCCGTCCTCCGGGTGCCCGAAGTGCACCACGTACGGGCTGGTGATCTCCAGGCGGGTGATCCGCTCGGAGCCGAGGAACGTGCCGTTGCGGCTGCCCAGGTCCTCAAGCACCCAGACCGGCCCCTCGGCCCGGATCACCGCGTGGTCCCACGACACCCGCGCATCGACGAGGGGTATGTCCGCCCGCTCGTCCCGCCCGATGCGGTACTCCTGGCCGCTGTTCAGCCGGTGGGTGTTACGCACCGTGCGGACCAGCAGCGGAGGTGCGGCATGCGAACTGTGCGCCACTTGATTCCCCACCGCCGAATTCCTCCCGCTCAATCCCGCCTCGTCGGCAGCTTTATCTTTTCGTCATCATTTCGTGGCACGCCTGTTAGCGTCCAGATTATCCGGGTGAACACCGGCTTGCGCCCCCGTTCGCTACGAGCCTCGTCCGCTCTTGAGTCTAGGGCTCGGAGATGAAATCCGGAATCTGGTGAACTATAACTACGGCGAGACGTTTTCACACACGCCTCGATATCTGTCGATACTTCAATTCGGCAGCGCGGACACGGGGGGCTGACCCATGAGCACCGATCCGACGAAACAGCCGTTGCCGACCCCCGGGCAGGAGCCGCCGACCCGGGCCGTCCCGCAGTGGCCGGCCCCGCCCCCGTCCCGCCGCCGCCGCCGCCGGGCAACCCTGTCCCCAAAGACTCCCCGCCCAAAGACCGGCAGGACACGCCCCCGTCGCGGCCGCAGGACGCGCCCACGGCGCGGATGCCGCGGGACCAGCCGACCGTCATCGACGCGGCCCCCCGGAACGCGGCCCCGCCGTAACCCGCCGCCCCGTGAACAGCGCAGCCGACCCAGTGGGACCAGCCCGCGCAGCGGGCCTACCAGCGGCAGCCGCCAACCCAATGGCAGCAGGAGCCGCAGGACACGCCGACTGCGCAGTGGTCCCCCCAGCCGCCGCAGCAACTGCCGCCGCAGCCGCCCGCGGGCGGCGCGTTTCAGCCGCGCCCGCCGCAAGCGGCGGCGGGTCCGGCGCTCGGTCATGGCCCTGTTCACGGTCATCGTGCTCCTGATCCTCCTGGTGATCGCCGACCGGGTGGCCCTGGCGGTCACCGAGAACCAGTTCGCGAGCCGTTCCAGAAGAACGGGCTGCCGGTCAAGCCGTCGGTGACGATCGAGGGCTTCCCGTTCCTCACCCAGCTCGCCGCCAAGGACTTCAACAAGGTCGATATCTCGGCGAGCAACGTCCCCGTCCGGGCCGGTGACCGATCACCAGCCTCAACGCGACGATCAACGGCATGCACATCAGCGGCTACTCGTCCACCGCGAGCGCCAAGGTCGACCAGATCAACGCGACGGCGTTCATCTCGTTCGGCGCGCTCGCCGCCGCGGGCGGGCTCGGCGGCACCGGGATCACCGTCACGCCCGACGGGGCGAACACGGTGAAGATCACCGCGGGCGTCGGCGGGCGTCTCCGACACCGAGGAAGCGCAGATCACGCAGACCGGGCCGCAGACGATCACCATCAAGGTGCTGCAGCAGCGGCGGCGTGCTCGGCTCGCTGCTCGGCTCGTTCGGCTCCTTCTCGTTCAGCCTGCCGAAGGGCGTGCCCGCCAGCCTCAGGATCACCGCGCTCACCCTCAACTCCCAGGGGCTGACCGTCTCGGCCGCCGCGCCTCCAACGCGACCTTCAGCCAGTAGGCGCCGCCAGCGAACGGGCACCCAACTCACCCGCATACACTCGGCACCCCCGGAAAGATGCGGGGTCGCCGAGTTGCTGGCTGCCGGTATAAACGACCGGATGAGCCGGAGACCGAGAGCCACGCACCCGGAGAGGGAGCCCTAGCGTGAGCGATACCAGCCGCGGCCACGGGCGGGTGGCCGGCCAGCCGGCTCGCGGGCCCGGGCTACGGCCAGGCGACTACGGGCGCGGGCCGTACGACGGGCAGCTACGGCCGCCGCCCGGCGCGCCGCGGCGCCGACGGCGCAGGCGCCGGCTGGCCTGCTCGCTGGTCGTGGTCGTGCGTGATCCTGGTCGCCTCGGCATCGGGGACCAGGTCGCCAAGGGGTACGCGCAGAACGAGGTCGCGTCAGCAGATCCAGACGTCGGCCGGGCTCAGCGCCAAGCCGTCGGTCAGCATCGAGGGCTGGCCGTTCCTCACCCAGGTCGCTCGCGCACGACCTCAAGACGGTCGACATCAGCGCGAACAACGTCACCGCCAGCGGCAGCAAGATCCCGTTCAACTTCACCGCCAAGGCGACCGGCGTGCACCTCAACTCCTCGTTCAACGGCGCGACGGTCGACCACATCAACGGCCAGGCTGCCGTTCACCTACCAGTCGCTGGACAGCTACCGTGGGCACCGCGATCGGCATCCCCGGCCTGAGCGGCGATCAGCATCACCGCCGGACCCGGCGGCAGGGCCCGAACGCGGTCAAGGCGGACCTCGGCATCGGCAGCGTCGACCGGGACGGTCAAGAAGACCAGCCCGAGTCAGATCGACGGTCAAGTTCGGCTGCGCTCGGCGGCCTCGCCTCGCTGCTCGGCGGCTCCGGCTCGATCCCGGCCCAGGTCACCATCGATCATCCCGAAACTGCCCGCCGGACTCGTCGTCAGGTCACGCCGGCGTGACCAGCCAGGGCATCGTCGTCCCGGCCTCTGCGAGCAACACGACTCTTACGCAGTAACTTTCGAGTGAAAATTTGGCAACGGGCAACACCGCGTGTCCCCGGAAGTGACTGCAGTCACCGGCAAGCTATGGCATATTGGGGCATACAGGACTAAAGGGAAGAATCGGAAGCGCTCTCAGTTCCGCCGCCGGTTGGCCCATAATGAGCGAGAGCGCGCCGTGCACAAACTTTTCAGGAGTCGCCCGTGACATCCGGCAAGAGGGTCAGCCGAAAGGCACCGCCGGCGAACGTGGAAGCCGAACACGTCGGTGCGAACCCTCATTCTCGGAATCGACCGTAGCGGCCGGATTGTCCAGCACGACCGAACGGCGCCCAAGATTCTCGCACGCTCAACCGACGATCTTCTCGGAGTTCACCTCAGCGACATCACGGCCAACCCGTCCGACAAGCTCACCGGCCATCTCGATCAACATGCTGCTCGACGCGGTGAGGTCGGAGCGCGAGGGCAACACCGTGCTGACCATCGCGCTCGCGGGCGGGCTGAGCGCGGACGCCGTAGTCACGCGCCAAGCCGATGCAGACCGGCTCGAGCGATGTCTCCGCCTTCGTGATCATGCAGATCCCGATCCCGTCCGCCGAGCGGTTCGTCGACCCCGCCCTGATCCGCGACATCCTGCTGCGCGACACCGGGCCCGACCGACGAGGACACCCTCGACTTCAGCGAGCTCGCCAAGAAGATGACGGCGCAGCTCGTGCCCGCGTTCTGCTCGACCGCCGAGGTGCTCGTCCTCGAGTCGCTGATCGGCGACAACGAGATCCCGGCGCACGTCTCCGCCGAGCAGGTGACGCTGCGCCGCCTCGACGTCAGGCACGACCACGGGGAGAACGCCGCCTGGCAGTCCGCCTTCCCGATCGGCGAGATCCTCCGCTTCCCGCCCGGCTCCCCCTACACGCGGTGCATCGAGACGGGCCTGCCGGTCCTGGAGCAGGCGTTCTCCGCCGACTCGGCGAAGAAGCTGGCCAAGTCCTGGCGGCGCAAGCCGGTCAGCGGGCTGCTCTCCGACGATGTCCATGCTGGTGATCCCCGCCGTCTCCAAGGGCACCGTGCTCGGGCTCTTCTGCTGCTTCCGCGACGCGGGCACCCGCCGGTTCGACCGCTACGACATGGAAATGGGCATGGAGTGCGGCCAAGCGGTCAGGCGGTGTTCTTCAACCACGCCACCCGGTACAACCGGGAGCACGCGACCGCGCTGACCCTGCAGCGGGCCATGCTGCCGACCGGGCTGACCATGCCGTCCTCGGTCGAGGTCAAGCACCGCTACCTGCCGGGCAGCGAGCTCGTCGAGGTCGGCGGCGACTGGTACGAGTCGATCAGGCTGCCGGGCGCGCGGGTCGCCCTCGTCGTCGGCGACGTCGCCGGGCACGGGGTCCGCGCCGCGGTCACCATGGGCCGGCTGCGCACCGCCATCCAGACCCTGGCCATGCTGGAGCTGCCGCCGGCCGAGTCGCTGCAGCAGCTCGACGAGCTCATGCAGACCATCGGCGAGCGCGAACCGCACTTCGCCACCTGCGCCTACGCGGTCTACGACGCGGTCACCGGCGAGATCGAGCTCGCCGTGGCGGGGCACCTGCCGCCGTTGCTCGTGCACCCCGACGGCCGCAACGAGTACCTGGAGGTCACCCCGTGCCCGCCGCTCGGCATCGGCAACGGCGTGGTGGACACCAAGGTTATTACCGTCGAGGACGGCTCCCTCTTCGTCCTGTACACCGACGGCCTCGTCGAGTCGAGGGACCGTGACATCTCCGAGGGCCTCGACCGGCTCCAGTCCGCGTTCGGCGAGGGCGCGCCGGACCAGGACCTCGAAGACCTGTGCAAGCTCTCCCTGGACGGCGTGTACTCCGACGCCAAGCGCGATGACATCGCGGTGCTCATCGCCAAGCTGCGGCGCATTCCGGAGGACCACCGGATCTCCTTCCAGCTTGAGCCCAGGGAATCCTCGGTGCGGGAGGCCCGGGCGCTGATCCGCGACCCGCTCAAGCGCTGGGGCCTTGAGGACCTGATCGACAGCAGCGAACTGCTCGTCTCGGAGCTGGTCACGAACGCGATCAGGTATGCCAAGGGCGGCGAGATCATGCTCCGGCTCGTGCTCGAGCCCGACACCCTGGTCTGCGAGGTCCACGACTCCTCGCCCGCACTGCCGCGCGTGCTCCAGGTCGACAAGGACGCGGAGAACGGCCGCGGGCTGCACGTCGTGTCCCAGATGGCCTCCCGCTGGGGTGTGCGGCGCACCGCCACCGGCAAGGTCGTCTGGTGTGAGCAGCTTGTGCCGGAAGAGATCACCGAGGCCATGCGGGCGGCCATGGGCGCCTCCGCCAGCGTCGTGGAGGTCACCGAGGTCACGGACGTCGCGCCGGCCGCCGTCTAGGACGGGCAGTCCCCGTCTTCCGAGCGGTTTGGCGGAAAAGGGCGAAGCCACGAACTCGTTCGGAATGATGATTCAAGGTTTATTTTGGATTTAGTTTTATTTTAGATTTATCCGAACGAGTTCGTGCTCCGCGTTGATCGTCGTATTACTCCACGGTCACGCTCTTCGCCAGGTTGCGGGGCTTGTCGATGTCGCGGCCCAGCTTCGCGGCGGCGTGGTAGGCGAGGATCTGCAGCGGGATATTGAAGAGGATCGGCTCGAGTTCGGGCTCGGCGCGCGGCACCCTGATCGTCGCGTCCGCGAGGCCGTCGGGGATGCCGGCGCTGGTCAGCGCGATGACCGGTCCGCCGCGGGCCTTGATCTGCTCGATCGTGGAGATATTCTTGGCGACCAGGTCGTCGGACGGGACGATCACCACGCTGGGCATCTCGGGCTGGATGAGCGCCAGCGGGCCGTGCTTGAGTTCCCCGGCCTGGTAGGCCTCGGCGTGCACGTAGGAGATCTCCTTCAGCTTCTGCGCGCCCTCACGGGCCACCGGCCAGCCGCGGACCCGGCCGATGAAGAACATGTGGTCGGCCTCGGCGAAACGGTGGGCGACCGCAGCGATCTCCTCTTCGGCGCTGAGTATCGCGCTGACCTGCGCCGGGAGGTTCCGCAGGCCGTTCACGATCCGCCCGCCGTTGGCGGCGGACAGGTCGCGGACCCGGCCGAGCAGCAGCGCCAGGAGGGCGAAGTTGACCGTCATGTTGGTGAGCGCCTTGGTGGAGGCCACGGCGACTTCCGGGCCGGCGTGCAGGAAGATGCCGTGCCCGCACTCGCGCCCGATGGCGCTGCCGACGACGTTGACGGCGCCCATAACCTGCCCGCCCTTGCGCTTCAGCTCCTGGACGGCCATCAGCGTGTCGCTTGTCTCGCCGGACTGGGAGACGGCGACGTACAGCGTGTCCGCGTCGACCACCGGGCTCCGGTACCGGAATTCGCTGGCCGGCTCGGCGTCGGCGGGGATGCGGGCGAGTTCCTCGATGAGGTTCGCGCCGATCTGGCCCGCGTAGTAGGCGCTGCCGCAGCCGAGGAACTTCACCCGCTTGATGTTGCGCAGCTCGCGCGGGTCGAGGTTGACGCCGCCGAGCTTAGCGGTGGCGAACCGCTCGTCCAGGCGGCCCATGACCGCGCGGCGGATGGCGTCCGGCTGCTCGTGAATCTCCTTGCGCATGTAGTCGCTGTAGCTGCCGAGCTCGTAGTCGTCGGCGTCGGCGTCGACCGTCGTCGGGGTCTTAATGCTGTTATCGGCGGATCCCGTCAGCGTGGTCGTGTGGTAGTCGGTCGCCTTGATCGTCGCGATCTCGCCGTCTTCCAGGTAGATAACCTGGCGCGTGTACCTGACCAGCGCGGCTACGTCGGAGGCGACGAACATCTCGCTCTCGCCGAGGCCCAGGACGATGGGGCTGCCATTGCGCGCGACGACGAGCCGGTCGGGATTCTTCAGGTCAAGGATGACAAGGCCGTAGGTGCCCTCGACCTTGCGCAGCGTGCTGGTCACGGCTTGTTCAAGGGTCCGGTCGTCGCTCTCGGCGAGATCCCTGGCCACCATGTGCGCCAGGCACTCGGTGTCGGTTTCGGTCAGGAACTTCACGCCCTCGGCGGTGAGCTGGGCGCGAAGCGCTTCGGCGTTCTCGATGATGCCGTTGTGCACCACCGCGACGCGCTGCCCGGCGTCCGTGTGCGGGTGGGCGTTGGTGTCGTTCGGCTCGCCGTGGGTGGCCCAGCGGGTGTGGCCGATGCCGATCGTCGCCTTGGTCTGTTTGGCGTTGAGCTTGTCCCTGAGGTCCTGAACCCGGCCGACCGTCTTGGTGATCTGCAGCCTGCCCCGGTGAACGACGGCGAGTCCCGCCGAGTCGTATCCCCGGTACTCAAGCCGGTGCAGTCCCTCGACCAGCACGGGGGTAGCGTCCCGCTTGCCGATGTACCCCACAATCCCACACATCGGTCGTCTGCCCTCCCAGTTAGGGGCCCTTTAACGGGCCGCTAGCCGTAGATCATGCGGCGGAGCTGGCGCTCCGACAGTTCGCCCGCCCTGAACCGGCGGGTCCCGAGCTCGTCCATGATCAGCGGCCAGATGTCGTCGTTCTTGCGATTCCTGCCCTTGAGGTCCTCGTGGCGGCGGATGACGTACTCCTCGACCGTCTGACCGAAGTACGCCATGACATCCGCCACGACCCGCGAAGCGGTCGCCTCGTCCAGCCCGGTGCTTCGCGCAACGTGGCGGACTAGGTCCTGCGGGTACGAATCATTCATAGACGTCCCGTATTGTGCCAGGCTCCGAGCGCTTCAGGCAACTTCCTGCCCGATTTCGGGCAGGGAAAACGCCGATCGAGCGTCATCGTGCTTGCATCGTGCGGCCGAGATGGCAGGGGGGCCGGTCATCGCAAGAGTGGGCGGGGGAGCAAGCGACGACCGGCCCATAGGTAACAGCGTCAGTGCCGCCGAAATCGTTACTCGGCCGCTTCCGGAAATTCTGCGGGGCTCGCGTACCGGGGGTTCGCGTACCGGCGCTCGAAGCCGAACGCGCGCCAGACTCCGACCGCCGCCGCCCAGGTGACCACGAAGAGGCCGACGATGAAGAACCCGAGCGTGTTGATGTTCAGCCCTTCGATCCATCCCCACGCACCGGTGGTCAGATTGAATTCCTGGCCAAGCAGGCCGACGAGCTCCACGGTGCCGATCAGCAGGGCGACGGTGATGCTGAGGCCGGTGATCGTGATGTTGTAGTAAACCTTACGGACGGGGTTGGCGAACGCCCAGCCGTAGGCGAAGTTCATGAAGCTGCCGTCGATCGTGTCGAGCAGGCTCATGCCCGCCGCGAACAGGACCGGCAGCGTGAGGATGGCGTACCAGGGCAGACCGCTCGCCGCGCCGGTACCCGCGAGGACGAGGAACGCGACCTCCGTGGCGGTGTCGAAGCCGAGACCGAAGAGCAGCCCGACCCCGTACATCTGCCGGGGCGTGCGGATCGAGCCGGTCAGCTTCTTGAAGAGCCGCATGACGAAGCCGCGATCGCTCAGGTGCTGCTCTAGCTCTTGTTCGCTGAAGCGGCCCTGCTTGAGATCTTTGAAGACCTTGAGGATGCCCGCCAGGACGACGATGTTGATCGCGGCGATGAGGTAGAGAAAGAAGCCCGAGACGCCGGTGCCGATCACGTTGGTGAGCTGGTGCAGTCCGCTGCCGCCGTTCTTGACCGGGCCGATGACCGCCTTGACGCCGACGGCCAGGAGCAGGCTCAGGGCGAAGACGACGCTGCTGTGCCCGAGCGAGAACCAGAAGCCGACACTGAGCGGGCGCTTGCCGTCCGCCATCAGCTTGCGCGTGGTGTTGTCGATGGCGCTGATGTGGTCCGCGTCGAAGGCGTGCCGCGCGCCCAGCGTGTAGGCGGTCAGCCCGATGCCGACGCCAAACGTCTGAGTGCCGATGCTGTAGCCGTGCGGCACGACGATGGCAAGCAGCACGCCCCAGCCGATCAGGTGCAATCCGATAACCGCGGCGGTCATGGCGCCGGCTCTGGCCCACTCCCCCGGTGTGAGCGCTCCCCTGATCCTGCTGATACTGATCTTGTCGGCCCGGGCGCTGCTCATGAAAGTAACGCTACTTTGATGCTGGTTGCTACTGCAAGTCTGTTGCAATAGCAACAACATGCGAAGGGATGGCCTTGTGGCCAGCGAGGCGTTCGCCCAGCAGGCTGCGACACTCGCCGGACTCGACGCTGCCGAGGTACGACTTGATGCGTTTGGCGGCCGGACTGTCCTCGTAGTCACCAGGTTCGACCGTTCGCTGAAGGGCAAGAGCCTGATTAGACGGCATCAGGAAGACGGCTGTCAGGCACTAGGAGTCGATCCGTCTGGCCCTGGCAAGTACCAGACTCTCGACGGCACCGCTTCTTACCAGCGACTAGCCACGACACTCCGCACGCACGCCGACGATCCGGCGGACCAGTTGCGAAAGCTTGGCGCGATGCTGACGTTTACGGTCGCAATCGGTAACACCGATGCTCACCTGCGGAACCATGCGTTCCTGCACGGCTCTGGCGCACTTAGCCTCGCGCCCATCTACGACGCCGCTCCTACCTCGCAGTTCGCGGCAACAAGGAATCTGGCGCTTTGGGTGGACAGCCAGTCCCTGCTCGTCTCCGTGACACGCGACCACCTGGTCCGCGAACTCGCAAGCTGGGGAATCGATCACGATGACGCTGTACTGGTTATCGATTCGACTCTTGCGAGGCTTGCCAGCAACTACGACCAGGCGGAGCGGATGACTCCGGGAGTGCCACCGTCGGTCGTTTCGGCATGTAAAGCGCAAACGGAGAAGCTGTTTGGGCAATCGCGGTTACGCCTGCTCCTGAAGCAAGCCACGCACGGCGTGGCGGTATCCAGCTCGATCACACTTAACATAACCGTAGTCGTGCTAGCGGAAGTCCTGGCTGGAAAGCTGGGCGAAGCGGGGCTTGATGACGGAGTTGATGAGCGCGAGGCGCTCGTCGAAGGGAGCGAAGGCGCTCTTCATCGCGTTGATGGTGAACCACAGCAGGTCGGGCCAGCCGTAGCCGAACTCCGCGACCAGCAGGGCGAACTCGTCGGTCAGGCTGATCTGGGACATCAGGCGGTTGTCGGTATTGACGGTGACACGGAACTGGAGTTGGCGCAGCAGCCTCAGCGGGTGGGTCTCGATGGACTGCGCCGCACCGGTCTGCACGTTGGAAGTAGGACACATCTCCAGCGGGATGCGGCGGTCCCTGATGTAGCTGGCCAGCCGGCCGAGCGACACCCGGCCGTCGTCCCCGACCTTGATGTCCTCGACGAGGCGCACCCCGTGGCCGAGACGCTCGGCGCCGCAATACTGGACGGCCTCCCAGATGGAAGGCAGGCCGAAGCCCTCGCCGGCGTGGATCGTGACGTGGAAGTTCTCCCGGTGGACGTACTGAAACGCGTCCAGGTGACGGCTCGGCGGCCAGCCCGCCTCGGCGCCCGCGATGTCGAAGCCGACGACGCCGTTGTCGCGGTGACGGACCGCGAGCTCCGCGATCTCCTGGGAACGGGCCGCGGTGCGCATGGCGGTGAGCAGAGCGCGGATCTCGATCCGGCCGTCCTCGCTGCCGTCCCTGAAGCCGTCAAGGACAGCGTGAACCACCTCGTCGAGGGTGAGGCCCAGCTCCGTGTGCAACTCCGGAGCGAACCGGACCTCGGCGTAGACGACGCCGTCGTCGGCGAGATCCTCGGCGGCTTCCTTGGCCACGCGGTACAGGGCAGGCCGGGTCTGCATGACGCCGACCGTGTGCCGGAACGCGTCCAGGTAGAGGTTGAGGTGGCCGCGGTGGGCTCCGGCGGTGAGCACCAGGGTCAGTTCGGCGGGGTCGTGCGTGGGCAGATCGCAATAGCCGATATCGTCCGCGAGGTCGATGACGGTTCCCGGGCGCAGCCCTCCGTCCAGGTGATCGTGCAGCAGGACCTTGGGCATGGCGCGGATCTGCTCAACGGTGGGGCTCATGCCGACACTATCCTCCGTGTGCGGCCGCGCCCGCCAGCACCGGCAGGCCGGTGTGTTCTTCGTCGGTTGCCGGGTCCAGGTGCCAGGGCTCAGGGTGCGGTTTTGGGTGTGACCCGGGGTGCGGCTCGGGGCGGGCTGGCTCGGGATGGGGGGCGGAGCGGGCGAGGCAGGCGAGGGCGAGGCTGGTGATGAGCACGGCGAAACCAGCGACGACCCCGCCTGCCACGCCGCTGCTCGGCGTCTCGCCGAGCAGCCCGATACCGATGGCCACGCTGGCCACCGGGGTGACCGCGGCAATGATCGGCAACGTGACCATGGGGCGGCCCGTTTGATAGGCGGACTGCGTGAGCAGCACGTTTCCCGTGCCGCAGATGATCAGGGCGTAGACGGTCCACGAGGTGAACAGCGCGGCCGCACCGTGCCCCGCCGCATGCGAGAACCCCAGCGTCACCACGGCCGAGCAGGCATCCGCCAGGCCTGCCGCCACCGCCAGCAGGACCGCGCGGCGGCGCCCGGCGGCGCGCAGGCCCAGCGCGGCGGCCAGCAGCGCGGCGCCGCCGGACGCGGCGGCGCCCAGGGCCGCCGCCACCGCGTAGTCCGGGTGGCACGGCCGCCTGGCGGTGACCGGACGAGGTCACCGCCAGGAACACCCCGATGGCCGCCACGATCGTCAGCGCCGCCGCCCACGATGCCGGGCTGAGCGGACGGCCCGACCAGATACGCACGATGACCACCGCGACGACGAGTTCCATGGCCACCAGCATCTGCACGGTCGCCAGCGGTCCCGACCGCAGCGCGGCCGCGTGCGCGGCGAAGCCGCCGACCTGCGCGGCCATTCCGAGCAGCCACAAAGGCTGCCTTACCAGCAGCAACAGCAGCCGGGGGCGCCCCGCCGAGGATTCCGGTGCCGCGGCCGCCTGGCGCTGCTCTACCGCCGCACCGGCCCCGTAGAGCACGGCGGCGACCAGCGCGGTCGCGATCATCATCATCATGGTATCCACGCTAGGAGCGCGGCACCATATCGGGACCATCCGGCAAAACCCCCATTCCGGCGTGGGGGTAGCCCCACCCGTTCTCGGGGTTAACGTCCTCGGAGTGCACGTCCTCGGGGTTCACGTCCTCGGAGTGCACGTCCTCGGAGTGCACGCGGCGGTCGCGGGCCTACCAGGGGATGATGCCGTAGCCGCCGGTGCCGTCGGCGGCCCAGACGTAGCCCCAGTGGATGCCGTTCGGGCCGTCGTCAGGGAGGGTCGCGAGGTACACGCTCGGCTCCGCTCCCTCGGCGGCCGACCGGAACCCGCGGTGATTGTTGAAGTCCGTGGCGGTGAACCCGGGATTGGCCGCGTTGACCTTGATGAGCGTGTCCCGCAGCTCCTTGGCGTACATGGCGGTGATCATGTCGAGCGCGGCCTTGGAGGACGGGTACGGCACGGACGCGGGCATCTGGCCGAGCGGGTGCGCCGGGTCGCTCTGCGCGGTAATCGAGCCGACCTCGCTGGACACGTTGACGATCCGCGCGGCCGGCGCACGGCGCAGCAGCGGCAGCATCGCGTTGGTCACCGCCACCACGCCGAAGACGTTGATCTCGTACACCGCCCGCATGTCCTCCAGCGACGTCTGGCTCGGCGGGTAGCCCTGGCGGGAGACGCTCGCGGTGCCCGCGTTGTTGACGAGAACGTCGAGGTGGCCGTGGTCCGCCTCGATCCGTTCGGCGGCCTGTTGGATGGACTTGGCGTCGGTGACGTCAAGGTGGACGAACTTGGCGTCGGCGCCGCCGTCGCGCAGCTTCTGTTCCGCCGCGCGGCCGCGCCCGATGTCACGTGCGCCGATCAGCACGGTCATACCCCCGGATCCGAGCTGGCGGGCGGTCTCGAATCCGATTCCTTTGTTGGCCCCGGTGACTAGGGCGATCTTCGCTGACATGCCGCCGACGCTACGGTGACCCGTCGTCGGCCCGGAAGAGACCGGCCGAGCCTGGGATTCGCGGTACCACCCAGTCGGCTCGGCGATGCGACAAGTTTGCGGCAAGGTGGACACATGACTGCGTTGAACCGGGACGAGCTGGCGGCGTTCCTGCGGGCGCGGCGGGCCCGGGTGTCTCCGCGAGACGCCGGACTGCCCGAGGTAGGGCGGCGCCGGACACCTGGGCTGCGTCGCCAGGAGGTAGCTCAGCTCGCCGGGATGTCCGTCGACTACTACATCCGGCTGGAACAGGGCCGCGGGCCGCATCCATCGCGGCAGGTGCTTTCCGCGCTTGCCCGGGCACTGATGCTCAACGGAGCCGAACGGGACTACCTGTTCCGGGTGGCTGCCCAGGTCCCGCCGCCGCCGGCCAGGCCCAGCCGCGAGATCACCCCTGGTGTCAGGCATCTGCTGGACGGCATGCCGGCCATGCCGGTGTACGTGGTCGACGCCGCATACAACATCCTGGCCTGGAACCAGCTAGCCGTTCACTTCATCGGCAACCTGGCCGGGCACACGGACCGGAACATGATCCGCTGGACGTTCCGGCGGTCCCCGGCCGACGTTGTCTGGGACGACGAGCACTTCATGCGCTTCACCCGGTCCACGGTTGCCGACCTGCGGGCCAGCTACGCCCGCTACCCCGGAGATCCCGAGATCGAAAGCGTGGTCAGCGAGATGCTCGCGCTTTCCCCGCAGTTCGCGCAGATGTGGAACGAGTACGAGGTAAAGGACCGCGGACCGATGCTCAAGCGCGTTGATCACCCGAACGCCGGGCCGCTGGAGTTCGAATGCCAGGTCCTGCACATCGGCGACACCGGCCAGCGCCTCATCGCCTACTGCGCCGCTCCCGGTTCGCCGACAGAGTCAGCGTTCATCGAACTGGCCGTCCACCCTGCACGCGGCTAGGTGCGATTCACCCCTGGATCTTCGTCCGTTGGCCGAGGTTAGCGACACCTGGGCTTCTTTGGGTGACAGCGGGCGCTAACAGCTCGTAGACGGTTGGTCTTGTGATGTGGGTGCGGCCACTGGGCAGGGTCCAGCAGATGATGCCCGGTTCCGGCTGCTCGACTTTCCAGCCGGGGGTTTGCTTAGCCTTGTGGTGGCGGCGGCATTTCGGCTCCTGGTTCTTATAATAACACATATGAGTGTAGACGCCGTCAGACTGGCCGATGCCGTAGTTCGGTGCCTGATCTACGTACGGATCAGCATGGACAAGGACCACGACGGGCACGGCGTGGCCAACCAACTCGCCAAGCTGGAGAAGAAGGCCATCGAACGCGGCTGGACGGTGGTCTTCCGGCTGTCGGACAACGACATCGGGGTCACCCGCAAGGACCCGACGAAACCGGGCAAGTACCGGCCGGGGTATGAAGAGGCGATGCGGCTGGTCGACGCGCGGGCGGTGGACGCGGTGCTGTGCTTCAAGTGGGACAGGTTCATCCGCGAGCCGCTGGACCTGGAGTACCTGATTCCCCGGTTCGACAAAGCGGGGGTACGGTTCGCCGAGGTGGAAGGCACCATCGACCTGGGCACCGACTCGGGCGGCTCGCGGCCCGCATCCTGATCGCGGTGGCCAAGGCCGAGCAGGAGCGCAAGGCCGAGCGGCAGAAGCTGGCCAACGAGCAGGCGGCGATCAACGGCAAGCGGTTCACCGGCGGCCAGCGCCCGTTCGGCTACCTCGGTGACCACGTGACCGCGCACCCGTCCGAAGGCCCGGCGGTCGCGGCGGCGTACGCGGCGATCCTGGGCGGGGGCACAATCAGCGGGGTCATGCGCGAGTGGACGAGGCTGGGGCTGGTGCCGCCGCAGCAGGCCCGGCGCGGCGGGGCGGGGTGGAAGCGCAACAGCATCCGGATGATCTTGCTGAACCCGAGGATCGCAGGACTGTCGCCCTACCACGGGGAGATCGTGGGCCGGGGTGACTGGGAGTCGCTGGTGAGCGAGGAAACCTGGCGAGCGGTGCGGGGCATCCTGGAAGACCCGGCCCGCAAGCCGCCGCGCGGGGTGCGGACCCTGCTGGGCGGGCTGGCGTGCTGCCCGTGCGGGAACGTGGTCAGCGGCATGCCCAACCACCGGGGGTACCGGGTCTACCGGTGCGCCCCGGCCACCCGCAACCGCGACTGGAAGGGCGGGCACGTGTCGAGGCAGGCCGTGCCGGTGGAGGAGTTCATCGAGAAGCTCGTCATCGCGCGGTTGTCCCGCGCCGATGCCGCCGATCTGGTGACCGTGGAGGAGGCCGGGGTGGACGTGGCGGCGCTGCGGGAAGAGGCGGCTGCGATCCGCCGGAACCTGGAGGAGCTGGCCGCCGACCGGGCGACGGGCCTGATCTCCCGCGCGCAGATGCTCAAGGCCACCGAGGTCGGGAACGCCCGGCTGGCCGAGATCGGCACCGAGCTTGATCACGCCTCGCGGGAGAACGTGCTGGCCCCGCTGGTGGCCGCGGAGAACGCCGCCGCCGCGTGGGTAGACCTGGACCTGTCGCGCAAGCGCGCGGCGATCAAGACGCTGATGGCCATCACGCTGCGCTCGCCGGGCCGGGGCGCACGGCGTCCGTTCGACCCGGCCACGGTCGGGGTCGACTGGCGGCAGCCAGACCCCGCCTGACAGTGACCCGGCCGCCGGCCGTGCCGGAGGGCGGTGGCCACGTCGCCTGGCTATCGCGGGCTATTGGACTAGGCATGTTTGTCCGTTACGCTAAGTAGGACCCCTATTGCGGTCCGTCGCGTCCGTGATGTGCCCTTGCCTGCCTGGAGATCGTGATGCCCAGACGCAAGTCGCTGCTCGCCCAGATGTACGAGGCTCGCCAGAAGGCCAAGCTGCAACAGAGGAAGCTGGAAGAACAGGCCAGCAGGGCATGGGCCGCGGAAGAACGCAAGGTCGCGGCCCAGATGGAGAAGGAAGCCGCGCAGCAGCGGCGGGAAGCCGAACGCACGGCCCAGGCCAGGCTCAGGGAGGAGCAGCAGGCCGAACGCGCCTGGCAGCAGGAGGCAGCGCAGGCGGAACGCCAGGCCGCAGCCGAGGCACGTGAGCGGCAACGGCAGGAGGCCGCCGAACGGCGGGAGCAGCAGGCCAGGGAAGCTGACCAGCGCCGCCGGGCGACAGAACGGCGGATGGCGGAAGCCGAGGTCAGGACCGAGGCAGTGCAGGCCACGGTCGCCGCGTTCGAGCGGCTGCTGGCCGACCGCAACCGCCAGCTGGCCGCGCACGGCCGCCGCGCCGAGGACGCGTTCAACGCCGACGGCCCCGAAGCGTTCGTGGAAGCGGTCCAGCGGGCACTGGCGACCTCGGTGTACCCCGACGGGCTGGACGGCTCGTGTGCGGCGCAGTACCTGCCGGAGTCCCGTGAGCTGTACGTCGAGTACGAGCTGCCCCGCCAGGACGTCATCCCCGCGGTGACGGGCTACCGGTACATGAAGGGCAAAGACGAGGTCGTCCCGGTTCCGCGCAAGGACGCCGAGGTCAACAAGCTGTACGAGAAGCTGATCGCCCGGGTGGCGCTGCGCACGCTGGCCGAGGCGTTCGATGCCGCCCCGGTGACGCTAGTGGCCGCCATCGTGTTCAACGGCTACGTCTCGGCCAAGGACCGCGCCACCGGAAAGCCGGTCCGGCCGCTGCTGCTGTCGGTGCACGCCCCGCGCGAGGAGTTCGCCGAGATCGTCCTGGACGAGCCCGAGCTGGACCCCAAGGCGTGCCTGCGCGGCTACCTCAACGCCATGGTCTCCCCGCACCCGTACGATCTAGAGGCCGTCCCGCCGGTCGTGCAGTTCGACCTGCGGAAGTTCAAGTTCGTGGAGGAGATGAACGTCGTCGCAGGGCTGGACAGCCGCCAGGACCTGCTGGCGCTCCAGCCGGTGCAGTTCGAGCACCTAATACGGGAGCTGTTCGAGGCGATGGGCATGAAGTCCTGGGTGACGCAGGCGTCCAAGGACGAGGGCGTGGACGGGGTCGCGGTCAACGAGGACCCGATCGTCGGCGGGCTGTGCATCATCCAGGCCAAGCGGTACAGCAAGATCGTCGGGCTGGAGGCCGTGCACGCGCTGGCCGGCGTCATGGAGGACAAGAACGCGGCCAAGGGCGTCCTGGTCACCACCTCGTGGGTGGGCAAGGCCAGCCGCGACTTCGCCGCCCGCAACGGCAGCCGGATCGAGATCATCGAAGGCCGCCACCTCAAGTCCCTGCTCAAAGAGCATCTCGGGCTGGACGTGCTGATCAGCCTGCCCAAGCTGCCGCCCGACTGGGAGCGGCACGAGGTCTCCTGACTGGGCGTGACGGCGTGCCAGGCGGCCCGCACGACCGGGATCGCAGGCCGACACAGCTGCTCACCTGCGCCGCGGGCGGCGCAGCAGGAGCGCGAGGGTGTCACGCTGCTCGGCGGTCAGCGGCGGGGCGGCATCGACCAGTTCCCTGATATAGGCATCCAGGCCCGCATCGGCGCACCGGGCAGACGGCGAGCAACGGACGCGGTTACCGTCGTGGCCGTCCGGAAGGGCAGCGGGAAACTCAGGGCTGGTGGCCTGGACGGTGCCAGCGGGGCGCTGCTCCGTCCCCGTGCCGACCCGTTCCGCGTGCCGCCCGTTCCTCATAATCCGAAGTTATCCGCATTCCTGGAATGACCTCGGGCGGGCGAGCTGGAATGGCGGGCAGTACGACACTCTAGGGGCGACAGGAAAATAATGTGACTCGCACAGAAGGTCACTACCAGTCATTATTGGGCAAGAGCCTTCCTGCTGGCGCTACGTCAGCCACCGTAATCATCATTCTTCCTAACTCAGCATCTCTGCGCCACTCTCAGCATCACTGCGTTACGCTCAATGGTCAGCCGACGCAGAGTGACCATCATTCCTAATTATCACGGAATTATTACAATCTCGCTGAGGTGCTGGCCAGATGCCACCATCCGGCCGTCGGCCACCAACCGCTCCTAGCTCCTGGTGCCGTTCCCGGTGATCTCGGGTAGCAGTCAGCTGCACTTATGCGCGCCATTCTGCGTCCGGCGGCGCGGACCGGAACCACCGGAAGCAAGATGTGCCGTAACCCGGTACTTACGTATTGACCGGGCGCGGTCGATACGTACACTGGCACCGGGACACGGCCCCGGAATAACCTTCTTCGGGAGAATTCCCGGCAAGGGGAAACGGGCCGCCAGGAAAGTCGCCAGGGAGAGAATACAGATGGCGGACGCGATCGGTAGCGCAGCAGAGGGCGGGTACCGGCAGGGGCGGCGGGCGCGGCAGCAGACCCCGCGCACCCGCCGGGGTCGAGGTCACGCTGACCAACGAGGAGGACGCAGTCTTGCGGGCTGCGGCGCGTCGGGCGGGCTTGGCCCCGGGCGCCTACGTCGCGGTGGCGGCGCTGACCGCCGCGCGAAGCGGTCCGGCCAGCGACCCCGACCCGCGTCGGCAGGCGCTGACCGAGCTGATGCGGGCGGCCGGGCTGGTCCGCCGCATCGCTGTGAACCTGCATCAGGCGGCTACGGCGCTGACCGCGACCAGCCAGCCTGCCGGGGACCTGCACGCGTACGCCGCCTGGACCATCCGCCGCGCCGATAACATCGATGCGGTCGCCGAGGACGTGCGCAAGGCACTGCGGTGAGGCTCGCGGAGACGACCGGGTGATCGGGAAGATCAGCGTCCCGCGCGGGGAACACGTCGAACCGCTGCTGTATTACCTGTTCGGCCCCGGCCGCCACGAAGAGCACACCGATCCCCATGTCATCGCGGGCTGGCGTCACCCGGCCGCGCTGGAGCCCCCGCTGCGGGCCGACGGCAAACGCGACTTCACCAAGCCGGGCTGCTCCAGCAGCCCAACGCGGCGCTGGGAGACCGGGCGTATGCCCGGCCGGTGTGGCACTGCGCGCTGCGCGCCGCCCCCGAAGACAAGATGCTCAGCGATGATGAGTGGGCGCACATCGCGTACGACGTGATGAACCGCACTGGCCTTGCCCCCTACGGGCAAGACGACGAGGCCGTGCGCTGGATCGCCGTCCGGCACGGCGCTGACCACATCCACCTGGTGGCGATGCTGGCCCGCCAGGACGGCGGCAAACCCGGCCTGTCGTGGGAACGGTACAAGGTCCGCGCGGCCTGCCTCGCCGCCGAGCAGCGCTACGGGCTGCGCTCGACCGCCCCGGCCGACCGCACCGCCGCGCGCCGCCCGACGCGCGCCGAGACCGAGAAGGCCGACCGCCGGAGGCTGGAGGAGGCCCCGCGGGTGACGCTGCGCCGTCAGGTCACCACCGCTGCCGCGTCTGCGAACAGCGAGCGGGAGTTCTTCGCCCGCCTGGAGGCGGCGGGGGTGCTGGTGCGCAAGCGGTTCAGCGCCAAGAACCCCGGCCAGGTCACCGGCTACGCGGTCGCCCAGCCCGGCGACACCGCCAAGGACGGCGGTCCCGTGTGTTACGGCGGCGGCAAGCTGGCCGCCGACCTGACCTGGCCCAAGCTGCGCCAGCGGTGGACCCCGCCGCGGGCCGCGCCCGGCCGGCCTTCGTTGAACCTGACCACCGTCGAGCGGAACGCGATCTGGGACCATGCCGCCCGGGTGGCCGCCGACGCCGCCGCGCAGATCCGTCACCTGGCCGGGGTGAACCCGGCTGCCGCCTCCGACGCCGCGTGGGCTGCCTCCGACACCCTGCACGTCGCCGCCGGGATGCTCGGCAGCCGCCCCCTGCGCCAGGCCGCCGACGCCTACGACCGCGCTGCCCGCGCACCGTTCGGCCGCATCCCTCCGCCCACTCCGCCCGGGAACCAGCTCCGCCACGCCGCCCGGCTAATATCCGCGTACGCCTCCCTGACCGGCGACCGGTCACTGACGCCGGTCGTGCTGCTCCTCCGGCTGGCTGCGCTTGCCGAGGCCGTCGCCGAACTCCGCGACGCGCAGCGGCACGCGGCCCAGGCCGCCGCCGCCCGCGCCGCCGCAGAACGGCTCTACGCCGCAGCCCGCCCGGAGCCCGTACCGTCACCGCGCACAGCTCCGCGCGCCAGCATCGCCGCTCAGCTCGCCGCAATGTCCTTCCCGAAACCGGCACGGCCAGGCCAGCGGCCGCCCGCAACCGAGCAGACCGGCCCGGTCAGGACGGCCTGCGGTCACCGCACCGCCGCCCCGCGCCACCACGGCCGCGCGGTCCCACCCGCTGACCTTCACAGCGGTGACATGGCTGGGCGTCAAAAGGACAGGCCGCTATCGCGCATCGGCGACGGGAGTCGTGCTGGCCTCCGGATCTGAACTGAATGCCGCGCTAAGTCGTATCCTTCGATCCCGGCGTGTTCTGATGGGCATTCTGGACGACATAGGTACCTCGCCGCGCCACGGTGAAGACCAGCCCTTCCCGGCGAAGCACATCGATCGCACGGAGAGCCGTGTCTCTGCCCACACTGTGCTCCTGCTGGAGCTGCTTGACCGATGGCAGCGGACCAGAGCGCCATTCCCCGGCCTCGATCTTGGCGCGGAGGATGGACGCCAGCTGCTCATACGCTGGCGTCGGCGCATCATGATCAACTGTCACGAGGCCAACGTAAGCCAGGCCAGATCAGTCCTGACCAGCAGGTATATCTGATCTTTTCTAGTCTGGTCTGCTCTGTGCTACGGTGATCGTAGAGCGCACGTCGGCCGCGACTGGTGGCGATGCTCGTACCCGGCGCTGCGCCTCCGTTCCCTGGCTCCGCCGCGCCCGGTGCGACAGGGCCAGGGCAGATGCCCGGGAGGACATGGGTCCGTGACTGCTGACAGAACTGCGCTGTACTCCATTGACGACCTGACCGAAGCCCGCCAGCACGTTAACGCCGTGCTGGCATCGGGAGTGCTGGACCAGCATGAGCGCTCGCACCTGCTGGAGGTGAAGACCCGCATCGATGCGGCGGTCACGCTCAAGCAGCAGGAGGAGCCGAGGCCGCTGCGCGGGTCGGCCGACGTGCCGACCGCCTGAGCGCCCGTCATGGCTCACGGTGCCCGGTTGCACCCGGACCAGCTGTCGCGGCGCAGGCAGTTCCAGGACGCGCACCCGCAGGTGGAGATCGTCTGCCTCGGCCCCGCCTGGCAAGGAGTGATCCACCAGCCGCACGGCGAGGACGTGGTCACCCGGTACGAACTCGGCGCCCTGCTCGACGTGCTGGAGCAGCGCCTGACAGCCCCTTAGCGACCCCGGAGGTGGTCAACGTCATGTCGATGAACACGCTCGCCCAGAGCCCGATCTTCTGGTTCCTGCTGATCGGCGGCCTCGCGTTCGTGTACGCCCTGCCCCTCATCATCGCCTTGATCAGGAACGTCGAAGACCTCGCCCTGGTGGTGCTCTTCAACGCCTTCCCGGTCGCGTGGCTCGGTGCGCTCATCCTCGCGTGCATGATGCCGCGCAAGGAACCGGCGTACCCGCCGCCCCTTTACTACCGGCCGCTGGATTACCCGGCCGACGCCATCCGACGCTGGTGACGCCGGGACAAGGAAGCGACGTGGAACGGGAAAGTGGTCCTCCCGGACGCGGCGACGAGCACGCGCTGCCGCCGGAGGCGCTGACCGGGCTGGACACCGACGCCAGGCAGGTGGTCGCCGAGGTCATCATGCTGCACCGCGAGTTCCCGGCCTGGGCGGTGTGGCCGCCCAGCCAGGGCCGCGCCTGGGCAGCAGTGCGCCCGGCGTCGGCGCGGGCTCCCGGCCCGGACCTGGCGATGGTCTGGGTGCATGCGGCGACCCCGGCGGACCTGGCCGGCCGGATGCGGGCCGTAGACGGGCAACTGGCCCACCGGGAACGCTGACCGGGACGCTTCTCCGCGCCGCGCGCCGACTACGAGCAGCCGAAGCATGTCCTTGCAGCGTTTGTGAAGACGCGCAGGTCATCCAGGTAAGCTGCCCGCCGATGGCCGCTGCGGCTATCCGGCTTTGCGCGCACGGGCTGTTACGCTGGAGTCATGACAGTGACGCTCCACCTGGATGGCGCCGTCGCCGAGGCGCTGGCCGCCGAGGCTGCCCGCCGCGGGCAGACCACAGATCAGCTTGCGGCGGATCTGCTGGCGGCCCAGCTGCCTGGTGCCCCGCGCCGACGGCTGGCCTTCGCCGCCATGGGCGCTTCGACTTCCGGGCGGGGCGCGGCCGAGGCCGATGAGATGCTCGCCGAGGGGTTCGGGCGCGATTAGGTGCTGATCGTGGACACCGGCCCGCTGGTCGCCACGGCCGACCGCGCCGACCGGGACCACGCGGCCTGCCGGGCGCTGCTGGAGGGCGATGAAGGCCCCCTGGTCACCACGGCCATGGTCATCGCGGAGGCCGCCTACCTGATCGACCGGCAGCTCGGCGCGAAAGCGGAAGCCAGCCTGTACGCGTCCATCATCGACGGCCAGTTGCAGGTCGCCGATCTGGGTATCACCGACTGGCAGCGCATCCAAGACCTGGTCAGCACCTACGCTGACCTGCGGCTGGGCGGGACGGACGCATCCGTGATCGCCCTCGCCGAGCGGCAGGGCGCGGTCAGGGTCGCCACGCTCAACCGCCGCCACTTCGCCGTCGTCCGGCCACGTCACGCCGACGCGTTTGAACTACTGCCATATCAGCGCTAAGCGATTTGCTTCAGGCGGCGCGGCTGATGGCCGCCAGCACGCTGAGCGTCGCTTGTCATCGGGCGGCTCATGGTCAGTCGTGCCGTGGGGGCCAGCGCGGCGCAGTCTGCTGGGGCGGCCACGCGGGCAGGCTGTCGGCCGGGCTGTCCCGCCAAGTCGGCCACGCCGGGTGCTGCCTGGCTGGGGCGATCTGCGGCCAGCTGCCGGAGTTCGGCACCGGGCGCATGGCGGCGGGGTCGCCGGCCGTGGACAGGCTGGCTGTGGCACCCGGCAGGGTGATGATCTGCGGATCGCACTCGACGGCGACGAGATCTGAGGCGCGGGCGGTGCGGGCCGGGAGCAGTAGGGCGTTGTCGGGCAGGTTCTGCAAGACGGTGGGTTCGACGGCGTACTCGTAGACGCGCTGAACGTTCTGCGCGCGGCTCCAGCTGGAACCGTCGGTTTCGGCATCGGACTGCGACCATTCCTGGCTGCGCCCGTGGTCGCGGGAGCGGGTGTGCCCGCCGGATGCTGACGTGCTGAACAGCCCGTCGCTGGTCCACCCGTGGGTAGCGGTGCTGCCGTTGGACCGGCTGGTGCCGTGGGAGTAGCCGGTGGTGCGGGTGGTCGCGTGCTCGCCGCCGCGGGTGACGGTCCAGCCGGAGACGGTGAACTGGTGATGGCGCCCGATGAAGGATGCGGCCTGCTCGGCTTCGCGGTGGTTGCCCAGGCGCATGAACGCGGTGGCGGTCGCGCCGCCGATGAGCGCCGTGGCGTCGTCGCGCAGGTGGCGGAACAGCAGAGTCAACGGCACGCCTCGCCGCTCGCACGCCCCGGCCAGCGCTTCGAGATGATCGCGAGTGACCTCATCAGCGCCCGCCACGATCACCACCGGGATGGTGGCGGTGCTGCGGGTGACGCAGACGGTGAGCCACTGGATGGTCAGCGCGGTGATCAGCTCGGTGCGGGCGCTGCGCGCGCCCGGTTCCAGCGCCAGGCAGGTGCACCAGGCCGGGCGGATCGGCTGCGGCGGCCCGGTTCCGGTGTAGCGGGCCAGGTCGGACAGGAACGCGTCCAGGCGGAGCAGGCTGGGGCCGATCTGGGCGCGGTAGGCGTCGCGGAACAGGTCCCCGCCTACCAGGTCCGCCTCGTCGTCAGTAAGCAGGCCAGACGGAATGTCCTGGCCGAGTGCGGCCTGCGCGGCGGCGGCCAGCCGCGCCGGGTTCAGGTCACCGCCCAGGGCGGAGGCTAGCTGCCCGGTCACCCGTACGTCCACCGCCCGGTCGGCGCGGCTGGTCCCGCCTGGCGTCCCGGCGTGGATCGCTTCGGCGAGCGCGTTGGCGAACTGCGCAGCGGTCAGCCCGGCCAGTATCCTCGAGGCGTCCAGGGACGTGGGGAGCAGGTGTGCTGCGGTCGGGATGCCGTGCCGACGGGCGAGCGCGGTCAGCGGGCCGCTGGCGAGCTGGCCGGAGAAGTCGGCGACCAGCAGCGGCTGGGTGGCCAGCACGGACGCGCCGTGCACGGCCAGCAGCGCCTGCCAGCCGCCCAGGGTGCCGCCGTAGATGTCGGTGCGCCGCGCCGGCGAACTGGCGCTGGCCCACTCCGGGACCTGATCTAGACGGGCCAGTTCGGCCTGCTCGTGCGCGTAGGCGCGCAGCGTCCACCTGTCCACCGCTGTCTGGTACATCCTGGCCGGGTCGGCGCCCTGGGCCAGGACCAGCCGGGCCAGGCACCAGGCCGGCCATCCCGCCCCGGCGGCGGCGAACGCGGCGGCCAGCACGGTCAGCCCGCTGGCATGAGAGTGCGTGCTGGTGTCCCGCGCCAGCACCCCGGCCGCGTACAGCACCAGGGCCAGCGGCAGGAACGGCCGGGCGACCCACTTCAGCGAGAACCGCCAGGCTCGCTGCGTCCGCTCGCGCCGGGCAGCGGCCTGCCCGGTGATCGCCTGCTGGTCCGGCCCCGGCTCTGTATAGGGGGTAACGAGCTGGCGGCGGTCGCGGAAGACCCACCCCAGCCGCGGGCCGCCGGCGAACAGCAGCCGCTCGGCGTGGACTGCGTCACGTT
Organism: uncultured Actinomycetota bacterium; assembly: GCA_963785645.1. GTDB lineage: Bacteria > Actinomycetota > Actinomycetes > Streptosporangiales > Streptosporangiaceae > Trebonia. The sequence continues at coordinate 203,002 of CAWAWG010000018.1, forward strand.
GCGGGACGGCGTGCTGCATCGTCATGACAGCCTGTTTCCCCTTCACCTGCCGTGCCCGTGCGCTGACGCTCCCTGGGTTTCCGATAATGCCACCAGATACCCGGATTTGTCACTATTTGCAGCAGGCTGATTCCGCTCCGAAACCGTTCGGGTCATGCCGCGGCTGACCGGGCATCCCCCGCCAGGGCCATCCAATCCCCACATCGGGCCATATTCACTACTATATGTGGTGAACCGATTCCTTTCCGAGGTCGTTCTTGTTAACGTGAGCCTGTCCAGCGACGGGTGCTTTTCGGCCGATAGCACCCGGTTCTGCCCCGACGACTTACCTGAGACCGCAGCCGGACGATGCGAGGGACACGTGGAGTCGGGACAGCAGCCATGGCAGCTCCTGTTGGGACTGCCCGCCTGGCAGGTGACGCACCTCCCTCGCCCGTCGCGCCAAAGCGACGGGCATGGCGATGACGGGCTGACGGGTAGCGGGACCGTGCAGCGGGCGGCCGAGCTGACATCGGCGTACTGCCGGGCCGCTCCGGTCGCCGTCGCCTGGCTGCGCGAGCGGCCCGGCAGCCAGATACGCGTGATCACCGCAGGCCCCGGGATGGCATCGTTCACTGACAACGGTCAGGACGTGCTCGCCTTCCCGGCGGGCGCGCGTGGGCAGCAAATGGGCGACGGCCAGGCGGCGCGACTCCTAGCCGCGCTGCCATGCTGGGTGCAACTCGCCGGGGTATGCGACGTGCTGCTCACCGACCCTGACGTGCCGGGGCTGACTCCAGGTGGCCGGCCATCACTGGAAGACGGACTGCTGCCGGCGTGGCCGGGACCGTTCGGCTGGCTGCTGGTGGCCGAGCCCATCGCCCCGGACATGCTGGAGGAACTGACCAGCCAGGCGGCACGGGAGCAGCAGAACGCGCAGCGCGCCGACAGTCCCCGCGCCAAGCTCGCCGAGCGCCGCGCCACTGCCCGGCACGCCGAACTGCGCCAGGCCGCGTCCACCGGGCTGTGGCGGGTGCACCTACTCGCCGGGGCCGCTACCGCCGGGCAGGCCGAGCAGATCGCCGGGCTGCTGCGTGCCTCAACCGACCTGGGCGGCCTGCCGTACGGGCTGCTGCCCGCCCGCCCCGCAGCCCCAGCCTCGGGACGGCGGGGCGCACGAGAGGCCAGCGCCGGGTCGTCGATGCTCGACGACCCGGCGCTGTCGTGGGCGGTCGCCGCCGAACGAGAGCGGACCGCCGTACTGGATTCCCGCCCTCCTGCTCCCCACTACCCGGCCCCGGAGCGGAGCGCGCCGCCCTCGGCAGAGGAACGCTGGCCGTCCCCGCAGCCGACCGCGCCGTTTCACGCTTCGACGGCGCTGGTCGCCGCGCTGGCCCGGTTCCCGGCACGGGAAGTACCCGGCCTGCGGATGGTGCTGCGCCCGGACTTCGACCTCACACCGGAAACGACGCCGCCCGCCGGGAAGGCCGACGCCTCCGCAGTGCGGCTTGGGGAGGTGCTGGACCGCAACCGCGTCCCATGCGGGGACCTGGCACTGCCGCTGGCGTCGCTGAACCGGCACGTATTCGTCTGCGGGGCCACCGGCGCGGGCAAGTCCCAGACGGTGCGCAACCTGCTCCAGCAGACCACCCGTGCGGGCATCCCGTGGCTGGTCGTCGAGCCAGCCAAGGCCGAGTACCGGCTCATGGCCGCCCGGCTGCCCGGCGCGGCGGTGATCCGCATCCGGCCTGGTGACCTGGGCCAGCCCGCCGCCGGGATCAACCCGCTGGAACCCGCCCCCGGCCCGGACGGGTCGCGGTTCCCGCTGCAAACCCACGCCGACCTGCTGCGCGCCTTGTTCCTGGCCGCGTTCCAGGCCGACGAGCCGTTCCCGCAAGTCCTGTCCGCAGCCCTCACCAGGGCCTATGAGCGGGCAGGATGGGACCTGGTCACCGGCCAGCCCGCCAGCAGCCACGTGCAGCCGGGCCTACCCGGGGCTGGAGGACCTCCAGGACGCGGCGATGACCGTGGTGGGCGAGATCGGCTACGGCCGGGAGGTCGCCGATAACGTGCGCGGATTCGTCACGGTGCGGATCGGCAGCCTGCGGCTGGGCACTACCGGCCGGTTCCTCGACGGCGGCCATCCGCTCGACTTCGGCTCCTTGCTGAATGCCAACGTGGTCCTGGAGATCGAGGACGCCGGCGACGACCGCGACAAGGCGTTCCTGATGGGCGCGGTGCTCATCCGGCTGACCGAGCACCTGCGGCTGCGCCAGCGCGCCGAGCCTGCGGGCCCGGTTCGGCTGCGGCACCTGACGGTGATCGAGGAGGCCCACCGGCTGCTGCGCCAGCCCCCGCCCGGCACCGGCAACGGCCCCGCCGCGCAAGCCGTGGAGATGTTCGCCGACCTGCTGGCCGAGGTCCGCGCCTACGGCGAAGGGCTCATCATCGCCGAGCAGATCCCCGGCAAGCTCATCCCCGACGTCATCAAGAACACCGCCGTCAAGATCTGCCACCGGCTGCCCGCCGCCGACGACCGCGACACCGTCGGCGCGACGATGAACCTCCAGCCGGGCCAGTCGCAGTACCTGGTCACCCTAGTGCCCGGCGAGGCCGCCGTGCACGCCGACGGCATGGACTACCCCCTGCTGGCTCGCATGCCGGACGGCACCACCGCCGAGCAGGCCCCCGCCAGCACCGTCTCACCCGTACCGGTAATCGGCCGCCGCAGCCCCACCTGCGGCCCGGACTGCCTGGCCGGGCCGTGCACCCTGGGCCAGATGCGCGCCGCCCAGCAAGCGTGCGCCATTGACGCACGAATCACCCTGTGGGCCGAGCTGACCGTGGTCGCGCACCTGACCGGGTGGGAGATGCCCCGCCCCTCCCCGGCGTTCGCCGCGACCCTGCGCGCCACGAGCAGCAGGCTGCGAGACTGCGCGCTCTCGCACGCCGCCGACGCGGCAATCGCTGCCCGCGCAAGCGCGTTCAGCGCACGGGTCGGCCCGGAGGCGCTGGCCGCCCACGCGGCGGCCGCCATGCGGCGTGTGATCAGCGACGGCCATCCGGACTGCGCAAACGAGGAACCGCAGTACCTCGCCCCGCCGTGGCGCTGGATGCTGGTCCGCGGTGCGCTCAGGACAGAGGCCCCCGGCGCGGGCCGACACCCGCGCAGCGATGAATGGCAGCACGCCTACGGCGAGCCCGTCCCCGGCGCTACCGCCGCCCAGCAGCTCCGCGTCGTCAACCGCCGGTTCACCCGCGACCAGCGCGACACCCCCGCCGTGCACGCCGTCCTCTGGGGCACCCGCCCCCGCCCCGCGATCGAGCAGGCCATCGGCACCAGCGCGGACAGCGAGGACTGGCCCGACCGGCTCGCCGACGCCCTCACCCCGTTCGCCCGCATGCCCTGGCCACGCAAGCTCCTCATCCCGCCCGCGCATGCAACGGAGAAGGCAGCGCGCCAGTGAGCGAAACATACGACGCCGCCGCCACCGGACCCGATGCCGGCCATGAATCACCGGGCGAGACCGACAGCGGCGGGTACCGCGAAACCGAGGCCGCTACCGAAGCGCGGATCGCCGACCAGGACCAAATGCCCGCCCCGGCCGAGTCCCGCCCGGCTACCTGGGGCGACAACCCCGACTACTACGACGAAACCGACCTTGGCTCAGAATACGACGGCGACATAAGCGCCTTCGTCGCCGAACAGGACGAACTTCCCCCACCGCAGGAATCCCACGCGGCCACCTGGGGCGACAACCCGGATTACTACGATGAGACCGACCTAGCCGCCGAGTACGACGGCGACCTCAGCCCGCTCACCACCGAGGAAGACAGCCACGCTCGGAACGCTGACGCGGACAACCGCGATCAGGACGCAGCAACCACTGCCGACGACGAGCCGGACCAAGCCGGAACCGACCTGGCCACCATCGAGACAGGTCCGCCACCGCAAGCCCAGGACACCGCGGCGCCCAGCGCCGACGCGCACCCCGGACAGGCGGATCAGGCCGAGGTACCCGAGGATGACGATGGCAATGTCCCGTCCACCGAGGCGGACAGACCCAACGCCCCAGAAAGCGAACGTGACGCGGACAGGCAGAAGATTGCGGACCTGGAGGGGGAGCTGAAGGCCGTGAAGGACCAGCAGTCCATTCTCTTCGACCGCATGGACCAGCTACTGTCAAACAACGACCGGCAACCAGAAACCGCAGACCCAACAGATCATGGGTCCGAACAACCAGGCGGTACGAGAGACCTCGACGCAAAAAGCCCGACGATCGCCGAGCGCAAGGATACCGACCAGGGAACCGACACAAAGGTTGCAGAGCAAACAAGAGGTGCGCGGTGGCGGGCTGTCGTCACGGGAGAAAACGTCGGAGCCGCCGGGACACTCGTCGGAGCTGCCGATACGGTGGCGCAGTTCGCTATGCACGCGACGCCGGAAGGAATGGTTGGCTTGACCGCGATGGTTCTCGGGCTAGCCTCACTCAGCCTGGCTAAATACGAGAAGCACAGGAAGGAAACACATGATCGCCCGGATCAACGCCAAGCCGGAGAGGGCGCTGCGAGAAGCAATAACTAGCGTGGCGGGCATGGAGACGGAACAGATTCCGCCGTCTTTCGCCGCGCTCGGCGACAGGGAACGCGCCGAAGCTCTCACTCTGGCTGCCATCATCACCTGCTATGTCGCCGTCGATGTTTGCGGCGCTACATGGCCAAACAAGGCCAGTACGCGTCAAATCGCCGAAGATCTCGCAACGACCGGGACGCACGCCAAGCAGTTGCAGCTAGACCCTGAGCAGGTCTACGCGTACCTTTCGCGGACGGTGCTTGGCCCGGAACGGCTAGAGGACGTGATCCCTGACGAGCCGACGTTCACGTGGCTGCCGATCATCGTGGCGGGACAGGCCCTCGCCGTCTACTCCCCCAAAGAGACGTCCGCCTGGGATTACCTGGACCGTATCGAGTCGGCGATCGAGACTGCATCGGCCCTGGATGCGTCCGTGCTGCCCGCTGCTGTGATGCGCCCTTACCTAGAAGCCACAAGCAAGAGGTCAGACATAAGCGCGTAAGCGCAGAGTCTTACGTGCAAGGGGAAGGCGCCATGGCTGTGACCGATGAGCAGGCGGCTGCCCTGCGTGCTCTGCTGACGGGCGACGCAGCAGAGAACCGGCGGCTCGTCGCAGAAGTCAGGCGCGACGGCAGCGGTGCCGGTTACAGCGCACTCGTAAATGCCGCGTTCTTCGAGGCAGTGGACCGCCGCTTCGGAAAGGCAAGCACACCTGCGAGTGTTACTGAATACATTTCCGACGTGCGGTCTCGGTCGGATGAGATCGCTGAGAAGGTCGATACCGGCGTCGGAGAGCAGCTCATCCGGAAGGTTCTTACTGGCGAGCCCACCGACGACATCGACTCCCGAGCGTCGGCAAGCGTGAAGCTCTTTGTCCTCTCCGCGCTTGTAGCAGATGAAGGTTTCGGCAGCGCAGAGCTAGATCAGTTCCTGGCCAAGATCCGGAAGATGGCCGATTACCTGCTCAGTGATGAGTGACACCCCAGGATAACGGAGTCTCGGATAATGGGCGCTCGCGGGCATCGTCGGGCCAGCATGCTGGTGGCAGGGGTGTCAGCGGTGCTCGCGGTCGGGATCGGGATCCCGGCGAACGTGGTCACAAGCAACCTTCCGGCCACGCTGACCGATCGTCGAGTGCTTTGGGTCACCCTCCTCGTGGGACTCACCGTCGCGATGGTTGTCATAACCCTCGTGTCGCAGAAGCTCAGCGACGACGGGACCCTGCCCGCGCTTGCAGGGCAGGTTCCGCCCGCCGCCGGATGGGTGGAGCGGGAAGAACTGGGCAAGGTGGTAAAAACACTGACCGCTAGCGGCAGGTCCGTGGCGCTGACGACGGGACTTACGGGGGCTGGCGGCTTCGGGAAGACCATGCTGGCGGCGCAGGCATGTCGGCATCAGCAGGTGATCCGGCGTTTTAAGGGCAGGATCGTCTGGATTACAGTCGGGAGGGACACGGCCGGAACGGCCCTGGCGGCCCTGATCAGCGAGACGATCCGGAACCTGGGCGGGGACGGGACGGCGTTCACTGGGACGGAGCAGGCAGGGCAGGCGCTAGCTGCCACGTTGTCGGTCCGGGGCGGTCGATTCCTGCTGGTCGTCGATGACGTGTGGACGGCGTCGCAGCTCGCGCCATTCAGCGCGGTGAGACAGGCGGCCCGGCTGCTGGTGACGACCCGGCACCCACAGGTTCTCGACACCATCGACCCGCCCCCGCATCGGATACTCGTCGATGACGTCGATGACGAGGTTGCCCGGGCAGACTGCGGCGCGGGCTGCCTCCTATCGCGAGGGCAACGGAGCAGGAACTGCTTGACCTGGCCAAGGGATACCCGCTCCTGCTGAGCCTGATCAACCGTCGGCTGGCCAACGACCTGCGCGCACCCGGAGGCAGCATCGGGACCGCATCGGCTGAAGCAGCACGTCGGCTCCGCGAGGATGGACGGCACGCCCTGGATGTCACCGACGACCAGGCCAGGAAAAGCGCCGTAGCGGCGACGATCGACTACAGCCTCGAAGTCCTCACCCCTGGTGACCAGGAAAGGTTCCAAGAACTCGGCGTCCTATCCAGCGCCGCCGAAGTTCCTGTGCGGGTCGTCTGCTTGCTGTGGGAGGGTACCGCCGGGCTCAGTCAGGCGGAGACGGCAGCCCTATGCGACCGGCTAGACGGGCTGTCGCTGATATCCCTGCGCCGGTCACGTCAGGTGCTGGTCATGCACGACGTGATCCGCGACTACGCAGTCCGAGGCCTGGGCGGCAAGGGGCAAGCCGTACACGCGGCGCTTATCAGCGCCGCGCGGTCGCTGATCGATCCGACCTCAACGGCCAGCTCCGATGGTGTCCCCTGGTGGAGGTTGCCGCATACCGGCGACATGGGGTACCTGTGGCAGTACCTCACGTACCATCTTGACGGCGCGGGCGAGACCCGAGAACTGGATAGCCTATGCGGCGACCTGCGGTTCGCCGTGACCAGATTGCAGCACTCCAGTCCGGCGGTCCTCGAAGCCGATCTGTCCCGCTCGCAGTCCCCACAGGTTCGGAAGCTGAGGCACGTCATCGCGCAGAACGCCCACCTGCTCGGACCAGTCCACCCGCCTGGCGCGCTCGCCGCCATCCTTACCAGCCGCCTCGGAGGCATGGCCGAGATAGCCGTTCAGCTGCCGGCCTTGCGGCAGGAAACGGGCGCCTGGACCGCATGGCCAGACTGGCCGCTACCGGACCAGCCCACCGACATGCTCCGACGCACGCTCACCCACGGAAGCCCGGTCCTGGCCGTAGCGGTCGCGCCAGACGGTAGTTGGCTGGCCAGCGGCGCCGAAAACGGCACGATACAGGTCTGGACCCTCCCTGCCATACTGGTGTGAAACATGATGAACCAGTAAATATCCGTGTAAGAAGCTCAAGCAGGGCGAGATCAGGATCAACCAGACGTGACGATGTCGATCGCCGACGTGAACGCGGCCCGGGACGGGCAGGATGGGACCGTGGCCACCCCAGACGGGCCGCGGGCATCGCGGCCGAAGCGCCGGACGTTCACCCGCGAGTACAAGATGCGCATCCTCGACCAGTACGAGAGCGCGTCGTCCCCGCAGGAGCGGAACTCCCTGCTGCGCCGCGAGGGAATTTACAGCGCCTACATCACCGAATGGCGCAGGGAACGCGACCGGGCGGAATCAGCGCCCGCCCCGGAGAAGAAGCCCGGCCGCCCGGGGAAAAGTCCCGGCCGAAGCCGAGAACGAGCGGCTCCGGAAAGAGAACGAGAAGCTCGCGGCGAAGCTCACGAAGACCGAGGCCGCCCTGGAAATCATGGGAAAAGTGCACGCGCTCTTGGAAACGCTCTCCGAGAGCGCGGACTCGGAAAAGAATCAGAAGAAATAAAAGACGGGTTCCTCGCGTCCCTCGCCGAGGCTACCTCGAAAACCGCGGCATGCCGCCTGCTGGGGAAATCACGGACCACCCTGTGGCGCGCGGAGAACCCCCGCCCGGCCTCACCGGAAAACCGGCAGAGCGAGCGGGCACCGCATCCGGCTGCCCTTTCCGAGGAGGAAAGGGAGCACGTCCTGGACACCCTCGACAGCGACCGGTTCGCCGACAAGTCCCCGGCCCAGGCCTGGGCGGTCCTGCTCGACGAGGGCTGCTACTGCTGCTCAATCCGCACCATGTACCGGGTCCTGGCCAGCCGCGACGAGGTCCGCGACCGCCGCGCCCAGGCCGCCCACCCGCCCCGCGTCCGCCCCGAGCTCGTCGCCGACGGGCCGGACCAGGTATGGACCTGGGACATAACGAAACTCAAGTCAGAATGGCGCGGCCTTTACTTCGACCTGTACGTCATGATCGACATCTACTCCCGGAAAGCGATCCACTGGGAAGTCCACGCCACCGAGAACGGCGACCTCGCGAAGGAATTCATCGAGAACGCCGTGAAATCCAACGGAGGAGCCAGGCCGCTCTACGTGCACGCCGACAACGGGACCTCCATGCGGTCCAAGCCGGTCGCCGACCTGCTCACGGACCTGCGGATCACCCAGTCGCATTCCCGCCCGCACGTATCCAACGACAACCCGTACTCCGAAGCGCAGTTCAAGACCCTGAAGTACTGCCCGGCATTCCCCGGGAAATTCATCAGCCTCGGCGAGGCTCGCGACTTCTGCGACCTTTTCTTTACCTACTATAACACTCAGCACCGCCATTCCGGGATCGGCCTGCATACCCCGCAATCCGTCCACGACGGCACCTGGCGGGAAATCCGGGCCCGCCGCCAGCAGGTCCTCGACGCCGCCTACGCGGCCCGCCCCGACCGCTTCCGCCGCCCGCCCAGGGCGCCCGAACTGCCTCGCAAGACCTGGATCAACCAGCCACGACCGACCATCGAGTCACAAGGAGGACACAGCAGCCAAGATTCACGTCGCCTGACGTTCCATCCGGTTTGACAGGTTCCGGGACGGCAGGCGGGACGCGGCTACGCACGCTGGACGCGCATGCCGACCCGGTATACGCCATGGTGGTCGCGCCGGATGGCAGCTGGCTGGCCACCGGGAGCGACACAGAGGTCCGGGTGTGGGCTGCGGACGACTGGACGATGCGAAGCAGAGTACCCGGTTCTTGGAAACTCCTCGCCGTCAAGCCAGATAGCAGCAGGCTGGTCATCGACATGGGCGACGTCCGGATCAACGTGGAACTGCCTACTGGGGATGAGTCAGTCGATGACAGCCCTCATGACGAGTCGTTGAAGACACTGATACGTGCCTGGGGAGACTACATGAGAGTGTTCACCCCGACTAGCCCCCCGCTGACGACGAACGGCTGGGTAAGCACCCCGGAGGGCAACTGGCGGGTCAGCAAGTCCAGCTTCGGCGAGCCGATCACTCTGGAGGCAGAAGACGGAACCACTCGAACCCTGGCTGGGCACAGAGGGCCGGTGGCCGCAATAGCGCCCGTCGCGCGAAGCGGCTGGCTGGCAGGCTGCCTTGACGGGACGGTGCGGCTCTGGGCTGAGGACGGTTCGCCACTCTGCGTCCTTGAGGGGCATGCAGGCACGGTCTGTGCCGTGGCGGCCGGGCAAGACGGCGTGCTGGTGGTGAGCGGCGGCGACGATCAAACGGTACGGATCTGGGCAGTTGATTCCAGGGCCGCTGGTGTGCCGACTAGTCGCCGGGCATGGATGGAAGCGGTGGCGGTCGCGCCAGAAGACAGGTGGCTGGCCACCGGAAGCTTTGACGGGACAGCGGAACTGTGGACAGTTGACGGGACTCTTATACGCACCCTCGGACGGCACAGAGGCGGGATACGCGGGGTGGCGGTCGCGCCGGACGGCACGTGGCTGGCGACGAGCGACGATCACGGTCCGGCACGAGTCTGGTCAGAACACGGGAAGCTGCTGGACACCCTGGAAGCGTCCCTGAATGAGGTAAGTGTGCGCGGGATTTACACGGCGGCAGTCCGCGCGATCGTCATCGAGCCGGACGGCACGTGGCTGGCCAGCGGTCGCGAGGACGGCCTGATCCAGGTCTGGGCGGCAGAAGACAGAACGCTGCTGTGCACACTAGACGGCAACAAGAGCTGGGTAGACACCCTGTCAGTCTCGTCCGACGGTAGATGGCTGGCCAGCGGCGGAGAGGATGAAACCCTCAGAGTGTGGAAGACCGCAGACTGGACTCTCACTCATGCCCTGGACGGGCACGTCGGCGGGATCCGCTCCACGGCCTTCGCCCCAGGAGGCGTCAGTTTGCTTGCAGTCGGTCAAGAAGATGGCTCGGTGCGCATCTGGGACGCGGAGAACGGTACCGAGCGGCGCACCCTAGTGGCCCATGACGGCAGGGTGAGAACCCTGGCGTTCTCACCAACTGGCCAGTGGCTTGCCAGCGGCAGCTCTGAAGGAATGATCCGGATATGGTCCTTGGCCGCGAACGATGCCGAGAGCACGACCGCCATCCGTGTTGATGACACGGTCTCGGCGTGCACGTGGTCCAAGACAAAGAACGTCCTTTACGCCGTCGGTTCCAGAGGTTTCTACAGGTTCTCGTTGCACCCGTCCTGAGGCCGTGAGCGGAATCTGGCCGTGCCACTCTGCGATCCACCCAACGACGAGTAGCACGCCAAGCACTGGTCACGATGGACGCACCGATATCAGGAACTCGCCCATCACTTCTACTACCAGCGGAAACACCGCAAGGATGAAGATGGGTTACCCGGAGGCCTTATAGCGCTATTATTGCTGCAAAGGACAAGGAGGGCGCACAGCGCTGCGCTTACAGTGAGACCAGGAGGCTTCAATGCCAACGGTCACGATTACCCCTCGCACCCACGATCGCATCACCGACCTGGCACGGGCCTGGGGGATCTCGGATGAGGCCGCGATCGTCCGGCTCATCGACTTCTGGAAGCAAACCAGCTCAGGTGCTCAAGACGAAGCGGACAATGTCCGTGTTCACGTCGTCTACCTCGGGGAACGCGCAGACGGCATCTATCATCCGAGCATTGGCTTGATCGACATCATCTCCGGCCCGGCTCCCACAGCGACGGGACTCAAGCCCAGCCGGGCCGCCGGCGAAGTCATAAGGTCCGTCAACAAGGCGAGAGGCAAGACCGTGGGCGGGAGCCGAAACGGGTGGGATTTCTGGACCGTGACCGCAACCGGAGAGCCGCTGAAGTTCATCCAGCCGAAGAGAGGGGCGGCGTCGTCCTGAAGGGGCGACAGGTCGGCTGCGATCCGCGCCCCGAGGATGACTGGTCAGTGAGGCTTACGGAGAAGGCTGGAGACGGTCAGCGCCGGGTCGATGTCGGCGCTGAAGTCGAGCCAGCGCAGTACCCTCGCTATCGCGAGTCCGACCAGGAAGGTCAGCAGGGGAATTACCGCGGTTGGAAGCGGTCGTACGCCCAGAACGATGCCTACTGCCGCGCCGAGCGGGATCAGCAGCGTCAGCCCCTGGCGCACCAGCATCCGGAGCTTCGGGTGCCGTGGCGGGGGTGTAGCGTGGTCGCCTGCTAGTTCTTCCCAGTCGCTGTCGGCCGCGTTCACAACCGCAACGGCGAACGCCCGGCTCAGTACGGGAAGCTGAGCGCCGGCGAGTACTGCGGGACGTTCCCAGCGGTTGATCGCGGCAGCGATGGCATGGCCCTGGTCGCGGAGATCCGGTCGGTACGCGATGGCCCGGTACGTAGTGCAGCGACCCACTCTCGGGAGGCGATGCGGGCTGCCAGCCTCACGTGTTCGTGCAGGACGGTTCGCATCGCGCTTGACGCGGCCAGCTCGTTGTCATCGGCCATGACCTGTGCCTGGTAGGCGACGTCGAGCAGGGCGTGCAGCAGGCTGGCGCCGAGTACCCGGCGCCGTAGCGCAAGCGCGCCCGGGGGCGCGCAGGTTGCCGAGTACCCACATTGCCAGCGTGCGGGCCACGACGAACAGCGTGACGTAAGCGGCGGCGAGCCAGACCGGGTACGGGATGACCGCCTCGAACGCGAGATGGCCGACCGTCGGCAGCCACCGGGCGACCAGGCGCTGCATAGTGCCGGGCTCAGTGAAGCCGACCTGGGTGCCGCCCAGCGTGACCACGATGGCGGCAAGGAAGATGATGTTGCGAGCGGCGCGGCCTGCCGCGCCCAGGCGGCCGAGGTGTCGAGTGATCCAGACCGCCCCCGTCACGACCGCTCCTACTGTGACCCAGGCGCCAGGATCGCGTAGATGGCCAAGGCCATCGGCCAGAGGCCCGAACACCACAAGCCAGGTAAGCAGCGTTAGCGCGATGCCCAGCAGCCAGCGGGGCAGTGGGTTAAGATCGAAGATCTTGCGGGCGGCCATGTCGAAGGAATAGGAATCGAAGATTGAGACCGCCGAGGCGACCACGACCGGGCGGATGCGGTCGCGCGTGGCCTGGTCGAGGGCCAGCCGGTCCAGCATCTCCGTGCGGCCGGCGGCGATGTCGTCGCGCATCTGCTCGCGGACTTCATCGAATCCCGTTACCAGCGGCAGCAGTTCCCGGACCCACCCGGTCACCATCTCGCCGAGGTCGCCAAGCACGCCGGGAAGGCTCCGGATGACCTGCGTCAGCGAGTTCTCGTTGTGCCATGACCGCAGCCCCAGCTCCGGCCCGGACACAACGGCTTGCAGCCGCCCGGAGGAGCCCGCCCCGAGCGCGCACACGGGTCCGACCCCGTTCAGGGACGGGCTGATGCCCCGGTAACCGAAGTCCACCTCGCTGATCGTCCCGCGTGCCGAGCCTGCCAGCGCCCCGCCGGAGGTCAGCGACAGGCACGTCAGCGAGGAGAGATCCCACTCATCTCCCTCTAGCTCTTTCGGCGGCAGGGCACGACGGTACAGCACCACACGGCCGTCCGCATCGCCGAGCAGCAACGGGAACCCCTCATCGTGCAGCGCCAGCGCACGGATTCCCTTCCCGGTCTCAAACTTGCGCACTACCTGGCCAGAATCGATCCTGTAAACCACGACGTGCCCGTCGCCGTCGCCCGCGGCGAGCAGGCGGCCGTCAGCGCTGAACGCCAGCGCCGTCAAGGACTGGGTCTCCATCGCCAGCTCAGTGCTCAGCTCACCGGAATAGATGTCATGCAGGGCGATGTGCCCATCCAGCGTCGCTGCCGCCCACCGGGCTGCACAGCCGCTGAGTGCCAGCGCAGCTAGCGGCCACACGCCTACATCAAACAGCCCCGGTGCGGCGCTGTTGCCATACGCGATCAGGATCTGCCCATTGCGGGTCTCGACTGCCAGCAGGTCGCCAGAGTTATCCAGGGCCACAGCGCCGTCCCGCGCTAATGGCGCCTTTCGGCCGGTCAGCTCAGCGATCGAGACGATCCCGCTGTCCCACCACACCACATGCCACCCCTTCATCAACAGCGCGTCAGCTAGTCTCGCTGACCGTAGTCACGCAAGCACTATATTGCGTAATCCACTCGTTACGGAGCGAAATGGAGCCCGATTGCCTAACGGCCGGTGGGCTCGCCACGCACGCAAAACCTCGCGCTAGCCAGCGGCATCACCGCCAGTACGCTCCGCCCCCTCCCCGGCGGCCGTCGCCAGCCGGCCGCGCGTAACCGGCAGGCACGACGGCGATGAACCGGGTGACGGGCTGATCCGTTTGCCAATGTGATGGCATCGTCATTGGCAATGAGCGCACCCGACAGGGGAGAGCATGCGGGCTGACCGGCTGGACCCCGGCGAGTTCGACGCGCCCCGGCACGCCACCGCGCACGACGCCGGACCGGGGCGCCGCGATGGTCCTCGCGACGGGAGCGATCACGAACGACGTGTCCAGGCCGATCACGATGGCCTGGGTGACCGCCCTGACCGGGGCACGGCTGCCCGGCCTGCCAGCCTGCGGGCGGAAGGGCTGCCCGGCCGGGAGGAGATGATCGCCGAGCGCCTGCGGTACGCCAAGCTCGTCGATGCGGCCTACCAGGCGGCGGCCGACCGCCAGGCGTGGACCGAGGCGGTCCCCGGCCTGCGGGCTGCCTGGGTAAACCACAAAAACCAGTATCCAGAACGGTCCCGTGCCGCGCCCCGCACCCAGCCCGACGGCACGTCGGTCGCCGGCGATCACCGCAGGCTCAGCCCGGAGCAGAACGCCGAGGCCGGCAAGGCCCACGCCGACCTGGCCGACGAAGCCGGCCGCGATATCCTCCCCGCCCTGCAACGCATCGAAGTCGCCGACCCGCGCCGGCACCTGGCCGGCCTGGACCACATGGTCAAGGGCGAAGACCGCCTCAAGGAAAAGCTCGCGGACTACCTGCGCACGCCCGGCGTCACGGTCAGGGAAGCCCTCGGCGAAGTACCCGACGCCGTCCGCTTCACCCTCTGCTACGGTGCGGAGCACTACTCTGACGGTGTTCTCGCTGACATCGAACGCCTTAAGGACGAGGGCTATGAGCTGATCAAGCTCAAGAACATCTGGCATGCCGACCAGTACAAGGGCATCAACAGCCAGTGGCTCCGGCCGGAGACGGGCACGCGCTTCGAGATGCAGTTCCACACGCCGCCGAGCCTGGAGGCCAAGGAACTGACCCACGAGGCGTATGAGCGGCTCCGCGCCAACGCGGCCCTGCCCGTCGGCGAGCAAGACCTCGCCGAGAAGCAAGAGCTGGAAGGCTTCCAGCGGCGGGTGAACGCGCTCATTGCCACTCCCTCAGGAACTGACCGCATCAAGGACTTCCCGGAGAACAACGATGGCTGACAAGATCACGTACTACGCGCTCATCGACTCGCGCACCAGCCGGGAGCGGCCGCGGACCGTGCTCCGGCGCGTCGCAAGGCCAGAAGGCGCAGCCGACGAGCTGTTCTCCCGCGACCTGACGTGGGAGTCCTCGCCGCTCCTGCTCGCGTCCGAGCACGGTGACACGATGCTCAACTTCCCCGAGATCCCCGAGGCCGAGGCCAACGCGATCATCGACCGGCTCCGGGCCGAGGCCGGGCAGGACGAGTAACCGGGCCGCGGGATCAGCACCCGGCCGCACGGCTGCGCGCTGTTCCGGCCGGCGACGCGCTCACCCGGCGGACGAGATGACGGTGGCCGGCGACGGGACCACCGCGCGGGTCGCGTTCAACACGTCCCCAGCTTGCCCTGCCGCTCGCCGGACACTGCGAGAACGACGAGTTGTCCGGTCCATACGAAGCCACTGCCGTGTGCACGTCCGGATCATGGAGACGATCCGCCCTGCCGACGCCGTCGGTGAGTTCGCGGGGATCGCTTCCAGGCGCGCGAGGAGCCTGGTGCTCACCGACCACAGCTCGACGCCGAGGGCATGCTGCTCGCAACGGCACCGGTTCCTGCGCAGGAACACCCCTGCGAGGTCGGCCGTAAGCAGCAGGAGCGCGAAGCCAAGAGCCAGGAATCCCGTATGGCCGCCACGGGCGAGGCGTACGACCGCCAGTGAACCGACGACCAGGGCAAACAAGATCGCCTGGGCCACAGTCACCGTCAACAGCCGGCGTTCGCGCCGGATCGCATCGTGCCATGAAAACGGCTGTCGGGTGAGCCGGTCGCCTCCACCATGATGCGCGTCAGCATGGTGCGCATCATGGTGACCTCGTCTGGTGACAGCTCCGTCTGTGCGGCCAGTCTCTCGTCTGCGTCGCTGAGGAGCCTGCGGAGGCGGGCGCGGGAGACCGGGCGAGGGGCAGCCCCCGCGGCGACGCCGAGCTGGAAACGGGCGAACGGGATCATCGTCGCGATGAGGACCGCGAGGCCAAAATCTTGGACCAGCAAACCGTCGTGGATGCTGGCGATCAGGCCAGCTCCCGCGCAGGCGCTCGCGCCCGCCAAGATCGTGGCAAAAGGAACCGAAAACTCCGACAGGTAGCGACGTTCCGGGATTGAGTGCGCGAGCTGCTCGAAGCGAGTTATCCGGCCGCGCAGTGCAGATCGCATGATCTCGTTGCCGAGGAAGCACACGGCGAACGTGAACTCCGTTACTAGGAGCAGGTACTCGGCGAGGACTGTCAGCGTCATGGTTGTCAGCGTAAGCAGCACCACTGACAACGCCCTCAGAAGCCCGCACGGGGGTGTGCGGGCGCCATGGTTCATCCGTTAAAAGGAGAAATCGAGCCCGCCGACCTAACAGCCGACGGGCTCGACGCGCAGCGCTTTCGTGCTAGCCAGTGCTACCGTCGCCGGTGCACTTTTGCTGATCAGCGCGTGTCTCCGTCATCGGCAGGTGAATGCCATCCACGCTTGCCGATTGTTCCCCGGCCATGGTCGGCTCATCGGCTGGCCGGGCGAGGCGCTGCATGACCTCGGCCAGCCAGGCATCGAAGTCCTCGATCTCCGCGTACCACGGCGGTCCGAGCCAGTAGGGGAACACCTGGCACCACCATGGCCGCTCGTCGAACGGCTTCATGCTCCTGCCTCCCCGATCTCAGGCAGGTGACCGTTAGCGGACGCGGTGACCTGGGTCACCAGCTGGCCCACCTTCCGGCGCGACAGCCCGAACCGGTCCGCCATGGCCCGCTGGCTCAGCGGTTCACCCGCCGCGACCGACGCCGCATACGCCGCGCGGACCGCCTGCTCCACATCACCCGGCGTCGGCGGCACGGGCTGGCCCGCCTGGTCCGCCAGTGGCCCGCGAGCGCGCCTGACCTGCTGCATGGCGATCTCCACCGAGCCGATGAACGCCACCGCGGGCCAGGCCGAGATCAGCGCGCCCAGCAGCCCGTACCCAGCGCCGAAGGCGATATTCGCGCCCACCGTCGCGCCGATGCCGAGCCACAGCATCAGCCGGGCCAGGCCCGGCGCGTCCCGGTCGTTGCGGGCCTCGTGCAGCAGCACCAGCGAGGCGGCCACGATCAGCCCGTCCACCGAAAGCGGCAGCAGCCGGGCCGCCGTTCCATCCTGGCCGTGGGTACGGCCCAGCCCGTAGATGTGCGAGTAGCTGACCACGGCCGCGAACCCCGCGACCGCGCAGACCACGGCGGCGGTCGCAAGGCGGATCACCCGGTCCCCGCTCACCGGCTCGTCTCCCGCTGCGTAGCGGCGGAGGCCGCGCTGCCGGGCGCGGTGCGCGGCCGGATCTCTGAGCTGTCGCGGAAACAGCAGGGGTAGTAGAGGTTACGGGAAGCGGTCCCGCGCGGCGCCCGCCTGCCGTCGCGCAGCACGGCCAGTTCCCTGATCTCCACGCACACGTACCATTCGTCCGGACCGCACTGCTCTAGAATCGATCCCGGCAGCCACGGCCACGCCGAGCGGTCGCCGTGCTCCTCGTGCTTGCTCCGTGGATAGCGGACCTCAACCGGCGTCTCGTCGGGGAACTTGCCGTCGTTGTCGTAGTCCTGCATATCGGCTCCTCTTCGTTCGAGGAGCCAGGTGGACAACGTGTGTCGTTATCGCTTGCACCTGGGACCCAGATTGCACTGATCCGTGAGGCCATCGGGATAGGGCCTTGTGTGGTCGAGGTCGGCGTGAATGGCCTGGGCCAGACAGCCGGGAGCATTAGGTGGCGGTGCGAGCGCGGACGAGGTGGGCCAACTTGCGGCTTGGCGTGTAGCGGGGCTCGGCGGTGACATGATCGCACTCACCCTTAGCGATTGGCTCAAGGCTGACGTTAAGGCCGCGGAGAAACGCGGCGAGCCGAGCAGCCTGGGCAGCAGTGGGTGTTGGCCGACGGATGAAGCTCGCTGAGCTGGCCACCCCTGAGGATCCGGCGGAGATGTTCTAGCGCGGCCGGTTTCAGCGCCGCCGACGCTGCTGCGTCGCTGGCCAGGGGCATCGGTACCGCCCGGCTGATCAGCACTTTCGTCTGTTTTGTCGTACTGATGACCGGTTGCCGCGTCTTGCCGATTGCGCGGCGGCCATTGGTTGTGCGGCACCCAGGGGCGCTGTTGGTTGCGCGGCACCCAGGGGCGCTGTCCAGGTGAGCAGCCGTGGGCGGCGGCGGTGCCGTCACGGCCTAGGAGGGTAAGGCACCAGCGGGTGGCGGGATGCCGGGAAGCGGCCTCTACGATGGCGCGGGTCTCGTCGGCGTCGAGCAGTCCCCAGCCGCCGGCCTCGGTGGGGGTGGTGTCCCAGCCGAACAGCGTGCCAGCGTGGACGACCAGGTTGATCGTCGCGGGCATGGGAGCGGGAGGATCCGGTGGAAGTGAGCCCCTTCCCGTCGCCGTCCTCACCGTCCTCACCGGGCTCACCGGGCTCACCGGGCTCACCGGGCTCACCGGGCTCATCATGGTCATAGTCGGGGGAGCAGGAGGATCTGCGGTAGTACGGCCCTTCCGGCCGTCGCGGTCGTCTGGCTCATCCTGGTCATCCGCGTGGGGAGAGGAAGGCTTTGCGGGAGTGCGGCCCTCCCGGCCATCGTCGTCGCCCGGCTCATCGTGGTTGTAGTCAGGGAAGGCCGCGCTGCTGTTCGCGGGGGCCGCGTCATCCGGTAGATCCGCTGCCGCGCCGTCGGCGCCGGAACCCGACGTGGCTGAGGCAGAATCGCCCGGAGCAGACTTGGACGGATCGGAGTTGCGCGGAGCAGGCCCGGACGCATCCGGTGAATCGTCCGACACAGGCCTGGACCGATCCGGGTTGCGCGTGTTCACGGTGGCTTTGTTCCGGTGTTCATCGTCCATGCGTGCACCATTGCGACATGTGTCGTCCTGGTGTGCGTGCTCGCCATCCGGATGGGTGAGGCGTTGCAGCGGATCACGGCCGGCGGTGAGGTCGGAGAAGACCAGCACGCGCAGTTGGTCCAGGGTGCCGGGCATTCCGGCGCGGCGGAGCCGCAGCGCGAGGGCGTGGATGTGCGCTTTTGAGGCGAGGGCGTCGCCGGTGTCCATCTCCCGGCCCGCGACTGACGCGTTCCCGGACTCCTCCCGGCGGACCTCGACCCGCTGCCTCGTCCGGCGGGCGTGCTCCTTGCGCGCCTTCACCGCCTCGGGCGCAAGCTTCATCTCTAGCGCGGCGGCCTTTCTCATGAGCTGGTCGAGCCGCAGGGCGGGGGCCAGGGCGGCGAGGATATCGTCCGCGAGCGCGGCGTCGTCCGTGCTCAGGCTGCGGGTGTACATGGCGATCACCCCGGCCCTGGCCTCGTCGATCAGCCCGGCCGCCATCCCCGCCAGCGTGCGCGGCAGGCGAGTCGTCAGGTCGGAGGCGTCGTCGATCGCGTGGGAAACCTGAACGGGGCCCGCGAGCAACTCGCAGGCGAGTTCCTCGCCGGGGAACTGGCCGGGCCGACAGTGCACTGGTACCCCCCGCGCCTCCGCCGTCCGGAACTCGGTTTCCCGGCGCCGGGCGAACTCCGCGATCACCAGAGCCTTCTTCCACGCCTCGCGGTTCTCCTGCCGCCGCGCGGCGTGCAGCACCCCGACAAGTTGGTCATCGCTCAGTCTCGTGACATCGGCGACCGCCGCTTCGGTCAGCGCCGCGAGCGCGGGGCCTGGCGGCAGCACGTCCGCCGCGGCGTCCTGCCCGAACTGCACCCCCGGCCCTGTCCTGGCCCGGCTGTCGGAGTCGGAGTCGGTACTGGTTTCGGTGACTGTGCCGCATATGGATGCTAGAAGTCCCGGGTCGATACCTTCCGCCTCGTTGAGGCACACTGAGACGCCCTGTGAATCAGGCGCTCGCTCAGGCGGGACCGGGTTACGCCCGGCGGCGATCTCTCGGTCAAGCCACGCCGTCCACTCATCAAAGTCTGCGTCGGCCTCGGAATCCGTGGCTGAACCATCGAGGTCATCCAGGCCGGGGACATGACCGGGGACATGACCGGGGACATGACCGGGGACATGACCAGGGTGACGGTCAGCGCCAGCAGCATCATCCGGATTGAAACCGGAAAGGTCGCGCTCACTCATCCGCCGCCCCTCCTTCCGAATGGCCACTGACCACCCGAGCCTTATACGAACATTATAGCGAGCATCTTGCGCCACGAATGGGACTGACGCAGATAAATTTCAAGATCTTTTCGATTTATCAATCATGAAATGCCATATAAATACGGATATAAAGGGTCAGTTTGCGTTTCTTTGTCAGGACCGCCGACGCATCCGTCCACGGCGGTAGCACTGCTCGCACACCCGCCATGGCGTTCATAGTTGAGCGCGCTGTCCGCTGCCCGCACAGCCCCCGGATTGGATGCGCCGCCGCCGCTCTCGGCCCTGTTCCAGCCGCCCTACTAGCGAGGGGCACATGTAAACGCGGCGGGAGGCCGCGAGCGACCCACGCGAGTGCGCCCGTGGCCATCCCTTGACAAGACTCTGACCTGGGGCAAGGCTGCCCGAAAGGGCACCAGTGAGGCGGGTCGCTGGACCTGAAGTGGGGCGGGGACGATGGCCGATGTAGCCGTGACCACGCCGAGCAGGACGCAAATTCAGGTTGTTCCGTTGCGCGGCCTGCCAGTTGTCGGTGTCGTCGTCGTGGGACTCGTTGC
Source organism: uncultured Actinomycetota bacterium (assembly GCA_963785645.1). GTDB lineage: Bacteria > Actinomycetota > Actinomycetes > Streptosporangiales > Streptosporangiaceae > Trebonia. The sequence continues at coordinate 223,400 of CAWAWG010000018.1, forward strand.
GGCGATCGCCTCGAATAAGCTCTGGCCACTGGAGTTCTTCCACGTGGTTGGCGGCGGGATCTGGACCGCGCTCGACCTGGTCCTCGACCTGGTCCTCGGTCCGATCATCGGAGGGGGTCGCTGGGATTGCTAGATTCCTTGGCTGCCGTCGAGAGTTTCCCGGATGATATCCGCGTGACCGGCGTGCCTGGCTGTTTCCTCGATCATGTGCAGTAGCACCCATCGCAAGTTGCGGTGTGCGAGCGGGGGCCAGGCACAGGGAGTATCGAGGTCCCGCTCGGCGCTGATCTGGCGGGAGATGGTGACTTGCTGGTTGAAGTTGTCAATCCACTGTGGATTATTCAAAACCCAGGAGAATCGGATGCATGAATTTCTTATCGATTTTAATTAAGGGCATCCGGGTTGCATGTCGATCAAAATAACAGACAACGGCTTCTCTGGCCACTAGAAAGGAGGTTACCACACCAAACCTTCAAGCAGGGAGAAGCCGTTGCAGGTCGAGCGTATGTCAGGGCTGAGTTCGGAGCAAATCGACGAGCTTGAACGGCGCGTCTCCCGGCTACTCGAAACGCCGTGGAGCAAGGAATCCGGAAGGCCGCGAGGACTAACGCTACGGGAAGCCCTCGTAGTAACGTGCGGGTATCTGCGGCAGAACATCGTCGAAGAAGTATGGGCCGAGGTGTTCGGTGTCTCTCAGGCAACGATATCGCGCTGCATCGCGTTCCTGACGCCACTGGTAAAACGGGTTACCGACAGGGAAAGGCCGACCAGGACCGCAGCGGCGCAGGCTCTCCGGGGAGCGATAGCGCTGGTAGACGGCACGCTGTGGCCATGCTGGTCCTGGAAGGGAAAGAAGAAGCTGTGGTCCGGAAAGCACAAGACGACAGGACACGGCTCCCTGGTAATCACCAATCTCCAGGGCCGCGTCCTCTATATCTCTGACCCGGTCACCGGGAACCAGCACGACATGGGGAAGCTGAAAGGATCGGCCGCCGAGAAGATCCTCAAGAAGGCAAGCGGCGTGTTCGGCGACAAGGGATTCATCGGAACCACCTACATCACGACACCGATCAGGAAGCCGAAATCTAGGAAACTCATCGAATGGGAAAGAGAATGGAATCGCCAGGTAAGCTCATACCGCGCTCCGGTCGAGCGGGCAATCGCCGACTTGAAATCCTGGAGAGGACTCGTCGCGGACTACAGGCGACCGCTAGCGACGTTCGAGACCTCGTTCTACGCGGCGACCGGCCTCTATTTCTTCAAAGCGAATTTTGAATAACTCACACTGCTCAGCGGTGTCACGCTCATCGACGCGGAAGTCCTCGGCATCCATCTCGTCTTCGGCCACCTCAAGCTCAGGAAACTCACCCGGGAAGCTGCACCCCGCCACGATGTTCTGAAACCACCGGCGTTCCCACAGGGTGCAGTGCTTGAGCAATCCCAGCAAGGACAGCGAACTCGCTGTGGGGGCCTGACGGGCGTCGGAGTCATTGACACCTTGCACCTTCCGGATCAAGGCTGCACGCTGCAGGTCAAGGAACCCGCACAAGGCTTCGCGCTCAGTGGTGGTCGTGAACTCCGGGATAGCCATGCCCGCCGACGCTACCCGATCGCGTTCAGCCCCTCCAGCCGTTTAAACCCGGGCCAGGTCTCGCACGCGGCTGAATTCCAAGGAATGGCCGGCAGTGGGGACCGCAAGCCCGATTGCTGAGCGGGCTGCGTTTGTTAGACGGCTGTGAGGCGGATGACCGGGATTAGGCGGTCGGTCTTCTTCTCGTAGCCCGCGTAGCGGGGCTGAGCGGCGGTGATGCGCTGCCAGGCGGCGTCGCGGTCTGGGCCGGTGAGCTGGGTGGCCGTGACGTTGGCGGTCTTGCCGCCGACCTCGATCTGCACCTGGTCGGGGTGGGCCGCGAGGTTGTGGTACCAGGCCGGGTTCGCCATCTGGCCGCCCGCTGAGGCGACGATCAGCCAGGCCCCGTCGCCGTCGGGGAACGTCGCGAGCATCGTCTGGCGCCGCTGGCCGGTCTTGGCACCCACGGTGGTCAGCACCAGGCCGTTCATGCCCATGATCTTGCCGCCGCTGGCCGCGGAGCGGCGGAATCGCCTCATCATCTGGGCGTTCATGAACTTCATGGCCGGCGTAAGGAAAGACGGCATGCTCGTGCCGCGGGTGCCGCGCGGGGTCTTCTCGAATGTCATCGCTGCCTCTTCCAGAGCTCGATCGATTTCCCAGTCCATAGCCTGGCACGTCGACCGCCGCGGGCAACAGCGCCGCTTAGCGTTCTTGGACGTGGGGTGCTGAGGCTTCGGCAGCCGGATTGGGGCAGCCCGACTTTCGGCGAGTCGCGCCTGCGTCCGTCCGTCCCGCGGTTCAGGTCCCGCTGACAGACGCGGCCGGTCACATCCGGAGTTTGTCGAGTGCGGCTTCGCGGCCGGATTCCAGGGCGGCCGACAGCAGCCGGCTGTCGGTGGTCAGGCGGGTTACCGGCGGGGTGGTCGAGGGCGGGTAGATCATCAGAGCCCTGCCCTCCGCTTCCATCGCCACTATGCGGGTTACGTCGACGGCGGTGCGGACGCGGCGGGTCAGCAACGCGGTGCGCAGGGCGAGAGACTCGTTACGAAGGGTTGTCCTGGCGAGCAGGCGGATCGAGCGGGGCGGGCGGAGGATGGCGGAATCATTCGAGCCGTCCACGTCGTCCGTGCCGTCCGCCCCGTTCGGGTGGGGGCGGGTAGCGATGTCGGTCGCGAGCGGGCGGCGGGAGCGCAGGACCAGGACATGCGTCGCATCCTGGGCTAGCGGGGTGCGGAACGGGATCGACTCCGCGACGCCGGCGTCGTAGAACCGGCGGCCGCGAAGCTCGATCGGCGGGCCCGCGAGGAAGGGCAGCGACGCGCTGGCGCGCAAGGCCAGCCGCAGCTCTACCGGGTCGGCGATCAGCGGGCGCAGGTCCGTTGATTCTCCGGTCTCGGCGTCCGTGCCCAAGGGGTGGTACTCGACCGGGCTGGCCAGCACCGAATCGAAGTCCATCGGGAACTCGGTCTGGTAGACGACTTCGACCAGCGTCCGCACGTCGACCACCGGGCGGCCGCGCAGCAGCGCCGACCAGCGGATCAGCGTGCGCGCGTAGTCCGGATCGGCCCAGCCCCGCAGCCCCTCCGGCGTCGAGCTGAGCAGCCAGGCGCCAGTGATCGCGCCGGCGGAAGAGCCGTAGACCGCGTCGAACGCGGGCACCAGGCCGAGCTCGTGCAGCGCTAGCGCCATGCCCGCGGACACGGTCCCGCGCATGCCGCCGCCCTCGATGGACAGCGCTATGCGGTACGGGTCATCTCGGCGTCCAGGCGTACTCCCCGACCGGACGCGCTCGTCCATCATCCGTAGGACTTCGTGCACGTTGGCAAGGTACCCCGCGCACCGCCATCGTCCTCACCCCGGGGCGCAATCATGAAATATCCGGCATGTCGCGGCGCTCCAGCGCCCGACATGCCGGAGCAGGCGATCACCCACCCGGCCGACCGCGTTCATCCTGGCCCGGCTGGTCGGGCCGGCCGCCAGAAAACCAGCACAACGCTAGGTGACCTCGACGGCGAGCCGCGGCCGCAGTCGCCTTGTGCCCAAGCTCGGTGATCGCAAGTTGCCAGGCTATGGACCTCGTCTGGCCGGGCCATGGACCTCGTCGTCGACGACCGGTTGCCCGCCGCGCCAGGCACGGCCCGGTCCGCGGGTCGCTACGGGGCGAGCAGGCGCAGCGGGGCGGGCAGTTCGCCGTCGTGTATGACCGTGAGTCGGTGCGTTGCCCGCGTGATGGCTACGTACAGGTCGTGGCCGCCGTTTTCCGACTGGGTCAGGATGCCGGAGGGGTCCGCGACGATTACCCGGTCGAACTCAAGGCCCTTCGCCTGAGAGACCGTGAGGAGGGCCGCCGCTGAGTCCAGTGACTCGGGTTTGTCGCCCGGGATCGCCTCGGGTACCGCGGCGCCCAGGGCGGGGACCAGGGCGTCGGGGGCGATGATCGCGAGTCGGCCGCCGTCCGGACTGCCCAGTTCGGCCAGGTCGGCGCGGGCCTGGGCGGCGACGCCAGCAGGGAGGCCGCTGGTGGAGACGTGGACTGCCTTCGGGCCCGCACCCTCGGAGCGGACCGAGTCCGGTGGCAGCTCGCCCGGGGAGACCGAGGCTAGTACATCGGCCGCGACCGCCATGATCTCCGACGGGGTGCGGTAGTTGACGGTGAGGCGCTCCTCCCGCCAGCGGCCGCCGACCAGCGGGTTCAGCATCTCCTTCCAGGAGGTCGCGCCGGCCGCTGAGCCCGTCTGGGCCACATCGCCGACGACGGTCATGGAGCGCACCGGGTTGCGCCGCAGGACCATCCGCCACGCCATCGCGGACAGTTCCTGCGCCTCGTCGATGATGACATGACCGTACGCCCAGGAACGGTCGGCCTCGGCGCGTTCGGCCGTGGACAGCTCCGGCCCGTTGTCGCGGTTCCAGGCCGCGAGGGTCTCGGCGTCGACCATGCCGAGGTCGGCGAGGCCGGTGATGTCGAGCACCTCGGCCGCGTACTTGGCCTCAAGGCGCTGGGCCCGTTCCATCTCGCGGCGGGCGGCCTTCTGCGCCGAGTCGTCGACGCCGAGCAGTTCCGCGGCCTCGTCGAGCAGGGGGACGTCCGCCACGGTCCAGCGGGACGGGTGGCCCGAGCGAGTCAGCCGCGACCGTTCGGGATGATCCAGCAGGGAGCCGGCGGCGGAGCGGATCGCTTGCGGCGACCCCAGCAGATCGGCGAGCAGCCGTTGCGGGGTGAGCAGCGGCCACAGGCCGTCGAGCGCGGCCTGGACACCGGGCTCGGCCCACAGGCGCTCCCGGGCATAGGGGAGGTCCTCGTCGTCGAAGGGGCGATCGAGAACGCGGGCCTCGGCCCGGGCGAGCACGCCCAGCAGGTCGTTGACGAACATCTTGCGGGCGACGTTGTGCGCCCGGCGGGTTGAGCGGGCGCGGTCGCGGGCGCGGAGGACCGCTTCGCGGCGCAGCGGGACGGCCACCCCGTCGGCGTCGACCGTGATGTCGTGCTTGGGCACCCGCTGCCGGTCGCGGACGGCCTGCTGCATCACCCGCACCATCCGCTGGTCGCCCTTGACGACGGCGGCGGGATCGCGGGTGTCGGTCGCGTGCACGCCGGGGAACAGGTCGCCGAGCGTGTGCAGCACCACATCGGTCTCGCCGAGGGACGGCAGCACCTGGCTGATGTAGCGGAGGAAGGTGGCGTTCGGACCGATGACCAGGACGCCGCGCCGGTCGAGGGTGCGGCGGTGGGTGTAGAGGAGGTAGGCGGCACGGTGCAGCGCGGCGACCGTCTTGCCGGTGCCCGGGCCGCCCTGGACGACGAGGACGCCGGGCAGGTCCGCGCGGATCACCCGGTCCTGCTCGGCCTGGATGGTGGCGACGACGTCGGCCATCCGGCCGGTCCTCGCGGACGAGACGGCGGCGATGAGGGCCGCCTCGCCGGAAAGCGTGCTTTTATCTTTGTCGGACAGCTTGTCAAGGTCGAATACCTCGTCGTCCACACCGGTGACCTGGCGCTGCCTTGTATAGATGTGGCGGCGCCGGATCAGGCCGACCGGGTTACGCGGGGTCGCGGCGTAGAAAGGCCGTGCGGCGGGGGCCCGCCAGTCGATCAGCTTCAGCTCGTAATCGTCATCGCGCAGGCCAATCCGGCCGATGTAAAGGGTGTCCCGCTTATCGTCGTCGGTGCGGCCGAAGCACAGTCCGCGTTCGGTCAAGTTCAGCTGCGCGATCCGCTTCTCGTGCTCGGCGGCGGACACGTCCCGTTCCAGACGGGCCTGGTGGGTGCCGCCTGCACCCCCCCTGGCGCGGACGTTCGTCAGCTCCTGCTCGCTGCGCTCACGCGCCTGGTCGAGCAGGCCGTAAAGCATCGTCACGTATTCTTGCTCGGCCCTGACGGCACCGGCGTACCCGGTCGCTTCGCCAGGGCTTTCCGCTTCGCTTTCCGCTGTGCTTGCCGCGGGCGGCCCGGAATCCGTTTGACGAATTACCATAGTGGTTGATATACTCCTAGGAGCCGGCATTCACCGGCTTTTTTAATGCCCTGTCGAGATTAATAATCTTACCACGGCCGCATTCTATGCAATTGACGCTCCATCCTCGGCGCCTCGCCTTCCCGGTGCGTCCGCTATGCGTTGCGCCCGCTGCCCGGCCCTGCCGCACGGGCGCGGCTAGCGTCAATGTGACGTCCCCTACCTCGTGCGATCCCGCGGGGCGTGCCTAGGATGGGTTCGCAGTAGCTAAGAGGAGCTGACTATGCCAGAGCGCGTGGAGATAACTGGACCCACCGGGGAACGGTACGTCGAGATTTTGTCCCCGAGGGCGCTGGAGTTGCTCGTCATGCTCCACGACGCCCTGGGCGAACGGCGGGCCGAGGCGCTCGCGGCACGAAGGAGGCGCCAGACCGAGCTGTCCGCCGGCGCGATGCTCGACTTCCTGCCGGAGACCGCGCACATCCGCGAGGACGCCTCGTGGCGGGTCGCGGCGCCGGCGCCGGGGCTCGTCGACCGGCGGGTAGAGATCACCGGCCCCACCGACCGGAAAATGACGATAAATGCGCTCAATTCCGGCGCCAACGTGTGGCTGGCCGACTTCGAGGACGCCAACACGCCGCTCTGGTCCAACATGATCGAGGGCCAGCTCAACCTCAAGGACGCACTCGACCGGACGGTTGACTTCACCAGCGAAGAAGGCAAGTCCTACACCCTCAACGCCGACGACACCCTGGCCACGATCGTGATGCGGCCGCGCGGCTGGCACCTGGACGAGAAGCACATCCTGATCGACGGGCAGCGGGCGTCCGGCAGCCTCACCGACTTCGCGCTCTACATGACCGCCTCCGCGCAGCGCCAGCTCGACAAGGGCAAGGGACCGTACTTCTACCTGCCGAAGATGGAGTCGCACACCGAAGCCAGGCTCTGGAACGACGCGTTCAACATCGCGCAGGACTACCTGGGCATCCCCCGCGGCACCATCAGGGCCACGGTGCTGATCGAGACGATCCCCGCGGCCTTCGAAATGGAAGAGATCCTGTACGAGCTGCGCGAGCACAGCGCGGGCCTGAACGCGGGACGCTGGGACTACCTGTTCTCGATCATCAAGAAGTTCCGTACCCGAGGCCGGGACTTCGTGCTGCCCGAACGGAACGCCGTCACCATGACCGCCCCGTTCATGCGCGCCTACACCGAACTGCTCGTGCAGACCTGCCACAAGCGCGGAGCGTTCGCCATGGGCGGCATGGCCGCGTTCATCCCGTCACGGCGCGACCCCGAGGTCAACGCGGTGGCACTGGCGAAGGTGCGCGACGACAAGACCCGCGAGGCGGGCGACGGGTTCGACGGCTCCTGGGTGGCGCACCCCGACCTGGTGCCGGTGTGCAAGGAAGTGTTCGACTCCTTCCTCGGCAGCAAGCCGAACCAGCTGGACAAGCAGCGTCCGGAGGTCTCGGTGACGGCCCAGGACCTGCTGTCGGTCGACAAGACCCCGGGCGGCGTGACCGAGGCGGGGCTGCGGAACAACATCTCCGTCGCACTGCAGTACCTGGCCGCCTGGCTCGGCGGGAACGGTGCGGTCGCGATCTTCAACCTCATGGAGGACGCGGCCACCTCGGAGATCTCCCGGTCGCAGATCTGGCAGTGGATCCACAACGACGTCATCCTCGACGACGGCCCGCTCGTGACAAAGGACGTGGTCGAGCGCATGATCGATGAAGAGCTGGTGAAGATCCGCGAGCTCGCCGGCGACGGCTTCGACCCGGACCGGTACGGCCAGGCGGTCGCGCTGTTCACCGAGGTGGCGCTCGCGGACTCCTTCGCGGAGTTCCTGACGCTGCCGGCTTACGAACGCATGCCGTAGGAGGGGCCATGACCCACCGCGCTGTCCAGAGCGTTCCCAGGCCCCCCACGACGAGGGCCGCGGTGCTTGCGATGTCGCTGGTGGGGGCGATGCGGGAGATCTGCGGCCCCGCCGACGTGCTCACTGACCCGCTTGAACTGCGGACTTACGAATGCGACGGACTAACGTCGCACCGCACGGTGCCCGCGCTCGTCGTGCTGCCCGAGTCCGCGGAGGAGGTCGCGGCCGTCGTGCGGGTCTGCGCGCAGGCCGGCGTGCCGTTCGTGGCGCGCGGCAGCGGCACCGGCCTGTCCGGCGGTGCCGTGCCGCACGCCGAGGGCGTGCTGATCGTCCTGTCGCGAATGCGGCGGATCCTTGAGGTCGACCCGGTGTCACGGCGCGCGGTCGTCGAGCCGGGCGTGACGAACCTGTCGGTGACCCAGGCCGCCGCGCCGTTCGGGCTGTTCTACGCCCCGACCCGTCGTCGCAGGTCGTCTGCTCGGTGGGCGGCAACGTGGCGGAGAACTCCGGGGGCGCGCACTGCCTCAAGCACGGGTTCACGGTCAACCACGTGCTTGGGCTGGAGATCGTCACTCCGGCGGGCGAACTGACCTGGCTCGGCGACGGTACCGGCGTCAGCAGCGGATACGACCTGCTCGGCGCGTTCACCGGGTCGGAAGGCACGCTCGGCATCGTCACTAAGATCGTGGTCAAGCTGACCCCGGCGGCCGAGGCGGTGCACCTCGTGCTGGCCGCCTACGACAGCCTGGAGGCGGGCGGCCGGGCGGTCAGCGACATCATCGCCGCCGGGATCGTGCCCGCCGCGATCGAGATGATGGACGCGCTGTCCATCGAGGCGGCCGAGGCCGCGGTGCACTGCGGCTACCCGGCGGGCGCGTCGGCGGTCCTGCTGGTGGAACTCGACGGACCCGCCGCCGAGGTGGAAGCCGAACTCGCGACGGTGCGCGGGATCTGCGAGGCAGCCGGGGCACGCGAGATCCGGGCGGCCGACGACCCGGCCGAGCGGGCCGGAATCTGGGCCGGCCGCAAGTCCGCGTTCGCCGCCGTCGGGCGCCTCTCCCCCGCTTACATCGTCCAGGACGGCGTGGTGCCGCGCACCGCACTCGGCGACATCCTCGCCCGCATCGCCGAGCTCTCGGCCGAGACGGGCATCCGGGTCGCGAACGTCTTCCATGCCGGGGACGGGAACCTGCATCCCCTCGTCCTGTACAACGACGCCGTGCCGGGCGAGGCGGAACGGGCGGAAGAAGTGTCCGGGGCCATCCTCGACGCGTGCATCGCCTATGGCGGGTCGATCACCGGCGAACACGGCGTGGGAGTCGACAAGTCCCGCTATATGCCGAAAATGTTCAGCGCGGAGGATCTGGACACCATGCAGCTCGTCCGGTGCGCCTTCGATCCCGCGTCGCTGTGCAACCCGGGCAAGATCTTCCCCACCCCGCGGTTGTGCGGCGAGGTCCCCGGTCACCACCGGGGTCCCCGCCCCGCCGCGGCGAGCGGCGCGGAGATTTTCTAATGGGATTCCGAACGAATCCGGCTTGCTCTCCCTCGCACACCCGGCTGACCGGGGGCCCGCGTGCCGGTTACCGGCATGAGCATGAGCTGATGCCGACATCGAGCCGCTGCCGGATATTTCGCCTGACGGGTGATACGCACCTTCAGCTTTGCCTACCCGGCGACCATGATCAACGTCTTTGCCTAGTCCGCGACCACGATCACGACCGGAATGCCCGGTATGTCTGTGCGCCAGCTAGGCAAAGGTGCGGGGCAGCGCAAAAAGGCGGCTGCGGAACGGTGAAGGCCGGGATTCGTGACCGGGGAACGGCCGAGGGCAGTTGCTGGCGGCTGCGGCGCACTCGGGGACCGGCAGCTTGGAGGCTGGTGTGACAGCTGAGCTGGCAATGACAAGAAAGGCGCTCGCCGCCGTCTGTGCCGACGTTCACGACGGCGACTCGGCTGACTTTTCGGGCTCGGAAGCGCAGAGACCAGCCGGAGAATGGGCCGGAAGCGCGCATGAGCCGGTCGTGGTTGCGGTACCGGGGTCAACCGAGGAAGCGGCGGCGATCATGCGGGTGGCCGCCGAGCATGACTTGGCCGTGGTGGTGCGCGGGGGCGGGTCACGGCTGTCCTGGGGCACGCCGCCGTCCCGGTGCGATCTCGTGATCGAGACGTCCCGGATGTCCGGCGTGGTGGAGCACGCGGCCGGGGACCTTGTCGCGCGGATGCAGGCCGGGGCGCGGATGGGCGACGTCGCGGCGGTGCTGGCCCGCGCCGGGCAGGAGATCGCGCTGGATGTGCCGGGGGACGCCTCTGTCGGCGGTGTCGTCGCTTCGGGGCTCGCCGGGCCGCGGCGGCTGCGCTACGGGACGCCGCGGGACCTGCTGATCGGGATCACGATCGTGCGGGCCGACGGGACCGTCGCGAAGGCGGGCGGGAAGGTCGTCAAGAACGTCGCCGGCTACGACCTCGGGAAGCTGTTCGCCGGGTCCGCCGGGACCCTGGGCCTGATCACGGAGGCGACCTTCCGGCTGCACCCGCTGGCCGCCGCCCGCGCGTTCGTCACCGCCGAGTACGTCGCCGTCTCGGTCGCGTGCGACGCGGTCGCGGCGGCGGCGAACTCGCAGCTCGTCTCCTCCGCCGTTGAGTTGGCGCGCGACCAGCCGGCCGGACCGATCCGGGTCGGCGTGCTGCTTGAGGGGTCAGCCGACGGGGTCGCGGCCCGGTCGGTGCGAATGGCCGGCCTGCTCGGTAAGGCCGAGGTCTCGGCCGACCCGCCGGCCTGGTGGCCGGGTCCGCCGCAGGCCGCGTCCGGGGAGACCCTGGTCCGAGTGTCCTTCTGGGTCTCGGCCCTCCCCCGCGTCCTCGACGCGATCGCGGCGGCTGCGGCCAAGTCCGGCGTGTCACCGGTGACCGGCGGGTCGGCAGGCGCGGGCGTCCTCTACGTACGGGTGTGTCCGGGGAGCACGGCCACCGGTCCGGTGCTGCCGGGATCGCCGACGTCGGGATGCGCCGAGGCACTGAGGTGGGCCGACTGCCGGGCGACGGCCGAATTCGTGGGCGCACTGCGCCGGGCTGTTGCCGGGGAGCGGGGCGCCGTTGTCGTACTCACCGCGCCCGCCGCCGTGCGGGAGGAACTTGCCGCACACGGTGCTGGCGAACACGGTGCTGCCGAACACGGTGCTGCCGAACACGGTGCTGCCGAACACGGGGGAATGAACGGCACGGTGCCCGGGCGGGCGCTGATGCGGGCGGTCAAGGACCAGTTCGACCCGGGGCACCGGATGGCACCCGGCCGCTTCCCCGAAGGGATCTGACGCAATGAACGATGAGGACGCGGGCGAGGCTCCGGCAGAGCTTGCTGCCACTGGGACTGAAGAGCGCGTTCGGTCCGCCGTTAAAGACTGCGTCCACTGCGGTTTCTGCCTGCCCGCCTGCCCGACGTACTCGGTGTGGGGCGAGGAGATGGACTCGCCGCGCGGGCGGATCTACCTGGTGGGCCAGCTGCTCGACGGGGAGCCGCTGACACAGGCGGCCGGCGAGCACTTCGACCGCTGCCTCGGGTGCATGGCGTGTATGACCGCCTGTCCGTCTGGGGTGCAGTACAACGAGATCATCGCGGCGGCGCGGGAGTGGACCGAGGCGGCCGGGGGCGAGCTCTCAGCAGCGGAGGCCGCCGCCCGCCTCGGGCCCGCAGGGGTCGCGCCCGGCGGGGCGCTGCCCGAAGCGGAGCGCCCGCTGCGCGACCGGCTGACGCGGGCCGGAATCTTCGCGCTGTTCCCGTATCCGGCGCGGCTGCGGGTGGCGACCGCGCCGCTGCGCATACTGCAGCGGACCGGGGCTGACCGGCTGATCGCACGGACTGGTCTCGTCCGGCGGATCTCCCCCGCGGCCGAGCAGGCGCTGCGGCTCGCGCCGACTGGGTCGCGGCCGATGCCCGCCGGGCGGTTCCCCGAGCGGGTGGCGGCGCGCGGGGAGCGGCGGGCCGTCGTCGGCATGCTGACCGGGTGCGTGCAGTCGGTGTTCTTCCCGCGGGTGAACGCGGCGACGGCGCGGGTTCTCGCCGCCGAGGGGTGTGACGTGATCATCCCGCGCTCTCAGGGGTGCTGCGGGGCGCTGTCGCTGCACTCCGGGCGAGCAGCCGAGGGCATTGCGTTCGCGCAGCGGACCATCGAGACATTCGAGGCGGCAGGCGTCGACGCGATCGTCGTCAACTCGGCCGGGTGCGGGTCGGCCATGAAGGAGTACGAGCGGCTGTTCACGGACTCACCCGATTGGGCGGAGCGGGCCGCGGCCCTGTCGGCGAAGGTGCGGGACCTGGCGGAGTTCATCGACTCACTCGGGCCGGTCGCGCAGCGCCATCCGGTCGAGGTCCGGGCCGCCTACCACGACGCCTGCCACCTGGGGCACGCGCAGGGGATCACCGCGGCGCCGCGCACGCTGCTGCGCGGCATCCCCGGGCTTGAGCTCGTGGAGCTGCGGGACGCCGGGGTGTGCTGCGGTTCCGCCGGCGTGTACAACCTGCTCCAGCCGGACGCCGCGCACGAGCTCGGGTCACGGAAGGCCGACTCGGTAATCGCGTCCGGTGCTTCGCTGCTCGTCTCGGCCAACCCCGGGTGCACACTGCAGATCTCGTCCGAGCTGACGGCCAGGGGCGTCTCGCTTGCGACCGCGCACACCGCCGAGGTCCTCGACGCGTCAATCAACCGCGTCCCCCTCGGCTAACCGCCGCGTCAGCGCTCAGGCACCCGCCGCGAGGTCACCGGGCCGGAATGGTCAGGACAGACGGGTCCGAGCCCCGTTGGACAGTGCCCGTTACCGTGGTGTCGTTGTCGGTCAGGGCGGTTATCTCGCCGCCGGCGGTGGTGACCGGGGTGGCGGTGGTCCAGGTGAGGCCATCCTGGGAGGTCCACTCCACCGCGTGCTGCGCGTTGGCGGGGCCGGCCAGGCCGACGGCGACGAAGCCGTTGCTCGTTGCCGTTACCCCGGTCACCGTCGCCGGGCTCCCGGAGGCGCCGAGGACGACCTGGGTCGGCTGCGCATCGCCATCGGCGGAGGTCACCACGATGGGAATGTCGCCTGCCCCGCCGGTGGCGAAGCCCGCCGCCACGAACCGGCCGCCCTGGTCGGCAGTGATGGAGTTCAGCAGGGCGGTCTGCGCGCCCGACGGCTTGGCGATGTCGTGGACGGTCCAGTGCCGGCCGTCGGCCGAGGTCCAGACCGTGTGGCAGTCGGCCTGCGAGCCCGCCACGACGAAACCGTTTCCTACCGCGACAGCGGCGACGGCGAACGAGTCGGTGTATCCGGCGTTACCGCCGTTCACCCAGTTCTTCAGGTCGGCCGACCACCACAGCGAGGCGTACGCCTGCTGACCGGAACCCTGCTTGCCCACCACCAGGTAACCGCCGGGACCCGCCGCGACGCCGAGGAACTGCGCCCCGCTGCCCGCGAAATCCGTCAGGGCCGGCTGCGGCGTCCACGTCAGGCCGTCGGGCGACCAGAAGACCGCCGACTCGATCGTCCCGTTCTCATTCACCGACCCGACCGCGATCCAGCCCGACGTCCCCTCGGCGACCGAGGTCAGATGGCCGCTCAGCCCGCCGAGGGCGGCGGCCGACACCAGGGACCAGGTGCCGTCGGCGGCGTGCCGCCAGACCGCGGGGTGGGCGTCCGCGTAGCCGACGGCCATGGTGGTGCCGCCCGCCGACCACATCGAGGCGACCCCAACCGTGCCGTGCTCGCCCGGGTACCCGGTCAGAGCCAGGCCCGTCGCGCCGGTGCCTGACTGCCCCTGGGCGGCCGATCTGCCATTCGACTGCCCAGGGGACACGGCACCGGCGCTCGGCTGTCCGGAAGACAGCGTTCCGGAACTCGCCATCTCGGCGAGCACGTGGTTCGCTCGGCCGGTCAGCATCATCAGTGCACCGGCTCCGACCGTGACGATGACCGCGGCGGGCACGCCGATCTTGGCTACCTGCCAGCCGCGCCCGCGCAGGCCTGCTCCGCTCGCCTTGGCCGGCCGACGGGCGGACCAGGGCGTGCGCCTGCCTACGGCCTGATCGACCGAGCCCTGCCAGGCCCGGAATAGCTCGTCGGGGTCGCCCAGCGGCGGTGCGACGGGTGCGACCGGTGCGACGGGGGCGCTCAGCGGCGCGGGCGCGGCTGCCCGGGGAGCGCCGAAGGCCGCAGACGGGCTGTACGGCCGGGGTGACACGAACGCCGCAGACGGTGCGAACGGCGATGAGGGCGCGAACGGCGATGACGGTGCGAACCCGGAAGACCTGGTGGACGCCGCGGCCTGGAGCGCTGGTGCCTGCGGGGACTCCTTCCGGCCCTCGCCCATTCGCCGGATGCGCCTGGGCAGCGGCGGCACCGGGGACGCGTTCTCGCGGTCAACCGCATCCGGGGCTGGCGAGTACGGTGCTGGTGAATCCTGGTCCGTTGAGTCTCGACGGGCCGGACCTGGCCTTGCTTGGTCGTTTCGCTGGCCGCGATTCTCGGGCTCGGTTCGCGGCTTCTCGCGGGGCTGCTGGACGGGCCACGGTCCCATCCCGGTCCGGGACCCGGCCGACGCGGAGAGGACCGGCAGGTCGGGGCGGGTTGGCTGCGGGTCGGTCGGATACCGGCGCGCCGGGTACGGGGCATCCGAATACTGACCGGCCTCATACTCACTGGCCCCGTACTGGCGGGCAGAGCCGGAGTTGCCGTCCGGGTAAGGCACATCCGCGTCAGGAACGTCGATGTCGTCCAGGTAAGCCTCGGGCGCGTACGACTCAGCCGCCGCCAACGGGGCAGGCGCGTACGACTCAGCCGAGTACCGGTCCGCCTCGTAGGACCCGGGCTCGTGGGCATCAGGCTCGTAATCATCGGGCTCGTAGGCATCAGACGCGTAGGCAAAAGACGTGTAGGCATCGGACGTGTACGCATCGGACGTGTAGGCGTCGGCCGTATAGGAGGCGGGGGGCTCGTACTGCTCCTGCGGCGTCGGCTCGGAAGCGTCCTCCCAGCCGACCCCGGACTCCTGCCATGCGCGCAGGGCGAGCTGCCAGCCGGACTCGCGCTCCTGGGCGGGCGGGCCAGGAGCCGCAGGGGGCACGTCCGCTCCCGGACCGCCGGTCCGGCCGCGCAGCGCCTCCGTCGGGCCGACCACGGGGATGTGCCGCGGTCCCCGCCGGATAAGCGCCGGCCAGTGCATGTCTGGTTCGCTCGCCCCGGAGTCCGTGGGGGTTCCCTCGGAGGCGGAGTTGCCCGGCGCGCTTCGGCCGGGAGGGGCCGCCGGGGGCTGGGGCCTTCGCAGCGGATGATGGGTCCGGTCGGAGCGGGCCGACTGCCAGGGGACCGGGTACATCGAGGTCGGTCGCGTCTCCATGTCGTACGGCGATGCCCCACCCGAGCGGGCTGGTTCCCTGAGCCGGACCGGGGGGGCCGCTTCCCCGGCCGGCGGCGGGAACCAGCCCGCCGGACTTGCCGCGCCCGGCCGATTCGGCCGGACGCCGGTTTTCCCGGGGTCAGGCGCCGTCTGGGATTGCTCCCGGCTGTCGGCGCCGTATCCGGATGTCCCATAAGAGCCCGGCTGCGCGTTTCGCGGATCGGTCATCGGTTACTCCAGGTTCTATCAAAGTAACTCTCTGTAACAGATCTTGACGCGAGTTTTGCGCCTGGATCTTTTGTTGCCTGGCTCTTAATTCGATGGTAACGACTGACGCCCGAAATACCCAGACCCAGCGGACAAAAAAATCACAAATAGTTTTACGCTGCTTACACTCAGTGATTTTGATTCCAGGCGCGTGCTTTATGGGACTCATGTGATTCCCGAAGCGCTTTGTTGACTCACCGCCCGCCGGCGATGCCCTCTCGCCCCCTTACCGACCCGCACGCGGCCCCCAAGACACAGACATAGGGCCATTTCATGTAGCACATATCCGGTCAAACCCGGACACTAAAATGCGCGAAGTGGCCCTAGGCCGGCTGGCGGGCCGGTTCTGGTAGGCGGCGCGATGACCTGCGCTAATTATTCTGTCGCGGGCCGCATTAGTCGCATTCCCCCGCACCACAGAAAGGCGTAGCCCGCGGCCACAGCAGCAGCTTCATTCCCATGGGTCTCGCTACGATCGAGGCCGGCCGAATTAGCATGACGGCATGTCTATCGAGCGCACGCGGCCGTTTCCGTCTCCCCCGGGGGAGAGCCCAGGCGACCTGCTTCCGTTCGTGGCCGCGCAGCCGCTCATCGACCATCACTGCCACGGGGTGCTCGGTTTTCTCCCGGGGGGACAGCCGCCAAGCACGGGGGGCTCGCGACCCCTGTCCCCCGTGGCCTCCGGAGTCACGGGATTGGCGGGGCTGCTTAATGAGGCTGACGGGGCCGCGGTCGCGGACGGGGCGCCCTTCGACTCGTTGGCCGGGCTCGCCTTCAGGCGCTGGTGCCCGCCGCTACTCGGTCTGCCGCCGCATGCGAGCGCCGTCGCTTACCAGGAACAGCGGGAGGGGCTTGGCGCGGCGGAGGTGAACCGGCGGTTCCTCAGTGCGTCCGGACTCGCCGCGCTCTGCGTGGACACCGGATACGCGCCGGACGACCTTCTCTCCCCGGGTGAGACGGCTAGCTTGGCCGGGGCGGCGGCGTTCGAGGTCGTCCGCCTTGAGGAGGTCGCGGAGTCACTGGCACGGTCGGGAGTACGCGCCGCCGACTTCCCCGACGCCTACCGAAGGGCGCTGACCCAGCGAGTCACCGCGCCCTCGTTCGGGATCACGGTTGTTGGCTTTAAGTCGATCGCGGCGTACCGGGTCGGGCTTGAGCTTGACGGACGGCGGCCGCGCGACCGCGAGGTCGCGGCCGCCGTATCGCGCTGGCTTGGCGAGGCCGACGGTGCCGGCCGGACTGAAGAAACTAGCGGGGTCGGGGAAACTGGCGGGGCGGACGGGGGTGGCAGGGTCAAGGGGGCTGCCGAAACGCTGCCGCGGCTGGCCGATGAGGTGATTCACCGCTTCGCTATCTGGTGCGGAGCCGACCTCGGGCTGCCGATCCAGTTTCACGTCGGGTACGGCGACCGGGACATCGACCTGCACCGGTGCAATCCGCTGCTGCTCACCGGTCTGCTGCGGGCACTCGAACCGACCGGTGTGCCGGTCATGCTGCTGCACAACTACCCGTATCACCGGGAGGCCGGCTACCTGGCCCAGGTCTTCCCGCTGGTGCACGCCGACCTCGGACTGGCCATGCACAACGTCGGCGCGCGGGCGACGGCCCTGCTCGGCGAGGCGCTTGAGTTGGTGCCGCTGCGGAAGTTCCTTTTCTCCTCCGATGCCTTCGGGCTACCTGAGCTGTACTACCTGGGGACACTGCTGTTCCGGCGGGCGCTGTCGGCGTTCCTTTCTTCGCGGCTCCGCGCCGACGATATGAGCTACGCCGACGCGGAGCGCATCACGCGTCTCGTGGGCGCCGAGAACGCCCGCCGGGTGTACGGGCTTCCTGCTTAAATGCCGCAGGCGCTGGCCACGTCCTGAGCGGACGTCTCCCGGGTAGAGGCGGCGGGGATGCCGGCCCGCTCGAAGTCAGTGACATAGATGGACGCGGCGTCGGACGGGGAGGAGGCCGACATCAGCTCCGGCAGGAACTGCGACCAGCCCTGGTTGTAGACCAGGATCTGCGCCAGCTGGGTCTGCAGGTCGGCGGAGACGTTGCCGGTGACGAAACCGGCGGGCAGCGGCGTCCAGCCGATCAGGCCGCCGCCGCCCGAGCCCACGGACTCCGGGTTTCCCTTGGACTCCTGGTAAATGTTGCCGGCGATGCCGGCGGCGGCGTTGTCGCTGTAGCCGTGCGACAGGAGGAAGCTGACGATGGCGCTCACGTTCGCCGGCAGCAGGCCTGAGCTGCCGCAGCTCACCGCGGTGGCGGACGTCACGGTCGCCGTGGACGAGCCGGAGGACGAGGTCGCGGTTGAGGCGGCGGGCGAGCTGGCGGCCGGGGCCGGGGCGGACGCGCTGCTCGTGTTGCCGCTGCTGCCCGTCTCGGGCTGCGTGACCGTGCTCTGCGACGGCGCGGCCTTGTGGGTGCCGCCGCCGGCGTGCTTCGCATAGGCGCGAGCGTGAACGTGAACGTGGGCCGTGGCCTTGGCGACCTCGACCGGCGCGGAAGCCGCGGTGTTCGCGGCGCCGGCACCTGAGATCGACTGGCTGACGACGGCGCTGTGCAGGGTCATCGAGGCGCTCTGCTCCCCCGCTCCCGGGTGTCCGCCGCCGACCAGGACGTAGGCGGCCGCACCGGCCGTCAGCGCCGCGGTCGCGGCCACGGCGACGGCCGGCCCGAATCGCGCGGCCCGCTTCCTGCTCGTCTTGCGCCGGGCGTTCGCGTGCCGCCGGTTGCCGCGGGCGGCGGTGCGGCCCGGTTCCGTCTGGTGACCCGCGTCGCGCTCGTCATACCCGAAGTCCGCCAGCAGCATGGGAGCCGTCTGGGCCATCGGGTCGGGGGTGGCGTCACCCTGGGCGCTCGTCGGGTCGTACGGGGCGGGCCGCGCGGGGGTCGGCCAATCGGACAGACCGAAATCGCCGGTTTCGTTACGCCTGATGTCTGGGGTCAAGAAATCCCTAACTTCGCTCCTCGCCCGGCTACGCGGTTTGGGAAATCCCTCTCACCAGGCCTTACCTGCGGAAATCGCTCAAGGAAGCGTTACAGAACCGAGACCCGGGAGAGGACGTTTGGCCGCATATGGCCCAGTGAGGCTACTGATGCGGCAATCATCGCCGGGTGCCGCGCAGAGGTAACGAAACGGCTACGGCAGCGGTCATCCGGACCGGGAGCTCATTACATGACAACGGTGGTCACCGGCGGCGGCGAATGACCCGAAATGACTAGTCGACATAGCGTGACATGTCGGATGTCAACGGGTTAATCGGCAACGCAGCGTTATGTAGTCGTTCGGAGGGCCACTTCGGACAGCGCGCGGGCCGGCAGCTCGGCGCCTGCGCTCAGCCACCGCACGCGCGGGTCGCGCCTAAACCACGATTCCTGGCGGCGGGCGAAGCGACGGGTGGCGCGGGCGGTCTCCGCACGGGCGTCATCGCTGGTCAGTTCTCCGTCGAGGCAGCGGAGCAGCTGCTGGTAGCCGAGGGCGCGGCTCGCTGTCCTTCCGTCGCGCAGGCCGTGCGCGGCCAGGTGCCGCACCTCCGTCTCGAACCCGGCCGCCCACATGCGGTCTACCCGGGCCTCGATCCTGCGGTCCAGCGCCTCGCGGTCTACCTTGACGCCAAGCTGGACCGCGGGACGCCCGCCCTCGTAGCCGGGCATCGTCGCGCTGAACGGGCGGCCGGACAGTTCGATGACCTCAAGCGCGCGCACGATGCGGCGGCCGTTGCCCGGCAGGATCGCCGCGGCCGCGATGGGGTCAGCGGCCTGAAGGCGTTCGTACAGCGGAGCCGGGCCTCCTCGCTCGAGCTCAGCTTCCAGGCGCTCGCGGACCACCTCGTCCGTGCCGGGGAAGTCAAGGTCGCCAAGCGCCGCCCGCACATAGAGGCCAGAGCCGCCGACCACGATAGGCACCCGGCCACGGGCCTCTATGTCCGTGATCGCCGCGTCCGCCAGCAGCTGGTACTCGGCCACGCTCGCGGTCTCGGTCACGTCCCAAACGTCGAGCAGATGGTGCGGCACCCCCCGCCGCTCCTCCAGAGACAGCTTGGCCGTACCGATGTCCATGCCACGGTAAAGCTGCATTGAGTCGGCGTTGATGACCTCGCCGCCCAGAGCCAGCGCCAGATCCACCGCCAGGTCCGACTTGCCGACCGCCGTCGCACCCACCACCACGATCAGCACCGTTGACGCCCCTCCTAGCCTCCCGTCACCTAGCCGCGGCGGGTCGGCATGCCGAGGAGGACCGGCGCGGTGGCGCTGGACGGGGCGGGCGCGGGCGATGGCGATGGCGCGGCGGCGCGTTGACGGGCCGCCCAGGCATCGTCGGCCCGGGTGCGGCGGACGTTCAGTGGGGCGTCGTCGGCGCGCAGGTAGTGCGGCGCGGTGCTGGTGACCCGGGTGGTGACGATGTCGCCGGGGCGCGGACTATCGGCCGGCGGGGCGAAGTGAACCAGGCGGTTGTCGCGGGCGCGCCCCGACATGCGGTGAGTGGCGGCGTCCTTGCGGCCCTCGCCCTCGGCGACGAGGACCTCGACGACGGTGCCGTCCTGCTTCGCGTTCTCCTCGGTCGCAATCTGCTCGACGAGAGCGACGAGCCGGTCGTACCGCTCCTGCACGACCGGCCGGGGAACCTGGTCGGGCATCGTCGCGGCCGGGGTTCCCGCGCGGATCGAGTACTGGAAGGTGAAGGCGGAGGAGAACCTGGCCCGGCTTACCACCTCAAGGGTCGCGGCGAAGTCCGCCTCCGTCTCACCGGGGAAGCCGACGATGATGTCCGTGGTGATCGCCGCGTGCGGGATGTGCGTGCGCACGTTGTCGAGGATCGCCAGGTAGCGGTCGCGCCGGTAGGCGCGGCGCATCGCCTTCAGCACGGCGTCGGAACCGGACTGCAGCGGCATGTGCAGGCTCGGCATCACATTCGGCGTGTCACGCATCGCCTCGATCACGTCGTCGGTGAAGTCCCTCGGGTGCGGCGAGGTGAACCGGACCCGCTCCAGGCCCTCGATCTCGCCGCAGGCGCGCAGCAGCTTGCCGAACGCCAGCGTGTCGCCGAACTCGGCGCCGTAAGAGTTCACGTTCTGGCCGAGCAGGGTGACCTCGATCACACCGTCATCGGCCAGGGCCCGGATTTCGTCGAGGATGTCCCCGGGGCGGCGGTCCCGCTCTTTGCCGCGCAGCGACGGGACGATGCAGAACGTGCAGGTGTTGTTGCACCCGACGGAGATCGACACCCAAGCGGAGTACGCCGACTGACGGCGGGCGGGGAGCAGGGACGGGAACGCGGTAAGCGTTTCCTCGAATTCGACCTGCGCCTCCTGGCGCTCGCGGGCGCGTTCGAGCAGCTTCGGCAGTGCACCGATGTTGTGCGTGCCGTAAACGACGTCGACCCAGGGAGCGCGGTCGGTGATCTTCTGCCGTTCCATCTGGGCCAGGCAGCCGCCGACGGCGATCTGCATGCCGTGGTGTGCCTTCTTGGCGGGCAGCAGGTGGCCGAGGTTGCCGTACAGCCGGTCGGCGGCGTTCTCACGGACCGCGCAGGTGTTGAATACCACCAGGTCGGGCGGGCTCCCCGCCTCGGCCTTCACGTAGCCGGCGTCTTCAAGCAGTCCCGCGACACGCTCGGAATCGTGCACGTTCATCTGGCACCCGTAGGTGCGGATTTCGTACGTACGTCCTTCTCCCACGTGACCAGGATAGGGCTGCACACGCACCGTCAGGTCGTCTCGTGGTATTGGATGGGTCCATGACTGAGATCGCTGCCTACGGAACCTGGAAGTCACCGATCAGTGCCGCGGATGTGGCCAAGGGGGCGGTGGCGATCTCGTATCCGTCCATCGCGGGCGGCGAGGTGTGGTGGCAGGAACGGCGGCCGGCCGAGGAGGGCCGGACCACGATCATGGCGTCCGCCGGCGCCTCGGGCGAACCTCGGGAACTGCTCCCCGCCCCGTGGAATGCCAGGAACCGGGTGCACGAGTACGGCGGCAAGTCGTACCTGCCCGTGCCGTCGCTGTCCCTGGCGGGAGGCTACGACCTGGTCTTCGCCAACTTCACTGACCAGCGGCTGTACGGGGTGGGCGGCGCGGTTGAATTTCAGCCCGGTGAGGCGGGCCTCGAGCCGATTCCGCTGACGCCGGCCGAGGGCGGGTTCCGCTTCGCCGACCTGGTGCTCTCCCCCGACGATCAGGAGATCTGGTGCGTACGGGAGACCGTGCTGCCGCTGGAGGGCGCGGAGCCCCCGCCCGGCTTTCACGTCGGCGGCGGCATGGCGGTGCGGCGGGAGATCGTCGCGGTGCCGCTCGACGGGTCGGCCGCGTCCGACGCCGCGATGATCCGCGTGCTGGTTTACGGTGCGCAGTTCTTCGCGTTCCCCACGCCGTCGCCGGACGGCACGAAGCTGGCGTGGATCAACTGGAACCACCCCAACATGCCGTGGGACGGGACAGAGCTGCGGGCAGGCTCCGTGTCGGACGGCGCAATCGACGTGGCTGATGCCGCGCTCCTCATGGGCGGTCCGGAAGAGTCGGTGCTCGCACCGCTGTGGCGCGACGACGCGACGGTGTATGCGATCTCCGACGTCTCCGGCTGGTGGAACCTCTACGAGGTGCCCGTCCCGTCAAGCCCCGTCCCGTCAAGCACAGGCGCCCGCGGCGCCGCGGCGCGGGCGCTTTACCCGCGTGAGGAGGAATTCGCCGGGCCGCTGTGGCAGCTCGGCGGGCGGCCGTTTGCGTTGCTGAGCGACGGGCGGCTTGCCGTCGTGCACGGTCTCGACGAGTCCCGCCCGGGGGTGCTCGACCCGGTCTCCGGGCAGCTCACCGACCTCGATCTGCCCGGATACGGCACCGTCGACGCGGAGCTCGCCGTATCGGGCGGGACGATCGTTACGGTGGCCGGCGGACCCCGCACCCCGCGGACCGTGCTGCGGATCAGCGTGGGCGGAGATTTCGAGATCATGAAAAAGCCGCCAGTCGGCGCCCCCGCCCCCGCCTACCTGCCCGACGCGCGCCCGGTCCAGCTTTCCGGTGGACCGAACGTCGGCGGGGTGCACGCCATCGTCTACGCTCCCACCAACCCGGACGTGACGGCACCGGAGGGTGAACTCCCGCCGTTCCTCGTGCACGTGCACGGCGGCCCGACCGCGCACTCGGTCCCCGCGCTGTCGATAGAGAAGGCGTTCTTCACCAGCCGGGGCATCGGCATCATCGACGTCAACTACGGCGGCTCCACCGGCTACGGCCGCGAGTACCGCAACCGGCTGCGCGGCCAGTGGGGCATCGTCGACGTCGCCGACGCGTACGCGGCCGCCCTCGGCCTCGCCGAGGCGGGCGAGGCCGACCGCGCCCGGCTTGGCATCCGAGGTGGCTCGGCCGGCGGATGGACGGCCCTCGCCGCGGTGACCAGCGGTCCCGCCCTCACCGGGACCAAGGAGGCGGTCTTCTCGGCGGCGACCTCATACTTCGGCGTCTCGGACCTGCGCCCGTTCGCCGCCGATACCCACGACTTCGAGTCGAGGTACCTGGACGGTCTGATCGGCCCGCTCCCGGAGGCCGACGACCTTTACGCCGAGCGCGCCCCGGTCGGCCATATCACCGAGCTGACCTGCCCGGTCCTTCTGCTGCAGGGCCTCGACGACCCGATCGTCCCGCCGTCACAGTCCGAGGCGATCGCCGCGGACCTTGAGGCCCACGGCATCAGGCACGCCTACATCGCGTTCGAGGGCGAATCGCACGGCTTCCGCAAGACGGAAACCGTTATCGCCGCGATGGAAGCCGAGCTGGCCTTCTACGGCGAGATCTTCGGCTTCACCCCGCCGGGCATTGCGCCGATCGAGCTCTCGTTAGAAGGCACTGTTCTTAGGAGGCACTGTTCTTAGGAAGCACTGTTCCTAGGAGGCACTGTTCTTAGGAAGCGCTGTTCTTAGGAGGCACTGCCAAGGAGAATTCTCGTGACGTCTTCGGCGCATCCCCAGCTCAGCGTTACGCCGGACCCTCCGTGCCCGTAATTGTGCACGACGCGCGGGCCGCCGCCTTCCGGCGTGCACTCTTCAAGCCGGACCTCCGGACGTCCCGGGCGCAAACCGGCGAGGTGCTCAATGACTTCGGCGTCCGCTACCGCGGGAACGATTTCGCGGCAGCGGGCGATGATCGCCTCGGCGGTGGCCGGATCGGGTTGGATGTCCCAGTCGTGCTCGTCCAGGGTGCCGCCCAGGATGCAGTCGCTGGTCCGCGGGTGGACATAGGCCCGGCCGGCCGGATGGAACTCGTCGCGCACCGACATGGTGATGCCCGGGTTCGTCACGCGCACGAGCTGGCCGCGCACCGGATAGACCGAGTGGTCGCCAACCAGGTCCCTGGCGGCAAGGCCCGGACAGTTGACCAGTGCGTCCACTCCGTCATCGGACAGTTCGGCCAGGGCGGTCACATGCCGTGCCACGATCTCGCCGCCTCGGTCCCGCACCTGCCCCATCAGCCAGGGCAGGTAGACCGGCATTTCCGCTTGGGGTACCGCGAATCGCAGACCGCGGGGATAGCCGGGCGGAAGTTCCGCCCGGGCGGCTTCACGGACATTGCCCACCGATGCCGCCCAATCGGGCTGGCCGGGTGATTCCCGGTACAGGGCGAGGGAATCACGCATGACGACGCCGGGTACCGAATCACCGGCCTGGTCAGCGAGTACCTCCAGGGTCCGGCGGCCCCAGACGGCGACCTTGCCCGGCGGCCCCGCATGGGTAGGGAACCAGACCCCGGCGGCTACGTAGGACGTTGTCGCCTCGACGGTCGCGTCCGCCACGACTCTTACGTCACATCCGGCCTCGAGCAGGCGCACCGCGGTGGTGAGCCCGATGACGCCCGCGCCAAGCACAATCACCCGCATGAAACCCTGACCTCCCGTGGGTTCGAACGCAGCCATTCCAGGACGTGGACGGCGTGCTGGTCCGGCGTGGGCACCGGGTAAAACACCTGCTCGATCTCGCCGGCGAAGGCGATTATGGTGAGCCTCTGGTACAAGGTCATCTCGTCTGCGGTAATGACCGGCAGGCTCAGGGCGCCGCGGAGCGCGAGCGCCTGGTCTGACAGCATCGCGAACGGCAGGCGCAGCCGGCGAGCCAGTTTTCGCTGGTATTCACTTGTCTGCGAGGACAAGCCGTACACCCGCGCCGCTCCGGCATTACGCAACTCGGCATGATGGTCACGGAACCCGGCCGCCTCGGCGGTGCAGCCCCAGGCGCCCGGGATGCCGTCCCAGCCCTCCGGCAGCCGCACTTCAGGCGAGCCGGTCAGCGGATACACGTACAGCACCGTCCGGCCGGGGCCGAGCGCGTCCAGCCTGACCACCGACCCATCGGTCGCGGTCAGATCGAGCGGCGGCATCCGCATTCGTCTCAGGTGAGCCGCGGCGCCGTCATCACCAGCCGCGAGCTTCCCGGCCGCCTGCCCCGCGGCCGCCGGGAGCGGGGCGATTGGGCGGCAGGCGGCCGCCTCCAGGTGCGCGGTCAGGGCGTCACGCCGCTGCGCCAGTGCGTCGATCCGCGCCGACAGGTCGTCAATGACGCGCCGGTAAGCAGCCAGCGACGCGGGACACTCGTCACCGGCGCCGTGCCCGCTGGCCAGGCAGTCCACGAACGGCCGAGTCTCCTCCACCGACAATCCCAGGTCAGTCAGCGCGCGGATCTCCTGAACCTGGCGCACCGATACCTGGTCGTATTCCCGGTACCCGTTGGGCAGCCGGGTCGGCACCACCAAGCCGAGTGCCTCATAGTACTTAACCGCGCGAACCGTCGCTCCGGCCCGCCGCGCCAGCTCTCCGACCCTCATGCCAGGAGACTAAACCTATCCCTCAAGGTTCAGGTCAAGGAGTCCGCTGGCCGTGATTTCGGCTAGGGAACGACGACCGGCTGGATGACGACCGGGCCGGGGACCGGGTCGAGTTCTGTGGCCTGGGAGACGCCCGCGGGGGTGATCACGTCCATGGCCTTTGGAACCGTGGACGGGTCAACCGAGCAGACCGGCGCGGTGCCGCCGACCGCGCACACGCCGAACGTGTCGGCCCCTGGTGTCGCCGTGAACGCGCGCGCCTGGTCCGAGCTGAAGCCGTCCTGGCCGGTGAGCACGACGCTGAAACCCCACCCGGACGCCGGGGTGCCGAACTGCGCCTCGGGCAGCGCCACCGTGATCGTCCGGTCCGACTGCTCGGCGAGCGCGGACGCGGTTCCGGCGCTCGCGCCGCCGGCGTTCACCCACACCGGCGACGCGAAGCCCTGCACCTCGACCCGCTGACTCCACGCACCCGACGGCGCGATCGTGTAGTTGCGGGACGTGTAGGCCGCCTGGGTCGAGGTGGCCGATGCGCCGGGCACGTGCACGTAGACGTCGAGCAGCTGCGCACCGTCGAGCGACCCGAAGGTCGGCACCAGGGTCCGCAGCGTAATCCGCAGGTACGCGTAGGTGCCGTCGCTGAGTACCTGGAACCTGGTCAGGTCGAACGACCCCGCCGCGAAGTCGGACGCGGTCGGGTACTGGTAAGTGCCGGGCCCGTTGTCGTCGCCGGTCGGGTCGGTCACGTCGAGCACGGTGCTGCCACCGCCCTCATTGGTCACGGTGACCTGGGCGTACCCGGTGCTGTGGCCGCCGGGAGCGGTAGCGGTGACGGTGACGGCGTTGGTGCCGAAGCTGACCGGGACCGTCGCGGAGAAGGACCCGTCCGCCGCCGCGGTCGCGGTTGTCACCGTCGCGGGCGCGCTGGTCGTGGTGTCGGCCGCCTGGATGGTCACCTTCGCGCCGGCCGCCGTCGTCCCGGTCACGGTGGTGGACGCGGTGGCGAGCAGGGCACCGGACGCCGGGGCGGTGATGGTGACCGGGAGCTCGCCGGGCGCCCCGTGCGTGACGTAGCGCTCGCTGGTCAGCGCGGGCGTGTCAACGTCGTGCCCGGTGCCGACGGAGCGGATCAGCCGCAGTTCCTGTGCTTGAGCCCAGGTCAGCGGGGACGCCGAGCCGGCCGCCGACCCGTCGGTGAAGCCGATCGACGCGGTTGACGGGTCGCTGCCGTACGGCGAGGCCGCCAGGTCCGGATCCTCCCACGCCTGCTCGGGCACCAGCCCGACGCCGGACGAGAAGCCGATCATCGACTGGAGCAGGGACTCGGCGCCGCCGATGTTCCCCTCGGCCACGTCGGACTCGGCTCGCTCGCCGGACAGCACCGGCCACAGGTGGCCGGTGCCGGTGTCGGTGGGTGCCCACGGCGCCCCCGCGGTCGTGCACGACGTCTGGCTGGGCTGGTAGCAGTCGCCGTACCCGTCGGCGCTGCCGTCGGCGGCGTCGTCGCCGTAGCGGTAGTAGCCGGTCCCGCTCGGGGTCTTCACCGCGATGTGCGAGTCGATGATGCCGAGCGACGACTGCACGTCGGGGTCGCTGACCGGAAGCTCGCCGAGCCGGACGAGTTCCTGGAAGCCGCCGTCAAGCACGCTGCGCTGGTCAAGGGTCGGGCCGCCGTTGCCGAGGCTGTAGCTGATCGCCGCGTTCGGGTCGCCGGTCTTGGACAGCCGGATGAAGTAACTGGGACCGTCCGGGCCGGTCGTCGTCACCGTCCAGTTCTTGACGTTGCGCTGGAAGTCGTCGGCGGTGGCCTGGTAGAGGTCCGCCCGCGCGGTGTCGCCCTGCTCCGCGGCGATGGCGGACGCGGCGGTCAGGCCGGCGATCTCGGCCGCGATCGTGGACGGGCGAGTACCCGGTCTGCTCCTCCCACCGCTCCACGCCGAACGACGGCCCGTTGGCGACGAGGAAGTCGGCGGCCGGCTGGATGTGATCGGTGTAGAGCGCCTTGTCCCCGCCGAGTCCGGTGAGATAGGCGAGCAGGATCGGGTAGGCCGTCTCGTCGAGCTGGGTCGCCGCCGGTGTCCGGTGCGGCCTTGCCGTTGAGCAGCGAGTTGCGCGGCATGGCGCCGCTCGGCAACTGCTGCCGGTCGAACAGGAACAGCGTGGCAGCCCTGGCCGTGGCGACGTCGCCGTCGGCGAGCAGGCCGGTGACCGCCTCGTAGAGGTCGCGGGCGAACACCTCACGGTAGGAGCCGAAGTACGAAGGCTCGCCGCCGGAGAGCGCCCCGGCGGTCACGGACTGACCCCAGGGGCTGGCGAGCGACGCGACGATCGCCCCCGGGTAGGTCTTGTCCTCGCTGGCCTTGAGACGTTGGCCGACAGGTAGTAGTGTCGTCCAGGCTGGCCGCCTGGCTCGCGGTCTGCCCCGCGAACCGGGCGGGCGGCTTGTTAGGCCCGGCGTCGTACGCGGCCCAGCCGAGCAGGTACTTCGCGGCGGTCAGGGCGAACGGGGAGCCGAGCGCCGGCCTCGCGACGGTCACCGACTGCGCCTGGGTCCGGCCGAAGCCGAGCGCGAGCGTCACCGAGCCGCCGCGGGCGGGCGTGACGTCCTCGGTCGCCGCGATGTGCCCGTCGGGGCGCGGAGGTGTAGGAGGTCAGCGCGTGCGAGCTGTCTAGCTGGGTGAGGCCGTCGCTTGCCGTTCCCTCGTACCCGACGCTCGCCGCGGCCAGCGGACTCGCGTCAAGCGCCATGTAGGTCGCCGCCGCGTAGTCGCGGTTAGCGGCGTTCGTGACCGTGTTGGTGCTGAAGACGACCGGGACCGGGGCACCCAGGAGGTGTCAACCACGCCCGAGTTGGCGCCCGCGTTCTGGGTCCCGCCGCCTCCGTTGCCGTTGACGTGCGCGTCGAGCCGCGCGTAGAGGCGCAGCCCGGCCAGGTTGGTCGTCGAGCCGGGCGTGGCTTGCAGGCTGGTGTTCATCAGCACCGTGTCGCTCGACGGATCGGTGACGTAGGTGGTGACCAGCCGGTAGCCGTGCTTGGCGTCGGTCGAGGTGACGGTGCAGGCCATGCCGGTGGGATCGGCGCTGCACCGTGTAGGTCATGTCACGGGTCTGGAGGTCGGTGAACGTGCGAGCCGTCGGTCACGACGTACTGCAGCGTGCTGACGTCGGTGTTGTCGATCGTGGGCTCGTAGACGTCGGAGAGCACGCCGTCGGCCACCGTGTACCAGACCTTGGAGATGGTGTTGCGGGCGGTGCCCACGCAGTCCTTGCGGGCCAGGTCGAAGTACGACGCCGCGCCCGGCGCCCCGGGCGCGGTGACCACAGGCCCAGTGAGCACAGGCGCGCCGGCCAGCGTGGCGGCCGGCGCCCCGGGCGCCGCGGCGACGCCCACTCCGCTCACCGCAGCCAAACAGATAACCGCCAGGCCTACCATCCGTCCGCGCGCCATCACACAGAACCCCTCGCCACGATTACCACCGGTGGGGACAAGTCGGCAAAAAGTAACCAGTGCTCGGCTGAGCTTCCCGCCAATCGGCGCGCACGTCAAGGCGGGCAGGTAATGGGCGCGACCAAGTGCGGCCCGGCATCACCGCGGGATGCCGGTCTTGATCTTGGCTAGCGGGCGAACTCGGTGGCGCGGGACTCGCGGACTACCGTGACGCGGATCTGGCCGGGGTAGGTCAGCTCCTCCTCGACCTGCTTGGCGATGTCGCGCGCGATGACCTGGGCCTGGATGTCATCGACCTGCTCCGGCTTGACCATCACGCGGACCTCGCGGCCGGCCTGCATGGCGAAGACCTTCTCGACGCCTTCCTTCTCGGCGGCGATCTGCTCCAGGCGCTCCAGGCGCCGTACGTACATCTCCAGGGACTCGCGCCTGGCACCGGGACGGCCGCCACTGATCGCGTCGGCCGCCTGGGTCAGCACGGCCTCGACGGTGCGGATCTCGACCTCGTTATGGTGTGCCTCGATCGCGTGCACGACATCGTCGGACTCGCCGTACTTGCGGGCGATCTCCGCGCCGATCAGCGCGTGGCTGCCCTCGATCTCGTGAGTAAGCGCCTTGCCGATGTCGTGCAGGACCGTGCAGCGCCTCAGCAGCATCGGTTCGAGCCCAAGTTCGCTGGCCATCATGCCGGCGATGTGCGCGGACTCGATGAGGTGCGACAGCACGTTCTGCCCGTAAGAAGTGCGATAGCGCAGGCGCCCGAGCAGGTTGACCAGCTCCGGGTGCATGTCGGTTATGCCGAGCCCGGTCATCGCGTCCTCGCCCGCCCGGCGGCAGATCAGCTCGATCTCGGCCTTGCCGCGCTCGTACGCTTCCTCGATGCGCTGCGGGTGGATCCGGCCGTCGCTCACGAGCCGCTCCAGGGTGAGGCGGCCGATCTCCCGGCGGACCGGATCGAAGCACGAGAGGAGCACCGCCTCCGGCGTATCGTCGATGATCAGGTTGACGCCGGTCACCGATTCGAAGGCCCGGATGTTGCGGCCCTCGCGGCCGATGATCCTGCCCTTCATCTCGTCGCCCGGCAGGTGCATGACGGAGACGACGGACTCGCTCGTCTGCTCGACCGCGACCCGCTGGATGGCGAGCGTTACGATCTTGCGGGCCCGCTTGTCGGCCTCGGACTTGGCCGTCGCCTCGATGTCCCTGATGGACACCGCCGCCTCGCGCTTGGCCTGGTTCTCCATCACGGCGACGAGTTCCGCCTTGGCCGCCTCCGCACTCAGCCCCGCGACCCGCTCAAGCTCGGCCTTGCCCTTGGTCTCGGCCTCGGTCAGGGCCGTCGTTCGCTCCTCGAGCTCGGTCCGGCGCTGATCGAGTTCGTGCCCGCGGGCCTCAAGGCGGCGGCTTTCGCCGTCGAGCCGCTGCTCGCGCTCGCCGATCCGCTGCTCGCGCCGTTCCAGGTCACCGCGGAGCTGGCGCATCTCGTCCTTGACGGCGCGGATCTCGTCCTCTACCTCGCGGCGGCCGTCCGCGGCCTGCTGCGCGGCCTGCTCGGCGGTCTCGGCGGCCCGGCTGAGGATCCGGTCGGCGTCGGCCTGCGCCCGCGCCCGGATCTGCTCCGCGTCGGCCTGGGCTAGTTCGGCCTGGGCGATGGTGGCCAGCTCGTCTTGACGGGCACTCGCGGCCCCGCGCGGCGGGAACCGGCGCAAGATGATGGCGAACGCGCCCAACGCGAGGGCCAATGCGGCGAGCCCGATCACCAAGAGCGCGTCTGCGCCGCTCACGGCCACCCCTTCCGTCCCGTTGGTCCCGGAACCCTGGCGTCACGGTTGAGGCGGCTGGCCACGGTTGCACTGGCTGGCCCGCATCGTGCGCTAGCCGTACCACGGCCGGGTGCGCGAGTCACCCGCCCGGCGCCAGATAACGCCTCACTGCCGTGAGGTTAAGCGTTGATTACGGTTTTGTCTACGTTGCCCGTCGGCCGCAAAAACCCTGGCAGGGGCGTTACCGCAGCTCAGCCGTGATCTACGCTATACATCTCTGTTATATTTTACGGCCGGACATCACCCGACACAACGTGCTCAGTGGTCATATCCGGACAGTTCACCCCAGACCATCTTGCCCGCTTGATTACGTATCCAAATCGCTCTCGTCGAAGGGTGGTTCGTCCTCTGGGAACGCTGGGTTCCCTTCGGCCTCCAGGGCTTCACGGATCACGCGGAAGGTCAGGCCCGCCGGATAACCCTTGCGGGCGAGCAGTCCGGCTAGCCGCCGGGTCCGCTGCTCCGGCGACAGGCCCCGGGTGGACTCCAGTTTTTTGTCGATGAGGCGCCGGGCGGCGCTCGCCTCCGCGTCCGGACCGAGGTGCTCATCGATGGCCGAGCGGATCTCATCGGCCGCCACCCCGCGCTGTTTGAGCTCGGCGCTTAGCGCCCGTCCGGCCAGGCCGCGGCTGTGGTGCCGCGATTCAATCCACGCCCGGGCAAAGGCGGCATCGTCGATGAGGCCGACGTCCTCGAACCGGCTCAGCACCTCATCCGCCGTCTCGTCAGGAATACCGCGTTTGCGCAGCGCGCCCGCGAGCTGGGCGCGCGTCCGGGGCGCGAGCGTGAGCAGCCGCAGGCACTCCTGCCGCGCCCGCTCCCCGGGATCGGCGGCAGCACCATTTTCAGCAGCACGAGCCGCCCCGCCCTTGCGGTTTCCCGCCCGGGCGGGGTCCTCGTAATCTTGCGGTGCCGTCGACCACGGTTCGTCGCCCGACCACGGTTCGTCGTCTCCCGGGGGGTACGGGGGGTCATCCCCCCGGGAAATACCGCGCGGACCACGGGGAAGACGGCCGGAGGCCGCCGACCGTGGTTGGTCGTCTCCCGGGGGGTACGGGGGGTCATCCCCCCGGGAGACACTGCGCGGACCACGGGGAAGACGGCCGGAGGCTGTCGACCGTGGTTGGTCGTCTCGCGGCAGCATGGCGTCAGCCGGCGGCGCCCGCCCGGGCGGGGGCTGCGGCGGCCGTGCGGGCGGGCGCTGCGGTGCCCGTGCGCGCGGAGGCGGCGGGAGCGGCGGGAGCGGCGGCCGGGGCCGCGGCGGGAGCGGCCGTCGCGGTGGGGTCGTTGTCCAGGCGCGGGCCGACGCCGAGCTTCTCCTTGATCTTCTTCTCGATCTCGTTGGCGATGTCGACGTTTTCGCGCAGG
Source organism: uncultured Actinomycetota bacterium (assembly GCA_963785645.1). Lineage (GTDB taxonomy): Bacteria > Actinomycetota > Actinomycetes > Streptosporangiales > Streptosporangiaceae > Trebonia. The sequence continues at coordinate 255,378 of CAWAWG010000018.1, forward strand.
AAGTTCCTGGCGTTCTCCTTGCCCTGGCCAAGCTGGTCGCCCTCGTACGTGTACCAGGCGCCGGCCTTGCGCACGATGCCCTGGTCCACGCCGAGGTCGATCAGGCTGCCCTCCTTGCTGATCCCGACACCGTAGAGGATGTCGAACTCGGCGGTCTTGAAGGGCGGACTCATCTTGTTCTTCACGACCTTGACCCGCGTCCGGTTGCCGACCGCATCGGTCCCGTCCTTAAGCGTCTCGATCCGCCGGATGTCCAGCCGCACCGACGCGTAGAACTTCAGCGCCTTACCGCCGGTGGTCGTCTCGGGCGAGCCGAACATCACGCCGACCTTTTCACGCAGCTGGTTGATAAAAACCGCTGTCGTTTTCGTTGAGTTGAGGGCGCCGGTGATCTTGCGGAGGGCCTGGGACATCAGGCGGGCCTGGAGGCCGACGTGGCTGTCGCCCATCTCGCCCTCGATTTCCGCCTTCGGGACGAGGGCGGCCACCGAGTCGATGACCACGATGTCGACCGCGCCGGAGCGGATCAGCATGTCCGCGATCTCCAGTGCCTGCTCGCCGGTGTCCGGCTGGGAGACGAGCAGCGCCTCGGTGTCGACGCCGAGGCGCTGCGCGTAATCGGGGTCGAGCGCGTGCTCCGCGTCGATGATCGCCGCGATGCCGCCCGCCCGCTGCGCGTTCGCGATGGCGTGCAGCGCGACCGTGGTCTTCCCGCTCGATTCCGGGCCGTATATCTCGACGATGCGGCCGCGCGGGTAGCCGCCGATGCCGAGGGCCACGTCGAGGGCGATGGACCCAGAGGGAATCACCTCGACCGGGGTGCGGGTCTCCTCGCCCAGTCGCATGATCGAGCCCTTGCCGAACTGCCGCTCGATCTGCAGGAGCGCGGCTTCTAGGGCCTTGTTCTTGTCGCCCGCCCGCTCCGGGACCGTCGTCTTGCTGCTTGGTGCCATGGGGACTCCCTGTCGTTGATGCCTCTGTCAGGCCGGCCGCGACACTCGGCGCCCTGTGCTGATCGGCTGCCAATTGGCTCATTACCAGTCCAATTGGTTCCTATAGCCCGGCTGTTTCCTACCAGCACTGCGCCCGCTGCCAACACCGCACACGCTACGCGTCACCACTGACATTCCGGGTCGCACCCAATTCCTGGGTGACATCACCCGGGTCAGCGACACGCGTCACGGAGCGCGGCGCCCCGACATACATCACTATAGGGGAACGACTGTTCGATCGCAGCCAAGACGCGCCGGCTCGTTCGATCAGCCTTGGCGAGGGCGGATGACGCCAGGACCGGGCCGGCCCGTTACCCGGGCCATGGACGCGGCGGAAGTAAGCAGGGCTCGTTCGGGAAACCTATAGATGAGCATCGCGGTGCGGCTGATGCTCGGCGACCCGCACGGAGCGGTGACCGGCGTTTTCTCGACCGGGACGCGGACCGGGAGTTCGGGCGGGCTCCGCCGGTTTCAACGGAGGCGGTCGGGGACGTTGAAGTTCTCGGCGACGGCGCGCCACACGATCTTCGCGTCCTCGCCGTCGGCGAGCGCCTTGTTCACTGTGCGGTCGCCGAGGCCGGAAAGCACAAAATCCTTCGCGACGCTCTCCGCGTAGGATTCACCGAACTGCTCGCGCATCCGCACCCAGAACTCCGTCAGCCGCATCGGCCCAGGTTACCGGCCTTCGACGGAGAGGGCCGACCCGCAGAAGATTTTCAGGATCTCTGGGGGATAATCGTGACATTTAAGGCTGGTATGTCGTTGTGCCAGACGGGGAACTTTGTCGTATAAGGGGCGCGTGCGGCCAGTTGTCCGTCACCGCGGAGCAGGAGCGAGATGTCCACGCAAGCCACAGGCGACGGGAAACCGGACGCTGTGGGCGCAGTGAAGGCAAGCGCGGAAGCTAGCGCCGCGGAGCCTAGCATCACGGCTGTCGCCGAGCCCGCCGCGGCCGATCGCACCGGCTGGGCCACCGAGGAGCCTACGGCCTGGGACGAAGACCCGGAGGCGGGCGAAGCCGGCGAGAGCGCCGAGGCCACCGGGCCGGGAGAAGGCGGCGGATCCGCGGAAAGCGACGAACTGGAGCAAGAAAGCGAGCCGGGGCAAGGCGAAGAGCCGGGGCAGGGCAGCGGGAAAGACGAGTCCGGCGAAGCCTGCGAGGAAAGCGAGTCGGACGAGGCGGAGACCTACGAAGAGGCCGCTGAGGACTACGAAGAATACGACGAAGACGACGACGACGTTCCCGCCGGGGGCGACGAGGCTCTCGAATACGACGAAGACGACGGGGAATACGAGGACTACGCGGGCGACGAGGCCGCCGGGTTCCGGCGGGCGCGCCGGTGGCCCCGCGTCCTGCTCGCGCTGGGGTTCCTAGCCCTGGCCGGGGTGATCGTCGGCGGGGCGATCGCCATCGTCGGCTCGTTTACGCACGGCTTCAAGAAGCCGGTAAAGGTCATCTACAAGACCTCGGCGGTGTTCTCGCTGAAGACCGGGGACTGTTTCGATCCTGCGGGCAGCAGTCGTACACGCTGGTCTCGTGCGACGAGTCGCACCAGGCCGAGGTGTTCGGCACGTTCGCGCTGACCGGAGCGAAGTGGCCGGGCGCCACCGCGGCCCAGGCGCAAGCCAGCGCCGGCTGCGCGAGCAGGTTCACCAGCTACGTGAACCCGCAACTCGCGATCAGCCTGGCATCCACCTACGTGTACCCGGACTCCGTCGCCTGGCAGGCGGGAACGCGGACCGTCATCTGCGAGGCGCGGGCCACGAGCGGAGAGCTCACCGGGTCGGTGACGGGGTCCTCGGCCAGCGTGGGCTAGCAGCCGCCCGGCGGCCCCGGGATGCCCGGTCCCGTCTCCGGGTCGTCGACGATGCCGTATGCACCGCTGCGGACCAGCGCGCCCAGGTGGATCAGGTACCAGTCACCGCGCCAGGAGATAAAAGAAGCTATCCCGAACGAGTGCGTGGCTCCGTCCTCCCGGTACACGAGCCTCGGTCCCGGGGAGGTGCCAGTAGCCGATGCTGTTGTAGCAGGCACCGACGGGAATCCACTGCGCGTACTGCGTCGGGGTAAGTACCTCGGTGAGTGTCGCGTTCTTCCCGACGAGCTTATGGGCGGCGGCCAGGTCGAGGGTGAAGTCGTACCAGAGCCTGGCCAGTCCAGTCGGATTCCGGGTCGGCGATGGCCTTGACGTGCTCGTAGGCCGTCTCAGGGAAGAACGCGGGCCGCGCGTAATCCGGGTCGCCGGTGGTGACCGCGAGCCAGATGTCGTGGACGGCGTTGTCGAAGGCGGTGCCCGTCGTCTTGGGAAGGGTGCCGGTCTGCGGGAGCGTCCCGGCGTTGGCCGGGCCGACCGGGAGGGCTGACGGCTTCGCCGGGGTCGGTTTCGGGGTGGGCTTCGGGTTGGGCTTCGCACTCGGTGGCCTGCTCGCGCCCGGCGACGCCTTGCGGGTGGCGCTTACCGCTCGCGTCGTCACCTTGGCCCCGGTGCCCGCGCCCGCGCCGCCGCATCCCGCGAGCCCGCACGCCACGAGCAGCGCGAAACCAGCCACGGCGCCGACGCTCAGCGCATGCCGCCACTGCCCTCGGACCTCGATGTCCCGCCCTCTCACGACAGATGAACCTACCGCTCTCGGGCACCGAGCAAACGGCGCATCGCCCTGCGAACTCGCCCGATGGGTACGCGGACTGGAATGTCCGGGGGTGGGGGCAGACTGGAGGGATGGCAGTAAAGGAGCCGGGAGCGCCTGACGGCGGCGGGCCGGTGAGCAGCGGTGCGGCACTCGACGGGTTCTCGACCGCGACCCGGGCATGGTTCGAGGGTGCCTTCGCCGTGCCCACTCAGGCGCAGGCACAGGCGTGGCGGGCCATCGGCAAGGGCGAGAACACCCTGGTGATCGCGCCTACCGGATCCGGCAAGACGCTGGCCGCCTTCCTGTGGGCCATCGACCGGCTGGCTTCCGCGCCGGCGCCCGCGGACCGCAAGCGGCGGACGCGGATTCTGTATATCTCGCCGCTCAAGGCCCTGGCCGTGGACATCGAGCGGAACCTGCGGTCACCGCTCACCGGGATCGGGCAGGCGGCCCGCCGGCTCGGTCTGGCCGAGCCGGATATCCAGGTGGCGGTGCGGACCGGGGACACCGCGGCAGAAGACCGGCGTAAGCTCGCGACCCGACCGCCCGACATCCTCATCACCACTCCCGAATCACTGTTCCTGCTGCTCACCTCGCAGGCGCGGGAGACACTGCGCGGCGTGGAGACGGTCATCGTGGACGAGGTGCACGCCGTGGCGGGCACCAAGCGCGGCGCCCACCTCGCGCTGTCGCTTGAGCGGCTCGACGCGCTGCGCACCGCCTCCAAAGACACCGCCTCCGGAGACACCGCCTTCGGGGACACTGCCGCCGACCGGGGCGCGCTGTGCAGCGGGTTGGCCTGTCGGCGACCGTGCGGCCCCCGTTGGAGGTCGCCACGTTCCTCGGCGGCGGGCGGCCGGTGACCGTGGTGCAGCCCGCGAGTTCGAAGCGGATCGAGCTTGAGGTCGTCGTGCCCGTCGAGGACATGCGCGACCTGCCCGCCGTGGCGCCGGCGGCCCGGGCGAAGGCGGCGGACTGACGGGGGTACCGGGGGGTACCGGGATCGCCCCCCGGGGAACAACCGCGGTCGATCTGGCCGCACGTCGAGGAGCGGGTACTCGACCTGATACAGGCGCACCAGTCCACGATCGTGTTCGCCAACTCGCGGCGGCTCGCGGAGCGGCTGTGCGGGCGGCTGAACGAACTGGCGACCGAGCGGGCCTTTGTCGCGGCGGGCGGGGTGCCCGGAGGCCCCGTGGATGCGGCGTCTGGAGATGCGGTGTCCGGAGCCGGGGCGGAGGCGGGCACCGTCGTCATCGCGCGGGCCCATCACGGGTCGGTCTCCCGGCAGGAGCGCAGCGAGATCGAGGAGGCGCTGAAGGCCGGGCGGCTGCCCGCCGTTGTCGCGACCTCCAGCCTTGAGCTCGGCATCGACATGGGGGCGGTCGACCTGGTCATCCAGGTGGAGTCGCCGCCGTCGGTCGCCAGCGGACTGCAGCGGGTCGGGCGCGCGGGTCACAACGTCGGCGACATCTCGCGGGGCGTGATCTTCCCTAAGTACGCCGCCGACCTCGTGCAGGCCGCGGTGGTAGCCGACCGGATGCAGGCCGGGGCGATCGAGGAACTGCGCGTGCCGCGCAACCCGCTCGACGTGCTGGCCCAGCAGGTCGTCGCGATGGCCGCACTCGATGACTGGGCGGTGGACGACCTGGAGGCCGTGGTCAGGCGGTCCGCGCCGTTCGCGACGCTGACCAGGCCGGTGCTCGAGGCGGTGCTCGACATGCTCGCCGGGCGCTACCCCGGCGAAGAGTTCGCCGGACTGAAGCCGCGGATCGTGTGGGACCGGGTCGCGGGAGTCATCCATGGCAGGCCGGGCGCGCAGAAGCTAGCCGTGACCAGCGGGGGAACGATTCCTGACCGCGGGTACTTCGGGGTGTTCCTGCCCGCTTCCGAAGAGTCCGCCCGGGCGCCACGGCGAGTGGGGGAACTCGACGAGGAGATGGTGTACGAGTCGCGGGTCGGTGACGTGTTCGTGCTCGGTGCCTCGTCGTGGCGGATCGAGGACATCACGCCCGACCGGGTGGTCGTGCTGCCCGCGCCGGGACAGCCGGGCAAGCTGCCGTTCTGGCACGGCGACACCCCCGGCCGGCCCGCGGAGCTCGGCAAGGCCCTTGGCGCCAAGGTGCGCGAGCTGGCCGCCATGCCGCCGGACGCGGCGGTGGCCGCGCTGATCGCCGGCGGCCTGGACGCGCTCGCCGCCGGGAACCTCGTGTCGTACCTCTCCGACCAGCGGGCGGCGACCGGGCACGTGCCCGATGACCGGACGCTGGTCGTCGAGCGGTTCCGCGACGAGCTCGGGGACTGGCGGGTCGTACTGCACTCCCCCTACGGCGACCGGGTGCACGCACCCTGGGCCCTGGCCATCAGCGCCCGGCTCCGGGAGCGCTACGGCGGAATGGACGTGCAGGCGCTGCACACCGACGACGGGATCATCATCCGGGTACCCGACTCCGACGAGCCGCCGCCGGCCGGGATCGCGCTGCTCGACCCCGAGGAGATCGGCGACATCATCACCGCCGAGGTCGGCGGGTCGGCGCTGTTCGCCTCCCGGTTCCGCGAGTGCGCCGCGCGGGCGCTGCTGCTCCCCCGGCGGCAGCCGGGACGGCGGACACCCCTGTGGCAGCAGCGGCAGCGAAGCGCGCAGCTGCTGGAGATCGCGGCCGAGTTCCCCGGGTTCCCGATCACGCTTGAGACGGTCCGTGAGTGCCTACAGGACGTGTTCGACGTTCCCGCGCTGACGGAAGTGCTCCGCGACCTCGCCGCGCGGCGGATCCGCCTCATCGAGGTGGAGACGGCCACGCCGAGTCCCTTCGGGAAGAACCTGCTCTTCCGGTACGTCGGCGCGTTCATGTACGAGGGGGACGCTCCCCTGGCCGAGCGGCGCGCGCAGGCCCTCGCACTCGATCCGGCCCTGCTCGCTGAACTCCTCGGCACCGAGGAGCTGCGTGAACTGCTCGACCCGGTCGTCGTGGCGGAGACCGAGGCCGACCTGCAGCACCTATCGGAAGGCCGGCGGTGCAGGGACGCGGAGGCCGTGGCGGACCTGCTGCGCACGTCCGGGCCACTGACCGCCGACGAGGTCGCGGCGCGCTGCGCTGCGCCGGACGCCCGAGGGCCGGCCGGAAACACGGGCCTGGACCCGGCCGGGCTGGGCGGGCTCGCCGCTACCCGGCGGCTCATCCGGGTGCGCGTGGCGGGCCAGGAGATGTGGGCGGCGGTCGAGGACGCCGGCCGGCTGCGGGACGCCCTCGGGGTGGCGCTGCCGGTCGGGATCCCCGAGGCCTTCACCGAGGTGCTGCCCGACCCGCTGGGTGACCTGGTGGCGCGGTGGGCGCGGACGCACGGGCCGTTCGCGGCCGCCGACCTCGCCGCCCGCTACGGCCTCGGGGTCGCCGTCGTGGCGATGGCGCTGCGCCGGCTGGCGGCCGACGGGCGGGTCGCGGAGGGCGAGTTCGTCGCCTCGCTGCACGGAACCCAATGGTGCGACAGCGGGGTGCTGCGCATGCTGCGGCGGCGCTGTCTGGCCCGGCTGCGCAAGGAGGCCGAGCCGGTGCCGCCCGCAGCGCTCGGCCGGTTCCTCCCGGTCTGGCACGGCATCGGGTCCGGGCGACGGCCGGGAGGCCGGGGCGGGGCGGACGCGGGCGCGGTGCTCGAGGCGGTCGAGCGGCTAGCCGGCGCACCGGTTCCCGCGTCGTCGCTGGAGACGCTGGTGCTGCCCGGGCGGGTGCCCGGCTACTCCCCCGCGCTGCTCGATGAGCTGACGGCGGCCGGCGAGGTCGTGTGGGCGGGGGCGGGCAGCGTCGGCAGCGGGGACGGGTGGCTGGTGCTCGCGCCCGCCGAGTCCGCGCCGCTGCTGCTGCCCGAGCCGGGCGAGCTGACCATGACGCCGCTGCACGGCGCGCTGCTGACCGCCCTGTCCGGGGGCGGCGGGATGTTCTTCCGCATGCTCAGCGACCGGGTCGCGGCCGTGCTCGACGGGCACCCGGCCGACGACGGCGAGCTCGTGGCGGCGCTCTGGGATCTGACCTGGGCCGGCCTGGTCAGCAACGACACCCTCGCGCCGCTGCGCGTCCTGACGGCCGGCGGCGCGCCCGCCCGTCGGCCGTCCGCGCCCCGGCGCTCTTCCGGGTCCAGCCTCGCGGCCGACCTCGGCAGCCTGAGGGACCCGGGGCGGGACTTCCGTGACACCGACGGCGGGCCGGGGGGCGGGGCGCTTCCCGGTGGCTTCGGCTCCGGCGGCCGCGGGGGCGGCCCGGCCCCGGGCGTGTTCAATCCCCGCCCCGCACCGCGTAGCGGGTTCGCCGGCGGCTACGCCGGCGTCAACCGGTTCGGGCGCGGGCCCCGGCGGGCCGCGATGCCGACGCGGACCGGGCCGCCCAGCGCGAGCGGCCGGTGGTCGCTGCTGCCGGAGCGGTACGGGCTGCCCGCGGCGGACGGCGGGCTCGCGAGCGACCTTGCGGGCGGGGCCGATCCGGGTGCGGCCACCATGCGGGCCCATGCGCTCGCGCTGACGCTGCTTGAGCGGCACGGCGTGGTGACCAGGGGGGCGGTGGCCTCCGAGCGGATACCGGGCGGGTTCGCCGCCGTCTACCCCGTCCTGCGGGCCATGGAAGAGACCGGTCAGTGCCGCCGCGGTTACTTCGTCGAGGGGCTCGGCGGCGCGCAGTTCGCGCTGCCAGGTGCGGTCGACCGGATGCGCGCCCTCGCCGGGGACATGGTCAAGTCGGTCACCGGAGAGCAGCGGGCGGACGCGGGCGGAACGGGGCACTCCGGTGGCGGCCCGGGATGGGCTCCGATCGCGGCCGGCCAAGCAGGCGACGCGGCCCGCAAGGGCGACGGGCCAGCGGCCGTGGTGCTCGCGGCGGCCGATCCCGCGCAGCCCTACGGGGCGGCGCTGCCCTGGCCGACCCGGCCGGACGAGACCGCGTCCGGGCACCGGCCCGGGCGCAAGGCGGGTGCGGTCGTGGTGCTATTCGGCGGCGACCTGGTGCTGTACGTCGAGCGGGGCGGCAAGACGCTGCTGACGTGGACCGAGGACCCGGCCGCACTTGAGCCGTCCGCCCAGGCCCTGGCCGGGGCCGTCCGCGAGGGCGCACTCGGCCGGATCACGGTCGAGAAGGCAGATGGCGGCATCGTCGCCCACGACTCTCCGCTCACCCGCGCCCTGGAGTCAGCCGGCTTCCGGCACACTCCCCGGGGCCTGCGCCTGCGCGGCTAGCGCCTGCGGCTTCGGCGCTAAGCAAGATCAGCTGCTCAATAGACGCAGGGGATGCCGGCGGGGGCGTCGGCGGGGCGCTTGACGTTTGCCGCTGACGGGGTGCTGGCCGGGTGCGCGGGGGCGGCCGGGTGGACCGCGGCCGCGGCGCGCACGCCAAACTCGGTGGCGCTCACTGACTGCGTCCCGGCCGTGGCGCCGGCCGCGGTCGCGGGCGGCGTCTCGCTGGCGGGCAGGTTGTCCTGCTGGGCGGCCGTGACGAAGTCCTGTTCGGTGACCGTGGTCGCGCCGAAGGTGTCCAGGCCGGGCGGCACCACGATGACCTGCTGGCCGAGCAGCACTTCGACGTGCCCCGCGGGCAGTGACGACAACGACGTGGCGGCCTGCGCCCCGACCATGGAGGCGATGCTGTCCGCGTTGTCTTCCGCGCCCGCGCCGTAGAAGACCTGCGTCTCGGCCTCCAGTTGCTGCGACTGGACGGAGGCATTGCCGGCGCTGGCCGGTGGCGTAGCCGGCGGCGGCGAAGGCCTGCGAGACGCCGCCGGCCAGGCCGGCGGCGCCGCTGCCGTTGTAGACGTCCACGGTCACCGACTTGGTTGCCTTGACCGCCGCGGATCCGTAGAACGCGCTGTTAACCGTCTGCTGAAGGTTCGGCACGTAGATGTAGTTCGCATCCTGCGCGCTGGGGTACCCGGGAATCGTGATGTTCTGCACGGCGGCGTCGGCCAGCGTGGACATCTTCAGCTTCGAGCCGGTCAGCGACTGCATCTGCGGGGCAAAGGCGAGCAGGTCGAAGCCCTGGTCGGTCTGCAGGTACGACTTTGCGTTGTTGAGCATGCTGGAGATCAGGCCCGGGTCGGTCAGCACGTTCCGGTGCTTGAAGTCGTAGATGATGTAGTCGATCGCGGCCTGCTGCCGCGCGGTCCGGCCGATGTCGACGCCGGGCAGCGAGTCCCTGGCGCGGACGAACGCCAGCGCCTGGGCCGGCTGCAGGTGAATGTACTGCGCCCCGCCCTTCTTCTCGCTGTAGCCGTCCTTCAACGCGTCAAAGCCCGAGTTGCTCGCACTGAGAGGGGCGCCCGGGTAGGGCTCGTCGACCAGGTTTCCCCCGTACTTGAACCCGTCCGGCTCTATCGAGGCCGGAGCCTGCGCGATGCACACGTTGATCCCGCCGAGCTGATAAGCGATCTGGAAGAAGCCTTCGATGTTCGACACGACGAAGTGGTCGATGTGCACGCCGGTGACCGACTCCACCGTCTGGGTCTCGAACAGCTGGCCGGCCTGGTTGGCGCCGGTGTACAGGGCGCTGGTTTGGCCCATCGTCCCGATATTGGCGCTCACGTACTGGTCGTAGGCGTAGAGATAGGCGGCGTCGATCTTGCCCTCGGTCAGCACGGCGCCGTTGACGGTGACGGAATGCGGGAAGTTGACGACGTCGTCGCGGGGGATGGAGTAGCCGGTCGCCGTCTGCCCGCCCGCGTAGACGTGGACGAGGATCAGCGTGTCCGTGTCCTGCGACCCCAGGTCTCCATTGACGCTACCGGAGTGCGTCTGGGTGAGCTGCGCCGCGCTCAGGGTCTGGCCCTGGAAGTTGGTGCGGCTCTCCAGGCCCATGAGCAGGATGTTCATCGCGCCGGTGGGCGGAACGTTACTGCCGAGATTCGCGCCGCCCTCAAGCGCCGTGGTGCCTCCGACCAAGCCGTGGGCGTAGCCACTCACTACGAGAACAATCGCTGCCGCAAGGCACGCCGCCAGGTAACCGACCTTGCCGAAAATCAGGGTGCTGATCCCGGACCCGCCCACACATGCTCCTCTCCATCGGGCCCGAGCATACCGACCGCCAAACGTCACATGTCGAAAAATGATGAGGTGTGTAGGGATTGCCAACCCCCGGTGGGTTGGTCAGTCGGGGGATGCCTCGTGCCATTCGCGGATCTGCCAGCCGCTGACCACGCCGTGCTCGACGAAGGGGTCGCCGGAGGCGAAGTCCATGGCGGCCTCGTGGCTGGTGAAGATCGCCATCGAGTCCGCGCGGTCGGCGAAGGGGCCGAGAGCGAGCAGCACGCCACGGTCCATGAACTCGATGTACCTGGCCTGGTGCGCGGGAAAGTGCTCCGCCGCTTGGGAGAGGTCGCCGCTCTCGTAGAAAAGGACGTGCCGCAGGGCGTCCTGCATGTCCGTCGCCGCCTCTCGCTTCCGGCGCTCCCGCGCACCGGGCGGGGAGCACTCATCCGACCCTATGCATTCTGCAACATTGACTGCGGACCGCCCCCGCGTCTAGGCTTTTGAGCGACCGCTTAAAGCGACTGCTTAAAAATGAGACGGAGACGGGGTTGTGGGCGATACACGGGCCGCGCTGATCGAGGCGGCCATCGCCGTGCTGCGCGAGTCGGGGTTCGCCAGCGCGAGCGCCCGGCGGATCGCACAGCATGCCGGGTGCAACCAGGCGCTGGTCTTCTACCACTTCGGCTCGGTGAACGACCTGCTGGTGGCCGCGCTCGAGGAGGTCAGCGCGCGGCGGATGACGGCGTACCGGGAACTGCTCGACCGGACCGGGACGCTCGTGGAGCTGATCTCGGCGGCCCGGAGCGTGTTCGAGGCGGACCTCGACGCGGGCCACGTGACCGTGCTGACCGAGATGATCAGCGGCGCCCAGTCCGTGCCGGAGCTCGGGGAACGGGTCGCGGCCTGCCTGGCACCGTGGCGGGACTTCGCGGCCACGGCCGTCCGGGGCGTGCTCGAGGCGTCCCCGGTCGCCCAGCTGCTGCCCGCCGACGAGGCGGCGCATGCGGTGGTGGCCGGGATCCTCGGCCTGGAGATGCTGGCCAGCCTGGACGGTGACCGGGCCGCCGCGCTGGCCCTGTTCGACCGCGCCCTGGTAGTCGGCGACGCCCTTGACCGGCTCCGCCCGCTGGTTGCTCTGCTCGACCTGGGCGGAGCGGGGAAGAGGAAGGGGAACTGATGCAAACCGATGTGGTCACCGGGGCATTCGGCTACTCAGGCGCGGCCATCGCCAGGGAACTGCGCGCGGCCGGGCACCAGGTACGCACGCTGACGGGACACCCGCGCGGCGGGCCGGGCGCTGACGGCATTGACACGCGCCCGCTCGACTTCGGCAACCCCGAGGCGCTGGTCAAAGACCTGTCCGGCGCAGACACGCTGTACTCCACCTACTGGGTGCGCTTCCCGCACGGCACCGCCACGCGGGCGTCGGCCGTGACCAACAGCAAGGTCCTGTTCGACGCGGCGGCCCGGGCCGGCATCACGCGCATCGTGTACGTCTCGATCCTGCACGCGGATACCGCCTCGCCGTACCCGTACTTCAGCGGCAAGGGGCGAGGTGGAGGGGCACCTCGCGGCGACGGGCGTCCCGTATGCCATCGCCCGGCCCTCCATCCTGTTCGGCTCGTCGGCCGAGCTGGGCACCGCCGCCAGCGTCCTGGTCAACAACATCGCCTGGCTGCTGCGGCGCCTGCCGGTCTTCGGTATCGGGGACGGCGGCGGCTACCGGGTCCGGCCGATTCACGTCGACGACCTCGCCCGGCTGCTGGTAGACCTGGGCGGCCGAACGGACAACGTCACGCTCGACGCGGTGGGGCCGGATTCGCCGACCTTCCACGAGATGGTCGCCGCGATCCGCCGCGCGACCGGCAGCCACGCAGTGCTCGCGCCGGTACCCGGCTGGCTGATGCCGCCGCTGTCGGCCGTCCTCGGCGCGGCGCTGCGCGACGTGCTGCTCACCACGGAGGAGTACAAGTCCATGGCGGACGGCCTGGCCACGTCGGATGCCCCGTCAACCGGCCAGAGCAGCCTCATGGACTGGATAGCCGCCCACGGCGGCGACCTCGGCCGGGTCTACGCCAACGAACTGAACCGCCACTACCGTTAGGTGTCTCCCGGAGATTTGGCGAGTCGGCAATCCCTATTGGCCGCTGGTCCCGTAAGAGATAGTGGATCGTTAGGGGCATCCGGGTACTCCTAACGATCCACTATCTTTGGCTGTCCTGCCGCTGGGGTTGGGCGGGCGGGGCTGCGCTGGATGGCGGTCCAGATCTTTTCCGCGGTCAGGGGCATGTCCAGGTGGCGGATGCCGTACCCGGACAGGGCGTCCATGACCGCGTTGACCAGAGCCGGGGTGACGCCGATGGTGCCCGACTCGCCCATGCCCTTAACCCCCAGGGGGTTGATCGTGGACGGGGTGACGACCGAGTAGGACTCGATGCGCGGGAGCGTCACCGCGAACGGAACCGCGTAGTCCATCAGGGACGCGGACATGGGCTGGCCGTTCTCGTCGTAGGTGACCTCTTCGGTCAGGGCCTGGCCGACGCCCTGGGCAACCGCGCCGTGCACCTGGCCCTCGACCAGCAGCGGGTTGACGAGCACGCCGCAATCGTCGACCGCCACCACCCGCAGCAGCGTGACCTGGCCGGTATCCGGGTCCACGGCCACATCGCAGCCGTAGGCGCCGGACGCGTAGGTTTCCGGCGGTGCGCCCGATGAGCCGCTGGCCGAGATGCCGCCCAGGCGGGCAGCGGCGTCGGTGACCGGCATGGGGGCGTCGACCCGGCGGGCCGCGTCCAGGGCCGCCTGGCAGGCGTGGTAGATCGCCGTGCCGCCCGCCGCGAGTGACCTTGAGCCGAAGGTGCCGTAGCCGAAGGGAGCCGTGTCCGTATCGCCGAACACCACGGTCACGTCGTCGTAGGCCACGTCGAGGAGGTCGGCGGCAAGCTGCGCGAACGCGGTCTCGTGGCCCTGGCCGTGGCCGCTGGTGCCGACGGCGACGGTGATCTTGCCGTCCGCGTCGATGGTGACCGTGGCCTTGTCTCCGGTCGTGCCGTCCGGACCCGGGACCTTCGGGACGATGCCGCCCGGCTCCACGAACGTCGCGATGCCCCGGCCGAGGAGCTGGCCCGGGTGAGTAAGCCCGAATCGTTCGGGAGAATCTTCGTTGAATTTCTCCAGCAGGAGATCCAGGCCCGCCTGGTAATCGCCGGTCTCGTAGGTGAGGCCGGTGACCGTCGTGTACGGGAAGGCGGCCGGCGGGATGAAGTTGCGGCGGCGCAGCTCGGCCGGATCGGTTCCCATCTCGCGAGCGAGCATGTCCACGAGGCGCTCGGTGAAGTAAGCGGCCTCGGGACGCCCCGCGCCGCGGTAGGGACCGATCGGGGTCGTGTTCGCGAAGACGCCGACCAGCTCGACATCGAAGTGCTCAAGCCGGTACGCCTGCGGGAGCATCGGGCCAAGGCGGCCGAGCAGCGTTCCGGGGCCGTTCGGGGTAAAGTACGCGCCCATGCTCGCGTGGACGGTGCCGCGCATCGCGGTTAGGCGCCCGCCCGAGTCGGCGGCGAGTTCCAGGTCGGCTACCTGGTCCCGGCCGTGCGTCGTGGCGGTGAACGACTCGCTGCGTTCCTCGATCCATTTCACCGGGCGGTTAAGGAACCTGGCGGCCGCGATCACGGCGACCTGGTCGGGGTAGATCGGGCCCTTCGCGCCGAACGCGCCGCCTACGTCGCCGGTCAGGACGTGGATGTCACTGGCCGGGAGGCCGAGGATCTTCGCGAGCCAGTTCCGCGCGCCGTGGGCCCGCTGCGTCGGCAGGCGGATATCAAGGCGGCCGTCGCCGGCCGGGCAGGCAAGGACGCCGCGCGGTTCCATGGCCACCGGGGCTACCCGCTGGCTGGTCATCCGCTGACTGACCGTGCAGGCGGCCTGCTCGAACGCTTTGCTCGCGTCGCCCGCGGTGAGGCGCCGGCGGAAGGCGATATTGTCCGGCGCGTTCTCGTGCAGCAGCGGCGCGTCGGGGGCGGCGGCGGCGAGTACGGCCGTGACCGCGGGGAGGTCGTCGTAGTCAATGACGACCTGTTCCGCGGCGTCGGCGGCTCGCTCGGGGGTATCGGCGACGACCAGGACGACCGGCTGCCCGGCCCACAGGACCTTGTCGCGGGCGAGAACGGGGTGCTCCGGGTTCGGGGCGCCGGGCGGTAGGCCCTCGGCGCCGGGAAGCGGTCCGACGCCCTGCTCCGCGAGGTCTTCCGCGGTGAAGACCGCCGCTACGCCGGGAGCCGCGCGGGCCTCGGCAACGTCGACGGCGGTGATGCGCGCGTGTGCCAGCGGGCTGCGAACGACGAAGGCGTGCAGTGTGCCCTCGGGAGCGATGTCGTCGACGTACCGGCCGCGCCCGGTGAGCAGCGGCGGGTCTTCCCTGCGGGTAAGCGGCTGACCGATCAGGCTCACGGCTTCCGCCCTTCTGCTAGCGGATCAGATCATGAAATATCCGGCATGTCGCGGCGCGCCAGCGCCCGACATGCCGGGCACCCTCCCACAACAAGACCAGCATAAGCAAGCAGAACATTCCCGTTATACCTCGCTTTTCGTGCCGTTAACGATTTGAGAATTTCAGTTGCGGCGAAGTGCTCGAATAGCAACTTCAGGCCAGCAGCGCAATCCTTGATCGCCGCATCCGCTGTATCCCCGCACCCAAACGAAGCAACGCCTTCCCAGAGTTGAACACAGGCGTTCCAACCGCCGCCTTCATCCTGGGTAACCAGAAACGGGATGCCTGCCGCGTCTTCCTTGTCTGCCATAACAGCATAGTGATGCTATACGGTCTAGCTTCTCGTGTTATTTAAGCTGTTCCCTCAGTCTTTCCCGAAGAATGTAGAGGCAGGCTTCGAGAACGTCATCATGCAGGGACTCGGGATCGGCTAGAAGGATTTCGACGGCTACCATCTTCGCAGCCATGGGGGGCATGTCACTTATCAGAGCCTCGACGGTCATGGGTCCGTTCATTGCTCACCCTCGCTTACTCGTCCTTTGACCATGCTTTGCGAGCACGCTCGATTACTTCTGTGGTTGACTGGTCGTAGCGCATTGCCAGTACGGCATACTCGAAAGACGATGTCGGCAGCCGTTCCAGCTCGTCGCGCATCTCCGCTCGCCTACTGAGGAGAGCGGAATCGTCTAGCTGCGTGAAGTCTTCATTGTCATCCATGGCCATTACCTGGTGTGCCATCGTTACGCCTGTTTCTGGAGTTAACGTTTGTGACTCTGGCGCGCGCCCGCCGCCATCGGCGCGTGCCCATTGGACGGGGACCCGTTTTCGCTGCGGCGGGCGCGTGCTCAGAAACGTACCGAGTCCTTCACGCAGCGAACACACTTATGGCAAGCTAGTAAGCCAACACGGAGAGGATGCGCTAATGCCTGGAAAACCAAGTGATCATTTTGGCAAGCAGCTCAGGAGAGAGCGTCTGGCGCGCGGCTGGTCCCTTGAGGAACTGAGCAAGCGCACACAGATAGTTATGAGCCACCTGAGCAGGATCGAGAACGGCAAGCGTCCCCCGACGCAGAACATCGCCCTCGCGTGCGACCGAGCGTTCCCCGAGCGCAAGGGGTACTTCATAGAGCTGTACATGGAAATGCGCACATGGATGCTCACTGGTTTCCGTGACTGGTCAGAACACGAAGAACAGACGTTGACGCTGCGAGACTGGTCACCAAACGTCATCACAGGCGTCCTGCAAACCGAGGCATATGCCCGATGTGTCCTCGAAACGTTTCCCGGGGCCTCAGTTGACCAGGTAGCAGCGCGACTTGCCACACGGATGGAAAGACAGCGGAAACTGTTCGCCCGGGATGTACGGGCCTGGTACCTGATCGATGAACCGTCGCTGTCTCGCCTGGCGGGGTCACCTGAGATCATGATCAGGCAGATGGATCACCTGCTAGAGGTAGCCAGCCGCCCGCTGGTGACAGTTCAGCTTCTGCCCGCGATCGTCCATCCGGCCGGAGCCTCGGGATTCGTGATCGCCGATACCGCCGCCTACGTTGAGCACGTGTCAGGAGGGTACGTCTACACCGAACCAGAAACCATTACTAAACTGGACATTCTGTTCGATACGCTGCGTGCCGAGTGTCGACGTGCGTCGGAGAGCATAGCGGTCATCAGGGAAAAGAGAGACACGTGGAAGAGTGGAGAAAAAGCAGCTACAGCAATGCCAACGGGGGAAACTGCGTAGAGACCGCCGGCGGTGCAGGCGCGGTCTTGGTTCGGGATACCACCGATCGTGATGGCGGAACCCTGCTGTTCAGCACCCAGGCATGGCAGAGGTTCACGGCCGGGCTGAAGTAACTACGCGGCAACGGACGCCTGGCAAGCGATCAACCCAGACCACGGGAGGCCGGTTCCACGCGGGACCGGCCTCTTTATTGGGTAATACCCCGAAGGATGCGCGGCGGATTTCTTCGGGTGCGTGCTGCTCAGCGGCCAGCAGGCACGACGACCTCGAGAACGGCGGCGGCATCTCCGGCCCCGCCGCCCGCCACACCATCCGGGCCGCTGCCACGGCGCCCGGTTCGCAGGCACCCAGCTCACCCTGGCAAGCGCCCGCAAGCTGCTGAAGAACGAGGACACCCTGATCTACGACAACCCCCACGCGCTCGTGCTCTGCCACTACAAGCGCGACAAGGCCCTCTGCCACCGCGACGGGGTCAAAGACTTCCCCAGCCTCGACCGGTGCGTCCCCGGCTGCGGCAACATCGTCCGACGCCCAGGCCGCCCAGCTCCGCGAACGCGCTGACGCTCTTGATGCCCAGGCCGGCTACGTTCCCCAGCCGATCGGGGACCGGATGCGGGCCACCGCTGCCCGGCTCCGCGACCAGGCCGACAAGCACGATCGCACCCGTATCACCCCTGCGAAGGACGTCGCAGTGAGCCCCGAACTGGACGAGCGCACCAGGATCCGGGCCGCCATGGACCGGATCTTGGGCGGCGCTCCCCATCGCTCGAACGGTGCCCTCACCGTCGTCGCGCTCGCTATCAAGGTCGGCGTCCCGCGCAATGCGCTTACCCAGCGGCACACCGACTTGAAGGACGGCGGTGTGAGTAGCGGCCGAGTCGTGGGCGAACAGACGCTACGGCGTCTGCCTCGTCCACGCCGAGGTCGGCTTACGCAGCGGCGACCGCGACATGCCAGAGGAGCGCAACCGCGTCCTCATCGACCACCTGTCCGGCTTATGCTGCGCCCCCACCAGCGGCAACGCTGCCAATAACCACGCTGCTCGGCAAGAAACCGGTGCTGCCGCCCGGCGGCCCGACACTGGGAATCGGGGCGTTGCTGCGGATCACCAGCGCCATGCTTCACTCACGTTCCGCAATGGTGGCTCTCCATGGGAGGGGATGCCGGTCATCCGGCGGTCGACCGATCTACTGCACGGCGGAGAGCGCGGCTAGTTAGGACTTCGGCTAGGTGGGCGCGGTACGGGGCGCTGGCGTGCTGGTCGCCGAGGAGGCTCAGCTCGGTGCCGTCCGGGGCGCACGTGACCCGGGCGGCGGCCGCGGCCAGGATGTCGGCGGCGGGGAAGGCGCCCTTGAGGACGGCCTCGGCCGCGCGGGCACGGTAGGGGCGGGGAGAGATTCCCGTGACGGCGATCGCGGCGTGGGCGATGCTGCCGTCGTGCAGAGAGGTGACGCGGCCGTCCTCGTCGGTCAGCGTGCCCGATTTGAAGGTCACGACAACGGCGACGCCCGCCAGCGGAAGATGGCTGGCCGGGTGGGGAAACTTCTCGTAAGCGCTTGCCCGGGCGCCTCCGGTGTCGAAGCGGACGCTGGTGATGATCTCGTCCTCAGCCAGGTCGGTCGCGTAGATGCCCTGGAGGAAATCGTCGAGCAGCATCGTTTGCCGGGCTACGGAGGACTCGGCGCCCCGGCGGCGCGGGATGTGATCGAACGGGGCGGGCTTGTGCTCGTGCCTGCCGGGCCTGGCGGCGATGATCACCCGCGCGTCCAGGGCCAGCAGGACCGCCGGGAGGTCGGCGGCCGGGTCGCCGTGGGCGACCGCGCCGCCGACGGTGCCGCGGGCGCGGACCTGCGGGTCAGCCAGGACCGCGAGGGCGTCCCCGAGGGCCGGGACCTCGCCGGCCAGGCCCGCCGACCCGTTGACAAGGGCGGGCGTCCCGTCCCGGTTGACGTACCGCTGCCGGGCTAGCTCCCGGTAGGTCGTGAGGGCACCGATGGTGTGGCTGTGACCGTAGGAGCCGCCGCGCTTGAGCTCGGGGAGGTCGGCGATGTCGATGAGGATCTCGGGCACGGCGAGGCGGAGCTTCATCATCGGGAGGAGCGACTGGCCGCCGGCGATGAGCTTGGCCTCCTGGCCGGCCTGCGCCGCCTCGTCAAGCAGGTCGAGAGCCTCGTCCAGGGACCGCGCGCGAGCGTAGGCGAAGTCGGCGGGAAACATGCTTGTTCATCCCTCTCGCTCGTCCGGGGGCGCTGCGGTATCCGGGGGCGCTGCGGGTGCACGGGCGGCGCGGAGGACCGCGGCGACGATGTTCTGGTAGCCGGTGCAGCGGCAGATGTTGCCGTCCAGGGCGTGCCTGACCTCGTCCTCGGTCGGGTCCGGGTGGTCGGCGAGGAGCTGGCGGACGGCCATGACCATGCCCGGGGTGCAGTAGCCGCACTGGAGCGCGTGCTCGTCCTGGAAGGCCTGCTGAATGGGGTGGAGCGCGCCGCTGCCCGGGTCGCACAGCCCCTCGATCGTCGTTACCTCGTGGCCGTCGGCCTGGGCCGCCAGGACCGTGCAGGACTTCACCGCGACTCCGTCGAGTGCCACCGTGCACGCGCCGCACTGGGTCGTGTCGCAGCCGACATGCGTGCCAGTGAGGCGCAGGTGATCGCGGAGGAAGTGAACCAGGAGGGTGCGGGCCGCGACAGTGGCGGTGCGCGGTACGCCGTTGATCCTCAGTTGAACGGAGACATCACGCACGGCGGGCAATGTGCTCTCCCTTCTGACCCGCGAGGCTGTCACGACGAGTGGTGTCGGGCCGGTCCCGCACGGCGACTGCGAACGATTGCAGCATAGCGCTCACCCGATCGATGTCATTTTTCCGATCGGGAAGCTGCATAATGGCCAACATGCGACTGTCCGCACGCGCCGACTACGCGCTGCGCGCCGCCATCGAGCTTGCCGCGGCGCACGATGGCCATGTTACGGCTGAGCAGCTCGCCCAGGCGCAGAACATCCCAGGCAAGTTCCTCGAGACGATCCTGACGCACCTGCGGCGCAGCAACATCGTGCGCAGCCAGCGCGGCCCGGACGGCGGCTTCTGGCTGGCCAGACCCGCGTCGGAGATCTCGCTTGCGGATATCATCCGAGCCATCGACGGCCAGCTTCTCGGCGTGCGCGGTGAACGCCCAGAGAACGTGACGTACCCGGGGGCGGCCGAGCCGCTCCAGCGGGTATGGATTGCGCTGAGAGCGAACGAACGGGCAGTGCTTGAGTCGGTGACGCTCGCGGACATCGTATCCGGCGAGCTTCCCCCGGCGGTCGCCGTCCTGACGGACAGCCCGCAGGCCTGGGTGTAAGCGGATCGTAAGCCAGCTCGCGGGCGGTGCCTCCGGCACCGCCCGCGAGCTTTATTGCTTATTTTCTTAGACGCCGACGACCGAGGGAAGCTCGAAGCCGTCGAGGCCGTCATCGAGCGGGTTGGCCGCCCCGGGGACGTCCACGCCGCCGCGATCGGCCGGCAGGCGTTCGCCTGGGATCCGCAAGCCGGGCTCGCGGAGTGCACCGGCCAGGACCGGCTCGTTCTGCAGCTCGGCGAGGGCGAAGTTGTCGGAAACCTCACGGAAGACCTGCGAGAGCGGCGTGTCGAGAGCGGTGCAGATCGCCGCTAGGAGCTCGGAGGACGCTTCCTTGCGGCCGCGCTCCACCTCCGACAGGTATCCAAGAGACACTCGCGCGGACGCGGACACCTCACGCAGAGTGCGACCCTGCCTGACGCGCAGCCGACGCAGCACGTCGCCGAGCAATTGACGAAGCAGCACCATCGTCGCACTCCCTTCCTGATGCGCAACCGCTTGCGGGGGCTAACTGCGAAGTTACCGGATCGCGACCATTGCTAACTCCACCGTACCTTTCAGTGCGGTAAATTCGCGAGGCCACTACCCCGTGTGTTCACTCTCGACGTAACACTGTAATCACGGACACTCTTCCCTAAGCCGACCCAGTAGCAAACCAAGCACCCGTTCTACCGTCAGTCTACGTACCTCGTCCCGGGTTCCTGCCAGCGCCATCGTTCTGACCACCGTGTCGCCCGCAAGACTTATGGCGACGTGCACGGTGCCCGCCGGGTGGCCGTTCTGGGGGCCGGGACCCGCTACGCCCGTGGTCGCCACGCCGATCGTCGCGCCGAGGCGCTGCCTGACTCCCTCGGCCATCGCGACGGCCACCGGGGCGTAGACGGGGCCGTGCCGCTTGAGCATGTTGACGTCCACGCCGAGCACCTCAGCCTTGAGCTCGGTCGCGTACGCGACAATCCCGCCGCGGAAGGCGTTCGAGGCGCCGGGCACATCGGTCAGGGCGGCCGAGACCAGGCCTCCGGTCAGCGACTCGGCGGCGGCCACGGTGTCGCCGGCCAGCGTCAGCAGCCGGATGATCTCCGTGGCCAGCTCACGGGCGGCCTGACCAGCCACGCCATCTGCCATTTGCCGCCCCTCCGCAGGAATCATTGACCGGTGCTCGGTTGCCATGCCCGCTAGTCCCCGTGAGGCGGCCTGACCCGGTCGCCATTCTTGCGATCGGGCCCGGCCGCAGCGACATCGGGGGGTGCGGAGGCCGGGGAGCGGGGACCCTCCGGGCTTGGCGGCTGTCCCCCGGTGTCATGCGCCTTGTCGCGCGGCGTCTTGCTCATCCGGGCCGCGCGTACGACATAGTCGGCTCCCGTCACCAGCGTTACGACGAGCGCCGCCGCCATGACGACCTCCTTGACCACGGCGGGCAGGCCAAGGGAGGGGGGCAGCACGTACAGGCAGATCGCGATGATCTGCAGGAGCGTCTTCAGCTTGCCGCCCTGGCTCGCCGCGATGACGCCGCGCCTGATGACGGCGAAGCGCAGCACCGTGATGCCGAGCTCACGGGCGAGGATCAGGCCGGTGACCCAGCCCGGCAGCTCGCCGAGGACCGACAGGGTGATCAGCGCTGCCCCGGTCAGCGCCTTGTCCGCGATGGGGTCCGCGATCTTGCCGAAGTCGGTCACCAGGCCGCGCTTGCGCGCCAGCTGGCCATCGAGGAAGTCGGTGAACGACGCGCCGATGAACGCCACGAGCGCGGCCAGCCGCCAGCCGGTCCCGCCGTGAACGAGACAGATCACGAAAACGGGAACCAGAAAGATCCGCACCACCGTCAGCACGTTGGCGACGTTAACGATGCCCACTGGCGGAGGCACCGTGACCAGTCGGGGAGCTCCCTGCACGTCCTTCACGGTAACCGGGTCAAGCGCGCGCGACCAGGTCGGGTCCCAAGGACTCCACCACCTGCGCGGTCACCAGGTCTCCGGGAGCGAGCCTCCGGTCGGCAAGGACCGTGGTCGAGCCGTCGTCGGGTCCCTGGTGCGCGGCCCGGCCCTCGTACTCGCCGTCGCCGGCCACCTCCTCGATGAGGACCTCGACCGTCTCGCCGATCCGGTCTTCAGCGCGCTGTGCCATGAGCTCGTCGGCGAGGTCATGGAAATCGCGCATCCGCCGGTCGATCTCATCCTGAGGCAGCTTGTCCTGGTCGGCGAAGCCAGCCGCCTCGGTGCCGTCCTCGTCGGAGTATCCGAAGATCCCGATCGCGTCCAGCCGTGCCTCGTTCAGGAAGAGCTCAAGTTCCCGCAGATCGTCGGCCGTCTCGCCGGGGAAGCCGACGATGAAGTTGGAGCGCACGCCCGCGTCGGGAGCAAGCTGCCTGATCCGCTCGACCAGGTCGATGAACCGCGCCCGGTCGCCGAACCGGCGCATCCGGCGCAGCACCGGGCCGCTGGCGTGCTGGAACGACAGGTCGAAGTAGGGGGCCACCCCCGGGGTCGAGGCCATCACCTCGATCAGGCCCGGTCTGACCTCAGCCGGCTGGAGGTAGCTGACCCGTACCCGCGCGATGCCGTCGGCCTTGGCGAGCTCGGGCAGCACGGTCTCGAGCAGGCGCAGGTCGCCGAGGTCCTTGCCGTAGGAGGTGGAGTTCTCGCTGACGAGTATGAGTTCGCGCACACCGTCGCCGCCGAGCCAGGCAGCCTCCTTGAGCAGCTCGTGGGGGCGCCGGGAGACGAAGGAACCGCGGAAAGACGGGATGGCGCAGAAGGAGCAGCGGCGGTCGCAGCCGGAGGCGATCTTGAGCGGGGCGGCAACGCCGCCGGCAAGCCGCCTACGGAGCACAGCGGGGCCGGAGGCCGGGGCAATGCCGGGCGGGAGGTCGGTGAGGTCCACCGCCACGTCGCGGGCTTGCTGACGGCTCACGGGGCTCACCGGCAGCAGCGTGCGGCGGTCCCTGGCCACGTGCGCGGGCCGCTTGTGGCCGGCGAGCACGTCATCAAGGCGGGCGGCGATGTCCGCGTAGTCGTCGAAGCCGAGCACCTGGACGTCGACGTGCTCGTCGTCATCCTCGTCCTCATCCGTCTCGTCGAACGACGCTGCGAGGTCGGAGCCGTAGCGCTCGGCCAGGCAGCCGACCGCGGCGACCTTGGCGCCGGAGGCGCCCGCCTTGTACACCGCTTCGATGGACTCGGTCTTGGCCGCCTCGATGAAGCCGCACGTGTTGACGAGGACGACCTCGGCGTCCTCGCCCTCGCCCCGCAGCGTCCAGCCGCCAGCCGCGAGGCGCGCGGCAAGCTCTTCCGAGTCCACCTCGTTGCGCGCGCAACCGAGCGTGACCAGGCTCACGGTACGGGATTTAGACACGAACAGAGGGTACGTGATCGGCCAGCACCTCCGGTCACCGGTCCCGCATCCCGGTCCGCCAACGTCCGTATTTCCGCTGACGGTGTGAGTTGGGCCGCGGTGAGCGGCCCAACTCACACCGCTGTCCTCGACCGCGCGACGGACCCTCATATGACCCCGCCGAGTGACAGGCTGCAGACATAGGGCCATTTCGTGCAGGACATATCAGTCGAAAATAGGTCAGGAAAATGTGCTAAGTGGCCCCATGTCTCCAGGGAGCCCTCATGGGCGGTGACGGATGGGATGGAAGGTGCGGTTGAAAGTGGCTGAGGTTGATGCGTAGGTGATGGAAGGGAACATTGGGGCTGTTAGGGCTGAAGTAGATCCGAGAGCGACGGGTGGTCACCAGGCCAGCTGGGCTGCGACGAGGCCGGCGGTGACCTGTGTGGCCATAGGGAAGATCGAGTTGGGTGGCGCGGTTGGCGCTTGGCTGAGGTGAGTGGCTGGGGTTGTCATGAGAGGCTGAGCGGGGCGGTGGCCCCCTGCTGTGGTGCCGGACAGCCATAACCGGAGCCACAGCCGCATCAGCATGAGCCACGGCGGCGCTTGATGGAGCGCGGTGAACACTTTCTTACGGGTTAAACGGTTGCCGCAACCACAGGGGAGACGTCGACGCGCTGCGCCTCGCCAGCACCTGAAGAAGTTTAGGGAGCTGTGTCTGCGGCGATTCCACGAAGGAGCCCTTCAGGGATTGCGCATGCGTCACGAAGAGGTCCCTCGGGAGTTGCGTCCGCGGCAGCACCACTACGGGACTCTTTGGGAATCGCGCTCGCGGCCGCGAAGAAGCCCGTCGGGCGCTGCGCCTGCGGCAGCACGCGGAAGAGACCGTTTGCTAGCTATTCAGCGGCAGCAACCCGGGCAAGATGTGTGCCGGATACGCTGCGGCAGCACGGGGATGAAAGTGTTCTCCTGGCACGTGAGCGTTAGCACGCTGGGGGACTTGCGAGCGGCGGGGTTTGTCCGAGTTGGGAGCGGTGGGCGCCGGGGTGTTGGGCACGCTCCTTCTGGACCCCGCTTCTGGGTCCGGACGAGAGCGCGGCCGATACCCCCCGCCCGGCGCTCCCCGCCACGCCCGAGAAAGTAATGGAACGCGGCTGCAGGAAGCCGTGTTCGTTCGGGATGACGGGTTTGAGCTACAGACAGCTAGCCGACGGTGACGGGGGTCTTGGCGGACGGGTTGATGTTCAGCGTGACCACGCTGGTCTTGCTCATCTGCTCGGGCTTGCCGTTCACCGTGAGTTTTACGCCCGGCGGGTTGCCGATCACCATCGAGACTGTCTGCTTCTCATCCCAGGTCTTGGTCTGACCGGCCGGGACGATGCCCTGGTAGAGCGACTTGCCCGAGGAACTGTTGAGCCCCACCCAGCAGGGGGACGTGGCGATCAGCTTGATCACCGCCTCGTCCTTCAGCGGCGCCTTGGTGACGGCCGTCGGCTTGGGGGTGACCTTCGGACTCGCCGTCGCGACCGGACGGACTCGCGCGGCGGGGGTCGCCGGCTGGTGCGTGCTGTTGTTGCGCGTCGAGTAGACGTGATAGACGCCGAAGCCGATCACGGCGAGTAGCGCCACCGCGAGGACCCGTCCCAGGTGCAGATTCCTCGGCTCGCGGATCTTGATCGGGGTCGCGGGCTCGAAGATCTGCGACGCCCGCATGGTGCTTGTCGGCCCGTTCTCCTGGTCATACTCCCTGATCAGGGGGACCGGATCGACCCCGACGACCTCTGCGATCGACTTGATGTGCCCGCGGGCGTAGAAGTTTCCGCCGCACGGCGAGAAGTCGCCCTGTTCGATGGCCCGGACGATCGATTCTCTGATGCGGGTCTGCTGGCTCACCTGAGTGATGGTGAGACCGGCATGACGTCGCGCCTCCGCCAATGTGTCACCGATGCTCACGTCGCGCCTCCAGGGAGATCTCGTCCTTGAGCCATTGTTACCCAGTGAACTCTAATAATCACTCAACGTAACGTGTCGTGGGGTCAACCCGCTGCGAACTGGCCTCGGCGCGCCCAATTTTGTGGTCTCGCTCACCCGCCACGAAGGGAGGTCAGCACCTCGTCTAGGTCGTCTGGCCGCTTCAGGACGTCCCGCGCTTTGGAACCTTCGCTGGGCCCGACAATACCCCTGTTTTCCAGCAAGTCCATCAGCCGGCCTTCGCGAAGCCGACCCGGAGCTTGCGCTGAAGCATGGACGTCGAGCCGAACTGGCTGCTGATGATCAGCTCGGCCGCGGCGATCAGCAGCTCGAGATCGTCGCCGATCTCGCCGTCGATGTCCTTGGTCTTCTCCGGCGCGGCGGCGACGTCGACCCGGTACTCGGCCTGCTGCTGGGCTTTGCAGTGCTCGACGATCTCCCGGATCTCCTTCTCCGAGACAAAGGCGTTCTGCAGCCGCATCGGCTTGGACGCGCCCATCGGCAGGAACAGCGCGTCGCCCTGGCCGACCAGCTTCTCCGCGCCGGGCTGGTCGAGGATGACCCTGGAGTCGGCGAGGCTGCTCGTCGCGAACGCCAGCCGGGACGGGACGTTGGCCTTGATGAGGCCCGTGACCACGTCGACGGACGGGCGCTGGGTGGCGATCACCAGGTGGATGCCGGCCGCCCGGGCCAGCTGGGTGATCCGCACGATGCTGTCTTCCACGTCGCGGGGCGCGACCATCATCAGGTCGGCGAGCTCGTCGACCACCGTCACCAGGTACGGGTAGGGCCGCAACTCGCGCTCCGAGCCCGGCGGCAGCGTCAGCTTGCCCGCCCGCACCGCCTTGTTGAAGTCGTCCACGTGCCTGAACCCGAACGCGGCGAGGTCGTCGTAGCGGGTCTCCATCTCGCCGACCACCCACTCCAGGGCCTCGGCGGCCTTCTTCGGGTTGGTGATGATCGGCGTCATCAGGTGCGGGATGCCCTCGTAGATGCTCAGCTCGACCCGCTTGGGGTCGATCAGGATCATCTTCACCTCATCGGGCGTGGAACGCATCAGCACACTGGTGATGAGCCCGTTGAGGCAGACCGACTTGCCGGAGCCGGTGGCGCCCGCGACGAGGACGTGCGGCATCTTCGCCAGGTTGGCCAGGACCGTCTTGCCCTCCACGTCCTTGCCCAGCCCCACCACCATCGGATGATGGTCGGCGACCGCGGTCTCGGAGCGCAGGATGTCGCCCAGGCTGACGATTTCCTTGTCGGTGTTCGGGATCTCCACCCCGATGGCCGACTTGCCGGGGATCACCGGCAGGATGCGGACTTCGGCGGATTTAACGGCATAAGAGATGTTCTTGGACAGGCCGGTGACCCGCTCGACCTTCACGGCATCGCCGAGTTCGATCTCGTACCTGGTGACCGTCGGCCCCCGGGTGAAGCCCGCCACCGTCGCGTCGACCTTGAACTGCTCGAACACGTCCTGAAGGTCCGCGACGACCTTGTCGTTGGCCTTCGTCCGCGCCTTGTGCGGCGTGCCCTCGCGCAGCATCGCGGACGGCGGGAGCGTGTAAGTGCCCGCCGCCGCCCCGCTGAGCGTCAGCTGCTCGCCCGGCAGGACCGGAGTCGGCCGGACGGTAGCGGTCGGAGGTACGGGGACGGGTTCCGGCTCGACCGGCTGGAACGCCGCGGGCTGGTTATCGAGCGGGGGCGGGGGCACCGGGTCCGTCTCCGTCGTGAAGCCGAGGTCGTCAAGCAGGTCTTCGCCGATGCGGGCCTCCGGCTTGCGTGCCGCCGGGACACCGGCGCCCGGGGCCGCCGCGGCGCGGCCGCCGCGACGCTTATCGGTCACCAGGACCTCGGGATCGTAGGGCTTGCGCTGGTCACCCGACTCGATGGCGCCCTTCAGCCGGATCGCGCCCCGGCTGATCTCGCCGCGCCGCTTCCCGCCTTCGCCGGGCATGTCGTCGTCTTCGCCGGAGGCCTGGTCGTCCCATTCATCGACCGGGTAGCCGAACAGCGCCCTGAACTCCTGCAGGCGCTCAGGCACCTCCCGAACGGGCGTGCCGGTGACAATCAGCAGCCCGTAGGCGGTCAGCAGGCCGAGCAGCGGCGTCGCCACCCAGGGCGTAAGTCCCTTGTCGAGCGGCCAGGAGGCGGCCATGCCGATCAGGCCGCCCGCGGTCCTGACCGCCGGCCAGCCGCCGCCCAGGCGCGACAGCGTCGGCACGCCCTTCGCGATGTTCAGCAGGCCGAGCGCGCCGACCATCAGGGCCGTCCAGCCGATCTCGGCCGGCGGAAGCGCGGCGTTCCGGTCCGGGTGACGCATGAACCGCCAGCCGATCAGGCCGAAGATGACCGGCACGGTGAAGGCGCCCTCGCCCATGACGGAGCTGGTGAGCGTGTAGATGCCCTCGAACGCCGGGTTGTGCATGCGCGCCCACACCGCGGCGGCGAAGACGATGGCGAGCCCGAGGAAGACCAGCCCCAGGCCGTCGCGCTTGTGATCCGGGTGCAGTTCCCTGGCGTTCCGGCCGAAGCGGCGGACGATGCCGCCCACCACCCCGGCCGCCAGGAGCCAGGCCATGGCGACCGCGCGGAACAGCCACGCCGTGACGACGATAAGCAGATTGGGCGTGGCCGGGCTCGCGGCGCCCTGACGGCCGGTGCTTCCGCCACGGCCGCCCGGACCGCCGCGCCCGCTTCCCCGGCCGCGCGCGGTTCCAGTCTGGCCGCGGGACTTGCCCGAGCGCGCCCCGCCCTTGCCTGCCGCCGGCCTGCCGGAGCGCCCGCCTCCCGCCTTCCCGCCGCTGGCCCGTCCCGATCCCGTTGCGCCCGCTTTGCCGCGTCCGGTGCTGCCGCCGGCGCCGCTGCGCGGGGTACTGGATCCACGCCCCGCTCCCCCGCTCCGGGCACCGCCCGGTGGCGGAGTCGGAAGTACTACGTCGGGCGACTCATCGTTGTGGTAGTCGCCAGCGACAGTGCCCGCCCGCCCGCCCCGCGAGCCTGACGCGCCCCTGGACCGAGAGGTAGCCATACTCCCAAACGTAACGAGTACCCCGCCCGCGCCGAAGCACCTAGGGGTCCCGGCGTGTCGTAACGCGGCATTTCCCGACATAAGACGGGAATCGGCGGAGCTACCGCGTGGGGGCCACGCGGTAGTGGTAGCGGTGGGAATACCGGAAGCCGAGATGCCGGTAGAGGGCCTGGGCCGGGGCGTTGTCCACCTCGACCTGCAGGAACACGTCGCCGGCGCCGCGCAGCGCCGCCGCGCGGCACGCCGCCGCGGTGATGGCGGCACCGAGGCCCTGGCGGCGGCAGTCCGGGTGCACCTCGACCGCGGTAATGCCCGCCCAGCCGCCGGCGACCGACAGCCGGGCGATCGCAAGTACCTTGAGGCCTGCCCGGATGCTTACGAACGCCTGCTCCTGGGCGGAGGTCAGGATCTTCCTGGCGACCGGCGGCATATGCTCCTGCCCCCGGTAGTGGTACATGGCGGCCCAGTCGTCGTCCGGCTCGGGGCTCACTCGGATCTCATGCCCTTCCGGCTGCCCGTTCATGGGGATGCCGAGAGGCAACTCGGCCACCATCACGAAGGCCGGCCCAGGGCGGGTCAGCCACCCGCGCCGCGACAGCTCACGATCGAATGCATCGTGTTGCGGAGCAGTGTCTTGCGGAGCAGTGTCTTGCGGAGCGGCGTCGGCCGGGGCTGGGACGGCGATCATCGGGGGCAGGCCACGGACGCGGTACCACCGGGTCACCGCGGCGAGTGCCTCGTCGAGCGGTACTCCGGGGTCGCCGAGCGGCAGGACCGAGTTGGCCCGGCCGGTGAATCCCTCGGCGGCGCGGAGCAGCCAGTCGCCCAGCCATTCCTCCTCGGTTCCCCGCCAGTGCGCGGCCGCAATCCGCTCAAACTCGACAATTGTTTCCACCGGGCAATCATGGCATCTCGCCCGTTAGGCCCGGTTGCGCCACCAGGCCGGCAGCCTAGGAACCGCTGTGACCGGCGAGCGCGTCGGCGCCGCGAAATTTCGGACGGCGAGGCGTCCCGCTACAGGGGAAGGGGCCGGGCCGCGGCGCCTGCGCCCGTGAGGTCGTTGACCAGGGCGTACACGGTGGCGGCACCCTCGGCGATCTCATGGCGCATGGCATACAGGCCGATGAGGTGCTGGCCGCCGAGGTCGGGGGCCGGCAGCTGGACGAGCGGCCAGGGATGCGTGACCTCCGCGATCTTGGCCTTCATCGCGTCGAGCAGGGCGCTGGCCTCGGCCACCGGCCACCGGCCGGCCGGGCGCGCCCCGGCGGGCGCGCCCGAGGCCATGGGGCCGGCGAAGGCAGCCGGCGTCGCCGCCGCTGCGCACGAGGTGAGCGCGCCGTTGAACGCGCGCCGGGCATCGGAGTACTGGACACTGGCGAGAATCGAGTGTCCCCAGGTGAACGCGCTGGTGGTGAAGACGTCGGCCGGGGTGCCGGCCGCGCCGACCCGGGCGACCCGGAGCGCGGGCGTACATCGGGTGCCGCGCCCGGCGAACGCGATGACCGAGTGAGGCCGCCCGTCCGGCTGCGCACAACCCGGCCCGGTGCACGCGGTGTGCACGCCGTGCAGCGCGATCCAGTCCCAGCCCGGTGTCACGGTGGACAGCACGCGGCGGTCACCGAACTCGTACCCGCCGTCGCCGGACGGCTCGCAGGGGGAGCGGGGGTCGGCGAACCTGAGGTCGCCACCGGGCTCGCCGTGTCCGCCGGCGAACAGCGCGCCGCGGGCGGCCTCAGCCAGGATCCACCGCACCGAGTCGTCGCCGGCCCGGTAGGCGTCGGCCGCCGCGCCGGTCCAGTAGAGGTGCGCGCTAACCGCGAGCGCGGCCGCCGGTGCGTGCCGTGCGAGCCGCCGCTGCCCGCACGCGGCCTGGCGGAGCGTGCAGCCGAGCCCGCCGAACTCCGGCGGCAGCGCGACGTTCAGGTAGGCGGCATCGGCGAGACTGGCGACGTCCCCGGCCAGGGCGCCCGGCTGCCCGAGGCGCCCGAGCAGGTCGTCGGAGAGCAGGTCACGAGGCCTGATCGCTGCCATAAGCCCTGTCCCCTCCCCCGGGCCGCCCGTTGAAAGCCCCGGCACGGCCAGCACTGTGCCAAGCACATCACGCCGGCCGGCGAGAAGTCAACTTAAGTAGTAGGAAATGTATGTTAACTGCCTGCCCGGAAAGAAGGGGCACTCCATGATAAACATCAAGCCCCGCACCGGCGATATGCCCGGCCCGCGGCAAACCATGGCCGCGCGGGGCGGCAACCGCCTGGCTGGTACCTTGTTGTCCTGTGACTTGGCTTGATTCAGTAGCGGATAAGGCAGTGGCCCGCGAGCTCCCGACCAGGGACGAGGCCCTCGCGGTGCTCGCCAGCGGCGACGACGAGCTGATGGACGTGGTCGCCGCCGCGTTCCGGGTCCGGCGCCAGTTCTTCGGCCGCCGGGTGAAGCTGAACTACCTCGTCAACATCAAGAGCGGGCTCTGCCCCGAGGATTGCAGCTACTGCTCCCAGCGCATCGGCTCAGCCGCCGACGTCCTCAAGTACACCTGGCTCAAGACCGATGAGGTCATCGCCTCGGCCGAGGCCGGCATAGCGGGCGGCGCCCGCCGCGTCTGCCTGGTGGCCAGCGGGCGCGGGCCCACGGACAAGGACATCGACCGGGTCGCGGGCACGATCGCGGCGTTCAAGGAGCGCAACCCCGACGTCGAGGTCTGCGCCTGCCTCGGCCTGCTGTCCGACGGCCAGGCGGAGCGGCTCGCCGAGGCCGGCACCACGGCCTATAACCACAACTTGAACACGTCCGGCGGGCATTACGCGGACATCTGCACCACGCACGAGTACGCCGACCGGGTGTCGACCGTTGAGTCGGCCAAGACGGCGGGCCTGTCCCCGTGCTCCGGCCTGATCGCGGGCATGGGCGAGACCGACGAGGACCTGGTCGACGTCGCGTTCGCGCTGCGGGCCATGAGCCCCGACTCGGTCCCGGTCAACTTCCTTATCCCCTTCGACGGGACGCCGCTCGAACGTCGCTGGGAGCTGACCCCGCAGCGCTGCCTGCGCATCCTGGCGATGGTCCGCTTCGTCAACCCGGACGCCGAGGTCCGGCTGGCCGGCGGCCGGGAGATCCACCTGCGCACGCTCCAGCCCCTGGCGCTGCACATCGTGAACTCGATCTTCCTCGGCGATTACCTGACGAGCGAAGGCCAGCCCGGTGCCGCCGACCTCGCCCTGATCGCCGACGCGGGCTTCACGGTGGAAGGCGCGGAAGACGCGCCCGGCGAGCTGGCCGGCAGGCTCGAGCGCCCGGACCTGGTGCAGGTCCGCCGGCGCGGCGCGGGTACCGCCCTGCCCGCGAACACCTGACCGCTGTGTACCTGACCACTGGGCTCGCGCGCCACGGCTGAGGGCGGAGCCGAGAGCGGAGCTGTGCGCGCGCCAACAGCCGCCAGGCAGAGCTGACAGTAAATCGTGCGGGTTCTGACAGCGGCATGTCCCACCATGGGTCGCATGGAAGACCCTACTTATGCCATCGAGACGCATGAGCTGGTCAAGCGGTTCGGAAAGACCACGGCGCTGGCCGGGGTCAGCCTGACCGCGCGGACCGGCAGCGTGCTCGGACTCCTGGGGCCGAACGGCGCCGGCAAGACCACCGCGGTGCGGATCCTCGCTACGCTGCTGCGCCCCGACGGCGGGTCGGCGGCGGTTTCCGGTTACGACGTCGTCCGCGAGGCACACCAGGTACGTCAGCTCATCGGGCTGACCGGCCAGTATGCATCCGTCGACGAGGGCCTGTCCGGAACCAACAACCTGATCATGGTCGGCCGGCTGCTCGGGCTCAGCCGCCCGGCCGCCCGGGCCCGCGCGGCCGAACTGCTGGACCGGTTCGAGCTCACCGACGCCGCCGGCCGTCCCGCCAAGACCTACTCCGGTGGCATGCGCCGGCGACTTGACCTCGCGGCCAGCCTGGTCGGCCGGCCGCGCGTGCTCTACCTGGACGAGCCGACCACCGGGCTTGACCCGCACAGCCGCAACGAGGTCTGGGACATGATGAGACAACTGGTCGCGGACGGTACCACGGTGCTGCTCACCACGCAGTACCTAGAGGAAGCGGATCAGCTCGCGCACGACATCGCGGTCATCGATCACGGCAAGGTCATCGCGACCGGAACACCGGACGAGCTCAAGGCCAGCGCCGGGCGGCAGGTCCTGGAGGTGAGCCCGGCCAGCCGGGCCGACCTGAGCGCGGCCGCGGACCTGCTTGAGCGGCTGACCGGCACGGCGCCGGCCATCGCGGTCGAGGCCGGCGAGGTCAGTGTCCAGGTCGAAGGCGGCCGGTCGCTGCCCGACATCATCCGCGCGTTTGACGACCAGTCGATCGAACTCGCCGAGTTCGCGCTGCGCCGGGCGAGCCTCGACGAGGTGTTCCTCGCCCTCACCGGTCACAGCGCCGACGAGGAAGCATCCGCAGCGGCAGAACCGGGCGAGAAGAACGCTCCTGCCCACGAACTTGACCGGAGCGCCCGATGACAACGGCCACCCTTGCCGTTCCCGCCCCCGCCCTGTCCCGCCGGTCGAGCCCGGCGGCCGCGGTGGCTAACTCCTTCACGCTGGCCTGGCGGTCCGTGCTCAAGATCAAGACCAACCCGGAGGACCTCTTCGGGCTCTGGCTCCAGCCGATCATGTACCTGGTCCTGTTCACGTACGTGTTCGGCGGGGCGATTGCCGGCAGCCCGCACAAGTACCTGCAGATGTCGCTGCCGGGCATCCTGGTGCTCTCGGTGGTCTTCGCCACGCTCGGCACCGGCATGATGCTCAGCCAGGACATCAGCACCGGCGTCTTCGACCGGTTCCGCGCGCTGCCGATCGTCCGGTGGGCGCCGCTAGCCGGGGCGATCCTCGGTGACCTGGTGCGGTACGTGATCTCGATCCTGGTAACGCTCGGCTTCGGCTACGTCCTCGGGTTCCGGGTGCAGACGAGCGTGGTGGCCGCCGTGGCGGGCTGCCTGATCCTGGTGGCGTTCGCCTTCGCGATGTGCTGGCTGTCGGCGATGCTCGGCGTGCTGGTCAAGTCCGCCCAGGGCGTCCAGCTGTACGGCTTCCTGTTCATGTTCCCGCTGGTCTTCGGCAGCAACATCCTCACGCCGACCAAGACCATGCCGGGCTGGCTGCAGGCATTCGTCAACGTCAACCCGGTCACCTACCTGACCGAGGCGGAGCGGGCCCTGCTCGTCGGCGGCCCCGCCGCCACCGCCGTGGAGCGCTCCCTGCTCTGGGCGATCGGCATCTTCGTGGTCTTCGCTCCCATCGCCGTCGCCATCTACCGCCGCCGCACGTGATCCTCTAGACTCCGCTCCCTGGAAAGCCTAAATTCACAGGCAAGGCAGGCCCAGTGTTAGTCAAGGACAGAGCAGGGAGAAGAGATGCCAGGCATCATCGTCGGTATCGACGGCTCAGACCATTCCCACCGTGCCCTGGAGTGGGCCGTCAACGAGGCGGCGGTCAGGAACACGCCGCTCACCGTCCTCACCGTCAACCAGGCAGTCGTCGGCTACGGCGGCGGGCCCGTCGAGTACCCGGGGGACGCCGAGCGGGCCGGGAAGGCCCACGACGCAGCCCAGGCGCTGACGGACGGCATCATCGAAAAGGCCGGGACCCGGCCGCCGTCGGTGAGCGTCCAGGCCGTCACCGGGTTTCCCGCCGAGGAACTCCTGCGCGCGGGCGCTGACGCGGACATGATCGTGGTCAGCTCGCGTGGCACCGGCGGGTTCAGGCGGCTGCGGGTCGGCTCGGTCGCCAGCCAGCTGACGCACCACGCGCACTGCCCCGTCGTCGTCATCCCCTCCGGCGAGGAATGAGAGGCTATCGCCGATCGCAGGCTGTCCGAGTCGGCCGTGACCCTAGTTAGCGGGGATGAGCCCGCGGACTAGAGTCACGGCCGACTCGTATGTGCTGGTGAGCGCCGAACCGTAGGCCGCATCGAACGCGTCCGGGCCCAGTGCATCGCGGGCCCTGGCGCGGACGGACGGCGCGTCGAGGCTGGACTCGTCGAACGCGCCCCGGATCGCGTGGGCCGCGCCGAGGAGGCGGGCCGCTTGCTCGGCGGGGCGGTTTCCGTCGCGGTTTCCGTCATCGCGGGCGCCTTGGCCCAGGACGTAGACGGCGCAGGCGTCAAGAACGGCGGCGAGGGCGGGATTCTCGCGCCAGCCGTTCGCCGACTCGAGCGACTCAAGCAGGAGTCGCTCGCAGCGGTCCTGGTGGCCCTGCTTGAGCACGGCCACCGCCAGCCGCGCCTTCACCTGGGCGCGCAGCGACTGCCACCACCGGGCCTCGTTGCCGGCGATCAGGGCAAGCACCGACTCGCAGCACCGGGCGGCCTCGGCGTAGTCGCCGGACAGGGAGGCCAGCTCGGCGAGCATGAACGTGACCCAGCGGTCGGAGTCCACCTGGCCGCCGCGCGCTTCCATGGAACGCCGCACCGTGGCCATCTCGGCGTATCCGCGGCCCAGGTCCCCCGCCCGGGCGTGGAAGACCGCGAGTCGCGCCTCTATGTACGTCAGGTCACCCCAGACGCCGAGCTCGCGGCCGATCGCCGCGGCCTCGGCGACCGCGGCGATCGCGGCGGCGTGGTCGGCGCGCAGCTCGGTGAACTCGGCGAGCGTAGTCAGCGCGATCGCGACGCCCCACTGGTCGCCGAGCGAGCGCATCTCGGCCAGCCCGGCCCGGCAGCGGTCCTCGGCCCCGTCGAGGCGGCCGAGCGACATCGCGTAGGTGGCGGCGTAGATCTGCCCCATCGCGTGCATCCACGGGTCACGCGCGGCTTCGTAGCGCTCGAACTGCTGCTGGGCCGGGCCGTGCGCGCCGTCGTACTGCATGAGCAGCGGCTCGGCCTGCGCGGCCATCGGATGAAAGGAGTCGTAGTCCGTGCCGAAGCCCTTCATGGCGGCCAGGGCCTCGTCCAGCTCATCCCTGATCAGGTCGATGTTCCAGTTCCAGCCGGCCGCGAGCAGTGCGCAGATGACCCGCGCCTCGGCCAGCTCCTTGGTCAGCGGCGGCGGGGTCATGGCCAGGACCTCGCGGGAAAGCGCGTCCGCCTCGCCTTGGCCGCGCTGCACCCAGTAATAGCCAAGGGCACGTACGAACCGCAGGGCGCTGTCCGCGTCCTGGCGGGCGATCGACCAGCGGACCGCGGCGTTCACGTTGTCCTGTTCCGCGGTCAGCACATGGAACCAGTGGGCCTGTGTCCTGGTGCGCAGCAGCGGGTCGGCGGTCTCGGCCAGCTCAAGGTAGTAGCGGGCGGCCGCTTCCCTGGTGGGGGTGTCCTCGTTCGCTTCGGCGAGGCGTTCCAGGCCGTAGGCGCGGACCGTTTCGAGCATCCGGTACCTGGGCTCGTTGTCGAGTTGGCTGTCCGATCGGGTCAGCAGCGACTTCCCGACGAGGCCGGCCAGGGCGGGCAGCACCGCGCTGGCCGGAAGCGGTCCGGCCTCCTGGCCCGGCTGGCCGGCGCATACCCGCTCGGCCAC
The DNA here is from genome assembly GCA_963785645.1 of uncultured Actinomycetota bacterium. Classification (GTDB taxonomy): domain Bacteria; phylum Actinomycetota; class Actinomycetes; order Streptosporangiales; family Streptosporangiaceae; genus Trebonia. Next base: position 291,405 of record CAWAWG010000018.1, read on the forward strand.
GGTGAGGGTCGCCCCGCCGGGGAAGACGGCGAGGCGTCGGGCAAGGACACGCTCTCGCTGCGACAAGAGATCCCAGCTCCAGTCGACCGCGGCCCGCAGCGTCTGCTGCCGCGGCAGCGCGGTGCGGCTGCCACCGGTGAGAAGCGAGAAGCGGTCGTCGAGCCGCGCCGCCAGCTGAGCCGGGGGCAGCGTGCGGAGCCAGGGAGCGGCCAGTTCGATGGCCAGCGGCATGCCGTCCAGGTTCCGGCAGATGCTCGCGACGGCTGCCATGTTGATCGCGTCAAGCTGGAAGCCGGGAAGAACGGCGGCGGCACGGTCGGCGAAGAGCCGCACCGCCGGATAGGTGCCCGAGACCTCCGCGGCATCGGATTCGCGCGGGGCGGCCAGCGGCCCGACGACGTGCAGGGCCTCGCCGGGAATCTGGAGGGGCTCGCGGCTCGTGGCGAGGATCTTGACCCCGGGGCACTCGCCGAGAATCCGCGCCGCCAGGGCGGCGGCCGCGTCGATGACATGCTCGCAGTTGTCCAGGATCAGCACCGCGTCACGGTCGGCGAGGGCAGAGCAGAGCCGGCCGGCCGGGTCGCCCGCCTTATCCGTACCCCGGGGAGCGATGGTCCGCTCGCGCAGGCCGAGTACGTCGAGGACCGCGTAAGGGACCTCGGCCGGGTCCGTGACCGGGGCGAGTTCCGCGAACCAGGCGGCGGCGGTGACTCGCGCCGCGACCTCGGCGGAAAGCCTGGTCTTGCCGACGCCGCCCGGGCCGGTGAGCGTGACCAGCCGCTCGGTTCCCAGCCGCTTGAGCACGCCTGCCACGTCGTCGTCCCGGCCGATGAAGCTCGTCGGCGGGCGGCGGACATTAGCGGCGCGCGGACCGCCGACGTCGCGGGGCTGGCGCGGTTCCGCTTGGCTGGCGGCGGCCTTCGTGCCCGCACCCGTGTCTTGGCGGAGAATCGCCAGGTAAATCTGCTCCAGCGGCGGTGAAGGACTGACGCCAAGGCCTTCCCCGAGCGCCTCGCGGGTCCGCTGATAGACGGCCAGGGCTTCGGACTGGCGGCCGGACGCCGCGAGGGCGCGCATGAGAAGCCCGGCCGGACGCTCGGCCAGCTGGTCGGCGGCGGTCAGCTCGCGCAGTTCGCCGATCGTCGCCGCGTCCGCGGCGCCAAGCGCGAGGTCGGCCTCGATACGGTCGAGCGTGGCGGCGGTTCGCAGCTCGGTGAGGCGGGCGGCCGGGGCGAACGCGAACTCCTCCCCCGCCACGTCGGTGAGCGCAGTGCCGCGCCACCGGCCCAGTGCCGCGCGGAGCAGGCTTGCCGCCTCTCGCGCGTCGCCCCTGGCTAGCGCCCGGTTGCCGGCCCGGGCCTGGGACTCGAAGGCGATGGCGTCAACCGCTTCTGGCGAGACGGCGAGCCGGTAGCCAACCGGAGTTGACTCGACCACGCCCTCGGGTACGCCTGCCTGGCGGAGCGCCACCCGCAGCCGGGAGACCAGGGACTGCAGCGCGTTGGCCGCGTCCGTGGGCCGCTCTTGCGGCCACAGCCGGTCGATGAGCGCATGGGCCGGCAGCACGCGCCCCGCGTCCAGGGCGAGCAGGATGAGCAGCGCGCGTACCCGGTGCCCGCCCACCCGTACCGGCTGGCCCGCCGCGTCGCTCACCTCAAGCGGACCGAGCACGCTGATCCGCATCCCGTCCGCCGTCTTCACGTCGTCCTTCCCGTTCCTGCCAGGAGCACCGCTCAGGGAGCCGCAACCCCATGCTAGCGCGAAGCGCCAATCGAGACCTATCGCGTTTGACGGCACTTTGCCAGCATTGACGGCATATTGCACAGCAAAGAAAACGTGCTACATTTCAAATGAACGTGCCAATGCACGTGCATTCATCGGGGTTTGGGCGACTTGCAAATTGCGGCGCATTTTGCAGACTCAAGCAGTGCCCTAATGAGCACGGAGAGTTACCTCTGAGGGCATAAAGAAATGGCTTTTTGCTCCGTCTGAACCAGCTCAATTCTGTGGCTGGCCAGCGGGCTGCCATTTAGCGGGCTGCCATTCAGGGGGGCGGCCACGGCCTGAGGTGCGCCATCGCGGCTTCGGCCGTGCTCGGAGGCGACGTCCGAGGCGGGGCTCAAGGCGGCACCGAGGCCCATGTCGTGCAGTGGCCGGGCGAACGCTACCTGGTTGCGGCCCGCCTGCTTGGCCGCGTACATGGCCGAGTCGGCGGCGGCGAGCAGGTCGGTCAACTCATACGACTCACCGCGGCTCATGGCCGTTACGCCAATAGAGATCGTCACGTTAAGGGCGGGCGCGTCCGGGCGGTCGTCGGCCGGGATTTCCAGGTTGGCGATGTAGGCCCGGAGGCGTTCGGCAATGGTGCAGGCGTCCTTCCGGCTCGTCTGAGCCAGGAGAAGGACAAATTCCTCACCGCCGAAACGCCCGGCGCGGTCGTAGTCACGTGACTGGCTGGTCAGCGCCTCGGAAATGGTCTTGAGTACCCGGTCCCCGGCTAGGTGCCCGTAGGTGTCGTTGACCAGTTTGAAGTGGTCGATGTCGATCAGGGCAACGGCCAGCGGGGTGCGCAATCGCACCGCGCGCGAGAGCTCGGCCTCGGCTTCCGACTCCCATGTCGAGACGTTGAGCAGGCCCGTCTTGGAATCAACGCGCGATTGGGCCACGAGTATCGGGTGTACCAGGAACCTGCGGACGAGCAAGACCGTTGGAAGCGCTATTACCACCAGGGCGGGGCTTACCCCCACAGCGATGGTGATCAGCACTCCGAGGTCAATCTCCACGAAGAGCTCCTGCATCGCCGCCCGATTCCACTCCAGACGCCGAATTTGAATTTTCGGATCAGTGAGCTTGACCGCAGCCACAATCATGAAGTGCTGGAGCCTGCCACCGATTATGTAGCAGACCATGACCATGAGCGCCCAGGTGAATGCGTGAAGTCCAGAGCCAACGGATATACCGGCGACCGAACTGGGCAGTGATCGGAATATTGCCGATGCCGCCGCATAGCTGACACTCACCGATGAGGCCGTGAACACCATTCGGTGGAGAACACCGCGGTGCACAAACACCCGCAGGATCGCGAAGATGACGAAGGCCATGACCGCGGCGTAGAAGGGCGGAAGCAGAATCGCGGCCGGCAGCACCCAGACGGTCGTGAAATCCCTCGTTACCCCCGGCACCGCGTACATGATCTTGGGCGTGCTGGCCACGGAGATCGCTCCGCAGCACATCAACAGCAGGAACTTGCCCAGATCCGACGTCTTCCAGTCAGTCTGGCTGGCGGTGACAGCGACAATCACCAGCGCCGCGACTGGAACAATGGCCACGTACAGGCGCAGCGCCCCCGGAAGCTGCCACCAGCGCCATTCCCGCACAGCCGTACACCTCTTGAGGCGGCTGGCGAGGGACGAGGCTTGCATGTTCCACCGTTTCATGTGCGATACCCGGTGCCCGCTTCTAGTAGCTGCTGACCGTAAATGACTAGCTGCGTATAGCTACCATAACCCATCTTGCCGGGCTTGGTAACTATTGCCGCAAGTTTCCAGTACAACTCCGGACAAGGCGGAGCTTAATGGTGCCTAACAGAGATGGCGCGGAGGCAGGAGAGACCGAATTTGCGCTAGGGCACCAAAGTGGGCGCTGATATCAATGCGTCTGCTGTTACAGCTGAGGAGGAATAGCTGTGCGTAACACCGTCTGGCACTGAAGCCGTTTACTGCACCGGAAATCACACGAGCCGCACCGAAGGGAGTGGGAACCATGCGCGACACCTGGACCCGATAGTCAGATCTTAGCTTCACTCGCTTTACCCCCCTAGTTACTACGAGCCGCATGGATAGGTGTCTGCCTGGTAAGCGAGGCGTCTCGGCCAAGATGTCTCGCAGTGTGACGGCCGACGGCGGGTGACATTCCCCGCCAACGGATCGCAAGGCCACAGGCGACAATGGCACCGATTCCCCCACTGAGAGCCACGACCGTCGAGGGAGGTACCACCTCGGCGGCCGCTCCAGCTACGGCGAACGCCACCCCTTGACCCACGATCAGGCCCGCGTTGGCGAGGCCGAATGCCTGCCCCCGCTTCTCGTTCGGTATCCGTTCCACGAACGCGGTGTTGGCGGCGATCTGGTACATCGCGAAGCTGTTGGATGCCGCGAACAGTGCCATCGAGACGATCAGGTCCGGGCGAAGTACCGTCACCATGAGGATCGCACAGGTGAGGACCGCCATCGGGCCCATCCACTTCAGGCGGGTCAGCGGACCTAGGTGTTTGGTGAACACCGGAGTCGTGACCGCGGCGCCGATCTGCGAGGTAGCGATAATAAGGCCAGCCGCCACCGCCCCTCCCCTGAGACTTCCCGCGTACGGGGCGGCCAGCCCCTCTGGGACCTCATAGAACGCGGCTAGCCAGCCCAGGCCCATGAGGGTGCGAAGCACCGGATCGCCGAAGACCAGGCGGACGCCCTCGGCGAGCTGGCCAAGGGGATTCGGGCCGGCCGCCCCGCCCCCCGCGGGGGCCTGGCGGACACGCACACCGAACTGGATCAGCAGGGCTGACGCGACGAACGTGGCAGCGTCCGCGCCGAGCGCAGGCCGCGCACCGAAGAGGGCCACGATAAATCCGCCCGCGGCCGAGCCCACCACCGTCACGACGCGGGTGGTAGAACCCATGACGGCCATCGCCAGGGGATAGCGGTCGCTGTCCATCACGTCCCTGACGATCGCCGAGCGGGACGCGTCGAACGGGGGCTGGAGCAGCGTGACCACGTAGAGCAGGGCGATCATGGCGGCCAACGGGACGCCGGGCGCGAGCATCGCCGCCACCAGAAGGCACCGGATCACGTCGCAGGCGACCATCACGGAGCGGCGGGGCAGCCGGTCCGCGAGGCCGGACAGGAACATCCCACCGAAGAGATAGGGCACGAAGCCCGCTGAAAACGTGATCGCGGCCAGCAGCGGGGACTTGGAGCGGTCGTAAACGAGGAGCGTCAGGGCCACCAGGGCGAGACGGTCACCAGTGGTGGACAGGACGTAGGAGGCCCAGAGGGCGCGGAACTCGGGCTGGGCGAAGACATCACGGAAGGACGGGCGATGGGCCGTAGACTCAGACACGGCGACTCTTTCGGTTCTGTGGTACCGGCCTGCGCGGCTATGTGGCCACGCATGCGGCTCGACCGGTTACCCACTGCCATGGTCGCAGAGCGGGCGTCTTTTCGCGGCGAAACGATCGCATTCGGCACATCACTGACGAAACTGTCCTCTTGTGGCTAGAGCGACACTTGTGAATGTCCCCACCCAGAGCCGCATTCGTTCGCAATCGCCCGTAACCTTAACCTCGGTGTACGTATCGCACTTTGGGTTTTCGATTTGGCAACTTTCGCCGCAAGCGCAGGCAAGTTAGACTTTCCGTGACGGGGTGGTCACGGGTAGGTGGGTGAGCATGGGTGCACATCCCGGTCAGGAGCGCCCGGGTGAATGGCTGCGTCAGCAGCGGATCGCCGCTGGGCTGACCCAGGAGGACCTGGCCGAGCGGTCCGGAGTGTCCGTGCGGGCCATCGCCGACCTTGAGCGCGGGCGGACGAAGAAGCCCTACCCGTCGTCGGTAAAGGCGCTTGTCCGGGCGCTTGGACTGCCCGAGGCGATCAGTACCGACCTTGTCACCCGATACCGGGCCGGGGACTGCCCGCCGCAAGAAGGCGCGGTACAAGAAGGCACGGCGCCAGAAGGCACCGGACAAGTCGGCGCGGCACTTATCAACACCGGGCGAGCCAACGCGCCGCGGGCCGCAGACCATCTGGCCGGGAGCGCCGGCGGCGTGACGGTGCCGAGGCAGCTGCCGACGCGGGTACCGCATTTCGCGGGCCGGGCCGGGGAACTGGCGCTGCTCGACGGCGTGCTGGACGAGGCGGCGTCCGACCAGGCAGTCGGGGCGGCCGGGGTGGTGATCTCGGCGATCGGCGGGACGGCCGGGGTCGGTAAGACCGCGCTGGCGCTGCACTGGGCGCACCGGGTCGCGCACCGCTATCCCGACGGGCAGCTGTACGCGAACCTGCGCGGGTTCGACACCGGCAACAGCAGGCCCGCCGATCCGGCCGACGTGCTGCGCGGGTTCCTCGACGCGCTCGGGGTGCACCCCGAGCGGCTGCCCGGCGACGTCGAGGGGCTCGCGGCGCTGTACCGGTCCGTGCTGGCCGGGCGGCGGATGCTGGTCCTGCTCGACAACGCGGCCGATGTCGCGCAGGTGCGGCCGCTGCTGCCCGCCTCACCCGAGTGCCTGGTGATCGTGACCAGCCGGCGGGAGCTGGCCGCGCTCACCGCGCAGGAGGGCGCCCGGCTGCTGCAGCTCGACGTGCTGAGCGAGCAGGAGGCGAACGAACTGCTGGTCGCGCGGCTCGGCAAGGAGCGGGCGGCCGGCGAGCCGTGGGCGGTGACCGAGCTGGCCGCGCTGTGCGCCCGGCTGCCGCTCGCGCTGTCGGTGGTGGTGGCCCGGGCCGCCGCCGCCCCGAAGCTGCCCCTTTCGTCGCTCGCGGCCGAGCTGACCAGGCTCGGCGGCCGGCTCGACGCGCTGGACGCGGGCGACCCGGCGGCGAACGTGCGGACCGTGCTGTCGCTGTCCTACCGGCACCTGCCCGAGCGCGCGGCGCGGATGTTCCGGCTGCTCGGCCTGCATCCCGGCCCCGACATCAGCGCGGCCGCCGCCGCTTCGCTGGCCGGCGTGCCCGAAGCGCAGGCCCGGGTCGCGCTGCGCGACCTCACCCGCGCGTCGCTGCTCATGGAGGTCGTGCCGGGCCGGTTCGCATTCCATGACCTGCTGCGCGCCTACGCCAGCGAGCAGGCGGCGCAGGCGACGTCACCCGAAGACGTCGCGAGCACCGCGCGGCGGATGCTCGACCACTACCTGCACACCGCGCACGCCGCCCACCGGGTGCTGTACCCGGGGCGGGAGCTGATCGACCTCGGCGCACGCGCGAGCGGCGTCACGCCCGAGGCGTTCGGCGGGAAGGCATCCGCGCTTGAGTGGCTCGAGGACGAGTACCAGGTGCTGCTGAAGGTGACCGGCCTCGCGGCCCGCAACGGGCTCGACGCGCACGCGTGGCAGCTGCCGGTGGTGCTGTGGACCTTCCATAACGTGTGCGGGCACTGGCACGACGGCACGCGGCTGCACCGGCTCGCGCTTGAAGCGGCGCGCCGGTGCGGCGACCTGTCGGGGCAGGCACAGACACTGCGCGGGCTCGGGTCGTTCTCGATGTCGCTCAGCGCGTTCGAGGAGGCGCAGGAGTGCCTGGCCGCCGCGCAGGCGGCGTTCAAGGAGCTCGGCGACGACCTCGGGCTGGCGCGGACCGACGTGATCTACTCGCAGACGCTCGAGTTCCAGGGCCGGTTCGCCGAGGCCCTGGCGGTCATGGACGACGCCCTGCGCCTGTCGGAGAGCGCGCCGGGCGACCATCACATGCTGCTCGTGCGGGCCAGCGCGCTGAACGGCTCCGCCTGGAACAACGCGCAGCTCGGAGACCTGTCGGAGGCACGGGCCTTCTGCCTCAAGGCGATCGAGCTGTGCCAGTCGATCGGCTACTCCCCCGGCGAGGCCGGCACCTGGGACACCCTCGGCGTCGTCCTGCAGCGGCTCGGGGAACACGACGAGGCCGTGCCCTGCTTCCTGCGCGCCGTCACCCTCGACCGCGAGATGGGCAACCGCTACGACCTCGCGATGGTCCTCGCGCACCTGGGCGAGACCTACGTGTCCACCGGCGACATCCGCGGCGCCCGGCAGGCGTGGGACGAATCCCTCCTCATCCTCCGCACGCTCCACCACCCCGCAGCCAACATGGTGCGGAGCAGGCTCGCCGCGCTGGCAGCCGACCGGGTGACGGCAATTCCCGAGGCAGATGCCGCGCCGGACGTCGGCGCAGCCTAGATCATTTACGCTCCGTAGCGCATCGCATTTCTTACCGGCAGCCTTCCGGCTACTGAGAGTCTGCCGGTTAGTCCGCCTGGCCTGCGTGTCGTCACTATCTGATTATGTACTTAGCCGGAACGAACACGGATGGTGACTGAACAGGAGATCACAATGCGTGACACGTGGACCCGTTAGTCCCGCAGGGCCGCCCAATAAAAACAAAGAAGTAAAGACAAAGAAATATAGCTCCCGAACGAAGGGTGCTGGCTTGGATACCGCGACAGAATCTCGGTATACAAGGGCAAACTCGTCGGGAAGGAACCTGATGCGAGACCTAGTACCGCTGCCAGGAAGCGAGCGCTCGGAACTGCGGGGCGCGTCACCCGCGGCGGCACCGCTCGACGACAGCCAGGTGATCACCGTGACGGTGGTACTGCGGCGGCGCGCGGAGATTCCCACGGCGCTGGTCGAAGGGCCGCAGACGGTCAGCCAGAGCGAACTAGGCGAGCGCTACGGCGCCGACCCGGCCGACGCACAGCTCGTGTCCGAGGTGCTCGGCTCGTACGGGCTGACCGTGACCGAGTCCCACCTGGAGTCTCGCCGGCTAAAGGTAAGCGGGACGATCGCGCAGATGCAGGCGGCATTCGGGACCACGCTGTCGGCGGTGACATCGCCGCACCCGGACGGGTCAGGCAACGTGCTGCACCGCTACCGCACCGGCTCCCTGTCCGTCCCGGCCCGGCTTTCCGGGATTATCACCGCGGTCCTCGGCCTCGACGACCGGCCGCAGGCCCGCCCGCAGTTCCGCCGCGGCCCGGCATCCGCCGCCAGGTCCGCCGGCGAACCGGAGGACGGAACAGGCACGGGCACAGGCACAGGCACGAGCACGGGCGCTACGGGCGGACCGCTGACCGCGCCGCAGGTCGCCGGCTTCTACCAGTTCCCGTCCGGCACCGACGGGACCGGGCAGACGGTCGCCATCATCGAACTCGGCGGCGGCTACACGGCAGCCGACCTCTCCGCTTACTTCGCCGGTCTCAGTCTGCCGGTCCCCTCGGTGACCGCCGTTGGCGTCGACGGCGGGTCCAACTCCCCCGGCCAGCAGGCCGACGGCGAGGTCGAGCTGGACATCGAGGTCGTCGGCGGCGTCGCGCCCGGTGCCGTCCAGTTCGTGTACTTCGCCGCCAACACCGATCAGGGCTTCGTCGACGCGATCTCCCAGGCCGTGCACGCGACGCCGACCCCGATCGCGGTCTCGATCAGCTGGGGCCAGTCAGAGGACCAGTGGTCCGCACAGTCCCGCACCGCGATGGACGAGGCGTTCGCCGACGCGGCCGCGCTCGGCGTGACCGTCACGGTCGCGGCCGGGGACAACGGGTCGAGCGACGACCCGAGCGAGCAGACGCAGGTGCACTGCGACTTCCCGGCCTCCTCGCCGAACGCGCTCGCCTGCGGCGGGACCAAGCTCATCGGCAACACCTCGTCGTTCGCGATCACCTCCGAGGTGGTATGGAACGAGCTCGCGAACAACGAGGGCGCGGGCGGCGGCGGCGTCTCCGACACGTTCCCGCTTCCGTCCTACCAGGCGAACGCCGGGGTGCCGACGTCGGCCGGCGGCGGAACCGGGCGCGGCGTGCCCGACGTGGCGGGCAACGCCGACCCGGTGACCGGGTATCTCGTGGTCGTGGACGGCCAGCGGGAGCCAATCGGCGGCACGTCCGCGGTCGCGCCACTGTGGGCCGGGCTGATCGCGCGGCTGGCCCAGTCGACGGGCAAGAGGTTCGGCCTGCTCCAGCCGCTGCTGTACGCCGGTGCTTCCGCCGGTGTCGCCGCCCCGGGGTTCAACGACATCGTCCAGGGCAGCAACGGCGCGTACAAGGCCGGGCCCGGCTGGGACGCCTGCACTGGTCTCGGAACGCCTAACGGCACCGCCCTGCTCACCCTGCTCAGCGGCACCACCCCGAGCACGAACGGCTAGCCCGCCGGACGCGCCCGACGTCAACGGGATACTTCAGGCCCTCCGGGGGCCCGAAGTATCCCGTTTCTTTGCAGTCACACCACCGCCGGCCGACGTTACAGGACGTCGTGGCCGGGGTGGTCGGTGGGGATCGGGGTGCTGGCCGGCTGGGCGGGGATGCTGCCGAGGCGGCCCTTCTGGTAGTCCTCGAAGGCCTGAGCCAGCTCATCGCGCGTGTTCATCACGAAGGGGCCGTAGGCGGCGACCGGCTCGCGGATGGGCTCGCCGCCCAGCAGGAGGACGTCCAGGGTCGGGCTCGGGCCGTCTACCTTCGCGTCCGCGGCGAACGTAAGCGACTCGCCGAAGCCGAAGACCGCCAGCTGGCCGGTGCGGACCGGGCGCCGGCCCGCACCCGCGCCCACCGTGCCGGAGCCGGCCAGGACGTACGCGAGGGCATTGAAGTCCGCGCGCCACGGGAGGCGGACCTGCGCACCCGGCGAGACCGTGGCGTGCACGAGGGTGATCGGGGTGTGCGTGACGCCCGGGCCAGCGTGGCCGTCGAACTCGCCCGCGATGACCCGAAGCAGCGCGCCGCCGTCCTTCGAGGTGAGCAGCCCGACCTGGTCGGCCCGGATGTCCTGGTAGCGCGGCTGGGTCATCTTGAGCCGGGCGGGCAGGTTGACCCAGAGCTGGGTTCCGTGGAACAGGCCGCCGGTCACGACCAGTTCCTCGGTCGGCTCCTCGATGTGCAGGATGCCGCCGCCCGCGGTCATCCACTGCGTGTCGCCGTTGGTAATCAGGCCGCCGCCGCCGTTCGAGTCCTGGTGGCGGAACGCGCCGTCGATGATGTACGTGACGGTCTCGAAGCCGCGGTGCGGGTGCCACGGGGTGCCCTTGGGCTCGCCCGGCGCGTACTCTACCTCGCCCATCTGGTCCATATGGATGAACGGGTCGAGGTCCGCGAGACTGACGCCCGCGAAGGCGCGGCGGACGGGGAAGCCCTCGCCCTCGAAGCCCCCCGGCGCGGTGGTGACCTTGACGACCGGACGGTCCCCTTCGGCCGCGGGCTCGGTGACCCGGGGCAAGACCAGCAGGTTCTCGACGGTGACGGCTGGCATAGCGAACGCCCCTTAGGCAAGTCGGAGCGGGTCTCCTGGCGGTTACCCGCGCTGGTTGGCAGCTTACCGAGGGGAACGATATATGAACTTTCAAATATTCCGGCCGCCGGACGGGAGACGTTACAGCGGGAGGCCTTCCTCCAGGAGGGCGAGCGCCTCGTCGAGGCGCGCCGCCGACCCGGGACCAAACAAGGCGTCGTCCACCAGCTCGGCGCCAGCCTCAGCGGCGAGGTGCTCCGGCAGAAAGACGGCCATCATCACGCCCATGACCGCTCCGGCCACTACGCGGATCCGCAGGTCGTCCGGGGGGTGTCCGACCCGCCGCGCGAGCGCGTCGGCCATCACGCTGATGATGCGGGAGAACTCGTTCATCGTCCGGGCACGGACTTCTGGGACCTCCATACCGAGGCGGCCGCCCTCCCGGATCAACTCCCACTCCTGCGGGGTGAACGAGTCCCACGCCTCCCGCAACGCGGCGCGGATCGCGGGGATCGGGGCAAGGTCAGGCGGCTGCCTGACGAACGCTTCGACCAGCCGGGTGTCCATGTCGTCCTGGAGGACGACGTCTTCCTTCGTCGGGAAGTACCGGAAGAAGGTCGACGGCGACACCTCGGCCGCCGCGGCGATCTGCTCCACCGTGGTCGCCTGATAGCCCTGCTCACGGAACAGCCGGAGCGCGTGCTCCCGCAGGGAAGCACGCGTCCTGGCCTTTTTCCGTTCCCGCAGGCTGGCCTGCCCGATGATGTCCGTCACAATCTTGATTCTGCCCCTTACATGGCCGAGATCGAACCGGCTTCTGAACCAGCGGTGTCGGAGGGGCTACCGTTTCCCGGCCGCGTGCGGAGGAAGGTTACCGCGAGCAGGGCGCACCCGACCGCGATGCCACCGCACGTCCAGAGCATGAGGCTCATCCCGTGCACAAACGACGAGCGGACCGTGTCCAGCAGCGAGGAGGAGCCGAGCTTGCCAGCTACCGCGACGCCCGCGCCGACGCTGGAGCGGACCGCCGCGGCGGCCTGCGCCGGCAGGTGGGCCGCGGCCGAGGCGACGCCGTGGCCGTAGCTGTTGCTGATCACCGTGCCGAGCACCGCCACACCGATCGTCGAACCGACCTGACGCATCGCGGTGATGAGCGCGGACCCGGCCCCGCTGCGCTCGGCGGACAGCGCGCCGAGGGCGACGCCCATCGCGGCGGGCATCACCAGGCCAAGACCGAGACCGGCCAGCGCGACCCAGGCCACCACGTACCCCGTTGAGCTGCTCAGCGTGGTGAGCGCACCAAGCACCATGGCGGCGGCCATTATCAGGTAGCCGACCGTCACCATGGTCCGCGGGCCGACCTTCTCGTTCCCGGATGCCGCCAGGCGCGTGCCGCCCACCATGCCGACCAGCATGCCGCCGATCATGGGAAGCAGCCTGATGCCGCTGCCGAGCGCGTCCACGCCCTGGACGTCCTGGAAGTACTGCGGCAGCGCGAAGAACAGGCCGAACATCGCGAACGACACCAGGGTGACCAGGATCGTGCCCCAACGGAAGTTCGCCGAGCGGAACAGTCGCAGATCCGCGAGCGGCTGGCCGCCCCGGCTCTCAATCCGGCGCTCCACGGCGGGCAGCAGGGCAAGGATCACGACGCCCGCGGCGATGAGCAGCAACGCCGTCACATTGGACCAGCCATCCTGGCCGGCCTTGATAAAGCCGTAGGTCAGCGCCACCAGGCCGACACCGGATACGAACAGCCCCGACAGATCAATGCTCGGCCGCCGCGCCGACCGGGACTCGGGCATCAGCACCGCAACCGCGATGATCGCGATGACCACGATCGGAACGTTGATCAGGAAGACCGAGCCCCACCAGAAGTGGCTGAGCAGGTAACCGCCGACGATCGGGCCGATCGGGAAGCTGAGCATGGTCGCACCGGAGATCGCGGCGATCGCCCGCTGCCGCTCCTCCGGCGCGAACAGGACCGGGAGCACCGAAAGGGCGAGCGGGAAGATCGCGGCCGCGCCGACGCCGAGCACGGCCCTCGCGGCGATCAGCTCACCCGTCGAGGACGCGTAGGAGCAGGCCAGGGAGCTCACGCCGAAGAGGATCAGGGCGATCACGAGCATCCGCTTGCGGCCGTAGCGGTCGCCAAGCAGTCCGGCCGGAAGGACCAGGGCCGCGAGCACGAGGCTGTAGGCGTCGGTGATCCACTGCAGATCACTGGTTGACGCGTGCAGGCTGACCGCCATCGTCGGCAGCGCCAGGCTGAGCACGGTGAGATCGAGTCCGACGACGAGCACACTGGCCGCGATCGCGACGAGCGCCCACCAGCGACCCGAGGAATGCGTGACATCTCCGGCCGGAGCGGGAGGAGAGTCGCTGGCGGTCGAGGGGTTAGACGAGGTTGCAGCCATGACAGTCACCACCTTCAGCGATTAACCACTAAATGAAAGTTACTCTCAAAATATAGTGACGACTGTTTGGCAGTGTCAACCGCTAATGCCGGGATCCAGCCCGCGAGCCCACTCCCGCGAATCATGAAATATCCGGCATGTCGCGGCGCGCCAGCGCCCGACATGCCGGATGGTAAGCCCGGAGCACCCGAGCAGGTCGGCTGCTACGAACATAGTGGATGGCTAGACACGCTATAGGACTACCAACTATCCACTATCTTTTCGAAGCTGGCAGTCAACGGGCGCATTTCACGGGTTGGCCGGAGGTCAGCGGACTCGTTCGGGGGTTTCGGCGCGGACCAGGCGGAGGGCCAGGGTGGGACAGGCGGAGACGGCGGCGCGGGCGTGGCGCTCAAGACCGGGCGGGAGCGGGCGGGGGTCGACGATCGGGAAGCCCCACTCGTCCATGGTGACCGCCTCGGGGAGCAGTTCGGCGCAGGCGCCGTGTCCCTCGCAGTCGATGGGGTTGACGATTAGTTTCTCGGCCATGAGCCTAAGATCCAGTCTCGCTCGGTGCGGGCGGCGGCGTTCGGTATGGGGAGGAAGGGACTCGTGACGGTCGCGGAGCAGCGGCCCCGCTGGTGCCGGTCGACCTCGGCGGCGAACGTACGCAGGGCGCTGCGGACGAAGCGAGTGGTGCCGTCCGGGTGATGGCAGGCGCCGCGGCCGGCACCAGGCCGGACCAGCGCTCGACATCGGCGATTGCCTGCGGGCGGGCCCTGCCCCCGGCGACCTCGGCGAGCGCCGCGGCGATCCGCGGCAGGCCGTTCAGGCAGGGGCCGCACTGACCCGTGCTCTCCAGCGCGAGGTAACGGACGACGTTCGCCGTCTCCACCAGGCCGCATCGGTCAGGAGGAAGCGTGATGACGATGCCAGCACCCACCCGGGCCTGCGCTTGCGCCAGGGAGCGGTTGTCCAGGGTCAGCCTGCGCGCCTCGCCACCCGTGAGCCACGTGCCGTGATAGCCGCCGATCAGTACCGCCCGGTCCGGTTCCAGCTGACCGATCAGGTCCTCAAGCGGCACGCCGAGGGGAACCTCGGTGATCCTCGGCCGGCCGTCGGCGCCGCGGATGGTGGCGAGCATCGAGCCCGGCTCGGCGTCCGGGCCGACACCGCGGAACCAGTCTGGTCCGTTGCGGGCGATCAGGGCCAGGTGGGCCAGGGTCTCCACGTTCTGCACCAGGGTCGGACTTGCGTTCAGGCCGCGCTCGGTGATCCTCGGCGGCATGAAGGTGGGGATCGCCGGGCCGCCGGACAGGTGGTTGACCAGGGCGGTCTCCTGTCCGGAGAGAAACCGTGCGGGAGCCTGGGCCAGTTGCACGGGGACCCGGTCCACACCCGCCGCCTGCCTCGCCCGCAGCGCTTCCCGCAGGCGGCTGCCCACGTCGTGCCCGCGGTTGACATGCGTGTAGAGGATGGCGGTGTCCGCACCGACCGCTTCGGCCGCGAGCTGCAGGCCGTCGAGAACCAGGTGCGGTGACAGCCACAGCAGCGTGGCGTCCTTGTCGCTCGCGGGCTCGCTTTCCGCGCCGTTCGCGATCACCGCCGGGGTGCGGCGGCGCTTGTCTGACGCGTCGAGCACGGCCTGGAGCTTGCGGTGCACCGGGAACGCGGCGCCGCCGCGGCCGGTCAGCCCGGCTGCCTCGATATCCCCGATCAGGATGCCCTGGCGGTCCCGGTACGGCGGCCGGCCGTACCGGTCGGCGTGCGCGGGCCAGTCCTGCCCGTTCTTGTTCTCGGGTGGCGGCAGCAGGCGGGGCAGCTGGGTCGCGGCGCCCTTGGTGTCCTCGGTCACGGCGGTCACTGGCTGAGCGTCCTTTCACCCCGGCGTACGCCGTCCCGCTGACCCGCCCTGTCTGCCTGGCGTGCCCCGTTCTCCTGGCGAGCACTGTTCTCCTGGCGAGCACCGCCCGGCCGGCCCTTGGCGTGGACGGCGGACATGAGCAGGCCGACTCGTTCCGCCCGCGGCACGTCCCGGCCCGCCGCCGACACCCGCCACAGGACGGCGGCGATGACGGCGACCGCGCACGCGACCGCGAGGAGGAACAGCACACCGTGCCGCAGGTCGCCGCTTGAGAAGACCGAGTGCAGCCAGGCCACCGGCCAGCTCACGTAGGCGGTCAGGTGCACCGCGCGCCAGGCCTTCCTCGACATGTGGCCGCGGAGCAGGCTCGTCACGACGGCGGCGAGCATGAGGTCGAAGCTCACCGCGCCGATACCGAGCCAGAGCCGCTCGTACGACGACGCCAGCGGTACCACTGCGGCGGTGATCGGGATGTTCACGTATCCGTCGGTCACCGCCGACACGACGTGGACCGCCACGAACGCCGTCGCGAGCAGCGACAGGTTCCGGTGCAGCCCGGTCACCGCGAACCTCGGCAGCCCGGGGAGCCGTCCCTGCCTGGTAACCAGCAGCCCCAGCAGCATCACCGCGGTCAACAGCAACAGAGCGACCACACCGGTGGCCCGGCTCGTATACCACAACGCGGTCGAGGAGTTGATTCCACTCACGTCATCAACCTTCCGTCACGAAGCACAGCGGCGGATACACGGCGGCTCTGAAGCTCCTCTGATACTTGTCTTTGGTTAACAAACCGTAACGGCTGCTATCCCCCGGCCTTACCAATGGTGTGCCTTCTGAGGTGTCCCGTCCATGGCGCGGGTAGCCGTACCCGGGTAACTTCGCCTGTGGTGACGCGCACTACGAGTACGCACGTTTGCACCGGAAGATCCTTGCTGCCTGCACAGTTAACATGATCGACATATTAGGAAACCTGATTGTTACGAGATGACTGGGTCACTATCGATTGCCGCCCGCGCGGCGTACATCTTGCGAGACAACAGCACCGGCCTCATCACGAAGGCCGCACCTACTCTCTATCCGCACCAGTGGAGCTGGGACGCCGCGTTCAACGCGATCGGCCTGGCGACCATCGACCTGCCACGGGCCCGGCTTGAACTCGACTCGCTCTTCACCGGGCAGTGGCGAAACGGTTTGCTGCCACACATCGTCTTCGACCCCGCCGCCGACGGCTACTGGCCGGGCCCGGCGCAGTGGGAATGCGCTGCTCACAGTGAGGAGGCACCATCCGCGCCCGCGACTAGCGGGATCATAGATCCGCCCGTGCACGCGATCGCGGTTGACCGGATCTTGACGGTCGCGGCACGGACGGGCGGGGAAGAATACTCACGGACCCTGGAATGGGCGAGGGCCATCTACCCGAAGGTGCTTGCCTGGCACCGGTTCCTCGCGCGGGACCGGGCCGACAAGGAAACCGGCCTGCTGACCCTGTTCCACGGCTGGGAGTCGGGCACCGACAACTCTCCCCGCTGGGACGAGCCGTACGCCGCGGTGAAGGTCGGGCCTGGCCTCCCGTTCTATGAGCGGAAGGACACGGCGCACGTGGCGGACGTCGCGCAGCGGCCCACCGACCGGGAGTACGACCGGTACCTGTGGCTGGTGGAGGAAGCCAAGGGTGCCTCCTACGATGCGGGACTGCTCCGTCAAACGGGATCGTTCCAGGTGGGCGACGTGCTGTTCACGGCCATCTTCGCCTGCGCGTCCGACCTGCTGGCGTCCTTGGCGGTGAGGCTGCGAAAATCGGATGACGCCGCCGAGCTCAAGGATTATGCCGCCCAGGCTCGGGCGGCTGTTTTCTGTCATGTCGACGAGGCGTCGGGCCTGGCCGCCGACGTTGACCTCCGAACCGGGGCGTGGCTGAGGACGGAAACTATCGCCGGGTTCGCGCCGCTGATCGCCGGGGTTATGCCATTCAAGATGCGCAAGCAGCTAGTGTCGCTGCTTCTCGGGGAGCGATGGGCGGGGCACCCGTCCCTGAAGTTCCGGCTGCCGCCCTCTACGTCGCCGTGCTCGCCCGCATACAACCCGGCCTGCTACTGGCGGGGCCCGGTCTGGCCGTTCTTCACTTGGCTGCTGACCTGGGCGCTGTCGCGGTCGGGCGAGCCCGACGCGGCGTCCGCGCTGCGCTCGGCCTCGCTCAGGCAACTCGGTGACGAGATGTTCGGCGAGTATTATCACCCGGTGACCGGTACACCGCTCGGTTCGCTCAATCAGTCCTGGACCGCGGCCGTCGCCCTCGACTGGCTCCTCGAAGAGGAGTAGGGTCCCCGCCAAAGAGATCGCGGCTTTCTCCCTGGAGTGGGGGGAGAAAGCCGCGATCTTTGTTTGACTCGTGAGTCCTTAACTTGCGTTCTGGTCAGTTGCGGTCTTCGGGCCACGCGTTGACGGTGTGGATGGTGCCGTCCTGCGCGACGAGCCGGGCGGGAAGCCGGAGCCCGGCCAGCCACGGGAGGGCCTGCCGTCCCCTGATGATCGCCGCGGTGGCCGCGGTGTTCGCGTCGGCGCAGGTCCCGGCGGCCACGGAGACCGTCCGCCACACCGGGGCGGCCGGCCGGGCCGTGCGCGGATCAAGAATGTGATGCAGCACGGCGCCGCCGTGCCGCCAGCGCCGCGCCGCCGTTGAGGACGTTGCGAGACCGCCATCCCTGATGGTCACCACCTGGCTCGGCCCGTCGGCCGACTCGCCGGGCAGCGCCGTCCTGTCCTGCACCCGAATCCGCCATCCCCGTTCGGGGGGTTCCCCGGCCACCGCGGTATCCCCGCCCAGGCTCACCAAGACCCCGCACCCGAGGACCGCCGCGATCCGCGCGGCACCACGATCCGCGGCCCACGCCTTAACCGTCGCCCCAAGATCAAGCTGCACCCCGGCAGGCACAGTCAGCCGCCGCCGCCCAACATCCACCCGCACAGACCGCCACCCAGGAACCACCCGCACGCTAACGCCTCCCGTGGAACGCTGGGCGGGCGCAGGTTGCTCGGGTCGCGCCAATTCAGCGAAGTCCCTGTCATAGCCAAGGTCAGCAAGCACCCCGCCAACGGTCGGATCCACGTCCCCGTCAGTCAGTTGCGCCGCCCGAAGAGCAACCGCCACAGCCTCCGCCAGCAACGGACTAACAGACACAGTGACCGGACCAGAAGCCCCCCGCGCAAGGTTCCCCACGGCCACCAACTCAGAGTCCGGCCGAAACCGGCTACAAGCCAGGTCAAGCGCCAGCAAATCCGCTTCAAGCAATTCCCGAGCCGCCAAAATCCGCTCCGGCGACGTAACCACGAGCTGGACAAGCATCCCCAAAGCCGTCCACGCATCGAACGCTGTGCCGTCCCCCACGGACGACAATCCACCGTCGACCCCTGACAGATCGCCCCTAACCATGCTCCTCCAACACGACCCGACGAGCGGGGTGCTCGGGGAGATTCCGGCCGGCCTTCCGAAGGATCTGCCCCGTGCACCCGGCCACGCTGTCTTTTGACTTGAGCTTTTGACTTGGCTTTTGACTTGGGCTTTTGACTTTGACCTACGATATTGATCTTGACTTTGACCTCGGATCAGCAGGCACAGGCCTAGATCAAGTACCGCCAGAGGTGGAGTTGAAACCGCTGCCGCCGCCCGACTGGACTCCGCTGGAAGACTGGAAACCGCTACTCGATGAGTTGCTGCTCGACCCGTCCGACGAGCCGCTAGACGAGCCGGAACCCGAGTTTGACGTCGCGCCGGTCGACGAACCTGAACTGGATGAGGATTTGCCGCCGGTGCTGGTCGTCGCCGCGTGGGTGGAGCCGGGCAGCACCACGGCGACCAGGCCGGCCACCGCCACGCTCGCCAGGGACACGGACGCGGTCGTCGCGTTCAGCCTGCGTCTGCCCTGCTCGCGCTCCGCGACGGCACGCGCGACCTGACGCGCTGCCCCTCGGTCACTCTCCCCTTGGTCACCAGCACCCCGACCCGGTGACGGCGTCCACCGATCCTGTTCCTCCCAGTTGTCCATGTCAATCAGTGTCACACACGCGACTGTAAGCGCTGTCGGGGAACTGTCTGCGAATGTTCTGAGTGCACGGCGCCGCGGCTGGGCTGCTCTGCGAACGTCTTCGGTTTGTTACCGCCTAGGAATCGGTATCCGGGTTAACGGTCAAGACTCCCGGGGAGAGCGCGAAATCCGGCAGACGATTTCGGCGTCCTCTTGATCCGACGCCAGTCGGAGAGCCTTGTCCAGTGCGACTCCCGTGCGCAGGCCCAGCGGACGGGAGGGAGTCGAATACTTCGAGGCCGAAGTGGTCTCGAAGTCAGTAGGCGAGTACCGCTTTGCCGTGGGTTCTGCTTCCTGGTCTGTCATGTGCGGTATGCATCCGCTCTGTGTTTGATGGTACGGATCTCAATGGCGTGTTTGCCTTCATCAATCTTGTAGATGATGCGATAGGTGCCACGCCGGGCCGTGTGCAGTCCTTCGTACGGCCCATGCAAGGGCTTGCCGACCCGCCAGGGCTCGCTTGCCAGTGCGCCGCTGATTAGCTCCCACGCGGCTGCGGCCACAGCAGGCGGTAGCGTCTCTTCAAGAGCGCGACGTGCAGGAGGCGTCAGGAGAACGGCATAGCGTTGGGTCACCGCTCGGGATTGCGGCCGAGGCGAGCGTCGAGTATCGCACGCATCTCGTCCTCCGTGGTGAAGTCGCCTAGTGCGGCTGCTTCCGCCGCTTCGGCAAGTTCCGCGCGGGTTTCCGGGTCCGACAGCACGGCGAGTGTCTCCTGTAGTTCGTCCCACTCCGCGACCGAGACCACCATGACGTGCGGCAGCCCGTTCCTGGTTACGGTGAAATGATCATGCTCGGCCGCGGCACGGTCGGCGATCTCAGTGAACCTGTTCTTCGCCTCGGTAATCGACAAGGTGTCCATAGCCATAATTCTAGCTATCGAATCACGTTGCGGCCAGGTTCAGCCGCCGGTCGCAACTCGTCACGGCGGCCGAGACGAAGCGCGTCCAAGCGGCGTCGATAGTGCCTACCAGGGAGAGCCGCCGGGGCGGGTGCGCAGGTCGATGAGGGCGTGCACCAGCTCAAGGGTGGGGGCGGGCAGGCCGGCTAGCCGGGCCAGCTCGATGGGGGCCGCGAGCAGGACATCGGTTTCCAGGGGCTTGCCCGCTTCGTAATCCATCAGCATCGACGTCTTGTGGTCGCCGACCTTCGCCGCGCCGTCGAAACGGCGCTCGACCGAGATCTTGGGCGGGCTGCCGAGAGCGGCGGCGATCTCGGCCGTCTCCCGCATCATGGCCAGGACAAGCCGGCGCGTGCCGGGATGGGCGGCGATCTCGCCCATCGTCGCGCCGGTCAGGACGCTGACCGGGTTGAAGGCCACGTTACCGAGCAGCTTGAGCCAGACCTCCGGGCGCAGGTCGGTCAGCACCGGGCACTTCAGCCCGCAGGCGGCCATCGCCTGGCTGAACGCGGCACAGCGCTCAGAAACGGTACCGTCGGGCTCGCCGATGGAGAACCTGGTGCCTTCGACGTGGCGGATGACGCCGGGAGAGACGATCTCGGTTGAGGAGTAGACCACGCAGCCGATCGCCGCCTCGGGCGGGATGGCGGCGGATACCGCGCCGCCCGGGTCAACCGCCTCGATCCGACGGTCCCGGTTGGGGCCCGGCAGCCCGTGAAAGTACCACCAGGGGATGCCGTTCTGCGCCGCGACGACGCCGGTGCCCGGCTTCAGCAGCGGCCGCAGCAGGTCGCCGGCTCCGGCGTAGCTGTACGCCTTCAGGCCGAGGAACACGATGTCGACCGGCCCGATCTCTTCCGGGTCGGCCGTGGCGGGCGGCTTGGCGTGGAAGTCGCCCCGCGGGCTGAGCACCGTCACGCCGTCGCCGCGCATGGCCGCCAGGTGCGCGCCCCGCGCCACCAGGTGGACGTCCGCACCGCCGCGGCAGAGCGCCGCGCCCACGTACGCGCCGATCGCGCCGGCCCCGACGACCGCAACCTTCACTGGCCCACCAGGGCGGACAGGGTGCGACGCTGGATCTTGCCCGTCGGCCCCTTGGGAATCTCCGGCAGCACCGTGAGCCGGGCAGGCCGCTTGAACGCGGCCAGCTGGTTCGCACAGTGCGCGATGAGTTCCCCCGGCGTCGCTTCGCCGTGCAGAACCACGACAACGCCCACCTGTTCCCCGTACTTCTCGTCGGGCACCGGATAGGCCGCCGCCTCGGCGACGGCAGGATGGCTGAGCAGGGCGTCTTCGACTTCGTAGGGCGAGATCTTCTCCCCGCCCGGTTGATCATCTCCTTCACCCGGCCGACCAGCGTGAGATAGCCGTCCGCGCTGAGCTGGCCGACGTCCCCGGTGCGGAACCAGCCGCCGCGGAACGAGGCGGCGGTCGCGTCCGGATTGCCGAGGTACTCGTCAACGACCGACGGTCCCCGCACCGCGACCTCCCCGTCGGCGTCTGGCGGCAACTGCTGCCAGTCCTCATCGAGGACGGCGATCTCGATGCCGGTGGCCAGGCCGACGGTTCCCGGTCGGCGCTCGCCGGGCGGCGTCGGGTTGGACGCCATCTGGTGGGCCGCCTCGGTCATCCCGTAGGCCTCGACGAGCGGTACGCCGATCGCGTCCTCGTAGCGTTGCCAGAGCACCGCGGGCAGCGGTGCCGAGCAGGAGCGGACGAACCGCAGCCGGTGCGGGGGCGGCGCGGGCAGCTTTTGCGCCTGGGTGAGCAGCCGGGCATGGATGGTCGGCACGGCCGTGTACCAGGTCGCGCCGTAGGCGGCGACATCGTCCCAGAACGCGGACGGCCGGAACCGCGGCAGCAGCACTGTGCCACCGGTCGACAGGGTGCCGAGTACCGCGGCGACCAGGCCGTGCACGTGGAACAGGGGCATCACGCACATCGTCACGTCGTCGCGGCCGAGATCGTAGGTTCGGGCGATCGCGCCGGTCGACGCGACGAGGTTGCGCTGCCTGATGGGCACCGTCTTCGGCTTGCTCGTGGTACCGCTGGTGTGCAGCAGCAGGGCAAGCGCATCCGGATCACGCTCCGCCTCGGCCGGATCGCCGGCGATACCGTCGACGTGCAGCAGGTCGTCTTGCATCCCGATCACCGATCCGGGCAGGCCGACCTCGGCGGCGGCGGCCACCGCCGTGCCGCTGCCGTCGTGCAGCAGCCGGGACACGTGCAGGTCGGCCAGTTCGGTGGCCGTCTCGGCGACGCCGAGGGCGGGATTGAGCGGCGCCGCCGCCGCACCCCGGGCGGCGACGGCGAGGAAGGCCACCACCAGGGCGGGGCCGTTCGCCGCCACCAGACCGACCCGGTCCCCCGGGGCCACGCCGAGAGCGGTCAGCCGGCCAGTGGCCGTATCGAGCGCGCGCTGGAGCGCGGCGTAACTAAGGGTGGCCCCGGACTCGGGCACGACCAGGGCGGGATGGTCGTCGGACCGTGAGACAAGTTGCCGGATTGTGTTTGGTGCGGCGACGGTCATAGCGGTAATTGTCGCGGCAAGCGGGGCGGTGCACCAGTCGTGACGCGGGTCGGGGTGAACTCAGCCCGGTGCTGGCCGTGAGTCCGGCCTGGCGTCGCTGATCGCAGGCCCTCAGCTGGTGACGTCCGCCGAGGTGAAGCGGGCCCAGGCGATCGAGAAGAACAGGGCCGCGTACACGGCGAAGCTCAGCAGGCCGTGCCACAGGGTCGTCGGTGTCGATCGGGGTACGGAGCAACGAGTCGAACGACAGCCACCAGTGCGTCGGGATGTAGGGGGCCACCGGTGCGAACTGCGGGATGTTATCGACCACCTCGCTCGCGACCACGATGATCATGGCCGCCGCGATCGCGCCGATCGCATGCTCGGTGAACGTGGAGATCGCCAGGGCGATCGCGCCGAACGCCGCCATCGCCGCACACACGTACAGCGTCACCCACAGCACGTGCACCAGGCCGTCCGCGAGCGACACGGTCGTGCCCGACAGCAGCGTCACCGGACCGGCCCCGAACAGAGCCACGCCCACGACCAGGGCGATCACCGAAACGGTGAAGGTCGCGGCCACGGCCCACACGACGATCGTCGCGTACTTGACCGCCAGCAGCCGGGTGCGCCCGGCCGGCACCGCGAGCAGGTAGCGCAGCGTGCCGTACCCCGCCTCGCCGGCGATCGAGTCGCCGGCGACCACCCCGACCACCACCGGCAGCACCAGGATCAGCAGCAGCGACAGCGCGACGAAGGTGAGGAACACGCCGTTGCCGGCGAGCTGGCTGAAGTAGGCGGCGCCGCTCGCGCTCGGCCCGCCCCCGCCGCCGCCGTGCGGCGTGGACGGGTTTGAGTCCGATGCCGATCAGCAGCGGGAACAGCGCGGCCACGAGCAGCAGCACCTGGTTACGGCGCCGGAAGAAGGTGACCCGCAGCTCGTTGGCGAAGAACCGGAAGGTCAGCCCGAACGGTTGATGGTGACTCAGGTCGGACAACCATCTCATCTGGAGGAGTGTGCACGTCCGTAACATCAGCGCTCAACGTCGAAGCCCTCTCCGGTTAGGCCGACGAACAGGTCCTCGAGGCTGGGCGCCTCGACCGTGAGGCCGCGCACGCCGACGCCGGCGTGGACCAGCTCGGCGGTGATCTTCTCCGGCGGTATTCACCGAGTTCCGCCGTCACCAGGTCGTCGGAGAGGACGGGGTCGGCGAGGCCCAGCTTCGCCAGCACCTCGGCGGCGGTCGCGGTGTCGCCGGTGCGGACCGCGACCCGGGGGGCGGCGGTGCGGCGCAGTTCGGCGAGTTCGCCCTGGAAGACGAGCTGGCCGAGGCGCATCACGCCGACATGGGTGGACACCTGCTCGACCTCGGCGAGCAGGTGCGAGGAGACGAAGACCGTGATCCCGTCGGCCGCGATCTGCCGGATCAGCGTGCGAACCTCGCGGGTACCCTGCGGGTCGAGGCCGTTGGTCGGCTCGTCAAGGATGATCAGGTCCCGCGGGCGTGAGCAGGGCGGCCGCGATCGCGAGGCGCTGCTTCATGCCGAGGGAGTAATTGCGGAATTTCTTCCTGGCGGCGCCGGTCAGGCCGACCCGCTCCATCGCCTCGCCGATCCTGGCCTTCGCCGTTCCGGCCGAGGCGGTGCGGTCGGCGGCATCGTAGCGGGCCAGGTTGTCCCAGCCGGACAGGTAAGGGTAGAACGCCGGGCCCTCGACCAGTGAGCCGACCCGCGACAGCACGCGCGTGGTGCCCTCGGGCATGGGCACGCCGAGAAGCTCGGCGGACCCGCTGGTCGGAAAGGCGAGGCCGAGGAGCATCCGGATCGTCGTGGTCTTACCTGAACCGTTCGGACCGAGGAAGCCGTAGACCGATCCCCTGGGGACCGCGAGGTCAATATGGTCGACGGCCAGCTGACCGCCGCGGAAACGCTTGGTCAGCGCGGAGCTGGCGATCGCCAGTTCGGCGGTCGCCAGCTCCGCTTGATGCCCCGCTTGGGTCATGAGGCCGTGTGTCCCACCGCTGCGTAAAGGACGCTCGGCTGGACGGCGCCGATGTAGACCTCGCCGCCGGTCATGAGCATCGAGACGAGGCTGGTGGTGACCAGGGTGCCGCTCCCCCAGCTGCCGCTGACCGGCTTGGCCGAGCCGAGCAGGGCGTTGATCAGTTCCTGGGAGGAGACGCCGACCCCCTTGTTGTTCGACTGGAAGGGCCGGTGCTCTGCTTGCCCGAGCTGGCCGAACTGGTCCCGAGTCCCTGCGCCAGATCCTTCTGCGGGAGCGCCGCCACGGTCAGCCAGCTGTTGCCGTAGGTGCCGAAGCCGCTGGTGTCCGGCTTAGTCCCGGTGCCGGACTTGGCCTGGCCCTGGTTCACGACGTCGACGGACGCGCCATGCGGCGGGGTGAAGGTGAAGTTAGACGGGGCGGGAGTGACCAACTGGAGCGCGGTGTAGCCAACCTGGAAGGCGGGTGAACTGGCGCCCTTCGCGTACAGCTGGACGCGCAGCGGGACGCCGTACTTGCCGTCGATCGCGATCACGACCTTGCCGACGAGCGAGCGGGAGTCCTTCGGGGCGAGGACGAGCTGGTAGGCCGGCTCGCCGGCCACCATCACATTGGCCTGGTCGGAGACCACCGTGGTCTTGCCGACCTTGGCGATCACCTCGTTGGCGGCCTGCTGCGGGGTCAGCGGCGCCTGCGTGACCTGGGGCGCGGCCTGCTTGGCACTGCCCGCCGACGGGATGAACTCGGTCACCGAGTCGTCGGTCGAGTTCCAGAGCCACAGCTTCGAACCGTCGGCGATGACATCCGTCTCGGAAGAAGGCTGCGGTATCGACAGCCGGAAGTGCGTTGAGTCCTGGTAGTAGACCTTCATCGTGTGCGAACCGGTCAGCAGCGACGTCACGCTGGTCGGGTTTCCCGTCTGCGGGAGCTGAGGCAGGCCGAGCGAGGCCGTCTCCACCACCGTGCCGGTCATCGGCGGCACCTTGGCGTCGGTGCTGACGCTGGCCAGGAGCTGCGCGGGAGTGCGGTTCGGCAGGTTCGGTGACGCTTGCGCGGCCGGAATCTGCAGTGCCGCGACCACCGCGGCGGTGACCGCGACGACGGTGCCTGGCACGGCCCAGCGGGCCTTCCTGTTGAGCATGCTTCCTCACCCGTCCTTGGCTATCGCTTCCTCTACCATTCTTCTCTCGCTCGGGGTCGCTGTGATCACGCTGAGAGCCTTGGCGGGCTGCCGCGGAGAGCGCGGGGGAGGCTGCCGCCGGACGCGTCGGCGAGACCATGACAGTTGGGCGGCTGACGCCCACGCTGGGCGGACCATGACATTCTGCGGGCTGCCGCGGACATGCCGAGCCGTAACACTTGGGGCTGCGCTCGGCTCTCGGGGCCCTGGCATCTGCGGAAAGCTGAGGGTGGCTGAGGGAGCGATGCGGGTTGTTGGTCTGGTAGGTGACACTGGACCCGTGCGCGTGCTTGTGGTGGAGGATGAACGGCGGCTGGCCGCCGCGGTGAAGCGCGGTCTCGAGGCGTCGGGTTTCGCCGTTGATATCACGTTTGACGGGGTCAGCGGGCTGCACATGGCGCGTGAGGGCGGGTACGACGGCATCGTGCTCGACATCATGCTGCCGGGTCTTTCCGGTTACAAGGTCTGCGAGATGCTGCGGGCCGACGAGAACTGGGTGCCGGTGCTCTTCCTCTCGGCCAAG
The DNA here is from genome assembly GCA_963785645.1 of uncultured Actinomycetota bacterium. GTDB lineage: Bacteria > Actinomycetota > Actinomycetes > Streptosporangiales > Streptosporangiaceae > Trebonia. The sequence continues at coordinate 317,813 of CAWAWG010000018.1, forward strand.
GACGGGGAGTACGACCAGGCCGACGGGCTGGACCTCGGCGCGGATGACTACCTCACCAAGCCGTTCTCGTACGTGGTGCTCGCCGCGCGGCTGCGCGCGCTGCTGCGGCGCGGCACCGTGCCAAGGCCGGCCGTGCTGCGGGCCGGCGACCTTTCCCTCGACCCGGCGTCCCGGGTGGTGCGGCGCGGTTCGGAGTGCGTGGAACTGACTGCGCGGGAGTTTTCGCTGCTTGAGTACCTGATGCGGCGGTCCGGCGCCGTGGTGTCGAAGGCGGAGTTGCTGGCGCACGTCTGGGACGACCCGGATGTGATCGCGGACCTTAACGTTGTCGAGGTGTATGTCGGTTACCTGCGGCGCAAGATCGACGCGCCGTTCGGCCGGCGGTCGGTGCAGACGGTCCGCGGCGCCGGATACCTGCTGGCGGGCGACGGTGGCTGAGGTCGTGCGGTTCTGGCTGGGGCACGGGCTCGGGCCGGTCATCGTGCGGTGGTGGCGGCGGCGCGGACTGCGGGCACGGGTCACGCTCACCGCGGCCCTGGGCCTGATCGTCGCGTTCGTCGCGGCTGACCTGCTACTTTTCAACGCGCTCCGGGTGTCGCTGACCCGGTCGGTCGACGACTCGGCGCGGTCAGGCGCGGTCGAGGTCCAGGCACTGATCAACGCCGACCGGCTGCCTAACCCCGTGCCAGTCCCCACCGACATCACGATCCAGGTGCTCAACTCCTCAGGTGCCGTCACCAACGTGTCCTCCGAGGCAGACCGGCTTGTCCCGATCCTGTCCGTTGCCCAGGCCCAGGCGCTCGCGAACAGCGGCGGGGCGATCCTGGTGCACGGGGCGCCCCTTGACATGGCGCCGCTGCTGCGGGTCGTGGTGGTGCCCGCGGACGGCGGCCAGCTGGTGATCTCGGCCGTGCCGTTCAGCGAGGCGTCCGGGTCGCTGAGCGTGGTGGCGCGGGCACTGGTGATTTTCACGCCGGTGCTGTTCCTCGCGGTCACCGGGGCGATCTGGCTCGTGACCGGCTCCACGCTGCGTCCGATCGGCGCGCTGCGCCGGGGCGCGGCTCGGGTCACCACGACCGCAACGCCGTCCGACCTGCCCGTTCCCGAGGCGCGGGACGAAGTGCGCCTCCTTGCGCAGACCCTGAACGACATGCTCTCCCGGCTGGCGCGGGCGCAGCAGCGGCAGCGGGCCCTGGTCTCGGACACCGCGCACGAACTGCGGTCGCCGATCGCATCGATCCTGACCCAGCTTGAGGTGGCCCTCGATTTCCCCGATACCCAGGACTGGGAGACGACGGCCCGCGACGTGCACGCCGACGTGCTGCGGCTCGCCCGGCTCGCCGAGGACCTGCTGCTGCTCGCCCGCCTCGATGAGCAGGCAGGCCAGGCGGGGCCGACGGGCAAGGCGGGCGAGGCGGCACAGCGCCGCGGGGTGGTCGACTTGGCCGAGCTTAGCCGCTCGGTCGTTTCCCGCTACTGCGACGCCCGCGTCCCGGTGACGGCGGTCACGGTGCCGGAGACATCGGCGGGTGGCGACGGTGTCGTGGTCGCCGGCGACTGGGAGCGGCTCGACCGGCTCTTGGTGAACCTGCTGGACAACGCGGTGCGCTATGCCAAGTCCGCGGTGGTGGTATCGGTCAACGGGGACCACGCGTGGGGGGAGCTTGCGGTCGCCGACGACGGTCCCGGCATTCCCGCACCCGACCGGGAGCGCGCCTTCGGCCGGTTCGCCCGGCTGGATGACGCCCGCAGCCGGGACGGCGACGAGGCCGGCGGCGCGGGACTGGGCCTGGCCATCGTCCGCGCGACCGCCCAGGCCTATGGCGGCGCGGCCTTCCTGGCAGCAGCTCTCCCCACCGATTTCCCCCCGGCCGAGGGTCCCGCACCCGCTCCCGGCCTACGCGCGGTCGTCCGCCTGCCGCTGGCGTAGTTAGGCTCTATCCAAGCCTCACCAGTGCCCCACCGGGAGCAGCGCGGAGACCGCTACGACGGCGAACAGGATGGTCAGATAGGCGATGCTGAGGTGGAAAAGGCGCATCGGGAACGGCTTTTCCGCGCTGTCCGCGCGGACCTGGGCGTCGAGTCGGTGGGCCTCGATCAGGAACCAGGCACCGAGGCCGACGGCTGCGATTCCATAGAGCCAGCCCGCATACGGGGCCAGGGCCAGGGTCGCGGCGACCATCGCATAGGAGTACAGGACGATCTTGCGAGTCACCACGGCCGGGCTCGCCACCACCGGGAGCATCGGGACGTTCGCGCGGGCGTAGTCGTCCTTGAACTTCATCGCCAGGGCCCAGAAATGCGGGGGTGTCCACAGGAAGATCACCGCGAACAGCACGATCGCCGGTACGGATACCGTGCCCTTACCGCGGCCCAGCCGACGAGGACCGGGAAGCAGCCGGCGGCGCCGCCGATCACGATGTTGGACGGGGAACGGCGCTTGAGCAGCAGCGTGTAGACGAAGACGTAGAAGAGGATGGCGGCGTCCGCGAGCGACGCGGCGAGCCAGTTGGCTTCCAGGCCGAGCAGCAGCGTGGCCGCCGCGCCGAGCGCGATGCCCCAGATCAGCGCCTCGGCGGGCTTGACCACGCCCTGCTTGTTGACCAGCGGGCGGCGGGACGGTGCGCTTCATCACCGCGTCGATGTCGCGGTCAATGTAGCAGTTGATCGTGTTCGCGCTGCCGGCGGCGAAGGTGCCGCCGATCAGCGTGACGAGGACGAGCTTCAGCGACGGCAGGCCGTGCCGCGCCAGCAGCATCGTCGGGACCGTGGTGACGAGCAGGAGCTCGATGATCCGGGGCTTGGTCAGCGCGATGAGCGCGCCGGCCACCGCCCTGGGTGTGCGCCGGGCGACCGGCTGGCCGGGTGCCCGGTCAGCCTGCGCCGCGAGCACAGCGGTGGGCGAGGTCACTAGTCCTCCGGCTCTCGAAGTGGCCCCTGGTGCTTCCGGGTCGGTTGTCGTCTCCGGGCCGACCGGTCGTCTCTCCCGCGCCCGCGGTCTCCGTCGTAACGTTCGCCGCCGGCGGGGCCGGGACGGGGCCGGGCTCCCTGGTGCCGAACGAGGCGAACGGAGCGGTCGTCAGGTACTTCAGCTTCGGCCCGGAGTGCTTCGCCCGGAACAGGTAGAACAGCGCGATCGTGACCACGATGAACGCGCCCATCGGGAGCGCGAACGTCATGATCGTCCCGCCGAAGTACATCGCGGGGCCGTCCGCCAGATGTGTGGCGGCAAGGTGTACGGCCGCTAGGTGCGTGGACACGGTTGTCATTCCTCCAGCTCAGCGCACGTAGAACAGCAGCCAGAATATGAACGCGACGATGGCGAGGTAGTTCCACACGACGGTGAAAGCACTCAGTGCCGACTGGAACCGCTGCACCTCGTACGCCTGCGCATAGGTGGGCGGCTGTTCCACGAAGGAGATGGCCGGGATGTGCCGCGAGCGGGCGACCAGGATCTCCAGCCATATCATCGCCGCCAGCCAGCATACGAGGGCCACCGGGTAGAACCCGACGAAGACGCTCGCGAAGCCGGACGCACCGGGCTGGAACGGCAGGACGAGCAGCTCGACGATCTGCAGCGCCACCGCCGCGAGTCCGAAGACCAGGGCGACGAGCGCCGCGATGAACCATCGCCCTTCCTGCCGCCCTTGATCCGCTGCAGGCCGACGGTCTGGATGACCGCGCTGAGCACGATCAGGCCGACGATCGCCTCGCCGTAGTGGGTCGACGGTACCGGTGTCGTGCTCGGCAGCCACTTGCCGTGGCCGTTCGACGAGAACAAATAGAAGTACGCGAACGCGAACGCTCCGAACAGGAACGACAGCCCGCCGATGGCCAGCCTGCTGCCGGTCCAGGCGGCGTTGAGCGCGGCCTCGTGGTAGAAGGCCGCCTCCTCGGTGGCCCGGGTAGCGGCCTCGCTGCTGCCCGGGGCGGTGATGTCCGCCATTGCTTCCCTATTCCTCCGATCCGCTGCTCGCCGCTGCGCTGCCGACCACTACGCTGCTGACCAGCGGCGCCGTCAGCGCGCCGCCGATCACGCCGGCGGGCGGATGCAGGTCCGCCACGGGCAGCGCGTCCGGGTCGCCGTACTCGTACGGGCCTGCCAGGACCACCGGGATGTACTCGAAGTTGTCGGCCGGCGGCGGGCTCGGAGACCTGCCATTCCAGGCCGCGGGCGTTCCACGGGTTCTGTGGTGCCCGCTTCCGCCAGATCACGGTGGACATCACGAAGTTGAATACGAAGACGCACAGCGAGCCGCCCAGGCAGAACGCGGAGATCGACACCCAGTCGTTCAGCGTCTGCAGGTTGGCGGCGTACTCGAAGACCCTTCTTGGCTGACCCAGCATGCCGGCCGCGAACAACGGCAGGAAGGTCGAGTTGAACGCGATGAACATCGTCCAGAAGTGGATCTTGCCGAGCCGCTCGTTCATGGTGACGCCCATGACCTTCGGCAGCCAGTAGTAGATGCCGCCGAAGAACGCGAAGATCAGGCCGCCCATGATCGTGTAGTGGAAGTGCGCCATCACGAAGAAGCTGCCGTGGGCGGTGGTGTCCGCGGGCACGTCGCTCAGGAACACGCCGCTGATGCCGCCGATCAGGAAGTTGATAAAGAACGCGATCGCGAACAGCATCGGGACCGTCAGCCGGATCTTCGCCTTCCAGAAGGTGCCAAGCGCCACCAGGAAGATGAAGCCGGTCGGGATCGAGATCAGCTCCGTGGTCAGCATGAACAGCGGCCGCATGTCCGGGTCCATGCCGGAGTCGAACAGGTGGTGCTGCCAGACGAAGAACGACAGGATCGCGACGCCGAACATGCCGGCCGCGCCGATCTTGTAGCCGAACAGCGGCTTCCTGGTGAAGACCGGGATGATCTCCTGGACGATGCCGAATCCCGGCAGGGCCAGGATGTAGACCTCGGGATGGCCGAAGAACCAGAACAGGTCCTCGTACAGGTAACTCGATCCGCCGAGCTGGTCGACGAAGAACGCGGTCTGCGCCGTCCGGTCGGTGATGATCATGTACATGCCGCCGATCAGCACGGGGGCCGCCAGCACGAACAGGAAGCCCGTGGTCAGCATCGACCACACGAACATCGGCAGCCGCGACCAGCGCATGCCCGGCGCGCGGTAGCAGATGATCGTGACGATCATGTTGAAGCCCGCCAGCGTGATCGAGATGCCCATCAGGCCGAACGCGACCGCGTACCCGTCCATGCCCTCGCCGGCCTGGATGGACAGCGGCGCGTAGCCGGTCCAGCCGGTCGGGAACCCGCCGTCGAGGAAGCTCGACAGCAGGATGACGTAGGCACAGGGCGTGAGCCAGAAGCTCAGCGCCTCGATGCGGGGGAACGCGACCCGCTTGGAGCCGATCATGAGCGGCACCAGGTAGTTGCCGAACGGGCCGACGATGACCGAAGTCATCATCATCATCATCATTGTGCCGTGCTCGCCCACCACCTGGAGGTACATGGTGGGCGACATGATGTGGTAGCTCGGCGAGAGCAGCTCGGTCCTGATCCCGATCGCCAGCAGGCCGCCGGTGAAGAAGTAGATCAGCATGCCGATCAGGTACTGCAGGCCCACGACCTTGTGGTCGAGCGTGAACCGGAAGTACTTGCTGATGCCGAGCCCGTTGCCAGAGTGCCCGTGGTTGGCGCTGTTGCCGTTGAGCGGCTTGCCGAGCATCATGCGGACCAGGTCGTTGAAGACGCCGAGCCCGACCAGCCAGCCGATGATCAGGAAGCCGTAGCCGATGACGATCGCCAGGTCGTTGTCGTCCGACGCGCCGCCGCCCGTTGTCACGAAGCCCGGGGTCATGTAGTTGCCGAGCCAGTGGCCGAGGTAGTAGCCGATGACCGCGCCGACGAGGGCGGTCAGGATGTTCGGGCGCAGCCACCAGGAACGCTCCTTCGCGGTGGCACCCGGCTCGCCGCCGCCGGGCGCCTGCGCGCTTTCCGGCTGGGTTTCGATAGCCATGGGGAACCTGGATCCTTTCCTACGGCTGTTCCGGGTCTGCGGGGTTGTAGTAACCGCCGCCCGCGCTGGTCAGGCCGAGGGCCGTGTTGACCGGGCCCACGTTGGCGATGACGGTCGGGTCGTAGGTGAGCGCGTACGGCGGCAGCATCTTGGTCACGCTCGCGAGCTTCACCGACTCGGACTTCGTCCACGCCATGAAGTTCGGAGTCGCTCAGCACCTCACCGGTGTCGTACATCGCGCCGTGCCAGATGCCGCACAGCTCGGCGCAGCGGACCTGGAAGTCGCCCACCGTGGTCGGCGTGGCGTACGCGACGTTGTTCACCCCGGGGTTGGCGTCGGCCTTCACGCCGAGCGTGTACGCCCAGAAGGAGTGGATGACGTCGAGCGAGGTGACGTTGAACTGCACCGGCTGGTTGACCGGCAGCGCGAGCTGCGTCGTCTCGAAACCGCCGAACTGCGGGTAGCGGAACGTCCAGGCCCACTGCTGGCCGATCACCTGGACCTGGAGGATGTTGTTCGAGTTAGGCGACCAGGAGGTGGTGGACGCGGCCGGCGGCATGCCGTTGTTGAAGATCGGCTGCGGACCCTGGCCCGCGCCCGCGCCCGCGGGATTGATCAGCTCGACGGTGCCGTAGACCGCGAGCGCGAGGACGATGGCGGCGGTGCCGACGATCCAGGTCGCCTGGACCTTGACGTTGCCGTGCAGCGGCGCGGCATCGGTCTCGTCCCCCGGCTTCTGCCGCCAGAACGCGAGCGCCCAGCCGAAGTACAGCAGGATCCCGATGATCACCGGGGTCGCTATCGTGCTCAGGACCGTGATGTCGGTCGCCTGGCTCGCGGCCTGTACCGAGGCACGCCCTGGGGGCATGTGCGGTCCCCAGACCAGGGCGACCAGCAGGCAGCCGACGATGCTCAGCAAGATCCACAGGGACAGCAGCCATACGGTGTCCCGGTCCCTGAGCCAGCTGGGCCGGACCGGGGCGCCCGCGGCGCTTGACGCGTCGACGGCCATCAGGCCTGCACCTCCATCTGGCCCATCATGTAACCCGGCGTGCCCATCGGGCCGCCGTTGCCGTCCACGTAGCCGCCGCCGCACGGGACGAAGCACTGCCAGCGGTAGGTGCCGGGGGTGCTCGGCGTCTTGAAGGTGAACTTGACGACGGTGTGCGGTGAGTTCTGGGTCCCGTTGGCGGCCGTGCAGGGCGAGGTGCCGCACAGGTTGTTGTTCTCGCTCACCGTCGTCGGCGACGCGACCGGGACGTTGAGTCCCAGGCCCGGGATCGCGAAGGTGTGCTGCACCGAGCAGTTCGCCCACGAGTCAAAGGTCGAAATCGACTGGGAAGAAGACAGCGTCTTGCCGTTGTAGTACTGCACGTTCTCGACGTCGCCGACGGTCCCCGCGACCTTCCCCCACAGCGGGTTGCGGAGCGGAGTGCAGCCGTCGTAGCCGTAGATCGTCACGTTCACCGTGGTGTTCGCGGGCACCGCGAAATAGGTCGTGTGGTCAAACTGCTTAGTCGACGGGTTCTGAATGAAATAGCTAACCCAGTCGGGCTTATTGCTGACCGTCGTCTGCGGGGTGGTCATCATGGTGACGTTCACCTGACCGTCCTTCGCATACGCCGTGTAGTTCTCGGTCTGCGGCTGCGCGCCAATGATGTCGAACACGACCCACAGCACGCCCGCGACAACCGCCAGGAAGGCCACCACCAGGGTCGCCACCCGCGCCGGTAGGGACACCGGATCCACCTCGTTCCTGCACAACGCGCCAAGCGGTTGCGCACCAACTGTGCCAAGCTCACGGCATGCCCGCGTCCGAAGGTGATTAAGCGATTACGAGGACTGCTTAAATCATCTATTTCGCTGTTGAGTGCCGGTCGCGCAGACGGTTTGCCAACTTACGCCCCGATCGTGACGTCGCTATGACGCATCCGCAACACACAAACCACTCCATGACAAAATTGTCATGGGAGCGCCAGGCAACAACTGGCCATCGACACGACCCCCACCTGCACACTTACAATCGTTTGCGGCACGTTCGGGTAACAAGTCCGACTCGGGCACCATCGACCGGTTGACCGCGGGAAAAGCCACAGACACCATCAAGTTGGAACGGGTTGAGCAGGCAGGTGAACATGACACATCTGGGGCGGATCCTCATCGTTGATGACGAGCCCAAGATCCGCTCGTTCATCGGCCGCGCACTGACCGCCGCCGGCTACTCGGCCGAGTTCGCCGCGAGCGGCGCCGAGGCACTGCGCACCTCCGCTGCCAGGCGCTACGACCTGGTCATCCTGGATCTGGTCATCATCGACATGGACGGCCGGCAGGTACTGGGCGAGCTGCTGTCCGCCCGCCCGGACCAGGCCGTGATCGTGCTCTCCTGCGTGGCCGACGTCGCCGCCAAGGTCGACCTGCTCGAGCGCGGCGCGCAGGACTACCTGACCAAGCCGTTTTCCCTGGCGGAACTGCTCGCCCGGGTCCGGGTGCGGCTTCGCAGCGAGGCGCACCACAACGAACAGCACCACGTCACGGATCCGACGGCTGGGCCTCGCCCGCTCATGCCGCCGCTGGGCGCGCCGCGGTCCACCAGTCACGGGCACGGTGAAGTGATCAGGGCCGGCCACGTCACACTCGACGTCGCGAGGCTGGTCGCGGACATCGGGCAAGGGCCCGTGCCGCTGACCCGGCTGGAGTTCCTGCTGCTGCGCGAACTGGCCGAGAACCCCGGTCACTCGGTGTCCAAGGGCAGGCTGCTCGCCTCCGTCTGGGGTTACGACTTCGATCCTGGCTCTAACGTGGTGGACGTGTGCGTAAGGCGGATCCGCTCCAAGCTTGGCTTCGAGCTGATCAAGACCGTGCGGGGCGAGGGTTATCAGCTCGTCTCCTAGCTGCCCCGGTACCATCCGACAGGGGCCAGCGGACCGGGCGGGGGCAACGCTAGCGGAAGATCAAGGGGGCCCAAGGCGATGAGCGCGATGAGTCTGCCGAGTGCGGCACGGCGGACGGCCGGCTTCGCCCGGCGGCACAAGGTGATCACCGGCGTAATCGCGGTGTTTATCGCGGCCGTGATCACGGTGAGCCTGGCGACAAGCGGGACCGCGGCCCCCAGCTATCCCGCCGCGGCGGGGTTCACGCTGCCCGTTCTCGGCCAGGCGGGCAAGCAGCTCTCACTCAGCGAGTACCAGGGCAAACCGGTCATCGTCAACTTCTGGGCCTCTTGGTGCCCGCCCTGTCAGCAGGAGACCCCGCTGCTCGCCAGCTGGTACAAGCAGCAGCACGGGCACGTCGTTCTCCTCGGGCTCGACGAGAACGACACAACGGCGGACGCGCTCAAGTTCGCGCGGGCCAAGGGAGTCAGCTATCCGATCGGGTTCGACCCGCAGGTGCAGGTGGCGCTGGCCTACAACGTGGACGGCCTCCCGCAGACGTTCTTCCTCAACGCACAGCACCGCATCGTCGACCACGTGCTCGGCGCGGTTACCGAGGCTGAGCTCACTAAGGGCCTCAACCTGATGAACTCGACCTCCTGAAAGGGCGACCACGGCATGACCTCTCCCACGCAGACAGAGCCGCCCTTCGTGCCGCTGCGGCAGGGCGGCTGGGCCACTAGGCGCACCCCGCTCTGGGTCTTCGCCGTCCTCGCCCTAGCGGCCGTCGGCGTCGTCCTCGTCTCCTTGTCGCACCGGCCGTCCCAGTCACAGCGGGCCAGCGACCTGGCCGGATACTTCGCGGACGTGAAGGCCGGCATCGGCTCCTGCGCGGCCGGGTTGCACGACTCCGAGAACGCCTACGGTCAGCTGCTGTCCGGCAAGACAGTCCTGAACAAGAACGCGGAGTCCGTCTTCACCTACGGCGAGTCCAACTGCACCGTGGCGGGCAACGAGGCGCTCACCGACTTCGCCAGTTACCAGGTGACCGAGTCGCTCGCCTCGTTCAACCTCGACACCGCCGACAACGACGTCATCAGCTGGTCGTTCGACTCCACCGCCGTTCAGCAGGACATGCTGGCCGTGCTGGAGTCCACCTCGCCCGCGGCCAAGGCGAGCGCACAGGCGACGCTTAACGCGGCCGGCCTGAAGCTCGATGATCAGCGGGCCGCTATCGACGCGATCTGGAGTGCCGCGAAGCAGGCGACGGGCGCGACCGCCGCGCTCCCCGGTCTGCCGACGTGGACAGTTCCCTCCTCGTAGGCGGCCCGTGCCATCGTTGACATTTCACTGGATGCGTACCAAGAGTTACGTTCTGCACATCTTAGCTGGTCAGTACAGGAATGAGCGGATCACCGGGCGGGAAAAATCCGTGAGGTGAGGCCGTTTGACCGCAGGTTCCGCAGCCGGATGCTGATCCCAATGCTGGTGGCCGCGCTTTGCGTGGGCGGCGTCGCGCTGGTGCGCCCGCTCACGCGGGACCTCTCGGAGCGGCTGTCCGTCAGGCGCGAAACGCAGGCCACCCCGCGGCCGCTGTCGGATGCGGCTATCAGCGCCCGGGTCGAGCCGAGCGTCGTCGACGTTACCGGGACGCTGACCTACGACGACGAGACCGCTTCTGGAACAGGCTTCGTGATCGATGCCCGCACCGGACTCATCCTCACCAACAATCACGTAATCAGGGACGCGACCTCCGTCGTTGTCACGGTTCCGGCGACGGGGCAGAGCTACCCGGCGGACATCGTCGGCGTGGACGTGACCGCCGACGTCGCGGTACTCCAGATCAGGCCGGTGGCCGGGCTCCCGGCCGCTCCGCTCGGCGACTCGGCGACGGTGGCCGACGGCACGGCGGTCCTGTCCTTCGGCAACCAGGCCGGCGCGGGCGGACCGCCCGCGGTCGCGCCCGGCGTGATCACCGGCACCGGGCGGACTATCCAGGCGGACGACGGCGTGGCCGGGTTCAGCGAGACGCTGCGCGGCATGCTGGCCACGACCGCCCGGATCGAGCCCGGCGACTCGGGCGGACCGCTCGCCGACTCAGCCGGAGCCGTCATCGGGGTAGACACGGCCGCGGGCACAGACGGCGCGGACACCGGCTACGCGATCCCCATCGACGCCGCGATGGCCGCCGAGCGGGAAATCACCGACCGGCAGCCCGGTCAGGGCATTACCCTCGGCGTTGACGGGTTCCTCGGGGTCATCGTCGGATCGGGCGCCGCGCGCTCTCCCATTGTGCAGCGGGCTCAGGAACGCAGCGTCACGTCGGGTGGGGCCGCCCCGCCCGGCGCAGCTGGATGCCTGCCCGACCAGGAGGACGTCAGAACGCCGACGACGATCGCCCCGGCCCCCGTCGGCGCGCTGGTGGTCGGTGTGCTGTGCGGGACCGGTGCCGCGGCGGCCGGGATCGCCGCCGGCGACGTGATCACCGCCGCTGACGGGCACCGGATCGAGTCAGCCGACGCGTTGACCGTCATCATGGGCAGTTGCCTGCCCGGTACCGTAATGCCGGTCACCTGGGTCAGCAAGGCCGGAACGGCGCAGACCTCGTCGATCCGCCTGGGCGAGGCCCCGGCCCTCTGAATCGGTTCCCGTCCCGCGCTCCCGTGTTTAGCGGCGTGATCCGGCCGTGGTCTATCGTTGAAGCAATGGCTAGCGTGGTGTGAGGTCGCCAATCCTTAGCGCCCCTTCAGGTTTCTTTCAGGTTGCGGACGCTTACTAGAGAGTGACGGCGTGACCCGCGAACGCCGCCGTCGGACAGGTACCCATACGCTGTTCTCTGTGAAGGCGAGATAGATGCACGACGACGACAGTGGTAATGACCAGCACGGCAGCTGGCAGCCACCGGAGTACGTGAGTCCCTGGATCCCGGCGGCGAGCCCGGATGACGAGGATTCCGACAACGCGTCCCGTGACAACTCGACCGGACGCGACCAGCCTCAGCAGGACAACGACACGATGGCCTTTGGTAACGGTCCAGGCTACGGCCAGGGGGGTTACCCGCCGCCCGGTTACCCGCCGCCGGGCTACGGCCAGGGCGGCTACGGCCCGCCCGGATACGGGCAGCAGGGCTACGGCCAGCCGGGTTACGGCGGCTACGGCCAGCCGCCGCCTGGCTACGGCCAGTACCCGTGGAGCGGGTACGGCACGCCGCCACCGCCGCCCAGGTCCGGTTTCGGCAAGACGCTCGCCTACGTAGCCGTCGCCGTTCTCGCGGCCGCCGCGGGCGCCGGCACGGCCGTCGCGCTGA
>CAWAWG010000019.1:0-172572 GCA_963785645.1 uncultured Actinomycetota bacterium
TGACCGACCCGGCGGTGGCTGCTGGGTATGCGTGGTGTTATGCTCACCACTATGGGTCGGTTGGGTCTTGCTCACCGGGAAGTTGCCGTGGCTCGAGCGCGCCGGTCGTATTACCAGCTGAGCTGCCGCCGCGCGTTGGTGAAGAGGCCGAGTGGGCTTTGCTGACGCCCTTGATGGCCGAGGCCATGGCAGCGATACCCAGGCAGGCCGAGTCTGATCGCGTTGAGGTTCTGTGCGTGCCGACCGAGGAGCCGCAGACGTCGATGAGGTGGCTGGCGGGCAGGGCCGAGCGCAGCGCCTTCTCCAGCGCGCCGGGTCGTCGCTAACGATGCCGCCGCTCGCTGGCTGCCGCCGGCGTCCGCGACGAGGCCGCCAGGGCCGACGCGGTCGCGTCGCGCACCTGGCCGGCTCGCTCCTGGGTGTCGGGCGGACCACTTCGTCTCCGGTGGAGAAGAGGTGACGACGGGTCTCGGCGTGCACGCGCACGGACGTCACGCCCGCCGCCGCGAGCATGGCGAGGTCCTGGGGGCGAAGCACGATTCCGTTCGGGATGATCTCCTGACCTTCCGCGGCGTCCTCGTCCGCGCGCACGACCCCCTCGCCCGGGGCGACGGGGCGCACCACCTCGATCGTTCCCGGCATGACCGGCGCGGTGTACTCGATCATCACGACCGCGTCCGCGCCCGGCGGTATGGCGCCGCCGGTCGGCATCGACACCGCGCTTCCCGGGTAACCGTCACGTCGGGGCCGGTGCTGCCTGGCACCGTGCCCATCCGCACCGCGCCGGTGACGGCGAGGTAGCCGGGCAGGCCCTCGGAGGCGCCGTAGGTGTCGGCGGCGCGGACCGCGTACCCGTCGACGGTGGAGCGGGCGAAGCCGGGCAGCGGGTGCGGCGCGCGGACCGGCTCGGCCGTGACCCGGCGCAGCGCCTGGCTGAGCGGCACCTGCTCGGCCTGGGTGCGGCGGGCCGGGCGGAATCCGGCGAGCGCTTCGGCGACGGTCCGGGTGGCGAAGAACTCCCGGCCGGCGGGCTCAGCCTTCGTTGTCGCCCCCGTTGGTTTGGCTGGCACTCAGCTTGAGGACGCTGGCGACCGGGCCGAGTGCGACCTGGCCGAGGCCGCAGATGGAGGTGCGGCGCATGACGCCGATCAGCTCCCTGGTATCGGCGTTGACGTCGGCCGGACCGCCGCCGCGGGCGAGCAGCTCGGTCAGCATGAGGTGCGACTTGGTGGAGCCGACCCGGCACGGCACGCACTTGCCGCACGACTCGTCACGGAAGAAGCGCAGCACGTTGACGGCGGCGGCGAGCAGATCGGTGCCTGGCCATGACGACCATCGCGCCCGAGCCGAGCATCGAACCGGCCGCCTGCAGCGTGCCGAAGTCGAGCTCGACGTCAAGCTGACCGGGTCCGATGAAGTTGGAGGAGGCGCCGCCGGGCTGGATCGCGCCGAGTTCCCGGCCGCCGGCAACGCCGCCGGCCAGGTCGAGGAGCCGCCGGGCGGTGGTGCCCATCGGCACGCAGTAGACGCCGGGGCGCTCGACATGGCCGGAGACGGCGAAGAACTTCAGACCGGAGTGGCCGGCTCCGGTGCGCGACGGCGCGCCCTGGGCGTTCCACCAGTCCGCACCGCGCAGCGCGATGACCGGGATGTGGGCGAATGTCTCGACCGAGTTCATCAGCGTCGGCTTGCCGTGCAGGCCGTACGAGGCGGGAAACGGCGGCTTGTTGCGCGGCTCGCCCCGGTGGCCTTCCATGCACTCAAGCAGCGCTGACTCCTCGCCGAGGATGTAGCCGCCCGGTGAGGTGAAAACCTCGATGTTCAGCCGCCGGGCGGTGCTTGCGCCCGTGTTTCCGGTAAGCCCCGTGTTTCCGGTAAGTACGGTCGGGCCGATCAGGCCGATTTCCCGCAGGTGCTCGATCTCGGCCCGGATCACCCGCTCCTCCGGGCCGTACTCGTGCCTGATGAAGACCCAGGCCTCCTCCGCGCCGACGGCGAGCATGGCGAGCAGCATGCCCTCGAGGACCAGGTGCGGCTGGGCGGCGAGGATCTGCCGGTCCTTGAACGTGCCGGGCTCGGACTCGTCGGCGTTGCAGATCACGTACCTGGGGGTGGCGGGCTGGGCGGCGACCATGTCCCACTTGCGACCCGTCGGGAAGCCCGCGCCGCCCATGCCGCGCAGCCCGGAATCCTTGAGCGCGGCGATGATCTGGGCGGTGTCACGGCGGCCGGCCAGAACTTCACGGACCACGGCGTACCGGCCGGCCGCCACCGGATAGGGGTCGTTGGGCCAGACCGCGGCGGCGGGGACACGGGCGTCCGCCTCGGCCGGGTCGTAGCCACCCTGATCGCGGGCATAGTGCCCGGTCTGGCCGTTGTCACCGTGACGGCCGCTTGCCTCGTTCGCCGCGCGGGCGGCCGCGACGGCACCGTCAGCGGCGCTCATGGGGTGAGGTGCCTCGTTGACCGTGCAGGCGGGCGCGAGGTCGCACCGTCCCAGGCAGGAGGCCTCGATCAGGGTGACGTCGGGGTCCGCGCCGTACTGGCCGCGGAGCGCGGCAATCTGCCCCTCGCCGCCGCGCAGCCAGCAGGACAGGTCGTGGCAGACCCGCAGCTCGACCCTGGCCGGCGGCTCGGTCCGGTAGTGCGGGTAGAACGAGATCAGCCCCTCGATCTCGTACAGCGGCCGGCGCACGTCGTGGGACAGCGCGACCAGTTCGGCCCGGGGCAGCCAGCCGACTCGCTCCTGGATCGCGTTGAGCGCCGGGATCAGCGACGGGCCGGGGAACTTCCCGGCCCTGGCCTCGACGCCGGGGACGCGGACGCGGGGCTCAGCCATCGGCGCGCTCGACCTTGACCGCGCAGAACTTGAACTCGGGGATCTTCCCGACGGGGTCGATCTCGTCGATCGTCAGCAGGTTCGCCGCCGCCTCGCGGAAGTGGAACGGGATGAAGACGTTGCCGGGCGCCTCGCGGTGCGAGACCCGAGCCTCGAGCTCGATGGTCCCGCGGCGCGAGGTGACCCGGGCCAGTTCCCCGTCCGCGAGGCCGAGTCCGGCGGCATCGGCGGGGCTGATGAAGACCAGGGCCTTCGGCGCGATCGCGTCCAGGGCGTAGGACCGGCGGGTCATCGAGCCGGTGTGCCAGTGCTCAAGCATCCGGCCGGTGTTCAGCACGAACGGGAAGTCGTCGTCGGGCAGCTCCCTGGCGGGCAGCCACTCGGCGGGCACCAGGTGGGCGAGGCCGTCGTTGGTCTTGAACTTGTCGGTGAACATGACCACGGTGCCGTCGCTGTTGGCAGGGTCGGGGTTCGGGTACAGCTTGCCGGTGAGGCCGAGGTTGTCGTAGGTCAGGTTCCGGTAGCTCGGGATGACCGTGACCATCTCCTCGAAGATGTCCCGGGGCGAGGTGTAGTGCCAGCCGAGGCCGATCCGGTTGGCGATGTCCTGCACGACCTCCCAGTCAACCCGGGCCTGGCCGGGGGTGTCGAGCACCCTGCGGCCGAGCTGGACGCGCCGGTCGGTGTTCGTATAGGTGCCGTCCTTCTCCAGGTAGGCGGAGGCGGGCAGGATGACGTCGGCGAACTCAGCGGTCTCGGTGAGGAAGATGTCCTGCACGACGAGGAAGTCGAGGGCGGACAGCGCCTTGCGGACCTTGTTGATGTTCGGGTCGGACAGGAACGGGTTCTCCCCCAGCATGTACATGCCGCGGACCCCGCCCTTGAGCGCGGAGCCGATGATCTCGGTGACGGTCAGGCCGCGCTCGGGGTCCAGGTCGGCGGCGCCCCAGGCCTGTTCGAACTTTGCCTTGACGGCGGGGTCGTCGGCCTTGGCGTAGTCCGGGTAGAACATCGGGATCAGACCCATGTCGGAGGCGCCCTGCACGTTGTTCTGCCCGCGCAGCGGATGCAGGCCCGCGCCCGGCTTGCCGACGTTCCCGGTGATGGCGCACATCGCGATGAGGCAGCGGGCGTTGTCGGTGCCGGTGGTGTGCTGCGAGATGCCCATGCCCCAGAAGATGACACCGGACCTGGCGCTCCCCCAGCACCGGGCGACCCGGCGGATCACGTCGGCCGGCGACTCCGCTGATCTGCTCGGCGCGCTCGGGCGGGTAGTCGGCGACGGTCGCCTTCAGCGCCGCGTAGTTGGACGTCCGGCTGGCGATGAACTCCTCGTCGGTCAGGCCGAGCCTGATCACCTCGTGCATGACGCCGTTGTAGAACGCGACGTCGGTGCCCGGCTTGAGCTGGCAGTAGATGTCAGCGTGGTCGGCCATCTTGTCGGCTCGCGGGTCGATGTAAATGACCGTCGTGCCGTTGCGCCGCGCCTGCTTGAAGAAACTGGAGGCAACGGGGTGGTTGGCGGTGGAGTTGGACCCGGTGACGATCGCGACCTCGGCGTTGATTACGTCGCCGTAGGTGGTGGAGACCGCGCCGGAGCCGATCCCCTCGAACAGCGCCGCGACGCTTGAGGCGTGGCACAGCCGGGTGCAGTGGTCCACGTTGTTCGTATGGAACCCGGTCCTGATCAGCTTCTGGAAGAGATAGGCCTCCTCGTTGGAGCACTTGGCGCTCCCGAAGCCCGGCGATCGCCGCGGGGCCGCCCGCGCGGTAGATGTCGGTCAGCCGCCGTGCGACCAGGTCCAGGGCCTCTTCCCAGGTTGCCTCGCGGAAATGCGGCAGCACCTCGGCGTAGTCGACGAGGCCGCCCGGCTTGCGCCCGCGCTTGCCGCCACGGCGCTTGTCCTTCGGGTTTTTGGCTGTGCCGGGGTCGTCAAGGCCGTGGGCGTTGTCGGTGCCCCGGAAACCATCGGGCCGGCCGAGGCCATGTCGCCGCGCACGTCGGCGGACAGCGCGCCCTTGGGGTAGGCCTCCTCCCGGCGGATCAGCGGCACGGTCAGCCGCTGCGGCGAGGCGGCGTAGTCCCAGCCGTAGCGGCCCTTCACGCACAGCCGGCCGTGCGAGCCCGGCTGCTCGCGGCCCTCGGCGTAGGCGATCGCGCCCCGGTCGCGGTCCACGTAGTAGGTCAGCGCGCAGCCCACACCGCAGTAGGGGCAGACGGTGTTCACGGCGTCGAGTTCCGTGCGGGGCCTGATCGGGATGTCGTGGATCGGCTTGTTGGTCAGCGCCCCGGTCGGGCAGGCGGCGACGCACTCGCCGCAGGACACGCAGGACGAGCTGCCCATCGGGTCGCTCAGGTCGAACGCGATGTGCGTGGCAAAGCCCTTGCCGCTGCGCCCGATCACGTCGTTGCCCTGGATGTCGTCACACGCCCGGACGCAGCGGTCGCACAGGATGCAGGCGTCGTGGTCGACGGCAATGACGGGGCTGGACAAGTCGACGCCGCGGCCGGAGCCGCAGGGCAGGCCCGGCGAACCGCCGTGTTCCGGGGCACCCGGTTTCCCGGGCTACCCGGGCCCTCGCCGCCGCGCTGACGCCGTAGCGGTCGGCGAGCTTGAGCAGCTCGTTGTCGGCCGGTCGTGGTCTGCTTGGGGTCTTCGCCGCGCGGCGGCTGGTCGGACAGCAGCAGCCGGGTGAGCATCGCGCGGCTGCGTTCCACCTCGGGGGTGTCGGTCTTGACCGTCATGCCGTTCTCGCAGGCGCGCACGCAGGCGGCGGCGAACACGGGCGCGCCTGTGTCGACGACGCACATCCGGCACACGCCGACCGGGTCGTACCGCTCGTCGTGGCAGAGCACGGGGATGTCGATCCCGGCCGCCTTGGCGGCCTGCCAGATCGTCGTGCCCTCCGGCGCGGTGACCTGGCGCCCGTCGATCGTGAGCGTCGACGGCGCCGTGGACCGCGTAGGGCAGTAGATCGCCATACACCGGCAGTATCTGCCGCGGTCCGCACGACTACGCTCAAGCCGAGATCGCGCCCCGGCCATCTCGCCGGGTGGGCCGGCCTGTCCGCGTCGAGGCCCGCGCTCTTGGTCAGTAGCTGTCGACCATGGCGCGAGCTGGGCCGGGGTGAGCCGGGCCTCGCGGCCTGAGGCGAGCGTGATCGGGTCGTCGAGCAGCCGGTCGGGCAGCCAGTCGTCCGCGGGCCGCCAGCCCTCGCGGAGGTTGAAGACCCGCTTGGCGAGCACGATCCGGCGGGCGGTCGCCGCGAGCTCCTCGCCGTCGATGTCCCAGCCGGTGACGGTCGACAAGCAGCGCCGCCCATTCGGCGAAGGGGTCGGTGAAGACGCCGCGCAGGAACTTGCACAAGATCATCGAGTCCATCACCGCGGCGCGGTCCTCGGTCCCGATGGCGGCGCGCGACGTGGGCGGCGCCGCCGTGCAGCCGGTCGAGGTCACCGGACAGGTCGGCCTCGTAGGCGCCTGAGCGGTTGTGGTCCGCGCCGCGGGCGTTGACGGCCAGGCCGAGGGCCATGACTGCAACGTCCGTGGCTCGTAGCCGGGCATCTCCAGGCCCTTGACCTGAGGAGCGAAGTCGATCGAGTCCTGCCCACCGACCGGCGCGCCGCCGCGATCCCTCGGGCGAGCAGCTCACCGAGGCCGGCTCGCGCCCGCCGATCGCGTCGAGCGCGCGGAGGAGCGGCGCTGCGCGTCGCCAAAGCGCAGCCAGGGTGCGTCGATCAGGCCGCGTTCCGCGCACTCCATCGCCCAGGCGATGGTGCCGCCAGCCGAGATGGTGTCGATGCCGAGCTCGTCACAGCGGGCGCTGGCCGCGATCACGTCGTCGGGATCGGAGACCCCGCACAGCGGTCCGAGGGCGAAGACGTTCTCGTACTCCACCTGCGTTGCGTACCGCCGCCCTTCGGGAGTAGATGTGCTCGCAGCCGATCGAGCAGGAAGCGCAGCGCGAGCTGCATCTCGCGCGGTCGACCTCGCGCATGCTCTGCCAGCTCCTCGGCGGCCGAGTTGCGGGGCGCCCTCGAAGGTCGCGGCCGTGGAAGTTGCGGGTCGGCAGCGAGCGACACCGCGTTGAAGGCGAGGAGGTTCGCCAGGGTGCCGAGCTCCCGGTACTTCGGCGGTCGCCGGGCCGAAAGCTGCGCTCGCGCAGGTCGCGGGCGGCGGCGAGGACCGCCGGCCGGGTCGGCCGACCGCGACCTTGGTGGCCGCGCTGACGAGGATCGCCTTCAGGTTCTTGGCGCCCATCACCGCGCCGAGCCCGCCCCGGCCGGCGTGACGGCCGTCGTGGCAGATCGTCGCGTAGCGGACGCCGATCTCGCCGGCGGGACCGATCGCGGCGACCCGCCAGCCGCGGCCGTAGCGCTCCTTGAGGCTCGCCTCGGCCTCCGCCGCCGAAAGGCCGGCGAGCCCGGTGGCCGGCTCCAGCCGGGCACCGTCGCCGTCGACGAGCAGCACCGACGGCGTCGGCGGCGCGGCCGCGTGACGACGATCGCATCGTGGCCGGTGAGCTTGCCGGCGATGGCGAACTGGCTGGAAGCGAGCGCGTCGGTGAGCAGCCCGGTCAGCGGCGACTTGGCAACTACGGCGAACTTCGCGCTGGTGGTGAGCGGCGTGCCGACGAGCGGCGAGAACACGAACGCGAGCGGCGCCTGCGGGGCGAGCGGGTCCACGCCGGGCGGGGCTAGCCGGTGGAGCAGCCAGGTGCCGAGGCCCGCGCCGCCGAGGTAGCCGCGCAGCACTGGGCTGGGCAGCGGCAGCGTGGCTGGCTCCGCCATCGCTGACATCGACCACCAGCGCCCTGCCGAAGTACCCGCCCGCGGACATCGAGGTCAGCCTCCGGCGTCGGCGGACATGAAGAAGACGGTGTCGCCGGCGGCTAGCGGGGTGAGGGGGTCGCGCGTGATCTGGTCGCCGTTGAGTGCGGCCGTCACGTGCCGGTCGAATGGCAGGCCCATCGCGTCGGCCGCGGCCTGGATGGTCGCCGCCCGGACCGGATGCGGGCCGCCCGGCCGGCCGGTCTTTGCCAGGGTGCCGAACAGCTGGACGGTCACCACGGGCGCTGGCCGCTGACGGGCCGCCCGGTAGTCGTCGGGGGCGTTGACGTTCAGCACCGAGTCCAGGTCCGGGTCGAGGGCGGCGAGCAGGGGGTCGGTCAGCAGCGCGGCCTCGTCGAGCCGGGCTACCGAGCACTCGGCGAAGAGGAAGGCGGGCCGCAGCCGGTCCTCCTTGACGAGGCGCTCGGCGAGTTCGGTGAGGCCGGTGCGGTAGGCGGCGGCCAGCGGCTGCTGGTAGCCGCGGGCGACCGGCAGCGCCACGTCAGGGCCGTCGTGGCGCTGACCGCGGTTACCAGTGGACTGCGGTGCGTCGAGGGCGCGAAGCACCCTGCTGACGAAGGCCGGGTGCAGGAACGGGAGGTCGGTGGAGGCGACGAACGCGGACTCCGCCTGGCCGGCGAGCGCGCCAAGGCCGGCCGCGATCCCCTGGACCGGCCCCTTGCCCTCCCGCGGGTCATCGACTACGGTCGTGCCCCGGGCAGGCCGGGGAGATCCTGGCCGTTCGCACGGACAACGACCACCGGGCCGCCGGTCGCCCGGGCGACGATGGCGACCGTCCGGCGGAGCAGCGTCGACCCGTGCCACTCCAGGGCCGCCTTGGGCGCGCCCATCCGCGAGGACCGCCCGCCGGCCAGGACCACTCCGCCCGACGTCATACGCATATCGTACGTTCGCCGTCCGGAACAAGTCCCGGTTGGCCGGGGAGCCGAAGCCGCCGCCCGTTCCTTGTTCATTAAGCTTCTGGTAACGCTAGGAGAGGCGGCGAAGGCAGACATGTCGGAGTTCCTGGAGATTGAGCAGAAGTTCGACGTCGATACGGGGTTCGATCGTCCCTCCTTCGGGAGCCTGGCCGGGGTGAGCGCGGCCGAGCCGGTCGTGTACCGCTTGTCCGCCACCTACTTCGACACCGCCGACGGGCGGCTCGCCGCCGGCAAGATCACGCTGCGGCGGCGTACCGGCGGCACGGACGAGGGATGGCACCTCAAGCTGCCCGAGGGCGCCGGGGCCCGCAGAGAAGTGCACGCGCCGCTCGACGCTGACGGGCCGGGCGAGCGACAGGTGCCCGGTGCCCTCGCCGAGCGGGTGGCCGGGGTCACCGGCGGCCAGCCGCTCGCCCCGGTCGCCATCCTCGACACGGAACGGACCGTGGTGACTTTGCACGGCGACGGCGGCCGCGTCGCGGCGGAGATCGCCGACGACTCGGTGACCGCGCGGCGGCTGCGGGCTCACGGCGAGCCTGCGGGCACGGAAGGCTCTCCCGGAAGAGAGCTGCGGTGGCGGGAGATCGAGGTTGAGGTGCCGGAGGCCGACCCCTCGCTGCAGCGGGCGGCCGCCGACGTGCTGCTCGCGGCCGGGGCGCGGCCGGCCGGGCACGGATCCAAGCTCGCACGCGTGCTGGACAGCTGACAGCGCTGCCCGTGGTCCCTGGCGGCTGGACTGCGGGCACTGAGCGCAGACGCGCGCGGATTCTCAGAGGAAATCCATACGAAATTTCCGGGCGCCTGGTGTCAGGCAACTTGCCATTCTTTAACGAACGCCCGCAACTCAGCTTCTACGAATGAGCGACCGACGATGCCTGATGACCCGAGGGACGAAGCGCCGGCCGACGCGCTACCCGCAGGCGATGACGAACGGGGCCGCGACGGCGACCGCCACCGCTGCCCACACGGCGACGCTCGGGCGGGGCGCGGGCACGCAGCACGCGGACGGTACCCCGGTGCGCGTGCTCGTGGTGGACGATGAGCCGAGCCTGGCCGAACTGCTGTCCAGCGTCCTGCGCTACGAAGGCTGGTCCGTGCAGACCGCGGGCAGCGGAGCCGAAGCGGTCAAGACGGGGCGGGAGTTCCGCCCGGACGCGGTCGTCCTCGACATCATGCTCCCCGACTTCGACGGCGTGGAGGTCATGCGGCGGCTGCGGGCCGAGCACCCGGGCGTCTGCGTGCTCTTCCTCACCGCCAGGGACGCGGTCGAGGACCGGGTCGCGGGGCTGACCGCCGGCGGCGACGACTACGTCACCAAGCCGTTCAGCCTTGAGGAGGTGCTGGCCCGGCTGCGCGGGCTGCTTCGCCGGGCGAACCTCGCGCGCACCGGCGGCGGCGAGGGAGCGCTCACCGTCGGGGACCTGACCATGGACGAGGACGCCCGCGAGGTACGCCGCGGCGGGGAGCTCATCGACCTGACCGCGACCGAGTTCGAACTGCTGCGGTTCCTGATGCGCAACCCGCGCCGGGTACTGTCCAAGGCGCAGATCCTCGACCGGGTCTGGAACTACGACTTCGGCGGGCAGGCCCACGTCGTCGAGCTGTACATCAGCTACCTGCGCAAGAAGATCGACGCGGGCCGGGAACCGCTCATCCACACCGTCCGCGGCGTCGGCTACGTGCTGAAGCCGGCCGGCTGACGCCCGGCCGGGCTAAGCTCCAGGTCGATGGCCGGTAAGACAGCAGCTCCCGCGCACGTTGCTGCCGCGCACCCTGCGCGGCCGGCTGATCGCGGGACTCGTCGCGCTGCTCGCGGTCACGCTGCTCGCCGTCGGCCTCGTCACCTACTTCGAAGTCGCAGCGGGCGCTGTCGAGCGAGCTCAACGGCGAGCTGCAGACCGCGACCGGACTCGCCTACAACTGCTCCGAGCGCCAGAGCGGCAGCGGGAACGACGGCAACGGGTCGCAGCCGGCCGACGACGGGCATGGCGGTGCCGGCGAATCCCGGGGCGCCGCCCCGGGGCCGGCCCCGGGCGCATCGCCGTCCGCCGCCTCCCCGGCCATGTCCACCACGCCCGCAGGCTCGCCGTCAGCGGGCCTGACGGACTGCCAGGGCCTAGGCGAGGAAACGTTCGTCGCCGTCATCTCGGGCACCCAGTGGTACTGCGATCTCGTCGGCGGCCACACGCTCAAGCTGTCGCCCGCGGACGAGCAGGCCCTGCTCAGCATTCCGCCGTGGCGGAACCCGACCCCGGGCGGCGGGCCGAACGGCCAGAACATCCCCGCCCACACGCTCTACCTGAGCGCGGTGCACGGCACGTACAAGCTGACCGTGATCAGCGACCCGGACCACGACGGATCCATCCACATCACCGGCCTGCCGCTCAGCGGCCTGGACGACCTCCTCGGCGACGTGGCAGTCGCCGAGAGCGGGGTGTTCAGCGCGGTGCTGCTGCTGGCCGGCGTGCTCGGCACCCTCTGGGTGCGGTTCGCCCTCCGCCCGCTGCGCCGGGTCGCCGCCACCGCGACGCAGGTCGCCGAACTGCCGCTCGAATCCGGTGAGGTGTCACTGCCCGCCGGCGTGCCCGATACCGACCCCGGCACCGAAACCGGCCAGGTGGGAATCGCGTTCAACCGCATGCTGGGGCACGTCGAGACCGCCCTGCGGCGCCGCGCGGCCAGCGAGTCGCGGCTGCGCCGGTTCGCCGCGGACGCCAGCCACGAACTGCGCACCCCGCTCGCCGCCATCCGCGGCTACGCCGAACTGGCGCTCCGGCACCCAGGGGACGCCCCGGAAGACGTGACGCACGCCCTCGGACGGGTTCTGTCCGAGTCCACCCGGATGAGCGTCCTCGTCGACGACCTGCTGCTGCTCGCCCGGCTCGACGCCGGCCGGCCGCTGAACAGCGAACCGGTCGACATGACCCGGCTGGCCATCGACGCCACCAGCGACGCCCAGGTGGCCCGCCCCCGCCACCGGTGGGTACTCGAACTGCCCGACGACCCCGAACTCGTCCTCGGCGACGAGCACCGGCTGCGGCAGGTGCTCGGCAACCTGCTGTCCAACGCCGGGCGGCACACCCCCGACGGCACCACCGTCACCGTACGGGTCAGCGACGCGCTGCCCGGCGGCGAGGGCGGCAGCGGATCCGAGACGGTCTCCCACGGGGCACTGCCCGCCGCACCCCGGCTGGTGGTCTCGGTGACCGACGACGGACCCGGCATCCCCGCCGAGCTGCTCCCCGACCTGTTCGAGCGGTTCACCAGGGCCGACACCTCCCGCTCGCACGCCACCAACGCCTCGTCGACGGGGCTCGGGCTCGCGATCGTCGAAGCCGTGGTCACCGCCCACCAGGGCGCGGTGCTAGTCACCAGCCGCCCCGGCACGACCCGCTTCACCATCGTGCTCGCCCGGCTGACCGAGGCGCCCGCACCGACGCGAACGGGACGCAGGTAGTCCCCGGGTCGGGGACTACCTGCGTCGATTGCCCGTCGGTACTACTCGGGAGCGGTGACCGGGTCGGTCGCCTCGGCGCCTGCTCGTTCCGGTGTGCCCGCCTCGTCGCCGGCACCGGCGGCCGGGCCGGGTTCGGCCGCGGGCGGCGCCTCGGTGGCCTCCGCGGCCGCGGAGGCGGCGGGGGTGTCGCGGGCGGCGCCCTGCAGCGGGCCGCTGCGCATCAGTGCGCCAAGCACGACGGCGCCGCCGATGAAGATGCCCATGCACCACCAGAACACCGTGGTGTAGCCGTGGACCAGGCCTGCCGCCTGAACGGCGAGATTGGCCTGCTTGAGCGCGGCGTTGCTCGGCCCGCTGGTCACGACGTGGCTCGCGATGTAGCTGGCGGTGGCGCTCGCCGCGATCGTGTTCAGCAGCGAGGTGCCGATCGCACCGCCGAGCTGCTGGCCGGTGTTGACCGAGGCGGACGCGACCCCGGCGTCGCGCGGCGAGACACCGTAGGTGCCGGTGTTCAGCGCCGTGGAGAACATCAGGCCCATGCCCACACCGGTGATCATCAGCGGGCCGAGGATGTCGCCCACGTAGTCGCCGCGCACACCGATGTGGGTCAGCCAGAACTGGGCGCCGGCCAGCAGCAGCAGGCCCGTGATCACGATGGGCCTGGGGCCGATCCTGGGCAGCAGCACGATGTTGGATACGTTGGCCGAGACCGCGATACAGACCACCATCGGCAGGAACGCCAGCCCGCTGACGACCGGGGAGTACCCCAGAGACACCTGCATGTAGTAAATGAGGAACAGGAAGATGCCGAACATGCCCGCGCCCACGATCAGGATCGCCAGGTAGGCGCCGCCGCGGTTGCGGTCGAGGACCACGCGGGGCGGCAGCAGCGGATGGTCCGTCCGGGTCTGCCAAACCGCGAAGGCAATGAGCAGCACCACCCCGGCGGCAAGGAATCCCAAGGTCGACGGGGTGGACCAGGAGTGCAGGGCGGCGTTGGAGAATCCGTAGACGAGGCAGAACATGCCGCTGGACACGAGCAGCACGCCCGGCACGTCGAGCCGCGCGCCCGGGGTGCGGGGCTGGCGCTTGAGCAGCACCGAGCCGCCGACCGCGGCGACGATGGCGAAGAACAGGTTGATATAGAGGCACCAGCGCCAGGAGAGGTACTCGGTCAGCGCGCCGCCAAGCAGCAGGCCGACCGCGCTGCCGCGCGCCCGCGATCGCGCCGTAGACGCCGAACGCCTTGCCGCGCTCCTTCGGGTCGCTGAACGTCGTGGTCAGCAGGGACAGCGCGGCGGGGGCCAGCATCGCGGCGAACACTCCCTGGCAGGCACGGGAGGTGACCAGCATGGCGAAGTTCACCGAGGCGCCGCCGATGGCGGAGGCGACGGCAAACCCGATCAAGCCGGTGATGAACATGACCTTGCGGCCGATCAGGTCGGCCAGCCGGCCGCAGAACAGCAGCAGGCTGCCGAACGACAGCGCGTACGCCGTCACGACCCACTGCCGGTCGGCGTCGTTGAACGCGAGCGCCTTCTGCGCCGACGGCAGCGCCAGGTTCATCACCGTCAAGTCGAGCACAACCATGAGCTGGGCGATCCCGATGACAACCAGGATCAGCCAGCGCCGCGGGTCCGGCTGGGCGGCCGTCTCGCCCCAGCCGGGCTGCGTCCCGCCGTTCTCCCCCGCTGGCACGGGGACGCTTGCCTCGGACATTACATCCACCAATCTGGAGGGTATGATTCCGCTTACAGAGCAGCATAACACGAAACGGAGGAGCCTCCTCCGTTCGAGGCAGGCTACAACTTATGACGGTTCGAACTGAGGAAACGTCTCAGGACGGGACGGGCGATCGCCCCCTGCGCCGAGACGCGGAGCGGAACCGGCAGCGCATCCTCGCCGCCGCCGCCGACGTATTCACCGAACGCGGACTCGACGCCACCCTCGACGAAGTCGCCAGGGCCGCCGGCGTCGGCATCGGCACCGTCTACCGGCGCTTCCCCGACAAAGAGACACTCGTCTCCGAACTGTTCAGAGGCCGCATCGACGCACTCGTCACCGTCGCAGAGACCGCCTGCACCGACCCCGACCCCTGGCACGCCCTCGTCGCCTACCTCGAATACGCCGCCGCCACCCTCGCCGGCGACCTCGGCCTTCGCCAGCTCATGATGTTCGGCACCTACGATCGCGACCAGATCCGCTACGCGCGCGACCAGATGACCCCCGTGATCACCCGCCTCGTCCAACGAGCCCAGGCCGCCGGCGAACTCCGCGACGACTTCGCCGCCACGGACGTCAAGATGATCGCCTACATGCTCGCCTCCACGGCCGAGTACACCGCCGCCACCGCACCCGGCATATGGCGCAGGTACCTGACCATCCTCATAGACGGCCTCCGCCCCGCCCGGGACGACGTCACCGAACTTCCCGTGCCCGCTCCCACGGTCACCGAACTCACCGAACTCATGACCGCACGCGCCCAGCGGCCTGCGCCGCGCCGCTAACGCACCCCGGGCAACCGCCTGCCCGGGGCCGGGTCGCCGCGCCCGCCGCCCCGGGCACCCGGCCCCGCCCCCCGCAGCCGGCCCTGCCGCAACCAAGCCGGGCCGCAGCCAAGCCGGGCCGCAGCCACCCATGGATGCACGTGCATTCGCACGCAACTTTTCAAGCGTGCATTTTCAGTTGCATCAATCCTGTGCACAATTCGCGTGCAGATACCGGCAAATGCCACCCCGCCCGCAAGCTGATGCACGTGCAAACGCACGGCAACGAATCACACGTGCATCCGCCAATGCCCATATGCCTAAGAAAAGGGACATAATGGCATGTACTCTCCCCTATGCACATCGTTTGACCTGCGAAAACAACAATTCCTGGAACAATCACGCCAACCGGACCCCGCCACCGGGCGCCCACCATATAGGCTTTGCCGGCACCATACCGGCACACCACAGCCATTCACACATACGGGAAATAACACCCCCGAACCATGGGGACAAGCCCGTCAAATCACGGTAAGATGGCACTAGTTAGGCACCCGAAGGCGCATGCCTACCCGTCGAGCACCTCCTCTCGACCCTGGAGTACTGGTCCATGACATACGGCAACGAGATGCGAGACGACAGTCAGCAGCTCCGCGACATCCAAGACCTCATCGCCAAGCTCGCCGACGTCAACAGGAAACTCGCGCTCCCCATCCGCACCATCACGATGGACCAGGCCGCCGACGCGCAACCCGCCGACACACCCAGCGCTTAGCGGTCGTAAACCCGCGCGGCGGCACGGATCAGATGCGCTGAACGCGACGCGGGAAGCGCCGCCGAACGGAGCCCGGCGAAGGTCCTGAGATAGCGCCCGACCTCCTCCCGCCCCTCCAGGCTGATCCCGCCGGACAACGCGGCCAGGTGGATCACCCCGATCTCCGGAGTTTCGGCAAACCGCAGGAGTGTCATCGAGCCGCACCCGGCCACCGCATGCACGCCGGCCGCGAACGGCAGCACCCGGAGCGAGACCCGGGAACGCTCCCCCTCGGGAACGTCGCTGTCGGGCAGGCCATCGGCGAACCCCGTATCCGCGAGGTCCGCGAGCCAGGCCGAGCTGTTCGCGCATGACCCTCGGCGGGCCGACCGTCTGCCGCAGCGCTCCCTCGGTCATCACGATGTCAAGGCTTGGCGCCCGCCCGGCGACCACGATCCGCTGCCGGTTGAGTTTGACCTCCATGGCATGGGCCCGCTGCTCGTCGGAGGCGTAGCGGGGGTCCGCGGCGGCGGCGGCCCGCATGTAATCCGGGGTCTGCAACAGGTCAGGAACCTGATTCGGCTCGTAGACCAGGATTTCCGTCGCGGCGATTTCCATGATCACGTAATCCTGGGCGGCCGGGGACAGGACGTCGCGGTAGTCGAGCCACCAGCCGCTCTCCCGGCCGCGATGAGCGACGGCGAGCAGTGCCTCCTGCTCGGTGCCGGGCACACCGTACTCGGTGAGCAGCTCTCGCAGTTCCTTCGTGCGGATGCCGCGCTCGCCGGTCTCGATCCGGCTGATCTTTGACCGGTCGCAGTCAAGGATTCTTGCGGCCTCATCGAGATTGTAGCCGAGGCTCTCGCGGTACTCGCGAAGCACGCTGCCGAGCAGACGGCGCCGCACGGGGGGTGTTCCGGTCATGGTGAATTCCTCCTCATCGGTAAGAATCCCGGGGGTCCGGTGGACGCGCCCGCCAGCCAGGAATCGCGGTGGCGTGACGGGCAGGGGTGCTAGATGGGAAGAAACCTAGCACCTGGCGTAGCCCTTTGTCGAAAGACACGCCGATTAGGAGGGAAAACGTGGGGAATTCCTCGGATGCAATGTTCGATTGATGCCGCTGCGCTGCGCACGAACTGGCAACAGGTTGCCAAACCATCACCGAGATCAAAGAGATGCGAGACACGGGAGCCAGACCGACTCCGTTTCGCGTCCAGGGGCCGATGACGCTTAGCCTGCGGGTCTCGATTCGGACAAACCAGGCAGTCCGGCGCCTGCCGCCCGCCCGCGTCCCACCTCCTCATGGGCCGCCGGAGAGAGGTGTACCGATTTTGGCGGGCACAGAACGGTACATGCCGGGCGGGATTGCGCGCGAAACTCGGTATACCTTGCCCCGTCCGCCGCCGAGAACCGTCGGGATCCGCGATCAACTTAAGCTAAGGCACATTGGTCGAGGGACACGGATCATTCTCCGTTTGCTCGGTTCGACGCGAGTGCCGGAGACATTGTTCCTGGCATCAGCGGCGCCTTTTGGAGAATAATTTAAGAAGTCCTGCCCTGAGTTTAAGTCCGCGGTTAGGAACGGCTCCAGCATGCCGCCGATATGTCGCTTTTCTTCCTGCCGTGCGGCGCCGCGAATAACGCTACTGCTTGTGACACGAATGTTGCGGATGGTACGCGCAAGTTCTTGAGGGAAATGTGAGATAACACACATCGAACCAAACGAATCCTCGCTGATCAGCCGCCATGTATGGAGGATCGGCAGTACCCCGATTCTCCATACTGAGCGCCGAGGGTCGAGGGGGATGGTCGCTATCCGGGTGCTCATGTAGCCTGCGTTCTTGCCCGGCGTTGATTTCGCGCTTAAACCCAAACGGGTCGCCGCGCCGGGCAATCCCTGTCTCCGGAAAAACGAATGGAGTGATGCTGGGAGACCCAGCCCGAAGACCCAAGGCGGTAGTCATCAGGATCCGCCGTAAGCCGAAAGGCCAAAAGAAATTGTTTGCAGCAGTTGCGCTAGTCGCCTATCTCGTTCAGCGGGGCGACACTCTTTCAGGAATCTCCACCAGCCATGGCGCCAGCCTCAATGCGGTTGAGTCCGCAAACCCGCAGTTCTCCGACCCCAACCTGATCTACGTCGGGCAGACTGTCCACATCCCCGAGGGATCGTCTTCCTGGCACCAGTCCTCCACGCCCTACAGCTACACCAGCAGCAGCAGCACGGGCAGCAGCACGGGCGCGGACAGCGGCGGCCAGAGCGCGCGGGCCTACACCTCGCCGTCGAGCGTCGCGAGTACCGCGACCCGGTCCAGTTCGAGCGGGACGGCCAGCGACCCGGCGAGCGGATCGTCAAGCTCCGCGGCCAGCGGGTCGTCGAGCGTCTCGGCCAGCTCTCTGGCGGATGTTCCCGGCGTGCCTCAGGCGTTTGCCGCCTGCGTGGCCTTCAGGGAATCGACGGACCTGCAGAATCCCGCCGCGGACGGCAATGCCTACGGCATCATTCCCGCCAGCGGGTACGACGTGTACGGCACGTCGCTGGCTAACCAGAAGCAGGTCTTCGCGGAACTCTACGCGCAGTACGGCACCGCGCCGTGGGCATCCGACGGGTGCGCCTAGCACCCGGCACGGTTAAACCCGTAGCAGCTCACTAGGCTCCTGGCTGGCCCGGCCGGTCTGGGTATCTGGCTTCTCCCCGTGGCGCGACGTGCGTCGCTCGCAGGCTGGCGAAAATGCGGGCTGTTTCGTGGCGACGGGCCATTCAGGAGGTGCTGCTTGGCAGGGTAACGGCCGGGCGGAAGATGGGGAGGTCTTCCGCCCGGCCACCTGCGCTGTGCCCTCGCGACTTAGGCAAGGCTTTCAATTGAGGCCATTATCCTGCGTTCGGATACCGGCGTCGGTGTGCCCATCGTCTGGGCGAAGAGACTGACCCGCAGTTCCTCGATCTGCCAGCGGATCTCTGCCACCGTGTCGCCTGACCTGGCTTCGGGCGGGAGCGTCGCCAGTGCGTGCGCGTAGGCGTCCTGGACACGGTGCACGACGGCCATCTGCTGTGCGTCACGGCCGGCGTTCTCTGCCAGCTTGTCCAGGCGACGGCCGATGGCCTTCACGTAGCGGGCGAGTGCCGGGAGCCGGGCGGCGCCGGCCGCCGTGAGGAACCCCGGGGCGATGAGCCGGTCGAGTTGCGAGCGGATGTCGGCGGCCGCTGGCTCGAGCACCGCACTGCGCAGCCCGTCCAGGCGCATCCGCGCCTCGTGAGCGCCGCGCAGGATCTCCTCGGCCTGGCGCACCACCTCGTACGTGGCAGCGTGCAGCCGCGGCCTGACGTGCTCGACGATCCGGTCGAACTGCGCCGCATCCCAGGCAGGCCCGCCGGCCTCGGCGATGAGGCCGTCGACGGCGCAGCCGACACAGTCGGTGAACAGGGCGGGGACGGAGCCGTGCGGGTTGTCGGTGAGCGCGAGTTTCTGCGCGGTGGTGAGGCGCTTCGCGACCTCGTTGGCCGGGGACTTCACCGTGAGCAGGACGAGCCGCCTGGTCCCGGCCCGCATTGAACGCGCGGCCGCGGCCGGGGTTTCGAACAGCCGGACGTCCACCGCCGCCCCGGCGTCGACGAGCGCCGGGTAGGCCTTGACCTCTCCGTCGGTGAAGACCTTCGGGAGCGGGCCGAAGTCCCAGGTCGTCACCCCGGTCCGGGTCAGCGCGGTCGCCCGCGCGGACAGCGTCGCGCGGACCTTCGGCCGCAGCTGGCGCTGCAGAGCCGCCAGGTCCTTACCCGATGCCACGACCTTGCCGCCGTCGGTGACCCGGAAAGTGATCCGCAGGTGCGACGGCAGCTTGTCGAGATCAAAGTCGTCCGGGGCGACCCGCACTCCGCGCAGTCGCAGCAGTTCCCGGGAGAGCACCTCCCGCACATCGTGCATATCCGAAATATCCGGAATATCGGGCGCGCCAGCGCCCGATATTCCGGATGCTGAACCGGAACCGAGGTGCGGGCCAGCGGCCGAGCCGACGACGGCCGCCGTCCTTGACGTGCCTGCCCGCGCGAGATCGGCCAGGATTTCGCGGGCCACGTTCGGCGCGGGGACCAGCTCCCGCCGGAGGTTCTTCGGCAGCGTGCGGACCAGCTCGGTGACCAGTTCGAGGCGCAGACCGGGGACCTGCCAGGAGAACTCCTCCGGGCGCGCCTGGTTAAGTGTCTTGAGCGGGATGTCGATCGTGACGCCGTCTGACTCGCTGCCCGGCTCGAACGCGTAGCTCAGCGCCAGGCCGGTCCCCCGCCCGTTTCCGCCGAGTCCCGGTGACGCGGAGGTCCACACCTCGGGGTACGCGCCGATGTCCAGATCGTCCGCCGCGTCGGACAGCAGGTCGTCAAACGACAGCGTGAGCAGGTCGGGCGTCTCGTGGCGGACCTTCTTCCACCAGGTGTCGAAGTGGCGGGCGGACACCGCGTCGGCCGGCACGCGGAAGTCGTAGAACGCGAACAGCGCGTCCTCCCCCGCGACCAGGCCGCGCCGGCGGGCCCGCTGCTCAAGGGAGGCCGCCTCCTCGATCAGCTTCGCGTTGTCGCGGAAGAAGTGGTGCCTGGTCTGCCAGTCTCCTTCCACCAGGGCGTGCCTGATGAACAGTTCCCTGGCGAGCACCGGGTCGATGCGGTGCAGCAGGACGGTCCGGTCGGCCACGATCGGTATGCCGTACAACGTGACCTTCTCGGTCGCCACCGCGCTTCCTTGCGTCCGCGACCAGCGGGGCTCGCTGTAGGAGCGCTTCACCAGGTGGGCGGCGACCGGCTCGACCCACTCCGGCTCGATCGCCGCCACGGTCCGCGCCCACAGCCGCGACGTCTCCACCAGTTCGGCGGCGATGATCCAGTCCGGCGGCTTGCGGGCCAGGCCCGAGCCGGGGAAGACCGCGAACTTCGTGCCCCGGGCCCCGAGGTACTCGGGCAGCGGGCGCCGTCCGCGCTCCGGTCCGCCCGGCGCGGCCGGCAGGCCGGAGACCGTCTTCGCGGGCGCGAGCACCACCTTCATGCCTACCTGGGACAACAGACCGGCGAGGAGGGCGGTATGAACACGGACCCGTTCGGATGACGATGACTGGGTGTTGATCCCGAGATCGCGGGTGAGCGAGCGGAGCTGGCCGTGGAGGTCCTGCCACTCGCGGACACGCAGGTAGTTGAGGAATTCGCTACGGCACAGGCGGCGGAACGCCGAGCCTGACAGCTCGCGCTGCCGCTCGGCGAGGTAATCCCACAGCGCGAGGAAGGCCAGGAAATCGGACTCGGGCTGGGCGAAGCGGCGGTGGGCGGTGTCGGCCGCCTGCTGGTTGTCGGTCGGGCGCTCGCGCGGGTCCTGGATGGACAGCGCGGCGGCGATGATGAGCATCTCGCGGGTGCAGCCCTGTTTCCCCGACTCGATGATCATCCGGGCGATGCGCGGGTCGACCGGGAGGCGGGCCATCTGGCGGCCCGTTTCCGTGAGGCGGTCGCTGGCGACGGCGTTCAGTTCTTCGAGGAGCTTGACGCCGTCGGTGATCGCGCGCGGGTCCGGCGGGTCGACGAACGGGAACCGGCGGACGTCGCCGAGACGGGCCGCGGCCATCTGCAGGATGACGCTGGCGAGGTTCGTCCGCTGGATCTCGGGATCGGTGAACTCGGGGCGGCTCTCGAAGTCTTCTTGCGAGTACAGCCTGATGCAGATGCCGTCGGCGACGCGTCCGCAGCGGCCCTTGCGCTGGTTGGCGCTCGCCTGGGAGATCGCCTCGATCGGCAGCCGCTGTACCTTGGTGCGCAGGCTGTACCGGCTGATGCGGGCGGTGCCCGGGTCGATCACGTAACGGATGCCAGGGACGGTGAGCGAGGTCTCGGCGACGTTGGTGGCGAGGACCACACGCCGGCTGGTCCTGCTCCGGTTGGCCGGGACCTCGAACACCCGGTGCTGCTCGGCGGACGACAGGCGTGAGTACAACGGGAGGATGTCGAGGGCCGCCCTGCCCTTGAGCGCGTCGGCGGTGTCGCGGATCTCCTGTTCACCGGAGAGGAAGACGAGGATGTCGCCGGGGCCCTCGTGCTCCAGTTCGCCGATCGCGTCGGTAATGGCGGTGACCTGATCGCGGTCCTCCTCGGTCCCCCGCTCCTGGCCGCCGGGCTTGTCGTTGATCGGGCGGTAGCGGACCTCGACCGGGTAGGTGCGGCCGGAGACCTCGATGATCGGGGCGGGCGTTTGCGTCCGCGGGTCCTTGAAGTGCTCGGCGAAGCGCTCCGGGTCGATCGTCGCGGAGGTGATGATCACCTTGAGGTCGGGGCGGCGGGGCAGCAGCTGGCTGAGGTAGCCGAGGATGAAGTCGATGTTCAGGCTGCGCTCGTGGGCCTCGTCGATGATGAGCGTGTCGTAACGGGTGAGGTTCCTGTCGTTCCCGATCTCGGCCAGGAGGATGCCGTCGGTCATGAGCTTGACCGCGGTGGCGTCGCCGGATTTATCGGTGAACCTGACCTTGTACCCGACTACGTCGCCCAGCTGCGTGCCGAGTTCCTCCGCGATGCGCTCCGCGACCGTGCGGGCGGCTATCCGCCGGGGCTGGGTGTGTCCGATCTGGCCGGTGACGCCCCGGCCGAGCTCCAGGCAGATCTTGGGCAGCTGCGTCGTCTTTCCCGAGCCGGTCTCGCCGGCGACGATCACGACCTGGTGGTTCTTGATCGCCTCGGCGATGTCGTCCCGGCGCTGGCTGACCGGCAGTTCCTCCGGGTAGCTGACGGCCACGGCAGCGAGCGCGGACTCGCGGGACGCGGCGCGCTGCTTCGCTCTAGCGGAAGGTTCGTTCACCGCAACCTCCCGTGCGAATACTCGAACTTGTTGACGAATAGCCAAGTCGGCACATGAACAGCTTTCGTACTGAACTGCGACAGGGGCATGCCGCAGACGCAGTTCACCTCGGAAGTGAGGCGGCTGGACGTCAGGGCGGGAAAGAGTACACCACGGGCCGCCAGCTTATGCCAACGCTTTATCCCGCCAGGGTCTTCCTGAGACCAGAACGATCATCCAGAACGAACCCGGCTGACTGTCACCGGGCAGGCGGTCTCGGGAGGTGACGAAGTCCGCCGGCCGGCTAGGCGTTGGCCGCGGCGACCAGCTTGGCGATGCCTTCGGTGGTCAGCGGGCTCCCGGGGAACACCTTCAGCCTGGTGAGAGGGGTGCCGCGGAGAAACAGCAGCATCGTCGGGTCGGCGAAGAGTGCGGCCATCGGCCCGGATCCGTCGCCCGATATCCCGGGGAACACCTGGCCGATCGCCTGCGCGCCGCGCGGGTCGTCGAGCCACTCTCCGAGCGTCGAGTCGGCGGTCAGCGGCACCTGCACGTCATCGCCGTCGACCTCGACGATCGCGGTGCTCCGCAGGTCACGCGAGGAGGCGCCGACCGCGCAGTGGTACTCGCCGCCCTCGACCACCCAGCGGTCCACCCTGGTGTCCCAGTAGGCCAGGTCGTCTCGGTCGACGGTGAGCACGACGTCGACGGTCTCTCCGGCCCTGACCGGCACGCTGGCGAACGCCTTGAGTTCCCGCCTCGCCCGGCTGACCTTGGAGCCCGGGAGGCTCACGTACACCTGGACGACTTCCCGGCCGTCCCGGCCGCCGGTGTTGGTGACGGGAACGCGCACCTCGATGCCCGGTGCCGTGGCCGTCGCGGTCGCCTGGCCGTAGCCGAAGGTCGTGTACGACAGCCCGAAGCCGAACGGGTACGCCACCTCCTGGTCCCGGGCGTCGAAGCCCCGGTAGCCGACGTACAGGCCCTCTCCGTAACGTACGTGGTGATGCTCACCGGGAAAGTCCAGGTAGGAGGGATGATCCTTGATGCTGAGCGGGATTGTCTCGGCCAGCCGCCCCGATGGGTTGACCCGGCCGAAGAGCACGTCGGCGACCGCCCCGCCGCCGGCCTGACCGAGCAGCCAGCCTTCGACGACCGCGGGGACGGCCCGGTCCCAGGGGGCGGTGGCGAGCACGGCCCCGTTGGCGAGGATCACGACGGTGCGCGGGTTGACCTTGGCCACTTCCTCGATCAGCCGCCGGTGGGCGGCGGGCAGGTCGATGCTGTCCCGGTCGGCGCCCTCGGTCTCGTTCGCGCTGCCGACGAAGACAAGCGCGACGTCGCTGGCCTTCGCGACCGCGACCGCCTCGATGAGAAGGTCCTGCTCGACCGTGGCGTTCCCGGGCTCGCGCTCGACGCTGTCCTCGACGGTGTAGCCGGGCGCGAAGAGCACCGTCGCCTCCGTCGCCGCGGTGATCTCCGTGAGTGCGTCGTCCAGCCTGGTCGGGGTGATCTGGGAGCTGCCGCCGCCCTGGTAGCGCGGGGTGCGGGCGAACTCGCCGAGCACCGCGATCGACTGGTCTTCCTGGCCGGCGGCCAGCGGCAGCAGCCGCCCCTGGTTTCCGGCAACGGCGTCGTTCTTGAGCAGCACGATGGCGCGGCCGGCGATCTCGCGGGCGAGGGCATGATGCCCGGCCTCGTCGTAGCCGCCCGCCGTGCGGGTGCCTGCCTTCTCGACCAGCGCGCGCACCCGGCCGGCCGCCTGGGCGAGCCGGGCCGGGTCGAGGCGGCCTTGCTCGACGGCCTTGGCCAGGTCCTCGTCGCCCTCGTCATCGGGCCCGGGCATGGTCAGGTCGAGCCCGGCGGCGACCGCGGCGACACGATCGGCGACCGCGCCCCAGTCGGAGACGAGCAGGCCGTCAAAGCCCCACTCGCCCCTGAGCACCTCGGTCAGCAGCCAGTGGTTCTGGCTGGCGTACACCCCGTTGATCTTGTTGTAGGAGCACATCACGGTCCATGGCCTCGCCTGGGTGATGACCCGCTTGAAGGCGCTGAGGTACAGCTCCCGCAGTGTCCGCTCGTCGATGTCCGCGCTGACCCGCAACCGGTCGGTCTCCTGGCTGTTGACCGCGAAATGCTTGAGCGACGCACCGACGTTCCTGCTCTGCAGGCCGTTGACCCACGCGGTCGCCAGCACGCCGGCCAGCAGCGGGTCCTCGGAGAAGTACTCAAAGTTCCGGCCGCCGAGCGGGCTGCGCTTGAGGTTGATGCCGGGCCCGAGCAGCACCGCGACGTCCGTCGCCCGGCACTCGTCGCCGAGGGCCTCGCCCATCCGTCGCAGCAGGTCAGGATCCCAGGTCGAGGCGGAGGCGACCGCCGGCGGGAAGCAGGTGGCCGGCTGACCGCGCAGCATGTCCCCGGGGTCGGCCTGCAGGCGCACGCCGTGCGGCCCGTCGGTGACGGTGATGGCGGGCAGGCCTGCGGATTCGAACGCCTCGGTGTGCCACGCATCGCGGCCGCTGGTCAGGGCCGCCTGCTCGGCGACAGTGAGCTCGGACGTCATGGGCACGTTCCCTTCGGTGGCGACTTTTTTTAAAGCGTGAATTTAATATGAATTATCCCGAACAAGGGCGTCCGACACTAGACCTACCCGCCGTCAACCTAAAGAGCACGGCGACGGTGCCGGTGAGCGGACCGGCCCGCGAGGAGCCCTTCTGGTCAGCGGCCGGCCGCCTGGAGGCCTCGGGCTAGCTGGCCGGCCGCGTCGCGGATCCAGTCCTTGAGTGCTTCCCTGCGCGCCTGCCCGGTGTCCCCGGCCTTGGCGATGAGGTCGGCGACCTCGGCGCTGGTGACCGTGCGGGCCAGGACCATGATCTGGGCGGCCGCCAGCCGCCGGGCTGCCAGTTCGCGGGGGCCGTCCTTGCCCGTGGCCAGGGCCTCGGTGAGGGCATCCTCGGTCTCGTCCCACAGGGCACGCAGCCGGGACCGGGCGGCCGGGCCGCTGCCGGCCATGTGCAGGAACGCCTCGAGGTTGCGGCCGGGGTCCCTGTCATCGACCGCCGCCAGCAGGGCCTGGGCGGCGGCGACGAGGGGCGTCTGCGCGAGCTTCCTGTTCCGCACGGCGCCGACGACGGCGTCCAGGACGGTTGGCCGGCCGCTGAACAGGAGTTCTTCCTTCGCGCCGATGTAGGTGAAAAGCGTCTTCACGGAGATGTTGGCCGCGTCCGCGATCTCGGCCACGGTGACATCCCCGAAGCCGCGCTCATCGAACAGTGTCTCGGCGGCGGCGAAGATCGCCTCCCGGGTCATCCGCTTCTTCCGCTCCCGCAGCGACTCCCGCGCCTGCTGAGACGGTGGAGGAAGATCGGGCGACTTCATCCAAAAAGTGTATTGGGTGCTCTAGCAGCCTTTTTCCCGCTGTTACCAGCGCTTACGGCAATGACTAGCCTTGCGGGCCGCCAAACTTGAATCTCGGCGGCTCGCGTCGCCGCAGCTTTGCACACTCCACGGCTTTGCTTAGCAAACGGCGCGACATACCGGGGCACATCGGACGCGATCATGGTCGTTTCCTAGGCAAAGACGATGATCATGGTTGCCGGGTAAGCAGAGAGTGGTCGCCGGGCGGGCAAAGAGCACGGCGTCATGAAGGCACCACGGGGCGGGTGGGGCGGACTTCCTCCCTGTCGG
The DNA here is from genome assembly GCA_963785645.1 of uncultured Actinomycetota bacterium. Classification (GTDB taxonomy): domain Bacteria; phylum Actinomycetota; class Actinomycetes; order Streptosporangiales; family Streptosporangiaceae; genus Trebonia. The sequence continues at coordinate 25,793 of CAWAWG010000019.1, forward strand.
CGGGGATGCTGAAGGCCCGCCGGCCGGGTCGCGGCTGACGGGCCTTCGGCGTTGCGGAGTCGCGGTGCGCCCCGTTCTTCGTCGCGCGGGGGTCGCGGCCCCAGCCCCGGTATCTGGTGGCTACCGGAGTCCTGGAGTGCCCCGCCTGCCGGCGAGGCCTCAGCTAGTTAACTAGACGAGGTTCCGGGCAGCGGCACCGGGGCATGCGATTTGCCCTATTTGTCGCACTCCTAGGAGCCTGGCGGCTGATTCAGCCGCCGCCCGGTTCTTTCCCCGTGTGAAGTTAGGCCGGCGGTCGCCGGCCTAACTTCACACGGGCGGCAGCCGCTCCCGGCCCGCGTCCTGTCGGCGGAACGTAAGCGGTTCCCGAGACACCCGGGCGCCGGGGCTACCGCTGCTTGAAGGTGCGCAGGGCGGGTTCGGGCGAAGCTACCCCTCGTTCGGATGACTCCTGAATTTCGTCCGCGATGACGAGCCGCACCTTGACGGGGACCGCGGCCGGCCCGGCTTCGCCGAACACGGGGGCGGCGGGTTCGGCGCCGACATCGGCGGCGGACTCGAAGTCCGCCGTGGCCTCCACCGCGGACTCGCTGTGCAGTTCGTGGACGTACCGCTTGCCGCGCAGCAGGGAGGCGACCGCGGCGATCAGGCAGGCGACGATGGCGAAGTCGAACGCGATGTCAAGGCCGGTCTGGAACGGGGCGCTGATCAGGCTCGGGAAGAACGAGTGGCCGGTCAGGTAGGCCGCGTTGCCCGCCGGGAGCTTGGTCAGCGCCGACCCGAGCAGCATCTGGATCGGGTTGTAGCCGAGCAGCGCCGCGAACATGACCGCCGTCGGCGGCAGGTGCGCCAGCCTGCTCGCGTCGGCGGCGGGGACGCCGTGCGCGGTCAGGCCGCTGAACAGGTGCCCGGGCAGCGAGGACGACAGGCCGAGGATGATCAGGCTGAAGAAGATGCCGATCGACAGGACCATGGCCGAGTTCTGGAAGGTCGCGGACATGCCGGCGCCGACGCCGCGGCTATCGGCCGGCAGTGAGTTCATGATGCCGGCCCGGTTCGGGGAGGCGAACAGGCCCATCCCTATGCCGTTGAGCAGCAGGATCAGGGCGAACTGCCAGTACGTGAAGTCGACCGGCAAGATCTCGAGCAGGCCGAAGCTGGCGGCCGCGACCACCATGCCGCCGGTGGCGAACGGGCGGGCGCCGAAGCGGTCGGACAGGTACCCGGACACCGGGCCGGCCAGCAGGAAGCCGACGGTCAGCGGGAGCATCGCGATGCCGGCCCACAGCGGGGTGTTCTCGAAGCTGTAGCCGTGCATCGGGAGGTAGATGCCCTGGAGCCAGATGATCAGGATGAACATCAGGCCGCCGCGGCCAAGGCCGGACAGCAGCGACGCCAGGTTGCCAGCGGTGAACGGGCGGATACGGAAGAGGCTGAGCCGGAACATCGGGTCGGCGACCCGGGTCTCGATGTAGCAGAAGATCGCGAGGACGACCAGTCCGCCGCCGATCAGGCAGAGCACCAGCGGGCTGGTCCAGCCCATGACGTGGCCGCCGTAGGGCTGGATGCCGTAGGTGATGCCGACGAGGACGGCGATCAGGCCGGCCGCGAACGTGAGGTTCCCGCCGAGGTCGAGCTTGGCGGGCATGCGGACGCCGAGTTCCTTGAGCTTCAGGTAGGACCAGACCGTGCCAAAGATGCCGAACGGGACGGAGACGAGGAATACCAGGCGCCAGCTCACCGGGCCGAGCAGGCCGCCGAGGACCAGGCCGATGAAGCTGCCCGCGATGGCCGCGACCTGGTTGAGGCCGAGGGCCATGCCGCGCTGGTTAGCTGGAAAGGCGTCGGTGAGTATCGCGGCGGAGTTGGCGAACAGCATCGCCCCGCCGACGCCCTGGAAGATCCGCATGATGATCAGGTACCAGCCGGCGTCCGTGCCGTGGAGCCAGCTGACGGACAGCAGGATCGAGAACGCCGCGAAGATCGCGAAGCCCAGGTTGAACATGCGGACCCGGCCGAACATGTCACCGAGGCGGCCGAAGCTCACCACGAGGACGGCGGTGACGACCATGAAACCCATCATCATCCACAGCAGGATCGTGGTGTTGCCCGCCTGAAGCGGGTTGATGCCGATGCCGCGGAAGATGTTCGGCAGCGCGATCAGCACGATGGACGAGTTGACGGTCGCCATCAGCACGCCAAGCGTGGTGTTGGACAGGGCGATCCACTTGTAGCGGGAACTGACGGCCGGCCGGGGGGCCGGTACTGTGTGCGGCGGTATCGTGTTGGGCTCCGTCGAGGCACTGGATGGGGCGGGCACTGCGGTTCCTCCGTAACGGGAGAGGTCGTGAGGTATTGACCTAGCTCGAAGTATTATTTGCTTGATGGCAACTAATTATATGACCGTTTTGTTCCCGGGGCGGATGGCTTGATGACGGGACGGTGAACGGGAGACGGCAGCAAGGTGAAGGCGCTCGGTTTGACAACCGGGAAGCGAACCGGGCATTCTTGGGTTCGTCAAACTAGACACCTCGTTCGGTGAGGCGTCTTCACGGACACAGGCCACTGATCCCAACCGTCGAGAGACGCTCCGGATCAGGACACCTCTCCCCGGCCTAAGGGGTGAGGCCAAGTGGCTGCGCAGCATCGCTACGCCGTGGAGTGCCAAAGCTCTTACGAGAGAGGTGACCTTCCTCGCTGGCATGGGAGCGGATCCCGCCCGCCGGTCCTGGATGGTGGCCACCGGCTGGTGTCCCGTGTGAAGGCGTTCACAAGCGCCACGGACGAAGGGAGGCGCGACGATGGACTCTGATAGTCCGGGCCGAAGTTGGCCCTTCCCGCCGCTGTCCCTGCATGTCCCAGGCACACGTTGACGCGCTTCTAGCCTCAACTCATCGTTGATCGCCTCGCCCGCAACCGGGCGTCGCGCCCGCAGCCTGCGGCCTGCCTTCAGACGAAATATCTCGCTAAATCGATCTATTTCGCCTGATGGCGGCCCGTGATCTTTTGCTGCGCAACCGTGTGCCTCCTGTCCCGCTTGAGTGAAAGCGTGAAAGAGGTGAGTCCCAGTGACTGCTGTTGAGATCGAGGTTTCTGCCGTCCCCGGTTCGGCGGTGCTTGACGAGGCGCACGTCGGCGACATCCGCGGCGCTCTCGGAACCATCAGGCTGGATGACCACGCCGCCCGGACGACCCTGTCAGCGAAGTTCAAGACGCTGCTCGCGGTCGTCGGCCCCGGCCTGATCGTCATGGTCGGCGACAACGACGCCGGCGCGTTCTCTACCTACGGGCAGGCCGGCCAGGTCTACGGCACGAGACTGCTGTGGACGCTGCTGCTGCTGATCCCGGTGCTTTACGTCAACCAGGAGATGGTGCTCCGCCTCGGCGCGGTCACCGGGGTCGGCCATGCGCGGCTGATCCTGTCGCGGTTCGGTAAGTTCTGGGGGACGTTCGAGGTCATCGACCTGTTCCTGCTCAACGGGCTGACGATCGTCACCGAGTTCATCGGGATCACCCTGGCGGCCGGCTATCTCGGCGTACCGAAGATCCTGGCGGTGATCTTCGCGGCCGGAATCATCATCGCGACCGCGTTCACCGGGTCCTTCCGGGCGTTCGAGCGGATCGCGATGTTCTTCTGCGTCGGCTCGCTGCTGCTCGTGCCGCTGTACCTGATGGCGCACCCGTCTGTCGCCTCGATGGCACACGGGTTCACCACTCCGGCCCTGCCCGCCAGTGCTTCGAATGCCAGCGCCTCGACCGGCGGGATGGCCGCGGTCATGCTGCTCGTCATCGGAATCGTCGGCACCACGATCGCGCCGTGGCAGCTCTTCTTCCAGCAGTCGTACGTGATCGACAAGCGGATCACCCCGCGGTTCATGAAGTACGAGAAGGCCGACCTCTGGATCGGCATCGTCATCGTGATCGTCGGCGCCGCCGCGCTGATGGGCACCACCGCCGTCGCCTTCGCGCACTCGAACGCCCAGTTCACCGACTCGGCCGGGCTGGCGCACGGCATCGCGGCCTATGCCGGGCACGTGGCCGGCGCGCTGTTCGCCGTCGCACTGCTCGACGCGGCCGTCATCGGGGCGTTCGCCGTCTCGCTGTCCTCGGCCTACGCGATCGGCGACGTGCTCGGCATGAAGCACTCCCTGCACCGCGGCGTGGGCCAGGCCAAGGGGTTCTACGCCCTGTACGCCGCGCTGATCGGCGGGGCGGCGGTCATCGTGCTCCTTCCGGGTTCACCGCTCGGACTGATCACCGAGGGCGTCCAGGTCCTCGCGGGCGTGCTGCTGCCCGCCGCCACGGTGTTCCTGCTCATGCTCTGCAACGACCGGGCGGTGCTCGGCCCCTGGGTCAACTCGCCGAAGACCAACGCGTTCACCGGCGCGGTGATCGCGGCCCTGATCACGCTGTCGGTTGTGCTGGTCGCCTCGGTGATGTTCCCGGCGATCACCGCGTCGGCGATCTTCGCGATCATGGCCGCCTGCGCGGCGGTCGCGCTGGTCATCGGCGGCTCTGCGCTGGTGCACGCCCGGCGGTCGGCGCGAGCGGCCGCGCTGGCCGACGCCGCGGTGCTGACCGAGGTCGCGGCGATGACGGAAGCCGCGGACATGACGCCGGGCTCCGAGATGACAGTGACCCCCGAGACGGCGGTGATCCCTGAGACGATCGGGGCCGCCGTGCTAACCGAGGTCCCGCCGACCGGGACCGAGGTTGAGGCGGCGCCGGACGCCGCGCTGGCGCCGGCGCTGGCGGACAAGCTGTCCTGGCGGATGCCGCCGCTGAGCGAGCTGCCGACGCCGGTGATCAAGGGCGCCCGCCGGATCGGCCTGCTGGGCCTGCGGGGCTACCTGGCGATCGCGATGATCATGGTGATCGTCAAGATCGTCGAGACGGCCCTCGGCCACTGAGCCGGCGACGTAGTCGCGGACGCGGTGAGGGGCACCGCGATTGTCCCCGCTACGATTACACGGTGCCCGACTTCGATGCCACTACCCCGCCCATCGCCCGGATTCACGACTACCGGCTGGGCGGGCTCGGCCGCAAGGACGGAGACGTCGCTGGTTAACGAGCGGGACAACTGCGTGAGCGGGGCAACCGGGCCGCTGGCCGGGGTGCGAGTCGTCGAGCTGGCGGGTATCGGCCCCGGGCCCTTCTGCGGGATGCTGCTCGCCGATCTCGGCGCGGAAGTGATCCAGGTGGACCGGCCCGGCGGCGCCGTGACCCCGGTGACCCACCGCAGCGACGTCACCAGCCGGGGGAAGCGGCGGGTCATCGTGGACCTCAAGCACCCGCGCGGCGCCGAGGTGGTGCTACGGCTGGCCGCCGCATCCGACGCGCTGATCGAGGGGTACCGGCCCGGGGTGGCCGAGCGCCTCGGCGTCGGCCCGGCCGACTGCCTGGCGCGCAATCCGGCGCTGGTCTACGGGCGGATGACCGGCTGGGGTCAGGCCGGACCGGTGGCGGCGAGCGCCGGCCACGACATCGCCTACATCGCGGTGACCGGGGCGTTGCACGCGATCGGCCGGGCCGGCGGGCCGCCCCAGGTGCCGGTCAACTACCTGGGCGACTTCGGCGGCGGGTCGATGTTCCTCGCGCTCGGCCTGGTGGCCGGCGTCCTGGCGGCCCGCTGCGACCGGCCGGGGCCGGGTGGTGGACGCGGCGATCGTCGACGGGACCGCGGTGCTGCAGGCGATGACCTACGGCATGCTGGCCGACGGTACCTGGACCGATGAGCGCGGCGCCAACCTCCTCGACACCGGCGCTCCGTTCTACGACGTCTACGAGACGGCCGACGGCCGCCACATGGCGGTCGGCGCGCTCGAGCCCCAGTTCTACGCGGCGTTCACCGACATCCTGTTCGCCCCCGAGGGAGTCCCGGCCGACCTGCCCGCCCAGCACGACCGGTCCCGGTGGCCGGAGCTGCGGGCCCGGTTCGCCGCCCGGTTCGCGGAACGCTCGCAGGAGGAATGGTCAAAGGCATTCAGCGGAACGGATGCGTGCGTCGCTCCGGTCCGCTCCATGACCGAGGCACCGGCCGACCCGCACCTGGCCGCGCGCGGCACCTACGTGACCGTGGACGGCGTGGTCCAGCCCGCCCCGGCGCCCCGGTTCGGCGACGGCACGCCCGGTGCGCCGATCGGCGCGCTCCCGCCGGGCCGGATCGCGCACGCGGGCGCGCACACCCGGGAGGTCCTCACCGCCCTCGGCTTCGCCGACACGGACGATCTGCTCGCCTCCGGCGCCGTCTGGCAAGCCTGACCGGCTCCCGCGAATCAGCAAATATCCGGTATGCCGCCGTGCGCTCTCTCGCCTGGCCGGCGCAATGGCGCGGCCGATCTTTTTCGAGTCCGGCGCGGCACTCATTTGTTTTCATGAAATATCCGGCATGTCGCGGCGCGCCAGCGCCCGACATGCCGGATGCCAGGCGCCCTCCCCGGCACCGGGCTGGCATGGATGCGCGTTTGGTGCTTCTGCGGCGACACCAAACGCGCATTCATGCGTAGGCGATCGGGAGACTAGAGGGGTGTTGCGGTCAACATCTAAGGGTCATGGGCGCGGCTAGAGTCAGTCGGGTTCGTTCGGGGGATCCCGGGTGTGGTCTTCGGTTTTGGTGCTGGGTTTACAGGAGTTCGAGGATGGTGGCGTTGGCCTGGCCGCCGCCCTCGCACATGGTCTGCAGGCCGTAGCGGATGCCGTTGTCGCGCATGTGGTGGACCAGGGTGGTCATCAGGCGGGCGCCGCTGCCGCCGAGGGGGTGGCCGAGGGCGATCGCGCCGCCGTTGGGGTTGAGCTTCGCCGGGTCGGCGCCGATCTCGGCGAGCCAGGCGAGCGGGACCGGGGCGAACGCCTCGTTGACCTCGAAGACGCCGATGTCGGCCAGGCTCAGGCCGCTCTTCTTCAGGGCCTTCCGGGTGGCCGGGATCGGGGCGGTCAGCATGATGACCGGGTCGTCGGCGGCGAGGACGGCGGTGTGCACCCGGGCGACCGGGGTGAGGCCGAGCTCGGCCGCCTTCTCGCTCGTCGTCATGAGCAGCGCGGCGGCGCCGTCGCTGATCTGCGAGCTGTTGCCCGCGTGGATCACGCCGTCCGGCCGGAAGGCCGGCTTGAGCTTCGCCAGGCCCTCGAGCGTGCCGCCGCGGCGGACGCCCTCGTCGGTGTCGACGACGGTGCCGTCCTCGAGCTTCACCGGGGTGATCTGGGCGGCGAACCGGCCCTCGTCGATCGCGGCGGCGGCCTTCTCGTGCGAGGAGACCGAGTACTCGTCGAGCTGGGTGCGGGACTGGCCCCAGCGCTCGGCGATCATCTCGGCGCCGATCCCCTGGTTGGGCGCGACCCCGCCGAAGACGGTCTCAAGGCCGGAGCCGGAGCGGGTTCGCCCGGGCCGGGCCGATGCGACGAGCCCATCGGGACCCGGCTCATCGACTCGACGCCGCCCGCCACCACCACGTCGTACTGGCCGCTGACCAGGCCGGCGGCGGCGAAGTGCACGGACTGCTGGCTGGAACCGCACTGGCGGTCGACGGTGACGCCCGGCACCGACTGCGGCCATCCCGCGGCGAGGACGGCGCTGCGGGCAATGTCGAAGGTCTGCTCGCCGACCTGGCTGACGCAGCCCCAGATCACGTCGTCGACCTCGGCCGGGTCGGCCAGGCCCGCGCGCTCGGCGAGCGCGTTGAGCACGTGCGCCGACAGGTCCACCGGGTGGACTCCCGCCAGGGCGCCGTTCCGCTTGCCTACCGGCGTCCGAACCGCCGCCACGATCACCGCGTCGCGCATCGCGCCGCCCTCCTCAACTTCGTCGTTCCCTTCTTGCCTACCACGTCAGACCCGGGTTTGCCCATTTCGGCGGCTGGCGGACTGATCCGCGGGAACATCGCGACTTGAACTGCGATGCTACGTGCGATCAGGGGCGACCCGGATGTTATGGTGGCGGCATCCCTAGTACCCGTGAGGTAACCATGGCCCTTGTCGTCAGCCGAGGCCAGGTCACCGGCCCGCGACGGCTTGGCCTGCTGCCCGCGGAGGCCACCAGTTTCGTCGGCCGCGACGGCTGAGCTGGCCGGGATCACCGCGCTCCTCGGCACCGCCCGCATGGTGACGGTCGCCGGCCCGGCGGGCGTGGGCAAGACGCGGCTCAGCCTGCGCGCCGCGGCGGTCGCGGCCGGCCAGTTCCCTGACGGCGTCTGGCTCGCCGACCTCGGCGGCGATCAGCGAGCCCCGAGCTGCTCGTCCCTGCCGTCGCGGCCGCGCTCGGCCTGCCGGACGCGACGAGCCGCCGACGCCGGAGCGCGGCCGTGCTCGACTACCTGCGCGGCCGGAAGCTGCTGCTCATCCTCGATACCTGCGAGCACCTGGTTGACGCCTGCGCGGCCTTCGCCGACACCGTGCTGCGCGCCGCTCCCTGGGTGACCCTGCTGGCCACAAGCAGGCAGCCGCTCGACGTCCAGGGAGAGCACGCCTTCCCGCTGCTGCCGCTGCCCGCCGCGGACGACGCGGCGGACCTGTTCGCCCAGCGCGCGGCGGCGGTCGTCCCCGGGTTCACCGTCACCCCGCAGAACCGGGCGGACATCGTGCGGCTGTGCCAGCGGCTTGACGGCATCCCGCTCGCGATCGAGCTCGCCGCCGTGCGGCTGCGCGCGCTGCCGCTCGCCGAGCTGGCCAGCCAGCTGGAGTCCGGCATCAGGATGCTGACGGTCAGCCGCCGCGGCACCAGCCCGCGGCACCAGACGCTGCGCGCCGCGGTTGAGTGGAGCTACCAGCTGTGCACCCCGGCCGAGCGGACGCTGTGGCAGCGGCTTTCCGTGTTCGCCGGGACCTTCGACGTCAGCGGGGCCGAGCAGGTGTGCGCGGACGACGCCCTGCCGCAGACGCAGGTCGTCCACGCCCTGGTCGGCCTGGTCGACAAGTCCGTGGTCCTCAGGGACGGCGCGCGACCCGTCCAGGTACCGGCTGCTGTCCGCGCTGCGCGAGTTCGGGGCGGACCGGCTCGCGGAGGGAGGCGGGCCCGAGCGGTTCCTCGACCGGCTCACCGCCCGCTCGGTCGCCCTGGCCAGGGACTTCGACGAGCGCTTCCGCGGCAGCGCCAGCCCTCATGACCGCGAGCCTGCGGCGAGGCGACCGGGGTGGATCAGGCAGCGGCCTTCCGCGAACTGAACCGGGAGTACGAGAACATCCGCGCGGTGCTCGGCTACGCGCTCGGCGCGCAGGACCCGTCGCCCGTCCCGGTGTCTCCGCCGCCGGGCGACCTCGCGGCCACCTCGCGGCTCGGCGCGGAGCTCGCCGTGCGGCTGTGCAGCTACTGGCAGATCTCCGGGCGGCTCGACGAGGGCAGGCAGTGGCTGGGCCGGGTCAGCCGACGTGTTCCCCGAGCCGGCCAGGGAACGGGCCTGGGCGCTCGGGGCCCGCGGCCGCCTGGCCACGTTCCAGGGCGACCTGGTCCGGGCCCTGGCCGATATCGGCGAGTCCATCCGGCTGGCCGTGGCCGCCGGGCGCGGCGCGGAACTCGCCGCCGCCCGGGGCTACCTGTACCTGAACCTGGCGCTCGCCTTCTCCGGCCGGCACGCGGAGGCCCTGGCCGCCGGCGAGACGGCGCGGCGAGCGGCTCGCGGCCTGCGGCTACCGGGTCGGGCTGGCCGGGCTGGAGGCGCAGCTCGGCGCTCCTGCACCAGCTGACGGGGAACATCGACGAGGCCATCGCAGCGCTGTGACCGGGGCCTCGCACTGCTCGGCCAGTCCGAAGACCGGCCGGGGCCAGCGGCGAGCGGTGGGTCAGCGGGTACCTGTACCTGGTCTCCGGGCTCGCCCTCGCCCAGCGTCCCGGCCGGGAGCACGCGTCCGCCAAGGCGCTGCGCCGCGCGCTGACCGCCAAGCACGAGCTCGGCGACGTCGTGGGCACGGCGTACGCGGTCGAGGCGCTCGCCTGGCTCGCCGCGCGGCGCGAGCAGTCCGAGCGCACCGCGTGGCTGCTCGGCGCGGCGGACCAGCTGTGGAACCGCACCGGGCGGCGGCTGAGCGGCGTGGCCCTCATGGAGGAGTCGCCGGCAGCACGCGGTCAGGCGAGCCCGCAAGGCGCTCGGCGAGCGGCGGTACACGGCCGCCTACGCCCACGGCGCCGCGCTCGACCTGGACGCCGTGGTCAGGGACGCGGCCGACGAGGCTGGTGAGCGTGCCGGGGCCGCACGGCGATGACGCGGACGCCGATGTCGCCGGGACCGCGGGCTCGGCTCCGAGCGCGGCAGCCTGCTGACCAGGCGTGAGCGGGAGATCGCGGAACTCGTGGCCAGCGGGCTGTCCAACCGGGAGATCGCCGCGCGGCTGTTCATCTCCAAGCGGACCGTCGACGCGCACGTCGAGCACATCTTCGGCAAGCTGGAGATCTCCTCCCGGGTCCAGCTCACGGTGCTGCTCCAGAACCAGGCGCCGCGAGCGCGCCCGGCCTGGACCTAGTGCAGCGGCCGCGGTAACCCCGAGCCGCCCTGCCTGCCGGTTTGGCCGGGATCGCGGGTTGATGGCCGCGGCCGTAACGGGATGAGGGCGGCGACCAGGTAGGCGACGCCGAGCGGGGCGTCGGAGTACAGGATCTCCGTCTGGGCGGCCGGCCGGCGGCGGACGATGCGCCCCGGCCATGGCCTGCCAGGCGGGGCGGCCGACGGCCAGCAGGTCGGCGGCGAGGGCCGGGTCGAGGGCGGCGATCGCCGCCAGGTCGCCGTCGCGGACCGCGCGCTCCACCGCCTCGTCGAAGGGCGCGGCGCGCTCGTCCAGGTAACCGGGAGCGGACGTGGAGCGTCGGGCAGTGCCGTCGCCGACCGCGAGCAGCGCGACTCGCGGGGCGCAGGCCGCGATCTGCCGACCGAGGGCAAGGCAGCCGGCGGCGGGCTCGTTTCCGCGATGCCGTGGAATGTCCGCGGCCCGGTGTACCCGGCCCCGTCGAGAAGCAGCGCGCCGACGCCGAGCGCGAGCGGCAGCGGGCGGGGCGGCGGGCAGCGCGGCCAGGCCCGCAAGGCCGGGGCGAAGGATGCCAGGCTCAGCTCGCCGGCCGGGTCCCACGGGCCGGTCGTCTCCGCCGGACCGACGACGGCCACCAGGTCGGGACCGGCCTTGAGCATCCGCGCCACCGCTAGCGCGCACGCGGTGCGCAGTTCCGGCAAAACGTCAGCGTGGCCGGTCAACTCGCTGGCGAGGAGCGGCGGTGACGGGCAGATCGCCAGCGGCGACGATCACACCAAATTCTAGCCGCCGAACGGTGCCGTGCTTCGCAGGCCGGCCGCACCCGCTGCGGTCAGGCGGGAGGCGCGGAGCGTTGGGCAGATCTAAAGGAGTTCATGGCGGATTCAGAGGAAGTCCGTATCTCGATTCGGATCGACGGGCTGTTACCTATGGCACGCTTGCAGCCATGGCAGGACGGCACCAGGGTCGAGGGTCCGGGGACCCCATGAGCAGGAGGGGCCCGGTGGTTAAGGGCCCGGTGGTTAAGGGCCCGGTGGTTAAGGGCTCCGCAGTTGAGGGTCCCGTGAAGGTCCCGGCGGTAAAGCCTTACTTCTGGGTGGTGAAGCTGCTGACGACCGCCATGGGCGAGGCGGTCTCCGACTACCTGGTGAACGACGTCAACAAGTACGGCGCGGTGGTCCTCGGGTTCGTGCTGTTCGCGATCGCGATCACGTGGCAGTTCCGTACGCCCGCCTACCGGACCTGGCCGTACTGGACGGCGGTGGCGATGGTGGCGGTCTTCGGCACGATGTGCGCGGACGTCATGCACATCGTCCTTGGCCTGCCGTACATGGTGTCGGCCACTTTTTACGCGGTCTGCCTGACCGTGACGTTCGTCGTCTGGCACCGGACCGAGGGAACGCTGGACATCCACTCGATCGTGACGCGGCGGCGCGAGGTGTTCTACTGGCTCGCGGTGATCTTTACGTTCGCCATGGGCACGGCGCTCGGCGACCTGTTCGCGACCACCTTCCACCTGGGGTACCTCGCGTCCGCATTCGTGTTCACCGCACTGATCTGCGTGCCGCTCGTCGCCTGGCGGCTCGGCGTCAACCCCGTGCTGACGTTCTGGGTGGCGTACGTCCTGACGCGGCCGATCGGTGCGTCGTTCGCGGACTTCTTCGGGATGCCGAAGGACATCAGCGGCATGGGGTACGGGCACGGGGCCGTGTCGGTAGTGACGCTTATCGCGGTCGTGGCGTCCTTCATCTACCTGTCGCGGTCCGGGATCGACCAGCCGGAACCCACCGTGCTCGCCGGACCCGCCGGGCCGGCCGCCCCGGCCGGATCCGGGCAGCCGGGGTACGGGCCGCCCCAGTACGGGCAGCCCCAGTACGGGGATCCCCGCTACCCGAACCCCCCGAGGCAGGGCGACCCTCAGTCCGCCGCCGATCCGGGGTACCGGAACCAGCAGCACGGGAGCCCGCGGGGCTACCGCTCGTCCTAGGGCCGGCTGCCTAGCCAGGGAGGTTCCGGTTGGGCCGACGGCGGCTGGCGGAAGGCTGGCGCGCGGGAGTCCCGGAGGCGGGATGCTCCACGCGGCGCAGTACCTGCACGCTGCGTCCGGCAACGGCGACCTTCGCACCCGGTGACTTCGACTTCCTGACCTCCGGGTCGCTCACGGTGGTCAGTTCGGTCGTCCAGCGGCGGCCCCACTCCTTGCCGGGGAGCACGAACGTAACGTCCTCGTGGTGCGCGTTGAACAGCAGCAGGAAGCTGTCGTCGCGGAGCCGGCGGCCGCGCGGGTCCGGGTCGGGCAGCGCCTCGCCGTTGAGGAAGACGCTGAGCGACTTGGCGAAGCCCGCCTGCCAGTCTTCGTCCGTCATCTCCGCGCCGTCCGGCCGGAACCACGCTATGTCGGACAGTTCGCCGCCGAAGATGGGTTCCCCCTCGAAGAACCGGCGCCGCCAGAAGACCGGATGCTGGTGCCGGAAACGGACGAGGTCGGCGCAGAAGGCCATGAATTCCAGGTCAGCATGCTCCCAGTCGAGCCAGGAGAGCTCGTTGTCCTGGCAGTAGGCGTTGTTGTTGCCGGACTGGGTGTGGCCGAGTTCGTCTCCGTGCCTGATCATGGGCACGCCCTGGCTCAGCAGCAGGGTGGTCATCAGGGCGCGGCGCCGCCGGTCGCGGATCGTCTGAACCACGGGGTCGTCGGTCGGGCCCTCCGTACCGCTGTTCCACGACCGGTTGTCGTCGGTGCCGTCCCGGTTCTCCTCGCCGTTCGCCTCGTTGTGCTTGTGGTCGTAGGAGACCAGGTCGGTGAGGGTGAATCCGTCGTGTGCGGTCACGAAGTTCACGCTGGCGTACGGCCGGCGGCCGGTCCTGCCGTAGAGGTCGGAGCTGCCGGTGAGCCGGTATGCGAAGTCGGCCATGGTGCGGTCGTGGCCGCGCCAGTAGTCGCGGACCGTGTCCCGGTAGCGGCCGTTCCACTCCGACCACAGCGTCGGGAAGTTACCCACCTGGTAGCCGCCCTCGCCAAGGTCCCACGGCTCCGCGATGAGCTTCACCTGGCTCACCACCGGGTCCACCTGAATGAGGTCAAAGAAGGCGGACAGCCGGTCCACCTCGTGGAACTGCCTGGCCAGGCTGGCGGCGAGGTCGAAACGGAAGCCGTCCACGTGCATGTCGGACACCCAGTAGCGCAGTGAGTCGACGATGAGCTGGAGCACGTGCGGATGCCGCATGTTCAGCGTGTTGCCGGTGCCGGTGGTGTCGAAGTAGTAGCGGCCGCCGTCCGCGAGCCGGTAGTAGGCCGGGTTGTCGATGCCCTTGAGTGACAGCATCGGGCCGAGGTGGTTCCCCTCCGCGGTGTGGTTGTAGACCACGTCGAGTATCACCTCGATGCCGGCCTCGTGCATGGTCTTCACCAGGTACTTGAACTCCGAGACGACCTGCTCGACGCCCCACGATGAGTAGTCGCTGTGCGGGGCGAAGAAGCCGAGCGAGTTGTAGCCCCAGTAGTTGCGCAGGCCTATGTCGGTCAGGTAGTGGTCGTGCACGAAGTGATGGACCGGCATGAGCTCCACCGCCGTGACGCCCAGGCGGGTGAGGTGCTCGATGACGGCGGGATGGGCCATGCCGGCGTACGTGCCGCGCTGATCCGGCGGGATCGCCGGGTGCCGCATGGTGAGGCCTTTGACGTGACACTCGTACAGCACGGTCTCATGCCACGGAATGCGCAGCGGGCGGTCGTCCCCCCATTCGAACCACGGGTTGGTGACCACCGAACGCGGGACGAACGGCGCGCTGTTGGCCTCGTAGAGCTCGCGGTCGTCGCCGCCCAGCGGGTAGCCGTAGACGGCCTGGTCCCACTTGACCTCGCCGTCGAGGGCCCTGGCGTACGGGTCGATGAGCAGTTTCGAGGAATTGCAGCGCAAGCCGATGTCGGGGTAATGCGGCCCGTGCACGCGGTAGCCGTAGCGCTGCCCTGGCCCGATGCCCGGCAGAAACGAGTGCCAGACATAGCCGTCCACCTCGGTCATCTCCAGCCGCTGCTCCCGGCCGCGCGGGCCGAACAGGCACAGCTCGACGCTCTCGGCCACCTCGGAGAACAGTGCGAAGTTTGTACCGATACCGTCGTATGTGGCACCAAGTGGGTACGGGTGCCCTGGCCAGCTCTCGGGGTCCATGACGTTCATCTGCCCCATGCTCCTCAATTAGCACATACTTTGGGTCTTCCTTTGCCTGACCGATTCCGATTCGATTGACTACCCCCTGTCCGATGGCGGGGATTCCCGGGTTCCCGCGTGCTCCCGCCGCCGCCAGAAAAGACGCGGGATACTGTGCGCCCTGGACCATCCCGCGTCTTAACGGCGCAGCCGGCGAGCGGGTAACGAGGCCGGGCGGTCCTTCTTCGGCAGCTTGCTGACCACCATCGCGTAGGACGCGTCGACGGCCTCGAAGATCTCGTCGTCGGGGATGGCGCTGCCTGTCCTGAGGTTGTTCCAGCCCGAACGGCCGATATAGGGCATGACCGAGGCGTCTTCGGGGAAGCGCAGCAGCCACTCGTCGGCCACTTCTCTCGTGGCTCCGCACTTCAGGCCGACGCCCGGCCGGTCGCCCGCGCCGATGCCGAGGAAGGCGAAGATCTTCTGCCCGACCTTGGCGACGGCGCCGTCCCCCCACGGATCGTCCTGCCAGGCACCCGGCTTGGCCAGGCAGTAAGCGAGCAACTCGTCCCATGTCATACGCCAAATCGTACGAGCAGCGGTCACTGCGAGCCCACGCGCGGTGGCAGGCTGGAAACGCGGGACGCGTGAAACACAGTACGATGCCGGCATGACGGACGAGAACCTGCAGGTACGGCTGGCGTCGCGGCCAGCCGGGCGGCCCACCGCCGACAACTTCAGCTTTGTTAAGGAACCCGTACCGGTACCTCGCGAGGGACAGGTGCTGCTGCGCACCAGGTACCTGTCGCTCGACCCGTACATGCGCGGGCGGATGAGCGACGCGCCGTCCTACGCCCCGCCGGTCGAGGTCGGCGGGGTGATGGTGGGCGGGACGATCGGCGAGGTCGTCGAGTCAAAGGCTCCAGGCCTTGAACCCGGCGACGTCGTGCTCGCGTACTCGGGCTGGCAGCGGTACGGGGTGGCGCGCGGCGACCTGGTGCAAAAGCTCGACCCGGCCAGCGGTATCCCGGTGACGGAGTTCCTCGGCGTGCTCGGCATGCCGGGCTGCACCGCGTACGTGGGGCTGGCCAAGATCGGGCAGCCGAAGCCGGGTGAAACCGTCGTGGTCGCGGCGGCCAGCGGACCAGTGGGGGCGACCGTCGGGCAGCTCGCCAGGATCTTCGGCGCACGGGCGGTCGGGATCGCGGGCGGGCCG
This sequence comes from uncultured Actinomycetota bacterium, assembly GCA_963785645.1. Classification (GTDB taxonomy): domain Bacteria; phylum Actinomycetota; class Actinomycetes; order Streptosporangiales; family Streptosporangiaceae; genus Trebonia. The sequence continues at coordinate 41,606 of CAWAWG010000019.1, forward strand.
GAGAAGACCGAGTACGTGCGGTCGCTCGGCTTCGACGCGGCCATCGACCACCGCTCGCCCACGTTCAAGGCGGACCTGGCGGCCGCGACGCCGGCCGGGATCGACGTGTACTTCGAGAACGTCGGCGGGCACGTGTGGGACACGGTCTTCCCCCGGCTCAACCAGTTCGGCCGGGTGCCGCTGTGCGGGCTCGTCGCCTACTACAACATGACCGCGGCGCCGGAGGGGCCGGACCGGTCGCCGGGGCTGCTGACCGGGATACTCAAGAAGAGCCTGACCGTGCGCGGGTTCATCGTCAGCGACTTCATGGCCGAGGTTCTGCCGGAGTTCCTCGAGCGGGCGGTGCCGTGGGTACGCGACGGGTCGCTCCGGGGCCGCGAGGACATCGTGGACGGCCTGGAGAACGCGCCGGAAGCGTTCATCGGGATGCTCGACGGACGGAACTTCGGCAAGCTGCTCATCCGCGTCTAGCCTTGACGCGGAGAGCCGGCCTGGAAGGGGCGGGACGGCGGAGGGGAAGATTGCTCGCGGCTTAGTCGCGGGCTTGCGGGAGTTTGGGGGGCTTTCGCCGGGCGGGCCGGGCGGAGGGCGGCGGGACGACCGGGCCGATGTCGCCGTCAGGCGCGTCGTCCAGGTCGACGATCACCGGCGCGTGGTCGCTCGGGCCGGTGCCCTTCCTGGCCTCCCGGTCGACCCACGCCGCCCGCACCCGGCCCGCCACCGGGTCGCTCGCGAGCAGCAGGTCAATCCGCATCCCGAGGTCCTGGTGGAACATCCCGGCGCGGTAGTCCCAGTAGGTGAAGACGCGCTCGTCCGGCCACCGGTCCCTGACCACGTCATGCAGGCCGGCGGCCTCCTGCAGGCTGGCCAGCGCCGCGCGCTCCGGCGGCGTGACGTGCGTCTGGCCGATGTACGCATCCGGGTCGAACACATCCGCGTCGGCCGGCGCGATGTTCATGTCCCCGCACACCAGCAGGCCCTCTCCGGCCGGGCGGCCCGCGCTGACCGCGTCCCGCAGCGCCGCCAGCCAGGCCAGCTTGTAACGGTAGTGCTCGGAGTCCGGCTGCCGCCCGTTGGGCACGTACACCGAGTACACCCTGATCCCGCCGCACGTCGCGGCCACCGCTCGCGCCTCGGGGTCCGGGAAGCCAGGCGCTCCCGTGAGGCCCGCCACCACGTCGCCGAGCCCGGCCCGGGACAAGATCGCCACGCCGTTCCACCTGGGCTCGCCGTGCACGGCGAACTCGTAGCCCCGGCGGGCGAGCTCATCCCCGAGCAGCGCGCGGAACGCGTCATCGGCGAGCTTCGTCTCCTGGAGGCAGACGACATCGGGTCGCCGCTGGTCCAGCCACGGCAGGAGCCGCGGAACCCGCTGCCTGACCGAATTCACGTTCCAAGTCGCCACGCGCACGGGACCACCCTCGCCGCCCCCGGCGCACCCGGTGAAGCGGCGCGGGGGCGGGGCGGCGCACGCCGATTTCCGAAATGCCGGACATGACGAAAACCCATCTCATGAAATTTCCGGCATGTCGCGGCGCGCCAGCGCCCGACATGCCGACGACGCGGGCCGAGCCAAAGATGGCGAATGGATAAACACGCTAGAGCAAAATGCCAGGAACTTAGGAAACCGCTGTGACTGGTGATGAAGCTTGCCCTCCCCGGTCAGGGCGCCGGCGGACATAGGGCCATTTCATGTTCGGAAAATCACGCCAAAACGGACATCTACTCGTCAGTACTGGCCCTATGTCGTTGGCAACCGGAAAGCACTCCCCGGGCCGCCGGGGACAGGCCTCCGAGCGGACCCCTTAACTTCCAGGCATTTCTCGGGTCCCATGAGGCCATCGCTGATTTCATGAAATATCCGGCATGTCGCGGCGCGCCAGCGCCCGACATGCCGGATGAACAGGCCCGGGGCGACTCTCGACGCCCTCACTGCGCCCTGCCAGCAGACTTACACTGACTTTGAGGGGTAGAAAACTTACGAATCGGGCGCGTTTACCCCGCGAACTCAGTGTATGTCTACGAGGCCGGACGCGCTCAGGCCAAGGGTCCCATCTGCATTTCATGAAATGTCCGGCATGTCGCGGCGCGCCAGCGCCCGACATGCCGGCCTCCACTGGGGCCACTCGCGGCAGTGGATGCCGCCGGGAGAGGTGTACCGATTTTGGCGGGTACAGAACGGGATATGCCGGGCGGGATCGCGCGCAGAACTCGGTATACCTTGTGGCCCCGGTTCTCTCGGACGCCTTGCTAGAGCGCCGTTGGTGCGGTGCCGCGGCCTACGGCGCGGCCGATGCCGAGCGCGGCGGTCTGCACCGCGGGCGCCAAGCGGTCGGTCTTCAGCCGGCTGGCCCATCCGGTGACCGAGACCGCCGCGATGGCCGAGCCGCCCGGACCGAGGACCGGGGCGGCCACGCAGGCGATCCCCCGGGTGGACTCCTCATGTTCTTCCGCGTAGCCCCGGCGCCGGACCGCGGCCAGCTCCCGCTTGAAGAGACCGGGGGCGATGATGGTGCGCGCGGTCCTGCGCGACAGCCCGTCCGCCAGCACGGCCTGGAGCGTCTCCGGCGCCCCGAAGGCCAGCAGGGCCTTGCCGACGCCGGTGCAGTAGGCCGGCATCCGGCCGCCGAGGCGCGACCCGATCTTCGGAGCGTTGCGGCCGACCAGCTTCTGGATGTAGACGACATCGGTGCCGCTCAGCACCGCGAGGTGCACGGTCTCGCGGGTCGCCTCGGCCAGGTCGGCGAGGAACGGTGCGGCCGCCTCGCGGAGCGTCAGCTGGGCCGGCGCGCGGGCGCCGAGCTCGAACAGGCCCATGCCCAGCCGGTAGCCGCTGCCGGTCCGTTCGACGATGCCCCATCCGGTTAGCTCGCCCAGGATCCGGTAGGCCGTGGGTTTCGCGATCCCGGTGCGCCGGCACAGCTCGGCCAGCGACAGCTCCGGGTCGGCGGGCGTGAACGCGAACAGCAGCGAGAAGGCGCGGTCCACCATCGAAGGCGGCCCGTTTCGTACAGCGGAATGCACGGCTTCATATTCGCCGGTCAGGCTGGCACTGTCGAGACATGGGATCTGCCAACCGCGTGACCGCGGCGATCGTCGGACCGGGAAACATCGGTACCGACCTGCTCGCCAAGCTGAAGCGCAGCTCGAACATCGATGTCGCCTACGTCGTGGGCGTCGTCGAATCAGACGGCCTGGCCCGCGCGCGGGCGCAGGGCATCCGGGCGTCAGCCGAAGGGGTCGACTGGCTGCTGCGCCAAGATCCCCTGCCGCGGCTGGTGTTCGAGGCCACATCCGCGAAGGCGCACATCGCCAACGCGCCGCGTTACGCCGAGGCGGGCATCCAGGCCATCGACCTCACGCCCGCTCACCTCGGCCCGATGGTCTGCCCGCCGGTGAACCTGCGCGACCACATCGGCGCGCCTAACGTGTCGATGATCACCTGCGGCGGCCAGGCCACGATTCCGATGGTGCACGCGGTCTCGCGGGTGACGCCGGTCCCCTACGCGGAGATCGTGGCCTCGGTGGCGTCAAGGTCGGCCGGGCCGGGCACGCGGGCCAACATCGACGAGTTCACCCAGACGACGGCCCGCGCGGTCGAGGAGGTCGGCGGGGCGAGCCGGGGGAAGGCGATCATCATCCTCAACCCCGTCGAGCCTCCGATGATCATGCGGGACACCGTGTTCTGCATGATCAGTCCCGACGCGGACACCGGCGCCATCACCGCGTCGGTGCACGACATGGCCGCTGAGGTGCAGCAGTACGTACCCGGCTACACGCTGCGAGCCGAGCCGCAGTTCGACGACCCGCGCGAGGGCTGGAACGGCCACGCCCGCGTCGCGGTGTTCCTTGAGGTCAAGGGCAACGGCGACTACCTGCCCGACTACGCGGGCAACCTGGACATCATGACGGCCGCGGCCGCGCAGGTAGGCGAACTCAAGGCAGTCGCTATCAAGGAAGGCGCCATCAAGGAAGGGGCGACGGCATGAGCGAGCTTGAGGGAGGGACTCCCCGGGGAAAAGCGGACCAACAACGGCAACCACAGGACACGTACGCGGCGCCGCAGGCGCCGTCCCGGGCGCGGCCCGGCGAGGGGGCTATGGAGGAGGGACTCCCCCGTGTGCAGGGGGGTCGTCCCCCCGGGGGAGATACAGTCCGTCCGGCTCTGCGGCACCGGCTGCGGATTATCGACACCACGCTGCGCGACGGCAGCCACGCGGTCGCGCACCAGTTTACCGAGCAGCAGGTACGCGACACCGTTCGCGCCCTTGACCAGGCCGGCGTCGAGGTCATCGAAGTCACGCACGGCGACGGCCTGGGCGGAAGCTCGTTCAACTACGGCTTTTCCGGCACGGACGAGATGACGCTGATCGCCGCGGCCCGCGAGGAGGCCAGGCAGGCAAAGATCGCCGTGCTCCTCGTCCCCGGCATCGGCACGGTGGAGGACCTGAAGCGGGCCAGGGACGCCGGCGCCGACATGGTGCGCGTCGCGACGCACTGCACCGAGGCGGACGTCTCGCCGCAGCACTTCGCGGCGGCGCGCGACCTCGGCATGGAGACGGCCGGCTTCCTGATGATGGCGCACCGCAACACCCCGGAGAAGCTGGCCAAGCAGGCACGCATCATGGTCGACGCGGGCTGCCAGTGCCCCTACGTGACCGACTCGGCCGGGGCGCTGCTCATGCACGAGGCGAAGGCGCGGTTCGAGGCCCTCGTCGCCGAGGTGGGCGACGACGCCTGGGTGGGCTACCACGGCCACCAGAACGTGAGCATGGGCGTGGCCAACTCCGTCCTCGCCTACGAGGCCGGCGTCCGCTACATCGACGGATCGCTGTGCGCGCTCGGTGCGGGCGCGGGCAACTCGCCGACCGAGGTACTCGCGGCCGTCTTCGACCGCATGGGGGTCGACACCGGCCTGGACGTGCTGGCGCTGCTCGACGCCGCGGAAAACGTGGTCCGCCCGATCCTGCGGCGCTGGCCCAAGATGGACCGCAACGCGATCGTGCAGGGGTGGGCCGGCGTCTACTCGTCGTTCCTGCTGCACGCCGAGACCGCCGCCGAACGGTACAAGGTCCCGGCGCACGACATCCTGCGCCGGTGCGGCGAACTCGGCCTGGTCGGCGGGCAGGAGGACATGATCATCGACGTCGCGATCCAGCTCGCCGCCGGGCGCTGACACGCGGCGCTGACGGCCGCACCCCGGTTACTCGTCCCAACGGCGCCGGGTCGGCCGCTGCCCGGATCGCAGCGGTATGCCCGACCCGGCGACCGTCCGCCGTGACACCGCGCTCGCCTCTGCTTACCAACCGGCGCCGCATTTACCGCAAACCGGACACGATCATGGTCACCAGCTAGGCAAAGACGACGATCATGGACGCCGCGTAAGCAAAGCGTGGTTACCGGATGGCTGGAACCGCGGGCTCGTTCGGGAGAATTTTTATGATTTATCCGAACGAATCGCGGTTCCTTCGGTTCCGTCACCGCTGCGGCGGAGGGGCGGTGACCGCAGCGCTGGCGCACAGGGCGCCTGACCTGCGCTCTCCTGCGCGAACGGCACCACCGTCTCGTGATTTAAGTATAATTTTTGCGATAAGTCCGATTTCCGGCCCCCGCATTGACTTGCTAGCACCGGAAGAAGGTCGAGGCTACTCGCTGAGACAGGTGACGAGGTGACCGCGTGAGCACGGTGTACTACTGCTGGGTGTGTGAGACTCCGTTGTCCGACAACCCGGTGTCCGATACGCACTACGAGAGCAAACGTGTGATCTTTTTCTGCTCACCGCGGCACTGGAGCGAGTACCAGGCACTCAAGGGACTTTAACGCGGATGCGGCCGGGGTATCAGGGCCGTCGCACCGGGCGCCTCGCCGACGGCCTGCCCGTCGTCGGCGGCCCGCCCCTCGTTCGCGGCCTGCACCGCGCTGGCCACGACCTCGTGGTCGGGAGACAGCTGGCAGACCGGGTCGGTGCGGGCGGCGTCGCCGGTGAGCTGGAATGCCTGGCACCGGCAGCCGCCGAAGTCGAGATCGCGGCGGGCGCAGCTGCGGCATGGCTCGCCCATCCAGTCCGTTCCGCGGAAGCGCCGGAAGAGCGGGGATTCCTGCCAGATCCACGCCAGCGAGTGCTCAAGCACGCTGGCCCGGGGAAGCGGCAGGGTGTGGGCGGTCGGGCAGGGCAGCACGTCCCCGTTGGGCACCACGGTGAGCTGCCGCCGGCCCAGCCGCCCATGCAGGGTTTGGGATATCTGCTGTAGTAGTCGGGGATGACGTAGATCATCTCCATCTGGTCCCGTAGCCTCATCCGGGCCGCGCGGACCACCGTCTCGGCGCGCTCCAGCTGAGCGCGGCTTGGCAGCAGGGCCTGCCGGTTATGCAGGGCCCAGCCGTAGTACTGCGTGTTCGCGAGCTCGACCCGGTCGGCTCCGAGGTGCTCGGCCAGGTCCAGGATCTGGCCGATCCGGTCGATGTTGTGCCGGTGCAGGACCACGTTCAGCGTAAGGGGCCAGCCCAGCTTCTTCACCAGCCTGGCCGCCGTCAGCTTGCGGTCGAACGACGGCGTTCCGGCGATGCGGTCAGACAGCGCCGCTTCGTCGGCCTGAATGCTGATCTGCACGTGATCGAGGCCAGCGGTGCGCAGCAGTTCGCCGCGACGCGGCGAGAGGCCGGACGCGCTGGTGACGAGGTTCGTGTACAAGCCGAGCCCGCTCGCGAACCGCACGATATCGACCAGGTCGCGGCGTTGCAGCGGTTCCCCGCCGGACAGGTGAAGTTGCAGCACCCCCAGCTCGGCGGCCTCCGCGATCACCCGGCACCACTGCCCGGTCGTCAGCTCCTGCTGGTAGTCGCCGAGGTTGAGCGGGTTGGAGCAGTACGGGCAGTGCAGCGGGCAGGCGTAGGTCAGCTCGGCCAGCAGCCCGAGCGGCCTATCCATGGCTGAACTCCACGCATCGCCTGGCCAGCAGCCCGGTGAGGAACGCCCGTACCTGCGCGGCCCGTACCTCGGCGTCGGGCCCGCGGTCGTAACGCTCACGCAGCTCGGCCTGGATCTCGGCCACCGTCCGCACCCCGTCGCACAGTTCGAGTATGGCCGCGCCCGGGCCGTTCAGCAGGGTGACCGTCTCCGGGGTCAGCAGCACGTGCCGCTGCCGGGCCCGGTCGTACGCCAGCCGCACGTGCGGCGCGAGGCGGGGGCGGTCGGCCCGGCTGTCGGTCGGCACTGTGTTATCGGTCGGCACTGTCATCGGTCCGGATAGGCCCGGTCGATGGCATCGAGCATGCTCCACAGCACGTCGCACTTGAAGGCCAGCGCCGCCAGGGCTGCCGTCTGCTGATCCGGTGTCCGGCAGTAGTGCGTCACCACGTGCAGGGCGTGCCGGGAGTCGCGTGGCGCCTGGGAGAGGCGGGCCCGGAAATAGGCGAGCCCCGCGGGATCGATCCACGGGTAGCAGCGCTCGAACGCGGCGAGGCGCTCGGCCATCAGATCCGGCGCGAACAGCTCGGTCAGCGAGGAGGCGACCGCCTCGACCCAGGGCCGGGTGCGGGCGAAGCTGACGTAGGCATCGACGGCGAACCGCACCCCGGGAACGACGTGCCGCTCGTCCCGCATCTCCTCCCGGGTCAGCCCCGCTGCCTCGGCCAGGAGCAGCCACGCCTCGATGCCGCCCTCGCCGCTGGCGGTTCCGTCGTGGTCGAGGATGCGCCGCACCCAGCGGCGGCGGACGTCGCGATCGGGGCAGTTGGCGATGATCGCGGCGTCCTTGCGGGGAATGTTCGCCTGGTAGTAGAACCGGTTCGCCACCCAGCCGCGGATCTGCTCGGGGCTCAGCTTTCCCTCGTTCATCCTCCGGTGGAAGGGATGCTGGTCGTGGTAGCGCCGCGACTGTGCGCGCAGCGCCGCCACGAAGCTCTCGGTTTCCGTTGCCGTCACTGTACTCTCCCCGGGGGAGAATCCCCCCGGTGACCCCCCTGCGCACGGGGGAGTCCCTCCCCCGTAGCCCCCTCGCCGGGACAAGCCCGGGTCGGCGCCTGCGGCGCCGGGTACGTAGTCGTTTGGTTGCCGTTGCTGGTCCGCTGCCGCCCCGGGTGACCATCGCAGCGTATGGGAGTCCCTCCCCCGTAGCCCCCTCGCCGGGACAAGCCCGGGTCGGCGCCTGCGGCGCCGGGTACGTAGTCGTTTGGTTGCCGTTGCTGGTCCGCTGCCGCCCCGGGTGACCATCGCAGCGTATGGGAGTCCCTCCTCCGTAGCCCCCTCGCCGGGGCAAGCCCCGGGACGGCGCCTGCGGCGCCGGGTCCGTTTCCGGTGGGTTGCGGTTGTTGGTCCGCGCTTGTCGGTTCCCTCGCAAGCTCGCTCATATCTGCAGCTCCAGGCCGTCCGCTGCGACTTCGAGGCCGCGGCGCTCAAGGGTGCGGCGTTCCGGCCCGTCTTCGAGCAGGATCGGATTGGTGTTGTTGACGTGGACGTAGATCTTTCTGTCGATCGGGAGCGGGACGAGCTGTTCGAGGCTGCCGCCGGGACCGCTGATCGGCAGGTGTCCCATCTCGCGGGCCGTCTTTCCGCTCGCGCCCAGCCGGACCAGCTCGTCGTCCTGCCAGCACGTCCCGTCGACAAGCAGGCACGTGCAGCCGGTGAACTGGCGGCGCACCGTCGCCGTCAGCTCCTGAACGGCCGGCAGGTACACCAGCACTCCCCCGGTGTGCGCATCGGTCAGCCGGTAGCCGACGACGCGTCCCGCTCCGGTGGCTCCTGCTCCGTTGGCCCCTGTTCCGTTGGCGCCGCCAGGCGGGAAACGCGGGCGCTTCGTGGTGGGCACATCGAACGCCCGGTACGTGAGCCCCTCCCCCAGCACCGTGTCCTGGCCCGGCACGACCCGCACCCAGCGGACCGGGCAGTAGGCCTGAAGCGTCTGGAGCAGCGAGGTCCCGTCGCGGAGCGTTTCGTGGGCCGCCGCGGTGGCGTGAACCTCGACGCCGCGCCCCTCCCGGAGCAGCAGCAGGCCGAGGGTGTGGTCGAGTTCGGCGTCGGTGAGCAGCACGGCCCGCACCGGAGCCGACCTCGACCGGCGCGGCCACAAGGCCGGGAAGGACTCGATCTGGGCGTGGATATCGGGCGATGCGTTGAGCAGGTACCACTGCCGGTAGTCGGGGCTCACCGCAATGGATGACTGAGTACGGGTACGGGCGGGCCGCGAGCCGTCCCGCACCGCTCGGCAGACGGGACAGCCGCAATTCCACTGCGGGTATCCGCCTCCTGCCGCCGATCCCAGTACCCGAACCCACATGCCGATCCGCCGACTCCCGTGCTTACGGGCCGGACGACCGGGAAGGACGCCGGGCGGCCCCGGTAGCCGGGGGCCCGGCGTCCTGTCCGGTCACATCCAGTCCTGGTCCCCCCAAGCGCCCATGTACGCGGCACACTCAGGCGAGACTCTGATCTCCTCGGCGAGCGGGGTCTCCCAGGCCTCCCCCCGGAGCCGGGGGACAACCCTTTCCCGGTCCTCGGTTGTCACTGGATGTCACCTCCTTTCGTTGCTGTCTCGTGGGGAGCGCGCCAGGTCCGCGTTGGCGGGGTCCGCGCGGGGCGGTGCGGACCTGGCGCGCGGACCCCGTCGTTCGCCGGCCCGCGCGCTGGTCGGCCGGCGTGCTAGTCGGGCAGGGCGAACACGAAGAGAGCCGCCCCGTGCGGCGCGCCGAGCATCCCCGGCACGAACCCCTCGACCCAGCCGCCCCACCCGCTCGGCGCGGCGATGTACTGCTTGCCGCCGACGCTGTAGGTGGTCGGGCTGCTGTGGTGCCCGCTTCCGCACTGGAACTGCCACAGCAGCTCCCCGGTGCGCGCGTTGAACGCGTTGAAGTTCCCGCTTGGCTCGCCGGCGAACACGAGGTCACCGCCGGTGGCCAGAATGGAGGAACACATCGGCACGCTGTTGCGCCAGCGCCACACCTCGTTGCCGGTGCGCGGGTCGAACGCGCTCACCGACCCGGCGATGTCCTCGCCGTCCACCGCGACGCCCGCTCCCCAGTACGGAATGCCTTCCTTGAACTCCCGGCGACGTCGCGTGGCCGTCGCGCCGATGTCCTGTACCGGGCAGTAGAGGAGTTCTGTCTTCGGGCTGTAGGCCGCGTGCGTCCATTCTTTGGCACCGGCAGGCCCCGGCCAGAAGTGGACCGGGTCCCCCTCCTTCTCCGGGTACACCTTGGGAGTCACCTTGCCGTTGGCGTCGATGTCGCCCCAGGTGATGCGGTCGACGAACGGGAATACCCGGATCAGCTGGCCGTTCGTCCGGTCCAGGATGAAGCAGTACCCGTTCTTGTCGAAGTGGGCCATGGCCTTGCGGCCGTCCATCTCGAAGAGGATGTGCTCGGAAATGCTGTCGTAGTCCCACACGTCGTGCGGGTTGTACTGGTAGTGGAACCGGATCCGCCCGTTGTCGGGATCGACGGCGACCATGCTGTCGGTGAAGAGGTTGTCACCTGGGCGGACCTCTCCGTCGAAGTCGGGCGCCGGGTTGCCGGTCCCCACGTACAGCAGGTTGAGCTCCGGGTCGTAGGTGCCGGTAATCCAGCAGTTCGCCCCGCCCCGCGCCCAGGCCTCGCCGTCCTTCGGCCAGGTGTCTGAGCCGGGCTCGCCCGGCTTCGGCACCGTGTAGCAGCGCCAGACGCGCTCCCCGGTCTCGAGGTTGAACGCGTCCATGTGGCCGCGTACCCCGAACTCCCCGCCGGAGCTTCCGACGATCACCATGTCCTTGATGATGATCGGCGCGACGGTGGCGCTCTCCCCGGCCCGCACGTCGCCGTAGGCCTTGTCCCACACGGGCTTGCCGTTGGTGGCGTCGAGCGCGATCACGTGCGCGTTCTGGGTGGTGTAGAAAACCTTCCCCTTCGCCACGGCCACCCCGCGGTTCACGTTGCCGCAGCAGAGCGAGACGTCGAACGGGATCGCGTGCTTGTAGCGCCACAGCTCCTGGCCGGTCCGCGCGTCGAGGGCCCAGCACCAGCCGTCCCAGCCCGTGACGTACATGACTCCGTCGACGACCACCGGCGCGGCCTCGAACGCGTAGGTCGTCGCACCCGCCTGCAGGCCGGTCCCGCCGCACTGGAAGACCCACGCGGGCTTGATCTGCCTGACGTTCTGCGTGTTGATCTGCTCTAGCGGGCTGTACCGCTGCCCGTCGTAGGCGCCGTAGTAGGTGAGCCAGTTATGCGGCTCGGAACGGGCCCGGAGAATACGCTCGTAGGTGACGTTCCTTGCCACCGGCGGCGCGCTGCCCTCCACGAAGGTGAGAGTCGCCTGATCGACGGCACGTCCTGCGTCTACGTATTCTGTCGCTTTCGCCATCTCCTGCTCCTTTCCGCGATCATGGCGAGTCCGGGCGGTCTACGGCCGGGGCTGCCGCGGGCGGTCCAGCCGGGCCTCCGGCGGAACCTCTCCCATCACGACGATCGCCCCGGTCAGTCCCCTGCCTTCGTCGTTGCCGGTGGGCGAGCTATACCAGTAGTAGCCCGGACCGTCGAGGCGGAGGGTGGCCGTTCCCCGCGACTGGTTCACCAGCCAGATGAACTTGCTGTCACCGTTGCTCGGCAGCAGCGCGCAGTGCGTGTTCTTGTCGTCGTTGACGATCTCCAGCTCGAGCTCGCCGCCATGGGGCATGACCAGGACCGCGGGATCCCAGGCGAGTTCGTCGGGATTGATCGTGACCCGTGCGTGCATGCGGCCGTCGGCCCGCTCCTCGGCTTGCCCGACGTTTCCGATGGCGAGCACCCGGCCGATTGTCGCGCCGTTCTGTCTGATCAGTTCCGGAATTATCTGCTCCACTCCGGTCGTCATTGGCATGACCTCCAATCGCGATCAACGCCCGACCCGGTGGCCGCTGTTCACTATGCGTGTTCACTGTGCGGGGGCGTTCCTCGCCGGGCCGTCCACGGAACTCCTGCGCCGTGACGCTCTGCCTGTGCACCGGGGCCTGAAGGTCCCGGCCTCGCGGCTCGGCAACCGCCGCGGCGGGCACGCCCCATCCTCGGGCCGCCGCGTCCGGCGGCCGCCCTTGGAAAACCGTCACCCGGCGGCTAGCCTGGTGATTCTCAAGTCAGGTGGTTGGTGCGTCCGCTGGTCACGAACGTATGACTCTCCTTGTCACCACTCAAGGGACTCGGGATGAACGGCGCTAAAGATCCAACGAACGGCGCAGCTATCGCAGCCAGCGGTCTCATGCTCGGTAACGGAAGACTCAGCGGCACGGTCGCCGCCTGGGAACGCTTTGTAGCCGGAGCGGACAGTGTCCAGGGCGTCCGGCCGGAAATCCTCATGTCCTGGTACCGCTGCCGGGAGGAGTACGGAGTCAATCCGGGCCTGGACCGGGCACCCGTCGCGGCGGAGGCAACCCCGCATTCGATCGAGCACGACGTGGTTTTCGCCGAGCTCGGCGGCGTGGCCGCGTCCGCGGCCGAGGAGGTCGGCGGCGACTGCCTCATCACGGTGACGGACCCCGACGGGCGCGTACTGACCTCCTGCGGAAGCCAGCGGGTGCTACGGGCAGCGGAGGACAGCAACCTGGCCCCGTGGTACACCTGGTCGGAGTGGGCGAGCGGCACCAACGGCATGGGAACCGCCCTGGAGAGCCAGGGGCCAGTCATAGTCGCGGGCCCGGAGCACTGGTGCCGGGCCTTTCACTCGTGGATGGGTGCCGGGATCGCTGTCCGCGATGTTGTCACCGATGAGCCGCTCGCCGCGCTCGCAGTCTCCTGCTGGAAGACCTCGCTGCCCGGTACCGCGCTTTCCTGGCTGCGCAAGGCCGTCGCGACCACCGAGGTTACGCTGCGGCAGCGCGCCAGCCATACCGGCACGCTCTTGTTGGCCGCCTTCGCCGACACCCGGCTGGCGCCTTCGACGCCACTGGCCGCGGTGGACGTGTCCGGAAATGTCGTACTCGCGAATACCGAGGCCGCCGTCCTGCTGGGCACTCCGGCGGAAACCCCGGCTTACGCGCTGGCCGACCGGTGGGCCCCGCACCTGCGCGGACTGCGGCAACTGGTCCGCCAGGCCATGGGCTGCGCCAGCCAGGACCCTCGGTGGAGCGGGGGCGCGCAGGTCTTCGTCCCCTTCCTCGGTGCTCCCGTCCCGGTGGCGGTGCGCCCGGTGGCGGCCGGCCGGCAGGTTATCGGTGCGCTGCTCGCATTCGGCCTTGCCGCGTCGCCCGACGAGGACTTTACCGGCCAGGTCCCGCCGTCAGCGGCGAAGCCCGGCTCCGGCGGCCCCGGCCCGGTCGCGCACCGGGTAGTCGCCCTTCGGCAGGAGCGATGGGTCCTGCTTGAGCCCGCCGAGATCCGTTTCGCCGAGGTCGACCACAACAACGTCTGGCTGATGAGCGACCAGGGGCGGCTCCTGGCCGCCACCCGGGGCCTCGATCACCTTGAACGGCAGCTAGAGAACAGGGGATTCCTCCGCGTGCACCGGCGCTTCCTGGTCAACCTGAACCGGATAAGGGAAGTTGAGGCGGGTTTCAAGGGAGCGCTGTTCCTGCACACCGACACCCGTACCCACGAGAGCATTCCCGTCGCCCGCCGTCACATGGCGGATGTCCGCCAGGCGCTGGGCCTGCAGGCTCACGGGTAGTCCGCCGCCCGCGGGCGCGCCGCGCGGCCCGGCGGGGCCGCGCGGCGCGCGTTTTCCGTGCTGTGTTCGGTTACTGCGCCTCGCTAACGGGGCGCCGGGGTCACTGCACGACGGACCAGACGAAGGTGGCCGTGCCGGAGACTCCTTCCGTGTCGGTCGCGGTCACGGTCACGGTGTAGGTCCCGAGCGTGCTGCCGGAGCCGGAGATCGTCCCGTTCGAGGCGATGCGTGATGCCCGGCGGCAGCCCGGTGGCGGTGAAGGTGAGGGTCTGGGACGAGTTGGAGTCCACCGCCTGCATGGCGAACGACACCGCCGCGCCCTTCGGGCTGCTGTAGCCGTAGGGGTTGACGACGCCGACCGTCTCCGCGCCCGGCACGCCCGAGTTCGCGCGTGACGTTCGCGCTGACCGCGGTGTTGGCCGGCGAGACGCCCGCGCTCGAGGCGCCGGCGGCGATCTGGCCGGTCAGCGTCTGGGCCAGGCTGGTCGACCCGGTCAGCGGCAGGTTGTTCGACGCGTCGCCGACCTTGATCGAGTACGCTGCCGGCCTGCGCCTCCCAGGCGTTGTCGCGTCGGGGACCACGAGGCCAGGTCGTGGATGGTCAGCGGGAAGGTGACCGTCGCGCTCTGCCCCGGGTTGAGCGTCACCCGCTGGAAGCCCTTGAGCTGCTCCGGCGGGTCCTGGCTGGCGGCCGGGTCGCCGACGTACATCTGGGCCACGTCCGCGCCCGCGACCGACCCGGTGTTGGTGATCGTCGCGGTCACCGTCGCCTTGCCGTTGGCGTTGAACGCGCCGACCTTCAGGTTGGAGAAGGAGAAGTTCGTGTACGACAGGCCGTACCCGAACGGGAACAGCGGGGTGATGTTCTGCGGACTGGTACCAGCGGTAGCCGATGTCCACGCCCTCGCTGTAGTCCACGCCGGTGGAGGTGCCCGGCCACTGCGCGGTGGTCTGCGCGGGGACCTGGCTCAGGCTGGCCGGGAAGGTGACCGGCAGCTTGCCCGACGGGTCGGCGGTGCCGAAGATCAGCGCGGCCATCGCCGCCCCGGTCTCCTGCCCGCCGTACCAGTTCTCGAACACCCCGGCCACCTAGTTCAGCCACGGCATGACCACCGGCGAGCCGCTGTTGATCACCACGATGGTGTGCGGGTTCGCCGCGGCCACGTCCGCGATCATCGTCTCGTCCGCGCTGGACAGGTCGAGGGTGGTCAGGTCGGTCTCCTCGCCCTCCGGGGCGTTGACGTAGATGATCGCGTCGGTCGCGGCCTGCGCCGCGGCGACCGCCTGCGGGATGTCGGTGGTGCCGTTGTCGTCGCCCGCGGTGTAGGTGACCTTGACGTTCGGCCCGGCCGCGTTCTGGATGCCGGTGATCGGCCAGATCGTGTTCGAGCTGGTCACCGTGCCGCTGCCGCCGCCGGCGAGCTCGACGCCGGCGCCGCCGTCGGTGCCGATCACCGCGATGGACTCGGTGCCGTTCGGGTTGAGCGGCAGGATGCCGTTGTTCTTCAGCAGCACCGTGCCCTCCTCGCCGAGCTGCAGCGCGGTCTGCTGGTGCGCCGCGCTGGTGACGGTGGCGGAGAGGGAGCCGGTCTGCGGGTTGTCGAACATGCCGAAGGCGAACATCTGGGTCAGGATCCGGCCGACGGCCTCGTTCACCGTGGACTGGCTCAGCGTGCCGGCCGCGATCGCGGCGGCCAGGTCGCTCGCGATCGGACCGGGGAACGGCATCGCGACGTCCATGCCGCCCTCGACCGACGGCGACGTTGTTGTAGTCGGCGCCCCAGTCGGAGGTGACGAAGCCGCCGTAGTTCGCCTGGTCGTCCAGGCCGTCCTGCAGGATGTCGGCGTTCTGGCAGGAGGCGTCGCCGTTGACCACGGCGTAGGAGCACATCATCGAGGCCGGCGCGGACTGCTCGACGGCGGTCTGGAAGGGCGCCAGGTAGAGCTCTTCCAGCGCCTGCTGGCTGACCGTCTCGTTGTTGTCGCCGTTCGGGTACTGCTCCTGGTCGTAGGCGGCGACGTGCTTGACCATGGCCATCACGCCCTGGCTCTGCAGGCCCTCGACCTCGGCCGAGGTGATCTGGCCGGCCAGGTACGGGTCCTCGCCGTAGGTCTCGTAGGTCCGGCCCCAGCGCGGGTCGCGCACCAGGTTGGTCGTCGGGCCGAGCGCGACGTTCACGCCCTTGCCGGCGAACTCGGCGCCCATCGCCGCGCCCTCCTGCTGGATCAGCGCCGGGTCGAAGGTCGCGGCGGCGTTCTCGCCGTCGGGGAAGGCCGTCACGCCGCCGGTCCCGTCGCCGACCCCGTTCGGGCCGTCCTGCAGGTTGATCGCCGGGATGCACAGGTCGGGGATCGCCGGCGATCTGGCCGATGTAGGACGAGCCGCCGTCGCCGGAGAGCATGGTGAACTCCTCGGACTGGTCCATGGTGTTGAGCACCTGCTGGACCCGCTGGGCGACCGGCGCGGTGGAGCCGACCCACGGGCAGGCTGCCGTTGCCGCCGTTGCCGTTGCCGCCGGTGAGCGGGGCGGTGGTGGTCAGGCCGTAGACGTCGAACTCGAAGATCGAGTAGCCGAACTGGGTGGCGCGCGCCGTGCCGTACATGCGGATGTAGCGGGCGGTCGCCGGAGACGGTGAACGTCTGGCTCCCGCCGGTGCCGGTCGTCGTGGAGTAGACCGTGGTCCAGGTCGAGTTGTCGTTGGACACCTGGATCTGGAACGCCGTGGCGTACGCGGCCTCCCAGCAGGATGCCCACGCTGCAGATCTGCTGCGGGGAGCCGAGGTCGACCTCCAGCCACTGCGGGTCGCTGAACAGCGCTCGACCAGCGGGTGCCGGGGTCGCCGTCGGTGGCGTCGGACGCCGGGTAGTCGGTGGCGTCCTGGGTCGAGGAGGCCGTGGTCGGCTGGTCGAGCGCGAGGTCCTGCGTGCCGCAGTACTCGGTCGGGCCGGTCGCCGCCGCCGGCCGCCGCTCGATCCCTGGGCGAAGGCCAGGTAGTGCAGGTTCCAGCCGGCGGCGTCCTGGTCGACGGTCAGCGTCTGCTCGCCGGCCGGCAGGGTGACGCTGGCGGTGACCGTGGTCCAGGTCTGGTAGCCGCCGGTGTCCGGGACGGCGACCGCGCCGGTCAGGTTGGCGCCGGAGGAGTTGGCGATGTGCAGCGCGTCGGTGACCGCGGCGGGCGCGGCCACCCGGAAGCTGACCGTGTAGATCCCGGCGGTGGCGACCTCGACGGTGTACTTGAACCACTGTCCCGCCGCGGTCCAGCCGATGTCGTAGGCGCCGCCGGCCGCGCTCGGTGTCCTGCGTGTCCGCGGTGTCCTCAAGGTCGACGCCGTCGGAGCGGTAGCTGTTGGCGGTGCCGTTGGCGGCGGTGACGTTGTAGGCCACGCCCTGCCCGCCGGTGTCGTAGTTCGCCGCCTGCACCGTGCCCGGCACGGCCGCGGGCGTCCCGCCGAACGGCTGGTCGCCGCTCGACCGCCCGAGCCGCCGCTCGAGGTCAGCGTGAAGGCCATGTAGTGGAAGTTCCAGCCGTTGGAGTCCTGGTCGACGGTCAGCGTCTGCTGGCCGGCCGGCAGGGTGACGCTGGCGGTCGACCGTGGTCCAGGTCTCGTACCCGCCGGTGTTCGGTACCGCGACCGAGCCGCTCAGGTTGGTGCCCGAGGAGTTGGCGATGTGCAGCGCGTCGGTGATCCCGTACGGCGAGGACACCCGGAAGGCGACGCTGTAGGTGCCCGCGGTGGCGACGTTGACGGTGTAGTTGAACCACTGCCCTGGCGTCGTCCAGCCCATGTCGTACGCGCCGCCGGCCGCGGTGGTGTCCACCGTGTCCGCGGTCGTCTCGAGGTCGACCCCGTCGGAGCGGTAGCTGTTCGCGGTGCCGTTGGTGGCGGTGACGTTGTACGCCACGCCCTGCCCGCCGGTGTCGTAGTTCGCCGCCTGCACGGTGCCGGGCACCGCCGCCGCGGTCCCGCCGAAGGGGGCGCCCGTGGCGGCGGAGGCCGCGTGCTGCACGCCGCCCGCCAGCGTCAGGGCGGCCAGGACCGCCACCGCGAGGAGCGCCAGGCCCCTGCGGCCCCGCCGCATCCTGGCCCACCGGGGCCAGGACGGTCGCGGGACGTGAACTGATCCCATTCCTCTTACTCCCTCTTGCCAGCCGACCCAGGCTTGGGTGCTCGTCTGCCTGGACCGGCGCGTTCCGCAAAACGGTGGAACTGGTGCAAACGGCGGCTGCGGCCACGTAAGCAAGGGACCTTGGGTACCGCGAGGTGGGTACGGCGTCTTGCCAACGAACACGGGCATCGTCGCCTTCGCTGTTCGAGATGCATTCGGTCAACCACGCGCCGTCGAAGGGCGAGCCCCGGCCCGGTGGTCGGCCCCCGGACGGCCTGGAGGGCCACGGCTGATCGGTCTCACGCGCATAGCGGCCCCAAAATTCAGACCTTATATTAAGTCGTGATTTAACCATCGCCTTTGCGGTGCGTCAAGGGAGGGTTTGTGCAGGTCTGTGCCCTACTGTCGGCTGACGCCCGGCACCAGAACGGGGCGGGACTCCGAAGAGTCCCGCCCCGGCCCGATGGTTCCGGGAGCTGATCCGCGAGCTAGGTCAGCATTCCTGGGATGGTCTGCACCTCGAAGCTGAGTCCGGTGCCTTGCGGGTCGGACGACGTGTAAACGGCGGACACGTGGAGTTCCACGTCGCTGACGATTTCCAGGAAACCGACGGTCAGCGGCATGGCTGATCCCGAACCGCCGTAGAGCAGCTCGGCGATGCGGCAGCAGTCGTCCATGGTGGCCGCGCCGGACGGAAGGACGATCTCCTCGGTGGCGCGGGCATTCGCGACGGCGGGCTCGCGGCCGGTTGCCACGCCGGCGAACACGAGGGGCACCACGCGCTTGACGATGGCGGCTTCCTTGCACTTCGGGTTGAGTATGTTGATCTCGGTCGCGTAGGTGCCCGGACGCACCGGGCCGCAGCCGCAGCCGCAGCCGGCGGCCTGCGTACCGCAGACGAACTTAACCGCGTACGTGTACTTGCAGGCCGGCACGGTGATGCGGGTCGGCTTGGCGGCCACCACGCTGCCGTCTACCACGACGTCGATCGCGCCGGTGAAGACCCTGTCCCGGGCGGAACATCCCTCCACGTCGCCGCTGAACGTCACCTCGAAGTCCAGAACGTTGACCCGGTCTCCCGGAAGCGGGCCGTAACCCGGTGGGGTAATCGAGGTCACGAACGGCGCGATGGCGCCGGCCGGCTGGAGATGGACGTTGCCGATCGTCAGGAGAGCCTTCAGCTCGGCGATGATGGTCGCGACCACGGCGGACGGGTCCACGCCGGTTACCACCACGCCGCCGGTGGCGGCGGCGATCCTGGTCGCCTGGCCGGGCGTCCCGCCGGGCGCACCGCAGCTCCCGTAGGCCGCGTTGAGCGACCCGCCGAGATCCGTCGGGTCGTCGTTGAGCCCGTTGGGATCGGCGTATCCGTCAAAGACGCTGACGGCCAGGACGGTAATCTGATCGGCCACCAGCTTGGCGGTGACCGTCCCTTCGGTGATGCCGTAGGACAGCCCGCTGGCGGCCGCGCAGATGGGGTCGTGACCTGGAGCATCACCGAGCCACACGATGATGTGCTTGACGCCGGGCCGCCAGCCGATCGCGGGTGACCCGGCGACCTGGTCGAGCGCGAAGAACTGCGCCTCGGGGAGGTCCCCGCCACCGGAGGCGGACCAGGTATTAATGGCCGCGGTGACCGCGGCCGCGCTGGCGGTGATGGGCTGAAGGTTCTGAAAGGCGAGTGACTGATCGCCGGGGTTGTCGAAATCCCGGTACTCGCCGACACCGAACTGCAGTCCCGTCAACGGACCGAGCCCGGCGAAGATCGCGCTCGCGCCCGCTTGGACCGAGGCTATGACGGCGCCCATGCTGCCCGTGTTGTCGGCCAGGAAGTAGATATCGGCCGGGGCCACCGCCGCTGACGCGGGAATCGTCACCGTTATCTTTTCCGTAACGGTGTCGCACTCGCCGAGCCGGAGGTTATTGACCGCCGGGTTGACTTTAACCGTGACGGCGGCTGTTATTTCCGGCTCGACCGGCTCGATATCCGGGACAAATAGGGCGGGCGGTCGCCTTTCCAGCTGAACCGGATGACCCTCGTCATCCAGGATCAGTTCGACCGTATTGTCGTTAGCAACGCCTGATCTCACGGCCTGGAAGAGGTGGATCGCTCTTCCGTCGGCCGGATGCCTGTCGCTCGCCGTTCTTACCACGACGTGCTCTTCTTCTCCGAAATGCTCGGCGAAGTGCCTGCTCGCGGCCTCGGATACCTTATCCGGTACTGACATAGCACAGCCCCCTCACGCCACCGGAACTAGGTCGTCCGCTGGCTATTTTGTCCGTCGTCCGCAGAATCGTCCCGGCGGGTCGATATTGGACGGTCTAAATTGTCGGAGGCGAAGAGATGGCGCCTGATGCGTGAAAAGACTCAGGTAAGGCAGATGTCACCCCGCGGTTACTTATCCGGCGATTCCCGGTATAACCGGTGCCCGTGCTGGGTCAGCGCTGACTGGGGCCGTGGGCAGCCACTGGAAGTCGTCGGCCGGGTGGCGGGCCGGAGCTAGCCAGCGGAGATAGGGGTCGGCCAGGGCGAGGAGGCTGTCCTCACGCTGGCCAGCCTCTCAGCACTCTGCTCATCACGCACCAGACCACCGGCCTCGAATCTCGCCGCCGCACCAGCACTGCGAACGTTAGCCGACGCGGTACGGGCGATGACGCCATTGGTGCGGAGGTTAGGCCCGTGCTGCCGCTACTGCGGCGCCGCCATGTGCTGTACCGCGAGACGCCCGAATACCATCGAGGCCGCGATCGACATCCCGGCCCCTGGGTAAACGCGTCCCGACACGGGGGCTGAGGCGTTTCCTGTCGCGTAGAGACCGGTGACCGGAGCGCCGTCTTCAGCCAGCACCCGGGCGTGCTTATCGGTTAGCAGTCCGCCGCAGGTGCCGACATCGCCCGGGTATATCGCTACCGCGTAAAACGGGGCTTGCAGCAGCGGCCCAAGGCAATATACTGTCTTGTCCTACGCTATGTAGCTATGAACTGAAGGGCTCGCGTCCGGTCGCCAGCTACCCACTCCGTACTTTCCTTGATTTTATTGATACCTTTTAGCCGGATTAGCCCCATTGCAAGGCTGTGGATGCTCGCGAGGACCTGCGGCCCGTCTCCGGTCCATGTCTGATTATGATCCTCGCGGTATACCGTGTCGCGGGGGTAATGGCTCATATTTTCAATTCCCCAATGACTTCTCTTGTGCCGGTTCAGCGTGGCAGCGCTCATTCCATTTGCGTCGGCACTGGTGAGCAGCAGTACCATTTCCTTGCCGATCCGGTCGCCGGAGACCTCGAATACCTCGCGTATGATAATGGCGGCTTGCGCGGCCCCGGGGAAGTCGATCCCGCCTGCGTCTGCGGTCCAGCAGGACCATGTCTTTCGCTTGCCGCGGGAACGGTCTTCCATGATGTCGTGGGCCTCTCCGCGGAGAAACGGCAAGACGGCGTCGAATGCGGCGCGCTGCAAGGTCGGCTGGTTGCCCTTGACGGTCATGATGTAATGCCATCCTGGTCTTTTCCTGATGGCTTCCGCAGTTTCTTTCTGGGTATGAGCCGCGTCAAGCGTGAATACTGCCGGATCACTTTCCGGAACCGGCATGGATTCCAGCAGTGAGCTCGCCCGGGTGGTCTCGTTCGTGCCGTCTGGCACCCTGACCTGGGCAACAGTGATCCCTTCCTCCCGAATCATGGCGGAGAACAGGGTTACCTGCTCGTTTTCCGTGGTCCACGCGCCGCGCATTACCTTCCCGTCTACAGAGATATTCCACTGGCCTTCCATGTTTGCCGCAGACTGTGCGGCGAGCCAGCTCCCGGTCACCCTGTCCATGCGATCGCCGTCAATCCCGGAGAGCACCAGGCGGATTGTCCATTTACTCGGGCACTTGTACCTCGACCTGAACCAGTCCCATTCGGCGCCCAGTTTCCCTAGTAGCGACTCCGTCATGTCACGGGCCTTCCTGGCGATCTCGGAGTATCCCTTCGCTCCCGCCAGAGCGGCAACGACACAGACCGCTAGGACGAACGTCAGCGGGTGCTGCTTTCCTCTCGCCCTGCGCGGGTCGCCGATGGCTTCGAGCATTTCGAGAAGGCTTGATATGTCGGCATTCGAGCAGAATTCACGGGATGCGGGGCAGTTGCAGTTTGACTGCGCGTACGAACAATGGGAGAATAGCAACCGATGGCCTTCTCTTACTGAATTATGGATGTGTGGTAACAACCATTATTCACGAAAAAGAGAGGGCCATCTTCTGTTATTGGAGAAGT
The DNA here is from genome assembly GCA_963785645.1 of uncultured Actinomycetota bacterium. Lineage (GTDB taxonomy): Bacteria > Actinomycetota > Actinomycetes > Streptosporangiales > Streptosporangiaceae > Trebonia. Next base: position 63,579 of record CAWAWG010000019.1, read on the forward strand.
TGCAGGTAAACAGCCCGGGATATTTCGCGCTATCCCGCGCGGAGCTTTCCCACCTTCCTGCAGCCGACCAGTTGACTACCATATGTGTTCGGGTTGGGCTTGTTGGCGGGGTCGCCGAAGTGCAGGTCGTAAGGGACCTCTCCGCGATGGAAGTCATCGTCGCGGCCAGCCCGGGCGAATTCATTGAACCGGGTGACGGTCCCGCTGAGCCCGTCGGCGTCGATCCCGCACTGCTTGGCCAGTTCCGGGATGCTCTCCGCCGTCTTGATCATGCCGCTCTTCGTCCACGAGCGCGGAGTAATCCACGGTGGCCGCATGCCGAATACGTACCGGCGGCGGTACGTACGGTCGAAGATGAGCCAGCACGGCACCGCCGGCACTTCCGCGTGGCGCTTCAGTATCCACTGTCCGACTTCCATGTACGGAACGGCTTCATTGAAGAAGCGCTGGCCTGACGAATCCACGATGATCGAGCCGGGAAGGTTCCGCTCGTACTGCGCGAATTGCACCCGCCCGTCTGGCGGCATGCGCATCGCGGGCATCCACCACGCTTCATCCATCAGCGCGGTGGTTCCGCCGAGGCTCATGCCCAGTTCGATCCCGTCACCCTGATCACCCGTATTCGCCAAGGTCCAGGCGGTCCCGACCGGCTTGGGCGAGTACTGCTCGCGCATCTTCTCGTTTCGCGCGAACCCGCCGGTTGCGATCAGCACACCTCGCCTGACCCTCACGAGCGTCACCTCGCCGCCCCGCGTCACCGTCATCGAGGTTATGCGCCCGTTCTCGACGACCGGTTCGGCCGCGACGCTCTCAGTCCAGACCGGTATCTGTTCGCGCTGGACTTCAAGTAGCAGCTGGCCGACCAGGCCCCGGCCCATGGAGAGAACATCCTCTCCGCGGAGCCGAGCCGATATCGTCCGTTGCGTCGCCCTTACCAGGGTCAGGAAATTACCAAGCGACCGCGCACCGCGGTACACGCTTCCGTTCTCCCGGGAGAGGGTCACCAGCGGCGCCGCCCGCGGGGGCAGCTTCTCCAGCAGCCAGCCCAAGGGGCGGCCGTCGACGAAGTCCGACTCGACCGAACGGCCCGGATTGAGCCCGCCGGGAAGCTGGGCGTAATAGTCCGGGTGCCATGAGTGCACAAGCCGGACCCGCCGCCGCTGAAGAAATGCCGACATGTCGATTGCCCCGTCGACAAAGGCCGCCTGACGTTCGGGTGAGGCGGACGGTCCGGCGTCACCGATGACAGCCGCCAGGTACTGGCGAGCGAGTTCCGGACTGTCCTTGACACCAGAACTCGCCAGCAGCGGATTGCACGGGAGCCAGATACCGCCGCCCGATATCCCGGACGAGCCGCCCAGGCGGGCCGACTTCTCGACGACGAGGGCCTGGAGGCCAAGTTCTTTCGCGGTCAGCGCGGAAACCAGGCCGCCGGCTCCGCTGCCGAGTACGAGCACATCGACCGTCATCTCCGCCGCTGGCCGAGCCTGCGTCAATATCCTCACTCCGTTCTGGCGAATATGAGAGGCCGGAACCATGAGAGGTCACGACAGTCGGCCTGGCAGCGCCCCAGGACGCACGCTTCCTGAGCTGCCCGGCACGAGCTAGGCCGATCGTAAATCCGCCATTCGGCAGTGTCAACGCTTGTATTGAAAAACAAGCAGGCGGTGGCGGTTGGCAAGTTTCACCGTCCGCCACGTGCGCGACCTAGTCAGCATCGCGCCAACCACCGCCAAGGCTCGGCTCTCAGCTTGCCAGCGCCGATGACAGCGTCGTTTGAAACCTCGCCAAGGAGGTGAACGAGACGGGTCGGTATCTCATTTATCAACGAATACGTTGACTTTGGCCGCTCCCGGTAATCGGGATATCGAGCCGCGGGCTTATCGTCAACGACGGGGTTGCCGCGGTCAGGGAGTGATCCAGCCGGCCAGGAGGGTGCGCAGCGCGGCCACCAGGGGCAGCGGCTGGTCGAGCATGACGTGATGGCCGGCGGCAGGCAACTCGACCACCGTGGCCGCCTGGCCGAACTGCAGCCGACAGGACTGAGCCATTTCCGGGGTCATCAGCCCGTGTTCGGCGCGGAAGATGGCGACGGGGCAGCCCGGCCGCCCGGTCGGTGCCGACCGTGACGGCGGCATCATCTTCGTGAACAGCCCCTGGTCGAACTTCCAGTACCACCCGTTGTCCCTGGCCGTCACCGACCAGGCGGCCACGTGATCGCGGATGTACGGCAGGACCGGCTGCTCGGGAACGAGGCGGAACCGGTCCAGGATGGCGTCCCTGCTCGGGTAGGCCCGCTGGGCGGCGAAGCCCATGTCGGGCACCTGCCTCTTCGCGGGAGGTTGTCCCTCGTACAGGGGGCTGTCGATGACGACAATCCCGGTGAGAGCCGAGCCGTAGCGGCGGGCGGCGGTGATCGCGACCATGCCGCCGAGGCTGTGGCCAATGATGACCGGCGGTCCGGTGATCTCCGCGGCGGACGCGACCGCCATGATCTCATCCGCCCACTGGCCGAAGTCATAGCGATCCCGCCAGTCGCTGTCACCGTGGCCGGACATGCTCAGCGCCGCGACGCGCAGCCCTTCGTCCCGCGACGGGGACCCGGCCAGGAACGGCGCGACGGGATCCCACCAGTGCGCGTGCGCGGCGGTGCCGTGGACGAGCACCACGCCGGGCCGCCCCGCGCGGCCCCAGGTGCGGTAAGAGATGCGCGCCCCGGTCACCGGCACGCAGGCGTCCGCGGCCGGGGCGGCCAGGGCCTCGGTGAACCAGCGGGGCGGCGACCCGGCTCCGGCCGCCACCACGGGTGCCATGTCAGTCGTCACGGCTTAGCGAGCCTCGATGACCGTGCCTTCACGATGACTACCTCTGCCATTGGGTGAAGTCTCCTTGCTTAACTTAATCGGGACGGGGCGGCGGTGCTTCCTTGGGCTGCGTTCAGGTTGCCGGGGCCGGCGTGGCCGCGGCGAAGCTTCCCGGGTCGGCCATCGGCATTCCCCTACTGGCCGATCTTGAGCAGCCGGCGGGCGTTCTGCGACAGGAACTTGGGCCAGACCTCATCCTTGAACGGGACCTGCGGCATGTCGGTGAAGATGCGCTCCAGGGTCAGGCCCATCGGGAAGTACCCGGCGTACAGGATCTTGTCCGCGCCCCGGGTGTTGGCGTAGTCGATGACCGCCTGCGGATAGTACCTGGGCGCGAACGCGGAGGTGGAGTAGTAGAGGTTGGGCCACTTGAGCATCAGCTTGACCGCGAGCTGCTCCCACGGCTCGCAGCCGTGCCGGGTTACGAAGACCAGGTCAGGGAAGTCGTACATGACCGGGTCGATGCGGGAGACCTCCTGCGGGGCGAACTTGAGCCGCGGCCCGGGCACGCCCGCGCAGCAGAAGATCGGGATGTCCAGGTCCACGCAGGTCTGGTAGACCGGGTACATCTTCGGGTCGTCGATCGGGACCTGCGGGAACGCGCCCGACGGAAACGCGCCGACCGCCCGGATGCCGAATTCCTCGTACTCCCGCCTCATCTGGCGGACGGTGCCGGTGACGTCGTTCGGGTCGCCGACGTTGCCCGACGGCACGAAGCGGTCGGGGTGCTGCTTCAGCGCCCGCCGCGAGATCTCGTCGCTCACCGAGATGAGCGCGACCTCGATGCCGAACCGGTCCATCTCGTGCAAGGTGACGGCGACCGGGTCGTCCGTCGGCAGGTCGTGCGGCACGTCCTTGAACATGTACTCGGCCGGGAACCGCATGTCCTTGGACGCCTGGTCCTTGGTCTGCCGGCGGATGAAGTCGTAGACCGCGTCGCCCTTCTGCGGGAAGCCGATCATCGTCTCCACGATGCCGATGCCCGATGGCATGCCCATGATCGTTCTTTCCTTCAGTTTCCTAGTTGCGGCGCCGGCTTCCTAGTTGCGGCGCCGGCCCAGATGGACACGAGGCGCCCGGGTCAGTGCCCCGTGAAGCGGGGCTCGCGCTTCTCCGCGAACGCACGCGGCCCCTCCTTGGCATCGTCGCTGGCCAGGACGCCCCGGGAGATCTTCGATTCGATCGCGAAGGCCTCCTCCCACGGCCGGTTGTACGCCTCTAGTACGGCGCGCTTGATGCTGCGGACGGCAAGGGGCCCGTTGCGGCAGATGCGCTCGGCGATCGCGGCGGCCGTGGGCATCAGCTCGGCGTGCGGCACCACGCGGTTGATCAGCCCGATGGCCAGTGCCTCCGGGGCCGTTACCGGGTCGCCGGTGAGCAGGATCTCCATCGCCCGCGCCCAAGGCACCTGCTGAGGCAGGCGGACATGGGAGCCGCCGAAGGGGACGAGGCCCCAGTGCGGTTCGGGCAGCCCGAACGTCGCGTGCTCGCTCGCGACCCGGATGTCGGTGCCGAGGAGCAGTTCCGTCCCCCCGGCCAGCGCGTAGCCGTTCACCGCGGCGACGATCGGCTTGGTCACGTCCGAGAACGGGCGGCCGGCGCCCGCCTCCGCCCATGCCGTGTTGTCCGCAAGTGCAGTGCTTTCCGATGCCATCGACGTCACCTGCGGTATGGCGGTCTTCAGGTCCGCCCCCGAGCAGAAGGCCTTGTCGCCCGCGCCGGTGACGATCATGACCCGCAGCTCGTCATCGGACTCGAAGTCGGCCGTGGCCTCCCCAAGCGCGCGGCCGAGCTCAGCCGAGATCGCGTTGTGCGCCTTCGGCCGGTTGAGGGTCACGGTCGCGATGGCGCCGTCCTTCTCGTAGATGAGATCTTCGGTCATGCCACGTTCTCCAGCAGGGCCTCGTTCGGGTTTTCCGGCAGCTCGGTCAGCGGCTGGGCGGTCTCGCTGACCAGCGGGCCAAACCGGGACGCGGGCCCGGCGAGCTTGGCCAGGTCGAAGCCGTAGAGGGCGGCCGCGTTCTGCGCCAGCACCTTCCGCATGGCGGGCTCCGGCCACTCGTGGAAGACCTGGCGCAGTGCGAGCTTGGAGTACGGGTACGTGCCCTCGTCGTGCGGGTAGTCACTGCCCCACATGAACCGGTCGATCCCGAGCGTGGTGCGGGCCGCCTCGGCATCGGCGATCTTCGGGAAGCTGACGCCCAGCCATACGTTCTGCTGGAAGTAATCGGTCGCGGACCTCGGCAGCGTCTGCTCGGGCTTGAAGCGGAGCTCGCCCATGCGTCCGGTGTCGCGGACCTGCTGCAGCGTGTCGTCCAGCCGGGCCAGCAGCGGCGGAAGCCACGCGCAGCCGGCCTCGGTCATGACGAACTTCAGCCGGGGGAACCGCTCGAAGACGCCGGACAGCAGCAGGAACAGCAGCGGCCGCTTGTGGTAGTGCTCGACCTCGGCGAGCATGATCAGCGCCGAGGACGGGAACGGCGCGTAGGCCGGACTGCCGGTGCCGCCGTGCACGTTGACCGGGACCTCAAGGTCCTGGCAGGCGGCCCACAGCCGGTCGTAGTCCGGGTGGTTGAGCGGCTTGATCCAGGTGACGTCGGGCGGGATGTTCGGCAGCAGGACGCCGCCGCGCAGCCCGTGCTCCTTGATCCACGTGACGTCCTCGATGGCGTCGTCGATGTCGTTGATGAAGATCTGGCCGATGCCGGCCCGGCGCTCCGGCGACCGGCCGCAGAAGTCCTCCAGCCACCGGTTGTGCGCCTGGATCCCGGCGCGCCGCCGCTCGTAGTCCTCCGTCGACGGCGGCGGGGCGAACAGGACGAAGCTGGGGAAGAACGGCGGCACCGTGTTCGGGAAGATCACCTCGCCGACCACGCCGTCCTCGTCCTGCTGGGAGTTGCGCATGTCGTCGTCCCAGTTGCGGAACCGCCGCTGGTCGCCGAGATCCTTGAACGGGTTCTGGTAGCGGCCGCGCCAGGCGTCGAAGTCGTCGCGGAACCTCGGGTCGAGGAACTCCCGGTACTGCGCGTGGCTGCCCCCGGCGTGCGTGTCCGCCGAGATCACCGTGTAGCGGTCGGACGCGTTTTCTGCCAACCTGATCAGCTCCTTGCTGTAGGGGTTTGCGGGCTGGCGCGGCGGGCCTTTTCCTCGCGCTCCAGCTCGAGCTTCATCACCTTGCCGGTCTCGGTGCCGCTTCTTCGGCCCTCGGGCCTGCCGCAGCCAGCGTTAACATACTAGAACTGCATTCTCGTTCCTGCAAGACAGGCGGCAACTACCTTGCCCGCGCCCGCGTTCCGTCTCCGCCCGCGTGCGTGAAACACGAGTCCGTTCGGAAAGATCAAAAGCGTTATCCCGAACGAGGGGGCTCTTCGCTTACTCCGGTCACCCCATCGCCAAGGCGGCCGACGCGCCGTTTCGCCCGCCAGCACCGCGCTTACCCAGCGGCGCTATGCGCTTCTTGCTGTTATCCGCTAGCTAGCTCGATTAGCTGCACATCCACGGCTGCCGCAAGCGCCTCAACCCCAGCGGCCCGGCGATGGCGTCACCCCACATCGCAGGCCCATTACATGAAATGTCCGGCATGTCGTGGCGCGCCAGCGCCACGACATGCCGGACCGTAGGATGCCCAATCCGGCCATTCTCCGAGGACCAGTTCCTTACGTGGAGGATTAGCAGGCTATAACCTGCGAATCCTCCACCTAAGAAAAATCCTCCGCGGTCATGAGGTCACCGACAGCTTGCATTTCATGAAATATCCGGCATGTCGTGGCGCGCCAGCGCCCGACATGCCGGAATCCGGAGCCGGAACATTGAGCCGAGAAGGCCCGGGCGAAGATAGTGGATCGTTGTACCCGCTATCGCGCAACGCCAGGAACTCAGGAGACCGCTGTGACTGGTGATGAAGCTTGTCCTCCCCGGTCAGGGCGCCGGCGGCGACGCCGGCGGACATAGGGCCATTTCGTGTTCGGAAAATCATGTCAAAAAGGACATCTACTCGTCAGTACTGGCCCTATGCCGCTGACAACCGGAGAGCACGCCCCGGGACGCCCGCGGGCAGGCCACCGAACCACAACCCCTTAACTTCCTGACGTTGCGCTATCGCGTATACAAACATCCACTATCTTTTGCGGCTCCCAAAGGGCCGCACGCCGGTTTCATGAAATTTCGGGAGATGTCGTGGCGCGCCAGCGCCCGACATCTCCGATCGCTTGCGCTTAGGCGAGCCCCGCCACTAGCCTCAATGAGTCAGGCTTCCCGGACTCCCCTTGCGTTTCGTAGTTGAGTCTGCTTTTGAGCTTCATGTCCGTTTCTGTTCTGGCTGGTGGCAGGTGGTGCTGCCCGGTGTGCCCGGGGTGGCACCGGCTTCCACGGGCCGGAATGCGCCTCCTTTCGTGTCGTTGGGGCTGTTTATGCTGGTCAGCCGGGTGCGGGAAGGGCGCAGAACCTGTTCCAGCAGGTGATGAACGCGTCTTTCCATGGCCAGTCCGGGCTGATCTTCAGGTTCCGCTTCCGGGCGTGGCGGACCAGGCGGGCAGGCAGGTGCCAGAGGCGGTAGCGGAGCGTGTCCGGTTCTGCGTCGCGGAGTTCCTCCTGGTCGTAGAGGCCGAGGAGCCGGGCCCAGGCGGTGAGGTCGGCGGCGATGTTCGCGGCGAGGACCCATCCCTTGTTGACCTGCCAGGTTTTCGACGGCAGGTTCCGCAGCCCCATGGCCTTCGCGGTGCGGACGCCGTCGGTCTCGACGGTCGCGTGGTCGCGGTGCAGCACGTCGATGAACTGCGGGTGCTGGCTGCCCGGAACCCCCCTGATCCCGGTGTGCGGGATGTTCGTGCAGGTGACGGAGTACTTCCAGCCGGTCTTTCTCTCGTAGGCGGTCATGTTCCTCTTGTGCCGGCGGGACGGCTTCACCCGGCGGGCGATGAACCGCAGCCCGTCCGGCCAGGTCTCCGCCCGGCTCATCAGGTGCGTGATCTCGGCGGTGTCCTTGTCCTCCTCGAGGCTGCCGTCCTGCCGGACGCCTGCTCCCCACGCGCTCTCCGGGACCGCTGCGATGGCCTGCTCGTCGCTTTCGGTGATCATCCAGCCGCAGGTGAACAGCAGCGCCTTGCGCTTCGTGGTCAGCGTGAGCAGGTACTCGATCAGGTTGTGGCTGGCCCCGGCGCCGTCGACCCGGACCAGGACGTGCCGCCGGTAGCGGGCCGGGACCTGCTTCAGTGCCCTGTCCAGCACTTCCTTGTGATCGGTGAAGGTGTTCGAGCCGGCGTTGCCGGGTCTCAGGAGCATGTCCAGGCACTCGCGGGTGTTCATGCACCAGGCCGCCAGCGGGTGGAAGCCGAAGCCCTTCTTCCAGGTGGGAGCGGCCCCGGTCTTGTCTGAGTGGGCGGTGATCAGGGTGCCGTCCATGTCGATGACCAGCAGTCCCGTCAGGATCTTGCCCGCGACCGCCAGCCACGGGAACCCGCCTGCGGACTCGATCTGCTCCCACACGTGCTTGCGGATCCTCGCCCTGGCCTGCGATATTCTCGTCAGCACCTGGTCGGACGCGAGGTCCAGGACCCGGCGGACGGTCGAGTCCGACGGCGCGGCGCCCGTCACGGGGGCGAGCTGGCCCAGGGCCGCGATGTCGGCCATGGCAGTGGCGCCCATCGCGATGGCGATCGCGGTCGAGACCAGCACCATACCCCGGCTGAGCTGCGGGAACGTGCCTTTCTGGGTCAGTGCCGCAGTGAGCGCGGCGGTCAGGCCGCACCGGTCGGCGAGCTTGCGCAGCAAGATCCCGCCCGCATGCCCGACCAGGCCGTTCCCGTCGGCAGTGACCTCCAGGGCATGATCCCAGGACGTATCCTTCATCGCGAGGAGCGCTCCAGTTCCAGGGCTTACGTGGCGTGGTAACCCGTAATCTCCCAGCACCGGGGCGCTCTTCGCGTTAAGACCAGCAAGGGACGGCCGCTTCGCGGCCGTCCCTTGCCCTTTCCGTGACCAGCGGGCCACCGCACCCGCCGGGTGAACCCTACGTGCAGGCCATCCAGCGCGAATTACCAGCTCACAGACCCGCAGAAGCCTTAGATCTCCTCAGTGGCCAAACCGCTTGAATTGCAGAGGCTAGGCAAGCCTGCGGTAAGCGAGCCCAGCGAGCCCAGCGGTAAGCAAACCCCACGGTAAGCAAACCCCACGGTAAGCAAACCCAGCGGTAAGCAAGCCTCGGGGTAAGCAAACCCCGCAGTAAGCGAGCCCCGCCAGCCGGCAACGACTGAACCGTTGCTGGTTTCCGCCGGTAAGCAAGCCCTGCCTGCCATGGCAGGGCCACTGCCCGGGATTTTGCCTGGCGTCGTCGTCGCGGTCGGCGGGCTCGCGGGCTTTTCGCCTGACGCTCGCTTACTGGAGCGAGCCGCGGGCCTCGGTGAACAGGGGGCTGCCGTCGACCACGGTGGTGATCGTCGGCGCCGGAATCGCCGAGCACCGCGACCGTGCCCCCGACTACCAGGTGCGCGAGGGCCAGGCCGAAGCCGAACGCGTGGAAGTAGGGCGTGGGCGACAGCACGGTCGCCGCCGGGGGCAGCCGCAGGCCCTGGCTGAAGTTCAGCGCCGACTGGAGCCAGCCGCGGCTGGTCTGGGTGCAGCCCTTGGCGAAGCCGGTCGTGCCGGAGGTGTACATCTGGACCACGTCGAGCGAGTCGTCCCGCGAGCGCTTGTCTGGTGCCCTGGCCGCGGCCCGCAGCGCCGACTCGTAGTCCTCGCCGAGGACCCGGTGCGGCAGGCCGGACAGTCCGGCCGCGTCGGCAAGATCCCGCAGGGCGGGGTCGATTATCGCGTGGGCCATGCCGGAGTCCCGGACCTGGTAGCTGATTTCCCGCGGGGACAGGCGGATGTTGACCGGCACCATCGCGGCGCCGAGGCGCGCGCAGGCGAAGAACAGCTCGAAGTACTCCGGGCGGTTCCGGGCAAGAATCCCGACCCTGGTCCCCGGCGTAACGCCCGCCTCCTGCAGCAAGGTGACCAGGCGCCGCACTCTGTCGTCAAGGCCGGCGTAGCTGCGGCTGCTCGTCCCGCCGTCCCACACCAGCGCGGCCTGGCCCGGCCACAGGCGCGCGCTCCGCGCGGGAAGATCACCAATCGTGAACCGCGGCGCCTGCGTCCGCACTTCGGAAACCGTCTCCATCTCCCTCACCTCCGTGTCACTGGATCATAATCAGATTCTAGTTCTGACTTCAATAGCCCTGGTCAGCGAAATGCCGGGGAAGCGCCCAACGGGCGCCGGGTGCGGCCGACGAGTGCCGGAAGCGCCCGGACACCCCGACCGGGTCGCACGGCAACTGAGCTGCTCCTGAGCTGCTCCTGGGCCGGTTTTCGGCGCTGAGCCTCGAAGCACGTTTAGCGCGGCAGTCCGAGAACCTGCTCGCCGATGACGTTCAGCTGGATTTCCAGCGTCCCGCCGCCGATCAGCACCGGCGGGAGAGACAGGTACTCCTGCGCCGGGTCGCCGGGGACCGGGTAGCCGAGGACCGCGCCGTCGGCGCCGTGCCAGCCGAGCACCGCCCGGCGGGTGGCGATATCGTTCCAGGCGGCAACGACCTTCAGCACGCTCGCCTCCGCGCCGGGCCGCAGACCCGCGATCTGGCGCAGCAGCAGCCGCTGGCGCATGGCCGCGAAGGCCAGCACCCCGGCGGTGACCGCGCCCGCCTCGGCGAGCATCTCGTCCGGGACCGGATCGCCGGGCGCGGTACCGGCAAATACGGGCAGCTCGGCCGGCAGGCCGTGGCGCTGTCCCGCGCCGGCCGCGATGCTGACGCGCTCGTTGCCGAGCGTGGTGCGGGCCAGCCGCCATCCCTCGCCGGGGGCGCCGACCAGCCGGGAGTCGGGGATGAAGACGTCGGTGAGGAAGACCTCGTTGAACAGGTAGCCGCCGTTGGCTTCGCGCAGCGGGCGGACGTCGATGCCGGGGCTGTGCATGTCGACGAGGAAGTAGCTGATGCCCCGGTGCTTGGGAGCGTCGGGGTCGGTGCGGGCCAGGCAGATCGCCCAGTCGGCCTCGGCCGCCAGCGACGTCCAGACCTTCTGCCCGTTGACCAGCCATCCCCCGTCGACCCTGACGGCGCGGGTGCGCAGCGAGGCCAGGTCGGAGCCGGCTCCCGGTTCGGAGAAGAGCTGGCACCAGGCGATGTCGCCGCGCAGGCTCGGCCCGGCGAAGGTCTCGCGCTGCTCGTCGGTGCCGTGGGCCAGGATCGTGGGCAGCGCCCACTCGCCGACGGTCATCGTGGGCTGTGCCAGGCCGGCCCGCGCGAACTCCTGGGCGATCACGACCTGAGCGGCCGGGCCGGCGTCGATGCCGTACGGACGCGGGTAGTGCGGCGCCGCGAGTCCCCGCTCGGCCAGGAAGCGGCGCCGCTTGCCGTGGTCCATGGCCGCCGCCTCGGCGAGCGACTCCGCCGCCCACGACCGCAGGCCCGCGGGCTCGTCTTCCAGCCGCAGATCGTGGTGCCGCTCGGTGGTCCGGGCCAGCCCGGCGAGGTGCCGCTGCCATTCCCCGCGCGGGCCGAGCAGCGCGGCCAGGCTCACTGCCCGCCGCCAGTACAGGTGGACGTCGTGTTCCCAGGTGTAGCCGATCCCGCCGAACAGGGTCACCGTGTCCAGCCCGATGTCGACGGCGCCGGGTGCCGCGAGCACCGCCGCGGTTGCCGCCGCCAGGGCGAACTGCCCGCAGTCGTGCGCGTGGGCTTCGGCGGCGTCCCAGGCCGCGGCGGCGATGAGCTCGCTGCGCGCGAAGATCTGCGCGCACTTGTGCTTGACCGCCTGGAAGGAGCCGATCGTGGCGCCGAACTGCTCGCGCACCTTGGCATACGCCAGCCCGCTCTGCTGGCACCAGCGGGCCACGCCCGCCGCCTCGGCCGCGAACAGGGCGGCCGCCAGGGCGCGGACCCGGTCCGGGCCGACGTCGAGGAGCTGCTCGTCCGCGACGGGAACGTCGCTGAGCCGCACCCGGCCCACGTCCCTGGTGAGGTCGACCGGGTCAGCCTGGACTACCTCGGCTCCCCCGTATTCGCCGGCACCGTGTTCACCGGCATCGAGAACGAACCAGACGGTTCCGCCGTCGGTCTCGGCACCGAGCACGAGAATCCGCGCGCTCGCGGCACCGAGGACGGGAGCGGTCTCGCCGCTTACCCGCCAGCCCGCCGCCGACTTCACCGCGCGCAGGCCGGCCGGGGTAACCGCGCCCGCCGCCGTCTCGCCGGCCGCCAGGCGGGGCAGCAGGCGGCGGGCAAGCGGCCCGGGTGCGTGCTCGGCGATCAGCTGGCCGGCGAAGACGGTAGGCAGCAGCGGCCCGGGGAACAGCCCGAACGCCGCCTGCTCCAGCACCACCGCGAGCTCCACCAGCCCGGCTCCGTCACCGCCGGCCCAGACCGGCAGGTGAATGGCGTGCAGCCCCTGGCCGACCAGCGCCGGCCAGGACGGCTGCGGCTCGCCGGCCGCGATCTCGTCGAAGGCGGCACGGGTCGCGCTGATGGCACCGTGCCGGGCGGTGAACCCGGCGACGGCCTCGGCGAGATCCTGCTGGTCACTGGTCAGGGCGATCGTCATCGCGCACCCCTCATCGTTCCGGGCATACCCACTGATTCAGAACTAGACTCTAATATAGGACGAGTATCCCGGGAAAGCAGCTAGCCGACCGGCCCTGACCGTTGGCCTCTGCCGATAGCACCGGGGCTTGGCATCACTGGAATTGAGTTCTATTATCCTCAGACGGCAGGGCTGCGGCCAGGCTGGGAAGACTGCCTCAGCCGGGAGCCGCGACGGCAGGGCCGGACCTTCAGGCGGCACATCCGGGTGTCACCGCGCTACGCGGGCGAACGGTCCAGCCTGCTCCGGCTCATCGGGCCGGCCGCATCCTTACGGGCGCGGACTACCCGCATGGGAAAGGCCCGGCCGAGCCTGAGGGCCGGGAACCGCCGGTGCGCGCGGCTACTGCGGGCAGAACTCGTAGATGAGCCGGATCGCGCTGTCGACGTTCGCGTAGACGTCCTGGATCGTGGCCCGGTTCATCACCCAAAGGCGCAACGACTCATACAGGACCGCGTTGACCGTGCCGATTATCGCGGCCCGGTCCTCCTCGGACGTCCCGGCAAAGGCCAGCTGCAGGATGCCGCGGAACTGCGGCCAGGTGTCCTGGAACAGGTCCGCGGCGTACGGGTCGGTCGTCACGCCCAGGGCGAGCACGACCCGGAAGAACTGCGGCTGAAGCTGGAACGCCCTGATCGTCCGGTGAAAAACGTCGCGCAGCCGCTCCGCGTCCGTATCGCCTTGCAGCGGGTCCTTCTCGAGCTTCTTCTTCATCGCACCCTGCCATTCCGCGAAGACCGCGGCGAACAGGTGCTCCTTGGAGGCGAAGTACCGGTAAACCGTGCCGAGCGCGACTCCGGCGTCGCGCGCCACCTCAGATATCTTGACCTGGTCGTAGTCACTGCTGGCGAGCGCGCGCAGTCCGGCGCGGACGATCCGCTGGCGACGCGCGAACTGGTCGCTCCGCAGCGTCTCGGGCGCCGGCGGCCCGGCAATCTGTTGCACGCAGGCTCTCCCAACAACATGAACCGGAATTTGGTTACAGTCTACCCACCGGATGTGGCGCAGGCGCTGGTTGCCGGTGTGATGTTTACCTGCTCCTCCGTCCGCCTGGACTGCCTCTCCGTCCGCCTGGAACGGGAGTAGCGGTGCGGTGGGCAGGCGCTACCCTTCGTTCGGGAAAACCTCTTTGACTGCCGGTACTGGGCGCGGTGCCGCACCGGGCCGGGGTTTAGTGAGCGGCCAGTTCGCGGGGCCTGGCGCGGCCGCCGGCCCCCGGGGACGCCACCGGGTTCGCTCCGTAGAACGTCAGCCCGCTCTCGGCCATCTCGCGCAGCAGGTCAGGGCAGGTGAACTGCTCGCCGTAAGCGTTCCGGAGCCGGGCGAACTCGGCGACGACCCGCGGGATGCCGATGGCGTCCATGGCCACGAAGGGGCCGCCCAGGTGAGCGGGGAACCCGACGCCGAGCACGGCACCGAGGTCGCCGTCGGTCACGTTGAGCAGGACGCCGTCGGCGAAGGCACGTGCTCCTTCGGCCAGCTGCGCGTACAGGATCCTGGCCTTCACCTCGTCGACCGGAGGCTGCTGTTCCAGGGCGGGGACCTGGTCGGCGAGGCCGGCCCACAGGGTGCGGCTACCGTCCTGCGCGTAGTCGTAGAAGCCCTTGCCGTTCTTGCGCCCGTAGCGGTCGAACCTGGCGACCATGACGGCCGCGAGGCTGTGCTTGCCGAAGTCGCCGGAGGGGTCGTTACGGACCGCGTCGATGCCCTGCTGCTGGCCGACGTCGAGCCCGATCGCGTCGGCGACGGTCAGCGGGCCCTGCGGCATGCCGAGCATGCGCGCACCGTTCTCGACCAGCGCGGGCAGCACGCCCTCGGAGACCATCCGCAGGCTCTCGGTCATGAACGAGCCGATGAACCGGGTGGTGAAGAAGCCGCGGCTGTCGTTGACCACGATCGGTGTCTTGCGCAGGATACGGGCGAGGTCGAGCGCGTGGGCGAGCGTGGCGTCGGCGGTGCGGTGCCCCCGGACGATCTCCACCAGCGGCATCCGCTCGGCCGGGGAGAAGAAGTGCATCCCGATGAAGCTCTCGGCCCGGCCGGCGGCCTCAGCCAGGCGGCTGACGGGCAGAGCGGAGGTGTTCGAGGCGAGAATCACTCCGGCGGGCAGGTGCTCGCCGATGTTGCCGTATACCCGGCGCTTGACTTCCTCGTCCTCGAAGACCGCCTCGATCACGAAGTCGGCGCGTCCGAATTCGGCGAAGTCGGCGGTGGGCCGGATGCGGCGCAGGACGGCGGCCGCGTTTTCCGGTGTCGTGCGGCCCTTGCTCACGTCGCGGTCCAGCCGCTTCTGGGCGTAGGCCCGGCCGGCACTGGCCTTGTCCTGGCTGACGTCGAGCAGTATCACGTCGAGCCCGGCCCGGGCCGCGGCGAGGGCGAGTCCGGCGCCCATGGTTCCCGCCCCGGCGATCCCCAGGGTGCGGACGCTGGCGGCGGGCACGCCGGCCGGGCGCATGCTCAGCTTGTCGGCGGCCTGCTTGCTGACGAACATCGTACGGATCAGCGCTCTGGAGACCGGGTGGTTAAAGACGCGGTGGAAGTACTTGGCCTCCAGGCGCAGCGCGGTGTCGAACGGCAGCCGGGTGCCCTCCCAGACGACCGCGGCGATGGCATCCTGGGCGGGCAGGTTGCCGAACGTCTTGGCCCGGGTGAGCCCGATGGTGATGCTGAGCATCTGCCTGACCTTGGGCGACTCTTCAGGAAGGCCGCCGGGGAGGCGGAAGCCCTTCTTGTCCCAGGGCTGGACGGGGTCGCCGGTCTCGAGCAGCCAGCGCCTGGCCTCGGCCACGGCCTGCGCCCTGGGAACGACGGCGTCGACAAAGCCGGCCTTGAGTGCCTCGTCCGGGCGCAGCAGGGTGCCGGCCAGCAGGAGCGGCAGCGCCTTCTCGATGCCGATCAGGCGCGGCAGCCGCTGGGTGCCGCCGCCGCCGGGGATCAGCCCGACGTTGGACTCGGGCAGACCGAGCCGGATCGCGGGGTCGTCGACGACCACGCGGTAGTGGGCGGCGAGGGCGAGTTCGAGGCCGCCGCCGGCCGCGGTGCCGTTGACGACCACGGCGACCGGCTTACCCAGGGTCTCAAGGCGGCGCAGCATCCTGGACCGGGTCATCGACCGGTCGATCTGCTCGGCGACGGTCAGCTCTGGCGTCTCGCCGTCGCTCCCGCCTGCGTTGATCTCCTTGAGGTCGGCGCCGGCGTCGGCCAGGAAGCCGTCCTTGCCGGAGGCGAGCAGGATGGCGCGGGCGCTCTCGTCGGCGGCGGCCCGTTCGATCGCGGCGCTGAGGTCGTTCGTCAAGACGGCGCCGAAGGTGTTCACCGTCGCACCCGGGACGTCGATGGTGAGGGCGCAGATGCCGTCGGGATCGACGTCGTAGCGCACGCTGCTCGCGGTCGCGTTGCTGGTCATGGTGGTGGGTCCGTCCTTATCGGGTGGGTCAGACTCGTTCGATCACGGTGGCGATGGCCATGCCGCCCGCGGCGCACAGCGTGGTCACGCCGGTGGAAAGGCCGCGGCGCTCCAGCTCGTCAAGCAGGGTGCCGAGAAGCATCGCCCCGGTGGCGCCCAGCGGGTGGCCGAGCGCGATGGCGCCTCCGTTGACGTTGAGGCGGTCATGATCGATCCCGAGCTCGGACATGACGAACAGCGGCACGGCCGCGAAGGCCTCGTTAAGCTCCCACAGGTCGATGTCGGCCACGCTCAGGCCTGCCCGCCGCAGAGCCTGGCGGCAGGTCTCGGGCGGCGCATCGAGGAACAGCAGCGGCTCCGAGCCGCGGGAGACGGAGGAGCGGATCACGGCCCGCGGGGTCAGGCCGTGCCGGTCGCCGAACTCCCTGTTCCCGATGAGGACGCCGGCCGCACCGTCGACGATGCCGGAGCTTGAGCCCGGCGGTGTGCAGGTGCTCGATCGCCGAGACCTGCGGGTAGCGCTGGATGGCGATCTCGTCAAAGCCCGCGGTGGACACCCTGCAGCGCGAAGGCGGGCTTCAGGGCGGCCAGACCCTCCAGGGTGGTGTCGGGCCGCAGGTACTCGTCGCGGTCCAGGACAACGGTGCCGACGATGTCGGTGATCGGGACGAGCGCCTTGTCGAAGTACCCGCCGGCCTGCGCCTTGGCGGCGCGTTCCTGGCTGGCGAGGCTGTAAGCGTCCAGGTCGCCGCGGCTGGCGCCGAGCATGGTGGCCAGCAGGTCGGCCGCCACCCCCTGGGTGATCAGCGGGTGGGCGGCGGTGAAGGCGGGGTCGCTGCCCCAGGCGCCGCCGCCGCCGGTGCCGGGCGGCACCCGGGACATGCTCTCGTAGCCGCCGCCGATCGCGGCGTCCATCCACCCGGCCGCGATCTTGGCCGCCGCGACCGCCACCGCCTCAAGCCCGGAGGCGCAGAACCGGTTGACGTGCAGCCCGGGCACGCTGTCGGCGAACCCGGCGGCGATCGGCGCCATCCGCACCGTCGTCGCGCCCTGCTCGTCGGCGGGGGTGACGACACCGAGGATGACCTCGTCGATGGCGTCCGCCGGGAGCGCGTTCCGCTCCTTCAGGGCCGCGAGCACCTGGGTGATCAGGTTGACCGAGGTGATCTCGTGCAGCGACCCGGTGGGCTTGCCGCGTCCCCGCGGAGTCCGGGCGTGGTCGTAGATGTAGACCTCGTGCACTGCTCCTCCAACGTTGAGCCAAAATCCAGTTCCGCCGCATGTGGCCCGGGTCCCACGCTGTTAACACCATCTTCAGGCGATTAGATGTATCTGCAATCTAGTTCTATTACCGGCAAACGGCAAGACCCCGGGTCAGCGGCGGCGACCGTTCGGCCCCACGAGATACGCAGGTGGCCTGCTATATTTATGCGAAGGCTACCTACGCAGATTGTCTGCGCAGATAAGCTGCGCAGGCTTCACCCAGAGGAGAACCGCAGCACATGACTACCCCCGTCACCCCGGCCAAGACGGCACTGTTGCTCATGGACTTCCAGCCCGCCATCCTCGCCAGCATCCCGGACTCCGAGGGTCTGCTGGCCCGGGCGCACGACGCGCTTTCCTGGGCCCGGTCAGAGAAGATCCAGGTCGGTTACGTGCGCGTCGCGTTCACCGACGAGGACTTCCGGGCCGTCCCGGCCCACAGCAAGGCCTTCGCCGGCGTTGCCCAGAACAAGTACCTGGCGGCCGACAGCCCCGAGGCCCAGATCCACCCGTCACTCGAGGTTCGCGACGAAGACATCGTCGTCCGCAAGACCCGCTTCGGCGCGTTCAGCACCACCAGCCTCTATGAGCGCCTGCACGCCCAGGGCATCGACACCCTCGTGCTGGCCGGCATCTCGACCGGCGGCGTGGTGCTTTCCACCGTCCGGGACGCCGGCGACCAGGACTACCGCATCTACGTCCTGTCGGATGCCACCGCCGACCCCGACCCCGAGGTGCACCGGGTCCTGACCGAGAAGGTCCTCCCCTACCAGGCCGACGTCATCACCACCGGCGACCTGAAAACACTCGGCTAGGGGCTCGGCGAGCCGGTGCTGCCCGCCGCGTGACGGCGGGCAGCACCGGCTTGTCGTTAGAACCGCATCAGGTTAGACGGAGCAGAAGCTCGACGGCGCCCACGAGTACCTCCTGCTCAGCGGGCGTCAGCCGTTCTGCTATGACCGACTCAAGCCAGCTCTGCTTGATCACGCGGGTTTGCGCCAGCGCCTCGCGGCCCTTCTCCGTTAGCGAGACCAGCGTCTGCCGGCCGTCCGACGGGTCCGGCTCGCGATGGACCAGGTCCTCGGCGGCCAGGCTGGCCACGGTCGAGCCCATGGACTGGGACCGGACACCTTCCGCCTTTGCCAGTTCGCTGACCGTGACCGGTCCCTTCCGGTCCAGCAGCGAGATGACGCTCTCCTGCGACCAGGACAAGCCCAGGCGCGCCTCGGCGCGCAAACGGTGAGCAAGCAGTTTCACCGCGAGACGCAGATCCGCTGCGGCGGCTGGCAGGTCGGGAACTGGCGCTTCGGACATGAGCTCAGTTTACCAAGACAAACTGATAAGGTAATCTGTGAAGGTAAGCTTCACAGTAAGCCTTCATAGATGACCGGACAGCGCACCCGATTCGGGTACGGCCCGGCCTGGCTCGACTCTGAGAGGAGACCTGACATGAGCGTCGAACAAACGACACCCGCACCGGAAGCGCAAGAGGCATCCTCGCCGGGCGTTGAGCAGATGCGGCCGGGTGCGACCGCGGTCGGCATGATCGGCGTCGGCGACATGGGCGGCCCCATCGCCCGTTCGGTCCTTCGCGCCGGCTATGAGGTGACCGCCTTCGACCTGCGCCGCGAGGCCGTGGAAGAACTGGTGACCCTCGGGGCGAAGGCCGCCGAGAGCATCGCGGACCTGTGCGCGACGTGCGACGTGGCGGTCGTCGTCGTGATGAACGACGCGCAGGTCAGCGACGTCGTCGCCACGATCCTGACCGCTCCCGGGCGGATTCGTACCGTAATCGTCAGCAGCACCGTGCTGCCGTCGACGGTCATCAGGCTGCACGAGCAGACCGTCGAGGCGGGACTCGACCTGATCGACGCGCCGGTCAGCGGCGGCGCCGAGAAGGCGGCGGTCGGCCTGCTCACCGTCATGGTGGGCGGCGACGACGCCCCGGTGCGCGCCTGCTGGCCGCTGCTCGGCGCGTTCGGCCGCAACCGGTTCCACGTCGGCCCGGTCGGGGCGGGCAACGCCGGCAAGCTGGTGAACAACCTGCTGAGCCTGGGGGGCAACATGCTCCAGCTCGAAGCGATGCAGCTAGCGGTCGCCTACGGCATCAGCGAGGACGACGCGACGCGGTTCCTCACCGTAAGCGCGGGCGATTCCCGCGGGATACGGACCTGGGGGCGCCTCGACCGCGCCCGGCGCACCCACACTCTTGCCGGGACGCCAGGGATTTACGACGTGTTCACCAAGGACGTCCGCAACGCCGCCATCGCCGCGGGCGAGCGCGGCATTACCCTGCCGATCGCCGCGGGCATCGGCGCCATGATGCCCGACAAGGCGCGGCAGCGGGATCAGTACCTGGAGCGGACCGGCCAGATCCAGGACCGCCCCCGCTGCTCGGTCTGCGGTCAGGAACTGGCCCTGCCGTACCGGGACAGCGGCGTCCACCCCGAGTGCCGGGACCTGGCGGCCAGCGAAGTCTCGTACTGAAACCGAAATGGTAGCCGCTGATACCAGCCGATCCTCGCCCGCGATAGAAAACAAATCAAGTAATCCCGAACGGAGGGCTGCTTCGCGTTCCAGGCCGGTTTCTGTTTCACGGGCGACGCGGCTTACGGCATTTCCCGCCAGCGGCATTGCGTTGCGCATGGCAACGCATTGCCACTGGCAAATCACGATTTGTTAAATTCCGCTACTGTGCGGCCATGCTTGCGACTTATCCTGAGATCCGTGACCGGATCTACGCGCTCGCCAGGAAGCACGCGTTCCGGGTCGACTGGCGCGAGACGACCCGGAACAGCCGCCTTCTGCTGCTCCACGATTCGAGGCAGGTAGTGGTGGCCAGGGCACGCGTGCCACTGCGGCACATGGACCCTGATGTGCTGGCGGAACTTGCCTGCCAGCTGGAAGATGTATTCGGAGAGGGGTGGATGAATTGACGGCAAACGGGCACCGGATGAAGGTCCGGGTCCTGAAGAAGGACGGGTACTGGGTTGGTCTTTCCGACGGCCTGGCAGGCGGCTCGACCGCGGACACGCTTCCGGAACTCTTCGCCGAGATCGAGTTCTTCAGGCACTCCCGTGCTGGGTCTCCCAGTGATGTCCCGGCCTGCCTGGAGTACGTCGCCGGACAGCCCGAGATCGCCCCCGAGCTAAGCACCGTTTACGCCGCTTATCTGGCACTGCCGCCGCATCTGCGGCCGATCGCCGTGCCCTGGGACCTCGACAACGACCGGCCCGCAGACGCCGGTCGCACCGGCCCCTACACCAACCCCGACCAGCTCAGGCACCTTGAGGAACTGCACGCCAATCTCGGGCTCACCGCGTATCAAGGGTAAGAACGACGTGAGCGCTGGCTTCGCGGTGGGCGAGGAGCGGTGGCGGGCTCATCTGGGGACGCTGAGGCAAGTCGTGCGCCAGGAGGTTGTGGCGCGGCAGCTCGGCGCGCATCTGCCGGACCAGCCGCCGCGCCGGGTGCTCGACGTCGGGTGCGGTCAGGGCACGCAGGCCCTGGTGCTGGCGCGTCGCGGGCACTTCGTCACCGGACTCGATTCCTCGGCTCAGCTTCTTGACGACTTCCGCACCGCCTTGGCGGCAGAGCCAACCGAGGTCGGCGACCGGGTGCGGCTGGTCCAGGGCAAGGCCGAGGCAGTCGCCGGCTTGTTCGCCCCGTCAGCTTTCGACGCCGTGCTGTGCCAGGGCGTGCTGATGTACTTCCAGGACCCTGGCCCGCTGCTGGACGCCATCGCGCAGGTGGTGGCGCCGGGCGGGATCGTGTCTCTGCTGGTCCGTAACGGCGACGCCCTGGCGATGCGCCCCGGGCTGCTCGGCGACTGGAACGGTGTCGGCAAGGCGTTCGACGGGGACTCTTACCTGAACCGGATCGGCGTGGACGCCCGGGCCGACCGGCTGGCGGACCTGACCGCCGCGCTGGCCCGGCGGCAGCTGCCGGTGCTCCAGTGGTACGGCGTCCGGGTGTTCACGGACACGGCCGCATCCGATGCACCGCTTCCCGATCAGGCGACGCTGAATGACATCCTGCGTTTCGAGGAGCGGGCGGGCCGGACCGACCCGTACCGGCAGGTCGCCGCGCTGCTGCACCTTATCGCCGTGCGCAAGGATGAACCGGCTGCTTCCTGAGCGCCACCACCGGGTGCCCGGTTCCCGGCACCGCGACCGGTCCGAGGTTGGACGACACGCCCGGAACGTTTTGCCGGTGACTCCCGCTCCGGCGTGTTGATGTGCTGCGGGCGGCTTCCGTTGTTAGAGTCGAGTGCAGTCCGGTTCGCTACGGTTTCAGGGCATAAACCATGGTCTCGCCTGACGAAGTGGCCATGAATCGGCTCGTACGACGGAGGTGAGCGTAGTGCGACGCAACGCCCGCGATTGGCTCGGTCTGGTCGAGCATGATGATGACGCCCTGGTCAGCGAGGACGGCTACGCTTCCGAGGACGTCAGTGACGCTCAGTACGACGGCGACGCCCCGGGCGGACAGCTTTCCGCGGGTAGCTACATCCAGATTGCCATCGTGCGTCCGCGAAACTTTCGCGATGCCGCCACCGTTGGCGAATACTATCGCCGCGACATTCCGGTGATCATCAACCTGGAGGACCTGGACAATGCGCTTGCCACGCGCATCATCGATTTTGTCTCCGGTCTCGTCCTCGGTCTCTGCGGCGATATCGAGCGAATTTCCCGGCGTGCGTTCTTGATCGTGCCCGCCGACGCGACCATGCTCACCACGCATGACGGCTTGGCCGAGGAGGGTTTCTTCAACCAGGCATGACGTGGTCAGGAAATGCTGCTTGACCTTCAGGCGCTACTCTTCAGGTTTCTTTCTCGCGGCCTTGACCGCCGCTCTGACGTCCTCGGGATCAGCGTCGTAGAGACCAAGGCGCTCGGTGTCGGCGATCATGTCGGCGAGCGCGAGCTCGGCCGCACTTCGCTGTCGCCTGCGGTATTCCAGCAGGTCGTCGAGGCGGACCTTGCGGTGGCGGCTCGGCTTCTCGAACGGGATCGCGCCGGTCTCCAGCAGGCGTACCAGCGTGGTGCGCGAGACGCGCAATAGGTCGGCCGCCTCCTGGGTGGACAGCAGCAGGTGGTGCGGGGCGACAGTGACGGCGAGGCCAGCCTTCATCGCGGCCGCGACCTGCAGAAGAACCTCGAACATAGGTTGAGGCAGATCAACGCTCAGTCCGTCCGGTCCGGTTAGCCGTGCCCGCTGGGCAACTGCCTCCCTTCCACGGTCCCGCAGGGCACTCAGGAAGTCGATGATCTCGGCGGTGTCTTCGTCCGGCAGGTAGGTCTCGTCCTGAAGCGGCTGGTTCGGTGCGGGCGATGCCATGAGCGCTTCCCTTTAATCGATTCGATCATATCGATCGTTTTGATCGATTCTATCCTGATGCTGACCGAGGAGCAACTAAGGGCCGTCCCATCGGCGGTAGGCGCGTAAGTAGGTAACCACCGGCGGTACGCGAACTAGAGTTCGTGGGCGGGCCAGTGCCATACCGGCGATCACCCTGGAGCAGCAACCCGGCACCGTCCGTCCCTCCGGCATGGTCGCCGGGCTGATTTCCATCGCCTGCGTGATCGGCAGCCACCACGAGCCGCGGAACATCTCCTGGGGTTGCGACCATCGCGGCACGAGGCCCTGCGCACCCGCGGGCGGGCGCGCAGGGCCTCGGCCTGGCGGCTGCGGCTACACCCGGTCCGGAATCAGTTCGCCGTCGATCGTGTCCATATAGTCCATTACCGCAGTGAAGATGCCTGGCGCGTACCAGGCCAGCCAGGTCATTGCATCGGCGAGGTCGTCCCGCGAGCGGCCGAGGATGCGGTCCGTACCGGGGACCTCGGGGATGAGGTGCGCGGCAGGGGCGGGGTGAGTCATGCTTGCGTTCACGGTCGTCCTCCGGTTCATCGGATGGATGGTCCAGGGCCGGGGGCGGTGCTCCAACACCTTCCCGGCCCGCCTAGCTCCTGAGCAGGACTAGGGCTGATGACTTCAACGTACCGTACGAGTATGCGGATCTTAAGACGACACGCCATGAGGTACTAGATTATTTCAGCGAATCAGGTCGGCTCATAGCAGGTCCAGGACCGACGCGCTCCATCCGATGGCCTCGGGCGTATGCCAGCGCGGCCGATCACCGGACTGAGCCATGCTGTGACCTGCCATAAACCTTTGCTGATGGTTCGGGTGGAGTTCGCGGACCCGCACCCACAAAGCGTGCGCTTCCGCGTCATGGCCTGCGCTGACGAGGAACTCCATCAGGTCCTGGGCGAAGCCCCACGGGGTGAGCAGCGCATCCGGGACAGCCAGTGCGGTGACCTGAGGGTCGGCCGAGCTGGCGAACCACGGCAACGCCGTTTCACTCAGGTGGTCGGCGAACCTCTCCAGTTGCGCCACACGTGTGTGCCGGCGGGTCAGCACCACAAAGTAGCTGCTCGACATGTCCAGGAAGCTTGAAGCGCAGACGATGGACTCCACAGATTCATGCCTGTTCACGGTGAGGCCGGCATTGGCCTGCCGCCAGGTGCCCAGGTCGTCGTCGAAGACTGTCAGTGCCTCCGCGATGTGCTCGATTAGACGCCCCGACCGGTTGTACTTGCTCTTCGCCAGTCGGATCACTTCGCGGCGGCCCTCCGTCCGCCGTTCCAGCGACTGCCGCGACCTCACCCATACGAACCCGCCCAGCATCTGCGCCAGGCAGGCAGCACCGGCATGAACGACATCAGCGGGCAACTCCGACTGCACCAGGCGAGCCACCAGGTCAGGCTGCGGCGAGATCACCCGCACATGGTGCCTGCCCGAACATCCGCTGGACAAGCCCTATCCGCCGGACGAGCTAGCCGCCAAGAAGACCTGGCAACCGCGCCTTCTATAGTTGAAAGCCCCGACCATGACTGATAGTTGGCGGACTTGGAGCGGTGGTCGGCGGACGGCGTTCCGCTATGCACCTGGCCGGGAGTTCTTCCCGTAACGCCGGGGAGCCAGAGTGGGCTCTCACAGCTGGGATCTCAGTACGGCGAACTCGCAGCCTGGCAAGGACGGGTCGAAGCCGTGCTCGATCAGCCAGCGGGCCGACCGCAGGCTGCGCAGCGACCACCACGCGCGGATCACGTCGAGGTCGACATCGGTGCCGTACCCGGCGACGACGTCGCCAAGGTGCTCCTGGTGGCCGAGCGTCAGGCTGGCGAGGTCGTACAGGGCATCGCCCTGGCTTGCCTCGGACCAGTCGATCACGCCGGTGACCTCGTCACCGTCGACGAACACGTGGGCGACCTGCAGGTCGCCATGCGTAAACACCGGTGTCCACGGCCGGAGCGCAGCCGCGGCGAGCCGACGGTTGCGCGTGACCAAATCGGCGGGGAGGATGCCGTTCGTGACGAGCCAATCGCATTCGCCGTCGAGGTGCGACGCGATTTCGCCGGGGGTCGGACCGGGCCGTGGCGGCGGCGGCGCGTCGTGCAGCATCCGGGCGGCGGCACCGGCCGCGGCCCACGCCGCCGACGACGCGGGCGACGGCTCACCGAGGCGGCCGAGTGCCGTACCGCCAACGGCGGCGAGCGCGAGCACGGGCGGCTTGCGCCACAGAATCTCCGGAGTCGGGACCGGCGCCATGGCCATCGCCTCGACCTCGACGTCGGTGCGCGCCTGGTCAGCGTCGATCTTCAGGAACACGTCGCCGACGCGCAGGGTCGCGCGCTCGTTATGGGCGACGACGACCTCGACCTCTTCCACGCCGGCCATTATCACGCGATGGCCACCGACGTCGCCAACGGGTTTATCGCATCCGACGGCGCGACTGGCCGCATCAAGCGTGAACCGACTCGCCCGGACCCATCTCACGGTCCATTGCCCATGCAAACCAGCGCGATCCGCTCACCCTGTTGGGTTATAAGTCCTGTTCATGACAGATCTCGACCGAGAGTTTTGGCCACGACGCGGCCAGCTGCCGAACATCGAGGATCCCGTGCGCACCGTCGGGCCAGAGTGTCTCGTCCGGGCGGAAGTGAACCGTGGTGCCAGTCGCACCGCTGTCGGGGACCGGTACCAGGCTGGTGACCGGGATGCCATGTTCGTAGCGCTGCGTCCAGGCTCCGTCCTGGCGGCGGTTGGCATGCACGAGCCATTCGCTCAGCGCCGCGACGACGGAGATGCCCCGGCGCGGGTGCCCGTCAGGAAGCAGTTGGGCGCCGGGAGAGTCAAAGAACCGCAGATCCTTGGTCGACATGACCGGCTTCTTCACCACCCGGCCGCGGCCGTCGCGGCGAGTGGCGGTCCCGCGCCCGTCGTCGGACACAGACACCGAGCCATCACGACAGAAGGTGATCGCGCACCGGCCGCCGCCACTGGCCTCAGCCTCGTCCGCGGCGTAAGCGACCACTTCGAGAACAAGATGCCTTACGCCACCAGGAGCGAAGACGGCCGGATCCCGGCGGATGCGCGCGAGATGGCCGGCGTCCACGGCGACCGCCCAGTCATGCGTCGTGTTCTCCGATGGGCTCGTCAGGTCATCCATGCGACCAGTCTCCCAACCGCTCATGCCCGCCACCACCGTCCCCTCGCTTATAAGTCTGGATGCCGTACGACGAACGACGGTGTAGGGCCAACTATCGATCCCCGAAGGTGGAAATTGAACCTAACGAGGGCAGCCGAGCGAGTCGGATCATGTTGGCACCAGGGAAAGTTCTGAGGCATTCTGCTACTTGGTCGTCCCGTTATTCCTGACCTCAAAGACGGGAGCGGCTCGTTCCCCGAAACGCAGTTGCCGTGCGGGAGCGCCTTCGGCTAAGACTTCTTGACCATGACCATCGAGAGCTCTTCGGGACCCGGCAGGCCGGTGGCACTTGTCACGGGCGTGGGCCGAACCGTCGGCATCGGCGCGGGCATTGCGGTCCGGCTGGCGGCATCCGGCTGGGATATCGCGTTCACCTACTGGACCGCCTATGACGAGCGAATGCCATGGGGCACCGAGCCCGGGGCAACCGGTGCCATCGGCAGATCGCTCAGCGGACACGGCGCGGCGGTCGCGGCCATCGCGGCCGACCTTGCTGACGCCGACTCCCCGGCGCTGGTCTTCGATGAGGCCGAGCGACGGCTCGGCAACGTGACCGCGTTGGTGCTGTGCCATTGCGAGTCCGTCGACTCCGGCCTGCTCGACACGACCACCGAGAGCTTCGACCGGCACTTCGCCGTCAACGCCCGCGCATCCTGGCTCCTGATCCGCGAATACGGCCGACGGTTCCGCGGGGCGCACGGCACCGGGCGGATCATCAGCCTCACCAGCGACCATACCGTCGGCAACCTGCCCTACGGCGCGAGCAAGGCTGCCCTGGACCGCATCACCCTCGCGGCCGCACACGAACTGGCGCACCTGGGCGTCACCGCGAACGCGGTCAACCCCGGCCCGGTCGACACCGGATGGATGACCGACGACCTTCGGCAGTCCGTCCTGCGGCAGACACCGCTCGGCCGCCTCGGCACCCCGCTGGATACCGCCCGCCTCGTCGAGTTCCTCTGCTCTCCCGAGGGCGGCTGGATCAACAGCCAGCTCCTCATGAGCAACGGCGGCCTCAGCTGAACCCCGGGCTCACGCCACAGGGTTCGCCAAGGTCGTTGTCAAAACATCCGCACCGGGTTCCCCAACCACATCGTCAGACTGATGCGGCGGCCCGGGGACTTCCCGCAGCGCCCGCGCGACATCTTCCCGGCCTTTTACGTCTCCTTCGACTGGCACTCCTGCGTGGAGACTGGCACTCCTGCGTGGAGATGCACTGGCTGCTCGTCCGACTTCTGCGCACTCTGCCCGGCACGCTGTCCGGCACGCTGTCCGAGACGGAGATCGCCTGCCTGCACGGCCTGAACCTCAGCCGGGCCTGGGCTGGCGCCGTCACCTTGACCAGTCCGAGCCGCTTCCCGGGGAACGCCTCGGTGTTTCCCGGTAGGGGGCGGTCCGTGCCGGGTAATGTCGGGTGTGTGGAAACCGTCATCGTCGGGGCGCGCGGCAGCAGGCTCGCACAGGTCATGGTGCAGGAACTCATCACCCACCTGAGCGGCTGCCCGGTCGTGCAGTTCAAAGCCAGGTCAGTGATGACCGACGGGGACAAGGACCGCAAGACGCCGCTGCGGGACCTCGGCGGCGGCGCGGGCGGCGTGTTCACCACCCAGCTGGAGCAGGAACTGCTCGCCGGGCGCGTCGACATCGCCGTCCACTCGCTGAAAGACCTCCCGACCGCCCCGCCCGACGGGCTGGTCCTCGCGGTGACACCGCCGCGGGCCGACCCGCTTGACGCGCTCTGCGGGTCCACCCTCGAGGGACTGCGCCCCGGTGCGCGGGTCGGCACCGGTTCTGCGCGGCGGATCGCGCAGCTGAGGGCGCTGCGCCCCGACGTCGAGGTCGTGCCGATCCGCGGCAACGTCCCGCCCCGGCTCGCGAAGCTCAAGTCCGGGCTGGACGCGGTGATCCTGGCGGCCTCCGGGCTACGGCGGCTGGGCCTGGACGACGCCATCACCGAGTTGCTCGACCCGGCCCTGTTCCCGCCGTCACCTGGCCAGGGGGCGCTGGCGGTCCAGGTTCGCGCCAGCGACCGGGAACTGCTGGAGATGCTCAACGCGTTCGGCGACCCGGACACCGACGCGGCGGTCCGCGCCGAGCGGGTGGTGCTGGCCGAACTGCACGGCGGCTGCTCGGTCCCGGTCGGCGCCTACGCCGCCCGGTCAGGCGGGATCCTGTCGCTGAGCGCCCAGGTGACGTCCCTGGACGGACGGCAGCGCGTCGCCGGAACCGTTACCGGCACCGGGCCGGAACCGGTCGGCGAGGAACTCGCGGCTCTTCTGCGCGACCGCGGCGCCGATGCGATCCTGGACCAGATCCGCCAGCCTGCCAGCCGCTAGCCCAGCGTCCCCGTCAGGCCGGCGACGGCATCGGTGACGGTCCGGCTCGCCCCTGCCCGCTTGGGCATCGCGAACAGTTCCCGGGCAGCCGCCAGTCCCGTCCGCCTGACGGGGCGAACCGGGCATACTCCCCCAACACCAAGAACAGTGCGAGCGGCACCCCGCACGAGCGCCTCAAGATCATCAGGATGTCGTCGGTGCTGAAGATGAGTAGCTTCCCCGTGCGGTCTGCGTCGCGACCGTCCAGGGCGTGCCAGTGACGGACGTCCTAGTCGTTCGGCCACAACCATCGCGATGCTACGCCTGGTGTCCGGGATTACGCCGCTGCGGGCGGAACCTGCACCAGTGGTGCAGGGCCCGGCGGCAAGGGTTTTAGCGCGGGTGGGGCCGGGTCCGCCGGCGCAGCATCCACGCCATCGCCATGGTCATCGCGACGCCGAGAGCCAGTTTCTGCACGTCTGGGCTCTGGTTCCACTGCCAGAGGCCCGTGACCGGCTGATGGTCGGCGATGTCCTCCTGCACGAAGGCGGCCAGGGGTACGGCCTGCGACAAGACCAGGGCAAGCGCGACGCCGAGAGCCGGGCGGGCATCGGTGACGAGCCAGGCCAGGGCCGGGATCGCGAGCAGCAAGAAGACGTCAGGCAGCAGGTCCCACAGCGCGCCGGGGACCGGTCTCGAGCGCAGGACCAGCGGCAGTACCCGTGTCGCGAGCATGGCGGCCAGGGGGGCGCAGGCGAGGATCAGCCACGATCGCGGGGGCCGCCGGTCGCGCCGGGCGAGATAGGCCAGCGCCAGCAGCGCCAGCAGCAGGGGCACCGCTGACATGAGCCGCGAGGCCGTCCACTCGAATACCCATGGTACAGCCAGGTAGGAGTACCAGCAGTAGGCGAGGACCGCGAGACCGGCCGCCACGGCGGTGATCGTGAGCGTCCGGTGGCCGGCCCAGACGGCGAGGACGGTCGCCGCGAGGAGGAACCCGGCCAGCATCGGCGTCCCGTGCGCGCGGGTGAGGGGGTCGGGCATGAAGAACTGGGCCGACCCGTCGCTGACGTAGAGCGCGAGGCCGAGGACGACTGCCTGCCGCAGGCTGGCGGCCAGGCCTGGCTGCCGGTTGCCGACGCGGCGGGCGCGGGCGCCGCCGGCCAGCAGCGACCAGGAGTCGCGGGCCGATGGCCGGTCCCGGCCGTCCGGGGTGGCCTCCAGGAGGGTGCCGAGCATTTCCTCGCCCCGGTCCGCCCGGTAACCCGGCGGGTAGGCGTGCAGCAGCAGGCGGATGCGGCGTTCGAGGCGGCCCGGCGGAATGCGCGGTTCCGTGGTCACGCTGTCCTCGGCTTCCTGGCCAGGGGGCCGGCCTTTACCCCGGGCGCAATGACGAGGGCAGCCGCCTCCGCCATGCGCTGGGCCTCAGCCCGCAGCGCGGCGGCACCGGATCCGGTCAGGCCGTACGTGCGGCGGACGCGGCCGGCCACAGTCTCCTCGCTGACCAGTTCCACCTGGCCCTCGGCGGTGAGCCGGTCCAGCGCCGTGTAGAGGGTGCCCGTCGCCAGCCGCACCCGGCCGCCGGACAGTTCCCCGGCGCGCTTGATGATGGCGTAGCCGTGCAGGGGCCGGCCAGGAGCGCGGCCAGCACGAAGTACGTCGGCTCACGCATCGGTGATGAGGTCATACGTGCATCATAGATAGATAACCGACATATCGGCAATCTACTTATGAGGGGAACGGCCGACCCGACGATCGACCAGCGGAAGCGCGAGACAGCCTAGCGCTACGACCAATACAGCAGCGCTTCCATGAACAGTTAGGTCGGTTCTGTCATTGGCGTAGATGACTTGTCCCCAAGCGGTGGCGGGTGCCGGAACTGGTGCGGCGGGGGACGGCTACGGCCGCTGGCGGCGTGCTGCCGGGGGCTGCGGGGGTTCGGTCACCTGCTCGGCCGCCCGGGCGATCCGTACCAGGCGGGCCAGGCTCGGCCGCTGGAGGACCGCGCCGATGTCGTGGAGCGCGACGATCAGTTCCTCGAGCCCGTCCAGCGGGGCGTCGTTCTGCCTGTTCAGCAGGATGCCGCGGTACTCCTCGGGAGCGATGGCCCGGCCGGGCAGCTCGACCTGCTCGTTTTCAGCGCGGAACAGGGCCTGGACGGAGGTGTCCAGAGCGAGGGCCAGTGCGGTGAGCTCCGCAGCGGTGAAGGCACGCTGGCCGCGCTCGGCCTGGTGGACGGCCTGCCTGCTCCAGGGTTTGCCCAGGTAGCAGCCGAGGGCTTCACCGAGGTCGGCCAGCGACAGCTGGCGCTGCGCCCGCAGGCGCGCAACCTGCCGGCCGATGGCCTCTTCGACCCGCATCCAAGCCTCCCGATTGTCACTCCCAGCAATGACAATGTAGCACTGTGATTGACAAGGCCCGCCAATGGCATTACTGTAATCGCATAGCTTTCTTTGTCAATCTATATCATGACATGCATCTGATGGGAGCTGGACATGAGCGAGTTCCGCCTGGACACCGCCGGGCCGACCGGCGACTGCGCCGTTCTCCAGGTAACCGGCGAGGTCGACGTCTACACCGCGCCGATGCTCCGCGAACGGATCCGCGAGCTTGCCGCCAAGGGCACCGCGCACCTAATCGCCGACCTCGGCCAGGTAGACTTCCTCGACTCCAGCGGGCTCGGCGTCCTCGTCGGCGGCCTCAAGCGGCTCCGCGAAGACGGCGGCTCGCTCGCCCTGGTGATCAAAACCCCGCGCATCCTGCGCGTCTTCGAGATCACCGGACTCACCAAAGCATTCGCCGTCTGGCCCTCAGTTACGGACGCCATTACCGCCGACCCCTACTGGCACAAGACAGCAGAAACCCAAGCCGGAAGCGTCCACGAATGGTGCCGTCAGCACGGCCTGTCCTCCTGACCGCCACCCGGCGCACCACGAGCCGCCGGTACGCTAACGCCGCTGGCAACGCGATGCCGACCGCACGTCTGCCCGCCCAGAACGATCCCAGCTGAGCGCCGCAGCTGAGGACCGCCTGACGGACACCTGCCCGTCCCTATCGGCGGATATCCGCTCGCCAAGTATGAACATTCGGGAGTCATGCGCCCTTACCAACATCCGGTCGGGCGCATTGCCGGCCGGTTTGTCACGCTCTCCTGGTAATCGAGCCAGGGGTGAGCAGGACGAGCACTCCATCTGGGTCGCGAACGGTCGCGATGGTTACCTGCCCGTTCGGTGTCGGCTGGGTGACGCGCCGGGGGGAGCCGCC
Organism: uncultured Actinomycetota bacterium; assembly: GCA_963785645.1. GTDB lineage: Bacteria > Actinomycetota > Actinomycetes > Streptosporangiales > Streptosporangiaceae > Trebonia. The sequence goes on from CAWAWG010000019.1 coordinate 94,860, forward strand.
GAGGCCAAGACCGGCAAGCCGACCGAGCGTCGCCTCGACGTCAGCGAAGAACGACAGCAGCAGGAACCCGCTCCTTCGCGGCGAGGCAGGAGGTCCTTCCGTGACGTCGCCGTCGAACAGGTTGAGCTCCAGGACGCCGGAATGATCGTCGGGAACTCGCGGGTCGCCGAGGAAAACTGCCCGCAGGCTGCGGCTGGGAGCGTCGAGGAGACCTGGCCAGTCACCCTCGACCTGCCGGTCTTGCATCACCTCGAGACCGAGGCCGTCCCGGTAGAAGCGCAGGCTAGCCTCAAGGTCGCGCACCACCACAACGGAATGATGAATGGCTCCGGGCACAGTCACCAAGGCTAGCAGGGCAGCTGTGAGCCAGCCATCCGCACCGCGCGGACCGGGCTGCCGGCCACGGAGACGCAGATTCTGGCCGGCCGCGCAGAGGGCTCCCTCGCGAGGACGGTTGATCTTCGAAGAAGACGAAGATATCTTCGTAATATGCGAAGAGAGACCGGGTCGATTGCGCCGATCTTCCGCACCGATACCCAGGCGCGCCTGCTGGCGCGCCTGTTCCTCCGGCCGCAGGAGAACTGGACGCTCGCGAGCCTGGCCCGCGAGCTGAGCCTGTCCCCTTCCACTCTGCACCGTGACGTCCAGCGCCTGGAGGACGCGGAGCTCCTCACGGTGACGCAGGTCGGGCGCGCGCGGATCCTGCATGCGAACGCGGCCCACCCCCTGGCCAGGCCCCTGACCGAGATACTCGAGTACATGTACGGCCCGCGCACGGTCATTGCCGAGGAGTTCTCCGCGATCCCCGGGATCACGAGGCTGGCCATCTTCGGCTCCTGGGCCGCCCGCCATGCCGGGATAAGCGGGCACGTCCCCCGCGACATCGACGTCCTCGTCGTGGGGGACACAGACCGCGGCGCCGTCTACGCAGCCGCCGACCGCGCCCAGGCACGGACAGGACTGCCGGTCAACCCGGTCCTCGCGTCGAACCGCCGCTGGGAAGCCGACGCTGACGGGCTCATCCGGCAGATCAAGTCCAGCCCCACGATCGACCTCACCGACGACATCACGGCCGGCAACCCCGGGACGGAGACAGCATGAGCCGCTGGGCGCGCGGCGAGGCGGAGATCGAGCAGATGCTCTCGGACAAGCTACTAGAGCACCTCGGGCTGTTCTAGCCGCGCCGTCAATCTTCGGAGAAGACGACGATACCTCCGCAATACACGAAGGGAAGATAAAGCCCACGTTCCAGATCGGCCAAATCTGATCGTCAGATCTGCCGTACCGGTCGGCGCGGAGCTACCGACTCTGACGCGGGTCCGGGGGCTGTTGCGTGGGTCCCGGCCGGGCTGGCCGACGGCGAGTACTTGCCGAGGCGGGAGGGAGCGGCCTGTGGAACGGCAGTCAGCTGGCTTCATCCAGCAGAGTGAAATCCTTCTCTGTGAATTTGGCTCGCCTCAATGATCTCGCACCTGAAATTCGTGGTTGGATGTCACCTAGACCGTCACGAATGAGCCGGGACGAGATCCCATCCGGATGGAGCGCCAGCGTAGAACTCGGATCTTCAGGTGCATAAAATGCACAGCATCTGATGACATCAGAATTAGCTAATTGCAGGATATGCTTGCCCTGGTGACGAGAGTGTGATTGCAGCAGCGAAGGGGGAGCCGTGAGCGGAGGCTGCGGAGGCCACGGCGGCGGCCCGACCCTGCCACGGCGCCGTGCGAACGGGCGGACTGTGCAGTACCGGCCGGAGTCGCACGCCTCGAACCCGGCCCTGGATGTGATCGTCTCTGGTGTTCTCTACACCCTGCTCGCCCTTGTGACCGGTGCACCTCTACTGATCGGCCTCTTTATCGGGCTGCACGTGACCGGGGTTATCTGACCACGGCACACGCTTCCCGCCGCCCCGGGGGCCTGGCATCGCACCGACCGTTCGCGGCCTAACCCGATGTGCTTCAGCGCCTCGCGTCGCGACAACGGCGAGAGGCGGCCGCCGCGGGCCGAGACGAAGCGGCTCACCTCTGCCGGGTCGGTCCGCGCATACTGAGGGGATGCCTGAGACTCCAGTGGTGAACTGCGTCCTGCTCTGGGCCAGACCGGGAATGGAAGCCGCGCTCAGCGCCTATGAGGACAAGGTGCTGCGCCTGGTCGCCGAGCACGGCGGCCGCGTCCTGCAGCGCGGGACCGTCCTGCCCGGCTCCCAGCCCGACGGCGAGCCGCCCGCAGAGGTGCAGATCCTTGAGATGCCCTCCGAGGCGAGCCTGGACGCCTACGTGAACGACCCCCGGCGTCTGGCCCTGGCAGCCGAACGGGACGCGGCCATCGCCCGCACGGACCTCTTCCGCATCCAGCCGGTTTCACCGCCCGCGTGACCAGGGCCCCGGAGTCCTGAGGCGCCAGCATAACGAACGGTGGTTACTTGCACGCGCAGCACACCAGGAGTGCTGCCCGGCCAACCCGACCGAATGGAAGTACCATCCTCCGTGTCCCGTATCTTCATCACCGGCTCCACCAACGGACTGCAATCGCAGCAGCGCGAACTTCGGCATATGCACCTAGATGTATTCGCGTGGTCAGCCTGCTTGAGGGCGGTGCATAATATTCCTTGCCCGGAATATGCCGCTGATGTAATACCAGCTTCCTGGACATTGACGGCCGGAAGAGTCCGGGCGGTGGCTGGACCAGTTGGAAGGGGAAGCCCGATCGGGCGACGAGCGGTCACGGCCCATCCTGACGTTCACCGCCCGCGCCCTTGACCAGTTGCGGAACCTGACCGACCCGCCCACCCAGGAGACCGAGACCGCGACGCTTCGCTGGGTAAGGCAGTCGCGCCGCTACCCGTTGTGGCGCGTTTCGCACGCCTACCACCCGCAGGTGGCCGTCCGGCTCATCTGCTGGTTCCCGCCGGGAGCCGGCACCGTGGTCGTCGCGCTGTACGCCACCGACAAGGCGAAGCTCGGCGACGTGTTCTACGACGGGGCCGCGGCCCGCGCCGACCCGATGATCGACCAGTGGAAGCGCGAGACAGCCTACGAGGAGAAGCCATGACCGACGACGACGCCCCGCAGCGGTGGCGGCGGTAGGGCTGGGCGATGACGGAGCCGCTGGCCAGGTCGAACGCGGCGAACAGGCTGGTGGTGCCGTGGCGGACGTAGTCGCGGGTCATCCGGGCCGGGGTCGTGGGCAGCGCCGGCAGGATCGGGGCGGTGCGGTCCAGGGCCTGGATCTGCGATTTCTCGTCCACGCACAGGACCAGGGCGTTCTCCGGCGGGCTCATGTAGAGGCCGGCGACGTCGCGGACCTTGTCGATGAACATGGGGTCGGTACTGAGCTTCCAGGTCTCGACGATGTGCGGCTTGAGGCCGAACGCCCGCCAGATCCGGGAGACCGCCGACTGGGACATGCCCTCTGACCTGGCCATCGACCGGGTAGACCAGCGGGTGTCCCCGTTCGGCGGCACCTGCTCCAGCGTCGCGGCGATCACCTTCTCCACGTGCTCGTCGGTGACCGTCCGCGGGCGGCCGGGCCGCGGCTCGTCGTTCAGCCCCTTCAGCCGCGCCTCCAGGAACCGCGACCGCCACTTGCCCGCCGTTGTCCGTGATATCCCCAGCTCAGCGGACACCGCGCTGACACTGGCACCGGCCGCGAAGGTCAGGATGATCCGCGACCGCAGCGCCAGCGCCTGCGCGGTCTTCCGCCGCCGCGCCCATCCCTCCAGGACCCGCCGCTCGTCATCGGACAGCACCAGCGGCTCAAGCTTCGGACTCGCCATGAGCCAAGCCTACAAGGTAACCAGGAATTAATGATTCAGGACACTAGCGGACCGGTTGCTCTTTCAGTCCGGCAGGCCTGGCAGCTATCGCAGTGACGCGGTGAACCGGTCCCACGCTTCGACGCTGAAAGTCAGCGTCGAGCCGTCGCGGTTGGTCGTATCCCGTACCGCGACGGCGCGGGCCGCGTTGCGAACTTCGACGCAGTTCCCGGAGCCGTTGCTATAGCTGGCCTTGCGCCAGTCGGAACCCTCGTTACCCATTGGTCAGTGCCTCCGCTGCTTCCAGAATCATTTCCCTTGACGCCTCTTCGCTGAGGGCATGCTGCCAGATCCCCGCGAACGCCTCCGCGTAGCGCTCGATCTCGTTCGGCTTGTCCAGGTACAGGGCACCCGTGTAGAGGTCCGCGTACACGGTAGGCGGCTCGCTTTCCTGCCCGCCGCCGTTGAGGGGGAACCGCAGCACGTTGAACGAGCCGGACACGATGCCCGGGTGGTAGCCCACCGCGAACGGGACCACCCGCAGCGACACGTTCCGCAGTTCCGACGCCTCTGCCAGGCGCCGCAGCTGCGTGGCCATCACCGCCGCGCCGCCGACGGGACGCCTCAGCACGGACTCATTGAGCGCGACCTGGAGCGCGGGCGGGTCGATCGTGCGGCGCACGAGCGCCTGCCGCGCCATGCGCAGGCCGACCCTCCGGTCGGCATCCTCGTCGCTCTCATCCGGGTGGTCCGCCTTGATCAGCGTCCGGGCGTAGTCCGGGACCTGGAACAGCCCCGGCACCAGGTCCTGCTCGTACAGGAACAGCTTCGACGCCGCCGCCTCAAGCCCGACGTACAGGTCGAACCACTCGGGTACGGCGTCGCCGTAGGCCTGCCACCAGCCGCGCGCCTTGGTTTCCTTGGCCAGGCCCATCAGGGCGGCCGTCATGTCAGCCGGCACGGCGTACACACGGCACATCACTTCCACGTCGAAGCTGCGCAGGCTCGTCTGCCCGGTCTCGATCCGCCAGATCTTGGTCTCGGACCACTCGAGCCCGCGCGCCGCGTCTTTCACGGTCAGCCCCGCCTGGTTCCGCAGGTCGCGTAGGTAGCGGCCCAGTTGCCGCCGGGGGACGGTGGAGCCGGTCAACGTGTCGGCCACGATGTCACCTGCCTTCGGTCTGATGGTATCTGGCACCCGATATGAAAGCTTCCACACACCCGGTCTGAAATGCAATATCCCGAACGAAGATTTTACTCAGGAGATTCGATATGAAAGCTTGCAGATTGGATCTCCCCTCTGCAATCGTGACTACACGCTCCGCCGCTGTCGGCTGGGCAACCGCCCCCGAGTCACGGCGGCGGGGCGGTCCACCAAGGAAAAGGCAAAGGGTCATGGATAACTTCAGCGAAGACTTCACCCGGCTTGACGATTCCGCACTGCTCAGCAGGCGGGCGGAGATGCGCGACGAGCTCGAACGGCTGCCGTCTGCGTCTCCCGGCCACGTCGTGCTGTCGGCGCTGTACGACCAGAGCACGCAAGAGATCAATGACAGGGCTCGGAAAGCCTGGTCCCGGGACAACAAGGAGCACCACCAGTGAACGAACCAGTCGCCGTCGAAGCGGCGATCAGCCACCTGCCGGCCAAGGCCGCCCGGATGGCCGCGATCGAGATTCTGCTCGCCGACCCCGCAGCGCTAGACGACGACACGCTTGAAGCCGGGCTGTACATTCTGCGCGAGAAGCTGCGCGCGGCCGGGTAGGCGAGCCGTCGCACCGGGCGGGTACAGGCGAGTCGCCGAACACGTCCGCGACTAGATCACCAAGGGATGTTGCTGTCGGGCGCGCTCGCGCCCGACAGCGCCGCCCTCACCGGCGAAACCCCAATGCGGGGAAGTTAAGGGCTCGGCTCGGACGCCTGCTTCGGGCGGCCGGGGGCTGCTTTCCCGGCCGCCAGCGACGTAGGGCCAGTACCGACGAGTAGCTGTCCCAGGATGCGGCATATGTGGAGCACGAAATGGCCCTATGAGCCGCGGGGCCCCGGCCGGCACCCTGACCGGGAGGAACGAACTTCATCACCAGCCGCAGCAGTTCGCTAAGTTCCCGGCATTGGGCGAAACCCGGGACTCCCCCGCCACTCCCCGCCGCATACTGAACAGTCTCATGGGCACGGCAGGTCGCCATCACCGTCATCCGGCTCTGCCGGCTGGCGCCCAGCCGGTACGGGCCGCCCACTCCTCCGCCGGCAGGTAGACCAGGTCGCACACCGGGTCCTTGAGGTCGGCGTACGCCCCGGTGTCCTGGAACGGCAACCCGGCGGCCAGGCGCTTGAACTGCCCGTATGCTTTTGCAGTCGCCGGATGCGAACGCAGGTAGTCCCGGAACAGCAGGGCATAGCGCTGGTTGGCACGGCCGTCGACGCGAATGTGCAGGTTCACCCGGCGCTCACCGACCGGCTCGCAGACGAGCCGCTTCACCCACTGGCCGTCGTCCTCGGGCATGCCCGGCACCGGGTGGTCGCGACGCGGCGAACGCGCCTGCCAGCCGGCGCCGACCAGCTCGCCGGAAGCCCTGTCCAGCAGGGCCTCCTCGCCGACGGTCGCCTGCACGTCCAAGATGTCTTTGGCGTCGAGGCCGGGCACCGAGGTCGACCCGATGTGGTCGACGCGGGCCAACGTCGCGCCGAGGACCATGCGCACCCGCGCGGCGACGGTCTCATACTCGCGGCCCCACCCCGGGTCGGCGTCGGCGATCACGACTACGCCCATAGCCGTGATGATCGCACACCGTCCCCCGGCCCCGTACGCGAACCTCGTCTGCGGACTCGTCACCGCCCAGCCAGCCGACTGACGCGCCTATCGGAGCACGTCGCATGATGCCGCCGCGCCGACGGGTACTCGGCCCGGCCGGGCATACCGATCCGCACTGCCGCCTAGAACAAGCGACCGTCCGAGGGCGCCGTGACCTCATGCGGCACCGGCCTCGAGTTCATCGCCTCGATTCCCGGTTTGCTGTCAGGGCTGATCGTCGCCGGGGCCGCAGTCGACGCAGAGTCCGGTCCGCAGGTCTGCGGGACTGTCGGCGACCGACTCGCACGACACGCAGCGGATACCGCGCACAACGACCGATGGCTCGGCATGGGCGGATCCGCCGGCCTGACGTCGAAGGCGTCCGCATGCGCTGAGAACAGCCGCGGGTGCTGGCGGGCGATGAGCGCGTGCATCTCCGCAGCTGTCCTGGGCGGGTTCTTCATGTTCGCCACCAGCAGGCCGAGTGCCTGCAGATACGCATGGCGGGGGAAGCGCAGGGCCATGAACAGGTCAGGGTGAACGGCGGAAAACCGGAGCCCGGCCAGGTCATCCTCAGCGAAGTCGTCAACGTCGGCGGTTACCAGGAAACTCGCGCGCGCGGCATCCGCGTCGGCGAGCACTTGACGGGCGGAGGCCGCCGTTGCCCCGAAGCGCTCAGGGCCGGTACCGGCTGGCCCGAGCACCCGGTCGAGCCGCTTCCTCAGGCCGGAGACCGGCAGCGCGGACCCGCGCACGTGACGGTCGGCTTCCGCCTCGACGTGGGCACTCCACGTGACCGCCAGGCCGCTTGGGTCGGCACCGACCAGGAGCAGGGTCCGTGTCACGGGCCTAGCCAGCACGTTAGCGTCGAGGAAGACCAGGGTCCGGTCATTGGCCATACAGGTCGGATTCCAGGTCGGCGCTGACGTCCGAGATCATCGCGCCCAGCACCGCGTCGCGGAACCGCTCGAACTCGCGGACCGGGATGCGGTAGTGAGCACCTACCCGCACGGCGGTGATCTCGCCGCTCTTTATCCGCCGCGTGATCGTCGACCGGGACATGCCGAGCCGTTCGGCAGCCTGTGCGGGAGTGAGGGTCTCAGGCCGGGCGGTCAGCCGGACGACCGCCCCCGCGGCAGCAGCCTCGCGCAGGTAGTCCGCCAGGGCCGCCCATTCCGGATCAGCCTTGGGGTCGAAGGCGTGCGAGGTCATGCGCGTGGGATCGATGGTCAGCATCTCCATGTCCATGCGGTCAGGGTAACCCGTCTTGAACAGTTGGGTCCATCTAACTGTTCACCGAAGCGGAACTATGCATGAGTATAGTCGTGACCGGTTTACCTCAGGTGACGTCATACGTCCGGCTTGCGGGACCGCCGGCACCTGACGCAGCTAGAAGTTCCCCTTGGCAAAGCGGCAAGGTAGCCGAGCCCGAGAACTGACCGAGAACCGACCAAGTACCGATGCCACGCCGGGATGCGCTGCGACTCCATCACCGGTGGCCACGCGCCGCAGACGGCTGGGCGGCCGGCGAGCGTTCGGCTAAGGCTTGGCGCCGTGAATGTGCCGGGGCCACAGTTACCACGGATCGTTTAGGATAAGAATTTTGATCTTTAGCTTTGACCTGTATGGTAATCCCTACGCGCTGCCAGGTCGTAGTAGCGGCTGCTTGGGCAAGGCAATCGGCTCCGCGAGAGAGAAGAATTCCGTCGGCGCGAAGACGCAGGTCACGACTCGGTATCTGGGCCACAATTGGGTTATGCGCACGTCGGTGAAGGTGCTGTCATTCGCCTGCCTGCTAATGGGGGGTGCCGCTGCCGGGTATTTCTACCTGGTGCGCGTCCTTCAGCCCGCGCCGACTGGGGTCGCGTGCCCTGCGGGGCAGGTCGACGACTGGCGGTGCTTCTCCTACCAGGTCATCGTTTCGAGCCGTTTTTCCTTCTTGCCGGTGCCCTGATCGGGACCTGGCTCGCTTATGCGCTGGTGCGGTTCCGCGCGGGCCAAGGACAGAGTTTCACCTGGCGCGAGGGGCTGGTGACGGCGCCGCCGCTGCTGGCCGTCACCGCCTGGGTCCTTGCGCTGCGCCCGGGCCTGAGCTGGTTCTGGGGGGACGGTCTCGGCTGGTGGGAGGTGCTTCTTTTCTTGCTGGCGGCCGTGCTGGTACGGTTTGCGATTGGAATCGCATCGGTTGCAAAGGCGCGGGGCGGCCTCATCCTGGCCTTTGGCCTGCCGATCGTTTTCGCGGGCCTCGGGTATGCCTTTATCACTTTCTTTCGGTTGCCGCCGGTCGGCCATTCATGCCCGCCGGGTGTGCCCGGCATCCGCGTGCATCTACCATCCGCTTATCGGCGAGAGTGGACCGTGGGTCTTCCTCGGTCTCTTGGCAGGCATATGGCTGGCGTATGCCCTCGCGGCCGGTGTGGCCGGATCGCCGCGGCGGTCGCGGTACTGGATAGAGTGCGCAGTCGCGGTGCCCGTGATGGTCGCCGTGATCTGGTGGGCGCTCGTCGTCGGCCCTGACCAGGCGGGCGGAGGCTATGTGGGCCGGTTCGTCCTCGCGGTCTGCCTTACCGCGCTCCTCAGGATCCTTATCGGCGCAAGGATGCTATACAAAACGGTCAGGAAGACGGTGGCAGTACCTCAGTCTTGACGAGTGCGGCGCCGCGGTTTCGCGTCATGCGTAGGTCCGCAGGAGGCGGAGGGCGGCGGCACCGCGCGGGCCGGCGGTCTGGAGGCCTGACACCGCCGGGTCCAGGCGCTGAGCGGCTACCCGGCAGAAGGCGCCGGCCGGGCCGCTGATCCCGGATTCGGCGTCGTCCGGCCCGAAGACCCACGCCGTCACCCCGTCCGGCGCCGTCAGCGAGCAGCGCACCGCAGTCGGTTCCTGGCCCGCCAGCGAGAACGCGTACGGCAGCGTCCGGTGCGCCAGCCATGCGATCTGCCGCAGCCGGCCGGTATCGGGAAGGGCGATGCCGAGCGGCCCGGTGATGTCCAGGGCGTGCGCCCAGTGCTCAGCCAGGCGGGTCGTCGCCAAGGTGGCGGGTTTCACCGGCCCGGTCACCCACTGCAGCGGCACCTGCGGATCGGCGGCGCTCAACGCTGCCACCGCGGCGTCGCGTGCCCGCCGCCACCTTGCGAAGACCTCTGCCGCCGGGGCCCGCTCCGCATCCACCCGCCGGGCGGCCCAGCCATCGACGGTGCCCGCAGCGGCTACGCCTTCGCGCGGGCCCGCACCGCCCGCGCTGGCCACGACGCCTTCCTCGGACTGAGCCAGATGCAGCACCACGTCGGCGACCGACCAGCCCCGGGCACCGGACTCCGTCAGCCACTGCTCCTCGGTCAGCAGACCGAGTATGTCGTCCAGCCGCGCCGTCTCCGCGACGTAGTCGTCAATGACCGCAACCGCCATCCTGACCCTCCCGGCGATATGAATCCCGCAACACTCCCCTGCCGCCGTGAAAACACGGCGGCAACTAGGGATGTCTTGATAAGAGAGCGAATTGCCGTTCTTGGCCAACTTTATACCTTTGGGCGACCGGGTCGTTACGACCTGATCACAGGGGGTGCGCTCGCCGATGATGCCACACTCGACATGACGGCCAGCTTCCTCTATGTAGAGAACGGGGAGGCTTATTCGTAGAGCCCCATCTCCTCGCTGAGCCTGATCAGGTCGTCGGCTGCCCGGTGCGCGGCAGCGTCGGTGCGGCGCTTGTAGTCGATGAGGCCAGCGGCTTCCAGGTCGGCGCTCACGTCCGAGATCATCGCGCCCATCAGCGCGTCGCGGAACCGCTCGAACTCGCGGACCGGGATGCGGTAGTGAGTGCCCACCCGCACGACGGTGATCTCGCCGCTCTTTATCCGCCGCGCGATCGTCGGCCGGGACATGCCGAGCCGGGCCGCGGCCTGCGCCGGAGTGAGGGTCTCAGGCCGGGCGCTCAGCCGGGCGACCGCCCCCGCGGCAGCAGCCTCGCGCAGGTAATCCGCCAGGGCCGCCCGCTCCGGATCAGCCTTGCGGTCGAAGGCGTGCGACGTCATGCGCTTGGGATCGATGGTCAGCATCTCCATATCCATGCAGTCAGGGCAACCCGGCTTGAACAGTTGGATCTATCTAACTGCTCACGACAGCAGGATTATGCACGAGTATAGTCGTGCCTGGTTGACCTCGGGTGACGTCATACGTCCGGCTTGCCGGGCGGGAGGCGGTCGGCCGCTTCGGCTGAGATCATGAGAGTAGTAACATTCTTGGTGTGCGAACGAACAGGCTTGATGAGCGATCGCTGAGCGCGGTGGTGTTCGACATCGGCGGGGTACTTCTCGACTGGAACCCGCGTCACCTGTACCGGAAGCTCATCTCCGATCCGGCGGAGATGGAATGGTTCCTGGCGAACGTGTGCACCCCGCAGTGGCACGAGGCCCACGATCGCGGGCTGAGCACCGCGGAGTCCTGTGCGGCGCTGGCGGATGAGTGGCCGCAGTACGCCGGGCTGATCCTGGCGTGGTCCGAGCGCGGCGAGGAGATGGTCGCCGGACCGCTCGGCGACGGGGTGAGGCTGCTGCGCCAGGTGGCCGCGAGCGGCCTGCCCTGCTACGCCCTGACGAACATGGAGGCAGAGAGCTACCCCAGGCACGTGGCGCGGTACGACTTCCTGCGCTGCTTCGCCGGCGCCGTCGTGTCCGGGTTCGAAGGGATCGCCAAGCCCGACCGCGAGATCTACGAACTGCTGCTGCGCCGCTTCGGTCTCGACGCCGCGACGACGCTGTTCATCGACGACGTCCCGGTCAACGTCTCGGCCGCCGCGGACGCGGGAATGGAGGCCATGGTCTACAGCGGACCGGAGCCGGTCCTTTCACGGCTGGGCGCGTCTGCTCCCCATTAGACACCTTTCAAGCTGGTTGAAATACAAGCGCTACGACACGCGCAGAATGTCCATTCTGACGCCAATGCAGGGGCAAGAACCCGCCAATTACCAGCATTCCTGACCTTGCACTCAGAAAGTCGATAGCATATATCAAGTTGGAATCCCGTAAGCGAACGGGATAATCAGGCTTCGTCATGGATTCCTACGGGGGGATAATGAAGATTCATGTAGGTATGATCGCGCTCTCTTGTATGAGCATGATGACGATAGTCGGATGCGGTGCCACCACGTCGTCTGCTACCCAAGCTCCGACAAGCCCGCCGCCCGCTACGACGAGCGTAACCCCGCCACCATCTTCGCCGCCACCAGCTGCGCCGACCACACCCGTAGCCACGGAAGAGGTGACCAGCGCGCCTGCTCCGACGGATGACGACGCCACGGCAGGCAGCAGCGGAGAATGGAACGTTCTTCAATGCGATAACCTTCAAGGCAGCGGGACTATCGGTGATCCCTATCAGCTTGGCGAAATCGATGGTCCCCTGGAAGTCAAGAGCTGCCCACCGCTAATGTCCGGCGCGATCCAGGCGTACTTCTCGTTCAGCCTGCCATCCGCCCCCGGAAGTGGTGCTCATGCCGGTGCTACCTTCGAATTGTCGCAGACCGAGAGTCCGGTGTACGCGTACATCGAGACTCCGGAAGGTCAGATCCTTCAAATGCCAACTCTCGGCCCAGGTTCCAACAACGCCTACAGCCTTACCCAAGTGCCCGGCGGTCCGTGGATCGGCTTTTTCCAATATATATCTGATCTCAGTGCCGGGCCGTATGTGCTGATGGAGGAGAAGACGACTTTGCTTTCTCAGACAACGTCGCCGTACACAGTCTGGATCAATCCCAACTACGCAGGTGGTCAACCGTCGCAACCATGAGCAAGTTGGCCATCGGTCACATGGCAAGCAGGGCCTTCGTTACGGACGGTGGACACTTGGGCACCCTCCGATGCACCTAAACGTCCACCGTCCCTGACGTAGCGACCACGGCACCGACCCCACTGGGACCTACAGCTACTTCAGCTGCACCTGGGTCAGCGCCAGCTAGACATCGCGCGGAACCGCCCGCCAGGAGCCCAGAGCGGAAAGCACGGCCAGCGGGGCCCGGCATGCCCACCACCCGGGCCGCAATCATCAACGCCGACCCGCTGACCTGGCTGTAGACCGGTAAATGAGCAATCGCACACCGGTAACCGCCAATATTTCCTATTATTGACTGCCTGCTCTGATGTGGACTGTTCCCCGTCAGGGGACCGTACGCTCGCCGCGTTCCCGTCGCCGGTTACCGAGTCGGACTCGGTACGGCATCCAGCAGCGCCGCATACGGCACCTGGCCTGGCAAGGAGGTCTCGCATGACTGCGTGGACGGTACCCAGCTACGCCGAATGGGCGGTGCCTGGCTACACCGAGGAACGGCTGCTCGGACACGGGGTATCCGGCCGCGTCGTGGCTGCGGTCAACGACGCGACTGGCCAGCGCGTGGCGATCAAGTACCTCCACGAGAAGCTGGTCCGCGATGCCCAGTTCATGGGGGAACTCCGCTCCGAAGCCGAACGGCTGATGTCACTCAACGCCCCGCACGTGGTGCGGGTGTTCGACTTCGTGGAGCAGCCCGGCGGGGGCGCGGCCGTCGTCATGGAGCTGGTCGACGGGGTCTCGCTGCGCGCGATGCTCACCCGCCGCGGACCGCTCGGCACCGCGGCCGCGCTCGTGGTCCTGAAGGACTCGCTGCTCGCGCTGGCCGCCGCCCACTCGCTTGGCCTCCCCCACCGCGACGTCAAGCCGGACAACGTGCTGATCGACGCCAGGGGCTGGTGCACGCTGACCGACTTCGGTGTGGCGGTGAAGACGGACAAGCAGATGCGGGCCGCGGGCACGCCCGAGTACATGGCACCGGAACTGCGGCAGGGGGCCCCGAACGGCCCGGCGACCGACATCTACTCCGCGACCGCTGTCTTCTGCGAGAGCCTGACCGGCAAGCCCCCGTCTCCCGGACGGGCGGGGCGGTCGCGCGACCACCGCCAATCCCCGCCGGTGGCGCTTGACAAGTTCGACCCGCCGCTCCAGGACCTCATCGCCTGGGGACTGGCCCAGGACCCGCAGGGCCGCCCTTCGGACGCGACGTGGTTCGTCGGCGAGCTGGACGCGCGAGCGGCCGCCGCATACGGGCCGCACTGGGAGGACGAGGGCCGGCGCGCGCTCGCGGAGCGCGAGGCCGCGGTGCTGCCGCTGCTTGAGGGCAAGGCGGGCGGCGGCTCCGCGCGGGTGACCCGGCTGGCCCGGCGCAAGGTGCTGACCTTCGTGTCGGCCGCGGCCGTCGCACTGGTCGTGCTCGCCGCGGGAGGCTTGGTCGCGCTGGCCAAGACGTCCGGCAACGAGCTCCAGCTGAACAGCGTGTCCGCCACGGCGGTCGACGCTCAGATCACGGTCACGCCGGCGGTGGTGACCTCCAAGTGCACCACACCGACCACGTTCGCCTTCACCGGCTCGATCACCGATGCCCAGACGGGGCCGCTCTCCTACCAGTGGCTGTACTCATCGGGGAAGCAGGGTCCGGTGCAGACGCTGAACTTCACCTCGGCCGGGGAGAAGCAGGTAAGCGGCGGAACCGTCACCACCAGCACCGCGGGCGACGGCTGGGCACAGCTCAAGCTGCTGCTCAACCCCGGCAGCACGACCTCGAACCAGGTCGCGTACCAGCTGCTGTGCACCACGGCGAACAGCGACATAGCCGTGACGACGACGGTGACGCCGGCGTCGCAGAACTTCGCCTCATGCTCGGCCCCGCATCCGACCCTGACCGCCAGCGGCACGATCACGAGCAAGAACCCGGGAACGGTCAGCTATTACTGGGAGATGTCCGTCGACGGGGAGAAGACCAAACCGGACTCGGCCACCTTTACCAAGGGCGGCACACAGGCCGCGGACGCGCTGACGTTCCAGGCCTGGGTACCCGCGACCGGGAGCGTGACGCTCGTGGTGACCAGCCCGGCCGTCACGTCGTCCAAGCCGGCGACGTACAAGGTAACCTGCGGGCCCGCGGCCGCGACTGGTGCGGCGGCGGTTACCCAAGCTCCCGTGGTGCAGCCGACGACCGCGGCTGCCACGACCGCGGCGCCAGCGCCGGCCACCACGTCGGCGGCCCCGGCCCCGACCACCAGCAGCCCGACGCCGGTCGCCACGACCAGCAGCCCCACCCCGGCACCAACGACGGCGAGCCCCTCACCTAGCCCGATCGTGACACTGCCGACGACGCTGGCTCCGTCACCCACGACGTAACCGCCCGCCTCCTGTGGCGCCTGTCCGGGCGCCGCTCGTACGCCCGCTGGGAGACCCGCCTGTACGGGGCGAAAGCCGTCGGCTAGCCGAGGGGACCGACCCTTACCGGGACCCGCTCCTAGCCGAACGGCCCGCCCGGCGACGTAGAGCACCTGCCCGGAAACGGGGTCATATCTGGTCCTTTCATGTGAGCAGGACACCTCCGTCAACCGGGATCGTGACGCCGGTGACGTACGTGGATGCGTCGCTGGCGAGAAATATCAGCGCGCCGTCAAGCTCGCCCGGGGCGCCGAGGCGCCCCAGCACGGCGCGCGGGACGACCGTCGATTCGAGCCACCCGCTCTCCAGCCGATCCGTCATCTCCGTGGCGAAATAGCCGGGCGCGATGGCATTGACCCGGATCCCCTTGCGTCCGCTCCATTGCTGGGCCAGGTCGCGGGTGAGTCCGATGAGTCCGGCCTTGCTGGCGGTATAGGCGGCTTGGGGCAGTCCCGTGCTGGTCATCGCGAGGATGCTGGCGATGTTGACGATCGAGCTGCCCGGGCGCATCACGCGGCCGCAGGCTTGCGCCATCCAATAGCAGGCATTGAGGTTCAGCTCGATCACCGACCGGAACTGCTCCGGCGACTCCTTCGAAGCCGGGACGGCGGCTGCGACTCCCGCGTTATTGACCAGCACGTCAACCCGCCCGAAGGCGCCGAACGCCGCCTCGACCAAACGGTCGCATTCGGCTGGCTCGGTGACATCGCAGCCCACCGCGATCGCACGCCGGCCTTGGGCCTCGATCAGCGCACGGGTGGCGGCCAGCCGGTCCTCGCGCCGGGCGCCGAGGGCGAGATCGGCACCGGCCTGGGCCAGCGCCTGGGCGAACTGCACGCCAAGGCCGCTGGACGCGCCCGTCACAACGGCGACTTTTCCGTCGAGGCGGAAACGATCCAGTACGCCGGTCATATCGGTCCTCCGATCGGGCTGGGATGACTCCTGACGGAGACGGAAGGATGGCACGAACGATGTAACGCATACGTATGCTTGTCAATATGCGCTCGCACCGTCAGCAGGTCACCAGCTTCGAAGTGGCGCGCCTGGCCGGCGTCTCCCAGCCCACGGTCTCGCGCGTGCTGCGCAATCTGCCCGGCGCTTCTCCCGAGACCCGGGGGCGGGTCATGGCCGCGGCTCGCGAACTGTCCTACATTCCGAGCGCATCGGGCCGGGTTCTCTCAACCAGCCGGACGCGGCGGGTGGCGGTGGTGGTCGAGGAGCTGACCAACCCGTACTACCCGCAGCTGGTGGAGCCGCTGCGCCGCGAGCTGGCGGAACACGGACTTCGGATGGTTCTCGTGACCCAGACGGAACAGGGACCGGTAGGGGTGGCGGAACTCGCCGACGGCTCGTACGACGGAGCCATCCTCACCACCACGGAACGCCGCTCCAGCCTGCCCCGGGACCTGACCGAGCGCGGCATCCCGCACGTGCTGGCGAATCGGGTCCTCGACGTGCCCGAGTCACCCGGGGTGAGCCTGGACAACATCGACGGCATCCGGCAGGTCGTTGATCTGCTGGTCGGTCTTGGCCACCGCGATATCGCCTCGATCCAAGGTCCGACAACCACCTCGACGGGGCACGAACGGGCCGAGGCGCTGCGCGCCGCCGTCCACCGCCATGGTCTGGCGCTGCCCCGCGCCCGCATCCGCCGGGTCGCGTTCGACCACGACGCGGGAATGACCGCCGCGCTTTCGCTCCTCGACAGTCCCCGGCGTCCGACTGCTCTGATCTGCGGCAACGACGTGATCGCGCTCGGCGCGCTCTCGGCCGCCCGGCATCGGGGGGTTGCTGTGCCGCGGGATCTCACCGTGATCGGATTCGACGACATCGGCCCGTCCGCCTGGCCGCTGGCCGACCTCACTACCGTCCACGCCGACCTCGACGCCGTGGCCAGGACCGCCGTGTCGCTGCTGCTGGCGCAGATCGACGGAGATGCGCACGCCGCGATGGCGGTTCAACGGATACCGGTGAACCTGGTCCCGCGTGCTACGCATGCTCCCGCTAGAGCATCATTGTCCGAGGATCTGAGCGGGCCCGGTCCCGAATCGGCGCGTGGGCTGAATTCTCGTCGCGAAGGAGGACGATGGAAGGATCGCTGGGAGAGTCTGGTGCCTGAATCGTTCGACTACGACAAAGACTTGTGGGCCGACGTGTCCCACGAGACCAGTCGCCGGCTCCTGCTGGCCGCCGTAGAGTCGTTCGCGGCTCAGGGATACAACGCGACCACCACGCGCCAGATCGCTCAACGGGCCGGAATGAGTGCCGCCGCCGTATACATGCACTATCCGTCCAAGCAGGCGCTCCTGTTCGAGATCAGCCGGACCGGCCACACGGCCGTGCTGCGCGACGTACAGGACGCCGTCGAGGGCGTGCTCTCCCCCACGATGCGTCTCTGGCGGTTCATGCACGTCTTCGTCAGCTGGCATGCTCACAACCACACGGTCGCTCGAATAAATCAATACGAACTCGTTTCACTGGGAGACGAGCAGTTTCGCGAGATCCGCAAGCTCAGAGACCAGTTCGGCCGAGCCCTCATGACCGAACTGCGCAACGGCGTCCATTCCGGCGACTTCGTGATCGCCGACCTGGATGTGACGTCCCTGGCGCTGCTGTCGCTCGGAATCGACGTTGCCAGATGGTATACGGGCCGGGGAAAGCGCCCCGACGAGCTGGGCAGGGCTTACGCGGACCTTGCCATGAAGCTTGTGGGTGCCCAGGGTACTGATTAAGCGCTTGCTTGACAGGTCCCACCGCCTTCGTTACTGTCCTCCTCACCAGAGCGGCCACGGTCAACCTCAGTACCTGGCCCACTCGGTGCCCCTGAGCTAGTCACAGGGACGAACGGTGAAGGGGGATGTGAAGATGGCCACGGAAAGTGAACCGATCCAGCCTGCGGCCGGCCTTTCGACGGACGTGAGCGGCCGACAGCGCGATGTCGTCGAGGCGTTCGGGTATCGCCAGGATCTGCGCAGGACGCTTCGGTTCTTCGCGCTCTTCGGAGTGTCCTTCTCAGTCATCTCGATCACGACCGGAATATTCCTGAATTTCGGCGTGGGGATCGACAACTGGGGGCCCGCATCAATTTGGCTGTGGCTCATCGTCGGAGTCGGCCAGCTGCTCGTCGCCTTGGTCGTGGCGGAGCTGGGCACGCGCATTCCGCTCGCTGGGTACGCCTATCAGTGGAGTTCCAGGCTGGTGAACTCCACGTACGGATGGTTCGTCGGGTTCGCGGGCCTGATGTTCATGACAATCGGCGGTGGCGCCATCATGCTGCTTGCCGCCAGCCCGCTTCTGATCAGCGAGTTCGGCAATGATGCGCCGAGCCAGCACCTGGTGCTCGCGGTGGCGATCATCCTCATGGTGCTCCCCGTCGTCGTCAACGTGATCAGCGTGCAGCTCACCGCTCGCATCAACACGATCGCGGTCGTCACGGAGATCGTCGGCACTCTCGTCTTCGGGGTGGTGCTGCTGGTTCTCTGGGGACTGAAGACGAAGCCGACGAACCACGGGCTTGGATTCCTCACCGACACCACCCAGCTCGTGCATCATCCGACGTGGTACGCCATCGTGCTCGCGAGTCTCCTCGGGGCGTACACACTGGTGGGATTCGAACTCGCGGCCGACATGGCGGAGGAATCGGTCAACGCCCGCCTCGACGTGCCCCGGGCGGTCATCATCGCCGTAGCCGGTGCGGTCGTCGTCGGGTTTATCGCGCTCATCGGTTTCACGGTCGCGATTCCAAGCCTTCCGGCGATCCAGAAGTCCCCCTTGCCGCTCATCGACATCGGCCAGTACTGGCTGCCAGGCTGGCTGGTCAAGGTGTTCGTCGGGCTCGTGGTCTTCTCGATGTTCGCGATCAACGTGATCGGCACCGCCGCGCAGGGACGCCTCGTCTACTCGATGTCCCGCGACAACATGCTCCCGTTCTCCCGGTTCTTCCGCCGGGTCAACCCGCGGACCCAGACTCCGATCGTCGCCTTGGTCACGTTCGGCATCCTGAACATTGTCGTCATGTATTACGGTTATCTGCAGACGAACGCCTTTTCCACTCTGGTCGGATCATCAGCGATCATCCCGTATATCATCTACTTTCTGATTACCATCGCGTACGCCATGAAACGTCGCGTCATGGAAAGAATTCCTGGGGCATTTAGCCTCGGCCGCTTCGCGCCTGTCGTCATCGGAGGCGTTCTGGTGTGGACGGTGGCCGTCATCTGCTCGCTTTCGCTCCCGGGCGAGTTCCATAACGCCGACAAGGTGGTCCTCGGCGCGGCCGTGCTGGCATTCCTCTGGTACGTCCTGGCACTGCGCCGTCGACTGCGGTCCGGAGAAGCCGGGGTCAGGCCGATCGAAGAGATGATCTCGGACTCCTAGAGCACGATCGTGAAGGGCACGGACCGAGGATGACTGAACAGCACCAGCTCAGGGCCGAACCGACCGACGCAGACGAGCTCGCCGGGGTCACCGCCTGCATCGCCGACTACTGCGAAGGTTACGCGGCCGGAGACGAGCAACGGATGGAAAGGTCGCTGCACCCGGCGCTCGTCAAGCGCAGCATCGAAACCGGCGGTATCAGAACTCTTGATGCGCCCTACATGGTCAGGGCGGCCGCAAAGCGGCACGCCGACGGTACTGCCGAGCTAGCTCCCTCTTGGACCATCGAGTTCATGGACATTCGGGGCGATATGGCGGCAGCCGTCGTGGTGACCCGCCAATTCCAGGACTATCTGCACCTTGGCCGGTTCCACGGTGAATGGAAAATCCTCAACGTCCTCTGGGCCAGAGTCTGAACCCGTCGCCAAGGCAACGATGAAAGGGATCCCATGACGCCGAGAGTCGAGAGTGAAACGCGCCGTCTGACCGCTGAATACCGGCAGCGCACCCCGGGGTCGGCGGCACTCGCCGCAAGCAAGGAGGCTGGCCGCATCGGCGCTGCCCAGCGAGCGTTCGGAAGCGTCGCTCTCCCGTATCCGCTCGCCGCGAAGGGCGGCAACGGCGCCTACCTGTACGACGTCGACGGAAACCGCTACCTCGATCTGGTTGTCGGCTGGAACAGCTCCTACCTTGGCCGGGGCAACCCGCAGATCACCGAGGCCGTGACGAGGGCGTTGAGCGGGTTCGGCGCGCCGACCGGGGAGAACTTCGGCGCGCAGGTAAATGCCGAGCTCGCCGCCCGCCTGTGCGAACTGCTTCCTGGCGCCGAGCGCACCCTGTTCGCCCCGTCGGGCAGCGAAGCGAATTCTTTCGCTGTTCGCCTGGCCCGCCAGTACACCGGCCGCGACAAGATTCTCAAGTTCCGCCACTCGTATCACGGCATGTACGACGATCTCATGATCGGTAGCTTGAACACGAACGGCCTGCCCGCGAACACCGAGGAAAACATCGTTCTCAGCCGGTACAACGCCAAGCAGGAGACCGCGGCACTGCTGGACCGCAATCACGGCCAACTCGCGGCGGTCCTGGTCGAACCGCTCAGTGTCCGGGGGAACGTCAAACAGCTCGACTCGTTCCTGCAGTTCCTTCGGGACGAGACGACGGCGCGGGGGATCCTGCTGATCTTCGACGAAATCGTGACCGGATTCCGCTTCAGCCGGCGAGGTGCCGCGGCACACTACGGCATCGACCCGGCGCCGGACCTCATCACCCTGGGCAAGATGCTGGGGGGCGGGCTGCCCGTGTGCGCCGTTGTCGGCCGGCAGGAGGTCATGGACGGGCCGATCAACGCCAGCAGCACGCACATGCAGAATCCGGTCTGTCACGCGGCCGCTCTCGCCTTCCTCGACCAGCTCTCTGATGACCTCTACCGCGACACGAACGCGCTCGGCGATGCCCTCCGCGACGGGCTGAGGGAGGCGGTCGCGGCCGCCGGCCTGCGGATTCAGGTCACCGGCGATTGCACCAACGTCGGGATACACCTGGTACCGACGCAAGTCACCGCGCCGGACGATTCCATCTCAGCGCACCGCGACGTGTTCCAGCTCATCAGGCTGTCGCTCACGGTCAAGGGCTTCAACTGGACGACGGACGGCTTCGGAATCAGCTCGGCCTTCCAGAAGCCGGATGTGTCGGCACTGGTGGACGCCTTCTCTGAGGTCTTCCACGAGCTCAAGCCGACGATTCTCGAAGCAGCGCCGGAACTCGAACGGTGATCGCGGCGATCACCGCAGACCGTGATCCGGCGCCCGCCGACTTCGGAGTGCTTTGGCCGGTCCACACCAGATGGGCTGATCACGACACCTACAGTCATGTGAATAACGCAACGTACTACGAGTACTTCGACACTGCCGTGAACGGCTGGCTCATCGCGGAGTCAGGCGTGGACATACGGTCACTCGACGCGATCGGAGTGGTTGCCGAGACGGCTTGCCGGTACGTGCACGAGATCTGGTTCCCCGACGAGCTGCGAGTTGGGATTTCCGTCGAAAGACTCGGCCAGCGAAGCATCGTGTACTCCCTGGCGATCTTCCGGGAACTGCCCGCGGCCGAGCTGCAGCTGGCAGCCGTCGGACGATTCGTTCACGTGTACGTAGACGCCCAGAGCCGGGCGTCCGGTGCCGATACCCGCGCCGATCCGCGCGGCCGTGTCCACGCTGGTCCCCCCGCACCGCAGCCCCTCGCCAACCACGACTGGACCCTGATGTGAGCACCTCGCGAATCTTGTCCGTGCGCGATATCGAGTTCATGTTGTACGAGTGGCTGAATGTCGACGAACTTGTCCGGTGGCCACGGTATGCGGAGCACTCGCGGGATAGCTTCGATGAGTTCCTCAGCGTGGCTCAACAGGTCGCCGAACGCTACTTCGCGGATCACAATTCACGCGCTGACCGTGAACCGCCCCGTATGGAAGGCGCCCGCGTTCGCATTCTTCCGGAGGTGGAGTCCGCGCTCAAGGCATTCGCCGCGGCCGGCCTCTACCTCGGCAACCATGGATAACGCCCTGGGCGGAGTCCAGATGCCGCAGGTGATTCACCGCGCCTGCTTTGCGTGGATGCAAGGAGCGAATATATCCACCGCGGGCTACGCGCTGCTGTCCATGGCGGGCGCCAACCTGATTCTGTCGCACGGTTCGGCCGGGCAGATCGACCGCTACGTCCGGCCGATGGCCCAGGGCCGTTTCTTCGCGACCATGTGCTTGTCCGAGCCGCAGGCCGGGTCCTCGCTGGGAGACGTGACCACGCTGGCATCGCCTGACGCCCACGGCAATTACCGGATCCGCGGCACCAAAATGTGGATATCGGGCGGAGATCACGAGATGGGCGAGAACATCGTCCATCTGGTTCTCGCCCGCACGCCCGGGTCACCGCCGGGCACGAAGGGCCTGTCCCTGTTCATCGTGCCGAAGTACCTTGTCACCGAGACGGGGGAACGCGGACCGCGCAACGATGTCACCCTGGCCGGCCTGAATCACAAGATGGGCAACCGGGGGACGGTCAATGCCGTGCTGGCGTTCGGCGACGGAGCGCACGAGCCGCTCGGATCCGGCGGGGCGATCGGGTACCTCATCGGTGCGGAGAAGTCCGGTCTGACGTACATGTTCCACATGATGAACGAGGCGCGGATCGGCGTCGGCGCTGGTGCCGCGGCGCTCGGTTACACGGTCCTATCTGCACGCTCTTGACTATGCCAAGACTCGGCCGCAGGGGCGGTTGCCGGGGGCGAAGAACGCCGGGCTGCCGCAGGTTCCCATCATTCGCCATCCGGATGTCCGTCGCATGCTGATGGCCTCGAAGGCGTATGTCGAAGGAGCGCTCGGCTCTCGTCCTGCTGACCGCGCGACTCTTCGACGAGAGCGTGGCGGCACCGATGAGGCGCGGCGCACGGCCGCCTCGCGCCTGCTCGGCGTGCTCACGCCGGTGGTCAAGAGCTGGCCTGCGCAATGGTGCCTGGCAGCCAATGATCATGCCATTCAAGTGCACGGCGGCTACGGGTACACGATCGACTACCCGCTCGAGCAGTTCTACCGGGACAACCGGCTGAACGCCATCCACGAAGGCACCAACGGCATCCAGGCACTCGATCTCCTGGGCCGGAAGGTCGTAGAGGACGAAGGCGCGGGCCTCGCCTGCCTCGTGGCGGCGATACGCGCTACGACTTCGTCCGTGCCTGCCGGTCAGTTCGGCGACTGGGCTCGTCAGCTGGACGATGCGATCGGACGAGTCGAGACCGTTACGCAGAAACTCTGGCGAGACGGTGAGGCCGCCCGGGCGCTCGCCGCCGCGTCGATCTACCTGGAGGCGTTCGGCCACGTCGTCATCGCCTGGATCTGGTTGCAGCAGGCCATGGCCGCCGGCACCACGGCGGGCCCGTTCTACGACGGGAAGCGCGCCGCCGCCAGGTACTTCTTCGTCCACGAACTGCCACGGGCCATGACCCAGCTCGATTCCATGCAGGACACGGGGGACCTGTTCCTCTCGCTCGATCACGACATTCTCTGAGGCGATCTCGCGGCCCGCTAAGTACCCACGCCCCGTCTGGCACCTTCACCTGCGAGGTGCGGGGGTGAAGAGGTTGACCAGTCCCCCGTCAGGGTCGCGCAGGATCATCGAGCGGTTACCCCACGGCATGTCGGTTGGCTCCAGCACGATCTCGGGGACAGCGTGGGGAACGAGGCCCTTGACCCGCTCCCAGGTCGCGTCGACGTCATCGACGCGCAGCTCGATGAACACGGAGCGGTTCTGGCCGGGCACCGGGGCCGCGTCGCCGAGCATCCCGACGGTCACCGGGGCACCGATGGCGATGGTCCCGGTCGGCGTTCGGAGTTCGGCGAAGACCGGGACTGGCCGGGTGGCGGGCAGGCCGGTTACCTGTTCCCAGAAGGTCGCGAGGCGCTCGACGTCGCGGGTGATCACGCGGACTGAGACGAAGTCCATGGCGGTTACCTTTCGGTTGGGTGCTACTGCCTCGTGCTGAGGTCACGTGACATACGCTAAAGGGAATACCGGACAGTATCCGTCCACTATTTCGGGAGAGTTTGCCGGCATGGCCAAACCGCTCGCCCGCGTTCTGGCGCTGCTCGACATCCTCCAGACCGGCGGTACCCGCACCCTGCGGGAGCTCGCTGAGCGGCTTGGCGTCGACGAGCGAACGGTCCGGCGCTACGTCGATCACCTGCTCGACCTCGATGTGCCGGTGGAGGCCGTGCGCGGGCGGTACGGCGGTTACCGGCTCGCACCGGGCTACCGGATGCCGCCGCTCATGCTCACCGATGACGAGGCCGTCGCCGTGCTTCTCGGCCTGGTCGGGACCCGGCGGGCAGCGCTGCAGCCGGACACCGCGCTCGCGGTCGAGAGCGCGGCAGCCAAGATCCGCCGGGTGCTGCCCCGCGCGCTGGCCGCCCGGCTCGATGCCCTTGTGGCCGCGACCTCGTACGCAGATCAAGGCCGGTCTCCGGCCACCCCCGAGACGGGAGTGCTGCTCACCGTCGCCGAGGCCGCCGTCCGGCGTCGGCCGCTCGCCATCACCTACCGCGACAAGAAGGACCGGTCCACCGAACGGATGGTGGAGCCTTACGGAGTCGTCGCCCACCGGGGACGGTGGTATGCCACCGGGCTCGACTCGCGCAGCGGCGAAGTGCGCTCGTTCCGGCTGGACCGGGTCACCCGGGCGGTCGTCCACGAGGGGCAGTTCTCGGTGCCCGGCGGGTTCGACCCGGCAGCGCAGGTGATAGAGGCGGTCTCGGGGGCGTCCTACCCGCACGCGGTCTCCGTGCGTGTCCACGGCAGCGAGCGGGCGGTGCGGATGCGGATGCCCGGGTCGATCGCTACCATCGAGCCCGTCGACGCCGATTCCGGATGGGTGCGGGTGCGATGGCGAGTCGAGCGGCTCGACTGGGTCCCGTCGGTCCTGGCCGGGCTCGACCGCCCGTTCGTCATCGAGGAACCGGACGAACTACGCGAGCGAGTACGCGCGCTCGCCGGGCAACTCGCGTCGTATGCCGAAGCCCGGTGACCGGCGAACTTAACGCTGAACGTTTGACGTAACCGGGTTAGGGCCACACCACCCCTTTGTCGGTCCAGGTGACCCCTTCGTGGCGGCACAGGCAGAAGGGATGCCCGACCGGGTCGGTGTAGACCTGCCAGCCGTAGCCGTCGGGTCCGATGAAGTCCTTCTGCAGTGTCGCGCCGAGCTCGACGACGCGGCGCTGTTCGGGCTCGATCTCGTCCACTTCGAAGTCGAGGTGGTACTGCTTGGGGTGTTCGTCGTCGGGCCAGCGCGGAGGACGGTAGTCCGCCACCCGCTGGAAGGCCAGATCGGCCTCGCCGTAGGTGATGCCCGCCATGTCGTCGCCGCTTCCCTCCATGACGGGGCGGCCTGTCACCTGGGAGTAGAAGGTCGCCAGCTTCATCGGGTCCGGGCAGTCGATGATGAAACCCAAGAGTTGCAGCATCAGGCGATCTTGCCACAGAGCAGGGCTACCGGCCGTCGAACTTGTCCGGGTCGGGGCCGATGCGCTCGTTCTTGTTCAGCAGCGTGATGTCCTCGACGTCGTCGGCGGGCAGTTCGAAGTCGAAGATGTCGATGTTCTCCCGGATCCGGTCCGGGGTGACCGACTTGGGGAACACGATGTCGCCCCGCTGGATGTGCCAGCGCAGCACGACCTGGGCCGGGGTCTTGCCGGCCCGGGCGGCGATCGACCGGATGACCGGTTCGCTGAGGACGGCTCCCTGTCCCAGCGGCGACCAGGCTTCGACCGCGATCTGGTGTTCGGCGCAGAAGGCCCGCAGGTCGTCCTGGGTCAGGTACGGGTGCACCTCGATCTGGTTGACGGCCGGGATGATCTCGGCCTCGCCGTGCAGCCGCCGCAGGTGGCGGGGCTGGAAGTTGGAGACGCCGATGGACCGGGCCCGGCCCTCGCGGTAGGCCTCCTCCAGCACCCGCCAGGTTTGCACGAAGTCGCCGCCGTACCTGGCCGGCAGCGGCCAGTGGATCAGGAACAGGTCGACGTACCCGGTGCCGAGCGCCTTGAGTGTCCCGTCGAAGGCCTGGCGGGCATCGCCGGGCTCGTGCGCGTCGTTGTTCAGCTTGCTGGTCACGAAGACCTCGCCGCGGTCCAGGCCCGACCGGGCGATGGCCTCGCCCACCTCGGCCTCGTTGCCGTACATTTCCGCGGTGTCGATGTGCCGGTACCCGGCCTGAAGCGCCGTGCTCACCGCGGCCACCGTGTCCTTCGGCTCGATCTGGAAGACACCGAAGCCGAACTGCGGGATGGCCTGGCCGTTGTTCAGCGTGATGTCCGGGATGGAAGTCACGGTAAGGAACCCTCCTCAGCGGGGATCGCATATGCGGACCTGCCGCATATGCCCCGATCAGGCCGGGCTACACACTGCGGGCCCGGGGAAGCAGCAACGCCCGGTTGCCTCCCGCCGCCATGGCCGGGCCCGCGGGGCCGCGGCGGGGCGGCGGGGCAGCGGGTACCTGACCGCGCTGCCCCGCCGCGGGCCGGTCAGTCCCTAGTTGGTCGCGGCCAGGTAGCCGTGGACCAGCAGCCACTGCACGTTCGGCTGGGCCGGGTCGCCGGGCAGCAGCGACGCGACGAGCTGGTACTGCAGGCCCAGCCCGGGCTGGCCGAAGGCGGGCGCGGCCGGTCCCGCCTCGACCTTGAATGCCTTGAGCACCGTGTAGGTGTGGTAGTTGCAGACGAACCCGGTCGCGTCGTCCAGGTTCGACGGCGGCAGCGAGCGAGCCCAGTACGGCGTTCCGGCCGGGGCGAGGTATCCGCCGTAAATGCTCCCGTAGCGGTCGAGCGGTGAGCCGGGCTTGAGCGTCAGGCGGTATTCGACCGGCTGGTCCGCGATCACCAGGAAACCGTTGTCCGGCGGGTACTTCCAGCTGCTGGTGGACGAATCCCAGTAGCGGGCGATGAACTGCCCGGGCGTCTGGTCGGCCAGCCGCGAGTACCCGAACAGCTGGAGCCCGACGGGGCCGGCGTCCGGGGTGGTCGCGGGGCCGAGGCGGTAGTCGCCGTCGAGATAGGTGGCCGAGCAGGCGGTCCGCACCTGGGGCAGCTGCGCCGCGTGCGCGGCACTCATCGGGGCCAGGACGGCGATCGCCGCGGCGGCCGCGGACGCCAAGGCGGTGAAGAAGCGTCGAGAGGTCAAGATCCAGCCTTTCGGCAGACGGGATAATGGCATGCTGAATTCGCCGCAGACTGCGGCAGTTCACGGTGTTTTCCGGCGTATGAGAAAGTTCGCCCGGCTAAGTGGTGCACGGGCAGCGTTAACCCGCGGGGCCGAGATTACTGGGCGAGGTAACTCGAAGCCAGCACCCGTTCACTCAAAGTTAAAGCGTGGACACGGAGCCCGGCCCGGCAGGCGCATCACCGCTGCGATCGGGATGCCCGCGTATGTGTCCGGATGTCGAGGCGCCGGCGCATGATCGCGATCTGATCGGTCAGTTCGGTCCCGATGACGCCAGTGCCCGGGTAGTCCGCACTGGCCGCTATCGTTTCTTCGGACACGAGGATTGACGGGAACAGCAGGCGGCTCAGCCGCTGCGCTGACCGGCGCGGCCGGCCGGCCAGCCGCGGCAGTGCCTCGGCGAAGTACCGGTCCCGGTAGCCGACCATGAGTTCTTCCTGCCCGGGCATCCAGAGCCCGGTGGCGTACGCCTCGGCGATCCGGGTCGGCGTGCCGGGTGAGAGCGCGGCCGCCCAGCCCGCCTCTTTCGCTTCCGCGGTCGGCCGCATGGCCAGGCCCGTGGCCCGGTTGACCTCGCCGGTGACCGGGTCGAGTTCCGGCAGCGCGTCGATGTCGGTGTCCCGTGCCTGCCCGCGTGCCGCCAGCGCCCACAGGATCCGCGCCCTCAGGTCCGCATCGACGGTCAGCCCGTCCGGCCGGTCCGCGCCGGACAGCCATCCGTCCAGCATGGCGAGCTGCCCGCTGGTCTGTGCGCTCGCAGCGGCGCCCACCGCGAGCGCCCGGGTAATGTCCGCTGGCCTGCCTGCGTCCATCCCCCGCCGGGCGGCGCGGGCGATCCCCGCCCGCAGTTCAGCCCGCAGCGCCGGATCCGCCCACTGGTCAGCTGCCTCGACCGCCCGGCTGAGCAGTGTCTCCACCCCGCTGCGGGGCAGGTCCCCCGCCGCCAGCCGGCGGCCGACCATGTCCGCGAACTCCTGCGGCGGCACCTCTCCGCTGGTCATCATCAGCCAGAACCCGTTCCAGCAGACCGCCTCGGTGAGCGGATCGTCCACCTGGCAGGCGACATCGGTCAGCGCCTGCCTGGATCGCGGGTCGAAGCCGGTTCGGGTGAAGGAGAGGTCCCGGTCGTTGAGCACTACCGCGGCGGCGGAAGCCAGTTCCGGTACGGCGGTCCGTTCGCCGTTCAGCTCGGCGGTCAGCAGCTTCCGTCGGCGCAGCCGGCCGTTGCCGTCGTCCGCGTCGAACAGCCCGATCCCGACCCGCTGCCAGCGCGGCATGTCCTGACGCACCGCGCCCTCGTCACCCTCGTCGTCGAGCCAGATCGTGGGCACGCCCGCACTGCGCAGCCACTGGCGCCCCCACTCGGTCAGGTCGCGGCCGCTCGCCTCGGACCAGCATCCGATCAGGTCGTCCAGCGTCGCGCTGCCAAACCCGAAGCTGGTCAGGTACTCCCGCAGCCCGGCGCGGAGCGCCTGGTCGCCGATCAGCGCGCCGAGTGCGCGGATCACGCTGGCGCCCTTGACATACAGAATCCCGTACGGCTTGTCCCGGCCCTGCCGGGCGGTGGCCACCGGCGAGGAAACCGGGACCCGGCTGGGCAGGTCGTCGGCGAGATAGGCCGCCAGCTTGTCCGTGTAGGCGTACTCGGCCCACGCTTCCGTTTCGCTGGTCCCGGTGATGGCGGCCAGCGCGGCGTACGACAGGTAGGTCGCGATCGCCTCGTCCAGCCAGACGTCGTCCCACCACCGCGGCCCGACGAGGCAGCCGAACCACAGATGGGCGGCCTCATGGGCGCAGAGCCCCGCGTTGTCCAGGTCGGCCCCGGCCCCGGCCCGGCTCAGGCGGCGCTCATGCACCACCATCAGGCCGGGGATCGAGACCGCGGTGGCGGCAAGGTCGGGCGTGAACACGATGTCATAGGCGGGGTACGGGCAGGGCACGCCGAGGTTGTCCTCGTACCAGCCGATGGCCTGCCGGGCGTAGTCGATGAACCGGGGCAGGGACGCCGCCGCCGCCGTGCCCGTCAGTGAACGGCGGTGCCGGATAGTCAGTTCGGTGCGGCCCGCCCTGACCCGGGCCGCCGTCGTGAACGGCCCGGCGCAGAAAGCCAGGTCGTACGGCCGCATCCCGGCCACCGGCGCGAACGCGCAGATACCGTCCTGGATAGCCGAGACCGGTCCGTTGGCGACGCACTCCCAGCCCGCCGGCAGCCGCACGGAGAACCGGACCGTCGCGGTCATGTCCGGCTGGTCAAAGCAGCAGAACACCTCCGGCCCGCAGTCCGGGTAGGAATTCCCGCTGACGTAGCCGGCGCCGTCGGCCGGGTCGGTGAACCGGCTCAGCCCGCGTCCGTCCGCCGAGTACGCCACCTCGGCCTCGGCCACCAGGACGGCCTCATCGCCGCCGCGCTCCAGCCGCAGCCTGCCGTCATCGGGCGGCGGCAGGGCGGCACCGTCAAGCGTCACGCTCACGACGCGGGATGTCCGCAGGTCAGCGAAGGTGTGCCTGCTTTCGCCCAGCCACCGGAACCGGATCTCGGTCCGCGATGTCACCGGCTCGGCGGTCAGGTCGAGGAACACATCGTACGAGTCGACCTCGATACTCCCGGCCCGGTCTTTGGCCTCGTCCTGGGTCAGATCAGCCACTTGGGCAGCGTAACCGTTCTCATGGCGTATGTGGAGTTTTCTTGATTAATGGCGTTTTGGGTGTTAGACCCGGAAAGATCCGGAATGGAGGTATCAGGATGTTTTTGACCCCCCGTAAGGCAGCTTCGTTGTTTGGTGCAGCCGCACTTGGCATCACGGCAATAACCGTCGGCGGCTGGGCAGCCGCTGCTACCGCCCAGGCTGATGTGGCGAGGCCCAGCGTTCTTGACGGGACGACGCCCAGTTTTTCTCAGTTGACCGCCAGCCAGGTCATAGCCCGCTCGTCCGGCAGGCAACAGAGCGTGGTGGTGGTGTTCGATGACCAGCTCACGAACCTGCCCGCGAACCCGGCCCACCGGTCCGCCCGGGAAGCCGCGGCCGCGTCCATGCAGGCTCCGCTCGTGGCCCAGCTGAAGCAGGTCGGCGCCAGCGGTATCACGACCCTTTCGCTGCTCAACGCGGTTGCGGCAACGATGCCGGCGGCTGAGGCGCAGGCGCTCAGCGCCGCCCAGGGCGTCGAAGAGGTCGTCCCCGACGGGACCATCATTGTCGGGGACGCCACGTCGGCCACGCCGACGGTGGCCGTATCCCAGGTGCAGAAGCAGGCCGTCCCGGCCGCGGCAGCCGACGGGCAGCAATTGTGCGGCACGTCGCCCAGCGCAACCGCTGGTGGAGCCCGAAGCCCTCACCAGCATCCATGACGCGTCCAGCAACCCGGATGACCGGGGCGTTGCGTCCGCGATCGCGACGGGCCAGGGTGTCATCATCGGGAATGTCGACGCCAACACGCTGGCCGGCAACCCCAACCTGATCCGGCCCGACGGGCAGCACGTGATCATCGATGCCCCGAACCCGAACGAGAACGTCTTCAGCGACGAGTTCAACGGAGACGTCTCCACCATGGCCGCTCAGGGCACGGTCACCTACACTTACGCGTCTCAGCTGCCCTACTCGAACTTCCCCGCGAACTGCAGCTTCCGCATCGTCGGGGACGCCACCGGCGCCTCCCTGCTCACCACCGGCGCCTTCTCCGACACCAACTCGCAGGGTCAGATCGTGGCTCCAGAATCGCAGGTCATCGCCGGGCTGCAGCAGGCGGTGAACGAGGGTGTCAACGTCGTGTCGGAGTCCTACGGCTTCGGCGCTCTGCCCGGTGCCAACGACGACCTGCTCGAACCGGCCAACGACGCCATGGTGCAGGCGGGCGTTACCGTCGTCGAGAGCGCGGGCGACAGCGGCTCGTCCGGCACGGTCGAGGCCCCCGCCGATGACCCCAACGTCATCGACGTCGGCGGGACGAACGACCTCAGGCTCATCGCTCAGGCCGATGGCTACACGAAGGGCTGGGAAGACGACAACATGACGACCTTGTCGTCGGGCGGCACCACTCCCTTCGGCGACGTGGTGGACCTGGTCGCCCCCGGCTACCTGGCGCTCGCTGCCGCCGGAGCCGGCCAGGTACCGCCGCTTCCGACTGAGGCCTTCGGCGGAACCAGCCAGTCGGCGCCCTTCGTCTCCGGCGCCGCCGCCGACGTGATCCAGGCATACCGCGACACCCACGGCGGTGCCGCCCCTACTCCGGCTCAGGTGAAGGAGATCCTCACCAGCACCGCGACCGACATCGGAGCTGAGGCGGACCAGCAGGGGCCGGCCTGCTGAACGTGTACGCGGCTGTCGAGGCGGCCCGCCAGATGCCGGGCACGTCGCAGACCCAGTCCAGCGCACCCGAATTGGTGGACAGTCCCACCCAGCTCGACGTGCAGGGCCAGGGCGGCTCGACGGTCAGCAGTTCGGTCACGCTGTACAACGCCTCTGCCAGCCCCGAACTGGTCGCCGGCACCTACCGGGCGCTCGGCGGCGAGCGGAGCCTCGGCAGTCCGGTTACCGAGAATGTCAGCGCCCCGTCGCCGAGCGCGCCGGTTCCCGCCCAGGGGGCGGCCGCGGCCGCACCGGTCAAATTCATCGTGCCGCCGGGCGTCAGCGTGCTCGATGCCGACATGCGCTGGCCAGACCCGACCAACAGCGACGACAACATCCTGACGTTCCTGTTGACCGACCCGGCCGGGAAGCTGGCCCAGATGTCGTATGACTACGGCGCCGCCAACGGGCGGAACATGAGCCCTGACATCCAGCACAGCACGGTCGAGCAGCCGATGGCCGGAATCTGGACGGCCCAGATCCTGTGGGCGAACGGCCGCGGCCACGTGCAGACCGCGCCGGACGCCCCGGGCCCTACACCGGAACCGTGACCTTCCAGGCCAGCGGCCAGAACTTCACCACCAGCGCGGCGTCGGGGCCCGTCATCATCCCGCCTCGCAGCTCGGTGAGCGTGCCCCTGAGGATCGCCCTCCCGCGGACCCCGGGCGACGCTCCGGAGTCGGTGCAGTTCGCAGGGCTGAACGGGCTGGAGAGCTCGGTGCCGATCGCCCGCCGTACCCTCATCCCGTCGGCGGGCGGCTCGTTCGGCGCCACGCTGACCAGCTCGGTATCTCGCGGTCCGGGGCAGGTCAAGACGTTCTACGTGGACGTGCCCCAGGGCGAGAAGGACCTCGACGTGTCGTTCTCCGCCCCGGACTACGCCGCCGACGACCCCGTGTACTACTACCTGTTCTCGCCGACTGACCTTGAGCCTGCCGTCACCGAGTCAGGAAACATCGATGTCACAGCCACCGACACCACACCGACGCCCGACAACCCGACCGGGAACGCCTCGCTTATCGCCCCCGATCCCCAGCCCGGCCTGTGGGAGATCGACGTGATGCAGGGCGCGACGACCGACGGGACGGAGTTCTCCCAGACCGTCACCGGAGTCGTCGGGTACAACCAGCTCGCGCCCGTCACTGAGACCAGTCTCCCCACGTCGGCGTCAACAACCATCGACTCCGGCTCCACCGTTCCGGTCACGGTCACGGTCACGAACACGACGAACCACGTCGGGTACTTCGAACTGCAGCCGTCGGGGAACGACATCACTGGCGGCAATGCCGTCACGCCGGAAGAGCTGGCGCCCGGAGCCACCGGGACGCTGACGGCGACGCTTTCGCCCACGGCGGCCGCGGGCTCCGCGGTGACCGGCGTACTCAGCGTCATCGACTCGACGGACTGGGGTGCCGAAGAGCCCGCGATCGGGGTCGCGACCTCGTACTCCGACTTCCACGATTTCGCCTACGCCTACACGGTCGGAAGTTCGCTCTAGCGGCTAGCACCAGCAACAACGGCACGGTCCGGGCCTTCTAAGGTCCGGGCCGTCGCCGACATTTCGCTGCCCGGTCACCTTCCAGGTGGGTGCTGACGTCGTCAGTTTTATGATGTCTATTGGCCTGCGAATCCCGTTAGACTGGAGCCTGCGAGAAATTTATACGTGAAAACCTGATAGATGGGGTTGCTAACCGAACGGGGAAGGCTGCCGTGCTTCTCGACTTCCGCGTCGCGAACGTGCTCTCGGTCCGAGAGGAACAGGTGCTGTCGTTTGTGGCGACCGACCTCAACGAGGGGTCTGCCCGCCGGACGAAAGTCAGGGAGGCGGGCAAGGCGCTCTCTGTCGTGCCGGTCATCGGCGTCTACGGTGCCAACGCGTCAGGCAAGAGCAAGGTCCTCGACGCGTTGATCCAGATGCAGACGACGGCAGCCGCCGCGAGAACTGCGACACCGGTGCCGCCAGCGCCACCGGCGGCAGGACCGTCCGGAACCTGGACATGGCGCTAGCCGCCACCGTGGTCGCTGCTGACAACTTCACGAGCGGCAGTGTTTCATCCCGGATGATCTCTTAGGACAAAACCGCAGCATTCGCTAAAGAACCCGACAAACGCCCGCTGTGATCGGCCCTTCTTCCACATGCCGGTCAACGCCATGCGCGCCCGGATTCCCGGCCCCGCAACCGAGAAACGGGCCGGGAGCGGCGAGGTCACGGGTTCGTTCGGGATGATTCAAGGATTTAGCCCGAACGAGCTCGTGGCACCATCCCACGGCACCCGCGTTCATGGCCCGCCGGGGCCGGCCGAGACGGGCTCCAGGCTGATCGCTGCGAGTTCCTGCTCGTGGGGCTGGGCACAGGCCTGCCCGTCGGTGCGCGGCTGCTGGGCGGCGAGGCGGGTGACCTGGAAGCGGTAACCCATCGCGGCCAGTTCCTTTCTGAGCTTTGCGGCTGACGCGTCGTCCAGGTGCGCCCGCCAGTTGAACGACGGTGAGCAACTGTAGGCGAGCAACTTGCCGGGATACTGCGAGTGGATGACGCAGGCGAACGCGCGGGCCGCTGCGAGGTCTGGTGCCGGAGTCTCCAGCCATAGCAGGTCGGCGTAGGGCGCGAACGCGAGCGAACGCGTGCCGCACGCGTACAGGCCCGGATCCACCCGGTAGAGCCCATCCGCGGTGCGCTCGCCGGTCAGGAACTCATGATCCCTCTCGTCGATATCCGACGTCAGCAGGGTCGCCGTGCGCGCGCCGGTCCGCGCGATCACCAACGACGGGACGTCGAGCATGTCGGCGGCGAACCGGGCCGCGGCAAGGGTCTCGATGTGCTGCCCGGTCGGGACGAGGACCTGCTCGCCCGAGATGCTCGCGCTCCTTGTCCGTCGGCACCTGGTCCTCGAAGCACACCCCGGCCGCGCCCGCCTCGATCATCGCCGTCATCAGCTCGAACGCATCCGGCGCGCCGTCGGCGCGGGCCTCGGGGCCGGCCACGACCGGGGCCAGCCGCCGCCGCGCTGGCACGATGCCATCGCCGGGCTCCCCGGCCCGGCGGGCGCGTGTGCCGCGCACAGCGGCGTGGGTTGACCGGGTGCACCGGCTGGATCACGGGCTGGCCGGGTTCCCGTCCGCTGCCCGCCCGACGGGCAGGTAGATGGCCTGAAAACCGGCCCCTGGCAGCTGCACTTCATCGCCGGGATCCGCGCCGAGCGCCCCCACCGCGTCCTGGCCGTGCAGGAGGCCCCAGAGCCGACTGGCGCCGCGCCGGGCAAGCTCGTGCTCCCTCGCGGCGCGGCCGCGCAGCCGGATCACGTCCTGCGCGCGGTAATCGCGCGTGATCCCGGCCCAGCGTGGGTCGGTCTCCCACTCGTGCTGCAAGTGCGCCGTCTGCTCGCCGATCGCACTCATGCCGATCACGCCTTCCTGGTTACGCCGGCCGCGCTGCCCGGCTGGCCATGAACCCATGCTGCGGTCCCAGCGCGCGAACCGGCGTCACCTTACCAGTGAATTTTTTCCATTTTTTCCATACTGGCTACTGATTTCATTTTTATGAACAGAAAATACGTGAAAATTGGTTTAGATCAAAGGTCTAGGCCACTTCCGCCCGGTCACCTGCTCCGTCTCGGCCGGGTAAGCTTTTCCTGGTCAGTTCTCCATCGGAGGAGGGCGTCGCTGTCCAGCACTTCCTCGTGGCCAGGCTGATGAAGCTGGACGAGTCGGCGCGGAGCGGCCCAGAGTTCCAGGAGTTCCTGGATCCCCGCGTCGATCCGCAGACCGGGATTCTCCGCAACCTGATCGGTGCGGCAAGAGCTGGCGTGAGACCGAATGGCACGCATGTCGTTTACCAAGCCCAGGCCCACCTGAAACACTGCGGCACCCGGGTGCGCTGTGAGCGCTGACGTCGTCGTGGCCCTGGGAGGCGGCATGACCGCCGACGGCGAACCACGGCCTCCGACAGCGCGCCCCGGACCGTCAAGGGTGCTCCCGCTTGTAGCGGGATCTCGCGCCGTAACGAGGAACGCAATCCATCCAGCGGACCCGTTTGCTTGTCCGCCCTTTTGGGCTGGCTGCACCATGTCGTAAAGCGCTGTCCGACAAGGGAGAGGTATGAGCACCGTGGCGACGACAGACGCCATGGCGCAGGCCGATCTGATTAGGCGCGGCGAGGACCAACTGGTGGCCTGTGGCGGCGCACCAGGAGACGGAGCGCCCGCAGGCGCAGCAGCGGCCGGGCCGTGTCGCGGCCGGCCCGGCCCGCCGGGCGACAGGGCGAGGGACTTTGGCAAGGCACCGCACGAATCACACTACGGAGGAGCGCTGCGTGGCTGATCACCTTCGAACCGCGGAGGAACGCCGGATGGTCTTCACCGGCGCTCGCCTCATCGACGGCACCTGTGCCCCGCCGGTAGACGACGCCGCGGTCGTGGTGGAGGACGGAAAGTTCACCTACGCCGGACCGGATAAGAGGCGGCCGGTCGTGGCCGGCGAGACAATCACTGAGCTCGGCGGACGGACCCTGCTCCCAGGTTTCTTCGACTGCCACGTGCATTTCCTCATGGACAGCAACGCAGATTTCACCGGCAGGCTGCTGCGCGACTCGCCCACCGTGACGGTGTTTGAACGCGCCCGGCGCATGCGTGACACCCTGCATGCCGGGGTAACCACCGCACGCGACCTGGGCGGGATCGACGCGGGCTACCGCGAAGCGGTAGCCCGCGGCCTGATCGACGGGCCGAGGCTGCACGTGGCCCTACGGTTGATGAGCCACACCGGCGGCCACGCCGACTTCCGCCTGCCCAGCGGCTTCGACCCGTCGGCGCTCTTGGGGCCGTTCAGTGAGTTGGTCGACACTCCGGCCGAGGTGCAGGCGGCGACCAGGCGACTGATCCGCGAAGGCGCCGACGTGATCAAGGTCTGCGCCACCGGCGGCGTGAACAGCCCGAGCGATCAACCCGAGGACGAGGGGCTAACCGAGGAGGAGATCGCCGCGGTCGTGGCCGAGACCCGACGGCACCGCGGGCGGCCGGTGGCTGCCCACGCCCAGGGGGCGCAAGGCATCAAGAACGCGTTGCGCGGCGGCGTGACCAGCATCGAACACGGATACCTAATCGACGACGAGGGCATCGACCTCATGCTCGAGAACGGGGCATTCCTAGTACCGACGCTGTCCACGTTCCACGTAGACAGCGGCGTTTTCGCACCGGAGGCGCTTGAAAAGAAGCGACGCCTCGCCGATGCGGTCGGCGAGCGGCTGAGCGAGGCGGTGCGACGCGGCGTGAAAGTTGCTCTCGGTACCGACTCCGGCGTCTTCCCGCACGGCCAGAATCTCCGCGAGCTCGGCTACATGGTGCAGCTCGGGCTGTCCCCGCTCGAGGCGATCGCCGCCGGAACTCTCCACGCCGCTCAGCTGCTGGGCCTGGACACGTCGTTGGGCACCGTCGAACCCGGCAAAACCGCCGACCTCGTCGTGTGCGACGGCGATCCGATAGCAGATATCGACGTTATCGGCGACCCGTCCAACGTGCTCATGGTCGTCAAGGACGGGCGAATCGCCAAAGACAGCCTCCGGGCCTGGCCGACAGCCACAGATACGAAGGAGTGAAATGAGACGCGTGCCGTGTCTGCCGTCAGACGCGCAGGCGCCAGTCGATCATGTGGCGGGCACCCGCAATTTCTCCCAGTCAGCTCATGACTTCAACGCTGCCAAAACAGGCCTGCGAAGATTCTGTGGTGGCACAGGCCACCCGGTTACGACTTGCTGCCGACGGCGGCTGCGGTGATCCCGTCCTGCTCGCATCGGCTGTTACGTTGGAGTCATGACAGTCACCCTCCATCTGGATGACGCCGTCGCCGAGGCATTGGCAGCCGAGGCAGCCCGTCGCGGCCAGACTGCAGACCAGCTGGCAGCGGACCTCCTAGCGGCGCAACTGCCCAGGCCACCGCGCCGCCGACTGGCGTTCGCCGCCGTAGGCGCTTCAACGTCCGGGTCGCGGCGCGGCAGAGGCCGATGAAATGCTGGCCGAGGGGTTCGGGCGCGACTAGGTGCTGATAGTCGACACCGGCCCTCTGGTCGCCACGGCTGACCGTGCCGACAGGGACCACGCCGCCTGCCGGGCACTGCTGGAGAGCGACGAGGGTCCCCTGGTCACCACCGCCATGGTCATCGCGGAGGCCGCCTACCTGATCGACCGGCAACTCGGCGCGAAAGCGGAAGCCAGCCTCTCGTCTTCCAGCAGTCCTTCCACGACCGCCCACCCGTCCAGGTCGGGTGCCGCTGTCAGTTCCCGCACCAGCCGTTGGTGGAGCCGCCCGCATCATACAGACACAGCCCTGACGGCGGGTTGATCAGCGTCCCGTCCGATTGCGGCACCCATTGCTCCACGCCGGAGCCGTTGCAGTCCCACAGCGTGATGTGGTCGACGACATCTGGCTAGCTGCGGGACGTGAAGATGTCGGTCGCGTGCAGCCTTGTTGTCGCCGGGCGCTATTCGTTTTAGGCAGTTCCCCTGAAGGGAGTTCCGGCCCGGAGCTCTGCCTGTTTTCTGGTGGATCGGTTAAGTGGTCTGTTTGCGCGCGGGCGCACACCCGTTACGCCGCCGGCGACCGGGTAGCCGTGGGCTGGCACAGCTGCCACCCCAGTGGGTCAGGGCCGCGCCGGGATAGGGCGGACCGAGAGGCGATCACAGGACTGGCGCGTCCCGGCGGTGAAGGACGACGGCCTCCTTTGCCACCACTTTCTGTGCGATTTTCTGTGCGATCGCGTCGGCCAGGGCGAGGCCGGAGGTGTCCGCGAGCGCAACGATCAGGTCGCCCCGGTCCCGGGCTCACCATGTTGAACCCTCAGGCGCCTTGCTCGGTCGTCTCGTTTTCAAGCATGGCGGCGCAGGACGTCAGGTCATGCGCTTGGCGATGAACACGAACTCTCGTCCGGGCCTGTCAGGGGCATCGCGTACCTCCATCACGCGGTAGCCGTTGGCCGCGAGACTCGACTCCACTTCCCCGCGATCACGGAAACGCAACGTCGAATCCGAGGTTATGACTGCGCCGTCGTCGAACCGGTAGGTGCAGCGGAAGGAGACGAACGGCAGGCTGACCTGCGTCACTTCAAGTCGTCGTTCCACTGCTCCGGCCCCGGGCACATCAAGGGTGACCGGATCAGTGTCTGCCGCCCACTCCTGCCAGGCCCGGTACCCGGGACGCCTGGTCTCGAATGCCAGATGGCCGCCAGGCCGAAGCGCTGCGCCGATACCGCGGAGGGTCTGCCCCCACTCATCGTCGGTAAGGA
The DNA here is from genome assembly GCA_963785645.1 of uncultured Actinomycetota bacterium. Taxonomy (GTDB): domain Bacteria; phylum Actinomycetota; class Actinomycetes; order Streptosporangiales; family Streptosporangiaceae; genus Trebonia. The sequence goes on from CAWAWG010000019.1 coordinate 133,380, forward strand.
AAACCTGGGCCACGTTTCCGGTCATCACCGCGAGATCGGCGCCGATCGGCGGCAGCGCCGTCGCGTCACCGTGAATCCACCTGACACTCGCTGCCCCGTCTTTCGCCTTCGCGATCTCAAGCGAGGCTTCAGCGGGATCTACGGCCACGACGGCGCGGTCACCCGCGGCGAGCAGGACCGCCAGGCTGCCGGTTCCGCAGCCGACGTCCAGCACGACGTCCGCCGACAGTTCCTCCACGAGGGCCAGATAGGAATCCAGGTCATCACGGTGCCCGTCGAAGGCGTCGTAAACGGCCGCCAGGCGTGGATGAGCGAAGATCGCATCGGGCACCCGCCAACGCTATACCTGCGGACAAACAGGCCTGATCGCGATACTCGGCCGCAGCCCTACGAGCCGAAGCGCACTCCGACCCCTACCGTCCTCGCGATAAGGATCGCGGGGCCTCAACCGCCTAAATTTCACCGGTCAGCCATGCGGCAACGAGCTGTACATCCGGCGCGGGGAGGACAAAGTCAATAGCCCCAGTTCCCGGCTTCTTGGCCGTAACGACAGTCCACTTCGGAACCATGACACCGTGACGCAGCTTCTCGCCACCAGGAATGTTGATCTCGTTGATGCCCGGTGGGCGGGTCTGAACGCAGAGCACCCGGAAGTCTATGCCGACGAGATGCCGTCAAGGGAACGGGATGAATGGTGTCCAGGTAATCGAATCGGCCGATACCCGTAGCTTTCCTGCCGTCACCCTTCTGAGATACGACCCGAAGGCCTGCCCAGCAGGAAGTCTCGCATTGCCTTCGAGAACTTCCTGCCGCGCAGCACCTCACGAAGTCCGTATGTTCCCACCCCGCAGCGCACTGGGCTGCCCGGCATCTCTCTCCTCACGTCCAGAACCACCGCTCGAAATCGGCAATTTACCAGCCGATCGAGCACTGGAGAGGAGCCTTGGCGCGTGATCCGTCGCTGGTGGGCGATACTGGATACTGGCCGCCGATCCGGCCACTGGACGAGGGATGCTCGGTACGGCGGAAGGTCAAATCCGGAGCGTGGGTAAATTTGGCTGCGCCGAAGGCCGGACGAAAACCTTCGCACCTAGTGAACTGAGATGAGCGGCAGCTGCAGCGGCCGTTTCGTCAGATACTCCGGTAAGCACCGCGCATGGAGGCCTGATCAACCAACTCTTTCGCCTGCCCCAAGCCAAGGTCGCTGTTCTCCACAATGGCCTTGATGACTAGTATGCTTCTAGGCCCCGCATTCCGCAGTACGAGGTCAGCGGATCCCCCGGCGGCAGCCGGACTGTTTGTCCCACACCGGTGGGGACTCGGAGTCACTTCGTCCACTCCCGACTGCCTTTTCCTCGCCACTGTCCTCAAGAGCTGAGCAAGCAGTCGAGTGATTGCCAAGGAAAGGACATAGCCAGCCGCGGCAGCCAAGATCGACCGACAAAGGCAGCCATCTACCCTGGAACACCAGCATTCCGACCGCCGTGCCAGCGAGGATGGCGGCGAACTGTACCAGCAACCCGCCACTGCTCCGCAGAAGCTTCACCGTTAGATACTAACCCTTCGGCCAGGAGATCGTCGGCAGGGCGCCATGATCTATTTCCACATTCGACGGCACACCATCAGAATGGCCGTCGACACAGACAGTCAGCTCTCCCTATTGCACAGAGAAGAAGATTCACCTTTCGACAAGCGCCGAAACTGGCGTCCATTGTCGAGCAAGAATATGGCACCGACTATTGCGAGGATTAGAGCTATCGCTCCAACTATATGGTGAATACTGTCCCGCTGCCAGATAGGACCTTGGATGAGGAGAAAAGAGATCATCCAAAGAAGAGTTCCCACGGCTACGTGCCACGCAAGAGATGGACCGATGTACCGGACCGTAGATGAACGCGTCAGCAGAACGAATAGGACGCTCAGCGGCACAGCACCAGCAAGCGACCAGCCCACCGCTTCGAGCAGTGTCGCGCCGGGCCAGGGTGGCGCGGCCGGGTTGGCGGTTCCCCAGACTGCGCATCCGAGCATGACGGCGACCGGGCATATCTGCAGCCAGATGAACGTTGCTCGCCGCCAGCCGGTTTGACTGTTGAGCCACGAATCAAGTTTATCCACATGTGTATCATATGAGATCTCTTGACATCTCACACGGGACCGTAGCACCATGCGCGCTTCGCCACGCGGCACGAAATGTGACTGCTGAAGGCAAACTCCGACCTGATCCGCCGCTCGGCATCAGTCATTGTTTATCCTGCGTGTACCAAATCGCACATAACGGACAATTATTCACCCAGTCCTGGTACCGGGTGATCATGTTTCCATGATCGCGACGATTAAGCAGGTTATAACCTGCTTAATCGACATGGAAGGAGAATCCTTCATTACCATGTTGGCCCGCGGGCGCCCGCCGAAGATCCCGCATCCGGAAATGGGGGATATGTGCCCGGGCAGGTCACGGGGCTGCTGACGCAACCGGCACGCACCGAGCGGCCCCTCACCGCGCGCCGGGTACACGGTGATGCCGTGCTCCAGTTCGGCGACTTCGCTGCCGCCTCCGGTGGCGGCGCGCCCGGTCCCGTTCGCGAGAAGCCGCCGGTTGCCGGTCCCCCGGCCTGCGCCCGCGCAGCGGGACGACGGGCTTGCCGCGGGCCGGTTGTGGGGATTTGTGTGGATCTTGAAGGTGGGAGACGGTGCCTGCGGCATGCCGCTTCCTGCGTTTCCCCAGGTCAGCCCTAAACGTGAAGACCTCACTCCCCTGTTTCCCCAGTTCAATGGCCTATAGCGGTGTTCGAACGGGTCACGTCGCCAGGTCACAGGCCGTCTTGTACCGTCGCCACTCTAGCCGGTTTCTGCAGTTCAGAGCGATATTTCGCATGTTGCCGTGACCCGCTGCGCTCCAGGCAGCGGGTCACCAAGATGCACGGCTCTGGCCTGCGGGTTTGCACGGCAGATTCCCGGTGGGAGCCAAACAGGGAGCCAAGGGCCGCCGGAGCAGTCGGCGTCAGGCATCACGTTGTTCCCGTCGAGGCTCAGCAGAGGTGGACGAGTTGGGCCGACCGGTTATTTGATAGGTGTGAGCGCCGAAATCGTCGCGCAGTCCTTGGGTTTCCTGACGCCTTCGGCTGGCGACCCGGGAGGGCGCGGTCAACGTGTGTTAGCATAGGTACATGTCACTGAAGCGCACCAATGTCTACGCTGACCCGGAGGACCTGGCCCTGATCAAGCAGACCGCTGCCCGCCGTGGCGTCCCGGAGGCCGAGATCATCCGCGAGGGGATCCACCTCGCGGCGATGAGCACGCGAGTGTGGGATGAGCCGCTGGACTGGCCCACATTCGAGGGCAGCGGGCAGCCTGGCGACGAACGAGGAGATCAGCCAGGCCGTGGCAAAAAACACCCGCCAGGGATGATCGTCGTCGCGGACACGTCCGGGATAATCGCGGCCTCCGACCGAAGGGCGCCCGAGTCCGGTGCCTGCCGGGACCTGCTGGGCAGCGCCGGCACCGTGATCGTGTCCCCGCTCGTGCTTACCGAGGTGGACCACCTGGCCAAGGTCCGGTTCGGCGCCCAGGCCAGGAGCGCGATCCTCGACAACATCATCACCCAGGCCCTGCGCATGCGCTTCCACGTGCCCGAGGTCAGCCCCGACACCCTGAAGCTCGCTCGTGAGGTGCAGCGGAAGTACGCGGACCTGGACCTTGACCTAGCCGACGCGGTTAACGTCACGCTAGCGGCCGACTACCGCACGGACGCGATACTAACCCTGGACCGGCGGGACTTCCGCGCCATCCGGCCGCTGACACCGCACAAGGCCTTCCGTGTCCTGCCGGACGACCTTTAACTCAGCCGCGAAGGCTGACCGGGGCGCGCCCGGCCGTTAGCCTCGACACGCCGATCGGCTCGCCACGCCCGCCGTCATCCTGGGGCCTAAACAAGCCCGGCCTTGAAGGCGAGAGAAACCTCCCGACTCCAACCGGCCCAGCCTGGCGCGCCTGATCAGGGCCTATGTGAGCGTTCGAACGAATGCCGCTGCGAGCCAAAAGATTATTCTGGGCTCGTGACGCGAGCTACGGGCAAGCATCGCGGTCACGGCGGGGACTCGATCTACTGGGACGCCTCTCGGAACAGGTTCAAGGCGCGGTGGATCTTGGCTTCAGCGCTGGCGGGACGCGGCGGCCACACCCATAAGGAGATCACCGCGCGCCTCTTCCTCTCCCCCAGGACGGTCTCCGCCCACCTCTACCAGGTCATCCCCAAGCTCGGCATCACCTCACGGGCCGCCCTCCGCGGCGCCCTCGCCGATGAGACCGTCGAATAACCGTGCAGATAACCGTCACGACGACGATGGAGCCCGCACCCCGCCGGGAGAATGCCGAGCCGCCCGTGATCGTCGTGGTCAGCGCCGATCCTGTGGCCTGCCGTGGGCGCGCCGTACGGGGTGCGGCGCGCCCGCGGCCACTCCCCCCGCGCCGGGTCAGCTCCCTGTCGGGGCGGCGAGATAGGGGAAGTAGTCGAGGAGTATCGCGGGCTGGGTAAGGCCTGAGACGAAGTCCTGGTTGAGGATGACCTTGGCGGCGTTGTCGAACGCGTCCTCGGTCAGGCCCTTGCCGTTGTGGCTGCCCTGCCAGGGGTCCCACAGGGCGTGGGTGCCGGGGGTGAACGGGATAACCATAGGGAGGAATACGTCGGCCACGTACGCGCCGTAGGCCCGCGCGGTCGGCTTGCCGTGGACCCCCTGGTTGTAGGTGCCGCCGAGGCCGACGACGACGGCGGTTTGGTCCCTGATCTGGCCCCAGACCCCGGTGGCGGGGTCGGTCTCGGGGTGGCGGGGCCTGCCCTCGAGGTCCTGCGACGGGACGGTGGCGTTGATGTTGATCCCGGCCGGACCCGTGGGGAAGGTCCAGAGAGTGGTGCCGTTGGGCCCGCCGGCCCGCTGGAGCTGCACCCAGCCGTGTCCCTGGTCGTAGACCGCGGTGGTGGCCCAGTAGTTCAGCTTGCCGCGGCCGGTGATCTCGGCCGGTACCTCGATGAGGGCGGACCAGACGGTTTGGCCCATGAAGAAGTCGCTGGCCGGCTTCAGCGCATTGAGATCCGGGAAGAAGCCGGTGTTCAGGGCCTTCGCCAGCGTGATGGGGAAGGGAAGGTAGTTGAAGAACGAGTCGGTGCGGGGGCCGGCGAAGAGCTTGATGCCGCGCTCCAGCTCAAGGACCTCTCCCACCGGCGCGTTGGGAGGCGTGATGATCCGGCCGACGGCGTTGCGGTCGGTGGCCTCCCGGCCGCGTAGCTCGGCCACCATGACGTGCTGGACGCCGGCCGAGTCGACCGGGAACGTGAACCGCCAGGTGATGTCCTCGATCAGGTCCTCGTTGGTGTCAAGCTTGAGCTCGTAGTAGCCGGCGGGGTCCCAGGGGCCGGCGTTATCCGGGGCGGCGTTCATCCCGAATACCGTGCGCGGGCCGAAGGCGTCGCTGGGACCGGCAAAGCAGTAGGCGTCGCTGATGTCCAGCCGTTCGTCGGCTGTGTAGTCGAAGTGATGAGACATTCTTCTCCTAGAGAGGTGGTGCTGCGGAGGTAGGGGTTGCGGGACATCGGCTGCAGCGCGAGGGTGTAGAACCGGCTGCGGTACGGCTCTTCGTCGGTGCCGCCGAATTCACCGTGCATGAATAGGTACGGGAGCTTGCTGGCGTCCCAGGTGACGCGGTCGGCGCGACCGTTGGCGTGGGCGATCTCGTACCAGCCGTCAGTGAACCCGCTGATGATGGCGACGCGGGTGGCGGCGCCGCGGCCGGGGATGACCGATGCGTCGGCAGTGGTGCTGTCGGCGGTCCTGACGTGAGGCCAGGCGGACGCCGTCCGGGCGAGGTGCGGGCGGTGGTAGTAGTCCAGGACCGGCAGGGCCTTGACGCCCGAGGGCAGCACCAGCCGGGTTCCGGCGGCGAGCAGCGGGGCGTTGTAGCGCCGCTCCTGCCCGCGCACCAGGTCGTCGGCGGCCGTCGTGGCAGCGGCTTGCCGTGACGACCGGGCTGGCCAGCGCGGGGGTGGCCGACGCGACCGCGTACAGGACGGGAAGGGCGGCCAGGCCGCCGAGGACGCTGCGCCGGGCCGCGGTGCCGCCACCCGTGCCGTCCGCGCGTTCCGTATCCGCAGGCGATTGCCTGCCTTTGCCGAAATTCACTGCGAATTCCTCTCTTGCTTGTCGAGATGCCACCGAAGGCCCGGCGTGATCAAGACGGCCCCGATGCCCGAGCCGCTGGCCCGGGCATCGTCGGCCGGTAGCCGAGTCGGTCAGGCTGGCAGGTCCGTGCCGGTCTGCTCCGCCACCACGTAGTCGGCGTACCAGGCGGACCAGTTCTCGTCCTGGTCCGCCGGTGGAACAGGTGCCGCCCGGCGCGCTTCTCGTGGTCGCGGTGGGCGGACTCGGCCCGCCGAAGTGCGCTCGCCAGGTCTGCGCTGGACGTGAATGACGTGCTGCCGGGGTCGATCCGGCCGGGGCGGCGCGTCGTGACCTCCTGGACCAGGTACGCGTTGCCGTCAGGGTCGGTGAAGGCGCAGAACGACCCGTAGCTGGTGCGCTCGGGGTCGGCGCCGGGCTGCCGGGCCTCGACCGGGAACGGCGGGCCGTGCCAGATGTCGCTCGCCTCGATGCCGCGGGCGATAAGGTCAGCATGAGCCGCGACGATGTCGGAGACGATCAGCCCGGCGGTGGCGGTGCCGGGGGTGGCCGCGGTGAGTCCCTGGCCGAACGTGATCGAGCTACCAGATCCCGGCGGGGTGAACTGGACGATGCGAAGGCCCTCCATCGGCGCGACGTCGTCATCGAGCCGCCAGCCGAGGCGCTCGTAGAACTTCTTGGCCCGGTCGACGTCGGATACCGGGAGAACCTGGATTTCCAGGTGAAAGTCGATGTGGCCGTTATTCGCGTCAGTGGCGCTCATCGGTGCCTCCTGTTGTGTTGGTTGGCTGGTGTTCTCTTTGCAAGAGGACCTTGAGGGGCTGCTCGGGTACCTGGGTTCAGTTGCCAAGGAAGTCGAGCAGGGCGGTGTTGACCTGGTCGGCGTGCGTCCACGGGATGGCGTGCGGGCCGCCCTCGACCACGACCAGGCGCGCGTCCTTGATCAGGCCAGGCAGGCGGCTGGCGGTCTTGTCCAGCGGCAGCACCTGGTCCGCGTCGCCGTGGATAACCAGGACGGGCACGTCGATCCTGGCCAGGTCGTCACGGAAGTCGGTGGCCCAGGTGGCGATGCAGGCGACCGCGGCGGTGGCCGACGCGGTGACGGCCAGGTTCCAGCTCGCCTGGAAGGCCGGCTCGCTGACCAGGGTGCCAAGCAGGGTGTCGGCGTTGTAGAAGTTGCTCAGGAATCCCTTCATCCAGGCCGGGGGGTCGGACGCGGCGGCCTGGGCAAACCCGTCGAACAGGGCCTGCGGCACCCCGTCGGGGTTGTCGTCGGCCTGCAGCAGGTACGGCGGGATCGCTCCGACCAGCACGCCCTTGGCGACGCGGGCGGACCCGTAGCGGCTCAGGTAGCGGGTGACCTCGCCGGTGCCCATCGAGTGCCCGACCAGGACGGCGTCGCCCAGGTTCAGGGACTCGAGCAGGGAGTTGAGGTCGGCCGTGAAGGTGTCGTAGTCGTAGCCGGTCGCCGGCTGGCTTGACTTGCCGAACCCGCGGCGGTCGTAGGTGATGACCCGGTACCCGGCCTCCAGTAGCGCCGGGACCTGCTTGTCCCAGGCGCGGCCGCTCAGCGGGTAGCCGTGGATCAGCACGACCGGACGGCCGGCGCCGTGATCCTCGTAGTAGATCTCGGTGTCGGCGCTGTTCTCCCTGCCGACGGTGACTGTGGGCATGCGGATTCCTTCCGCTCGCGGTGATGGCCGGCGCCTGCGGCCAGGCGCGGGCCAGGTGATCTACGGGTGGTGCTCGCCCCAGCCTCACGCGCTGAGGCCCGCATAGCGCCCGTAGTCATTACTGGCCGGAACTCTGGACCATGGCCCGGGACCCACCAGTACTCGGCCTTGACCGCGGCCCGGGGCCAGCGGCCGGGCGTTCACCGCCGGGATCGCGGATTCGGTCCAGGTAGGCTGACGGCCTGGCATAAGTGGTATCTGGCAGGGAGGCCGCATGAACGTCCGTGCCCGGCCGCCCGGCCGCGCCGCGGCTGGGCTGATGGACCGGGTCGGCGAACGCGCCCTGCTCGACCGGTTCGTCGCGCAGGTGCGGTCGGGCCAGGGTCAGGCCCTGGTGGTGCGCGGTGAGCCCGGGGTGGGCAAGACCGTGCTGCTTGACTACCTGGCCGGGCTGGCCCCGGACTGCCTGGTGGCCCGGGGGACCGGCGTGCAGTCGGAAATGGAGCTGGCCTTCGCCGGCCTGCACCAGCTGTGCGCGCCGATGCTGCACCTGGCCGATGCGCTTCCGGTTCCGCAGCGCGATGCGCTGCGGACCGCGCTTGGCCTGAGTCCCGGACCGGTACCTGACCGGTTCCTGGTCGGCCTCGCCGTTGTCGGCTTGCTGTCAGAGACGGCGAGCGAGCGTCCGCTGATCTGCATGATCGACGACCAGCAGTGGCTGGACCGGGCCTCGGCGCAGGCCCTGGGATTCGCCGCCAGGCGGCTCTCAGCTGAGCCGATAGGCCTGGTCTTCGCGGCCCGGGTTCCCGGCGAGGACGTGGCCGGGCTGCCGGAACTGGTGGTAGGCGGGCTGCCCGAGGAGGACGCCCGCGAACTGCTGGCGTCGGTGCTCACCGGGCCGCTCGACGTACAGGTGCGGGACCAGATCATCGCCGACACCAACGGGAACCCGCTGGCTCTGCTTGAGCTGCCCCGCGGCCTGACACCCGCGCAGCTGGCGGGCGGGTTCGGGCTGAGCAGCGCGGTGCCGCTCGACGGGCGGATCGAGGAGAGCTTCGCCCGGCAGCTGGCGGCGCTGCCGGCCCAGACACGGCGGCTGGTGCAGCTCGCGGCGGCCGATCCGTCGGGAGATCCGGTGCTGGTGTGGCGGGCGGCCGGGCGGCTCGCGATCGGTGCCGGGGCGGCGGGCCCGGCGGTCGAGGCGGGGCTGGCCGAGTTCGGCGGACGGGTCCGGTTCCGGCACCCTCTGGTGCGCTCGGCCGCCTACCGCTCGGCATCCGTCGAAACGAGGCAGGAACTGCACGGCGCGCTGGCCGACGCCACCGATGCGGCGACAGACCCGGACCGGCGGGCCTGGCACCGCGCGCAGGCAGCGCCGGGACCCGATGAGGCGATCGCCGCCGAGCTTGAGCTGTGCGCGGGCCGGGCCCGCCGCCGCGGCGGCCTCGCGGCGGCCGCCGCGTTCCTCGAGCAGTCCGCCGGGCTCACCCTTGACCCGGCGCGCCGCGCGCAGCGGGCGCTGGCCGCGGCGCAGGCCAAATACCAGGCGGGCGCGTCCGATGCCGCGCTCGGCCTGCTGGCGATGGCACAGGCCGGGCCGCTCGACGAACTGCAGCGGGCCCGCGGCGACCACCTGCGCGCGCAGGTGGTGTTCGCCTCAAGCCACGGCCGGGACGCGCCCCCGCTGATGCTCAGCGCGGCCAGGCGGCTCGAGCCGCTGGACGTCGGGCTGGCTCGTGAGACTTACCTGGAGGCGTTCACCGCCGCGCTGTTCGTCGGCCGCCTGTCCCCGGCGGTCGGTGACGTCGCCAGGGCCGCACGGATAGCGCCCCCGCCACCGGTGCCCGGGCGCGCTCCCGATCTGCTCCTCGACGGCCTGGCGCTGCTGGTCACGGAGGGCTATCCGGCCGGGGTGCCCGCTCTCAGGCGGGCGCTGCTCGCCTTCCGCGCCCAGGACATCCCGGCCGAGGAGGGGCTGAGCTGGCTGTGGCTGGCCGGGCGGGCGGCCATGGCGGTGTGGGACGACGAGACCTGGCACGTCCTGGCCAGCCGTCACGTCAGGCTCGCGCGCGAATCGGGAGCGCTCAGCGAGCTTCCCCTGGCCGTCCGGTCCCGTATCCTGCTGCACTCGCACTCGGGCGAGCTGGCCGAAGGCGCGGCACTCATCGCCGAGGCGCAGGCGGTCGGCGACGCGACCGGGACCCAGCTCGCGCCCTACGGTGCCACCGGCATCGCCGCGTGGCGCGGCCGCGAGGCTGAGGCGGTCGAGCTCATCAAGGCGAACATGGACGGCGTGACCACCCGCGGCGAAGGCCGGGGAGTGACCAGCCAGTACTCCGCCGCGCTGCTCTACAACGGCCTCGGCCAGTACGACAAGGCCCTCGCCGCCGCCGAGCTGTGTGCGAGTACGACGACATCGGCGTCCTCGGCTGGTCGCTCACCGAGCTGATCGAGGCGGCGGTCCGCAGCGGGCAGCCCGGCCGCGCGGCCAGCGCGCTCGAGCGGCTAACCGAGACGACCAGCGCGAGCGGCACCGACTGGGCGCTCGGCGCCGAGGCGCGCTCGCGCGCCCTGCTGAGCGAGGGGGAGACCGCCGAGAAGCTCTACCGTGAGGCGATCGAGCGGCTCGACCGAACCCGGATGCGCCCGGCCGCCGCCCGCGCCCGCCTCCTGTACGGCGAATGGCTGCGCCGCGCGAACCGGCGCCGGGACGCCCGCGCCGAGCTGCGGACCGCCTATGACCAGCTCACGACGATGGGCATCGAGGCGTTCGCCGAGCGGGCCCGGCGTGAGCTGCTGGCCACCGGCGACACCGTGCGCAAGCGGACGATCGAGACGGCGACCGAGCTCACCGCGCAGGAGGCCTGCATCGCCCGGCTCGCGGCCGGCGGCCGCACCAACGTGGAGATCGGCGCCCAGCTGTTCCTCAGCACCCGGACCGTCGAATGGCACCTGGGCAAGGTGTACGGCAAGCTCGGCGTCAGCTCGCGCCGCGAGCTGCGGCGGTCCATGGAAAGCCTCGGGCACCTGGGCTGACTGGTACTTGAATCGGCCACCGCGCGGTCAAGCATTTCAATTGATCCGAACGGTCCCGTGACTTCGCCTTTCCCGTCCCGTTGCCGCGCACCTGCGTGCGGAGGCTGTCCGGCGTTCTAGCCTTTCCGGTACGGGTCGCCGGACGGCAGCCAGGCGACGCCGATGTCGAAGGTGAGGCCGCCCCGGTCGTCGGTCAGCGCCTTCACGGCCGCCAGCACAGACGGCTGGCTCTCGGCCCGGCGCCAGACCAGGGACCACGTCCAGTACGGCGCGGGCGCGACGATCGGCCGCTGAACCAGGTCCGGCGGGACTGGTGCCGTCTGCCCCTTGGGCGAGTTAACCAGCGGCCGGCGCAGGCGTCGCACATGATCGAAGAAGGCCCGGCCGGTGATGCCGCCGTCGTCGATGGGTATGCGGGTGGCACTGGTGTCGGCCGCGAACTCCTGTGCGTACCTGTTCCACGACAGCCAGCTGGTTTCGTCGGCGTCGACCAGCACCGCCGTGTCCCGGGCGCGCACGGGCGAGGTGTCCCTCCCGGGGGCGACCGCGTAAAGCCGGTCGGCGCTGAGCAGCCGGGCTTCGAGGCCCTGGGTCTCAAGTTCCTCGAGCTGGACCCAGCAGATAGCAAGATCGATGCTCCCGTCGGCGACCCGGCTGGCCTGCGTGTGCGAGGGCAGTACCCAGGTGTCAACCAGCAGCTGGGCGACGCCGGTGGTCCGGCCGGCGAGGTCGGGCGGGCACCAGTTGACGCAGCCGACGCGAACGGGTTCGTGCTCCGCCAGGCCGGCCGCCGCCCGGCGCAGGTCGTCGGCCTGCTCCAGCAGCGCCCGGGTGCGCGGGAGCAGGGCCTCGCCAGCGGAAGTCAGCGTCACGGTACGGCGGTCCCGGTCGAACAGGCGCGTGCCGAGGGTGCGTTCAAGTGCCTTTATCTGCTGCGACAACGACGGTCCGGCAATGTGCAGCCGCGCGGCGGCCCGGCCGAAGTTGAGTTCCTCGGCGACCGCCACGAAGTAGCGCAGTTGGCGCAGCTCCACGAAATTGATCCTAGCGCGGTGGGAGGTTCTGCCTACCAGCAGAGAGAACGCTGGTCGTGGCGCTGCCGAAGGTCCCCGGGCAAGGTGAAGTCATGTCTTCAGAGCAGAAGGTCGCGATTGTCACAGGCGCGTCGCAGGGCATCGGGGCCGGCGTCGTGGAGGCCTACCGCAAACTCGGGTATGCCGTCGTCGCGAACTCGCGGCACATCACCCCCTCTGCGACCCCGGCGTGCTCACCGTGCCCGGCGACGTCGCCGATCCCGCGACCGGCGCGCGCCTGGTCGACTCGGCCGTCGAACGCTTCGGCCGGGTGGACACGCTGGTCAACAACGCCGGCGTGTTCGTGGCCAAGCCGTTCACCGACTACACCGACGCGGACTTTGACCATGTCGCCGACGTCAACCTGCGCGGATTCTTCCATGTCACGCAGCAGGCCATGACGGCCATGCTCGGCAACGACGGCCCACGCCGCGGACACGTGGTCAACATCTCCACCAGCCTCGTTGACCACGCCAGCACCGCGGTCCCGTCCGCGCTCGCGTCGCTGACGAAGGGCGGCCTCAACGCCGTTACCCGCTCGCTGGCCATCGAGTACGCGGCCCGCGGGGTGCGCGTCAACACGGTTTCGCCCGGCATCATCCGCACGCCGATGCACGCTGAGGAGACCCACGACGCGCTCGGCGCGATGCACCCGGTCGGCCGGATGGGCGACATCGCCGACATCGTCGAGGCGATCACGTACCTGGAGACCGCCGAGTTCGTCACCGGCGAGATCCTGCACGTCGACGGCGGCCAGAGCGCGGGCCACTGACCGGCTCGGCGGCCAGGGCATCATGACCGGGCTACCTGCACCGCGGCCGGGACAACCGGCGGGCCTCGCCGTCCCCGTGGCCAGGGCCGCGGGGATCGTCGGGCCGGCGGCCGCGGCCATGGCGGCCGGGATGGGCGTGGGCCGGTTCGTCTACACGCCGATCCTGCCGCTGATGACCGCCGGAGCCGGGCTGTCGCCGCAGTGGGGGGCCGCGATCGCGACCGCCAGCTACGCCGGCTACCTGGCCGGCGCGCTGGCGGGCGTCGCCGCGCCTGCACTGCTGCGGTCCCGGGCGGTGTACCGGTCGTCGCTGATCACCGTGGTCGCCACGCTCGCGCTGATGCCGGTGCCGACCGGCGGCGCCGGGTGGGCGGCGCTGCGGTTCGTCGCCGGATGCGCGAGCGCCCTGGTGTTCATGATCGCGGCGAGCGCGCTGCTCACCGGGCTGCGCGCCCATGGCGGGCATCTGGTCGGGCACGGATTCGGCGGCGTCGGCGTCGGGATCGCCGCCTCCGGTGCCCTGGAGCTAGTGCTCCGCAACGGCACATGGCAGGACTCCTGGTGGTCGGCCGCGGCGCTCGGCGCGGTGCTGAGCGTGGCCGCCTGGCCGCGCGGCCGTCAGCCGCCGGCGGTGACGGGACGGACCGCGGGGCTGGCCAGGCCGGCCATCGGTGGTTCACGTTGTTGCTGGTGGCGTACACGCTGGAAGGCACCGGCTACATCATCGCCGGCATGTTCCTGGTCGCCGCCATCGATCAGGCCGGGCTCGACCACGCTCGGCAGCAGCGCCTGGATCATCGCCGGATTGGCCGCCGTTCCGTCAGCGGCGCTCTGGGCCGGGATGAGCCGCATCTGGAGCCGCCCGACGCTGCTGGCCGTCGCACTGGGCGCGCAGGCGGCGGGCATCGCGCTGCCCGCTCTGGTCGGCGGGACCGCTGCCGCGCTCGCCTCCGCGGGGCTGTTCGGCGCCACGTTCCTTGGCATCGCCACCCTGGCGCTGGCCGCCGGCGCTCACCTGCGCACTCCGCGGGCCGTGGCCATCCTGACCACGGGATACAGCGTCGGCCAGATCACCGGGCCGGTCCTGGTCACGCCGATCTGCACCACAGCTACCAGCCGGCGCTGCTCGCCGGCGCCGCAATCGTCGCGGTCGCCGCGGTCGCCGCACTGGTGCTGCGGTACCGCTTCCCGCACCACCTCGGACCCGTGCCCAGCCGGGTACGGGGCACCCGATAACCGAAGGAAATGACGATGGAATTCCTGGTCGACATGGTGACCACGGTGCCGGACGGCACCAGGGACGCGGAGGTCGACGCGATCCGCACCCGGGAGGCAGCACGATCCCGGCAGCTGGCAGCGCAAGGGCACCTGCTAAGGCTGTGGCGTCCGCCGCTGCGGGCCGGCGAGTGGCGCACCTGGGGCCTGTTCCAGGCCGCGGACGCGGACGAACTGGAGAGCGTCCTGTCGTCAATGCCACTGCGCGTCTGGCGGCACGACACAGTGACTCCCCTGACAGCCCACCCCAGCGACCCCGGCAACGGAGACGTCATGAGCAGTCAAACACCAGGCCACGAGGCGGACGTACTGGACGAGGTCCTCGCCCGGTGGAAGGCCGCGGTCGACGCCCACCAGCCGGACCAGGTCGCCGCGTTGTTCACCAAGGACGCGATCTTCCAGGGCCTGCACCCCTACACCGTGGGGCCGACCGGCGTCGCCGAGTACTACGCCCAACAGCCGATGGGCATGACTGCGGCCTACAAACTCCGCGAAACGCACACGCTAGGCGACGGACTGGTACTCGGTTACCTGACCGTCGACTTCGGTTTCACCGACCGCGCCACCCTCACCGTGTACCTCAGCGTGATCATCCGCCGGGACAACGACGGCTGGCGGATCCACCACTACCAGGTATCGCGCCTCGACTGAGTCTCGGCGCGGCTTTACCTGCACAGCTCGTAACTCTTAACAGCGCGACTGCCCGACGAGTAAGCGTCGCGGTCACGGCGAGGACTCGATCTACCGACTCGCCGTGGTGATCCGGTGACGTGAATGTCACCGGATCACCGTGACGCGAAGTCACCGGCCGGCGAGGGATCGTAGCGCTATGGACCCGGCTCCAGCCCGCTACACGATCAGGATCAACGGGCGCCTCGGCCCGATGCTGCTGTCAGCGTTTCCCGCATTGGTGCCGCATTATCACGGCGCGCACACGATACTCACCGGGCGGCTGGATCGCTCGGCGCTGTACGGCGTACTGGCTGAGATCGAGGCGCTCGGCCTGGACCTCCTTGAGCTCCGTCAGCTGCCCATGGCCCGCGAATAACGCGAAGACGCAATGTGCTGCCGCCTGGACCTGAGCGTCCGCCGTCCGAGAAGACTCTCGGGCGGCCCGCATGTCAAGATTGTCCGTATGGGACCGGCGCAGGGTGCGGGGCCGGGTGCGCCCGCTGACGGGGTGCCGGACCAGCTCACCGGCGCTCACTTGAGGCCCCTGACGAGCTTCCTGGCCACTACTCGACCAGCTGGATTGACATGACGGAGCAGGGAGACGAATCGGTAGGTCCGCCGGCAGGCACCCTCCGGACGATTGCGCGGGACCGTCTCGTCACCCGTCTCGACCGGGCGGTGGCCCAGCCGGTGACGATTATCTCAGCACCTGCTGGCAGCGGGAAGACGTCGCTGCTGCGCGCCTGGGCAGACCGCCCTGGCCAGGCGGCGTTGACGATCCGCTGCGTGTGGCTGGCCTTGATGTCCTCGCACGCGATCTCGGCGATGACCGGGGCGGCGTACACCGCGCACAGCCTGCCCTGGGTGTGCGCGTGCTTGCGCGACCACCGTGTCTTAACCGACAGCCGGTCGGGGTCCAGGTAGTGCGAGATAAGGGCGGCCCCAGGCTGCCGCATGTTCGGCGCGTCGGCTTCCAGCCGGATCTTGACCTTCTCCAGCTTGACGGCCAGCTTCTCTTCCGACGCCGCCTCGCACTGCTGCCGTTCGCCGTCTTCTTGCCAGACCGCCCGCCACCGGCCTCCCTCGGCCCGCGCCGGGTAGACGGTGATGCCGCACTCCAGCTCGATGACTTCGCCGCCGCCCCGGGTGGCCGCACGGCCGCTGCCGCTGGCGAAGGGCGCGCTCTGGGTCGCGCCAACGGCCTTCTTCGCCCGTCCCGATGAGCCCTTGGCTTTGGGCCTATCGGCCCGGTCGGCCTCCGGTTGTGGGATTTCTGTGGGGATCTTGAAGATCGCGGCGGGCGCCTGAGACATCGGGAGCACTCTCCTCCTGCGTTGTCGCAGGTAAGAGGACTAGGCGCGGAGACGTTCTCGGTGGTGGGCGGTACTGGATTCGAACCAGTGACCTGCCGGTTGTAAGCCGGCTGCTCTTCCGCTGAGCTAACCGCCCGAGCACTTTCTTCCCGCTGAATAAGGGGCCTTCGCGGGAATGCCGTGCTGGCAAGCACCCCGGTGCCAGAGCGCTAGCTTTCGCAGCCTCAGGATGCTCTAGGACAGCATACGGAGGACCGGGCATCACCGCGAACCGAACGGCACCGACCGCCGCGCCGTGCGCCGGACGTTGTGCGCCGGATGCCGTGCGCCGGACACAGGGCGCCGAGCGCCGGACACCGGGCAGGCCCCGAGGAGCCCGCCCGCCGTGCACCGTCACGACGCGACGGCCGCCGTGGGACGCGGCGCCGGACGCCGGGGCGGGCTCCAAAGAGCCCGCCCGCGACGCACCGTCAAAACGCGGCGGACGGCGGGTGGGCCGGACGGCGGGTGCCCGGCCTATTCCTGGCCCGTCCCCGTCGTCCGCTCAAGCCGGATGACGACCGATTTCGACGTCGGCGTGTTGCTCACCGCGGCGGTGGAGTCGAGCGGCACCAGGACGTTGGCCTCGGGGAAGTAGGCGGCGGCGGACCCGGCCGGCGTGGGGTACTCGATCACCCGGAAGGCGGGCGCGCGGCGTTCTCCGTCGGACCAGACGCTCACCAGGTCGACGATGTCCCCGTCGGCGAAGCCCTGCGCCGCCAGGTCCTCGCCGGACACGAAGACGACGCGGCGGCCGCCGTGCACGCCCCGGTAGCGGTCGTTGAGCCCGTACACCGTGGTGTTGAACTGGTCATGGGAGCGGAGCGTCTGCAGCAGCAGGTGCCCCGGGGGCACCGAGACGGCGCTGACCTCGTTGACCGTGAAGTGCGCCCGCCCGGTATCGGTCTTGAACGTCAGCGAGTCGTGCGGCGGGCGCGGCATCGTGAAGCCGCCCGGCTCGCTGACCCGTGCCTCGTAGTCCGTGCAGCCGTCCACGACGTTGGCGATGTGCCGCCGGATCACCGAGTAGTCGGCGCCCATCGCGGCCCAGCCGAGGTCGTCGCCGAACAGCGCCGTCCCGATCCCGGTGACGATCGCCACCTCGCTGCGCAACTGATCCGACGCGGGCGCCAGCCGCCCGGACGACGCGTGCACCACGCTCATCGAGTCCTCGACGGTGACGTACTGCTCGCCGCCCGCCTGGACGTCCCGCTCGGTCCGGCCGAGGCACGGCAGGATCAGCGCCTCGCGCCCGGACAGCAGGTGCGAGCGGTTCAGCTTGGTGGAGATGTGCACGGTGAGCGAGCACTTAGCGAGTGCCTCCGCGGTCACGTCGCTGTCCGGCGCGGCAGCGGCGAAGTTGCCGCCGAGTGCGATGAACACCTCCGCCTGGCCGTCGCGCATCGCCCTGATCGAGTCGACCACGTCCCAGCCGTGCGCACGGGGCGGCTCGAACCCGAACTCGTCCCGCAGCCGGTCGAGGAAGGCATCGGGCATCTTCTCCCAGACGCCCATCGTCCGGTCGCCCTGCACGTTGCTGTGCCCGCGCACCGGGCACGGCCCCGCGCCCGGCCGGCCGATGTTGCCGCGCAGCAGCAGGAAGTTCATGATCTCGCGGATGGTCTCGACGGCGTTCCGGTGCTGGGTAAGGCCCATCGCCCAGCAGACGATCACGCCGTCGGCGGCGATGACGTCGTCGGCGAACGCCTCGATCTGTTCCCGCGGCAGCCCGCTGAGCTCCTCGAGCGGCGCCCAGGACAGTGCCCGCCACGCGTCAGCGGCGCCCGGGAAACCGTCGGTGTACTTGTCGATGAACGCGTGGTCGACCGCGTCCCGTTCGACCAGGACCTTGTTCACCCCGGCGAACAGCGCGAGGTCCCCGTTGACCCGCACCGACAGGAAGCGGTCGGCGAGCTTCGTCCCCCGCCCGGCCACGCCCCGGACCTTCTGCGGGTTCTTGAAGCGGACCAGCCCCGCCTCGGGCAGCGGGTTGACCGCGACGATCTTCGCGCCGCGCTCCTTGGCCTCCTCCAGGGCGGTGAGCATCCGGGGGTGGTTGGTGCCCGGGTTCTGCCCGACGACCACGATCAGCCCGGCGTGGCGGGAGATGTCCTCCAGGGTGACCTGGCCCTTCCCGATCCCGATGGTCTGGTTCAGGGCCGCGCCGCTGGACTCATGGCACATGTTCGAGCAGTCGGGCAGGTTGTTGGTGCCGAGCCTGCGCGCGAGCAGCTGGTAGGCGAAGGCCGCCTCGTTGGAGGCGCGCCCGCTGGTGTAGAAGACGGCCCGGCCGGGATCAGCCAGCGACTTGAGCCTGCCCGCGACCAGCCGGAACGCGTCATCCCAGGAGACCGGTTCGTAGTGGGTCCCGCCGGGCGCCAGGTAGGCCGGCTCGGTCGAGCCGGCCGTTGGACTCAAGCCAGTGGTCGCTCTGCTGCCGCAGGAACGAGACCGGGTGGGCGGCGAAGAACGCCCGGTCCACCCGCTTGCGGGTCGCCTCCCAGGCCACCGCCTTGGCGCCGTTCTCGCAGAACTCCGCGTGCTTGCGCTCACCGGCCGCCGGATCACCCCACGCACACGACGGGCAGTCGAACCCGTCCGCCTGGTTAACCCGCAGCAGCGTCCGCACCGACCGCGCCGGACCCATCTCGGCCAGCGCGTACCGCAAGGACACGGCGACCCCGGGGATGCCGACGGCCGAGGTCTCCGGCTCCCCCACCTTCAGGTGCCGATCGTCCGGTGCCCGCATGTCGTTCATACCGTATCCAGTGTCGTGATCCGCACCCGCAACCGATCCCGCGGCGCATCTTCCGCCGCCGCTCATTACGCATACCCACCGCCACCGAATTACGCGTGACAGAACAAAGCTATAACCGCGGTGCCCGACGGGGAACCCGGACACCGTGAGCCCTGTCTGAGTGTTCAGACACAGTGCGCGGGCGCGACGGCGGTCCCGGGTACCGGCCGATGTTCATACCGAACGGAAGCGGCTTACTCCCCGCCCGCACCCGACCTTCGTGCAGTGGCAGGCGACCTCAGTCAGCCCCTTTCGTTCGGGCGGCTGATTTGTTGGATCCGGGCCGAGGATGACGGGAAACGTCGCGGCCTGGTATGGTCACGGCATCTGTGTCGGAAAACGTGGCGTTTTGGGAGGCTCGGTGGGTTTCCTGCGACAGAGGACGGCGGCGTGGTGCGCGGCCGTCCTGCTGGGTACCGGAACTCTGGTCGCGGCGACGCTGGGGGGAAGCGCGCTGCCCGCGCATGCGGCGACGCCCGCCGTGGAGATCAACTCGCAGAATCCGGTCACCGCCGACCCGCCCGTCTCACGGCCGGCCACGAAGTCCTGCACGGTCAGCCTGGCCAGCGATTTTCCCTCCAATAACGCGACCGGCGGCGCGCAGAACTTCACCGGCACGCTCACGCCGCCCAGCGGCTGCCCGGGGCCGTGGTCAAAGGTCGTGCTTGACTGGACGACCCAGGTACAGGGGCGGCAGTACGACCGCAGCGGCGACCTGACCATCGGCGGCGTGACCGTCTGGTTCGGCACCACCTACGAGCCCGACCCGGCCGGCGTCACGTACCACTTCGCCAAGGACCTCACCGAGTACAGCTCCGTCTTCAGCCAGCCGCAGCCGTTCAACGGCGGCATCGTCAACTACGTGAACAGCACCGACACCGGGGTGTACGACCAGACCGTGACGCTCACGTTCTACCAGGCCGACCGGGCTAACCCGGCCCCGGCCGAGCCGAACGACGTGGTCGGGCTCGGCGCGGCGGACGCCGACGCGTCGACGCCGACGGTTGACCTCACCGCCGCGGGCCTGCCCCGCAACATCGTCAGCGCCTACCTTGAGGTCTATATCAAGGGCAACGGCTGCGACGAGCAGTGGTTCACCGACGTGCCGAACGACGTGGCCGCCAAGTACGCCGCCGAAGGCCTGTGCGGCAGCGGCGCCTACCGCGAGGTTGACGCGGCCATCGACGGGACTGCGGCCGGGGTGACCCAGTACTTCCCGTATATCTATACGGGCGGCATCGTGCCGACGCTGTGGCGGCCGGTCCCGGCCATCGGCACGTTCGACATGAGTCCCGAGTCGCTGAACGTCACGCCGTTCGTGGGGCGCCTGGTCGACGGCGGGTCGCATACGGTGGCGCTGACGGTGGCGAACGCCGGGGACGTCTGGAATCTCGAGGCCAACCTGGTCCTCTACACCGACCCGCACGCGGCGCAGACCAGCGGCGCGCTCACGCAGGACACGATCGCGCCCGCCGCGGTCCAGTCCACCACCGAGGCAAGCACTGCCACGACGACGACCGCCACGATGACCGCCAGCCGGAGCTGGACGACCGCCGGGTACGTCAACACCTCCCGCGGCCGCATCCCCACCTCGGTCACCCAGCAGGCGGATTTCCGCAACGTGGACACGGTGTCAAACGGCGGAAGCACGCAGGACGTGCGGGAGACCGACTCGGGCTGGACCCGGTCCGTCTCCGGTGGCCAGGTCGCGCTGCACACCTGGTCCTACCCGATCGACGTGAACGAGACCTATCAGGGGACCGACGACAACAACTTCAACCTGAGCGGCACGGTCTGGATGCAGCGCGAGCTGTCGGACCAGGCCAACGGGCGGACGCTCGACACCTCGACCGACACGATGCAGTCAACCGCCGTCGACGAGCGCGCCAACGGGGTAACGGTCGCGGCCAGCGGCACCGAATGGCAGCACTACGTCGGAACGGACGACGCCGGCGCCTGGTACGACCACTACATCGCGGCCACCAACGGCTATGTCACCGCGGACCGCCTCCGGACAAGCTGACCGGCCGGGTCGCGCAGCTGATCGCGGCAAGCGGCGGCCCGGATCGTGATCGCGCCTTACTCTCTGCCCGGTGATGA
Source organism: uncultured Actinomycetota bacterium (assembly GCA_963785645.1). Classification (GTDB taxonomy): domain Bacteria; phylum Actinomycetota; class Actinomycetes; order Streptosporangiales; family Streptosporangiaceae; genus Trebonia. Next base: position 154,300 of record CAWAWG010000019.1, read on the forward strand.
GTGCTGGGTGGAGTCTGCCAGCACGGTCCGGGCAACGGCGGCCAGCAGCATGACCGCGCCCGCAATGCCGGCCGCGCTGAGCCCCTGGCCGAGCACCAGGGCCGAGAGAGCGGCCGCGGTGAGCGGTTCGATGAGGGTCAGCAGGGCGGCGGTGGTCGCTGGTGCCTTCCGCAGGCCGCGGAAGTACAGCGTGTAGGCCACGGCCGTCGGGCCGATGCCGAGCGCGGCCAGCAGCCCGGCCGAGGCGAGGCCCGGCCGGAAGCCGAGCCCGTGGCCGAGCACTGCGGCCAGCGGGAGCAGCATGATTCCCCCGAGGCTGAACCCGAAGCCGTTGAGGGTCAGTTCGTCGAGGCCCGGCACCGGCGAGGTCGCGATCAGCGTGACCGCAGCGAAGCCGGAAGCGGCCAGCAGCGCCATGCCGGTGCTGGCGAGCACCGCCGTCTCGCTGAGTCCGCCACCGGGAAAGCCGGCCAGCAGGCCGAGCCCGGCCAGTGCCAGGGCAGTGGTGATCACGCCCGCCCGGCCGAGGGCGCGACGGCCGCGGGCCTGCTCGATGACGGCGACGATGACCGGGGTGCCGCCGATCGTGACGAGAGTGGCCAGGCTGACGGAGGTCAGCGCTATGGCCGCGAAGTAGCAGCCCTGGAAGAGCGCTGACAGCAGGCCGTTCACCGCGATCCGGGTCCAGGCGGCCCGTCCGGCGGGCCACCGCCTTCCGGTCAGCGTGAGGAAGGCGACGATGAGCCCGCCGCCGGCGAGCAGCCGGTAGACGGCGACCGATAGCGCGGAAAGGCCCGCGGCCCGGCCGAGGAGGGTGCCGATCAGGCCGCCGGTCCCCCACAGCAAGCCGGACAGTACCAGGAAAAGAGTGGAAATGGGCATGAAGAATCGCTCCTGCGACGAGGTGGGAAGGGTCGCGGAAGCGGGGCGCCGGCTTGGCTGCCCGATGGGAAGAAGAGTGACCTGGCGCCCCGCTTAGGAGCGCGGCGGGGGTGTTATAGGAAAGAGCCGGTGCACGTGATACAGCTTAGCGGGCAACTTCCGAGCAGGATCGCGCCGTAGAGTGCGGTGACCTACCGCCTTACCATGAATGCGTGACCTACGAACGCATCACAACAGGCACCGCTGTCATGGGCGGCCTGCCGGGCATCAGAGGCCTGCGCTTCCCGGTCGCAACGGTAGTAGCAATGCTCGCCGACGGCATGACGACCAGCGAGATCCTCGCCGAGCACCCCGACCTCGTCGCCGAGGACATTCGCGAGTCTCTCCTGTACGCAGCCGAGGCCGTACGCGAACGGGAACTGCCACTCCGGCGCGGTGCGTGAGGTTCCGCCATCGGCGCCATCCTCCAAAAGGGCAAGGCCGCAGGAGTGCTCCGCGGCGATCTCCGCCCTGATGAGCTGCTCCCCCGGTCCGCCCGGCCTAGGGCCACCTAGCACAGTCAGCGCGCCCGTTTTAGAGGGATTTGCCTAACGCGAAATGGCCCTATGACAGCGGAACTGCGGAACGGACGGCCAGCGGTCGGAAACTGAAGGCCAGTATCCGGCAGGCAACGGCACAACTGACGACTGCCTTATAAGGAGGAAATTCGGATGGTACCTGAGAATCTTCATGACTTCTTTGTCGCCTGCGGCGGGGCGGCGGGCGCGCTGATCGGGTTGCTGTTCGTGGCGATCTCCGTTTCCGCGGACAGGCTTTCCGGCGAGGGGGCAAGGGCTCAGTCGCACCGGATACGCGCGTCGGCGGCGCTGGGTGCGTTCATCAACGCGCTCAGCGTCTCATTGTTCGGGCTGCTTCCCGGTGAGAAGATCGGCTGGACGTCAGTGTCGGTGGCCGTCACCGGACTGATCTTTATCGCGGCCGCCGTGCTCTCCCTGGTCCGCTTGCATGAGGCAAACCTCAAAACCGCTCGTGACCTGGTGTTCCTTGTCGGACTGCTCGCAGTGTTCACGATCCAGCTGGTCGAGGGATTGATGGTCACCATCAATGGAGCCAATACCGGCGCGGTGGATACCATCGCCTTCCTGGTCGTCGTGTGCTTCCTGATCGGCATCAGCCGCTCCTGGGAGCTGATCGGCGGCCCGGATATCGGCTTCGCGCGCGAGCTAACCCAACTCATCCGTCCGCGCGAATCCGACCCGGATGCCGAGAACGCCGGTAAAAGGCCCGGCGACTAAGGGTGGCACGTCCTGCGTGACGCCGACAAGTTCGTCGCCGACACAGCTGTCGGCGACACTTGTGTCGCCGACAGCCGTGTCGGTAATGGCGTCACAGCCCCGACTAGCCAGTTGGGCGCCGCGGCCGCGGGCGTAAATCTCCGCCTTCCCCGTTCAGGGCGGTGTCGTCGGGCACGGCGAAGAAACGAAGTGCGACGGGCCGGGCGCCCTCGGGGACGTCGTCGGCGGTATGTCCGTATTTCCACAGCAGGGCGATGTACTCCGCGCAGAACGCGAGCAGTTCCTGTCTGGTCATGTAGAAGCCGCCGCGGCTGGACTGGGCCCAGCCCTCGGGGCCCTCGTACTGGGTGAGGACCCGGAAGTACAGGTCGATGTCGTGCTCGGCTTTGGCCCGGGCGTGCTCAAGGGCCGCCGACCACTCGGCCGCGGCCATCTTCGCGGGATCGGGCGCCTGGATCTGGAACGGCAGGGCCCGCCACCACCGTTCCCGGCCGCCCGACTTCTCGGCAATCTCCTCGACGAACCCCTGCTCAGCCAGTTTACGCAGGTGATAGCTGGTCGTTCCGGTGCTCTCCCCCAGCGCCCGGGCCAGGGTGGTGGAGTTCGCCTCCCGGTGCTGCTGGAGGTGGCTGAGGATGCGGCGGCGCAGCGGATTGGCCAGCGTCCGGAAGATCGCGGACTGGTCCCCGTTGGCGTGGCCGGCGGGTTCCGGCGGGGTAGCGGGCACGACCACCAGCATACACGCAGAATTATTTGCAAAAAATTCGGCAATCGGGTTAGGTTGGGCCCGAACGGCGCCGCGGGCGCCCGGACTTGCGGAGAAGCATGGACACGACCGCAGTTCTCATCGAGTCGGTGACCAAGAGGTACGGCATCGGGCCGGGCACCGTCACGGCCCTCGACCGCGTGAGTCTCTCCTTTCCGGCCGGCTCCTTCACCGCGGTGATGGGGCCCTCCGGTTCGGGCAAGTCCACGCTGCTCCAGTGCGCGGCGGGCCTTGACCGGCCAGACTCGGGAAAGGTCAGCATCGGCGGGACCGAACTGTCCGGTCTTGGCGAGACCGCGCTGACCAGGCTGCGCCGGGACCAGGTCGGATTTGTCTTCCAGTCGTTCAACCTGATGCCATCGCTGACCGCCGCACAGAACGTGGAACTGCCGCTGCGGCTGGCCGGCCGCAAGGCCGATCCGAAAGCAGTCGGGGCAGCCCTGGCGACGGTCGGGCTGGCCGACCGGGCCCGGCACCGGCCGAGCGAGCTGTCCGGCGGCCAGCAGCAGCGCGTCGCGATCGCCCGCGCCCTGGTCACCAGTCCGGAGGTGCTGTTCGCCGACGAGCCAACGGGAGCGCTCGACACCAAGACCTCGGGGGCCGTGCTGGACCTGCTGAGCGGCATGGTGGCCGAGCACGGACAGACGGTCATCATGGTCACGCACGACCCGGTGGCCGCCGCGTACGCCGACCGCGTGATCTTCCTCGCCGACGGCCGGATCGCGGGCACGGTCGAATGCCCCACCGCCGAGGCGGTCGCCGCCCGGATGACCCGGTTGGAGGTCTGCGCACCGTGAGCACCGCTACCGCTGCGACGGCTGGCCGCGGCAACTACGGAGGTCTCGCATGCTGACCGTCGCCCGGGCGACCATCCGGACCCGCTGGGCCGCGTTCGCCAGCACGTTCGCCGCGCTCGCGCTAGGCGTGTCGGTCATCGCGACGATGACCCTGGTGCTGGCGGCCGCGTCGGGCGGCAGCGCGCAGCAGCGCCCGGAACGGTTCGCCGCCGCGCCCTACGTCATCCAGGTCGATCCGAACCTGCCGGTGCGCGACCGCTACGGCACGGTTGATTCCGTGCCGTTGCCCGCGCAGCCCGACGTCCCGGCCTCGGTCATCGCCCGGCTGCCCGGAGCGACCGCGGACCGCAGCTTCTACGCCCAGGTGCAGGGCACGCCCGCCGCTCAGCCCGCCCTCGGACACGGCTGGTCCTCCGCTGCGTTCGCCCCGTACGCTCTCACCTCCGGTCACAGTCCCCGCTCGGACACCGAGATCGTCGTCGCCGGGCCGGCCGCCATCGGCGGCCGGGTCACGGTGGTCACCGCGGGCGGATCACGGATCTACACGATCGTCGGCACCGTCCGGCCCAGGACGGGAGAGCAGCCGGTCTTCTTCACCGACGCGGAGGCGGCCCGGCTGTCGCCCGGGGTTGACGCGCTGGTGACCGACGATGCCGCGACGGCTGCCCGCGCGGCCGCGCTGCCCGGCGCCCAGCTCCGGGTCCTCACCGGCCCGGACCGGCACGAGGCCGATCCCGGAGCCGTGCAGGACACCACCGAACTGACCGGGCTGACCAGCTTCCTCGGCGTCGCTGCCCTGCTGTCCGCCTTCGTGGCGGTCACCGTGACCGCCACCGCCTTCGGGCTCTCGGTCGCGCAGCGCCGCCGTGACCTGGCGCTGCTCCGTACCATCGGGGCCACCCCGGGGCAGGTGATGCGGACGGTATGGGCCGAGGCGGCACTCGTGGGCGCGGGCGGTTCCGCCGCCGGCTGCCTGCTCGGCCTGGCCGGGGCGCCGCAGCTGGCCAGCTGGATCGTGCGCCAGGGCCTGGCCCCGTCCTGGTTCAGGGTCTATTTCACCGCGGGCTCGGCGGCGGCCCTGGCCGCCGCCTTCCTGGCCGGTGTTGCCGTCGCGCTGGTGTCGGTGCTGGCGGCAGCCGTACGGGCCGGGTCGATCCGGCCCGCCGAAGCGCTGCGCGAGGCCGTTGTCGAACCGAGGCGGGCCGGGCGGGTCCGGCTGGTGTGCGGGCTCGCCGCGTTGTGCTGCGGGCTCGCCGCGGTCGCCGCCGTGGCAGTGCTCTTCCCGTCCGCCGCTGCCGACCAGAGCACCGAGGCCGAGATCGTCGTGCTGCTGACCGGGGGCACCGCGCTGCTGACTCCGTTCCTGATCCGCCCGCTGACCAGGCCATTCGGGCGCGGTACGGCCGGGCTGCTGCTCCGGGCCAGCATCACCACCGGGGCCCGGCGGGCCGCCGCCGGCGTCGTGCCGGTGCTGATCGCCGGCGGCCTGGCCGCGTCGATCCTCGGCGCCAGCGACACCGCCAACGCGGCGGCGGGCGCGGCGGAGCGCCAGCAGGCGGCGGGGGCCGACTTCGTGGTGCTTCCGGCCGGGACCCCCGGTCTCACCGCGGCGCTGGTCAACCAGATCCACGGCATCGGCGGCGCCCAGGCGACCGCCGTGGCCGACACGGACATGCTGGCCTACGAGCCGCCGATCACTTCCCTCCATCTTGAATCGCCGATTCCGATCTCCTTTCCGGCGATCGGCATCGACCAGCCCTCCGCCGCGCTGAACCTCAAGGTCACGGCGGGCTCGCTCACCGGCCTGAACGACCAGACCGTCGCGCTGGACTCATCGTGGAACAAGCACGTGGGCGACACCGTGAACCTCTGGCGGCCCGACGGCACCCCGGTCTCTTTGAAGGTCATCGCCGTGCTGGCCGCCGGCCTGGCCGGGCCCAGCCTGATCGTGGACCTGCGCAACGCCGGCCCGGCCATGCCGGACCGGGTCTACGTGAAGACGGATTCCGGTGCCACCGCCGCCGCGCTGCTGGCCGCCGTCCGGTCCCAGCACGCACGGGCCGTGCCCGTTTCCGACTGGTCGGCCGCCGTCCGGGACCAGCAGGCGGAACAGAATCAGGTCGGCCTGGAGCTGCTGCTCGGCATCGCCATCGCCTACAGCGCGATCGGCATCGCCGGCACCTTCCTGATGTCGGCCAGCGGCCGCAGGTCCGAACTGGCACTGCTGCACAAGACCGGCGCCATCCGCCGTCAGATCGTATGGATCGTCGGAGCTGAATCCCTGGTGCTCGCACTGACCGGAATTATCCTGTCGGCCGTCGTTTCCGGCCTTTTCCTGAGCGGCCTTGACCTGGCGCTCAGCGACGAGGCCGGCTCCGTCGCGATTGTTCTCCCGTGGCCACTGGTCGGAGCGGTCCTCGCCGGATGCGCGGCCATCGCCGTTCTCGCCGCCACCTGGCCGGCTTGGTTCCAGTTCCGCCCCCGGCACCGCCCGGTGAAAGCCGCCGCGTGAGTGCCATGGCAACGGGCCGTAAAGCCGCCCGGCCCACCAGTAAGGCCGGGCGGACGGCCGCGATGTTCACTGCGGCTGCGGCTCGCGGGGCCGCAGCGTTCCGTCCGCCATGATGTCGCCGTCGGGGCACCGCCACTGGACTCGCCCGCCTTCGAACTGCTCCTGGTACAGCGACGCGTACAGCCCGCCCTGGCGCAGCAGATCGCGGTGCGAGCCGGACTCCGTGACCCGGCCCCCGTCGATGACATAGATGCTGTCCGCGTTGACGATGGTGGACAGCCGGTGAGCGATGGCGATGGTCGTCCGCGAGCCCATCAGGGCGTCCAGCGCCTTCTGCACCTCCCGCTCGCTCGCGGTGTCCAGCGCCGAGGTCGCCTCGTCGAGGATCAGGACGCGCGGGTCGTGCAGCAGCACGCGGGCGATGGCCAGGCGCTGCTTCTCCCCGCCCGACAGCCGGTACCCGCGCTCGCCGACCACGGTGTCGTAGCCATCGGAGAATTCCATGATCCGGTCGTGGATGTACGCCGCCCGCGCCGCCTCCTCCACCTCCTCCCGCGACGCGCTTGGCCGCCCGTACTGGATGTTGGCCAGGACGGTGTCGTGGAAGAGGTAGCTCTCCTGGGTTACGAAGCCGATGGCAGCGGCCAGCGAGGCCTGGCGGACGTGCCGTACGTCGAGCCCGTCAACCTCGACCGCCCCGGCCGTGACGTCGTACAGGCGCGGGATCAGATAGCTGATGGTGGTCTTGCCGGCTCCGCTCGGCCCCACCAGGGCGACCAGGTGGCCGGGGTTCCCGCCGAGGCTGACGCCCGACAAAGCATCCGTCGGGACACCGGGATAGCGGAAGTAGACGTCCCGCAGGGCCACCCGGCCGCCCGACTCGGCCACCGGGAGGTCGACGGCGTCGGGGGCATCGACGATGTCGGGCACCACGTCGAGGTACTCGAAGACCCGGTCGAACAGGGCCAGCGATGACCGCAGCTCCACCGAGACCTGAAGCAGCTGCCCGATCGGGAAGTACAGGCGGGTCTGGAGCGTGGTGAAGGCCACGATGGTCCCGGCCGAGACGGCGTGATGGTTCGCGATGAGCAGGCCCGCGGTGAGGTAGATCAGCGCCGGGGTGATCGAGAGGAACGACTGCACGACGGCGTAGAAGCCCTGGCCGATCATCTGCTGGCGGACCTCAAGGCCGACCAGGCGCTGGTTCTCCCGCTGGTAGCGGCCGATGTCGCGGGCCTGGTTGCCGAACACCTTGGCCAGCAGCACCCCGGATACCGACAGGGTTTCCTCGGTGATGGCGCTCATCGCCGCCAGCGACTCCTGGGTCGACCGCGACACCAGGCGGCGCCGTTCGCCGACCGTCTTGGTCAGCCAGAAGAACGCGGGCACGGTGACGACCGCCACGATGGTCAGCTGCCAGCTGATGATGATCATGGCGACGATGCTGGAGACGAAGGTGACGACGTTGGCCAGGATCGTCGAGGCGGTGCTGGTGACGACCGTCTCGACGCCGCCCACGTCGTTTTGCAGCCGGGACTGGATCTCGCCGGTCTTGGTGTTCGTGAAGAAGGAAAGCGGGAGAGTCTCCAGGTGCGTGTAGAGCCGGTTGCGCAGGTCTCGCATGACTTGCTGCCCGACCCGGGTGGTCTCGTAGACCTGCAGGATGCCGATGGCGCCGTTGACGACCGGCACCGCGGCCATGATGCCCACCAGCACGTAGAGCAGGTGCAGCTTGGGGCCGCCGGGGACGAACAGTGCCTTGTTGAATACCGCCTGGATCAGCAGCGGGTTGGCGATGCCGATCGTCGAGGTCACCACGATCAGGACAATGACGAAGGCCACCTGGAGCCGGTAGGGACGGAACAGCGGCACTATGCGCCCGGTGCTGCTGCGGCCGGTGCCGCCACGGCCGGTGCGGGCAGGCGTCTTTGTCACCATGGGGCGGCTCCTCCGGGCTACTTACGATGGCGGCACCAGTAACGTCCCATCATGTTCGCACGGACCCGTCGCCGCTCCCCCGCGGCCTGATCGCCCGGTGACAGACCAATCCGCCAAACCCGCTGCCGGGACCTCAGTCGATCGGCTGCAGCTTTTCGAGGGCCGCGAGCAGCTCCTCTTGGCGTTCTTCCAGCCAGCTGGGCAGCTGGAGGCAGCTGCCCAGCTCGTCGGGCCGCTCGTCCTTGAGGAAACCGTCCGGGTGGCTGCGGGTCGCCTCGAACATCGCGCCGGCCGGCGTGCGGAAGTAGACCGAGTAGAAGTAGTTGCGATCGCGCGGTTCCGTGACGTCGATGAAGCCCATCGCCTCAAGACGGTCCTTGAACCTGAGCTGAGCTTGTGCCTCGCGAATGTCGAAGGCGACGTGGTCGATCGTGTTGCGCATGTACCCCCAGGTGCCCTGGGGCACGTCCGGCTGGTGGTCGATCTCGACCAGCTGACCGGACCTGCCTTCGGCCATCGAGTACGGTCGGACGCTTCCGTCGGCGTCGAGCGCGGTGAGCCCCATGCCCTCATCGAGGAACAGGTCGAGCTCCTCGGTCTCGCGGGCGCAGACGGTGACGCTGTGCACGCCGCGCACGGCCGCGGCCAGCGGCACGTCCGGTCCCGCCCAGGGAAGACGGTCGTCGGTGCCGACGCCGACCAGCTGGTACCGGATACCGTCCGGGTGCGCGAAGTTGATGCGCCGCTCGCCGAACCGCTCGGCAGTAGTCGGTTCGAGGCCGTGCCCGCTCAGCCGGTCGTACCAGTACCCCAGGCTCAAGGCCGGGACCGACAGGGCGATCGAGCTGACCTGGCCTGACCCCGGCCGGCCTTCGGGCTTGTCCGGGTCGAACACGAACGAGGTGAGCAACGTGCCCGGCTCCCCCAGCTCGTTGCCGTAGTAGAGGTGGTAGAAGGGCCGGGTGCCGTCAAGCAGGACCGTGCGCTTCACGTTGCGCAGGCCGAGCAGGCCCACGTGGAACTCGTGGTCACGCTTGGCGTTGGTGACGGTCGAGGTGATGTGGTGGTAGCCGTGGAAGCTCACTGCTGCCTCTTCTCTGGAGACCCGGTTGCCGCGGGCGGAGCCAATAGATGTACTATACGGTCGAGTACAAGTAATCGGAAGCCTGGGAGGCCAGCCGCATGCAGCCCTACCGGATCGACGTCCACCGTCACGTGATTCCGCCGGTCTACCTCTCGGCGATGCGTGACGCGGGGGTGGATACGCCGATCGCCGGTGTCGCCTACCCGACGTGGGACGCCCAGACCGACCTGGAGGAGATGGACCGGTCCGGCATCCAGAGCGCGATCGTGTCGATCACCGCCCCGGGCGTCGGCTTCGCCACCGGGCGCACCGCTGCGGCCATCGCGAGAGCGACCAACGAGTACCTCGCGCAGTTGCGCAGCGATCATCCGACTCGGTACGGAGCCTTCGCGATCCTGCCGCTGCCCGACGTCGAGGCCGCGCTGGCCGAGATCGACTACGCGACCGATGTGCTCCGCCTGGACGGAGTGGGCCTGTTCTCGAATCACCGGGGAACCTACCTCGGCGATCCGGCCTTCGACCGGGTCTTCGCCCGGCTGGCGGAGGGCGATGTGCTGGCCCATATTCACCCGGCCGTTCCGCCGGCCACCGATCAGCCGCAGTTCGGCCTGCCGCCGTCGCTGTACGAGTTCACGTTCGACACCACCCGCATGGTCGCCAACCTGCTCTACAGCGGAACGCTTGACCGCTATCCCAGTCTGCGGCTGATCCTCTCGCACGCCGGCGGTACGGTGCCTTTCCTGGCCAAGCGGCTCACCTATGCCGACACGATAAATCCCGACCTCGCGCCACGGCGCCCGGCTGACCTGTTCGGATCGCTACGGCGGCTCTACTACGACACCGCCATGTCAGCCAACCCGCACACGCTGGCCGCTCTGACCTCGCTGGTCGACGCCGACCACATCCTGTTCGGCTCGGACTACCCGTTCATGCCGGCCAGCACCACAACCGAAACCATTGACGGCATCACCGCGTTCTTCACCGACGCAGACAGGCAGCTGGTCGAGCGCGGCAACGCGATACGGCTGCTACCCTGGCTCGGCCTCATGCGCGACCCGGCCCCGGTCAATGTGTGAGTGCGGCGTTCTCGAGCTGCCGCTCACCCGTCGTATCCGCTACGGCCCGGGCTCGGCGGCGGGCCTGGCCGATGCGCTCGACCGGGCCGGCATCACCCGGGCCGTCCTGCTGTGCACGGCCTCCCTCACCCGTGAAGGCACGCTGCTCGCACGCGTCGAGCAATACATCGGCGACCGCCTGGTGGGCCGTATCGACGACCTTCCGGCCCACGTGCCGCTGGCCGCGGTCCGCCGGGCCGCCGACATCGCCGGCGCCGCCCGCGCCGACGGGCTCGTCAGCTTCGGCGGCGGCTCGGTTATCGATGCCGCGAAGGCAGTCGCCGCCGCGCTGGCCGACGCGCACGGTACCTGTCCGCCGCACATAGCGCTGCCGACCACGCTGGGCGGGGCAGAACTCGCCGGCCACTACGGCGTCACCGAGTTGCTCGGCGACCGTCCGGTCAAGGTCTCGCATACCCGCGAAGACGTGACGCCAGTCGAGGTCATCTTCGACGCCAGGCTCACAACGGCGACTCCGGACGCGCTGTGGGCCGGGACCGCGGTCAAAGCCCTGGACCACGCCATCGAGGGACTGCTGTGCTGGACCGCGCCGCGGCCGCTGCTCGACGAGCTCGCCCAAACCGGCATACGGGCGCTGGCCGGGTCGCTGGAGGCGTCGCTGCTCTCCGCTGGCGGTTCGCTCCAGGCACGGCAGCGGTGCCAGGTGGCGGCGTGGCACTGCTACCCGGCCCCCAGCTCACTGGTCCTGGGGCTCAGCCACCGCATCGGCCACATCCTCGGCGGCAGCTTCGGCGTGCCGCACGGCGTCACGTCGGCGATCACCCTGCCGGCCGTGATGCGGGCGATGCGGGAATCCGCGCCGCAGCCGCTGCGGATCGTCGCGCGCGCGCTCGACACGAGCGTGCCGCTGGACCTGGCGGGCCCGGCGGCCGCCGACCCTGACCAGGCCGCGCCCCTGCTGACCGCCCTGACCGAGCGGCTCGGCCTGCCGCGGCGACTGCGTGACGTCGGCGTGTCACAGGCGGACATCGGCACCGTGGCCGACCTCGTCGCCGCCCGGTTCCCCGCTGCGCTGGACCAGCTCGGGGGCGGCGGCACCGCCGCACTGCGCGAACTGCTCGCGCAGGCATGGTGAACCGCGGCGTTTCCGCACCCCTGCTCTGTGGCAAGATCGCCTGATGCTGCAACTCTTGGTTTTCATCATCGACTGCCCGGACCCGATGAAGCTGGCGGCCTTCTATTCCCAGGTGACCGGCCGCGCCGTGCTGGAGGGCAGTTCCGACAGCTTCGCCGGCCTCACCTTCGGCGAGGTCGGTCTGGGCTTCCAGCGGGTGGCGGACTACCGCCCGCCGCGCTGGCCCGACGACGAACACCCCAAGCAGTACCACCTCGACTTCGAAGTGGACGAGATCGAGCCAGAACAGCGCCGCGTCGTCGAGCTCGGCGCGACACTGCAAAGGGATTTCACCGGACCAGATGGCTACGGCTGGCGGGTCTACACCGACCCGGTCGGGCATCCCTTCTGCCTGTGCCGCCATGAAGGGGTCACGTGGACCGGCAAAGGGGCGGTGTGGCCCTAGAACGGCCGGGGAACCAGTGAGCCCAGGCGGTGAAACACGGACCCGTTCGGAAAACCCTGAATCCTGATCCCGAACGGGTCCGGCGTGCTGCCTCCCGTCTCGCCCGGTGCGCTGGGCGGGCCCGGCGCCGGCGGGCGCCTACCGCAGCGGCGGCCTGGGCAACTCACGGGTGGCCGCGAGGTCAAGACGGTGCCGTACGCCCGGCAGGCTCCCGTGGCGCTCATCGCCGCCCGGCCCGGTTCAGGTACCGCGGTACGCGTAGTGGTCGAGGAACATGTCGACGCCGGCGACGATCAGCTTGTCGGTCCGGCGCGGGCTCGGGGGCTGCCCGTACGCGCCGTACACCAGGACCGGGGACACCACGAGGCCGGACAGTTGCAGCACCGCGAGATCGATGTCCGGGATGGTCAGCCGGTTGCTGCGGACGAGGCGGCGCAGCGCGCCCGCGATCACCGGGTGGAAGCGCTGCGGACCCTGCTCGCTCCACTCGGCCGCCAGCCGCGGGAACCGGCGCAGTTCGCCGACAACCAGATTGCGAAGCTGCAGCATCTCCGGCGAACCAATTCCGGCCACCCAGGCCCGGCAGGCAGCGATCAGATCCGACCGCAGGTCGCTCGTCTCGCTTAGCGTCGTCTCCACCATCGTGACCGCCTCGTCCAGTGCCTCGGACAACGCGTCGTCGATCACCGCGGTGAAGAGAGCCTCCTTGCTGCCGAAGTGGTTGTAGATGGTCATCTTCGAGACGTCCGCCATCTCGGCCACGTGATCGAGGTTCGCATCGAACCCGTCGGCCACGAAGCAGCGGCGCGCGGCCGCGAGGATCGCCGCCCGTTTCGCCTCCGCGCGCGCACCCGACGGTGGCGGCTTGCCGAGCGGGCCGCCCGCCGAGCGGGCGTCCCGCCGTCGCGACGGCGTAGCGGTGGACACGTCGGCTCTCCTGTCCTGGCCCGACCAACGGCGACTTTCGCCCAGTGACTACCGTACCGGCGGGAACGCGGGATCTGGCCAAACTCGGCGGGTGAGGTTAGCAGCGCCCGGCTGGCCCCGCGGAACGACACCGAACGCCCGGCTCGCTTCCCTCTTGGACAAGATAACAGTACTGATCCGTTCAGTACATATGAAGCTGCTGCGCCGGGTCATCGCAGCAGCCTGGATGCAGAACGGGGCCTGAAACTTATACTGGACTGTGCGGGCTAGTACAGTTATGCTCCCCCTACGCGCCGCACCTGAGCGGCTCCAGTCAGGGAGGGATCTGATAGATGACAGCTGAGCCGGTGTTGCTGCCGCCACCGAAGGCCAGTGGAAGCAGTGTTGCGCTTAACCTCCGCGCCGACAAGCAATGGTGGCGCTGGTCCGGGAAGCACCCGGTCGGTGCGCTGCTGATCACCGCGTTCGTCGCGACGCAGATAGCCACCACGTTCGGGTACTTCTTTCCTGCCATCGGGCTGCCGGAGTTGGCCTGGCCGCTGAGTAACGGCACGCTCGTCGCTCCCGCGACCAAATACGGCACGGCCGCCTCGTACTTCGCCGGGCAGTTCAGCCACTACCTCAACGGGATCGCCTTCGTGCTGATCTTCGCGATCCTCGTCGCTCCGATGCTGAAGTTCGGTGATTCCTCCCGGGCGAACCTGCTTAAGGCGCTGACCTTCGGCCTGATCATGACGCTCATCAGTGACGGCGTGCTGGTGCCGCTGATCTACGCGCCGCACACGGGTCTCGGCTTCATGTCCTTCGGCCACGGCTGGAAGCTCCCGGCCGCGGTCCTGCTGTGGCACCTCATCTTCGTCGTGCACATCGCGGCGCTCTGGGACCCCGCCAAGGTACGCGAGGTGCAGCTGGAAGACGCGGCCGCGGTGACGGCCGCATAAGGAAAACCGTTCAGCAGCGCGGCCGGGCTCACGGAGTCCGGCCGCGCTGGCGTTCACCGCACCGCACCGGCCGCCGAGCCCAGGCCGACCATGGTGACGGACTGCCGCGGAACGTTCCCTAGACCCGGGCGCCGCTGCTGCGGGAATCGAGGGCGGCGGTGAGCTCGGTTAGCCGGTCGCGGAGCAGGCCGACCTCGGCGACGTCCATGCCCATGCAGGCCCCGAGTGTCTCAGGGACGGCGGCCAGGCGCTCGCGCAGCGCGAGCCCCTCGGCCGTGACCGTCACGAGGACCCGCCGCTCGTCCGCGGAGTCCCGGGACCGCGTCACGTATCCCATGGCCGCCAGCCGCTTCAGCAGCGGGGTGAGCGTGCCGCTGTCCAGGTGCAGGCGCTCGCCGAGTTCGCCGACCGAGCGCGGCCGGTCCGGGTCCTCCCAGACGACCATCATCGTGACGTACTGCGGGTAGGTCAGTCCGGCGTCGTCGAGGAGCGGAGCGTAGGCACGGACGACCGCACGGCTCGCTGTGTACAGGGCGAAGCAGAGCTGCCGGTCGAGCTCGAACTGCGGATAGCCGGTCATGTCACTACTTTACCAGTTGCGTCATTATATTGTGCGCAATAAGATTGCGCCGTATGTAATGGCTGACCCCATATGTGCGCCTACCCGAGGAGAACTCATGAAGACTCTGTACACCGCCACCGCCCATGCGACCGGGGACGGGCGCAACGGCCATGCCCGCAGCGAGGACGGCATCCTCGACATCGACATGCGGATCCCCAAGGAGATGGGCGGCGCGGGCGGCGCCGCGAACCCCGAGATGCTGTTCGCGGCCGGCTACGCCGCCTGCTTCCACTCCGCGCTCAAGCTCGTCGGCCGACAGGACAAGCTCGACGTCGACGGCACCGAGGTCGTCGCCAGCGTGGGCATCGGCACGCTGGACAACGGCGGATTCGGCCTTACCGTTGACCTGAACGTCAGCGTGCCGAACGTCGACCGGCCAACCGCTGAAAGGCTCGTCGCCCGGGCCCACGAGGTCTGCCCCTACTCCAACGCCACCAGGGGCAACGTCCCGGTGACCCTCACGGTCGCCTGAGCCCGGCCCGGGGGAACGGCCGTGCACGGGGCATCCCGCACAACCAGCAGAGAGGAAGCAGCAACGTGGCACGCGGTATCCAGGCCGGGGACAAGGCCCCCGACTTCACCCTTCCCTCGCAGACAGGCGAGCCGGTACGGCTCAGCGACCGGCTCGGCGAGCACAGCGTGGTCCTGTACTTCTACCCCAGGGACGAGACCAAGGGCTGCACCGCCGAGGCGTGCGCCTTTCGCGACAGCTACGAGGTGTTCACCGACGCGGGCGCGGAAGTGATCGGCGTAAGCTCCGACTCCGTCGACCGGCACGCCGGCTTCGCTGACCACCACAAGCTGCCGTTCACGCTGCTCAGCGACTCCGGCGGCGCGGTGCGCAAGAGCTACGGAGTCCCGGGGACGCTGGGCGTGATGCCGGGCCGGGTGACCTACGTGATCGACCGCACCGGCACCGTCCGGCACGTCTTCAACTCGATGTTGAATATCGGCCAGCACATCGATGACGCCCTCACGGTCGTCAAGCAGCTCAAGACCGAGCAGGCACCAGGCCAGTAGCGGTCAGCTCCCCCGTCCGGCGGCGGGGTGCCACATCGCCCGCGTTCCGCGGCGCGCTGGCACCTCCCCCGCCGGAGTCGACGGCCGCCCCGTGTACAGGGTGCAGGGCACGCCGCGACAGCCATCTCGATATCAGCCGCCGCGCCGGGGCAAAATGAGCAGTGAACACCCGGCCGGGCGGGGATTCTTCCTGGTGACGAGGTGGAAGCTTGAGGTTGAGGTGAGATGAACGCCGACGGGACGCTGGACGTCATCGTTATCGGGGCGGGCCTGGTCGGGCTGGCCACCGCGATGGCTCTGCTCGATGAGCATCCGGGGCTCGGGATCGCGGTGCTGGAGAAGGAGTCCGCGGTCGGCACCCACCAGAGCGGGCATAATTCCGGCGTCATCCACGCCGGGCTCTACTACCAGCCCGGGAGCCTGAAGGCCCGGCTCTGCACGGCCGGCCGGGTTGCGATGACGGATTTCGCGCGAGACCGGCAGATCCCGTACCGGCAGACCGGCAAGCTCGTGGTCGCCACCGGGGAGAGCGAACTGCCGCGGCTGGCCAGCCTGGCCGAGCGCGGCCGGGCGAACGGGCTGGCGGTCCGGGAGATCGGCGCGGCGGAGATCGCCGAGATCGAACCCGCGGCGCGCGGAGTCCGCGCGCTGCATATCCCGGAGAGCGGCGTGATCGACTACCGGCTGGTCGCTGCCGCCTACGCCGAGACGGTCGGCCAAGGCGGCGGCCGCGTGCTGTGCGGCCGCGGCGTCAGCGGACTTACGCGTGTCCCTGGAGGCTGGACGGTGCGGGCCGGCGGCGACGAGTTCCGCGCCCGGACGGTGGTGACCTGCGCGGGACTGCAGGCCGACCGGATCGCCGCGATGACCGGCCACGGCGACGGGTACCGGATCGTCCCGTTTCGCGGGGACTACTACACCTTCCGGCCGGAGGCGGCCGGCCTGGTCCGCGGCCTGGTGTACCCGGTGCCCGATCCGGCCTTCCCGTTCCTCGGCGTGCACTTCACCCGGGGAGTTGACGGCACACTGCACGCCGGCCCCAACGCGGTGCCGGCGCTGGCCCGGGAGGGGTACGGCCGCTTCTCGGTCAACGGCCGCGACCTGGTGGACAGCCTGCGCTTCCCCGGGCTGCGCAAGCTCGCCGCGACCTACGCGGGCACCGGGGCGCTGGAGATCTGGCGCGACCTGGTCAAGCCGGCCTACCTGGCCGAGATGCGCCGGTACATACCGCAGGTCAAGTCGTCGGACATCACGTTCGGGCCGTCCGGGATCCGCGCGCAGTGCCTGAGCAGGTCGGGCGCGCTGGTCGACGACTTCCTCATCGAGGAGGGCGACGGCATTATCCACGTGCTGAACGCGCCCTCGCCCGCCGCGACCGCGTCCATCGTCATCGGACGGCACATCGCCGGCCGGGCGAAGGAGTCCCTCGGCCGGTGAGGCCGGGGAACGCTGGCTGTTTGTCTGGGTGCCCAGACATAGGATGCGGGTGTGGCAGTGGTACCGGCGGCGGCGCAGGCGCTGGCGGTACTGCGGTACCTCGGCGCCCAGGCGGAGCCTACCGCGGCGGCAGCCATCAGCCGCGACCTTGGCCTGCCGAGGTCTACCGCCTACCACCTGCTCGACACGCTGGTCCAGGCCGGGTTCGTCGTGCACGTGGCCGAGGAGCGGCGTTACGCCCTCGGCGTCGCCGTGTACGAACTGGCCTCGGGCTACGGACGGCAGACATCGCTGCAGCGGCTGGCGCGGGCGCCGCTGGCCGCCCTGGTGGACCACGTGGGCCAGAACGCGCACCTGGCGATCATGCACGGGCGCGACGTCATCTACGTCATCGAGGAACGCGCGACCGGACGACCGCCGCTGATCACGGACGTCGGCGTGCGACTGCCTGCGCACCTGACCGCCAGCGGCCGGGCAATGCTGGCACAGATGCCCAGGGCCCAGGTGCGCGCGCTCTACGCGGAACCAGGCAGCTTCGTGCTCCGCAACGACCGCGGCCCAAGGTCGCTCTCCGCGCTCAGGCAGTTGCTGGCCGAGGCCCGCCGCCAGGGGTTCGCGTCCGAGGACGGCGAGGTGACGCCCGAGTTCGCCTCGGTCGCGGTCGCCGCGACCGACCGGGCGGGCTACCCGGTCGCATCCGTGGCGGTGACGTTCCCGAGCGGGGAGGCGGACGCGAAGGAACGGGAGCGCCTCGCCGCGCAGGCGGCAAAGACCGCCGCCGAACTCGGCCGCCGGCTGGGCTCGAAAGCCGACTGAACGGCAGCCGTCCTTCGTTACTTCGGCCCGGCAGTGCCGCTTGAGACCGGGCGCCCGGGGCGGGGCCCGGACCTGAATCTGTGATCCCAGACAGAGATGGCTGCGGAGCAGGTCACAAACGATAGTACTGGCCGCACCATTGGGTTATGAACGAGATCGAAGTTGGCGTCGACGCGCTGACCGAACAGCAGGTGCTCGCGGTCGCACGTCATGACGCGCGGGTGCGGCTGACCGACGAGGCACGCAAGGCGATCGTCGCGAGCCGGGCTGTCATCGAGGCGCTCGCCGGGGACAGCGAGCCGCACTACGGCATCTCCACCGGGTTCGGCGCGCTGGCCACCAAGCAGATCGCACCGGAAGACCGGACAGCCCTGCAGCGCAGCGTGATCCGCTCGCACGCGGCCGGGTCCGGTCCGGAGGTCGAGCGCGAGGTCGTCCGCGCCCTGATGCTGCTGCGCCTGTCGACGCTGGCCACCGGCCGCACCGGCGTCCGGCTGGAGACCGCCGAGATTTACGCCGCGATGCTCAATGCGGGCATCACTCCCGTTATCTACGAGTTCGGGTCTTTGGGGTGCTCGGG
>CAWAWG010000020.1:0-196017 GCA_963785645.1 uncultured Actinomycetota bacterium
GCGATCTCGCTCCGCTGGCGCATTGCGCGCTCGCCGCGATGGGCGAGGGAACCGTGCGGGACTCCGGCGGCGTGGAGAAGCCCGCGGGCCTGGCCTTCGAGGAAGCCGGGATCGCTCCGGTCGTGCTGGCCGAGAAGGAAGGCATCGCGCTTATCAACGGCACCGACGGGATGCTCGGCATGCTGTTGCTCGCCAGCGCGGACCTGCGGAATCTGCTCACCGCAGCCGACATCACCGCCGCGATGAGCGTCGAGGCCCAGCTCGGCACCGACGCGGTGTTCGCGGCCGACCTCCAGGCGCTGCGGCCGCACCCCGGCCAGGCGGTGAGCGCCGCGAACCTGCGCGCGCTGCTGGCGGGCTCGGGAATCATGGCGAGCCACCGCGACCCGCAAGCCTGCACCCGGGTGCAGGACGCCTACTCGCTGCGCTGCTCGCCGCAGGTGCACGGCGCGGTCCGCGACACCCTCGACCACGCCAGCGCCGTGGCGGGCCGCGAGCTGGCCAGCGCGATCGACAACCCGGTGGTGACGCTGGACGGGCGGGTGGAGAGCAACGGCAACTTCCACGGCGCGCCCGTCGCCTACGTGCTGGACTTCCTGGCGATCGCCGTCGCCGACCTGGCGTCGATATCCGAACGCCGCACCGACCGGCTGCTGGACGTCGCCCGCAACCACGGGCTGCCCGCCTTCCTCGCCGACGACCCCGGCGTGGACTCCGGCCATATGATCGCCCAGTACACGCAGGCGGCCATCGTGAGCGAGCTGAAGCGGCTGGCCGTACCCGCTGCTGTCGACTCGATCCCGTCGAGCGCCATGCAGGAGGACCACGTATCGATGGGCTGGTCGGCGGCGCGGAAGCTGCGCCGGGCGGTCGACGGGCTCACCCGGGTGCTGGCGATCGAGCTGCTTACCGCGGCCCGGGCGCTCGACCTGCGCGCACCGCACCGGCCCGCGCCGGCGACCGCCGCGGTCGTGGCGGGGCTGCGCGTCACCGTGGCGGGACCCGGCCCCGACCGCTTCCTCGCCCCGGAGATCGAGGCGGCGGTGCGGTACGTCGCGTCCGGCGGTGCGGTCCGCGCCGCTAACACGGTCGCGGGCAGCACAGTCACGGGCGGCCTGGCGTGAAACCACGCCCCGTCCATCCTCACCCTCTTTCCCGCCATTTCCCGGCCGACAGCTGAGGCGCTGCGCAGGCGGCAGCACCCGAGCAGCAAAGACAGGAGACAACCGATGGAAGGCGCCCGCCTTGTCCGCGCACCGCGCGGGACGACACTCACGGCCAGGTCGTGGCAGACCGAGGCCCCGATGCGGATGCTCATGAACAACCTCGATCCCGACGTCGCCGAGCGTCCAGACGACCTCGTCGTCTACGGCGGCACCGGTCGCGCGGCCCGCAACTGGGCCAGTTACGACGCGATCGTGCGCACCCTGACCGAGCTGCGCGAGGACGAGACGATGCTCGTGCAGTCGGGCAAGCCGGTCGGCGTCGTGCGCACCCACGAGTGGGCGCCGCGCGTGCTGATCGCCAACTCCAACCTCGTCGGCGACTGGGCCACCTGGCCGGAGTTCCGCCGCCTGGAGCAGCTCGGCCTGATCATGTACGGCCAGATGACGGCCGGCTCATGGATCTACATCGGCACCCAGGGCATCTTGCAGGGCACGTACGAGACCTTCGCGGCGGTCGCCGAGAAGCGTTTCGGCGGGACCCTGGCCGGCACGCTCACCGTGACCGGCGGCTGCGGCGGCATGGGCGGCGCCCAGCCGCTCGCGGTGACGCTGAACGACGGCGTCTGCCTGGTGGTCGACGTCGACCCCGCGCGCCTGCACCGCCGCGTCGGGCACCGCTACCTGGATGAGGTGGCGGACGGGCTCGACGACGCGATCGCCCGGTGCGAGCGCGCCCGGGCCGAACGGCGCGCGCTGTCGGTCGGCCTGGCGGGCAACTGCGCCGTCGTGCTGCCCGAACTGCTGCGCCGCGGCGTCGCGGTCGACATCGTCACCGACCAGACGTCGGCCCATGACCCGCTGTCCTACCTGCCGCAGGACGTGGACCTCGGCGACTGGGCCGACTACGCGAGCAAGAAGCCCGAGGAGTTCACCGCCCGGGCCCGGGCCTCGATGGCCAGGCACGTCGAGGCGATGGTCGGCTTCCAGGACTCCGGGGCCGAGGTGTTCGACTACGGCAACTCCATCCGCGACGAGGCCCGGCGCGGCGGTTTCGAACGGGCGTTCGCCTTCCCCGGCTTTGTCCCCGCCTACATCCGTCCGCTGTTCACGCAGGGCAAGGGTCCGTTCCGGTGGGCCGCGCTGTCCGGCGACCCGAAGGACATCTACGCCACCGACCGGGCCGTGCTTGACCTCTTCCCGGACAACGGGCGGCTGCGCAAGTGGATCGATGCCGCGCAGGAGCGCGTCGCGTTCCAGGGCCTGCCCGCGCGCATCTGCTGGCTCGGATACGGCGAGCGCGACAAGGCGGGCGCGCGGTTCAACGAGATGGTGGCTTCCGGCGAACTCAGCGCGCCGGTCGTCATCGGCCGCGACCACCTCGACTGCGGCTCGGTCGCGTCACCGTACCGCGAGACCGAGAGCATGGCCGACGGGTCCGACGCGATCGCCGACTGGCCGCTGCTCAACGCACTGGTCAACACGGCCTCCGGCGCCTCCTGGGTGTCACTGCACCACGGCGGCGGCGTGGGAATCGGCCGGTCGATCCACGCCGGCCAGGTGACCGTCGCCGACGGGACACCGCTGGCCGCGGCGAAGATCGAACGGGTGCTTACCAACGACCCCGGCCTGGGCGTCATCCGGCACATCGACTCGGGCGACGCGCTCGACGACGCCCCGCTGCGGGCGCACCCGGACGGCGGAGTCCGGGTGCCGATGGAGCGTTCATGACGTTCGACCGGCTCTGGGCCGATCTCGGCCCGGTCGGCCGGGCCGAGTCGACCGGCGGGTACCGCCGCTACGCCTGGACGCCGGCCGATGCGGCGCTGCGCGAGTGGTTCGCCGGCGAGGCCGCCGCCCGGGGACTCGACCTCGTGACCGACCGCGCCGGCAACCAGTGGGCCTGGTGGGGCGATCCTGATGCGGCCGGTCCCGGCGTTGTCCTCGGCTCTCACCTGGACTCGGTGCCTGACGGCGGCGCCTTCGACGGGCCCCTCGGCGTGGTGAGCGCGCTGCTCACGATCGACGCGCTGCGCGCGGCCGGCCTGCGGCCCGCGCGGCCGGTCGCGGTGGTGAGCTTCGGTGACGAGGAGGGCGCGCGGTTCGGCGTCGCCTGCGCGGGATCGCGGATGCTGACCGGCGCCCTGCCCCGGGACCGCGCGCTCGGGCTGCGTGACGCTGACGGGATAACCATGGCCGATGCGATGACCGCGGCCGGACACGACGCCGCGCACGCCGGGCGGGACACCGAGACGCTGCGCCGCGTCGGGTGCTTTGTCGAACTGCATGTCGAGCAGGGCCGCGGTCTTGTCGACCTCGGCCGGCCGGTTGCCGTCGGCACCGGCATCTGGCCGCACGGGCGCTGGCGCATGGAGTTCGCGGGCGAGGCCAACCATGCCGGCACGACCCGCCTCGTGGATCGCCGCGACCCGATGCTGGACTACGCCGCGGCCGTCTTGCGGGCGCGGGAACTGGCCGGCCAGTACGGCGTCCTCGCCACCTGCGGCAAGGTCGCCGTCGAACCCAACGGGGTGAACGCGATCGCGTCGCGGGTGCTTGGCTGGCTGGACGCACGCGGCGACAACGCCGACGCGGTCCGCGCACTCGTTGCCGAACTGTCCGCGGGCCGCGACATCCGCGAAGAGTCCTGGACGCCGGCGACACCGCTCGACGCCGGCCTGAGCGACCGGTGCGCGGCCGTCCTCGGTGACGCGCCCCGGCTAGCCAGCGGTGCCGGGCACGACGCGGGCGTGCTGGCGCAGGCCGGCATCGCCGCCGCCATGCTGTTCGTGCGCAACCCGACCGGGGTCTCGCACTCCCCCGCCGAGTTCGCGGAGCGGGACGACTGCCTGCGCGGCGTGGCGGCGCTGACCGCGGTCGTGACCGACCTCGTCGCGGAACCGGGCGCATGACGACGACGCTGCTCGCGAGCCACGCCCTGCTGCCGTCGGGACCGGCGCGGGACGTTCTGATCGAGGTCGACGGCGGCCGGTTCACGTCGGTGACGCCGGGACGAGGCGACCCGGGCCGGCCGGACGTGACGCGGCTGCGCGGCGTTGTCCTGCCCGGTTTCGCTAACGCGCACAGCCATGCGTTTCACCGGGCGCTGCGCGGGCGCACGCACGCGGGCGGCGGGACGTTCTGGACCTGGCGCGAGGCCATGTACACGCTGGCGTCGCGCCTCGACCCGGACAGCTACCTGGCCCTGGCCCGGGCGGTCTACGCGGAGATGGCACTCGCCGGCATCACCACCGTGGGCGAGTTCCACTACGTCCATCACGCGCCGGGCGGCCAGCCGTACTGCGACCCGAACGCGATGGGCCATGCGCTGCAGCAGGCCGCGAGCAAGGCCGGCATCCGGCTCACCCTGCTCGACACCTGCTACCTGGAGGGCGGTCTCGACGCCTCCGGCCACCTCCCGCTCGACGGTCTCCAGCTCCGTTTCAGCGATAAGACCGTCGAAGCATGGGCATCTCGCGTCAGCGATATCGAGGCCCGGCCAGGCACGGTCGTCGGTACCGCCATCCATTCGGTGCGGGCCGTCGCAGCGGGCGACCTCGCCCGGGCGGCGGCCGTCAGCGCAGGCCGTCCGCTGCACGTCCATCTTTCCGAGCAGCCCGCGGAGAACCAGGCCGCGCAGGCGTACTACGGCCGCACGCCCACCGCGCTGCTCGACGAGAACGGGGTGCTCACGCCCCGCACGACCGTCGTGCACGCGACGCACCTGACGATGCGGGACATCCAGGTCCTTGGCGGTGCGCGGGTGACCGCCTGCTGCTGCCCGACCACCGAGCAGGACCTCGCCGACGGCATCGGTCCGGCCCGGGCGCTGGCGGACGCGGGTGCCCGCCTTTCGCTGGGCAGCGACCAGAACGCCGTCGTTGACCTCATCGGTGAGGCACGGGCGCTCGAATCCGGCGAGCGGCTGGCGTCGCTGCGGCGCGGCCGGTTCCGGCCCGATGAGCTGCTGGCCGCCGCCACGGCGCACGGCTCGCTGGGCTGGCCGGAGGCCGGCGCCATCGCGCCGGGCAGCCGGGCCGACCTGGTGTGCATACGTTCCGACACCGTGCGCACCGCCGGCGCCGACCCCGCCCAGATCCTGTTCGCCGCCACCGCGGCGGACATCGACTCGGTGTGGGTCGACGGCGCGCCGGTTGTCTCCGGGGGTGTCCACCGTCTCGGCGACGTGGCCGGCCTGCTCTCGGCTGCGATCGGCGCCCTGTGGGAGGACTCGTAACGCCGGGACCTGCGACATTGACGGTCGCAAATTTTTCTCCAACCAGGTGTCGGTTTTCGTCGTCTTAGGGGGCGTCCGACACAAGAGGAGATTGATGCGGTATGAGTTCACGTCTGGGAATTGTGATGCCAGTGGTGGTTATCGCTGCCGGGGCGGCGCTTGCCGGGTGTTCGAGCTTGAGCTCGTCGAGTTCGGTACCGCCCGCGACGGCGGTCTCAACGACGGGCGCGGCACCAGCCGCCAGCAGCGCCGCCGGAGGTGCCGGATCGGCCGCGGCCGCCTCAAGCAGCACCAGCCAGGGCGCTGCTGCCGCTGGCAGCCGCCAGGCCGGCTCCGCCGCTGGCGGCAGCGGGTCCGGCCCGGGGGCGGCGGCCTGGTGCACCGCCGGCCAGCTGAAGATCTCCTACACCGACAACAGCCAGATCAACAACGGCGCGCTTGACGGCATGAGCCACGTCGACCGGGTGGTCATGGTCACCAACGTCAGCTCCACCACCTGCGACACGGGCGGCTACCTCGGCGTGGCCGCCCTCGACGCATCCGGCACGCAGATCAAGCAGGCCGGCCGGGCGACGGATACGAGCAAGACGATCGCGCTGGCCCCCGGTGCCGTCGCCTCGGCGCTGGTCAGCGCCGACTCGGCGTCGTGCGACACGCCGGTCTCGGCGGCCGGGCTGCTCGTCACCGCGCCGAATGAGCGCACCTCGACCCAACTCGGCAGCCCGGGCACCTTCTGCCTCGGCAGCCTCGAGGTCGGCACGCTCAAGCCGGGCAACGCCGCCGGCCTGTCGGTATAGGCACGGGCGCACGGCGGGGCGGGTCGTCGGACCCCAGGGAAGGCGACCCGCTGAACCGGCCGGGATGGGCCGGAGGCCGGGGCAACCGGCCGAGCACCTCAGGCGGTGACCGGCTGCGGCGGGAGCTCGCGAACCGTGTCGCCGCGCACGGTTGCCGCACCCGGCACCGGTTCGGCGGCGTCCGCCCCGGTCCCGGTGACGCGGTTGTCGGTGTCGACGTGCACAACGCGCGGCGCGAAGGCACGGGCCTCGGCGTCATCGAGGGACGCATAGCTGATGATGATGACGAGATCTCCGGGCTGAACCAGCCGCGCGGCCGCCCCGTTGATCCCGATGACGCCGCTGCCGGGCGCCCCCTCGATCACATAGGTTTCCAGGCGGGCGCCGTTGTTGATGTCAACGACGTGCACCTGCTCCCCCGGCAGCAGGTCAGCCGCCTCCATGAGCTCGGCGTCCACCGTGAGCGATCCCACATAGTGCAGGTCAGCCTGGGTGACGGTGGCCCGGTGGATCTTCGATTTCAGCATCGTTCGCCGCACAGCGTGAATTCCTCTCCTCCGTCCGGTCCACAGGCGGGTACCGGCGGCGACCAGGATAACTGAGCACCTCGCGAGTCACCAGGGCAAATCCCCTCCCGTGAGGGGCGGCGGCCACGGCCAGCGCTTTTCGCTTAATGGGTGTGCGCTGCCGCTGGACCCTGGTGGTTAAGACGACCAGGGCTGGCCGAGGCGGGCGGCGATGTCCGTCAGGAGTTCGTCTTCGGTGTCGGCCACGGCCCATCCGCCGCCGGTCCAGGTCGCTTCCCATCGTCCCGAGTCGCTGACGTACGGGTGGGTGATCTTCAGGACCCGGGCGGCGTGCGCCGCGACCAGCGCTATCCGGCGGGCCGCCGGGGCGGGCCGGCCGAGCGCGGGCGGTCGCGGCAGGCCGGGCGATGACGGTTCCATGCCCATCCCTCCTGCGCGGCCCACAGACAACGATTTTTGTGAACGCTAACAGACCATCATGTCCGCACGCAAGCCGTTCAACCTGAACCGATCGCTCAGAGAAATAGCAGCTCACAGTGTTCTACTGCACCAGCCTTCTCAGCATCACTCCCGGGCAGCGACCGGGAAGCTGGGGCGACACACGAGGCACAGCCATCCAAACTGAGCACGTTAACATCCTTACCGACTCGTGCGGCCCGCCCGTTGCCGGTCGCCCGGCACGTCTCGCCCGCGTCCGCACCCGCTCGCCCGCCGCGTTACGCACGCCGACGCGATGCCGATCCAGTACGGGGCCCGCGAGGCATGTCAACCGCACGCACAGGCCCGATTACCGCAATCGATTGCATTACGCATTTACGGGTCTAACCAGGTATTTTCCATGCGGAGACAGATGGATTTATGGATCATGTTTCACATATCGCACCAAGATCACCATAGTTCAACGATTATCTATGCAGAGACGGCCGCTGCCGCCCGTCTTGTCCGGAGTGGGGATGAAGTCTCGTATCGCAAGCCGAACATCGGTGGCCGCAGTGGCGGCCACCGCGCTACTAGCCGGATGCTCCGGCTCCTCAGGAGGCGGGGCAGGAGGCCTGGAGAAGACGAACATCGTCATCGACGCGTTCCCCGCCATCGACTCGGCGGGTCTGTTCATCGCCGAGCAACGGGGCCTGTTCAAGGCGCAGGGCCTGAACGTGACGATCGACCTGGCCGACACCAGCCAGACGGCCATTGACGGCCAGCTGCAGGGCAAGTACGACATCACCTCAGCGGACTACGTCACCTATATCGACAACGTGCTGCTCAACAAGGCACCGCTGCGCATCGTGGACGAGTCGTCCTTCCTGAAGCCCAACGTCCTCACGCTGCTGGTCAAGCCGGGATCCGGTGTCCAGTCGGTGGCGCAGCTGCAGGACAAGACCGTCTCGGTCAACGCGCCCGACGACATCGGCACCCTCCTCGTCGACTCCCTGCTGACCGACAACGGCGTCCCGCTGAAGTCGGTGAAGTTCAACAACAACGTGGCGTTCCCGAACGTCGCGGCTGAGCTGGCCCAGGGGAAGGTCGCAGCCGCGTTCGCGCCCGAGCCGTTCGTCAGCCTGGACGGGATGAACGCAGGCACCGAGATCCTGGCCGACCTCGACCAGGGCGGCAGTTCCAGCTTCCCGATCCAGGGCGTCGCGGTCACCCAGTCATGGGCCCGCCAGAACCCGAACACGCTGGCCGCGTTCGAGCGCGCCTATGCGCAGGGGCAGGACATCGCCGACACCGACCGGGCCGCGGTCGAGTCGGCCGTCGAGACGTTCCTCGGCCTGAAGCCGCTCGCCGCCGCGCTCATCTCGCTGCCGAACTTCCCGACCGGCGTGGACCCGGAGCGGCTGCAGCGCATCGTGGACGCCATGGTCACGTTCGGCCTGCTGAGCAAGAAGTACGCGAACTTCAAGATCAGCACCATCATCGGCAACGGCTAGACCGGGCCGGGTTGCGTGCCCGACGGCAAAAACCGCCACCGTACCAGACACGCAACCGCGGCTGTGCCACCCTGGGGACGACCGCCGGGAGGCCGGCTAGCCCGGGTGGTAGTTGTCCGGATATGTTGGCTCACTGTGACTACGGAGACCTATCAGGTGCGTGAATACCGGCAGTACATTGACGGTGGCTGGGTCAGCTCCGGTGAGCTGTTCGATGACCTGGATCCCTACCGGGGCACGGTGGTGGCCCGCATTCCGGCGGGAACCCGGGCCGACGCCGCCCGGGCGGTCGATGCCGCCGCGGCGGCGTTCCCGGCCTGGGCCGACGTCCCCCCGGCCGAGAAGCAGACGCTGTTCCTGCGGGCGGCCGACATCGTGGAGCGGCGCACGGACGAGATCGTCGCGCTGCTCGCGGCCGAGACGGGCTGCGCGGCGGGCTTCGCGGGCTTTCCAGATGCTGACCGCCGTCAGGCTGCTGCGGCAGGCCGCTAACTGGGCCTACCTGCCCGCAGGGGAAGTGATCAGGTCGGACAACCCGGGGACGTTCGCGCTCGCGCTGCGCCGCCCGCTCGGCGTGGTGGCCGGCATCTCGCCCTGGAACGGCGCGCAGGTTCTCGCCTGGCGCACCGTCGTCAACCCGCTGGCCTTCGGCAACACCGTGGTACTGAAGCCGTCGGAGGAGGCCCCGGTCTCGGCCGGGCTGCTTGTCGCGGAGATCCTCGAAGAGGCCGGCTTCCCGTCTGGCGTGCTGAACGTCGTCACGCACGCGCCCGGCCAGGCCGTCCCGATCGCGGACGAGTTCTTCGACCGGCCCGAGGTGCGGTGCATCAACTTCACCGGTTCCTCGGCCACCGGCCGGATCCTCGCGGAGCGCGCGGGCCGGACGCTGAAGCGCTGCGTACTGGAACTCGGCGGGTACAACCCGCTCATCGTGCTCCGCGACGCCGACCTGGACTACGCGGTCGAGGCGGCGGCGTTCGCCGCGTTCTTCCACTCCGGGCAGATCTGCATGAACGCCCGCAAGGTGCTCGTCGAACGGCCGGTCTACGACTCGTTCATGGAGCGGCTCACCGCCCGGGCCGAGTCCCTGCCGGCCGGCGACCCCGCCGACCCGCGGACCGTGATCGGGCCGTTGATCACCCCCGCCGCGCTGGCCCGGGTCTCCCGTGATGTCGAGGACGCCGTCGCGGCGGGCGCCAAGGTCCTGGCCGGCGGCACCGGCGACGGGCCCTGCTACCGTCCGACCATCCTGGCCGATGTCCCCGCGGGCGCGCGCATCCATTCCGAGGAGACCTTCGGCCCGGTGCTCGTCGCCCAGAGTGTCGAAAGCGCCGACGAGGCGGTGGCGGTGGCCAACTCCACCAGCTACGGGCTGTCCGCCGGGATCATCACGAGCGACAACCAGCGCGGGTTCGCACTGGCCCGCCGCATCAACGCCGGCGTCGTGCACGTCAACGACCAGACCGTCGCCGACGAGCCGCAGCTTCCGCTCGGCGGCGTCAAGGACAGCGGCTGGGGCCGCTCGGGCCCGCACTCCATGGCCGACTTCACCGAGTTGCAGTGGATCACCACCCGGGAGGGAACGGGCAGCTTCCCCATCTAGCCGGGACCGCCGCCGCCCCGGCGGGACGCTACGGCCGGGCGGCGGCGGCCAGGGCGGCGCGCGCCATCGTGCGGAGCGTCGCGGCTGTGACCTCGGGTGCCAGCTCGCCGTGAATGTGCGGGGTGGAGTTGAGCAGGCCGAACACGGCATGGGTAGCGGCGCGCAGCCGGGCCTGGGGAGCGCCGGGGAACAGGTCGCTGAGCACCGTGACCCACTCCTCCACGTACAGCCGCTGCAGCCGCCGGATCTGGCGGCGCGCGGATTCCGGCACGTTGTCCAGCTGCTGGCTCTGCACCGTGATCAGGTCGGGCTCGTTCAGCGCGAAGCTGACATGCCAGCCCAGCAGGGCGTCCAGGGCCGCCGACGCGTCCGGCGCCGCTGTCACCCGGCGGCCGGCCTCGGCCAGCAGCCGCTGGCTGACATCGAGCAGCATGTCCGACAGGACAGCTTCCTTCCCGGCGAAGTGCCGGTACAGCCCGGGGCCTGACATCCCGACCGCCGACCCGATGTCATCCATGGTGACCCCGTGGAAGCCGCGCCGGGCGAACAGTGCGGCCGCCGCCGCCAGGATCTCTTCGCGCCGCAGCCCGGCTGTCCGACGAGCGCCGGGCGGGCGCGGCCCTGTGTCAGGACGGGATCCGCTGGAACGAGGCCTGCCAGAAGGAGATGCGCCAGAAGGAGATGTGATGGTGTGCTCCACTCTCTGCTCCCTAGCCAATCCTGCCCCTGGACAATCGATGTTAATGATCGTTAACCTATGATGGCCTAGTATACCGCTAGTATGGCAAACGCTCATTAACTGTGAACGATGGTGAGGCATGCAGGAGGCGCCAGTACTGCGCAGCAGCGCCGATCCGGCCAGTGACGGTTTCCGCCGCAACCAGGCCGAGAACGCCGCGCTGGCGCAGGAGCTGAAGAAGCGGCTGAACGCGGTCAGCCAGGGCGGGTCCCGGAAGTCGCGCGAGCGGCACACCGCGCGGGGCAAGCTGCTCCCCCGTGACCGGGTGGACACGCTGCTCGACCCCGGGTCCGCGTTCCTTGAGCTGTCGCCGCTCGCCGCGACCGGCCTGTACGGCGACGACGCGCCCGCCGCCGGGATCATCACCGGGGTCGGCCGGGTCAGCGGGCGCGAGTGCGTGATCGTCGCCAACGACGCGACCGTCAAGGGCGGCACCTATTACCCGGTCACGGTCAAGAAGCACCTGCGGGCCCAGGAAGTCGCGCTGCACAACCGGCTGCCGTGCCTCTACCTGGTCGACTCCGGCGGCGCGTTCCTGCCCCGGCAGGATGAGGTGTTTCCCGACCGGGAGCACTTCGGCCGGATCTTCTACAACCAGGCGACCATGTCCTCGCTCGGCATCCCGCAGATCGCGGCGGTGCTCGGGTCCTGCACCGCGGGCGGTGCGTACGTGCCGGCGATGAGCGACGAGGCGGTGATCGTGCGGGACCAGGGGACGATCTTCCTCGGCGGGCCGCCGCTGGTGAAGGCCGCCACCGGGGAAGTCGTCTCGGCCGAGGATCTCGGCGGCGGCGACCTGCACGCGCGGGTGTCCGGGGTGACCGACCACCTCGCCGCCGACGACGGCGACGCGCTGCGGACGGTGCGGTCGATCGTCGGCACGCTCGCGCCCCGTTCCGCTTCCCCGTGGGAGGTGGCTCCCGCCGAGGAGCCGCTGTACGACGCCGGGTCACTCTACGGCGTCGTGCCCACGGACCCGCGCACTCCCTACGATGTGCGCGAGGTCATCGCACGGATCGCCGACGGGTCGCGGTTCGCCGAGTTCAAGGCCGAGTACGGACCCACGCTGGTGACCGGCTTCGCCCGGATCTACGGGCACCCGGTGGGGATCGTGGCCAACAACGGGATCTTGTTCAGCGAGTCCGCGCTGAAGGGTGCGCACTTCATCGAGCTGTGCGACCAGCGCAAGATCCCGCTGGTGTTCCTCCAGAACATCACCGGGTTCATGGTCGGGCGGCAGTACGAGGCCGGCGGCATCGCCAAGCACGGCGCGAAGATGGTCACCGCCGTGGCCTGCGCCCGGGTACCGAAGCTGACCGTGATCATCGGCGGCTCCTTCGGCGCGGGGAACTACGCCATGTGCGGCCGCGCGTACTCGCCGCGCTTCCTGTGGATGTGGCCGAACGCGCGGATCTCCGTCATGGGCGGCGACCAGGCCGCCAACGTCCTGGCCACCGTGCGAAGCGACCAGCTCTCGGCGGACGGCACGCCGTGGTCGGCCGCGCAGGAGGAGGCGTTCAAGCAGCCGATCAGGGAGCAGTACGAGTCGCAGGGAAACCCGTACTACTCGACCGCGCGGCTGTGGGACGACGGGATCATCGACCCGGCGGACACCCGCCGGGTACTCGGGCTGTCGCTGGCGGCGGCGGCCAACGCGCCGCTGGCGCCCGTCGGCTACGGCGTCTTCCGGATGTAGCGAGGTAGAGAGCAGGGGCCACTGGTGTTCAGCAAGGTACTTGTCGCCAACCGGGGTGAGATCGCGGTGCGCGTCATCCGTACGCTGCGGTCGCTCGGCATCGCGAGCGTGGCGGTTTACAGCGACGCCGATGAGTCGGCCCCCCACGTTCGGGATGCTGATGAGGCCCGGTGGATCGGGAAAGCCGCGGCAGGCGAGAGCTACCTGAATATCGACCGGATCGTGGCGGCGGCGGTCGCGGCCGGCGCCGAGGCGGTGCACCCGGGGTACGGGTTCCTCGCCGAGAACGCGCGGTTCGCGCGGGCCTGCCTGGACGCGGGCCTCGTCTTTGTCGGGCCCCCGCCGTCGGCGATCGAGGCGATGGGCGACAAGATCGCCGCCAAGGCCGTCGTGTCCGCCGCGGGGGTGCCGGTGGTGCCCGGGGCGGGCGAGGCCGGGATGACGGACGCCGCGCTGCTCGCCGCGGTCGATCCCCGGTGGTTTCCCGTGCTCATCAAGCCGTCGGCCGGCGGCGGCGGCAAGGGCATGCGGGTGGTCCCGTCGCCGGCCGAGCTGCCGGAGGCGCTGGCCTCGGCCCGCCGGACGGCGGTCGCGGCCTTCGGCGACGGGACGCTGCTCGTCGAGCGGTACGTGCCGGCCCCCAGGCATATCGAGATCCAGGTGCTCGCCGACGCCCACGGGAACGTGATCCACCTCGGGGAGCGCGAGTGCTCGCTGCAGCGGCGGCATCAGAAGATCATCGAGGAGGCACCCTCGCCGCTGCTGTCGGCGGCGCAGCGGTCCGCGATGGGTTCCGCCGCCGTGTCCGCGGCCCGGTCCGTCGGCTACGCCGGGGCGGGGACGGTGGAGTTCATCGTCGCGGGCGACTCGCCCGACGACTTCTTCTTCATGGAGATGAACACGCGGCTGCAGGTCGAGCACCCGGTGACCGAGCTTGTCTACGGCCTGGACCTGGTTGAGTGGCAGCTGCGGGTGGCGGCCGGCGAGTCGCTGCCGCTGGCCGGCCCGGACTCCGGCTCGGCCGAGTCCGTCTGGCCGATGACGGGGCACGCGGTTGAGGCGCGGGTGTACGCGGAGGACCCGGCGCGGGGGTTCCTGCCCACCGGCGGGGTGGTGCTCGGCGTCCGGTCACCCCGCGGTCCCGGGGTCCGCGTCGATTCCGGGCTGGCCCCGGGTATGACCGTGACCAGCGACTATGACCCGATGCTGGCGAAGGTGGCGGCGTGGGGGCCGGACCGGGCAACGGCGCTGCGGCGGCTCGACGCGGCGCTCGCGGGCACGGCGGTGCTGGGGGTGGGGACGAACGTCTCGTTCCTGCGGGGCTTGCTCGGTGACGCCGATGTGCGGGCCGGACGGCTCGACACCGGGCTGGTCGAGCGGTTCATGACCGGGCAGGCGGCGGCCGATCATGAAATGTCGGGCGCTGGCGCGCCCGACATTTCCCGATATTTCATGACCCAGGAAGCCGAGGCGCTGGCGGGGGCGGCGCTGGCGCGGGTGCTCGCACGGGAGCCGGCCGGGGCGGTGACCGACCCGTGGGATATTCCGGACGGGTGGCGGCCGGGTGAGCGGGCGTGGACTGTCTTCCGGCTGTCGGCGGGGGCCGGGACGGTGGCCGAGGTGCGGGTGCGCGGGCTGGCCTCGGCGGGCGCGGAAGTGGTGATCGGGGACGGGGCGCCGGTGCCGGCGCGGGCGCGACTGGTCCGGCCCGGCGGGCCGAGGCCGGCGGCGGCAATCCCGGCCGCAGCGGTGACCTCGACCTCGTTCTGACCTACGGGGGGCAGACGATCCGGTTCGCCTACGCGGCCTCGGCGGATGGCGCTACCACGTGGCTGGCGCGGGACGGCGCGGCGTGGGCGATCGGCGAGGCACCGCCGCCCGCGCTGCGCGGTGCCCGCGCGGGAGGCGCCGACGGGACGGTCCGCTCCCCCATGCCGGGGACGATCCTGGCCGTGCACGCAGCAGCGGGAGACAGGGTGAGCGCGGGCCAGCCGTTGCTGGTGGTCGAGGCGATGAAGATGGAGCACACGGTGACCGCGCCCCTCGACGGAGTCGTCACCGAACTGACCGCGAAGGCGGGCCAGCAGGTCCGGATGGACGAACCGCTGGCGGTAATCGGTGGGGTGGCTGGCAATGAAGGCACGTAGGGCCATTTCCTGTTCGACAAAAGCCGCATCCCGGGACACCTACTGGTCAGTACTGGCCCTATGTCGCTGGCGACCGGCAGGGGCGCCCCGGGGCAGGCTCCCCAGCCGCCCCCTTAACTTCCCGGCAGTGCACCAGGCTGTGCGGAAATATCCAACATGTTCCGGCAGAGAGAAAGGAAGGCGCGATGCTCAGCTACCAACTCGATGAGGAGCACGAGGATCTGCGCAAGAGCGTCGAGGAGTTCGCTCGCGACGCGGTGGCGCCGGTGATCGCCGACCTGTACGAGCGCGAGGAGTTCCCCTACGACATCGTCGCGCAGATGGGGCGGATGGGACTGTTCGGGCTGCCGGTGCCCGAGGAGTACGGCGGCATGGGCGGCGACTACTTCGCGCTCGGCCTGGCGCTTGAGGAGCTGGCCCGGGTGGACTCCTCCGTGGCGATCACGCTGGAGGCCGGGGTCGGGCTCGGCATCATGCCCGTCTACCGGTTCGGCAGCGAGACGCAGAAGCGGGAGTGGCTTCCGCCGCTGTGCGCGGGCGAACGGCTCGCCGCGTTCGGGCTGACCGAGCCCGGCGGCGGCAGCGACGTGGCCGGGGCGATGCGGACCCGGGCCCGGCTGGCGGACGGGGAGTGGGTGATCGACGGGTCGAAGTCGTTTATCACCAACTCGGGCACGTCCATCACCGCCGTGACCGGGGTCGCCGCCGTCACCGGCACCCGCCCGGACGGCAAGCCGGAAATCTCCACCATCCTCGTGCCGGCCGGGACGCCCGGATTCACCGTCGCGCCGAAGTACTCCAAGGTCGGCTGGGCGTGCTCCGACACGCACGAGCTGTCTTTCTCCGGCTGCCGGGTGCCCGAGGCGAACCTGCTCGGCGAACGCGGCCGCGGCTACGCCCAGTTCCTGCGCACCCTGGACGAGGGGCGGGTGGCGATCGCGGCGCTGTCCACCGGTCTCGCCCAGGGCTGCGTTGACGAGTCGCTGCGCTACGTGCGCGAGCGGGAGGCCTTCGGCGGCCCGATCGGCCGGTTCCAGACGCTGCAGTTCAAGATCGCCGACATGGAGGCCCGCACCCACAACGCGCGGCTCGCCTGGTGGCACGCCGCGGCCAAGATGCTGGCGGGCGCGCCGTTCAAGAAGGAAGCCGCGATCGCGAAGCTCACCGCCTCGAACGCCGCGATGGACAACGCGCGGGACGCGACCCAGATCTTCGGCGGCTACGGGTTCATGAACGAGTACGCCGTCGGCCGGTTCTACCGGGACGCGAAGATCCTGGAGATCGGCGAGGGCACCTCGGAGGTCCAGCGCATCCTCATCGCCCGCGAACTCGGCCTGGACGCCTAAACAGTGCGTCACCGCAACGAGGCGGACCGAAGCCCCACGTCGGCCCTGAGGTGACATAGCGAGCTGCGATGGTGGACCATGGTTGGGTGTCACGACGCGGTCTGCTGCTGTTCGCCCTGCTTGGCGTGGCCTGGGGCATCCCCTATCTGCTGATCAAGATCGCGGTCAGGCAGCTCGACCCGGCGATGCTCGTGTTCGCCCGGATGGGTCTGGCGGCGGTCATCCTGCTGCCGGCCGCGGTTTACCGGGGCGAGCTCGCGGCGGTGCTGCGGCGGTGGCGGCCGCTGGTCGCGTTCACGCTGGTAGAGATGATCGTGCCGCAGTTCCTGCTCGGCTCGGCCGAGGAGCGGCTGCCCAGCTCGACCACGGGCCTGCTGATCGCGGCCGTGCCGCTGGCGGGCGTGGGCGTGGCGTTCCTGCTCGGGCGGCCCGAGCGGCTCTCGCCCAGGAACTGGCTGGGCATCGCGCTCG
Organism: uncultured Actinomycetota bacterium; assembly: GCA_963785645.1. Classification (GTDB taxonomy): domain Bacteria; phylum Actinomycetota; class Actinomycetes; order Streptosporangiales; family Streptosporangiaceae; genus Trebonia. Next base: position 16,658 of record CAWAWG010000020.1, read on the forward strand.
GCATGGCGGGCGTCGCCGCGCTCGTCGGGTTCGCCGTCTCCGGCTCCGACCTCGGCGCGTTCGGTGAGGTGCTGCTTGTCGTCGTCGGCTACGCGCTCGGTCCGGCGATCCTCGCCAAGTGGATGCACGGGCTGCCGGGCACCGCGGTGATGGCCCTCGGCTGCGCGCTCACCGCCGCGGTCTACGCGCCCGTCGTCGCGGCCACGCACAGCTGGCCGTCCGGGTGGCCCTCGGCCTCGGTCAGCGCATCCGTGGTGCTGCTCGCGGTCGTGTGCAGCGCCGGCGGGTTCACCATCATGGCCGCGCTCGTTTCCGAAGTCGGGCCGGTCCGGGCCACCACGGTCACCTACGTCAACCCGGCGGTGGCGCTCATCGCGGGCGCGGTCGTCCTCGGTGAGCCGGTCACCGCCTGGTCGATCGTCGGCTTCGCGCTCATCCTGGCCGGCTGCTACCTCACGGCGGTCGCCGCGACTGGCCGCTCGGGTCGCGGTAAGCCCGGCCTGCCGGGACGTGACAAGCCCCGGGCCGTGACAAGCCCCGTGCCCTGACAATTAGTGCTGTGAGCCAAGGACCGCACGATACGGATCACCCGGCAGCAGAAAGCGGACGACCGGAGTACCGCGGCGCGCCCTACTACCGAAACGCCGCGGCGGCGGGGGTCGGCGTGCTCCAGCGCTGGTACTCGCGGCGGACCGGGCTGTGGAAGACAACCGGCTGGTGGAACTCCGCCAACGCGCTCACGGCGGTGATCGGGTACACCCGGTACACCGGGGACCGGACTTACCTGGGAGTCATCGACAACACGTTCGCCCGGGCGCGGCACCGGAAGGCCGCCTTCATCAACGAGTTCTTCGACGACAATCTGTGGTGGGCGCTTGCCTGGGTAGCCGCCTGCGACCTGACCGGTGACGAGCGGTACCGGTCGGCCGCGCAGGCGATCTTCGCGCACAGCCTGAGCGGGTGGGACGACACGTGCGGCGGCGGGCTCTGGTGGAACGAGGACCGCGGGTACAAGAACGCGATCACCAACGAACTGTTCCTGACCCTGGCGGCGCTGCTCGCCACCCGGGTGCCGGGCGAGCGGGGGTACCGGGGCTGGGCCCAGCGGGAGTGGGAGTGGCTGCACGGGAGCGGCCTGATCGGGCCGGCCGGCCTGGTCAACGACGGCCTCACGGCCGGCTGCGCGAACAACGGGGGCACCACCTGGACCTACAACCAGGGCGTGATCCTCGGCGGGCTCGCCGCCATGCACGAGCTCACCGGGGACCAGGAGTACCTCCGGCAGGGGGAAGTCATCGCGGACGCGGCGCTCGGCGCGCTCACCGACCAGCGGGGAATCCTCGCCGAGCCGTGCGAGCCGTCCGGTTGCGACGGCGACCAGACGCAGTTCAAGGGCATCTTCGTTCGCAATCTGCACGAGTTCTCCCGGCCCGGGACCTCCGAGCACGGATCTTCCCGACGCGGGGGCAAGCCGGCGTACCGTGCGTTCATCGTGGCCAACGCCGACTCGGTGCTGCGCAACGCCGGGAACCGGGCTGGCCAGTTCGGGCTGAACTGGGCCGGGCCGTTCGACCAGGCGGACGCCAGCAGGCAGTCGTCGGCCGTTGAGGTGCTCACCGCCGCCGCCGCCATCGCCGGCCAGGGGACGGCGGCGGGGCGGCCAGAGTAACCCGGATTCGTTCGGGCTGATCCGGGGTTCGAACGAACTAGGTTTATTGCATGCATCAGGCCGCCCCCAGCGCGCTCCGTAGGTACACGGCGTGCGAACGACGGGAGGGGCCACGAATGAGTACGCCTGAAGACACCTGCGCCATCTTCGTCCCCAGCGGCGGCATCGGCGCCACCCGGTTCGACCCAGGCCGCTGACATGCGCAGCGACCCCTCCGTCGTCACGCTGGTCAACCGGGCGGCCGAATACGACCCGCAGGCCTGGGACGAGCTCATCGAGCGGTACATCCCGCTGGTCTGGTCGATCTGCGTCCGTTACCAGCTGAGCAGCCATGACATCGAAGACGTCAGCCAGAGCGTCTGGCTGCTGCTGGCCGAGCAGCTCGGCAACCTGCGCGAGCCCGCGGCGCTGCCGGGCTGGCTGGCGACCACCACCAGGCGCGAATGCCTGCGCGTGCTCCGCGTGGCCGGCCGCTACGACCTGCCCGGACACGATCCGGACGGTCCGGCCGATACCGAGATCGAGGAAGAGGTCATCGCGGCCGAACGGAACGCGGCGCTGCGGGCGGCGTTCGCCGAACTGCCGCCCCGCTGCCGGCATCTGCTGTCGTTGCTGATCAGCGATCCGCCGCTGCCTTACGCGGAGATCAGCTCGGTGCTCGGTATGCGGATCGGGAGCATCGGACCGCAGCGGGCGCGCTGCGTGGACCGGCTACGCCGCTCACGTCACCTCGCCTCGTTCATAGACCATGGCGACACCGGCGCATCACTCAAGATTCCGGAGGGCGAAACGCATGCGATAACGCGTGGGACGACGACAATCTCCTGGCGGCGTTGCGCGCGGCGATGAGAGCCCGGTCGCAGGTCCCGCCGGAACTCGTCCAGGCCGGCAAGAACATCTACGCCTGGCACACCATCGACGCCGAACTCGCGGCGCTTACCTTCGATTCCGACCGCGAGCCCGGGGCCGCCGCGGCCACGCGGTCGGAGTCCGCCTCGATTCGTGCGCTGACCTTCAGCTCGGGCCGCCTGACGATCGAGGTCGAGGTCACGGAGACCTCCCTGATCGGCCAGGTTATGCCGCCGCGGGAAGGAACGGTGGAGGCACAGACCAGGGACGGCGCGACCGTCACGGCGGCGGTGGACGGGATCGGCTGTTTCTCGGTGGAGCCCATCCCGCCCGGTCCCTTCCGGCTGCGGTACCGGGATAGCGAGGCCACGGACGTGGTGACGGCCTGGATCACCCTGTAGGTCAGGCCGCGCCCAGTGCCACGAGGGAGGCGGCGGTCGCGTGCATCACCGGATCGTCGGCTAGCTCCTGCCGGACCCGGCGCAGCGACTCCGCGATGGTCTGCCCGGTCCGCAGGTGCCGGTGCAGTTCCAGCATGGCGGGCACGGCGGCCTCGTCGTTCAGCTGGACGATCGCCGCGGCGATACCCGCGGTGCCGAGCGGCAGCAGGCTGGCGACCAGGCCGAGCAGTTCGTCGGCCCCGGTAGGCGCCTGAACGCCGGAGTCACAGCTCGGCAGCAGCACGCGGTACGGCGCCCGGTCGAGCCGCTCGAAGTCATAGACGGTCAGCGCTCCGTCGTACAGCCGCAGCGAGGAGAACAGCGGGCTGTCGGCCCGGAAGGTCCCGTGCGCGGCGATGTGCGCCAGCCAGGCGCCCTCCATCGCGTGCAGCACCCGCTGCGTCGTGGCCTCGCCGCCGCCCAGCACCGTCGGCGTCGTCGTACAGTCCCGCCAGCGCCGCCACCTCGGCGCCGTCGCTGGCCAGTCCCGGCCCGCGGGCGAGGACGACGCGGTGGTGGCCGGGCGCCCGCGTCCGCCGGGCCTGCAGCCACGCGCGGGCGGACGGGGCGACGCTGACCGCACGGTCGCGCAACGCGGGGATCAGCGTCCACGGGATGGCGTGCAGCCTGCCCGGCGGGACGATGATCACCGGGCCGCCGCACAGGCACCGCGCGGCCGGGCCGAGCAGCGCTCTGCTCGAGCTTGGAGCCGGACTCGGCCAGCACGGCCAGCGCGCTGCCCGGGTCGTCCCCTGGCCGTGCGCCGGGCCAGGCGGCGCAGCGCGAACCGCGCGAAGTCGGCCGCGCGGGCGGCATCGGCGGTCCGCCCCGCGGTGAACTGCCGCACCTTCCCCGCCGCGCATACCAGCACGAACAGCAGGCCATCGATGTCCACGATCTCGATGAGCTCGGCGGCCCCGAGCTCATCGAGCAGCTCCGCGACATCGATGCCGCCGGGCCCGGTGCCCCCGTTGCCGCGCGTCCGCAGCGCGCAGGCGCGAACGAGTCTTTCCAGGCGCTGCTGCTCCCGGCGCAGGGCCGCCGTCGCGGTCCCCTGCTGCCGCGCCGTGTCCAGTTGCTCGGTCACCGCGCGCAGCGCCACGAGGCCGTCGGTGAGTTCCGCGTCGGCGCGCCGGCCGCACCGGCGGTACCGCGAGCGCGGTCGCCCGCCACCGCTCGCTCCAGGCCAGCAGCAGCCGGGGAGGACCCGCCCGCGCCGCGTGCCGCTGCGCGAACAAGGCCAGCTCGGCGCCGTGCGCGGTGGCCTGGGCGCGCAACTCGGAGGCGCCGAGCGTGAACCTGTGCTCGTCGAGCACCGCCAGCCCGCGGCGGCAGGCGGCCAGCAGCCGGCGCGGGTCGTCCGCCGCCTGCGCCTGCAGCGCCCGGCTGGTCCAGCCGCTCACCCGGGACAGCGGCGGACCGTGCCGCAGGCTGCGCGCCGCCGCGTTGAAGTGGCGGGCGGCCGCGGCGCGCCGGCCGAGGTCAAGCGCCACCCGTCCGGCCAGCAGATGCGCCTGGGCGGCGTCGTCTGACTGTGCGTCCGCCAGCCGGACGCAGGCCTGGTCCGCGCGGCGCAGCAGCGCGGCCGAGGCCCCGGTTGCCGCGTACTGCGCCCGGACGAGCACCAGCGCGGCGCGCGCGGACCACAGCTCGCTGTGCTGGGACCGGGACAGGCGGTACGCGGCCTGCGCCCAGTCCAGGGCCGGCTGCGGCCGCGCGGCGGCCAGCGCGCAGTTGGCCGCGGTCAGCAGCAGCTCCGCCTTTTTCGGTGTGCCGGCCGCGGGATCGCTCGATGGCCTGGATCGCGGCATCCGCCTCGGCCAGGGCGTCGGCGGCGAGCCCGGCGGCGAGCAGCACGTTGCACCGGTCGATGCTGAGGGCCGTCGTGACCACGTTCAGCGGCCGGAACCGCACGGCGGCCTCGTCGAGGTAGGAGAGCGCCGCGGGCAGGTCGCCGGCCGCGAGCGCGGACAGGGCGCGATTGCCGACCGGGTAGATCGACTCGAGCACCTGGCTGGTCTCGGCGAACAGTCGCACGGCGGCGTCGAAATCGGCGTCTGCCCGCCCGGGTGCTCCCAGCGCGGTGTATATCAGTCCCCGCACGTTCAGCGTTCGGGCCGTCCAGAGTTTGTCACCGGCCCGGCTCAGCACCGCGACGGCATGCCGCGCGTCCTCAAGGGCGGCCAGGTGCCGGCCGAGCGTCCACAGCACGGTGCTCCTGCGGTACAGCACCTGTGCCTTCAGCACCCCATCGGACAGGGCAACGGCACGGTCGAACGCGGCGAGCCCGGCCGCCGTACGCCCGGCGTAGACAAAACCGACGCCCAGGGTGGCCAGCACGTCGGCCTCGCGTTCGGCCAAGCCCGAGCGGCGTGCCAGCCGCAGTGCCAGGCGCAGCTCCCGTACCCCGGCCTCGACGTCACCGAACTCACGCAAGACGATCCCCGCCGCCTGGTGCGCGACGCTGCCCTCACGAGGACCTGGCCGGGCCGCGAGTACGGTCCGCGCCCGGGCCAGCGCCTCGCCGGGGCGAGACAGCGTGAGCGGCAGCAGCTCATCCACCGCTCTTTGACCGGATCCGGCCGGGGCCTGCTCGGCCATGAGCCTGATCCTAGATGCTCGTTTCCCGCTGGTCCATGCGTGTATCAGGCGGGCGCCCGGTCCCTCCGTATGGCAGTGAACTCGACCACGGACGGGGCGTCGAGAGGCACCGCAGGAGGTAGATCGTGACCGATCAGGACCACTGGAAACGGGACATGCAACCCCGGATCGTCGACGAGGTGGACTACATCATCGCCGCCTTCCGGCCGAAGGGCATCGGCATCGAGGTCGCCCCCGAGGGCCACGGCCTCGGGTACATGTACGCCGAGGGCCAGCTGCTCGTCCGCGAACGTTACCTCCAGGCCGTGCTGGCGAGCCTGCGACGGCAGGACGTCCGGATCAGACCGCCTGAACAACCACTGGGCGGACAACAGCAGGACGAGACGTCAGGAGACGAGTACTCGCCAGACGAGTTCCCGCGGGTCCTGCCCGGGCTGATCCTCCTGCACATCTCCGGCAAGAGCGTGCCCGAGGTGCTCGAGGTTATCGACAGGGAACTCGGCGAGGGATGTGCGACACCCAACCACCTCCTGACTGTGGCCGGGAACGGCGGCGCCAGTCCCGACGGCGAGGTCGGCCCGTGCGCCGCGACCGACCCCCAGGAGGTGTACGAGGGGACCGAGCCCTACCCGGGGATCTGCCACTGCAACAGCGGCGCCGGCGTGCGCGTCTACATCTCCGACACCGGGCTGCTGCCGGACGCGGCGTCGAGCCACCCCTGGCTGGCCGGGGTGCGGGGCGGAGAGGACCCGCTCTCCCCTGGCCTCACCGGAGGACTGCTGAAGCCTTACGCCGGGCACGGCACCTTCGTGGCGGGCGTCCTGCGCTGCATCGCGCCGGCCGCCGACGTCTACGTGGGCAACGTCTTCCAGACCGGCGGCAGCGCGCTGGAAACGGACTTCGTCACCGACCTGCAAGAGGCGCTGCACCGCGGTACCGACATCTTCCACCTGTCGTGTGCGTCGACGACGCGGAAGAACCTTCAGCCGCTCTCGTTCTGGACGTGGCGCAAGCAGCTGCGGCAGCACAAGGGGATCGTCTGCGTCGCCCCCGCGGGCAACAGCGGCAGCCGTCGCCCGCACTGGCCGGCGGCCTCGCCCGAGGTCGCCTCCGTCGGCGCGCTCGCCGCCGACTGGCGCGGCCGGGCCAGCTTCAGCAACCACGGTGGCTGGGTCGATGCCTACGCGCCGGGCAGGAACCTCGTCAACGCCTACGCGACCGGCCGGTTCGTCTGCGACATGGTCCCCTACCTCGGCCAGGTCCGCAACTTCTACGGCATGGCCCAGTGGAGCGGCACCTCGTTCTCCAGCCCCATCGTGACCGGGCTCATCGCGGACCGGATGTGGCGTACCGGCGACAACGGCATCGAGGCGGCGGCCGCCGTGCTCAACGCGGCGCGGTCCCAGGCGATCCCGGGTGTCGGTGGCATCGTGCTGCCCTGCGGCGAGGACCGCGGCTGCCGTAACGACGACCGGGGCTGCCGCTGCGGCGAGGACCGGGGCTGCCGCTGCGGCACCGCCCCGCACCGGGTCTAGTCCTCGTCGCCGCTGCCGCTGCGGCGCCTTCACGGCCAAACGCAGCGGCGGCCGGTAGCCCGGGGTTCTTGATCGCCTAGGGCCAGGATGCCGATCCGGTAGGCGCGGCTCACCAGCGCGGTCCTGCTCCGTTCGCCGGTCTTGCCGAGCATTGACGTCAGGTAGCGGGCAATGGTGTGGCTGCTGAGGTGCAGGCTCTTGGCGATCTCGTTATTGCTGTGCCCGGCAGCCACTTCACGCAGCACGTCTATCTCGCGTTCCGTCAGGTGATCGCAGGAACAGCAGCAAGGTCTTGTCTCGGGAGGGTGATTCGTGATTTCTGGCATCCCCGGCTCTCAATGGACTCGGGCTGTGGCCGTACATCCCCCCAGATCAATGACGCGTTGTCTCTTGATCTGCCATGGACACTATCATTCCTTATCCAAAAAAACTACAAGCCTATGGTCGTGACGACCGTTGGATTGAGTGAGATTCTGTCCTTATCATGTCGTTCACATCGACGAAGGACCGGGTGCCGGAGAGGAGAAAGAATCGCCGATCAAGGCTGCCCAAAATGGGCGCCGGATGTCAGCGGTATTTATTTCCCAGCACCTAGGTAGAGATTTCGTGATCTTGGAAAAGGGACATGGATCTACCTGCTTCTTTAATACCAGAAGGCATAGCCGTGGAACGTCCGGTCTTCGTCCTTTGCGGCGCGAGGTCGGGATCGACACTGCTGCGGTTCATCCTGGATGCGCATCCCGACCTGGCTTGCCCACCGGAGACAAACATTCCGGGGCTGTGCGCGCAGCTCGCCACCGTGTGGTCGCTGATCGAGGGGGCACCGCTTTCCCAGGAGCGGGACGCGGAGCCGCCCGCGATACCGGACGCGGCCATTACCGGGGTCCGGCGCACCGTCGATCTGATGATCGGTTCGTACCTGACCCGCCGGGGCGGGAAACGCTACTGCGACAAGAGCCTGAGCACAGCCAGGTTTACCAGCCTGCTGCTCCGCGTGTACCCGGAGGCGAAGTTCCTCTGCCTGTACCGGCATCCGATGGACATGATCGCCTCCGGCATCGAGGCATGCCCCTGGGGCCTGCGCGGCTACGGGTTCGATCCCTACATAGCCGCCAGCCCGGGGAACATCGTGCTCGCGCTCGCCCGCTACTGGAACGACAATGCCGCCACGATCCTGGCGGCCGAGGAGACCTTCCCGGCGGCCTGCCGCCGGGTGCGCTACGAGGATCTCGTGACCGACGCCGAGGGCACCGCGCGCGGGATCTTCGAGTTCCTCGGCGTGCCGCCGGTGCCGGGGATAGCCGAGCGGTGCTTCACGGCCGAGCGGGAGCGGTCGGGCCGGCCGACTATAAGATCTGGCACACGTCGCTGATCAGCCCGGATTCAGTGGGCCGAGGGTGGAGCCTGCCCGTTTCCCAGCTGCCTGATCCGATCCTCGACCAGATGAACGGGCTGGCCGAGCGGATCGGCTACCTCCAGGTCGACGGCCAGTGGGGCACCGCGGCGGCTCCCGGTGAGCTCAGGACCGGCCACAGCGATCAGGCCGGTCGCGGCGATCAGGCGGGCCGCGCGCAGCGGCGATCGGGCCCGGAGCCTGACGGCGACGGACTCGGCGCGGCGTCCGAGGTCATGAGCAGGCGCCTCGACCTGAGGCTCGCGCGGATCAACGGCGAGTTCGCCCGCCGCTGGGGGCCGCGGGCGGCGGTACCGTTCGGGGTCGTTGTCACCGGAGCGCCGGGAGACGGCCGCCGGGTGCGCTGGCGGGTCAACCTGGCCGCCGGCACCGTGACCCGGCTCGCTGACGGCGACGAGGACGGAACCGAATGGGATGTCCTCGGTCCCGCCGAGGCGTGGGAGGCCGTGCTCGCCGGCTGCGTCAACCTCGGCGTCGCCTTGCGCAATCACAAGCTCCGGTACTGCGATACGGGCGACGACGGACAGCCTTTCCGCGCAGATCTCCGCGTCGATATGCTCGCCGATTTCCTTGGCCTCGCCTCGTGGCCGGTCGCCGCTAAGCCGAGGGAACCGGTCATTTCTGCTCAATTACCGACAGTAATAGCACGATAGCAAAAGAAGGAGAATCCTGGTGGATCAAGATCATCTCGACGGACGCCCGCCAGAGAATGGCGTTATTAGCGGCGCGAGAAACCGCAGGAAGTTCCTGCAGCATGTCGGAATGACGGCGGCGGCCGCGACGGCCATCATCGGCGTCACCGACGTGGTCGGCGTCAAGTCCGCCTTCGGCGCGACCACGGCCAGCCCCATGCCGACCGGCAAGGTGCAGCTCAGCGCACTGCCGGCCAGCCACGCCAAGCGGGTCCAGGCGGCCAGGGAACGGTACGCCGCCAGCTCGGGAAGCGACCCCGAGGTGTGCTGTTTCATCTCGGAGGGACAGTGCGGCCACGCCTGCAGGCCCACCGACGTGTACTGCACCTGGTGCTACAACTACGGGACCGGGTCCGCCGCGTATAACTGCGCGGGCCACGGCTCCGCCTTCAGCCAATGCTGGACCTACTGACGCTTCCCGAGACGCCCTCCGCGGCGTAGCCGCCGCGGAGGGCCGATCGCGAAGATTCCCCGGGAAGGCCAGCCATGGACGACGTCGGCCTCGCCGCGGTCGCGGCGGCAGTCCTCACGATCCTGCGTCTCGCCGTCGCGGGCGTGTTCATCCGCGCGGGAACGGTAAAACTGGCCGGCCTCGCGGAGTTCAGGCTCGCCGTGGCGAACTACCAGATCCTCCCGACGGGCCTGGTCGGGGCGGCGGCCGTCGGCGTCCCGGTGCTGGAGGCAGCCGCCGGCGTTCTGCTGCTGCTCGGCATTTTCTCCGCAGTGGTCGCCGCCGTCCTGGCCGTGCTGTTGCTCTGCTTCTCGGCGGCGATCGGCCTCAACCTGGCCCGCGGCCGGGTCTTTGACTGCGGCTGCGGCGGCAGCACCGTCCCGCAGCTGATCAACTGGCGTCACGTCGCGGTCAACGGACTGCTCGCGGCGGCAGCGATCGCGATCCTGATCGCCCCGCCGGGCGGCCTGGAACTGCTGCGCGGCCCCCGCGGGCTGTTCTCGATCGGCATCCCGGGCGGGTCCGGCGCTCCTGTCGTGCTCGCGGCCGTACTCGTCTTCATATCGGCCCGGACACTCGGTGCCGCGGCCGCGCGCACCGGTCCCTGCTGCGGGCATCGCGAGGTTAGCCGGCCAGGCTTCCCTTCCCGGTAAGGAGGTTGTCATGCCCATCGGCTGGGCCGTCGTGGTCGTTGTCCAGTGGCTGGCCATTGTCTTCCTGGCAGCCGTCGTTCTCGGTGTCTTGCGCCGGGTCACGCCCCACCTGGAGCACGCGGCCGAGCGGCCGGTCCCGCGGGCCGATCGGCAAGGCCCCGCGCTCGGCAGCCAGTTGCCTTCCTTCACGGCCCGCGAGACCAGCGGGGACCTGGTGTCCGCCGGCCTGCTGCGCGGCCGACCGCGCGTCCTGCTGTTCCTGTCCGCGGACTGCAGCCCCTGCCTGAACCTGGCCACCGAGCTTGGCAGTTCGGACCGCTACCGGGAGCTGTCGGGTTCCCTCGTCGCGGTGACCGGGCCCGCCGGTGCCGGCGTACTGCCGCTGCCAGCCTGGCTGCGCGTCCTGACCATGCCGGACGCGGAATGCTCCCGGGTCCTGGAGGTACGCGGGCGCCCGTTCGCGATAGCGGTCGACGCAGACGGAGTGATCACCGACAAGCGGATGGTAAACACCGTCGCCCAGTTGACCCAGGTCGGCGCGCCGGTTTCGCGGCCGGCGGGGGCGGTAACGATTCCCCCGTGAGTACGCGGGTTATCGTCAGCGGCGGGGCCGGGTTCATCGGGACGCTGCTCGCCCGGCGGCTGCTCGCCGAGCCGGTGGTCATCGGCGGCGCCGGGCCGGCGCCGGTGGACGAGCTTGTCCTGGCCGACCTCGTCGCGCCGCCGCCCGAGGTGACCGCTGACCCCCGGGTACAGGCGGTGACCGGGGACCTGGCGGCTGCCGCCGGCGAACTGGGCGAGGCCGACGCGATCTTCCACCTCGCCGGGGTGGTGAGCGGCGCGGCCGAAGCCGACTTCGACCTTGGGATGCACGGGAACATCGACGGCACGCGCGCCGTCCTCGAACACGCCAGGCGGCACAGGACGCCGCCGGTGCTTGTCTTCTCAAGCTCACTGGCGGTCTTCGGCGCTGAGCCGGCCCGGGTGGGGGACGATACGCTGCCGCGGCCGCAGACCAGCTACGGAATGCTGTAGCTGCGTAAGTAGGTACCAGGTAGTGCCTGTATTTGATCAAGCGGCGGAGCTTCACACCCCGGGTCCACCTCACTTGTGCATGTCGTACCCACCGTGCGCGGAGAGTCCGTGAAGCTGGTTCATGGGAGTTCTCATCCGGCTTCCTTCCTTATCGCGTGGCTGTTTTTGGCTGTTCAGGTGAGTGCGGGCAGGGCGCAGAGCCGGTGCCAGCAGTTAAGGAAGGCCTGCGCCCAGGGCCAGTCGGCGCTGATGGACAGGGTGCGCTGGCGGGCGTGGCGAGCGAGTCTGGCGGGCAGGTGCCAGACGCGGGGAGGGTGTCCGGGTCGGCGTCGCGGAGTCGCCGTCGCGGCCGAGGAGGCGGGTCCAGGCGGCGAGCGGGTGGGACCGTAGCCCTTCTTCCAGGTCGGGGCCGCTCCCTCCTTGTCTGACGCCGCGGTGACCAGCGTGGCGTCCATGTCGATCACGGTCCAGCCCGTCAGGGCGTTGCCCGCGATGACGGGCCAGGGGAACCCCGCGCTCCTCGCGGCGATCAGCGCCCACGCGTGCGCCCGGGCCTTGGCGCGGGCGACGCGGTCCAGCACCGCCGGGGTGCCGGCCAGGCCAAGGACCCGGCGGACGGTCGGCCCGCTCGGCGCCGCGCCGAGCAACGGGGCGAGGTGCACGAGCAGGCCGATGTCGCTCATGCTGATGGCGCCCAGCGCGATCGCCGCCGCCATCGAGACGAGCGCGAACCCGCGGTCGATCGACGGCGACCTGCGCCTTTCCTTCAGCGCGCCGGACAGCAGGCCGGTGAGGCCGCACTGGTCGGCGGCCTTGCGGAGCAAGACCGCGCCGGCGTGGCCGGCCAGGCCCTTCCCGTCCGCGTTGACTTCAGGGCACGGTCCCACTCGTTATGCTGCATGGCGAAGAGCGCTCCGCTCTGGAAGTTACGTGTGTGGTAACCGCGAATCTCCCAGAACCCGGGTGCTCTTCGCCTTCAAACGACCGAAAGAGGGCCGGCCCCTCTTCACGTCCTGCTGCCCAGCATCGCCCGGCACCCATAAGGTGCGTGCTTCCGGAGCTTGAAGCAGAGCGAATTCACAGCTCAAAGCGACTAATCGAACCCTCGCGACTCATGCAGCCCCTACCGCTGAATCGCAGAGGCTAGGGCCTTCCGCACAGGTCGGACGCGTACCAGCGCAGTGGCGTTCGATAAATCGTCGCGAATTGTTCGAATTCTTCCGACTGAGTAGCCTTCTCGCCCACCGGAGCGTCCTCCGTCGACATTGTCTGGAAATATTGCTCGCACCTGCCGCAGCATCCCTGACGGTTCGCGCCTCTCTGTAGCGAGAACATGCAGTTCATATACGCGGCGACATGAACAGGAAGGGACCAGATCCGGGGCGCGGCTAATGCCCCGGATTCAAACGGCGCACCCGTTGCCCAGACGGCGAGCCATTCGATGGCGGGTAATGGCCAGCCTGACCTACAGAGAAGGGAAGACCATGAAACTAATCAGAAGACCAAGATGGAGAATCTCCATCGCAGGCGCGATCCTTGGAGCTGCACTGGCCCTGACACTGGGCCTAACGTCCGCAAGCGCGCAGGCAAGCACCATCCCAGCGCCAACAGGCGCCGTCTGCGTCATCACCGCGACCGGTTACTCCGTGCAAGGCGATGCGAAGATGGTGACAGGGACGGAGGAGACCTGCTACTCCAACCTCGCCCATTACAAGGCAGCGCAACTGGCGGCCCCAGACGTTGCAGCGGCCGCGGTGAACGTCGGTTACGGTTGCACCGCCGCCAACTTCGGCGGTACGTGCTACTACTTCGAGACCCCCACGGGCTGTACCACCGGTAACTTCTGGTACTGGAACACCCTGGATGCCGCGACAAACAACCGGCTGAACTCGATGGAATCATTCCCAATGAGCGGGTGCTTTTACGCTACCGTCTACTCTCTCCCCTATCTTACAGGCCAGGCAATCTCGTGCTTCAACGCCTGCTATGGACTAGGAACCATCGCGAACCACGACGAATCGCTGGCTATCGGTAGCTAGGTCCGATGCCAATAGGAAGCTATTTGCTGCCTGCGGCCCGGGAGGCGAATCGGCCCCCCGGGCCTTCCTCTGCCGGACTCTCTTTTTAAGGTAGTTCGCGCGCACGGCCGTTTACCCGGTTCGCGGAGGACTCGAAGGTCCCGCGGAGGCCGGAGCCGGGCTAGCCGCGCCGGGGAGGCCTGGCGCGGATCCGGGCAAGCCGGGGGTGCAGGGTGATCCGGCCCAGAGCATGACCTGGCCAGGCGCGAACATGGTCGCCTCATTGACGTACCAGGTGCCGGGCGGTTCCTGCGGGCCGGACAGCACCCTTCCTCCGTCGGCTGTGGGGTAGCGGACGACCGCACTCGTATGACGCTGGCGCAACATCGCGACCACGGCCGGGACCTCCTGGCACACGTAGCGTACGCCGTGCAGTGGTTCTCCAGCGGCCGTCGCTGGGCCTGCCTCCACGTACTGCTCCCCGGGTCGCGCCGCCCGGCCGAATTCGATGGTGGCTGGGCCGTGGAAGCTGACGGGGATACGGAGGCCTATCGGCGGGCACTTGCCGGCGCCACTGTCACAGTTCGCTGCGGGGATCGCCGTGATCCCGGAACCTGAGTAGCTGGTCACGAGGGTGCCAACGAGTGACGGCGAAACAGGGACGAGCTTGAGCGCGATGTCCATGTGGTGCTGCGCGAACTCGGCGCGGTAGCGTGCTGGGTCAGCCAGTGGATCCCGGATGAGCACGTCGATCTCATCGCCATGCTGAGTGAAGGACAGCAGCCCCATCGGCTGCGCCGTTGGCTGTCGATCGTGTTGCCCCGCCACAGTTGTCAGCGCTATGGCGGCTGCGGTCGCGCCGATCGCAGTGGCGGTGAGCGATGCCTTGAGCGCCCGGCGCCTTGCGGGGTGGCGGAGTCGCGAGATGCCTTCATAGATGGCGCCCGCCACTGATTCGGGCTCGGGAGCATCCTCCCGGAGAGCGCGCAGAGCCGCGCGCAGATCACCCTCAGTACGCATTACGCGTTCTCCTCCACTTGCCTGTCGTGCCCTTCGAGAAGGTCTTAGTTCGCTGAGATCGGCGCGCATCTCGATGCGCAGAGCCGCCAGCGCCCGGGACACATAGCCACGGACCGTGACGGGCAGGCAGCCAAGGATCTCGCCGATTGCTGCGTCAGAGAGACCTTCGTAGTAGCGGAGCACGAGGGCGGCTCGCTGCCGCCGAGGCAACTTCCGCAACTCGGCCAAAAGTGCCTCGTGCTCGACGTACCGGATTGCATGGTCGGGGGTCACACGGTTGTCCAAGTCGCTGCCACGGCCCGAGGGGACCAGTCGCCGCATCCGACGCCGTGACGACAGGAACTCGTTGATGATCATCTTGCGGACATATGATTCCGGCCGCTCTAGGCCGCTGATCTTGCCCCAGTGCCGATGCGCGCGAATCAGTGTCTCCTGCACGATGTCCTCCGCGCTTGCGCGATCCCCGGCAAGCACGGTGGCGAACCCAAGCGCCTCGGCGAGATGCGTAGCCATGAACTCGTCAAAGGTCATCGTGCCTCCGTCAGTGAGGTCTCGCCTACTACACGCATCGGAAGAGCTGATCGTGGTCTCGCAGCCAAAAAATCTTGGCGGAATCCGGCATGTGTCGGCGCTCTGGCCCTGTCGATCCCATTGAACCCACTCCATGCCGGTGTGAGGTTGCCCCGCTTTGACGGACAGGGTTGATCATGCCCCGGTTTCCCAGAACGCGTCGTAAGGAGTTGTGGCCAGGTGACGGTGTTCAGTTTCGAACTTTAGCGGGGTGACCCAGGCGAGGGGCTGTGGCGCCGTCGGTATTTGTGGAAGCCCTTGATGTACTCGAAGATGGCGTCGGCAAGCTCGGAGGGCGGGTCCCTCAGGGCAGGGGACGGTGAGCGTAAGAACTTCCATCGTTCCGCCCGGGGCCCGCCTGCCGCCCGCGAACGCGCGGGAAACCAGTCAGACCCAGCGAACCAGCAGGTCACAGCCTTAGCGACTAACGGGGGTTAGCGGGTTGGCCGGTCTTCCGGCAGACTCGTTGACTGGTGGCCGCCAACGGGTGAGCACTCTAAACGACCGGACCCATGGAACCCTGGGCAAAGACCGTGCCCCAGTCGGCGTCCGGGAGGGTTGATCGCTGCTGGGATGTCGTGCCCGCCGGGTGGCGTGAGCACTGTTTCACTAGTCCGCTGATAGTCCTCCCGCTGGCTGCCGCGTTGTTTCGACAGGGATGACGGGAGACAGGGTGAAGCGGCTGTTCGTGGGCGACGACTGGGCGCAGGACCATCACGACGTCGAGGTGATGGACGAGGGCGGGAAGGTGCTGGCCAGGCGGCGGCTGCCGGAGGGCGTCGCCGGGACGGCCGGGCTCCACGGGCTCATCGGCGGGCTCCTGGGCGAGGACGACGAGGCAGAGGCCATCGTCGGGATCGAGACCGACCACGGCCCGTGGGTGACGGCGCTGGCCGCCGCCGGGTACCGGGTGTTCCCGGTGAACCCGTAGGAGTCGGCCCGGTTCCGGGCCCGGCACGCGGTGTCCGGCGCCAAGAGCGACGCCGGCGACGTGCACGTGCTGGCGGACATGGTCCGCACCGATTCCCACCAACTGCGCGAGGCGGCCGGCGACTCGCCTACAACGAAGCCGCCGTCTAGGGCCACCGAGAAAACACTCCCCAATCTCCCGCCGCAGCTTGACATCTAAGCCTCAGGGATATCTTTGCCGGATCCCTGGAGGTCGGCCAGGCGCCCATCCACTACTCGGCCCAGCTACGGCCGTTGTGACCTCAAGGTTCTGGTCGCCGGTCGCCGCTTCCTTGACCAGCAACTTCAGCCGCAGCCGATGGCCATTAGAAGGCGTGATCTTCCCGCCTGCCTCGACCGCGATGACCCGGATATTTCCGGTTGTCTCCCCGTCGCCCTTGGCATCCACCTCGACAAGGAACTCGACTTCCGCCTCGGTGATTTCGAAGCGGAGCTGGGGTCCCGTGCCATCGTCTTGTGCTCGTGCTAGTTCTTCCCGAAGCATCGACAGCGCTTCCGCAAGACCGACTTTTCCCATCAGACCCCGCCCTCGCCAAGAACTTGCCGACTCATTCGGGCCAGCAGCGTTGAGCGCCTGCCGAACGGAGTCTCTTCACCTTGTTATCAGCCATCTCGTCTAAGTCTAAGCCTCAATCCACCAGCGAAGACGGGTGCTTGCCGTCACAAAAGCGCAAAAGGTGTCCTCTGAACTGTAATGATGGTAGTTTTTTACGCTCTCATCGCCCTGCCGAGAGGACACCTCGCAAGTGCGATCGTCGCATACCTCCCTGCGGACCCGTGCCGCGTTCGATGATCCGCGCGGTCAGCTGGCCGATAAGGCCATCCGGGCCGTCCAGCAGGGAAATCCCTGCCTCTTTCGCGTCGGCGACCATCCGCGTGACCGCCTCGTCGCTCACCGCGTCGGCGAGCCTTTTCGCCGCCGATTCCTCGGCGGTCAGAACAACGTCTTCCAGTTCCGCCACCGTAACTCCCTCGGCGACGACTTCCTGCGCCTTCTCGAACTCGCCCTTGTCCACGGACGGTGACCCTTTCTGCAGGCATCACACCTGCCCCGTCGGCATCACTGAGGTGCCCCGAACTTCCCGGACAGTGAGCCTTTTCCATCCCGGTTATGCCTCGCGGAGCTGGAGGACGTGGATGGCCTTGGCGAGTGAGGATGATCTGCGCGCGGCTCTGCGCGCTCTCCGGGAGGATGCTCCCGCTGGAGAACCACTGCACGGCGTACGCTACGTGTGCCAGGAGGTCCCGGCCGTGGTCGCGATGTTGCGCCAGCGTCATACGAGTGCGGTCGTCCGCTACCCCACAGCCGACGGAGGAAGGGTGCTGTCCGGCCCGCAGGAACCGCCCGGCACCTGGTACGTCAATGAGGCGACCATGTTCGCGCCTGGCCAGGTCATGCTCTGGGCCGGATCACCCTGCACCCCCGGCTTGCCCGGATCCGCGCCAGGCCTCCCCGGCGCGGCTAGCCCGGCTCCGGCCTCCGCGGGACCTTCGAGTCCTCCGCGAACCGGGTAAACGGCCGTGCGCGCGAACTACCTTAAAAAGAGAGTCCGGCAGAGGAAGGCCCGGGGGGCCGATTCGCCTCCCGGGCCGCAGGCAGCAAATAGCTTCCTATTGGCATCGGACTAGGCGCCGATAATCAGCGATTCGTCGTGGCCCGAGATGGTTCCTAGTCCGTAGCAGGTGTTGTAGCACCCGATTGACTGGCCGGTAAGGTAGGGGAGGGAATAGACGACAGCGTAACTGCAACCGCTCATTGGGAATGATTCCATCGAGGCCAGTCGGTTGTCGGTTTGGGTACCGAGGGTGTTCCAGTACCAGAAGCCACCACCAGGACAGTTGCCGGGGGTCGCGAAGTAGTAGCACGTACCGCCGAAGTTGGCGGCGGTGCAGCCGTAGCCGACGTTCACCGTGGCCTCGGCGGCGTCCGGGGTCGCGAGTTGCGCTTGTCGGGCTGCCTTGTAGTTCGCGAGGTTGGCGTAGCAGGTGTCCGTCGTCCCGCTCACCATATCATTCCCATTGGCATCCACGGAATAATTTGTCACGGTGATGACGCAGACGGCGCCTGTTGGCGCTGGGATGGTGCTTGCCTGCGCGCTTGCGGACGGCAGGCTCACCGCCAACCCCAGTACGGCTGCCAGGATCGCGCCTGCCATGGAGAATCGCCAGCGTGTCATGGGAATCGCCAGCGTGGTGTTCCGATTCGTTTCATGGTCTTCCCTTCTCTGCAGATCAGGCTGGCATTACCCGCCAGCCGAAAGGCGCATCCTAAGCAACGGGCACGCCGCATGGATCCGGGACGTTAGCCGCGCCGCGGATATGGACCTTTCTCATTCATGTCGCCGCGTGATATGAACTGCATGTTCTCGCTACAGAGAGGCGCGAACCGTCAGGGATGCTGCAGCAGGTGCGAGCAATATTTCCAGACAATGTCGACGGAGGGCGCGCCGGTGGACGAGAAGGCTACTCAGTCGGAAGAATTCGAACAATTCGCGATGATTTATCGAACGCCACTGCGCTGGTACGCGTCCGACCTGTGCGGCACGGAACACGTTGCGGACGATCTTGCGCAGGAGACGCTAATTATTCTGCACCGACGGTGGGGCTCAATTGCGCCGGACGCGCGCCGCGCTTACGCCCGGGCGGTCCTCCACAGACTGGCTATCCACTGGTGGCGCAACAACCGGCATCTCTACGAAATTCCACTCGACATCATTCCCGAGCCGTCGCCGCTGGATGCCGGACCCGAGATCTCGGATGCGGTAGCTGACCGTATTCTAATCGTGAGCGCACTGTTGCGTATACCGAGAAGGCAGCGTGAGGTCGTTTACCTTCGGTACTGGATAGGGCTGCCCACAGAGGCGATCGCGCAGTCCCTGCATGTTCCGGCGGGAACGGTGCGCAGCGACCTAACCCGCGCAACTGCCCGGCTCGCGGCTATCCTTAGAGGACTGTTCGTCATTATTTGACATTAGCCTCAATCGTTCAGGCGGCCTGAGGTCTGGTTACGGATCACGCTGGGGCCTGTTTTAGGGCTCTGTGTCCGTTTGACTTCGGGGCTGGTGGTGCGCGGAGCTGTTCGCGGCATGATCTGTGCCGTGCCACAGGCCCGAAGGGAGGCTCCGGGAGACTTCACTACCAGCCCGCCGCACGACGACTCACCCTTGCGTGACCTCGTGAGCCGACGCCGAGCCACCGAACGGAACGCCGCAGGCCGACGCCGGTTTGGGGGTTAGCGTCAGGGGTTACGACGCTTGTCGTGAGTATGCGGATCATTGTCACCGGCGGGGCCGGGTTCATCGGGACGCTTCTCGCCCGCCGACTCCTGGCCGGGCAGGTGGCCGTCGGGGGCGCGCCGCCGACGACGGTGGACGAGCTCGTCCTCGCCGACCTCGTCCCTCCCCCTGCCGCCGTCGCCGCCGACCCGCGGGTGCGGGCCGTGACCGGGGACCTTGCGGCGGTCGTCGGCGAAACCGGCGAGGCCGACGCTGTCTTCCACCTCGCCGGGGTGGTGAGCGGGGCGGCCGAGGCCGACTTCGACCTGGGAATGCACGGCAACCTCGATGGAACGCGGGCCATCCTGGAGCACGCCCGGCGCCAGCCGGCGCCGCCGGTGCTCGTGTTCTCCAGCTCCCTGGCGGTCTTCGGCCAGGATCCGGCCGCCGGGCCGCTCGGCGTCGTCAGCGACGACACCCTGCCACGGCCCCAGTCCAGCTATGGCATACCTAAGTTGCGTAAGTGGGTGGCAGGTAGAACCGCTGCGGGAGGGTAACAGCGCCGTGAAGCAGATCGGTTGGGCCGCCTAGCACTACCGACGGCTCGGATGATTGCCTTCGTGTGGCGTGCCAGCCGATGCGCTGACATCTGTGCGTGGCGGCAGTTGGATTGTGCCGCATGAGCTATCCGCCGATGCCGCCGGGCGATGGAGGTTCCTGCTCGTCGCGGCGTGGCATGAGTGCCGTGGTGACGCGTGGCGCGGCGGCGCGGTACTGCTGGTTGTAGTCGCAGGTAGCGAGAATCACCGGCTGTCCGGTCAGCTCCTGGATCGCCAGGGCCTGGTCGATGATCTCGCCGTCGTTGTTGTCGCGTCGTTTGTGCCAGTCGCCGTCGAGGTAGATCTCGATGGTCACGTTAGCGGCCTCCGATAGCGCCGCGGGCACAGTCGGAGCGGTGCCGTGGAGTGCCCACATGGCGCGGAGGACTTCTTTTGCGTCAGCCTTCTGCTGCCGGTCGCGGGTGCGCTTAAGCCCGTCGAGCTCCTCGATGACCAGGATCGGGACGATGAGGCGGACGGCTTCGGCCGCAAGTCCGGCGTCGAGGGTGTGCCAGTCGTACCCGGTGAACAGAACGCCTTCCATAAGCGCTGATGTGTCGAGCACAACGATCCGGCCCGGCCGGGCAAGGAAGACTCGGCAGTTCTCCAGTTCCGCACTGAGCCGCTCTAGGCGCCGGTCCCACGTCTGCCACTCTCGGTTGAGCATGGTGTTCAGTTCGTATTCGCTCATCGACGGTGCGAGGACGAGTCGGCGAAACGTTTCCTCTATCGCCGTGAAGACCTCCTCGGTATCCGGGAAGTGGTTGCCGAGTTGCGGCGTGGCCCAGTTGTCGCACCAGCGCAGGAAGCTGTCTTTGCGGTCGGCCGCCGAGTTCCCGTTCCTCGCGTTTCCGAGCTGCCCCCTGACCTGACCCACGGTGGCGATCGCGCCCTCGACGCCGCCAGGATTCTTCAGTCGCATGGTCTGGGAGGATACTTCTGGGCGAGGCCAGACGTGCCGCGCGGCGGGCACCTAAGTGCCATGCGGGTGCTGCTGTTTGCTGCTGCCGTACAGCGGTCCACCTTGCCGCTGAAGCGACAGGTGGGATTGTCGAAGCGGCCCGAACACTAGGTCGTTCGCCTACGCTAGTACTCTACTGTCAACCGAACCGGCTCGACGAAGTCGAACAAATCGACATTTCGGGCAATCATCACTTTCGTTTTAATCACAGCAGACGGGGTCAAAATGTTTGAAAATGCTCCAGACTTTCCCGTGGTCTACGTACCTTGGGAAGGGGTCGATCCTGATGATGCTGTACGCCTCGGTGCGAGCTGGCTCGCTGGGCAGCCAGGGGAATCGCTTGTGCTTATGGCGGCAAAGAACTCTTACGGCAACAACCGACTACTACCTGTTCTTACCACTGGTGCCAGAGTGGAAGCACCCCAGACAGCTTGGAAGGCAGGTTGGGGCGGTGGTCCAGTCTTGGCCCCTTGGCCTAGTGAGCGTGTCTTGGCATGTCTTTCCGATGAATTGGCCGGAAAGGTTTCTGCTGTCTGCATAATCGAGTGGGGGACTAAAGAGTTTGTCTCGGCCTGGCTGGTGGCCCACAATGCGACTAATCTCCTAACTGGTCAGGAGCCGGAATCGGAACCCCTCCTTTCCCCAGTCGTTGAAGTAGCTATGAGGCATCTGTCGAATGCCGTTAATCATAATAACGGCCTAGTGCAGTACTATGAAAAGGCTTACGCAGTACGTACCTTGCAAGAGCTTGTGAGGGCAGGATACAGTTATGATGTCGATAACCTGTGCGCTTGGGCGCTGGGCAATGGTTTCACGGAATCGGAAGTTAAGCATCTTCGTGACTATGGAACACGCGCCCTGGAAGGCCGGTCTTTTCGCTTGCGCGAGCAGGTTGGCCCCGGGAAAGACTCTGTTAAGCGGTGGGAGCAAGAAGCTCAACAGCTCGACAGTGGCGCAAAGGGTTAGGAACACTCGAACCCATCCGGCTATAACCTGACTTAGACCAAATTAGTGCGTACCTCTGCTGGCGCGTTGATGCGTTCGAGCTGCGGCTCCGGGAGCTTCTAGCGGCGTATCCGGCGATGTCGGCGACGGTGATCGCGGAGAGGGTCGGTTGGGAGCGGGGGCTGACCGTTTTGAGGGACCCGGTGCGGGAGCTGCGCCCTGCTTAACTGCCGGCGGACCCGGCCAGCAGGATCGCCTATCATCCAGGCGAGGTGGCGCAGAACGATTTCTGGTTCCCGCCGAGTCAGCTAAAACCGTTCGATCACGCTCGTGATCTTGCTCTATAATGCGGCCATGCTGATTGGAGTTCGATAACGGCGAGGTGTTGGTGGGCGCTGACAGCGGCGTGGTGTGCGAGCATCGTAATCGGACTTTTCTAAGTCCGTGGGAATCACTGCGTAAATACGTCTGCACCGACTGTAGTGCCGTTATGACTTGTGCTTGTGATGAAGATATCGCCATCTATGTAACCCCCTACCAGGCCCAATGCCAGCGCTTTTAAGGCGAAATGGTTGGGGGCTGGTTCCGTTCTCAGTCGCGCTGAGTGATCGTTCCTGGCTGCTGGCTTGTCGTACCGGTTTCCTGCGAGACGGGTGAGGCTCCGGCTAAGAAGTGTGATTGTCGATGTCCCATTTCTTCAACCGGAGCCTCTTGTGTTTTCTTACCTTGTCCCGGCGTGTGCCGTGCCCGTTTCGGCCGGGATGATCGTCGCGGTACCGCTGGAGCTGGTCGCGTCGCCGCTGAAGAGCGGCCGGGACCTGGGCGAGGGGGACCGGTCCGCGCTGGTCGTCGGCGGGACGAAGAGGATCGGCACCCGCGATGACGTGGTGTTCTGCAAGGTAGTGGCGGTCGCGGAGGCCCAGGTGAGGCGGGACGGGCAGGTCCGGGCCAAGGGCAGCCCGGTGCATCACGCGACGCTCGGCCCGCTGGAGACGGGGTGCGTCCCCGGCGCCGTAAGCGGGATCGCGCAGGACGCGGGACTGGACGGCCGGTTCGTGAAGGGCGAACGGGAAAGGCTCCTGGCCAGGGCCTTCATGATACGGGTCATCGTGCTGATGACGCTCATGCCCGAGGCCCGGGTCCAGGACGCGGTTGCCGCGCTGGCCGGGGACCTGGCCCTGGTCCCCTGGTCAAGGCCGTGGCGGCCGGCCTCGGCGCGGGCGGCCGGGAACTGGCGGAACGCCCTCGGCCCGGCCCCGCTGGAGGACCTGCGGGACACCGTGCTCGGCTTGTCCTGGCGCCGTCACCAGGATGAAGGCTGCCCCGGAGCCGTCACCACCGGGAAGACGAGGCGGCTGAAGGCCGGGGCGTTCGACGGGACGCTGATCCGGGTGCCGGACACGCCCGCGAACCGGGCGTTCTTCGGGTCGGTCGGCACCGGGGACGACAGCTCGCCGTTCCCGCAGGCCAGGGCCCTGCCGGTGACCTGCTGCTCGTGCCGGGCCCTGTTCGCTATCCCGCACGGCCCCGCCGGGACGGAGAAGGCCGCCGCCGAGCAGTCGCTCCTGGACGAGGCCCTGCGCGGTTACCCGGCCCTGTTCTCCCCGGACTGGATCTGGCTGATGGACCGCAACTACCACGGCGCCCCCAGGATCGCGCGGATGATCGAGCGCACGCACGTGCTGATCAGGCTCAAGAGCGACATCCCGCTGCGGCGGACCTCGGAAATCCTGCCTGACGGGTCCTACCGGGCAGAGCTGTCCGGCGACGGCGCCACCGTCCCCGTCCGCGTCATCGAGTACTGGGCCGAGGTCGAGGGCCAGGACGTCCCGGAGATGTTCTGCCTGGTCACCGACCTCATGGACTGGGAGGAATACCCCGCCCCCGAGCTCGCCGCCCTCTATAAATGGCGGTGGGACGGGTCGGAGACCGCCTTGCGGGAGGCCAAGGCGGTCCTGCGCGGCGCCGGCCCCGGCACCGGGCCGATGCTCCGCTCCGGCTCCCCGGAACTCGTGCGGCAGGAACTCGCCGCCTGGGCCGCCGGCACCGCGATGACCCGCGCCGTCGTCCTCGCCGCGGCCCGCGCAGCCCGCCCGGCCCGGAAAGGACGCCGGGCCGGGCTCGAAGTCCGGCCCCGGGACCTGTCCTTCGCCCGGGCTCTCCGGGCGGTCCTGTCCGCGATCCGCCTCGGGCACGACCGCTTCCAGGCCGTGACCAGGGAAATCTCCGGCTTCCGGAACGTCGTCGACCGCGACCGGCACCGCGTCCGCAAGTCCAAGTCCCCGTCGTCCTTCCCGCATGCCACGCCGAAGGACACCGCCACCCGGACCGCCCCCGTCGTCATCACCATGGCCAACACCCCGGCCTGACCAGCGCAAATACCCGTAAGCCCGCTCGAAATCCTCCTCCGGGCCGTGGACCCGGCCGTCTCCGGCGCGGAACGCCGGCCTTCAGCATGCCTTCCGGAAGGCGGCTACCCGCAGTAGTCAAAAACGTGAACTACCCACGACCGGTCAAACACCTAAAGCCCATGTCATTGCTACCAGGCCGGGCGTGGCCGTGACCAGTGGACGCACGACGAAGTGCTGGTAACTCACCCGCTGGTGCCGGGTCTCTGCCACGAATGCCGAGGTGAAGTTCCCCCGGCTTATCCGAGGGCGGCGCATCGCGGAGCTTCGAGTAAAATCCAGCGTTACTACTGGCAAGAAATCTGGAAGGAAACGCAGCTTGAGCTTCTAGCCTGGTGCCGCAAAAATGACGTGCCGCTATTTGGGGATGATGGCAGGCCGCGGCTCCTGTACTACCATCGGGAACACGCTGAAGCTTATAAAGCTATCCAAGCCGCGATGATCGGCCGATGGAAGAAAATACACGAGGAGAATCCTCGGTATGACTTTACGCAGCCATCGGACGCGGACGTTATCAAGTCGCGCGAGGTGGTCGTCGAGGAGATTGACGCCTGCTATCTCGCCCCATCGCCCGGTCACGTGCTGGTCCTCCCGCTCAACGCCACCGATCCAGCCGCTGCGGTACAGGTTGAGGAGTTCGTCACTCAAAGGCTCCGCAGTGAAGGCCGAGAGGTCATGTTCTGCGAGAGTCGGCCCTTCCAAGCTCTCTACGGCAGCCTTATGTGGCTGTGGGTTCAGTCACCGAGTGATTCGCGGCTACGGCCATCGGGGTTCGGCGGCCGGGACGGAGTAGGAGCCGACGAACGCGGCATGATCTGGACGCTGCTACCGCACGACTTCGGGAGCCCTGCCCATGCAGTTCGCCGTGGCGAGGCTCTTCAAGCTCACATCGACACGCTTCCAGACGATCTAGACGACATGCTGTGGGCCTACGACCACTGGCAAGAACCGTCGCGGACGCTGCGGCAATACCTGTGGGCATACACGCACGAAGACCAAGAACGAGGTCGAACGCTGATCGAGGTTCTTGGCCCACAATGCATCAAACAGATTATGCGCTACCTGTCCGAGGACTATTGGGGCCGCTACTTGGGTTGGCCGGACCTCGCCTCATGGCGCGAAGGGCCTGACGGTCCCATGGACGTTAAGTTTGTTGAGGTGAAGTCAAGCAGCGACAAGCTCAGCGACGACCAGCGCTCGTGGATTGAGGGCAACCACAAGCACCTACAGCTGCCCTTCCACATCGCGAAGGTTCACCGAAAGCAACGGCTCGCGGTCGCGTAGCCGTAAGAGCTATGCCGGGTACTTGTCCGTGAAGTTGCCGACGCCTTCGATCATCGCCCTAACGGCTGCCTCGTCATAGTCACCATAGTTCCCGTGGGCCGCGGCGTTGCGGATCGCCAGCCAAGCCGTCACCTGCTTGGCCTCCAGACCGTTGTAGACCCCGGCCGCCTTCAGATCGGCGTTCACTCCGTCCGTCTTCTTCGTGGCGCCGCTCGGCAGTTGGACGTTCATGCCGTGCTTCGTCGCCAGCGCCTTCAGGTGGACCTCAAGAGACGTGCCCGCGATAACGGCGGCCGGGTCCTTGTACCCTTGGTCGTTTAGCCCGGCCGCCATCTCCAGGTATCCGGCGTACGTGTCGGCGTGGGCCAACTCGACGACTGGCGTCAGCCAACCGACGGCAATGTCGTCGCGAAGGGCATCGGCGATCGCCCTCAACTCAGGCAGCTTGAGGTGCCAGGCCCTAGCTCTAACCGAGTCAACCGACTTGGCGTAGGCGCTTCCGGGTGAAGCCAGACGGTCAAGGGCAGCTTCGAGGCGGGTCGTGAGTTTCGGGGCCTCGGGCTTCAGGTCCGACAGGTCCTCGTACCTAGACCGCGCCTTCAGTCTGTCGTACTCCCCAATCAAGAGGTCAAGCTGCTCTAGAGCCTTGTCAGCTGCCGTCATGACTCCGAAGGTTAGCGGAGGCGGATCGAACAAGCGAACGGCTTTAGGTGAGTTCTAGTGGCTCGTGGCGAGGCCAGGAACTAGGCAGAGCTAGCCCCTCGATCGAGGCGGTGCCTGTTGCGGCCCGTGATCTCCAGGGCATCGAGCAGGCGGCCCATCCGGGATGAGATGATGGGCAACGACCCGCCGCCCGCAGGCTCGATCCCCAGGTCGAATTCTGCTTGGTCGGCCCCCGCCCGCCGTCACGCCGCGGATGCGCAGCGCGTCGCTGGTTTCCTCCAGGGCGGTGATGCGGCGTCGGTGGCGGCGGTGAGCTGGTTGAGTGCGTGCCGGTGATCGGCGCGGATGCCGCTTACCTGCTGCTCGGTATCAGTCTGGCATTAGTTATCCTGCGACCATGCGGGTAATTGTCACTGGCGGGGCCGGCTTCATCGGTACGCTGCTGGCCCGGCGGCTGCTGGCCGGGTCGGCTTGCATCGGTGGCACCGACCCGGCTGACGTGGACGAGCTCGTCATCGCGGACCTCACCGCGCCGGCGGCGGACGTGGCCGCTGATCCGCGCACTCGCGCGGTGGCCGGCGACCTGGCGGCGTTGACCGGCGGCCTCGGCGAGGCGGACGTCATCTTCCACCTGGCCGGGGTAGTGAGCGGCGCGGCCGAGGCGGACTTCGACCTGGGGATGCGCGTGAACGTGGACGGGACGCGCGCCGTGCTGGAGCACGCGCGGCGGCACGCCCGCCCGCCGGTCCTGGTGTTCTCTAGCTCCATCGCGGTGTTCGGCACCGATCCGGCGACCGGGGCCGTCGACGTGGTCCGAGACGACACCCTGCCACGCCCCGAGTCCAGCTATGGCGCGCAAAAATTCATCGCCGAACAGCTCATCGCCGATTACAGCCGTAAGGGATTCGCCCGGGGCAGGTCCGTGCGGCTCATGACCGTTTCGGTCCGGCCGGGCAAGCCGAACGCCGCGCTGTCCGGCTTCATGTCAGGGATCATCCGCGAGCCACTGGCCGGGTTGCGCGCCGCATGCCCAGTGCCGGCCGACACTCCTGTCGCGTTGTCGTCTCCGCGCCGGACCGTCGACGGCCTGTTGCGCGCCGCCGCTGTCACCGACGAGGCGTGGGGCAGCCGCACCGCGATGACCTTGCCTGGCCTGATGACGACCCCAGGATCCATGGCCGCTGCCATGGACCGGGTCGCCGGACGCCCCGCCAGCGACCTCATCGACTGGACCGAAGACCCCGCGATCAGCGCGATCGTCGAGAGCTGGCCCGCCCGGTTCGAGACGCGTCGCGCGCACGCGCTCGGGCTGCACCCCGAGGAATCATTCGACGACATCGTCCGCCAATACATCGCGCTCAACGGCCCCAGCGCGGGATAAGGGCGCCGAAGCCCGTCGGCACCCGGGTCAAGCCAGCAACGGTACGGAATCCTGCCTTCCGCGGCGAATGCCGGTCATCCGCTACTCCTGCATCGGCTGGTAGCTACGGCCATAACGGTGCCGCTCAACACCCAGTCCGGCAAGGGACAGCCCTTGTCGGTCCCGCAGGGCGGGCAACAACGGTTCCGGCGACAACCGGCTTGGCGGCCTTCGGCCAAGCCGGTTTCTCATCTACGCCTCCGGGCGGGTTGCCTGCGTACCTGAGGTCTTCTTCGTGCGGCTTGTCGTCCGGGGGCGTGTTGTCGTCACGTCGCCCGGTTTCTGGTCGGTCTCGGTGACGGCGGCTTGGACTTGGGCGAGTTGTTCGGTGAGTCGCTGGTGGTCGGCGCGGGCGGCGTCAAGGTCGGCCTCGGCCCGCTCGGCGCGGACGCGCAGCGCGTCACGGGTTTCCTCTAGGGCGGTGATGCGGGCGTCGGTGGCGGCGGTGAGCTGGTTGAGGGCGTGCCGGTGATCGGAGCGGATGCGGGCGGTCTCTTCGGTTGCGGTGGCCTGGGCGCGCTCGGCGCGCGTGACGGCGGCGGCCTCGGTCTGGCGTGCCCGGCCCGCGTCGCGCTCGGCCTGGTCGGCGCGTGCCTCGGCGTCGGCGACCTGCCGGGCGGCGTCCTCCCGGGCGGCGCTGATGTCGCGGTCCGCGTCCTCGCGGGCCTGGCGGATCTCGGCGGCGGCGCTGTCGCGGATGCCGCGTAGCTGCTGCTCGGTGTCGGTGCGGAGCTGCGCGAGTTCGCGTTCGAGTTCTTCCATGCGGGCCACGGCCTGAGTCGTGGCGTCGTCGGCCTGCTCGCGCTCGGCGCGTGCGGCGTCGCGCTCGGACTCGGCGTCGCGGCGGCGCTGGACCTCCTCGGCAAGCCTGGCTTCGGCGGTAGCCACGCGCTGATCGGCGCTAGTGCGCGCGGCGTACACCTCAGCCTCGGCGGAATCGACGTCTCCGACCTCGCGCAGTTCGGTCATCGCGCGGGCGAGGGTATCGGCGTGCTGCTTGGTGATCTTCTCCAGCGCGGCGACGAGTTCGGCGGCGCGGGTGATGCCGAGCGTGACGGGCTGACCGCCGGTCTCCTCGGCCCGCTGGCCCTTGGATTCGGCTTCCCTCCTGCGGCGCTCGCGGTGCGCCGACAGCGGGTTGTGCTCGGGGTCGTCGCAGTACTTCGGCTTCGCGCCGCGGGCGTTCTCGGGCGCGGCAGTGGGCTGGTCACAGCCGGGGTAGGCGCAGGTCCGGGGGGTCGTGGCTGCTGTCATGCCATCATTATATTTCGTTTCACTATGCAACACAATGCTATGCAATGAAGAAAATGAAATGGTATGAAATGTTTCCGGCCGTCGCAAGCTCGTGCTGACAACACGAGCTTGCGACGCCCTTGTCAGTTCTCAACTGACTTGTCGGTTGCTCACGCAACCTGTCGGTGAAGGTGTCGGTTTCTCATTTGATCTGTCGGTGGCGGCGCAGGCGGGACCGCTTCCGCCCGGGGAAGGGAGGTAGGAGCGGACCGCTGCGCGGTCGCGCAGTGACGTGAGTCGTGCTGGAGTTCGCCTGCGCGAGCACGTCCGCACTGGGCTAAGTTCCGCATATGGACCCAACGGTCGTGGCCGCGTGGATCGCGGCCGGCGTTAGCGTGCTGACCCTGGCAGGCACCCTGGCCGCGCAGTACCTCGGTTACCGCGCCACCAGCAGGGATGCCGAGAAGACCGCTGAGGAGCAGCGTAAGCATCTGGACCGGACCCTGGCCGAGCAGAACCAGCAGCTGGACCGGACCCTGGCCGAGCAGAACCAGCAGCTGGACCGGACACTCGCGGAGCAGCGCACCCGGACCCTGAACGAGCGGTTCGCTACAGCAGCTGAGCAATTGGGCAGTGACAAGCCAGCCGTCCAGCTAGCGGGGGTGTACGCCATGGCCGGCCTGGCCGATGACTGGCCGGAGAACCGGCAGACCTGCGTCGATGTGCTATGCGCCTATCTGCGCATGCCATACGAGCCCGACCCAGGCCAGGACGCTCCCCGGCCAGAGCAGCTTGCCTTCCAAGCCTTCCGCGAAATCCGCCACACGGTCATCCGCGTCATCACCGCGCACCTACAGGAGGACGCTGGGGAGAAGTCCTGGCAGGGCTTGAACTTCGACTTCACGGGTGTCGTCTTCGACGGCGGCGATTTCCGCAAGGCTCAGTTCCCGGCCGGCATGGTTGACTTCCAACGCGCCCAGTTCTCGGGCGGCCGGGTCGACTTCAACAATGTCCGGTTTTCCGGCGGCGAGGTCCTCTTCATTGGGGCCCAGTTCTCTGGAGGCGAGGTCAGCTTCAGCTTCGCCGACTTTTCTGGCGGCATCGTCGACTTCGGCGAGGCCCGGTTCTCCGGCGGCACAGTCGACTTCAACAATGCCCGGTTCTCCGGCGGCGAGGTTTACTTCTTCGACGCCGAGTTCTCTGGAGGCCGAGCCGACTTCAGCTCCGCCGCGTTTTCCGGCGGCGAGGTCATTTTCGGCGAGGCCCAGTTTTCCGGCGGCGAGGTCAGCTTCAGCTTCGCCGACTTTTCTGGCGGCATCGTCGGCTTCGGCAAGGCCCGGTTCTCCGGCGGCACAGTCGGCTTCGGCAAGGCCCGGTTCTCCGGCGGCACAGTCAGTTTGTCCTCCGCCGTGCTCGCCGGCGGTCTGGTCAACTTCAGTGGACCTAGGGACTGGTCATGCCCGCCTACATTCCCTTGGACAGACACACCACCTCCAGGCGTGAGGCTTCCCAAGCAAGATCAATCCAAGGCGTTACGGCAGTCTTCGGATTTTGAGTCCAGCGTCAGGCGTACTAGGAAACCGGCACTTCAAGTGAGAAGCCCATATCGGCTGCGGTTGTGACTGTGACCCGTATCTGGCGGCTGTGAGAGATAACTGGCGGGTGCCGATAGCGGCCCATTTTGGGGCATTTCAGCGGTGCCGGGCGTCGATGGTCCGGGCGAGTGATGCCGCGAGGGCGTCTAGCTCGGCCTTCAGGCTGGGGTAGTGGGTGCCCCTGCCGCTGTCCAGGAGCTTCAGGGGGTTGGTCCACCGGCTCTGGTGATACCAGGGGTCGGGGGGCTGGGCGGCCTCGATGGGGCGGGGAGCGAAGATGTGCTCGCCAGAGGTGACCCGGGTCCAGACGTAGACAGAGGCGACCTGGCGCTTGCGGTCTCCGAGATCCGGCTGCTGCGGCCCCGGAGACGGCGGCAGTCTGGCGATGATTTCGGTCCAGGTATCTTCGCCGATGCACCAGTCTTGCAGTGCGTGGCGCCGGCGCTGGTAGTTGGTCAGCGGCGTTTCGATGTCGTCAAGGGACCGTGCGAGGGACTCGATCGCGATGCCGAAACCGAGGAGGTCAGGCTGCTGCCTGGCGTCGGCGCGGACGCGGGCTGCGGTGCCATATGCGCTGGCACCTGGCCAGGCGACGTCCGCAGTTCCTATTCCCAGGAATCCGGCGGCCTCGCCGAGGGATCCGCCGGCGACCATCTGGACTAGCCGGAGCGACGCCGCCCGGCGGGTGAACCTGGCGTTAACGCCGCCGATAGGCGTGAAATGACGGGCGAACCAGTCTTCCGGGAGGAGGGCCGGGATGTTTTCCGGTCCCCAGCGCCCAGGGTGGAAGTCAGCGTTCCGGCGTCCCCGTGGGCGTCCGCCCTCCTTGGTGAATTCCCGCAGGAAGGGGGCAAAGGCGGATTGCAGCCCGTCAGAGCAAGGGGGCTCCGCCGCGTGTCATGGCGTCGCCCAGGGGGTCCGCCTTGCGCTCCGCGTGCTGGAAGGCATCAGAGACCTCAGCTGCTTGCGGACCTCATCAGGGCTTCCCGCGAGGATGCGGTCAGCGATGTGCGCCAGGCCGCCGCTGACCGCGGCATCTGCGGGCGGAGCGTCGAACCTGGCGCGGGATTCGTCCCCGGCGGAGGCAGCAGCCTGTCGTCTCAGGGAGCTGACGTGCCGGTCGATGGCTGACGCGACATCCTCTCAGGGGCTCCGGTGGCGGAGGCCTGGCCAGGTCAGGCAGGCGAGCAGCCCGAGAACCCGGAGGTCGGCGAAGTAGCTTTCCGGCCGTGCGGGCTGTCCGGCGCTTGGCGTGCTGGCGGGGCCGCCCGGGTCGAGCAGGCCGAGGATCTTGTCCTGCAGGACTATGAGCTCAGGACTGGCGGGCTGCGGGTGCCTGGCGTGATCCAGCCTGGCCCCGCAGCAGGTGGGCAGGGTGTTCCTGTTGGGGGGAATGGTGAACTCGGTTCGGCACTGAGCGGGGTGCATTCCTGCTACCTGCATGGCGGGCAGGAGCGCTAGCTTGCCCCGGGTCCTGCGGTCCCAGATGATGCGGCCGCATTCGGGGCACTGATGCTCCAGGAGCCGCTGGTGGGCGGGGCAGGCGAAGACAACGGGCAGGTGCCAGGACTTGAGCCAGGGCCCGCCGAGCGTCTCCTGGATGGCGGATCCGTCCCCGGCAAGGCACTCGGGGCAGTAGCGCGGGGTTGGGGACAGGACGTGAACGCCGGTCAGCCGACGGCCGGCTGCCGGGCCTTCCGTGAGGGCAACGGGCAGGTAGCGACCCTGCCAGTTCATGTCGAGCTGGGCTGCCTGGCTATCAGTGAGCCGGGTCACCCGGGCAAAGTTGCCGCTCGCCGGCCCGGGAATCCCGGCTAGGAGCCGGACCGGCAACCGGGTTCTCGGCTGGCCGGCGTGTGCCAGCCCGGTCACCTCAGCGATCCTCGCGGGCGTCTGGCCGAGCCGGTAGGAGAGCCGCAGGAGGAATCCTGGCAGCGACTCGCCGGGGAGCGGGACCAGGCTCCTGGGGAGCGGCCGTGGCTGGCGCATGGCGGGTCAGCCCGCGGTCCCGGCGGCGGGGGCGCCGTGGTCGTCGAAGACGGTGTTGCGCGGCTTGCGGGGCCTGGCCGGCTTCTTCGCGGCCGTGGTGGTGGCGTCGGCGAGGAAGTCGGGGATCTCGCCGGAGTCGGGGTCGAGGCCGGGCAGGTCCCTGCGGGTGACGGTCAGGGTGTCGAGGAGCGCGGTGGTGATCTCCTCCTCGCCGGTCTCGATGGCGCGCCGGCAGGCCTTCTGGATGAGCTTGCGCAGGATGCCGACGGTGCCGCGGGTGTGGCGGAACAGGTACTCGGGCATGTCGCCCTCGCTCAGCATGCCGTCGCGGGCGTTCAGGAGGCGGAGCTGCCGCTCGATGCCGACCAGGTGGGCGATCCAGGCCTCGGTGCTGGCGGTGCCGCCGTAGCTGAACCGGTCCAGGTCGGCCATCTCGAAGCGGAGATCGGTCTGTCCGGGAGCGTCGTCGTTGCGGGACTTGCCGCGGTCCTTCACCGGCGGGATGATCCACTGGCCGGTGGCGGGGTCGCGGCGGCCGTCGCGGAGCAGCCCGGACCTGGGGATCCCGACGCCGATGAGGATGAGCGTGACGGGCATGCTCATCAGCTCCCGGATGAGGTCCAGGACGTCCTGGTCTGCCTCCCGGTGGAGCTTGAGCCTCGTCGCGTCGTCAATGGCCAGGGCCTTGCTGCCGTGGTCGTGCATGGCCTGCTTGACGGTTCGCTGCAGGGCTGCCAGCGTCATGCCCTTGTGGTCCTCGCCGTAGAAGTCCAGGATCCGCTGGCAGGCGGAGATCGGGGTGGCCTTGACCGGCATCCGGACGTAGGCGACGGGAACGTGGTGGTCCAGGGTGCCCTCGATCGCGCCGGGGACCTGGGAGTAAAGGCTGAGCCAGTCGTCCTCGAAGCTGGCCAGGGCCTCGCAGACCGTCTCGGTCTTGCCCTGGCAGGCCCCGCCGTTGACCATCAGCCCCGGGCGGGTGTCCGGGCCGTGGCAGAGGGCGTTGATCTCGACCAGGGACCGCAGTTCCTTGGAGACCCGGGCGCTCATCGGGGTCTTCTGGATCTCCAGGTTGGAGTGGGTCGTGGCCCGGTGGAGGTCGTGCAGCCGCCGCTGGCGGGCCGTCATGGCGGCGTGCTCGTCCGCGGTGACCACCGGGGCCGGGGTGAAGCTGCCGCGGGCCAGCCGCCACCGGGTCCAGCCTTCCCAGGTCTCCCGGTCGTGCACCCGCCCTGGCAGGAACGATGCCAGGCTGCTGGCCTCCCGGCCCGCCCCTGCGGGACTCGCTGCCATCTACTCGTCCTCCTCGTCGGGGATCGACAGCATGCTGGTGGCCCGCAGCTGGTCTCCCAGCGTCGGGGGCGGGGCGGGCCGCCGCGGGACGGCAGCCTCCCGCCTCCGGCGGCGCTGGGCGTCAACGGCCTCACTCGCCCGGGCTGCCTGCTCTGGCCAGCGCAAGGGGATGACGTTCGCGGTGCCGTCCCCCGCCTGCGGGCCGCCGGGGGTGGTGGCGGGGCCGTTCCTGTCGGCGGCAGCCTGGTCGCCCTGGGCGGCCTGGCGGGCCCGGGATTTCTTCTCCTTCTTGCCCATCTGGGTCGCCCACTGGCCGACGGGGGCCACCCCGCCCAGCATCTGCAGCAGCACGGGCAGCAGGTCATCATCGGACCGGGGAGACAGGCCGTGCCTGCGGGCCGCGGCCAGGAGCTCCTCGGCGGTCTTGTCGGAGAACGCGGGGACCTCGCCCTCGGGCGGCAGCCCGTTCCACCGCAAGACGAGCCACCGCGACGGGTCGCCGGGGTCCCGGAGGAAGACCTGCCGGCGGTCACGGCGGTCAGCGCGGACGACCCACTTGTCCTTGTGCTTCCCGCCGCGGCCCGAGGGGCCCTGGCAGTCCCGCAGCTCACGGCTGGCCTTGCCGTACCAAAGGCCGCCGATCTTCACGCCCCGCCCAGGGTGGACCTTCACGTGGTGCGCCGGGAGGAGCTCGTAGTAGAGCTCCGGCTTCGGGACCTGCAGCCGGAACCCGCCCTGCTCCATCGCGGCGGCCAGCAGCGTGTTCGGGCTGTGCTCCTCACCCGGCCCCCATGCCGGGGCGTGCTCTCCCAGGGAGCGGACCTGCCATATGCGGACCGCAAAGTCGGCGATGAGCCGCTCCATCTGCGCCATGGTCAGCGTGGCGTCCGCCTCGGGATCAGTGCCCCGGTCGGCGACGTCGACGCCGGTATAGCCGGGCAGCTTCGCGAGCAGCAGGGTCCGCAGCGCCCCGAACGCCCGTTCGCAAGCGGCCTTGTCCTGCGGGCGCAGCGTCCGGGCCGGCAGGATGTTGCAGCCCAGGACTCTTTGAGCTTCCGTGAGGGCATGTGCTTTGTATGACCCGCCGTGGTCCGTGGTGACCGTTTCCGGCGCGAAGAACGGCAGGCCGGCCACCCGGTGGCCGGCGAACTCCGCGACGACGTCGGCGGGCACTCCCGGGTAGGGCCACTCCATCTCCGGGCCCCAGCCCTCCCGCATCGGCAGCGGCATCATCACGTCGCGCAGCAGCATCGCGACGTCCACCGCGGTGTCGGACACCAGCGTGAGCCGGAACGCCACCAGCGAGTGCGTGAACATGTCGAGGGCAAGGGTCAGATGGGCTGATACCGGGTCGCCGAACATGCCGTCGCGGACCTTGACCGGCAGGGGCGTGGTGTCCAGCGCGACGACCTGACCGGGCCTGTGCACCACGACGTGAACCCGCGAAGGATCGACGGCCTCCGCGGTCCGGACGTAGCGCTGGCGGGTCCCGCCCGGCCCGAACCACTCCAGCCATGCCGCCCTCAGCGTCCAGTAGGACGGGACCTGGACACGGGGCCCGAACTTCTCCAGGGCGTACTGGCTCGCCAGGACATGGCAGTCCCGCATGCTCATCTTCGACCGGCGCAGGAACTCGGCCCGGGCCGCGAAGATGGCCTCCCTCACCTCCTCGGTGATACTGGGATGGCCGCTGCAGGGCCGCACCCACCGCCGGTCGATGCACCCGGCCAGCCCCCGGTCCCTCATGGCTGCCGCCATCCGCTCCAGCGTCCGCGTGCCCACCTGCCCCAGTCCCAGCAGCGCCGCCTCGTCCGGGCCCAGGGCCTTCAGCTCAGCGGCCTTGGCCCGCCGCCGCTCCTCCAGCGTCGTGGCCCGCGGGTCGAACGCAGGGCGGGGCTCCCCAGAACCCGGGCGCAGCGGGTCCCCGCCGCGGAACCCGGTCTCCGTCTCCAGCACGTGGGCGGCCCGCAGCCGGACCACCTCCCGCTGGTAGTCCGTCAGGTCATCCAGCGTCGCCGGCTGCCGCCGCGGCCCCGCAGGCACGTCCTCGGCCAGGACCGGAACGGCCTGGCAATCGCGGTGGTGCGCCAGCCACCGGATGCTGCGCCACCGCTCGTCCCCGCCGCCCGAGTCCAGCCGCACCCGGCCGAAGCGGGCATCGACCGCGGCCACCGTCCAGTCCGTGCCGTCCAGCCGCAGCACCGACCCCGCCGACAGCTCCAGCAGCCCGGCCTGCCCGCCCATCAGCGGGTCTCTCTCGCCAGCCAGACCAGCGACCCGTCGCCCAGCGGGCGGGCCAGGTCGGTCCCCAGCCGGCGGCGCCAGAGCAGGTGCAGCGCGTGCGCCCGCGCGACCGCCGGCAGGCGAGTCGCCGTGACCAGGTCCCCGAACGCGACAGGCCCGCCCGCCACGGCCCGCAGCAGCTCGCCCTCCAGGCCCAGCCGGTCCTCCAGGTTCCGCCGCTGGGCCGACAGCGCGTCCAGCACCGACAGGACATGGGGCCGCCAGCCGGCCACCACCGAGTACCGCCATCCTGCCTCCAGCGCTGCCTCGGCGGACGCGGCGAACCGGACAGCGTCCTCGTCCTTCACCAGCCCGGCCGGGCGGACGTCGAGCAGCCACCGGGACCCGTCACGGAACACCGCCAGGAAGTCCGGGACGTGCTCGCCTGTCTCCCCGGCGGCGGTCTCGAACTTCAGCCGGAACGGCTGCGACAGAACCTCCACCGCCGTCCCGGTGAAGTCCAGCGCCAGCAGCAGCGACCGCTCCTCCAGCGACTCGAACCCGTGCAGCCGCCCCGTCGACACCATGAACTGCAGCCCCGGC
Organism: uncultured Actinomycetota bacterium; assembly: GCA_963785645.1. GTDB lineage: Bacteria > Actinomycetota > Actinomycetes > Streptosporangiales > Streptosporangiaceae > Trebonia. The sequence goes on from CAWAWG010000020.1 coordinate 53,005, forward strand.
CGGTGACGCTGCCGCTGCCGCCACGTGAACCGCCGCACCGGCACGCACCCCGCCACCGGCACCTCCCCCAGGTCCAAGACAGCGGACGCCACCTCGCCGCCCGCAGACCGCCACTCGGCTGTCCACCGCCGCGGCCACCCCGGGGCCAGCGCCAGACGGGCGCGTTCCGCATCTCCGGTCCCGTAAGCCAGGAACAGCTCGTCCAGGCCGCAGCGATCCGATCGCACCAGCACCACATCGCTCGCGGTCACCAGGCAAGAACATCATGCAGCCCGCGGTTCTTCGGCTGTATGGACTGATATCTACCCTCTGCCGGCTACCACCGCTGACGGTGCCCCGGGCAGACTGGTGCGATGAACGAGCGGACGACCGCCCAGCTGCGCATCATCAAGGCCGTGGTGAACACCCTGGACGCGGCCGGCATCCCGGCATGGCTCTTCGGAGGCTGGGGCCTCGACGCCCGGGTCGGCCGGATCACCCGCGAGCACGGCGACGTCGAGTTCTGGGTCGAGCGCGCTGACGCCGGGCGGTCGAAGGCCGTGCTCACGCGAGCCGGCGCCACGGCCCTCGCGACTCAGCCGCCCGAGGAAGCCTGCGAGTTCACCTGGGGCGGCACCGACTTCAGCACCGCCTACTTCGACCGGCAGCCAGACGGATCGTCCATCCAGCTTCTGGGGCGATGGTCGGACTGGCTGTTCCCGCCAGGCTCTTTCGGCAACGACCCAGGGACGCTCGGCGGAATGCCGGTACTGGCCATGAGCGCCGCTGGCATGCTCGCCATGAAAGAGCAGTACCCGCGCCTGCGCAACGGCCGGCCATGGCGGCAGAAAGACATCGACGACATGGTGGTACTCCGGAGGCTGGCCGAGACCAGCATGCGCTGACGACATCGTGGCGGGCAGGCTGAGCCGGATCACGATAGCTGGCACCGGCGAGGGACCCTGACGTGGGTCGCCGAGCCGACGGCTCGCGCTTGTTGGCCATCTGTGCAGGCCACGATGGTTTCACCTCGGCAGGGACGCAGTAATCAGGAGGATGCATGGAGATCGGCGAGGTTCCCGCGACCGACGTGCGCGGGCCGCTGACGGCGCAGCGCGGCCGGCTGCTGAGCATGCTCGCCCCGCTGGACGACGCGCAGTGGGCCGCGCCCACGGCGGCACCGCACTGGCTGGTCAAGGACATCGCCCTGCACCTGCTTGACGTGGACCTCAGCTGGATCGCCCGGCACCGGGACCACGACCAGGCCGGCGTCATACCCGTGCCCGCAGGTCACGAGGAGTTCGTCCGCGGGCTGGCCTCGCGCAACCAGCGGTGGGTGGACGGCACCCGCGTGCTCAGCCCCGGCTGGTCACCAGCCTGCTCGCGTGGTCAGGCGAGCAACTCGACGCCTACCTCGGCACGGCCGAGCTCACGCGGGCAAGCTCGGTCTACTGGGCCGGCCCGGTCCCGCTGTGGTTCGACCTCGCCCGCGAGTTCACCGAGCGGTGGGTCCATTACCGCCAGATCCGGGAAGCCGTCCTGCCGGCCGGGGACGACCACCAGCCAGACGAGTACCTGCCCCTGGTGCTGCGCACGTTCATCTGGGGCTTCCCGCACCAGTACCAGGCTCCGGCGCCACCCGGCACCGTGATCGCCCTGGAGATCCCCGGCATCGGCACGTGGACCCTGGCCAGCACCGCGCCGGCTGGACCCTCGATGAGGGCCAGGCATCCGCGCCGCCGCCAGCCTCCGGATGAGCGGGGAAGCGGCATGGCGGCTCCTTACCGGCGCCCCCTACGACGCCCGCCAGGTGCAGCTCTCAGGCGACCCGGCCGTGACAGAACCTCTGCTGCGCGTCCGCGGCGTGATCGTCTAACGGAGAACGGACCCCGCTCACAACAACCCTCCACCTGAGTACGGCCGTCCGGGATCGCGGTGCCAACCAGATGAGCAGGTGCCAACTACCGTGAGCAGCTCACGGGCGGCGCAGCCAGCGGAACACTGTCCGCCAACTAGCGATCATGGTCACAATGCCCGAGTATCAGCCGGAATGAGCACTCGCCAGTTATCTCTCACAGTCGCCAGATACGGGTCACAGTCACAGCGGTGTGACACCCAGCTATAGATGGCGGGGATGATCATCGTGACCTCGTTATTTACCCGGGTTCCCAGCTTTAGTTGGCGGGAGTGCCCAGGTTTTCTTGGCGGCTGCGTACATGATCTTGCGCTGGCTGGTCCAGCGCTGATCGTTTGCGGCATGAGATGCACAGGTTCTCCGATTCCTGTGCCGCTGCGGCGGTCGGCGAGTTACCTTCCGTATTGGGACGGTAATCGGCTGCATTCGGGGGTCTGGTGGCTGAGGTTGTCGGGCAGTGCGGGCTGGCGTCGGACAGGTGCGGGTGGGAAGAGCTCCTCGCGCCTGGTTTCGATGACCTGGAAGAGGCGGGGAAGTCGCTGGTGCTCGGGCCGGGCTGGGCCCGGGAGTGGACGGCGCACTGGAAGTACGACGACGGGCCGGCGGCATGCCCGGTCCGTGACCTGGCTGCGATGCCGCTGCAGGGGGCACGACCGGTGCGGCGGTTCTCGTGGAGTACCTCACAGCGGCACCGGCCAGGGCTGCAGTACATGGTCAGCACGGGCCGGCACCACGGGTTCGAGAGCCATGCCGAGCAGGAACTGCTGCTGGCTCTTGATTTCGCCGGAAACCTGGTCGACGTGCTGTCCCAGCCGTTCCGGCTGGTGTTCACCGCGGCCGGCGGCCCGGGGCAGCACACGCCGGACTTCCTCGCCGTGACCAGGGATGGCGTGTGGCTAATTGACGTGCGTCCCGGGGCGAGGATCGAGGAAGAGGACCGGGTCCGGTTCGCGGCCGCCGCCGAGGCCGCCCTGTCATGCGGGTGGCGTTACGCGGTGGCCGCTGGATGGCTGCCGAACGTGCAGGTGACACTCGGCACTCTCTCGGCGCAGCGCAGGCCGCTGACCGATCCCCTGCACCTGCAGCCGGTGCTGCTCGCCGCCGCCGAGGCCGGCCCGTCCGGTTCGGCGACCTTGTCGAGCACGGCGGGATCCCGGCGGCAGCACGGGCCCAGGCCCTGCACCTGATCTGGGAGCGCAGGCTCGGCATCGACTTGTCCGCCCCGCTCGGCGACGCGAGCGTGGTCCACTCGGGAACGAGCCGACGGTGAGCGCGGCGATGATGCTGGAGCTGGCGGAGGGCTGCGGGCTTGTCATCGACGGCGAGCCGTGGACGGTCGAAAAACTGGAGCCGTACTGGGGAAGCGTGACGCTCCGGTCTGGAGACGGCCCCGGCGGGCGCCGGAAGAAGACCAGGCTGGCGGTCCTCATGCACCATCGGGACTGTCGGGCCTCGTCCAGCTCGTCACCGCGGTCATCGGGGCGGGGACGCCAGCCCGCGACGTGGAAGGACCTGACCCGGGAGCAGCAGGACCTGGTGGAGCTCCGCCTCGCGCACTTGCTTGAGGCCGAGACGGGCTTCCGGAGCGGCGATCAGCTCCGGGCGGCCCCGGGCGAGCCGCGGCCGGAGTATGACCCGGAGCTCGTCCCGCTGGCGACGGCCCGCCGCCAGGCAAAGGTCGCCGAGCTGGTGGCCCTTCGGGAACGGGAACCGGACCATGCCCGCATGCTCGGGCTGGACAGGATCAGCCTGCGGACGCTGGAACGGTGGGCCGCCCGGTATTACCGGTGGGGCGTCATGGGCTGTGCCGACGAGCGGTGGCTGCGGGCCTGCACAGGGCACCGGGTTCCCGAGCCTGTCCGCGAGGCGATCTACGCCGTCCGGGCTGTCTGCCTTCACGGGGCGACGATCAGCATGCGGGGCAAGGAGGTGAAGATCCGCCAGCACGTGCTGGAGAAGTACGGCGATGAGGCCGACGTCCCGTCGTCGGAGACGCTGCGGCTGGTCTGGCGGGAATGGTTCGGCCCTGGCGGGTCGAGGGCACGTTACGGCAGGTCGGCTGCGGCGGCCGAGGCGAACGCGACCGGCGAGCACGTGATCATCCACCGGCCGGGCCAGGTCATCGCCCTGGACACCACGCCGCTGCCGGTGCTGGTCCGCGAGACCGTGTTCAGCGAGCCCGTCGAGGCCCACCTCTCGCTCGCTCTGGACTGCTTCACGCATTCCCTGGTCGCGTTCCGGATCACGCTGGTCTCGGAGAAGTCGGTGGACATCGCGATGCTGCTGCGCGACGTGATGACGCCGCTGCCGATGCGGGCCGGCTGGGGCCAGGACATGGCCTGGCCCTATCCCGGCATCCCGAAGACCGTGGTGGCCGAGCTGGCCGGCTACGAGGTCGCGGGGCTGCCGTTCTTTCCCGTCGAGACCGTCACCACCGACCACGGGTCCCCCTACAAGAATTTCCACCTCATCGAAGTGCAGAGGATCATCGGGGCGAACATCGTCCCGGCAAGGGTGCTGCGCCCGACCGACAAGGCTGCCTGCGAAAGAGCCTTCGGCGCCATCCAGTCGCTGCTGTTCGAGCAGCTGCCCGGCTACCGGGGAATCGACGTCGCCGACCGGGGCGCCGACCCTGAGGGCGACGCCGTCCTGACGCTGCCCGAGGTCGAAAACCTTGTCGCCACCTGGATCGTGCAGATCTGGCAGAACCGGAAATTCGGGGAGTACGGGCCGGGCTGGGAACCGGGCGGCGACCACAGCCCGAACACCCTGTTCGCCGCCGCGATGGCCCAGGGCGGGTTCTCCCTGGAGATCCCGGCTCCCGAGCTCTACTACGAGCTGCTGCCCGCCCATCATGTCAGGATCCACCCGCGGGGAGTGAAGATCCGCGGCCTGTGGTATGACGGGCCGGTCCTGGACGGGCTGCGCGGGACTCCGTCCGCCCGCGGCGGCACGCACAAGCGCTCATGGGTGATCCGCAGCGACAAGCGCGACGCCCGGACCGTGTTCTTCCAGGACGAGGAGCACCAGTGGCACGAGCTCCGCTGGACCGGCCTGCCCGCCGAGGGCGAGATCCCCTCCTTCAGCGACGCCCGGGTGACCGACCTTCTCCGAGAGGCGAAAGCGCAGGGCCTGCAGCCCCGCTCCGACGCCGAGCTCCTGCCCCTGCTGCTGAAGCTGCTCAGGGCGCATGTTCCCGTTGGCCGGTGGCCGGGCCAGATGACCAGGCAGGAGAAGAAGGCCCAGGCCCGGGAGGCCGCGCAGGCAGACGCCGCGGCAGCCGACCGGCCCGCCCCGTCTCCAGCCGGGCCGGACAGCGAGGACCGGGAGCCGGCCGCGGTCGTGCCGCTGCGCCGCCCGGACCGGGCGCTCCAGGCCCGGGCCGCCATCGACGAGCAGCGGCGGAAACGGAGGGAGGCGGCAGTGCCGGGGCGGCCGCAGGCCCCCGGCACGCTGGGCGACGGGCTCCGCCGCACCAGCCTGCTGTCGATCCCCGAGGACGACGAGCAGTGACCGCGGGGGCACCGGCCCCCGGCCGGGAACCGCCACGGCCCGCGTCGTTCCTGCCCGGGCCCGTCCCGGACCGCGAGACCCTGGAAGGCTGGACACGATGGCGGCTGACCCGCCGCGACCTCGTCCCGGCCCCGGTGATCACCGCCGCCGAGCACGCCCGGATGACGCCGCGGCAGCGGCGCCTCCACGACCTGCACCGGGTCGCGACCCACTCCAACCTCGCGATCCAGGAGACCCCGATGAGCGCCTTCGTCTCCCGGAAGATGCGGTCCCTGATCGAGATCAACGCGTTCTGCCAGGGACCCGACACGCGCCCGGGCCTGATGATCAACGGCGGCGGCTGCCAGGGCAAGACCGAGACCGCCTGCGAGGCCCTGGCCTGCTTCGAGGACGAGTGGCTCGCCCTCTACGCCCAGAACCCGTCCGCGATCGAGGGCACGCTCGACCTGCACGCGCCGGCCGTCTACGTCCGCACCCCGGTCAAGGCCACCCCGATCGCCCTCTGCCAGCGGATCCTCCACTTCTACGGAGAGCCCTGCAAGGGCATGCGGCAGGAGGACCTGATCCGCACGCTCAAGGACGCGGTCTTCGACCACGGGACCAAGGCGATCGTGATCGACGACGTGACCAGGCTCAAGCTCCACCGCGAGGCCGACCAGGACGTCCTCGATCTCATCCGCGAGCTGATGAGCCTGCCCGTCACCCTCATCCTCGTCGGTGTCGGGATCCCCAAGTCCGGGCTGCTCCGCGACGGGCGCAGGCACCCGCGGACCGGGCAGTGGCTGTTCCCGCCGGTCAGGGACCGCGGCAGGAGCCGCAACGACGACGCACCCGGCCAGACCGACCTGCGGTTCGACCTTACCGACCTCAGCCGCTTCACCTACGACACCCCGAAGGGAATCGCCGCCTGGACCGCCCACCTGGCCGGCATCGAGCAGCAGCTCCGGCTGCTGAGCCACTGCGACGGCATGCTCAGCGACAACGGCATGCCCGAGTACCTTTACGGCCGCACCGGCGGCATCATCGGCCTGCTCAGGAAACTGGTCCAGGAAGGATGCCGGCACGCCATCGACACCGGCACCGAGACGATCACCGCCGGGCTCCTCGACACCCTTACCCTGAGCCCCGACGACCTCCCCGATCTCGATCCTGACGCAGGCGAGCTCCCGGACATCCCGCCGCCGCCTGCCCGCAAGCCGCGCAAGGGCCGCAACACCGTCTTCGACGACCGCGGCACCCCTGCCGGCGAAACCGCAGGCTGACCGGCGATGCCCGCACCCCGACCGCTCGCCAGGAGCCTGGTCCCGCTCCCCGGCGAATCACTGCCCGGGCTCCTCCTGCGGTTGTCGTTCCGCCTCGGCGTCCCGGTCGGCCAGGTCGCCGCGATCACCGGGCTCACCCCCGGCACCGGCAACATCCCCGCCAGCCGCATGCTCATCTTGGACGACGCGGTCACCAGGGCATTCGCGGCGGCGACCAGGCTGGACCCCGCCGAGGTCACCGCGCTGACCCTCGCCGGGCTGGCCGGCCGCTACCCGCCGGCCGGCCTTGCCTACCTGGGCCGCCAGCGGCAGCCCGGCGGGATCTTCGTCAAGGAGACCTGGGTCTTGTCCCGGTCCACCCGCTACTGCCCGCAATGCCTGGCCGGCGACCCGGACAGCCCTGTCCAGCAGCAGCTCGGCGGGGCCTGGAGGAAGCTGTGGCGGCTGCCGGTGGTGTTCGCCTGCCCGGAGCACCAGCGCCTGCTGGAGCACGCCTGCCCGGCCTGCGGGCAACCAGCGCACCTGCGGGCAACGCACGGCGGCGGGCTGCCGTCGCTCATCCCGATGCCCGCCCACGCCGCGATCCACCCGGCCGCCTGCCGGCACCCGCAGCCCGCCGGCGGCACCGCCCGGCGGCGCCAGCTGCGCACTTGCGGGCACCTCCTCACCGAAGGCCGCCCCGCCCCGCAACCGGAGCCGCCTGACACGCTGGGCCAGGTGCTGCAGTTCCAGCAGCACCTGCTGGAACTACTTGACCCCCGTGGCCCGGCGGCCGCCGTCAGCGGCGGCGAGCAGGCAACCCCCGGCGAGTACTTCACCGACCTGCGCATGCTCGCCTGCCTGATCACCGTCTCCTGGCCCGCCGCCCGGGACCTGGCCACACTCCCCGGACAGGCCGACGTGATCAGCCGGCACGCCGCCGCAGCCCGCCGCCAGGCCAGCGCCACCGCCGAAGAACGCGCCCAGCGCAGGCAGATCGCCTACTATGACACCCCGCCGCTCCAGGCAGCCGCCTGCGCCGCACTGCTCACCCTCGCCGGCGGCATCCTGGCCAGCGACAGCCCAGGATCGCTAAGCCAGGTCATCAGGCACCTCACCGGCCCCGCCGCCGTCCCGGCCTTCCAGCGGTGGGCCAAGTGGTTCCTGGCCGGGGACGGGTACTGCTCGCCGGCGCTCCGCGCAGCCACCGGACCCGCGGTCGGCGCCCTGCACGTCATCCGCCAGGCCACCGCCGGCACCAGCCCCCGCAAGCTCCGCCCGCCGCCCCGGCCAGCCGCCGGCTACAGCATCACCCACGTCCCCGCTTACCTCCCCGCGAGATGGCACGAAGAGCACCTCGCCCGGTTCGCCGAACTGGCCCCCGAACAGCTCCTTCGCCGCGCCGCCGCCCTCCGCCTCGCCCGCACCTGCACCCCGGCCAGCTACGGCAAGCTCGGCGAGCTGCTGCGGATCCCGGCAGAATCCGCCAAGAGCACCGTCAAGACCGTGCACAGCCGCCTCAAGGCCGCCGGCCTGGCGCGCCGAGTTCGACGCCGCCATCGAGGCGCTCGCCGGCACCCTCGACACCGCGCAGGCCCGCACCGACTACGGGCGGCGGCGCAGCGCGCTGCAGGACTGGCTGATCAGCCCCGCCCAGTGGAGCCAGCTCATCAGCGGCCTCCCACCCCGGTGCTCACCACGCGCCGACTGGGGAGAACGCAAGCGGATGCTCGCCTCGGCCTGGGCCTGGACCCGCATCACCAGCGGCGAGCACCTGTTCGCGCCCGCCGTGATGACCAGCCCGGCCGCGCCCCGCAGCCAGCGCCCAGGCGGCCGGGAGCGCCTGAACTACATCGACCTACGCTGGCCCCACCTCGCAGCAGGGACCACCGGCCAGTACGCCGAGCTCCGGCACCGCCTCAACGACTACGCCGACCAGATGGCAGCACGCATCGACGCGTATCACCCTGATCCCGTTTCCTGAACACACAGCGCGGAGCTAACACGGAAACTCCCGCCAATTGCGCCACGACCAGCAGCAGAGTCCGCGGATTCACTCCTCGGCGCCACAGGTATAGATGACGCCAACCAGCCGCCATCTATACCTGGGAACCGTCATCTATAGCTGGGTGTCACAAGCGGTCAGGCTGCCGAGTGTCGGATAGCAGGTCAGAAGTACCTCGCACCGACAGATGTAATGAGAACTGACAGCCCTTACCTTGCGGGGACGTGGTTGCTGCTGGTCAGGTGCTGTCCTCTGACATCGAGCTTTCCTCTTCGCCAACTAGCCGTCCCTGACCGGCGCAGCCTGCCGCTCAACTTTCCTCGGCCCACTACCGATGGCATGCTCGCCAACGTATTCAAGCAGTTCAGGAACCTGTCAGGGCGCTAACTCAAGTGTCCTGACAAGCAAACTTCACTGGCAGAAGCGACGAATCTGTAGCGGACAAACAGGGCAAAGCAGACTTCATGCCGACCTGGGATTGACAGTACGGATTCCTCTTCCCTGGTCAGGGGCGCGCGTCACGCAATCTTCGATGTCATAGGACAGGTGCCGATGCCGACCTTTTCGTGGTGGCTTCGGATCAGCCAGTACGCCCAGCCCCACAGGTGATCGGGGTCTTTGCCGATCTGCCGTTCCAGCAGGTTGATGAACGTATCGGCGGCGCTGAGCCAGGCCAGTGCCTGTTCCTGGCTGGTCAGGGTGGTGTCCTGGCCGTTGGCGGTCAGGACCCAGCCGGAGGGGCTGGCGGGCCGGACGGCCTCGATGATGCCGATGCTCACGTGCTGCTTCAGGCGCGCGTGGATGTCGTCGTCGGCGGCGGGGTCGCGGGGCTGGTAGTGGGAGCAGGCGTCGGTCGCGCTGCTCATCAGGCGGCACATCTCGGCCACGAGGGCGGGCGTTGCGCCTTCCTGGTAGTGGTTCACGTATAGCCGGGACAGGGCCGCGCTGCGCTGGTTGACCGGGCACACGCGGTTGGCGGCCTGCATGGCTTCGGTGAGCCGGATGTGTATCCGCCCTGTGCGGTTGTGGTCGTGGGCGGACCTGGCCGCCTCGTCGAGCAGGGCGGCGACCTGCTCCGGGGTCAGCGGCTTGTACCCGTCGTCCTCACCGTCCCGCCACCAGTCGGCGTCCAGGAAAGACAGGTCGATGACGGGCGGCTTCTCCTCGTCGTCAGCCATGGGAGCCCGGCCGGATGGGGTCGGTTCCGGCGATGGGCGGTTGCGTGTCGGTTATGTGCCCGGCTGCTTGCAGTAGCCGGGCGCCGTAGTCGGTGAGGGCGTCGGCGAATGCGCGGCGTGGTTCATCGAGGGCGGCGAGAACCTGCTCCTGCGTCGGCCGCCCGGCCTCCCCGTCGAGGTACGCCAGGAGGCACTTGTAGGTGCCCCAGTTGTCGACGAGGTCTTCGAACGACCGGGTGAACGCGGCTTCCTGGTCGGCGTACCAGCCCCCGGCCCCGATCTCGGCGCGGGCGGAGTTGCGGCACCAGCGGGCGATGGTGAACAGGCGGTGGGCCTGGTCGTCCAGGCTGGTGCCCGGGAACAGGAACAAAAGGCCGACGCCGGGGTCGGTGCGGTCGGGGATGATGATGTTCCCGCTGCGGACCTGGCGGGCTGTTTCCTGGAGGACGTTCGCCGCGTGCAGGACGCACTCGTCGCGGCTGAGTTCGGGGTCATAGGCGGCGATGGCGTCGGCGACGGCGGCGAACGCGCCGGTCACCGCGTCGTTGTAGGCGCTGCGTGCCTGCTCGTCGCGGGTCTTGGGTTCTTGCACGGGGGCTCCTTCGTTCATCATGCGTTGCTGGTGAGGTAGCTGACTTGTTCGAGGCGCTGGCGGGCGGACGGTGCCAGGGCTCCCGTCTGGAGGGCGTGGCTGACTGCCGTGTTGATCGCGGGGAGCTGCTTCGGGCTGGTGAGGTGGGGGCGTCGCAGGAGCAGGAGCGCCCATAGCGTGTGGGCGCACAGGTCGCGGTAGGGGGCGTGGACGATGCCGCGCAGCAGCGTGCCGAGGAGCGGGGTGCCGTGCCAGGTGCCGGCGGCGGGGCGGGTCATGGCGCTGTCCGTGTTCCACATCGCGGTGTTCTCGCCAGCCCAGTAGGCCCAGTAGTTCAGGTTCGCGCTGATGAGGCGGTCATCGGACAGGCCCTGGTCGATGAAGCGGTGCAGCGGGTCCAGGTTCCCGGTGGCGGCGGCAACGTGCGCGGCCGAGCGGGCGGCGGCCCACCGGGGAGTCCAGGTCCGCAGGTCCCCCGGGGCGCGGATGTCGCGGGCGTCGTTGCTGGCGGCCCACTGGCGGGCGGCGGGGTCGTCGGCCTGGGCGAGCAGGAACCGGGCCTGCCTTCGGAGCATCGCCGGGCGCTCCTGGTCGCCGTCGGCGCGGTCGGCGGCCTCGCGCAGCGCCGTGGCGACGGCGGTGACCTCCCCGTGCCCCGCGGTGAGGCCGGCGCGGGCGCTGGCGAGCTGGCGGGGCGGCTGCCCGGTCAGCGGCCAGGCGAGCAGCCCGGTCATGGCCCGGTCGGGCACGATCATGGCGAGCGGGTGCCGCTCCGGGTCGGGGGTGCCGAGCCCGGCGAGGATCACGTCCGCGTCCAGCGCCCGGTCCCACAGCGCGAGCAGGCCCGGGGCAGTCCCGGCGGCTTCAAGGTCGCGGCGCAGGGTGCGCAGGCGGGCGAACGGCATGTTCACCAGCGGCTTGCGGCCCCGCTCCCACGCCTGCACCGTCGTGACCGACACCCCCGTCCGGTCGGCCAGCTCCTCCTGCGTCGCGCCGATCCCGGTTCGTATCTCCGCCAGCACGGCCCCGCCGACCCGGCCGCCCAGCACGCCGCCGTCGCTGGCGGCCACCAGGCGGCTCACCGTTCGCCCGCCGGTCACCGCACGGCCTGGCGGGTGCCGGCCCCGGGGGCGGGCGGCTGGTGCCCGTCCGCGACGAGGCGCAGCGCGGGGCGGCGGGCGGTCGCGGTGCCGGCGGGCTCGGGCTCGCTGGGGTAGACCGGCGGGATGCAGAGGTCACTGACTTCCCATGTCCCGTCGGGGGCCTGGCGGACGGCGGCGACCTGATCGCCGCGCTTGAGTGCCTGGCAGGCCCCGGCGATCAGCGCCCGCTGGAACTCCTCCCGTGGCCGCCGGTCGTAGGGCGCGGGCGGGAACCCCATCTGGGCGATCTCCGCTGTCTCGGCGAGCAGCGCCCGCGCGCACGCCTCCACGGCCGGCGCGGGCAGGCCGCGCAGGGCGGGCCGGGCCGCCCTGGCGACCTCCTGCCACCTGGAGCGCCTAAGCCGCGCCCGCCGGCACGCCGCGTGGCCGAGCGCGTAATCATCCGCGTGCGTTCGCGGGCCGCTGTAAACAGGAAGCTCGCTCATTTCTTCGCTCCCGTGGCTGGCAGGGTGAACGGGGCCGTGCGGTCGTCGTCCATCGCGGCGCGGCGGACGTCGTACAGCGCGAACTCACCGATTACGCGGGCGGTGTCCCAGGTGGGGCGGGTGCCGGAGCACACGACGGGGTGCTCCCCGGTCTCGTCGTCGCGCCACCAGGTGTCGCGGACCTCATACCGCCACCCGCCGGTCTCGGCTCCTGGCGGCTGCAGGGAGAGCTTGAGGCGGAACCTGACCCAGGGGAACGCCTCGACCCGCACGCCGTCCAACTGCCAGCGCTCTTTGTCGCTCATCCGGACGGTGACCCGCATCGTGAGGACCCAGTCGCGGCCATCGGGAGCGAAATCGCCGTCCTGGTCCGCTGTCACGTGCACGCGGCGGCTCCCGGTGCGGCCGGACGGCGCTGCCCGTCGTCACGCGCGCCCTCGACGAGGCGCAGCGCGGGGCGGCCGGCGGGCCCTGGTGTCGGCGGTGGCCTCGCACCAGCCGTACCCGCACCGCTGGCAGACCCGGCACAGGTGCTCGCCCGCCATGGGCAGGGCGGGGGCCTGGCAGGGGAAGCCCCCGGCCGGAGCGGCGTGGTAGACCACGGCGACGGTTCCGCTGACGCACTTGGGGCACCCGGATTGGCCGCTGAACGGCGGCAGCTCGGCCGCGCTGGCGGGCTCGGCTGCTGTCACGATGGCCACGACGGGGGGCGTGCGGCGGCGCTCGGCGTCTGCTTCGTGCCACTGGCGGACCAGTTCCCCGTCCGCGCTGAGTACCCGGTCGCACGCTTCGGCCGCGTCCTGGGAAGGGAACTGGTCGCCGCGCTCGGCGCGTGCGAGGTAGCTGCGGTCAAACCGCGCGAGGGCGCCCAGCCCCGCGAGGGACAGCCCCGCCTGGTCGCGGCGGGCGCGCAGCTCCCAGCCCCACCTGTGCGCCGCCGACCGATCAGGGGTCAGGGCCTTGCGCTGCTGCCCCATCGCCCTTCCTCGGTGTCTTGGAGTCCGGCTTCCGCGAAGTTGCGGAGGGCTGCCCTGATTTCCTCGGCGTCTCGGAGTGCGGCTTGCGCGATGTCGCGGAAGGTTGCCGGGGGGAGGTCGGAGAATGCGGGGTGCGCGCCTAGGTAGCGGGCGACTGGCTCTAGCTCGGCGTCGGTCACCACGACCACCCCGCGAGCTTGCGGGGGACAGGGTGGGGTCCGCCTGCGATGGCCTGGTACCCGGTGGTGATCCCGAACCAGACGGAGGCGGTGACGGCGCGGGTGATGGCCTGGTCGATTTCGGGGCGTAGGTCGCCGTTTTCGTCGTTGACGTTGATGCCGCTCTGGCGGGCGAGTTCGTACCAGTCTTCGATGAGCTGTTCAACGGGTGAGATGGCGTTGCCGGGGGCGAACAGGAGGTGTAGTTCCTCGAACAGCTCGGCGGGGTCGATGTCGGGGGCGGGCTGGTTGCGGTCGATGGCTTCCCATGCCTCGATGGCGGCTAGGTGGAGGTCTTCGCGGGCTTCGGCCTGGAGGGTGGCGGCGTCGGGGATGGCGCGCATCATGCGCCTGCCAGACACGCCTGAGCGAACAGCATCACGTCACCGGGCGGGACGGTCGCGCCGCACTCCCACGCGCCGACCTCGCCGGCCCGGGGAAGCCACCCGATGGCGGGCCTCAGCTTCCACGCGAACTCCTTGAGCGTCAGGCCGAGCGCTGACCGTGCCCCCGCGACCTGCGCGGCGGCTGCCATGCGGAAGCCCGCCTCCGGGCTCGCCAGGTACGCGGCCCAGGCACCGGGGTGCCATTCCTGGTCCGAGTCACCGTAAGGCCGGGCCTCGGCGCGGGCCGGGCGCGGGCCGAACAGCTCGGCCGCCTTCCACGGCTCGAACATGGCCTCCAGCACCCGGCACGCGTCCGGGTACGGCAGGCCGCCCTTGAGCTGGCCCGCTATCCACCGGTAGTACTGCGCCTGGCTCGGCGCGGTGCCGTCCGCCCCGACCCGCACGCCGGCCTTCTCGTACTGGGCGCGGAACGTCTCATAACGCCAGTGCCGTTCCCGCACCAGCTCCTTCAACAGCGTCTGAGCAACCGCCGGAGCGGAGCGGGAAGCAGCCTGGATGGGCGTGTCGGGGATACCCCGAAGGGTAAGTTGACCCTGCATCGAGAAGACTCCCAAGTGCTATCGATGCCGCGGGCCTCAGCAGGTGGAATCTGCTGAGGCCCTTCCGTTTCCGGCACATGCTGCGTCAGCAAGGCGCTGTCAGTGCCATCACTTCCGACCCTGATCGGTGGACTGTGCCGCCAATCGGAGTCGTTAACCTGCATAGGTTAATATTATGCTGCATAGCTAGCCCGAGCAAGAGTGACATTCCGCATAGCAGTGCGATAGATTTGACACTGGTCAGGAAGGCGATCGACTATGCGCGCATAGCCAACACCCCGACCAGGGAGAAACGATGGAGAACCCGAGACTGCTCGCGAAGGATGCCGGAAGCGGCGACGACGGCTGCCCCTCGGTCTGGCTGGACAACGGCCAGTTCACGATCCTCGGACCCGAAGCAGACCTGCTCGCCCTGAAGAACGTGCTGCCGGGCGAGACGGCCTGCCGCATCAGCATCGATGTGGTGCGCCGCGCGCTCGCCGCCTACGACCAGGAGACGAGCGGGTGAGCACCATCGCCCGTGAACAGCTCGGCCGACTGCTGGCCGAGTTCGAGCACACTGCCTACCGGCTGGAACTCCTGGATACCTATGACGAAGACAGCGAGGCAGCCGCCTTCGCAGCCTTCACCGCAGGCCGGGAACCGGACATCTACCCAGGCAAGCGGGGATGGCTGGAGAAAGTACGCGCCGCTACCGCCACGGGCCGGATCATGCAGCGCGTCCATGTCGTAACCGAGCCGCTGAACCCGTACCTCCAGTTCGAGATCGGCTGGTCATACAGACTCAATGAAGGTGCCGGAGAGGACATCCGCATCCTGTCTGCCGACCGCGCGCCCGCAGTGATCGCGCAAGCGGGAGACTACTGGCTGCTCGACAGTCGCACGCTGATCCGGATGGAATACGACAACCGGGGTCGGCTCGCCAAGATCAGCCACATCCGAGATACTGACGCGATCACCGAAGCCAACTACACCAGGGACGCGGCGCTGCACCACGCCGTACCGCTAAGGCAGTACGCCGAAAGGCAGCCGCAGCTCTTGCGCGCGTCCTGAGACCATGACACGGAGAGCCTGTTGCCGGACATCAGCCACCTGCGCGAGCGCCGGAAGCTCGCGCAGCAACTGAAGCAAGCCCGCGAAAGCACCGGCCTGTCCGGCAACAGGTTCGCCCGCGAACTAGGCTGGCCACAGTCCAAAGTCTCCCGGATTGAGACCGGGGAGACCTTCCCGTCCGAAGAGCACATACGTGACTGGGCCGCTGCCAGCCGCGCCGACGCCGACGCGCTACTAGCACAGAGAGAGAAGGCGCTAGTTGAGTCCGCAAGCTGGAAAGAGCAGGGGACCGGCGCCGGCAAACAGGTCAGCATCAGCCAACTGGAACGAGCCTCAGAAACCGTAGCGAAGTTCCAGCCGGTAGTCATCCCCAGCCAGCTACGCACGATCGGCTACGCCGCAGAGTACCTGCGTCTCCCCCTCGGCCCGATGGCCTTCGGCCAGGATGACGCTGGCATCGACGCCATGGTCAAAGCACAGATGCAGCGCCAGAACATCCTCTACGAACCGGGACGCTTGTTCCGAATCGTCATCCTTGAGGCGGCGCTGAATACCCGCCTGGTCTCTCCAGCCGCCATGGCCGGGCAACTTGACCGACTTGTCACTGTCACCCTGGGCAACGCGCCGTCGGTGGACTTCCGGATCGTTCCGGCCGACCGGCCAGTACCTGTCTTCCCGCTGTCTGGCTTCGTGCTCTTTGACGATCATCTCGTCTCGATCGAGACCCTCACCGGTGAACAGCGGATCAGCGACCCAGACCTGGTCAAGATTTACAGCCAAGCGTTCGACCTGCTGTATTCGGCAGGCGTGGGCGGCCGGGCTGCTGGCAGCCTCATTCGCGCGGCTCTGGCCCGCCTTGGCGAAGCACCTGGCGCAAAGTGATCCGTTTGACTGCTCTGAACGCGGTTTTACCTGGCCAGGTACACCAGCGGTACATGCCAGGTATCGACGAGGTACATCGTAGATACCTGGCTAGGACTACCGTGTCGGGCCTCGTGGCCGGGGCTGTGTCGGCCTGCTTGCCGGGCGGGCTACCTGGTCCGTGCCTTCCGTCGTGGTCCGCGAGTTGCGCGATGGTATCGGCGATCCGGTGAAGGACTGGGCGGCGAGGGCGGCGGCGTTGCGGGCGCGTGGCCGACCTGGCAGCGGCGGGGGTGGCGGCGGTGGCGTGAGGCGGATCGCGTGGAGCTGCTGGGCGGCGGTGAGGGCAGCGCGGGCTTGGGCGGCGCGCTGCTGGACCTCCCGGAGTTCGGCGACGGCTTCGACGAGGGCGGCAATCCGGAGGATCAAGATCGCCCACTTGTTGGTGTGGTCTCCGCTGGCGCTGGCGTAGACGGCCATGACCCGGGCGGCGCGGCGGAGTTCGTTGCCGGCCCTGGTGGGCGGCGGGGGTCGGCCGAACGGCTCGCGGGCGGCACGCTCGTAGGCGTCGGCGGCCTCGCGCAGCGGGCGGTTGCCGAGCATCGCGGCGGCGATGTGGAGAGTGTCGGCGGCGGCCTGGGCGGCGTCGGCGGCTGTCCAGGGCCTGGTGGCCGCGAAGGCCCTGATGTTCGCGGTGGCGTTGTCGGCTGCGGTCGCTGCGTCGTCGAACAGCTTGGCGCGCTCGTCGTCGGTGAGGTTGACCTGTGTCACCTGCCGGGCGGGGTGCCAACGCAGGGCGAGCTTGGGCCACGTCAAGTCGGCCGCGAGCTTGCCGCCGGAGTACCAGACGGGACTCCCATCCTTGTTCACGTCGCCGTCCAGCGCCACGGCGTACCCGGTGACCTGGCCGGGGTTCTTCGTGCTGTGCCTCTGGCGGACGGTGATCCCTGCGGCTTCCAGGCGTGTGAAGAACTCCTCCGCGCTGGCGGAGGAGGCCGCGGCGAGGTTCACCGCGCGGCGCAAGGTGACCCGGGGCGCCTCGTCCAAGCCCCGCCGGGCGGCCTTCTCCTTCTCGCCCCGGGTGGAATACTTCGGTGCGGTCCGGTCCGCCGGGCTGGTGGACCGCAGTCCGTATCTTTGCTCGGCGGCCCGGCAGGCGTCCCGGACCCGGTAGCGGTCGTTCCAGGTGCTGGGGCGCCTGCCGTCCTGGCGGGCGAGCATCACCACGAGATGAATGTGATCGTCCGCGTGTCTGACGGCGATCCAGCGGACCGCGTTGTCTTCGTCCCCGGACCGCGCTAGGCCGGTCCGGTTCATCACGTCGTGCGCGATGGCGGCCCATTCGTCGTCGCTGAGCATCTTGTCTTCGGGGGCGGCGCGCAGCGCGCAGTGCCACACCGGCCGCTCGGGCGCGGAACTGCCCATGGCGTCTCGTGGCTGGTTGAGCAGCCCGTTCAGCTTGGAGAGGTCGCGGGTGCCGTCTTCGCGCAGCCGGGGCTCCAGCATTGCGGGATGCCGGAATCCGGCCACGATGTGGGGGTCTGTGTGCTCCTCGTGGCGTCCGGGACCATAGAGGTACTTGATCAGCGGTTCGACCCGTTTGCCGTGCGGGGCGCTGATCTTCCCGATCACCGGACCGCGCTCCGCGAGTACTGGAACGCGGTCCGCGTCCCGGGGATGGTCCGCCGGTCCGGTCCGGACTCCGCCCGCCTGGTCCGCGCGGCCCGGCGACAGCGGGCCAGGCGGACCGCAGCGCGGTCCGTCGCGGCCGTGGCGGTCCGGGAAGTCAACGCAGCGACTTCCGGACCTGCTCGGCGATCTCGTCCAGGTGATCGACGCGGCGCATGCACGCCTCGGCGTACGGGAGCAGGTCACCCGACCGCTGCCCGGTCGCGTTCAGCTTCGCCACCGCCTGGTTGAGGTTCACGCCGATCCGGTGCACAAGCATGGTGGCGCGCACCAGCTCGCCCAGCAGCTCCCGGTCCGGTGCCTCCGGCCCGGTCGTGTCGCCCCGGACGTGGGCGAGGACGACCCGGGCGGCGAACGCGCCCCTGGCCATCCCCAGGCGGCCCGCCGCCTCCGCCAGGTCCGCCATCTCCTGCTCGCTCAGCGAGAAGTGGACCCGCGACGAACGCGGGGTCTCCTCCCGTGCCCGCCGCGACCCCTGGGTCTCGCCGTGACCAAGGTCTCCGCCGCCCGTGTCCGCCACCCGAGCCTCCCGGTAACGCCCGCATTTACTTCCCGGGGCACTCCCAGGGCTGTTTTAAGGTAGCTGCAAGTGAAGTTTCGAACACATATGGTAGTCAACTGGTCGGCTGCAGGAAGGTGGGAAAGCTCCGCGCGGGATAGCGCGAAATGTCCCGGGCTGTTTACCTGCAACTTCTCCAATAACAGAAGATGGCCCTCTCTTTTTCGTGAATAATGGTTGTTACCACACATCCATAATTCAGTAAGAGAAGGCCATCGGTTGCTATTCTCCCATTGTTCGTACGCGCAGTCAAACTGCGACTGCCCCGCATCCCGTGAATTCTGCTCGAATGCCGACATATCAAGCCTTCTCGAAATGCTCGAAGCCATCGGCGACCCGCGCAGGGCGAGAGGAAAGCAGCACCCGCTGACGTTCGTCCTAGCGGTCTGTGTCGTTGCCGCTCTGGCGGGAGCGAAGGGATACTCCGAGATCGCCAGGAAGGCCCGTGACATGACGGAGTCGCTACTAGGGAAACTGGGCGCCGAATGGGACTGGTTCAGGTCGAGGTACAAGTGCCCGAGTAAATGGACAATCCGCCTGGTGCTCTCCGGGATTGACGGCGATCACATGGACAGGGTGACCGGGAGCTGGCTCGCCGCACAGTCTGCGGCAAACATGGAAGGCCAGTGGAATATCTCTGTAGACGGGAAGGTAATGCGCGGCGCGTGGACCACGGAAAACGAGCAGGTAACCCTGTTCTCCGCCATGATTCGGGAGGAAGGGATCACTGTTGCCCAGGTCAGGGTGCCAGACGGCACGAACGAGACCACCCGGGCGAGCTCACTGCTGGAATCCATGCCGGTTCCGGAAAGTGATCCGGCAGTATTCACGCTTGACGCGGCTCATACCCAGAAAGAAACTGCGGAAGCCATCAGGAAAAGACCAGGATGGCATTACATCATGACCGTCAAGGGCAACCAGCCGACCTTGCAGCGCGCCGCATTCGACGCCGTCTTGCCGTTTCTCCGCGGAGAGGCCCACGACATCATGGAAGACCGTTCCCGCGGCAAGCGAAAGACATGGTCCTGCTGGACCGCAGACGCAGGCGGGATCGACTTCCCCGGGGCCGCGCAAGCCGCCATTATCATACGCGAGGTATTCGAGGTCTCCGGCGACCGGATCGGCAAGGAAATGGTACTGCTGCTCACCAGTGCCGACGCAAATGGAATGAGCGCTGCCACGCTGAACCGGCACAAGAGAAGTCATTGGGGAATTGAAAATATGAGCCATTACCCCCGCGACACGGTATACCGCGAGGATCATAATCAGACATGGACCGGAGACGGGCCGCGGTCCTCGCGAGCATCCACAGCCTTGCAATGGGGCTAATCCGGCTAAAAGGTATCAATAAAATCAAGGAAAGTACGGAGTGGGTAGCTGGCGACCGGACGCGAGCCCTTCAGTTCATGGCTACATAGCGTAGCGCCAGTCACAGACAGCTACCTTGAAAGGCTGGGGCACTCCCGGCGCTTTCTCGCCGCGTGCTTTTCGCGGCGTAATTCCCCGGGCCTGCCCGGGTTCACTTTACATGCCTCCCGCGCCCGGGAGGCACTATCGCGCCCTTGCGCGATAACTTGCTCTCCGGGGCTCAGGCCGCATTCAGCGAAAGGCGGAAAGCGCCCGGCGCGGTCGCAACGCCGGCCGCCACCGCAGCCCGACCGACCCCCGCCCGCCGCCCTCGGCGATGCTCTAACGGCAACCACCAGGCCGCGTCAGGTGCCATCGGAGCAGCCGGTTCACGAACCCGGTGCGGCGGCCGGTGACTGCCTGGCCCGGCTTACTCACCGTGAACCCTAAACGAATTCCGGCGTTGTTTTACGTTGGCTGAGAGAGGTTTAGTGATGGCCAGGTTGGCTGAGTTCGAAATAGGGTTACCGTACGTTAGCGCTTTTCTTTCACCTGGGAAATGCGGGTATTCTCCGAACGCAGAGAAAGAGGCCGCGCCTAATCGACGCAAAAGCGCGCGGCCGGGTAAGCGCAAGGGAGGCACCGCGTGACCACTCCGCCCCTCGCCGACAGCGGCCCGCGCGTGCCGTGCCCCGCCCCGCGCGTTTCTTGGTCAAGTTTTTACCGTTTGGGGTCCTCCGGTGGGTCTACCGGTGACTTGACAGCGCCCGGGTCATGGAGCGTTCATGGAAGGTGCGCGACTGACAGGCGGCGCGGCACCGACCCTCTTGCCGGCCGCCGCAGGACGCGCACGGCCACGGCTGGCACGCGACCCTCTTACGGGGAGCGTGCGGACGGCGGGCTCCGGACCGGGCGACCCGGTGCCGGAGAGGCGACGCCGGCGCACGCGCCAGCCAGGCTCCCCTGGTCAATGGCCGGCGCCGTGGTGGAACCGCGATCACCCGCCCGGCGAGCACCGCACCGCACCCGCGCGCTGAGTCAGCACCGACACCAAGCTGACAGCCCGGCCTGCGGCGCGAGCGCGACCGCCACGGCGGCCTCGTCCGCCCCTTCCCTGACGATCTTCCGCCTTCCCCCGTGTTCGGCCCGGGGGCTAAGGCGGGCTTTGGCGTGCGCGGGGACCGGAACGGTTCACGCGCGGAAAGGCACCTTCGGCATGACTTCGCCTGTCAGCCAGCGTTCCACCCGGCAAACCCCCCGGACGGTTACCCGGCAGATACCCCGGACCTCCAGACCTGCCGACGCGCCTGCCGCCCCTGGCCGGGCCATAGGCGCTGGTCAGCGGCTGAATATACCTGGGGGAGGGGACCGGGACTGATGACTAGGTCATCTAACAATCAATCGCGTGCGGCGGGCACAGGGGCAGGCATAGGCACATCAGCAGCAAGAGACGAGGCCGCGGTGCTGTCCGTGTCCGCTCACCTGACCGACCGCGACCGCGAGCTGGCCCGCCTCGTCGGACGGCACCGCGTGCTGACCACCGACCAGCTCGCCGCGCTGAGGTTCAGCAACCTGACCACCGCCAGGCACCGGCTCAGCGTGCTCGTGCGCCTGGGCGTGCTGCGCCGGTTCCGGCCGCACCGCGAAAGCGGCTCCGCTCCGTGGCATTACGTGCTCGGGCCGGTCGGCGCGGCGCTGCTGGGCCAGGAAGACCGCGACGAGAGGAAATGGGCTCCGCAGGTCCGCGCGGACCGGCAACTCGCCCTCGAACGCTCCCAGCGGCTCAATCACATGACCGGCACGTCGTGGTTCTTCGTCTCCCTCGCCCGGCACGCTCGCGAGGGCGGCGGGGAGCTGACGGAGTGGCTGAACGAAGCCGAGGCCGTGATCAGTTTCAACGACTCGACTGGCTGGGCGGACATCCGGTCACGGTTCCCGAATCCGGACGGGGCGGGCACCTGGGCGCAGGACGGCCGCCAGGTGCGGTTCCTGCTGGAGTACGACACCGGCACCGAGAGCCTGCCCGCTCTCACCGGGAAGCTTGACGGCTACCAGGCGCTGGCCGGGGCAATGGCCTACAACGACCAGGCGTGCCCCGTCGTGCTGTTCTGCTTCACCTCACCGCGCCGCGAGCAGACCGCCCGCCGCGCCCTCGCGGCCACCCGGGAGGCCCCCGCGCTGCGGATCGCCACGGCGGCCATCGACCCGCGCACCGTCAGCCCGGCCGGGCCGGTCTGGCTGCCCCTCCTCACCCGCACCGGGACCCAGGTGCGGCTAATTGACATCGACGACGCCATCCCCGACCCGTGGCTTGCCTACCGGCAAGACCAGGCACGCAAACGCCGCCAGGTCGCCGAAAGCGAGCGGAAGTACCGCGACGGCCAAGACGACGAGGACTGGGGGACTGCTCATGGATGAACTCACCCTTGAGCAGGCGGCGGAAGCGCTCGGGATAAGCCCGCAGTACTTCCGGCGCTGTCATGACGCGCTGAAGCTGTACCCGCCGTTCACGTTGGAGAAGCTTGCTCCATACCTGGAGCCTCGCCTGACTGGCACTTTGCCCGATGACGTGAAGGCGAAGATCGCTAGCCTCATGCTGCCCAGGAAACCCGGTCGGCGGCCGGGACCTTCCCCATCGGCCGACCTTCCGGAGTGCGGTGCAGCCTGACGTAGCCCTTCCGCTCCATCACGGCGCGCATGATCTCCCTCTTACCTGCCAGCGGCGTGTCTTCCAGCCGTTCCGCAACATCGTCACTGCGCTCGGCGAAATCCACCAGCACCGAGGGGATAGTCACCTCGCGGATCTTCTCTTCCAGCTCGCGGATCTCCAGCGCGAGGCGCTTGTCGGTCTTACCCGCGATCACCGGGTCCATCCCGTTGGCTACCGCTTCTCCGAGGCGTTCCCGGGCGGTCTGCTTCTCACTGATCTGTGCGTACATCCCCTGGATCTGGCCGTGTTCGGACGGCTGCTGGTAGTTCTCCTCGTTGGACAGGAACCGGGTGATCTCGAACATGACGTAGGCGTCCAGCTCGGCTTCACGGATCATCACGCAATGCTTGTCGCGGCAGACGTACTTCCACTGGCCGTCGTTCCTGGCCGTGAGAGGCCCGTTGCACTCCCCGCACCGCGCGATCAGCGAGAGCAAGTGCTTCGCGCCGCCTGGCTTGTGGTTCAGCCGGGAAGGGTCGGTCAGCTTGTTGTACACGATCCAGAACAGCGTCTCGTCCACGATCGCCGGCCACTGCGCGTCGGTCAGGACTGTCTCGCCGGGAATGATGTACTTGCCTGGCGTCTCGTTGTGAATCCGCTTCCCCATGTAGAGCGGCCGGTTCGCCAGATCCCTTACCCGAGACTCTGTCCATTCCGTCCCGGTGTTCAGGAAGATGTGCCTGGCGTTCAGGTCCCGGGCTATGGACTTCAGTGATTCCCCCGCGCGTATGCGGGTGTAGATCTCTGTCACTACCAGGGACTGCACGGGGTGCAGTTCCTGGATGACTATCCGCTGGCGCTTGCCGTCCTCGTGCTTGTACTCGTACCTGCGGGTGTACCCAAACGGGATGCGCCCGTGTGTCCGTCCCTCGCGCACGTTCCTGTTCATCCCGGTCCGTACCCGCTTGGAGATGCGCCGTGCTTCCATCTCAGAGTCAACACCGTCCGTGGCGAGCGTACGCCAGTCGGCCGCGATCCGCAGGTCGAACAGCCGCTCATGCTGCTCCACCCAGACCCTAGCCCCGCTGTCGCGGCACTCCTCAAGGAACGCTGCCCACTGGGACAGCTCGCGGTCGCCACGGGACGACTCGTTGAGCCACAGGATTTCCGTTAGCTTCGCGCGGACCTCTGGCCAGGCGTCGCGTACGACGCCCTTCTTCCGGCCGTAGGCGGACGCCGAGACCTTGTCTTCGTACCAGCCACCGACTTCCCACCCTTCCTCACCAGCGCGTGCGTAGAACAGCCTGGACTGCTCTTTGATGGACTGCGCGGAACCCATTGACTCCCGGCCGTAGCCGGTTGCAAGCGGCATGATGTACTCCACGGGGTCATTATGTTTCTATGCATGCATATTCACTACTATGCTGCATAGTCATTTTACCCAATGTCGCAACTAGTGTATCCAGAAGTTCATCGGTGAGCAGCTTGTCGCCGACTACACGCGCAAGGGGTTCGTGCGGGGACGTTCGGTGCGGCTGATGACGGTAGCGGTACGGCCGGGCAAACCGAACGCGGCGGCGTCCAGCTTCGTGTCCGGGATCATCCGCGAGCCGCTGGCGGGGCTGCGGGCGGTCTGCCCGGTGCCGCCGGACACCCCGGTCGCGCTGTCCTCGCCGCGCCGGACCCGGGAGGGGATCCTGCGCGCCGCCGCCGCCGGCGACGCGGCCTGGGGCAGCAGGACCGCGATGAACCTGCCGGCGCTCACCACCACTCCCCGGTCGATGGCCGATGCCATGGACCGGGTCGCCGGCTACGCCGCGAGCGACCTCATCGACTGGGCCGACGACCCGGTGACCGGCGCCATCGTCCGCAGCTGGCCCGCCCAGGTCGAGGCGCGCCGCGCGAGCGCGCTCGGGCTGCGCCCGGAGACGTCCTTCGACGACATCGTGCGCGAGTACCTCGGTTCACTGGCCACGCGGGACCGCTGACCGCTCCGGGCAATCCGCGGGCGCCGGTGGTGAAACACGGACCCGTTCGGAAAATCCAAAATCCTTATGCCGAACGGATTCGTGGTTGCTGCCTCCCGCGCCAGCCGACCGCCGCGGGGGAGTCGCCGTCCGCCGCAGGCGGACACCGGGGGGTACGGGGGGTCGTCCCCCCGGGAGACAAGGTTGACTAGTGCGCCCGATACGATGGCGGTCTTTGCCATCGGGCGCACTAGTCAACACGGCGTGAGCGTGGTCATCGCCACCGAGCCCATGTCGATCGCGTCGCTCATGTGCATGGTTCCGTCCTTGACGCTGACGTTCATCGCCGCGAGGACCTCATTCGGGTGGGCGCTGAGCTCGTAGATCGCGACGTACTGCGCTCTTGCGGCCCCGGCGACCTTGAACCGGCGGCCCGCGATGACCCCGGGCAGCGCGGCGAACTCCGGCAGGTGGACGTCGTCGTACCAGGCGTTGTACTCCTCTTCCCGTCCCTCGGCCGGGCTCGTGTACACGATCAGGGTGTACTCGTGGCTCATCAGGAACCTCCTGCTCTGTTCTCTCGGCTCGCCCCGGTCACCGCAGGTCTGCACTCACGCATCACTGCCGACATCGCTACCGGTTATCCGGCATCCGTGCAAGCCCGGTTCATGGCCGGGTCTGTGCGTGGTGCATCATGGCTTGATGACCGCGATACCAGCCGGGCAGGACGTCACCGGGACCAGGCAGCTTGAGGCCTGGCGCGAGCGGGCCATGCCGCCGGTCGAGGGTCTGGCCAGCGACCTGTGGTCCATTCCGGTCCCCATACCGGACAGTCCCCTGCGGTACGTGAACTCCTACGCGTTCGCGTCGGGCGGAGGACTGGTGCTGCTGGACACCGGCTGGCCCGTCGACACCGCGTGGGATGCCCTCGCCGCGGGCCTTGAGGCCATCGGCGCAAGCGTCGCGGATGTCCGCGGAGTGCTCGTGAGCCATATGCACTTCGACCACGCCGGGCTCGCCGGGCGGCTGCGCGAGGCGTCCGGGGCGTGGGTCGCGATGCACCCGGCCGACCGCGCGCTGCTCGCCAGCTTCGACCTGCGTGACCAGGAGCTGGCCGTCTCGGGCGAAGCGGCCTTCCTCCGCTCGCTCGGAGCCTCGCCGGACGAGGCAGCGGCCTCAGTCGGGTCACTGGAGGTCCGCGAGGCCCTGCTCGGCATGGGCCTGCCGGACCGTGAGCTGTCCGACGGCGATCTCGCCGACGTGCCCGGCTGGCAGCTGCGCGCCGTGCACACCCCCGGGCACACCCCCGGTCACCTGTGCTTCGTCGACGAACTCTCCAAGCGGCTGTTCGCCGGGGACCACATCCTGCCGCGGATCACACCCAACATCTCGGTCCACTCGGTCTACGCGGAGGACGGTCTCCGGCCGCTGGCTGATTACCTGGAGTCGCTGGGCAAGGTGCGCGACCTGGACGTGGACGAGGTGATGCCTGCCCACGAGTGGCGCTTCCGTGGCCTCGAGCAGCGGGCCGACGACATCGCCGCCCACCACGAGCGGCGGCTCGCCGAGCTTCTCGCCGCGATCGCGGCGAACCCGGACGCCACCTGCTGGGACCTGGCCTGCCAGCTGACCTGGTCCCGGTCGTGGGATCAGTACAGCGGGCGGATGCGGGTCGCCGCGGTCACCGAGACGGCGTCGCACGTGCTTGAGCTGCTCAGGCGAGGCCTGATCAGCTCAAGCGGCGGCGAGGTGCCGACCTACCGGGTCGCCGAGCGGGCCGTCGGCTAGGGTCGCGCCGCCGGGACGCGGTCGTAGCGGCCGTTCATCAGCGCTTTCTGCGTTGCCAGATGGCCAGGGAGACCGAAGCCACGACCAGGACGCCGGCGGCCACCGACAGCGGCAGCCGCTGTTCGCGGGCGGTCTTGGTCCCCTGCGCGACCGCCCGCCGCGCGTAACCGGGTGCGGCCTCCCGGGTCTGGGCGACGGCGAGCTTGACCCGGCCGGTCAATTCCGCGGCCTCGGCCCGGGCCCTGCTCTTGATGTCGACCCGGGCGACCAGCTGCTCTACCGTGGCCCCCAGGTGCTCCCTGGTCCGCTCGATCTCGTCCCTGAGCCGCTGCGCGTCATCGCCGCCCGCGGGACCCTGGACGACTCTTCCGACGACGGGCGCCTGATTTCCCTGCGTCTTGTCGGGCAGCGCACTGCTCATGACCGCCGCACCCTTTCCCTGACTTCTCCCACGTCGGTCTTAACGCTCTCGACCGCCTCCGTCGGCGTCGGCGGCGTGGCCTTCCGCACGTGACTCCGGCCTACCGCGGCGGCAACGGCCGCGACCACGAGCAGGGCCGCGCCCACGATGAGGGCGGACAGCCACGGTTGCAGGACGTGGCTGATCGCGATGATCACGCAGGCGATCAGGCAGGCCACGCCGTACAGGGCGACCAGCCCGCCGCCGCCCATCATTCCCACGCCCTTGCCGGCTTCCCTGCCCTTGCGGGTCATCTCCAGCTGGGCCAGCTTCAGCTCGTCCCGCACCAGAACCGACACCTGCTCGGCGACCTGCCGCACTAGCTCGCCGGTGGAGTGATCCGCGGTGGCAGCCCGGTCCGCGGCCTTCAGCTGAGTCATGTTCGTTCCTTTATCCGGATGGAAGAAGGGGTTACCCGGGTCTGCGCCGTTCTAACGCCGGTCACACCAGGCTGAACCGATCGGACAGTGCCCAGCAGGCACACGCGGGCCCGATCCGAGGGGCGTGCTTTATACGGGGTAGCGGTAAGGGGCTTGGGTGTAGGTTCTGCCGGTCGGCGTCGTCCATACGTGCCAGCCTGGCCGCGGTTGCGTGACGTTCCACCCCGGCGATTGCTTTACCCGATGACATTTTCTGCTGCGCGCTCCCGCGTTGCAGCCGCACGTCCGGCCGCCCTTGTCGTACGGCCGGGCATGCTCGAAATCTGAGTCGCGGGCGTGGCGCGAGCAGGACGGGAAGGTACAGGTGGCGTCGCGTAAGTTATAGTAGTTGGGTAGACGAAGCTATCAACCCGAGCAGCAAGGGCAAGCAGCATGGAAGCAGAGAGAGCGATCCTGGTCCCGAGGGTCAGCGCCAAGAGCAACACGCAGACTGAATACGAGATGAACCAGCTACCAGGGATGCAAGCCTACGCAGACAGCAAGGGGTACATCGTAGAGCCAGATGCGATCATCCCTATCTACGGCAAGAGCGCTTTCCATGGCCGTCACCTGAAGATCCTGCGGGCAGCGATTGACAAGCACGTTCGGAACGGCAACGCAACCGTGGTGATCTTCCGTGACGTTGACCGGTCGAGCCGTCAGGGACCACAGGCAACCTACGACCTGCGGGGCGAGATCATCCGCGCTGGCGGGCGCATGGAATTCTCAGGTATCCCCATGCTCAATGACCAGCGGGCGCAAGAGGGATACCTGTCGATGTACGCCATGATGGCTAGGGAAGAATCTGAGGCAAAGTCGAGACGGCAAACTGACGGACTAGCCAAGGCACAAGCTAGGGGCATAGCAACCGGCAAACCAGCATGGGGGTACGCGTTCGGTGAGATCAACGGAATGCGTTCCTTCGTTCCCACCGAGATTGGCAAGCTATGGGTACCCAGAATCTACCAGTGGGCCACCGATGGTAAGTCGCTCCGTTTTATCGCTGAGCAGATAACCGAAGCAGGGATCGAGAGTCCGCAAGCCAATGGCCTATGGGGTAAGACAACTATTCAGAGGATGATCGCTAACCCTACCTACTATGGTGGGCGCACGGGTAAGGGAAACCTTGAATACGAAGCACTCATTAGTGTTGAGAAATGGCAGCAAGCCAATATAGCTGTTCAGGGCAGGAACAGGCAGGGACGCAACCCTGTGAAGCGCGTACCGGCATTTGTGGTGCCTTTCTGCGGGGCATGCTACGGCGAGCGACGGACGGGAGCGCCATCAGGCAAGTCGCCTATGCGCGTGTCTGGTAAGCCCACCAGCCGGCACCGCAGGGATATTACCTCTGCTCTGGTCACGGCCCACAGCATAAATCCTGCGGCAAGCCCAACACTGGTATCCCTGTTGATCAGCTAGACGCCATTGTGGATGAAGCTATGACAGCGGATGGTAAACCTCACTATGAGAGGCGCTTCTTTGCAGGGGACACCAAGGCTCAGCGACTGGCTGAGATTGACGAAAAGATCAAGGCTGCGGTCACCCAAGCGAAATACTCAGATATTCCTGCTCTCACCTCTGAGGCTGAGTCGATCAAAGCCGAGCAGCCACGCAAGGGAGGATGGAAGGATGTCAAGACAGACATGACCGAGGGTGAGTACTGGTCATTGCTCGACAGGGAAGGAAGGAGAGAAGAACTCCTCAAATACGAAGTAGTCGCCTACAAGGATGAAGATGGGCACGTGTACGCAACCATCGTTCCGAAGGATGCCGTGGCTCAGGCAGCGTAACCCCTGAAACGACGAAACCCCCGACACACGTTGGTGTCGGGGGTTTCTGCTTGCCGCCGCATAAGCTTCACAAGCTCACTGACAGCCTCACACGGTGTCTTACTCGACTAACGATCGTTCACGCGTCAGAGACGCCTTGTGGCGCGATTCAGGGCATGATAGGAGGCTACGCCGTCAAGGGGTCAAGGAAACGGCGTAGCTCTCAGCCTCACCATGCGGGTAACGGGTAGCACGCGGCAACCACGGCCAGGCGCCGAACCACGGTTGCTGAATCGACTAGGTAGCCGCAGGCTTAACCGTCACAGCCGCACGCAGATCGTTACTCCGGAAATCACTACGGGCGTACCCGTAATAGCCGACAGCAAGAGCATCGGCATAACGCTCGACCAGCCGCATAACCTGCACATCACGGGCTTGCCGGTAAACCATCGCAAACCGCATATTACCGAAAACAGGACCGCCAGTTGTAGAAGCCGTCAGACTCGGAATATTCTGATCGACTACCACCGGATAACCCCACAGAGTAGGCGCCCCAGAACCCGCAGACGGCTCAACGAGCAGCGGACGCCCATATAAGTCAACCGTGGAACGCATACCCTCAAGATGAGCGTCATTCACATAGAACTTAGCGCCGTCACGGTACGCCGGGTCAACAGCGCCGATCATCTTCAGCAGTGTCTGCGGAGACAGCAGGTTACCCGCAAGCTCCGTAACCGAACCACCGAAAGTGTTAACCGTGGTCCCAGCCGTAAGCGAAATGTAACCGCCCGAACTACCAGCAGACCAGACACCCCTACCATTAAGAGCCGTGATGATCCCCAAGTGCTGGCCACTGCCCGTACCACTAATCGCAAGCTGCGCTAACGTACGTCCGATACCTTCCCCGATACGATCGGAAACGAACGAGTCAACATCAAACGCAGCATCCTGCACCAACTGAACCGACGCCAGAATCGGCCCGTTAAGGGCAATAGTCCAAGCCTGAAGAACACCCTGACCGAAAACGTAAGGTGAAATAGTCGAAGCAGCAGAAAGCTCAGTCGAAATGACACCGCCAGTGACCGCAGTCGGGTCAACAGTCGGCCACGGCATAGGATTACCCGTATCCGTCTGCACAAGCCGGAAATCACGCTCAATCCCACCGTACTGCTTTAAAGCAATCTGGAGATTCACCCAGAAACCCTGCGGAATCATGTAACCAGCGGAATCCGAACCCGTCTGCCCATTATCAGGCGAAGTAGACAAGCCGCTAGAAGCACGGATCTCACCAGACCGGAGATAACGGGTAAACGCAATATCTTCAACGGTACGGCTCTCACCTGCCCGTAAAAAACTCCCATGAGTGTCAATTAAATAGTCAGCAGACCGCATCTCAACAGACCTGCGCTTAAGGTAGTCGTCAGCCTGACTGACAGTGCTATCAAGCTGGTCAAACTCCTTTGCTTCGCTAGGGGTTAAGGCCCTATTCTGCGCACGAGCCTTATCCATGATCTCACTCATCCTGGCGAAATTCTGTGCACGCTGCTCCCGTAACCGGGCAATATCAGTCATTTACTCATCCTCCGTAAGCTCTAAAACCTTCAGCCGACGCACCCGGTCGGCAACCCCGAAATCCCCCGGCCTAATAACCGCCATTGCTGACCGATAAGACGACAGGGTAATACGCCCATCTCCCAGGGCACGCAGCAAAACAGGCTCGGCAGCATCAAAAACGCGCTGCTCATCACTACGCCGATCAAGCCGATACTCAATCATTCAAACCACCCTTGCTCGATTCCCGTGCGTGCCGCATACGAGCACCTTTAGCACTGCTACGGCACAACACCGAACAGTAAACCCGCCTGCGAGTCACCCGAGCATAAGTAAAAACACGATCGCAATATCCGCAAACTGCGAGCGTCGGATTTTTCAGCATCGTCCGTCACCCTCCCAGGTCAAAACCAGCGAAATAATGAGGTTTTTGGAAAACAACCAAAATTTCGTGCAGATGCGCGCGGATCTGGAGAACGGGTCCTCTTCAACGAAAGCTTTGAAGTTTTCGACCCCCGTAGGGTACGAACACCAGTCGGCCACAGAAAGCGAGTCATGCACTCGACTACTCGCCACCGCTAGCTGTCTCGCTGGGAACCTCAATCCACACGCCGCTGATGAACTGGTAACGATGCTGAACACCAGCCGAGTAAGCAACCACTGTGCCATCGTCGGCACCATACACGTTCTGATCATCTGATAACTTGCATAAGTCCATCGTTGACCCCTTTGATTGGAACTCGCTACGTTAAGGCTTCACACATCGTCTGCGCTGTTTTCGATCGATTCCCTTGAGGGAATCAAGCCGGGGTATTTGATACGGCCGTCAGCCGCACTGATTTGGATTGGCTGTCACTGGCGTCTATTCACATTCCGCAGGTTTCCGGTAAGTTCTCACGCCGGTAGAGCTTGACTGTAGGTCTGACAGTCGGCAGATTGTCCCTCGGCGAACTGGTGAGGTTCACCGAGGGTTGCGATATGCGAGAATCGCTAATTGCATCTTGATGAGCGGTGCCACTGTGCAGAGTCACGACCGTTATCGCCTGCCGTAGGCTCTTCTCCCGTGGCCGGAGAAGCTGTTACTTTTCCCGCTGCTCGATATGCGCGAACATCAGCGCAAGCCGCTCGTCATGCTCGGCGCAAACGTCAAGCAGAGAGTCAACGGCAATGGCGATGAACTCGACGGAATTCAGATTGTGCGCTGCTGCGGCAACGGTCACCTTAGACGCCTGCGCATCGGTCAGCTTTAAAGTCTTGATAGTGATGTCTCAACCCCAGAGGTAAGTTACGGGGGGTGAAACCCCCTCTACTATTGCTGCGTATTATAGAGAAAGGTCTTAGCCGCCTGTCACGGTGTAGCCATAACCGGAAGCTATCAGTCCGACAAGAATCTGAACGGTCTTGTCGTCGGCTGGCCGCATTGGCAGCGGCCTGGACTTGCGCCGGTAGTATGCCCAGAACTTGTGTTGCGGGCACTGCGTGCGTCCGCTGTCAAGGCAGCATTGCGGCTTAGCCGCAGGTCCGCCGTTGGCGTAGTTAACACGATGCTTTTCACGGTCAACTAGCCTTTTAGCTTCTAACCGATGTTATGGGCAGGCTCTTGGAAGCCTGCCAGTAGAACTTTCAGTCTGAAAATGTAACTTACATATACGGCATGGGTAAGAACGCATAATTAGACCCCTTTGCTAGTAAATGTTAATGCCGCCCAAATGGCGGCTGAAGATAATCATCCAGTTATGCGCCTCAAGGGCGCCAATGACAACTCTTCTTCTCGCCGCTGCCTAGCGAACGTCAGTGAGCTTTACTTAGAGATAAGAGCGCTTGATCAACGACGCTGGTCGGCGGCTTGTGATACGAACTCACGGTTCGTATACCTGCGAACCCACAGTTCGCATACCTCAATCGTTTCGTTACCTGTATCCACGGCCAGCGGACTTGTGAGCTGCACACTTCCAGTTGCCATGCTGCCTGTTGCGCTGGAAGATGCCCGCGTTCAACCACACGCAACGCATGCCGCCCGACGTGTCAACAAGCAGGCCAGCGTCGGCGAGCCGCTTCTTAGCTACTTCAACGCCGCGCCTAGTCATCGGCTTCAACTCGCCTGTGCCCTTACTCGACCCTTCCTAGTGCCTGCTCTAGCTCACCTGTCAGGAACTCGGCGTGACCGCCGTTGTTGGCCCGTCCAAGAGCGAGCAGGAGCAGCTTAGCTTCACTCGGCAGCAGATCACGCTCACTGAGTACCGCAACAGCGTTCAGAACCTCGCTCTGTCCAACAGCCACCCAATAGCGGCTGAACTTGATCTTAGGTTCAGGCAAGTGCGCTTTCGGCGGTAACCCTGCTTGCTCATTAGTCATCGGCTACTTTCCTCGGCTCCACTTTGGCGTCACCATGACGCTATGGCGACGCTACAACCGCAGGCTTGCCAACGCTAAGGGGGAAACTTGCCACTTTTGCAACGGAACGGCAACGGTGGTCGGAGTATCAGCGAGTACAGGACAGGACTCGTTGAGGGTGGAAACTCGCTGGTCACCACCGAGGGTGTCAACAGTAGTGACCCCCTTCTCATCGGCATCGAGCGACCCTGTTCGGTCGATGCCATCACTATTGTTAACGTGAACGGCGCTGACCTGCTATTTCTCATCGAGCCGCAACGCGTCTTTGAGAGCACTCGGGAAATCCGAGCCTCTACCCGTCATGGTCAGATGCTTGCCCGTGACCGTTACTCGTATCCCTACGGGCTCAATCACTGTCGAGATCTCAAAAGCCGGCCCGCAGAAGATTTCCACTGTTCTAGAAAGATTCGTCATCTCCTGCTTGCGTACCCAAGAAAAAGCGGTGCCCCTCGGCGAGCCGCAATCAACCGAGGGGCACCGCTTACCCGATCAGGCTCTAAGGGTAGGTGGGGGAAGGGCCTGATCGGGCGTTTAACCCGATCGGGGCTGATCGTTGGACAGTCCCGATCGGGCGTTTAGTCCGCGCGGCCAGAGACACGACCGAGTACAACAGTCCGCGCGGAGTCTAAGTGACTAGCTCGCAAGCGGGGATTCTTCGTCGCCGTCTTCATCCCCGTCTGCCAAGGGGGTTTCGTTATCGTCGTCTGTGTCGGGCTCGGGATCGTTGACAGCTAGAAGCGGTGACATGGTTATCTCCATTCTGATTTTGGGTGGGCACCCTGCCTTACGGCTGACGACTGACCCCCTATATCCCTGTAAGGGGTAGGCGACTTCTAGCGTTTAACGGCGTTCTTGCCTAGGCCCCGATGGCAGGGTGCCCGTGCACTCGTTCTATGCCCCTGCGAGGAAGGGAATCTCCGCAGGTCTTGCCCCGCACGGCATCCGCCGCCGCACGGGAGTCTTAGTTCTTACTTGGGCGTGAAGCAATTAGAGCAGTAAAACGCCTTGGATTCGGGGATGCTCGTTATCCAGTCATGCTCAGCAGTTGACGATGAGCAGTTGCATTTATTGCAGTCTTGCGTGACCTGTCGGGTTCGCATGTCGATTACACACATACGTCTTCCTGGTCTCTTGCCCGTGCGATCCTGCCGAGGAAACAAGACAGCACGGAAGTTGTTAACACTCCTTAGCTGGTTAAGCTTTTGTGCCGCACGCTGCGCATTGGTTTTCAAAGCGCGGGTGCCCGCACGCGCTGATTTTCCACGCGTTCTCTTCCGCGACACCGCACAGGACACAGACACTAACGATGCGTTCATGCGCGCACTCATTTCCCACGGATTAGTCCTCAACCGGGAGCGGGGTTCGTGCCAGTCAACGGGAGATGCGCACGCAGTTTGGCACGCAGGGCTGTCAAAGCGTCGTACCTTGATTGCTGCACCTCACGTGACCCTTGATAATCGTCTATCATTTCTAGGTGCTGCTGCACGGTCTCTATGTGCAGGTCGATGTTGAGTTCGTATTGCTTGGCCTCAAGCACAAGCGCAGTGAGATCGTAAAATCCACTGCATTCTGGTATGGCTGTCAGCATGCCTACAGGTTTAGCGGAGTAAGTCGGGGGCCGACCTTCAACGCCGCCGATTACCCACACGATCCACTGAGGTAGTTCAGCCTGTGCCTCGTCCAACGTTAGGTTGGGAATCATCATCCTTCGGCATCCTTGCCTGTTAATGGCATGGTGATATCTAGTCTGCGCGGAGTTTGTCACGCAGGGCAATCAGGGCATCGAGCCTTGATTGCAGCACTTAGGGGATGTTTCTATCTCGTCTATCCTGTCAAGCTGCTGTCGTGTGGTCTCGATGTGAGTATCAATTGTGCGTTCAACTTGATGACATGTTTATTGGGGGTACCCGAGAGCCGTTCACCGGCTGATCACCGGTCATTTTCGATATGTCCCCAATCAGCGCATACTAGGGCAGCCTTACTGATGATTTTCCCGCACCCGCAGTCAGCCAATATAGGATGATCGGATGCGCGTATAGGGTGACTTAGCCGTTTACCGTCTTTCGCGCGCCTGATCGTTCCCCTAACGGGTACCGGCTTATGATTCACGGATTCGTGGACGCCAAGCGCTGTGGTCTCAGTCATCATCGTTCCGCCTTTGACCATGCTGCGCGGGCTCGACAGATAAACTCGTCATCTAGCTTGGTGAAAAGTTCGGTGAGTATCGCACGCTGCGCCGCGTGCCGTGGCACATGCACAGGGAGCGCTTCTAGCTTGTCCCGCACAAACGCACGCTCGTTTATAAGCTGATCATCGTCTAGTTTCGTAAGATCAGGCTCGTTACTCATCGCGGGTACCGCGCTTTGAAATCATTCATCATCGCGGTCTGATCAATCCAGACCACCTGTAGCTCTGGCTCTCTAACCTCGAACACCATGCGCCCACTAGCAACGCGCATGGCCCTAATGTCTATCTCAGGGTGACTCGCTGCGAACTGCTCACGTCTCTTGAGCGCTAGCACGTTACGTGTCCGCGCAACCTCCGGCGTTAGCAGCGGTTGCCCCACTGGTCCTATCCCTGAATTAGACATTCGGATTGGCCTCCGAGTCTTGAAAGCGAACGGGCTTTAGCGTGTAATCGCTGATAATCTCGTTGCGAAGCGCATCTGGGTCTGTTGCTTCTATCCAGCCGCCTATCTCATCGAGTCGCCGCGCCCGCCACTGGTCGCCGTCACCCTTAATTTCGTACGCGCTACCCCAATCAAACCTAAGCGCGTCAAGCGCGTTCATAGCCGCTTTGCCGTCGGCTTGCTGTGGCTCGCTCATACATCCCTCGCTCAAACTTCCTGCTTGGGATGTGACGCTATGACAGGCGAACGAACCTGAACAATGTCCCTTTGGGAGACTGCCCGCCAGAAGGGACAGTGACCGTTACAGAGGTAGCCGGATTGCGGCGGCTAGTTCGCGCATGTCAGGGGTGAGGGTGCGTCGGCGATGCACGATGCGCCCGAGGATGTCACGCGCCATGCGCTGCTCAGCCAGCCACGGGCCAGCCTCACCACACAGTTGCTTTAGCACACCAACCGCATCGTCATACCGCCGTAGCTCGGCGTTCGATGCCGACACGTCGAGTAGGTGACGGTTGCGGTTGTCACTGGTCGGCCTGAGCCCCTGTGGCACACGGGCAGCAAGCGACAGCGCAACATCGGGACGCCCGTCCACAACAGCGTTCTCAACCCGTTTCATAGCCACAGTCGCCGGACCGAAATTCGTCCAATACTGGCGATAGCCGCCACGTTCGTTTCCTGCTGCGATTGCGGCAGCCTCGGCAAGCCGCATCATGTCGGCTGCCTCATCGGGGCGATTGTCACGAATCGCTGCTGCCGACCCTCGTAGCAGCAGCCATCCCCAAGTGCTGATTTCGGGATTGGTTGCCTGTGACAGTCTCGGCTCTACCCGATCAGCCCATGCGGCGGCTAGCCTCCGAACCTCGCCGAAACGTCCCTCAACAAGCATCAGCCAGCACAACGTAATGACAGTGGACGCTGCGTCTAGTTCGCTGCCTGTGGCCTCAGCGTCTGTCATGGACTGGGTTAGTGCGACACGCGCAGCGTCGTGGTTGCGCGTCTGGACCATCACAAACCCTGCTAGCTGCATCGTGCGGGAACGAAGCAGCGGCGAAGCCCCACTCACGTCACGCAGAAGCAGGGGAAGCACCCGTGCTAGCCGCTCATATTCGTTGTCGTGGTAGAGCTTCACAGCCGACAAAAGCACATCGGTTGTCCCTCGCTCCGTAATCGGCTCTACAGCCTCACCCCGTGCGGGAGACAAGAGAGCATCGCGGGTAGCAGCCCACATTCCCCCGTCTGACGGTTCACTCGGCGGTTCTGGCGTGGGGTCGGCAATCGCCATCGTGGTAACGCCAAGAGCCGTAGCAAGCCTGTGCGCTGTCTCTAGCCGTAGCTGGCCCAGAGTGCCCTGTTCGAGTTTCTTGATCGCAGACAGCGACAGGCCGGCGGCGTCGGCTAGCTCTCGCTGTGTCATCCCACGACGCTTGCGAGCTTCCCTGATTCGATCACCAGGGGTAATGCTGGCGTCCATCGAAAGACCCTCGCGCTAGGGGAAACATCGCTACACACCAGCGTACGCGGGGGTTTACGTGAAGTAAGCAAAACCCCTCGATCATCGCCAGTCATCGCGTGCGATCCCCTCCCGCTCCGCACGAGTTCTACCCAACTACTTGAACTTCTGCTCGCGGATCTGGACCAGGTGGCGAAGCGTGCCGCTCGGCTGGTACCCGCGGGATTCGTGTCTGTGATCACAGCGGTAGGTTGGGACGGGGTCGATGCGCACGGCGAGTTCGCGGCCGCCGGGTAGCACCAGCGTCCAGGTGCCGCACCATTGCGGGTCGCCCGTTCCCGGTCCGTCGGTTGAACCGGAGCATCCGGTTGAACCTGGCGGTCCGCTGGCATCGCGCCGGGTGAGAGCCCAGCCCGCCGTTGTCGGCTGACTCGACTTCCCGGGCGGACGGGATGTGGACAGCATGGCGGCTAGGCGATCGGCGGTGATCGTCAGGTTCACCCGGGCGGGCAGCGCCACGGAATCCGGCGGTGCTGCGGCGGAGCGCGGTCCAGGGGATCCGCGGCCGGCTTTCCGCGCCGTCCGCAGCCATGTCCGATGGCTATACCTTGGCGGTCGGTGACCGTGATGCAGAGGGTACTGTGCGGGCTGGCGGCGGCGAGCCGGGCGAGGTCACGGCACAGGCCCGGGTCGAGGACACCAAGTCGGTAGCCCTCGCCGGGGCGTTCGGCGAGGCCAAGCAGCGTGGCCAGCGGGAAAGTCAGTTCCGTCAGCACGGGGCGGCCGTCCGGCTGTGCTGGCTCGCGGGAGGGCAGACTGTCTGCATCCGCCGATCGCCCCGGGGAGGCCGACGGTACCTGGCTGCGGGCACTGCGGCCAGCGGGGCTGTTCCCGCCCTCAGTGCCGCCGACGGCACTATCAAGATGGCCGTCGGTGGCGCTTTCAGGATGGCCGTCGGTGGCGCTTTCAGGATCGGCGCTGGCGGCACCACGGCCAACCCGGCCCTTGCCGCGGTCAGGATCGCCTCTGCCAGCGGCACTACCTGAATCGCCGATGCCGCTGTTGTCGCGTTCGCCGCAGCCGCTGTTGTCACGACCAGAGTCGCCAGTGTCACCAGACTCACTGCCATCGCCCTGCTCACTAGGGCCACCGCGACCGCTGTTACCGGGTCCGCCGCAGCTGGGGCCGTTCCCGCCGGGAGGTTCGGTGCCGCTAGATCCGCCGTCCGGCTCGCCGTCGTCGTCCTGGTTCGCGGCGGCCGTTGCTGTAGCTGGTGTCGTCTCCGGGGCTGTTGTCTCCGGGTCCGGGGGTTCGGTGCTGAGGTAACCGAGGGCGATGCGGGCGTCGGCCGTCCGGCCGTTGATCAGGTCAAGGTAGGCCGTGGAGCGGAACTGGTCCATCCGGGCGCCGGGGAACGCACCCGAGTCTTTGTATTCGGCGGCGCGGGCGGTCACGTTCGCGTTGGCGGCCAAGGCCTCGTCCGGGGGCAGGTCGCGGCCGCACAGGGCGGCCGCGCCAGACTGCTCGCGGTACATCTGCACCCGGGAGGCGTGTTTGACCGCCGCCTTGCGCCGCCGCTCGGCCATCCCAGGGTCCACCTCGGTCGCGGCCCGGGCGGCGAGATTGACGATCTGGCCGAACGTCTTGCCAGTGGCTCCGACGAGTTGCGGCACGATCAGTGCCTCGGCTCTGGCTGCATCGGCGTCGCTGAGGAACTGGAGGGTCTCCGCGATCAACCTTGCCTTCGCAAAGGTAAGAGTCCCGTCAGCGAGCAGGGCAGCGATGCCGGGCAGCCGCGCGCCGAGTTCCCACGCGGTCAGCGCTGTGTTCTCTGCCGAGGGCACCGATGACGCGAGCGCCAGTGCAAGTTGGTGGTTCAGTGAGTCGCTCCACACATCGGGCAGGTCACCGTGCCTAGGCCGGGACAGAGCCGGCAGGTCGTCCTGGCGGATCAGCTCCCTGATCACGCCCAGCTTCGCCGCCGATGCCCACGATTCAAGTGCCGCCAGCCTTCGCAGCACCCCGATCAGTTCATCCGGCTCCGCGCCCGGGCACCGCCATTCCGGGCCGCCCGCCGCTGCCGGGACGCGAGCCAACTCCGGGCCCGGCAGGAACCGGTCCCACTCCCCGCCCCGCACGAACCCGGCCAGCCGCTGATCGCGCACGGCGGCCGGGTCCCCCTGAGCGCCCGCGCTCGGAGAACATCCCGCACCGCAAGGCCCGTCAGGCGAGCCAGGCCCGTCGACAGGCTCTTCGCCCGTCCCGCTGCCTTCGCCCCGCTGCCAGCCCATCAGTGCTCCTTCCGATCTTCCTTCAGTGCTTCTTCAGTGCTTCTTAACCCGCCCCTTATCGATC
This sequence comes from uncultured Actinomycetota bacterium, assembly GCA_963785645.1. Classification (GTDB taxonomy): domain Bacteria; phylum Actinomycetota; class Actinomycetes; order Streptosporangiales; family Streptosporangiaceae; genus Trebonia. The sequence goes on from CAWAWG010000020.1 coordinate 92,098, forward strand.
ATGATCTCGTACGATGATCAACTAGCGAGCAACTAATCGAATAATACCGCTAATCGATGATCGTTAATGATTTCGCTTCAGTTTTTCTTAGATTTATTTCCTGATAACTAAAACCGAAATATCCGAATTGTTAAGTATTTCACCGCTAACTCGGATTTTGCTGTTTTAGGCGGCGGGGGTTCCGGTGTCTTCCCAGGCCAGGCGGATGGCGTGGATTTCTGCGGGTTGCGGTTGGTGTAACTAGATAGGTAGGCCGCGATTCTGGCTCGGGCGGGCTAGCGTTTTGGGGCCGGGCGGTCCTATCCAGGAGCAATTGTCGAGGCCTGTGGATCAAGGTTTAGAGCTGGTCAGGCGTTCGTGGGTGATAGGTGGCCGGGGAGGTCGGTCAGCCGTTCGATGCGGAGTACCGTCTCGTCTGCGGCCGACGATGGTTCACCGGTAACGAAGTCGATGCCGCGGTCTAGCCAGATGCCGGTGAGCCCGGCGAGGGCGGCTGCGGTTACATCGCTTTCCAGCATGTCGCCGACGTTGACCGCCTGCGCGGGATCCGTCCGCATCCGCCGGCAGGCGGCAGCGTAGGCGACGGGCTTGGCCGCCCCGAGCTCGCTCGGGGTCAGGACGGCTTCGAAGTAGCCGAGGAGGCCGAAGCGAGCGAGCTTGGCGCGCTGCTGCCCGGGGTCCCCGTTGGTGAGAACGGCCAGGCGCGGGCCCTGCGGTAGCCGTTTCAAGGCCTCCAGGCACGGCTGGACGTCGGGATAGCTCTGCCAGGCCTCCTCGAAGACCGTGAGGTAGCGCTCGGCGATCCAGGCGTCCAGAAGCCCGGGATCTTCCGGAACGGGCTCGCCGAGCACGGGCAGGAAGGAACGGAGCCTGCGCCGGTGGTGCTCCGCGAAGGAGCACCGGCCAGCCAGGTATTCCCGCATGTGCCGCCCCTCCAGCGTCCACCACAGCGTTACCAGTTCGTCGGGTGGAGCCGTCGCGTTCGGCGCGGCCCGGACGACCTGGCCGATCGTGTCCAGGACCGCGCTTCGGTGATCGACAAGGGTGCCGTCCAGATCGAAGAAAACCACGTCCGCCACAGGAGGATCATCTCGCAGTGAACCGCGCGGCCCGGCCCCGGGCCGCTCAGGCGGCTGCTGCCTGTTCGCCGGGGCGTCCGGCGAGCCGGCCGTTGACGAAGGCGGGCCCTCGGGTCGGTCACCCGGGAGGGTTTGCCCTTACCGGGCCGGCCCGTATGTTCTGAGCGTTGCTCCCTACCCGGTTTCCGGAATCCAGGGCTGTCCCTGGAAGGCGCTCGTAAGGGCTTCGAGCGCGCCGAGACCGTGACGGGCGGCGGTGGCGAGGTAGGACCGGATCGCGCAGAATTCTTCCGCGCCGGCCATGGAGCGCATGCAGCCGGAGATCTTGATCCGGAGCTTGCTCATCCGGATGGCCTGTTCCGCGGCATTGTTCGTGAACGGGACGCGCAGGTCGCGGGCGAACCGCAGGCAGTCGTCCTGACGGGCCTGCATCCGGGCGGCGAGGGCGTGCCGTTTCTCCTGGAGCTTGCCGCTGCGGCCGGCGTTGAGGGCAATCCCGGCGGCTGCAGCCTGGCGGTACCAGTCCTCGTGCTTCTTGCGGGTCCCCAGGTGCACGGCGGCTTTCCCGGCGGCGCGGGCGGCCCCGGCGGCCTCGTCCAGCGCGAGCAGCACGTCGATGGCCTGCTGAGCCCACGCCCGGTCCAGGTCCGTGCCGGTCTCGGTGACCGCGACCAGCTCCCGCAGGACACGGGCACCGCACAGGGCGTGCCCTGCGACGTTCCCGAAGGTGCCGTACGGCTTCCAGGCGTCGTGGACGGCGATACCGGTGAAGAACGGCAGGATCCCGGCGGCCTTCATCCCGTCCTTGCCCCGCTCGGCATGCACAGTGACCAGGACGAACCTGCCCCACGAGGCGGAATGGACCCAGGCGAGCTTCCCGGCGGTACGGAACCCGGTCTCGTCGAAGTGCACAACCTCCGCGCTGACCAGGTACCCCGTGATCGCTTTCAGCGCGGGCGCGATCCGCCCGGCGGCCTTCCTCGCCGCAGCGACGAGCGCGCCGGGCGAGGGGGCGTATCCGAACATCTCCGAAAGGGCACGGCAGGCGCGGTCCCGCGAAAGGAACTGGCCGTGCCACAGGTAGATCCCGGTGCCCATAAACCGCGGCCCGTACTGCACCGGCGCCGTCACGCCATCCGGGGCTTCCGCCTTCGTCTCGTGCCCGCAGCCGCACAGCAGCGTGAGCAGCTGGTGCTCGGTGGTCTCCGCCGTCACCGGCGGGATGCCGATGACCTGACGCCGCTCTATCCCGGTTACGGCCGCGCCCTTCAGGGACTTCCCGCAGCAGGCGCACCTCGCCGGCCTGTGCCGTACCCTCTTATCGGGATGGCCGGCGAGCTGCATCGTCGCTCCCGGCTGGCCCTTCGGCCGGCCCGGCCGGCGGCCGGACTTGCCGCGCAGAGACTTCGGCGCAGGCTTGGCCAGCCCGTCCGATGACGGAGGCTTACTGGAATTCCGCAAGTTCTGCTTCAACCGGGCGGCCAGGTCCGCGACCTGCAACTGCAGCGCCGCCATCCGCTCCCGCAGCACCGCGATCTCCGCATCCCGCCCCGCCAGCAGCTCCCGCAGCCGCGCATTCACAGCGCGAAGCCCTGCATCACCGCTGTCGGAAACGCCGGGCATTCCGGGGCCGGCCGGCGGCAGCCGGCCGTCATGGAAAGCGTGCCGCAGACGCCCGGCCAGCAGACCCGGAACGTGGTCACCCGCCGGATCACCGCCCACGTCACGGCCGGCTGGCCCCGGCTCGGCGAGCCCGGAGTCCGCTGCCGCGGCCAGTACTGCTACGCCGCGGTCACCCTGCCCGGCCACCGCGAGCCCGCGCCCGTTCTGCGCCTGCGCTGGCAGGGCTCACCCGACCAGTGGACCATCGCCATCTACAAGGCCAGCACCGGCCAGTACAGCGAAAACGAGCTCCCCGCCTCGTTCGGCCCGGTCACCGGCACCCCCGAACAAGGAATAGACGAGACGCTCGCCCGCTACGCAGGGCCACCAGCCCGGAACTGACTGACCGTGATCATCCGGACGCGAGCCTCTGGTCCGCTGATAGATTCCGGCCAGTGAGCGAGCAACTGCCCGGCGGCGGCATCGAGCTGTCACCCGCCGAGATCCAGGCCCTCGACGCCAGGTGGTCATCGTGCTGGACCCCGGGCCAGGTCGCACAGCATCTGGCCGGGGTCACCACGCCCTGGTGCGTGGCCGCGGGCTGGGCGCTGGACCTGTTCCGCGGCGCGCAGACGCGCCAGCACGGGGACATCGAGATCGCGATCCCCGCCGCGGGCTTCCCCGAGATCCGCGACCGCTTCCCCGGATACGCCTTCGACGCGGTCGGCAGCGGCCGGATCTGGGAGGAAGCCGCACCGGACGTGCTGGCCGCCACGCACCAGACCTGGCTACGCGACCGGGCCACCGGCAGCTACCTGCTCGATGTGTTCCGCGAACCGCACGACGGCCAGACCTGGATCTGCCGACGCGACGAGACGATCCGGCTTCCCTACACCGAGATCATTCATTACACCCCGGGCGGCATCCCGTACCTGGCGCCTGAACTGGTCCTGCTCTTCAAGGCCAAGCACGCACGCCCCAAGGACCAGGCAGATTTCGAGGAAACCATTCCGAGGCTGACCCCAGTCCAGCGCCGGACCCTGGCTGACCTGCTCGCCCTCGCACACCCGGGACACCACTGGCTGGCGAACCTGCAACCCCCAGACGCCCCTCGCTACGCATGAGGCTGAAGAGCCCCATCCCGACACGCCCAAAAGTGCGAAAGTCGAGCCGCTAAGAGCCTGCCTGAGAACCCTCGGCGGATGGGGTCTCTTACCGTTTTCTGGCGATGATGGTGCTGTCGCACCGGCAGTATGACCGAGTCCATCCGCTCGTCCGCGGTGATGAGATCGCCTGCCGGCGCCGTCCCGGCGTGACCAGCCGTGGAACTGCCGCGGGCGACCCGGGTTCCTGCGCCCACGCCGGATCACTCGCTGCCCCTGGATGCCTTGCACGCTGTCACTCCGGGCCAGACCCGCGGCGTCGATGCTGCCGTACGTCCCCCTGCCCGCAAGCCACGCAGATGCCTCAGGCACTGAAACAACGATGGACAAATAGCAGAGTTCTGATAGTAGAATTCTGCTATGCCTCGTGATGCGCTTGCCAATCCGGTGGTGCTGGCCGCGCTCGGCGCGCTGCTTGAACGGCCCATGCACGCGTACCAGCTCGCCGGCGTGCTCGCCGGGCGCGGCGTGCCGACCAACCGGGGATCGCTCTACGACACCCTGGAAGCGATGACCCGCGCCGGGTTGATCGAACCACAGCCAGCTCAGCGCGACGGGGGTCGCCCGCAGCGAACCCCTTACGCGCTGACCGCGGCCGGTCAGGCGGAGCTGGCCCGGCGGCTGGACCAGCAGATCCGCGAGCCGCGCCGGGAATTCCCCGAGTTCCTCGGCGCGGTTAGCCACCTCGGCGTGCTCGGCCCGGAACGAGCCGCCGAGGCTCTGGGGGAACGGGCCTGGCGGCTCGCCGCGATCATCGCCGCGGACCAGCTCCGCCTGGAGGAGGCACTGGCCGCAAGCGTGCCCCGCCTGTTCGTCATCGAGGCGGAGTACGTCCTGTCGGCGCTGCGGGCCGAACGGGATTGGGTGCTCGCAATCGCCGACGACATCACCAGCGGCCGGCTCGCCTGGCCGCGCCCGCCGCACCAGGACGACGAAAGGGAACGGCAGTGAAAGACCGTGCACCGAACGGGCTGACCTTCGGCATCTATCCTGGCAGCGCCGTCGGAGACACCGGGCCGGCCGGACCGCCGGACCAGCCGGACCAGATCAACCAGGCACTCGCCCGGCTTCAGGGCTCCGCGGACCGTCCGTTCACCGTCCGGGCCTACAACCTCTACGCCGACCCGGGCGACACCGCCCGCGGAACCACCCGGCAGACGCCGGCGGGCTACGACCGCTACCTCGGCCGCGGACGGACACTCGACCTGGTCGCCCAGTACCACTCACGTTCCGGTGACGTCGACGGCTACTGCGCGTTCATCGAGGAGCTCATCGACTGCCACGGCGGGCAGCTAGGCACCCTCCAGATCGGCGAAGAACCCAACATCACCGGCAACCCGCTCCTCGACGGCGCCTATCCCCGCATCACCGAGGCGCTCATCGCCGGGGTCCACGCCGCCAAGGACAAGGCCCGGCGCAGCGGGCAGCTCGCCACCAAGGTCGGCTGCAACAGCTCACCGCTGCTCGGCGCGGACAGCACGTTCTTCGCCGACCTCACCCGGGCGGGCGGCGAGGAGTTCATTGCCGACCTGGACTACATCGGCCTCGACTTCTTCCCCGACGTGTTCCGTCCCGTCGCAGCCGACCGCCTCGCCGCCGTCGTTCAAGGCCTGCTGCAAGCCCACCGCCGCGACAACCTGGCCCCCGCCGGGCTCGGCCGCCTTCCCCTCGTGATCACCGAGCACGGCTGGCCCACCGGGCCCGGCCGGACAGCGCAGCGCCAGGCCGAGGTCCTGCGTACCGTTGTCGACGTGATTTCCCGCAACGCCGAGGAGCTCAATATCACCGGCTACATTCACCACACGCTGCGCGACGCCCGCTCCGCCGGTTCCGGGCTCTTCTGCCAGTTCGGGCTGATGACCGACGACTACACCCCCAAGCCCGCCTTTCACGTCTACCGAGACCTGATCGAAGCGCTTTCCCGGTGACCATGGAGAATGGTGACCATGGAGAATTGAGAGATGCCCCGTTCCGCACCCCGGCATGACCGGGACGCCGGCGGTCCCGCCGACGTGCTCGCCGCCAAGGCCGCGCTCCGTGACGAAGTGTGGTCCGCGATGCGCGCCGCGAAGGTCGCCCGCTTCCCGGGCGCGGTCGGCCGCATCCCGAACTTCACCGGCGCCGAAGCCGCCGCGCAACGGCTCCGCGGGCTGCCCGCGTGGGCGGCCGCCGCGACCGTGAAGGCGAACCCGGACTCGGCGCAACTGCCCGTGCGGCAGCGGGCGCTCGAAGACGGCAAGACGGTTTACATGGCAGTTCCCCGGCTGGCCGGACCGGAGCCGTTCTTCGCCCTGGACCCCGATCACCTGGCCGAGCCGCCGCGCAAGGCGGCATCCATCAGCGGCGCGACCCGGTCCGCGCGGCGGGTCATGCTGGACGAGCTGGCGCCGGTCGACCTGGTCGTGATGGGCTGCGTCGCCGTGGGAGAGGACGGCGCGCGGCTCGGCAAGGGCGGCGGCTTCGCCGACCTGGAGTACGCGCTGGCCACGGCGGCGGGCCTGATCGGCCCGCATACGGTGACCGTCACCACCGTGCACGAGATCCAGGTCAAGCCAGCCGGGACCATCCCGCTGACCAGCCACGACGTCCCGGTCGACTTCGTGATCACCCCCGACCGGGTAATCGGCACCCGCACCGCCGCCGGCCTGCGCCCGCGCCCGGAAGCCGGAATCAACTGGGACGACCTGACCGACGAGAAGATCGCGGCGATCCCGCTGCTCTCCGCACTGCGAGCCGCTCAGAGCTACCAGAGCTAGCAGGCGCCGGGCAGCCCGGCGAAATTCTACCGCCGGGCTCCAACAGAACGAAACGTGACAGTCTCGGTGGAGGTGTACCGAGTTGAGGGTGCACCGGGTGCACGCCCGGGCATCCGAGCGGACATACCCGGCGAATCAAGCGACAGAGTCGCCGACATCGGTATACCTCGCCGACACGTGACCGGTGGCTAGTTGGTGCCGGCGGCCTTGCGGAGGGCACGGTAGAGGAGCTGGGGATCGCCGAGGCGGCGGCGCAGTTCACGTTCCAGGCCGGCGATGGGGTACAGGTTCTGGGGGGCGCGGGAATCCTTGTACGGAGCGGAAGCGAACCGGCCGAGACAGCGCTGGCTCAGCCCGGCGAGCCTGGTGACCTCGGTGATAGGCAGGTCGGCGGCACATTCGATACGCACGATGCCCGCCCATGGGGAATGCGACGCGCCGGGCAGCCGCAGGTACCAGCTATGCCGCTGCCATTTAGTCTCAATAAGGAACACCGGAGTGCGCTGGCCGGGTTTGAGGTCGGCAACCAGGACATTGAGTTCCCGCGGCAGATACATGACTTCATGCGATTTGATATAGCCAAGGGCCCTAGGCAGATGCTCGCGATCCCGCAACTGTCCATCGATGATGAGCAAGTCGTTGCTACCGTCCGCGACGTGGTCGGCCAGCGCTGCGCGTGCCTCGACGGCCGTGAATTTCTCAACCTTGCTGAGCTCATCCTGAAGTGAATCGGAGAGGATTTTCATGATTGGCACTCCGGCCCGCCTTCTTGGCGCGCGGTGCGCCTTGTAGTCACCTGCCCAGGTGACGATGTCGCTGGCGTGCGGTGCGACGGAGAAGAGGCCGCGGCGCCGCTCCGCCTTAATCAGGTGCGCGCCAAGGGCACAACAACAGATCACGCCCGCCGCGTAGGACGCGCACAGGGCCGTCGTCGGCTCGCCCGGCAAAAGCATCATCCGGGGACCGATCGACCGGGATTTCACCTGTCAAGGGATCAACGCGCGAAGCACCGCCGAGCGGCGCGTCTTCGATCCACAACCGCGCCTCCTCGCGGCGCACTCCATCGACGAAGAGCAGCGCGTCAGGGAGCGGCCCGGTGTTTTCGGGGTCGATTGGCCGCCAGCGATCGGCAGGTAGTTCCACGTCGTCCTTGACCGGAGGGGGCGATTCCCCTTGTCCCTCGGTCTCAAGGCTGGCACCATAGCTGGGATCCCAACCGTCGACGCTAAACCGCATGCGTGCCCCCTTCACATGTGGCCTGGCTGGATGTCACGGCTCCCCCGTTTCCGCCGCTGTCTCTGGGGCGGGCAGGCCCTCGCGGGTGACGGTCGAGGTCCTGGCGGTGCGCGCGACACGGAACCGGACGGGAACCCGTTCGGCGAGCTCCGCCACGTGAGTGACCACGCCGACCATCCGGTCGCCCTGGGCGAGGGCCTCAAGCGTGGCTGCGACGACCTCCAGGGTCTCGTTGTCCAGGGTGCCGAACCCCTCGTCGAGGAAGATGGAATCCAGCCGGGCCGCCCCCGCGGCGGCCAGCGCGGAGATCTGCGAGGACAGGGCGAGCGCGAGCGCGAGCGACGCCTGGAAGGTCTCGCCGCCGGACAGGGTGCGCACGGAGCGGCGGGCATCGGCGTCGGTGTGGTCGATCACGAACAGGTCGCCCTTGTCGTGGGTGAGGTCGAACTGCCCGCCGGACAGCGCCGCGAGGGTTTCCGACGCGGCCGCCACCAGGTCGTCAAGCGCCTCGCTGACCAGCCACTGCGGGAACTGCCGGGCCTGCAGCAGGTTGCCGAGCAGGTGCGCCACCTGCTGCTGCTCCTGCGCGGTCCGCTGTTTGCCGGCCAGCTCGGCGGCCTGGGCGCGCCGTTCCGCGACGCGCCGGGCGGCCGCCTTGGCTCGTTCGAGCGCACCCGTCACGGCCGCGGCGGCGGAGGCCTCGACCGCCTCCGGTGCGAGGTCTATGCCGGCGCCCGCCAGGTCCGCGCTCAGCTGCCCGGTCGCCTCCGCGATGCCCGCGCGGGCGGCGTCCGCCGCGTGCGCCGCGGCCGCCGCCTCCTGTTCGCGTTGCTTCACCTGGCCGGACGCCCAGGTGACGAGGTCGGTCCAGCCGTCGAGCAGGCCCCGGCCGTCCAGGGCGGGCGCGCCGAGCGCGACCACGCCGTCGCGGGCGGCGGAGAGCTGTCCGCTCGCGGCCCGTTCGGCCTGTTCCAGCGTTGCGAGTGCCCGTTCACTCCGCGACCGCTCGTCACGCGCCGCCCGCAGGGAATGCCCGGCCTCGACAGCAGCGGCTTCAAGTCGGTCGAGCAGGGCCAGCCGCTCGGTGATCTGCTGGTCGCCTGGCGCGTCCGCGAGCAGTTGGCTGAGCTCGGCCACGCGGGTGGTGACCTGGCTCAGCCTGGCCCTGGCCTGCTGGTCGTCGACGGAGGCCGTCTTCGCGGCGGCGCGGAGCGTGGCGAGAGCCCGTTCGGCGTCTCCGAACTCGGCGCTGAGCGTCTTCAGCTGGCGGGCGGCGGCCGCGGCGGCCTCGCCCGCCTGGTTCAGCGCCTCGGCCCGCACCTGGGCCTGCTCCCGCGCCCATCGGGCCAGGGCGGTCCATCCGGCGGCGGCTTCGCGTCGTCCACTTGCGGCGCACCGAGCTCAACCAGCGGGTCCCGCGCGGCGCGCAGCGCGGCGCGGGTGTCGGACAGCTCGGACTCGGCGTTGTCCGCTTGTGCCTGCGCGGACCGATGCCGTGCCCGCGCCTGCCGCGCCGTTGCGGCGGCGCGCTCCGCTTCCAGTTCAGCTGTACTGCGCTCCTGCGCGAGGGCGGAGACCTCGGCAAGCGCGCGGGTAAGCAGGTTGTCGCCACTGGCCGGCCTGATAGCATCCGCCGGACCGGGAGCACTGCCCGGCCCCCCGATGGCGCTTGTATCGGGGCGCTCACCGGTCGCGTTGACGGCACGAGGATGAGTGCCGTACGCGACTGCGGCATCGTCGGCCGGCTTGCCATCGGTGCCTTGGCTGGTCACCGGCCGAGTGCCAGCAGGCGGGCCGGATGTGGCGTCCGCGCTGGCGCTGCTGCCGTCGCGCGAGCCATTGATCGGCTGGCCGCCCGTGCTGGCCTGGGGAACTGCCGCCCGTGTGACCGGCAGCGGGAAAGCGGCCAGCGGGCCGGACAGGAGCCCGGTCAGGCCCGCGGTGATCGCTGTCCGCCGCCTGAGGCCGGCCGCGAGGTCCGCGTCGGCCTTGGCGGCAGCGGCAGCGGCCTTGCGAGCGGCGGACTGGGCGGCGGTCACCGCCCGGTCCGCCTCGGCCAGGCGGGCCTTGGCGGCGTCCGCCGCGCGAGCTGGCGGCTGGGCGGGAAGAGTTTCGACGGTCTGCTCGCACACCGGGCACGGCTGGCCGGCGACTAGGTGCGGGCGCAGCACGGCGACGACGTCGCTGCGCCGGGTCTCCTCAAGTTCGTGCTGCCGCTGGCGGCGTTCCTCCTCGGCGGCCGCCAGGGAACCGTCGGCCGCCTCGCGTGCTGCCGCGGCCTGCCGCACAGCGCGGGCGGCGCCGGCCAGGTCGCCCAGCAGGATCCGCAGATCGCCCATATCGCGGGCTGCCTGCGCGAGCGGTGCTTCCGGCGCGGCGGCGGCGCGGGCGGCACGGGCGGTCGCATCGGCCCGCTCCGCTTCCTCCAGGGCCGCCGCCGCAACGGTGACCGCGTTCGCGGCGGCCGTGCGCCGCTCGTCCAGCTCCGCGATACCGCCGGGGACGGACACCGCTGTTAGCCTGGTGTGCTCAGCGGCTAGGACGGCGACCCGCTCGGCGGCGGTCTCGGCCGCGCGGGAGGCCTCGTCGCGCTTGACGCGGGCCCCGTCCAAGGCGGCAGCGGCCGTGTCCGCTGCGGACGCCGCATCGGCCGCACCCGTCCCGAGCCGCGCGACGTCGGCCGCCAGGTCCGGGATCGCGGCCTGATGCCGTGCCTGCTCGGCCCGGTGCGCACGGACCAGCTCAAGCGGCGCCCGCTGCGGGCCGGCCGCGAGCGACGCACGGGCGGCACCGTCGGCCTCCTCGGCGCTCCGCTCGGCGGCCTTGCGGGCTTCCAGGTCTGCCCTGTTCGCCGCGAGATCCGCGTCGAGCGCCGGCGTGCCGTCGGGGACACGCAGTGCCGACAGGGCGCCCTGTTCGGTACGCGACTGCCTGAGCCGTTCGCCGGCGGCCGTCAGCTCCCCCTGCCGGGCAGCGATCAGCGGCAGGGCCGCCCGCACCCGCTCGCCCAGGGTGACCAGTGCGGTCTCGGCGGCGCGGGCGCGCTGCTCCGCCTCGGCGGTGGCGTCGGCGTAGCCGAGCAGTTCCTCGCCGTAGGTGCTGGCGCGCTGCGCTGCGACGTTGGCCCGCTGGTTCGCCTTCATCATCATCAGCCGGTAGTGCTCAGCGCCGAGCAGCCGGAGCAGGATGTCCTGCCGTTCGCTCGGCTTAGCGTGCAGGAAGGCGGCGAACTGCCCCTGCGGCAGCACCACGCACTGGACGAAGTCCTCGTACCTCAGGCCGAGCAGCTTCTCGACGGTCTCGTTCACGCCGTCGAGATCCTTGGCCAGCGGGAAGGTCTGGTCGCCGGGCACGGCAAGTCCGCGCGGGTCGGCGAGCCGCTCCAGGCTGGCCGACCGCTGGCTGACCGATGCGCCGACCCGGCGCAGTTCGCGGGCCACGACGTACCGCTGCCGGTCGACCTCGAAGACGAGCTTGACGGTGCCGCGGGCGACGGTGGGGGCGAGCGCGAGCGACACCATGCCCTTGCGGCCCCAGCGCGGCACCGATCCGTACAGCGCGAACGTCATCGCGTCGATGACCGTGGACTTCCCTGAGCCGGTCGGGCCGACCAGTGCGAAGAACTCGGCGTCACCGAAGTCAACCCGTGCCTCGTCCCTGAAGGAGGCAAATCCGTGCAGGTCAAGCATGATCGGGCGCATCGTCTTCCTTCCCTGCTCCAGCCGGCCGGGGACAGTTCGGCGCTGGCACCCTTAACACTGGCACCCTTGACACTGGCACCCTCAAGACTGGCACCGCCAGCACCGGCACCGTCAGCACCGTCGGTTGCGGTCACCTCGTCGTGCAGCGCACCGAACAGGGTCGCGACCCGCGCGTCGCTGACGTCCCGGGTGGCACAGTAGTCGGCGAACAGCTGTCCTGGTGTCCGCGCGGTGCGCGGATCGGCGGATCCGGACGCGGCGGGTGCCTCGGGCGCGAACTCGGGGTCGATGCGCACCTCGAGGGCGTTGGGCAGGATCTCCAGCGCGTCGTCGCGCAGCCCGGCGCGGGTCCGCTCCCGCAGGTATACCCGCAGGTAGTCGTCGCCGAAGTCGCCGGACCTGGCCTCAAGCTCGGCCAGGGTGCCGTGCACGGTCCGCAGCCGGCGGCCGGACGTCACGGGGATGTCGGTGATCCTGGCCGGGGTCCCCGGGGTCGCCTCGATCAGGCAGACGACGCTGGTGTTGTCCTGCTCGCCGAAGTCAACGGCGAGCGGCGCCCCGCTGTAGTGCACGGGGGCCGGGGCGGGCAGCGCCTGCCGCCGGTGCAGGTGGCCGAGCGCCACGTAGTGCGCGGAGACGGGAAAGACGCTCGCGGGCACGCTGTACTCGAAGATCGACTGGGCGGACCGCTCGCCGCCGCCGAACTTGCCGCCGATGCAGGTGATGTGGGACATCACGAGGTTCACGGTGTCGCCGCTGAAGCCTCCGGTCAGCGACGTGATGACCTGGCGGACCTGCTCGTCGTAGGCGCGGACGTTCTCCGACGGGGTGTTGGCGACGATCTCGGCGGCGCGCACCGCGTAGCGCTGCGACAGGAAAGGCAGGAGCGCGACCTGCGCCTCCGCGCCGTCCGAACGGGCGGTGAACCGGACGAGACCGCCCCGTTCGACGGGCCGGACCGTGCCGGCCAGCGTGATGCCGGCGACGCCCATCAGCGGCCGGTACGCCTCGAAGGTCGGCCCGTGATCGTGGTTGCCCGCGATGACGATGATCTCGGCTCCCGCCCGCCGCATCCGCAGCAGCGCCTGGACCACGAGCTGCTGCGCGGCCGCCGACGGTGCCGACAGGTCGTAGACGTCGCCGGCCACCAGGACGGCGTCGACGTCGCCGGCCTCGGCGATCCCGGCGATCTCGGCGAGTACCGCGCGCTGCTCGTCGAGGCGGTCGCGGCCCTTGAGCGTCTTGCCGATGTGCCAGTCGGCGGTGTGCAGGAACTTCAAGTTCTCTCCCGAGGGAATCGAACCGGGATGATCAAAACGGCGGGATGTCGTCTTCCGGCGGCAGCCGGGACATTAGGTTCGGCGGGGGCCCGGCGGACGGCGACCGGAGCGGGCCGGCGCATTCGGACAGCCGCGTCGCCCAGGCCGGGAACGGGAACTCGATCGCGAGCGGCACCGGGATCTGCGGCTGGGAGACGAACATCGCGCCCGGCTTGGCGATCGTGGCGCGGACCCGCTGGGTGGCGGGCAGGAAGCCGTACTCGGGCCGTCCCGCCTCGGCCGAGTCGAGACGGCCGACCACCCGGATCGCCGAGTTGGACACGATGCGCCGCTCGACCTCGCTGGCGGTCTGCTGTGCGCCGATCAGGATGATGCCGAGCGACCGGCCGCGCTCGGCGATGTCGAGCAGCACGTCCTTGATCGGCGAGCTGCCCTCGCGGGGCGCGTACTTGTTCAGCTCGTCGATCATCGTGAACAGCAGTCCGCCCGCTCCCGCCTCCTCCTTGCGCGCGGTCTCCGCGGCGAGGACCACGCCGACGACGAAGCGCTGCGCGCGCTCCGGCAGGTTGTGCAGGTCGACGACGGTTAGCTGCTGATCCTGGGTGGAGATCTGGCGGCGCGGCAGGCCGGTCAGGTCGGCCCGGATGATGCCGCCGAGCGCCCGCAGCGACGAGCGGAGCCGCCGGACGAACGCGTTGACCGTCCCGGTCCCGGTGACCGGCCCGGCCCACTCGGCGCGGGTGTCGTCGTCGGTGAGCCGGTCGATGATCAGGTTGACCAGGTTCTCGTAGGTGGACACGACAACGCCGTCGATCTTCACGGCGCCGTTGTTCCCGTAGGGCTCGGCGTCGCGGCGCAGCCGGGCGGCGACCTGATGGATGACGATCGTGTACTGCTGCCTGTCGTCTTCTGAGTCGGCGAACACGTAGGGCAGCAGCTGCCGGTCGCAGAACTCGGCGATCGTCCACCAGAACGCCTCGACGCCGCTGGTGCGGCCGGTGACGTTCGGACGGCCGGTGGTGTCGTCCGGGATCGGGGGGGCCCAGAAGCCGGCCGACGCGAACGGCTCGGCGGGCAGGCCGAGGCTGGCGTACTGAGACCGCAGCTCGTCGTCGAGGCGGATGTTCGGCTGGTCCAGGAAGAGCAGGTCTTCCCCCTTCACGCTGAAGACCAGGGCCTTCGCGTTGACGGCACGCTCGCGCAGCGCCCCGGAGCGGAAGATGGAGTGCAGCAGGAAAAGCGCGAAGCTGGTCTTCGTCGCGACGCCGGAGATGCCGCTGATCGATACGTGGGCGCCCCGGGTGCCGTCGAGGAACTCCATGTTGACGTAGATCGGCGCGCCGTCCCGGCCCCGTCCTACCGGCACGCGGTTGGTCATCTGGTCGAAGTAGAGCGCCTGGGCCCGTTCGGTGCCGGTGGCGCGGCGGACGACCCCGCCCGGGCGCGGCGGCACGTAGATCTCCGGCTCCACCCGGGTGGTGCTGACCTCGGCGATCTCCTGCGTCCTGGCGGGCAGCACGCCGTCGGAGATGAGGAAGACGTCGGAGCCGAAGCTCGCGCCTTCCTGCCGGGCGCGCACCTGCGTGACGATCCCGCTGGTCAGCACCGGCCCGACCCCGGGGACGTGCCGCAGCGTCACCACCACGTCGTCGAGCTGAAGGTAGGAGGCCTCGTCGAGCGCGACGGCGAACTGGAGCGGCGTCGAGTCCTCGGTCCCGGCCACCAGGCCGACCTCGTCCGCTGGACGCACCGGGTCCACTGGTGAGACGCTCGTCGCGACGCGATCAACCACAGCCTCAACTCCCCCGCGGGTACCACGGATCAACTGATCCCGGAAGCCAATGCGTATCACCCTAGAGGGTGGCGCCGACAATCGCCGGTGCCACGCGAAGGCCGGGGAGGAATGAGGCGGCCAGAGTCAGCCGGATTCGTTCGGAAGAAGATTGAAGATCACGGGTACCGGCCCTGTCTCTTCCGGCCCGTGCCACGGCCCGGCGGAGAAACTGCTGTTACTGCTATTACACACGTAGCTCAGGCGGGCCGATCGCAGAGCACAGCGGTACGTCAAGATCATCATTCCGAACGGGTCCGTGCTTCGCGTTGCCGGTGCCGTTCGTCTGGAGTACGCGGGCAATGCGCGTTATCGTGATTACACGCGCAACCCTCGCAATCCTTCGGAGGCTGAGATGGATCCGGCGGTGTTTACCCGCATCTGGGAGAGGTTCGAGCATGAGGTGCGCACGCGGCTCGACGGGGCGCCGATCGCCCGGGTCGATCTGGAGCAGATCGGCGATGGCCCCGACCAGGCCGGGGAACTGCTCGGGAAGATCTTCATCGCGCTGCCGCCGGATGCGGACCCGGCCGACATGGAGGCGCGACGTCAGGCGTTCACGGCTTTCAGGAAGGAGCACCGCGCGGCGCTCGCCGGGCTGCAGAAGGCGCTCGGGGCCACCTCGGTCGGCGGTGGACTGTACGACCACAGCTTTCCGGATTCAACCCCGGTCCTGGACCGCGGCCCGGTCTGGCATATGAACATAAGGGCGAGCCGCGCCGTGCCGCCCGGTCCCGACCCGGTCCCGAGCGGCGATCAGACGCTGACCGCGGTGATGGCGCGCCTGGGACCGGAGGACCTGGAGACCCTCGACACGCTCATCGCGGTCGGGATCGCGAGCAGCCGCGCCGAGGCCGTCCGCTGGGCGCTGGCCCGCATCCGGGAGCGGCCCGCCTACGAGCAGATCCGCGCCCACTCCCAGGAGATCGAGAAACTCAAGTCCCAGTTCTGAGGTTGCGGCCGCCCTAGTCCCGGTCGAGCAGGTCCGCGACCCCGGTCAGCTTCTCCGGGTCGCGGACGACGTCGATCGCCGTGATCCGGCCGTCGTCAATGGTCAGCGCCATGACGGAGAGGATGCCGTCGGCGTCTCGCAGCACCAGCCCGGGCGTGCCGTTGACCAGCGCCTGGCGCAGTCGCAGCGGGGGGCGGCGCGCGTAGCCGACGAGCAGTCCGGCGATCCGGGACGCGCCCCCGTCCAGGGCAGGCACCGCGCGGACCGTCCCGCCGTCGGCTCGCCAGACGACGCCCGGGTCGAGCAGCGTCACCAGGCGCTCCAGGTCGCCGTCGGTACAGGCCAGGGTGAAGGCATCGAGCACCTCGCGCTGCCGCGCCCGGGTCGGCGGGAAGCGCGGCCGGTCCTCGCGCACGTGCCGCCGCGCCCGCGAGGCGAGCTGGCGTACCGCCGGCCGGGGCGTCCCACCACACCGGAGATCTCGTCAAACGGCAGGCCGAACACGTCGTGCAGCAGGAACGCGGTCCGCTCGGCCGGCGACAGCGCTTCAAGCACGACGAGCAGCGCCATGCTCACGGACTCATCGAGCGTCACCCGGTCGGCCGGGTCGGCCCCCGGGCCGTCGGCGCGGCCGGCCGGGTCAGCCAGCCGCTCGACCAGCGGCTCGGGCAGCCACGGGCCGGCGTAGTGCTCCCGGCGGACCCGCGCCCGGTCCAGCGCGTCGAGCGCCAGCCTGCTCACCGCGGTGACCAGCCAGCCGCTCAGGTCCCTGATCGGACCTCGCTCCGCCGCCCGCTGGAGCCGCGGCCACGCCTCTTGCACGCAGTCTTCCGCGTCGGCCAGCGAGCCGGTGGTCGCGTAGGCCAGCCGCATCAGCCGTGGCCGACGGGCCTCGAACTCCCGCGCCAGCGCGGTGCCGTCGTCCGGGCCGTCGTCCGGCTCGGCGGTCATCGCCGCGCCCCGTCCTGGACGCCTGCGCTCGGCTGCCTGCCCGGCCGCTTGCCCGCGAGTGCCGGTGCTGCCCAGGACTCGAAGGTAAGCACGCCGCGCACGTCCGGGTGCGCGGTCGTCGCGGCTCCGCCGCGCAGCGCCCGGCCCAGGGCACCCGGCAGCGGCAGCGGCAGCGGGACGGCCCGGCTCCCGGCCGCGCGCCGCCAGATGATCGCGATTTCCCGCAGGCTCGTGACTTCGGGGCCGGCCACCTCAACCCTGGCCCCCGTCTCGGCTCGCCCCAGCGGAGCGCTCACGGCGACGTCGGCGACGGCGCGGGCCACCTCAGCGCTCGCCACCGGCTGGACCAGCGCCCGCGGCGCGGGCAGCACGCCGTACCGCGCTCCCGCGCCGAGCACGGCGGCCAGGTACTCGTGGAACTGGGTAGCCCGGACGATCGTCCACGGCACCGGCCCCTCGGCCACCGCGGCTTCCTGGGCCGCCTTGACCTGGAAGTAACCCATCGGTATCCGCTCGCAGCCGACAACGGACAGGCAGACATGATGCGCCACGCCTGCCCGCTGGCCGGCCGCGAGCAGCCGCCGCGTTCCTTCCACCAAGGTCGCGGCCGCGGTCTTCGACGAGTTGTTGCTGGCGTCCACGACGACCTCGCAGCCGTCCACCGCCTTGTCGAGCCCCTCCCCCGTGGTCAGGTCGGCCCGGTACTGCGGCGCATTGCGGCTCACCGCCCGCACTTCGTGCCCGCGCGCACGAAGCTCCTGTGACACCTGGCGGCCCAGCAGCCCGGTGCCGCCCATGATCGCGATTTTCATGCCAGGTAGACGGGGTACCCGCGCGCGATGTGACATACGCCTGGCCCGCGGCCGGCGGAAGCCCTTGGTGCCGGGCCTGGGTCTAGGGCGGATTGATGACGGTCAGGGGTCCATCTTCTGCTGCGGGGACCTCGAAGTGAATGCGCTGCCGTTCGTGGACCGCGCGTATCTCGCCCGCGACCCGCACCCGGAGAAGGGCCGCGTCCAGGCGAACATGGTCGGCGCACGCGGCTGCCCGTATAACTGTTCCTTCTGCGGGGCGGCGGTCTCCGCCAACCCCGACATCACCATCCGCGTCCGGACTCCCGACAGCATCCTCGGCGAAATGGAGCAGCTCAGGGGCGCGGACGTTACCGCGTTCCGATTCGTCGACGACCTGTTCCTCGGCCACAAGCGCGTCAGTCACATGACCCCGCACGAGGCAGCTGCCCGGATCGCCGACGCGGCCCAGGAGCGCTGCGCTAGCCTCACGGACTATGGATGACGCGTGGGGCACCATCGAGAAGATCACCGGCCAGCTTGATGAGCGTAGCATCCTCCCACCCGACACGGAGAAGTTGCTGCGGATCATGAAGCTCACCGAGGAGGCCGGCGAGGTCACCCAGGCCGTCATCGGCGCCCTGGGCCAGAACCCCCGCAAGGGCATCACCCACAGCTGGGACGACGTCCAGGCCGAACTGTGCGACGTCATGTTCACCGCCATGGTCGCCCTCACCACCATCACTCCCGACCCGCGCAAGGTCTTCGACGAGCACCTCGCCCGTGTCGCGGGACGGCCTCTCCAGCCCGACAGCACCCGCTGAGATCACGCCGGCCCGGCCCCAGCGGAACACGCAAGGCAACGCAGGAGCAGCGTCGCGGCCATGCCGGACTTGCGGGCCGCCTCGACGTGCTCGCGGATGCCTTCGGCGTAGACGAGCCAGTTCGAGACCCGGGCGGCCCGGGCGGCGCCGAGGAACGTGATCGGCTCGTCCCTCCCTTCATCTCGTCCATGACAGCCAGGGCCCTGCCGCGCTTGGCGATGCTGTCTTTCCGGCTTATCACCGGTTCCTGTTCCCCGCTTGTTGCTACGGCCAGACTGCGGGGTCGTAGGAGTTGCCTCCGTGGATCACGAGTATCCGCGCCGCCAGCCGTTCGACGCGGTCGAGCGTGTTCTGCACCAGTTGGAGCTGGTGCGATGCGTGACTGGCGTTCACGTGGAACCTGCGCTGCCCGTCGCGGGAAACGTGTCCCTCCCGCTCAAGATCTGCCAGTGCGTTCCAGATAACCGACCAGTGCACGCCGTACCTGGCGGCCAGCTTGCTCTGGTTAAGGGCAACGCCGTCCGCGTAATCGCCTCGCAGGATCGCCGCGCGGATTCCGCGCGCTACGCGGTCACGTTTCGGGGTGGAGGCGCGCCTCATTCGGCATCCTCGCCGTCGTAGATCACCGTTACCTCGTCTCTCCTGATGAGGCTGAAAATCATCCGCAAACGGGCCGCAAGGGTGCTTCGATTGCCCGTTGCCATCCGAAGTACCTGAGCGTGTCGGGCGTAAGACTCGTGACTGCCGGGAATTACGGGCGGCACCTATTCTTGATTGCTACTGGTGAAGCTGCGCCGCTTGTCGTCGCGGTGATTTCTGTTATCAAATTAGTAGGTCATATATCGCGGAGCATCGCTGTCAAGCCCGGGGGCAGGACGCGGGCGAGCTTCAGCAGCTCGCCCGCGAAATGGCGCACCTCCGACAGGGTCCGGGTGTCGTCCTCGTTCACCGGGCAGCCTCACCGGCTGGGAGAGCGGCTTGGGTGCCGCAGGTCAGGCAGGCGAACCCGGTCGGCGGGCGCCCCGCGCAGCGGGTGCACCGGCTGGTGAGCTGCCAGGACCTGACGCCGAAGATGCGGGCCAGCTGCTTGACCTCGCTGCGGGTGAAGCTGCGCTGCCGGCCGTCCCGGCGGCCCTCGGCCGCGCATACGGTGGAACTGCTCGTCCAGCCCATCAGCTTGCCGACCTGGGCCTGGGTCCACCCATTACGCTGCCGCAGGGCGCGGATGTTCGCCCCGACGACGGCCGCCTGCTGCCGCGGGATAACATCCGTCCCGCGCTGCCGTCCCTGCATCACGCGTCCGCCTGCCAGGCCACGGAGTAGGAGCGGCAGGCCCGGCCGACGTACCGGTTGGCCGCGAGCATGTCCATCGCCTGCGCGGCGACGCGGACGGACACGTTGTAGTCGGCTGCCAGCTGGCCGATCGGCAACTGGTCGCCGTGCTTGTGCTCACCCGCGGTGATCTCGTCGCGGATGATGCGGGCAAGCTTGACGTACTGCGGGGAGTAGTCGGCGTCCATGTCGTGCGGCACCGGCAGGTCGGAGATTGAGTTCATTAGTCATGCCTCTCTAGTGGGAACCGCGAGTATGGTTTTCGGCTCTCGTTTTGTCGGGAATGAGGGGCAACTGGCAGAAGACTACTTTCCGGCCGAGGCACCAGAAATAGCCCCACTGTTGCCCGCTGAATTTGTCCACCACGGCGAGACCGCGTCCGCCCAATGCGCTGGCACTTTCTGTAAGATTTGGAATAGGAGGTCTTGGTGAGGAGTCGATTACCTCAATTAGCAAATGACCATCGAACAGCCTGAGTGAAAGATCAATGCAACGGCCGCATAGTGTGTCGCTCTCCATGGCCGTGTAGGCGTTGGAAACCAATTCAGACACTACCAAGACGGCTACGTCGCTAAACTCATCGGGAATGTCCGGGTAATTTGACAGGAACATCCTGGTGCCCGCCCGCGCTTGGGACGGGGATGCGATCGATACGGGGAGCAGGTGTCCCCAGGCGGCCCTGGGCTGAGGCTCCGATGGCAGAAGCCTGGTCACCACGGACCCGCGCACGGGTTTCCGGCGTAGATGCGTACCTTCGGCGCGTGCTTCTGATTCCGGCGATAGCTCGGTGGCGCTGGTGCGTGTTTCCATGTCTTGCCCCAAAGCACGAGGTGGCGGGGGTGGCCGCGCCCAACGTCGTCTCGGTGCGGAGACGACGGGTGGGTGCGCATGACTAGAGTGCCATTGAAGGGGGCACAAACTGAATGATTTCAACGAAACTGCCAAGGTAAAAACTTCATACAGATACTTGCATTACATCCGTCGAAGTGAGATTCTTTCAAAGGATCATCTGGTGCCTTTCAAGTATCAAGCCGGATACCATTCAAAATGGAGGCCGCATGACAGAGTCACAGGCGGGCAGCACCGTCCCACGTCGGCAACTGGGCCGGTACCTGCGCGAGCTGCGCAACGGGGCCGGATTCTCCGTCAGGGATGCGGCCAAGCGGCTTGAGCGGTCAGAGCCGACGATGTGGCGAATCGAGAACGGGCTGACAAGCACACGGATGGTCGAAGTCGAAGCCATGTGCCGCCTCTACGGGGCATCGACCGACATGACCGAGGCACTGGTTGCGCTGGCCAAGGAAACCAAGGCCAAGGGATGGTGGCAGGCATACGGCGACGTGCTGCCCGAGTGGTTTGACCTGTACGTCGGCCTGGAAGCGGCGGCTAGCCGTATTGCCTGGTACGAGTCCGAGCTCGTGCCGGGCCTGCTCCAGACCGAGGACTACGCGCGGGCGCTGATAGTCGCGGACAACCCCGGTGTCGACCCGGCTGAGATTGACCGGCGCGTTCGCTTGCGCCTGGCGCGGCAGGCCAGCTTGCGGCGCGCGATTGATCCCGTGGCGTTGCGGGTGGTACTCCGAGAGTCCATCCTGCGGTGCCCCGTCGGCAGCCCGGCGGTTATGGCAGATCAGCTTGCCTACCTGGCGAAAACGTCGGACATGGCGAACGTAGAGCTTCGCGTCATACCGTTCGCTGTGGGACTCAACCCCGGCATGATGGCCGGGCCGTTCGAGATCCTGCGGTTTCCCGTGAACGGGGGCGGACTAGAATCAGAGCCGCCTACCGTGTATGCCGACATCTACACAGGTGCGATCTACCTAGACAAGCCGCACGAACTGTCCCGTTACGATCAGGCGTTCGAGGAGATCTGGAAAACGTCCCTGGACGAACAGGCGTCCAAGGATCTGATACGGCAAGCTGCGGAGGAACTCAGATGATCAGCGGTAAGGACTACGACGACTGGCGCAAGGCCAGCTTCAGCAACGGGCAAGGGTCATGTGTCGAAACGGCCAGCCACGCGGGCACCGTCGCAATCCGGGACACGACCAACCGCGGGGGCGGCGCGCTCATGTTCTCGGCTGACGCTTGGCGCGTGTTCACGGGCAAGATCCGGATCAGTGAGAACTGACCTTTTACAACCTTCAGGATGGCCGTGTCCGGCCTATTGGCGATGCCCGCTTGTGTCCTTCACAGGCGGGCTTTCGCTTGCCTGCGGGTCGCGGTTCCTGAAGAGCACGTCCTTGGGTACAGGTGAAGGAAGGCATGAAGTGACACAACCGGCAAGGAGAAAACGAAAAATGGAACCAACCCTCGGTCAGGCGGACTGGCGCAAGAGCAGCTACAGCGGCGGTACCGGGAACTGCGTCGAGGTAGCCGGCAACCTCCCCGGCATCGTGGCAGTTCGCGACTCATGGGACCCTGCCGGCCCGGCGCTCGTCTTCACCCCCGCCGAGTGGGAGGCGCTGACCCGCATGGTCCGCAGCGCCAAACTCGACTTACCAGCTGGTCAGCCCGACCTACGAGGGTTCCTGGCTCGTCCCCGGGGGCGTCGTCGACGCAGACGAGTCACCGCACGCCGCCTGCCACCGGGCCGGATACTGGCCGTCGACTGGACACCCCAGGACCACCGCTGGCCAGAGGGTGTCTTCTTCGTCTACGACGGAGGAACGCTGAGTAAGGCCGACATCGCAAGCATCACCGTGCAAGACGGCGAGCTGGACGGGTTCCGGTTCGCGGCCTCCGATGAGATCGGATCGCTGGTGAACCCACCGCTCGCCCGCCGCATCGAATCAGCATTCCTGGCGCTCAGGTCCGGCTCGGTTCTGTCACTCGAAAACGGCCATCCCATCGAGTTAGCATCCCTGCGGGACGATTTCCGTTTCACCCAGGCACGCCCGGATTGCCCTGCTCGATGTTCTGAGGTCCGGCAACTGATTCTGCAGGTAGCCCCTGGGCAGCCAGTGGTCACTGACCGGTCATACAATAAGACAGGGTCAGGTTCGGCACGCCGGTGTCGTAGGCTGCGGCCTGCGGGCCGCGGCACTGCACGATCGCGCCGCGCGCCGCAGTGCACAGGTCGCCGAGCGGCCCGTCCGGGTACACGTCGGCGATCACCCCCGAATGGCAGGACAGAGGGCTTCCGAGTAGTACCTGGAACGGGTTCAGCCGGATGCCCCGCCGGTCCCCTCCACAATCGGGGTCATGAACCGCCGCAGACCGGCCGACTCGGCCTATCGGCCCCTGGCCCCCAGTCCATTCCCGACCCATCCCGAGTCCTCGCATCAGTTATCGGGAGCTGCGGGTAACCGGCCCGTTCCCGGTCCAGGCCGGTTCCTCTGCAACCTCGCGGCGGCACGCGCTTTTTAGCCACAACCAGGACACCGGTCCGCTGCCCGGCGTCGCCGCGGTGGCTACATGCGGGAGCCCGGGGCCGCGGAGAGCCCGCCCCCGTAACGGCGGACCCCGCCCGATGTGGCATGTGCCTGGCCGGGGAATGAACCGGCGACGCGCTAGGTGCCGGCGTGGACGTAGGAGGCCCAGGCGTGGGGGCGCGCCGGGTGATCGCGGCGGAGCTTCCTGATCACGTCGTGCAGCGCTCTGGCGGGAGCCAGGGGGGAGGCGTAGAACTCCGCCGTGAAGCGATCGGCGTCGGCGCTGTCGATCTCCCAGAGGGTGCCGACAGCTTCGGGGAAGCCGGCGAGCAGGAATGCGCTGGACAGGTGGACGGCCTCGTCGGGCAGGCGCTGCGAGGTCCGGGAGGTGCCGCAGGCCGCGAGGAAGGCCAGCCGCGCGGAGCGCGGGTGCGTCCGGCAGATCTCCAGGACCGGCAGCTCCTGGCCGCTCGGGAGGTGGAGCACGCTGCCCGACGGCTCCGCCGGATCGCTGCTGGCGTGGCAGCCGAAGTGCACGTGGGTAGCGTCGCGCACCGCCGCGAGCACCGCCTCCCTGGTCGCGTCGGCACCAGTCAGCACCTTGTCGGTGCCTCGCCTCGGCCAGCCTGCCGGCGGGGTGCCGACCAGTAGCCCGCGGCTCCGCGGGGTCGCTCGGCGCATCGCAGCCGCGGCCCTGACGTGCGCGAGAGAGCGGAATCCGGGCACATACGAGGACACCACCGAGTCGAGGGCCGCGCCGCACCCGCCAAGGTCACATTCCGGCCGCGTGCACTCGGCGGCGTGCAGCGGCAGCGCGTTGAACGGGCCCGCCGGAACCCACCAGATCCGCGGCCACGTGCCCTCGACCGGGGCGCTGATACCGGCGACCGCGAGAACGGGCCGCACCACCGTGTGCCAGGCCCACGACAGGACCGCACGGAACGTCTCACCGGCGGCGATCACCTGCTCCGGTCCCGGGCGGTGACGGCCCCTGGCGTTGATCACCTCAAGGGCATCCCGCATCCGGGCCGCCATGTCGGTGACCGTCGCCGGCTCCGCGTCGAGCCGCAGCGACGTGATCCGCTCGGTCGTGACGACCACCGCCTGCGGGGCCAGCGCCTTCGGCACATCCGCGAGAACCTGCGCGGAGGGGTGGACGAGCAGCACGACCGGGCCCTCCGCGGCCAGTTCGCGCATCCGGTCCGGTGACGGTGCCAGCAGGAAATCGGCGAACCCGGCCTGCTCACGGATCCGGGCGATCAGCCCGTCGTACTCACCCGACATCCGCCGCTTGGCCAGCCGTGCCCAGTCCTCGCGGCAGACGGACGGCGGATGATCATCCGGCCGCATCTTCGCCAGCGCGTCGGGATCGGCGGCGAGCTGAGCGGTCAGCCGCTCGAACTCGCGGGCCAGGTCCGGCCGCACGCGGAGCAGGTCACCCAGGTCGGCGTGGCCTTCCATCATGCGGGCAAGCAGGATGCCACGGCTCCGTTCCAGTAGCGCCGCGGCGCGGTCCACGCGCGGGCCTTCCGCGGGACCCTCGACGGGCAGCGCCCCCTGGCCGCTCGGCACCCGCGTGATCTCCTCCGGCCCGCGGGTCGCGTGCTCGATGGCGAGCACGACGGAGGCGAACGTGGGCGCGAGACCCCGCGCGTACGCGGACAGGGCGAGCTCCGCCGACCGCCGGTCGGCCCCCCGGTCGGTGACGTCGGCCAGCAGCTCAGTGGCGGTCTCGGCGTACGTCAGGGCCTGGTCCAGGCGCGACGGCTCGGTGGCCACGGCAAAGGCGGCCTTGAACCCGCTCATCACCCGTAGGTACACCGGAATGCGCTCGTCTCGCAGCATGCCGAGCACCGCCGAAGCGGGGAACCCTGACTCGGCGAGCGCCCGGTCCTCCGGCCGGTTCCCGACCAGCGGGTCCGGGGGCGACGCGGTACCCTCGGTTTTCGCCCTGGCCCGGGCCAGGAGCGCGGCCATGAGCTCCGCAAGCCGCGGTACCTGCTGCACCGGCGCCCTCGCCGCCAGGTCCTCGGCTTCGGCCAGCAGCTCGCGGGCGCGGGCCGGGTCGGTCTCGCTCTGCACCTGGGTCAGCAGCTTCATCGCGAGCTGCGCGCCGAGTTGATCCCTGGCCGCATCGCCGACGGGCAGCGTCTCGATCCGCTCGCGGATCCACGCCGTGTGCGCGGCGTCGGCTTGCGCCGCCCGGCCGTCGAGTGCCCCCGCCTCAAGCTGGCCGGGAACCCCTTGCACGTAGGCATCCGCGAAGTCGAATTGCGGTCCGACGGCAGCCGCGGTTTGCGGTCCCGCTTGACCGACGAGATCACGGAGCCGCTGCGTCAGTTCGGCTATCTTGCCCACCTGGGTCACGTCGAGATCCTCGACAAGCAGCAGGGAGCGGGTCATGAACTCGGCTATGGTCGCGAGTCTCGCCTGGTATGGTTCCTGCTCCCCCGGCGGCAGCGATGTCAGCAGCGCCGTCTCCTCCCGGAGCGGCTGCGCGTCGCGGCTGTGCAGCGGGTCCAGGAGACGGGCGAGGCCGAGCAGCGCCGCTGCCTGCGGAGGCAGCTCCCGGGGGTTCGCGCGCAGCAGCAGGCCGACCGCCTCGGTCGCGGCGTCGCGGTGGCCGGCCTTCGCGGAGCGCGACAGGAGCTTCGTGGCGAGCACGGTGGTGAGGATCCCGCGCACCTTGCCGTCGTCCGCCTTCGCCAGGTCCGCACGCAACCGCGCGATTGCCGCATCCTCGTCCTGCTTGTCTCCGTTCAGCAGGCCGGCCAGGGCGACAAGAGCGGAATTCTGCTCGCCGCCGGCAGGCGCCACCGAGGCCAGTTGCTCGAACATGCCCGCGGCGATCTGGGCCGGCTGCCCGTCCGGGAGCGTTGCGCGTATATCGACGGCGAGCCGCGCCCAGGGAACCGTGAGCATGCTCACGGCCACCCGGCCGGAATCCGGCGTCGCGGCGATGGCGGCGAACGCATCGCGGTCCGGGTCGTCGGCCGGAAGCCGACCTAGGGCCGCGCGGTACGCCGCCATCAGCTCGCTGCCAACGCCAACCCTGGTTCCGCGATCACCCAGCGACGCGGTCGCCTCGAGCAGGATCGCGCCCAGCTCGACCTGGGTCGGGAGCACCGCGCCGCGCTCGGCCGCGTAGGCCGACAGCGTGCTATGGAAGTGGTCGAGCAGGCCGACCGCGAACGTCGTGCCCTCAGCCCTTGTCTCCGGGTCCCCGCTCAGTTCACCGAAGGCCAGCAGCGCCGACCCGAGCAGGTTCGCCGTCTGGCGGCCCGCCGCGTGGCCCGCCGGGACAGCCGGGAGCGCAGCGCGGAGCCGCCTGATCCCGAAGGCGAGCAGAAAGACGTCGGACGACTTGATGCCCTCGGCCGCCATGGTGGCCCCGGTGCGCAGGTCCGCCTGCCCCGGCCACTCCTCCGGCTCCGCGTGCAGGGCGTGCAGCCGGGCCACGTACCCCGCGGCCCTCTCCGTGACCGTGCCGGCCGGCGCGGAGCCGAGCACCCGCTCGGCCTCCGCCAAGGTCGGGTCACCGAGGAGCAGGGCGGACATCGACAGCACCTCGTACACCGCCTGGAACGGGCAGGCGTGCCCGGGATTGCCCGCGTCCAAGCGGCCGAGCAGCGTGCGCGCCAGGGTCAGCGCGGTGGTCAGGTCGCCGGGATCCGGGGCGAGCGCACACCGGGACGTGAGCAGCGACATGCGCTGGAGCAGGACATCGGGGTCGTCGTCGCCAAACGCGCGGCGGGGCTGCTCCGCCCACGCGAGCGCGATCTCGACCTGCGACCGCCGTTCCGGTCGCGGCAGGTCCGCCGTGGTCTGCGCGAATTCCCCGTGGGCGGCCGCGGCGAAGAACGCGAACCGGGCGTCCCAGTGCGGGTCGCCGTCCATCTCAGCCGGGAGGTCGGGCAGGGAGATGTAGCCGGGAGCCCGCGCATGCAGGAAACCGAGGGCGGCGCGGGCCGTCGCCGCTTCCCGGGCCGTAACGGGGTGACCCGATCCCATCCGGAGGGCAAGCGTCCAGTAGACGTCCGCGAGCGCGGCGAAGTCGATGTCCCCCTCCGGCCCGGGGGTGGCCTCGCGCAGCAGGGCCAGCGCGTCCGCCAGCGCCTCGGGAGGCGTGAGCGGCGCGGCATCGCCGGCCGCGCGCGCCTGCGCCAGGCGCCGCGCGACGGCGTCACCGACCAGTGACATACCGGATACGCTAGCCCCGCAGGCATCAGAATGGGGATATACCAGCGGAAATCAGCGGGAGGCGGACGGTGCGGAACGCCAAGGGCGGGCACGCGGTCTACGGCGAGGCGGTCGAGTATCTGTGCGTTCACGCCCGCGCTCTCGGGGAGAGGCTCGACGCCGGCCTGTGGTCCGGCGCGATCGGGGTCATCCGCGATCCCCTCGCGCCCGACGAGGCGTGGCACGATGCGGTCCGCCGGCTGCACCAGGCGGCCGAGGACGCCGGGATACCCGGGGGCATCGGGCTGCTTGACCTGCGCGGCGAGGATTCGCCGGGGCACGGGTTTCCCCCGCCGCCGGTGGAGCGGACGACCGGGTGGGTGTGCCCGTCCGGCCGCTGCACCCGGGTTGAGCTGCGCGGTCACGCGACGGCCACGCCGGGCTGCGACGTGGCCGGCGGCCCGATGCGCTCGGTGGACTGATCCGCGGTGGGGCTGTTCACCGAACTGCAGCGCCGGATACCCGACAAGTGGTTCTTCCAGCGGCTGGTGCCCGCCGCGGTGTACGTCGTGGTCGCCGTGGTCTGCGGCGCCCAGCTCGGCCAGGGCCACTGGGCCGACGTCGGGCTCGCCCGGTCCCGGGTGGCCGCCGCGCTGAGCGGCGGCGGCGGCACGGCTGCCTCGGTGGCGCTGCTCACCGTCGCGGCGATGGCCGGCGCGCTCGCCGTGCCGCTCGCGGCCGCGGGCGTGGACGCCCTGGTGTCCGGGGCCTGGCCGTGGTGGCTGATGCCGCTGGGCTCCCGGGTGAGATCGTGGCGGCTCAGCCGCTGGGTTTCCCCCGACGACCTGGGGAAAGCGGCGGTGCGGGCGCGGGCCGACGGCCGCGAGTTCCGTGCGGCGCGACTTGACGCGCTCCGGTCACGCGCCCCGGCCAAGCCGCCGCAGGGCGTCACCTGGGCGGCGGACCAGTTCGCCCTGGTCAGGGAGCGCGTGCCCGGTGACGTCTCGGCCCAGTGGCCGCGACTGCGGCTCCTGGTTCCGGACAACGTCCGCGCGGCGATGGGCGGCGCGCGGGACGCCTACGACGCCGCCTGCGAGGCGATCGTGTGGAGCGTCGCGGTGATCGTGCTCGGGGCGTGGTGGTGGCCAGCCTTCATCGCCGGGGCGGTGCTGTGGTTTGCGGCTTGGCAGTGGCTGCGCCGGGCGGTCACCAGCCTGTGCGACACGACCGCATGGGTCTTCAGCCGGTACGGGGATGAGCTCCGCCGCCTCGGCGGAGGCGAGCCAGCCTAACTGGCGGGCATGGCACGCAGGGCCTGCGCGATGCGCAGGGCGGCATCGCGCAGCTGGGCGGGCTGGTGAGCCGCGTAGCCGAGGACCAGTCCCGGCGGGCCGGGTCGCTGGCGGTGCATGGAGAGCGGGTGGACGAGCACGCCCGCTGCCCGCAGCCGGCTCGCGAGTGCCGCATCGTCAATCTCCCCGGTGCCAGGGAAACCGGCGCCAGGGAAGGTAATGAGCAGGTGCAAGCCGGCGGCCACCCCCTGGACGCTGGCGGCGGGCAGGTGCTCGCGCAGGGCCGCAAGCAGGGCGTCGCGCCGGCCGCGGTGCCGGTTGCGGGCTAGGCGGTTGTGGCGCTGGAGATCGCCGGTGGCGATGAGGCGGGCGAGGATCAGTTGCGGCAGCGCGGGGCTGCCCAGGTCGCTTTCCCGTTTGGCCGTGACCAGGTCCGCGTACAGTCGCCGGGGCGGTACGAGCCAGCCGAGCCGCATGCCGGGTGCCAGCGTTTTGGACGTGCTGCCTGCGTAGGCGATCCGGTCGGGGGCGGATGCCTGCAAGGCGGGAACCGGCGCCCGGTCGTAGCGGTACTCGGCGTCATAGTCGTCCTCAATGATCAGGCCGCCGCCCGCGGCCCAGTCCAGCAACTGGTGGCGGCGTCCCGGGGCCAGCACGACTCCGGTCGGGAACTGGTGGGCGGGGGTGAGCAGCGCGGTCCGCAGCCCGGTGAGCTCCAGGCTCGCGATGTGCATGCCCTGGTCGTCGACCGGGACCGGGACGGGGGCAAGGCCCCAGTAGTTAAGTTCGCCGTGGGTACCGAACGAGCCGGGGTCCTCGACGGCGATGGCGGTTTCCCCGCCGGCCCGCAGGACCTGGGCGAGCAGCGCCAGCGCCTGCGCGACCCCCGCCACGATGATGATGTCCGCCGGGTCGGCACGGAGGCCGCGGGTGCGGGCCAGCCAGCCCGCGAGCTCTCGTCGCAGCCGTTCGCTGCCGCTGGGGTCGCCGTAGCCGAGATCGGCCGGGCTCGCCTCCGCGAGCACTGCCCGTTCCGCCCGCAGCCACGCGGCGCGCGGGAAGTTTGACAGGTCAGGCACGCCCGGGGACAGGTCGATCTCGGCCGCGCTCCGCCACGGCAGCGGGAGCCGGGCGGGAAGCGCCGCCGCGGCGGACTGGCCTTGGGGCCGCTGCCTGGCGCGCTCCGGCCCTTCCGCATGGCCCGCTGACCCGGCCCGGTGTGCCTGTCCTGCCCCGTGCGATGGTCCCGGTGCTGGCCTCGGGCGCGGCAGCACCGTGGTTCCGGTTTTCCGCCGGGCGCTGACCAGCCCCTCCTCCCGGAGCCGCTGGTAGGCCTCCACGACCACGCCCCGTGATAGGCCGAGGTCCTCGGCGAGCACGCGGGTGGCGGGCAGGGCTGTCCCGGGCCGCAGGCGCCCGTCGATGACGGCGGTCCGCAGCGCGCCGGCCAGCCAGGCCGTCAGCCCTCGCGGTGGTGCCGCCGCCGGATTCAGCTGGAGAAAGTCGGCGCCGCCGACTCGCTCGCGGTCGGTCATTGGTCCATCATAAATTCCCGGTGGTGGCCCTGTTCCCTGGACCAGATGGCTCATAGCCTGACCGCATGCCAGCCTCCAGGACCCCTTCAGCCGATCTCGCCCTGCCTCGACCGCCGACGGGAGCATCACCCGGGGCAACGGCAGGAACAGGCACCGGGGTCGCGGCGGGCGCTTCGGCCATGATCTGCGTGGGCGGCAGCGTGGCGGTGTCGTCCGTGCTGGCGGGGGCGCCGATGCTGACGGCCGAGGCCGTGCGGTACGCCATTGCCTGCGCGCTGCTTGTCACGTTGGCGCGGCTGGCCGGCCAGCGCCTGTTCATGCCGCGCGGCGCGGAATGGCTGTGGCTTTCCGGGATCGCGGTGGCCGGCCTGGTGGTGTTCAACGTCGCGCTGGTCCAGGGATCCCGGCACGCCGCGCCGGCCGTGCTCGGCGTTGCCGTGGCATGCGTCCCGTCACTGCTCGCGGTGGTCGGCCCGCTGCTTGACCGCTCCCGCCCCCGACCGGCGGTGATCGCGGCCGCGCTCGTGGTCACCGGCGGCGCTGCCCTGGTCCAGGGACTCGGCCGCGCCGACGCGGTCGGCGTCGCCTGGGCCGCGGTGGTCTTCGGCTGCGAGGCGGCATTCACCCTGCTAGCCGTGCCCGTACTCGGCCGTCACGGCCCGTGGGGGGTATCGGTCCACTCCACCTGGCTCGCCGTGGTCATCTTCGCCGCTCTCGGGCTCACCAGGGAAGGACCGGCCGCCGTGACGCGGCTGCACGCGGCGGACTGGCTCGCGATCGCGTATCTCGCCGTGGCGGTGACCGCGGTCGCGTTTGTCCTGTGGTACACCAGCGTCGGGCGCCTGGGACCCGGCCGGGCCGGGCTGCTCACCGGCGTGGCGCCCGCCGCGGCCGCGATCTGCGGCGTACTGCTCGGCGGCCCGGCTCCGCGTCCGCTGGTCTGGGTCGGCATGGCCGTGGTCGCCTGCGGGCTCATCCTCGGCCTACGGGTCTCGCCCGAGCGGGCTGGCTCCGGCGATGCGGCCGGGCCGACCAACGAGGCCGAGCTCGACGCCCCCTCGCCGGCTCGCTGGCGGCGTCGGCCGGCGAGTTGCAGCACCCCTTATAGTGGTGCTCGTGGGACGGGTCGTCTTTATGTGCGGTCCGGCGGGATCGGGCAAGTCCACGGTCGCGCGGCAGTTTGAGCAGCGGGGAATGGCGCGTCTGTCCTTCGATCAGGAGGCCTGGGCGCGCGGCATCACCACGATGCAGGAAATGATGGGCGCTGCGGCCCTAGTGCACCGGGGTCACGCGTGGGCGAGGCGGCGGAGCCTGAAGGCGGCGGTGATCTCCATGATGCCGAAGACAAGAAGCCAGATGCCGAGGATCACGGCCAGGCCGACCAGGGTCAGGCCGGGGTAGGCGAGCACGATGATGCCCGCGAGCGCGCTGAGTATGCCCATCACGACCGTCCAGCCGCGGTCGGGCATGCCCCGGTGGGAGAGCGCGGTGAAAATGTCGATGACGCCGCTGACGACCCAGAAGATGCCGAGGAACACGATCAGCGCCAGCAGGGTGAGCAGGACGTGGCGGACCGCCCACAGGCCGATAATGACCGACAGCACGCCAAGGAGCGCCAGCAGGACCCGCGTCCCGCCGGTCAGGTCATCGGAGGCGAGCGCGGCCACCAGCCGGAATATCCCGGAAATGATCAGCTGCACCCCGAACAGCACCGCGATCACCAGCAGGGTCTCGCCCGGCCAGGCCAGCACGGCAATGCCCGCGATCAGGGTGAGGATGCCGTAGGCGAACACCCAGCCCCAGTGCCGGCCGAGCTGGGCCAGCAGGTCGGCCGGCTCCCGGGTCGTGGTCCAGGTCACGACGGCTATATCGTCATGGCCGGAGCCGGCTAAACCTTGTGCTGGACAGGGGGTTACCCCATCTGGGTCAGCAGGTCGGCGAGGGTCCTGCGCTGGTCGTCGGACAGCGGTGCGAAGAGGTCCTCGGCGGCGCGCCGCCGCGCCTCGCGCAGGTCGTCGCGGACGGCGACGCCGCCCTCGGTCAGGCGCAGCAGGATGGCGCGCCGGTTGCGCGGGTCGATCTCGCGGCGCACCAGTCCGGCTTTCTCAAGCGCGTCGACCACCGTCGTGAGCGAGCGCGGGGCGATGCCCAGCCGGTCGGCGATCTCCGTCATCCTCGGGGGCTCATCGCCGCGGGCGATCACCCGCAGGGCGCGTTCCTGCGCGGGGGTGAGGCCGAGCGGCGCAAGCCGTTCCGCCTGCGAGTGCCGCAGCCGCTTCATCAGCCGGTGCAGCTGGTCGGCCAGCTGCACCGGGTCCTCGTCGCCCATGTCCCCACGGTACCAGGAGACTGACTCATATTGAGCCGGGAACAATTATGAGCTATGCTCCGTTTGAGCAAGCAAGACTAACTACCTACTTCCGGAGGCCTTATTGGGTACCGCCACCAATCCCCGTGTTCCGCTGCGGCGCATCGCGCGGCTCTTCCGCCCGTACCGCTGGAACCTGCTCTTCGTCGGCGCGCTCGTCGCCGCCTCGTCACTCGTCTCCCTCGTCAACCCCTTCCTGATCCGCGCGATCATCGACGTCGCGCTCCCCCAGGGCCGGACGGGCCTGCTCAGCGTGCTCGCCCTCGGCATGATCGTCGTCGCGGTCGCCACCAGCTCCTTCAGCGTGTCGCAGACCTACGTGTCCACCCGGGTCGGCCAGCGGGTCATGCACGACCTGCGCACGGCCGTCTACTCGCATCTGCAGCGCATGTCGCTCGCGTTCTTCACCAAGACCCGCACCGGCGAGGTCCAGTCCCGCATCGCCAACGACATCGGCGGCATGCAGGCGACGGTCACGACCACCGCCACCACGCTGGTGTCCAACCTGACCACCGTCGTCGCCTCGGTCATCGCGATGGTCGTCCTGGACTGGCGGCTCACGATCGCCTCGCTGCTCATGATGCCCGCGTTCGTGTGGGTGAGCCGCCAGGTCGGGACGGAGCGCCGCCGCATCACCAGGAACAGGCAGCGCCAGCTCGCCCTGCTCTCCTCCATCGTGCAGGAATCGCTGTCGGTCAGCGGCATCCTGCTCGGTCACACGATGGGCCGGTCGGCCTCGCTGACCGATTCGTTCAGCGCCGAGTCGGACAAGCTGTCCGACCTCGAGGTCAGCTCGAACATGGCCGGCCGCTGGCGCCAGTCGACGATCCAGATCGTCATGTCCGCCATGCCCGCGGTCATCTACTGGGTCACCGGCCTGACCGGGCACGGAGACCACATGGCGATCTCGATCGGCACGCTGGTCGCCTTCACCACGCTCCAGCAGAACCTGTTCCGCCCGGCCGTGCAACTGCTCGGCGTCGGCGTGGACATCCAGAGCTCGCTTGAGCTCTTCGGCCGGATCTTCGAGTACCTTGACCTGCCGGTGGACATCGCCGAGACGGCGCACCCGGTGCGGCCGGGCAAGATCCGCGGGGAGGTCCGCCTGAGCGACGTCAGCTTCAGCTACAGCGAGCCGGCTGGTTCGCAGCCCGCGGGTTCACCGGCCGCCGCTTCCCGGGCCACCTTGTCCGGCATCGACGTGACCGTTCCGGCCGGCCATTCGCTCGCCATCGTCGGCGAGACCGGATCCGGCAAGACGACCCTCAGCTACCTGATCCCCCGGCTGTACGACGTCACGTCCGGCAGCGTGACGATCGACGGCATCGACGTGCGCGACCTGGCCTTCGCCACGCTGGCCGACACCGTCGGCGTCGTATCGCAGGAGACCTACCTCTTCCATGCCTCGGTCGCCGAGAACCTGCGGTTCGCCAAGCCGTCAGCGACCGACGAGGAGCTGGTCGCCGCCGCCAAGGTCGCGCAGATCCACCACCACCTGATGTCCCTGCCCGACGGCTACGACACCGTCGTGGGCGAGCGCGGCTACCGGTTCTCCGGCGGGGAGAAGCAGCGCCTGGCGATCGCCCGGGCCGTCCTGCGCAATCCACCGGTCCTCGTGCTCGACGAGGCGACCAGCGCCCTCGACACGCAGACCGAGCAGGCCGTGCAGGAAGCGATCGACGCGCTGTCCGCGGGCCGGACCACGATCACCATCGCCCACCGGCTGTCGACCATCTCCGCCGCCGACGAGATCATCGTGCTCGACCACGGCGAGATCGCCGAACGCGGAACCCACGCCGACCTGCTCGCCCACGGCGGCCGCTACGCGGCCCTCGTCAACCGCGACGTCGACCTGGTCGAGGTCGCCGCGTAGGGAACGCAGCCCCGAACAAACGGTTACGAACCGGGGGCGTGCGGTGCACGATGACCCAAGCGTGACATGCTTGGTGCTTTCGGAAGCACTCCGATGAGCTTTGAGGGAGAGCGCGATGGCACGACAGGACCAAGACGACGAGTTCCCCGCGGAGTTCCACCGGGACCGGCGCGAGCACGGCGGAGCGTCGCAGCGGCTCAATGACGACCAGCTCGCCGAGCTCGCCGAGGAGGAGCGGGTCGAAGCCGGGATCGACGCCTACGACCCCGACGAGGTGCCGCCCGCGACCGACACACCGCCCGACCCGGAGGACCCGCGGCTGGACGAGGTGTACGAGGAGGGACGGGCCGAGCTGTTCCGGCAGATCGACAAGGGCGAGTTCCGCCAGCCGAGCAAGGACGACCCGTTCCCCCCGACCCGCTACGAGGACTGACCGGCGGCAAGGACCGGGGCAGGCCGCTCCGGCGGCGCAAGGCAGACGATGTCCTGGAGGCAGGAAGCCGCCCTCGTTCGGGATGACTTGCTTGCTTATCCAGAACGAGGGCGGCTGACTTCCCTGGCGCCCGATGGCGCCGGGCACCCGCCCTGGCGTTGCGGTCAGCGAGGCCCGCGGCTTAGCGGGACGCGCGGACGCCGAGGCGCTCCAGGCGGTGGTTGCTGAAGCGGCCGCCGGGGTCGAGCCGTTCGAACAGGGCCCGGGCGTCGGCGAGCCGCGGGTAGTGCTCCGCCACCTGGGCGGCCGTGACATGGGAGACCTTGCCCCAGTGCGGGCGGGCGGCGAACGGCTCAAGGGCCGACTCGACGTCCTTCAGTACGGCGTCCACCTCGGCCGGCCGGTTGCGCCAGGTGAAGTGGATCGCCATCGTGTCGCGGCCGTACGATCCGCTCAGCCACAGCCGGTCGGCGGCGGTGGAGCGGATCTCGGAGATCATCAGCGCTGGCCTGATGCTCGCGGACCGGCGGCGCAGCGCCTCCAGTGCCGCCGCCGCGTGCCGGCGGTCGACGAAGTACTCCGACTGGATCTCGTCACCGTTGCTCGGCGTCGAATCCAGCCGGAAATGCGGCAGCCGCTGCGACCACGGGCCCGCGACGCCGAGCAACGTGAGGTTGTCGGCGGGAGCGTCGATGAAGCTGACCGGCCCGGGATCGCGGCGGGCGCCGAAGAACTCCTCAGGCACGCCCGCCGCCGGGTCGTCGATCCGGCGCTTGACCCACGCCGCGCGCAGCGACTCGCCGCTCCAGTCGGTGAACAGGCTGACGCTGTAGGCGGCGGCCAAGATGGCGTCGATGTCGGTGAGCACCCGGTCCCACCGCAGCTCGGTGTACGCGTCCTGTCGCACCAGGTAGGTCGGCTCGATGTCGAGGGTGACCCGCACCACGATCCCGAACGCCCCGAGACCGACGGGCATCCCGTCGAAATCCGGGTCCGACCGGTTCGCGTGCCGCAGCTCGCCGTCGGCCGCTACGTACCGCAGGCCGGCCAGCGCGGCGGACAGGATCCGGTTGCGGCTGCCCGACCCGTGGGTGCCCGTCGCGGTGGCGCCGGCGATGGAGATGTGCGGCAGCGAGCCCGTGTTGCCGAGCGCCCAGCCCCGGTCCTGGAGCCAGGCGGCGAGCGTGCCGTAGGACGTCCCGGCGCCGACGGTGACCGTGGCGGCCGCCTCGTCGATCACCGGATCCGGCGCGATCCCCGTCACCGAGACGAGGGTGGCCCCGTTGTCCGCGAGGTCGTTGAATGAGTGCCTGGTGCCGAGCGCCCGGACCCGGCCGCCCTTCGCGCCGGTGCCCGCGACCGCGCGCTGCACCTCGCCGACCGTACGCGCGGCGATTACCTCGCGCGCGGTGAACTGGTAGGTACCGGACCAGTTCCGAAGCTCAGTTGTCACGTGACTCCCCATCCGTAGCGCTAGCGCTCGTGCTGCCAGCGCTTGTGCTGCCAGCGAGCCGCGCCCGAATCAGCATAAGCACCGCCGTGCACGATCAGCGATCGGCATCGGCTACGCGCGGTCACTGCCATCCAGATGACCCGCGGGCCGGTAAATCCCGTCGCTCGCTCACCCCGCCGCGGGGTACTGCGCGCGATCGTCCGCGATGGCGGCCACCGGGGACGTGACGGCCGCGGGGATGTGCACCCAGCCGCGGTGCCGCCTTTTACCGACCCGTGCCCAGACCGGAAAATACCGCAGTGGAATCAGCCGGTCGAGCAGGACCGTTTTGGGCACCTCGTCGTGCGGTTTGACCAGCACCAGGACCGGTCATTGACAATTCCCCGATATCGTGATGCGTTCACGTGCAAGAAATGACAAACGTGGACATAATTAGCGTCAAAGGGGGTGTTTCTGGGTGGCTGCTATCAAGCGTGATCCGGCGCCGCCGCCGGGGCCGATCGCCGATCTCTTTGACCGCCTCGATGATCTGCACTCGAAAGCAGGTCGGCCCTCGATGCGGGAGATCGCCATCCGGGCAGGCCGCGGCAATATCAGCTCTTCGACTGTGCACAATCTGTTTCGCAGGCCTCAGGTGCCTCGCTGGGCTTTTCTGGAGCAGGTGGTAAAGGCACTCGGCGGGACCCAGGACCGCGACCTCTTCCTCGCCCTTTGGGAGGCCGCCTGGCGAACCGAGAATGACGTTGCGGCGACGCCGAAATTCACGTCGGACCGGCCGTTCCTCCAAGGGCCGGCCCTGAATAATCACCCGGAACCTCAGCCGCGGCTGCCCCCGGCAATGTCACTTGGCGGGGCCCAGGGCTGGATGGAGATGGCACCGCGGCCATCGCACCGGATCTGGTCGAACGAGATCCCCTCGCCCAACCCCAGCTTCACCGGCCGGGCAGCCGAACTGGAACGGTTGCGCGATAACCTCTTCGGCCGACAGTCGCCGCATTTCCAGGTGATCTCCGGCATGGGCGGAATCGGGAAAACCGAACTGGCGACCCAGTATGTCCATCGCAGCATTGACACCTACGAGATCATCTGGTGGATCAGGGCCGAACACCAGGACCGGGTACGGGATGCCCTGGTCAAGCTGGGGCAGCGGCTGGAGCTCAGGCAGGCGACCACGGACAGCGCACGCGACCGGACGGTAGCGGCCGTGCTCGAAACACTCCAGTCAAGCACCTGGCCGAGTTGGCTGCTTGTATTCGACAACGCCGCCAATCCGCTCGACCTCCAGAAGTACATACCGGCCAGCCGGCCGAAAGGCCATGTCATCATTACCGCGCGGCAGCCTAACTGGCCGAGCTATATAGTCGCGGACGGCATCGAGGTGCCGCCCTTCACCGACGCCGAGTCGGTCAGCTTCCTTCGGCGCACGGTCCCCAGTCTGGCCGAGGCGAGCGAACTCTCGGCGGCGGAGGACGCGCGCCGGGTCAGCGAGGCCAAGCGGCTGGCCACGACGCTCGGCCACCTGCCCATCGCGGTCGAGCACGCGGCCGCGTACCTCGCCGAAACTGGTCAGAGTGTCCAGGAGTACCTGGCCCGGTTCACCGAGAACGCCCACCAGCTGCTCAGCGAGCAACCGGCGGATTCTGATCTCCCCGCCCCGGTCTCCGGTACCTGGGCAATGTCGATCACGCTGCTGACCGCCGATGCCGAGCACCTGTTCAACCTGTGCTCCTTCTTCTCACCGGAACCGATAGCGACCGAACTTTTCTTTCAGCCCGCGGCGGGCATCGACAACCCGCCCGGCCTGGCCGAGCTGCTCTCTTCGCGGCAGCGCGTCCGGGCCGCCGCGACCCAGTTGCACCGGCTGTCGCTGGCCCGGGTCGACGGAGCAC
Organism: uncultured Actinomycetota bacterium; assembly: GCA_963785645.1. GTDB lineage: Bacteria > Actinomycetota > Actinomycetes > Streptosporangiales > Streptosporangiaceae > Trebonia. The sequence goes on from CAWAWG010000020.1 coordinate 129,992, forward strand.
GGGACCTGATCCAGGTGCACAGAGTGGTCCAGGCCGTTACCAAGGGACGGCTCCGGCTAGGCCGGATCGACGCGTTTCGCGCCTACCGGGCCGCTGCCGACACGCTACTGGCTAACTCGAACCCGGGTAACCCGGATCACAGCAGCAGTGACCGGGACTACGACCTGTCCCTTCAGCACCTCGAGTCCGACAACCGGTTCCTGCATTCGCAGGATCCGGCGCTGCGAACCCTCATCATCGACCAGGTCCGGCGGCTGCACCTGCGCGGCGGCCATGTCGAGGCGATGAAGTTCGGCCAGGATGCTCTAGAGGTATGGTGCGACCGCATCGGCGAGGAACACCCCCAGGTGCAGGCCCTTTCTGTCGAGGTCGCCATCGCCATGTACATCGGGGGCCGCGCGGCCGACGCCCACGAGCTGATCATGCAGATCCGGCCGCTGCTCCAGCGGCACACCGATGGCGAGGGGTTCAGAGCGCTGCTGTCCTGCGAAGTCATTTACGGCGCGGACCTGCGCGCACGCAACCAGTTCCGCGAGGCACTGACCCTTGACCTCAGCATCCTGAATAAGTTCGAGATTGTTTACGGAATCAACGATGAACGCACGCTGAATGTCAGGAACAACATCGCGATCGATCACCGGAACCTGGGACAGTTCCGTGAGGCCCTGGAGACCGACAAGCAGCGCACTGGCGGACCGCCGCCGGGTCCTGGGCGCCGATGACATGTACACTCTCAACTCCTCGAACGCGGTGGCCCGTGATCTGCGCGGCCTCGGCCTGTACCAGGAGTCGCTCGACATGGCGCGGCGGGTCGTCGCCGCGTTCGAGGAGACCGGCGGCCGGGAGAACATCCGCTGGCTGCAAGCGTGCGAAGGGTTCGCCACGGCGCTGCGCAAAAACGGCCACCACTGGGACGCGCTCCAGGAAAGCGAACATGTCCTCCAGCGCTGCCGCGACTACCTGGGCGCCGATCATATGTACTCGCTTCGAGCGGCCGCCGACCTGATCAACGACCGGCGCGCGGTCGGAGACCTTGCCCGCGCCGAGGAACTGGCCCGTCAGACGCACGATCTCTGCCGGGAATCCGGTGCTCCCGACGTTCTGCTCTACACCGTCCTGGTGAACCTGGCGTCGGTACTGCGCGTGGCCGGGCACCCGGAAATGGCACTTCCCTATGACGACCAGGCCAGGAAGGGGCTCATTAAGATCCACGGTGGCAGGCACCCCTTCACATTGTCGGCCAGCATCAACTACGCCTCGGATCTCGCCGCGTCCGGCCGGCTGGGCGAGGCGATCCAGCTTGGCCTGGAGACGCTCGACAAATGCCGCCTCCACCTCGGCGGCGATCACCCGGACACGCTGATGGCGGCGGCCAACTTGTCCTGCGACGAGACGGCGGCCGGGGATACCGACAGCGGAAACCGGCGGGTCGCCGAGGTCCTGCGCAGCTACGAGCGGACGCTCACCCTGGAGCACCCCGAGGCACGGGCGGCGGCACAGCGAACCCGGCTCACCTCGGAAATCGAACCGTACGATCTGTAAGCCGGCGAGCAGGGACAGGTCCGCGACCAGCCGCCCGTGGAACGGCCCGGCGCCCCGCTCGAACCAGGCCGCCAGATCCAGCGGGTCAACGTGGATCCCTCGGCTGGCGAGGCAGGCGTGCGTCTCGCACAGGAGGGGCAGCTGAGCAGCCAGCACCGGCCGCAACGGCGCCGGGAGCCTGGCGGCCGCCAGGGCCAGGCCGATCCAGGCGGCCGGGTCCGGCTCGGCGGCGAGTCCCGCCCGGTAGGCCGCGACCGCCGCGTCCGCGTCCCCGCGGACCAAGAGGACGTCAGCCTGGCTGAGCCCGGGAATGCGGGCCGCGGACAACTGCTGGAACCGCCGCGGCTCCTGGAAACGCATGTGAAGCACACGGCTTCTGGGGATGGAGTCGATCTTCCTGAGATCTTCCCCGATCGAGGCTTCGGGAAGCGCCCGTCCGCTGAGCGGGTCCCCGCGCTCGTAGGCAGCCGCGAGCCCGGTGACCGCGGTGGCATCGAGCGCCGTGTGCGTGAGCCGCCAGGTGAGCCAGTTGTCGAGGGCCATCTCCCGGGCTATCTCCGCCGCATCGGCAGGCACCGGGGCGGACTGCCGACGCGATTCGCACTCACTGAGCATGGTGACGAAACGCGCGCCGACCGGTGTCAGCAGCCCCGATTCGACCAGGGTGCGGGCCACCGGCTCGATCACCAGACGCCAGCGTTCGTACAGCACGTTGGCGCGCAGGACCGCGTCCGGCTCGGTCTCCAGGCACCGCTGCTCGTTCCAGAGCCGCACGATGCCGGCGAAGGCATACACCCCTTGCAAGATCCCGCCCATGGGGCGCGGGTCCTCGCGCCACGGGGCGTAGCCCTTCTCGCCGCTCGGCTTGACGAGAGGCAGCATGTCCATCAGGCCGCAGAGTTTGATGTGCTGGAACTCGTGGACCAGGGTCTCGGCCATGCTCACCGGGGACGGCGGCAGTGAGGTCGCGATCGCGCCGAAGGCCGCCGGGGAAGTCGCGCTGTCCAGGTCCGAGCGGGGCACCAGCGGGACGATGGCGTCGACGCCGGACGCGACCGGTCCGGCCGCCCAGTCGTGGTGACGGACCAGCAGTTCCCAGGCGGCCTGGATCCGCTGCCGCCAGACCGTGACCTCGGCTGCCGTTACGGCGGTGAGCATGGGCAGCGTGTAGCGGTCCAGGTAGCGGTCGTCGGTCTCCAGCAGCACCTCCCAGGTCTGCCCGTCCGCTACCGCCCGCACCAGCGGAGTTCCCCGCCAGCAGGGCACTGTGCTGTCCGAGATACCTGTGCCATCTGTGCTATCCGAGCCGTCGTCTGGCTTGAGCGCGGCGCATGCCACGTCGATCTGCGCAGGATCGGTTTGCCCGCTGTCGACCGTTACAGCGGCTCGCAAACGCACGCCGTCGCTGCTCAGCCTGACCCATTCGGCTTGACCCGGCACATGCAGGCAGCCGAGGCCGGGAAGCAGCACCCGGCCGTCCCCGGCCCGGACAGCTAGCTCGAACGGGATGCCCGACCGGACCGCCGCCGACGCGGCGACCGCGGCCAGGTAGCCGAAATCGGGTTCCGAACCGTTGTCCAGGCAGGACAGGCAGTCGTGCGCCCAGCCGCCGATGTGCGGCAGGCAGAGCAGCCGCGCCACGGTACCAGGATCGGCGGCTTGCACCCGGGCGAGCAGCCGGTAACCCGCGCCGAACGCGGCGGCCGCGGGCGACGAAGGCCCGGTTCCAGTGGCAGCCTCCGCAACGACGCGGAGCAGCATCAGATGCTTGCTGAGCTGCGCTTCGCGCAACTGCCCGATGACCCCGCTGTCTCCAGCGCCTCCGGCGAGCGCCGTGAAGGCGCCCGCCGTCAGCGAATGGGTGGCGGTCAAAGCCTAGATACTCGAATTGAAGGAGCTCAGCGGTGCGCCGGTTTCGTTAAGTCGCTGACGATAGAGAACGATTGCCTGGTCGAGGACGGAATCACCCAGCTCGGCGAGCTGTTCCAGCGGGGTCTCCCGCAGGTCTGGAATGACGGAATTCAGCTCTTGCTGATGCAGGCTCATCTCATCTCCGACGTTAAAATATGGGCGACCCCTGTCGCCTATGTGCCAGAATGCTATTCGAGTCCACATGCGGGACGCCAGAGTATATCGTTACCTGGATGAGCACGAGGGGAAACCTGGAAAACGGGGCCGAATCTCGTCTCCGTGCGGCCGGATCCCGCCCGTGCAATTTGTTCGCGAAAGGTTCACGAGCCAGCAAACTCGGCGCACAATCACCCTTACAAGGTCAGTCACGTACAAAGGCTTGTGAACGTCGCGACCAGGCACGGACAGCCTCAATCCTCGCAGGACGCCCGTAGACATCCGTGTACAGATCCGGACAGACCTTGGCAGACGGCCGTGCTGTCTGCCGCTGTCTCACTTGAGGCAGTCAGGCTGTATCGGCTGCGGCAGCGCACCCGCATGGTTCCCTGCTTGCCTTAATGCGACAGCGCACTGCGAGCAGGGAGAAGTACCGCATGACCGTATCAGCGGCCTGGCCGTCAGGAAAGAACCAGGTAAAAGCCACTTACGACATCGAGCAGGCCGAAGAACAGGCACCGCTTGGTCAGCCGCCGCCCGACGAAGTGCCTGCCCACCTGGTCATCGGTGAGATGGCCGGCCTGTTGCGCGACATCCGGGGCAGCATGGTGACCGACGGGTGCCTGCTCGGCGCGATAACGGTCGGCTCCGCCCTGGAGGCCGGGCCCGGCGCGCGGGCACTGCGGCAGGGCCTGACCGGCGTCATTAACGTTGGCTTGCTTGAAGGGGTCCTGCTTGGCGGGATCGTCTTCTGCTGGCTGACAGCCGTCTTCCTGCTGGCTCGGGCCAGCAGGCCGACGCTTAGCGCGCTAACCGAGCTTCGCTGGGTAACCGGGGCTCCGCTTGACTCGCGGCCGGCCTGGGTGACCCTGCCGCCGACGGGCGCCGATCCGGCCCAGTGGACCTGGAACCGCGCGTACCTGCTGCTGGGGGCGGCGCGTCGGGCCAGGTCCCGCATGCAGTTCGCCGATACGTGGACCTACTTCGCCGGCGGCTGCTTCCTGGCGTGGACCATGCTCATCATCGTTGGCGGCTGACCGTGCCCCTTGGCCGCCGGCAGTGCTCCGCGTCCGCCACGGTGGCGCTCCGCGCTTGTTGCTGTTATCCGGCGACAAGCGGCCACCCGCACGGATAGTGGATGGTTGTACACGCTATGGAGCGTACAGATATCCACTATCTTGCCGGCAGCGGGCTGCGCGGCCGGTACGGACAGTTTGTCAGCGGCTCAGGGAAGGCTCATCGTTAGAGCATGCAGCCGAGTGAACCGGCCCGGTCATTCTGGAGACTGCTGCCTCCGGAAGAGCAGCGGATCCTGCGGTCACTTGGCCGGGAGAAGGAGTACCCGCCAGGCACCGCCATCTGCGTCGAGGGAGATCCGGCGACGCACGTATTCATCCTGCTGGACGGCTGGGTGAAGGTCATCTCGGTGAGCGAGGACGGCCACCAGTCCATCGACGCGCTTCGCGGGGCAGGTGACATTGTCGGGGAGACCGCCGGCGAGACCACCGGACTCCGGAATGCGACCATGGAGGCAATAGGCACCGTGCGCGCGCTGATCGTGGGATTCGACCGGTTCGGCTCCTTCCTCGACACCCGTCAGGGCGGCAACCGCGTCTACCGGAGCGTGATGGTACACCGGTGGCGGGATGCCGAGACGATGCTGCGCCTGCGGGCGGCGAGCAACGGCGGGCAGCGGCTCGCGGGCCTTCTTCTCGACCTCGCCGAACGACTCGGCGGCCAGGCGGAAGGCGTCATCGAGATCGCGTTGCCGCTGTCCCAGGATGAGCTGGCCAGCCTGGCCGGCACCTCACGCGCTACCGTGGCCCGCGCGCTCAACGGCTGGCGCACGCGTGGCCTCATCCGGACCGGTCAGCGCCGTATCACCCTGACCGACGTGCCCGGCCTCCGCCGGGTGGCAGGCCCGGCACTGGCAGTACCGTCCAAGCCCTGAGCGCGGCTGGGACAACGGAAGGGCCGTGAAAGTCACCCCGGGGCACCACCGGACCAGCTACCGCAACCACTGAGTTAGCGGACCAACAACGGCAACCAACCGGATACGTACCCGGCGCCGCAGGCGCCGACCCGGGCGCCGCCCGGCGAGGGGGATACGGGGGAGGGACTCCCCCGTGCGCCGTGAAAGTCACCCCGAGGCACCAGCGGACCAACAACGGCAACCAACCGGATACGTACCCGGCGCCGCAGGCGCCGTCCCGGGCGCCGCCCGGCGAGGGGGATACGAAGGCCAGTGGAGGGGCTCCCTTTGTTTTGGGGGAGGGACTCCCCCGTGCGCGAGGGGGTCACCGGGGGGGTCGTTCCCCCCGGGGGAGATACAGCGTTGTCCGGAGCCACGACTCGATTCCCGCGATATGCACCGTTGCCCAGGACCGGGCCAGGTCGGCGTCGCCGGAGAGGATCGCGTTGTGGATGGCCTGGTGCTCGGCCAGCGTCCGTTCCAGGGCCCGGGGTTCCGTCATGCCCCGCCAGATCCTGGCGCGCGCCGTCGGCAGCGACATGTTGTCGACGAGGGATGCCAGCACCGAGTTACCGGCGCCGACAGCGATTCTCTTGTGGAATTCAAGGTCGGTGGCGACGAAGTCATCGACCGGGGAGTCCACGGTGACGGCTTCCAGGATCTTGCCGAGTTCTGCCTTTTCTTCCGGCGACATCCGCACCGCGGCCAGTCCGGTAGCGGCGGGCTCAAGGATTCTGCGCACCTCGAGAAATTCGAGCACGGTGTCGTCGCGGTGGAAATCGACGATGAAGCTCAGCGCCTCAAGCAGCAGCGACGGTGCCAGGCTGGTCGCGTACGTGCCGTCGCCCTGCCGCACGTCGAGCACGTTGACCAGGCTCAGCGCCTTCACCGCCTCACGCAGCGAGTTACGGGACAGGCCGAGCTCGGCCGCCAGGTCGGCTTCCCTTGGCAGCTTCTCCCCCGGCCGTACCCGGCCGGAGATGATCATTTCCTTGATCTTGCCGATCGCCTCGTCTGTCAGTGCCACGCCCTCGCCCCCGATCCTCTTTCCGCGTCCCCCGTGGCGGTCGTCAGCTGGACGGACTTCAGCTGGACGGGCAGGCGGGCGCCGATCACCGTCTTGGCCGCACGCGCAGGCCCGCCATCCCGCCGTCGACCGCCAGCGCCGTGCCGGTGACCGATGCCGCCAGGGGGCTGGCGAGGTAGGCGATGGCCGCCGCCACCTCGTCCGCGGTGACCAGCCGCCCCATCGGCTGCCTGGCCTCCAGGGCGACGCGCTCGGCCGCTGGGTCATCGGCCGCCTCAAGGAGCCGGCCCACCCACGGAGTGTCGGCGGTGCCCGGGTTGACGCAGTTGACCCGGATGCCCTCGTGAATATGGTCGGCGGCCATCGCGAGCGTCAGCGAGAGGACCGCACCCTTTGTCGCAGAGTATAGGGCCCGCTGCGGCAGGCCCGCGGTCGCCGCGATCGAGCAGGTGTTGACGATCGCCGCGTGCGCGGATGAGCGCAGGTAGGGCAGCGCGGCGCGGGTGACACGGACGATCCCGACCACGTTGACGTCGTACACGCGATGCCACTGGTCGTCGGGATTATCGGCCACCGTCCCCGCCGCGCCGATGCCCGCGTTGTTCACGAGTATGTCGATGCCGCCGAGGCTGTCAGCGGCGGCATCGACCGCCGCCCTGACCGACGCGTCGTCCGTGACGTCCGTGCTCAGGCCGAGGAACTCATCCGTTGGCTTGAGGTCGAGCACCGCGACCCGCGCGCCGCGGGCCGCGAGCAGCCGGGCGGTCGCCAGCCCGATCCCCGACCCGCCTCCGGTGACGATCGCCGCGAGCCCACTCAGTTCCGCCATAACGTCCTTACCTTTCTTCAGCGGTCGACTCACCGCCGACGATACGGGCCAGGAAGAGCGCGAACAGGATCACCGCGCCGTCAATGGCCTCGATCCAGTAGTTCGACACCTGGGCGAGGTCGAGGATGTCGCTGACGATACCAAGAAGGATCACGCCGGACGCCGCGCCGACCATGTTGCCGCGGCCGCCCTTCAGGCTCACGCCGCCGATCACCGCGGCGGCGAAGACGGAGAAGATGATGCCCTCACCGTAGCCTTGCTGCCCGGTAACGGCCGAGACCCGGCCCGCCTCCATGAGCCCGCCGATGGCGGCGAGCACGCTGCCCGCGACGTAGACGCCGATCTTGACCCGCTCGACCTTGATGCCGGCCGCCCTGGCGGCCGCTGGGTTGCCACCGACCGCGTAGATGGCGCGGCCAATCCGGTGGTAGCGGAGGAACAGCCCGGTCAGGATGAAGATGATCACGGCGACGATCAGCGAGACCGGCAGCTGGCCGATCGACGCGGACCCGAGGTAGCCGAAGGCGTAAGGCAGGTTGAACAGGGACTGAGCCTTGACGATCCCGTTTTGCAGACCCGCGAGGACGATGGTCATGCCGAGGGTCACGATGAACCCGTTCAGCCGGCCTTTGACGATCAGCAGGCCGTTGACCAGACCGACCACGGCGCCGACCGCGAGCAGGACAACGATGCCGAGGTAGGGGTTGAGGTCGGTGCCGCTGCCGTAGGCGGCGATCGGCACGATCAGCCAGGCCGCGACCATCGGCGCGAGACCGAACGTCGATTCAAGCGACAGGTCCATGCCGCCGATCAGCAGGATCAGGCTCTCGCCGACCACGACGACACCGAGCGCGGAGCTCTGCTGGCCGATGCCCGTGAAGTTGGACACGGTGAAGAAGGCGGGACTGACCACGGTCCCGATGACGATGAGCAGTACCAGGACGGGGAGCAGTGCTACCTCGCGCAGCACGCTGACGTTCATGCCGCGGATTCGCGACGAGATGGACCCGCCAGCGGGTGACCCGGTGCCGTTACCGTCTGGGCCGTCACCATCCGGCCGGACGGCGGGAGCCTCCCCCTGTGGCGCTTGGTTCGAGATCATTCTCCATCTTCCTGTCCGATTGGTTCGCCGTCCCCTGGTGTCTGAGCCTCGGCGGCGTCATTTCCCCCCGGGTCTTCCGCCGGGGGCTCCGGAGGGGCGTCCGCGATCCCCTCCGTCGCCAGGATCAGCGCATCACGGTCGAAGGGCGGGTCGTTGAATTCCGTGAATACCTCGCCGCGGACGAGTACCACGACCCGGTCGCAGATCACCAGGTCGGACAGCTCGTCACTGCACAGCAGCACTCCCGCCCCGCTGGTCGCGGCCACGTCGGCGAGGGAGCTGAGCAGCAGTTCCTTCGACGCGACGTCCACTCCCCGCGTCGGCGTGATCGCGACGATGAGCGACGGGCGATGCGCGAGCGTCCGCGCGACGGTGACCTTCTGCTGGTTGCCGCCGGAGAGCTCGGCGACGGGCTGGCGGGGGCCCGACGACACCAGCGAGAGCCGGGAGGTGAACGGTGCCGCGGCGGCGGCCCGGCGGCGCGGCACGAGCAGGCCCAAGCGGTCGGACAGCTCTCTCATGATGGTCATCGTGGTGTTCTCGGCCACGCCGAGGTGCGCCACGAACCCTTCCGCGCGGCGATCCTCCGGGATATAGCCGATTCCGGCGCGCTGGGCGGCAGCGCGCTTCCCCGGCGGGATGCGCCGCCCGCGCAGCCGGATTTCGCCGCTCGCGGCGGCCTCCGCGCCGGCGATGACACGCCCGGTCGTGGCCACGCCCGCGCTCAGCAGCCCGGTAACTCCGACAACCTCGCCGGCGCGGACCCTGAGCGACACGCCGGAAAGCCTGCCGCGCGCTGAGTCGGAGGTGAGGCCGTCCACGGCGAGCACCACGTCACCCGGCGCGGTATCGCCCGGCACGGTATCGCTGAGCACGAGGTCGCCAGCCACGGGCACCCGGGCGGCAGCGGCAGGCTCCGCCTGCGGCGCGGCGTTCGCCGCCGCGGTGGCGACCCCGCCGACCATCGCCGCGATCAGGTCGTCCTTGCTGAGGCTGGCGGTCGGTGCGTGGAGCACCAGCTCGCCGTCGCGCAGGACGGCGACGTCCTGGCAGATCTCGAAGACCTCTTCCAGGTGATGCGAGATGTACAGTACGGCCACGCCCGCCGCGGTGAGCTGCCGAACCCGGTCGAACAGCCGCTGGATCGCCTGGCGTTCAAGCGCGGCGGTGGGTTCGTCGAGGAGCACGCACTTGGCCCCGCGGGCCAGGGCCCGCGCGATCTCGACGACCTGGAGCTGCTCGACCGACAGCTCCCGGCAGGGAGTCTCCGGGGCGATGTCGAGCCCCCACTCCCCCATGATGTCGCGGGTCCGGCGGCGCATCGCGCGCCAGCTGACCACGGCCGGCGTGGCACCGAGGAAGACGTTCTCCGCGACCGACAGGTGCGGGACGATCATCGAGTGCTGAAACACGGTGGCGATCCACTCGCGCCAGCGCGCGACGTCGCCGACCCGGGGAGCTGGGGCGGCACCGAAGCGCACCGTGCCTGCGTCCGGCTCGGACAGGCCGGACAGGATGGAGACCAGGGTCGACTTGCCCGCACCGTTCCTGCCGACCAGGCCGAGGCACTGTCCCGCGGCTATGGAAAGGTCAACCCCGCGCAGGGCGCGGGTGGTGCCGAACCGCTTCTCGACACCAGTCACCTGAATCAGTGCCCGCGTACTGGGTGACCCACTGGGTGGCACAGTACGCGGCGGCACCGTGTTCGGAGACCCCGTGCTGGAAGTCATGGAGATATCTGCTCCCGGGAACGGGGTCGGCCGGCACCCGAAGGGGCGCCGGCCACCGGATGGGCTAGGACGAGGCGCAGACACCGCCGTGCGCTTGGCCGTAAACGTTGCCCCACAGCGTCGCGTCGCTGACCGACGTGGTCGTGAACGTGCCGGGCAGCCCGTCGACCGGGCTGGCCACCGTGAGCGTCGTCGCGCTCTTCGTCACGAACGGCGCGACGATCGGGTCGGCGAGGTTGGTGTCACCCTGGTAGGTGACGTTCTGCAGAGCCGGCGCGCCGCCGCCGGGCTGGCCCGCCGACAGCTTGACGCCCTTGGCCGCGTCCGCGGCGTAAGTCAGGGCGTACTGCGCGTACAGGTTGGCAGGCTGCGACTGCGACGCCGAGACGGAGCCGCTGGAGATGTCGCACATCTCGAACGGCACCCCGTCGTCGCTTACCAGGATCACCGGATTGGCCGAGCCGGGGCCGAGGCTCTTGCTCTTCAGCAGCGGGATGATGCCGGTGTCCGGGCTTGACCACTGGGAGTAGATGGCCTTGAGCTGGGAGCCGTAGGCATTGATGGCGTTCTGCGCGTCGGTGACGGCGGTGGCGTCCGTCCAGACGGTCGGCTCCTTGAGCACCTTCACACCCGGGTCGTTCGCCGTCATGCAGGAGTCAAAGGCGTCCGTGCGGTCCGCGCCGTTTGACGACGTGAGGTCACCCTCGAGGTCGAGCACGTACCCGGACTTCACCTTCGACGAGATATACGCGCAGGCGTCCTGACCGTACAGGGTGTTAGACGCCCGGACAACCATGTACACCTTGCCGACGCCGACAATCGTGTCGACGGAGACGAGCTGGACGTGGTGCGCGTTCGCGTAGCTGATCGCCGGGCCCAGGCTGGTGGCCGTCTCCGGGTTCACGATGACGGCCTGCGCGCCCTCGTTCACCAGCTGCTCGATCTGCTGGTTCTGCAGGCTGGCGTTGGCGGCCGCGAGCAGCGGGCCAAGCACCTTGACGTGCATCTGCTGCGCGTACTGGGTCTCGTAGTTGATGTAGGCGGACCAGAAGGCGGTGTTGTTATAGGTCAGGTCGACGCCGATCGTGACCTGGCCGGACGCTGACGAGCTGCCGGCCGTCGCCGTGCCGCCGCCGCTTGACGCGGTGGAGCTGGCACTGGTGCTGCTTGAGCTGCACGCCGCGGCGAGCAGTCCCGCGGCGGCCAGCACCACGGCGCCGGCCAGGCGTCTTCTTATCTTCATAGTTCTCCTTGGAGGGTTGGGGTGCCTGCCAGCTGACGCCAGACGGCACCGTCGGGGAATTCGTAATCACGCAGCGACTGCTCCCGGAGCGTCGCGGAGAAGCCGGGCGCTGACGGTGCCAGGTAGCGGCCGCCGACCACGCGCACCGGATCGGTGAAGTGCTCGTGCAGGTGATCGACGTACTCCAGGGCCCGGTCGGCCGCCGTGGCGCCGACCGCGATGAAGTCGAACATCGCGAGATGCTGGACCATCTCGCACAGCCCCACGCCGCCGGCGTGCGGGCACACGGCGACGCCGTACTTCGCGGCGAGCAGCAAGATGGCGAGGTTCTCGTTGACCCCCGCCACCCGGCAGGCATCGATTGTCAGCACGTCGGCCGCGCCCGCCTGGAGGAGCTGCTTGAAGATGACCCGGTTGGCCACGTGCTCGCCGACCGCGACCTTGGCGGGCGCGATCGCGCCGCGGATCTTGGCCAGGCCGAGGATCTCGTCCGGACTGGTCGGTTCCTCGACCCAGTACGGGTCCCAGGGCGCGAGCGCGGCGACCGCCGCCTCGGCCTCCGCTATCCCCCAGCGCTGGTTGGCGTCGACCGCGATCCTGATGTCAGGGCCCACCGCCTCCCGGGCGATGGCCATGCGCCGGATGTCGTCGGCGGTGTCCGCGCCGACCTTGAGCTTGATCTGGGTGAACCCGTCGGCGACCGCCTGGCGGGACAGCTCGGCGAGCTTCTCGTCCGTGTAACCGATCCAGCCGGGCGTTGTCGTGTACGCCGGGTGACCCGACCGTTCGAGCTCGGCGACGCGCTCCTCCCGCCCGGCCCGCGCGCCGCGCAGGATGCCGAGTGCCTCGGCCGGGGTGAGCGCGTCCTCCAGGTAGCGGAAGTCGACCAGCGCGACGACCTCCTCCGGCGCCATGTCGGCCAGCAGCCGCCACACCGGCTTGCCCGCGACCTTGGCCGCCAGGTCCCAGGCCGCGTTGACGACCGTGCCGATCGCCATGTGCATGACGCCCTTCTCCGGGCCCAGCCACCGGAGCTGGCTGTCGCCGATCATGGCAGCGCTGAATCCGCCGAGGTCGGTGACGATATCGCTGACGTGACGGCCGACGACGTACCGCCGCAAGGCCGCGACCGCGGTCACCATCACCTCGTTCCCGCGCCCGATGGTGAAGCACAGCGCATGCCCCTCCAGACCGGGCGCGTCGGTACGCAGGACCGCGTACGCGGCCGAATAGTCCGGGTCCGGGTTCATCGCGTCGGAGCCGTCGTGCTCGAGCGAGGTCGGAAAGCGGACGTCGTAACAGTCGAGCGCTACGACCCTGGCGCCTGCCCGGCCGTCCACGGCAGTGCTCCCGGCAACCACGGGTGTCACCGCCGGGATCGTCACGGGCTCTTCTGGCTGCACGTGCGTCACTTGCGCTCCTCAGGCAACAAACATCGGATCTATTGATCGGATGTTTACATGCCGAGGCATCCCTTGCAAGGGTGCTCGATAACGAGAAGAGACCAATTCATCGGATCATTGATGTCGATATAGGCGTCTGCCCAGGTCGGTCGCTCCGCACCGCCACGCGACGCCGGCGTGCCCGGGCAGACAGCGGCTGACCGTCCGGGGACGGCCAGGCCGTTTCACTGGCCAGCCAGCAAGATAACGGGGACGATCGGGTAAGGCGCGGCAGGGCAGCAGGGCCGCGAAGCGCCCCGGAGAGAAAGTGACGCCAGCAGATGACGGACAGCACCGCAACGGACGGCACTGTAGCGAACCACCAGGTCGAAGGCAGCACGGCACCCGGATTCGAGCCGGTCGCCGAGGAGTTCGGGCGGCTGCTCGCCGGGGAACGCGACGCGCGCGGCCAGTTCTGCGCCTACCGGCACGGGCAGCGGGTCGTGGACCTGTGGGGCGGCGGTGACGTCGACCCGGATGACATCCAGGGCGTCTTTTCCAGCACCAAGGGGGTTGCCGCGATCTGCATAGCCCTGCTGGTTCAGCGGGGTGCGCTCGACCTGGACGCGGCGGTGAGCCGTTACTGGCCCGAGTTCGCCGGCGGCGGCAAACGCGACATCACGGTCCGCGTCGCGTTGTCGCATCAGGCGGGCATCCCCGGTGCAGAGCCGCAGTTCACGTTCCAGGAGATCATCGACCACGACGCGATGGCGGCCCGGCTCGCGGCGCAGGTTCCGCACTGGCGCCCCGGCCAGGCCCACGGCTACCACGGGCTGACGATCGGCACCATCATGGACGAACTCGTCCGGCGCATCGCCGGCATCCCGATCGCGGACTTCTTCGGGAAGGAGATCGGCGGCCCGCGCGGCATCGACTTCTACATCCGTACGCCGCCGGACGCCGACTCCCGGGTGCGGGCGGTGCTGCCGGCCAGCCCCACGCCTGAGCAGGAGAAGCAGGCGAACGCCCCCGCTCAGCCCGACAGCCTGACCGGCATGGCGTTCAACGCCGCGACCCGTCCTGCCCGCGTTGAGCAGTTGCCGAACATCAAGAGCTTCCGCGCCTCCGGTCAGGCCGCCGCCGCGGGGACCGGGTCGGCGCGCGGGCTCGCCCGGCTGTACGCGATGTGCATCAGCGAGGTCGACGGGTTTGCCCGGCTGCTGACCGATGACACGATCGCGCAGGTGACGCAGATCCAGGCGGCCGGCGAGGATCTCGTGCTGCGAGCCACGACCCGGTTCGGCATCGTGTTCCAGAAGGCGGACGAGCGGCTCGCGCTCGGCAGCCACCAGGCGTTCGGACACGACGGGGCGGGCGGCTCCATCGGCGCCGCGGATCCGTGGCACGGCATCTCCTACGCCTGGATTCCCCGGCGGATGTCATTCCCCGGCGGAGCCGACAGCCGCGGCCTCGGGCTGGCCAGGATCTTGCGCGGATGCCCGGCTGACGGGACCACCCCTAACGGCTAAACCGGCCGGCCGGGCGACGCGGCCGCGGAACGCTCTGCCAGCGGATTTGGACGTGGTCGACTGGCGGACAATCAGCTCGGGCTCGAAGATTACCTGCTGGTGCTGATGAGTGCCCCCGGCCGCGGCTTCGTCCAGGAGCATCCTCGCGGCGGTGCGGCCGAGCTGCTGGCGGGGCTGGCGCACCGAGGTAAGCGGCACCGCGGCGGCCGCCGCGAAGTCGATGTCGTCATAACCGACGATGGAAATGTCTTCCGGCACCCTGATCTTGTTACGGGTCATCTCCTGCAAGACACCGAGGGCGATCAGGTCATTGGTGCAGAACACCGCGGTCGGACGGTCCGCGGCCGCCTGGTCCGCGATCTCGGCCCCGGCCTGCTGACCGGCGGCGACGTTGAGCGAGCCGACGTCGATGACGTGCAGGTTCGCGGCGGGCCGGGCGGCCCGCTCGAAGGCACGCAGCGCACCCTCATGGCGGTCGGCCACCTGCCTGATGGAACGCGGGCCGCTGATGTAGGCGATGTGCCGGTGGCCGGCGGACAGGAGGTGGGAGACCGCGAGATCGCCGCCGAGCACGTCGTCGACCGCGACGGAGCACTGGCCGCGCGGACGGCGACCGGCTGTCGACCAGCACCACCGGGGTACCGCGCCGCTGCAGCCGGGCGAGCCGCGAGCCCGCGCCGACCACCGGCGTGATCAGCACGCCCTGCACGCGGTGCTCTTCGAGCAGTTCCAGGTAGCGCTTCTCCTTGCGCTCCTGGTCGTCGCTGTTGCACAGGATGACCGCCAGGCCCGCCTTGCTCGCCTCGTCCTCCACACCGCGCGCCAGGTCGGTGAAGAACGGGTTCGCCACATCGAGCACCACGAGGCCGATCGTCCGGCTCCGGCCGGCGCGGAGCTGGCGCGCGGACTCATTCCGGACAAAGCCGAGTTCCTTGATCGAGGCGCTCACCCGGTCACGCGTCGGCCGGGCCACGATGTCGGGCCGGTTGAGCACATTGGAAACTGTGGCGACGGAGACGCCGGCGTGGGCGGCGACCTCCCTGATGCTGACCGGCACGCTTACCCGCTTCTACCTGGACAGGGCGACCGAACCTTTTCATCCTGGTGAACCTTCAGCAGATCCGCTCCGGTGAGGAGGCAAGGTGAAAAGGGTTCGCTTTATGAAACGATACAGGCTCTGCTACCAGGTGGCTGAGGTCAGGTCCAGGCACCTGCGCGGACATTCAGACGGGATCGGCCGCCGCCCAGGCGCGCGAGTCGCCGGACGGATTGTAGCGGCGCAGGACGCAGCTGGCCGGGCTGGCGCGAAGCAGCGCCCGCAGGGCGTTCAGTGAGCCCGGGGCGGCGCCAAGCGCGCGGGCTTGAACCAGGACGTTTCCGAGGGCGGTGGCCTCGGTCGGCCCGGCGATGACCGGCAGGCCGGTCGCATCGGCGGTGAGCTGGCACAGCAGCTCGTTGCGCGACCCGCCTCCGACGACGTGCACCACGTCCGCGTGCCGTCCGGAGAGTCCTTGCGCGGCGACCAGGGCCCGCCGGTAGGCGAGGGCCAGACTGTCAAGCACGCATCGAACCCGGCCGCGGCTGATCGCTCGGGTCGCTGGCCGCGACATCCATCGGGTGCACCTCCGCGTGCGCCGGGTTCCAGCTGATGTGTAACGTTTCAACTTGCCAGTAGTGTCAGCGCGCCCCGCACCGGTGTCATTACGGCCTCTGAGCCCCGAATCTGAATCGTTATAACCCGGTGCGGGGTGCCAGCACGGGACGAGAGCGCGAAAAGGACGGCGAGGCTAGCGCGCGGGGAGAAGGCGGGCGAGCACGTCCCGGTGGGTGACAGCGGCCTCGGCCTGGCGGCGCTGTCCCTCGGCCGTCAGCACCACGTAGATGCCACGGCGGTCCATGTCGCAGGCGCAGCGCTCCACGAGAGCGTTCTTGACGAGGCGGTCAACCAGCCGGGAGAGCGCACTCTGGCTCAGGTGCACGGACTCGGCCAGGTCCTGAGCGCGGCACTTGACCTCGGGGTTCTCGGCCAGCCGGTCAAGCACCTCGAAGTCGCTGACGCCAAGCCCGTGCCGTTCGCCAAGCTCGCGCTCGAGCACCGCGCAGATGGCCGCGTGACATGCCGTCATGTCCCGCCAGGCAGTTACCACGTCCCCGGGCGCTGCCTTCCCGGGCGGCATTTCGCCCGGCCCCGCACCGCCCGGCGAGGCAACGTCAGATGTCGCGCTCACGGCCACAGGGTAACGCGTTCCCGAAGTATTTGCAAGCACACTAATTGCGCTTGCAAACATTGCGTGTACATGCATACAGTTTCAGCCATGCAGTCAACCGAACGGCCTGCGCCGTCCCCTGTAACTGCCGTCTACTCAACGCCAGCCGTTAAGGAGGATCTGGAGCAAACCCAGCGGTGGTCACCACGCCTCTGGGGCGTGCTGATCGTGCTCGGCGGCGCACTGTGCCTCGACGCGCTCGACGTTTCCATGGTCGGTGTCGCACTGCCGTCTATCCGGACCGCCCTCGGCCTGTCCACCTCGTCGCTGCAATGGGTCGTCAGCGGCTACGTCCTCGGCTACGGCGGCCTGCTGCTGCTCGGCGGCCGGGCGGCCGACCTGCTCGGCCGACGGCGGGTGTTCCTCACCGCGGTGGCCGCGTTCGCCGTGCTGTCCCTGCTCGGCGGCCTCACCAGCGTGCCCAGCCTGCTCATCGGCGCCCGCTTCGTGAAGGGCGTCGCGGCCGCGTTCACCGCGCCGGCCGGCATGTCGCTGCTGACCACGACGTTCCCGGAAGGCCCGATGCGCAACCGGGCGTTCAGCATCTACTCGGTCTTCGGCGGGAGCGGATTCTCCCTCGGCCTGGTGCTGTCCGGCCTGCTCACGGCGGTGAGCTGGCGCTGGACCCTGCTCGTCCCCGCTCCCGTCGCGCTGATCGTGCTGGCCGCGGGCTGGTGGCTGATCCCGCGCGACACAAGCGAGGCGGGCAAGACGGGCAGGGCCCCCGCGGCGCGGCGGTCGTTCGACCTGCCCGGCGCGTTCACGGTGACCCTCAGCATGCTGCTTCTCGTCTACACGGTCGTGTCCGCGCAGCAGGCCGGATGGGCGTCCGCCCGCACGATCGGCTCGTTTGTTCTCGTCGCGGCGGGGCTCGCGGCCTTTGTCGCGATCGAGTCGCGGAGCCGCGACCCGTTGATGCCGCTGCAGATCCTGCGGTGGGGCCAGCTGCTGCGCGCCAACATCGGCGCGGTCACCCTCTTCGGTTCCTACGTCTCGTTCCAGTTCCTCGCCACCCAGTACCTGCAGAGCCTGGCGGGCTGGTCGCCGATCTCGACCGCGCTCGCGTTCCTGCCGGCCGGCGTCATGGTGGCCGTGCTGTCGGTGGGCGTGAGCGGCCTGCTCGGCCGGTTCGGCACGGGCAGGCTGGCGCCGCGGCCTTTGTCTGCCTCGTGGCCGCGTACGCGGTGTTCCTGCGGGCCGGCGTGACCCCGGACTACGCAGCCGTGCATGCTGCCGACGATGCTGCTTGTCGGGCTGGCCTTCGGGCTGGGCTTCTCCGCGCTGAGCGTGGCCGCCACCGACGGGATGCCCGACGAGGAGCAGGGTCTTGCCGCCAGCTTGTTCCAGACGTCATTCCAGGTCGGCGGCGCGCTTGTGCTCGCCGTCGTCACCGCGGTGGTTGACGCCGGCGGCGGCGCCCGGCTCGGCACCCCGGCGGCGACGCTCGCCGCCTACCGGCCGGCGCTCTTCCTCATCACCGGGGTCGCGGTGTTCGGCGCGCTCATCGCCCTCGGCGGGCTGCGGCGCGGCGCAGGCCCGGCTTCCGCCGGACAAACCCAGCCCGCCGGCCAACCGGTCCCGCGGACGGCGGGCGCCGGGTGCGACGACGCGGGCGCCTGAACCACGGGTGCCTGAACCACGGGTGCCTGAACCACGGTCCGCTGAACCCACGGTCCGCTGGACCACGGGGGCTAGCCGGGGATGACCTTGTCGGTATCCCCGGCTAGCAGGCGCTGCGGTATCTGGGTGAAGGCGTATCTGGCCTTGGACACCCCGGGGAGCAGGCTGAACGCCCAGATGACGTCGTAGCGGTCATCGGGCCACGTGCCCGGGATGTCCGTGCCTTCGGCGGTTGGCAGCGATCTCGCGATGACCGGGATGTGGTTATGCTCCCAGCAGATCAGCACCACCCCGGAGTAGCCGGTGAGCACGCTCGCGGCCAGCTGCGGCTCGTGCCCCACCTCGAACGGGGTGGCGATCTCGAGTGCCAGGTGATCGGCCAGGCCCTGGACCGTCTGGTAGGTCCGGCGGACGGCCGTCTTTTCCGGCTCGCCGTGTGACGGAGAAAGCAGCGTCGCGGGGGTGCGCAGCCCCCACCGGGGCGATCCTGAGGTGGGGGCAAACAGGGCGACCAGCGCGCCGGAGCGCTGCCAGCCGCGCGGCAGCAGGGAGTGCTCGTTACTCGCGCCGTGGTAGTTGACGCCGAAGCCGGGAACCTGGTGCCTGCCGTGGGATGACGGAGGGTCACCGGGCTTCTCGCCGTGACGGATGATGTAGATGACCTCCGGCGGGCCGTCGCTGCCGCCCGCAGGGTGCACGCTCATTGATGCCCCTCTCCCCTACCGCATTACGCTACGGCGTCTACGTTATGGCACCAGGACGGTGCGCTCGCCCGGGGTCTCCCTGCTCGCCCAGGCCCGCTCGACGTCGGCCAGCGGCATGACGTTCGCCCGGACGCCGATCGTGCCCGCGCTGATCTCCGCTACCAGCGGCGGCAGTTCGGCGACGTAGTCCGCGCGGGGAGACCGAGCCCTGGCCGCTGCCCAGCAGACGGAAGTTAGCCGAGCGCAGTGCCGCGGACGGCAGCTCGATCGTCGGCCCGGCGACCGACCCGATCTGGATCCAGTCCAGCGCCCGGCTCCGGTCGGACCGCGCGGTCAGCAGCGCCGTGATCGCCTGCCGGGTGGGCACGCCCCACAGGTAGTCGAGGACGATGTCTACCTCGGCGGCCGCGGCGGCCAGTGCCTGCCCCGTCGCTTCGGCGTCGTCGGTCAGCTGGACCACGTCGTCGGCGCCCGCCGGGATCAGCGCGCGCAGCCGTTCCAGGTCACGGCCGACGCCGATCGACGCGCCCGGCGCCGAGCCGCCTGGCCACCTGGACCGCCATCGCCCCCGCGTTGCCGGTCGCGCCGAGGACAAGGACGCTCTGCCCCGGCTTGAGCTGGACGCGGCGCCGTAGCGCTACCCAGGAGGACATCGCCGGGTTCATCGCCGCGGCGACCCGCGCGACGTCGGCGCCGTCGGGCAGCTCGACCGAGCGGCGCCGGGTCAACGAGCGCCTTGTCCGCCATCGTGCCGAGCACGTCGTCGTCGGCCGCGAAGTAGACGAGCCTCCCGTCGGGCAGCCGCCCGACGCCGTCGACCCCGGGGATCATCGGCAGCGTGCCGCTGCTTGTGTAGTGCTTTCCCGCGGCGCCGCTGCGGACACGCGGGTGCAGGCCCACGGCGAGGACGTCGGCGAGCACCTCTCCCGCGGCGGACGGCTCGGGCACCTCGAAACGCTGGTAGCGGGGCGGTTCCGTGAACGATGTCACGACGGCCGCGTTCATCTTGGCCATGGCTTGCCTCTCTTACTCTTACCCGGAAGATCGCATTTAGTTTGTGTCACGTACTAATTTAGTTGGTGATACAAACTAAGTCAAGTAGACTGACCGCATGTCGCCGCAACCGGAAGTCGCCGCAGAGCAGCCGCAGCTCGATCCAGTGGACGGGATGGCGCAGCTTGCGTTCGTGATCATGGGTCTGGTCGAGCGCAGGGCGGCCGAGCACCAGCTGTCGATCCCGGCGGTACGCCTGCTCGGCGTGCTGCGTGACCGCGAGCCGACCATGCAGGAGCTCGCCCGGTTCCTCGGGCTGGACAAGTCGAGCGTCACCGGCCTGGTGGACCGCGCGGAGCGCCGCGGCCTGGTCGCCCGCACGCCCTCGCCTGCCGACAAGCGGGCCGTCCTGGTCAGGCTCACCGACGACGGCCGTTCGCTCGTGTCCGAGGCCGCCGGACTCGTCGCCGCGGACGTCACCGCCATGCTCGACCGCCTGGCGCCCAGGGACCGGGCGACGCTCTCCCGGCTCGTGACCCGGCTCCTCGCCGCCCACGCGGCCGACCAGGGCATCGACCTGTTCGCGACGCTGCCCCCGCTGCCGGCGGTCCAGGTTCGCCGGGAATTAACCGGCAAACCTCGCGCGAAACGTAAGCACGGCACCTCCCAGGCCAACACCAGGAAGTTGACGGCTCGCCTTGAGCCTGCTTCAGGCGTCCCGGATGTGCTTTCCCGGTCGGCGGCGCCTTACTTCGTGATTATCCGTGAGGTGACCTCCCGGTATCCGCGCAGCGCTGCGGCTTTGCTTACGCGGGACCGCACTTTGCTTACACGGTGACCATGATCGTCGTCTTTGCCTAGCAGGTGACCATGATCATGTCCGATTCGCGGTAAATGCGGCGCCGGTTGGTAAGCAGAGGTGAGCGCGGTGTCGCGGCAGGTGGTGGCCGGGCCGGGCATACTGTCGCAATCCGGGCAGCGGGCGCCCGGCATCGGGACAAAGTAACGAAGTGCGGTTGCCTTGTTAGGGCCGACAGTAACGACGAGCAGCGGTCTCTGTATGCGGCTTTTGCGGAGCGAAATCGCGCTATTCCCGGGGTTCTCCGGACCACGCCTGACCGGGCTGGACAAACGTCGTCACCAGGCACAGCGGTTTCCTAAGTTCCCGGCGTTGATCTCCCGGGAAGCGGATTTACATCCGGTGCACGGCGGGTAATCGAGGGCTCGGCCCGGCACCATCGCCAAGGTTTTCGCTTTGCAGGTCAATTAAGCAGGTTATAACCTGCGGAATTGACCCGATAACGGGTCGCGTCGCGGGAGCGGCGGGATCTTCCTGGCATACCCGGCACGCGTACGGGCCGCCCGCCGCGCAGCTAGATCCTTACGCCAATGACATTGACCTATGATGTGGAAAAATATCCATCATCGCGCCCCGGTGCGACGGTTTTGTTGGAGACGCCCGGCGGAGTGTCGTGAGTAATTCTCGGGAATGACAGAAAGCACCATCCGTTCGGGATAATTGGAATTTATATCCCGAACGGATGCGTGGCTTCGCCCTGATCGCTACCGCTGCGCCGGCTGCGGCGTGGCAACGGAGTCAGCGGCGCCGTCCGCCGGGACCTGGTCGCGTCCCGGCGCGGCGACGGGCCTGCGGGGGGCGCCGGGGAGCCAGAGGGAGAGCAGGACGGCGAGGACGGAGAAGCCGGTCGCCCACCAGAACGCGATGTGGAACGCGGTGACCAGGTCTGCGTGGTGCGCGGTGACGGCACCGGACAGGATGACCGCGAGGACGGCGGTGCCGAATGAGCCGCCGATCTGCTGAACCATCCGGGTGAGCACGCTCACGTGGGCGACCTGTCCCTTTTCGAGGCCGAGGAACGCGACGGCCATCAGGGGGATCATCACGGCGCCGAGGCCGAACCCGCGGACAGCGAGCCAGGCAGCGAGCAGCCAGTCGCTCGCGTGCGGTCCGGCGAACGCGAAGGGGCAGGTCGCGGCGGCCACGATCGCGAAGCCGGCGACGGCGACCGGGCGGGCGCCGATCTTGTCGGTGAGCCGCCCGGCCAGACCGCGGGAGAACAGGGTGCCGACGCCCTGCGGGACGAGCATGATCCCGGCCGTCAGGGCGGAGGCGCCGCGCACCTCCTGGTAGTACAGGGGCAGCAGCAGCATCGCGCCGTACAGGGAGAAGCCGGTGAAGAACAGGACCGCGGACGCCGAGGCGACCGGCCGCCGGGCGAGCAGTCGCACGTCGACGAGCGCCTGCCCGCGCCGTCCGGACCCGTGCTGCCTGGTCAGGCGCAGCGCGTAGCCGGTGAACGCGGCGGTGAGGACGATGCCGATCGCCAGCGGGACGATGACACCCGGGTGCGCGAAGCCGGCCTCGCTGCCCGCGTCGCTCAGCCCGAGGATGATCGCGGCGACACCGGGCGCGAGCAGGGCGAGACCCGGCAGGTCGAGACGCGGCCTGGGCGCCGCCGGGTCGGGCTTGTCGGCGGGCAGGTAGCGCGCGGCGAGGATGAGCCCGGCGACGCAGAACGGCACGTTCACCCAGAACATGAACCGCCAGCTGAGGTGGGTGAGGATCGCGCCGCCGACGAGCGGGCCGAGTACGGGGCCGAGCAGCGCGGGCAGCGCGATGACGGTGACGGTCCGGCCGAGGGCCTTGCCGCCGGCGGCCTGCATGATCAGCGTGGTCAGCAGCGGGAACATGATGCCGCCGGCCGCGCCCTGCACGACGCGCCAGGCGATCAGCGAGCCGATGTTCCAGGCCAGGCTGGAGCCGACCGAGCCGACGAGGAAGACGGTGAGCGCGGCCATCCACAGCCGCTTGCCGCCGAACCGGCGCTGTCCCCAGGTGGACAGCGGCACCGCGATGCCCAGCGCGAGCAGGTAGCCGGTCGTCACCCACTGGACGGCGGAGACCGACGCGTGCAACTGGGTGGCGAGCGTGTGCAGCGCGACGCTGACGATCGTCGTGTCGAAGATGACCGCGAGGAACCCGACGATCAGGATCAGCGCGCTCTTGAGAACCTTCGGGTCAATCCTGTCCTGACCTGGTGCCGATCTCGCCGCCATGACCGCTCCCGACAAATAAGAGATGGATTCATCTCTTACGAGCGTACGGGCCCGGGATAAGGAATGCAAGCGTCTCTTATTTTTCTTGTCGGCTATCCTCACCGGTGTGACCGAGCAACTGCACCGGCAGCGGCGGCGCGGCGAGGAGCTAGAGGCCGCGCTGCTCGAGGCCGCGTGGGGGGAACTGGCCGACGCGGGCTTCGCGAAGCTGACGATGGAGTCGGTCGCCACCCGCGCGAAGACCGGCGTCGCGGTGCTCTACCGGCGCTGGCCGAACAAGGACGAGCTGGTGCTCGCCGCCATCAGGCACTATGGGGAGACGCGCCCGGTCCAGGTCCCGGACACCGGGACCCTGCGCGGCGACGTGCTCGCGCTGCTCAAATCCTTCAGCGACGCGCGGAGTTCCTTTGCCGTGGTCATCCCCGCCACCTTCGCGGGCCTCCAGTCGAACAGCGGTCTTACCCCGGCGCAAGTGCGGGCCCGGATCATGGAAAACCGGCCGGTGTGGTCGGACGAGATCTACCGCCGTGCATGCGAGCGCGGCGAGATCGACCTGGAGAAGGTGCCCGCCGCCGTGCTGTCGATGCCGTTCGACCTGATGCGCCACGACATGCTGATGACGCTCAAGCCGGTGCCCGCCGACCGGATCTCGACGATCGTCGACGACCTTTTCATGCCGCTGATCGCCGCTTACCGGGGGTAAGACGCTTCCGGCCGCGGGCTGGAAGCCGCCGCCGCGACCGTGCACGAAAGCGCCGCCGTCAGTGCTCGCCGAGGAAGGCCAGGACGGCTAGGACGCGGCGGTGGTCGGAGTCGGACGGGGGGAGGCCGAGCTTGGCGAAGATGTTGCCGACGTGCTTTTCGACGGCGCGCTCGGAGACGGTGAAGCGGTCGGCGATGGCACTGTTGGAGCGGCCCTCGGCCATCAGGGCGAGGACGTCGTGCTCGCGCGGGGTGAGCGCGTCGAGGGCGGCCGTGTGCCGGGTCGCGGTCAGCAGGCCGGCGACGACCTCCGGGTCGAGGGCGGTGCCGCCCGCCGCGACCCGGGTAATCGCGTCGGCGAACTCCGCGACGTTGGCGACCCGGTCCTTGAGCAGGTAACCGACGCCGCCCGAGCGCATGCGCAGCAGGTCGGCCGCGTACCTGGTCTCGACGTACTGGGAGAACACCAGGATGCCGACGCCGGGGTGGGCGCGGCGGATCGCGATCGCGGCGCGCAGGCCCTCGTCGGTGTGGTCGGGAGGCATCCGCACATCGACGATCGCGACGTCAGGCTCGTGATCGGCGACGGCGGCCAGCAGGGCGGTCGCGTCGCCGACCGCGGCCACGATCTGGTGGCCGCGGTCGGTCGAGTATCTCGGTGAGGCCCGCCCGGATCACGGCGGCGTCCTCGGCTATGACGATGCGCATGGTTTCCGTGTTCTCAGGCGTGGGACGGCAGTTCGACGGTGACCGTGGTCGGGCCGCCGAGCGGGCTGTCGATCTCGATGCGGCCGTCGACGGTGCGGACGCGGTCGGCCAGCCCGCGCAGGCCGCCGTTGGGCGCCGGGTACGCGCCGCCGACGCCGTCGTCCGTGACCCGGATCCGCAGCAGGCCGGGTACGTGCACGGCTTCGAGCGTAGCGTGGCGGGCGCCGCTGTGCTTGGCCACGTTGGCCAGCAGTTCGGCGGCCGAGAAGTAGGCGATGGTCTCGATCGCGGCCGACGGCCGCTCGGGGATATCGGTGATCAGCTCGACGGGCAAGGCGCTGCGGTTCGCCAGGGTGGCGAGCGCGTCCGCCAGGCCGTTGTCGAGCACCGGCGGGTGGATGCCCCGGGCCAGGGTCCGCAGGTCGGTGATCGCCTCGAGGGCGCCGCGGTGCGCGTCCTCGACGAGCTGGGTGACCCGGGCCAGGTCAACGACGCCCGCGTCCTGCAGCTTCTCCCGGGCCAGGCCGAGCTTCATGGCCAGGGCCACGAGCTGCGCCTGGGTGCCGTCGTGCAGGTCCCGTTCGATGGTCCGGAGCCTGGCGGCGGAGTCATCTACGACCCGCGCCCGGCTCTGCTCAAGCGCGCGGATCCGGGCCGCCGACCAACCGGGTCCGAGCAGGCCGCGCATCAGCCAGCGGTCGGCTTCCGTCAGGCCGTGCACCGCCCACGGGCCCGCGAGCAGCAGGGCGACGCCCAGCGGTATGAGCGTGAACGAGCCGGACGGACTCGCGAGCGCGGTGCCCGTGAGCGCACTGTCAAGGCCGAGCGTCCACCAGGCGGGGAAGGTCAGGCAGAATACGCCGCCCAGCCAGCAGACCGCGATGACCGCAACGCCGAGCACCGCGAGCTGCAGCTTCAGCGCGAAATAGCCGCGCGCCCGCCAGGCGACCGGGTCGAGGGTCCGCGCGCCGATCCAGCCGCCCGCGCCGCTCAGCGGCCGCAGGTCGGTGACCGTGACCCCGGCCCCGGCGGCCAGCTCGGTGACCTGGGCCTGCGGCAGCCTCCTGGTGGTGACCCCGGGCTTCGTCTCCCACACTCTGGCCTTCCCCCCGGCGCCGGCGACCGCCGCGGCCAGGGCGGCGGCGGCCGCCATGTCCGGTGTCGCCACCTTCAGCTGCAGCAGGGGCTTGAGCGGCGGCGGCGCGGGGATGTCTTCGCCGAGCAGCTTGCGGGCGAGGGAACGGGCGACCGCGCCGAACTTCCGCAGGACGTCCGTGGAGATCGCCCAGAATATCCCGTTATGAAGCATCGGCACCGTGAAGGCAAACGCGACGGCGGCCAGCGGAAGGCCCACGAGGGCATGGCCGATTTCGTTCCAGGTTCGCCTGGTGAAAGGCGCCTCGATCACATGCCGCAGCGGCGACGCGGCCGACTGAGCCGACTCGGTCATGAAGTGATTGTCGTACGTGATGACGGTGCTGTGACCGCCTGCTGACCTTGTTTGTGTGTTCATGCCTCGATGCTGCGCCGGGGCACTGGTTCACCGCGATCGTGGCAGCCGAGGCCGTTTGGTACGGCTAGCACGACCATTGCCGCCTACGCCGCGGGCGATGGCGGGCGAGATGCCCGGGTTAATGCCAGCGGAAGCGCCAGGCGGCGAAGGTGCAGGCGGCGGCGGTCCAGGCGAGCAGGACAACGAAGTCCGTCAGCGGGGCGTGGGCGACCGGGGTGTAGCCGTGCTGGAGGATCTGGGCGAGGGCACGGACCGGGAACAGGCCGACGGCCGCGGACAGCCAGTGCGGGACGGGGAATGTCGGGTCGAAGATGCCGGACATGATGGCCAGGGGGAGGTAACTGGCGTTGGCGATCGGGGACGCGGACTCGGCGCTGCCCGCGACCGCGCTGAGCGCGAGGCCCAGGGCACCGAAGCACAGGACGCCGAGGATGAGGCCGCCGGCGATTTCCGGCAGGCCGCTGACGCGCGGGACCGCGCCGAAGGCAAGCGCGCCGATGGCCACGATGGACGCCGTGATCGCGAGCGTGGTCGCCGCCGTGCTGCCGAGGACACCGGACAGGTAGGCGCTGGCGGGCAGCGGGGTGGTCCTGATCCGCTTCAGCACCCCGTCGTGCCTGAGGGTGGCGAGCTTGGCGCCGAGGTTCACGTACGCGGCGACGATCACGCCGAACGCGATGATCGACGGCACGAAGATCATCTGTCCCTCGACCTGCGTGCCCGGCAGGTCCCCGGTGGCGGTGGTCGACCCGATGAGCAGCAGCAGGGCGAGCGGCAGGGCGAAGGTGAACAGGGCGTACTCGGCGCTGCGCCAGAACGAGCGCTGTTCGAGTAGCGCCTGGCGGTACGCCAGGCTGACGGTGCGGCTCAGTTGGTGCCTCCAGTTACCTGCGGGGGGTACGGGGGGGCGTCCCCCGGGGGATATGGCTTGTCATGCGCCCGATACGATGGCGGTTTTTGCCATCGGGCGCATGACAAGCTCAAGGTAGGCGTCTTCCAGGGTGGGGGTTTCTACGGACAGGTCGTCGAGGTCGCCCAGGTCGTTGGCGGCGGCCCAGTTGAGCAGTTCGCGCAGCGCGGTCGCGGAGTTCTCCGTCCGGCAGACCGCGAGTCCCCCGGTGACCACGAGCCCAAGGCAGCCGGGCGGCACGATGGTGCCGTCGAGCACCCGCGGCGGAGCGGTGAATTTGATCCGCGTCTTTACGCCCGCCTGGCGGGCGACGTGCCGCACCGTGCCGACGACCTGGATGCGGCCGTCCTGCAAGATCGCGACCCGGTCGGCCAGGCGCTCCGCCTCATCGAGGTAGTGGGTGGTGAGCACGATCGTCTTGCCGAGCGCGCGGAGGTTCTCGATCGCCGACCAGCAGCGGCGCCTCGACTCCGGGTCGAACCCGGTCGTCGGCTCGTCGAGGAAGATCAGGTCCGGGTCGCCGGCCAGGGCGAGGGCCAGGTCCAGGCGGCGGCGCTGCCCGCCCGACAGGCGCCTCACCTGGGAGTTCCTTTCCTTGGCGAGCTCGACCATCTGCAGCAGTTCACCCAGGTCGCGCGGGTTGCGGTAGTAACCCCGCCAGCTGTCGATCAGCTCTGCCACCCGGGCCTGGCGCGGGAAGCCGCATTCCTGCAAGACGATGCCGATCCGCTCGCGGAGCCGGGCGGGCTGCGCCTGCGGGTCCAGGCCAAGCACGCTGACGGTGCCGCCGGTGCGCCGCCTGAAGCCTTCGAGGATCTCGACGGTTGTGGTCTTGCCCGCGCCGTTCGGGCCGAGGAGGCAGAAGACCTCGCCGGACCTGACCTCGAAGTCGACGCCCTTGAGCACCGCTCGCTGCGCATAGCTCATCGTCAGACCGCAGACCTCGATCGCTGTGCTCACGGCCGCTCCCGCAGTTGGTCTGGTGCCGGCTGGTGCGCGGCCGGAAGGTAGTGCGGCGGGACCAGGGCGTGCAGCAGCGCGTCGACCGCGGTCTCCTGGGCCAGGCTGGGGGGTATCGCGGCGCCGTAGGGGTCGGAGTGACGGTGCCGGGCGAACCAGGTCAGCGTCTCAAGAACGAGGCGGGCGGTCGCCGCGGTGTCCGGCGTAGTGCGCAGCCGGCCCGTCCTGGCCCGGCGGTCCAGGTAATCGGCGAGCGCGTCGAGGACCGGCCGGCGCAGGCCCGTGTTGAGCAGGTCGGCGAGCTCGGGCAGTTCGCGGGCGGAGCGCTCGATCATGTCCGCGGCCTGGGCGGTCTGCTCTTCCAGGGTGAACAGCTCGCGCATGATCAGGGCAAGCTCCGCATACGGGTCGCCCGGGTCGCCCTCATCGCCCGGGTCCGGGCGCAGTGCCTGCGCGAGGGCACCGAACGGGACTTCCGCGGCCACGAAGTCGCGGGCCTGGCGGATCATCTCGTCGAGTGACGGCGCCTTCAGCGGGAACCCGCAGGCGGAGTCGTCTTCGCCTGGAAGCGGCTCAAGCAGGAGCGCGTGCCTGATCGCCAGCACGAACAGGTCTTCCTTGCCGTTGACATAACGGTAGAGCGCCGCCTCGGAAAGCCCGGCCTCCCGCGCGACGTCGCTCATGTGCGCCGACCGGTAACCGTCCCTGGCGAACACCCGCACGGCGGCTGCGATGACCTGCGGGAACCGCGCATGGGCGCTTCGCTTGGCTGTCACATCCGCGAGTATACGGGCAAGTGAGTAAGTCACTCACTAATTCCGACAAACTGCTCTTGAGGGCTTCATAACCCTGCTTGTGGCAGGTAAGCGACAATTCGCCGCACCGCGACATGACCCGGGGTGAGGCCGGAAAACGCGCAGCAGGCCGTTGACCCGGGAGCCCGGGGGTAGGGTCGTAGCCGTGTCCAATCCCTCACTATTTGACGGCGGGCTGGAAGACATAGGCATGCCCCCCGAGATCGACACGACCAAGGCACACCCCGCCCGGATTTACGACTACTTCCTCGGCGGCAAGGACAACTTCGCCGCCGACCGGGAGACGGCGGCCCGGGCGCTCTCGGCCTGGCCGTCGGTGCAGGTCTCCGTCAGGGAGAACCGGGCCTTCCTCGGCCGCGCCGTCCGGTACCTGGCGGCGGAGGAGGGCATCGACCAGTTCCTCGACATCGGCTCCGGACTGCCGAACGTCGGGAACGTCCATGACGTGGCGCAGGGCATCAACCCCGCGGCACACGTCGTATACGCGGACAACGACCCGATCGTCCTCGCGCACGCGCGGGCGCTGCTGACCAGCTCACCGGAGGGCAGGTGCGCCTACATCCCCGCAGACCTGCGCGACCCGGGGAAAATCCTGAGCCACCCGGCGACGCGGGACACCCTGGACTTCACCCGGCCCATCGGGCTGCTCATCGTCGCGGTGCTGCACTTCATCCACGATGAGGACCAGCCCGAGCGGATCATCTCGACGCTGGTGGACGCGCTGCCGTCGGGCAGCTACGTGGTCTCCTCCCACGGCACGGCCGAGTACATGGGCGAGAAGACGGGCGAGCGCGTCGTCGGCGCCTACGGCTCGGGCGGGGTGCCCCTAGCCGACCGGGACAGCTCGGAGTTCGGCGATCTGGTCTTCAAGGGCCTTGAGTTGGTCCCGCCGGGCGTGGTGCCGACCACCGACTGGCGTCCGGACTCCGCCGGCCTCCGCCCGCCGCCGTCCGACGTCAGCACCAATGCCGGAGTCGGACGCAAGCCGTAGACCCGTGGACGGAAAACCGGGCCGGGCATAGCCGCCGCCCTCGCGGCGTTCTGGCTCGCTGACCGGGCGAACCGCTCGTGAAAGGTGGCAGCACGGATGACACAGGACACGCACCGGCAGGTGAGCATCGCGCGAGCCGCGGCCGGCGCTTACACGGTGACGAACGAACG
The DNA here is from genome assembly GCA_963785645.1 of uncultured Actinomycetota bacterium. Taxonomy (GTDB): domain Bacteria; phylum Actinomycetota; class Actinomycetes; order Streptosporangiales; family Streptosporangiaceae; genus Trebonia. Next base: position 159,846 of record CAWAWG010000020.1, read on the forward strand.
CGGCGGGACGATCTCGGTCGGGGCCGGGACCGAGGGTGAATTCACGCCGGTCGAACTGCTGCTGGCGGCGATCGGGGCGTGCACGGCTATCGACGTGGACATCCTGACCTCGCGGCGGGCCGAGCCGACCGGGTTCACCATCGAGGTGGGCGCGGAGAAGGTCCGCGACGCGCTTGGTAACCACCTGAAGGACATCACGGTCGCGTTCCACGTGTCGTTTCCCGATGGTCCGGGCGGCGACGCGGCGCGGGAACTGCTCCCCGGCGCGGTCCGCCGGTCCCACGACTCGCTGTGCACGGTCGGCCGGACGGTAGAGCTGGGCACGCCTGTCACGGCCGAGATCGCCTGAGCGCAACGGGGAAGCGGGCAATGGTACCGTCGGGCGCGGCATGAACCACCTGAGCGGCGTGGAACGGCTCTCGAACCGGTTCCGCGTCATGCGGCACGGGCAGAGCAAGGCGAACAAGGCCGGCGTGATCGTCAGCCAGATCGAGAATGACCGGCGCGGCGACTACGGGCTGTCGGAACTGGGAGTTCGGCAGGTGCGCGCGGCGGCGGCGGCCTGCGCCCTGCCCGCGGACACGGTGATCTGCTCGTCGGACTTCGCTCGCGCGCGGCAGACCGCGCAGATCGTGCGGGCCTGCCTCGGCACCGCGGAGGTCGTCGTCACCGAGGCCCTGCGCGAGCGCTGCTTTGGTGACCTGGAGGGATCCTCCTCCCAGAACTACGCCCGGGTCTGGGACGCCGACGAAGCCGGCCGCGGTCACGCCGACGGCGGGATCGAGCAGGCGGCCGCCGTGCTTGACCGGGCGACCGGGTTCATCGCCGACCTGGAGGGCCGGTACTGCGGCCGCGACATCCTGCTGGTATCGCACGGGGACACGCTGCAGATCCTGCAGGCGGGCTTCCTGCGGATGGCCCCGTCCAGGCATCGCCGGCTGCCGCATCTCGACACCGCGGAGATCCGTGAGCTCCGCCTGGGAGAAACCCGGCTGGATCGTCGCGGCGAACTTGGGGTACGGGCAAGCTCAGAAGTTAACCCCTAGCCTGCCGGTTCACGCCCGGCGGTGCGACAATTTCTAGGGTGATGGACTACCCGCAGGCGCCGACGCCGTCTTTCCTGTTCGACCTCGACGGGACGCTGATCGACAGCGTCTACCAGCACGTGATCGCCTGGCGCGCCGCGCTCAGCGCGATCGGCATCGACCTGTCCGTCTGGCGTATTCACCGGCGGATCGGCATGAGCGGCGGGCTGTTCGTGCAGGCCCTGCTGCGGGAGACCGGCCGGTCGCTGTCGGCCGACGAGATCGAGGAACTTCAGCATGCGCATGCCGCGGAATACCGCAAGCAGCTCGGGTCGGTGACCGCGCTGCCCGGCTCGCGTGAGCTCCTGGCCGCGCTCACCGACGCGGGAGTGCGCTGGGGCATCGCGACCAGCGGATACGCCACGACCGCACGGTCCGCCCTTGAGCTGCTCGGGCTCCCGGCGAACACCCCGATGGTGACCAGGGATCTGGTGCGGCACGCCAAGCCCGATCCCGACCTGTTCCTCGCCGCCGCCGCGCTGCTCGGCGTGGACCCCCGGCACACGATGGTCGTGGGCGACAGCGTCTGGGATCTGCTCGCGGCCCGCCGCGCCGGGGCGCTCGGCATCGGGCTGCTGTCGGGCGGCTACGGGCGCGAGGAACTTGAGCGGGCCGGAGCCTACCGGGTATACGCGGACCCGGCGGAGATGCTGACGCGGATCGACGAGGCAGGCGTCCGGTTCGACGAGGCGGGCATCCGGTCCGACGAGGTCCGGTACTGACCGAGCCGGGGGTCGGGTACCGGCTGCTTGACGGGGGCGCGGCCGGTGAACGCGAAGGTGACCTGCTGGCACTGTCCGGCGAGGTGCACGCGAATGCCGACGACCCGGCGCCAGCGCGGCAGGCCCGGGTACGGCGGCGGCAGCCGGGCTTCGCCCTCGCGGAGGCACGGCACGGCGGCTACCTGGTCGGCTACGCGTCGGGAATGCCGCTGCGGCCGTCCACGTCCTGGTGGCGGAACCTGACCACGCCGCTGCCGCCCGGGGTCACGGCCGAGCATCCCGGCCGGACGTTCGCGCTGACCGAACTGCTGGTCCGCGCGTCCTGGCGGCGGCAGGGCATCGGCCGGGAGCTGCACGAGCTCATCCTCGCCGGCCGCACCGAGGAACGGGCGACCCTGACGGTCCCGCCCGGGGCGAGTGCGGCGCAGGCCGCCTTCCGGTCATGGGGCTGGCGGAAGATCGCCAGGACCCGTGGTGACGCGCTGGGCGACCGGACCGCCCCGGCGGTTCTCGACGTGCTGGTCATCAGCCTGCCCTGGCTTCCGCCGCCGGGCCGGGACTGGTGAACCGGGGCTAGTCCCTGAGCCGGTCGAGCGCGGAGAAAATCTCCTGGCTCACGACGTCCACCGGCGACGAGGCGTCGACCTTGACCAGGATCCCGCGGGTCGCGTAGTAGTCGACCAGCGGCTGCGTGTGGTCCGCGTACACCTCAAGGCGGTGCCGGGCGACCGCTTCCGAGTCGTCCGCCCGGTTCTCGCCGCGGCCGACGAGCCGGCTGATGAGAACGTCGGCCGGCGCGTCCAGGTACACGACGGCCTGCGCGCTGGTGTGCGTTTCCCGGCCGATTTCCGCGGCGGCCTCGGCCTGCTCCAGCGTGCGCGGGAACCCGTCGAGCACGTACCCGCCGTCGTCCCTGGCCGCCGCGACCACCCGTTCCTTGATCAGGCTGAGGACAAGGTCGTCGGGAACCAGGTCACCGCGGTCCAGGTAACCGCTCAGCTGTTTCCCGAGCGGTGTCTGACGTGCCGTTTCCTCGCGGAAAATCTCGCCGCTTGAAATGTGGGGCACCTGGTACCTGGCGGAGATCCGATCGCCTTGCGTTCCCTTTCCCGCGCCTGGCGGGGAAAGCATGATGACGCGCATTGGGGTACGTCCCTCCGGTCGGTGTGGTCACTGGACGGCCGGGTCTCGCCCCGGTCCCGGTGCCAACTTTGCCATGCGCACTATAGTTCGCATGACGTCGGGGATGTCAGGGGGGAGGCCAATGCTCCTGGAACGGCGCCATGCGCTCGAAGCCGTGGCCGCGCACCTGCGCTGCCCGGCCTGTTCCGGATCGGTCCGGGTGGGCGATGACCAGGTCGCTTGCGAGCGCGGACACCGCTTCAACATCGCCCGTCAGGGCTATGTCAGCCTGACCAGCGGCCGGGGCGGCCCGGGCACGGGCGACAGCGCCGCCATGGTGATGGCGCGGGCGGCGTTTCTCGGCGCCGGGCACTACGAGCCGGTCGCGGACGCGCTGAGCGCGCTGGCCGCGCGTGCGCTCGCGGTCCGGGACGACCGAGGCGATCCTGGCCTGGTGCTCGACCTGGCCGGCGGCACCGGCTACTACCTCGCCCGGGTGCTTGACGCGCTCGGCGGCCGGCTTGGCGCGTGCGTCGACCTGTCCGCCCCGGCGCTGCGCCGCGCCGCCGGGGCGCATCCCCGCGCGGCGGCCATCGGCGCCGACGCCTGGCAGCCGCTGCCGCTCGCGGCCGGGTCCGCGGCCCTGGTGCTGAGCGTCTTCGGCCCGCGCAACGCGGCGGAGATCCGCCGTGTCCTCGCGCCGGACGGGACGCTGATCGTGGCCACCGCGGGCGCGGACCACCTCATGGAGTTGCGCGGGCCGCTCGGGCTTATCGGCATCGACGAGCGTAAGACCGCGCGACTCGCGGACGCCTACCGCGACTACGCCCGCTGCGCGGTAACCGCGGTGCGGTACCAGTTGCGCCTTGGACACGCCGACCTGACCGACCTGGTCGCGATGGGTCCGAGCGCCAGGCACATCGGAGCGGACGTCCTGGCGGCGCGGGTCGCCGCGCTGCCCGCCCCGGTCACGGTCACGGTGGACGTGGCGGCCAGGAGCTACCAGGGCTGAGGCAACCACGGCCACTCTGGAGGATCGGTGAGACGTGACGCGCTAGCTGCGGGCCTGGTGGCGGTGTGCCTGTGGGGGCTGGCACCGGTGGCTACCAGGGCGGCCGTCGGGTACCTGTCGCCGTTGCCGCTGCTGCTGATCCGGCTGTCCGCGGCGTCCCTGGTGCTGCTGCCCTGGGCCTGGCCTGTCTTCAGAAAGCTCCGGCGGCGCACGGCGGGCCGTCTCGTGGCCGCGGGCCTGCTCGGCCTGGTCGGTTACAACCTGCCCGTCACCGCTGGGCTGCGCTGGCTGCCCGCGGCCACCGCGGGGCTGCTGCTCGCGACCGAGCCCGTCTGGGTCCTGGTGCTCGGTCGCCTCTTCCTCAGGGAGCGGGGCGGGGCCAGAGCCTGGCTGGGCAGCGCCGCTGCCCTGGTCGGCGTGGCCGTGCTGGCTGGACCCAATGCGGTGGGCGGTGCGATCGGCGGGCGGACGCTGGCCGGAACCGGGCTCGTGCTGGCGGCCACGCTGTCGTTCGCCGCCTACACGATCGTGCTGCGCCCGCTCAGCGGCGAACTCGGTGCCGTCCCGGCGACCGCGGCCGCTACCGTCGTCGGCACGGTCCCCTACCTCGCCGCCGCCTGGATGCTGCCCGCCGCGGGCCTCACCCGCCTCGGGCCCGCGGTCTGGGCGGAGCTCGCGTTCCTCGCCATCGGCTGCACGGCGGTCGGCCTGCTGCTGTGGAGCGTGGCCGTGATGGCCGGCGACATCACCCGGGTGAGCCAGCTGCTCTACCTGGAGCCGGTGGTCAGCGTGCTCGGCGCGGCGGTGTTCCTCGGCGAGCGCGTGACCACGGCCATGATCGGCGGCGGCCTGCTGATCATGGCCGGAGTGGCCATCGCGGGCACCGGGCGCGACCATGGCGGGTCCGGCACCAAACGCGAAGAGGCGTCCCCGGACGCGGACGCCTCTTCTGGTCCTGCCTTAGCCGATCTCGGCAAGCGGCCGGACGACCTTCTCCCCCAGGAGGGTCACGAACCGGGCGGGATCCGGCATCTCGTTGCGCACCTCGACCAGGTCGATGCCGAGCTTGGCGTATTCCTCCATCTCGCGCGAGGAAGCCGCTGACGTCGCCGGACGGGTCTACCTGGCCGATGATCGTCTTCTCGATGGCGTCGTAGTCGCGGCCCTCGGCGTCGCAGTGCGCGCGCAGCACGTCAAGCTTGTGGCTGACGGCCTCCGGCGACACGCCGAACAGGTTGCACGCGTCGGCGTACTTCGCGACCAGGCGCAGCGTCTTCTTCTCCCCTCCGCCGCCGATGAGGATCGGCGGGCGCGGCGACTGAAGCGGCTGCGGGACGCAGATCGTCTCGGCGAGCTGGTAGTGCTTGCCCTCGTAGGGGCCGTCGTTGTCGCTCCACATCTGCTCGCAGATCTGGATGGTCTCCTCAAGGCGCTCGAACCGCTCGGCGAGCGGCGGGTACGGCACGCCGAGCGCGCGGTGCTCGCGCTCGTACCAGGCCGCGCCGATGCCGAGCATCGCCCGGCCGCCGGACAGGACGTCGAGCGTGGTGACGATCTTCGCGAGCAGGCCGGGGTAGCGGTAGGTGACGCCGGTGACGAGCAGGCTGAGCCGCAGCCGCTCGGTCTTCGCCGCGACGAAGTTCAGCACCGAGTAGCCCTCGAGCATCGGGTCGAAGGCGGTCTGGAAGTGCTCCATCTGGAAGCAGTGGTCCATCACGGTGAACCAGGACGAGTCCCGCCTGATCGGCCGCGACCGCCGTGTCGCTGACCACGGTGCGCAGCGCGGCCCCGCCACCGGGGTGCGTGAAGTCCATGAAGTGGATGCCGAGCTTCATCTGAAAATCCCCTATCTCTCGCGTGTCTGCGTCCATTGTCTCCTGGAGGCCGCCTCCGTTTGACCAAGGGGCGCGCGCCCGCGGGCCCCGCACCCGCCCAAGCGACGACAGCCAGGGGATCTGCTTGTCGCGCGGGACGAGGCTTGGGAGGGCATAATGGGTGGCATGGGTAGCATGCTGGAGACAGCGCCGGTTTCCCGTGCCGCGGTCCTTGAGGAGCGGTACCGCGGCAGGCTGCCCGAGACCCTGGACGACCTCGCCGGTCCCGGGCAGGGCACCGTCCAGCTTCCTGCCCACATCGCATGGTCTGGCCTAACGGCGTTTGACGTGGCTCGTCCCCCGCTCTGCGCCAGCATGTACCAGGTTGTCCTGACCGAGGGGCTGCGGGAGGACCTTGCCGCCTACCTCAACCGCAACCTCCTGATCAGGCACTGGCCACTAATCCGCATGGTCGTTGGGCGCGTGATCCGTGACGTCTGGGAAGCGGCATTTCCTGAACTCACTGAAGGGCTGCCAGTCCGCTCATGAACCTGAACGCCCTGCACAGGAGACTGCTGCAGGACGTTCTAGAAATTGGCAACGCGTTCCCGTTTGTCATCACGGGAGGCTACGCCGTTCAGGCGCATGGCCTGGTCGATCGGCTGAGCCGGGACATCGACGTGGCGACAAACAGTTCGATCCCGATGGCGTCCCTCGCCGAGTACCTCGCTGCCGGGCTTGCGGAGCGGGGATGGCAAGTACGAGTAATCGGTGTGGATCCCGTATCCGCCAGGTTCATGGTCACCGACCCGGGAACCGGCGAAGACTGCGAGGTTGACATCCTCAAGGAAGGATTCAATCGCCCGCCGGAGGTTACTCCTTGGGGTCCGGTACTCGCCATCGATGATGTGATCGGGACCAAGGTAAGGGCCCTTGCGGATCGCGGCTATCCACGAGATCTCGTCGACATTCACGCCGCCGCTAAGATCCGTTCTCGGGGGGAGCTGGAATACCTCGGCCGGAGGTGCGCCTGGGACGAATTCAGCCTTGAGGGGCTCGCGGACCGGCTCACCTCCGCCCAATGGCGCGCCGACGAAGAGTTCTCGGCCTACGGCTTGTCCGGCGAGGAAATAGCGGACCTGCGCAGCTGGGCACAGGCTTGGTCGGACGATATCAACCGGCGGCTTTACACGAAGACCTACAGCGATGACGAGGATGACGAGGATCTGTGACGGGATATTCGGCGGTGAAGGGGCCGGCTGTTTACCGGTACGGGGCGGATCCGGCTCAGTTCGGTGAGCTGTGGCGGCCGGACGGGGCGGCGGCCGGGACGGTGGTGGTCATCCACGGCGGGTTCTGGCGGGCGCGGTACGACCTGTCGCTCGGGCGGCCGCTGGCGGCGGACCTGGCGGCGCGCGGGTACGCCGCGTGGAACCTGGAGTACCGGCGGGCGCTGGCCGGAGGGGGCTGGCCGGGGACGTTCGAGGACGTGGCGGCCGGGATCGACCTGCTCGCGACGCTGCCGGTGGATGCCGCCCGGGTGGTCGCGGTCGGGCACAGCGCGGGCGGGCACCTCGCGGCCTGGGCGGCGGGCCGGGTGAAGCTCCCGCCCGGGGCGCCCGGGGCGCGGGCCCGACGGGTGGCGGTGACGGGGTCGTCTCCCAGGCGGGCGTGCTGGCGCTGGCCGACTGCGCGCGGGAGCGCGTCGGCGGCACCGCGGCGCTTGACCTGATGGGCGGCGGCCCCGGTGAACGGCCGGACGAGTACCGGCTGGCCGACCCGCTGGCCGCCGTGCCGCTGCCCGCCCGGTGCTCTGCCTGCACTCCCGCGGCGACGAGAACGTGCCCTACTCCTACAGCGAGCGCTACGTCGCCGCCGCGGCGGCGGCCGGCGGGCAGGCCGGCCTGGCGGAGACGTCCGGCGACCACTTCACGCTCATCGATCCCGGCGTCCGCGGACTGGGCGGCGGCGGTCGGCCGCGCTACCGGAACTGCTGTCGTTAGCGGGAGCGCGGTCAGGCGCGGGAGCGGATCTCCCAGAGGTCGGGGAAGGCGGGGCGGAACAGGGTGGAGCGCAGGTAAGACGAGCCCGGTGGAGCCGCCGGTGCCGGTCTTGCCGCCGATGATCCGCTCGACCATCTTCACGTGCCGGTAGCGCCATTCCTGGACGCCCTCGTCGATGTCGACCAGGGCCTCGCAGACCTCGGCGGGCTCACCGGACTGGTCGTAGACCTCGGCGAGCAGCGCCTGGACGCCGGTGTCCGGGACGGCGGGTTCGCGCGGGTCCCTGGCGAGTGCGGCCGCGGGGACGTCCCAGCCGGCGGCGGCGAGGAAGCGGAGCAGCGAGGCGAACACGGGCCGCCTGACCATGATCTCGGCGAGCACCGGATCGATGACGCGCCTTGCTGAAGTCACGGCGGCCGAGTACCGCCTCCAGGTAGCGGAACTGGACCGACTGGAACCCGCTGGAGCCGCCGAGTTCCGGGCGGAAGCCGGCGAACTGGCGCGGGGTCATCGTCTCGAGCACGTCCATCTGGCCGACCATCGTCTTGAGTATCTTGGCGATCCGCCGGGCGGTGGCCAGCGCCGCCGCGCCGTCTCCGGCCTCAAGCCGGTCCTGCAGCCGGGCCGCCTCGTGCAGGATCTGCTTGAACCACAGCTCGTAGACCTGGTGGATGATCACGAAAAGCAGCTCATCGTGCTGAGCCGGTCAGCGGCGACTGGCAGGCCAGCAGTTCGTCAAGGCGCAGGTAGGTGCTGTAGGTAAGGTCGAGCGGGCGATTTCACCGCCGGTGCCGGCGGGACGGCCGCCTCCGGCACGGCATGGGACACGTCAGCCATGTGACCAGCTTGCGCGCTGGTAGCCGCGCTCCGCAAATGATCTTCCAAGGGATGCCATGGACGAGCCGAAGTCAGCCGCTACCGTTCGGTGAACTCAAAGTCCTTATCCCGAACGATTGCGGCTGACTGTCCCCGGCTCGATTGCTCTCATTCCCAGCGGAAGAAGCGCCAGGCGAGCAGGCCGAAGACCAGCGTGTAGCCGGCCAGGACGGCCAGGCCGCTGGCGGGCGGCCACTGGCCGGCCATGCTGTGCTGCAGGGCGGAGACGGCCGCGCCCAGGGGCGTGTCGTCGCCGACGCGGCGCAGCGCGGCGGGCATCGTGGCCTGGGGCATCCACAGGCCGGCGAAGAACATCAGCGGGAGGAAGAGCATGGTGCCGACCGCGCCGGCGACGCGGCCGGTGCGGGCCAGGGACGCCACGAGCAGGCCAAGGGTGAGCATGGCGGCGGCGGTCAGGCACGAGCGCCAGGACGAAGCCGGCGGGCTGGCTGCGGCAGCGGCACGCCGAACGCGGCGGCGCCGACGATGAGGATGCCGGCGGTCGCGATCAGCGTCACCGACAGGTTGACCGTGAGCTGCGCGCCGAGCAGGCGGCCCGCGCCGACGGGCGTGGCGTTCAGGCGGCGGAGGATGCCGCGCTCGCGGTAGCCGGCGAGGACCGTGGGCAGGCCCTGGAGGGCGAAGGTCGAGCAGGTGAACGCGATGAGGATCGGCTCGTAGGAGGCGACGAGGCTGAAGCCGCCGAGCGACTTGTCCGGGCCGTGCGAGAACGTGCCCATGATGGCGAGCAGCACCATCGGGAAGGCGACGCCCCACAGCAGCGGGACGACCTCGCGGACGAGCAGCTTGGCCTCGATGACGGACCAGGTTGCGGAAGGCGGAGCGCTGGCGGTCCGGCTGGGGACTCACGGTGTTTGCTGCCAGGGGGCTGGCCGCGGTTCGGCGGCGATGGCGGTCATGACTGCTTCTCCTGTCGTGAGGGCCACGATCGCGTCGTCGAGCGTGGCCCGGCTGGCGTGGCCGGCGCCGCTGGTACGGCTCGCCTGGATGAGCTCGTCCGGGCGCCCGCAGGCGGCGAGCCGCGCCGGCCTGGATGAGCGCGACCCGGTCGCAGAGCCGCTCGGCCTCGTCGGCGTAGTGGGTGACGAGCAGGACGGTGACGCCGTCGTCGCGCAGTTCCTCGACGAGCCGCCAGCTCTCCCGCCGGGCGGCGGGGTCGAGGCCGGTCGTCAGCTCATCGAAGACGACCAGGCGCGGGCTGCCGACGAGGGCGAGGGCGATCGACACGCGCTGCTTCTGCCCGCCGGACAGCTTCCGGTAGCGGGCGTCGCGCTTGTCCGCCAGGCCGAGGCGCGCGATAAGGGCCTCGGTATCCGGCGGGCCTGGGATAGAAGGACGCGTACAGGTTGACCGCCTCGGCGACGGTGATCTTGTCGGGCAGCTGGCTCTCCTGGAGCTGCACTCCGACCAGCCGGCGGGCCTCGGCGCGGTCCCGGCAGGGGTCGATGCCGAAGACCCGGACGGTGCCGCCGTCGGGCCGGCGCAGTCCCTCGGCGCACTCGACGGTGGTGGTCTTGCCGGCGCCGTTCGGGCCGAGGATGCCGAAGATCTCGCCCTGGTCGACGCGCAGGCTGAGGTCGTCGACCGCGATCTTGCGGCCGTAGCGCTTGCGCAGGTCGGTGATCTCAAGCGCGGGCTGGACGCGGTGTCATGAGTTCCTCCCGGTGGGCGACGATGCCGAGGTCGACCGTGAGCCTGCGGGCGGCGAGGCCGCGGTAGGCGGTGATGCCGAAGTCGTAGCGGTCGACGCTGACCTGGGCGCTCGCGCGGAGCGTGGCGCGGTCGGCCTCGACAGCGTGCGATCGCTGACCTCGACCAGGCGGGTGACGCCGCGCACCTCAAGCTCGCCGCGCAGCGACCACAGGCCGGCTGCCTGGTCTTCTTCCTGCCCCTTGGCCTGGACGAGTTCCGTGGAGGTGAAGGAGAGGCTCGGGTAGGTCTCGGCGTCGAGAAGGCTCGGCGACAGCACGGCGGCGTCGCGGGCCGGGTTGCCGGGACTGGAAGCTGGACGCCGCGAAGCGGGCCTGCACGGTGGAGGCTTCCGGCGGCGCGGCGACCTGGATGCGCCCGTCCCGCAGGTCGAGCGCGGCGCGTACCGGGCCGAGGCCGAAGAGGTGCCGGGTGCGGATGGTGACGGTGGAGTGCTCTGGGTCGATCCGGTAGCGGCCGGGCTCGTGCGCTGTGCAGTTCGGTCATGCAGCCATCGTTCGCCTCGGCGGGCGGCGGGCGCATCGGCCCGCGGTCGGCGCCCTGGCCGGCCTTCGTCGACTGAACACATACTTTGGTCGGTGGTCGCTGACCGGGCGTATTCGTAGACTTGGCAGCTGTGCAGGCCACCCCAGTCCCGTCCGTGACCGGCGCTGCCAGGGAAGATCCCGGCAGCCGGCGCCGGCGCGCGCGTTGAGCCGCTCGTCTGGACGGGCGCGATGGCCGTGCTCGTCGGGCTGACGGTCGCCAACAGCGGCACCGGGTCTCACCTCGCCCTCGACATCGCCGTCGGTGTCGCGAGCCTGGCGCTCGTCCCGTTGCTCCGCCGCTGGCCGCGTGCCGGTCGCGGTGGCGTTGTCGATCTTGTGTGCCCTGTCCCCGGCGGCGACCCCGCCCGCCACGATGGCCGTGCTGATTGTCGCCGAATCGCGGCGGCCCGCGCGTGGCTCTCGGGGTGGCGGGGACCGGGGTCGCCGCGCACCTGATCCGCGAGACCTGGCGGCCGGTCTCCGGGCTGCCGTACCGGTGGTGGGCGGTACTCGTCTCGTCGCCTACGCGGCGCTCGTCGGCTGGGGCACGCAGATGCGGGCGCGGCGGGCACTGATCTCCTCGCTGCGCGAGCGGGCCGAACGCGCCGAGGCCGACCAGGCCCGGCGGGTGTCCGAGGCCCGCACCGCCGAGCGGACCAGGATCGCCCGCGAGATGCACGACGTGCTCGCGCACCGGCTGTCGCTGCTCGCCACCTACGCCGGGGCGCTCGCCTACCGGCCAGACGCTCCGCCCGAGCAGGTTTCCCGCGCCGCCGAGGTGGTGCGTTCCGGTGTCCACCAGGCCCTGGACGAGCTGCGCGAGGTCATCGGCGTGCTGCGGGACGACTCGCTGCCCGACCTGGCGGCGGCCAGCCGTCCGCTGCCGGGCATCGCCGACCTGCCGCAGCTGATCGGGGAATCCCGCTCGGCGGGCATGCGGATCGAGACGGACGGTGCGGCCTGGTCCGCCGCCGGGCTACCGGAAGCGGCCGGACGGACCGCGTACCGGGTGGTGCAGGAGGGGCTCACCAATGTGCGCAAGCACGCGCCGGGCCAGCCGGCCAGCGTCACGCTCGGCGGCGGCCCCGGCGCGGGCCTCGACGTGTCGGTCGCTAACCCGGTCGGCCCGGCTCCGGCTCCGGCTGGTGCCGCGCTTCCCCTGCCGGGAACCGGAACGGGCCTGATCGGGCTGTCCGAGCGGCTTGAGCTGGCAGGCGGCAGGCTAGCCTGGCGGAATTCCGGGGGCGCGTTCCTGCTTCAGGCGTGGCTGCCCTGGCCGGAGGCCGCGGGCCCTGACCCGGCGCTGACCGACCTGACCTCGTCCGGCGTGACCTCGCCGGGCGCGAACTATCCGGTGCCATGGGGGCGAAGTGACCGACGCGGGCGACGAAATCCGCGTCCTGCTGGTGGACGACGACGCCCTGGTCCGGGCCGGCCTGTCGATGATGCTCAACGGCGCCGGCGGCCTGGTCATCGTCGGGGAGGCCGGCGACGGCGACCAGGTTCCCGCCGCGGTGGCGAAGCACCGGCCCGACGTCGTGCTGATGGACCTGCGGATGCCCCGGGTGGACGGGGTCACCGCGACCCGGCGGCTGCGCGGTGTCCCCGGCAGCGCCCCCGGCCCGAGGTCATCGTGCTGACCACGTTCGATGCGGACGAGAACGTGCTCGGCGCGCTGCGGGCCGGCGCGAGCGGTTTCCTGCTGAAGGACGCGCCGCCCGACGGAGATCGCGGACGCCATCAGGCGCGTTGCCGCGGGCGACCCGATCCTGTCCCCCGCGGTGACCCGCCGGCTGATGCTGCGCGCCGTGGTGCAGGAGAACACCAGGGAGCGGGCACTGCGGCAGCTAGCCGGTCTCAGCCCCCGGGAGCGCGAGGTCGTCCAGGCCATCGCCGAGGGGCGAACCAATGCCGAGATCGCCGCGTCCCTGCTGATGAGCGTGCCCACCGTCAAGGCCCACGTGACGCACATCCTGACCAAGGCGGGCCTGGCCAACCGGACCCAGATCGCGCTGCTGGCCCACGATGCCGGGCTGGCGTTACTCGCCGACGCGGCCGTCTATGCGTTCGCGGAGAAGATCGGCGTGGCCGTTGTGGCGGGCGTACTCCTCGATCATGTGCACAAGGAGTTCGCGGAGCGAGACCGGCTCGCCCTGGGAGTCCTTGCCCACGAAGTCGAAGTCGTGGTCGGCGATGAACTCATCGGCGAACGCCGTCTCCTCGCGCCAGGCGGCCCATGCCTCCTCGACGACCGCCGGGTCGGGGACCGCGCCGTTGAAGTCGCCGTCCGGGTCGTCGAGCAGCTGATAGCGGTTGCCCTCGTCGCGGTCGGCGAAGCGGATCCTGAACCAGTTCCGCTCCACCTCGGCCATGTGCCGGACCAGGCCGAGCAGGGACATCGTGGACGGCTCGACCGAGCGGGTGGCCAGCTGCTCGGCGTCCAGGTCGGCGCATTTCAGCTCCAGGGTGAGCCGCTGGGAGCGGAGGAACTCGGTCAGGGTCGCCCGCTCGCCTCCCAGCCTCGGCCCGCCAACGCGAGGGTCATCCACGGGATCGATGAACAGGTCAGCCCGGTGCTGCGGCGTAGTCACCCCGTTAGGTTATCGCCGCACCGCGGCATCGGGGAGTCCCGGCCGCCCGGGATTCCCGAGCCCTCGCGGCGGAGCGGTGACCTCGGCCACCCGCGGGGCGTCCGGCGTCGCCGGGCGGGCCTTTTGTCATCTATAAAGAGACCCATGCGGACTGACGTTGCCATCATCGGGGCCGGGCCGCCGGCCTGCTGCTCGCCCACCTCCTCGCGCAGGACGGCATCGAGTCGGTCGTCGTCGAGGCGCGGACGAAGGAGTACGTCGCCGCCCGGATCAGGGCCGGGATCCTGGAGAGTTCCAGCGTCGACCTGCTGCGCTCGGCGGGTCTTGGCGCGCGGGATCGACGCCGAGCGGCGATGAGCACCGCGGCATCTACCTGCAGTGGCCGTCCGAGCGGCACCACCTCGACTTCGTTGACCTGGTCGGGCGCAGCGTCTGGGTGTACGGGCAGACCCAGTTGCAAGCCGACCTGGTCGCGGCGAGCGAGGCGGCCGGGCGGCCGGTGTACTACGACACGTCCGACGCCGCGCTGCACGACCTGGACAGCGATCACCCGTACGTGACGTTCACCGACTCCCGCGGCAACCCGCAGCGGATCGACGCGGCGGCGGTGGTGGGGTGCGACGGGTCGTTCGGGCCGAGCCGGGCGGCAATGCCCGGCGGCCAGCGGGAAACCTGGGAGCGGATCTACCCGTTCTCCTGGCTCGGGATCCTCGCCGACGTCGCGCCGTCGACCGACGAGCTCATCTACGCCTGGCATCCCGACGGGTTCGCGCTGCACTCGATGCGTTCCGCGACCGTCAGCCGCCTGTACCTCCAGGTGCCCAACGGGACCGACGTGCATGACTGGTCCGACGACCGGATCTGGGACGGCGCTGGCGACCCGGCTCGGGTACGGGCAGAACGGGTGGACGCTGACCCGGGGGCCGGTCACCGAGAAGAGCGTGCTGCCGATGCGGTCGTTCGTCCAGTCGCCGATGCGGCACGGACGGCTGTTCCTGGCCGGGGACGCGGCGCACACCGTCCCGCCGACGGGGGCGAAGGGGCTTGAACCTGGCCATCGCGGACGTGACGCTGCTCGCCCCCGCGCTCGGGCGCCTGGTCCGCAAGAACGACGCCGCGCTGGCAGACGCCTACTCGGACACGGCGCTGCGGCGCGTCTGGCGGTGCGAGCACTTTTCCTGGTGGATGACGTCCATGCTGCACGTCTCCGGTGACCCGTTCGACGCGCAGCTGCAGCTTTCCCAGCTGCGCTGGGTGACGTCGAGCGCCGCCGGCGCGGCCGGACTCGCGGAGAACTACGCGGGCCTGCCGATCGGGTTCTGATCTCCGCAAACAAGTCAACACCGAGGTCAGTCCGAACGGGTTCGTGGTTCCCGCTTCCCGTCAGCCGTTGCCCGAAGTCCGTGAGGCAGGGACGATAGGGGCATGTCAACGACCGCCGCGGACCACGATTCCGTTGACGTGCTCATCGTCGGAGCGGGTATTTCCGGGATCGGTATCGCCTATTACCTGCAGCGGGACCACCCGCAGCGCAGCTACGCCATCCTTGAGGCGCGCGGCGCGTCCGGCGGCACCTGGGACCTGTTCCGCTTCCCGGGGATTCGGTCAGACTCGGATTTGCACACGTTCGGCTTCGAGTTCCGGCCGTGGCGGTCGGAGGTGGCTATCGCGGACGGGGACAGCATCCTGGCGTACCTGCGGGAGACCGCGGCCGAGTACGGCATCGACCGCCGTATCCGCTACCGCACCAAGGTGGTCGCCGCCGACTGGTCGGAAGCGGACGCTCGGTGGACCGTGCGGACGGAGAACACAGAAACCGGCGAGCGTGGCGTCCTGACCTGCCGATGGCTGGTATCCGCGTCGGGCTACTACCGTTACGACGAGGGCCACTCGCCGCACTTCGAGGGGCGCGAACGCTTCGGCGGGCCGATCGTGCATCCGCAGCACTGGCCGGACGACCTCGACTACGCCGGCAAGCGCGTCGTCGTCATCGGCTCCGGGTCCACCGCGGTCACGCTGATCCCGGCGATGGCCGCTACGGCGGCGCACGTCACGATGCTGCAGCGGACGCCAAGCTACGTCCTGCCGGTCCCGACGCGAGACAAGCTCAACGCGAGGCTGACCGCACTGCTCGGCGCCGAGCGCGCTTACGGGTCACCCGGTGGCTGAACACCAACCGCCAGGTGGTCCTCTGGCGGGTCTGCCAGAGATATCCCGACGCGGCGCGCAGGGTCATCCGGGACATGAACGCCAAGATGCTGCCCGCCGGGTATCCGGTGGACGAGCACTTCAACCCGCCGTACGCCCCGTGGGACCAGCGGATGTGCATGGTCCCGGACGGGGACCTGTTCGGCGCCATCCGCAACGGCGAGGCCTCGGTGGTCACCGGGCACATCGAGACGTTCACCGAGACCGGTGTGCTGCTCAAGGACGGGCGCGCACTGGACGCCGACATCATCGTCACCGCCACCGGCCTGAACGTGCAGCCACTGGGCGGGATCGCGCTTACCGTCGACGGCGACCCGGTACAGCCAGGCGACCGGTACATGTACAAGGGCATGATGCTATCCGGCGTGCCGAACTTCGTTTTCGTTTTCGGCTACACAAACGCGTCGTGGACGCTGAGGATCGGACTGCTCGGCGAGCACTTCACCCGCCTGCTGCGGCACATGGACGAGCGGGGCTACGGCACCGTCACGCCCGTCGCCGACGCGAGCATGCCGACGGCGCCGTTCACCGACTTCGCCTCCGGGTACATCACCCGCGCCCTCGACCGGCTTCCCCGCCAGGGCAGCCGCCCGCCGTGGCGCATCTCCCGCACCTACAACGCCGACGTCAAGCTGCTGCGCCGCGGACCAGTCGACGACCCGGAACTCCGGTTCGAGCAGGTCAAGGAAACTGTCCCTTCATAATCGGGCGATCGCCGTGTCCAAGGTACGCGGACGCAACGAGCCCGGCCCGCGGATCGCGCCGGTGGCGACGACACGTTGTAGCCTGGTTACAGATTGCACTAAGCAAATGGTTACCTTTGGCAAATAGTTGCTATCTGTAATTGGAAGGCGGCATTTCGCTCACTCTTCGTGGTATCGTTGCGTTCACGAAGGAAGGAGCGGAACATGATAGTGATGACCCGAGACCATGGCACGCCGGCGGAGTTCATGCTCGCAGACTTCCTGAACCTCGACACCCCCGAGGGCTACCGAGCCGAACTGATCGACAGAGAGATCGTCGTGACCCCACCCCCCGACGGCAATCACGGCCGTGCCATCTGGCGCATTTTGCAGCAGATCAGCCGAAACAGTTCTACCTCAATGGACTACTCCCCGGAGTCCGGCTTGATCGTTCCGTCTCGCAAGGGTCCCGATGAGGGCCGGCTCATCCCAGACGGCGTCTTCGCGCCCGCCGACCTTGACGTGTTCCACAACGCGCCGTCCTGGATGTCCCCAGACGGCATCGAACTGGTGCTTGAGGTCACCTCGTCGCGGCCGGAACTGGACCGGAACGCGAAGCGCCTTGCCTACGCTGAGGCTGGGATACCGCTGTACCTTCTGGTGGATCGCGAGCAGCGTTGGGTCACGTTGTTCAGCCATCCAGTGGAAGGCGACTACTCGCATAACAGCGCCGCCGCCTTCGGCGGAACGCTGGATCTGCCCAAGCCGTTCGATTTCACGCTGGACACCGCTCCCTTCGCCGACTAGGCACGCGGTTTGGCTGGGACGCGAAGCACGGTTCCGTTCGGACTGGTTATTTTGCTGTTATCTTCCCTGGGCCTTGAGCCTCGCGTCTAGGCGGGGGTATACGCGGCGGGTGTTGGACTCGAAGATCTTGGCGCGGTCGTCGTCGGCGAGCTTGGCCGCGTCGACGTAGCGCTTCGTGTCGTCCCAGGGGAAGTCGCCGTCGGGGTTGTCGCCGCGTACCGCGCCGAGCATCTCCGAGGCGAACAGGATGTTGTCCGGGCTGATGACGCTGGTCAGCAGGTCGATGCCCGGCTGGTGGTAGACGCACGTGTCGAAGGACACGTTGGTCATGACGCTGGTTTCGATCGGCGGGAACTTCTCCCTGGCGGCGATGCCCTTGAACCGGCCCCAGTGGTAGGGCACCGCGCCGCCGCCGTGCGGTATGACAAAGCGCAGCGTCGGGAAGCGTTCGAACAGCTTTCCCGCCACGAGCTGCATGAACACCGTCGTGTCCGCGTTCAGGTAGTGCGCACCGGTGGTGTGCACCGCCGGGTTGCAGGACGTGGAGACGTGGACCATGGCCGGGACGTCGAGTTCGGTCATCTTCTCGTACAGCGGGAACCAGTAGGCGTCGGTCAGCGGCGGCGAACCCCAGAAGCCGCCGGACGGGTCCGGGTTGAGGTTGCAGCCGACGAAGCCGAGCTGGGTGACGGTCCGGTCAAGCTCGGCGACGCAGGCGTCGAGCGGCTGGCCGACCACCTGCGGTAGCTGCGCGACGCCGGCGAAGTACTCGGGGAACAGCGCGGTCACCCGGTAGATGAGGTCGTTGCCGACCCGCGCCCACTCGACCGCCGTCGCGGGGTCGGCCACGTGGTGGGCCATGCCCGACGCGCGGGGCGAGAAGACCGTCAGGTCGTGGCCGCGCTCCCGGATGACCCGCAGCTGGTTGCCCTCGATCGTCGCGCGGATCTCGTCGTCGCTGATCCGCGGCTCGGCCGGCACCGGCAGGGCCGGGTCCTTCAGCCGGGCCAGCTGGGCGTCGCGAAACTCCGCCAGAGCCGGGGGCGCCGTCGTGTAGTGACCGTGACAGTCGATGATCATGTGCGTCTCCGGTGTGCGGCCTGGTTCCGGGGGCAGCCTAGTTCCCGGCCAACCCTAGCGTCCGGCGAACAAGTCCGATTAGCCGGGATCCTCCGCTGCTGGCCCGCTATCGGCAGGACAGGCGCGACTCATGTGTCGAGGTAGGTGCTGATCTGGCGGAGCCAGCGGGTGTAGTAGCGGCTGGCCAGCGGGGCGGGCATCAGGCGGGAGACCACGGCACCGTAGCGGTTGTAGTCCTCGGTTCCGGCCTGCCTGGATACCTTGGCTGCTTTGGGGGCCCTGGTCCGCTCGAAGGCGCGCAGGGCGGCCTCCGGACCGGCTGAGGCAGGGTTCGCGCGGACACCCCGGAGCGAGGCCGCGAGGGCCCAGGCGTCCTCTAGCGCCTGGTTGGCGCCCTGGGCGCGGGTCGGGGGCGTGGAGTGCGCCGCGTCGCCGATGACCGTGATCGGGCCGCTTCCCCAGGTGCGCGGCACGCGGTGCCGGTAATGGGGGAAGAAGCCGGTCTCGTCGTCGGTAACGGCGCCAAGGACCGTGCGCACCTGCGGCCCCCAGTCGCCGAACCGCTCGCGGAGCATAGCGACCGGCTTGACCGGTGGCGGTGTGCCCGGCGTCCATCTGAGGTCGAACCACCACTGGAGCAGCCCGTCCCCTGCGGGCATCAAGCCGCAGCTTCCCGGTTTCCCCACGAACAGCACGCTGCCGCGGGACTCGGTGATGTCGATCGGCAGGCGGCTAACCCCCTGCCAGGTCGCCCAGCCGGTGGGCTGACCGGGATCGCCGCCCCAGAGCTGGTCGCGAATGGCGGAACCGCGGCCGTCGGCGGCGACGAGCAGGTCACCTTCGGCGGTGCCGCCGTCGGCGAAGGTGACGCGGACAGCGGAACCGTGTCCCGTGGTTGCCGCCTTGGCCGCGAAGCCAAAGGCGATGGCGTCCGGCGGCAGGTCCTTGGCGAGCAGGCCGAGCAGCCGGGCGCGGGGCACGCAGACGTGCGGATGACCGTAGCGCGCCGCCGCCCGGGCAACATCGATCCTGACCAGGGGCTTGCCCCGGCGATCACGGGTTTCGAGTACGTCGATGGGCGCGCCGGCACCGTCGAGGCTCACCCCCAGCTCGGACAGGACGCCCGTGCCGTTGGACCACAGCGTCACCGCGGCGCCGCCTGCCCGCAGCTCCGGTGCCCGCTCGAACACGGTGACCTCATGGCCGTCGGCGATGAGCGCCCGCGCTGCGGCCAGGCCGCCGATTCCCGCCCCGCTGACCAGGACCTTCATCTTTGACCACCTTCCGGAATCGTTACCACTGCTTTGATAGTACTATGCTAGCTGTTATATCGTAAGGTGCTGCCATGGCCCCACCCCGGAACACGCGGCGCAGGAACGCCCTGGCCGACGCGGCGATCGAGGTCCTCGGCACCGCCGGCATCCACAAGCTGAGTCACCGCGCGGTCGATGATCGCGCGGGCCTGCCGGGCGGGACCGCGGCCAATTACTTCCCGCGCCGGTACGACCTGCTTGCGGCGGCGGCCGAGCGGGTCGGGGAACTGCACATGACGGAGATGACCGCCGCCAACCAGGCCGCGAAGGTTTCCGCGAACGCCCGCTCAGGCGCTTTGACCGGCCAAGACGCGCTCGCCGAGCTCATCGGCGCGTCCCTGCTTGACGCCGCCACCCGCCACCGGATCCGCTACCTGGCCGCGTATGAGCTGGCGCTGGAATCGACCAGGGAGCCAGCGCTCGCCGAGGCGATGGCGCGACTTGGCGCGGGGGCGTTTGAAGCCACGATCGCCGAGCACCGCGTCCTCGGCCTGCCGACCACGCCCGAGCAGGTTCAGGCGCTGATCGCCCTCTACAACGGCACGCTGCTCACGCTGACCGTCGCCCCGCCGCAGACCATCACCCGCGAGGTGGCGTATGCCCTGGCCCGCTCCCTCGTCGCCGGCGCCCTGAGCGCTTCAACGGGGCTCGAATTAGGGGACCGCGGAACGGCCAGGCGAGACCGGCGGACTGCCCGGCGCGCCGGGCCGGTGGGGGGAGGAGGAGAGGACGGTGGTCAGCAGAAGCAGCGCGATGACCATGACGATCGCGGTGGCCAGGCCCACCGCGAGCTGCGGGTTGGACCGCATCGCAGCCGTCAGGGCGTCGACGAAAGGAAACCCCCGGCGCGCCCGCGCGGGCTGGTACGGCAGTGCGGTCGGGTCCGGCGGCGCGGCCGCGTCCGGCGCGGACGAGCGCGGTTCGCCGGGATCGTATGCGACCCGCCCGGCTGCGGCGGCGGAAGCGACGGCAGCGTCATGGTCAAGGCCTGCGACCGCCTCCGGGGCCGTCGTCGCCGGCGCGGGGGCGGGCGGGACGGTAGACGACGGCGCACCAGACGGCAGGGTGAGCGGCGGCCGGGTGTCCGCCCTGTCATCGACCGCCCCGGCGAGTGCGGTCATCGCGGACAGCGCGTCCGGGCGTACGGCGGGATCCTTGGCCAGCAGCGACTCGATGAGGCCGCTGAGCGGCCCCGCGTGCTCCGGCGGGGCCGGGTGCGCGGTGAGGATGGCGGCCATGACCGCCGTCATGGTGGACCCGGTAAACGGCGGCCTGCCTTCGGTCGCGTGATAGAGGGTCGCGCCGAGCGCCCAGAGATCGGCGGGCGAGCCGACAAGGCCGTCCTCCAGTTGCTCCGGTGCCAGGTAGTGCACGGTGCTTGCGGACAACACGGTGCCGATCCGCACGCCTGACCCGGCCAGCCCGGCGTCGGCGTCAAGGACCTGGGCGATGCCGAAGTCGGTGACGACCGCCCGGTCGCCGGACGGTCCGGTGAGCAGGATGTTGTCCGGCTTCAGGTCGCCGTGCACCATCCCCGCGCCCCGCGCGTACTCGAGGGCGGCCGCCACCTGCTCGCCGATTCGCGCGACCCGCGGCCAGGGCAGCCGAGGGCACCCGGCCAGCTCGGCGCCGAGCGACGGTCCCGAGACGAGGCGCATGACGATCCACGGCGCTTCCTCGTGCTCGACCACGTCGAGGATCGTGATCACGGCGGGGTGATCCAACCGGGCGGCCGCCAGCGCGGCGTCCGTCAGGCGGGAGATCAGGTCAGCGCGCTCGGCTTCCGGCAGCGGCGGGATCGCGACTTCCTTGGCCGCGACCTCGCGGTCAAGCATCTTGTCGTGGGCACGCCACACCCGGCTCGGGCCGCTCTGGCCCACCGGTTCGGTAAGCAGGTACCGCCCCGCGACCAGGGTCCCTACCTCGCCAGGCATAGCACGATCATAGGGGCACGCGGTACGCCGCAAATTATGAGACCGCCACGCCTCAGGGTGCGACTGAGGCGCGGCGGTCGGCTTGACTTATCCGGTTTGAGGGAGAAGACCTGAGTCAGAAGAGAAGCTGGAGGTTGTTGTCGCTGCCGAAGTCGTCGACGAAGTAGACGGCGTCGGCACCGGGCTTGACCGCCAGGCCGAACAGGTTGCCCCCGCCGCCCGAGTTGTTGTCGACGGTCACCACGGCCGCCTGCGTGCCCCGCGGCGTGGTCTCGACCATGTTGCCGTCGCCGCCGTTGACGGTGAGGATGTCGCCGTTCGGCGCGATGACCAGGCCGAGTTCGCCGTTCAGGGCGCCGCCCGTGGACACGGTGGAGCCGGTACCGTCACTGCTGTGCCGGGACACGGCGTTGGGAATGGCGGCGATCCGGTTGTTCAGCGTGTCGGCGACGTACAGGGTGCCGCCCTGGCCGAGGCCGTCGCCGGTCGGGCCGATGACGAGCGCGTTGGGGTCGGTCCTGGCCGAGAACCCGGAGCCGATCTCGGTGCTCGCGAGCACGCGCGGGGTATTGCCAGGCCCGCTGGTGATGAGCAGCCGCTGGACGGTGCCGCCGTTGGCGGTGGGGTGGTGGCCGAGGATGCCGCCGAGGACATTGGTCACGAACAGTTCGGTGATGTTGCCCTGGTCGAGGGCGGTCATGTCCCACGGCCCGTCGATGCCGTGCCCGGCGATGGTGCTGCGCACGTGTCCAAACTGATCGAGGACGATGAGGCAGCCTGGGCCGGAGATGGCGCTGTTCGCGGTGGGCAGCGAGCCGACGATCACCCAGCCGCCGCGCAGCGCCACGAGGGCGGTGGTGAGGCCTACTCCACCCGGGCAGGCCTTGTCGGACACCTGAGCGAACAGCGACGCCTTGCCCTGCGGGGAGACCTGGACGATCGTGGTGCCGGTGCCCTGCGTGTTGGCCTTGTTGTTGAAGTTGCTGACGAGCACGTCGCCCTGGTGCAGGTTACCGGTGCTGCGCGGTACGACCGCCACGCCGTAGGGGTTCACGTCCCCGTTGGCCGGGACCGTCGAGGCGACGACCTTGGTGTGCTTGAGTGAGCCGATGAATGTCGTCGAGGCATTCGCCGAGGCCGCCAGCGCGCCGCTGGCGGCGAGCAGAGCGCCCGTGGCGGCGATCGTGGTGATGACCGCCGCCGACCGTCTGATGGGTTTCATGGGTCAGGCTCCTCCCGGGTTTGAGATCCCTGCCTGACGTACAAGGCCGGCGGTTGCGCGGCTTGACCGGCTCACCGATCCAGAGGAAATTGAGAGCTTTCAGAGGAAATTGAGAGGTAACCGGAACGAATTGTCCGGCGCCGGACCGTCGGCTTCCGCGATGGCGGCGAGGCGGTCGAGGCTGGCCCTGAGCTTGTCGGGCGTGGTTGACCGGGCGCGTGATAGGCGTTTGCTGTCGGTCTGGTCGGTGAGGCCGGTCCAGTCGTAGGTGTGGGTGACCCGGGTGCGGGAGTCGCCAACGGGCTCTAGCTCCCAGCGCCACAAGTGGCCCGGCTGGCGGCGGCCCACCTCGGACGGACGCCAGGCAATCCGGCGGGCCTCCTCGAATTCGACCACGTGGTTCTCGCGAACGGAGCCGGTGGTGAGCGTCATCGTGAAAACGTCGCCCGCACGGCGGACCCGCTGGCTGGCCGGCGCCTCGCTCAGGTTCTCGTTACCGTCCCACCGGGGCTGCTGGGCCGGGTCGGCGATCAGCTCGAAGATCCGTTCCGGTATTGCCGCGATTTCCCGGCTCGCGCTGACCACGCGCGGCGGGTCCTGCTCGACAGTCATGGCTCCAGGGTAGGGGCGGCTAGCCCGCCGGCAGGCGGCGGGCCGCGGCGGCGGCCGCCTCGTGGGCGGCGGCCAGCTCGGCGCGGCTGCGGTCGAGCTGGGGCGCCAGCACGGTGACGGTATCGGCGAGGGTCAGGCTCGTCGTGATGACCTCGACCGCCATGCCCAGCGCGGTGCCGAGGATGAGTTCAAGCACCGGGACCGCGTGGTCCCACCCGTCCGTCGGCGAGCCGGCGTCGTAGGACGCGCCGCGACTTGAGACCACCACGGCGGGCCGCCCCGCCAACGGCTGCGCGGGAGTGTCGCCGAACGGCGCGGTCCGGCCTGGGATGTGCACGTGGTCGATCCACGCTTTCAGCGCCGAGGGCACCGAATAGTTGTACAGCGGCGCGCCTACCAGCAGCACGTCGGCGCCGAGCAGCTCGCCGACAAGCTCGTCCTGCAGTGCCACGGCCGCGGCGAGGGCGGCCGGGTCAGCCGACGCCGCGCCCGCGGGCCGCAGTTGCGGCGGCCAGTGCAGGACCGCGTCCGCCAGGTGCGGCAGCGGGTCGCGGTGCAGGTCACGGTATGTCACGGAGTACTGCGGACCGCGGCCGCGCCAGGTATCCACGAAGGTGGCGGTGATCTCCCTGGAGCGGGAGTTCTTCAGCGAGGCAGCGGAATCCAGATGCAGCAGGTGAGGCACGAGACCATGCTAACCGCGGCATTTCTACCGGGGAATCGCTGGCCGGGTGCGGATCGCCGGCTGGGCCGACAGTCATGAGTCGCGGGGAGGCGAGCGAAGCGGGACCACGCATTCGTTCGGGATAACCCTCACCGGTGCCGTGCCCTCGGCTGAGCCGACCTCACCGGCGGTGCTTGCCTGCTGACCAGGTAGGGTCGCGGGCTATGGACGATGAGCGGGAGACGCTGACCTGGCAAGCCTTCGGCGGCGCAGCGGAGGAGCTCGCGCGGGCGATCGCCGCCGACGGATTCCGGCCGGACGTGATCCTGGCGATCGCCCGCGGCGGCCTCTTCGTCGCCGGAGCGCTCGGCTACGCCCTGTCGGTGAAAAACCTGCACCTGATGAACGTCGAGTTCTACAACGGGGTGGGATCCACGCTGGACATGCCGGTGATGCTCCCGCCGGTTCCGTCCGCGGTCGACTTCTCACGGAAGAAGGTACTGATCGCCGACGACGTGGCCGACACCGGCAAGACGCTGGAACTGGTGCGCGGGTTCGTCGCGGGGCACGTCGCCGAGGTGCGCTCGGCCGTGGTGTACGAGAAGCCGGCATCGCTGGTGAAGTGCGACTACGTGTGGAAGCACACGGACCGGTGGGTCAACTTCCCGTGGTCGACCCTGCCGCCGGTCGTGCCGGGAGTACTGGACGCGTGACCATCAGGTCGATCTGATAAGTTCAGACTGAATATTAGGTCGACTATGTCTCTGGGAGGCATGCCCATGTCCGGTTCGTCCGGTTCCCGCCCCGTCCTGCTCCTGATGGACTTCCAGCACGGCATCGTGGAGCGCGTCAGCTCGCCGTCCGTCATCGACGCCGCGGACCGTGCGGCCAAGGCCGCCAGGGCGGCCGGCATCCCGGTGATGTTCGTGCGCGTGGGCTTCCGGCCCGGCTACCCCGAGATCGCCGACTCCAACGTCTCGTTCTCCGCCGTGACGCAGCAGGCCGGTGACGCGTTCACCCAGGACCACCCCGCCACCCAGGTGCACGCGGCGCTCGCGCCACTGGACGGCGAGCCGGTCATACTCAAGCGGCGGATCAGCGCGTTCACCGGGTCCGACCTTGACGTGCTGCTGCGCGGCGCCGGGGCCGATACGCTGATCCTGGCGGGCATCTCCACCAGCGGCGTCGTGCTGTCGACGGTCCGTCAGGCGGCCGACCTCGACTACCGGCTCACGGTGCTCGCGGACGCCTGCGCCGACCCGGACGAAGAGGTCCACCGCGTGCTGACCGAGAAGATCTTCCCGCGTCATGCCCTCGTCACCACCGCCGACGAGTGGATCGCGTCGCTGTAGCGCGGCCACCGGCGAACGATTGTGCTGCGAGCCGCCGCTGCCCCCGCTCTTTCCCGTGGGGCGTTGGGCCGGCTATAGGGTCCTGCCATAGATACCCTTGAATCATGACAGCAAGCGTACTAGACAGGGTGATCGGGGCGGCGATCCTGGCCCGGTGCTCTGACAACCAGGGCGGTGACTCGGGCTCGGTTGACGGCCAGGTCCGCAGCGGCCGGAAGGCAGCGGCGGACCTCGGCTGGAACGTCGCAGTCGTTCACGACGTAGACGACGGGTTCAGCGCGTCCCGGTTCGCCAAGAAGCAGCGCAAGGGCTGGCTGGCGCTCCAGGCCGATATCAGGGCCGGACGGGTCCAGGCGGTCATCATGCGGACCCCGAGCCGTGGTTCCCGCACCATGTCCGACTGGGTGGCGTTCTTGGACCTGTGCCGGGAGCGGGGAATCCTGATCTACGTGACCCAGCACAGGCGGACATACGACACGGCCAACTACCACGACCGCGAGGCGCTGATGAACGCTGGAGCATCGGCCGAGGCCGACGCCGACGAGCGCGCCGCGAACGTCCGCGAGGGCATCGAGACGGCCATGCTGGCGGGCAAGCCCCTGGCTACCGTGGCGTACGGGCTGCGGAAGGTCTACGACGGCCCCAAGGTATCTCACGTGGAGAAAGACCCCGTGAAGGCGGCGCAGGTGCTGGCGCTGTTCACCCTGGTTGACCAGGGGCACGCTGTCTCTTACGCATGCCGCGAGACGGGGATCTCGCGAGGGAACGCCGGGTTCATCCTCAAGAACATGGCGTACATCGCCCGGCGCGTGATGCCGGACGGCACGGTGATCGAATGCCGGTGGCCCGCGATCGTGCCCGAGGAAATGTTCTACCGCGTGCAGGCCATCTTGGCGGCGGTGCCGCAGTCGGCCAAGCAGAAGGGCCGCCCCAAGTCCACGTACAGGTCGCTGCTCGGCGGCCTGGGGTCGTGCGGCCGGTGCGGTGCGAAGGCCACGACCGACATCAAGGAGCAGAAGAGGCGCGGCACGGTGCGCCGCTACCGCTGCTCGAAGGGCTGTTTCCGGATCGACCACATCGACGCCGTTGACGAGCGGGTCGGCTGGGAAGTCGTCAAGTACCTGCTCACCCCCGGTGTCCTTGAGCGGCACCTGCCGACCGGGGACGCGGCGGCAGCGGCTGCGGCGCGCGGCGAGGCCGAGGCGCTGCGCGCCGAGCTGGCCGAGTGGGAAGCAGACCCGGATGTCAAGCTCGACGCTTACAAGCGGCGCAAGGCCAAGATCCTGCCGCTGATCGAAGCGGCCGAGGAACGCGCCCGGCAGCTCAGCATCCCGCCCGCCGTGCGCGGGTTCGCTGACCGGCTCGGGTTCGAGGACGGCGACGCGACCGCCGAGCGGCTGAACGCGGCCATGCAGGTGTGGGATGACATGCCGATGGAGGCCGCGCGTGCCCTGCTGCGCGAGATCGCTGAGATCCGGATATACCCGCAGGCCCTGGCAAGGGCGCTGGGCAAGGACCAGGTAGAGGTGCTTTTCAACGTACCGGGCGCGGTGACCGCATGATCATCTTCGACGCGGAACGGGGCCGGAATATCGAGTTGTCCCCGGAGCAGACGGCGGAAGCGTTCCGCATGGCTGCCCGCGCTGCCGGTGACGGCTACCTGTCCGACGCCGACGCCGAACACCTGGTGATCATCGCGGCGCGTGAGATGGAGCAACGGCGGTGACGCGGGCAGAACTAGCGGCCTGCCCGCGCCTTACCGGAACCTTCCGCCACGCGCTGGAAAAATCTTACGGCGCGCTTTCCCGTCGCGTCCCTCAAACCACCACTATTTGCCCAGCTCAGGCGCTATTTGCCCGTGGACGCGACCGGATGAGAGGGATTAGCGTATTCCGCATGCAGAAGGCACTCAGCCCGGATGGCGGCGAAGCCGCCCGCCTTCGGACCCGGCTGGCCAGGAACGTGGACACCAGGCTACGGGACATCGCCAAAGGTCGCGGCTGCTCAGTCGCTGTCGTGGTGCGCGAGGCGATCGACCGCGTGATTGCGGAGGCAGACGCCGGGCCGCCGGGCAACGCCGCCTAGCAGGAAAGTCAGGGCCGAATGGCCCCAGGGAGCTGATATCCGACCTTCGGGTCAGGTACCAGCTCTTTTTGCTTCACCAGTCCGGAACAAGAAAAAACGGAACGGGCCGCCCGAGCAAGCGACCCGCCCCAACAGATCAACCCCGGCAGGAGATCGTCCATGACCAGCGTACCCCGGCTCGTCCAAGTGCTGCATGTCTTGACCAGCGGTGAGCTGGTCTCACAGCGCGCCGTCGAAGCCGCCCAGGATCACTTGCTCGTGCCCGCGTTCTGCGGGCATTGTGGGCAGCGCTCACCCTTCGCAGTCCCGCCCGCGCTCGGGTTCGACGCCGCGATCGTGTACGTCCACGATCCGACCTGTCCCCGCGTGCTCGGTGCCGTGGGCCAGCGGCGAGGCGGCGAAGCCGCATGAGCAGCACCTTCGCTCTCACCTCGGACGCGATGACCGTTCGCTACCCGAAATCCGCGACCGAAGGGGACCGGATGGTCGGCATCCTCAGCGGCGGCAACTTCCACGTCCGCTGTGGTAAGCGCCACCGGACCATCGGCGCGGTTGCCAGGTGCTGCTGGCCGAAAACCGTGTGGGTACAGGGCGACGGCCCGTATGCGACGGTCAGCCGCTGCGTGGCGGCCCGCCCGAGGTACGCCGGCTATGTCTCGGTGTGGCTGCACGAGACCGAGGCCGACGCCCGCGACGCCCTGGCGCTGATCGACAAGTCCGGCTGCGGCGGAGTCTGCTCACACGATCACGAGATCTACGTGTTGCACCTGGACGACGAGGGCCTTTACCGCCATGTCGCGCACCCGTAGCACGCGAAAGGGGCCTGGAAGGTCAGAACCAGGCCCCTCACAGCGCGAACAGATTATCTACCAGACAGAGGATACCTTGTGACTCCTGAGCAGCGAGCAGACCTGGACGACCGGCTGCGGAGCCAGATCCCCATGAGCGGCGGCGATGTCGGCAAGGCCCGGATGATCCTCGCGGCCATCTTGCAGGCCGAGGCGAAAATCAGCCCGGAGCAGGCGGAAGCCGAACTTAGCGCCTCGGCGGCCCGGATCGGCGCGAACGGGCACGCTCTGCACCGGCCGCCGGGGCAGCCTGACCCTCCGGATGAAAAGGAGGCTGTTATGGCTGAGCCGTGCTGCCCTAGCTCCGCCGGGCAACAAGGCAGGCCCGGTACCCCGCACTGGCTTGTCTGGCATGACCGGCACGGGGCAATCGACCTGGACGCGACGCTGGGCTGGATGCCCGCCGACGACCTGCACGCCGCCTACGTGATCGGCTCCGAGCGGCCCGGCCTGATCCACTACGTCAGCCGCGATGCGACCTGGTACCTGTGGGACGGCACGTGCCACCGGCCGAGCACCGCCGAGCACGTGCTGAACCTGGTAGTTGCCCCGTTCGCGGGCCGCATGGAGCTGGCGCTGCGCGATATCCGCGCCGTTGCCGGAAGCCATACCGGCCTGCCGCTAGACGACCGGCCCAGGGCGAAGAAGGCGCAGGCCGAGCTGTGGGCACCGGCCGAGCGCTATGCCGCCGGGCTGCGCAAGTCGGCGGGGGCGCGGTCGCTGCTGGGCTACCTGGCGTCGGAGTTCGTGGCCGACCCGTTCACCGACCGCTTCCCCGACCACCTGAACGCGCCGGACGGCATCCACGACCTGCGCACCGGGGCTGTCTACCCGCACGACCCGCGCGCCATGATGGTCTACGCCGTGCCGTTCGCGCCGCAGGACGGCCCGTGCCCGCTGTTCCTGGACGTGGTGCACCACGTGGCCGGCTGCCGCGACGACACCGCCGGGTTCCTGCTGCGGCTGGCCGGGTACGCGCTGATGGGCAACAACCCCGAGCGCGTGATCCCGTTCCTGAACGGACCCACGTCGTCGGGCAAGTCGGTGCTTCTCCAGGTGCTGCGCGGGGTGCTCGGCACGCTGGGCCACGACTCGCCCGCAGAGCTGATCACCTGGAACCCGCGAGGCCGCAACGCGCGGGCGGAGAACTCGATCCGGGGCAGGCGGCTGGTCACCATCACCGAGACCGACCGCCGGATGCACGTCGATGAGGCGCAGCTCAAGCACCTGACCGGCGAGCGCGAGCTGTCGGTCAACCAGCACTACGCCAAGACCGAGCTGGACACCCTCCGCACCTGGCTGATCATGGTGGCCACCAACGAGATGGCGTCCATGACCGGATGGGACGACGCGCTGGGCGAGCGGGTGCTGATCGTGCCGACCGGCCCGCCGATCCCGCGCGAGCACCGGGTCCTGGACCTGGCGGAGAAGATCCTGGAGAGCGAGGGACCGCAGGTGCTGGCGCTGCTGATGCGGCACGCCCGGAAATACTACGCGAACGGGCTCTCGGTGCCCGGTACGGTGCGCGCGGCGACGGCCAGGTACGCAACGACGCAGGACACCGTGGCGCAGTGGCTGGCCGACTGCACGACGCCTGATCCCTCGCACAGCTACCGGACGGCGATGGCCGAAGCCTGGCACGCCTACGAGACCCAGACGCGCGACGGCGAGCGGCTGACCCGCAACAGGTTCCACGACGCCATGAAGCGCCAGCCGGGCATCCGGTGGAAGGACGACGGAGCCAGGCAGCGGTACTACACCGGGTTCGTCTGGGCAGCCTGAGCAGGCAGATTCAGGCAGACGGACAGGTTTTACAGGTTTTCTGGTCCACACTTCCGCCGGATGCGGTGAATTGCAGGTTTTACAGGTTTTCTTACCCAGAGTCCCGCGTGCGCGAGGAAGAGTCGTATTTAGCTAGGAGAGATGTTGTCCAAAAACTCTGTAACCTGTCACACCGAATGAACCAGGCAGACGAGCAGGCAGACGCAGATGAACAGATGACGCGGGACGGGCTCGCGGAACCGGGAAAGCGGTAGGGGAAAGGCCGGATGGGGGGAATTACGGAATGGACGGGCGGAAAGGGCTACCGGATGAGCGCGTCCGAGGTCACGAGCCATTGCCTGTGCGAAAAGGGCGCAACCGATGGTCGTCCACCTGGCCCATACTGGCGGTATGGCCCGGCAGACATGGCTCGTGAGATGCACCGCGAGGCGCACCAACGGCCTGCCGTGCCGCCACTGGGCGATCCTGGGCGCGTTCGTATGCCGGAACCACGGCGGCAGTGCCCCGCAGGTCCGAGCGGCGGCCGAGCGGCGCTGGATGTTCGAGCTGCGCAACCGCGCGATCGAGCGCGAGGCGGTCAAGCGGCTGGGCAGGCCGCTGACGCCCCTGGAGCGCGCCGTCATCTACGACCTGGCGGGCGACATCGCCACCTGGCGGCGGCACAGACGCACCGACGAGCAGCCGTGGGCCGACCAGGCGGCCGAGGACGACGCCCAGGCCGGTGGCTTGGTATCCAAGTGGGACGGGGCGCGCCGTGAACCAGCCTGACCGCGTTGCGGTGCTCGGCGCGCTGGCGGCGATGGACCGTGAGCTAGGGCTGATCGGCAGCTACATCGACCGCGAGGGCCACGAGCGCGAAGCGATTCTGCTTGAGGACGCTCAACGATCGCTGCTGGCGGCCCAGTGCCTGCTTGATAGGGATATACACCGCGTGATCGACATCGTTCCTAAAGGGCGGCTGAACAGCAACGCTGGTACGTGATCGTGTCGCAAAATCACGGCCGAGCTGGCGACACCGCAGCTCAGCATCATAATCGCAGGTCGGGTTGTCTCGTTTCCCGTGTCCGAGTGAGGTACAATCGAGACACGGGATTACGAGAACGGAGTACACGGTGGACGAGCATGACGCCTACAGCGAAGCGACCACGACAGCCCATGCCATCATCAGGGACACGCTGATGCTCACCGGCCCTGGCGACAGCGGCACGCAGTCCGGGGCCTGATAGGCGACTACGCGGCACGAGTCGCGCCTGTTTTGACCAGGACGAGGCGATGGCGGTGCTGGCTGGCTCGCTGGCATCAGCAGCAGCAGCGTTCTTCACGAGCAGCATTGCGAAGAACCTGGGCCACAGCCCGTCACGCGATGAAGTGCTCGCCTACTTCGGCCACTACCAGCGCGAGGCCATCACGAGGAAGGGCCAGGCGTCATGAAGGTCGGGTACGCGCGGGTTAGCAAGAACGACGGCTCGCAGAACCTGGAGGCGCAGCTAAAGCGCCTGCGTGAGGCAGGCTGCGAGAAGCTGTTCAGCGACGAGGCCAGCGGCAAGCTGGCATCGCGGCCAGGGTGGGACGAATGCGTCGGCGTTGCGTGCGCAAGGGCGACGTGCTCGTTTCGGTCAAGCTGGACAGGTTCGGCCGCAGCGTGGCCAACCTGATCAACGTCATGCAGCAACTGGAGACGCGCGGCGTCGATGTGCAGTGCCTTGACCAGCCCATCGACACTACGACTGCCGTGGGCAAGCTGTTCTTCCAGATCCTCGCCGCGTTCGCTCCAGTTCGAGCGCAACCTCATCATCGGGCGCCGCCAGGGAGGCCTGGCCGCGACTACGAGAAGCGCGGCAGGCAGGGCGGCAGGAAGGCCAGTCTCAAGCCCTACCAGGTGCAGCACGCACGCGACGAGATCGCCGAGGGGACCGCGCCGCCGACGTGGCCGAGGAACTGGGCGTCTCGCGATCGACGCTCTACCGCAGCATCAACGGCGACCACCCCAAGGCGGCGGCACCGTGAGCACCGAAGAGGGCACTCTTCGGAGAGTAAACCGGCGGAACGACGCCGACCACGCCGCGTAGATCCCGACGAAGATCTTCGTCGGAACCGGCAGCATGACCCCCAGGCCCACGGTCGGTGGGAGATATTAACTCCCGCCGACTGGTCAAGTCTATATTAATCCACACATACCCTTGACCTGATGCCGGTCAGCCCTGGGTGTCTGCCCCGGCGGGTGATCAGGTCGTACCGCTCGGTACGCCGGGGCTGGCCTGGCAGTGCACACTGTGGCCATGGGCAGCGATGCGATAGCGCAGCCGGTCAGCAGACGGTGCGAGGGTTGCGGGCCGGCGTGCGCGGCGGTCGGGCCCGGGGCGTGGCTGCGGAAAGGCTGTCTCGTACCGTTGCCAGCGCGCGGTGCGGGACGGCGTGCCCCGGTGGAGGCCCGGCCAGAAGCCCGCCGGTCAGCCGCGCGTCACCGGCCTGCCGTCCCAGCCCGATTTGTTCACGCGGGCTGTGCGCTACGGCCCCGCCTCACCTGCGGCATATCTGGACATCGGCCAGCTCCGACGACCGCCATGCCGCCCGGCAGATTTGCATGGCCTGCCCTGTCATCGGGCAGTGCCGGGCGTGGGCGCTGGCCCTTCCGGTCACCGACACGGCCACGTATGGCAGGCATGACCTGGAAAGAGCGGGTGGCGGCCCGCCGGACGGCGAAGCCCCCTTGGCCAGCGCCAGGGCTGGGGCGGGCGGGCCGGCCGCACACTAGGCGCTATGAGGGCAGGCGTCAGGCAGGCGCGCACGCTGGCAGGTGTCAGCGCGACCGCGCGTGCTCGGGTCGAACTGAGGCGCGGCCCTGCGCGCTCCAACCGGCTGATAGCTCAGGCGGCTGGCAGCTCACCGGCGACCGTGCAGTACGCCCGCAGGCAGCTGAGCCGCTGGCGAGATCGCGCTCACCCCGGTCAGGCGCGAGCGGCCCAAACCGCAGCGCCCTTCGCACGTACGCGACGCGATAGCGCAGCTCGGCGTGGAGGCGACGCCCCGCGAAGTGGCAGACCTGGCCCGCGTCAGTTCCCACAGCGCCTGGCGGATGCTGCGCGACATGCGCGACCGGGCCGAGCCGTGCCAGCGGTGGGGAAGCTCTACGTCCCCACCGAGCGCCGGGGCGGCAAACCGCAGCGGTTCTGTAGCAAGCGGTACGCCGATGCCGCCTACAAGGACACGCTGCGCTCCCGGCACGGCCCCACCGACCGTGACGCCGCCGGGGCCGAGATCGAGCCGCATCTACCGCCACATATCCCCGGTTCCCGACCTGTCGGCCGGGTACTGCGCCCAAGGCCCCGCCGGACAAGCAGAGGCTGTGGATCTCCGGCCACCCGGACGACCGCGAGGCCGCTTCGCTCTATGTGCCTGGCTGCCTGCCCGGTGCTGGACATCTGCCGCGCCTGGGCGGTTACCCTCCCGGCTGCGGACGGCAACGTCTACGGCGGCTGGGAATGGTCCGAGCGGATGGCGGAGAAACAGGCGAAATCCCTGGCCAGCTAGGTTTTCCGGCGAATGCGCCCTAGGCTGGAATTGTCACGGTAATTGCCTGGCGTGAATAGCGGAAATACAGTCCAGGAGAGTCCCGAATTGGCCGATAATGCGTCCCGCCCGGTTCCTGCGTGAGTTTCCCGAGGCCGCCGGGCCGCGCCTTGCACACCGGGGAGCGCAACACCATCGACTACCACGCCGCGCCACGGCAGCGGGAAGCCACCCGGCGGACATACCGGAGCTGGCCGGGGCACGGCCGACCGGCCCCGACACGGTAGCGGCCGGGCTCGCGGTCAGCGCGGTGCCCCTCCCGACGGCGAACGTCCCCGAGCGGCGGGGACCGCTGGACGGCAGCCGGTGGCGGGGCTGATGGCCGCGATAGTCCAGTCTCCGCTGCTGTTCGGCAGCGAGGCCATCGAGCTGGCTACCGGCACCTGGCGCAAGAGGCTCCTGCCTGTCGGCCAGGTTGAGTACAAGGGCATGATGCTCAATTTCGACCGCGACTACCTGGAGAAGCTGGCCAAGGCGGTCAACTCGGGCGCGTACGACCAGGTTCCGTTTCAGTTGGGCCGACCACGCCAACACCCACACCAACGATCCGGAAAGGTACCGGGGCGAGGTGCTGGGCATGGCGGTGAAGGACGACGGCCTTTACGTCACGATCACCACCACGCCGGAGGGCAACGCCCTGCTGGAGGCCAACCCCAAGCTGGGCGTGAGCGCCCGCATTGCTCGGGGATTACGCCAGGTCAGACGGCAATTACTACCAGGGCCGCGGTGCAACACGTTCTAGGCACCTTGGACCCTCGCATACCTCAGCTCGGCTCCTGGGAACCCATCAAGATTTACAACGGGCACGCCGTGGGTCCTGACATGGTGATCGACCTGAGCACCAGCGTTTGGGGCGGGGCCCCCGCCTCAACTTCGCGGGCAGCGGCAGCCGGACGGCCGGGAAGCTGCGGGCGCTGTCTAAGAACCTGGCGGCCCGCCACCCCGACCTAGGCGCGTCGGTGCACATCTACGACACCGCTGATGTCATGGACGGGGGGACCACGACTCGGCGGTGCGCCACCTGAACGCAGCTATCGGCAACTTCGCCCCGACGAGCCTGAGACGGCGGGGCATCTACACCGATGCAGAGACACAACAACAGCGAGGGCAGCATGGACGAGGTTCACCGGCATCTGCTGCTGGTGAAGGAAGACCGGGACGCCCAGGCCACCGACCGGCAGCCGGACGTGAAGGCGCGCACGGACGTGACGCAGCCGGTACCCTCCGGCAGCCAGCGGATGGGCACCTACGCCAGCGACTCGGGCCCCGGCGTGCTCGACTTCGCAGAGCAGGTGTCGGAGATGAACCAGGGCATGGGGGGGGCTCCCGGCAGGCAGAGCAGCGCCAGGCCGAGGACGCGGCCCGCCCCATGAGGCGCAGGGGCGGCACCTCCGGTGTCAGCGAAGACCGCCTGGCATACGCCCTGGACCGGATCGGCCGGGGCTCGTACATGCCCACCCAGGCACACGCGGAACATGGGCCTGGCGAACGACCGACAGCCCCGGCAGCCATAGCCAGGGCTGTTCGTGTGGCGCGACCGGCGGTAACGGGCAGACAGTCAGCCGTTTTCATACCGCTGGCTGCGAGGACGCGATGAGCGGCGACGAGCAGGCCGAGTACCGGACATCGGGTATCTACGGCGAGATCGCGGCCAAGCCGTTCAAGGACGCCAACGGGACCACCTGGCGTGATCAAAACGGGCAGCCGATGACCGCCACAGACCACTTCGAGCAGGCCACCGGCCAGCGGGTCACCCGCACCCCGTTCAACGGCCTGAACCGCCCCGAGCTGTGGGCGGCGACACGGACTACGACGGCGGCGCGCGTGCCCTGGCCGCGCAGCTTGGCCTGGGCGATCACCGGGCAGCGCGGGAGGAATCAAGGCGCAGGGCGTTCGATCACCTGGTGCAGCGGCCCCCGCAGCGGTTCCGCACCTACGGCGAGCAGCTAGAGCACGGCGAGACCACCCGCGAGAGGTCGAGCCCGGCATCGGGTGCCGTACGGGTCGGGGCTGGTGGCAACCGGCTGGACAGACGGCGTGACCTTGCCCGGCGAACTGATCGGGCTGACCCGCGCGAACACGGAGACGATCTTCTCGGGGCCGGCGGGCGGTGGCAAGATGCATCATCACGACTGCGGCGACCGTAGGCAGCGGGGCCGCAGCAATGCGGTACGAAAAGGGTTGTACACGGCCGAGCTGACCAGCACCCAGGCGAGCGCCATCACGTCGGCGGCGAGGGCAGTGCGGCTGGCCAACAACCCCGTGCTCGGCACCCAGGTCACGACGTACGCGAGCGGGGCGACCTCCAGTGTGGGCGCGACGCGGCCAGCGAGACGCACGACACGCTGGGCGAGGCCGGCGTCTCCAACTAAGGCAGGCAGGCATGGCACTTCGCTGGCCCGTGGTCACGCAGACCGTGACCCTCCCGCAGGGCACGGTGATGGCCACGCCCACGGCCGGGGAGCCGGGGACCGGCGGCGCGGCCGGGTACGGCAACATCGGCATCAGCGCCGGGTACGGGGCGTTCCC
>CAWAWG010000021.1:0-161084 GCA_963785645.1 uncultured Actinomycetota bacterium
GGTTCGCGGCCGCATCTCCCGCGAACAGGCTTAGTCCAAAACCCGTCATCCCGAACGAGTCCGCCTGACCGTCTCCGGCCAGCCGATACACATCACCCGGCCGGCGGCCAGGCGGGTTGCTCCCTTCCCCGCAATCAAGCTCAGCCATGATGCCCTAGGCTCTGGGCTTCGATGAACATGCGCTAGGCACCCTGAAGTCGCGAGTCCGGCATACCGGTGACAGGCTGGACTGATGCACTGCGCACACAGGCCGGTGCCTTGGCGTCGGCGTTGCTTCTTGAAGTCACAGGCAGCACTGATTACGTTCCGTGCATGGGCAAGTTGCTGAGAGTAACGCTGTTGCGCATGGCGGCGGTAGGCGGCGTAGCGGTGACACTGTCGCTCGCCGCGCTCCCCGGCGCCCGTGCCGCGGTCGCGGAAACGACCGGGACCGCCGTGCGCGGGATGGACATTCTCCTCCTACTCAGAATTCCGGGGCGCCGATCAACTGGGCCATGCTCGCCAAGCAGGGCGTCCGGTTTGTCGCGGTCAAGGTCTCGGAAGGGACCTACTACCTCAACCCCTACTACAAGTCCGACGCGGGCGCCGCCGGGGCGGCGGGACTGCAGGTCATGCCGTACGTGTTCGCCAACCCGGCCAGCGGCAACGGGACGGCGACGGCGAGTTACGCGGTCAGCGCCATGGGCACATCCGCGGATCCGCCTGGCTGCCGCTCGTCGTCGACCTGGAAAACGACCCGTACAAGCAGCACGCCGACTGCTACGGACTGAAGATCCCCGCGATGATCGCCTGGATCGCCCAGTTCACCGCGCAGGCCAAGGCGAAAACCGGGAAGTGGCCGGTGATCTACACGACAGCCGACTGGTGGCAGGAATGCACGGGATCCACCGCCCAGTTCGGCCGCGACGCGCTCTGGCTGGCCGCATTCGGCGGCACCGCACCGGCGGTGCCGTCCCCATGGCTCCACTGGAAATTCTGGCAGTACAACAACAACGGTTCCCTCCCAGGAATCGGCCGTACCGACCTCGACTACTTCCAGCCAACCAGCCTCCTCCCCGCCCTCCGCCCACCCCCCAAGCCAAAACCCAGCAAAAACCGCCCAACACCCCACAAACACCAAAAACCAAAACCCAAGCCCAAACCCAAACCGCACCCAAACCACCAAAATCTAAGCAAACACTATAAACCACCCAAACCCTTAACGCACCCCTCCCTCCGGGCCGCTACCAACGCACACTCCTAGCGAGCGGAGCAAGGTATACCGATTTTCGCGCGTGATCCCGCCCGGGATGTCCGGTTCTGTACCCACCAAAATCGGTATACCTCTCTATCGCCGTGTTCATTCCAGTGTTCAAAGACGGAATAATCACCTCCCGTCTTCGCTCGCTATACTCGCTTTCCGGCCGCCCGTTCTGATACTGCAGACATAGGGCCATTTCGTGCAGGACATATCATCGCAAACCAGGTCAGGAAAATGCTCAAATGGCCCTATGTCAAACGCGCCAGTCGAAGTGCGGTCACAGGAGCAACTTGATTACCGCTGGTCGCAGGTCGCAGGTCGATTGGCTGCTGTGGTCCCAGAACAGTTGATAGCGGCCATTAGAAGATCAACATGCGCAGAAATTGCCTTCCGTCGGCGGACGATAATACTCCCATCGGACGGTGGGATTGTCGGGCTGACGGTATCCGTCGGCTGAGGTGAGAGAAGCAACTGCCGCGCCAACTGCGATGCTCGGGCCTGACGGCCCTGCGCGCCACAGTTAGCTTGCCACCGGATTAAGCTCTGGCACTGTAGTCGCGGGCTAAGGAAGTCGGCTAAGGCGGTCACGAAGCCTACAGGTTCGGGTCCCTTTCCCTGTCGCTCCCCATGATCAGATCTAGATCAGATCATGAGGGCGTTGGCCAGCTGCCGAGAATTTCTCGCGATCGCTGGCAGACAGTAGTAGCCCCCGGCGCGCTAGCGGCAGCCCCAACCACAGCAATAACCAGGCTAAAAGCTTCGCGGTAGCTCTGAACGAGCAACGGACGCCCAGAGACTGCGGCCAGCCCCAACCGCAGCAATAACCAAGCGCCAAAAGATTCGCGGTAGCTCTGACCCGGTAATGGACGCCCACCAGTACGGCGCTAGCCCCCCCGATGACAGGCCGAAGGCCGTCGGCGTAAACCAACGGCCTTCCCGGAACCCGTACGAGGCTGGGGGCTGCGGGGGATTCGCCGCCGACCTTCCCAAGGAGCGTCGGCGGGAATCCCCCGTGCCCCCAGCCACTCACCTTTTAGGTTTTAGATTTTGACCTGAAGATTTTGACTTGAAGAGCTACCGCTTGCCGGGGACCGCCGGGGTGCCCTTGGACTTCGGCCGGAGCGAGATCTTCGAGCCGAGCCAGACCAGCGGGTCGTACTTGCGGCCGGCGACGCGCTCCTTCATCGGGATGAGCGCGTTATCGGTGATCTTGATGTGCTCGGGGCAGACCTCGGTGCAGCACTTGGTGATGTTGCAGTAGCCGAGGCCGAAGTCGTCCTGCGCGATGTCGCGCCGGTCGGCCTCGTCGGCCGGGTGCATCTCAAGCTCCGCGATCCGCATGAGGAACCGGGGCCCGGCGAACGCGCCCTCGTTCTCCTCGTGGTCGCGGATCGCGTGGCAGGTGTTCTGGCACAGGAAGCACTCGATGCACTTGCGGAACTCCTGCGACCGGTTCACGTCCTCCTGCTGCATCCGGAACTCGCCCGGCTTGATCGACGGGTCCGGCGTGAACGACGGGATCTCCCGCGCCTTCGCGTAGTTGAACGACACGTCGGTGACCAGGTCACGGATGACCGGGAAGGTCCGCATCGGCGTGATCGTCAGCGTCTCGTCCTCGGCGAACGTCGACATCCGCGTCATGCAGCCGAGCCGCGGCATGCCGTTGATCTCCATGGAGCACGAGCCGCACTTGCCGGCCTTGCAGTTCCACCGGATCGCCAGGTCAGACGCCTGGGTGGCCTGCAGCCTGTGCAGCACGTCGAGGACGACCTCGCCCTCGTTGACCTCGACCTTGTAGTCCTTCAGCGCGCCGGAGCCGGCGTCGCCGCGCCATACCCGGAACTTAGCCAGGTAGCCCATCAGTGTCCCTCTTCCAGCGCGGCCGCGCTCGCGGTGCCCGGCCAGTTCTTCCTTGGTCATGTACTTCTTGAGCTCGGAGTTGTCGAACAGCGCGAGCAGGTCCGGCGCGATCACCGGCAGCGGCTGGTGCATCATCGTCCACCTTGTCGCCGTGCAGCGTGAGGATCAGGTTGACCTTGCGCCACTCCGGCGACATCTCCGGGTAGTCCTCGCGGGTGTGCCCGCCGCGCGACTCCTCGCGCTCCAGCGCGGCCATCGCCACGCACTCGGCGACCAGCAGCATGTTCCGCAGGTCCTGCGCGTAGTGCCAGCCCGGGTTGTAGGCCCGCTCGCCGGGCACCGACAGGTTCGCGGCCCGCTCCTTGAACTTCTCCAGCGCGGCGAGCGCGTCGCTTGACCTCCTGCTCGCGGCGGATGATGCCGACCAGGTCGTTCATCGTCTGCTGCAGCTCGGCGTGGACCGCGTACGGCGACTCGCCGCTCGGCCCGCGAGAACGGCGCGAGCGCCTCGGCGACGGCCGCGTCCAGGTCCGCCTGCGACGACCGCGGGCTGCGACGAGCCGAGCGACTCCAGGTAGTCGGCCGCGCCGTCGCCGGCCCGCTTGCCGAAGACCAGCAGGTCGGACAGCGAGTTGCCGCCGAGCCGGTTGGACCCGTGCATGCCGCCGGACACCTCGCCCGCCGCGAACAGGCCGGGCACCGAGGCCGCCGCCGTGTCCGGGTCGACCTCGACGCCGCCCATCACGTAGTGGCAGGTCGGGCCGATCTCCATCGGCTCCTTGGTGATGTCCACGTCCGCCAGCTCCTTGAACTGGTGGTACATGGACGGCAGCCGGGACAGGATGTACTCGGCGCGACCGCCGCGAGGCGATGTCCAGGTAGACGCCGCCGTGCGGGGTGCCCGCGGCCCGCCTTGACCTCGGAGTTGATCGACCGCGCGACCTCGTCGCGGGGCAGCAGCTCCGGCGGGACGCCGGTTGTTGTCCGGGTCGGTGTACCAGCGGTCGGCCTCTTCCTCGGTCTCCGCGTACTGCGCGCGGAACACGTCGGGCACGTAGTCGAACATGAACCGCTTGCCCTCGGAGTTCTTCAGCACGCCGCCGTCGCCGCGGACCGACTCGGTGACGAGGAGGCCCTTGCACCGACAGCGGCCAGACCATGCCGGTCGGGTGGAACTGGACGAACTCCATGTTCATCAGCGACGCGCCCGGCCAGCAGCGCGAGCGCGTGCCCGTCGCCGCTGTACTCCCAGGAGTTGGACGTGACCTTGAAGGTCCGCCCGATGCCGCCGGTCGCGAGGATGACCGTCGGCGCCTCGAACAGGACGAAGCGGCCCGTGTCCCGGATGTACCCGAAGGCGCCGGCGATCCGGCCGCCGTCCTTCAGCAGCCGGGTGATCGTCGTCTCGGCGAACACCTTGATCTGCGCCTCGGGGTCGCCGAACTCGTACGAGTCCGCCTGCTGGAGCGCGACGACCCGCTGCTGCAGCGTGCGGATCATCTCCAGGCCGGTCCGGTCGCCCACGTGCGCGAGCCGCGGGTACTCGTGCCCGCCGAAGTTCCGCTGCGAGATCTTCCCGTCCTTGGTCCGGTCGAAGAGCGCGCCCCACGCCTCGAGTTCCCAGACCCGGTCCGGTGCCTCCTTGGCGTGCAGTTCCGCCATCCGCGGGTTGTTCAGGAACTTCCCGCCGCGCATGGTGTCGCGGAAGTGCACCTGCCAGTTGTCGTTGGGGTTGACGTTCCCCATGGCGGCGGCCGCGCCGCCCTCGGCCATGACGGTGTGCGCCTTGCCGAACAGCGACTTGGAGATGATCGCCGTCTTCTTGCCCCGCGCCCGTGCCTCGATCGCCGCCCGCAGCCCGGAGCCGCCCGCGCCGATCACTACGACGTCGTAGGAGTAACGCTCGATTTCGGTGTCGTTGGTAGCCATAGCTAATTTCGCCCGTTCGTAGGCCTAGTTGAAGATCCGCGGGTCGCTGAAGGCGCCGCTCGCGACCAGCATGATGTACAGGTCGGTGAGCATCAGCGTGGTCAGCGAGATCCACGCGAAGGCCATGTGGTGCTTGTTCAGCTTCGAGATCTGCGTCCAGGCCCAGTACCGCACCGGGTGCTTGGAGAAGTTCTTCAGCCGCCCGCCGGTGATGTGCCGGCAGGAGTGGCACGAGAACGTGTACGCCCAGACCGCCACCACGTTGATCAGCATGATGATCGAGCCGAGCCCGATGCCGAAGTCGCCGTTCGGGCCCGCGGAACGCCTGCACCACGTCGTAGGTGAGCAGGATCGCGATCAGGAACGCCATGTAGAAGAAGTAGCGGTGCAGGT
The DNA here is from genome assembly GCA_963785645.1 of uncultured Actinomycetota bacterium. Classification (GTDB taxonomy): domain Bacteria; phylum Actinomycetota; class Actinomycetes; order Streptosporangiales; family Streptosporangiaceae; genus Trebonia. The sequence goes on from CAWAWG010000021.1 coordinate 5,423, forward strand.
TCTGCACGATCAGCGGCAACTTGGTCTCGCCGGAGTACTTCGCGTGCGGCTCGCGCACCGCGCACGCGCTGGGCGACCGCCAGAACGCCCGGTAGTAGGCGCCCCGGTAGTAGTAGCAGCGTCAGCCGGAAGCCGAGCACGAACGGCAGCGAGACGAACGCGTAGGGGATGATCGGCGGGATCGCCGGGATCCAGTGCCCGAGGGCGGAAGACCCGGGCACGCACTCGCCGCTGACGCACGGCGAGTAGAACGGCGTCAGGTAGTGGTACTGGGGCACGTAGTACCAGTGCCCGGTGAACACGCGGACGGTCGCGTAGGCCACCCAGATGGTCAGCAGCGTCGCGACCACGCGACCGCGGTTCCACCAGGGGTCCGTGCGGAGCGTCCGCTCCTTGATCTGCGCCCGCGTTCTGGCTGGCGCATCCGAAAGTTGTGTCATCCAGCGTCCTCGCTGCCTTAGTGCGTGATCGTGACCGCGACGCGCAGCCAGGCGACCCTTTGGTGCGGGCAGGGGCGCGGGCGCGCATGCGATGCCCACGAACTTATTCCAGTTAGTCTCAGGATGCCGCATCAGGGTGCCCTTCCAGCATGTGAGACTGGCTACACTCCCCGCTTCCTGCTGCTTATTCAGCGCGCTTTGGTGAGCAGGTTCACACCCGATGATCCCGAACGGCTGGCATGCTCCGCCTCCCCGCGCCCCGTTTCCCGGTCCGGGGCCGGGCCGCTACGCCTCCGTCCTCCCATGCCGAGCGCCTGCTTCAGGAACGCGACCTGGAGCAGCAGCAGGTTCTCCGCGACCGCCTCCTGCGACGTCATGTGCGTGATCCCGGACAGCGGCAGCACCGAGTGCGGGTACCCGGCCGCGAGCAGCGCGGACGACAGCCGCAGCGAGTGCGCGACGAACACGTTGTCGTCGGCGAGCCCGTGGATGATGAGCAGCGGGCCGGATGACGTGACGTGCCGCCCGTGCCGGGATCATCGATGAGGGAGCTGGCCTGGTAGGCGGCGGCGTTCGCGGCGGGGTCGCCCAGGTACCGCTCGGTGTAGTGGGTGTCGTAGAGCCGCCAGTCGGTGGGCGGCGCGCCCGGCGACCGCGGCGTGGAACACGTCGGGGCGGCGCAGCACGGCGAGCGCCGACAGGTACCCGCCGAACGACCAGCCGCGGATGGCGACCCGGCTCAGGTCCAGGTCGGCGAACTGCTCGGCGGCCGCCGCCAGGGCGGTGACCTGGTCTTCGAGGATGCCGGTGGCGAAGTCGCCGGCGATCGTCCGGTCCCAGGCGGGCCCGCGGCCCGGCGTGCCGCGGCCGTCCGCCACCACGACCGCGAACCCCTGCTCGGCGAACCACTGCGAGGCGAGGAAGACGCTGGCGGACTTGACCACCCGCTGCGCGCCCGGGCCCGCCGTACGGGTCCATCAGCACCGGCAGCCTGGTGCCCGGCGCGTGCCACGAGGGGAAGAGCACGGCGGTGCGGATGCCGTCCGGCCCGGCCTCGATGAACCGCGGCGCCGGGTGCGGCAGGTTCGGCTCCTGCGCGAGCGAGGCGATGCCCGCCGGTGACCGCGCCGTCCGCGCCAGATGCCGTACGAAACCGCCGGCGCCTGGCTGCTGGTCCAGCGTCCGGCTGGTCAGCACGGTCGTCCCGCCGCCGGCCTCGGCGCCGTGCACGCCGGGCGCGGTGGCGACCGCCGGCGAGCCCGCCGGGCCCGTAGCGCCAGACGCCGACGCTCGGTGGACTCGGTCGGACCCGGCGAACAGCACGTCGTCGCCGTCGGTGCCGAGCACGGCCTGGACCTGCAGGCCGGCCGGGGTGAGCGGCGCGGCCGTCGGCGAGCTCGGCGGCCGGGGCGACGATCAGGCCCCGCGTGTCGTCGCTGATCCCGGTCCAGACGATGTCTCCGCCGGCCAGCTGGGCGGGCACGCCGTCGATGACGTCCGTCCAGTGCGGGTCGGTGTCCTCGCGCAGCACCTCGCCGGTGACCGCGTTGATGACCCGCATGGTCTTCTGGTCGCGGCGTCTGCACGACGATCAGCAGGTCGTCGCCCCAGGCCGCGTTGACCAGGTAGGGGAACGCGGCCCGGTCCCAGCCGGCCACCTCCGGCCAGGCTCGCGGCGCGCGGTCGGCATGACGGCGAGCGCGGTCTCGGCGATGCTGCACGGTGTCGTCCTCGGCCGGCGTCGGCAGGGTGGCGATCGAGCAGCGAGACGTCCGCGTTCGCGGTGCCGGCGGCCGGGTAGGCGACCTCAGCGGGCGCCTTGTCCGGGTTGGCCGGGTCGGCGATGTGCCAGCGGGCCACGGCGGACTCATCCACGCGCGCGACGAGGACCTGGCTGCCGTCGGGGGACCACCAGTAGCCGCGGGAGCGGCCCATCTCCTCGGCGGCGACGAACTCCGCCAGGCCGAACGTCACGCCCTCCTCCTGCGCGACCACCGTGTCCTCGCCCGTTGCCAGGTCGATGACGCGCAGCGCGCCGTCGTGCACGTAAGCGACCTTGGTCCCGGCCGGGTCGGGCCGGGGGTCCAGCGCCGGGGTCTTGGCGGGGATCGGCCGGGCCGTCGCGGTGACCACGCCGGCGCCGGCCGAGCGGCACCGCGTACACCTGCCCGGACAGCGCGAAGACGGCCAGGCGTGGCGGCGCGCGTCGGTGGCGTAGGCGACGATGCCCGCGGCGGTTTCCCTGACCCGCTCACGCCGCGCCCGTTCCTCCGGCGGCAGGTTCTCCTCGTCCGCGCCGAGCGCCCTCGGGTCGGCGACGAGCCGCTCCGCGCCGGTGGCGGCGTCGGCCTCCCACAGGCAGGTAACCGGGTCGTCGCCCGCCTTGGACCGCAGGAAGATGACCCGTTCGCCGTCCGGCGACACCTGGAACGCCCGGGGCGACCCCGAGCGTGAACCTGCGCGTCCGCGCCTGCTGCCTGGGAAAGCTCTCCTCCGTCATGCCCCCGATCATGCCAGCCCGCATCGGCTGCCGCCGCCCGCGGCCGCGAAGACCCGCCGGGATGAGCGATCCGCGTTACGGACGTGCGTTTGGCGCGGTTCATCGGTGGCGGGTCGGCCGCCGCCGGGCCGATCGCATGGCTAGGCTCTGCATTACCCGCAAGTTTGTGATCACCGCCTAGCCACGAAGGGATACGGGCTTGGAACGCAGCCTGCTGCTGGTGCACGCGCATCCGGACGACGAGTCGATCGGCACCGGCGCCACGATGGCCAAGTACGCCGCGGAGGGCGCCCGCGTCACGCTGGTGACCTGCACGCTCGGCGAGCTCGGCGAGATCATCCCGCCCGACCTGCGCCACCTGTTCCCCGACGAGCTCGGCCAGCACCGGATCATCGAGCTTGACCGCGCCTGCGCGGCGCTCGGCGTCGAGGACCACCGGTTTCTCGGCGGCGAGGGCCGGTACCGCGACTCGGGGATGATGGGCCTGCCGGACAACGACGACCCGCGCTGCTTCTGGCAGGCCGCCGTCGACGAGGCGGCGGGCGCGCTCGCCAAGATCATCGACGAGGTCGCGGCCGACGTGATCGTGACCTACGACGCCAACGGGTTCTACGGTCACCCCGACCACGTCCAGGCGCACCGCGTCACCGGTGCGCGCGCACGAGCTGACCGGCGAGGCCGCCGCAGCTGTACGCCACCGCGATGCCCCGCTCCGTGCTGGCGCGCGCCGTCGAGCTGCCCGAAGACTCCTGGTTCATCAAAATCGCGACCTGTCGGTAGCGTCCCCGACGACCAGGTCACCACGGAGATCGACGCGAGCGGGTACCTCGGCGCCAAGCGGGCGGCGATGCGCGCGCACGAGACCCAGATCACCGTGGACGGCGACTACTTCGCGCTGTCCAACGAGATCGGCCAGCGGATCCTCGGCACCGAGTACTACACCCAGCTCGCGGGCCCGCCGGGTCGGCGCGGCCGGCAGAGCGCTACGAGCGCGACCTGTTCGCCCGCGCGGATCGGTAACCTGGCTGCATCATGGGGACATCGCAAGGCTCGGCGCCTGATGGCGGACAGCGGGCGCTCATGGCCGCCGGCTACCTGGTGCTGTTCCTGCTCGGCGTCTTCCAGGGCCTGATCGGCAGCTTCCAGTACGGCCGGCGCCCGCGCCGCTTGATCGCGATCCTGCTCGCCGTGATCATCTTCGTCACGTGCGTGGGCTGCGGCTGGGGGATCGGCACGTTCGGCGCCGGACTGCTGCCCGCCGCTGGGCTGGATCCTCGCGTCGTTCATGCTCGCGATGCCGAGGCCGAACGGCAGCGTGATCATCACCGGCACGGTCGCCGGGCGAGTGGTACCTCTACGGGGGCGCGCTCGCCTGCGCGGCCGGCTGCGTGACCGCGTTCTTCCTAGGCGTCAGGCGCTCAGCACCGCCTCGCTGAAGCGCTCAAGGCCCCAGGACAGCTCGTCGTAGGTGATGACGAGCGGGGGAGCGAGCCTGATGGTCGAGCCGTGGGTCTCCTTGGCGAGCACGCCGAGCGCGGCCAGCCGCTCGCAGACGGCCCGCCCGTCCAGCGCGGCGAACGTCACCCCGGCCCACAGCCCGCGCCCGCGTACCGACGACACGACCGACGACGGCAGCGAGCCGAGCGCCGCGTGCAGCACGGCGCCGAGCGAGGCCGAGCGCGCCTGGTACTCACCGGTCCGCAGCATCGCGATCACCTCGCGGGCCACCGCGCAGGCGAGCGGGTTCCCGCCGAAGGTCGACCCGTGCTGTCCCGGCTTGAGCACGCCGAGCACCGACCGGGAGGACACCATCGCGGAGACCGGCACGATCCCGCCGCCGAGCGCCTTGCCGAGCAGGTACGCGTCGGGCTCGACGCCCTCGGCCGCGCAGGCGAACGTCGACCCGACCCGGCCGAGGCCGGACTGGATCTCGTCGGCGATCATCAGCGCCCCGGCGGAGGTGCACAGCGCCCGCACCCCGGCGAGGAAGCCCGGCGGCGGCACGACCACGCCGGCCTCGCCCTGGATCGGCTCGATCAGCACCGCCACGACGCGGTCCCCGTACTCCTGGAAGGCGCCTGCAGCGCCGGCAGGTCGCCGTACGGCACCGACACGAACCCGGGCGTGTACGGCCCGAAGTCGTCCCGCGCGTCCGGGATCGGAGGAGAACGACACGATCGTGGTCGTCCGCCCGTGGAAGTTCCCGTCGAACACGACGATGACCGCCTCGTCGGCTGGGACCCCGCGCGTCACGTACGCCCACTTGCGCGCGACCTTGATCGCGGTCTCGACCGCCTCGGCCCCGGTGTTCATCGGGAGCACCATCTCCATCGAGCACAGCTCCGCGAGCTCGGCGCAGAACGGCCCGAACTGGTCGTGGTCGAACGCCCGCGAGACCAGCGTCGCCCGGCCGAGCTGCCGCGTCGCCGCCGCCACCAGCCGCGGGTGCAGGTGCCCGAAGTTGAGCGCCGAGTACCCGGCCAGCAGGTCCAGGTAGCGCCGCCCGTCCACGCCGGTCACCCAGGAGCCGGCGGCGGACGCCACGACGACCGGCAGCGGATGGTAGTTGTGCGCGCTGTACTCGGCTGGTCAGCGCGGACAGGTCCGCTGGCCTGAGAGGTCCGACTGCGCCGGGCCGTGACTCCCGGCCAGGGATGGTGGTCTGCGTCATGTGACACTCCTGACATACAGCGTTTGACATACGCGTTCAGTGCCGAAGTTCCAGCGTGCAGCACTTCGCGCCGCCGCCGGCCTTGAGCAGCTCCGACATGTCCACCGGCACGGGGTGAAGCCCCGCGCGGCCAGCGACCGCGCCAGCTCGCGTCGCCTGGCGCGGCGAGCACCACGTGCTGCCCGTCGGAGACCGCGTTCAGCCCGAGCACCTCCGCGTCCTCGTCCTTGGCCTCGATGAGCTCGTCGAACACCGAGGCAAGCGAACGCCCGCCCCGCGTCGTCGAACGCCGCCGGGTAGTACATCGCCGTCGACGCGTCGAGCACGCACAGCGCCGTGTCGAGGTGGTAGAAGCGCGGGTCCACCAGCCGCAGCGACACGACCCGGCGCCCGAACACCGACGCCGAGCTCGCACGGCCGCCGCCATCGTCCGACCGGAACCCGTACCCGGCGAGCACGGTGTCCCCGGCGACCAGGATGTCCCCTTCGCCCTCGTTCACGAAGACGGGCTCGTGCACGGGCGAGTACCCGTGCGACCGGAACCACGACAGGTACGCCGCGGCCTCGCCCGCCCGCTCCTGGTGCCTGAACCGCACGCCGAGCACGGTCCCGTCGATCACCGTCGCGCCGTTGGCCGCGAACACCATGTCCGGCAGCCCGGCCACCGGCTCGATCATCGACACCGAGTGCCCGAGCGACTCGTACGTGGCCCGCAGCGTCGGCCCACTGCCGCATCGCGAGCCGGGGTCAACGGGGGCGTCGGGCCGCATCCACGGGTTGATCGCGTAGCTCACGTCGAAGTACTCCGGCGGGCACATCAGGTAAGACCGGGGCGTAGCCACCCGGTGCGTCACGTCGCTCGTCATACCTCGAGCGTACGAAGCGCCACGCGATCCTAACAGAGCGTAATCATGCGTCTGTCGCGGCGATCCGTTGCGTTTTCAACGGCAAAACCATCGATTCATTGCACGCCACGGGTCCAGCCGACGCCGCAGCCCCGCCCGGCACCGACCTCGCTGCGCGACTTCGCTACCGCGCCGCGAAGGCGCGCAGGCGCTCGCCTGCCGCGGCGACGCGCTCGTCGGTCGCGGTGAGGGCGACGCGGATGTAGGCGTTGCCTTCCGGCCCGTACATGGAGCCGGGGCCGGCCAGGATGCCGCACTCGGTGGCGAGCAGCTCGCAGGCGGCCCAGCAGTCGAGGCCGGGGCGGGTGGCCCACAGGTAGAGGCCCGCCTCGGAGTGCTCGATGCGGAACCCGGCCGCGGTGAGCCCCTCGACGAGGATGGCGCGGCGGGCCGCGTACCTGGCCTTCTGCTCGACGGCGTGCGCGTCGTCGGACAGCGCGGCGATCATGGCCGCCTGGACCGGGCCGGGCACGATCATCCCGGCCTGCCGGCCGACGAGCAGCAGGTCCTTCATCAGGCGGGGGTCGCCGGTCACGAACCCGGCCCGGTAGCCCGGCGAGGTTGGACCGCTTGGACAGCGAGAACACCGCGAGCACGCCCGTCGAGCGAGTCGCCGCGCACGGACTCGTGCAGGACCGATACCGGGGGTCACGTCCCAGCCGAGCTCGATGTAGCACTCGTCAGAGGCGAGGACCGCGCCCGCGCGACCGCGCCCACGCGACCGCGTCCCGCAGCGCCGCCCGCGGGCAGCACCCGCCCGGTCGGGTTGGACGGCGAGTTCACCCAGCGCAGCCGCGCCGACGACGGCGCCGCGGCCAGCGCGCTCGTCCGACTGGTCGTCGACCGCGGCCGAGGCGGCACCGCACAGCCGCGCGCCGATGTCATACGTCGGGTAGGCGAGCGACGGGTAGATGACCGTGTCGGCCGGCGCCGAGCCCGAGCATGGTCGGCAGCCAGGCGATGAACTCCTTGGTCCCGATCACCGGCAGCACGGAGACCGGGTCCACGTGCACGTCGAGCGACCGGGCGAGCCAGCCCGCGGCCGCCGCCCGCAGTTCCGGCGTCCCCGCGGTCAGCGGGTAGCCGGGCGCGTTGGCGGCCGCGGCGAGGGCGTCCTGGATGACCGCGGGCACCGGATCGACCGGGGTGCCCACGGACAGGTCAACCGCGCCCCCAGGGAACGCGCGCGCCTTCTCGGCGATCGGCGCCAGCTCGTCCCAGGGGTATTCAGGCAGCCGTGCGGCGAGGGTCACTCGTGCCCGGCTTGACGGCGGCAGCGCCGCGACGACCGGGTGGTCCTTGCCGATCTTGCCGACCTTGGAGGCGCCGCCGGGGGAGCCAAGGTCCTCGAAGAAGTCGGCGTTGATCTTCGTGTAGTCCTTCCACTGCTCGGGGACGTCGTCCTCGTAGTAGATGGCCTCAACCGGGCAGACGGGCTCGCAAGCGCCGCAGTCCACGCACTCGTCCGGGTGGATGTAGAGCATGCGCTCGCCCTCGTAGATGCAGTCCACCGGGCACTCTTCGATGCATGCCTTGTCGAGCACATCGACGCATGACTGCGCGATGACGTAGGTCACGTGAGCTCCTCTTTAACGTCTTAACCCACTTCAGGTACCACACAGTATGGTGGTTCGCCTCGCTAGCTGGCGACAATACCCCCCGCTGTCAGCGCTCGGAGTTGGCTTGCCAGCTTGTTTCGGTCAGCCCGGCCGTCCACTGGTACCCGGCGTAGCTGACCTGCGTGATCCCGTAGGAGCTCGCGTTGGCGACGAGCCAGTTCGCCACGGTCCAGCCCGCGCCGTGGCGCGGTGCCGATCAGATCAGCTGACTCCCGAACGAATCGCGGCTGACTCCGGTCATGCAGCCCCGCCTTCTCCCGGGGTGCCGAACACGTCGTCCAGTCTGCTGCGCGGCCCCGTGCAGGTTCGAGCTTGGCGGAGACGCCCTGGTCCGCGGCCTGCGTCGCCGGGTTGTACCAGCAGGTGACCGCGTGCGGGGCGGCGGTGTAGTCGGCGGCGAGCAGCGCGCCGGTCTGCGCGTACTGCTGGTAGGCGTAGCCGTCAGCGCTCTTCTGCACGGCCTGGGCGGCCTGGTAGACCGGGATCGTTCACGTAGTTGGGGACCTTGACGAGCGCGCCGAAGAACGCCTGCGTCGCGTACGCGGGATCCTGCAAGCTGGGCGGCGGTGCCCCAGCCCTCGCGACGGGCCGCTGCTGGAAGATGCCCACCGAGTCCCGGTCGCCGTAGGTCAGGTTCTCCAGCTTGGACTCCTGGAACGCGGTCGCGTAGGCGATGGTCAGGGCCCTGCTCGGCAGGTGCTCGCGGGCGGCGACGCCGGCGACGGTGGCCGCGTCGGCCGCCTGCCCGAAGTCGAGCGCGATCGCGTTGCCGCCGGTGCCCGCCTGGCAGCCGGGCACGGTCAGCACCTGGACCACGAACCGCTGGTAGGCGGTGTAGGCGGCGTATGCCGCCGACGGCGAGCAACACCGCGATCACGAGTGAGCACGATCAGCGGCCGCCGCCAGGAGGGGCGCTGATACCGGTAGCGCCGCAGCCGCGCCCCGGGGAGGTCGTCCGCACATCATCGAAGGTACCCGCGCCTAGGTCACTTCGCTGGCAATCAGCCGGATCAACCCCGCACCGCTCCGGGGCCCAGCCCACAGAAACGCGGCAGGCGCAGTGATTTCCGCGGTCCAATCTCGGGTGTTCCCCGGCGTGTCGTGGGTCGGGCGCGGTATTCGATAGGCTCGCTGCCCATGAGTGAGCTGAAGTCTCCGCTGCCCGCCGTCATCGATGAACTGTGGGAGCGGCGCGGCGAGCTGAGCCCCGAGGACTCCGCCGCCCGCGCCGAGGTCGTGGCGGCCGTGGACCAGATCGACGCCGGAGAAGCCCGGGTCGCGTTCGTGGACGCGGAAACCGACGAGGTCGTGGTGGACGAGCGGGCCAAGCGGGCGATCCTGCTCGCCTTCAAGGTCCTGCCGATGGCCCAGTCGCAGGTCGGCGACTTCCGCTACCACGACCGCGTGCCGCTGAAGACGCGCCTCGACGGGGTGCGCGTGGTGCCGGGCGCGATCGCCCGCTGGGGCGCGTACATCGCGCCGGGCACGGTCCTGATGCCCTCGTTCACCAACGTCGGCGCGTACGTGGACTCCGGCACGATGGTGGACACCTGGGCGACGGTCGGCTCGTGCGCCCAGATCGGCAAGAACGTGCACCTGTCCGGCGGGGTCGGCATCGGCGGCGTGCTCGAGCCGCCGAACGCGGTCCCGGTCGTCGTCGAGGACGAGTGCATCATCGGCTCCCGCTCGATCGTGGCGGAGGGCGCCAGGGTCCGCACCGGCGCGGTGCTCGGCCCGGGCACGAACATCAGCCAGCTCGACGCACGTGATCGACGTGGAAACCGGCGAGGAACTGCCGCGCGGCGAGGTGCCGGCGTGGTCGGTGGCCGTCAACGGCACGCGGTTCCGCAAGTTCCCCGGCGGCGAGTTCGGCATGCCCGCGTGCTCGTCCTGAAGCGGCTGACCGAGGGGGAGCGGCACGGCAAGTCCGCAGCTCAACGCGCATCCTCCGCGACCACGGCATCGACGGCTAACTGCGGCCGGGTTAGGGCCTTGTGGCTAGTTCGGAAGTAATGGCTCGGGAGGCGGGAAACCCGCTCTCGTTCGGATTAATCCCCAATAGCTGGCCGGACGGACCGTAGCCGGGCTGGCACGGCGACGGGACGGCTCGCCCGGGTAAATACCGAGTTGATCGCTCTCATTAATTCTCCCGGCGTTCTTCTATCTGCCGCGTGTTTCCGTCGGAGCATCGCCGTCGATGGATACCTTGGATAGGACTATGGGTGGAGCTAACACGCGCAGGGTCCGTCGCCAGGGACCCGTGACGTTGCGCGACAAGCAGATTCCGGCGACCACGACCGACCAGCGGCTGCTCGACCGCCGCGGTCCGTCGGACTGGGTGCACGCCGACCCGTGGCGGGTCATGCGCATCCAGGCGGAGTTCGTCGAGGGGTTCGGCCTGCTGGCCGAGCTCGGCGATGGCGGTCTCGATCTTCGGCTCGGCGCGGACCAAGCCGGGCACGGCCGAGTACGAGCTGGCCGTCAACATAGCCGAGGGGCTCGTCAAGGCCGGCTACGCCATCATCACCGGCGGCGGGCCAGGCATCATGGAGGCGGCCAACAAGGGCGCCGCCGAGGCGGGCGGCGTGTCGGTCGGCCTCGGCATCGAGCTGCCGATGGAGTCGGGGCTCAACGACTACGTGAACGTGGGCGTCGAGTTCCGCTACTTCTTCGTCAGGAAGACGGTCTTCATCAAGTACTCGCAGGCCTTCGTGGTCCTGCCCGGCGGCTTCGGCACGATGGACGAGCTCTTCGAGGCGCTGACCCTGGTCGCGACCGGCAAGATCACCAAGTTCCCGATCGTCCTGGTCGGCAGCGAGTACTGGTCGGGCCTGCTCGACTGGCTCAAGGCGACGCATGCTGGCCGAAGGCAAGATCGGCGCCGAGGAGCTGGACCTGCTGCCAGGTGGCGGACAACCCGGACGAGGTCGTGAAGATCATCAAGAAGGCGCACGCCGGGCTCTGATTTCGGCGCGAACGTCGCAGATTCGTAAACCGCTGGCGGAGTGCATCTCCGCGGCGCCGATCGCCCCGGTGATGCACCGACGCGGCGCGGCCCGGGCCGAAGTCTTTCCGCTAGCCGCGGCGCGCAGTACGACTTAGTCGGCGATTCATGGCACGATTTCTTCTGTGCCTGTTGTCATGGTGATCGCCGTCATCGTCGTCGTCGCTGCCGTGGTCTTCGTGGCCAGGGGGCGCGGCGGCGGGTTGTCCGTCGAGCGTAACGATTACGTCCCGCTCGACCTCGGGCCGGTGTCGGCCACGGACGTCGCCCTGCTGCGCCCGCCGACGGGGCTGTGGGGATACAGCATGCAGGCGACCGACGAGGCGATGGAGCAGATCGCCGAGTCGATCAGGGAGCGTGACGTGCGGATCGTCGCACTTGAGCAGCTCGTCACCGACCTGAGCAGGGACCAGGCCCCGATGCCGCTGCTCGCCAGCCCGTACGCCGGGGCGCGGCACCGCCGGCCGCATGCCGGCACCGCCGATACGGAAGCCGTCGAGGTACCCGACGAAACTCCCGGTGCTCCCGGAGAGCTCGGCGCCGCCCCACGACCCGCACGATCTCCGTGACCCCGGTGGTGCCTGCGAGTTCGGCGGCCCCCCCGAGCTCCGATACGCCTGCCAGCGCGAGCTGGGAGACGCCCGCGACCGCAGGCTGGGAGGCAGCCCGCGACGGAGCAGGTTCGCTTCCCCTTCGAGCCGCCCAGGCCGAGCGGGGAAATGTCCGGCCCGCCGCCGGAGCAGTCCCATGACTGACGCGACCGCCGAGCCCGGCCGAGACCAGGCAGCAGAAGGGAGCCGGTGGCCGGGCCCGGACGGCAGGCTGCGCTGCCCGTGGGGGCTGAGCGCTCCCGAGTACGTGGCCTACCACGACGACGAGTGGGGCCGTCCGGTCCACGGCGACCAGGCGATCTTCGAGCGGCTCTGCCTTGAGGCGCTTCCAGTCCGGGCCTGTCCTGGCTGACCATCCTGCGCAAGCGGGAGAACTTCAGGAAGGCGTTCGCGGGGTTCGACATCCCGGCCGTCGCCGCGTTCACCGACGCGGACGTGGCCCGGCTGCTCGCGGACGCGGGCATCGTGCGCAACCGGGCCAAGATCAACGCCGCGATCACCAACGCCCGGGCCGCCCTTGCGCTCGCGGAAGGCCTCAGCGACCTGGTCTGGAGCTACGCCGAGACCGAGCCGCGGCCGGCGCCGCGCACGCTCGCCGACCTTCCGGCGCAGACGCCCGCCTCCAAGGCGCTGGCCAAGGAGCTGCGCAAGCGCGGCTTCGTCTTCACCGGCCCGGTGACGGTCTACGCCGCCATGCAGGCCTGCGGCCTGGTCAACGACCACCTGGAAGGCTGTTTCGCCCGTATGCCGGTAGCGGGCGGGTAATGCTCACGTTCATGAATTTGTCCCCAGCTGTGCACTTTCGGGACTAGGCGGGTCGCGGCCGTGTAACAATACGCGGCATGGGTCATGCGGAACCCGATATCGCCGAGCTTTTCGCGCCGCTGCGGCCGGCGCAGGCCTCCGATGTCGTCCTGAGCGAGGCACGGCAGGTCCTCTCCCACGTCCGGCAGCCGATCGACGCGGAGCTGTGGGGGTCGGACATGATCGGTGCGCTGTCCGGCGGCGGACGTCGACGACACGGACGTGATGACGGAGCTCGCGAGGTCCCTCGTGCCCGCCGCCGAGGAGAAGGCGACGCCAGAGGCGCTCGGCCTGCTGCGCGTCCTCGGGGCGATCGGTTCCGCCAGAGCTCAAGGCGGCGGCGACCGAGGCGGCGGAGCGGGTGACCGCGCAGCGGCGTGCCCGACCCGGACTGGGCGCCGGCGATCGGCTCGCCGACGATCGGCAAGTGCTGGCATTACAGCGACGTCGGCGGCCGGCAGGAATCGGTCACGGTGAGCTTCGGCTACGGCTCGTCCGAGCACGCCCTGTCGGTGCTCATCGACCACGGCAAGGGCGGCAAGATCAAGGACGCCTGGGTCGACGACGCCGAGGGCCTGCTCGACAAGACCTGGCTGGCCGCCGAGAACGACCCGCTCATCGTCTTCGAGCCGATCGAGCCGGCGGACGCCAGCGAGCGCCTGGCGAAGGCGGTCGCGGCGGGCGAGTGCCCGAGCAAGCCGGACGAGACCGACGACCTGACCGCCCACCGCGCCCTGCTGCACGCGAGGGTCCGCTACCTCGCCGCGAACTAGGCCGAGCCCTGCTGCCCTGGGTTCGCCGCCTCATCGCGAGGTCCGCCACGCGTCACGGGGTCAAGGCCACGGTGGCGCCCGTCGGGGTGAGCAGCCGGTGGTAGCCCGGGGCGCCGGGCATCGGCACCAGGTCCCCGGATATCCGCTTGTACGGCCCGTCCGGCCCGGCGAGCACGAGGCCGTCCGCCCCGACCGCGACCAGAGAGTCCCCGTCCCGCAGCAGCACCGCGCCGTCACGCGAAGCGGAGATCGCCACCCGCCCCGCCCGCAGCCCGTCAAGCACGCCCAGCCACGCTCGCGTCCGCGCAGCGAGACCCAGGTCGTCGGCGTGCCAAGGGGCGCGTCGGACCCCGGCCGGTGCCAGTCGCTGCCCCCGACCGGGATCGCGGCCGGGTCCCACGCCTGCCACCAGGACAGCGGCGTCGTCCACGACAGGTCGAGCCAGGACCAGTGCCAGACCTCGAGCAGCGGCGGCCGCCTGGGCATCGGGTGCACCCACGAGACCGGCCCGGCGAACGGATGGTTGACCGACATCAGCCCGCCCCGGACTCGGCAGCGGACAGCCACGACGAGCCGGCTCTCGGAAGTCGACCCACCCGATCTCACCCAGGACGCCCGCGTGCCCGAGGTCCGTCGTCACTTCCTGCCCCGGCAGCAAAGTCACGCCGTACCGGGAGGAAGCCGGACCGAGAACGGCGTGATGGCTCACCGTGTTGTGGTCGGTGACGGCGACGAAGTCCAGCCCGCGTTCCACCGCGTGCGCGGCCAGTTCCGCCACGCTCATCACCCCGTCGGAGTGGAAGGTATGCGCGTGCAGGTCCCCGGCCAGCCAGGTCAGCCCGGCCTCGGCGGGCAGCGAACGCCGCGCGGGCCGCGAGCCGGGCACGGGCACGGCAACCGACCCGGGAAGTTCGGGCACGGGCAGCCACGCGGCTAGTTGCGCGCCGAGGGAAGCGGCTCCCGCCGACAAGGGCTCCGCGGTCACGGTGAACGGCACCCCTGACTCAGGGACCGCGTGCAGCCCGATCACCAACTGCCAGACCCCCGCCGTGACCGGCCCGGCCAGGTACCCGGGCGTCGCCCCGTGCTCCGCGACCACGAACGAGTCCCGCGCACCCCCGGACCAGCCGCGGAACCCGGCCGGATCGAAGCACCCCAGGTCGAGCACCGCCCCCGGGTCACGCGGGTAAGACAGCGTCACCCGCAGCGCCGCCGTCCCGGCCGGGACCTCAACCGGCAGGTAATGCCACGGCGAGGCGATCCGGTCATCGATGGAGAACGTCCCGGTGTGCGTGATCAGCGACCGCATAGCAACATCTGATCAGGCATCGCGCCCAGACGCCAAGCGCAGCCACGCGTGCCCGCCAAGAAAACCAAGTGACGCCCGGCAAAGCAGGTGCTAGGGTCTTGAGCTTCGCGCCGCTCGCGCAGACCAGCACCAGGAGAGCTCAAGGGGGTTACCCATGCCCGCCGACGCCGAGGCAGTCGCCGTTGGCACAAGCACCGACGGCAAACAGGACAACGGGACGCTGGGGGAGGTCGTTCCTCCGGGTGAAGACGATGTCATCGCGGATGAGCGGGCCCATCTCAAGCACTCCCGCGAGTTCCTCCACCTCATGCGGGAGAACGTTCTCGGGCTCGCGCAGAACCCCATGGCCGGCGACCGGGTCAGCCTTGAGTACCTGAAGGCCGACCTTTACCGCCGCGCCGAGGCGCTGAAGGACCTGCCGGACGCGCCGCTGTTCTTCGGCCGGCTCGACTACTCCGAGCTTGCCCGGACAGACGAAGACTTCGCCGGGGCAGACTTCCATATCGGGCGGCGCCACGTGCACGACGAGGACGGCACCCCGGTCGTCCTCGACTGGCGGGCGCCGGTGTCGCGGCCCTTCTACCGGGCCAGCCAGTCCGACCCGATGGGTCTCACGCTGCGGCGGCGGTTCGGTTTCGCCGGGGGGACGCTCACCGCCTACGAAGACGAGCGGTTCTCGCGGGGCGGTGAAACACGAACCCGTTCGGATGAATCCGGTCCTGTCAGTGGACCCAGCAAGCTGCTGATCACGGAAATCGAGCGGCCGAGGTCGGGTCCGATGCGCGACATCGTGGCGACCATCCAGCCGGAGCAGGACGATATCGTCCGCGCCGACGCCGCCACCACCGTCTGCGTGCAGGGCGCGCCCGGGACGGGAAAGACCGCGGTGGGCCTGCACCGGGTCGCGTACCTGCTGTACGCGCACAAGGAGCAGGTGACCCGGCGCGGCGTGGTCGTCGTCGGCCCGAACATGGCCTTTCTTTCCTACATCAGGAACGTCCTGCCTGCCCTCGGCGAACTCGACGTCTCTCAGACCACCGTGGCCGAACTGGTCGCGGCCACTCCCGTGAAGGCCGCCGACACCGACGAGGCCGCCATGGTCAAGGGCGACGCCCGCATGGCGGAGGTGCTGCGCAACGCGCTGTGGGCGCACCTGCGGGCGCCCAGGGAAGCGCTCGTCGTCAGCCGGGGCTCCCGTCGGCTGCGCCTGCCCGGGCACGAGATCGAGGCGCTTGCCCGCGAACTCCGCGACCGCGGCGTCCGCTACGGGACCGGCCGCGAACTGCTGGCCCACCGCATCGCGCACGTACTGCTCACCCAGCTTGAGGCGGCCGGCGAGACATGCGACGACCGCACCCACGACGCGGTCCGCCGGTCCGCGCCGGTCCGCAAGTGCGTGGACGAGGTCTGGCCGAAGGTCGACCCGAAGAAGCTGGTTTTCGCCCTTCTCTCAGATCAAAACCAGTTGATTCAGAACGGTTCCGGCTTGCTCTCGGACGCCGAAATGACCGCGATAACCTGGCCGAAGCCCCCGCGCGGGCCAGGTTCCGCGCCCTGGACGCGCGCCGACCAGGTGCTGATGGACGAGGCGGCCGACCTCATCGAGCGCATGCCGTCGATCGCGCACATCGTGGTGGACGAGGCACAGGACCTGTCGCCGATGGAGGTGCGCGCGATCGGGCGGCGGTGTGCCACCGGGGCGGCGACCGTGCTCGGCGACATCGCGCAGGGCACGACGCCGTGGGCGGCGACCTCCTGGCCAACATTGCTCTCTCACCTGGGGAAACCCGACGCGTCCGTCCGCGAGCTGGATGTCGGCTACCGGGTGCCGAGGCAGATACTCGATTTCGCCTCCCGCCTGCTGCCCTCGATCGCCCCCGGCCTCTCCCCGGCCAAGTCCCTGCGGGCGGACCCGGAGGCGCTCGCGGTCGTCCCCGTTGCCGTGGGAGAGCTCGGTGCACAGGTGGCGGCGGGCTGCGCGACAGCGCTCGCCGGGCTCGGGTCCGTCGCGGTGATCTGCGCCGATGCCGGCCTACCGGAGCTAGCGGAGGCACTCAGGAGTGCGGGTCTCGGCTTCAGCGTCCTGGGTGCGGACAGTGCGAGCCCAGCCGGGGCGAGCAAGCCCGAGGTGAGCAAGCCCGGGGTGAGCGGATCTGGAACGAGTGAACCCGGAACGAGTGAACCCGGAGTGAGCGGATCCGGAACGAGGGCATCCGGAATGTCGGGCGCTGGCGCGCCCGACATTCCGGATATATCGGGTATGTCGCTGTCGCGCTCCGAGAACGCGGACCGGCTGACGCTGGTGCCTGTCACCCTGGCCAAGGGCCTGGAATTCGACCACGTGGTCCTAGTCGAGCCCGGCCGGATCGCAACTGGTGAGGCGTACGGGCTCAGGCGGCTCTATGTGGCACTCACCCGCGCCGTTTCCCGACTTACTGTGTTTCACGCTGAACCGCTGCCTGTCGAGCTTTCGTTACATACCATAGAACCCAGCCCGTTCAAGTGCGTCCTATCGCGGCCGAAGGTCGACCCCGGTAGTTTTGGTCACAGTGGTCGGCAGACCCAGTGGTTAGCAGGCCCGGTGGTTAGCAGGCCCAGTGGTTAGCAGGCAAGGTGGCGGTTAGCCATCGGGCCGGCCCCCTCGGACAGCGGAAGGTACCGGGGCATCCCCCGGACTGAACTGCGGGACCAAGACGGCAGTGGCACCCTACGACGGCCCGGACGCGCTTGGTTCAGGCCAAACTACGATCTGCAATAACGGTGGTGTTCTGTGGAAGGCAAGGGAAACCACGCATCGGCGACTGTCTATCTAGACAAGCTGGCCGAAGAGCTAACCAACCGCGGCCTTGAGGCCTGGCTCATGGCTCCGCCAGGGCGGGTACCCAGCGTGTACATCACGAACCCGAGTGCCCGCGCCCTTGAGGAGAACGTCTACGTCAGCCAGGGCAAGGACGGCCTCAGCTGGTTCTGGTGGTCATGGGCCGAGCGCATCTCGATGGCCGATGACCTGGACACGGCCGCGTCCACGATTACCCGCGTTCTGACGGTGTTATCACCGGGGGATGAACCCCCCCGGTGACCCCAAGCATGGGGGAGTCCCTCACAGCATCTCCCCCGGGGGGAACGACCCCCCCGGTGACCCCCCTGCATACGGGGGAGTCCCTCCCCCGTATCCCCCTCGCCGGGGCAAGCCCCCGGACGGCGCCTGCGGCGCCGGGTACGTTTGCCGGTGGTCAGCGTTGCTGGTCCGCTAACCAGTGGCTTCCGCTTGGGCGGGATCGGGCGGCCCCCTATGGGGACGGTGCTAAACTGCGGCGCTCCCCCCCGCTGTGGCTGAGGTTCGACCCCGTTCTCGGTGGTTGCCGTGGAATCGGGCGTCGCGCTCATGCCCCGTCTTGGGCGCCGACTACGTTGCGAGTTCAGGCGGGCATTCCGGGGAATGCGACCGTGGTGCCGGTCCAGGCGGACGCTCGGTTGGCCGAGGCCTGCATGGCCTGAGCCGCGAAGGCGCGCAGGGTCGGCTCGCTGGCCGCCACCAGGCCCAGGTAGGCCCGGGTCACGCCGTTCTCGATGACGGCGGCGAGCCTTACCGCCGATTGCGTGCTCGTGACGGCGAACGGCAGGCTGTAGGCGGGGCTCGCGGCCACCGGGGTCGCCCCCAGCTTGGTCAGCATGCTGATGAGGGTGTCCCTGGCGTACTCGTGCACGATCCAGTCGGCCCGTGCGTCGGTCTGCTCGCTGCCGGTGAGCATGGCGCCCACGACACCGTAGCCGTAGACTGCCGCGTGCTCGGCGGCGAGGGCGCCCTGAAGAGCCGCGATCGAGTTGGTCACTAGCCACTGATCCTTGCGGTTAGCACACTGACATGCGTCGCCTCGGAAGCCGCGATCGATGCGTACAGCTGTGCGAGGGACGGGGACGCGCCGGTAAGCCGGCTCATCAGGGTCTTGACCGCGGCCTGCTCGGTGGCGCGGAGCTGCGCGAGTACGCCGTTCTCAGTGGCGCTCAGGGCGGGCTTGGCCGTCACCGTATCAGGGACCTGCTTGCCCGGCGGCTCGATGACCTGGGCGCGCAGCTGGGCCAGGTGCGCCTCATGTTCGGCGCGCAGCGGCGCGAGCGCAGGCGCGAGTGCGGGATGGGCGGTGACAGCCTTGTCGTATATCCACACCAGGCCCTGCTCTGCGGTGACGGCGTGCAGCAGCATCTGCGTCTGCGGAGACTCGCCGGGCGGCGCGCTCAGCACCGCCGGGCCCTTGCAGGCGCTCAGCGCGAGAACTAGGGGCAACGTCGTGGGCGACGCGGCGAGCAACTGACGCCTTGACAGCAGCGCAGAGGGCTCTCTGGGCTTGGCTTTAGGCCTCTGAACGGCGCAGGCAGCAGGGAGGCCGGTCCCGTGCCCGCCGGTCTTAGCGTCATCACCGCCGCCCGCCAGGCCCTCGTCGGTGGGGGTCGAGGGAATGCCGTGAGTCGGTATCACGAGGGTGAGACTATCCGCAGACGGGGAAGCCCGCGCCGCGGTCAGTACCCCGCCAGTCACCGTGTCTCCCCGGTGGGGGACAGCCCGGCGCAGCTTCCGTCATGTCCCAGCCCGACCCGCACCGAAATGGTGTCGGTCTCGCGTTCCCTGCGGCAACCGGTGACGAGCGCGGTGACAGCAACGCCCCTGTTGTTTATGAATCTATTCCATCCCGGCTGTGACTGGAGTGCGAACAGTTGCACAGTGCCACTGCTGAGATAAGCGTGGTATTCCGCTCGTCACGTAAACTTCGCACAAGTCGTAAACTCTGCCTACGATGTGAACAAAGCTCGCGTGGCGCGATCCGAATTTACCTTCGGTGCGAAGTTTACGGCCTAACCGGAACCGGTCATAGGTCCCGTCTCGGATATATACCGGCAAACCGCCCGCCCGCCTCGTCCGTCGGCACGGGCGGGCACTGTTCTGGCACACTCGCCAGTCGTCCCTGGTCCTGCGGTATGCGAACAGCACGGAAAAGGCTCATTGTACTTTTCCGAAAATGGGTGAACCGGGACGGTTCTGCGACCGTATCCCAGGTAGACCCCTCGGGGCGGCGCTGTCAGCAGATAAGGGAACAGCGGCCAAGGGAACAGCAGCCAAGCAGGAAGGAAGCCGGTGAAATGCCGAACCTGAATGTCACCTATGCGGAGATGCAGTCTGCTGCCAGCCAGCTAAAGGCGGGAGAGGCGCAGATGGAAGGGGATCTGGCCAGGCTGAAGCACCTGATCGATAGCCTGGTCGCGAGCGGCTACGTGACGGATTCCTCCAGCAAGCATTTCGAAGCGTCTTACGCCGAGTTCAATACCGGCGCCACCAAGATGATCCAGGGCCTGACGGGCATGGGCCAGTACCTGGACAGCGCCGCTAATGCCTTCCAGGAAACCGATACCCAGCTCGCCGCTTCCCTCAAGTAAGACTCGGCTCCCGGGCGGGGCCGCCCGCACGCTGCCAGCGTCGGGTGCGGGCCGCCCGGGAGGTCGGTTCCTGACATCGCGTTGAAGGGACGATCATGCGGCTGGCGCTGACGGTTGTATCACCGGGTGCGCAGCGGGCAGCGGATGTCGTGCTTGAAGCCGATCCGGCGACACCAGTGGTTCGGGTCGCCGCCGAACTCGGGCGCTTCATCGGCAGCGACTGGGACGCGCGGGGGACGTCCTCGCCCGGCGCCGGCGATCGGCCCGGGTTCGGCCAACACGGTGCTGCCCAACACGGGGCTGGCCAACACGGTGCTGGCCAACAAGGGGGAACGGTGTTCCGTTTCCCCGGTCCGCGTTCGCACGGTTCGCTCGCTATGGTTTCCCCAGACCCCGGCGAGCCGTACGCGCCTCCGTTGTACGTCGCTAACCAGCGGATTCAGCAGCAGTTGAGCTTGCTGGAGTCCCCGATCAGGGATGGGGCGGTCGTCAGCCTGGGCGGTCCCGAGGGCTGCGTAGCGCCGGAGCCGGGCGGGCTGGTGGAGATCAGGGTCATGAGCGGGCCGGGCGCCGGCTCGATTTACTGGCTCCCTGCCGGTCAGGCCGATATCGGCAGCGGCGAAGAGGCGGACGTGCGCATCTGGGACGATGCGATCGCTCCGCTGGCCCTCCGGATCCTCGTTGACGCCCGTGGCGGCTGCCAGGTCGTTGCCTACGAGGCAGTGCGGGCCGCTTTGGACCGCGAGCCGCTCGCCGCGGCCGCACAGTGGCAGCCGGGCCAGGTCATCGCGGTTGGCCGTTCGCTGCTCGGGCTGGCTCAGTACACGCCGCCGGATGCGGCGCTGCGCCGGTCGGCGGACGGCTCGGGCATCGACTTCAACCGGCCGCCGCGGCTGCTGCCGCCGGAGCGCGTCACCCGGTTCCAGCTTCCCGCCCCGCCGCCGGAGGCGGAGCGCCGCCCGCTGCCGCTTCTGGCGGCGGCGGTCCCGCTGGTTCTGGGCCTGGCGATGGCTTACTTCCTGCATCAGGTGTACCTGCTGGCGATCGCGGGGCTGAGCCCGCTCATGCTGATCGGCAGCCAGCTGGGCGAACGCCGGCAGAGCCGGAAGTCAGCAAGGCACCGAGCGGCGGCGTACCGCGAGCACAAGGCCAGGATTGAGCACGATGCCAGGGAAGCGCTGGAAGCCGAGCGCGCGGAGCGCATGTACCAGTTTCCTGATCCGGCCGCGGTGCTGTCGATCGCGGCCGGGCCGCGGCGCCGGCTGTGGGAGCGGCGCCGCACCGATCCCGATTACCTGGTGCTGCGGGTCGGGACGGCGGACCTGCCGTCGGGCGTGCAGCTGACCGATCCCGAGCAGGACGAGCACCGGCGGCAGGTGATCTGGCGGATCCCGGAGGCTCCGGTCACCATCTCGCTGCCCGGGCGGGGCGTGGTCGGGGTGGCCGGCCCGGTGATGCTCCCCGCGCGGTCGGACGCTGGCTGGTGGCGCAGGCCGCCGCGCTGCACAGTCCGAACGACCTGCGGATCTGCCTGCTCACCGGCTCCTCAGGTGAGGCGAGCTGGCAGTGGGCCCGGTGGCTGCCGCACTGCCGCCCGCAGGCCGGTCAGGACTGCGCCGTGCTGGTCGGCAACGACGCGGAGTCGGTCGCGGCCCGGATCGCCGAGCTGCTCGCCGTGATGAGCGCGCGGCAGCAGGCGGCCGCCGACGCCGGGCAGCGGGAAGCCCGGTTCCGGCCGGACATCATGGTGGTGTTCGACGGGTCACGCAGGCTGCGGACGCTGCCGGGAGCGGTCCAGCTGCTCCAGGACGGCCCGAAGTTCGGGGTCTACGCGATCTGCCTGGACAGCGAAGAGCAGCTCCTACCCGCCGAATGCCAGGCCGTGGTGGTGGTGGATAGCAACCGGGTGCGGGTGCAGCAGGCGAAGGCAGAAACCCTTCCCCGGATCCGGCCGGACGGCGTGCAGCCGGACTGGTGCGCGCGGCTGGCGCGGTCGATGGCGCCGGTCCGTGACGTCAGCGATGCCGGCGACGCGTCCGTGCTGCCGGAGTCGGCCCGGCTGCTGGACGTGCTCGGGCTGGAGCCGCCGGCCGCCATGGCGATCGCGGGCCGCTGGCGCGGCGGCGGCAGATCCACCCTCGCCGTGGTGGGCGAGTCGTACGACGGGCCGTTCGGCATCGACATCAGCAAGGACGGTCCGCACGCGCTGATCGCCGGGACGACCGGTTCGGGGAAGTCGGAGCTGCTGCAGAGCCTCGTCGCCTCGCTCGCGGTCGCCAACCGGCCGGACGAGCTGACGTTCGTGCTGATCGACTACAAGGGCGGCAGCGCGTTCGCCGAGTGCGCCCGGCTGCCGCACACGGTCGGCATGGTCACCGACCTGGACCCGCACCAGGTGGAACGGGCCCTGGTATCGCTGTCGGCGGAGCTGACCCGGCGCGAGCGCATCCTGGCGGGGGCCGGCGCGAAGACATCGAGGACTACCAGCTCCTCCTCGACCGGGAGCGACTCAGCCCGACATCGGGGGGGCGTCCCCCCGGGCTGGCACTGCCGCGGCTGGTCATCGTCATCGACGAGTTCGCCGCGATGAGCCGGGAACTGCCCGAGTTCGTTACCGGGCTGGTGAACATCGCCCAGCGGGGCCGGTCGCTGGGCATCCACCTCATCCTGGCGACCCAGCGGCCCTCCGGCGTGGTGTCCCAGGACATCCGGGCCAACACC
Source organism: uncultured Actinomycetota bacterium (assembly GCA_963785645.1). Classification (GTDB taxonomy): domain Bacteria; phylum Actinomycetota; class Actinomycetes; order Streptosporangiales; family Streptosporangiaceae; genus Trebonia. The sequence goes on from CAWAWG010000021.1 coordinate 28,210, forward strand.
AACCTGCGGATCGCGCTGCGGGTCACCGACCCGGCCGAGAGCGCGGACGTGATCGGCGTCCCGGACGCCGCCGCGATCGGCCAGTCCATGCCGGGGCGGGCGTACGTGCGGCTCGGCCATGCCTCGGTCGTCCCGTTCCAGGCCGGACGGGTCGGCGGCCGGCGGCCGGGCACGGACCCGGCGGCCACCGCCCGGCCGTGGCTGGCGCCGCTGGACTGGGCCGGCCTCGGCAAGCCGGGCGGCCCGGCCCGCGGCGCAGGCACGCCAGGAGGCGGAGATCACCGACCTGACCGTGCTCGTCGGGGAAATCCAGGCCGCCGCACGGCACCTGCGCATCCCGGTCCCGCACCGCCCGTGGCTGGCGCCGCTCCCGCCCAGCCTCCTGCTAGGCGACATCACGCCGTCGGTCCGCGACCAGGAGCCGGCGGGAGGCGGCACCTGCCCCTGCGCGTTCGGGACCATCGACCGGCCGACGATGCAGCAGCAACAGCCTGCGGAGCTTAACCCGGATACCTTCGCCCACCTGATGGCAGCCGGCGCGCCGAGGTCAGGGCGGTCGCAGCTGCTGCGCACCATCGCCGGGGCGCTCGCGCTCACCCATAGTTCCGCAGACGTGCACCTGTACGGGATCGACTGCGGCAACGGCGCGCTGCTGCCGCTCGCCGAGCTCCCGCACTGCGGCGCGGTGGTCAGCCGCACGCAGACCGAGCGGGCGACCCGGCTGTTCAAGCGGCTGGCGGCCGAACTGAGCAGACGGCAGGAACTGCTCGCCGCAGCCGGGTTCGCCGATATCCGCGAGCAGCGGGCCGCGGCGACGGCGGCCGAGCGGCTCCCGCACGTGTTCGTACTGCTTGACCGGTGGGAGGGATTCACCGCCACGCTGGGGGAACTCGAAGCCGCCGGCTGACCGAGGTCCTTACCCGGGTGCTCAGCGAAGGCGCCAGCGCCGGCCTGCACCTGGTGATGACCGGCGACCGCTCCCTGCTCGTCGGCCGCATCTCAGCGCTGTGCGAAGAGAAGCTGGTCTTTAAGCTCGCTGAGAAGGAGGACTACCGGCTGGCCGGCATCAACCCGCGCGACCTGCCCGACGACGTGCCGCCCGGCCGGGCCTTCCGCACCGGCTCCGGCACCGAGCTGCAGGTGGCACTGCTCGCATCCGACGCATCCGGGCACGGACAGGCCGCCGCCCTCCAGACCATCGCGGCGCACTGCCGGACCCGCGATGAGGCGGTTCAGGCGGCCCAGCGGCCGTTCCGGGTCGACGTCCTGCCGCCGCACGTCTCATTCACCGACGCGTGGCAGCTGCGCCCCGCCTCCGCCGGACCCCTGTGGGGCATGGTCGGGGTGGGCGGCGACACGCTCGCCGCGGTGGGGCCTGATCTCGCCTCCGGGGTGCCCTGCTTCATCGTGGCCGGTCCCGCCCAGTCCGGCCGCTCCACCATCCTGCTGTCCATGGCGAGATCGTTCCTGGCCGCCGGCACACCGGTGGTGCTGGCCGCACCGCGGCCGTCCCCGCTGCGCGCACTGGCCGGCGCATCCGGCGTAGCGGCCCTGTTCGACCAGCCGGAACTGGGCGAAACCGAACTCAACGAGGCCCTGGCCGGCTTCAGCCGGCCCGGTGTCGTCTTGATCGACGACGCGGAACTGCTGCGTGACTGCGGCGCGGCCGGCGAACTGAGCCGCCTGATCGCCCGCGGCAGCGACACCGGACGTGCCCTCGTCCTGGCCGGGGATGCCGAGCGGATCGGCCTGGGATTCAGCGGCTGGCAGGTCGACGCCAAACGAGCCCGGCGCGGCTGCCTGACCGCACCGGCCACCATTCCCGAAGGAGACCTGATCGGGGTAAGGCTGCCGCGAGACCTCCTCGGGCAGCCGCCACGCCCGGGCCGCTGCCTGCTGAACACCGGGAACGGTAACCTCCTCACGGTCAGCGTCCCCCTGGCGTGAGGACAGCCAGCGTGCGGACAGCCGTTGTTCCATGCGCTCCTCGCATGTTCGCTTGTGGGTATATGGCGGCCCCAGCGTGCTGGAATTATTTCCTTTGGTCGCGGCGTTCCAGCTAGGCGAATGTAAAGTTGCACGTCAGCGGCCTGATCGTCTTGCCTGGTCTTGCTCATGGATGGACCCGCGACAGCATAGGCTCTACACATGGCACGCGACGTCGGCCCGGGGACGCCCACGGGAACCGGCTTGGCTGCCCGCATCGCGGCGATGGCGACGTGCAGCGGCCTTGGCCTATAGGCTGGACCTGGGAAAATAATAAGCCTAGGTATAGCGGCTAGGCGGCGCGGACGAGGAGGTCGAAATGCCCGGTAGCCTTCGCTCCACCGTAAGCCCGGTGGACGGCAGGAAGCTGGCTGGCCTGATAGAGCCTGTGGTCGCCGCCGCCGGAATGGACCTGGAATCGGTGCGGACCACCGTCGCGGGCAAACGGCGGCTGCTTCGCATCGTCGTGGACAGCGACCACGGAGTGAGCCTGGACGACGCGGCCGAAGTCAGCCGCGACATCTCCGCCCTGCTGGACGCCAGCAACGCGCTTGGCGAGGTCCCCTATACCCTTGAGGTTTCATCGCCCGGCGTCGACCGGCCGCTGACCGAGCCGAAGCACTGGCGGCGGGCCAGGGGGAGGCTCGTCCGGGTGAAGGTGGCAGGGGAGGGTTCCGTGGAGGGACGGCTGCTCGCGGCGGACGCCGACGGCGTCACGCTCGACCTGCCCGAGGGCGAGCGCCGGTTCCCCTACGCCGGCCTGGGCGCGGGAAGCGTCCAAGTCGAGTTCGGCCGGATTCCGGACGCCGAGCTCGATGACTTTAGTGATCCGGAGCTTGACGACGCGGTGCTTACTGAAAACACCGAGGACCTTGGAGCTGGCGGCGATGGACATTGACCTGAGCGTGCTGCGCAGTCTCGAGAGCGAGAAGGACATCTCGTCCGAAACGGCAATCAAGGCGATCGAGGACGCGCTGCTCATGGCGTACCACAAGACGGAGGGCGCCAACCCGGCGGCACGGGTCGAGGTGAACAGGAAGACTGGCCACGTCACGGTCTGGGCCAAGGAGACGGCCGCGGACGGCGCGGCCGGCCATGAGTACGACGACACTCCGGCAGGCTTCGGCCGGATCGCCGCGACCACCGCCCGGCAGGTGATACTGCAGCGGTTGCGCGATGTCGAAGACGAGATAACGTTCGGCGAGTACGCCGGGCACGAGGGCGACATCGTGGCCGGCATCATCCAGCAGGGCAAGGATCCGCGCACGGTGCTCGTCGACCTCGGCAAGATCGAGGCGGTGCTGCCGCTGGCCGAGCAGGTCCCTGGTGAGCGGTACGTACACGGCGAGCGGATCCGCTGCTATGTATGGCGGGTACGCAAGGGACACCGCGGCCCGTCGGTGACCCTCTCACGGACCCACCCGGACCTGGTCCGCAAGCTGTTCGCGCTTGAGGTTCCCGAGATCGCGAGCGGTGCGGTGGAGATCGTCAAGATCGCCCGCGAGGCCGGGCACCGCACCAAGATCGCGGTGCAGTCTCACCAGCAGGGCGTGAACGCCAAAGGTGCGTGCATCGGACCAGTCGGCAGCCGTGTGCGGAACGTGATGTCTGAATTGCACGGTGAGAAGATCGACATCGTGGACTACTCAGAAGATCCGGCGGAGTTCGTCGCGAACGCTCTCTCGCCGGCGAGGGTCACCCGGGTCGAAGTCATCGACCGCGACGCGATGGAAGCGCGGGTCACGGTGCCCGACTACCAGCTCTCGCTTGCCATCGGCAAGGAGGGGCAGAACGCCCGGCTGGCGGCCCGGCTCACCGGCTGGCGGATCGACATACGCTCTGACGGCGCGGTCGGCGCCTCCGCTCCCGCTCCGCGCACGTCGGCCAGCGAGTCAGCCCGGTCAACCGAGTCAGCCCGGTCAACCGAGTCAGCCCGTTCAACCGGGGCAGCCCGTTCAACCGGGGCAGCCCGGTCACCAGAAGCGGCCCGGTCACCCGAGGCACACCAGCCCGCCAAGGCGGACGCGGCCAAGGCGGCGGAAGCCAAGACCGAGGCAGCCAAGGCGGCGGGGGCTTCCGCCGACGCCTCTTGACCAGCAGGACCCAGATGCCGGCTAGACCCTGCCACCTCGGCGGGTGCCCCGCTGCGGTTACGCGGTAGACTAGAAAGGCAATGACCGCACACACTGAGCTGCCCGAGACAGGGAAGAGACCCGTTCGATCCTGTGTTGGGTGCAAAGCGCGTGCGGCGAAGTCCAGCTTGCTTCGCCTAGTGGTGGCTGGGGACGTCATCGTCCCCGACCCCCAAGCGCGGCGGCCGGGCCGGGGCGCATACCTGCATCCCAGCCTGGCATGCTTCGAACTGGCGCAGCGGCGTCGGGTGTTCTCTCGCGCACTGCGCGTTCCGGGTTCGCCTGACACCACCCCGCTGGCTTCGTACCTTTTCCGAACTGGCGGCGGGCCATAACATGGCTGACGCAGCAGCGCGGAACGGTCAAGCCGACGGGAAGCACGCTGGACAAGACAGAGAACCTGTACGGAAAGCAGGTCGAGAAGCTATGAGCGCTCGATGAGCACAAGGCGATGAACGGCACGAACTGAGGCCGGCCCGGAGCACCCTATGCGCCGGATCGGCTGATGATCCGGTTTTGATGGCCCTTGGGAAGGGCCGGGCAGAGGAGCATAGTGGCGAAGGTCCGGGTTTACGAACTCGCGAAGGAGTTCGGAGTAGAGAGCAAGGCCGTCATGGCCAAGCTCGAAGAGATGGGCGAGTTCGTGCGTTCCGCGTCCTCGACGATCGAGGCGCCTGTGGTCCGCAGGCTCAAGGAAGCATTCAACGGCGGCGGTGCGGGCAAGGGCGGCGGTGACCGTTCTTCCGCATCTGGCGGTCGTGACCAGGGTCGCCGCGAGCAGGGCGGTTTCGGTGACCGCCCCCGCGGCGACCGTCCCGCGCGCCTGCCTGACACGCGTCTGCCTGACAGTGGCCAGACGGCCCCTGTCAGCGGCATCGCGGGGGGTGCAGGAGGCAACGCAGGGAGCACGGCGGTACCGAGTGCACCCGTACCCGCCGCGCCGCTACCCGGCTCTGGTCCCAGGCCGGTGCCGCGCCCGGTACCGCCCCGCCCCGTGCCGCAGGTTCCCGGGGTCAGCGCACCCGCGCCAAGCGTTCCGGCCGCTCCCGAGGCGTCGTCCGTGCCCGCCGCTCCAGCGGCACCCGCGCGGCCCGCGCCCGGGCCGCGTCCGGCCACCCCTGGCCAAGGTGCCCCAGTCCCGGCACCGGGCCCGCGCCCGGCGGCACCCCGTCCGGCCGCGCCTCGTCCCGGCGGACAGCAGAGCGGTCCTCAGGGGACCGAAAGCTCGCCGGCGACCGACGGCTCCCAGGGCGGTTCTTACGGTGCTCCGCGCTCCGGCGGCGCCCCGCGTCCGGCTGGCCCGAGGCCGGCCGGACCAGGTCAGCGCGGTCCGCGTCCGGGCCCGCGGCCAGGCAACAACCCGTTTAGCTCGACCGCGACCGGCATGGGGGCAGCCCCCGCCGGCCGTCCCGGTTACACTGACCGGCCCGAGCGTACTGACCGGCCCGAGCGCAGCGACCGGCCGGAACGCACTGATCGGCCTGAGCGCAGCGACCGGCCAGACCGCGGCGACCGCGGCGACCGCGGACCTCGTCCCGGCGGCGGCGGCCCCGGCGGTGGCTTCGGCGACCGCGGACCTCGTCCCGGCGGCGGCACCGGCGGAGGCTTCAGCGACCGCGGACCTCGCCCCGGTGGTCCCGGAGGCCCTGGTGGCTTCGGCGACCGTGGCCCCCGCCCCGACCGCGGCGACCGCGGCCCGCGTCCCGGTGGTCCGCGTCCGGGTGGCCCTGGTGGTCCGGGCGGTTACGCTGACCGGCCCGGCGCAGGCACCTCCGACGGCGGTCCTCGTCCCGGTGGTCCGCGTCCGGGCGGCCCGCGCCCCAGCCCGATGAACATGCCGTCGCGCCCGGTGAGCGGAGGCGGGACGGGCGGCCCAGGCGGCGCGCGTCCCGGCGGCCAGGGCGGCCCCGGTGGCGGCCGTGGCCCGCGTCCCGGCGGCGGTGGCGGCTTCAGCGGCCCGCGTCCGGGTGGCGGCGGTGGCGGGCGGCCGGCCGGTGCCGGCACCGGACCTCGTCCCGGCGGCGGTGGCGGCTTCAGCGGCCCGCGTCCCGGCGGCGGCGGCCCCGGCGGCAGTGGCCCCGGCGGCGGCGGTGCGGCCCGTCCGGGCGGTGGTGGCGGTGGCGGCGGCGGTGGCGGCCGTGGCCGTCCCGGCGGTGGCGGTACCGCGGGTGCCTTCGGGCGTCCCGGCGGCAAGCCGGGCCGTGCCCGCAAGTCGAAGCGGCAGCGGCGGCAAGAGTTCGACAACATGCAGGCCCCGACCATCGGTGGCGTGTCGGTTCCGCGCGGCAACGGCCAGGTGATTCGCCTCAGCCGGGGCGCGTCCCTCAGCGACTTCGCGGACAAGATCGGCGCCAACCCGGCGAGCCTGGTGCAGGTGCTGTTCCACCTCGGCGAGATGGTCACCGCGACCCAGTCGGTGAACGACGAGACGCTGCAGTTGCTCGGGGCTGAGCTGAACTACAGCGTCCAGGTCGTGTCCCCCGAGGAGGAGGACCGCGAGCTGCTCGAGTCGTTCGACATCGACTTCGGCGACGACGAGGGCGGCGAGGAAGACCTCGTGGCGCGACCCCCGGTGGTCACCGTCATGGGTCACGTCGACCACGGCAAGACCAAGCTCCTCGACGCGATCAGGCACACCAACGTCGTCTCGAAAGAGGCCGGCGGCATCACCCAGCACATCGGTGCCTACCAGGTGCAGACCGAGGTCGACGGCGAAGAGCGCAAGATCACCTTCATCGACACCCCGGGTCACGAGGCCTTCACGGCCATGCGAGCCCGCGGCGCGCAGACCACCGACCTCGCGGTCCTGGTCGTCGCGGCCGATGACGGCGTGAAGCCGCAGACCACCGAGGCGCTGAACCACGCGCAGGCGGCCGGCGTGCCGATCGTGGTGGCGGTCAACAAGATCGACAAGGAAGGCGCCGACCCGAACAAGGTCCGCGCGCAGCTCACCGAGTACGGCCTGATCGCCGAGGAGTTCGGTGGCGACACCCAGTTCGTGGACGTGTCCGCGACCAAGGGGATCGGCATCGACAGCCTGCTTGAGGCGATCATCCTCACCGCCGATGCCTCGCTCGACCTGCGGGCCAACCCGCACCAGGACGCGCAGGGTGTCGCGATCGAAGCCCAGCTCGACAAGGGCCGCGGCCCGGTGGCGACCGTGCTCGTACAGCGCGGCACGCTGCACGTCGGTGACTCGATCGTGGCGGGCGAGGCCTACGGCCGCGTCCGGGCCATGCTCGACGAGGACCTCAACCAGCTCAGCGAGGCGCCGCCAAGCCGGCCGGTTCAGGTACTCGGGCTCACCGCGGTGCCGAAGGCGGGCGACAACTTCCTCGTCGTCACCGACGACCGGATGGCCAGGCAGATCGCCGAGCGTCGCGAGGCGCGAGAGCGGACCGCCCAGTTCGCACAGCGCCGCCGCCGCGTGACGCTGGAAGACCTGGACTCGGTCTTGAAGGCCGGCGAGCGCCAGGAACTCCTGCTGATCATCAAGGGCGACGTGTCCGGCTCGGTGGAAGCCCTGGAGGACGCGCTGCTCAAGCTCGACGTCGGCGAGGAGGTCCAGCTCCGGGTCATCGGCCGCGGCGTCGGTGCCATCACGCAGGACGACGTGAACCTGGCCATCGCCTCCGACGCGGTGATCATCGGCTTCAACGTCCGGCCGGCCGGCCGGGCGGGCGAGCTCGCGCAGCGCGAGGGCGTCGACATCCGCTACTACTCGATCATCTACCAGGCGATCGAGGAAGTTGAGGCCGCGCTCAAGGGCATGCTCAAGCCCGAGTTCGAGGAGGTCCAGCTCGGCTCGGCGGAGGTGCGCGAGGTCTTCCGGGTGCCGAAGGTCGGCAACGTCGCGGGCTGCCTCGTCCGTTCCGGCACGATCACCCGCAACAGCAAGGCGCGGGTCATCAGGGACGGCGTGGTCATCTCGGACAACCTCACGGTCGAAAGCCTGCGCAGGTTCAAGGAGGACGCGACCGAGGTCCGCGAGGGCTACGAGTGCGGTATCGGCATCGGCTACAACGACATCAGGATCGAGGACGTCATCGAGACGTTCGAGATGCGGGAGAAGCCGAGGGCGTAAGCGGGCCCGGCCGATAAATCAATAGGCCCTGGGTAGCGCTAAAAATCAATACCCGGCAACCTGCGGGCCCCGATAGCCTCTATCGGGGCCCGCAGGCGGCGGACCTGGGCACCGCCGCGGTGAGCAAACGCCCTATCACCCATGTATGTAGCTGCACTGACCCTCGATGTACTGCTTGGCGACGTTCGGTCTCTCAAGCAGAAGCGGGGCGTGGTACGGCCGCTCGTCGCCGAGTTGCGCCGGCGCTATCCCGGTGTCGCGGTCGCCGAGACCGGTCACCTCGACCTGCATCGTCGGGCCGAGATCGGGGTAGCCGTGGTGTCCGACACTGCGGGGAACGCTACCCAACTGCTGGACGAGTGCGAGCGGATCGTCGCGTCGCACCCCGAGATCGAGCTGCTGTCAGCGCGACAGCGCCTTTATAACGAAGAGGAATAGCGACGCGGCAGTCTTCGGCCGTGCCACCACGATTCCTCTGTGTCCAAGAGGAGTGACCGACCATGGACGAGGCCAAGACGCGCCGTATCGCCGAACGGATCGCCAAGATCGTCGCCGAGTTGCTTGAGCGCCGCATCAAGGACCCAAGGCTGGGCTTCGTCACCGTCACCGAGGCCCGGCTGACGCAAGATCTGCGCGAGGCGAAGGTCTACTACACGGTGTTCGGGTCGCCCGAGGAGCGTGCGGACACGGCCAAGGCGCTAAAGAGCGCCACCGGCATCATCCGCTCCGAGGTCGGCCGCTTGATCGGCCTCCGCCACACCCCGAGCCTTGAATTCATCGCCGACGTGCTGCCGGAGAGCGCGCAGCGGATCGACGACCTGGTGGCGGCCACCCGCCAGAAGGACGAGGAACTGGCCCGCGCCAGCGCGGGTGCTCAGTGGGCCGGCGACCCGGACCCTTACAAGAAGCCAGCCGACGACGACTGGGATGACGGCGAAGAGGACGAAGACGACGAGGATGAGGACGAGGACGCCTAGCCTGATGTCCGTCACGACGCGCTGGCTGGTGATCGCGAGTGAGCGGTAACAGCAAGCCCGGCGCCTGGCCATCGGGGCTCGTCATCGTCGACAAGCCGGGCGGCATCACCTCGCACGACGTCGTCGCGCGGGTGCGCCGCCTGGCCCGCACCCGCCGCGTGGGCCACGCCGGCACGCTCGATCCTATGGCCACCGGCGTCCTCGTCCTCGGCATCGAGAAGGCCACGCGCCTGCTCGGACACCTGATGCTGACCGAGAAGACCTACGCCGCCACCATCCGCCTCGGCCAGGCCACGACCACCGACGACGCCGAGGGGGAGGCTCTGCCAACCCAAGGGGACGCCGCCAAGGCAGCGGGCATACCCAGGGCTCGGCTCGACACCGAGATCGCCAGGCTCACCGGCGAGATCCTGCAGGTGCCGTCGAGCGTCAGTGCGATCAAGGTGAACGGCCAGCGTGCCTACAAGCTGGCCCGGGCCGGCGATGCCCCGGAACTGGCCGCCCGTCCCGTCACCGTCTACGAGTTCGCAGTAACGGCGATCCGCCAGGAAGGCGACTTCCTGGATATCGACGCGGTAATCCGCTGCTCAAGCGGCACCTACATCCGTGCCCTCGCCCGTGACCTCGGCAATGCCCTGGGCACCGGCGGCCACCTGACCGCCCTGCGCCGCACCGCCGTCGGCCCGTACACCCTCACCCAGGCTCACCCGCTCAAAGACCTGGAAAACCGGAACCAAGACCAAAATCAGCCTCCCGAACGAGTCCGGCTTGCTCCCGCCCCGCACACCGCTGTTCAGCCGCCCCAAGCCCCCCTCGCGCCACCATCACAGGCCGCCCCCCAATCACAGGCCGCCCCCCAATCACAGGCTGACCTGCAATCACGGGCTGACTTCCCGTCGGGGGCTGACCCGCAATCGAAGGCCGACTTCCAATCGCAGGCTGACGCAGGCGCGGTCCCGGTGATTCTGCTCTCTGCGGCAGCCGCCGCGGCCTTTCCTCGCCTGGACCTCACCGCCGGCGATGCTCGCCGCCTGGCCCAAGGTGCCCGTCTCCCTCTGCCGCCCGACCTGCCGCCTCTCCCCCCCGGCGACCTGCCGCAGGGGGGTGCCGGAGCGGACTACCCCGACGCCCCCCTGGCCGCCTTCGACCCGGACGGCACTCTTGTAGCCCTGGTCACGGCGGAGGATGGACGCCTGCGCTCCCTTGCCGTCTTCGTCGACGCCGCGGCCAGCACCCGGGACGCTTAAAGCGGGTCAAGAGCGCCTAACCGTGCCCCGTCGGACCCGCGATCACGCCGGGCGGCCGGTTTCTCGCGGCACCCCGGCACCCCATTTGACCTGAGATCCTCGCGGGGGACTGTCTTGGGCCAGTCGAACCGTCACGCTGGGTACAACCCGGCGCTGGAGCGGGCTACCGGCTCTCGCCTTGGCCAAATTGGGTGTTATGACCGGTTCTTTCGGCTAAGGGCCGCCGGGCGACTGGTGCGCTGTGGCGTTTTGCGGGGCAACGGGAGAAATGTCCGCGTGGTCGGTGCCTATGCCGGGATGCGCCTCGCTTTCGATCCGCGATTATTGGCTAATCCTGGCGAATATATACCGAGTTTGCGGGTGCAGAGCCGAAAAACGGGACTGAATTACCCCGCGCGCTCGGTATACCTTGCCAATGTCCTTTATGGGCGAGCGCGCGGGGAGTCGTGGCTGTGGAGGGGTTTCTAGCCGCCTACGGAGTCCCCGATGATGCGGCGCATCCGCACCCAGTTATCCCGGACCGGGCCCCATTCACGCAGTGCGGCCGCGGTCTTGTATACGGCGCTGGGACGGAACCGGAAAAGGCCTACGGCCTTCTCGGATTCGCCGCCGAGTGAGTGCTTGATAACGCGGACTCCGTCGCTTGGCACGCCACCCATGTCATAGGCCAGTTCGCGGTCGCGCGACCACTTGATCGAGTCCCAGTGCAGCAGGGTGTGCGGGCTCATCGACCGGACCGAGGGGCCGACGATTTGCCATCCCCACAGCCGGTCTCCCCCGATGATCGACGCGGTCATCCCGTACAAGGTGCCGTCCTCGCCCTTGGCGGTCCGCCAGAGCATGCGCGGATGGCCGACAAGTCGCTGGGTCATGGCCTGCACCACGGGGAGAGTGTAGGCGGGAATTGCCCCCTCTCGATCGTAAAGCGCGGTCATCTGCCCGGGAAACCAGTCCGTGATTTCTTCCGGCAAACTGTCCGATACCGTTACGCCGCGCTTTTCCGTCTGCCTGACCGACTGCCGCCGCCCGGTCGACATCGACTTCCAGACGTCATCGACCGACTTGGAAGCCGGCGTGACGAAGTTTTCCCACTCGAATGCCCCGTATTTCGGAATATCCAGATCCTCGGGGCTCAGCCGGAGTCCGGGCGAGAACGCCCACCGGGCCGCCACCGTCCGGTGCCGCCGCAGCGCCGGCTGCACCCCGCGGAGCAGTTCGCCGACGCGTCCCGCGCGCAGCGCTTCCCCGCGGATCACCGGGCCGATGCAGCCGACCGGAAGGAAGTTCACCGTCGACACGGGGCCGTTGCGCCGGAAGAGCATGGGCACGGCACCGAGACGCTCCCCGCCAGACTCGACGGCAAACGCCCGGAACTCACAACCGAGCGCATCGGCCAGCGCGCTGAGGAAGAACCAGTGGTGATAACCGGTCACCCCGACGCATTGGCTAACTTCGGCCTCATATGTCTGTTCGTCTAGCTCTTGCATCGTTGCCATAGCCAATCAACCGCTTTGAGAGATGCGAACTGTAATGATTCAGGCGGGATGATTGCCATGATTTGGCGCGGCCAGGCCCCGGCCCCCGTAGCTACACCCCGTAGCTCACTCTTGTGACAAAACCGCGTAAGAGTGTAACAGTCACGTTTAACGGGCGCATGAACTTCCAAAGTGACGCGAAAGTCCAACGCCCGGGCGCTCGCGGATGACTGCGGGCCCGTCGACTCGGCCGCCCCGCGCCCACGCAACCTGCGTGACCGCGGTGCGACGACCCGGGGCATGGAGTCGGCGCCGCCGTGGGATGACTAGGCTGGGTGCCGAGCAAAGGAGGGGCTGAGAGTCGTGTACCGCTGGCAGGGCCTTGATGAGGTGCCCGCAGAATGGGGTCAGTCCGTCGTCACGATCGGCGAGTTCGATGGCGTGCACCTGGGACATCAGAGCATCGTCGCCCGCGCGGCGGAACTCGGCCGCGAGCGGGATCTTCCGGTGGTTGCGATCACCTTCGACCCGCATCCGGATGAGGTGGTCCGGCCGGGCAGCCACCCGCCGTTCCTCTGCTCGGCCCGGCGCCGCGCGGAGCTGCTCACGGGCCTGGGCGTGGATGCGGTCTGCACGCTCCATTTCACGCTCGCGTTCTCCAGGATCGACCCCGATGAGTTCGTGCGCACCGTTCTCGTCGAGCGGCTGCACGCCGCGGCGGTCGTGGTCGGTGAGGACTTCCGCTTCGGTCACAAGGCGGCGGGCGACGTGCAGCTGCTCGACCGGCTCGGCGAGAAGTACGACTACACCGCCGAGGGACTGCCGCTGCTTGCGATAGACGGCGTGACGATCTCGTCGACCGCCATCAGGACGCTGCTCGCGGCCGGCGACGTGGCGGAGGCCGCTAAGGCCCTCGGCCGCCCGCACCGCGTCGAGGGCGTGGTCGTCCGCGGTCACCAGCGCGGCCGCCAGCTCGGTTTCCCGACCGCGAACGTGGAATCGCCCCCGCATACGGCGATCCCCGCCGACGGCGTGTACGCGGGCTGGCTCGCCGCCCTGGACGAGGCCGGCGAGCAGACGAGCCGCTGGCCCGCCGCGATCTCGATCGGCACCAACCCGACATTCAACGGCCAGGTCCGCACGGTGGAGGCGTACGCGCTCGACCGGACCGACCTGGACCTCTACGGACTGCACGCCGCGATCGACTTCGCCGCCCGCCTCCGCGGCACCCTCCGCTTCGACTCCATCGACGCCCTAGTCGACCAGATGCACATAGACGTCGACCAGTCCAGGGCTCTGCTGGCAGACGAGTGGAGCCCCACCCGAGCGAGTCCGAAGGCTAACGTTCGACAACCGGGATTGCGCAACGCGTTGCGCTTTTTCGGCGAGTTTCCGCAGGTGGCGAATATTTTTCGCCAATTTCTCGTGATGCGCGGCAAATGATCTTTGGGTCGCGCTAGCGTCTCTCCATCCACCCTCGACGAGGGTCGACTGCAGGAGGGATTTCCCGATGGATGACAGGGACAGGCTTGCCGAGCTGACCGAGTCGGTCGCATCGCTGCTGAAGGAGGTTAAGCGCGTCGACGACGCACTGTTCAAGGCAAACGCCATGTACGGCGAATTCTTCAGGATTGTCGGTTCCCAGGCGGACGCCTCTGACACGATCAGGAGCCGGGTGATCGACATCGACGACAAGCTGGCCAAGCACGATGAGCGCTTCGATCAGGTCAACGAGGCGCTCCGGCGGATTCTCGACAAGGTCGGGGCTAACTCATGAGGCTCGAAGACCGGGTGGACGACGTCGACGCAAGGCTCAAGCGGGTGTCGGCCGAAGTCCAGGCGCTGCAGCAGATGCCCGGGATCTACGGCGCCGAATACGGCCTGATCCGTACCGCGCTCCAGGGACACGACAAGCGTTTCGATCACGTCGACGCCACGCTCCAGGGGCAAAGCGAGAAGCTCGGTGAACACGACCGCCGGTTTGACCACCTCGAGGAGCTGATCTCGGACCAGGGGCAGGCGCTCCGCGAGCACAACAAGCGGTTCGACCGCATCGACGGGGTCCTAGCGGACCAAAGGCGGGTGCTCGACGAGCACACCAGGCGGTTCGATCAAGTCGACGAGCGGTTCGACCAAGTCGACAAGCGGTTCGACCAAGTCGACAAGCGGTTCGGTCAGGTAGACGCGCGCTTCGACCGGGTCGAGGAGAAGCTCTTGGACCAACGAGATGAGCTCTCCCGGTACGGGAAAATCCTCGACCGGCACGGGGAACTGCTTGAGCAGATCCTCGCCAAGGTCGCCTGACCGGGGGAGTTCACCACTAGAGGTCTGGCTTCGCGTCCGATTCAGGTGGGCGCGAAGCCAGGCGGTCCCAGGCGCAAGCCACTCAGCTAAAGTGCCCGGCTTCGCGTCTGATTGGTGCAAGGGGCGAAGCCGGGCCGTTCAGAGTAAGCCGCAGTCGTTCCGTAATCTCTGACTGGGAACGAGCGGACAGATTACCTGATCGTGCGTGGTACTGTGAAACGCTACCGGCAAAAGGCCGGTCCGGGCTGGCTGCACCCTCATCGCGGCCGTCCGCTACGGGGAAACCCGCACTCTCTAAGCAATCTTAAGGAGCCACGTGCCGCTCGAAGCTGAAGTGAAGAAGCAGATCTTTGCGGACTACGCGATCAATGAGGGTGACACCGGTTCGCCGGAGGTCCAGATCGCGCTCATGACCCGCAGGATCAACGACCTGAACGAGCACCTCAAGGTGCACCAGCACGACCACCACAGCCGCCGCGGCCTGCTGCTGCTCGTCGGCCGCCGCCGCCGCTTGCTCGGCTACCTGCGGAACACCGACATCACCCGGTACCGCACGCTGATCGAGCGCCTCGGCCTGCGCCGCTAGCAGAGGGCCCCCGTTGGGCGCAGGCGCTGCCCAAAGACACCCGCAGAGCGGGGTTGCCCGCGAGAGGCCCTGGTCGCCGAGTCGGACACTGGACCCGGGTGACCCCGGGCCGGTACTGTTGGCCTGGCCTGGGAAATAACAGAATACGAGCGACAAGACACATCCCGTAGCCCCCGGCCCGAGCGCCTGGGCCGGTCCTCGGTAGTGGTCCCCGGGTTCAAGGCAGCTGGGTTTTCAGGCAGCACAGCCCCCGAGGGCTTCAATCGAAGACCGGCCGGCGTACCCGCTGGCACGCAAGCGGGTACGCCAGAGCCGACCACGGCACGGCGGCGGGTGGGTGCGGGATCTACCGCAAGGAGGTCTCACCCGTGAAGGGTGTGAAGAGCGCCGAAGCCGTTATCGATAACGGCGAGTTTGGCGTACGCAAAATCAGATTTGAAACCGGCCGTCTCGCCCGTCAGGCGGCCGGCTCTGCCCTCGTCGTTCTGGACGACGAGACCGTCGTCCTGTCGGCGACCTCTGCGTCCAAGCAGCCGCGCGAAGGGCTCGACTTCTTCCCGCTGACCGTGGACGTCGAGGAGCGCATGTACGCGGCCGGGCGCATTCCCGGCTCGTTCTTCCGCCGCGAGGGCCGCCCGTCCGAGGACGCGATCCTCACCTGCCGGCTCATCGACCGCCCGCTGCGCCCGTCCTTCGTCAAGGGCCTGCGCAACGAGATCCAGATCGTGGAGACGGTGCTCTCGCTGCACCCCGAGCACCTGTACGACGTGGTGGCGATCAACGCCGCGTCCATGTCCACCCAGCTCGCGGGCCTGCCGTTCGCCGGGCCGATCGGCGGCGTCCGGGTCGCGCTCATCAAGGACCAGTGGGTCGCGTTCCCGACGCACCCGCAGCTTGAGCTGGCGACGTTCGACATGGTGGTGGCCGGCCGGATGCTCGAGGACGGCGACGTCGCGATCATGATGGTCGAGGCGGAGTCCACCCCGCAGACGCTCAAGCTGCTCGCCGACGCCGAGACGACCGGCGCGGTCGCTCCCGACGAGGAGACCGTGGCCGAGGGCCTCGAGGCCGCCAAGCCGTTCATCGCCGCGCTGTGCGAGGCGCAGCGGATCCTCGCCGCCGCGGCGGTCGAGGCCGGCCTCGCCCCGGCGGGCACGACCCAGTTCCCGATCTTCGTCGACTACGGCGAGGACGTCTACGAGGCGGTCGCCGCCGCGGTGACCGACGAGCTGGCCAAGGCGCTGACCATCGCCGGCAAGCAGGAGCGGGCGGCCGAGGAGGACCGGGTCAAGGTCCTCGCGCATGGAGCGGCTGGCGCGAGAAGTTCGAGGGGCGCGAGAAGGAGATCAGCGCCGCCCTCCGGTCGCTGACCAAGAAGCTGGTCCGCCAGCGGGTCGTCAACGACGGGCTGCGCATCGACGGCCGCGGGCTCACCGACATCCGGCCGCTCTCGGCCGAGGTCGGCGTGCTGCCCCGGGTGCACGGCTCGGCGCTGTTCGAGCGCGGCGAGACCCAGATCCTGGGCGTCACCACGCTGAACATGCTCCGCATGGAGCAGATGATCGACACGCTCAACCCCGAGCGCACCAAGCGCTACATGCACAACTACAACTTCCCGCCGTACTCGACCGGCGAGACCGGCCGCGTCGGCTCGCCGAAGCGGCGCGAGATCGGCCACGGCGCGCTCGCCGAGCGGGCGATCCTCCCGGTGCTGCCGACCCGCGAGGAGTTCCCCTACGCGATCCGCCAGGTGTCCGAGGCGATCAGCTCCAACGGCTCGACCTCGATGGGCTCGGTCTGCGCCTCCACGCTGTCCCTGCTCAACGCCGGCGTGCCGCTCAAGGGCATGGTCTCCGGCATCGCGATGGGCCTCATCCACGAGGGCGGGCAGTACGTCACGCTGACCGACATCCTCGGCGCCGAGGACGCCTTCGGTGACATGGACTTCAAGGTCGCCGGCACCGAGCAGGTGATCACGGCGCTGCAGCTCGACACCAAGCTCGACGGCATCCCCGCCTCGGTGCTGGCCGGCGCGCTGAAGCAGGCCCACGGTGCCCGGATGACGATCCTCGGCGTGATGCGCGACGCGATCACCGAGCCGGGCGAGATGTCGCCGTTCGCACCGCGGATCATCACCCTGAAGGTCCCGGTGGACAAGATCGGCGAGGTCATCGGCCCGAAGGGCAAGATGATCAACTCGATCCAGGACGACACCGGCGCCGAGATCACGATCGAGGACGACGGCACGATCTACGTCGGTGCGACCGACGGCCCGTCCGCGGAGGCGGCGCGCTCGGCGATCAACGCGATCGCCAACCCGCACATCCCCGAGGTCGGGGAGCGGTTCCTCGGCACGGTCGTGAAGACGACCACGTTCGGCGCGTTCCTGTCGCTGCTGCCTGGCAAGGACGGGCTGCTGCACGTCACGCAGATCCGCAAGCTGCACGGCGGCAAGCGGATCGAGAACGTCGAGGACGTCATCCACGTCGGCGACAAGATCCAGGTGGAGATCCGCGAGATCGACGACCGCGGCAAGCTGTCGCTCGTTCCCGTCGAGGTGATCGAGCGCGAGGCGGCGGGTGAGGACCTGAGCGGCGGCGAGGAGGACCGGCCCGGCATCCGCGCCGACCGGAGCGGCGGCGGCGACCGGGGCGACCGTCCGCAGCGCGACCGGGGCGAGGGTGGCGGTGGCGGTGGCGACCGCGACCGCCGCGTCCGGCAGCGTTCCCGCGGCGGGCACCGCGACTAGATGACTACCCACCGGAAGCACATCGCGGCGGGCTTTGGCTGCCGTCCTTCAACGGGCATCGAGGCCGAGGCATGAGTGGCGCTGCTGGTTTGACTTTCGACGCATCTGGCGACTCGGCGACCGTGCGCAGGACCGTCCTTCCCGGCGGCCTGCGTGTGGTCACCGAGTTCCTCCCGTCCGTCCGCTCGGTGGCGCTCGGCATCTGGGTCGGCGTCGGCTCGCGGGACGAGGACGAGGCCCACGCCGGAGCCACTCACTACCTTGAGCACCTGTTGTTCAAGGGCACCCGCACGCGCACCGCGCTGGACATCTCGGCGGCGATCGACGCGGTCGGCGGCGAGCTGAACGCGTTCACCGCCAAGGAGTACACGTGCTACTACGCGCGGGTGCTCGACGCGGACCTGCCGCTGGGAATCGACGTGCTGTCAGACATGGTGTCGAACTCGTTGATCGAGCCGAAGGACGTCGACGCCGAGCGGAACGTGGTGCTCGAAGAGATCGCGATGAACGAGGACGATCCCTCGGACACGGTGCACGAGGCGTTCACCGCGCAGCTCTTCGGCGATACCCCGCTTGGCCGCCCGGTGCTCGGCACGGTCGAGTCGATCAACGCGATGACCCGTGACCAGATCTGGGAGCACTACGCCGCCAGGTACACCCCGCCGCACCTTGTCGTGGCGGCGGCGGGAAACCTGGAACACGACGCGCTGGTCGCCCGGGTTCAGACGGCGTTCGAGAACGCCCTGCTTGCCACCTCGCGCGAGGCTCCGGCCGCGCCGCGGCTGCGCAAGTCCGGTGCGGTGCTCTGGGAGGGGTACGGGCCGTCCGCCGGGTCCGGCGTGAAGCTGGTCTCCCGGCCGATCGAGCAGGCCAACCTGGTGCTCGGCTGCGAGGGGCTGTCGCGGACGGACGACCGGCGGTTCGCGCTCGGTGTGCTGAACGCGGCGCTCGGCGGCGGCATGTCCTCACGGCTCTTCCAGGAGGTGCGCGAGAAGCGGGGCCTGGCCTATTCGGTCTACAGCTTCGCTTCCCAGCACGCCGATACGGGCCTGTGGGGCATCTACGCCGGCTGCCTGCCGTCGAAGGCCGACGAGGTGCTGTCGATCTGCTCCACCGAAGTGGCGAAGGTCATCGAGTCCGGGCTAACTAACGCGGAGCTTGAGCGCGGCAAGGGCCAGGTTCGCGGTGGCATCGTGCTAGGCCTTGAGGACCCGTCCTCGCGGATGACCCGCCTCGGTAAGTCCGAGTTGGTCTACCCGGGCCTGGAGCCGGTCGACGACGTCCTGGCGGCGATCGACGCGGTCACTCACGACGACATCCGCGCGGTCGCTTCCGAAGTTTTGGGGCGGGCCAAGGTCCTGGCTGTCGTGGGTCCGTTTGACGATGACTCTGCCTTTACGGCGGCGCTCTCTTAAGCTGCAGTCAAAGTCAAGGTCAAAGGCCGATTACCCCTCGTGTGTGGGTCGCGGGGGGCGAGGGTGTCATCCGCGCTCAAGTCGTGGCTCAAAAAGGCGAGCCCCGAACGAGCGCGGATGACACCTCCGCCGCCCCCCGTGGCTAGTCCAGGGCCAGGAGTGGCTCTATCCCGATGGTGAGGCCTGGGGGGAGCGTTGCTACGCCGCGTACGGCCAAGAGGACGCCTGGCATGAAGGAGGCGCGGTCGAGGGAGTCGTGGCGGATGGTCAGGGTCTCGCCGTGGCCGCCGAGCAGGACTTCCTGGTGTGCGATTAGGCCGGACAGGCGGATTGAGTGGACGTGGATGTCGTCCACGGTGGCGCCTCTGGCGCCGTCCAGTTCCTGCTTCGTGGCGTCTGGGGGAGCGCCGACTCCCGCCTTGGACCTTGCTTCGCCGATCATTGCCGCTGTGCGCAGGGCGGTACCGGACGGGGCGTCCATCTTGTTCGGGTGGTGAAGTTCGATGATCTCGGCGGACTCGAAGAAGCGGGCGGCCTGGGCCGCGAACCGCATCATCAGCACCGCGCCGACCGAGAAGTTCGGGGCGATCAGCACGCGAGCGTCGGTGTCCTGGTCCGTCCACGAGCGGACCTCGGCGAGGCGGTCGTCGCCGAACCCGGAGGTGCCGACCACGACGTTCAGGCCGTGCTCGATGCACCAGCGCAGGTTCTTCATGACGGCGGCGACGTGGGTGAAATCAACCACGACATCGCAGCCGAGCAAGGCGTCAAGCGAGTCGTCCTGATCGACCTGCGCGGCAAGCTCGGCGTCGGGCGCCTCTTCGATGGTTTCGCAGACCGCGCGCCCCATCCGTCCCCGGGCACCAAGGACTCCGACCTTGATCATCACGCCTCCAGCGCGGTCGTTTGCTGACCGCTGTTGTCCCTCGCCGTAACCCCCCGGCTCCGACAGGCGATTCTACGCTTCGCCGGGACCGCGTACGCTGCCAGTATGTGTCGCTCCATCAAGACCCTGCGCCCGCCGTACGCCGAAGTCGTGACCGATGACGACGTGCGGGCCGCGGCGCTGCAGTACG
Organism: uncultured Actinomycetota bacterium; assembly: GCA_963785645.1. Lineage (GTDB taxonomy): Bacteria > Actinomycetota > Actinomycetes > Streptosporangiales > Streptosporangiaceae > Trebonia. The sequence goes on from CAWAWG010000021.1 coordinate 48,241, forward strand.
TCAGGAAGATCAGCGGTTTCCGGGCCCCCGCCGCGAGGAACTCCGCCGCGTTCGAGGCCGCGGTCGACGAGGTTGCCGCGGCGACGGCCCGGCTGCTCGACTCGTTGCAGCTAGGCTCACCTGCGACTTCCCGGGTAAGCTAGTACTCCTCACGGGGGGTGAGTGTTTATGCGACTAATTCTCAATCTGATCTGGCTGATCCTGTGCGGCTGGTGGATGGCGCTCCTGTACGTCCTCGCCGGCGTAATCTGCGCCATCCTGATCATCACGATCCCGTTCGCGATCGCGTCCTTCCGGATCGCTTCCTATGTGATCTGGCCATTCGGCCGGTCCATCGAGATGCGCCGCGACGCAGGGATCGCTTCCTTGATCGGCAATATCATCTGGATAGTGCTGGTCGGCTGGGAACTGGCGCTTGGCCATCTGACCGCCGGTATCTTCCTGTGCCTGACGATTATCGGCATCCCGCTCGGCCTGGCGAACTTCAAGCTGATCCCGATCTCGCTGCTTCCGCTCGGCGTCCGGATCGTCCGGTCGGGCGAACTCTATCCGGGCTATGACCCTGGCCGCGTCGGCGCGAGCTACTAGTGCCGTGGCAGTAGCCTGTCTCTTATGGAGGAAACCGAGAGCCGGGTCGAGGTGTACGTAACGACGGACACCTCGGAGGCCCCGCATAAGGCGGGCGAGCCCAAGCTTTACGTGATGTACGACGCGGCCAAGCCCGAGGCGGGAAAGCTTTACTTCACGGAGGCCGAGTGGGATGCCTTCGTGCTTGGCGTCAGGGACGGCGAGTTCGACCTGGACGAGAACGGCAACTTGCCGCCGGTCCCGCCCGACCAACTCGCGGCCCAGCAGGAACGCGAGCGGGACGCGGGGGAGCAGTCGGAGCGGTAACGCTGTCTGGCGCGGACCGTCAGGGCGTACGAGAAGCGTTAACAGTCTGGTATCGCCCGGTTCGTATCGGTTACTCTACTTTTATGTCCTTCCGGGCGCGCAAGCCAGTGCTCGACTCTGCTCGGTTTGGGCGGACTCCCACGCTGTTTCTCGTCGGGCTCGTCGCCTGCTGCCTGATCGCGATGATCGCGCTCGTGCTCGTCGTGGCGCAGCGCGGCCCGGCGCCGACCCTGGTGGGCCTGCTGCTCGCGCTGCTGCCGATCCCGCTGCTGGTGGCGCTCATCCTGTACCTGGACCGGCTGGAGCCTGAGCCGCGGGCGCTGCTCGCGGCGATGTTCGGGGCGGGCGCCGGCATCGCGGTTGTCACGGCTCTGCTCGGCCGTGCGCTGCACGCCAACGCGATCACAACCCCGGATCTCGCACCGCACGCGACCCTCACCGTCGCGGTCTCGGGTGGCGCGGCGACCGGCGGCGCGCTGGTCGCGGAGACTCTCAACGGGCTGGTGCTGGTGGCCCTGCTCGCCTCACGCCGGACCGAGATAGACGGCGTCGAGGACGGCGTGGTCTACGGGTCCATGGTGGGTCTCGGCTTCGCCCTCGTGGCGAACGTGTACGCCTACTCCGTGGCCTGGGACTCCGGCGCGGGCGCGATCGCCGAGGAGTTCGCGCGGCGCGGCATCTTCGGCCCGCTGTTTCAGGCGCTGTTCACCTCGCTTATGGGCCTCGGCGTCGCTTATGCGGCGGCCCGTCCCAACGTCCCGGACCGGTACCTGGCGATCGTTGCCGGCTGGGTCGCGGCGGTCGCCCTCGACGCGCTCTGGAATCACTCCGTGGGCGAGGGCGGAACCGGGCTCCAGATCACCTATGTCGTCCTTATCGCGGTGCTGCTCGCGCTGGTCGTCGTGGTGATCGCCGACCGGCGGCGCGTGATCCGGATGATCGAGACCTTCCTGCCGGACTTTGAGGATCCCGAGGTGGTCACCGTCCAGGACATCCGCATGCTCGCGAGCCTGCGGCTGCGCCGCCGTGGCCGGCAGTGGGCCCGGCTGAACCTCGGCATCGCGGCTAGGCAGGCGATGACCCAGTACCAGCTCGCCGCCACCGAACTGGCCATGGCCTGCCGCCGCAACAGCCTCGGCCAGACGACCGAAGAGGCGTACATCCTGCACCGCGACGACTCGCTGACCCTGATGCGCGCGGCCGCGGAGATCATCCGCCGCCAGGAACAGCTGTACCCGCCACCCTGGATCGCGCCCGACTCCCCGTCCGTCTTCGTGGACTACCGTCCTGACCTCAGCCCGCCCGCCCCCCGCTGGCCAGACTCCGGGCTCACCGGCTAAGCGGCTGAGCGGCCGCCCGTCACCCGAACAGGGTGGGCTGGAGATCCCTAGCGGTAGGAACCCCCTCGTGGCGCAGTAGCCACTCCTTGCGGTCGACACCCCATCCGTAGCCGGTCAGCGAGCCGTCCGCGCCGATTACCCGGTGGCACGGCACGATAATCGAGATCGGGTTGCGCCCGTTGGCGAGGCCGACGGCGCGCGAGGCGACCGGCGACTTGCCGAGCGCGGCCGCGACGGCTCCGTAGCTGACCGTCGAGCCGTAGGGAATCTGAGTGAGTTCGGTCCAGACGGCGAGCTGGAACGGCGTCCCGCGCGGCGCGAGCGGCAGGTCGAATACCGTGCGGGATCCGGCGAAGTACTCGGCGAGCTGGTCCGCCGCGGCGGGGAACAGGCCCTCGCGGCGCATCCACTCCGGCCGGACGGAAGCGGAACGCTCCCCGGCATCCAGCAGGTAGAGTCCGGCGAGGGCTCGGTCGTCCCCGGTCAGCAGGATCCGCCCCACCGGTGAATCCACCATGTCGTACCAGATCGGCGCCGACGGATCGGCGGGCAAGAACGGAGCGATCATCGCGTTATCTCCTCACTTCGAGTTACAGAAACTGTCATGGCGTCGTCTCTGCTGCCGCGCTTGCGGACCGGCAGCGATTCAAGGGCCGCCCACAGGTGATGCGTGGCATATGACCGCCACGGCCGCCACCGCTCCGCGGCCAGCAGCGATCCCGCTGGCGGACCGCCTTTGGCGCCCGCCCGCCTGGCGCCCGACCCGTTAGCGCCGGTTCCGCCGGCACCGGATGCGTTGCCGCTAGGGCCGTCTGCCGTCAGCTGCCGCAGCGCACGGACCACGCCGGCGTCCCCCGGTAGGAACACATCCGGATCGGACAGCGCCCGCATCCTGATATATCCGGCGGTCCACGGCCCGATTCCCGGAAGAGCGAGCAGGCGGGCGCCGACCTCCTCCCAGTCGGCACCGGGATCAAGGCTGACGTCACCGGACGCCAGCGCCGAAGCCAGCGTGACCAGTGCCCGCCCTCTCGCCAACGGCATCGGCAGCGTGACCGGGTCAAGCCCGGCTATGGTCGCCGCATCGGGAAAGACGTGCGTGAGCCCCGTGCCATCGACGCCTGCCCGGTCAGCCGCGGACGCTCCGTCAGCCGTGGACGCCCGGTCCGCCTCAGCCCCGGGCTCCTCGCCGGCTTGAGCGCCGTGGCCTCCCGGGCCGCGCAAGCCGGCGGCGGCGAGCGAGGCCGGCACCGGCGTTCCGCACAGCGCGACCAGCCGCGCCGCGAGTCGTCGGCCGGCCGCCACCGACACCTGCTGGCCGAGCACCGCCCTGATGGCGATCTCATTCCCGTCGACCGCGCCGATCGCGCGCCGCCCTGGACTGTCGGCCGCGAGCGGTCCTATCACCGGATCGTCGGCGAAGAACCCGGAGATCGCGCAGGGGTCGGCATCCAGGTCGAGCAGCCGCCGGCACCGCTGCACGGCGGCGGTCACGTCGCGCAGGTCGGACAGTGCCAGCGAGCAGTCCACCCAGCTGGCTCCGGGAATGGGGCGCAGTGAGAGGATGCCGGACCCGTTCGGAAGACTCATTGTTCTCTGGTATTCGCTGGGCGAAGCCACCTCGATCCCGGCAACGGCGCGCGCGGCGAGGTACCCGAGCATCCGGTCGAGGTCGATCGGCGGGCGGAACGCCAGGCGCACCCGGAGCACTCCCGTCCCGCTGTGCCCGTCGGCCGGCCGCGCCGCGGAGAGCGTCCGTCGCGAGACTCCGCGCGAGCCGGTGCTCTGCCCGGCTCCGTCGCGCCGGATGGCCCGCTCCCGCAGCACGGAAGGCGGAGTGTCGTACACCTCGAGCATGGTCGCGTTGAACTGTCTGATCGACGTGAACCCGGCGGCGAAGGCGATGTCGCCCATCGGCAGCGTCGACGTCTCGACGAGGATCCGCGCGGTCCGCGCCCGCTGGGCCCGGGCGAGCGCCAGCGGGCCAGCGCCGACTTCGGCGGTCAGCAGCCGTCCGACCTGGCGCGGCGAGTACCCGAGCGAAGACGCGAGGCCGGTCACCCCGGTCCGGTCCACCGCGCCGTCCGCGATCAGCCGCATGGCGCGTCCCGCGACGTCCGAGCGGATGTTCCACTCGGGCGAGCCCGGCGAGGCATCAGGCCGGCACCGCTTGCAGGCACGGAACCCAGCCTGCTGCGCCGCGGCAGCCGTGGGATAAAAAGCGACATTCTCCCGTTTGGGGGTCATGGCCGGGCAGGATGGCCGGCAGTAGATTCCCGTCGTCCGCACCGCCGTGAAGAACACCCCGTCAAACCGGGAGTCTCTGCTGCTCGCCGCCGCGTACCGCTGTCGGTCGTCCATCACGGTTCCACTCAACCACCAGGGCAGGACAGACACTAGCGGAAATCGGACACGGACGACCGCGTCGGGTTGGGGTGCGGGCAGTCGACCGGCCTTCCCGTGCGTACCGCTTCCAAAGAAGGTAATTCCGAACGGGTCCGTGTTCCACCCGGCCTTCGATCCATTGCCCTTCAGGCGCGGGGGGAGCGGGGGCGGGCGGTATCGGACGGCTAAGGCCCGTGTTCCGGCATGTCGGGCGCTGGCGCGCCGCGACATGCCCGGATATTTCATGAGATGCTCCGGTCGGCCCTGAGCTTGAAAAAGCCAGGCCGCGAGGGCAAGGCTAGGCGCGCCAGAAGTCGTAGGGATCGCGGCCGGGGCGGAAGCCGGCCGCTTCGACGACGTCCACGGCCAGTTTGAAGCGGTCGCCGACGCGGTTCGGCATGTGCGCGTCGCTGCCGAAGGACACGGCCGTCCCGCCCTCTTCCCGCCACCAGCGCACGAGGTCGACCGATGCCAAGGGCGACTTCGTGTTGACCTCAAGCACGCGGCCGGAGGAGGCGAGTGCGCGCAGCGCCACGCGGTACTCCTCCTCGAATGGCTCTTCCCGGTACAGATGCGCGCCCTTCGGCCAGTAGCGGCGCGGGAAGTCGATGTGAGCGAGAACCTCGAACAGGTCGCTGCCCTCGATTAGCGAGACAAGTTCGGTGAAGTAGTAACGCATCACATCGTCGGGCGACATGGGTCCGAAGAGCGCGTCGGCGGCAACGAGGCGGCCGTTATACGGGACCGCGTGCAGGGAACCGAGAACCCGGTCGAAGGCGTGCCCGCCGACGATCGAACCCGCGCTCGCTGCGAACAGGTGCGGTTCGCCGGCCTCCACGCCCGACAGGATCCGAAGCCCGGGAAAGCGCTGCCTGCAGTCTTCGATCGATGCCGTGTAGCCGGTGACGTTCAGCGGCTTGATACGGCTCCACCACCGATGATCAGTGGCGATATCCACGATCGCGTCGCCTGCACCGCCGACCGTGAACTCCAGATGCTCGGTGAACGCGATGGCGGGCAGTCCGATGGCCATGGCCTGCTCGCAGCTGCGCACCATCGACGCGTCCGCAGATGTGTCGTATGACCATTCGGTATGCACGTGATTGTCCGCAGGCAGCACGGTTACGATTCTTTCACGTGCGGGAAACGCCCAGCCGGGCAGGTTACCACTGGGCGTCGCGTTGCCTGGCTGAGGTGATGACGTAGATCTCGCCGGTCTGCCGTGCACCCCGCGGGATCTGGCCCTGGCCAGGCTGGCCGCCTGCCGCCTGATCGCCGACGGGAAGCGCCACCTGGCCGCCCTTCTTCCCGGACTTGGTCAGCCTGCCCCAGCGTTCTTCCCACTCGCCGACGTCGCCGCCACAGGCGTTGACGTAGGCGATCAGCACCGGCAGGGTCGGCAGCCGGAGTCCGCCGGCTGCGGAGGCCAGCGTCCGCATCGTGTAGTGGGACTTCTCCGCCATATCGGGGTAGTCGAGCCCGGTCCTCGATCGCAGGACGCGAAGGTCACGGGCAAACGCGGCGACATTATCGGTCTCGATCGCGGCGATCGGCCCCTTGGCGCCGGGCGGCGGGTCGGGGAGCGCGCTGTCCCGCTGCCTGATGATCGGGCTGCCCGCCTGTGAGAAGCCGCCCGTGTCGCGCAGGCCGGAACCACCAGGCCCGGGGTACTGCTGCCCAGGATTTTGCTGGCCGGGATAGGGCTGACCGGTATACGCCTGCCCCTCATACGGCTGCTGTCCGGGACTCGCCCAGTTTTGACCGGCAGCGGGGTCGGCTGCCTGCCAGGCGCCGGTGTTCCTTACGCCCTGGCCGAATTGTCCCTGGCTGAACTGCCCCTGGTCGAACTGCGCTTGCCCGTATTGCCCCTGGCCGAAGTCGCCCTGACCGGACGTCCGGTCGGATCCTGGCCGGGGCCCGGCGGCCTGCCAGGAGCCCGTATTGCGGACGCCGTACCCGCCCGCGGCGCCGGGCGCCCACTCTTGCGGTTGTCCCTGTTCAGGCCGCCACGGGCCCGCACTGCGCGGGCCGGCGCTGCCCTGGTCACCGAAACCGGGGTCCGCCCGCTGCCAACTGCCGCTGCTGCGGACACCGGGACCGTATGGCCCCGGCTGCGCGGCCCAGTCTGGCCCCTGCGCCTGATTTGCCGCCCGCCAGGACCCGGTGTTCCTGGCGTTCGGGCCGGGTGGTGCCTGACCGGCCGCCCAGCCGGGTCCCGGCTGAGGCCCGGCCCCCTGCCATGACCCCGTATTCCGCGGGTTCTCGCCGAACTGCCCTGGCATCTGGGGACTGCCAGCCTGTCCGGCACCGTACGGGAACGTGCTGTACGGGCCGGCGACGTAGGGCATCTGACCGGCGGCCGGCCCGTAGAACCCGGTCATGGGGGCTTGGCCCTGACCGAACTGATCCTGACCGGGCTGGCCTTGACCGAACGAACCTCGGTCGGCGGCCTGGGACCTTGCTCTGCCCCGAACCGGCCGGAACCCGGCTGTCCGGAAGCGAATTGACCCGGCCCGAAGCCGGCTGGCCCTTGCCCGGATTCCTCTTGCCCGTATCCCGGCGGACCAGGCGGCCACGCTTGCCCCGGCGGCCCGTAGGCGCCCTGACCTGGCCGGGGCGCCTGCCCCGCCCCCTGCCAGACGGAATCACGCCAGTCGGGACTCTGCCGGTCGGAACCTTGCCAGCCGGGCTCCTGCTGCCCTGACCACAGGTGCTCCGGGTACTGGCCAGGCCCGCCGCCCTGACCCTGGCCAGGTCCTGGTGGGGATGCCGGCTGTCGCGGTACTTCGGTGGCCGCCCACTCCTGGCCGGGCTGGTAACCCGGTGGCTGCCTGTTCGCCCCTGGACCCGGCTGCCAGTCGGCCTCCGGACCCTCATACGGTTGTTCCGCCCAGCCCTGGGCGGGCCCAGCGAAGTTCTGTCCGGGGTACCCCGATGTCTGCGGGCCGGGCGGCCACCCTTGCCCTTGCCCCTGTCCCTGATACCCGGCTTGCGCCTGGTACTCCGATGCCTGCGGCCCGGCGGCATAGCTGGCTGAGCCTGGCTCTGACTCCGACGCGTAAGCGCGCGGTCCGGGGCGCTGCGGTTCGTAAAAGCCCGCGGGGCGCGGACCGCGCGGTGGCGCTTGGCGCTGCTGGCCCGGACGCGGCTGCCCCGGGGGAGCCTGCCGCGGGCGGGGACCAGTCGGGCGCGGCCGTGGACGGCCAACGCCCGGCATCGCGTCCTCCGGCCGCTGCCAGGGCCGGTCGGCCGCCTCCGATTCGTAGGCTGGCTGTTTGCCTGCCCGGGGCGGGTATCCGGGCCTGAGCGGCAGGCCGCGCTCAGGCCGGGTGCGCCACGGTCCCGCCGGCATGTCCGCCGGGCGGGGCCGTTCGCGGTCCCTGCCACCGCCGTAGCCCTGGTAACCGGGATCAACCGGATAAGCGTCGGCTTCCAGGTAGGAGTCCCGCTGGTAAGCGTCCCGGTCCGGGTAGGCAGCCTCGCTGGCCCGGCCGCGCGTGCTTCGGCCAGGTCCGCTGCCCTGACGATTCACCCGGCACCTCCTGGACACACCGAGCGGCACGCGCCACCCCTAATCGAGTGTAAGGCGGTCGCGGCTCCAGGACAGGGCCGACGGGTAATTGCCTTGGTTCGATGCCGTTTTATTTTGACGGCCATCCGGGTTGAGCACAGGCCCCGTGCGCAGACGCAGTGTCGAGGTGCCAGGGCCGGAGTGCGGTGCCGCAGCACCGGCCGCAGCACGGGTGTCGGATGCTTGCGGGCAGAGCTACTCTGGGATCAGGGCACGAGCGATTTGCCCGCGCCATGAGGATTTGCGGTGCGGAAACGCCGTGCCGAAGTTGGCATGCGGAGCGCCCATGGTGGCATGGATCGTCTGGCTGATCGTGGCGGCCGTGCTGGGCGTCGCGGAGCTGCTCACGTTCACGTTCGCGCTCGGCCTGATCGCAGTCGGTGCCTGTGTCGCGGCTGCGGTCGCGGTCTTCGGGGTCGGCCTGCCCCTCCAGTTGCTCGCGTTCATCCTCGCCTCGGGGGCGGGGCTCGGCATGGTGCTCCCGATCGCCCGACGGCACGTGAAGCAGCCGCCACTGCTGAGGACCGGTCCGGCCGCGCTAGTCGGCGGCCCGCGCAGGTTCTCGAAGAGGTCACCGGACACGGTGGCCGCGTCCGGATCGGCGGCGAGGTGTGGTCGGCTCGTGCCTATGACGAGACGCTGGTCATCCCCGTCGGCCACACCGTCGACGTGATGCAGATCGAGGGTGCGACGGCGCTCGTTTATCCACGGGAGTAGGAACCCTTTCTGTCTGCGCTGGCGCGCAGTCCCAGAACCTAGAAGCATCAAGAAGAAGGGAGTTCTCGGCCATGGTCATAGCGGAGCTCATCATCGTGGCGGTGATCGCCCTCATCGTCCTGCTGACCGTTGTCCGCTCGGTGCGCATCATCCCGCAGGCGCGGGCGCGGAACGTGGAGCGGTTCGGCCGGTACCGCAAGACCCTCGAGCCGGGACTGAACTTCATCGTGCCGTTCGTCGACCGGGTGAAGACGCAGATCGACCTGCGCGAGCAGGTCGTGTCGTTCAACGGCCAGCCGGTGATCACCGAGGACAACCTCGTCGTGGAGATCGACACGGTGCTGTTCTTCCAGGTGACCGACCCGAAGGCGGCCGACTACGAGATCGTCAACTACATCCAGGCGATCGAGCAGCTGACGGCCACCATGCTGCGGTCGGTCATCGGCTCTATGGACCTGGAGCAGACGCTGACATCCCGCGACAAGATCAACACGTTGCTGCGCGGCGTACTTGACGAGGCGTCGGGCAAGTGGGGCATCCGGGTGACGCGGGTGGAGATCAAGGCGATCGACCCGCCGAAGTCGGTGAAGGACGCGATGGAGAAGCAGATGCGCGCCGAGCGGGAGAAGCGCGCCGCGATCCTCACCGCCGAGGGCCAGCGGCAGTCGCAGATCCTCACCGCGGAAGGCGACCGGCAGAGCAAGATCCTGCGCGCCGAGGGCGACAAGCAGGCCGCGATCCTCCGGGCCGAGGGCGAGGCACAGGCGATCTCCCAGGTCTTCGGGTCGATTCACCGCAACGACCCGGACCCGAAGCTGCTCGCCTACCAGTACCTGCAGACGCTGCCCCAGCTGGCCAACGGCGCGGGCAACACGTTCTGGGTAATCCCGAGCGAGGTAACGACGGCACTCAAGGCGGTTACTTCGGCGTTCGGCGGCGGAGACGGACCGGTGCCGGGCATTGTTCCCGGCGCTGCGCCCGGCGCCACGGCTGGCGCGGCCGACACCGGGCCGGATTCGCTGGAAGCGGTACCGTCGGCGATCCCGAGGCAGCCCGGGCCAAAGGAGATCGCCCCGCAGCCGGAGGGGCAGTCGGCGGCACCGCTAGCACCGGAGTCGGAGCCGACCACGGTTTCCGAGCAGGCGGTCCCGAGCACCGCTCCGCCGGGATCGCTGAACGGAAGCGCGCCGTCCTCAGGCGAAGACAGCTAGCAGCACGGCGAGCACGCAGAGCAGGACGGCGGCGACCACCACGATCCTGGTCCAGGACGCGGGGCGGATTGAGCCGCCGTCCCTGCTGACGGCCGGGCCGGGCCGCGAGGCGGCCGCCGGTACCCGGGCCGGACGAGATGGCGTCCCGGCTGTCGTCGGGCCGCCAGCGCCCGTGGCCGGTGACGCCGCGTCCAGCGACCCTTCTCCCCGGGGAGCCGTACCCCAGGGCGCCCCCGCACCGGTTTTGCCGGAGAATCCGATGCTGCCCGCGGGCGCCTCGGTCGGCATGTCACGGATCGCCGGCCAGGCCGTCGACACGCGGATGGGGTCCCATCCCGCTGGCTTGTTGCCGGTCACGGCTTCGGACGCCGGCCGGAAGGCCCCGGAAGCCGAGCCGAGGGAATCGGACACCGGGTCAACGGCTCTGGGGGCCGAGGGCAGGGAGGTATCCGTCGACAGGATGTCGTCTGATGGCAGGACACCGGATGATGCCGGGAGTGCATCGGCCCGCGTTCCATCGGTATCGGCCCCATCGGTATTGGGGCTGGCCATCTCTTCGGCGACCCGGCTAAGGGCGGCGATGATGATCGAGGGATCGGGACTGTCCCCGACCTGCGATGCCGAACCGATGCGGGCTCCGGCCGTCGCCGCGTCTGACCGGCCCGCGTTTCGTGAGGCGGACACCGGCAGGGACGGCGAACTTGTCAGCGAGCGCCACCGCTCCTCCCATTCCTCGGTGGTGCCGCCGCACCCCCGGACGAATGCCGAGAGGACCGGCAGGTCGGGAAGCGCAGGTCCGAGCTCGGCCGCCCTGATGGAGTCGTAGGGAAAATGGGCGCGGGCGGCGAGTTCGGCGTGCCCGAGTCCGGCGCCGTGCCTCAGTTCACGCAGCTCCTGCAAGAATCGCGCCGTGGTGTCGTCTCCCGACGCCCTGCCACCTGATACCTGCCGTGTATCGGCCTCACGGTACTCCACCCGCGCACCCCTCCCGTTGAATCCGTCTGGCCGACTGGACCACTTGGTTCGCCCCGGTAACACGGTGCGCATCCTCCAACCAGGATTCACCTGCAGATTATCGCCTGCGATTGGACCGGGCGTCGCAACTGCGAGCATTGGGCATGTCGATTTCTCTGGATGTGCGGATTATTTCACTCACGTTGATTCTTGTTGAATAATGTGCTAAATCATCCGTGGATGGCCAGGCCAACGGTGAAGGCAAGCCCGAATGCCAGTTGCAGCCGCCCCGTCTGGCCGAGCGTGGCGATCAGGCCGGGTCCGGAGACACCGCCGCGCACCGCCCGCACCGGAGGGATGGCCAGCGGCACCGCGACCAGCGTGAGCAGCGCGAACGGCCGGTACCCGGCGATCAGCGCGGCCAGCGCGAACGGCACCAACAGGAACAGCAGGTACACCGTCCGGGCATGGGCGTCCCCGATCCGCACGGCCAGCGTCCGCTTCCCCGCTGTCGCGTCGGACCCGATGTCACGCAGGTTGTTGATCATCAGCAGCGCACACGACAGCAGGCCGGCGGGCACCGAAGCCGCGAGCCCTAGCCACGAAAGCCGGCCCATCTGGACGAACGCGGTACCCGTTACCGCCGCCACGCCGAAGAACACGAAGACGGACACCTCGCCGAGCCCCCGGTACCCGTAGGGACGTGACCCGCCGGTGTAGAACCATGCGGCGAGCACGCACACGGCCCCGGCCGCCACGATCCACCACGAGGTCACGGCCGCGAGCACCAGCCCGAAGCAGCATGCTGCGAAAAAGCACGAAAAAGCGGCATATTTCACGGCGCGAGGCGACGCCGCCCCCGACCCGACCAGCCTCATCGGGCCGGCCCGTCGCCCCGTCGCGTCGGTGCCCCGCACACCGTCGCTGTAGTCGTTGGCGTAGTTCACCCCGACCTGCAGCGAAAGTGCCACCAGCAACGCGAGCAGGGCACGCCACCACAAGAACTCGTGATACCCCGCCGCGACACCCGACCCAATAAGCACCGGCACCACAGCCGCCGGCAGCGTCCGAGGCCGCGTCCCGGCCATCCACTCGCTCGCACTAGCCACGGCCAGAGCATATTCCAGCCTGAGATGCGTGGGTTAATGACCTTCAAGTCAAGATCAAGATCCAAACCTTGCGCCGTGGGGGCTGTGTACACAGAGACCCCCCCGCCCCTCCGCCGCGAGGAGTCCCGCGGCAATCCCCCAGGGCCCCAGTCACCCCGGCAGCTTTTGACTTAGATTTTGACTTTGGCCACAGTCAGTTACTGGGGGACAAGCGGGTGTGTAGGCGGAGGACGGGGACTTTTACTCCCATGTCTAGGTTGGACTGGCTTCCGTCTAGGGCCCAGCCGGCTGCCTTGAGGAATGCGATCCGTGCGTCGTCGCCGGAGAGTGCCCAGGTGTAGCCGGTGGTGAAGCCGTCCTCGGCGAATGTGTCTGCTACGGCGTGCAGCAACCGCTCGTCGTGACCGTCCCCGGCAACCGGGGGGCTACATGCAGTTCGTATAGTTCGCCGTCGGTCGCCGGCCAGAGGTCGTCATCGGTGGCAGGCCCAGCGGCGGCGAAACCGAGGATCTCCGGCTCGCCTGGCTTCTCTACCGCGACGTGGACATGGTGCTTAGACGTCGGTGGGGCGGAAATCGCGTCGCGCCAGCGTTCCGCGAACTGGCCGAGCGCCTCGTCGGTGGTCAATTCGGTGATCACGGCATCCGGTACCAGTTCCGCAAACGCCGCCCGCCAGCTGGCGGCCTGTACCCGGGCGAGCCCTTCGGCATCGGAAGCCCGCGCCGCCCGGACAAATCCCCCACTCACCGCAGTCCTCCTCGCTTTATCAAGAGCGCCTTACATGATGGTGGATGGCTATCTTTCGCCACGGCGGGCCGAGCATAGATAACAGCGATAAACGCGATCGCAGGCGCTGGGACCGATGCCCCTGAGACCTAGGCTCCCGGCGTCTCGGGCGCCAAGCGCGACAGGGCCGAGATGTCTCGCGCCGCCCCGGTGGACGCCGACGTCGCGAGCGCCGCGTACACCTGAAGGGCCGCGCTCACCGGGCGCTGACGTGCCACCGGCCGGTATGACCCGAGCGACGCGAGCAGCGCCTGCCTGCGCTCGGCCAGAACGGAATCCGGCACGTCCAACCGCAGCTCGCGGCGCGGGATGTCGATGACGATGGTGTCGTCCTCATGCACCAGCGCCAGTGCGCCGCCGGCCGCCGACTCCGGCGAGATGTGCCCGATCGACAGCCCGGAAGTCCCGCCGGAGAACCGCCCGTCGGTGATCAGCGCGCACGCGCGGCCGAGACCCTTGCCCTTCAGGAACGATGTCGGGTACAGCATCTCCTGCATCCCGGGGCCGCCGCGCGGACCCTCGTACCTGATGACAACGACGTCGCCAGCGGCGACGCGCCCGGCGAGAATCCCGTCCACCGCGTCTTCCTGCGACTCGAAGACCCGGGCGGGCCCGGAGAAGGTCCACAGCTCCTCGGGCACTCCGGCGGTCTTCACGACCGCGCCGTCGGTCGCCAGGTTCCCGTACAGCATGCAGAGCCCGCCCTCGACGGTATAAGCGTGCTCGACGTCTCGGATGCAGCCGGAGACCGGGTCCAGGTCGAGCGTCTCCCAGCGCGCCGACTGCGAGTACCCCTTGGTCGTCCGCACCCCGCCAGGTGCCGCGTGGTACAGCTCCACGGCCTCGGGCAGGACCGAATCAGCGCGCAGGTCCCAGGCCGACAGCGCCGCGCCGTGCACGGTGTGCACCGCGCGGTTCAGCAGGCCACCCCGGTCAAGCTCGCCGAGGATGGTGTAGATCCCGCCGGCCCGGTGCACGTCCTCCACGTGGTAGGACCCGTTCGGTGCCACCTTGCACAGGCACGGCACCCGCCGGGACAGCTCGTCGATCTCCTTGAGCCCGAAGTCCACGCCCGCCTCGTGCGCGGCCGCGAGCAGGTGCAGGATCGTGTTGGTCGACCCGCCCATCGCGATGTCGAGCGCCATCGCGTTCTCGAATGCCTCACGCGACGCGATCGACCGGGGCAGCACCGACTCGTCTTCCTCGAAGTAGTACCGCTTAGCAAGCGAGACCACCAGCGCGCCGGCCCGCTCGAACAGGGTGCGCCGGGCCGTGTGCGTCGCCAGCGTGGTCCCGTTCCCCGGCAGCGCGAGCCCGATCGCCTCGGTGAGGCAGTTCATCGAGTTCGCGGTGAACATTCCCGAACAGGATCCGCAGGTTGGGCAGGCCGCCTCCTCGATCGAAGCGAGTTCGGCATCCGACACCGACGGGTCGGCCGACGCGACCATCGAATCGATCAGGTCAAGCTTGCGGACACCGGACGAAGCGGAGGGGCCGGAGACTGTCGCGACGACCTTGCCCGCCTCCATCGGGCCGCCGGAGACGAACACCGTCGGGATGTTGAGGCGCATCGCGGCGATCAGCATGCCGGGCGTGATCTTGTCACAGTTGGAAACGCAGATCATCGCGTCCGCGCAGTGCGCGTTCACCATGTACTCGACCGAGTCGGCGATCAGCTCGCGGGATGGCAGCGAGTACAGCATCCCGCCGTGCCCCATCGCGATGCCGTCGTCGACGGCGATCGTGTTGAACTCGCGGGGAATCGCGCCGGCGGCCCGCACCGCGTCGGCGACGACCCGACCCACGTCAGCCAGGTGAACGTGACCGGGGACGAACTCGGTAAAGCTGTTGGCTACGGCGATGATCGGCTTGCCGAAGTCCTCGTTGGCTACCCCGGTCGCGCGCAGCAGCGCCCGCGCTCCCGCCATGTTCCGACCGTGCGTGACCGTGCGTGACCTCAACGGCGGCATCGCCGAACTCCCTCGCGCTGAGAAGCTGTGTCTTCTCAGAAGGTTACTCTCCTGCCGCAGGCTCTCATCCGGTGGCGATTCTTGCCCGCCTCTTCCCGCCGGAAGACCGCAGGTCAGCCTACCGGCGCATGGGTATGCGCGACGTCGGGAAGCACCCTGGCCGCCGTCTCGTAGATCGTCCGGACTTCCTCGCGGGTGAGGTGGACCACGCCCTCCTTCATCCGGCTGCGCCGCTTGAAGTACTTGCGCAGCGCGGGCCCGGTGAACACGTCGACGTTCCTGATCGTGGCGATGTCCCAGGGGATCTTCGGCCCGTAGATGGCGAGCGCGGGCCGGACCGTGATCTCGGTGCCAAGTGCCCCGGACAGGATCTCGCTGGCCTGTGTCGCCTCCCACACCGCGTGCTCAAGCCGGTCCTTCTGCGACTCGGGTCCGTGGTACAGCTTCTTGCCGTTCCAGGTCCTGATCGGCAGCTTGGGATTCCACCGCTCCGAGTCGATGGCGTAGACGCCGGTGGGGCCGATGACCAGGTGGTCGATGAACTCACGGCTGTCCGGGATGGGCAGCGCGTTAAGTGCGAAATATCCCTCGCGCCGCAACCTCCCCAGCTGCTTATTCGTGGCCTTTCTGGCACCGGGGAAAGTGGCGCCGTTGCGGTACATGGCGGCATTGCGCGACCGGTAGACGGTGTCGACGATCCCGGCGAGGATCGCGAGCGTGAGGGCGATCGCCCAGTTCCTGGTGAGGATGAAGAACAGGATGCCGACGACCAGCATGATCGTGGCCCGTATGCGGTACAGACGCATCTGCACATCCGGTGGCAGGTCGCGTACGAGTACCCGCGGCGTGTCGTCGTCGACCGGCTGACCAGCCCAGATCCTCCGCACCCGCCGTCCGAACGGATTCGGCTTCCTGTCCTCCGCTTCGTCGCTCGCCCCGGGCGGGGAACTGATCGACTGGTTCCACGATGTGCCGATCGGTATCACGCGCGTCGGCTCGGAGCTCGGCTGCGGCTCGAACTCCCTGGTCGGCGCATCCTCGTCGGGGACTTCCATGGTCCTCATGTCGCCGAAGATGCCAACTCCCTCGTTGGACACCGGCTGCGCGGGCTCAACGACCGGATCATCGGCGAGTGGCCCGGTGTAAGCCGGGCCGGGTACCTCGTAGACCAGGCCCGCGGTGGCGTCGTAGTCTTCCGGCTCTTCGCCGATCGGGGCGGCGGCGGTCGGCGCGGTGTCCGACAACCGGTGGCCCGGCAGCACCGTTCCAGACAGCACTGTTCCGACGCGGGACAGAGCACGGGACCAGACAGCACCGTCCCGGACAGCACGGGACCAGAGAACTCGTCGCCCGGCGCCTCGGGACCTGACGCGTCTGATGGCACAGTGTCTGATGGCACAGCGTCTGATGGCGCCGAGCCTGGCGGCGCGGTGGGTGTCACGGATCCTCCGGGCGTGTCGAAGGGAGCCGCGGCGGCGGCCGTCCCGTCGGCCGGCGAGTGCGCGTACCTGATCGGGCCGCGCCGTCGGCCGGCCAAGGATCTGTCGTCGGAGGGGTTGCCGCTGCCAGGGCCGTGGCTGCCTGGACCGTCGGCGACTGCGTGCCGTGTGCCGCCGACCCCGGTGTTATGCCCGGTGCCTGGTGGCGGCTCAGCGTCGGGCGCCGGCGTTACGGTTGCCTGCACGCCGTCGTGCGGGTACGTACCGGGCTGCGCTGATGACCTGGAGTTCTTGATTCGGGGCCAAGCCATCCATCTCACCATCTCAGCGTACCGATTCGCCGCCGTGGGCGGCGCTCTGTAATCGACTGTATTCGATGTGCCCTATATCGGGTCCGTTGAAAACCGACTTCTGTCCCTAATGGCACTCTAAAACGGTATCCCCGATCCGCCTAGTGTGATCTTTCCCCGGTGGGCGCTTATGTATGTGGGTTGTGACTGTAAGTCAAGATCAAAGTTAAAACCGGTGGCTGCTCAAGATCAAAGTCAAGACCCCGGGAGGGTGGTGGCTGTCAAGCCAAGGTCAAGACGTTGAGGGTGGTGACCTCAAGTCAAGGTCAAAGTCAAGACCCTGGGGTGGGGTGATCCCAAGTCAAGGTCAAAGTCAAGACCTTGGATGGGTGGGGTGGCTGTGGTCGCGGGGGATTCCCGCCAGCGCTCCTTCGGAAGGCTGGCGGCGAATCCCCCGCGGCCCCCGCCTTCGGGCAGCCAAGGGGAGACCTCGCCGCAACGGCGACGGCCTCCGGCCTGCCATCGGGCGGCTGTCGCGTCACGGGTCGCCCCAGCTAGTGGCCTCGCCTTCGGCGTCGGGCGGCCGCCAGGGTGGAGCGTCAGCAGTTTCCCTTGGGGCTTGCCGCTTTTGTGGCGCTTGGTTATTGCTGGCGCCTTCGGCGTGGGGCTGCCGCCGGGGCGTCGGGTGTCAGCGGGCTCCGGTCGGTGCTGCTGCCTGCGTTCGTCCGGTTATTGCCCTCGCCTTCGGCGTCGGGCTGCCGCTAGGCATGGGGGGCAGCAGTCTTCCCCTGAGCTGCGGCTTGCATGCGTCCAGTTATTGCTTCGCCTTCGGCGTGGGGGTGCTGCCGGGCATGGGGGCAGCAGTCTTCTCCGGAGCTGCGTTTGGGTGTCGCCTGGTTATTTGGTTATTGCTTTCGCCTTCGGCGGGAGGGTGTCGCTTGCCGTGGAAGGTCGGCAGTCTGCTCAGGGGGCTGCCGCTTGTGGTTGCTTGGTTATTGCTGTGTCGGCGACATAGGGCCAGTACTGACCAGTAAGTGTCCTAGTGTGCGGCTTTTGTGGCGCATGAAATGGCCCTATGTGCGGAGTGTCCTGACTGGGAAGAATCAACTTCATCACCTGTCACAGCGGACCTAACGTCCTGACGTTGTGGATTTTCTGACCGGTTGACCTGGTGCTGGTATTTGGGTGGCTCGTCTTACCGGTTGCTCCGTTTCTGCCTGGAAAATAGTCTTTCTGCTGCGCCTTACGCCATAATCGCGATGGTTTTTCCGGTTATTTGATGAAAATCCTCCGCGATTATGGCCGCGAGTTCACGGCATTGGGGTGGTGACCAGGATCACACCCGGACCGTGACTCGCTCACCCGGGTGGATCGTTGTGCGCCTCATGGGGAACGCGCCGCTCATCGTCGTCTGTCGCGCCGCGTGGACCGCCCCGCCGTGCCTGGTGCTTCCCCGTGAATACGCCTGCGCGGTCCGGGAACTTCAACTCCGGCCAGCGGAGGGGATCCGGGGTGCTCTCGAGGCTGGCCGCTGGAGGGGCATTTCGTGGTAAAACGGGCGGGATGATCGGGCGGGCGAGACGGGAGCGGTACCGGGGTCGCAGACGGGGGCGCGCGCGGCGGGTGGTCAGCCTGGTCGGCGCGGTGGTCGTCTCGGCGCTGCTGCTTGGCGTTCTCGGGTTCGGGTACGGGATGATCCCGGCGCTCGGGCCCGTCCTTGACCCGGGGCGCGGCGCATGGACGTCCGCGTCCGGCGGGCAGCCGGTCAGCTCACAGCAGTTGCAGATACAGGGGCTTACCGGTCCGGCCACGGTTTCGTTCAGCGCGCAGGGCCTGGCATCGATATCGGCGGGCAGCACCCACGACCTGTTCCTCGCACTCGGCTACGTGCACGCGAAGTTCCGGCTCACGGAGCTCGATGCCGAGCGGCGTCTCGGTGAAGGGCGCCTCGCGCAGCTTGCGGGCGTGAGCGCCCTGGACAGCGATGAGTTTGAACTGCGGATCGGTCTGCTGCGCACCGCGCAGAACGAATGGGCGCATACCACTGGCGCTGCCCGCGCCGCACTCCTCGCCTACGCGCAGGGCGTGAACGACGACATCGCCCAGGTCCGCGCCTCCGGCGACTGGCCTGCCCTCTTCACGCTCACCGGCCAGTACCCGAGTGCGTGGACCCCGATCGACAGCCTGGTCGTTCAGGGCGTGCTCACCGAGGAACTCGACTACACCACTGGTCCGCTTGACTACGCGATCCTCGACAAGTCCCTCGGCTCCGCGAACACCGCCGACTGGTTCCCGGTCCTGGCGAAGAACACGCAGACGCCCTATGACCCAGGCCCGTACATCAAGGCACCGCTGACCCCGGTGCCGCCAGACATCGCGAGCTCGGTCCCGGCAGGCAGTGCGGCGGCGGCGCCCGGTACCGCCGCCCCGTCGTCCACGGCGTCGTCCACCGCGTCGGCCTCCGGTACGGATCCGGCTTCCGGTAGCGGTTCGGTTTCCGCGGATGGAGGAAGCCGGACTCGTTCTGATGACTCATCGGCGGTGACGGGGGCGGCGGCGAGCGTGCTTGACCAGCTCAGCCAGTTGCTGCCGGACGAAATTCATCATTACCCCGACTCCAATGCGTGGGCGGCGAACGGGCCCGCGGTGGAAGGGGGCGGCGCGTTGCTAGGCGGCGACCCGCACCTGGCGCAGACGCTGCCGTCGGTCTGGTACGAGGTGGCGCTGTCCGCGCCGGGATACCAGGTGGCGGGGGTGAGCCTGCCCGGAGTGCCGGGCGTGCTGCTCGGGCACAACGCGCATATCGCCTGGTCGATCACTGACACGCAGGACTCGGCCACCTTCTACTACAAAGAGCAGGTCCGCGGTTCGCAGTACTACTGGGACGGCGCCTGGCGGCCGCTGACCGTGGTGCATTACTCGATCCCGGTGCGCGGCGGGGCGACCAGACAGCTCACGGTGGACATCACCGCTCAGGGGCCGATCATCAGCCAGGCCGGCCAGGTAATGGCGGTGGACTGGATGGGGAACGTCCCGTCCGACGACGTCAGCGCCCTCTTCGGCGTGAATATCGCGTCGAACTTCACGCAGTTCAAGGCGGCGCTGGCGGGCTGGCACGCACCGACCCAGAACTTCGTCTACACCGATACTTCCGGAAATATCGGTGTAATTGCCCCCGGTTACTACCCGCAGGTGCCGGCCACCTGCACGCCCTGGCTGCCGATGCCAGGCACGGGGGAGTGCGACATCACCGGAGTGATCCCGTACCAGGCGGTGCCCCAGTCCTACGACCCGCCGTCGCACCTGATCGCGACCGACAACCAGCGGCCGGTCAGCGGCGATTATCCCTACTACGTCGGGACCGCGTTCGACTTCTACGACCCCGGCTACCGGGCCGCGCACGCGTACGCCGCGCTCAAGGCGGCCGAGCCGCTGACCCCCGGCAAGATCGCAGACCTGCAAACCGACCTGACCGACCCGCTCGCCGCCCGGGTGATGCCGGCCGTACTGAAGGCGCTGAACGGCGCCGGTCTGCCCGCGCAGGACCGGAGCGCGGCGTCCCTGATGACGTCGTGGGACTACGGCATGGACGCGGACTCGGCCGCGGCGTCGCTGTGGTGGACGTTCTGGGGCTCGTACCTCAACACGGTCTTCGCTCCCTGGTGGCAGGCGGCGAAGGTCCCGGCCAGCAAGGACCCGCTTGACCTCTCGATCACGCCGGGCGATGCGCCGCTGACCGAGGACCTGGAGGCGTGGACGCTCGGCGATCAGTCCAACCCCGCGTTCGCCGGGCCAAGCGGGCACGGGTCCGGCACGGCCGCCAGGGCGATCGTGGCCGCGTTCGAGAAGACGGTCGCGCACCTGTCCAAGAAACTGGGCGGCGACCCGGCCACGTGGACCTGGGGCCGGATCCACACCCGGTCGTTCCCCTCGATCACCGGCGCGGACGGCCTCGGCTACGGCCCCCGCGCGGCGGGCGGCGACCCGTTCACCGAGGACGCCGCCGACGGCGGACTCAACGCGTCGACCGGGCCGAGCTGGCGGATGATCGTCAGTCTCGGCCGCACCGGGTACGTCCCGCCCCGGCTGGTTCCCGGTTCACCGTCGTCCTATGGGGGCGACGAGCAGATCGACGCCGTCGGGGTGTATCCCGGCGGCCAGTCGGAAAACCCGGCCTCTGGATGGTACGAGAACCTGATCGACGCCTGGTGGAACGGCGAGTACCTGGCGGTCCCGGTTCCGGGGCAGCCCGCGGGCCCGGTCACCTGGAGGCTCCATGGCTAGCCCGGCCCAGCCGATGGCAGCCGGCCGGGGCCAGCCGCAGGCCGAACGGTGGCTGGCCGGCCCGCTGGCGGTGCGGTTCGGCGTGCTCGCGGTGACCGCGGCCGCCAGCGCTCTCGGTGCCTGGCTCGGGGCCTGGTGGGTCCCGTTCGTGGCCGGTCTGGCGGCCGGCGTCCTCGGCCGGGCCGGTGCTCGCGGGCGGGCCGGGGCAGGCGACACCCGATCGCCCGTCACGCGGCGCACACGGCAGCCGCGCGGTGTCGTGCTTCCGGCAGCAGTCGGCGCGGCCCTCGGCTGGGCGATACCGATCTGGGCGCTGGCGCTTGACGGCCAGCCCGTCGGCGCGACCGCCCGGGTCATCGCGGGCCTGGCGGGTCTGCCGCCGTACGCCGGGGTCGCGGTCGCCGTCACGCTGCTACTTGCCGCCCTCCAGGTCCTGGCCGGCGCCTGGCTGGCAAGCGCGCTTCTCCCCGCTAGGGCAGTGACCCGGGAAAACCCGGAGACGAAACGCACCAAGGACCCGGGGAATCCCCAGACGTGAACCTGGCGTGAATATGGGCCGGGCGTAGCGGCCGGCCGACGATAGACTCCGACGGGGGGCGGGTAGAGCACCCCTTTGGACTTCTCCAGGCCTCTCCGGGCGTCTCGCGCGTCCGGTTTCGCAGGCAGACGCAAACCGACGGAGTAAAACGTGCGCTGGTCAACCATGCACATTCCCACGCTGCGGGAGGACCCCGCGGAGGCGGGTGCACCCAGCCACCGCCTGCTGCTGCGGGCCGGGTACATCCGCCAGCTGATGGCTGGGCACTACTCGCTGCTGCCGCTGGCCGTCCGGGTCCGGCTCAAGGTCATCGGCATCATCCGCGAGGAAATGAACAGGATCGGCGCCCAGGAGATCCTGATGCCGGTGATGCACCCGGCCGAACTCTGGCAGCGCAGCGGACGCTGGGACGTAATGGGCGACGAGATGTTCCGGCTCAAGGACCGCAAGGGCGCCTCCCTCGCCCTCGGCATGACCCACGAAGAGGTCGTGTCGACCCTCGCCACGGAGCTGAACTCCTACCGCGAGCTGCCCCAGATGTGGTACCAGTTCCAGACCAAGCTGCGCGACGAGCCTCGGCCCAAGGCCGGCCTGATGCGGACCCGCGAGTTCACCATGAAGGACTCCTACAGCTTCGACCTCGAGGCGGCGGGACTCGACAAGTCGTTCGACGCGCACCACAGCGCCTACGCCCGCGCGTTCAAGCGGATCGGCATCCCCGCGATCCCGGTCGCGGCATCGAACGGCGCGATGGGCGGCTCCGGATCCACGGAGTTCGTCTGCCCGTCGGAGACCGGCGAGGACATCATCATCTACTCGCCGCAGTGCGGTTACGCGGCGAACATCGAGGCAGCGATATCGGCCCTGGAGCCCATCGCCCCGGACGCCGACGCAGCCGCGGCCCTTGACGCGCCGCTGCGCTTCGACACGCCGGGCGTCCGGACAATCGAAGACCTGGTCACCGGCTACGACGCACCCGCCGACCGGCAGGTCAAGACGCTCGTCTACGTCCTTGACGGCAAGCTCACGCTGGTGCTGCTGCGCGGCGACCACGCGCTTGAGGAGCAGAAGCTCATCGACGCGACCGGCTCGGTCGCGGTGCGGCCCGCCGAGGCCGCGGAGATCTTCGCCGTGCTCGGTGCGCACCCCGGCTCGCTCGGCGCGGTCGGCGTACCAGCTGACCTGCCGATCGTCGCCGACCTGGCCCTGAAGGGGCGGTCGGGCATGACAACCGGGGCAAACACCGACGACGTGCACCTGCGCGGCGTGGACCTCGGGCGCGATATCGGCGTCGGCAAGTGGGCCGACCTGCGCGCGGCCGAGGAGGGCGAGCCCTGCGTCCACTGCGGCAACCCGCTCACGGTGCTCAAGGGCATCGAGGTCGGCCACATCTTCAAGCTCGGGTACAAGTACTCCGACGCACTCGACCTGTCCGTCCTCGGCCCGGACGGGAAGCCGGTCAGGCCGATCATGGGCTGCTACGGAATCGGCGTGGAGCGCGCGATGGCCGCCTGCGTCGAGGTGCACCACGACGGGAAGGGCATCGTCTGGCCGGCCGCCGTCGCGCCGTTCGAGGCGGTGGTCATCGTCGCGCAGCAGAACGACGCCGCGGTCGCGGAGGCGGGGGAGCGGGCCTACCAGGCGCTACTCGACGCCGGGGTGGACGTGATCATCGACGACCGTCCCGACCGGGCGGGTGTGAAGTTCAGCGACGCCGAACTGGTCGGCATCCCCTTCCGCATCACGATCGGCAAACGCGGCCTGGCGTCGGGTACCGCCGAGCTCACCGACCGCGCAACCGGCGAGACGGTCTCGGTTCCGCTCGACGACGTGGCCAAGCACGTCCGCGAAGCCGTCTCTCAGGCGCTCGCGGCCGCCTAAACCGCCGCCTATCCGAAACGATAGTGGATCGCCTGGCAGGCTGGATCCTGCCGGGCAGCCACGCTCGTTCGGCTACGGGCTTAGCCGCCGCCTCGCGGTCGCGGGTCTGGTTACGGAGGGCGCGGGCGACTTCGTCGCGGCCCTCGACGAGCAGGCGGCGCAACGCGGCGGGCGGCTCGGGATCGACCGCCAGGTACGCGTCGGTGGCCTCGATCGTCGACTCGTTGACCGCGCAGAGGTGTAGCCGTACTCCACGAAGTCCTGCGCCATCGCCGAGGACCACTCCTGCCAGATCTTCCCGAGCGCGGCGAAGTACTCCGGCCGGTACGGGTGAATGAGCTCGGGCTGGTCCGGGTCCACGAACCCGATGATCGTGGCCCGGAACATCGCGATCGTCAGCTTCCCGTCGGTCAGCGTCTCCCAGGTCTCCCGCTTGGCGGTGAGTGTCGGGATCGCCGCCCGGCACCCGGCGGCCTGCCGCTCGCCGGCATCGGTGGCGTCCCTTGCCAGCTCCGCGTCGATGGCCTCCTCGCTCCGCACGCCGCGGCTGACCAGCCGCCGCAGCAGCATCCAGCGCAGGTCGGTGTCGATCGCGAGCCCGTCGAGGCTGACCGTGCCGTCAAGCAGCCCAGTCAGGAACTCCAGGTCCGCCGGCGAGGTCGCCACGGCGGCGAACGCCCGGACGTAGGCGAGCTGATGGTCGGAGCCGGCCGGGGCGGCCGCGCACAGCGACCGCAGCGACGAGGCGATGAACGCCAGTCCCGCGGCGCGCCAGGACGGGTCGGCGTACTGGCGCGCCGCGAGCGCCGCCTGCCGCAGCAGCGTCTGCACGACGCTGATATCCCGGACCGATTCGACGCCGCCGAGGACGAGCCGCACGTAGTCCCTGGCCGCCAGTTCCCCGTCCCGGACCATGTCCCACGCCGCGGCCCAGACCAGCGCGGCCGGCAAGGACGAGGTGAACGAGCCGATCGACGCGATAGCGGTCCGCAGCGAGTGCGGGTCGAGCCGGATCTTGGCGTAGGTGAGGTCGTCGTCGTTGATGAGGATCAGGTCGGGCCTGGGGACGCCGATGAGAGCGGGCACCGGTGTCCAGTCGCCGGTGACGTCGGTCTCGACGGACGACACCCGGACCAGGCCCTCCGGGAGGAGCGAATAGAGCCCGATCGCTATCCGGTGCGAGCGGAGCGTCGGGTGCGACGGCGCGGCGGACTGAACTACGGAGAACGCGGTGAACCGTCCGTCGCCGTCCACGCTGTAGGAGGGGCGCAGGGTGTTCACTCCTGCCGTTTCCAGCCATTCACGCGACCATGAGCCCAGGTCGCGACCCGATGTCTCCTCAAGCGCGAACAGCAGATCGGCGAGGGTGGCGTTACCGAACGCGTGGGCCGCGAAGTACGCCCGCACGCCCGCGAGGAAGTTGTCGTACCCGACGTAGGCCACGAGCTGCTTGAGCACAGCCGCGCCCTTGGCGTAGGTAATGCCGTCGAAGTTCACCTCGACCGCGTGGATGTCGGGGATGTCGGCGGCGATCGGGTGCGTGGACGGGAGCTGGTCCTGCTTGCAGGCCCAGGCCTTCCACGCGGTGGTGAAGGTCGTCCACGAGTGCGACCAGCGGGTCGCCTGGGCCTGCGCCTCGGTACCGGCCCAGGTAGCGAACGACTCGTTGAGCCACAGGTCGTCCCACCAGCGCATGGTCACCAGGTCGCCGAACCACATGTGCGCCATCTCGTGCAGGATCGTCTCGCCGCGGGCCTCCCGGGAGAAGTCGGTGACCCGCGACCTGAAGACGTAGTCCTCAAGGAAGGTGACCGCGCCAGCGTTCTCCATCGCGCCTTCCTTGAACTCGGGCACGAAGAGCTGGTCGTACTTCCCGAACGGGTACTTGATTGCGAAGGCCCGGTGGTAAAAGTCAAAGCCCTGCCGGGTGACCTCGAAGATCTCGTCGGGGTCGAGGTAGCGCGCGAGGGAGCGGCGGCAGAAGATGCCGAGCGGGATGCCGTCGTGCTCGGATCGGACGATATGCCACGGCCCGGCCGACACATGCGTGATGTAGGTCGCCATCACCGCGGTCGGCGGGAAGTGCCACGAGTGCGTGCCGTCGCCGGCGTCCGTCCCGCCGTCGGTGTCGGGCGCCATGTTGGACACGACGGTCCAGTCCGCCGGCGCCTGCACCGTCAGCTCGTAGACCGCCTTCATGTCCGGCTGGTCGAAGCAGGCGTAGATCCGCTGGGCGTCGAACGTCTCCAGGTCGGAGTACAGGTAGACGTTGCCGTCCGCCGGGTCGGTGAACCGGTGCAGGCCCTCGCCGCTGCGCGAGTAAGCGCACTCGGCGTCCACCTCGAGCACGTTCGATCCGGCCCGAAGCCCCTCGATCGCAATCCGCTCGCCGTCGAACGCGTCCAGGCTCACCGGGCTGCCGTTGAGCGAGATCTGGTGCACGCCAGGCGCCGCGAGGTTGACGAAGGTGCCAGCCCCGTCAAGCGCGCAGTCGAATTCAATCCGAGATACCGAACGGAAGGTGGTGTCACCGCCGGTCAAGTCGAGCTGGACCCGGTAGGCCACGACCTTGATCAGTTCCGCACGGGTACGCGCCTCGTCGCGGGTGAGGTTTGTTGCCACCGGGTGGTCCCTTCGTGATCGCGATGTACATCTGTGATCTTTTCATGTTCAGGAGGCCGCCACGCCGCCTACGTCAGGCGAGTTCCGCCCATTATTACACGGAGTGTCTGTTTAGTCATCAAGTGTGACTGACATTCCTGATCTACGGGCACGTCAGCCGGAGTCCGCCGAGTCAGCTCTCCAACTGACATCGGGGGTACCAGGGCCATCTCCCCCGAGGGATGACAGACTAACCCGGTGCGCGTATACCTCGGTTCTGATCACGCCGGTTTCGAGCTTAAGGCGGCCATCATCGCCTGGCTCGGCCAGGCCGGCCACGAGGCGGTCGACTGCGGTCCCGCCAGCTACAACCCGGAGGACGATTACCCCGTCTACGTCATGCGGGCGGCCGAGGGGACCATCGACGACCCGGGAAGTCTCGGCATCGTGATCGGCGGCTCCGGCAACGGCGAGCAGATCGCCGCGAACAAGGTCCCCGGCATCCGCGCGGCGCTCGCCTGGACGGCGCAGACCGCCCGGCTCGCCCGCCAGCACAACGACGCCAACGTGCTCAGCCTCGGCGCGCGGGAGAACAGCATCGAGGACGGGGTGTCTTTCGCGAGGATCTTCATCGAGACCCCGTTCTCCGGCGAACCGAGGCACGCCAGGCGCCTCGCCATGATCGCCGACTACGAGAAGACCGGCGAACTGCCGCCGCTGCCGTAGGAGTACCTCCCCCGGGGGACGAGCGCCCTGCACCCGCCCGGCATGGCGAGGGCTTCGCCCCCGCCCATATGCCCCCCCACGGGAGGACACCGCCAAAACCGCGGCGCCCCCCGCGCTGTGGCTGAAGTTAAACCCCGTTTCCGATAGTTGCTGTGGAAGCAGGCGTTGCACAACCCGCAACGCCTGGCGCTCTGGTTGCTGTAGGAAGGCAATCCAAACCCGCAGTAGTCATCCGAACGGGTTCGTGTTTCACGCGGCCGCTCCCGGTGACAGCCGAGAGCGGGGCGGGGGATTGTCGCCAGGGACTGTGGTTGCGGTTAGGAGCGGCGGCGGCGCCGCCGCCGGGGCGCTGGCGGCCGGGGGACGGGCAGATCGGGGCGGGCGGCCGGTGCCGGCGGCTCGGCCGGCTTGGGCGGCGGCGCTTCCGGGTGGCGGGTGGCGGCCGCATCCTCGCGGTCCGCGGCCTCGGCGAGGTGCTCCTCATGAGGCCGTGACACATCCCGCGCCCGCATGGCGGTGGACAGCGTAATCTTGGTAACCGGCATGTGCCTATTATTCGCGGACGGGCGACACTGTGCTATCCGCGGGGGCGGCCCTGCACCGCGGCATTGGGGCCTTGCCCTCAACGCCGCAGGCGGTGCCGTGTCGGCCGCGCGTCGCCTGAGGCCCGGCTGCCATGACTCTGGTCAAGTCGGGCAAAAGGGAGCCGTTCCCGGCCTGCGCTAAGCCGCAGGCTTTGCCCGTATCCCTGGGGGCTCGCAGCAACCGCTCGCCGCCGCGGTTGGCTGGGGGTTAGCGACCGCGGTGCCCGCAAGGCCGGCCGCGGGGACAGCAGCGCAGCGCACTACGGTGCGTTGGCTTAGCGCGGATCATGTCGCCGTCGACCGCCCCGTTTAGCCGATATCTGCCTCTTAAACCGGAAAAGGGAACCGGCATATGGGGGTCGGCCGGCTGATGGCGCAACCTGCCGGGCGGGATTGTCGGATGGTGCGGTGGGAATTTGCCCCGTTCGCGGGTGCGCGATGCGAAACTAGCCTGGGCAGGCGCGACGGGAGAACGCCTTCACGCCGCAGGAGGAGCGAATGGCGAGTGGCTTCACCGGGTGGACGCGCGGCTCGCTCGGACGGCTTGAGCCTGGCAGCCGGATAGCCGGCTACCTGATCGAGGAGCAAATCGGCGCGGGCGGTATGGCCGTTGTCTTCCGCGCACGCGACGAGGTGCTCGGACGGCTCGCGGCAGTGAAGATCATCGCACCCGCGGCGGCCGATGACGAGGAGTTCCGCGCCCGGTTCCTCCGCGAGTCACGCATGGCGGCGGCGGTCGACTCGCTGCACATTATCCCCGTCTACGGGCCGGCGAGGCCGAGGGGCTGCTGTACATCGCGACGCGGTTCGTGCCGGGCGGGGACCTGGCGGCGTTTATGCGGCGTTCCGGCGGCGCGCTGGCCCCCGACCGCGCCCGGGGGCTGGTGGCGCAGGTGGCCTCGGCCCTGGACGCCGCCCACGCGGCCGGGCTCGTGCACCGCGACGTCAAGCCGCAGAACATCCTGGTCGATGCCGTTCCGGAGCACCCCGAGCACGCCTTCCTCGCGGACTTCGGGCTCAGCAAGGGGGCGGGGTCGTCAACCGGGCTGACGGCCACCGGCCAGTTCGTCGGTACTCCTGACTACTGCGCCCCGGAGCAGATCAGGGGTGTCACCGTAGACGGGCGAGCCGATCAGTACGCGCTTGGGTGCGTGGCGTTCGTCCTGCTCACGGGGCAGCTCCCGTTCCGTCGCACGGAAACCATGGCGACGCTGTACGCGCAGGTTCACGATCCGGTGCCCGCGCTGACCGGACTGCGTCCTGAGCTCTCCCCAGCCGTCAACGACGTTATCGCGCGAGCGCTAGCGAAGTCGCCCGCCGACCGTTACGCCCGGTGCGGCGAGTTCGCCGAAGCGCTGCGGCAGGCGCTGCTCCCGTCCCGGTCGACGGCCATCCCGGTTCGCCCGCCGCTGCCGGTCGCAGATGCGGTCAGGGACCATCCGTCGGCACTCGTCGGTGCGCCGCAGGCCTGGCCGTCTCCCGCTGACCCCGCGCCATCCCCGTCGGTAACGCCCGCCCCGCCATTTGAACCTCCTGCGCCGTTTCAGGCACAGCCGTCTGAAGCCCAGCCGTTTGAAGCCCAGCCACCGGGCTGGTCTCAGCCGCCGCACACGGCACAGCTCGCCGACTGGTCCCGGTCGCCGCGGCAGGGAAGCCGTGGCTTTGGGCCGGAAACATCCATGGGAGGCCAGGCAGCGGGCCAGTGGAGCGGCGGGCAGCCGGGCGCGCCTATCCAAGGAGCCGGTGACACGCGCAGCACGCGAGAGCCGGGGAACGAAGGCGGCAGCGGACAGCGCAAGCGCCGTCGCGACCGGATGGCCGCGAGGAGAGGGACCCGGGCGGCTTTCATCGGCGGAACGGCGGCGCTGATCCTCGCCGGCGCCGGAACCCTGTACGCCGTGGGCGTGCACAGCGGCTCGCATACCGCGGCTTCGCTCACCTCGCCGTCCGCACCGAAGCGTCCGAGCAAGCCGGTTCTGGCGGCGACGCTGACGGCACCGGGCGGCGGAGCCGTCAGTGAGGCCTGGTTCAGCCAAGACGGCAAGCTCCTAGCGGGTGCGGCCGGCGACGATCCGGAAATCTACGTGTGGGACACGACGAGCCCCTCCCATGTGACAACGCTTACCGTGCCGAAAATAACGGTCGGTAATAACACCTATCTCGGGGTAATAGAAAATATCGCCTTCAACGCAGCTGACACCAGCCTGACGGCGGCCGTGACGTACACCTTCCTTGACGGGAAGTCACCGCAAGGCTCCACGCCAAACATCGTTTACCAATGGGATCTCGCTACCGGAAAACGCGCGACCATATGGTCGATGTCTACGATCAGCGGCACAGCCGTGACTTCCACGCGTATATTCTTCAGCGGCGATAACAGCATGGCGGTTCTATACAGTCACGACTATTCCGTCGTCCAGCTGGTGAGGATCGGACCATCCCAAGCGCTGGGAACACCGGTCACGTTGACCGGAGACGGGCAACTGACTCCGGACAGCAGCGCGGGCGACAACGGGACGATAATCCTCTACACCACGGGGGGCGGCCAGAACTACGTATGGAATTTTAATGCGAGGAGTTTGACTACCCTATATTACTATGGCCTGCGCTCACTTCTCAGTGCGAACGGCTCGACGGTCCTGGAGTACCCAGCTGACGATACGGGTACGGGTACAGCACCGCCGCCTGTCGTGTGGAATATCGCCACGCACTCTAATATTACTCCTGTCGATCCCCGCTGGAAACAACAGGAAACGAAGCAGGACCTTGAAGCTGGATTCAGCGCCGACGGCAGCGTCATAGAAACAATACGCGCCGGAGGTAACGTAGACCTGTGGGACGTGGCGACCCGCAAATACCTTATGACCATAGCGGCAGCGACAAATCAGGTCGCCAGTGCTGTCGTCGGCCCGGGCGGAAGCGAGGTCGCGCTCCTCGGCGGTGACGGTAGCCGGCAGCTCTCGCTCTGGCAGACGCCGCTGAGCACGCCGAGGGCGGCGGCCGGCTAGCCGCGCCGACGCCCTGATGCCGGCCTTAAGTAGGCCAGGGGCGGGGCCGACCGGGCGCCAGCCCCGCAGGAGAGGTACCTAGAAGAGACAGGAGAGGTACCTAGAAGATCTGCGGGCACCACGGGGCGGGATCCCAGGTCATCGCGGAGGACAGCCGGACCAGCGCGCCCGGCTGGAGCTCATGGACCAGGTCGGCCGCGGCCAGGGTGCCGAGCCGGGTGCCGCCGAGGTAGGCCGCGCCAAGCTCGCGGACGTCGAGGGCGAGGTCGGCGGCCCGGTCCGTCCGCTCGCAGCTCGCGTTCGCGCCGTCCGGCCCGCCCGCGCGCAGTCGCCAGCGCCCAGCATTGCCGCGCAGCAACCCGTCGGTCACTTCAAGCACCACGTCCACCGGGCAGGAGTACGCGCGACTGGTGAGCGCACCGGGCAGGTCGATGATCCGCACCCAGATGCCGTCGCTGACCTGCACCCGGGCCCGCCGCGGGTCGAGCAGCTGGAACAACAGCGGGTCCTCGGCCGGCCGGAGGTCGCAGGTGACCGTGGTGATCAGGTCCCGGGTCAGCAGGTTGTGCCAGAGCGCCGCGCCCGCGGCCGGGTCGACGGCGATGACCTCGCGGACCACCAGCAGGCCGTCGGGCAGGCCAGTGGGCTCGTGCCAGCGCTGGGTGGTCGTGTAGAGCGCGTAGCCCCGCACCCCGGATCCGTCCTCGGCCAGCAGGCAGCGCAGCGGGCTTGAGCCGCCGCGATCCTCCGGCTCGTCATGCAGCACCCGTCCCCACCAGTCCTCGGTGCGCGCGAAGAATCCCGGCCACGCAGGCGCCACGGTCTCGTAGACCTTGGCCAGCTCGGCCGTCGCCGCCTGGGGCTCGGCCAGCCGCAGCGTCAGCGCGTGGTCGGCCGGGGCCGTCGCGGCCATCGCCCCGTCGCCGCGCTCGAACCGGAAGTACGCGGACGACGTCGCCCGCCCGTAGCCGTACCTGGCGTAGATCGGCGTTTCCGACGCCCAGAGCGCCGCGATCGGCTCCTCGCCGCGCGCGGCGATGTCGGCGATCTGGCGGTGCATGAGCGAGCGGAGCACGCCGCGCCGCCGGTGCGACGGCAGCACCGACACGGCGGTGACGCCGGCGACCGGGACCGGGCCGCCCGGCACGGTCATCCGCAGGCTGTACACGCCAGTGGTGCCGACCGCTCGCTCGCCGGCCGGGAGCGCGGCGTCGAACGCGGCGAGCGACCGCTCCGGCTCGAACTGCCGTAGCCCCCGTGCCCGCCGGGCCGGTGACGACGGGCCCGAGTTGAAGGCATGGCTGCTGACTCGGCCGAACTCGGCGGCGTACTCATCGGTGGTAATGGGACGGATCGGGTGCGGGTCTGCCATGATGGTGTTCATATCCCGTGCGGCCCGCTGGATACCAATGGTTTTTCATCAGGAAAGTTGGAGCGTGGACCGCGTGCGTCAGACACAATCTGCGGATAATCTGCCCAGGTCATGAAAGTTTCGGTCTCCATCTCGGCAGCACGCGAAGCAACGCGTGCGGTACCGCGCTCTCTGAGGCGGGCCGGGCAGTGGCTGGCCGATCAGGTCAGGCAGCAGCTCATCACCAGGAACCGGCGGGTCGGGATCGTGCTCGCCGTGATCACGGTGGCCGTCGCGATCGTCGCCGCGCACGTGTCCGCCTGGTGGGTGTCCCCGGGCGTCATGGTCATGCCGATTCTCGCCGGCGGCCTGCTGCTATGGCCGAGGGCGCTGCGCGTCTTGATGGCGATCGGGGCGGCGGGACTGCTGTATGACATCCTCCTGCACAAGGCGGGCCCCGGGATCGTCGTAACGATCCTGGCCACCGCGTACTTTGCCGACGTGCTGTCCAACACCCGGGGCAAGCTCGGCACCCGGGGGCTGCGCGCCGACCGGATGATGATCGAGCTGCGTGACCGCATCCGGGCTCAGGGGGAACTGCCCGAGCTGGGCGAGGGCTGGGGTTCTACGGTGGTGCTCCGTCCGGCCGGCGGTTCGTCCTTCGGCGGCGACTTCGTGGTCTCCTACAGCGATGACAAGACCCTGGAGGTGGCGCTGGTCGACGTCTCGGGTAAGGGCATGGACGCGGCCACCAGGGCGCTGCTGCTGTCCGGCGCGTTCGGCGGCGTGCTCGGCTCGGTGCCGAGGGAACAGTTCCTCCCCGCCGCGAACGCTTACCTGCGCCGTGGGTCCGCCGACGAGGGCTTCGTGACGGCGGTCCACCTGTCGATCGAGCTCGCCTCGGGGGAGTACACCATTTACTCGGCCGGCCATCCGCCCGCGGTGAGGTTCGACGCCAGCACCGGCCTGTGGCGGACCTCTACCGCCCGCGGGATTGTCCTCGGAGTGGTCCCCGACCTGGCGGCCGTCCCCGACGTTCCCGACGAGGGCGTGCTCCGCCGGGGCGACGCGATCATGCTTTATACCGACGGCATGGTCGAGGCCCCGGGCCGGGATATCGACGACGGCATCGCGCGCCTGCTCGGCGAGGCCGAGCGCCTCGTCGTGGCCGGCTTCCGTTCGGGTGCGCCGGAACTCGTCACCGCCATGCAGCGCACGATCGCAAGCGGCGACGACTGCGCCCTGGTCCTCATCTGGCGCTCCTGACGCTGGCGTTCCCTGACGCCGGCGCTCTCAGAGACGACATCTCCGCCCGGCGCAACGTGCGGTTTCTCACCCGGGCTGGCTCGCGTTGGCCGGCGAGCCGACTCTGCACAGCGCGCGTTCGGGGCGGCACAACGCGTCAGAATGTTTCAGCAATGTGTCAAATCCGCGATTTCAGCAGCGGCTGGGGATCGGCAGGCATGAAGGCGGTGCCAAGTGGGTACAGCCCCCGAACCTAGCTCTGTCATGGTCATCGATGTCCTTTGGGGCTAACGTGCCAATGACGGAGTCTTCCCAGGTCAACATCGGTTCGGCCAGTCTTCTTTAGCATTCTGTAGCATATCGGCATTCCCGTCTGCAAACTAATTAGGCGCGGGCAATATGGCCCGAGAACGCGACCTAAGCCGATTCCCTGACAGGTCCGTCATAGTTCCCCGACAGGCGCGTCAGGTGACGCGGGTGTCATTGTTTGCATTTATTTCTGAGCTGTGCCCAAATAGACAGGTGACAGGCGCAGGGGCACGCCGTATGGAAAGTGGCGGCACAGACCAGGCAGACAGAGCCGAGGCAGACGATAGCGCGGAGCGCGACGGGACAGTCGCCGCTGCCCTCTCAGGGGACACGGCATCCCCTGGCAGCACCGTAGACCCTGTTGCCCCGCCCCCACCGAACGTCGCGGCGCAGGTATCGCTCGCGGTCGCGGCGAAGGCCTCCGCCGAGAACTTTCCCGTCGCCCTGCGGGTCCTGCCGAAGCGGTGGCGAGCCCACCTGACCGCTCTCTACGGCTTTGCCCGGCTCACCGACGACATCGGCGACGAACCGCTGCCGGGCCTGCCGCGCGACGCCTCCGAGGAAACGATCACCGCGACCCGGCTGAAGCTGCTTGACGAGCTGCAGAGCGACGTGGCGCGGATCTACGACGACCGGGCCCCGGAGCCGGACCTGGAAGCCATCAAGGCACTCAAGCTCACCATCAAGGACTGCGCGATCCCGGCCCAGCCGTTCTACGACCTGATCCAGGCCAATCGTCAGGACCAGCTGGTCACCAGGTACGACACCTACCAGGACCTCGACGATTACTGCAAGCTCTCCGCGAATCCGGTCGGCCAGGTGGTCCTTTACATCATGACCGAGGCGACCCCGGAGCGAATCCGGGCATCGGACCGCGTCTGCACCGCTCTTCAGGTCATCGAGCACATCCAGGACGTCGCCGAGGACCTCGCCAACGGCCGGATCTACCTGCCGCGGGAGGATATGGACGCCCATCAGGTGACCGAGGCGGACCTCGCCGAGAAGACCGCGAACAAGCGCGTCAGGGATCTTGTCAAGTTCGAGGTGGACCGCTCGCGGCGGCTTCTCGACGACGGCGCCCCGCTGGTGGGCACGCTGAAGGGTGCGGCCAGGCTCGCCATCGCCGGCTACGTGGCAGGCGGCCGCGCCACCCTGAAGGCGATCGAGGCCCAGGGCTACGACGTCCTGCGCACCACGCCGAGGCCCGGCAAAGCGGACACGCTCGTCATGATGGCGGGCTGTTACATCAAAGGGAGGTGACCGTGAACGCCGACGAAGCCTATGCCCAGTGCGAGCAGATTACCTGGGAGCAGGCCAGGAACTTCGCCTACGGCATCAGGCTGCTGCCGCCAGACAAGCGCCGTGCCCTCGCCGCCGTCTACGCGTACGCGAGAAGGATCGACGACATTGGTGACGGCGACCTTCCGGCGGCGGATAAGACAGCGCAGCTCGAAGCCGCCAGGAAGCAGGTCCACGCCCTGGCGGAAAGGGTCAAGCGCGACCCCAAGGGCAGTGCGGCCGACAACGACGACACGAGCCTCGACGACACCGACCCGGTTCTCATCGCCCTCACGGACACCGGCAGGCGCTTCGGTGCTCCGCTGGAGGCGTTCGAGGAGCTGATCGAGGGGTGTCTCGCCGATGTCAACCAGGCCACCTACAAGACATTCGACGACCTGCTCTGGTACTGCCGCTGCGTCGCGGGCAGCATCGGGCGGCTGAGCCTTGGCGTCTACGGCTCCGCGCACCCGGAACGGCAGAGCAAGCTGGCCGATGACCTCGGCGTCGCCCTGCAGCTCACGAACATCCTGCGCGATGTCCGCGAGGACTTCCTCAACAACCGCATTTACCTGCCCAAGGAAGATCTGGACAAGTTCGGCATCGAGTTCGCGCCGTTCGGTTCACCCGAGCCCTTCCCGAGCGAGGCCATGCAGGCCAGGTTCGCCAACCTGGTCGAGTTCGAGGCTAACCGCGCTCGCGAATGGTACGGCAGCGGACTGCGGCTGCTCGCCACGATCGACCGCCGCAGCGCCGCGTGCACCGGCGCCATGGCAGGCATCTACCGCCGCCTGCTTGAGCGCATCGCGCGCAACCCGCACGCCGTTCTCGAGGGCCGCATGTCGCTGCCCGGCAGTGAGAAAGCCCTGGTCGCGGCCCAGGCACTGGCCGGCTTCGACCGGTGGAAGTACCGCAAGGGGACCCAGGACAGACAAGACAGGGGAGTGAGCGAGTGAAGGTCGTCGTGAT
The DNA here is from genome assembly GCA_963785645.1 of uncultured Actinomycetota bacterium. Classification (GTDB taxonomy): domain Bacteria; phylum Actinomycetota; class Actinomycetes; order Streptosporangiales; family Streptosporangiaceae; genus Trebonia. The sequence goes on from CAWAWG010000021.1 coordinate 83,681, forward strand.
CGGCGGAGGCCTGGCTGGCATCACGGCCGCGCTCGCGCTCGCGCAGGCGAAGCACGAGGTCACGCTCCTTGAGGCCAAGCCGAAGCTCGGCGGGGCCACGATGTCCTTTAACCGCGACGGCCTGGTCGTCGACACCGGCCAGCACATATTCCTGCGCTGCTGCACCGCCTACCGCGGCCTGCTCGACCGCCTCGGCATGACGGCTCACGCCCCGCTCCAGCCCCGCTTCGACGTGACGGTGCTGTCGCCGGGGAAGAAGGCGGTCATGAAGAGGCGCCGCATCCCCGCGCCGCTCCACATGCTGCCGGCTCTCCTCGGCTATCCCTTCTTGAATACTCCAGAACGACTTCGGCTTGCTCTGGCTGCCCTCGCATTCAAACGCCTCGACGAGGCGGACCCGAAGACGGACGAGATCCGGCTCGGCGACTGGCTCGAAGCCCACGGCCAGGACGAGCGCACCCGGCGCGTGCTATGGGACCTGTTCTCCGTCTCTTCGCTGAACGTCCCCGGCGACGACGCCAGCCTCGCCCTCGCCGCCGTCGTGGTGAAGACGGGGCTGCTCGGTGACGCGGATGCGGCCGACATCGGCGTCCCCACGCTCCCGCTCGGCGAGCTGCACGGCGACCGCGGCCGCCCGCCTGCTCGGCAAGCTCGGCGCCACGGTCCGTGTCCAGACCAAGGTCGTCGCGATCGACCCGAAGGGCGAGGGCGAGTTCCTGATCCGCCTGGGCCGAGACGGCGCGGACCGGTCGCCGACGACGGGAGATGTGATCCTCGCCGACGCGGTCGTCCTTGCGGTGCCGCACGAGCAGGCCGCGAAGCTGATTCCGGCCGGCGCGCTCCCGGCGGAGACCGTCGACGGCTGGGCCGGCCTCGGCGCCGCCCCGATCGTGAACGTGCACGTCATCTACGACCGCAAGGTGATGGATGTGCCGTTCGCGGCCGGCGTTGACTCCCCGGTGCAGTGGGTGTTCGACCGGACGCGCATCTCCGGCATGCACGCACGCGGTGACGACGGCCAGTACCTGGCGATCTCGCTGTCGGCCGCCGACGAGTACGCGAATGTGCCGGTCGCGGAGCTGCGCGAGAAGTTCGTCCCCGCGCTGGCGGAGCTGTTCCCCGCGGCCAGGGACGCGACGGTGACCGAGTTCTTCGTCACCCGGGAGAAGCGGGCGACGTTCCGCCAGGTGCCGGGCACCGCGAAGCTCCGCCCGCAAGGCCGCGACCGGGCTGCCCGGCCTGGTGCTCGCGGGCTCGTGGACCGACACCGGCTGGCCCGACACGATGGAGGGCGCGGTCCGCAGCGGCCTGAACGCCGTCATCGCGCTCGCGGAAACCATGCGCCGTGCTCCCAGCCGGGACGAGCGCCCACCAAGCTGCGGAGATGACTGTTAACGATATCGTTGACAGTTCATCGGCATCCGCGGGCGGTTCAGGGAGGCGAGCAGACCGGAAGATGAGGCTCCTGGGAACCTGCTGCTGAAGTGATTGAAGTAAAGAACGACTAAGTGAAGATCCAAGCGGATGAGAGGGAGGTGCGCTCGTGACGGTCGTGATGCCCGCTGGCGTGTCCGTGGCGCGTGACCTGGTCGGCCCGGCCACAGAGGCCGCGATCAACCGGCTGAGCCCCCGCGTTCGCCGGGTGGCCGCATACCACTACGGCCTCGCCGACGCGGAGGGGAACCCGGTGCACGAGGGGAGCGGCAAGGCGCTGCGGCCCGCGCTCGCCCTGCTCTCCGCCCGCGCCGCCGGCGTGGCACCCGAGCGCGGGGTCAGCGCCGCGGTCGCGGTGGAGCTGGTGCACAACTTCTCGCTGCTGCACGACGACATCATGGACGGCGACACCGAGCGGCGGCACCGGCCGACCGCGTGGACCGTGTTCGGCGTCGGCGCGGCGATCCTGGCCGGCGACGCGCTGGTCGCCCTGGCCAACGACCTGCTGCTTGAGGACACCGCCCCGGGCGGCCCGTGGGCGGCGCGCTGCCTGTCCACCGCGGTGCAGCGGCTGATCGCAGGGCAGGGCGAGGACCTCGCGTTCGAGGAGCGCGGCGACGTGACCCTGCCCGAGTGCGTCGAGATGGCGGGCGACAAGACCGCCGCGCTGATGGCGTGCGCCTGCACGATCGGCGCGGTGCACGTGGGCGCGTCGCCGGAGCTCGCGATGGGCCTGGCCGAGTTCGGCGGCCATGTCGGCCTCGCGTTCCAGCTCACCGACGACCTGCTCGGCATCTGGGGCGCGACCGAGGTGACCGGCAAGCCGGTCCTGGCCGACCTGCGCGCGCGGAAGAAGTCGCTCCCGGTGGTGGCCGCGCTGACCAGCGGCACCCCGGAGGCGGTCGAGCTGAAGGCGCTGCTCGCCCGCGAGGACGAGCTGTCCGAGGACGACCTGATCCGCGCCGCCGACCTGATCGTCGCGGCCGGCGGCAAGGCCTGGGCCGAGAAGGAGGCCGACGACCGCCTGGCCGCCGCCGCCGCGTCCCTCGACGGCATCGGCGTCCCGGCCGACGTCCGCGCCGAGTTCCTGGCCATCGCCGAGTTCATCACCGCCCGCCAGTGGTAACGCGTCCGACAGCGGCCGCAGGCTGACCGACGCGCGGCACCGACGCGGACGGGAGCCGCCGGCCCGCGGCGACGCAAGGCCGGCGGCGGCGCGAGACGCCGGTCGCCCGCGACTGCGCCCGCGACGCTCGCCGCCCGGCGGCGACCTCGGCGAGGTGGCCGCGGCCACGCTGGCCGGGCCCGCGACCACCTGCTCGGCCTGCAGGACCCGCGCGGCTGGTGGATCGGCGAGCTGGAGACCAACGTGACGATGGACGCCGAGGACGTGCTGCTGCGGCACTTCCTCGGCATCCTCGACCGAGGCCGACGCCGAGGAGACCGCGGCCTGGATCCGCTCGCAGCAGCGCGAGGACGGCACCTGGGCCAACTTCTACGGCGGCCCCGGCGACCTGTCCACCACGGTCGAGGCCTACGTCGCGCTGCGGCTGGCCGGCGACCAGCCCGACGCCGAGCACATGAAGCGCGCCGCCGACTGGATCACCGGCCAGGGCGGCGTCACCGCGACCCGGGTCTTCACCAGGATCTGGCTGGCCCTGTCCGGCCTGTGGGACTGGGACGACCTGCCGGTGATCCCGCCGGAGGTCATCTACCTGCCGTCCTGGTTCCCGCTGAACATCTACGACTGGGGCTGCTGGGCCAGGCAGACGATCGTCGCGCTCGCGGTGGTCGTCCGCGCTTCAAGCCGAGCAACCCGCTGCCGTTCGCGCATCGACGAGCTGTACGCCGAGGTGCCCGGCCTGCCGCCCAAGGCGGATCAGCGGGACCCGTGGTCGCTGGCGTTCAACGCCCTGGACAAGGCGCTGCACAAGGTCGAGCCGAAGCTCCCAAGCACGGCCCGGCGGGCGGCGCTGCGCCGCTGCACCGACTGGATCATCGCCCGCCAGGAGGCCGACGGCTGCTGGGGCGGCATCCAGCCGCCGTGGGTGTACTCGATCATGGCGCTGCACCTGATGGGCTACGGCCTGGACAACCCGATCGTCAAGAAGGCGCATCGACGGCCTTGAGGGGTTCACGATCCGCGAGAACGGCATGCGCCGCCTTGAGGCGTGCCAGTCCCCGGTCTGGGACACCGTGCTGTCCATGACCGCCCTGGAGGACGCCGGGCTCGCAGCCGGACCACCCGGCGCTCGTCAGCGCCGCGCGGTGGGTCCTGGACGAGGAGATCCGCCAGCCGGGCGACTGGCAGGTCCGCCGCCCGGACACCGCGCCGGGCGGCTGGGCGTTCGAGTTCGAGAACGACAACTACGCCGACACCGACGACACCGCCGAGGTCGTACTCGCGCTGCGCCGGGTGGACCTGGGGGAGCGCGCCGGCGGACAACCGCGCCGCGATCCGCCGCGGCCTGCGCTGGCTCGAGGGCATGCAGTGCAAGGACGGCGGCTGGGGCGCGTTCGACGCCGACAACACCCGCGAGCTGATCAACAAGCTCCCGTTCTGCGACTTCGGCGCCGTCATCGACCCGCCGAGCGCCGACGTCACCGCGCACATCGTCGAGGCGTTCGCGGCCGAGGGCCTGGCCACCGAGACCGCCTGCAGGCGCGGGGTGATCTGGCTGCTCAAGAACCAGGAAGCCGGACGGATCCTGGTTCGGCCGCTGGGGCGCGAACTACCTGTACGGCACCGGCGCGGTGGTCCCCGCGCTGATCGCCGCCGGCGTCAAGCCGGGCAAGCCGCCGATCCGCCGGGCGGTCGCCTGGCTCGAATCGGTGCAGAACGACGACGGCGGCTGGGGTGAGGACCTGCGCTCCTACGACGACCCGGGTGAGTGGTCGGCCCGGGGCGCGTCCACCGCCTCGCAGACCGCGTGGGCGCTGCTCGCGCTGCTCGCGGCCGGTGAACGCGACAGCAAGGCGACGCAGCGCGGCATTCGCTGGCTGGCGCAGACCCAGCGCCCGACGGCACCTGGGACGAGCCCTACTTCACCGGGACCGGCTTCCCGCGCGACTTCTACCTGAACTACCACCTGTACCGGCTGGCGTTTCCCGTTTCCGCGCTCGGCAGATACGTGAGGGGTATTCCTGATGACTGAGACCATTCCGCAGCCGCGAACCGAAGTGGCGGCGGACCAGATCGAGGAAGGCGCGCCTGAGTCTGCAAAACCGGGCCTGCTCGTCCTCGCACCGCTGCGCTTCGAGGCGAATGCCGTCCGCCGCGGCCTCACCGAGCCGACCAGCCGCGTGCTGCACACCGGCATGGGCGCCATCCGGGCGAGAAGGTCGGCGGGAAGAGCAAGCCGGACTCGTTCGGGTGCGCATGGTGGTCATGGGCACCGCGGCGGGCCTGTCCGACGACCTCACCCGGGCGACCTGGTTGTCGCGACCGAGGTGAGCGACGGCGAGACGACCGTCCCGCTGCCCGGCGCCGACCTGCTCGCGGCGGAACTGCGCCGGGCCGGGCCTGACGCCCGGGCGGGCCGTCTCGTCACCGTTCAAAAGCTGGTGAGGTCGGCCGAACGGGAGCGGCTTGCCGCCGACGGCTACCTGGCCGCCGACATGGAGTCGGCCGCGCTGGTGGCCGCCGCCGACGGGCGCCCGGTCGCGGTCATCCGGGCGGTGTCCGACGCCGGGTTCGGACCAGGCATGGTCGAGCGGCGGGCATCGCGGCGCTGCGGTCGCTGCGCAAGGCCGCGCCGGTCGCCGAGAAGTGGGCCGCCGCCTGCCGCGAGCGGACCGTGCTGCTCGCCGGGCCCCGGTCGTTCTGCGCGGGCGTGGAGCGGGCGATCGAGATCGTCGAGCGGGCGCTTGAGATGCGCGGCGCCCCGGTCTACGTGCGCAAGCAGATCGTGCATAACACCCGGGTGGTCTCCGACCTTGAGCAGCGCGGCGCGGTATTCGTGGACGAGCTCGACGAGGTGCCCGACGGCGCGACGGTCGTGTTCTCCGCCCACGGTGTGTCGCCCGCGGTGCGCGACGATGGCGTCGGTGCGCGGCCTGTCGGTCATCGACGCGACGTGCCCGCTGGTGTCGAAGGTGCACGCCGAGGCGCGGCGCTTCGCCCGCGAGGGCTACACGGTCGCGCTGATCGGCCACGCCGGCCACGAGGAGGTCGAGGGCACCCTCGGCGAGGCGCCGGAGTCGACGGTGCTGGTGCAGACGGCGCAGGACGTGGCCCGGCTGTCCGTGGAAGACCCGGCCAAGATCGCCTACCTCATGCAGACCACGCTCGCGATCGACGAGGCGGCCGACGTGGCGGGCGCGCTGCGCGACAAGTTCCCGCGGATGCGCGCGCCCGGCTCGGACGACATCTGCTACGCGACGACCAACCGGCAGGCCGCCGTCCGCGACGTCGCCGCCGAAGCCGACCTCGTGCTCGTGGCCGGGCTCGGCGAACTCGTCCAACTCGGTACGGCTCGTCGAGCGCTCCGAACGGGCGGGACACCGGCGCACCTGATCGACGGCGCGACCGATATCGACCTGTCCTGGCTGTCGGGCGTCTCCGTGGTCGGCCTCACGGCGGGCGCTTCCGCCCCGCCGGCGGTCGTCAGCGAGATCATCACGGCCCTGTCCGGCCTGGGCGCCGGTGACGGTCACGGAACGAGTGACGACAACGGAATCGGTCCAGTTCGGCCTGCCCCGCGAGGTCCGCCGCCAAACGAGGTCCACGATAGAAGATCGTGCATGTCGGGTTGCGATGCGTCCCGCCTGAAAGGAGATCTTATAGTCTTCTCCGTCGCGCCTTGGTTGCGGTTGGTTCGAAGCATCGACTCAGAAACTCTTCAGGAATCAGGGTCAGCATCTTGACTGGCGCGGGCGTCGCGTCGGGGTTTGATCGCGCTCCCCTGATACGACGTCACCGCGCCGCCAGAAATCATTACTTACAGTAGTCGCTACCTAGAATTGCGGGGCGGCTTGCGCACCGGGACGTTTCCTCATAACGGGAGCACCTCGTCCCTCGGAACGCATGCTGAGTCTGTTGAGGAGTTGATGTTCTTCACGTACCTCTGGCGCGAGCTGCGGCGGCGCGCTCGCCAGGCCATCTTCATAGCGGTGGGCCTGGCGCTAGGAATCGGTCTGGTGATCACGGTGACCGCGGCATCCGCCGGGGTCAAGAACGCCCAAGCCTCGGTCCTGCACTCCCTCTACGGCGTCGGCACCGACATCACGGTGACGAAGGCACCGACCGCCGGTGCCACGGGCAGTAACGGCTTCGGCTTCAGCTTCCGGCAGAACACCGGCACCAGCGCCCGTCCCGCGGCCGGCAGCAAGATCGACGACAACACGTTGTCCAGCGACTTCACGCTTGCCTCGATCAGCTCCAGCGACGTGACCACGATCTCCAAGATGGACAACGCGGCGGCCGCGGCGGGCGGGCTGACCCTCACCGACCGCACGGTGAGCGGCACGGTCCCGGCCTTCAACACCAACGGCGGCTCCGGTTCCGGTGGCCGCGGCGGATTCGGCGGCTCAAGCGGCTCAAGCGGCTCAGGCGGCTCAGGCGGTGGAGGCGGCGGATTCACCGGCGGCGGCACGTCCAGCTTTAACACGAACAGCTTCAGCGTCACCGGCGTCGACATCGGCAACGGCGCACTCGGTCCGCTGTCGACCGGCACCGTCAGCTCTGGCCGCACCTTCACCACGGCCGACGACAGCAAGGACGTCGCGCTCGTCGAGGCGACCTACGCCACCTCGGAGAAGCTCAAGGTCGGCTCCACCATCGCGATCGGCAACTCCAAGGGCACCGCGACCAACTTCACCGTGGTCGGCATCGTGACCGAGCCGTCGGGCGACAGCCCGTCGAACGTCTACATCCCGCTCGGCGTCGCCCAGTCCCTCGGCAACCTGAAGAACGACGTCAACACGATCTACGTGTCGGCCACCAACAACAACGACATCACCACGCTGGCGAACAACATCAAGGCCGCGGTGCCAGGCTCGACCGTGACCGACGAGGACAGCCTGGCCAGCGAGGTCACCGGCTCGCTGTCCAGCGCCGCGTCGCTGGCCAACAGCCTCGGCAAGTGGCTGGCGATCGCGGTTCTCATCGCGGCGTTCCTGCTCGCCAGCCTGCTCACCATGTCGGCGGTATCCCGGCGCATCCGTGAGTTCGGCACGCTGAAGGCACTCGGCTGGCGGTCCCGCCGGGTGGTCGGCCAGGTGCTCGGTGAGTCGATCGCCATCGGCATCGTCGGCGGCGTGGTCGGCGTCGGCCTCGGCTTCCTCGGCGCCGCGCTCGTCGACCACTACTCCGGATCGCTCAGCGCCTCCCTCGGCACCACGACCGGGACTGCCACCCCGGGCGGTGCGCAGCGGTTCGGCTTCGGCGGCACCGGTGGTGCCGGCGGTACGGGCGGTGCCGGCGGCGCGGGCGGCTTCCCCGGCGGTACGGGGGCAGGAGGCGGGACCGGGGCCCGCGGCGGCTTCGCCAACGCGGCCCACACCGCGTCCACGGTCGCGGTGCACCTGACGGCGCCGGTCACGATCACCGCGATCGTCCTCGCGGTCGCACTCGCGGTACTCGGCGGCCTGATCGCCGGCGCGTTCGGCGGCTGGCGCGCTGCGCGGCTGCGCCCCGCGGCGGCTCTGTCCAAGGTCGCCTGAGCAGGCCGGAAAGGAAGATCACAGTCCATGTACAAGCTCACGGACATCGTCAAGGATTACCCCAAGGGCCGCGAGGTCGTGCACGCGCTGCGCGGCGTCAACCTGGAGATCGCGGACGGCGAGTGGCTGTCCATCCAGGGACCGACCGGGCACGGAAAGTCCACCCTGCTCCAGCTGCTCGGCGGCCTCGACCGGCCGACCTCGGGCTCGCTTGACCTGAACGGGCAGGACCTGGCCAGGCTCGGCGAGACCGCGATGACCAAGGTGCGGGCCAACAACATCGGGTTCATCTTCCAGACGTTCAACCTGATCCCGACGCTGTCCGCCCAGGAGAACGTCGAGACGGCACTGGTACCGCTCGGGTTGAGCAACTCCTTGCGCAAGTCGCGCGCGGCCGAGGCGCTTGCCTCGGTCGGACTCGCCGACCGGGCCAGGCACCTGCCGTCCGAACTGTCCGGCGGCCAGCAGCAGCGCGTCGCGATCGCCCGCGCACTGGTCAAGGAGCCGAAGGTGCTGCTCGCGGACGAGCCGACGGGCAACCTGGACGAGGACACCCGCGACGAGATCATCGCCCTGCTCGAAAAGCTCTGGCAGGACAACGGCCTGACGATGGTCATGGTCACCCACGACAGCACCATCGCCCGGCGCGCCCAGCGCCTCGGCACGATGCGCCAGGGCAAGCTAACCGTCAAGCAGACCGTGAAGCAGACGGTGAAGGAGGAGGAGTAGGCGGCACCCTGGATGCGGTAGTCGTCGGCAGCGGCCCGAACGGGCTGGCCGCTGCCGTGACGCTGGCCGCCGCCGGGCTGCGGGTGCAGGTGATCGAGGGGGCGCCGACGATCGGGGGCGGCTGCCGCACCGCTGAGCTGACCCTGCCCGGCCTCTGGCACGACGTGTGCTCGGCGGCGCATCCGCTGGCGCTCGCCTCGCCGTTCTTCCGGCGCTTCGACCTCGCCGCGCGCGGCGTGTCGTTCGCCTCGCCCGAGGTGCAGTTCGCCCAGCCGCTCGACGGCGGCCGGGCCGCGGTCGTCACCAGGTCGGTGGCGGGCACGGCCGAGCGGCTCGGGGCGGACGGCCCCGCCTACCGGCGGCTCTTCGGCCCGCTCACGGACCATTGCGACGACCTGTGCGCATACGTGCTCGGGTCACTGCGCCGCCCGCCGCCGCACCCGGCGGTACTCGCGGCGTTCGGTGCGCGCGCGGTGCGGCCGGCGTCGGCGGTGGCCCGCCGCTGGCGCACTCCGCAGGCGCGGGCGCTCTTCGCGGGGGCCGCCGCCCACGCCATGCGGCCGCTGACCGCCGCGCCCACCGCCGGGGTGGGGCTCCTGCTGACCACGCTCGCGCACGCGGCCGGCTGGCCGGTGGCCGTGGGCGGCAGCGCGCGGATCACCGACGCGATGGCCGCCGCGGTGACCGCGGCGGGCGGCCGCGTGGAGACCGGCCGGTGGGTGAGTTCCCTGGCCGAGCTGCCGGCCGCGCGAGCCGTCCTGCTCGACGTGTCGCCCAGGTCGCTTGACGCGCTGGCCGGCGACCGGCTGCCCGCCGGATACCGGGCCGCGCTGCGCCGGTTCCGCTACGGTCCCGGTATCTGCAAGGCCGACTTCGCGCTGTCCGGCCCGGTGCCGTGGACCGATGACGACTGCCGCCGGGCCGGCACCCTCCACCTGGGCGGGACCTTCGAGGAGATCGCCGCGGCGGAGGCCGAGGTGAGCGCGGGCAGGCACCCGCGGCGGCCTTACGTGCTCGTCGGGCAGCCGGGCGTCGCCGACTCGTCGCGTGCCCCGGCCGGGCAGCATGCCCTCTGGACCTACTGCCACGTGCCGTCCGGGTCCACCGTGAACATGGCCGACCGGATCGAGGCGCAGATCGAGCGGTTCGCACCGGGCTTCAGGGACCTCGTACTCGCCCGCGCGGTGCGGACCGCCGCCGACACCGAGGCGCACAACCCCAACTACGCGGGCGGCGACATCGGCGTCGGGCTGGCGACGCTCCGGCAGACCGTGCTGCGGCCGGTGGCGCGCTGGAACCCCTATCGCACCCCGCTCCCCGGTGTTTACCTGTGCTCGTCCGCGACCCCGCCCGGACCGGGCGTGCACGGCCGGTGCGGAGAACTCGCCGCGCTGACCGCGCTGCGCGACGTCTTCGGCATCCGTACGCCGCCAGATATCGGCCCGGCCCGGCCAGAGTCAGGCGCCTACGTTCGGGATAACCAATGACCTCGGCCTGCTGGGTAGAACAGGAACCCGGGTAGAACAGGAGCAGGGTGCGGCCTTGACTAAATGCCGGCCCCGCCGAATGCGGCCAGGAAGGCGGCGGTCGCGTTCGGGGTGTCGCCCGTCGTGTAACCCGGTATGTCCAGCGTCAGGGTTCCGCCGCCCTCGTTCCAGTAGATCACCGGGCCGGTAGCGCTGGCCTTGATCCAGGTGGCCATCGAGGTGATGAAGGAGGCGTCGTCGCCGCCGCCGTCGTTACTGCTGCTGCTGCAGAGTCCCCATTCGGGCAGGCCGATCTCTTTGCTGTGTGCCGCCGAAGGCGGCGAGCCAGTTCAGTCCGTAGCCCTGGTACGTCTGCCCGTTGATCGCGGCGGGTGCCTCCGCCGTGTAGCCGGTCGCGTTGACGCCCTCCTCCAGGTCGGTAAAGCGGGCGGCGTCGGTGGTCGACGAGCCGATCCCGTCGTAGGCGTCGAGTGCGACCATGTCGACGTAGCTGTCGCCCGGGTAGAAGTTCTCCAGATTGCCGCCGGTGCAGCTGGAGTTGCTGCTGTCGATCGGGTTCCAGATGAACTTGAAGTTCGCCCCGGTGACGCTCCGCATGCTAGTGACGATCTGCTGGAAGGCCGGGACGAAGTCGTTCGCCCAGCTGGACAGCCCGGTCCCTTGCTCGTTGCAGATGCCCCAGCCCATCCAGTCGGCGTTGAATTCCCAGCCGAGCCGGATGTAGGAGGTACCGAACCCCGCGTTCACCAGGTTCTGCGCCAGGGTGGTGAAGTAGCTGTCGGCGCCGCCGCTCGCGACTAGGGCGTAATCCGACGTGTTCGTGGTGCACTGCGTTGACGGGGCACCGCACGGCACCATGGGGACGCCCCAGACCATCTCGAACGGGCTGCCCTTCCAGTCGGAAAGCTGCCACGGGTCACTGATGGTTGACCAGGATGTGGCGTCGATGAAGTCCTCCGCGTACTTGACCGAGCTTGCCGATCCAAGCCAGGTGGCGGCGGTCTCAATGCCGGTCGGGCTGGAGTTGCCGTCGTAGAAACCCAGCCCGAGTGCACTGGCGGACGACCCGCTGGCGGTGCCGGTCGAGGAGACGGTCGGCGTGCTGGTCGGCGTGCTGGAGGTGTCAGTCGGAGAAGAGCTGGGAGTGCCGGTCGAGGTGCTTGAGCTATCGCTGGGAGAGGCGGCAGGAGCAGTGGTCGATGTGTCAGCGCTGGCGGTGGGCGAGGTAGACGACGCGTCAGAGCTGGGGGTGGTAGACGTACTGGCGGCGGCAGACGTGGACGATGCGCCCGAGCCGGGAGTGGGAGAAGCGGCCCGAGCGGTGGACTGCACCGGTTCAGGCTCGCGGTTAATTACCGGGGTATCGGTGCTGGCCGCGGCTGTCGGCGCCATGAGCGAACCATGAGGATCGGCCGATGCCGTGGGCGAAGTATCGGAAGGGATTCCTCCCTGGCCGGGGAGAGCGGCCGAGGAAGAGGCGGTCACGAGGTTAGGGATGCTGCGCTCGGCCGCAGGCGTGACCTCCGTGCCAGAAAAGCAGGCTACCCAGTAAAGACTTGCCGCCGCCCCGGCTACCACCACGGCCAGCACCAACCGATGCCATTCAGCAAGGTGAGGACGCTTTACAGAAACAAAACGGGGAAGCTTTACAGAAAAACGGGGAAGCTTTACAGAAACAAGCCTTCTCAGCATTAGCGCAAAACCTGTCCTAAAAGAAGCCATCCGGGGCGCACGGCAACGTCGGAGCCTGAGTGGCCAGTCCTTCACCGGTCCGAAGCACCTGTATCGTACATCTTCCCCCATGCTTCCCCTAAGCCGCATAAGGAAAAATGGCCATTGTTGCACTGAAGTGATACCGTCGAAACTATATCGGACATCTAGGCATTAACGACGCACGAGGCGACGAAATTCGGGCCCCTCGGGCGGTGGAGCGACCCGAATCGCGACCGTGGCGCGGATCTGCCTGCGCTCCTGCGACTGCGACGCCAGGAACGTCGCCACCTGGTTCGCGCGGGCAGGCCAGCCTGACGCGGATCCCGAGGCAATCATTCACCTTCCATTTACCTAGCCGACATTAAGTATTCGGGTTCAGCTGTCTGCCTGCAGCTTTAGGTTGGGAGCATGGGGGGTTCTACAGCTGCTGGTGGCGAGTTCTCGGCCCTGGACCAGGCCGGGATATCGCGGTTCCAGCTAAAGATCATGTTCGTTTCCGGCATGGGCTTCTTCACCGACGCCTACGACCTGTTCGTCATCGGCATCGTGGTGTCCCTGATCAAGACCCAGTGGGCGCTGTCCACGAACCAGACGTCGTGGCTGAACTCCGCGACCCTGCTCGCCTCGGCGGTGGGCGCGATCGTGTTCGGCCGGGTCGCCGACATGCTGGGACGGAAGAAGATCTACGGCTACGAGGTGCTGATCCTCGCGGTCGGCGCGATCGCGTCGGCGTTCGCGCCGAACTACACGTTCCTGCTCATCTGCCGGATCGTCCTCGGCATCGGCATCGGCGGGGACTACCCGGTGTCGGCGACGATCATGAGCGAGTACTCCGGCAAGCGGTCCCGCGGCCGGATGGTCGGCCTGGTCTTCGCGATGCAGGGCGCGGGCCTGATCGTCGGGCCGCTGATCGCCTCGATCCTGCTCGCCTCGGGCATGTCGGACAACCTCGTCTGGCGGCTGCTGCTCGGCTTCGGTGCGATACCCGGCCTGGCGGTGTTCTACCTGCGCCGCCAGATCCACGAGACGCCGCGGTTCGCGATGGCCGGCGGCGCGGCCGACGAGGCCGAGGCCGCCATCGCCGCCGCGACCAGCGGCAGCGGAGCGGGCGGCAGCGAGGCCGGCGGCAAGGGGAGGCCGGCGGCAAGGGACGGTGAGCACCGCCCAGGAATCCAAGGCCCGGCATTCGCAGGGGTGGCAAGCGGCTACATCAAGCTGTTCACCAATAGGCGGCTGCTGATCTGGCTCCTGGGCACCGCCGGCGGCTGGCTGCTGCTCGACTTCTGCTACTACGGCAACACGATTTCCGCGCCGGAGATACTCAAGCTGATCAACCCGCACGCCAGCCTGCTGGAGAATACGCTGCTCCAGCTCGGGATCTTCGCGGTGTTCGCGATACCGGGATACATAGTGGCGATCCTGCTGCTCGACAAGACCGGCCGCCGCAGCATCCAGATACTCGGGTTCGGCATGATGGCGCTGATGTTCCTGATCATCGGGCTCATCCCGGCCATCGCCAAGCACGTGCTGCCGTTCGTCCTGTTGTACGGGGTCAGCTATTTCTTCACCGAATTCGGGCCGAACACCACCACGTTCATCTACCCGGCCGAGGTGTTCCCGGTCGACGTCCGGACCACCGGCCACGGCATATCCGCCGGAGCGGGCAAGCTGGGCGCGTTCGCGGGCGCGTTCCTGTTCCCCGATTTCCTGGCCGTCACGCTCGGCCTGAACCGGGCGATGCTCATCGCCGGGATCGTCGCGGCCGTGGGCATGCTGCTGACTATCGCGACACTGCCGGAGACGAAGGGCATGAGCCTGGAACAGATCGAGGAGCAAGCCTACGCGCCGGGGCCCGCCAGGCTCAGGGCCGAGACTCAGCCTGCAACCTGACACTGCTGGGGATCTGATGACATACACCATCGTGGTCGGCATCGACGGATCGAGACACAGCGAAGCGGCGCTGAACTGGGCGCTCACGGAGGCCGAGGCGAAGCAGGGCGAGGTGACCGCCGTATTCGCCTGGCAGGTCCCGTTCCTGTCGTTCCCCGGCGCCTTTGACAAAGACGAATTGGAGCAGGCGGCAAAGGACTTCCTGGTCGAGACGATCAGCGCGATCGCGCCGTCGCCGCCGGTTCCGCTGCGGCCGCTGGTGGCCGAGGGAGACCCGGCTGAATCGCTGGTCGTGGCCTCGAAGGACGCCGATCAGCTGGTCATCGGCACCCGCGGCCGGTCACCGTTCATGGGCGCCGTGCTCGGCGCGGTCAGCCTGCGCTGCGCGGCCGCTGCCAGGTGCCCGGTGACCCTCGTCAAGTTGCCCGGCGAGGGCCAAGAAAACCTGCCGCAAGCCGGCGACTGATCCGCCGGCCCCTCCCCGCCGCGTTCTGCCGCGGCCGAGCATTTAGCGCTGCCTTGCCGATCGCCTGCGTCCCTTGAGACCGTCGAATCCGCAAGACGAATGATGGATATCCGTATCTCGTGGTTGACCTTATGATGTCGGCTATAGCCTAATTACTTAGAACGATTAATGAGGGTGCCTGTCCGTCCCGGAGGCGTCGCTTTAATACGCGACGCCTTTTTTTATGCCACCGATCCGCCAGCCTTATCGCTGGCGAATTCGCTGTGTCGTCCAGCCATATGCGACGACCAGTGGAGCAACGTATTGCTGCAGGTAGCGGCCTGCGTCAGCGGCCGCTGGCTTGCGTTATATGACAGGAGTGTTCAACACCGATGGGCGTTTCATCTCATGGGATCCGCGTCCTGGGCGATCTCAGGACAAGACGGCAGCGGGCGATCGGCGCGGCGGCCGTCGGCCGGGTGCGGGCGCGCGCTCGCGCAGGCGGCCGGATAGCGCTCGCGCTCGCGCTAGCCACGACGGCGCTGCTGGCTTCCGCGGCCGCGGTTCGCCCGCAGGCTGCCCTGGCCGCACCCAGTAGCAGCGCCGGCGCAAGTGATAGCGCCGCCAGCTCACCTGATAGCGGCGCGCTCAGCAACCTCGCGCAGGAGCCGTACATGGGGTGGACGAGCTGGGACCTGGAGGCGACGACCTACCCGGGGGTAGACCCCAGCGGGACCGGGAGCTGGCTGACCGAGCAGCACGTGCTGCAGCAGGCCGACGCGATGGCGGCGAAGCTCAAGCAGTACGGCTACGACTACGTCGACATCGACGCGGGCTGGACTGACTCCTTCGACTCCTACGGCCGACCGGTCGCCAATCCGGCGACGTTCCCCGACGGCATCGCGTACATCGCCAGCCACGTTCACAAGGAGGGACTCAAGCTCGGCATCTACATCGCGGTGGGGCTTGCCCCGGCCGCCTACAACGACGGCAACACGCCGATCTACGGCGCGCCGGGCTGTTACACGCGGGACATCGTCTACCCGGACCTGCGGCTCACGAACGGCTGGAACGACGCGTACCAGATCGAACTACGCGAGCCCGTGCGCGCAGGCGTACGTCGAACTCGATCGCCGACGAGTTCGCGAGCTGGGGCGTCGACTTCGTCAAGCTGGACGGCGTCGGCCCGGGATCGTTCCAGGGCGGCGCGAACCACGACAACACGCCCGGACGTCGCCGCGTGGTCCCAGGCGCTGAAAGCGACCGGGCGGCCGATGCAGTTCATGATCTCGTGGGCGCTCAGCCACGACGACGCGAGCACCTGGGAGCAGTACACCAACGGCTGGCGGATCGACACCGACGTCGACTGTTACTGCAGCACGCTGGTGACCTGGGATAATTCGGTCAAGGAGCGCTGGGATGACGTGGTCCAGTGGATACCGGACGCGGGCCCGGGCACTGGAACAACCTCGACTCGCTGGATGTCGGCAACGGCACGATGGACGGCCTGACCGACGCCGAGCGGCAGAGCTACATGACCCTGTGGGCCATCGAGGCCGCACCGCTGTATACCGGCGACGACCTGACCAAGCTCGACAGCTACGGCCTGTCCCTGCTGACCAACCGCGAGGTCATCGCGGTGGACCAGGCGGGCAACCCGGCCAAGCCGGTCAGCCAGCGCACCAACCAGCAGGTCTGGTACGCCAGGAACAGCGACGGCAGCTACACCGTGGCCCTGTTCAACCTGGACTCCACCGCCGGCCCGTCGCCGCCAACTGGAGCGACCTCGGGATCACCGGGCAGGCCTCCGTCCGCGACCTGTGGAGCCAGCGCAACCTGGGCAGCCATCACCGGGAGCTTCTCGGCGCCACCCTGCCCGCCCACGGCTCGCGCCTGCTCCGCATCACCCCCGACAACGCCTCCGCCAACAACCCGGCGATGCCGGCGAACCTGCACGGCACCGCGTCCACCGCGTCCAGCGTCTCCCTCGCCTGGGACCCGTCCCAGGCCAACGGGCACGCCGCCAGCGGCTACACGGTGTACGTGGACGGGAAGAAGACCGCGTCGGCCAGCCAGCCCTCGGTCACGCTGAGCGGTCTCGCACCCGCGACGACCTATCAGCTCAGGGTCGCGGCGGACGGGCTTGGCGGCCGTACGTCGGCGCTGAGCCAGACCCTGACGCTGACCACGCCCGCCGCGAGCGGCCCGGCGACGTACGAGGCGGAATCGTCGGCCAACACGATCGGCGGCGGTGCCGCGGTCTGCAGCTGCTCGGGCTGCTCGGGCGGCGCGAAGGTCGGCTACCTCGGCGGCACCGGGTACCTAACCTTCAACGACGTGGTTGCCCCGCGTCGCGGGCACCTACCTCATGCAGGTTTCCTACGTGGACGGCGACTCCAGCCGGCCGGGAGTGGTCACGGTCAACGGCACATCGTCGTTCGACCTGCCGCTGCCCGGAACCGACGACAACAACTGGGACGCGTCCGCAGACGGCCACCGTCCCCGTCCAGCTCAACGCCGGCGACAACACCATCGAGTTCGGTAACCCCACCGCCAACGTCTACGACGTCGACAAGATCGCGGTCTGACCGTCCGCACCTCACCGGCGCGCGCCCACCGGCGCGCGCCGGTGGGCGGTCGGTATCGGGTCGGCCGTAATCCACGCGGAGTTTTCCGGCAAATCTTCACGAAATGATTGACAGTGGATAGTTTGGGAGCGTCTGTGCGGTAGGCCCGGTGGGACGGGATTGGAGCCACGGGAAGCGATGGAACCGCTGCGGGTCGGTGACCCACGCCAGGTTGGCGTCTATCAGCTGGTCAGCCGGCTGCGGAGACGGTGGGATGGGGCAGGTGTTCCTCGGGCTCTCGCCCGGCGGGCGCCCGGTCGCGGTGAAGCTGATCCGCCCCGAGTTCGCCGCCGACGTTGAGTTCCGGAGCCGATTCGCGCGCGAGGTGGACGCCGCCCGGCGGGTAGGCGGGTTCCACACCGCGCCCGTCGTCGACGCTGACCCGTATGACAACCCGCCGTGGATGGTCACCGCCTATATCGCCGGGCCGTCCCTGCAGGCGGTGGTGACCGACAACGGGCCGCTGGCTCCCGGCGACCGTGTCCAGGCTGGGAGCCGCGCTGACCGAGGGACTGGCCGCGATCCACCGCAGCGGTCTTGTCCACCGCGACCTCAAGCCCGGCAACATCATCATGGCCGACGACGGGCCGCGGATCATCGACTTCGGCATCGCGCAGGCGGTAGGTGCCACGTCGCTGACCACACCGGGCACGGTGATCGGCACCTACTCGTTCATGTCGCCCGAGCAGGTCCGCGCCGACACCGCCACCCCGGAGAGCGACGTGTTCGCCCTCGGCTGCGTCCTCGCCTACGCCGCCACCGGCCGCGCCCCGTTCGAGGCCTCCAACGGGGCGGCGATCATCTACCGGGTCCTGAACGAGCCGCCCGACCTGGGTGACCTGGAGCCTGGCCTGCTCCGGGAGACGCTGGCAGCGTGCCTGGCGAAGGAGCCGGAGCGGCGGCCGCTGCCGTCGGACCTGCTCGCCCGGTTCGCCGCCGGTCTTCCTTCCCGGTCGGCCCCGGCGCCCGGCGACACCCTCGTGTCGGACACGCCGGGCGCACGCGAGCCCGTCAGCGACCTCGTCCCCGGTCCCGGCCCAGTGCTGCAGAGGCCAGTGCTGCAAGGGCCAGTGGTGCAGGGGCCAGCGGTCCCCAATGCCGTGGCCGCGGATGTGGCGGTCCCGGACAAGGCAGTCCCGGACGTGGTGGTTCCCGGCGTCCTCGCCCCGGGAGCCGAGGTCAACGTGGAACAAGTTACCGCAGAACATCACGAAAGCGTCACAATCAGACAGGAAGCAAACGCTTCGCCGGGCAGCGTCGTAATCCAGGTAGCGGGTAACGCGAGAATCGGCGACGACACGTAAGGCGGCCTGGCCCCGGTGAGCATCAGCAGTGACGAGGGAAAGCAGCTGGCACAGCCGGGGCGGGCAGGGGCGCCGCCCGAGGCGGCCGGGCAGTCCGCACCAGAGCAGTCGCGCGTGCACGTGCAGTCCGCGCAGGCGGCCGAGTCCGCGGTTGTCATCCAGGTCGGCGGCGACCTGTACCTGTCGGATGCCGGTCTTACCAGCCTGTGGACGCCCAAGGAGACGACTCCCGGCGAGTGCCCGTACCCGGGCTCGACGCGTTCGGCCCTGGCCAGGCGAAGTGGTTCTTCGGCCGGGAGACGGTCACCGGAGAGTTGCTCCGCTACCTCGACGAGATGGCTCGCGGCGGTCCCGGCGGGCCGCTGCTCGTGGTGGCGCCGTCGGGCACCGGCAAGTCCTCGCTGCTCGGCGCCGGGCTGCTGAACGCCCTGGCCGAGGGACGGCTCCCGGCACCCGGCTCGGCCGGGTGGCCGCGCCTGATGATCACGCCGGGGTCCCACCCGCTGCGGACGCTGCGCGCGGCGCTCGCCACCCTGGCGAACGTCGCAGACCGCCGTCGGCGACGCTCGCATTCGTCGTGGTCATCGACCAGCTTGAGGAGATCTTCACGCTGTGCGAGTCGGAGGCGGAGCGCTCCGGGTTCCTCGATGAGATCGGGACCCTGGCCGCCGACGCGGGCCCGGGCAGCGCCCTGGTCGTACTCGGCATGCGGGCCGACTTCTACGCCCGGGCGACCGCGTACCCGGTGCTGCGCCAGGCGATGCAGTCCCGGCAGGTGGTGCTCGGCGCGATGACGGCCACCGAGGTGCGGCAGTGCGATCATCCGCCCGGCGCGGGCGGTGGGCCTGACGCTGGAGGCCGGGCTCACCGAGCGGCTGCTGCGCGATCTCGGCGTCGACGAGGGCGCCCGCGGCGACGGACGAAATGCAGGCGCAGCGACCCGGGCCCGGACGGGGAGCGGAGCGCGGCGGCGGCTACGAGCCGGGTCGGCTCCCGCTGCTGGCCCATGCCCTGCGCGCGACCTGGCAGTTCCGTGACGGCAATCGGCTGACGCGTCGCGGGCTACGAGGCGACGGGCGGGATCGCGGGCGCGATCGCCCGGACGGCCGAGGACGTCTACGCCCGGCTCGACGAGCCCGGGCGGGCGGCCACCCGGCAGATCTTCCTCGGCCTGGTCCGGGTCGGCGCCGCCACCGGCGACGGCGACGCGACCGCCGACACCCGGCGCCGGGTCGCGGCGGACAGCCTGCTCGCGCGGCGTAGCCGACCCGGCGGCGGCGCGGGCCGCGCTCGACGCGTTCACCGCCGCGCGGCTGCTCACCTCCGGCGGGCAGGCGGTGGAGATCACCCACGAGGCGCTGCTGCGCCGCTGGCCCCGGCTGCGCGGGTGGATCGACGAGGACCGGGCCGGCCTGCTCGTCCGGCAGGAGCTTGAGGACGCCGCCGCCACCTGGGCGCGCGAGGGCAAGGACGCGGCGGGCCTGTACGGCGGCGTGCGGCTGGCGTCGGCCCAGGCGTGGGCCGCCGATGCGGTCCATGTCCGCGGAGCTGACGCAGGCGGGCCGGGACTTCCTGGCGGCTTCCGAGCGGCGGCGCAGGCGGGGCACCCGCCGCCGCAACGGGGTCATCGCGGTACTGGCCGCGCTGTCGCTCGCTGCTCGGCGGCCTGTCGGTCTTCGCCCTGAACCAGCGGTCCACCGCCGAGGCCCAGCGGTCCGCGGTCCAGGTGGAGGACGACAGGCCGAGGGCGGGCTGCTCGCGGCGGAGGCGGCGCAGGCCTGGTCGGACTTCCGGCCGGACACCGGCCTCAAGTTCGCGGTGGAGGCCGAGCGTCTCGATCCGTCGTCCCCCCAGGTACGCAGCACGGTGCTGACCACCCAGGCGGTGCCCATCACCGGGCGGCTGCTGGTCAACGGCGCTCCCCAGGAGGCGAACATCACGGGGGCAGCGTTCAACCCGGCGGGCACCCTGGTCGCCGGGACCAATCAGTACGACATGGTTCAGCTGTGGAGCGCGGCCACCTACCGCCTGCTCTGGTCCTTCCGGTTCCCGAGCATTGACGGCGACTACGCGCAGTCCAACGGCGTCGCCTTCAGCCCCGGACGGACGCACCATCGTGGTCGCCCAGCCAGGGCGGGCTCTGGCTGTTCGACGTGTCCAACCCGGCGCACCCCGTGCACGTCGGCACCCTGGCCGTGCCCGCCCTGCCGGGCGATCCCGCCCCGGCGGTAACCAGCGTTGCCCTCAGCCGCGACGGGACCATGGTCGCGGCGGGCATTGCCACCAGCGAAACGAACATCACCGCGGGCCTCGTGCTGCTGTGGAACCTGTCCACCCGTGCCCTCGCCGGCGTGATCCCCGAGGACATCACGACGACCGAGCCTTGCCTTCACCCCCGACGGGCAGTCTCTGGTCACGGGGATGGTCAACGCCGGCGTCGACCTGTGGAACATCGGGCGGCGCACCAGGACGGCCGTCATCCTGGCCGGAAGCCCCAACGTCGTCACCAACTCCCCGGTCGCGGTGAGCCCGGACGGTCAGACCATCGCGTTCAACGACGGAGATCGCCACCTCCGTCTACGCCGTCAAGCTCTGGAACCTGGCCAGCGGCCAGGTCACGGCGACGGTGAAGGCCAACGGTGTCCAGGGCATAGAGTCACTGGCCTTCAGCCCCGACGGCACCCAACTCGCCGCGGGCGGCTTGGACGGCACGGTCCGGCTGTTGGATACCAGCGATAAGAACACCGCACCGGTGCCGCTCGGGACTTTTTCCGGCCACCGGTACGCGGTCTTGCAGGTGGCGTACAGCGACAACGGCCTCACGCTGGCCAGCGCAAGCGAGGACGGGACGATCGACCTGTGGAATACCCGGGGGCCGGTCCCCGGCGGCGCCGCCAACGCAGTCGGAGTCGCTCGTGTCCAGCCCGAACGGGAAGACACTGGCGATCAGCACCACCACCGGCGGCCGCTACGTCGTCGCCCTGTACAGCCTGCCCGCGCAGAAGCTGCTCGGCCTGCTGCCGGCCAGCGGCTCCGCGGCGCTGGCGTTCAGCCCGGACGGGACCACCCTCGCCGTCGCGTCGGCCAGTGTGCCCGGCGATCCCGTCGAGCTGTGGAACCTGGCCACCCGCGGATGACCGGGCAGTTCACGACCGGCTTGACGACCAGGGTCAACAGCATCGCGTTCAGCCCGGACGGGACGCTGCTGGCCGTCTCCGGCATCAAGGACACCACCATGCAGGTGTGGTCCACCGCGCGGCTCGCCCGCGTCGCCTCGTTCAGCGTCATCCAGCAGCACGCCATTCTCCGCGCAACTTGGCGGCGGCGTGTTCCAGGTGGCCTTCAGCCCCGACGGACGGCTGCTGGCCGTGGTCGGTATCGACGGGACCATCCGGGTCTACGGCGTTCCCGGGTTCTCCCTGGTGGACGTACATCCCGATCCTGGACTCGACGACATCGGTGTCTTTCAGCCCGGACGGGCGCGAGCTTGCGTTCGGCAACAGTGACGGCAACGTGAACCTGTACTCGGTGCCCGCGACCTACGCCAGCCTCAACGGCCAGATAAAGTACCAGGGCTCCTTCTCCGCCAGCAGCAAGGGCATCTACAGCGTGCTGTTCCTCTCGGGTGACTCCCTCGTCGCGGCCGGAGCGGACGCTGTCGCGCGGTTCTGGACCGTGCCGGCCGGGAACTTCACCCCCACCAACCCCTTCACCGTCACTACCCCGGAGCAATCCATCACGACGCACAGCGGGGCGATCTGGGCCCTGTCCTACAGCGCGCCGCTCAGCCTGCTCACCACGGGTTCACCGCTCGGCTCGCGGATATGGGACACCAACCCGGGGCAGGTGGCGGCGAACATCTGCCAGACCCTGAAGGCCCCGGTCCGGTCGAACCTGTGGCAGGACTACCTCCCGGACATCCCGTACACGTCCGTCTGCGGCTAGCGAAGGGATTCTCGCGGTCGGCCGCTTCCCGCGGCCACGGCCGGGCCGCCGTCCCTCGGCGAGGGTCCGCGTCCCGGCCAGCGCCCGCGCTCGCCGCTATCCAGTCATCAGAACGAGAGCGCGGTTCGGCGTCCAGGCCGGCCATGGCCCGAGCAGATGGCATGCGCGGCCGCGGGCAACCACCATCCGTTCGGGCTCACGGTGTTGATCTTCCGGCTTTGCTTTGGGCCGCGCCGGCCGCAATCGCGCCCGGCCTAATGCCGTTGATTTAGAGGAGCGTGATGTTGCCGGGGACCGTTTGTCTGACGATACTGGCTGGCAGCACCAAGATCACGAAAGAATTAAGCAGCTTATAACCTGCAAAGTTTCCGCGTTAATGAACTGGGCTGCTCTGATACCGGACAGAACGGGCACGGTACGGCTCCCGGCACAGTCGGCGGACCGCCTAAGTTAACGGCACTGCGCATCCGGCCAACATCTGGTCACGACAGCAGGCCGAAGTTCCCTGCGAGGTGCTGACGGCCGCCCGCCTGAGCGCTGACCTAGCTTATTTTCTTGACCCGGCCGGAATCGGCGTCCGGGTCGGTGGCATTCGGATCGGCCGGGCCGAGGTCGGCGGCGCCCAGGTCGTTGTCGCCGATGATCTCGAACTCGCCCTCGTCTGGCTCGTCCGGCCCTACGCCGCCGTCGCCGGCCGGCTGACCCACGCGCGGGCGCACGCGCTGCCGGTGCTCGGGCGGGCGAGCCCGCGGGCCGGCCACGTCTTCGTCTTCGGACTTCGCCCGCGGGTCGTGCCTTGCCGTGTTCTGGCTCATGGCTTGCCTCCAGTGCCGGCGCTCTGCTGAGCCGACTCTGACTAACTGCCCGGTCCGATGGCGCCTTAACAGTACGAAAGGTGCTATCCCGGCTGGCACCGTCTGGGCGGTGCGAAGCCGCCGCTGCACCCCGACGCAACCGGGAAATTAACTATAAATTTGTCCCAATACGATCAAATTTCCACGATAACTGATGACCGGGGCGTTCAGCTTATGGCCCGGCCTCGGCGGCCGGGGCGGTGGCCTCGTCGTTGCCCGGCAGGGGCCCACCGCCGGGCAGGGGCACCAACTGGGGCGCGTAGAGCCTCCCGTCCCTGACCGCCAGTTCGCGTTCGCGGACGTCGTGCCTGGCGAGCCAGCTCACGGTCCGCAGGCCGCCCGGCGCGCCGATGTCGACGAGACGCAGGTCTATACCCGAGTCGAGTTCGAGGCCGAGCGCGCGGACTGCCCCCCACAGCGTCGCTGCCCACGGCGATGCGACGTCCATGACGGCCCGCCGGGTGACCACGGTTACCCGGCACGGCCCTCCCGTTGCTCCGGTGGCCGCCTCTGTTCCGAAGGCGCTGCCTGTCCGGGTGGCAGCGTCCGCTCTGGCGGCGAGCAGCGCGCGGAGGAAGTCAAGGACCCGGGAGAGAACGCGCTCGCCCGGGACAGCGCCGTTGGCGGCGCCGGTCGGTGCCCCATCGGCGCGGTCATCGGGGCCGTCATCGGGCTCATCGCAGAAGAAATCGGCTGCCCGCAGGGCGCGCATCTCCTCCTGGGCTACGGCGGACCAGAGCCACGCCGGGTCGAGGGACTCGCTGTCTATCCGAACGACACCGTCTACCCGCACGGCACCGGGCGCCATCCACCAGGCCCCCGTGTTGGCGAGCGCGGTGTCGGTCGGCGCGGTGTCGGCCAGCGTGGTGTCGGCCAGCGTGGTGTCGATCAGTTGCCCGGATCCGGCGGCAGACGGCTCCTGCTGCGAGGCGGCATGTCGGGCGCTGGCGCGCCACGACATGCCGGAAATTTCATGATTTCGACATGCGATCAGCCAGCGGGGCGCGTCCGGTTCGTCTCGCACATCGGACTCGGCCGGCCGGTCGGAGAGTTCTGGTGGCGCGGCCCACAGTTCGGCCCCGTCGACGTCGGCCGCTACCGGCGACCAGCCGGGCCCCGGCGGGCGTGAGCCAGTCCACGGTACGTCTGATCAGGGCCAGGCCGCCGGGTATGAGCAGGCGCCGGAGCACGCCCCACGCCGCCGGGGCGAGCTTGTCCATGCTCGCGTCAACGATGACCAGATCGCAGGCCGCCTCGCGCAGGAGGCCCGTGGTGAAGTTAACGGACGCCGGGTCCGCCAGGTCGGCGACGGCGAACCGCGCCGCCACCCCGTGGCTGTCCCGGCCGAACGCGTCGAACAACTGGCGCGTAGCCTCGGGTGACGCTCCGAGCAGCCAGAATTCCACGTCGCCGAGGTCTGCGCCCCGATTGCCGCCGCGCCGACAGTCGGCGAACGCGGTCGCCTCCGCCACGGCTTCGTGGGTGAACTCCGCGACGCGCAGCGCGACCAGGCCGCCGCCCCGCGCCCTGAGCGCACCGATCAGGGCGGCCGGGTCGGTGAGACCGGGGACGTCGCCGAATGGTGCCGGGTCCGCGAACTTGGGCCGCCAGCGGATCAGGTGCCCGCCGCGGGCGGGCGCGTCCTGCTGCGAACTGGCGAAGGAGTTCACGTACGGACCGAGATGGGCCGCGCGGTCCGGCTGGTGCATGCATTTCCTTCCTGTGCGTCCCCACGTGCGAAGATGATGACTTTAGACCAAACTAGGGGAAGTCTGTGCCCCGCAAGTGCGCGCCAAATGCGCCCCCCGGGACAGCATCTGCCCCCCGAGTGGCGTTGGGCCGGCGGTAGCCGCTCAACGCCACTACGGGGAAAGAGCAAGGAGGGGAACGGGCCGAGCGCGACCACGCCGAGGGACAGTCGCGCCGCCAGCCATAGAGCGTGCGGAATCTGGTGCATGAAGCGCGCCGACGTCTATCTCACCGAGGGACAGCTTGCCGCACTAGACCGGGCAGCGGCGGCAGCGGGCGTTTCCCGGGCTGAACTGATCCGTACGCTGATCGATCGCGCGATCGGGGCGCTTCCCCGCGCTGACCTCGCGGCCGACCTTGCCGCGATCAACGATTCCTTCGGCATCCTCGCCGGGCAGGAAGCATTCTCCCGCAGGCGGGACCAGCGCATGGACTACTTGGAACACTGTGGCCAGCCTGTCAGCCCCGGAGGCTGACAGGCTGGCGTCTTTTCAGGCGGCTATGAGCCCGCGTAGCTGAACGGGACGATCTGGCCTTCCTGGGGGCCGACGGTGAAGGCCGTCTTGGTGGACGGGTTGACCTGGAGGTAGGCGCCCATCGCGTTGAACGGGCTGTTGTAGAAGTTGAACTGCTCGAAGCGGTGCAGGACGTTTCCCTGGTCGTCGAGCAGGACAATGCTGGACATGGCGTTGTTGTCGGGCTTGGCAGCCAGCGATCCCGGGCTTTCCACCTCCGCTGACAGGAAGTCGCTGGTGCCCGGGATGGCGGTGGGGAACCAGTACCCGCTGCCGCCCGGCGCGGCGGTGGCGAGGGTCTGGGTCGCCAGGTCGTAGATCCCGACCGTGGCGTAGCTTCCCTCCAGGGCCAGGTTCCCCGTCTGGCTGACCGTGAGCCCGTACTCGAACCCCGGCAGGCCCGGGAACGGGCCGACGGCCCCGGTCTGCAGGTTGACCGTGACGACGGTGCTGTCCGCCGCGCCGGTCAGGTCGCTGACGGCCACGTACGCCTCGCCGGTGGCGGGATCCTCGGCGAAGCCGGTCGGTACGGGGAAGCCGAACGACGCCAGCTCGGGACTGATGTCCACCGGCGGGCCGAACGTCCCGGCGGCGATGTCGGCCGGCGTGACGTAGTAGTCGCCGTTGCTCCTGCTCAGCACGGCGTCCTGGCTTGTCGACTGGTTGCCGGCCACGCACAGGACGGTGCCGACCGCGCCCGGCACCGTGACGGCGCCGCCGTCGGTCCCCGTCGTGACCGGGTTGAGCAGGCGGAACGCCGTCTCGTCTTCATACAGGCCGGTGTCGCCGGCCAGCATGCCGCCGCAGACGCGGGGCGTGGTCGCGTAGATGTCGGAGGACGACGTCACCGTCGAGGTCGCGCCGCTGGACTGGCTGAAGGTCTCCACCGAGCCGAGCTCAAGGCCCGCCGCGGTCACCTGGTTCGAGGTCAGGAAGCCGTCGTCGCCGGTGGCGCTGATCCCGAAGCCGTCCGCCACCGACCCGCCGTCGGCGGCCGCGATGCCGTTCATCGTCACGGTGCTGCCGCCGCTCGCCTCGCCCACGACCCGGCCGTCCCGCCCGGTGGCCAGGATCCGGATCTCGTGGATCATCGCGGGGTCAAGCCCGACGGTGCCGCTGTTGAGCGTGACCGTGCCGCGGGTGCCGCGCAGCGGGATCCACGCGATCGACCCCGAGTCGACGCCGTCGTCGTCGCGCTGGCTGCCGTTCGGGTTGTTGAACGTGTTGTCGTTGTTGGCGGCCGTCGGGCCGGGCGCGCTGATCTCCGCGACCGCCGCGGTGGCGCCGGGGACGCTGCTGGCGTCGTAGGTCAGCCGGAAGCTCCCGTCGTACGGGACCGACAGCGTGTCAGGCCGGCGGTGCTCCCGTAGGCCAGCGTCGGCACCTGCGGCTGCGCGGTTCCGGCGGGGGAGACGCGCACGATCGCGAACGCGGAGTCATCGGCCGACTGCCACCCGCCGGGGCCGTCCTGGATGCCGATGCCGTACACGCCCGCGCCCGGCAGCTTCGACGTGGGAATGCCGACCGTCCCCCGCGCCGCGGTCAGCGGGACGCTGTACGCCGGGGTGAAGTACTCGCCGCTCACCGGATCGACCCGGCCGGGCTCCGACACGACCAGGGTCGGATCGGCCGCACCGGTGAGACCAGTGAGGTCGTATTTCACCGGGATCACCGGTCCGGTGACCGCCGCGGGGACCACCGGCGCCGCGACGGCAGGCGTGGTCCCGTCCCAGGGGCCGAACGTCAGCGTGAACGTCGACGCCGCCAGCGTCCGGCCGCCCGCACCCGCCCGGTAGGTCAGCGTCACGCTCCGGCTGGCCGCGCTCGACTCAAGCGGCAGCCCGGCCGCCGCGAGTATCGCCGACGGCTGCAGCCGCGCCCACGGCGACCTGGCCAGCGTGCGCCCGTCCGGTCCCGTCAGCGTGTAGCTGACGCCCGCGGCCGGCAGGCCGGTCCAGTCCGGGGAGATCGTGATCCAGTCGTCCGCCGCCATCCCTGACAGGCTGATCGCCGTCGGGTCGGTGGCGGTGAGGAACTGCTCGCCGGCCGCGCTCAGCTGCTGCCGCTGCTCGACCGCGACCCGCGCAACGGCCGGCGTGACCGACTGGTGCGCCCGCGCCAGCAGGGTCTCGACCGCGCGGCCGACGTCGATCTGCGGGCCGACGGGGACCGGGATGTCCGACTGGGCCAGCGGCCCGAGCGGCGTCC
This sequence comes from uncultured Actinomycetota bacterium, assembly GCA_963785645.1. Classification (GTDB taxonomy): domain Bacteria; phylum Actinomycetota; class Actinomycetes; order Streptosporangiales; family Streptosporangiaceae; genus Trebonia. The sequence goes on from CAWAWG010000021.1 coordinate 111,244, forward strand.
CGGTCTGCTCGAGGAAGCCGCGGACGGCCCGCGGGTTGTTCTCAAGCGCCGTGTCGTGGGTCAGCCGGGCGACCTGCAGCACCACCGCGGCGGCGGCGGCCGTTTCCGGTGCGGACGCGGACGTGCCGCCTTCGAGGTTCACGTCGACCGCGTCGTCACCGGAGCCCGCGGCGTGGGAGAAGCTCAGCACGTCGTCGCCCGGCGCGGCGACGTTGACCCGCGAGCCGTAGCCGCTGGCGAAGTCGCGCGCACCGTCGTAACGGGTGGTCGGGTACGCGTGCACGGAGGACAGGGCCGTGTCCGCGGGGTTGTCCGGCGGTGCGGTGGTGATGTCGTCCAGCGTGGACGCGCCGACGTCGATCGAGCCCGAGTCCAGGTCCCTGGACACCGCGCCGGACAGGGCGACGTCGCTTTCGCTCGTCACCTGCCCCTGGCTCGCGGCCACGTCGGTCGCGGTCGCGCCGCCGGCCGGATCGACCGCCGCGTTGGTGTAGGTGCGCAGCCCGTCGCCGGCGGAGATGGTCACCACGATGCCCGCGTTGACGATGGAGGCGATGATCGACTCGGTCATCGGGTCGTCTTCGAGGTAGCGGCTTGAGAAGCCGGTGGTGTCGGTGCCGAAGCCGATGGACGCGGTGATCACGTCCGGCCGCGGCGTCTGGTTCGCGGCGGCGATGAACGCGGCGTCCACGTCGCTGACCGAGCCGCCCGCGGCGGACGGCACCACCAGGCGGTAGCTCGCGCCCGGTGCGATGCCGAGCAGGTCGGTGTAGCCGGACCCGACCTCGCCCGCGCGCTGCTCGTCGTGCGGGAGCGGCGCCATCATGGCGAAGTCAAGCCCGATCTCGGTGAGGTCGGGGTCGTCGCCGCACGTCTCCCCGGTCGGGTCAAGCGTGCCGTCTGAGCTGGCCGTATACGTCGGGATGAGCGGCATCGACGGCCAGTTGATGTACCGCTGACCGCTGATCACCTCGGTGGTGGGGCCGTAGGCGGCCGCGTACTCGTAGCAGGGGTCGCTCGGGTTGGCCGCGGCGGAGGCGTCGTCGAGCGTGCCCAGCGACACGTTCGTGACGATCTCCCCCTGACCGGGCAACTGCCCGTACTTCTCGGCCAGGTCCGCGAACGCCGGCACCGCGTCCACGCCGGGCCGGTTCAGCAGGCTCTGCGCGCTCGAACTGAGCGCGTAGTTGTCGGGGACACCGGCAGTGCCGGCCGCGGCCGGCAAGGGTGACACGGGCGACACGAGAGCAGCCGCCCGCCTCTCCGCGGCGGCCGGAAGTTGCGTCGGCGGGACGTCCATGGTGCTTACGGTCCAGTCCGGCTCCGCGTACTCGACGTCGGGATCCGCCATGAGCTGGCTGACGGCGGACGCGACCGACGACTTGGTCAGGTGGAGCACGACCGCGTCGCTGAAGTCGAGCAGCGGCGTACCGGTCTTGGCCTGCGCGGCCACCTGCATGGCGCTCAGCGTGGCGCGCTGCGCGGCGCTCGGGAACATCTGCTGCGCGCGGTCGACGCCCAGCTTGTCGAGGACCGTGTTGAGCGCGGCCGCGCTGGTGTAGGCGGGCGTCTTCGCCGCGAGCGAGACGGCGCTGGCCGAGACGGTGCCGGGCGCGGTGACCGAAGGCCGGTAGACGACGACCACCTGGTCCGGCGCGTACAGGGCGGGCTGGCCCTGGGTGAGGTCCGCGATCAGCGCCCCCCGGGCGGGCAGCTCCAGTGTGCCGTCGCCGGCCGGGGACACGTTCTGGCCGTCGGCACTGGCCAGCGGCACATGCTGGATCTCGGTCGAGCCGTCGGTCCCGTGCACCTCGGCGATGCCATCGGAATAGACCGTCGCCCAGCGCCCGTCCGGCAGGTCCAGGCGGGAGTACGCCACGGTCGGCTTGACCATGGCGGCCGCGGGCGAGGCATCGGCCCGCTGACTAGCCGAGGCGGCCGCGGCCGCGGGCGGGCTGACGGCGGCGAGCCCGGCCAGGATCAGGCTCGCCCCGATGACAGGAGTCGCCGCTGCTAGGCGCTTCAAGGTTTCCCCTTACTAGGGGCAGACGGCGCCGGCGGACGCCGACCCGGCGACCTTGTGCAGCTCCGTCGGCTCCTGTGCGATGTTGTACCGAACTGATGGTGGCATGCATCGCAAAGTGGGGCAATAGTAGCGAAATGCGATAACTGTTAAATCTGGGTATCCAGCATCGTGGGCCCCGCCAGGCTTCCGGTGCCGCAGGGGTCCAGCGGGTGCAGGGGTCCAGCGGGCGCCGTGGCAGTCACCCGCCTCCGTTCGGGAAAACCAAAAGGATCAGCCCGAACGGATCCGCGGTTCCCCTGATACCTCAACTCCTTCTTCCGCCACCGGGACCGGCCTCCCGGTCGGCACGGCGGATCCAGGCCCGCTGTGCCCGCACGCAGGCCCCTATGACGCAGATCCGCTCAGATCTCGACGAGATAGCTGGTAAACCCGCCGTCGCCGCTGGTGACACCCGAGATGGCCACTCGCCGAGGTGTCACGTCGGGCCGGTCGACCTCGCCCATCCAAGAGACAAGCATTTACGACTATCGCACGCCTTGGCCAGCTTCTCGGAGAACGGGCGCTTGCCGTTCTCGACCATGCTCAGCGGGCCGAAGTTGATCCCCGCGTGCGCGGCAAGATCTCGCAGGGTCCACCCATGGGCCTGCCGGTCACGTTTCATTTGACGCCCGAGGTGCGTAGCGGCGTCGTTGCTGCTAGTTACGCTCATGCCGGCCGGTTTCCACAAAGCCCGACGCTTCGTCACTCTCTGCGCAAAATCGTTACAACGCACACTGTTGCCAATGAGGGCAGGTATCAACCCATCAGCCGCTATCCGGACTAGAAGTGGATTGATCTGGCCCGGCTCAAGGTCACTGGGATGTTATTACTTGCTCCAGCTGGAGAGCGCAAAGCCCGGATCGTCGGGATTAATCGATACCATGTAGGTGTATGTCGCTATGGCATCGCCCGAATCGTTTGTGTAGGTTAGCGTTACGACGCTCGGGTTACCGGGATTCGATTCCACCTTCACTTCGGCCATGCCTAGTTCTATCAAGCTGACTGGTCATCCGGCTAGACGACATACACTGACTTTGCGGGGTGATCCTGCCCGGCTTATCCATTTTGTACCCCGCAAACTTAGTGCATGTCTGCGGGGAAGGGGGTTACGGTGGCTCAACTGGATGCTCGGCCTTTGCTCGTAGTCATCTCAGGGCCGAGTGGTGCGGGCAAAGGGACCGCGCTCGATCACGCGGTCCGTACGCTGCCGGTTCGAAGGATCCCAACGTACACGACTCGTCCGATGCGCTCGGGAGAGAAGGACGGCACCGACTACGAGTACGTGAATGAGGAGAGATTTTTCCAGCTTCACGAGGAAGGTGCCATATTCGAATATACCCGGACCTACTCGCGAAGCTACTACGGTTCGCCGAGCGCCCTCCTTCATGATGACATTCAGGACCCGCTGATTGTTGAGCTGGACCCTAACGGCTTCGCCCGCGTCCGGGCGGCGTCCGCACGAAGGGTCGTCGGGATTTTCGTGACAACTTCGTCGGAATCCGAGTTGCGGTCCCGGCTGGCCGCCAGGTCGCAGGACCCTGACATCGCCCAAAGGCTCAAGATACGCACCGACCAGATGGTGTGGGCGTGGAACTACGATTACGTAGTCTTCAATGAAGACAGGGAACAGTTCCTGGCTGGACTGACGGCAATAATAGAATCGGAACTGCTCAGGACGAGCGGCGCCAGGCGAATGCTGGACCTACGCCAAGAAATGGACCTTACCCTGAAGGAAGCAAAGTAGGGCGGACGCTGCGGCGGATAGTTTTACACACCGGAATGTGCAAAACTATCCACCCTTCGCCGCCACGCCCGGCCGGATCAGGTGAGGTGCCGGTCGAACGCCTGGCTGAACTGCAGGCGCAGCACCGTGGGGATCTTTTCCAGCTCAAGGGCACTGCGCAGGTGGGGGAGGGCCTCGTTCTCGATGCCGACCCGTATCAAGCCCGGATCGGCGCGGTTTTCCGCCGTGACGCCCAGCCGGAGGCCGGGGGTGGTCGAAGATCCGTGCAAGAGTGCGTCGGCTCCCCGGATGCTGGGGTGACTCTTGAGCTCGTCGGTGATGGCACCGGTGGCAGCGTCGGCGCGCAGCGTTGTTGTTCCGTGCAGGCGGTCGGGTTCGAGCGGCATCCGGCGGACGGCCCTGATCCTGGTCTGGGCCGTCATCCACCAGAACGCGAGCACGGCGATGAGGAAGCTGGCCGCGGCCACGACCGGCCACACCCAGCTGTTCTTCGTCGGGTACTGGACTTGCCCGTGCGTCAGCACCGGCGCCTGCGAGTTTCCGAGCACGGACGTGGAGGCCTGCAAGCTGCGGGCCAGGACGGCGCCGGCGCCGAGCAGGAGGATCAGCCCGATGATCACAAGCCCGGTGCGGCTGACCCGCGCGGTGTGGCGTGTCATCGTGGCTAGCCCTCCTTACGGCGCAGCCGTACCTTGACGCGGACCGGCCAGAGCGGATCCAGCTTGGCGAGCCTGTCCTCGACGACGGCTTGAACGCTTTCGGCCAGGCCAGCCGGGTCCCGCAGCCGGGTACTGGCCCGCACCCTGACCGAGTTACGGCCGGTTCTCACCTTGGCGCGGTCGATTCCCGCGATGTCTTCGGCGAGCCAGCCAAGCGACCGGCGCAGGCTGCGCCGCGGCACGCCGATCACGAGCGACTCATCACCGGAAGCCAGCGGGATGGCCCGGGCCCGGCCGGGAACCAGGGCGATGACGATGAGCAGGAAACCGACGAAGGCGACGGCCGAGGCGACGATGCGGGTCCCCGTATCGTCCCAGTGCACGCTGCTCTGCAACGGTCCGGCGAAGTCGCCGTGCGGAATGTTCCACAGCGGATGGCCCAGTGCCGCCGACGCCGCCCATATGCAGCCCACGATGCCCGCCGCGGCGATCACCGCGGCGACCAGCACGCCGGGGATCCGGCGCCGGGGCCGGAATTCCCGGCGGGCCCGACGGCGCGCGCCGGGCAGCGACCAGGCGTTGGTTCTGGGCGTGCCTGGCCGCCCTTCTTCGGGTAGCAGCAGCACGGAATCGCCGGGCTGGCCGGCGGTGCCGCTCACCGCTGCCACCCGAGCAGCAGGCGGGTCACCTCGATGTCCACGTGGCGCACCTCGATGCCGGTCAGGCGGTACACCCGCTCCATGACGTGCCTGCGCACCTCGCGGCTCAGGCTGCGCACCGGGGCGGAGTAGGCCAGCGTCAGGCGCACCTCGATCATCGCCAGGTTGCCGTTGACCCGGGCGGATACCCGGGCGGGGCCCTCCCCGGTCTGGCGGCCGAGCGTGATCCCGATCAGTTGCCTGGCCGCGCCGCCGGTCTGCGCGACCTCGGCCACCGCCTGGGTGGCGACCTGGGTGACCACCCGGTCGGCGATGGTGGTGCGGCCCCGCTGTCCGGGCACCGTCAGCGGGCCGGGCGGAACTGCCAGGTCGAGGGCGCTCACGGCGACCTCCGCTCCCGCGTGACGAACAGCCTGCTCAGGTCGAGTTCCCCGGTGAGCGCCCGCCCGGTGACATAGCCGACAAGGCCGAGCACCAGCACGATCACGAACGCCGACCAGCCGCCGAACGCGCCGGCGAAGCCCAAGGCGATTCCGAACGCCAACCCGAGGATCGGCAGCATGCGAACCTCATCCATTGGCAGTTTCCCCCGTTTTCCTATCGTTTGTCCTACTCGGCCCGGCGGCCGTACTGCTACGTCTGGTGACGGGCAGCCGACGCCATCGCTGCCTCGGGGCGCGCCGGCGGCGGCGTGATGTCGCCGATCACGACGTCCACCACCCGGCCTTCCGCCAGCGGCTCCACGGCTTGCCTGACCTGCGCCGCGACCTGCGCAAGGGGCAGACCGTAGCGAGCCACCACGCAGATCTCGACCTCCGTCGGCCGGACCGCCACCCCGGACACGGTCCGGCCGGGCAGGTAGGTCGCCACCGGGATGCCGGGGTTCTGGGTCAGCCCCGCTACGTCCGGGCACCTGATCACGGTCGCGGCGATCCGGTCGGCGAGTTTGGCCACCTCATCCAGTGGCTGCCCGCCTCGTCCGGTCATTGGACCCGCTCGTCCCTCATTGGACCCGCGGGCTGGACGTGTTGGCGTCCTGATCACCAGGAAGGTGCACGTCGTCGATGCCGATGTTGACTTCGGTGACATCGAGGCCGCAGATGCGTTCCACCGAGCCGATCACATTGGCCCGGACCGCGGCGGCCACGTCCGGAATGGACACCCCGTACTCGACTACCAGGTCGAGATCCGCGGCGGCCTGCCGCTCGCCGACTTCGACCAGCACTCCCTGGGTGTCGCTGGCCCGGGTGCCGGGGACTCGCTGCCGGACGGCGCCGATCATCCGCGCGGTTCCCGTTCCCATGGCGTATACGCCGTCCACCTCGCGGGTCGCGATCGCGACGATCTTCGCCACCACAACTTCGGAAATGCTCGTGCGCCCGTGCTCGCTCGCCAGCTCGGCGCTGGCCCGGCGCGGCCCGGGAACAGTGGGCGTCATGGCCACGCTGGTCGTGCCTTCGGTCTCAGATGTGCTCACCGTCTTGGCCCCCTGTACGTCGGTGTCTGTCTCGCTAGCGAGCCCTGCCAGCCCTCCGATCAGGCGGGACTCAGTGTTAAGACGCGGGATCGCCGCAGTTCGTCACGGGTGTGAAACATGTCAATTGCGCGACATATAAGGAGGTTGATCCGCCCGTGACCTGGGCATGCGGGCGGTATGGGGGGCAAGCCGGACGGTGGCGCTGAGCCGGGGTTCGGTGTGCCCCGGCCGCGCCCGGCCGACGCGGCCGACGCCGCCGGTGACGGACAGCCGGCGTTTTCCGCGCTCGCCGCCCTCGATGACGCCACGCTGGTCGCGCGAGCCCGCGAAGGAGATGTCTCGGCGTTCGAGGCCCTTGTCCGGCGCTACCAGATGCCGGTCTACCGGATCGCGGTGCGCATCCTGCCCGACGCCGGCACCGCCGCCGACACCGCCCAGGAAGCCTTCGTCACGGCCTGGCGGCGCCTGTGCGACATCAAGGCGGAACAGGCCTTCGCCGCCTGGCTGTACCGCATCACCGTCACGCGGGCACTCAGCACCCTGCGTGCCGTCCGGCCGCACGTGCCTCTCGACGAGCTCACCACCGCCTGTGACCGGCTCCCCGGCCCCGAGGAGCACGCACTCGCCGACGGTCTCGCCGCCGCGCTGCGCTGCGCCCTGAACCGCCTGACACCTGAGCAGCGGGCCTGCTGGATACTCAGGGAGCTGGAGGGATTGTCCTATGAAGAGGTCGCCACCGTCCTGCATACGACTCCGGGTGCCGTCCGCGGACGGCTGCACCGAGCCCGCCCTCAGCTGGCAGAGGAGCTTAAGCCATGGCGGTGAACCTGGCCGGCGACCGCCTCCCGTGCGGCCGCAACATCGACCAGTTGTGGGACTCTCTCGTGTTCGGAGCCCCCGACGAGCACGCACGATCATGCGAACACTGCCGGGCCGCGCTGGCCGAGATGCTCCCGTTGCGCAAGGCCGCTAGCCTGCTAGCGGCCGAACCGGTGCGCCTCCCGGCCGACCTGCAGGCCAAGGTCATGGCCGTGGTCCGCGCGCGGATGGCCGCCGCTCCCCGCATCGCCCTGCGTGGCCCGGCGGGAGACCGGCTGGTCATCAGCGAGCACGCCGCCGCCGTCATCCTGCGCGCCGCCGGTGACACCGTCGACGGCGTGCGGGCCAGAAGCTGCTATCTCTCGCCGCACGCGCACGACGTGAGCACCGGCACCGATCTCAAGCTCAGCATCAGCCTCTGCTTCGACATGCCGGTGCTCGCCGCCGCGAGGCCGTGCGCGCCGCCGTGCGGACGGCCGCGCGGGCCCAGATGGGCCTCTCGCTCGGTCGTATCGACATCGACGTGGTAGACGTGCACACCGCCTGAGGCGGGAGCGGGGCGGTTTACGCTGTCACGTCCCGGCGGGCGAAGGTGACCGCCGCCGCCGTGATCGCCACGACGATATAGGCCAGGGCGACGACCACCCCGTGGCTGTAGGTGATGCCGAAGTCCGGGTTGCCGCCGCCCGCGATCGTCGACAGCGAGATCCCCGGCAGCCACGGCGCGGCGCTGGGCACGATGCGTTCGGGCCCACGAACCCGCAGACCGAGCCCCTCGGGATGGCGAGGTTGACGCCATCCACCACGGTGCGGACCCGACAAACGCTTCGTCAGCCCGGCGGTCGATACGGCCAGCGACGAACCCGGCGGCTCTCCGGTCCGCTGTGTCACCTCAGTCATCGTCATGCGGGGAACAGTACTGACCGGGTTCCGCTCCGCTGTCGCCTCTAGAGCTATTCTTCACCTGCCTGAGAAACATTCTCAGGAAGCCGCTGTACCTCCGTCGTCCGCCGGAGCACCCGGTGTGTCCGGGGAGTCACTATTATCAGACAAGCCAGTAAGCCCGGTAGCTGGCGTCCTGCTGCCGGCGGCGCTCCCCGGTTGGAGCGGCCGTGGTCACGTTCCCTGAAGATCAGTGCCTGTCTGGAGAAGATCACCGTGGCAGAAAAACGGCCCAGTTAGCCCAGAGTCAGTCGCTTCCGTGCCTCTTTGGAGATCGTGCGGGCGGTTGAACCCGCTGTCGCTGACGCGATCAGCGCGGAACTCGCCAGTCAGCGGAGGCAGTTGAAGCTGATCGCGAGTGAGAACTACGCGTCGCCGGCGGTGCTGCTGGCGATGGGGAACTGGATGTCGGACAAGTACGCGGAGGGGACACCCGGCCACCGGGTGTACGCCGGGTGCCAGCAGGTTGACGCGGTGGAGGAGATCGCCTCCCGGCATGCCAGGGAACTGTTCGGTATGCCGTATGCCTACGTGCAGCCGCATTCGGGGATCGATGCCAACCTGGTCGCGTTCTGGGCGGTACTCGCGCAACGGGTTGAGAGCCCGGCTCTGGCCCGGGCCGGGGTCCGGCACGTCAACGACCTCAGCGAGCAGGACTGGGCCGTGCTCCGCCACGAGCTGGGGAACCAGCGGCTGCTCGGCATGTCGCTCGACGCGGGCGGGCACCTGACGCACGGGTTCCGGCCCAACATCTCGGGCAAGATGTTCGATCAGGCCAGCTACGGCACCGATCCGGTCACCGGGTTCATCGACTACGACAGCGTGCGGGCGATCGCGCGGGAGTTCCGGCCGCTGATCCTGCTGGCCGGCTACTCGGCCTATCCGCGGCTGATCAATTTCCGGCGCATGCGGGAGATCGCCGACGAGGTCGGCGCCACGCTGATGGCGGACATGGCGCACTTCGCGGGACTGGTGGCCGGCGAGGTCCTTACCGGGGACTTCAGCCCGGTCGGGCACGCCCAGATCATACCACGACCACGCACAAGTCGCTGCGTGGCCCGCGCGGCGGGATGGTGCTGTGCGAGCAGGAACTCGCGGAGTACATCGCCCGCGGCTGCCCGATGGTGCTCGGCGGCCCGCTGCCCCACGTGATGGCGGCCAAGGCGGTCGCGCTGGCGGAGGCCCGGCGCCCGGAGTTCGCCGGCTACGCCCGCCGGATCGTGGAGAACGCCGCCGCGCTGGCCGACGGGCTGCTGCGCCGGGGGGCCACGCTGGTGACCGGCGGGACCGACAACCACCTGCTCCTGGTGGACGTCTCCGGCTACGGGCTGACCGGGCGGCAGGCCGAAAGCGCCCTGGTGGACTCCGGGATCGTCACCAACCGCAACTCGGTACCGCGTGACCCGAACGGCGCCTGGTACACCTCGGGCATCCGCCTCGGCACTCCGGCCCTGACCACGCGCGGCCTCGGCCCCGGTGACATGGACGAGATCGCCGGCCTCATCGGTACGGTCCTGTCTGCTGTTACGCCTGCCGCCACGGCCGCCGGCGCGCTGTCGAAGGCGCACTACAGCCTCGATCCGGCGGTGGCGGCCAAGGTCGCAGGGCAGGCGGCCGACCTCCTCGCCCGCTACCCGCTGTACCCCGCGGTGCAACTCAGCTGACCGCGCCGGCTCTCGCGGTCAAGCGCTCAACCGGTCAAAGCGCGCATTTGATCCTGGCCGTTCACCGGAAAGCTCGATCATTGTGGGATGGACGACGACCGTACCGCCGCGCTCGCGGAGATCATCGAGTCACTGGCCCCCATTCCTGGTTCCTGACCCTCGATACGGTCGGCTCCGGACGTCTGGTGCTGCTCGAAGGCGAGGGAACCGTGCGCATGCACGACTACGGCGATCCCTTCAAGGCCCTGGTGGCCGAGTGCGCCAGGGAGAACGGGATCGCCGTGCTGCGCGGACTGCGTTCGCACAACAGCACCGATGGCAGCGTCCCGCTCCGTCACGGGTTTCCCTCAGCCACCCTGGTCTCGGTCGACCGCCAGAAGCTGCTCCCGAACTACCACCTCTACACGGACACCCCGGAGAACATCGACTACCGGAGCGTGCAGGACGCCGCGCTACTGACCGAGGCCGTGGCGCGACGTCTGTCCATGCTGGCCTGAGAAGAGCTGGCGTCAGCTGGTGGTCCCGCTCGGGCCGGAGCTGCCGGAGCCGCCGGAACCGCCGCTGAACAGGTCGTGCATGACCTTGCGGGCGCTTTCCTCGGCCTTCTTGACGGACTCGCGCTGGCGCAGGTCGGTCAGTGCGCTTTCCGCCTTCTGGCCGGCGTCGCTGGCGCGCAGGTCGTGGAAGACCGCCTCGGCTCGCTTGGCCGCGTCGCTGGCCCGCAGGTCGTTCAGCTTGCCGGCGGCGCGCTGACCCCGGTCGCTCTCGCGGAAGTCCTGAACCCGGCTCGCTGCCCGCTGGGCCCGCGCCGTGGCCTCGGCGCGCAGCCGCGCGCTCCTGTCCGACCGCTGCTGCTTCGCGGTCTTGGTGCTTGAGCTCCACCACTCGGACAGCCGCGCGGCCAATTCCTTGATCCGGCTCTCGATCCGGCTCATCACTACCTCCTGGTAACCGTGGTCTCCCGGCGGGACGACTGCCCGCACCGGGTGACCGCCGCACCCTCAACAACAAGATATGTCGTGTTTGTAATCCTTGCCTAATCCGCGGTGTTCAGCAAGGCCCCGCGGGGAGTGTGACGAGCGGAACATTGCGCGCCGGCATGCCCGCGCCGATCGTCGGAGTTGAACACTGTTGATTCTCGCGTCTCGTACCCGATTGGTGTCATGCCCGCAAAACGCGCATCCTGCCCGATTCCCTAGCCTTCTCTACCCATAATGAGCGCGATACTCACCAAGGCGCCGATTCGACCGGGCTCGGCCCTTCGGCTCGCGCTCATCCTGGTGGCGTCGTTCATGGTGGTGCTCGATTTCACCATTGTGAATATCGCGCTTCCGTCGATAGAGCGTGACTTCGGCCTGACCACCTCGGTGGTGCAGTGGGTGGTCACCGGATACGCCATCGCCTTCAGCGGGCTGCTGATCCTCGGCGGCCGCGCCGCCGACGTGCTCGGCCGCCGCCGCGTTTTCATCGTCGGCCTTATCGTCTTCTCGCTCGCCTCGCTGGCGGGCGGGCTGGCCGGCGACCCGGTCCTGCTCGTCGCGTCCAGGATCGTGCAGGGCGCAGGCGCGGCGCTGGTGGCACCCGCGGCGCTCTCGCTGATCACGACCAGCTTCCCGCCGGGACCCCAGCGGACCAGGGCCATCGGCCTCTACGGGGCGATGGCGTCCGTCGGCTTCGTCGCCGGACAGGTGCTCGGCGGCGTCCTGGTGGAGTGGACCAGCTGGCGCGCGGTGTTCCTGGTGAACGTTCCTGTCGGCCTCGCCACCGCATTCCTCGCGCCCCGCGTGATCGCCGTTCCGGTCAGCGAGCAGGCCCTCGGCCGGTCGGCGGCCGCGGCGCCCGCCGACCGGGCAGGCGGCTTGACGTGCGCGGCGCGGTGCTGATCACCGCGGCCGTCACGCTCGCCGTGTTCGGCATCTCCCAGGGTGACGTCCTCGGGTGGACGTCACCGCTCGTCATCGGCGCGGCGGTGGTCGCGGTCGCGGCGGCCGCGAGCTTCCTGGTGGCAGAGACCCGGCACCCCGCCCCGCTCGTCCAGCCCAGAACGCTGCTCCGCCCCGGCCTGCGCAACGGCGCGATGCTGGCCTTCCTCCTCGGCCTGTGGACCGGCGGCGAACTGCTCGTCCTCTCCCTCTACATGCAGCAGGTCCTGCACTTCTCCCCGCTGGTCACCGGGCTGATCATCGCGCCGCAGGGCGCGGCGGGCTTCAGCATGGGCCTGCTCGGCCCGAGGCTCGCGAGACGATTCGGCATCCGCCGCGTCGCGATGATCGCCGCTGCGTCCGCGACCATCGGCTTCGCGGCTCTTACCCAGCTGCCCGCCGTCGGCTACAGTCCCCTGCTGTTCGTCGTGATCCTGATCGGCTTCGGCGGTGCGGGGACAGCGTTCGGCTCGATCGTTCTGGCCAGCCGCGAGCTAGCCGACGGCGATCAGGGCCTGGCGGGCGGCGTGGTCAACACCAGCCGCCAGGTGGGCGCGGCGATGGGCGCCGCCCTCCTGCCCGCGGTGGCCGACTCGGTCAGCGGGGTCTCCGGCGACCGGGCCGCGATGCTCACCGCAACGGCAGCCGCCCTGACCGCAACGTTCATCGCCTGGCTGGCCGCGCATCAGGCGGCCGCCCGTCAAGCATCCGACCATCTGTCGCCGACGGGCTGACGCGCGACCGTCCCGGCGCAATCCGTCATTCCTCCCGATCACCATCCAGAACGAATCCGGCTGGCTCGCCCAGGCGAACTGCCGCCATGCAGCCCCGCTGGCCCTTTCGAGCGTCGTACTGCGGTAGCACCTCGTGACTCCCCGGACCGCAGTGAGCCGATCTCCAGGTGACGCTTCCACTCTGCCCACCCGGTGACCACTCCTTGCTTACACAGTGACCATGATCGTCATCTTTGCTTACACAGTGACCAAGATCACGTCCGGTATGTGGCAAATATCGCACCGGATGGTAAGCAAAGATGATTGCTGCGTCACAGCAGTCGTCGGCCGGACCGGACATACCGTCCTGATTCGGGCGGCGGACCTGAGGTGCTGCTGCCAGGTTAGGGATTTACGGTGTCGGGCCGGAGACGGGGGAGGGGCAGGCCTGGCTGACCACGGCGGGCATCGTCGCGCCCGGGACGGCCGGATGGCTGGCCACGCCGCCGGATGCGACGAACGCGGCGGTGAAGGCCGCCGCGGCCGCGATCCCGCCGCAGACCAGCACCCACACGTCGGAATGGGGCCCGCCAACGGGCAACTGCGTCGGCCAGGAGACGGCCTGCTCATTTTTCACCGCGTAGCCGATCGCCCCGGCGCTTCCCGCTGCCACGGCGCCTTCATGGTGCGCGAGCCCCTGGGGTACCGTGCAGAACGGCTAGGCCGGCGGCGTCGGCGCACCGTGCGCGTACCCGATGCGACCGCGCCCCCGCCCCCGATGTCCAGGCAGCACCCGGCGAAAGCCCCGTCGCCGACCAGAAAACTCTTCCGCACTGTGCATGACCGGCTCCTCGCCCAACGTACGAATCATTCGTAGCGTGATCGATTGACCACGGAACGTCTCATAGTGATTCACGTACGGTAGGAGAATTCGGCTCAAGTGCGACGCAGGGTATTTGCGGTGCCCTCGCCTGGCGCCCTAATGATTTTCCTCCCCAGAGGCGTCCGGCTGGCGTCGGCCGAGGGCTGATATGCAGGTCAGAAGTGCGTTTCGGCGGTTGCGCGGCGACGGGTTAACGGGGCGCTACTCGCTGGCGCGAGGCGCCAAAACCCCTTCAGCTACCCGGTAAGGTTAACAGAAGGTTAAAAAGTGGCCAACATAATTGTCACAATATGGTGAACATATGCTTAAATGACTAGATTGGTGCGGCGGAGGCGGGAAAGGAGTTGCGATGACCCCTGGCCTGCCAGGTTTCATTGCCGACGGTAGCGAGCGGCAAACATGGGACGACGTTACGTCGGCCGCCCTCGCGGCGCTCGGGACGGAGTTCGGCGTGGTCGCCGAGCACGGGAGCGTCGGCGCGTCCGGCGGCGTCCGGCGGACAACCTGGCTTGATACTTTTGACTGGCGGCTGCACAAGGCGGGCCTGACGCTGGAGTACGTCCCCGGGCGCGCCGGCAGCGAGCTGCGGCTCTCCGGCGCGGGCAAGAACGCGGAGACCAGCCAGGACGCAGTGCAGCTGGTGACCGGCTGGCAGGCGTCCCGTCCGCACCTGCTCGCCGCCCTGGCGGGTGGCCCGGTTGGCGCCCGCATCGCTGGCCTCATCGCGCCGCGCGCGCTCCTCCCCGTCGTCACCGTCACCACCTCGACCGCCGTGTACCGGCTGCTGAACGAGGACAGCAAGACCGTGGCCAGGCTGTTCATCGACCGGGGCAGTCTCGTCGGGCAGCTGCCCTCCGCGGGGGCGATCGCGCGTCCCGCCCGGGCGCCCGCCGGCGAGACGACGGCCCGGGCCGCCAACGGCGAGTCCGGTGGAGCGGCGAGTGCACCGGACCCCGAGTTGGCCCAGCTGCCGCCCAGGCTGACGGTCGCCGAGGTCCGCGGCTATTCGGCCCAGGCCCGCCGCGCAAACCGGCTGCTCGCCTCCGTTCCTGGATTCAAGCCGGCCGAGACGATCACGTACGCCGACGCGCTGCGCGCCATCGGCCGCCGTCCGGGCGATTACTCGAACAAGGTCGACGCGGCGGTCACCGCGAGCATGCCCGCCGCCGGGGCGGGGGCCGCGATCCTGATGCGGCTGCTCGACACGATCGAGGCGAACCTGGACGGCACACTCAAAGACATCGACATTGAGTTCCTGCACGACCTGCGGGTCAGCGTGCGGCGGACCCGCAGCGCGCTGAAGCTCTTCGGTGACCTGCTCGGCCTTCCCCCAAGCAGCTCGCGTTCTTCGCCGCCGAATTCAAGTGGGTCGGCGACCTGACGACGCCGACCAGGGATCTGGACGTGCAGTTGCTTGAGTTCGAAGACACGGCCCGCGGCCTGGCCGCGGCGAAGCCGGACGACCTTGAGCCGTTCCGTATCTACCTGGAGACACGACGGCGCAAGGAGTTCCGTGCCCTGACCCGGGGCCTGCGCTCGGCGAGGTTCACCACGCTCACCCGGGAGTGGCGCGCGAAACTGGTCAAGATCAAGCAGGAAAATTCGGGACCGATCGCAGTCACCAGTAACGAACCCTCTATTTTTGACGTTGGCGGTCGGATCGATCCGTCACAGAGGGGCAAAAAAAGAGAGTTCGCTCGTTCTGGACGACCCGCCAAAGCGGCAGGGGGGACCGCGGGCCTGCTGGCCGCGGAGAGGACCCGGGTGGCCTTTGCCAAGGTCGCGCGGCGGGGCGCGGCGATCACTCCCGACACGCCCGCCGAAGCCCTGCATGACCTGCGCAAACGCTGCAAGGAACTGCGGTACGCACTGGAGTTCTTCGCCCCGCTGCATGACCCCTCGGGGGTATCGATGGTGGTGGGAGACCTCAAGCGCCTCCAGGACTGTCTGGGAGAATTCCAGGACACGGAAGTGCAAATCGAAGAGGTCAGGACGCTCGCCACCGCCATGCTCGCGGCGGGCGAGGCGCCGGCGGTGACCCTGCTCGCGATGGGCGAGATCACGGCCGGCCTCGCGGCGCGCCAGCGGGCGGCGCGGTCCGACTTTGAGCGGCGGTTCGCCGCCTTCGCCGACCTAGACGGGCAGCGCAGAATGGCTGCCCTGCTTCGGGGGACGAGAGTGAGGTAACGCATAAGTGCGGATTTATGCGACGTACAACATCAAGGGCGGCGTCGGAAAGACGACGACGGCGGTCAACCTGGCTTACCTGGCGGCCGAAGCGGGGCTGCGCACCCTGCTGTGGGACCTGGACCCGCAGGCCGCCGCGACCTTCATGTTCCGGGTCAAGGCAAAGGTCAAGGGCGGTGGAAGGGCGCTGATCAGCGGCAAGCGCCCGCTTGACGACGCCATCAAGGGAACCGACTTCGATAACCTCGACCTCATCCCGGCGGACTTCACCTACCGGAACATGGACCTGCTGCTTGACGTCGGCGACGCGAAACTCGGAGCCGTTCCCGGCGGCAAGCCGGCCCGCAAGCTCTCCAAGCTGCTCGCGCCGCTGGCGGAGGAGTACGACGCGGTCTTCCTCGACTGCCCGCCGTCCGTCTCGCTGGTCTCGGAGAACGTGCTGCACGCGGCCGATGTCATCGTGGTCCCGTTGATCCCGACGACTCTTTCCGTGCGGACCCTTGAGCAGCTGTCGGATTTTCTCGACGAGTTCAAGGGGCATCGCCCCGAGATCCTGGCCTTCTTCTCGATGGTCGACCGGCGCAAGAAGCTGCACCGGGAGATCGTGGAGAAACTCGCGGCCGAACGGTACGACATCCTGCGCACGGTCATCCCGGCCCTCTCCGTCATCGAGACCATGTCGGTAGAGCGCGCCCCGGTCGCGGTCTTCGCCCCGAACAGCGCGGCGGCAAAGGCCTACCGTGCCCTGTGGGCGGATCTCGGCGTCCGCGAGGCGCCGCGAAGCAGCTGACCGGACCTGCGCGGCCGCTGCGACCGGACCGCGGGGAAAGAGCCCGAGTTCGGCCGGCGTCGGCGTGCTCGGGCGGCCGGGTGGGCGCCGCGGTGGATGGTGTCGATGCTAAGGCCGGTGCGCAGCCGGTCGACATGCGCGAGGATCTCACCGCGCAGCGGCCACTCGCTCGCCCCTCCGGCCCTGGATCGCGGCCGGAGCAGGTCTGCGAGCTCGTCTTGCAGCCGGTGCGCCTCGTCGAGTTGGGCGGCTAGCTGAGATTCCAGCGACTCGCTGCCGGCCGGCGTCAGCTGGATGAGCCGCCCGTAGGTGCGGATCGCCTCGCCGAGCTTGCCCAGCACGCTCGCCAGCTGCACCCGGGTCTGCTTTTCCCTGACGGGGCTGGCCTCGCTGGGAATCCCGGCGCTGTCGAGCACCGAGCGGGCCAGGCCGCGCAACGTCAGCGCGGCGTGCTCAAGGGCTTCGAGGCCGCCGCGCATCGCCACGGTGGTTTCGGTGACCGGCATCGCTCCGGACGGCCGGACGAGCGCGCGCGGGTTGAGCTTGGCGCTTTCCGCGGCCTTGCGCAGCGTGTCGTCGACTCGCTCGATCTCATCCCGCAGCGCCCTGGCCTGGGTGAGCCACTGCGCGGCCTCGGTGGCCAGGTCGTCCTCCGTCAGCCCCGTGTCCGCCAGGCCCGTGGTTGCCTGGCCCGTGTCTTCCTCCGGGGCCGGACCCTCCTGTTCGTAGCCCGCCAGATCGGATGCCATCCGGTCGAGCAGTCCCGCGAGCTGCCCGGCCAGGTGTCCGACGGCGGACCGGGCCGGCTGCACCTGCGGCCTGCCCGCGAAGACGAGCCCGCCGGCCAGTCCCGCGGCGGCGCCCACGAGGGTGTCCACGACCCGGCCGGCTGCCGCGGCGTGCGTACCGACCGACGAGAAGATCAGCATCGCGCTGATCGGCACCTCGAGCATGTCCTCGCCAAGGCGCAGCGCGCGGCCGACGATCAGCGCGCCCGCGATGACCACGGCGAGCTGCCACCAGGAGAAGCCGATGAACTCGGCCACGCCAACCGCCACGAGCACGCCGGCCGTCACGCTGAGCACCTTGCGGATGGCGCTGCGGATGGTCTGGTAGAGGCTGGCCTGCAGCACGAGCAGCGCGGTAAGCGGCGCCAGCACCGGGCGGGATGTTCCAACGGGGATGATCAGGGCCAGCAGGTAGGCGAAGGTGGCGGTGGCGGTGAGCATGGAGATGTACGAGAAGGTTCGTCGGGCGGACCCGATGCGGTGCAAGACGGCAAAGAGCATGGTTGGGCGAGTGCAATCCACTTGGTAGTCAAACGGGGTCAACGACCGCCCGTGAGGCGGACCGCCAGTAGACGACAACGTTGTCTATATCCCCGTATTCCACCCAGTGAGGAACCTCTCAGTCGGCGGGCAGCGTCGCGCCCGGTTCGGCGGACATCGAACCGGGTGCCCTCCGACCTAAGGCTGTCGTACAGGTGAACGAAAGATGCCATAAGCGTGATTTGTTGACAGATGTTAGCTTCTGCACCGTGCGTTCCTTAGATTAATGTCCCTTACCTCCCGGTTTGTCGATTATGACCTAGTAGCTGGCCTGCATACTCTCCGCTGCTGCGGGTAGAGCCTGATACCCGGTAAAAGGAGGCGATCCCATCTCGTACAAGATCAATCTCGCTGCAACCAAACGGATCAGGATTTCGTTATATGAGCATGACAGTCTGGGAATGGTTTGAGCAGCGCTCGTATCACCACCGGGACTACCAAGGTCTCGGTAGCGCTACGGACGGTAACGGGGCGGAGCGACCCTCCACGACCCTGATCTTCCCGGCCCGCAATGTCGCAGGCACCATCGGTACCATCCTCTCCGTCGTCGAGGACCTTCGGGCCCGCACCGGGCTTCCTGATCAGGTCATCGTCATCGACGCGGACTCACCAGACGGCACGGCGGATGTCGCCCGTGCCCATGGCGCCGAGGTCTACTCGGAGAACGAGCTCATGCGGGCCTACGGTCCCGCTCAGGGCAAGGGCGACGCGATGTGGCGCGCCCTGTCGGTAGCACGCGGGGACATCGTGATGTTCGCCGACGCCGACACCGCCGACTTCGAAGAGCACTTCGTCTACGGCACGCTCGGGCCGCTGCTCGCGGACCCCCAGCTGCAGTTCGTCAAGGCCGCCTTCCGGCGGCCCTTCAAGCAAGGGGAGGAAAAGATCCTGGACGGCGGCGGCCGGGTCACCGAACTGATGGCCAAGCCGCTGATCAACCTCTTCTACCCGGAGCTGGCCGGCTTCGTGCAGCCCCTGGCGGGCGAGTTCGCCGCCCGCCGCGAGGTGCTGAGCAGCGTCCCGTTCTTCACCGGTTACGGCGTGGAGATCGGCATGCTGATCGACGTGTTCGACCAGGTGGGCGTCGCCGCCATGGCCCAGGTCGACCTCGGTACCAGGCAGAACAGGCATCAGTCACTCGCCAGTCTGAGCCGGATGTCCTCGGTCGTGCTGCGCACGGTGGCCGCTCGCGAGGGCGTCGGACAGCGTCACGCCGGTGACCTTGGCCAGGACGTGCCGGGCCTGTGGGAGCAGCCGGACACCTATCTGCACGCCGTCGGTACGAACGATGGCCTGCGATTGGACGAACACCTGAATGAACTGGTCGAGCGGCCTCCGCTCGCCAGCCTCACCGACGACAGCCAGCTCAGCACGATCGTGTAGGGCACCCGGGGGTACGGGGCGGTAGGCAAGGCCGGCGCATCGCGGCGCATTTCCACTGCTAGACGTGTGGGCCGGCCTGTCTGCTTCCCCTACCCCCGGTGTCCGGGCATCATGGCCGGGACGCGCTGCGCCGGCTTCTTGCCCAGCTCGCCTGAGCCGGCCGGAAGGCCCCCGCCTTCGGCGGCGGCAAGTCCGGAGGGATGCGGAACGCGGGGGGACCGGACAGGTCCAGGGCGCCCAACGGTGAGACCGCGGCGGCGTCCCTGCTGGTCAGCGGAGGGAGGTTCCACTTCTCCTCGATGAGCTTGAGCACCGAGGTGTGGTCGAGGACGTCATGCAGCACGAAGTCCGTCCGGGCGTACGGTGACACGATGACCGCAGGGACGCGGAACCCGTAACGGTCATAGGTCGCCGGCCCGTCGTCTGCATTCTCAAGTTCGTCCAGCAACTTCGGCGCGAGCGCGCGCAGCCCGGCGCGTGCCCACGGGGTGGAAAGCTGCCAGTTCCGGGCGGGCACGTCGTCGGGCGCGACCGCGGCCGGCGGCGGCACATGGTCGTAATAGCCCCCGTGCTCGTCGTAGATCCACAGCAGCAGCGTCGACTCCCAGGCGGGCCCGCGCATGACCGCGTTGATCACCGCGGCGGAGAACGCCTCTCCGTCGGAGATGTCCTGCGGGTTCTCTTCCGAGTACGCGCCGAAGTCCGGGTCCACGATCGACACTGCCGGCAGCGTCCCCGCGTCCGCGTCGGCGAAGAACTGCTGGGTGGTCCGCAAATGCCGCACGGCACCCGCGAGCCCAAGCGGGTACAGGTCAGCGGTGAACGACTTGTTGCCGCGAACCGCGTTCGCCACGCCGGGAATCCAGCGGCCGAGGGACGCGATCCGGCGAAGGAACACGAGTCCCGGCCCGCCGAGCAGTCGCTTGAGCACTACGAGTGCGGGCCGCACGTTGTGGTAATTCGTCCAGGAGACGTCGTGGCGGGAGAGCGAGTCGAAGATCGTCCCCGCCGCCGGGTAGTCGACTAGGTCCCAGGGCAGGTCGTCGACCAGCCCGTGGGCGGTGCCGCTGATGAGAAACCGCCGGTTCGGGAACGTCGGCCCGAGGCAGGAGCAGAACCAGCGGTCGGCCACCGGGAACGTTCCCGCGAGCCCGTGGTAGAAAGGCAGGTCCGAACCGGTCCAGTAGCCCATGGGCACGGCGGGGTCCCCGCCGGGCACGGTCTGCCAGACCGACGCGGCGAATCCGCCGCAGGTGCCGTCGTCGTATGAAAGGTGGCTTGCATGCCAGGTCTGGGTTGGGTTGCCCTTGACCTGGTCCGTAGTCGGCAGATGCCAAGAGCCGACCTGCTGCCCGTTCGGCAGCGAGTTCACCGCGGCAGGCGTACCTGAGGCATCAACGGGCAACCCGTCGCCCCGTCCGGCAAGCGTGCCGAGGTAATTGTCGTAGGAGTGGTTCTCCATCATCAGCACCACGATGTGCTTGATCGCAGGCAGCAGATCGGTGCCCGCGGGAAGGTCAGGGCGCGGCCGGTCCGCTGGTCCTTGCGCCAGTCCTCGCCGCTCGATGCCCCGTTTTTCTGCCTGTTCCCACATAGGAGCAACCTCCGCGCGCCGGTCCCCAGGGCGAATCATGTCATCAAAACGAGGTCAACGGCCAAGACCAAAAGCATCGGGAAGCGGAACGAATGGTGGTTTCTCTCCGAAGAACGCAAAAAGCGTAGAACCGCCCCGGCTAAGCCGGGGCGGTTCTACTGGGAGGCGCCCCCGCGGCCCCCTACGGGTGGGCGGGACGGCAGGCCCTTGCGGCAAGGCTCGCGATCATTGCGGGCCTGTCCGTCCCGCATCGGGGCCGCGGATCGGCTCCCGTAGCCGGGGAATGTGTCCCTAGCTCTGGGGCACGATGTTGCCGCAGATCAGCGGGCGGAAGTTGATCGTCGGGTTACCGGCGGCGTCCAGGATGTTGTTGCCGTTCCCCTGGTGCAGGTTGAGGTACCAGCCGCTGGCGGGCAGCGGCGTCGCGTCCGTGACCGTCCGGGTCTCGTGCACGATCTGGCCCTCGTCGTTGGCCGTGAAGTCCATCAGCATGTACTTCACGTTCCCCTGCGACGCGCAGCTGCCGATGTGGATGTGTGCGGCGTGCGCGCCAGGAGTGACCCCGCTGGCGTTCACCGTGACCGAGATGGTCTTCGCGTTCGGGTCGTACGTGACGGTGGCCCAGCCCTGCGGAGTACCGTAGGTCGTGCCGTCCGCGCTCACCTCGACCGAGGTGAGCCGGTACCAGTGGCCGCCCCCCTGGACATCCCACTGGGTCTCCGCGATGGGCTCGGCCGAGACCGAGTCGCCCGCAGTGCCGTTCAGGATCACCAGGCGCGAGCCGTCCAGGTCGTGCTTGTACCAGCTGTCGAGACCCTCCGAGGCCTGGCCCACGCTGTTCGCGGTCAAGGCCCCGAAGGAGGTCACCTCCCGGCCGTCCCTGTTCACGAGCTCAACGGCGTGCGAGGAGCCCGGCGTCAGCCCGTAAGCGTTCACCGTAGCGTCAACGTGGCCGGAACGGTCCCAGCCGAGCTTGACCGTGCCCTGGGGCATCGATGTCAGCTGCACTCGTGCGATCTGCTCCCCGGAAACGTGGTGGGTCAAAACGTCCGGCGCGGCCTTAGCGCTGCCCGTCAGGGACACCGCCAGCGCGCCGCCCGCCACCACAACCCCCGCCACCATCGCAGCGCCGATCCGCGTGTTCCGGTGATTGAACTTCATCATCGGGTTTCCTCCTTGGTATCCCCGTGGCATCGCTTGCGTACGGCGTTGTTGTCCGTACGTCCAAGCGAACGGCCCCGCCCCGGAACTGGTTCACCGATCCCCGCAAACACTGGGGGATTGACTGGGGGATACCCTGGGGGAGCCCCGGAACTGAATGCTCACAGTCCGACCCGGACGTTCGAGAAAAGGCCAAGAAGGTGCCGTCGGTACACCCAAGCCGAGATTCGCAGCGGGCGCCAGGTGACCCATCAGCCCGCCCGCTTTCCGAGGACCCCGATCCCCAGGCGATCATCGCGACGCCGCTGACCGGCGCGACGCCGATCATGACCGGTCAGCCCTTCGCATCGCCGCTGACCGGCGCCACCGCGATCTTCACGGAGGCCCCGCTCAGCCGGGAAGCGACACCAGCGACGAGCGGCAGCCAAGGCGCGAGCTCAGCTACGTCCGCCGCCCCGGCCCAGTCGCCGCAATATGTGGCGCTCGGCGCGGTGGCCGACAGCGCGGCCGGGCTTGCCAGGAACCCGCGCCGGCCCGTGCGAGCGGACAGGCCGTCCGGCCCGCTCCGGGTTCGCGCGCTCGGCAAGGCGACGGTGGAACTCGGCGATACCGCACTTACCGCCGCTGACTGGGGCTACGCGAAGCCCCGCGAGCTGCTCTTCCTGCTGATCACGTCGCCGCCGCTGACCAGGGAGCAGCTGCGGGCGGCGCTGTGGCCCGAGCTTTCGCGCCAGCAGCTCGGCAACGCGCTGCACACCGCGCTGCGGGAACTGCGCCGCGCGCTCGGCTCCCAGGACTGGGTCCTCTACGCGGCCGGTCACTACTCGGTGAACCGGGCTCGCCCGTTCGACTGCGACGTCGACACGTTTGAGTCTTCGCTCGCCGCGGCGGGCCGCGCCCGCCCGACGAGCGCCGGCCTGCCCGATCTGCGGCGCGCGGTGGCCGCGTACGGCGGCGACTTCCTCGCCGGAATGACCGCGGGGGAGTGGGCGGGCGTCCGCCGCGACGAACTGCGCCGCCGGTTCGAGACAGCCGTGCTCGCGACCGGGCGTCTGCACCTGGCCGAGGGGAACCACCAGGCGGCGGTCACCGCCTTCCGCCGGGCGATCGAGCACGAGCCGCTCAACGAGTCGGCCCACCGCGAACTGATGACCTGCTGGGCCCAGCTGGGCGAGACCGCCCGGGCGGTCCGGCACTACTCGGAACTGACCGCCCTGTTCAAGGACCGAGTAGGCGTCCCCCCGGCGGCCGAGACCACGGCCCTCTACGAGCGCCTAGCCGGCCGCGGTTAGGTATACCGAGCTTTGCGCGCGGTCCCGCCCGGCATGAGCCAGGTGCGGAGGGCCTGCTCGGCGGCCACGATGGGGGCGGCGTCTACGTACTCGCCCGGGGTGTGGGCTATTTCCGAGATGCCGGGGCCGTAGTTGACGGCCGGGATGCCGAGCTCGGCGAAGCGGGCCACGTCGGTCCAGCCGAGCTTGGCTCTTGGGTCGCCGCCCACCGCCTTGACGAAGTCGGCGGCCGGGACCGGCGGTGAGGCCGGGCCTCGCGCCGGGGGCGGAGTCCAGGATCTCGACCGGCCACGCCGCGAACAGGTCGCGGATGTAGGCCTCGGCCTCGTCCTCGGAGCGGTCGGGGGCGAAGCGGTAGTTCACCGTGACCACGCACTCGTCGGGGACCACGTTGCCCGCGACGCCGCCGGAGATCGCGACGGCGTTCAGGCCCTCGTGGTACTCGAGGCCGTCGACGACCGGCTTGCGCGGCTCCCAGGCGCGCAGGATGTCCAGGATCGCGCCCGCCTCGTGGATCGCGTTCTTCCCCATCCAGGAGCGGGCCGTGTGCGCCCGCGCGCCGCTGGCCGTGATCGCCGCGCGGAGCGTGCCCTGGCAGCCGCCCTCGACCACGCCGCCGCTCGGCTCGAGGAGGACGGCGAAGTCGGCCGCGAGCAGTTCGGGGGCGTCGCGGGACAGCAGGTACAGGCCGTTGCGGGCGGCGTCGACCTCTTCGCACTCGTAGAACACGTAGGTCACGTCGCGGTTCGGCTCGGGCAGGGTGGCCGCGAGGCGCAGCTGGACCGCCACCCCCGCTTTCATGTCTGAGGTGCCGACCCCAGTAAGCCGCATTCGTTCCGGATCCCATTGAGACGGGAAGTTGCCGGCGTGCGGCACCGTGTCGATATGGCCGGCCAGCACCACTCGTTCGGTTTTCCCCGAGCTGCTCCGTGCGCGCGACCAGCGTGTTGCCGTGGCGGGTCACCTGCAGGTGCGGCAGGCGGCGCAGCGCGCGCTCGATCGCGTCGGCCAGGGGGCCTTCCTCGCCGCTGACCGAGGAGATGTCGACGAGGGCGGCGGTGAGCGCGGGGCCTTCGGCGTGCAGGTCGAGGTCGTGGTCCACGGGGACCAACTTATCGGGCCCCGCCCCGGCCGGCTCGGCCAGCGCCGGCGGCACGTCAGGCACGTCGGCGATCCCGACGGCCGACTGGCGGGCCATCGCCCTCGCCGCGCCGCGCAGCGCGGCGACGATCACCGCGACCGACGGGCGGATCACGGACGCCGTGCGCGCGACCGCGAACACGTCCCTGGCCAGGTCGAGGCCGGCCGGCAGCTCGCGGACCACGACCCGCCGCTCGTAGGCGCCGACCGCGAGCCGCGGCATGATCGCGATGCCGAGGCCGCGGGCGACCAGGTTGGCGACCGTGCCGAGGCCCTCGAACTCCGACGGGACCGGCGGGGTCAGCCCGACGGCGGCGAGCAGCCGGTCCGCGGCCTGCCTGGACGGCTCGCCGACGGGGGCGGCGAGCCACGACTCGTTGCGCAGGGCCCGCAGGTCCACCGGGCGCTCCGGGTCGGCGGCCGGGTGGTCGCGGCCGACCACCAGGATGAGCGGGTCCCTGACGAGGTGGTAGTAGCTCAGCACGCCGTGCCCGGCGTCGGCGGCTTCCAGGTCGGCCGACATGCGGCCGGTCCAGTCGTCGACGATCGCCACCTCGACCTCGCCCGACCTGACCAGCTGCAGCCCGTCCGCCGGGTCCGCCTCGCGCAGCAGCAGGCTGAGGTGCTGGTGCTCCCTGAGGCGACCGCGCCAGCGCCGGGGCGAACGCGACCGCGGCGGACGGGAACGCGGTCACCACGACGCGGCCGCTCGGCTGGGCGGCCTGCGCGGACAGGTCCGCCTCGGCGGCCTCGACCATGGCGAGGATGCGCTCGGCGTGGATGGCCAGGCGCTTGCCCGCGTCGGTGAGGCCCGCGCTCCGCGCGGTCCGGTCGAGCAGGGGGGTGCCCGCCTCCTTCTCAAGCACCGCGAGCTGCTGCGAGACCGCGCTCGGGGTGTAGCCCAGGGCCTCGGCGGTCCGCGCGATCGAGCCCCGCGCCGCGAACTCATGCAGCATGCGGAGCCTGCGGATATCAAGCATTAAAAAATCTTATCCTGATATGGCCGTGGTCAGCGCTAGCCCTAATGCTCGGATTTAGCGTCACGGCCACATCCTGTCAGCTCGCGGCGGCGTACGCGCTCGTACCCGCGAGGACCAGCATCACCACGGCCGCGCCCCTGGTCAGCCACTGCATGGGGATCAGCTTGAGCACGCGCCAGCCTAGCGTGACGGCGACCCCGGCGGCTACCCACAACGCCAGCGTGGCGCCGATGCCGACCGAGACCGGATCATGGAACCGCGCGGCGAGGCTGATGGTCATGAACTGGGTCAGGTCGCCGAACTCGGCGAGGAACACCACCGCGAAGGCGGTGCCGAACACCGGCCAGAACCCGCTGCGCAGGCCGTCCCGGCCGGCGTCCTCGTCCTCCTCCGTCCTTCTCTTCTTTCTGCCGCCAGAGCAGCACGGCGCCGACGAGCGAACGCGGCGGCGGCGCACGCCTCCACGATGTGGTGCGGGAGCAGGCTCAGCGCGCCGCCCGCGGCCACCGCGATGACCACCTGGGCGAGGAAGGCGGCGGCGGCACCGCTGAACACCACGCTCGGGCGATAGCGGCTCGACAGGATCAGGCACGCCAGGATCGTCTTGTCGGGTATTTCTGCGGGGAGCACGGCCACGAAGGTCGCGGCCGCTGCGGTCAGGCTCATCGTCGGGGTGGCTCCGTCGGTTGGGCCGCGCCGGCTGTCGCGGGCGGACCCGAGCCTCCGGCACGGCAGCACTGGCGATGCCCCGACAACACGGGACACCGGCTGTCGGCCGAAGGTCTCGCTCAGGCCGTGTCGCGGCCCCCGGGCACCGGACCCAGCTGGCAGGCGTCTCGCCTGGCCACTGAACCGCGATTGTCGGCATCCCGGCGAGGGAGCTACTCCCCTTCGCGTCCCTCATCCTAGCCGCATCAGCCGCAGGCCGTCGCCGGGTACAGCCCGGAGCACGAAGAAGGCGAGCGGCCGGCCATCCACCCCTAGGCCGGCCGCTCGCCGTCGGGACTATCCCTCCGCAAGGACATATCTCCGTTAGAGAACATAGCGGACAAGACGCACCGCAGATTCCCGCCGGTGAGGGGTTGTCAGGATTTTTCGCGCGGAAATCGGATGCTGCCGAGGTAGGCCATGTCCCTGATGGTGATCTCCCGGTAGCGCGTGCTGACGACGCCCTGCTTGCGCAGGTCCTTCAGCACCCGCTCGGCCGTGGACACCGCCACGCCGGCCAGCTCGCCGAGCTCGCCCTGGGTGATGGGGATCCGGATCATGCCGTCCGCGTCGGGCTCCGCGTGCTTCTGGCCGAGCTCGTAGAGGACCTGGGCGAGCCGCTCCTTGGCGTCCCATACGCGCTCCGCCGCCCGCCGCTCGGTGGTGGCGCGCATCTTGGCCAGCAGGTACCTGGTGACCGTCGCCTGGATCGCCGGGGAGCGGCCGGCGATCGCCAGGAAGGCGGCGCCGCCGATCCTCAGGGCGGTGACCTGGCCGGCCGCGCGGGCCGTCGCCGTGCGCGGCTTGTTGTCGAGCAGGGCGAACTCACCGACGAGGTCGCCGCGCGAGCGGATGGCGAGCGTCGTCTGCGCGCCGCTCTCCGCGGCGACGATGACCTTGACGAGGCCGCTGGTCAGCACGTACAGGAAGTCGCCGGCATCGCCCTGGACCAGCAGGATCTGGTCGTCCTCGAAGCGGAGCGGCGTACCGGCGGCCAGCAGCGCGGCGCGCTCGGCCTCCGGGAGCCGGCCGGACGAAGCTGCCCTCCGGCCACTGCTCGCGGCTGGCACGGGTCATGGCCGTCCTCCGTACCTGTGCCCGACGTGCGCGATGAGTAGCGGCCAGGGGGATAGCGAGGATGGCACACTATCGAGTGTGCCAGATCTCGTGGATCTGATAACGGGATCTGGCACCAGCCAGTCCAGAGAAATTAGTCATTAGGCTATGTCTTGGGAGCGTGGGGAAAAATGCGAGACGCGGGGCTGGAGGCCTGATCGGCCGAGCCCGGCGGTCGAGCATGCCGCGGGACAGTGATGTCCGGCGCGGGCGGCGGCAATCTGGCCGCGCGCTGCGTATGGGATTCGTGCTCGATGTCGCGGGATATGGCAGGCGCACGGTGCCCGACCGGGACGACGTGCAGCAGCGCCTGCGGCGGCTGGTGGTCGCGACGCTCGCGGAATGCGGCCTGGACCTCGACACGCGGGCCGTCGATCATCAGTGGACCGGAGACGGGATCAACGGGATCCTGCCGTCCGACGTCGACCCTCCCGCCGTGCTCAGCGTGCTGATCAGGTCGCTGGCGGCCGACCTGAGCGCGGACAACGCGCGCCACGCCGACCGCATCAGGCTGCGGATGGCGATCGGCGTGGGGCTCATCGAGCGGCGGCGCGGCCGGATTCGGCGGACCGGTGATCGTTGACATCAACCGGCTGGTCGACAGCGCGCCGCTGCGCTCCGCGCTTGCCGACGAGCCCGCCGCCGATCTCGCGGTCGCGATTTCCGATCAGGCGTACACGCTGATCATCCAGCCCGGATATCCGGGAATTCCCGCCGGCCAGTTCACCCGGGTGAACGTGGTGGCGAAAGAATTCTCCGGCCCGGCCTGGATATGGCTATCGACCCGGCAGTGGAGCGAGCCCGCGTACCTCCCGCTCGACGCGGCGGATCCCCGGGAGGTCGGCGGGTACCGGATCGTCGCGCGGCTCGGCGCGGGCCAGGCCGGCCCGGTTTACCTGGCCAGCGGCGGGCTCTAGCGGCCGGAGCGGCGATGACGCCCGGCTGGGCCGCGCTCAAGGTGTTCGACCAGCGCCTGGTCGCCGACCCGGACGTGCGCCGCCGCCTGTCCTTCGGCGCGATCGCGGCGAGCGTCGTGCGCGAGCCGCACGTCGCCTCCGTCATCGACTCCGACACCGGCGACGACAGCGACCGGCCGTGGGTGGCAAGCACCCTGGTGCGCGGCCCCTCGCTGGCCGCCGCCGTCAGCCGAGACCGGGCCGCTGCCCGCCGCCACGGCCGGCTGGATCGCCCTCGGCCTCGCCCGCGCGCTCAGCACGCTGCACGAGGCCGGGCTCACCCACGACGCGGTCTCCCCGCATAACGTGGTGCTCGACGCGCGACGGGCCGGTGCTCACCGACTTGGGCATCAAGCAGGGCCACGCTGCTCGGCGGCCCGGGGAGCGCCGGCGACGACGTGCTCATGCTCGGCGCGACCGTGTTCTTCGCCGCGACCGGCCGCTCCCCGTGGGGCGACGGCTGGGCCGTCACGGCTGACCTGAAGAGCCCGACCTGACGGGATGCCCGTCCTGGCTGGCGCCCATCGTGAGCGCGTGCCTGGCCGCGGACCCGGCGGCGCGCCCGGCCGCCGCGAAGCTGCACGCGTGGCTGGCCGGCGAGATCGGCCAGCGGCCGCGGTCCTGGCTGCCCGACCCGGTCGCCGCGCGGGTCGCCGAGTACCGGGCGCTCCCGCCGTCCCGTGGACGGTTCCGCTGGCCGCGCGGCCGGGAGTGAGCAGAGCCGCTGGATCGACCATGGCCGCGGCCGCCCTGTCGGTAGGCTTGGGCCATGCTTAGCGTGGAGCTGATCGACTCGCTCTTCCCCGCCGACCTGCCGTCACCGTCGCACTGGGAGTCCCGGTACCCGGCGCGGACGCTGCCCGCCGGCGCCGCGGTGACCCGGTTCGCGCCGTCGCCGACCGGCTGGCTGCACATCGGCGGGATCTTCACCGCCAGCGTCAACCTCGACCTCGCCCGGCACAGCGGCGGCCGGTACCTGCTGCGCATCGAGGACACCGACCAGGCGCGGTTCGAGGAAGGGGCGCTCGCGCAGTTCGAGGCGGGGTTCGAGTACTTCGGCATCGAGGCGGACGAGTCGGATGTCGCCGGCGGCGCGTACGGCCCCTACACCCAGTCGGCCCGCGCGCAGATCTACCAGACGTACGTGCGGGAGCTGATGCGGCAGGGCAAGGCGTACCCGTGCTTCGAGACGCCGGAGCAGGCGGAGGCGCGGGTCGCGCGGCAGAAGGCGGCCGGCGCGCTGCCCGGGTACTACGGCGAGTGGGCGATCTGGCGCGACGCGCCGGAAGACCAGGTGCGCGCCCGGCTGGACGCGGGCGACCCCTACGTCGTCCGGTTCAGGTCCCCCGGCATCGGCGGGCAGCGGGTCAGCTTCACCGACCTGATCCGCGGCGAGATCACCTCCGACGACAACCGCAACGACGTGGTGATACTCAAGCGCAGCGACGTCGACGCTGCGGCTGCCCACGTATCACTTCGCGCACGCCGTCGACGACCACCTCATGGGCATCACGCTGGTGGTCCGCGGCGAGGAGTGGATCTCCTCGGTCCCGCTGCACCACCAGCTGTTCGACGCGCTCGGCTTCCCCCGGATCCCCTACGCCCACGTGGCGCCGCTGATGAAGCAGGACGGCGGCAGCCGCCGCAAGCTCTCCAAGCGGAGGGACCCGGAGGCCAGCGTCGGCTACTACATCGAGCAGGGCTTCCCCGCCGAGGCGGTGCTCTACTACCTGCGCGGGCTCGCCAACGGGCGGCTCGCCGAGCTGCCGCTGCCCGAGGCGCTCGCCGAGCCGCTGCGGCTTTCCGAGTTCGGCGTCGCCGGGCCGCTGCTTGACATGGTCAAGCTGGACGACGTCAGCGCCGACTACGTCGCGACGCTGCCCGGCGCGGAGATCCTCGACCGGGTGCTGCCCTGGCTGACGGAGTACGACAAGGACCTCGCGTCCGTCGTCACCGCCGAGCGCGACCTGGCGCTGCGGGCCCTCGACGTCGAGCGGGTCGACACCGAAAAGCCGCGCAAGGACCTGCGCAAGTGGGCGGACTTCCGCGGCGTGTACGGGTTCTTCTTCCCCGAGATCTTCGAGCTGGTCACCGACCCGGCCGACGAGCGGTTCGGCGGTCTCGCCCCCGACCTGGTGCGCGCGATGGCGTCCGGGTTCGCGGCGGGGTACGTCGAGCCGGGACCCGACGTGGCGTGGTTCGAGCAGATCCGCGCCCTGGCCGGCGAACTCGGCTTCGCGCTGCGGCAGAAGGACTACAAGAAGAACCCGGACGCCTACCCCGGCTCAATCGCCGACGCCGCCGCGGTCATCCGCGTCCTGCTCACCGGCTGCCGCGCAGTCTCCCGACCTTGCCCAGGTCGCCGCCGCCCTCGGCCGGCCGAGGTTCTGGCCGGGTCACCGCCTTGTCCTGAACCTGGTCGGGTACCAGGCGGGTCAAGCGTGGCCAAAGGCGGAGAGGGACCGCCCCGGGGAGGTGCTTGCCGGGGCAGAGGCGGGGTGGCCGAGACAACGGCGGCTTCCTCGGCGATCGGGCCGCCGCGCGATGACCCGGGGGTTCTGGTGCCCTAGTGATGTGCTGACATGGAGGAGAAGGGTTACCTGCTACGGGGTAACAATAGGCAGCTGTCGGAAAAGGGCGGTGGGGCTGGTGGGCCCGGGCCGCCCGACATTTCGGAAATGTCGGGCGGCCCGGGACCGGGCGTGAGCCCGCTATACCGGTTCGGCCATTTCCGTTGCCCGGGGGAGCCGGGAGGGCCAGGTGGCCAGGTAGGGATCCAGCGGGTCGGCCCTCAGCGGGATTCGGTTGAGCCGGTCGGCGGCCAGGTTCGCCAGGTCGATGAGGCGCTGGGCGCTGCGGGCGCTGGTGAATTTCCCGGCGTAGTCGGCGGCGGTCGCGCTGCGTTCCGCGCGGTTCGCCAGTACCTCGTCGATCCTGGCCAGCCACTCAACCGGCGGCGTGCACGGGGCGACGAGGAACCGGTCGTCCGGGGTGGCCTCGGGGACGCCGCCGATCGCCGAGGCGAGCACCGGGACGCCGAGCGCCTCGTATTCAAGGGCCGCCACGCAGAAGGTCTCGATGAACCCGGGGATGACCCGCGTCGGGAAGACGCCGACCTCGGAGGTCGCGCGCAGGCACTGAGCGTCGTGGGAGCTGATGTTCTGCAGCACGGTCAGGTTGGGAACGGTGCGTGCCTGCTCGACGAGCTGGTCACCGAGCGAGCCCGTTCCGGCGATGACGAACTCGAACTCGGGCCGGGCCGTGGCCGCGAGCTCGGCGATCGCCATGAGGGTATCGAGGCCCTTCTCCTCCTCCAGCCGGCCGAGGGTGGAGATCAGCACCGATTCCTGACGCAGCCCCTGCCGCTGGCGGAATTCCCTGAGCTGCTCGGTAGCAGGCTGCGCGAAGGCGGCCGGCGGCAGTCCGGGGTAACGCAGGACGATTGACTCTGCGATCGTGTCGGCGAGTCGCGCCCCGCCCACCGCCTCGGCCCCGGCCAGGAATCGGCGCGCCGTGTAGTGCGACACGGTGCACAGGACATCGGCCCGCATTACATCTCCGAACAGCGGGCCCGCCGAGCCGTCGGCGAGGTGCTCGCAGACCGATTCGAGGACGTCACTGCCCTCAATGCTGTGGATAACTATTGGCCGACGGCCGAGAAGTCCGAGCGCGTCGGCCACCCTGTTGGCGAGCGCCGCATGCGGATCGATGTAATAAGTGTTTATTACGTCGATGTCGTTTTCTAGGGAGACCCGATAAAGTTCCGCCGCGACCGCGCGAAGGAGATGTCCATCCGGCACGCGGCGATTCCCGCGAACCTCTTTTACGTGGTGGACCCGGACCCCGGCACCCGCGTCATCCTGCGGGTCCGAGGACATGCCGCAGTAGGTTACCTGGTGCTGCTCGGTCTCGGTAAGCGCGGCGAGCGCTGTATTGTTCCATAGCGCCTGCTTCGCGTGGCCCGACCGATATGGCGGGTACTTGCTGAGCGTGACGAATCGGAGGTGATTATTCATAGACGACATCCGGGAGCTAAGGTATTGACCTGGAAAGGTGTTGCTTGCGATGGCAAGCGCCCCTATGATGAGGCACGAGCGGCGCCACTGTCAATAGACACGAAAGCGGAGTGCCGCACGCAGCTCAGAGAACCTCTCAGGCCGAGTGCCGACCGACCGAAGGTCGGCTTATACAGCCAGCGAGCACGCTCAGCACAGAGTGTTTCCCCTATTTCATCCAGTGTTTGCTCGCGGTGCCATTCGAGCGGCCGCTAGGAATAACCGGGGTCCGGCCAGCGTTGACGATAACCGCCCTCGTAACAAAGCCCGCCCGGAGCGGCTCACGACGGCCTAGGTCGCAACGGCCTTGACCACGACGGTCTATGCAGTCCCCAAGGCAGGGCACGATAGATAACGACATGACCACGCTCACCGATCTTCTCCCGGCACCGTCGGACACCCCGCCGGACCCGGATGCCATCTTCACCGCCTTCGCCGACTGGGCGAAGGACCGCGGACTACCCCTCTATCCGCACCAGGAAGAGGCGCTCATCGAGGTGGTCATGGGGTCGAACGTGATCCTTTCCACCCCGACCGGCTCGGGCAAGTCCCTGGTCGCCACCGGCGCACACTTTACCGCTCTCGCCAACGGGCAGCGCAGCTACTACACCGCGCCCATCAAGGCCCTGGTCAGTGAGAAGTTCTTCGCCCTGTGCGAGGTCTTCGGCCCGGCCAACGTCGGGATGATGACCGGCGACGCCTCGGTCAACGCGAAGGCCCCGATCATCTGCTGCACGGCCGAGATCCTGGCCTCGATAGCGCTGAGAGACGGCGCGGACGCCGACGTCGGCCAGGTCATCATGGACGAGTTCCACTACTACGCCGACCCCGACCGGGGCTGGGCGTGGCAGGTCCCGCTCGTCGAACTGCCGAAGGCGCAGTTCATCCTCATGTCGGCCACCCTCGGTGATGTCACGCGCTTCCAGGAGGACCTGACCAAGCGCACCGGCTGGCCCACCGCCGTCGTCAAGAACACCGAGCGCCCGGTGCCGCTGATCTTCTCCTTCAGCCTGGAGCCGCTGCACGAGACGCTGCAGGAGTTGCTGACCACCAACCAGGCTCCCGTTTACGTCGTGCACTTTACCCAGGCCGCCGCGCTTGAGCAGGCTCAGGCGCTGATGTCGACGAACATGTGCTCGCGCCAGGAAAAAGACGCCATCGCGGAAATGATCGGGAATTTCCGATTCGCCGCCGGATTCGGCAAGACCCTGTCCCGGCTGGTGCGGCACGGCATCGGCGTGCATCACGCCGGCATGCTCCCCAAGTACCGCAGGCTCGTCGAAACGCTGGCCCAGGCCGGCCTGCTCAAGGTCATCTGCGGCACCGATACCCTCGGCGTCGGCATCAACGTGCCGATCCGCACCGTGGTGTTCACCTCCCTGTCCAAGTTCGACGGCAAGAAGACCCGGCTGCTCCAGGCCCGCGAGTTCCACCAGATCGCCGGCCGCGCCGGTCGGGCAGGCTTCGACACGGTGGGCACCGTCGTCGTCCAGGCCCCCGAGCACGTCATCGAGAACGAGAAGTCCTACGCCAAGATCCTCGCTAAGGCCGGCGGTGACGCCGCCGTAGCGCGCAAGCGGGTGGTGAAGAAGAAGCCGCCTGAGGGCATGGTCACCTGGGGCAAGCCCACCTTCGAGCGCCTCGTGGCCGCCGAACCGGAGCCGCTCACCAGCAGTTTCACGGTCACGCACGCGATGGTGCTGAACGTCATCGACCGGCCCGGCAACGCCTACACGGCGATGAAGCACCTGCTTACCGACAACCACGAGGACCGGGCCAAGCAGCGCAAGCACATCCACCGCGCCATCGAGATCTACCGCGCGCTGCTGGCCGGCGGGGTGGTCGAACGGCTGGCGGAACCAGACGAGAAGGGCCGCTACGTCCGGCTCACCGTGGACCTGCAGTACGACTTCGCGCTCAACCAGCCGCTGTCCCCGTTCGCCCTGGCCGCGATCGACCTGCTCGACAAGAACGCTGACACCTACGCTCTCGACGTCCTCTCGGTCATCGAGTCGACGCTCGACGACCCGCGCCAGATCCTGTCCGCGCAGCAGTTCCGCGCCCGGGGCGAGGCCGTGGCGGCGATGAAGGCCGAGGGCATCGAGTACGAGGAACGGATGGAACTGCTCGAGGACGTCACCTGGCCCAAGCCCCTGGAAGACATCCTCGACGCCGCCTACGAGATCTACCGGCGCGGCCACCCGTGGGTCGGCGACTACCTGGTCTCGCCCAAGGCCGTGGTCCGCGACATGTACGAGCGCGCGATGACGTTCCCCGAGTACGTCCAGTTCTACAGCCTGTCCCGGTCGGAAGGGATCGTGCTCCGCTACCTGGCCGACGCCTACAAGGCGCTGCGGCAGACGGTGCCCGACGAGGCCAAGACCGAGGAACTGACCGACCTGATCGAGTGGCTCGGCGAGCTCATCCGCCAGGTCGACTCTTCGCTGGTCGACGAGTGGGAGAAGCTGACCAACCCCGACCCGGCGGGCGGAGAACTCAAGGCGCAGCCGAGGAAGCTGACCAGCAACTCCCGGGCCTTCCGGGTGCTGGTCAGGAACGCGCTGTTCCGGCGGGTCACCCTCGCGGCGCTCGGGAAGTACGACGAACTCGGCGAACTGGACGCGTCCGACGGCTGGAACGCCGCAGCGTGGGAGGACGCACTCGAAGAGTACTTCGATGCGCACGACGAGATCGGCACGGGACCGGACGCCCGCGGCCCGGCGATGCTGATCATCGAGGAGGGCAAGACCGCCTGGACGGTCCGCCAGATCTTCGCCGACCCCGCCGAAGACCACGACTGGGGCATCTCCGCCACCGTCGACCTCGCCGCCTCCGACGAAGAGGGCACCGCCGTCATCCACGTCACCGACGTCGGGCAACTGTAAGGCCAAGGTCAAAAGCAGGATCATCCCGAACGGAAGCGTGCTTCGCCTTTCCCCTCCGGCGTCTCAACGAGGGCGGGTGGACCAAGAAGGTTGAAGTTCCAGGGTGACAGGCTGGCGTGACCGCCGAGGAAACCCGGCATATCGGGCGGCCGACGGGGCGAGGCAAAGATAGTGGATTGTTGAGAGGCCTATGGCGCGTCCAGCGATCCACTATCTTTGCTGCTGGCCCGGAGAGCCGGACTGACGGCCGACCGGACGAGGGAAATATCCCTTTTATCCGGCTACGGCGAGGGCAGCGTAAAGGGCGTCGGAGTCGGCAGGCGAAATGAAAATCGCTTGAGCCGCCACGGTACCGGCGTTAGCGTGGCGCCGTGTGCACTGATTCAGCGGTGATTGCCCGGCTGCGGGCGGCGGGGTGCGTGTTCGCCGAAGACGAGGCGGCGATCCTGGCCCAGTCCGCGGGTACGCCCGCGGAGCTTGACGCGATGGTCACCCGGCGGGCCGCCGGGGAGCCGATTGAGCAGGTGGTCGGCTGGGCCGAGTTCGCCGGGCTACGGGTAGTTGTGGATCGGGGGGTGTTCGTGCCCCGTCGGCGCAGCGAGTTCCTCGTCTCGGTCGCCGTGCTGCTAGCGGGCCAGCAGCACGGCACCGTGGTTCAGGACAGCACCGTGGTTCAGGACAGCACCGTGGTTCAGGACCGCCCAGTGTTGCAGGACAGCCCAGAGTCTTTGAAGGCGGGGGTTTTCGGGGCCGGCTGCCGCGTCATCGTCGACGTGTGCTGCGGTACCGGCGCGCTGGGGCTCGCCGTGGCGGTCGAACTTTCTGGCAGCGACGCCAGCGGGCGCGCGTCGTCGGAAATCCAGCTCGACGGGGTTGAGCTGCACGCGGCTGACCTGGACCCGGCCGCTGTCGCGTGCGCGCGGCGGAACGTCGAGCCGGCTGGCGGACACGTGTACCAGGGCGACCTGCTCGGCGCGCTCCCCTCGGGGCTGCGGGGGCGGATCGGCGTGCTGATCTGCAACGCACCCTACGTGCCGACGGCGGAGATCGCGTTCATGCCGTCCGAGGCACGCGATCACGAGGCGCCGATCGCCCTCGACGGCGGCGCCGACGGGCTCGCCGTGCTGCGGCGGGTCGCGGCCGAGGCTCGTGCGTGGCTTGCTCGAGGCGGCGTGCTGCTGGTCGAGACCAGCGAGCGCCAGGCTCCGTCGATGAAAGCCGCCATGACCGCCGGCGGTCTCGCGGCGCAGATCCACGAGGACGACGAGTACGGCGCCACCGTGGTAACCGGCCAACTCGGCTAACGCCGAAGAGCCTTCCGCCACGGTGTGGCGTGATGTTTGGGATATCTTTCGGTCATGCGTTCGAGGAGAAGTAAGCCGGACTCGTTCGGGATAATGGTTTTTGAATATCTGCTGACTGGGGTCGGGCTCTTGGAGCAGGGGTGACTTTCAGGGTTACTGCCGCGCAGCGGCGGGGGCGGTTGGTGGAGCGGCAGCTTCTTGGGGCGCCGGTCGGCACGGTCGGGGAGGCGGTCGAGTCGATGGTGGCGTTGCATGCCACCGATCCCGCGACCGTGTACCTGTCGGCGTGGGCGCGGAGCCGGTGCGCGGTCACGGAGATCGATGCGGCGCTCTACGAGGAGCGGGCCGTGGTGCGGATACTGGGGATGCGGCGCACGGTGTTCGTGGTGCCTGCGGGGTTGGCGGACGTGGTGCAGGCGGCCTGCACCGATGACGTGGCCAAGCGGATGCGGCGGCAACTGGAGAAGGACCTGGCTAACGGCGGGGTCGGGGACGGAGACGCGGGCGGGTGGCTGCGGTCCGTGGAGGCCGGGGTGCTGCGGGCGCTGGCGGCGCGCGGCGGCGGGGCGACCGGAGCGCAGCTGTCCGCGGACGAGCCTCGGCTGCGCACGCAACTCGTCTACTCGCCGGACAAGTCGTACGGCGGGGCGGCCTACATCACGTCGCGGGTGCTTGTGCTGATCGCGGCGGAGGGGCGGATGATCCGGGGGAACCGGCGCGGCGGGTGGTCATCCGGGCAGTTCGAGTGGTTCCTGCCGGAGGTGTGGCGGCACGGCCCCGCACCGATAGAAGTGGCACCGGCCGGACTGGCGCGGACGGAACTGGCGCGGCGATGGCTGGCCGTCTTCGGCCCTGCGCTTGTCTCCGACCTGCAGTGGTGGGCGGGCTGGACCGGCGCTCAGACCAAGGCGGCGCTCGCTGCGCTGCCGGTCGCCGAGGTCGACCTCGACGGGCAGGCCGGCATCGTGGCGGCGGACGATCTTGACTCTCCGCTGGCCGCGCCCCCGGTGGCCGCGCTGCTGCCCGCGCTCGACCCGACACCGATGGGGTGGCAGTCGCGGTCGTGGTACCTCGGGGCGCACACGCCGAAGCTGTTCGACCGGACGGGGAACATCGGGCCCAGCGTGTGGTGGGCGGGGCGGGTGGTCGGCGGCTGGGCGCAGCGCGCGTCGGGCGAGGTGGCTTACCGGCTGCTCGAGGACATCGGGGCGGAAGGTGCGGCAGCGGTTGCGGCCGAGGCGGCGGCCTTGGCCGCGTGGCTCGGGTCGTTGCGGGTCACGCCCCGCTTCCGCACCCCGCTGGAGCGCGAGCTAGCCGGATAGGGTGCACCGGGCCTGGGGCCTGGGGCCTGGGGCCTGGGGCCTGCGGGAGAGCGTAAGCGAAGCTGCCAGGTGGGGCCTGCGGCGGTGTCCTTGACCTCGACGCCGAGGGCGTCTAGCTCGTCGCGGATCTCGTCGGCGCGTTGCCAGTTCTTCTCCTTGCGGGCCTGGGTGCGCTCGGCGATCAGGCGCTCGATCGCGGCGATCTCCTCTGGTGCGAGATCGTCCGCGGGGCGGCGCTGGTCTACCTCCGCCGGGTCCAGGTCGGCGAGCCCGAGGCCGAGCAGCGCGTCGGCAGCGGCCACGACGACCTTGAGGCCTGCCGGGGTGACTTCCGGATCGCGGAGCGCTTCCTGCAGCGTGGCCAGGAGCCTCGGCGTGGCCAGATCGTTCGTGATCGCCGCGTCGATCGCCTCGAGGTACGCGAGCGCGGCCTTGTCCTCGGTGGCGCCGGAGAGGGTGCGGGCCTCGGCGAGCGTTGCTACCCGCGGAAGCGGGCGGAGCGGGGCGGAGCGGGTGATGAGGCGGCGCAGGGTTGCCTGGGTCGCGTCCATCGCGGTGAACGTGAAGTCGAGCTGACTGCGGTAATGGCCGCCGAGCAGGAACAGCCGGTAGGCCAGCGGGTGGTACCCGGCCTCGACCAGGTCGGCCAGGCGCAGGGTGTGGCCCGCCGACTTCGCGATCTTCTGCGCGTCTAGCAGCACCCACTCGTTGTGCAGCCAGTAGCGCACCCACGGGCGGCCGTCGTGCAGGAACGCCTCGGACTGAGCGATCTCGTTGACGTGGTGCAGTTGACGGTGGTCAACGCCGCCGGTGTGGATGTCGAAGTGCTCGCCGAGCAGCGCCATCGACATGACCGAGCATTCCAGGTGCCAGCCCGGCGCACCCCAGCCCCAGGGGGAGTTCCAGCGCATGAGGCGGCGGACGCCCGGCTCTTCGGCCCGCCAGAGGGCGAAGTCGCTGTTGTGCTTGCGGCCCTCCACGTGCTCGACCCGGCCGGTCTCGCGCTGGCCGGCGAGGTCCAGCAGGGCGAGGGTGCCGTAGCCGGGAGACTTGGAGGTGTCGAAGTACAGGCCGCTCGGAAGCTCGTAGGTGTAGCCGAGCTCCGCAAGCCGGATCGCGAAAGCGATCATCTCCTCGACGTACGCGCTGGCCCGCGGGTAGACGTCGGCCGGGCTGAACGTTCAGCGCGGCCAGGGCCTCCAGCCAGTCCTGCGTGTAGAACTCCGCGATCTCCTCGACGGACCGGCGCTCCTTCGCCGCGGCGACCTCAAGCTTGTCCTCGCCGGTATCCGAGTCGGCGACGGCGTGCCCGACGTCGGTGATGTTGACGACGTGCCGCGCCGCAATGCCCTTCCAGCGCAGCGCGCGGCGCAGCGTGTCGGCGAACACGTACGGGCGCATGTTGCCCAGGTGCTGGTACGAGTAGACCGTCGGTCCACAGCTGTACATGCCCACGACATCGGCGGAGGGCGTGAAGTCCTCAAGGCGCCGCCCGAGTGAGTTGTAGAGCCTCAGCTGTTGTCCCGTCACCCAAGACATGATAGAGGCCGATTGAGTGTCCAGGACGCGGGCGGCGCCTCAACCGGTGTCGCTTTAATGCCGGTTGTTAATTTTGAGGTGACTCGGCGGGCGCGGCGTACAGCTCCTCGATCTCCTTCGCGTAGCGGTCGATGATCACCCGGCGGCGGCGCTTCATCGAGGGAGTGAGCTCACCCGACTGCGCGGTCCATTCGGCGGGCAGCAACGTGAACCGGCGAACCTGCTCGGGCCTGGCCAGGTGCGAGTTCGCTGCCGCTACGCCGCGCTCGACCTCGGCGAGCACCTCCGGGTTGGCCGCGAGGTCGGCGAGTGAGCCGAAGTCGATGCCGCGCCCGCGCGCCCAGGCCGGCGTCGTCTCCGGATCGAGCACCAGGAGCGCGGTCACGTAGTTGCGCCGGTCCCCGACCGCGCAGGCCTGGCCGATCAGCGGATGCCGCTGAAGCTCGTACTCGACCTGGACGGGCGAGACGTTCTTGCCGCCGGAGGTGATGATCAGCTCCTTCTTCCTGTCGATGATCTTGAGGAAACCGTCGGCGTCGAACTCGCCGACGTCGCCGGTGTGCAGCCAGCCGCCGGCGTCGATTGTCGCCATGGTCAGCTCGGGGTCCTTGTAGTAGCCGGCCATGACAATCGGGCCGCGGACGAGGACCTCGCCATCGGCGTCGATCCGCACCTCGACGCCGGGGAACGGCGTGCCGACCGCGCCGGTGCGCGCCTGGTCCGGCGCGGAGATGGTCGCCGCGTTGGACAGCTCGCTCATCCCCCAGCCTTCGGTCAGCGGCACGCCGAGAGCACGGAAGAACGCGACGATCTCCGGGTCGATCGGCGCGGCGCCGGTCGTCGCGAGCCGGCACTGATCGAGGCCGATCCTGGTGCACACGGCCTGCTTGACCGCGTCGGGCAGGGCGAGGACAGCCTCGGGCGCGACGTCGGGCAGCACGCCGCGCAGCGCGGCGTGCAGCTTCTCCCAGACCCGGGGAATGCCGATAAGCGCCGTCGGATGGACCTGGGCCGCGATCTCGAACAGTTGCTGCGCATCCGGGCAGTAGGCCAGCGTGACCGGGTGCTCGAGCGCCGCCCAGTGGTCAACGCTGCGTCCGGTCACATGGGCCATCGGCAGGTAGGAGACGAGCTTGGCCGCCCCGTCCTCGCCGGTCCGTCGCTCGAGCGTCATCACCCGCAGCGACGTCTGCTGAGCGTAACGGACGTTCCTGTGGGTGATCATGACGCCCTTGGGGTGGCCGGTGGTGCCCGAGGTGTAGATCAGCGTCGCCAGGGTGTCCGGGGTCACCTGGCGCCAGGCACGCTCGAACGCGCCGGGATCGCGCTCCGCCGCCGCGCGGCCCTGGTCCAGCAGCCCCGGCCAGGTGAGGATGCCCTTCTCCGCCGCCCGGGCCGCCCTGTTGGCGCTCTCGGCGCTGGCCGCTTGCACCGGCCCGTCCGCTGTGTCGTCGCCGAGGACCACCAGGACGCGAAGCTGGGGGAGGCGGGCACTGATCGAGTCGAGCACGGGGAGGAACTCCCGTTCGGCGATCACCACGGTCGCCTCGCAGTGACCGATCAGGTCCGCCGCCTGGTCAGCGGCGATCGTGGGGTAGATGAAGACCGGGACGCCGCGGGCGTGCATCACCGCGTAGTCGGCGATCGTCGCCTCTGACCGGTTACGCGACCAGATCGCCACGAACTCACCCGGCCGCAGCGGCCGCCGCGAGGCCGAGGGCCGCATCCCGCACCCGCTCGTGCACTTGCCGGTAGGTCAGCGACCGCCACTCACCGTCGGCCAGCCACTTGTGGGCCGCAACGTCCGGTGTTTTCGCCATCGTCTCGGCGTAGACGGTGAGCAGCGTCGAGCCAGCGATCTCGCTCTCGATCGAGGATCGAGCGGCGGCCACGTCTTCGGGGGTACCGGACCAGTCACTGAAAGTCATGGCGATTATTGTTACCCGAGGATTGGCCGCTGACCAGATCACCGCCGATTCGCAAGTCATGAAATATGTGGCATGTCGCGGCGCGCCAGCGCCCGACATGCCACAGTCCCGGGACCGGTCCGCCCGCCGGTAACGTGCAGCCACCGTGATCGGCCCTGCACGTCACCCCGCATCAAATCCGAACCGACCCGCTCCCCTTCCTGCGCAAGGCAGCCAATGCCTACAAGACGGGTAGGGTCCGTCCCCGCCTTAATATCCTGACGCTCCCCGCCGCAGCGTAACGTCTGTGCGGGTGGTGGGGAGCTAGCCGCCGGCCTGGACCGACGTGGCCCGCTTCGCCGGACTCGGCATCCCGGCCGTGAACTACGCACCGGGCTCAGCAGTCCGCGCCGGGCGGGCTAGCGGGTTTCTTGGCTGAGCGCTGGGCGGGTCGAAGGCAGCGTGGCGGGCGATCCGCGCAGCAGAATTCCGACCGCTTCCATCGCGTACTGGCTGAGGGTGATCACATAGCCGCGTCGTTCCTTGTCGCAAAGCAGGCCGAGCAACCACAGCAGACCGATGAAAATGATAAGTAGCGTGGCCGGGATGACAGCGACCACCCGGCCCATTGACGTCCCAGCGACGGTCAGCATGGCTAGTCACCGGGCGGCGGTTCTGCGCCCGGCTGGGCTGGCCGGACCGCGGGTATACCTTGCCGGACACGGCGGACAGCTCCCGCGAAGGGAATCTCCTCGGGCTCATGCCACGAGAAGGACGGAAGACCGACTGGACCATTGTCGGCTATCCACTCGGATATTTCCCAGGTGGTGCCGACAGATCCGGTGGCTACCCACTTGACCATCTCAAATGCGGCGTTGACCCAGTCTCCGGTGAGCTCCTCCGAATAGTTCAGGCCGAAACGGACGGGGACGGGCACGGCTTGGCCGTCGGTGATGGCGGCGGAAACAGTGAATTCCAGCGTCTCCGCGTTCGCCGCCCGCAGTTGTGCCGCGAAATCGGGGGCCAGTTCGTCGCGCACGAGCGCGAGAAGGCGTTCGGCCGCCTTGAGCACCCGCTCCAGCCGTCGGCTGCCCCGGTAGGCGACAAGGAGGCCATCGCCTCGCCACGCGTAGACCTGGCCGCCGCTCTCCGCGACAACGGGGGCGGCGCTGTCCCAGAAACGCTGGATGATCTTGGCCGCAGGCTGGGGATCTGGTCCCAGGGCGCGTACGATCTTGCTCCAGCCGCGGACGTCAACCACGAGGAACGCGGCCGTGAAGCTTATGGGTTCAGCAGCGAACAGTGAATCGCATGCGACATGGCCGGTAGTGGCTTCCTCCAAGACGCCGATCAGCTCCACACTCAGATGTTAACTCATACATATATGGATGTGAAGTAGTCCACATTCACAGGCTGAAGTCCGCCGCTTTGCGGAGTCCGTCCAGGTCCTTGATGATGAGCCGGGTGGGCCGCGTTGCCAGCAGATCTTCCTCACGGAACTGCCTGAGCGCGGCCGAGACCGACTCCCGCGAGGCGCCGATCAGTTCGGCTAGGTCGTGCTGCGTGCGCGGGTACTGCACCCACAGGCCCTCGCGGGACTTCTTGCCAACGCGGACGGCGGCCTCGGTCAGCACCTGTGCGACCTTGGCGGGGACCTTGAGCCGCTCGGACCGGCGTCCGGCGGCCGCCTCGGCGAGTCGGTCGGCCAGCACGACGTCGAGGGCCAGGTGCGCGTCGAAGTGCTCACGCAGGTAGTTGAGGAAGTCCGTCCCGTCGATTTCCAGGAGGCTGACCTGCTCGACGGCCCTGACCGTGGCCGAGCGGGGAATCTTCCTGACCGCGGCCATCTCGCCGATGATGTCCCCGCTGCCCCGCCAGGCAAGGAAGACGTCCGGGGCCTCGGCGGAAGGCGCCGCGTCGTCGGCTGGCCGGGTGGATGACCTGGCCTCCGAGATGACCACAACGTGCCCCTCGAGCACGATCAGCACCGAGTAGGACCGCCCCCGCTGCCTGATGACGGTCTCGCCGGCCGGAAGCACATCATGGATGGCCAGCGCTTCCAGGTCGTCACGGTCCGCCTGGGGAAGCTGATCCCAGTAGGGCACAGATGAACACACACCGTCGAGTGTACCAAGCCATAAACAGATGTGAAGAACTTGGCATTCCAGCTGCCTACTGTCTCGGACTGGTACTGAGCGCGGGTGGCGGGGGATTAGCCGCCACCCGCGCTGAGCTAGCGGGCCCAGCCGGTCAGGGTGACCGTGGTGGAGTGCTTGGTGCCGTACTGGTCGACGTAGGTGATCGCGAACTTGTCGCCCGCGTGGGAGCCCGCGGTCTCGTTGGTCAGCCCGTCCGCCGAGCTGATCGCCGCGCCGTTGACCGAGGTGATGACGTCACCGGCGGCCAGGCCAGCCGAGGATGCCGGCGACTTCTGGTAGACCTGGCAGATCAGCGCGCCCGAGTTCACCGGGGAACTGCCGCCGCTGAAGCCGCCGAAGCCGTCGCCGCCGGAGTTGCACTCGCTCGGGGTCGACGCATCGGAGACGTTGACGCCCATGAACCCGGCCA
The DNA here is from genome assembly GCA_963785645.1 of uncultured Actinomycetota bacterium. Taxonomy (GTDB): domain Bacteria; phylum Actinomycetota; class Actinomycetes; order Streptosporangiales; family Streptosporangiaceae; genus Trebonia. The sequence goes on from CAWAWG010000021.1 coordinate 155,006, forward strand.
GGCCGATGTGCACGGTCGAGGACGCCTTGCCGGCGTTGATGTTGTCGGCGATCGACATGGCGGTGTTGATCGGGATCGCGAACCCGGTCGTGGACTGGTTATAACCGCCGAAGCTGCCCGATGAGGAGTTCGCCGCGGTGTCCATGCCGACGACCTGGCCGCTGCCGTTGACGAGCGGGCCGCCCGAGTCACCCTGCTGGATCGGCGCGTTCGTCTCGATCATGCCGTGCAGGTTCTCGGTGGTGTTCGCGCCCTCGTCACTCGCCTGGATGGACTGGTTGAGTGCCTGGATGGTCCCCTGCGCGGTCGACGGGAGGCCGCCACGGCCCTCGGCGTTGCCGAGCGCGAGCACCGCCTCGTTGACCTTGGCCTGGCTCGAATCCGACAGCGTGACGGTCTTCAGGCCGGATGCGCCGACCAGTTGCAGCAGCGCCACGTCGTCGGTGGAGTCATAGCCGATGACCTTCGCGGTGTAGGTCTTGCCGGAGGTCACCAAAGTGGCGGTCACGCTGGTCGACTGGTCGATGACGTGGTTGTTGGTCAGTACGAGGCCGCTCGGGGAGATCACCATGCCGGTGCCCTCCGCGGCGTCGCCGCTGTACTGGAGGTTGGAGTCGACGTCCACGATGCCCGGGTCGACCTTGGCGGCGAGTGCGGTGGCGTTCAGCGAGCCGGTGCCCGTATTGGTGCTGCCTGAGTTGGACCCGCCGTTCGCACCGTTGCCGCTGCCGTACGAGGGGAACGGGTTCGCGTTCCCGTTGCCGCCGAAGGGGTTGGTCTGAGACCCGTTGAACGGGGACGCCGAGGAGGAGCTGCTGCTACTTGTGTGGTTGAAGGCTTCGGTCGCTCGGTGCTGAGCGCTGTCTACGCCCTCGATGCAGCCCCGGACGTCTCCCATGTCTCGGAGACCGGCGTGCTCGTGCAGCGCCAGATGATCCCCGAGTGGGCCCTGCGGCTGCTCGTTGCCACGCTTCTGTTCGGACCGTTGCTGCTCGCGGTTGACGCGCTCGCGCGCCTGCGCCGCCGCCGCGAGCCGGTCGGTCGCTGGACGTTGTGGACGCTTGCCTGCGCGCTGCCGTTCCTGCTGGGCGCGCTGTTCGCGTATCTGCTCGGGTGGCTGGGAATCGTCCGCAGCGCTCCCGCCAACCCCGTTCTCGCCGGTGCGCTGCCCTTTGACGGCCCAGCAGTGAGAGCCGTCGCCGCGGTGGTGCTGGCGCTGGGGCTCGCGTGGCTGTTGTGGCCCATGCTGATGAGACGGATCGGGCTGGATGTGCGCCCACTCCGAAGCAGCGGGCCTGGCGATGCTGCTGGTGCTGCTGTCGGTCTGCGTGGTCGTGTGGGCGGTTAACCCGTTCGCGTGCCTGCTGCTGCTGCCGGCGGTGCATCTCTGGCTGCTGATCGTCTCGCCGGAGCTGCGTCCGCGCCCGCCGGCAGCGCTTGCCCTTGTGGCGATCGCATTGCTGCCGCTCGCGCTGATCGTCGCGTTCTACGCCCACCAGCTCGGCCTCGGCCCGGGGCAGGTTGCGCTGAGCGCCGTGCTGCTGCTGGCGGGCGGGCACGTAGGCATCCCGGGAGCCGTTCTCTGGTGTCTCGCGCTCGGGTGCCTGGCCGCCACCGTGATGCTCGCGCTGACGCCCACCGCGGCCGTTCCGGGGCCGGGGGCAGGCTATGAGAGCGAGATCACGATTCGGGGACCGAGGTCATACGCCGGCCCCGGCTCGCTCGGCGGCACCGAGTCGACCCTGCGCCGCTCAGCGTCGGCGAGCGTGGCGCTCGCCTTGCAGAGGGTTCATATCTGGGGGTCGACGCTGGCATGAGCGTCGCTGGAGCGCAGAATCCGCCATGTCCGACATTCCGCTATCGACAAGATCCTCGAGAAGGTAAACCTCTCCCCCGCGAAGATCTCCTCTCGGGCCCCCCTGCTGGCTGGCTGCGCCGCCGCGCCTCGAGCCTGCTCCGCGTTTGCGCTCATTGGCTTGGGCGCGCTGGCGTTGATCGACGCCGGGGTGACGTTGGTCTGGCAGGAGCCGCTCTCGGCGCTGTACGCGAAGCTCCGCCAGGACCATCTGAGCGGGACATTGCGCGCGGCCGAACGGGCCGCTCCTACCGCGTTCGAGCGCCACGCGCTCGCGAGTCTGCCCGACGAGCGCCGGCGGATCGCCTTCCTTGCACGCGAGCTGCAGCGCCATGCGGGCGGGGGCAGCGCGGTGGGACGTATCGTGATCCCACGGATCGACGCGAGCTATGTGGTGGTGAAGGGCACCGACACCTCCGATCTGGAGAGCGGCCCGGGGATCTACTCCGAAACGAACTTCCCCGGGGTGGCGGGCACCACCGCGATCGCGGGCCACAGGACCACCTATCTGGCGCCATTTCGCCACATCGACGCACTTCGGCCAGGCAACCGGATCTTGCTGAACATGCCTTACGCCCGCTTCACCTACACGGTGATCGCTCAGCGGGTGGTGGCGCCGAGCGATGTGCGAGCCGCCGTCGCGAACGTCGGTTACCGCCGCCTGGTGCTGTCTGCCTGCACGCCACTGTTCAGCGCTGAAAAACGTTTGCTCGTGTTTGCGCGCCTGACCCGCACGGTCCCCGAGGGCGCGGCCCGCCGGCTGCCCGGCCACCCGGCGGTCCAGCCGATCCAGGCGCCGCGGTCGGCGCAAACGCCGCGGCCGCCGCGAACGGCGCAAACGCCGCGGCCCAGACCCACGCAGCCGCTGCTCCCGCCGACCTCGTCGTAGCCAGGCCCGTCCAGCCAGGCCCGTCCAGCCAGACTTTGCTCACCAGCGGTGCTCGAATCCCTCCAGCCGCTGCTGCACGCCGTGCTCATCCAGGAACGAGGCGCCCGGCGGGCCGTCGGTCACGCGACCGATCCATGTGAGTGGCGCGCCGTCCGCTTCGTGCAGGACGCGCTCCACACGCCCGCGATCCGCGGGCGCGACGCAGAAGCACAGCTCGTAGTCTTCGCCGGCGGGTCGCGGGCCTGCTCCCCGCTCGGGACACACCGCATCCAACGGCAGTCGCTCGAGCTCGACCTGCAGGCACCACGCCGCTGCGCTCGCCGATGTGCCGCGCGTCGGTGGCGAGCCCGTCGGAGAGGTCGATCATCGCGTGCGCGCCGGCCCGCGCCAGCGCTCTGCCCTCGGCCAGACGCGGGGGGGGGGGGGGGGGAGAACCGGCCGGGCCCGGCCGGCCCCCGAGCCTGCCCGTGACCCCGACCAGGTCCCCGGGGAGCGCCCCGTCGCGCCCGATCAACTCGCGCTCCTCATCCGCCCAGCCGACGACCGTCACACACACGGTCAGGACCGGGGCCTCGACCACGTCGCCACCGGCCAACACGGTCCCCGTCGCGGTTGCGAGCTCCACGGCGCCGCGCATCAGCGCCAGCGCCTGCTCCTCACCAGCCTCGCGCGAGACGCCGAGCGCGATATATGCCTCACCGGGCTTTGAGCCCATCGCCGCGAGGTCTGACAGTGCGCCTGCCAGCGCGCGCCAGCCGACGTCGAATGGGCTGGTCGATCCGTCGTCGAGGCGAAAGTGCACACCCTCGACCATCGCGTCGACGGAGGTCACGCACAGCTTTCCGCCTGCCCGCAGCACCGCCGCGTCGTCGCCCACCCCCGCACGACCCGCGGCCCGCCCGCGGGCAGCGCGGCGGCGATCGATTCGATCAGCGAGCGCTCCATCTGCGTCGTGGGGCCTATACGTCCTCGGCCCTCGCCGATGCCCCGCTCAGCGATGCCGGTAGACGATCCGGGCGCGGTCCAGGTCGTAGGGAGATAACTCGCAACGCACGCGATCCCCAGGGAGGATGCGGATCCGGAAGCGACGCATCTTGCCGGCGACGTGACCCAAGACGACGTGATCGTTGTCGAGCTTTACGCGAAACATCGCGTTGGGCAGCGCCTCGACCACCTCGCCCTCGAATTCGACCTTATCCTCCTTAGCCACCTGCATCCATCGGGCTTCTCGCCACGTGGGTGGGCGGCCCTTTGGCGGATTACCGAGACGAACCGTAGCAGTGCGCCCAGCGAGAAGGGCGTCCCTGCGGCAAAGCGGGCCCGCGCTGGGGGCCTGCGCCGCCCGTGGCCTGGCGCGCCGCCCGGGGCGGGAAGAGCGTGCCGGCGTGGCGTCGCAGGCCTCGTCGCCCTATTCGCTGGTTCAGGACCCGTGTTCCGCCGGCTGGTGGGGCGCGCCCGGCTCACCGTGCTCGGGGCGGTCGGGAGCGCGCGCGTGGCGCCGACGGTGCCTCGCGCTCGCGCCTCCCGGGCGCCCTCAGTGCGGTCGCGGGCTGAGGCGACCCGGCGCGCTGGCGAATTCGCCCAAGAAGGGCGGGTAGGTGATCAGAGTCCTTGGTCGACGCGGGAACTGGCGCGCGGGGTTGCCTTCGGTCACCGCCGCCATGTAGGCGTGCCAGATTTCCGCGGGCAGGTAGCCGCCCTGCTGCGGCTCGCCGTGGACGTCGGTCATCGAGACGCGCTTGTTCGGGTAGCCCATCCACACGACCGTCGAGTAGTTCGGGCGTGTAGCCGTCCAGCCAGGCGTCGACGAGTTCGCTGGTGGTGCCCGTCTTGGCGGCCGTCGGGCAGTTGATCGCCGAGCGGGTGGCGGTGCCGCCTGGACGTTCTGCTGCGAGGATCTCGTCTCCTCTGCGGTCACCGCCTTCGCTCAGCACCTCGCGCGGTGGGGCTTGCCCCAGCTCGCGGTCGACGTGCCCGTCGGGGAACACCACCTTCGTGATCGCGATCGGCTTGTTGCGCCAGCCGCCGTCGGCGAGCGTCGCGTAGACGTCGGCCATTTCCAGCGGCGTCACACCGACTTCAGCCCGCCGAGCGCCTCGCCGGGTAGCTCGAGAGGTGCGTGGTGACGCCCATCTTGTAGGCCATCTGGGTGACCGTCGCTCCCCCAGATCGGCCGCCAGCTGGGCATAGACGGTGTTGTCGGAGGTGAGCGTCGCGTTGACGAGGTTGATCGACTTGTTCAGCGAGGTGCCCTCGAAGGTCTTCACTTCGTAGGTCGGGTAGCCCGGCAGCCAGCCGGGGTCGAGCGTGTGCGAGTGGTAGTAGGTGTGTTGGGATCGATCGCCGCGCGAGAGCGCGTCGGCGAGGTCGATCGCCTTGAAGGTCGATCCCGGCTGGCGGTGCCCGTCGGCGGCGAGGTTGTACTGGGATCGCTCGTAGCTCTGCGACTCGGCCATCGCCTCGATGTCCCGTTTGTGGGGTTGAGGGTGACGACCGCCGAGGCCGGGTCTTCGGGCTCGTCCAGCACTTGGCGATCGCCTCGCGCGCCTGGCGCTGCATGTTCAGGTCGATCACGTGTAGACCTTCAGCCCCCCTGTCCCGACGGCTGTGCGCGGTAGCGGTGGAACGAGCTGCTCGCGGACGTATTCGAAGAAGAACGGTTCGCTGCGCTGGGAGTAGAGCTTCCTGGGTCGACGCCCAGCGGCGCGGCTTCGCCTTCGGCGGCGATGTCGTAGATGTAGTGCAGGGCATGGCGGCGGAGCACCTGGTTGCGCCTCGCCGTGAGCAACGCCGGGGTCGTTGAAGGGGTTGTACTGCGAGGGCGCCTGCGGCAGGCCGGCGAGCAATGCCGACTGCGCCAGGTCGAGCTCGGATGCGGGCTTGTCAAAGAAGATGCGCGCGGCCGCCTGCACGCCGATCGCCGTTTGACCGCCCACCGTGCCGTAGGGGACGCTGTTCAGGTAGCTCGTGAGGATCGAGCGCTTGCTGTTGCGTTTCTCGTACTCGAGCGCAAGCTTGGCCTCGACGAACTCCTGCTCGATCGTATGCTCGTCGCCGCCCAGGTAGAGATTGCGCATCAGCTGCATCGTGATGGTCGAGCCGCCCTGCAATGCCTCGCCGTTGGTCAGGTCCTTCACGGCCGCGCGGAAGATGCCGGTCAGGTCCACGCCGTTGTTCTTGTAGAAGCGCTGATCCTCGATCGCCACCGTCGCGTTCTTCAGCTGTTCAGGGATTTCCCGCCAGGAGACCGGAGTTCGCAGCTCATCTGACTCGATGAAGCCGAGACGCGTCCCGTCGGCGGCGAACACCTGCGAGGAGCCGCCCGTGAGGATCGG
>CAWAWG010000022.1:0-127786 GCA_963785645.1 uncultured Actinomycetota bacterium
AGGGAGGAGACCACTGGAGCGCGGCCTGCCACCGGTCGCAGGAGTGGCCCGCGCTCGCCCGGGCGCGATTGGCGGCCATCGGCCCGCGCTGACCGCCTCGCGGGCGGCGAGCGCACGCACGAGAACACACGAAGAAGCCAGCGCAGTACCAGGAAGGAACCGCATCCATGCCCGTCGAGTTCATCGGCATGATCAGCACCAAGGACCAGTCGGAGACCAGGCTGAGCGGCGGCCCGGTCATCGACAAGGACTACACGAAGAGGTTCGCCCGCGCCCACGAGGACGCCGGCTTCGACCGGGTGCTGATCGGCTACGCCTCATCGCAGCCCGACGGCCTCCAGGTCGCGGCCTACGCCGCCGCGCAGACCGAGCGCCTCGGCTACCTCGTCGCCCACCGTCCGGGCTTCGTCGCCCCCACGCTCGCCGCCCGCCAGTTCACCACCCTGGACCAGTTCACCGGCGGCCGGATCGCGGTGCACATCATCACCGGCGGCCACGACGCCGAGCAGCGCGCCGACGGGGACTACCTGACCAAGGACGAGCGGTACGCCCGCACCGACGAGTACCTGGACATCGTCAAGCTGGCCTGGACGCAGGACAAGCCATTCGACTACCACGGCACCTACTACCAGGTCGAGAACCACTACTCCGGCGTCAAGTCGGCCCAGCAGCCCAGGATCAGGCTGTACTTCGGCGGCTCGTCGGAGGCGGCCTACCGGGTTGGCGGCAAGCACGCCGACACCTTCGCCCTGTGGGGGGAGCCCCTGGCGGAGACCAAACAGCAGATCGACTCGGTGAACGAGGCCGCCAGGAACGCCGGCCGTACCGACTCGCCCGGCATCTCCGTCAGCTTCCGGCCCATCCTCGGACCGACCGAGGAACTGGCCTGGGAACGGGCGCAGCGCATCCTGGAATCCACCAAGGAGAACATCGCGTCGTTCCGTGCCCGCTGGGGGGCCAAGTCCTGGGGTCTCGGCGGTGACAAGCCGCAGAACGTCGGCTCGCAGCGGCTGCTGGCCGCCGCGGCCAAGGGCGAGCTGCACGACCGGGCGCTGTGGACCGCGCCGGCGGTCGCCAGCGGCGCGGGCGGCAACTCGACCGCACTCGTCGGCACACCGGAGACCGTCGCCCAGGCGCTGCTCGACTACGTCGACATCGGCGTGACCACGCTGCTGATCCGCGGCTACGACCCGTACGACGACGCGATCGACTACGGCCGCTACCTGCTGCCCCTCGTCCGCGAGGAAGTCGCCCGGCGCGACGCGGAGCGGGCCGCCACGGCGAAGGCTGAAGCCGGCGAGGCGACAGCGGTGCACCAGTGAGCACGGCAGACGCCAGCAGGGGCAGGCGTCAGCTCAAACTCGGCGCCGTCACGATGGGCGTCGGCGGCCCGGGCCAGCCCTACCTCTGGCTCGATAAAGACCTTCCCGCCGATGCGAGCGTGAACGTCAACTGGTACATCGAGCAGGCCAGGCTCGCCGAGCAGGCCAAGTTCGACCTTATCTTCATCGTCGACAGCCAGTTCATCACCGCTGACTCCCCGCCGCACTACCTCAACCGCCTCGAACCGCTCACCCTGCTCTCTGCCCTCGCGGTCACCACAGAGCACCTCGGCCTCGTCGCCACCATGACCACTTCCTACAACGACCCGTTCAACATCGCCCGCCGCCTCGCCTCCCTGGACCTCATCTCCGGCGGCCGGTCCGGCTGGAACGTGGTCACCAGCGGCGATGCCGGCGCGGCGGGCAACTTCTCCCGCCAGGAGCACTTCGACTACGACACCCGGTACGCCCGCGGCCTGGAGTTCGTCCAGGTCGCCCAGGGCCTGTGGGATTCCTACGAGCAGGACGCGTTCCCGCGCGACCGCGCCACCCGGACGTTCCTCGACCCGAGCAAGCAGCACGCGCTTAACCACCAGGGCGAGCACTTCCAGGTCGTCGGCCCGCTGAACGTGTCGCGGTCCCCGCAGGGCCGGCCGGTCATCTTCCAGGCGGGCGACTCCGAGCAGGGCCGCGACCTGGGCGCGACGATCGGCGAGGGCATCTTCACCCACGCCCCCTCGATCGAGCAGGGCCAGGCGTTCTACCACGACCTCAAGGGCCGCGCCGAGGCTAAGGGCCGCGACCCGCAAGAGATCATCATCATGCCCGGTGTTTCCGTCTACGTCGGCGACACCGACAAGGAGGCCAGGGAGATCGAGCTCGACCTGCAGACCAGGGACAGGGATTTCGACCGGGCCCTGGCGGAACTCGGCCGCGCCGTTCGCCTGGCATGACTTCCGCCAGTACGACCTGGACGCCCCGTTCCCCCAGGAGGCCCTGGTCTACGCCGAGCGCGGTTTCCGCACCGGCGCGGAGAAGATCGCCCGGCTCGCGCAGGACAACAACCTCACGCTCCGCCAGACCGTGGAGTCCATCTCCGCCCCGCGCCCGACCCCGTTCGCGGGCGCCCCGGCCACGGTCGCCGACCAGATCCAGGAGTGGTTCGAGGCCCGCGCCCTCGACGGCCTCAACTACCACATCGGCCACCCGAGCCAGTGGCGCCGCTTCCGTGAGGAGGTAGTCCCCATCCTCGCCGAACGCGGCATCGTCCGCACCGAATACGAGTCCACCACCCTCCGCGGCAACCTAGGGCTCGCTATCCCGGAGAACCGCTACACCAAGGCCAGGGAAGAGGAATCCTCCCTGCTGAGAATCTGAAAGCCAAGGCTCAAAACCGGGACTATCCCGAACGAATCCGGCTGACTCCCCGCCGCCCATTCCCCGGCGGCGGGGTCGGCCGGGCCGGCGTGCTCACTGTCCCGGCCCGGTCGGCTGGCCGGTCAGGTCGTGGCCGGCCGTGCTGTCAACATGGGCGGGGATCTCGCCGTCGTGCCGGTCGCCGGTGGTCAGCGTCCCCGACGGCTCGAACATGAGGATGGACCCGCCGTCGGAGGAGGGCCGGTGCTCGGTGCCCCTGGGCACCACGAAGATGTCGCCGGCCCGCAGCCGCACGGTCCGTTCCGTGCCCTGTTCGCGCAGCGACACGTCGAACGTGCCGTCGAGCACGAGGAAGAACTCGTCGGTGTCCTCGTGCACGTGCCAGACATGCTCGCCGCGGGCATGCGCGATCCGGACATCGTAGTCATTGACCCGGCCGACGATCCGCGGGCTGTAGATGTCGCTGAAGGTGGCCAGGGTCTCGTTCAGGTTGACTGGTGCGTTCGCCATGGCACCCAGCATGGCAGAGTCCCTGCGTCCCGGGTCTTGTGCGAACTCGACCGGCGGATGCGCGGATCCGCCGCACATCCGCGGAATGCGATTATTGGCATATGTCACTTCAGCTCACCGACATCTGGCGATACCCCGTCAAGTCGTGCCGCGGCGAGCGGCTGGCCGAGGCGGTCGTCGAGCCCTGGGGCTTGGCCGGGCGACCGCCGGTGGATGGTGGTCGACGCTGACGGCGCGCCGGTCACGGCGCGCGAGTATCCCCAGCTGGTGCTCGTTACGCCGCGGCTTGGCGGCGGACTCATCACGCTGTCCAGCCCGGGCCTGCCCGACCTCGCCGTCCCGGTTCCCTCGGGCCGGGATCTGGTGCCGGTGAGCGTGTGGGACAGCGACCTGGTCGCCGCGCCTGGCCGGCGACGAGGCGGCCACCTGGCTGACCAAGATCATCGGGGAGCCGGTGCGACTGGTGTACCTGGACGATCCGACGCGGCGGCCGACCAACCCCAAGTACAGCCGGGCCACCGACCGGGTGTCGTTCGCCGACGGGTACCCCCTGCTGCTGACCAGCGAGGAGTCACTCGGCGCGCTGAACGCCTGGATCGCGGAAGGTTCCCGGCCGGCCGAGGGCCCGGTCCCCATGCGCCGCTTCCGTCCGAGCGTCGTGGTATCCGGCGCGCCAGCCTGGGCCGAGGACGGCTGGCGGCGGCTGCGCATCGGCCCGGTGACGTTCCGCGCGGCCAAGGGCTGCGACCGCTGCGTGCTGACCACCGTCGACCCGGACACGGCCGCCAAGGGCCACGAGCCCCTGTTCGCCCTGGCCCGCCACCGCCGCTGGGACAACAAGGTCTGGTTCGGCGTCAACCTAATCCCCGACCCCCCGCCCCCCAACCCGACAATCCGCCCCGGCGACCCCATCGAGATCCTGGAATAACCGCCGCCCCGCGTCAGCCATAAAAGCAATATTCAGGCCTTTTCGCCTCGCGGCAGCCCGGACCAAAGAAATATGCCCCGAGACACTCCGCGTTAGCCCTAAATAAGTAATAATTAAGCCTTTAACGTTGCGGCAGCCCGCTCCCGGTCATGTTGCTTAACGGGTGGCGGTGTTGGCCAGGCCGTCGGCGATAAGGCGGGGTTCTTCCGAACCCCGTGCACCGGCCCACGATCTTAGGTTTCGATTTTGACCTTGGGTTTTGAGCGCAGGTACAGAAATGTCGGCTACCGAAGTCAGTCGCCCTCGTTCGGGATGATCTGTTTTGTAGCGGTGCTGACGATCCAGGCCAGCACGAGCGCCTCTTCCTGCCAGGCGTCGTAGCGCCCGCTGCGCCCGCCGTGCCCGGCCTCCATCTCGGTCTTCAGCAGGAACGGCCCGCCGGAGGCGACCGCCCGCAGCCGGGCCGTCCACTTGGCGGGCTCGTGGTACAGCACCCGCGTGTCGTTCAGCGACGTCAGCGCGAATATCGCCGGGTACGCGGCCGGCGCCACGTTCTCGTACGGCGTGTAGGACTTCATGTACGCGTAGACCGCGGGGTCGTGCAGCGGGTCGCCCCACTCCTCCCACTCCGTCACGGTCAGCGGCAGCGACGGGTCGAGGATGGAGTTAAGCGCGTCGACGAACGGTACCTGCGCGACGATCCCGGCGAAGGCAGCCGGTGCCAGGTTGGCCACCGCGCCCATCAGCAGCCCCCCGGCCGAGCCGCCCCGGGCGACCAGGCGCGCGGCGGATGTCCAGTTCGTCGCGACCAGGTGCTCGGCACCGGCAACGAAGTCGCTGAACGTGTTCTTCTTCTCCAGCATCTTCCCGTGGTCATACCACGGCCGCCCCATCTCGCCGCCCCCGCGGACGTGCGCGATCGCGTACACGAAGCCGCGGTCGAGCAGCGACAGCCGGGTGATCGAGAAGCCGGGGTCGACCGAGTGCTCGTAGCTGCCGTACCCGTACAGCAGGCACGGCGCCGACCCGTCGCGCGGCGTGCCGTTGCGGCAGACGATCGAGACCGGCACCCGCGTCCCGTCCGGCGCGACCGCCCACTCGCGGTGCTGCTCGTAGTCCCCGGATGAGAACGGGACACCGGACGGCGAGGGCAGCACCGGCTGCTGCTTCAGTTGCGTCAGTTCCCCGGTCGCCGGGTCGTAGTCGTACACCGTCGACGGCGTGACCATCGAGTTGTAACCGAGCCGGAACCGCGTCTGCGAGTACTCCGGGTTCGCTCCGGGGCCCACCGTGTAAAGCGGCTCGGCGAACGTGATCGGCCGCTCCTCGCCAGCGCCGGACGGCGGCAGCACCGACAGCCCGGTCAGCCCGTCGCGCCGGTAGTACAGCAGCAGATAGGACTCGAACGCGTCCACCGACAGCAGCCGGGTGTCGGCGCGGTGCGCGATGACCGGCGTCCACGCTGCTGAGTTACCGCTGCCGTTCTCCCGCGCTGTTCTCCCCGGCGCTGTTCTCCCTGGCGCTGTTCTCCCTGGCACTGGGCAGCGGAGCCGAGGCCAGCTCGAAGTTCTCCGCGCCGTCGGCGTTGTGCAGGATGAGCAGCCGGTCACCGGCGACCTCGACGTCGTAGTCCACGCCGTGCCGCCGCGGAGCGACCACGGAGAAGTCTCCGGTCGGCGTGGCGGCATCGAGCAGCCACACCTCGCTGGTCAACTTCGACGAAGTGTGGATGATCAGCCACTTCTCATCGCGGGAGGTCCCGACGCCGAGCCAGAACCTTTCGTCGCTCTCCTCGAACACCGTCACGTCGTCTGAGGTCGGCGTACCGATGACGTGCCGCCACACCCGGTAAGGCCGCCACGCCTCGTCCACCGTGACGTAGAACAGGACAGAGCCGTCGAGCGACCACGCGCAGCCGTAGTGGGTGTCCGGCACCTCGTCCGCGAGCGTGTCCCCGGTGACCAGGTCCTTCACCCGTAGCGTGTACCGTTCGTCGCCGGAGAAGTCGGTGGAGTAGGCGAGCAGCTTCCCGTCGGGCGACACCGACAGCGCGCCCAGCGAGAAAAATGCCTTGCCCTCGGCGAGTTCGTTCCCGTCAAGCAGCACCTCCTCCCCGTCCAGCGGCTTGCCGTCCTCCGGCATCGGCGGGGTGACCTCGCCGTCGCGCACCAGGCGGCGGCAGCTGATGGCGTACTGCTTGCCCTCTTCGGTCCGCGAGTACCGCCACCAGTTCCCCTTGCGCACCGGCACCGACAGGTCGGTCTCCTGGGTGCGCGCCTTGATCTCGTCGAACACGGCCGTCCGCAGCTCGCCGAGTCCGGAGGTCAGCGCCTCCGTGTAGGCGTTCTCCGCCTCGAGGTACGCGACGACCTCGGGGTCCTTGGGGTTGGCGAGCCAGGCGTACGGGTCGATGACCGTGTCGCCATGGTGGGTGCGCTCGGTCGGGACCTGCTTGGCGATCGGGGGAGTGGGCGCGGACGAGGACTCAGTCGACGGCACGGTGCTCATGAGCGCAAAGTCTAGACCCAGCCGTCAAAACACCTACGGCGTCGGGGGGGCGGGGGTGTTGGTGGGATGACCGCCATTGAAGTGCAAGAGCGCCAGTCCCCCGGTCGCGATGGTCAGCCAGCGGGTCAGTGAGTTGCGCGGCAGGAGCGCGAGGGTGACCCACGCGATCGAGGAGTACCAGGGCAGCTGCCACGGTGCCACGACCATAAACGCGAACGTGAGCGCGCAACTGGCGGCCAGCACGGTCGGCACATCGGGTGACAGCCGGTTGTAGAGGTACCAGGCGAGCAGCAGGAACAGCGGATACCAGATGAGCCCGAATGCGCTGGTTACCGTCGCCTCCGCGTGGTCGCCGTAGTAGTGCTGCACGGTCACCTGGATCAGCCGCCAGATCGTCGGGGAGATGACCAGCTTGGAGTCGTTGAGACCGGCCCAGATCGTGCCCAGCCCGTAGCTGAAGATGTACAGGCTAACCGTCGTCACCCCGGCCACCACGGCGGTTCGCACCAGCCGGCCCCAGGCGCGGTCGTGGATCAGCGGGATCGCGATGGCGAGCGCGACGAACGCGGCGGTGATCTTGATGCCGCCCGCGATGCCGACGAGCACTCCGACGGCGAGGTCGTGCCACAGTCTGGTGCACCGCCGCGACATGACGATCGCCGCGATGGCGAACAGCGAAAGGAGCGCGTCCAGGTGCCCGCCGATGACCAGTTCAAAGATCAGCAGCGGGTTGGCGACCCACAGCAGGGCGGCCCGGACCGGGTTCTCGGCGGTCCGCAGCAGGATGTACCCGGTGGCCAGGAACGCGGCGCCCATCATGATCATCAGCATCCAGATGGTGAGCCACGGCTTGGGGCCGCCGATCAAGGCGGCGAGCAGGTGCGTCCAGGTCGCTACCGGGCCGTACGCCGACGTGGTGCCCTGCCACTTGACGCCGACGATCGCCGTGTACGGGTTGTTCGTGCCCCCGGTCAGCATGTTCGGCTTGAACGTGTAGGGGTTGTAGCCGAGCGCCGCGATCCGTCCGTAGACGGCGTAGGACGCGACGTCGCCCGATCCGACCGGCGTGATGTTGACCAGGACGGCGACCGCGCCCGCGGCCGTCAGGAAGACCTTCCGCGGGCTCGGTGACCAGCCCCGGCTGTTGGCCCACAGCATCATGGCCAGGCCGAGACAGCACAGCGTGATGGAGGTGTACATGATCAGGTTGGCGGCCAGGTCGGGCAGGTGCGGCGCCCCCAGGTTCCGCGCGACCGAGGTCAGCGGCAGCAGTACCGGCGGGGTGGCCACGCTCGGCTGCGGAGCGGTGGCGCACAGCCCGTTGAAGGCGATGCCGGCCAGGCCGAGGGCGCTCAGCACCACGGCGGGCAGCGGACGGGCCAGGCGGCTGTGCGAGAGCACCCGGATGAGCCTGCCCATGAGGGCCTCGACCCGGCCGCCGGTAAGCGGCGGCTCGGCGAGCCTGGGCGTGCTGGCCTCGGGCTCGCCGGAAGCGGGCGGCGGGGGGCCTGGTGCGGTGGCGAGCCGCGCGGCGGACGCGGTGGCGGTCTCGTCGGGAGCGGCCGAGGGCACCCCGGGGGTAGGCCGCTCGTCAGCGCTGTCGCGCTGCGGCGGGTCCACCAACAGGGCCATCGATTTTCCTCCCGGTAGGACGGACACTCACTAACGCGGGCCGAAACGGACCTCCTGCCCCCGAACGCGCAAAACACCGCTTTTCCAGCGATCTTACTGGCGATCTGGCCGGAGCCTTCCCGTTGGCCGCCCGGTTAATCCGCTTTGTCGCTAAGGCAGCCAACCACAAGCCCGGGTAAACCGGCGGCCAGTGAAACCATCTTGTCACCGACACGTGATCACGTTCACAAACAAGCACCCACGCTACACCGGATCGGCTCACCGCCCGGTGCGGGAACCCTGAAGAAACTCTCTGAGAGCGCTCGCCAGTTCCGTGATCCACGCCCGGCCCGGCTGGTCCGGCCCGATCAAGACCGGCCAGATCGGGTCCGACCTGATCGAGATCGTGCCGGCCAGCAGGCACAATGGAACCGTGGCACACCGAGCGCGATTCGCGGCGTTGATGACGGCGATCACCAGGCGGCTCCCGTTCGGGCTGTCTGACGTCGTCGCGCCGAGCCTGGTCGGGTACCTGCTGATCAACCTCTGCACGTTCTTCATCGACCTCGGGATTCTCGGACTTTTCCACGGCACCTTCCGCTGGCCCATCCCCGCCGCCGTGACGGTGTCCTACGGGACAGCGTCGCTGATCAGCTACGTACTCAACCGGATACTGAACTTTCGCAGCCATGAGGACGTCGGCAGGCAGTTCCCCGTCTTCGTGGCGGTGAGCGCGAGCAACTACCTGATCTTCGTCCTCGGCCTCACCGACCTGCTGTCTACCCTCGGGGTGTACTACGAGTTCTCCAGGATCATCGCGGCGTGCTGCGAGGCCGTCTACCTGTACTGCATGATGCGCTGGGTGGTCTTCAGGGACACCGGGGACACTGCGGGCACCGGGGACAAGGACGCCGAGGCTACTTCGCCGCCGGAGGCAGTGTCTGTGCCGCCGGAGGCGGTGTCGGCAGCGCCGGAACCACCGCCCACGAAGACGAAGCCGGCGACGGAGCCACGTTAGCGGCCAGCCGCGCCTTGGCTACGGCCGCGTTCAGGTCCCGGTGCACTGCCCGCGCGACCGCCTCGATCGTGTCTATCCCGTACTGTTCCGACGGGTTGTCATCGGTCAGCACCGCGATCTCGTAGTTCTTGTCATTCCCGGTGAACGCGCCGATGCTGTTGATGTGCCAGCCGACGGTCTCCGGCAGCCACCCGTTCTTCACGTGCACGGTCACGTCGCCGGGGGCGCCGGCCGGGGTACCCCACCGCTGCGACGAGATCACCTGGGCCATCAACCCGAGCTGGTAGGAGCGGGCGGCGTCAGAAAGGACGGAGTTCGGCTCGGTGAGCAGCTCTAGCAGCAGCATCTCGTCATGCGCGGTGACCTGGGTCAGCCCCCAGAGTCCGCCCCGGCCAAGCTCGGTCTGGTCCATCTTCGCCAGGTCGAGGAAGTGCTGCAGCCGGCTGAGACCGACCTCGTTCCACAAATAGGTGGCGGCGTTGTTGTCCGACTGCGTGATCATCAGCGTCGCTTCCTGCTCTTCCTCGGGCGAGAGCGGCGGGCGGCCTCCTGATGCCAGCGCAGCAGGGCAGCCAGGATGATCGCCTTCACGATGCTGGCCGAGGCGAAGTGCCGGCCGCCGTCCCAGTAGCAGGACACCCCGGTCACCGCGTCGTGCACCGCCGCCGCCTGGTCCCCGGCCCGGCCGCGCAGGGCGCTGCGGATGTCGGCGGACAACTGTGCGGCGAGCCCGCTGTAGGCGGCGGGCGACGTGCAGATACCCTCCTGGACCGGTGGGCCAGACGATGCCGCGTTAGCGGATGCGGTGCTGGTCGATGCGGGGACCGACGCCCCCGCCGGACCAGCGCCGAGAGCGACGATCCCCGCCGCGAGCGCGGCCGAACCAGCCAGGAGGGCCCGCGTTCCCGTCAGTCGGCTCCGGCCCGCCCCTTTCTTCGTCGCTGAGGCGAACGGCCTCTCCTTGACCTGATTGGAAAGCCTGTTCATCGATAGCTCCCACGTAGTGCCCGCGCCTGGCGGGCGCCGAAAGGCGCCGCAGAGAAATCGAGGAACAGCTATATCAGCGCGGGCCGCTACGCTGAGCGACCAAGACGCCGAGGGCTTCCGTGTCGGACGGTAGCCTCCTGATTTGCGATGATTACATTCTGTGACTATTTATCGGTGGCATCGCGGAGTTCCCTCGGCCGCGGCGCTCCCTTCCTTCGGGCTTCCGTCGGGCGGGGCGAGATCGGCGCGGCTGCGCACTCCGGGTAACCGGTGCCAGTGAATGGTTGTGGCGTTCTGGCATCATGTGCATACGGAGAGTAGTATTGTCCCGATGTCCAAATGTCCCGGCGGGGTGATTAGGCGCTTTGGCTTGTTGGCAGGATATTTATCGACGTAGCACCGTACGATTGGGCCCGTTTGCCCGGCCGCGAGCTCGATGGAGTTGCATGCACCGCCTGGCCGTAAGGCTGCTGATCGCGGGGACGGCCCTGGCAACGGGGCTGGCGGCGGCAGGCTGCTCGGCTGCCCCCGGCCTTGCGTACGCCCAGGGTGCGACCCGGCCGGGCATCCGTATCGTCGTCCGGAGCGGCACCGGCGTCAGCGCGCGCGAAGGTCGTGCCCGCCGGCCCGGTCCTTGTCGTGGCCGGGGCCCCGAAGGGGGTCAAGGCGAAGGCGGGGATCCTGGTGGACGCGACCACCGGCCAGGTGCTCTGGGCGGAGGGCGAGAACACCGTACGGCCGATCGCCTCCATCACCAAGGTGATGACCGCGCTCGTCATCCTCCAGGCCGGCGGCCTGAACCGGAAGATCGCCGTTCCCAAGGCCGTGACCGCCTACGTCGCCAAGTACGGCGCGAACGCCGCCGGCCTGATCCCCGGCCAGGTGTTTACGGTCGATGAGCTGATGCACGCGATGCTGATCATGTCGGCGGCGGACGCGGCTTACACCCTCGCCAACGCGTACGGTCCGGGTCTTCCCGCGTTCATCGCGAAGATGAACGCGGAGGCGGCGAAGCTGGGCCTGGCGCACACGCATTTCACCTCCCCCGACGGCCTGCCGTACCCCACGGAGACATCCACGTTCTCCACCCCGGCCGAGCTGGTGAAGCTAGGCGCGGTCGCGATGGGGTATCCGGAGTTCCGGTCGATCGTGGCCATGCGTTACTACAACCTGCCAAAGGGGGACGGCCACAGCGCCTACTCCTTCACGACTTCCAACGAGCTGATCGGCCGGTACCCGGGCGTCATCGGCATCAAGACCGGCTTCACCGACGCGGCCGGCCACACTCTCCTGTTCGAGGCGGTCCAGGGCGGCCGCACGTTGATAGGCGACGTTCTAGGCTCACCGGCAAACGGCCCGGCGTCGGGCGCCCAAGACGCCGCCAAGGTCCTGACCTGGGGTTTCTCCCTCAAACAGTCCAAATAGCAAATCAGTCCCGGGTAACCGGGGTCACGGGGCGACCTCTCGCCCCGTGACCTCTGCTAGTCGCGCTGGCGGGAGCTGCCAAGCATGATCTCGTCCCAGGACGGGACGGAGGAACGGCGGCCCTTCGCGTTCTTCTTGGCTGCCGGGCGCTGGCGGGCCGACTCCTCGGAGAGCGCTGGCTCGGTCGGCGCGGCGACCTCGGACCCTGGCTCCGCCGCCGTGGGCTCGGCCGGCTCGGCCGATGGGGCGGGCTCGGCGGATTCAGCGTGGTCGGTCGCGGTCGGCGCCGTGGCGCTGACGGGTTCGGCGTGGTGGGAAGGCTCGGCCGCGGTCTCCGCCTCGGTCGCCGCGGCCTGCGCGCCGGAAATGTCGGTAGCGGGGGCGGCTGACTGCGGCGCGGTCACCGTGACCGCGCTGACCTCGGCCTCTGCCGTCGGCTCGGCTGATGTAACCGGCTCGGCCGGAGCCACCGGAAGTGCTGAAGTGCTCGCGTTGACGGTTGGCTCGGCAACCGGCGGGGTTGCCGCGGCGGGAACCCCGGCCTGCGCGGCGACGGGGCCGGCTTGCGGGGCTACCGGCGCTGGCTCGTGGGCTTCGGAGCTCGGTGCGGCGGTCGGCGTCGGCGCCGCCGCCGGCGCGATAGGCGCTTCCGCCGCCGCGGGCGCCGGGGTGAACGTGGCCGCCGTCGGCGGCGGCGTGTCCAGGGACCGGCCGGGCACGGCGACGGACGGCGCCGCGGGCGCGGGCGGGGGCGGGGCGGCCGGCGTTCGCTCAGCCGCCGGAGCGGGCACGTGGACCGCTGTCGGCCCGGTGAACGGGGCTGCGGTGGACGAGGCGATGCCAGGAGGTGCTTCCTGGGCGGCCGGGCTGGCGGTAAGTGTGGTCACGTCTTGTTCCGTGGCAGGTGCCGGTTCGGGCGCCGGCGGCACTGGTGCCGTCGGCTGAGCGGAAGTGAGATCTGGGTACTCGGGGTCTTCGAAGATGACGGGACGCGGAGGAGCGGACCGCGCCCGTTCGAAGTCCTCGGCATCAGCCGCGGGGGAGGCCGGCGCGGCCGGGACCTGGTCCACGGGTGCTACCTCGGCCGTCGTTCCGTGATTCGCCGCGGGCTCAGGCGCCGGGTCGCGGTAAACGGGCTGCGGGGCAGGCGGAGCGTGGTACGCAGCCGCCTCGGGGGCCGGGGCTCGGTAGGCATGCGCCTCGGGAGCGGCCTCACGGTACGCTGGCGGCTCGGCGACCTGCGCATGGTAGGCGGAGGACACGGAAGCCGGGTCGTTGTAGCCGCGGTGGGCTGGCGGTTCAGTGGCCTGCGGGCGATCGCCGGCCGGTTCCTGCGGATGCTCACGGTGCGCGGGCGGCTGGGGCGCGCGGTACGGAGCCGATTCAGGGAACTCCGCATAGCCCGGGTTCGCGGGACGGTCCTGGTAACGGGGACGGTCCTGGTAGCCGGGGTGATCCTGCACCGCGGGATGCTGCGGCACCGGCGAGGCTGGCGGTGCCGGGCGCTCTGGCGCGGCGAAACGGTCAGACGATGCTGCCCGGTCGGACGGTACTGCCCGGTCAGACGGTTGCGCCGTACGGCGCTGGCCGGTCGGACGGCGCTGGCCGCTCGGTCACGGCGGTGCGCTCCGAAGGCCGGCGCGGAAGATGACAGGGGCCGGTCTGCGAGCGAGCGGTCAAGGCCGAGTGACCGGTCCGGGATCACCGACCGGTCGGGGCGGAAGCGGGACACGCCGGGTCCGCCGATCGCGCCGCCGCCCATCCCGGCGGCGGCGCTGAGCCGGGAGGCGATCGGCGTGACGGTCGCCTCGCCGGGCATCGGGACGGGCTCGGCGGGCAGTTCGGACTCGGGCAGCGACAGCCGGGCCGCGTTGTCGTCGTCCGGCATGACGTGCCGCCGCCTGGGATCGAAGACCCATTCTGCGACGTGCAGCCGCCCGCCCGACGGAAACGTCAGCGAGACCTGCCAGTTGCCGTCGCCGCGTTTGCGCGAGTCCCACTGCCCGTCCGCGGGGTCGGTGCCGGCGGCGGACAGCCGCGCGGTGACGATTTCGCCGAGCCGGGGACCGGGGCCAGCGGAGTCGCCCGCCCGCCGCACCGAGCCTACCTGTGCCTGGTCGGCGATGTAGGCGCGCTCAGCGAGGACAGGGCCTTCGAACCAGCGCACGCGCTCAACCGGGATGCCGGCGGCATCCGCGATCTCTTCCGCCGTCTCGCCAGCGCGGATACGTGCCTGGATCTCCTTGGGACGCAACGGACTCTCCACTTCGATCTCATACTGGGCGAGCCGGGAGGTCTGACCGAGAGCGACCGCCCGCAGCCGCTCATCGATCGGCAGGATGTACCGTCCGCTCCGCCCCGGGACCGCAAGGACAGCGTAGCTGCCATCCTCGCTTACCGCGACGAAGCGCAGTTCCTGCATCGGGGTCCCTTCCCTGCCGCCCGGGGTGCTCCGCCGTACCAGTAAGCATGCCTGCCCTCGGGTAAATACTTAGGTCAAGAGTTTTCCGGTCAGCGTGCCCAAAGAAAAGCACCCCGCCCGGCATGTCCGCGAGATCATGGTGGCAGTTACCATGTCCGGGCCTGCGAGCGGGGTGCCTGACTAGTTACGGCTATGAATTCTTTCGTGACTCGCTGTCGGCGGCCGGGCTGTCGGCGGCCGGATCCGACGAAGCCTCCGAAGCGGCCAGCCCGAGGGCGTCGGCACTGGCCCCGACCGTGTCCGCCGGGCCCGGCGTCACCTCGATCTTCGACGGCCACCAGTTCCACCGGCCGAGCAGCACCACCGTGCACGGCACGAGCACCGTGCGGACGACGAACGTGTCCATGAGGACGCCGAGCGCCAGTCCCGCGCCGACGTCGACGATCTGGCTGCCACCCGAGCTGCGCCCGCCGACGACGGCGAACACCGCGAATGTCCCGGCGAGGACCAGTCCCGCCGAGGTCACCGTGGTCCCGGTCACGCCGACGGCACGTGAAACCGCCTCTCGCAGCGGCAGATGGTGCGCTTCCTCCCTGATCCTGGTCATCACGAGGATGTTGTAATCCTCGCCGAGCGCGAGCAGGAAGATAAACAGCAGGAACGGCAGGATGAAGGTGATGCCGCCGGAGTTGCCGATCACGATGAAGATAATCACCGCCAACCCGAGCGCGGCGAAATAGGAGAGCGCCACGGACGCGATCAGGTAAATCGGTGCGACAAGCGACCGCATGACAAGGGCGAGCAGCACACCGATCACGACGATGGCGATCGGGATGACGTGGGCCAGGTCGCTGTTGGAGATCGAGCTGACGTCATACAGCGCGGGGGCCTCGCCGGCGACACCGGAGTCGGTGGCGTGCAAGACCGGCACGATGGTCTGTGCCTCGGCCCTGATCGCCGGGACCGCGTTGAGTGCCGCCGTCGTGGACGGATCACCCGCTGCCAGCGACGTCTCGAACTGGATCGTCTTGCCGTCCGCCGACACGAACTGCGACGTTGCCCGGTACAGCTGGTACGCCTGCGCCCACTGGGTGGCCGTGATCCCGGCCTGCGCGGCCGCGGCTGGCACCGGCGGTGCCGTGATCGGCAGCGTCCCCGAGCCGAGCAGCGCGTGCAGTTCGGTGTACTCCGCGGCCGTGAAGCCGGTGCCGCCGATCGGGTTGAGCGGGCCGGTCACCCCGGTGAACAGCTTGGACGACTGCAGCTGCGTGGTCGCCGCCGCGATTGCCGAGGCGTCACCCCAGGCTGGCGTGGCCAGCTTGTAGACGAGGTTGGTGGGGTTGGCCGCGGTGGAGGGGAAGTACTTGTTCATCAGGTTGGTGCCCGCGGCGGAATCGGTGCCCGCGGGTGCCGAGATGGTGCCGCCGAACCCGGAGCTCTTGTAGGCGGTGACCGCGACCGACAGCCCGCCGAACACGATCACGCCGATCAGCAGCGCGGCCGCGGGGCGCCGCACGACCCGGGTCGCGATCCTGCCCCAGAGCCCGGCCGAGGAGCCGCCGGCCTTGGGCTTCGACGGCCAGAACGCGGCCCGGCCGAAGATCGCGAGCAGCGCGGGCAGCAGGGTGAGCCCGGCCAGCAGCATCACGCCGATGCCGATGGCGAGCGGAATGCCGAGCTGGGAGTAGATCTGGAAGGTCGCGGCGAGCAGGGACAGCAGCGCCGCGATGACGGTCAGGGCGGAGAACGTGATCGACTCCCCGACCTTGGTCAGCGCGTTGACCACGGCGTCGTGGTTGTTCTGGCCGTTGCGCAGGTTTTCCCTGACCCGGAATACCAGGAAGAGGCCGTAGTCGGTGCCGGCGCCGAGGACGAGCACGATGAGCAGCAGCTGCGAGAGCGAGGAGACCTTGAGCCCGTGGTTCCCGAGTTCGCCGATGATCGGCCCGGCGATCGAGACCGACAGCAGCGCGGGGATCACGGTGATGAACGGCGCGAGTATCGACCGGAAGATCAGGAACAGCAGGATGAGGATGAAGAGGAACGCGGCCCCCTGCACCTGGTTGCCGGTATTACCCGACTGTTTCTGCTGGTCGGCGTTGATGGCGAGCTGTCCGGCCAGGTGCACCTGCATGCCCGCGGGCGGTCCCGCGGCCTTGATGGTTGACCGCAGGTTCGTGACGAGATCGTTCATCGCGCCCTGGTCGCTCTGCGACACGTTGGACAGGACCTGGAGCTGCGCCGCCTGCCCGGCGACGCCGTTCGGTCCGGGCACGGAAGATACGCCCAGCTGGCGGACGTTCGTCACGGTGGAGACCTTGTCCAGGTCGGTCACCAGCGTGGCGAGCCAGCTCTGGTCGGCGGCGGTCAATGTCCCGGAAGAGACCGCCGCGACCACCGGTACCGGCGTGATCGACAGCGAGATCCCCAGGGGAGCGGCCAGGTTCGTCGCGTGCTCACTCGGCGCGCTCGCCGGAAGGAAGGCACTATTGTTGCCCTGCGTCACACTGGCCAGCGACGGCAGGGCTTTCGGGATCGCCACCGCTGCCGCGATCCAAACGACTAGGACTACCCAACGAAACTTAACGGCGAACTTGCCTATACCTCTGAAGATGTCATCAGCATGCACGTGCCCAGAATAGCGGGCGCGGGTTCGAGCACTATCGCATTCTCAGCCTGTTCTCAGGTAACCGGGGTATAGCGGCTCGCGACATGCTCCCGTTCCTCCGGATATAGATGTTTATCGTCTAGCGGAACGGATGCGGATGACTCGGTCAGGCAAGGCAGGACCGGAGTGTCGGCAGGCCTCCAGGCCCCGCAAAGATGCTGTTCCGCTGCGGTAACGGGGGAGAAGGGGGTGCGCGTAACGGGGTAAAGAGGCAGTATTAGGTCGGGGCGGGGCGAGCCAGATCAGTACCGAATGCCGGACTGGAGGCACGTCTTATGCGGCATCTGCTCGGTTTGATCGGAGCCATCGCGCTCGCCGCCGCGGTGTTCTTCGCCGCCAGCTGGGGTTACCTGCGGCTGCTGCGGATCCCGGTTGCCAACGGCGGCGCCGCTACGCTGCCCGCCCAGGGCGGCGGGCTGCTGCACAGCACAAGCGTCCTTGAAGCGTTCGCGGCCGTGGCGGGCACCGGGCTGCTGGCCGGGATTTTCATCGCCGTGCGCCGGATTTCGCCCTTGGCCGCGGGGCTCCCCGGCCTCGCGCTGATCGCGTGGACCGTCGTGTACGGGTTCAGCGTCCGCCGCGCGGTGCACTACATCCCCCTGCGCGGCGACACGTACGGGACCGGCTTCGAAGCGATGCTCATGAACGGAGTGCTCGCGGCGGCCGGCCTGGCGCTCGTCGTGCCGCTGTTCATCCCGTCGCGCTGGCGCGGGCGGCCAGGCCCGGATGACCGCCGCCGAGGCCATGAACGCGACCCAGGTCCTCGAGCCGCCGTCGCGTTCGTTCACCAACGAGGACTGGACCCAGACCATCGCCTACCCGCCCAACGACCCCGACCAGTAGCGAACCAGAAAGGTGCTGGTCACCCCGCATCTCTGGTCGGGGGGCGAATGCTCTAATTTTGCATCTCACGGAGGAAGTCAGTTGCCAGCAAAGGGCAAAATTAGAGTGTTCGTAGGGGGGTCGCCCCCGGGTTAAAACTGCGCCTTTTCCGTTGAGCCGACGAGTGCGACCGTTTCGGCCTCGGGGGAGATCGCCTGCGTGACCAGGTCGAAGTACCCGGTCCCGGCCTCCCGCTGGTGCCTGGTGGCGGTGTACCCGAGCGGCTCGAGTTCGAATTCCGCCTCCTGCAGCTTGACGTAGGCCGACATGTCGTCGCGGGCGTAACCGTAAGCCAGCTCGAACATCGACTCGTTTAGCGCGTGGAACCCGGCCAGGGTGATGAACTGGAACCGGTACCCCATCGCGGCGAGCTCCTTCTGGAACTTGGCGATGGTGCCCTCGTCCAGATGCGCGCGCCAGTTGAACGACGGCGAGCAGTTGTAGGCCAGCATCTGGTCCGGGTACTCCGCCTTGATCGCCTCGGCGAACCGGCGTGCCACCTGCAGATCGGGCGTCGAGGTCTCCATCCACAGCAGCTCCGCGTGCGGCGCGTACGCGAGACCGCGCGCGATGCACGGCTCGATGCCGTTGCGCACCCGGTAGAACCCCTCGGCGGTGCGCTCGCCGGTGACAAACTGCTGGTCCCGCTCGTCGACGTCGCTGGTGAGGAGCGACGCGGACTGAGCATCGGTTCGCGCGATGACCAGCGAGGGGACGCCGAGCACGTCCGCGGCCAGCCGCGCCGCGGTCAGCGTCTTGATGTGCTGCCCGGTCGGGATGAGGACCTTCCCGCCGAGGTGGCCGCACTTCTTCTCCGATGACAGCTGGTCCTCGAAGTGCACGCCGGCCGCGCCCGCCTCGATCATCGCCTTCATCAGCTCGAAGGCGTTCAGTGCACCGCCGAAGCCCGCCTCGGCGTCCGCCACGATTGGCGCCAGCCACTGCTGCCTGGGCGCGGTTGAGTCGGTCGACCGCTCCGACCACGCGATCTGGTCAGCGCGCAGCAGCGCGTTGTTGATCCGGCGCACCATCTGCGGCACCGAGTTCGCCGGGTAGAGCGACTGGTCCGGGTAGGTCTGCCCGGCCAGGTTCCCGTCCGCCGCCACCTGCCAGCCCGACAGGTAGATGGCCTGCAGCCCCGCCTTCACCATCTGCACGGCCTGGTTTCCGGTGATAGCGCCAAGCGCGCGCACGGCGTCCTCGGTGTGCAGCAGCTCCCAGAGCCGCGTGGCGCCGCGCCTGGCGAGGGTGTGCTCCTCCACGACGGAGCCGCGCAGCCGGATGACGTCCTGCGCGCTGTACTCGCGGCTGATCCCGGCCCAGCGCTGGTCGGTCTCCCACGACTTGCGCAGATTGGCCGCCTGCTGGCTGATCGTTTCCATGGTGATGCCTTTCATTTGTTTCCCCCGGGGGATGACCCCCCCGGTGACCCCCCACGCAATGGGGAGTTCCTCCCCAAAGCAGAGGGAGCCCCTCCACTAGCCTCCAGAGCCCCCTCGCCGGGGCTTCGCCCCGGGACGGCACCTTCGGTGCCGAGTACGTATCCGGCGGCCGGGGTCGCTGGTCCGCTTTGCACCGTTGCTTTCACGGTGCGGCACGCGCAGCGGCGCAGCCTAGGACCCCGCGCTGTAAAAAACGTAAGGATTTATCCGAACGGGTGCGTGTTACACTTTTTTACTGATGAAAGAACCTCAGAAATTGGTAGAGACCGAAGGTCTAGACCTCGCAATGTTCGGTCAGCGGCTCAAGCACGCCCGCCGGGCGAAGGGCCTGACCCTGGCCGATCTGGGGGCGAAGGTCGGCCGGACCCCGTCGGTGCTGTCGCTGATCGAGAACGGCAAGCGCGAGCCGAGGCTGTCGCTGGTTGAGCAGCTGGCCGCCGCTCTCGGCGTTCCCGTGGGCGAACTGCTCAAGAAGCAGCCGCCGAGCCGTCGCGCCCAGCTTGAGATCGCCCTTGAGCAGGCGCAGCACGACCCGTCGTACACGGCGCTCGGCCTGCCGGAGCTGCGGGTGGGAACCCGTGTGCCGACCGACGTGCTTGAGCACCTGGTCGCGCTGGCCAGCGAACTGCGGGCCCAGCGCGCCAAGCCGACCGCGACCCCTGAGGAGGCTCGCGCCGCCAACGCCGCGCTACGTTCCTCCCAGCGGGAGCGCGGCAATTACTTCGCCCCGATCGAGCAGGCGGCCGCCGATGCTCTCGACCGGGCCGGCTACGCGGGCGGCGCACTGTCGCAGGGGATGCTGCTCAACGTGGTCGCGCGGCACGGCTTCACGGTTAGGTTCACGAGCGACCTGCCGCGCTCGGTCAGGTCGCTGACCGACCTGCGCGCGGGACGGATCTACCTCAAGCAGGAGCCGGTGGGCGGCCACTCGCCCCGCGCGGTCATCCTTCAGTCGCTCGGCCACTTCCTGCTGGGGCACGATACGCCCAGGGACTTCGCCGACTTCCTCCGCCAGCGGGTCGAGGCGAACTACTTCGCCGCCGCGATGCTGATCCCCGAGCGGGCCGCCGTGCCGTTCCTGCGCGCTGCGAAGGACCGCCGCGACCTCGCCGTCGAGGATCTGGTCGACGTGTTCTCCGTCTCCTACGAGATGGCCGCCCACCGGGTCACCAACCTCATCACCCATCACCTGGACGTTCCCTGCCACTTCGTGAAGAACGACGCCAGCGGCGTGATCTACAAGGCCTATCAGAATGACGGGGTCGTCTTCCCCGCCGACGCCACCGGTGCGATCGAGGGGCAGCGGATGTGCCGTCAGTGGTCGGGCCGCCGGGTGTTCACCGCCGCCGACCGGTACTCGCCGCACTACCAGTACTCGGACACGCCGTCGGGCACCTACTTCTGCGTCGCCCAGGTCGACCCCGGTGGCGGTTTGGGCACCGGGGCCGGAGACACCGGGTACGCCATCACGCTCGGGGTGCCGTTCGATCACTCCCGCTGGTTCCGCGGCCGTGAGTCCACGGTCCGCACCCGGTCCCGCTGCCCAGACGGCGATTGCTGCCAGCGCGCCCCGGCTGCCCTCGCCGAGCGCTGGGAGGGCATGGCCTGGCCGTCGGCCCGCGCGCACTCGCATGTCCTGTCCGTCCTTCCGTCCGGCGCATTCCCCGGCGTGGACGACGTGGACATCTACGAGTTCCTCGACCGATACGCTGAATTACCCCCGGGGGAAAATCCCCCCGGTGACCCCCCTGCGCATGGGGGAGTCCCTCCCCCAAAACAAAGGGAGCCCCTCCACTCTTCATATCCCCCTCGCCGGGCGGCGCCCGGGACGGCGCCTGCGGCGCCGGGTGCGTGGTCGGGTGGTTGCGGTTCCTGGTCCGCTGCTAGAGGCGGGAGAACATGATGACGCCTAGGGCCACCGAGAGGGCGACCACGGCGACGATGACCGCGATGAGCAGGCTCGACGAGAGCATCCCGACGATGGCCGCGGCGAAAATGATGGCGACGACAATCGCCCCGATCACGATCTTGACATCGGTGGGCGTCTTCGGCCCCACGTAGCTCGGGTTCGTCGGCTTGGCGCCCCAGTCCCGCGACGGCACGCGGACGGGTGATACCACGCGCGGCCCTGACGGCTGCGGCGCAGGCGTCAGCACCGGCTGCCGCCGCGTCGCGAGCGACGTCCCCGGTGCCGCGGCCGGCACCGGTTCCGGCTCACCGTCAGGCTCCTGCTCAGGTTCCGCCTCCGGTTCCGGCGCGATGCCGGGCACCGGGCCGAGTTCCCTGGCCGGCAACGGCGGCGCCTCCGGACCGGGCCGGGAGACCGGGATGAATGACCTGGCGGAGTCGGGGATCCGGCCGTCGGGTCCTAGATAGGCGGTTCCCCAGTCAAGACCGGCCCCGAACACCAGCAGCCCCACGCCGCCGGGACGGACGAGTTCACGCTGGGTCGCGAGGTCTCTGGGAGAAAACTCGCCCGGCCCGGCGAGTGTGCGCCACCAGCCCAGCTCAATGGCGGCCGAGTACATCCTGGCGGCGTCTTGCCGCAGCAGCTCCAGGTCCACCGCCGTCAGCGTGAACGAGTCGTAACCGTCGCGGGAGATGCGGTCGCCGCTGTTCTCGCCGGGGCCGCCCTCAAGGAAGCCGTCGACCACCACGTACTTGCCCTCGTCGTCGGCCAAGATCCGCCCGTAAAGCAGCCCTCCGCTGATCCGCCGCTCCCGACTCGCGAACTCCGCGGCCGACCGCAGGTCGCGCGCGACCTCCGGCTCCACCAGGACGGCGCCGTCACCGTGGCCGAATACCTCATGCCCGGCATAGGTGCTCCGCGACAGGAGCGGCAGGTCCCCCTCGCCCAGCTCGAACCCGGCCCCGCCGTCGGTCATCGCTACCCCTCTCCCTGAGGCGGCCGTTCGCGCGCAACGGCCCTGGCACAGCGCGGCTCTCATCTGAGATTAGCCGCTAGCGGTAAGGCTGTTTAGCCGGATTTTTCCGCCGCCGCAAACCGGCATGTTAGTGCCACGCGGCAACACATCGCTGGAGAACCCTTCGGCCCGCGCTCACTTCACCAGGACCGTAAAAGGGTTCCCGCGCCCAGGCGGCTAGCGACGCGCCATCCAAACACTGCCGAAGATCGCCAGCAGGCCGATCGCGGCGATGACCAGTGCGACGATCACACTGGAGACCAGCACCCCGATGATGATCGCAATGGCTACGACAACGGCGGCCAGCGCGCCGACCACGAGCTTGACATCGGCCGGCGTCTCCGGCGCCGGGTCGCCGGCGGGCGTGCGCCCGACCGCCCATCTCCGCGCTACGGTGCGGACGGGAGCCGCGGCGCGTCCCCTGACCCGCCTCCGCGCCAGCGGCACGTCCGCCAGCCCCGGCCCGGGCGCCGCGGGCCCGGTGCCGGCCGGCAGCGGCTCCGATAGCAGGCTTTCGCCCGCCGCGATGTCCACCACCTCCGGCCCGGCCGCGAGCCCGGCTTCCAGGTCGGCCGCGGATCGGATACGGGAACGGGATCGGGCACCGCGACGAGCGTTCCGGCCGAGTCGGGGGTGCGGCCCTGCGGCCCCAGGTAAGCGGTTCCCCAGTGGATACCTGAGCCGTACACGAGCAGGCCGACGCCACCGGGGCCGACCAGCTCGGCCTGCGTTACGAAGTCCTGGGGACCGAACTCCCCGAGCGCGGCGAGGGTACGCCACCAGCCCACCTCGAGGGAGCCGGAGTACATCCGGGCGGCGTCTTCGCGCAGCAGGCGCAGGCCCGCCTCTGACAGAGTGAATCGATCGGCCCCGTGGCCGGAGATCCGGTCACCCTTGTTCTCGCCGGGCCCGGCCTCCAGATAGCCGTCGACGACGAGGTACGCACCCTGCTCGTCGGCCCAGCCGCGGCCGTAGAGCAGCCCGCCCGCGATCCGCCGCTCCTGGGTCGCGAACTCCGCGACGGACCGAAGTTTCCGCGCGACCTCCGGCTCCACCAGCACGGCGCCGTCGCCGCTGCCGAACGCCCGGTGCCCCGCGTACGAGCCTCGCGGCCGGAACGGGGCTCCCATGTCATCCGCACCGGGCCCGAACGCGGCACTGCCGTCACTCATCCGGCTTATTCCTCTCCCTGAGGCGGCCGTCCGCGATGCGACGGCCTCGGCGCAGCGCAGCTCACTTTCGTGATTACTGGCTTTCTGCCCGAAAAGAGGCGGCTTATCCCCGATGACCACCCGGCAGGAACGATGAAGCCGTCCGCTCCGGCGGCGACCCTGGCGTACCCGGCGGGGATGACGGTAACCAGTGCGGCCCGGGGTGCGCGGGCTCTGCCATAACCGAGGATCACTAAGCTGGCCGCAGACGCTGAAGCCGTTCGGCGGTGACGAGAGAGGGAGCACGGGTGAAGCTACTGGTGACGGGCGGGGCTGGTTACATCGGCGGTGTGGTCACGCACGCCCTGGTCGAGGCGGGACACCAGGTCGTGGTGCTCGACGACCTGTCGACGGGCTTCGCGGAGACGATCCCGGCGGGGGTGGAGTTTCACCGGCTTCCCGTGCACCAGGTCGGCCAGGTGCTAACCCCGGACTCCGACTTCGACGGCGTGCTGCACTTCGCCGCGAAGATCGAGGTCGCCGAGTCGGTGGCCCGCCCGGACCTGTACTGGGACGTCAACGTGGGCGGCACGATGGCCGTGCTCAACGCGGTCCGCGTCGCGGGGACGCCGCGGCTGATCTTCTCCTCGACCGGGTCGATGTACGACCCGACGAGCGTGGTGCCGCTGCCCGGTGGCGGCTTCAGCAAGCTGGACGAGGACGCCGTCATCCGGCCGAAGAACCCGTACGCGGCCACCAAGCTCGCGGTCGACCTGATGCTGGCGGGCGAGTGCGAGGCATTCGGGCTCGGCGCGGCGTCGCTGCGCTACTTCAACGCCTCGGGCGCTGTTCTCCTGCCTGATGGCGGGCACCTGGGCGAGCGGCACACACCGGAGTCCCACCTGATCCCGATCGTGCTCCAGGTCGCCGCCGGCAAGCGTGACGAGCTCATGATGTACGGCGACGACTACCCGACCCCGGACGGCACCTGCGTCCGCGACTACATCCACGTCGCGGACCTGGCCACCGCGCACCTCCTCGCCCTGGCCGCGATCAAGCCTGGCCGCCATGAGGTCTACAACCTGGGCAACGGCGACGGCTACAGCGTCAGGCAGGTCATCGACGCGGCCCGCGAGGTCACCGGCCGTCCGATCCCGGTCAAGCTGGCGCCCCGCCGCCCCGGTGACCCCGCCGCCACGGTCGCCGCGAGCGACAAGGCACGCCGTGACCTGGGCTGGCAGCCCGCGCGGCCCGGCCTGGACGACATCATCGCGGACGCCTGGTCCTTCCACCTTTCGGTCTGGGAGCCCAGGTAACCCGCGTATTCCGAAATCTCAGGATACGTCGCTGATTCCGGCGGAAAATTATTTCTTCTTGGTAATTGATCGCGATGCCGTTCGGTTTGGCGGTTATTTAACGGAAACTCGCCCACTGTTCGTCGGGAAAACGCACGTTCTTCCGTTTCGGCCGCTGACCCCGACGTATAGTCATCGATCGCAAGTGCCGCTTCCTGCTCTCATAGGAGGGTCAGAACTTGACGATTGAGGTGACCCGACGCCAGTTGCTGGCGTCGATGGGCGGGATGGTAATGGCGTCGTTCGCCTTGCCGTCCGCACTGCGCAAGGCGGTAGAGCGAGCGCCGGCATCATTGCTCGGCGCCAGCGGCAGCAAGGCCGCGCCGATCTCCGACATCAAGCACGTGGTGGTGCTGATGCAGGAGAACCGGTCGTTCGACCACTACTTCGGTGCCATGCCCGGCGTGCGCGGCTTCAGCGACCCCACGGCGCTCGCGGGCGTATTCAAGCAGCCGGACCCGGACAATCCCGCCGGGCTACCTGTACCCGTTCCACACCGACACCACCAGCACGAGCGCCCAGAAGCTGCCGTCGACCAGCCACAGCTGGCTGCCGCAGCACGACTCGTGGAACAACGGGGCCATGAACGGCTTCGTGACCGCGCGGCTGAACTCGTCGATCGACTCCTATGACGGGGCAGCCGCGCAGTACTCCATGGCGTACTTCACCCGGAGCGACATCCCCTTCCACTGGGCCCTGGCCGACGCTTTCACGATCTGCGACGGCTACCACTGCTCGGTACTCGGCCCGACCTGGCCCAACCGGCTTTACCTGATGACCGGCCAGATCGACCCCGCGGGCACCAGCGGCGGCCCGGCCTACAGCAACTACGTGCCCACCGAGGGCCTCTCGTGGCAGACCTATCCCGAGCTCCTGTCACAGGCCGGCGTGTCCTGGAAGGTCTACCAGGAGACCGACAACTACGGCTTCAACGTTCTTGAGTACTTCGACAATTACCAGAATGCCCCGACCTCATCGCCGCTCTACCAGAACGCCATGAGGTTCTACCAGCCCGGCCAGTTCGAGTACGACGCGATCAACGACCGGCTGCCGACGGTGTCCTACATCCTGCCGACCTCGTACCAGTCCGAGCACCCCGACTTCATGCCGGCGGCGGGCGCCGACTACGTGGCGAGCAAGGTCAACGCGATCGCGGCCAACCCTGACGTCTGGGCGAAGACGGTCTTCATCCTCGTCTACGACGAGAACGACGGTTACTTCGACCACGTTCTCCCGCCCACCGCGCCAGCGGGCACCGCCGGGGAGTACATCACGTCGTCGGCGTCGGCGGAAAAGTCCGCGCCCGGACCCATCGGCCTGGGTTTCCGCGTCCCCTGCGTTATCGTCTCGCCGTGGACGGTGGGCGGCTACGTCTGCCACGACACGTTCGACCACACCTCGGTCACCCGGCTGCTCGAACTGGTGACCGGCGTGACCAATCCCAACATCACCGCCTGGCGGCGGCAGGCCGTCGGCGACTTCACCACCGCGCTCGGCACGGTCCCGTACGGTCGCGCCCCGCGCCTGCCGGACACCAAAGCGCAGCTTGAACTGGCAGAGAAGCAAATCGCCGCGTTCCCGCTGCCGCCCTACCCGGGAGCGAGCCAGACCCCGCCCGTCCAGCCGCCGGGAACCAAGCCCGTGCGCGGCGGACAGTCCGCCGCCACTGCCAGCGGGAGCGTGACGGCATGAACCTCGGTCTCCCCGGCGGCCGGCGCTTCCCGCCGGCCCGCGCCGCCATCGCCGGCGGCACCGCGGTCGTGGCCGCCGCCGCGGTCACCCTCTCCCTCACGCTCACCCAGGGCACCGGCCCGCACGCCGCCGCAGCCGCCCGTTCAAGGCGGGCAAGCCGGCCAGCGCCCGGCTGAGCGCTTCCACCTGCACCGGCCCGGCCGGCGCCGCCTATATCGCCCTCCCCGGCTACCAGGCCTTCGACGCCGTCAACACCGCCAACTGCGCCCTCGTCCAGCAGTACAACGTGGGCGACGGCGCGGTGCCCAACACCGGCACGACCGACACCGACTACGACTCCACCGACGAGGGCGTGGCGCTCGCCGACAACACGCTGTACTTCGCCGACACCGGCAACGACACGCTCGCCATCGTCCCCGTCGCCGACCTCACCGTGAAGAACTACGAGAACCCGACCGAGACCCTCGTCCCCGTGGGCAGGATCCCGAGGCCGTGGCGGTGACCCCCGACGGCAGCCAGGCCTGGGTCGCCGACACCGGCCCGCAGACCGGCAGCCCGTCGCTGGGCGCGGTCAGCGTGGTCTCGACGGCCACCAACAAGGTGACGTCGACATTGAGCCTGCCGCGGACCGACCCCCGGCGATCGCGTTCTCGCCATCGGGGTCCATCGCGTACGTGACCACCGGCGCGGCCTGTACGTCATCAGCACCGCCAGCGTCAAGGTGACCGGCTTCGTCCCGGGCCTCGGTGACCCGGAGGGCGTGGCGGTCTCCCCTGACGGCAAGTCGGTCTACGTGACGAACACCGCCCAGAACGCGGTGGACGTCATCAGCGCCGCCGCCAACCGGGTCGTCACCGCGATCCCGGTCGGCCAGATGCCGTGGCAGCTGGCGGTCTCGTCCGGCGGCCGACCATCTACGTGGCCGACGGCGACTCCAACGCCGTCTCGGTCATCGACGCGGCGACCCGCAAGGTCACCGGCACGATCTCCGACCCCGGCGACCCCGTCAGCGTGGCGCTCACCTCCGACGGCAGCGAGCTGTGGGTGGGCGGCCTCACCTCAGGCGTCGTCTCGGTATTCGACACGTCCACGACAGCCTCGTCGGCACCTTCAACGTCGGCTACGGCGGCGAGGCTAACGCCGGAGACGGCGAGGAGCCCACCGGCATCGTCCTCACCACCACCCCGGCCCCGTAGCGAGATCCCGTACACGGCAAGTCCCGCCCGCCAGGAGCGGGGATACTCCAGGCCGCCCGGAGGCTGGAAGTATCCCCGCTCCTGCGTACCCAAACCAGGAAACCGCTGATTCCGAACGGGTCCGTGGTGTTCTGTCGCTGCTTACCGCGGCCAGACCTGGCGGGCGAGACGGACCACCAGTTCCAGCTTGGCGCGCTGCGTCGCCGGGGTGACCGGGTTGGCGACCGGCACCGACGCGAAGCCGCACTGGGTGGACAGCGCCAGCTCCGCCAGCGGCTTGAACCGGGCGGCCTCGTCGATCCTGGCCAGCACGTCGGCGTCGTACTCAAGGCGCGGGTGACTTGGTGGTGAGCAGGCCGAGCACCACGACGGTGCCGGGCGGGCGTCGGCCAGCGGCTCGAAGCCGCCCGCGCGGTCGGAGTCGTACTCGAGCAGCAGCCGGTCGACGGTCAGCTTCGGGAACAGCGCGCGCCGAGATCGCGCCGTAGCCGCCCGCCGAGTGCCACGCACCGGCCGGGCCGTTGCCGCGGCAGACGTGCAGCGCCGAGGTGACCCCGGTCAGCCCGTCGAACAGGGAGCTGTCGAGGGCGGCGTCGAACTCGAGCTCCGCGTCCGGGTCGCGGCCGGCGGCCCGCATGGCGGCGACCGTGTCCGGGTCGCAGAGCGAGCCGTAGTTGGGCGCGTCGAGCTGGATGTAGTCGCAGCCGAGGTCGATCAGCGTGTGCGCCACCGAGCGGAGGTAGTCGCGGATCTCGGCGAGGAACTCCTCCGGCGAGTCGTAGCCCGCCGCGGGCGAGACGGTCGGGCGACCAGTAGCGCCGGTGGTAGCTCGGCGCCGGCATGGTGAACTTGGTCCTGCTCCGCGCGTAGCGGGCGAGGAAGGCGTACTCGGCGGCCATGTCCCCGGTGCGCGGCGCGGTCGCGACCCGCCGGATCACCGAGGGGTAGCCGCCGCGGCCCCCGGTGCGCTGCCGGTGCCGGTGGCGGGCGCGCCGAAGCGGCCCTCGGTCGCGCCCCGCCAGTTGAGGGCCGCCTGGCCGCCGGCGACCGCGAACGCGTCGACGAACCGCGGGGTCTGCGCCCAGAAGACGCGGCGGACCTCGCCGTCGGTGATGACGTCGAGGCCGAGTTCCTCCTGCAGCCTGATCGCGTCGCGCACCGCGTCGCCGAGCAGGGCGTTGTCGGCCGGGGACGAGCGGCGGGCCGCGCGGACCACCGCTTCGTCCCGCAGCAGGCTGCCCACGCTCTCGGCCCGGGGGAACGCTGTCCCGGCCTCTTCCGTCTGCCCGTCTCCCGGCAGTACCGTTCCGCGCGTCGCGGTGCCCTCTGCGTTCACTCTTGGTCCTCCGGCCTGGTCCGTCAGCGGATCTTGCCGGGCGCGGGGATCATCCGCGCCCGGTTGTCGGTAAAGACCTCTATCTTGTCCCTTTCCAGTAGGGAATCGAAAGCCCCGATCACCGGGGCCGTGGATGCTGTCCGGTCTGCCCTGGAGGTCAAGCGCCCCCCGTTGATCACGGGACACGCTGACACACGCGGCGATTCCCCCGTCGTGACGCGGGCTTGAAGTCGGCCTTAGCTGGCCTTTGCCCGGGTGACGGCGCCGGGAACCCCGCACCGCCAGACTGGTTCCCCGGCTTCCCCGGCCAGTTTCGCTACACCGGAACGGCTAGCGACAGGCCGAACTGGCCTGCCGTATCCGTCCGCCACGACCGCATGGCCAGTCCCGCGGCGGCCAGCTCCGCGGCGACCCCGGCCTCCCTGAACTTGGCCGACACCTCGGTCCGCATCTCCTCCCCGGCCCCGAACGTCACGGTCAGGCCGAGGTCCGCGACCCGGACCGACTGCGCGGACGCCGCCCGCAGCCGCATCTCGATCCATTCGTGCCCGGCGTCCCAGACGGCGACGTGTTCGAACGAGTCAAGGTCGAAGTCCGCGCCGAGTTCGGCGTTCAGCACGGCCAGGACGTTCTTGTTGAACGCGGCCGTAACCCCGGCGGAATCGTCGTAGGCGGCGACGAGCACCGCCGGGTCCTTGACCAGGTCCGTGCCGAGCAGGAAGGCGTCACCCGGGCGCAGCGTGGCCCGCACCCGGCGCAGGAACACCTCGCGCTCGGCCGGCACCATGTTCCCGATCGTGGAGCCGAGGAACGCGACGAGCCGCGGCCCGTCCCCGGTGCTGTTGCTCCCGCTGCCGTTGCCCCCGGTGCTGTTGCCCGCGGTGCCGGTCGACGGCACGCCCAGGTAGTTCTCGAAGTCGGCCACGACCGCGTGGACCTCGAGGCCGGGGTACTCGGCGGCCAGGGCGTCGCCGGCCGCGGCGAGAGCCGACTCGCTCACATCGACAGGAACGTACCCGCGCAGCGTGCCCGCGTCGCGGAGCGCGGACAGCAGCAGCCGGGTCTTCTCCGATGAGCCGGAGCCGAGCTCGACGAGGACGGTCGCCCCGGTCAGCGCGGCGATCTCCGGCGCGGCGGCGCGCAAGATGGCCCGCTCCGCCCGGGTCGGGTAGTACTCGGGCAGCTCGGTGATCTTCTCGAACAGCGCGCTTCCCTGCGCGTCGTAGAACCACTTGGGCGGCAGCGACTTCGGCGTGGCGGTAAGCCCGGCGAGGGCATCGGCCCGCAGCGAGGCGGCGCGGTAGTCGGCCGGCAAGCGGTGCTCGATGGTCGTCATGAGGTAAAGATCCCTTCGGTGCTGACATCGCTCTGTGTGGTCCAGGCGCCCCCCGCGGGCGGGCCGCCGGATAGCTTGGCGAGTGGCCGGACGTCGACTAGCCCCGCGGTGGCGGTAAGCAGTTGCCCGTCCGCTACCTCGGTCCAGTCGGAAGTGTCGTCATCTGGTTCAGACGCGACCGTGACGGACCCGGACGATCTGCGGTACCAGAGGGTGTCGCCGCAGGCGGTGGCCGCGATCGTCTGCCCGTCGGTGAGCAGGAAGTTGAACCTCCCGGTCCCGCCTGCCGCCTCAACGGCCGCGATCACCTGGGCCAGTGCGGCGCCCATGGTGCTCCCCGCCCGCAGCCACCGCAGCACCAGCCCCCAGAGGAACGCCGAGTCGACCATCGCCTCAAGCGAGAGCAGGACACCGATCCCGTGCGGATCGGGCAGCGGTTCGCCGGCGGCCTGCCCGCGACCGCGCCCGCCGGCTCCCGGCCCGCCCGACAGCCGGACGGCCGACTCTGGCCAGCCGTCGAGCAACCCGTTGTGACTGAACAGCCAGGGTCCGTGGCCGAACGGCGCGGCGGCCTGCTCGCCGACCGCCGTGCCCGCCGTCGCCGAGCGGACCGCGGCGAGCACCGCCCCCGACCTGGTGACCCGGGCGATGTCGGGCAGGGACGGATCTCCCCACATCGGCCCGCCGCGCCGGTACCGGGCCGGTACCGGGTCGCCGTCGGCGTACCAGCCGACGCCGAACCCGTCGGCGTTTACCGTCCCGTGCCGCTGCCGACGGGGCGCCCACGCCTGCCGGTACAGCGAATGCGGCGGGTCGATCAGCAGCGACCGCAGCGACGCCGGCGGCCCGACGTAGGCGAGATGCCGGCACATCAGGCGGGCTCCGCCGCTGGCCGTCCCGTCTCTGCCCGGCTCGGGTCCGACCGAGCGGTGCGGAAGCCGGCGAAGATCTGCCGCCTGATCGGGTAGTCCCAGTTCCTGAACGTGCCGCGGCAGGCCACCGAGGACACGCCGAACGCCCCGCCCCGCAGCACCTTGTACTCGGGTCCGAAGAAGACCTCCGAGTACTCCTTGTACGGCCACGCGGTGAACCCGGGGTAGGGCAGGAAGTCGGAACTCGTCCACTCCCAGACATCCCCGACCAGCTGCCGGGCCCCGCAGGGGGCGGCGCCGCCGGGGTAGGAACCGGCGGGTGCGGGCCGCAGGTGCCGCTGCCCGAGGTTGGCCAGCTCCGGCGTCCACTCCTGGTCGCCCCACGGGTACCGGCGCGAGCGCCCGGTGGCCGGATCCCACCGCGCCGCCTTTTCCCACTCCGCTTCCGTCGGCAACCGCCGCCGTGCCCACCGCGCGTAGGCGTCCGCCTCGTACCAGCAGACGTGCATTACCGGCTCTTGCGGCCCGACCGGCTCCCGTACCCCGAAGGAGACCCAGGTCCAGGCGCCGTCCCACTCCCAGAACAACGGGGCGGCCAGCCCGGCCCGCTGCCGGTGCGCCCAGCCGTCCGCCGTCCACAGCCGGGGGTCGTCGTAGCCGCCGTCGGCGATGAACGCCGCGTACGCGGCGTTGGTGACCGGCGTGGTGTCGAGCCAGAAGCCGGGGACGTCCACCTCGTGCGCCGGCCGCTCGTTGTCAAGCGCCCACGGCTCGGCCGATGTGCCCATGGTGAACGGCCCGCCGGGCACGTGCACCTCGGCGGGCAGCGCGGCCGTGTCGGCGGGCGCGGGCGGCGGCGGGGGAGCGGACAGCCCCGCGGGGCCTGACCGCAGCTGGTGGGTCGCGAGCATGGTCTCGTCGTGCTGCACCTCGTGCTGCGCGATCATGCCGAACGCGAAGCCCTGCCGCCGGCCCGCTGAGGTCGCCGCCGAACGCGGCGGGCGCCCCCGGCGCGTCAGCGGGCAGCTTGACCTTCTCGATGAGGTCGAGCACTCTTGCCCGGACCTCGTGGCCGTAGCGGCGTGCCTCCGGCGGAGTGAGCAGCGGCAGGGTCGGCCGCTTGCGCGCGGGTGCTCGAACGCGTCGTACAGCGGGTCGATCTCCGGGTGGATGGCATCGCGGCCGCCGACCGCCCGGAGCAGCCAGAGCTCCTCCTGGTTGGCGATGTGCGCCAGGTCCCACACGAGCGGCGACATGAGCGGGGAGTGCTGTTTTACCAGGTCGGTGTCGTCGACGGCGGTGGTCAGCAGCGTGGTGCGCTCCCGCGCGGCCAGCAGCTCCGCCGCGGCCAGGTCGCGCAGTGCTGCGACGGGGCCGCCCCGGACGGGGCCGCCCCGGACGGTCTCTCCCCGGACGGTGCCGCCCCGGACTTCACGGCCGCGAGCGGCGGGTCGGTGTGGTCGGTCATGCGGATCCCTCCAGCAGGTCGTCGGCCGGACATCGGTCCTTGCTCACGTACTGGTCGATGAACGCGTCGACCGCCCCCGTGACGATCGCGGGGACGGTCATGCGCTGCAGGGCTTCCCTGGCGACGGCGAAGCATTCCCTGCTCGCCCGGCTGAATGCCGGATCGGACGGCCCGAGCCGGGCGGCGCGCACCCACGGCACCTCGTCGCCGGGAGAACGTTCGCCCCAGAGCGGCTTAACCGCCGCGAGGGCGGCTTCGCTCGCCTCGGAGTCGGACAGGAGCGCGGCTGACACGGCGAGCGGCACGATCCACCCGTCGCCCGGTTGCGCGTCGATCATCCGCAGCTCGAAGTGCCCGCGCGGCCGCACCGGCGGGAACAGCGTGGACAGGTGGTACTCGAGGTCGTCGGCGGTGGGCCGCCGGAGCTGCCCGTTCCCGTTGACGGCCTCCCGGGTGACCGGTCCCGCGGTCACCGCCGTGGCCGGGTCGCCGCGGACCCAGTCGCGGAAGGTCAGCCCGGGCGGGGCTGACCAGTCGGCCGAATCCGGGTTGGGCACGCACATCACCTGGGCGTCAAGCGCGTACTTGGCCCAGGCGGCGCGCGGGTCGCCGTTCAGCCGCGGCGCCCTGGTCCGGCCCGGGTCCATCCGCGCCCAGACCTGCTGCCGGGAGGACACCCAGCCGGTGGGCCTCCCTTCGCGGAGCGGCGAGTTCGCGAAGGCGCCCACGAGCACCGGTCCGATGGCGTGCACCAGCCGCCACCGCTGCCGGTAGCCGGAGGGGCCGTCGGAGTCGTCGCCCGCGTCCAGGCAGACCTGAACCGATGCCGTGGCGCACATCATCTGGCGGCCCCACGGGCCGCCAGCGTCGAAGAAGGCCTCCATCGCCGCGTACCGCGGAAGGGTCAGCACGCGGCGCGGCGGACGCACCGGGTCAAGCCCGATTCCGGCGAGTTCAAGATTGCGGGCGGAAAGCTCCGCGCGGAGGGCGACTACGTCCGCCCGCGTTACGCGGACCAGATCGCCCAGCGAATCCGCGGGCAGCGAGCTGAGCTCAAGCTGCCCGCCCGGCTCGGTGGTGAGCAGTGCCCCCGATGGCAGCACGCCGGGACTTGAGCTTGTGGGCAGCTCCGGCCCGGCGTGCTTCTCCCTGTTTCCGTGATCCGGGTTGCCCCGTACGGCGTCAAAGGCGGTGATAGCCGCGGCGATCCGCCCGGCCGGCACCGGCAGGGCCGGGTCGCGCGCATCGCGCACCAGCCACTCAAGTTCGACGCCGACACGCTTCGGGGGCCCGGTCTTCAAGCAGATCCCGTGAATGTGTCCGGTGGCATTCTCCTCGTTGAGGTCGCCGCCATCGATGACCGTCATGGAATCACCCTAACCA
The DNA here is from genome assembly GCA_963785645.1 of uncultured Actinomycetota bacterium. Lineage (GTDB taxonomy): Bacteria > Actinomycetota > Actinomycetes > Streptosporangiales > Streptosporangiaceae > Trebonia. The sequence continues at coordinate 33,814 of CAWAWG010000022.1, forward strand.
GAGAGTCTGACACTCCAGCCACAGGGCCGGACAATTCGGACTGTGTAGCGTGTCTCATGCCCGTTTAGTCCGCGCCCCCCGGTGACCGTTACACACCGCCGTCTCCCCTTGGTCATTATTCCCGCGCAGGAGCGCCGTGAACTTCGCCCGGCCGCGGTGGACCCCGGTGAGCGCAGGACCCGGCACTCAGCGCGGCCGCCGGCGATACAGGGACCACAGCCTGCAACTGGCGTCCGGGCATTGAGGTGGCATAAGGCGCCGTGCTGCCCGAGCCGACGGTGTGCAGTCGCGCTGTTATGCCAGGATGAAAAGGCGATGAGAGTACCGACCGCGTGGTTTGCGCACGTCAGGCGGGGTAAGGCGGAGGAGCCACCCGGCATTGTCGGCGTGGCCAGGGTCGACCCCAGGACCAAGGTTCTCGTGCGTCGCCTGCAACCCGGTGACATCGCGATCATCGACCACCCCGACCTAGACCGCGTCTCCGCCGACGAGCTGATCGCCTGCCGGGTCGCCGCCGTGGTGAACAGCGCGAAATCCATTACGGGAAGGTACCCGAATCTGGGGCCGGGACTCCTCCTCGACGCCGGCATCCCGCTCATCGACGACGTCGGCAAGGAAGTGCTTTCCCGGGTCACCGACGGCACCACCGTCCGCCTCGACAAGGACGTACTCTACAACGCGAACGACCAGGTCATCGCCAAGGGCGTGCAGCTGACCGAGGCCGCCGTGACCAGGGCGATAGCCGAGGCTAACGCCGGCGTGCCCGCCCAGATCGACTCGTTCGCCGCCAACACGCTTGAATTCCTCCGGCGCGAGCGTGACCTGCTCACCAACGGGATCGACCTGCCTGAGCTCGCCACGAGCATGAGGGACAGGCACGTCCTGGTGGTCGTCCGCGGCTACCGCTACCGCGAGGACCTGCGCGCGCTGCGGCCCTACATCCGCGAGTACCGCCCGGTGCTGCTCGCCGTGGACGGCGGCGCGGACGCCCTGCTCGAGGTCGGCTACCGGCCGCACCTGATCATCGGCGACATGGATTCGGTCTCCGACACAGCACTCAAGGCCGGCGCCGAACTCGTCGTGCACGCCTACCCCGACGGCCGCGCCCCCGGTATGGCCAGGCTCAAGTGCCTCGGCCTGGACGGCGTTCAGCTTCCCGCGCCGGGGACGAGCGAGGACGTGGCGCTGCTGGTCGCCGACGCGTGCGGTGCCAGCCTGATCGCGGTGGTCGGCACGCACTGGACCCTGGAGGAGTTCCTCGACAAAGGCCGCCCGGGCATGGCGTCCACGTTCCTCACCCACCTGCGCATCGGAAGCAAGCTGATCAACGCCAGGGGAGTGCACCAGCTCTACCGCAGCCGGATCTCCGGCTGGGCCCTGGCCGTGCTCGTGGTCGCCGCCGCGGTCACCATCGTCGTGGCGATCGCCTACTCGCCGACCGGGCCGTTTCTCGGCAACTACTTCAGCGCCACCTGGCACACCTTCGCCTACTGGTTCACGGGACTGTTCAAGTGATCGACTTCCGCTACCACCTGGTCTCGATCGTCGCCGTGTTCCTGGCGCTCGCGATCGGCATCGTACTCGGCTCCACCGAGCTTCAGGGCAGCACCCTGGACAGCCTCCGGGCCATCAATAACTCGCTGGGAAACAAACTCAACGCGGCCTACGCGGAGCTCGGCGCCGCCAGCAAGGAAGCGAACGCCAGCGACACGTTCCTCCAGACCGCCGAGCCGAAGCTGCTGAGCGGCATGCTCGTTGGCGACAAGATCGTCCTCGTCACCGAGCCAGGCGCGCCGTCAGCGATTATCGACGGCGTTTCGAGTGCCGCGGCGGACGCCGGTGCCACGGTCACCGGCACGGTGGCGCTCCAGCCGAAGTTCAACGACCTCTCCGGCAGTACCCAGTCAAGCCTGGACGCGATCAACACCGAACTCGCGTCGACCGGCGGCACCGTGCTCGCGCCCGCGGTGGTGCAGCAGACCGGCTTCCAGCAGGACGCCGCCCAGCTGATCGCCACCGCGATCCTGGACAGCCAGGCCGGGATGACGGTACCCGAAGCACAGAACATCCTGGCGGCCTACGCCAAGTCCGGCTACCTGACCACGAGCGGCGCCCCCTGGAACCGGGCAACCCTCGCGGTCGTCGTCACACCGCAGAGCGCTCCCGCCGACGGACCGAACGACCCGGCCAACCTGGTCCTGCTCGCCGTCGCCGCGCAGCTGGCGACCGCGAGCGTCGCGACCCTGGTGGCCGGCCCGGTCGCCAGCTCGGCCTCGTCGGCCAGCGCGATCTCGGTGCTGCGCGGCAGCAGCGCCTCCAGCCAGGTATCCACCGTCGACAACGCGGACACCACGCTCGGCCAGATTTCGGCCATCTGGGCCCTGGCCGACCAGCAGGTGGGCGGGAAGCCGAACAGCTATGGTGTTTCGGGTGCTTCTGCGGTCAGCCCGGAACCGTCACCGGTGCCGAGCGATACGCCGACGGCCTCGGCCACGCCGACACCCAAGGCGACGGGAAAGGTCAAAAGACCGTGAATACGAAGTGAAAGGTGCCGCTAGCACCGTGTCTAGGAACACCGTGTCTAGGAACACCGTGTTTAACGGCGGCGTGTCGCTCAGCCCGGTGCTGATCAGTGCCGCGGTCGCGGCAGGCGCGGCCCTGGGCAGCTACACGGCGCTCCGGCGGTACCCGCAGGCCGGAGAGCAGACCTGGGCCAGGACCAACCACCGCGGTGAGCCGGTAACGCTGCTCGAAGGCCCCGCACTGGCCGTCGGCGCGGTCACCGCGCAGCTCATCACCGCCGCGGTCACCGCACCGCTCGGCCGTCACCCGGTAGCCGCCCGGGATTGCCCCGAACGAATACGGCCCTTCGCCCGTCCCGTCGCCATGGCCGGCCTCGGCGGGCTGGCCTTCGGCCTCATCGACGACCTGTGCGGCTCCGGCAAGCGCCGCGGCCTGCGCGGCCACCTGGGCGCACTGGCCCAGGGCGAGGTCACCACGGGCACGGTCAAGCTGGCGGGCCTGGCCGCGGCCGGCCTCGGATCGGCCCTGGCCGAAGGCGGCGGCCCCGCGGACGTCGCCATCAACGCGGGACTGATCGCGGGCGGCGCGAATCTGCTCAACCTGTTCGACCTCCGCCCCGGCCGCGCGATCAAGGTCGCCACGCTCGCCGCCGCGCTGATCGCCGCCGGGAGCGCGCTGACCGGGGGCACCGCCTCACCCGCGCCCGGCCAGGATCCAGTGCCCGGCCCGGGCGGAGCCCGGGGTCGGCTGGCCGGACTGCGGGCAGTGGCGGCCCCAGCCGGCGCCGCGCTCGCCCTGCTGCCCGCGGACCTGGGCGAGCGGGCCATGCTCGGTGACGCCGGCGCCAACGCGCTCGGCGCTATGCTCGGCGCGGCGGCCGCCCGGACGCTGCCCCGCGGCGTGCGGCTCGGCGTGCTCACCGGGATCGCCGCGCTGACCGTAGCCAGCGAGAAGATCAGCTTCACCCGGGTCATCGCGGCCACACCGGCACTGCACTGGCTCGACATGCTCGGCCAGGCGCCCCGCGCCGCTAGCGGCCCCCGTCTCCGCCGCGCCGGTGCCCGCCGGGCTCGCGGCCACCGAGTTCGCGGGGCTTGTGAGCACGGGAGAGCCGGGCGCTCTCACGCGGGCGGAGCGCCTGGCCTGGTGGCTGCGCCGTCGGCGACCAGGCCGGCACCGGCGGAACAAGGCAGTCTCATGAGTCACGGGAAATGCACAGCTCCGTTTGCCGCGGATCTGTTCGCCGGCGGGCCGGCCGTTCCCGCTCGCCCCCGCCGATGCACAGAGCCAAAGCTCCGGTGGAGGGACCGTGCGGCCGCGCTCTGGCGCGGCACGTCCCCGTGAAGCGGGAACCCGGTGCTTCCCGGGACAGCGGAGGCAAGACCGGGACGGTCCCGCGGCAGCCCGCGACCGTGGCCGGCCAGCAGGAGCGCTCGCGCCGCCCGCCGCGCAGGACGGGGCGGCCGGGAATAGGGCGCGCGGCGCTGATGATCGGGGTCATCACCGTGCTGGCCCGGCTGGTCGGATTCGGGCGTCAGGTCGTGTTCGCGCACACCGTCGGCACCACCTGCCTGGGCACGGCGTACACGACCGCGAACATGGTGCCGAACATCATCTACGACATCGTCCTCGGCGGGGCGCTGTCGTCGGTCGTGGTGCCGGTGCTCGCCGGCCCCGCGGGCGCCATGGACACTTCTGGCCTTGACGGCACGGACGGCACCGAGGGCGCGGAGGCGCGGCGGATCGCGTCGGCGCTGCTGACCTGGACGGTGCTGCTCCTCGTCCCGGTTAGCGCGGCGCTCGCCCTGGCGGCCCACCCGATCGTCTCCGCGCTGCTGTCCGGCGCGCCCGGCTGCCCGCGCGGGCCGCTGGCCGGGGTCGGCACGCGGATGCTGATCGTGTTCGCGCCGCAGGTGCTGCTGTACGGCCTCGCGGTCGTGCTGTACGGAATCCTCCAGTCGCACCGCCGGTTCGGCGCTCCGGCCCTCGCCCCGCTGCTGTCGTCGCTGGTGGTGATCGGCGCGTACGCCGGGTTCGGGGCGGTCGGCGGCGGCTACGTCGACAAGCTCAGCGAGCTGCCGCCGCTCGCCGAGTACCTGCTCTCGGGCGGAACGACACTCGGCGTGCTCGCCCTCGTAGCGACCGCGGTCGTTCCGGCGTGGCGTCTCGGGGTTCGCTCGCGCCCGGCGCTTCGTTTCCCCCCTGGGGTCGGCCAGCGGGTCAGGCGGCTGGCCCTGGCCGGGGTGACCACCCTGGTCGCCCAGGACGCATCGGTCGCCGCGGTCATCGTGCTCGCCAACCGCTTCGGCGCGGCCGGCGGGCTGGTGATCTACGGGTTCGCGTGGGCCGTGTTCGTGGTCCCGTACGCGGTGCTCGCGGTGCCGATCGCGACCAGCGCCTTCCCCGAGCTTTCCCGGCACGACCCGGCCGCCGGCCCGGGCGATTGCGGGGGGAGGGGAAGTCCGGGGATGACAGGGGAGAGCGGTGCCGGCTTCGACCTGACCGCGGCCGCATCGACCCGGGCCGTCATGGTCGCCTCCTGGCTGGGCGCGGCGATCCTCATCGGCGCGCGCGAGCCCATCGCCCGCGTCTTCGAGCCGCGGTACCCCGCGGCCGCCGCCGTGCTCGCGCTGGCCCTCGCCGCCTTCGCGCCCGGGCTCATCGGCTACGGGCTGTCGGCCAACTTGTCCCGCATCCTGTACGCCCGGCACCGCAACCGCGCTCCGGCCCTGGCGATCGCCGGCGGCTGGCTGCTCGTGATCGTCGCCGACGCGGCGATCGTGCCGCTGGTGCCCGCTTCCCGGGTGGTCCCCGTGCTCGGGCTCGGCACCACGTTCGGCCTGACCGCGTCGGGGATCGCCCTGCTGGTCCTGGTCCGCCGCGATTGCGGGCCGGCCGCGCTGAGCGGGGTGCCGCGGGCGCTGCTGGCCGGGCTGGCCGGATGCGCGGCCGGCGCGGTGGCAGGCTCGGCCGTGTCCTCGGTCATCTCCGGTGCGGTGCCCGCCCTGGCAGCCGGCGGCCTCCTGCTCAACGCCGGGCTCTCGGTGCTCGTGGCCGCCGCCGTCACCGCCGTGTTCGGCGCGGTTGTGCTGTGCCTCGACGGCGGCGACGTCCGCAGCGCCCTCACCCGCCTCCGCGCCCGGCCCTCCCCGTGAAAGAGAACCGCGACGAGGTGCGGGCGGTTTCCGTCACCTTTGTCCGCCGTACGGCATTCAGTGGCCGGCCTGCCGCCCAGGTCCAACCCTCGCCTGCCAGCGCGGGCGATTCACGGGCCGCGGTTAAGACCCAGGGAGGCCACTGGCCAATGATGCGGGATACAAAGTGCCCCCATAGGGGCCTGAAGTATCCCGCGTCTTCCGTGTCACGGCCACCTGCGGTCAGCCGGAAGGTTAAACGTCCCGCCTTCGGACGGACGGGGGCAAAGCCTTACGCCGGCACCCGGCCGCCGGGGGCGACCGGGTGAACGGCGCCCGGCCGGACCCTCCAGACCGCGTCACGCTCGTACTTGGAACCGTGGCCGGCGGGACGGGATCGCATGTCAAGATGCTCGTCACGGGACTGGTTAGCCGAGGCATCGCAGTGGCGGCAGCGGGGCCGTCCTCGACCGATACGCGATTCTCGTTCTCCGCGGTGCCCTCGGTGTCATTCTCTGCCGTAGAGATCTCAGACCGGCCGCGGGCCGGCGATCTCGCGGAGATCCTGCGGTTGCGCCGCCTGCTCCTCCACCAGGGGAGCGACCGGCGGGGCGGCGTGCCTTCCGCCGAATACGGAGACTCCTCCATCGGCGTCAGTTCCTCCGGCGGCAGCGGCGGACACAGGGACTCACCCGTTTCCCGCGGCGGACAGGGTGGCCCATCTGCTGTGCGCCGGGCTGGGGCCCTCGGGAGTTCTCACGTCGTGCACGCACACGGGGTTCGGGCCGGGGCGATTACCGTGCTAGCGCTCGCGCTTGCTCGCGGAGGGAGGCCGCGGGTCGTGGTTACGGTGCACAACGCGCCGGGCGGTGGAGCGGCCGGGCTTGTCTACCGGTTGCTTGAGCGGGTCGTTGCGCGGGGCGCCGACCTCGTGCTGTGCGTCTCGCCTGACCTGGAGCGGCGGATGCGGTCCGCGAAGGCTCGCCGGGTCGGACGGGCCGTCATCGCGGCATCCGACCTGCCGCGCGCTCCAGCAGTCGACCGCCCCTCGGGCTCTTTGCGGCCCGTCGCCCCAGCCGCTCCCAGCCCAGACGCGTTCCCCGGTCCCGCCGCTGACCGCGCCCCCTTCGCCCCGTTCGGTGACGCGCCGGCTCCGGCCGCTCCCGGTGCTGGTGCTCCTGCGCTGGCCGAACCTGCCCGTGACGCGCGACCGTCAGGGGGGCCCGGCGTTCATGGCCAGGAAACGGCTGGGCCGCCGGCAGCGACGACGCGGGACGCACAGACGGCGTCAGCCAGGACTTCGGCGACCGGCGATCCCGCCCGCACCACGGTTACTGCCCGGGTCGTGCCCAGTCCGCCGCCCGGCACCGCGCCGGGAAACCGGCCGGTCATCCTCGCGGTCGGGCGGCTCGCGCGGCAAAAGGGATTCGACGTCCTCCTCGACGCGGCCGCCGCCTGGCGGGACCTGGACCCGCTTCCGCTCGTGACGATCGCGGGCGACGGGCCGCTAGACGGGGAACTGAGGGCTCAAGCCGCGGAACTCGGCATCGACGCGCTGTTCCTCGGCCGCCGCGATGACGTTCCCGCGCTGCTCGCCGCGGCGGCCGTGTTCGTGCTGCCCAGCCGGTGGGAAGGGCAGCCGCTCGTGCTCCAGGAGGCGCTGCGCGCGGGAACGCCGATCGTGGCGATGCGGGCCGGCGGCATCCCCAGTCTGACCGGCGAAGACGCGGCGCTGCTCATCCCGCGGGCAGACCCACGGGCGCTCGGGACCGCGGTCGCCGCGGTACTCACCGACCCGGGTATCGCCGCCCGGCTGCGCACCGCCGCCGTCCAGCGGGCCGCGAAGCTCCCATCGGAGGCCGACGCGGTCACCGCCGCGCTCAACGCCTACGCCACGGTCCCAGCCGGTCGCGCACACAAGCGGTTCCGTTTTCCCCGCAGGTCGTTGGCCGGCCCATAGCAGCAAGGCCATCAGGTCACGGGACACACGGTGTCCCTGCCTGGGCGCCGGACAAAGACCCGCCGCCGCCCCGCCGGTTACCCGGCAGCCGCTCACCGGGCGGCAGCAGTCGGCCCGGCGGCGCACGGGCCCGGCAGCGCTAGCCCGCGAGCGAGATCCGCTCTGCTAAGCCCGTCCGGGCGCCTTCGTCGTCACGCGGTGAGCCCGAGCCGGCTCCGGTTTGCGATAATCGGCTCGTGCCCCTGACGTCAACGTGTCTCTGCCTGCTCACCAGGACCGGTGCCGAAGGCTCGCCCGAGGTGCTGCTCGGCCACAAGAAGACCGGATTCGGCACCGGCAAGATCGTCGCGCTCGGCGGGCATGTCGAGCCGGGCGAATCCGCGGCGGAAGCGGCGGCGCGCGAGGTGAAGGAGGAGTCAGGCATCCGCGTGCGGTCTGACTCGCTGACCCAGGCGGCCCGCCTGACGTTCCTGTTCCCCGCGCACCCGTCCTGGGACATGGATGCCGAGATCTTCACCGCGGCGGACTGGGCGGGCGAGCCGGCCGAGTCCGAGGAGATCCGGCCGCAATGGTTCCCGCTCGCGGCCTTGCCCTTCGACCGGATGTGGGACGACGCACCCCGCTGGCTGCCGCGCGTCCTGGCCGGGGAACGACTCCGCGCCATCTTCACCTACGCCGACGACAACGAGACCGTCACCGCGGCAACCATCACCCCGCTAACTCAAGAGCGTTGAGCCGCCAGCGTGCCCGGTCGCTTTCTGTTCCGCCCGCGGGTGAGACGCAGGGCATTTCCTGCTCCGCAAAAGACGGGCAAGCGACGCTGGGTTTCCGCCTTGCGGGTCGCGTCGCGGAGCGGCCGGATCTTTCGGGCATACCGGGCCGCGCCCGGGCCGCCCGCCGCGCCCCCGGTGTGCGAAATATCCACCGTCCGCAGGGGCGTCCGCAGCGCCGCGCCTGCACCGGGAAATTTGTGTGCGATGTCCTATATGTCCCGAGGGGCATCGCGGGTAACCTGCCGCAGGCCCCGGCCGTTCAGCCGCGGTCAGTCGTCGGCGAGGACCAGCAATTGATAACAGCAAGAAGTGACCCGGGAAGGCCGGCTTACGTGAGCCAGTCGGCGGCGATCTGTTCGGCCAGCCGCTCAAGCAGCGGGCCGGCGTTCGCGATGCTCCGCTCCCGGTCGGGTTCGAGGTCACTGAGGGCGTAGGCGCGGTTGATCCCGGCCGCGCGCAGCTCCCGCGGCGTCAGGATGCAGCGTCCGGCCACGGCGACCACCGGGATGGCGGGGTCGTGGGCGGCGGCGGCGCGGGCTACCCCGACGGGGGCCTTGCCGTGCAGAGTCTGCTCGTCAAGGGAGCCCTCGCCGGTGATCACCAGCCGCGCCCCGTCAAGCCGGGTCCCGAACGAGGCGAGCTCAAGCAGCAGTTCGATCCCCGGCCTCATCCGCGCACCGAGGAAGAGCAGCGCGGCGAACCCGATTCCGCCGGCCGCGCCCGCGCCGGGGGCATCCCGGACGGGCGCGCGTCCGCCGACGGCTTCGGTGATATCCGCCCACCGCTGCAGGCCGGCCTCGAGCAGCCGTACCTCCTCGGGGGACGCGCCCTTTTGCGGCGAGTACACCGCCGCCGCTCCGGACGGGCCCAGCAGCGGGTTGTCCACGTCGGACGCCAGCAGGAACTCCACCCCCGACAGATCCCGCAACCGGGACAGGTCGAGCTTGGCCAGCCGGGCGAGAGCGCCGCCGCCTGGCGGCAGCTCGCGCCCCTTGTCGTCGGTCAGCCGCGCGCCAAGAGCCTGGAGCAGGCCCGCGCCGCCGTCGGTGGTGGCCACGCCGCCGACGCCGAGCACGATCCGCTTGGCCCCCATCCGGCTGGCGGTGAGGATGAGCTCGCCCACCCCGCGGCTGGTCGCGGTCAGCGGCGCGAGGCCGCCGGGTGGCATCAGGGTCAGCCCGCACGCCTGCGCGGCCTCGATCACGGCCGTATCGCCGAGCAGCGCGTACGAGGCCGTGACGTTCTTGCCGACGGGTCCGCGAACCCCCATCTCAACCCGGCGGAACCCGGCCGAGACGGCGGCCGCCACGGTCCCGTCCCCGCCGTCGGCCACGGGCAAGACCTCCGCCTCGCCGATGAACCCGCCGCGAATGAGGCCAGCCGTGACCCTGGCGGCCACCTCGGCCGCGGTCAGGCTTCCCTTGAACTTGTCCGGCGCCACGACTACCCGCTCACCCATGCCCCGATTCAAGCATGCCGGACCGTCGCCGCAAGCCGGATCACCTGTCCCTGTCCGCTCCGGCCGCCCCGCTTGACGATGTCGTTACCGGGCGTCAACGACGAAGCCACGAATTCGTTCGGAATCCGGTTGAGCTTGACCTTGACTTTGACTCGCGGTCGTGACCCCGGTTTCCGGACCTGATCGTTACCGCCTACCGGCGAGCCTGGTACCGTCGCGTCTGCCGAGGAGACGATCGCAGGGGGAGCGTCCAATGCCGCAGGGCCAGCAGGAGAACCAGCCGGGAGCCGAGCCCCGCGTCACCGTCGGCGGCTTTATCGGGCCGGTGGACGCGACCCAGGTGCCGCGCTACGGCGGCGAGCCGACGTTCGCCCGGCTGCCTCGCCTGTCCGACGTGGCGGGCGCCGACGTCGCGATTGTCGGCGCGCCGTTCGACGCCGGGGTGTCTTACCGCCCCGGCGCCCGCTTCGGTCCCGGCCACATCAGGGAGTCCTCGCGGCTGCTCCGCCCGTACAACCCGGCGGCTGACGTCTCGCCGTTCGCCGTCCAGCAGGTGGCGGACGCCGGCGACCTCGCCATCAACCCGTTCAGCATCGCCGAGGCGGTCGACGCGATCGAGTGCGGCGCGCGCGGCCTGCTTGAGCGGGTACCCAGGCTGCTGACGCTCGGCGGTGACCACACCATCGCCCTGCCGCTGCTGCGTGCCGTCAAGGCGGTACACGGCCCGGTCGCCGTCGTCCACTTCGACGCGCACCTGGATACCTGGGACACCTACTTCGGTGCCGCCTACACGCACGGGACGCCGTTCCGCCGTGCCTTCGAGGAAGGCCTGCTCGACGCCGACGGCTGCCTGCACGTCGGTATCCGGGGCCCCCTCTACGCGGCCGAGGACCTGGTCAGGGACGCCGCCGTGGGCTTCCGGGTGGTACCGGCGACCGAGGTCGAACACCTGGGCACCAGGGGCATCATCGAGGCGGTGGCGTCACGCGTCGGCGACCGCCCGGTCTACGTGAGCATCGACATCGACGTCCTCGACCCCGCGTTCGCCCCGGGCACGGGCACCCCCAAGGCCGGCGGCCTGACCAGCAGGGAACTCCTCGCGGTGCTCCGCTCGTTCGCCCGCCTGAACCTGGTCGGCGCGGACATCGTGGAGGTTGCCCCCGCCTACGACCACGCCCAGATCACCGGCATCGCCGCGGCCCACGTCGGCTACGAGCTGCTGTCCGCCCTGGCCCTCGGCAAGAATTCCGGCCGTTAGCCGACCAGCGGCTCTCCTCCCCGCGCCAGCAGCCGTCCGCGCGGCGGGTCAGCGGGCGTCACCTCGACTCCGCCCAGCCACACGCGTGCCACCCGGCCGGTGAGCGTCCGCCCGTCATACGGCGTCACCGGCTGCCGGTGCAGCAGTTCGGCCGCCCGCACCTCCCAGGACGCGTCCGGATCGAACGCGACGAGGTCGGCGTCGCAGCCGACGGCGATCCGCCCCTTCGACGGCAGCCCGGCCAGCGACGCGGGAAACAGCGACATCCAGCGGCAGACGTCAGCCAGGGTGAACCCGCGCCGCCGGGCGACCGACCACACGACGGACAGCCCGAGCTGCAGGGACGAGATCCCGCCCCACGCGGTGCGGAAGTCCCCGTTCGGTGTTCCCGCCTGGACCAGGCCCTTGAGCGACGGCAGGCACGGTGAGTGGTCGGACACCACCGCGTCGATGGCACCGTCTCCGAGGGCCCGCCACAGCGCTTCCCGGTTGACCGCGTAGCGCACGGGCGGGCAGCACTTGAAGTCGGTGCGCCCGGGCGGCACCTCCTCGGACGCGAAGAACAGGTAGTGCGGGCAGGTCTCCGCGGACAGCGCGATCCCCGCCGCCTTCGCGGAAGAGATCAGCGCCGCGCACTCCCCGGCGGCCAGGTGCACGATATGCGCCCGCGCCCCGGAGAAGGCCGCCGCGGAGATCACGGTCTCGATCGCCCGGCGCTCCGCGACCGGCGGGCGCGACGCGACGAACGCGTCGTAAGACGGCCCGGATGGCGTGGTCACCTGGGACGGGTCTTCGGCGTGCACGACCATAGCCGCCCCGGACTCCGCGAGGGCAACCATCGCGGACCGCAGCTCATCCCGTGACAAGGGCGGGAACTCGGGGAGGCCGGAATCGATGAGAAAGCACTTGAACCCGACGACGCCGGCGTCGAGCAGTCCGGCGAACTCGGACAAGTTCCCGGGCACCGCCCCGCCCCAGAAGGCCACGTCGACGGCGCACTGCCCGGCGGCCGCCGCGATCTTGGTCCGCAGCGCGTCCACGGTGGTCGTCACCGGCGAGGAATTCAGCGGCATGTCGCAGATCGTGGTGACGCCGCCCGCCAGCGCCGCCCGCGTCGCGGTCGCGAATCCCTCCCACTCCGTCCGCCCCGGCTCGTTGACGTGCACATGCGAGTCCACGAGGCCGGGCAGCAGCGGCTGGTCGCCGAGGTCGACGGTGCGGTCCGCGTCCAGCCGCAGGTCGTATCCCCCTACTGCCTCGATCCGATGATCCCGAACGAATACGGCACCCTGTGTCACCCCACCCGGCAACACCAGGCGCCGCGAACGTATCAGCAGCGTGCCGCTCATGCTCCGCTCGCCGCTGCGTTCGCGTGGTCAGTGTCTTCCCCGCTGTAGTGCACGTCGAACCGAAGCCCGTGAGTCCGCATGCAGCAAGCTTTTCACACGGGCCACGAGACAAACAGGGTTGCCAGTCTCACGGCCGGGCAGCCTCGGCCCGGCCCGGCCGGCAAATCAACGGTCCCGGGCGGTGGCGGAACCGCGGGGCCTGCGCGTAGGTTCGGGGTGGAGACAGTTTCCTACCTGACCGGAGGGAAAAATGACAGCTGGCCCGCTGGAACGCGAGGACATGCAGTTCTGGTTTGATCCGCTGTGCCCGTGGGCGTGGATCACCTCGCGGTGGATGCTCGAAGTGGAGAAGGTCCGGCCGGTGCGGGTCGACTGGCGGATCATGTCGCTGGCGTACCTGAACCTCGTGCAGCACCAGGGCGACGGACTGAGCGAGGAGTACCTGGAGCGGATGAGCAGGGCGTGGGGCCCGGTCCGGGTCTGCGCGGCGGCCGCCGTCGACGCCGGGCCCGGCATCCTCGGGCCGCTCTACACGGCGATCGGCACCCGGTTCCACAACCAGGGGCGGCGCGACGACCCCGCGGTGATCCCCGAGGCCCTGCAGGACGCGGGGCTGCCCGGGTGGCTCATCGATGCCGCCGAGACGACCGAGTTCGACGACGCGATCAAGAAGTCGCACCACGAGGCGTTCGACGAGGTCGGCCTGGACGTGGGGACGCCCGTGGTCAGGATCCGCGGCAAGGCCCTGTTCGGCCCGGTCATCACCCCCGCTCCCAAGGGCGAGGCGGCCGGCGAGCTGTGGGACGGTCTGGTGCTCGTGTCCAAGGCGGACGGGTTCTTCGAGCTCAAGCGGTCGCGGGACCGCAGGCCCTCGTTCGACTGACCCGCCGCGGCGCGCTGACGGCCGACGGAACCCGCGGCGCCCCTTGCCGCGCCTAGCCCTCAAGCTCGATCGTGTACATCACGAAGCCCGGGAACGTGGCGACCTTGTCATACAGCGCGCGGGCGGTCGCGTTGGTCTCGTGCGTGTGCCAGTACACCCGGCCGCATCCCCGCTCGGCCGCCCAGTCGCGCACCGCGCCGATCAGCGCGCGCCCGACGCCGTGCCCGCGCGCCTCGGGAGCGGTGAACAGGTCCTCGAGGTAGCAGACGTCACTCCCGGTGGTCCGCACGTGGATGAAGAAGTGCACGATGCCGACGAGCGAGCCGTCCAGCCACGCGCCGAGCGCATGCATCCGCTCGTCCCGCTGGAACTCGTCCCACGCCCTGTCGTACATCGACTGCGGGTGTTCCACCTGGTAGAAGACGTTGTAGCCGTGGAAAAGCGCTTCCCAGGGGCCGCGGTCGCCAGGACCGAGCTTGCCGACCGTGATCATTCGACCAAGCTACCCTCACCCGGTGCGACGCCGCGCATGGCGTCCCCTGCTCCGGAAACCGCCTAGCCGGCCGCGCCGGGTCGCGCCACGGAACGCGGTGCCCTCGGGCGGGGTCAGGACGTAACGCTCGCGGCTGGCGAGAGCGCCGGCGAACAGTTGCGGGACGAGCAGGGCGCCGAGCACGATGAGCGGCACGGTCCAGTTTCCGCTGGCGGTGTGCAGCAGGCCGATCCCGATGGGACCGAGGCTGGCCAGCAGGTAGCCGAAGCCCTGCGCCATGGTCGAGACGTGCGCCGTGTGCCTGGCGTCGGGCGAGCGCCAGGCGATATAGCTCAGCGAGAGGCTGATCGACGCGCCCTGGCCAAGTCCCAGCAGGGTCATCCACAGGTAGCTCGCACGGACCGGCGCAATGGCCAGGCCGGCATAGGCGGCGGCGTAGCAGAGCACCGAGACCATGACCGGGACCCAGGCCGGCCGGATCCGCCGGGCGAGCGCCGGGCTCGCCAGCGCCGCCGCTATGCCGGGAAAGGCGGAGTAGGACAGCATCCAGCCGGCTCGGTGCGGGTCCATGCCGTGGTCCTGCAGCAGGGTGGGCAGCCACGTCAGGGTCACGTAGTAGCCGGTGCACTGCAGGCCCATGAACGCGGTCACGGCGATCGCGACGGGATCGGCGAGGATGGCGCGCAGCGACGGACCGGCCGGTGCGGCCGGTACTTCCGGGGCCCGTACTTCCGGGGCCGGTGCTTCCCAGGGCGGTGCTTCCCGGGGCGGTGCGCCGGCCGCCTCCCGCGGGGCGCCGCCCGGGCGCGGCGTCCGGAAGAACTGCGGCAGCCAGAGCAGGCAGGCGGTGACCGCCGGGATTGTCCAGAGGGCGAGGGCGGGGCGCCAGTGGCCGCCGACGAACGGCAGCAGCGGCACGGTGAGCCCGTCGGCGATGGCCGCGCTCAGGAACAGGGCGGTCGAGTAGACGCCCATCCAGGGGCCGACCCGGTGCGGGAAGTCGTGCTTGATCACGGCGGGCATCACGACATTGGCGATCGCGATCGCCCCGCCGACGATGATCGTCCCCGCGAACAGGCTGGCCAGGCTCGGCTGACGCCGCAACCCGATGCCGACGGCCAGCGCCGCCATGGCGAGGCCGAGCAGCTGGTGCATGCCCAGTCGCCTGGTCAGCCAGGGGGCGAGGAACGCGAAGGCGCCGAAGGCGACGACCGGGATCGTCGTGAGCAGGCTCACCAAGGCGGCCGACAGGCCGAGGTTGGCGCGGATGCTCGTCAGGACCGGGCCGACCGAGGCGACGCCGATGCGAAGGTTCAGCGCGACGGCGATCAGGCCGACGGCGAGGACCGCGGCCGCCAGCCTGCCGCTCCGCCCGGCCCGCGGTACCTCGCTCGCGCGGTACCGCGGGCCGGGCATCGGCTCCAGCTCTTCCGTGGTCGGCACCTCGACGGCCGGTGGCTGGGCGAACCCGGGCGCGTTCATCGCGATCTTCTCCACGCTTGTCGGTCAGACCCCAGGCCGAGATCAGCTCTCGCTCGCCGGCCGCATGACGGGGGACCGGCCGACGTCGCCAGTGCTGTAGGGGTCCCGGGTAACGATAACAGAAAGTGATCTGTTCGCTACGAAATTGGCATAACGCGTTCCGGCTCGGCGACCCATTCGGCGTGACCGGGAGCACCGCGTCGCCGTCGGCTCTTCTCCGGTGAATCCGGCGGCTTCCCCGGCAGCGGGGGCGTCGTAATCAGCCGGGCGATAATCGGGGTGCGGCCGGCGCTAACCGGGCAATTATCCTGAACGCGACGTGGCATAACAACGGGGTGACAATGGAGGCGCCGCAGTGGCCAGCCTGATGCGCGCCCTGATTATCGACGGCACCAAGTCAGCCAGCGTTCAGCGTGTCGCCGTGCCTGTCCCCGCCCCGCGTCACGTGGTGGTCGACGTTCACCGGGTAGGCATCTGCGGTACCGATGTCGAGCTTTTCACCAGGGAACTGCCCTATTTCGAGCAGGGCAAGTCGCGTTTCCCGCTGTGTCCGGGCCACGAGTGGTGCGGCACGGTGTCCGCGATCGGTCCGGAGGTCGACGAGGCCTGGGCCGGCGTGCGTGTCACCGGTGACACCATGCTCGGCTGCGGCCGCTGCCGCCGGTGCGCGTCCGGGCGTCATCATGTGTGCGCTGACCGGAGCGAGATCGGCATCATGGGCTGGCCGGGTGCTCTCGCCGAGAAGATCCTCGTTCCGCAGGGCAGCCTCTACCGGCTCCCGGACGCCGTGGACGACCGGGCCGGTGCGCTCGTGGAACCGGGTGGCAACGCCCTGCGGGCCGTGACGGCGGCGCAGGCGGGACCGGGCAGGCGGGTCTTGGTCTGGGGTCCCGGCAGCATCGGGCTGCTCGCGGTCTCGTTCGCCCGGGCCGCGGGCGCGGACGTCGACGTGGTCGGTGTCGACTCCCGTCGCGAAGACCTGGCGAAAAGCTTCGGGGCTGCCCGCTACTGGACAACCGGGAACCTGCCGCCGGGAACCTACGACGCTGTTATCGACTGCAGCGGTGAAGACACGATCCCGGCGCTGACTCTGCGGTTCGTCGAGCCGGCCGGGACAGTCGTGTTGATCGGTATTTCCCGCAGGCCCAGCCTCGTTGACAGCCGTGATGTCGTACTGGGCGACCTCACGGTGGTCGGAATTCTCGGCGCGTCGGCCGGCCTGGCGTCCGCCATCGAGCATTACGCCGACGGCCGGGTGAATCCCGGCCCGCTCGCGCAGGTTCTCATCGGACTCGACCAGGCGACGACGGCTCTGGCCGGCACCCTCGATCCAGGCGCTGGAACCAAGATCCACATCGATCCGCGTCTCTAGCGGCACCCCGCCCGTGCGCATACTTAACCAGTCGCACAGGGTGCAGACGGTTATCAGAGCCTGGCCAGTCCCCCGACGCCGCCCGTTCACCTGGCTTTCGCCACTGCGCGACGTCGGTTGTCACGGCCGCGGCGTATTAGTGCACTTGTGAAAACCCCTGGTAACAAGCGCAGATTCAGATTGCTCACCGCCGCCGCGGCGGGCTCGGGCGTCCTGGCGGCGGCCGGTTTGCTCGCCGTGCCCGCCAGCGCCGCCTCCACCGCGTCACCGGCAGCGACCAGCCAGCCGGCCACCGGTCCCGCACTGCACGTGACGCAGATCGCCTTCGGTAAGAGCCTGCACCACGCGTTCCGCCCCGATGGCACCGGCGCCGTGCATACCGAGGCCCTGAGCAGCCCGGACGACATCACCCAGCTCGGTGACGACGTCTTCGTCACCTTCCAGAACGGCGTCGGCCCGCAGGGGCAGGCAGCGCCGGACGGGAACCTGGACTCCACGATCGTCGAGTTCAGGCTGTCCGGCCGGGAGGTCGCCCAGTGGGACCTGCACGGCAAGTGCGACGGGCTCACCGCCGACCCGCTCACCGGCGAAGTCATGGCGACCATCAACGAGGACGCGCACTCCAGTCTCTACACCATCAGCCCGCGCGCCGGCTCGGTCGCCCATTACGCGTACAGCAGCAATCCGCTGCCGCACAACGGCGGCACCGACGCCATCTCGGTCTACCGGGGCCAGATCCTCATCTCCGCGTCCGCGCCCGGCACCACCGGAGCCGCCGCGCCGAACGCGAAGTACCCAGCGGTCTACGTGGTGACGCTTGACGCCAGGACCAAGGTGGCGCACGTCAGCCCGCTGTACTACGACGAGGCGCCCGCCTTCCAGGCCAACGGCTCCGCAGCGGGCAAGACCGTCAACCTCGCGCTGACCGACCCCGACTCCAACGAGGTCGTCCCCTGGTCCGCCCCGGATTACGCCGGCGACTTCATGCTCGACTCCCAGGGCGACCAGGAGCTGATCTTTGACCACCTCACCGGCTGGCACCAGTCCCTGACCGCGCTGCACCTGCCCGCGTCGGTCGATGACAGCGCGTGGGCGACCGCGCGACACGGCGCGCTCTACGTCACGGACGGCACGGATGACACGGTGGATACGGTGTCCGGCGCGTTCACGGCCGGGACCATGTACTCGTCGGTGACGCCGTGCGACTCCAACCGCGCCCCGGCCACCTGCCCCGCCCCCGGCTTCCCTGCTAACTACCTAGCCAGCACCAATATGCGAACCGGGGCGCTCACCCCGGTGCGGCTGGCCGGCCCGGTGCTCCGCACCGAGGGCATGATCTTCGTGTCCTGATCTGACCCAGCCGAGGACCTCCACCGCCCGGCCGGCGGGCTGCCTGGCCCCTGCCTGCCCGTCCGTTCCGCTTCGATCGTGGTGCCGAGAGCTTGGCCCCTAGCATGGCCTGGCTCTCGGCACCGACGAAAAGCGCGGGTGAGCGTTACGCCGGGACGATCTGCAGGTTGCCGCCCTCGGTGCTGACGCTGATCGAACTGGCCGCGCCGGGGTTGGTGGCGATCAGCACCGATTCGGTTGATCCGCCGGTGTCGGCGGCAACGGCGTACGGGCCGCCGGGCACGGCCAGCGAGGCGTCGCCGCCGCCGGTGTCGACCCGCACCGAGACCGGGGCGGCGGTGAACCCGAGCGTAACGTTGCCGTCCTCGCCGAGAACCGTCACGGTGGAGGAGCTGATGCTGGTAGCGGAAAGCGATCCGCCGCCCGTGTCCGCGGTCAGTGCCCCGGTGACGCCGTTCAACTGAACCTCGCCCCCCTCGGCCTTCACGCCGAGCGCCCCGCGGATGGTGGTGGCGGTGACCGGCCCGCCGCCGGAGTCGATCTTGGTTGCCCCGGCGTCGGTCACGGTCACCTGGCCCCCCTCGGCCGCCACCGTAAGCGGTCCGCTGACGTCGGCCGCGTACACCGGGCCGCCGCCGGAGTCGACGGTGGCCGCCTGGGCATGTGACACCGTTACCCCGCCGCTCTCGGCCTGCACGGTGAGCTTGCCGGAGATGCCGGTCGCGGTGACCTGCCCGCCGCCGGAGTCAACGTCCGCGCTGGCCGCGTTGTTGACCGTTACCTCGCCGTCCTCGGAGGTCACGGTGAGCTGGCCGGAGATGCCGGCCGCATAGACGGGGCCGCCGCCGGAGTCGATGTTCGCGGCCCCGGTGCCGACCACCGTCACGGCGCCGTCGTCGGCGGCCGCGGTGACCGTGACGCCGGACGGCACGGTCACCGCGAAGCCGACGCTGCAGCCGGAGTTCGCGCAGGCCGGTGCCGCCAGGGTGAGCAGGCCATGGGCATCGGTGTCGATCACGGTCGGCGGGCCGTCGCCGTCGTCCAGGTACAGGACCGTCTCGGCGACCTGGACCGGGCCGCCGGGAACGGTGGTGACCTTGATCGGCCCGCCGTAGCTCTGCACGTTCAGCGCGGTGACCGGCGCGGTCACGGTGACGGTCCGCGTCGGCAGGGCGGTCACCGGCACCGGCTCGGGGGACGCGTTCTCCCCGCGGACGACGGCAAAGGAGACGCCGGCACAGATCGCGCCGACGGTGAGGATGCCGCTCGTGCGCCAGATCCAGCGGCCGCGGGGCGCCCGCGGCCGGGTCGTGGTCGGTGTGTCGGAAACGGTTAGCGGTTGCATGGCAGGTCCACGGTGAGAAGGGTCGGCCCGCCGTGCGGGCTGTCGATTTCGAATGTCCCGTCGACCGAGGCGGCTCGTCTGGCCAGGCCGGCCAGGCCGGTGCCCCGGGCGGGGTCGGCGCCGCCGACGCCGTCGTCGGTGACGATGACGTGCAGCCGGTCGCCCGCCCGCTGGACGAACACCGCGGTCTCGGTTGCCTGGGAGTGCTTGACGATGTTCGCAAGCCCCTCGGACACCACGAAGTAGGCGACCGCCTCGATGACCGGTGCCGGGCGGCGCGGCAGGTCCACGGTGAGCCGGACCGGGATGGGCATCCGGGCGGCGATCCCGGACAGGGCCGCGTCCAGGCCCCGGTCCTCCAGCACCGCCGGGTGCAGGCCGCGGATGAGGTCGCGCAGTTCGGCGAGGGCGGCCTTGGCCTCCTCGTGCGCCTCCGCGATCGCCTGCTTCGCTTCCTCGGCGCTGTCGGCCTGGGCCCGCGCCATCCCGAGGTTGATGGCGAGCGACACCAGCCGCTGCTGGGTGCCGTCGTGCAGGTCCCGCTCCAGGCGGCGCCGCTCGGCGTCGGCCGCGTCGACGACGCCGGCCCTGGTCTCGGTCAGCTGCTCCACCCGGTGCTCAAGCTCGTCGGCGCGGCTCGGCCCGAGCAGCGACCGCGCGGCCCTGATGTCAAGCGCCCGCACGCCGGCGGTGATCCAGGGCGCGGCGAACAGGCCGAGGACGCCGGCGAAGGCCAGGATGATATCCAGCGGATGGTGCGTCATATGCGGCTGACCCGGCGCGTAGCCCGGCGAATGACGACCCCACTCGATGGCGGCGGCGACCGCGCCCACGACGCTGGCCGGCCACAGCGCGACGGCGACGGCCGCCGCCACCGCGAGCAGCGGAGCGATGAGCACGTGGTACCGGACCTGGCGCCAGGTCGCCCGCGAGCGGGCGACGGCCGCCAGGTCCGGCCAGGTGAGCAGGCCGAGCTTCGGCTGCGGCGGGATCTCGACGTCGGCCGTGGCCCGCAGCCGGTGCCGGTGCACCCGGGTGAGCACCGGGATCAGCGCGAAGATCACCACCGCGCACGCCAGCCACAGGACCAGCAGCGAGGCGACTGCGTGCAGCCCGGAGCTGCTGTGCATTATCTGCTGGCTCCACCAGACCACGCCGAACAGGATGAGTGGCGCGATCAGCTGGGCGGGGATCCCGCCGGCGAGGTAGAGCGCCTGGCCCCACATGCGCGGCGACCACGGTACGGGCCGGCGCCGCCTGGCCCGCGCCGGGTCTTGTCTGTCGACCGTTGTGTCGACCGTGACGTCCATGCCGTCCACGCTATTCGCCGCGCCAGTCCCTGCCCATACAGCGCAGTTCCCTTTCGGGGTGTACCCAGCTGCACCCCCGACTCGGAGCCCTTGGCTACTGCGCGCGGCCGCCCGCGCCTGCCATCGTTACGGCATAGTCGGCGCCCCGTCATCTGCCGGTCCGCATGGCCGCCGGGCGGCGCGCGGGGGCCGACGTGACCGCTTCGCTCACCGACCGGCGATGGCCGTGACAGCCAGGTCGCCGGTCCGGATGAGTTCGTTCCGTTGACAATTCGTCCCCTTGAGAGGACCACCGATGAGACGACAGCAGGACGGGCCGGGCGCACCCGGCGACGTGATCAGGCTTGACGGCGTGACGAAGGCGTACCAGACGGGCGCGGCGCCGGCGCTCGCCGACGTCACCATGAGCGTGGCGGACGGCGAGGTGGCCGCGATCATGGGGCCGTCCGGCAGCGGCAAGTCAACGCTGCTCAACCTGATCGCCGGCCTCGACCGGCCGACGCGCGGCACTGTCGCGGTGGCCGGGCAGCGGATCGACACCCTCGGCGAGAGCGCCCTCGCCCGGTTCCGGGCCCGCCACGTCGGCATCATCTTCCAGTTCTTCAACCTGCTCGACGACCTCACCGTCGAGGACAACGTGCTGCTCCCGGCCCAGCTGGCCGGCGCCTCGAGGCGGCGGGCGCGGGCCCGCGCGGCCGAGCTCCTCGCCCGGCTCGGCATCGACGAGAACCGGGACCACTACCCGGCTCGGCTCTCCGGCGGCCAGCGGCAGCGGGTCGCGATCGCGCGGGCGCTGGTGAACTCGCCGGAACTGCTGCTCGCCGACGAGCCGACCGGCGCGCTCGACACCGCCACCGGCCAGGAGATCGGCCGCCTGCTGACCGAGCTGAACGCGGCGGGACAGACCCTCGTCCTGGTAACCCACGACCCCGCGCTGGCCGCCCGGCACGCCGCGCGGACCATCCGGCTCGTGGACGGTCAGGTCGACAGCCCGCCGGCACCGGCCGGCGCGGGGGCGGGGGCATGACCAGGGGAGCGGGCACCTCGGCGCCCGACGGCATCAGGCCGGCCTGCACCGGCCCTGGCCCAGGCAGCGACGGTGGCGACCAGTACCGCATCCCTGGCGCTGGCCATGGCCCGGGCCGTCCCGGCGCGGGCAGCTGGCTGAGCGTGGTGCGCACGGCGTCCGGCGGGATGCTCAGGCACAAGGTGCAGGCCGTCGTGATCGTGGCGGTGCTGTTCATCGCGACCGCCTCGGCCACCTTGGGCCTGGCGCTGGTGAACGCCAGCAACTCGCCGTTCACCAGCGCGTTCGCCGCGCAGCAGGGGGCGGACGTGACGGTGACCGCGGACCCCGGGCGGGCGGCCGGCGCCCAGCTCGCGGCCACCGCGCACGTCGCCGGGGTCACCGCGATGGCCGGCCCGTTCGAGGAGACAACGCTTCCGCTTGAGTTCCAGGGCCAGCCCTGGGGGCAGACCACCCTCGTCGGGCGGTCCGGTCCCGGCGGTCCCGTCGATGACGTGGTGCTGAACGCCGGGCACTGGGCCGACGGTCCTGGACAGGTAGTCCTGGCCGGGAACCCGGCCCCCGGGAACGGCGGCCCCGCGCTCGGCAGTACGTTCACGGCGAACGGCCTGCCCGGCAAGCCGGTGCTTACCGTCGTCGGCTTCGGCAACTCGATCACCGACACCACCAGCGGCGGCGGCTGGGTGACTCCCGGAGAGGTGTCCAGCCTGGTGGCACGGGGCAACCCGCCGACGGTCCAACTGCTCTACCGGTTCACCCGCTCCGCGACGAACGGGCAGCTGAATGCCGACGTGGCGGCCGTGAAGGCGGCGCTGCCCACGGGCACTGTCCTCGACTGGGGATCCTGGCTCACCGCCCAGCAGTCAGAGGGCGGCAACGCCGCGATCATGGAGCCGTTCGTGCTGGCGTTCGCGTTCATCGGCCTGGCGATGGCGGTGCTCATCGTCGGCAACGTCATAAGCGGCGCGGTGATCGCGCAGTACCGGCGGATCGGCGTGCTCAAGTCCCTCGGTCTCACCCCGGCGCAGGTGGTGGCCGTCTACCTGGGCCGGATCGGCTGGCCGGCGCTGGCCGGCTGCGTCGCCGGCCTGTTCGGCGGCTACCTGCTCTCCGTGCCCGTCCTGGACAAGTCGGCGGGAGCGTACGGCGTCGGCAGCCAGCAGGTGCCGCTCTGGGCGCTGGTGCTCGCGCCCGTCGGCATGCTCGCCATCACCCTGCTCGCCGCGCTCGGGCCGGCGCTGCGGGCCGGCCGGCTGCCGCGCCGTGGAGGCGATCGCCTCCGGGCGGGCCCCCGCCGCCGGCCGCGGCTACGCCGTGCACCGGCTGGCCGCGCGGCTCAACCTGCCGCGCCCGGTCGGACTTGGCCTCGCCGCGCCTTTCGCCCGGCCCGCCCGGGCCCTGGTAACCCTGGCCGCGATCGCATTCGGCGCCACCGCGGTGATCTTCGCGACCGGCCTGCACTCCTCGCTGACCAGGGCGCACGACGCCCAGACCCTGTCGGCCACGGTTCCCGTCACGGTTCAGCAAAATAACCCGGGCGCCGGACCGAACCAGGTGCCGACCGCCGCCCAGTTCGCCACGGCCGCCGCGGCGATGAACTCGCAGGCCACGCTGACCACGCACGTGAACGCCGAATACGGCGCCGCGGTCTCCGTGGTCGGCATATCGCAGCAGGCCACGGCCCGGGTGTATGACGGGCCGAGCGCGTGGATGGGATACGCGCTCATCTCCGGCCACTGGTACGACGCGCCCGGCGAGATCGACGTTAATACCGCATTCCTCACCGACACCGGACTGGCCGTCGGCGACACGGTCACCGTTTACCCCTCCACCGTCATCGCCGGCACTGTCCTGAGCGGGAAGGCGAACCCGGCGGCGACGCCGGTCGTCGTGCGCATCGCCGGGGAGATCTTCAACCCGTCGGGCGAGCCCCGCCTGTTTGCCGCCGCCCAGACCCTGCCAGGCATCGCGGTCCCGGCCAATTTCTGGCAGTGGAACGTCGGGCTCAAGCCGGGCGTCAGCGCCCAGGCCTACAGCCAGGCGGTGAACGCTGACCGCGGCGCCGGCAGCCCCTTCATGGCCGGGCCCTCCGACGGCGGCGGCCAGTTCTACGTCATCGCGATCGCCCTCATCGGCCTGCTCTCGCTGATGGTCGCGGTCGCCGCCGGGCTCGGCGTGCTCAACACGGTGCTGATGACGACCAGGGACCGGATCCACGACCTCGGGATCTTCAAGTCCCTGGGCATGCGCCCGGGGCAGGTGGTGATCATGGTGATCTGCTGGGTGGTCGGCCCCGCGGTGATCGCCGGCGCCATCGCCGCGCCCGCCGCGGTCGCGCTCAACACGGCGACGCTGCACGCGATGGCCGCCACCGCGCACACCGGCGTCCCGGCCAGCTTCACCGACGTGTTCCCGGCATCCAGGCTGGCGCTGCTGTCGCTCGCCGCGCTGGCGATCGCGGTCATCGGCGCGCTGCTGCCCGCGACCTGGGCCGCCCTGGCCCGCCCGGCGACAGCGCTGCGCGCGGAGTAGGGTGTCGGACATGACGGGCGAGCGGCGTCTGCGGGTGGTAATCGGTGAAGACTCGGTGCTGCTGCTGGCCGGCCTGGTCAAGCTCCTGGAGAGCGCCGGGTTCGAGATCACCGCCACCGCCGGCGACGGGGAGGCCCTGGTGGCCGCCGTCGAGCGCGAGCAGCCGGACCTGGTGATCGCCGACGTCCGGATGCCACCGACCCATACGGACGAGGGCATCCGGGCGGCCCTGACCATCCGCGGCCGCTGGCCGGACATCGCCATCCTGGTGCTGTCGCAGTACGTCGAGGAGCGGTACGCCGCCGACCTGCTGTCCACCAACACGACAAGCGTCGGCTACCTGCTGAAAGACCGGGTCGCCGACGTCACCGAGTTCCTCGACGCGCTGCGCCGCGTCGCGGCCGGCGGGACCGCGCTCGACCCGGAGGTCGTCGCCCAGCTCCTGCTGCGCCGCGGCGCGGACCCGCTGGCGGCGCTGACCCAGCGGGAGCGCGACGTGCTCGCACTCATGGCCGAGGGCCGGTCCAACCCCGAGATCGCCGCCACGCTCGTCATCACCGAAAGCGCGGTCTCCAAGCACATCAACTCGATCTTCGCGAAGCTCGGCCTGCACCAGGGCGACACGGGCCACCGCCGCGTCCTCGCCGTCCTCCGCTACCTCGGCGCCGCCCCGGCACCGTAACCGGCGAAAAAGCAAAATCACCATCATCCGGAACTGGTCCGGCTCCCTCCGCACGGCACGGTTCCGCGCCCCGTGCGGCCAACCCGTACCGTAGTAACCTGGCTACAGGCGCGCGTGCGCATATGGATGTAATTGGCAATTAGTTGCTGTCTGTAATTGAAAGGTGGCATTCCGCTCGCTTAGCGTGGTGATCGGTGGTACGGTCTCAGCCACGAGGGAGGAGCGGAACATGATCGTCATGACCCGTGAACCAGAAACGCCGGGCGATCCAACACTTGAGGACTTTCTCTCCCTCGATACCCCCGAGGGCTATCGAGCCGAGTTGATAGACGGAGAGATCGTCGTGACGCCACCCCCCAATGGCAACCACGGGCACTGCATCTCGCGGATCGTTGAGCAGGTTTTCGCGAGCAGCGCCATGCGAATGGACTTCGGCGGAAACAAGGGGCTCATCGTCCCCGGTACCGTTACCGCGATTTCGGGTCACCTCATTCCCGACCTGACCTTCACTCCCAGGGACAAGGACTTGTTCCGGGGTGCGCCGCCCTGGATGCTCCCCGGTGACGTCGCGATGGTCGTCGAGGTCACCTCGTCGTCCCCGCACCACGACCGCTTCGGGAAGCGGTACGGTTACGCGGCCGCGAAGATCCCGCTGTACCTGCTCATCGACCGGCAGCAGGGCCACGCCACACTGTTCAGCGACCCAGTGCGTAACGACTACACCACGCAGACGCAGGTGCCGTTCGGCAGCAGCATCAAACTGCCGCCCCCGTTCTCCTTCACCCTGGAGACCGAAGACTTCGCGTCGTGAGCCCGGCCTGCCGGCCGCAGCCACCGCCGTCGCGCCTCCAGGGCGCAACTGGCGGCCCCACGTGGATCATTGCCGCCAGGCCTGCTAGCTAGATCCCGTCCGATAAGGCGCAGGATGCCGAGCTGCCCCGTCGGACGCCGGGACTTGCCAGGTAAGGCTGGCGGCCGGACTTCGGCCGGATATTCCTTAGGCTGGGCTGTGGACCGATGACGACGGCGAGCCGGACGGGCCTTAACCAGGTAACGGGAGCAGATGTGGACGATCCGTGGCGGCTTGAGCGGTTCGTGGCGGCGCAGGACCGGGGCGGAACCTACCGGCGGGCGGTCGCCGAACTGCGTGCGGGTGCGAAGGTCAGCCACTGGATGTGGTTCGTTTTCCCGCAGATCGCCGGGCTCGGCCTGAGCGCCACGGCGCGGGAGTACGCGGTCTCCTCGGTGGCCGAAGCCCGCGCCTACCTCGCGCACCCGGTGCTCGGCCCGCGGCTGCGCGAGTGCGCTCGCATCGTCGCGGAGACCGAGGGCAGGTCCGCCGGGCGGATCTTCGGACCGGTCGACGCCATGAAGCTCCGCTCGTCCATGACGCTGTTCGCCGCCGCCGCTGAGCCGGACGAGGCAGGTCCGGCCGAGCCTGGGCCAGACGAGTCAGGGCCATCCTCCGACGGGCAGCGGGCAGCGGGGGAAGCAGGCCGGAACGTCTTCCGTGCCGTGCTGGAAAAGTACTTCGACGGCGCGGCTGACGAGGCAACGGTGACAAGATTGTTACCCTGTGTCACATGGTGCGCAAGACGCAACGCGTCCGCGGGGTCCCCTCGTTGACGCTGCTCGCGGTCATGGCAGGCATCACGTGGGCCGGGCCGGCCGTCGCGGCGACGGTGCCGGCTTCCTCGGCGGTCGGGCCCGCTGGCGCGAACTGGCCCTCCCCCCGCGAACCGGCCGGCCGCCGCGGTCAGCCAGCTCATCACGGTCACGGCCGCCTCCCGCACCGCCACCTCTGCCACGTTCCGCGCGTACCAGGTGACCAGCGAGCGGGTCCTCGTCTTCGGCCCGTGGACCGCCCGCGTGGGCTACCACGGCATCGCCGCACCGGGCCGCAAGCGCGAAGGCGACGGCCGCACCCCTTCCGGCACGTACGGGTTCTCCTTCTTCTTCGGGGTCAGCCCGAGTCCCGGCGTCGCCTTTCCGTACCGGCACGCTTACCCGTACGACTACTGGGACGACGACCCGGCCAGTCCCCGCTACAACGAGTGGGTCGACGCCGACGCGGTAAGCCCGGGCCGGGAGCCGGAGCCGATGCACGACGTGCCCGCCTACGACTACGCGGCCGTCATCGCGTACAACACCGCCCGCACGCCGGGCCTCGGCAGCGCCATTTTCCTGCACGTCGGCACCGGCACGGCCACGGCCGGCTGCGTATCGCTACCGCGAAGCGAACTCGTGCAGGTCCTGCGCTGGCTCCGCCCAGCGGACAGCCCGAGAATCTCGATCAGCGCCGGGTAGCCCGCGCGAGGACGTGATCCTCGGTCGTGCCTGGGCGGGCCGGAGTCGGCGACCGTGGTGCGGGCGAACGCCTGTTCCGGCACCGGGCCGTACCTGTCCTGCCGGTTTGTCTGGCCCGGCACAGGCTGTCGAGAGGGCCCCAGGTCAGATCGGGTGCCGGGGTGTTGCAACAGCCGCTGGATATCAGCCGATTGCGGGAGAGGCATCCGTTAGGGACAACATGTACTGACTTGAAGGGGTGATCGTGCCTGGTTTGTCACCTTTTTAACCCCGCAAAATAAGTATATGTTCTGGTGGGAGCCTTCCGCGGCGCAGGCCGGTCACGGGGCGTGCCCGGGCTGAATGTCTACCTATTTTTCTGTCCCTGCGTTGGCGAATCGACCTGACCGTGAAGATCAGAAAAAGCGAGTTCGTTCGTTCTGATACCTTCCGCATTTCATCTTTGTACCGGCACCCGGCCGGAGACCGGCACGGGCCGGCGGTGGCAGCGGTGAGCGGGGCCGGCGGTGAGCGGGGGCCGCTACGCTGAGCCGCATGGAAGCAGGACGGTTGAGTGTCGGGGAATTCGCGTTCCCCGGGCCGCTGCGCGACCGGCTGGTGGCGGCGATACTCGACGGGACCAAGACCACGACGACCGGGCTGGTCGGCGACTACGCGCTTGACGGGGAACCGCTGCCGCGGCCCGGCGACCGCGAGGTGGTGATCAGTTCCGCGGGCGAACCGGTCGCGGTGATCGAGATCGTGGCGGTCCGGGTGATCCGGATCGGCGACATTGACCTGGTGCACGCTCTCGGCGAGGGAGAGGGTTATGCCACCGTCGCCGACTGGCGCGCCGGGCACGAGGCTTTCTGGCACTCCGCGCAGATGCGTGAGTACGTCGGCGATCCGGCGTTCACGGTCGACGACGAGACACTGGCGGTGGCCATCGAGTTCCGCCCGGTCGCCGGCGAGGACCTGGACCTCGCGGCGCTGCTGCGCCGGGCCCGCGCTGCTGAGAGCTCACTGGTCCCGTCACCGCTGATCCCGTCATCCGTGCGGTCTCTGCCCATGGCCGTGGCCGCGAAGGGCGCCCGGATCTTCGACGAGGCCGGCCTCGACTACATCGACGCTTCCTCCGGCCCGCTCGCCGTCACGCTCGGACACGGGCACCCGCGGGTCCTCGCCGCCGTCACCGAGCAGTTCAGCGCCGTCGACTACGTGCACCGGGCCCAGTTCAGGAACCCGGCCGCCGAGCGCCTCGCGCGCCTGGTCACGGAGCGTATCGGCGGCGGCCTCGACCACGTGATGTTCGTGAGCAGCGGGTCCGAGGCGAACGAGATCGCCATGAAGTTCGCGCACCTGTACTGGGCCGCCCAGGGGCGTGCGGACAAGCACCGGTTCGTGTCGAGTTCGGTCAGCTACCACGGCAGCACCGTCGGCGCGCTGAGCGCGTCCGGGCAGCCCCGGTACGCCGCGCCGTACCGCCCGCTCGTCCACCCGGGCGAGACGATCACCGCGCCGCAGGTCTACCGGCTGCCCGTGCCCGAGGGCAGCACCGCCGCCGCCGAATGCGCCGCCCGGCTCCGGGCGGAGTTCGCGCGCCTTGACCTGCGGCGGACCGCGGCCGTCTTCCTTGAGGGGGTGGGCGGGGCCGGCAGCGGTGTGCTCGTGCCGCCGCCCGGCTTCCTCGAGGAACTCCGCCGCCTGTGCGACGCAAGCGACGTGCTTTGGGTCAGCGACGAGGTCATGTCCGGCTTCGGCCGCACCGGGAAGTGGTTCGCCTTCCAGCACTCGGGCGCGGTGCCGGACATCGTCACGTTCGCGAAGGGCGCGGGCGGCGGTACGTTGCCGCTCGGCGGAGCGGCCCTGTCCGGGAAGCTCTGGGAGCGGATCAGCGGCGTCTACCCGGCCATGACCGCCGGGCACACGTTCACCAACGCGCCGCTGGCCTGCGCGGCCGGGATCGCGACGATCGAGGCGATCGAGGAAGAACGGCTCCTGCCGCGGGTGGCCGCCCGCGGTGACTGGCTCGGGGAACGGCTGCGGGCCCTGGCGAAGGAATTCCCCTTCGTCGGCGATGTCCGCGGCGCCGGCTACCTGTGGGGCCTGGAGTTCGTGGCCGACCCCGCCACGGCGGCGCCGCCGCCCCCCGCGCTCGACGCGACCGCCAAGGCGGTCGCCGCCGCCGCGGCCAGTCGGCTGATCGTCTACCCGGCCCGCTTCTGCGTCGACGGCACGCGCGGCGACGCCATCCTCATCGGCCCGCCCCTCACCGCCACGGACGAGGAACTGGAGGAACTCCTCATCCGCCTCCGGGCCACCCTGGGCGCTCTGGCCCCCCTGTTTCCCGCAGTCTGAACACCCGCCACCGCCGCCCAGCCGCCCTCATCGCTCCAGTTTTCGACTTAGGGCCATTTAGCACATATCCGTGCCCTGGTTTGAGGGGATATGTGCAGCATGAAATGGCCCTATGACGCCGATCCCGGCCGGGTGTGGCGCCCCCGCTGCCGTTCGGTCTAGATAACAGCAAGAAGCATGTAACGCCTGCCTGGTGTTCCCGGTCTTCCCGTGGCGGCCGTTAATCCAAAATAGATAACAGCAGGAAGCCTGCTGTCTCGGTACGTGGGGTATGCGAACGGGAACGGCGGCGGGATATCGGAATGCCCGGGCCTCGCCCCCGTAGCGGGCTCTGGGGCGTCTCCTCTTCCGGCCGCCGCGTCGGACGAGGCGAGCGTCGCGGAGCCTGGCTGAAAAGGTCCAGCCGAGCATGTCCGCCGCCGCCGGGAAGCGCCCCTGCCCTCGATGATGTAACGCGGGGCTATTCGCTTTGTAGCTTCCGATAAACATGCGCGGGTTACGGTGGCGCCGGTCGCCAAACGGAGGTGCGCGCGTGCGGGTCGGGGAAATCCTTGAGATGCCAGCGGAACAGCTGCTGCTTCCGCAGCAGGCACAGGCGGGCCAGGCGGGCGGCGGGTCGGTCGCCGGGCCGGAGCCGGCCCTGCACGAACTGCTGCTCGCCAGTGTCCCCGCGCCGGTGCTGCGCTCGTTCAGAGAGCGTCTCCTCGGGCCGCTCAGGGAATACGACGACCGGCGGGGCGGCGAGCTGGTGGCCACCCTGAAGGCGTTCCTGGCCTGCGACGGGTCGTGGTCCGCCTGTGCGTCCCTGATGTACCTGCACGTCAATACGGTTCGATACCGGATCAGCCGGGTGGAGGCGCTCACCGGCCGTGACCTGTCCGCGCTGGCGGACCGGGTCGACTTCTTCCTGGCTCTCCATTCCGGTTAGTGGCCACTGGCGGCTAACCGGCCACTGGCGGCTAACCGGGCCGGTGAGCCCGGCCCGCGTCCGGCGAGCGCCCCGCCCGCCGGACGCTTCAGGCCGCGCGCCCGGACGCAAACGGCGCGGGTTACTCGGCGGGCAGCGCGTTCGCCGCGATCACCGACGCGTAGAACTCGCCGCTGTCCTTGAGGATCCGCCGCTGCGTCTCGAAGTCGACGAAGGCGAGCCCGAACCGCTTCGCGTACCCTTCGGCCCATTCGAAGTTGTCGATCAGCGACCAGGCGAAGTACCCCTTAAGCGGCACGCCGTCGGCGATTGCCGCGTGCAGGGCGGCCAGGTGCCCGCGCAGGTAGGAGATGCGCTCTTGGTCGTGAACCCGCCCGTCCGCGGTGACGTAGTCGTACCAGGCCGACCCGTTCTCCGTGATGTAGAGCGGCAGTTCGCCGGTGACCGGCAGGACGACCCGGGTCAGCAGCTCGCGGATGGAGCCGGGCTCGACCAGCCAGTTCATCGCGGTGACGGGCAGGCCTGCAGGCTGGACGGAGACCGTGCCAGGGCCGCTCACCGTCTCGCCGCGCCGCGGCTCGCCGTCCGGGCGGAGCAGGTCCACGTAGTGCGGCGAGTAGAAGTTGACGCCGAGGAAGTCAAGCGGGGCTCCGATCACGCCGAGGTCGCCGTCCCGTACGAGTCCGGGCAGCGCGGCGGGGGAGTAGGACGCGTCCTCGTCGAGCAGCGCCGGGTACCGGCCGCGGAAGATCGGGTCCAGGTAGACCCCGTTCTGTCGCGCCTCAAGCTCGGCCGCGGGTCCGGCGGCTTCCGGCGTGACCGGCCGCTCCACCGCCAGGTTGAGCGTGATGCCGATGTCGCCGGCGGCTGACGACGCGCGCAGCGCCGCGACCGCCCGACCGTGCGCGAGCAGCAGGTGGTGGTTGGCGGCCACCGCCTGGGCGTCGTCGCGGATGCCGGGGGCGTGCCGCCCGTGCCGGTAGCCGACGTTCGCGACGACCCACGGCTCGTTCAGCGTGATCCACTGGGGCACCCGGTCGCCGAACGCCTCGCCCGCGATCCCGGCAAACTCCGCGAACCAGTCCGCGATGTCGCGGTTCGCCCAGCCGCCGGCCGTCCTGCAGCGCCTGCGGCAGGTCCCAGTGGTAGAGCGTTACCGCCGGCTGGATGCCCGCGTCCAGCAGTGCGTCGATCACCCGGTTGTAGTAGTCGACGCCCTTGGCGTTGGTCGCGCCGCGTCCGGCCGGCTGGATGCGCGGCCAGGACAGGCTCAGCCGGTAGGCTCCGGCCCCGATGCGCTTGAGCAGCGCGATGTCCTCTGGGTAACTGGTGGTAGCTGTCGCACGCGATGTCGCCGGTGTCGCCGTGGTAGGTCTTCCCTGGAGTGTGGCTGAACGTGTCCCAGATCGACGGCCCCTTCCCGTCGGCGTCCGCCGCCCCTTCGATCTGGTAAGCGGCCGTGGCCGCCCCCCACAGGAACCCGTCAGGGAACCGGAGCTGGTCATCGGTGGACATACAGGGGTACCTCCTCGGCATCATGCGGCGCAGACGTCCTGAACTTAACCGTTTCAGTAGGCTGTCAAGGCAGGTCTTGTCAGCACTGACAGCATGTCACCCCGCTGCTGGGTGACACGAGGCGGAGAGCGAGCCGCACCCGATGACGATTCCCGGCGCGGGATCAGCGCCCCGCAGCGCCGTCCGGACGCCGTCGGAGGCCAAGTGGCTGCGGGTCAGCGGACTCCTGAACCGGGACCGCCATGAGCATGGCGGTCCGCGCCGCCGCGAGTTACCTCGCCTGGGCTCCAGGTGGCCGGCACCCCGCTGCTCGCCCCGCCGGCCTGGCGGCTGCCCGCGCCGGTCCCGCTGGACAGCGTCCGGCTGGAGTTCCGGCCGGACGCGCCGCGCCCCGACGTTCCCGACCTGACGGCCCTGGCCCCGTACACGCTGCCGGAACGCGCGGACGGCACCAGATACCAGCGCTACAGCGACGTGGTCGCCGCGCTCGCCGCGCCCGCCGTCTTCGAGAACCGGCCGACCTACCGGCTGATCGAGGCGAACCTGGCGGACGCGGACGG
Source organism: uncultured Actinomycetota bacterium (assembly GCA_963785645.1). GTDB lineage: Bacteria > Actinomycetota > Actinomycetes > Streptosporangiales > Streptosporangiaceae > Trebonia. The sequence continues at coordinate 66,393 of CAWAWG010000022.1, forward strand.
CCCGCGGCTGGTCTTCGGGCGCGGCCGGTTCTTCGACGGCATCGACGCCAGCGGGCACGGCCGGGCTTCGAAGTATGCCGCCGCCGAGGGCAGCGCCGTGCTCCGAGCCCGGCCACTGCCATTACCGGGCCGCGCTGGGCGGAGCGATCAGCCTCAGTGCGCGCTCGGCGCCGATGGCGACGAGCGCGCTGACCCTGCGGTATGACCGGTCGGCGGGCACCGCGAGCTTCCCGCTCCATTACCGGCAGCCCGGCCAGGTCAGCCACGCCGGCGGTCTGTACCAGGTGATCCCCGTCGGTGTCTTCCAGCCGTCCGGCGAGGCGCCATGGAACGAGGACAACGACTTCAGCCTGTGGCGCGGCCTGCTGCGCGAGTACGCCGAGGAACTCCTCGGCGCGGACGAGGACCACGGCAGCGAGCGGGCGCCCATCGACTACGCCGCCTGGCCGCTGGCCAGGGCCATGACCGACGGGCTAGCGCGACGGCCGCGTCCGCGCCTGGTGCCTCGGCCTCGGCGCGGACCCGCTCACCTTCGCCGTCGACCTGCTCGCGGTCGTGGTGATCGACGCGCCGCTCTACGACGACCTCTTCGGCGACCTGGTCGAAGCCAACGCCGAGGGCCGCGTGATCAGGTCCCGCCCCTTCGACGAGCGGTCGGTCACCGGACTCCTGACCGGCGTGCCCCTCCAGGCGGCGGCCGCGGCCCTGCTCACCCTGGCGCTTACCCACCGGGGCGCCCTGCTGGGCTGATACCGGCGGATTAATCGTGCCAACCGGGATCCACGGCCACCCCGAGGAGGATGTGCGCGCTGGGTACCTTGATGAACTTCTCGTTGACGTCGGTGCCGTTGAGCCGGGCGCGGCCGATCGTGCCGGCGGTCGCGTTGATCCAGTAGATGTACCGCGAGTCGACCGCCAGCCCTGTTTCTGGGAAGGCGGCGCCGGTGATGAACCGCTGGTTCACCTGGGTGCCGTTGAGCCGGGCGCGGCCGATCGTGCCGGCGGTCTCGTCGGTCCAGTAGAGGTAGCGGGCGTTGAGGGCCAGCGCGGAGACGCCGCTGGGGCCGTTGGGGACGGCGATGAAGTTCTGGTTGACGTGGGTGCCGTTGAGGTGGCCCGGCCGATGTTGAAGTCGTTGGCCCAGTAGATGTGCCCGGAGCCGGCCACGACGTCGTCCGGCCCTTCCGACTGGGCGGTCTTGATGAACTTCTGGTTGACGTGGGTGCCGTTGAGCCGGGCCCGGCCGATCGTGCCAGTGAGGTTGTTCGCCCAGTAAAGGTAGCCGTCGGCGGTGGTCAGGCCGGTCGGGAGGCTGGCGCCGGCGATGAACTTCTCGTCGACGTCGGTGCCGTTGAGCCGGGCGCGGCCGATCGTGCCGGCGCCATCCCGGGGCGGTGCGAGGTTGGTCCAGTACAGGTACCCGCGGAAGACCAGTACCACGCCCGCGACCGATGCCCCGGTGATGAACTTCTGGTTGAGGTCCGTGCCGTTGAGCCGGGCGCGGCCGATCGTGCCGTCCCCGGTGGCGATGGTGCTCGCGTTGGACCAGTACAGGTACCCGCTCACGGCCGCTCCGGCGTGCGGTGCCGGTGCCGCGTCGGCGGGCGAGCCGCCCAGACCGCTGCCAGCAGCGCGGCCGCGGCAGCGGCGGTCGCCAGGGCCGCCCGCAACCGGGCGCCATTGTTGTGGCCGGTCATTCCGAGATCACCTTCACCAGAGTCCGCCGGATGAGTCCGAGACGGCGAATATGCTCGCCTATCGTCATCTGATGCTCCGCACTGCCGCGCTTCGCCTGCGCGACCGTTAGCCGACCATGGACGTCACATTAACTGATTTGCCGGACAATGCAACCTTTGGGGCGGGCGCCCAGCGTCCACAGGCTATAACGCGTTTTCATATATATCTATGACATGCGGTCCGTTGACCACTCGCAGCAGGCTGGCCTGCGAGTTCACCCCGGGAAAGCGCCTAGACGCCGGTCAACTGCGGACTTAAGCGGTTAGCTCCTCCGGGGGACAGCACGTACGGGGATTGCGCAGCATGCCCGGATCTGTAATTCACCGGCTATCTTCCAGCGTTCCCTGGGCTGGCGGCGCGGCGCAGCAGTGACGCCGCCCCCGAACCCGATGCCGCTCCTTGCCGGCCGAACCCGTTGTATCCCTCCGACCTGAATAAACCTGGTCAGGCCCTATTGCGCTATCTTCAGTCATATCGCCCTGGTAGAATTACGGACTCTCCAAAACGCCGCCGACTGCAACCGTGAGGATGTGCGGCAGTCGACCTCTCCGGAATCGACATGATGACTGAGACGGGACACGCTCATTTCCGAGGAGGCACCCGTCCACCAGGCTGTTGGACAAATCCCGTACTGCACAGCATCCGCGTTGCCTGACCGCCAGTCGCCGCGGCTCGACAGTAACGCACGGCCAAACGCACGGCCATGAGACCTTCGGGGCTAGGCATCCCGAGCCCGCATCAGCAGCGCCGGTGTCGGTTGTCCGGTTCCCGGCCGTGGCGATCGTTTACCAGCCGCGCTCGCGCCACTCTTCCAGGTGCGGCCGCTCGGCCCCCAGGGTGGTGTCCGTGCCGTGCCCGGGGTAGACCCAGGTCGTGTCCGGAAGCCGCCCGAAGATCTTGCCGACCACCCCGGAGTACAGCGACTCGAACCGCGCCGGGTCCTGCTGGGTGTTCCCCACACCGCCGGGGAACAGGCAGCAGCCGGGGTGTTTGCCGGTCGTCGGCGGCGTGCCGCCACGCCGCCGCCATCCGTGGCGTCCTCGCTGACCAGCGCGAACGGCTTGGGCAGTGCCCAGGAGGCGGTGTTACCCGGTAACTCGGGGTGGTGCTCCCGGAAGTCCGCCTACGGAGGCTTGTCCGGGAACGGCAGAGCACCTCAGTCGCACACTCGGCGTCCAACAGGGCCAGCACCCTCGCGCGCGTATCCCGGCCAGTGGCTTCGGCGATTAGGGACGCCGCAGCCGTGCGGTGTTCACTTGTGCGCGGATGCGGGCCGGTCATCCGGGTTACTTACAAGCCGGGGTGTGTGCTGAGGGTGCGCGTGTCGGCGGCTGCCTGTTCCCGCTGTCGCCAGGTGCCGGGCGGGGCTCCGTGGTGGCGGCGGAAGGCCGCCGCGAACGCGAACGGGGAACCGTACCCGGTGGCGCCGGCGATCTGGGCCAGGCTGAGATCGCCGGCGCGCAGGTGGTCGCGGGCGAGGGTCATCCGCCATTCGGTCAGGTACTGCATGGGGGCCTGGCCGAGCGCCTCGCGGAAGGCCCGCGCGAAGGCGGCCCGGGACAGGCCGCTGATGGCGGCGAGTTCGGGGACGGTCCAGGGGCGGGCGGCGTTCTCGTGCATGGCCTGGAGGGCCGCGCTCAGCCGGGGGTCCGCGGACGCCCGGTACCAGCGCGGCGCGGTCACGCTGTGGCGGAAGTCGCTGCGGATGGCCAGCACGAGCAGCAGGTCCAGGAGGCGGTCAAGCACGATCTGCTGGCCGGGCTCGGTCCGGGCGAGCTCACGGGAGAGCAGCGTGATCACGTCCCGGAGGGGATCGCCGATCGCCGCCGACAGCGTCATGACCGGGGGCAGCGCGTCGAGCAGGCCGCTGCCGACATCGCCGGAGAACTGGTAGGCGCCGCACAGGAAGACCGTGGCCCGCGGGTTGTCGCCGGGGTCCGCACGAGGGTGCCTGGCCCGGAACTCCTCCGGTTCCAGGCAGTCGGCGCCCGGCTCGTGCCCGATGTAGTGGTCCGGCCCGCCGCGCACCAGGGCGATGGTCCCCGGTGAGAGTTCCACCACGCTGCCGGGGGCGTTCAGCCACAGGTACCCCCGCCCGCGGACGACCGTGTGCACCGCGAGCTGGATGGAGCCGCCCAGCCGCAGCCCCCACGGCGGCTCGGCGACCGTCCGCGCGAAGACGGCGCCGGCGGCCCTCGCCCGCATCAGGCGGTCATTCAGCAGGTCCATGGCATCAGACTGGTCAAAACGGGCGCTATGGTCAAGCAGACGAGAGCTATACGCAAAGAATCAAGCGGAATGCGCATTGAACAGCTCATCTCTAGCGCCGATCATCGAGTTATGAGCAACTACAAACCTACCGCACTGATCCTGGGCGGAACCGGCCGGACCGGCTCCCTGCTGGCCGGGAAGCTCGCCCGGCGAGGGATCGCCGCTCGTACCGCGTCCCGCCGTGGAGCCGACGTCAGGTTCGACTGGGACGATCCGGCCAGCCACGCGGCGGCCCTGGCCGACGTGGACCGTCTCTACCTGGTGACCCCTGTGCTGCGCGTCCGCTATGCGGAGCTGGTCGCCGGCTTCCTGGACCTCGCCGAGGCTGTCGGCGTCCGCCACGTCACCTTCCTGAGCACCTACAACGCCGACCAGGCGCCGGAGGGCATCGACATCGCCGCGGTCGAGGCCGATCTCGCCGCCCGGCAGGCTGTCACGTACTCCATACTGCGGCCCGCGTGGGTGATGCAGAACTTTACCGATGATCACCTCCCGGTCATCGACGGGGTGATCACGGCCCCGAGCGGCGGCGGGGCGGAAGCCTTCGTCGACGCGGAGGACATCGCGGCGGTCGCGGTCGAGACGCTGCTGAACCCCGGCGCCCACGCCGGGGCGCGTTACACGCTCACCGGGCCGCAGGCCCTCACCTTCCGTGAAGCCGCTGACAGCATCGCCGCCGTGGCCGGTCGGCCCGTCTTCTACAACGACATCGACCAGGAAGCCTGGATCAGCGGCGCGCTCGCCGCGGGCGTCCCGGCGGACTACGCGGTCATGCTGCGCTGGCTCACTGGGGCCATCATCTCCGGCCACGGCTCCGTGCCCGCCGGCGACATCGAGAAGGTCACCGGCCGACCGTCCACCAGCTTCCGCGCATTCGCCGAACGCAACGCCAGTGCCTGGACCCTGGAGGGGAAATGAGCAAGACCGTCAGCGACGACGCCCCGTTCGGCGCGAACAGCCCGTTCTTCCTGATCATCAAGGAGGGCCTGGAGGGCTTGGTGGACGGCGACGACTACTTCGACCTCCTAGCCGAGGACGTGGTCTTCGAGTACGTGATCTCCGTGCCGGGATACCCCAGGCGAGTCGAAGGACGGCAGGAAATCGTCGACCTCTACAGCGGCTACGGAGACTACATAGACCTGCGCAGCGCGGACAACCTTCGCGTGTACCGGGACGGCGAAGCCTCGGTGGCCGTCCTGGAATACGAAGTGCACGGCAAGTCGGTCCAGGCCGGCCGCCCCTACGACAACTGCTTCATCTCGGTCGTCACCATCAAGAACCGTAAGGTGACGCACTGGCGTGACTACCTCGACCCCGTCGCCGTGTTCAATGCAGCCGGCTGGCCGGAAACCCGCCGCTAGGGCGTCAGATCGTCGGCCAGCTCCGATGACGGACGCAACCGAGTTTGCGAGACCGAGGACGGACAAGGGCAGTGCATTTCTCACCCAGGACACCAAGCTGTCCCGTGCCGTCGGCCGACGTGGAGCAGCGGTCCTGGAAGGCTCCCGGCCGGAGTCGGCTCCGGCCCGGAACTGGGCGGGCGTGACGTCCGGTGATGAGGTCTTACCAGCCCCGGGCGCGCCATTCCTCCAGGTGCGGGCGCTCCGCGCCTAGGGTGGAGTCGTTGCCGTGCCCGGGGTAGATCCACGTATCATCGGGGAGCCGGCCGAAGATCTTGGTCACCACGCCGGTCATGAGGCGTGTCGAACCGCGCCGGGTCTGCTGGTGTTCCCCAGGACCGCCGGGGAACAGGCAGTCCCCGGTGAACAGGTGCGGCTCGGGCCCGGCGGCGTTGTAGGTCAGCGCGATCGACCCCGGTGTGTGCCCGACCAGCTGAGTCACGTGCAGCAGCGTGTCACCGAACTCGATGGTGCCGCCGTCCTCGACGAACTCATCGGTCGGCACCGGGATGCCAGGCGCGTCGGCGGGGTGCGCCACGGTGACGGCACCTGTGGCCGCCTTCACCTCGGCCAGCGCCTGCCAGTGATCGGCATGCTGGTGCGTGGTCACGATCTTCACCACCGGCGTATCGCCGATCATCTCCAAAAGGCGCACCGGCTCGGCGGCGGCGTCGATCAGCAGCGCCTGCCCGGTCGAGTCCCGCAGCAGGTAGGCATTGTTGTTCATCCCGCCCACGGCGATCTTCGTCAGGGTCAGGCCGTTTATCTCACGCGTGTCCGATGGACCGCCGACACGCACGTCTCCCGTGTAGCTCACAGAAAAAATCTATCCTCCGAACGTGTCCGTGTCTCCGCCGCCCCGCCGCCATGACTTTGCGGCCCCGGCGACGCCCGACCCCACGGGAACGGTTTCACTCGACCGTTCCCGCAGTCCCGCGCGGGACGCGCGGATAAGCAGGCGTGGAAAAAGGCAACTCGAGCTGCCTTGGCAGGCATGTTGCGAGCAAGCGAAGGGCCCCGCTGCCCGTGGCCGCCCGGCCAGATGAGCGTGGCGGCAGGTGGCGGAGCACGAACCCGTTCGGAACGACGAATCTGGTCTTTCCGGTGAGTTGCCGGCCGGTGAACCGGAAACAGTTCGCGGGCGCCGCCAGTCGGTTCCCGGTGGCTCACCGCCCCGGAGCGGGAGGCGCTAGGACAGGCAGGCCCGCCCGGCCGCCGGGGACTCGGCGAGCGTGCCGGGGTAGAAGCCGCGCACCGCCGCGAAGACCTGGTCAAGCGGCGGCCACCACGGGCCGTGCCGCAGCGAGCCGAGTTCGGTCAGCAGCGCGTCCGCCTGCGCGGCGGGCGAGGCGCCGGCCGCCACCGCGACCCGGTTCGGCCGCACCGAACGCAGCGGCCCCAGGTAGAAGTCCGCGCCCCGTTCGCCGGACCCGGATGCGCCCGCGGTGCCGGCTCCGCCCGGACCCGTCTCGTCCGCCAGCACGAGATAGTAGTCAGGCAGCTCGAACCGGTTGGCCCGCCAGGCGGCCAGCGCCTCCGCCGACCGCAGTTCGAACTCGTCGCCGCCGCGCGGCTCGGCCGTGACCTCCCACATCGCCTGCCACCCGGCGGCCACGGAGCTGAGCGGGTCGCCGGTGACGAGCACATACGGCGCGGCGATACCCGCGGCCCGGCGCAACGCCCCGGCCGCCGCCTCCAGGCCGGCCGTGCCTGTCGTTCCGTGGCCGGCGGCACCGGGACCCGCGCCTGACGGCTGTTCCTCGGGCCGGACGAGAACGACGTTCAGCGACCGGCCGACGGCGGCGAGCACCGGTTCGGTCGTTCGCCCGGCCAGCACGACCACGGTAGACGGATTGCGCCTCACCGGCCCGATCATAGCCGTCTGGGGCTGCCCTGCTTCCGGGGACTTTCGTTCGGAACGCTCGGGGGCGGAGGAGGTGTCACGGCCGGGGCAGGCCACGGAGAACGGGCCCGTGGTCCCCGGGTGATGTCGGCCTCCGTTCGGGGACCTGGCCCCGCGCGGCGGATGACGGCTCCGCAGGCTCGTGCCGATGCCGGCGAGCACCAGGTAAGCCGCCGGTGCGCCTGACCGTCGGCCCGCGGCGGCCCGCCGAGTCCGGACGATAAGAACAAGAGTATCCCGAACGGAAGCGGCTGACTTTCCCTTCGAAGATATTTTCATGTCTGCTTAGCCGGCGTCCAGGCCGTGCCGTACGCTAAGACCAGGGTTGGCTCGACGGCGGGAGCATCCGGGGACTGGGCATAACAAGCGGGCACGCAGCGCTATGCAGGAGGCGGTTCCGCGACGGGACGGTGCGACGGGGACTGGAATGTCAGACCTCCCCGTTACGATGCCCGTGGCCCGGTATCGGCCCTCAGTTGTCGGGAGCACGCAGTCCGTCGAGAGCACGGTCTCTAGGGAGCCTCTAGGGAGCACAGTCTCTGGGGGACACGGTCTCTAGGGAACACGGTCTCTTGAGAGCAGCAGTCTGCCGAGGGCAGGCGGTCTTTCGAGAGAACCGCGGCCGGACGGCGGGACCAGCCAAGACCGGAGTAACAAGACCGGCTAGCAAGGCCGGGGTAAATTGAAGGGCGCGTGTCGCCCTTCATCGAGGACGATGCGACCGAAGAGAAGAGAGCGCAGTGGCTGACCGGCTTGTCGTTCGCGGCGCACGCGAGCACAACCTCAAGGATGTCTCGCTTGACCTCCCGCGTGACGCCATGATCGTGTTCACCGGTCTGTCCGGGTCCGGCAAGTCCAGCCTGGCGTTCGACACGATCTTCGCCGAGGGGCAGCGGCGGTACGTCGAGTCCCTGTCGGCGTACGCCAGGCAGTTCCTCGGGCAGATGGACAAACCGGACGTGGACTTTATCGACGGCCTGTCGCCGGCGGTCTCCATCGACCAGAAGTCCGCGAGCCGCAACCCGAGGTCCACCGTCGGCACGGTCACCGAGGTATACGACTACCTGCGGCTGCTGTTCGCCCGGGTCGGCAAGCCGCACTGCCCGGTCTGCGGCCGTCCGATCGCGCGGCAGACCCCGCAGCAGATCGTGGACCGGGTGCTCGAACTCGAAGAGGGCACCAGATTCCAGGTCCTTGCGCCGGTGGTGCGGAGCCGCAAGGGCGAATACACCGAGTTGCTCAAGGAACTCCAGGCCAAGGGCTACTCCCGGGCCCGCGTCGACGGCACCGTCATCCGCCTGGACGAGGTCGCGAACGATTCGACCACCCTGCCCGTGCTGAAGAAGTACGAGAAGCACGACATCGAGGTCATCATCGACCGGCTCGCGGTCAAGGACACCGCGCGCCGGCGGCTCACCGACTCGGTCGAGACCGCACTCGGCCTGGCCGGCGGCGTCGTCATCCTGGACTTCGTCGACCAGCCGGAAACCGACCCGCACCGCGAGCGGATGTACTCGGAGCACCTGGCGTGCCTGTACGACGACCTGTCCTTCGACGAGCTCGAGCCGAGGTCGTTCAGCTTCAACTCCCCGTGGGGCGCCTGCCCGGACTGCACCGGGCTCGGCACCCGGATGGAGGTCGACCCCGAGCTCATCGTCCCCGACCCGGCCAAGTCCCTGGACGACGGCGCCATCGCCCCGTGGGCCGGCGGGCACGTGAGCGACTACTTCGACCGCCTCATCGAGGCCGTCGCGGAGACGATCGGGTTCCGCACCGACACCCCGTGGGAGCGGCTTCCCGCCAAGGCCAAGAACGCCCTGCTGCACGGCTTGGACCAGCAGGTCCACGTCCGGTACAAGAACCGTTACGGTCGCGAGCGGTCCTACTACACGAACTTCGAGGGCGCGATCACGTACGTGGAGCGCCGCCACGCCGAGGCCGAGTCGGACTCAAGCAGGGAGAAGTTCGCCGGCTTCATGCGCGAGGTCCCCTGCCCGTCCTGCAAGGGCGCGCGTCTCAAACCGGTCTCTCTCGCGGTGACGATCGACGACCAGTCGATCGCCGCCTACTGCGCCCAGCCGATCGGCGAGCTCGCCAAGAACCTGCTCAACCTGGAGCTTTCAGAGCGCGACATGACGATCGCGCGGCTCATACTCAAAGAGGTCAACGCCCGCCTCGGCTTCCTGCTCGACGTCGGCCTCGACTACCTGACGCTCGACCGCGGGTCGGCGACCCTGGCCGGCGGCGAGGCGCAGCGGATCAGGCTCGCCACCCAGATCGGCTCCGGTCTGGTCGGCGTGCTGTACGTGCTCGACGAGCCCTCGATCGGACTGCACCAGCGGGACAACCAGAAGCTGCTGGACACGCTGCTGCGGCTGCGGGACCTCGGCAACACGCTCATCGTCGTCGAGCATGACGAGGACACGATCAGGTCGGCCGACTGGGTGGTCGACATCGGCCCGGGGGCCGGCGAGCACGGGGGTCACGTTGTCGTCAGCGGCAGCGTTGACGACCTGGTGAACAGCGACACCTCGTTGACCGGCGCGTACCTGGCCGGGCGGCGGGCGATCGAGGTACCGCCCAAACGGCGCAAGCGGACGAAGGGCCGCGAGATCGCGGTCAAGGGCGCCGCCGAGAACAACCTCAAGAACATCGACGTCAGCTTTCCCCTCGGCCTGTTCATCGCGGTCACCGGGGTGAGCGGCTCGGGCAAGTCGACCCTGGTCAACGACATCCTTTACCGGGCCCTGGCGAAGGAACTGCACGGCGCGCGCACCGTGCCGGGCAAGCACGTGCGCGTCACCGGCATGGATCAGCTCGACAAGGTGGTGCACGTCGACCAGGGCCCGATCGGCCGTACCCCGAGATCCAACCCGGCGACCTACACCGGCGTGTTCGATCACGTCAGGAAGCTGTTCGCGGCGACCACGGAGGCCAAGGTCCGCGGCTACCTGCCTGGGCGCTTCTCGTTCAACGTCAAGGGCGGCCGGTGCGAGGCCTGCTCGGGCGACGGCACCATCAAGATCGAGATGCAGTTCCTGCCCGACGTGTACGTGCCGTGCGAGGTCTGCCACGGCGCCCGCTACAACACCGACACCCTCCAGGTGCACTACAAGGGCAAGTCGATCGCCGAGGTGCTCGATATGCCGATCGAGGAGGCCGCGACGTTCTTCGAGGCCGTCCCGGCGATCCACCGGCACCTGCGGACCCTCGTCGACGTGGGTCTCGGCTATGTCCGCCTCGGACAGCCGGCCACCACGCTGTCCGGCGGCGAGGCGCAGCGGGTGAAGCTCGCCTCCGAACTGCAGCGCCGCTCCACCGGCCGCACCATCTACGTGCTCGACGAGCCGACCACCGGCCTGCACTTCGAGGACATCAGGAAGCTGCTCGGTGTCCTGACCAAGCTGGTCGAGACCGGCAACACGGTCCTGGTCATCGAGCACAACCTCGATGTCATCAAGACAGCCGACTGGCTGATCGACATGGGCCCGGAAGGCGGCACGGGCGGCGGCACGGTCATCGTGACCGGTTCACCGGAAGACGTCGCAGCCAACGAGAAAAGCTACACCGGCCAGTTCCTGAAGCCCCTGCTAGCTAGGTAAGGCCCGAAGGTAAAACCAAAGATCATTCAGAACGGCTGCTTGTTTCACGCCTCAGGCCTATGACTGTCACCTGAAGATGTCGGCCGCGTCCTTGGCGGTGAGGGCTGACTCCGACCACTTCCTGAGGGTGGGGAGGTCATCGCATGCGTTAATCTGCCCGGACTGCTCCTCGCTGAGCGCGAGCCCTCGCGCCTTGAGGACCATTCGAATGGTGTGGCGCTCGCCCCGGACTTCCCCCTGGGCTTCTCCTTCGGCGTAGTGCCGCTTGGCGAAGGCACTGTAGCGCGGGGTTTGGGTGGTGGACACGATGACCTCCAGGATGTCGCGGACCTGCTGGGGCGACAAGACGTTGGCATACTCATAATAAGCGTCTCCCTGCTCTGGCCCTAGGGCCGCGATCCCCTCGGCGAACGCCTCGGCCACCGACCGCTCCTGGCCGTGATAGACGACCGAGAGCATCGCCATGGCAGGGTCGGCCATCACCGCCGCGGGGTCCCGGACAACTGGAACCCGTGACGGCAGCAGCGGCTTGGGCCGGTACAAGCAGTCCTCCAGTGCGGTCGGCAGGGGCTCGGCGTACCAGACGGCGGTCTTCTCATCGGGGCAGAGCACCAGGACGTCGACCGGGCACCCGAACCAGAGCCAGGCCGCCATCGCATAGCGGGGGATCTGTCGGCGCTTGCTCTTCTTCTCGTCCGCCTGCACCTCCACGATTACTACCCGCACTGGGGCGCCCTCCGGGCCGATCAAGAGCATCTTGTCGGTGACCATGTCCGCCGACGGCCGGTTGTTGAGCACCTCCGGCGCCAGCGACACCGGCAGGTCTGGTGCAAGGTCGATGCCCATGACCTCGCGCAAGATCTTGGTCGCCAGCTTCGGATGTTCCTTGATCAAACGCACATAGGCGTCATGCCACTCCGATGGCACTGATCCCCCAATCGCCGGACATTGCGTGGTGTTCCACGGAAACGCTCATATATTTCCATAGAGCGTCGTACATGCTCGACTATATGACGGATTGCCCCATGGTGTGGGCGTAACGTCCATTGAACTTAGGGGCTGCCGGTGTCGCTGGGCCTTACGCGACGGAGGGCCACAGGCGGGCGGCGTCCAGGCGGGTGGACGGGTCGTAATGGAGCGGGGCGTAGCCCGTGTACGTCTCGGCCATCATGGCGGCCGCGGTGCGTGATTTCACCAGGTGGCGCAGCTGGGCGAGCTGCAGTTCGGACTCGAACTGGTCCTGGCCGGGGGCGATGTGCAGTATGGACGTCATCCACCAGGACAGGTGCGTGGATCGCCACACCCGCTCAAGGCAGTAGTCGGAGTACGCGTCGGCGAGTTCCGGGTCGCCGTCGCGGGTGAGCCTGATGAGCGCGGTGGCGAGCGCGGCCACGTCCGCGACCGCTAGGTTGAGGCCCTTTGCCCCCGTGGGCGGGACGATGTGCGCGGCGTCGCCGGCCAGGAACAGCCGCCCGTAGCGCATGGGGGCGGCAACGAAGGAACGCATCGGGGTGATCGACTTCTGCAGTACCGGCCCGGTCCGCAGCGACCAGCCCGGCAGCGCGAACCGTACCTGAAGCTCGTCCCAGATCCGCTCATCCGGCCAACGGGCTATGTCTTCGTCGGCCGGCACCTGAAGGTAGAGCCGGCCGATCTCGGGGGTGCGCATGCTGTGCAGCGCGAACCCGCGGTCATGGCGGCAGTAGATGACCTCGTCGGTGGACGGCGGGGCGGCGGCCAGGATGCCGAGCCACGCGTACGGGTAGGACCGCTCCGCGAGCATCGTGAGTCCGCCCGCCGGGATCGAAGGGCGGCAGATGCCGTGGAATCCGTCGCAGCCGGCGATGACATCGCATGTCACGACGTGGCGCTCGCCGCGTGCGTCGGTGTAGGAGAGCACCGGTTTGTCGGATCCGAGCTGGCTGACCGCGGTGTCGCTGACCTCGAACTCCAGCGCCGCCCCGGCGGCGGTGCGGGCGCGGATGAGATCCTTGACGATCTCGGTCTGCGCATAGATCATAAGCTGCCGCCCGCCGGTCAGCTCGCGGAAGTTCATGTGGTGCCGTTCGCCGTCGAACTGAAGGTAGATCCCGTCGTGCGGCAGTCCCTCGCGGTCCAGCCTCTCCCCGAGACCGACCGCCCGCAGCAGGTCAACGGTCGTTGCCTCCAGCATTCCGGCCCGCTGCCTTGCCTCGCAGTGCGCCCGGCTCCGCGCCTCCACGCACACCGAATCGATCCCGCCCAGGGCAAGCAGGTGCGAAAGCAGCAGGCCCGCAGGCCCGGCGCCAACGATCCCGACCTGCGTGCGCTCATGCACGGTCATGTCGCACCATCCTTCCCATATCGACCACATCACCCTATGTGTCCATCTAACTCTATATCGTAGTCATACCAAAAGTAATTGCTAGATAACTGCTCGTAAATAAAGTTGCGCTGCAAGATGCAGCTGTCATCGGGCGCTTTGGAAGTTCTCGGCTGGTCCCGGTACGGTGCGGGGAGTGAAAGAGATCATGACCTCGGCCGGTCCCGCTCACGTGGTTATCGACCAGCCGGAAGGCCGCGGGCCGGAGTTTCTTGTCGTGCTCACCCACGGTGCGGGCGGTACGCCGGACACGGCCGATGTCCTGGCGGTCCGCGACGCCGCGCGTGAGCTGGGCGCGGCGACCGCGCTCGTCACCCAGCCCTACCGGGTCAAGGGCGCCAGGGCGCCGGGATCCGCGCCGAAGCAGGACGCCGCCTGGGTCGAACTGGTCGAGGTGCTGCGCGCCGAGACGGAGCGGGACGGCGTCGCCCCGCCACTTGTCCAGTGCGGTCGTTCGAACGGGGCGCGGGTCGCCTGCCGCACCGCCCGCGCGGTCGGGGCCGCCGGCGTCATCGCGCTGGCGTTTCCGCTGCACCCGCCGGGCCAGCCGGGCCGGTCTCGTGACGGCGAACTGCGGAGCGCGGGGACCAGCGTGCTTGTCATCAACGGGGAACGCGACCCCTTCGGAGTTCCCGAAGGGGATCAGATGACGAAGGTTGTCATGCTCCCTGGAGAAACGCATACCCTCTCGAAGCGCCCAGCGGCGGTCGGGCTGGCCGCCGCCGAATGGCTGAGCGCCCTGCTGCCTCTTGGGGGAGGGGACCCTCGCTCGGTTGCCTCCGAGGGACGATTCCAGCGATCGTCCTGAAGTACCGGCTGCGCGCCTGACCGCTTGTCGGGCGATCGGGCCGGGCGCGAGAGGCGGGTTCTGTTGCCTAGGCGGCTGGCGCCTGATGGTCGGTGGGCCGGTGCGGTGCGATGGTTGCCCCGTTTGGCAGCAACTCACCAGTATCTTCGAAGATCACGACTCCGTTGCAGAGCAATGACCAGCCTTGCTCCGGGTGACTCGCAATCGTGTGCGCAGCCTCGCGGTCGGGTGCCGACGAGTCCGGACACGGCGGAATGTGCGGGCACATGTCAGTGCCTCCTGGCTTTCTCAACAGTCCACGGTCTAACGCCACCTGGCCGAGCGGTCACGTCCTGCCGCCCGGCACAAGCCTGAGCAACGAGTTGCGCCCCGCAAACCCCTACCAAATGGCCTAGACCACTTCACTTAACTTTGCCCCGCGGCGCCGGCGAGTGCAAGCGACTTGCCGACGCGTTAACAGGAGATTTTCCCTATTGTTGACACGGGCATGCTTGCCGATTGGTTCAGACGTTTCGCAAGCCTGACGCCGCTGTCGGGGTTGCCTTGCAGCTTACCTAAGGAATGCGGCTGGTACTCCCGGAGAGAACCGACTGCAACCGAACACTAACCGACGCCGGGACGGTTTCTCACCTGGGACGATAACGAACAACGCCAGACCCGGCCGCTCGCGGCGGCCGGACCTGGCGTTTTGTAGAGATTGGGGAACGGTTCAGACGGCCGGAACGCGCGGGACTTCCGGTATGCGGTTCAGCCGGTGGTTCTCGCGGAGCGTCAGGAGCCGCTCGGCCTCGGAGGTAAGCACGCGGACGGCGGGCTTCGCCTTGGCCTTGCGGTTGAAGATCCGGTCCTCGTAGCCGCGCGGTCCGATCTCGGCGCGCTCCGCGGCGTAGGCGGCCCGCATGGCCGCGGTCAGCGCCGCGTCGAGCTCCTTGGCCAGCCGGTGCACCTCGGTGACAGGAGCGCGTGAAGCCTCGGCCTCCCGCAGCACCGCATCCGCGGCCCGTGCGGTATCCAGCAGCTTGCCGCGCTCCGCCGCCTCCGCCACATCAGCCGCGTGCAGGTTCAGTGCCTCGCTGCTCGGCTTGTACATCTCGGCTTCCGTCTCCGTCCTCAGTATTCGTCCGCACGTAGATTACGCCACCCGGTACCCGGTTCGCCCGCCGGCTCCCCAGCGAACCCGTTTCCAGCCTTAGCGCGGCCAGCCGGCGAACGCTTCGCGCAGCGCGGCCACGTCCTGCGGGCCGAGGCCGAACGGGGTGAAAATCGCGTCACCCCAGCGGTCGAGTCGCCGGGCCGCGTCGGCGAAGTCACGGTCCTCCAGGCCGGGATCCAGCCTGCGGGCGAGGCCGATCGCGTCTTCGACGCTGTAAAGCCGGAGCGCGGCGGCCGTGTCGATGTAATCGCGGGGCTCGGCCCGTCCCGCCAGCGCGCACACCTTGCCGCCCACCACGTCCTCCAGGCTGAGGACGGGCCCGACGTCCATCGTCACCGGTTGGGCCGTGCGGTCGAAGTAGGCCATCTGCAACATCATCCGCTGCCCGTCGGGCGCGGTGACGGTCCACTCGGCCAGTCCCTCGCCCATCCCCTCGAAGACGTCGGAAAGCCCGCTGGTCTCGTCCTCGCGCTCTGCCTCGAACCCGGCCTCCTGAAGCGCCGCCTGCACGGAGTCGGCCGCCGCCTCGACGCCTGCCTCCTCGTTCGTGAACAGGTCGACATCCTGGGTAGGCCGGGTGATGAGGCCGTGCGCGATCAGTGCGTTCCCGCCGCCGAGGGCGAACCCGTGCCGGTTCGCGACGCGGAGCGCCACGGTGGCGACCCGGCGGTGCAGTTCGTTAAGAGGCATCAGGCCGCGACGGCAGCCTGCAGGGCGGGGTGCCGCTCTTCCCAGGCGCGCCGGACACCCTTCGGCAGGAACAGACTCGGGCCACAGCCGGACGAGGGCGGCGCCGTCGAGGTAAGCGGTGAGATCTTCCGGTCGGCTCGCCTCCCGCAGGACCGTCTCGTAGTACCAGCGCCCCGTGTCGGGATCGTCGAGGTCAAACCGGTGACCGGGCAGGCTCCAGTACAGCCGGAGCGGCAACTCGACCGTGCCGCAGGCGGGGCCGTGCAGGTCGGCCAGGTCGGCGGCCACCAGGGCCCGCCGGCCAGGGCGCGACGGATAGGAGGACAGGAATGCCTCCCCGGACGCGCAGGCCGCAGGCGCCGGCCCGGTCGCCATCGCCGTCACGGTACCGCTCATATGTTCTACAGTAGCAGAATGGCAGCGCCCTTGCCATCGCCCCGCCGACGGCCTGCCATGCTTCCCTCCCGCAGTCGCACCTAAGGCTCACGCGGTTGCCCGGCGGCCGGGAAGGCGGTCACACCCGGCGTCAGCAGGCAAACCTGGCTCCGCATGCAGATTCGGATCATGTGGCGCGAGCTTTATTAGTCCCTGCGCAGTTTACCTTGCGAGCGAAATTTACGCGCTGACTCAAGTACGGCGCTACGGCACTGCCGTTCCGCGGAAACGGCACCGCCGGGGCCCCGGCGGAAAAGGTCCGGTAATTGCGGCGGAGCCATAAGGCGGTTGCGGTCCGAAGAACCTTGTGCGGCTGCGGCGCGGCCGGTCGTGCGATAGGTTTGCCACCAAATTCCCCTATTTCTGCGGACGGAGTGCTATGGCCGGGCAAGAGGAGCAAGAGGGACAGGCGCCCCCTGGCATAGACCTGACCAAGCCGAGCATCGCCCGTGCCTACGACGTGGTGCTCGGCGGCAAGGACAACTACGCCGTGGACCGGCAGGTCGTCGGCGAGATGCTCAAGATCGTTCCTGACCTGCCGCAGGTGGCGACCTACAACCGGCAGATGCTCAGCCGCGGCGTGCGCTACCTGGTCGGCGAGGCGGGCATCCGGCAGTTCCTCGACCTGGGCTCGGGACTGCCGACCGCGGAGAACACCCATCAGGTCGCGCAGCGGACCGCGCCGGACGCGCGCGTGGTCTACGTCGACAACGACCCGATCGTGCTGGCCCACGGCCGTGCCCTGATGGCCGAGAACGACAACACCGCGGTCGTGACCGCCGACCTGCGCGACCCCGCCGCCATCCTGGCTCATCCGGACGTGAACCGGCTGATCGACTTTTCCCAGCCGGTAGCGGTGATGCTGGTCGGGATCCTGCACCACCTGCACGACGATGAAGACCCGGAGGGCGTCGCCAAGGCGTACACGGCCGCGGTGCCGTCAGGCAGCTACCTTTTCATGACCGCGTTCAGCCGGTCCTTCCCGGAGGCGGCCGAGTTGGAGCAGACCTACCTCAGCGTGCTCGGCACCGGCCGGTTCCGTACGAGCCAGCAGCTCCAGTCGTTCTTCGGCGACCTGGAGATGATCGAACCGGGACTGGTCTACCTGCCGGAATGGCGACCGGATGAGCCGGTGCCGGACAAGATGACGGTTGCCGAGAAGCTGATGATGGGCGGCATCGGCCGCAAACGTTAAACCCGGTACGGAAACCACCGGGACGCCGCCCGTGATGAGCCAGCCGGACAACCTTCCGCTGGCTCATCCGGACCACGCTAAGCGTGCTGTCCGCCCGCGGCTCACCTGACCGACACGAAAAGGGCTAGCGCCCGGGATACCGGTCTCGGCCATTCGTTTTGCGGAGCGGACCGCCGGCCAGCGAGTACGGCGCCCGACAAGGACGGATTCAGTGCCCGGACCTGGCCGCCAGACGAGGCGGCTGGTTTGTCCGGGCATATCCGTAGCGGAACCTATGACCGGTTCTGCTTAGCCAGTAAACTTTGCACAGCACGTAAAGAAAGATCGCGCCACCGCCACGCGAGCTTTATTTACGTCTTGCGCAGAATTTACGCCTTGGTCAAATTTTACGTGACGCGCGCAATAGCACATTAATCTCGCCAGCGGACGCCACGGTACCGCCGACACTCCGGTCGCAGCCGGGATGGAACCGGCTCGCCTGCCTCGCCAGCCTCGCCAGCCGATCAGGCGAGGCTGGCGGCCCAGCGCGCGTGCAGGTCGGCGTACTCGCCGGTGCCGCCCATCAGCTGCGCCGGAGTGCCGTCCTCGATCACCCGCCCGGAGCGCAGCACGAGGACCCGGTCGGCGACCGCCACCGTTGACAGCCGGTGCGCGATGATCAGCGCCGTGCGTCCCGCCAGCACCGTGCGCAGCGCGGACTGGACGAGCCGCTCCGAAGGGATGTCGAGCAGCGCGGTCGCCTCGTCCAGGACAAGCACCGAGGGCGCGGCGATGAACGCCCGGCAGAACGACAGCAGCTGCCGCTGCCCCGCCGACAGCTTTCCGCCGCGCTTGCCGACCTTGGTCGCGTAGCCGTCCGGCAGCGCGTCGATGAACGCGTGCGCACCGATCGCCCGCGCCGCGGCCTCCACCTCCTCGTCAGACGCGGCGGGACGGCCCAGCCTGATGTTCTCCGCGACCGTCCCCTCGAAGAGGAACGACTCCTGGGTGATCAGCACCACCTCGCGTCGCAGCGCGGCATCGGGCAGCGACCGCAGGTCAACGCCGTCCAGGAGCACCCGTCCCGCGTCGGGGTCGTAGAACCGGGCGAGCAGCCGGGCGATCGTGGTCTTGCCCGCACCCGTCTCGCCCACCATGGCGACGGTCTGGCCAGCGGGAATGTCCAGGTCAAGCTCGGGGAGCACCACGGACTTGCGATAACCGAACCGGACGGACTCGAACCGTACCCGGCGCCCGCTGCCGTTAGCCGAGCCCGGCAGCGGCAGCGCGACGGGAGCCGTGCCCGTCACCGCCGTGCCCGTCAGTCCTGTGCCCGTCAATACTGCGGGCTCAGCCACCGACGGCTCCTCCTCGAGGACGCCGGAGATCTTCTCAAGCGCGGAGGCGGCACTCTGGAAGGTGTTGTAAAACTGCGAGACGTCCTGGAGCGGGTCGAAAAACCGTTGCAGGTAAAGCAGGAACGACGCCAGCACGCCGATCTGGATATCGCCGTCGAGCACCCGCAGCCCTCCGTAGCAGAGCACCACGCCGGTGATGACGTTGCCCACCATCGCTATCCCCGGTGCGAAGATCGCGTTGATCCGGGCGGACCGCCTGGTCGCCCGCGCGTAGTCGTCGGTCAACGCGTCGAAGATCTCGGAGTTCCGCTCCTCCCGCCGGAATGCCTGTACCGCCCGCAGCCCGCCGAATGTCTCGACGAAGTGCAGGATGACCAGGGCGTTCGCCTCCCTGATCCACCGGTAGGCGACGGCTGACCGCTTCCGGAACCAGACCGACAGCCAGGTCAGCGGGATGAAACCGGACAGCACCACCAGGGCGAGCGGCCAGTCGAGCAGCAGCATGCCCGTGCCGACGAGGACACAGGACAGCACCGCGGTGATCAGCCCGTCCAGGCCCTCGTCGAACAGGTCGGAGATCGCCTCGACATCCGAGGTCTGCCGGGAGATGACCCGTCCCGAGGTGTACGACTCATGGAAGGACACCGGCAGCCGCAGCATGTGCGCGAACAGTCGGCGGCGCAGCTCGAGCACGACCGCCTGGCCGAAGCGGCCGGTCATGGTGACGAACGTCCTTGTCGCGGCCGCCTGGACGAGGACCGTGGCGGCGAAGACGGCGGCGATCCGCAGCAGCGGCACCGCGTCCGCGGTCTTCACCAGGGGCGGGATGCCGTTGTCGATCGCGATGCCGATCAGCCACGGCCCCGCCAGGGAGGCGAGCGAGGCGATGATGATCGCGGCGGCGGTCAGCGTCGACTGCCTTGCCGGTGCGGCCGCAGCAGGTCGGCGAGCAGCCGGCGGCTCCGTTTCCGCAGCAGCGCCTCGATCGGGGCCGGGACTTCGTCGGTCTTCTCGGCCGCGACGCCGCGCCAGGACCGCGGGTCGGGATCCCCCGCGTCCGCCGTCATCGGACCACCTCCTCCATCGACATGAGGTTCGCGTAGGCCGGCACGCCGGCCATCAGCTCGCGGTGGCTGCCGACGGCGGCGATCACCCCGCCGTCGAGGAGCGCGACCCGGTCGGCGAGCGCGACCGTGGACGGCCGGTGCGCGACGACAAGCGCGGTCACCCCGGCCAGGATCGTGTGCAGTGCCGCGGTGACCCGCTCTTCCGTCGCCACGTCGAGCGCGGACAACGGGTCGTCGAGGATCAGCACCTCGGGCCGGGACAGGATGGCGCGCGCGAGCGCCACCCGCTGCCGTTGCCCGCCGGACAGCGCCATGCCCTGCTCGCCGATCCGGGTGTCAAGGCCCCAGGGCAGGTCGTAGGCGAACCGGGCCTGCGCGGCGGTCAGCGCCGCCTCGATCTCCTCTTCGGTCGCGTCCGCCGCGCCGAACGTGACGTTTTCCCGCACGCTGGCCGAGAACAGCGTCGCCTCCTCGAACGCGCACCCGACCGAGGCGCGCAGCTCGGGCAGCGGGATGTCGCGCACGTCGGTGCCGTCGAGCAGCACCCGCCCGCCGGTCACGTCCGCGAGCCGCGGCACCAGGTGCAGCAGGGTCGTCTTGCCCGACCCGGTGGCCCCGGTGATCACCAGCGTCTCCCCGCGCGCCACGTCCAGGTTCACGTCCTGCAGCACCGGCCCGGCTGCTCCCCGGATAGGAAGAAGAGACACATGATCGAATCCGAACGTGCGCGCTGCTCCGCCTGCCCCGGCCACCGCGGCCGCCGCCGGACCGGCGGCGGGCCGGGAGGCGGGTGAACTGTCAGCGAACGGTAGCGTCGGTTGCGGCCTGGCTCCGGGGCGGATGCGCGCCCGCGGGCCGTGGTTTCGTTCGGATCGCCGGGTCCCGGCTGGTGATCGCGGGCTCGGTGTCGAAGATCTCCAGGACCCGCTGGGCCGCGGTGGCCGCTTCCTCGCCCGAGGCGAGCACGTAGCCGAGGGCCTCAACCGGCCAGACCAGCTGCAGTGCGAGGGTGATGAAGGCGACGAGACCGCCGATGGTCATGGTGCGGTGGCTGACCGCGAGCGCGCCGAGGACGACGGCGAGGGCGATGACGGCGTTCGGCACCAGGTCGAGGGTCGACCAGAAGCCGCCGAGCAGCCTCGCCATGCCGACCCGCGTCTCGCCGAGTCGCCTCGCCTGCGCGAGGTGCGCCTGGGCGGACTCCGGGCCGCGGCCGAGTGCCTTGAGCACCCGGACCCCGGTCGCGGCCTCCTCGACCAGCGTGGTCAGGTCGCCGTCCTGGTCCTGGGCGCGCCTGGCGAGCACCTTGTAGCGCCGCTCGAACTTGGTGCAGAAGACCAGCACGGGGACGAACATGGCGCCGGTGATCAGCCCGAGCCACCAGTTCAGCGTGATGAGCAGGCAGGTCACGGCGGTGAAGGTCATGATCGAGATGAACAGGAACACCACCCCGAAGCCGGCGAACCGCCTGATCGAGCCGAGGTCGGTGGTCGCGCGGGACAGCAGCTGCCCGGACTGCCACTCGTCGTGGAACGCCGGGTCGAGCCGCTGCAGGTGCCCGTACAGGTCGTCCCTGATCGTCTTCTCCATGCTCGGCGACGGCGTTGCCCTGCACCCAGCGGCGGATCAGGCTGAGCGCGGCGGACGCGGCGCCGAGGCCGACCGCCAGCAGGCCGATGGGCAGCAGCAGGCCGCGCTCGTGGTGCGCGATGGCGTCGTCGATGACGACCTTGGCGAGCAGCGGGATGGTGATGTCGGCGGCTTCCACGGCGACCGCCGCGGCGATCATGCCGGCGAGCTGGCGGCGGTAGGGGCGCAGGTACGGGCGCAGCCGCCAGAGGGCGGCGACTGGGCTTTGTGACACTGTGCGGAGCCTAATTCGCGGCCCCGCCGGTGTCACCTGATTTTTTCCGCCGGATATCGGTCGAAATCACCTATCGTGTTGCTGCGTTGATGCCTGAAAGCGCTGGTGAGCCACCCGGGCGGCCGGGTTATGCTGATGCCCGACCTGCTGATTCGCTGGCCGCTCCGGACGGTAACCGGGGCGCCGACGGGAGGAATACCGGGAGTTGACTGCTGGCAACGGCGATGGCGCTCCGGATCGAGCCTTCGACCGGGGGCGCCGGACCGGGTCACCGGTCCGGGAGGTTCGACGTCGCCGCGGTGCGCGCGCTGTACCCGGCCCTCGCGGACGGGCACGCCTACCTGGACGGCGCGGCGGGGACCCAGGTCCCGGTCTCGGTGATCGAGGCCATCGCGGCCGCGTACCGGGCGGGAATCGGCAACCTCGGCGGCGCGTTCGCGGCCAGCGGCCGCTGCGGACGCGATCGTGGCCGGAGCCCGCGCGGCGGTCGCTGACCTGGTCGGGGCCACGCCAGAGGGCGTGGTCTTCGGCCCGAGCGCCACCGCGCTGGCCTACCGGCTCTCGGACGCGCTGTCGCGGGCGTGGACCGCGGGCGACGACATCGTGGTGTCCAGGCTCGACCACGACTCGAACGTGCGGCCGTGGATCCAGGCGGCCGGGCGGGCCGGGGTCACGGTCAAGTGGGCCGAGGTCGACCTGGTGACCGGGGAGCTGCCCGCCGCGCAGTACGCGGACCTGATCGGCCCGCGGACCCGTCTCGTCGCGGTCACTGCCGCGAGCAACGCGATCGGCACGAGGCCGGACGTGGCGGCGATCGCCCGGTTCGCGCACGCGGCGGGCGCGTTGTGCTACGTGGACGGCGTGCACGCCACGCCGCACGTGCCGGTGGACGTGGCGCGCGCTCGGCGCCGACTTCTACGCGACGAGCGCCTACAAGTGGTCGGGTCCGCACCTGGCCGCGCTCGCCGCCGACCCGGGGCTGCTTGAGACGGTATGGCCGGACAAGCTCGCGCCCTCGTCTAACGCGGTGCCGTGGCGGTTCGAGCGCGGCACGCTGCCGTTCGCTGACCTGGCCGGAGTGACCGCGGCAGTGGACCACCTGGCCGCGCTCGCCCCGCAGGCGGCCGGCGAACCGGGCCCGCCGGGACCTGGTGCGCCGCCCGCGTCCCGCCGGGAGCGGATCCTGGCGTCGATGGCGGCCGTCGAGGCGTACGAGGCGGGGCTGTTCGCCCGGCTGCTCGACGGCCTGGCCGGGCTCGACCGCGTGATCCTGTACGGGAAGGCCGCCCGGCGGGCGCCGACCGCGTTCTTCGGCGTCGCCGGCCTGGCGCCCGCGCGCGGTCGCCGAGCACCTGGCTGCCCGCGGCGTCAATGTCTGGGACGGCGACAACTATGCCTACGAGCTGTGCACCGCGCTCGGCCTTGAGCCGGACGGCGCCGTCCGGGCGGGCCTCGTGCACTACAACGACGCCGCGGACGTAGACCGCCTCCTCGCGGGCATCGCCGAAATAATCCAGTAAAACCGACAATCCTCTGGATATCATCCAGCGGCCAATGGATATCCAGTGGATATGCTCTTGGTATTCGCTGAATATTGCGTTCCGGTGGACGCGGTGATCATCATCCGGTATTTTCTGCGCTTATGTCAAATAGCCTTATGCGTAATGGCCTGATGCGTAATAGGCAAACGCCCAATGATCCTCGGTCTAATGATCTTAAGCCTATTGGGCTTATATTGAACAGTCTAGATTCTCCGGTCATTCGCCGGCTTGGCGCCGACGACCTGGAGCCGTGCGCCGAGCTTTCCGTGGACCGGGGCTGGTGGCCCGAGCGTGGCAAGTGGTCGCTGCTGCTGGCCGCGTCGGAGGTGTTCGGGGTCGACGCGCCCGACGGCCAGGGCCTGGCCGGGACGGTGGTGCTGACCCGGTGGGGCACCGACCGCGCCGCGGTCGGCATGGTGCTCGTCGCGGCGCGGTACGGGCGACACGGACTCGGCCGGGCGCTCATGGAGCATGCACTGCGCGCGGCCGGCGACGATGTCGCCGTCTCGCTGTTCGCCACCGGCGCGGGCAGGCCCCTGTACGAGAAACTCGGCTTCAAGCCGGTCCGCCGGAGCGTTGCGTTCCGCGGAACGTTCCGTGCCGATCCGCGGCCGCATAACAGCAAGAAGCGAGAGGAGCGAGCCGGGTCGGCCCTGCCCACCGGATCATCGGAGCCGCCTGGATCGTCGGGGCCAGCCGGATCGCCGGGGAACGTGCGCGTCGCCACCGAGGCGGACCTTCCGGCGATCCTGTCCCTGGACCGTGCCGTGTACGGCGCCGACCGAGAGCGGATACTTAGCCGCCTGCCCGGCTTCGCGGACCGGATCGTCGTCCTCGAGGCGGGCGAGGGCGTCGTCGGCTACGCGGCGCGGCGTGGCGCACGGAGCCGTACACGGTGATCGGCCCCCTGGCAGCCCCGGACGGCGAGGCGGCTAGGCGCCTCATCACGGATCTGGCCGAGCACTCGACCGCCATGATCCGTCTCGACCTGGATCCGGACCGGTCCGAGCTACCGGGGTGGGCGCGCGCCTGCGGACTTCTGCCGACCGAGCGCACGGTCATGATGACTCGTGGTGACCTCGCACCGCACGGCCTGCCGGAGCGCCTTTTCACGCCGATTTCCGTCGCCATGTGCTGACACCCGCGATCAGGTCGGCCCGTACACCGCGTACGTCGCGCCCACGGCTAGGAGACGGTGACCTGGGTGGACGGGTAGCCGCTGGCTCCGTTGGGCGCGACGTCCTCGATCACCGACGTCTGGGTGTAGCCCGTCTTGTCGGTCGCCCGCGCCTCGATCAGGTGCGTGCCCGGTGTCGCGTCCCACTCCCAGACCCACTGCCGCCAGGTGTCGATTCCCGGCACGGTGGCCAGGGTCGCCTCCTGCCAGGGCCCGCTGTCGACCCGGGCCTCGACGGCCTCGACGCCCTTGTGCTGTGCCCACGCCACGCCGGCGACGGCCACCTTCCCGGCCTTCACCGACGACCCGTCGGTCGGCACGTCGATGCGAGACTCCGTCTTGATCGGCCCCATGGCCGACCACCCGCGCGGCACCCAGTAGGCCTGCGCCGCGGCGAACGTAGTCACCTCGAGGTCGACCACCCACTTGCACGCCGACACGTAGCCGTACAGGCCGGGCACCACGAGCCGGGCCGGGAAGCCGTGCGCGGTCGGCAGCGCGGTGCCGTTCATCGCCACCGCGAGCAGGGCGTCACGCCCGTCGAGCACCACCGAAAGCGGCGAGCCCGAGGTGAACCCGTCAACGGACGTGGCGAGCAGCTGGTCGGCGCCGCGCTGCGGTCCGGCCGCCCTGATCAGCGACGCGAGGGACGCGCCGAGCCACTTCGCGTTGCCGATATAGGGGCCGCCGACCGGGTTGGACACGCAGCACAGCGTGATGTAGTCCTCGATCAGCGGCCGGCGCAGCAGCTGGTCGAAGGTGATGGTGATCTCGCGGGCCACCATGCCGTGAATGCGCAGCGTCCAGTTCGACGGATCCACCTGCGGTATGAGGAGCGCGGTGTCCACCCGGTAGAACTGGCTGTCCGGCGTGATAAACGATGAAATGCCGGGCACAGCCAGGTTCACTCCGCTGGGCAGCGGCGGGACGGGCGCTACGGCCTTCGGGAACCGGAGGGAGGCCTGGGCCAGGGAGACGTTCTTGCGCGTCGCCAGGGAGCGCCCG
The DNA here is from genome assembly GCA_963785645.1 of uncultured Actinomycetota bacterium. GTDB lineage: Bacteria > Actinomycetota > Actinomycetes > Streptosporangiales > Streptosporangiaceae > Trebonia. The sequence goes on from CAWAWG010000022.1 coordinate 91,940, forward strand.
CCGACCTCGCCGATCGCCGCGGCCGCGACGCTGACCCCGGCCGCGACGAGGAACTGCCGTCGGGCCGACCCGGGCGGCCCGCCTCCGGCCGGACTCGGCACGGGCGGTCCCGCGCGCAGCCCCCCGGACCCGCCCGCCCCGGACCCGCCTGATCCGGTCCGCCGTCCGGTCCCGCGATCCGCCCGCGGCGGTTCCGCCGGCCGCGATCCAGCCGAGGCTTCGTCGTCGGTGCCGGTGCTGTCGGTGCCCGTGCTGGCTGCGCCTGGCTCTGCGCCGGGCGCGTCGCGCGGATCGTCGGCGGCGTCGTCAGGGCGGAATACGATCGGCGGAAGCGGGCCGGCGCTGAAGGGCGCCCGCGCGGCGCGCTCCAGCTGGCCCGCCTGGCCCGCCGCGGCCGCCTCGCGCGCCGTCACGACCAGCCAGCGCAGCGCCACCGCCCCGGCCAAGGCGCCGAAGATCGTCGGCACCGCGTACGAACCGGTCGCGTCGTGCCTGGTCAGTGCGGCTGCGAGGCCAATGCCCGCGAAGATCGCCAATCCGAGGAACCCCAGGGCGAGCCGCCGCATCGCGAGCACGCCCACCGCCATGGAGTACAGGAACACCACGACAAGCACGCCGCCCAGGAGCACGGTCTTGTCGCCCGTCCCGAACGTCGAGGTCGCCCACTCCTTCACGGCCAGCGGGGTGCGGTCGATCGCCGCCTCCCCGACGGCGATGACCGGCGACGCCGCGGGAACGGTGAACCCCGCGAAAAGCTGCCCGATCCCCATCGCCGCGGCGGCGGCAACCAGCCCGCACACCGCACCCCACCATCGAGGGAATCTAGTACTGGAAGTCATGCCGGTATGGTCCGTCGCAATCCGCCAACGTTACGGGAAGCCGCTGATCGCGGCCCTACCGAATTACACGGCCACGCTACCTGCCCGGTTCAATGCTCATCCCTCGGGGCTGCTTGCGATCTGCTTACCGGCCCGGATATATCAGAAAATATCAATACAGTGTCCGATCTCGGCGGCCACGCAGTGACCCGACGGCAACACGGTGCCATCGAGAACACGGTGCCATGACAGTGCCATCGAGAACATGATCGACGCCGGTGCCATCGAGAGCACGTGCGGCACCAGGCAGGCAAGCGGTCAGCTGTCCTCGTCGAACACCCAGCGCGTCGGCGAGCCGGTGAAGTCGCTGTGCAGCATGGAGAACACGCGCTGCGGACGGACGCCGATGGTGGCGTTCTTCGACGGGTTGAGAAAGTCCAGGTCCGCGCCAATGTGGTACTTGGCGTTCATCAGGTCGACGACGCGCTGCAAGATCGGGGGGTCGGTCGCGAACCGCGCGGTCCCCTCGATGATGACGGGGTCCGACGCGTCCTCGGTAGTCACGCAGCAGCGCGGATCGGCCCGGAGATTCTTAACCTTGCGCGACTGCGCGGCCGAAGTGAACCACAGCGTGCTGTCGTCCCACATGCCCCACACGGGCATGGTGTGCGGGCGGCCGTCCGGCCACGTGCTGACCACCCAGTAGTTCCGTGCCGCGGTGAGCCGTTCCGCCGCCCATGACCAGTGCAGGAGCCCGCTCCCGTGCTCCGGACCCGCCACGTCGTATCCGGGCATGTAGGGCCTGCTTACCCGAGGGATCCCCATGCCGAAGTGTCTACCATGCGACAACGACCGCGCGGGCGACTAACGTTGCCCTTCGTGAAGGCATCTCCCGAGGCGCAGCTGCGGCTGCTCGAACTGGCCGACCTGGACACCGAGCTTGGCAGGCTCGACCACCGACGGCGCACCCTGCCGGAAAACGCCGAGCTGGCTCAGCTCAGCGAGCGCGCGGCCAAGGTGAGGGACGCGGTCACGATCGCGGACACGAACCTCGCCGACCTGGACCGTGACCTGGTGCGCGCGGAAAAGGACGTCGACCAGGTCCGGGTCCGGATCCAAAAGGACAATCAGCGGCTCGACGCGGGTCAGGTGTCGAACGCCCGTGAGCTCGAATCGCTGCAGAACGAGGTCGCGTCGCTCCGCAAGCGCCAGGACGACCTGGAAGAGGTCGTGCTTGACCTGATGGAACGCCGCGAGACGGCCCAGGCGCTGCGCGACGGAGCCGGGGCCGAGGGGGAGACGGTGGGCGCCGACGAGGCGGCGGCGAGGTCCCGCCGCGACGCGGCCCTGGCCGAGATCGACGAGCAGACGGCCAAGGCCACCGCCGGCCGCGTCGCGATCATCGCCGACGTGCCCGCGGAGCTGATAGCCCTGTACGACAAGATCCGCGCCACCGCGGGCGGCCGCGGCGCGGCCGAGCTGCGCCGCGGCCAGTGCGGCGGCTGCCGGGAGATGCTGTCCACCGTGGAGCTGAACGAGATCCGGGCCGCCGCCCCCGACGAGGTGGTCCGCCACGAGGAGTGCCGCCGGATCCTGGTCAGGACCGCCGACTCCGGCGTCTAGCTCAGCTCCGGTCCCGTGAACTGTTAACGATACCGTTAACAGTTCGCGGGCGGATCGTAAGATTCGGCCTGGCCCGGCGCCCTGTGACGCGGTTACATTTCGGAACGGACGCGGCTCATATACAACCGTGATGTCAATGCCGGTTTTCTCCACCGCGTCCAATAGACTTCCCGGCTGTGGAGAACAGCGGCCAGATCAGCGCGACCGGTCAGATCAGCGCGCCGGGGAGCCTGCAGGCAGGCGCCGTCATCGCGCCCGATGCGCCCCGGGTACCCGACCAGGACCTAGGGGAACTCGCCCGCCAGTACGGGCTGAAGCTCTCCGGGGCGCGCCCGTCGCTGCGGGCGTACCTGGCGATGCTCTGGCAGCGCCGGTACTTCATCACCGGCTACGCCACCGCGCGGAACATCTCGATGTACACCGAGGCCAAGCTCGGCCAGGTCTGGCAGGTGCTGACACCGCTGCTGAACGCCGGCGTCTACTACCTGATCTTCGGCGTCCTGTTCGGTGCGCAGAAGGGCGTGACCAACTATCCGGCGTTCCTGCTGGCCGGCGTGTTCGTGTTCGCTTTCACGGAGCGGTCGATCGTCACCGGCTCGACCGTGATGCGCGTCAACCTCCAGCTCATCCGCGCGCTGTACTTCCCCCGCGCGTCGCTCCCGCTCGCGTACGTGATCGTGGAGCTTCAGCAGATGCTCGTCGGGATGGGAGTCCTCGCCGTCATCATGCTGGCGACCGGCGAGGACATCAGCCGGTACTGGCTGCTGCTCATCCCCGCGGTCCTGCTGCAAACGCTGTTCAACATCGGCGCCGCGCTGATCGTCGCCCGGCTCGGCGGCGCGATGGCCGACGTGTCCGAGCTGATCCCGTTCTTCCTGCGCATCACCCGCTACTTCTGCGGCGTCATGTACCTGGTCATCACGCTGACCTCGCGCCTGCACCACCAGTGGGAGAAGCTGGTCCTGACGCTCAACCCGCTGGCCGTCTTCATCTCGCTGGTCCGGACCGCGTTCATGTCGACCTACCGGTCCGACGCGGCAGGCTCCAAGCCGTTCAACGCGACGCTCTGCAACCTGTTCATCAGCGATCCGGGCGGCACGAACAACCCGCTCCAGCCCGGCGTGGCGAACAACGCGCTCCAGGCCTACTGCCACCCGATCGTCTCCAACGAAGGCCTGTGGATCGCCGGCCTCGGCTGGGGCATCGGATTCTTCGTCCTCGGCATCATCTTCTTCTGGCAGGCCGAGCACCTCTACGGCCGCGGCTAACCCCCGCCAAGCCAGGTCGGCCAGCGCCGAGAGCGGCACTTCGTGATTATCCGCGAGGCGGCCCTCCCGGCATCCGCGCAGCGCTGCGCCTTTGCCTAGGCGGTGACCGCGCTTTACTTACGTGGCGACCATGATCGTCGTCTTTGCCTGGCAGATGACCATGATCGTGCCCGGTTTGCGGTAAATGCGGCGCCGGTTGGTAAGCAGAGGTGAGCGCGGTGTCGCGGCGGGCGGGAGGCGGGCCGGACATACCGCTCGCAATCCGGGCAGCGGGCGCCCGGTGCCGGGACAAGGCAACGAAGTGCGGTTGCGCGATAGAGGGACCTAGCTCCGGGCGGGAACCGGACGTTTTTGATAACAGCAACAAGCGTCTCGCAAAGGCACCCCGGCGGACGGTTAGGTGACGGGGAGCTGGGGGGTGGTCTCGCGGGCCTTGCGGTAGTCGCCGGAGACCAGGCAGGCGGCGGTGGCCAGGGCCCAGACGGTGGCGCGGTCGGCGTGCGGCGGGGTGAGCAGCTTCTCCGCGGCGGGCCGGCTCACCACGTCGAACAGGCCGCTGGTGGTGCCCAGGTCGAGGATGTAGCCGCGCAGGAACGTCGCGATCGTGCTCGCCGTACTGGCGGCGCCAGTCGAAGGGGGACTGGGTGCCCGCGGGCGGCTTGCCCGGCCAGCGGAACGTCCGCCAGGGCCGGGGACAGCTCGGCGAGGACGGCGGCCGAGAGCGCGCCGCTCACCCGGTCGGCCAGCGGGACGGCCCGGGCGGCGAGGACCACGCGGTCGTCGAACAGCGGCTGGGCGAGGCGCTCGCGCAGCAGGTAGGCCTGCCGGGCGGCCGCCGACCAGCGGCCCGCGCGGTTGACCAGGTAGAAGTCATCAAGGGCGTGCATCGGGTGGCGGGCCAGCCGCGGCGTCCACGGGGCGAGCGAGGCGACGTAGGCGGCGGCGGGGCCCCGGCGGATCAGGCCGAGGTGCTTCGTGGTGAGGCGGCGCAGCAGCTCGGCGGAGCGGGCGGCGCGGCGGGCGGGGGCGACGGCCCGGCGCAGCCCGCCGGCAGCGGCCGTGCGGCCCGCCGTCTCGGCGTAGCCGCCGCGCAGCAGCTCGCCGCCGTGGCCGCCGGCGGTGAGCGCGGGGGAGGCGGCGGGGTCGGGGCGGCCGACGTTCTCGAACGCGGACAGCATCCCGTCGGCGACGAGCACGGTGGCGCGGATCCGGCCGAGCACGTCGACCCGCTGCCCCGGGGCGGCCGGGGTCCGCACGACGTGCTCGATGCCGAGCCGGCGGGCGATCTCGGCCGGCCACCACGACGTCCGGATGGTCGTCGAACCCGTGGGTCCTGGCCACCACCGGCACGCCGGCCTTGACCAGCGCGGCGGCGATGAGCCGGCTGTCCTTGCCGCCGGTCAGGCTGAGCTCGACCGGCGCGCCCGCGTCCCGCAGCGGCGCGACCGCGGCGACGAGCGCCTCCGCGACATCCCGCGCGCCACCCGGACCAGTTGCCACCAGGCCCGCGGCGGGCCTCGGCCTCGGCGCGGGTGAGCGCCCCGTTCAGCAGCCGCAGCGTCGTCGCCCCGGCCACGGCGGCCACGCCCGCGAACGGGGTGACGGAGCCGAGGGGGAAGCCGGGGCTGAGCAGCGCGCACAGGTGCAGCGGGTCATGGTCGCCCAGCCGCGAGGCGGTCCACGCGGCCCACGTCGCCCGGTCGGCGACGATGACGGCACCGGGGACCTCGGCCAGGTAGACCGGGTCGACGCGGGTGACCGAGGTCCGCGCGCAGATCGCCGCCCGGTCGCCGTCCGCCCAGATCGTCCCGGCGTGCGAGGCGGCCGCGCCGCGCCGCCCCTCGGCCCCGCCCCAGTGGAGCAGGCGGCCCGGCCGTCGGGGGACCGCCACGCGACCGCGGCCGGACCGGGAATCGGCATGACCGAGGGATCCACGGCCAGCGCGCGCTCGGTCAGCGCCGCGCAGCCTTCCGGCGTGGCGGCGCTGACCGCGAGCGTGAAGAACATCGGTGATCAGCCGGCGCTGCTGGGCACCCGACAGCTGGTACGCCGGCCCGTCGGCCGCCGACTCGCCGCGGATCAGGCGCAGCCAGGCCTCGGCGACCGCGCCGAGGTCGATCGCCTGTATCTGCTCGTGCGCGTCCTGCCGGGCGGCCTCCCATGCCTCGGGGGACGACAGGGCGGCGATCGACGCGGCCATCTCCGCCGGGTTCTCCTTGATCCAGCGCGTGTCGTAGATCGTCTCCGCGCCCGGCCAGTGCCTGATCACCGGCACCGCCCGCGACGCCATGCCCTCGGCGGGCGCCATGTGGAACGACTCGTCGTCGCTGGTCGACAGGATGAACCCGATCCGGCGCAGCCAGGCGGGCACGTCGGGCCCGCCGTCGTCGAACACCACGGCGTCGCGCAGCAGCGGGGAGCGCTGCACCCGGCGGAACGCCTCGAAGTAATGCGACCGCTGCTCCTGGTGCTGCCACACCCACCAGAGCTCCCAGGGCATGCCCGACTTCACGAACAGCTGGTAGCGGTCGTCGTCGCGGCGCAGTTCCTCGAGCACGTCCAGGGCCAGGTCGAACGCGCTTGCGCATGTCCACCATGCTGGTCATGCCGAGGTTGAACCGGGCCCCGTCCAGCTTGGGCCGGTCGAACTGCAGCACGTCGAGCGGGTTGGGCACCGTGACGACCTTGGCCGCCGGCCAGCCGGTCATCTCCCTGGTAAGCCGCGCGTAGTAGTCGGACACGCAGATCACCTGGTCGACGTTGCCGATCTTGACCTGGCCCGGGTAGGGCGAGTACAGCTCGAACCGGTGCAGGCGGACCAGGAGCCGGGCGGAGCGGCGCTTGTGCCGCGAGTACCAGACGGCGTTCGGGTCCGCACCACTCGCAGATGATCGACGTCCGCCCACTCGGCCAGCTCAGCGTGACCGGGACTCGTCGTGCTCGCCGAGCGCTGCCCACTGGTCGACCCGGACCTCCAGGTCCGGCTGCAGCCGGAAGTGCCCGAGGAGCGAGTTGAAGAACTTCAGGTCGTGCCCGGCGATCACCACGCGCAGCGGGGCGCGGCCGGCGCGAGCCAGCCGGAAGCAGCGGCGGGCACCGCCCGCGCCAGGTACGTCCGCAGCCGCTGCGGCGGCCCGGTCGAGCGCGAACGACGCCGCGGCAGCAGAGGTCCGCGACGCGGCCAGGGCGAACACGGCCGGGTCGAGCGCGGACGCCGCCGCGTCGGCCACGTCGTCGATGGTCGCCGCGAACAGCGGGTAGTCCGCGCCGAGCAGCGCCTCGTGCATCGGCGTCCGGTTGAGGATCACCGGCAGCCCGAGCTGGCCGAACTCGAGGACCTTGGTCGACAGCTCAAGCGAGGAGTCAAGCTCGGGGTGCCGCCACGACAGCCCGATGTCTCCCTCGGCGGCCAGCCGCATCGCCTCGGCGCGCGGCTGCCCGCCGTGCCAGATGACCCCGGGCACCGCCTGCGCGCCGACCTCGCCGAGCGCGGCCCGCATCCGCTTGAAGTAGGTGGGGTCGCGCGGGTCGTTGTGCACCTTGTCGCCGACCATGTGCACCTCGGCGGCGACGCCGCGCGCGGCCAGCAGAGCGGGCAGCGAGGTCATCTCCAGCGTGTTCCACCGGGGCGCGAACTTCCCCGTGTAGACGAGCTTCAGCGGCGTTCCAGGCGGAGCGACCTTCCGTTCTGGATCCCGGTGAATGTCCAGGGCGGGCAGGACCGGCGGGAACAGCACCGACTTGCCGCAGGCGGCGGCGACCGAGCCCTCAAGGAAGCAGCGCAGCTCCTCGGTCTGGCACAGCAGGTACCGCGACGCCTTCGCGATGATCGTGAGGTCCTCGGCGGCCTTGGGGGTCACCGCGGGGACCGCCTGGGGCACGTCGGTCAGGTACGACCAGAGCCGCCCGTCGAAGGCGCCGTCCCGCGCCGCGGCCGACACCAGGGCGCGCCCGCGCAGCACGACGAGGTCGTGCGGGCCGGTCCCGGCCTTGTCGAGCGCGGCGAGCACGGCGATCGCCTGCGGTACGGTCAGCGACGCCTCGGTCAGCCCGGGCAGCAGCCCCTCACCGTGCGGCGACCTGATGGTGACCTCGGGCAGGTCCCGCAGCGGCGCGACGAGCCGGTCGGTGCGGACCGGCGCCTTGAGCACCAGCGTGACCGCGCACCCGGCGGCGACCAGGGCCTGCGTGACCGACTGCAGCCAGATGGCCGAGCCGTCGAGCAGGTTCATGTCGACGTCACCGTAGACCAGCGCGCTTGGTCTGGATCCGGCCAATGCCTGTCGCTCCTTGTCCGTGATCAAAGCTTCGTGATCAAAGCAGGCCTGCGCAGCCCGCGGCCGCTCAGCGGGCCGCCGGTTCGGCGGCGATGGTGAACAGCCGCAGCCCGTGGCTGCCCCAGTCGCCCGCCGCGGGCCCGCCGGGGCCGAGCAGGTGCGCCCGGACGAGGGCGGGCTCGTCCAGCCAGCGCGTGAACTCGTACTCCGCGGCGTCGCCCTGCTCACCGGAATTCAAGCCAACCGCGTCCGCCTGCGCGCACTCCCGCGCGCAGGCCAGGTCGAGCAGGTGGTCCGCCGTCTGCCCGCCGTCGGCGGCCCACGGCGCGAGCCACGGGACGCTGGCCAGCCGGGCCAGCGGCCGCGCCCAGTCCAGGCCGCCGCCGGCCGCCGCGGTATCGGTCACCGCGACCCGGATGCCCTGGCCGGCCGAGCGCGCCGAGCGCGGCCCGGACGGCATCCGCCGCACCGGAAGCCGCCGAAGGCGATCACCTCGGCGGGCCGCAGCCGCTGGCCGAGCAGCGTGGCGGCCAGCCGGCCCGCCTGCGCCGCGTCGGCGAGGGAGACGAGCACCCCGACCTGCCGCCCGCCGACGAGCGAGGCGGGCAGCTCGGCCGCCCGCAGGAGCACGGCGAGCCGGGCCGGGGTGGCGGCAGCCAGGAAGATGTCCCGCAGCCCCGCCCGGATCTCCGGCGAGCGTCAGCGGCTGGGCGGCGCGCGCCGCCTCGATCTCGCCGCGCAGCGTCTGCGCGTGCGACCCCGGACCCGAGCGGCCCGATCACCCGGGCGCCGCTCGCGGCCTGCTCAAGCCCCTGCGCGGCGGACGCGCGTGACGAACACGGCGTTGTCCCGGTAGAGCGCGGGCAGCGACCGCCAGGACCGGGCGCCGGTCAGCCGGAGCGCGCCGCCGGCGCCCGCTGGCGGTCAGCCCGTCAGCGAGTCGAGCAGCGCGCGCACCGCCGGCGCCTCCCGGGGGTCGCGCGCCCCGGCGTAGAGCGGCGCGGTCGGCCGGGCCGGGCTCACGCCGAGCGGGTTGAACCGGGCGAGCTGGACGCCGAGCCCGCCGGCCCGTCGAGCACCGCGTCGCAGCTCGCGGCGAGCCAGCCGATGCCGGGCATCAGCGAGTGCGGGACGTCCCGGACGAGGACCACGGGCTTGCCGAGGGCCCGGGCCATGACGATCATCCGGGCCAGCCGGCGGCCCCGGTCGGCGGCCGCCGGGTCGGTGGCGTACGCCCACGGCTCGCCGGGCAGCAGCGCCGACGCCTGGATGATGACGAGGTCCGCGCCGGTCGCCTCCACGACGATGTCCGCGTCGTGCGGCAGCAGCGGGTGGACGACCGCGTCCGGCGCGAGGGTGGCGCAGCCGAGCGCGCTGATCGCGCCGGTGATCACCAGCCCCGAGGTGTTCCCGTCCAGGCCGGCCAGCGCCAGCGCCGGGTCCGCCAGCGGCAGCGCGCCCGGCGCGGTGAGCGCGGACAGGAACCGCCCGCCGTTCCCCTTCAGGTCGGCGAGCTGCGCCTGCGCGAGGGCGTTGGCGGCGTTCTGCGCGCCGCTCTTGGGCGCGCCCCGGTCGCGCCACAGCTTGTACAGGTCCCGGGGCAGCAGCGCGCCGCGCGGCCACGGCTTCTTGGCGGCGTTCGCGATCGTGCGGCCGAACTTCATCGTCGACGACTGCTCAAGCGCCGACAGCCGCGTCTGCGTCATGGCCAGCTGCACGCGCGTGTCGCGCAGCTGCCGCGACAGCCGCTCGCGCTCCGCGCGCGAGCCCCGCGTCCTCGGTGAGGTCACCGCCGCCCGCTCGCGTCGTCGGCGGCGGAGATCCCAGGTATCCCGAACGGCGGCGTGGTCTCGTCGCAGCGGACATTTCCTCGTCTCGCGGGGTCGGCGTGCCGCTCATCGCTGCGCCAGCCAGGAGGTGATGATCCGGGCGATGCGCGGCCCCGCGTGGCCGTCCCACAGCGGGGGCAGCTCGCCGGCGTAGGGGCCGTCGTCGCAGGCCTTCAGCACCGCGGCGGCCAGCTCGTCGCGGGTGACGAGCCGGTTGGAGCCGCTGGTGATGGTGATGGGCCGCTCGGTGTTCGGCCGCAGGGTGAGGCAGGGCACGCGCAGCAGCGTAGTCTCCTCCTGCACGCCGCCCGAATCGGTCACGATCGCCGCCGCCCCGCGCACCAGCGACATGAACTCGACGTAACCGAGCGGCTCCACCACGTGGATCCGCGGTGAACGCACGTCAGATGCGCCTCCGGGAGAGACGCGGTCGGTCGAGCCCGCGGGGGACTCCCGGGGAGACAGCAGTCCCGCGGCGGTGAGCGTGGCCCGGCCGCGCGGGTGCAGCGGGATGATCACGTCGAGCTCGGCGGCGACCTCGTGCAGCGCCCGCACCAGCTCGGCCGGCCCGCTCGGGCGAGTCGACGTTGGCGGGCCGGTGCAGGGTGGCGACGACGTACCGGCGGTCTGCCGAGGCCGTAGGCGGCGCGGGCCGCGGCGGCGTCGAACTTGTCCAGGTTGGCGATCAGCGTGTCGATCATCGGGTTGCCGACCAGGTGCATGGCGCTGTCCGGGCCGGCCCTCGCGCGCCAGGTGCCCGAGCGCCTCGGGCGACGTGCAGAAGAGCAGGTCGCAGAGCTGGTCGGTGAGCCGCCGGTTGATCTCCTCGGGCATCGTGTTGTCGAACGAGCGCAGCCCGGCCTCGACGTGGGCGAGCGGCACGCCGAGCTTCGCCCCGGCCAGCGCGGCCCCGACCGTCGAGTTCACGTCGCCGTACAGGACCACGAGCGACGGGGAGTTCTCCAGGAACTCCCGCTCCATGCCGACCAGCACGTCCGCCGTCTGCGTGGCCTGCGTCCCGGACCCGACCCCGAGGTTGACGTCCGGCTCGGGCAGCCCGAGCTGGACGAAGAACACGTCCGACATCCGCTCGTCGTAGTGCTGCCCGGTGTGCACGACGCGCTGGGCGTGGCCGAGCGCGGCGAGCGCCCGGATCACCGGCGCGGCCTTGACGAAGTTCGGCCTGGCCCCGAGTACATGCGTGATCGTCGCGCTCATTCGCCTTCGGAGTCTCCTTCTTGGCTTGGTCCTCTGGGCTGGCTGGCCCCGGCAAGGTAGTCGTCGGGGACGCCCGCGTATCCCTGGCGTCTTACCGGTCGGGTTTATGTGTACCTCGACCTACGGCAGTTTGTTGACGGTGCGGCGGGAGGTCTCCGGTTGCCGGGCAGGCATTGTCGTCCGCCGGCCCGGGCGCAATCCCGTGCCCCTAGGCCAGGTGAACGCGTCAATGCCAGTAATATCTGCCGGCGTGACTGTAACGCCGACGCCGCGAGCGGTCGTGCTCGCCGCATCCGTGATGCTGCGGCACGTGACCGACGACCCGGTGCGCGCGGTGACGCTCGCCTGGCGGGCGCTGCCCGCACCGCTGCGCGGCCTGGTCGGGCTCGCGGGCCCCTACGGCAGGGCCGCCGCGCTGTGGGGCGCGGGGGACCGCCGCGGCGCGCTCACCGCGCTGGAAGCGTCGCCGGCCCGGCTGGCCGCGTTCAGCCTCGCGGTGGACCAGCCTACTGTCGCCCGGTCGGCCCTCGCGCGGCTGTCGGAGCACAACGGCGCCCGTCCCCGGCTCGCCGCCCGGCTCGCCTACCGGGAGGGCCGCCTGACCGACGCGGTCAAGGAACTCGACGGCGCGCGCGGCTGGCGCGCGGCCCGCCTCCGCCGGTCCCTGCTCGCCGAGCTGGCGATGCTCGAGCCCGGCCGCCTGCACCTGCCCGGCGCGGACCCGCCGGCGCGGCTGCGCCCCCGCCGACGACACGGCTTCGTTCCCCCGCGGCGAGCACCGGACAAAGATCCTGCACATCGTCACCGACGCGCTGCCGTCGACCAGCGCCGGGTACACGATCCGCACCCAGGAGATCGCCCTCGCGCAGCGCGCGGCCGGCCTGGACCCGCACGTCACCACCCGGATCGGCTTCCCGGTCACGGCCGGGGCGATCGACGGCCGCGCGACCGTCACCGTGGACGGCGTCCCCTACCACCGGCTGCTGCCGTGGATCATGCCGGGCCGGATGGACCGGCTCTACCAGGCGCACCTGCGCCGCGCCGCCCGGCTGACCGAGCGGCTGCGGCCCGCCGTGCTGCACGCCGCCTCCAACTACGCCAACGCGGTCATCGCCCTGGCGCTGCGCGACGCGACTGGGCTGCCCGTCGTCTACGAGGTGCGCGGCTTCTGGGAGGACACCTGGCTGTCGCGGCACGCGGCGAACGCCGACCTGAAGCTGTCCGACCGCTACGTCCGCACCCGCGCCCTCGAAACGCACTGCATGACCGACGCCGACCTGGTGGTGACCCTCGGCGAGGCGATGCGCGAGGAGATCATCGCGCGCGGCGTCCCGGCGGAGAAAGTCATCATCGTCCCCAACGGGGTCAGCGAGGAGTTCCTCCGCCCGCTGCCCGACGGCGCCGCGCTGCGGGCCAGCCTCGGCATCCAGCCGGGCGAGCACGTCGTCGGCCTGGTCTCCAGCCTGGTCGCGCACGAGGGCATCGGCACGCTCCTCGAGGCGGTCAAGCTCCTGGGCGACCGGGGCGTCAGGACGCGGGCGCTGATCGTCGGCGACGGCCCGGAGCGGACCGCGCTGCAGCGCCAGGCCGCCGAGCTCGGCCTTGACGCCATCTTCACCGGCCGGGTCCCGTCGGCCCGGGTCCGCGACTACCACGCCGTCCTCGACGTGTTCGTCGTGCCGCGCACCCCGGACCGGGTCTGCCAGCTCGTCACGCCGCTCAAGCCGGTCGAGGCGATGGCCAGCGGCCTGCCCGTCGTGGTCAGCTCGGTCAGGGCGCTGAGCCGAGATCGTGCAGCGACGGGGAACCGGCCTGCTGTTCCCCCCGCTCGACGCCGGCGCGCTCGCGGACCAGCTCCAGCAGCTCCTCGACAGCCCCGAACTGCGGACGAAGCTGGGCGCGAGCGGCCAGGGAGTGGGTCGCCCGCGACCGCACCTGGGCGCACAACGCGGCCCGCTACCGCGAGATATACGGAAGTCTGCTGCGCCGAGACGACCGGTTATGTGCGGGAAGGGGACGCCCCCTCACCCGCGGGGAGGCTGAGATTAAGGCCGTTGCGGACGGTGCGGCCAAAGATGGTGGATGGCTAACCACGCCAGGGCGTGCTCAGCGATCCACCATCTTTGCGTCACGCTAGATCTCCCAGATAACAGCAAGAAGCGTGCTTGCGCAACCCGGGGGCGGCGGGCCGCCGCACTTAAGCCGCGCAGCTGGCCGTACCGGGCGCGCCGCGCCGACGGCGAGCGGCAGCGGCCGGGCCGTGCCCCGGCTACGATGGGTGGTCATCCAGCGAGGAGGCGTTTGCGTGAACGTGGTGATCATCGGCCTTGGCTATGTCGGCCTGCCGCTGGCCCAGGAGGCCGTCCGCGTCGGCCTGGACGTCACCGGCCTCGACATCAGGCAGGCGACGGTCGACGGCCTCAACGCCGGCCGGTCCCACGTCGATGACCTGTCCGACGCCGACATCGCCGCGATGGTCGCCGGCGGCTTCCGCGCCACGACGGACGTGGCCGGCATCGCGCCGCTGCCGGACGTCACCGTCATCTGCGTTCCCACCCCGCTGAGCGAGTCGGACGGCCCCGACCTCACCGCCGTCAGGGCCGCCACCGAGACCGCGGCGAAGCTGCTCAAGCCGGGCGCGCTGGTCGTCCTGGAGTCGACGACCTACCCGGGCACCACCGACGAGATCGTCCGCCCGATGCTGGAGAAGGCGAGCGGCCTCACCGTCGGCATCGACTTCCACCTGGCGTTCTCCCCGGAGCGCATCGACCCGGGCAACGAGCGCTACGGCATCCGCAACACGCCGAAGGTCGTCGGCGGCATCACCCCGGCCTGCACCGAAGCCGCCGCGGCGTTCTACGGCACGGTCTGCGACACGGTGGTCAAGGCGAAGTCCGCCCGCGAGGCCGAGATGGCCAAGCTCCTCGAGAACACCTACAGGCACGTCAACATCGCGCTCGTCAACGAGATGGCGATCTTCTGCCACGAGCTCGGCATCGACCTGTGGGACTCGATCCGCTGCGCCGCGACCAAGCCGTTCGGCTTCCAGGCGTTCTACCCGGGCCCCGGCGTCGGCGGCCACTGCATCCCGATCGACCCGAACTACCTCTCCTACAAGGTGCGCGCGGAGCTCAAGCACCCGTTCCGCTTCGTCGAGCTGGCCCAGGAGATCAACTCCCGGATGCCCGGCTACGTCGTCGACCGCGCCGCCGAGCTGCTCAACACCGACGCCAAGCCGCTCAACGGCGCGAAGGTGCTGCTGCTCGGCGTCACCTACAAGAAGGACATCGCCGACCAGCGCGAGAGCCCGGCCCGCCCGATCGCCCGCAAGCTGCTGCAGCGCGGCGCGGTGCTGAGCTACCACGACCCGTACGTGGACAGCTGGCAGGTCGACGGCAAGGACATCCGCCGGGCGCAGTCCCCGACCGAGCGGGCCGACCTGACGATCCTGCTCCAGGCGCACACCGAGTACGACCTGGACGGCATCGCGGCGAGCGCCCACCTGCTGTTCGACACCCGCGGCAAGATTTCCGGAGACTCGGTCTACCCGCTGTAAGCCCGCAGGGCCGACCCCAGGCGACAGAACCCCTAGGAGGCGTCGACGTGCACGTCGTCGTCTGCACGGTCGTGCACCACCCCGCCGACGCCCGCATCTTCTACCGCGAGATCCAGGCGCTGCTCGACGCCGGCCACGACGTCACGTACATCGCCCCGCACGCGGAGAGCAGCCACCGGCCGGATGCGCCGCACCCGTCCGCGGCGACGATCAAGTTCAGGTACTCGGAACGGGTCCGTGGGACGCTGCGCACCGTCACCATTCCCCGCGCCGCCGGCCGGCGCCGCCTCGGCGCGCTGCGCGCCGCGAAGGCGGCCATGGCCGAGCAGGCGGCGGGCGCGGACCTGCTGCTCGTGCACGACCCGGAGCTGCTGCTCGTCCTCCCGCCGCAGGGGCAAGCGCCCGCCCACGGTCTGGGACGTGCACGAGGACACGGCGGCGGCCCTGACCACCAAGGCCTGGCTCCCGGCCTGGCTGCGCCCGGTCGCCGCCGGGGGAGTCGACCCGCGCCGAGCGCCTGGCCGAGCGCAGCCTGCACCTGATCCTGGCCGAGCACGGCTACAACGACCGCTTCGCCGGCACGCACCCGGTCGTTCCCAACACGACCTACGTCCCGGAGACGGCGGCCCGCCCGGCCGGCCCGCGCCGGGTCGTCTACGTCGGCTGGCTCTCCCCGGACCGGGGCTCGGCGCGAGATGACGGAACTCGGCCGCCTCCTGAAGCCGCACGGCATCGCGGTCGAGCTGATCGGCCAGGCGGACGCGGCCGCCCGGGCGCACATCGAGGCGGCGGGCGACGCCGTGCGCTGGCACGGCTTCGTGCCCAACGCCGAGGCGCTGCGCCTGGTCGAGGGCTCGCTGGCGGGCCTGTCCCTGCTGCAGGACGAGGAGAACTTCCGCCACTCGATGCCCACCAAGGTCGCCGAGTACATGGCCCGGGGCGTCCCGGTCGTGACCACTCCGCTGCCGCTGGCCGTGGACCTGGTGGAGGCGGCGGACGGCGGCTTCGTCGTCCCCTTCAACGACCCGCAGGCCGCCGCGCGAAGCGATACTGAAGCTGGACGCCGACCCGGACCTGCGGGTGAAGATGGGCCTGCGCGCCCACGAGTACGCCCTGGCGCAACCTAGCCTGGCCCCCGCACGCCGCCGCCTTCGTCGCCCAGCTAGAGGCCTGGGCCGCCGCCAGGCACTAGCCCGGCAGCGTCGTCGGCGCGACCCAGGTATACCGAATTTTGGTTGGACAAAACACCGCAAGTCGGGCCGGTTTCCGGCCAAAATTCGGTATACCCCTGCGAGGAGTGCCGCGTTGCGCCGGGACAGCCGAGGTCAGTCGCCGGGGGTGTCGAGGATGGAGCTCACGGCGAAGAGCTGGCGCATCTGGGCCAGTTTCTCGTCGACCTCGTTCTTCTGCCTGGTCAGCTCGTCGAGTTCCTTGTGCAGGACCGCGCGGCGCTTGTCGGCGTCGGCCTCGAAGTCGGCGAGGATCTGCTTGCCCTCGTCCTTGGCCTGGGCGATGACCAGCTCGGCCTTGCGGTGCGCGTCGGCGATCTCCTTCTTGGCGTCGGCCTCGGCGTCGCGCCGTGCCTGCTCCGCCTGCGCGGTGGCGTCGGCGGCGCGCTTCTCGGCGTCGGCCGCCCGCCGTTCGGCTTCCTCGACGAGCTTGCGGGTGGCCTCCTGGGCGTCGGCGAGCCGCTCGACCTCAAGCCGCTCCGCCTCCGCGCGCCGGTCGGCGAGCTCGACCTCGAGGTCGGCCTCGGCCTGGGAGCGCAGCGCTTCTGACTGCTCGAGCAGGAACTGCTCGCGGCGGCGGATCTCGTCGGCCTCGCGGCGGGCGGCCCGGACGATGTCGTCGCGCTCCCGTTCGGCGGCGGCCTTGATCTTGGCCGCCTCGCGCTCGGCCTCGGCGCGGACGCTGGCCTTCTCGAACTCGGCCGAGGTGCGCAGCCCGGCCGCGTAGGACTCGGCGGCGGCCTTGATCTTCGCCGCTTCGCGCTCGGCCTCCTCCGCGGCGGCCCTGGCGTGCTCGGCGATCTGCCGCTGCGCGGCGACGCAGCAGCTGCTCGATGCGCGCGGCGGCGGCGGGACTGAGGCGCGGACCAGGGGCCGGGCGGCGGCCCGGACCGCGAGTCGGCCCCTGGGTCCCGGCTCCGGATCAGGGCGCTGCCTCGGACTCGGCCGCCCGGTCCGGGGCGCCGAGCGCAGGCTGCCGGCGCGCGGTCTGGCCGAGACGCGGGGCCGAGCCGGAGTGCGGTGCGCTCATCGGCGGAGCCGCGGCCGGGCGTCCGCCGGAGCCGGGGCGCTTGTTCGGGCCGGAACCGGGATACGGCCGCGGCGCTGCCCGGCTCGGTCGTCCCGGCCGCCGAAGCCGGGGACGTGGTGCTGCGTCGGCGCGCGGACCAGTCTCGGGCGGCGATCGAAGTCGGAACGCTGGGCCGCATCGGGACGGGGGCCCGGGTCGCGCGGGTCCCGGCGGGCCTGGCAGGCCCGCCCGGAACACGGTGACGCCGGCCGGGCGGCCGGCGACGCGGAGCCCGCCGGGCCGGCTGTCAGCCGGGCGCGGGATCGGCGGCCGCCTGGCCGGGCGCGGCCAGGACCGCCGCCGACCGTCGGACGCTCCCGTTACGATCGCCGCTGCCCGGCTGGCTTTCCGGGTCGTCGCTGGTCGGAGCCGGCGACTGGCGCATGGCGAAGCCTGGCGCGGGGCGGTGACCCGGCCTGGGTCGGGCGCTCGTAACCGTGCGGCGGCATCGCTGCTCCCTTCCCGATCAGATATTACCCGTGGTCACGGCAGGCCACCGGGCTTGCCACGAGTGCCGGGCTGACTGCCGAGGTCCCGTCGACTGCCGGAGGATGGCCACGGCGCGCGATCCGCCCCGATAGGATCGTGGGCGTGAATCCGCGACTGGTCCTGCCCGCCTGCGCCGCCTCGCCGGCGAGCACAAGCTGTTCACCGGGGCGCTCGCGGTCGGTGCCGTGCTGCGCCTGCTCGTGATGCTCGGCTACCCGGGCGCGCTGTGGTTCGCCGGCGACTCCTACGTCTACGTCGGTGCCGCGCTGCGCCCGCAGCCGAACCTGTCCAAGTCGACCGGGTACTCGTTCTTCCTGCGCCTGCTGCTGCCGTTCCACTCGTTCACGCTCGTCACCGCTGTGCAGCACCTGATGGGCCTGCTCGTCGCGGTGATGATCTACGTCACTGCTGCGGCGCGGCGGCGTGTCGAAGACGTGGTCGGCCATCGCGACGCTGCCGCTACTCCTCGACGGGTACATCATCGAGGACGAGCACCTGATCATGGCGGAGACGCGTCTTCACGTTCCTGCTGATGATCGCGCTGCTGCTGCTGCTGTGGCGGCCAAGGACCCGGTGGTGGACGGCCGCGGTCGCCGGGACTGCTGGTCGGGACGCGGTGGTGGTGCGCACCGAGGGCGCGATCATGCTCGCGGTGCTGCCGCTGTTCCTGCTGCTGCGCGGCTGGTCGTGGAAGACGCTGCGCGGCTGGGGCATCGCCATCGCCTTCGCGGTGGGGACGCTGGTCCCGTTCGGCGCGTACGCGGGCTGGTTCCAGCCGAGACCGGACCGGGCACGCCGATCTACGGCACGACCATGTCGGCGGGCTTCTACCTCTGGGGCCGGGTGTCCTCGTTCGCCGAACTGCGCGGTCATCAAGCCGACCGGCGACGAGGCCGTGGTCTGCCCCACCCAGCCGATCGTCGACCGGACCCGCCGGGCAACTACATCTGGCACGCGCCCGTACGTGCACCAGGACATGAACGGGATCTGCACGGTCACCGTGACGGACGGCAAGACCAGCAAGAACTGCGGCCCGGTCAGCCCCGCGGGCAACAAGGTGCTGACCGACTTCGCCGATCAAGGCGGTCGTGGCGCAGCCGCTCGACTACGCGAAGACGGTCTTCAAGGACGTCCTGCTGTCGTTCGGCTTCCCGCGGATCGGCTACCCGGGGTCGGGCACGACGTACTACTACAACTTCCACCTGCACTTCACCGGCACGGACCCGGCCACCGGAAGCCCAACTCGCTGCTCCCGCCGAAGACAAGCCTGGATCCCGAGTGGTCCCCGGCGGCACCGCCTACGACGGACTGGCTGAACTACGGCCACCAGGCGCCGGGCGTGGTGCACAAGATCTTCGCGGCGCCGATCGCGGTCTACCAGCGGGTGGTGTTCACCTACGGGCCGCTGCTCGCGGTGATCTTCCTGGTCGGCCTCGGCGGCCTGTTCTCGGTGACCGCCCGCCGCCGGGGCAAGGGCATCGAGTCGGTGCTCTCGGCGCGACACGCTGCGCTCGCTGCGCCTGCACTGGCGGCCGCGCGGCACGTCGATGCTGCCGTGGGTCACCGCCGTCGTGCTGCTGGTCTACCCGATCGCGATCGCGGACTTCGACTACCGCTACCTGATCCCGGTCATCCCGTTCGCCTGCCTGGCGGCCGGCCTGGCGTTCGCCCCCCGGCGCGCTCCCGCACCGGAGCCCGCGTCCCCGGCGTCCGCCGCGGGCGTCGAGTCCACGGTCCCCGACCAGGTGGCCTAGCATCATCCCGCCGCCCGCGAAGCCCGAAAAATAGGTCGACGGCGGGCGCGGCGCCGACCCCTGCCTAACGCCGGGATGAAACCCTTCCAGGATGACGTCCGCGTGATCTGCCAGGCCGAGCACGGCACTCGCGCAGCCAGGCTTCTTCAGGTCCGTGGCGGCGCTCCCGCGTCCGCGCCTCAGCGGCGACCTGAGGTATCAAGTCTGGCGCCGCCGCGGGCGGAACCGCCGAGGTTCACGGCGTACGACAGCAGGCGCTGAGGACTTTTCCAGTAAACGTGGTATCCCGTGGCTGTTTGACGGCCGCGATGCGGGGAATGGGACGGCCACGGCAGCACGCCCCCCGGCAGCCGCGATCGGAGGGCGGCGCATGCATCTGTCACCGGGGGAGCGGGAGTCACTCGGCGAGCTTGAAACCCGGCTCAGCCGATCGGCTCCCCGGCTCGCCGCGATGCTTACCTACGGGACCACTACCTGCACCCGCCGGTCCTCCGCGCGCATGTACCTGCGGAGCTGCTGGGCAGATCGCAGCGAGCTCGTCCGGTTCCTTATCGTCGCGGTCTGCCTGGCCGTGTGCGTCGGCCTGGCCGTCGACGGTGTCCTCACGACGCATCCTGCCAGTTCACCGGGGCACTCCGTCGGCCGATCGGGGCCGGGGCAGCAGCAGGCGGGGTCTGGCCGGACATCGCCCCCGGCAGTCACCCGTAGGACCAGCGCGTACCCGGTCAAAGGCCGGTGCTCGACCAGTTGATCGTCTCCGGCGCGACCAGCGGAGTCCCGACCTCCAGCTGGAGGTTCTCGTGCGACCCGAGGGGCACGTCGCGCGGGTTGCCCTTGAAGACCTGCCCGTTCACGAGCACGGTGACCTTCCCGTGCGCCGGGCCGGCCTGGTCGGGCCCAGCGGCTGTCCCCACTCGTCGAAGAACTCGCCGAGCGTGTAGGTCCGCTGCGACCGGCGACTCGATGTGGATGATCCCGTCGGCGGCGTGCGTGTGCAGCCAGTAGAAGCAGTTCCCGGAGTCGATGAACGGCCCCGCCTGCGTCTGCGTCGCCACCGCGTCCGGGGATGCCGATCCCCGCGGGCACCTGGCGCTGCTGCCCGTTCACGAAGATCGTCAGGTGCGTGTGGATGTGGAACACCGTCTGCTCGCTGGTGTTGCAGCCGATCCCGTCGACGGCCTGCCCGGCGGTCGCGGCCGACGTCCCGGCCAGCGCGGGCGGCGGCGGGAATGGGCACGTTCTCCGGCCCGCGCGCCCCGGGTGACGGGGCAGCCGCGAGCGGGCCGAGCGACGACAGCGGTCCGTAGGACGCCGCGCTCGCGGAACCCGGGCCAGGCGCGGC
Organism: uncultured Actinomycetota bacterium; assembly: GCA_963785645.1. Taxonomy (GTDB): domain Bacteria; phylum Actinomycetota; class Actinomycetes; order Streptosporangiales; family Streptosporangiaceae; genus Trebonia. The sequence goes on from CAWAWG010000022.1 coordinate 112,412, forward strand.
GCCGGCGCCCGGCAAACCGAGCCCGAGGCCGAGCCCCACGCCGGCCAGCCACGACGGCCGCGCCGCCCCAGGCGGCCAGCCGCAGCCGGCGCTTGCGCCGCTGCTGGGCCTGGCGAGCCTCCTCAAGCGCGCGCCGCCTGCTGTCCCGTGAGTTGCGCTCCGGACACCGCGTTTCCCCCATCTACGTACTAACTACGTACGATCTACGTACGGAGATAGTAGCAAGTACGATGGCGTGGCTGGCAATCGCGATATTGAGCGGAACGGGAGGCGCGAGTGCACGGGTTCGGCGAGCTGGAAGCGGTGCTCATGCACCGGATCTGGGATCACGGCGGCGCCCGTGACCGTCCGCGACCTCTTCGAGGAACTGCGCGCGGAACGCAACATCGCCTACACGACCGTCATGTCGACCATGGACAACCTGCACCGCAAGGGCTGGCTGGCGCGGGAGCGGGACGGCAAGGCCTACCGCTACACGCCGGTCGCCAGCCGCGAGGAGTACAGCGCCCGCCTGATGCGCGAGGCCATGGCGGCGGCCGGGCGACACCGAGGCGGTGCTCAGCCACTTCGTCGCGCAGATGGACGGCACCGAGTCCGCGGCGCTGCGCGCGGTCCTGGAGAAGCTCGTCGGCGGCCGGCCGTGATCACCGCCCTGGCCCTGCTCGGCTACGCGGTCGGCGCCGCGCTGGTGCGTCCCGGCGCTGCTCGCCCCGCTGACCCGCCGCGGCGTGAGCGTCCGGGTCGGCCTGGCGGCCTGGCTGGCCGCCATGGCCAGCGTCCTGCTGTCGGCCGCGGTCGCCATCGGGTCTGCCTTCCGAACGGCCGCGCGCTGACTGGCCCCAGCTCACCCAGGCGCTCTGCCGTTCGGTAGCCGGCGGTGCGTGCACTCCGGCGGTCTACCGCAGCGCGCTCTACGAGGCCGGGGTGACGGCCCTCGCGGTCGCTGACCGCGCTGCTTGCCGCCGTCGCGCTGTGGCGTTACGGCCGCCGGGTCCAGCGGTCCCGGGCCGCAGACCCGGTCCCACGCGCGCACGGCGCTGCTGCGTCGGCCCGCCAGCGGCACCGTCGGCGGGACCCGCGCACGGTCATGCTCGACGACCCGCGCCCGGCCGCCTACTGCGTGGCCGGCCGCCCGGCCGCGATCGTGGTGACCAGCGGCGCCCTCGCCGTTCTCGACCCGCCGCAGCTGCGGCGCCGTCCTCGCGCACGAGAGCGCCCACCTCGCGCACCGTCACCATGTCCTTGCGACGGTGACCCGGGGACTGGCCGCCGCCTTCCCCGGTGTCCCGCTGTTCGCCCGCGGCGCCGCCGAGGTGGCCCGGCTGACCGAGATGTCCGCCGACGACACCGCCGCGCGCACCAGCGGCCGCCCCGCCCTGGTCACCGCGCTGATCGCGATCGCTACCGGGACGCCCTGCTCGCCCGCGGCCGTCCCGGGCAAGGGCCGCTTCCGCCCGGGCGCGGCGGATACGGCTGTTCCCCGCGGGGTCATGGCGGCCGCCAGCTGCGCGGTCCCCGCCCGCGTCGAGCGCCTGCTGCGCCCGTCGAGCTCCGCCCGTTCGGCCGCCTGCACCGCGACGCTTACCCTCGTCCTCGCCCTGCTGGCCGCTGCCCCGCCCGCGCTAACCCTCCTGCTGGCCAGATAACAGCAACAAGCGCGGGCGCGGCTGACCGGCGGCGCGCGCAGCCGCAGGTGAACGGTAGGTTGAAACGCATGGATGAAAACCGTGCCCGGCGTGTCGTCGATGCTCTCAGAGACCGTGGCGTTGACGCGCACATGGAGACCGCCGGGATCGACATCTACGGGATCCGGGTCGTGCTGGCCGGCGGCCGCGAGGCGATCTGGGGCAACGAGGGCACGTCGTCCCTGGCGGCTGAGGTGATGCTCGACGGCGACCTGGTCGGCTTCATCCCCGAGATCCCGGGTTCCGGGGCATTCGACGAAGCGCAGATCGTCGATGCCATCGCGCGGGCGGACTACCGGGAGCCTATCGGCCACGAACTGCCGCAGGCTCCGCCCCCCGCCCCGCCGCTGTCGCGGGAAGGCGGTCTGTTCCGGCGCTTTATCGGCGGTTTCCGCGAGGGCAGCGAGTAAGACGCAGAAAGATAGTGGATCGCTGGCAGTGCTGGGGCGTGCTCAGCAATCCACTATCTTCGCGGCCCCCGCATTCCCCCTGATAACAGCAAGAAGCGCGGAGCGCGCTCAGCGGTGCTGGCAGGCTGGGCGCACGAGACGCGAAGATACGCCCCCGTTCTGATGACTCATTCCGTTGACTTAGGTTCCCTTGACTTGGGAACCGCTGGCTTCACGAACGGGGTGCCATGACCGGGGAAGCCTGCTTGACCGTGCGGATGATCGGCGAGGTCTCCACCCGCTCCACGCCGGGCAGCGGACCGACCTTGACGGTCAGGAACTCGTACAGTGACTCCTCGTCGCGGCAGACCGCGCAGGCCGCGAGGTTGGCCGGGCCGGTCGTGGCGGTGACGTAGGCGACCTCGGGGAACTTCGCGAGCGCGGCGCCGACGTCCGCCAGGTGCGAGGGCGGCACCGACAGCCACAGCCAGGCCGAGGACCGGAAGCCGAAGGCCGGCATGTCGAGTTCCAGGTCGAAGTACAGCAGCCCGAGCGTCGCGGAGTTGGTCCATCCGCCGCCGCACGGTCGTCTCCGAGTAGGAGGTCGCGGCGGCGATGTCGGCGTAGGGGGTCCGGCCGTCGAGGGCGAGGGCGGCGAACAGGGCGGCGTCGAGGTCGCTGGCCGCGTCATCGGCGCCAGCGGCCTCCGGCCTGGCCGGCGGACCGCCGGTCCGCAGCGGCGCGAGGCGCGAGGCGGGCAGGACGTCCATGAAGCCGAGCGCGTCGGGTCCGCCCGTGAACATGTGCAGCCGCGAGTAGGCGGTCACCGCGACGATCCGCCCGGACCGGGCAGCCGGGTGAGCAGCGACTCGGTGCCGTCCGGGCCGCCGCCGCGCAGCGAGCACAGCACCTCGGTGTCGCCGGAAAGCAGCTGAACCCAGGCCGTGTCCTGGCGCCTGGCGAGAGCGGCGGCGATTGCCTCACCGGACCCGGGAACGCAGCGCAGCCGCAGGAACCAGACGGGATATTCCGCCGACTTGGAGAACTTGAGACCGACAACGCGCAGCGCCCCGGCCGAGCGGAGCCGCCGGTACCGCCGCGCGACGGTCTGGTCGGACACCCCGAGGACCTCGGCGATCGCGCTGAACGACGCGCGCCCGTCCACGCCCAGGCACTGCACGAGCTGCCGGTCGAGATCGTCGACCGTGATGGTTTCCACCAAAGAGACAGTAGCAAATGTCGAGAACCGGCGCGTCTGGCCAATATGGCTATAGATTAGGCCGACAGTGCGCGATCGTATGTCGAGGAGGCAGGGGAGCCTCAACGGGGCCCGGCTGAACGTGCGAGACGTGTCCCGGTGGCGGCCGGCCGATCGTCAAGTCATCGAACAGAAACGATGAAGGCGAAGGGGTCCGGCCCATGGATGAACGGAAGGAACCACAGATGCGCAAGTGGTGGCCCCTGGTGGCGATCTGCGCCGGGGCTTGCATGCTGCTCGTCGATGTCACGATCGTAAACGTGGCGCTGCCCGACATGGCGCGGCAACTGCACACGACCTTCAGCGACCTGCAGTGGGTCATCGACCTGTATGCGCTGGTGCTCGGCGCGCTGGTGCTGACCGTGGGGGCGGTCGCGGACCGCTTCGGTCGCCGCAGGCTGTACCTCATCGGGCTCGTGCTCTTCGCCGTCGCGTCGCTTGCCTGCGGCCTGGCGCCGAACGTGGCCCTGCTGATCGCCGCGCGCGGCGTCCAGGGCGTGGGCGCCGCGGCGATGTTCGCGACGACGATGGCGCTGATCAGCAACACCTACACCGGGCGCGACCGCGGCATGGCCTTCGGTATCTGGGGGGCGGTCAACGGCGCCGCGTCCGCGCTTGGCCCGGTCATCGGCGGGCTGCTCACGGTGAACTTCGGCTGGCGGTGGATCTTCCTCGTCAACCTGCCGGTGAGCGTGGTCGCCGTGGCGCTGACCCTGCGGGTCGTCACCGAGTCGCGCGACCCGAACCCGAGGCGCGTCGACCTGCCGGGTATGGTCTCGTTCACCGTCGCCGCCGCCGCGCTCACCTACGCGCTCATCAGGGGCGCGTGGGCGTCCACGGAGACCATCGCCCTGATCGCCGTCTCGGTCGTCGCCCTGGCTTCGTTCGTCCTGGCCGAGCGGCGCAGCGCGGCCCCGATGCTCGACCTCAAGCTGCTGCGCAACTCGACGTTCACCGCGATGCTTATCGGCGGGGGCCTGCTGTCCGCGGCCGCCTGGGCGGGCCTGACCTACCAGTCGCTGTGGCTTCAGTCGGTCCTCGGACTGAGCGCGATCAAGGCGGGGCTGGTGGTACTTCCGTGCGCGGCCTCGGCGTTCCTCGTATCCGGGCAGGTCGGCCGGTTCCTGCACCGGACGTCACCCCGCTGGATGGTCGGCACCGGGCTCTTCGTCATCGCCGCCGGCGCCGCCGCGCAGGCCGTGATCAGGGAGAACTCAGGCTGGCCGGTGATCATCCCCGGGCTGGTGCTCGTCGGAATCGGCGCGGGGCTCACCATGGCGTCGCTTACCTCGACGGCGATGTCCGCCGTGCCGTGGCAGCAGGCGGGCATGGCGGCCGGCGCGCTCAGCGCGTTCCGCCAGCTCGGCTACGCGTTCGGCATCGCGGTGCTCGGCGAGGTGTTCGACTCCGGGCTCACCCACGGCCTGTCCCACGGGGCGGGCAGCGGCCTGTCGGCCGCGCTGAGCGGCGGTCAGGCGCAGGCGGTCCTCGCCCGCACGCCCGGCGCTCGCACCGGTTGTGCACCGGGCGTTCGCGGACGGCCTCGACCTGGCCTACATCGTCGCCGCCGGCTTCGGCCTCATCGCCGCCGCGACGGTATTCACCCTCGTCCGCCCGAAGCCGCAGGCCGCCGCCGCATCTCCGGCCGAGGCGCACGCGGAACCGTCCGCGTCGGTGCAGGCGTAGCCCCAGCAAATCAAGATCAAAGCCGAGTATTCCGAACGGGTGCGTGGTTACCGCCAGGCGGTAACCACGCACCCGTTTTCGCTGGTCACGCCCTTCGGCAACTGATTGCGATATTACAACCTGATTTCGAGTGCTATCTAATCTCTAGTCGGGAATACGCCAGATGGATCAGTTGGATATGGTCGACTATGCGCGCTGCTGGACATTATCTGTCTACAGTGCGCGTGACGGCCATCAGCGGCATACTGGTGATAGGAGCGATGGGAGATGGCACCATGACAGTCATGGCAGTACCACACAAGCGGAATCCCGCGTGGGAGGAAGTCCCGCAAGAGCATCTCCCGATTCAGGGCCTGCTCGATCTCCGCGACCGGATCGATACCGGGCACCGCAGGGCCGAGATCCTCGAAGGACAGCTCGTCGTGAGCCCGATGCCCGTGATCTGGCATGAACGTGTCTGCCAGTGGCTGGAGTACTCCTTCCACGCGGCGCACGACGCCCAGGATTGGTTCCTGGACCGTGCCGGCGAGATCGAACTGCCGCCTACCGGGGACCTGGTCGAGCCGGACTTCATGATCCTGCGCGACTCGAGCACTCTGCCCGACCTTGAGTCGCTGCGCCCGCTCGACCGGGTGCTGCTCGCGGCGGAGGTCATCTCCGCGTCCAGCGTCCGGGCCGACCGCGAGGTGAAGCCGCGGGCGTGCGCGCTGGCGGGCATCCCGCTGTACCTGCTGGTGGACCGGTTCACCAAGCCGGTGACGGTCTGGCTGCACAGTGAGCCAGGCGCAAACGGGTACGCCAAGGTGGAAACGGTCACCGCGGGCGAGAAGCTCCGACTGCCGGCACCGGTTGACCTCACGCTCGATACGTCGTCTCTGCCGCTCCCCGCCTGAACCGCTGTGCGCCGCTCTGGATCGGCTAAGCGTTCGCGGCTGTATGCTGTGTCCCGGGTGAGTCGGCCGGGCGGTCGCACCGGGCGCGTCAGCGTACGGTGAGGAAGGTCCGGGCTCCACAGGGCAGGGTGATCGGTAACGCCGATCCGGGGTGACCCGCGGGACAGTGCCACAGAAAGCAAACCGCCTTCTGGCTTTGGCTGGAAGGTAAGGGTGAAACGGCGGTGTAAGAGACCACCAGCGCCGCAGGTGACTGCGGCGGCTAGGTAAACCCCACCCGGAGCAAGGTCAAGAGGGCCAGCGCCGCAAGTCGCGGGCCTGCGCGAGCGTTCGAGGGCGGCCCGCCCGATGCCCGCGGGTAGACCGCACGAGACTGTCGGCAACGGCAGCCCTAGATGGATGACCGCCGCCTCGCGCCAAGCGAGGGCACAGAACCCGGCCTACAGGCAGGCTCACCCCCTTTCAGGTCTCTGACATGCGGTGGAGCAACGCCCGGTCGGCCCAGCGCAGTCACTGCGCAGTCAGACCCCTCCAGCGCAGCCTTCCGGACGTCCTTTGGAGGGTCTTTCGGGCTCTCGCCCGAACCCGAGTTCCACTACCTTCTAGGTCATGTCTGGGTATGTGTCGGTCCCCGAGAAGACGCTTGAGCACTGGTCGAGTCAGTACATCACTCATCGGTTCGGCACCCACGCCGCACTCTGGTGGCCAGCTACTGGCCAGGACATCGATATCCGCTGGCTTCCGGCGAGGCCAGGGATAGCCGTGCAGTTGGAACTGAAGACGATCACAGTTAGAGGCCCGGATAGCCACGAGGTGCGGGTGGACCTGGAGCAATTGGAGAATTACCTTCAGCTTTCGCCAGGACGCCAACCGTTCTACGTGTTTCCCTGTTTTCCCTGCGTGATCGTTTAGCGTGAACAGGCCACCGGGGGCCGGGGCCAGCCAGCCCCGCTCGGCCAGCAGCCTCAGCTTCGACCGCAGCCCTTCCACTTTCGCTTTCTCCGTGCTCAGGCCCGCCGCCGCAGCGAACTCGCCTGCCCGCAGCGGGCGTCCCGTGACGACGGTCGCGAGAGACTGCCCGCAGACGGCCAGATAGCGGCCCGCTGGCGGACATGAGTTCTGCCCGGCTGCGGCCACGGGATCTGCCCGACACGAACTGATCGTTCCCCGCCGGTTACCGGCTGGGGCCCCCTTCCCGTTTTTGCTGGTCAGTGCCAACTGGACCAGGTTCCCGGGAAGGGGACGAGTGAAGAGTGCCGAGGAGATCATGAACATCCTTGAGGCGTACGACCTGACGGGGTCGCTGCGGGACGCGGGCGAGCTCGCGGGCTGCTCGCACCACACGGTAGCCCGCTATGTGCGGGCGAGAGAGGAAGGGCGGCTGGTGCCGGGCGCGGCGTCGCCCCGGGCGGAGCGTCATCGAGGAGTTCCTGCCGAAGCTGGAGGAGCTCGTCGAGCGGAGCAAGGGCAAGGTGCGGGCCGACGTGGCGCACGAGAAGATCACGGCGATGGGGTTCGCGGGATCGGAGCGGACGACGCGGCGGGCGGTCGCGCGGCTGAAGAGGGCCTGGCACTCGGGGCGGCGGCGGGTGTTCCGGCCCTGGATCCCTGAGCCGGGGATGTGGGCGCAGTACGACTTCGGCGACGGGCCGGAGGTCGCCGGGGCGGCGACGGTGCTGTTCTGCCTGTGGCTGGCCTGGTCGAGGTTCCGGGTCGTGCTCCCGATCCTGGACAAGACCCAGGCCTCGGTCTGGGCCGCCGTCGACGTCGCGCTGCGGCGGGCCGGCGGTGCCGGCTACCTGCTGACCGACAACGAGAAGACGGTCACTGTCGAGCACGTGGCCGGGATCCCGGTGCGGAACCCCGGGGCGGTGGAGTTCGGCCGCCATTACGGGCTGACGGTCGCGACCTGCGTGCCTTACGACCCGGCGTCCAAGGGCGGGTCGGAGTCCACCGTGAAGCTGGCCAAGGCCGACCTTGTCCCGACGGCCGCTAACCTGCTCGGCGAGTACGGCAGCTTCGCGGCTCTCGAGGCGGCCTGCGCGGCGTTCTGCGAGCAGGTCAACGCCCGCCCGCACCGGGTCACCCGGCGGGCCCCGGCGGAGATGCTCGCCGACGAGCGGCCCCGCCTTCACCCGGTGCCGGCCGCCCCGTTCACCGCGGCGCTGGGCGTGACCCGCAGGGTCGACGCGATGTCGCTGGTGTCGTTCGAGGGCGGCCAGTACTCGGTCCCGCACCAGCTCGCGGGCGAGGTCGTCCACGTCCGCCGGCACGGGAGCCAGGTCGTGATCACCCACGCCGGCCCGGAAGGCCCGGCCGAGGCGGCCCGCCACCTGGCCGCCTCGCCGGGCAGCCCGCGGCTGGAGGCGGCGCACTACCCGCCCGCCCCGCCCGGGGCGCTGAACCGCGAGCCTAAGCCCCGCACCGCGGCGGAGGCGGAGTTCCTGTCCATCGGCGACGGCGCCGGGCTCTGGCTGGCCGAGGCCGCCGCAGCCGGAGCCTCCCGGGTCCGGTCCAAGATGACCCGGGCCGTCCAGATGGCCGCCCTGCACGGGACGGAACCGGTGGACCGGGCACTCGGGCAGGCCGCCGCCTCAGGGCGGTTCGCCGACGGGGACCTCGCCGCGATCCTCGCCCACCAGGCGTCCGCCGCCCCCGGCGGCCCGTCCCGGGCCGGCGAGAGCCGCACCCTCGCCCAGGGCACCCGCGGCTGGGCGCCCCGCGACGGCAAGAAGGAGGAAAGCCGGTGACCGCCGCAGGGCGCGACGGGAACGCCGTCGTCCTCAGCCAGCGCGACGCCGCGTTCATCCGGCAGGCCCTGCTGGCCGCCGCGGACGTCTTCGCCCAGGCCAAGGCTGACGGCGGCCCCGGGCTCAAGGCCCTGCAGGAAGCCGCCCTCGACGCCCCGCACGGCGGCCGCCCGCTCGCCCAGGTGCACTACGACGTCTGCCTCGCAGTCGACCACATCGACTTCCCCGGACCCGTCAGGAGGACCCCGTGACCGCCGCCGCCCCGGCCCCGCCGCCCCTCGACGACGGGCTGGAGCAGCTGCTGCGCCGCATGCGGCTGCCCCACATGCGGCGCATCGCCCCCGAGGTCATCGCCACGGCCAAAGCCCAGCGGTGGGACCCGGCCGAGGTCCTGCGGGCCCTGCTCGCGGAGGAAGTCGCCGGCCGCGACCGCTCCTCCCTCGCCACCCGCCGCACCCGGGCCGCGTTCCCCAGCGGGAAGACATTCGACGCCTGGGACGAGCGCCTGTCCTCGGTCCCGGCCCCGACCCAGGCCGCGCTGCGGACCCTGGAATGGGTCGGCCTGGACGAGAACCTCGTCGTCTGCGGGCCGTCCGGCACCGGCAAGACGTTCATGCTCGAGGCCCTCGGGCAGGCCGCCGTCGAAGCCGGCAAGAACGTCGCCTGGTTCACCCTGGAGCAGCTCGGCGCCCTGATCCACCGGCACCGCGCCGACGACTCAGTGACCAGGGCCATCAGCCGCATCCTGCGCGCTGACCTGGTCGTCGTCGATGACATCGGGCTCCTGCCCGTCGCCCAGGACGCCGCCGAAGGCCTCTACCGCCTCGTCGACGCCGCCTACGAGCGCCGCAGCGTCGCGGTCAGCTCCAACCTCCACCCATCCGGATTCGACGAGCTGATGCCCAAGACCCTGGCCACCGCCACCGTCGACCGGCTCATGCACCACGCCCACGTCTGCCAGACCAGCGGCGACAGCATCCGCCTCACCCAGGCCATCGCCGGGAAGGGAGTGATCCCGCTGAGCTAACCAGCCGGGCACGTCTGGCGGCCACCACTGGGCAGATCCGGTGGCCGCCAGCGGGCACCTCTCATGACCGCCACCGGGCACTTCCTGATGTCCCTTGACAGTCCCGCGTCGGCCGCCACCTCCAGGAGATCCTGGCAGGCCCGCGGCAGCACCGAAGCATCAGTCCCTTCCTGCCACGGCAGCACCGTCACTGCCCCGATCGGCGAAGCCGGCCGGGGTTGTTCCCCGGCGGGTGTGCTGGACAGCCCGGAAATCTCTGCGGCGGCCGGGCTCCGCCAGCACCCGCGTGACTTCTTCCCGTGCGATCACCAGCCGCGATGCCTGCTCTTCCGCCCTGGCAAGCTCTCCGGCCAGTTCCTCGATCCGGGCGCGCAGCCGGTCGGCCTCGGCCCGGGCAGCCTCCTCCCGGCGCTTGAGTTCCTCGATCAGCGAGCTCATCCGCTGCCCCCTTCCCCTGAACACGACGGTAGAAGAGCACGACGGCGATTACCCGGAAATCAGGCAAAGCTACTGGTCAGCGATCCCTTAAGGAGAGCTGCACCCAATCGGCATCTGTCGCATGCTCAGCCCGACACCGAGGGCATAGAAACCCCCAGAGGAAGTTCGAGAGCCATGTGTTGATCGCGCCACAAAGCCCAGCCCCACACCATGGCATAGAAACACACCTTGCTGACTCTCGTCGACCTGTGCGTCGAGTTCGTGGCAACTTCCAGCGAGGCCTCCAGGCATAGAGACTCTGAGTTCTGATATCACCCGGACCGAGAAGGTAGTTGCAGTTAGACACAGATATTTCAAAAATATTTACATATATGACTTTACGGACTCGGAAGGATCGCGCCTAAAGAAGCCGTGGTCCAGATGGCAAATGGCTGCCATAAGAAGCTGAAGACATCCTGGTAGCCGGGAGAGATTCCCTCATAAGCGGGAAAACCAGGGGTCGAATCTTGCGGCGGTTGAACCGTTGGCAATGGCGATACGTGGATATTGGTGTGGGTGAGTGGATTCGGGCGGATCTGAACAGGATCGGGCAGGTAGCGGGGCAGATTGCCGCTATCGGTGGCGAGTTCGAGCAGGCGACCTCGCTGGTGAACTCGTATGCGGATGTCATGGGCAGCGCGGTGGTGACGGCGGCGCTTGACTCGTTCGCGGGCAACTGGGCGATTCACCGGCGGCGGCTGATCGACGAGCTGAGCAAGGAGGCGCAGCTCGCGCAGGGGGCGGTTGCCGCCTACCAGGGGACGGACGCCCAGCTTACGGCTGCGCTTGACAAGATGACGGGCGGCGGCTGATGGCTCCGACCAGCTTTGGCACGACCTCGTTGCCCGGTCAGTGCACCGATCGCCAGGGGAGCCTGCGATGACACGGCCGGCGGACTGGTCACCGCTTGCCGACTCGGATCCGGTGCCGGGGGACCCGTATGAGGTGGCGGCGCTCGGGCAGCGGTTTCAGGCCACGGCGCAGGAGATCAACGCGGCGGCGCAGCGGCTGCGGACCATGTGCACCGACACCTACTGGGATTCCGGGGCGGGAGAGGCGTTCCGGCAGCAGTCAGTGCAGACGGCGGGGAAACTCGCCGCCGCCTTCGACCGCTACGACGCCGCGGCCAGGGCCCTGGGCACCGACCCGGCGGACGCCTCGCCCTCTACCACCGCGCGGCCCAACTACGCCGGCTCGCTCGACCAGGCGCAATCGCTCTCGCTGGGGGCACTGACCCCGGCTCGGGACGCGGCGACAACCCAGCGGATCACGCTGTCCCAGCTGAGCGGGTACGGGCCGTGGCTGACGCCGATGGCGCTGACCCCGGATGCCTCGGGCCATCTGCCGGTTCCGGTCCCGCTGCTGCCCGTCCCGTCCGCCACCGTGCGAGACGACATCGCCGGCCTGGTCAGCCGCTACAACGCCGCGGCCGATACGATCACGGCGTCGCGGGGCACGGTGGCCCGCGCGACGGCGATGCGGGACCTGGCGGCGGCCAACACGGCGGCCCTGATCGACTCGGCCATCGGTTCCGACGGGCTTGCCGACAGCTTCTGGGATAAGTTCACGAACTTCATCGACGAGCACGCGGCCCTGCTGCAGAAGATCTCCGAGATCTCCGGCTGGGTCGCCACCGTCGCCGGTACCCTGGCCCTGCTTGTCGGCTGGATCCCTATCGTCGGCCAGGCGCTCGCCGCCGTCCTCGGTACCATCGCCCTTGCCGCGAGCCTGGTCACTCTGCTGTCTGACAGCCTCCTGAAACTGGGCGGGAAAGGGAGCTGGTTCGACATCGCCGTCGACGTCATCGCGGTCGCCTCCTTCGGTCTGGGCCGTGCAGCCGTCGGCGCACTCAAGGACTCCAGCCTGCTGGCTCGTGTGGTCGGCAAGTCCGAGCTATTTAAGGTCGGAGCATCCGACTTGATGCAGAGCGAAACCTGGTTGAAGGGCGGGGAGGAGGCTCTGGACCAGGCCCTGCCGAAGATGTCGAAGGCGCTGGACGACTCATTCGGCGAGTTTGATCTCGATGAAGTGGCCACGGCGAAGTCGCACTCCCCGGGCGCATGGCCGAAGTGGGGGGACGTCGGCCGAGGGTTTAACCCGGTATCCATCGTCAAGGACGGGTTCAAAGACGTCGGCGACCTAAAGCCCGAGAACTTGAAGGCACTATTCAAAGGGGAGACCTGGAAAGGAACTGAGCGCTTTATCGGGGATCCGGAGATCCATGAGGCACTGGAAAGCCTTGGGAAGATCGAGAAGGTGGCCGACAATCCCCCGGTCAAGGCGTACCTGGCCAAGGTAACGAGCAACCACAACATGTGGCGGTACATCACGACGCCGGCGGTCGCGGCGGACTGGGCGAACCACCTGATCACGCAGACCGGCTGGAAGGACGGCCTCCTGCACGACGTGGGTCTCGGCTGGGCGGCGGAGGCACCAGGATGACCCGGCCGGCCGACTACCAACTCATCGTCCCAGAGGGATGGCAGCGGATCGACCTCCAGCCCGGCGTCCGCGAGCCCGCGCTGGCCCGCGTGATCGAAAGGCAGTTCCGCGGCGCGGACGGTGCCGCGCAGCTCAAGTCGCAGGCGCGGGAGCAGCTACTGCAAATCGCCGGCTACGCCTACCGCAACGGCGGCCTTGAGCTTTACGTCTCGCTCCAGACCGCAGCGGGCTTCCCGCTGCCCGCCTCGCTCGTCGTCACGCTTGCGCCGCCGCCTGACGATGCCGCCGTAACGGTCACCCCCGAACGGCTGGCACAGGCCCTCGCCACCGCCGGCAACCAGGTCACGCTGACAGACATAGCGGCGGGACGCGCCGTCCGGGTGCGCCGTCAGGCCGAGGCGACGACACTAGACATACACGTCCCGGTACCAGACAGCGGTGCATACCTCATGCTTTCGTTCTCAACTCCGCTCAAAGCTCTCGCCGACGCCATGGTCGGGCTCTTCGACAGCATCGCCAGTACCTTGAGGTGGGTTCCATGAGCAAAGACCCAGGCTGGAAGCTCACCATGTCGTTTCCTGATGGTTGGCACCAGCTTCCGATATCCAGGAAGATCAAGCCAGAATCCTGGGCGGAGAAAATCGCTCCGGAGACTCTCGGCCCGCAGGCAACACCGGAGCAGGTCTCAGCGCGCTCGGCTGATCTGGTGCGGATCACTAACGCGGCCCGGGCTCGCAGAGACTGGCACGGTCTTGCTTTCTTCCCCGCGTTCGCCCACGAACTGGTAGCTCTGCTTGACATCAAGGCATACCAACCTGGCCGCGAGTACCGCACCATGACGCTCGACGTGCTCGAGGAGGTCTTCGGCGGCCCGTCAGCGGACACCGTCGGAGACGCCGTCATCGACCGTGAACAGCTTCCCGGCGGTCCGGCCGTCCGTGTCAGGCGCATGCGGGCAGAAGCCGCAGACCCCGCGGGCCAGAGCACCCTGATCGAGGGCGTCACCCATGCGATCAAGCCGCCGGGCATAGACGGCGCGGTCGAAGTCACCATGACCTGGACCGCCCTCCAACTCGGGGACAAACTGGCGGAAATGGCCGACGCCATCGCCCGCACAATCCGCATAACCCCGCCCTAGGTGTCATGCTCCCTACTCGAGCGATGCCGTAGCCGCGGTTCGCCGGAACCTGTGAGAGGTTCAGTAGAACGTTACCGTCTGGCACGGCGAGACCAGTCGTCATCGCCGTCTCGATGGTGTCATCGGGCATGTGGAAGTGCGCGAACTGGTCCCGAAGACTGGACATGACCGGAAGCTAACCCCGAACATTAGCCTCCGCGGTCGCCCGTTGCGGCTCAGGCGCCACGGGCTAGAGGGTACGGTCAACGTCGGTCACGCAGGTGTCGATGTCGTTCTTGTCGACGAACTCGGCGGTTCGTGTGGTGTAGCTTCGCCGCCCGGCCTCCACGACGGCTACAGCGAACTCCTGCTACTTCACCCATCCGAAGCACTGCACCGTATTTATGCCCAGGCCCAGTCGTACAAGGCGTCAAGCAGCACCGGCGCGGCGGTAACCCGGAGTTCCACATTCGCGCGACGCTCCCCGGGGCTTCGCGCAATTGCCGGTGCACGGGCATGCGCGCGTCCTGGTTCCCCGGTGGTGAGAAATGTGGTGAGGAGCGTCTCACCACACTTTGCGGGGGTCGGGGAAGCCGAGACCGGTGTAGCCGTGGGCGCGTTTGGAGAGTGACGCGGCGAGGACGCCGGTGAGTTCGTCGTGGTAGTCGTGGACCTCCGCGGTGGTCTTGCCGTCGTAGGGGCGCAGGACGCGTCCGGCGTACTGGACGAGCCTGCCCTTGAAGGACACCGGCGCCGCGAGGAACAGGGTGTCGAGGGCTGGGCAGTCGAAGCCTTCCCCGGCGTAGGGGCCGGTCGCGACGGCGAGCAGCGGAGGCCCGCCGGGCAGTGGCTGCAGCCGGGCGAGGGCGGCGGCGCGTTCCTTCGCGCCCATTCCGCCTTTGAGGAGCACCGGATCTTGTCCGAGCTCGTGGAGCATGTCGGCGAGTGTCTGCAGGTGGGCGGTCCAGTTGGTGAGGACGAGGCAGTTCCTGCCGCGTTCGATGGCCGCCGCGACGTCTGCGGCGACCTGGCGGTTGCGGTGCTCGCTGGCTGCCAGGTCCTTGTAGATGATCGCCATCCCACCGGGCGCTGACGGGGAAGCATCCCCGGTGTACACGTACCCGGTCGGGTGAACGCGCAGGACCGGGGTCGGCCGCCCTCCGGGCGCGCTGCCGGGGATCATGTTCATACTGCCGACACTCTCGGGAGGGCCCGCGATCGTGTGGCGGACGGGGCCGACTTGCAGGGTGATGAGGTCGTCGAGCTTGTCGCGCCGGTAGGGGGTAGCGGTCAGGCCGAGCCAGAGGCGCACCCGGATCTGCTTGACGGCATCTTCGAAGGCTGCCGCTGGGACGTGGTGGCACTCGTCGGCGACGATCAGCCCGTACCCGGCCGTGAGCTGGGCGATGTCGTCCCGACGCGACAGCGTCTGCAGGGTGGCGACGTCGACGGTGCCGCGCAGCTTCGCCCGGCCGCCGCCGAGTTGTCCGGGCTTGACGCCGAGGAATTCGGCGATCCGTGCCCGCCACTGGTCGGCCAGTGCCTTGCGGTCGACGAGCACCAGGTGGAGACCCGGTGCTCGGCGATGAGGGCGCAGGCCATGACGGTCTTCCCGACCCGGGCGGCGCCACTAGTACGCCCAGGTCGTGGC
>CAWAWG010000023.1:0-100072 GCA_963785645.1 uncultured Actinomycetota bacterium
TGGCCGACCACGGGCTCCTGGCCGGCGACGGGCTCAAGGGCCGGCTGGACCGAGCAGGCGTCGGCAGCGAACGGGCAGCGCGCGGCGAAGACGCACGCGCCGGAGCCGGCTGGCGGCTCGGGATCGGCGGTGGTCCGGCGGAGCTGGTGGACCGACAGTCCCCAGTCGCCATCGACGGCCGGCCCGTCGACCCGGGGCTTGTCGACCCGGGGGGCGGACGCCAGCAGCAGCGCCGTGTACGGGTGGCGCGGCCTGGTGAACACCCGCGCCACCGGGCCGTCCTCGACGATCCGGCCCCGGTAGAGGACCACAATGCGGTCGGCGATGCCTGCCAGCGAGGACAGGTCGTGGGAGATGATCACGATCGGCAGGCCGAGGCGGTCGCGCAGTTCGGCGAGCAGCCGCAGGATGTAGTTCCGGTTGCTCGCGTCGAGCGCGCTCACCGGCTCGTCGCACAGCAGCAGCCTCGGTTCCGCCGCCAGCGCCCGGGCGATCGAGATCCGCTGGCGCTGGCCGCCGGAGATCTGCCCCGGCTGCCGCTGACGCAGCGCCGGACTCAGCCCTACCTTGGCGAGCGCGTCCACGACGCGGGCCTCGATGTCGCTGGCGGACAAGCCGCCGCGGATCGTCAGGCCCTCGCCGACGATGTCCCCGACGGTCAGGTCCGGGTCGAGCGAGCGCAGCGGATCCTGGAACACCAGCTGGATATGTCCGGTGCGGCGCTCCCGCCGCAGCGCGGCGCCGCGCAGGCGGGAGATCTCCGTGCCGTCGAACACCACCCGGCCGCCGCGCGGCGCGGCGAGACCGACGATCGTCCTGGCCAGGGTGGTCTTGCCCGAGCCGGTCTCGCCGACCAGCCCGACGATCTCGCCGGGCCAGACGTTCAGGCTCACGCCGGACAGCACGTGGCTGGCCCGCCACCCCCGGCCGAGGACCACGTCGACGTCCGCGACCTCAAGCAGCGGCCGGGCCGGGGCTGCGGGCACCTGCGTCACCTCGGTAACCTCCGCGGTCATCGGCTCGCCAGTTCCTGGTCGGCGCCCGTGCTGGTCGCAGCGGTCACGTCCGCAGAGCCCGTACTCACGGTGCCGGTGCCGCCTGCGGCGCTTGACGGGGCGACCGGAGCGGGGGCGGCCACGGCGGCGGACGCCTCGGTGAGCTCGGGATCGTTGACGCGGACGCAGCGCGCCTCGTGGGCCGGGCCGAGCCGGGTCAGGGCAATGTCACCGGCCCGGCAGGCGTCGACGGCGGCCGGGCACCGCTCGGCGAACCGGCAGCCGGCGATCTGCTCGCCCACGTGCGGCGGCTGGCCGGGGATGACCTCAAGCTCGCGCCGCTGGAAGTCGCCGACGGAGGCGACCCGCAGCAGCGCCCGGGTGTAGGGGTGCCTGGGCCGCTCGATGATCTCCTCGACCGGGCCCGCCTCGACGACCTGGCCGGCGTAGAAGACGACGACCCGGTCGCACAGCTCCCTGATCACCGCGAGATCGTGGGAGACGAAGAGCACCGCGAGGCCGGCCGCGGCGCGCAGGTCCTTGATCAGCTCGATGATCTCCGCCTGGATGGTCACGTCGAGGGCCGTGGTGGCCTCGTCCGCGATGAGCAGCTCCGGGTCGCAGGAGATCGCGATGGCGATC
Organism: uncultured Actinomycetota bacterium; assembly: GCA_963785645.1. GTDB lineage: Bacteria > Actinomycetota > Actinomycetes > Streptosporangiales > Streptosporangiaceae > Trebonia. Next base: position 1,638 of record CAWAWG010000023.1, read on the forward strand.
ATGACCCGCTGCAGCATGCCGCCGGACAGCTCGGCCGGGATCTGGTGGAAGACCCGGTCGGCCTGGCGCAGGCCGACCGAAGTGAGCAGCCCGATCGCCTTATCGCGCGCCTTGCGCGCGGGACAGCCCGCGCTTCACCCGCAGCACCTCGGCCACCTGGCTGCCGACGGTCAGGTTCGGGTTGAGGTACGAGGAGGGATCTTGGAAGACCGCGCCGATGTGCGAGCCGTGCAGCCGCTCCCAGCCGCGCCGGGACAGGTCCGTGACGTCCTCGCCGGAGAAGGTGATCTTCCCCCGGGCGGCGGCGACGCCGGGCGGGAGCACGCCGAGGGCGGCCCGGCAGGTCAGCGTCTTGCCGCTGCCCGACTCCCCGACCAGGCCCACGATCTCTCCGGCGTGAACGGCGAGCGAGACGCCGCGCAGCGCGGTGGCGGCCCCGTCGTGCACGGTGACCGACAGGTCCTCGATGCCGAGCACCTCGTCAGCCAGTGCCTGGTCAGGCTGCGGATTGCTGGGCATCGGCGGCCTCCGTCGTCGAGAGGGTGGAGTGGGTCTTGATGACCGGGTCGGCCTCGGGCAGGAGCAGGGTGCCGGGGCCGGTCTTGTCGCGGTAGGCATCGGCGAGCGCGTTGAGCGCGCCGACCGATATCGCGATCAGTGCTCCCGGGATGAACGGCGCCCACGGTGCCAGGTTCAGGTAATCGAGATCGGAGGAGAGCATGCCGCCCCAGCTCGGGGCCGGCGGCTGGACGCCGATGCTTAGGAAGGTGAGGAAGGAGACGTACAGCATCGCGGCGCCGGTCATGCTCGCCGTGGTCACCGCGATGGTCGGGAAGACCTTGCGTATCACGTGCACCCGGATGATGTGCAGCCTCGACCCGCCGAGCAGCCGGGCGGCCTCCACGTACTGGGCGCTCGTGAACTCAAGGGTGGCCGCCCTGGTGATACGGAAGAAGTAGGGGATCAGCAGGATGCCGACCGGGAGCATCGCCTGGACGAGGCCGTTGCCGAGCGCGGCGGTGACCGCCACGGCGAAGAAGACCGCCGGCAGCGTCATCAGCGCGTCGTTGACCCGGTTGACGATGAAGTCGAACGTCCGGCCGAGGAACACGGTGGCCACGCCGAGCGGTGCCCCGACGACGAGACCGATGCCGACCGCTTCCAGGGCGGTGAGGACGGACAGCCGGGTGCCGGCCATCAGCCGGCTGAGCACGTCGCGGCCGAGGTAGTCGGTGCCGAGCAGGTGCGCCCTGCTGGGCCCCTGGAACAGCGCGTTGGCGTTGATGGTAAGCGGGTTCTGCGGCGCCAGGGCCGATCCGAAGAACGTCAGGAACAAGATCGCGGCGAGGATGACGATGGCGATCCGGGCGGACGGCAGCCGCAGCACCGAACCCCGGCCAACACGGGATCTCCTGCTCATGAGGACACCTCGCTGGCGCTCGGAGTCCGCATTCGCGGACGCACTGTACTTACCGATTCGCTCGCGAGCTCGCTCATGTACCCGCTCCTTCGCTTGACCGGTAGAGAAACGCCAGCAGCGCGTTCACCAGGAGGTTGACGACCATGACGAAGGTGCTGACCACAAGCAGCACACCCTGCACCACCGGGATGTCCCTGCTCTCGCGCGGCGTTGAGCAGCAGCTGGCCGAGGCCGGGCAGGGAGAACACCGCCTCGACCGCGACCGAGCCCGCGAGCAGCTGCGGGAAGCTCGAGCCGAGCAGGGCCAGGGCGGGCCCCAGGGCGTTACGCAGCGCGTGCCGGGTAAGGATCCGCCGGTAGGGCAGGCCGCGGACCCGCGCCCCGGTGATGTAGTTCTGCTCGAGGACCGCCACGAGCGAGGTCCGCAGCTGGCGGGCGAGGTCGGCGGCGAGTGCCAGGGCGAGTGCGAGGCTGGGCAGGATGATGTGCTCAAGCCACGGGCCGATGCCCTGGGACGGTCCTTCGTAGCCGTTAGCGGGCAGCAGGTGCGCGGCCACCGCGAAAATCACCACCAGGATGATGCCGACGACGAAGGCGGGCAGCGTCGAGACGGCCGAGCAGACGATCGTGAGGCCCCGGTCGAACCAGCCGCCCCGCCTGATGGCGGCGACCGTCCCCGACGTTCCGCCGATGACGACCGCCAAGACGATGGCCAGGATCGCGATCGACAGGTCGACGGGAAGCCGTTGCGAGATCGACTGGGACACCGGGATCTGGCTGAAGTAGGACGTGCCCAGGTTGCCCCGGACCGCCCGGGACAGCCAGTCCCAGTACTGGACGACGAGCGGCTTGTCCAGGCCGAGCACGTGATTAAGGTGCGCCACGGCGGCGGGGGTGGCCGAGTCCTGGCCCAGGATCGTGGCGGCCGGGTCGCTGTTGGACAGGGCGCCGAGGCTGTAGGTGATGAACGAGCTGAGCACCACGATCGGAAGGAGGACGCCGAGCCCGCCGCCGAGCCTGGCCGCGGCGGCGCGGACCCGGCGCCGCCGGGGCGCGATGGCCCCGGCGGCGTCACTTGCCAGTTCGATGACATTCGGGAGGTACGGGGGGTCGTCCCCCCGGGTGATGACCGCCATCGGGTCAGCCGTTGCTCACGGTGACGCCTTCCCAGCGCTGCTGCACCAGGTCCGACGGGATACCGCTGACCGACGGGCTGTAGGCGAAGATGCGCGGGTTGGTGTACAGCCAGATGTGGATCGGCTCGTCTTGCACGGAGGTCTGCACCGCGCTCTGCAGGGCGGCCGGGTAGCTGGGCGAGTTGAGCGGGACGGTGAGGGCCTTCGACAGCGCGCTCGACACCGCCGCCGGCACGGTGGACGCCTTGCCGGTGACGTTCATCAGGCCCTGCTGGCTGTAGAGCACGTCGAGCATCTCGACCGGCGACATGCGGCCGGCCGTGCCGTCGACGGCGAGCGGTATCGACTTGTCGAGGTACAGGAACTGGGTGGCGGTGTCGGGCGAGACGTCCTTGATGGTGACCGTGATGCCGACCTGCTGCAGCTGGCCCTGGATCTGCTCTGCCAGCGGGTCGTCGACGGCGCTGATTGAGGTCAGCGTGATGTTCACGCCCTTCGCGTAGCCGGCCTGCGCCAGCAGTTGCTTGGCCAGGGTCGGGTTATAGGGGTATTCGTCGGCGAGGCTGGCGTTGTAGCCGACGAAGCCGGCCGGGAACGGCTGGTAGGCGACCGAGCCGTACCCGGAGGCCTGGACCTGCAGGATCGCCTGCCGGTTGATCGCGTAGTTGATCGCCTCGACGACCTTCGGGTTGTTGAACGGCGCGGTGGACGTCTGGATGTCAAGCTCGTTGACGACCTCAGACGGGATCACGGCGATTTTGAACCCGGCCGCCTTGGCCGCCGCGACCTGGTTGCCGGCGATGTAGGCCACGTTGACCTGGCCGGACTCAAGCGCGGACAGGATCTGCTCCGGCTGGGTAATCGACAGCACGTCGAAGTTCGCGATGTGGATCTGGCCGGCTTCCCAGTAGCTGGGGTTGCGCTCCAGGTTGGCGTGCGAGTCGGGCACGTAGCTGGTCAGCGTGAACGGTCCCGCGCCCTCCGGCTGGGTGGCGAGGGAGCCCACCTTGCCCGCGGTGAAGTAGGCCGGGTTGACGATCATCCCGTCCTTGCCCGCGAGCAGGTCGGGCACCTGGTAGTCCACCTGGCTCAGGTCCAGGGTGAGGCTGGTCGGGCTGTTCACGACGACCTTGGAGATGACCGACAGCTCCGCGGCGACCGTCGAATTCGACTGGGTGAGACCGCGATGGATGTTCTCCTCGACGGACGTCGCGGTGAGCGGCGAGCCGTCGGAGAACTTCAGGCCGGAGCCGGAGCGTGAAGGTGACGCTCTTGCCGTCCGCCGCGTACTTCCATGACGACGCCAGGCCCGGCTGAACGTCGCCCTTGGCGTCGAGCGTCGTGACCGATGCGTACACGAGGCCGAGAGCGTGCATGTCCCAGCCCGCGGTCGAGGTGACCGGGTCCCAGGAGGTGGGCAGTTCCCACTCCCAGTTGATCGTCCCGCTCGCGCCGCCTGCCGCGGCCGACGATCCGGATCCCGCGGCGGAGGAACCGCCCGCGGAGCTGCTGCAGGCGGCGAGAGCCGTGATGGCCACGATCGAGGCGGCGGCCGCCGCGCTTCGGTAGGTCAGGCGCGATCTCAGTCGGCCGCGCGGGCGGATGCGGATAACAGGCATGGTCAAGCTCCGTAACAGGACTTAGCGGGCGCACGGCAGCGCGCGCCGACGGCCGTCGTTGGTAGGGGTCGGGGCAGGTGAAGCTCACGACGGATACCGAGTGCCGTCGAAGAGTGCCGGGCTGGCTCGGCCGCACAGCCCGGCAACGTCAATGTAAATCACATAAAGTCGGTCGGTCAACTAGGGATTACGTCGACACGCCGGACTGCGCCCGTCAGTTCCGCATCGCTGTGACCCCGCGCGGTGCGGGGATCGGACGGACGGTCTCCTGGGGACTACGCTTCGCGCCCGCCGGGGGGCTGCGGCCGGCCAGAGGCTTTCCAGGTTGACCACGATGCCTTCCTGGCTGCTGCGCGCGATCACCACGACGGCCTCGCCCGCGCCCGGGTTCTCCTCGCGGTGCGGGACGTACGGGGGGACGAAGATGTAGTCGCCCGGCTTGGCCTCCAGCCGGATCTCCTTGTCACCGTCGGCGAAGACGAAGGCGGGCGTGCCCGATACCACGTAGATGGCCGTCTCGGCCTCGCCGTGGTGGTGGTCGCCCGACTTCGCGCCCGCCGCGACGTGGGTCTGCCCCATCCACAGCTTCTCCGCGCCGACGCTCTTGCCGGAGATCGCCTCCCGGCGGGTCATGCCGGAGGTCTGCCCCGTGTCGCCGGTCAGTTCCCCGGCCCGGATCTGGAACAGCGGCCGGTGCCAGTGATCGTCGCTCATGGGAACCCCTTAACTCTCTTTATCGATCGACTTAGCAGGCTATAGCCCTGGGCTCCGGCTGGCTACCTCGGTACGCGGCCGGGGAGCCGTCCCGGCGCCCGGGGCCGGTGGACGCCAGTTTGGTGTCGCTATCACGACAGTAAAGTCGCATCCACGCAGGGGACAACCGGGCGGTACCGTCATACGGTTACCGGGGCGGCCCGGAACGAACCGGCAATCGATTGACAAATGTCGAATTTGTTCACCCGCCCGGCCGCCCCGGGTGCGAGTTGAGTTCCGGCAGGCAGCGACGCTGCCGGGGGAGTAACATGTTCACGCTTTATCTTGTATTTTTCAACATTCGACTCACCGGACGCGATGCAATCATCCCAAAGCTGTAAATTTCCTGCGGAAACTTAAACATCCATAAAGAATCAACTCCGTCCTTACCATGGACACTTTGAAACCGGGGAACACGGAGGTAAAGAACGTGAGCACTCCCTACAGCCCGTACGGGCAGCAGGGCGGCGGCCAGTACGGCCAGCCGGATGGGGGCCAGTACGGTGCGCCTGCTGGGGGCCAGTACGGTGCGCCGAATGGCGGCTCATACGGCGCGCCAAGCGGAGGCCAGTACGGAGCCCCTGGCGGCGCCCCGTATGACGCGTCCAACGGCGGCCAGTACGGCCAGCCGGGCAACGGCCCCTACGGCGCGCCTAACGGCGGCCAGTACGGCCAGTACGGCGCGCCCGGCGGCTACCCGCCACCCGGGTTCCCTTCAGGGGATGGTTACCTGCAGGGTGCTCCGGTCGACTTCCAGAGCGCGATCAAGCTCCAGATCGCGAACGTCACCAACTTCAACGGCCGCGCCTCGGTGTCCGCCTACTGGTGGTACGCGCTCGCCGTGTTCGCCGTCAACATGGTCCTTGAGATCTTCTCGGTGGCGATCGGGTCCCTGGCCCTCACCCTGCTCATCGACCTTCTGGCGCTCGTCGTCGGGCTCAGCGCCCTGTCGGCGGGCGTCCGGCGGCTGCACGACAGCGACAAGTCGGGCTGGCTGATACTGGTCGGGGTGATCCCGTTCGTCGGCTGGCTCGCCGTGCTGATCCTGCTGGTGCTGCCGGGCACCCGGGGGCCGAACCGCTTCGACTGACTCGCGTCACGGCCGAACCTGCGCCAGGCAGCGGGCCCCGGGCGTCGCCCGGGGCCCGCTGCTTTCATAGCCCGGCTTTCCGTGCACAGCGGCGTTCGCGCCACGGGCCGCGATGACGCCGGCGCCGTCAGCGCCTCGGCCATCCCGCCGTCCGCGGGAATGCGCGGCGGGGAGTCAGCCGCGGTCGTTCCGGATGGCTCTTCTCGGGTTACTGCTCGAACAGGACGCTGACGGACTGGCCGTCGTGGGTGCGCCTGATGGCCTCGGCCAGGGCCGGGGCGACCGACAGGACGGTGAGCTTGGGGTGGCTGACGGGGACGGGGACCGAGTTCGTGCACACGATTTCCAGCACGTCCTCGGCGGCGGCGAGCTTCTCGAGGGCACCGTCGGCGAACAGACCGTGCGTGCAGGCGATGCTGATCGACCGCGGTTCCTGCTCGCGGAGCACGGAAAGGAGTTCGACCACCGTCGTGCCGCGGGCGATCTCGTCGTCGAGGATGATGACATCCCGGTCGGCCACGTCGCCGATGATCGCGGAGATGGACACCCGGTCGTCGCTGAACCGCTCCTTCGCTCCGGCAGCGACGGGAACGCCGAGCCGCCGGGCGAACGCCGCCGCCGACTTGGCGTAGCCGAGGTCGGGTGAAAGAACGACGGTCCTGGACAGGTCACGCCGCGTGAAGTGCGCGGCGAGTTCCCGAAGCGCGTGCAGGTGGTCCACCGGGACCGAGAAGAAGCCGTGCACCTCCGGCGAGTGCAGGGTCAGCGTCAGCACCCGGTTCACGCCCGCGGTGACGAGCAGGTCAGCGACGAGGCGGCCGCCGATGGAGATCCGCGGCGCGTCCTTCTTGTCCGAGCGCGCGTAAGCGTAGTGCGACATGACCGCGGTCACCCGGGCGGCCGATGCACCGCGCGCGGCGTCGGCCATCAGCAGCAGCTCGACCAGGTTTTCCTGCACCGGCGGGACCAGGGGCTGGATCAGGTAGACGTCGCGTTCCCGGCAGTTCGCCTGAAGCTGCACCTGGAGGCAGTCATTGGCGAAGCGGCGCGTCACGACGGGGCTGCGCCGCACACCGAGGTACGAGCAGATCTCGTCGGCCAGCTCCGGATGGGCGTTCCCGCCGAAGATCACAATCTCCGCGTTCACCGGCTCTTCCCGTTCTTCGTCAGCGAGTTCTCTTATCCTGCCATGCCTGGTAGATCCTACGCACCGTCCGGACCGGGATAAGAGGCCGGCCGGGCGTGACCCGCCACACACATCCGCGCGGGCGGCGATCAGCGACCTTGCCGGGCGCGATACGCTCAGAGGATGGAAACCCCCGATTCCACGCCGTCGGCCGAGGCCACGGCCGAGCTAACGGGCCAGGTCGTGCCCAAGGCACCGGGGGCTGACCAGTCCGAGTTTGACATACCGGAAGCGGACGACGACGCGCAGGCACCTTCCGGTCCGGTATGGCGGTTCGTCTTCGAGCCCAGGTGGCTCGGGTGGCACCTGTTCGTTGTCGTGGCGTTCTTCGGAATGCTGTGGCTGGGTGACTGGCAGTACCACCGGGCCGAGGGCGGCAACGGGCTGAGCTGGGCGTACACGTTCGAGTGGCCGATGTTCGCCGTGTTCGGCGTCGTATTCTGGGCCCGGACGATCAGGGACGAGTACCGTCTGCGGCGCTATGGCGGCGTCACCGAGACCGAACTGGTCGCCCGCGCGCTGATGGCCCAGTCGATGGCGACGCTGCCCAAGGGCGCGATGCTGCCCAAGGGCGTGCTGCCCGAGGGCCTCGTCGTCCGGCCGCTGGAGCAGCCGGACGACGAGGAGGACGACCCCGAGCTCGCCGCGTACAACGCTTACCTGGCGAAGCTGAATGCCGAGGTCCAAGGCCATAACAAGTGGCTGCGCGCCCTCAAGTCCTAAGAGCAGACAGGAAGGTCCACCGACGATGCGCACGGCCGCTCTGCGTTACCGGGTTATGGCCTACATCACCGGCGTCCTGATCATCGTGGTGTGCTTCGTCGGCATCCCGCTGCAGCTTGCCGCGCATAACACCTTCATCGCGAACGACATCGGCACGATCCACGGCTTTCTCTACATCGTCTACATCGTCTTCGCCTACATTCTCGCGCAGAAGCTGAAGATGAGGATCTGGCCGACGCTGGTGCTGCTGCTGGCCGGCACGGTCCCGGTCATGACGTTCTTCGTCGAGCGGTGGATGATGCGCAAGTACATCACGCCCGCGCTTGCCGCCGAGTCCGCCCCGTCGCAGCAGCAGCCCGTTGGCCGGTGACCTCCTCATCATTACTTCACGGCGCAGCCGTCGGCGGCGCACCGGCCCGGCTTGGTCCGCGTCGTGCTGCCCGACCTGTACCTGGAACTCGCGACCGACTCGGGGGTCTTCTCCCCCGGCCGGCTCGACCCCGGGACCCGGCTGCTCCTTGAGCAGGCGCCGGCGCCGCCCCCGTCGGGGGACATCCTCGACCTGGGCTGCGGCTACGGGCCCATCGCGTGCACCCTCGCGGCCCGCGCGCCCGGCGCGACGGTGTGGGCGGTCGACGTCAACGAGCGCGCCCTGGCGCTGTGTGCCGCGAACGCCGCCAGCGCGGGGCTGTCCAACGTGCGCTGCGTCTCGCCAGACGCGGCCGAGATCCCGTCCCGGCTGGCCGGTATCTGGTCCAACCCGCCGGTCCGCATCGGCAAGGGGCCGCTGCACGCCATGCTGCGCGAGTGGCTGGCCCGCCTCGCCCCGGAGGCCGCCGCGACCCTGGTGATGGGCCGCAACCTGGGCGCCGACTCGCTGCACGCCTGGCTGGAGAAAGAGGAAGGATGGTCGGTGACGCGACTGTCCGCGCGCAGCGGTTACCGGCTGCTGCTGGTGGCGCGCGATGCCCGATGATCCCGAACGAGCTGCTGGAGTCTCCCGATGGCCGATGACACTGACGGCGAGGTCAGCGCACCCGGCCCCGTGCCGCGTCGGGCCCTGTCGCCGCGGCAGCGGCGCGCCCCGGCAGCTGCGGCCGACCGACGTGAAGCGGCTCAACCGGGAGTGGCGGCGGCGCACCGAGGGGCGGCTCGCGCTGCTGCTCGACTCGGTCAGCCAGCCGTTCAACGTGGGCTCGATCGTGCGGACCGCCGCCGCGTTCGGCGTCGAGTCGCGTCTGGCTCTGCGGCAACACGCCCGACCTGGACCTGCCCGCGGTCGGCAAGACCGCGCTCGGCACCGACCGGTTCCTCGCCGCCTACCGCGAGCCGTCCCCGGCGGCGGCGGCCAAGGCCGCGGCGGAGGACGGGTTCCGCGTGGTGGCCGTCGAACTCGCGTCGGGCGCGGTGCCGCTGTTCGAGGCGCCCCTGGACGGCGACGTCTGCCTGGCGATCGGGAACGAGGACCACGGCTGCTCCCCCGCCCTGCTGGCCGCGGTCTCGTCGGCGGCCTACATCCCCCAGGTCGGCCGGGTCGGCTCACTGAACGTCGCGGTCGCCGCCGCGATCGCCCTCGCCGAGGCCCGCCGCCAGCGAGTGGACCTCGCCGAGCGCATAGGCGGGCTGCCGCGGGCCCGGCCTGCGGCACAGAGGCGCTCCGCGCTTCTTGCTGTTATCAATGAGCGGCGCGAGCTGCTCGAAGATGGTGGATAGAAAGGAGTGCCATAGCGCAATGCCAGGAGCTCAGGAAGCCGCTGTGACTGGTGATGAAGTTTGTCCTCCCCGGTCAGGGCGTCGGCGGACATAGGGCCATTTCGTGTTCGAAAAATCATGTCAAAACGGGCATCTACTCGTCAGTACTGGCCCTATGCCGCTGGCAACCGGAGAGCATGCCCCGGGACGCCCGCGGGCAGGTCTCCGAACCGACCCCTTAACTTCCTGGCGTTGTGCCATAGCGTGCACAGGTATCCACTATCTGCTTCGCTCGCACGATCGCTTAGCACTTCTTGCTGTTATTGCCCTGGTGCGCTCGCGGCAGCCCCGGGAGAGGAACGGGTACGGGACTCATCCGCGGCAGCACGAGAGCGAAGATGCCGACCTGAAGCGTCAGCGTTAGCGCGGAAAAAGACACCCAGGCAGCGATCTTCTCCAGGTTAGGGAGTAACGGGGCGGCCGGGAGTGTCATCCGCGCGCCTTCGGGACCCGCCCTTTGGGTCACGACGAGCGCGCGGTGGCACTCCCCCGCCCCGCGCTCCCTAACCAGCCCCCAAAAGGCCTAGGCGGCAGCAACAAGCTTCTCTTTTTCTTTGCGACAGGTGGGGGATCACCAGCGTTTACCGGAAATGCTTGGTTGCTGGAGGAGAATCGGCGGCGTGGCAGTTGAATACCTGGACCATCCCCGGCCGCTCGCGTTCGCGCACCGCGGCGGGGCAGGGCACCGGCCGGAGAACTCCTGGCGTGCCTTCGAGTTTGCCGTCCAGCTCGGTTACGCCTACCTGGAGACCGACACGCGCTCGACCGCTGACGGTAAGCTGATCGCCTTCCACGACGCGGAGCTCGACCGGGTTACCGACCGGACCGGCCAGGTGAGCAAGCTCAGCTGGCAGGAGGTCGCGGCCGCGCGAGTCCACGGGACCGAGGAAATCCCGCTGCTCGAGGACTTGATCGGTACGTTCCCCGAGCTGCGATTCAACATCGACCTGAAGGACGAGGGCACCATCGGGCCGCTGGCCAGCGTGCTCAAGCGCACGGCCTCGTGGGACCGGGTCTGCGTGACGTCGTTCTCCGGCACCCGCCTGCTCGCCGCGCAGCGCTCCCTTGACCGGCCGATCTGCCTGGCTGTCACCCCGGCGGCCATCGCGGCCATGCGGTTCCTCGGGCATCCGGGCAAGGAGATGGCCAGGCGCCTGGCCCGGGCCGGCGCGCAGTGCGCGCAGGTGCCCCGGCGGATCGCGACGCGGGGATTCATCCGGCGGGCTCACGAGGTCGGCCTGGACGTGCACGTGTGGACGCTGAACACGCGCGAGGAGATCGAGCGGGCCCTCGATCTCGGGGCCGACGGCGTGATGACCGACGACGTCGTGCTGCTCCGCGACATCCTCGCCGAACGCGGCCAGTGGCACCCTCGGGTAGCCGCGTAGGGGCTGATGCGGCTGGGGGCGGGGCTGTCGCGGGCCGTGGTCGTCTCGGTGAGACGACGGCGAGATGCGGAAATACGGCTGAAACGTGGTTGGACTTCGCGCGTGACGGGAATCTTGTCCGGGTATCCAGTGTTGCCGATAGAGATCGCCAACCGCCTGGGAGGCAGCAAGTATGGCCGAACGCGCACTTCGCGGAACCCGGCTCGGCGCCACGAGCTATGAAAACGACCGGAACACCGACCTGGCACCCCGTCAGGAAGTTCCGTTCGACTGCCCTAACGGACACCATTTTAGCGTGCCTTTCGCCGCAGAGGCGGAACTACCGCCTATGTGGGAGTGTCGTGTCTGCGGGGCCATGGCGACGGCTAGCACGGGCGAGTCACCATCCCCCAAGAAGGTCAAGCCACCGCGCAGCCACTGGGACATGCTCATGGAACGGCGGACGGTCGAGGACCTTGAGGCGGTGCTGGCGGAGCGGCTTGAAGTCGTGAAGGAGCGGCGCGCCATGGAGGCCCGCGCCATCGCCGACGTCACGAACCGTCGCAGCGCCTGAAAACCATAGCCCCGGGGAACTTCCCCCGGGGCTCAGGCTTTATCTAGCGCCTGATGCTGGCGGCTGAGTGGCCGTGCAGCCGGGCGCTGATGCCCCACCTGGCTACCCGGGCGAACGCCTCGATGATCACCGTTCTGGACATCTTCGAGGCTCCCCGCTCGCGTTCCACGAACGTGATCGGCACCTCCTTGATCGTCATGCCTGCCTGAAGCACCCGCAGCGTCATGTCGATCTGGAAGCAGTAGCCCGGCCGACTCGATGCCGTTCAGGTCGATTTTCCGCAGCGTGGCGGCCCGGTAGACGCGGAAGCCGCCGGTCGCGTCCTTGACCTGGACGCCGAGCATGATCCGGTTGTAGAGGTTGGCGCCCTTGGAGAGGAGCTCCCGGGACTTCGGCCAGTTCACCACGGTGCCGCCCGGCACGTAGCGCGACCCGATGACCGCGTCCGCGTCCTCGGCGGTGGCGAGCAGCCTCGGCAGGTCCTCCGGGCGGTGAGAGCCGTCGGCGTCCATCTCGACGATCAGGTCGTACCCGCGGTCGAGGGCCCAGGTGAAGCCGGCCACGTACGCCCGCCCCAGGCCCGCCTTCTCCGTGCGGTGCATCACCTGCACGCGCGGGTCCGCCTCGGCCAGCTTGTCGGCCAGGTCGCCGGTGCCGTCGGGGCTGTTATCGTCAACGACGAGCAGGTCAGCGTCCGGGACCGCCTCGCGGATCCGGCCGACTATGATCTCGAGGTTCTGCCGCTCGTTGTACGTGGGCATCACAATGACAACGCGGCCTGTGGCCGCGTCACGCTCACCCATCGGCTGTGTTCACCTTCTTCATCGGCCTATGTCCGGCTATGCCAGTACAAAGAGGCTCGGGCGGCACCTTCGGTCCGTAGACGGCTCGTCGGGTACGAGCACGGTCTCCGTTGTCTACTGAGCCGCCCGGGCCCCTTCCAGGCCCCTACTCCTAACAGCCGGACACGACCGGCGCTGCCGCCGCGAACGAGACCCGCAGACTGGCTGTCTCCGTCCCGGCCGTGGCCCAACTAATCCTACGCCAGCCGTTCTCGCCCCTGTGCCGAGTGCTGAACTGCAGGTGAAACGTTACCGTCTTCCCGGGCATCGCGAACCGCCGCCCTAGCGCCTGACCTCGCCTTTCCCTGGTGCCCGACCGGCCGCGCTTAGCACTCTCTCAGCTAACTGACAGCCGACCCTCAAGAAGGCCAGCACCACGGTTAATTACTTTAAGGAAACGATAAATTACGTTGAGTGATCAACTTGGCCTGGCTGGGCACACTGACGACATTGCACCTGGCGACGATTGGGGCACTGTGAGTAGTCTATCGCGGAAGACGGTGGCGTGGGCGGCCGGCGCGGCGCTCGCTGTCGGCGGCTGCACGGCGGGCATTGTGATCGCGGTACAGGGCGGCGGCGGTCGGCCGGCCGGCGGTCAGCCGGCAACGAACGGCTCCAGCGTCGCCGCGCCAGCGGCCAGCTCCAGTGCGAGGCCGCTTGGCCTTGTCTCGGTTAGCACCACCTCGCTCAGCCAGGCCGGCGGCGCGCAGGGCGTCGACGGCGCCGCAAGCATTGTCGTCACCTACAACGAGCCGCCGCCGGCCGCCGCGCCGTTGCCCAGGCTGTCGCCGGCGATCGCGGGGAGCTGGCAGCGGACGGGCGACACGGAGATCTTCTCGCCCGCGGTCGGCTATGCGGCCGGCACGCACGTCACGGTCACGGTGGCGGGCCTCGGTAACACACGGACCCGTTCGGAATCATCCTCATTCAAGACCGCGCAGTACAGCCCGCTGCGGCTACAGGAGATTCTCGCGCAGCTCGGCTACCTGCCGCTGAGCTGGGCCCCGGCCACCGGGCGCGGCGGTGCCCGAGGGGAGCGTCACCGCGCAGCTCGCGGCGGCCTACACGCCGCCCCCCGGGACCTTCGGGTGGCAGCCGGGGTACCCGGCGGGGCTGCGCTCGTTCTGGTCACCGGGCACGGCGAACACCCTCGACCGGGGGGCGATCATCGGGTTCGAATCCGACCACGGGCTGCCGCTCAACGGGACGGCCGGGCCCGCCGTGTGGAAGGCACTGCTGACCGCCGCGGCCGCCGACCACCGCAACACCCACGGCTACAGCTACGCGATCGCCAGCCAGCGACTGCCGGAGACGCTGACCATCTGGCATGACGGCCAGAAGGTGTTCTCCTCGAAGGCGAATACCGGGATCTCCGCCGCACCAACGCGGACCGGTACCTTCCCGGTGTACCTGAAGCTGCCGTTCCAGGTCATGCAGGGCACCAACCCGGACGGGTCGCACCTACTCCGATCCGGTGGAGTGGGTGTCGTACTTCAACGGCGGCGACGCGGTGCACTACTTCCCCCGCGCCTCGTACGGCTTTCCGCAGTCGGTCGGGTGCGTGGAGCTGCCTTACACCGCGGCCAAGGCCGCCTACCCGTACCTGCCGTACGGGACGCTGGTAACCGTCACCTCCTAGCTTCTCGCTGTTATGGCAGGAGAGGTCTTGTCAGGTCGGTTATCTCGACCTCGTTGGACGCGGCGGTCGCGGCGGCCGCTCTCGGCCGGGCACAGCGGGCGAAGCGGGCGCGGACATCTGGATCATGGCCCGCCACCAGGTGCGTGCCCGGCTGCGCGGCCAACTGGGCCAGGGTGTCGTAGGCGCGGTACATGGCGGGCAGGTCGGCGAGGACCGCGAACGGGCGGTCCTGTTCGACCTCCTCGTAGAAGTGCAGCGCGTCAGAGGCGAGGACGACGGTGCCGCCCGCCGGGCTCGCCACCGAGGCGATCAGCTGGCCAGGCGTGTGGCCGCCGACCTCGATCAGCTCGATGCCGGGAGCGAGCGCGTGACTCGCCGGTGAAGAGCGTGAGCGCGGTCCGCATCGCGGGCCTGCCGCAGCAGCGCGATCTCCGGCGGCTCGCTGTGGGCCGCGAAGTGCTGCGCGGGCCGCCAGCGGTGAGGTCCAGAAGGCGTACTCGGCCTCGGTCATGACCACCTGTGCGCGGGGGAACTGGCGGACGTTGCCGACGTGGTCCCAGTGCGCATGGGTGATCACGATGGCGGTGACATCGTCAGGGGCGATGCCGAGTCCGGCAGCACCTGCGCCGGGGTGGTGTAGTGCGCGCGGCGCCGGCGGTCGCCGGCCTCGGGGGCGAAGCCGGTGTCGACGAGGAAGACGCCGCCGCGCGTCCCTGATCACCCAGAAGTAGTAGTCGATGTCCAGGTCGGCGTCCGGCTCGCCGTACAGGTGGAAGTTGAGGTAGCTCTCCGCGCGGCTGGTGACGCGGTGCCCGTATTTGACCGCGAGCACCTGCCGCGCCGGGCCCGTCGGCGGTCATTCCCGGCTCGAAGGCGTCCCGGTAGTGGTCCTCGTCCACTTCCTCTTCCCAGCTGGTGAGGCCCAGGGAGACGGCGGTGTGGCTGAGGAAAGCGTCTGGCGCCGCGCCGTGCCAGTGCACCTCTCCCGGTGGCGCCCAGACCACGTCGCCGGCCCGGACCACGCGCCTGTCACCGTCCGCGTCTGCACCATGCCCTGGCCGCTGCTGATGAGCAGCGTCTGCCCCGCGGCGTGCGAGTGCCAGTAGGTGCGCGCTCCGGGCTCGAAGATCACGCTGTAGACCCTGATCTCGCCCTTGTCCCCGTCGTCGAGCAGCGCGTCCTGCATCACGTTCCCGGTGAACGTGGGCTTGCGCCCGACGTTGGACGGCACTCCGTCCTTACGGCCCCGCTCGTACTCCATCGTGCTCGCTTCCCTTCCGCTGTGCGTCCCGGCATGCCACTCACGTAACGCTAGACGCGGGGCCCGGGCCGCGCCATAGCGACCGCGCAAAACCCGGGATGCAGGCTTAGCGGAGGTGGTAGATCGTTACCGTCTTCTCCTTGGCGTCTTCGAGGACGGCCAGGACCGGGATCTCGTAGGTCGTCACGGCGGTTAGTCCGGACCTGGGGACGAAGGCGCGGGACGGGTCGGCGACGAGGACCCGGGCGCCCGTCTGCCTTGCGGCCCGGAGGAAGCGGAGGGCCGTGGCGGCCAGGTCGCGCTGGTAGAAGACGTCGGCGGCGAGTACGACCTCCGCGTCGCCGCAGCTGGCTTCGGCCAGGTCTACCGGCCGCGGCGTGACCTGGGGAGTGCCGTTGGCGGCGGCGTTGAGTGCGATCGCGGCGAGGGCGTTCTCGTCGATGTCGCCGGCCAGCACCGCCCGGGCGCCCGCCTTCGCGGCGGCGATGGCCACCAGGCCGGAACCGGAGGCCACGTCGAGCACGCGGCGGCCGGCCACCGTCTCCGGGTGGTCGAGGACGTAGCGGGCCAGTCCCTGGCCGCCCGCCCAGGGGAACGCCCAGAACGGTGGCGCGTCGCGCTCGGTACGGTCCCACAGTCCGAACGGCTCCGCGGCCATGCGGAGGACAACCTCCGGCACAAAGGGCACCGCTCCCCACTCGGTAGCGGATGTGACAAGGGCCTCGGTCTCCGGCGTCATCACAGTATTATCCGCGGGGGGGGCGACCCCCCTGCACCCCCCGGCATGGCGGGGGCTTCGCCCCCCCATATCCCCCCCACGGGAGGACGGCGCACAAACCGCGCCGCCCCCCGCGCTGTGGCTGAGGTTCAAGCCCGTTGCCGGTGGTTGCCCTGGAAGCAGGCGTTGCACAAACCGCAACACCTCGCTGGGGCTGAGGCTAAAACCCGTTGTAGATGGTTGCCCTGGAAGCAGGCGTTGCACAAACCGCAACACCTCGCTGTGGCTGAGGTTCAAGCCCGTTGCCGGTAGTTGCCCTGGAAGCAGGCGTTGCACAAACCGCAACACCTCGCTGGGGCTGGGGTTAAAACTCGTTGCCGGTGGTTGCCGTGGAAGCAGGCATTGCACGGACCGCAACACCTCGCTGGGGCTGGGGTTAAAACTCGTTGCCGGTGGTTGCTGTGGAAGCAGGCATTGCATGGACCGCAACGACTCGCTCTGGCTGAGGTTAATGCCCGTTGCCGGTGGTTGGCGTGGAAGCAGGCGTTGCATGGACCGCAACGCCTCGGGAAAATCTCTGTTTTGGTCAGTTTTAATTAGTAGTTTTTTCTGGGGTTGCCGGGTATAACGAAAAAGACTTGGCCTTGCAGTCTGGGGAGGCGGAATGGTGGAACAGCCGTACCAGTACCGGCGGCGGGACCTTGCCGAGCCTGACTGGCGGCGGCTGCCCGGGTGGGCCGGGGTAACCAGTGCGGAGTGGGAGTCGCCGCAGTGGCAGCGGGCTCATTCGGTGAAGAACGTGCGGCAACTGCGGGACGTGACCGGCGGCGGCCTCTCCGAGGCGTTCCTCGCGGACCTGGAGCGGGATCAGCGGGAACGGGCGACGATGTCCATGCTGCTCCCGCCGCAGATGCTGAACACGTTCGCGCCGACCGAGAGTCCCGGCCCGGGTCCGGCGACCGGGTTCACCGACGCGTGGTACGCCGACCCGGTGCGCCGCTACATGCTGCCGGTGTTCAGCGACCGGCAGGCGCAGTGGCCCTCACATCCCTGCGCGACGCGCGACTCGCTGCACGAGGCGGAGATGTGGGCCGTCGAGGGGCTGACCCACCGCTACCCCACGAAGGTGCTCGCGGAACTGGTGCCCACCTGCCCGCAGTACTGCGGGCACTGCACCCGGATGGACCTCGTGGGGAATCCGACGCCGTCCTACGACAAGCACCGGTTCGCGCTGGCGCGCGACGACCGCCTGTCCATGATGCTCTCCTACCTGCGGTCCACCCCGTCCGTGCGGGACGTGGTGGTATCCGGCGGGGACGTGGCCAACCTGCCGTGGCCGCGGGTCGAGGCATTCGTCTCTGCACTGCTCGAGATCGACTCGGTGCGTGACATCCGGCTGGCGTCCAAGGCGCTCATGGGGCTGCCGCAGCACTGGCTGTCCGCGGACGTGCTCGCCGGGATGGCACGACTCGCCGCCACGGCGCGGTCGCGTGGCGTGTCTCTCGCGGTGCACACGCACGTGAACGCCGCACAGTCCGTAACGCCGCTGGTCGCGCGCGCGGCGCGGGCGTTGCTCGACGCCGGCGTGCGGGACGTGCGGAACCAGGGCGTGCTGCTGCGGGGGGTGAACGACTCCCCTGGCGCGCTGCTCGACCTGTGCTTCGCGCTGCTCGACGAGGCTTGCGTCACGCCTTACTACTTCTATATGTGCGACATGATCCCCGGGGCCGAGCACTGGCGGCTGACGGTCAGCGAGGCACAGCGGCTTCAGTCGGCGATCATGGGCTACCTGCCCGGGTTCGCGACGCCACGCGTAGTCTGCGACGTCCCGTACGTGGGCAAGCGCTGGGTCCATCAGGTTTCCAGGTACGACACGGAACTCGGCATCTCGTACTGGACAAAGGGCTACCGGACGGCACTCGAGGGCGACGACCCGGTGGCACTGGAGCGGGAATACCCCTACTACGACCCGGTGCACCTGCTGCCCGAGACCGGACAGGCCTGGTGGACGGGGCAGGCGGCCCGGTTCGCGGGCCGCCTGGGTGCGGCAACCGCCGTGTCCTAACACGGCAGCCGCATGGCTACTCCGTCTCGCCGCTGCCACCGCAGCCGTCCGCCGCCCTAATCGTCGCGATATGTCCGGTCCGGACATCAGCCGTCGCGAGACGGCATTGATCTTTGCTTATCCGACGGTGCCACATTTGTGGCGAACCGGGCGTGATCATGGGCACCAGCTAAGCAAAGACGACGACCATCGTCACCGGATAAGCAAACAATGGTCACTGTGTGTGCAAAGGGGTGGCATTCCCGATGCGGGCGGAGGTGTCACCAAGGTCACCACCGGGCGGGGGGCGCCGCGGTTTGGGCGGCGTTCCCCGCGGGGCGGATACGGGGGGCGGAGCCCCCCCGTGATCCGAATACTCTAATTTTGCGCACACTATGAAAGTTACTTAACGGTAACATGCAAAATTAGAGTATTCGCTGGGGGTGCAGGGGGTTCGGTCTCCCGCGAAGTGGGCTGGTCACCCCGCCGCGGGCAGCACCGCGCAGGGCCGGGGAGAGGACCTCGCCAGCCGCCTCGACGAGCAGTGACATCTCGTAGGAGACCAGTTCGGTGTCGCAGTCGGGCGAGGCGAGGACGCAGAGGCTCGATCCGTCGCTGATGACCTTGACGATCATCAGCCCGCCCTCCATCTCGACGAGCGCCTGACTGGGCAGGCCCGCCTCGAAGATCCGGGCGGCGCCCTGCATCAGGCTCGCCAGCCCGGACGTGATCGCGGCAAGCTGCTCCGCGAAGTACCCGGGAATGTCATCTGACAAGGACAGCGGCACGCCGTCGGCGGAGACGACGGCGGCGTGCGCCACGTCGGGTACGCGCATGGTGAAGTCGCTGACAAGCCAGTTCAGGTCTTGACGAAATGCGTAGCTCAACTCAACGTCCCCTCTCCCGCACGGGGTGCCTGGTCAGCGCTGCCCCGTTGCTCTTCGGCCCTGCGCGTTCCCCGCTGGAACCCCGCGAGGCGGCTGCGTGCATGCTCCGGTGACCGCTTCGGCATCGTCTTACCGCCGCTCGCTGATCCGGAACCGGTCGCCAGCGTGCGGCCGTTCCCCACTGTCCGGGTGGGCAGTCCGCCCTGGCCGGACGCTGCGCCGGCCCCGCCTGTTCCCGGCGGCATGTTGGCCTTGGGAACCCGCACCGGCAGACCGGATGCCGTCTGGTCGGTGTAGGACGGCTCGGAGTTGGCCGGCTCGGTGAAGGCGGTGTCGGCGAAGGCAGTGTCGGCGAAGGCAGTGTCGGCGAAGGAGGATTCGGTGTCGCGCCCCCGGCCCGAACTGGGCGGGAAGTCGCTGCCAGGGCCGGCCGGGGCTCCCACGGCCGGCGAACCGCTTGCTCCGTCGTGTCCGCCGCGGAACCAGCCTGACGCCGTCCGTCCCTCCAGGGCGGGGTTCCCTTTCCCGTGCCCGTTGCCTCCGTTCCCGTTGGCCGGGCTAGCCTGCGGGGCGGGGGCGAGAGTCACGGTGTCACCCGCCCCCGCCCGTGCCCCGGCCGCGGCTAGTGCTCCCGCCCCGACCGCTGCCTGCACGCCGGCCGGCCGGCTGGCCTGGCCTGAACCGAGAGTCGCCGGGCTGAGAACGTCCCTCCGCTCGATGACGCCTTCCGGCAGCCAGACCAGGGCGGAGAGCCCCTGCGGGGACGCGGGCCGCAGCCGGACCCGGACGCGGTGCCGTTCGGCCAGCCGGGCGACGGCGAACAAGCCCATGTGCCGGGACACCGACACGTCGATCGTCGGGGGGTTGTCGAGCCGCCAGTTCATGTCGGTGAGCCTGGCCTCGGAGACGCCGATGCCCTTGTCGATAACCTCGATGAGCACGCCGCCGCTGCTCAGCTCCTGCATGCCGACCTGGATCTGGGTGTCCTTGGGCGAGAACATCGTGGCGTTCTCGATCAGCTCGGCGAGGAGGTGCACGACGTCGGAGACCGCCTGGCCGCTGACGGAGACTCCGGGCGAGATGCTCAGCGTGACCCGGTTGTACTGCTCGATCTCCGAGGTCGCGGCGCGGGCGACGTCGGCCAGCGGCACGGCTTCTGACCACTTGCGCGGGTTGTCGTGCCCGGCGAGCAGCAGCAGGTTCTCCGAGTTGCGGCGCATGCGGGTGACCAGGTGGTCCATGGAGAAGAGGCTGCCCAGGCGGTCCGGGTCGTCCTCGTTCTGCTCCAGGATGTCGATCATGCGGGCCAGCCGCTCGATGAGCGTCTGGGATCGGCGCGACAGGTTGACGAACATCGCGTTGAAGCTGGAGCGCAGCAGCGCCTGCTCGCCCGCGAGCCGCACCGCTTCCGAGTGCACCTGGTCGAACGCGCGGGCCACCTGGCCGATCTCGTCCTGCGAAATCACGTTGATCGGCGCGACCTGCATGGTCGCGGCGGTCTCCGGGTCCTCCGAGAGCAGCCGGACCCGCTCGGGAAGCTGCACCGACGCGACGTCCAGCGCGCCCGCCCGCAGCCGGCGCAGCGGGAGCACCAGCGACCGCGCGACGAGCAGGGCCAGGAGGAGGACGACGAGCAGCACGACCACGGTGATGATGATGTAGACGAGTGCGGTTCCCTGTGCCGCCTGGTGGAGCTGAGTGGCACGGGTGACGACGTTGCCGGCCACGAACTGCTCCGTCGTCTGCAGTGCGGCCAGCTTCGCGCTGACGCCGGTGTCCCACGCCGCCTTCAGTGTCGCGGTGTTGGTGACCGTTTCCGTCGCCAGTTCGTCATTCAGCTCGGCTAGCTCGGCCCTGCGCTCGTCCGGGGTCAGCTTCTTGTCGGCCGACGCGGTCTGCTTGTCGGCCTGGAGGGTCTGCTTGACCGAGGCCAGGACACCCTGGGCGCTGTTGTTCAGTTGCTCGGTGATGAACGGCTGGAGGGCGACGCCCGTCGCGTTCTGCTCGTCCGTACCGACCGCCCCGCCGCCGACGACGGCAAAGAGGGCCTGGTCGATGTTGTCCGACTCGGTCTCGCCGTCCAGCTTGGCGGCCCCCGGGCCGAGCAGGTCGTCGAACTCGGCGTTCTCCGCCTGGGTGGCCGTGCTCTGGAACACGGCCTCCTCGCTGAGCTCCTCGTCGTAGGCGAGCTGCATGCTCGTCTCGGCGGCGAAGGGCAGCGTGCCGGGGGGATCGCCGGCCGTGACGGTGCCCGTCGTGTTCGCCAGCGCCTGGTCGAAGGTGGCCAGCTGCTGCGAGGTCAGCTCTTTGACCTGGGCGAGCGCGCCGAGCGTCTGCACGTCGTTGTTCAGCGACTGGTCGGTGATGCCGAGCGACACCTGCGCCTGGAACGTGGCGATATCGGCGAGGACGGCCTCGTAGTCCGGGCCCACCACATCACCGTCCGGGAGGGCGGTGTTGAACAGGCCGTGCAGTCCGCTGTCGGCGTTACCGATGTTTTCCGCCGAGAGCGCGTTGTTCACCGTGCTCGCGTCCGACACGACCGTGGCGGGGAACCCGCCGTTCAGCACCTGCTGCAGTGCGGTCCGAACGGGGACAAGGTCGCTGTTGGTCTTGGCCTGTAGCCGCGGCAGCGTCCCCTCTTGGTCGGTAATCAGGGCGACGTCGGTGGCGTCCCGCTCATTTTGCAGATCCTGGGAGACGCCGAGAAGCTGCGCGCTCAGCTTGGCCAGCTGCAGCGTCCGGCTGAACTGATTCGCGCTGGTTTCCGCGTCCGCCACCCGCAGTCCGCCGAAGGCCACTCCCATAAGGAGAGCCGCCACAATAACCGCGAAAAGCCGCCGGGCAACGGGCCAGTCACTCAATGCTAGGTCCATCTTGCGCAGCCGGCCCGAGTCGGCGCTTTCGGATTTAACTGCCCGGCGAGCAGGCGGAAGCGCACGCGGCCGGACGTTCGCACCATGGGTTCCCATTAATCAGTCCTCGCTGGAAGGGCGATCTTTTCGCACGCCGCCGTGCCACAGGCGACAGACGGGCACGACGCAACCTCATGATCAGCCGCCGCCGCAGTCACTACCACCACATGAACTCTAGGTACCTTAATGGCTCTTAAGGTACATATACGGCTGGCTATCGCCAATGGTCGCTATGTTGTTATGTGGATGTCGATGTGACGGCTTCCTCTGAAGAGTTTCAGAAATTCTTGACCGTGCCGCCGAGATACAGTTCGCCGATCTCCGGGTGCTCAAGCACCGCACGGCCGGTGCCGGCCAGCCGGACGGTGCCGTTTTCCATGACGACACCGTATTTGCTGAGCTTGAGGCCGGCCCGGGCGTTCTGCTCCACCAGCAGCACGGTGGCGCCGTTGGCGTTCATCTGCTTGGCCGCGGCGAACACCGACTTCAAGACCATGGGCGACAGGCCCATCGACGGCTCGTCGAGCAGGATGAGCACCGGGTCGAGCATGAGCGCGCGGGCGAACTCCACCAGCCGCTGCTGGCCGCCGGACAGCGCGCCCGCCTTCATCCGCGCCCAGCCGCGCACCTGGGGAAACAGGTCGTAGACGGCGTCGATCCGCTTCCCGACCTGGGTGCGGTCCATGATCGTGTAGCCGCCGAGGTCGATGTTCTCGTGGACGGTCATGTCCTTGAACAGACTGTGGTTCTGCGGCACCTGGACCACGCCCATATCGAGGATCTGCCGCGGCGACTTGCCGTTCAGCTTCTCCCCGCGCAGGGTCACGGTGCCGAGCCGCGGCCGCAGCAGACCGCTGATCACCCGCATGACCGTCGACTTGCCCGCGCCGTTCGGCCCTACCACGCAGGTGATGGCGCCCTCGGGCACCGCGAAGGTGACGCCGCGCAAAACGTCGCCGCCACCGTAGCCCGCAACGACCCCGTCCATGACGAGCAGCGGCTCACTCGGCAGCGCCTCATTCATCGGGCTTCCTCCTCGTCAACGCCGGTCTCCTCGTCGACGTCGTCCTCGTCCAGGCCGTCCTCGTCCAGGTCAGCGCCGAGGTAGGCGTCGAGCACGCGCTTGTCCGTGCGCACGATGTCCGGCGGGCCGCTCACCACGGTAGCGCCGGATTCGAGCACGGTGATCGTGGAGCACAGGCCCATCACGAACTCCATGTTGTGCTCGACCAGCAGAAACGTCTTGCCCTGGTCGGTGTTGAGCAGCCGGATGCGGTCGGCGATCAGGTTGATCAGCGTGGGGTTCACCCCGCCGGCCTGCTCGTCGAGCAGGATGACCGCCGGGTCGGCGACGAGCACGTAGGCGAGTTCGAGTAGCTTGCGCTGTCCGTAGGACAGCGAGCCCGCCAGGATGTCAGCGTGCCGTTCGATGCCCACGAACTCAAGCAGTTCCGTGGCGTGCCTGCGGTGGTGGGTCCAGACGTCCCGGCCGAGCCGGGCGAGCAGGTTCCTTGGCCGGTCCTTGACCTGCGCGGCGATCAGCATGTTCTCGATGACGGTGAGCCGGGGGAAGATCCTGGTGAGCTGGAAGGTCCGGCCGATACCGGCGGCGAACACCTTATCCGGGGCGAGTCCGGTGATCGCGCGGTCACCGAACCAGACCTCGCCCGCGTCGGGGCGCTCGTAGCCGGTTATGACGTTGAACAGGGTCGTCTTGCCCGAGCCGTTCGGACCGATCAGGCCGGCGACGGTGCCCTCCTCGACGAGAACCGCCGCACCGTTCAGCGCCTGGACGCCGCCGTAGGCCTTCATGATCCCCTCGGTGCGCAGCAGCGCGGTCAACGGGCACCTCCTGAGCTGAGGGGCGGGTCCGAGCGCAGCGGCGCGGACGTCGCGGGCCCGGCCGTGGCCGCCGGAATGACCGCGGGACGGCCCCTGGTCCTGATCTTCGTGATGAGTTCAGCGCCGGTCGGGACGATGCCGCGCGGCATGAACAGCACGACGAGGAGGAAGACGGCGCCGAGCATGACCTCGCTGAGCGATCCGCTGAAGGCGGGCTGGGTGTTCATCCAGAGCGACAGCGGCTCGATGATCAGCGCGCCGAGCACCGCGCCGCTGATCGAGCCGTATCCGCCGAGGAAGACCATGAGCACGAGGGTGAGGTCGAACAGCGGGTTGAAGCCGGTCTGCGGCGCGACCTCTTCGATGTAGTAGAACCACACCGCGCCGATCATCGCGGTGAGCGCACCCGAGATTACGAGCGCACCGAGCTTGACCCGCATGGCTTTGACGCCAAGGCCCCTGGCCCGGTCCTCGTCGTCCCTGATCGCCCGCAACTGCAGCCCGAACCTGGACCGTCCGACCAGCCAGGCGATGAGGACCGACCCGGCGGTGGCGGCAAGCGCGATGTAATAGAAGTTCTGGTTGTACGGAATCGGCGCCCAGTTCAGGAACGGCGAGGCGAGGCCGGTCGATCCGCCGGTGAACCAGAGGTTGAACGCCATCAGCTGGAAGATGAAGAAGACGGCGATGGTGACCACGATGAACGTGTGCCGCCGCACCCGCAGGGCGATCAGCCCGAACGGTACGGCGATGACCGCGCCCACCGCGGCGCTGAGCGGCAGCAGTTCGAAGACCGCGCTGCCCTCGATGTGCCAGTCCCGGGCCGCGATGCCCATGGCGTACGCGCCGCTCCCGTAGAACACCGCCTGGCCGAGGGAGATGTAGCCGCTGTTGCCGGAGAAGATGTGCCAGGCGACCGCGGCGGTGGCGAAGATCAGCGCGAGTATGCCGTAGTTGGTGACCGCGGGGTTCGGGAAGACCTGCGGGAACAGCACCGCAAGGACGATCAGGAGTACCAGCCCGCCGCCCTTGGCCAAGGTGCCCGGCTTCACGCCTTTCACTGGGCCCGCACCGCCTTCCGGCCGAAGAGCCCGGTCGGGCGGTAGAGCAAGACGATGACGAGCGCCGCGTAGTACACGGCGACCGCCCAGGTCGGCTGCCAGATGGTCACCACCGATTCCAGGGTGAGCATGAAGACGGACGCGCCCAGAGCGCCGCCAACACTGCCCATGCCGCCGAGGATGATGATCGACAGCAGCCTTGAGATGAGGTCGTAGCCGCTGTTGGCGTTGAAGGCGTTGGTCGCCCCGTAGACCATGCCGCCCACCGCGGTCACCGCGGTGCCGATGCCGAAGGTGAGGGCGGCGACCTTGTTCACGTTGATACCGACAAGGCGGGCCGCGGTCTCGTCCTGCATGACCGCGCGGACGCTGCGCCCGAACCTCGTCCGGTAGAGCAGCGCGTAGATGACGCCGACGAGCACGACGGCGAGAACGAAGCCCCAGATGTAGATCCAGCCCGCGTAGAAGCCGAAGATGCGCACGCTGCTGTTCACGTAGGAGGGCGCGATCTGGACGTTGTCCGCTCCGTAGATCTTGTAGAGGATGCCCTCCACGATCAGCCCGACCGCGTAGGTGACCAGCAGCGTCAT
This sequence comes from uncultured Actinomycetota bacterium, assembly GCA_963785645.1. Taxonomy (GTDB): domain Bacteria; phylum Actinomycetota; class Actinomycetes; order Streptosporangiales; family Streptosporangiaceae; genus Trebonia. Next base: position 27,057 of record CAWAWG010000023.1, read on the forward strand.
CGACGTCCGCTCGCCGCCGCGCAGGCGGCTGATGAACGCCCAGTGGATCACCACACCGATCACGAACATCGCGGGAACGGTGATGAGCAGCCCGAGGAAGGGGTCGATGTGCGCCTTCGTGAACAGCGAGTAGGAGAGGTAAGCGCCCAGGATGACCAGGACACCCTGGGCGATATTGATGATGTCGAGCACACCGAAGATGAGCGTCAGGCCTACCGCCATGAGGGCATAGACGCCCCCCACGAGAATCCCGTCAACGACGGCCTTAGTTATCTCCTGTGCCATTGACCACTCCGTCCTGGTCGGATCATTCCCCGGAAAACCGGATCGGGTAAATCCGCACGCCCTCTTACGATGGCGGCTTTACTGCTGGTCAGCTTGTCCAGGCCGGCTTGGTCGCGAGGATCGGCACCGAGCCGGGCGCCCCAACGGGCAGCACCTGGTCGAACTGCGAGCCGTTCCTCTGCCACTGGAAGGCGAAGGCGGCCGCGTTGGCGTTCTCACCCAGCGAGTCGAACTTCACCGTGCCCTGCACCGACTGGAGGGTGACGCCGCTGTGCAGGTAGGAGATGATCTTGGCGTTGTCGACGCTGCCGACCGCGGTGACCGCCTGCTGCACGACCTGGCCGACCGAGTAGGCCTCGGCGATGTCCGCGTTGACGCCCGCGGCGGTGCCGCCGTACTGCGCGACGTACTCGCTAACCATCTTCTGGCTGGTCGCGTTGGTGTAGCCGGGGTACCACCCGTCCGGGACCATCATGCCGGTCGCGTTGCCCGCGCCGACCGCCTTGATGAACGAGGCGCCCTGGTCCGGGCCCGCCGCCGCGATGAACAGCTTCGGCGTGTAGTGGTCCTGCGCGAACTCGGACATGAACGCCTGGACGGTCGGCACGTCGGTCGAACCGAGCACGACGATATCCGGCTTCGCCGCCGCCACCTGGTCGGCCGCGGGCTTGTAGGAGGAGCTCTCCTCGGGGAAGACCTTGGAGTACACCGTCTTCACGCCAAGCCCCTGAAGCTTGGACTGGGCCAGCGCCACCGGCGGCGTGGCGAACGGGTCGTCGGCCGAGGGGTAGGCGGCGGTCAGCTTGCCGTCGGCGGCGCTCCCGAGCGAAGAGATGTAGTTCACGAACGGCATGAGCTCGTCCGCGACCGGCAGCGACACGTCGAAGACGTTGTGGTCGGCCTGGTTGGACTGGGTGTCGAAGACCGAGGGCGCGCCGCCCGCGCCCTCGACGAACGCGTACCCGTCGCGCGCCGCCACCGCCGAAGCGGGCGTGGTCAGCAACGAGGAGAACGGCCCGAAGGTCAGGTCGACGTGATCGGCGTTAATGAGCGTCTCGTAGTTGGTGACGACCTGGTTCTGGTCGCTCTTGTCGTCCAGGATCGTCAGCTTGACCTGACGGCCGAGGATGCCGCCGGCCGCGTTCACGTCCTTGGCCCACAGCTCGTAGCCCTGCTGGTAAGCCTGGCCGTCGGCGGAGAAGTCGCCGGTCAGCGAGAGAGAGGCGCCAATCGTGATCGGCGACGACCCGCTCGCCGAGGAACTGGCCGAGCCGGTCGCGCCGGTGCTTGCGGCCGCATTGCTGCTGCTACTGCTGCTACTGCTACTACTACTGCTGCTACTACCGCATGCGGCAAGAGCGCCAACGGCGAGCGCGACGGCGCCCAGCGCGACAGCGTTCTTGGAGAACCAGGGGAGGTGTGCGCTCACGCCCGGTTCCTCCTTCCTTATCGCTCATGAGTCTTCTAAGGGCGAGCTCCCGGAGACCTCCGGGAGCCCTTGCATTCGAGGGTTATACCGGCGGGTTCCGTGAGCCGCGCGATAAACACGGCGAAAGGTACGCCACCGTAACCCAGGCAGCATCGCCGGAGCGGAGCCAACAATCGTTTGCATGAGAGACTGGCGCGCGCCGCGTTGTTTTGTCAATCCTCAATGTCCAACTTGTTACCGAAAGCGTCGACCGACCGTTTGCCGACGCCTTCATATAATGTTCAGAAGAAGCTCCGATGACAGAAATTCGCCACAAGGGCACACGTGAGCGCCGGATGGCCGCAAACGAATGCATGGTGAAATCGGATACTAATGGACAAAGTGAACCTGGTTTGCGGCGGCCGGCAGCTGCACCGGGAGACGGTTCCATGACGCGCCCGCCGCCGACCGCGGGCACTGGTGTCCGCCGGCTACGCCGTGCCCCGGTTCGGGCGGCGCAGCGGGACCGCGTTGCCCCGCGGCATCGACGGTCCGGCCGCGCCGGCCGGGGGAAGGGTCGAGCCGCGGGCGACGAGCTCGGGTGCGAGGAAGAGGATCTTCACCGGGCTGTCCTTGGCGTCGATCCGCTCAAGCAGCAGCGTGGCCGCCTCGGTACCGAGCTGGTAGTGCGGGAAGCGGACCGAGGAAAGCGGGGGCCGGAGCCGGTCGATGAACGGCATGTCGTTGAACCCGATCAGGGAAACGTCCTCCGGGCAGCGCAGACCGAGCTCATCGAATGCGCCGTAGCAGCCCACCGCGAGCATGTCGTTGCCCGCGACGACCGCGGTGAGGCCGCCCGCCCGGAGCAGTTCGGTGCCGCAGCGCATCCCCTCGTCCAGGGAGTAGCCGGAGGCGTAGACGATCTGCCCGTCCGTGATGGGGAGACTGTGAATGGCCATGCCCGCCTGGAAGCCGCGGAGCCTGGCGGCACCGGTGGACACGTTCTGCGGGCCGGCGATGTGCCCTATCCGGGTGTGCCCGAGCGAGACCAGGTGCGCGACCGCCGCCCGCACGCCCTGCTCGTTGTCCACCGAGACGGATGAGAACGGGTAGTCCTGCGAGGTGCGGTTCATCAGCACGACCGGGACGTCGCCCTCGGCCGCCTCGGCGAGGATGGGGCTGCCCGCGATCGCGGTCGCGAGCACGAACCCGTCGACGTGCCTGGCCCGCATCTGGTCGAAAACCCGCCGCTCCTTGGCCAGGTCGGCATCGGTGTTACCGATCAGGGCCACGTAGCCGTGCTCGGCGAGCCGGTCCTCGATGCCGCGCACGATCGGCGGGAAGAGCGGGTTGTTGAGGTCGGGGATCAGCACGCCGATCGTGTGCGAGCGGCGGGTGCGCAAACTGCGGGCCACCGGGTTGGGCCGGTAGCCGAGCCGCTCGGCCGCCTCGCTGACCCGGCGCGCGGTCTCCTCGCTGACGAGGAGCCTGGTCCCCGGGTTCAGCGCACGCGAGGCGGTCGCCGGGTGCACGCCCGCGGCCGTGGCCACATCCCGGAGGGTGGCCGGCCGGTCGTTGTGGGCCATCGCGCTCCCTATCTCTCGCCTTGATCATCTCTCGCTTTGATCATCGGCAGCGGCTGCGGCGAGGGCACACGTTATCCCGCGCTGGTAGCACACAGTACCGACCGGGCGCACGCTCCGCCAGGAACCCCGCGCCGCGCCGCCGGCCTGCCCGCACCGCACCGGCCCAAGCCCTGGGCATAGACCCTGGTCACCGGGTTGCCGGTCACAGCGCCCGGACCAGAGAGCTCTTATCGCGGTACCCGTCGTCGCCCGGCCGGGCGACGCGGGTCGCGGAGATGACAACGATCACGGAACTGCCGCGCCGGCTGCCGGCCACCGCGGCCAGGGTGATCCGCGTCCAGGAGACACAAATCCTGGGCAGCCTCACGTGCGGACCGCGCCGACGCGCGGGAGCCGACGGTGCGCGGCTGGCTTTCATGGTCGCGGCGAGGTCGCCGCGACGCTCGGCGGCCAGGGACGAGAGCAGTTCCACGTGCATGGCAGGCTCCTTCGGTGCCTTGCGGGCCCGGCGCAAGGCCGATGGCACGACTTTAAGATGTATCGCGTTTCACTACTCAAATCAAGATATATCTCGTTCATTGCTCTCGCCGGCGACCGGACCCTCGGGCGGCCGGACAGCCGCAAACCATCCGGAACCGGAAAGCTGGTCCAACGGCGGCGGCGAGTTCAGCTCGTGCGGATCTTCGATAGCCGGCGTGATAGCGGTGAGGGTAGAACTTCAACTGCTGTTGAAGTCAAGCGGCGCCGCTGACCTGCGATTTACTGGAGGTCACGATGCGACGTCGGGAGTGGCGGATGGACCGGGCTCGCCCGGATCGTCCGGCCGGTCGAGCGCATCGGGGTCCGCGTCGGGCGACTGGCCGGCCGGGAGCAGGTCGTACAGGTCCCGGCGGGGATAGGCGAACACGCTGTATTCGGCGGGCAGCGATCCCGCGGGACGTAGCGCCGGGTTTTCGCGGCGGTACGTGTAGCGATCGAGGATGGCCCTTATCTCTTTGTTGACCCGAACCGCCTCGTCCGGGGTGAGGAACACCAGGGAGTGGTTGGCGATGACCGCCTCCTCCCACTCGGGCGGCCACGTGTCGGCCGACAGCACCGACCTGATGGTGCCGAGCCACCGGTCGACAAAGGCACGGCCAAGCGCTTTCGCCGCCAGCTTCGCCTGCTCACCCTCCAGGGCAGTCGACGAGACGGACATCGACACGTGAGTGGCCTTCCACGGCCGCTCGCGGCCCCGCCCCCCGCCGGCCTCCTCGACGAGGCCGTACTTGGCCAGGGTGCGCAGGTGAAAGGCGCAGTTGGCGGGCGACTCCCCCAGGGCCTCGCTGGCCTGGGTGGCGGTAATCGTGTCGTGGACGGCGAAGAGATCAAGCAGCGCCATCCGGACGGGGTGCGCCAGGGCACGCATCATCTTCGGGTCCGTCAGCTTGAAATCCTCGGCCGGCCCCTCCGCTGTGGCGGTGGCCACGGGGCCGCTGGCCGCGGGAGGCTCGGCGGGAATCTCCGGTGCGTTGCCCGGCCATGTCGCCGGGTTGTCCGGGTCGTAGCCGAGGACGCGGGCGAGTTCGGCCGCGCCGTCGCGGGCCGGATCCGGCCGGCGGCCGCCGGCCGGACGCTGTCCCGGGCGAGGCTCCGGGGATGACCGCCGCTCTGGTTCGGAACTCATGTTTCGAAATACTACGCTCGAAAGAGTCGTTCCGACAAGTGCATCGGAAGACTTCTTCCGAAAGAAGTCTTCCGATGGGTCGGGGACGCGTGCTCAAGTAACCGTTAGCGTTATCGTTAACTGTTGCCTTGCTGAGGGTTCGCCGCTTGGGCATGCGAAGTCCCCCGCTCGTGGGACGATTAAGGCATGCGGATCACTGGGGTCGGGTCGACTGACCTGTTCACAGCAAGCGGCGACGGCTCGGGGCGGGCCTTGCAGGTGGTGCGGGTCACCGTCGAGGCGACCGAGGCGGCGGAAGAGGGCGTCACCACGCACCTGAGGGTCATGGGAGCCGGGGCGAGTACGCCGCAGCCGTTCGGGATAACCCTCGGGAAACCCGGGGAGAGCCGCACCGGCGAGGTGAGCGTCGCGGTGACCGGGGCGCCCGGCGTTGATCTTCCCGTCACCGCTATCGCGGAGACGGGTCCTTCAAACACGGGTCCTTCCGGTACGGTGGCTGCGGCGGACCGCGGGCGAGCGGAGCTGGCCGCGAGCATCACCGTCGCCGAGACCGGCTGGACGATGTGGATGGTCTCGCACTTCCACTACGACCCGGTGTGGTGGAACACCCAGGGGCAGTTCACCGAGGCGCGGCTCGTGCTGCCCGACGAGGACGGGAAGCTGCCGGACACGCGGACCGCATTCGACCTCGTGCGGCTGCACCTGGAGAAGGCGCGGCGCGATCCCGACTACAAGTTCGTGCTCGCCGAACTCGACTACCTCAAGCCGCACTTCGACGCGTTCCCGCAGGACCGGGCGTTCCTGCGCTCGCTGCTCGCCGACGGGCGGTCCGAGCTGGTCGGCGGCACCTACAACGAGCCAAACACCAACCTGACCGGCGCGGAGACGACCATCCGCAACGCGGTGTACGGCATGGGGTTCCAGCGCGATGTGCTCGGGGCGGAGCAGGCGTCCGCGTGGATGCTCGACGCATTCGGCCTCGACCCCGGGTTCCCCGGCCTGATGGCCGGAGCGGGGCTGACCTCCTCGTCCTGGGCGCGCGGGCCATTCCATCAGTGGGGTCCCGCGGTGAACACCGAGATGCAGTTCCCGGCCGAGTTCGAGTGGCTCTCCCCCGACGGCTCCGGGCTGCTGACGGCCTATATGGCCAACCACTACAGCGCGGGCTGGACGCTGCACACGGCCACCGACCTCGAAGGGGCGCTGGCCGCCGCCTATGAGCAGTTCCGGCAGCTCGCACCGGTCGCCGCGACGCGCAACGTGATGCTGCCGGTCGGGAACGACCACGTGATCCCGGCCCGGTGGATGACCGACGTGGCCCGCGAATGGGGCGCCAGGTACGTATGGCCCCGGTTCGTGCCGGCGATCCCGCGTGAGTTCTTCGCGGCGGTGCGCGCCGACGCGGAGGCCGAGCCCGCACGGTTCTGGATCATGCCGCAGACGCGGGACATGAACCCCGTATACACCGGCAAGGACGTCTCGTACGCCGATACCAAGCTGGCCGCGCGGGCCGGCGAGGTCGCCGTTCTCGAGGGCGAGCGGCTCGCCACGCTGGCCTGGCTGCGCGGGGCCCGGTATCCGGCCGAATCCCTGGACAAGGCCTGGCGACAGCTCGCCTACGGCGCGCATCACGACGCGATCACCGGGACCGAATCCGACGAGGTCTACCTCGACCTCCTCGCCGGATGGCGGGAGGCGTGGCAGCGGGGGGACGCGGCGCGGCGAGACGCCGTGTCTTTCCTTACCGGGTCCCCGCTCGCCGACACGGCACCGGACAGTGCCGCCGAAGACAGTGCCGCCGAAGACGGTGCCGCCGGGGGCAATGCCTCCCCCGGGCTCGCGGTTACCGTGGTCAACGGGCTCGCCCGCGAGCGCGACGGCATGGCGACGGCGACCGTCAGGCTCGCCGCGCCCGGCACCCCTTGGCTACGGGTGACCGACCCGGTGACCGGCGAGCCGGTCACCGCGCTGGCCGACGGGGTGCGCAGGCACCAGGACGGCTCGCTGGCCGAGGTGACGCTGACCTTCCGCGCCCGGCGGGTGCCAGCGCTCGGCTTCCTCAGGTACCCGCTCGTCGCCGCCCCGGCCCCGTCCGGGCCCGCCCGCACCGATGAGTCCCGCACCGATGAGTACTGTGACGGCTGGTCGGACGCCGAGGGGCTGGCGATCGAGAACGGCGCGTTCCTGGTGACCGGCGCCCGGCACGGCGCGCTGGCCTCGGTCGTGGACAAGGCCGCCGGGCGTGAGGTGCTGGCCGGGCCGGGCAACGACCTGGTGCTCCAGGAGGAGTACCAGCAGCATCCGCGGTGGAACGAGGGGCCGTGGCACCTGTCGCCCAAGGGACCAGGTACCGCTGCGTCGTCGGGCGAGGCGAGCGCACGGGCGCAGCGCTCCCCCGCCGGGTCCCGGCTGGTCGCCTCGTACTCCCTCGGCGGCCTGTCGGTGACGACGGAGACGCTGCTGTGGGACGGGGCGGACCGGGTGGAGTTCCGCACGCACGTGTCCGGGTCGATCGGGAAGGAGCACCTGCTCCGGGTGCGGTTCCCGGCCGCGCTGCCCGGCGGCCTCCCGGTGTACCAGACGGCGACGGCGGTCATCGGACGGCCGTTCGGCGCGCCGGAAGCGGACGTGGCCGAGCACTGGTGGACCCTGGATAACCCGGCGAACCACTGGTTCGGTATCGGCTCCGTGGCCCGTGCGTCTCTCCCCGGCGCCGACGGCGGCCCCGTGGACATTGCCCTCGGGGTGGCCGAGGTCATCGCACCCGACCTCGCCGAAGGCGAGTCCCGGCCCGCCGTTAAGTACCTGCTTACCCAGCTGGCGCGCACCGGCGTCACGGCGACGTGCTCGCGGTCGTCGGGAAGCCGCTACGGGTCGGTCGACCTGGATTCCAACCTGCCCGACTTCCGCATCGCGCTCGGCGGGCCGTCGCTGAACGCGTTCACCGCGGAGGTGCTCGCCGCCTGCAGTCCCGCCGTCGCCAAGCGGCTCGCTCAACTGGTCGCCGAGGGCGGCGCGGCCCGGCTGTGGGTGCCCGCGTCCCAGCCGCGGTCGGCGGCGTTCGCGGCCGGAGCGGACCTGCGCGGGCCCCGCGACCTGCCGGTGCTCATCGTGGCCACCGCCGAGCCCGGATCGCTCGACGAGGCGGTCGCCGAGCTCGCCCGGGACATGGAGCAGCCGCGGATCGCGGCCGAGGTCTGCGACGGGAACGCGCTCGCCGACGGGGACGCGCCGCTCGCGGACGGCGCGGTCGCCGTGTTCAACCGGGGCACGCTCGGCGCGGTGGTCACGCCGGACGGGACGCTGTGGATGTCGCTGTTCCGTGCCTGCTCGGGGTGGCCGAGCGGGGTGTGGATCGACGGCGACCGGCGCACCGCGCCGGACGGGTCCTCGTTCGCGTGGCAGCACTGGTCGCACACGTTTGAGTACGCGCTGGCCTCGACGGGAGCCGGGACCGACTGGCGGTCCGCCGGGTTCAACCCGGCCGCCGAAGACTACAACCACGACCTGATCACGATCGTGACGGAGGCGCCGACCGCCCATGTTCCGGCAGGCCGGCGCTTCCCCGGGCGGTATTTCCCCGGGCGGTATTTCCCTGGACGGCACGCCGAACGTCACCTTGTCGGCGCTGAAGCCCGTCGGCAACCCGCTCGCGGCCGGCCTGCGGGGAACGCCGTCCAGGGAGCAGCGCGAGGTGACCGTGCGGCTGCGGGAGACCGACGGGCGGACGACGGTCGCGCGGCTGCGGCTCGCGGCCGGAATCGAGGCCGCCTGGCGCAGCGACCTGCTGGAAGAGCGGTACGCGGCGAAACTCGACGTCGCCGAAGGTACCGCCCGCGTGACGCTGAACCCGTTCGAGACGGCGACGCTGCGGCTGCGGCTGTCCGGCGACAGGACCGACGAGGCGGCTGAGCCCGGTGCGGTCACGGCGGCCCGCCCGAGCCCGGCGCAGCCCGTCTTCACCCGGTACTGGCTGCACGGGAAGGGGCAGGCGCCAGCCGGGAACGTGCCCGTCGCGGTACACTTCTCCCCCACCCGGGTCACGCTCGGCGACGGCGCCGCGCAGCCGGAGACGCGGCTGACGCTCACCGTCGCGTGCGGTCCCGCCGGCGGCAGCGGGCTGGTCGAGCTGATCGTGCCCGACGGGCTCGCGGCCCAGGTCGCCGGGCTGGCCGACGCCGGAGCGCCGCTCCGCTACGACCTGGCACCGAACGAGTTCGCGGCCTGGGACGTGGCGGTGAGCGCGCTGCCCGGCGCACCGGGCGGACGGTACTTCCTCACCGCGCGGATCACGGACGGTCTCGGCCAGGTACTAGAGGACGCCGCGCTCGTCACGATCGGCGAGCCCGGCGGGCCCGACCCGGACCTGGAGCCGGAAGAGCTGTTCACCCGCCTTCAGGCCGACGTCACGGCGCTCGCTGACGAGGCCGGCCTGGAACTTGGCGCCCCGGCGGTACAGCTCGCACCCGGGGAAAGCGGCGAGCTGACCGTGCGCGTCGCCAGCCGCCTGGCCTCGCAGCTGCGCGGCGAGGTCCAGCTCGTTTCACCCGTCGGGACCTGGCAGGCCACCGGGCCATGGACCCAGCCGGTCACGGTCCCGCCGGGAGGCGACGCGACCGTCAAGTTCGCCGTCACGGTCCCGGCGACGGCGGCCCCCGGATGGGAGTCGTGGCTGCTGGTAAAGCTGATGTACTTCGGCCGGGTCCGCTACTCCGAAGCCGTGCCGCTCACCGTGCTGCGCCCGGGCCCGGCGGCCGGCCCTGCGCCCGGATGACGGTCCCGCGGCCAAAACGATGATGGCCCCCGAGCTTCAGGCCCACCAAAAGTGCGCCTTGAAGCCGGGGGCCAGTGAACCAGACCAGTTGCCGCGGGGCTGCTACTCCCCGATCGCGGTGGCCTCGACCTCCTCGTCGAGGTCCGCCGGGGTGTCAGGCACCTTCGGCCTGCGGTCGCGGAGAAGCGCCGCGATGATCACCAGCGCGGCCAGGTCGAAGATCGCGGCCAGCCCGAACGCCGTGGACATGCCGTGCGCGAGTACGTGGGCGTGGAACGCCGGCGCCGACAGGCCGGCGACCGGGTGCGCCAGCGAGTCGCGGGTCGCGGTGCCGAACACCGCGACGAGGACGGCCAGGCCCACGGAACCGCCGAGCTGCTGCATGACGTTGACCATGCTGGAGGCGGCACCGGACTCTTCCGGCCGCACCCCGGCGAGCGAGGCCGTGGTGAGCGGGACGAACACCAGGCCCATGCCGCCGCCGAGCAGCACCATCGGGCCGAAGACCCCGGACCAGTACCCGGTCTCCGGTGACACCCGCGACAGCCAGGCCATCCCGATGACCACCGGGATCATGCCGATAACCATGAGCCGGTACCCGCCGACGCGCGGGATCAGCCGCGGCGCGAGCCGCGAGACCCCGAACAGCAGCGCCGTCATCGGCAGGAACGCGATCCCGGTCGTGAGCGCACCGAAGCCGAGCACATCCTGGAGGAACTGGGTCAGGAAGAAGAACATGCCGAACATGCCCGCCACGAGCAGCAGCCGCGCGACGAACGAACCGGACCGGCTCAGGCTGGCGAACAGCCGCAGCGGCGTGATCGGCTGCGGCGCGCGGGTCTCGTTGAACACGAAGGCGACGAGCAGCACGGCGCCCACCGCGAACGCGGCGATGCCGAGGTGGTCGCCCCAGCCGTTGGACGCGGCGCGGATGAAGGCGTAGACCAGCGCGGCGACACCCGCCGTGGAGGTGACGGCGCCTGGCAGGTCGAACCGGCCGGGCTGCCGCGGCGTCTCGGTCACGAACAGCGGAGTGAGCACGGTCACCGCGATGCCGATCGGCACGTTGATGAACAGCACCCAGCGCCAGTTCGCCCACTGGGTGATCATGCCGCCGAGCACCAGGCCGAGCGAACTGCCCCCGGTCACCACGGCCGAGTAGATGGCCAGGGCCTTGATCCGCTCCTTGCCCTCGGAGAAGCCGCTGACGACCAGCGCCAGGACGGCCGGCGAGGCGAGCGCGCCGCCGACGCCCTGGACGGCGCGGGCGGCGAGCAGCACGGCGGCGTTCGGCGCGAGGCCGCCGGCCAGCGAGGCGAGGGTGAAGATGACGATGCCGGCCATGAACATCCGGCGGCGGCCGAGTATGTCGCCGGCCCGGCCGCCGAGCAGCAGGAGGCCGCCGAACGTCAGCGTGTACCCGTTCATTACCCAGGACAGGCTCGTGGCGGAGAAGTGCAGCCCGGCCTGGATGTGCGGCAGCGCGATGTTCACCACTGTCGCATCCAGGATGATCATGAGCTGGGCGCCGAGCATAATGGTGAGCGCGACGCCGGGACGGGTGCCGCGGCGCCGGTCGCGGACGTCGCCGACACCCGCTCCTGGATCCGCCAGGCGCGAGGTACGATGAGGAAAGATACGGAGGTTCACTCCGGTTACTATACGGAGGTAGCCTCCGTTTTGCAAACCGATAGTGCGCGTAACCGATAGACATGGCCGGCAAGACCCGCACCGACGCGGGCGACGAGCCCCGGATGCGGGTCGGCGCGCCCCTTGAGGACATCGCCCGCCGGGCGCAGAACCGCGCTTCCCGCTCAGTCGTTACGACTGGGGGCACGGAACGCAATGCCGTTAAGCCAAATGATTGTTCTCCGGTTGTCCGCATATTCAAAGATCGACAGGCCCGGTGCTGCGGATAAAACCTTGACGGTTCCAGCCCGTATGGCGGCAATTTTCTAGTTATCGATCATATTATATGGCCTGCTCTACGACGGAACTGCCGAATAAGCAGCCCGGCCTCGACTGCTCAAATCCAGTTCTGGACTTAACGAAGTAGGCCGGTACCTGAGCATTTCGTTGCGGCATATGGACTCGATGATTAACGTTGATTATCCAGATTCACAATTGTAGGAGGTCATAATGCCTCTGCGGTCTGTCGCGACGGTCCTTCCGGGCGGCTCCGCCCGCAGGCCCGTCCTGCTGATGGCGCTGGGCGCGTTTGCACTGGGAACCGACGCGTACGTCATTAGCGGAGTGCTCCCCAAGGTGAGTAGCGACCTGGGCGTCTCGCTCACCGGTGCCGGTCTGCTCATCACCGTTTTCGCCGGCGTCTACGCCGTGTTCGCGCCGCCGATCGCGGTGCTCACGGGCAACATGCCCCGCAAGCGGGCCATGCAGATAGCGCTGGCGGTATTCATAGTCGCCAACGTGCTCGCCGCGGTCGCGCCCAACTACGGGACCCTGGTCGCGGCACGGGTCCTGGCGGCCCTCGGCGCGGGCATGTATACCCCGGCCGCGGCCGCCGCTGCCGCCAGCATCGTCAAGCCGGAGGAACGGGGCCGGGCGCTCGCCACGGTGATTGGCGGGCTGACGATAGCCACCGCGGTCGGGGTGCCCATCGGCACCTTCATCGGCCTGGCGGCCAGTTGGCGTATGACGTTCGTGTTTGTCGCCGCCATGGGCCTCGTCGCCCTGGTGGGGGTGACTCACTCACTCGGGGAAATCGCCTCTCCGGGCGTGGTGTCGCTGCGCGAGCGCATCTCTTCCATCACGATCAAGGGCGTGCCGGGTACGTTGCTCGCCATCGTGATCGCCATCTGCGGGTTCTTTACCCTGTACACCTATATGGCGTGGTTCGCGGGCAAGGTCGGCGGCCTGACCGGGACGGCGGTTACGCTGATCTACGTGCTCTACGGGGTGAGCGCGGTGATCGCGAACTTTGCCGCCGGCTCGCTCATCGACCGCGTTTCCCCGACGCGCGTGGCCGCCTTCTCCCTTGGCAGCCTCGTCGTGACGCAGGCGCTGTTCGCCGTGACGGCACGGGTCGGGAACGGCTCCGCCGGGATGGCGTACGTACTGGGTTTCCTGGTGGTCCTGTGGGTCCTGACCGGGTGGCTGTTCTATCCCGCACTGCAAAAGCATGTGGCGGTCGCCGCGGGGCCGCGCGCTACGGTCGCCCTGTCCCTCGTCGCTTCCGCCGTGTACGCCGGGCAGGCCCTCGCGGGAGTCCTGGGGGGCGTCCTACTCCGGTACGGCCCGGCCAGCGTCGCGCTCGCCGCCACGGCCTGTGCGCTCATTGCCCTCGTCATCCTTTCCACCTCGACTCGTGCGGCCGAGCCGGTCCCTGATGTGGCCGGACCTGCGCCCTCCGCGTCCATGAGTGACGCAGGCCAGCGTCACTGACATCGAGGGGGGACGAGAGACGTCCGCCGGTTCGCGGCGTGCTCCCGAGGCAGGCATCAGGTCACGGGACCGGTTGGTCCCGTGACCTGATGCGTCCTGCCGCGCCGCCCGGACGCGGCGGATCTAATCGATACATGACATAAAAGCCGCTCATACCTGGATAAGTGTTCGGCAGGAAGGGTGAGCGAATACTTTCCGTTGACCTTTTCGGCTATTTTTTAGGTATCGCTTCGGCTTTTTAGAGGCCGCTACGGTACCGGACGTGATCGTCTTAGGAAGAGGACCATCGTGACAGATTCGCTGCAAGGAGCCAAAGCCGTCCGTATTTCGAGGGGTACCTTCGACCCGGCCCGGTTGGACGAGGTCATCGCCATGAACAACCACACCTCGGAATACCTGGTCCCGGCGCTCCGGTCGCTGCCGGGGCTCATCCACTATTACATCGCCACCTCGCCACTTGGCCATGTCGTGGGCCTCAGCCTCTGGGAAAGCGTCGAGCAGGCAGCGGAATTGGATAATTTGAAAGATATGTTCGTCCGGGCCCGCGGGGAGGCGCGGGAGGTCGGCGTGACCTTCCACGACCCGATCATCACCCACGCCACCGACTGGATTGCCTGACAGTCAGGGTAGCTGACCGCGTACGGGCGCTATCCGACAGGGAAGAAAGAACGGGCTGGCGGCAGTCGCCGCCAGCCCGTTCTGCTTATCGTTCTTGATTAACGGGTGCGGCCCGTAGGGCCGGCCTTCCCTGGCCGCGAATTCGCTTTTCCGGGAAGCTGGCCTACGGTATTCAGCAGCAAGGGCTATTGGAAAGCGAAGAGCGGCTAGACCTATATGCCCGGGTGCCGGTTCAACTGTGCATCGGGACCGTGTTCAAGTGCTGCGTGAGCACCATTCCGGTGCTCATCGGCACGTCAGACTGAACCTTGACCCGCGGGTAGACGCGTACTCCGTGCATCCGGGATCCGGCCGCGACCCGCGCCTCGTCCCCGATCGCGGTGTAACCGGTGAGCACCGTGGCCTGACCGACGGCGGATTCCACCGTGGCCATGGAACCGACAATCACGTCCTCCAGCCGTGCCCCGGCGCCGATCATGGCATGGTCCGCGCAGGCGGAGCCCCGAAGCACGGCACCGACGCCGACGTCTACCCCGTCGGCGATGTCGGAGTCTGCCACCGAGACGCCGGTGCCGATCTCTACGTCCCGCCCGATCCGCACGTTTGGCCCGATCTTGACCTCGCCGGTGGCTAGCTTCTGCTCGAGGGTCCGGCCAGTGACCAGGTCCGCCAGGCGCAGGCTGCTTTCGTGAATGCGCACGGAGTCGCTCACCGCGACCTCGCCGTCCAGTTCCCTGGCGAGCAGCGGAAACTTGCCGCGCAGCAGGTCTCCGAGCGTCTCCAGGTAACTTTGCGGCGTGCCGAGGTCACCGAAGCGCGCGATCCTGTGCGCGGCGACGTGGCGCCCGTGGCGCGCAAGGAACGGGAGCAACTGGCCGCCCCAGTCAAGGCCGGTGACCGCCAGGTGGCGAAGTCGCGGCAGCCTCGCAAGGGCACGCAGCCGGGTGCAGTCGATCAGGTACAGGCCGGCGTTCACGTCGACCATCCCGTCGTCGCGGTACGCCATGCGCACCGCCTCCGCCAGGGCTGGCTTCTCATGGAAACCCAGCACGCGCGGCCCGTCGAGCGACAGCACCCCGTATTTTCCCGCCGCTACCCTGGGGCTGCGGGCCACGCTCGCCACGGTAACCACCGCATTCTGCGCACGGTGGGCGGCGACCATTTCGTCAAGGTCAAAGTCGAAGACCGAGTCGGTTGGAAAGACCAGCGCCAAGCCATCCAGCTGCCAGTGCTCAAGCGCCCGCAGCGTTGCCTGGCCCGACCCGGTGTTCTCTGTGTCGAAACGCGGTCGCGAGTAACTGACGGACAGGCCGCGCGGCTCGCCGTGGCCGAGAATTGACTTGATCTGCGTCCGGTTTTCCAGGCCCTTGGCGACCACGTAAAAGCGTGTCACGCCCTGCCGCGCGAGCAGGTCGACCTCCCAGTCGATCAGACTCTTCCCGGCCAATGTGATAGCCGCCTTACTGCGCTGATAGTCAGGCGACCGCAGCGTCAGCGGCCTGGCGCGCATACCTGAACCGCCGGCCAGGGCCAAGGCGACCGGAGCAGCGTCCGGCACGGGGCGCAGCGGGCGGCTCACGTTATCTTTACTGCTCGGCACCTGGACTCCTTATCGGGGTGATTTCCGGTTCTGTATTCCGTGTCGCCGGTATTGAAGTATCACGGAGACACTCACGGGCACAATAAGAAGTGCACGAAGCACGTCGGCTTATATGCTGGCCGCCCCGGGCCCGCGCCGCGCGGAGTTTGGTGACCCGGACGCGGACCGTCGGCGATGTTCAGGACATCCGCTTCTGAAACGGCCGTCAGGGCAGCATTCCACTACACGCAATTTAACGTAGTGCCGGGAATTGTGAATGGCGCACTTTCAGCGCTCCCGTAGATGAAATAGGCCGTGTCAGACTGAAGAGGTGAATAGCAACGAACTCCGGAAGCGGGCAGCCGCTATGGGCGTGGCCGTGTCGTATGTGAACGACCACGGTCACGAGACGACGGTATCGGACCAAACGCTGGCCGCGATACTCGATATCCTGCACGACGCTCCCCCGCCCGGTGAAACGCCGCCCGCCTCCGCCGCGTTGGCCGCACCCGGGCCGGCTGGCCGCTCCTGGGGGTTCGCGGTGCAGCTCTACTCGGTGCGCTCACGGGACTCCTGGGGCCACGGAGACCTGCACGACCTAGCGGAGTTCGCGAAGTGGTCGGCCCGTGAACTCGGCGCCGGATTCGTTCTGATTAATCCGCTGCACGCGGCCGAGCCGCGGCCGCCCATCAGCGCCTCGCCGTACCTGCCGATGAGCCGCCGGTTCATTAGTCCGCTCTACCTGCGAATCGAAGATATCGAGGAATTGCAAGACCTCGATCCTTCCGAACGAAAGGTAGTGACTGCCCTCGGCGCACCGCTTCGCGCGGCGAGTACGACGGCGGCGCTGATTGACCGCGACGCCGTATGGGCCGCCAAACGCGCCGCGCTCGAGAAGATTCGCCGGGTGCCGCTGCGCGCGGGCCGACAGGCCGCACTGAACGCGTTCCGCCGGGGACAGGGCCAGGCGCTTGAGGACTGGGCAACCTGGTGCGCGATCGCGGAACGGTACGGCTCCGACTACCGGACCTGGCCCGCCCCGGTGCGGCGCCCGGATTCCGCAGAGGTCGCGGCGCGCCGCCGCGAGCTGGCCGAACTGGTCGATTTCCACGTCTGGGTACAGTGGCTGGTCGCGGAGCAGGCGACGGCGGCGCAGCGGGCGGCCAAGTCGGCCGGGATGGCAATCGGCATCGTGCACGACCTGGCGGTAGGCGCGCACCCGGGCGGTGCCGACGCCTGGGCCGGTCACGATGTCTTCGTCCGCGACGTCAGCGTGGGCGCGCCACCCGACTCGTTCAATCAGAACGGCCAGAACTGGTCGCTGCCTCCCTGGCACCCTCGGCACCTGGCCGCGCAGGACTACCGTCCGCTGGCCGACCTGATGGCCGCGGCCGCGGGGGACGCGGGCGGGCTGCGAATCGACCACGCGATGGGCCTGTCCCGCCTGTGGTGGATCCCGGCCGGCATGTCAGCGAGGCAGGGCGCTTACGTGCGGTACGACCACGAGGCTACCCTGGGCACCCTGGCCGCACAGATGGCCCGCACCGGCACGATCGCGATCGGCGAGGATCTCGGCACCGTGGAGCCGTGGTTGCGGGACGCGCTGCGGACGCGCGGCGTGCTCGGCACCTCGCTGCTGTGGTTCGAGTCCGGGCCGGACGGTGCTCCGTTGCCGCCGTCGAGGTGGCGGCGCAACAGCCTCGCCACCGTCGCCACCCACGACATGCCGCCGGCCGCCGCCTTCCTCAGCAGGGAACAGGTGGCCGAGCGGGCCCGGCTCGGCCTGCTATCCCGGCCGGTCGCCGCCGAGCGCGCCGACGCGGACAAGCTGGTCTCGGCCTGGCTGGGCGCCCTGACCCGCGAGGGGCTGCTCCAAGCCGGGGAGGCTCCAGGTCCCGCCGCCTTCACCACCGCGCTCTACGCCTACGTGGCCAAGACGCCGGCGCTGCTCATCAGCGTCTCGCTGGCGGAGGCAGCCGGGGAACTGCGCTCCCAGAACATGCCGGGGACGACGACCGAGTACCCCAACTGGCGGGTCCCCCTCTGCGGCCCCGATGGCGCGCCGGTCCTGCTTGAAGACCTGGCGGAGTCCGGCACCATCCGGGCCGTCGCCCGGGCCGTCGCCCGCGGACGGTGAGTCGCGCTGGCGGTTCCCCCCGGGACCGTCTAACCGGGCGTAGGCCGGTCAGTAACCAGCGGAAATGGAACCCAGAGATGGAACGCCGACGGTCAGCAGCCAGTCCTCGTCGGCCAGCGCGACGGGCCGCTCCGGGCGCAGGACGCGACAGGCGGAGGCGACCGAGACCAGCGTCGCGTAATGGTGCCAGCCGGTGAAGGAACGGCCCTCGAAGTGCCGCAGCCCGAGCTCCTCGTAGAGGACGTGCATGTCCGTTCGCACGCCGGCGTGACAGTCGATCGCGTCCAGCAGGTGAGAGGTCTCGCTCAGCGGGAACGAGGTGACCCAGGCAGAGCGCGGCAGGTCCCGCACCGGGGACCACTCTGCCACCAGGTACCGTTGCCGGCCGGGGCGGCCGGGTGACGGCGCGAGCGGCGTCGCGATGACGCGATGCAGGCTCTGGCGGGTCCGCGACGTCTGCCAGCTGTTCAGCGCGGCCGCCTTCCCGCGCGCCGCTTCCCCCAGGAGCTGCCCGAACGTCACCGTCCGGCCGGTACCGGTCACCGTCGGCCGGTTCACCGCTACCTTCATGGCGTAGGGCAGGTGCCGGTCATCGAGGCCGCGCAGGCATCGCTCCACGTCCGGCTCGGGGGTCAGGTCGCCGAGCACCGGGCACGGCGGCACCAGCCATTCGGCCGTCGCCTCGTCGATCACGTCCAGCATGTGCTCCCAGCGGGGCTTGCAGCGTTCGGCCGGCGGCACGTGCGCCTTGGACCGCCGCACCGTGTCGTTCTCCCAGCTCGTGGGGAGCCGGAGCCGCCAGTTGACCGGGCAGTTCCAGCCGTCGCCGCAGAGGAACAGCCCCAGGCCCAGCTGGCAGTTCAGCGCGCGGCCCTCCTGGTGGGCGAACTGCCTGTCAACGGCGACGGAGTTACGGCCGTTCTTCGGGATCATCACGTCCTCAAGCAGCCAGAAGGCGGGGTCCAGGGCCGCTGCGAGCTGAAGCGTCAGGTCACGGCGGATGAGGTCCGACCGCCAGGTGCTCTGGTTGACGAACTGCTGCAGGCACTGCTCGGCGCCTCCGCCCGCGACCTCGGCCGAGATGCGCTTGACGGTCTTCCTCCCCTGGAGGTTAAGCAGCCCGCGGACGTAGATCTCCGCCCACCGGCGCTGGTCGGATCTTGGCAGAGACGAGAAAACCTGATGGCACATCCGGGAGGTTTCATCAATAAATGAATCATCGTCCGGGTAGCTGTACGAGGGATAATTCATCTTGCGACTCCGAAATATATCCTGTTACTGACCCATATCCCCATATAAGTAAAGAAGTCGCTCGCAGATCGCGGTCGCGAAAGGTGCGTAGCGTATTCGTAGCTGCTGGAAAGCCGATTGGGCACGTTCGTCGTCCATCTCGATCATCAGCCCGGCCGTGCGGATCTTCGCGAGGCTGCAGCTGAACGGATACGTCTCCCGGCCCTGGTAGCTGACCTGAACGGGGGGCAGTGCGATCCCCAGGCA
Source organism: uncultured Actinomycetota bacterium (assembly GCA_963785645.1). Classification (GTDB taxonomy): domain Bacteria; phylum Actinomycetota; class Actinomycetes; order Streptosporangiales; family Streptosporangiaceae; genus Trebonia. Next base: position 46,009 of record CAWAWG010000023.1, read on the forward strand.
GGCGGCGACCCGCGGCAGGCAGCGGCCGCCCGCGGTGAGGAGGGAACTGGTCTCCGGCGGCGCCCAGTTCGGTGCGCACGCCTCGGTCAGCGCGGCGCAGTCGAGCATGATCTGGGCCGCTTCGGCCCAGCAGGTCGTGCCCCCCGAGCGGTAATGCACGAGGGCCGGGTACGCCAGGTGGGTCGCCTGGACGTCGGCGAACCAGTTGGACCACTCGCCGAACAGCGTTCCGAGGCGGTCGCTGTCTCCGGCGTGCGCGTACCCGGCGAAGATCGTCTCCGCGTCCGGCGCGCGGGTCGCCTGCACCGACAGCCGGCCGACAAGGAGTTCCCGGCGGCTGTAGGCGCTGGTGAAGTGCACCAGGTGGGCCGTGAAGGCGGCCAGCAGCAGAGCGCTTGACAGCCAGGCGACCGCCGGCAGGACAAGGTTCGCCGAGCGGAGCGCGTAGAAGCCGCCGATCGCCTGCGCGTTCAGCGATACCTGGGACAGGCCCCAGGCGAACAGGGTGACTCCGGCGATGCTGCCGATCAGCCAGGTGACCGCCATCAGCAGGAGCATCAGCGGGCTGCAGCAGCCGAGAAGGTACTCCCGCCCCGGCTCGGGCAGCCTGCGGGCTATCGCCAGCACGGTGGCACCCACGGCGAAGGCCGTGGCGCGGGATATCAGGGAGGCCCGCCCGGTCGGCGCGAAGACCGTTCGCAGGGTGCTGACCCACGCCGCGAGGAATAGCAGCGCACCCGCGAACGCGACCGTTACATGCATCGCCGGATCCTGGCCGCGGCGGCCTCGTCAATCACCCTGTGTCCTGCGCACCGGACGGCTTGCTTCATGTACTTCAGGGTGGAGGAACCGGCCGGAGGTTTCCAGAATGTATTTATCGTATCAGTGGCACTACCACTCTGACGATAACCCCGCATTACGTCAGGTAAGGATTGATTATGTAGTATTTTTGACCAGAGACTATGTAACCATGAGATTGAACTTCGCCAGCCGGGCCGAGCAGCTCGAGTTTGTACGCCGGGCAATTATCGGCCGCGACACGGGAACAATTGTCGTCACCGGCGAGCCGGGGATCGGACGGACGACTTTCCTGGCGAGCTCGCTGGCATGGGCGGACCCCGAGCGTGACGAGGTCGTGCTGATGAATTCCTCGGCGCAGGCCCCGTTTACGACGTTGCCGAGCGGGCTCCCTCCGTCTTTGCCCGAGCCGGCGACGACGCGGGGCCCCGCGGGAAAAGCGGCCGGCCAGGAGACCGGGAGGCGGTTCGTCATCGCGGTGGACGACGTTCACCTGATGGACTACTCAAGTCTGCTGGTCCTGCGTAACCTGGTCAGCCGCGGGCTGGCACTCCTGCTGGTGACGCGCCCGTGGGCCGGCAGCCGGCCGAGCAAGCCCGATCCGAGCAGTTGCCTGGCGCATGACCGTAATGCCCAGACGATCACCTTGCTCCCGCTGAGCGTGCCCGAGGTCGCCGCCACCCTTACCCGGGCCGCCGGGGAGCTGGCGTCCAGGACAGCCGCGGAAGCGGCGCGCGCGGCCACCGGCGGCAACCCGAGCGCCCTGGGCGCGCTCGTCGCGACGACCACGGCGGCCGCGTCGCCCCGGGCGACCTACCCGGGGCTGGAGCAGCTCGCGGCGGCGACGTGGGATGCCTGGCGACGGCTGGCGCTTGACCGCACCGAATTGCTGTGCCGGCTCGCCTTGCGGTGCGGAGCGCAAGAGGAGATCGCCCCGATATGGGCGGTCCTCCTGCTGCTGCGCGGCCGCCCGGACGAGTGCCTGGCGTTTCTCGAGTCGCTTGACGTTGCCGGGCAGCTGCCGCTGCGGCTCGCGGTCGTGCGGGCCCTGGCGCTCGCACTCGGGCTCGGCCAGGCGGCCGAGGCGGGCGGCTACCTGCTGACAGCGGCGGGCGGCGACGGCAAGCCGCCGGAGTTCTTCCTCGCCGTCCGGGCGTGGGTGCTGGCTGTCAGCGGCCGGGGAGCGGGGTCGGCGAACACGCTGGCCGACCTGAGCCGCAAGGACCACGCGACCGCCTTGTTCGTGCACGCGGCCAAGGCCGTGCACACCGGACGGGGAGGCCAGCGCGCCGAGTCGGTTTTCCACCTGCGCCGCGCAATTGCTTCAGCCGAGGCGAGCAACGACGATTATCTATGGATACGCCCTTACCTGCAAGCGAGCCTGATAGACGCGCTGATACTCTGCGGCCGGAGAAAAGAGGCGGTATCGGCGGCCCGGCAGTTCCATGCGCACGAACCGTCTTCCGGATGGGAGATCGCGGCATCCTTGGACGCATTGATAGCGAAGGCCGCCGGGGAAACCGCTATCGCCGGCCGCAGCGGGCACCGGGATGTCCGCGGACTGGTGCCGGCGGATGGCGCCTAGCCCCGGGCTTTCGTGCGCCCCGGCGGAATGGGAGGTGGGACCGTGACGTAAGCCACGGTGGATCAACGCGCTCGCAAGCTCGTCGTCGCTTGCCGGTGCGAGTCCGGTCCGGGTAGCTGCCAGGAGGAGCGGTAGCAAGCTGGCGGCTTCGTCTGGAAACGGGCGGGGTCGGAGCCCAGTGTCTGGCACACGACGGCAAGCAGATTCCCGGGTTCGCTAGTTACGCCCCGTCGTGCCGACTTTGACGAACCCCCGCCTGAACGATTGGGTGAAATTCAAATAAATCTACCAGACGTTAAAAACCTAATCAGCGGGCGGCCACCGTAACATCAAGCCCAATGGATTGAAGTTTTAACCGTGTTGTCCACTTTGTTTTGTTCTTGGTAAGCTGACCGTCGTCAGCGTCGACATCCAATCACATGTGCACTGGTAGCTTGGTTTGTGGTAAAGCGTTGCCGCCGGGGAGCACTCACTCTTGCACGAGAGGATGCCGTGGTAGTCGAAGACGGGGGTGCGCAGGAACTCGGCGCGTTCCTGCGCAGCCGCCGACAGCGCATGAGGCCGGCCGAGGTGGGGTTCCCGGCGTCCGGTCGGCGCCGCACTCCCGGCCTGCGCCGGGAGGAGGTCGCGGCCCTGGCCGGCGTGAGCACCACCTGGTACACCTACCTCGAACAGGGGCGCGGCCACGATGTATCGCCGTCGGTACTCGACAGCGTCGCCAGAGTGCTGCGACTGTCTGAGGATGAACGCCGGTACATGCACAACCTGGTGTTCGGGCACGTGGTGAATCCGCGTCCCCTCGACGAGGAAGTGCCGGTTGGCGAGTTGCAGAGGCAGGTCGTCGCCATCGCTGAGAGTCACCCGTACCCGGTCTATATGGTTGACCACGCGCTCAACCTGATCGCCTGGAACGCGGCGGCCGAGGAATGGTACGGCGAATGGGGAGACCTTCCGGCGAAAGAACGCAATTTTATGATGTGGCTGCTCACATCTCCGAGGGCGAAAAGATCATTCGTAGACTGGGAATCAACGACTCGCGATATCGTGGCCCGGTGGCGAAGTGACATCGCGAATATCCCTATAGATGGACCCATTAGCGATCGCATCTATGAGCTTCGCCAAAAAAGTAGCGATTTCGTTCGATGGTGGGATGGTCGAGAGGTGAGTGAACATCGGAGTAACATACGTCTTATGTGTCACCCGCGTATCGGGGCATGTCCATTGCGTATCCTTCCGATGACGGCTTACTATCATAAGTCGCCGGTCGTCGTCTACCACTTCCCTGTGCATCCGTAATTAACGAAGTACGGACAGCCGGATCGCCGGGTATTGTCGATGATGAGTTGCCATTGTAGCATCTCTGCTGAAGCTTCTTCCGTCGGCTCCGCACGTTCATAGGGGAGTTTGTGGCGCTGTAACAGATGCCTTCGATCAGAATTAACCCTCACCTTTCGGGAACGAGGCCAAGGTTATGGCAATCGATTCAAGCGAACAGGTCGCGATCATTGGAATGGCCTGCCGGTACCCCGGTGGAGTTTATTCTCCAGAGGATCTGTGGAAGCTTATGGCGGACGGCGTGGACGCTACTTCTACGTTTCCTGAGAACCGGGGATGGGACCTCGACCGCCTGTATGACCCAGACCCTGATAAGCCAGGGAAATCCTATGTTAACAGAGGAGGATTTCTCTATGACGCACATTACTTTGATAATGAATTCTTTGATATGTCTCCCAGGGAAGCCCTGGCGACGGATCCGCAGCACAGGCTGTCGCTCGAAACCGCGTGGGAGGCGCTGGAGCGGTCGGGCATCGATCCGCGTAGCCTGGCGGGAAGCGCCACGGGCGTGTTCATCGGCGTCATGGACAACGACTACCTATCGCGGGTGCGGCAGTTGCCGCGGGAGGCCGAGGCCTATCTCGATACCGGCGGCGTGACGAGTGTGGCGTCTGGGCGCATCGCCTACACGCTCGGCCTGGAGGGCCCCGCCCTCTCCGTCGACACTGGCTGCTCCTCCTCGCTCATCGCGCTGCACCTTGCCTGTCAGGCGCTTCAGAGCGGTGAATGCGATCTCGCCCTGGCAGGCGGGGTATCGGTGATGGCCACCCCGTCCACGTTCGTCTACTTCAGCCGGCAGCGCGGGCTGTCGCCCGACGGCAGGTGCAAGTCGTTCGCCGCGTCGGCGGACGGGGCGGGCTTCGCCGAAGGAGTCGGCATCGTGGCGGTGCAGCGCCTGTCGGACGCGCGCGCGGCAGGCCATACCGTTCTCGCGGTCATCAGGGGATCCGCCATCAACAACGACGGAGCCAGCAACGGACTGACCGCACCGAACGGCCGTGCGCAGCAGCGGGTCATCCGAGCGGGGCTCGCACGGGCCAGCCTCGCGCCATCCGACGTCGACGCGGTTGAGGTACACGGGACGGGAACCACCCTGGGTGACCCCATCGAGGCCAGCGCGCTCATCGCCACCTACGGCCAGGACCGGCCGCTGGACCGGCCGCTCTGGGTAGGGTCGGTGAAGTCCAACATCGGCCATACACAGCATGCGGCGGGGGTCGCCGGGATCATCAAGATGGTGATGGCGATGCGACACGGCGTGCTCCCCAGGACCCTGCACGTGGACCGTCCCACCCCGCACGCGGACTGGAGCGCGGGTTCGGTCAGGGTACTGACCGAACCGGTTCCCTGGCCGGAGAGCGGGCGGCCACGCCGGGCGGGGGTTTCGTCATTCGGTATCAGCGGTACCAACGCTCACGTCATCCTGGAGCAGCCTGACCGCGGCGCCGGCCCGCACGCTGGCGAGGGCGGCGAAACGGCTGAGTCCACGGGGGCAGCGGCCGCCGCGGTGCCGGTACTGCTATCCGCGCGGAGCCCGCAGGCGCTGCGCGAGCAGGCACGTAAGCTCGATCACTACGTGAGCACAGCGGGCGACGTCAGAGTCGCCGACATCGGCCATGCGCTCGCCACCGGACGGACTCACTTCGAACACCGCGCGGTCGTGCTGGCAGGCGACGGAGATGAGCTGCGCACGGGATTGCAGGGCCTTACCGCCGGCGCGGAGCTTCCCGGCCTTGTCGTCGGGCGCCCCGCGAAGCGCGAGAGCGCCGTTTTCGTCTTCTCCGGCCAAGGCTCGCAATGGCAGGGGATGGCGGCCGGCCTGCTGGAGCGGTCGCCGGTGTTCGCTCGGTGCCTCAAGTCCTGTGACGAGGCGCTGGCACCATACCTCACCTGGTCGGTGGCCGGCCTGCTGCGCGGCGATGCCGGGGCACCGGCGTTCGACACGGACGAGGTGGTCCAGCCGGCCATGTTCGCGGTGATGGTGTCCCTCGCGGCGCTGTGGCGATCGATGGGGGTTGAGCCCAGCGCGGTGGTTGGGCATTCACAGGGTGAGATCGCCGCCGCGCACGTCGTCGGCGCACTCTCCATCGAGGACGCCGCCCGCATCGTCGCGGTGAGATCCAGGCTCACGACCAAGATGCCGCACGGCGCGATGGCCTTCGCTCCGCTCGATGCCGGGACAGTCCGTGCGGAACTCGCCCGCTGGGGCGATGCGCTGGGAATCGCGGCCGTGAACGGTCCCAGTTCGACCGTCATCTCCGGAGAAGCCGGCGCTGTGGAGGAATTCACTAGCGAGCTGACGTCACGCGGGGTACAAGCGCGCCGCATCTCCGTGGGCTACGCGTCCCACTCGAACCACGTAGACGCGATCCGCGATGAGTTCCTGCGCGAGCTCTCGGATATAACCCCCCGCACGAGCGAGATCCCCTTCTATTCCAGCGTCTCCGGCGCGCTGGCCGATACCGGCAGCCTGAACGGGCATTACTGGTATGCGAACATTCGGGAAACCGTCCAGTTCGAAAAAGCGATTCGCGTCCTGGCTGCTGACGGGCAGCGAACATTTATCGAGGTAAGCCCCCATCCGATCCTCAGCTTCGGCGTCGAGGAGACGCTGGGTAACGTAACAAGCACCGGCGGAAGCCCGGTCGTTATCGGTACACTGCGCCGCGGCCGGGACGACTGGCATGAGTTCATGAGAGCGCTGGCAAATGCCCACGTCAACGGCCTCGCCGTGGATTGGGGTAAGATCTTTCCCGGCCGCCGTTCATGGGTGTACCCTGATCTGCCCACGTATCCATTCCAGCGCGAGCCGTACTGGCTAGAAGCTCCATCTTCTGGCGGTGCGACGGACGATTGCCTGGATCAGATCGATCATGAGATCCTTACCGGGCTCTTGGAAGTGCCCGGAGGCGAGACCACGATACTCACGGGCCAGGTTTCGCTGCACTCATTGCCGTGGCTCGGCGATCACCGGGTAGCCGACGCCATTGTCCTCCCCGGCGCGGTATTGATTGAACTGGCTCTCACGGCGTGCGCAAAGATGCGCTGTAACGTCGTCGACGAGCTGGTGCTCGAACGGCCACTTGTCCTTCAGGACGACGGGTGGGTACAGTTCCGCGTCGTTCTCGGCGCGGCGGACAACGGCGGAACGCGCCCGGTCGAGATCTACTCAAGAAGCGGCCGGGCCAGCGGCGAGCGGACCAGTGCCGGGTGGATCCGCCAAGCCACTGGGCGGGCAGGTACGAGGTCACCTGGAGGTGGTGAGCCCCATAGCGAACGCCGGCCTGGCGCGGTCCCGCTGGACGTCACCCGCATGTACGAGGAACTCACTGGCCGTGGATATGTCTACGGTCCGGAGATCCCCCGTCCCCGTGAGGCGTGGCGGCTCGGCTCCGACTTCTTCGTGACGGCCAGCCTGGCCGCCAAGCATCACTCGTCACGCTTCAGCATCCATCCGCTGATCGTCGACGTGGCACTGCAAGCGGTAATTCTCGCCGCGCGGGAAAACGGCGACGGCACCGGGACCCTGGTCCCGTTCTCGTGTGCGGGGATCACCTTGTACGTCACGAACGCCACCGACGTCCGGGTACACGTGCGTCCCACGGGACAGCGGACATTCCAGGTTGGCATCCATGACCAGCACGGGGTCCTCGTCGCGATGCTCGACTCGGTCACCCTGCGGGAAGCCCCTACCGGCGGGCTGGCCGGGGGCTCGGCGGACGACAAGGACCTGTTCACGCTCACCTGGAGCGCGCGACCGCCCCGAGCGTCGGCGTCCACGGCGCGCGCAGAGTGGGCTGTGGTCGGTCCTGGCAACGGTGCCCTTGTCGAGGCACTGCGCCGTCTTGGCATCCGCACAGCGCTGTTTCCCGGCCCGGCCGCGCTGACCGAGGCGCTTGACGCTGGCGGACCGGTGCCGGATGTCGTCGTGCTGAGGTGCACCTACCGGGATGAGGAGTCTGTGGTCGACGCGGCTCACCGCGCCACTAAGCGCGTTCTCGGCGTGGTGCGCGGCTGGCTGGCGGACAGCAGGCTCGCGGACAGCAGGCTCGTCGTCCTCACCGAGGGGGCGGTGGCCACGACCGCCTCGGAAGACGTCTCCGACGTGCCCGCCGGTGCCGTGTGGGGTCTCATCCGCACCGCGCAGTCAGAACATCCGGGACACTTCACGCTGCTGGACATCGACGGCCGCGACACCAGCGCGATGATGGTGCCCGCGGCGCTGTCGGCCGGCGAGCCCGAGCTGGCCATCCGCTCGGGTGTCGTCTACGTTCCCTGGCTCGTCCCTTCCCGGGATCCAGCGTCCGGCGGGTCCGCGCTGCCGGAACACCTCGACCCGCAAGGCACGGTGCTGATCACCGGTGGAACCGGCGTGCTTGGCGGGCTCGTGGCCCGGCACCTGGTCGCCAGGTACGGGGCTCGGCATCTCGTGCTCGCCAGCCGCCAGGGCCCGCAGGCACCGGGCGCGGACACCCTGGCCGCGGAGCTCACGGCTTCCGGCGCCGACGTGACGATAGCGCGCTGCGATGCCGCCGACGCCACCGCCTTGGCGCGGGTCATTGCCGACATACCCGACGCGAACCCGCTGAAGTATGTCATCCACATGACGGGCATACTCGACGACTGCGTCGTGACCAGCCTTACTGAGGAGCGGCTGGACGGCGTACTGCGGGCGAAGGCTGACGCCGCGTGGAATCTGCACCAGCTCACCGCGTCCCCCGGCCTCGCCGCGTTCATCCTCTTCTCGTCGGTAGCGGGGATAATCGGCACCCCCGGCCAGGCGAATTACGCGGCCGCCAACGCCTTCCTTGACGCCCTCGCCAGCCACCGCCGCCACCGCGGACTGCCCGCGGTCTCGCTGGCCTGGGGCACGTGGACGATCGCCACCGGCATGACGGACCACCTCGGCGAGGCGGACCACGCGCGGCTGGCTCGCGCGGGACTGCGGGGACTCACATCCGACCGGGCCCTCGACGCGTTCGACCGGGCCTGCCGCACCGACGACATCCTGCTGGTGCCGGCCAGGCTCGACGTCGCGGTGCTGCACGCGCGGGACGGTGCCGCCACACCCGAGCCGCGGGGCCGTGATCGCGTCCAGGCGGGCAGGTCAGGTAGCGGCGCGGCGGTTACCGTCAATCTCGCGGAGTTGTCCGGGTCGGCCCGGGTGGTGGCCGTCCGTGACCTCATCCGGGCGCAGACCGCGCTCGTCCTGGGGCACCGTGCACCCGACGCGGTCGATATGGACAGGAGCTTCAAGGCACTCGGGCTCGACTCGCTGAGTTTCCTCGACTTGCGGAACCGGCTGAACACCGCCACCGGGCTTGGCCTGCCGACGACGCTGGTATTCGACTATCCCACGCCCCATGACCTGGCTACCGCCCTCGAGACCAGGCTCGATGTCGCCCAGCCGTGAGCCGCTCACCGGTGAGCGGCTCACTCGTAAAGGGATGACCGGCCCGACGCGGCTTCCCGCCACCAGCGAAGGAAATCCGCCTCCGACATGCGACCCCAGTCCGGTGTGTGCTCCACCTGCGCGCGACCGAGAGCGCGGCCCAGGGTTACAAGCGCGGCGCCCGCGGCCCGCCGCCCGCGCTCGTAGTCGGCGAGTGCTGGCGCCCACTCCGGCGACACACCGCACGCGCTCCCAAGCTCGAAGGCGTCCTCCACGGCCTTCGCCGCGCCGCTTCCGGTATGCGGCCTGGCCGTGGCGCCCGCGTCACCGGCCAGTACCAGCCGCCCGGAGACATACCGGGAGGCGACCACGTCGAAGATGGGCTGCACCGAGATCTGGTCCGCGGGTGTCCGCCGGACGACACTGGCCCACCGCGGGGGGAAGTACGCGGTCACGGCGTGATTCATCACGTCCATCAGGTCCGCCGGGACTCGTCCCGGCGGGATGAGCGCGGGACGGGTCATTGGTCGCGGCGGAGTGATGTAGAGGGCCCAGTTGACCAGCCGCCGCGTCGTGTCCCGGTGATCGGGGATCAGGTAGATGATGCAGTGGCCGCCGGGAAAGCAGACCGTGATTCCCGCGTGCTCCAGCTCACGCGGCATGTCACCGGACAGCAGGTAGTCCGGATAGGTGCCACGCCACAGGCCGTACCCGGGAAGGTACGGCGTCGCCTCGGGCGCGATCCGTCGGCGGACCCCGGAGGCGTAGCCGTCCGCGCCCACGACGAGGTCGAACCGCTCCTCGTCCGTGCCCGTGGACACCGTCACGCCGCTGAGATCGGCATCCACGACGCCGGCGGTGATCCCGGTGCGGTAGGCCCGGTCCGGTATCCGTCGCCGCAGATTTTGCCATAGGACCGACCAGTTGGTGAACCGCACGGTCACCGGCTGCCGCCACAGCACCCGGCCAGACGGCGCGCCGTCGCGGACGACCCACAGCCGCTCGGTCCCGCGGACGACGGGGACCGAGGGATCGAGGTGGTCGGCGGCGACCAGCCTGCCGAAGGTGTCAGGCGGAATGCCGATGCCGAACCCGCGGTCGCGCAGCGAACCGCGGGTTCGTTCGAAAACGGTTACGTCGCAGCCTGCCCGGATGAGCCCGATCGCGACGGCCGAGCCGGCGATGCTGCCGCCGATCACCGCCACCCGGCTGCCCGCGACCGTCCTCAAACCCGGGCCAACGGCGGCGGGCTGAGCACCGACCGGCGCAGTGCGAGCATGGTGATGTCGTCGTGCTGCTCGGCCGCTCCCGTATAGTGCCGCAAAGTCTGGTCGACGGCCTCGATCAGTTCGTCGGCGGTCCGCCCGGGCTGGGTCACGACGTCCAGCGTCCGGTCCATACCGAAGAACTCGCCGCCGATGTCGCGCGACTCGGTGACCCCGTCGGTGTACAGGAACAGCCCGTCCCCCGGGCGCATGCTGACGTGGTCGAGCAGGTACGAGCTGTTCGCGAACATGCCGACGGCCGGCCCGGTCGGGCCAAGCAGCACGTGGGTGCCGTCGGCGCGAACGAGCACCGCGGGGTTGTGTCCTCCGTTGATGTACACCAGCGTGCCCGACACCGGATCGAGGATGCCGAAGAACAGCGTGCAGAAGTAGCCCTGACGCCGATGATGGCGCGCCATGTAGCTGTTGGTGCCGGAGACGGCCTGCAGCAGCGGACCCGCGCCGATGGACAGCGCGGGGGCCGCCGGGCCGCCAGGCGGGCCCCGGCGTCCCGGGCTGGACGGGCGGCCCCTCGTGGGCCATGTTCCAGCCGCCCGCCTGCTCGGCGGTGTTTCGCAGCATGGTGCGGATGAGGGCCATGAAAAGCGCCGCGCCGACTCCCTTGTCGCACACGTCGCCGATCACCAGGGCGAGCCGCCGCCCGCCGACGAGTTCGAAGGCGTCGTAGAAGTCGCCGGCCACGATCCTGGCCGGGCGGAACCGCGCGTCGATCTCCCAGCCGTCGAGGGCCGGCAGCTTGTCGGGCAGGAAGCCGGACTGCTGGATCTCGCGGGCGATGGCCAGGTCACGCTCGTAGTTGTGCAGGCTCGCGGCGGTGGCCATCTCGGCAACCGCCAGCGTGAGCTGCCCCCGCTCAAAGCAGGTGGCGAGCCGGGTGCGCAGCAGGCTGGGGACGAATGGCGGTATGACGTAGTCGAACCCGGCGTGAACACAAGCCTCAAGGGCAGCGACACCTTCTCCCTCGGGATAGACGACGGTCGTCGGCGGCCGTCCGTCGTTCGCAAGGCGTTCGCTGAGCAGGGCGATTCGTTGTGGGCCGAGCTCCGCCGACACGAGCAGCATGTCGGGCAGCACCTCCGGCTCGGGCTGGCGCGCCACCTCATCGGGGGTCGCCATGACGGTCTCGAATCCGCACAGCCGCAGGGCGTTGCCCAGCTCTAGCGTGATGCTGTGCCGGTCACCCACAACTAGCACGGTTGACGTTGCCATCCGGCGTTCCAATCGTTCGGCGCATGATCAGGGTGTTGCGGTTTTTCCCGTCGGCGTACTCGTAGGCGAACCCGTCGAGTTTGTGCAGGGCCAAGAGCAGCCCGAAGCCGCCCGCATCGCGTTCCGTGGGCGCGATGGCCAGCTTGGCGCGGCGATCATGGGTTCGCGGGTCGAAGGCGGGGGCCGTGTCCTCGATCCGCAGCCAGACCCACTCCGGTTCGATGCCCCTGGCCAGCCATATCGGGCCGGTTCCCCGGTAGCCGTGCTCAAGGATGTTGGTGGTGATCTCCTCGGCGGCCAGCCGCAGCCAGTGCGCCTTTCCCCGCGGAAGCTCCGCGTCCCCGCGCGATGGCGCCGACGAAGCAGGCGATTGCCTCGGCGGCGCTGTCATCGCTGTCGAGCCGGAGGCCGGTGTCGGCCATGGTCGCGGAACTACCGCTCACCGAAGGTCACCGGATTCCTCCATTGTGATGGATCGGTCGAAACCGGTGAGCCGTATCGTCTCGGCGACATCAGGCTGCGCGCCCACCAGGACGATCTCCGTTTTGCCGGGTAGCTTCTGGTGCGCGAAGACCAGGGAGCGCAAGCCGGCCGACGACAAGTACGACAGGGCGCCCGCGAGCAGGACGACCCGGTCAAGGTCGTGCTTGGCGGTGTCGCTGATCAGGTTGTTGAACTGCGGAGCCGACGCGGCATCCAGTTCGCCGGACAACCGGATGGTGGCGACCCCTCCCTCGATCTGCAGTTTCGCATCGAAAGGCATTCTCAGTTCTCCTTAACGAGCAGTGTGCGTCGTGAGGGCCACGACGCTGCGTTCCCTCACGACGAGGGTGCGCTGGTCGTCGAGCGGTGGCTCGTGTCCTGGTTCCGCGATGTCCTCGGGGGAAGCGGCGTGCGTATCGGCGGCCAGGTGCCAGGCGGCACCGTCGGGAAGCGCCGGGAGCTCGACCGTCAACGGTTCCCAGTAAGCGTTGGCGGCGAGGTAGACGCAGTCGTGCCCGTTGCCGTCACCCCGGTAGAACATGACCGCCACCAGCCGGTTCAGCGGCGACCAGTCGGCGTCCCACGCCCGGGTGCCGTGCCAGGTCAGGCGGGGGAACCAGCCGCTTTCGACCAGGGCCTCGTCGGCCAGGCGCAGGGCCGGGTGCGCCCGCCGCAAGGCGATCGCGCACCGGGCGAAGCGCACCAGGCCGGCGTTCTCGTTGGTCAGGCTCCAGTCGAACCAGGACAGCGGGTTGTCCTGGCAGTAGGCGTTGTTGTTGCCCCGCTGGGTCCGCGCCGGCCTCGTCGCCGGCCAGCAGCATCGGGATTCCCTGGCTGCACAGCAGGATCGTCAGCGCGTTCTTGATCTGCCTGGCCCGCAGGGCGAGGATGCCGGCATCGTCGCGTCGGTCCTTCGGCGCCGCAGTTCCAGCGAGTTGTTGTCGTTGTCGCCGTCGCGGTTGCCCTCGCCGTTGGCCTCGTTGTGCTTGTCGTTGTAGGAGACGAGGTCGTGCGAGGGTGAAGCCGTCGTGGCGGTGATGAAGTTGACCGATGCGTCGCGGCCGCGTGCGGCCCGTAGAGGTCGGCCGAGCCGGCGAGCCGGGTGGCGAACTCGCTGCTGGTTCCCGGCGTCGCCCTTGATGAACTTGCGCACCGTCGTCGCGATACTTGCCGTTCCACTCCGCCCAGCGCCGGTAGCGGGGAAGGAGCCGACCTGGTACAGGCCGCCGGCGTCCCAGGCCTCGGCGATGAGCTTGCAGTCGCGCAGACCGGGTCGCCCGCCAGCGATTCGAGCAGCGGCGGGTTGGCCAGCAGCGTAGCCGTCGGGTCGCGGCCGAGGATCGCCGCCAGGTCGAACCGGAAGCCGTCGATGTGGTACTCCGCCACCCAGTAGCCGCAGGCAGTCGAGGACGAAGTCGCGGACGACCGGGTGGTTGCAGTTGAGCGTGTTGCCGCGTGCCGCTGAAGTTGTAGTAATCAGCCGTCGGCGGTAAGCATGTAGTAGGTGCGTGTTGTCGAGGCCGCGGAACGAAGCGTCGGCCCGAGTTCGTTGCCCTCGGCCGTGTGGTTGAAGACGACGTCGAGCATGACCTCGATGCCCGCGCGGTGCAGCTCCTTGACCATGCGCCTTGAACTCGTCGGCCTGCATGCCGCGGGCGCCGGTGGCGCGCGTAGCCGGCCTTCGGCGCGAAGAAGGCGACGGTGCTGTAGCCCCAGTAGTTGAGCAGCCGCTCGCCGGTCACCGGGTTCGAGCCGGCGGTTCTCGAATTCGTCGAACTCGAACACCGGCATCAGCTCGACGCAGTTGACTCCCAGGTCTCGCAGGTAAGGGATCTTCTCGCGCAAGCCCGGCGAACGTGCCGGGCTGCGCACACCGGACGACGGGTCCTCGGTGAATCCGCGCACGTGCAGTTCGTAGATGATCAGGTCCTCGGCCGGCGATGTCGAGCGGCCGGTCGCTCTCCCAGTCGAAGTCGTCGTACCCGATGCCGGAGCGGTAGCGGGGCCGGTGGGCTGGCGGACGCGCCCCAGACGTCCCGTCCGCTGACGAGCTTCGCGTACGGGTCGAGGAGGACCGTCGCTGGGTCGAACCGGTGATTGCCGCCGTCGGGTCCCGCCACCCGGTAGCCGTACTCGGTCATCTCGGGGTCCACGCCGAACACGGTCATCGCGTACACGCCGCCGGTGCGGAACGAGGGGGGAAACGGCAGTTCCGCGACTGGCTCCCGTTGGCCGCGGCGGAACAAGACGAGCGTGACGGCAGTGGCGTGGTTCGAGTAGACGGAGAAGTTGACACCACCTGGCACCGTGGTCGCGCCGAACGGCAGCAGGCGGCCTGGCCGTACCGAGTACTCCCCGATGCGCTGCGTGGGATAGGTATCGATGCGCTCGACCGCGGGCACGGTGCCCTGCGCGGCGCCGGGCACGGCGAGCGCGCTGCGCGCCGGGTGGCCGGACAGTGCGCGGGCACCGGTCACATCGCCACCTCGGCGTCCTCGGAGCCCGCGACCGCGAAGTAGTCGAGGAAGCCGGTCGCGCTCATGACCTCGCGCACCTCTGGGGAGAGTCTGGTGAGGACGATCCGGCCCCCGCTGTGCTCGGCCCGCCGGTGGGTGAGCAGCAGCACGCGCAGCCCGGCGCTCGACATGTAGGTCATCTTGCCGAAGTCGAGCACGGTGGCTTCCAGCCGCGGGAATCAGCCGTTCGAGGTCGGTCTGCACGGTGGACGCGGTGCCATCAAGCGCGCCGTCGAGGGTGATGACGGTGATGTCGCCCCGTTTGTGACTGTGGAGCCGCATGGGTGGTTCCTTGCTAGTTCTCGACGGGGATGACGGAATGAGGTGCGCGCGTACCGTGACCGCGGACGTGGAGTCCGGCAGTTTCACCGTCATCGCGTCCGCGTCGAACGCCGAGTACGGCTTGCCGTCGATCTCAGACCTGTCGAGCCGGACCCGGCCGGGCGGCAGCAGGTCCGGCGCGACGCGCAGGATGCCGGTCGGGGAACCCGTCCGGCCGGGGCTTGAAGTACAGGTCAGCGGCTGCCGCGTGATCAGCAGGTTCGTGTAGACCGCGGCCAGGTAGCACAGCTCGGTCGTGTGGTAGCATGCTCATCGAGTGGCTGCCCTTGAGCCGCTCGGTACCGATCAGGTAGGGCATGCCGTTGGCGAGAACGTTGAAGTAGACCGCGCCGTCGTCGTGGTCGAGGAAGAAGGCGTTGTAGAACGCCGCCGCGTGCGCGGGCCTGGCCGGATGAACTCTGCGTCGCCGAGTGATGCCGTGCCAGGATCAGGTAGGCGAGGATGGCCTGCTCCTGCTGCCACCATGCCTTGCGGTCGTGCCAGGCGAAGCGGTACTAGTCCTGGCTCGCCGAGAGCGTCCGCTCGACCACGTCGTACCAGCCGCCGCGCTGCCGGTCGCTGCCGACGGCCGGCATTGTCCTGGCGATCGCTCGGCGAGTTCGGTATAGCGGGGCTTGCTCTTGACCGCCGTCATCCGCATGAGGTTCCAGGCGATCTTCAGGTTGTGACCGACGACGGCGCGGTCCTGCTGCCAGCCCCAGGCGTGGTCCGGCGACCAGTCCTCATGGAACCGCTCCTGCACGAACGGGCTGCCGGGTCAGGGAAGTGCGCGCAGATCGTGGTCGAAGGTGTCCTCGAGCATCGCCGCGTGGCGCTCCTCGCCGGTCGCCAGGTACAGGTTGAACAGGTACGCGGGCGCGTGGTCGCCGACCGAGTTCCAGTTCTTCCGCGACCGGTTGCGCCCGAGCGACTCGCTGGTGCGGGCTCGAGCTGAATCGGGTCGATGTGCGAGTAGTAGCCGCCGCGCTTGTCGTCGACGGAAGAACCGCTTGAACAGGCGCAGGGTGCCGTCGATGTCGCGCGGCGATCCGCGGGTCGCCGGTCACCCGGCAGGATCTGGGTCGGGCCCGGCGAGCGCGTAGATCTGCTCGTACATCGGCGATGGCGTCGTAGTCGTCGCCGAACTCCGACGCGTAGCACCTTCTTCTCGGTGCCGTCGCGGAGGCCGATCCCGTGGTACCAGTAGACGACGTCCTCGTCGCGGTCAACGAAGCGCATATGGTCGCGCAGGTACTCGGTACCCCGCTCGGCGATCTCGAGGAAGTCCGTCGTCGCCGGTGACCATGTAGGCCGACGCCATGCCGTAGACCAGACGGGAGATCGTGTCGGTCTCCTGGCGGCCGCCGTCGGCCTTGTGCCCGCTGAGGCGCAGCATCGTCCGGTAGACGCCGTAGTCGGGACGCTTGGCCGAGCCGAACTGCGCCTGGCGGTAAAACGTGGCGAGCTCCTTAAGCTGCCGCACCCACCAGTCGGGCTGCTCGAAGAAGTACCCGTCGCAATCTTGTCCGCTGAACAACAGCCGCTGGGCCTCGAACGCGTTCGCGCCGTTCTCAGGGTAGAAGACACCGTGGGCGAACAGGTGGCGGCCGGGGACGAGCAACTCCGTCAGCCGCCCCGACGCGTCCGCGTACGGGTCGCCGAGGTTGCGGGTGAACTCGGCGCTGGTGGCGGCGGTCAGCGTCACCCGGTACGGGCGCCCGTCGCCGACGGCCAGGTCGATCGTTCGCGCGGCGGCGTCGTAGCCGGTCACGTAGCCGGCCACCAGGTCGGAGAACGGAGAGGTGACCTGGTTGGGCACGGTCGGCGCGGGAGCGGCGTCAGCGGTGACGGGCCTGACCGCGGCACCGGCCGCCGCGATGCCGGCGTTCGCGGCGGCCGCCGGGCGGTACGGTCGACCGCGGCCGCTGCGGGCGGCGAGCAGGTCGATGATCATCCGGCCGAACAGGTGACAGTGGTGCGCGCTCCGCCCGGTCACCAGGTCGCCTTCGACCACCACATCCTGGTCCGTGTAGACGGCACCCATGTTCCTGACATCGGCGACGAGGTTATTGTGGCAGGTGACGCGCTTACCCCGGATGACCTCGGGGATCGGCGCGACCAGCCATAGGCCGTGGCAGATGATCCCCTTGAGCACCTCCGGCATGTCGAATGCCCGGCGCAGCAGTTGCACGGCCGGCGAGAGCGCGCTGACGTCGTCGGTGTACCGCAGCCGGTCCGACACCATGCCCGACGGGACGATCAGCGCGTCGAACTCCCGCAGCCGGTCGTCGTCGATCGCCTCGATGTTGCCGTCCACGGTGATCGGGATCTGGTACTCGTGCCCGTGAAAGACCAGCGAGTCGTTGCCCCACAGCCGGGTCAGCAGGACCGTCCGCGCGCCTTCTTCAGCGAATCTTCGCAGGTAGTAGTCGATTTCCGGTTCGACGTAATCGCTTTCCATGAGGACCGCGACGGACATGCCGGTGAGCTGCCCGCCGTTCCGCAGCTCGATGTCGGCCATCTGTCTCTCACTCCGTATCTAGATCTACGAGGTACGGTCCCTGGTGCCCGAGCATTCTCGTCACCGCCGCCTCTACCTGCACGGGCTTGTCGACCCGTTCGCCGGCGACGCCGAGCGACCTGGCCAGGCCGGCGAAATCGATCTCCGGGCGGGACAGGTCGAAGGAATCCGGGTATCCGTGGGCCGGGATGTGCCGCTCGGACCAGTACCGCTCGATGTTGTTGTTGAGGATCTGGTAGCGGCGGTTGTTGCAGATCACGAAGCGGGCGCGGACGTCGTGCCGGGCGGCGGTCCACAGCCCCTGGAAGGTGTACATGCTGCCGCCGTCGCCGGAGAAGCTCACGACCTCGGCCTCCGGCCTGGCGATCTTGACGCCGATCGCCCCGGGGATGCCGACCCCCAGCGACCCGCCGCGGGTGGCATGGAAGCTTCCGGGGGTCGTCGCGGGCAGATAGGCGGCCAGCGCCCCGGACGCGGTGAGCGCCTCGTCGAACACCACCAGGTTGCCTGGGGCTTGCCTGGCCAGTTCCGCGGCGAACAGTTCGATGAGCGGTGCGTCGGCGGCGGGCGCCTGCTGCTGGCGGTGCTGGTACGTGGTCCCGGTGACCGGGCGGCTCTCCTGCCCGTCCGCCTCCAGCTCGTCCGCCAGGACCGCCAGGGTCGCCTTCGGATCGGCGGCCAGAGCGACGTTGACCGGGAAGTTCTTGCCGATCTCATAGGTGTCCAGGTCGATGTGCACGATCCGGGCGCCCGGCCGGAACGGCCAGTCGAGCAACGGGAAGACCTCGGGGAAGACATAGGTACCCACGATGAGGACCGCGTCCGCCTCCTCTAGCCGCCGCTGGCTGTCCGGGCCGAACATATGGCCAAGCTGTCCCTGGTACAGCGGGTGCGTGGCGTCCATGTTCGCTTCGGCGTCGCATGCTCCCCAAACCGGGGCATTGAGCGCTTCCGCCACCGCGGTGAGTTCGGCTTGGGCGCCGCTGGCGGACACGCCATCGCCGATGACGATCATCGGTCGCTGCGCGGAACCAGTAGCTCGACCGCCCGGCCGAGCTCATCGCCGGCCGGGACGACCCGCTGGCTCGGGATCGTGGTCGGCACCGCGGGCTCCCGCGTGTCGAGATCCAGCAGGTCCAGCGGCAGATCGACGAACACCGGGCCACGCGGGTGCGTCATGGCGATCTTGACCGCGCGCCGCAGCACCCGCAGCAGCGGAGCCGGGGTCGACCACGCGGGTCGCCCACTTCGTCACCGGCTGGGCCATCGACACGAGATCGGCGGCCATCTGCGCGTCCAGGGCTTCGTAGCGGACGCCCGGCCTCGCCGGCGATTACGACGAGGGGCGAGTGCCCGCGCAGCGACTGGTACATCAGGCCGATGCCGTTGCCGAGCCCCACCCCGGCGTGCAGTTGCACGAGGGCGGGGCGGCCCGATGCCCTTGCGTAGCCGTCGGCCATCGCCGGCCGCGACCGTCTCCTGCAGCGTGAGTACGTAGTCCAACTCCCCGCGCTGGGTAACGACGTCGAGGAAGCCTTCCTCCGACGGTTCCGGGGTTACCAAACATCTATCGTGATCCCGTCGGCCGTGAACTGCTCGAAGATGGCGAACTTTCCAGGCCTGGGGATCATGCCGCCTCCCTTACCAGCCGTAGCGCCGCAGGCCCGACTCAAGGACCTCGACGAGCTTTTCGCCCGACAGGAACGAGTCCGGGGTCGAGCGCCCGGTCACGAACGGGTAGTCGACAATGACCGAGGTCACATTGCCGACGTTCCCGTGGTAACGCGCCGCCGGGCGCGGTCGCGTCGCGCAGGATGTACTCCAGGGGATACGGCGGCGGGCCCATGTTGAAGTCGGTGCCGAGGAATCCGGTGCCGTCCTTGTAGTCGTACTCCTTGCAGTGGCCGGTCACGTGCTTGCCGCTGATGATGCTCGCCCGGTCCTCCCAGTCACGGGCGAACGCCAGGCAGGCGACGCCGTAGCATTCCGCCAGCACCGGCTTGCCGGCCCGGACGAAGGCGAGGACGAGCTCGTGCACGCGGCTGTTGTTGGCCAGGTCGACGATCGGGCCACTGCCGCCGACCAGCGTCAGCGCGTCGTAGCGAGCGATGTCGTCGTCCAGCGCGGCGATCTGCCGGTTGTACGCCTCGACGGCGCGAAGGTAGCCGGCGTCGCTCAGGTACGGCCGCTCCGGTACCCAGTCGCTCGATGCTCAGCGGGTTGTCCAGCCGGTCAGACTCGTCCAGTGCCCGTACCGCGACCGCTACCTCGGCCGTGGTGACCGACCGGCCAAGGGGAGGGTCGATGAAGCCGGGGTCCATGCTCGCCGAAGCGCTCGCGCGCGCTTCCCCGTGGGGGTAGCGAAAACGGTTTCATAACCCTGCTTGTCGAAGGCGGTGACCGGGCCGAGCAGTTCCTCGCCCCAGTAGCCGTACTCGGAAAGAACAACAAGGATCGTTCGGGACACTGACGTCTCCTATCGGTCGGTTGAGCGCGGCCTACTCGGCCGCGGCCCGTGCTGAGCTGAGCTGATCCGTATAGCCCTGGCTGACCTCAACCACGACACCGTCAGGATCGGTAACCCACACCGTTTTCCAGCCGGGGATATACTTGTCGAATTCGAGCGGCCCCAGGGAGATCGGCAGCGCGCCATCGGTGGCGCTGAGGAAACTGTCTACGTCATCCACCTGGAAGGCGATATGCCGAACGGTCCCGTTGTATTGCGGGCCGTCATTGGTGACCGGGTAGACCGGGCCGGCGGTGGCCTGAAAGAGTTCCAGGTAAACGTCGCCGCGACGCAGGAAAACCACCCGAGTGCCACCGTCTTCGACTATCCTGGCGCGCGTGAACCCGAACCACCGAGTGTAGAAATCCTCAGTTTCCCGCTGGTCTTTGCAGTTGAGACCGACATGGGACCAGCGAAGCCCCTGGCGGGTGCTCATCGCGTCACCGCCACCGTAAACGGTGCCGTGTCGTGGTAGTTCGCGAAATAGGTTATGGCGTCACCTGATATCTGGAAGTAGTTGCATACGTCAGCCTCTATCGACGCCCCTTCAGGAGTGAGAGCTGAGATGTGCGATATCACCGCCGCCTGGCCGTCCTCGATGACCGTGTGCTTAGGCACGTTGGCAAACCGCGCGTATAGCGCCGGGAATCCCGTCATCATGTCGCGGAGCGATTGGCGTCCTTCAACATGCCCGGCGAGCTGCTCGTCCATGACAACGTTCTCGGCGAACAGGCCGCACCAGGGCTCCCAGTCTCCCGCGTTGGCGAGCGCGTAGTAGCGGGTCAGGATGTCATTGATACTCACCAGGTCCTCCTTTGATGAGTGAACCTAAGAATCTTCGCGGTGGCCGCGGATGCATGACTTGCGCATTTACTCAGACAAAAGCATATATGTGCAAGGTTATGATTCAAGCGATCCCGCCCCGGCGCCGGCAACTTCTCAAGGTCGAGCTCGTTACTCTGGCATGTTGCCGGGGTCGCGGTGACCAAGGGCATCGGCAGACAGCGGTTCCGCGCGGGGCCTGGCATGACGGCCTGGTACGGCGGGCCGTCGACCGGAAATACAGGGTCCTACTCTGTTAAGTACGCCTTGATGAAGCCACCCGATGTGATGCATGATAAAGCGATCTCTGACGCTTATCGAGAGAGTTTGAGACTGGATGAAGATCGACCGTATCGATATGCTCCGAGACAATGAGTTGTTCGCAGGTTGCCCAGAAGATCAGCTACGCCAGATTGCCGCGGTCGGCCGCATAGACGAATACAGGGACGGCGATATCCTAATTCACGATGGCGGACCAGCGACTCATCTTTATGTTCTGCTTGCCGGTGAACTGGTCGTCACCAAGATAATTGGCGGTCACGAAGAGGTACTCACCAGGCACATGGTCCCCGCTCCGGGGGAGCCCGTTGGCGACGGCAAGCCGCGATCCGCGAACTACTTCACCGGCGAGATGCCGCTGCTGACCGACGGTATCAATATCGCCACGATCACTGTGGCCGGGCACGCCACCATCCTTAGCTTTACGAAAAGCACGTTTCTTGAACTCATCGCGCGGTACCCGCAGATCGTCAGCGTCATGCTTCCGGTCATCGCCTGGCGCGCCCGGTACTCCGAGCTTCAGGCCCGCAGCCAGGCCACCATCGCGGCACTGGAAAGGCTATCGGCGGGCCTGTCCCATGAGCTTAATAATCCCGCGGCAGTGGTCGTGAGAGCCGCCGCCGAGCTGGAAAGAATAATCGATGAACTTGGGCACAATACCTTTGCATGGTGCCTCACGGCGGCCGAGCCTGAACGCATCGCACTGGCGGCCGCCATCAATGAAATCAGGGCTATCTCACACGTAAGGGCACATTCGGGAGACGTCGGCGCGTTCGATGAAATTCTCGAATGGGTTGAATCACGCGGCGCCCGTAAAGCGGATATCATTGCCGACGATCTGGCTGAAATTGGCGTGACCGCGGCGACGCTCGAATCAATGCTGAGCGGCATAGAAAGCTCGACTTTGCCGGTGGCACTTGACCTTCTCGGTGCCACCATCCAGGCGCAGGCACTCGTCGGTGATCTCAAGGATGCCGGCGCGCGGATCTCTTCGCTCGTGTCGGCGACTTCCACATACACAAACCTCGACCGGGCGCCCGAGCAGTTCTGCAACGTCACCGACGGTATCGACGCGACACTCGCCGTCATCCGCCACAAGCTAGCTGGCATTGAGGTCGTACGTGATTACGCTGAGGATATTCCGGCAATTGCCTGCAACGTTCGTGAGCTGAACGAAGTATGGATGAACCTGATTGAAAACGCACTGGACGCGATGACGGGAAGCGGCACGCTCACGCTGCGCGTGCGTCACGAGGCCGGCTGCGTGATGGTCGAGATAGCAGATACCGGCATCGGCATCGCCGAAGAATCCGTAGATCGGATATTCGAGCCCTTTTACACGACGAAGGACGTTGGCAAGGCATCTGGTCTTGGGCTCCATATTTCCTATCGGATCGTTACCAGATCGCACGGTGGATCCATTGCGGCCCGTTCGGTACCAGGGGAAACTATCATCTCGGTCAGGTTGCCGGTAGCGGGGCGCTCGTAAGGACTGCCCGCTAGCTTCGACGAAGCCGGTTTCAATCCCGGGCCGCGCCGCGCACATTTAACGAAGTAGCGGCTTCCGCGGGCCATAAGGCGGCCGACTTGCCGGAGTACGCTACGGGACACCAAAGGAACATTGTGGACACATCGCGCGGACTGCTTTAATGATTACACCAGAAAGGCCGTTGGCTGATAAAGGAATCCATCGGCGCCTAGAACAAGATCTTTTCTTCTCGTTCTCTCCATGCACTGATATTGGAGAAAGAACGGTCTGAACTGGTGGCTTCCTTTCTCGACGATGCCGAACGGCGACATCATTCAGCGGAACGGAGACTGATCATGGCTAGCGAGCTGACCGAAGCATCGATCGGCGAGATGGCACGCGCCTGGTACGCGGCGCTCGACCGGCACGACGAGCTGGAATCCGTGCTTGGCTTCCTGGTCGATGACGGCCTGGAGATGCGTTTCCCTGAGGGAACCTCACGCGGTCACGCGGGCTTCAAGGAATGGTACAACGCGGTGACGGCGCGCTTCTTCGACGAGATTCACAGCGTGCAAGAGGTCAGCGTGGTCTCCCGGTCCTCCGCCGAGGCCCAGGTCAAGGTGGTCGTCAACTGGCAGGCCAAGATCCACGACGGTCATGAGGCGAACAGCACGTGGCTCGGATTCGACGCCTACCAGAGCTGGACCGTCGTTCCCGGCGCGGCTGGGCCGCGGATCCAGGTGTACACGGTCGACAAGCTCGACCCCATGCCGGGCTCGGCCCCGCTGTGATCCGGGCGTTCATCAATCCGAGGTAGGTGTCATGGACAGCGCGGAGTACGACTACATCATCGTCGGCGCCGGCACCGCCGGGTCGGTACTGGCCAACCGGCTTTCCGCCGACGGGTCCGCGTCGGTGCTGGTGCTGGAGGCGGGCGGCGCCTTCATCCCGGCCGACGTGGACGACGCGACCGCCTGGTACAAACTGCTCGGATCGTCGATCGACTGGGGCTACAGCAGTGTGCCGCAGCCCGGTCTCGGCGGCCGCCGTAGCTACGAGCCGCGTGGCAAGGCCCCCGGCGGCAGCAGCAACCTCTACATCATGATGCACGTCCGCGGGCATCCGTCGGACTTCGACAACTGGGCTTACCAGGGCGCGGCGGGCTGGTCTCACCGCGACCTGCTCCCCTACTTCGCGAAGCTGGAGGCGCAGGAGGACCAGACCAGCCCGCAGACCGGCGCGGCGGGCCCGCAGCGCGTCACCAACGCGGGCAAGCACGAGCCCAACCCGCTGTCGGAGGTCTTCCTGAGCGCCTGCGACGAGCTCGGTTTCCCGCGGACGGAGGACTTCAACGGCGACAGCATGCTCGGCGCGGGCTGGCACCATCTCGACGTTGTGGCCGGGCGGCGGCAGGGGGCGCTGGCGGCCTACCTGACCCCGCGCCTCGGCCGGCCGAACCTCACCCTGCGCACTGGCGCGCAGGCCACCGAGCTGCTGTGGAGCGGCGACCGGTGCACCGGGGTACGCTACCGGCAGTCCGCGCAGCCGCCTACGGCCGGCCCGGCCGCCGCCTGCCGGCGGCTCCGGCGAGCGAGCCGGGAACCAGCACCGCCCGTGCCTCGGCGGAGGTGATCATCTGCGCGGGGGCGATCGAGTCCCCCAAGCTGCTGCTGCTGTCGGGAGCGGGTCCGCGCGGCCAGCTCGCCGGGCTCGGCATCAACGTGGTCGCCGACCTGCCCGGTGTCGGGGAGAACTTCCACAACCACGTGCTCGCCGGGGTGATCTCGGAAACGGCCCGGCCGGTCGAGCCCGCGCGGCAGAACCTGTCGGAGGCGGCGCTGTTCACGATGTCGCAGCCGGGCCTGATCGCACCGGACCTGCAGATCGCGTTCGTGCACGCACCCTTCGACATCATCATCGGGCGCGATCACCCGAACGCGGTGAGCATCCTGCCCGGGGTGGTCCGCCCCCGGTCGCGGGGCTGGGTCCGGCTGGCGTCGGCCGACCCGCTGACCGCACCGCTGGTCAACCCGAACTACCTAAGCGACCAGTCCGACCTCGATCGGCTGGTGCAGGCGACACGGCTGGCTAGGGAGATCTTCGCGACCCGGGCGTTCGCGGCGGAGCTGGCCGGGGAGCTGACGCCAGGACCGCGGGTGCGCACCGAGGCTGACCTCGTCCGCTACGTGCGGGCGACCGCCGACAGCTACCACCATCAGGCGGGGTCGTGCCGCATGGGCACCGACGATATGGCGGTCGTCGATCCGCTCCTGCGCGTGCACGGCGTGAATGGCGTGCGGGTCGTAGACGCCAGCGTGATGCCCGCTGTCCCGTCCGGCAACTGCCACACGGCGATCGTCGCGATCGCTGAGCGGGCGGCCGATCTGATCGTTTCCGCGTAGTCCGAGCAGAGCAAGGAGAGCTCATGTCCGCCGAGAAGAACAAGTCTCTCGCGCTTCGTTATTTCAACGAGGTATTCAACAAGGGTGACCTCGGGGCCCTGGAGGAGATCACCGGCGCCGATTTCGTCTTCACCATGCCTACTCACGAGGAGCCGTTCCGCGGGGTCGAGGGCTACAAGGAACTCGTGACCATGCTCCGCGGCTGTTTCCCCGACATCCAGTTCGCGGTCGAGGACATGGTGGCCGAAGAGGACCGGGTGATGACGCGCTGGACCTCCCGCGGCACCCATACCGGCATCCCCTTCCCGACGGTCCTCGGTGATGTGCCCGCGGCCGGCAACCAGTTCCATATCGATGGCATGACCTGGCACCAGATCAGGGACGGGAAGATCTCTGAGGTGACGGCCAACGAGGACGGCCTGGGGCTGATCACCCAGCTCGGCCGGGCCCTGTTCCCTGACCAGCCCTCGGCCACGCCCGTACCGGGCACCCCGGCGGCCAACAAGGCCGTCGTCGGCCGCTATTTCACCGACATCATGAGCCAGGGCGACCTGGCGGTCATCGACGAGCTCATGGCACCCGACTTCGCCTTCCACATTCCTACCCTGCCCGACCCCATGCGCGGCCCGGAGGGAATGAAGCAGTTCGTCACCGGCCTGCGGGCCGCGTTCCCAGACGCCAAGCTCGTCCCCGATTACATGATCGCCGACGATCACCGGGTCGCGGTCCGCTATCAGATGACCGGCACGCAGGACGGCGACTTCCTCGGCGCTCCCCCCAGCCACAATTTCGTCAAGGACGCCGGCACCGACCTCTTCCACCTCTCCGGCGGCAAGATCGTGTCCGTTCACGTCGCCGAGGATGCCATCGGCCTGCTCCAGCAGCTGGGCGTCATCGGCTAGCGGCCGGACGGCCGCGCTGGCTGGTCGCCCTTCCCCTTCCGGGTGACCAGGTTTCCGCTGCAACGAGAAAAGGAGATTCACCATGCCGACGCTGCCCATCGGGGTGGAAAGACGCGTGGAGCGCTTCCGCGAGCAACGCTGGGTGCTGGACAACGTGATCCGCGCCGTAGGCGTGACCTGGGACCAGGGCGATATGGACTTCGCGCTGTTCCCCTGCGGTATCGGTGCCCTCGGCGACTTCCTGCGCGTGGAGAAGAACGTCAAGAAGTACAACGACATCGCCCGCGAGTACGGCGCGGCGGCCCGGCGGCGCCAGGCGAACGCCGAGGACCTGGACAAGCAGGGATACACGGTCGCGGCCCGGGAGAGCTACTACATAGCGTCGGTCCTTTACGGCCAGGCGCAGTGGCCCATCGCCGACCATACCCGGCAGAACCTCGAGCTGGAGAAGCGGAAGAACCACTGCTACGCCAGGTACGCCGGGTACGCCGACCACATCGTGCGCCAGGCCGAGATCCCTTACCAGGGCAAGGCCCTGCCGGGCTGGCTGCACCTGCCGCCGGCCTACCAGCCAGGTGACAAGGTACCCTGCGTCATCACCGTCGGGGGCATGGACAGCACCAAGGAGATCTGCGTCGCCCTGCACGGCGATCAGCTCCTCAGCCGCGGCATCGCGGTCTTCCTGTTTGACGGGCCCGGGCAGTACAGCTCCGCGCTGCGCCAGATCTACGTCACCGAAGACGGTTTCCACGAAGCCGGACGGGCCATCTTCGGCTGGCTAGGCCAGCAAGACGAGATCGACACCGGGAAGATCGCCACCCGCGGCGTGAGCATGGGCGCCCTGTGGGCCACCCAGGTCGCCTCGGTCATCCCGGGCGTCAAGGCGTGCGCCATCGCCTACCCCAGTTACGAGCAGGGCGAAGAAACCGCATTCCAGATGAATTCGCCGACGTTCAAGCTCCGCTTCATGTTCATGGCAGGCTACGAGGACGAGGCGGCGTTCGACAAGTTCATCCTGGGCATCAACGCGCACGGCCTCGGCGAGAAGGTGACGTGCCCTTACCTGGTGTGCAGCGGCGAGGACGACGACTGGTCGTCGATCGAGTCCACCTTCGGGGTGCTCAACGACGTCAGGACGCCCAAGGAACTGCTGCTGTACCAGGGAGAGGGCCACACGCTGCACAGCCGGCCGTCGAGCTACCTGGGGCCGAACGAGTTCGTGTACATGGCTGACTGGATTTCCGACCGGTTCAGCGGCAAGCCGATGGAATCGGTCCTGTCGGTGGTCGACGGCACGGGCCGGATTCACCGCCAGCCCTGGGGCGAGCACCGCAGGTACGAATACGGCCTTCCCGACCTGGGGTAACAGCCGCCGGGAGGCGGGGCGCCAACTCTCCGACGTCGCCGCGCACCGTTCAATTCATCTCAAGTAAGGGGCCATTATGTCCATCGAGGAGAACAAGCGGATCGTCACCACCGTGTTTTCAGCCGCCTGGAATCACGGAGACTTCACCCCGGCGGAGAAGTACATCGACGAAGATATCGTCGATCACTTCGACAACTCGCAGGGTATCGAGGCATTCAAGGACGTGATCAAGGGGTTCCGGGCGGCATTTCCCGATGTTCAGGTTCCCTGGCACCGCGAGATCGCCGAAGGTGACCTGGTAGCGCACCAGTGGCGGATGACCGGAACCCATCAGGCGGCGTTCCAGGGCATTCCTCCGACCGGCAGGAAGCTGGCGTGGACGGGAATCACCATCGTCCGCATAGCCGACGGCAAGATCGTGGAACGCTGGGCGAACGTCGACGTGCTGGGCATTCTGCAGCAGCTCGGCGTCGTTCCGCCGCCGCCCGCTCCCTAGCCTCGGCCCTTCGCGTGCGTGACCTGCTGGCGCGTCGGCCAGCAGGTCACGCACGGCTTTGCGATCAATCGCGACGGGCCGCCGGCGCTAACCGTATACAAAGTGCAATAAATTAATAATTATCTCCTCCTAGGAGAAGCCCATGAGCACAGATTACGACGTCATTGTCGTCGGGGCCGGCTTCGCCGGGCTGTACGCGGTGCATAAGCTTCGCGACGAACTCGGGCTGACGGTGCAGGGATTCGATGCGGCCGGCGGAGTGGGCGGGACCTGGTGGTGGAACCGCTACCCGGGCGCGCGGTGCGACATCGAATCCGTGCACTACTGCTATTCCTTCTCCGGCGAGTTGCAGCGCGGCTGGGAGTGGACCGAGCGGTTCGCGGCTCAGCCCGAGATCCTCAGCTACCTGGAGTGGGTCGCCGGCCGCCTCGACCTGCGCCGGGCGTTCCGCTTCGGCACCAGCGTCACCTCGGCGGTCTGGAACGAGCGGCCGGGTCACTGGACGATCGCCACCGACGACGGGGAGACCTGCACGGCCCGTTTCCTCGTGACCGGCCTGGGTAACCTGTCAGTCCCCAAGCAGCCGGAGTTCCCGGGCCTCGAGCGGTTCCGCGGCCGGCTGCTGCGGACCAGCGCCTGGCCGCACGAGCCGGTCGACTTCGCGGGCAAGCGCGTGGGAATCATCGGCACGGGCGCCACCGGCATCCAGCTCATCCCCCAAGTGGCGCGCGAGGCCGCCCACCTGACCGTGTTCCAGCGCACCCCCAACTTCGCCACCCCGCTCGGCAACGCGCCGGTTCCGCCGAAGGAGCGCCGCTGGCTAGCCGAGCACCACGAGGAGGTCCGGGCCGGCTCGCGGGACAACTTCATCGGCATGCCCTACGAGCGCGCGCGCCCCTCGGCACTGGCCGACTCGCCAGAAGAGCGGCGCAAGGTCTACGACGAGTTCTACGGCAAGGGCGGCTTCCGGCTGGTGATGTCGACGTACCAGGACCTGCTGTTCAACGAGGAGGCCAACGACACCATCGCCGAGTACATCCGCGACCGGATCCGCGGGCGGGTGGACGACCCGGAGACGGCGGAGCTGCTGTGCCCGCGCGACCACCCGTACGGGACCAAGCGCGCGCCCTTCGACACCGGCTACTACGAGGCGTTCAACCGCGCGAACGTGGAACTCGTCGATGTCCGGTCCGCGCCCATCGAGACGTTGACCGAGACCGGCATTCGTACCGCCGGGGCCGACTACCAGCTCGACATCCTCATCCTGGCGACCGGCTTTGACGCGATAAGCGGCCCGCTGCTGCGGATGGGGATCGTCGGGCGCGACGGGCTCACGCTGAACGAGAAGTGGTCACAGGGGCCCCGCGCGTACCTAGGGATCGCCGTCTCCGGGTTCCCCAACCTGTTCACGGTGACCGGGCCGCAGAGCGCGAGCGCCTTCTACAACACCCCGCTCGCGATCGAGGACCACGTCGACTTCATCGCCGCCGCGATCAAGTCCGTCGCGGAACGGGGTGCGCGGACCTTTGAGGCCACGCAGGAGGCCGAGCGCTCCTGGGGCGCGATGACAGCGGGCCTGCTGAACCTGACCCTGCTGCCCAGGGCCGGGAACTCCTATTTCATGGGGACGAACATTCCCGGCAAGCCGCGCGCCGCGTTCATCTTCGTGGGCGGCGCGCCGCTGTACCGGGCGATCTGCCGGGAAGTCGAGGCGGAGGGCTTCGGCGGCTTCGCCATCGACGGCTATCCGGTGCCCGTCCCTCCGCTGGTCCGGACCGACCCGGCGGCGGCGCTCGCGCTCGCGGTCAAGCTCATGAACGCGGGCTAGCCGGCGCCTGGATGCCGAGTGCGGTTACCGCTGCACGTAGAACAGCCGCTTGTTGACGAACTCCTCGATGCCGAGCGGTCCCAGTTCCCGGCCGAACCCGGACCGCTTGGTACCGCCGAATGGCAGGTCGGGCCCCAGCCCGGCCGGGGTGTTGACGTTCGCCATGCCGACCTCGAGTTGCGCGGCAACAGCGGCGGCGCGGGCCTCGTCAGCGGAGAAGACCGCGCCGCCGAGCCCATACTCGACCGCATTGGCCAGTTCCACCGCCTCGGCGTCGCTGCTGACCTTGTACACGACCGCGACCGGGCCGAACAGTTCCTCGGTGTAGACCCGCATCTCCGGCGTGACCCCGGTAAGCACGGCCGGGGCGAAGTAGGCGTCCCTGCCATCGGAGATCGTGCCGCCCGTGTGCAGGGTCGCGCCCTTGCCGACCGCATCCGCCACCTGCTCGCGGAGGTCCTCGGCGGCCGCGCGGGAGACCATCGGGCTGTATGTCTCGTCGGAGTCGTCGCCCGGCAGGCGCGGGGCGACCGCTGCCGCCAGCTTGACCAGGGCGGCGACGAAGCCGTCGTAGATGTCGTCCATGACGATGATCCGCTTGTTGGAGGAGCAGGCCTGGCCGACGTTGATCATCCGGAATGCCCACGCGGTCTCGGCCGCGGCCTCCACGTCGTCGGAGTCGAGGATGATGTACGGGTCGGAGCCGCCGAGCTCGAGAAGTACCTTCTTCAGGTTCCGGCCCGCTGCCTCGGCAACGGCCGCCCCCGCCCGTTCGGATCCGGTCAGCGACACCCCGCGCGTCCGCCGGTCGGCGATCATCGCCGCCACCTGTTCGTGGGTGGCGAAGAGGTTCGTGTAAACGCCCTCGGGAACGCCGGCGTCCTTCATGATCTGCGCGATCGCCAGGGCCGAGTTCGGGCAGTTCTGCGCGTGCTTGAGCAAGATGGTGTTCCCGGCGACCAGGTTGGGGGCGGCGAACCGGGCGACCTGGTAGAAGGGGAAGTTCCACGGCATGATGCCGAGCAACGGCCCGATCGGCAGGTACTGCACGCGGGCGTCTTCGTAGCCTGCCAGCGGCCTGTCCTTCAGCAGCTCGGGTCCCTGGTCGGCGTAGTAGGCGAAGATCTCCCTCGAGAACCCGGCCTCCTCGACCGCCTGCGCGGGCCGCTTGCCCATCTCCTTGGTGGCGAGCGCGGCCAGTTCGGCGGCCCGCTCGCCGAACAGTTCGGAGACCTTCTTCACGATCGCGGCCCGCTGCCCGACGGGACGCTGCCGCCAGCGTGCGTACGCGGAAGTCGCGCCGACCAGCGCCTGCTCGACTTCCGCGTCGGTGGCGAAGGGAAACGCCTGCTCGACTTCGCCGGTTACGGGGTTGGTGACCTGATAGGGAGGGGTACTCACGGTAGATTCTCCTCGATGCGGGAAAGGTTGCTAACTCCTGCGAGCGGCATAACGTAAGCCCGCCAGCACACGAGTGCGCGGCCGCTTCCTGGGCACGGCCTAGTCGCCGGCCGTGAACCGGCGCTGGATGTGCCGCGGGACTTCCGCTTCGTCGATGATCGCCATGGCGAGGTCCTCGGCGCTGATGTCGGCGCGGCCGTCGGCGCCAAGCAGCAGCTGGTTGCTGCCGATGCGGAACCGGCCGGTCCGCTCGCCCGGGAGGACGAGCGCGGCCGAGGGGCTGATGTAGGTCCAGTTCCGGTTGGACGTGCGGTAGCGATTCAGTGCATCCCGGTGCGCCAAGATGACCTTGATGTACTCGCGCGGGGCGCCCAGCGACACCGGCAGGTTGTCAGCCATGCCGGGGACGTCGCAGAACTGCAGGCCCGGCTGCACCTCAAGGCTGCCCGGCCCCGCCGACCACGATCACCCGGGTAGCGAGGTGGTTTTCCAGGGCGGTCAGCAGCGAGTCGGCTGCCCGGGGCAGGACGTCGGCATTGGCGATGGCCTCGTGGAAGTCAGTTGCGGCGTTGATGGCGCTCACCACCACGTCGACGCCGCCGATGGCACCGTCGACACTCTTCGGGTCGAGGATGTCGGCGACGCTCCACTGGACGGCGTCGGTGTCCTGGCCCGCACGGGACGCATCCCTCGTCCAGGCGCTTACCCGATGACCGCGGCTTACCGCCTCGGCGACGACGCGGCTGCCGATAACGCCGGTGGCACCGAAAACGCCGATGTGCATGACCATTCCTTCTTTCACGGTTTCGAACGCGCGGAGTTGCCAGACAAAGGATAGGAACTAAAGGGCGCCATGATTGGCAATCATGGGATTCATCCTTTGAAAGCATCGATCACGACATCACAATAAGGGCCGCGGATCAATCATGCGAGAAAAGGAATCGATGAGCGGAAATTCTATTCAAGTACGCAGGTTCATAACGTTAGGTTGGCGCGGGATCAGCCGCAGTACGCCGCCGATCCACGCGGACCGTTGTTACAAATAGTGTCGAGTGCTTCACTCAGTACAGAACAATCATCCGGCACAGCGGGAAGCTGCTCCACATCGGCATCGGCGAACGCCTTCAGCAGCTCCCGCACCGCGGGGCTCTCGTTTGACTTCTCGTCCACGGCGACCTGGCCGAGGACCGCGCCGATCCCGTGCGCCGGCTTCGGTAACGGGCAGTCCGCGCCAAGTCTCCTCGCGGCGCCCGCCCCGGGGACCTATGGCCGAGTGGCATTGCGCCCGGACGGCAGCGGCGTTTCGCGGTTTTCCGTGACCGAAATGATAACGGAACGGTCAAGACTTGTTTAGAATGCGCGCCGCGAGTGTCGCGATGCAGTCTCACCGGAAACCGGGACCCGCATATCCCGTTCCGGTGTTAGCCCGCGACCGGCGGATTGCTGCGCGGCACTATTTGCGCACATACGATAATCCCGCCCAGAATGATCATGAGCTGGGCGCCGAGCATAATGGTGAGCGCGGCGCCGGGACGGGTGCCGCGGCGCCGGTCGCGGACGTCGCCGACACCCGCTCCTGGATCCGCCAGGCGCGAGGTACGATGAGGAAAGATACGGAGGTTCACTCCGGTTACTATACGGAGGTAGCCTCCGTTTTGCAAACCGATAGTGTGCGTAAACCGATGAACATGATTGACAAGACCAGCACTGAAGCGGTCGACGAACCGCGGATGCGGGCCGACGCGCGGCGCAGCCGCGCGAAGCTCCTGGAAGCCGCGACTGCGGCCTTCGCGGAGAACGGCGCCGACGCGCCCCTTGAGGACATCGCCCGGCGGGCTGGTGTCGGTATCGGCACGCTGTACCGGCATTTCCCGACCCGGACCGACCTGCAGGCGGGAGTCTTCCGCAGCCAGGTCGATGCGGTCTGCTCGACGGCCGACGACCTGATCGGCGCCGTATCGCCGGAACACGCGTTCGCCGGGTCGGTGCGGGCCATAGCCGGATACCTGATCACCAAGCGCGGCCTGGCCAAGGCCCTGGTCGACTCGCTCGGCCGGGATTCCGAGCTCATCTCCGTCTGCTCGCTGCGGATGCGCGAAACCCTGGACCGGCTGCTCGACCACGCGCAGCAGGCCGGCGCGGTACGCGCCGACGTCACCGCGCATGACGTGCTGCGCCTCGTGCACGGCATCGTCATGGCAACCGAGCAGACTCCGCAGGACACCGACCGGCTACTCGGCCTGTTGCTCGACGGCCTGCGCGCCCGGGACCGGGCTGGATCAGGCGACGGATCCTAGATCTCCGGCGGCCGGTTCTCGTAGGCGGTGGACAGCACCACCGTGGTGCGCGTGGAGACGTTGGCCAGGGTGCGGATCTGCTGCAGCAGGTCCTCAAGGGCAGCCGGGGAGGCCACCCGGACCTTGAGTATGTAGTTTTCATCACCGGCGACACTGTGACAGGCCTCGATGGCCGTGACCTCCTTAAGCCGGTCCGGCACGTCGTCGGGGGCGGAGAGGTCGAAGGGCTTGATCGACACGAAGGCGGTGAGCGGCAGGCCGATGACCTCCGGATCACACAGTGCTACGTAACCAGTGATAACGCCCTCGGTCTCCAGCCGGCGCACGCGCTGGTGCACGGCAGACACGGAAAGCCCGGCCTGCCTGGCCAATTCCGTGAAGCTCATGCGCCCGTTACGGGAGAGCAAGGACACAATCCTGCGGTCGATCTCTTCCACTACGACAACTTAACGTGAAATGTGCGTGCACTGTGACAGCATGGGGTAACGGCTTAGTCTCAGGCGCTACTCTCGCGTAACACAGGCACTGCGCGCAAGGCGCGGGAAGGTTCCCGGTTAAGGCTGCGCCCCGGCTGCGGACCGTCCGCCCGGGAGCAAAACCGCCCGGCCGTGCGTTGGACGGTCAAAGTTGTCGTACACGGTGAGAGACTGGAAGCATGCAGCCGGAAGAACTCTACGAACTGGATACCGACCCGACGCCCGACGTAAGCGGGGCGGCTTTGCTCGTGTACCTGGAGGGTTTCATGGACGCGGGCGCGGCGGGCCGCCTGCTCACCGAGCACCTGCTCGACGCGTTCGAGCACACCACGGTGGCACGGTTCAACACCGACCGGCTTCTCGACTACCGCTCCCGGCGGCCGCTGATGACGTTCGACAACGGCAAGTGGGAGACCTACGACGCGCCCGAGTTGTCGGTCTTCAAGCTCGCCGACGCCGAGGGAAAGCCGTTCCTGTTGCTCACCGGGCCGGAGCCGGACCACGAGTGGGAAGCGTTCGTCGCAGCCGCGCGGAAGATCGCCGAGGGCCTCGGCGCCGGGCCGATGATCACCTACTTCGGCGTGCCGATGGGCATACCGCACACCCGGCCCCTGGGCGTCATCACCCACGCTACCCGGCCGGGACTCGTCACCTCGAAGATACCGCTGCCGTCTAAGCTGCAGGTGCCCGCGTCGGCATCGTCGCTCATGGAACTCCGGTTCGGCGAGGCGGACAGGGACGCGATCGGCCTGGTCGTCCAGGTGCCGCACTACCTGTCGCAGGCCGCCTACCCGACGGCGGCACTCACGCTGATCGACGCGCTCACCGAGGCGACCGGCCTTGACCTGCCCGCCCTTGAGCTGCGCGAGGCCGCTGACCGGACCAATACGCTCATCGACCGCCAGGTCGCCGAGTCGACCGAGGTCGCCGAGCTGGTCCAGGGCCTTGAGGCGCAGTACGACGCGGCGCTCGCGCACGACGGGGAGAACCTGTTGGGCGAGGGCGAGGAAATGCCGACCGCGGACGAGCTTGCCGCGCAGTTCGAGCAGTTTCTCGCCGAGCAGCAGGGCGGCTCGGACGACTAAGCGGGTGAAACGATGACCAGGTCGCGGGGGGCGTTGTTCATCCGCTGATAGCCGGCTCCGGTGGCATCCGGGTCCGCGCTGCCCGGATCCGTGCAGATCACGATGTCCTCGATGCGGGCTCCGTGCGGGCCCGGGTAGATGCCGGGCTCGATGGAGAAGGCCATGCCCGGCTCGAGCGGGATCGTGTTGCCCTCGACGATGTACGGGTCCTCGTGTGACTCCAGGCCGATGCCGTGCCCGGTGCGGTGGATGAACCACTCGCCGTACGCCGGCGTCGGTGATGATCTCGCGCGCCGTCCGGTCCACGCTCTCGGCGGTGACGCCTGGCCGGACGCTGACAGTGGCCGCTTGCTGGGCGTTCTACAGCACTTCGTAGTATTTCTTGAAATCGTCCGGGGCGTGGCCGACCGCGTACGTACGGGTGCAGTCGGAGCAGTAGCCCGACGGCATCGTCCCGCCGATGTCGACCACAACCACGTCGCCGTCCTGGATGACACGGTCGGAGACCTCGTGGTGCGGCGACGCGGCGTTCGGACCGGAGCCGACGATCACGAAGTCGACCTGGACATGGCCCTCGGCGAGGATGGCCTCGGCGATCTTCGCGCCGACCTGGCGCTCGGTCAGGCCCGGCCTGAGCCATCCGGGTACGTTGGCGTGCACGCGGTCGATCGCCTCGCCTGCCTCCCGCAGCGCCGCTGACCTCGGCCGCCGACTTGCGCATGCGCAGCGGGGAAAGGACCTCGCTGGCCAGATGCTGTTCCGCCGCCGGGAAGACGCCACCGAACTGGAGCACGTGCAGCGCCCACATCCGGTCGGACAGCGCGACCGAGCGCGGGTCAGCCGACTCTGCTCTTGATCATTCCGAACGGGTCCGCGGTCTCTGCCCACGTCACGATGTCCAGGTCCAGGGCGCCGGCCGGAGATGCCTGCGCCGCCTTGAGCTCAAGCTGGGGCACCAGGAGGAAGGGGTCCCTGTCGGCCGGGACCGCCAGGCACGTCAGCCGCTCCAGCTGTTTCGCGTCGTAGCCGGTCACGTAGCGGAGGTCGGGGCCGGGAGTGAGCAGCAGGACGTCCAGGCTCCTGGCGCGGACCGCTTCGGCGACGGCGCCGAGGCGCTCGCTCGGGTAGAGGGCGGAGTCGGTGCTCACGTGTCTCCTTCTGCTCATGACTTCGTGACCGTGTCGCGGAAGCGGGTCAGCGAGGAACCCAGGCCGAGTCCGGCGCCGATCTCCGCGAGGAGGTCCGCGTCCGGCGGTACGGCCGGGAGAGTGCCGTCGATATCGTCCGCCAAGGGGATGCCGGTGGCCGTCGTTACCACCGGCGGGGCGATGTCGAGATAGTCCCTGGCGGCCTCAAGCTTCTTCCTGGTGCCCGGAGGGAATCCGCCGTGCCCCTTGTCGAGGGCGTTCTTCAGGCTGTCCAGGTCACCGAACGCCCTGATCAGGGCGGCGGCGCTCTTCTCGCCGATACCAGGGACACCCGGCAGGCCGTCGCTCGGGTCGCCGCGCAGGACGGCGAAGTCGGCATACCTATCGCCGGGAATGTCGTACTTTTTCCCGACTTCAAGCTCGGTGACCGCCTCAAGCTTGCCGAGGCCCTTGATGGTGTACAGGACGCGGACCTGGCGCTTGTCGTCGACGAGCTGGAACAGGTCGCGGTCGCCGGTGACGACGTCGACCGGCTGGGCCGCCCTCGCCGCGAGCGTGGCGATGACGTCGTCGGCCTCGTAGCCTTCGTACTCGGCGATGGCGATCCCGGCCGCGGTGAGCACCTGGGTGATCAGCGGGATCTGCACGGCCAGGCCCGGCGGCGTCTGCTCGGACCCGTCCGGCTCGGCCCGGTGCAGCTTGTACCCGGGGATGGCCGCGGTACGGAAGGCCGGCCGCCAGTCCGCGTCCAGGCAGGCGACGAGTCTTTGCGGCCGGTAGTCCCGCACCAGCCGGGCCATGGCATCGAGCAGCCCGCGGATGGCGTTCACCGGCGTACCGTCCGGCGCCGTCACCGTATCCGGCATTCCGTAGAACGCGCGGTAGTACAGGGACGCAGTGTCAAGCAGCATCAACGAGCCCACCTCGGTAATACTGCCACGTTCACGCGACGGCCATGCACATGCGCTTGGTAAGCGCAGGCAGGCCGCATGCGGCATAATCTGCGCATGCCGAAGCAGCACTTCCCCGAGGAGACGACTCTCCGCGCCTCGCCTGATGAAACGGCGCCTCGTCCGGCCGACACCGGCGGGCCGGGCCGGGAGCGCTGGCGGTGCCCGGTCGTGCTGCGGGTCAAGTCGGTTGTCATCGCAGTGGCCGGCGTGGCGGTCGCGCTGGTGTTCTTCCCGGCTTGGTTCGGGATTCCGGTGGCCGTGCTGCTTGCCGCCTGGAGCCTCGGCCTGGCGGTGCTCGGCGCGTCCGTGACGGTGGACCAGGCCGCGGGCACGCTGGTGCTGCGAATGGGACTGGCCGTCAGGCGCGTCCGGCTCACCGACGTCACCGCCGTGCTCGTCGACCAGGCCAAGGTATCGATCGGACGGGCCAACGGCGGCGAGATCTCGGTGTACGCCTGGCGCAAGAGCCCGCTTGACGCGCTGCTCAGGGTGCCGGCCGTGGCCGGCGACATCGGGCATGCCATCGCCAGCGCGGTGGCGCTGGCGAAGGCCGCGCAGGACCCGCCGGCGCAGGAACCGGGGGCCGCGGATGGTCCGCGGCCAGCCGGCCAGGGCCCGACGTCCGCGCGCACCAGATCCCGGCTCGCCACGGCACTGCTGGCGGCGGCGGGGGCACTGGCGGTCGCCGGGGCGCTGCTTGTCCGCGTCCACTGGCACAGCCCGGTCCTCACCGTCCTCGGCGCCCTCATCGCACTGGTCCTCGGCGTGTCCGGTCTGCTTTACCTGCTGGTCGCGCTCTGGATCCTGCTGACCGGCCGCGCCCCGCGGACCATGGTTTCCCGTTAGCGCGTTTTCGCCCGGTGAAGGCGGAAGCGGGGACGGGCGAATGTCCCCGTCCCCGCTCCTGCGGGATTACTGCAGGTAGATCTGGCCGTTGCTGACGCTGACGGTCTTTGCGGCCAAGGGCGAGGTGGCCGGGCCGGCGACGACGGAGCCGTCGGTGATCTTGAACTTGGCGCCGTGGCAGGGGCAGTTGATCGTGCCGTTCGCGACCTGGTTGCAGATGCACCCGACGTGGGTGCAGACCGCGCTGAAGGCCTTGTACTCGCCCTTGGCGGGCTGGGTAACGACCACCTTGGCGGCCGTGTAGACCATCCCGCCGCCCACTGGGACGTCGGAGGCCAGCCCGAGCACGGTGCCCATCTGCCCGCCGCTCTTCGCGTTGGCGCTGCCGCCCATCGCACTGGCGCTGCTTGACGGCTGACTCGCCACGGCGCTTGACATGCCATTGCCCGAAGCGGCGGACGCGCTCGACTCCGTTCCTGGCGCCTGGCCGGCATCGTCCGCGTCGTATGGCACGGCGGCCGCGCTGCACGCGGTCAGCACTCCCGCCGCGCCGAGGACTCCCGCTCCGAGCAGTACGCAGCGCCTGGTGGTGCAGTGATCCTGCTGGGACTCGTCGGTCATCGATCATCCTTCGCTTGTGGTTGCCGCTGCCAACCATTTCTACGGCAATCCGAACTGGCCGGTAGCTTTGTCCGTGAATCACGTAATGATCCGGTAACCGTCGCTTCCCCCCGGGGGGCAGGCCTTAGGCGCCCGGCGGCTGGGCAACTATCCTGGTGATATGCACGAGCGTTGGGTTGGGTGAACGGATCGCCATGACGACGCGGCACCAGCACACGCAAGGGCACACACACGGGGCGTCACCCGACGCCGACTGGCGCTGGCTCGCGGCCGCCACCGCGCTGATCGTGGCGTTCATGGCCGGCGAGGTCGTGGCGGGCCTCGTCGCGCACTCGCTCGCGCTGCTGTCCGACGCCGCGCACATGCTCACCGACGCGGCGGCGATCGGGCTCGCCCTCGTCACGGCCCGGGTGGCCGGACGCCCGGCCCGGGGCGGCTACACCTACGGGCTGCGCCGCATGGAGATCCTCTCCGCCCAGGCGAACGGGATCACCCTGGTCCTGCTGGCGGCCTGGCTCTGCTACGAGGCCGTGCGCAGGCTGATCAGCGCCCCAGCCGGTCACCGGCGGCCTGATGCTGGGCGTGGCCATCGTCGGCGTCGCCGTCAACCTGGCGGCAAGCTGGCTGCTGGCCAGGGCGAACTCACCCGACGGTCGGCGCAGCCTCAACATCGAGGGCGCGGTCGCGCACGTGCTCACCGACCTGTACGCGTTCGCGGCCACCGCGGTGGCCGCCATCGTCATCCTGGCCACCGGGTTCAACCGCGCCGACCCGATCGCCACCCTGGTCGTGGTGGTTCTCATGCTTTACGCCGGCCTGGGACTGATCCGCGCGTCCGGCCGGGTCTTCCTCGAGGCGGCGCCGGCCGGGCTCGACCCGGCGGCCCTGGGGAGCGCGATGGCGGCCCGCCCGCATGTCGCGGAGGTCCATGACCTGCACATCTGGGAGATCACGACCGGGATGCCCGCCGCGTCGGCGCACGTGCTTGTCCAGCCCCGCCAGGACTGCCACGCGGTCCGCGCCGACCTGGAAGAACTCCTGTCCCACGAGTACGGGATCACCCACCTGACGCTGCAGGTCGACCACCTGACGGAAGGCGCTGCCCAGGAACCGGCGCCCCGCCTGCCGCCCGGCCGCGCTGACGTACCGCCGGAGCCGCCGGAGTCCGATGACCACCATCAGCCGGACGAGCACCGCGATCTCCACTGCGAAGACTCCCACGGACCGGCGTACCGCCCCGCCGACGACCAGCGAGCCGCCGGGTCAGACGGCGCGGAACTCCGGTGACCGGCGCAGGGCGTCGGCGACGATCCGCGCCGCGCCGAGGCTGACAACCGGCACGCCGACGCCGCGGATACGGAAAACGGTGGCACCCGGCGCACTGCCGATTCGCACGACGGCCGCGCTCAGCGGGGAGCGGCGGGCGATGACGTTTTCCCTGCCGTCGGCCACGACCTCGAATTCCGCGCCGAGCCGCAGGCTGAGCACCGTGGCGAGCTCCGCCTGCGTGACGCCCTTGCGCGCCACCCGAACCTTAGCCACCCGGCCTCCCCGTTACGAATCATGAAATGTCCCGCCCGCGGCACCTCCGGTTGCCCGGCCGGCGGGCTACGTAGCAGACGTTACCGCGCACAGGCCGGCGTCGCCTGAACGCGAAAGCAGAAAACCCTCAACCCCAGCGGGTGACCGGGCGGACCACGTCGTGGTTGCCGGTCACCAGCTCGAAGTTGAAGACCTGGGGCGGGCCTAAGAACCGGAGGCGGTCGCAGGGGATCACGTACTTGTGCCCGGTCATCACCGGAGTGATTACCCCCGTACGAGAGACCTGGCAGTCATGCCGCCACTCCGTCACCACCGCGGCCCACGGGTGGGCGCCGGCTTCGCTGCGGATGCCGATATACCGGAAGTCGGCCGCCCAGTTGCCGGCCAGGAAGACCGCCAGCACCACGGCCGCCAGCGCGGGCCGCGGCGCCGACGCCAGATACCGCAGGCCGGTCACGCGGCGGGCACCGCGGTCCCGTCGCCCGCGCAGGGCGTGATCAACCCCGATAACGAGCGCGGCCTCGATCAGCAGGATGGGCAGCGCCGTGTAGCGCGCCGCCACCTCGTGGTTGAACGTGACGGGATAGACGACGTCCCAGGGGTCAAGGAATACCGCGAACAGGGTGAAGATGAAGCCGGCCAGCAGGGCAACCACGATGAACGGCCGGGCTCCGGGCTGGGTGGCGATGATCAGGCCCAGGGCGGCGGCCAGCGCGACGGCGACGATCAGGGTGGCCCAGTCCCGGGTGGTGTGGGACTCGACCCACCAGGACAGGTGCCAGCCGACCGAGCGGAGCAGCACGTCGTGCAGGTAAAAGGTGACCGAGTTGCCCAGCCGGTTGTTCCGCCCGAAGGCCGGACCCCCGCCGCCGACCAGCCGGGACTGGCCGGACACGGCGCCGTCGATAACGAAGCGCAGCTGGACCAGGCAGCCGACCAGCCAGCCCGCGGTCACTGCGTGGTCACGGGGGCGGCGCAGCACGAACACGCGGATCGCCAGCAGGGGCGCGAACAAGATGACGAGGCTGGTCGAGGCCGCCGCGAAGAAGCCGACGACCGTGGCCGCGGCTATTCCCGCGCATGTCCGCGGGCGCCACAGCACCGCCCAGAACAGCGCGAGCAGCAGGTACCAGAGGGTATTGACGCCGCTGTCGGCGATCTCCATGGGCGCGGTCGACATCAGGATCACGGCGGCGGCGAGCAGGAACCGCAGCGTCACCGACCGGATGTGGCCAGCGCTGGCATGGAAGATGAACAGCGCGCACAGGGCCGCGACCAGCGCGCCGGAAACCGCGAGTCCCTTCGCCGCATCGGCCAGCGGCAGGCAGGCCGCGAACTGGGCGACCATCCGCGGCACGAGTTCCAGGTAGCCGTCCCACGCGACAAACAGCCGCCAGGGATGCTGGAGCGCACTGGGAATGTACAGAAAGTAGTCCTCCGCGTACACCGTATCCCAGGACGGCCCGGGGACGCGCAGCAGGAGCAGCACCGCTCCGAGTCCGGCCGCCGCGAGCTGAGCGACCGCCACCAGCGTGCTCCGGCGCCACGTCGACGGCGCCGCCGGGCGCGGAGCGGCGGGGAAAAGGCTACTGAGCGCGCCTCGGATGCCGCCGCCAGCGGAATCCTGACGATTCGGCGTGAACTGGGCGGTCTCGGCAGTCCCAGCGGGATGCCCGGTTGTGGGGAGCAATAGCGAAAGCCCTTCCGTGCGTCGCCTGCACGCGGAACCACCCAACGTGGCGAGAGGTATGAGGAAAGCCGGAGAGCCCGTTCCTCGGCACCCTCCCGGGAAGCAGATAGTAACACTTAGCCATCAAGTGAACACGTTAAGTAGACGTAAATGTCGAAGCCCCGCTGCCCACGGCACGGTTTCGCTCCCATTCGCCTCCGCCGGAAGGGGCCAGAATCGGCCGCATCACCATGCCCGCGCAACCAGCGAATGCGCTGCGCAACCAGAAGTAGCATCGTTTTTTTTCATCACATTCGGAACGTAGGCTGGGTTAATGCTCACTGATTCCTACGGGCGGATAGCGACGGACTTGCGGGTTTCCCTCACCGACCGGTGCAACCTGCGCTGCTCGTACTGCATGCCGCCCGAGGGACTGGACTGGCTGCCGGCGCCCGAGGTGCTTACCGGGGACGAAGTGGCGCGGCTCGTGCGGATCGGCGTCGAGACGCTCGGCATCCGCGAGGTCAGGTTCACCGGTGGCGAGCCGCTGCTCCGCCGCGACCTCATCTCGATCATCGCGGCGACCGCCTCGCTCTCGCCGCGGCCCGAGATCTCGCTGACCACCAACGGGATCGGCCTCGGCCGGCGCGCCGCCACGCTGCGCGACGCGGGCCTGGACCGGATCAACGTCTCGCTCGACACCCTCCGCCACGAGGTTTTCCGTAA
This sequence comes from uncultured Actinomycetota bacterium, assembly GCA_963785645.1. GTDB lineage: Bacteria > Actinomycetota > Actinomycetes > Streptosporangiales > Streptosporangiaceae > Trebonia. The sequence continues at coordinate 88,288 of CAWAWG010000023.1, forward strand.
GCTGACCCACCGCGACCGGCTCTCCGACGTGCTGTCCGGCCTCGCGGCGGCCGCGGCGGCGGGGCTCACCCCGGTCAAGGTCAACACGGTGCTGCTGCGTGACCTGAACGACGGCGAGGCACCAGACCTGCTCAGGTACTGCCTGGAACACGGGTACGAGCTGCGGTTCATCGAGCAGATGCCGCTCGACGCCCAGCACGGCTGGAATCGCGCCGAGATGATCACCGCGACCGAGATCTTCGATTCGCTTTCCCGTTCGTTCTCCCTGTCCGAGGATTCCGAACGAGTTCGCGGCGCTGCCCCAGCCGAGACGTTCCTCGTCGACGGCGGGCAGGCCCGCGTCGGGGTGATCGCGTCCGTCACCCGCCCCTTCTGCGGCGCGTGCGACCGTGTGCGGCTCACCGCCGACGGGCAGATCCGCAACTGCCTGTTCGCCCGGTCGGAGAGCGACCTGCGCTCCCCGCTGCGGTCGGGGGCCACGGATGCGGAGATCGCCACGCGGTGGCGAGCGGCGGTCGCGTCGAAGCTGCCCGGGCACGGGATCGACGACCCGTCCTTCCTCCAGCCGGACCGCCCGATGTCCGCCATCGGCGGCTGACCGGACCGGCAGCTGACTGGTCGAACCGGCAGCTGACCCGTGCACCGGTGACTGACCTGCGGCAGGCCGCTTGTTGCTGTTATCCCGCGGGAAGCTGCGGGTCGGGGAACTTCGGTAACGCTGCGATCGCGCAGCCAGGGGCCCGCCGATCGCCGTGCCGCCCTGGACCTCCGCACTTCACACCGCATAGGGCCATTTAGCGCATTTCCGTGACCCGATTTGGGGGGGTATAGGGAACGCGAAATGGCCCTATGCCAGCCAGGCGGACGAATGGACCGCTTTTTGCTGTTATCTTCCGTGAATAGCGGCTGCCCGGTTAGGCCCGGACCCGTCGCGGTACCGGGCCGATACCTGGCGATAAAATCCTTATGTACCGTATTGCTGGCCTTTGGCGCCGACGCAAAATAGCGGGCTATTTTCCGGCCAAATTATGTTAGTTATGACATATCGGATTCGATGGACTTCGAATAGGCAGCGGGCGCGGTCTTTATTGATTACGATGCGGCGGTATCCGAAGGGGAGGATGCTCATGCTCTTGCCTGAAGCCGGCGATCTCCTGACGCCTGCCACGGCGATCGACGGTTTCCGGCTCGGCTGTCTCATCGACGCGTCCACTGGCATGGTCCTGGCGTCGGTGCAGAACCAGGATGCCCCCGTCTCGCCGATCGCGGCGGCCGGGGCAGCGGACGTAGTCAACGTGCTTACCCTGCTGAACGGAAAACTCGCGACCGGGGAGATTGTTGAGGACGTAATGATTACCTTTAGCGATAGTTTCTTCATAGTCCGTCCGGTTGGGCGGGAAACGGAACCACGGATTCTGCTGCTCGTCGTGACCGACCGCCACCGGACAAACCTGGCGATGGCGCGCCGCTCGATTCGGGATCTCTGCGCGGGCTTTCCCGGATGAGCCAGGTCTCCAGGCGCACCCGGGTGCGCCAGCTAGCCGACTCGGTCTGGCCAGGGAGGACAGTGAACGGATACGCCAACCTGATCGCGGCACGGCTGCGCAAGCTCGCCGACGAGGCAAGTACCGGGATGCTGCCGGTATCGGGGCGAGGTGACGGCGCTATCTTCTTCCGCGGCGGCGAGGTCGTCTACGCCGAATCGAGCCTGACGTCACCGCCCGGCCCGCGCGCCACGGGCCTGGACGTGTTCGCATTAACGGCAAACGAGGCCCCCGGCCGGGACGCCCCCGGCCACGGCGGTGAGGGCGGCCTGGTGCCCGTGCGGCCCGGCAGCAGGCTTGGCAGCGTGCTTGAGGTGACGGAGTTGATCATCGATGCGCTCACCGAGTTGCTGTCGAGCGAGTCGCGCTACGCCAAGTTCCGGCAGGCCGAGGTGCTGCCCATCGGTCAGGGACGTCCCATCGCGGTGGAGACCCTGCTCGCGGAGGTTCAGCGCCGCCATGAGGTGCTGCGGCAACTGGCGGTGATCCTCACCCCGGACACGGCCGTCGCCCGCGAGCCGTCGCTCGACGCGCCGTGGGCGCAGGTTTCGCGCGCGCAGTGGGCGCTGCTCACCCGAGCCAGCGACGGGACGACACCACGCGGCCTCGCCGTGCACCTGGGCCGCAGCGTCTTCGGCACCACGATGGAGGTGTACCGGCTGGTCCAGCTGGGGCTGCTGGTCGTGCCGGGGCACCCGGCACTCGCCGGCGAGCAGGCCACGGGACAACGGGCGGCAACCATGTCGTTCATGCGCGCCGTATCCGGCGGGAGAGGCAGCGATGGGTAACGAACCGGCGTTGACCGGGCCGATCGACGATGAGCTGCGGCTGATCAGAGACACCGTTCCCGGCGTGCGCGGGAGCATCACCGCGACCACTGACGGCCTCCTGGTCACGCACGACATGCACGGCCTGGAGCCGACCGAGATCGCGGCCCTGGTCGCCGCCACGCACGCGGTGGCGGTCCGCGCGAGCCTGAGCACGGAGTGCGGACAGCTCAAGGAGGTCATCACGCGCGGCCGCGACGGCTATCTCGCGGTCTACGCGGCGGGGGACGCCGCCATTGTCGCGGTCCTCGGGACGACCGACCTGAACGTCGCGATGCTGAACTTGCAGGCCCGGAAGGTCATCGAACGCATCGCGAAGCATTCGGCTGGCCTCTCCAGGAGCCAGCGAGCCGACTCCTTCGCCCTGCTCACCACAGAGTCCGGGCTCACCGCAGAGTCCGGGCCCACCGCAGAATCCGGGCCCGTCCCTGCGTCCGTCCCGCTGAGCCAGGAGCGGCACGGCCCCGGTGGCGGAGGACCACTGCCGGCCCGCAGGCGCTAGCTGAGCTTCCTGAGCCCGTTGAGCACCTGGCGCAGGATGTCGACCGTCGGCGCCTGGCCCGCGCCACCGGGTCGCTCCGCGCGGTCCTGCACCGGGTAACGGACGGGCAGGCGCCGTGTGGACGGCTCGGCGGGCAGGCGCTGGGTTGACCACCTGGCCGATGGGGTTGTCCTGGCCGACCGGGTTGTCCCGGCCGACGGGGCGGGCAGCCGGTTGCCGGTACTCGCCGGCACCGACCGGGGCACACAGGCCCGCACGGGCGAGGCTGCCCAGGCACTCAATCGTGTCCGAGAGAGCGGCACCACGCCGCGCGGCGAGGTCAAGCGCAGACGCGTATTCACCTATCTGGCAGGCGACCGCCCACTGGTCCCGGCTCAGGACCGCGACCGGTGTCCGCAGGCCGCACAGCGCCACCGCGGTCGTCGGGGCCAGTCCGTGCTCCGCCATGCACTCTGCCACCCGGAAGGCCTCCCCCCGCACGAGGTCCACCCGCAGCCGCGGAAACATCTCCGTCCAGTAGGTGCGGGTGGAGGTGAAGCGGATGGCGGCGGCCGGAGAGTCCATCGCCAGCGGGATGGTAAGGACCAGGAAGACATCGACGACGATGGACCGGATGAGGTCGTGCAACCCGTCCGGCGTCAGGTAGCCGGCCTGCACGGTGAACTCCGCGACGGCCGCGTCGTTGGCGTCCCGGCCGGACGACCGGTCTCCAGGCCGGCCAGCGCCGGGCACGCGGTGCGCAGCCGGGCGGCGAGCCCGGGAATCCACGATGCCCGGGCGAAGGCGATACGGCCGCCGTCAAGGTAGATGGCGCCGGACGGGCTCCCGGTGACCTCGAGGACCCCTGACGCCCCCCGGGTTACCAGGTCCTCCACCGCGGTCATGACCTGCGACCGGACCAGTCCCTCGTACGCCGCTGCCACCAATTGCCCCTACCCCCCAAGGCCGAGCAGATACGAAATCCATAAATTGCCGCATTGCACGAAATACCTTGTATTCCCACATTTTCAGCATCTTGCCTAAATCGGACATTAAGCCTATTTGCCGAGATTAACCGCATCGGCACAAGCGTACGTTCCCCCGGTTACTAATTTACCCAAGTTCCTGGTTAGTGTTATGTAACGCTCACGATAGGTATTCATCGATATTTGCATATCGCGGCAGCTCACACGTTTGTTATTGCTCTGTGTAATCATTCTTATTCATAGAGTAATCACTTTTCCTTTCATATTGGGGACACACCTCCCCGGCCCTCGCTAACGTTATAGACCACGCGGCAAGCGTTAGCAGAAGGGGGCAATACATGAATATTGAAACAGCCCTGAAGGAAGCCATGAATATCGACGGCGCCGTCGGCGCGTCGCTCGTGGACTGGGAAAGCGGCATGTCGCTCGGCGCGATCGGCGGGGGGAAGTACCTCGACCTCGACGTGGCGGCGGCCGGGAACACGGAGGTCATCCGGGCGAAGATGCGCACGATGGAGTCCCTCCGGCTGGACGACACCATCGAGGACATCCTGATCACGCTCAGCAAGCAGTACCACCTCATCCGCCTCCTCAAGAACTCAAGGAACGAGCAAGGCCTCTTCCTCTACCTCGTCCTCGACCGCCAGAAGGCGAACCTCGCCCTCGCCCGGCACAACCTCAAGCGGATCGAAGGCGACATGAGCCTCTGACCGGCCGGCCTCGGCGACCGTTACCGTTACACCGCCCGATTCAAGTAGCCGCACGTGCTGGCCGCCAACGCCACCTGAGGACCGGACCCGGCAACACCCCCGCCGACGGCGGTCTCTGGTCCCGGTCCCGCTACGGCGTCGGCCAGCACGTCGGCCATCCACCATCCTGACCGGAAGACAAGCGCATGCGATTTCATGAAATGTCCGAAATTTCACGGCGCGGTTTTTGCGCCCGAAATTTCGCGTGCAAGCTGTCGCCCGTCCACGGCATCGTTCAGAAGCCTGCCAGCGCCAGCCCTAGAACCGCCACGGCCACGCGACCCGCCCGCCACCGCATTACCAGGTGCTACGTCCACGTCGCGAGGCCGCGACCCCGCTAGATGCCGCCGAGCCCGCTTCCGCCGCCTGCCCGGCACCGATCCTCAGCGCAGGCGGCGGCCCATCTCCTGGGCCGAGTAGCCGCCAAGCGCCTCAACCGACGCCTGGAAGCCGGGGTCGCGCAGCAGGGACCACAGCGGCGCGAGCTGCGGACCCTCCAGTGCTCCGGGGGCGACAACCAGGTCGTACGGCTCGCGGGCGACCGGCACGAAGCCCAGGCCGAACGGAGCCGCGGCGGCCATGATGCCCAGGCCCGCGTCGGCCCGCCCGGCGGCGACCGCCGCGGCTACCGCCAGGTGCGTGGGCTCCTCGCGCGAGTAGCCGACGAGGGAGTCCGGCGCGATGCCGAGCTTGTTCAGCCGGTGGTCGAGCAGGACGCGGGTACCGGCGCCGCGCTGACGGTTGACGTAGCGGACGCCGGGCTTAGCGAGGTCGGCTACGCCGCCGAGGCCGAGCGGGTTGCCGGGGGCGACGAGCAGTCCTTGCTCCCGGTGCACGAGGCGGATCACCGCCACGTCCCCGGCCCCCGTGTTGGCAGGCCCCGTGTTGGCAGGCCCCGTGCTGGCAACTCCAGTGCCGAACACCCGGTCCAGGTACGGGAGGGTGTACTGGCCGGTCGCCGGGTCGAGCAGGTGCGACCCGGCGAGGTGGCACAGTCCGTCCCGCACCGCCACCAGGCCGCCCAGGGACCCCACGTTGGACGAGGCCAGGGTGATGAGCGGGTCGGCGGCGCGCAGCGCGGACGCGGCCAGGTCGAGCACGAGGTCGTGCGATCCGATCACGACGATGGTGCGTGCGATCTCATCGAGCCCGCGCAGCAGTTCCACCGGCACCGTGGTCCCCGCGTGGTGCCCCTCCACCCCGGCGGGCACTACGAGCAGCCCGTCGGCGCGGACCAGCGAGGTCAGCACCCCGGCGCCGCGGGGCAGCGGGGTCGCGACCGTGTCCCCGCCGACGACCCCGAGCCTGACCCGCACCCAGTCGTCCATGCCGAGGGGCGAGGCGAGCTTGCGGGCGAGCCGGGCGCTGGTCACCGGCCGCCGCCTCGGCGGTGCGCCGGACAGCTCGGCCAGGAGCGGCACCGCGAAGATGTCGAAGGTCAGTGCCGCCGATACGGGATAGCCGGGCGCACCGAGCACCGGCGTCCGCCCTACCACGCCGAGCACGACCGGATGCCCGGCCGCACCGCGACCCCGTGTACCGCGAGGGTGCCCGCCGACGCGACGACCCGCGCCGTGTAGTCGTCGCGGCGGGCGGACGATCCCGCGATGACGATGAGCAGGTCGCACTCGCCCGCCGCGGCCTTGACGACGGCCGCGATCCGGTCGGGGTCATCCGGCTCGACCGGCAGCACCCGGGCATCGCAGCCTGCCTCCCGCGCCTGCTCGGCGAGCATCAGCGAGTTGGTGTCGAGAATCTCGCCTGGACCCGGCTCGGTGCCGATCGGCCGCACCTCGTCACCGGTGGGGACGATAAGGACAAGAGCTCTCTTCCGAACGGAGGCGGCAGTCTGCCCCGCCGCCGCCATGGCCGCCAGATCGGCGGCACGCAGCCGGTGGCCCTCAGGTAGCAGCAGTTCGCCCGCCGCGACGTCCTCGCCGATCGACCGGACGTGCTGGTACGGGGGGACCGCGGCGCGCAGCTCGGCGCGGCCCGCGCCGTCGTAGTGCACGTGCTCGCGCATCACCACGGCATCCCGGCCGTCGGGCATGGGGTCGCCGGTGTCGACAACGTCGTAAGCACCGCTTTCGAGCCAGACCGGGGTGGTCTCACCCGCCCGCACCGTGTCGGCCGCGCGGACGGCGATCCCGTCCATCCCGGCCGCATCGAACGCCGGCGACGACCGGACGGCCCAGACGGGCGCGGCGGTGACGAGGCCGGCCGCCTCGGTGACCGGCACCGTGACGGCGGGCAGCCGGGCCGGGCAGCCGACGGCGCGCAGCACGGCCCGCCAGGCGTCGAGAGCCTGCGCCGCAGGCACGTCCCGGACGAACGGGCTGTTGCTCGTCATAGGCCCCACGCTATATCGCCTGTGCTCAGGCGCTATAGCGCCCTGGTTCTTGGGCGTCTAACGCCCGGGCGCAGGCGCCGGACTACGGGCAGCCCTAACCGCTCACCGGCTGGGTTTTTGGTCGGCTGGCCGTCTGCTCAATTGCGGCTTAAGCGGTACGTAACGCCCGGCTGGCACATTGGTCTCGGGTTCCAGCCGCAAGGGGACCGCGGCTGGAACCGGCCCACTGGGCCGGGGACCAGGAAAAGGGGAAGACCGTGTTTTTCGTGATCGTCAAGAAGAACAAGCAGGCCGTGCCATCGGACCAGCAGCTCACCAAGGCGATGACCGAGTCGGGGGGCGACGTTTACTCGGTGACGGCCAGCGACGGCGGGAGGAAGGTGCAGTTCAGCGGGACTGTCACGCGCCCGAACTTCGTCAACAACCTGCGGGCGGTGGCCAATGGCAAGGCCGATAGCTGGGAGTTCGTCTGGGCTGACGCGAACCTCGGCCGTGACCGGCTGGGTGCCACTCAGTACGAGGTGGACATCACCATGACCAAGGCAACGATAGACGCGCTCCACGGCGGGAACTACCGCCTCTACGGGTTCAAGGCAGTGCAGACGAACCAGGGCGGCGGCGCGCCGGTGGTCTGGTTCCAGCTGCCGAGCCCGCGTTACTCGACTAGCACCGCGATCGTGTGGAACGTTCAGTACCAGGCTTACACCTCCGAGGACACAATCGTCTCGGGCGGCAAGGTCACGGCGACGTTCGCCGCCGACATCGACCTCGGCCAGACCTTGGACGTTGGGGCGGACGGCACCGGGTCGGTAAAGGACGGCGGGCCGGCACAGGCCATCTCGATCTTCAACACCTCCAGCGAAGAATTCACCTGCGGCACCTCGCAGCAGCTGGCGGACGGCTCGTACAGCCCCATGTGCGCGTTCCCGCTGTACGGGCACCAGCTCGATGCCATCGCCCCGATCGAGAAGATCCTGCTGATGTTCTCCACGGAGCCGGCCAACACCGGGACCGTGGTCGAGCAGGCGTACACGAACAGCATTCTCATCGACCTGACCAGCGCTAACCTCCGCGAGGTCTACTTCGACATCAACCAGGGCTGGTCGTGGGGCGATTATAACTGGGCGTCCTCCCACCTGCCTAACGAGAACCTCGTTCCGCTGCTGATCGAGTCCCCCGCCTCCGACTACTCGAAGGCGCTGGTCAAGGCCGCAGCACTCGTCCTGCGCTAGCCCGGCCGGCAAAGCCGCTGACCGCAGCACACCCTGAGCGCCGCCGGCCTGACGGCCGACGGCGCTCAGGCGGGCACCGCCGCCACTGCGGAGGCTCGCGGCCGGGCTAGGCGTAGCGGGTTACCGTCACCTCGGTGCCAGCGTCGAGGCCGGTGGCTTCCTCGGGGATCACGATGTAGCCGTCGGCCGCAGTGAGCACGGACAGCAGCGCTGACACGCCGAACAGCGGCGTCGCCACCCCGCCGTCGACCGTGACCTGGACGACGTCCAGACGGCCGGTCGCCGACGCGAGGTCGCGGGACAGGGTTGCCCGGGCGGACGGCTCGGGCGGCGGGGTGGCGCAGCCGCCGACCAGCCGGATGAGCGGCATGCCGATCAGCCGGAACACGACCAGGGCGGAGCGGGGGTTGCCGGGCAGGCCGATCACCGGAACTCCCGTGGCCCCGGCCCCGGTCGGTGTCCCGGTCGAGCTGCCGCCGCCGCATTCGGCCAGCAGCGTGGGCTTGCCCGGCTTGATCGCGAGGCCGTGGCACCAGATGCCGGGCGGGCCGAGGGCGGCGACCGCGTTCGCGGTCTCGTCCCGGGTGCCGACCGAGGAGCCGGCCGAGACGACGATGAGGTCGCTGGCGGGCAGGGCCGAGCGCAGCGCCTTCTCCAGCGCGCCGGGGTCGTCGCTGACGATGCCGCCGCTCGCTGGCTCGCCGCCGGCGTCCGCGACGAGGGCGGCCAGGGCCGACGCGGTCGCGTCGCGCACCTGACCGGGTTTTAGCTCCTGGGTGTCGGGCGGGACCACTTCGTCACCGGTGGAGAAGATGGTGACGACGGGTCTGGCGTGCACGCGCACGGACGTCACGCCCGCCGCCGCGAGCATGGCGAGGTCCTGGGGGCGAAGCACGATTCCGTTCGGGATGATCTCCTGACCTTCCGCGGCGTCCTCGTCCGCGCGCACGACCCCCTCGCCCGGGGCGACGGGGCGCACCACCTCGATCGTTCCCGGCATGACCGGCGCGGTGTACTCGATCATCACGACCGCGTCCGCGCCCGGCGGTATGGCGCCGCCGGTCGGCATCGACACCGCGCTGCCCGGGGTAACCGTCACGTCGGGGCCGGTGCTGCCTGGCACCGTGCCCATCCGCACCGCGCCGGTGACGGCGAGGTAGCCGGGCAGGCCCTCGGAGGCGCCGTAGGTGTCGGCGGCGCGGACCGCGTACCCGTCGACGGTGGAGCGGGCGAAGCCGGGCAGCGGGTGCGGCGCGCGGACCGGCTCGGCCGTGACCCGGCGCAGCGCCTGGCTGAGCGGCACCTGCTCGGCCTGGGTGCGGCGGGCCGGGCGGAATCCGGCGAGCGCTTCGGCGACGGTCCGGGTGGCGAAGAACTCCCGGCCGGCGGGCTCAGCCTTCGTTGTCGCCCCCGTTGGTTTGGCTGGCACTCAGCTTGAGGACGCTGGCGACCGGGCCGAGTGCGACCTGGCCGAGGCCGCAGATGGAGGTGCGGCGCATGACGCCGATCAGCTCCCTGGTATCGGCGTTGACGTCGGCCGGACCGCCGCCGCGGGCGAGCAGCTCGGTCAGCATGAGGTGCGACTTGGTGGAGCCGACCCGGCACGGCACGCACTTGCCGCACGACTCGTCACGGAAGAAGCGCAGCACGTTGACGGCGGCGGCGAGCAGATCGGTGCCCTTGGCCATGACGACCATCGCGCCCGAGCCGAGCATCGAACCGGCCGCCTGCAGCGTGCCGAAGTCGAGCTCGACGTCAAGCTGACCGGGTCCGATGAAGTTGGAGGAGGCGCCGCCGGGCTGGATCGCGCCGAGTTCCCGGCCGCCGGCAACGCCGCCGGCCAGGTCGAGGAGCCGCCGGGCGGTGGTGCCCATCGGCACGCAGTAGACGCCGGGGCGCTCGACATCGCCGGAGACGGCGAAGAACTTCAGACCGGAGTGGCCGGCTCCGGTGCGCGACGGCGCGCCCTGGGCGTTCCACCAGTCCGCACCGCGCAGCGCGATGACCGGGATGTGGGCGAATGTCTCGACCGAGTTCATCAGCGTCGGCTTGCCGTGCAGGCCGTACAAGGCGGGAAACGGCGGCTTGTTGCGCGGCTCGCCCCGGTGGCCTTCCATGCACTCAAGCAGCGCTAACTCCTCGCCGAGGATGTAGCCGCCCGGTGAGGTGAAAACCTCGATGTTCACCCGCCGGGCGGTGCTTGTGCCCGTGTTTCCGGTAAGCCCCGTGTTCCGGTAGGACGGTCGGGCCGATCAGGCCGATTTCCAGCAGGTGCTCGATCTCGGCCCGGATCACCCGCTCCTCCGGGCCGTACTCGTGCCTGATGAAGACCCGGCCTCCTCCCGTGCCGACGGCGAGCATGGCAGCAGCACGCTCGAGGACCAGGTGCGGCTGGGCGGCGAGGATCTGCCGGTCCTTGAACGTGCCGGGGTCGGACTGGTCGGCGTTGCAGATCACGTACCTGGGGGTGGCGGGCTGGGCGGCGACCATGTCCCACTTGCGACCCGTCGGGAAGCACGCGCCCCGATGCCGCGCAGCCCGGAATCCTCAGCGCGGCGATGTCTGGGCGGTGTCACGGCGGCCCGCCGAACTTCACGGACCACGGCGTACGGCGGACGCCACCGGATAGGGTCGTTGGGCCAGACCGCGGCGGCGGGGACACGGCGTCCGCCTCGGCCGGGTCGTAGCCACCCTGATCGCGGGCATAGTGCCCGGTCTGGCCGTTGTCACCGTGACGGCCGCTTGCCTCGTTCGCCGCGCGGGCGGCCCGACGGCACCGTCAGCGGCGGCATCGGGTGAGGTGCCTCGTTGACCGTGCAGGCGGGCGCGAGGTGGCACCGTCCAGGCAGGAGGCCTCGATCAGGGTGACGTCGGGGTCCGCGCCGTACTGGCCGCGGAGCGCGGCGATCTGCCCCTCGCCGCCGCGCGGCCAGCAGGACAGGTCGTGGCAAACCCGCAGCTCGACCCTGGCAGGCGGCTCGTTCCGGTAGTGCGGTAGAACAGATCAGCCCCTCGATCTCGTACAGCGGCGGGCGCACGTCGTGGGACAGCCCGACCAGTTCGGCCCGGGCAGCCAGCCGACTCGCTCCTGGATCGCGTTGAGCGCCGGGATCAGCGACGGGCCGGGGAACTTCCCGGCCCTGGCCCGACGCCGGGGACGCGGACGCGGGGCTCAGCCATCGGCGCGCTCGACCTTGACCGCGAAGAACTTGAACTCGGGGATCTTCCCGACGGGGTCGGTCTCGTCGATCGTCGGCAGGTTCGCCGCCGCCTCGCGGAAGTGGAACGGGATGAAGACGTTGCCGGGCGACCTCGCGGTGCGAACCCGAGCCTCGAGCTCGATGGTCCCGCGGCGCGAGGTGACCCGGCCAGTTCCCCGTCCGCGAGGCCGAGTCCGGCGGCATCGGCGGGGCTGATGAAGACCAGGGCCTTCGGCGCGATCGCGTCCAGGGCGTAGGACCGGCGGGTCATCGAGCCGGTGTGCCAGTGCTCAAGCATCCGGCCGGTGTTCAGCACGAACGGGAAGTCGTCGTCGGGCAGCTCCCTGGCGGGCAGCCACTCGGCGGGCACCAGGTGGGCGAGGCCGTCGTTGGTCTTCTCGAAGCTGCCGTGAACA